>NZ_JNIK01000001.1 GCF_000701365.1 Blastococcus sp. URHD0036
AACGGGCTGGACGGATCGGCGAGCATGGAGCGGATCAGCTGCTCGCCGGCGTTGCCCGCGCCGAACACGAGCGTGCGCTGGCCCGCACGGGGTCGAACGGCACCCTCGCGCTGGCTGCGGATCGCGAACCGGATCCCGGTCATCAACATCAGCGACAGGACCGCGGCGATCGGCGGCACGCCCAACGGCAGCAGCCGTGGCGTCCCCGCGGCGGCAACCACGGCCAGGACGGCGAGGGCGGTCAGCCCTCCCGCGATGGCCAGGCTCTTGAGCTCGTCGGCGCTGCCGATCGCGTAGCGGCCCTGGTGCAACCGCAGCGTTCGCGAGGCGATCGGGAACACCAGGATCGCCAGGCCCATCGAGATCAGCAGGCCCTTGGCATTGATGGGGTCAACCGCGCCGTCGTTGTAGACGATGACGGCCAAGACTAGGCCTGCCAGCAGGCATGCCATGTCGGCCCCGAGCATCACGACGCGGATCAGAGGGAACGCGAGTTCTGAAAGTCGAGGAAGTCGGTGGCGAAGCAATCGTGGGGCGGGTCGCAGTTGATCTGCAGTCTCCGACTCATCCTCCGATGGGGCTGTCTTAGAGCCTCGTTCATCGCCCCACTCGACAGGGATGGGGCTCCCCTGACCATCAACCGACCCGCGCGCCAGCAGAAGGGCGTCGTGGGCACGATGACTAGCCTCTTGCCTGCGCCGGCGCTCTCCTCGCAGCGCAAACGGTCCCCAGCCAATTACTCGGGTCATCGGTTCGCCACTCATCGAAACCTCCTCCCTCAGCTCAGCAGCATGGAGAGCGTCGCTAACACTCCAGTGAACACCGCCGCAGTGAGCTGCGACCACATGGCCATCTTGATCAATCTGAGAGTTCGCTCGTTGAGGTTGCACGCTGCGATAGCTGTGCATCGAAGCTCGAAGAGACGGTGATCATCGGTCCAAGTCGCCAAGGCCGCCCGCTCCAAGACCTGCCGGTGATCTGGCTCCTCCATCCGGTCGAGTACCATGACCCCCAGGGTCAGCACGAAGGTCAACCCAAGTGCCCAGCTCGCCAGCCAGTCCCCGCGGGAGGGCTGGGAGCCAGCCTGTAGAGCCGATGCCACCAGGCCGCCTGCGATCGCGGCTGCAAAGGTGGCGATGAGCTTGGCGTTGTCCGCCTGCGCCCGCTGACGCGTCAAGACGCGGTCCGCTTGGGCCTCAAGCCACTCCTCTGGAGTTGTCGCCACTCGGCCACGCTAACGACTCCGTCTCAGTACGAGACACAGGACGCCCTCCGGTCTCGAGAGGGGAACCGCCGGGTCCCGAAGTGGTGGATGACGATGTCGACCGACTGGTCGTGACCAGGTGTCGGCTCGGCGTGGCAGACGACGTAGGGCTGCGCTCGGTCAAGGCGGAGGTGTCGCGCCTCTCTCAGCCGTCCCCAGGCGAAGATGCTCGCGGCGACCGCGATGACGGCCGTGACGTTCGTTGCAGGCGGACCCGTCGTCGGGGGCCGAGCGGCAAATTTGGGGAGGGGGGCGGTCGGGCAACGACCGAGCGCATGGCCCCGCCGGGGCATGGCGGGTGCGAAACGCGCTGCAGCTCCCGTGGGCGGTGCGACCGCGCCATCCGGTGGTGCTTCAGGTAGCCGCCTGGGCTGCCCTGCTTCTTAGCCGAGCTCGGCTAGCAGGTCGCAGAACCAGTCGGATGCCGCGTCAATCGTGTGCCAGCCGTGATCGGCGGAGAACCCCAGCGCGCCGGCTCGGGCGCCACGCGGCCGTAGCGGGTCCGGCATCAGCGGGTCGGTACACGCGCCGCGTGCGGGTCCGGTACAGCAAGCGATTGACCCGGCCGCCTGGGCCTCGTTTGGCATGGTCTAGGGCGACCGTAAGCGGAGGGTCGGACAGAACCGCAGCGCTCCGTCCGCTGAGCGCCCTACGGCTGACCCGGTTGGGCGACGAAGATGGAGCGATGAACTCGGGACTCTTCGGCGATGGCAGCCTCCGTCTGGACTGGAGCGGCATCGGCGCGCGGCCAGGTTTGGCGCCGGAGCTCGCGCTCAAAGGCAGGCTGGCGGCGAGGGGTTACGGCATCGGCGCGGTCGCACAGGTCACCGTCGAGGTGACTGCTTGGGATATCGCTGGCACCTACGCCTATCTCGGGACGACGGCGCCGAAGTCGTGGGTGCTCAACTGGGTACGACAGCATCACGTCCAGTCCAACCCTGCGCCGGCTGACGAGGCGACGTGGGATGTGGAGGTGTTCGTCCCGATGACCCCCGCCATCATTGAGGGCCTTGAGGATCGGCGTCAGGGCAGGGACTTCTCGTTGATGCTCGACACCTCCGTCCTGCTTGTCGATCGTGGTGAAGCCACCGGGCCAAGAGCGCCGGTGCACTACGCGACCAGCCCGACCTGGACTGCGCAAGATCGGCTCGCGGTGACCCAGCACGAGTGGGGCGCTGTCCTCGAGAGATGGGAACGCGGCGTCGAGGTGGTCGTCGTCGTGCCGATCGCCGCGGTCGAGCCGAACCCGCAGCGGGCGGACGTCGTTCGACACCTCAAGCAAGCTCGACAAAGGATTGAGGGCGGCGACTACTTCGGGTCCTTCGCTGAGGCCCGGAAGGCTCTCGAACTCCTTCGGGGACTGAGCCAGGCGGCAACGCCGCTTCCGAAGGACGTCAAGGAGCGCGACCCTCTGCAGCGCATCCACAGCGTCATCGATGCACTGTTCAATCTTGCAAGCGCGTGCCTTCACACGGATCCCGCGGTCCGGGATTTCGTACCCACGCGAGCGGACGCGGTTGCCGTCGTCGCCGGATCGGCGAGCGTTAGCCAACAGGTCTTCGCGTCGCTCGACAGACCGTGACGGCCATGACCGCGAAGCGATCCCTGAGCCTGTAGCGGGTTCCATGCTAGTGGCCGTTGAACACTCCGACGTGCGGGTCGATACCGATGCTCGGTACGACCACCCTTCAGGTTCAGAAGGGTGCACCGGGCGGCCTGCTAGCACCACTGCGTGGGCGAACCGGGAGGAACGCTTAGGTCAATGACGCGGCCACTGGTTATCTGCCTACTGAGCGCTGTGCTTGGCGATTTGGTTAGGCGCGAGCTCGGGGAGCGTCCGGTCAAGCGCACGGAGGCGTGCCGCTGCCCTTGACGACTCTGGAGCGGTTCTCTTCGCTTTCCGCTGGTGAGAGGCTTATGAGGCGCGCCCGGCAGGACTCGAACCTGCGGCCAAGTGCTTAGAAGGCACCTGCTCTATCCGCTGAGCTACGGGCGCTCGCGGCCGATCATCGCACCCGCCCCACGGGGAGCAGGGCAGCATGACCGTCGTGGACCTGGCTGACTTCCTGCTCGCCCGCATCACCGAGGACGAGAACACCGCCCGCGGCTCGACCGCCGGCCCGTGGCGGTGGTTCACCGGGCGCGGCGGGCTGCCCGCCTTCCTGGAGTCGACCGGCGCGACGGCGCGGCACTGGGTGGAGGGGCAGTCCTTCGAGGCCCCCACGGTGGTGCTGGGCAGCAACCAGAACTCGATGCTCCGGGTCCGGGGCCGCGACGCCGAGCACATCGCGGCGTGGCACCCGACCCGGGTGATCGCCGAGTGCCGGGCGAAGCGGCAGGTCGTGGACGCCGTCGCCACCGACGACGCCGTGCGCGAGCCGGTCCTGCGCAGCCTCGCCGTCGTCTACGCCGACCACCCCGACTACCGCGAGGAGTGGCGCCCCTGACGCGGTCGGTCCTCCACAGCCTCCGGGGTCGTCCACAGATCCTCGGGAGCCGTGGGCACGCGGGTCGCGCGGTCGCAGGGTCGGGGCCAGGCCGGCACGGAGCCGGTCGCGCCGCACCGGCGCACTGACCCGAGGAGAACCCGTGCCCGACACCGACATCACCGTGGTGGGCCGCGTCGCCAGCCCGCCCCGCCTCGCCCGGCTGGACAGCGGCAGCAGCGTCGTGAACTTCCGCATCGCCTCCACCTCCCGCCGGTTCGACCGGAACACCCAGGACTGGGTCGACGGCGAGACCTTCTGGTCCGACGTCGAGTGCTGGGGCGACCTGGGCGGCAACGTCGTCCGCAGCATCAGCAAGGGCGACTCCGTCGTGGTCGTCGGCCGGCTGTGGACCCGTGACTACGAGTCGCAGAACGGCCGCGGCAGCACCTCGCAGATCCGTGCCGACGCGGTCGGCCCGGACCTCCGCTGGGGGTGGGCGGAGTACCACCGCCCGGCGCGGGCGCCCCGTGACGAGGAGGGCTCCGCCGACCCGTCGGCGGATCAGCGGCCCGACTCGGAGGAGTCGCCCTTCGCCGAGTCGTCGTCCGAGCCGCCGACCAGCGAGGACTACGTGGACGGCTCCGGGGCGTTGCACTCGGTGGACCTCGACCACGAGCTCCCGGAACCGGCTCTCCACTAGCCGCCGGCAGCTGGGAGGATCGAGGCGAGAACGTAGGGGGCGGGGCCGGTCCGGCCGGTCCCGCCCGCCTCCTCGCGCACCCGACGGAAGGCTCTTCGGCCCAGTGGCTCAGTACATCTACACGATGGTCCGCACGCGCAAGGCGCACGGCGACAAGGTGATCCTGGACGACGTCACCCTGTCGTTCCTGCCCGGCGCGAAGATCGGTGTCGTCGGCCCCAACGGCGCGGGGAAGTCCACCGTCCTCAAGATCATGGCCGGGCTCGACAAGCCCTCGAACGGCGACGTCATGCTGGCGCCCGACGCCACGGTCGGCATCCTCATGCAGGAGCCGAAGCTCAACGAGGAGCTCGACGTCCGCGGCAACGTCGAGGAGGCCGTGAAGCCCCTGCGCGACGCCCTGACGCGCTTCGAGGAGGTCAGCGCGGCGATGGGGGAGCCCGACGCCGACTTCGACGCGCTCATGGCCGAGCAGGGCGAGCTCATGGAGGTCATCGAGCAGAACGACGGCTGGGAGCTCGACGCCCGCATCGAGCAGGCGATGGACGCGCTGCGCTGCCCGCCGGGTGACGCCGACGTCACGGTCCTGTCCGGTGGTGAGCGCCGCCGCGTCGCGCTGTGCAAGCTGCTGCTCGAGGCGCCCGACCTGCTGCTGCTCGACGAGCCCACCAACCACCTCGACGCCGAGAGCGTGGCGTGGCTGGAGCAGCACCTCGAGAAGTACGCCGGCACCGTCGTCGCCGTCACCCACGACCGGTACTTCCTCGACAACGTGGCCCAGTGGATCCTCGAGCTCGACCGCGGCCGGGCCTACCCCTACGAGGGCAACTACTCCACCTACCTGGAGACCAAGGCCACCCGCCTCAAGGTCGAGGGTGCCAAGGACGCGAAGCGGCAGAAGCGCCTCGCCGACGAGCTGGAGTGGGTGCGGTCGGGCGCGAAGGCCCGCCAGGCCAAGAGCAAGGCCCGACTCGCCCGCTACGAGGAGATGGCCGCGGAGGCCGACAAGTTCCGCAAGCTCGACTTCGAGGAGATCCAGATCCCGCCGGGCCCGCGGCTGGGCAACGTCGTGGTCGACAGCCGCAAGCTCACCAAGGGCTTCGGCGACCGGGTGCTGATCGACGACCTGTCGTTCACGCTGCCGCGCAACGGCATCGTCGGTGTCGTCGGCCCGAACGGCGCGGGCAAGACGACGCTGTTCAAGATGCTGGTCGGCGAGGAGAAGCCCGACGACGGTGAGATCAAGGTCGGCGAGACCGTCAAGCTCTCCTACGTCGAGCAGAACCGCAGCGGCATCGACCCCAAGAAGACGCTGTGGGACGTCGTCTCCGACGGGCTGGACCACATCAAGGTCGGCAACGTCGAGATGCCCTCGCGCGCCTACGTCGCCGCGTTCGGCTTCAAGGGCCCGGACCAGCAGAAGCCGGCCGGCGTGCTCTCCGGCGGTGAGCGCAACCGGTTGAACCTGGCGCTGACGCTGAAGCAGGGCGGCAACCTGCTGCTGCTCGACGAGCCGACCAACGACCTCGACGTCGAGACGCTCACCAGCCTCGAGAGCGCGCTGCTGGAGTTCCCCGGCTGCGCCGTGGTGGTCAGCCACGACCGGTGGTTCCTCGACCGGGTGGCGACGCACATCCTCGCCTACGAGGGCGACTCGAAGTGGTTCTGGTTCGAGGGCAACTTCGAAGACTACGAGAAGAACAAGGTCGAGCGGCTCGGCCCGGAGGCGGCCCGTCCGCACCGGGCGACCTACCGCAAGCTGTCCCGCGACTGATCGAGGACCCGGCCGGAGCATCGCGCTCCGGCCGGGTGCGGCAGGGTGACCGCGTGAGACACACCGTGCAGGTCCCCATGCGCTGGTCGGACATGGACGCCTACGGGCACGTCAACAACGTCGTCTTCCTGCAGTACTTCGAGATGGCGCGCGTCGACCTGTTCTTCGAGCGCGCCTCGCTGGAGGAGCGCACCGGGCTGCGCCGCGGAACGGTCGTCGCCTCGCACGAGATCAGCTACAAGCTGCCGGTGGTCTACACCGCCCGGCCCCTGGACGTGCAGATCTGGGTGTCGAACGTCCGTGCCGCCGCCTTCACCTGCCACTACGAGGTCCACGACGGCGACCGGCTGGCGGTCACCGGCAGCACCCTGCTCGTGCCCTACGACTTCGACATCGCCCGGCCGCGCCGGCTCACCGCCGAGGAGAAGGAGTTCCTCGCCCGCTGGGCGGACGAGCCCGCGACCGCCTGACCGCCTCCCTCAGCGGGCGTACCCGCTCTGGGCCACGCTCCCGCCCGCGTGCATCCAGTCGCGCGGCGGCGCCGTCTCCACGACCCGCTTGCCCAGCGGGAACAGCCCGACGGCGGCCAGCTTGAACGACGCGATCCCGAACGGGATGCCGACGATCGTCACGCAGAAGGCGATGCCGCTGAGCACGTGGATGACGGCGAGCCACCATCCGGCGACCACGAACCACAGCACGTTGCCGATGGCGGAGGCCACGCCCGCGCCGGGGGTGCGCACCGTCGTCCGGCCGAACGGCCACAGGACGAAGAAGGCGAGCCGGAACGCGGCGATGCCGAACGGGATGGTCACCACCAGCAGGCAGGCGAGCACGCCGGCCAGCAGGTAGGCCAGGGCGAGCAGCCACCCCTGCAGGACCAGCCAGACGACGTTCAGCAGGAAGCGCAGCAGGTCCACGGAGACTCCACGAGCAGGGGTGGGGGGTGGTTCCGGCGGCGCTCGGGCTCTGCCCAGCATGCTGGGCAGAGCCCGAGCGTGCCGGGAGGGACGTGGACCGGGGGTCAGCCGCCCGCCGGCGGCGGCACGGCACCGTGCATGCGCATCCCCTCGGCACCCAGTCGCTCGTCGTAGGCGTCGGCGAGGTCCCGCAGCGCCTGCTCGCAGTCCCCGGCGAACGCCGGCCCGTGCATGAGCCCCAGGGTGGCCGGACGGAGGTCCGCCAGTGCGCGGATGGCCGGCGCGGTGCCCGGGGTGAGGCAGGTGGCGCGGAAGAGGTCCTCCGCCTGCAGGGCCGGCCCGACCACGTCCGCCTCGGTGACCGCCGGACCCGCGCCGAAGGCGGTGAACAGGTCGCCGCACAGCAGGGTGCCGGTGGTCTCCTCGAACAGCACGCCGGCGTCCCACCCGTGCGGCACGTGCGGGGTGTCGATGTGACGGAGCCGCCGATCCCCGACGTCGATGACCTCCCCGTCGGCCAGGGGCCGGGGCGGCCGGTCGGCCAGGTCGCCGACCTGCACGACACAGCCCATGGCCCCGTGCGCGACCTCGGCGCGCGGCGCCGCGGCCAGCCAGGCGTTCATCGACCCGCACTCGTCGGCCTCGACGTGCCCGAAGGTGATCCACCGGAGCTCCTCGACCGGCAGCACCCGGGCCACCGCCTCCGCGACGAGGGGGAACATCGCGCGCGGCCCGGTGTGGAACAGCAGCGGCTCCGCGCCCGCGACCAGGTACTGGTTGAACTGGAAGTCGGCATCGGGCACGTACGTCGACAGCCGGTACACGTCCGGCGCGACCTCGGTGACGGTGGTGTCCACGGGCTGCCTCTCCTCGACCGGCGGATGAGGAGCCAGAGTGTTCCGCGCCGCTGAGAGCCAGCACAGGGTCTTCCGCACCGCGGCCCGCGGCCGGCCGGGAACCGGCGCCGTACCCTTCCGCCCGTGCTGCCCACGGACGTCACCGCGGCCGCGGACCCGGTGGCCGCGGTGCTCGACGCCTGCGACCGGGGCGGCCTCCTGGCACTGCGGACCTCCGGCACCACCGACCGCCCCCGCGTCGTCGTCCGCACCGCCGCCTCCTGGGCCGACTCCTTCACGCACGTCTCCGCGCTGACCGGGATCGACGGCGCCGCCCGCGTCTGCGTGCCCGGCCCCCTCGCGGCCACGATGAACCTCTTCGCCGCCGTCCACGCCCGGTCCGTCGGCGCGACGCTCGTCGACGAGCCCCGCGACGCGACGCACCTGCACCTCACCCCGGCCGCGCTCACCGCGGAACTGCGGAGCGGCACCGACCTGGCCGACCGCACGGTCGTCGTCGCCGGGGACCGACTGACCCGCGACCTCGCGACCCGGGCCCGCGCCGCCGGCGCCACCACCGCCCACTACTACGGCGCCGCGGAGCTCTCCTTCGTCGCCTGGGGCACCGATGAGGAGGACCTGCGGCCGTTCCCCGACGTCGCCGTCGACATCCGCGACGGCCGCATCTGGGCCCGCTCGCCGTTCCTGTCCCGCGGGTACGCCGAGGGGGAGGGGCCCTTCGTCGTGGCGGCGGACGGCGCCGCCACCGTCGGCGACCGCGGCCGGCTGGCCGACGGCGTACTCACCGTCACCGGCCGGGGTTCGGACGCCGTGGTCACCGGCGGGGCCACCGTGCTCGTCGGCGAGGTCGAGGCGGCGCTGCGCCGGGCGATCGGGTCCGACGTGCTGGTGGTCGGCCTCCCGCACCCCCGGCTGGGTGCCCTCGTCGCCGCCGTCCTCACCGACCCGGCCGCGCTGCCCCGTGCGCGGGAGGCGGCCCGGACGACCCTCGACCCGGCCCAGCGCCCCCGGCGGTGGTTCGCGCTGCCGCAGCTGCCGGTGACCGCGACCGGCAAGGTCGACCGCGCGGCGGTGGCCGAGCTCGCCGCCGATGGCCGGCTGGCACCGGCGGGCACACCGTGACGGGCGCCCCGGTCATCGTGGCCGCCCGCCGCACCCCGATCGGGACCGCGGGCCACGCCCTCGCCGGCTGCACAGCGGCCGACCTCGCCGCCGCGGTGATCGCCGACCTGGCCGGGAGCCTCGGCGACGTCCCCCTCCGCGAGGTCGTGCTCGGCAACTGCATGGGCCCCGGAGGCGACGTCGCCCGCGTCGCCGCTCTGCAGGCCGGCCTGCCGGTGACCGTGCCGGGGCTGACCGTCGACCGGCAGTGCGGCAGTGGCCTCGCGGCGATCGTGCTCGCGGTCGCCCAGCTGCGGGCGGGGGAGACCGGCGCCGTGCTCGCCGGCGGGGTGGAGTCCGCCTCGACCGCGCCCTGGCGGATGTGGCCGCCGCGCGGCGACGCCGCGCCGGTGCGCTACGAGCGGGCCCCGTTCGCCCCCGCCGACGTCGGCGACCCCGACATGGGGCCGGCCGCCGAGCTGGTCGCCCGCGAGGCCGGGATCGACCGCGTGGCGCAGGACGCCTACGCCGCCCGCTCCCACGCCCGCGCGGTCGCCACCCAGCAGGCCGGGGGGTTCGCCGCCGAGCTCGTCCCCGTCGCCGGACTCGACGCCGACGAGCGCCCCCGCGCCACCCTCACCGTGGAGCGGCTGGGCCGCCTGCGCAGTGCCTTCGAACCCGGTGGCGCGGTGACCGTCGGCAACTCGTGCGGGATCAACGACGGCGCCGCGGCAGTCACCGTCGTCGACGCCGGCACGCACCGCGAGCTCGGCGTCCCCGGACTGCGCGTCCTCGCCACGGCCACCGCGGGCGTCGACCCCCGCCGCCCCGGGCTGGGGATCGTCGCCGCGGCGCGGCAGGCCCTCGACCGCGCCGGGCTCGGGCTCGACGACGTCGACGTGGTCGAGTTCAACGAGGCCTTCGCCGGCCAGGTGCTCGCCTGCTGCGCCGAGCTGGAGCTGGACCCGGAGCGGGTGTGCCGCGAGGGTGGGGCGCTGGCGCTCGGCCACCCGTGGGGAGCCTCGGGTGCCGTGCTCGCCGTCCGGCTGTTCAGTCAGCTGGTCCGCGGCGGCGCCGGCCGCACGGGGTTGGCCGCCATCGCCGTCGGCGGTGGCCAGGGCGTGGCGATGGTCGTCGAGACCTGCTGAGGGGGAGCGCACGATGGCGGAGGGACCGTTCTTCCACGGCACCAAGGGCGAGTTCCGCGCCGGGGACGAGCTCGTGCCCGGCCACGGCTCGAACTTCCAGGCCGGCCGGGTGTCGAACAACGTCTACTTCACGTCGCTGGTGAGCACGGCCGCCTGGGGCGCGCAGCTGGCGTCCGCGCTGGCCGGCCGGGCGGACCGGGGCCGCATCTACGTCGTGGAACCGCTGGGCGAGTTCGAGGACGACCCCAACGTGACCGACAAGAAGTTCCCCGGCAACCCCACGCGGTCCTACCGGACCCGGTCCCCGCTGCGGGTCATGGGCGAGCTCGAGGAGTGGGAGCCCCATCCACCGGAGGCGCTGCAGGCGATGCTCGACGGCCTGGAGCGGCTGCGCGAGCAGGGCCTGGACGTCATCGAGGACTGAGCGCGCTCAGACCTGGCGCGGCACCGGCCGGTCGGCTCCGGTCGGCGCCCCGAGCCGGGCGGCCTCGTCGTCGTCCACCAGGCGGACGACGGCACCCTCGGCGATCGGCGCGCCGACGAACACGGCGGCGTTGACCCCGCCGCGGTAGGCCATCGACTTGATCAGCCGCGTGCCGGTGAGCCGCTCCAGGTGCGTGCAGGGCGGGCAGCGCTTCATCCCGAACAGCAGGGCGTCGCCGACGGCGA
The DNA here is from genome assembly GCF_000701365.1 of Blastococcus sp. URHD0036. GTDB lineage: Bacteria > Actinomycetota > Actinomycetes > Mycobacteriales > Geodermatophilaceae > Trujillonella. Next base: position 10,863 of record NZ_JNIK01000001.1, read on the forward strand.
ACCAGCGGCCCACCAGCTGCGGGAGGGCGATGCCCCGCGTGACGAGGTTGCGGCGGGTGTCCCCGGGCGTGAGCGCGCTCCGGGTCCCGGCGGCGACCGCGGCGACGTCGTCGGCGTCGATCAGCGTGAGCTGCTTCTCCAGGTCCGGGTACTCGGCCCAGGTGCCCCCGCCGAGGGCGTAGCGGTCGCCCTCCAGCCCGGCTCCGGCGACCAGCTGCCCGTCGGTCAGCCGGCGCATGGGCTGCGCGGCCGCCGACGTCGTCCAGATCTCCAGCAGCGTCCCGGTCACGACGTCGATGCTCCGGCACGGCGGCGGGGCGGTGTCACGGGGGCGTCGGCGCCGCGGGCGTCCAGGGCCTCGCCGAGGGTGGTCGCCAGCCGCAGCACCTGGATCAGCAGCGGCACGAGGATGCCCCAGCGCATCCGGGCCGCCCCGCGCGCGGCCTGCGCCTCGCGGATCCGGTGCGCCCGCTCGGCGATCAGGGGGATGAACCGCAGCGTCATGGCGATGACCAGCCCCACCCGCGCCGGCCGGACGCCGAACACCGCCAGCGGCCGGGCCAGCCACTCCACGACCGCGACCAGCTCGGTCACCCGGGTCGACGACGTCACCACCGCGGCGGCCACCACCAGAGCGAGCAGCCGCAGGGTCGTCACCGCCCCGGTGCGCCAGTCGGTGAACACGCCGTGGAAGAGCAGCAGCAGGACCAGCCATGGCCAGACCGGCCTCACCTGCGCCCACAGCGACCGGGCCGGCAGCCGGGCGACGAGCAGGCCGACGGCGACGACGACGACCAGCGCCGCGCCCACGACCTCCGGCCGGTCGACGACGAAGAGCGCCACTGCCAGCGCCGCGAGCAGCCCCAGCTTCAGGCCGGCCGGCGCGCGGTGCACGGGGCTGGCGAGCGGCACGTACAGGGAGACCGTCACGACATGCGCTCCGTGTACCAGCGGACGGTCTCCGCGGGCGCGCCGTCGGCGACCACCCGGCCGTCCTCGAAGACCAGCACGCGGTCGAAGCCGGCCAGCAGGTCGAGGTGGTGGGTGACGACGACGACGTCCTGCTCCAGCTCGTCGATGACGCGGGCGACGCGGCGGACGTTCGCGAGGTCCAGCAGCGTCGTCGGCTCGTCGAACACCACCCGCCGGGGCTGCATGACGAGGACCCCGGCGATGGCCAGCAGCTGCTTCTGCCCGCCGCTGAGCAGGTGCGCGGGGTGGTCGCGGTGCCCGGCCAGGCCGTAGCGGACCAGCACCTCCTCGACCTGCCGCGCGCGCTCCTCGGCCGGGATCCCGAGGTTGGTGAGCCCGAACTCGGCGTCCTCGGCGACGGTGGGCAGCACGATCTGCGCGTCGGGGTCCTGGAACACGAAGCCGACCCGGCGGCGGACCTCCCGCAGCTGGGATCGGGTGTCCAGCCCGTCGATCCGGACGGTGCCGGCGGTCGGGACGACGAGGCCGTTGAGCAGCCGGGCGAACGTGCTCTTGCCCGAGCCGTTGGCGCCCACCACGCCCACGCGGGACTCGGCCAGGGTCAGGGTGAGGTCGCGCAGGACCGGCCGCTCGCCGTACTCGTGGGAGACGCCGGTGAGCTCGATCGCCGTCCGCTGGACGTCCGCGGCGGCCGGAGTGTCCGAGGCCGCGCGCCGTCCCCACCGCACGGGTCAGCCCGCCGCCGGCCGCCGGCGGGGCAGCTCGATCACCGGGTAGGCCTTGGCCACCGCGACGGCCACGACCGACGCCACCACGGCCTTGACGATGTCGCCGGGGATGAACGACACCGCCGACGACGCGGCGGCGGTGAGCGAGGCGTCGGTGTAGACGGTCACGAACGGGATGCCGATGGCGTAGATGACGGCGACCCCGCCCACCAGGTTGGCCACCATCGCCCAGGCGAGGTTGAACCGCCGCCAGGTGAGCTGGGTCAGCACGCCGATGACGAAGGCGGCGATCGGCCAGCTGTACAGGTAGCCGGCCGACGGGCCGGCGAAGACGGCCAGCCCACCGCGGCCACCCGACAGCGCCGGGACGCCGACGGCGACGACGACGAGGAACGTCAGGACCGCCAGGGCGCCGCGACGGGCGCCGAGGACGGAGCCGGCCAGCATCACGCCGAGCGTCTGCGCGGTGATCGGCACGGTGGAGCCGAGCGGGTAGACGGCCGGGAGCAGTCCCAGGACCGCGATGATCGCGGCGAAGAGGGCGATGTAGGCCAGGTCCCGGCTCTTCACGTACGGCTCCTCGTGCAGATCTGTGGCCGTCCCGTCGACGGCCGGATCCCCCGCGGGAAGCTACCCCGCGGGCATCCGGAGGCCTCCGCCGGGACGCCGTCCGTCGGTCGCCCACGGTGACGCTCGCCTCACCAGCGGATACCGATCTCGGTTTGCCGGGCCCTCCGGACCTCGTGTTGTCTGGAGATCCGAGCCTCTCGGCGAAGGCGGAACAGGCATGGCAACCGGGTGGTGGGCGTCGCTGTGGGGGCGGGGGCGCACCACGGGAGACGACGGGTCGTCGCAGCGGCGCCCGCCGGACCAGGCACCCGCCGTCCCCGTCCCGAGCCCGCGCGCCCCTGCGCCGCCCGTCGTCGACGAGGTCCGGACGGCCGGCCCGCCCGGCCCCGGGTCACCCCCCGACCCGGAGCGCAGCACCGCGCTGCGTCCCGCACCACGAACGACAGGAGCACTCCCCGTGGCACAACTCGACAACGTCATCGCCGACCTGCTCTCGATCGAGGGCGCCAGCGGCGCCGCCATCGTCGACATCGAGAGCGGCATGGCCCTCGCGGCCGGCGGCACCCCCGGCTTCGACCTGAACGTGGCGGCCGCCGGCAACTCGAACGTCGTGCGCGCCAAGCTGCGCACCATCTCCGACCTGGAGCTCAAGGACGAGGTCGAGGACATCCTGATCACCCTGCAGGGGCAGTACCACCTCATCAACGTGCTCAAGGGCCAGGGCAACGCCGGCCTGTTCATCTACCTCGTGCTCAACCGCGTCACCGCGAACCTGGCGCTGGCCCGGCACAAGCTGCGGTCCATCGCGGGGGCCGTGAACGTCTGACCCGCCTGCGCGGCGTCGCCCGGCCGGGGGGGCGGGCGACGCCGCGGATCCGCACCGGCCGGACGGGGGACGGCGGTGCGGGCGGTCGCGTCGGGGACGGGGGGACCCGGCGCGGCCGGCCCTCAGGCGGCGGCGGCCGCTGTGCGACTCACGCGGCTGCCGCCGCTGTGTGACTCACGCGGCTGCCGCCGCCAGGATCGAGTCGCGGACGGCGTCCAGGGAACGGTCGTGCGTCTCGATCCAGCGGGTCACCCGGCCTCCGGACACGATGCCGACGCGGTCGCAGCACTCGGCGAGCTCGTCGGGGTCCACCGAGACCACGACCACCGAGGTGCCGTGCGCGGTCGCCTCGGCCAGCAGCTCGCGGACCTGCTGCCGGGCCCGGACGTCGAGGCCCCGGGTGGGCTCGTGCACGACGACGACGTCCTCCGCCGAGGCCATCCAGCGCGCGAGCGCGAGCTTGTGCTGGTCGCCGCCGGACAGCGCGCCGAACACGGTGCGGATGCTCAGCGTCTTCACGTCCAGGCTGTGCACCGTCTTGATCACGCCTCGCAGTTGGGCGATCTCGGTGCGCAGGTCGGTCAGCGCGCCCCACGGCTCGTCGGTGAGCGTCCGGGCGATGGTCTCGCCCGGGTCGACCCCGTAGGCGTCCTCGTCGGGGCTGTAGGCCGGCAGCCGCAGGACGGGCGCGGGCTGCGGTGAGGGCGTGGACTGCGGCTCGCCGTGGAGGACCACCTGGTCGGTGATGGCCGGCATCTCGCCGGACAGCGCCCCGGCCAGCTCACGGACGCCGGAGGAGCGGTGCCCGGTGAGCCCGATGATCTCGCCGCGGCGCAGGTCGAGGTCCACGCCGTCGACGTACCCGGGGACCCGCAGGTTGCGGATCTGCAGCACGACCTCGCCGTCGGCGGGGTCCGGACGGGTGGGGGCCTGGCTCTGGGCAGCCCGTTCGGGCCGAGGCTCGACGCGCGGGGCCGGCACCGGTGCCGCGCCCCCCACCGTCGCGGCGGCCAGGCGGTCCGGGTCCAGGGACGCACTGGGGGCGTCGAGGGCGATGCGGCCCTCCCGCAGGACGAGCACCCGGTCGACCAGCTCGAGCATCTCGGGCAGCCGGTGGCTGATGTAGAGGACGCCGCGGCCCTGGCGGCGCAGGCGGTCGGCGACGGCGTGCAGCCCGGCCACCTCGTCGGGCAGCAGCGCGGCCGACACCTCGTCGAGCACGACCAGCCGGGTGTCCTCGGCCAGCATGCGGGCCACCTCGACCAGCCCGTGGACGAAGTGCGGGAGCTCGCCGACGAGCACGTCGGGACTCAGGTCGAGCGCGACCTCGGTCAGGAGCACCTGGGCCTGCCGGCGCAGCTCCGCCTGCGGACGCCGCGCCGCGTCGGTGCCCCGGAAGACGGCCTGCGCGACGGTCAGCTGGGGGTCGATCCGGATGAGCTGCTCGACGGCCCCCACGCCCAGGAGCCGGGCGTCCTCGGCCGACAGCGGCGCGTAGCCGTGCCCCTGGAGGGTCATCCGGCCGGAGTCGGGCGCGGTGATCCCGGCGACGATGTCGCCGAGCGTCGACTTCCCCGCGCCGTTGGTGCCGACCAGGCCGACGATCTCGCCCTCGTCGACGGTGAACGAGACGTCCCGCAGCACCCGGCGTGCCCCGAAGGACCTGGTCAGCCCCTCGACCTGCAGCAGCGCCATGGAGTGGTGGGCCTCCCCGGGACAGGTTCCGGCGCGAGCCGGTCGACCGATGGTGGAGCGTCCCCCGTGACGCCTCGATACCCAGCGGATTCTATCTGCGCGGCCCGAGGGCGCCCCTCGACCGGCGAGTCGCGGGCCGCCGCGTCAGCCGGCCGTCAGCCAGACCGCGGTGTCGACCGGCACGGTGCCGGCGGAGACCTCGCCGGAGGCCAGCAGGACCTCGCCCTCGGGCAGCGGCACGGCCGCGCCCGAGAGGTTGACCAGGCACACCAGGCCCGGACGGCGGAAGGCCAGGACGCCCTCGGGGGCGGGCAGCCACTCGACGCCGCCACCTCCCGGCAGGGTCCGCCGCAGCGCCAGTGCACGTCGGTACAGCGACAGCATCGAAGCGTCGTCCGCGGCCTGGGCCTCGACGGTCAGCGGCGCCCAGCCCTCGGGCATCGGCAGCCAGGTGTCCGGCCGCGCGGAGAAGCCGTACGAGGGCGCGGCGCCCGACCACGGCACGGGGATCCGGCAGGCGTCGCGCCCCCGCTCGGTGTGCCTGGACCGCTCCCAGATCGGGTCCTGCAGCGCCTCGTCGGGCAGGTCGACGTCGGGCATGCCCAGCTCGTCGCCGTTGTAGAGGTAGGCCACCCCGGGCAGGGCGAGCTGCAGCAGAGCCGCTGCCCGAGCCCGGCGGGTGCCGTCGGCGTTACCGTCGCTGTAACGAGTGACGTGCCGCGGGCGGTCGTGGTTGGAGAGCACCCAGCACGCCGGCGCCGGGGTCCCCTGCACGGTGGCCAGCGAGTGGTCGATCGCCGTCCGCAGCGCGCCGGCGTCCCACTCCGCCGTCAGCAGCTTGAAGTTGAACGCCAGCTGCAGCTCGTCGGGGCGCAGGTACTGGGCGAGCCGGTCGTCGTCGGAGACCCACACCTCGCCGACGGCCATCCGGTCGGGGTAGCCGTCGAGCACCCGGCGGATCCGGCGGTGCACCTCGTGCACCGAGTCGTGGTCGAAGCGGTGGTCGCCGGGCCCGTGGTCGGCGAGCAGGCCGGTGTCCTCCATCGGGACCATGTCCGGCAGACCCTCGGGCTTGGCCATCCCGTGGGCGACGTCGATGCGGAAGCCGTCGACCCCCCGGTGCAGCCAGAAGTGCATGGTCTCCTCGAGGTCGGCGAGCACCTCGGGGTTGGTGAAGTCCAGGTCGGGCTGCTCCGGCGCGAACAGGTGCAGGTACCACTGGCCGTCGGGCACGCGGGACCAGGCCGGTCCGCCGAACACCGAGGGCCAGTTGTTCGGCGGCTCGACGCCGTCGGGGCCGCGGCCGTCGCGGAAGAGGTAGCGCGCCCGCTCGGCCGAACCGGGGGCGGCCGCCAGTGCCGCCTCGAACCACTCGTGGGCGTGCGAGCTGTGGTTGGGCACCAGGTCGACGGTGACCCGGAGCCCCGCGGCGTGGGCCTCGGCCAGCAGGGCGTCGAACTCGGCGAGGTCGCCGAAGACCGGTTCGACGTCGCGCGGATCGGCGACGTCGTACCCGTGGTCGGCCATGGGCGAGGGGTAGAACGGCGTGATCCACAGGGCGTCGACGCCGAGGTCGACCAGGTGGGGCAGCCGCGACCGGATGCCGGCCAGGTCACCGACGCCGTCGCCGTTCCCGTCGGCGAAGCTGCGGATGTAGACCTGGTAGAAGACCGCGTCGCGCCACCAGTCGGGCCCGGTCGCGCGGAAGGGGGCCGGGGTCATCGGGCTCCGCTCAGGAGAGATCGCCAGGGGCGTCGTCGGGCCAACGGTTCTGCATGCTGCGCGCCGCCATCTCCAGGTAGCCCCAGAGGGTGGCGTTCTGGGCGGGGGTCAGCTCGAGTGAGTCCACGGCGTCGCGCATGTTCGACAGCCACGCGTCGCGCTCGGCCGGCCCGATCGCGAACGGCGCGTGCCGCATCCGCAGCCTCGGGTGGCCGCGCTCCTGGGAGTAGGTGGTGGGCCCGCCCCAGTACTGCTCGAGGAACATCCGCAGCCGGGTCTCGGCGCCCTCCCAGTCGTCCTGGGGGTACAGCGGCGCGAGGACGGGGTCGGTGCGGACGCCGGCGTAGAACCGCGACACCAGCCGGTCGAAGGTCGGCGCTCCGCCCACCTCGTCGTAGAAGGCGCGCGCCGAGGGCAGGGTGGGACTCGGCTCGCTCACGGTGTCATGGTCCCGCAGGGACGGGGGTCGCCGCCACGGCGGCCGCCCGGGCGGCCGCCTGCAGCCGCACCCACGACAGCAGCGGCGGCAGGACGGCGAGGACGCCGAGGCCCCCGATGAGGGCCACCACGCCGCTGGGGTCCAGCCCCTCGGCGGCCAGGCCGGCGCCCAGCGCGCCCAGCCCCTGGACGCCGTAGAGGCCGCTGACGGCCACGCCCACGGCGCGCCCGCGGAAGGCCCGCGGCACCTCCTGGACGAAGGTGACGTTGAGCGGGATCGTCCAGGCGCCGCCGACACCGGCCACGAACATGCAGGCCAGGACGACGGCGAAGGTGCCGGCCCCCGGGGGCGCCCACATCGCGACGAGCCCGGCGGCCAGGACGGGGACCAGCGAGACGAGCACGAGGGCGGGCACCAGGCGGTCCCGCCACAGCGGGGGCACCAGCCGGCCGAGCAGCAGCCCGCCGACCGTCACGCCCAGCGGGTTGGCGGCGAGGAGGAGCCCGACCCCGGTGGCGCCGCCACCGATCTCGTCCACGAGGGGCGCGGCGATGCCCTCGGCGGCGTTGGCGAACATCACACCGACCCAGACCAGCACCACGATGGTGAGCAGCCGGGGGGTCCGGGCGATCAGCCGCATGCCCTCGCCGGCGTCCTGCCACACCGAGCGGCGGCCGTCGTCCTCGGGGACGGGGGCGGGGCGGCGCTGGAGGCGGGCGTTCAGCCACAGCGCCGAGACCGCGAAGGTGGCGGCGTCCAGGAGCAGCACCCAGGACGGGTGCAGCGCCCACACCAGCGTGCCGCCGAGCGCGAAACCGACCACCTGCGACATCTGCGAGCTGACGCTGGTCAGCGAGGTGGCGACGGCGTAGCGGTCGCCGGTCAGCACGTCGGCGACGAGCGCGGACCGGGCCGACTCGAACGGCGGGGCGAACAGCGACACGAGCAGCAGCAGCACCAGCAGGACCGCGAGCGGGGTCCCGGGCACGGCCATCCCGACCAGCAGCACGGCACGCGCGGCGTCGCTGGCGATGAGCACGCGGTGCCGGGGCAGCCGGTCGGCGAGGGTGGCCAGCACCGGCCCGCCGATCAGCCAGGGCAGGTAGCTGATCGCGAAGGTGACGGCGCTCAGCAGCGGGGAGTCGGTCCGCTCGTAGACGAGCACGGTGAGGGCGACCCGGGCCAGCTGGTCACCGATCGTGGAGAGCAGGAAGGTCCCGAACAGCGGCCGGAACTCCGCGACGGAGAAGACCTCGCGGTAGGTGGCCTGGCGCACCGGCGTGGCGGCCGGGGGACCGTCGCTCACCGCGGGGCCGCGGGTACGGAGCCCAGGGCGGGGGTGGGCGTGCGGATCCCCTCGAGGGCGAACCGCTCGCTCAGCCGGAGCCGCAGCTCCCGGGCGACGCGCCACTGGTCGGCGTTCGTGCTGCGGACCTGCACGCGCATGACGACCCCCTGGGCGGTGATCTGCTCCACGCCCAGGGACTCGGGCTCGGCCAGCAGCACGTCGGCCCACTCCGGCTGGGCGTACATGGCGTCGGCGACCTCCTGCATCACGGCGCGGCAGGTGTCGAGGTCGGTGTCGTGGGCGACGGGCATGTCGATGACGACCTGGGCGAAGCCCTGGCTCTTGTTGCCGACCCGGAGCACCTCGCCGTTGCGGACGTACCAGACCACCCCGTGGGAGTCCCGGAGCCGGGTGATCCGCAGCCCCACGGCCTCCACGGTGCCGATGGCCTCGCCCAGGTCGACGACGTCCCCGACGCCGTACTGGTCCTCGAGGATGATCCCGATCCCGGCGATGAAGTCCTTGACCAGGTTCTGCGCCCCGAAGCCGAGGGCCACGCCCACGACGCCGGCGCTGGCGATGATCGGCGCCAGGTTCACGCCCAGCTCGCCGAGCACGAGGACGACGGCGATGCCCAGGACGACGAACGACGAGAAGCTGCGCAGCACCGAGCTGATCGCCGCCGCCCGCTGCGTGCGGCGCTCGGCGATCGTCTCCACGCCGTCCGGGTCGGCACCCCGGGCCCGGTTCTGCCACGGCCGCAGGATCGTCGCCATCGACCCGGTCGCCGTTCGGGTGGTGAGCCGGCGGATCCCGCGGTGCAGGAGCAGCCGGGTGACCACGGCCAGCACGACGATCAGCAGGATCCGTGCCGGCTTGGCGATCAGGGCGTCCGCGTTCGCGGCGAGCCAGTCGACGCCGAACAGGTCGTAGACGCGGGCGCACAGCGAGCCCGCGTCGGTGACGCACTCAGGGAGTTCCGTGCTGCCGCTCTCGACGGCGGCGACCACGGACAGTGAACTGCTCATCACCGTCCATGGTCTCAGGCGTCGCGGCCCACGTCAGCCTTGGATGCCGGATCCGTCCGGGAATCCGGTGTGCTGGGCGAGGAACGCCAGCTGGTCCGCCGCCAGGCCGACCGTCCGGCTGACCGCCCGGGCGCCGTGCCCGACCGAGATCTCCCGGCGCAGCAGCACCGGCGCGTCGGCGGTGGTGGCGTGCTGCAGGGCGGCGGCGAGCTTGCGGGCGTGCAGCGGGTCCACTCGGGTGTCGCTCTCGAAGGTCGTGAAGAGGACCGCCGGGTACGCCGTCCCCTCGCGGACGGCGTGGTACGGCGAGTAGCCCAGCAGCCAGCCCAGCTCGACCGGGTCGTCGGCGGTGCCGTACTCGTCGTTCCAGGTCCGGCCCAGCCCGAAGCGCTCGTACCGGACCATGTCCAGCAGCGGCGCGCTGCAGACGACGGCCGCGACCAGGTCGGGCCGCTGGGTCAGCGTCGCGCCGACCAGCAGGCCGCCGTTGGACCCGCCGAAGACGGCCAGCTGCGCCGGCGTCGTCCAGCCCTCGGCGACCAGGTGCTCACCGGCGGCCGCGAAGTCGTCGAACACGTTCTGCTTGCGCTCGCGCATGCCGGCCCGGTGCCACTCCTCGCCGTGCTCGGAGCCGCCGCGCAGGTTGGCGACCACCCAGACCCCGCCGGCCGCGACCCAGGACAGCGCCTGCGCCGAGTAGGCCGGGGTGAGGGAGACGTTGAAGCCGCCGTAGCCGTAGAGGACGGTCGGTCGCGGGGTGTCCGGCCGGCCGGTGCCCGACAGGACGAAGAGGTGCACCGGCGTCCCGTCCGCCGACGTCGCGTGCGTCTCGACGACGGTCACGTCCGGGACGGCGCCGGCGACGGGTGCCCGCTCGTGCTCCGCCAGGGCGGTCGGGTCGGTGGCCTCCCAGCGCAGCACCGACGGCGGGGTGGCGTAGTCGGTGTAGCCGACCCAGGCCGTCGTCCCTCCCTCGGGCCGGGAGCTGACGCCGGAGACGCTGCCCGGCGGCAGGGCCGTCACGTCGTGCTGCTTCCCCGTGCCGTCCGCGGCCCAGACCGACAGCCGGTCGGTCGCGTCGACCGAGTGGACGGCGAGCACCTGGAGGGCGCCGTCCGGCCCGTCGACGAGCGCGACGTCGGACAGGACGCCGTCCTCCTGCTGGGGGACGACGTCGGTCCACGCCTCCGGCGCCCAGGTCGCGGCGTCCTCCGGGTCGGCGACCGCCAGCCGCCGGCGCGGGGTGCCGCGGTCGCTGAGCAGCCACAGCCGGCCGTCGCGGGCGACCCACGCGGAGGTCTGCGCGTCGACGCCGACCTGCAGCTCGCGCAGCTCGCCGGCCGCACTCAGGTCGGCGAGCCACACGTCGTCGCGCGGGGCGGTGCCGGCGGAGGCGGAGACGACCAGCCAGCGGCCGTCCCGGCTGGTGTGCACGCCGTAGTAGTTGGTCGGGTCCAGACCCTCGCCGTGGACGAGCGCGTCGGTGCCGGGGTCGGCGCCCACCCGGTGGCGCCAGACCCGGCGGTGGAACTGCTCCTCGCCGGCCGGCACCTGGTCGGGGGCGAGGCGGCGGACGTAGAACAGCTCCTCGCCGCCGGGCAGCCAGGCGACGGGGGAGTAGCGGCAGCGGTCGACCGGGCCGTCGAGCTGCTCGCCGGTGGCGACGTCGAGGACGTACAGCCGCGACTCCTCGTCGCCGCCGGTCGACAGCTGGTAGGCCAGCCGGTCGCCCTCCCACGACGGCGACCAGGCGTCGAGCGTGGTGGTGCCGGCGGGGTCGATCGCCATGGGGTCGACGAGCACGCGCACGGTGCCGTCGGGCTCGCGCACCCGGAGGACGGCGTGCTCCTGACCGGGGTCGCGGCGGGTGGAGAAGGCCCGCCCGCCGCGGTGCGCCGGGACGCCGACCGCGCCGGCGTGCACCAGCTGCTCGAGCCGCTCGGCGAACCGCGCCCGCAGCGGCAGGGCGGCGAGTGCGGTGGCGGTGAGGGCGTCCTGGGCGTCGGTCCACGCGCGGGTGCGGTGGTCCTCGACGTCCTCCAGCCAGCGGTAGGGATCGGCGACGGCGGTGCCGTGCAGGTCCTCGATCAGGTCCAGCCGCGGGGCCTCGGGATAGCGCACCCCGTCCACGGTAGTTCTCCCGCGTGGTGGCCCGAGACGCATCCCACGAGCGCTCCGGCCCCGTTTCGCGCCATGATGGGCCTACCCGTGGGTCGTGCAGCACCCAGCGGCACGTCCCGCGGCGCTGGAGGTGCCCCGTGCCGCGTGCCGTCAACGGGTCGTCGTCCGCGAGCCAGCCGGGCCCGCGCCGCGACCCGGTCCACTTACCGCTGACACCCGTGCCCGGCCGCGGGACCGCCGCGGCCACCCTGCTCCTGAACGCGACCTACGAGCCGCTGTGCGTCGTGTCCAGCCGGCGGGCGATCGTGCTCGTGCTCGCCGAGAAGGCGGTCTCGGTCGACGCCTCGGCCGAGCTCGTGCACGCCGAGTCGGTCACGGTCCCGGTGCCGGTCGTCGTCCGGCTGACCCGCTACGTCCGGGTGCCCTACCCGGCGCAGGTGCCCCTGTCACGCCGCGCGGTCTTCACCCGCGACGGGCAGACCTGCGTCTACTGCGGCAGCTCGGCGACGAGCATCGACCACGTCGTGCCGCGCAGCCGCGGGGGCACCCACACCTGGGACAACGTGGTCGCCGCCTGCCGCCGGTGCAACCACACCAAGGCCGACCGATCGCTGGCCGAGATGGGCTGGAAGCTGCCGCACCCGCCGCACACCCCGAGCGGTGCGGCCTGGCGGCTGCTCGGCCACCGGACCGTGGACCCCCGCTGGCGGGAGTGGCTCGGCCTCGCCGACAGCGTCAGCGCGTGACGTCCCCGGCGACGGCGCGGCGGCTGTGGGCGCTCGGCGAGCCCTTGCACGCGCTCGCCTACTTCGCCGCCGAGGTGGTGGCGGCGGGTGATGCCGCGGGCCTGCGCGGCTTCTGGTCCGGCTACTTCGCGATGCGTGCAGCGCCCCTGGGCCCGGTGGGTCCCGAGGTCGTGACGGCGACCTTCGTCGGGTTCGCGCCGTCGTTCGTGCGGCGGTGGGTCCCGGGGGTGTGGGACGCGGTGTCGCCCGCGGAGGCCCTGACCGCCCGGCTCGCCGGGATCGACGCGGCGGTGCGGCGGGTGCTGGGGGAGGAGTGGCCGGACTCCGCCGAGGCCGCGGAGGCAGCCGCCCTCGCCGGGACCGCCGCGGCCGCCGTGGACGTGCCGGGCCGGCCGCTCGCCGCGGCGAACGCCGGACTCCCGGTGCCCGACCGGGCGCACCTGGCCCTGTGGCAGGCGCTCACCACGCTGCGGGAGCACCGCGGGGACGGGCACACCGTCGCGCTGGTGCAGCGCGGCATCTCCGGGCTGCAGGCCAACGTGCTCGCCGTCGCGGCCGGCCGCACCGACCGCGCGTGGCTGCTGCGGGCCCGCGGGTGGAGCGAGCCGGAGTGGGACGACGCCGTCGCCGCGCTGAGCGACCGCGGGTGGCTCGACGGCGACGGGCTGACCGCGGAGGGGCTGTCGGCCGTCACCGCGGTCGAGGCCGACACCGACCGTCTGGCGCTGGGCCCGTGGCAGGCGCTCGGCGACGTCGGCTGCGACCGGCTCGCGGCGCTGCTGGTGCCCGTCCGCCGGGCCGTCGTCGCGGCGGGGGACTGGCCGACCGGCAACCCCATCGGCGCCCCCGACCCCTCCTGAGTGAGGCATAGGAAGCAATCCCCACGTCCTCAGGCGGGAGACGTGGGGATCGCTTCCTATGCCTCGGCGGAGCTCAGGTGACGCGGGAGCGCTCGGTCGGGTACGCCTCGTGGGCGCTCTCGGCGAGGACGGCGCGGAAGCGCTCCATCGCGTCCCAGACGTCGACGAACCGGGTGTAGATCGGCGCCGGACCCAGCCGCACCCGGTCCGGCGTCCGGAAGTCCGGGACGACGCCGCGGTCGACCAGCGCCTGGGTGATCTGCCAGGCCTGCGGGTGGGCCAGGCTGACGTGCGAGCCCCGGCGGGTGGCGTCCCGCGGCGAGGCGAGGACGACGCCGTGCGGGGCCAGCTCCGCGTCGGCCAGCGCCACCACGAGGTCGGTCAGCGCCCGCCCCTTGGCCGCCAGCGCCTCGATGCCGGCCTCGGCCACCAGCCGCGCGCCCACCTCGACCGCGGCCGTGGCCAGCACGGGCGGCGTCCCCACGCCGAACCGCTCGATCCCCGGCGCCGGGTCGTAGACCGGACCCATCTCGAACTGGTCGCGCTGGCCGAACCACCCCCAGATCGGCTGCCGCAGCTCGTCCTGCAGCTCGCGCCGCACGTAGAGGAACGCCGGGGCGCCGGGGCCGCCGTTCAGGTACTTGTAGGTGCACCCCACCGCGAGGTCGGCACCGATCGCATCGAGCTCGACCGGGACGGCCCCCGCCGCGTGCGAGAGGTCCCAGAGGACCAGCGCGCCGGCGTCGTGCACCAGCCGGGTGACCGCGGTGAGGTCGGGCAGGGCGCCGGACCGGTAGGCCACCGCCGAGAGGACGACGACCGCGACCCGCTCGTCCAGCGCGGCGGCCAGCACCTCGGGGTCGAGGCCCTCGTCGATGTGCGCCGGGATCTCGCGGACCTCCATGCCGCGCGCCGCGGCCACTCCCGCGACGAGGTAGCGGTCGGTGGGGAAGTCGTCGGCGCAGCAGACCAGGACGTCGCGGCCGGGACGGGCGTCGGCACCGGCGACCAGCAGCTTGTAGAGGTCGACCGAGGTCGAGTCGCCGACCAGGACCTGCCCGGGCCCGGCGCCGAGCACGCCGGTGCCGATGAGGTCCCCCACCTCGGTCGCCTGCCCGATCCACGACGACCAGGAGCCGATCAGGCCGCGGCCCCACTGCTCCTCGGCGACCCGGGCGAGGGCTGCCGGGGTATCCCGCGGCAGCCGGCCCAGCGAGTTGCCGTCGAGGTAGAGCAGGGACTCGTCGGCGACGACGAACCGGTCGCGGAACGCGGCGAGGGGATCGGCGGCGTCCAGCGCCTCGGCGGCCGCGCGGGTGAGGTCCACGTCCCCTGTCTACAGACCCCGGGGACTCCCGCGTGCGAGATCCCCGGGGTACCGGGCGCCGTGCCGGGACACGGGCGCGTGGAAGCCCGGGGCTGCCGGTAGGTTGTCGGCCGTGAGCACCGTCGAGACCATCCTCGTCTTCGCGGGCATCCCGCTTGCGATCATCCTGCTGTTCGCCGCGCTGACGCTGCTCCCCGGGCGTGCCCGCAAGGCCCGCTACAAGCCGGGTCAGCAGTGGGAGTACCCGCCGGTCTGGTGGGAGCCGCACCCGACGGGCAGCGCGCACGACGGGGGCCACGGCGGGGCGCACGCCCTCACGGCCGGCCACTCGACCGCCACCTCCGCCGGCCCGCTCGGCGGCGCCCGCGGGACCTGGTGACCCCGGCCCCATGACCACCCCCACCCGAACCGTTCCCGGAGGTCGGCGATGACCCGCACCATCGAGGCCACGTCGCACGACACGGCCACCGAGACGACCGCGGCCGCGCGCACCGATCAGACCGAGGGCCAGGACTCCCCGTTCACCCTCCCGGAGCTCTCCCGGCTCGACGAGGCGCTGACGATGTCCTCCCGCGAGACCGGCCTGCGCTTCACCCTCTACCTGGGTGACCTCGGCGCCCGGACCCGCTCCCGCGCCGAGGAGCTGCACGGGACCTCCGGCGGCGACCCGTCGGAGGCGGTGCTCCTGGCCGTCTCGCCCGGGCAGCGCGTGGTCGAGGTCGTGACCGGGCACGCGGCCGCGCGCCGGCTGCCCGACCGCGCCTGCGCCCTCGCCGTCCTGTCGATGACGAACTCGTTCGCCTCCGGTGACCTGGTCGGCGGCATCGTGAACGGCCTGCGTCAGCTGTCGGACCAGGCCGGCCACCCGCGGGGCCTGCACACGCACTGAAGCGCTGAACGCCAGAGGCCCAGAACCGATCCGGTTCTGGGCCTCTCGCGTTCGTGCCTACGGGGACTCGGCGGCGTCCCGCTCCCGGGCCCGGAGCGAGCGGGCGATGCCGTCCCGCCCCTCGGCGACCAGCCGGCGCAGCGAGGCCGGGTGGTCGGGCTCGGCCAGCCACGCGTCGGCGGCCTGCACCGTGCGGAGCTCCACGACCGGCGGGAACAGGTACTGGACGGCGTTCTTGGCGATCTCGCCGGGGCGGTTCTCCCACAGTGGCCGGATGTCGGCGAAGTACCGCTCGACGTAGCCGGCGGTCAGCTCCCGCTGGGCGGGGTGCCAGAAGCCGGCGAGCATCGCCTCGTGCACGGCGTTGGGGATGCTGGCGTCGGTGAAGGCCTTGCGCCAGGTCTCCTCCTTCGACTCCGCCGTCGGCCGCAGCGCACGGGCCGTGGCGGCCCGCCGGGCACCGGTCGCGGTCGCGTCCCGGGCCGCCTCGGCGTCGATCTCGGCGTCCCCGGCCGCGCCGATGGCGACGAGCCCGTTGAGGAAGGCCCAGCGGGCGTCGGCGTCCACCTCGAGGCCGGCGATCTCCCGCGTGCCGTCGAGCAGGCCGCGCAGCACCGCGGCGTGCTCCTCGGTGCGGGCGGCGGCCGACAGCGTGCGCGACCACTGGAGCTGCTCGTCGCTGCCGGGGGCGGCGGACTCCAGCGCGCTGAGCGCCTTATCGGCCAGCGCCCGCCAGCCGACGTCGGCCCAGCGCGGGTCGGCGTAGGAGCTCAGCGCCGTCTGCACCCGGGCCAGCAGGGACTGGACGACGCTGATCTCGGTCTCGGCGTCGATGCCGGCGAGCACCAGCTGCACCCACTCGCGGGCGGGCAGCTCGGCGTCGCGGGTCATGTCCCAGGCCGCCGACCAGCACAGCGCGCGGGCCAGCGAGTCGGGCAGCGCGCCGATCGAGGACCGCAGGGTGGCCAGGGAGCGCTCGTCCAGCCGGAGCTTGGCGTAGGTCAGGTCGTCGTCGTTGACCAGCACCAGCGCGGCCGCGGGGTGGCCGACCAGCTCCGCCACCTCGGTGCGGGCGCCGTCGACGTCGAGCTCCACACGGGTGGTGCGGGTCAGCCCGTCCGGTCCGGTGTCGTACAGGCCGACGGCCAGCCGGTGCCGGCGCAGGTGCGGGTGCTCGGGGACGGCGGTCTGCTCGATCACGAACGAGCGGTACCGGCCGTCGTCGGTCAGCTCGAAGACCGGCCGCAGCGTGTTGACCTGGCTGGTCTGCAGCCACTGCTGCGACCACTCCGACAGGTCGCGCCCGGTCGCCTCCGACAGCGGGTCGAGCAGGTCGGCGAGCGTGGTGTTGCCGAACTCGTGGTCACGGAAGTACTGGCGGATGCCGGCGAGGAACTCGTCCCGGCCGACGTAGGCCACCAGCTGCTTGAGCACCGAGGCGCCCTTCGCGTAGGTGATGCCGTCGAAGTTCACCTCGACCGCGGCGACGTCGACCATGTCGGCGGCGATCGGGTGCGTCGAGGGCAGCTGGTCCTGCGCGTAGGCCCAGGCCTTCTCGGTGTTGGCGAACGTCGTCCAGGCGGTCGTGTACTCGGTCGCCTCGGACTGGCACAGCGTGCTGATGTAGGTCGCGAAGGACTCGTTGAGCCACAGGTCGTCCCACCAGCGCATGGTCACCAGGTCGCCGAACCACATGTGCGCGAGCTCGTGCAGGATCGTCTCGGCCCGGCGCTCGTACCGGGCGCGGCTGGTCTTCGAGCGGAAGACGTAGTCCTCGAGGAAGGTCACCGCGCCGGCGTTCTCCATCGCGCCGGCGTTGAACTCCGGCACGAAGAGCTGGTCGTACTTGTCGAACGGGTACGGGTAGTCGAAGACCCGGTGGTAGAAGTCGAACCCCTGCTTGGTGACGGCGAACAGCTCGTCGGGGTCGAGGTACTGGGCCAGCGAGGCCCGGCAGTACAGCCCCAGCGGGATGCCCTCGTGCTCGTCGGTCACCCGCGCGTACGGGCCGGCGATCAGCGCGACCAGGTAGGTCGACAGCCGCTTGGTCGGCTCGAAGTGCACCAGCTGCGAGCCGCCGGGGCCGCTCTCGACGGTCCGGCCACCGGTGTTGGAGATGACCTGCCAGTCGAAGGGCGCGACCACGTGCACGGTGTGGGTGCCCTTGAGGTCGGGCTGGTCGAAGCAGGCGAACATCCGCTTGGCGTCGGCCGGCTCGAACTGCGTGTAGAGGTAGACCTGCTGGTCCTCGGGGTCCACGAACCGGTGCAGGCCCTCGCCGGAGTTGGAGTACGAGCAGTCGGCGACGACCTCGAGGGTGTTCTGCTCGGCGAGGTCGGGCAGCGGCAGGCCGCCGGCGACGGTGTAGGTGCCCACGTCGAGGGGCTTGCCGTTGAGCGTCGCCGAGTGCACGGTCTCGGCGACGAGGTCGATGAAGGTGCTCGCGCCCGGCTCGCGCGCGGTGAACTCCACCGTCGTCGTCGACCGGAACGTCGACTCCCCGGGGTGTCCGGCGCCGTCGGTCAGGTCGAGGTGGATGTCGTAGCCCTGCACGGCCAGGAGGCGGGCGCGGGCGGCGGCGTCGTCGCGGGTCAGGTTGGGTACAGCCACGCCGGGCAGCTTCCCACGGGGGACCGACGCGCCGCCGAGCAGCGGTTCGGGGAACAAGCCGCGCGGGCGCCGACTTGGCAGCCCGCAGAGGGCCGGGGCGCCGCGCGCCGGCCACGAGCACGTGGAGGAGCACCACCCATGACCGAGGCAGTGCAGAGCGCACCGGTGAAGGCCCGCGTCGACTTCTGGTTCGACCCGCTGTGTCCCTGGGCCTGGCTGACCAGCCGCTGGGTCCTGGAGGCCGCGAAGGTCCGCGACATCGACCTGCACTGGCACGTCATGTCGCTGGCGGTGCTCAACCGCGGGCGCGACCTCCCCGAGGAGTACCGCGAGATGATGACCAAGGCGATCGGCCCGGTGCGGGTCGCGATCGCCGCGGCGCAGCAGCACGGCGACGAGGTGCTCGGAGACCTCTACACGGCCATGGGCACGCTGCGCCACCACGAGGGTGTGGAGCTCGACGAGCTGATCGCGCCGGCGCTGGAGCGGGTCGGCCTCCCGGCGTCGCTGGCCGAGGCCGCGACGTCCACCGAGTACGACGAGGCGCTGGAGAAGAGCCACCACGAGGGCATGGACCCGGTGGGCGACGACGTCGGCACCCCGGTCATGCACATCGACGGCGTCGCGTTCTTCGGCCCGGTCATCAGCAAGGTGCCGACCGGTGAGGACGCCGGCAAGGCCTTCGACGGCGCCGTCCTGCTGGCGAACCTGCCGGACTTCTGGGAGCTCAAGCGGACCCGGCTCTCCGGCCCCGACATGGACTCGGTCCCCGCCGACGCCCTGGAGCTCCGCCGCTCCGCCTGACGCCGAGTGGAGTGCCAGGGGCGAGGGATCCTCGCTCCTGGCACTCCATCAGGATGGGCCGGTGCCGCACCCTCCCCGTCAGCGCATCCTGATCACCGGCGCGAGCTCCGGCCTCGGCGCCGGGATGGCCCGCCGTTTCGCGGCCCGCGGTCGCGACCTGGCCCTGGTGGCCCGCCGGCTCGACCTGCTCGACGCCCTCCGCGGCGAGCTGCTCGCCGCGCACCCCGGCATCCGGGTGGTCACCGCCGAGCTGGACGTCGACGACGCCGCCGCGGTCGACGAGGTGGTGCCCGCGCTGGCCCGCGACCTGGGCGGCCTCGACCGGTTCGTCGCCAACGCCGGGATCGGGAAGGGCGCCTCGGTCGGCACCGGTCAGGGGTGGGCCAACCGGGCGACGCTGTTCACCAACGTCCTCGGCACCCACGCCCAGTGCGAGGCCGCGGTCACGCTGTTCCGGGAGCAGGGGCACGGGCACCTCGTGCTGATCTCGTCGGTCGCCTCGATCCGCGGGATGCGCGGCACCCGGACGGCGTACGGCGCCAGCAAGGCCGCGCTCAACGCGCTCGCCGAGGGCATCCGCTCGGACCTGCTCGGCACCGGCATCCGGGTGACGACGGTGCTGCCCGGCTACATCGAGACCGACCTCAACGTCGGCCGCCGCGGACCGCTGACCGTGGACCTCGACACCGGCGTCGACGCCCTCGTGGCCGCGATCGAGCGCGAGCCGGTGCGGGCCTACGTGCCCGAGTGGCCCTGGCGCCCGGTCGCCGGGCTGCTGCGTGCCCTGCCGCTGCCGCTGGTCCGCCGCCTCACCTGAGGACAGGAGACTTTCGCGCGCGAAAGTCTCTCTCCGTCGCCGGTGGCGGCCCCGCTCGATTGTGGTCCCGCGCCGCCGCCGATAGCGTCGTGAGATGTCATCTTTGCCATCTTTGCGGGTAGCGGTGTGGGGCACCGGGGGAGTCGGCACCAACGCGGTCCAGAGCATCGCGCGCCGTCCGGACCTCGACCTCGTGGGCGTGTGGGTGCACTCGGCGGACAAGGTCGGGCAGGACGTGGGCACGCTCACCGGCGGGGAGCCGCTGGGGCTGACGGCGAGCGCGGACGTCGACGAGCTGCTGGCCCGCGGTCTCGACTGCGTCGTCTACGCGGCCAGCGACGGCGGGATGCGGGCGTTCGCCGTCGACGACTACGTCCGGTTCCTCGAGGCCGGCGTCAACGTGGTCACCGTGACCACGCCGGCGCTCATCCACCCGCCGGCGTACGACCCGCAGGCCCGCGAGCGGCTCGAGGAGGCCGCCCGTCGCGGCGGCGCGACGCTGTACGCCTCGGGCATCGAGCCGGGCTTCGCCGGGGACCACCTCGTGGCGTTGCTGCTGACGCTGTCGCGGCGGGTGGACTCCGTCCGGTCGCAGGAGATCTTCAGCTA
This sequence comes from Blastococcus sp. URHD0036, assembly GCF_000701365.1. Lineage (GTDB taxonomy): Bacteria > Actinomycetota > Actinomycetes > Mycobacteriales > Geodermatophilaceae > Trujillonella. The sequence continues at coordinate 30,875 of NZ_JNIK01000001.1, forward strand.
CGCCAACTACCCGGTCGCCACGACGATGTTCGACGTGTTCGGCTTCGGCCGGCCGCTGGAGTACACGCCGGTCATGGCCATGCCGGGGGTGCAGCAGGCGACCTGGGGACCGGTGGTGCACATGGTCGCGGCGGCACTCGGTGCCGAGCTCGACGAGGTCCGGGAGACCTACGAGCGCGAGGTGACCGACCGGCGGCTGGAGGTCGCCTGCGGGGTGATCGAGGCCGGCACCGTCGGCGCGGTCCGCTTCGAGACGATCGGCGTCGTCGGCGGGCGGGACGCGATCGTGCTCGAGCACGTCAACCGGATGGCCCCCGACGTGGCGCCGCACTGGCCGACCGCGCCGCAGGACGGCACCTACCGGATCGTCGTGGACGGCGAGCCGTCCATGCGCTGCGACCTGGTGCTGGGGTCGAGCCCGGAGACCTCCAGCCCCGACGGGATGCTGGCGACCACGATGCGGGTGGTGAACGCCATCCCGGCCGTCTGCGCCGCGCCGCCCGGGCTGGCGACGGCCCTCGACCTGCCCCTGACCCTGCCCCGCGCGGCGCTGTAGCTCTCGCTGCGAGCGGCACTGCCGCGGTACGGGGGCGACTGCCGGGCCGCAGCGCGGCACCGGCACCGGTACTGCGGCACTGCCGCCGTGGGCTGGGCGGCGAGTGGAGCCAGCCGTCGACCTCCAGGACCGCCCCGCCGCGAGCCTGACAGACTCGCTCCCATGCGCGTCTTCGTCGGGACCGACCATGCGGGCCTGGAGTTCAAGGAGCACCTCAAGGCCGCCCTCACCGCCGCCGGCCACGAGCCGGTCGACTGCGGCGCGTTCGAGTACGACGCCCAGGACGACTACCCGCCGTTCTGCTTCGAGGTGGGCGAGCGGGTCGTCGTCGAGCCCGGGAGCCTCGGCGTCGTCATCGGCGGCTCGGGCAACGGCGAGCAGATCGCGGCGAACAAGGTGCCCGGCGTCCGCGCCGCGCTCGTGTGGAACACCGCCACCGCGGAGCTCGCCCGCCAGCACAACGACGCCAACGTCGTCGCGGTCGGCGCGCGGCAGCACAGCGTCGCCGAGGCCACCGATCTGGTGCTGCACTTCCTCGCGACCCCGTTCAGCGAGGACGAGCGGCACGTCCGCCGGATCGGCCTGATCGCCGACTACGAGCGGGACCGGCACCGCCCGGCCGGCGGGCTGCCCACGCGCTCGGAGGCAGACGCGGGATGACCGGCGCGGAGCTGCGCCGGGCCGCCGCGGCGGCCCGCGAGCTGCTCGCGTCGGTACCCGACGGCTCGGCGCGCGTGCCCGCGATGGACGACGACGTCGCCGGCGTTACGGCGCACGTGACCGGCTGCCTCATCTGGTACGCCCAGGACCTCGCCGTGGGGCCCGAGGGAGCCGACGGCTTCACCCTGGGCCGCCGCCCGGAGGCCGCGCTGCCGGAGCTCGTCCGGCAGCAGGCCGCCGCGGCGGAGGTGCTCGCCCGCACCGTCGAGGGCGCGGCGCCGGGAGACCGCGGCCGGCACGACTGGGGCCGGCCCGACGCCTCCGGGTTCGCCGCCATGGGCGCGGCCGAGCTGCTGCTGCACACCGCCGACGTCGCCGCGGCGCTGGACCTGTCGTGGCGCCCGCCCGCCGACCTCGCCGACGCTGTCGTCGTCCGGCTGTTCCCGTGGGCGCCGTCGGACACCGAGCCCGTCGCCACCCTGCTGTGGGCCACCGGCCGCGCCGACCTCCCCGGCCACGAGCCGGTGACCTCCTGGCGCTGGCACTGCTCCCCGCTGGAGGAGTGGGACGGCACCCGGGCCGGCTGACTCAGAAGTCGTCCGGACACCACGGGGTGACCGGCCACGAGAACGCGGTCGAGGCCAGCGTGACCGCGCCGGGGCTCACCTCGCGCACCCGCCCGGCGGCCTGGAGCGAGGCGAGCGAGACCCCGCCCAGGTAGGCCGCCGACAGCTCCTCGATGCCCAGCACCAGGTCGGGGTCGGCGTCGGTGGGCGCGCAGAACCCGCCGGCGGGGTGCGCGGTGAGTGCCCAGCGGCCGTCGTTCCACGGGCAGAAGCGGTCCCGCACCTCGAACACCAGGTTGATGCGGGTGGGGTAGCGGCGGGCGGCCAGCGCGCGGCCGACGTCGACCAGGCGCACCCAGAGCGTGTCCACCGGCCGGACCTGCACGGAGCGCGGGTCGGCGACCAGGTACCGCAGGGGGTCCTCGACCGACGCCAGCCGGTACCGCACGTTCCGCGTCAGGTCGATGGACAGCAGGTACCGCCACAGCGCCGCGTAGGCCGGGGTGCCGAGTGCCCGCACCTCGTCGACGGCGACCGTGCCGTCGGGGGTGCCCGCGCCGTCGTCCCACGCGGAGGTCACCCGGTAGGCGGCGTAGCCGGTCGCCGTCCCGTCGGGGTCGGTGTGCAGCAGGTACCGGCGGGCGGTCGCGCCGCCGCGGCGCTGCGGGTCGTCGTCGGTCAGGCGCTCCCACCAGCCGGGCCCGCGCGCCATGTTCCCCGGCACGAACCGGCGCACCTGCTCGTGCACCGCGGGAACCGCCGCCCGGTACTCGTCGACCGACACCGCCTGCACCGTGCCGGCGCCGAGGTCCACGTCGGGGCGCAGGGCCATCTCGCGGGTGCGGCCGGTCAGCCCGCCGCGCCAGGCCGCCGGGGCGTAGCCGAAACGGCCGTAGATCGACGCCTCCGACGCCCACAGCGCCGCGACCGGCTCCCGCTCCTGCTCGTGCAGCTCGGTCAGCTGCCGGCGCATCATCGCGGAGAGGACCCCGCGGCGGCGGTGCGTCGGGGAGACGGTCACCCAGGTGACGCCCGCGCACGGGACGACGGCGCCGGGCACGGTGAGCTCGCGGGTGTAGATGCCCGCGGTGGCGGCCACCCGGTCGCCCTCCCACAGGCTCAGCGACCGGTCCAGCTCCGCGAGCCCGTGCGGAGCGGCCAGCCACGACTCCGACGCCTCCTCGCCGAAGGCCGACAGCATCGCCCGGGCGAAGGCAGGCCACTCCTCGGCGGTGATCGGGCGCAGCCGGGCGGCGATGTCGTCGGGGGAGTCGCTCACGGTCCGTGTCTACCGGGGGAGGACGACGGGACGCGAGCCGGCCGGGCTCCGGAGAGGGACGCGGTTCGAGCCGTCGTCCGGGCCGTCTCGATGTCAGGATGCCGCGCATGGATCCGGCGGAACGGCCCATCGGCTGGTGGGTCAAGCACCTCGATGCCCTGCTGGAGGACGTCGTCGACGGCGCCGTCTCCGGCGAGGGCCTGACGCGGCGCCACTGGCAGGTGCTGCACACGCTGGCCGCGGCGCCGGCCGACGAGGCGGCGCTGGCGCGGGCGCTGGCCGACTTCGACGGGCACCTCCCGGCGATCGCCGCCGACCTGTTCGGCCGCGGCTGGGTCGACCGTGCCACGGGCTCGCTGACGCTGACCGCCGAGGGCCGCACCGCGCACGAGCGGCTGGAACGGGCGATCGGGCGGGTCCGCCGGCACGTCGCCGACGGCCTGTCGCGGCAGGAGTACGAGCGCACCGTGCTGGTGCTGCGGCGGATGGCGGAGAACGTCGAGCGGGCCCTCGGCCGGGAGGGCTGAGGCCGCCGGTCAGGGACCGGTCGTGACCCCGTCGTCGGTCATCGTCAGATCGCCGCAGGTGATCGACCGCGCCGCCTCGACCGCCGCAGCCCCCGCGTCGGCCACGCCCATGCTGACGTCGGAGTTGGACGCCCGCGGCCCGTCGAGCACGACGGCCGTGGCCGTGTAACCGGTGCCGTCGCCGTTCACGAGGAGGCCGGCCAGGTCGCGCACGCCGTCCCCGTCGACGTCGAGGCAGCCCACGCCGGTGCCGTAGCCGGTGAACCCGAGGTCGAAGGCGTACTGCTCGCCCTGCGGGTTCTGCACCGGGACGATCTGGCAGTCGCTGTAGGCGTAGAGGAGCACCTGCCGGCCGTCGGAGGCCAGGACGACGAGCTCGCCGTCGCCGGTGACGTCCGCGACGAGGATCGAGCGGGCGACGGGGCTGGCCGACTGCAGGTCCGCGGTGACCGTGGCACCGCTCGCGGTCGTGACACCGAAGAGCACCGACCCGTCCGCGGCGGGAGAGGAGGCGATCCACTCGGTGTCCGCCGCGCGGTCGCCGTCGACGTCCAGCGTCGGGCGGGTGGCCGCGCCGGAGGGGATGCCGTCGTCGGTGGCCGGGCAGCCCGCGTCCGACCCGCCGGCGTCCGACCCGCCGGGCGGGGTGGCACTCGCCGTGGTGGTCGCCGTCGTGGTGGCGGTGGTGGGAGCTGCCGTGGCGTCGTCCCCGTCGTCGGCCGAGCACCCCGCGATCAGCGCGGCGGACACGGCGAGGACGAGGGGCAGGCGGGTGCGCACGCCTCCACCGAACGCCGATCGGTTGCGGGATGCAACCGACGCGCCGTCAGCCGCGGAGGTAGGCCAGCGTCGCCATGACCCGGCTGTTGCGGTCCTCGTCCGGCGCGAGGCCGAGCTTGGCGAAGATCCGCTGGGTGTGCTTCTCCACCGCGCCCGGGGTGACCACGAGCAGCCGGGCGATCGCGGCGTTGGAGTGGCCCTCGGCGATCATGCCGAGCACCTCCTGCTCCCGCGGGGTCAGCCGCCGCACCGGGTCGTCGGCCCGCCGCCGGGCGAACAGCTGGGCCACCACCTGGGGGTCGAGGACGGTGCCGCCGGCGACGACGTCCGACAGCGCGGCCATCAGCTGGTCGAGGTCGGACACCCGGTCCTTCAGCAGGTAGCCGACCCCGCCGCGGCCGTCGGCGAGGAGCTCGTCGGCATAGGCCACCTCCACGTACTGCGAGAGCACCAGCACCGCCGTCCCGGGGACGGCGGCGCGGGCCTCGACGGCGGCGCGCAGGCCCTCGTCGGTGTGGGTGGGCGGCATCCGGACGTCGACGACGGCCACGTCCGGCCGCAGCTCGCCGACCGCGCGGACCAGCGACGGGCCGTCGGCGACGGCGGCGACGACCTCGGTCCCGGCTTCCTCCAGGAGGCGCACGAGGCCCTCGCGGAGGAGCACCGAGTCCTCGGCCAGCACGACGCGCATCACGCTCCGGGCACCTCCGCGGTCAGGCGGGTCGGGCCGCCGCGGGGGCTGTCCACGGTGAGCGAGCCGTCGGCGGCCCGCAGCCGGTCGGTGAGCCCGGCGAGGCCGTGTCCCGGGGCCGCGACCGCGCCGCCGGAACCGTCGTCCTCCACGACGACGCGCAGCGCGCCGTCGGTCCGGGTGACCTCGACCCGGCAGACCGACGCGTCGCTGTGCTTGGCCACGTTGGCCAGCGCCTCGCTGACCACGAAGTACGCGGTGTTCTCCACGACCGGCGCGAGCCGCTCCTCGGGCAGGTCGACGGCGAGCTCGACCGGCACCGGCGAGCGGGCGGCCAGGGCGGCGAGCGCGGCGGCCAGGCCGCGGTCGGCGAGCACCGGCGGGGCGATGCCGCGGGAGAGCGCGCGCAGCTCCTCCAGCGCCTCGCGGGCCAGGACGCCGGCCTCGGAGAGGGTCGCCCGCGCCGCCTCGGGGTCGCGGTCGAGCTGGCGCTGGGCGCGGGAGAGGTCCATGCCGAGGCGGACCAGGTGCTGCTGCGGGCCGTCGTGGATGTCGCGCTCGAGCCGGCGCAGGGCGACGGCCTCGGCAGCGACGGCCGCGTCGCGGCCCTCCGTCGCCCGGTCGATCTGGGCCTGCGCGGCGGCGCGGGTGGTGAGCAGCGCACGGCCGACGAGGCCCTGCAGCACGGAGGCGCCGCGGACGGCGAACGGGAGCACCAGCGCGAACGCCAGGCCGATCAGGGCGTAGAAGAGGATCCGCTTCCCGGCGGTGCTGTCCTGGCCGAGAAGCTCGAGCAGGTCCTGGTTGTCCGGGTCGGTGCTCGGGTCCGGCAGCGACCAGTCCCAGGCCCAGTAGGTCAGCCCGCCGAGCGCGATCGACCAGAAGACCACGGTGACGACGAACGAGAAGATCGCGAACGGGAACCGCACCAGGGCGTGCAGCGCATCGAGCCAGCACTGCGGGTCGCGCAGCGGGGTGACCAGCCGGCGCAGGGGCCTGCCCTCGGCCTGCCGGTACGCCGGGCGGGGCAGCTCGCGGCGCAGCACGGCCGGCAGCCAGGCCCGCTCGGCGGTCGCGAAGCCACGGGCGGTGACGAGGGTCAGCGCCAGGACGGCCACCCCGACCCAGATCACCAGCAGCCCGGCGCCGACGGCCAGACCGGTGACCACGGCGACGAAGCCGGCGATCGCCACCGGGAAGGCGTAGAGCGCGTAGCCGGTGTCCACGCCGAGCTGGCGGAACAGCCCGCGCCGGGGAACGGCGCCGGCGGGAGCGGGCAGCGCGAGGGTGTCGGGGATCGTGCTCGTGGTCATGGCATCGAGCCTGGTCGGGCACGGTGTCCGGGCCGATCCCGCCACCCGGCCGATCCGGTGTCGGGCTGGCCCGACGATCGGGTCGTGCGCGGCTGGACGTCCATCTCGCCGGCGATGCTCCCGGCGGTGACGATCGGTGTCCAGCACCCCGCGCCGGGACCGTGCCTCGTTAGGGTCGGTGCCGGACCGGGGTGGTGCGGCAGCGGAGCCGCACCGCCCGTGGCCCGGGGGAAGGGGTACGCCCGTGCGGAACACCGCCGTGGTCGCCGTCGCGCTCCTGCTGCTCGCCGGCTGTTCTGCTGGTGAGCAGACGGAGTCCGACGAGGCAGCGCCCGAGCGGTCCCAGGGCGCCGCCACGGCCGGCACCGCCGCTCCGGACGAGCGGCTGACCGTCATCGGGGACGCCGATCCCGTCGCGTCGGCCGCCGCGACCAGCCGGGTGCTGTTCGCGCGCGCCGACGTCGCCGTCGTGGCTCGGGACGGCGACCTCGCCGGCGAGCTCCTGGGAGCGTCGGCGGCCGCCGGGCTCGGGGTGCCGCTGCTGCTCGAACCGGCCGAGGGCAGCGGCGACGTCCTGGCCGAGGAGCTCGACCGGCTGGGGACGACGACCGTGCTCGCCGTCGGGGAGGCGACCGCGGAGGGGGCCGGGCCGGAGGTGGTCGCCGTCGCGGCCGAGCCCGGCGCCGTCGAGCGCGCCACCGGGCTGGACCTCGGCGACGCCGACGAGGTGGCCGGGGACTCCGCCGTGGCCGCCGTGGCCGCGCTCGACCCCGAGGAGCCGGTCGCGCTCGTGCCCGAGGACGGGTCCTCCGGCGGCGGAGGCGGCGACGGGCGGCTGCCCGACGTCGACCGGCCCGAGCCGCTGACCGGCACGCTGGTGGTCACCACCGGCAGCCCGGAGTCGCTGGCCGGTGCCGCGACCGCCCGCGCGGCCGGCGCCCGCGTGGTGGTCACCGGCACGGACGACCCGCGCGCCTCGACCGAGCTCGTCGAGCTGCTCGCCGAGGAGCAGCCGGACGCGGTCGTGGCACTCGGTGCGGACCTGGCGGCCGCCGACGGGCTGGACTGGAAGCTGGCCACCGCCGCGACCGGTACGCAGCTCCCCGGCGGTGGCCAGCTGCTGTTCCCCGGCCGGATGATGGTCGCCCTCTACGGCTACCCGGGCAGCGGCGCGCTGGGCCTCCTCGGCGAGCAGGACGTGCCGGGGGCGGTGGACCGGGCCCGGCAGTACGCCGCGGATTACGAGCCGCTGGTGGACCGCCCCGTCGTCCCGGCCTTCGAGATCATCGCGACGGTGGCCTCGGAGTTCCCCGGCACCGACGGCAACTACTCGACCGAGTCCGACGTCGAGGAGCTGCGACCGTGGGTGGAGGCCGCGGGGGAGGCCGGCATCTACGTCGTCCTGGACCTGCAGCCGGGCCGGACCGACTTCGTGACGCAGGCCGAGCTGTACCGGCCGCTGCTGGAGCTGCCGAACGTCGGCCTGGCGCTGGACCCGGAGTGGCGGCTGCGGCCGGACCAGGTGCACCTGACCCAGATCGGCTCGGTCGACGTCGAGGAGGTCAACCGGGTGGTCACCTGGCTGGCCGACCTGACCCGGGAGAACGCGCTGCCGCAGAAGCTGCTGGTCCTGCACCAGTTCCGGCTGGACATGATCCCCGGCCGTGAGCGGCTGGACACCTCGCGCGACGAGCTGGCGGTGCTGGTCCACGCCGACGGGCAGGGGCCGCAGGGCTCCAAGCAGGCCACCTGGCAGAACCTGCGTGCGGGAGCGCCGCCGGTCTGGTGGGGCTGGAAGAACTTCATCGACGAGGACCAGCCGATGCTGACGCCCCAGGAGACCGTCACCCAGGTGGTCCCCGTCCCGGACCTGGTCAGCTACCAGTAGGCGCCGGGGGCTCCCGTTCTGTCGGCCTCCTGTGGTGAGCTGGCTCTCCGCCACCGACCTCCAGGAGGAGCCGTGACGACCGTCCTGCCCGGCCAGACCAGCGAGCTCGACCCGCGCCTGCTCGAGTACCGGCGCGAGCTCACCGGGTACTGCTACCGGATGCTCGGCAGCTCGTTCGACGCCGAGGACGCGGTGCAGGAGACGATGGTCCGCGCCTGGCGCGGCCTGGCCGACTTCGAGGGCCGGTCGGCGCTGCGGTCGTGGCTGTACCGGATCGCCACCAACGTGTGCCTCGACCAGCTGAACGGCCGCAAGCGCCGCGCGCTGCCGATGGACCTGTCCGGCACGTCGTGGTCGCCGGTCGAGGCGTCCCTGGCGGCGAAGCAGCCGGCCGACGCGTGGGTGGAGCCGGTGCTCGACCGCCAGGTCCTGCCCGAGGACGGCGACCCGGCCGAGCAGGCGGTGGCGCGCGAGTCGATCCGGCTGGCCTTCGTGGCGGCGCTGCAGCACCTGCCGCCACGCCAGCGGGCGGTGCTCCTGCTGCGCGACGTGCTCCGCTGGAAGGCCGAGGAGGTCGCCACGCTGCTGGAGTCGACGGTGGCGTCGGTGAACAGCGCGCTCCAGCGGGCCCGGGCGACCCTCGCGGCCGTCGGTGGGGAGCTGGACTCCCGTCCGCTGGACGACGACCACCGCGACCTGCTCGACCGCTACCTCGACGCCTTCCTGCGCTACGACATCGAGGCATTCGTGCAGCTCCTGCACGAGGACGCGACGCAGCACATGCCGCCGTTCGAGATGTGGCTGCGCGGCCGCGACGACATCGGCACCTGGATGCTCGGCCCCGGCTCGGGCTGCCGGGACTCCCGGATCATCGAGACCACGGCCAACGGGGCGCCGGCGTTCGCGCAGTACCGCCCGGTCGAGGGTGGTGGTCACGTGCCGTGGGGGCTGCACGTGCTGGAGATCGAGGACGGGAAGATCGCCCACATCTCCAGCTTCCTCGACCTCGACAGCGGGCTGTTCGTGCGGCTCGGCCTGCCGGCGGAGTTCCCGGCCGAGTCCGCCTGACCGCTCCCGCCCCCGACCGCTGAACCCCCGCGGCCCACGTCCGGCTCGGAAGTGGGCCGCTGGCGTTCAGTGCTCGCCGGCTCCGGCTCCGGTGCGCGGCCGGGGGAGCGTTGTCCCCTCACCGGCCACACCCGGCGGGGGAATGGCCGGTGGCGGGCCAACGCTCCGCGCTGCGGACCGGTCAGGCGGGGACCGGGACCGGGTGATCGGCAGGCGCGGTCTCGGCGGGCGCGGCCTCGGAGAGTCCCAGCCGGGAGTGCAGCCGGCGCAGCGGACGCGGGGCCCACCAGTTCGCCCGGCCCATCAGCGTCATCACGGCCGGCAGCAGCAGCATCCGGACCAGCGTCACGTCGACCAGCACCGCCAGCGCCAGTCCCAGCCCGATCTGCTTGATGGGGGAGAACCCGCCGGCCACGAACCCGGCGAAGACGACGACGATCAGCAGCGCGGCCGCGGTGACGGTCCGCCCGGTCTGCTGCAGCCCGCGCTCGACGGAGAGGTCGGTGTCGCCGGTGCGGCGGTGCTCCTCCGCGATCCGCCCGAGCAGGAACACCTCGTAGTCCATCGACAGCCCGAACGCGATCGCCAGCACGATCACCGGCGTGGTGATGCTCAGGCTGCCCAGCGCCTCCGTGCCGATCAGCGAGCCGAGGTGGCCGTCCTGGAACACCCACACCAGCGCGCCGAAGCTGGCCCCGAGGCTCAGCACGCCCAGCGCGAGCGCCTTCAGCGGCACGACCAGCGACCCGGTGAACAGGAACAGCAGCACCGTCGTGGCACCGGCGATCACCAGCACCATCCACGGCAGCCGGCTGACCAGCGCCGACTGGTAGTCCGCCAACTCCGCCGCGTCACCCGTGACGAGCACGGGCGCGGGGGAGGCCAGACCGCGGACGTCGTCCACCAGGCGCATCGCGACCGGCCCCTGCGACGCACCGGCGGGCACGACGTCGAGCACCGTCAGACCGGGCACCTCCGCCCGCACCGACACCGAGCGGACGCCGTCCAGCTTGCCCAGCCGGTCCGCGTAGGCGGCCGCCTCGGCCGACGACAGACCGCCGGGCACGACGACGGTCACCGGGTCGACGTCGCCGACGTCGGCGAATCGCGACTCGGCCAGCGACGCCAGCTCCCGGGAAGCCGAGCCCGCCGGCAGCGAGCGCGCGTCCGGGTCGGCGAACCGCACCCCGAGGAACGGGGTCGCGGCCAGCGCCAGGACGCCGCCCACGACCAGGACGACCAGCAGCGGACGCCGCCGCACCCGCCGCGCCACCCGCCCGAAGCGGTGCCCGGCGCCGGCCCGCGCGGGCCCGATGCGTCGGCCCCACACCGCCAGCAGCGCCGGCACCAGCGTGAGCGCGGCGACCAGGTCGAGCAGCACCACCGCCAGTCCGGCCAGGCCCATGGAGCGGAGGAAGTCGTCGGGGAAGACCAGCAGGCCGCCGAGCGAGGCGGCCACCGTGAGGCCGGAGAAGGTGACCGTCCGGCCGGCCGTGGCGAAGGTCCGGCGCAGCACCGCGTCGTCGTCCCCGCCGGCGGCCTTCTCCTCGCGGAAGCGGGAGACGAGCAGCAGGCCGTAGTCCACCGCCAGGCCGAGGCCCAGCATCGTGACGACGTTGACCGCGTACACGGAGACGTCGGCCACGAGCGACGCCAGCAGCAGCGCGCCCAGCGTGGCGCCCATCCCGGCCAGCGCGACCACCACGGGGATGCCGGCGGCCAACACCCCGCCGAAGAGGACGACGAGCAGGACCAGCGCGATGGGCATCGAGATCGTCTCCGCCCGGGCCAGGTCGCTCGCGGCCTGGTCGTCCATCTCGTCGTCCTGCAGCGGACCGCCGCCGACGACGACCCGTGGTGCGTCGGCCTCCCGGAGCAGCGCCGCGGCCTCGTCGACGGCGGCGTCGCCCGCGACCGTCGGCTCGAAGGTGACCGCGACGGCGACCGCCTGCCCGTCGGTCGCGACGAGCTGCTCCCCACCGCCCGACCACGGCGTCGCCACCGATGCGACGCCCGGGAGCGCCGACAGCTCGCCGGCCAGCCGGTCGACGACGGGTCGCAGGGAGGCAGCGGGGCGGCCGTCGAGGACGGCGGCGATGGTGTCGCCGCTCGGCGCGGCCGCCCACAGCAGCTCGCTCGCCCGCTCGGACTCGCTGCCGTCGATCGACCCCACGTCGCCGTCGAGCCGTCCGAACAGCGCCGGCGCGCAGAGCACACCGCCCAGGAGGACGGCGGCCCAGAGCGCGAGCACCACGCGGCGGTGGGTTGCGGACCAGGCGGCGAGGCGGGGGAGCAGCACGGGGATCTCCTCGGTCGAAGGGCTGCGCCGAGCCTCCCCACCCGCGGCCGCCGCCACCTCCCTCGCACCGGCGGTCTCCCGGCTCCCCCGCGCGGGGGATGGAGGACCACCCGGCTGGCCCACCGTGCGGAAGTGCACTTCTGCACCGTGCAGAAGTGCAGTTCTGCACCGAGGGCGGGGGAGTCACGTGCCGGGGCGGACGATCCCGTGCTCGTAGGCGTGGATCACCGCGTGGATCCGGTCGCGCAGGCCGAGCTTCATCAGCACGTTGCCCACGTGGGTCTTCACCGTGTGCTCGCTGACCACGAGCCGGGCGGCGATCTCGGCGTTGGACATGCCGCGGGCCAGCAGTTCGAGGGTCTCCTGCTCGCGGGCGGTGAGGGACCCGGTCGGTGCCGGGGGTGGCGCCGGTCGCGACCGCACGAAGTCGGCGAGCAGCCGCCGGGTCACCGTCGGGGCCAGCAGTGCCTCGCCGGCGGCCACGACGCGGACCGCCGCCACCAGGTCGTCGCGGCCGACGTCCTTGAGCTGGAACCCGCTCGCGCCCGCCTCGAGCGCCGCGTACACGTACTCGTCCAGGTCGAACGTGGTCAGCACGAGCACGCGGGTCGCGGGGGCCTCGGCCACGATCGCGCGGGTGGCGGCGATGCCGTCCAGCCGCGGCATCCGGATGTCCATGAGCACGACGTCCGGCCGCTCCTGCCGTGCCAGCGCGACGGCCTCCTCGCCGTCCCCGGCCTCGCCGACGACGACGAGGTCGTCCTGCGCCTCGAGGATCATCCGGAAGCCGGCCCGCACCAGCTGCTGGTCGTCGGCCAGCAGCACCCGGGTGCTCACGGCTGCCGCACCGGCGCCAGGGGCAGCTCGGCGGTGACCCGCCAGCCGCCGTCCGGGCCGGGTCCGGCGGTCACCGAGCCCCCGGTGGCGGCGGCCCGCTCCCGCATGCCCACCAGCCCCCGGCCGGTGCCGGTCGCCGGACTCCCGCCGAGCCCGTCGTCGACCACCTCGAGCAGCACCCGCTCCACGGTGGCCTCGACCCGCACCTGCACCCGGGCCGGCCCGGCGTGCTTCACCACGTTGGTGAGCGCCTCCTGCACGATCCGGTAGCCGGCCAGGTCGACCGCGGACGACGGCGGCGGCAGCTCCCCGGTGACCCGCAGCTCGACGTCGACCCCGGCGGCCCGGACCGACCCGACCAGGTCCGGCACCGCGGCCAGGCCCGGCTGCGGCGCCAGGGGGGTGGCCGCGTCCTCCCGGAGGACGCCGAGCAGCCGGCGCAGCTCGGTGAGCGCCGACTTCCCGGTCGCGCTGATCGCGTCGAACGCCTGGATCGCGCGGGCGGGGTCGCGCTCGACGACGACGGGTCCGGCCTCGGCCTGCACGACCATCATGCTGACCGAGTGGGCGAGCACGTCGTGCATCTCCCGCGCGATCCGGTTGCGCTCCTCGACCACCGCCTGCCGCGCCTCGGCCGCCCGCGTCCGCTCCAGCGAGGCGGCGCGCTCCTCGGCCCGGACGGCGGCCAGCCGGCGGCTGCGGGCGCCGTCGCCGAGCAGCCAGGCGGTGGCGAAGGTCAGCGCCGGGATCGTGAAGTCCTCGAGGTCGGCGGCCGCGCGGTCGACGACCGTGCTGAGGCTGATCGCCACGGCGGCGGTGCCCGCAGCCGCCAGGGCCAGTCGCCGGCTGCCGTGCGCCGCGACGCTGTACAGCGCGACCAGACCGGCGAAGAAGACCGCCGGGTCGGGGACGTCGCTGAGCCCGTGCACGGTGGTGAGGACGCCGCAGACCAGGGCGACGGTGAACGGGAACCGGCGCCGCCAGACCAGGGGCAGGCACTCCCCGACGACCAGCGCGTAGCCCCACAGCGGAACCGCCTCGCACCCGCAGCCCGCCTCGCGCAGCAGCGGCTGCAGCGAGACCGTCAGCACGAGCACGGCCAGCAGCGCGTCGACCACGTAGGGGTGGTCGGCCCACTGGCGGCGCCAGTCCCCGCGGTGCCCGGTCATCCCGCGATCCTCCCAACCGCGGGGCGGGGCTGACTCCCTCGCGCGGGGGATCTCCTGGTGGGCGCTGCCCGGAGACGTCAGGAGGCGTCGCGCGGGGAGACGACGTGCATGGCCGCCTCCTCCGCCGAGGCGGCCGCGGAGTCGATGCCGGCGTCGACGGCGTACAGCTCTGGTTCGACGTCGTCCCAGCCCCCGCCGCCACCGGCCACCAGCCGCCCGGCCCGCACCGTGCCGACCTCGTCGTCGATCAGCTCGCCGTCGGTGTCGGAGGCGTCGCCGAGGTCGTCGCCGTCGTCGTCCTGGATCTGCGGCAGCTCCCGGGCCAGCCGGCCGTCGAGGCTCTCCCCGGCGGACTCCTCGGCCTCGGTGGTGCCCCAGTCGTCGACCGCCCAGGGCCGGTCGGCCGGTGACCAGCCGGTGTCCAGCCTGTCCTCGACGCCGCCGAGGTCCTCGAGGGTGTCCTGCGCGTCGAGGACGCCGGAGGCCTCCTCCGGGTCGGTGCCGTCGGTGCCGTAGATCCCGCCCATGATCACCCGACCGTGCCGCGGCCGACGGGCGCGGGCATCGGTCATCTGACTGTGGCCGGGCGCGCCGGGGGCGGCCCCGAGATGTGCCCCACGCCGCGATCAGGGGGATTGTCCTGCCGGTCGGGGTGGGGGACGCTCGCGTGCGGCGGGGGGCCGAGCTCAGGGCCGCCTTCCCGCGCGCCCCCGGCCCCTCCCGAGGGGGCGACCGTGGACCGTGCCGAGGAGCGGCAGCGGCCCACACCCCTGATCGGCCGGGCCCGCGAACTCGATCTCCTGCACGGCTTCCTCGGACGGGCCGCCGAGGGCGGTGCGGCGCTGGTCCTCACCGGGGACGCCGGCGTGGGCAGGACCGCCCTGCTCGACACGGCGGCGCGGGCCGCGGCCGCCGGCGGGGCGCGGGTGCTCCGCGCCGCGGGGACGGAGTCCGAGGCGGACGTGGACAACGCCGGCCTCAACCAGCTGCTGCTCCCCGTGCTCGGGGTGCTGCGGTCGCTCTCCGACGCGCAGCGCGGGGTGCTCGAGGTGAGCCTCGGGCTCCGGGCGGGCGCACCGGCCGACCGGCTCGTCGTCTCCACCGCGGTGCTCACCGCCCTCCGCGAGCTGGCGGTGGAGGCACCGGTCGTCCTGGTCGTCGACGACCTGCAGTGGCTGGACCGGGAGAGCGTGCGGGCCGTGGGGTTCGTGGCCCGCCGGCTGGTCGGTGCCCGCATCGGGGTCCTGGCGGCCAGCCGGATGGGGCCGCTCGACGCACCCCCGCTGGCCGGCATCCCCACCCACGAGGTGCAGCCGCTGCCCGACGGTGCCGCCGAGGAGCTGCTGCGGATCCGGTCCCCCACGCTGGCCGCGGGCGTCCGCCGGCGCGTGCTGGCCGCCGCCCAGGGGAGTCCGCTGGCCCTCGTGGAGCTGCCCGCCGCGCTCTCCGGACCCCAGCAGAGGGCGGTCGCGGCGCTGCCCGAGGTCCTCCCGCTGGGCGGTCGGCTGCGGGCGCGCCTGGCCGCGCGGATGAGCTCCCTCCCGGCCGGCACGCGGCACCTGCTGCTGATGAGCGCGCTGGACGGGACCGGCGACCTCGGCGTCCTCCGCGCGGCGGCACCGGACGAGGGCTGGCTCGACGCCCTGGGGCCGGCCGAACGGGCGCAGCTGGTGGCCGTCGACGTAGCGGGCCGGACGCTGTCGTGGCGGCACCCGCTGGTCGCGGCGGCCACCGTGGAACTGGCCACGAGCGGTGAGCGCCGCCGGGCCCACCGCGCGCTCGCCGACGTCCTGACCGACTCCCCGGAGCGCCGCGGCCGGCACCTGGCGGAGGCGGCGGTCGGGGCGGACCAGGAGGCCGCGGACCTGCTCGACCAGGCCGCGCACCGGGCGCTGCACACCGGCGACGGGGTGCACGCGGTCACCGGTCTGCTGCGGGCCGCGGACCTCAGCCCGGACGGCCCGGACCGCGCCCGGCGCCTCGCGGAGGCGGCCTACCTGGGCGCCGACGTCGCCGGCGAGCTGTACCGCGTCCCCGAGCTGCTGCGCCGGGCCCGGAGTGCCGATCCCGCCGCCGGGGAGTCGCTGCAGACGGCGGTGGCCGCCGCCTACCACCTGCTCAACACCGACGGCGACGTCGACCACGCCCACGCCGTCCTCGTCCGCGCGATCGAGGCCGCCCTCCGGGACGGCGGCGGCGCGGCGGAGCTGGAGGACGCGCTGCACAGCCTCCTGGTCGTCTGCCACTTCAGCGGCCGGGCGGAGACGTGGCAGCCCCTGGACGCCGCGGTCGACCGCCTGCGCGGGCAGGTCGGTCCGGTCCTGGCGGCGGCCGCGCGGACGCTGGGGGACCCGGCCGCCAGCACCGCCGACGACCTCGGCCGGCTCGACGAGGTGATCGACGGGCTGGACCGGGAGACGGACCCCGCCCGCATCGTGCGGACCGGCATCGCCGCCTTCTACGTCGACCGGCTCGACGACTGCCGGGAGGCCCTCGAGCGGGTGGCCGCGGACGGACGGCGGGGCGGTGCGGTCGCCTCCGCGGTGCAGGCGCTGATGATGCTGTGCCACGAGGCCTTCGGAGCCGGCCGGTGGGACGACGCCCGGCGGTCGGCCCGCGAGGGCGTCGAGCTGGGGGAGGCCTCCGGATACCGACTCGTCAGCCTGCCGGGGGTCTACTGCCTGGCGCTGCTGGCCGCCGTGGAGGGCGACGCGGAGGCGGCACGGAGGCAGACGGATCAGATGGTCGCCTGGGCCCGACCGCGGGGGGCGCGGGCGGTCGAGCACTTCGCGCACCGGGTGGCCGGGCTCTCGGCGCTGGGCCGGGGGGACCCCGAGGAGGCCTACCGGCAGGCGGTCGCGATCAGCCCGCCGGGCGCCCTCGCCGCCCACGTGCCGGTCGCCCTGGGCGTCGGCATGGACCTCGTCGAGGCGGCCGTGCACACCGGCCGGCACGCCGCGGCCGCCGGGCACGTGGCCGCCATGCAGGGATCCGCGGTCTTCGGTCTGCGCCCCCGCCTGGCGCTCCTCGCCGCCGGCTCGGCGGCGATGGCTGCCCCCGAGGGAGCCGCCGTGGCGTGCTTCGAGCAGGCCCTGGCCGTGCCGCGGGCCGACGCCTACCCGTTCGAGTTCGCCCGGGTTCAGCTGGCCTACGGCGAGCACCTGCGCCGGTCCCGGGCCACGGGTGCCGCGCGGGTGCAGCTGACCGCGGCGTGCGAGGCGTTCGCCCGGCTGGGCGCCGCCCCGTGGGTGGCGCGGGCGAGCCAGGAGCTCCGCGCGACCGGGAAGCCCCGGGACCGCGGCGCCCGGGACGCGTCGGTCGTGCTCACCCCGCAGGAGCACGAGATCGCGATGCTCGCCGCGACGGGGCTGACCAACAAGCAGATCGGCGCGCAGCTGTACCTGTCGCACCGGACGGTGAGCGCCCACCTGTACCGGGTCTTCCCCAAGCTCGGGATCGCCTCCCGCGCGGCGCTGCGCGACGCCCTCACCCAGCGCCCGGCAGTCGGATGACCGATGCCGGGCACCGGCGGCGCCCGCAGAGTCGGGGAGCGGCCCCGGAGGGCCGGCGGGCGGGATCGACGACGAGGAGGACCGGGTGCCCACGTACCGGATGGTCTACGGGGACGGCGAGCAGGTCGTGCGGGAGACCCTGACCGACGTCGAGCTGGAGCGGGAGGACGGCTGGACCGTCGTCTTCCGGGGCGACGACGCGATCCTGAGGCTGCAGGACCAGCACATCCAGTCGATCGAGCTCGTCGAGGCGCCTCCCGCGTGAGCGGCTTCGACGGGTTCACCGACGAGCGGCTCACGGTGGGGGAGGTGTCGCTCCGGGTGCGCCGGGGTGGCTCCGGGCCGCCGCTGCTGCTCCTGCACGGCTATCCGGAGACCCATCGGATGTGGGCCGGGGTGGCCGCCGGACTGGCGGCGGAGTTCACCGTCGTCGTCCCCGACCTTCGGGGTTACGGCGACAGCTCGCAGCCGCCGACCGTGGCCGACCACTCCACCTACGGCAAGCGGGCGATGGCCGCCGACGGCGTCGCCCTGATGCGCGTGCTCGGGTTCGGGTCGTTCGACGTCGCCGGCCACGATCGGGGCGGCCGGGTGGCCTACCGGATGGCGCTGGACTCCCCGGAGGCGGTGCGCCGGCTCACCGTGCTGGACGTCGTCCCCACCGCGGAGGTGTGGGCACGCGCCGACGCCCGGATGGCCCTGGGCTACTGGCACTGGGCGTTCCTCGCCCAGCCCGAACCGCTGCCGGAGCGGCTGATCGCGGCCGATCCCGAGTTCTTCTTCCTCGACGCCGAGTTCGGCGGGGTGATCCGCGGCTTCGACGCCGACGCCGTGGCCGAGTACGCGCGGTGCGTGCGCGACCCCGCGGTGGTGCACGCCATGTGCGAGGACTACCGCGCCGGGGCCGGCTGCGACCGGCGGCTCGACGACGCCGACCGGGCCGCGGGGCGGCGGATCACCTGCCCGGTGCAGGTCCTGTGGGCGGGGCGGGGCGCGCTGGCGGCCTGGTACGACACCCTCGCCGTCTGGCGCGAGTGGGCCGACGACGTCACCGGCCGGGCGCTCGACTGCGGCCACTTCATCGTCGAGGAGCTGCCGGCGCAGACGCTGGCGGCGCTGCGCGAGTTCCACGGCGCCGGCGCCCGGGCCGGAGCCCGCTGACCGCGGCTCAGCCGTCGGCGGTCCGGGACGCGCCCCAGGCCTGGTCGTCGTCCAGCTGCGCCCGGCAGAGGTCGATCATGTCCACGATCCCGGTCAGGCCGCCCTCGGTGACGACGAGCAGGTGGTGCAGGCGGCGGTCGGCCATCACCCGCAGGGCCTCGACCACCGGCGTACCCGGCGGCACGTCGTAGGTCGTGCGGGTCAGCAGCTCGCCGATCCGGACCTGCTCGAGGTCGCGCCCGTCCGCGACGGCCTGGGAGATGTCCCCGTCGGTGACCACCCCCAGGGGAGCGCGGCGGTCGTCGTCGGTCGTGACGACGAGGGCGGAGTCGCCCGTGCGCTTCATCAGGTACGCGGCGGCGGCGAGGTGGGCCCGGGTCTCCACGGTCGTCGCGGCCGGACGCATGACGTCGCCGACCGTCGGTGACCGCACGGTGTCCGTGGACGGCGCCTGTCCGGAGGCACCACGTGGGGACATCGCTCCTCCTCGCGCGACCGGGACGACCGCATCGCGCCCAGCCTGACCGGGCCCGGCCCGGCGGGCATCAGTCGGATGACCGTTCCTCGCCGGGGACCTGCGGGAGCAGCGGGCGGACGGCCGTCCCCGGCGGGTCCGCAGTCGGATGACGGATGCGGCCGGGGCGCGCGCGGACCGAGCGTTCTGGCCATGACCCAGCCGAACATCGTCGCCCCGACCGGTCCCACCGTCGCCCTCGTGCACGGCGCCTTCGCCGACAGCAGCGGGTGGACCGGCGTGATCCAGCGCCTGACCGCCGCGGGAGTCCGTGCGGTGGCGATCTCCAACCCGCTGCGCGGCATCGCCTCCGACGCCGACTACGTCGCCAGCGCGCTCGGCCAGATCCCCGGGCCGGTCCTCGCCGTCGGCCACTCGTACGGCGGCGCGATCATCACCAACGCCGCGGCCCGCCCGGGCAACGTCGTGGGCCTGGTCTACGTGGCCGCCTTCGCCCCGGACGAGGGCGAGAAGCTGATCGAGATCGAGGCCGGCTCCACCGACAGCGTGCTCAACAGCGCGCTGGTCCAGCTGCAGTACCCGGGCCCGGACGGCGCGACGGCGACGGAGTTCGCGATCGACGCCGCCAAGTTCCACGACGCCTTCGCCGCGGACATGTCCCCGGAGGAGGCCGCGCTGATGGCCGCCACCCAGCGCCCGGTCTCCGCGTTCGGTTTCACCGAGCCGAACGGGCCGCCGGCGTGGAAGACGCTGCCCTGCTGGGCCGTCGTCGCGACCTCGGACCTCGCCGCGGGCAGCGACGTCGTCCGTTCCATGGCGCAGCGCGCGGGCATGACGATCACGGAGGTCGAGGGCTCGCACGTCGTCTTCATCTCGAAGCCGCAGGCGGTGGCGGACGTGATCCTGGAGGCGCTCGGCACGCTCGCCCGCACCGGCACGGGCACCGCCGCGGCCGCGGCGGTGCTCTGAGGGCGGCCATGGCCCGCTCCCCGAAGTCGTTCCTCGGCCGCGCGCACCCGGTGGCCGATCCCCGCCTGCCACCGGGCCAGTACGAGGAGAGCGGCTTCCCGGTGCTCTCGGCGGAGGTCACCCCGCGGCAGTCCAGCGACGACTGGACGATGTCGGTCGACGGGCTGGTGACCGAGACGCGCTCCTGGACCTGGGACGGGCTGCACGACCTGCCGCGCTCGGAGTACCGGGGCGACATCCACTGCGTGACGACCTGGTCGAAGCTCGGCACGAGCTTCGGCGGGGTGAGCCTGGACGTCGTGCTCGACGCCGCCGGCCCCCTCCCGGAGGCGACCCACGTGGTGGCCACCTCGGTCACCGGGTACACCACCAACCTGCCGCTGTCGCACGTCCGCGGCGGTCAGGCGTGGCTGGTGTGGACCCACGAGGAGAAGGCGCTGACCCGCGAGCACGGCGGGCCGCTGCGGCTGCTGGTCCCGCACCTCTACTTCTGGAAGAGCGCCAAGTGGGTGACCCGGCTGACCCTGCTCGACCACGACGAGCCCGGCTTCTGGGAGCGCAACGGCTACCACGACCTCGGCGACCCGTGGCGCGAGCAGCGGTACCAGGGTGACTGACCGGCGGCCGCCCCCGTGAGCGCGCACTACGGGCAGATCGCCTTCACCGGGCCGGTGCGGGACGTCCAGGAGCGCTACGGCAGCAGGCGCTTCTACGAC
The DNA here is from genome assembly GCF_000701365.1 of Blastococcus sp. URHD0036. Taxonomy (GTDB): domain Bacteria; phylum Actinomycetota; class Actinomycetes; order Mycobacteriales; family Geodermatophilaceae; genus Trujillonella. The sequence continues at coordinate 51,341 of NZ_JNIK01000001.1, forward strand.
CGGCACACCGCCCGGGCGGCCGGGGTCCCCGGCCCCGACCCGATCCCCGACGACGTCCGGGAGTTCCTCGCCGGCCGGGACGAGTGCTACCTCGCCACGGTGGGGGAGACCGGCTGGCCCTACGTCCAGTTCCGCGGTGGGCCGCCGGGGTTCCTGCGGGTGGTCGACGACCACCGGCTCGGCTGGGCCGACTTCCGCGGCAACCTGCAGCACATCAGCACGGGCAACCTCGCGGGGGACGACCGGGTCGCGATGATCGTCATGGACCACCCGACCCGGCAGCGGCTGAAGGTGTTCGGGCGGGCCCGTGTGGTCTTCGCCGAGGACGACGCCGACCTGGTCCGGTCCCTGCGCCCGCCCGACTACGAGGCGGTGGTGGAGCGGGCCGTGGTGGTGTCGGTGGAGGCCTTCGACTGGAACTGCCAGCAGCACATCACCCCGCGCTACAGCGTCGAGGAGTTCGAGCCGCTGCTCGGCGGCCTGCGGGAGCGGATCGCGGCACTCGAGGCCGAGAACGCCGGCCTGCTCGCCCGCCTGACCGGGGAGTTCGCCGTCGATCGACCGATGCCCGCCCGACGAGAGGCCCCATCATGGCCAGCGACCCCATGACGCACACCGAGCAGTCGCGCGACGCGCTCGCGGGCACCCTCACCCGCACCGTGGTCCAGCACGAGCCGTCGTCGATCCCCGGCCGGGAGATCGTCCAGGTGCTCACCGAGATCCCGGTCGGCGTCGAGTCCGGCTGGCACACCCACCCGGGCGAGGAGGTCGGCTACATCGTCGCCGGCACCGTGGAGATGCGGGCCGAGGGCGTGCCGACGCGGACGCTGCACGCGGGCGACGGCTTCCTCATCCGCCCCGGACAGCCGCACAACGCCCTCGACGTCGGTCCCGGGACCGGCCGGATGCTGTCGACCTACGTCGTCGAGATCGGCGCGCCGCTGGCCACCTTCGTGCCGGCCCCCGGCTGACACCCACCCCTTCTGAGAGGCCCCGCGATGACCACGCCCACGCCCGTCCTGTTCATCCACGGACTCTGGATCCACCCGACCGCCTGGGCACCCTGGGTCGACCTGTTCCGGGAGGCCGGCTACGCCCCGATCGCGCCCGGCTGGCCCGGCGTCCCCGACACCGTCGAGGAGGCCCGGGCGGCCCCCGAGGCCATCGCCGGGCACGGCATCGACGACGTCACGGCGCACTACGCGCGGATCATCGGCGGCCTGCCCGAGCGGCCGGTCGTCATCGGCCACTCCTTCGGCGGGATGATCGCCCAGAAGCTGCTCGGCCAGGACCTCGCGGCCGCCGCCGTCGCCATCGACGCCGCGCAGATCAAGGGCGTGCTGCCGCTGCCGCTCTCCGCGCTGCGGGTCACCTTCCCGGTCTTCCGCAACCCGGCCAACTCCTCCCGCGCCGTGTCGCTGACCGCCCCGCAGTTCCGCTACGCGTTCGGCAACACCCTCCCCGCCGAGGAGTCCGACCGGCTGCACGAGCTGTGGTCGATGCCGGCCCCCGGCAAGCCGCTGTTCGAGGCCGCGGCGGCGAACTTCTCCCGGCACTCCCCGGCCGCCGTGGACACCGCCAACGCGACCCGCGGGCCCCTGCTGCTGATGGCCGGGGGGCAGGACCACACCGTCCCGGCGTCGATCACCCGGTCCACGCGCAAGCAGTACCGGCACTCCGACGCGCTGACGCACATCCACGAGTTCCCCGACCGGGGCCACTCCCTGACGCTGGACGCCGGCTGGCGCGAGGTCGCCGACGTCGCCCTGGACTGGCTGACCCGGCACGGGACGAACGACACCCCGCCGGTCACCGCCGCTCCGCCGACCGCCTGATCCCGGTCGGAGGGGGACTCGACGGGGGTCTGTCGCCCATGCTGTAGCGGCGGGGTCCGGGCGCACCGACAGCTGGGGAGTGGGCATGACCATCGGGGACACCGGGGCCGGCCTCCGCTACGGGCAGGCGTCGGGTCGGTGGGTGCTGCTCGCGACGGTCCTCGGCTCCGGGATGGCGTTCATCGACGGGACCGTCGTGACCATCGCCCTCCCGCAGATGGCCGCCGACCTCGGGGACAGTCCCGCGGGCCTGCAGTGGGTGGCCAACGGCTACACCTTGCCCCTGGCGGCGTTCATCCTGCTCGGCGGCTCGCTGGGGGACCGGTTCGGCCGTCGCCGGGTCTTCATGGTCGGCGTGACCGTGTTCGCCGTCGCCTCCCTGCTCTGCTCGCTCGCGACCAGCATCGGCCTGCTCGTGGCCGCCCGGGCGCTGCAGGGCGTCGGCGGCGCCCTGCTGACCCCCGGGTCCCTGTCGATCATCCAGGCGTCGTTCGCCCCGTCGGACCGCGGCCGGGCCATCGGCGCGTGGTCGGGGCTGGCCGGGGTGGCCGGCGCGATCGGACCCCTCCTGGGCGGGGTGCTGGTGGAGGCCGGCAGCTGGCGGCTCGTCTTCCTGATCAACGTCCCCGTGGCGGCCGCCGTCCTGTGGGTGACCGCCCGGCACGTCCCCGAGTCCGCCGACCCGGACGCGCCCCGGGGCATCGACGTCCCGGGCGCGGTGCTCTGCGGCATCGGGCTGGGCGGCCTGACGTACGGGCTCACCGCGTGGTCGGGCAGCGGGGGAGGGGACCCGCTCGTGGTCGGGACGCTGCTCCTCGGCGTCGTGGCCCTCGGCGTCTTCCTCGGGGTCGAGCGGCGCTCGCGGCACCCGCTCCTGCCGCTCGGGATCTTCGCGTCCCGGATCTTCCGGACGGTCAACCTCGTCACCTTCGCGGTCTACGCGGCGCTGGGCGGGGTCTTCTTCCTGGTCGTCGTCCAGCTGCAGGTCGTGTCCGGGTTCACCCCGCTGGCCGCGGGCCTCGCGCTGCTGCCGCTGACGTTGCTGATGCTGCTGCTCTCGGCGCGGGCCGGGGCGCTGGCCACGCTCGTGGGCCCCCGCCTGCCGATGACCGTCGGGCCCCTGGCGTGCGCGGTCGCCCTCGTCCTGGCCTCGCGGATCGGCCCCGGGGCGTCCTACGTCGCCGATGTCCTCCCCGCCGTGACGCTGCTCGGCCTCGGACTGTCGCTGACCGTCGCGCCGCTCACCTCCACGGCGCTGGGCGCGGTCGAGGTCCGGCACGCCGGGGCGGCCAGCGGGGTCAACAACGCCGTCGCCCGGACCGCCGGCCTGCTCGCCGTCGCCCTGCTGCCGTTGCTGTCCGGTGTCGGCTCGAGCCTCACCGACCCGGCGACGCTGGAGCCCGCGTTCCGCACGTCCATGCTGATCTGCGCCGGGCTCATGGTGGCGGGCGCGGTCGTGGCGGCGATCGGCCTGCCCCGGGGGGCACGAGCGCGCCCCCCGGCGCCCGCGGCAGTCACGGTTCCTCCCTGCCGGCACTGTGCGATCGACGCCCCGCCGCTGGTCGCGCCGGAGGCCGAGCGATCGGCCACCTGACCGGTCAGCTCCGCGGCTGCGGGACCTGCGAGGTGCGCAGCGGCCGGAACGCGGCCCGGAGCTCGGTCGCGAAGAGCTCCGGCTCCTCCCAGGCGGCGAAGTGGCCGCCGCGGTCGACCTCGTTGAAGTAGCTCAGCGTGGGATAGGAGCCCTCGGCCCAGCTGCGCGGCGTCCGCCAGATCTCGCCGGGGAAGGTGGTGAAGCCGACCGGGACCCGCACCGGTGGCGGGGTCTGCCCGGCCGCGGCCGTCGAGGCGGCCACGCCGTAGTTCTCCCAGTAGGACCGGGCGGCCGAGGCGCCGGTCCCGGTCAGCCAGTAGAGCGTGATGTTGTCCAGCAGGTTGTCCCGGGTCAGGTTGCCCGACGGCTGCTCGTCGACGAACGCGCGGGTGGCCTTGGCGTAGGCGTCGGTGTCGTGGTCGAGCATCCAGGCGGCCAGGGCGACGGGTGAGTCGAGCAGTCCGTAGCCGATCGTCTGCGGCCGGGTGGCCTGCTCCAGGAAGTAGGCGAAGCCGTCGGCCCGGAACGTGGCGATCGCGGCGTTGGCCTCGTGCTCGGCCTCGGTGTCGTCGGGCTGGGGACCACCCAGTGCCGTGACGAGCAGGTTGAGGTGGATGCCCAGGAGTCCCTCCGGTGCCTGGCGACCCATCATGTCGGTCACGCCGGCACCCACGTCGCCGCCCTGGGCGACGTAGGAGGTGTACCCGAGCCGGCGCATCAGCTCCGCCCACGCCCGCGCCGTGTGGTCGTTGTCCCAGCCCCGCTCGGTCGGCTGCGCGGAGAAGCCGTAGCCGGGCAGCGAGGGCAGTACCAGGTCGAAGGCGTCCGCGGCGGAGCCGCCGTGCGCGGGCGGGTCGGTCAGCGGGCCGATGGAGTCCAGCAGCTCGACGACCGACCCCGGCCAGCCGTGCGTCATCACCAGCGGCAGGGCGTCCGGGTGCGGCGAGCGGATGTGCAGGAAGTGGATCTGCACCCCGTCGATCTCGGTGGTGAACTGCGGCAGCGCGTTCAGCCGCGCCTGGCAGCGGTGCCAGTCGTGGTCGGCGGCCCAGTAGCGCGCCAGGGCCTGCATGGTCGCGAGCTGCACGCCCTGGGAGCGGTCGTCGACCAGTTCGGGCGTGGGCCAGCGGGTGGCCGCGATGCGCCGGCGCAGGTCGTCGAACGCGTCGTCGGGCACGTCCACCCGGAACGGGCGCACGGCCTCGCTGGTCTCCTGTGCGACTGCGGTCATGACTCTCCCTCTCGGTGTGGTGGTGCGGGCTCCGGCTCGGTGGGCCGGCTCAGCCGAAGGTGACGGCGTAGGCCTGCACGCCGGGTGCGGCGAAGGCGATCTCGAACGTCCGGTCCTCCACCGGGCCGCCCTGCCGGACGAGCTGGTGCAGCCGCGGCTCGGCGACCGTGCCGGTGCCGTCGTCGGCGACGTCGTCGCCGGCGTCGGTGCCGGGGGGCTGCCCGTCCAGCCGGACGGTGAAGGGCACGGGCGCGCCGGAGGACGGCGGGGTCAGGACCAGGTGCAGGTCGCGGGCGGCGAACCGGTAGGTGAGGTGGCCCCCGGCCTCGTCCAGTCGCACCGCGTCCGGCAGCACCGTCCACCGCCCGTCCAGCGCCCAGGTGTTCCGGCCCAGCCGCGCCGGCGTGGTGAAGCTCCCGGACCGCATGCCCTCGGGGGAGACGAAGCCGTCGGTGCGCCCGGCGCCGAGGTAGTTCTCGCCCGACCGCAGGTCGGCCCAGTCGGCGGCGGCCTCGATGCCGCTCGCGTCGACGGTGACCGGGTCGGGCAGCCGGTCGCCGGCGCCGGCCTCCCCGAGCAGGGCCCGGATCACCTGCTCGGACTCCTCGTAGCCGCCCTCGCCGAACTGGGTGTGCCGGATGGAGCCGGCGGCGTCGACCAGGTAGAGCGCCGGCCAGTACATGTTGGCGAAGGCGGTCCAGATCGCGTAGTCGCTGTCGACGGCGACCGGGTGGGTGATCCGCCGCTCGGCGACCGCCCGGCGCACGGTGGCCACGTCGTGCTCGAACCCGAACTCCGGGGTGTGGACGCCGAGCACCACCAGCCCGGCGTCCCGGTAGGCGTCGGCCCAGGCCCGGCGGTACGGCGCGGTGCGCAGCCAGTTGATGCAGGTGAGCGTCCAGAAGTCGACGGCGACCACGTGGCCGCGCAGCTCGGCGGTGGTCAGCGGCGGCGAGTTCAGCCACGCGGTGGCGCCGTCCAGGGGCGGCATGTGCCCGCCCCCCGGACGCCGGCCGGGCGCCCACCCGGGACCGCGGACGGCCTCGCGGAGGGCCTCGAGCACGGAACGCTGGGTCTCCATGGCGCGCCTCTTCCGTCCGGGTGCGGGCCTGCCGCCGGGCCGCTGCCGCCGGCGCACGATCGGCCGGCGGGGGACCTCGGCGCGATCCACGCTAGGGACGGCGCCGGGGCTCGCCTTGCGTCATTCGACTGTTTCGCCGGCCGGGGTCTGCCCCTAGCGTCGGGGCCGGCGACGTCGCCTGGTGCGGCGGACGAGGGGGAGCGGAGGCTCCGATGTTCGACATGGACGGTCGGATGGTGACGCGCGAGCACGTGCGGGACCTGCTCGCGATCCTGCAGCTGAGTCCGGCCGCGGAACGCCGGCTCCTGGACCTGCCGTACCCGGTCGAGTACCGCGTCGTGGCCGACGCGTTCGAGCGGGCGGGCCTGAGCCGCGAGCTGCTGAGCGACCGGATGGGTGGGAGCCCGTGACCAGGCCGCGGGTCGTCGTCGTCGGGAGCGGGTTCGCGGGGACGTTCGCCGCCCGGACCCTGGAGCGTGCCCTCGGACCCGAGGACGCCGACCTGCTCCTGATCAGCGCCACCGACCACCTCTGCTACAGCCCGCTGCTGCCGGAGGTGGCGGCCGGGCGCCTGGACCCCCGCCGGATCGCGGTGCCCCTCCACGCCGTCCTGCACCGCACCCGGACGATGCAGGCGGTCGTCGACGGGGTCGACCTCGAGGCCCGGACGCTGACCGTCCGGCACGGCGACGCCGGGTCGGAGCACCTGGCCTGGGACCGCCTGGTGCTCACCGTCGGCAGCGTGACCCGGACCTTCCCCACGCCCGGGGTCGCCGAGCACGCGCTGGGCCTGAAGACCCTCGCGGAGGCGCAGTACCTGCACGACCACGTGCTGCGGCAGCTGGAGCTCGCGGACGCCGCCACGGACGAGGACGAGCGCCGGGCCCGGATGACCTTCGTCGTCGTGGGTGCCGGGTACGCCGGGACGGAGACCGCCGCCCAGGTGCAGCGGATGACGGTCCGGCAGCTGGACCGGTTCCCCCGCCTCCCGGCGGCGGAGCTGCGCTGGGTCCTGGTGGACTCCGCCGAGCGGGTGCTGCCCGAGCTCGGCCCGCGGCTGGGCCGGGCGGCGCTCCGGGTGATCCGGTCCCGGGGCATGGAGGTGCGCCTGGGGACGACGATCGCGCGGATGACCGGGGACCGGGTCACGCTCACCGACGGCACGGTGCTGCCGGCGCACACCGTGCTCTGGACGGTGGGCGTGACGCCGCCGCCCCTGGTCGAGCAGCTCGGTCTGCCGGTGACCCGCGGCCGGGTCCGGGTGGACGAGCAGCTGCGGCTCGTGGAGGGGGTGTGGGTCGCCGGCGATGCCGCGGCTGCCCGGGACCCGTTCAGCTCCGCCGGCACGGACTACCCGCCGACGGCGCAGCACGCGCAGCGGCAGGGCGTGGTCATCGGCCGCAACGTCGCGGCCAGCCTCGGTCGTGGCCGGGCCCGCCGGTACCGGCACCGGGACCTCGGGCTGGTGGCCGACCTGGGCGGGACCGCCGCGGTGGCCCGGCCGGTCCGGATCCCGCTGACGGGTCTCCCGGCCAAGCTGGTGACCAAGGGCTACCACCTGATGGCGCTGCCCGCGGCCGCCAACCGGCTGCGGGTCGGCAGCGACTGGGCGGTGAACCTGGTCAGCCGGCCCATCGCGGCTCAGCTCGGTCTCGTGGATCGGCGCGCGGCGTCGCTGACGGCCGAACGACTCGGGGTGGCCGAGGGCTGAGGGGCCGGCCTCGAGCCCGCTCGGCTCAGGCGGACGGGAGCGGCTCTCGGTGGGTGGCCGGCGTGACCGGTGTGCTCGACGGTCGGAAGCCCTTCGCTGCGCAATAGATGCCCAACGAGAGCTCCCACGCGGCCTCCGGGAGCGTCAGGACGCCCGAGGGCCCCTCGCCGTTGTCGTACACGCCCGCCAGGATCAGCAGGAACGAGAGGACCAGGAGGGATCCGCCGACCAGCCCCAGCAGCGCCAGCCGCCGGGGCACGAGACCGGACGTGTACATGAGGTAGCCGAGCAGCAGCCCGTTGCCGATGGGCGCCACGAGTCCCGGCCCCCATTCGAACGCCCACTCGTAGGCGTGCGCCAGGCTGTCCCCCTGCACCTGGAGTGCGACCGCCTCGGCGCCGCTCGCCCCGTCCATCGCGCTGATCACCGACACCAGCGACAGCATGCTGATGAGGCCGATGGCCGCGAAGACGGACTCCATGGTCCGGGCGCTCACGTACGCGAGCGCGATCGTGTGGCTCCGCGTGCGAGCGATCGGATACAGGACGACGGCGGTGCCGAGTTGAGTGACGATCAGACCGAACTCGAGGAGCGCACCCCACTTCAGGCTCGCTGAGGAGGCATCCCCAGGGACGAACCGCATGTCGGTCCAACTCGCGCCCGCCCCGTCGATGAACAGCAGGCGCGCCGGGATGCTCGTCACGAACGTCCCGATGAACAGCCACCCGAAGATCCGGCCCGTTCGTCGCAGGTCCATGGTCGGTCCTCCTCCGGGTGGGACGTTCCCCGCCGCTTCAGGAGACGTCCAGGGCCCGCATCACGCTGGCCCTGCACCACCCCGGTCGCCAGGGTCCTTGGGACCTGACGGTGCCCGGTCAGAGCTCGACGGAGACGCCCTCCCGCCACTGCCGCAGCACCAGGTAGCGGCCGTGCAGGGCGCCGCGGTCGCGGTGGCCGAAGCCGAGCAGCGTGCCCTCGGCGCCCTGGGCCGCGGGCAGCCACTTGACCGCCTCGAGTCCCTCGCGGACGCCGTCCCGGGTCCGCTCGGGCGCGCGGGCCAGACCCTCGGCGACGAGCCGCCCCATGTCGTACTGGAAGGCGACGCTGAAGCCCGGCCGGTCGCGGGCACCCAGCCGCTCCCGGAGCGCGGCCAGCGTCGCGTTCCGGTCGGAGTGCATGTCCACGTAGACCCAGCCGTCGATGACCGCGGCGAACGCGGGGTCGTAGCCGCGCAGGCCGCAGGTGTTCATCACCTTCGGTCCGGCGAAGCCCGAGGCCGTCACCGCCCGGGCCACCGCGGGAGCCGCCAGCCCGAGGCCGAGGTAGACCACCGCGTCGGCACCGGCGAGCACCGCGCCGACCTCCTCGGCGGCGTCCTCGGCGGAGACGGCGATGCCGGCCGTGCCGGACAGCCGCAGGCCCAGCACGTCGGCCTCGTCCTGCAGGAACTGCAGGTGCCGGCGGCCGATGGGGGAGCGGTCGTGGACGACGCCGATCCGCCGTGCCCCGACGGCGGCGAGGTGCCGGGCGATCACGAGCGACTCGTCCTCGTGCGAACCGACCTGCAGGTGGAACATCCACTCGCCGCGGCCGCGTTCGGTACCGGCCCAGTTGATCGTCGGCAGCCGGAGGCGCTCGGCCAGCGGGGTCACGACCAGCGAGTTGTCGCCGATCGCCGGACCGACGACCAGCAGCACGTCGTCGTCGGCCAGCCGGGCGTAGGCCCGCTCGACCGCCGCCGCCGTCCCCTCGGGCAGGCCCAGGCCGTAGGCGTGGACGAACTCGACGTCGCGGTCGAGCCGGCCGGCGTCGCGCAGCTCGTCCACCGCGACCCGGAGGAGGTCGGCCGGATCTCCCCCCGGACCGCCGGGGCCGGTCGCCATGTCGTTCAGGACACCGACGCGATACGGCTCGGCCACGCAGACCTCCAGGGGGACGGGCGCGCCAGTATGGCGGCTGCCGAGGCCCCTACCGTGACCCTTGCCACATGGCCGGTGAGGCGGCAATGTCGCGAGCCGTGACCACCTACACCGCGGAGCAGCTGTCCACGTTCGAGGAGATCCGGCAGCTCAAGGCCCGGTACTCCTACTTCCTCGACACCAAGCAGTGGGACGCGTGGGCGCAGCTGTTCACCGCGGACTTCCGCTGGGCCACCGAGAACGGGTTGTCCGTCGAGGGCCGGGACGCGTTCGTGGAGATGGTCCGCTCGTCGATCGACGCCGTCGCCACGGTGCACCAGTTCCACGCCCCGGTGCTGGAGATCCTGTCCCCGACCACCGCGACGGGGCTCTGGCCGATGTTCGACTACGTGGCCTTCGGTGAGACGCCGATCCAGGGCTACGGCTACTACCACGAGACCTACCGGCGCGAGGACGACGGCTGGCGGATGTCGACCCAGTTCCTGTCCCGCATCCGCACCGACGTCATCGGCGGGCTGACCTCGGGCATCCAGACGTCGATCAGCGACCTCGCCATCGCGCGCGACGCGACCGCCGCCCTGCCGGGGCTGGCCACCTGAGGCCGGCACCGGCCCGGTCACGCGCGTCCGGGCCGGTGCTCCGTCAGCTGTGCAGCATGCTCGCGCCCTGGCTCATCAGCTCGACCACCTGCCGGCGGGGCAGGGCGCCGAAGGGCGTCCCGTCGGGCGGGAAGGTCGGCCCCTCGCCGAGGTTGGCGAGCATGTCGCGGGCGACGTCCTCGGGGTCGGCGAGCCCCTCGCGCTCGCGCCCGGCGAGGATCCGTCGGTAGGCGGGGGTGTCGGTCTCGCCGAGCACCATCCCGAGCACGTGCACCCCGCGGGGCCCGAGCTCCGCCCACAGCGACTCGGCCAGGCGGAGGTCGAAGGCCTTCGTCGCGCTGTAGACGGCCAAATGGGACCCGCCGCCCCACGCCGCGCCGGAGCTCACGAGCACCATGCCGCCCGAGCCGCGGGCGGCCAGCAGTCCGCCGAAGTGGTGGGTCAGCCCGACGACCGTCGCGCAGTTGCGGGCGAGCAGCCCCTGCCAGACCTCGACCGGGCGGTCGAGGAAGAGCGCGGCGTTCGGGTCGGCGCCGGCGTTGTAGACCAGCAGCCCCACGTCGAGGTCCGCCGTGGCCTCCGCCAGGGCGGACGCCGCGTCGGCGGTGCTGAGGTCGAGGGCGATCGTGCGGGTCCGCGAGGGGACGGTCGCGGCCACCTCGTCGAGCGTCTCCTGGCGCCGGGACACCAGGACGACGTCCACCCCGCGCTCGCCCAGCTGCCGGGCGACCGCGGCCCCGACCCCCTCCGAGGCGCCTGCCACCACGGCCCACGGCCCGTACCGTTCGGCGAAGTCCATGGCGGCACCGTAGGGCCCGTCGTGTGGCCGGGGCCACAGCCGGCGCCGGAGCAACGGTATGGCTGTCGATAGGGTCGGCGCCCCGGCGTCTCCCGATCGGAGCAGCACATGACGGACGGAGTCCAGGCGACGACGGCGGCGCCGGCCCGCGTCAAGCGGGTGGTGCACACCATCCACGCCGTCCGCGACATCGACGCCTGCCGGATGCGCTACCAGGACGTGCTGGGCGGGCTGGTCTTCGCCGAGGGCTACTTCGAGCCCGAGGACCGCGACATGGCGCTGCTCTACGTCGGCGACCACATGGTCGAGCCGATGGCGCCGCGGCAGCCCGACGACCTCGGGAAGCCCTACTCCCGCTACCTCGCCCGGTACGGCGAGGGCTGGCACTCGTTCGAGCTGCGCATCGCCGACTGCCCGGACGTGGCGGCCCGGCTGAAGGCTGACGGCTACACGCTGGCGTCGGACTACGGGATGTTCTTCTACGTCCGTCCCGAGTCGACCGGAGGCCTGCTGCTCGAGGCCTGCGACGTCTCGATCCCCAACGACCCGTACGACCGCCGCAACTGGCGCCCGGACTGGGCCGAGGGCCACGCATCCACTGTGCTGCGGCTGGACCACATCGCCTGCGTGCTGAACGACGCCGAGGCCGCCCGCCGGCTCTTCACGACCTACGTGGACGGCGAGGTGCTCGACGACCGCCGGATCTCCGCTCCCCAGCCCGCGCGGCGGGTGCTGCTCCGGCTGGGCGGCGACGACGTCGCACTGATCCAGCCCGACGACCCGGCCTCCGGGGTCCTGGCGGACTTCATCCGGCCGCCGACGTCAGGCGTGTACGCGCTGGTCTGGGCGGTCGAGGACCTCGGCCGCGCCCAGGCGTTCTTCGAGGAGAAGGGACTCCGTGTGACCCGCGAGAACTGCGTCTCCGGCGGCTTCGCCATCGACCCGGCGGACTTCCAGGGCGCCCGGCACGAGTTCGTGGCCGCGTCGTGAGCGAGGACCTCCGCGCCGAGGTGGCCGCTCTCTCCGCGCGGCTGCGCGAGCTGGAAGACCGGCAGGAGATCGCCCAGCTCGCGACCCGGTACGGCCCGGCCGTGGACGTCGGCGACCCGGAGGCGGCGGCTGCGCTCTGGGTGGAGGACGGCGTGTACGCCGCGCCGCCCTACGCGGTGTGGACCGGCCGCGAGGAGATCGCCGGCATGGTCGCCGGAGGGCACCAGGACCTGATCCGCGCCGGCGCCGGGCACGTGCTGACCCCGCTGCACGTGGAGCTCGCCGGCGACGAGGCGTACGGCTGGAACCACGCGATGAACGTGCAGTGGCGGGAGGCCGAGGGACACTTCGTCGTCTTCCGGCTGTCGGCCAACGAGTGGCGCTTCCGGCGTGGGCCGGCGGGCTGGAGGGTGGTGAGCCGGGTGAACCGGAACCTGGACGGCGCGGCCGAGGCCCGCGAGCTGTTCCGCGGCAGCGCGGAGGCCGCTCGTGGCTGAGCGCGTGTCGGTGACCCGGCGCATCCCGGCGCCGGCGGCCGCGGTGTTCGCGGTCGTCTCCGATCCCGCCGGGCAGGTGCGGATCGACGGCTCGGGGATGCTCGTCGCCGCCGACGGGGCCCGCCCGGCCGCCGTCGGGGACACCTTCGAGATGGACATGGACCGGACACCGCTGAACGACATCCCCGGCCTGACGGCGTACCGGACGCTCAACACGGTCACCGCGTACGTGCCGGACCGGCAGTTCGAGTGGAACGTGACCGCGCCCGGCCGTCCGCCGATCGGCTACGTGTGGGGGTACCTCGTCGAGCCGGCCGGGGAGTCGGCGGCCGACGTGACCTCCTACTTCGACTGGAGCGGCCTGAGCGAGGAGCGCAAGGCCCGCTCGGCCGGCCGGATGCCGCTGATCCCCGAGTCGACGATCGCCGCGACGCTGGAGCGGCTGGAGCGCGTGGTCACCGGAGACTGACCCCGGGCGATGACTTCTGCCGCCTCGGGAGGTCTGCCTGGTTGCGCCGAGGTCCCGGCGCACTGACGAGGGAGAGAACCCGATGAGCGACGACGTGGACGCCGACCAGGTCCGCGACTGGGTGGCCCGGACGTACGGGGGCCTGGCCGACGTGCTCGAGTCCGGGCCGGCCGGGGTCTGGGACGCCCCGTCGCTCTGCGCCGGCTGGCAGGTGCGGCACGTGGTCGCGCACGTGTCCATGCCGGTGCGGCTCACGCCCGAGCGGTTCGGGGCCGAGATGGCGGCCGCCGGCGGGGACTTCGGCGTGCTGTCGGACACCGTGGCGGGCCGGGACGCCTCCCTCCCGGTCGCCGAGCACCTGGCCGCGCTGCGCTCGCCGGTGCTGCACGCCTGGCAGCCGCCCGGCGGCGGCGCGGCCGGGGCGCTGAACCACGCCGTCATCCACTCGCTGGACGTCACCGTGGCGCTCGGCGGGCCGGCGGTCGCGCCGGCCGACGCCGTGGCCGAGATCCTGCGGCAGCTCGACGCCGTGGACGGCGCCTGGTTCGGGGTCGACCCGGCCGGCCGGCGGCTGGAGGCCACGGACTCGCCGTGGAGCCGGGGGGACGGCGACGTCGTCCGCGGGGACAGCGGGGAGCTGGTCGCGCTGCTGAGCGGTCGCCGGCTGCCGGACGGCCGGGAACTGCCCAAGCGCTGACCCCGTCAGGGCCGGGGGTTCGTTCGTGTCCAGCCCCGCTCGTCGCGGCGCGCGCCCATCCCGGCCGCGCAGCGACGGCAGACCGCCTGCACCTCCTCGGCGTGCCGGCCGGAGTCCGGCTGCACGTCGGCCCAGGTGACGTGCGGGAAGCGGGAGAGCCCGGACCTGCTCAGCGACAGCCCGCAGACGGTCTCGTTGCGGCCGCGCTCCCAGGCGTGCACCTCGCCGGCCGGGTAGCGGATGCCGTCGTCGGGGTCGGTCCACCGGTCCGCGGCGGCGACCGCCGCGTTGCGCACTGCCATGCCCGCCCGGATACCCGCGGCGGGCCACCCGCACCGGGAGTTCAGACCGTCGCGGGCGTCAGGCTGCCGAGCAGTTGGTCGGCCGTCGCCGTGAAGCGGGCGACGTCGCCGTCCAGAGCGGTGATGAGCAGGGCGCCCTCCAGCGTGCCGAGCACCATGGTCGCCGTCGCCTCGGCGGTGCCGGGGCACCGCAGGCTCCCGTCGGCGCAGCCCTCCTCGAGAACCGCGCGCAGCCACGTGGTGTTCGCGGCGAAGAAGTCGCAGACCGCCTGCCGGAGCGGCTCGGGCAGGGTGCGGTGCTCGGCGGCGAGCATCCCGCACAGGCACATGCGGTCGCCGTCGAGCACGCCGGTGTAGAGGCCGACGTAGCCGCGCAGCTTCTGCGCCGCATCGGGGGCGGTGGCGTCGAGGTCGGCGAGGGCGCCGGCGAACCGGCCGGCGTAGCGCTCGATGAGGGCCTGGCCGAGCTCTGCCTTGCTCGGGAAGTGGTAGTGCAACGCCGCCCGGGTCAGGCCCAGCTCCCGGGCCACGTCGCCGTAGCTGAAGCCGTTGTACCCGCGGGTCTGGAGGAGGCGCTCGGAGACGTCGAGCACCCGACTCCGCGTCGCCGGATCGGCATCGTCGCGGACGGACATGAGGACCTCCGGCCCTGGGCACTGACTTACGTGCAAGTCAGGATAGACCCTGCGGCCGCACCTCCACGGGGATCCACCGATGCGAGGAGACAGGATGCCCACCCAGAACACCGAGCACCGCACCTATGCCGAACCGGACGAGGTGCGCCAGTTCCCGCACGGCCGGGCCGAGATCCTGAAGCTCGCCGGGGCCGAGATCGGCCGGCTGGTCCTGGAGCCGGGCTGGCGCTGGTCCACCGACGTCAAACCGATCGCCGGCACCGAGCTGTGCGAGGCCCCGCACATGCAGTACCACGTCAGCGGCCGGGTGCACGTCGTCATGGCCGATGGCACCGAGTTCGAGGCCGGCCCCGGCGACCTGACCTCACTGCCCCAGGGACACGACGCCTGGGTCGTCGGCGACGAACCCGCCGTCGTCGTGGACTGGTACGGCGCGAGCAACTACGCCCGCTGACCGCACCCGCGGAGACGCCGGCAGCGGCGCGCTCCACCCCCTGTCGCCTCGCCCGGCGACGCACCACGGCCGGTGCCACCCGCCACCGGCCCGCACGGAAGGCACGCACATGGCCCGCAAGATGGTCGACTGCCGCACGATGCCCAGCGACATCAACTGCACCCTGACGATCGCCGGCGAGGAGGACGAGGTCCTCGACGCGGCAGTGGCGCACGCCGTCGCCAAGCACGGCCACGAGGACGGCCCGGAACTCCGCGAGGGCATCCGCGGCGGTCTGGTCGACGTCGAGCCGGCACTCGCCTGACCGACGTCCCGAAGCCCTGTCCGGACCGCCGGGCAGGGCCGGGGGCCGTCATGTGCGAGGGGGACGGGAGAGGCAACGCCTTCTTCCCACTTCAACGTATAGCGCACCGGGGGGCTTGCGGCAAGACCCCGGTCCGGGCTCACACTCGCCCATCGTGCAGCCTCTGACCAGCGCTTTCGCCCTCCCCGACGAGCTCTCCCGCAAGGCCGATCCGGCGCTGATCGGCGCCGACGAGCAGCACTTCGCGACCATCGCCGACAGCCTCGAGCAGTCGATCGCCGACCTCTCCGAACGCCTCGCCATCGAGCGCCGCGCCCCCGGCGGCACCGGCCAGGAGGCCCTCGACCGCGACCTCGAGGTGCACCGGCTGACCTCGCGGCTGCGCACCCTGCGCCGTTTCGGCCTGGACCTCTGCCTCGGCCGGATGGTCCGCGAGGACGGCGAGGCGGTGTACGTCGGCCGGCTCGGGCTGACCGACGCCTCGGGACGGCGGCTGCTGCTGGACTGGCGGTCGCCGGCCGCGGCGCCCTTCTTCGGCGCGACGCACGCCGACCCCACGGGGCTGGTCAGCCGCCGCCGGTACCGCTGGACCCGCGGCCGGATCACCGACTACTGGGACGAGGTGTTCACCCCCGACGGGCTGGAGGGGCACGCCGCACTCGACGACCAGTCGGCGTTCATCGCCAGCCTGGGCGCCGACCGGTCGCCCCGGATGCGCGACGTCCTCGGCACGATCCAGGCCGACCAGGACGCGATCATCCGTGCCGGTTCCGGCGGCGCGCTCGTCGTCGACGGTGGTCCGGGCACCGGCAAGACCGTCGTCGCCCTGCACCGCACCGCCTACCTGCTCTACTCCGATCCGCGGCTGGGCTCGCGCCGCGGCCGCGTGCTGTTCGTCGGCCCGCACGAGCCGTACCTGGCCTACGTCTCCGACGTCCTGCCCAGCCTGGGGGAGGACGGCGTGCTGACCTGCACGCTGCGCGACCTGGTCCCGCAGGGGCGGACGGCGGGCGCCGAGTCCGACCCGGCGGTCGCCCGGCTCAAGGCCGACGCGCGGATGGTCGCCGCCGTCGAGCCGGCGGTGGCGCTGTACGAGGTGCCCCCGACCGGGCCCACCGAGGTGGTCACGCCGTGGGGGACCGTCGTCCTCGACGCCGGCGACTGGGCCGAGGCCTTCGACGCCCGCGACCCCGGGGCGCAGCACAACGAGGCCCGCGACCAGGTGTGGAACGCGCTGCTGGGCATCGTCGTGGACCAGCTCCGGGACGCCGACGACGAGCCCGCCGACGCGGAGGGGGAGTTCGACGCCTACGGGATCGCCGCGGCCGACCCGGACGAGGTGTACCGGCGGTCGCTGGCCGGGAACCGTGACCTGCTGCGGGAGTTCGGCCGCGCCTGGCCGCTGATCGAGCCGGCCGACCTCGTCGGCGACCTGTGGTCGGTGCCCGCCTACCTGCGCCGGTGCGCGCCGTGGCTGTCCTCGGACGAGGTCGCGCTCCTCCAGCGCCCGGAACCTGGTGCCTGGACGGCGTCGGACCTGCCGCTGCTCGACGCGGCCCGGCAGCGACTCGGGGATCCGGAGGTGTCGCGGCGCCGGCGCCGGCAGGAGGCCGGAACCGCCGCCGAACGCGCCCGGATGGCCGACGTCGTGGCCGACCTCCTCACCACCGACGACTCCGACATGAAGGTGATGGCGATGCTGCGCGGGCAGGACCTGCGCGCGGCGCTCGTGGACGAGGCGGCGCTGCCGACCGCCGAGCCGGACCTGCTGGCCGGCCCGTTCGCGCACGTCGTCGTGGACGAGGCGCAGGAGCTGACCGACGCCGAGTGGCAGATGCTGCTGCTGCGGTGTCCCTCGCGGAGCTTCACGGTCGTCGGGGACCGGGCGCAGGCCCGGCACGGGTTCGCCGAGTCGTGGGAGGAGCGGCTGGCGCGGGTCGGGCTGGCGGACGTGCGGCTGGCGTCGCTGACGGTGAACTACCGGACGCCGGCGGCGGTCATGGCCGAGGCCGAGCCGGTGATCCGGGCGGCGCTGCCGGACGCGAACGTGCCGATGTCGATCCGGAGCAGCGGTCTGCCGGTGCGGCACGGGTCGGCCTCGGACCTCGACGCCGTCGTCGCCGACTGGCTGGCCACGCACACCGACGGGATCGCCTGCGTGATCGGCGCACCGGCGTCCGCCGGGTCGGCGCGGGTGCGGTCGCTGACGCCGGTCCTGGCGAAGGGGCTGGAGTTCGACCTCGTCGTCCTCGTGGACCCGGAGTCGTTCGGCACCGGCATCGAGGGGGCGGTGGACCGCTACGTGGCCATGACTCGGGCGACCCAGCAGCTCGTCGTCCTCAGAAACTCCTGAGATCGGCCGGCCGGGGATGTCGAGAACCGGCAGCCGGCTCCGTCCCAGGGGTGTGGCGCCAGGATGGGCGCCGAGACCGAGGAGAGAGACATGGCCAAGTACCTGCTGCTCAAGCACTACCGCGGCGCACCGGCTGCGGTGAACAACGTGTCGATGGACCACTGGACGCCGGAGGAGGTCACGGCGCACATCCAGTACATGAACGACTTCGCCGACCGGTTGCGGGAGAACGGCGAGTTCGTGGGGGAGAACGCGCTGGCGCCCGAGGGGATGTGGGTCCGGTACGACGGCGAGGGCCGCCCGCCGGTCACCGACGGCCCGTTCGCCGAGACGAAGGACCTGATCGCCGGCTACATGATCATCGACGTCGACACCCCCGAGCGGGCGATCGAACTGGCCGGTGAGCTGTCGGCCGCGCCGGGCAAGGACAGCAAGCCGATCCACGAGTGGCTCGAGGTCCGCCCGCTCTACGGCGAGCCCTCCCTCGTCTCGGAGTGACCGTCCCGCTCGACGAGGCCCTGCTGAGGGGCCTCGTCCCGGGCGTGCTGGGCGTCCTCGTCCGCCGCGGAGCCGACTTCGCGGCGGCCGAGGACGCCGTCCAGGAGGCGCTGGTCGAGGCGGTCCGGACCTGGCCGGCCGACCCGCCGCGGGACCCACGCGGGTGGCTGGTGACCGTGGCGTGGCGCCGGTTCCTCGACGCCACCCGCTCGGAGGCGGCGCGCCGCCGGCGCGAGGACGTCGTCGACGTCGAGCCGGAGCCCGGCCCGGTGCCCGACACCGACGACTCGCTGCACCTGTACTTCCTCTGCGCGCACCCGTCGCTGTCGCCGTCGTCGGCGGTGGCACTGACGCTGCGCGCCGTCGGCGGGCTGACGACCCGGCAGATCGCCGAGGCCTACCTGGTGCCTGAGGCGACGATGGCGCAGCGGATCAGCCGGGCGAAGCGGACCGTCGCCGACCAGCGGCTGGACCAGCCGGGCGACGTCGGCACCGTGCTGCGCACGCTCTACCTGGTGTTCAACCAGGGCTACTCCGGCGACGTCGACCTGGTCGCCGAGGCGATCCGGCTGACCCGCCAGCTCACGGAGGCCATCGACCACCCCGAGGTCGCCGGGCTGCTCGCGCTGATGCTGCTGCACGCGGCCCGGCGCGCGGCCCGGACGGCGCCCGACGGCAGTCTCGTGCCGCTGGCGGAGCAGGACCGCAGCCGCTGGGACACCGCCGCGATCGCCGAGGGGGTGCAGATCCTGCAGACGGCGCTCTCGCGCGACCGGCTGGGGGAGTACCAGGCCCAGGCGGCGATCGCGGCGCTGCACGCCGATGCGCGCACCGCCGAGGAGACCGACTGGGTGCAGATCGTCGAGTGGTACGACGAGCTCGTGCGGCTGACCGGCAGCCCGGTGGTGCGGCTCAACCGCGCGGTGGCCGTGGGGGAGGCCGACGGCCCGCACGCCGGCCTGGCCGCGCTCGCGGAGCTCGACCCCTCCCTGCCGCGGTACGCCGCGGTGGCCGCGCACCTGCAGGAGCGGGCCGGCGACCTCGCGACGGCGGCACGGCTCTACGCCGATGCCGCGACCAGGGCGACCGACACCGCCGAGCGCGACCACCTGACCCGGCAGGCCGCCCGCCTCAACACGGCACTGGGGAGCTAGGCGGCCGAGGGGTCGCCCTCCGGGACCTCGGTCGCGACCACCTCGGCCACCCGCGCGTCGTCGCCGGACAGCCCGTCGGCCTCCTCGTGCTCGTCGTGGAAGGCCAGCCACCGCATGCCGAGGGCCTCCCGCTGCTCGTCGTCGACCGCGTCCTCGAACGGCGGGAAGAAGTCCGTCTCCTCCTCGGCCATGTGGTCGGCGTTGACCTGCCGGGTGGTGCGCACCGCCTCCCACCAGGCATCGCTGCCGGCCTCCTGCTCGTCGACCGCGGCCGCCGCGTGTCGGATCGCGTTGTGGTCGTGCACGCCGTCGGCCGTCGTCTGCTCGCCGTCGGCCTCCTGGGCCAGCAGCGGGTAGAACAGCTGCTCCTCGGCGACGGCGTGCACCTCGAGCCGCGCGGCCAGGGCGGTCCAGGCCTCGGCCAGTTCCTCGCCGTCGAGGTCCTCCAGTGCGCCGAAGTCCCGGCGGAAGATCTCGTGCTCGGCCAGGACGAGAGCGGTGACCTCGAAGTCGGACATGCCGGCCTCCTACCCCGCCCCACCGCGGATCAGGCGGGCGCGACCCGATCGTCCGCCATCCACGTCACCAGGTCGCGCAGGGGAGCGGGGACCTCGTCGGGGGTCAGCTCGGCGGCCAGCGCGCCGGCCAGCAGTTCCTTGCGGCCGGCCGTCGTGCCGGCGAACCGGTGCAGCTGGTCGGTCAGCGGACGGCCGCGCCAGGCCGGCTGGTTCTGCAGGACGGCGAGCCGCACCGAGAGGCCCAGCCGGTCCAGCACACCGAGCACCCGCTCCGGGCCGAGCGCGCGGATCAGCTCCTCCTCCAGGTCGGCCCGGCAGACGGTGAAGCCGTGCCCGGCCAGGTCCGCCTCGTCGCGCACGCCCTCGTCGGACAGCGCCCGGACCACCACCGACACCTCGCCGGCGTCGCACATCCCGAGCACCCGGACCGGCCCCGCCTCGGCGCGCAGCGCAGCCAGCGAGCGGCGGATGCCCGTGACGCCGCCCATGTCGACCAGCCGGTACCCGGTCGCGGCCAGGCCGTGAGCACCCGCGACCGCGGCGACGGCCGCCACGTCGCTGCGGCCCTCGAGGAGGACGACCGTCGTCATGCGTCCAGCGTCTGCCAGGCCCCGTCCACCCACGGGGTGCGGCTGTGCTCCAGGTGCAGCGCGCCCGGTCGCGCCTCGATCAGCTCCGCGAAGACCGTGGCCCAGACCTTGCCGTCCTCCTCGTGCCGGACGAGGAGGGCGCCGGGATCGTCCCGCGGCGGGTTCGACGCGACGATCGAGCGCCAGCCGTCGGTCCAGCCGGCCGCGGCGAAGGCGGCGAGGAAGCGGTCGGCCTTGCGGTCCTCGGGCCCGCCGGAGGTGAGCATGTGGGTGCCGGGCGGGTGCTCGGTGACGGTCAGCTCGGTGCCGTCGAAGTCCCAGGTCACCGCTCGGTCCGGCGTCACGAGGAGGAGCGCGAAGCTGGCCATCCCGTGCACGTCGACGTGCTCCGGCCAGTCGGCGCCGTGCCGGGCCCCCAGGAGGGGGAGGACCCCGCGGCTGGGAGCCCCCGGCTCGGCCTCGCGCTTGGCGGGCCGGTTGACCACCAGCGCCGTCGTCCCGGTGGCGACGTCCGTCGCGCACCAGGAGCCGCCGGCGGTGCGGTCACGGCCCCCGACGACACCGGGGAAGTCGGGCCACCACGGGCCCGGGTCGTCGAACTCGCGGGCGGTGGACTCGTCGCGGATGGCCAGGATCTGCACCGGCCGTCCCTCGGACCTGCGGACGACGACGGTGCACATCGGCCCATCGTGGCAGCCGGGAGCGGTCGCTACCGCCGGTGCAGGGTGACGGGCAGCTCGGCGACCCCGAAGACGAAGGACAGCTGCCGGAAGCGGAGGTCCTGTTCGGGGACGGCGAGGGCGAGGTCGGGGAACCGGCGGAGCAGGGCGGGGAGCACGATGCGCAGCTCCATCCGCGCGAGCTCGGCGCCGATGCACCGGTGCGCACCGTGCCCGAAGGCCAGGTGGCCGCTCCGCGGGACCCGGAAGGGGTCGAACCGGTCGGCGTCCGCCCCGGCCCACGCGGGGTCGCGGTTGGCGCCGCTGATCGAGGCCATCACGGCGTCCCCCGCCGCGAGCCGCCGTCCCTGCAGGTCCATGTCCCGCTTGGCGAAGCGGGGGAAGGAGACCTGGACGACCGAGAGGTAGCGGAGCAGCTCCTCCACCGCCCGGTCGACGTCCTGACGTGACCCGTCGCGGACCAGGGCGGCGTGCTCCGGATCGCGCAGCAGGACGAGCGTGCCCAGCGAGATCATCCCCGCGGTCGTCTCGTAGCCGCCGGTGAAGATGCCGTCGGCCAGGCCGGCGAGGTCGGCGTCGGAGATGAGGTCGCCCTCGTCGCGGATGATCTGCCCCAGCAGGCCCGGTCCCGGCTCCTTGCGCTGGTGCCGTACCGCCTCGAAGAGGAACGACCGCTGCGCCGAGACCGCGCCGAAGGCCGCCGCGCCGCCGCCGGTGGCGTCGAAGCGCGCCCCGCCGAGCCGCGCGAACGCGTCCCGGTCGGCGTAGTCCAGCCCCAGCAGCTCGCTGATCGTCTCGAAGGGGACCGGGAAGGAGACCTCCCGGGCGAGGTCGGCCGTGGGCCCGGCGGCCTCCAGCGCGTCGAGCCGCCGCGCCGTGATCTCGGCGATCGCGGGCTCGAGCCGGGCCAGGCGGCGCATCGTGAACTCCGGCGCCACGATCTTGCGCAGCCGGGTGTGCAGGGGCGGGTCGGTGAAGCCCAGGCCGCCGATGTCGTCGGCGGTGGGGCCGTCGCCGGCGCCGAAGAGGTGCCGGATGTCGTTGCTGTAGCTGTGCTGGTCGGCGAGGACGGCGCGGGTCTGCTCGTAGCCGGTGACCAGGTGGCTGGCGAAGCCGAAGGGCAGGTCCAGCACGTGCAGCGGCTCGGTCGACCGGAGCTCCGCGATGCGCGGCACCGGTTCGGTGCCGGTGCGCTGCAACGCGGCCCTCGCCGAGTCCGGGAGGAAGGGGATGTTCGACAGGTCGATGCCCCGTCGCCGGATCCGCCACATCACGAGGCGACGGGTCCACCGCCGCACCAGGTCCCCGATCACGATGCCGCGGCCACCTCGTCGGTGCGGGCGAGGAGGAACACGCCGGCCAGGATGCCGATCAGGCCGAGGACCTCGGCGGTGATGGCGGCGGCGCTCCCCGACGTCGTCTCGCCGAACGCGACGACGCCGAAGACGAGCGCCACGACGGGGTTGACGGTGTTGGCCGCGGGCGCGGAGCGGGACAGCGGCGCCCGCCGGTAGGCCTGCTGGTTCAGCAGGAACCCGGCCACCCCGAGGACGGCGAGCACGTACACCGGCCACGACGTGAACATGGTCCCGAGCCCGGAGCTCGCGGTGTCCGACGTCGCCTTCAGGGTGCCGGCCACGAGCCCGTAGACGACGCCCGCGGCGGCGCCCAGGAGCAGACCGGCATGCCGGGGGACGCGCAGCGCCGCCACCCATCCCGCGGTGACCGCGGCGCCGCCGAGGACCAGGAGGACGGCGGCCCGGCTGGTGTCCAGCGAGTCGCTGCCGGACTCCGCGCGGGCCGCGAGCAGGAAGACCGTCAGGCCGGCCGCCGTCAGCAGCACCCACCGCATGGTCCGCCGCGAGGGCAGGCGACGGTCCAGCGCCGAGCGGAAGAGGAAGGCGAAGACCAGGCCGGTGACCACGAGCGGCTGCACCAGGGCGATGGTCCCGACGTGCAGCGCCAGGGCGTGCAGCGCCAGGCCGCCCAGGCTCGCGGCCATGCCCAGCCACCAGCGCCACTGGCGGACGATGTGCCGGAGGAGACCGAGCAGGCCTCCGGCGTCCTCCGGTGTGCCCGAGGCGCCGTGGTGCATGAGGGCCGTCGACCAGCCGAACGCGACTGCTGCGGCGAGCGCCACCACCACGGCCGTCCCGGTCAGCGGGCACCTCCTCCGAGCCGTCGAGCTGGACCTCGCTCCTCCGGGCAGCGTAGGAGGCACCTCCCAGGGAATTCGCAGACGGCCGCCGGGACGCGCTGGTGCTCGGGTCGCCGCTGGTCGGGAGCCGGAATAGCGTCGCGATCATGGCGGAGCAGACCGCACGACCCGGTACCACCACGATCGTCGTGATGGGGGTGTCCGGCTCCGGCAAGTCCACCGTCGCCGCCGAGCTCGTGTCACGCCTGGGCTGGCAGTTCGCCGAGGGCGACGAGTTCCACCCACCGGCGAACGTCGAGAAGATGCGCGCCGGCACCCCCCTCGACGACGACGACCGCTGGCCGTGGCTGCGCCGGCTCGCGGAGTGGATCGGCGAGCACGAGGCGGCGGGCACCTCCGTCGTCGTCACCTGCTCGGCGCTCAAGCGCTCCTACCGGGACCTGCTCCGCGACGGCCACCCGTCGGTGTGGTTCGCGCACGTCACCGCCGACCCCGACCTGATCCGCGGCCGGGTCGAGCAGCGACAGGGCCACTACATGCCGCCGTCCCTGCTGGACAGCCAGCTGGCCACGCTGGAACAGCTGGAGCCCGACGAGCCCGGCGCCGCCATCTCCGGGGCCGGCGCGGCCGCGGACGTCGCCGCCTCCGTGATCAGCGCGCTCAGCAGCGAGCGCGAGTCGCCCGTGCCCACCCAGGAGCCGCAGTCGTGACGGTCCTCGCCGACACCGTGTCGCACACCAGCAACGACACCCAGCTCATCCTCGCCGCGCTGCTCGGCATCGCGGCCGTCGTCCTGTTGATCACCGTGCTGAAGGTGCACCCGTTCGTCTCGCTGATCATCGGGTCGGCGGTGCTCGGCGTCGTCGCCGGCGTGAGCGCGGCCGACATCATCACCAGCTTCACCACGGGGCTCGGCGCGACCACCGGCAGCGTCGGGCTGCTGATCGCGCTGGGCGCCATGATCGGCGGGCTGCTCACCCACTCCGGCGGCGCCGACGGCATCGTGACCCGGGTCGTGGACCGGGTGAGCGCCGGCCGGCTGCCGTGGGCGATGGCCGGCGTGGCCGCGCTCATCGGCATCCCGTTGTTCTTCGAGATCGGCGTCGTGCTGCTCATCCCGATCGTGCTGCTCGTGGCCCGGCGCAGCAACCAGCCGGTGCTGCGCGTGGGCATCCCCGCGCTGGCCGGGCTCTCCGTGCTGCACGGCTTCGTCCCGCCGCACCCGGGCCCGCTCGTCGCCATCTCCAGCCTGGACGCCGACCTCGGCCTCGTGCTGCTCTTCGGCCTGATCGTGGCGATCCCATCGGTGATCATCGCCGGGCCGCTGTTCGGCTCCTTCATCTCCGCCCGGGTCGCGATCGACCACCCGGCTCCGCTGATCCCGGCCGCCGTCGGAGCCCGCGAGACGGGCACCACCGGCTCGGCCGGTTCCGGTCCCGACGACGACGGCCTCGACCTGGGCCAGCCGGGGGACTCCGGCGACGTCGGGGAGGAGGGCCCGGACCGGCAGCCGAGCTTCGGCGTCACCGTGGGCACGATCCTCGTGCCGATCGTGCTCATGCTGATGCGGGCCGTCGTCGAGCTCACGATCGACGACCCGGAGAACGGTCTGCAGAAGGTCACTGACGTCCTCGGCAACCCGTCCGTGGCGCTGCTCATCGGGCTCGTCCTGGCGATGTTCACGCTCGGGACGGCGGTCGGGTTCGGCCGCGAGAAGATCAACAGCATCACCGGTGGGGCGCTGCCGGCGATCGCGGGGATCCTGCTCATCGTCGCCGCGGGCGGCGGGTTCAAGCAGCTGCTGGTCGACTCCGGGATCGGCGACCTGATCGCCGACTGGGCCGACGGCGCGAACCTGTCCCCGCTCATCCTGGGCTGGTTGGTCGCGGTCGGCATCCGGCTGGCCACTGGCTCGGCCACGGTCGCCACCATCACCGCGGCCGGCATCGTCGCGCCGCTCGCCGAGGGCCTGGACAGCCCGACGGTCGCCCTCCTGGCGCTGGCCGTCGGCGCCGGCTCGCTGTTCTTCTCGCACGTCAACGACGCCGGCTTCTGGCTGGTGAAGGAGTACTTCGGGATGACGGTCGGCGAGACGATCAAGAGCTGGTCGGTGATGGAGACGGTCATCTCCGTCGTCGGGCTGCTCGGGGTGCTGCTGCTCTCGGTCGTCGTCTAGCTGCCCGGCGCGGTGCTGCTCGCGCCGGGCAGCCCGGCGTCGCCCGGGCCGTCGAGGCGGGGGTCGTCGATCGTCGAGCCGCCCAGGAGCATGCCGACGAGCACCGCCGCCAGGACGAGCAGCGCGAGCAGCACCCCGACGATCCACGGCCAGGTCGAGAAGCGGCGCTGACGGCGGGGCCGCGCGGTGACGGTCACCTTCACCGGTTCCGGGACGCCGAACTCGAATGTGCGGTGCCGGGAGTTCGACGTCGGCCGGGGGAGCCCGACGGTCGACATGTCGTCGGGGTGGCCGGGTCGGGCAGGCAGGGAAGGCGGCGGGGACGCCGGCTCGGCGGCGAGCGGCGGCGGGCGGTCCAGCCGGACGGTCGGGGAGGCGCCCTGGTCGGGGGCTCCGGGCTTCGGCGAGGACATGGGATCAGGGGTGCCCGCTCCGCGCG
Source organism: Blastococcus sp. URHD0036 (assembly GCF_000701365.1). Taxonomy (GTDB): domain Bacteria; phylum Actinomycetota; class Actinomycetes; order Mycobacteriales; family Geodermatophilaceae; genus Trujillonella. Next base: position 77,024 of record NZ_JNIK01000001.1, read on the forward strand.
CGGTTACGCCCGGGCCCCGGGATCCGCCGGGTCCAGCGCGCGAGCCGCGCCGGCCAGGACCGCCTCGCGGACGCGGTCGAGCGTCGCCGAGCGGAGCTTCCACTGCTGCCAGTACAGGACGACGTCGACCGTGCCGGCCGGGTCGAGCTCGACGAGGTGGAGATCCCCGGCCTGCAGGTCCGGCACCATGCCCCAGCCCAGGCCCAGGGCGACCGCCGCGACGAAGTCCGCCGACGCCGGCACGTAGGTCGCCGGCGGGATCCCGGGGACGGCGCGGGCGGACAGATAGCGGTGCTGGAGGTCGTCCTTGCGGTCGAAGACGACGACGGGAGCTCGCGCCAGGGCCTCGGGCGTCGGGCCGTCGGGGAACCAGCGTGCGGCGAACTCGGGGGTGGCCATCGGCCGGTAGCGCATGGACCCGAGCCGGGTGGAGGTGCAGCCGGGCACCGGGTCGGCCTGGGCGGTGACCGCCGCCATGACGGTGCCGGCGCGGAGCAGGGCGCTGGTGTGCTCCTGGTCCTCGCGGTGCAGGTCGAGCGCGACCTCGCCGGCCAGGGGCGCCAGCGCCGGCAGCACCCAGGTGGCCATCGAGTCGGCGTTGACCGCGACGGGCAGCGTCGGCACGTCGACGGGTTCGTCCCCGAGTTCCCGGGTCACGTCGGCGGTGAGGACGTCGATCTGGCGGGCGAGCCGGAGCACGGCCTGACCGGACTCGGTGACCTGCACCGGCTTGGAGCGCACGAGCAGGATCCGGCCGGTGCTGACTTCGAGTGCGCGCAACCGCTGGCTGATCGCCGACGGCGTGACGTGCAGGGCGCGGGCGGCCGCCTCGAGCGTGCCCTCGCGGACGGTGGCGTCGAGTGCGCGCAACTGGCCGAGGTCGAGGTCCATGAACAGCAACGCTAACGAACCATCAATATCTTTAGCTGGACCGGTGATCAGAGTCTTCCTAGCGTCGAGACGTGTTGACCTCCGCGGCGCTGCTGGCCGCCGTCTCCGGACTCGCCCTCGGCCTCGGGCTGATCGTCGCCATCGGTGCGCAGAACGCGTTCGTGCTCCGGCAGGGGCTGCGGCTGGAGCACGTCGCGGCGGTGGTGGCGGTGTGCGCGCTGTCGGACCTCGCGCTGATCTTCGCCGGCGTGCTCGGGGCCGGGGAGGTGCTGGAGCGGGTGTCGTGGCTGGTGCCGGTGGTGTGCTTCGCCGGGGCCGCGTTCCTGCTCGGGTACGGGGCGCTGGCGGCGCGGCGGGCGCTGCGGCCCGGCGTGCTGCTCTCCGACGCGGCGGGGATCGGGGCGGGGCTCGCGGTCACGGTCGGCACGTGCCTGGCGCTGACCTGGCTGAACCCGCACGTCTACCTGGACACCGTGGTGCTGCTGGGATCGACCGCGTCGACCTACGGCGACCAGCGGTGGGCCTTCGCCGTCGGTGCCGGCATCGGCAGCATCGTGTGGTTCACCGGGCTCGGCTTCGGCGCACGGCTGCTGCGGCCGGTGTTCGCCCGGCCGGTCGCGTGGCGGGTGCTGGACGGCGTCATCGCCGCCGTCATGACGCTCCTGGCCGTGTCGCTGCTGGTGCGCGGCATCGCCGAGGCCTGAGCCGGGTCTCAGTCGGACCGCGGGCCGACCACGACGGTCAGGGCGACGACGTCCGCCGCACCGAGCGGGTCGTCGGCGGGGCCGGCCAGGTCCCGGTCGAAGACCCGCGCGACGGAGTTGCCGGCGACGTCCTCCAGGGCCGGGTCGACGGCGACGCGGACGACGCCGGTCACCCACGGGCGGTCGGGCACGAACGCCCAGCCCCGGCCGTCGGCGTCGGCGCTTCCTGCCCCCGGTAGCTCGTCGACCCGCAGGCACCGGTCGGTCAGTGCACGGTCGAGCGGCCGGTCGAAGCGGATCCGCAGCGGCTCCCGGGTGCCGGCGCGCGGCGCGGACACCGACCACGTCTCCGGTCGCACCCGGCCGCGCAGGTCCGGTCCCACCCGGAAGGTCGCGGCGGCCCCGGCGCTGAGCCCCCGGCCCTCGGCGTCCCGGAAGCCGGCGTCCACCACGAGGCGGACGTCCGCCCCCTCGGTCAGCGGGTAGCCGGCCTCGAGGTGTGGCGCCAGGCCACGCTTGATCCGGGCCGGGTCGAGCAGCACGGTCAGCCGCCGGCGCCCGGCGTCCCACAGCTCGGGCTCCATGCCCAGGAACGCCCCGGGGACGACGGCTCCGTCGTCGGCCCGCTCCAGGCGGATCGCGCGGGCGGCCCACCCCTCGCTCATCGGGGAGGAGAACCGCACGGCGAAGCGCAAGAGGTTGCGGGGGACGACGTCCAGGGCGGGCTCGATCGCGACCACGGAGGTCTGCCCGGTGCCGGGCCGCGGGATCCGGGGGAGGACCGCCGCGGGTCCGTCGTCCCCCGTCACCACGGCGTACTCGGTGCCCGGGAGGAAGGGGAAGCGCGGCACGAACACGGCATCGCCGTCCACGGTCTCCCAGCGACCGGCCATGGGCTGGCGCCGGGGAGTCCGGTCCCCGCCGAGCGCGTCGGCGGGGTAGACGCGCAGACCCACGGCCGGGCCGCGGACCATGAGGACGACGTCCCCCCGCCGTTCCCCCCAGCCGACCTCCACGCGCGCTAGAGGGAGGCGGTCTTCAGCGAGCGGAGGGACCGGACCCCCGCGTCGTCGGCCTGCACGACGAGGACGTGCTGGTCGTCGAGGGCCGCCATCAGGGAGACGCCGAGGACGTCCTCCTCGGTGCGCGGCACCCCGAGGGGCTCCTTCGGCTCGGTGAGGGCCTCCTGGCGGTCGATGTCGGCGCAGGCGATCTTCATCAGCGGGTACGCGGTGTGCGAGACGAGCAGCTGCTCGGCGCCGTCCTGCTCGAAGGCGACCATGCCGAGGGGCTGGTTGCCCCAGCCGAGCTCGGCGACGGTGCGGCCGGTGACGCGACCGCCGGCGGCGAGGTCGGCCATCGGGAAGTGGACCAGCGGGGTGCAGGTGTAACTGGCGAGGATGCCGCCGGAGTGGGGCACGAACCTGCGGATCGGCGCTGCCGTCTCCCACGCGCCGTGCGACACGTGGAAGATCTCCAGCCCGCTGGCGGCCTGCCGGCCGTCGAACGGGTAGGGGATCCGGCGCAGCGTCGAGGCGAACTCCTCGTCGGAGAGGCCCGCCACCAGCACCGCGCCGTCCACGTAGGCCAGGTCGGTGATCGCCGACAGACGGGCCGGGACGCGCGTGGCGCGGATGACCCGGCCGTTGTACTCGCGCCCCTCGCCCTCGCCCAGCCAGACGTCCTTGAGCTCGTCGTCCACGGCGGGGGCGTCGGCCAGCTCGGCGGTCGCGTGGGCGACGGCGTCGAGCGGGACGTCGCTCAGGCTGCCGTCGGCGCGGTCGAGACGGACGAGCACCGGCTGGCCGGCGGTTCCGCTGCCGCGCATCACCGAGAGGTAGACGTTGCCGGTGCGGGGGTGGACGGCCAGGTCGCGCAGCGCCACGTCCGCCCGCTCGCAGCCGAGGTAGGCGGCGAGCGCGCCGTCGAGGTCGGTCAGGTCGAGCGGGTCGGTCGCCGCGGCCGTCGACGGGTCGGCGACGTCGAGGGCGACCACGCGGGCCCCCTGGTAGTCGGCGGCGAAGAGGACGTCGTCCGGTCCGAAGGCCAGCGCCCCGATCGAGGCCATGCCGGTGTCGCCGGTCTGCAGTCCGTGGTCGGCGATCGCCATGTCGAGCTCCCTCGGTCGTCGCCCTCGATGGGCAGGCCGAGCCTAGGCGCAGGTGCCTCCCCGGGAGAGCCGCTCGGCGGGCTGTTACTCCGGTGGGTGTTCCGGGGTACAGCAGGCGCGTCCGTCCACCGGCCACCGAACGGAAGGCGCCATCGTGGAGATCATCGGAGTCATCGTCGCGGGCATCATCATCGGCCTGCTCGGCAAGTTCGTCGCTCCCGGCAACCGGGACAACATCCCGCTGTGGCTGACCGTGGTCTGCGGGATCGCCGGCGTCCTGATCGGCTACTACCTCGCTGCCGCCCTGGGCGTCGACGAGACCAAGGGCATCGACTGGATCCGCTGGATCATCAGCATCATCGTCGCGGCCGTCCTCGTGGTCATCGCGGCGACGGTGACCGGGCGGCGCAGCGGCCACCGGGTCTGACCGCTCTGCGGCCCCAGCAGCCGGCGCCGAGGCTGCTGGGGCCGTTCCCGGTCCGTGGGAGGAGCGGTGGTCAGGTGGTCGCGACGGCGCCCGTGGCCAGGGCGATGACCAGGGACACCCCCAGCGCGATCCGGTAGGGAACGAACACGGTGATGGGGTGGCCCGCGACCAGGCGCAGCAACCAGGCGATGGACGCGTAACCCACGAGCAGGCTCACCAGCGTGGCCAGCAGCGTCGGCCCCCAGCCGACACTGTCGGCGACCGCCCCGCCCTCGGAGACGGCCTCGAGGCCTCCGGCGGCGAGCAGGGCAGGGATCGACAGCAGGAACGAGATGCGGGTCGCGGCGACCCGGTCCAGTCCGCGGAACAGTCCGGCGCTGATGGTCGCCCCGGAGCGGGAGACGCCGGGGACGAGGGCGACGCACTGGACAGCGCCCATCACGACGGCGTCCCGGAGCCCGACCGAGGACTCCGGGCGGTCCTGCCGGCCGACCCGCTCGGCCAGCACCATGACCGCGCTCCAGGCGATGAGGGCGACGGCGACGACCCAGAGACTGCGCAGCGGCCCGGAGACGAGATGCCGGGTGAGCAGCCCGACCACCCCGATCGGCACGGAGCCGACGACCACCACGCAGGCCTCCCGCCAGGCCGGTCCGCGGCGGGCCGACGGGCTCCGCAGGCCGCGCACGAAGCCGGTGATCAGCCGCCCGATGTCGCGGCGGAAGTAGCCGATGACCGCGAGGATCGCGCCCACCTGCACGATCGCGGTGAACGCAGTGACCCCGTCGTCGTCCGTCGAGAGGCCCATCAACCGCTCGACGACGGTGAGGTGGCCCGTGCTGGACACGGGCAGGAACTCGGTCAGCCCCTCCACGATGCCGAGGACGACTGCCTGCAGCCAGGTCACGCAGCGACCTCGCCCCGGGCCTCGGTCCGGTCGCGCCCCGACACGGTGAGGTAGGCGACGATCGCCACGATGGCGACCAGGAAGACGAAGCTGGTCCAGGTGGTGCCGAGTCCCAGCCCGCCGTCCTCGCGGGGCTGGGAGAGGCCGTCGCCGAGGGACGCGCCCAGGGGTCGGGTGAGGACGTAGGCGATCCAGAACGTGAGCACCGCGTTGGCGCGGAAGACCAGGTGGCTGACCGCGACGGCGGCGATGAGCAGGGCGACGATCAGCGCGGTGGCCCAGTAGCCGACGCCGAACTGCTCGTCGACGAGGTCGCCGACGGCCGTGCCGAGGGCGAAGGTCATGAGGACGGCGAGCCAGTAGAAGGCCTCGCGGCGGAACGTGACGATGCTGTGGATCGACAACGTGTGCTCGAACCGGAACCAGACGGCGAACGTGACCGCGAGCGCGACGGAGAAGACGACCGTGCTGACCCCGAGCGGCACGCCGAGGGCGTCGGTGAGGTTGTCGGTGAGCAAGGTGCCGACGACGCTGATCAGCACGACGGTGAGCCAGTACACGGCCGGGATGTAGCGGCGGGTGCGGAACTGCCAGACGAGCACCGCCAGGAAGACGGCGGTCATCACGACGGTGGTGCCGCCGAGGCCGAGGCCCACGTTGTCGGCGAGGAAGTCCGCGGCCGTCTCGCCGACGGTCGTGGCCAGGACCTTGATGATCCAGAAGAAGACCGTGACCTCGGGGACCTTGTTCAGCAACGCCCGACCGGTCGGTACCTGGGGAGCTCTCGTCATGCCCGCCAGCATCGGCACCCGGTCCTGTACAGCGCCTGAACGTCGGCGAAGGCCGGTGGCACCGGCGCATCCGCCACTCGCCGTCAGGCCTGAGCGGCTTCGGGGCCTGGCAGCTTCGTGGGAGCGCCCAGCAGCCAGGTGAGGTCCCCGAGGGGAGGGACTGGGCGCGGAGGGGAGGGGCCACCGGCGTCCTCCTCGAGCTCCTCGCCGCCCAGCTGGATGCGCATCCCCGCTGGCTGGTGCCGGATCACCGGCCTCACAGCGCACGCACAGGCCGTTTCAACGTCGTCCCAGCCTCCGGAGCCGAGGCTCGGGCGCGAACCCACTCCAGGGCGCGGGCCTCCCGCGAGGTCGCCGAGCGGGAGCACGACGGCAGGGAGATGCAGCATGACCATGCTGGACCAGAGACCGGCCGACGTGCCCGCGGGATCGGACGGACCGGCGACGGGGCGGCGCGCCCGCCGGTGGCGGCGTCTCCTCGGCCTCGCGCTGGCGGCGCTCCTGCTCCTGCCGGCGATCTCGTTCGAGCGGGCCATGACGGCTCCGGGGGGTGGCAGCTGGGAGGAGCGCACCGTGGAGTGGGTGAGAGACCACGGCGGAGCGCCCGTCGTCAACTGGATGGAGAACTGGTACTACTCGCGCCACGAGCCGTCCGGGGTGGCCCCTGAAGACGCAGCACTGCCCGACACGGCGCTCGCACCCACGCAGCCGGCCGGTGTGGCCGGGCCTCCTGCGGTCGCGCCGCTGGCCGGCGCGGAGCCCGTGGCGGGAGAAGGGGACTGGTCGCCGGGCCGGACCGACTCGGGGGGCCGGCCCGCCATCTACACGACGTTCCTCCGGCCGGACGGATCTCATCCGAGCGTCGTCGTCGGCGCGGCCTGGATGCGATCCGGCGACACCGCGGCACACCTGGTCGCCGGCTCGATGCAACCCGGCGGGCCCGGCTGGCCGGGCAGCGCCCAGGTGCCCTCCTCCGACGTCCCGGCGCTCGTCGCCACCTTCAACTCCGGCTGGAAGTTCCAGGACATCACCGGCGGGTTCTACCTCGACGGACGGACGGGGGAACCGCTCGTGGACGGGCAGGCCTCGGTGGTCATCGACGACCACGGCCGCGTGACGGTGGGCGACTGGGGGCGGGACGTCACCATGACCGGCCACGTCGCCGCTGTGCGGCAGAACCTCGCCCTGGTCGTCGACGGCGGTCAGCCGGTGGACGGGCTCTCGACCAACGCGCACGGCCTGTGGGGCAGCTCGAGGAACCAGCTCCAGTACACCTGGCGCTCGGGGCTGGGCGTCGACGCCCACGGCAACCTGGTGTACGTCGCGGGTGATGGGCTCACCCTGCAGACCCTCGCAGCGGCCATGGTGGACGCCGGCATCCAGCGGGGCATGGAGCTGGACATCCACCCGGGCAAGGAGTCGTTCGCCTCGTGGGCTCCGAACGGTTCCTCGGCGACGCCCACCGCGCTCCTCCCGCACATGGGCCGCCCGGCCGACCGCTACCTGACCGTCGACCAGCGCGACTTCTTCTACGTCACGCTGCGCTGAGGACAGCGGGCGTCCACTGCACGCGGACCTCCCGGCTGCCCGGATGGGGACGCCGGCCGAGCCACCTCCGGCCCTCCGTGCTCGCGGCCGGGAGCCGAGCACGTCGCTCGGCCAGTGCACGCCCAGGTAGACACGCGTGAAGCCCACGGCGACCGCCCAACCGACGGCCAGCGCCGCGACGCCGCCGCCCGAGCCCCGTCGTCGAGCCGCCACGACGACCAGGGCGGCCACCACCGCCGCCGACGACGTGTGACCCGAGGGGAACGAGAAACCGCTCGCCGTCGTCGCCCAGTCGGCAGCCGGGGGACGGGCGCGACCGATCCAGGACGACAGGCCCAACCGGAGCAGCTGGACGCCGCCGTAGGCCGCGATCGCCAGCAGGACCCGTCGCGGCCATCCGAGGCGCCCTCCGGCGTACACCCCCGCAAGGGCGGCGAGGGGGACGGCGACGAATCCCGCGGCGGTCGCGGTGACCACCCGCGCGATGCCGGTGACCGGGGTCGTCCGGTGGTCGAGCAGCCAGCCGTGCACTGCGAGGTCGGCGGGGAACGGCCGTCCTCCGCGGGCGGTCACGAGCAGGCCGAGCGCTGCGAACAGCGCGGCGGCCGTCAGCCCGCCGAGGAAGCCCACGCGGCCGACGACGGGCTGCGTCCGGGCTCCCTCCCGGCCCGGGCCGGTGGCCCACCTGAGTCGGGTCGTCATGCCCGCCACGATGGGCCGCTCCTGCTGTACGCCGCCTGTACGGCGACCCGACCGGGACGTCGTCCTGTACGGCGCCTGCACGCTGGTGGCGGTGCGCGATGCCGACGGGGGACGATCCCGCACGTGGAGGGAGCGAGCGTCCTGGTCGTGGAGGACGACGCCGCGCTGCGGGAGGTCGTCGCCCGGGGACTGCGCGAGGCCGACCTGCGGGTGGTCACCGCCGCGGACGGCGCGAGCGCGCTCCGGGCGGTCGCCACAGGGGGGTTCGCCGCGGTGGTGCTCGACATCGGGCTGCCCGACTCCGACGGCCGGGACGTGTGCGCCGCGATGCGGGCCCGCGGGATCGCCGTCCCGGTGCTCTTCCTGACCGCCCGCGACCAGCTGCCGGACGTGCTGTCGTCCTTCGCCGCGGGCGGCGACGACCACCTGGCCAAGCCCTTCCACGTCAGCGAGCTCCTGGCGCGGCTGCGGGCGATGATCCGCCGCGGGGTGCCGCGGCCACCGGCCGCCGACGACGGCCTGCGGCTCGACCCGGCCGGCCACGACCTGCACGGACCGGCGGGCCGGCAGGCCCTCACGCCCACCGAGTACCGCCTCCTGGCTGCACTGCTCGCGGCACCGGGTCAGGTGGTGCGCCGGCGGGCGCTGGTGCTGGCCGGCTGGCCGCACGGGGAGGCGGTCGCGGAGAACACGCTGGACCAGTACGTCGCCCGGCTGCGCCGCAAGCTGGCCGCGGCGGGCGCCGAGGGTCCCGGCATCGCCACCGTCCACGGCGTCGGCTACCGGTTCTCGTGAGCCGGCCGCCCGCGTGAGCGCGACGCGGAGCCTGCGCAGCCGGCTGTCCTGGTCGGCGACGGCGGTCGTCGCGCTGTGGGTGGTCGTGCTGACGGTCGGGGCGAACGTCCTCCTCGGCGGCGTGCTGGCGCGGGAGGCCGACGGCGTCCTCCGGGCCCGGGCGGAGGCGGCCGCCGCGACGGTGACCGAGGACGGGGGAGAGGTACGGGTCGTCGACGTCCGGGACGACGCGGCGCTCGACGTCGGCACCTGGATCTTCGCCGCCGACGGATCGGCCGTGGAGACGCCACCGGGGAGCACCGCGGACCTGGACGCGCGGGCGGCGGAACTGGCCGGCGCGGACGGGGAGGCGACTGCGGAGACGGGCCTGCCGGACCGGCTGCGCCTGTTCGCGCTGCCGGTGCGGGACGGCGAGCAGCGGATCGCCACCGTCGTCACGAGCACCTCGCTGCAGCCCTACCGGAAGGTGCAGCGGCTGGCGTGGGTGGCCAGCGCCGCCCTGGGCGTGCTGCTCCTGGTCGTCGTCCACCTGGTGCTGCGGGCCAACGTCCGGCGGGCGCTGCGGCCGGTCGGCGCCATGACGGCGCAGGCCGGCCGGTGGAGCGCCGAGGACGTCGAGCGCCGCTTCGGGACGACGCCCCGCCCGGCCGAGCTCGACGAGCTGGCCCGCACCCTGGACGAGCTGCTGGACCGCCTCGGCGCGGTGCTGCGCCACGAGCGGCAGCTGTCCGACGAGCTCAGCCACGAGCTCCGCACACCGCTGGCCCGCCTGCAGGCCGAGGTGGACCTGCTGCGGGAGCGGCCGCGCAGCACCGCCGAGCAGGCCGCGGCGCTCGCCGCGATCGACGACGCGGCGGGCTCGATGCGGCGGATCGTCGAGACGCTGATGGTCGCGGCGCGCACCGGCTCCGGCGCGCTCCCCGGCCGGTGCCACCCCGCCGAGGTCCTCCCGGAGCTGGTCCGGGCCGCGGTCGGGAGCTCCGGGATCGAGGCCGTCGCGGACGTCCCCGCGGACCTGGTGGTGGGCGTCGACGCGCCGGTGCTCGAGCGGCTGGTGGCGCCGGTCCTCGCCAACGCCGCCCGGTACGCCCGCACCCGGGTGACGGTGACCGGGGAGAGCCGCCCGGGTCGGGTCCGGCTGGTGATCGCCGACGACGGACCCGGCGTCGGGCCGGCGGACGCCGACCGGGTCTTCGACGCCGGCTGGCGGGCCGACCCCGGGGACGGGCACGACGGTGCCGGGCTCGGCCTCGCCCTGGCCCGCCGACTCGCCCGGGCGGCCGGAGGCGACATCGACGTCGGCCGAGCGGGTGCCGGCGGGTGCTTCGTCCTCGACCTGCCGGCGGGATAGCGGCGCGGGTGGTGCACCTGGGGCCCGGGTGGTGTCCCGACCGGTCACGTGCAGGCGAAATTCAGGTCCGTCCCGGACGATCGGCCGGGTGAGCTCATTCCTGGACCCCACCCACCTGATCGACACCTTCGGGCTGATCGGGGTGATGGTGATCCTCTTCGCCGAGTGCGGCCTGCTGATCGGCTTCTTCCTGCCGGGTGACTCGCTGCTGTTCACCGCGGGTCTGCTGATCGCCGACGGGCTGATCGCGCCGCTGTGGGTGGCGCTGCTGCTCTTCCCGGTCGCGGCGATCGTCGGGAACCTCGTGGGCTGGTACATCGGCCGCCGCGTCGGTCCGTCGGTGTTCGACAAGCCGGACTCGCGGTTCTTCCGCGCCTCGCACGTGCAGAAGGCCCACGAGTTCTTCGAGCGCAACGGCGCCAAGGCGATCGTCCTCGCCCGCTTCGTGCCGATCGTCCGCACGTTCATCACGGTCATGGCCGGCGTCGCCGGCATGGGCTTCCGCCGTTTCGCGACCTACTCGGCCATCGGCGGGCTGCTGTGGACGACCGTGGTCACGATGCTCGGCTACTGGCTCGGCGGGGTGGCCGTCGTCCGCGAGCACGTCGAGCTGTTCATCCTCGGCGTCGTCGCGCTCTCGCTGCTCCCGGCCGTCATCGAGGTCCTGCGCAGCCGCCGGGACCGCCCGGTCGCCGGCTGACCGGGCGGCGCCGCACCGTCGTCACCCCTCGGGTGCGGCGGCTCCGTCTCCCTCGGCCGATGACGGCGCTCCCGTGCCCTCCGCGTCGAGGCGCTCGAGCCGCTGGCGGATCGCCGCGACGTTGAGCGCCACGTCCTCCAGCGCCTCGACCGCCCGCGTCGCCAGCGCGAACGTGAGGTTCTCCCGCTGCTCCTGCGGGCTGGGCTCGCGGACGGGGCGGGCTCCCGAGCGCCCGGTGAACGGGTCCGCCGGGGAGTCGTCACCACGCTGGTCGCCGAAGAACTGGCGCAGCGCCCGCTGTGCCATCTCGAGGAAGTCCGCCGGATCGGGCCGGTCGCTCGCCATCGCTGTCGCCTCTCCTCGCCGTGGGCGTCCCGGGGCCGGTGCCGGTCCGGAGGCGCTGTGCTCCCGGGTCGGTACCCACGCCGGCCCTCCTCGACCGCATCTCGGCCCACCACCTCGGGCGGCAGGCCGCCGGCTCACCGGCCGAGCCGGCGCAGCCGCTCCTGCAGGTGGCGCTGCTCGGCGACGTTGAGCGTCGCGGCGATCGCCCCGCGGTAGGCCTCGGCGGCCTCGGCGGTGCGGCCGGACCGTTCGAGCAGGTGCGCGCGGACGGCGTCGGCCCTCGGGAGACGCGGATGGTCGGTGACCAGGCGGTCGAGTGCGGTCAGCGCCTGGTCGGGGCCCTTCAGCATCGCCTCGGCGACGATCCGGTTGAGGGTGACCGTCGGGTTGTCGGTGAGCGCCTCGAGCAGCGTGTAGAGCAGGTGGATCTCGGCCCAGTCGGTCGAGGCGGTGTCCGGCGCCGACGCGTGCAGGCCGGCGATGCACGCCTGCAGCAGGTACGGGCCGGGGACGGCGCCCGGGGTGACGACGTCGAGCATCGCCAGACCTTCCGCGACGAGGGCGGCGTCCCACCGCGTGCGGTCCTGCTCGTCGAGCGGGACGAGCCGCCCACCCGGGCCGACCCGCGCCGGGTGCCGCGCCTCGGTGAGCAGCATCAGCGCGAGGAGCCCGGCGACCTCGGTGTTCGTCGGGGCGGCCCGCCGGAGCAGCCGCGCGAGGTGGATGGCCTCCGCGGCGAGGTCGGCGTCGCGGGCCGGCGCGCCGCTGGTCGTGTGGTGGGCCTCGGTGAACATCACGTAGAGGACGTCGAGCACCGGGGCGAGCCGCTCGCTGACGTCGTCCGGCCGCGGGAAGGTGCCGGTCAGCCGGCGCTTGGCCCGGGTGATCCGCTGGCCGATCGTCGCCTCGGGCAGCTGGTAGGCGTGGGCGATCTGCGCGGTGGTGAGCCCGGCGACGGCGCGCAGGGTCAGGGCCACCTGCTGCGACCGGGGCAGCTCGGGGGAGCAGCAGAGCTGGAGCAGGAGCAGGGCGTCGTCGCTCTGGGCCGCCGCGCCGTCCAGGGGCGCCGACAGCCGCGCCGTCCGCTCCTCCCGGTCGCGGCGGCGGACGTCGCTGCGCACGAGGTCGACGTACCGCCGGCGGGCGGTCGCGACCAGCCACGCCTGCGGATCGGCCGGAGGATCGGTCGCCCATTGGCGGTGGGCGTCGAGGAGTGCCTCCTGGACGGCGTCCTCGCACAGGTCGAACTGGTCGCGCCCGTAGGTGCGCACCAGGCGGGCGAGGGTCTGCGGCGCCAGCTCGCGCCACAGACCCTCGCCCAGAGCGCTGGTCATCCGTCGCCCAGGTCGGCGAACACCACCGGGCGGATCTCCAGGGCCAGGCCGGGGATCTGCGCGTCCGGGATCTGCAGGGCGAGCTCGACGGCGCGGGCCTCGTCCTCGACGTCGAGCAGGTAGAAGCCGCCCATGAACTCCTTCGACTCGACGAAGGGGCCGTCGGTCACCTCGGGCCGGTCGCCGCCGCGGACGACCTTGGACCGGCTCGGGTCGCCGAGCGCCTGGGTGGCGATGAACTCGCCGGACTCCTTGGTGGCGGCCATGAACGCGCCGTGGCCGTCGCCGATCAGCTGCTGCTGCTCCTCGGTGAGCTGCTCGAGCACGGCCGGGTCGACCTGCATCAGGATCACGTACTTCACTTCGTCCTCCTCGGTGGGCATCACTGGCGCCCTCTGGTCGGCACCGACCCGGCAGATCCGACATCCTCGGCGAGGATTTCTGATCGACGTCGCAGAGGGAGGTTCCCGTGACCCGGTACGCGGTGCTGTTGCGGGGGATCAACGTGGGCCGCGCGAAGCGGATCGCGATGGCCGATCTGCGTGCCCGGCTGGGCGAGGCGGGGTTCGAGGACGTCGCGACGCTGCTGAACAGCGGCAACGTGGTGCTGAGCTCGTCGTCGTCGGCCGCGAAGGTGGGGCCGGCCGTCGAGAAGGTGATCCAGGACGAGCTCGGCGTCGAGTCCGCCGCCGTGGTGCGGACGGCCGACGAGATCCGGGCGGTCGTCGCGCTGGACCCGCTCGGGGACGTCGCGGACGACGGGTCGCGCTACGTGGTCGCGTTCATGGCCTCGAAGCCCGGCAAGGAACTCGAGGAGCTGCTGGGCTCGGTCGACGCGGGGGAGGACCGCTACGCCGTCCACGGGCGCGAGCTGTTCGTGTGGTGCCCGAAGGGTCAGATGGACAGCCCGCTGATGACGGCCTTCGGCAAGGCCAAGGGCGGCCCGGTGACGACGGCCCGGAACTGGAACACGGTGCAGAAGCTGGCCGATCTGCTGGGCACGCCGTGACCGCTGACCGGCCGGCTCGGGTGGAGGACGTGCACGAGCTCGCCCAGGCGATGCCGCACGTGACCGTGGTGCAGGGCTCCCGCGGGAACGAGGTCTACCAGGTGGGCGGCAGGTCGTTCGTCTTCTTCCGGACGCCGCGGCCGGACGCGGTCGACCCGGCGACGGGGGAGAAGCTGCCCGACGTGATCGTGCTCTGGGTGGAGTCGGAGGAGGAGAAGCTGGCGCTGGTCCAGGACGAGACGACGCCGTTCTTCACCACCCCGCACTTCGACGGCCACCGGTCGGTGCTGGTGCGGGCGTCGCGGCTCGGGGAGATCAGCCGGCGGGAGCTGGCCGAGGTGGTGCAGGACGCCTGGCTGTCGCAGGCCTCGCTCCGCCGTCGGTCGGTGTGGCTCGCCGAGCACGGTGGCCCCGAGCCCGGGGAGTCGTCATGAGGACGCTGCACGTCGGCCTCCGGGTCGCCGATCCGGATCGGGCGCTCGCCTTCTACGAGGCCGTGGGCTACGAGGTGGTCGGACAGGTGCCGGACAGCCCGGCCGGCGATCTGACGATGCTCAAGCTGCCGGACGACGAGTTCGTGAGCATCGAGCTGGTCCACGACGCCTCGGTCGCTGTCGGGGGGAGCAGCCTCAGCCACCTCGTGATCCAGGTCGAGTCGATGGCGGCGACGGTCGCCCGCTTGCAGGAGAAGGGCCTCGAGGTCGCCGAGCCCTCGTCGCCGGACGGGTCGGCGGACTTCCTGACCAGCTGGATCACCGACCCCGACGGCAACCAGATCGAGCTGGTCCAGTGGCCGGCGGGGCACGCCGTCGGGATGAGCGCGGCCGACTGGGCGTGACGGCGTCAGGTGCGCAGCTGCTCGCGCAGGCCCATGTCGTCGCGGCAGGCCCAGTGCTCGACGATCCCGCCGTCGGCGACCCGCCAGATGTGGATGAACGCCCAGGTCACCGACTTCCCCGACGGGGCCAGGCCGGCGAGGAGTGGCATCGTCGACGCCCGGTGGGTGCCGTGCAGCGTGAGGTGCTGGGCCACGGTGTCGCCGTCGGCGATCAGGTGGTGCTGTTCGAGCGGGACCGGCCCGAGGTCGTGGTCGATGGTGCGCAGGATCTGGGCCAGCCCGTTGCGGCCCTGGGGGCCGGCGGCGTGGTTGACCATGTCCTCGGCGATCAGCTCGTCGAGGTAGGTCTCGTCACCCGCCTGCTGACGCCGGAACAGCTCCTCGACGACCTCGCGTGCTCCGCGTTCCGGCATGCCGGTCAGCGTCCCGGAGCGGGCAGGGCAGCGCCAGATGCCCGACCGGGGCGACCGCCCGGACTCCGTTGACCCTTCTCGGTCAACCGGCGAGGGAGAGGGCGACGTCCACGCCAGTGATCAACGCGCCGTCGGTCGCACACCACACGGCACCGGCCCCGACCCCCCAGCGGACCTCCGCGACGCAGGAGTCGCAGAGGAACACCCGACGGGATCCGCATGACCTGCACACGACATCAGCCGCAGTGACCGCGGTGTCGTTGCACCGCGACGGCGGCGCTCCGGTGGAGTAGGTGACCACCGCACAGCCGATGTGCGCGGGAAGCATGCTCCGGGGCCGACGGGCGAAGACCTCCGAGGAGGCCACCTCCATGGCGACGGCGCCGGTTGTCACGCATACAGGGTGCGCACGCGGGTGTGTCGCGCGGGTTACGGGATCGTGTCTTCCTGGCCGGAGGCGATGTTCACACTCCCGGAACAGCGGCAGCGCACCATCCGTAGGCGTGCACACGGGTGACCAACTCTCCCTGACCGCGGCCCACCTCGCGGTGCGCACGCTGGGCCCCGCCACCGTCCCGTCGCCACTTGCCGGCGGCCTCCTGGACCGGCGGGACACGGTCCACTACGTCGCCGAGACCGACCGGGTGCTGCTCGACGACACCCTGGACATGGCCGCGCGCCGGAGGGTGCCGACCTCCGAGCTCCCCGCGTTCGAACCCGGTGGTCCACGGTTGCGGCTGTTCTTCGAGCCGGAGAGCACTCGCGCGGGTGTGGTCACATGCGGTGGGCTCTGTCCGGGATTGAACAACGTCGTCCGCGGGCTGGTGCTGGAGCTCTACGGCCACTACGGGGTGACGTCGGTGACCGGGTTCCGCAACGGCTATCGGGGGCTGACCCGTGCGGGAGCCAAGGACAGCCTGACGTTGACGCCCGAGGGTGTGCGCGGGATCAACAGCCAGGGTGGCACCGTGCTCGGCACCTCCCGCGGCGGGCAGGACACCGTGGAGATGGTCGACACCCTGACCCAGCGGGCGATCGACGTCCTGTTCGTGGTCGGCGGCGACGGCACGTTGCGAGGTGCCCAGGAGATCGCCGACGAGGCGGATCGCCGCGGGATCCCCCTGGCCGTCGTCGGGATCCCCAAGACGATCGACAACGACATCCCGTGGATCGACCACAGTTTCGGCTTCCAGACCGCGTTCTCCCGCGCCGCGGAGTCCATCCGCGCCGCACACACCGAGGCCAGCTCGATCCCCGACGGTGTGGGGCTCATCAAGTTGATGGGCCGGCACTCCGGCTTCATCGCCGCGTATGCGAGCCTCGCCAGCGAGGACGTCGACATGGTGCTCGTTCCGGAGGTGCCGGTCACCCTCGAGGGCGAGCAGGGCCTCCTCGCGCACGTCGATCGCGTCCTGGACCGGCAGGGTCACGCGGTGGTCGTCGTCGCCGAGGGCGCCGGTCAGGACCTCTTCACCGAGCGCCCGACCGCTCGGGACGCCTCGGGCAACGTCCGGCTGCACGACATCGGCGGACTGCTGCGCGAGCGCATCACCGACCACACGGCGGCGGGCGGCCGCAGCATCAGCCTGCGCTACGTCGATCCTGGTTACGCGATCCGCAGCGTGCCGGCCAACCCGTTCGACAGCGTCTACTGCACGCGCCTGGCACAGGCTGCGGTGCATGCGGCGATGGCCGGGAGGACGGCGACCGTCGTGGGTCGCTGGCACGGACGCTTCGTCCACCTGCCGATCGCGTTGGCCACGGGAAGCCGCAACCAGGTCGATCCCAGCGGCGACCTGTGGCTCTCTGTGCTCGAATCGACCGGCCAGCCCGTTCCCGCTGGAAGGCCACCGACCAGCGATGCGCGTTCCGACCTGTCGTCGGAACCCCCAGGGCGCTGAGCAGCGCGGTCGATCCGCTCCTCCTCACGGCCCGACGCAGCCGTAAGGTCCGGTGACCGCCCTCACGCACGTCATCGGGAGACCTGTTGTCGCCGTCGATCGCCCCCGAGCACATGAACCACATCAACGCGATGGTCGAGGACTTCGACGGGGCCATCGGGCACTACCGCGACGTCCTCGGTGCGCAGTTCCTGATGGACATGCCGGGTCCGGACTGGCACGGGTGCCTGATGACGCTCGGCGGCGTGATCTTCCAGTTCTGGGTGCCGCACCAGCTGCTGCTGCACTCCCGGTACGGCGCGCACTACGTCGGCGTGGAGTTCGTCGTCCCCGACGTCGAGGAGGCCCGCGTCGCGGTGCGGGCCCGGGGGATGCGGATCGTGCGGGAGCTGGGCCCGGCCTTCCACACCTACGCCGGCGACAGCTTCGGCGTCTCTCTCGAGTGCTACGACCAGAGCTTCCACGCCGTGCCCGCGCCGGTCCCCTACGAGGAGCCGATCAGGCCGCTCGAGTACTGGCGCGACGAGCAGCCCCTCGGCACCACGGGACTCAAGCGGTGCACCGTCGCGGTCCGCGATCTGGACGCCGCGCTCGGGTACTTCGCCGGCTTCCTCAACGGCAGCAAGGTGTACGAGGCCGCGCGACCGGCTGTCTCGGCGGAGGCCGTCGGTCTCCAGATCGGCGACATCGTCGTCGAGCTGATCACGCCGACCGGAGCCGGCGTGATCCAGCAGCACCTCGACCGCTACGGCGACGGCATCCGATCGACGGTGTTCGCCGTCCGCGACCTCGGCCAGACGGAGGCCTACCTGACCGGTCGTGGCGTCCCGCTCCAGCCGGGTGACGCGCCGGGTTCCCTGGCCATCGCCGCGGCGGACAACCACGGCCTCATCTTCGAGTTCTCGGAGTAGGGCCGACCCGGTCTACACCCGGGGATGGCGGTAGACGATCTCCTGGTCGAGGTCGGCGACGACGGCCCCGTCCTGCCGGATCGTCCCCCGGTAGAGGCCGCGGCCGCTGCCGACCGACGTGGGTTCGAAGGCGACGGAGAACCAGTCGTCCAGCCGGACCGGACGCCGGAACCACATCGCGTGGTCCAGGCTCGCTCCGACGCCGGAGGCCGGCTGGCCGGGGCCGCTGCCGAAGCCGTTGTAGGAGTCCGAGACGTAGGTCAGGGCGGCCAGGTGCAGCAACGGGTCGTCCGGGAACGGGACCGCGAGCCGGTGCCAGAGGTGCATCGGCATGCCCCACTGCTCGTGGAACGCGGCGACCCGGGTCTCGACCGACGGCAGGTGATAGGTCGGGAACACCTCGAGACCCGCAGGCGACACCGGCTCGGTGGTGATCGGAGTCGGCCAGTCGGGGCCGCTCGAGGTGTCGGAACCCAGCGAGGTCAGCATCTGGAAGAGGAGCTGGCCGTCCTGACGGGCCTCGACCCGGCGGGCGGAGTAGGACCGTCCGTCGCGGTCGCGGATCACCTGGTACTCGGTCGGCACGTCGGAGCGGCCGGCCCGCAGGAAGTAGGCGTGCAGCGAGTGCGGGAGCCAGCCCGTCGGCACGGTGCTCCCCGCTGCCACCAGGGCCTGGGCGGCGACGCGGCCGCCGTACAGGTGGGTGTGCTCGACGGCGGGACCGGCCGCAGCGCGGAACTGGTCCGGACCGGTCTGCTCGAGGGTCAACAGGTCCAGGAGACTCGGATCGGACACTTCCGCACGGTAGCCGACCGCGCCGTCGTCCTCGTTTCGGTCTGAGGCGACGCCGACAGCCGCACTTCGGGATCGGTCACGCGTCGGGAGGTGGCGGAACGCTCTCGTCGCCGGCGCTCTGCTCGGCGTCCAGGGTGGGTGGCGGGGGGATGTCCTGCCCGGAGGACTCGTTCGGCACCGACGGAACGGACGGTGGGGCGACCGACTCGTCGGAGGGTGCGGCCGGGGGCGGGGGAATCGCCTCGACGGCTGCCGGCCCGTCCGTCGGGTCGGCGGTCGGTGGCGGGGGGATGTCGATGTCGGGCGGGGACCCGGGAGCGCCGTGCGCCACAACTGCCTGGGGTGCGCCGGACACGGCCGCGGTGCCGTCCTTGTTCAGGTAGATGTTGATCACGATGACGGGATCCATGACTGCCTTCTCGAGGTCTGCGGCCTGGTGAATTCCGGAAAGCGCCCGTGGGATGCGCCGGTCAGCGCAGGGTGGCCTCGGTGATCTCGTTGTCGACGATCAGCACGTCCACCTTGCGGTTGTTCGCCAGGGCGGTCGTGAGGAGAAGGAACACATTTGTCACACCGTCGGGGCTGTTCGGCCTTATGCGGAGCCAGCCGGAAAAGCCCTGGATGATGGCCCACGCCTGCTGGGCGGGGTTCTTGCAGTGGGTGCTGATGACGGTGAGGTTGTTCTGCCACATGATGCGCCTTCTCGTTCGTCGGGATCGGCGGCTCTACCGGATGGTCGCTTCGGCGATCGAGCCCTGCTGGAGGAGGACGTCGACCGTTCGGCCGTTGGCCAATGCCTCGGTCAGGACTGCGAGGTTGTTGGTGACGCCGTCTGTGGCGCGGGGTGCCACGCGAATCCAGCCGGTGCCGTTCAAAATGGCCCAGGCCATCTGAGTGCTGTTCTTCGCATGGGTTCTGACCACCGTGCGGTTGTTGCTCCAACCGTCGGCCACCCGGGCGATGAGTTGGCGCAGATCCGGTCGGTTCCCGATGCGCTGGGTGGCAGGCCGGCCGGGCTCGTCCTGCTGCGGTGAACCGCTGGACCGGAGTGCGCCGATCGCTGCGCTGGAGGTCAGCAGCGTGCCGCCTTGGGCGCGGATGACGCCCTGCGCGCAGGCCAGCGCACCGACCACGATGGGGGAGGCGCTGGACGTGCCGGAGAAGCGGTCCGTGTACCAGAGATCGGTGGCCGAGCCGCCCTGCAGGTCGCCGTACCCGGTGGACGTCACCTCACGGCCCCATCCCTGGCAGTCGACCCGGCGGCCGTAGTTGGAGAACCCGAGCCGGGACCGATCCGCTCCGTGGTTGCCGCCGTGGGTTCCCGGTGGCGGCGCCCCAGCGCCGACGAGCACCGCCTGTGAGCTGGTGTTCGCCGGGTTGAACGGATTGCGCCAACTCGCGGGAAAGGTCGCGGGACGTGTGTCGTAGAGGCCGTCGTCCAGATTCTCGGCGCCGTTGCCGGCGGCCTCCACGACGATGATTCCTCTGCTCACCGCGTACTGGATGGCGGCATAGTCGTCCGGCCACCACTCGATGCCGATGTACCCCAATTGGTCGTCGCGGGACTGGAAGTTGTGGCGCGGGCCAGGTCGATGGATCTCCAACAGGATGATGTCGCCGGCCCCGAGCTTGTCAGCGGCGCGCGTGATGGCGCCCGCGGACGAGAAGGACGCGAATGAGGCGGCTCCGACGGCCGCATCGGGGGCAATCCCTGTTATGCCCACGGCATTGGTGTCGCCACCGATCTCACCGATCACGGCGGTGCCGTGGTTGACCGATCGGTTGTTGCTCGTGCCAGCCGTCGGGTCGGCGTCGTAGCTCAGCGACGACCCGACCAGGACGCCGGAGGAGTTCTGGGCGAGGTCCTCGTGAGTGAACCGCCACCCCCACTCGCAGTCGATCACCCGTACGCCGACGCCTCGACCGCCCGCGACGGTCCAGGCGTAGCGGGCATCGATGCCGCCGGGGGCTGCGTCGAGGTACCCCTGTCGCCCCTCGAAGCTCGGAGTGGCCGGAGGTGCCTCGCCCGCACTCGGGGACATGTCGTTGATCGGCGCCGTAGCCGGCTCTGCCGGCGGCTTGACGTAGGCCGCCTCCACGCCGTCGAGCTGCCCGAGGGACTCGGCGAGGGAGTCCAACCGGTCGTCGGGCGCTTGGACCAGGTAGAAGGTCGCCAGATCCGGGGCGTCCGGCGCGCCGACGCTCGCCGCGCGCACTCGGTCCTCGCTGGGTCCGAACAGGGGCAGCAGCGTCGCCCCGGCCTGGTCCAGGGCGGCCGTGACGTCGCCGGCAAAGGCGTCCGATGCCGCGGTCACGCCCGCCGGCGTCGCGCGGACGTCGGCGTCGGTCGCCATGACCGCGATGAGCTCGGGACGGCCTGGGCCGGGAAGGGTTCTGTCCCCGCCGCGATTCTTCTCTTTCGCCATCGATGCAGTCCCCTCGTGCACTTTCCTGTGGACCTCGGCGCGGAACTATCGAGGCGGTTCTCCACCCGGCTTCACGAATGCGGACCGGACGCCCGCCATCCCGCCCGCTCGGCGCGCGAACTCCTCCGCCCTGTCCCGGTCGTCCATCCGGGCAGTGAGGTACCAGCTCTCGGTTCCCTCGTCGGACGACGCCGGGGTCTGCTCGAAGGAGACCTCGGGCAGGGCACTGGCCAGCCGCGACGCCTCATCGGTCGAGCCGGAGAGCAACACCACGAGTTCGCACGCCTCGCCCAATGACCTGCCTCGGCTTCCTTCCCGCGATCTCCGCCGTTCGGAAACGATCAACGAACAGGAAGCTAGGGACGTCGCGTCACGGCGCCGTCACCGAACCGTCTTGCTGAGCCGGGAACGACCGCCTCACGCATGAGCGTTGGTGCCGCCATCGATCCGGGGGCGGTTCAGCCACCGGTGATCGGTGACGCCGGGACGAAGCAGCGCTGCGCGTACACCGGTGACTCTCAGCTGGCATGCGCAGGAGGCCCTCAGTAGTTCTGACCTGCGGTTTTGCGTGGAGCGGGTGACCGGGATCGAACCGGCATGGCCAGCTTGGAAGGCGGGAACCTCCCGGCGGATATGTGCAGGTCAGTCGCCCTATTGGCCCTCCCCTGAGGGGCTCGTGACCCAGGCATGACCCAGGGTCCCGGCGTGACCCACGCGTGACCCACGGCGGCTGATGACCTGTCAGTCGTCCCGCTTCGGATCGTCGTCCGATCGGTTGTGTACTGCGCTCAGCAAGGCGTCGAGTGAACGGGCGACCTCGCCGTCGCGGTCATCCGGGTGGCTTGTCGAAGGCGGCCCCGGACCAAGCATGCGTGCAGGGCGCAGCCTGTACGGCACGTTGGCACCCCACGCTGGCAGCAGCGTCCGTGATGTTCGGGTTCGTCTCCCCGAACCCCCTGGCTCGTTCGGCGTCACCTCCAGCCCAGACACCGACGTCGGCTTGGTGCTGATCTTCGGACCATCTTTGGCGATCCCGACGGGGTTCACTTCCGCGCGGGCGGTTATCGCCCACTGAGTCGCCGGGGCGTCAAGCGGTCAGTGTGTTGCCGGATTGTCGGCCGCCGCTGATCGTCTCCTGGGCGCTAAGAGTGCGATCTTAGGAAGCCGATCGGTTACGAGCGGCCAATCCAAGGTATCAACTGAACGTTAGTGTGAGACTCGATGAAACACTCGCAACTTGTGTGTGGGAGGTTGAGTGTCGAGCAAATCTCATTAGTCGGCCGTCCAAGGGCGGGCGCTTGGTCTGACCTGTTATCTCATATGGGTTCAATATAGTACTATTGCACGAGCGGAAGGAGTGCCTAATGACAGACGAACGGCCAGCCGAGGACTTGCCTCGAAACGAAACAACCAGCGAGCTTCCTCAGCTCACAGTCGAGGCTCGAGACCTCGCCATCGAAGAGTTGAAGTTTCACCACGACCGACAAGCCGCTGGCTCCGACGTTGTCACGACGATCGGCCAAAACATTTTCATTCTTGTAGGTGCCGGTCTCGTCGCGGCGACGCAAGTACAAGAAGCGCTCGTGTTCGTACCGCTATTCTGGTCCGCCTGGCTCCTCCACTCACTCCAGCGAGCCAGGGACACCATCAAGCATCAAGTCTATGCTCGCACGCTTGAATCACTCCTGAATGAAGCGGTCAAAACCCCGATTCTCGTATGGAGTCGAACTTTGACGAGCGGGCGACTTTCATCGACGCCCGCGAGTATGGCCAATTTCGCATACTGGGGGCTATTGAACCTCGCCTCGTGGATCATCGGAATCGTGGTCCTCTTCGACCATAAACACACGTTGCTGGCTTATCTTCTAATTGCGGCGTGTGTGTCGGTGTATGGCATAGCAGGGTACACGTTCCTGACGAATTCTAATTTCGAAGAAGAGTGCCAACGTGCCATCCTTAGCGACCTCCGGACGGTCGCCAACTGGACGCCTAGGTATGGGAAGAAGAGTAGAACTCTTTGGGCGCCCGCGCAGGGTTCCGTGCCTCCGCGGCAGGACGGGGGCGTGGCGCCGTGACCCCTCAAGCAACTATGTTTCGCAGCGGGCCGTCCCCGAGTGAAACGCTAGTCATCTCGTACTATCCCGTCGGCGGCAATGACAGGAACACAGGGCCCCGCTATCAGGCCGAGGCTCTGCTTACAGGATTCGACGTGCTCGGTGTTCCGCGAGTGGGGACAAACACCTTGATCCCACGTCCGAGCCTTCGTCGCCGCTTATCTAGCGACGCGTTTGAAGAGATGTGCGCCAACGATGCGGCAGCCCTCGCGCCCATGTGCACAGATTACGATCGAGTCATCTTGCGCGGTCAGTCGACCGGAGCCTTCCCAACCTTGGGTGTAGTCAAGGCGAACGTCCTGCCAGTCACCCATCTCCTGATCGAAGACGGAATAAACACTCGGGTATCGTCGGGCGGGCGGATGCGCGGGCCACTTACTGCGAGGATCGACTGGATGCGGCACACTCTGCTGGAGCGTCGCGCGCTGGGTGGGTCGCCATTTGAGGGCTGGTCTCTCCCAGGTCGGGTGCCACCGACCCTTGGAACCTTCTGTAAATTCTTGGTAGAGCAATACCATTGGGCACCCATGTGGCGCAGTGAGTACACGCGAAAAGCCACTTTGGAAATCGTTAGGCGGCATGCCACTCTTGTAGTTCTCATGAAGTTCCTCGGCAACACTGCCACCACCACGCGCGCGGAGGTTGAGGCGTTCGAGAGAGACGTTTCGCAGATTCTTCAATGTCGCGATGCGTCACGAAGCGGACCTCGCGGGGTTCGGGTGGATTACGACCCGGATGGATGGCACGGCTATCTCGTCTATCCTCAGTATGGAGCGGCGAACCTGCGTGAGGTGTGCGAAATGCGGCGCGCCTCGGCGGCATGATCCAAGTTTGGACGGGTGGCGCTGCCTTGGTGAATGGGTTGCTCTAGGCGAAGGGGCAGCATTGTTCATGGTGCTGACGACTCATCGGCTAGTCGCGAGCCGATGGCGAATGACCTGCCCGGGCGGGGATCCGCGGGGCACGTTCGCCGATGGTCAAGGGGCGGATGTCTCAAAGGACGGGCATTCGTAAACCACAGGCCCCGGTGTTGGCTGACCCACGTGCGACCCAACGTGGGAGGTCGTTGCTATTCGTCCTTCGGGTCATCGTCCGATGGGCGTCGTACTGCCCCCAGCATGGCGTCGAGGGCGCGGGCGATCTCGACGTCGCGGTCGTCCGCCGCGTGCTGGTACAGCAGGGCGGCAGCGGGGGAGGAGTGCCCGAGCCGGCGCATCAGTTCCTTGGTCGTAGCGCCGGTGGCCGCGGCGAGGGTGGCGCCGGTGTGGCGAAGTTCGTGCGGCCGGACCGCCGGCAGTCCGATGGCGTTCGCGGCGCGGCGGAAGGTCGAGTTCCAGTTGCTGCGGGCCAGGTAGCTGCCCGTACTGGTGGAGAACAGGAGAGCGCCCGGAGCAGCGGCGACGTGCTTCTCCAGGTGCTCCTCCAGTACCGCCGTGACAGCGGCGGGGAGCGTCACGGTGCGGTGCCCGGCATCGGTCTTGGGCTCGCCGACCACCCACCGACCTTCGACGCGCCGCACGGATCGTTCGATGCGGATGCGGCCCCCGGGGAGGATGTCGGACCGGCGGAGGGCGGTGGCCTCACCGAACCGGAGGCCACCGAAGGCGAGGACCAGTAGGAGTGCCCGGTAGCGCTCGGTCCTCCGGTCCCGCCCCAGCTGCTCCGCCAGCTGCAGGGCTTCGGCCGCGGTGAGCGCGCGGGAGGGACGGGAGGCCTTGGGCGTGCCGGCGCCTCGGAGACGGCACGGGTTGGACGCGATGGCCTCGTCGGCGACGGCCACGTTGAGGATCGCCCGCAGGAGCCGGTAGGACTGGGCGCCGGCCGTCGGGCCCGTCGTTCGGCCGGCTTTGGCGTGCCAGGAGCGGATGGCCGCGGGTGTCACCTCGTCGACGGGGACGTCCGCCCACGGCTTGGCAAGGTGGTGCTGCCATAGGCCGGCGTAGAGAACGCGGGTGCTCGAGCGGAGGTCGTTGCGGGCGAGGTAGTCCTCGGCGTAGTCGCCGACGGTCCGGGAACGGGCGCTCGGAGCTCGCCAGCTCTTGCAGAGGAGATCGGTCTGCTGGGTGGCGAGCCAGGCCCACGCGTCGGCCCTGGTGCTGAAGACTTTGGCGTGCCGCCGCCCGTCAGGGCCGCGATACCGGGCGCGGAAGGAACCGCTGGGCAGCTCGTCGACCGTCCCGAACGTTCGCTTCTCCACGCCGCGACCCTGGCCGGATTCAGCGAGCGGCTGTCCAAATCACCGCTGGCTGGGGACGCGGCCGGCATCCACAAAGGCGTCTAGCGTCGCCCGCTCAAGGCGCACATACTTGCCGACTTTGACGTAGCTGATCCGGCGCTCCGTGATGAGCCGGCGGATGAACCGCTCGCCGGTTCCGAGGAACTCGCCAGCCTGCGCGACGGTCAGCAGCGGATCGCCGGAAGAGTGTCGTCGTTCCGTCGTCCGGTGCGCCGTCATGGTTTGGAGCCTTCTCAGAGGCCTCCAGTTGTCCTCCAGCAAGGGCTGGCCCCGGCGACGGAGGGAGTCCAGTGGCAAGCCTTGGCCTCGGCTTGTGTCCCTTAGCGGCCCACCCCGGAACAGGGTTGAAGGTGGGCGGCGTGGCCTCATACGGGCGCTGCAAACAGCCCGCGGGTCGGGGGCGACAGCGTCCGCGGCGCAGACTGGCCGGGTGAAGCATGAGGAGCTGCGGCAGATCGCGGACCTGCTCGGGAAGCGCAACCGACTTGACGGCGAGATCGCGGCGCGCATCGGCCGACCGATGACCTCAGGCCACCTCGGGGAGTGGATCGCTGCTGAGATCTTCGATGTCGAACTCGAGCAGTCAGCGTCGGCGGCCGCCTGGGACGGCCACTTCCGCTCCGGTCCACTCCAGGGTCGTTCGGTCAACGTGAAGTGGTACTTGCGACGGGAAGGCATCCTCGACCTGACGTCACCCCTGATGCCGCACGAGTATTTGGTGATGACCGGCCCGGCTGGCGCGGCGGCGACCTCACATGGCGGAACGCGGCCTTGGCGGATCGACAGCGTCTACCTTTTCGATGCCATCGGATTACGGGACAACCTGCTCGTGCGCGGCGGGAAGGTTGGAACGGCCTCAAGCGTCCGGGCGGAACTGTGGGCGCAGGCTGAGATCTATCCACAGCCGGTCAACCCTCGGCTGCGTGTCGATGAGCACCAGGTGGAAGCACTGAAGCTGTTCGCGCCGGCTATGTGACCACAGTCTGTCCCGTCGCGGGCCACCAAGGATCGCGTCGCTGGCTCACAACGGTGCTGCCTCCATGCCACACAGAAGGGGCGGCCAAGTCAGTCTGGGTCTAGATCGAAGATCGCTCTCAGCCCTACTGTCGCCGGGTGCCGTACTGGACCGGAGTCCAGCGTCGAGTGATGCCCGCCGCCCTGGTAGGGCTGGTCGTCGGCATCGCCTTCGGGCTCCTGTGGGGCTGGACCTCCGGGCTGATCATGGGCGGTGCCACCTTCTTGGGGGCCCTGTTGCTTCCAACGAAGCAGCCAGGACGGTCCCGCCCTGCGTATCCCCATCGAGATGTCCCATAGGCCGCCCTTCGAGCAAGCCGGCATCGCCTGTCCCTCAGCGGCCCACTATGGGCCACCGTTGGTGTGCGTCGACGTAGCGGGAGGACCAAAGCTCGCCTGAGGCGGCTGGGCCGCTGTGCAGGAAGGCGCGCCGTCCCCGCCGAGGTCGTCCATGTCGACGGACGGCGGTGACAGGGTCGCCGGATGACGTTCAGCGGCACGATCCGTTACGACCGACGCGTCAGCAACCACTTCCTAGCGCACTTCCTGCATGGCGGCGTGGCTCACTCCCTAACCGAGTACGCCAGGAATGCGCGCTTTCCGGTGGACCTGCAGATGCGACACAACCCCAAGACTGGCGCCGAGCACGCCTCGTTGTACGTGGGGCTTACAAGCGTGCTCAACGTCGAGTCGAAGCCCCGGCCGCATCCCCGTCTTGCGCTGACCGCTAACGCGAGGTGGGCGAGCACTGAGCACGGATTCGATCCCGACTGGTCGACGCCGGCCGACGTGACGCAGTGGACGTCCCGCTGGTCGCAGGTGGAGGGCTATCTGGAGCAAGTCATCCCAGTCGTCGCCGTCACGCGGCACGCGCACACCGAGGGTGCAGTCCAGGCTGCGGTCAGCGCCTTCTCCGACGAGAGCCGGGTGATGCTCGACCGGGAGGTGACGCCCCACTTCCTCGACACCGCTGCCAAGGAAGCCGTGCTGAGACCACTGAGCAACGCGCTGGTGGCCGCCCTCGAGCAGAGGCGACCGGTTCAGGCGGCGGTGCCGAAGAACTTTGGTGCCGAGTGTGATCTGCTCGCTGTCGACCGCTTGGGGCGATTGCTCGCTGTCGAGGTCAAGCCGAAAGCGCCGTCCCTGGTGTGGACTCCCGCTCAGGCGACCATGTACGCGCGGGTCCTTCAGGCATGGGTGGCGGATGACTGCGACGCGCAACCCGGATGGACCGCCGTCGTCACCGGCATGCTCGAGCAGCGACGTGCTCTGGGGCTAGCTCCGCGATTCGAGGTTGCCCTTCCGAGGATCCCTGAGGTCGTGCCTGTGATCGCGTTCCAGCGGGGAGTGCCGCAGCAGTACGTCGACGGTCTCTGGGCGGTTCAACAAGCCTTGCTCGAGCAGGGGGTTGGTGACCCGACCCTCGAGGTCTACGAGGTGTCCCTGTCCGGGCGACTCGACAGGGTGTTCGCCTGACCAGGCTGACCGGACCAGGGAGCGCGTCTTTGAGTCCGCCATCAGGGACACCTCTAGGACGCACGACAGGCCCAGTGCACCCAACGCTCGGCGACCAGTGACGCCACTGCGGGCCCCGGTTCTGCACCGGAGATCAGCAAGATGACGAGGCGACACACCTCTTGCATCTTCGGTAAGGGCGACTCGTTGTGACGACTTCGACGGACGCACCGCGCGCTGAACATCCTCAACGCCAGCCCCTGGTGCCTGGGGGCAAGAGGTGTGATGCCTTGTGATCTTGAGGTAGGCATGGAAGGGGCGCTCGATGAAGCCGTATCCCAAGGTTGCCTTGCTAGGGGGTCGGCTTGTGTCTGGAGCCTTCAGGTGTCCCTGAAGGCGGCTTACGGGCCAGGATGACTCGGTGAAGCGAGACGCCCAGGTTCTGCACACCAAGGCCATTGCCTCGATGCGGGTCGCCACGGCGGCGTTCAACTCACCGGATGACGTCGGCCGGGTGACACAGGTGCTCCTTTCCCTCCAGCACTCGTTCGAGATGTTGCTCAAGGCCGCGCTGGTGCAACAACGAGTGCGGGTCTTCGACAAGGAGTCGGGCCGGTCCATCGGGATGGACAAGTGCATCAACCAGGCGCAGAACAACACCGTCATCAAGCTGACCGACGACGAGGCGGGCACCCTTCGCACCATCGACGCGATGCGGGACGACGAGCAGCACTGGTTCGCCGAGGTGTCGGAGCAGATCCTCTACCTGCACGCCCGAGCTGGGATCACCCTCTTCGACGAGTTGCTGGACCGTGTGTTCGGGCAGCGACTGGCCACCCACCTGCCCCTCCGGGTCTTACCCCTCTCGACGGACCCACCACGCGACCTCCATCTCCTCCTCGACGAGGAGTACAGCGCCATCGCCGACCTACTCAGGCCGAAGCGCCGGATGACCGAGCCCGCGAAGGCCAGAATCCGCACTCTGCTCGCGATGGAGGCTCACGAGGAGCCGGACACCCGCGTCTCCGACAAGGACGTCAAACGAGTCGTCAAGGGGATCCGAGCGGGCAAGACCCGAGCCGAGGTCTTTCCCCGGCTGGAAAACCTGGCCTCGGAGGTGATCGGTGATGGGCCGAACGTGACGGTGCACTTCAGCAAGAAGGGCGAGGGCGCTGCCGTGCACTTCGTCGCCGAGGACGCCGACGTTGAGTCGGCCGCGATCCGCGAGGTCGACCTCAACGCTCGGTTCCACCGCTCGAAGGCTGAGCTAGCCGACGCGCTCGGGGTGAAGCAGCACATCGCCACCGCACTGAGGGACCACCTCGCGGTCGACCAGGATCCCCGTTGCTACCGGGATACCAAGTACAACAACTCCGTCCTCCGCAAGTACTCGGACCGGGCCTTCGCCTCGATGCGCGAGGTCATCAAGGCCGGCAATGCCGAGGCGGTGAGGTCGGCGCACAACCCGAACAAGGGCACGCGCCACGAGCGTTGCTCGATCGAGGGCTGCAAGGCCTGCACGAACCCCGCCCCGACACACAGGTGACTCGGCGAACTAGTACCCCGGCCAACTGCGTTCGCCCCGCCTATGCAGCGTGGGCGCGGGGCTGCGTGTCCCCAAGCGGCCCACCTAAGAGACGGTCCACCGCTCAGACTGAAACTTGGAGAGGATGTGCCAATGAGTGAAGCCGCCTGGACCGACGACCCGTTGGACTCTTCCAGAGGCGACACGTTAGGGCGACGGCCGTACGCTCACCGGGCTGCCGAACTCATCCGCGGCACCCACTCCTTTGACTCCAGCATTGTCTTTGGGTTGAGCGGACCGTGGGGAAGCGGCAAGACGTCTCTCATCAATATGATCGTCGAGCATCTGACTGCTCAATCGAACTGGGCGATCGCTCGCTTCACGCCCTGGGCCACGAGCGACATCACTGGGCTGCTGGAAGAATTTTACTCCTCGCTCTCGCAGTCGCTCCCAAAGAAGAAGGGGCGCCAAGTTAGACGAGCCCTCGGCGTGGCTGCGCGAGTCGCTGCCCCAGCAGCTAACCTGATCCCGATCGCTGGCGCTTCCGCGGCCGAAGCCGGAAGGATTGTCGCTGACAGGCTGACCAAGACGCCACCGTGGGATCTTGCCTTCTCTGAGGCGTCACAGGAACTGCGCAAGCTGGAGACCCCGATACTCGTCGTAGTCGACGACATTGACCGTTTACACGTCGACGAGTTGATGACCCTCCTCAAAGTTGTTCGACTCCTTGGACGATTCCCGGGCGTTCAGTACCTCTTAGCATACGATGATGAAACTCTCTTTCGTACTTTATCATCCACCTCCACGGTTAGTGCCAACGATGGGTCCGCAGAACGATATATGGAGAAGATTGTTCAATATCCTCTCCTGGTTCCGCCTCTGCTCCATCACCAGCAGCTATCTCGCTTGAATGACGGAATCGCACAAGTCGCTCGGCGCACGGACTCCGGAGAGGATCGCTTGAGTGCCCTCGTCGACTGCTTCGTCGCACTTCTGCGAACACCTCGAGCCATCGATCGGTACGTCGCTCAGCTGCGGCATCACCTCCCGATGGTCCCTCCGGATGAAGTCGACGACGCTGACGTCCAACTGCTGACCTTGCTTCGCGTCAGTTTTCCGAGCCTCTTCACTGCGCTACCTCGGTATCGACGCCAGCTCCTTGATGGGCACACAGGCGAGATGGAGCGGGGTGGCCCGTCCGTCAACTTCGTTCGCTTCCAACTGGACCCACTCCTGTCCCTAGTCCCAGACATGCACCGAGACGTCGTTGAGCAGCTCCTGGTCTCTCTTTTTCCGAAGACAAAGGACGAACGAAAGTTTGCCGTCTACGGGAGCCACACTGGGCGCGGCGTGGCTAATGAGAAATACTTCGATCGGTACTTCGCAATGGGGATTCCCGCGCATGACGTCAGCGATGCAGCGGTGCGAGCGGCCACGCGTGCAGCATCTCAGGGCGACGGCGCAGCGTTGAGCACACTTCTCCAAGACGAAGATCGAGAGCGTCAACTCCTAGTCTTGAGCAAAGCGACTAACGATGACAATCAACCTGCCATCGACTCCGAGCGACTCCAACTCGCCCTTGTCGTTGCCGACCTGGTGAACCAGGCGCCGGACGAGGACGGAAGCCCATTCGGAACCCGAGAGGAACTGCTTGGATGGCTATCGCGCCAAATAGCAGACCTCGATCCCGATACGCCGGCACAACGGATCGTTGACCTTCTCCAGACCCTTTCGTCGGGCGCGCTCAGGACGCGCGCTTGGCGCAGGGTCGAGTATGCCCTCGAAAGACGCCCGTCCGACCGTTTACCTAAATGGTCGACCGAAGTGGCGGAGAGCCTTGCCAGTGAAGCTGTGTCCCACTTTGTGGAGCACTTGCTGCAGGCGGATTCGGCGCCAACGGGGTCTCAAGTGGGATATGAACTTCACTTCGCCCTGCGCCATGGTCGAGCAAGTGAACTCCGTGCCAAAGTGCAGGAACTGCTGACAAGTGAAAAGATTGACCTTTCGGTTCTGGCTTCGCGGCTCGTTTCTGCGCACACGATCGTTGGGATCAGGCCAAACTGGGAACTGTCGACTGACTTCGATCAAGAGACATATGACCTTATTGCACCGCCTGGTGACAACCCTTGGTACTCGGAGTCGCGGGAAGAAGTTGACACTCACGACCTGAGCTGGGCCAACCGCAGGCGATTCGTCGTCGGCCGAGTCTCCCCGCCATCAGCAACGGAAGGGACCCCGCAAGAGGAGTGACCGCCCACGAGCGGCGTTACGGCAGTGGGCGGCACCAACTGGGAACGAAAAACGAATGTCCTTGAGGCCGCCTTCAGGGCGGTTGAACGACTCACTATGAGTGGCAGCACGACCGCTCGCGTATTCGTCACAACGAGTCCTGACGCCGCAGATGAAAGACGTGTGACGGCGATGATCTCGTGGAGGTTCAGTGGTGAATGGGGGCGCCTGTGTCAGGTGCCGAGCATCGGGGGAATCTGTTCGTGGCATACGTCTTCGAGTTGCCCTCTGAGGCTGCCTCGCGAGGGTCTTGCGGTTGCTGACTCGAGCCCAGGCAAACCGACGGCCGTCATCTCGATGGAGGTCGCTTGGAGTTGCCGCCAGCGGTTGTCGGCCCTCTCCCTGGTCGGGCTCTCGGCGTCCAGGGCCACCGCTCACCGCTTGCCTCCTCAGCTTCCTCCGAGCCCCATCCCGAGAGTCCATAAGGGTCCGGTCTGCTCGATGAACGGGTTGCTGGCCACCGCTCGCGGGTCTACTCGGCGAAGCGACTCGATGGCGTCGGTCAGGCTCTCCGCCGGCAGTTGCCCGATGGCCTGCAGGGCGAAAGATGCGACGAGAACGTTGCGTCCAACACTGTCGCGTTCCCCCGCGGTCAGTTGGGAGAGGCGGCCCGCTGCGGCGGGGAGGTCGTCGGGGTCGAAGAACCAGGGGGATGGTCGAGTTGGTTGGCTGCCGGCGATCGTGGCGAGCATTGCCCGTCGAGCCGCCGGGTCGCGGCGGAGGCGATACAGCAGGGGAAGGGTGAGCTGCCACAGGGAGTCCCGGAGATGCTCGGTTCGTCGGGGATGGAACAGGCCACCGACGAGAGCTGGGAGCTCGGCTGCGGGACCGGCGCCGAAGCAGAGCGCCGCAACTTCGACCCAGTTGGCCGGCGGAGGCATCTCGGGAGGCCTCTCTCGGAACCAGTCGGACAAAGTGGCGCGCCAGTACCGCGTCTGGGCATCTTCAGGGAAGAGCAGCGTGAACGCCGTCCGGCGGACCGACCGGTGCGCGTGGGACCAGGCGCTCGCATCGATCCAGGCGTCGCTGTCCTGGTCGGGGATGAGTGCCCGACGAATGTCGTTCATGCTTGCGGGGCGCCGACCCTGCTCGTCCAGAAGGCGCTGCAGCGCCCACCGGTTGACGCGTTGATGTCGGTCCCCGTCGCTGGCGGAGCCGTCTTCGGTCGCGCGAAGGACCCACTGCACCGTGGCGGTCACCGGGCTGGCGTCTTGCTGCCGCCAATCGATCACGGTGGGCGCCAGTGACAGTTGCTGTCGGGTCTGCGCGTCGGCGAGTAGGTGTGGCCCTGCGGCGCTGCCGGCGTCAGATTCCGCGGTGCCGTTGAGGTGGGCGCTGAGAAGTTCTTGGATGTCTGGGCTCTGGTCGGCCGCCAGGGCCAGGGATTCGAGCGCCCGGAGCAGGCGAGGTTGCACAGGCTCCCTATCGATGCGCCCGCCGGTGAGTCGCGTCAACAGCGTCGACCCGAAGTGCTGCGTCAGTCGGGCCCAACTGTCGGCGATCAGCCGGACCAGCATCTCGTCCGGATTGCCGAAGATGTCGTGTAGCCGTACGCCGGGTTCGGTCGGCTCGCCGATCGCTTCTCGAAGCCCGTCGATCAGGTCCAGCCGTTCCAGCAACAGCATGCTGATCCAGGCGTTCTGCCGGTCCTCTTCGAACGTCGGCCCGTAGCAGCACAGATCGTCCCGGACCTCCTGCTGCCACCGGGCGAGTTCCGGAAGGAGCTCGGCCGAAGTCCCGAAGTTGGCGGCTTGATGCCGCAAGAGGTGCAGGGTCATTCCCACGGTAACGGTGCGGCGGACACCGTTATCGGGGTCGGTCTTCCATGCGGCGAGGACGTCGCCGAGTTCGGTGGGAGTCAGACTGCTGCGGCACAGCTCGTGAGCGAGGACCTCGCGGAGTTCGGCGTCCAGAAAGCCCATCAGGTTCATAGCTTCGTCGACGACCTGCGGCGATCGCGCGCAGGGGCGCTCGATGTGGGCGCGCAGCGCCGCAGAGTGGATGGTGTCCGGAATGCCGTCGGTGACGTGCCGGTTGCTGCGCAGCGCGTCCAGCGCGTAGTCGACGGTCAGGTCAGGCCACGTGTAGATGATGTCCGCGATGTGCCAGCCCAGCCCGGAGGTAGGCACCCGCGTGCAAGAGGCGCACACATCTGTCGGGCGGTATGCCGCCAGGATTTCGCGGGCATGGCTGCGCCGCTCGTCAGCCGATAGCCCGACGTCGACCTGCGCCGAATGGGTGGCGGTGGGAGAGGTGCTTGCGGCCTCGCTGATGAGATGCCAGGCGCTGGCCACCGATTGGGCCAAGACGACTTGGTCCTGCCCGCGAATGGGGCTGTCGGCCTGGTGCGAGGACAAGAGCAACCCGAGAATGCGTTCGAAGCCGGCTCGGAGGCCAAGGACGTCGAGGGCGATCGGAGACAGCGCAGCAGCCTTGCTGTCGTCGGTGAGTCGGGCGATGAGCTCGGCTCGGACGGCCTCGTCGTGCCCGAACTGATCGTTCAGCTGTGCCGCGATGCCCCACGGACGCCAGGCGTTGAGGCCCTGCAGCAGGACAGCGCGGCGCCTGTCCGGCGGCAAGACGGCGGCCGCGGACAGCCAATCAGTCAGGGCCAGACCGGCGGCTTCTGCCTCTAGCCGCTGGCCGAGGGCGTCCTGCAAAGGGACGTGATCACGCCACTGCTGCGGAAGAGCGCTGAGGTTGCTTAGCTGCAGCAAGCCGCCGTGTTCGCGGCCAAGCTCGGACACGAACCAATCGCGGACGCGGTCGTCGTCGGCGAGCGGGCCGCAGGCCAGCGCCAACGCCAGCGGGCGATTCCCTCCCCGGCGCCCGTTGGTGCGCAGCGTGTTCAGCACGTCGTCGGTGATCGCAGCACGCGTTGGGGGCTCGGCGTCCTGCACGACGCGGGCGACCGCCTCGTGAAGCAAGCTTGTCGCCGTTTGCTCGGGCCACCAGTACTCCTGCTGCAGGTGATCGAGCAGCCAACGGGTCTCCTCGGGGGTCAGAATGCTGCGCGCAGGGGCATCGGGAGTTCCGGAGACCGCCAGGTACAGCGCCGTCGTGCGGATGGCGAACCGCCGCTGGCGTCGACCCCAAGCCAGGTGCTCGTAAGTCTCTGGCGCGTGCGGCCATCCCAGGCCGAGAGCCAGGAGCGCAGCGGCCTGAGCGCTGACCGTGGGGCCGTCCCGGATGACGTGGAGCAGCGCCGTCAGCGCCAGGCGACGAACGGCGTCCGAGGGTGCCGTGCGGTCATCGTCGCTGGACGTGGCGGTCGGTTGCCTCGGGGGTGGAGGCGCCGGCCCGAACCGGCGGGCGATCGCCTCGGCGGCGGATGCCCGAACGTCCGGCGCGGTGGACCGTAACGCCCAGAGCATCACGGGCAGGACGCGGTCGTCGGGCAGTGGCAGGCGGGCCAGAGACCAGACAGCGGGCCCGGGAAAGGGGCGCGTCGCACCGAGCCACCGCTTGAACGTGGGAAACAACCGGGTTCGCCGCGACGGCTCGGCGCAGGCTCCGACGAGTGCCGTGACGAGCGCCGCCCGATGCTCCAGCCATGGCGAGGTGTCCACCTCGTCGATCAGCAGGTCCAGAAGGGCGGCTGTTCGGTCAGCGGGCAGTACGACGTCGGCGGCCAACGCGTTGGCGATGAGTTCTTGACTGGCATGCCGCTGACGGACGTCGTCCGGCCACCGCAGCTGGCTGTCGCGGTCGTCGGTCCTGGCCAGCGGTCCATCGAGCAGGGCAGCGACGTGGTCCGGGTCCCGGGATCCTGCCAGGGCGGAGAGAAGAACGTCCTGCCATGCCGGGTCGGTGTATCGCCTGGTGAACACGGCTAACTGCTCGGCCGGGTCCTGTCGGGCGAGGTGTTGGCCGGCGAGGTGGTCGAGGACGACTCGATGCAGGAAGCCGACATGATCGGCGCCTTGCGACACGACGAGGCCGAACTCGTCTTCGGCCATCGTGAGGGCGGCGGCGGCCATTCGGTGAGACTCGGCTGGCGGGTACCCGAGGATGTCGTCGTCGGCGAGCGCTGCCTGGATGCGCTTGGTCATCTGGCGGGTGGGCAGGGGCCCGGTGTGGCCGTCGGCCCGGAGTGAGTAGGCGACCGCTTGGAAGACGAGCTTGAAGTCGGCGTCGGCCAGTGGACGTTGTCCGGCGCGGGATGCGCGTCGCCGCATGTGCGGATGTCGCACGACGAGCAGTTCAACAATGTGGGTGTAGAGCTCATAGCGCTTGCGTGGGAGGGGTTCGCCCCGCCAACGTTCGGCCAGCAGAGCCAGGAACAGTGGGGTCCGCGTGAGGTCGGACAGCTCTGGAACCGTCGACAGTTCCGCGATGAACGAGTCCACGCCAGGCCGCGGGTGCTCGCCCGATGTTTGGCGCTGGGGGCTGGGTGGCTCGGCTGCCTCTGCCTGCTGAGGTGCCTGGGGGTGACGGTCGTCAGCCAAGTACTGCGCGGCCATATGCCGACGTTGCTTGTCGGTTAACGGCGCCAGGTCACCGCGCCGCCATGGCGACGCCGAGGCCAGCCGCGTCACCGCGTAGGGGCGCGAGGAGAGAACGGCTGCCGCTCTGGTCCGGTTGAGGAAGGTCTCGATCGCTCCGAGCGCATGATTGGCGGCGTCGAGTGACTTCCACTCGTCAATGCCATCGATCAGCAGCACGAGGCGGTCATCGTCCAGGGCCTGCTCGACCAGCGGCCACAACGCCGCAGCGTCCTGACTGCTGAGCCAGGAGCGGATGGCTGACTGGAGGGAGTTGGTGTCGGCGTCATCGAGGTGGCGCGTCAGGAAGCCGAACGGCAGCCAAATTGGCAGCCGCCCACCGTGCTCCTGCTGCAGCCGGGTGGAGTGCGGATCGGACGACAGCAGGTCTCGAGCCACGAAGCGCAGCAGGCTGGACTTGCCGGAGCCGGGCCCACCGACGACGAGACTGCGAGGCGCCCGGGACAGCCAGATGTCCGCCTGCTCCCGATAGGCGCCGTCGCCACCCGATGAGCTTTCGGTGAGCAGCAGAGCGGCGGGGCGAAGTGTGCGGCGGGGGCGGTCCAGGCCCGCCGCAGGCGTCGATGTGGAGGGGGCGTCGGCCGCGGCCCCCGTCCCCACCCGGCGGGGATCGGTCTCGGCGGCGCCGGATGGGCCGAAGCCGAACCGCGCGCCTGGGAGCAAGGGGCCGCCGCTCTGGTCACCTACGCTGCCAGGCGCGCCCAGCGTTGACCCAAGCAGCGAGTCCTCGCCTGGCGTGATGTCCAAAACGATGAACCGATCGGCGTCCACGGCTGCGTGCTGAGGCGGGCGGACCGCGTTCTGCGCGTCGAAGGTTGCCCGGTACAGGCGGTCCAGGTCTGCGCGCAGCTGACTGGCTTGGTCGAAGGTCAAACGAGTCCGCAGCTGGGTCACGGCTTCTGGTCCGCAAAACGTCTCCACCCAATGCCGGCCGAAGAAGTCGTCGACCAGCTGAGGACGGCGCCTGAGCATCGTGAAGATGTCCTCAGCGCCCCACGGGATGAAGGTGATGCCTTCTGCGGCCAATCTCTGCTCGGCCGCGCGGAGAGCATCGTCCAGGCGGGTGTCGGTCAGGTCGAAGGTCGTGGCGTAGTAAAAGGTGCGGGTGCTGGCCGGCCAGCTGCCGGCCAGGAAATCGTCGACGGCACCTGTGATGTCGCTCGAGGAGAGCTTCTGGACGCGCCGGGACTGTAGGACCGCGTACAGGCGCCGGGCCGTCAGTGTGTCGGTCGCCTCGTAGTCGGTTGATCGTGAAGGGGGCAGCATCCGGGCATAGACGTCGATGCCCTCCTGCTCCTGCCCGGCGGTGCCGTACAGCTTCGTGCGCACCACCGAGGCTTGACCGGCCAGCAGCTGCACGAACAGGCGCTCGACG
Source organism: Blastococcus sp. URHD0036 (assembly GCF_000701365.1). Lineage (GTDB taxonomy): Bacteria > Actinomycetota > Actinomycetes > Mycobacteriales > Geodermatophilaceae > Trujillonella. The sequence goes on from NZ_JNIK01000001.1 coordinate 114,435, forward strand.
TTCTGCCACGACAGGTCGAGCAGCGGCAGTGCAGTCGCCTTGGTGACGACGGGAGGCTGAGTGGGCTGTTCGTCGGGCGGGGTCCACAACCATGCCTGGGTGGCGTTTTCGTGCAGGGCGTTTGGGGCCGCGCTGTCCGCAGCTCGTGACGCGGATTCGGTGGCCGCCCCGGCGGTGGAGCTCGGGCACGGGTCGTGGCCCTTATTGCTCACGTTCTGTCGCCCGCTGCTGCCATGTCGCCATCATGAACGACCGGTCCGACTCCTTCCCTGAACGCAGCCCTGCGCCGTTCTGCGGCCGCGCGTCCGTAGTCGAGGCTGCGGTCGCTGGCGGTCTCGGCCACGGATCTGTTTCGGTAGCTCGGTGATCGACACGTCCCTGTTCACCGTCCCGGCCGAGCGCATCGACGCACCCCTGCTCATGGCCTTCCTTGCCCAGCAGGTGACCGAGCGGCTCTTCACCGAGAGCACGACGCTGGAGTTCAAGCGGCAGAGCAGTAGCGACAATGTCGTCCGCGCCATCTGTGCCATGGCCAACACCTCGGGCGGCATCGTTTTGGTCGGCGTCGACGAAAGAACACCGCGTCAGGCGCCGGGTGTCGAGCCGGACGAGCACGGCAAGTTGGTGGACCGCTGCCGACTTGCTTTGGAACCGACCTTCGTGCCCGAGATCATTCCGGTCCCGCTCGATGCCGAGCGAGTGGTTCTCGTCGTGCGGGTGCAACCGCAGCTGGCTGATCGGCCGGTCTTCTGCGGGGGAGCGGTGTGGGTTCGGGTGCCCGGTCAAACGGTGCGGGCGAGCCGCCCGCAAGTGATGGACATGTTCGCCCGGCAGACCGCGTACGGCACGGTGCCGGCCGGGATGGCTTCGGCCGCCCTGGTCAGCACGTTCTATCCGCCGACGCCGAACGGAACGACCGACGACGCAGCCCTACCGAAGCTTCGGCTGCGGGCCGCCGCAGGCGTTCTTCTTCGTCCGGAGGCCCACGCTCACATGATGATTGGCTCGGCGCTGAAAGACCGTCTCCGCGACGCAATCGACGCTTCCGATGCGGTCCGCTGGGCTGCCGGCAGGAACCCTCCAGCGGCGAGGAGCTGGTGGGAGCCCGAGATCGTGCGGGCGACCGAATGGCGGGAGCGGCGGCTCCTGAACCGGCGCTGGGGACCGGACAATGTCTCGGTCGCGGTGCATGTCCGCCTTGAGGCCGCTCGGCTCGCCTGGTCGGTTGACGTGGACATTGCGGGGTCCCAGCCCCAGGACGCCGCGGAGGCCGATCTGGTGGTTCCGGTCGAGCATTGGTTGCGTGGTTGGACCGAGCTCGCTGCCCTCGTAGGGACGGTGCTTCCTGATGCGGTGTCCGAGGAGATCCTGTCCCCGCCCCTGACTCACGCAGGCATCGTGCTGTGGGTGGTCTCCGGTTGCGCCGACCTTCGTCGCGCCCTCGGCCTGCACCGCCTGTCGTATGACCTCGACCGGGGAAACCGCACGGCCGATTGGCGGATCGACCTTGATGGTCCCGACGAAGTGCCGGCAGCCCTCTCAGCGTGGCTGCAGCGGTTGCTGCTCGACGAGGGCGTCACCGATGGCGACCGAGTGGCGGTCTCGTTTGTCGAGCAGGCGTTGGGCACGCAGTCCGGCGCGGCCGGGCTCTGAACCGGCTGTGCCCTCGTAAGCAGGCGTGAGGTGGCCAACTCCGCCGCCGCCGACCAGGTCTCGGGTCGTGGGCCAGTCGCGGCCACAGCGCCGCGTTGCGTCGGTGCAGGCAGGACCTCTTGGACCGGGCGGCGGGGGCACCCCGGTGGCGCAACGTCCAATTGTTGCCCGGGTGGAGTGGTGCGGCCGCTATGTTGCCCGAAGGTGCTCATGCCGAGCCGCAGCTCGGCATGAGGGTCAGGCGGTGGTTGGAGGTGAACGTGGCTGCACCGAAGGTGTGCGCGGCATTGGCGGGACGAAACCTGGAGGACGATCTCCAGCGGGTCGGACGGACGAATGACATGCTTCCGCCGCGCGAAGACGACAAGGTCGCCGGCCGCATTCCGAAGCGGTTTGTTCAGGCACTCAGCCTGAATGTGAGCGAAAACAGCTACGAACCGGCACCGGCTTCGTTCGTCTACGTGCCTAAGACTCGCTTCGCCACCAGGCCGGCGGCGCTACTCACTCTGGCGGACCGGGTTGTCTTTGAAGCTCTACTGGAGCCAATGCGTCCAAAGATCGAGGCGTACCTCGTCTCGGATGGTGTCGTCTTCTGGCCCCGTGGCAGCGTCACTGAGAAGCGATGGGATGAGTTCGAAGCGGCCCCAGTTGCAAGCGGCGGTGGTCACGTCGTCGTCGCTGATGTGGCCGGCTTCTACGAGTCCATAGATCACGCGCAACTCCGGCGCGTCTTAGTCAGCGCCGGAGTAGCAGTCGCCGACGCGGAAGCGCTCGAAGAGTTCCTGCGCTCAGTAATGCGGTCGAGCAAGGGTTTGCCACAGGGGGTAGCAACCTCCGACCCGCTCGCAACGATCTACCTTGCGGCTGCGGACGCCGCAGTTCGTCGCACGGGTGCCGGCTACTGGCGGCACGGCGATGACATCCGGATGGCAGCGTCGACCTTCGCGGAAGCCAGGCGTGCCATCAACACACTTGAGGCCGCCTTGCGAGACTCCGGCCTGCTTATGAACGCCGCAAAGCTCCGTGTCTTGAGGTTTGCGACTTACGCTGAGCACCAAGCCGATCTGGAGAAGGCTAGGGATGACTTTCGGACACGGCTACTGGAGGCGCGAAAGGAGGCAATTCGGAACTCCGAGGAGCCGGAGGAGTTGGAGGAGTTGATGCATGCTGCCAACGTCGACGAGGACATGCAGTGGGGGTTTTGGTACCACCACAACATTGACATAAATGAGGTCCTGGAAGCGCTTAACGAGCACATCGCGCCGTCGCTCCTCGAGGTGCAGCGAGAGATGTTCAAGGACGCCATGCGGCGGCGACCCGGGACACCGGACGGGCTCAGTCGAGAGCTTTGGCACGCGCGCGTCGCATACTGTCTACGGCGCTTCGCGGCTGCGAGATCGAACGCGGCGCTGCCATACGCCGGCGACTTGCTGGTTCGATATCCCGAGGAGACTCAGTTCGTAGCGAGTTACCTGCTGTCCCTAGTCGACGCTCAGCCCTCGCGTGTTGCGCAGGCAGTTGAGCACGGGCTCGACAACTCTGAGTTCCTTCTGGGGTGGCAGAGAGGATGGCTTTACCGCGTTCTAAGCCGCGTCGCGCATCAGGTAACCGACGGCACTTTGACAGAGGCTTCTCGCGTCATGCGGTCGCAAGACCATGACTGGTTGGCACGGGTAGAGGCCGCGCGCCTCCTGGGCGTCCGAAGTCGCTTGACGGCAGACGATGTCAACAGCCTTTACCGAAACGCACCGTCGGCCTTTAGGACTGATCTGTTCGCGATTGCTGCCGAGCTAGAAGATGCCGCCCCGTGGGCGCAGGCATTCCTGGATGGCGCTAAGCAGGATGCACTTGCCGCAGTCGTGATCGACGCAGTTCGCGCGAAGCAAGCCCAACGGTCGAGCTCCAGCTGAGGCGCCAGTTCTGCGGCGCGAGTTCTGCGGCGCCAGTTGGCGGCTCCGTAAGCGCGCGTCTTGACTTGAGCACTCTCCCTAGTCCTCGGACGAATAGAGCGGGCTTCTCACGGGGATCGTGCGCAGGGTGGGAAGTTCAGGCGGACAGAGCCCATAGGACGACGGGGACAGGGGAATGTCGAGAGGACGTGCCACGCGGCGACCGACCAGGCCGCGGACCGCCCGCAGGGCTGCCACACGGGCCGCGCTCAAGGGCGCCGACCGCGCCGAGCGACGTGGCCGGCAGGTCCCGCCGACCGTCGAGGGATTCAGCACCGCTCTGGCCAACCGCGGGCATGACGGCGTGGCGGAGGCGCTCATCTCGCGACACAACCAGCGCATGCAGCGCCTACAGGAGGCCGGCGAAGTCCTCCAACAGTCTGCCCTGCCGGCCCTGTCGGGCTACTTGCCGATGCAGCTCGTGGCCCAAGAGCTCGGCGCCCATCCCGGACGGTGGCCCGCCCACCCCGGCAGCACGTGGCCGGACCACCTGGCGTGGGGGTTGGACAGCGTCGCGGCCGCCGTCCGGCTCATGCTCGCCATTCAGCCGGTCGGCGCAGCGGTGCTCTCCCGCACGCAACTGGAGCGCTGGTCGTCGAACCTGCAGTTCAACAGCGAGGTCGCCCAAGTCCCGGGCGAGGACACTGCCACCTGGCTGACGCGCCTGTGGACATCGCCGGGCGTATCGCTGACCCCCCGCTCCTCGAGCGTGGGCGCACTGTTTGCCGACCTCAGCGAGGTGTTGCACGGCCGTGGGCCGCTCATGCCCCTGGTCTGGCTCGACGTCGCCGACGTCACCGCACTCCCGACCGGCGACCAACTTCGGTTGATGGACACCATTACTGACGCTCAGATCGTCAGCTTGACCCAGCTGCGCAACTGCCTTGCCACCGCAGCCGAGGAGAAGGACTGGCCGGTACTCGCGGAGACCGCCGCGCGCATCAGGCTCATCGAGCGCGCCCACGGCTGGACCCCCAACATCGCCCCGACCGTCGTCCCGCTCATCCCCAGCCACTTCGCCGCTCTGGAAGGACCGCTTGGGGCGCTCGCGACCGGCCACGCAAAGGCTATGCACGCGCTGCGCCACGTTCACGACCCCGAGTACCCGTCCGAGATGTGGCCGCTGTTCGCGTTCGGTCAGCAACGCTTCCGCGCGCTGACCACGGCGAGGAGGGCGTTCGAGCGCGAGCGGGACCTTCTGGGTGAGCGCTTTGGCGAGCACGGCATCGAAGAGCTGGCAACCGAGGCGGTCCTGTCGGGTGAGATGGCCGCGATGCTCGCGGTCTGGCTGCGCGAGCGCAACACCGTGCCGCTGGCGGCAGACGCGTTCGCGGTCTGCGCCTCGGCATTGCGGTCAGCGCACTGGCTGTGGCTTGAGGATGACGACCGAGCGATGGGATGCCTGCGGTGCGTCATCGAGCAGCTCGCGCGCGCTCGGACCTGGCGGGTCAAGCCGGAACGGGCGGCCAAGATTGAAGCCAACCTGAACGCCACTCCACGGGACTGGATCGAAGCCTCCGGATGGCGGCGCCTCGGCCTGATGAACAGAGCCCTCGGCGAGTTCGCGCATGGCTCGACCAGTGTGGACTGGTCTCTTGCCCGCGACGCGCTCGTCGCGCTGCAATCCGATCCCGAGGACGAGCTTGCGCGGTTCACCGGTCGAAGCCACGCCCTTTCCGCGCTCATCTTCATGGTCTCGGTGGAGTGCTCGGCGTGGGTGGATGAGTTCAGTGCCGAGCTAGGGGAGGCGTACCGCAAGGTCATCCGCATCAACGACGACCAGGCCAACCGGGCAATCGAAGCGCTGATGAACCGGGCGTGGAACGCGCGAGACACCCCGTTGCGCGCCCCGCGGACCACCAGTCCTCACGACGACCGCGGAGCAGCGCCCGACGGGTCGGGCGACGCCTCCTGATGAACTCCTCGGGCGTTTGCAGCGATCCACCGCCGAGGTAGCTCCATGACGCCGTCAAATGCAGGGTTGCGTCTCCGCTCTCGTGCGCAAGTTCCACCGCCCGGTGCGCCTTGTCTGGTTGCAGTTGTGGTTGCAGTTGACCGCGTTCACGGTCATTCGTAGTCGTACGCGGCCGTATTTATCCGCTGCTCATCCGGCTTACGGAACGATGGTGAATCGGCCTGAACGCGATCATGACGGCCTGGCAGTGTGGGGGTCAGGGGCCGACTTCGTTGCGGCGTACGAGGTGCCCGGCGACGTGACCTACAGCAGGGCGGCGGCCGAGCGCCTCTCGGTTCCGCTCAGGAAGATCGTCAGGCGGATCGCCGGGCGGCACGGCTTCGACCTCACCGCGTGCCAGCCGTGGTCACGAGGAAGGGGGGCGAGGCCCTCTGCCTAGCGTTTCGGCCGCCAGGCGTGACCCATTCATGACCCACGCAGCGGAAAACAGAGGCCAAAACGGGTCATATCGGGCCTCCGGAGGGTCCTCCGGACCTTCTCCAGTTCCGCTGACAGGCGCTCTGACCTGCCGTTATGCGTGGAGCGGGTGACCGGGATCGAACCGGCATGGCCAGCTTGGAAGGCTGGGGCTCTACCATTGAGCTACACCCGCGAGACGCCGTACGGGCGCGATCCCCGCACGGTGAGAGCCCTCGGGGATCAAGACCGAGGGCGCTCGGTCCGGGGTTGAGGGTAGCGCGGCTCGCAGGTCGATCTCGCGCAGGTCCAACCCCCGCGAAGCAGCGGCCGCGAGTCCCGCGCGAGGGCTCGATGACCGCCTCGTGACGCCGCGCCCGCGGTCCGCCGGCCTCGCCGCTCGCCCTCGCCTCCGCGCGCCGAGCCACGCGCCCGTACGAGCCGTGGCGCCGGACGGTGGCGATCCAGCATCGGCCAGACGAAGTCCTTGACGTGACCCACATCACTTCGCCAGAGTGCGCCGATCGCTGTATGCGATACGCCGTTCTAGCGATTGAACGTCCGCAATTCCCGGATAGGGTTTCGACTCAGAAGTGGGTGGGACATGACAAGACGAGGTCTCGCGGCGGTGAGCGCGGCGTGTGCCGTTGCGCTCGTGCTGGCCGCGTGCGGCAGCGACGACGAGGACAGCGACGACAGCGCGAGCGGTGGTGGCGGGGACAGCGGCGGCAGCGGTGGCAGCACGACGCTGGACATCGGGCTGCTGACCTCCCTCAGCGGACCGGCCGGCTCCTTCACGTCGACCAGCGTGCAGGGCGTCCAGGCCCGCTTCGACGCCTACGAGGAGGACGGCGGAGAGTGCGCCGACTCTGTCGACTTCAACCTCATCCAGGCCGACGACACCTCTGCCGCGCCGGGCGCTCTCGCCGGTGCGCAGCGGCTGGTCGAGCAGGAGGACGTCTACGCGATGCTCGAGGTGAGCGCCTTCTTCTACGGGGCCTCGCCGTACCTCACGACGCAGGGGCAAGACGTCCCGGTGATCGGTTTCGCCTTCGACGGGGCCGAGCAGTGGCTGAGCACCGACAACAACCTGTTCTCCTACCTCCCCGCGCCGGACTACACGAAGGTCTACTCGACCTCGGGTGACTACCTGAAGAGCCAGGGCGGGACCGTCGTCGCCGGCGTCGCCTACCAGAGCCCGAGCTCTCAGGCCGGCCTGGAGCAGGGGTTGGCCTCGGTCGAGGCGGCGGGACTCGAGGTCGGCTACACCAACGACAGCGTGCCCTTCGGCAGCACCGACGTCGGCGCCATCGTGCTGGGCATCCGCGACTCCGGCGCCGACGCGCTGTACCTGACGATCAACCCGGACACGGCCTTCGCCATCGTCGCGGGGCTGCGCCAGGCCGGGATCGATCTGAACGTCATCGTCTCACCGACCGGCTACGGCGGCGACCTGCTCAAGTCGGAGCCCGCGGTCCAGATCGCCCAGGGCGTCACCTTCACCACCGGGACCGCGCCCGTCGAGATCGGTGCCCCCGGCGCCGAGCGGCTCGCCCAGGCCCTGGAGGACGCCGGTGCGGACTCGCCGATCCCGGGGTTCTTCCAGGTGACCGGCTGGCTGGCCGCGGACACGCTCATCTACGGCCTGGAGCAGGCCGGCTGTGACGCGTCGCAGGCCGAGTTCATGTCCACGTTGCGGGGTGTCGACGACTACGACGGCGACGGGCTCCTCCCGACGCCGCGGAACTTCGCCAACGCCACGGAGGACGAGCAGTGCTCGTACTACCTGAAGCTCGACGGCAACGAGTTCGTGCCCGTGGAGGACGCCTCCCCGCTGTGCGGTGAGGCGATCAACTGAGAGACGCCGGCGGCGCGCCCGATCCCCGAGGTCGGGCGGGCCGCCGGTGCACCGCTCAGGTCCAGGCGTCCCGGCGGAGCGGTGGCGCCTCGCCGCCCCGCCGCTGGGCGAGCACCTGGTTGACGCCCAGCGCACCGGCCTCGAACGACAGCGCCGACGCCGCCATGTACAGCCGCCACACCCGCGCCCGGCCCTCGCTGGTCTCCTTCACGGCGGCCGACCAGTTCTCCTCGAGCAGCCGCGTCCACGCCCGGAGCGTCAGCGCGTAGTGCTGCCGCAGCGCCTCGACGTCCAGCACCTCCAGCCCGGTCGCCTCGATGGCGCTCACCGTGTCCCCGAGCCGCAGCAGCTCGCCGTCCGGGAACACGTACCGGCTGATGAAGGTGTCGTTGTCCCACGTCGTCTCGCCGGCGCTCCAGGCGATCGCGTGGTTGAGCACCCGCCCACCGGGGCGCACCAGCTCGTGCAGCCGCGCGGTGTAGGCGGCCATCTGGTGCCGGCCGACATGCTCGGCCATCCCGATCGAGCTGATCGCGTCGAACGGCCCGTCGTCGATGTCGCGGTAGTCCTGCACCCGGATGTCGATCCGGTCGGTCAGCCCGGCCTCGGCGACCCGCTTGCGCGCCAGCGTCGCCTGCTCGATCGACAGCGTCACGCCGACGACGTCCACGCCGTACTCCTGCGCCGCGTGCAGCGCCATGCTTCCCCAGCCGCAGCCGATGTCCAGCAGCCGCATCCCCGGCCGGAGCCCGAGCTTCCGGCAGACCAGGTCGAGCTTCGCCTCCTGCGCCGCGTCGAGCCCGGTGTCCTGGTCGGCCCAGACCGCGCAGGAGTAGACCATCGAGGGCCCCAGGACCAGCCGGTAGAAGGTGTTGCCGACGTCGTAGTGGTGCGAGATCGCCGCGGCGTCCCGACTCTTCGAGTGCCGGAGTCCCCGCCGGCGCATCTCGATCTCCTCCGGCGGCGGAGCCGGCTCCGGGCCCACGGCGCCCAGCCGCGCCGCGATCCCGGCCAGCCGCAACCGGTCGCGGGCCTCCAGCGTCTTCGGTGCCCCCTCGGGCCGGCCGGCCGACGTCAGCCCGGTGAACGCGGCCAGCGCCTCGAACAGGTCGCCCTCGACGTCGATCTCGCCGGCCACGAACGCGCGGCCCAGTCCGAGCTCGCCCGGTGCCCACGCCAGCCGGCGCAGCGCCCGCCGCGACCGGACGACGACCACCGGCCCACCGACCGGACCGGCCTCCGACCCGTCCCAGGCGCGCAGCCGCACCGGCACCTCGTCGGTGCCCAGCACGAGGCAGAGCGCCTCACCCAACCGTTCGGCGACGCCACCCCGCGCGCCGCTCCGGCTCGGGACGCCGCCCGAGGACAACTCCGACATCCGACTCTCCTGCATCCGACGACGAGGTGGTTGCGCAGCGGGACAATCATCGCCCCGATGATCACCGGCCGACAGTGCTTTCTCGGTCACATCCGCAGCTCAGGCGCGCAAGAGCTGCCGCAGGGCCGGTGGGTCGGGCCGGCGACCGGATCACGGAGGCGGACCGGGGACCTAGACTCGGCCCGCCACGGGGTGTGGCGCAGCTTGGTAGCGCACCTGCTTTGGGAGCAGGGGGCCGCAGGTTCAAATCCTGTCACCCCGACACCGCAATCCGGCACCGCCCGCGACGTCTCTAGACTCGGGGGTCGACCGGCGTCGTCCGTCCCGCCCGACGCCCATCCTGACTGCGACATCCGAGGAGCACTGCGCTGTGAAGAGCACCATCGAGGAACTGGGCCCCACGCGGGTCCGGATGGCGATCGAGGTGCCCTGGGGGGACCTGGACCACGCTTTCGGTGAGGTCTACAAGGAGCTCCGCACCCAGGTGCGCATCCCCGGCTTCCGCCCGGGCAAGGTGCCCAACCGCATCCTCGACCAGCGCGTCGGCCGCCCCGCGGTCCTCGAGCAGGTCGTGAACCACGCGATCCCCGAGGTCTACTCCGAGGTCGTCCGCGAGAACCAGGTCCGTGTCATCGGCCAGCCCGACGTCGAGGTGACCAAGATCGAGGACAACGAGGTCCTCGAGTTCACCGCCGAGGTCGACGTCGCCCCCAAGCTGGAGCTGCCGGACCTCGGCACCCTCGCGGTCACCGTCGACGACGTCGCCGTCGCCGACGAGGACATCGACCAGCAGATCGCGGTCATGCGCGAGCGCTTCGCGATGCTCAACGCCGTCGAGCGCTCGGCCCAGGACGGCGACTTCGTCTCCATCGACCTCGAGGCCACCCTCGACGGCGAGAAGCTCGAGGACGGCTCGACCAGCGGCATGTCCTACGAGGTCGGCTCCGGCCAGCTGATGGAGGGCCTGGACGACGCGATCCGCGGCCTGTCCGTCGACGAGTCGAAGGCCTTCGAGACCGCGCTGCTCAACGGCCCGGACGCCGGCAAGACCGCCGAGGTCACCGTGACCGTCCGCTCGGTCAAGGAGAAGGAGCTCCCCGAGCTCGACGACGAGTTCGCCTCCACCGCGAGCGAGTTCGACACCCTCGAGGAGCTGCGCGACGACGTCCGCACCCGCCTGTCGCGCACCAAGGTGCTGCAGCAGGGGGCGCAGGCCCGCGACAAGCTGGTCGAGCACCTGCTCGAGGTCGTCGAGGTGCCGATCCCGGAGAACCTCGTCGAGCGCGAGGTCGAGTGGCGCAACAACGCCATGGCCCAGGAGCTGCAGAAGGCCGGCATGGACTGGGACGCCTACCTCGAGATGTCCGGCGTCACCGACCGCGAGGCCTACGACGCCGACCAGCGCAAGAACATCGAGGAGGCGGTCAAGACGCAGTTCGTCCTCGACGCGATCGCCGACGAGCGCGAGGTCACCGTCGACAACGACGACCTGTCCGCGCAGATCATGGCCCAGGCCCAGCGCAACCGGATGAGCCCGGAGCAGTACGCGCAGCAGCTGCAGCAGGGCGGCAACATCGCCGAGTTCGTCGCCGACGTCCGCCGCACCAAGACCCTCGCCCAGCTGCTCGAGCAGACGACGATCACCGACGAGTCGGGCAACGTCGTCGACCTCGAGGCGCTGCGCCCGAAGACGGTCCAGGCCGACCACGACCACGACCACGACCACGGTGACCACGACCACGACCACGGTGACGACGCCGAGGAGGCGCCCGACGCCGAGGTCGCCGACGCGGCCGCGGTCGAGGCCGCCGAGGGAGCGGTCGAGGACACCGAGGACGTCACCAAGGCCTGACGCGCCCCGAGCGCCTGACGACGACGCCGTCCCACCCCGTGCCCGGGGAGGGGCGGCGTCGTCCGTTTCTGGGGCCGTCCGTCGCCGGCGCCCGCTGCGCCCACGGCGAACACCCCGGCCGGCGGGACTCCTGCCCCCGGACCGCGCGTTAGGGTCGACAGGACTCAGGCGAGCACCGGGGGAGACCCCTCCGGGCGGCGCGCCCCCGGGCCCCGCACCACCCCGAACCATCCACTCCAGACCGACTGTCCGACCTGTCCTACGGAGGTCACACCACCCGTGAGCACCCACTCGAACTCGGCGAGCGCCCCGCTGCTGCGCGGCGCCACCGGGGGGATGAACCTCAACGACTCGGTCTACGAGCGCCTCCTGCGCGAGCGGATCATCTTCCTGGGCAGCCAGGTCGACGACCCGATCGCCAACCAGCTCTGCGCCCAGATGCTGCTGCTGTCGGCGGAGGACCCCAAGAGCGACATCCACCTGTACATCAACTCGCCCGGCGGCTCGGTCAGCGCCGGCATGGCCATCTACGACACGATGCAGTTCATCGACTGCGACGTGGCCACCTACGGGATGGGCCTGGCCGCCTCGATGGGGCAGTTCCTGCTCACCGCGGGCACCGCGGGCAAGCGGTACGCCCTGCCCCACGCGCGGATCATGATGCACCAGCCGTCGGCGGGCGTCGGCGGCACCGCGGCCGACATCGCCATCCAGGCCGACCTGTTCCGCCGCACGAAGAAGGAGCTCAACGAGCTCCAGTCCCAGCACACCGGGCAGAGCATCGAGCAGATCGAGAAGGACTCCGACCGCGACCGCTGGTTCACCGCGGCCGAGGCCCTCGAGTACGGCTTCGTCGACCACGTCGTCAGCAAGGCCGCCATGACCGACAGCGCCAACCCGGTCACCGACAACTGAGCAGCGAGGACCTGACGACCATGAGCGGTTTCCAGCTGCCCTCCAGCCGCTACATCCTCCCCTCCTTCGTGGAGCGGACGAGCTACGGCATGAAGGAGAGCAACCCCTACAACAAGCTCTTCGAGGAACGGATCATCTTCCTCGGGGTGCAGATCGACGACGCCTCGGCCAACGACGTGATGGCCCAGCTCATCACGCTGGAGTCCACGGACCCCGACCGCGACATCACGATCTACATCAACTCGCCCGGTGGCTCGTTCACCTCGCTGATGGCCATCTACGACACGATGATGTTCGTCCGCCCCGACATCCAGACCGTCTGCATGGGCCAGGCCGCCTCCGCTGCCGCCGTCCTGCTCGCAGCCGGGACGCCGGGCAAGCGACTGGCGCTGCCGTACTCCCGCGTCCTCATCCACCAGCCCTCCGGTGAGGCCGGCGGTCAGGTGTCGGACCTGGAGATCCACGCGGCGGAGATCGAGCGGGTGCGCACGCAGATGGAGGAGATCCTCGCGCGGCACACCGGCCGGACCACCGAGCAGGTCCGCACCGACATCGACCGGGACAAGATCCTCACCGCGGCCCAGGCCAAGGAGTACGGGATCGTCGACGAGGTCATCCAGAGCCGCAAGCTCAACGCGCTCCCGCTCAAGAGCTGAGTCCCACCCCCGGCCGGTACGGGTCGAAGGCATCGCGTGTCGCGGCCTCGGCCCGTACCGTCTGAGGGGCCCCCTCCCGGGGGCGCAGTGCGCAGGGGGTCACCAGTGCCGAGTGGGACGACACGACCCGACGGGCTCCGGCTCACCGGGTGCGTCGAAGGCCCCGGGTGTCGGGGGCGCCGGGTACCGTCGACCAGCGCCCGATCCCCGGCCGGCAGCGCCGGGAGGAGCACCTCGCGGAGCACTGGCAGCGGGGTCGAGCACGGGCAGTCCAGCAAGACAGCGGGTCCGCGGACCGACGGACCTTTTTCCCCGATCTGGAGGTCAGCAGGTGGCACGAATCGGTGAGAGCGGTGACCTGCTCAAGTGCTCGTTCTGCGGGAAGAGCCAGAAGCAGGTCAAGAAGCTCATCGCTGGCCCCGGGGTCTACATCTGCGACGAGTGCATCGATCTCTGCAACGAGATCATCGAGGAAGAGCTCTCGGAGTCGTCGGACCTCAAGTTCGACGAGCTGCCGAAGCCCAAGGAGATCCACGACTTCCTCGGCCAGTACGTCATCGGCCAGGAGACGGCGAAGCGCGCCCTCGCCGTCGCGGTCTACAACCACTACAAGCGGGTGCAGGCCGGTGGCGGCACCCGTGACGAGGCCGTCGAGCTGGCCAAGTCCAACATCCTGCTGATGGGCCCCACGGGCTGCGGCAAGACCCACCTGGCCCAGACGCTCGCGCGGATGCTCAACGTCCCGTTCGCGATCGCCGACGCCACGGCGCTGACCGAGGCCGGCTACGTCGGCGAGGACGTCGAGAACATCCTGCTCAAGCTGATCCAGGCCGCCGACTACGACGTCAAGCGCGCCGAGACCGGGATCATCTACATCGACGAGGTCGACAAGATCGCCCGCAAGAGCGAGAACCCGTCGATCACCCGCGACGTCTCCGGTGAGGGCGTGCAGCAGGCGCTGCTGAAGATCCTCGAGGGCACCACCGCCTCGGTGCCCCCGCAGGGCGGGCGCAAGCACCCGCACCAGGAGTTCATCCAGATCGACACCACCAACGTGCTGTTCATCGTGGGTGGCGCGTTCGCCGGCCTGGAGAAGGTCATCGAGCAGCGGGTCGGCAAGCAGGGCATCGGCTTCGGCGCCGAGATCGTCAGCAAGCAGGACCTCGACGAGGCCAACGCCTTCGCCGAGGTCATGCCCGAGGACCTGCTGAAGTTCGGGATGATCCCCGAGTTCATCGGCCGGCTCCCGGTCATCACCGCCGTCCAGAAGCTGGACCGCGAGGCGCTGATCAACATCCTCACCGAGCCGAAGAACGCCCTGGTGCGCCAGTACCGGCGGCTGTTCGAGCTCGACGGGGTGGACCTCGAGTTCTCCGACGACGCGCTCGAGGCGATCGCCGACCAGGCCATCCTCCGCGGGACCGGCGCCCGCGGGCTCCGCGCGATCATGGAGGAGGTGCTGCAGTCGGTGATGTACGAGGTCCCCAGCCGCGACGACGTCGCGACCGTGGTGATCACCAAGGAGGTCGTGCTGGAGCACGTCAACCCGACGATCGTGCCCCGCAAGCCCACCCGCACCCCCCGCGAGAAGTCGGCCTAGCTCGACTCCTGCCCCGCGCCTCGACGAGCCCGTCCCCGACCCCGGGGGCGGGCTCGTCCGCGTTTTTGGCTGGTGCCAGGGCGAGCGTTGTCCCTCCACCGGCCACTCTCTCGCCGAAAGTGGCCGGTCACGGGCCAACGCCCAGCCGCTGGCGGTAGACCGCGGCGATCTGGGCGCGGCACCCCTCCGGGTCGTTGGTCAGCCGGTGGTAGCTGAACCGCAGCACCAGCCAGCCGCGCGCGGCGAGGGCGACGTCCCGGGCGATGTCTGCCTCGCGGGCCTTCCGGCTGCCGTGGAAGGCCGCGCCGTCCAGCTCGACGGCCAGGCGGACCTCCGGCCATGCGGCGTCCAGCTCGACCGGGCCGCCCGGCAGGACGACGCGATGTTGCTGTGTGAACCGGGGGAGACCCGGCACGTCCAGGACGTGCAGGACCCCGAAGACCTCGAGCTCGCTCTGACACCCGCCGTCGACGAGCCCGAGCAACTCGATCAGTCCGGCCCGGCCCGGGAGTCCTGGCCGGGCGCTGAGCTCTGCTGCCACGGCGTCGGCGGTGACCCGCTTCTCGCGCGTCGCACCGAGCAGGGCGCCCCGCACGACCGAGACGGTCCCTCGTATCGCGGCGCGCGCGTGGGCCAGGCCCCAGGCGTCGATCAGGGATCGCGGCAGGGTGGTCACCGGCAGGCCACGTGCCCGGACGATTGCCGTCGGGACGACGGTGCGGTGCACGCGGAGCAGGCGGGTCGTGCGGATACGGGATCCCGGTGGCACCGTGACGTGCAGCCGGGTCGCCTCGAAGTCGATCACGCCATGTGCCGAGAGCGCGCTGAGATGGCTGAGCGGTCCGCCGGAATATCCCGCAGCGGCGTGGGCCCGGACGGTCCAGTCCTCGGCGAGTTCCGGCACGGTCACCCAGCCGGGGTGCAGCCGGACCAGCGTCCCGTCGGCCAACCACCGGCCGACGCTGCGCGCGCTGGCGGAGGCTGCCAGCGCAGGGGTGGACGTCGTCCGCGTGGGGCCCAGGAGACGAAGCAGGTCATGCACGCGGGTGAGCGTGCTGCGCCGGGCTGCTCGGGAGGGCGTGCAGAACGGATCTGTGGAGAACCGCCCAGAGCGTTGTCCCTGAGTCGGTCACTCGGCTGGCACGAATGGCCGACCGAGGGCCAACGCTGACGGGCGGTCCGCGGGCCGCGTGGCACATTCGGAGGTGTGCCCGCCCTGACCCGACTCCCCGACCAGCTGCGGGAGACCTTCCGGGCCCGCGTCTCCGGTGACCCGACCGGCGCGCCGGAGTGGGTCCGCGACATCGCCCGCGTCGGCACCGGCCCCGGCTGGTTCGAGCCCGACGGTGTCGTCTGGCGGGTGCACGGCGACCTGTCCACGCTGGTCGGCGGGGTGGCGGCACTCATGGGGCAGGGCGCACACCCGCTCGCCCTGGCCGGCGTCCAGCGCCACTCGGCCTACCGGGAGGACCCCTGGAAGCGGCTGGCCGGCACCGCCCGCTGGCTGGTGGTGAGCACCTTCGGATCGGCCGAGCTGGCCGAGCGGGAGGCGGCCCGGGTCCGCGGCATGCACGTCCGCGTCCAGGGCCTCGTCGACGGGAAGCCCTACTCGGCGTCCGACCCGGCGCTGCTGCGCTGGGTGCACCTCGCCTTCACCGACGCCTTCCTCGCCGCGCAGCAGGCCGTGGGCACCGACCTGGGCGCGCGGTTCGGCCGCGGCTGGCCCGACACCTACGTGGGGGAGTGGGCCCGCGCCGCCCGTGAGCTCGGCGCCACCGATCTGCCGACCACCCAGGCCGAGCTCGCCGAGGCGCTCGCCGCCTTCCGCCCCGAGCTGCGGCCGGTGCCCGACCACCTGCGCGAGTTCCTCGCCGCTCCGCCCGGTCTCAGTGCGCCCGAGCGGCTGGTCTACCGCGGGCTGTCCGGCGCCGCGGCGTACGTGGTGTCACCGACCATCGCCGGGTGCGCGGGGGTCCCGGGCCGCGGGCGCGGCGGCGCTGCCCAGCTCGCCGTCACGCGGCTCCAGCTCCGGGCACTGCGGCTGGCGCTGGGCAGCCACAGCCCGTCGGAGGAGGCGGCACGGTGGCGGCTCGGGATGGGTCCCGCCCCGGCCTGGGCCGAGGCGTCCGCCTAGCACCGACCGCTGTACCTGAGTGGCCCAGAACTGCCCCGGTCCTGGGCCACTCGGGTACGACGGTCAGGCGGACGCGACCGGCGCCAGGACGACGTCCACGGAGAGCGGACCGTCGCCGGGCACGACCGACAGCGACGCGATCCGCCCGGCCGAGGCCAGGTCGTCGCGACCGGCCTCCACCAGCGAGACCTGCGCGGACGGCGCCGTCACGGTCGCGGACGAGACGTCGGCCCGCATCGACTGCTTGGCCTCCGACTTCGCCTTGCGCACCGCGGCCAGCGCCTCGGCGACCACGGTCACCACCGCCGGGTCGCCGCCGGTCGGCAGCTCAGCGGCGACGGGCCAGGCGGCGCGGTGCACTGAGCCGGTCTGCCACCAGGACCAGACCTCCTCGGTGACGAACGGCAGCACCGGCGCGAACAGCCGCAGCTGCACGTCGAGGGCGATCGCCAGCGTGGCCTGGGCCGACTCGGCGGCCGCCCCGGTGCCGTAGGCGCGGGTCTTCACCAGCTCCACGTAGTCGTCGCAGAACGACCAGAAGAACGCCTCGGTGACCTCGAGCGCGCGGGTGTAGTTGTAGGCGTCGAGCGCGGCGGTCGCCTCGGTGACGACCGACGCGAGGCCCGCCAGCAGCCCGCGGTCGATCGGCTCGGTGACCTGCTCGGCCGCCAGCCCCGCCGAGGCGCCCAGCCCCAGCACGAAGTTGCCGACGTTGAGGATCTTCATCGCCAGCCGCCGGCCGACCTTCATCTGCGCCTCGTCGAACGGCGAGTCCGCACCCGGCCGGGCCCCGGCCGCGCGCCACCGCACCGCGTCGGTGCCGTAGCGCTCCAGGACGTCGATCGGGGTGACGACGTTGCCCTTCGACTTCGACATCTTCTTGCGGTCGGGGTCGACGACGAACCCGGAGATCGTGGCGTGCGACCACGGCACCGCGCCGAACTCGAAGTGCGACCGGACGACGGTGGAGAACAGCCAGGTGCGGATGATGTCGTGCGCCTGCGGCCGCTGGTCCATCGGGAAGACCGCGGCGAACAGCTCCGGATCGGTGTCCCAGCCGGACGCGACCTGGGGCGACAGCGACGACGTCGCCCAGGTGTCCATGACGTCGGGGTCGGCGATGAAGCCGCCGGGCACGCCGCGCTGCTCGGGGGAGAAGCCCTCCGGCACGTCGGAGGACGGGTCCACCGGAAGCGAGGCCTCGGGGGCCAGCAGCGGCTCGTCGAAGACCGGCTCCCCGGCCTCGTCCAGCCGGTACCAGACCGGGAACGGCACACCGAAGAACCGCTGGCGGCTGATCAGCCAGTCGCCGTTGAGGCCCTCGACCCAGTTCTCGTAGCGGTGCCGCATGTGCTCGGGCACCCACTGGATCTCCTTGCCGCGGGCCACGAGAGCGTCGCGGAGCGCGGCGTCCCGGCCGCCGTTGCGGATGTACCACTGCCGCGTGGTGACGATCTCCAGCGGGCGCTCGCCCTTCTCGAAGAACTTCACCGGGTGGGTGATCGCCCGCGGCTCGCCCTCGAGGTCGCCGGACTCCCGCAGCAGCTCCACGATCCGCTGCTGCGCGCTGAACGACGTCTTCCCGGCCAGCTCCGTATACACCTCGGCGGGCACGCCGGCCGGGGCGTCGGCCACGAACCGGCCGTCCCAGCCGATGACGGCGCGGGTGGGCAGCTGCAGCTCGCGCCACCAGGTGACGTCGTTCAGGTCGCCGAAGGTGCAGATCATCGCGATGCCCGAGCCCTTGTCCGGCTCGGCCAGGCGGTGGGCGACCACCGGCACCTCGACGTCGAACAGCGGCGTGCGCACCGTCTGACCGAACAGCGGCTGGTAGCGCTCGTCGTCGGGGTGGGCCACGAGCGCGACGCAGGCCGGCAGCAGCTCGGGGCGGGTGGTCTCGATGAACACCGGGCCGGACGGGCCGGCGAAGGCCACCCGGTGGTAGGCACCCGGACGCTCACGGTCCTCCAGCTCGGCCTGCGCGACGGCGGTGCGGAAGGTGACGTCCCAGAGGGTCGGCGCCTCCTGCGCGTAGGCCTCACCGCGCTCGAGGTTGTGCAGGAACATCCGCTGCGCGGTGGCGCGGGAGGACTCGGAGATCGTCCGGTAGACGATGTTCCAGTCGACCGAGAGCCCGACCCGGCGCCACAGCTGCTCGAAGGCCTTCTCGTCCTCCTCCGTCAGCCGCTCGCACAGCTCGACGAAGTTGCGGCGGGAGATCGGCTGCTGGTCCTTGCCGGGCTTCTCCGGCGGCTCGAACGAGGAGTCGTAGGGGAGCGCCGGGTCGCAGCGGACGCCGTAGTAGTTCTGCACCCGCCGCTCGGTCGGCAGGCCGTTGTCGTCCCAGCCCATCGGGTAGAAGACGTGCCGGCCGAGCATCCGCTGGTAGCGGGCGACGATGTCGGTGTGGGTGTAGCTGAAGACGTGGCCCACGTGCAGCGACCCGCTCGCGGTCGGCGGCGGCGTGTCGATCGAGTAGATCTGCTCGCGCGGCGCCGCCAGGGCAGCGGAACGGTCGAAGGCGTAGGTGTCCTCGGCGGCCCAGCGGGCGGTCCACTTCTCCTCGAGGCCGTCGAGGGTCGGCTTCTCGGGTACGCCACCGCCGACTCCCGGGGCCGCGGCGTCCGGGGTGCGTGTGTCGGTGGTCATGCCCCTCATCCTAGGAACCCGCCTGCTGGCATCCTGGGCGGGATGAGCAGCAGCACCGGTGACATGGCCCGGGTCGAGAGGGAGCTGCTCGCGCGGTGGCCGGAGACGCGGCTGGAACCGTCGCTCACCCGGATCAACGCGCTGGTCGACCTGCTGGGCTCGCCGCACCGCGCGTTCCCCGTCATCCAGGTCGCCGGCACCAACGGCAAGACGACGACGGCGCGGATGGTCGACGAGCTCCTGCGCGGGTTCGGGCTGCGCGTGGGCCGGTTCACCAGCCCGCACCTGGAGTCGCTGCGCGACCGGATCGTGCTGGACGGCGAGCCGGTCAGCGCCGAGCGCTTCGTGGAGACCTACGAGGACATCGCGCCCTACGTCCAGATGGTCGACGCCGGCAGCGAGCACCCGCTGTCGTTCTTCGAGGTGATGGTCGGGCTGGCGTACGCGCTGTTCGCCGACGCCCCGGTCGACGTCGCGGTGGTCGAGGTCGGCATGGGCGGGCGGTGGGACGCCACCAACGTCGTCGACGCCCGGGTCGCCGTCGTGACGCCGGTGGCGCTGGACCACGCCGAGTACCTCGGTCCCGACGTCGCCACCATCGCCACCGAGAAGGCCGGGATCATCAAGGCCGACTCCGTCGCGGTCCTCGCCACCCAGCAGCCCGGGGCGCTGGACTCCCTGGTCCGCCGGGCGGTCGAGGTCGAGGCGGTCGTGGCCCGTGAGGGCACCGAGTTCGGCGTGCTGGGCCGCGCCGTCGCCGTCGGCGGTCAGCAGGTGCGGCTGCAGGGCCTGGGCGGGGAGTACCCCGAGGTCTACCTGCCGCTGTTCGGCGCGCACCAGGCGCAGAACGCCGTCACCGCGCTGGCCGCCGTCGAGGCGTTCCTCGGGGCCGGCGCGGCGACCGGCCCGATCGACGTCGAGACGGTGCGCGCCGCGTTCGCCGCCGTCCGCTCGCCCGGCCGGCTGGAGCGGGTGCGCACCTCGCCCAGCGTCCTGGTCGACGCCGCGCACAACCCGGCCGGGATGGCCGCCACCGTCGAGGCCATCCGGGAGTCCTTCGACTTCACCCGCCTGGTCGGCGTGGTCGGCTGCGTCCGCGGCAAGGACGTCACCGGGATGCTCGCCGAGCTCGAGGGCATCTGCGCCGAGCTGGTCGTCACCCAGCACACCTCGCCGCGGGCGATGCCGGCCGACGAGCTGGGCGCGCTCGCCGTCGACGTCTTCGGTGCCGACCGGGTGAGCGTGAACCCGCGGCTCTCCGAGGCGATCACCGAGGCGATCGAGCTGGCCGAGGCCGGGCCGGACGACGCGCTCGGCGGCTCCGGCGTGCTCGTCACCGGCAGCGTGATCACCGCGGGCGAGGCGCGCACGATCCTCGGGGGCGGTCGGCGGTCGTGACAGCGCCCGATCCGGTCCGGGCGGCGAAGGCGCTGCGGGGGGCCGCTGCCGCGATCCTGGTGCTGGAGGGCATCGCCGTCCTCTTCGTCCCCCGCGCCGTCGCGCCGACCGACGAGGGACTGAGCGGCTCCTGGCTCACCGCGCTCCTGGTGCTGGCCGTGGCGCTGATCCTGGCCGGCGGGCTCCAGCGCCGGTCGTGGGGGCTGATGGCGGGCACGGTCCTGCAGGTGCCGCTGCTCCTGACCGGCGTCCTCACCACCGCGATGTTCTTCGCCGGCGGCGTCTTCCTGCTGATCTGGCTCTACCTGCTGCAGGTGCGCAAGGAACTGCTCGGCTCGCCGTTCGGCGACCCCGTGGCACCCGGGGACGACGGCGAGGATCCGTCTCCCACCTAGGCCTGCAGCACCTCGTCGGCGAAGCGGCGCATCCCGTCGACCGCCTCCCGCGAGCGGCGCCAGGGGGAGACGATCAGCCGGGTGACGCCCGCGGCGGCGTAGGGCTCGACCTCGGCCGGGGTGGTCGGGGTGCCGTTGAGGGTGACCTCGACCGGGCTTTCCCGGCCGGCCGCGGTGCACAGCTCGCCCAGCCGGGCCAGCGACGCGGGCAGCTGGTCGAGCGTGTGGTTCATCGGCATCCAGCCGGTGCCGACCGTCGCCGCCCGCCGCAGGGCCGCCGCGCCGTCGCCGCCGATGTGCAGCGCGGGACCCGGCCGCTGGACCGGCTTGGGCTCGAAGGCGACCGGGGCGAAGGAGAAGAACTCGCCGGAGTGCTCGACGACGTCCTCGCTCCACAGTCGCCGGCACACGTCGATGGCCTCGTCGACGAGCGGTCCGCGGCGGTCGAAGTCCAGCCCGACGGCCTCCCACTCCTCCCGCAGCCAGCTGGCGCCGATGCCGAACGCCAGCCGCCCGCCGGAGAGGACGTCGACCGTGGCGGCCGCCCGCGCGGTGACGAACGGGTGGCGCAGACCGATGTTGTAGACGTTCGTGCCGAGCCTGATCCGCTCGGTGCGGGCGGCCAGGTGGCAGAGCACGCCCATCGCGTCGAACACCGGCACGGTGGGCGGGATCGGCGGGTGCTCGGCGCCGTGGTGCGGGCTGCCCTGGGCGCCGACGGGGATGACGAGGTGCTCGGGCACCCACACCGACTCGAAGCCCAGCCGGTCGGCCTCCTCGGCCACCTCACCCCACAGCGCCGGGTTGACCGAGCCGAGGTGCACGCCGAAGTCCATGTCGTCAGCTCCAGTACCGGGCGGTCGTGTCGTGGGCGGCCCGCGCGAACTCCTCGACGGGCAGCTGCACGAGGTCGGCGTTGAGCACCTCGACGCTCACCGTGCCCGCCCAGCCGCGGTCGCGCAGCGTGGCGGCGAAGCGCTCGAGCTCGAAGGTGCCCTCGCCGGGCCAGAGCCGGCGGTTCATCGTCTCGTCGAAGCCGTCCTCGCTGACCGGCTCGGGGGCGTCGTTGACCTGCAGGTAGGCGATCTCCTCCAGCGGGATCGTCGCCAGCTGCTCGAAGGTGCTGTCGCCGCGGCTGAAGTGCCAGGTGTCGATCATGACCGCCGTCCGGCCCGGGTCGGCGGCCGCGATCAGCTCCCGGGCGGCGTCGATGGAGGTGACCACGCCCAGCGGGCTGAACTCGACCGCCAGCCGCGCGCCGGCCTCGGCGACGACGTCCGCGCAGCGCCCGAGCAGCTCGGCGGCCTCCGGCGAGGGCGGCGTCGCGGGCACCGTCAGCACCCAGGGCGCCCCCACCGCGGCGGCCGCAGCGGCCAGCTGCCGGGCCGAGGCCAGGGTGCGCTCGGCGTTGCGGGACACCATGAGCGCCATCAGCTCGGTGCACCGCACCCCGGCCCCGGTCAGCGCCTCGGCGACCCCGGGCCCGGCGGCGCGGTCGGCGCCCAGGCCGATCCCGGCGAACCCCGCCCGGCCGGCGGCGGCCACCAGCTCGGCGGTGTCCGCCGTCCACCGCGAGTCGGTGGTCAGAGCCAGCTCGTACCTCACGTGACGGCGCCCTCGATCTTCAGCGCGATGAGCTCGTCGTCGTCGATGCCGAGCTCGCGGAGGATCTCGTCGGTGTGCTCGGCGTGCTGCGGCGCCCGGTCGATGACCGGCGGCTCGCCGTCGAACTGGACCGGCGCGAGCACCAGTTCCCGCTCGATGCCGTCGACGTCGGTGACGCGGCCGATGTAGCCGTTGGCGCGGGCCTGGGAGTCCAGCCCGGCCTCGTGGTAGTTCTGCACCAGCGCCCACTGGCCCTGGGCACCCTTCATGCGGGCGCGGAACTCCTCCAGGGTCAGCGCGCCGATCATCTCGGCCACGTACTCCGCGGCGACCGCGGCGTTGTCGATGACCTTCTGGCCGGTGTCGAAGCGCTCGTCGGTGACCAGCTCCGGCCGGCCGAGCCGCTCGCAGATCTCCGGCCAGTACCGGCCCGGCTGCAGCATGCCCAGCTGGATCCACCGCTCGTCGGAGGTCTTGTAGGCCCCGCCGGAGAGCGGGTTGCGGGGCGAGCCGTGCTTCATCGGCGCCATCTTGGGCATCGGGGCGCCGGCCAGCAGGGAGGCGTTGATGCCGAACGACGACGTCCAGAGGCCCACGCCGAGCAGCGACACGTCGATGACCGACGGCGCGCCGGTCGCCGCCCGCTTGTACAGCGCGGCCGCGATGCCGCCGGCGATGGTCATGCCGCCGATGTTGTCCCCGTAGGCGCCGGTCGGCATCGGCAGCAGCGCGTCCAGCCCGGCCGGGGTGATCGCGTCGGCATGCCCGGAGCGGGCCCAGAACGCCGTCTGGTCGTAGCCGCCGTTGGGCCCCTCGTCGCCGTTCGGGCCCATGCCGGTGCCGCGCATGTAGATGACCTGCGGGTTGATGGCGCGGACGTCGTCGACGTCGACGCCGAGCTTCTTGCGGGTGGGCTCGCGGAAGTTGGTGACGAAGACGTCGGCGCCGCGGATGAGCTCCTCGAAGACCCGCCGTCCGCCGGCGGTCTCCAGGTCCAGCCCGATGCTGCGCTTGCCCCGGTTGGGGCCCTCCATGATCGGGAAGAAGGTCTTCGAGGCCACGCCCTGGTCCAGGCCCAGGATGCTGACCAGCCCACGCTGGGCGTCGCCGGTCTCGGCGTGCTCGATCTTGATGACGTCGGCGCCCCAGTCGGCGAGCACCGCACCCGACGCCGGCACGAAGGTGAACTGGGCGAGCTCGACGATCCGGACGCCCTCCATCGGTCGGCTCATCGGGGCGCTCCTCGGTTCCATGAACATATGTTCATTCGGTCGATCCGTGGTTCAGCGGCGAACGTATCGGAGTGGCGCAGGTCACGACAAGGCCTTGACGGCGGCCTCCGACCAGGGCTTGTCTGCGCCCACCGCCACCGGAGGGGAAGCGACCCATGACCACGACCGCCGACGACGTCGTCCAGACGCTGCTCAGCAACCAGTACGGGATCGTCTGGGACGACGACGCCCCGCGGATCTGGCGGGACCTGTCGTCGCAGCCGCCGCGGCGGGTCGACTCGGAGGTCGTGGTGACCGCCTCGGCCGACGTCGACCACGTGCTGCACGAGCCCGGTGTCTTCTCCTCCGGGCCCGAGGGCAGCTTCCTCGGCAGCGACTCCGGGCTCATCCCGCTGCAGATCGACCCGCCCGAGCACGCCCGCTACCGCCGGATCCTCGACCCGATGTTCTCGCCCAAGCGCGTCGCGCCGCTCGAGGCGGGGCTGCGGGCGCTCATGCACCAGTGCATCGACGCCTTCGCCGACCGCGGCTGGTGCGACTTCGGCGCCGAGGTGGCCACGCCCTATCCCGTCGGCACGTTCCTCACGCTGCTGGGGCTCCCGCTGTCCGGGACGGCGGAGTTCGTCCGGCTCAAGGAGGACATCATCCGCGGCGGCGTCGGCGGCACCCTCGAGGAGTCGATGGCCGTCCGCCGGCGGGCCGGCGCGGAGATCTCCGAGCTGTTCCAGGGCGAGCTGACCGAGCGGAAGACCGCGCCGCGCGAGGACCTCCTCTCCGCCCTGGTGGAGCGGGAGCGGGCCGGTGACCTCAGCCGGGAGAACTCGATCAACATCTGCCACCAGCTGCTGATCGCCGGACTGGACACGGTCACCGGCACGCTCGAGTGCGCGTTCGGGATCCTCGCCCGCCGGCCCGATCTCCAGCCGGCGCTCGCCGACCCGGCCGCCGTCCCGTTCGCGGTGGAGGAGCTGCTGCGCTGGGCGGCCACCAGCCCGTCCCAGACCCGCCGCGCGGTGCAGGACTCGGTCGTCGGCGGGGTGGAGATCCCGGCCGGCACGCACGTCAGCGTCGTCCAGGGCACCTGGAACTTCGACCCCGAGAAGTTCACCGACCCGCTCACCGTCGACCTCGCCCGGCCGGCGAACCGGCACGCGACCTTCGGCCTGGGCCGGCACCGCTGCCTGGGGTCCAACCTCGCCCGGCTGGAGATGCGGATCGCGGTCGAGGTGTGGCACCAGCGGATCCCGGCCTACCGCCTGGCCGAGGGCTACGAGCTGTGCTACGCGCCGGTGCTGCGCGGCATCCCCGACCTGCGGCTGGAGTTCGAGCCGCGCGGCTAGGCCGGGCGGACGACGAACGTCGCGCGCAGCAGGTCGAGGAACTCCTCCAGCGGCAGCGCGGCGGTGGCCTGCTCGTCGATCACGTGGGAGGCGCTGACCATCGCCGAGAACATCCGCGCCAGCGCCTCGGGTGCGCCGGCGCGCAGCAGCCCGGCCTGCTGGCCCTCGGCGATGACGCCCGCCTGCAGCTCCATCGCCCAGCGGTAGCCCTCGTCGTAGTTCCGCGCGACCTCGCCGCCGGGGAGATCGGCCCGGGCGCCGGGGGAGACGAACATCGTGGTGATCCGGGCCCACCGCGGGTGCTCCCGGAAGTAGCGCACCTGCCATTCCGCGAGCCGCAGCAGGCGGACGTCGGCCGGGGCGTCCTCCCGCGCGATCTCGGCCATCCGCCGGGTGAGACCGGTGCCGAACCGGGCCGTGACGGCGGCGAAGAGCGCCTCCTTGCCGTCGACGACCGAGTACAGGGAGCCGACCGACACCTCGCACCGCGCGGCGACCGCCTTGAGGTTGGTGCCGTGGTAGCCCAGCTCGGCGAACATCTCCTCCGCGGCATCGAGCACCTGGGTCCGGAAGAGGTCCACGCGCTGCTGCCGCCGCTCCTCGCGGGGCGAGGGCGTGTCCGCGTCCTGGGTCATCGGCGCCTCCTCGTCGGCTCGGGCGGGGGGTCACGGTAGCCGCCGGCCGGCTCGGCCCGGCGTCGCGCCGCTGCTCAGGGCGGCGGCGAGGAAGGTCGTCGCCTCGGTCCACGAGGCGAGGTCCGCGGCCTCGTCGCGCATCGGGGGGACCGGTGCGCAGAAGGCGTGGCCCGCGCCCGGGTACAGGACGAGCCGGTGCCGGGGGTCGGCAGCCGTCAACCGCTGACGCAGGTCGACGAGCCGCTCGGGCGGCAGCACGGGGTCCCGGTCGCCGTAGAGGACGAGGGCGGGCGCCCGCAGCGCCCAGAGCAGGTCCGCCGGGTGGACCGGGGTGCGCTCGGTCAGCTCGCCGAACCAGGGCTGGCTCGGGAAGAAGAGGACGGCGGCCGCCACCCGGTCGCTCAGTTCGGCGGCCAGCAGCGCCAGCGTGCCGCCGGTGCAGTAGCCCCAGACGGCGATCCGGTCGGCATCGACGTCCTCGAGGCCGGCGGCGTGGGCCACCGCCGTCAGCAGGTCGCGGGTCCCGCGGCGGAAGTCCAGTGCGCCGATGAAGCGCATGACCTCCGTGAAGTCGGTGTAGGCCTCCGCGTCGGCCGGCCCGTTCCCCCGGTAGTAGTCCGGGACGACGACCACGTACCCCTCCTCGGCCAGGCGCGTGGCGACGCCCGCCGTGAAGGTGTTGGGCCCGTAGGCCTCCACGCCGATCACCACCGCCGGGTGCGGACCGGGGCCGGCCGGGCGCACCACCGCCGTCGGGACGGTGCCCCCGTCGGCCGCGGGCAGGTCGACGACCGTGCGGGTGGTCTCCATGGCACAGCAGTAGCGCAGCCGGACCCCGTCGTCCAGGTCGCCGTCCGGGGGCGGCCGGCGCGCCCCGCTAGGCTCCGGCCCCGTGACGGAACGCAGCCTTGTCCTGGTCAAGCCCGACGGTGTCGCTCGCGGTCTGGTCGGCGAGGTGATCAGCCGGCTGGAGGCCAAGGGGCTGCGCCTGGTCGCCGCCGAGCTCCGCACCCTGCCTCGTGAGACCGCCGAGGAGCACTACGGCGAGCACCGCGAGCGCCCCTTCTTCGGCTCGCTCGTCGAGTTCATCACCGGCGGGCCGCTGCTCGCGCTCGTCGTCGAGGGGCCCCGGGCCATCGAGGCCTTCCGGGCGCTGGCCGGTGCGACCGACCCGGTGAAGGCCGCCCCGGGCACGATCCGCGGCGACCTGGCGCTCGAGGTGCAGAGCAACATCGTGCACGGTTCGGACTCCCCGGAGTCGGCCGCGCGCGAGATCGGCCTGTTCTTCCCCGGCCTCTCCGCGTAACGCCTGTCCCGAGGACCCGGTCCCGCCGTGCGGCGGGCCCGGGTCCTCGGCGTTTCCGCGACGCGCCAGGGGCCTCTTGTCCGCCGCGCCGTCCATGTGATGCATTTACAGGCATGGAACGATTCGAGCTGCGCCGCCAGGACTTCCGTCTCGACGAGGACCAGCAGGCGGTACGCGAGGGGTTCGGCGACTTCTTCACCAAGCAGGTCCCCTCCTCGCTGGTGCGCGACGCGGAGCCGCTGGGCTTCGACGCCGACCTCTGGCAGCGGGTGGTCGCCATGGGTGCCACCTCGATGGCCCTGCCCGAGGCCGTCGGTGGTGACGACGCCACGCTCGTCGACCTGGTCCTCGTGGCCGAGGAGCTGGGCAGGGTCGTCGCCCCGGTCCCGCTGATCTCCCACGTCGTCGCGTCGCGGCTGCTCGCCCGGGTCGGCGGGGCCGACGAGCTCGTCGCCGCCGCGGCCGAGGGGGAGCGGATCGTCACCCTCGCCCTGCAGCCCGTCGTGGGCACCAACCGGCAGCTGGTCCCCGACGCCGCCGTCGCCCGCGACGTCCTCGCCTGGACCGACGAGGGGCTGGTGCTGCACACGCTCGCCGAGCCCGCGGCGCACGTGCCCAACCAGGGCTCGACGCCGCTGGCCTGGTTCGACCCGGCGGCCGGCGAGCGCACCGTGCTCGCGACCGGCCCGGAGGCCGCCGCGGCGTGCCGTGCCGCCTACGCCGAGTGGAAGCTGCTGACCGCCGCCGCGCTGGTGGGCATCGCCCAGTCCGCGCTGGACCTCGGCGTCGAGTTCGCCAAGACCCGCCGGACCCTCGGTGTCGCGATCGGGTCGCTGCAGGGGGTCGCGTTCCCGCTCGCCGACGTCGTCACCGAGATCGCCGGCGCCCGGAACCTGGTGCAGAAGGCCGCCTGGTACGCGACCCACGAGCCGGCCAGCCGGCCGGAGCTGCCGCTGGCGGCGTTCGTGCACGCCGCGCACGCCGCCACCGAGGCCGCCTGGGTCTCCGCGCACACGCAGGGCGGTCTGGGCTTCACCGTCGAGGCCGACATCAGTCTGTTCTTCCTGCGCGCCAAGGGCTGGAGCGTCCTCGGGGGCGACCCCGGCCAGGACCGCCGCCAGGTCGCCGCCGCCCTGCTGGCCACGGTCTGAGCCGGGAGGACGACGACATGGACTTCGGCACCGTCGAGCTCACGCCCGAGCAGGAGACGTTCCAGAAGGAGGTGCGCGCCCTCTTCGACGAGATCGTCACCGAGGAGGTGCACGAGCACGAGCGGCGCACCGGTGACGGCTTCAACGAGGCCGTGCACCTGGCGCTGGGCAGCCGGGGCTGGCTGTTCCCGGAGTGGCCGGTGGAGGACGGCGGAGCGGCCCTCGACCGGGTCTCCCAGCGCATCCTCGCCCTCGAGATCGCCCGCTACCGGGTGCCCACGGTCACGATGGGCACCACGCGCCTGGTCTGGGCCGCCGTCGAGCTGTCCTGCGACCCCGAGCTGACCGCCCGGCTCAAGCCCGAGGTCGCCGCCGGCCGGGTGCGCTTCTGCCTGGGCTACAGCGACCCCGAGGGCGGGTCGGACATCGCCGGGGCCACCCTGCGCGCCGTCCGGGACGGCGACGAGTGGGTGCTCAACGGCTCCAAGCTGTGGACGACCGGCGCGCACAACTGCCAGTACACGTTCCTCATCACCCGCACCGACCCGGAGGCCCCGAAGCACAAGGGCCTCACGATGTTCCTCGTGCCGCTGGACTCGCCGGGCGTGGAGATCCAGGCGATCCGCACCTACGGCGGCGAGCGGACCAACGCCGTCTACTACACCGACGTGCACGTGTCCGACTCCCATCGGATGGGAGACGTCAACGCCGGCTGGGCGACCCTCCAGGGCCCGCTGTCGGCCGAGCACGGAGCCGGACGGCCGGACGACGGCCTGTCCGACATCGCGATGACCATGGGGACCCGGGAGTTCGAGGCCGCCCTCGACGCCGCCGCCCGCTGGGCCAAGCGCACCACCCGGCCCGACGGCACGCTCGTCGCCGACGACCCGGCCTTCCTCGACCGGCTCGGCAAGCTCGTCGTCGACACCGAGGCCAGCTGGGTCACCCCGGGCCCGATGGGCCGGAACAAGAGCTCGCTCAGCTACATCGACGGCATCGCCGAACTGGTCGACCTGGTCGGCCCCGAGGCCCTGCTCGCCCACGGCGCCGACGGCGCGATCGAGGACGGCGTCATCGACTTCGCCCACCGGTTCGCCCAGGGCACCGCCACGTACGGCGGGACCACCGAGGTGTTCAAGGGGATGATCGCCCAGCACGTCCTCGGCCTGCCGCGGCTCACCCTGCCGGGCAGCAAGCAGTGGGTGCGTTGACGTGGACTTCGCGACGGTCGAGCTGACCGCGGAGCAGCAGGCGTTCCAGCAGGAGGTGCGCGCCCTCCTCGACGAGGTCATGACCGAGGAGGTCCACGACCACGAGCGGACCACCGGCGACGGCTTCCACGAGGGCGTGCACCTGGCCCTCGGCGCCCGGGGCTGGCTGTTCCCCGAGTGGCCGGTCGAGGACGGCGGCGCGGGTCTGGACCAGGTCTCGGCCCGGGTCCTCGCCCTCGAGCTGGCCCGGTACCGCGTCCCCTACGTCACCTCCGGGACCACGGCCGGGGTGTGGCCGTCGGTCGAGCAGTACGGCGACCCCCAGCTGGTCGCCGAGCTGAAGCCCGAGGTCGCCGCCGGGCGGGTGCGCTTCTGCCTGGGCTACAGCGACCCGGAGAGCGGGTCGGACATCGCTGCGGCGCACCTGCGCGCGGTCCGCGACGGCGCCGAGTGGGTGCTCAACGGCTCGAAGATGTGGACGACGGGCGCGCACAACTGCCAGTACACGTTCCTCATCACCCGGACCGACCCGGAGGCGCCGAAGCACAAGGGCCTGACGATGTTCCTCGTGCCGCTGCAGTCACCGGGCGTGGAGATCCAGGCGATCCGCACCTACGGCGACGAGCGGACGAACGCCGTCTTCTACGACGACGTCCACGTCTCCGACCGCAACCGGCTCGGCGAGGTGAACGGCGGCTGGGCGGTGCTCCGCGGGCCGCTCGACGAGGAGCACGGCGCCGGCCGGGGCGACGGACTCGACGACGTCACGATGGGCATCGGGTACACCCGCGTGTTCCAGCGGGCGATCGACGCGGCCGCCCGCTGGGCGAAGCGGGCGACGCGACCCGACGGAACGCACGTCGCCGACGACCCGGTGTTCCTCGACCGCCTCGGCAGGCTGGTCGTGGAGACCGAGGCGGCAGCGGTCACGCCCGACCCGATGGGCCGCACCAAGGCGTCGCTGTCCTACATCGCCGGCATCGCGGAGCTGATCGACCTGGTGGGCCCGGAGGCGCTGCTGGCGCACGGTGCCGACGGCGCGATCGAGGGCGGCACCCTGGACCACGCCCACCGGTTCGCGCAGGGGACGGCGACCTACGGCGGCACGACGGACGTCTTCAAGAACATGATCGCCCAGCACGTCCTCGGCCTGCCCCGGCTGCGGCTGCCCGGCGACAAGGCCCTCGTCCGCTGATCTCGTCGACGGGGGAGAGGGGTCTTGGGGCCCCGTCTACCCTGGACGGGTCATGACTGGTGAGACGCTGTACCCGCGCCTGGAGCCCCTGCTGGCCCAGGTCCAGAAGCCCATCCAGTACGTCGGCGGTGAGCTCAACGCCCAGGTGAAGCCCTGGGACGACGTCGCCGTGCACTGGGCGCTCATGTACCCGGACGCGTACGAGGTCGGGCTGCCCAACCAGGGGCTGATGATCCTGTACGAGGTGCTCAACGAGCGCCCCGACGCCCTGGCCGAGCGCACCTACGCCGTGTGGCCGGACCTCGCCGGGCTGATGCGGGAGGCCGGGGTCGGCCAGTTCACCGTCGACAGTCACCGCGCCGTCGCCGACTTCGACCTGCTCGGCGTCAGCTTCGCCACCGAGCTGGGCTACACGAACCTGCTCGAGGCCCTCGACCTGGCCGGCGTCCCGATCCACGCGGTCGACCGGGACGAGACCCACCCCGTCGTCGTCGCCGGCGGGCACGCCGCCTTCAACCCCGAGCCGGTCGCCGACTTCGTCGACTGCGCCGTCCTGGGTGACGGCGAGCAGGCGGTCGGCGACATCACCGACGTCGTCAAGGCGTGGAAGGAGCAGGGCCGGCCGGGGGGCCGCGTCGAGCTCCTGGCCCGCCTCGCCCGCGTCGACGGCGTCTACGTGCCCCGCTTCTACGCCGTCTCCTACGGCCCCGACGGCGCCATCGCCTCGGTCGCCCGAACCCGCGACGACGTCCCCGCCCGGGTCGGCAAGCGCACCGTCATGGACCTCGACGAGTGGCCCTACCCGAAGACCCCGCTGGTGCCGCTCGCCGAGAGCGTGCACGAGCGGATGAGCGTGGAGATCTTCCGCGGCTGCACCCGCGGCTGCCGCTTCTGCCAGGCCGGGATGATCACCCGCCCGGTGCGCGAGCGGACCATCACCGGCATCGGTTCGATGGTCGACCAGGGGCTCAAGGCCACCGGCTACCAGGAGGTCGGGCTGCTGTCGCTGTCCAGCGCCGACCACTCCGAGATCGGCCAGCTGGCCAAGGAGTTGGCCGACCGGTACGAGGGCACCAACACCGGGCTGTCGCTGCCGAGCACCCGCGTCGACGCCTTCAACGTGACCCTGGCCAACGAGCTGTCCCGCAACGGACGGCGCAGCGGGCTGACCTTCGCCCCCGAGGGCGGCAGCGAGCGCATCCGCCGGGTGATCAACAAGACGGTGTCCAAGGAGGACCTCGTCCGCACGGTCACCACCGCGTACGCCAACGGCTGGACGCAGGTGAAGCTCTACTTCATGTGCGGACTCCCCACGGAGACCGACGAGGACGTGCTCGAGATCGCCGAGCTCGCCACCGAGGTGATCCGCGCCGGGCGCGAGGCCAGCGGCCGCAAGGACATCCGCTGCACCGTCTCCATCGGTGGCTTCGTGCCCAAGCCGCACACGCCCTTCCAGTGGGCCGCCCAGGCCAGCGCCGAGACCATCGACAACCGGCTCCGGCTGCTCCGGGCCGCGATCAACAGCGACCGCCGGATCGGCCGGTCCATCGGCATGCGCTACCACGACGGCAAGCCCGGCGTGATCGAGGGACTGCTCTCCCGCGGCGACCGCCGCGTCGGCCGGGTCATCGAGCGCGTCTGGCGCGACGGCGGGAAGTTCGACGGCTGGAGCGAGCACTTCTCCTTCGACCGGTGGACGGCGGCCGCGACCGAGGAGCTGGCCGCCTTCGGCGTCGACCTCGACTGGTTCACCACCCGCGAGCGCACCGAGGACGAGATCCTGCCCTGGGACCACCTGGACTCCGGGCTGGACAAGGAGTGGCTCTGGGAGGACTGGCAGGAGGCGCTCAACGAGGAGGAGGTCAGCGACTGCCGCTGGACCCCCTGCTACGACTGCGGCGTCTGCCCGACCAACGGCACCGAGATCCAGATCGGGCCGACCGGGCGCAGCCTGCTCCCGCTCACGGTCGTCTGATGGCCCGCCAGCCCGACGGGCCGCCGCCCCCGCCGACCGTGCAGAAGCTGCGGCTGCGCTACACCAAGCGCGGGCCGCTGCGGTTCGCCTCGCACCGGGACCTCGCGCGGGCCCTGGAGCGGGCGCTGCGCCGGGCGCAGGTGCCCATGGCGTTCTCCGCCGGCTTCAGTCCCCACCCGAAGATCAGCTACGTCGGGGCGGCTCCCACCGGCGCGGCCAGCGAGGCCGAGTACCTCGAGATCGGCGTGACCCGGCCCTGTGATCCCGAGGCCGTGCGGCTCGCCCTGGACGCCGCCCTGCCCCCGGGCATCGACGTCGTCGAGTGCGTGGCGGCACAGGAGGGGACCGGCGGCCTGGCCGAGCGGATCGACGCCTCGGTGTGGCGCCTGGAGCTCCCGGGAGTGGAGCCGGCCGAGCTCGGTTCGGCCCTGGCGGCCTTCCTCGCCAAGGACGTCGTGGAGGTCGCCCGGCGCACCAAGAGCGGCATGCGCGACGTCGACGCCCGTGCCGCGGTGGCCG
The DNA here is from genome assembly GCF_000701365.1 of Blastococcus sp. URHD0036. Lineage (GTDB taxonomy): Bacteria > Actinomycetota > Actinomycetes > Mycobacteriales > Geodermatophilaceae > Trujillonella. Next base: position 147,412 of record NZ_JNIK01000001.1, read on the forward strand.
CCGCGACCGCGGGCGGGGAGCCCGGGTGTGGCATGATGACGGTGGTCGTCCGGCAGGTGACGCCCGCTGTTCGACCAGACGACGTGGTGGCCGCCCTGGCTGCCGTCGCCGACCTGCGCCCGCCGTCGCCCCCCCGGGCCGTGCGTGAGGCGCAGGGCCGGCTCGACGACACCGGGACGGTGGCCGACCCGCTCGGGCCCGACCGGCTCGCGAGCACCCACTGCCAGGGGGAGCGCGCAACGGTCTGAGTCGCAGAGCGCCCGCGCCGTCGCGCGCCACGGCTGCCAGACGTGACGCACCGAGAGCCAGCACCAGCGCACCTGCACCGACCGCACCACCGGCTCCCCGCCGCGGCAACCGTCGCGCGAGAGCCGTCCACAGACTTTGCAGGACGGACGCTCCGCGTCAGATCCGTGGGGACGTCCGACCCGCCCAACCCGTGCTCCTGCGCGGCCGCCGTAGCAACCGGCGCCCGGGAGCACCACACAGGAGGCGAGCCCTCGTGGCAGACCAGGACGACGACACCACCACGACCACCGAGGAGACCGAGGCGGCGCCGCCCGCTCCCGAGCAGCCGGGAGAGGCGCCCGAGGGCACCGAGCCCGGCCCCGCCGGGCAGGCGGCCGAACCCACGGTGGCCCTCGACGAGGACGAGGACGACGCCGTCGCGGCGGTCGCCCCCGGTACCGCCGAGCTGCCGGCCGAGGAGCCCGAGCCGGAGCCGGTCTCCCGTTTCGGCGCGCAGTTCAGCTCCCCGGAGCCGACCGCGGTGATCGCCCGGCCGCGCCGGCGCGCGACCCGCCCGGTCGCCGCCGCCGACCCCGACTCCGTCGAGCCGCCCCCGCCCGCGCCGCCGGCCGTCCCCGCCTTCATCAGCTTCGTGGCCCCCGCCGAGGCCGACGCCCCGGCGCCCCGCCGGCGCGGCCGCCGTCCCCAGGCCGAGGCCCCCGAGGAGCCCGAGGACACCGCCGGCGCCTCGCTCGACGACGACGCCGTGGACGACGACGTCCCGGCGCCGCGGTCGCGCCGCGGCCGCTCACGCCGCCGCAGCGGGGGACCGGGTGACGGGAGCGGCGACGCTCCCGCCGACACCTCGACCGACGCGGACGAGCCCGAGGACACCGACGAGGCCGACGACGCCGCCGACGGCGAGGACCGGGACGACGCCGGGAGCAGCAGCCGCCGGCGCCGCCGGGGCCGTCGCGGCCGGGGCCGCGGGCGCAGCGGTGAAGACGACGACGCGGCCGAGGACGCGACCGACGACTCCGACGACGCCGACGAGCAGCGCAGCGACGACGAGGACGCCGACGAGTCCGACGAGGACGAGGGCAGCGACTCCGACGAGGGCGACGAGGGCGAGGCCGGCTCGAGCACCCGCCGCCGCCGGCGCCGCCGCCGCCGTGGCAGCAGCGGGGACGGCGAGTCCGCCTCCGCCGCCGACGAGTCCGACCGCCCCGAGCGGGCCGGCCGCAACGGCCGCACCACCAGCGACGACGACGTCAAGGGCGTCGCCGGCTCCACCCGCCTCGAGGCCAAGCGGCAGCGGCGGCGCGACGGCCGCGACACCGGCCGCCGGCGTGCCCCGATCCTCACCGAGTCGGAGTTCCTCGCCCGCCGCGAGGCGGTCGACCGGGCGATGGTCATCCGCCAGCGGGGCGAGCGGACCCAGATCGCCGTCCTCGAGGACGACGTCCTCGTCGAGCACTACGTCACCCAGGCCTCGGCCACCTCGTTCGCCGGCAACGTCTACCTCGGCCGGGTGCAGAACGTGCTGCCGAGCATGGAGGCGGCGTTCGTCGACATCGGCAAGGGCCGCAACGCCGTCCTGTACGCCGGTGAGGTCAACTGGGACGCCGTCGGCCTGTCGGGCAAGCAGCGCTCCATCGAGACCGCGCTGAAGTCCGGGGACAAGGTGCTGGTGCAGGTCACCAAGGACCCGATCGGGCACAAGGGCGCACGGCTCACCCAGCAGATCAACCTGCCCGGCCGCTTCCTCGTCTACGTGCCCGGCGGCTCGATGACCGGGATCAGCCGCAAGCTGCCCGACACCGAGCGGCAGCGGCTCAAGGACATCCTCAAGAAGATCGTCCCGGACGACGCCGGCGTGATCATCCGGACCGCCGCGGAGGGCGCCTCGGAGGAGGAGCTCACCCGCGACGTCGCCCGGCTGCAGGCGCAGTGGGACGTCATCCAGAAGAAGGCCGAGACCTCCTCGAACGCCCCGACGCTGCTCTACGGCGAGCCCGACCTCGCCATCCGCGTCATCCGCGACGTGTTCAACGAGGACTTCTCCTCCCTCGTCGTCCAGGGCGACGACGCCTGGGACACCGTCGAGGCCTACGTCGCGCACGTCTCCCCGGAGCTGGTCGGCCGGCTCTCCCGGTACGCCGGGCAGGGCGACGTCTTCCACGACCTGCGGATCGACGAGCAGCTGGCCAAGGCGCTGGACCGCAAGGTGTGGCTGCCCTCGGGTGGCTCGCTGGTCATCGACCGCACCGAGGCGATGACGGTCGTCGACGTCAACACCGGCAAGTTCGTCGGCTCCGGCGGCAACCTCGAGCAGACGGTGACGCGCAACAACATGGAGGCGGCCGAGGAGATCGTCCGCCAGCTCCGGCTGCGTGACATCGGCGGCATCATCGTCATCGACTTCATCGACATGGTGCTGGAGAGCAACCGCGAGCTGGTGCTGCGCCGGCTGACCGAGTGCCTGGGCCGCGACCGCACCAAGCACCAGGTGGCCGAGGTGACCTCGCTGGGCCTGGTGCAGATGACCCGCAAGCGGGTCGGCCAGGGGCTGCTCGAGGTCTTCAGCGAGCCGTGCGAGCACTGCCGCGGCCGCGGGATCCTCGTGCACACCGACCCGGTCGACGAGAAGCGCCGCAGCGGCAACGGCTCCGGCGGGAGCCCGGGCGGCGGCGGGGGCAACACCGGCGGCAGCGGGTCCGGTGGGGGCGGCAACCGCCGCGACCAGAACCAGAACGCCGGCAAGGGCCAGGACAACCGCGACCAGAACCGGTCGGAGCGTCGTGACGCCCCGGTCGAGGGCGGCTCCGACGAGGCGCCGGCCGCATCGCCGGCCCCGGACGACACCCCGGCCGAGGGTGGCGAGGGCCGCTCCGGTGGGCGTCGCAACCGCGGCCGGCGCAACCGTGGCCAGTCCGGCGAGGAGCGGGCGGCCGAGGACGCCGCGGTGCTCGCCGGTGAGGCCCCTCCGGTGGAGTCCGAGGTCGACATCGACGCCGGCACCGAGCCGTCGCCGGACGGGACGCCGGCCGACGCGCCGGAGATCGCCCCCCAGGGAACCGCCGAGCACGTCGTGGCGGAGCCGGCGCCCGTCCCGGAGCCGGTGGTCCCTCCGCTGCCCGTCGCGGAGCCCGTGGCCGAGGCGGCGGCGGCCGTAGCGGTCGTCACCGAGCCGGAGGACGAGCCCGACGAGGACGACGTCCCCGTCGGGGCCGGTCCCGACGAGCCGGCCGCGCCCGCGGTGGTCGAGGGCACTCGCCCGCGCCGCCGCCGGGCGGCCAGCCGGCCGGCCGGGCCACCGGCCAGCTGAACCTCGGGCCGCCGGGGCGGGTTCGACCCTGCACCGGCGGCTCGGGTACGCTGGACGGGTTGCACCGCCAGGCAGCGCACCGGACCTCCGGTGCCGCCGAGGAGGCGCGCGCAGCCGTCCCGCATCCCGTGCTCCGCGCGGTGGTGCGCCCAGGACAGACACGAGCAGGCGATCGAGGAGTCAGTGGTGTACGCAGTCGTCAAGGCCGGTGGCCGGCAGCACAAGGTGGCCGTCGGTGACCGTTTCACGGTCAACCGCCTGGTCGGTGAGGCGGGCGACTCGATCGCGCTGCCCGCGATCCTGCTCGTCGACGGCGACACCGTCACCACCGACGCGGCCGCGCTGGCCGGCGTCACGGTGACCGGCGAGATCGTCGGCCACGGCAAGGGCCCGAAGATCCGCATCCACAAGTTCAAGAACAAGACGGGCTACCACAAGCGGCAGGGGCACCGTCAGCCGCTGACCGACGTGGTCGTCCGCGACATCACGAAGGGCTGACGACGACATGGCACACAAGAAGGGCGCCTCGTCCTCCCGCAACGGCCGCGACTCGAACGCCCAGCGCCTCGGCGTGAAGCGCTTCGGTGGTCAGGTCGTCAAGGCCGGCGAGATCATCGTCCGCCAGCGCGGCACCCACTTCCACCCGGGTCTGGGTGTCGGTCGCGGTGGCGACGACACGCTGTTCGCCCTGGAGCCGGGTGCCGTGACCTTCGGGATGCGGCGCGGTCGCAAGACCATCTCCATCTCCGCCGTCGAGGCCTGAGCACCACTCTCTCCGCTCACGAGCGCACGGGCCGACGGCCCGTGCGCTCGTGGCGCTTGATCAGAAAGTAGGAGGCGGCACGGTCATGGCCGCTTTCGTCGACCGCGTGGTCGTCCACGTCACCGCCGGCAACGGCGGGCACGGCGTGTCCTCGGTCCACCGCGAGAAGTTCAAGCCGCTCGGCGGGCCCGACGGCGGCAACGGTGGGGACGGCGGCGACGTCGTCCTCGAGGTGGACCCCAGCGTGCACACGCTGCTGGACTTCCACCACCGGCCGCACCACAAGGCCGGCAACGGCCGCCCCGGCGAGGGCAGCAACCGGCACGGCGCCCGCGGCGAGGAGCGCGTCCTCCGCGTCCCCCCGGGCAGCGTCATCAGCACCCTCGACGGCGAGGTCCTCGCCGACCTCGTCGGCGTCGGCACCCGCGTCGTCCTGGCCCACGGCGGCAAGGGCGGGCTCGGCAACGCCGCGCTGGCCAACACCCGCCGCAAGGCGCCCGGTTTCGCGCTGCTCGGCGAGCCGGGGGAGTCCGTCGACGTCGTGATCGAGCTCAAGAGCATCGCCGACGTCGGGCTGGTCGGGTTCCCCTCGGCCGGCAAGTCCTCGCTGATCGCCGCGATGTCCGCGGCCCGGCCGAAGATCGCCGACTACCCGTTCACCACGCTGGTCCCGAACCTCGGCGTGATCCGGGCCGGCGACGTCAGCTTCACGATGGCCGATGTCCCCGGGCTCATCCCCGGGGCCTCGGTGGGCAAGGGCCTGGGCCTGGAGTTCCTCCGCCACATCGAGCGATGCGCCGTGCTGGTGCACGTCGTGGACATGGCGACGATGGAGCCCGGCCGCGATCCCGAGAGCGACATCGAGGCGCTGGAGCACGAGCTCGCCGAGTACTCCGGTGAGGAGATCGACCTGCTGGGGCGGTTGCGGATCGCCGTCCTCAACAAGATCGACGTGCCCGACGCCCGGGAGCTGGTCGACCTCGTCCGCGCCACGCTGGAGGAGCGCGGGCTGCAGGTGTTCCCGATCAGCGCCGTGACCGGCGAGGGGGTGCCCGAGCTCGGCTTCGCGCTGGCCGCCGCCGTGGAGGAGCACCGGGCCGCGCTGCCGGAGGTCGAGCCGGTGCGGATCACGCTGACCCCGCGGGCGGTCGACGACACCGGGTTCACCGTCGAGCCGGACCCGGAGTACGGCGGCTTCGTCGTCCGCGGCGTGAAGCCCGAGCGCTGGGTGCGCCAGACCGACTTCACCAACGACGAGGCCGTCGGCTTCCTCGCCGACCGGCTCAACCGGCTCGGTGTCGAGGACGCCCTGGAGAAGGCCGGCGCCGTCGAGGGCGACGCGGTCACCATCGGCGACGTCAGCTTCGACTTCGTGCCGACGCTGCCGGCCGGCACCCTCACGGTCGAGGAGACCGCTGGGCTGGGCGGCCGCGGCACCGACGCGCGCATCGACGCCCCGCACCGCATCCGCGCCGCCGAGCGGCTGGCCGCCAAGAAGGCCCGCCGCGTGCCGTACGAGCTCACCGAGACCTGGACGGACGACGACCTCCCCGAGGGGGACGCGTGACCGTGCGCCCGGAGATCGCCGGCGCCCGCCGGGTCGTGGTGAAGGTCGGCTCGTCCTCGCTGACCACGCTGCCCGGGGGGCTGGACACCGACCGGCTCACCGCGCTGGTCGACGTGCTGGGCACCGTCCGCTCGGCCGGCCGCGAGGTCGTGCTCGTCTCCTCCGGCGCGATCGCCGCCGGGCTCGCGCCGCTGGGCATCGAGGGCCGCCCGCGTGACCTGGCCACCGCGCAGGCGGCGGCCAGCGTCGGCCAGTTGCGGCTGGTGCAGACCTACGCCGACGCCTTCGCCCGGCACGGGGTCACCGTCGGCCAGGTGCTGCTGACCGCCGACGACCTCACCCGCCGCAGCCACTACCGCAACGCGCACCGGACCGTGGACCGCCTCCTGACCCTGGGTGTGCTGCCGATCGTCAACGAGAACGACACGGTCGCCACCGAGGAGATCCGGTTCGGCGACAACGACCGGCTCGCGGCGCTGGTCGCGCACGTGGCGCAGGCCGACGCGCTGCTGCTGCTGTCCGACGTCGACGGCGTCTACGACGGCGACCCGCGCACCGGGCCCGCGCAGCTCGTCGACACCGTCTCCGGTCCGGGCGACCTGGCGTCGGTCACCCTCGGTTCGGCGTCGCGCAACGGCGTCGGTACCGGCGGCATGGCCACCAAGGTCGAGGCGGCCCAGATCGCCGCGGGCGCCGGTGTCCCGGTGGTCGTCACCTCGACGGTCCAGGTGGCCGCGGCGCTGGCCGGGGAGCAGGTCGGCACGCTGTTCCTCCCGTCGGGCCGCCGTCCGTCCGCCCGGCAGTTCTGGCTGCGCTACGCCAGCCGCCCGCGCGGCCGGGTACTGCTGGACGAGGGCGCGGTGCGGGCGGTCCGCGAGCGCAACGCCTCCCTGCTGGCCGCCGGCATCACCGGGGCGACGGGGGAGTTCCTCGCCGACGACCCGGTCGAGCTCGTCGGCCCGGACGGCGTCGTGGTGGCCCGCGGCCTGGTCGCCTACGACGCCGCCGAGCTGCCGGCGCTGTTCGGCCGCAAGACCGGTGACCTGGACCCCGAGTACCGCCGCGAGGTGGTGCACCGGGACGAGATGGTGCTGGTCGGCCCCCGGGCGCCGAAGCCGGTCGCGACCGCCTGAGAGACTGCACCGCGTGACGATCCGCCCCATCCGGGAGCTCGGTGACCCGGTGCTGCGCACCCCGTCCGACCCCGTCCGCGCCTTCGACCGCGAGCTCGCCGCCCTGATCCGCGACCTCGAGGAGACCGTCGACCACCCCGGCCGCGCCGGGCTGGCCGCTCCGCAGATCGGCGTCGGCGCCCGCGCGTTCAGCTACAACATCGACGGCGTCATCGGGCACGTCGTGAACCCGCGCATCGTGGAGCTGTCGGAGGAGACACAGGGCGGCGACGAGGGGTGCCTCTCGGTCCCCGGCATCTGGGCGCCGACGGTGCGGGCGATGCACGCCGTCGTCGAGGGGTTCGACGTGCACGGGGAGCCGCTGCGGCTGGAGGGCAGCGGGCTCATGGCCCGGTGCCTGCAGCACGAGGTCGACCACCTCGACGGCAAGGTCTTCCTCGACCGGCTGACGGGCGACGCCCGCAAGGCCGCGTTCCGGGCGCTCAACTCGCGCTAGCGCTGCTCGCTACCGTGCGGGGATGACCGACCTCGCCACGCGCGCCCGGACCCTGCTCGAGCTGCACACCGCGCCGGAGATCCTCGTCCTCGCGAACGTGTGGGACGTCGTCTCCGCCCGCGTGGTCGCCGCCACCGACGGCGTGCGGGCGCTGGCCACCGCCAGTCACAGCATCGCCGCCACCTTCGGCTACGAGGACGGCGAGAACATCCCGCTCGCCCTCCACCTGGACATGCTGGAGCTGATCACCTCGGCGGTCGACCTCCCGGTGAGCCTCGACATGGAGGCCGGCTATGGCGACCCGGGGGAGACGACCCGCCTGGCGATCGCCGCCGGCGCCGTCGGCGGCAACCTCGAGGACCAGATGAAGCCGCTCGACGAGGCGGTCGCCGCCGTCGAGGCGGTGCTGCGGGCGGGGCGGGACGCCGGCATCGACTTCGTGCTCAACGCCCGCACGGACACCTTCGTCCGCGCCGCCGAGGGCGCCGACCGCGGCGAGCTGGTCGCCGAGGCGATCCGCCGGGGCCGGGCCTACCTCGAGGCCGGTGCGCCCGTGGTCTTCGTGCCGCGGCTGGTCGACCGGGAGGAGATCGCCGCCGTCGTGGAGGGGCTGGGCCGGGGGAAGCTCACGCTGATCAGCGCGCCCGGCGCCTCCCTGCCGGCCCGCGAGCTGCAGGAGCTCGGCGTGGCCCGCGTCTCGACCGGGCCGTTCACGCAGCGGGTGGCGCTCACCGCGCTGCAGGACGCGACGGCCGAGATCGTCGCCGGCGGCGTCCTCCCGCCGGGGACCCGGCCGCTCAACTGACCAGCCGGTGCGCGCCGTCGCCGGCCAGGTGCGCCGCGGCGGCCGTCGTCCGGCCGGTGACCAGCAGGAGGACGGCGGACGCGGGGCCGTGGACGGGGGCGCCGTCGCCGAGCACCAGGTCGGCGTCGTCCGCGGTCAGCCGGTAGCCGGCCAGCTTCCGGCGGGCACGGAACGGGAAGCTCGTCGCCCACACCGCCTGCGCCGCCGCCGCGGCGGCAGCCGGCGGCATCGGCCGGGACCGGCTCAGCGGGAGGGCGATGTCCTGCCCGTGCACCAGGACGTCGATGAGCGGCTGCACCGGGGTGAGGAACGGCGCCATCCGCCGGGAGCCCACCATCGCCCGCAGCCGTCGCGCGCACTCCTCCGGCGTCAGGCCACGCGCCCGGAGGGCCGAGTCACGGATCATCCGGTCGAAGCTGCCCCGGGCGCGGACGGCGGCCACGGCGGCGTCCCGGAGGCCCATGTGCGCCTGGGTGAGGTGGACGGCGACGTCGCCGACCCGCCAGCCGGCGCAGAGGGAGGGGGTGTCCCACTCGGCGGGGGAGAGGTCCTCCACCAGGTCGGCGAGGCCGGCACGCTCGGCGTCGATGGTGCGCCAGACGGTGTCCACGTCCATGACCGGCTCCCCGGGAATCGGTAAGATCCTCTGACAGTCTCGTCAGAGAGACTGACCGTCGTCAAGGGGTGGTGCATGACCGCCGAGCCGAACCTGGGGCTGCTCTGCTTCTTCCCCTACCGCGCGCTCGAGGGGCGGGTGTTCGCGGCCCTCGCCGCGGCCGGCTTCGACGACCTGACGGTGGCGCAGGGCCGGGTCGCCGCGCGGATCGGCGAGCACGGCACCCGGCTGACGGACCTCGCCGAGCAGTCGCAGGTGACCAAGCAGAGCGCGGGCTTCCTCGTCGACCAGCTGGAGCGCGCCGGCTACGTGCGCCGGGTGCCCGACCCGACGGACGGCCGAGCCCGGTTGGTGTGCCTCGCCGAGCGCGGCCGGGCCGTCGTCGCCGTGGCCCGTCGGGTGGAGGCCGAGGTCGAGGCCGAGTGGACCGCGCACCTGGGCGCGGAGACCACCCGCGCGCTGCGCGAGGCCCTCACCCGGTTGCGTGAGGTCACCGACCCCTGGGCCTGAGCCGCCGGTCGGCGGCCGCCCCCGCGCTACCCTCGCGGACGTGTCCGATGTCGCCTCGCTGCCGCTGATCGGGGCCGCCGCGCTGCGCGCCCGTGCCGCCTCCCGGGTGCTGCGCACGCTGCCGACCGACGTCAAGGACGCCGCCCTCTCCGCGATGGCCGACGCCCTGGTGGAGCGGACCGACGAGATCCTGGCGGCCAACGCCGCCGACGTCGCCGCCGCGGCCGCCGAGGGCACGCCGGAATCGGTGCTGGACCGGCTGCGGCTGGACGCCGCCCGGGTCGCCGGCGTGGCCGGGGCGCTGCGCGAGCTCGTGGCGCTGCCCGATCCGGTCGGCGACGTCGTCCGCGGGTCGCGGCTGCCCAACGGCCTACAGCTGCGTCAGGTCCGCGTGCCCTTCGGGGTGGTGGGGATCGTCTACGAGGCCCGCCCGAACGTGACCGTGGACGCCGCGGGCCTGTGCCTCAAGAGCGGTAACGCGGCGCTCCTGCGGGGCTCGGCCTCGGCGTTCGGCACCAACACCGCCCTCGTCGCCGTCCTCACCGAGGCGGCCGAGAAGGCCGGCCTGCCGGCCGGGTCGATCGAGCTGCTGCCGGCCGACCGGGCGTCGGTGGGCGAGCTGCTGAGCGCGCGCGGCTTCGTCGACGTGGTGATCCCGCGCGGTGGCGCCTCGCTGATCCAGCGGGTGGTCATGGAGGCGAAGGTGCCGGTGATCGAGACCGGCGTCGGCAACGTGCACGTCTACGTCGACGCGTCGGCCGACCCCGGCATGGCCGAGGCGATCGTCCTGAACTCCAAGACCCACCGGGTCAGCGTCTGCAACTCCGCCGAGACGCTGCTGGTCCACCGCGACTTCCCGGCCCTGCCGCGGCTGCTGTCGGCGCTCGGGGAGGCCGGGGTCTCCCTGCACGGGGACGACGACGCCGTCCGCTCCGCCGAGGGCACCGTCGTCGTCCCGGCGACCGACGAGGACTGGGCCACCGAGTACCTGTCGATGGACATGGCCGTACGCGTCGTCGACGACCTGCCCGCCGCGCTCGAGCACATCGCGCGCTGGGGGAGCGGGCACACCGAGGCGATCGTGTCCGACTCCGCCCGCGCGATCGCCGAGTTCACCGCCGGCGTCGACGCGGCCGCCGTCATGGTGAACGCCTCGACCCGGTTCACCGACGGCGGCGAGTTCGGCTTCGGCGCCGAGATCGGCATCTCCACCCAGAAGCTGCACGCCCGAGGCCCCCTGGGCCTGCCGGAGCTCACCTCCACCACCTACGTCGTCACCGGAGACGGTCACACCCGCTGACGTCCCTCCCCGTTTGGAGAACCATGCCCCGCCCCCCGACGCAGCTGCCGCAGTTCTCCTCGGTCTCCGACGTCGCCAAGCGGCTGTCGGCGGCGGGCTACCTGCCGGACAAGCAGATCGCCACGACCGTCTTCCTCGCCGACCGGCTGGGCAAGCCGCTGCTGGTCGAGGGGCCGGCCGGCACCGGCAAGACCGAGCTGGCCAAGGCGCTGGCCGCCGCGACCGACGCCGAGCTGATCCGGCTCCAGTGCTACGAGGGACTCGACGAGGCCCGCGCGCTGTACGAGTGGAACTACAAGAAGCAGCTGCTGCGCATCCAGGCCTCGCAGGCGTCGGGGGACGGCGCGGACTGGGAGACCGTCCACGACGACATCTTCGGCGAGGAGTTCCTGCTGTCGCGTCCGCTGCTCACCGCGATCCGCCGGACCGAGCCGACCGTGCTGCTGATCGACGAGACCGACAAGGCCGACGTCGAGGTGGAGGGCCTGCTGCTCGAGGTGCTGAGCGACTTCCAGGTGACCATCCCCGAGCTCGGGACCATCGTGGCCACCCGCCGGCCGATGGTCGTGCTCACCTCCAACGCGACGCGTGAGCTCTCCGAGGCCCTCAAGCGCCGCTGCCTCTTCCTGGGTCTGGAGTACCCCAGCGCCGAGCGGGAGCGGGAGATCGTGCTGTCGCGGGTGCCGGACCTCGCGCCGGGGCTGGCCGAGCAGTTGGTGCGGGTGATCCGCACGCTGCGTGCCCTGGAGCTGAAGAAGTCGCCGTCGATCTCCGAGACCCTCGACTGGGCGCAGACGCTGCTGGAGCTGGGCCTGGACACCCTCGACGAGTCGACCATCGGCGACACCCTCGGCGTGGTGCTCAAGCACGCCAGCGACCAGGAGCGGGCCGCGGCCGAGCTGCGGCTGAACTGATGGTCGCGGCTGCTGCGCCCGGGGGGCTGGCCGGTCACCTCGACGGGTTCGTCCGCGCCGTCCGGGAGGCCGGCATCCCGGTCGGCATCAGCCAGGCCGTGGACGCCGCCGAGATCCTGACCGTGGTGGAGCTCCTGGACCGCGAGCAGCTGCGGCACGGGCTGGCCGCGGTGCTGCTGCAGCGCGGCAACCAGCGTCAGATCTACGACACGCTGTTCGACCTGTGGTGGCCGCTGGGGGACCGGCCGCAGTTCGTCGAGGTCACCGACGAGGACGACGACGGCGACGGCGAGGCGATGACGCTCGAGGCGCCGGAGGGCGATCTCGACCCCGCGGCCCGGATGCGGGAGGAGCTGGCCCGGCTGCTGGCCGAGGGCGACGAGGAGGAACTCGCCCGCTTCGCCCGCCGTGCCGTGGGGCTGCTGGGTCAGACGTCGCCCTCCCCGTCGGGGCAGTCGTGGTTCAGCTACCGCGTGATGCGGGCGCTCTCGCCGGACACCCTGACCAGCCAGCTGCTCGAGGGCCTGCTGAACGGGGAGGCCCACGGCGGGCTGGCCGAGCAGGTCGCCCGGGGCGAGGTCCGGGAGCGGTTGCGGTCGTTCAAGGACGCCGTCGACACCGAGGTCCGGCGGCGGCAGGCCGACGAGCGCGGCCGGGAACGGATCGCCAAGAGCGCGGTGAAGCCGCTGGCCGACCAGATCGACTTCCTCCGTGCGCAGCAGGGGGACCTGGCCGAGCTGCGGCGCATGGTCGCGCCGCTGGCCCGCCGCCTGGCGGTGCGGCTGTCGGCCCGTCGGCGGCACGGCCGGGAGGGCCGGCTGGACTTCCGCAAGACCGTGCGGGCGTCGCTGGCCACGGGCGGGGTGCCGGTGGTGACCCACCACCGCCCGCGGAAGATCCACAAGCCCGAGCTGGTGGTGCTCTGCGACATCAGCGGCTCGGTGGCGGGCTTCAGCCACTTCACGCTGATGCTCACCCAGGCCCTGCGTGAGCACTTCTCCGGCGTCCGGGCGTTCGCGTTCGTGGACTCCACGGACGAGGTGACGCGGTTCTTCTCCCCCGGGGCCGACGTCGCCGACGCGATCCGCCGGATCGGCCGGGAGGCCGACGTCGTCGCCTACGAGGGACACAGCGACTACGGCAACGCGCTCGAGGTCTTCGCCGACCGCTGGCCGACCGTCGTGGGTCCCAAGACCTCGCTCATGGTGCTCGGGGACGGCCGGACGAACTACCGCCCGCCCGGGCTGCCGGTGCTCGCCGACCTCGTGCGGCGGTCCCGGTCGGCGCACTGGCTGAACCCGGAGCCGCGGCGGGTGTGGGGCAGTGGGGACTCGGCGGCGCTCAAGTACGCCGAGGTCGTGGACATGGTCGAGTGCCGCAACGCCGCCCAGCTGGCGGACTTCGTCACGACTCTGTGAGCCGGCGCGGCGGGCCTCCTCACTGCGACCTGGGCTCCGGTGAGCACGACACGCCGGGACGGCCGTAACCGGATCGGTCCCGCGCCGTTGGTGCAGCGCGGGTGCCGGGTTCGTCCCGGTGCCGGACCGGCCGCCCTCGGGCGCGGCGTCCCCAGGGGCGTCAGTTGTGAGAGGCGTCAGCTCTGGGGGCGACGGTCCGGCGGTGACCGGCGGCACGGGGGAGCCGGTCACGCGGAGCACCTCTCCCCGGCCGGGAGGCTCCCGGCGTCCCGTCCGGGGCCGGCCCGAAGCGGCCGGCCCCGGACGCTCCCTCCGGCGCACGGCCCGCCTGGTGAGCGCCCGGCCGTGACCTCGTCCGGGTGGCCCCTCCCGCCTCGGCCGTGGGGCCTGGCGGAACCCGGTTAGGCTCGATCGGTGGCGGGTGGTCGGATCGGGGTCATGGGTGGGACGTTCGATCCCATCCACCACGGGCACCTCGTGGCCGCCAGCGAGGTCGCCGGCCTCTTCGGCCTGGACGAGGTCGTGTTCGTCCCGACCGGTGAGCCGTGGCAGAAGAGCGACCGCGAGGTCAGCCCCGCCGAGGACCGCTACCTGATGACGGTCATCGCCACCGCCTCCAATCCGCGCTTCTCGGTCTCCCGGGTCGACGTCGACCGCGGCGGCCCCACGTACACGGTCGACACGCTCACCGACCTCCAGGCCCAGCGCCCCGACGCCGAGCTGTTCTTCATCACCGGTGCAGACGCGCTGGCCCAGATCCTGGGCTGGCGCGACAGCGACCGGTTCCTGGAGCTGGCCCACTTCATCGGCGTGACCCGGCCCGGCTTCCAGTTGGAGGACACCCATCTCCCGCAGGGCAAGGTGAGCCTGGTCGAGGTGCCGGCGCTGGCGATCAGCTCCACCGATTGCCGCGACCGGGTGGGCCGGGGCATGCCGGTCTGGTACCTCGTCCCCGACGGCGTCGTCCAGTACATCGAGAAGCGCGGGCTGTACCGCTCGCCGTCCCGGGCCCGGGCCGGGTACCGATCCGCCGACGGCGTGCCCCACCCCGGCGGCATCTCTGCCGCCACCCCGGCCGGCGGACCGCCGGCCACCGATCCCCAGGAGGTACCCCGATGACCGCCTCGGTCGAGGCGCGGGAGACCGCACAGCTGGCCGCCCAGGCCGCCGCGGACAAGCTCGCCACCGATGTGTCCATCGTCGACGTCAGCGACCGGCTGGCGATCACCGACGCCTTCGTCCTGGCCTCGGCGCCCAGCGAGCGGCAGGTGCAGGCCATCGTCGACGAGGTCGAGGACCGGCTGCGCGAGCACGGCGTCAAGCCCGTCCGCCGCGAGGGGGTGGCCGAGGCACGCTGGGTGCTGCTCGACTTCGTCGACGTCGTCGTGCACGTCCAGCACGCCGAGGAGCGGGCGTACTACGCGCTCGAGCGACTCTGGAAGGACTGTCCGACCATCCCCTTCGTCGACAGCACCGCGCCCCCGGCGGCGGCTGACGGGGATCCGGCGGAGCCCCAGGCGCCCGCCCGGTGAGCGCCGCGTCCGAGCCGCCCGCCCGGGTGTCGCGCCTGGTCCTGTGGCGGCACGGGCGCACCGAGTGGAACGCCGAGGGGCGTTTCCAGGGCCAGCTGGACCCGCCGCTGGACGCGGAGGGCCACCGCCAGGCCACCGTCGCCGCGGAGCACCTGGTGTCGGCGCTCGGGCTGACCGGTGACGACACCGTCGTCGTCTCCAGCGACCTCGACCGGGCGGTGCAGACAGCCACCGCGCTCACCGGGCTCCTCGGGCTGCCCCTGCAGGTCGACGCCCGGCTGCGCGAGCACGGACTCGGCGACTGGGAGGGACTCACCCGCGACGAGGTGGCGGCCCGGTATCCCGAGCAGTACGCCGACTGGGTGGCGGGCCGGGCGGTCCGCGACCGGGGCGGGGAGGAGCCAGGGGCGGTCGCCGCCCGCGCGCTCTCGGTGGTGTCCGACCTCCCGCCGGCCCGGACGGCCGTCCTCGTCACGCACGGCGGCACCAGCGGCCGGCTCCTGGAGGCCCTGCTGGACCTGGGACCCGAGCACCTGCGCGTCTTCGGCCCACTGGCCAACTGCGCCTGGAGCGAGATCGTGCCCCTGGGCTCGCGATGGCGGGTGCTCCGGCACAACTGGGCCCCACTGGGCGGACTCCCGGCGCAGCGACCCGGCACGGCGCGGGAGGGCCTGGCCAGACCCGCCCCGGAGGACGCCGCGGCCGAGGACGCCGACGCCGTCGCCTGACCGGGCGTTCCCCTGCGGTGTCCGGCTGAGGTGCCGCTCGGTCCGGCTAGCCTCGCGGGATGTCCGTCGCCGTGGTCACCGACTCCACGGCGTACCTGCCCGCGGACCTCGTCGAGCGGCACGGCATCGAGGTCGTGCCGCTGTACGTCGTCCTGGCGGGCCGGTCCGGCCGGGAGGGCGCCGACATCTCGCCGCACGACGTGGCCCGCGCCCTGAGCACCCGTGGCCAGCAGGTCTCCACCTCCCGGCCGACGCCGGGTGACTTCATCGCCGCCTACCGCCGGTGCCTCGACGGCGGGGCCGAGCGGGTCGTCTCGATCCACCTGTCGGCCGAGCTCTCCAGCACCGCGGACGCGGCGCGGATGGCCGCCGCCCAGGTCGGTGAGCACCTCGTCACCGTCATCGACTCGCGCTCGGCGGCCATGGGCACCGGCTTCGCGGTCCTCGCCGCCGTCCGGACCGCGGAGCAGGGTGGCGACGCACATGCGGTCGCCGACGCGGCCCGGACGACCGCGAGCCGGACGCGCACGCTGTTCGTGGTGGACACCCTGGAGCACCTGCGCCGCGGCGGCCGGATCGGTGCCGCCGCGTCGCTGCTCGGTACGGCGCTGTCGATGAAGCCGGTCCTGCACATGGTCGACGGGCAGGTCGTGCCCCTGGAGAAGGTGCGGACCTCCGCCCGCGCCCTGGCCCGCCTGGTCCAGCGGGCGGTCGAGACGGCGGCCGGCGGCCCGGTGGACCTCGCCGTGCACCACCTCGCCGCCCCCGAACGCGCACAGCGGCTGGCGGACGACCTGCGCCAGGCGCTGCCCCAGGCGGGCGAGCTCGTGGTGAGCGAACTGGGCGCGGCGATCGGCGCCCACGTCGGTCCCGGAGCGCTCGGGGTGGTCGTCTCGCCGACGACGGATCCGGGTGGCGCCCCTCCGGAGGACGAGGCGCACTGAGCAGGTGATCGGCACAGCCGGCGACTCTGCTCCCGCGGGCCGACGGTGACCCTCCGACTGTCCACAGACGGCGGGCCGATCCACAGGTTCCGGCGCCGCGGCATCCGAGCGCGGGCGCCTGCCTAGCGTCCGCCGGGTGCGTCTCTCCTCCCGCCGCGTCGACGACGCCGATCTGATCCGAGCTCGTCTGCGGCTGCTCCTCAGCGAGGGGCAGCGCAACGGCGGGTGGCTGCCCGACGACCTGCCGGACGAGGACCCCGGCGATCCGTTCCCCCCGCCCTGGGCCCCCACGCCGGCGCCCGATGCGCCCAGGCCCGTCGGGTCGGCGGCCGGGGAGCCGGATGCAGCGGAGGAGGACGCCCTGCCGGAGGGGATCGGCCGGCACCGGGCACCCGGGTCGGCGGTGCGGATGGCACCCGGGCGACCCGGCGTCCGCGCGCTCCTGGTGGCGGCTCTGGCCGGCGCGCTGGTCCTCGTCGGCTGGACGTGGCTGGGCCAGCCGCGCGCGGAGCCGGTGGACGGCGAGCCGGTGGTGAGCAGCAGTCAGCCGCCGCCGGCCGCCCCCTCGGTGGGCACGGCCGCGGAGACCGCTCCCACGGTGACGGTGTCGGTGGTGGGGCAGGTCATCCGGCCGGGGTTGGTGGTGCTGCCCGGAGGGTCGCGCGTGGCCGATGCCGTCGCTGCGGCCGGGGGGTTCGCTCCGGGGGTGGACCCGGCCGCGGTCAACCTCGCCGCGGTGGTCACCGACGGGCAGCAGATCGCCGTGGGCTCCGGGGCGGTCGGCGGCGGCCCTGGGGCGGCGCCGCCGGTCGCGGGCGGCCGGGTGTCGCTGAACAGCGCGACCGTGGCCGATCTGGACGCGTTGCCGGGCATCGGTCCGGTGCTGGCCCAGCGCATCGTCGACCACCGCGCGCAGAACGGGCCGTTCACGGCCGTCGACGAGCTCGAGGACGTGCCCGGCATCGGGCCGGCCACCTTCGACGAGCTGGTCGACCTGGTGGCGGTGTGAGGAGCGTCGTCCCGGAGCCCGATCGCCGGTGGACGTGGACGGACCTGCGCCTGGCGCCGGCCGCCGCGGTCGTGTGGGGGACCACGCTCGTGGCCCCTCTCGCGTCGTGGCCGCTCCTCGCCGGTGTCGCCGTCGGCGCCGCCGCCGTGGCCGGAGGTCTGGTCCGCGGTCGCCCCTCCGGCCGCGCGCTGGTGGTGGCCGCGGCGTCGGCGGCCCTGGTCCTGGCGGCGGCGAGCGCGGCGCTGCGGTCGTGGGACCGTGAGGCATCGCCCCTCGCGGGCGCGTCGTCCGGCGAGAGCCCGGTGCTGCTGGAGCTCCGGACCGACAGCGACCCGCGGCTGGTCGCCGGGGCGGGGCCACCCCGGGTGGTGGTCGAGGCGACGGTGACCCGGCTCGCGCGCGGACCGGGGACCGTCGCCCTCGACGATGCGGTGGTGGTCTTCGCGCCGGCGGAGGAGTGGGCCGGTCTGCTCCCGGGGCAAGCGGTACGCACCCGTGGCGTGGTGACCCCCGCCGGGCCGGCCGACGGCGTGGTGGCCCGGGTGTCGGCCCGTGGCCCGCCCGAGCTCCTCGGCGACCCGCCCTGGGCCCAGCGGGCGGCCGGGAGCCTGCGCGCGGCCCTCGCGTCCTCGGCGGACCGCACGCTGGACCCCGCCGCTGCCGGGCTGCTCCCCGGGCTGGTGGTCGGCGACACGACGGGCCTGGATCCGCTGCTGGAGGAGGACTTCCGGCGCTCCGGGCTCTCCCACCTCACCGCGGTGTCGGGCGCGAACGTGGCGATCGTCCTCAGCGGCGTGCTGGCCCCGCTCCGCCGCCGCGCCACGGACCGCCGGGTCCAGGCGGTCGTCGCCTCGGTGGCGTTGATCGGCTTCGTCCTCCTGGCCCGGCCGACGGCGAGCGTGCTGCGGGCGGCTGCGATGGGTGCGGTCTCGCTCCTGGCCCTCGCCTCGGGCCGGTCTCGCGCGGCGGTGCCGGCGCTGTCCGGGGCGGTCGTCGTCCTCCTGGTCGTCGATCCGCGGCTGGCACGGGACGCGGGCTTCGCCCTCTCCGTGGCCGCGACGGCCGCGATCGTGCTCCTGGTCCCGGGCTGGTCCCGGCGGCTGAGGGCGCGAGGATGGCCGCGCCTCCTCGCCGACGCGGTCGCCGTGAGCGCGGCCGCGGGGCTTGCCACAGCGCCGCTCGTCGCCGGCCTCTCCGGGCTCGTCAGCCTGGTGTCGCTGCCCGCGAACCTGCTCGCGGCACCGGCGGTCGCCCCGGCGACGGTGCTGGGACTGCTGGCGGCCGTGGTCGGCCCCGTGGCGGCGCCTCTGGCCGACTGCCTGACCTGGCTGGCGGGCTGGCCGGTCCGCTGGCTGGTGCTCGTGGCGCGGTCGGCCGCCGGGCTGCCCGACGCGGTCACGGGCTGGCCCGCCGGGACGACCGGGGCGCTCCTGCTGACCGGGCTGATCGCGGCGGTCGCCGCTGCGCTCTGGCGCTGGCCGAGGCTGCGTGCGCTTGCCCTCGCGCTCATCGTGGGGGCCCTGCTGGTCGGCTGGCCGCTGCGCCAGGTGACCCGCGGCTGGCCGCCGCCCGACGCCGTCCTGGTGGCCTGCGACGTGGGGCAGGGCGATGCCCTCGTGGTGCCCACCGGCCCGGGGGAGGGGGTCCTCGTCGACGCGGGACCCGATCTCGCCCCGGTGGACCGCTGCCTCGACCGGCTCGGCATCGACCGGCTGCCGCTCGTGCTGGTCTCCCACCTGGACGCCGATCACGTCGGGGGGTTGGCCGGCGCGCTCGGCGGCCGGGAGGTGGGGGTGGTCGCGACCGGCACGCTCTCGCCCGCCGACGACCGCGCGGGGGCGCTGGCGAGGACGGTCCGCGACGCCGGAGCGCGGCGGGAGGTGCTGCTGCCGGGAGACCGGCGGCAGGTCGCCGCGGCCTCGATCGAGGTGCTGGGACCGACGCCGCAGAGCGCCACCCGCGGCGCGGAGCCCAACGACCTGTCCCTCGTCGTCCGGGTGACCGTGCACGGCCTGCGGATCCTGCTCACCGGCGACCTCAGTGCGCAGGCCGAGCAGCGGTTGCTGCGCCGGGACCCGGACCTGCGGGCAGACGTCCTGAAGGTGCCGCACCACGGCAGCGCCGACAACGACCCCGACTTCCTGGCCGCGAGCCAGGCCCGCGTGGCGATCGTCTCGGTCGGCGCGGACAACACCTACGGCCACCCGACCCGCCGGCTGCTGGGGTGGCTGGCCCAGGGCGGCATGCGGGTCTACCGCACCGACCGCGACGGGGACGTCGCGATCACCGGATCCGCGGCGGGGTGGGCCGTCGTCCCCCGGGGCGCGGACCCCGGGGCAGCCGCGCCGGACCTCCCGGCCCGGGGTCCGCCCGGTGCGACCGCGGGCCGGTACGTGGTGCGCCGGCGGACGGAGCGCGGGCCGTGGTGCGCCGGGACCATCGGACCGCCGTGACACGATGCCCGGGTGGCTGCCGCACCCCCCGCCCCGACGTCCCACCTGCGGGTCGTCGTCGGCGAGGAGGAGTTGCTGCGCAGCCGGGCCTTGTCGGCCGTCCGCACCGCCGTGCTGGCCCGGTACCCCGACGTCGAGGAGCACGACCTGGCCGCGGCCGGCCTGCCGCTGGGGGACCTCGCCGACGTGCTGGCGCCCTCGCTGTTCGGCGGCCATCGTCTGGTCGTCGTCACGGGCGTCCACGAGGCCGCCGGAGCCCTCTGCGACGCGCTCACCGGCTACGCCAAGGAGGCCGACCCCGACCTGACGCTCGTCGTCGTGCACAACGGCGGGAAGCGCAACGACGCGCTGCTCAAGGCCTTCAAGTCCGCCGGTGCCGCTGTCGACGAGTGCCCGAAGATCAAGTCCGCCGGCGACCGGCTGGCCTTCATCCGCAACGAGGTCCGCCTGGCCGGGGGCCGCATCGCCGCCGATGCCGCCACCGCCCTGCTGGAGGCCGTCGGCAACGACCTGCGCGACCTGTCGTCGGCGGCGAGCCAGCTGGTCTCCGACTTCGGCGGGACGATCGACGTGGACTCCGTCGCCCGGTTCTACCGGGGTCAGGCCGAGGCCAACGGGTTCGCCGTCGCCGACAAGGTGATGGTCGGCGACATGACCGGATCGCTGGAGACCCTGCGCTGGGCGCTCGGCCGCGGGGTGGCCCACGTGCTCATCGCCGACGCCCTCGCCGACGGCGTCCGGACGGCAGCTCGGGTCAAGTCGCTCAACGCCCGGTCCGGCGACCTCGCGCGGACCCTCGGCATGCCGTTCTGGAAGGTCGACCGGGCCAGTGCCCAGGCCCGTGGCTGGAGCATCGACGGGCTGCAGCAGGCCATCGGCGTGACCGCGGAGCTGAACGCCGACGTGAAGGGTGCTGCCGCGAGCGCGGACTACGCGCTCGAGCGGGCGGTGCGACGGCTCATCGGCATCCGGGTCGCCACGTCGGGCCGCCGCTGAGCCGGTCGGCCCCCGCCGGTCGGCTCCCTCCGGCGGCCCCCGCCGGGCAGAACCCCCGGCCTCCCGCGGTCATAACCCCCGGCCCCACCGCCGGTCGTGGGCCGCTCGCGGCACGGCCCGGACATGCGTCGAGCCCCCCTCCCGAAGTGGGAGAGGGGCTCGACGGAGAAGCGGTGAGGTCAGCCCTCGAGACCGGCGACCTGCTTGGCGAGACCCGACTTGCGGTTCGCGGCCTGGTTCTTGTGGATGACGCCCTTGCTGGCGGCCTTGTCGAGCTGCTTCGCGGCGACCTGGAAGGCGCTGGCCGCGGCGGCGGCGTCGCCGGACTCGGCGGCCGTGCGGACGCGACGGACCGCCGTCTTGAGGGCGGACTTGACCGCGACGTTGCGCTGACGCGCCTTCTCGTTGGTCTTGATCCGCTTCATCTGGGACTTGATGTTCGCCACGCGTGAGCCTCGGTGTCTCGCTGGAGGGAGTCTGACAGTGCGTCCGGACGCGGGCTCGACACCCTGCGATCACGGACCGGTCTACCAAGATACCAGCGCCGACGCGGCCGGCCCACACCGTGTGGTCGGCCCCCCGGCCGGTCCCGCCGCGGCCCCGTCCCCCCACGGCACGGAACCGGCGCGTCGCCACGAGGCGCCCGCCCCGCCGGGCGGGCATGGGACGATGGAGGCACTGTGACGACTCCTGCTGCCACCGACCCGCGCCTGATCCGGAACTTCTGCATCATCGCCCACATCGACCACGGCAAGTCGACGTTGGCCGACCGCATGCTGGAGGTCACCGGGCTGGTCGAGGGGCGCAACATGCGCGCCCAGTACCTCGACCGCATGGACATCGAGCGCGAGCGCGGGATCACCATCAAGGCGCAGAACGTCCGGCTGCCGTGGACGCCGCGATCGGGCGAGCACACCGGCACCGAGTTCGTGCTCGACATGATCGACACCCCGGGCCACGTCGACTTCACCTACGAGGTCTCCCGGTCGCTGGCCGCCTGCGAGGGCGCGGTCCTCCTCGTCGACGCCGCCCAGGGCATCGAGGCGCAGACGCTGGCCAACCTGTACCTGGCGCTGGAGAACGACCTCACGATCATCCCGGTGCTCAACAAGATCGACCTGCCGGCCGCCCAGCCCGAGCGGTACGCCGAGGAGATCGCGCACATCATCGGCTGCGAGCCCGACGACGTCCTGCGGGTCAGCGGCAAGACCGGCGTCGGCGTCCCCGAGCTGCTCGACCGCATCGTCACCGAGATCCCCGCGCCCACCGGCGTCGACGCCGGCCCGGCCCGCGCGATGATCTTCGACTCGGTCTACGACATCTACCGGGGCGTCATCACCTACGTCCGCGTCGTCGACGGCCGGATCTCCGCCCGCGACAAGATCAAGATGATGTCGACCGGCGCCACGCACGAGCTGCTGGAGATCGGCGTCATCTCCCCGGAGCCCAAGCCGGTGGAGAGCCTCGGCGTCGGCGAGGTCGGCTACTTCATCACCGGGGTGAAGGACGTCCGCCAGTCCCGCGTCGGCGACACCGTGACCCTGCAGCACAAGCCGGCGAGCGAGTCCATCGGCGGCTACCGGGACCCCAAGCCGATGGTCTACTCCGGCCTCTATCCCATCGACGGCAGCGACTACCCGCTGCTGCGCGAGGCGCTGGACAAGCTGCTGCTCAACGACGCCGCGCTGACCTACGAGCCCGAGACCTCGGCGGCGCTCGGCTTCGGCTTCCGGGTCGGCTTCCTCGGCCTGCTGCACCTGGAGATCGTCCGCGAGCGGCTGGAGCGCGAGGCCGGCATCAGCCTCATCTCCACCGCGCCGAACGTCGTCTACCGGGTGGTCATGGAGGACCGCTCGGAGATCACCGTGACCAACCCGAGCGACTGGCCCGAGGGCAAGATCGACACGGTCTACGAGCCGATCGTCAACGCCACGATCATCGCGCCCAGCGACTACACCGGCGCGATCATGGAGCTCTGCCAGGGCCGCCGCGGCCAGCTCGGCGGCATGGACTACCTGAGCGAGTCGCGGGTCGAGCTGCGGTACACGCTGCCCCTCGGCGAGATCATCTTCGACTTCTTCGACGCGCTGAAGTCCAAGACCCGCGGCTACGCCTCCCTCGACTACCAGGAGGCCGGCGAACAGGAGTCCGCGCTGGTCAAGGTGGACATCCTGCTCCAGGGCGAGGCCGTCGACGCGTTCAGCGCGATCGTGCACAAGGACAAGGCCTACAGCTACGGCGTGATGATGGCCGGGAAGCTGCGCGAGCTGATCCCGCGGCAGCAGTTCGAGGTGCCGATCCAGGCCGCCGTCGGCTCCCGGGTGATCGCCCGCGAGACGGTCCGCGCGATCCGCAAGGACGTCCTCGCCAAGTGCTACGGCGGTGACATCACCCGCAAGCGGAAGCTGCTGGAGAAGCAGAAGGAGGGCAAGAAGCGGATGAAGATGGTCGGCCGCGTCGAGGTCCCCCAGGAGGCGTTCGTCGCCGCGCTCTCCACCAACGAGTCGACCGCCTCCAAGAAGTGACCGGCCGGCTCGAGGCCGTCTGCGTGTCCGGCACGGACCTCCCGTCCGTCCCCGACCGCAAGCCCGTCCGCACCGGCATCGACAAGCGGCCGGTGACCGGCCGGGTCGCCGTCCACCCGCTCGGCCTCGACGGCGACGTCCAGGTCAACCGCCGGTACCACGGCGGTGAGGGGCAGGCGCTCTACGCCTACGCCCAGGAGGACGCCGACTGGTGGGCCGCCGAGCTCGACCGCGAGCTGCCGGCCGGCCGCTTCGGCGAGAACCTCCGCACCAGCGGACTGGACCTGACCGGCGCCGTCCTCGGGGAGCGCTGGCGGGTGGGCAGCGTGCTGCTCGAGGTGACCGACTGCCGCATCCCGTGCGCCAACTTCGAGCGGTTCTGGGGCGTGCCCCAGCTGGTCAGGCGCTTCACCCGGCACGGGGCGCCGGGCGCCTACCTGCGGGTGGTCGAGACCGGGGACGTCGGCGCCGGCGACCCGGTCGAGGTCGTCGAGCGGCCCTCCCACGGAGTCACCGTCGGGACGGCGTTCCGCGCCTACACCACCGAGAAGCACCGGCTGCCGGAACTGGCACCGGCGCTACCGGCCCTGCCGGAGCGGACCCGGGCGAAGGTCGCCGCCCGCATCGAGAAGCGCATCGAGACGCGGATCGCCCGCCCGGCCTGACCGGGGACCTCCGGGTCAGCGCCGGCCGTTGCGGCGCCGGATGCTGACGATGCCGGCGACCACCAGCAGTACGGGCAGGATCAGGCCCCACATCAGCCAGCCGTTCATCGATCGCCCCTCCCGGTGGTGGAGCCGTCAGCCTGCGCCGGGTCTCCACCCGCCGCGTCATCCCGGACGGACGAGGGTCGCCGCGTTCAGGAGCGCAGCGCGACCCTGATCTCCCCGGCCAGCCCGGGGCCGTCGATGCCCCGGTCGGCGACCACCCGCATGGCCAGGCCCTGTCCCTCCCGGATGAGGCCGAGGGCGATGTGGCCGTCGGTGATCGTCTTCTGTTTCATCGCCAGGGTCTCGCGCAGCGACAGCTCCAGGACCTTCTTCGCCCGCGGGCTGAACGGCACGTGCCCGCCCCGGCGCCGGTCGGCCGGCTGCTGGTCCAGTGCGCCGGGTCCGAACGCCGCCTCCGCCCGCTCCCGGACGGCGTCGAGGTCGATGCCCAGGCTGCCGAGCGCGTCGGCGTCCAGGTCGCCGGTGAGCTCCTGCACCGCCGCCGTCACCGGCTCGCGGCTGAGCCCGTGCCGCGCCAGGACGGCGGCGGTCGGAGTGTCCTGAGCGAGCAGTGCCAGGAGCAGGTGCTCGGTGCCGACGTGGCTGCTGTGCAGCCGACGGGCCTCGGCCTGCGCCTGGACGACGGTCTCGCGCGCCTCGTGGGTGAACCGCTCGAACATGGATCAGTCCCTCCGTCGGAGCGGCCCGCGACCGCCCGCGTACTTCTTGTGGACGGCCTGCCGGCTCACGCCCAGCGACTGGGCGATCTGCTCCCAGGTCCAGCCCCGGCCCCGGGCGTTGTCGACCTGCAGGGCCTCCAGTCGCTCCACCAGCACGCGCAGCGACCGGACCGCGCGCAGCCCGACCGCGGGGTCGTCGTCGGCCGCCGCTGTCGCGACCGCTGCTGTGTCCGCCATGGCCGTCAACCTAAGTTGCGTCCCCGGCTCTGTCAACTGCCGTTGACACAGACTCTCGGACGCGGATCAGCGGGGCACCCGCGTGGGTGCCCCGCTGATCCGGCCGGGGGAGTGGGCGGTCAGGCCCCGTCGTGCACGTCGAAGTGCGTCACGGTGTCCTCCCGCTCGACGAGGTACCGGTCGTCATCGGCGTAGAAGACGGCCTTCGCGATGTCGTCCCCGGCGAACCCGCGGACGACGTCGAGGGAGTCCCAGAAGCTGAGCGTGACGATCTCCGTCCGGCCGTCGTCGAGGTCGCGGGCGAGCATGTGCGCGCCCCGGTTCCCCGGCGTCCGGCGGTACTCCGCCATGCCGGTCGCCTCGACGTAGTCGAGGTAGACGGCGCGGTCCTCGGTGCGGACCCAGCCGCGCCACATGCGAGCGATCACCGCGCCGCCTCCCGCGTCAGAGCGTGAACACGATCTTCCCGTTGGTGCGGCCCTCGAGCATCCGGGCGAAGCCCTCGCGAGCCTCGGTCAGCGGCAGCTCCACGTCGATCTGCGGCCGGATGCCGGTCGTCCGGCACATCGCGATGAGGTCGGCGAGCTCGTCGCGGGTGCCCATCGTCGAGCCGATCACCGACAACTGGGTGAAGAAGACCCGGTTGAGCTCGGCGCCGGGGTTGAACCCGGTGGTCGCGCCCGAGGTGACGATGACCCCGCCGGGCTTCAGCGACTTGACGCTGTGCGACCAGGTCGCCTCACCGACGGTCTCCATCACGCCGTCGACCCGCTCGGGCAGCCGGGCGTTGGACTCGAAGGCCTGGTCCGCGCCGAGGGCGAGCGCCGCGGCCCGCTTCTCCTCACTGCGGCCGGTCACCCAGACCCGGAACCCGGCGGCCTTGCCGAGCACGACGAGCGCCGTCGCGACGCCGCCGCTCGCGCCCTGCACCAGGATCGTCTGCCCCGGGCGGAGCCCCGACCGGACGAAGAGCATCCGGTAGGCGGTGAGCCAGGCGGTCGGCAGGCAGGCGGCCTCGGCGTAGGAGAGCTCGGCCGGCTTGGGCAGCACGTTGCGCTTCGGGACGACGACCCGCTCGGCCATCGTGCCCTGGTGCAGCTCGGAGAAGAGCGTGCGCTTGGGGTCCAGCGTCTCGTCGCCGGTCCATCCGGGCGTGCCGACGACGACGCCGTGGACGACGACCTCGTTGCCGTCCTCGTCCAGCCCCGCCGCGTCGGTGCCGAGGATCATCGGCATCCGCTCCTGCGGCAGGCCGATGCCGCGCAGGCTGAACAGGTCGTGGTGGTTCAGCGAGACGGCCTTGACCTGCACCGTCGTCCAGCCGTCGGCGGGTTCGGGCTCGGGGCGGTCGCCGATCTCCAGGACCGACAGCGGGTCCTCGGGCGACGGGGACGAGACGAAGGCAGCCAGCATGGTCCGGACGCTAGCCGAGCGCAGCGGCGGCCACCTCAGCGGATGACGACGATGTACTCGCCGCGCGGCACGAACTCGCCGATCACCGGTGCACCCGGGACCTCGCCGCCGAGCAGCAGGCCGCCCGAGGTCTGCGCGTCGGCCAGCAGCAGCGCCTCGTCGTCGGTGACCGCGGAGAGGTCGGTGTGCGGGCGCACCCAGTCGAGGTTGCGCCGGGTCCCGCCCGAGACGTGGCCCGCGGCCAGCGCCTCCCGCGCGCCGGCGAGGTAGGGGACGGCGGCGGCGTCGACGACGGCGGTGACCCCGCTGGCGCGGGCCATCTTGTAGAGGTGGCCGAGCAGGCCGAAGCCGGTGACATCGGTGCCGGCGCGGATCCCGGCGGCGACCGCGGCCCGGCCCGCGTCGGCGTTCAGCGCGGTCATGGAGGCGACCGCCTCCTCCGAGACCTCGCCGGTGGCCTTCATCCGGCTGTTGAGCACGCCCACGCCGAGGGGCTTGGTGAGGGACAGCGGGATGCCGGCGACGGCGGCGGAGTTGGTGATCAGCCGGTCGACGTCGACGACCCCGGTGACCGCCATGCCGTACTTGGGTTCCGGGTCGTCGATCGAGTGCCCGCCGCCCACGTGGCAGCCGGCCTCCTGGGCGACCTCGAGCCCGCCGCGCAGCACCTCGGCGGCGAGCTCGGCGGGGAGCACGTCGCGGGGCCAGCCGAGCAGGTTCACCGCGACGACCGGGGTGCCGCCCATGGCGTAGACGTCGGAGAGGGCGTTGACCGCGGCGATCCGGCCGAAGGTGTACGCGTCGTCGACGACGGGGGTGAAGAAGTCGGTGGTGAGCACGATGCCCTGGCCACCGGCGATGCGGACGACCGCGGCGTCGTCACCGTCGTCCAGGCCCACCACGAGCTCGGCGGCGGGAGAGGCCGGTCCGGTGGCGGTCAGGCCGGCGACCACCTGCTCCAGCTCACCGGGCGGGATCTTGCAGGCGCAGCCGCCGCCGTGCGCGTACTGGGTGAGCCGGATCCGGGCGGGAGTGCTGGTCACCGCCCGAATGTAGGTGCGTGGCAGGAGCGGCGCTCAGTCCTCCCGGCCGCCCCGCAGCACGGTCAGCCGGGGCGGCTGCTCCTCGACCGATGCCCGCGCCGCCGGGACGCGCGCGGCGGCGCCCCGGCCCAGCGCGCGACCGGCGGGGTGCGTGGTGGAGGGGGCGCCGAAGAGGCCGGGGTCGCGCCGCGGGGCGGTCTCCTCGGTGACCTCCAGCGACTCGATGCGGTCCTCCCGGAACCAGCGCGGGGCCTGCCGCTCGCGGCACCACGCGACCAGGTACCAGTGGTCGCTGCTGCGGGTGAGCAGCTGCGGCTCCACGACCCGGCGGCCGGCCCGGCCCTTGCCGTCGCGGTACCCGAGGACGACGACGCGCCGCTGGGTGACCGCCTGCTCGGCGGAGGCGCGGAGCTCGGCGGAGCGCCCGGCCTCGGCGCTGACCCACAGACTGGTGGCGAGGAGCTGCGCGCGCCGCTGCGGATCCGGCTCCAGGACGGCGAGCACCTTCTCCAGGGCGGCCCGGCCGGCTTCGGCATACGGGCCGTCGGGCTGGGCGGCGAGGGCCACGGCCACGGCCGCGGCCTCCTCGGGGGCCAGCCCGACCGGCGCCAGGGTCGCGGAGTGGCGTGGCTCGGTGCGTCTGCTCACATCGGGGATGCTGGCACCGCCCACCGACAGTTCTCGCGGCGCGACGCGGAGTGGCGGAGCAGTTACATGCGACACGCCGCGCGACACGCCCAAGAATCATTGGCAAGTAGTGTGGTGCCCGGAGGCGTCAGGGTGCCTGGTGGCCCCCGCGGCCTCTAAAGCCGACGTGGCCGAGCAGCTCGGTCAGGCGGGTTCGATTCCCGTCCGCCTCCGCCAGTCGTCTCGCGCCGGGCCGCCCAGCGGCCCGGCGCCTACGCTCCGCAGTCGATGAGCGCCGACCCGCGGCGGCACGTGCCGCGCACCGACACGCTGCTCGCGGACGGGCAGATCGTGCCCGCCGTCGAGCGCCTGGGCCGCGATCTGGTGAAGGACGCGGTACGCAGCGTGCAGGCGCGGATCCGGTCCGGGGAGCTCCCGCCGGCCGATTCCGTCGCCGCCGTGCTCGCCGGCCTGCCCGCCACCGCCGCGAGCCTGCGCCCGGTGCTCAACGCCACCGGCGTGCTGGTGCACACCAACCTCGGCCGCGCGCCGCTCTCGGCGGCAGCGGTCGAGGCGGTCGTCGCGGCGGCCGGCACCACCGACGTCGAGCTCGACCTGGCCACGGGTCGGCGCGGCCTCCGGGGCGAGGCCGCGCTCGCGGCCCTCCGCGCTGCCGTGCCCGCCGCCGAGGCGGCCGTCGTGGTCAACAACTGCGCCGCCGCGCTGGCGCTGGTCGCCACCGCGCTCGGCCAGGGCCGCGAGCTGGTCATCGCCCGCGGCGAGCTGGTCGAGATCGGCGACGGGTTCCGGATCCCCGAGCTGCTGGAGTCCACCGGGGCCCGCCTGCGCGAGGTGGGGACGACGAACCGGGTGACCGTCGACGACTACGTGCGCGCCGTCGGCCCCGACACCGGCGCGGTGCTCAAGGTGCACCCGTCGAACTTCGTCGTCCGCGGCTTCACCCGGGAGGTCCCGGTCGCCGAGCTCGCCGCGGGGCTGGCCGGCACGGGCGTCCCGCTGGTGGCCGACGTCGGCTCCGGACTCCCCGCGCCCGACCCCGCCCTGCCCGTCGAGCCGGACCTGCAGACCACCCTCGCCGACGGCGCCGACCTCGTGCTGGCCAGCGGCGACAAGCTGCTGGGCGGTCCGCAGGCGGGTCTGGTCCTCGGCCGGGCCGAGCTGGTGCAGCGGCTGCGCCGGCATCCCCTCTACCGGGCGCTGCGGGTCGACAAGACGACCCTCGCCGCGCTGGAGGCGACGCTGCGCGGGCCGCTGCCGCCGGTGCGCCGGATGCTCGCCGCAGACGTCGCCGGGCTGCGGGCGCGCGCGGACGCACTGGCCGGGCGGCTGGCCGCCGCCGGCGTCGACGCCGTCGCGGTCGACAGCGCCGCACGGGTCGGTGGGGGAGGAGCCCCCGAGCACCCGCTGCCCAGCGCCTGCGTCTCTCTGCCGGAGGAGTTCGCCGAGCGGCTGCGCGGCGGCTCCCCGCCGGTCGTCGCGTACGTGGACGCCGGACGCACGCTGCTGGACCTGCGCAGCCTCCTGCCCGAGGACGACGACACCCTGGCGACCGCGGTCCTGGGCGCGGCCGCGCGATGACCCGGATGGACGTGATCGCCACCGCGGGGCACGTCGACCACGGCAAGTCGACGCTGGTCCGCGCCCTCACCGGCATGGAGCCCGACCGCTGGGCGGAGGAGCGCCGGCGCGGCCTGACCATCGACCTCGGGTTCGCCTGGACGACGCTGCCCTCCGGCCGGCGGGTGGCCGTGGTCGACGTCCCGGGGCACGAGCGGTTCGTGGGCAACATGCTCGCCGGGGTCGGCTCCGTGCCCGCCGCCCTCGTGGTGGTCGCCGCCGACGACGGCTGGTCGGCCCAGACCGCCGAGCACGTCGCCGTCCTCGACGCGCTCGGCGTGCGGCACGCGCTGCTGGCGGTGACCAAGGCCGACGTCGCCGATCCCGCGCCGGTCCTCGCCGACGTGACCCGGCGGCTGGCCGACACGTCGATGGGCACCGTGCCGGGCGTCGCCGTGAGCGCCGTGACCGGCGCCGGGGTGCCGGAGGTGGCGGCGGCACTGGAGGTGCTGCTGGCGGGGCTGCCGTCGCCCGACCGGACCGCGCCGGTGCGGCTCTGGATCGACCGGGCCTTCCCGATCACCGGCGCCGGCACCGTCGTCACCGGGACCCTCGCCGCGGGAACCGTCGCGGCGGGGGACCGGCTGCTGCTGGGCGACCGTGAGGTCGCGGTGCGCGGGGTCCACTCGCTCGGCGAGCCGGTGGACCGCGCCGGGGCGACGGCCCGGGTCGCGCTCAACCTGCGCGGGATCGCGGTCGAGGAGCTCGCCCGCGGCGACGCGCTGCTCACCCCCGGGGCGTTCCGCGCCACCGACGTCGTCGACGTCTCCCTCGCGGCCGAGCCGGACGACCGGCTCCCGGCCGAGCTGGTCGTGCACGTCGGCTCCGCCGCGGTGGCCGCACGGGTACGGCCGCTGGAGGGGACGGCGGTGCGGCTGCGGCTGTCGGCGGCGCTGCCCCTGCGCGTCGGGGACCGCCTGCTGCTGCGGGACCCGGGCGCCCGCCGGGTGCTCGGTGCCGACGTCCGCGACGTGGCGCCGCCCGAGCTCCGGCGGCGAGGGGCGGCCCGGCAGCGGGCCGCCGAGCTGGCCGCCCAGCCGGCCGGTCCCGCGGGCGCCGCAGCCGACCTGGCCCGCCGCCGGGTCGTGCGCGCCGCCGAGTTCGCCGCGATGGGCTGGCCGGTCCCGCCCGGCGCGGACGCCGTCGGCCCGTGGCTGCTGGCGCCGGGGGTGCTGGACGAACTCGCCGCCGCCCTGCCCGGGGTCGTCGCCGGATACCGCTCGGCGCACCCGCTGGAGTCCGGGCCTCCCGTCGCCGTGGCCCGGCGGGAGCTGGCGATGCCCGACGACGAGCTGGTCCGCGCCGCCGTCCGCCCGCCGCTGTCCCTGCGGGAGGGCCGGGTCGCCGCGGCCTCGGCCGGTCTCCCGCCGGCGGTGCAGCGGGCGGTCGACGCGATCCGCGCCCGGCTGGACGGCGACCCGTTCGCCGCGCCGGACGCCGAGGAGCTGGCCGCCGCCGGACTCGGGGCACGTGAGCTCGCCGCCGCGGTGCGGGCCGGTCAGCTGGTGCGGATCGCCGAGGGGGTCGTGCTGGCCCCCGGTGCGGAGGACGCGGCCCGCGACCGGCTCTCCCGCATCCCGGCGCCGTTCACGCTCAGCCAGGCCCGCACGGCCTGGGGGACCAGCCGTCGCGTCGCCGTCCCGCTCATGGAGTGGCTGGACGCCCGCGGGGTGACCGAGCGGCTGCCCGACAACACCCGCCGGCTGAGGTAGTCGTTGGCGCGCTCGTGCTCTGCCCGCGCCCCGTGGGCAGAGCACGAGCGCGCACGGACGGCTACGCGCCGCCGGCCTCGCGCAGCATCCGGGCGCGGTCCTCGCTCTCGTCGGTCTCCGGGAGCGTCGAGGTGTCCAGCGACTCCACGGTGTCGGTCAGCGGAACCGGGTCGGGCAGCGCGCGGAACCGGGCGCGGGGATCCTCGGGTGCGGTCATGCCCGGACGCCGAGGCCCGCCCCGCGGACCTCGACGACGTCCAGCCGCTCCACGGTCGGCTCGCCCGGCGGCCGCTGCCCACCGAAGGCCGCGTCGACGGCCGGGTGGATGCGCTGGTCGAACGCCCGGGTGCAGTCCTCCTCGGACTCCCAGACGTCGATGTAGCGCAGCCCGCCCTCGGGCCGGCGGACGCACAGGTGCATGAGCAGTCCGGTCATGGGCTCGTCGCCGATGCCCGCGGTGATCCGGCCGTACATCTCGGTGTCGATGGGGACGTCCTGCACGTAGGCGTAGGTCATGGCGACCCTCCCGATTCGGTCCGAACTTACTTCGGACGAATACCGGTACCGTGGCCCTCGTGGCCGACGACGTCAAGGGACCTCCGGCGCGGCGCCGGTACACCTCGCCGGTGCGCGCGGAGCAGGCGGCGCGGACCCGCCGCGCCGTCCTCCAGGCTGCCCGGGAGCTCTTCGCCGACCGGGGCTACGCGGCGACACCGATCAGCGCCGTGGCCGACCGGGCGGGGGTGGCCGTCGACACCGTGTACTCCTCGGTGGGGCGCAAGCCGGAGCTGCTGCGCCAGCTGCTCGAGACCGCCATCTCGGGCACCGACGAGGCCGTGCCGGCGCCGGAGCGGGACTACGTGCAGCGCGTCCGGGCGGCGACCTCGGGCCGGGAGAAGCTCGAGCTCTACGCCGCCGCGGTCGCCGCGATCGGGATGCGCATGGCCCCGGTGCACCGCGCCCTCGCCGAAGCGGCGCTCACCGACGACGACTGCGCGCAGCTGCGCGCCGAGATCAGCGCCCGCCGCGCCGCGAACATGCGGCTGCTCGCCGCGGACCTGCGGGCGACCGGCGACCTGCGGCCGGACCTGACCGACGACGACGTGGCGGACGTGGTGTGGAGCATGAACTCCGCCGAGTACCGCGCACTCCTCGTGACCGAGCGCGGCTGGTCGGCCGAGCGCTACGCGGCCTGGCTCGCCGACGCGTGGGTGCGACTGCTGCTGGCCTGACCGGTCAGGGCACCCAGCGGGCCGGGCGCTTCTCCCGGAAGGCCGCGATGCCCTCCTGGCCCTCCTCGCTCGCGAACCAGCGGGCCGACAGCTCCTGCAGCTCGTCGAACGAGCCGCGCGGCCCGCCGGACCGCAGCAGCCGCTTGGTCTCCGCGAGCGCCGCCGGGGCGCCCGCCGCCAGCGCGTCGACCTGCGCCCGGACCGTCGCGTCGACGGCGTCGTCGGCGACGGCGAGGTCGACCAGCCCCGCGGTGGCCGCGAGCTCCGGGCCGAACACCTCCCCGGTCAGCGCGAGCCGGTGCAGCAGGTGCCGCGCCATCCGCGGGGCCAGCACCGCGGAGATCACGGCCGGCACCAGCCCGACGCGGACCTCGCTGACCGCGAACGTCGCCGAGGCGCCCCCGACGACGACGTCGCACACCGCCATCAGCCCGATGCCGCCCGCGCGCGCCGGTCCGCGGACCGCGGCGATCACCGGCTTCGGGGAGCTCCACAACGCGGTGAGCAGCTCCGGGAAGGCGTGCACCCCCTGGTCGCCGGCTCCGGCACCCGCCGCCTCGGAGAGGTCCATGCCCGAGCAGAAGACCCGGCCCGTGTGGTCGAGCACGAGCACCCGGACCGCGTCGTCGGCGACGGCGTCGGCGACCGCCGCACCCAGCTGGGCGAGCATCGCGCGGGAGAGCGCGTTGCGGTTGGCGGGGGAGTCCATGGTCAGCCGGGCCACGCCGCGCTCGACGGTCACCTGCAGCACGCGGTCGGGAGGAGTCACACCCCGATTCTGCCGGTCACCGCCCCGGGGCGCGGCACACTGGGAGCAGATGGACACCGCCCTGCCCCTGCTGCCCGCTCCGCCGGCCGCCCCGTTCGTGCTGCCCGCGTCGGCGCGCGAGGGCCTGGCGACCACCCCGTTCGGGCTGTACGTGCACGTGCCGTTCTGCGCCACCCGCTGCGGATACTGCGACTTCAACACCTACACCTCCGACGAGCTCGGCCCCGGCGCGAACCGGTCCGAGTACGCCGGCACGGTCGTCGCCGAGCTGCGCCGGGCCGCCGAGGTGCTGGGGCCCGACCGGCCGGAGGTCTCCACCGTCTTCGTCGGCGGCGGCACCCCGACGCTGCTGCCCGCCGCGGACCTCGTCGCCGTCCTCGACGCCGTCCGCGAGCTGTTCCCGGTGGCCGGCGACGTCGAGGTGACCACCGAGGCCAACCCCGAGTCGGTGACGCCGGAGTCGCTGGCGCGGCTGCGCGCGGGCGGCTTCACCCGGATCAGCCTCGGCATGCAGTCGGCCGCCGAGCACGTGCTCGCCGTCCTCGACCGCCGGCACACCCCCGGCCGGGCTGCCGAGGCCGCGTCCGAGGCGAAGGCCGCCGGCTTCGAGCACGTCAACCTCGACCTGATCTACGGCACGCCGGGGGAGACCGACGCCGACTGGGCCGCGTCCCTGGACGTCGTCCTCTCCGCGCCCGTCGACCACGTCAGCGCCTACGCGCTGATCGTGGAGGAGGGCACCCGGCTGGCCCGCCGGATCGCCCGCGGAGAGCTGCCGATGACCGACGACGACGTCCTCGCCGACCGCTACGAGCAGGCGGACGCAGCGCTGCGGCGGGCCGGGATGGAGTGGTACGAGGTCTCCAACTGGTCCACCGACCGGGCCGCCCGCTGCCGGCACAACGAGCTGTACTGGGCGAACGCCAACTGGTGGGGCATCGGCCCGGGCGCGCACAGCCACGTCGGCGGGCTGCGCTGGTGGAACGTCAAGCACCCGGCCGCGCACGCGGCCCGGATCGCGGCGGGGGAGAGCCCGGCCGCGGGCTCCGAGCTGCTCGACGCCGACGACCGGGCGCTGGAGACCGTCATGCTCGGCCTCCGCCTGCGCGACGGCCTGCCCCTGGAGCGGCTCTCCGCGGCCGGCCGGCTGCGGGCCGCCGACGCCGTCGTCCGCGGCCTGCTGGAGCCGGCGGCGCACGAGGCGGGCCGCGCCGTCCTCACCGATCGCGGCCGCCTGCTGGCCGACGCGCTGGTCCGGGAGCTCACGGACTGAACCCCGTTCTGGACGGCGGCGCTCCGGCGTAGTTGGCTGGGTCACAGGACGGCACGGCCGTCCCGGCGGGGGGAGCTGCCCCCGCTCCCAGCAGCAGGGAGAACCACACCATGGCAGGACGGGTCGAGGGCAAGGTCGCGTTCATCACCGGAGCCGCGCACGGTCAGGGGCGCAGCCACGCGCTCCGGCTCGCCGAGGAGGGCGCGGACATCATCGCCGTCGACCTCTGCGAGGACATCGAGACGATCGGCTACCCGATGGGGACCGAGGCCGAGCTCGACCAGACGGTCAAGTCCATCGAGGCGCTCGACCGGCGCGCGGTCAAGATCAAGGCCGACGTGCGCGACCCCAACCAGCTGCAGGCCGCGTACGCGACCGGGATCGCCGAGCTCGGCAAGGTCGACGTGATCATCGCCAACGCGGGCGTCGGTGCCTTCAAGGCCGACCAGGGCCGCCAGGACTACATCGACGTCCTCAACGTCAACCTGGTCGGGGTCCTGAACACCGTCATGGCCGGGCTGCCGCACCTGCCCAAGGGCGGGTCGGTCATCGTCACCGGCTCGTTCGCGGCCCTGATGAAGGGCGGCGTCGGCGGGCCCGGCGGTGGCGGGGCGTACACCTTCGCCAAGCGGACCCTCGTCCCGTTCGTGCAGTCGGTGGCCGCGGCGGTGGCCGGGGAGTTCATCCGCGTCAACGGCGTGCACCCGACGAACTGCAACACCAACCTGCTGCAGAACGACGACATGTACCGCCTCTTCCGGCCGGACCTGGAGAAGCCCACCAAGGAGGACGCCGCCCCGGCGTTCTCGACGCTGCAGGCGATGCCGGTGCCGTGGGTCGAGCCCGAGGACATCAGCGAGGCGGTGCTGTTCCTGGCCTCCGACGCGTCGAAGTACCTCACGGGGCAGTTCCTCAACATCGACGCCGGTGCGCACCTGAAGACCCTGGACTGACGCCGGGCCGGTCTCCCCTGACAGATGTCAGGGGAGACCGGCGACGTCCTGCACTACTGCCGGGATCCCCCCGGCCACCAGGCTCGACGCCGTGACCGAACCCGCTCTCGACGTCTCCGGCCTCACCGTCCGGTACGGCGGCACCACCGCCGTCGACGGACTGGACCTGCGCATCCCGCGCGGCGAGACCGTGGCCCTGCTCGGCCCCAACGGCGCCGGGAAGTCGACCACCGTCAACGCGGTGCTGGGCCTCGTCCCGCACGCCGGACGGGTCCGCGTGCTGGGCCGCCCGGCGGCCGAGGCCGTCCGCGCCGGGGACGTCGGCGCGATGCTCCAGCACGGCGGGCTCCCCGGCGAGGCCCGCGTCGGCGAGGTCCTGGACCTGGTGCGGCGCAGCTTTCCCCGCTCCTGGCCGCTGGACGACCTCGTGGTCACCACGGGCATCGAAGGGCTGCTCCGCCGTCCCGTCGAGGACCTCTCCGGCGGTCAGCGCCAGCGGGTCCTGCTGGCGATCGCCCTGGCCGGGCGGCCGCCGCTGCTCCTGCTCGACGAGCCGACGTCGGCCATGGACGTCGAGGGCCGCCGCGCCTTCTGGACGACGATGCGTGGGCTCGCCGAGGGCGGGACGACCGTCGTCTTCGCCACCCACCACCTCGAGGAGGCCGACGCGGTCGCCGACCGGGTGGTCGTGGTGGCCGGTGGCCGGGTGGTGGCCGACGGGTCCGCCGCGCAGGTCAAGGCGGGCACCAGCGGGAGCACGGTCAGCTTCACCGCCGAGCCCGGCACCTGCCTCGACGGCCTGCCCGGAGTGACCGCCGTCGTCCGGCGCGGCCGGACCGTGGAGCTCAGCACCGCCGAGCCCGAGCAGACGCTGCGGGCGCTGCTGGCCGACGGCCGGCGGCTGCCCGGCCTGCAGGTCCGGGGCGCCAGCCTCGAGGAAGCCGTCCTGACCCTGACCACCGCGAGCCCCATCACTGCCAGCCCGATCGGAGCCGACCGATGAGCGCCCTGTTCCTCTTCCAGCTGCGCCGGGTGGGTCGCAACCGGCAGTTCCTGGTCTTCACCGTGGCCCTGCCGGCCCTGTTCACGCTCTTCTTCGCCCAGGTCTTCGGCCGGTCCGCCGACGACGGCTACCAGGACTACGCCGCCGCGACGATGGTCGCGATGATGGCCTACGGCGCGATGGGCGCAGCCCTGGGCGCGACCATCCGCATCTCCTTCGACCGCGCCTCGGGCTGGCTGCGCCAGCTGCGGGTCACCCCGGTGCCGACGCGCACCGTCGTGGTCGTCGAGATCCTCGTCGGGGTGCTGCTGACGCTGCCGTCCCTGGTGGTCGTCGCCCTGGTGGGCGGGCTGGTCAACGGGGTGCGGCTGCCGGTCGGCACCTGGCTGGCCCTGGTCGCCGTCCTCTGGGCCGGCGCGGCCGTCTTCGTCGCGCTCGGCCTGCTGCTGGGGCTGGCGCTGGAGCAGAAGGCGGCCGGGAGCGCGATCGGCATCGTGGGCACGGTGCTCGCGCTGCTGGGCGGGCTCTGGGTGCCGGTCGAGGTCTTCCCGGCCGGGCTGCGGGCCGTGGCGCACGGCCTGCCGTCGTACTGGTACGCCGAGCTCGGCCGGGACGTCGCCGCCGGGCAGCCGCCGGCGCCGGTCGCGGTCCTCGCGCTGATCGGCTTCGCCGCCCTCGCCGGTGCGCTCGCCGCCGCCGTGGCGCGGCGCCGGCCGATGTACGCGGTCGCGGGCTGAGCGCGGCTACGGTCGCCGACCATGGGAGCGCCCAGGAACTGGTACCGGATGGGCTGGGCGGCGCCGTGGCTGCTGTTCCAGTTCTTCCCCCTCGCCGACCTGGTGACCAGCGACCACGCCGCGTGGGTGCAGGTGGTGGCCCTCGCCGGCCTCGTCGTCTTCACCGCGGCATACCTCGTCGTCATGGGGGCCTTCTTCGGCCGCCGGGCGCAGGCGCGGCGGTACCTCGTCGTCGTCGCGGTGCTCGGCGTCGCGCTCGCCGGGTGGCTCGGGCCGTCCTGGGCGGGGCTGCTCATCTACGTGTCGGCGGCGTCGGCGATCGCACTGCCGCAGCGCTGGGTGTGGCCCGCGGTCCTCGGCTGCGCCGGTGCGTGCGCGGCGGTCGTCGCCGCCGACGGCCAGCTCGGCCAGCTGTTCATCCTGCCGGTCATGTGCCTGCTCACCGGCTTCGCGCTCAGCGGCACCCGGGTGCTGGTGTCGGTGAACGCCGAGCTGTCGGAGGCCCGCGAGGAGCTGGCCCGCAACGCCGTCGCCGAGGAGCGGCTGCGCTTCGCCCGCGACCTGCACGACCTGCTCGGCCACAGCCTGTCGCTGATCGCGCTCAAGAGCGAGCTGGCCGGCCGGCTCGTCGACCGTGACCCGGCCCGCGCCCGGTCCGAGCTGGCCGACGTCGAGGCCACGGCGCGGCGGGCACTGGCCGAGGTCCGGGACGCGGTCAGCGGCTACCGCCAGGTCAGCTTCGCGGGCGCACTGGCCGAGGCCCGCCCGGCGCTCTCGGCCGCCGGCATCACCCTCACGGCGCCCCGCGACAGCCCGCAGCTGCCCGGCGCGGTGGACGCCGTGCTCGGCTGGGTGGTGCGCGAGGCGACCACCAACGTGCTGCGGCACAGCGGCGCCCGGAGCGTCACCGTGGCCCTCGGCACCGACGGCGACGGCGCCGCGCTGACGATCACCGACGACGGCCGCGGTGCGGCCGGCCCGGTGGGAGCCGGGCTGTCCGGGCTGGCGGAGCGCGTCGCCGCCCTGGGGGGCCGGCTGGAGACCGGCCCCGGGGACGGCGGACGGGGTTTCCGGCTGTGCGCCCGCGTGCCGGTCCGGGCGTCGGTGGCGGCGCCGTGATCCGGGTGCTGATCGCCGAGGACCAGTCCATGGTGCGCGGCGCGCTCCGGGCGCTGCTGGAGCTGGAGGACGACATCGAGGTCGTCGCCGAGGTCGGCCGGGGGGACGAGGTGGTGGCCGCGGCGCTGGAGCACGCGCCCGACGTCGCCCTGCTCGACATCGAGATGCCCGGCTGCGACGGACTCGAGGCGGCGCGGGCGCTGGCCGCGGCGGTGCCGGCCACCCGCGCCGTCGTCCTGACCACGTTCGGCCGCCCGGGGTTCCTCCGCCGCGCCATGGAGGTCGGCGCCGCCGGCTTCCTCGTCAAGGACGCCCCCGTGGCCGAGCTGGCCCGGTCCATCCGCGCGGTCGTGGCGGGGGAGCGGGTCATCGACCGGGACCTGGCCGCCGCTGCCCTGGCGATCGGTCCCACGCCGCTGTCGGGCCGGGAGGCCGACGTGCTCCGCGAGGCCGCGGGCGGCGCGACCGTCGCCGAGATCGCCCGCCGGCTGTTCCTCTCCGAGGGGACGGTGCGCAACTACCTGTCCTCGGCGATCGGCAAGACCGGCGCCCGCACCCGGGTCGAGGCCGCGCGGGTGGCCGAGGAGCGCGGCTGGCTCTAGCGGGCGGGCTCGGCGGGCATCAGCGCGTCCAGGTCGAGCACCCGCACGTGGATGACCGTGCGCTGCTGCAGAGCCGCCCGGAGTGCCCGGTGCAGGCCGTCCTCGAGGTACATCTCGCCGTGCCAGAGGACGGCGTGCGGGAAGAGGTCGCCGTAGAAGGTCGAGTCGTCGGCGAGCAGGGCGTCCAGGGCCAGCTCGCGCTTGGTCGTGACCAGGGTGTCCAGCCGGATCTGGCGCGGCGGGATCATCGCCCAGTCCTTGGTCGACATGTTGTGCTCGGGATAGGGGCGGCCCTCGCGCACCGCTTTGAAGATCAGGGAACCGACCTCCGTCCGACCGCCCGAGCCTGCCTCGACCGTCGGCCAGCCTATCGGCCGGTGCGGCCCGCCGCCGTCGCCGGTCCGGGTGCGGATGCGCGACGGACGCGCTCTGCGCACGTATGCTGGTCTGGCACTCCGTCCGTGCGAGTGCCAGCCCTCCCGGCGGTGCGACGGAGCGATCCGGCGAGGGCGCAGGGTCCCCTCGCGCGGCACGTCGACCGGTACGGGGAGGTGTCACCGTGGCGCACGACGAACGGCGCCTGCAGGTCCTGCGGGCCATCGTCCAGGACTACGTCTCCACCAACGACCCGGTGGGCAGCAAGGCACTCGCCGACCGGCACGACCTCGGCGTCTCGCCGGCCACGATCCGCAACGACATGGCCGTGCTCGAGGAGCAGGGCTACATCGCCCAGCCGCACACCAGCGCCGGGCGGGTGCCCACCGACAAGGGCTACCGGCTGTTCGTCGACCGGCTGTCGGCGGTCAAGCCGCTGTCGGGCGCCGAGCGCAAGGCCATCGAGAAGTTCCTCGACGGCGCGGTCGACCTGCACGACGTCCTCGGGCGCAGCGTCCGGCTGCTGGCGCAGCTGACCCGCCAGGTCGCCGTCATCCAGTACCCGACGCTGTCGCGCAGCGCCGTCCGGCACCTGGAGGTCGTGCAGGTGGCCGGCTCCCGCCTGCTGCTGGTGCTGATCACCGACACGGGCCGGGTCGAGCAGCGGGTCGTCGAGTGCTCCGTCGACGTCGACGCCGAGTCGGTGGCGGAGCTGCGCACGCTGCTCAACTCCGCCTTCACCGGCGCGAAGCTCGCCGAGGCCGCCGGACTCGTGCCCGAGCTGGTGGACACCGCGCCACCGCACCTTCGGACCCTCGTGGCCGGCGTCAGCGCCGCGCTCATCGAGACGCTGGTCGAGCCGGGGGAGGACCGCCTCGTCGTCGGGGGGACGGCGAACCTGGCCCGCACCGCCCTGGACCTGCCCGGCACCGTGCGCCCCATCCTCGAGGCCCTCGAGGAGCAGGTCGTGGTGCTGAAGCTGATCAGCGAGGTCGACACCGGCGGCACCGTCGTCGTCCGGATCGGCGAGGAGAACGCCCACGAGGCGCTGACGGGTGCCTCCGTCGTGTCCGTGGGGTACGGCGCTCCCGACCGGGCCCTCGGCGGCCTGGGCATCGTCGGCCCGACCCGCATGGACTACCCAACGAACATGGCCGCGGTGCGAGCCGTGGCCCGCTACGTCGGCCAGTTGCTGGCCGAGAGCTGAGGCTGAGACCCCTCCATGGCAACCGACTACTACGGCGTCCTGGGCCTGGCCCGCGGTGCGTCCGACAGTGACATCAAGAAGGCCTACCGCCGGCTGGCGCGCGACCTGCACCCGGACGTCAACCCCGACCCCGGGGCCAAGGAGCGCTTCCAGGAGGTCAGCAAGGCCTACCAGGCGCTGACCGACCCGGAGAAGCGCCGCATCGTCGACCTCGGCGGTGACCCCTTCGACGCCGGTGGCGGCGGGGGCGGCAGCCCCTTCGGCAACGCCGGCTTCGGCGGGCTCGGCGACATCATGGACGCCTTCTTCGGCGGCGGGATGGGCGGCGCGCGCGGTCCGCGCAGCCGCACCCGGGCCGGCGCCGACGCGCTGATCCGCCTCGACCTGGACCTCGACGAGACGGTCTTCGGGACGACGAAGGAGATCACCGTCGACACGGCGGTCCTCTGCGACACCTGTGCCGGCGCGGGCACCGCTCCGGGCACGCACCCCACGACCTGCACGACGTGCGCCGGTCGCGGCGAGGTGCAGAGCGTGCAGCGGTCGTTCCTCGGCCAGGTCGTCTCCAGCCGGGTCTGCCCGACCTGCGAGGGCACCGGCCAGGTGATCCCCGAGCCGTGCGCGACCTGCGGCGGCGACGGGCGGGTGCGCTCGCGCCGCACGATCACCGTCAAGGTCCCGGCCGGCGTCGAGGACGGCATGCGGATCCGGCTGACCGGCCACGGCGAGGTCGGCCCGGGCGGCGGCCCGGCCGGTGACCTCTACGTCGAGATCAACGAGCGCCCGCACCCGGTCTTCACCCGCGACGGGGAGGACCTGCACTGCCGGGTCACGCTGCCGATGACCGCCGCGGCGCTGGGCACGACGCTCTCGCTCACCACGCTGGACGGCGAGGAGGACGTCGACATCCGCCCCGGCACGCAGTCGGGGACCGTGATGACCCTCCGCGGGCGCGGCGCCCCCCGGCTCCGGGCCACCGGCCGCGGGAACCTCATGGTCCACGTCGAGGTCGAGACCCCGACGCGCCTGGACGCCGAGCAGGAGAAGCTGCTCCGCGAGCTGGCGACGCTGCGCGGTGAGGACCGTCCCGGCGCTGCCCCGGAAGGGCAGGGTGGGTTGTTCTCCCGTCTGCGCGACGTGCTGAAGTGAGGGGATGAGCACCACCGAGGCAGCGAAGGAATGAGCATCACCGAGGCATCAAAGGAATGAGCGAGGCCCGTTCGCCGGAGCTCGACGGAGCGCCGCTGTTCCTGCTCGACGAGCTACCACCCGGGGACGACCTGCTGGTCGCCGGCCCGGAGGGGCGGCACGCGGTGGACGTGCTGCGGCTGACCCCCGGTGAGTGGGTGCGGGTCGGCGACGGCCGCGGCACGGTCGCGGAGGGCGAGGTCGCCGCCGCCGGTCCGGAGGGGCTGCTGGTCCGCGTGCAGACCCGCCTCGAGGTGCCGCCGTCCGAGCCCCGTCTGGTGCTGGTGCAGGCGTTGCCCAAGGGCGACCGCGGGCCGCTGGCCGTGGAGCTCGCCACGGAGCTGGGCGTGGACCGGATCGTGCCGTGGGCGGCCTCCCGCTGCGTCACCCGGTGGCGCGACGACCGGATCGCCAAGGGCGTGGCCAAGTGGCGCGCGGCGGCGCACGCGGCGAGCAAGCAGTCCCGCCGTCCCCGCGTCCCCGAGATCGCCGAGCTGGCCAGCACCCGCGAGGTCTGCGGCGAGCTGGCCGAGGTCGACCTCGCGGTGGTGCTGCACGAGCAGGCCCGGGCCCGCATCTCCGCCGTCGACGTGCCCACGGAGGGGACGGTCGCGATCGTCGTCGGCCCCGAGGGCGGGCTCACCGACGGCGAGGTCGTCGCGTTCCGGGCCGCCGGCGCCGAGCCGGTCCGGCTGGGCCCGGAGGTGCTGCGCACCTCGACCGCCGGCGCCGCCGCGCTCGCCGCGATCTCCCTGCGCACCCGCTGGCGCTGAGCCCCTAGGGTCGGTCGCCGTGACCGACTGCCTGTTCTGCCGCATGGTCGCCGGCGAGATCCCCGCCGACGTCGTCCACGAGACCGACCGCACGCTGGCCTTCCGAGACATCAACCCGCAGGCCCCGACGCACGTGCTGGTCATCCCCAAGGACCACCACCGCAACCTCGGCGCGCTGGCCGCGGCCGACCCCGACCTGCTCGGCGCCGTGGTGCGCGCCGCGGCCGACGTGGCCCGGCAGGAGGGACTCGTCGCCGACGGCGGCGTGGAGCCGGGCTACCGGGTGGTCACCAACACCGGTCCGCAGGCGGGCCAGTCGGTCGACCACCTCCACCTGCACGTCCTCGGCGGCCGCGGCCTCGGCTGGCCGCCCGGCTGACCGGGCTGTCAGGGTGAGCGGGTGACAGAGAGCCCCGTCCGCGTGGAGCGGGACGGCGACGTCGCCGTCGTCGTCCTGGACGCCCCGCCGCTGAACCTGTTCGACGAGACCGTCTTCGCCGGCTTCGAGCGGGCGGTGGCCGAGCTGGTCGCGCTCACCGAGCCCGGCCGCCCCGACCGCGCCCGCGCCGTCCTGGTCGAGGCCCGCGGCAGGGTCGTGTCCGGCGGCGTCGACGTGCACGCCTTCCAGGCGATCGCCGAGGGCCCGGACCCGGCCGGTCAGGGGACGGCGCTGTGGGCCCGCCTGCTCCGGATGGCCCAGACGCTCGAGGACCTCCCGGTGCCGACCGTGTTCGCCGCCCACGGCCTGACCCTCACCGCCGCCTTCGAGCTCGCGCTGGCCTGCGACATCCTGCTGGCCGCCGAGCGGGCCTCGTTCGGGCTGGTCGAGATCGTCGTCGGGCTGACCCCGTCGATGGGCGGACCACAGCGGCTGGCCGAGCGGGCCGGCCCGGCGCGCGCGAAGCAGCTCATCTACACCGGCGAGCGCTACCCGGCCGCCGAGCTGGAGCGGTGGAACGTGGTGAACCGGGTGCTGCCCGACGACGGGTTCGCCGACGCGGCCCGGGAGTACGCGCACCGGCTGGCGGCCGGGCCGACCGTCGCGCACGCGGCGACCAAGCGCCTGGTCGGGACGGCGGTGCGGGACGGCGTCCGCGCGGCCGACGCGATCACCCCGCAGGTGTCCGGGCCGCTCTTCGGCACCGACGACCTGCGCGGCGCCGTCGCGTCCTTCCTCGCCGACGGCCCGGGCAGGGCCACCTACGAGGGCCGCTGACCCGTTCGGGCGAGCCGGGTTCCGCCAGCTCTCCGACGGGTACCCTCGGCAGGGTCCGTACCGCCTGAGCAGGAAGGCAGGGTCGAGGGTTCTTGCCCGACTCCTCCCCGAACGTCCCCGTGCCGGGAGCCCCCACGTCGCGTGAGGCCTCGGCCTCAGCTGCGGCGGTGGACAGCGCCCCGGCCGGCACGTCGGCACTGGCGGGCGATCCGCCCGCACCCGTCCGCACCACCATCACCGTCCCCGAGAGCGTCTCCATGGTGGGCCTGCTCGGCTCCGGCGACGAGCTGCTCCGCCTGGTCGAGGCCGAGGTCGAGGCCGACGTCCACGTCCGCGGCAACGAGATCTCGGTGACCGGTCAGCCGGCCGACAACGCCTTCGCCGTCGCGGTCTT
Source organism: Blastococcus sp. URHD0036 (assembly GCF_000701365.1). Classification (GTDB taxonomy): domain Bacteria; phylum Actinomycetota; class Actinomycetes; order Mycobacteriales; family Geodermatophilaceae; genus Trujillonella. The sequence continues at coordinate 191,578 of NZ_JNIK01000001.1, forward strand.
CGACGAGCTCATCGCGCTGCTCGGCACCGGCCAGGTCCTGCGGCCGGACTCGGTGCGCCGGGTCATCGGCATGCTCCGCAGCGGTGGCTCCGAGCGCCCGGCCGAGGTGCTGAGCCTGGACATCATCAGCCGCCGCGGCCGGACCATCCGGCCCAAGACGCTGAACCAGAAGCGCTACGTCGACGCGATCGACGTGCACACCATCGTCTTCGGCATCGGCCCGGCCGGTACCGGCAAGACCTACCTGGCGATGGCCAAGGCCGTGCAGGCGCTGCAGACCAAGCAGGTCAACCGGATCATCCTGACCCGTCCGGCGGTCGAGGCCGGCGAGCGGCTGGGCTACCTGCCCGGATCGCTGTCGGAGAAGATCGACCCCTACCTGCGGCCGCTGTACGACGCGCTGCACGACATGGTCGACCCGGAGTCAATTCCGCGATTGATGGCAGCAGGAACAATTGAAGTTGCGCCATTGGCATACATGAGGGGCAGGACCCTTAATGATGCGTTTGTCATTCTCGATGAGGCGCAGAATACGACTGCGGAACAGATGAAGATGTTCCTCACCCGGCTCGGCTTCGGCTCGAAGATCGTGGTCACCGGCGACGTCACCCAGGTCGACCTCCCCGGTGGCGCGCAGAGCGGCCTGCGGGTGGTCCGGGAGATCCTCGACGGCATCGACGACGTGCACTTCGCCAACCTGACCAGCTCCGACGTCGTCCGGCACCGGCTGGTCGGCAACATCGTGGACGCCTACGAGCGCTGGGACAACGCCCAGCAGCAGGCCGCCGGGGGGCCGGCGCAGGCGCGCGGACCCCGTCCGCGCCGGCAGGGGAGCTGACCGCGGTGCCCGTCGAGGTGGCCAACGAGTCCGAGATCGCCGTCGACGAGGCGGAGCTGGCCGGCATCTGCCGATTCGTGCTCGCCGAGATGGGCGTGAACGCGATGGCCGAGCTGTCGGTGCTCTGCGTCGACCCCGAGTACATGGCGACCCTGCACGAGCGGTGGATGGGCGAGAAGGGCCCCACCGACGTGCTGGCGTTCCCCATGGACGAGCTCGACACCTCCCGCCCCGACGACCCCGACCCCGGGCCGGCGCTGCTCGGCGACGTCGTCCTGTGCCCGTCGGTCGCCGTCCGCCAGGCCCGTGCGGCGGGGCACACGATGGACGACGAGCTGGTCCTGCTGGCCACCCACGGGGTGCTGCACATCCTCGGGTACGACCACATGGAGCCCGACGAGGAGAAGGAGATGTTCGCCCTGCAGGCGAAGCTCCTCGAGTCGTGGCGCTCCGCCCCTCGCCAGCCGGTCACCGGGGAGCCCGCCGAGCAGGAGCCCCGACCGCGGTGAGGCCGCGATGACATCGGGCCAGATCACGATGGTGGTCGTCGCGGTGCTGCTCGTCCCGCTCGCCGGCCTGTTCGGCGCGATGGACGCCGCACTGCAGCGGGTCTCCGCCGCCCGGGTGCAGGAGATGCGCCGCGAGGGTGCCAAGCGGGCCGGGGCGCTGGAGGAGGTCCTCGAGGAGCGCGCGCGGCACGTGTCGCTGCTGCTCCTGCTGCGGATCATCTGCGAGATGGTGGCGGCGGTCCTGCTGACCGTCGTCCTCTACGAGGTGTGGGGCAGCGGCTGGCAGGCCGTGGTCACCGCCGCCGCGATCATGACCGTCGTCAGCTACGTGCTGATCGGGGTCGGGCCCCGCACGCTGGGCCGCCAGCACGCCTACGGCGTCGCGCTGGCCACCGCCGGCGTCGTGAAGCTGCTGGGCCGGGTGCTCGGGCCGGTCGCCACGCTGCTGATCCTGGTCGGCAACGCGATCACCCCGGGCCGCGGTTTCCGCGACGGCCCGTTCTCCTCCGAGGTCGAGCTCCGCGAGCTGGTCGACATGGCCGAGGAGCGCGGCGTCGTGGAGTCCGGCGAGCGGAACATGATCCACTCGGTGTTCGAGCTGGGCGACACGATCGCCCGCGAGGTCATGGTGCCGCGTACCGAGGTCGTCTACCTCGAGCGCGGAAAGACCGTCCGCCAGGCGCTGGCGCTCGCGCTGCGCAGCGGCTTCAGCCGCATCCCGGTCATCGGCGAGAACGTGGACGACGTCGTGGGGGTCGTCTACCTCAAGGACCTGGTCCGCCGCTCGCAGAACCTCGGCGAGGGCCGCGGGCCGCGGGTCGAGGAGCTGATGCGGCCGCCGACGTTCGTCCCGGAGTCCAAGCCGGTCGACGAGCTGCTGCGCGACATGCAGGCGCAGCGCATCCACATCGCGATCGTCGTCGACGAGTACGGCGGCTTCGCCGGGCTCGTGACCATCGAGGACATCCTCGAGGAGATCGTCGGCGAGATCGCCGACGAGCACGACGCCTTCCAGCGCCCGCCGGTCGAGGAGCTGCCCGACGGGTCGATGCGGGTGACCGCGCGGCTGCCGGTGGAGGACCTCGCCGAGCTGTTCGACGTGCACCTGCCCGCCGACGAGGGCGTGGAGACCGTCGGTGGGCTGCTCGCCCGCGAGCTCGGCATGGTCCCGATAGAGGGGTCGGCCACCGAGGTCGGGGGGCTGCGGCTGGTCGCCGAGAGCACCGGCGGACGGCGCAACCGGATCGACACCCTGCTGGTCTGCCGGGTCCCCGAACCGGGTGCCGACGACGCGGTGGAGCCTGCCCGGCCCTCGGGGGCCACCCGCGCCGAGGAACCCGCCGCCGTGGTGGAAGGCTGACGCCCCGTGCCTGATCTGCAGCCCGAGGACGCCAAGCTCGTCACCCTCGCCCGCTCGGCGTTCGGCCGGACCGGCGGCCCCGAGGGTGCGGCCGTCCGCGACACCGACGGCCGCACCTACTTGGCCGCCACCGTCGACCTGCCCTCGCTCAAGCTGTCGGCCCTGCAGGCCGCCGTGGCCGCGGCGGTGTCGAGCGGGGTGACCGGTCTGGAGGCCGGGGCGGTCGTCTCCGCGGCCGAGGCCGTCGAGGCCGACGGGCTCGCCGCCGTCCACGACCTCACGCCGTCGGCCCCGGTGTTCCTCGCCGGACCCGACGGAACCGTGCGCAGCCAGGCCTGACGAACAACACCCGCGCACGGGTCCAGTGCTGGTCGGCAGGTTCTCTCCCGGCACGCTCGTGCTCTGCCCAGGATGCTGGGCAGAGCACGAGCGTCCGAGAGGTCGACCACGCGGCGCCGGCGACCGAGGCCCTGTCGGCCCCGGGTGGGAGACTGAGCGCGTGACCACGCCGGAGAAACCGCACCGCAGCGGGTTCGCCGCGCTCGTCGGCCGCCCCAACGCCGGCAAGACCACGCTGACCAACGCGCTGGTCGGCGAGAAGGTCGGCATCGTCAGCAACCGGCCGCAGACCACCCGGCACGCCATCCGCGGCGTCGTGCACCGGCCGGACGGGCAACTGGTCCTCGTCGACACCCCTGGTCTGCACAAGCCCAAGAGCCTGCTCGGCCAGCGGCTCAACGACGTCGTCCGCGACACGCTCTCCGACGTCGACGTGATCGTGTTCTGCATCCCCGCCGACCAGCCCGTCGGCTCCGGCGACGCCTACATCGCCCGGCAGCTGAAGGCCGTGTCCACGCCGGTCGTCCTGGTCGTCACCAAGACCGACGCCGCCAGCAAGAAGGCCATCACCGCCCAGCTCGTCGCGGCCAGCCAGCTCGTCGAGGCCCGGGAGGTGGTGCCGGTGAGCGCCGTGGCCGGCGACCAGGTGGAGCTGCTGGCCGACCTGCTCATCGGGATGCTCCCGGAGGGGCCGCCGCTGTACCCGGAGGAGCAGACCACCGACGACGACGTGGAGCGGCAGATCGCCGAGCTGGTGCGCGAGGCGGCGCTGGAGAAGGTCCGCCAGGAGGTGCCGCACTCCCTCGCGGTCAGCGTCGAGGAGATCATCCGCAAGCCCGACCCGCGGGACGCCGACGCCGTCTTCACCGAGATCCACGCGCTCCTGCACGTCGAGCGGCCGAGCCAGAAGCCGATGCTGCTGGGCAAGGGCGGGCAGACGATCAAGGCCATCGGCAGCGAGGCGCGGGTGGGCCTGGAGACGCTGCTCGGCGGCCGGGTGCACCTCGACCTGCACGTGACCGTGCTGGGGGAGTGGCAGGACGACCCCAAGAAGCTGAACCGGCTGGGCTATTGAGCACCGTTCCGCAGTCGCTGTACCGCGACGAGGGCGTCGTCCTGCGCACCCAGAAGCTGGGCGAGGCCGACCGGATCGTCACGGTCCTCACCCGCCGGCACGGCAAGGTCCGCGCGGTGGCCAAGGGCGTGCGCCGGACCAAGAGCAAGTTCGGCGCGCGGCTCGAGCCGTTCAGCCACGTGGACCTGCAGCTCTACACCGGCCGCAACCTCGACGTCGTCAGCCAGGCGGAGTCGATCCGCGCGTACGGCCAGGCGATCGCCGCCGACTACCCGGCCTACACCGCCGGCACCGCCGTCCTGGAGACCGCCGACCGGCTCACCGCGGAGGAGAAGGAGCCGTCCCTGCGGATGTTCCTGCTCGTCATCGGCGCGCTGCGGTCGCTGGCCGAGCGCACCCACCCCGCGCCGCTGGTGCTCGACGCGTTCCTGCTCCGCGCGATGTCGGTGGCCGGTTGGGAGCCGGCGCTGACCGCCTGCGCCCGCTGCGGCGAGGACGGTCCGCACCGGCACTTCTCCGTGCCCGCCGGCGGTTCGGTCTGCCGGGACTGCCGCCCGACCGGCTCGGCCATGCCGAGCCGGGTGACGATCGAGCTGCTCGAGGCGCTGCTGTCGGGGGACTGGGCGCGGGCCGAGGCCAGCGAGGCCGCTCCGCGCAAGGAGGGCAGCGGCCTGGTCGCCGCCCTGCTGCAGTGGCACCTGGAGCGCGGCCTGCGGTCGCTGGCCCTGGTGGAGCGCTCGTGAGGCGGCCACCGACGCGGCGGGTGGTCAGGGCGCCGAATCCGCATCCCTCCGGCGTCCGCCCGCCCGACATCCCCGCGGACAAGGTCCCCGGCCACGTCGCGATCGTGATGGACGGCAACGGGCGGTGGGCCAAGCAGCGCGGCCTGCCCCGCACCGCCGGGCACGAGGCCGGCGAGGCCTCCCTGTTCGACTGCGTCGAGGGTGCCATCGAGCTCGGCATCACGGCGATCAGCGCCTACGCGTTCTCCACCGAGAACTGGCGGCGCAGCCCCGAGGAGGTGCGCTTCCTCATGGGCTTCAACCGCGACGTCATCCGCCGTCGCCGCGACGAGATGCACGAGCTCGGCGTCCGGGTCCGCTGGGCCGGCCGCCGCCCGCGGCTGTGGCGCAGCGTCATCACGGAGCTCGAGGTCGCCGAGGAGCTCACGAAGGACAACGACGTCCTGACCCTGACCATGTGCGTCAACTACGGCGGCCGGGCCGAGATCGCCGACGCCGCCGCCGCGATCGCCCGTGACGTCGCCGCCGGCCGGCTCGACCCGGGCAAGGTCACCGAGGCCACCGTCGCCCGGTACCTCGACGAGCCCGACATGCCCGACGTCGACCTCTTCGTGCGCAGCTCGGGGGAGAACCGCACGAGCAACTTCCTGCTCTGGCAGTCGGCCTACGCCGAGTTCGTCTTCCTCGACACCCTGTGGCCGGACTTCGACCGCCGGCACCTGTGGGCCGCCTGCGAGGAGTACGCCTCCCGGCAGCGCCGCTTCGGCTCGGCCTGACGCGGTCTGCGATCTCCCACGCAGGTGGGAGGGCGGATCCGGTTGACACGGACGGCGGGGTCCCCCGACAGTGGCGGCTCCCCGGACGGACGAGGACGGAACCACCCCCGTGAGCGACATCGCGCAGCAGCAGCATGCCCGCCCGACGCGAGTCGGCGACCTGAACGACCAGCTGGTCGCCACCGACTTCTGGACCGACCAGATGCTGGCCGAGGCCGGCATCCCGATCATCGACGTCCCCTTCGTCACCTTCGGTGGCGGCATCGGGTCGTTCGTGACGGCGGACTACCTACGGATCTGCGGCGTCCCCACGAGCGCGATACGTGTCCTCACGCCGCTCAAGACGCCGTGGGAGAGCTACGAGTACCTGACGACGGTCTCGCAGGTGCCCCGCACCGAGCGGCTGCGGTCGGACTCGGCCTCCACGCCGGACAACATCTGGGGCTTCCCGAGCTACGCCTTCCGCGAGGGGCCCAAGCAGTGGTGGAACGTCTTCCTCGAGCCCATCTTCACGCGGTACTACACGCCGAAGGCCGGCCACGCGTTCACGTCCATGGAACGCGAGATGCACCGGATCCGGTACCAGGAGATGGTCGTGCACGGCCAGGTCCGCATGGTGCGGCGCCGGGTCGGCGGCGGGTACTTCACGATCCTCACCCCGCCGGAGGGCGCGGCCCCCACCCGCCGGATCGCCTACCGCAGCCAGTGGGTGCACGTCGCCGTCGGCTACCCGGGCCTGAAGTTCCTGCCCGACCTGCAGAAGTACCGGCAGGAGCACAACGACTTCGCCAAGGTGGTCAACGCCTACGAGCCGCACGAGCACCTGTACGAGCGGGCCCACAAGCGCCCCGTGACCGTCCTCATCCGCGGTGGCGGCATCGTCGCCTCGCGGGTGCTGCAGCGGCTGATCGACGACCGGGACCAGCGCGGTCTGCAGACGCAGATCGTGCACCTGTTCCGCACCTACATCGACAAGCCGCACGGCACGGGTCTCTTCAAGCGCCGCAAGGGCGCCGACGGCTGGGCCTACCAGGGCTTCAACTACCCCAAGTCCGTGTGGGGAGGCCAGCTCAAGCAGCAGGTGCGCACCAGTCACGGCGAGGAGCGGGCCCGGCTCTACAAGGAGATGGGCGGCACCAACACCCCGTTCCGCAACGACTGGCTCGAGCAGCTCGACCGGGGTCGCCGCGAGGGCTGGTACCGCGTGATGATCGGGCAGATCGACAACATGCGGCCGGTCGGTGACCTCGTCGAGGTGGCCGTCAGCAGCGACCAGGGTCCGCAGCTCGGCACCTTCGACTTCGTCCTGGACTGCACCGGCCTGGAGGCCGACATCCGCGAGCACCGGGTGCTCGCGGACCTGCTCGACCACTCGGGAGCCGGCCGCAACCCCGTCGGCCGGCTCGACGTGGGTACCAATTTCGAGCTCCTCGGGACGCAGAACGGCGGCAAGATCTACGCCTCCGGCAGCGCCACCCTCGGCGGTCCGTTCCCCGGGGTGGACACCTTCTTCGGACTGCAGATCGCCGCCCAGGAGATCGCCGACGACCTGATCAAGCAGGGCTTCGCGCGGAAGCTCGGGCCCGGGCGCTCGACCAGCCAGTGGTGGAAGTGGGTCCGCAACAGGCAGATCTGATCGACCGCACTCCGCCCGACCTCCGCGACGACCGAGAGAGAACCCGTGCTCCCCACCCTCAGCGGCCGCATCCAGACCCGGATCTTCCTCCTGGTCGTGGTCGGCGGCCTCTGGCTCCTGATCATCACCCCGATCCTGCCGACCGGTGCCGGCATCGGCGCCTCCTACGCCGCCACGTTCTCCGTCCTGCTCGTCACCACGGTGCTCGGCGTGCTGTGGGAGCTGCTCTACCACCTCATCCAGCAGTTCCGGTGGGAGAAGGACTGGCCCACGCTCTTCGGCTTCCTCACCGGGATCCCCGAGGGTCTGCTGGTCTGGTTCCTGTTCGCCGGCGGGGCCATCCCGTGGAGCGACGGGATCGCCGGCCCCGCGTTCGTCATCGCCTTCACGACCACCTGGCTGCTCGTCTGGCTGGTCGCCAACGGCCCCATGCGCGTGCCCTTCATCCACTGGCGGATCAACGGCGGGAGGCTCGTCTGATGACGTCGCCCGTGGTCCGGACCGTGCCCGCCGCTGCCCCGCCGTCCGTCGGGGTCCCCCCGTTCGACCAGGTCGGGGTCGCCGTCCTGCCCGGTGAGGACCTCGTCGTCCGGCTCCCCGGCGTCGTGCTCGTCGTGGCCGTGGCCGGGACGACCGGGCCGGCCCCCGCAGCGAGCAGCGGACTCGGCGGCTGGGGCGCCGCGCCGGCGGCCGAGGCCGCCGTGCGGCCGGCCGGGGACCGCCGGCTGGGTGAGCTGATCGGCCTGTGCCGCCGGGTGTCCGACGCCGGACGTCGGGCACCGGGACGGCGGCTGCACGAGGAGCTGCGTGCGTGGCTTGCCACGGCGGACGGGGTGCCGTCGTTCGCGGTGGCCTCGGCCACGGAGGAGGGCCTGGCGCTCGCCCTCCTGGGCGACGGCCTCGCCGAGGTCCCGGAGCTCGGCCTGCGGCTCACCAGCGGTCAGGGCGAGGACCCGCTGTCGGACGGTCGGGCGTACCTGGACCGGCTGGTGGACTGGCCCCCCGCGGCGCTGCGGCTGTCCGTCGGTGCGACGGGCGGTCCGGATCCGCACCCGCTGGCCGACCTCGAGGCCGGGGTCGTGCCGGGCGCGGCGGCGCTGCTGTCGCCGGCTCCGGTGCCGGGCACCCCGACGGCGCCGGCCACGCCGGTGACCAGTGGCACCGTCCTCGTCCGGCTGCCGGCCACGCCGACGACGGGCCGCGTGAGCACGCCGCCCGTGCCACCGCCGGTGCACTCCCACGAGGGGGAGCACCGGCACGACCACGACGCGGACTCCGGACACGACCATGGTGCGCCCGCGGCCCCGGAGCCGGCGCCGGTGGTCCCGCCCGCCCCCGTCGAGCTGCCACCGCCGGCCCGGGCGGTGTCGTTCCTGCAGCCGCCCTCGCCGGACGAGGTGGAGCCGCCCCGGCCACCGCTGCCGGTGGTCACCGAGGAGCCGCCGCCCGCGGCCCTGGCCACGGAGGAGGGCGACACCCGCCCCAAGGTGTCCGGGATCCTGTGCAAGAACGGCCACCTCAACGACCCGCGGGTCCTGTTCTGCGCCCAGTGCGGCATCCGCACGACGCAGCAGACCGCGGTGTTCGTCGAGGGCGTGCGGCCACCCCTGGGCCTGCTGGTGTTCGACAACGGCGCGACGGTGAGCCTGGACGCGGACTACCTGCTCGGTCGTGAGCCGGAGACCGACCAGCGGGTGACCGGTGGAGCGCACCGGCCGCTGCTCGTCGTCGACCAGACCGGCGGTGTGAGCCGGCACCACGCGGAGATCCGGCTGGAGGGCTGGGACGTCGTCCTGACCGACATCGGGTCGGCCAACGGCACCCTGTTCGCCCGTCGTGGCGAGCTCGCCTGGACCGCGCTCATCCCCGGCCAGCCGGTGCAGTTGACGCGCGGCATGACCGTGCGCCTGGGGGGCCGGCAGTTCACCTTCGAGTCCCCGCACGGCAGCTAGCGCCGGTACGGCCCCGGCCGGGGCCGTACCGGCGGCCGGTCAGCCCAGCTGCCCGCTCCCGCTGATGCTGGCCAGCGTCTCGTCGAGGTCGCGGTCGCTGTCGGCGGGTCCGGCGTGCACGACGAGGACCGGCGTGAGCTCTGCGGACGCGGGGACCGGCAGACCGGCGGGCGCCACCACGAGCGAGGGCAGGGTGTCCGGCTCGTCGTCCCCCGCGACCGTGACACCGGCCCGGCGCAGCGTCTCGCCCACCCCGGCCGCGCGCCGCTCCGCCCGTCGGCCGTCCCCGGCCTGCAGCTGCAACGGCACCGCACGGCCCAGGGAGGCCTGGGCGGCCAGCCGCAGCGCCGCGCGGCCGTTGGCGTCGCCGTCCTGGACGACCGAGACCGGGCCGTGGGGGCTCAGGCCCGGCTCGCCCAGCTCCCCGCTGACGACGACGACCGTGCCCTGCAGCGTGGCCGGCCACGGCGCCGTGTCGGTCGAGCCCTCGGGCACGCCCCAGCCGCGGCGCACCAGCACGACGTCCGCGGCGGAGCTGGCGGCGAGGTCGGCGACCTCTGCCCACGGGTCGTCGCTGAAGCGGGACGCGACCGAGGCCTTGAGACCGCGGGCCTCGACCTGGGCGGCGAGCTTCCGCAGCTCGTCCGCGGAGGAGGCCATGAGCATGAGGTCGGCCCCCAGTCCGCTGGCCACCTCCGGCTTCGGCCGGGACCGCCGGACGACGCGCGTCACGACCACCTGGGCGGGGGTCTCGCGGCCGACCAGCTCGCAGGCGAGTGCCACGAGCGGTGCGTCCTCGTCCGGGTCCTCGACCAGGACCACCACCGTGTAGGCGTCCACCAGGCCCATGGCCGCCCGCTCGGCCGCCGCGATGTCCCGATCGAGCACGCGGGTCGGGTACACGACGTGCAGCAGCGGCGAGGTCATCAGCGTGGTGACCACCGCCATGATCACCATGAGGGTGAACATCGTGTCGTCGAGGACCTCCTGCTGCCGCCCGATGTTCAGGATGACCAGCTCGGTCAGACCCCTGGTGTTCATCAGGACGCCGAGGGCGGTCGCCTGCCGGCGCGGGACCTTCTGCGCCCGCGCGGCGCCGAACGCGCCGAGGAACTTGCCCGAGATGGCCACCAGCAGGATCAGCGCGAGCTCGCCGAGGCCGGTCAGGTCGATGGCGCCGATGTCCACGCCGAGTCCGGTCACCACGAAGAACACCGGGAGCAGGAGAAGCACGCTGACCTGTTCGAGCCGGTCGATGACCTCGTGGTTGAGCTGGGCCGCGCCCTTCCGCGGCATCACGATGCCGAAGACGAACGCGCCGAAGATGAAGTGGATGCCGATCTCCTCGGTGACCCAGGCGCTGGCGAGGATGCCGATGAGGACCACGGCGAGCATCTCCGGCGTCAGCTGCCCCAGGCGCTCGTACCGGGTCACCAGCACCCTGAGCAGCGGCTTGACGACCAGGAACATCACCAGCGCGAAGACCACCGACCAGAGCAGGATGAGGAAGACGCCGCTGACCGACCCGGCCGCGACCACGGCGACCACGACCGCGAGCAGCGCCCACGCGAAGACGTCGTCCACGGCTGCGCACGCCAGCGCGAGCACCCCGGTGGGGATCCGGTGCATGCCCCGTTCGGCGAGGATGCGCGCCAGCACCGGGAACGCCGTGATGGACATCGCCACACCGAGGAACAGCGCGAACCCGGCGAACGTGACCGGCTCGGTCGTGCCGTCGGCCCGGGTGAACAGATCGTGGTTGGTGTGCAGGTAGGTGGCCAGCAGCAACCCGAGACTGAACGGCAGGACGATCGAGGCCACCGACACCGAGACCGCGATCCTCTCCCGGCCGCGGATGAACGACAGGTCGGCCTCCAGACCGACCAGGAACATGAACAGCACCAGGCCGAGCTGGGCCAGCACGGTGAGGTAGGGCCGGACGTCCGGCGGGAACAGCTTGGTGTCCAGATCGCCGGGCAGCGCCCCCAGCAGCGTCGGGCCGAGCAGGATGCCGGCGATGATCTCGCCCATCACCGCGGGCTGACCGGCCTTGACGGCCAGCCGGCCCATGAGTCGCGCTACCACCATGATGACCGCCAGGTCGATGAAGACGTAGGCGGTGATCTCGGCGATGTCGTGGTCCACAGCGGCTCCGCGAGGTCGCACGGTCCGTGGCTGCCGGATTCCGTGGGGAGGAACGAGGACGGCCGTTGCGGCCCGGCTCCGCCGCAGCAGGCGAGCACCGGGCGCGGATGGTAGCCGTCGGGCCGCCTGCTGTGGTGGTCTCACGCGCGACGGGAACCGGCACCGTTGCCAGGGAGGATCGCCTTCCCGGACGGGCCGGGCCCGGGCACACTGACCCGCTGCCGCACGGGCGGCGCCCCGGCGCGGCCGGGAGCACCACAGCTCCAGGAGGAACTTGCATGGATGCCGTCGGCCTGGCGGGACCCGCGCCCGCCACCATCGCGGACTACCAGGTGATCCGGGTCCTCGGGGAGGGCAACAACGGCCGCTTCTACCTGGCCCGGCCGCCGGCCCGGCTCGGGCTGCCCGACGAGTACGTCGCGGTCAAGGTGTTCACCGGCACCCACAGCGAGCAGGCCTACGAGCGCGGTGTGCGCGAGCTCCGCGCCTTCGCCCAGGTCACCTCGCCGTACCTGGTGCGCGTCTACGACGCCGTCCTGCAGGACAGCTTCCTGTACGCCATGGAGTACTGCCCGCTCGGCTCGCTGGCCGCGCCGGCGCGGCCGCTCAGCCGCGGCGAGGTGCTGCGGGCCGTCGCGCACGCCGCGCACGCGATGCACGCGCTGCACGAGGCGGGGCTCACCCACGGGGACGTCAAGCCCGCCAACATCCTGCTGACCGACGGCGGCGGCAAGCTCTCCGACCTGGGTCTCGCCCGCTTCCTCACGCCGGGCGTCACCCTCACCGGGATGGCCAGTGCGGCGTCGGTGGAGTTCCTGGACCCGGCGCTGCTGCGCGGCGACCGGCCCTCGCGCGCCACGGAGGTGTTCGCACTCGGTGCCACGCTGCACCGCGCGCTGACCGGCAACGGGCTCTACGGCGAGCTGCCCGACAGCGAACCGCTGCTGGCCATCCGCCGGGTGATGAGCGCCGAGCCGGCCCTGGCCCCCGGCCTCACGAACGAGGAGGCCGCGCTGGTCAGCGACTGCCTGGCGCCCGTCGGGCAGCGGCCGGCCACGGCCGAGGCGGTCGCGCACCGGCTGGACGCGATGGCCGCCGCGGCGCTCGCCGAGCCGGGCGTCACGGCAGGATGAAGTCGCTCAGCTCCTGCTGGACCCACCAGTCGTAGAGGACCTGGAGGCCGACCCGGCCGCCGTCCATCACGGTGACCAGGCCCTCGACGGAGCCGGCGTCCCGGGTCCAGACGAGGATCCCGTCGTTGTCCTCGGTGACGAAGCAGCCGATCCGGCCGGCCGGCTCGTCGTCGATCTCGTAGGTGCCGTAGCCGTCCACGGCCGGGCACTCGCCACCCGCCGGGAACGGGGGGACGCCGTTGCGCTCCATGTCGGCCAGGAAGACCGCGTCGAGCGTCGCGGCGTCGGGGTACAGGTAGAAGACCGAGTCCTCGGGGGACTTCTCCGAGCGGCCGGCCCCGCAGCCGAGGGCGGCGATCGCCCCGTCGTCGGGGAGGACCCCCTGGTCGCAGTCCACGTTGATCCAGTCGTCGGGGATGATCGCCCGCAACTGGGCCTGCGCGGGGTCGTCGGTCTGGTCTGCCGCCAAGGGGGCGGTGGTCGGCGCCGACGTCGTGGTGGTCCCGGCCGCGGGCGCGTCCGGCTCGCCGTCGGAACCGCCGGTGAGCACGAGCACCAGGACGACCGCCAGGACGGCGAGCACGGCGACGGCACCCAGCAGGACCGGCAGCCGTCCGGTGCGCGACGGGCCCTCCGCCTGGTCGCCGTCGGCCGGGGCGGGTGCGGCGGCGGCCGGCAGCGCGGCCGCCGCCGCGGCGGCGAGCTCACCGCACGACGGGTATCCACCCTCCAGCCCGCGCAGCACGACCGGGTCGAGCTCGGCCGGGAGCCCGGGACGGACCGCCGAGGGAGGCGTGGGGTCCCCGGCCACCGGGGACCGGCCGGTCAGGGACTCGAACAGCACGCGGGCCAGCGCCGCGACGTCGGGTCGGTCGCCGCCCGCCGTCGTCGCTCCCGGAGCGGGTTCGGCGAGGCGGACGTCGTCCCCGCTGAGCAGCACGTCCGACGGCGTGATCTCGCGGACGGCGCCCCGGCCGGCCTCGGCGTCGAGGAGGGGGGCGAGCCGGCCGACGGTCGCGACGGCCCGGGCCGGCTCCAGCGGTCCCTGCGCGGCCAGGAGGGCGGCGAGGTCGGGGCCGCTCTGTTCGCCGTCCACGTGCTGACGTTCCTCCTGGCGTGGCTCGGGCATGGTCGACCCCAGGTTCGCACTGCCGCCGTCACCCGTCCCGCACGCCACGCGGCGGGCCTCGCCGCGCGCTGTCCGGCAGGCCGGACTCAGTTCTCCACGAAGTCGCTGTTCGACTGCTCGGTCCACCACTCCATGAGGGTCACGAGGCCCTCCTGCCCGCCTCCGGAGATGCCGATCAGCCCCTCGGCGCCGACGTTGTCCTGCGTCCAGACGATGATCGCGTTCTGCTCGTCGTCGATGTAGCACGCGAGCCGCCCGGCCCGCTCCTCCTCGATCGTGTAGTAGCCGTACCCCTGCGCGTCCGGGCAGAGCACGCCGTCGGGCAGCGGGGTGATCCCGTTGCGGCCCATGTCGGCGAGGAAGACCTGGTCGAGCGCGTTCTCCTCTTCGTAGAGGTAGAAGCTCCCGGCGGTCGGGCCGGGCTGCTCCAGCGACGGTCCGCAGTCGAGGACGGCGAGAGCGCCGTCGACCGTCGGACCGCCGGTGTCGCAGTCGTCCTCGTCGAAGCCGCCCGGCAGGATCGCCCGCAGGGTCTCCTCCGGGTCGTCCTCCGGCGGCGCCGTGGTCGTGGTCGGCGGGGTCGTCGTGGGAGCGGTCGTGGTCGGGGTCGGCGTGGGGTCGGCGACGTCGTCGTCCCCGCCGCCGCCCACCAGCACGATGACGAGCACGACGGCCAGCACGGCGACCAGGGCCACGGCGCCGAGCACCCACGGGAGGCGGTTGGGCCGTCGGCCGCCGGAGGGGGAGGCACCGCCGAAGCCGCCGCCCCCCGTCGGGCCACCCGGACCGGCCGGGCCGCCGGGGCCGTAGGTGGAGCCGGAGGGCGGGTAGCCGGAGGGCCCGGGGTTGGACGCCTGGCCGTACGCGGCAGCGGCGGCCGGCGGCCCGTACCCACCGGGGCCGGGGGAGGACGGCGGCCCGTATCCGCCCGGGCCGGGGGAGGACGGCGGCCCGTATCCGCCCGGGCCGGGGGAGGACGACGGTCCGTACCCGCCGGTGCCGGGAGACGGGGGCGGTCCGTAGGCGCCGGTGCCGGGGGAGGACGGCGGCCCGTATCCGCCCGTACCCGGGGAGGACGGCGGCCCGTACCCGCGCGGGCCGGGGTCGGAGAAGCCCACGGTCTGCGGTCGCACCGGGGTCACGGTCGTCGGCGGAGCCGCGGGGATGACAACGGGCGCGCCGCCGGACTCCCGCAGCGCCGCCCGTGCCGCGGCGGCCAGCTCCCCGCAGCTGGAGTAGCGCTGCTCGGGGTCCTTGGACAGGCCCTTCGCCACCACCGCGTCGAGCTGCCGCGGGAGCCCGGGGCGCAGCGTCGAGGGCGCCGCCGCCTCGGTGTTGAGGTGGGCGTACATCAGGGTGGCCAGCCCGTCACCGGTGAAGGGCCGGCGTGCGGTGAGGGACTCGAAGAGCACGCAGGCCAGCGCGTAGACGTCGACCCGCTTGTCGATCGGCTTCTCGAGGAAGCGCTCCGGCGCCATGTAGTCGAAGGACCCCAGGGCGGCGCCGGTCTGGGTGAGCGAGGGGCCGGCGGCGTCCGTGGTGGACCGGGCGATGCCGAAGTCGACCAGGTACACGAACTCGTCGTCGGCGTCGCCGGTGACCAGGATGTTGGACGGCTTGACGTCGCGGTGCACCAGCCCGTCGCCGTGCGCGGAGTCCAGCGCGCGGGCGGTCTGGCTGACGATGGAGACGGCGCGGGCCGGGGCCATCGCGCCCTCCTCGGCCAGGACGGCGGCGACGTCCCGGCCGGGCACGAGGCGCATGTCGAGGAACAGCCGGCCGTCGATCTCGCCGTACCGGTGGATCGGGACGATGTGGGGCTCGTTGAGGCGGGCCGCCAGGTGCGCCTCGCGACGGAACCGCTCGCGGTAACCCGCGTCGGAGGCCAGCCCCTCGGAGAGGACCTTCAGTGCGACGACGCGTTGGTGGTCGGTGTCGAAGGCCCGGTAGACCTCGCCCATCCCGCCACGGCCGAGCAGGGCCTCGATCCGGTACGGGCCGAACTGCTCCAGATCCACGTGCTGAGGTCCCCTCCGTGTGCCGCTGCCCGATCGGTCGAGGCGCGCCGGGCCGTCCGTCCGGCGCCGGGATGCGGTCGTCGGCGGAGTGTAAGGACGCACCGGGACCCCGACCAGGCACCCGGCCGCGACGATGGGCCCAGACTGACCGTTCCGGCCCCCGCTCGTGCGGTGCGGCGGGTGTTCGTGACGCAGCTGTGACACCGTCCGTGTGAGAAGCGGTAGGCGAGGTGTCGCGCGCGTGGCTACCTTGCTGCTCGCGCCGGGCCGCCCGTCCGGCCCGGTCGGATGAGAGAAGACGATGAGCCAACCCCCAGGTCCGTACGGCAGCCAGTACGGCGCGCCCGGGCAGCCCGCGCAGCCCGGTCAGTACGGGCAGCCCGGTCAGTACGGGCAGCCCGGTCAGTACGGGCAGCCCGGTCAGTACGGCCAGCCGGGCCAGTACGGCCAGCCGGGCCAGTACGGCGCGCCCGGCGGTGGGTTCGGCCCGGGTGGGTACGGCGGCCCGCCGAAGAAGAAGAGCCTGCTGCCCTGGCTGATCACCCTCGCGGTGGTGGTGGTCGCCGGCGTCGGCGTCCTGCTCTTCGTCCTGCTGTCCGACGACGACTCGGACGACAGCTCGACCGCCTCGCCTCCCAGCGCGACGGCGTCGGCCGCTGCTGACGACATGTCCGGGCAGGACGTCGACACCGACGTGGACCTCCCCACCGGCGCCCAGGTGCCGATGGACGAGCCGGACGACACCTCCGGGGACGAGCAGATCGCCGGCTCGACCGACGTCGCGGAGACCTTCCTGGAGGCCCTCGTCGAGGGCGACGGCGACTACGCGCTCGAGCTGTCCGCCACGGACCTCCGGACGGTGGTGGAGCAGCAGGCCGCCGAGAACGGCGTCGCCCCCGGCGAGTTCTTCGTGGCGGTGTTCTACGAGCGGGCACTGGGCAACGAGGAGATCGCCAACGCCGAACTGGTCAGCATCGAGTACGACGAGGCCAGCGGCCTGGAGGCCATCACGGTCGCGGTGTCGACGGCGAGCACCGAGTCGACCGTCGTCGTCTACGTCGACGAGGACCTGCTGGTCGCGGACCTCTCGCTGCCCTGACCGCCGGTCGCGGGCGGCCGGCCGGGGTGCTCAGCCGGCGGCGCGGTCGCCCGCGGCGCGGCAGGTCGCGCAGGTGCCGAAGATCTCCAGCGTGTGGCTGACGTCGGCGAAGCCGTGCTCGCCGGCCACCCGGTCGGCCCAGCGCTCGACCGCCGGGCCGGCGACCTCCACGGTGCGTCCGCACGTCCGGCACACCAGGTGGTGGTGGTGCTGGGTGCTGCACCGGCGGTAGCGCAGCTCGCCGGAGTCGGTGCGCAGGGTGTCCAGCTCGCCGTCGTCGGCCAGCGACTGCACGGCGCGGTACACCGTCGACAGCCCGACGCCGTCGCCGGCCGTCCGGAGCCGGGCGTGCACCTCCTGGGCGCTGACGAACCCCTCGAGGTCGGCGAACGCGGCGCGGACCGCCTCGCGCTGCCGGGTGCTGCGGGCCATGCCTCCATGGTGACAGGCCCGCCCGCCGGCCCGGTCTGCGACGATGCCGCCGGCCCCGCCCGGCGGCCGCGAGGGGGTGGCAGGTGTTCGTCGTGACCCGACTGCGGGTGCCCGCCGGCACCGAGGACTTCCCCGGGGCGGTGGCCGCCCTGCTGTCGGCCCTCGGCGCCCGGCCCGGCTTCCGCGACGGGTACGCCGGGGAGGCCGCCGAGGAGCCGGGGCTGTGGGCGCTGGTCAGCATGTGGGACGGCGTGGGCGCCTACCGACGGGCGCTGTCCGCGGCCGAGGTCAAGATCGCCGGTGCGCCGGTGTGGGTGCACGCCGTCGACGAACCGGGTGTCTACGCCGCCGACTGAGGGCCCGAGCACCTACGGTCGGGCCGTGGCCAGCCGCACCCGCACCGCCCGGTACGCCCGCCGCCGGAAGCGCCGCATGGACGCCGTCGAGCACGACCTCTCCCCGTTCCAGTGGGCCGCGCTGCAGCACGAGTGGGGCGGCTGCGCGTACTGCGGCGCCGCCGGGACAGCCCTGCAGCGGGACTGCGTCCTGCCGATCTCCCGTGGTGGGCGGTACACGGTCGACAACGTCGTGCCGGCGTGCGCGTCGTGCAACGCCAGCAAGTGCAACGACGAGGTGACGGGCTGGCTCCGGCGCAAGCGGCTGGACGAGCGGGCGTTCCTCGTCCGGCAGGCCGAGATCCGGATGGCCCTGACGGCTGTGCCGACCGCGGCGCCGTCCGTCGCGCTTCCCGACTGACGGGGCCGCCGGGCGAGCCGACTACCGTGGGCGGGTCAACCGCCGACCGCCAGCCGGATGGAGCCTGAGAGCCCGTGGCCGAGAGCCCGACCAAGCACGACCCCGCCCGCCTCGACAAGGTGGTCAACCTCTGCAAGCGCCGGGGGTTCGTCTTCCCCTCCGGTGAGATCTACGGCGGCACCCGCTCCGCCTGGGACTACGGGCCCCTGGGCGTCGAGCTCAAGGAGAACATCAAGAAGCAGTGGTGGCGGACCGTCGTCCAGAGCCGTGACGACATCGTCGGCCTGGACTCGTCGGTGATCCTGCCGCGCCAGACCTGGGTCGCCTCCGGGCACGTCGGCGTCTTCACCGACCCGCTGACCGAGTGCCAGCACTGCCACAAGCGCTTCCGGGCTGACCACCTCGAGGAGGAGTTCCAGGAGCGCAAGGGCCGGGCTCCGGAGAACGGCCTGGCCGACATCACCTGCCCGAACTGCGGCACGAAGGGCGCGTGGACCGAGCCGCGCGACTTCAACATGATGCTGAAGACCTACCTGGGCCCGGTCGAGGACGAGTCGGGGCTGCACTACCTGCGCCCGGAGACCGCGCAGGGCATCTTCGTGAACTTCGCGAACGTGATGGGCGCCGCGCGCAAGAAGCCGCCGTTCGGCATCGGCCAGATCGGCAAGTCGTTCCGCAACGAGATCACCCCGGGCAACTTCATCTTCCGGACCCGCGAGTTCGAGCAGATGGAGATGGAGTTCTTCGTCGAGCCCGGCACCGACGAGACCTGGCACCAGTACTGGATCGACCAGCGCACCGACTGGTACACCGACCTCGGCATCTCCCGGGACAACCTGCGGCACTTCGAGCACCCGAAGGAGAAGCTGAGCCACTACTCGAAGCGCACCGTCGACATCGAGTACCGGTTCGGCTTCCAGGGGTCGGAGTGGGGCGAGCTCGAGGGCATCGCCAACCGCACCGACTTCGACCTGAAGACCCACACCGAGCACTCGGGCACCGACCTGTCGTACTTCGACCAGGGCAGCAACACCCGATGGACGCCGTACGTGATCGAGCCGGCCGCCGGCCTCACCCGCTCGCTGATGGCGTTCCTCGTCGAGGCCTACAGCGAGGACGAGGCGCCCAACGCCAAGGGCGGCGTCGACACCCGCACGGTCCTCAAGCTCGACCCGCGGCTGGCGCCGGTCAAGGCCGCCGTCCTCCCGCTGTCGCGCAACGCCGACCTCTCGCCGAAGGCGCGGGACCTGGCCACCGCGCTGCGGCGGAACTGGAACGTCGACTTCGACGACGCCGGGGCCATCGGCCGCCGGTACCGCCGGCAGGACGAGGTCGGGACGCCGTTCTGCATCACCGTCGACTTCGACACCCTCGAGGACCAGGCGGTGACCATCCGCGAGCGGGACTCGATGAGCCAGGAGCGGGTGGCCCTCGACCAGGTGCCGGCCTACCTCGGCGCCCGCCTCCCCGGCTGCTGAGCGCGGAGGAGATCCGTGGGCGTCACGCCCACGGATCTCCTCCGGCACCCGTGACGGGTGTCATGGGCAGGTCGTGATGCGCGGCCGAGGAGCGGGCGGCCCCGGCGCCCGACGCTGAGGGCATGACGCAGACCACCCCCCGCGAGGCGACGGCGGCGACCCGCGCCCCCGCCGTCGCGCTGCGCGGACTGACCAAGCGCTTCGGCACGGTCACCGCCGTCGACGGCCTGGACCTGACCATCCAGCCCGGTGAGATCGTCGCCGTCCTCGGCCCCAACGGCGCCGGCAAGACCTCGACCATCGACATGATGCTGGGGCTGTCGCGGCCCGACGCCGGCACCGTCGAGGTGTTCGGGACCTCTCCTCGCAGCGCCGTGGCCCACGGGCTGGTCACCGCGGTCATGCAGAGCGGCGGCCTTCTGAAGGACCTCACGGTCGCCGAGACCGTCGAGTTGACCGCGGCGCTGTTCGCGCACACCCGACCGGTCGCCGAGGTGCTCGAGCGGGCCGGCCTGACCGAGAAGGCCGGCCGGCGGGTGGCCCAGTGCTCCGGCGGTGAGCAGCAGCGGCTCCGGTTCGCGATGGCCCTGCTGCCCGAGCCCGAGCTGATCGTCCTCGATGAGCCCACGACCGGCATGGACGTCGAGGGCCGGCGCGAGTTCTGGAACGCCATCCGCGCCGACGCCGAGCGCGGTCGCACCGTCGTCTTCGCCACCCACTACCTCGACGAGGCCGACGCCTACGCCGACCGGATCGTGCTGGTCAGCGGAGGGCGGGTGGTCGCCGACGGCACCGCGGCCGAGATCAAGGCCCGGACGGCGGGCCGGCTGGTCACCGCCACCTGGGCGGGCATCAGCACGCCGGAGGCGGTCGCGTTGCGCGCCCTCCGCGGCGTGGAGGACGTCGAGCTGCGCGGCGACACGGTGCTGGTGCGCGCCGCCGACTCCGATGCCGTCGCCCGCCACCTGCTCACCACCACCCCGGCCCGTGACCTGCAGATCACCTCGCGCGGCCTGGAGGACGCCTTCCTCGCCCTCACCACCCCCGGAGCCCCGTCATGACCGCCGCAGTCCCCTCCGCCGCGCTCGCCGACCGCCGCGTCCCACCCCTGGGCGGCTTCTCGCTGACCTTCCTGCGGCTGGAGGTGCGCCGGCTGCTGCGGAACCGCCGGACGATGGTCTTCACCCTGGTCATGCCGCCGGCGTTCTACCTGCTGTTCGGCGGGCTGAGCGAGGCCTACAGGACCGACAGCGCCGGCCGCGGCAACGTGTCGGCCTACCTGGTGATCAGCTTCGCGGTCTACGGCTCGATGCTCGCCAACACCAGCGCGGGCGCCTCGGTGGCCGTGGAGCGGGCGCTGGGCTGGTCGCGGCAGCTGCGGCTGACCCCGCTCAACCCGGTCGCCTACATGGTCACGAAGGTGCTCACCGCGATGGTGGTGGGCGCGCTCTCGGTGGCCATCGTCAACGTCGTCGGGCTGGTCACCGGCGCTGCGCACATGCCCGGCTGGGTGTGGGTGGTCAGCGCGCTCGTCGCCTGGCTCGGCGCGATCGTCTTCGCCGCGTTCGGGCTGTTCATCGGGTACCTGGTGCCGTCGGAGAACGTGATGCAGCTGCTCGGCCCGGTGCTGGCGCTGCTGGCCCTGATGGGCGGGATCTTCGTCCCGCTCGACCAGCTGAACCACACCCTGCAGGACGTCGCGAAGTTCACCCCCGCCTACGGGGTCGGGGTGCTGGCCCGCGCCGCGCTGCTGGACACCGGCGTCGACGTCGCCGCCATCGCGAACGTCGTCGTCTGGACGGCGCTGTTCGCCGCCGGCGCGGTGTGGCGGTTCCGCCGCGACACCGCCCGCGTCTGAGGGCGGGGGAGTCACACTGCTCGCCGTGACCGCTGCAGCTCCTCGGGCGGCGCCGTCGTCCCCGCTGCCCCCTCGCTGGGTCGGTGGGGACGACGCGCGACCGCTCGGCACCTCGCGGATCGGCTGGCTGTGGGCCGCCGTCTGGCTGGTCTACCTGGCCGTTCCCGTCCGCACCGCCTGGCGGCACCGCGACACGTTCGCCGGGGTCGTGGCCGTCGTCGCGCTGGTCGTCTTCGCCGTCGGGTTCGCCGCCTACTTCGCCTGGATGCGGGCGCACCGCATCCGCAGCGGGGAGCTGCACCCCGGACCGGTCTGGGCGATGCTCGCCGTGATGGTGCTGCTGCTGGTCGTGGCGGCGCCGGGTGCGGGGGAGGACGTCGTCGCGGGCGCGGTCTACGTCGGGGTGACCGCCGCGATGACGCTGCCCGGCCGGCAGGTCGTCGCCGTGGCCGCGGCGCTGGCCGCCGCGGCGGCGCTGCTGCCGCGGGTCGTGCCGGGGTGGGAGTCGCTCGACGGCTTCGTGCCGCAGCTGCTGCTGGCGGTGTTCGCGGCGTACGGCGTCGGGCAGGTGCTGCGCCGCAACATCGAGTTGGCGCAGGCCCGGCAGCAGCTGGTCCAGCTCGCCGTCACCGAGGAGCGCGAGCGCGTCGCCCGCGACGTGCACGACATCCTCGGCCACTCGCTGACGGTGATCACGGTGAAGACGGAGCTGGCCGGGCGGCTGCTCGAGGCCACCGGCGCCGGTGACAGCCGCGCCCGTGCCGAGCTCGCCGACGCCGAGCGGCTGGCCCGGGAGGCGCTGGCCGACGTGCGCGCCACCGTCTCGGGCATGCGGAACCTGTCGCTGCCCGGGGAGCTGGCCGCGGCCCGGTCCGCGCTGGACGCCGCGGGCATCGCCGGGGAGCTGCCGAGCGCGGTGGACGACGTGCCGTCCCGGTACCGGGAGCTGTTCGCCTTCGCGCTGCGGGAGGGGGTCACCAACGTCGTCCGTCACTCCGGTGCCGGGCGCTGCGTGGTCAGCCTCGCCGCCGACCGCCTCGAGGTCCGCGACGACGGGCGCGGCCCCGGGGGCGGGTCCGGCGGCAGCGGCCTGGCCGGCCTGCGCGAGCGCGCCGCGGCGGTGGGCGCGCGGGTCGAGACCGGTCGCGCGCCGGAGGGTGGCTTCCTGCTGCGGGTGGTCCGCGCGTGATCCGGCTGCTGCTCGCCGACGACCAGGCGCTGGTCCGCGGCGCCCTGGCCGCGCTGCTCGACCTCGAGCCCGACCTGGAGGTGGTCGCCGAGGTCGGCCGGGGGGACGAGGTGGTCTCCGCGGCCGTCGACCACGGGGTCGACGTCGCCCTGCTCGACGTCGAGATGCCCGGGATGGACGGCATCGCCGCCACCGCGGCCGTGCGCGCGGCGCTGCCCTCGTGCCGCGTGCTGATCGTGACGACCTTCGGCCGGCCCGGGTACCTGCGCCGGGCGGTCGAGGCCGGCGCGAGCGGGTTCGTCGTCAAGGACACCCCCGCCCGCCAGCTCGCCGAGGCGGTCCGGCGGGTGCACGCCGGACTGCGGGTGCTCGACCCGGCGCTGGCCGAGGAGTCGCTGGTCTCCGGCGCCAGCCCGCTGACCGCCCGCGAGGCCGACGTGCTCCGGGCGGCCCGCGGCGGCGGCACGGTCGCCGACCTCGCCGCCGTCCTGCACCTGTCGGAGGGGACGGTGCGCAACCACCTGTCCGCCGCCATCGGCAAGACCGGCGCCCGCAACCGCGCCGAGGCGGGAAGGGTGGCCGACGACCGCGGCTGGCTGTAGCTACATCGCCGTCCGCGGGTCCAGGGTCCGGCCGGCGTCCTTGGCCATCGCGTCCTGGTGGAACGCCGCGACCAGCACGCCGTCCTCGGTGAACACCGAGCCCTGCCCGTAGACCCGGCCGGTGGCGGCCTTCGTCGCCTCGTGCGTGATGAGCAGCGGCCGGCTGACGTCGAAGCGCTCCAGGAAGTGCACGGTGTGCCCGATGACGCCGGTCGACAGCGACACGTGCGCCTGGCCGAAGTCGACGGTGTCGGCGTGCGGCCGCATCGCCAGCCCGATGAGGTAGCCGCAGGTTGCCCACACCAGCACGGCCTGGTTGGCCGCCGGGGACTCCACCGGCCGCTGGAACCGGTGCCACGCCATCTCGACCGGCACGTCGCCGTTCGTCTGCTCGCCCGGGACGGCGCGCAGCTCCGCGCCCGGGAAGGCCTGCGCCCCGGAGCTCGGGGAGAGGTCGGCGAAACCGGGGGCGTCGGGCATGGCCGGGCCGTGCCGCATGAGGTCGGCGTCGACGACGTTCATGAGCACCGTCGCCCGTGACAGGAGCTTGCCGTTCTGCCGGGCGGTGACGGTGTCGCTGGCCCAGGTGCGCCCGGCCTGCAGCGACTCGACGTCCACCTCGATCGGGGAGAGATAGGAGCCGGCGCGGGCGAAGACGGCGTGCACCGAGCGGATGTCCTTGCCCTCGGCGTTCCGGTCCGAGGCCATCATCATCTGGCCGAGCAGCTGGCCGCTGAAGACGACGTCGCGGCCCTCGGCGGACTCGGCCGGCTGGAACACGGTGTACCGGCGGTCGCCCGCCTCGGTCAGCTGGAGCAGGTCGGGCAGGTCGCTCACGCGGATCTCCTCGTCGGCCGGCGGTGGAACTGGCCGCGCATGCTGCCAGCCGCGTGTGGCCGGGAGGGGTGACCTGCGTCGCCGCCTACTCTGGGGACCGTGACCGCCACCCTCGAGCCGACGACGACGGCGCTGCCGCCGCTCCGGCTGGGGCCGCTCACCGTCGACCCGGCGGTGGTCCTCGCGCCGATGGCCGGCATCACCAACCCGGCCTTCCGCACCCTGTGCCGGGAGTTCGGCGCCGGCCTCTACGTCTGCGAGATGATCACCACGCGGGCGCTGGTCGAGCGCAACGCCAAGACGCTGCAGATGGTGCAGGCCACGAGGCAGGAGGCGGCCGAGGGCTTCTCGGTCCAGCTCTACGGCGTCGACCCGGCGACGGTCGGCCGCGCGGTCGAGATGCTGGTCGACGAGGAGGTCGCCGGCACCCGCCCGGCGCACATCGACCTGAACTTCGGCTGCCCGGTGCCCAAGGTGACCCGCAAGGGCGGCGGCTCGGCGCTGCCGTGGCGCCGCCGCCTGCTGGCCGACATCGTGCGGTCGGCGGTGGCAGCAGCCCGCGACGTCCCGGTGACCATCAAGACGCGCATCGGCATCGACGCCGAGCACGTCACCTACCTCGACGCCGGCCGGATCGCCCAGGACGAGGGCGCCGCGGCCATCACGCTGCACGGCCGCACCGCCGACCAGCTCTACAGCGGCACCGCCGACTGGGCGCCGATCGCCCGGCTGGTCGAGGCCGTCGACATCCCGGTGCTGGGCAACGGCGACGTCTGGGAGGCCGACGACGCGCTGCGGCTGGTCGCCGAGACCGGCTGCGCGGGCGTGGTCATCGGCCGCGGCTGCCTGGGCCGTCCGTGGCTGTTCGGCGACCTCGCCGCCGCCTTCGCCGGGTCGCCGCGCCGGGCGCTGCCGACCTTCCGGGAGGTCGCCGCGATCATGTTCCGCCACGCCGAGCTGCTGTCGGCCGAGCAGGGCGAGGTGCACGGCTGCACCGACTTCCGCAAGCACGTGGCCTGGTACCTGAAGGGCTTCTCGGTGGGCTCCGACATCCGCCGCGACCTGGCGATGGTCAGCTCGCTGGACGAGCTCGCCGGCCTGCTGGCCCGCATCGAGGACCAGCCGTACCCGACCGCCGTCCTGGGGGGGCCGCGCGGGCGGACCAGCCAGCCGCGGCCGGTCGCGCTGCCCGAGGGGTGGCTGGCCGACCGTGACGACCCGCGACCGCCCGCGGGCGCCGAGCTGCTGGTGGGTGGCGGATGAGCACCACCCCGCCGGAGGGCCCGTTCCTCTACGACGACGAGCCCGAGCCCCTGCACACCGCTCCGCCACGTAACCGCAACGGGCTGCTGCTCGGGATCATGCTCGCCACGATCGTGGTCGGTGTGGCGATGGTGCTGCTCATGCCCGTGGTCAAGGGGACGCCGGGGGAGCGGGCCGATGCCGCCGTCACCGTCTTCTACGCCTCCCTGGGCGACGGCGACCTGGACACCGCCACGCAGATGCTCTGCACGTCCGAGCGCGACCGGCTCGGCGAGCGCGACCCGGCCGAGGACTACGTGCTCGGCAGGGACCCGGAGATCACCGGCTCCGGCGAGGTCGAGGTGGACGGCGACCGGCTCCGCACCGTGACCGTGCGCTGGGACGACGACAGCACCTCGACCATCACCATCCGCGCGGAGGACGGTCCCCGCATCTGCGGGATCGACTGAGGGACGTCGTCCTCCGCGGGTCCTTCTGCCGAGTGGTGCCCGGATGCCTTCTCAGTCCGGGCGGCTGCTGTCACCATGACGCCGCCCGCCGCATGATCGAGGCCCCGGGCCCGCTCGAGAGGGAGACCGTTGTCCCAGCCGCCCCACCCCCCGCAGTCCCCCTCGCCCGTCGGGAGGCCCCAGCCGCCCGCCGCGCCGACCCAGGTGGGCTTCCTGAACCAGGCGCCCCCGGTGGTGCCCCAGCCGCAGAGCGGCCCGTTCGCCGTCGGGTTCCCGAACTACCGGTCACCTGCGCCGTCCCCGCCGAACCGGACCAGCCTGATCGTCGGCACGATCGTCGTCCTCGCCACCGTCGTCTTCGCGGTGGTCGGCTTCCTCATCGTCGGCGGCCGCGGGGCCAACAGCCCCGAGGGTGCGGTCGAGGGGCTGTTCTCGTCCCTGGCCGACGGCGACTCCGGCCGGGCCCACGACCTGCTCTGCGACGAGCTGCAGGCCCAGATCAGCGAGAACGACCTCATGTCGCCATCCGGGCCGCTCGCCGGGGCGCAGCAGCCCTCCATCGAGGTCGGTGACGCGACCGACGTCCCCGGTGCGGGAGGGGACGTGGTCTCGGTGCCCTACACGGTGAACGACGGCCTCGGGAACGTGCAGTCCGGGACGGCGACGGTGGTGGAGGACAAGGGCTGGCGGGTCTGCGGCTTCTCCGGATGACCTGCGAGGGGTCCCCCTCGGCGGGGACCCCGCCGGAGGGTGACGGCGGTCGCCGTCCACACCGCTCCGGGGTCCGCCACGGGGTCGGTGGAGCGTGGTACCCATGACCCGTGCGGGTGCGGATCGGGAGCCTGGTCGTGCGGCTGGTCGGCGCAGCCTTCCTGGCCGTGCTGCTGCTGGTCGCCTCGACCGCCCTGGCCATCTGGTGGACGGCCCGGCAGGACTCCCGGCCGACCTCGGATGCGATCGTGGTCCTCGGCTCCGCCCAGTACAACGGCGTCCCGTCGTCGATCTTCGAGGCCCGGCTGGAGCACGCACTGAGGCTCTACGAGGAGGGCGTGGCACCGGTGATCGTGACCGTCGGGGGCAAGGCCGACGGCGACCAGTTCTCCGAGGCCGAGGCCGGCGCGCAGTACCTCGCCGAGAACGGCGACGTGCCCGGTGAGGCGCTGCTCGCCGTCGAGGAGGGTGGCGACACCCTGGAGAGCATGCGGGCGGTGGGCCGCGTGTTCGACGAGCAGGGCTGGGAGAGCGCCGTCCTCGTGACCGACCCGTGGCACGCGATGCGCGCCGAGCGGATGGCCGAGGACGCGGGCATCGAGGCGGAGAGCTCGCCGACCCGCCAGGGGCCCGCGGTGCAGACGCGGGCCACGCAGTTCCGCTACATCATGCGCGAGACGGCCGCCTACCTCCTGTACCGCGTGACCGGCGAGAGCGTCGCCGGCGCCCCGGGGATCGGCTGAGCGCCGTGCTGGAACTGGGCAAGGCGGGGTCGGCCGGCGTCGAGCGGGGCGTGCTGCCCGTGCTGCGCGACGGCGTGGTCGTGGCGCAGTTGCGGGCCTCGAACTGGAAGGAGGCGGCCACGGCCGTCATCGCTGACCGCGAGTGGGTCCTCGCGAAGCAGAAGCGGGAGCTGACCGCGCGTTGGGCGGCCGACCCCGAGGGCACGGCTCGGCTGTCGGCGCGCCAGCCCTCGGTGTGGCGCAGCGACTGGGAGGCCGACCTCGAGGGCACGCCGGTCCGGGTGATGAGCCTGTCCGCGTGGAAGGGCACCCACCGGTACGCGACCGGGGAGCGGGTGCTGGGCGAGAGCGGCTCGACCGGTGGCTGGTCGCCGCGGCCCACGGTGACCTGCGACGCGGGTGTGCCGCTGGAGCACCAGGTCTTCCTGCTGTGGCTGGAGCTCGTGGTGAGCCGTCGCACGGCAGCCGTCGCGGCGGCGGTCTGATGGCCGGCCGCGGGAAGATCCGCGCCGCCGACATCGCGGCGGTCCGGGAGCGCAGCCGCATCGACGAGGTGATCGGCGAGCACCTGCAGCTCAAGCGCGCCGGCGGCGGCAGCCTCAAGGGCCTGTGCCCGTTCCACGACGAGAAGTCGCCGTCGTTCCACGTCACCCCCTCGAGGGGCCTCTACCACTGCCTGGCGGGCGAGACCGGCGTGCTCACCGAGGACGGCGTGGTGCCGATCCGGGAGCTGAGCGGCCGGACCACTCGTGTGCTGGACGGAAACGGCGGCTGGGTCGAGGCGCCGTTCCGCTCCTACGGCGTCCAGCGCCTGATGAAGCTGACACTCACGCGCAACGGCCGGGTCAAGGAAATCTTTGCAACCGACGAGCACCGCTGGTTCGTCGCCTCAGCTGCGTCGTCACGAGAAGTGCTCACGAAGGCCCTGCGCACGGGTGACCGGCTCGCGTGGTCGCTGCGTCCGGTGGCGCAGCTCGCCACTGTCGGCGGTCTCCCCGCGCAGGCAGAGCCGTCCGAGCGCGAGTGGGTCGTGCAGTCGGTCGAGTGGAGCGACCGCGTCGAGGAGGTGTTCTGCGCCGAGGTCCCCGGCACACACGCCTTCACGCTCGAGGACAACATCGTCACCGGGAACTGCTTCGGGTGCGGGGAAGGCGGCGACGTCATCTCCTTCATCCAGAAGGTCGACCACCTGACCTTCAGCGAGGCGGTCGAGCGGCTGGCCGGGCAGACGGGCATCCAGCTGCACTACGAGGACGACGGCGGCCGTCCCACGGGCGCGCCCGACCGGCGCGACGTCGGCCAGCGGGCCCGGCTCGTCGCGGCCAACGCCGCCGCCGCGGACTTCTACGCCGAACAGCTGCGCACCCCCGACGCCGCGCCCGCCCGGCAGTTCCTCGCCGACCGCGGCTTCGACCGGCAGGTGGCGCTGGACTTCGGCTGCGGGTTCGCCCCCGGCGGCTGGGACGCCCTCACCCGGCACCTGCGGGCCAAGGGCTTCAGCCAGGAGGAACTGGTCACGGCCGGCCTCGCCAAGGAGTCCAGCCGCGGCACGCTGATCGACCGGTTCCACCGGCGGCTGGTCTGGCCGATCCGCGACATCACCGGCGACGTCATCGGCTTCGGCGCCCGCAAGCTGATGGACGACGACCCGGGCCCCAAGTACCTCAACACCCCCGAGACCCCGCTCTACAAGAAGAGCACCGTCCTCTACGGGCTGGAGCGGGCGAAGCGGGACATCGCGCGCCGGCACCAGGCGGTCGTCGTCGAGGGCTACACCGACGTCATGGCCTGCCACCTCGCCGGCGTGACGACGGCGGTGGCCTCCTGCGGCACCGCGTTCGGTGCCGAGCACATCAGCGTGCTGCGGCGGCTGTTGATGGACCAGGACGAGTTCCGCGGCGAGGTCGTCTACACCTTCGACGGGGACGCCGCCGGGCAGGCCGCGGCCATGAAGACGTTCAAGGAGGACCAGCGGTTCGTCGCGCAGACCTTCGTCGCCGTCGAGCCCGACGGGCGTGATCCGTGCGAGCTGCGGCAGGCCCACGGTGACGCCGCCGTCCGCGACCTGGTCGCCCGCCGCACCCCCCTGATCGAGTTCGTGCTGCGCACTCTGCTCGCAGAGCACGACCTGGAGACCGTCGAGGGCCGGATCGCCGCGCTCGACCGGACCGCACCGCTGCTGGCCCAGGTGAAGGACCACGCGCTGCGCCCGGCCTACGCCCGGCGGCTGGCCGCGATGATCGGCGACACCGACGAGTCCGAGGTGATGGCCCGGGTCCGCCGGATCATGGGCGGCGGCGACGAGCCGCAGCGCGGCCGGTCGCGCACCCCGCGGCGCACACCCGACGACCTCGCCCTCGAGGTGGAGCGCGAGGCGCTCAAGGCGGCGCTGCAGGTGCCGGAGCTGGCCGGCCCGTCCTTCGACGCCATCCCCCCGGATGCCTACACCGACCCCGACCACGCGGCGGTGGCGGCAGCGGTCGCCGATGCCGGGGGAGCGGCCGCCGCCACCGTGTCCGGCCCCGCCTGGCTCGACGAGGTGGCCGCGCACTGTCCCCGCGACACCGCCCGCGCCCAGCTGACCGCGCTCGCCGTGGAACCGCTGCGCTCCGTCGGGGAGGCCGACGCCGGCTACGTGCTGGCCGTGCTGGCCCGGCTGGAGGAGATGCACGTCGTCCGGCAGGTCGGCGCGCTCAAGGGCAAGCTGCAGCGGATGAACCCGGTCGAGTCGGGCGACGACTACATGAAGGTCTTCGGTCAGCTGCTCGGCCTGGAGCAGCAGGCCATCTCGCTGCGCAAGCGCGCGATCGGGAGCCTGGACTGATGGCGGTCCAGGAGTGGCTGCGGCGGCGGTTCGCCCGGCCGCCGGAGATCGTCCGGGCCGTCGTGCTCGCCTCGCCCGATCCCGACGAGCGGGTGCTCGCGTGGGGGGAGCTGGTCCGCGGCGGGGGGTGGCTGGTCGCGACGTCCCGCGGCCTGCGTTCGGTGCCTGCGGAGCTCCCGCTGGACGCGGCCGGGGACGTCGGGGTGCTGCCCTGGCACGAGATCGGCTCGGCGCGGTGGACGGCGACCAACGACGGTGGGGGCAGCTTCGCCGTCGTCCGGCTGGCCGAGGTCGAGCCCGGCGTCCAGGCCCGTCAGCCGGCCGAGCGGTACGCGCTCGCCGACGCGGGGGACCTGCCGCCGGTGGTCCGGCGGCGGGTGGACCAGACGGTGGTCGCCAGCAGACGGTCGCCTTTGCCGAGCGGGGGAGCGGTGGTCCTCGTGGCGCGCCGCGTGCCCGGTCAGGCGGCGCGGGAGTGGACCGTCGTGTTCGACGACGACGGCGACCGGGACGACCCCACGTCGCGCGAGGTGGCCCGGCAGAAGCTGGCCGAGGCCGTCGCGGCCGAGCTGCCGGAGTAGCTCAGTGGGGGGCTTCGCTGCCCATGCGGGACTTGACCGAGTTGACCACCAGGTCCGCCTGGGCCTGGGCCATGCCGGCGGCCTCCTGCAGACGCGGGTCCTCCTTGGCCTGCGACCAGGCGCGGCGGATCTGCTCGTAGCGCTCGCGGCCCGCGCGGGCGCCGAGCACGTAGCCGGCGCCGAAGCCGACGAGGAGGGACATCTTCGCCACGGGGGACCTCCGAGGGCTGGGCGGTTGGTGATCACCGTACGACCGGGGGAGCGGTGGCGCGACGGGGGTGCCTCCGTGGGGCCGCCGGGGCAGTGAGGTAATCTCGTCGTGCCGCGCGGGTCGCCCCGCCGATCCCCCGTAGCTCAATTGGCAGAGCATGCGACTGTTAATCGCAGGGTTACTGGTTCGAGTCCAGTCGGGGGAGCAAAACCGCAGGTCAGCTCCGTGAGCCTCGCCTCCGCCTGGCCACAGGCCACGCTTTACCCACACCTTTGCTTCACGCGGACCAGCGGCGCCGGTCTGACGGTCGGCCCGGTCGGCCGCATGGATCCTCATCGAGTCGCCAGCTTCTAAAGATCCGCGAGCGGCAGTCCCGAGCGGTCGTGCTGGGACCCGTCTCCTCGGATCGCTCAGGCGCTGGGCACACGACCCGCGTTGATGAATGCGTCAAGCGCGGACCTCTGGAGGCGGACGTACTTGCCTAACTTGACGTAGGCAATCCGCCGTTCAGCGATCAGTCGCCGGACGAAGCGTTCCCCCGTTGCCAAGTACTTCCCAGCTTGCTCGATCGTCAGCAGCTCATCGTGTGGGCTGGATTCGACAGCGCCCAGTCTGTCGCCGGACTTCGTCACGTGGCAGGCACCTCCTCGTCCGGTCGGTAGCGGGCTGGGCCGACCGCGACGGGGTTGCGCTCATCTCGGCCCGAGACGGGGAGCAGCGCGCCGTGACGGCTGGTGCTCGACGCCGGCTGGCAGCGGCGGGGTCGCACGGGAGTGGTCGCGTAGCTCATGCCGTGAGCGTCTCGTCAGACCCTCCGGCGAATCGCCAGGCATCGCTGACTGGACTTCGGAAGCCAGCAGATTCTCCAGTCCTTCTCCAGTCCTTCTGTCCGAGTGCTCGGTCCTTCCGCGCCAGCCGCGGGCCATCGGTTCGAGTGAGTGACGATTCGCCCAACTGGAGGACTACCGGAGAAGTACTTGTGGATACGCCCTTGAACTGAAGGTGACCGTTGGTAGCTTCCCGCTCCACACACGATCAGCTGGAGGGGTGAATGGGCTTCGAAGTGGGACGACTTCTCCTGTCTGGCAGGAGCTCGGGGAGCGCGCGGCTCGCCGGAGGTTGTCCCGCGATCAGCGACATTCACAGATGGAGAACTCGCCGATGAAGGCGCATCACTCGCTGGCGGCCGTCATCGCGTTGCTCGTCGTGGCGGGCTGCGGTGGCGAAGACGACACCGCCCATTCGGCGCAGGGATCGACTACCGCCTCTCCAACGGCGAGCTCATCAGCGCGGCCGGAGGAGTCGACCCCCGACGAGCTGGCGGCGGCGGCGGCCACCTCTGCTGTCATCGGAATGTTGGGCGTCACTGATGCAGCGAAGGGCGATCCGGCTACCAGGGACTGGGAACCGGAGGTCCGGCGCTTCGCGGGTGATCCCGCTGCGCTGCTCGCCGTCACAGCAGTTCGGGACTACGCCACCCTGGGTCTGCGCCAGGAAGGCGAGACGTTGGTTGATCTCGAGGTGACGTCCGTTGACTTGGTGGCCCCCGACGGTGCCACGGTGCGGATCACCGGCTGCTATGACAGCCAGAGCACCCGCGTGGTCAGGCAGGACACCGGCGAGGTGATCTCTCCCGGCACCCCGCCGCGGTACGTCTGGGACATCACGGTCGTCCGCTACGACGCAGAACCCGGCTCGCCATGGCTGGTGACGCAGCTGACCCCGCTGACGGACCAGCCGTGCTGAGGCCGTGGCAGGTCGCGTTGTTGGCCACAGCGGTTCTGGTCGTTTGCGGGATCCCGTCCAGCGCGCTGGCGACGCCCGTCGGCTGCGCCCGACACGACGCACAGACAGGAATTTGTCTGGTCGAGGCGACCTCACCGAGTCAAGGATCGGACGCGAGCACACCTCCGGCGGGGGCAGGCTCCGGAACAGAGAACGGCTCGGACGGAGGCTCGGTCCAGCAGTCCCCCTGCACATTGACGCTGGCACAGCCTCAACCCGCGCCGACCAGCGCAGTCTGGGACGGGCGGTCTCCGGCCGACGGCGACATCTACGTGCAGATCTGCTCAGATAACGAGGATCTGAAGACGCTACTGACGTTCCTGCCCAACGGTTTGGCGCCACCGGCTCCGCCCGTGGATCCGCGGGTCTTGGCCGAGCAGGCCATCGCCTCCCTGGTCCTGCGTGCACCGGAGATCCGAATGGCTCCGCCGCCCGGCTCGTCCGGCGGGCTGGTTGGCGTTCCGGTGTGGATGTGGACCGAGCGCCGGTCGGACCTTCTCGGGCCGGCCCGGCAGTCGGTGACCGCCGGTGCCGTCACCGTGGCTGCGGTGGCGCAGGTGAGCCGGATCGCGTGGGACATGGGGGACGGCACGACAGTCCTCTGCGGCGCCGGAACGCCCTACACGCCGGGGACGCAGGGGGCCTCGCCGGACTGCGGGCACGTCTACGCGCATGCGTCGGACCGACACGTTCCCGGCGGATTGTGGCCGGTGACGGCGACCAGCACGTGGACCATCACCTGGACCGGCGGCGGACTATCGGGCACCGAGACCCTCGAGCTGACGTCGACGACGCAGCTCTTCGTGGGAGAACTCCACGTCCTCAACCAGGACGGGAGCGATTGATGACCCGAACGCCCACGGCCCCCACCGGCCCGGCTCCCACGCCTTCTGCCCTGAATGGGCTGGCAGCGGCGCCTGCCCTGACGCCGCCGCGTCATCGTCGACGCCCAGCTCTTCTCGCGCTGGCCGTGGTCTTGGTGGTTCTGGGTGCGTTGGGCGCGGCGTCGCTGGCGACGTCGATCGGCCAGACCTCCGCGGTCATCGCCATGGCACGGGAGGTGCCGTGGGGGCAGACGATCACCGCGGCGGACCTGGTCGAGGCGCAGATCTCGACCGATCCCGCGCTGCGGCCCATCCCCTACGGCGAGCGCGACCAAGTGATCGGTCTGGTGGCGACAAGCACCCTGCGGCCGGGATCGCTACTCACCCGCGACGCGCTGGCCGAGCAGCGGCTGCCTGGTCCTGGTCAGCAGTTGGTCGGGGTCGGGGTCTCCTCCGTCCAGCTGCCGGCGACCCCGCTGCGTCCCGGCGACGCGGTCCTGCTGGTGCCCGTGACGGGGACCGCCACGAGCACCGGGTCGGCCGCCTCGGACATGGTCGAGGCGACCGTCGTGCAGACCGGTCCACCAGGAGCCGACGGCTTGCGAGTAGTCGACGTCCTGGTCGACGCCGCTGACGGGCCGGACGTCGCAGCCCGCGCCGCGGCTGGCCAGATCGCCGTCGTCGTGACCGCCGGCGCATAGGGGCAGCTGTCGTGTTGATCGCGTTGTGCTCGGCGAAGGGCGCACCCGGGGTGACCACCACCGGGCTGGCCCTCGCGTTGTCGTGGCCGCGGCCGGTGGTCCTGGCCGAGCTCGATCCGGCCGGTGGGGATGTGCTGGCCGGATACGGCCGCGGGGAGACGCCTGCGGACGGCTTGGCGGAGATCGAGTTCGCCGCCCGCCGCGGCGACCTGATCCGTCACCTGGACGCACGGCTACTGCGGCTGGACGGCGACGGGCAGGCACGGCTGCTCCCCGGTCTCGCCGACCCCGCGGGCGCGGGACACGTGAACTGGGACCGGCTCGCCTCCTCGCTTGCGGGGCTCGATGGCGGCACGACGGACGTGCTCGCCGACTGTGGACGACTGCGCACGGAGCACTTCCCGACGGCGGTGCTCGAGCGGGCTGCCGCCGTCGTGCTGGTCACCGGCTCGTCGCTGCGGGCTGTCCGGGCAGCCACGCACGCGATCGCCGAGCTGCGGGCCCGGACCGGCGGTGCGGGCCTGCTTGCCGCGGTCGTGGTGAGGCCGGGGGAGCCCTACTCCGAGCCGGAGATCGGCGAGGCGCTCGGCGTCCCCGTCATCGGCTCGTTGCCTCGGGATGTCAAGGCAGCCGCCGTGCTCAGCGACGGCATCCCGGCCGGACGGCTGTACTCCCAGTCGGCCCTGATGCGGACCGCCCGCACGCTTGCCACCGAGGTCATCCGGGTCGTCGAAGCACACCGGTCTCGGCTGGCGCCACCGCCGGACGCCACATCGCCGTCCACGATCACGGTCGGGGACAGCCGTGTCGGCTGACCGCTACCCCGTGCCGGCCGGCAGCGAGCCGCGGCCCGAGCCTCGCGACACCATGGAGGTCGCGGTGGACTGGTCGCTGGTGCGCCGGCTGCACGAGGTGACGGCGACTGCGCTGGCCGAGGAGCTCAAGCGCCGCCCGGAGATGAGCTCCTTCGCTCAGCAGGAGCTTGCCCGCACGCTCGTGCAGGACAGCGTCGATGACCTGGTCCGGGAGCGGATGCGCGCGGGGGAGGTGGTGCCGTCAGCGGCAGAGGAGGCGGCGATCGCCGAGGCGGTGTTCGCCGCCCAGTTCGGCCTCGGGCGCCTGCAGCCCTACGTCGATGACCCGCTGGTGGAGAACATCGAGGTACACGGACACGACAACGTCTGGATCGGCTACGCCGACGGCCGGGACGCCCGCGTCGGCCCGATCGCGGACTCCGACGAGGACCTCGTCCGCCAGCTGCAACACATCGCGGCCAGGCTGGGCCGCGCGGAGCGGACCCTGACCACAGCGAGTCCGCTGCTGACGATGCGACTGCCGGACGGCTCCCGGCTGGCCGCTGTCATCGAGACCGTGCCGCGTCCGCAGCTGGTGATCCGCCGGCACCGGATCCGCAACGTCGACCTCGACGACCTGGTGGAGCTGGGCGCCCTCGACCGGGCGCTCGCCGAGTTCCTCCGGGCCGGGGTGCGGGCCCGCAAGAACATCATCGTCACCGGCGCGCAGGGAGCCGGAAAGACGCTGCTGCTGCGGGCTCTGGCCAACGAGCTCCCGGTCACCGAGAACCTCGCCACCATCGAAAAGCACTTCGAGTTGCTCCTGCACGAGCTGCCCGACCGGCATCCGCGCGTGGTGCCGTTCGAGGCCCGCGACGGAACCGGCGAGCGGGGCCCGGACGGTCGCCGGCTGGGCGAGGTGACGCTGACCGAGCTGGTCGAGCAGGCGCTGGTCATGAACGTCAGCCGGGTCTGGCTGGGCGAAGTCCGTGGCGAAGAGGCGTGGCCGCTGATCGAGGTGATGGAGGCCGGCGAAGGCGGCTCGTGCTGCACGCTGCACGCCCGCTCGGCGCGGCACGCCTTCGAGCGACTGGCCAACCTGTGCATGCGCGGCCGCGCCGCCGTCACCCCCGAGCACGCCTACCGGTCCTGTGCTGCGGCGATCGACCTCGTCGTGCACATCACCACTGTGGACGAACGGTGGACCGGCGGCCAGCGGCAGCGGTTCGTCAGCCAGGTCGTCGAATGCAACGGCATCGGCGAGGGCGGACGCCCCGCACTCACCGAGGTCTTCGCTCCCGGTCCCGACGGACGAGCGGTGCCCGAACACGACCCGGTGGACCTCGCCGACTACGTCCGCGTCGGCTTCGACCCCGCCTGGCTGCGCTCCGGCCCGGTCAGTTGGGCCGGTGCCGCGGGAGGGCGACGATGAGCGCCCACGCCCTGCTCGCCGGCGTCTGCGGCGCGCTGGTGGTCGGCGGCCTCGTGCTGGCCGTCCACGCCATCACCTCCAATGAACCACCGGATCGGCCACGACGCCGCACCCTGCGGCTCCGGCGGCAGCCAGAGCGCCAGATCTCTCGGCGCTGGCGAGTGACATGGGTGATCGGCGGCGCCGCGGCCGTCGCCGTCTGGCTCGCCTCCGAATGGCCGGTCGGCGGAGCGCTGGTCGGGCTGGCGGTGATCGGGGTGCCCTGGCTGTTCGCGCAGTTCTCCACAGGCAACGCCGGCGTCGAACGCCTGGAGGCGCTGCAGGACTGGGTCCGGCGCACCTCCGACGTGCTGGCCGCCGGCGGAGGACTGGAGCAGACCCTCATCCGGTCGGCCCGGACCGCCCCCGGCCCGATCCAGGCGGAGGTGTCCACGCTCGCGGCGAGACTGCAGGCGCGATGGCCTACGCAACGAGCGCTGCTGGCCTTCGCCGACGACCTCGACGACGCCGCCGGCGACCTGGTGGTGGCCGCGCTGCTGTCGGGGGCGGAGCTCCGCGGGCCCGGCCTCGCGCGCGTGCTGACCGAGCTCGCGCACAGCCTCACCGACGAAGTCACCATGCGCCGCAAGGTCGAGGCCGACCGCGCCAAGCCACGCGCCAACGCCCGCTGGCTGCTGATGATCACCGTTGCCGCCAGCGGACTGGCCGCGCTCAACGGCGACTACCTGAGCCCCTACGGCACCGCGCTGGGGCAGCTCGTCCTAGCCGCCATCGGCGCCGCGATGGCCGCCTGCCTGCTGTGGATGCGTCGCCTCACCCTCCCGGCGCCGTCCCCCCGCTTCCTGGCCGACCGAGACCGCGATCGCAGTCACGACGCTCAGCCACAACCGGTCGCGGTGAGCCTCCGGTGAGCAGCACGCAGGCCCTGCTTATTGGCGCCGGCGCGGTCGTCGGACTTGGCGTCTTCCTCCTGGTCCGCTCGATCCTGGTTGTCGAGCAGCCGCAACTGGCCGACGCCCTGGCCCGGCTGGCGACCCGGCCGTCTGGCCCCCACCGAGTTCCGGCGCCCGCGGCGAAGGACCGGTGGGCTCGGGCACTCGGCCGAGCCGGAAGCCGAATGGGCGCCCGTCTACCGGCCGTGGGAGGCCGGGTCCCGGGGCAGACCCTCGCGCTGATCGGCTGGACGCCGGAGGGCTACGTGGCCCGCAAGCTGGGCCTGGCCGCCTTCGGCGCTGCGTTCCTGCCGATGCTCACCTCCACGCTGACCATCACGGGCGTGGCCGTGCCGGTGACCATCCCGGTGGTTGGGTCTGTGGCGCTCGCCGTCGTCCTGTTCTTCGTCGTCGACCTCATCGTGCGCGACCACGCGGAAGAGGCCCGGGCCCAGATGCGCCGGGCGCTGTGCTCCTACCTGGACCTGGTCAGCCTCCGCCGCGACGCCAGCGAGGGACCCACCGTCGCACTCGAGCGCGCCGCGGCCCTCGGAGAGGGGTGGGTGTTCCGCCGGATACGAGATGCGCTCGTCGCCGCACGACTCGCCGGCGAACCACCCTGGGAAGGACTGCGCCGCCTTGCCGCTGACACCGGGGTCGGAGAACTGACCGACGTCGCCGACATCGCCGCCGTCGCCGCTCACGAAGGCGCGTCGATCGCCCCGACTCTCCGAGCCCGCGCCCAGGCGTTGCGCACGCAACTGCTGGCCGAGGAAGAAGCAGCTGCCAACACCGCCAGCGAGAAGCTCACCGCCCCCGTGGCCCTGCTCTCGATCGCCTTCCTCTTGCTGTTCCTCTATCCCGCCCTGGCGCGGCTCACCGCCACCTGACCGCCGGCCGCCCGGACTCCTGACCTGTCCCACGTCACGAAGGAAGACCAATGACTGCACTGATCACCGCCCTCGCCGCCCTCGGTGGAGGGCTGCGCGACCGCCTGCGCGACGTCCGTGACGACCCGGAGCGGGGTTCCCTGTCGGTCGAGCAGGTGATCATCACCGTCGCCCTGATCGGCATCGCGGTCGCGCTGGTCGCCGTCATCGCCAACGCGGTCACCTCCCGCTCCGCGTCGATCCAGTAGCCGTCCATGAACCGGCCAACCAACCGTCGGGACACCGCGGGTATGCGCCTCGGTGGTGGATCCTGTGGCGGGTGGCTGCGCGCGACCCGGCGGCGCCTGGCCGGAGAGCGTGGCGCGGCATCGGTGGAGTTGGCGGTGCTCTTCCCCGTTGTGCTGCTGCTGATCATGACTCTGATCCAGGCGGCGCTGTGGTTCTACTCCCGCTCGGTCGCGCTCGGCGCGGCGCAAGAAGGCGCCCGCGAAGGCCGCGTGCAACCCACCTCCACTGACCGCGCCGAGACGGCCGCCGAAGACTTCCTTGACCAGACGGGGGAAGGGTTGCTGACCGGCTCGGAGGTCACCGTGGCCGCGACGCCAGGCAGCATCGAGGTGACCGTGACCGGCACGTCGATCAGTCTCTTCCCCGGCCTGTCCGGCTGGTCGATCACCCAGACTGCCAGTGGTCCCGTGGAACGGCCCACCCCGTGACATCGCCGTCGGGGGAGCGGGGATCAGCTTCGATCGAACTGGTGCTCCTGGCGCCAGCGGTGCTCCTACTGGTGTCGTTCGCGATCGTCGCCGGACGCACGCAGATCGCCGAGGGAACCGTGGCCGAGGCCGCCCGCGCGGCCGCCCGCGAGGCCTCCCTGGCCCGCAGTGGTGACGCCGCCGGAGCCGCGGCACGTGCGGAGCAGGCACTGAGCGACCGGAACCTGCACTGCCAGAGCACCACCGTTGAGATCGACACCACCGGCTTTCAAGTGCCACCGGGCCAGCCGGCCGACGTGACCGTCACCGTCAGCTGCGTCGTCGGCATGGCCGACCTGCTGGCCCCGGGCCTGCCCGGATCGGTCACGGTCGAGGCTTCCTTCACCAGTCCCATCGACGCGTTCCGCGAACGATGACCGCTCCCAAGCGCCACCTGTCGACGCGTTCGGAGCAGGGATCGATCAGCGCCTTCTTCGCCGTGCTCGTCCCCGCCCTGCTCCTGGTGATCGGACTGGCGGTCGACGGGGGCGCCAAGGTCGCCGCCACTCAACGGGCCAACGCCCTCGCCGACGAGGCCGCACGCGCCGGCGGACAGGCCCTCGACATCGCCGCCGCACTCACCGGAGAGATACGTGTCGACCCGACCGCCGCGGTCGCCGCGGCCCAGGACTACCTCGACCGCAGCGGGGTCGCAGGCACCGTCACCGTCGTCGACGGCGACACCCTGCGCGTGACCACCACCCTCACCGAACCCACGACGTTCCTCGGGCTGATCGGCATCACCACGCTCACCGTCGAGGGCGCCGGCACAGCCGATCTGATCACCGACGACGAGGAGGCAGGCCCGTGACAACCCACATGCGCATTGAGCCTCTGCGCCGCCTGTCTGCGCTCCTCGTCCTCCTCGCCGGAGTGCTCGGCGCCCCGGTCGGCCTTTGGCGGCTCGGCCGCGCCTACCTGCCGGACGAGCTGCCTTCCTGGGCACAGGTGTCCGCCAGCCTCAGCTCACCGGACACCGGCGCCGTCCTGCTGGGGCTGCTGGTCCTCGTCGGGTGGGTGGCCTGGGCGGCCTTCACCCTGTCCGTGGCCGTCGAACTGACTGCCCAGCTGCGCGGTCTTCCGTCGCTGCGGCTTCCCGGCCTGGCCACGCCGCAGCAGGTGGCCGGGCTGCTAATCGCCGCCGTCATCGGCCTCACGAGCGGCTCCGTGCTGGCAGCACCGGCGCTCGCCGCACCCACCGTTGCCATGCCCCTGCCCACACAGGAACCGCTGCCGACACCGACCCCAGTCCCCACCCCCGAGACCCGGCCGACGGCGTCCCCAGCCGCAGGGCTGACGTACACCGTTCAGCCGCGCGACACCCTGGGCCGCATCGCCGCCCGGCAACTGGGGGACTGGTCCCGCTTCGAGGAAATTCTCGACCTCAACCGCGGCCGCCCCCAACCGGACGGCGGCGCGCTCACCGACCCCGCGCTCATCCGCCCCGGTTGGATCCTCGTCCTCCCCACCGATGCCCCAGGCGCCGCAAGGCCGGCCGCAGGGCGCGTCGTCGTCGAGCCGGGCGACACCCTCACCGGCATCGCCCAGGAACACGGCCTGGACGCCTGGCGGCCGATCTTCGACCTCAACGCGGGGGAGCCCCAACCTGGCGGCGGAAACTTCACCGACCCCGACCTGCTCCGCCCCGGCCAGGTGCTCGACCTGCCACCGACGGAGCCTTCGCCCGCCGAACCGCCGGCGGTCGAACCGGCACCGTCGCCGCCCGCTCCGCCCTCTGAGGACGGCGAGTCGACACCGCAGCTGGACGGACCCCAGCCGCCCGCACCGATTCCCTCGGCGGATCCCGTACCGGAGGACCAGGGTCCGGCACCGACAGTGGAGCCCGACACCTCGGACACTGGCGCCCAGCAGTCTTCATCGACGCTGGCGACCGTCCTCAGCGGTAGCGGGGCGCTGCTGGCGGCTGGCGTTGCTGCCGCGTGGCTTGCGCACCGACGACAGCGCCTGCGCAGCCGCCGACCGGGCCGACGGCTGACTCCGCTCCCCGCCGACCTGGCTGCAGCCGAAGCAGTCGTCGCCGCGGCCGGGGCCGTCGGCCAGGCCGACTACCAGGCACTCGACCGAGCGCTGCGTGAGCTGGCCGTCCTGATCTCCGCCGACCCCGACACGCGACTGCCCGACATCGTCGCTGCCCGGCTCGGCGGGGTACACCTGCAGCTCCGGCTGCCCGAGGCCGGCGTGAAGCCGCCGCCCGCCCCGTGGACGGTCGACGACACCGGACTGTGGTGGTCCCTGAAACTCGACGAGCCCACCGGCGTCGACCCCGACGAGGCGGGCGCCCGCCTGGCGCCGTACCCGACCCTGGTCACGATCGGCGCCGACAACCAATGGCGATGGCTGCTGGACCTGGAGCACTTCGGCGACCTCACCATCGCCGGCCCGGCGTCACGACGGGAGAACCTCGCCCGGCATATCGCGGCGGAGCTCGCGGTCAACAGCTGGTCGGACCTGCTGACCGTCACCACCGTCGGCTTCGGCGAGGAGCTGGCCGATCTGGCACCCGACCGCCTCAGCGTCGCGGATGCATCGGCGTTCGTCGCGTTGCGCGCCGAGCTCACCGACGGCGGCACCGACGACGCCGATGTACTCCAGGGTCGGCTGCGCGCGGCCGAAGGCGACGGATGGATGCCACACGTCGTGCTCGCCCCATACCTGGATGCCGCGCTCGGCGAGCAGAACCGATCAGGTCGGGCCCTCGCCGCAGATCGTTGCCGCCGCGGATCCGTCGCGCTGGTGACTGCGGATCCCGAAGCATCGTCGGACGACGACTTGGGAGTGACGCTCACTGAGGACGGGATAGTGCTCATCCCAGCCCTCGGGCTGCGACTACCAGCCCCACAGCTGAACGTCCAAGAAGCCGTCGATATCGCCGCCCTGCTCGCCTTCGAACGCGACACGTCCGATCAAGCCGTGCCGGCTGCCGAAGGCGATCGGCCGTGGCAGGTGCACACCGACTCGGGTGGCGCGTTGTGCGCCGACGCCGCGCTGAGCGCGACCGCAACGCCCGACCAGACGGAGGGGCAGCTGTCCCAGCGCGAAGACCGGTCAGCAGCGACGCAGGCGAGCGAGCTTTCGCCCGGGCAGTCCACGGATGTCGTCGTTGCCGATGCTGCAGACGGGCCAACGTTGCTCGCCCCGTCGTCGGCCCTCGCTCTGCGCCGGACGATCGAAGCGGACCTCGACCAGCTCGACCGCGACCTTCGTGACTGGTGGAACCCTGACTGCCAACGACCGCGGCTCACCCTGCTGGGGCCCGTCACGCTCCGGGCTCTCGGCGACGAGAAGGCCGTCACCAGGTCAGGACTTCGCCGCCGCTATGAGGAGGCGGTGGCCTACCTCGCCACCCGTCCCCACGGCGCGACCGTCGATGAAGCCGCCACCGCCCTGCAGCCCGCACGCAGAGGCAAGACCGACGACGTCAGCGCTCGCGCCTACGTACACCGGATCACCGCCGGAGCACGCGCCTGGCTGGGCGTCGACCCCGACACGGGGGAAAAGCACCTCAGCTCAGGCCACCGCGGGCCGTACACGCTCACGAATGTGTTGGTCGATGCTGACCTCTTTCGACAGCTCCGAGCCCGCGCAGGCGTCCGTGGTCGAGACGGCATGGCTGACCTGATCTCCGCGCTGAAGCTCGTGTCCGGGCAGCCCTTCGCTCAA
Organism: Blastococcus sp. URHD0036; assembly: GCF_000701365.1. Classification (GTDB taxonomy): domain Bacteria; phylum Actinomycetota; class Actinomycetes; order Mycobacteriales; family Geodermatophilaceae; genus Trujillonella. The sequence continues at coordinate 234,058 of NZ_JNIK01000001.1, forward strand.
AGGCCAACCGGTTACGAGTGGCTAGACGGGCTGGACTTCACCCTGACCGCTGCAATATGCGACGTCGCTCACCAGGTCGTCACCGCAGCTCTGGGCGAGGGCAACCTCGAGGCTGCGCGCGCCGGCGCCACCACGGCGCTACGCGTCGCACCTGACGATGAGAAGGTGCTCCTCGACGCCATGCAGGTCGCCTTCAGCGAGGGCAACAGAGCCGAGGCGGAGGCCCACATCGCGCGCGTCGTGGTGGTCCACAGCGGTGAGGACGAAATGGACTTGCCCTTGAGCACCGCCGAAGCGATCAGCCGCGCCCGCCGCCTATTCCTTGACCGAGCTTCATAGAAGACGGTCCCGGCCTCTTCCGGAGTTCCGGTGGCCGCAAGCCCGGGGCCGGCCACGTTGCCGGCGCCCGCGCGGCGGGCGCCAAGTAGCGCCCCCGCAAGGCATCACCGCCCTGTAAGGGCGGCGCAACGCTCCCTGCAGTCCACGTGGACGCCCTCCAGCTCTCGCGGAGCCGTCCCGTTCGCCTACAGTTCCCGCGGTTCGGAAGAGCGGCGGTCTCACGGGGTGGCTGTACCAACTGCGACCAGCGCGCTTGAGGTCGTCGGCGGCGTTCGAAGCGTGACGACCGCCGGGCGCGGGCCAGCTGGTTGATCCGGTGCCGGGGCCAGTGCGCAAAGTCGTCGCCGACCAGTCTGGGTTGCCCGGGTTCAGGCCGGACATCGCACGGTGCCACATGGCCGTCCAACATCCACAAGTTCGTGCTGCAGGCGCACTCCCTCGACGAGCTGCTCGCCCTCGTCACGCTGACCGCCCACGCGGCGCGGTTCCCGGAGACCGCGGTCGCGGTCGGGGTCGGGGTCGGGCTCAACGTGCTGGCCTCCGGGGGCACGCAGGCGGGGAAGACTAGGCACCTTGGAGCCCGGTCTTGCGCCCCGGTTCCGCCGTCCCCGCAGGCGCCGGGACCGGGGCGCGCATGTCCCTTGTCGGCCTCGGCTGGCACGCTCGCTGCGTGTCAGTGTGGAGCTGGTTCGGGGACCACGGGATCGAGGTGCTCGCGTTCGGCGCGGCCGCGGTGGCGGTCGGCTACAGCCGCCGAGCGACTCGCATCGCCCACGAGTCAGCCGACTACACGCGCCGCGCTACTGAGGTCACTGAACGTGCCGAGCAGCGCGCGATCGCCGACGCTGCCCGAACCGCGGTCCGGTGGGAGCTCGAGCCGAATCCGACGTACGTCGCAGAGACGCACGGGCTCAAGCTGACCAACGTCGGAACCCACACAGCCCACGACTTCCATGTGGACCTTCCGCCGAACGCGCAGACCGTCGGCACCCACCCGGTTGGAGTGGCGATGCAGCCAGGTCTGCCGCTGACCCTTGAAGTGGCGCTGTTCGGTGCCAGGGATCCGCATGTGACCCTGCGCTGGCGCGCGGCTCCGGATGGGGAGGTGCAGTTACGGACGTACCCGTTCCCGATGTAGGGGCGGTCAGATCTCCCAGGTCACGCGGCAGTTGCCGCACGTCGCCTGAGTGGCCTTCACCTTCCGCGAGAGACCGGTCAGGAGCACCGAGAAGCCTCCGGTGACGACCGCGCCGGTCGCCTTGCCGCCGCTGATGCCTCGCTTCAGCTTCACGCTGGCCGTGCGCACATGACCGCGTGTCTGGCAGTGAGGACAAGCGATCCGCTCGGCGGGGTGGAACGAGGCGAGGGCGGCCGAGTCGGCTGTGTCCAGCGTATTGCCGACTCGGGGGTCCCCGTTCGGTCCATGCCGATCACAGAAGGCCGTCCCCGCGAAACGAGGGCGGTTGCAAGGTCCGACGGCACAACTTCGGGCTTCGGTCATGGCGGCGGAGCGTATGCCAGCGCCTGACTCTCTGTAGTCCCCCGAACTGGTGAGGCGGGGCGGGAACCTTCGCCGATCTGGCAGGCCGTCCGCCCGTTCGGTAACGACGCGACCAGTTGCCGCATCGCCTTCAAGGTCGTGGAGGTGATGCGGTCGCCGCATACATCCGGGTGAGCACCTGCGAGCAAGCGAAGGACGGACACGGCCTCGACGCCCAACGGCTTGAGATCACGCGCCCGCCGAGGTGCCGCCATGAGTCGTGGGCAGGCCCAACGACAACCCAGCCGGTCAGTTGCTGCCGAGCAGGTCGTGCGCCCGTCGGTACGCGTCGGTGACATCGGCCGGCAGCCGGCCCCGCTCGCCGACGTCCCAGCCGTTCCCGCGGGCCCAGGCGCGGACGGCGGCGGGTGCGGCGGACACGTGCGCGGCAGGCAGCGATCGATCGTCCGCCGCCGCCGCCGCCGGCGCCTGCGTCGGAGCGCTACATGGCCGTGGGACCGCGGCGGTGGCCTTCCTCGCGGCCGGCTGCAGGTGCTTGAGCAGGATCGCGAACTCGTCGGGATGCACGCACCTGGTGCCGTGCAGATCAGCATCGCCGGCCTTGCCGCCGGTGAAGCTGCCGTCGGTAACCAGCAGCGCGGTCCGGGAGGAGACGTTGCTCATCACCCGCACGCCGAGCCGCCCGGCGCGCTCTTCGAGCTTCTCCCGCACGGCCCAGTCGCAGCCGGTGAAGGCCACCTTGTCGCCGACTCTAAGCGGCTCGCCCAGCGGCCAGTCCGCCGGCAGCGGCCGCAGCCCGGCCGACAGCCGCTCGTGGCGAGCGGCCTCCGCAGCGTCGAGGACGGCGGTCACCGCTTTGGTCGGGACGTCCAGCAGGGCGGCGGTCGCGGTCAGTTCGGCCTTCTCCGCGCGGCTGACCCGGCCGTCGTCGAGCGCCAGGTGGGCCAGGGCGAGCAGAAAGCCGCGGTGGGCGGCGGCGACGGCGTCACTGTCGAGCTTGTAGAGAGCGGCGACGTCGACCAAGGCCGCGCGTTCGTCGTCAGTAAGGACGCCGTCCTCGAGGACGGCGGCCAGCAGTTCCAGGTAGAGCAGCGACCCTTCGGGCGCGCCGTCATCAAGGGCGTCGGCGAGGTTGACGTCGTGCAGCAGGGTGACCAGCGGCGGCGCCGGCGGCTTCGCCGCCCAGGTGTCGACCCGGTGCTGCACGTGAGCGGCCCGGTCGGCCATCGGCGGGCGGACGCCGCCCGGCTCGGTGGGCCAGGACACGGCCCATCCCCAGTGGGGCAGGTCGAGCAGCTCGGCGCGCGGTGGCCGACCCCAGGAGGGGTCCAGGTAGGCGGCGAGCAGCTGGGCAGTGGCGCGGGCGTCGTGCAGCGCCGAGTGCGTCTGGTGCAGCGCCAGGCCGATGGCCGAACAGCAGTCGATCAGCCGGCGGCGACTCAGGTGCGGTAGGTGGTCGTGACTGTGGTCAAGGGTGCAGGCGGCGGGCAAGTGCGGGAGCGCCCAGCCCGCGCGGGCGTACTCGGCGCGCAGGAACCCAAGGTCGAAGGTGACGTTGTGCCCGGCGATCGCCGCGCCGGCGAGCCGGGCGCTGATCTCGGGCAGAATCTGGGCGAACCGTGGTGCCCCGGCGACGTCGGCGTCGCGGATTCCGTGGATGTGTGTCGCGCCGACCGGGCCGTCGGGGTTGAACCGGGTCGTCCACTCGTCGAGCACCCGTCCGGTCGGATCGGTGCGCACGATCGCCAATTCGAGGATCCGGTGGCTGTTCGGCGACAGGCCGGTGGTCTCCACGTCGATGACCGCGAACCCGAGCGCTGCGCTCGTCGATGCAGATGCTGTGTGTCCTGGCGCCCTGCGCGGTGGGGGCACTGGCGGCAGCAGACGCGTCGCGACCACTGCGGCGGGTCCCGCCGGCAAGGGCGCCATCTGCTCCTGCGGGGCAGGCGGAGCCCTGCGGAACCTATCGAAGAAACCCACGCGTCCCCCTCCGTCGTCACCCTGGACCAGCGGAGCCTGCCATCGGCGAGTGCCGGACCTGTGCTGTCTCCTCGACGAGATGCCTCAACGCCCCCATTGGCCTCGGGCGTCGCACGTGGCCGGTCTGCGGGAGCGATCGGATGTCGAGGGGTCCCGTCGGCCGCCCCGTCAGGCGAGATTCCGGAAGCGGTCCTCGGTATGGCGCATAGCCTGCCTCGGGCTCCGTGCGTGCGGCTGCAACGAGGCTCGTTCAGCGGGCTAGCCAATGGCCACTGGCGGTCCACTGGAGAAGTTCGGAAGCTCGCTGAGTCAGCGTCCGCCACATGCGGACCACACAAGCGCGCCCGAATTCGACAATGGCCGGAGGCCGAGGACGCGAGGGCGGAGGGCAGTCGCAGTCTGCGATGGGCCCGAGTTCCACTGCCGTGGCACGGCCTCTGTCGCTTGAGGAGATGCGCGCGGCCGTCGCTGCATTGCGCGGTGGTGCATCTGTCCTTCCCGACGCTCAGCATGACGAGACATCGACCGATGCGGCCGTCGGCCCCCCCGTGCCTCCTTGGACCGACGCGACCAACCTCGGGGGCGTTGTGCTGGTCCTGCCTGGGCATGCGGGAGCTGGCGCATCGACGGTCGCAGTGGCACTTGCCGAAGCACTCGCGCGCGGCCGGAAGGTGCAGCTCGTCGAGTACGCCGACCCGCTGCGGTCCGGGCTGCTCTCCGCCTCGAGTCATGAGCTGGGCACCGTCGGGCCTTGGCGCCGCGGCCGCCGTGGCGAGCTCGATGTCTGGCGACTTGTAGAGCCGGTGGCCAGTTGTGGAGCTCCTTACCTACCCGACGGCGACGACCCGCACCGGTGGTCAGTCGTGGAAGCCGGCGCACCCTTGATCAGCGACTGGCTGGCCAGTTCGGACGAGGTTCTCGAACGGGTCCAGCACGTCGTGGTGACCACGCGGTTGACGGTGCCGGCGGTGCGCCAGACCGAGCACCTTCTTGAGGCGATCAGCGGCCCGGTCTTTGTGGCGGCGCTGGGCCCATTCCGTTGGCCGCGGCTCGTGGAGGCGGGCTGCGGACCACGGCTTCGCGAGCTGCGAGGACGCGGTCACGTCGTGCGGGTGCCGATCGACCGCAGGCTCGCCACGTCTGGTCTCACGGGTGACTCCCTGCCGGCAGCCGTGGAAGCCGCTGGTCGATCACTCGCCGCGCTGGTCGCGCCCCAGTTGCCGGCACAGCACCGGCATCGCCCTCAGGCGAAGTCGTCTCGGCGAACCCCGGCGGGGACGGTCCGTTGAGGTGGCGTGGCCGGGGACTGTGGCGAGTCGTCCCGATCCTCGCGGTTGCTGCGTTGGTCGTCGTCCTACTCAGTGCAACGCCCGCTGCCGCTGCTGCCTCGGATGAGGTCACATCCGCCGTCTGTCCGCAGGCGCCGCCTGGCATGCAGGGCTTCGCGGACCAGGTCACCGGCTGGGTTAAGTGGGGCGTCCTGGTGCTGATCGTCATCAGCGCGGTGATGTCGCTCGGGGCGGTTTTGCTGGGGCGGATCTTCTCCCATCCGCACGCGTCCCGGTACGGGGCCATGGGGGTCGCGGTCGTTGTGATGGTGGCGATCACCTACACGGTCATTCTCGTGATCTTGGATTCGATCACCGGCAGTGGGTGCACGTGATGAGGCGACGGGTCCATCGCGTGCAGACACCAGCAACTGCGTGGAGTCCTGCTCGACTGCTCATCCTCGTCGGCAGCTGTGCCGTGACTGTCCTCGCGCTCATCGCCGGGCTGGTGCTCGCGGTCTTGTCGGCGCTGGCTGAGGAGCCGGATGCACGCGACGCGGCTCCAACTGCCGAGCGGACGACCGGGAGCCTGACCGAGCGGGATGCACTGGCCGCTGCTCCCATGCCGACCGCCGAGCCGGACCAGGCGCTGCCGGGTCCGCTGTCCAGCAGAGCAGCCGAGGTGATCGCGCTCCCGCGCCCCACGGGCGTCGGTCCGGCAGCCGTGGCCTTTGGCTTCCCCCGCACTTCGGAGGGTGCCCTGGCGCAGCTAGCAGCGATCGATGTGGGAGCGATGCAGTCCGGCTCTGTGGAGGGCGTGCGCGACGTGATAACCGCGTGGGGCGCTGTGGGCGGCCCGACCCGGGAGAACTGGTCCGGCGTGACCGGGATGGCGAGCCTGCTGTCTGGGGCACGCCTGTCCGCCGCTGGGTCACCGCAGCTGGCCATCGTCGTCCGGCCGGTCATGGGCCTGATCAAGGGCACGGTGGGCCCGGACTTCGCGGTCGTATGCGTGGACTTGGAGTTCACCGTCACCCTTGAGCGGACGGCCCGGATGGCTGTCGCGGATTGCCAGCGGATGGTCTGGGTTGAGGATCGCTGGCTGATCGGTCCGGGGCCGGAGCCTGCACCAGCGCCGTCGATCTGGCCGGGGACCGACGCGGCGATCGACGCGGGATGGCGGGACCTGCGCCATGCCTAGGCCCTCCGCGCGTCAACGCGTCATCTCACTGTTCGTCCGTCTCCTGCTCGCTGTTCTCGTGCTAACGGCGATCAGCTGGCTGGGGACGGCAACGCCGGCCGCGGCCGAGTCGACGGTTATGGCTCTGCCGGCGGCGGTCCCGAACCGTCTGCCCTGTCTGCCGATCAATCCCCTCTGCGCGCTCGGACAGGCGGCCGATGCAGCCGGTGACCTGCTCGGCGACGCGGCCGGGAAGGCGGCAGAGAACGTGTGGACGAGCGCCATGCTCTCGCTGTGGGACGCAGGGCTGTGGCTGTTGAGCCTCGCCTTCTCGGTCATCGACGCACTCGCCACTCCTGACCTGTCTGCCGATGGCCCGCTGGCCGGCGTCTATCCGGTGACGTTCGGCATCGGCGCGGCCGTGGCGACGCTGATGGCACTCGTGCAGCTGGGGGCCGCGGCCCTGCGCCGGGACGGGCAGACGCTGGGGCGGCTGCTGCTGGGGGTCGTGCAGTACGGGCTGGTCTGGGCTGGCTACGTCGGTGTGGCCGCGCTGCTGGTTACCGGCGTCTCCGGGCTGACCACGGGTCTGCTCCGCAGTCTGCTCGACATCGACACCATGGCCGCCTTCGATCCCTCGATCAGCGTGGAGCGCGACCTGGTCGACGCCACCGTGGCCACCGTCCTCGGGATTTCGTCGATCTTCCTGCTGGTGCCCGCCAGTGTCGGCTACCTGTTGCTGATGCTCGTCCGCGAAGCGGCGCTCATCGTGCTGGCCGCGACCTCTGCGATCTCGGCGGGCGGGCTGCTGGCGCAGGCGTCCAGCGCCTGGTTCTGGCGGAGCCTGCGCTGGTTCATCGCCGCGCTGCTGGTGGCCCCTGTGGCTGTCCTTGTCCTCGGGGTGGGCGTCACGATCACCGAGGGCATCCTGACTGGCGCCGAGGAGACCAGCACCGAGTCAGCGGTCGGCATGGCCGTCGTGGGTTGCCTGCTGATCCTGCTGGGCGCGGTGTCACCGCTGGTGCTCTTCCGGCTGCTGGCCTTCGTCGATCCGGGCACCTCCAGCGGTGCGGCGCTGCGGTCCTCCCTCGCCGCTTCCGGCGGCGTCATGGGAGCGCTGGGCAAGCTCGGCGGTGGGACAGCCGCCGGCGGTGCAGCGGCCGCCGCGACCTCCGGCGGCGCCGCCGCTTCGGGCGCGGCCGCGCAGACCAGTGGAGACCGCGCGCAGGGGGAGTCCACCGCGGACGCAGCGACTCATGGGCGGTTCGCCGGTGCGCTGCGAGCCCTGGCCGCTGGTACGTCGGGAGCCGGGCGACTCGCCGCCGGGGTGGCCGCGTCGGCCTCGGATGTGCTGGCCAGCGCCGGAGTCGGGCACTCTGCGCCGTACCACGGCCAGCCAGCCGCCGGACGGGGAGCGTGGCGCGACTCCGGGGCGCCGCAGGGTCGCGGCTCCGGCTCAGCGAGTCAATTGGCTGCTGCAGGCGGGCCGCTCGGCTCGACGTCGCACGGTGGCGGTGGCGGCGGATCGGTGGTCGCCGCCTGGCCGGCGGAGCGATCGGGCAGTCACGCGGGCGTCGAGTACGACGCGCTCGAGTTACCGACCGTCGGTCCGGACGACGTCGGCGGGGACGGCGATCCCCGGTGAGCGCTACCCGCTACGGCGACTACGCCAAGGACGTCTCGGGCTGGTTCCTCGGCATGACCGGTGCCCAGTTGGCTCCGGTCAGCGTCGCCGGCGTGCCGGCGCTGATCGCCTTCAACGCGCAGGCCTGGGCCGCGCTGCTGCTGTGCCTGCTGGTGTGGACTCTGCTGGTCGCGGCTCTGCTGGTGCCCATCAGCGGACGGTCGGCCGGCCGCTGGGTCGCCGACCTGTGGCTGTTCTCACTTGGACGTGCACTGGGCTGGACGGTCTTCGGGTCCCGCGCGGCCGCCGGGACGGCCGAGGACCTGTCGGAGGCGGACCTGCCGGGAGTGCTAGCCGGGGTCCGCACCCACGACGGGCCGCCGTTTGGCCAGACCTTTACGCGACCGGTGATCGTGCAGAACTGCGCGGCACGGACCTGGGCGGCCGTCGCCCGGATTGCCCATCCCGGCATCGGACTTGCCGAACCCGGAGAGCGGGATCGGATGGGCGCCGGTCTGGCCGAACTGTGCGAGATCGCCGCCCGCACCGAATTGGTCGACGTGGTCGCCCTGCAGGTGCGGACGGTGCCCGATGACGGTGCCGAGCGCGCCGCCTGGGAACGATCCCATGCCCGCAGGGATGCGCCGGCCGTCGCGTCGCAGGTCAACGCGCTGCTGGGCGCGACGCTCACCCCAGCAGCGGTGCGCTCCGAGGCGTTCGTGACCGTGGTCGTCGGCGAGCGGAGGATCGCCCGCGCCGCCAAGGAGTCCGGCGGTGGGATCGACGGCCGTGCCCGGGTGCTCCACGGCGTGATGGCCGAGATCGAAGGTGCGCTGCGCGGGGCGGTCGGCTGCACCGCCGTCAGCTGGCTGGACTCGGCCGGCCTCGCGGCGGCGGTGCGCACGGGCTTCGCGCCCGGGGATCGCGGCCAGCTCATCGCCGCCGACCTCACCAGCGGCGGCGTCGACGGGCGCGCCCCAGCGACCGGCGTGCCGATGGGCGCCGCCGGGCCGACCCAAGCCCTCGCCGAGGTGCGGCACTACGTCCACGACGCCTGGGCCTCGGTCACCGACACGATTCTGCTGCCCGATTCCGGAGCGGTACTCGGCGCACTGGCCCCGGTCCTCGTGCCGGCCACGCCAGGGGAGCGGCGCAGCGTCACCGTGTTCTTGGCGCCACTGCCGCTGGACCGGGCCACTCGGCTCGTCGGCCGGGAGGACATGAGCGCCACCACCGGCAACGAACTACGTGCCCGGATGGGGTTCCGCCAGCGAGCACGGCAACGGCGAGACACCGAGCGGATCGGCACCGCCGACGAGAAGCTCGCCGCCGGCCGGGCGCTGGTCCGTCCGGCCGTCGCCGCCTGCGTCACGGTGCCGGCCACGTGGCCGATCGCCGAGCACGGCCGACGGCTCGACGCCGCCGTCCGCGCCGCGGGCTTCGTGCCGCTGCGGCTGGACCTGGCCCAGGACTCCGGATTCGCCGCCGCCGCCATCCCACTGGGGATCGGTCTGCCCGACCGGAGGGGACGGCGATGAGCCGCCGCCACGGTCAAGGCCGGGATCTCGCCGTCCTGCTCGACGACTTTGGCCACCGCCTCCCTCCTGCGCGGAGGGAACCGGTGGGGGAGCGGGGCACTTCACCTTTCCCGGTGGTCGCCCCTCGCCGAGGCGCGCGCGGGCGCGGACGAGGGCACGCGGTCGCGCCGGCACCGCTGTCGGTGTGGCGGATGACCTCAGAACAGACACCAGTGGTGTGGCCGCTCATCGCCACCAGCGGTCTGCCACCCACCGGCGCGCAGATGGGCGTCGACCTGCTCTCAGGCGGCGCCTTCTACTGCGACCCGATCGGCTGGGTCACCGACGACGACATCCCGGTCACCAACCCGAACGTCGTCGTGTTCGGCAAGCCAGGCCGCGGGAAGTCCGCCACGGTCAAGGCATTCGCGCTGCGAATGCTCGGCTACGGCTACCGAACCCTGGTCCTCGGCGACACCAAAGACGAGTACGAGCCGCTGTGCCGCGCCCTCGGCGTGGAACCGATCGCCGTCGGCCACGGCCTGCCCGCCCGGGTGAATCCCTTGGACTTCGGCCCGCTCGGGCACGGCTGGGACCGGCTGCCCGCCGCCGAGGCCCGACGCCGGGAGGCGCTTGTCTTCGCGCGATGGATCGTGCTGCTCCGCGGCCTCGTCGGCTCCCACCACGTGCCGTTCGGACCGGTCGAGGAGACGGCCGTGGGGGAGGCGCTGCGCCTGCTCACCGGCTACCGCTCCGGCGCCACCCGGCTGACCGAGGTGACCGTTCCCCGACTGTGGCGGGCACTGGACGAGCCGCCCGACGCGCTCATCACCAGCTGCCGCTACGCCGACCGCCGGCATTTCCTCGACGCCACTCGAACCCTGCGCGACGCCCTCGGGTCACTGGTCAAGGGCTCACTGGCCGGCCTGTTCGACGACCGCACGACGATCGCCGTGGACTGGCGGGCCCCCATCCAGTCGCTGTCGCTGTCCCGCCTGGAACCGCTCGGCGACCAGGCCGTCGGTATCGCGCTGACCTGCCTGAACAGCTGGGGGCAGGCGATGCGCGAGATCGCCGAGCCCGGGGACCTGCGCATCGTCGTCCGCGACGAGACCTGGCGGCAGATGCGCCTGGGCACCGAAGCGTTGAAGAGCCTGGACGCCAACCTGCGGCTGTCCCGCCGCGACGCCGACGTGCAGGTCCTGCTCGCCCACAAGCCCTCGGACATGCTCACCGCCGGCGACGCCACCTCCCAGGCCGTTGCCATCGCCCGCGACCTGCTGCACCTGTGCGACGTCAAGGTCCTGCACGGCCAGGATCAGGCCGTCGGCGAAGAGCTGGGCGACCTGCTCGGCCTGACCCCGATCGCCCAGCGGGTCGTCACCGGCTGGGCGGTGGCCGGCAAGGGGCGGGCGCTGTGGCTGGTCGGGGACCGGGCGTTCAAGGTGCAGACGGTCCTCACCGGACCTGAGCTGGACCTGACCTACACGAATGAGGCACTCACCGCCGGGCGGCCGGCATGAGCGGAGCAGTCGAACGCGCTGCAGAGTCCTATGCGCGCGCGTGGCTGTGGAGGCTGGCCGCACCGCTGGCCATCCCAGCAGGGGCCTCGCTCGCGCTGCTGCTGATTCCTCTGGCGGTCCTCGCCGCGCCGGAAGCAGCTGAGGCGGCCCTGCCCGCAGGGTTCTCAGCGTGTGGGACCGCAGGGACGGGCGCCTCGGCTGCCGGAACGGACCTCGACGCCGTCCAGATGGGTCACGCCCAGACGATCGTCGACGTCGCGGCTCGTACCGGACTGCCGTTGTACGCGGCAACGGTGGCCGTGGCCACCGCCTACCAGGAATCCCGGCTCCGGATGCTGGCCAACGATGGCAGCAGCCCGCAGCTGACCGCGGAGCAGGCCGCGGTGACCGCGACCAGTCTGCAGTTCCCGAACGACGGGATCGGCACCAACTACGACAGCGTCAACACGTTTCAGCAACGCTGGACCGCAGGCTGGGGCTCCATCGCCGATCTGATGGACCCCGTCTACGCCGCGCAGGCGTTCTACCGACGGCTCGCCACGGTGCCCGACTGGCAGAGCCTCACGCTGACGGCGGCCGCCCAGGCCGTTCAGGTCTCGGCGACCCCGACCGCCTACGCCCGCTGGGAGCCGCTCGCCCGTGAGCTGACCGCCATGCTCTGGCCGGCCGCCCAAGCCGCCGCAGCTGACCCGTCCGGCGCGGCTCCCAATCTCTGCCCGGCCGCGGTCGCGGCGGCCGGCACGTGGATCCGGCCCACCGACGGGACCGTCACGTCCGGTTTCGGTTCCCGCGGCGGAAGCCCGCATGAGGGCGTGGACATCGGCGGCCCCCGTGGCACGCCGGTCTACGCCGCAACGGACGGCACCGTCACCGACGCCCGGTGCACCAGCGCCTACTGCGACCGCGACGGCAGCCTGGCGCTGTCCGGCTACGGCAACCTCGTCGAGCTCGATCACGGTGCTGGAGTCAGCACCCGCTACGCGCATCTGACCTCGTTCACGGTCACCGTCGGCCAGGCGGTCACTGCTGGCGCGCTGCTCGGCTACCAGGGCTCGACCGGCAACAGCACCGGCGTGCACCTGCACTTCGAGGTCCGTGTTGACGGCGCCCCGAGCGACCCCGTCCCCTGGCTCGCGGACCGAGGAATTGACATCTAGCCAGACCCAGCGAGCCACCTCTCTGGACTGCGCTCGTGCTGACTCAGGAGGAACCCATGTGCACCTCGGTCAACGGAACCGCGCCATGACACTCGATCGATCGCGAGCCGACGTCGGCCCGGCGAGCTGGGAACTCCCGGCCGCCGCGGCGTTGACATGGCTGACCGGAACAGGCCTGCTGCTTCCCGCTGCCCGGGCGATAGCAGCGCTGGCCACGGGCCGCGGATGGCTGTGGCCGGCCACTCCGGAGGCAGTGGTCCACTCGATCGGCGGGCTGATCACCGGTAATCCGACCGCAGGACTCACTGAAGCGCAGATCTTGGCGTCGCCGCCTGGGGGAGTCGTCTACGCCACCGTTCTCCTCTCGGTGCTGACCTACCTGGCGCTGAGCGGGGGAGCGGTGTGGGTGATCGGCGTCCGCATGGGCGGTGGACAAGGCATGGCGACCCGCAGCGAAGTCGACGACGTCCTGGGGCGCCACCGGCTGCGCCGGGTCGCGCCCGTCGTCCGCCCCGACCTACACCGACGGCCGGGCCACCGCGGGCCCAGCGTGCGGGAGACCGACGTCGGTTGGCAGCTGGGGCGCGCCGCCGTCCCTGCTGGCGGGTCCCTCTGGGTGCCCTTCGATCGCACCACGGGTGTCTACGGCCCGCAGGGCTCCGGCAAGACCCTGGACCTGCTGGCCCCGGCCCTGCTCGACGCACCGGGACCGGCGCTGGTGACCCTAACCAAGGCCGAGGACCTGCTGCTCACCGTGGACGCCCGGGCCGCCGGTGGGCGGCCGGTCGCCGTTCTTGACCCGTTCGGATCGGTACCCGGCCTGCCCGAGCTGGTGTGGGATCCCGTTGCCGGCTGCGTCGACCCCATGACCGCCGAGCGGCGCGCCAAGGCCTTCGCCGCCGGGACGGTGACCGGCGCGATCACCAGCGGAGGCTCGGACTCCGCCGCCCGCTTCTACGCCTTCGAGGCGGCCAAGGTGCTGCAGGCCTACTTCCACGCCGCCGCGCTCACCGGCCGCACCATCGAGGACGTCCTTCACTGGGCCGCGCAGCCGTCCGCGGTCACCCAGCCGGCCGACATCCTCCGCGCCCATCCCCACGCGGCCCCTCTGTGGGACGGGCTGCTGCACGGGGCCCTGCACGGGGACCCACGCACCGCCGGCAACACCATGACCACCGTCCAGCAAGCGCTGGCACTGTTCTTCCAGGCCGACATCCGCCGCCGGTGCACCCCCGGACCTGACCGGCCCGCCACCGACATCCCCGCACTGCTCGCCGCCAGCGGCACCATCTACCTGCTCGGCCGCGACGACCCCTACGCCTCAGCTTCCCCGCTGATGACGGCCCTGGCCGAGCACGTCTTAGACACCGCCCTGCAGCTGGCCGACAGGTCGGACACCGGGCGGCTCTGCCCGCCACTGCTGGCGTGCCTGGACGAACTGCCCTCCACCGCGCCGCTGCCGACCTTGCGCACCCGGATGGCCAACGACCGCGCACTGGGCATCAGCTTCATCTACGCCGCTCAGACCTGGCGGCAGCTCGTGCTCATCTACGGGGACGACGAGGCCCGGGCCCTGTTCGGGCTCACCAACGTCATCACCGCCTTCGGCGGAGGCAAGGACGGCGGCTTCTACCGCGAACTGTCAGAGCTGCTGGGAACCACCCGCGTGCGCCGCACCTCCTACAGCTACCGCGGAGCCGGCTGGTCCCGGTCCACCCACGGAGAATCTGTGCCAGTCCTCCGCGCGGAGGAGATCCGAGGCCTGCCCGAGGGACGCGCGCTCGTCGTCGCGGAGAACGCGCCACCGCTGATCGCCGCGCTGACGCGGTGCATCGCCGGACCCCGGGGGCGCGCGCTCCTCGCCGCCCAGACCCGCGCCCGGGCGCGGGTCGCCGCAGCCCGGACGGGTGGCACCAGCCCGGCCGAACGCACCGAGCAGGCACTGCAGGCCGCGGTCCGCATCGGTCTGACCCCGACCGGGGGAGGGAACCGATGATCGTCCGGCCGTTCCCGGGGCCGCCGCGCTGGGTCGCCCACGCGCTCGAGCAACTGCGCCTCGCCGAAGCCGTCGGACTGCAGCCAGGCGGACTCACCGCGTTGGACCGCCCGTGGGACCCCGCCGCCTGCACGCAGCGGGTCCGCGCGGAGCTGTGGCCCTGGCTCGACGACGTCGCCGCCTGGCTCAACCACAGCTACGCCTGGTCCACCGGGCACGCCGTCCCCGCCTGCTGGCCGGCCCACCCACATCTGGTTCACGAGCTCGCCGGACTGGCGTGCCTGCGCCTGGCCGCCGGCGAGGCCACAAGCCCGCACGCGCTCGAGGACTGGCACCGCCACGCCCTGCCCGGCTTCACCGCCCGGATGACCGAGCGACTCGGAGCCGGCTGCCCGCCCGGCCGGCACGTGGACTGGCCGGCCCGGTCCTGGGCCGCGGACTACGACAGCGAGACGGCGCGCTCTGCCCGCGCCGACCGCTTCGCAGCCGACCTCGATGAACCGGACCCCGAGACGACGAGCGCGACCGCGACCGCGCGGGCAGCCCGATGAGCCCGGCTGCTCGCCCAGCCGACTGGGTGTCCCTGCTCGAAGGAGTGCGGGTCAGCCGGGAGTGGATGACCCGACACACACCCGAACTGCTCGACGCCTGGCGTAAGGCACCCACAGCCGAGCGTCGCCGGCGGATCGCCGTGCAGATCGTCGACGCGGCGGCCGGGCAGAGCCGCAAGCCGGACGACGATCCGGGGCCATCGGTCGACCAATCGCTACGCGCGATCGTGCAGCGGATCGATCCTCGGCTCGTCCATGGCCCTGACTGGTTGCCACTGGCCGCCGCACTCGTCCGAGCCGCGACCGCCGGCTACGACGTCGCGCGACGCCTACCTGCGCTGGCCGCTGCCGGCCTACCCGCATGGCATCCCGGCCGCGAGCTGCACTGGCGACTGCTCGAGGACTGCCCAGCCGCGCTCCCATCTGCCGAGGACCGCCGATCCGGCAACCAAGCGGAGCGCACGTCGCCCGACCGTCCACAGAGAACCGACACCAGCCCCGCTAGCCCCACAGCCACGACACCGTTCTCAACAGACACACCTGCTCGCAGCAAGGGAGCCTCTCGATGAATAGCCACACCGACCGAACGGCGCTGGAGTCCGCGGCGTCCTTGTTGAACGCCGTCGGCGCCGACCGCGACCGCGTCCCGGCCGGCATCGCCCTGGACTGCCTCTACGCAGCCGAACTCCTCGAGCTCGCCGGAGCCCACACCCGCGCGGTGGAGCTGGAGGACGCCGACCCACGACACCGGATCCGCACCGCTTTGGACGCTCTCGCAACCCTGTCCGCCGGCCGGCCGTCGCTCAGCGAGGTGGCAGAGGCGGCGCAGGTCGCACGTGACGCCCTGGCGCGGCTGGGCTGACCGGTGGCCACGACGCTGCAAGGGCTCATCGACGGGCTCGCCACCCAGATCACGGATCAGCAGGCCGATGTGCGCGTTGACGACGCGACGAGGGCGCTGAGCCACCTCGGACGGGCCCTTACCCGCCTGGCCGAGGACGGCTTCACCGCTACCGCCAAGCAACGGCAGCTCACGACGGTCGCCCTCGGCGAGGCGTGTGTCCACGCCGGCGAGCTATGGCCGGACGCGCGGGGCCCGGTCACCGACCGAGCCGGCGCGATCGCTGACCACCTCGGCCGCAGCCGCGAGCTGATGGGCCGGGCCCAGCGATGGGCCCTGGCCGTCGAGCTCTCCAAGCTGGCCGGTTCGTGCGCCCAGCTGGGAGAGCAACTACTGCCGCTTGTTGGCATCGCGCCGCTGGCTGCCGTCCGGCA
The DNA here is from genome assembly GCF_000701365.1 of Blastococcus sp. URHD0036. Taxonomy (GTDB): domain Bacteria; phylum Actinomycetota; class Actinomycetes; order Mycobacteriales; family Geodermatophilaceae; genus Trujillonella. Next base: position 249,969 of record NZ_JNIK01000001.1, read on the forward strand.
GCTGGCCGCCGCCGTCGGTCGTCACGCGGTCGCCGAGCCGCCGGCCTTCGCCGGTGCCGCGCTCCTGGACCGCTTGATCCCGATGCCCGCGGCGGCACGCGCGACAGCCGACACCACCGCACCCGACGCCGTCGCCTCCCTGACCGCCGCACTCGACCGAGCGCAACGCAATGGTGACTTCACACTGCGCGGCTTCCGAGCAGTCACCGCGACAGCCGAGATCGCCAGCGCCTTTGCGGCGACCCTGACGTCGGCCGTACGAGGCCACGACATCGTCGCGGCGCCCGCCGCCGTCGCCTGGCGTGCCACAGGCCGCGCCAGCATGGCCTTCCATGACGGCCATCAGGGCAAGGCACCCGAAGCGGGAGGCGTCGTTGCCTGGTCGAAAGCACTGGCCGACGTTCTCCGGCGAAGCACTGAGGTCCTGGCTCAGACGCCCGGGTCCGCGGGCGGAGCCGACCGGAGCGTGCTCATCACGTCGACGCAGTTCGTCACCAACCAGCTGCCTCTCCTCGCCGAGCAGCTGGGAGCCGCGGTGGGGGACTGGGCTCGAACTGGTCACCTGTACGCCAAGGCCCGAGAGCTGCCACGAATGGACGACATGCCCGTCGACCGCATCCGCGACGTCATCGCCGGTCGGCACGTACGCGCGCACGCCGACGATCTCCGGCCCCTGGCCGATGCCGTCGCACGGGCCGGCGTCCTGTCCATAGCGCTGGCCGACTCCCTCAACCAAGCGGCTCCACCGGTGCAGCGTTCCCTCGCCGCCAGCCACACGCAGAGCCTTCACGAGCACGCAGCGCTGCAACGGTCGTCCGCGCTGGCGACGGGTACGTCGGCTGGACCGACTCGGCTGTCCCCAATCCGTCCAGGAAACGACGCGTCTCGGCCGCACGACCGCTGAAGTCCGGTCGCGGCTGCAGCGCGCCCGCCGGATGTTGGACGGCCCTTGTGCCGCGGCACCCCGTCGACCGTCAGGCGTCCCATGGGTTTCCGTCGCCGTCGGCGCGGTGGGGCAGCCCCAGAATGTCCGGCGGGACGGTAGTGCGGCTCTGACTAGCAGCGGTTCGGGAGGGACTTCTGTCCCTATCTGGGGCGGATCCGGTGCCCCTACGTTCCCTCCAGGGCCATCACTCACCGCATCGCTGGGGGAACTATGAGCGTTCGACGCTGGTCAGCAGGCGCAGTCCTCACCTTGGGTCTGGTCGTTCTCGCGCCCGCCACGGCCGGCGCGGCCGGGACGCCTACGACGACGCCCGGACAGAGCGGGGTGTCCGGCTGCGCGGCGAACGGTGCGGTGATCTCAGGTGCGGCCGGAGGACCCGGAGTCTTCGGGCAGATGGTGCGCGGCGCGGCCCCCATCGCCGACGAGAATGCGGCGTTCTTCGCTCTGTTCTGCTGACGCGCGGCACGCCGAGTCGCATGACGCCCGCCAGCCGTGAGGCTCGGCTGTAGATGGAGCCCATGCAGTGGGAGCCAGCACAGCCTCGGGCGATACGGCTACTTGTCCTTCGTGAGCCGACGGGAACGCTCGAGCGGGACGGCGCAGGTGAGGTGATCAGTCCTGCGGCCGTCCCATATGCCCCGTCCGGTGATGATCCTTGTGGGGCGGCGTCGAGCAGGACAGTCCTGAGGGACTGGTCGTAGTCCTGCGGGGCGGCGAGGTGATCGGTTCGGTGCCGAGGACGGCCCGATGGACGGTGCCGCATGGCAGGCCGAGGGCGTCGGTGACGCGGTCTATGTGGGCCAGCCACCGGGCCGGTGGGAGCGCGGTGATGATGGCGGCCGCGTCACGCACTGCTGCGCGAATGCCTAGGGGGTTCTCGTCGTGCGCGGTCGGGGTGAGGCGGCTGTCGAGCAGGTCGGCGGCGAGGCTGCCGGAGACGTTGATGGCTGTCCGCAGCGCGGTCGCGCCGTGGCGGTGGAGGAGGTCGGCGGGGTCGAGCCCGTGAGGGAGGGCGAGTCGACGGGGGTCGTCGCCGCGGGCGGTGAGTTGCCAGTAGATGCGCTCGGCGGCGCGATGTCCGGCGTCGTCGTGGTCAGAGGCCACGAGGACTCCGGTATCGCCCTGGCGGATGTGGGGGAGGAGCAGGTCGGCTTGTCGGTCGGTGAGGGCTGTGCCGAGGGTGGCGACGCCGACGGTCCGTCCGTTGCCGGCGAGGGTGACGGCGATGGCATCAAGCGGTCCCTCGACGAGGGCTGGGGTGGCACCGTTGGTGAGCGTGGCCCGGTTCTCGTAGAGCCCAAGCATGTGCTCGCCCTTGATGTACAGGTCCGTGGCGGGGGTGTTGAGGTACTTGGGCCCGGCGCGGCCGCCGTCGGAGGTGGCGGGGTTGCGGCGAGCAATGAACCCGACGACCTCGCCGTCGACGTTGTAGATGGGAAAAACGAGCCGGTCGCGGAACCGGTCGATGAGCGTCCCGGTGCGGGCGCGCTGGGCGAGGCCGGCAGCGAGGAGCTCGGTGTCCGTGGCGCCGGAAGCGCGCAGGTGCTCGACGAGGGTGGTCCAGTTGGTGGGGGCGTAGCCGGGGCTGAACCGCGGGTCCGCGGTGAGGTCGGTGCCCAGCCGCTGGCGCAGATAGTCCGGCGCCCACGAGTTGGGGTAGCGGTCGGTGTAGAAGGCGGCCGCCTGAGTGTTGAGCTCGATCAGCCGGTCGCGGCCGACGACAGCGGTGGCCCAGAAGTGCTGCTCGAGCAGGTAGTCCGCCTCGTCGGCGCCGGGGTTGCCGGGGGCGAAGGGGTCGGGGGTGAGGTACCGCGGTTCGGTCAGCGGCGGTTCGTCGTTGGGGCCGGGGGGCTCAGTCTCGAGGGCGGGTGCGTCGGCCCAGACGGTGCCGGTGAGGGCTGTGGTGTCCGCGGCCGGCGGGAGTAGATGCACGTCGTCGGGTGGCTGCAGGTCGGCCGGTAGGGGCTCGGGTGCCTGCACTGGCGCGGGGTCGGTAAGAGCGGAGATCCGGAAGACCAGCGTCTCGGCGAGTTCGTGTCCGGCTCGGTCACCGTCGTCGTCGGCGGCCGGCAGGTCGGTGACCGTGGCGGTGAGTAGGTCGGTGGGGGACCAGCCGTCGCGGACCCCGGTAGTGACCGCAGCGACCAGCGCCGTCCAGGCGGGGCTAAGGAGCACCCGCTGCCCGGGTTCGCCGGGCAGTAGCGCCAGCAGGGTGCCGCACCAATCCGGGCGCAGCACAGTTGTGCTTCGCCCGGTGGCGACGGTGGCTGGGGCCAGGTGCGGAGTGATCCGCCACCACAGGGCGGCAGCGGGGAGGTCGTCGGGCAGCGGTCGCTGGGCGGCCACCGCGGCGAGCAGACCGGCAGCGTCCAGTCCGGCGCGGTCTGCCGCGGTGAGCCGTTCTGCGAGGGCAGGCCAGTGCGGGTCTTGGCGTACGCGGGGGTCGATGCTGTCGGCCAGCTTGGCCCACGCCGGGCGGCCCTGTGTCGGAACGGCGGCAGTGACTGCGTCGTCGAGCCGTCGTTGGTGCCTGCGTTCGGCGGCGGCAGGCTGGAGCGGGCCGGTGGGGCGCCGGTCGCTGTCGGAGACGCCGAGCGCGGCGCGCCAGGTGGCGATCCCGGCTCGTAGGACAGCGTGGTCGGGGTTCAGCAGCGGACGCGCCCAGCCGGGCGCGCTGGCCGGTGTCATCGCGGCGGTGGTGTCGGCGACCCGGGTCGCGCAGGTGGTGACGTGACTTGCGCGGTCCGCAAGGTAGGGCCCCCAGTGCGGGTCGTCGGCCAGCGCCGTGGGTGTGCCCGGCAGCCACGGCAATGGCCCCGGCGGGCCGGAGCCGACAATGTTCAGCCGCCAGTCCAGGACAGCGGCGGGGTCGCCGGCGCTTGTCAGTTCGTGCTCGGCTGCCGCTGCGCGCAAGGCGGCGATGGGGTCGGCGCCGCCGACGGCGAGCAGCGCGAGGTGCCCGTGCAGCGTGGGCCAGGCCGGGGCCGCGGTGAGCCCGGGATGGAGCTGCTCGGCGGCGTTCTCCAGTGCTTCTGCAGCCGCCGGGCCGATTCGGTGGGCGGCGGCGAATCGCTGTGCGTCGGCGTATCGGGCGGCGGCGGAGTGCAGTCGCTCGGCCGGGTCGGCCAGCGCTCGGCGGGCGCCGGTGGCCGAGGTCTGTGTGCCGTCGCGGTCGAGCATGGCGATCAGCAGGTCGGTGGCGGTCGGCGGATGAACGGCCGCCGGGGTGATGATGCCGTGCGGATCTCCGTCGCCGACGGTGGCCAGGTACAGGTGGTTGGCGGTGCGGCCGCGGGAGAGGGCGACGTAGAGCAGTTGCCGGCTCTCGCTGCCGGTAAGCACGGTGTGGCAGGTGTCGGCAGTGACGCCCTGGGCGCCGTGCACGGTGGTGGCGTAGCCCAGCTGAACGTGCTCGGCGACATAGTCAGCGGGGAGGGTGACGTGCCGTCCGCTGCCGGTGTGGGTGACGGTGAGGCTGCCGCCCTCGTGCAGGGTCGTGACGGTCCAGCGGTCGCCGTTCTTCACCCAGTCCGCGGCGCCCAGCGGCAGTCGCCGGTTGTTGGCGCGGGTGATGATCGGGTCCCCGGCGCTCGCGCGGGTGCCATCAGACAGCGAGACTTCCCGGCCGGTTGGTGCTCCGAGGGCTGCGAGTCGGTCGGTGCGCGCCTTCCCGTTCAGCGCGGTGACGGTGTCGCGGGTGGCCGCCAGCAGCAGCGCGTCGACGCCGCGGGTGCGGTCGGCGGCCCAGGCGGTGTAAGCATGCTCGGCGCAGGTGGTGGCGTCGCCGACGTGTACCCGCCCGGCGTCGAGGTAGAAGCCGGCCGCGGTGGTGTCACCGTCGCGGACAGCGACGGTGGCCGCGGCCTCCGCCGGATCGGTGAAGCGGACCAGCTGGGTGAGGGTGATCGCGCCGTGGGTGGCGGCGATCTCGGCCAGCACGCCTCCGGCGGCGACCGCGGCCAGCTGCCGGTCGTCACCGACCAGCCGCACCGACCCGCCCCTTCCCAGGACGTGGTCGACGACCGCGGCCAGGTCGAGGGTGCCGGCCATGCCCGCCTCGTCGACGATCACGAGCGTGCCCGGGCCGATGTCGCTGACCCAGTCCGGCAGGTTGCCGGTGTCCAGCGCCCAGACGAGTTTGGCCACGGTGTCGCAGGTGCCGCCGATGGCCTCACGTAGGCCCGCGGTGGCCACCGCCGAGGGCGCCAGACCGAGCACTTCGCCTCCGCTGGCAGTCCAGGCCCTGGACAGTGCGGCCAGCGCGGTGGTCTTGCCGGTACCGGCCGGGGCGATGGCCAGCTGCACCCGCGTCCCGCTGCCGGCCAAGTCTCGGACCAGCTGCGCCTGGCCGGGGTTGAGCTGGGTGCCGTTTGCGGTGGCCTCCAGCAGCGCCAGCTCGAGCACGGCGGGGTCGGCGCGGCGACCGTCGCTCCGGCCGGCGGCGGTCACCAGCCGCGCTTCGGCGTCCAGCACGGCACGGGAGGTGTAGAGCTGGGCGCCCGCGACGGTGTAGACGCTGGCCCCGTCCGAGCGGCGCAGCTCCGGCGGCTCGACCGCGGGGTCCGGTCGGTCCAGGGGGATCGATAGGGCGGGGGAGAGAGCGAGCGCGGTGATCCGAGCGACGGCTGTGTCCACGTCGTCCGGGGCGAGCGCGGCGGCGCGCGCCGCCCGCTCGGCCTCGGCGCGCAGGTGCCACATCTGCCAGCTCGCGCGCTGCGCGGCGACGGTGTCCACCGCCCGGGTGGCCGCTGACTGAACCCATGCCTCGGTCATTCGCACGATTGGGACCGCTGGCGGGCTCAGGGCTCTGTCGAGCATGGAAGCGATTGCGGAGGGGCCGCCCAGGATGCCGAGGGCCTGCCGCCTCCAAGTCGTCCGCTGCTCACCGAGTGAACGCGGTTCGTGCTTGGACTCCCGCGTTTCCAGGGTCGCCTGCTGTGCTAGCGCGATCGCCTCGACAGCCGTTGGAGGCCGGCCGTGCTGGGCCTGGAAGGCCGCGGTCAGCTCGGCGCGCCGGGCGTCGATGACCTGGCGGCGCGAGGACCAGGCGTACAGCAGGCGCGGGTCGAGTCCGAAGATTTCGCGTACCGCGCGCTTGTCCGTGGCGCCGGCGCGGTTGATGAACCGGACGCCGAGGCCGGTCGTGAGGTAGGCCTCGAGTCGGGTGTTGTACCGCTCGGAGGCGGCGACAGCGGCCTTGTGGAGCACGCGGCCGTCCAGCGCGCGCCAACGACCGTCATGGCCTTGCACCTTGTTACTTACGGCCACATGACTGTGCAGGTCCGGGTCGCCGGCGCGGGAATCGCGGTGGGTGAATACCGCCGCGACAAAGCCGGTGGTCTCCACCTGCCGCACGCCGTCGTGGCCAGCGCGGGTGTAGCAGGCGGAGCGCTCCAACCAGGACAGGACGTCGGTGACGGCAGCGGAGTGGGCGGCTTCGATCTTCTCCGCAATGTCACGAGGCGCCAGCGCCCACAGCGCGGAAACGGATTTCACGGGAGAGAAGGTGAGGTCGTAGCCAGCGACCGCGCTCGTCGCCGGACGGGAAGCCCGAGCGAGAAATCCGGACAACTCCCGTGCATCGTTCGGCTGACGTCCATGCGCCTCGGCGAACAACGAGCGGGCCAGGTCGCTGCGGATGAGGGCTCGGTGGTCGAGCGGCAGGGCGGCATGAGGCGGCTGCCCACGTGCTCGGTTGGCGGAGACGAAGGCCTCGGCGCATCGATACCGGAACCCGTCCGTGGTGACAGCGAAGACGGAGAAGGCCTGACCGAGTGCGCCCGCTCGCCGGGCATCGCGAGCCAAGAGGCCGGCGGCCACTGCCTCGAGTTCAATGCGGGTCGCGTCTGGGTGTCGGCCCTCGCCGAACAGGGACTGCATCTGCGCCTCATCGACCGACTGACCGGCGACCACGCCCTGCAAGCCCACGAGGCCCGCGCCGGCCCAGGTTCCTGGGGACTCGCCTCGCTGCGAGTAGTAGTCCCCGAGTCCGGCGTGGCCGCGCTCGGTGGCGTCCATCGCGGCGACCTGTCGCGTCAAGTAGGTGTAGCCATCGCCGGCGGTCAGCTTGTGCAGCGACATCACGCCGCGGACTGTAGGAACGCCTCCTCCAGTCCGAGGCGCGCTGATCCTCCAGTGCGCGCCGGGCCGACTATGACGACCCGGCATCTAAGGGGCGCTCGTCTTCCAAGCTGGCCATGCCGGTTCGATCCCGGTCACCCGCTCCACGCATAACCGCAGGTCAGAGCGCCCGTTAGCGCAACCGGAGAAGGTCTGCAGGACCCTCCGGAAGGCCCGATATGACCCGTTTTGACCCTCGTTTTCCGCTGCGTGGGTCATGAATGGGTCACGCCTGGCGACCGAAACGCTAGGCAGAGGGCCTCGCCCCCCTCCCTCGTGACCACGGCTGGCACGCGGTGAGGTCGAAGCCGTGCCGCCTGACGATCTTCCTGAGCGGAACCGAGAGGCGCTCGGCCGCCGCCCTGCTGTAGGTCACGACGCCGGGCACCCGCACGCTTGGCGACGACCGCCTGAGGCGGGTGCGGGAAGCAAGCTGGGACTCGCCCACGGCGAGCTCATCGGCTCCGACGCTCGCAGCTACCCCGCCCGCCGACTGGGCCGCCGCCCGCTGCACGACCACCCAAGCGAGCCCGACGGCCTGCGGTGGACGTCGCGGCTGCACAACACCAGCCGCGCCCTCGTGCGCTTCGGCCATCACGGACCACCCCTGGGCCCAAAGCCGGCCGCCGGCCGCTGGCCAGCTTTGCTGACGGCCGACCGTTCAAGCGAAGCGAGATTTAGCTGAATAGGATGTATCGCACTTGCCACCCGTAGAGAGAGCGGCGACAGTCCGGTGTTCTTTGAGTACGTTCGTGCTCTCGCCAGCATCCTGGCCGCAGTGGTGGCCTTATTCGGGCTCTACCTTGGCCTCACGCGCTCTGCGCGCGTCCGGCGAAGAGAGCAACTCTTCCGCGAATCGCTGAACGCTCTGCCTGAGCACGATTCACGGCGACGTATCATCGTGGATCTCCACCGAGCGGCGGTCGGCGAGTTGGTTGCCCGCCAACTAACGGGGAGCTGGCGGGCCACCTGGCCCTGGCTGGCCTGGATGACCTTGGCTGCAGTCTGGGGTCAGTCGGGCTACCTCGCAGCCGACTACCTCGGTGGCGGCGCCGCCTGGAGCTTCACTGAGTTCTTGATCGCCGCGCTCGGCGACGCCGCCATAACCCCGATTGCGGTCGTCGCCGTGCTATTCGCCGTTCTGCCACGGGTCTTCTGGTCCTACCGGCTGACGTTGATGGGGCGGGCTGGAATAGCGCGCCGGTTGTACGACGGCGACAGCATCGCGAGGCCGAAAGGCCTCTTCGAGGTGGACCATGTTCCCGCCGAGTCGTGGGAGCGAAAGGCAGCGACAGCTAACAAAAAGTCCGTCGACCGGGCAGACGAGCTCACGGCGGACGACCCACGCGAAGTGCTGCGGAATTACCGCCAATCCTTGGCTCCCGGTTTGTTTGCCACAGCTCTGGGGTTCTTCGTGGGTGTTCAAGTGTGGATTGCAGTTCAACCGGGAGACCAAGTGCAGGCGGTTACTTCAGTGAGCGGCTTGTTTCTTCTATCCTTCTTGCTGCTCGCCGTTACTGGCATGTCGACCGGACTGGCGTGGATACGCCTCGTCAGCAAGCTCAGGACGATGTGGCCTCCGCGAAGTCATCCTGAGTCCACCGGTCGGAACAGGACGGCACTCGGAAGCAGGGCCAGCCGGCATGGGGTGCGGCCGACTCCGCGCCGGGTGGCAGGGCCGGTCAAGCGGTCGGCAGAACCAGCAGCTCGTCGGTCACGCCTCGCTACACGACGACGCTCGGGGCCTGGGTGGCCGCGCTGGCCAGCACAGTTGCAGTGGCGGCGTCCCAGAGGACGTTGAAGGGGGACGCCATCTCTCGCCTGGAGCACTGCAGAGCGACGGCGGAGTGTCTAGCCCTCGTCGTGTGACCGCCAGATATTCGCCGAGTGGAGGACGCGTGCTGAAGCCGTCCTGCGGCGGGGCCGCCTTCCTCCTGGCCGTTGACCGGCTGGCGGCCCTAGACGCGACGAGCGCCGGGGGTGGCCGAGCCGCTCGCGAGCAGGTTGTGGATGGGGGACAGCCCTTGTGGATGCACCCTTGACATTGAGCCAGTCGCAGCTGCCTGTCGCCAACGACTGCCAGACTCCTGGGCATGGCAAAGGAGTCGTGGACGCTGGCCGAGCTGCATCAGGCGCTGCAGCGCTTCCGCGCCGAGGCCGAGCGGGCGGGACTCAAGCCGCACACCGTCGACACCTACGTCGGCCGCTCTGAGCAGTTCGTCCGTTGGCTGGCCGGGGACTTCACCTTCCGAGGGCCGAACGAGGTTGACCGGGCGCCCATGAGGCACAGCCATCATCGCGAGTCACTGGGACGACAGTCCTTGGACGCAACTGATCGGCTGCCCGGATGAGCTTGAGTTCCGACGTCATCGACTCGGTCGCTGGCGCACTGGCAGTCGCCGCGTTGGGTGCCGCCGGGGTGCAGGGCCGTCGGCTCGTCGCCCGGGCCAGGAGCCAGCGGCAGGACGATCACCAGCCGATGAACTTCGGTGGCTGGCGCGTCCACATGCCGCCGGATGGGGGTGCCAACGGCGTGCGTGTCCTGATCATCTGCGCACCGAGCCGCACGATCAGCGGGGCGCGCTTTGATCCTGCCGCAGCGGTTGACTTCGTGAAGAGCCATTTTGCGCAGGAGTTCCAAGACCCGCCGGCCTATTCGTCATCTGAGGGCGTGCGCTTCGACCGGACAGCAGACCCGGGAAGCGACTATGTATGGATTAACGCGAGCGGCCGCGTTGACCTCTCGCTCACGATGCCCACTTTGGATACAGCTAACGGGCAACGCATCCTGGGCGTGCAGGATCTTCTCCAGCCGATCGACCGCGTGGCTGTTGCCGTGCGCGATCCCGCCTACTGGCGAATCTTTGGCTTGAAGAAGCCTCCTCGCCAGCCCCGTTTTGACTGGCGGATTGGTCCGAGCATTGATAACCGCGATCGCGACATGAACTACCGGGTAGCCTGGGATGACCTGAGCTTCCCGGGACGGACGCCGATTTCACGCTCCGCGGGACAGCGTCCATTCTGTCCGCCTCTTGGCTTTGCGCCGGATAATTTGATCAGCCGCGGGACCGACGAACCTGTCGAGGAACTACTTCACACGTTCTTGACGTCGTTCCTCACAGACCACGGGTATCTGAGCATCGAAGACGCGGTGGATGACGTGGCAAACAGTTGGCAGGGCTGATAAAAGCCGCGGGCTCGGCTAGTCGAGCTGGAACTAAGCGGCCCGGACTGAGGGCTGTCGGTCAGGAGGCGTACTGAGGCGGCGTCAGTAGCTCGAAGAGGGTCCACCCCAGTCCGAGCACTCGGTCGGCTGTCCGGAAGGCCGTCAACCCTCTGCCGGATTCACGAGACGCCTTGGCGAGAGCGGTGAAGTCAGCCAGATGCATCTCAAATCTTGGGCCCAACGGGCTCATCCCGGAACCGCACTCGCCTGTCTGCCCCTTGCGTCCGACGGTACTTCGATCCGTGGGCGGGACGAGTGACGGCCGCGGGAAACGGCGCACACGGTGCGATGCGGGCAGTCACGGGATGTCCAGAGAGCGGGAATCGTCATGAGTTGGGCTTGAACACCTCGGTGAGCCGGCCATACTCGGCCGCATCGTATGCGGGCGGTCCATTCGTCGAGATCGCTGTTGTATCCCACGGCCTCAGGCCGTCGGCGCGAGGTGTGAGCAGAACACCGACCGTCCACGGATAGGCGGGTCCCAGGGCACCTGACTTTTCCAGAAAGTCCTGGCGACGCAATAGCAGCCACGAGCGGTAAATCTCAAGATGGTAGTCGTTGAGCTGCGACATGGTCGTGAAGGTGAGCTGGAAAGAGCCCTGGTCGATGTACATGATGCGGTGGTCCATCCTGTGACCATTTGGGGCCACCTGGGCGCACCGGGTCAGCCGTCGCAGCAGAAGCCTGCCCAGCTCGGCCCGCTCCCCGACCGCAACCCGGTCAATGTTGGAGAGAAGCGTGATGCGGTCTGACTCGTCGCCTGTGAAGTCGGTGTGTGCGATGTCCTCGAGGATTTGCTGGAAGATCGCATGCCCGAAGCGGTCGGCTGACGGTGCAGGGTCGTAGGGAAGGAGTGGATGGCTCGTATTGATGGCACCGGTCTCTGGAATCCAGTCCGGAATCTTCGCCGGGGGCGCCTGTGCATCCTTCTCCGCCAGGTCGAGATACCGGTTGCTCTCTGCGCCAAGCTCGAGCGGGTCCTGCTCCTCGGCGACTCGGTGGATGTAGTCGACGATCGCAGTTGCGGAGCGGAGTTGGTCCCAGAGAAACTCCCAGTCGCGTCGCGTCAGAACAACGCTGGGGCCCTTGGGGTCGGGGGCCGGAATGACACCCGTAGGTGGAAGATTGGGGTGGTCAACCACCACGACGGGAATCCACGCGACCGAGCTTCCTCGGATCGCGACGGTGCGTCCACGCAGGTTTGTCAGCTCGACAGCGGGGTTGAGCAGGGCCGTCCTGATCGTGCCCCGGGCCTGTCGCAGGGCCTGGGCTGCGTTCTTGAGTGTCCACCGCGTCGCCTTCTCCGGGGTGTCTCCGGTAACACCTCGAGCCTTGACCTGGAGGCTGATCCCTCGCGGGCCGGCAAGGATCGTTCCGTCGCCGAGCTCGCGGATCCCGCTTCCCTTCGCGAAGACCTTCGGCTGTAGCACAAGGTCCGGCAGACCCCACCGGCCGGCGGCCGCCCGGGTCGCTTCTTCGACCGCCATCCCATCCTGGCTGGCATCGAGCAGGTCGCGCGCAGGAGCGATCTCGCGTCCGATGACGACCCCGCCCTCGGCGAGGCGCATGTACACCAGCGTGCCGTCTCCGTTGAGGTAGGTGGCCATGCCCCGGTCGGATTGAGCGATAGCGGCTTTGGCATCCTCTTCCTCCTCGCCGCTGTCGAACTTCACCGGCAGCCAGGTGTCGACCTGCTCCTGTGGAAAGTCTCGGTCCAGCGAGCGAAGAAGATCCGTGCGATAGGGGTCGCTGACCGAGCGCTCCAAGCCATCGATGAGGTGTCTCGTGATCACAATGAGGCCATACGAGCGGCGGGAGAAGTTGTCGTCAGGGTCGTCGGGCCAAGGGCCGGCGTTTAAGACGACGTCGAAGGAAACGTTGGGGTCCCCTGCGAACGATGCTCTAGCCGAGTTCTTGTGAAGAGTGAATTTGGCCAACCTCTTGGGCCGGTGCAGCGGACCGGCGGGGTCGACCTCGGCCTTCTCGATCCGCACACCGTTCGGAAGCTCAGGCCTGGGATCGGCTTCGGACGCCCAGGCAGTGAATAGCGGACGCTGTCCTTGGGAGGACTCCCAAGCGTCCAGCGCCTCAAGCCCGGCCGCGAGATGCGCCATGTCCCGGGCGATTGTGCGCGTGGGCTCTGGCTCCTCCAGTCGTTCGGTGAACGGCTGGATGAGCCGAAGTGCACGGATCTGGTCGGGGCGCAGACCCCTCAGCTGCCCCAGCGCCGGAAGAGAATCAAACTCCGAGGGCGCGGCGGCGAGCGGCATCCGATGGACCTCCGGCTCGACCAACCCGATCGGGCGGCACACGATGTTTGCAGCAGCAAGAACGCAGGCGTCCAGCGCGGCCTTGATGTCGCGGAGAAGGGCGGCCATGCCTTCGTCCGCCTCTCGTTGAAGGTCTTGATCAGGCTCGAAGGAACACCACAATTCACGGACGAGAGGCTCGGGGGACTCGACCCACGCGGAGAACGCTTGGTTGCCCCGCATCGCGTCCCAGAGTGCGTTGACGCGAGAGCGGCCATCTTGGGCACGAGCCAAATGGCTCCGTGCGACCGAGAAGACCGGCCCTGGGAGCAAAGTGTCCGCGATGTCCTCCACGAGAGCAGCCTGCCGGGTAGACCTGACAGTTGGACCTGACCATGCCGTCAGTCGCGCAAGTCCGGGTGCGCGACCTCATGCCGTCCCGTTGACTCGCCCGCGGACCTGCCCGGCGACGGGACGGTTTTAGGCCCAGCTCAGACGCCGAACTGCAAGGTAGCGGCACCGCCGGGGACGGCCGCGACGCGTCGCCTACTGGCCCTGCAGCGTCTCGTGCCTGCCTGCCAACCTCAGCCCAGCCAGCACCACCTGGAGTCCCTACCAGCGCCGAGGAAGGCTCAGCCGCCTCACAGCCGGCGCAGATTCACGAACCTGGAGCATTCAAGATCACGAACCGTCACACCTCTTGCCGCCAGGCGCCAGGCGCCGTCGTTGAGGATGTTCAGCGCGCGCGGTGCGTCCGTCGAAGTCGTCACAACGAGTCGCCCAAACCGAAGATGCAAGAGGTGTAATCCTTTGCGATCTTGAATCGCAGCCTCCGGCGATGAGAATGCTCCTGTCGTCCGGCGACGTCGTCCGTCACTGGTGCGGGAGAGCCCGCAGAGGTGTTTGGCGCGGGGTCCTCGGGTGCCCCTGATTGCTGCCGTGAGCGCGCGGGTCTGTGTCCTTGACTTGAGGGCCCTCCGGGCGACGCCTTGCAGGTCCTCGACGTGAGGAGGGGTCGGCGGTGGAGGTTCTGTACGAGCGGGTGGCCGGGCTGGACATCGGCAAGAAGACGCTGACCGTCTGCGTTCGCATCCCCGAGCCGCGGGGTGGCCGGCGGTCGGAGACGCGGACGTTCTCGACGATGACCCGGTCACTGCAGGTCATGCGGGACTGGCTGATCGAGTGCGGCGTGACGATCGCGGCGATGGAGTCGACCTCGACCTCCTGGAAGGGCGCGTTCTACTGCCTGGAGGAGGTGATGGAGGTCTGGCTGGTCAACGCCGCCCACATCAAGTCGATCTCCCGGCGCAAGACCGACGTCAAGGACGCCGAGTGGATCGCCCAGCTGCTGGAGTGCGGGCTGCTGCGGCCCTCGTTCGTGCCGCCGCCGGACATCCGCCGGCTGCGGATGCTGACCCGCTCCCGGGTGCAGCTGATGGCCGACCGCACCCGGGAGATCACCCGGCTGGAGCTGATGCTGGAAGACGCCTCCGTCAAGCTCTCCTCCGTCGCGGCCAGCCTGACCAGCGTCTCCGCCCGCGCCATGCTGACCGCGCTGATCAGCGGGGAGAGCGATCCGCGGGTGCTGGCGGACCTGGCCAAGGGCAAGATGCGCCGCAAGATCCCGGCCCTGACCGAGGCCCTGACCGGGCACTTCGACGCCCAGCACGCGCAGCTCGCCCGCTCCATGCTGGACCGGATCGAGGCGATCGAGACCGCGCTGGCCGAGCTCAACACAGTCATCGCCGCGGCGTTCGAGCCCTGGACGCACCAGCTGGAGCTGCTGCAGACGATTCCCGGAGTGGGCGAGAAGGTCGCGCAGGTGATCATCGCCGAGACCGGCGCGGACATGTCCCGCTTCCCGACACCGGAGCACCTGGCGTCCTGGGCCGGAGTGGCTCCGGGCACGCGGGAGTCAGCGGGCAAGCGGTACCCGGTGCGGCCGCCGCACGGCAACAAATGGCTGACGGCGATGCTGGTCGAGGCCGCCGGCTCGGTCGGCCGGATGAAGGGCGCCAACTACCTCGCCGCCCAGCACGCCCGGCTCACCAGCCGCCGCGGCACGGCCCGGGCACAGCTCGCGGTCGGCCACTCGATCCTGGTCTCGGCCTACTGAATGCTCACCCGCGACGAGCCCTACCGAGACCTCGGACCCGAGTGGTTGGCCCGCCGCAACGACGAAGCCCACGCCCGCCGGCTGGTCGCCCAACTCGAGCGGCTCGGCCACACCGTGGTCCTCGACCCGGCCGCCTGACGGACTACTGCAGAACCACTGCGGACGGGCTTCGCCCGCCCCGGCGCTGACGCGCGCCTGCAACTCACCTATTCACGGGTCTGTAACGGTTGCGATCTTGATCGCTGCCCCTTGCTGATGAGAATGCTGTGGGCGTCCGGCGACGTCGTTGCACAGTGGTGCGGGTGAGCCCGCAGAGGTGTATGGCGCGGGGCCCTCGGGTGCCTGCTGATTGCTGCCTTAGAGCACCTGAGTCTGTGTCTTGGCAGAGGGCCCTCCGGACACCACACTGCCGCCGCTGCGGGAGGGCGGGCCTCAACTCCACGCGGCCCGCGCTCCTCGCCAGCCCGTCGTAGGGACGGCGACAGGTTCTCCTGTGCTGCCGACGTCCGTCCTCGTTCACAGCTGGGCAGTGGCATTCGCTCCAGTTTCGCTCTTGCGTCACTTGAACTGGTGGTTCGCTCGGTCTGACGCCTGACGCCTGACGCGCTGACGCGCGCCTGCAACTCACAAGTTCACGGGTCTGGTGAACGACGCCCAACGGGGTCACGATCATCGGCTACACCGACCTGCCCGGGCGGCTGCCCGCGCAGGCTTCCATCTGTACGGCACCAACCTGGTGAACCTGGTCAAGCTGCTCAGGTCGAGCAAGGACGGACAGCTGGTCCTTGCCATGGACGCCGTCGTGATCCGGGTGATGACGGTGGTCCGCGACGGCGAGGTGATGTGGACACCGCCACCGCCAGCCGTCTCCGCCGCGCCAGCCACGACGGCGCTACCGCTACCGCCGCCGCCACCGGCGCTCCTGGCGCGGCACGAGAAGCCGGCGATGTCCCGCTCATCGCGCTAGCGAACTTCCCCCAGGGGTTCCCGCAGCTGGCAGAGCTCATCACAGGCCAACGGCCCGACGATCCAAAGTTCGAGCAGCGGCAGGACGAGCTGTTCGCCCGGTTCGCTTCGTTCCTCAACTCGGCGCCCGACAGCTAGATTGCCCGATCTCGCTAGTCGTCACGGAGCCGCGGGTCGGACGCGGTATCTGCACGGGGAGCGGCGCCCGGTGAGAGTTCTCACTCGCACCGGGCGGCCGTACGCCACTAGATGTACTGACCGGGCAGGTTGGTCAAGCGGCTGATGGGCGGGTGGCCGCCGATGCCGGTGTGGGGCCGATGGTGGTTGTAGGTGTGAAGCCAAGCAGGGAACGCCTCGCGGCGGGCGGTCTCGCTGGTGAACAATTGGGCGAAAGCCCATTCGGTGGTCATGGTGCGGTTGAAGCGTTCGACCTTGCCGTTGGTCTGTGTCGGTAAGGCCGGGTCTTCTTCACCGTGATGCCCAGCTCGGCGCAGGCGGCGGCCCAGTCGCGGCTGCGGTAGCAGCCGCCGTTGTCGGTGATCACCCGGCGAGCGGTGACGCCGCGGTCAGCGAACCAGGCAACCGCGCGGCGCAGGACCGCGGTGGCGGTGACGCCGAGCTCGTCGTTGTGGATCTCGGCGTAAGCCAGCCGGGAGTGGTCATCGAGGACGACGTGGATGAAGCCGTGCCGCATCAGCGGCTGGTGATAGCGGTTGCGGTCCCGGCCACCGTCGGCGGTGCGGTTCAATCCGCCCTGTTCGCGGCCGAGGAACCGCCAGCCACCGCCGGCGGGGATGTTGCCCAGCTTTTTCACGTCGGCGTGCAGTAGGTCCCCGGGCTCGGGGTGCTCGTAGCGGATGACGGTCTGCTCACGCCGGTCCAGGCGGGACAGACGGCTGATCTGGCAGCGGCGCAGCACCGCACCCGCGGTCGAAGCCGCGATGCCGGTCTCGGCGGCCAGCCGGACGGGGCCCCACCGCTTGCGCAGCCGCAGCGACACGATCCGCCGGGTCACCGACGGGCTGGTGATGTTCGGGGTGGTGTGTGGCCGACTTGAGCGGTCGGTCATCCCCGCCGGGCCCTCGGTGCGATAGCGATCGGCCCAGCGCTTGGCGGTGGTCCACGCGACGCCGAAGAACCTGGCCGCATGAGCCACCGGCCAGCCTTCCTCGACGACCAACCGAGCCAGGCGAAGGCGCTGGCGAGGAGTGAGCGCGGCATTAGCGTGGAGCACGAGGACCTCCGGTGCTTCGTGGATTGGGTGCCTTCAGCAGCCCCACTCCACGCCCGGAGGTCCTCCCCGGACAAGTTCTCAATCAGATCCTGTCGTCACAGCTCCTCGACCAACGTCTCCGGTCAGTACAACTAGAAGCGGATAACGCCACGGATGGTGAGGCCGTCGCGCAGGTCGCGGTAACCGTCGTTGACCTCGTCGAGTGTGTACTCCTTGGTGATCATGGAGGCCACGTCGATGTGCCCGGCGGTCACCTGCTCCACGAGGCGGGCGATGTCGCCTCGGGTGGCCGTTCCGTAGACGTTCCCCACGAGCTGCTTGGCTGAGAACAGAAAGCGGCTGATGGGCAGTGTGATCTTGTCGGCGTCCGCTCGCGCGGCGGCGGTGAGCACTGTGCGCCCGCCCTTGGCGACGAGGGTGTTCACCTCGCCGATCAGGTCGCCGGTGAGGACGCTGACAGTGATGATCGCGACGTCGGCCATCACGTTGCGGGTCAACTCGGACACCAGCGCCTGGGCCTCCTCGACCGATCCGACGGCGTGTGTCGCTCCCAGCTTGAGGGCCGCCTGCTGTTTCATCGGCACGGGGTCGACGGCGACTACGACCGTGGCCCCGGCGTTGCGGGCACCCTGCACCGCACTCATGCCCAGCCCGCCGGTCCCGACGACGACGACGACCTGGCCGGTGTGGACTTGGCCGGCCTTAACCGCGGCGCCCCAGCCCGTGATCACACCGCAGCTGAGCACCGCGGCCACGTCGTAGGGCATGGCGTGGGCGTCGAACGGCACAACTTGTGTCTGGTCGACCAGGGCGTACTCGGAAAAGGTTCCGAGCTGCGCGTACGTCCCAAGCGGGTCGCCCTTGGTGTCGTGGGCGCGCGCCGTCCCGTCTGGCCGACGGCCGCTCATGACGTAGGCGTTGAGGTCGCACAGCCAGCCCCGGCCGTCAAGGCAGAACCGGCACAGGCCGCATGAGGGGGTTGAGGTCACGAAGACGGAGTCGCCCACGGCGGCGCGCGTGACGTGCTCACCGACGGCCACGACCTTCCCCGCGCCCTCGTGTCCGCCCACGATGGGTGGGGGAGCGGGGTAGTCGCCGGTGATGTTGTGATCGTCGGAGTGGCACAACCCGGCGTACTCGAGCTTGATGAGTAGTTCCGTCGGTCGGGGGTCTGCCAGGGTGATCTCCTCGATCGCCCAGGGCGTACCGATCTCCCGGAAGACAGCGGCTCTCGTCTGCATTGTCATGGCCTCTCCAGTGTCCGGTGTTGGTGTTGAGTGGGGCGGGCTGGACGGGTCATCGGCGGGGCGCGTAGGGCTGACCGTCGAGGTATAGGGCCTTGGTCTCGACGTAGGTGTCGATGCCCTCCGGCCCGAATTCGCGCCCCACCCCGGAGGCCTTGAAGCCGCCGAAGGGGATCCCGATGTCGCTCAGGAAACCGTTGTTGTAGTGCACCGAGCCGGCGCGCAACCGGTCGCCCACGGCGCGCACCTGCTGCTCCTGGGCGCCGAACACGGCGGCGGACAGCCCGTACCGCGTGCCGTTGGCGATCGCCACGGCCTCGTCGATGTCGTCGTAGGTCAGGACGGTGAGGACGGGGCCGAAGATCTCCTCCTGGGCGACCGCCGCCGTGGGGCCGACGCCGGTGATGATCGTGGGGCTGATGTAGTAGCCACGCTCCAGGTGGTCCGGGCGCGCGCCGCCGCAGGCGATTCGGCCGCCCTCCTCCGCGGCCGACCGGACGAAGCCCAGGACACGCTCGTAGTGCGCCCGGAACGCCAGCGGCCCGATGTTGACCGCCGGGTCGCGCGGGTCGCCGACCACGAGTCGGGACACTTCTTCGGCGATCGCCGCCACGATCTCGTCCTCGCGGTGCCGAGGAACCAGCATGCGGGTCATTGCCGCGCAGGCCTGCCCGTTGTTGAGGGTGAAGGCGGGGGGCACCGCGACCCGGAGCCGGTCGAGCGGGGCGTCTGGAAGAACGATGCCGGCCGACTTTCCGCCCAGCTCCAGCGTCAGGCGCTTGAAGTGCGGTGCCGCGACCGCGGCGATGCGCGCACCCACCGCGTCGCTGCCGGTGAACGCGATCTTGTCGACGTCCGGGTGCTCGACCAGTCGACTCGATGGGCCGGCCTCCGCGCCGAACACGCTGA
Organism: Blastococcus sp. URHD0036; assembly: GCF_000701365.1. Lineage (GTDB taxonomy): Bacteria > Actinomycetota > Actinomycetes > Mycobacteriales > Geodermatophilaceae > Trujillonella. Next base: position 268,979 of record NZ_JNIK01000001.1, read on the forward strand.
GGACGCCATCGGGAAGGCCGACGTGCTCGGCGGCGTCAGCGAAGGCGAGGAGGCTCAGCGCGTTGAGCGGGGAGGCCTTCACGATCATCGTGCAGCCGGCCAGCAGCGCCGGGACGAGCTTGCTCGCGGTCAACGCAAACGGCGCGTTCCACGGCACGACTGCCGCAACCACGCCGATGGGTTCCCGCACCAGCAGGGTGTTCACGCCGCTGACCCCGGTGCGCCGCTCCTCCCAGGGGTAGTCCTCGTACACGCCGGCGATGTAGCGGGCGTTCGCAGTCATCGCCTTGATGCCGCTGTGAGCGAAGGCGCGGGGCAAGCCTGTCTCCTGCAACAGCTGGTCACCGTATTCCGCCGCTCGCCCGTCGAGGTACTCGCCCATCGCGATCAGGACGTCCAGCCGCTCCTTGCGCGACAGACGCGGCCACGGGCCGGAGTCGAACGCGGCGCGCGCGGCGCTGACGGCCGCGTCGACCGCCGCGTCGTCGGCGAGCGGAGCCCGGGTGAACACCTCCTCCGTGCTGGGATCGACGAGATCGATCGCCGAGTCTGCGCTTGGGCGGACCCAGCGGCCCCCGACGTAGATCTCTGTGCGGTTCGGAGCCGGTGTGCTCATGGGACTTCCTTCTGGAGGGACGAGGGGCACCGACCAGCTCCCCGATGAGGAGCCGATCGGCATCGGAAGCTGCGGCAGGCACCTGGGCTGGGTCGTGCTGAGCTCGGTCAGATCGAGCCGGCTGCCTCGGGTTGCCGGGGACGGAAGGTGATGGGCATCTGCACGAACCCGTTGACTTTCGCCCGCTTGGGGTAGCGCTGGATCTCGTCGTGCTGAACCTGGAAGTCAGGGACCCGGCGGAGCAGCTCCCCCAGCATGACCTGCAGCTCCACCCGCCCGAGCGGGGCGCCGATGCAGCGGTGGACGCCGAAGCCGAAACCGATGTGACGGACGGGCTCGCGGTCGACGACGACCTCGTTGGCCCGGTCGAAGACCGTCTCGTCTCGGTTCGCCGAAGCCAGGGCGAGGGCCAGCCGATCCCCGGGCGCCAGCGCCTGTCCGCTGACGCATGCGTCTCGGCGCACTGTCCGGCTGACGATCTGGGCGGGGGTGAGGTAGCGGATGAATTCCTCGCAGGCGAGGGGGAGGAGCTCCGGCTCCTCGATGAGCCGCCGCCGGTCCTCGGGATGCTCGTCGAGCCAGCCGATCGCGCCCGCGATGACGCTGGTGGTCGTATCGACGCCGCCTCCAACCACGGTCATCAGGATGTTGACGATGTCCTCGTCCGGAATCGGGGCGCCGTTCACCTCGGCCTGACAAAGGTGGCTGGCCAGGTCGTTCGCCGGCTCGACCCGCCGCTGCGCCACGAGTTCCGCCAGCGCCGCGGAGACGCGCGCCACCCCCTCGGCTGCCCGCAGGAAAAGCTCACTGCCGGGCAGTGCCGCCACGATCTGGTGCATCGGCTCCGCGAAGCCCTGCCAGTCGTCCAAGGGAAGTCCGATGAGTTCCAGCGTGACGATGGCGGGCACCGGGTTCCCGATGTCCAGGACGACGTCCAGCTGGCCCTTCTCGACGTGCTCGTCGATCAGGGCGTTCGTCAGCTCTGTGATGCGCGGACGCATCTGTTCCGTGCGCTTCAGGCTGAACCACGGGGAGAGCAGCCGGCGGTACTCCGTGGCCTGCGGGGGGTCGAGCTCCAACGGCAGAAGCGGCGGCTGGGCGCTGGTGGGGATGCTGACGCCGCCCCGCCGGACGCCGTCATCGTCCACCCACTTGGCGGAGCCAAAGCCCTCGTGGTCGGCCAAGAGGTCGCGGACCTGCTGATAGCGACTCACGATGTAGAACCCGCCGTCGTACGCGCGGGAGTACGCTACCGGGGCGTTGTTGCGCAGGTCGGCGAACACCTGCTCAGTGTTCTGAGTGTAGAAGTCCGAGTAGTGGTCGAACTCCGGCAACGGCAGGCCGGTCGCTTCCATCGTCACTCCGGTCTCGCGGGCGGTCACAGGGGTGCGGACCGCCACAGACGTGACATCCGACCAACGTGAGCCAAGCTACCCAACTCTGGGTCCAGGATCCAGTCCTCACCTGAGGCTGAGGCCGGTGCCGACGTCTGCGCCGGTCAACCCGAGGGAGGACTGCACCGCGATCAGCCGTCCGGGGACGTGGTCCCGCTCGAGACGCTCGATCCCGTCCCCGATCTCCTCGAAGGCGATCGGGGTCACGAAGGGCATGACCTCGCCCGGGCGATGAGGTCTAGAACTTCGAGGGCGTCCTGTCGAAATCCCCCCTGGGACCCGTGCAGCGACAGCTCCTCGAAGATCATGGCGCGGGTGTCGATAAGCGCCTGGTGCACGGTACTGCCGACCGTCACGACCGCCCGCCGTGAGCGAGGGCCTCGATCGCCGGGGCCGTCGTGGTGCCGACTCCCGCGAAGTCGACGATGACCGCGAGCTCCTCTCCGGTGAAATCCGTGATGTTCCGCGCGCAATGGCGGACGCCCCATCCGGCAGCCCACTCCCACACGTCCTCGTTCAATTCGGCGGCGAAGACCTCGGTGCCCAGGGCGACGGCGATCTGGCAGGCCATCGACCCGAGCCCGCCGAGGCCTATGACGCCCACGCGGGTGCCCTGCCGACGCCACCGACCCGAAGCGCGTGCATCGAGGTCATCCCGGGCTCTTCCCCGCGGCCGAAGTCCTCGTCGACGCCCTGTCGCGCGAACTCCGAGAAGCGTTCGACCGAGCGGGTCAAGGTGGCCGCGAAGTCCGACGCGAGGCGTACGCCTCCGGTCGCCTCTCGGAGCTCGACCAGGCGGGCGTCGATGTTGGCGGCCAGCTCGGCGAATGTCGTGCCGCTGATCACGTAGGGGGCCGGCTGTCCCGGGAATGGGATGTAGCCGCGGAACCCCTCGGGCGACTCCTTCTGGGCGACAGCGTCGTCGTATATCTGGAAGAGCACGAGGTTGGGGTACTCGCGGCGTCCCGCGTCCCAGGCGAAGTGGACGGGACCCCGGTCGTTGTAGGTCTGCTTCTCGTCCATGACCCGGCGGCCGTACTTGTCGACCTGGATCATGCTGTCGCCGAAGGGGAACCAGATGTCCTCGGCGGTCTCTCGCGCGCGCAGGACCACGTCGAGGACGGTCTGCGTCCACCAGGCCTGCTGCATGTTCCCGAGCTGCGCCCCCGCCTCGATACCGATCCGGATGAAGTCTCCGGTGCTCCCGGAGGAAGCGCACCCGCCCAGCAGTGGGCCGCGAAGGAAGTCGCGGGCGAGCTGCTCGTCGTGGAGGAAGCCGCCAGAGGCGAAGACGACGCCGCGGCGGGCTCCCACGAGGACCGTTCCTCGGCCACGACCGGCATGGACCTCAACGCCCACCACCGCGCCGTCGTCGTCCTGGTGCACGTGGACTACGCGGTGTCCCAACAGCAGCTTCACCCCGCGCGCTTTGGCCGCCTGGCGCAGCACCTCAATGAGGATGGTGCCCCCGGGCAGGTTCGCGTTGACCGCCTGGCCGGCGGCAAGCGCCTGCTCCGGTGGCATGGCCGGGCCGAAGGAACGTCCGATCGGTGCAGCGTTCTGCGGCAGATCCGCGTGGTAGTCGGGAAAGATGTGGCCGCGCTCCCTGTTCAGGTACAGCCCTCCGGCATCCACCAAGACCTGCACGGCCTCGGCGCCGCGGTCGTAAAAGGTCTCGAGGAGCGCCAACTCGGCCGTCGGCACGCCGTGCGTCGGCGCGTCCCGGTCGTAGCGGT
>NZ_JNIK01000002.1 GCF_000701365.1 Blastococcus sp. URHD0036
CCGGCGTCCACGCGGAGCTGGAGACCGGTCACGTAGCGGGACTCGTCCGAGGCGAGGAAGAGCACCGCGTTGCTGATGTCGATCGGCTCGACGTAGGGGATCGGGAGGAGCTGCTGGGCCGGGAAGGCCAGCAGCGCGTCCTCGCGGGTCGGGTTCTCCAGGTCCGGCCGGAACGCCCGGTACATCGGGGCGCTGTTCAGCATGTTCGTGTTGCAGTTGGTCGGGTGCACCACGTTGGCCCGGATCATCCGGGGGGCGACGTTGCGCGCGATCTCGTGCATGAACTCCGACAGCTGCAGCTTGGCGTAGCCGTACCCGGCGCCACCCGGGTCCTCCCCCGCCTGCGCGATGCCGGCGCCGGTCATGAACGCCGCGGCCGACCCGGTCGCGATGATCGAGGCACCGTCGGGCAGGTGCGGCAGCGCCGCGTGGACGGCGTTGACGACCCCGAGGAAGTTGGTGTCCACGACGTCGGTCCAGGCCTGCAGCTTGGGCTCGCCACCCAGCGGCATGATGCCGGCGTTGGCGACGACGACGTCGACCTTGCCGAGCTCGGCGATGCCCTGCTCCAGCGCCGCGGCCAGCTGGCTGCGCTCACGGACGTCGGCCTCGACGGTGACGATCCGCCGGTCGTGCGCCTCGACGAGCCGGGCGGTCTCCTTCAGGTCGTCCGCCGAGGACAGCGCGTACTCGTTGGTCGCGATGTCCTTGCAGATGTCGACCGCGATGATGTCGGCACCCTCCTCGGCCAGCCGCACCGCATGGCTGCGGCCCTGGCCACGAGCGGCACCGGTGACGAAAGCGACCTTGCCCTCAACACGTCCCACGGGGATGTCTCCTGTTCTTCTCTGGTCTGTCTGCTGTGCCCGGCGGTCAGTCGACCGCGGGGAAGGCGATGGTCTTGACCTCGAGGAAGTCCTCGAGACCCTCGGCACCCCACTCGCGGCCGAGGCCGCTCTGCTTGTAGCCGCCGAACGGGGACTGGACGTCGAACCACTGGGCGCCGTTGACCCCGACCGTGCCGGTGCGCAGGCGGCGGGCCACCCGCATCGCGCGGTCGGCGTCGGCGCTGTACACGGCTCCGGAGAGGCCGAAGATCGTGTTGTCGGCGATCCGGATCGCGTCCTCCTCGTCGTCGTAGGGCAGCACGACGAGGACGGGACCGAAGATCTCCTCCTGGGCGACCGTGGACTTCGGGTCCACGTCGGCGATCAGGGTCGGCGGGACGAAGTAGCCCTTGTCACGGTCGAGCGGCTCGCCGCCGTAGGCGATCCGGCCGCCCGCGTCCTTCGCCGACTGGATGTAGCGCATGATGCTGTCGCGCTGCCGGGCGTTGACGACCGGGCCCATGACGGTGCCGGGGTCGGTGGGGTCGCCCCACGGGATGTACGGCATCACGCCGGCGGCGATGGCGATCGCCTCCTCGTAGCGCGCGCGAGGCACCAGCAGGCGGGTCAGCTGCGCACAGCCCTGACCGGCGTGGGCGCACACACCACCGGCCAGCATCGGGATGATCGCCTGGAAGTCGGCGTCCTCGAGCAGGATCGCCGCGGACTTGCCGCCGAGCTCCAGGGTGACCCGCTTGACGGTGGCGGCGGCCGCGGCCATGACCTTGCGACCGGTGGCGGTCGACCCGGTCAGCGTCACGTGGTCGACGTCGGGGTGGGTCGCCAGGATCTCGGCGACCGAGTTGTCGCTGGTGGTGACCACGTTGAACACGCCGGCCGGGATGTCGGTGTGCTCGGCGGCGATCGCGCCGAGGGCCAGCGCGCTCCACGGGGTGTCCGGCGCGGGCTTGAGCACGACCGTGCAACCGGCGGCCAGCGCGCCCGCGATCTTGCAGATGTTGAGGTAGAAGGGGTAGTTCCACGGCGTGATGGCCGCGACCACGCCCGCCGCCTCCCGGCGGATGACCCGGTCGACCCGGGTGCCCATCAGGTCCTTGGTCGGGACGGCGCGCTCGAACTCGTAGGTCTCGAGCATGTCGATGTAGTGGTCGAAGAACCCGATCGGCGCCTCGAGCTGGATGCCCTGGGTGAGCATCACCGGCGATCCGGTCTCGGCGATCACCTGGCCGCGGAGCGTCTCCACCTCGGCGCGCAGCGCGTCGCGGAGCTGGATGAGGCAGCGGCGGCGCAGCGCCACGTCCGTCGACCAGTCGGTGGTGTCGAACGCCCGCCGGGCCGCCCCGATCGCCCGCTCGACGTCGGTGGCGTCGGCGTCGGGCACCGAGCCGATGACCTCCTCGGTCGCCGGGTTGACGTTGTCGAAGGTGCGGCCCGTGCCGGCGGGCACCAGCTCGCCGTCGATGAGCATGCGGTCCACGGCGTAGGTCCCGGTGCTGGCCATCTGGGTCTCCTCTTCGGGGTGCGTCACGGCGACGGTGCCGGGACGGTGGTCGGACGGGTCAGGCACTCGCGTCGGCGAGCAGCAGCGCGCGGTGCTCGGGGAGCAGCAGGTCGGCCAGCACGCGGTGCGGCCCGTCCATGACGCCGAGGTCGACGCCCAGCTGCGCGGCGACCTGCTTGACGACGGCGACGTCCTTGCCGACGAACTCGCCGACGGCCTGGCCGAAGGCGGCGATCGAGCCGGCGTGGGCCGCGCCGCCGAGGGCCCGGCTGCTGCCACTGCCGCTGGTGATCCCGCGCAGCACGGCGCCCTCGTCCAGGCCCAGCTCCCCGGCCAGGCGCACGGCCTCGGCGAGGATGCCGATGTTCGCCGCGAAGACGGCGTTGTTGATCAGCTTCACCTGCTGGCCGGCACCGGTCGGGCCGAGGTGCACGATCGGGTCGCCGTAGGCCGACAGCACCGGCCGTGCGCGCTCCAGCCCCGCCTCGGTCGCCCCGGTGAAGAGGGTGACGGCCCCGGCCTCGATGTCGTGCGGGCCGCCACTGATCGGGGCGTCCACCACCTCGATGTCCTTCGCCCGGCCGCGCTCGGCGATGGCGGTCGCCGTGAGCGGGCTGCCGGTGGTGTGGACGACGACGAGGGTGCCGGGGTCCATGTGGTCGAGCAGGTCACCGTCGACGGCGATCTCGCGGACCTGGGTGTCGCTGTAGGGGCAGAGCAGGACGGCCTGTGCGCCCCGGGCCACGGCGGCGACGTCGTCCACCGGGACGGCGCCGAGCGCGGCGACGGCGTCGCGGGCGGCGTCGGACCGGTCCAGGACGTTGACCTGGTGACCGGCGGCGACCAGCCGGCCGATCATGGGCCGGCCGATGCGGCCGGCACCGATGAATCCGAGCGTCACGCGTGCTCCTCGAGGTGGGTGGTGGGGCACCGGGTCAGGCGGCGAACCGGAAGAGGCGGCGGGCGTTGCCCGCCGCGATCAGCCGGGCCTCGTCGTCGGGGACGTCGACCAGCTGCTCGCCCAGGACCTTGCGGGTGTGCGGCCAGTTCGAGTCGGCGTGCGGGTAGTCGCCGGCGAAGAGGATCTGGTCGACGCCGATCGCGTACCGCTGGTCGATCCCGGCCTGGTCGGAGGTGAAGCAGCCGTACACGTGGTCGCGGAAGAGCTCCGACGGCCGGCGGTCGGCGTCCACCCCGGACCAGAAGCGGTGCCGTTCCCACGAGTAGTCGGTGCGCTCGAGGACGTAGGGGATCCAGCCGATGCCGGCCTCCGACAGCACGACCCGGAGCCCCGCGAAGCGGTGGAACACCGGCGACATCAGCAGCTCGACGCACGCCATGACCGAGCCGACGCCGAACAGCGCGATGCTGACGAACGCGTCGGCGTCGCGCGCCACCCCCTGCGGCGCACCGCAGGAGCCGAGGTTCATCGAGACCGGGAGCTCGGCCTCCTCGCAGGCGCGCAGCAGCGGGTCCCAGTGCCCGGTGCCGTACGAGGGCAACCCCAGGCGGTGCGGCGCCTCGAGCAGGCTCACCGACCGTGCCCCGAGGGCGGCCGTCCGCTCGACCTCCGCCACCGCGGCCGGCACGTCCCAGAACGGCACGAGGACCAGCGGGATCTGGCGGTCGGGGGCGTAGTCGCACCACTCGTCGAGGACGAAGTCGTTGTAGGCCCGCACGCACGCCGCGGCCAGTTCCGGGTCGCGGGCCCGGGAGAAGGTCGTGCCCGCGGCGCCGGCGAACGTCGGGAAGCACAGCTGCGCCCACACGCCGTCGGCGTCCATGTCCCGGATCCGCTCGGCGATGTCGTGGCAGCCGGGGCGCATGTCGGCGTAGCCGCGCGGCGCCAGGTCGATGTCCCGCGGGTCCTTGCCGGCCACCACGTCGAGGCCGAAGTCGGCGACCGGCTCGCCCTCGAACAGCCAGACGTCGCGACCGTCGGCGCCGCGGTCGACCTGCGGAGCGGCCTCCCGGTAGCGCAACGGCAGCCGGTCGAGCCACAGCCGGGGGTGCTCGACGACGTGGTCGTCGGCGGAGACGACCCTCGTGTCGTCGGGCAGCATGGTCAGTCCCCCAGCAGCAGGGCGGCGCAGCGGCGAGGAGCCGGCCGGGCGGACCCGGCCGGCTCCTCGCACACGGGAGTGCAGGTCACCGCTGGCAGCCCATGGAGTCCAGCGCCGCGTCGGCCGCGGTCAGGACGGTCCCCGGCTCGGCGCCGGCGGCGCGGGCCAGGTCGACGACCAGCCGGGTGTCCTTCTGCAGCAGCGGACCGGCCATGGCGCCCATCGGGCCGAGGACGAAGTCCGGACCGCGGAGGACGTTGACCGCGAAGCTGTTGCCGCTGCCGTGGCTCAGCACGGTGCTCAGCTGCTCGGGGTCGACCTCGAGCGACCGGGCCAGCGCGTACGCGCTCTCCAGCACGCCGAGGTTGGCCGTGAGCATCAGGTTGTTGATCAGCTTCGCCCGCTGGCCGGCGCCCACCGGGCCCAGGTGCACGATCGGGTTGGCGTAGGTGGCGAACACCGGCCGGACCCGCTCGAGCGTCTCGGCGTCGCCGCCGACCATCACGAGCAGCTTGCGCGCCTCGGCACCCATGCCACCGCCGCTGACCGGGGCGTCGATGAGCGTGATGCCCTTCTCCGCCGCCTGCTCGGCCAGCCGCCGGCAGGTGTCCGGGTGCACGGTGCTGTGGATGACGATGACGCCGCCGGAGGCCATCGACGACAGGAGTCCGCCGTCGCCGGCGACGACCTGCTCGACGCCGGCGTCGTCGACGACGCAGACGCAGGCGATGTCGACCCGCGACCCCAGGTCGGCCGGGGAGGACGCGTACTCGGCCTTCGTGTCCGAGTAGGCGTCGAGCGTCTCCTGCCGGCGGGCCCACAGGACCGTCGCGATGCCGTCCTCGACGATCCGCCGGGCCATGGGGCCGCCCTGGCTGCCCAGTCCGATGAAGCCGACCCGGTCGGTCGTCGGCACAGTCGTCTCGGTCACGTGACGGCGCCGGCGATCTTGAGCTGGATGGCCTCCTCGTCGGAGAGCCCGAGCTCGGCGAGGATCTCGTCGGTGTGCTCGGCGAACAGCGGCCCGCGGGTGAGCTTCGGGGCCTCCCGGTTGAAGTGCACCGGGTTGGTGATCAGCTTGCGCGGGTTGCCCTCGGCGTCGGTGACGTCGGCGACGTTGCCGGTCGCGAGCAGCTGCGGGTCGTTGCCGACCTCGTAGGTGTTCTGCACGACCGCCCACTGGCCCTCCATCGCCGTGAAGGCGGGGAGCCACTCGTCCTTGGTCTTCTCGGCGATGATGTCGGAGACGATCTCCGCGGCGACCTTGGAGTTCTGCATCAGCTTCTCGGCCGAGTCGAAGCGCTCGTCGGTGGCGAGCTCGGGGTGGCCGATCTTCTCGACGAAGTCGGGCCAGTAGCGGCCCGGCTGCAGCATGACCAGGTTGAGGTACCGGCCGTCCTTGGTCTTGTAGGTGCCGGTCAGCGGGTTGGAGATGTTGCCCGCCTTGGGGTCGAACTTGGGCAGCGGGCCGCCGGCCATGAGCGCCAGGCCGATGTTCATCTGGCCGGCCCAGGCGCCGACGCCGAGCAGCGAGATGTCGACGGTCGCCGCCTCACCGGTGCGCTCGCGGGCGAACAGCGCCGCCGAGATGCCACCGGCGATGGTCATGCCGCCGATGTTGTCGCCGTAGGCGCCACCGGGCTGCTGGATCAGGCCGTCGTAGCCCAGCGGGGTCGCGGTGTCGGCGCCACCGGAGCGCGACCAGAAGGCCGTGCCGTCGTAGCCGCCCTTCTCCGCCTCGGCGCCGGCGTAGCCGAAGGCCGAGCCGACCGCGTAGATGATCTTCGGGTTGATGGCCCGGATGTCCTCGATGTCGATCTTCAGCTTGCGCCGGGCCTCGGGGAGGAAGTTGGTGAGGAAGACGTCGCTGGTCTTGACGAGCTCCTCGAGGACCTTGCGGCCCTCCGGCTTCTCCAGGGAGAGCCCGAGGCTGCGCTTGCCGCGGTTCGGGCCGTCCATGATCGGGGCGAAGCTGTTCTTCCCGGTGACGTCGTGACCGAGGGCCTTCACCAGGCCGCGCTGCGCGTCACCCTTCTCGGCGTGCTCGACCTTGATGACGTCCGCGCCCCAGTCGGCGAGCACGGCGCCGGCAGAGGGCACGAAGGTGAACTGGGCGACCTCGAGGACACGGACGCCATCCATCGGCTTCAACACGCGATGCAACCTCAGCTTCTCGACAGGGGGAACCGCCCGGCAGGACCCGCCGGGCGGTCAGGCGAGTCGGGACGCCCGCCCGGTCCTCGCGGACCGTGCGGGCGTGCAGGTCACGGAGACCGCCCTCACGCCTGAGTCGAAACGGAGTATATCCATCGAAGTGTCGAACTCAAGGGCCAGGTGCGTCCTGGCTCACAGTGGGCACCCGGCCTCCCCCGCCCTCTCCGACGAGGCGCTGACCACGGCAAACAGCCGGCCGGCCGCCGCCCCGAGAGCTCGGGAGCAGCGGCCGACCGGCTGAGGTGCGCGGGCGTTCAGGCGGGCTGGGTGCTCGTCTCGGTGACCAGCGCGACCAGCTCGCGGCGGACCACCTTGCCGGTGGGGGTGGTCGGGAACTCCTCGACGAAGAGCACGCGGTCGGGGGTCTTCGAGCCGCGCAGCCGCTCCCGGACCCACTGGCGCAGCTCGTCCTCGTCGGCCCGGCTGCCCGGACGCAGGAGCACGAAGGCTCCGATGACCTGTCCCCACTCGACGTCGGGCACCCCGGCCACGACGGCCTCGAGCACCGCGGGGTGCCGGCCGAGGACGTCCTCGATCTCGGCGGGGGCGATGTTCTCGCCGCCCCGGATGATCGTGTCGTCGGAGCGGCCGCGGACGAAGATGAAGCCGGCGTCGTCGACGTAGCCGCGGTCGCGGGTCGGGAACCAGCCGTCGGACTGCACCTTGCTGCCCTGCTCGAGGTACTCACCGGCGACCTGCGGGCCGCGGACGACGATGTCGCCGACGACGCCGGGCGCACACACGGCCCCCTCGTCGTCGTGCACCTGGATCTCCACCGACGGCAGCGCCCGGCCGACCGAGCCGAGCCGCGCACGCACGGCCGGGTCGTCGGAGGCCACGGCGTCGCGGTGGTCGTCGGGGCCGAGGACGGCGATGGAGGAGGCGGTCTCGGTCAGGCCGTAGGCGTTGACGAAGCCGGTGGCCGGGAACAGCTCGAGCGCCTTCTCGATGATCTCGGCGGCGATCTTCGCCCCGCCGTAGGACACCGACCGCAGCGATGCCGGCCCCTGCGTGCCGCGGGACTCCAGCTCGGCCACGATCCGGGCCAGCATCGTCGGCACGACCATGGCGTGCGTGATGCCCTGCTTCTCGACGACGTCGAGCCACTCACCGGGGCTGAACACGTCGAGGTAGACCACGCGACGACCGGCGTACAGGTTCGACAGGCAGTTGGCGACCGCGGCGATGTGGTACGGCGGCACGCTGACCAGCGTCGCGTCGCTCTCCTCGACCGACGCGAACTCCACCGAGCCGAACAGGTAGGCGGTCAGGTTGCTGTGCCGCAGGACGGCGCTCTTGGGTGCCGCCGTCGTGCCACTGGTCATCAGCAGGACGGCGACGGACTCGGAGTCGATCTCGTAGGCCTGCAGCGGCGCGGCGTCGACGGCCGGGAGCGAGGCGAACTCGTCGATGCCGATGGTCCGCGCACCCGGGACCCGCTCGGGGGTGTCGGTGACCACGAGCGGCGCGGTCTGCCGGCTCATGACCTCGGTCAGCTGCTCCTCACCGAGCCGGTAGTTCAGCGGGAGGAACGGCACGCCGGCCAGGGTCGCGGCGAAGAGCGCGACCGGGAAGCCGGCGCCGTTGGGCCCCAGGAAGACCAGCCGGTCGGCGCCGAGCGAGGCCACGTGGGCCGCACCCGCGGTGGCCTTCGCGCGCAGCGTCGTCCCGGTCAGGCCGTCCTCCCGGTTGCCGATCAGGACGCGGTCGGGCATCCCGTCGGCGACCATGTCGAGGATCATCGCGAGGTTCATCGGGGGCTCCGGGTGTTCGGGATGGGGCGGGCGCTGGCGGGTCCGGGCGGGACCGTACCGGTCACGCCCGCCCGCGCTTGACCTGGTTGAAGGGGATGTCGCGGTCGTTGCTCTGCTCGCGGGGCATGCCGAGCAGCCGCTCGCTGATCTGGTTGCGCCCCATCTCGGTGCTGCCACCGCCGAGGCTGGCACCCTGGCGGCTCAGGTAGGAGACGCCCACCCGGCCGGTGATGCCCTCCTCCGTGCCGACGCCCGCGGCGATCTGCGCGCCGGCGATCTCCATGGACAGGTCGGTCGAGCGCTGCGCGGTCTCGGCGTGGAACAGGCGCAGCAGCGCGGCGCCGGGCGCGGGCAGCGCGCCGGTTCCGATGGCGCGGCTGACGCGGCCCACCATCTGGTTCTGGACCGTCTCGTTGGCCAGCCACTCGCCGACCCGCTCCCGGACCCCGATCTCGCCGGCCCGGCCGGTGGCCTTGGCCACGGTGAACGGCGACTGGCCGCCGAGGGCGCGGGGACGGCCGGCCTGACCGCTGACGAAGGGCGAGCCGCCGCCGACGGCGTTGCGCTCGTGGAACAGCTGACGGGACGCGACGGCCCAGCCGTTGTTCACCTCGCCGACGACGTTGGCCACGGGCAGCGCGAGGTCGGTGAAGAACTCCTCGCAGAACTCGCGGGAGCCGTTGACCATCTTGACCCGGTTCATCTGCAGGCCCGGGGCCTTCGTGGGGATGAGGAACATCGTGAGCCCGCGGTGCTTGGGCACGTCCCAGTTCGTGCGGGCCAGGCCCAGACCCCAGTCCGCGGCGTAGGCCGACGTGCTCCACGTCTTCTGCCCGTTGAGGATCCAGGTGTCGCCGTCGAGCTCACCGCGGGTGAGCAGGCCCGCCAGGTCGGAACCGCCGCTGGGCTCGGACAGGAACTGGCAGAAGACCTCGTCGCCGCGGATGGCCGCCGAGATGCGCTCGCGCTTCTGCTCCTCGCTGCCCATGTCGAGCAGCGTCGCGCAGACGATGCTGAACGTCGGGATGTTGAGCTGCACCGGCATCTCGTAGCCGGCGGTCTCCTCGGTGAACGCCCGCTGGTGGGCGGGGCTCAGGCCCAGGCCGCCGTACTCCTGCGGGAAGCAGATCCCGGCGAAGCCGCCGGCGTACAGCGTCTTCTGCAGCTCGCGGGCGCGCACCCACTCCTCGTCGTCGTCACCCAGGGCGGGCAGCGCCGCGTTCTCGTCCAGGCGCGGCATCGTGTCGGCCAGCCAGGCGCGGGCCCGGGAGCGGAACGACTCGACGCTCTCCATCTCGGCAGTCGTCATCACAGATCAGCCCTTCGCAGCAGCGGGGTCAGAGGGAGGAGAGGTCGGCGAGCCGGCGGCGGTGGTCCTCGGGCGTGCCGTAGAGCGCCCGGTCCGACGTCGCACGGCGCAGGTAGAGGTGCAGGTCGTGCTCCCAGGTGACGCCGAGGCCGCCGTGCAGCTGGACGCAGTCCTGCAGGATCCACTGGGCGCGCTCGGCGACGAAGGACTTCGCGACGCTGACCAGCTGGGCGGCGTCCGGCGAGCCGGCCTGGACGGCCTCGGCCGCGGCCTGGGTGGTGGCGTGGCAGGCCTCCAGCCAGGTGCGCATGTCCGCGTAGCGGTGCTTGAGCGCCTGGTAGGACGCCAGGGGCCGGCCGAAGGAGTACCGGTCGAAGCCCCACTGCAGGGTGACGGCGAACATCCGGTCCAGCCCGCCGCACAGCTCGGCGCACTGGATGAGCAGGGCGACCTGCAGCTGCCGCTCGAGCACCTCGGGCGTGGTGGCCGGCGTGCCGACGACGGCGTCGGCGCCGACGACGACGGCGTCGAACCGCACCTCGGCGAGGGGCCGGGACAGGTCCAGCGCCCACTGCGGGGACACGGTGACCCCCGGGGTGGCGGTGGGGACGAGGAACTGCGCCACGCCCTCGGGGGTGGTGGCCGTGACCAGCAGCAGGTCGGCCTCGGTGCCCGCCTCGACCCGGTCCTTCGTCCCGTCCAGGCGCCAGCCGTCGGGGGTGGCCGTCGCCGTCACGTGCGCGGCGTCGGGGGCCCACTGGCCGCCGGGCTCGTAGACCGCCCACGTGGCGATCTGCTCGCCGGAGACGAGGGCCTCGATGTCGGCGGAGTGGTCGGGGCCGGTGCCGTGGGCGGCGACCAGCCCGGCGAGCACGACGTTGACCGGCAGGAACGGCCCGGCGGCGACCACCGAGCCGAGCTCCTCGGCCAGCAGCGTCAGGTCACGGATGCCCTCGCCGGAGACGCTGCCGCCGCCGAGCTCCTCGGGGACGATCGTGGCCGCCCAGCCCAGCTCGGCACCCCGCTGCCAGGCGTCCCGGTCCCACGGCACCTCCCCCGCCTCGAGCCGGCGGAGCCGGTCCAGCGAGTGGTCCTTCTCCAGCAACGACCGGGCCGAGGCCTGGAAGAGCTTCTGGTCCGCCGTGAGCTCGAGCTCCACCGGTTCTCCTGTTCCACGTCGTGGGCCTGTCGTCCGGGGAGCCGCCGTCGCGGGGTCGAGGTGGACCCCTGCACAGGAGGCCGGAACACCTCCGGCCGGCGGCTCGGCCACGGCTGCGCGCGCCCGGGCAGACCCTCGGCGAGGAGACCACGGGGTGAAGAAGCTTGTCAATCCATCGAAGCTTGTGCGTTACTCGTGCCCGCCGCCCGGTGACACGTGTCACCGGCTGCCGCCGCTGCCCCCGGAACGAGGACGAACTCCCCTCATGACGTCCACCGACACCCGACCCCCGACCGGCGACGCCCCCGGGCGCCCGTCGCAGCCGACGGTCGTCCGCCGCGACCGCGTCGTCATCCGGTTCGCCGGCGACTCCGGCGACGGCATGCAGCTCACCGGCGACCGGTTCACCTCGGAGACCGCCAGCTTCGGCAACGACCTGTCGACGCTGCCGAACTACCCGGCGGAGATCCGCGCTCCCGCCGGCACGCTGCCGGGGGTCTCCTCGTTCCAGGTCCACTTCGCCGACTTCGACATCCTCACCCCCGGCGACCGGCCCGACGTGCTCGTCGCGATGAACCCCGCGGCCCTCCGCGCGAACATCGGCGACCTGCCCAAGGGCGGGATCGTCATCGTCAACACCGACGAGTTCACCCCGCGGAACCTGACCAAGGTCGGCTACGCCGGCAACCCGCTCGAGGACGACTCGCTCGCCGACTTCCAGGTGCACCGCGTGGCCATGGCCACCCTCACCCGGGGCGCGCTGGAGTCGACCGGGCTGTCCAAGAAGGACGCCGAGCGCGCGAAGAACATGTTCGCCCTCGGCCTGCTGTCGTGGATGTACTCCCGCCCGCAGGGGAGCACCGAGCGCTTCCTCCGCGAGAAGTTCGCCAAGCGCCCCGACCTGGCCGAGGCCAACGTGCTCGCCTTCCGCGCCGGGCACGCCTACGGGGAGACCACCGAGGCGTTCGCGGTCGTGTACGAGGTCGCCAAGGCGAAGCTGCCCGCCGGCACCTACCGCCAGATCACCGGGAACACGGCCCTGGCCTACGGCATCGTGGCGGCCACCCACGTCACCGGCCTCGAGGTGCTGCTCGGGTCCTACCCGATCACCCCGGCGACCGACATCCTCCACGAGCTCTCCCGGCACAAGGCCTTCGGCGTCACGACCGTGCAGGCCGAGGACGAGATCGCCGGCGTCGGCGCCGCCCTCGGTGCCTCGTTCGGCGGGCGGCTCGGGGTGACGACCACCTCCGGCCCCGGCGTCGCCCTCAAGGCCGAGACCATCGGCCTGGCCGTGGCGCTGGAGCTGCCCCTGCTCGTCATCGACGTCCAGCGCGGCGGCCCCTCGACCGGGCTGCCGACGAAGACCGAGCAGGCCGACCTCCTGCAGGCGCTGCACGGTCGCAACGGCGAGTCCCCCGTCCCGGTCATCGCCCCGCAGACGCCGGGCGACTGCTTCGACGCCGTCCTGGACGCCGTCCGCATGGCGGTGACCCACCGGACGCCGGTGATCCTGCTGTCCGACGGTGCGCTCGCCAACGGGTCCGAGCCGTGGCAGGTGCCCGACGTCGCCGCGCTGCCCACCGTCGACCCGGCCTTCGCGACCGAGCCGAACGCGCCCGACGGCTCCGGCGCGTTCTGGCCCTATCTCCGTGACCCCGGGACGCTCGCCCGCCCGTGGGCGGTCCCCGGCACGCCCGGGCTCGAGCACCGCATCGGCGGTCTGGAGAAGGCCGACGGCTCCGGGTCGATCTCCTACGACCCGGCCAACCACGAGCGGATGGTCCACCTGCGGGCGGCGAAGGTCGCCGGCATCCCGGTGCCCGACCTCGAGGTCGACGACCCGGGCGGGGCCGCGGAGCTGCTGGTGCTCGGCTGGGGCTCGACCTACGGCCCGATCGGTGCCGCCGCCCGCCGGGTGCGGGCGATGGGCCGCGACGTGGCGACGGCGCACCTGCGCCACCTCAACCCCTTCCCGGCGAACCTCGGCGAGGTGCTGGGCCGCTACCGCGCCGTCCTCGTGCCCGAGATGAACCTCGGGCAGCTGGCCTCGCTGCTGCGCTCCCGCTACCTCGTCGACGCCCAGAGCTACACGAAGATGACCGGCCAGCCCTTCAAGGCCGAGGAACTGCAGGACGTCTTCCTGACCCACATCCCCGGAGCCCACTCGTGAGCATCGACCTCGGCATGCCGCAGCTCGGCGGCCTGGACCTCGTCCCGCAGGCGGAGGCGCCACAGACGGCGAAGGACTTCACCTCCGACCAGGAGGTGCGCTGGTGCCCCGGCTGCGGTGACTACGCGGTGCTCGCCGCCGTCCGCTCCTTCATGCCGACGCTGGGCATCAAGCGGGAGAACACCGTCTTCGTCTCGGGCATCGGGTGCTCCTCCCGCTTCCCGTACTACATGGACACCTACGGGATGCACTCCATCCACGGCCGGGCGCCGGCGATCGCGACCGGCCTGGCCGTGGCCCGCCCGGACCTCTCGGTGTGGGTGGTGACCGGCGACGGCGACTCCCTGTCGATCGGTGGCAACCACCTGATCCACGCCCTGCGCCGCAACGTCAACCTGAAGATCCTGCTGTTCAACAACCGGATCTACGGCCTCACGAAGGGCCAGTACTCCCCCACCAGCGAGACCGGCAAGGTGACCAAGTCCTCCCCGATGGGCTCGGTCGACCACCCGTTCAACCCGGTCTCGCTGGCCCTGGGCGCCGAGGCGACCTTCGTCGGCCGGGCGATCGACTCCGACCGCAAGGGCCTGACCGCGGTCCTGCAGGCGGCCGCCGCCCACCGCGGCACCGCCCTGGTCGAGATCTTCCAGGACTGCCCGATCTTCAACGACGGGTCCTTCGACGTGCTGCGCTCGCCGGAGACCGCGCCGCAGCGGCTCATCAAGCTCACCGACGGGGAGCCGATCCGCTTCGGCCCGGTGGGAGACGACGGTCTCGGCACGTTCGCCGTCGTCCGGGAGGGCTTCGGCCTGCGGGTCGCGGAGGCGGCGGACGTCGACCCGGCCGACGTCGTCGTCCACGACGCGGGCGACGTGCACCTGGCCTTCGCGCTGTCCCGGCTGTCGGACCAGGACCTCACGCACACGGTGACCGGCGTCTTCCGGGACGTGCAGCGCACGACCTACGACGACGCGGTGCGCGCGCAGGTCGGCGCGGCCCGGGCGACGGCGGAGCGGGCGGGCGGCCCCGACCTGCAGTCCGTGCTGCGCGGTGCGGACACCTGGACCGTGGAGGACTGAGCGCAGCCCCGAACGGGGGTCCAATCTGGAATGAACCCGGTCTGTGGGACGGTTCACCGCACAAGCGGGTGGGCATGACGACGCCGAAGCGTTAGATTGACATTCGTTGAACTACTGAGCGTGAGCGAGATCCGGAGGGGCCCGCGTCATGACCCGTGAAGCCGTCGCAGCGACGGAGGTCTTCAAGGCACTCGGAGACCCCATCCGGTGGAACATCGTGCAGCAGATGGCGCAGCAGGAGGAACTGGCCTGCAGCGTCCTCGAGGACACGCTCCCGGTCTCCAAGCCGACCATCAGCTACCACACCAAGATCCTCACCCAGGCCGGGCTGATCGAGGTGCGCAAGCGGGGCCGCAACTACTTCTACTCCCTGCGTCGCGAGGTGCTGCGGTCGCTCATGGACGAGATGTGGCTGCTCGCCCCCGGGCCGCGCCTGGTCAGCAGCGACGGCGAGGGCACCGGTGACCGCGCCGAGCGGCCGGTCCTCAAGGCCGCGGTCGGCGACGACACCTCGCGGTCGGCCGCCCTCCTCACCTGGTAGCTCCAGACCTCACCCGGAAGGGGCCCGTGCCACTGGCACGGGCCCCTTCCGCGCTCGTGGGCCGGGTCCGCTGACGTAGGGTCCTGCCCGCTCTCGACAGAGAAGGGGACGACTCATGGCGGCCGATTCCGGCAGCGCGGTGCTGGTGACCGAACCGGCGAAGGGCGTCCGGTTGGTGACGCTCAACCGGCCCGGCGTGCGCAACGCGATGACCGCGGAGATGACCGTGGCCTGGAACCGCGCCCTCGACGGGATCGCCGAGGACCGTGACACCCGCGTCGTCGTCGTGACCGGCGAGGGCAGCTCGTTCTGCTCCGGCGCCGACCTCTCCTGGCTCGACCAGGGGTCCGGCGAGGACGTGACGATCGACCGGCTGCGCGACCGGATGCTGCCCTTCTACCGCAGCTGGCTGCGTCCGCGGCAGCTGCCGTTCCCGGTGCTCGCAGCCGTCAACGGCGCCACCGTCGGGGCCGGCGTGTGCCTGGCCCTCGCCTGCGACCTGCGCTTCGCCGCCACCGGTGCCCGGTTCAGCACGCCGTTCATCTTCCGGGGCACGCACGGCGGGATGGGCGCGACCTGGCTGCTCCCGGAGGCCATCGGGGTCTCCCGGGCCCGCGAGATGCTCTTCACCGGCCGCGAGGTCGCGTCGGCCGAGGCGCTCGAGTGGGGCCTGGTCACCGAGGTGGCCGACGACGTGCTGCCGCACACCCTGGCGGTCGCCGAGCGCCTCGCCGAGGCCGCACCGATCGCCGCCCGCCTGACCAAGACCGGGCTGGAGCAGGCGGCCGCGGGGCTGGAGGCGTCCCTGCAGTGGGAGGCGATGGCCCAGCCGGTGACGATGACGACCGACGACCTGCACGAGGGGATCGCGGCCTTCCGGCAGAACCGGCAGCCGCGGTTCCTCGGTCGCTGAGCCCGGGGAGCTGACCGGCCGGCGGATCCGCCGGCCCGGACGGCTCAGCCGACCGAGCGCAGGTGGCCGCGGCGGGGCCGGCCCACCGCGGCGGCCCGTCCGGCCCGCCGACCGGCCGCGGCCTGCAGGGCACCGGCCTCGGGGAGCAGCGGGGCGGGCCCGGTCAGCTCCGCCACGGCGGCGTACAGACCGGGCACCTCACCGGCGTCGCCGACGGAGAGCTGGCCGGTCGCCGGGTCGACCCGGAGCTCGGCCAGCGCCTCGGCGCAGGTGCCGGCGCCGGTCTCGCGCGCGCACCAGGCCCGCACCTGCAGCTCGGGGGTGGGCACGGAGGCGCTGGTGCCGACCAGGCTGAGCCGGCGGCGGACCGCGCCGACGGCGGGCCGCGGGACGACGCCGGCCGCCCAGACCGCCGGTCCGACGAAGTCCCACTCGGCACGGGCGGCGCCCAGTACCACTGCCGGCGCGGAGACCGTGCCGACCGTCGCGGCGTCGTGCCAGACCGACTCGGCGGTACGGCGCAGCATGCGCGAGAGACGCGCGGACGGTCGCGCGGCCCACGTACTCAGCCGGTCCAGCCACCAGTAGCGGGCACCCGGCACGCTGCGCGGGTCCACGGCGGCGAAGCCGACACCGGTCACCCGGCCGCCCTCGACGACGAGCTCGTGGACCGCCGTGTGCCGGCGGACCTCGACCCCGGCGGCCACGGCGTCGGCGCGCAGCGCGGCCGGCGAGGGCACCGCCGGGCCACGGCGCGAGCGGAGCCGGCGACCGACCCGGAGCGCCCGCTCCCGGCCGGGCGTGGTGGGCAGGACCGGCCGGACGCGGACGCCGCGGCGGTCCAGGACGAGGACGCGGGCACCCGAGCGGGCCGCCTCGAGGGCGGCGGCCGCACCGGCCGTGCCGAACCCGACGACCACGACGTCGTAGTCCTCAGTTGCCCACATCGGCCAGCCTCCTCGCCAGCGCGCACCTCGCCGGGAGACCCGGCGCTGTGGGCCGGATCACCCGGCCACGGCGACCGTACGGAGCCCGGTGACACGTGTCAACGGTCACGTGGCACTTTGTGCCAGCGTTACCGGAAACGGCTCGGTAGGGCCGTCGGCCGCCGGACCGCGGAGGTCAGGTCGTCGCGCCCTGGAGCACGCTGAAGGTGTCGTCGAAGTCGTTGACCGCCGGCTCCTGGCTCCCGCCCAGGGCCTGCCGGATGGCCTGCCGGATCGAGCTCACCGAGGTGCGGACGTCGAAGGTGACGGTGCTCAGCCGGGGCTCCACCAGCTGCCCGACACTGCCCCCACCGACCCCGACCACCCCGACGTCCCCGGGGACCGCCGCCCGGAGCGCCAGCGCGGCGAAGGTGACCGCCACGGCGACCTCGTCGTTGGAGCAGGCGATCCCGACGGGCCGGCCCCGCGTCCGCAGGAGGTCGCAGACCGCGGTCTGGGCGTCGGCCGCACGCAGCGGCACGCTGATCCTCGCCGGCTCCGGGAGCCCGGCCTCGGCGCAGACGTCGGCGACCACGGTCGCGCGCATCCGGCCGAACGGGTCGTCGCGCCGGTCGTCGAGGTAGGCGTAGGCCAGCTCGGGGAAGCCCCGCTCGATGAGGTGCTCGGCCTGGGCGCGGGCGATCGCGAAGTTCCCCTCGTCCACCCCGTGCACGTTCCGGGGCCGGGGCGACAGCACCGGGCAGCCCTGCTCCTCGAGAGCATCGAGGTCGGCCGGGGAGAGGCTGCCGAGGTCCACCAGACCGGCCGGCCGCAGCGTCTCGACGAGGTGACGCAGCCGGCTGAGGTTGCCCGCAGGACCACCACCCCGGTCGAAGTGCACCACCGCGCTGTAGCCGACGTCGTCGAGATCGGCGGCGATCGCCTCGATGATGTCCTGCACGTTGGTCAGCGTGGTGTTCGGCACCGCGAGCACGACGAGGTCGCTGCGCCCGAGGACCAGCGAGCGGCCGGCCGCCGACGGCACGTACGCGAGCTGGGCCACGGCCTCCCGCACCCGCTCCACCGTCTCCTCGGAGAAGCGGGTGACCTGCCCGTTGAGGATGTGGCTGACGGTGGAGCGCGAGACACCGGCCAGCCGTGCCACGTCCGCGCTCGTCACCCCCGGACGCCGGGGCGTCGGGGGCAGCACCGTCAGCCGCTCCGACTCCATCGACACCGGCGACTCCGAACGCTCGGGGCTCCCCGCGCGGGAGCGCGGCAGCCGGGGGGCGGCACAGCACCGGTCGGGGCCGGCCGCGAGGCGACGCAGTGTGACCCACGTCGTCGGTTCGAAGTATTTACGATCTTCCACCTGCTCGTCTACCTTCGGGAGAGCGCCACCTCCGGAGCAGGCGGGCGCCTGGTCAGGACAGCGAGGTGGGCCGTGCCGTCGTCCGGACCCCCCGTGGCCCTGTGCCCCCGCCCGGATCCCGGGCCGCCCGTCGCGCGACCGGGCGCTCCCGCCGGCACCGTCGAGGTCGCCGTGCTCCGCCACTGAGTCCCCGTACCGCCTCCCGCGGGGCCGTCCTCGGCCGCGCGGGGTCCCCCTCCCACCCCGGCACCCCGAGGAGCACCGCCATGGCCCAGGGCCTGATGATCGCCTACAGCAGCGCCACGCCCGGCAGGGACGCCGACTACGAGAAGTGGTACGACGGGATCCACATCCCGGACGTCCGCGCCGCCATCCCGTCGATCACGGCGGTGCACCGCTACCGGCAGGTCGACCTGCAGGGCGGCGGGGGCGCACCCCGGTACCTCGCGGTGTACGAGCTCGGGGACGCCGACGTCGCCACCGCGGCCGGGCAGCTCGGCGCCGCCGGCGCCGCGGGGCGGCTGCGCATGACCGACGCCATGGACACCACGGACAACCCGCCGGACCTGCAGTGGTTCGCCGCCGCCGACGCCTGAGCGGCTCCGGGGCGCACGCACACGACCACCGCTCCGCGACGCGACCGGCGACGACGGACCAGCTCACGACGAGGAAGAGGAACGAGCAGTGAAGAAGCAGGTGAAGGTCACCGGGGACTTCGGCCTCGGTCAGATGGTGCACGTCGTCCACATGGCCGACGACGCCCAGAAGCTCCGCGAGTTCTACGAGCGCGTCTTCGGCGGCTTCGTCTACATGGGCATCGAGGAGCCGAACTACCTCGAGGTCGAGGACCGGCACGCCACGCTGCTCATGATCTCGGATCTGTGCATCGAGACCATGGCGCCGGCGCACCCGGTGAACCCGGAGCTGCCGGTCGGGAAGTTCTTCACGAAGTTCGGCACCCACCTGCACTCGGTGGGCTACAAGGTCGACGACCTCGGTGGGCTGGTCGACCGCCTCGTGTCGCAGGGCATCTACATCGGCCGTCCCGGCGGCGGGAAGGTCGAGAAGGCGACGCCCGAACTCGGCTACTGCTACCCGAGCCCGCGCGACACCTACGGGCTCATGGTCGAGCTGTGCATGCACGACATGCCCAACGACCCGCGGGACGAGGAGACCTGGTCGTCGCTGCAGAAGATGTGGCAGTCGCACCCGCTCACCATCGAGCGCTTCACCTACGTGACCCTCGGCGTGAAGAACCTGGACAAGGCCGTCGAGACCTACGTCGACGAGTTCCAGGCCATCCCGATCGAGCACGGCGTGGACCCCGACCTGCAGGCGAAGTACGCCACGCTCCAGCTGGGCGACTGCCTCCTGCAGATCGCCGAGCCGCAGTCGGCCGACTCCGACCTCGGCCGCCACGTCGCCCAGTGGGGCAACATGATCTACAGCCTCCGGTTCAAGGTCACCGACCTCGACTCCGCCGAGGCGTGGCTCACCAAGCAGGGCGTCCGCTCCACCCGGCTCCGCGACACCCTCCTGATGACCGACCCGGAGGACTCGTTCAACGCGCCGATCTTCCTGAGCACCGAGGAGATCCACGGCGACCCCTTCGCCGGCTGAGCACCCCGCCGGCCCCGCGCCGGGAGCCCCTAGGCTCCCGGCGTGGAGTCGGAGCCGCGGGACGTCGTCGCCCGCTACTGGGACGGGTTGTGGCACCGGCGTGACCCGGCGGTGGTCGACGAGCTGATCGGCGAGCCCTACGTGCGGCACTCCTCCGCGGGGACCCGCGCCGTGAGCCGCAAGGAGTTCAAGCGCGAGCTCGCGTCCGCCTGGCGGCTGCTGCACGACGCGTCCACGACCGTCGAGGACCAGGTGGCCGAGGGCGACCGGGTGTGGACCCGTGCGACCACCCGGGGGATCAACCTGGACACCGGCGAGATGTCGGTGGTGACGTGGCTGACCATCCACCGGCTCGAGGGCGGCCGCATCGTGGAGTCCTGGACCGCGACGCTGCCCGGGGTCGACTGGCGCCCGCCCGCCCGCTAGCCGAGGTCGCGGAGCACGTCCTCGCGGGCCAGCCGGCCGCGGGTGAACAGCGCGAAGACCGCCATCACGGTCAGGACGACGACGCACATCCCGCCCAGCACCCAGCGCAGCCCCACCGCGTCGGCGAGGGCGCCCAGCGGGAGCGCGGCGATGCCGAACGCCCCGAAGCTCAGCATCATCAGGCCCTGGATCCGGCCGTGGTAGGCCATGTCCGACAGGCCCAGCAGCAGGGACTGGTTGGCCGTCTGGAAGGCGAGGCTGGCCCCGCCGATGGCCAGCAGGACGAGAACGGCGACCCAGAACACCGGGGCGAGCGCGAGCGCACCGACCCCCAGCCCGAACGCGAAGCCGGCCATGACGAAGACCCTGGTCTGCGAGCCACGGTACGACCGCCTGCTCATCAAGACGCCGACCGTCACGGCTCCGATCGCCGACGTCGCGGACAGGACGCCGTAGCCCGCGGACCCCAGCCCGAACAGGTCACTGGCGACCGTGGGCAGGAAGGCGAGGTAGGGCATCCCGGCCATGACGACCCCGAAGCCGCAGAGCAGCAGGGCCGACAGCTCCGACCGGCCGGCCACGTAGCGGAACCCGTCGGCCAGTTCCTCCCACGGTGACGTCGTCGGCCCCTCGTCGCTCCCCCGCCCGGCCGGCAGGGCACCGGTCATGACCAGGCCGACCGCCGCGAGCACGGCGCTGGCGAGGAACACCATCTCGATGCCGAAGCTGACCGACCCGACCAGCACCCCGGCGACCGCGGGCCCCACCACTCGGCTGATCTCGCTGTTGACCAGGAGCATGGAGACGGCGCCGGGCAACGAGCCGTCCGGCAGCACCTCGGCCAGGAACGCCATGCGGGCGGGCCCGAACAGCGCGAACGCGGCCGCCTGGATCATCGAGGAGCCGAGCAGCATCCAGTACTGGACGACGTCGAACGCCACCGCCAGCCCGATCCAGGCGCTGGAGGCGGCGAGCATCCCGATCGACACCTGGAGCACCAGCCGCTTGGGCAGCCGGTCGGCCGCGACCCCGCCCCAGGGGGTCGCCACCAGCATCGCGACGCCGAAGGCCAGCAGGACGCCGCCCAGCGCGGCGTTGGACCCGGTCAGCTCGAAGGCGAGCCATCCCCGGGCGATGGTCTGGGCCATCACGCCGAGGAAGATCACGGTGGCGTTCACGTAGAGGACGGCGAACGGCCGGATCCGCAGCAGTTCCATCGGCCGTAGCGGCGACGGGGGCACCACAGTCGCGAGCCCGCCGCTGGTCTCACCGGTCATGGTGCCTCGCAGGCGGATCAGGGGAGGCCCCTCCGGAACGCCGCCCTCCGGTGAGCCTTTCGATACAAGTCATAACATGGCCTGGGACGGCGACCGGGACAACGGCCGCGCCCGAGCGAGGAGGATCCGTGGCGACAGCGGCCGAGCGACCCGACGAGGTGCTCCCGGGCGACCGTGGGGCCGGGCTCCCGGGCGGGGACACCGTCATCACGGGGTCCCGTGTCGCCGGCGCCGACGGTGCCTCGGTCCGCGACATCCGCCGGCGCGTCGCCCGCCACCTGGTGGGCCGCGACCGCGAGCTCGACCTGCTGCTGGCCAGCGTCTCCGCCGGCCGCGACGTGCTCCTCGAGGGCCCGCCCGGCACCTCCAAGTCGACGCTGCTGCGCTCGATCACCACCGAGTGGGGCATCCCGCTGCTGTTCGTCGAGGGGAACGCAGACCTGACGCCCACGCGGCTCGTGGGACACCACAGTCCCGCGCGGGTGCTGCGCGAGGACTACACCGCGGACAACTTCGTGGCCGGCCCCCTGGTCGACGCCATGCGGTCCGGTGGCTTCCTCTACGTCGAGGAGTTCAACCGCGCTCCGGAGGACACCCTCAACACGCTGCTCACGGCCATGGCCGAGCGGCGCATCACCGTCCCCCGGGTCGGCACCGTCGAGGCCCTGCCCTCGTTCCGGGTCGTCGCGTCGATGAACCCCTACGACAACATCGGGACCACGCGCCTGTCGACGTCGGTGTACGACCGGCTGTGCCGGCTGGCCATCGACTACCAGGACGCCGAGGCCGAGCGCGGCATCGTCGGCCGGCGCACCGGCATCGAGTCGCCCCGGCTGATCGCCGACGCCGTCGCCCTCACCCGGGCCACCCGCGAGCGCGACGACGTCCGCCAGGGCAGCAGCGTGCGCGGGGCGATCGACCTCGCGCTCGTCGCCGCCCAGCTGGCCACCATGCGGGCCGTCCCGCTGCCGGACGAGCCGTCGGTCGCGCCGCCGCGCGGCCTGCCCGAGGAGTACACGGCGGTGGTGCTCGACGCGCTGATGCTGGCGCTGTCGGGGCGGATCTTCCTCGACGAGGCGCTGGAGTCCACCCCCGAGCACGTGCTCCGGGAGATCTGGGAGGACCACTTCCTGCTGCTGCCCTCGGCGGCCGACCCCGGTTGAAGGACGATCGCCGCCGACTCACCGGTCGAGCGGCGGAGCGGGAACCGGCGCGAGTCGCCGCGGGGCGGCCGGCCGCTGAAGCGCAAGCCCAAGCAACTGACCGAGCAGCCGTCGCTGTTCACGCCCAGCTCGGGCGGCGGTGGGCTGACGCTCACCGGTGGGGACCGCCGGCGGATGAAGCAGGGGGCCACTCCCCCGGGCCGGACGGCGCGCGGCGCCACCGACGAGGAGGGCACGGTCATCGCCCTGGCCGACCTCGCCGCCGCCGACGCGGCCGAGGCACGGGTGCGCCAGCGCGCCCGGGAGATCGCCCGACGGCTCGCGGTGGCCCGGCCGCCACGGGAGCGCCGGCCCCGCCGCGGGGTCGGTGAGCTGACCAGCCTGCCGTGGAGCGGCGGCTCCGACGAGCTCGACCTGGAGCGCACGCTCGACGCGCTCGTCACCAAGCCCCTGCCCGACGACGACGACGTGATCGTCCGCGAGCGGGTGCGCCGCCGGCGGTCCGTGGTCCTCGTGGTCGACGTCTCCGGGTCGATGCGCGGCGAGCGGATCCGCACGGCGGCCGCGACCGTCGGCGCGCTGGCCGGGGAGCTCGCCCGCGACCGGCTGTCGGTCGTCGCGTTCTGGTCCGACGCCGCGGTGCTGGTCCGGATGGGCGAGCCGGCCGATCCGGCGAAGGTGCTCGACCTGCTCGTCCGCATGCCGGCCCAGGGGCTGACCAACGTCTCCTTCGCGCTGGAGACCGCCGCGGCCCAGCTGTCCGGCGTCCCCGCCCGCGACGGGCGGGTGCTGCTGCTGTCGGACTGCGTGCACAACGCCGGCCCGGACCCGCGGCTGGTCGCCGCCCGCCTGCCCCGGCTCGACGTCATGCTGGACACCACCGGCGAGGACGACGTCGACCTGGGTCGCGACCTGGCCCGGGCGGGTCGCGGCCGGTGCCGGTTGGTCGCCGGCCACCGCGAGGTGGCCGCGGCGCTCAGCTCGGTCTTCGCCCCCTAGCCGCGGGGGGCACCCAGCTTCCGGAAGTCCCAGCTGACGAGCTTCTCCGGGATGATCCGCAGCCAGGCGTGCCGCCCGTCCGGGACGTAGGTGTCGGTGCCGCCGTACTTGAGCGCGAACGCCCGCTCGACCGGGGCCAGCTCCGGGTCGTCGGCGTCACTGCGCGGCACGTCTCCCACCGGCTCGGCCCGGCCGGTGATCTCGACGCCCCTCAGCTCGGTGTACTCCACCCCCGTGTCGACGACGACCGCCACCCGGGGGTCGCGGACCAGGTCGGTCCAGCGCTGGCTGCGGGTGAGGGAGTTCAGCCAGAGCGCACCGCCGTCCCAGACGAACCACAGCGGGGCGACGTGCGGCCGGCCGTCGCCACCGGCCGTCGCCACCCGGCAGGTCCGCTCCGTGCCGAGGAAGCCGTCGACCTCCTCGGCGGTCATGGCGATGGCCCGGCCGCGGCGCTGGCTCTTCGGCCCCCCGCCCAACCCGCTCATCGGCCCAGCACCAGCGACATGGCCTCGGCCCGGGTGGCCGCGCTGTCGCGGAAGAGGCCGCGGACCGCGGAGGTGGTGGTGACCGCGCCGGGTTTGCGGATGCCCCGCATGCCCATGCAGAGGTGCTCGGCCTGGATCACCACGAGGGCGCCGCGCGGCTTGAGCACGTCGTGCAGGGCGTCGGCGATCTGCCGGGTCATCCGTTCCTGCACCTGGGGCCGGCGGGCGTAGACGTCGACCAGCCGGGCCAGCTTCGACAGGCCGGTCACCCGCCCGTCCTCGCTGGGGATGTACGCGATGTGCGCCACGCCGTGGAAGGGGACCAGGTGGTGCTCGCAGGTGGAGTACATCGGGATGTCCCTCACGAGGACGAGCTCGTCGTGGTCCTCCTCGAAGGTGGTCGCCAGGATCTCCGCCGGGTCCTGGTCGAGGCCGCCGAAGGTCTCCGCGTACGCGCGGGCGACCCGACCGGGGGTGTCGCGCAGACCGGGCCGGTCGGGGTCCTCCCCCACGGCCAGCAGCAGCTCCCGCACGGCCGCCTCGGCACGGGCGGCGTCGAACGGCGGCCGCCGCCGGCCACCGGACGTGTCGATCGAGGGCATGGACGCCTCCTCGGCATCACAGGCACCGGGCAGCTCTCCCGGCGCGACGTCCCGTAAGGCCTACCAGAGCAGCCCCTCCCGGGACGTGGGCACGGCACGACGACGGCCCGCCGGGAGAGCTCCCCCGGCGGGCCGTCGTCGTGCCGTCGGATCAGGCAGCCGTCGCGCCACCCAGGTAGGCGTGCAGCAGCTCCTCGCCGGCGTCCTCGGCGCGGCCGGACCACGTCACGCTGCCGCGCTGCAGGATGATCGCCTGGTCGGCGAAGCTCAGCGCCCGGCTGGCGAACTGCTCGATCATGAGGACGGCGATGCCGGCCTCCCGCATCTTGGCCAGGCTCTCGAACACCAGGTCGACGAGCTTGGGCGCCAGGCCCAGCGACATCTCGTCGGCGATCACGAGCTTCGGCGACACCATGAGCGCCCGGGCGAGGGAGAGCATCTGCTGCTCCCCGCCGGAGAGCGTGCCGGCGAGCTGCTTGCGCCGCTGGCCGAGGACCGGGAAGAGCTCGAACGCGTGGTCCAGGCTCTCCTCCTTGCCCGTGCGCTGCGTGGACAGCGCCATGCGCAGGTTCTCCAGGACGGTGAGCCCGGGGAACACACCCCGGCCCTCCGGGAGGTGCACCAACCCGGCCCGGCGGATCTTGGTGGGCGAGGCCTTCGTGATGTCCTTGCCGTCGAACCAGACCTTGCCGCCGGAGGACGGGACCAGACCCGACAGGGCCCGGGCCAGCGTGCTCTTGCCGGCGCCGTTGGACCCCAGCACGGCCAGCGCGCTGTTCACCGGGACGTCGATGCTGACGTCGAACAGCGACTGGGCCGCGCCGTAGCGGACCGCCAGGTTCTCCACCCGCAGCAGCGACCCCGACACCGCCGGCTCCGACTGCACCGACACCGACTCGCTCGTGGTCACGCCAGCTCCCCCTGCTCGATCTCGGACTCGGCCTGCTGGACGGCGGGCTTCTCGATCTCCTCGCCCAGGTACGCGGCGCGGACCGCGGGGTCCTGCCGGACCTCGGCGGGCGTGCCGCCGGCGATCTTGACGCCGAAGTCGAGCACGTGGACGGCGTCGGACATGCCGAGCACCAGCTCCACGTCGTGCTCGACCATCAGCAGCGAGACGCCGTGGTCGCGGACGACGGACTTCAGCACCTCCGCGACCTCCTCGGTCTCCCGGACGTCGAGGCCCGACGAGGGCTCGTCCAGGAGCAGCACGCGCGGCTCCCGCGCCAGGGCCCGGGCGATCTCCAGCAGCCGGGCCGAACCGAGCGGCAGGCCCGCCGCCGGCCGGTGCTGGATGGCCCCGAGCTGCAGCGAGTCGATCAGCTCGTCGACCCGCGCGTCCTCGGCCTTCGGGGAGTTCGCGAAACCGCGGAAGTTGACCAGGTCGGTCCAGATCCGGCTCTTGGCGTTCTTCATCCGGTAGGCGATCACCAGGTGCTCGCGGACCGTCAGGGAGGAGAACAGCTCCGGGTGCTGGAAGGTGCGGGCCAGCCCCCGGGCCGCCCGCTTCTGCGCCGAGGTCCCGGTGACGTCGTCGCCGTCCATGAACACCCGGCCCGCAGTCGGCTTGAGCAGACCGGACAGCACCGCGAACAGCGTGCTCTTGCCGGCGCCGTTCGGGCCGACCAGACCGACGATCTGCTGGCTGCCGACCGCCAGGTCGACGTCCTTGTTCGCCACCAGCCCGCCGAAGCGCACGGTCACGCCGCGGGCCTCCAGGCGCGGGACCTCGGTGCCCGGCACCGTCGCGTCGGCCGCGTGCAGTGCGGTGCTCATGCCTGTCCTCCAGCGGGGATCGTCGCCGACCCACCGCGGGCGGTGGGCGTCAGCAGGGGGTTGTCGGCCTCGTCGCGGTCGGGGAGCGCGGCGCCGGGGGTGCCCGGGGGGACCGGGGCCTCGGGGTCGGGGTCGCTCCGCCCGAACAGCTTCCGGTAGAGGCTCATGATGTTGTTGCCGACCTGGACGACGGTGCCCTCCGGGTGCAGGGCCAGACCCAGCGCGCCGAGCCCGAAGAGGATCGTCGGCACGTCGCCCAGATCCGTGGAGATGTAGATCTGGAAGATCTGCGGCATCAGCACGAAGAGGGCGCCGGCGATGAGCGCGGCGATGTTCGACCGCGCGCCCATGGTCACCAGCACGGCGAGCCAGACGAGCCCGACGGCCGGGTCGAACGAGTCCGGCAGCGTGGAGCCGGCGTTCATGGCGATGAAGCCACCGCCGACCGCGGCCGTGAACGTGGCCAGGCCGGAGACGAGGACCTTCGTCTGGACGACGCTGATGCCGAGCGTCTTGGCGCCGCTCTCGCTGAACCGGACCGCGCTCATCGCCAGGCCCGCGGTCGACCGCCGCACGTTCACGATCAGGATCGCCAGGATGCAGAACACCGCCAGCGCCAGGTACGTGAAGTCGTCGTTCGTCGTCGCGTACTCCGGCCGCGGCATCGGCTGACCCGAGCCGAAGTTGTAGTACGGGTCGCGGCGGAAGACGAGGGTCGTGATCAGCGAGCCGAAGGTCAGCGTCACGAGGGCGATGTAGAGGTTGCCCAGCCGGATGGTCAGCAACCCGATGACCACCCCGACCGGCACGATGATCACGGCCGCGACCAGGACGGCGACGAGCGGCTCCCAGCCCCAGTTGCGGACCAGTTCGGCCGACAGGACCGCGCCACCGCCGGCGAAGGTGATCTGGCTCAGCCAGACCATGCCGCCCTCACCGACGACCAGCGTGTACGACAGCAGGGCGATCGCGAGCGCGACGCCGCCGGCGAGCAGACCCGACCAGAACTTGTCGAGCATGCCCGGCAGCATCGCGAAGATGCCGATGACGATGACCCCGGCGAGCAGGCCCGGGTTGAGGAACCGCCGGTTGGAACCACCACCGGCGACCGCGGAGACGACGCTCGGGTCACCGCCCTGCGTGGCGATCGCCCGGTCCAGGGCGCCACCGGCGACGAGGTCGCCGGCCTGCCCGCGGAGGGCGTAGTAGAGCAGGAACAGCAGCATGAAGATGAACGGGATGGCGGGCTTGATGACCGCGCCGAAGGTGCTCGAGGGGTCGATGTACTTCTCGAGCACGTTCGTGGTGACGCCCATGAGGAGCGCGACGCCCACCGCCAGCGGCAGGCTGCGCAGCTTCGCCGCGACGACCGCGGCGAAGGCCGCGGACATCAGGAAGGTCATCGACTGGACCGACAGGCCCTGGGTCGGCGCCAGCAGGATCCCGGCGAGCCCGGCGAGGGTCACGCTGGCCGCCCAGACGCCGAGCGACACCTTGCCCGGGCTGGTCCCGCTCAGGCTGGTCAGCGCCTCGGAGTCCACCAGGGCGCGGACCTTGAGCCCCACGCTGGTGAACCGGAGCAGCCCCACGCCGACGACGAGGACGACGACGAGGCCGATGTAGGTGGCCAGCTGGTCGGCGTTGATCGTCGAGCCGAACACCTTGAAGACGTCGAGCGGGCGCGGGGCGAGACCCGGCGCCT
Source organism: Blastococcus sp. URHD0036 (assembly GCF_000701365.1). Taxonomy (GTDB): domain Bacteria; phylum Actinomycetota; class Actinomycetes; order Mycobacteriales; family Geodermatophilaceae; genus Trujillonella. The sequence continues at coordinate 27,906 of NZ_JNIK01000002.1, forward strand.
GCGTGTTGGTCGGCTGCTCGAGGACCAGCTGGATCAGCGGCGGCAGCGCGACCGAGAGGCCGACCGTCGCCATCAGCTTGATCAGCGTCGACCTCAGCCGCAGGTGCCGGAACAGCACCGCGTACAGGAACATCCCGAGCGCCGGCGCGAAGACGAACAGCGACACGGCCGCCGAGGGGACGATCCCCCAGCCCTCCTCGACGAGGAGCCAGTAGTAGAAGCGCGCGACCGAGTAGGCCATGGCCGCGAACGCCAGGTTGAAGATGCCGGAGGCGACGTAGGTGATGACGAGAGAGCCGGCCGCGATCGCGTAGATGGACCCGAGGCCCAGGCCGGCGAGGACGTACGAGAGCACATCGACTCCATAGAACCGGGAGTAACGGTGTGCCGGCACGACCAATGCCCCGCCGACATCACACAGGATGGCGCCGAGGGTGCTGGACTGTTCGATGCACGTCAACACCTCTACGCGTGTTGCGTGGTCTGGGTCACGATCCGAGACCTCCCGGGCTCGACTGCGACGCGTCGCTCAGCAGGTCAGACCGCTGCACACCCCCTCTCGGAGGCCCCGTCGACGGACCTCCCGGCCTCGCCGAGCGGACCCGCCGTTCGTCACGGGGAGGTAACGATCTGGCAGTGACTGCCGCGTAGTTCGGCCCTTCGCCGGTGACACCCACCACAGGGTCGTGCATGGTGCCGGAGGCGATCCTGTGATCGTTCGACAACTTTCATTCGATGGAGGCACCGAGGTATGCGCAGAAGAGGCGTGGCGCTGATGGGCATGGCGTGTGCGACCGCGCTCGTCCTGTCGGCTTGCGGCAGCGACGACGAGGAGTCCGGCGGCGGCGGGGGCGGTGGCGGCGAGGGCGGCGGCACCCTGAAGGTGGGCATCCTGACGTCGCTGAGCGGCCCGGCCGCGACCGCGGCCCAGGGCTCGATCCGTGGCGCGGAGGCGCGGTTCGCCGCCTACGAGGAGGCCGGCGAGGGCTGCGCCGGCGACCTGGACTTCGAGCTGGTCCAGGCCGACGACACCACCAGCGCGCAGGGCGCGCTGGCCGGCGCCCAGAAGCTGGTCCAGCAGGACGACGTGTTCTCGATCCTGACGATCAGCCCGTTCTTCGCCGGCGCTGCGCCCTACCTCACCGGTCAGGCCGCGGACGTGCCGGTGTTCGGCGGGGCGTGGGACGGCGCGGACCAGTGGAACGGGGAGGACAACAACCTGTTCAACTCCGGCGTCGTGCCGGACTACGACACCGTGTACACGTCCTACGGGGACTTCTTCGAGGAGCAGGGCGCGACCAAGGTCGCCGGTATCGCCTACGTGAGCCCGAGCTCGCAGGCGGGCCTGGAGGCGGGCCTGGCCTCCATCGAGAACGCCGGCCTCGACGTCGCCTACACCAACAACAGCGTGCAGTTCGGCAGCACCGACGTCGGCCCGCTGGTCCTCGGCATCCTCGACTCGGGCGCCGACGCGGTCTACACGACGATCAACTTCGACACCTCGCTCGCGCTGGTGGCCGGGCTGAAGCAGGCCGGCTGGGAGGGCACCTTCGTCTCCCCCACCGGCTACGGCGCGGACTTGCTGGCCTCCGAGCCGGCCGTCCAGATCGGGCAGGGCGTGATCTTCTCCAACGCCTTCACCCCGGTCGAGGTGGGCACCGAGGCCACCGAGCAGATGAAGACGGCGCTCCAGGCGGCGGGCAACGAGTCGGGCATCCCGGGCTTCTACGAGAGCCAGGGCTGGTTCGGCGCCGACCTGTTCCTCTACGGCCTCGAGCAGGCCGGCTGCGACACCGACCAGGCGAACCTGATCTCGACGCTCCAGGAGACCGACGACTGGGACGGCAACGGCCTCTACCCGACGCCGGTCAAGCAGAGCACCACGGCGGTCGACGAGCAGTGCTCGTACTACCTGACGCTCGAAGGTGACGGCTTCGTGCCGCTCAGCGACGAGCCGTTCTGCGGTGACCCGGTCGACTGACCGGACTCCGCAGTACCGGACGGCCCGGCTGGTCCCTCGAGGACCGGCCGGGCCGTTCCGCGTCTCCTGACAGTCTCTGCCGCGAGAAGTGAACCAGATCACAGCGCTGTAACGATCTCCGGAGCAGACGTTAGGGAGCTCCTGGCACCTAGTGACACGGACCACAGGAGGGTGCATGGTGCGCCAGGCGGTCCTGCGATCGTTCGACAACCTTCGTTCCGATGGGAGCTCCAAGGAATGCGCAGAAGAGGAATGGCAGCGGTCGGCATCGCGTGCTCGGTCGCGCTGGTGCTGTCCGCGTGCGGCAGCGACGACGAGGACTCGGGCAGCAGCGGCGGTGGGAGCGACAGTGGTGGCACCCGCGCCGACGGCCCGGTGGACGTCGGCATCCTGACCTCGCTCAGCGGCCCCGGTGCGGCCGCGGCGGCGGGTTCCATCCGCGGCGCTCAGGCCCGGTTCGACTCCTACGACGGCGAGTGCAAGGACGTCGAGATCAACATCGTCCAGGCCGACGACACGTCGTCGGCCCAGGGCGCCCTGTCCGGGGCGCAGAAGCTCGTCCAGCAGGACGACGTCTTCGCGATGATCAACGTGAGCGCCTTCTTCTACGGCGCCTCGCCCTACCTGACCGGTCAGGCCAGCGACGTGCCGGTCTTCGGCGGGGCCTGGGACGGCGCCGGGGAGTGGAGCGACCCCGACAACAACCTCTTCAACACCGGCCTGGTGCCGGACTACGAGACGGTCTTCAGCGGCGCGGGCGAGTTCCTCAAGGAGCAGGGCGCCACCAAGGTCGCCGGCATCGCCTACGTGAGCCCGAGCTCGCAGGCGGGACTGGAGAGCGGCCAGGCGTCGATCGAGGCGGCCGGACTCGAGGTCGGCTACACCAACAACAGCGTCCAGTTCGGCAGCACCGACGTCGGCCCGCTGGTGCTCGGCATCATGGAGTCCGGTGACGACGCGGTCTACACGACGATCAACTTCGACACCTCGCTCGCGCTGGTCGCCGGCCTGCACCAGGCCGGCTGGGACGGCATCTTCATCTCGCCGACCGGCTACGGCGCCGACCTGCTCGGCTCCGACGTCGCCGTCCAGATCGGGCAGGGCGTGATCTTCTCCAACGCCTTCGTCCCGGTCGAGAACGACACCCCCGCGACCCAGGAGCTCAGCGCCGCGCTCATGGAGCAGGGCAACGAGTCCGGCATCCCCGGGTTCTACGAGAGCCAGGGCTGGTTCGGCGCCTCCCTGTTCCTCTACGGCCTCGAGAAGGCCGGCTGCGACACCGACCAGGCCGGTCTGATCTCCACGCTCCAGCAGACCGACGACTGGGACGCCGACGGTCTCTACCCGCAGCCCATCCCGCAGAGCACGTCGAGCTACGACGAGCAGTGCTCGTTCTACCTGCAGCTCGAGGGTGACGGTTTCGTCCCGCTGAACGACGGTGAGCCGTTCTGCGGCGAGGCGATCAGCTGACCGGAGAGCACCGATCGGTCCGCCGTCGTCCCGTGCAGTCCTGACGGGACGGCGGCGGACCGCCGACTCCTCCCGGCGGGCCCGGCCGGTCCCTCGCGGACCGGCCGGGCCCGCCGGGTACCCGGGACCGCGGAGCCCCCGCGGGCGCGCGCTCCGCATCCGCGGTCCTCCGGGTGGGGTCAGATCTCGCTCCTTCGTGGCAGTCTCTGCCACACGGCAGACCATGCCACATTTCCACGACCTTCGACAGATCCGGCCCCGGCCGGTCGAGCACGACGAGGTGGCCGGCCATGGAGGGACTCCGCGAACGGAAGCGGGCGCACGCCCGCGCCGCGACGGTGGACGCGGCGCTGCAGCTCTTCGCCGAGCACGGGTACGAGAAGGTCACCGTCGCCGACATCTGCGCCGCGGCGGCGATCGCTCCGCGCACCTTCTTCCGCTACTTCCCCTCCAAGGGCGACGTCCTGGCCGCGCCCGTGCAGGACCTCGCCGACCGGCTGGTCGAGACGGTCATGGCCGCGCCGCCGGACCTGGACGACCGGGAGGTGCTTCGGCGGGCGCTGCGCGAGGTCGGCGAGCGCATCGTCGCCCACGAGGGCCCCATGGGCGTGCTGTTCCGGGTGGTGCGCAACGCCGAGGAGGTGCGCACCTCCCCCTGGATGTCGCTGGAGGACCACGAGTTGCGGATCGCCGGCTACCTGACCGCGCGCCGCGGTGGGCCGGACGACCCCGACTGGCGCACCCGCGTGGACGTGGCGCGGCAACTGGCCGCGTTCCGCGTCTGGCTGCACGACTTCGCCGAGCAGCGCACCCGCGACCCGCTCGGCCTCCTGGACGAGATCCTCGCCCACCGCTGACCGAGGCGTCGCGAGGGCGTCAGCCGGAGGCTCCCTCGACCCGGCGGGCGATGCACTGCTCGGCGAAGGCGAGCACGCGCAGGTGGTAGGCGCGCGCGGTCCAGCCGAGGCTGATGTTGTGGCCGGCCCCGGTCTCGATCGCCGTCTCCACGACCGGCGCGGCGGTGAACAACCCGGCGACCTCGGCCAGCGGCCCGCGGCCGGGTGCCCACCAGGCCTCGTGCTCGGCCAGCGCGTACCGGGTCGGCACCCGGACCTCGGCGGCCAGCCGCGGCAGCTCCTCGCCCCAGCCGTCGATGTCGGGCCCCTCGCTGGCCGGACCGGTGACGGCCGGCCGCACCGCCCGGTGGCTGCCCGGCGGGTAGAGCTCCTCGTGGCCCCAGATGAGCCGGCGCAGGGAGGACCCGCCCAGCCGCCCGTCGCCGGCCGCGGTGGCCTCGTGCACCTCGGGCGACCAGTGCAGCCCGGTGCCGGAGAACTCCAGGCCCAGCAGCTCCCGCCCCCGCGGATCGGCCGCCATCCGGATACCGGAGATGCAGCCCATCGAGTGGGCGAGCACGAGGACGCCGGCCCCGCGGTCCCGCTGCCCGAGGACGACGTCCAGCAGGGCGTAGAGCAGGTCGGTGCGCTCGGCGGCCGGCATCGCCCCCGCGCCGTCGCCGGGCACGTACCCCGGCCGGTCGGGGGCGACGACGGTGAAGCCGAGGGCCGGGCCCAGCCGCAGCAGCGACAGCTCCGGGTCCAGGGGGTGGTCGAAGTACTCCTTGCCGGAGGCGCCGCCGTGCAGCGCGAACACCACGCCGCGCGGGCGTTCGGCCGCGGCGACGAGGACCGACACCGGCGTGCCGAGCACCTCGGTCTCGACCAGCTCGGGCGCCGGGGACACCGACACGGTCGTCATCCCCAGAACCCGCGGAGTCCGGCGACCACCGCGTCGGCCTGGGCTCTGCCGGCACGGGCCGACGGCGCCCGGGTGCGCGGGTCGAGCGGGTTGGTGCCGAACGCGGCGCGGGCGGCCTCGTCGGCGACCACGAGGTGCACCTCGCCGTCGCGCCGGAGCGTGTCGAGCTCCGCGGGGAGACCGGGCCCCAGCGGGCTGTCGGCGAAGCCCTCGACCGGGGCCACGACGAGGACGCGGCCGTGCCCCGCGGCGAGGTCGGCGTTGGTGGCCGACCGCATCCCGCCGTCCATGTACCGCCGGCTCCCGATCGTGATCGGCGGCCAGACGCCGGGCACCGCGCAGCTGGCCGTGACGGCGTCGAGCAGCGCGATGCCGGACCCGGCGTCGAAGGAGGTGAACGCGCCGTCGGCGGTGTCGACGGCGGTGACCACGAGGCGCTGCGCCGGCCAGGACGGTGCCCCGATCCGCGAGGCGATGGCCGAGCGGCGGTCGGCCTCCGGGACCGTGTCGGCGTGCAGCGCCAGCTCGCCCACGCGGGCCCGCGCCTCCTGCTCCCCCGCCGTGCCGGCCAGCGCGGCGCCGATGGCGGTCATCAGCGCCATCCCGTCGAAGTCGACGGTCGGCTCGTCCGCGGGCAGGGGCTCGAGCTGGGCGGCGTAGAGCTCCTCGAGGTCCCGGCCGCCGCACAGCAGCGCGCCGACGACGGACCCGGCCGACGTGCCCACGACGAGGTCGGCCGACCGCACGTCGATGCCGTGCGCCGCGAGCCCCGACAGCAGGCCGATCTCCCAGGCCACCCCGGCGATGCCCCCGCCACCGAGCACCAGCGCCCGGCTGGTCGTGTCGCCTCGGGCCATGCCCCACCGCCCTCCGGCGTCCCCGTCGTGCGGTCCGGCTCACGCTAGGCGCGACCTTGCACCCGGTGCAAGGGCGTCGCGGGGGCCGACCGCCTAGGGTGCCGGGGCATGGCCGAGCCGAGCCGGGAGGCGCACCGCCTGCAGACCTGGCGCGGCATCCAGGCGGCCGCGATCCGGCTGGTCGCCGAGCGCGGCTTCACGGCCGTCACGGTCGAGGACGTCGCCGCGGCCGCCGGCACCTCCCGGCGCACCTTCTTCAACTACTTCCCGACGAAGGTCGCGGCGCTCTTCGACCCCGACCCCGAGCTGGCCGACCGGCTGCAGGAGCTGGTCGACCGGGCTCCGCGGACCGACGACGCCTGGGCCGACCTCTGCTGGATCTGCCGCGGCTTCGTCATCCCCGGGGACGACGGGACCCTGGCGGTGCGCCGGCGGCTGGTCGGCGACTTCCCGGAGTTCACCGAGTACGCCGGGTCCGCGCACCGCTACGTCGAGCGGGCGATGGCGACGTGGGCCCAGGGCCGCGTCCCCGACGACCCGCTGCACGCACGGCTGCTCACCGGCGCGGCCGGCGCCGCCCTGAGCGCGGCCTTCCTGACGTGGCAGCCGGACGGGGGCACCGAGGAGTTCGACCGGCTGCTCGACCGGGCGCTGGCGTCGGTGCGGGTCGACCCGCCGGGGGCCGCTCAGCGGTAGCGGTCGACGAACGTGGCCAGGATCCGGCCGGGTTCGGTCACCACCGACCGGGAGATCCGCGCGACGAGGTCGTCCAGCTCGGCCGGCGGGAAGTAGCCCGCGTGCTGGTAGACCCGCGCCCGGGTGACCAGGCCCGCGACGTCGAGCTCCGGGTGGAACTGGGTCGCGTAGACGTTGCGGCCGATCCGGAACATCTGCACGGGGCAGGACGGCGAGGACGCGAGCAGCACCGCCGAGGGCGGCAGCACCCGGCAGGCCTCCTTGTGGCCGACGAGCGCGTCGAACACCTCCGGCATGCCCGCCAGCACCGGATCGGCCCGGCCGGCCGGGGTGAGCGTCACCGGCACGCAGGACACCGGCTCCCCGTACGTGCGGTCCACCACCCCGCCCTGGTGCACCCCCAGGGTCCCGATGCCGTAGCAGGCGCCGAGGAACGGCTTGTCCGCAGGCACCACCCGGTCCAGCAGGACCGCGAGCTCGGCCTCCACCCGCAGCTGCACCGCCGACTTCTCCGCCGGCGGATCGCTGGAGGTGAAGGGGCTGCCGCCGACCAGCACCCCGGCGTAGTCGTCCAGGTCCAGGTCCGGCATCGGCCCGGCCTCCAGGCGGATGCGCCGGAGCTCGCCCTCGGCCAGCCCCGTCGCGCGGAGGAACCCCGCATACTCGCCGTCGGCGGCCTCGTCCTCGGCGCGGGTGGCCAGGAGGAGGAAGGGCCGGCGCACGGAGGCGATGCTAGGTGCGTGCCGACCGCCGACGCCCTGTCCGCCCCTCCCCGGGCCGCCCGCACGGCCGTCGCGACGTGCTTCTTCGTCAATGCCGTCCTCTATGCCTCGCTGGTGCCCCGGCTGCCGGAGGTGAAGGACCGCCTCGGCCTGTCCAACGCCTCCCTCGGCGCCGCGCTGGCCGCGCTGCCGCTCGGCGCGCTGCTCGCCGCGCTCTCGGCCGCGGCGCTGATGCGCCGGTTCGGCTCGGCGCGGGTCGCGTCGTACGGGCTGGTCGGGCTGGCGGCCGCGCTCTGGGCCGCCGCGGTGGCCCCGTCGTGGGGGCTGCTCGCCGGCGCGTTGCTGGTGGCGGGTGCGCTGGACGCGGTGGTCGACGTCGCCCAGAACGCGCACGGCCTCCGGGTGCAGCGGCGCTACGGGCGGTCGATCCTCAACGCCTTCCACGGCATCTGGAGCATCGGCGCGGTCACCGGGGGGCTCCTGGGCTCCGCGGCGGCCGGGCTGGAGCTGGCGCTGGGCGTCCACCTGGGGATCACCGCCGTCGTCTTCGCCGCCGTCGCGCTGGTCGGTGCGCGCGGGCTGCTGCGCGGTCCCGACGACGCCGACCGGGACGACGCCGCGGCCGGCTCCGGAGCGGGCGCCACGCTCCCGGGCCGGCGCAGCGTGCTCCTCGGCATCGGGGCCCTCGGCGTGCTCGCCGCGTGCGGCGCGTTCGTCGAGGACGCCGGCTCCTCCTGGAGCGCCCTGTACCTGCGCACCGAGCTCGACGCCGGCGCCGCGACGGCCGGCCTCGGGTTCGTGGCCCTCTCGGTCGCCATGACCGTCGGCCGGCTCACCGGCGACCGGGTGGTCGACCGGTACGGCCAGCGGCGGGTGGCCCGCGGGGGCGGCGCCCTCGTCGCCGCGGGCATCGGCCTGGCCCTCGCGCTGCCGACGGTGGCGACCGCGCTGGTGGGGTTCTCCCTCGCCGGGCTCGGTGTGGCCACCCTCGTGCCGGCGGTCTACGCCGCGGCCGACGCGCTGCCGGGCCTGCGCCCGGGAACCGGGCTGACGGTGATCAACTGGCTGCTGCGGATCGGGTTCCTCGTCAGCCCGCTGCTGGTCGGCGTCCTCGCCGACGCCGCCGGCCTGCGCGCGGCACTGCTGACGGGAGTGGCCGCCGGGCTGGTCACGCTCGTCGTCGGTCGCGTCCTCGTTCCGACCGCGACCTCCTGACGTAGCCTCTGCGACCGGTCCCCGCCGCGGTGGCGTGCGGACGCGAGGGGAGCCACAGCGTGAGCACACCGGCCGCGGACGCACCCGTCCCCGCCTGGCTCCCGCTCCTCGCCGACGTGCTCGCCGACACCGCCGGCGGGCCGCTCACCTGGTCCGGTCCGCACCCGGTCACCGGCGAACCGATCACCGTCACCGCCGAGCTGGCCGACGGGGCCCTGGAGCTGCGGCTGGGGCCCGGCGACGTCGACGGCGTCCCGGCCGCCTCGCTGGACGCGCTCGCCGGCAGCCTCGACGTGGCGGAGGCCGCCGGTCAGCTGGCCCGCCTCGTCGTCCCGGGGCTGGCCGACTGGGCGACGGTCACGGTCCTGGGCGAGGACGGTGCCGCCGCCCGGTCGGCCATCGCCCACCGCGATCCGGAGCTGCTCCCCGCCGTCGACACCTACATCTCCCGGCGGCTCACCGCGCCCCGCGACCAGGCGTCGCTGGCAGCCGCGCTGGCCACGGGCGAGCCGGTGCAGTTCCGCGAGATCGACGGCGAGCTCGGACCGCAGGCCCAGCCCGACCCCCACGTGCGCGCGGCGTGGCGGGCCCTGGACCCGACCTCCTCGCTGTTCCTCCCGCTGGAGGCACGCGGGACGAGCTTCGGGGTGCTGTCGCTGGTCAACTGCGGCGACCGTCCCCCGCACGACCCGGCGCAGGTCGCCGCCGCCGTCCGGGTGGCCCGCCGGGCGGCGGTGGCGCTGGACAACGCGCGCCTGTTCGAGCGGCAGCTCCAGGTCGCCGAGACCCTGCAGCACAGCCTGCTCACCCCACCGCCGCAGCCCGAGGGGCTGGCCGTCGCCGTCCGCTACCGGCCGGCCAGCCAGCACGCGCTCGTCGGCGGCGACTGGTACGACGCGTTCGAGCAGCCCGACGGCGCCACCCTGCTGGTGATCGGCGACGTCGTGGGGCACAACGTCCAGGCCGCCTCGGCGATGGCCCAGCTGCGCAGCGCCGTCCGCACGCTGGCCTACGACCGGCCCGACAGCCCGGCCGGGACCCTGGAGCGGGTGGACCGGGTGCTCGCCGGCCTGCACGTCGGCACGCTGGCGACCGCGCTCGTCGCCCGGCTGGAGGCCCCCGGCTCCGACGGCGGCCGGACGCTGCGCTGGTCGTCGGCCGGGCACCTGCCGCCGCTGCTGGTGCGGCCCGACGGCAGCACGCTCCTGCTGGCCACACCGCCCGAGCGGATGCTCGGCACGCACGAGCCGGTGCGGCGCAGCGACCACGAGGTGACCGTCGCCCCGGGCGACACCGTCCTGCTGTGCACCGACGGGCTGGTCGAGGCCGGCCGGGTGGGCATCGACGAGGGACTGGCCCGGATCGCCGACACCCTCGTGGACCTCGCCGGCCTGCCGCCGGACGCGCTGTGCGACCGGCTCCTCTCCCGGCTGGTCCCCGACCGCGCGGAGGACGACGTCGCCGTCCTCGCGGTCCGCCACCTCCCCACCGGGGGACGCTGAGCCGCCGTCAGCCGGCGATGCGGCGGCACTCCGGGCAGCGGGCGTCCTCGCCGATCCGCTGCCAGGCCAGGTCGGCCAGCGCGGTGACCAGGAGGCCGCACTCGGAGGCGGCCAGACCGTCGACGACGGGCCGGGACACCGCGTGCGCCCGGCCCACCACCCGGTCGCCCTCGGCGATCCCGAGGACCCCCGAGCGGCCGGGGACCGCGGCCGGCGTACCCGCCACGTACAGATCGGCTGCCATGGGCGCACCCTGCCCCCTCCGCGAGGCCGCAGGATGGCGATCCGATGTCGTTCCGGTGTCGGCGGGCTGGACGTCCGGCTGCCGGATCTCCGACGACGACGGCTCTTCCCGCCCTCCCGCGACGGGAGCACCCTGGAGGGTGCACGGGGAACTGCACGGGGGATGCCGCACGGAGGTGCCGCGTGACCCTGACGACCCCGACCCCGACCAGCGCCCCGGCCGGGGGGCCGGACGCCCGGCCCCCGCTCCCCTCCGCCGTGGTCGTCGGCAGCGACGGCGGCGCGTGTGCGCTGGAGGCGGTGCGCTGGGCGACCACCGAGGCGGCCCGGCGCGGGGTGCCGCTGCGGATCGTGCACGCCGCGCCGCACCTGCGCGCGGCGGCGCCGAGGGGCACCCCGGACCTGCGCGCCGCCCGCCGGCTGACCGGCACGGCCTACACGGTGGCCCGGCACACCGACCCCTCGGTCGTGGTCACCACCGAGGTGGTCGTGGACCCGCCGGTGACCGCGCTGCTGCGCGCCGCGGAGGACGCGCACCTGCTGGTCCTCGGCATCGCCACGACCGGCGCGACCGACGAGCTGGTGCTGGCCCCCGTCGCCCAGCGGGTGGCCGCCGGCAGCCCGTGCGCGGTCGCCGTCGTCCCGCGGCAGCGGTCCACCCCCGACCCCGACCGTCCCCTGGTCGCCGTCCTCGGACTCGGGAGCCCGGTGACGACGAACCGGTCGCCATCGCGGCGGCCGAGGCGGCGGTGCGGATGCAGCGGCGCCTCACGGTGCTGCACACGGAGAGCGGCCGGCCCGGCTGGAGCGCCGACCCCGACGGCTGGGCCGAGCGGTACCCGACCGCGGACGTCTCGCACGCCCCGCTGTCGGGGGTGAGCGGGGCCCGGCTCATCACCGCGGCCTGCCCGACGCCGCTGCTGCTGCTCACCGCCGGGCACGGCGGCCTCCTGCACCGGCCCGTCGACTTCCTGCACCGGTGGCTGCTGCGGCACTGCACCTCGCCGATGGAGCTGCTGCCGCCGGCCGGACGGGAGGCGGTGCCCCGCATGGTCGCCTCGGACTGAGGAGGCACCGCCCGCGGCCGTAGGGTCGGCGAGGTGAGCCGCACCGCCGCCGCCGAGGGCGCCGAGCTGGCGGCGGCCCTGCGGCGGGCCGGGCTGACCGACGTCGACGACTCCGGGCTGGCCCGGGCGCTGTACTCCTCCGACGGGTCGCTGTACCGCGTGCTGCCGCGCGCCGTGGTCCGGCCGCGGCACCCCGACGAGCTGGCCGGCGTGCTCGAGGTGTGCCGGGAGCTCGGTGTGCCGCTGACCGCCCGCGGGGCGGGTACCTCCATCGCCGGCAACGCGGTCGGGGCGGGCGTGGTCGTGGACACCAGCCGGCACCTGACCCGGGTGCGGGCGATCGACCCGGAGGCGCAGACGGCGACCGTCGACCCCGGCGTGGTGCAGGCCGCGCTGCAGGCGGCGGTGCGGCCGCACGGGCTGCGCTTCGGGCCCGACCCGAGCACGCACAACCGCTGCACGGTCGGCGGGATGATCGGCAACAACGCGTGCGGGTCGCGGGCGCTGGGCTACGGGCGGACGTCGGACAACGTCGTCGGCCTGGACGTGGTGACCGGCGGCGGCGAGCGCCTCCGGCTCGGGACCGCCGACGTGGCCACTCCGGTGGTCCTGGAGCGGCTGCGGGAGCTGGTGGCCGGGGACCTGGCGGCGATCCGCACCGAGTTGGGCCGCTTCGGCCGGCAGGTGTCGGGCTACTCGCTGGAGCACCTGCTGCCCGAGCGCGGCTTCGACGTCGCCCGGGCGCTGGTCGGCAGCGAGGGCACGCTCGCGCTGGTGCTGGGCGCGACCGTGCGGCTGGTCGAGGACGCCCCGTGCCGCGGCCTGGTCGTGCTCGGCTACCCGTCGATGGCCGAGGCGGCCGACGCCACCCCGGGCCTGCTCTCGCACGGGCCGACCGCCGTCGAGGGCCTGGACGAGCGGATCGTGCAGCGGCTGCGCGACGTGCCGGCCGCCGCGGTACCGGAGCTGCCGGCGGGCGCCGGCTGGCTGATCGTGGAGCTCACCGGCGACACGGTCGCCGAGGTCGAGGCGAGGGCCCGCGGCGTCCTGGCCGACGCCGGCGCGGTGGACTCCCTCGTGGTCACCGACGTCGCCCGGGCCGCGGCGATCTGGCGGATCCGGGAGGACGGCGCCGGCCTGGCCGCCCGCACCTCCGACGGCCGTCCCGCGCACGCCGGGTGGGAGGACGCCGCCGTCCCGGTCGAGCGCCTCGGCACCTACCTGCGCGAGTTCGAGGCGCTGCTGGTGGAGCACGACCTGCAGGGCGTCCCGTACGGCCACTTCGGGGACGGCTGCGTGCACGTGCGGATCGACTTCCCGTTCGGCCGGGAGCCCGACCGCGGCCGGGCCGCCTACCGGGCGTTCGTCACCGACGCCGCGGCGCTGGTCGCCCGGCACGGCGGGTCGATCTCCGGCGAGCACGGCGACGGCCGGGCCCGGAGCGAGCTGCTCACCACCATGTACTCCGGCCGGGTGCTGTCGCTGTTCGAGCGGGTCAAAGCCGTGTTCGACCCGGACGACGTCCTCAACCCCGGGGTGCTGGTGCGGCCGGCGCCGGTGGACGCCGACGTCCGGGTCGCCGACGCGCCACTCCTGCGCACCGGGCTGGCGCTGGCCTACCCGCACGACGGCGGCGACTTCTCGAACGCGGTGCACCGCTGCACCGGCGTCGGCAAGTGCCGGGCCGACCTGACCGACTCCGGCGGGGTGATGTGCCCGTCGTTCGTCGCCACCCGCGAGGAGAAGGACAGCACCCGCGGCCGGGCCCGGGTGCTGCAGGAGATGCTCGCGCCCGGCGGGCCGGTCGAGGGCTGGCGCTCGCCGGAGGTGCACGAGGCGCTGGACCTGTGCCTGTCGTGCAAGGGCTGCGCGCGCGACTGCCCCACCGGGGTCGACATGGCCGCCTACAAGTCCGAGGTGCTGCACCAGAGCCACCGGCGGCGGATCCGGCCGCGCAGCCACTACGTGCTGGGCCGGCTGCCGTTCTGGTCCGACCTGGCCGCGCGCACGCCGACGCTCGCCAACGGGTTCATGCGCTCGAAGCTGGGCGGGCGCTTGGCGAAGTGGACCGCCGGCGTGGACCAGCGCCGGTCGCTGCCCGCCTTCGCGCCCCAGACCTTCCGCGCCGGCTGGGCCGCGCGTCCGGCCGCCACCCACGACGGGCCACCGGTCGCGCTGTGGGTGGACTCCTTCACCGACCACTTCGCGCCCGCGGTCGCGCACGCCGCGGTCGCGGTGCTGGAGGACGCCGGCTACCGGGTGCAGGTGCCCGGCGCCGACACCTGCTGCGGGCTGACCTGGATCACCACCGGCCAGCTCGACGCCGCCCGGCGGGTGGTCGGCTCGACCGTGGCCGCGCTGGCCCCGCTGGCCGCCGCCGGGGTGCCGATCGCGGGCGTGGAGCCCTCCTGCACCGCGGTGCTGCGCGGCGAGGCGAAGGACCTCGTGCCCGGCGCGGAGGCCGAGGCTGTCGCCGCCGCCACCCGGACGCTGGCCGAGCTGCTGACCGCGACCCCCGGCTGGCGGCCCCCGGACCTCGGCGGGCTGCCGGTGGTGGCCCAGCCGCACTGCCACCACCACGCGGTGATGGGCTGGACCCCCGACGAGACCCTGCTGCGCGACGCCGGTGCCACGGTGCAGCGGCTCGGCGGCTGCTGCGGTCTGGCCGGCAACTGGGGCGTGGAGAAGGGCCACCACGACGTGTCGGTCGCGATCGCGGAGCACCAGCTGCTCCCCGCCGTCCGCGACCTCCCGGACGACGGCGTGGTGCTGGCCGACGGCTTCTCCTGCCGCACCCAGCTCGACGACCTCGCCGGCTCCCGCGGGCTGCACCTGGCCGAGCTGCTGGCCCGGCACCTGGCGCGCTAGCGGACGAGCACGGCCGGGACCTCGTCGGCGGGGTCGTCGCTGTCGTCGGCGTCCGGTTGCTCCACGGTGGCGTGCGGCAGCCGCACGGTGACCACGGTGCGGCCGGGCCGGCTGGCGACGGCCACGGTGCCGCCGTGCGCCGAGACCACCGCCTGCACGATCGCCAGGCCGAGCCCGGTGCTGCCGGCGGCCCGGTTCCGCGACGCGTCGCCGCGCACGAACCGCTCGAACACCCCCGGCTGCAGCTCGGCGGGGATGCCCGGGCCGTCGTCGACCACCTCGAGGACCGCCACGCCGTCGTCGGCGCGCAGCCGGGTGGTGGCCGTCGTCCCGGGCGGGGTGTGGGTGCGCACGTTGGCCAGCAGGTTGGCCAGGACCTGGTGCAGCCGGGCGCCGTCACCGGGGACGAGGACGGCGGCCGGGGGCAGGTCGATCCGCCACCGGTGGGCCGGGCCGGCGGCGTGGGCGTCGCTGACCACGTCGAGCACGGTCGCCGTGAGGTCGACGGTGCCGGGCACGATCTCCCGGCCGGCGTCGAGGCGGGCCAGCAACAGCAGGTCGTCGACGAGCCCGGACATCCGCACCGCCTCCGCCTCCACCCGGACCAGCGACCGGTCGGCGTCCTCGGGCAGGTCGGTGGTGCGCCGCACCAGCTCGGTGTAGCCGCGGATGGAGGTCACCGGGGTGCGGAGCTCGTGGCTGGCGTCGGCCACGAACTGGCGCAACCGGGTCTCCGACGACTGCCGGGCCGCCATCGCGCCCTCGACGGAGTCCAGCAGCCGGTTGAGCGCGCCCCCCACCCGGCCGACCTCCGTGCGCGGGTCGGTGTCGGCCGCGGGCACGCGGTCGGCCAGCCGGACCTCGCCGGACGCCAGCGGCAGCTCGGCCACCCGGCCCGCGGTGGCCGCGACCCGGTGCAGCGGGCGCAGGGTGCGGCCGATCACCACGTACGCGGCGGCGCCGGCGGCGAGCAGGCCGAGCAGCCCGGCGAGGACCTCGACGGCGACCAGCCGCAGCAGGGCGCTCTGCACGGAGGCCAGGGGCAGGCCGGTGACGAGCACCGTGCCGTCGCCGGTGGCGCTCGCGACCACGCGGTACTCCCCCAGGCCGCCGAGGTCGACGCTGTGCGGGGCCCCGTCGGCCGGCACGTCGGCGAGCACGGCGGCCTGTGCGCCGGTCAGCTCCCGTCCACCGCCGTCGGTCCCGATGACCGCGGCCGCGTCGACGACCCCGCCGGTGATGCTGGCGCCCAGCGTGCCGTCGCCCTGGCCGGGGGCGATCAGCCAGTCGGGACCGCCGTCGCCACGGTCGTCGTCCCACGGCGCCTCGTCGGCGTGCGTGGACCGGTCGGCGGCGGCGGCGAGCCGGGTGTCGACCTCCCCGACGAGCTCGCTGCGCAGTGCGGTGGTGGCCGCGATGCCGGCGACCGCGAGGACGACGGCCAGCGGCACGAGGAAGGCGCAGAGCAGCCGCGCCCGGAGCGACAGGCGGCGGGGGGACGGGCGGCGCATGCCCCCACGGTGACCCGTTCCGCTGGGGGTTCCCTGGGTCCCGGCGGGGAGTGCGCTGGACGCGGCTCGGCCCCGCACCCGGACCCGGACGTGTACCCGGCGTCACGTCCACAGGTCCGCCACGGGCCGGTGACAGGTCCCGCACAGGAAGCGGGCCGACCCTCCCCGCAACGGCTGGACGGTCCGGCCGACAGGAGGACATCGTGCGCAAGAAGCTGATCATCGCCGGCGCCGCCGGGGCGCTGACCCTGGCCGGTCTCGGCGTCGCCCTGCCCGCACTGGCCGACGACGACCCCGCCCCCAGCGCCACGTCGTCGGAGGACCGCATCCGCGACGCGCTGTCCGGGCTGGTCGACGACGGGTCGATCACGCAGGACCAGGCCGACGAGGTGGCCACGACGCTGAGCGACGCAGGTCTGGGCGGTCCGCACGGACCCGGCGGACCCGGCGGACCCGCCGGCCGGCTCGCCCTCGACACCGCCGCCGACACGCTCGGCATGACCGAGGACGAACTCCGCACCGCGCTGCAGGAGGACGGCGCCAGCCTGGCGAGCGTCGCCGAGGCGCAGGGCGTCGCGGTCGACGACCTCGTCGCCGCACTGGTGCAGGCCGCCCGCGACCACGTCGCCGAGGAGGTCAGCGAGGGCGACCTCACGCAGGAGGAGGCCGACCAGCGCCTGACCGACATCGAGGCCCGCATCACCGACCGGGTGAACAGCACCGACCTCCCCGGCCCGCGCGGTGGCGGCCACGGCTTCCCCGGCGGCATGGACGACGGCGACTGACCCTCCGCCGTCCGCCCGCGACGCGGCGGTCACCCCTCGGGGTGGCCGCCGCGTCGTGGTCCCGCGGTTCGGTCAGCGGTGCGGGTTCACCCGCACCTGGGTGATGTTGCGCTTCTGCACGTACGTGGACTGGCCGTCGCCGGACTCCACCTCGTACACCTCGTCGGGACCCGCCCGCCGGAACCACTCGAGGAAGGCGTCGACGACGGCGTCGTCCACCCGACCCAGGCTCAGGCTGTGGTCCGGCACGTGGATGACCATCTCCCTGTCGCTCACGCCGACAGCCTCCTCGGTCCGTGCGCCGACAGCACCCCGGTCAGTTGGCCGGGGTCGCGCCGCCGACGCCGCCGCGGCCCCCACCGCCGGGAGGTCGGCGAGGTCCCTGAGCACCGGCTGGAGCGGGTCCGACCCCGGAGGAGATCCGTCGGCGTGACGCCGACGGATCTCCTCCACGCAGACCTTGACGGATGACAGTAGCGATGTATCGTTACTGTCATCAGATACAACAGGAGGAACACCATGCACCCGATGCGAGGACACGCCGGCCACCCCGGCTCCCGACGCTTCCACCACCCCCGCGGCGGCCACCCCGGCTTCGGCGAGGGTGGACCCGGCTCCCCCGAGGCCGGCGGTCCCTTCCGCGGCCGTCGCGGCGGACCACACCCGGGCGGACGGGGACGACGCCCCCGCGGCGACGTCCGCACCGCCGTCCTGCTGCTGCTCGCCGACGCACCCATGCACGGCTACCAGCTCATGCAGGCCATCGCCGAGCGCAGCGGCGGGCGCTGGACGCCCAGCCCCGGCGCCATCTACCCCACCATCAGCCAGCTCGAGGACGAGGGCCTGGTCACCGTGACCGCCGAGGCCGGCCGCAAGCTGGTCACCCTCACCGAGGCCGGCCGCGCCCACGTCGACCGGGGCCGGACCGCGTGGTCGGACCCCTACGCCGACGGCGACGCCGAGACCGGCCCCGACCTGCGCGGCCTGATGATGGGCATCCCGAACGCGGTCAAGGAGATCGCCCGCACCGGCACCGACGCCCAGCGCGCCGAGGCCGCGCGGATCCTCGCCGAGACCCGCCGCTCGCTCTACCTGCTCCTGGCCGACGGCCCGCAGGCCCCGTCCGCCGGCGGTGCCGAGTGACCGCCCCGCTGACCGCCCGGGCCGACGTCGCCACCGCGGCCCCGGAGCGCTACGCCAAGCAGCTGGCCTCCCACCTCGGCCGGCGCAGCGAGATCCGCGAGGAGGCCGACGGCATCCGCATCGTGCTCGCCGTCGGCGACTGCCTGCTCCGGGCGCACGAGGGCAACCTCGAGCTGCTCGCCACCGCGCCCGGGCCCGAGGAGCTCGAGCGGGTGGAGCAGGTCGTCGGCTCGCACCTGGAGCGGTTCGGCCAGCGCAACGAGCTCCAGGTGGTCTGGCAGCGCGGCTGAGCTCAGCCGCGCTGCCCCAGCGCCCGGTCGAGGAAGGCGGTCACGTCCGCGAGGACCTCGTCGGCGTTCGTCTCGTTGAAGACCTCGTGCCGGGCCCCCGGGTAGACGTGCTCCTCGTGCCGGCCGCCACCGAGGTGCGCGATCCCGGCCCGGCTGCCCTCCACGGGCACCAGCTGGTCGTCGCCACCGTGCACCCACAGCAGCGGCAGGTCCCCCAGGTCCGGTCCGGCGTCGATGGCGGCCAGGGCCCGCTGCCAGGCCTCGAGCATCGGCCGCTTGAACGGGCCGTGCCAGACCAGCGGGTCGGCCGCGTAGGCCTCCCCCACGGCCGGGTCCCGCGACAGCGTGGTGCTGTCGAGCGGGACGTCGGGGATCTCCGGCAGGGCGAGCAGCACGTCGACCGTGGCGAACGCGCCGACGACCGGGCCCGAGAGCACGAGGGCGGCCAGGGTGTCGCCGTACCGCTGCGCGTACCGGGCCGAGATCAGCCCGCCCATCGAGTGCCCGATCAGGACGACGGGCAGTCCCGGGTGCTCGCGGCGGACGTGGCTGTCGACGGCGTGCAGGTCGTCCACCACCTGCTCGACGTCGGGGAAGACGACCCGCTCGCCCTCGCTGCGACCGTGCCCCATGTGGTCGACGGCGGAGACGACCGCGCCCCGCTCGACCAGCGCGGCGGCCACGTGGTCGTACCGCCCGAGGTGCTCGCCGTAGCCGTGGGCCAGGAGCGCGACGAACCGCGGGTCGCCGTCCCCTTCCCACGTGCGGGCGGCGAGCTGTCCGATCGAGCCGTCGAGCGTCCAGTCGCGAGCGGTGGTCACAGCCGCGACCGTAGGACGCCCTTTCCGCAGCGGCACCTCAGCGCGCCGCGGTACGCCGGGCTCCGACCCCGATGCCACCGGTCCGAGGCTGAGGGACCGGAGCCGCGCGGCGCAGCACCTCGGCGTAGAGGGCCTCGTAGCCGTCCGCCATGACGGCAGGTGCGAACCGGCGGCGCGCCTCCGCCACGCACTCCTCGGGGTCGATCTCGTCGAGGCGGCGGAGCGCGTCGGCGAACCCGTCCTCGTCCTCGGCGAGGAACCCGGTCCGCCCGTCCGCGACGAGGGAGGGCAGGCAGCCCAGCGGCGAGGCCACGACCGGCGTCCCCGCGGCCAGCGCCTCGCACACCGCCGTCCCCCCGGGCTCCGGCCAGCGGACGGGGAACAGCACCGCCCGTGACCAGCGCAGCAACTCCGTCTTCGCCGCCCCGGAGACGCTGCCGATCCAGCGGGCATGCTCGTCGTCGAGCAGCGGCGCCACGTGCTCGAGGAACCACCGGACGTCCGGATATCCGGCCACCGGGCTCGCCGGGTCGGCCAGCGCCGCGTCGAGGGCGGCCCGGTCCGGCAGTCCCCCCACCGGTCCGGCGAGCACCAGCGGCACCCCGGCGGCGCGGCACGCGCGGACGGCGACGTCCGTGCCCTTCGCCTCGCAGATCCGGGACAGCACCAGCACGGCGTCCGACCGCTCGCCCCGCGGGACCGGCGGATCGTCCGGGACCGGAACGGACAGGGGCACCACGCCCAGGGTCTGCCGGCGGAGCACCTCCGGCCCCCGGGCCACCTGCGAGTCCGAGACGCCGGCGAAGAAGACCCGGCCGCCGCCGTCGAAGCAGGCGTAGAAGTCGGCGTTGCGGCGCAGGTCCCAGTGCAGCGTGTGCAGGACCGGCGGTGCCGCGGGGCCCAGCGCGGCCAGCAGCGCCGGGCCGACGACCTCCAGGTGCGTGTGCACGAGGTCGAACGGGATCCCGGCCGCCGCGTGCCGGTGGATCTCGGCGAGCACCGCGGAGGCGTGCGCGTGCGCGATGCCGGTGACCTCGGGATAGGGGGCCGCGAGCTGCGTGAACTGCCCGGTCGGGAACCGCGTCACGCGTCCGTCTGCCGGCAGCTCGCTCTCCCCCACCGTGGCCAGCACGACCTGGTGACCGCGCCCGCGCAGCTCGGTGGTCAGCGTCGCGACGACGTTCTCCAGCCCGCCGTAACCCACCGGCGGCACCGGCAGCCACGGGCCGGCGTCCATCAGGATCCTCATCGGGTCGCGCCCGGGATCCGCGCGCCGCGGTACCCGGGGACGGTGCGCATCGGCGGTCGCTCCCGCACGCCGACCTCCCAGGTGACGGCCTCGATCTCCGTCGCCGTCCGCACGTACTGGACGAGCGTGTCGTCGGGCACCGCCACACCCGGACAGCGGGCCAGAGCGGTCTGCAGCACCTGCCCGGCCATCCGCCCCAGGGCGGCGTCGCTCTGGTGGCTGTGCCGGCGGGTGCCGAGGTCCACCTGGGCAAGCGCATCGACGCCCGCCAGCTCGGCGAGGTCGATCAGCAGGCCCAGCTCCACGCCGTAGTGCGACACGAACGGGACCCGGTCCAGCAGCTCCCGGCGGCCCGCGTACTCCCCGGACAGCGGCTGCACGAAGCCCGACAGGTGCGGCCACAGCGCACCGAGCAGCGGGCGGGCGGTCAGCTCGGTGACGCGTCCACCACCCGTGGGCGCCAGGCCCTCGGCCGTCGCCAGCGGCCGGTCGTAGAGGCCCTTCACGTAGCCGATGGACGGGTCGGTCAGCAGCGGGCCGAGCAGCCCGACGACGAAGACGGGATCGAACGCGACGAGGTCGGAGTCGACGAAGACGAGCAGGTCCCCCGTCGTCACGTGCAGGGACTTCCACAGCGCCTCCCCCTTGCCGGGGACGTTGCCGCACTCGGGCAGCACCTCGTCGACGGAGACGACGCGGGCCCCCGCTGCCGTGGCGCGCGCCGCCGTCCGGTCGGTGGAGCCGCTGTCGACCACCACCACCTCGTCGACGAGCGGGATCCCCTCCACGAGGTCGCGGCGCAGCGCGGTCACGATCGCGCCGACGGTGCGCTCCTCGTCGAGAGCGGGGAGCACCACGCTGACCGTGAGGCCCTGGCGGCGCTTGCGCTCCAGGAGGTCGTGCGGGTCGTAGTCCGCTGCTCGGAAGGTGCGGGCGTGCAGCCAGCGGGCGACGTCGGTACGCATCTCGGCCCTCTCGGTCGGGTGCTGTCGTGTCGTCCCCGTTCCCCGGCGGTACCCGGAAGTGGCCCCCGTCACTCCGGAGCGGGCGGACCCGCGCCCGGAGCGGCACGATGCCGGCATGGGCATCCGTGTCGGGCTGGTCGGTGCGGGCGGGGTCGGGGCCCGCCACGCGCGCGTGCTGTCGGGGTTCGAGGACGTCGAACTGGCCGGGATCTGGGACGCCGACGCGGGTGTGGCCGCCGCCCTGGCCGGCGCGGTCGGGGCCCCCGTGGCAGCCGGCCTCGACAGCCTGCTGGACCGGGGGCTGGACGCCGTCTGGCTCTGCGTCCCGCCGTTCGCGCACGGGGACCTGGAGCTCGCCGTCATCCGTGCCGGACTGCCCTTCCTCGTGGAGAAGCCGCTGGCGGCCGACCTCGCCGTCGCCGAGCGGGTGGCCGCGGCGGTCGCCGCCGCCGGACTGCCGACGGCCACCGGCTACCACTGGCGGCACCTCGACACCGTCGACCGGGCCCGCGACGCGCTCGCCGGCGCTCCGGTGCGCCTGGTCGACGCGCGCTGGTGGGGGACGACGCCGCCGCCGACCTGGTGGAGCCGTTCGGACCGCTCCGGCGGCCAGGTCGTGGAGCAGGCCACCCACGTGCTCGACCTGCTGCGGGTGCTGGCCGGGGAGGTGGCCGAGGTGGTCGGCGGTGCGGCGCCCTCCACCCGGGAGGGCCGCGACGTGCCGGACGCGACGGCCGCCGTGCTGCGCCTCGACTCGGGCGCGGTGGGCACGGTCAGCACCTCGTGCGTGCTCCCGGCACCCACGGCGGCCGCACTGGAGGTCGTCGCCGACGGCACGTGGGTCCACCTCACCGAGACCGCGCTCCGGATCCGCACCGCCGCCGGCGACGAGGACGTCTCCCCCGCCGTCGACGGACGCACCGCCGTCGACCGGGCGTTCGTCGACGTCGTCTCCGGACGCCCTGCGCCGCCGGGCCTGGTGGACGTCGCCGAGGCCCTGGCCACCCACCGCCTGGCCTGGGCGGTCACTGAGGCGACCCGGACCGCGACGACCGTGCGGGTGCCGCGGTGAGCACGGTGCGGACGCTCGTGGTGCCGCGGCCCGGGGTGCTCGCGGTCGAGGAGACGCCCGAGCCGCCGCTGGGCGAGGGCTCCTTCCGGGCGGAGACCGTGTACAGCGGGGTGTCCGCCGGCACCGAGCTCACCTGGTTCCGCGGCACGAGCCCGTACCTGGCGACCGGCTGGGACGCCGAGCTCGGCCTGTTCGACGCGGCGGGAGAGCCCCGGTCGTTCCCGGTGCGGCAGCTGGGCTACATGGAGGTCGCCCGGGTGACCGACAGCCGCACGCCCGCGGTGGCCGAGGGCGCGATGGTGGCGATGGCCTACGGCCACGCGAGCGTCGTCCACGCCGACCCGGTGACGCGACACGTGGTGCCGCTGCCGGACGGGCTCGACCCGCTGCTCGGCGTCTTCGTGGCCCACCTCGGGCCCATCTGCGTGAACGGGGTGCTGCACGCCGCCGCCGACGCCGGGGGGCGCGAGCTGCGTGACGGGGTCGCCGGCCGGCTCGTGGTCGTGGTCGGCGGCGGGGCGATCGGGCTGCTGGTGGGCCTGCTCGCCCGGGTCTCCGGCGCCGCGGAGGTCGTCGTCGTCGATCCCACCCCGCAGCGGCGGGCCGCGGCGGCCGGGCTCGGGCTGACCGCCGTCGACGACACCCCCGACGTCGCCCGGGACCTCAAGACGCGCTGGCGGCACGGCCCGGCCGACCACGGGGCCGACGTGGTGTTCCAGTGCCGTGGGCAGTCCGCCGCACTGGCGACGGCGCTGCGCTGCGCGCGGCCCCAGGCCACCGTGGTGGACCTCGCCTTCTACACCGGCGGCGCCCCCGACCTGGCGCTCGGCGAGGAGTTCCACCACAACGGGCTCGCGGTGCGGTGCGCCCAGATCGGCCGGGTGCCCCGGGGTCTCGCGCACGCCTGGGACCGCGCCCGGCTCTCGCGGGAGACGCTGGGGTTGCTGACCGTCGCCGGCGATCTCGTCCGGGCGCACCTGCTCACCGACGTCGTCCCCGTCGACGAGGCGCCGGCGCTGTTCGCCGACCTCAGCGAGCGGCGCCGGCACGTGATCTCGGCGGTCCTGGACTACCGGGCCGCCTGAACCCGGCCGGTCAGACGACCCGGGTCAGCGCGGTCCAGAGGTCGTCGCCCCCACCGGCGACCAGGCCGGCGCCGAGCACACGGGACCACTCCAGCTCGGTACCGGCCTCGTCGCGCCACGACCAGCAGCGGCGGGTGAGGTGGTGGAGCCGGTACTCCTGGGTGAAGCCGATCGCGCCGTGCACCTGGTGGGCCAGCCGCGCGACGACCTCGACCGCCGCGCCGGCACGCACCTTGGCCGCGGCGGCGGCGAGGACGACGTCCTCGCCGCGGTCGAGGGCCTGGACGGCGGCGTCGACGATCGCCGTCACCGCGGTCACCTCGCCGGCCATCTCGGCCAGCTCCATCTGGATGGCCTGGAACTTCGCCAGCGGACGGCCGAACTGCTGCCGCTCACCGGCGTACTGCACGGTCCAGGACAGCACCTGCTCCAGGGCCGCGGCGATCTGCACCGACCGGGCGAGCGCGTACCGGGCCCGGAAGGACTCGGCCTGCTCCGCGCTCAGCCGGGCACCGGCCGCCGGGGTGGCGTCGAACGTCAGCGTGCCGCGCGGCTCGCCGGCGAGGTTGGCCGACGAGGTGACCGCCAGCCCGGCGGTGTCGAGCACCGCGAGCACCGGCCCGCCCGCACCCCCGACGAGCACGACCACCGAGGTGGCCACGTCGGCGGAGGGGACGGCGGGGACCGTGCCGGTGAGCCGGAAGCGGCCGTCGCCGTCGGGCTCGGCCGTGACCGCGGGGGCGACGGCGACGGTGACCGGCTGCTCCACCGGCGGCACCGGCAGTCCCGCGGCGAGCAGGGCGGGCGCGGCGACCAGCAGCTGTTCGGCCAGGGGCACCGCGGCAGCGCCGGCGGCGAGGGTGCGCACGATCGCCACCGCGTCGGCGAGCTCGCCACCCGACCCGCCGTCCTCCTCGGCGATGCCCACACCGGTGAGGCCCGTGTCGACCAGGGCCTTCCACAGCCCCTCGTCCCACGGCCGCTCCGGGGTGAGCACGAACAACTCGTGCGCCCCGAGCAGGTCCCGGACGGTCTCGACCACCAGGTCCTGATCGCTCATCGCAGTCCCAGCCCTCGTGCCACGATCCCGCGCAGGATCTCGTTGGTGCCACCGCGCAACGTGTAGCCCGGTGCGTGCAGCTGCGCCTCGGCCAGCGCCCGCCCCAGTGGATCCGGGGAGTCCATCGACGCCGGCACGTCCACCACCCGGCGCACCTCGTCGACCACGTCGGCCTCGAAGGTGGTGCCGACGTCCTTAACCAGGGCGGCGGCGATGTTGGGCAGCTCCCCGCGGTCCAGCGCCGCCGCGATCCGCAACGACAGCTGCCGCAGCGCCAGCAACCGGGCCGACAACCGGCCCAGCGCCGCCAACTGCGCCGCATCCCCCGTCGAAGCGGCCCGGCGGCCGAACTCCGCCAGCAGCGGATACGTCGACAGGAACCGCTCCGGCCCGGACCGCTCGAACGCCAACTCCGCGGTCACCTGGTGCCAGCCCGCGCCCTCCTCGCCCAGCAGCATGTCGCCGGGGACGACGACGTCGTCGAACACGACCTCGTTGAAGTGGTGCCCGCCGTCCAGGATCCGGATCGGGTTGATGGAGATGCCCGGCAGCGACAGGTCGATCAGCAACTGGCTCAGGCCCGCGTGCCGGTTGGCCGGATCCGCCGGCGAGGTCCGCACCAGCACGATCCCGTAGTGCGAGTGGTGCGCGTTCGACGTCCACACCTTCGCCCCCGACACCACCCAGTCGCCGTTCGCGTCCCGCGACGCCTTGGTCCGGATCGAGGCCAGGTCCGAGCCGGAGTCCGGCTCCGACATGCCGATCACGAAGAAGCACTCACCCGCCGCGATCCTGGGCAGGATCTCCCGCCGCTGGGCCTCGGTGCCGTAGCGCAGCAGGTTCGGCCCGGACTGCCGGTCGGCGATCCAGTGCGCCGCCACCGGCGCCCCAGCCGCCAGCAACTCCTCCGTGACCGCGTAGCGCTCCATCGCGGTCCGCTCGTGACCGCCGTACTCCTTCGGCCACGTCATCCCCAGCCAGCCGCGCTCCCCCAGCTTCCGGGAGAACGCCGGGTCCACCCCCGACAGCCAGGTGTCCACGTGCGGCACGAAGGTCCCCGCCGCCTGTTCGGCGGCGAGGAACTCCCGGACCTCCAGCCGCACGGCCTCCGCGGCCGCCGACCGCGGGGCCGGCGCCAGGGTGAGCGAGTCGCCGCTCACGCGCGGGCCCGGCTGGGGTCGACGTGGGTCATCAGCACGCCGGCGCGGGTCTTGTAGCGCTTGTTGACCGCGATGATCACCGCGGTGAAGGGCTCGAGCACCCGCGCCTGACGCAGCGCCCCGACGTCCACGCCGGGTCGGCCGGTCACCGCGGCCGCCAGGTCGACCACCCGGGCACGGGCAGCGGCGTCGTCCCCGCAGACCAGCACGTCCTCGCCGGACAGGTCGCGGTCCAGGTCGGCGACGCTGGGTGCCGAGAGGTGGTGGAAGGCCGCGGTCACCGTGCTGCCGGGCAGGAGCGCGGCCACCTGCTCGGCCGCGCTGCCCTCGGCGACGGCGAGGCCGTGCGGCCCCTGCGCGTCGAAGCCGAGCGGGTTGATGCACGAGACCACCAGCCGGCCGGTCAGGGCGGGGGCCAGTGCGGCGATCGTGGCGCCGCTCTCGTCCCACGGCGTCGCGAGCAGCACGATCTCGCCGGCCGCTGCGGCGTCTTCGTTGGCCGCACCGTCCACCCGGGCGTCGGTGCCCGCGGCCGCGAGGAGCTCCTGCAGTTCCGCGGCGGTGGCCGCCGCGCGGGCGGCGTCCCGGGAGCCCAGCACCACCGGGGAGCCGCTGCGGGCCAGCCGTAGTGCCAGGGCGCGACCGAGCGCGCCCGTTCCGCCGAGTACGGCGATCGTGTCGCTCATCGGTGCTGCCTCCACGGGGTCGGACCGGCGGGATTCCCCCGCGACAGAAACTAGGATAAGCATTACCAGCGATGAGCGGAACCGGTAGGGACAGACCTCCGGCGACGGGGCGGCTCGCCGTCCTCGTCGTCTGCACCGCGGCGATGGGGCTCGGCTGTGCGCCCACCTTCCTGGTGGGCTACCTGGGTCCGGACGTCCGCGCCAGCCTCGACCTCTCCGGGGCACAACTCGGCCTGCTGGTCGGGCTCTTCTACGGCGCCACCGGCGTCACGTCGATGGTCGTCTCGCGACTCGTCGACCCCTGGGGTGCGCGCGTCTGCATCGTCGGTGACCAGCTGCTGGTCGCCCTGGTCCTGACGGCCGCCGCGCTGCGGCCGGGGTTCGGCACGCTCGCCGTCGCCAGCGCCCTGGCCGGCGCCGGTTACGCCTTCGCCAACGCCGGCACCAGCCTCGCGGTCACCTCGGTGTCGCTGCCCGAGCAGGCGGGGGCCGCGGTCGCGACCAAGACCGCCGGCATCCCCCTGGGCGCGACGCTCCTCGCGTTGACCGGCCTCCCGCTGGCCGGCGTCCTGGGCTGGGAGGGCGTCGCGCTCTGCCTGGCCGCCCTGCTGGCGGTCAACGCCGTCGCGGGATGGGTCCTGCTGCCGCGGACCGTCCGCCGACGCGGCGACGCCGGACCGCTCCCCACCTCCGGCCGGCTGCCCCGCCGCTTCGGCTGGGTCGTGCTGGCGTCGTTCCTCTACGTGCTGGGCTCCCAGCCGCTGTTCTCCTGGCTGGTCATCACGCTGGTCGACGCCGGCGTCTCCCGTTCGGTGGCGGGCGCCATCTCGG
Organism: Blastococcus sp. URHD0036; assembly: GCF_000701365.1. Taxonomy (GTDB): domain Bacteria; phylum Actinomycetota; class Actinomycetes; order Mycobacteriales; family Geodermatophilaceae; genus Trujillonella. Next base: position 54,943 of record NZ_JNIK01000002.1, read on the forward strand.
CCACCGGCACCGCACTCGGCGCCGTCGTCATGGTCCTGGCGGCCCGCCGCGCCGACCGGGCCGGCCCGCGGCACCGGGCCGTCACCGCCGCGGCGGTTGCCAGCGCCTCGGTCGCCGGCACCGCCCTCGTCTGGATCGGCGGGCACGTCGCCCTGGGGGTCCTGGTCATCGGCGCGGTCGTGGCCATCCTGGCCGATCTCGTGGGCTCCGGGTTCGCGCACGCCGTGGCCATCGACCGCGCGCCGCAGGCCGTGGGCAAGGCGACCGCGGTCATGTCCAGCGGCTACTACCTGGGCGCGCTCGTCTCGCCGCTCGTCTTCGGCGCCGCGGCGGACGCGACCGGGTCCTACGACGCCTCGTGGGCGGTCACGGTCACCGCGATGACGTGCTGCGCCCTGTGCCTGCTCGTCGTCCACCGGTGGGTGCGGCCGCCGGAGGCCGGCCGGGCCGCCGGCCCGGCCGAGACGTCCGCCGCACTCAGTCCGAGAGGGTGATGGCCCGCTCGGGACAGGCGGAGACGGCCGTGCGGGCATCGGCCTCCATCGAGGCCGGGACCGGGTCCAGCTGCACGATCGCGTGGCCGTCGTCGGCGTCGAGCTCGAAGACCTCCGGCGCGCTCATGTGACAGACGCCGTGCCCCTGGCAGACGTCCAGGTCGACCGAGACTCGCATCGCATCCCCCTCGGGGTGGGCCGGCGCCGGCAGCGCACGGACGTTGACAGCCACAAACTAGGATAAGCATTATCACAGGTGAGCAGGACGACAGAGACGAGGACCACATGAGCACCGAAGACCGCAGCCCCGTCGTCGACTTCGACCACCACTCCCCGGAGCACGCCGACGACACCGTGGGCAGCTACCGCCGGCTGCGCGAGACGGCGCCCGTGGCCTGGACGGAGAACCACGGCGGGTTCTGGGTGCTCAGCGACTACGAGTCGGTCTTCGAGGCCGCCCGCGACGACGACGTCTTCTCCTCCCAGCGGCTGGACCAGTACGGCGGCCCGGGCCTGTCGGTGGTCATCCCGAAGACGCCGATGCACTTCCACATCCCGATCGAGCTGGACCCGCCGGAGTTCCGGTCCTTCCGCAAGGTCGTCAACCCCGTCGCCTCGCCGGCCGCCGTCGCCAAGGTCGAGGACATGATCGTGAAGTGGACGACGTGGTTCGTCGACGAGCTGATCGAGACCGGTGAGGCCGACCTCGCCCAGGTCATCGGCGTCCCCGCCATCTGCACCATCGACTGGCTGGGCCTGCCGGTGCAGGACTGGCAGATCTACGCCCGCTCGCACCAGGCCACGCTCGCCGAGCCGACCGACAGCCCGCTGTACAAGCAGGCGGTCGAGGTCGACCTCCCCTACGGCACCGAGCAGATGCGCCAGACCATCGCCGCCCGCGCCGCCGAGCCCCGCGACGACGTCATCAGCTACCTGGTCCAGCAGGAGGTCGACGGGCGGCCGATCACCCAGGAGGAGGTCTTCTCCATGGTCGAGCTGCTGGTCAGCGGCGGCGTGGGGACGACGGCCTCGCTGGTCAGCCAGACCCTGGTCTGGCTCTACGAGCACCAGGACGTGCGGCAGGAGCTGATCGACGACCCGTCGCTGCTGGACCGCGCGATCGAGGAGTTCCTCCGCTACTTCTCCCCCACCCAGGCCCTGGCCCGCACGGTGGTCAAGGACGCCGACTTCCACGGCAGCCACGTGCACGTCGGCGACCGGGCGCTGCTCGCCTGGTCCTCGGCGAACCGGGACCCGAACCAGTTCGAGAACCCGGACGAGATCGACATCCACCGCTGGCCGAACCGGCACGTCTCCTTCGGCGTCGGGGTGCACCGCTGCGCCGGCTCCCACTTCGGCAAGCGCATGGCCAAGGAGATGCTCGCGCAGGTGCTCGAGCGGATGCCCGACTACGAGGTCGACCTCTCCGGCCTCAAGCGCTACCCGCGCCAGGGCGTCAACAAGGGCTGGCAGCGGATCCCGGCCACCTTCACGCCGGGCGAGCGCCGGCTGCCGCCGGGCGCGGTGCCCGAGGGCGTCTCCGCCGCCTCCGCCCGCAGCTGACCGTTCCCCACGCCACCCCACCAGCAGCACCGACCGAGCCGCACCGTCGCGGCCGGGGACCCCGGGCAACCGGAGAACAGGAGCGCACGCCATGGCAGGACGCATGGAGGGCAAGGTCGCCTTCATCACCGGAGCGGCACGCGGCCAGGGCCGCAGCCACGCGATCCGGCTGGCCCAGGAGGGTGCCGACATCATCGCCGTCGACATCTGCGAGGACATCGCGACGGTGACGCCCTACTACCCGCTGGCCACCGAGGCCGAGCTGGCCGAGACCGTGGCGGCCGTCGAGGCGCTGGACCGGCGGATCGTGGCGAAGAAGGCCGACGTCCGCGACCTCGACGGTCTACAGGCCGCCTTCGACGCCGGCGTGGCCGAGCTCGGCCGGGTGGACACCGTCGTCGCCAACGCCGGGATCGCCACGTACGGCCTCGCGTGGGAGCTCTCCGGCGACCAGTGGAAGGACATGATCGACGTCAACCTGACCGGCGTCTTCCACACCGCCAAGGTCGCCATCCCGACGATGATCGAGGCCGGCCGCGGCGGCTCGATCATGTTCACCAGCTCGATCGGCGGGCTCAAGGGCATCCAGCACGTGGCCCACTACGTCGCCGCCAAGCACGGGATCGTCGGCCTGATGCGCACGCTGGCCAACGAGCTCGGCCCGCACAGCATCCGGGTCAACACCATCCACCCGACCAACGTCGACACGATCATGATCCAGAACCCGGGCACCTACGCCATGTTCTCGCCGGGCGACCCGGAGCCGAGCCAGGAGAAGGCGATGCCGGGCTTCATGAGCCTCAACACGCTCCCGGTGCCGTGGATCGAGACCAGCGACATCAGCAACGCCGTCCTCTGGCTGGCCAGCGACGAGAGCCGGTACGTGACCGGCGTGACCCTGCCGGTCGACGCCGGCGCCTACGTGAAGTAGTCGTCCCACCCCGCAGCGGGCGCCGTCGCGAGCACGTCTCGCGGCGGCGCCCGCTGCCTGTTGTGGTGCAGCCCACACCATGCATATGGTGAGCCTGTTTACGCACCGACGCGTCAGCCGAGCCAGGGAGCACCCCGCATGAGCCAGTCGACCGCCGCCCCGCCCGCTCCGGACATCCTCTCGCCGGAGTACGTCGCCGACCCGTACCCGTTCCACAAGGTGCTGCGCGACCACCACCCCGCCACCTACCACGAGGCGACGCAGAGCTGGCTGATCAGCCGGTACGCCGACTGTGCGCACGCGTTCAAGAGCGAGGCGTTCTCCAGCCGGAACTACGACTGGCAGCTGGAGCCCATCCACGGCCGGACGATCCTGCAGATGCAGGGCAAGGAGCACGCCACCCACCGGTCGCTGCTCAACCCGTTCTTCCGCGGCAAGGGCCTCGAGGCCTTCATGCCGACCATCCGTCAGAACGCCGCGGAGCTGATCACCGCCGCCGTGCAGCGCGCCGGCAGCGAGATGATGGACGAGCTGTCCGGGCGCGGCCGGGTCGACCTCGTCGCCGAGTTCACGACCTGGTTCCCGATCCGGGTCATGGTCGACATGCTCGGCCTGCCCAAGAGCGACCACGACCGCTTCCACCGCTGGTACCACTCGGTCATCGCGCACCTGAACAACCTCGCCGGCGACCCGGCCGTCACGGCCGCGGCCGACCAGACCCGCGAGGAGCTGCGCGAGTACATGCTCCCGATCATCCGGGAGCGCCGGAACGGCGACGGCGACGACCTGCTCTCCCGCCTCTGCCGGGCGGAGGTCGACGGCGAGCAGATGTCCGACGAGGAGATCAAGGCGTTCGTGAGCCTGCTCCTGGTCGCCGGCGGCGAGACCACCGACAAGGCCATCGCCAGCATGATGACCAACCTGATCAAGAATCCCGACCAGCTCGAGGCGGTGCGCGCCGACCGCAGCCTGGTCGACGCCGCCATCGCCGAGACGCTGCGCTACACGGGCCCGGTGCACATGATCATGCGCCAGACCGAGCAGCCGGTGGAGATCGAGGGGACGACGATCCCCGAGGGCGCGACCTGCATCCTCATGCTGGCCTCGGCCAACCGCGACGAGCGGCACTTCAGCGACCCGGACCGCTTCGACATCCACCGCAGCGACCTCGACGTGGCGCGGGCCTTCAGCGGCGCCGCCAACCACGTCCAGTTCATCCTGGGCCGGCACTTCTGCGTCGGCTCGCTGCTGGCTCGCACGGAGATGCAGGTGGCCCTGGAGCTGGTCCTCGACTCCATGCCGAACCTGCGTTTCCAGGAGGGCTTCGTGCCGAAGGAGGTCGGGCTCTACACCCGCAGCGTGGAGAGCCTGCTGGTCGAGTTCGACGTCCCGGCCAAGGCCTGAGACCGCCGCCTGAGCGCCCCCCCCCCCCCCCCCCCCCCCCCCCCCCCCGAGACCCGGAGCCCCGGACTGCGCGCCGCCGCGTCCGGGGCTCTGGTCAAACAGGGTAACCATGCATAGGGTAATCCCGATCACATCGACCCGGCCGACGACGCCGTCGGCCCGCCGTCCAGGAGACGCCGAATGTCCGCACGTGGAGACCTCGAGAACGTCCTCAACCGCTACTCCATCGCCTACGACCAGAACGACATGACGGAGATGGCCGACACCTTCGCCGACTCCGCCGTGCTCACGATGCGCATCGGCGGCGGCGACCTCATCGGCCCCTTCGAGGGCAAGGAGGCGGTCATGAAGCTGATGACCGACAGCCTGGCCAGCCAGAGCGACCAGCGCCGGCACGTCACGACGAACATGGCCGTCCGCAAGGAGACCGACGACGCGGCCACCGTCGACTCCTACCTGACGCTGATCTCGATCGAGAACGGCAAGGCCACCCTGCTGTCGACCGCGCTCTACCAGGACGAGCTCGTCAAGGAGGCCGACGGCGCCTGGCGGTTCACCAAGCGGCACATCGAGCTCGACCTGCCGTACTGAGTCCCGCACGACACTGAGGGGGAGGCGCCGGCGGCGCCTCCCCCTCGGTCGTCCGCGGATCAGCGGATCAGGGCACCCGCGTCGACCGGCAGCGCCACCCCGGTGATGAAGCGGGCCTCCTCCGAGGCGAGGAACAGCACGGCGTTGCTGACGTCGTCGGGCTCCACCCAGCCGGTGTCCAGCGCGTGCATGCCCTTCATGATGTCGACGACGTCGTCCTTGCCCGGCGCCTCGAGGTCGGGCCGGAAGAGCTTGTAGATCGCGTCGTTGAACAGCAGCGGCGTGTCGACGTTGGTCGGGTTCACGCAGTTGACCCGGATGCCCTGCGGCGCGACCTCGTTCGCCAGCGCCCGCATGATCCCCACCAGACCGTGCTTGGCCGCCGTGTAGTGGGTGTTGTTCGGCAGCCCCTTGGCCGAGGCGATCGACCCGGTGAGCACGACGGACGCGCCCGCCGACAGGTGCGGCAGCGCCGCCCGGATCGTCTTGAAGACGCCGGTGAGGTTGATGTCGATCATGTCCTGCCACGTCTCGTCGGACATCTCGGCCATCGGCGCGCTGCCCCCGACCCCGGCGTTGGCCACCACGACGTCCAGCCGGCCGAGCTCGGCCACGCCCCGGTCGACCAGCTCCCGCAGTGCGGTGCCGTCGCGGACGTCGACCCGGCCGACGACGGCACGCCGGTCCTCGGCCTCGATCAGCCGGACCGTCTCGGCGAGGTCGGCCTCGGTGGCCAGGCCGTAGCCGACGGTCGCGACGTCGGCGCAGGCGTCGGCGAGGACCAGGTCCGCGCCCTCCCGGGCCAGCCGGACGGCGTGGTTGCGCCCCTGCCCGCGGGCAGCCCCGGTGACGAACGCGACCTTCCCCTGGAACCGCTGGTGCACGTGCTCTCCTCTCCCCCGGGACCGCCCGTGCGGCCCGGTCAGGCAGACGCCACGGCGGCCTCGCCGCCGTAGCAGTGGTGCAGGATCACCGACTCGCTGACCTGCGCCCCGGTCAGTTCCGCGACCACGCGGCCCTCGCGCAGCACGACCACGCGGTCGGACACGGCGGCCAGCTCCGGGAGGTCGGAGGAGATGAACAGGACCGCCTTGCCCTGGTCGGCGAGCTCCCCGACGATCCCGTAGACGTCGGCCTTGCCCTCCACGTCGATCCCCGCCGTGGGCTCGTCGAAGACGAAGACGTCGGCGCCGTGCATGAGCCACTTGGCCAGCACGACCTTCTGCTGGTTGCCGCCCGACAGCGTGCCGACGGCCACCTCGGTGTCGCGCGCCTTGATGCCGAGCCGGCCCACCATCTCCTCGCCGGCCGCGCGCTCCTTCGCCGCGCTCGGCCGGGGCAGCCAGCCGGCGGAGCGGTACCGGCGGAGGGTCGGCAGCGAGGCGTTCTTCCGGATGCTCTGTGCGGTGTCGTTGCCCTGGTGCCGGCGGTCCTCGGGCAGCAGCGCGATCCGCTCCCGCATGGCCGCCCGGGGCGAGCGCAGCACGACGTCCTTCCCGCGGACGGTGATCGTGCCGCCGTCGGGGGTGTCCACGCCGAACAGCACCCGGGCGAGCTCGGTCCGCCCCGCGCCGACCAGGCCGGCCAGGCCGAGGACCTCGCCCTCGCGCAGGGTCAGGTCGACGCCGTGCAGCGCGGGCGCGCGGGTCAGGCCGGTGACCCGCAGCAGCTCCGCGCCGGGCGGCCGGCCGGTGCGCTCGACGTGCACGGTCGCGCTCTCCTCGGTCTTCGCCTCACCGGTGATGCCGGCGACGAGGGTCTGCTTCGTGAGCGTGGCGGTCACCAGGTCGGCCACCACCGAGCCGTCGCGCATGACCACGACCCGGTCGGTGGCACCGAGCACCTCCTCGAGGCGGTGGGAGACGTAGACGATCGCGACACCGGCGTCGGCCAGCTGCCGGATGACCTCCAGCAGGTGCGAGATCTCGTCGTCGGTCAGCGAGGCGGTGGGCTCGTCGAGGACGACCACGCGCGCGTCCCAGGCCAGGCAGCGGGCGATCATGACCATCCGCTGCTGGGCGACGCTGAGGTCCTGGACGTCGACCCGCGGGTCGACCTCCAGGCCGAGCCGCTCGAGCACCGTGCGGGTGCGGCGGTGCAGCTCGGACCAGTCGACGAACAGCCCGGCGCGCCGGGGGTAGGGCAGCCCGAGGAAGACGTTCTCCGCGACGCTGCCGCGCGGGACCAGCGCCAGCTCCTGGTGGACGACGGAAATGCCCAGCACCGAGGCGGCGTGCGAGGAGGCCAGCACGGTCGGCTCGCCGTCGACCAGGATCTCGCCGGAGTCGGGGGCGACCAGCCCGGCGAGCATCTTGATGACGGTGCTCTTGCCTGCGCCGTTCTTGCCGACGAGGCCGAGGATCTCCCCCGGGGCCACCGTGAAGGAGGCGTCGTCGACCGCCAGCACGCCGGGGTAGGTCTTGCGCAGGCCGCGTACCTCGACGACCGGCACCTCGCCGGTCACGTGTGCTTCCGTTCGAGCCGGCTGATCAGCATGGCGGCGATCAGGACCAGGCCCTGGATGATGTTGATCCACGCGGTGGCGATCTGGAGCATCTGCAGGCCGGTGGTGATCACACCGAGGAAGAGCACCGCGACCACGGTGCCCGGCACGTTGAAGACGCCCGGCCGGAACGTCGCCGAGCCGAGGAACGCCGCCGCGTAGGCCGGCAGCAGATACGGCACGCCGGCGTTGGGCTGGGAGGAACCCCCCTGGGCGGTGATCAGGATGCCGGTGATCGCGGCGGCGACGGCGACGATGACGAAGCCGAGGACGCGCAGCCGCTTCACCGAGACGCCGGCGAAGCGGGCCGCGTCCGGGTTGCCGCCGACGGCGTAGATGCGCCGGCCGGTCTCGGTCTGCTCCAGGAAGAGGTACATGAGGACGGCGACCAGGAGCGCCAGCCAGATCTGGATGTTCACGTCGAACAGCGCCTTGCTCTGGCCGAGGTCCTTGTAGCCCTGCGGGACACCGCTGAAGAGCGTCTGCTGGTTGGTGAACAGGTACTCGACCCCGAGCAGGATCACGCCCATGGCCAGCGTCTGGACGAACGACGAGGCGCCCAGGTAGGCGATGAAGACGCCGTTGACCAGCCCGACCAGCAGGCCGATGCCGAGCGCGAGGAGCACCGCGACGGGCCAGGCCACCCCGTGCAGGGTGATCAGGGCGAGGGCCGAGGCGCCGCCGAGGCCCACCATCGAGCCGATCGACAGGTCGAACTCCCCCAGGGCGAGCGGGACCGTGAGCCCGATCGCGAGGATCGCCGGCGCGGCCGCCTGCTGGAGGATCGCGGACAGGTTGTTCGTGGTGAGGAAGCTGTCGGGCTTCGCGATGCCGAAGAACGCGACGACCAGGATCAGCGCGATGAGCACGCCGCCCCGCGCGAGCAGGGCCACCCAGCCCGGGCGATGGCGCCCGGGAGGACGTGCCTCCCTCCCGCCGGACCGCCCGGATCCGGGGCCGGAGTCGGTGGGGATCGCCGCGCCCACCGCGGCGGGTTCCCGGCCGGCGGGTGCGTCGGTCTGTCCTGTCGCCACTGCTGCTCCTCGACGGGCTGGTCCTCGACGGTGCGGGCCCGGGGTGCGGCCGCGTGGCCGCACCCCGGGTGGTCGGGCTACTGCGAGAGGTTGGTGAACTCGGTCGACCACTTCGTGGTGAAGAAGCCCTCGAAGTCGACGGGCGGGGTCGCGAGCTCGCCCTCGTCGGGCAGGTTCTCCGCGTCGACGACGAAGAACCGCCAGAAGTCCAGGTCGGTGCCGTAGTCCGGCCGCGGCTCGGAGGAGATGGCGGTGTCACGGGCGAAGAACTCGGCCAGCTGGTCCATGGCCACCCAGGCGATCCACTCGTGGCTGTTCTCCGCCGCGGCGTCGACCTGGCCGGACCGGATCAGGTCGATGGTCGGGAGGTTGGCGTAGAAGGTCGTGATCAGCGGCCGCTCCGGGAACTGGGCGCCCGGCCGGAGCACCTGCATGGCCTGCGCCGCCCCGATCTCGGAGCCGGAGAAGGTCATGTAGTACGCCTGGAGGTCCGGGTTGCCGTTGAACGACGACGAGACCGACTGCTGGGCACCCGGGATCAGGTTGGCGGCGTCGGCGTCGAAGGTGTCCCCGATCGTCACGTCGGAACCCTCGAGCGCGGTGTCGAGCCCCTCGAGCCGCTGGATGACGAAGTCGGCCTGGAAGGTCTGCGTGGCGATCGGCCCGCCGTCGGGCAGCTTGTCGACCAGCCAGTCGCCCATCACCTCACCGAACCCGGCCTCGTCGGGGTAGATGGAGCCGTCGAACAGGTCCTCCTGGCCGATGTACCCGCCGACGTTGATCACCGGGATGCCGGCCGCGTCGGCCTGGGTGAGGGCCGGGGCGATGGACGACTGCGGCATCCCGTTGGTCAGGATCGCGTCGACGCCCTCGTTCACGAAGTTCGTCGCACAGGTCAGCTGGCCCTGCGGCGTGGACTGGCCGTCGCACACCTCGAGGTCCCAGCCGGCCGCGGCCGCGGCGTTCTGCATGCCCTGCGTCAGCCGGGCGGAGATCGGGATGGCCTCGCCGTAGGAGATGTAGCCGATGGTCTTGGCGGGGAGCTCGACCGGCTCGCCCGCCGCCTCCGCCGAGGCGGTGGCGGCGTCCGAGATCTCCGAGGTGAGCTCGGGCAGCGGCAGGTCGCCGACCCGGTCGCCGTCCGCGCTGCTGCCGCTGCTGTCGCTGCCGCCGCCGGACCCCCCGTCGTCGGAGCTGCCACAGGCGGAGGCGAGCAGGAGGGCGGCCACGGCGGTGCCGGCCATAAGGGTGCGCGATCTCATGAGCGTGGTCTCCGATCAGGACGAGTGCGTCGATGCAGTCGTGGTGCGGTGGAGCCACGCCGGTCGGCGACCGTCCGGGAGACGGGAGCAACACCGGCGCACATCGATGTGACGTGGGTAACGATGCGCATTGATGTCATGGTTTGCGGGTTCGCGTCAATAGAACGCTTCCACCGATACGACTACGTGATCAGGAACGAGAGCGTCTCGTCGGGCCTCGTCGATGCACAGGGGGCTGGCATCCGGAGCCAAACATGCATATGGTTCGCCCAGTCACGTGCCCTGTGGGGCCGGTCACAACGTGGAGACGAGAGAGGGTCACATGAACCAGGGACTGATCCCGGCCAAATGGGCGGCGCTGACCCCGCGCAACGAGGCCGTCATCGACGTGCCGAACAACCGGCGGCTGACCTATGCCGAGTTCGACACCCTCGTCCGTCGCCTGGCCAACGGCCTGCGCGGGCTCGGCCTCGAGCAGGGCGACCGGTTCGGCGTCCTCTCCCGCAACTGCGCCGAGTTCCACGCGCTGTACTTCGCCGCCGGGCGGGCCGGCCTGGTGCTCCAGCCGCTCAACTGGCGGCTGGCCGGCGAGGAGCTGGCCACGATCGTCCGGGACGCGTCACCCAAGGTGATCATCAGCCAGGACGAGTTCAGCGAGGCGATCGAGCAGCTCCAGCGCGACGTCGACGTCCCGAACTGGCTGCAGTTCGGCGACAAGAGCGACGGCAGCTTCACCCGTTTCGTCGAGGCCGCCAGCGACGACGAGCCGATCTGGACGCCCTCGATCGGCGACGACGACCCGTTCTTCATCCTCTACACCGGCGGGACCACCGGGAAGAGCAAGGGCGCCATGCACACCCACCGCAGCGCGGGGGCGATGATGCTGGCGCAGACCGTGGCCGAGCGGATCGTGCCCAGCGACGTCTACATGCTGACCGGGCAGATGTACCACATCCCGATCGTGCTGGCGATGAACTACAACCGGCACGGCTGCCCGCTGGTCCTGGTCAACTTCGAGGCCAAGCAGGCCCTGGAGATCATCCAGGAGGAGAAGGTCTCGGCCTTCCTCGGCATCACCACGATGATCAACTGGATGATGGCCGTCCCGGACTTCGCCAGCTACGACCTGTCGAGCCTGCGCAACTTCCAGTACGGCGGCGGCCCGATGCCCTCGTCGGTCGTCCGGGCCGCCATGGACAACTTCCCCTGCACGATGATCCAGGGCTACGGGCAGACCGAGGGCGCCGGGATGACGTTCCTGTCGCAGGAGGACCACATCGACGCCGTGAAGGGGATCCACCCCGAACGGCTGCGCTCCTGTGGCCGTGAGGGCTTCACCGCGCAGATCCGGGTCGTCGACGAGCGCGGCAACGACGTCCCCCGCGACGGGCGGACCGCCGGCCAGATCGTCGTCCGCGGCGAGCAGAACATGATCGGCTACCTCAACCAGCCCGAGCTCACCGCGCAGACCATCCACGACGGGTGGATGTGGACCGGCGACATGGCGACCTGGGACGAGGACCGCTACATCTTCATCGTCGACCGGGCCAAGGACATGATCATCTCCGGCGGCGAGAACATCTACTCGGTCCAGGTCGAGGAGGCCATCAACCAGCACCCGGCGGTGCTCGAGTGCGCGGTCTTCGGTGTCCCGGACGACGAGTGGGGCGAGACGGTCAAGGCCGTCGTCGTCCTCAAGCCCGGGCAGACCGCCAGCGAGCAGGACATCATCGACGAGGCCAAGAAGCACCTGGCCAGCTACCAGAAGCCGCGCTCGGTGGACTTCGTCGGCGAGCTGCCCAAGGCGCCCACCGGCAAGATCCTCAAGCGCAACCTGCGCGACCCGTACTGGGCCGAGCGCGACCGGGGCGTCTGAGTGGGGTTCGCCGAGGCAGACCTCGACGGTCAGGTGGGCCGGGCCTTCCCGGGTGGCACGTACACCGTGCACCCCTGGCGGGCCTGGCTCCTGGCCGACACGGTGCTGGCCCAGCCGCCGTCGGTGCGCTCGGCCGGCGAGCAGGTGGCCCACCCGCTGTTCGCCTGGATGGCGGCCACCGGCGCGATGGGCATCACCTGGGACGAGCTGTTCTCCTGGTTCGGCGCGACCGCGGCCGACGGCCCGGTGTTCGGCGAGCACGAGACGACGCTGCACCGCCCGCTGCGGGTCGGTGCCGCGTACCGGGTGACCGGCGGGATCGTGTCGGCCGAGCGCAAGGTGGGCCGGCGCACCGGTGTCTTCGACGTCGTCGGGTACTCCATGGACCTGCACGACGAGAGCGACGGCGCGCACGTCGCCACGTGCTGGAACTCCATCGTCTTCCCCCGGAGGGACGCATGACGACCGCCGTCGAGGTGGGCACCGAGCTGCCGGGGTACGAGGTGCCCTCGGTCAGCGCCGAGAAGATGAAGACGATGGCCGCGCTGCTGTCGGACCCCACCGCGATCCACTGGGACGTCGAGACCCTGCAGGCGCTCGGCATGGGCGACCGGCCGGTCAACCAGGGCCCGCTGAACATGGGGTACGTCATGAACGCCGTGACCGACTGGGCCGGCGGCCCCGACCGGCTGCGCCGGTTGCGGGTCCGCTTCCTCGGCAACGTGCTGGCCGGCCACCACCTGCGGGTGCGCGGCACGGTCACGGCGGTGCGCGAGGAGGAGGGCGCCCGGGTGGCCGACTGCGACGTGGTGCTCGAGGTGGTCGACGGCGATGCGGTGGTCTCCGGGACGGCGACGGTGGTGCTCTCGTGAGCTCGCCCCTGCGCTTCCAGCTGTCGTACGGCGACTGCGACACCGTCGGGATCGCCTACTTCGCCGTCTACTACCCGTGGATGGAGCGGGCCTACAGCACCTGGCTGTACTCCCACGGCCTCCGCTCCGGCGAGCTCGTCGAGCAGCACGGGTTCATGACGGTCGGCGTGCACTCCGAGTGCACGTACAAGGCGATGGTCCGCGTCTTCGACGAGCTGACGATCCGCCTGGTGCTCGACCGGGTGGGGTCGTCGTCCTACACCGTCGGCTTCGACTTCCTCCGCGGCGACGAGGTCGTCACCCACGGGACGATGACGTTCGTCTGCCGCACGCCCGAGGGCGGCAAGGCGGCGATCCCCGACGTCCTCATGGACGTGCTGCGCACGTTGCCCTCCGCGGAGGGTGCGGCGGCGTGACGCTCGACCTCGCGGCCGTGACGGCCGCGCTCACCACCGTGCCCGCGCTCCCCGAGGGCGACGCGGCGGCGCTGGCCCGGGTGGTCCGAGACCTGGCCGACCGGCAGGCGATCGCCGACCTCGCCGTCCTCTACGCGCGGGCCGTGGACGACCACGCGATCGACGCCCTGGTGGCGATGTACACCCCGGACGGCGTCTTCGAGCGCCGCGGCGTGCCGGCGACCGGTGCGGCCGAGATCCGGGCCGCCTACGTGGCCAGCTTCGACACCTACCGGACGATGCTGCACACCCCGCATCCCGGCGTGGTGCAGCTGCACGGCGACGGGACGGCGACGGGCTGGTCGCACGGGCACGCGGAGCTGGCGACGCGGAGCACGCTGGTCCTCGCCTCCTACCGGTACGAGGACACCTACCGCCGGGTCGGGGGCCGGTGGCTGTTCGCCCGCCGGTCGCTGGGGTTCTCCTACGCCGTGCCCGCCGACCAGCTGGCCGGCAGTTTCGGCGACGAGCTCCGGATGCGCTGGCCGCGTACCGAGCCGGAGGCCGCCGACTTCCCCGAGTCCGTGCCCACCTGGGACACCTACCGCAGCTAGCGGGCCCGGGGTGCCGGCTCGCGACACCGCGGCAGTGCCGCCGCGCCGTCCCGGGTGCCGCCCCGCGGCGCGGCACCGGCCACGACAGCGCGGCACTGCCGCGGTCGGAACGCCGGCGCGAGCCGTCAGGGGCGGACGGGCGAGGGGTTGAAGCCGGGCATCGCCAGGTGCCCGGCGTCGATCGGGAAGGCCTGGCCGGTGACCCCGTACGCGCCGTCGCCGGCCAGCCAGACGGCGGCGTCGGCGATCGCCTCGGGTCCGAGCGCACCCTGCCCGCCGAGGATGCCGTAGTGCAGCGCGGAGGCCTCGAAGTCCGCGCGCGTCCCGCCGGGCCGGCCGGCCATCCGGTCGTAGAGGCCCGGCCAGTTGGTCATCGGCGTGTCCACCAGGCCGGGACACAGGGCGTTGACCCGGATCCCGTGCGGGCCGAGCTCCAGGGCCGCGCTGCGCATCAGCCCGAGCACCCCGTGCTTGCTCGCGGCGTAGTGCGCGGCGCCGGCGTTGCCGCGCAGGCCGTTGACCGAGGAGACGAGCACCATCGACCCGCTCCCCCGCTCGATCATGTGCGGCGCGACGGCCGTCATGGACCGCCAGACGCCGAGCAGGTTGACGTCGAGCACGTCGCGGAACTGCTGCTCGGTGAGCTCCCAGAACGGCCCGGTGGAGAAGATCCCGGCGTTGGCGACGAGCACGTCGAGGCGGCCGAACGTGGCGAGCCCCTCCTCCACCGCCGCGGCCAGCGCGGCGCCGTCGCGGACGTCGGCGGTCCGGGCGACGATCCGCCGGTCCAGCGCCTCGACCTGCGCGACCGTCTCCTCGAGATCGGCAGCCTGCGCGGTCGGGTAGGGCACCGAGCCGATCGGGGCGTCGATGTCGACGGCGACCACGTCGGCCCCCTCGCGGGCGAAGGCGACCGCGTGCGCCCGCCCCTGCCCGCGGGCGGCCCCGGTCACCAGCACGACCCTGCCCTGCAGCCTGCTCACGGGCGGTCCCCTCTCCTCGCGTCGAAGGCCGCGGCGGCGGCCCGGTGCTCGGGCGACGCGAACAGCAGCGCGGTCGCCTCGGTGGACTCGGCGAAGCCGCCGCCCGCGTCCCGGTTCAGGAACGCCTTGGCCACCTGGACGGCGAGCGGGGAGTGCGCGGCCATCCCGGCGGCGAGGGCGACCGCGGCGCCGAGCAGCTCGCCGTCGGGGTGCACCTCCTGCACCAGGCCGATGCGCTCCGCGACGCCGGCCGGGATCTCCCGCCCGGTGAACGCCAGGAGCCGGGTCCAGTTCCGGCCCATCACCTCGGGCCCGCGGACGATGCCGTACGTCGGCATCAGGCCCATCGTCGGCTCCTTGAGGGCGAACCGCGCCGACTCCGCGGCGAGGACGACGTCGCAGGCCAGCACCAGCTCGGTGCCCCCGCCGAAGGCGATGCCGTTCACCGCCGCGACCACCGGCACCGCGCAGCGCTCCACCGAGGTGAAGGCGTCGACCACCCGGCGCAGGTGCGGCCGGACCCGGGAGACGTCGCCGGCCAGGTCGAGGAACGTGGCCACGTCCCCGCCCGCGGAGAAGGCCCGGCCCTCCCCGGTGAGCACGGCCGCGCGGATCCCGTCGTCGGCACCGAGGGAGCGCATGACCGCGGTGAGCTCGGCGAAGAACTGCTCGTCCATCGCGTTGAGCTTGTCGGGCCGGGCGATGGTCAGCAGGGCGACGCCCGGCGCCGGCTCGCTGCGGCGGATGCGCTCGCTCACGCGTCCGGCGGGGGGAACTGCGGCCGGCGCTTCTCCAGGAACGCCTGCGCGCCCTCGGCCATGTCGGGGCTGCCGATGGCCTGGACCAGCATCCCGAGGCCGTTCGTGAACGAGTCGCGGGCGGCGTTCCACCACACGTTGGAGCTGACCTTGGCGATCTCCAGGTAGCGCGGGGAGAGCCGGGACAGCTCCTCGACCAGCTCGTCGACGGCGGCGACCAGCTCGTCGTCGGGCACGACCCGGTTGACCAGGCCGAGCTCCAGCGCCTGGGCGGCGGAGTAGCGGCGGCACAGGAAGGCCATCTCCTTGGCCCGCTTCTCGCCGATCTGCACGCCGAGCACGTTGGTCGCGCCGGTGACCGGGGCGCTGCCGACCCGGGGGCCGGTCTGGCCGAAGGTGGCCGATTCCGCGGCGATCGCCAGGTCGCAGGCGATGACCAGCTCGTTGCCGCCGCCGGCGGCGGGGCCGTTGACCGCCGCGACGACCGGGCGGGGGTGGGTGCGGATCGCGTCGAACAGCCGCAGCGAGCCGCGGTAGAGCCCGCGCATCGCGGTCACGTCCGGCTCGGCCAGCCCGGTCAGCGCGCCGCCGGCGCAGAAGCTGCCCGGGACGCCGGTGATCACGACGGCGCGGCTGCGGGTGCTGGCCTCCAGCGCCTCGACGACCGCCTCGGCCATCACCGGGTCGTAGGCGTTGCGCCGGTCGGGCCGGTTGAGGGTGATCCAGGTGGCGTCGCCGCGCTGCTCGACGAGCACGTCGCTCATGCCGGCTGCTCCACCGGGCCGGGGACCGGTGCCTCGGGGTCGATGCCCATGAGCCGGGCGAAGTTGCCGCCGAGGATGCCCTCGGTCACCTCGTCGGAGAGGCCGAGCGCCTTGATGGCGGCGATCTCCTTGGCGGGGTCGGCCATCGGCCAGTCCGAGCCGAACACGATCCGGTCGGCGCCGTGCTTGCCGACGATCTCGCGCACCTTCTCCGGGGCGAGGGTGGCCAGCGAGGGTGGCCAGGATGTCTCCAGGTACACGTTCTCCCCCAGCAGGTCGGCCTCGGCCTCCTCGAGCTTGTGGTAGCCGCCGAAGTGGCAGGCCACCATCTTGAGGTCCGGGAACTGGCGGACGATGTCGCGGATCATCCCCGGCGTCGCCCGCTCGTTGCTCTCCTTGTCGCCCCCGGCGCCCACGTGGGCGATGACGGCGATCCCGGCGGCGGCCAGGCCCTCGAGGATGTCCCAGACCCGGGGGTCGGAGTAGGCGAACCCCTGGAACAGCGAGTGCAGCTTGACGCCGCGGATGTCGTTGCTCTGCAGGCTGGCCAGGTTCTCCTCGACC
The DNA here is from genome assembly GCF_000701365.1 of Blastococcus sp. URHD0036. GTDB lineage: Bacteria > Actinomycetota > Actinomycetes > Mycobacteriales > Geodermatophilaceae > Trujillonella. The sequence continues at coordinate 71,551 of NZ_JNIK01000002.1, forward strand.
GGCAGGTCGGGGTGCACGGTGCCGAACCCGAACAGGGAGCCGCCGCGGCTGCGGCCGACGAAGCGGTTGGTCCCGTCCACGTACTTGGCGGTGTCGGCGATGCCCAGCAGCACCCCGCGGTCGACCCCGGAGGCGGCGAGCACCCCGGGCAGGGTGGAGATCTTGCCGTCGCCCACCCGGGGCAGCTGCGGCACGCGGGGGCCCAGCGCCCGCTCGGCGATCGCGTCGGGCCAGGCGTGGCAGTGCACGTCGATGATCACAGCTGCTCTCCCATCAGGGCTGTCCACCGTCGACGGTGAGCACCGCGCCGGTGGTGAACGAGGACCAGTCGCCGGCCAGGTACAGGCAGGCGCCGACGATCTCCGACGGCTCGCCGCCGCGGCCCATCGCGAAGGTCGCCGACCGCTTCGCGAACGCCTCCATGTCCCAGGCGGCGGAGACGTCGGTGAAGAAGGTGCCGCACATGATCCCGTTGACCCGCACGGCCGGCCCGAAGGCGTGCGCCAGGCCGACGGTGACGGCGTTCAGGCCGGCCTTGGCCGCGGCGTAGGGCACGATGTCGGCCCGCGGCCGGACGGCGCCGGTGCTGCTGATGTTGATGATCGAGCCGCCCTCGCCGGCCGCCATCCGGGTGCCGATGAGCGCGGCGAGCCGGAACGGGCCCTTGAGGTTGACCCCGAGCACCTTGTCGAACAGCGTCTCGCTGACGTCGGCGACCGTGTCGTAGACCGGTGACATCCCGGCGTTGTTGACCAGCACGTCGACCCGGCCGAACTCGCCGTAGGCGGTGTCGACCAGCGCGTCGAGGGCGTCCCAGCGGCCGACGTGCGCCGCCACCGGCAGCGCCTTCCGCCCGGTCGTCTCGCGCACCTCGGCGGCGGCCTTCTCGCAGCTGTCCAGGTCGCGGCTGGCGATGACGACGTCCGCGCCGGCGGCGGCCAGCCCGAGCACCATCTCCCGGCCGAGCCCCCGGCTGCCCCCGGTGACCAGGGCGACCTTCCCGGACAGGTCGACGGCGGGACCCGGCCGCGTGGAGGGCGCGCTGCCGGGCGCCGTCATCGGGCGGCGACCGGCGTCGGGCCCACCACGGCCGCGGCGCCGAGCGCCTCGAGCTCCTGCGCGGGCATGCCCAGCAGGTCGGTCAGGGCCGACCGGGTGTGCTCGCCGATCGACGGGACGCCGTCGTAGGTCGGGCCCTCGTAGCTGCCCATGTGCAGCACCGGACCGGGCACGAGCGCCTTGCCCAGCACCGTGTTCGCCAGGGGCACGAGGGTGCGGTCGAGGAAGTGCGGGTCCTCGACGATGTCCTTGGCGTCGTTGACCGCGGCGGCGACGACCTCGTGCGCGTCGAGGTCGTCGAGCACCTCGTCGCGCGGGCGCTGCCCCACCCACGCCGCGACGATCTCCTGCAGGGCGTCGTTGTTCGCCATCCGCGCCACGTTGGTGGCGTACCGCTCGTCGGTCTTGAGGTCGGCGCGCTCCATGGCGTCGAACAGCCGCATGGCGATCGTCTGGTTGGACGCGGCGATCGACAGCCACTGCCCGTCGCCGGCCTGGTAGATGCCCCGCGGGGAGGCCGAGCCCGAACCGTTGCCGACCCGCTGCTGGATGAAGCCGCTCGCCGTGTAGTTCAGGATCAGGTCGCCGAGGATGAACATCAGCGGCTCGTAGAGCGCCACGTCGACGACGTCGCCCCTGCCCGTGCGGGTGCGGTTGAACAGCGCCGTCGTCGTCCCGAAGGCGGCCGAGAGGCCGGCGATCGAGTCGGCGAAGCCGAACGGCGGCGAGGTCGGCGGGGTCTCCGGCCAGCCGTTGATGTAGGCGTAGCCGCTGGCGGTCTCGGCGACGGTGCCGAAGCCCGGCCGCTCCCGGTAGGGCCCGGTCTGGCCGAAGCCGGAGACGCGGGTGAGGACCAGGCCGGGGTTGTCCGCCGACAGCACCTCGTAGCCGAGTCCCCAGTCCTCCAGCCGGCCGGGACGGAAGGACTCGACGACGACGTCGACCTCCGCGGCGAGCCGGCGGACCAGGTCGCGGCCCTCCGGGCGGCGCAGGTCGATGCCGATCGACTCCTTGCCGGAGTTCAGCCGGGCGAAGCCGATCGACATGCCCTCGAACTGCGGTGTCCACTGCCGGGCGAAGTCGCCCGACGCCGGGTCCTCGACCTTGACCACCCGCGCGCCGAAGTCGCGCAGCATGCGGCCGGCCGTCGGTGCGGCGTACATCGTGCCCAGTTCCAGGACCGTGACCCCCGCCAGCGGCGGGACCCCCTGTGTGCTGCCGGTCATGGCTCCCCCTCGGGTGCTCGGGTCGTTCAGGTCAGCTGTCATGGCCGCCACTGCACGTGCTGGGGCTCCAGGTACTCGCGGATGCCCCACTCGCCGATCTCTCTGCCCACTCCGGAGAGCCCGAAGCCGCCGAACGGCGCGTCCGGGCGCATGTTGCCGCCGCCGTTGACCCAGACCGTGCCCGACCGCAGCTGGGCGGCCAGTGCGCGGCCGTGCTCGACGTCGGGCGTGTAGACGTTCGCGGCCAGCCCGTAGGCGGTGTCGTTCGCCAGCCGGATCGCCTCCTCCTCGGTGGAGAAGGGGACGACGACGCCGACCGGGCCGAACACCTCGTTCTGCACGAGCCGGTTGTCGTGCGACAGCCCGGTGAAGACGACCGGGTTGACGAAGTAGCCCTTGTCCGGGACCGGGGTGTCCAGCGACAGCGCGATGTGGCCGCCGTCGGCCAGGCCGTTGTCGATGAAGGACTGCACGCGCTGCCGGTGGTCCTCACGGATCATCGGGCCGATGTTCACGCTGCGGTCCCACGGGTCGCCGACCTTGAGCGCGCCGAAGGCCTCCTTGGAGGCGCCGAGGAAGTCGTCGACCAGGCTCTCGTGCACCAGCATCCGGGCCAGCGCCGCGCAGCCCTGGCCGCCGTTGCGGGCCCAGCGCAGGTGGATGTCCTTGGCCAGCGCGGCGGCGTCGATGCCGGGCAGCAGGATGTTCGGCGACTTGCCGCCGAGCTCGAGGGTGACGCCCTTCAGCCCGCGCGCGGCCTGCTCCATGATCGCCGCGCCGACGGCGTCGGAGCCGGTGAAGGAGACCCGGTCCACCCACGGGTGGGTGGTGAGGTGCTGCCCGACCGAGGGGCCGTCGCCGATGACGACGTTGATGACACCGGCCGGGATCCCGGCCTCCTCGAACAGCTCGCCCATCCACAGCGTGGTCAGCGGGGTGCGCGGGGAGGGCAGCAGCACCGTCGTGCAGCCGGCCGCCAGCGCCGCGCCGAACTTGAAGACGGCGAGGTTGATCGGGTAGTTGTAGCCGGTGATGCAGGCGACCACCCCGGCCGGCCGGTAGGCGACCTCGGAGTAGCTGAGCACCGGGTCGTGCCACTCCCCCAGCTGCACCGTGCGGTCGACCAGCGCCGCCTCTGCCATCCACCGCAGGTGCACGATGCCGAGCTTGACCTGCATGGCCTCGGCGAAACCGGCGGGCGTGCCGACCTCGTTGACGATCGAGGCGGTCAGCCGCTCGGTGTGCTTCTCGAACACGTCGGCCAGCCGGTGGATGGCGGCGCTGCGCTCCTGCGGGGAGGCGGCGGCCCAGGCGGGGAACGCCTTCCGCGCGGCGGCGACGGCCTGGTCGACCTGCTCGATGCTGGCCGTGGCGACGGTGGCGTGCACCTGCTCGGTGGCGGGGTTGAGGCCGTCGATGGACGGGCCCTCGCCCGGCACCAGCCGGCCGTCGATCAGCAGCTCGCGGGTGGTGGGGACCCAGTTGCGCAGGTCGTCGGTCATGCTCGCGCCTCCTCGTCGGCGGTGGTGGGGGCGGTGGTGGGTTCACCGGTCACGACCGGGTTGGAGCCACCGTGCTCGGGGGACTTCGCCATCAGGCCGACGCGGGTGCAGACCATGATCAGCTCGTCGTGCTGGTTGTAGCCGCGGTGCTCGAACCACACGATGCCGCTGTCGGTCCGGCTCCTGCTCTCCCGCTTGTCCAGGATCGTCGTCTCCCCGCGCAGCGTGTCCCCGTGGAAGACCGGGTGCGGGAACTTCACGCTGTCGTAGCCCAGGTTCCCCAGTGTGGTGCCGAACGTCAGCTCCAGCACGTGGAAGCCGCCGACCAGCGCCAGGGTGAAGAGGCTGTTGAACAGCGGCCGGCCGTGGATCGTGCCCTTGGCGAACTCGTGGTCCAGGTGCAGCGGCTGGGTGTTCATCGTCAGCGACGTGAACAGCACGTTGTCGGACTCGGTGACGGTGCGGGTGAACGGGTGCCGGTAGACCCGGCCGACCTCGAACTCCTCGAAGTACAGACCGCGCATGTCAGTGGCCCCCTTCCGGGGCGTCGATGCCCGAGGACTGGTACCGCGCGGCCTCCGCTGCGCGGCCGCCGGGCGTCGCCCGCGCGTGCTCCAGCCACTCCGTGGCGGTGTCGGCGTGCGCCTTGTCGATGTGCACGCCCCGGTAGCGGACGGCGCCGTGACCGGCGGCCGCGGCCGAGGCGTAGGCGGCGACCAGGCCCTCGTGGAACTCGACCTCGTCGGCGGTCGGCGTGAACGCCTCGTTGACGGTGGCCACGTGCGAGGGGTGGATGGCGATCATCCCGCGGAAGCCCAGCTGGCGGCCCTTCTCCGCGAAGGCCTTGAGCCCGGCGAGGTCCTCCAGCCGCTCCCACAGCCCGGTCAGCGGGTGGATCCCCGCCTCCCGGCAGGCCAGCAGGATCCGGCTGCGCAGGTAGAGCGTCTCCTCGCCCTCCGGCGTCCACCGGTAGCCGACGGCGCGGGCGATGTCGGCGTGCTCGGCCGTCGGGCCGATCATCGCCCCGACCCGCGGCGAGGCCAGCGCGATCTCCCGGGCGTTCTGGATGGCGCCGATCATCTCGACCGGGACGATGTACTCCAGGCCGGAGACGCCGTTGCGCTCCTCGAAGTGGTCCAGCAGCGCGTCGTAGCGCAGCACGTCCGACGCCACGCTGATCTTCGGCGCGAAGACCCCGGTCAGCCCCGGGACGACGACGGCCTCGAGGTCGCCGCCGGTGAGCCGGGTGTCGAGCGGGTTGACCCGCACGAACAGGCCCACCCGCCGGTCCTTCGCCCGGACGGCCGCGATCGACTCGGCGACGGTCTGCCGGGCGCCGAGCTTGAGGTCGGCGGGCACCGAGTCCTCGAGGTCGAGCACGATGCAGTCGGCGCCGGCGGCCAGCGCCTTGTCGATCCACGCGGGCTTGTGCCCGGGGACGAAGAGGATGGAGCGGTACGGCACCACGGCGCGTCCCCCGTCAGTAGCTGCGCGGCAGGCCGAGCACGTGCTCGGCGGTGTAGTTGAGGACCATCTCCTGGCTGATCGGGGCGATCCGCATCAGCCGCGCCTCGCGGAAGTACCGCTCGACGTGGAACTCCTTGCCGTAGCCGAAGCCGCCGTGCACCTGCAGCGCGACGTCGGCGGCGTAGAAGCCGGCCTCGGCGCAGAGGAACTTGGCGGCGTTGGCCTCGCGCCCGCAGGGCAGCCCGCGGTCGACCATCCAGGCCGCCTTCTGCACGACCTGCTCGGCGGCGTCGAGTCGGATCTGCGCCTCGGCGAGCTGGAAGGAGATGCCCTGGTTCATGCCGATCGGCCGGCCGAACACCTCGCGCTGCTTGGCGTACTCGGTCCCGCGGCGCAGCGCCGCCTTGCCGATGCCGAGCGCGGCGTTGGCGCTGATCACCCGCTCGGCGTTGAGCCCGCCGAGGATGGTGCGGAACCCGTGCCCGGGCTCCCCCACCACGTCGGAGTCGGCCACGAACAGGTCGTCGATGAACAGCTCGTTGGTGTCGACGGCGTTGCGGCCCATCTTCGGGATCGGCCGGACCTGCACCTTGTCCCGGTCGATCTCGGCGAACAGCAGGGTCATGCCCTGCGTCCGCTTCGCCCCGGCCTCGCGCGGCTCGGTGCGGACCAGCAGCAGCATCCGCTGGGACTCCTGGGCCTTGGTGATCCACACCTTCTTGCCCGAGACCAGGTACCCCCCGTCGACCTTGCGGGCGAAGGTGGAGATGTTGGTGGTGTCGGTGCCCGCGTCGGGCTCGGTGACGGCGAAGGAGACGTGCAGGTCGCCGCTGGCCGCCTGGGGCAGGAAGCGCCGCTTCAGGTCCTCGGAGCCGTGCTCGATGATCGGGTGGTAGCCGAAGATCCCGATGTGGACGGCGCTGCAGCCACCCATGCCGGCGCCCGAGGCGGCGATCTCCTGCTCCACGATCGCGGCCTCGGTGACGCCCAGCCCGCCGCCGCCGTACTCCTCGGGGATGGTCAGGCCGAGCCAGCCGGCCTTCTGCACCGCCGCGTAGAACTCCCAGGGGAACTCGTGCGAGGTGTCGTGCTCCATCCAGTACTCGTCCGGGAAGTCCTTGCACATGGCCCGGACGGCCTCGCGGATGTCCCGGTGGACCGGGTCCTCGGTGTAGTCCACGTCAGCCTCCTCAGCGTGCGGCGGCGGAAGCCAGCCGGTCGACGGTGTCCGCGGTGATGCCGAGCTCCCGCAACTGGGCCTTCTGCACCTTCTCCGACGGCGTCTTCGGCAGCGCGTCGACGAGGCGGATGAAGCGCGGGGTGGCGAAGGCCGGGATCCGGCCCTCGCACCACTGCCACAGCTCCGCGGCCTCGACCGGTGCGGAGGCCACGACGTAGGCCATGACCTCGTCCTCGCCGGCCTCGGAGTCGGCGGGCACGGCGATGACGGCCACCTCGAGGACGGCGGGGTGTGACAGCAGCCCCTGCTCGACCTCGTAGGAGCTGATGTTCTCCCCGCGGCGCCGCAGCGCGTCCTTGTAGCGGTCGACGAAGTAGAACCAGCCGTCGGCGTCCTTGCGCAGGGCGTCGCCGGTGTGGAACCACAGGTTGCGCCAGGCCTCGACGGTCTTCTCCGGCATGCCGAAGTACCCCATGGAGCAGGTCCACGGGAACCTCGGCCGGACGGTCAGCTCGCCGACCTCGCCGACCGCCACCTCGCGGTCGGTCTCGGGGTCGACCAGCCGGACGTCGAACCAGTCGGCGGCCTGCAGTCCGGCCGCGCCGGGGGGCCGGGGCTCCCCGTAGGGCGACAGGATCGGCGCGCTGGTCTCGGTGAGGCCGAAGACCTCGGTGAACGCCTCGATGCCGAAGCGCTCCTTGAAGCCGTCGACGATGGAGCTGGCGGTCGGCGCGGCGAAGACCGTCCGGAGCACGTTGTCGGCGTCGTCGTCCTTCGCCGGCTGCTTCCAGATGAAGTCCATCATCACGCCGATGAGGTTGGTGGCCGTCACGCCCGAGACCCGCAGGTGCTCCACCCAGCGGCTGGCGCTGAACTTCGGCCGGCACACCAGCCGGGCGCCGGCGATGAGCGCCGGGTAGGCCGCCATGAACTGCGCGTTGCCGTGGAAGAGCGGCGTGCAGGTGAAGTAGACGTCGTCGGCGGTCAGCCGCTGCAGGCTGACGACCTCCTGGCCGAAGAAGTACATCTGCGCGTGCGGCATGGCCACGCCCTTGGAGGGGCCGGTCGTGCCGGAGGTGAAGAAGATCGACGCCTGCGCGTGCGGCGGCGGGGTCGGGAAGTCCGCGCCGGGCCGGGCGCCCTGGGCGAGCTCCTCCCACGGCGCGGCCTGCCAGCCGGCACCGGTCAGGGTCGCGATCGCCGCGTCCCGGCTGCCGGTGTCGACGACCCAGAACTTCTCGATCACGCGGGCCGGGTCGCCCACGGCGGGGAACTTCGCGGCCTGGACGTCGTCGATGACGGCCCACCGCGGCGCGGCGACGGTCATCTGGTGCTCGAGGAACATGCCCTCGTAGGCGGTGTTGACCGGCACCTCGATGGTGCCGCCGACGCCGGTACCCAGCCAGGTGCGCAGGAACTGCGAGGAGTTCGCCGCCATCACCAGCACCCGGTCCCCGGCGACGGCGCCGGCCTCGGCCAGCCGGTCGGCGACCGACTCCGCCTGCGCCAGGGACTCGGCGTAGGTGAGGGTCAGCCCCTCTTCGGGCAGGTCGAGGAACACCGCGCCGGGTCGCTGGTCCGCGTGGTGGCGCAGCACCGTCGCGAGCGTCCAGTCCCCCTGGTCCGCGAAGGCCGGCACCAGGTCCGTGTAGGTCCGCATGACTCCCCTGCCGACGTCGTCGTCCGTTGCCAATAGCTAATCATGATTAGGGTTGCTGCCGCCAGTGCCCGGTCCCGCCCCGCCCGAGTGGTCACTCCGGCGGAACGGGACGGCGGGTCACTCGACGAGAGCGGCCTCGCCGAGGAAGGCGAGCAGCACCGACGCGTTGGACCGGGCCTGCTCGGCCGGCCCGCTGAACACGACCTCCCCGCGGGCCATGGCGACGACCTCGTCGGCGATCTCCAGGCCCATCTCGGCGTTCTGCTCCACCAGGAGGACGGCGATGCCCGCGTCGGCCATGCCCCGCACCGCCCCGAGCACCGACTCGACCATGGTCGGCGCCAGGCCCATGGACGGCTCGTCGAGCATGATCACCCGCGGCGAGGACATCAGCGCCCGGCCGAAGGCCAGCATCTGCTGCTCCCCGCCGGAGAGCAGTCCGGCGGCGCCGGCCCGGCGCTGGCCGAGGATCGGGAACATCTCGTAGACCTGCGCCAGGACCTCGGCCGACTTCTCGCGGGTGGCCGTGTAGCCGCCGAGGACCAGGTTCTCCTCGACGCTGAGGGGCGCGAACACCCGGCGGCCCTCCGGGACGAGCACCATGCCGTGCCGGACGATCTTGTGCGGGGCGAGCCCGGTGACGTCGCGGCCCTCGAGCGTCACCCGCCCCGCGTGCGGCGTCACCAGCCCGGCCGCGGCGCGCAGCGTGCTGGACTTCCCAGCACCGTTGGCCCCGAGCACGAGGGTGATCCGGCCGGGTGTGGCCGAGGCCGACACCCCCCGGACCGCCTCCGCGGTCGCATACCGGACGTGCAGGTCATCGATCTGCAGCACGGTTCCACCTCTTCCCCAGGTAGGCCTCCTGCACGGTGGGGTCGCGCACCACGTCGGCGGGGGCCCCCTCCGCGACGTGCCTCCCCTGGTTCATCGCCAGCAGCCGGTCGCAGGTGTCGACCATCATCTGGACGTCGTGCTCGACGAGGAGCTGGGTCAGCCCCTCGTCCCGCAGCCGGCGCAGCAGCCCCGCGACCTCGAGCCGCTCCGGCTGGTTCATCCCGGCCGTCGGCTCGTCGAGCATGAGCACCCGCGGCCGGGAGGCCAGGGCCCGCGCGATCTCGACCCGGCGGGCGGTCCCGTACGACAGCTCCCCCGGGAACAGGTCGAGCACGTCGCCCACCCCGGTCCGCTCGATCGCCTCGGTCACCGGTTCCGGCACCGCGCGGCGGACGAGCTCGCGCCAGCGCGCGGCGCGCGGCAGCTTGAGGTCCGAGCCGAGCTGGATGTTCTCCCGCACGGTCAGGTCGGGCAGCAGCCGGACCGTCTGGAACGTCCGCGCGATGCCCCGGTGCGCCAGCCGGGCGGGCGGCGTCCGGCCGTAGTCCTCGCCGTCGAGCAGCACCCGCCCGCGGGTGAGCGGTACCAGCCGGGTCACCGCGCCCAGCAGGGTGCTCTTGCCCGAGCCGTTGGGCCCCAGGATGCCGAGGATCCGGCCGCTCTCCAGCACCAGGTCGATGCCGTCGACGGCCTTGATGCCCCCGTAGTGCACGGCGACGTCGATGGTCTGCAGCACCGTCGTCCCCGTCGCGGGGGACGTCGGGGCGGTGTCCTGGGACGTGGTCACGAGCGCGCCTCCGCGGTCGGGCCGCCCAGGGCGGCGAGCTTCTCCTCGGGGTCCTCGGCGACGGGAGCGGCGGCGACGGACGCGCCCCCGGCCGGCAGCCGGCGGCCGCGGCGGCGCAGCCGGCGCCAGCCCTCCTGGAGCAGGCCGAGCAGGCCGTTGGGCACGTAGACGGCCGCGATCGCGACGACGATGCCGTAGACGAGCAGCTGCCACTCGCCGACGAACTGCAGCACGCTGGGCAGCCAGGTGAAGATCACCGCGCCGATCGCCGCACCCGCCCAGGACAGCGCACCGCCGACGATGATCATCGTCAGCGCGGTGACCACGAGGTGGAAGCCGACGGTCTCCGGCGAGACGGTGGTCCGCAGCAGGGTGTTCATCCCGCCGGCGCAGGCACCCAGGGCGCCGCTGATGACGAAGACCCGGCGGCGCACCCGGTTGACGTCGATGCCCATCGAGACCGCCAGCTGCGGGTCCTCGCGGACGGCGTCCACCCGCCGGCCGAACGACCCGCGCTCGGAGGCGGCCAGGGCGACCAGCACGAGCACGGTGATGGTGATGACGTGCGCGGTCGTCAGGGTGCTGAGCGCGCCGAAGAGGCCGGTCGCCCCGCCGGTGAGGTCACCGCCGTTGGTGGCCAGCACACCGAGGAAGAGGGAGAAGGCGATCGTCGCCATACCCAGGTAGAGACCGGACAGGCGGGCGACGAGCAGGGCCAGCAGGTAGCCGGCCGCCGCGGCGATCAGCACCCCGGCGCCGATGGCCACGACCGGGGCGACCTGCTCGCGGATGGTGAGGATCGCCGCGGTGTAGGCACCGATGGCGTAGCTGCCGATGCCGGCGAAGGAGAAGACCCCCGCTCGCAGGGGCACCTGGATCGACAGCGCCAGCAGCAGGCTGATGAAGGTGCCCTGGATGAGGATCTCGTGGGAGAGATACCACTGGTTCATGTGCGACGGACCTCCTGGCGGCCGAGCAGGCCGTTGGGCCGGACGAGGAGCATCAGGAAGATCACCCCGAAGGCGATCGCGGGGGCCCACGTGCCCGAGGTCGTGACCAGCACGAACGTCTCGATGCCGGCCAGGATCACGGCACCCAGGACGACGCCGGCGATGCTGCCGACCCCGCCGAGGATGATCGCGGCGAAGGCCTTGAGCAGGAACGCGTCACCGGTCTCGGGCGCGATCGACCCCAGGTAGTAGGTGAGGAGCACGCCGGCCAGCCCGGCCAGCGCCCCGGCGACGGCCATGGTCAGCAGCGCCAGGCGCCGCCGGTCGACGCCCATCAGCGACGAGACCTCGGGGTCGACGCCGATGCCGCGCAGCGCCAGCCCGGGCCGGGCCGCCTTGAGCCACCAGCCGATCGCCGCGGCCAGCCCGAAGGCGGCCACGAGCGTCACGATCTGGACGTTGCTGATCCGGACGAAGCCCAGGTCGTAGGTGTCCACCCGGAACGTGCCGCCGGAGTAGCCGAACGGGACGCTGCTGGTGATGTGCTGGGCGATGGCCAGCGGGATGATCGCGATGCCGATGCCGCCGACGAGGATCTGCAGCTCGGCCTGCCGGTGGTCCTTGGCCCGGCGCTGGATGGGCTCGAAGGCCAGCACCTGCACCAGCAGCGAGAGCACCGCCCCCACGGCGGCGCCGATGAGCAGCAGCACCGGCATCGACAGGGCCACCTCGCGCACCACCAGGTAGGCGGAGAACGCGGAGAACATCAGGATCGAGCCGTGGGCGAAGTTGAGGATCCCGATGGTCCCCCACGCCAGGCTCATCCCGAGGGCGAAGAGCAGGTAGAGCGACCCGAGGGTCAGTGCGTTGAGAACGTCCTGTGCCATGTTCGGTCCTTCCGCGAGGGCCGGTGCCGGCGGGGCCACCCCGCCGGCACCGGCCGACGGCCGTCGGTCAGGAGCCGTCCGTGGACAGCGGCACCTCGCGGCTGCCGTCCCACTGGACGAGGACACCGGGCACGCGCGCGTCGTTGCCGTCGAAGGTGATGTCACCCTGCGCCCCGGAGAAGCCGTCCGCGGCCACCGCGGCCAGGCCCTCCTGGAGCGCGGTGCGGTCGGCACTGTCGGCCTCGGCCAGCCCGCGGGCGATGAACCAGACCGCGTCGTAGGCCTCGGCGGCGTAGTTGTTCGGGTCCTCGCCGTACTTCTCCCGGTAGGCGTCGACGAAGGCCTGCGAGCTCTCGCCCTCCTGGTCGGCGGTGAAGTTGGTCGGCCAGACGAAGCCGGCCGCGTCCTCCCCGGCCGACGAGAGGTTGCCGGCGCCGGCGGCGCTCATGCCCACCAGCACGCCGTCGTAGCCGGCCTGCCGCAGCTGGGTGATGGCCACCGGGTACTGCGGCCCCTGGACCATCAGGAAGGCGGCGTCCGGGTCGTCCCCGGCGATCTGCGAGGTCGGCGTCGTGAAGTCCTGCTGCGTCGCCTCGACGCCCGCGGTGCTGACGACCTCGAAGCCGTGGTCCTCGGCGAGGGCGGGGACGGAGTCCTGGCCCAGCTGGACCAGCGTCGGGTTGCCGCTGTTGAACAGCACCGACGCCGTCTTCACGCCCTGCGCCTCGACGTAGTCGCCGGCGATGTCGAAGTAGGAGGCCGCGGGCGGGGTCAGCCGGAAGGTGTAGTCCCCGGTGACGACGCCCTCGCTGCCCGACTGCACGTAGACCGTCGGGATCCCGGCCTGGTCGACGAGCGGGGAGATGGCGGTGGACTGCGCGCTGGCCGACGGGCCGAGGATCGCCGTGTACTTCTGGTCGGTGATCGCCTGGCTGGCGAAGCTCGCCGCCTCCTGGGCGCTGGCCGCGGAGTCCTTGTACTCGATCTCGATCGTCGTGTCGCCGAGCAGCCCGTCGGCCTCGACCTGCTCGACGGCGAGGTCGTAGCCCTTCTGCGCGTTGGTGCCGGCGAACGCGACCGGGCCGGTGAGGCCGTTGATCGCCATCAGCGTCACGGTGTCGGGCAGCCCCTCGCCACCACCGCCACTGCCGCCGCTCCCGCTGCCGGACGACGAGTCACTCGGCGAGCTGCAGGCGGCGAGGCCGACGGCCAGCAGGAGGGCGCCGGCACTCCCGAGTGCCTTGCGCCGGCCGATCCGGGATCCGCTGTTCATGAACGCTCCTGAAGGGTGTTAATCATGTGCAGGGTTGAGCGACTGTAACTGTGCTCACAGTTCGGATCAAGGCCCCGAGACAGATCTGTGACAGCGAGCCCTGGACGCACGACGGCTCCGGCCCCCGAGGGGACCGGAGCCGTCGGGTGCTGCCTCAGATGCCCTGGATGACCTTGGTCTCCAGGAACGCCCCGATCCCCTCGATGCCGCCCTCCCGGCCGAGCCCGGACTGCTTGAAGCCGCCGAAGGGCTGGGTGACGCACATGCCCCAGTCGTTGACGTAGATCTGGCCCGTGCGGACCCGGCGGGCGACGGCCTCCCCCAGCGCCGGATCGGCGGTGAACACCGCGCCGGAGAGCCCGTAGGGGCTGTCGTTGGCGATCCGCACCGCGTCGTCGACGGTGTCGTAGGGGATCACCACGAGCACCGGCCCGAAGATCTCCTCCTGAGCGATCCGCATGGAGTTGTCCACGTCGGCGAAGAGCGTCGGCTGGACGTACCAGCCGCGCTCCAGCCCCTCCGGGCGGCCGCCGCCGGTGACCAGGCGGGCACCCTCCTCGATGCCGGTGCGGATGTAGCCCTCCACCCGCTCCCGCTGCCGCTCCGCCGCGAGCGGGCCGATCAGCACACCCTCCTCGCGGGGATCGCCCACGCGGACGGCCTCCATGACCCCCCGCACCGCCTCGACGACCTCCTCCTGCCGGTCCCGGGGCACCACCAGCCGGGTCAGCGCGGCGCAGACCTGCCCGGAGTTCCCGATGCCGGCGAAGGTGACCGTCTGCGCGACCGCGGCCACGTCGGCGTCGGGCAGGACGATGGCCGCCGACTTGCCGCCCAGTTCCAGCGTCACCCGTGCGATGCGCTCGCCGCACAGCTGCATGACCCGCCGCCCCGCCGCGGTCGAGCCCGTGAAGGACACCTTGTCGACGTCGGGGTGGCGCACCAGGTGCTCGCCGACCTCGCGACCACCGGGGAGCACGCTGACCACCCCCTCCGGCAGCCCGGCGGCCTCCAGCGCCTCCGCCAGGACCAGCACCGAGACCGGCCCCTCCGGCGCCGGCTTGAGGACGACGGTGCAGCCGGCCGCGAGCGCCGGGGCGATCTTCAACGAGGCGGTGGCCACCGGCCCGTTCCACGGGATGATCACCGCGGCCACACCGACCGGCTCGCGGACGACGGTGACCTTCCCGCCGCCGGGGAGGGGACGCTCCTCCTCGAGCACGATCGTGCCGGCGAGGGTCGCGGCGTCGTCCCAGATCGCCGTCGCGTTGGCGTGGAACGCCTGGCTGATCATCGCCGGCGCGCCGATCTCGGCGGTGAAGGACGCCTCCATCTCCGGGATCCGCCGGCCGACCTCCGCGGCGACCCGGCGCAGGGCCTCGGCCCGCTCGGCCGGGGCCATCCGGGGCCACGGTCCCTCGTCGAACGCCGCCCGGGCCGCCGCGACGGCGGCGTCGACGTCCGCCGGGCTCGCCGCCGGGACCGTCGCGACGACCTCCTCGGTGATCGGCGAGACCACCTCGATCAGCTCGTCGGTCGCCGGGGCCACCCAGTGGCCGCCGACGAAGAGCCGGTCGAACGAGCGCACGCCGCTGCCGGCACGCTCCTGCACTGCGCTGCTCATGCTGGTCCTCTCAGGCCGGGGGCCGGGCGGTCAGGCATCGAACCCCTCCATCTCGGGCGGGGTGAGGGCGGAGATGCGGCGGGAGGCGATGCGCCACCCGTCGGCGGTACGCCGGTAGACGTCCTCGTTGAGCGCGATCGCCCGGAACGCCGCGCCGCTCTTCGTGTGCCCCTCGGAGAACACGTAGTTGGTGCCGCGGGCGCTCACGCCGTCGTCGTCGACGTCCACGACGTGGTTGGTGATGACGTGGAACTGGTCGGCGATCGCGGCGGCGTCCCGCTCGAAGAAGTCGAGGATCGCCGCGCGCCCCTCGAGGCGATCGAGCCCGACCGGGGTGGCGTCCCAGACGGCGTCGTCGGTGAAGGCCGACAGGGCCTCCTGCGGGTCGAACCGGTCCAGCCCGCGGGCGTAGACGTGGGTGGCGCGCTGGATGTCCAGGACGTCGGCGGTGCGGGCGTCGTGCGCGGTGGCGGTCATCGCGGGCCTCAGTCGTCGTAGACGATGACGCCGCGGATGTTCGTGCCCTCGCGCAGGTCGGCGAAGGCCTCGTTGATGTCCTCCAGCGCGTAGGTCTTCGTGATCAGCTCGTCGAGCTTGAACTGCCCGTTCTTGTACATGGAGGCGATCAGCGGGATGTCGTTGCGGGAGTTGGTCGTCCCGTAGAGCGACCCCTGCAGCCGCTTGCCCGACATGGCGAAGCTGAACAGGTCGAACTGGACGTCGCGCTGCAGCACCGGCGCCGCCGCGGTGAGCACGATGACCCCGCCGCGCCGGGTGAGCTGGTTCGCCTGCTCGACGATCTCGCCGCGGGCGACGTCGACGGTGATGATCACCCGGTCGGCGCCCTGGCCGTTCGTCATCTGCTGGATCAGCTCGGCGGCCTCGGCGAACGAGCCGACCGGGTGCGTCGCCCCGAACTCCTTGGCCTTCTGCTGCTTGAACGGCACCGGGTCGACCGTGACGATGTTCCGCGCGCCGCGGTGCACGGCCCCCTGCACGGCGTTCATGCCGACGCCGCCGGTGCCGAAGATCACCACCGTGTCGCCGAGCTGCATGTCGGCGGCGTAGACCGACGACCCCCAGCCGGTGGGCACGCCGCAGCCGATCAGCGACGCCGGCATCAGCGGGATCTCCGGGTCGATCTTCACGACCGCGTCGACGGGGACGGTGGCGTACGGCGCGAAGGTGCCCAGGTAGCTCATGGCGCCGACACCCTTGCCGCGGGCGTGGACGCGGTGGGTGCCGTCCGGGGCGAACCCGGCGAGCACGCCGGCGCCGAGGACGCACATGTTGGCCCGGCCGGCCACGCACATCGAGCACTTGCCGCAGGAGGGCAGGAAGGACATGACGACGTGGTCGCCCTCCTGCAGGTCGCTGACCTCCGGGCCCACCTCGGTGACGACGCCGGCGCCCTCGTGACCGCCCAGGATCGGCGCCCAGGGCAACGGGATGTCGCCGGTGTCGAGGTGGTCGTCGCTGTGGCAGATGCCCGACGCCGTCAGCTTGACCGTGACCTCGCGCCGCTGCGGCGGGTCGACCTCGATCTCCTCGACGCTCCACCCGGATCGGGTCCCGGGCTCCCACAACAGTGCTCCGACGGTCTTCACGAGGACTCCTTCGCGTCTGCGCCGGGCACGGTGCGTCCGGCTGCGGCTGGCGGGGTCCGCCGGCGGCCGTGCGGCTCGTCCGGCGTGGTGTGACGGTAGGCACACTCCGGGCGAACACGCCAGAGTTCCTGCGTATGTTTACCCGGGTTCCGCATGGGTCCCCGCCCTCGACGCAGCACGGCTCCGGACCCGTCCTCGTGGACGGGTCCGGAGCCGTGCGAGCACCGCGAGCCGGGGTCAGATCAGGAGCGTGCCCATGTCCACCGGCAGCGCGGTGCCGGTGATGAACTTCGCCTGGTCCGACAGCAGGAACAGCACCGCGTCGGAGATGTCGCCGGGCTGCACGAGGCCGTGCTCCATGACGTTGGCCATCCACCCGGGAGGCGCGTCGGCCTGCAGGTCCTTGGAGAAGTACTCGTTGTTGATCATCGGGGTGTCCACGCCGGCCGGGATGATCGTGTTCACCCGGATGCCGTGCGTCCCCAGCGCCATGGCGTAGTTGCGCATCAGGGAGAGGACGCCGGACTTGGCCGCCCCGTAGGCCTGGTGGCCGGGGTTGAGCATGTCCAGCTTGTAGGCCACGCCGCGGAAGCTCGACGTCGACCCGGTGAGGACGATCGCCCCGCCGGTCCCCCGCTCGACCATGCCCGGGACGACGGCCTGGAGCGTGAAGAAGACGCCGGACAGGTTGGTGGCGATGGTGTCGTGCCAGGCGCTCACGCGCTGGGCGTGCGGCCCGGTCGACGGCAGGATCCCGGCGTTGGCGCAGACCAGGTCGATCGTCCCGAAGCGCTCCTCGGCCTGGGCGACCGCGGCCCTCACCTGCTCCTCGTCCCGGACGTCACCGATGATCCCGAGGAACTCCCGCCCGGAGTCGCGGACCATCTTCTCCGTCTCGGCGAGGTCCTCCGGGGTGCTCATCGCGTACTGCACCGACTCGAACTGGCGGGCGACGTCGACGACGACCACGTCGGCCCCCTCGGCGGCCAGGCGTACCGCGTGCGACCGCCCCTGCCCGCGCGCGCCGCCGGTGACCAGCGCGACCTTTCCCTCGAACCGACCCATGACTGCTCCTCCTGACGTTCGGACGTGCGAATGGACGACGCTCAGGCGCCCGACGGCGCCGGCAGGATCTCGGGCGCCGGGGTGGGCAGGGCCCGGATGGCCGGGACGACCTCCTTGCCCAGCCGCTCGATGGCGGCGATGGTCTCGTCGGCGCTCATCGACGGCCACTGCGGCCGCAGCAGCAGCGGGTCCACCGGGAAGCGGGTGCACAGCTCGGTGAGCGAGGCGATCACCTCGGCGTCGGTCCCGAGGACCGCGTGCTCGGTCACCGTCTTCACGAAGTCCGCGTCGAGGTCGGCCGCGCTGCCCGCCTTGGCCATGCCCTTCTCGGCGTAGCTGAGGTACTTGCCCTTGGCCACCCGGGCGTACTCCACGATCGCCTCCTCGCGCGAGTTCGCCACCAGGACGTTGCGGCGCACCGGCTGGGGGCCGAACGGCTTGCCGCGGGCGGCGAACCCCTCCCGGACGGCGGCGAAGCGCTCCTCGATCTCGTCGTAGGTGGCCTCCGGCGTCACGGGGAAGGCGTCACCGAGGCGGCCGGCCCGGCGGGCGCCGGCGACGCTCTGCGCGCCGACCCAGATGGGCGGGTGCGGCGACTGCACCGGCTTGAGGTGCGGCCGCACCCCCTCGAGCTGCCAGAACCGGCCGTGGTGGGTGACCTCGTCCTGGGTCCAGAGCTTGACCAGGAGCTCGAGGATCTCGTCGGTGCGCGCCGCCCGCTCCTTGAACGGGATGCCGAGGTAGTCGAACTCCTCGGGCCGGTAGCCGATGCCCGCGCCGAAGACGAGCCGGCCCTCGGTGACGACGTCCAGGGTGGCGAGCTCCTCGGCCAGCATCACCGGGTGGTAGAGCGGCGCGATCATGATCTGCGTGGCCAGGCGGGTGTCCCGGTCGCAGTCGGCGGCCAGCCGGGCCAGGAGCGGGACCGGCTGCAGCCAGCGCAGTTCCCCGTACAGGAAGTGCTGGCCGATCGCGATGTAGGTCATCCCGTTCCGCTGCGCGGCGTCGACGATGCGGCGCACGTCGTCGAACTGCTGGGCGGGGCTGACGGACGACGGGACGTCGGAGAGCAGCATGCCGACGGCGACCATGGCGGGCCTCTTCTCTGGGGTTCTCAGCGGGCGGGGCGGGTGAGGGTCTTGGCCAGCTGGCCGAGCAGGACCTCGTTGCCGCCCTCGTAGATGCGCATCGGCCGCGCGTTGCGGTACAGCCGCTCGATGGTCGAGCCGGTGACCACGCCGAAGCGGCCCATCATCTGGACGCAGCGGTCCGCGACCCGGCCGGCGGTCTCGGTGGCGGCGACCTTGGCCATGGACGACCAGTTGAGGGCGCCCATCGGATCGGCGGCCGCGCGGGTGGCAGCGGCGTAGGTGAGCAGCCGGGCCTGCTCGATCTCCATCCAGCAGGTGCCGAGCATCTGCGGCATCGGGCCGAGCCGGGCCAGCGTGCTGCCGAACTGCTCGCGGCCGGTGGTGTGCCGGACGGCCTCGTCCAGCGCGGCCTGGGCCAGCCCGACCGCGGAGCCGGCGACCGACACCCGGAAGGTCGCCAGCGTCTGCAGGACCATGGGGAACGCCTGGCCGGGCAGCCCGACCCGGGAGTCCAGAGGGACACGCACGTCGTCGAAGGAGACCTCGCCGATGATGTGCGGCGCGATCAGGTCCGGCCCCGGGACGACCGAGACGCCGGGGGTGTCGGCCGGGACGAAGACCAGCGAGAAGCCCTCGTCCTCCTTGGCCAGCACGCTGTAGAAGTGCGCCGCGCCGGCGTTGGTGATGAACGACTTGCGCCCGTTCAGCACCAGCTCGTCGCCCTCCTGGACCACCTTCGTGGTGATCGACTTGAGGTCCGAACCGACCTCGGGCTCGGTCAGCCCGAGCGCGGCGATCGCGTCCAGCGAGACCACCTTCGGCAGCCACTCCGCCTGGATCCGCTCGCTGGCGCCGACGGCCAGGGCGTAGCTGCCGATGCCCTGCATCGCGAACAGCGAGTCCAGGTGGGCCGACACCCCGCCGAAGGCCTCGCGGACGACCGTCACCGCCAGCGAGTCGACCTTCTCGGACTCGCCACCGTGGGCGGCGGGCACGGTGAGGGCGGCCAGGCCGCTGGACCGCAGCGCGTCGCGCATGCCCGGGTGGACGTCGGTGGCCGCGTCCGCCTCCCCGGCCTGGTCGCGCACGGAGTCGGCGACCGCACGGGCCCGCTCCCGCAGCTGCTGGTGATGCTCCGGCAGGTCGAACGACATGTGCGGTCCTCTCCTCTGCGACGACCCCGGCACCGCTGCGAGGATCGGTCCACCGGGCGAACGAGCACCCGACGGCGGATTCCATGTTATTGGTATTCATGGTTAGGGTGTCAACGGCCACACCCGCTGCCGAGAGGACACCCCCATGCCTCCTGCCGTCATCGTCGACGCCGTCCGCAGTCCCATGGGCCGCGGCAAGGCCGGCGGCGCCCTGTCCGGGCTGCACCCGGTGGACCTGCTGGCCCAGGTGCTCAGCGCTCTCGCCGAGCGGAACTCCCTCGACCCGGCCACCATCGACGACGTCCTCGTGGGGTGCGTCGGGCAGAACGGCGAGCAGTCGGCGACCCCCGGCCGCCAGGCGGTGCTCGCGGCGGGGTGGCCTGAGTCGGTGCCCTCGGTGACCATCGAGCGCAAGTGCGGCTCCGGCCAGCAGGCGCTGGACTTCGCGGTGCAGGGTGTCGTCGCCGGCGCCTACGACATCGCCGTCGCCGCCGGCGTCGAGTCGATGAGCCGGGTGCCGATGGGCTCCGCGCGCGGCGACGCCGACCCGCACGGCCCCCGGGTGAACGAGCGCTACTCCCCCGGCCTGGTGCCGCAGGGCATCTCCGCCGAGCTCGTCGCGCAGAAGTGGGGCTTGTCCCGCGAACAGCTCGACGCCTTCGCCGTCGCCTCGCACGACCGGGCCGCCGCGGCCGCCGCCTCGGGCGCCTTCGACCGCGAGATCGTGCCGATCACCACGCCGGACGGCGTCGTCACGGCCGACGAGACGATCCGGCCGGGCTCCAGCGTGGAGAAGCTGGGCGGGCTCAAGCCGGCGTTCGCCGCCAGTCCGCACGCGTCCCGCTTCCCCGACCTGGACTGGAAGATCACCGCCGGCAACTCCTCCCAGCTCACCGACGGCGCCTCCGCGCTGCTGGTGATGAGCGAGGAGCGCGCCGCCGCCCTGGGCCTCACGCCCCGCGCGCGCATCGCCGCCACCGCGGTGACCGGCGACGACCCGCTGATGATGCTGACCGGGCCGATCCCCGCCACCCACAAGCTGCTGCAGCGGTCGGGGCTGTCCATCGACGACATCGCCGCCTTCGAGGTCAACGAGGCCTTCGCCTCGGTGCCGCTGGCCTTCCAGGCCGAGTTCGGGATCCCCGGCGAGAAGCTCAACCCCCGGGGCGGCGCGATCGCCCTCGGCCACCCGCTCGGCGCCTCCGGCGCCCGGCTGGCCACCACGCTGCTCGGGTACCTCGAGGACACCGGCCAGCGGTACGGACTGCAGACGATGTGCGAGGCCGGCGGCATGGCCAACGCACTGGTGATCGAGAACCTGAGCGCAGGGAGGAACTGAGCATGGACGTCACGTCGGGCTCCGCCGTCGTCACGGGAGGGGCCTCCGGGCTCGCCCTCGCCACCGCCCGCCGCCTGGTCGAGAAGGGCGTGCCGACGGTCCTCGTCGACCTGCCCACCTCCGCCGGCGAGGAGGTCGCGAAGGAGCTGGGCGGGAAGACGCGGTTCGTCGCCGCGGACGTCACCGACCCGGAGGCCGTCGCCGCCGCGGTCGCCGCTGCCGACGAGCTGGCGCCGCTGCGCACGCTGGTGCACTGCGCCGGCCGCGGCGGGGCCATGCGCGTCGTCGACAAGGAGGGCAACCCGGGCGACCTGGCCTTCTACGAGCAGATCGTGCGGATCAACCTGATCGGCACGTTCAACGTGCTCAGCCAGGCGGCCGCCCGGATGGCGAAGCACGACCCGGTCGACGGCGAGCGCGGCGTCTGCGTGCTCACCGCGTCGGTCGCCGCGTGGGAGGGCCAGATCGGCCAGCTCCCCTACGCCTCGGCCAAGGCCGGCATCGTCGGGCTCACCCTCGTCGCCGCGCGCGACCTGGCCAGCAAGCTGATCCGGGTGGCCACGATCGCCCCGGGCACCTTCGACACCCCGATCCTCGCCCGGCTGCCGCAGAACGTGCGCGACTCCCTCGGCGAGATGACGCCGCACCCGCGGCGCCTCGGCCAGCCCGACGAGTTCGCCCGCATGGCGATGGCGATCATCGACAACCCGATGCTCAACGGCGAGACGATCCGGCTGGACGGCGCGATCCGGATGCAGCCCAAGTGAGCGAGGCGGCCGAGCCCGAGGTCCTGGTCGAGCGCCAGGACGCCGTCCTCGTCGTCACGATCAACCGGCCACGGGCGAAGAACTCGATCAACACCGCCACGGCGCAGGCCATCGGCGCGGCGATGGACTCCCTCGACAGCGACGACGGACTGTTCGTCGGGGTGATCACCGGCGCCGGCGGCGTGTTCAGCGCCGGCATGGACCTCAAGGCCTTCCTCGCCGGGGAGAAGCCGGCCGTGCCCGGGCGCGGTTTCGCCGGCCTCGTCGAGCGACCGCCGACGACGCCGCTGATCGCCGCGGTCGAGGGTCCGGCACTCGCCGGGGGCTTCGAGATCGCGCTCGCCTGCGACCTGGTCGTCGCCGCCGAAGACGCCTTCTTCGGGCTGCCGGAGGTGAAGCGGGGCCTGCTGGCCGGGGGCGGCGGGCTGCTGCGGCTGCCGGTGAAGGCGGGCCTGCCCAAGGCCACCGAGTGGGCGCTGACCGGCGACCGGGTGAGCGCCGCCGACGCGCACGCGGCCGGCGTGGTCAACCGCCTGGTGCCGCCCGGCCAGGCGCTGACCGCAGCGCTCGAGCTGGCGCACCAGATCGCCGGCAACGGGCCGCTGGCCGTGCAGGGCACCAAGCGCATCCTGGCCGAGGGCCCCGGGTGGCCGGCCGAGGAGGCCTTCGCCCGTCAGTGGGAGGTCTACGAGCCGATCCGCTCGTCGGCCGACGCCCAGGAGGGCGCCCGCGCGTTCACGGAGAAGCGCGCCCCGCGCTGGCAGGGCCGCTGAGGGACAGCAGCGGAGCTACGTGCGGCAGGACGGCCCCGTCCGGAGGCTCGCCCCGAGCTTGCGAGGGGTGAGAGGGACGGGGTCCTTCACTTCCAGTCGATGATCGCGTCGATCAGCTGCGGGTGGCCGGAGTAGACCCAGTCGGCGTACTCCTGCATGTGCTCGCGCATGTGCTTCTCGGCGGCCTCGGCGTCGCCCCGGGCGATGGCCTCGGCGATGTCGGTGTGCACCTCGAGCACGTGCTTACGCTCGTCCTTGGGCGACAGCAGTCCGCTCACCTGGTCGCGGAAGATCTCCTCCAGCGACGAGCTCATCAGGTTGAGCACCGGGTTGCCCGACATGGCGGCGACCGTCTTGTGGAAGTCCGTCGTCGCGTCGAAGTACTCGTTGTCGTCCTCGACGTGGGTGGTCTCCGGGTCGGCGAGGGCACCCACCAGCTCCTGGCCGCGGCGCTCGGCGGCGAGCCGCGCCATCATCGGCTCCAGGGCCAGGCGGGCCTCGACGAGCTGGCGGAAGGTCACCCCGCCGATGTGGAAGAAGAGGCTGGACATCCGCCCGTAGTCGCGCGAGCCGACCTCGATGACCATCGGCCCACCGTTGCGACCGGGCTTCATGGTGATCAGGCCGTGCACCTCGAGGATCCGCAGGGCCTCGCGCAGCGAGCCGCGTCCCACGCCGTAGTCCTCGAGCATCTGTGCCTCGGAGGACAGCAGCGTCCCCGGGGGGAGCTTGCGGGAGACGATCTCGTGCACGATCTCCTGCGCGAGCGCCTCGGCGACCTTGGCACCCCGCTTGATCGGCCGGGGGGAGCTGCCCGCGTCACGCGAGCGGCCGGAAGTCGTCATGCATCGAGCCTAATAGCTCTGCGCAGGGTTTAGCGCCGCCCGCGAGGCGGCCGACCCAGATTGGTGAGACGGACCGGTGCCGGATTCCCCGGTCCCGAGGGCCGTACAGCGCTCCCGGTTCGCAGGCCGTCCCCCGGCGGTGGGGGCGGACCGCGCCCGCCCCGGCGCGCGTCCCGGGAGGCGGCCGGGGCCCCGCGTGGTCTTGGATGCCAGGGGGACGACGACGCGGTCGTCCCCGAGCCCGGGGCGGTGGCGAGGTGTACATCTGCATCTGCCGCGTGGTGAGCAGCACGACCGTGCGCGAGGTCATCACCGGCGGCGCCCGGACCGTGCGCCAGGTGGCCGACGCCTGCGGGGCCGGGACGGACTGCGGGCGGTGCACCGCGCACGTGCGGGCCCTGCTCGAGGAGCACCACGGGCCGCGCCCCCGCGGCCGGCTGGAGGCCCGTCCGTGAACACCGAGCGAGGAGGCGGCGCGATGGTCTACCTGGTGACGATCTTCCCCGTCGAGGACTACGCCGAGTACTCGGCGAGCCTCGACCGGAACGCCGACAAGTTCGCCCGGCTCGGCGCGACCCGGCAGTGGCTCTTCCGGGCCACCGACGACGGCCGGGAGGTGCTCAACGTCTTCGAGTTCCCGAGCGTCGAGCAGGCGAAGGGCTTCCTCCGCTCACCCGAGCTCGACATCCCGAAGCTGCTGGACTCCCTCACCCTCGAGATCTACCCGACGTTCTTCCTCGGCGAGCAGACCGTGTACCGCGAGTTCGCCCAGGCACCCGAGGGCTGACCGGCGCCGGTCAGGACGCCGTCGGGCCGGTGATGTAGGCCGCGTGCTCCGGCGCCATGTGCTCGGCCAGCAGCCGGTGCGCCGGGCGCATCTCCCCCAGGTCGACGCCCAGCTCGGCCATCACCTGGTTGACGACGGCGACGTCCTTGCCGATGAACTCGCCCGCCGCCCGGGCGAAGCCGTCCACCGTGCCGGCGCCGCCCATGAACTGCAGCGCCCGGCTGGTGCCACTGCCGTGCTGCAGCCCGGCGAGCAACGCGCGCTCGTCGAGGCCCAGGTCGGCCGCGGTCCGGACGGCCTGGGCGAGGACGCCGATGTTGGCGGCGAAGACGGCGTTGTTCAGCAGCTTCACCTGCTGGCCCGACCCGGGCGGCCCCAGGTGGATCAGCGGGTCCCCGTAGGCCTCGAGCGCCGGGCGAGCCCGGGCCAGGCCCTCGTCGGTCGCGCCGACGTACAGCGTCACCGACCCGGCCTCGACGTCGGGCGGGCCGCCGCTGATCGGCGCGTCGACGACCTCGATCCCCCGGGCACCGGCCCGCTCGGCGATGGCCTGCACCGTCCGCGGGCTGCCGGTCGTGTGCGTGACCAGCACCGAGCCCGACGGCATCGCGTCGACCAGGCCGCCGTCCAGGCACACCTCGCGGACCTGCCCGTCGCTGAGCACGCAGACCAGCACCGCGTCGGCGGCCTCGGCCACGGCCGCCAGGTCCTCCAGCGGTGCGGCACCGAGTGCACGCACCGCCTCGGCCGACTCCGGCGACCGGACGAACACCCGCACGTCGTGCCCGGCCGCCGCCAGCCGGCCGATCATCGGCCGGCCGATGCGGCCGGCCCCGACGAACCCGATCCGCACCGTCAGACGTTCTGCGGGAAGCCGAGGTCGAGGCCGCCGTGGCTGGGGTCCAGCCAGCGGGAGGTCACGACCTTGCCGCGGGTGAAGAAGGAGATGCCCTCGGTGCCGTGGGCGTGGGAGTCACCGAACAGCGAGTGCTTCCAGCCGCCGAAGGAGTAGTAGGCCATCGGCACCGGGACCGGCACGTTGATGCCGATCATCCCGACCTCGACCTCGTTCTGGAACCGCCGCGCGGCGCCACCGTCGTTGGTGAAGATCGCCGTGCCGTTGCCGTACTCGTTGCTGTTGATCAGCTGGAGCGCCTGCTCGTAGGTGTCGACCCGCAGCACCGACAGCACCGGCCCGAAGATCTCGTCGGTGTAGACGGTCATGTCGGTCGAGACGTTGTCCAGCAGCGTCGGCCCGAGCCAGAAGCCGTCCGCCGCGCCGTCCGGCCGCACCTCGCGGCCGTCGACCACGACCTTCGCGCCCGCGGCCTCGCCGGCGTCCACGTAGGAGGCGACCTTGTCGCGGTGCTCCTTGGTGACCAGCGGCCCCATGTCGCAGCCGCGGCGGCCGTCACCGGTGCGCAGCGTGTGCGCCCGCTCGGCGATCCGGGCGACCAGGTCGTCGCCGATCCCGCCCACGGCGACCAGCGCGCTGACGGCCATGCACCGCTCCCCCGCCGAGCCGAAGCCGGCGTTGATGGCGGCGTCGGCGGCGAGGTCCAGGTCGGCGTCGGGCAGCACGACCATGTGGTTCTTGGCCCCGCCCAGGGCCTGCACCCGCTTGCCCGCGCGGGTGCCGTTCTCGTACACGTAGCGGGCGATGGGCGTCGACCCGACGAAGCTGACGGCCCTGACGTCCGGGTGCTCCAGCAGCCGGTCGACCGAGACCTTGTCGCCCTGCACGACGTTGAACACGCCGTCGGGGAGACCGGCCTGCTTCCACAGCTCGGCGATCCACAGCGCCGCCGACGGGTCCTTCTCGCTGGGCTTGAGGATCACCGTGTTGCCGGTGGCGATCGCGATGGGGAAGAACCACATCGGGACCATGGCCGGGAAGTTGAACGGACTGATCACCGCCACCGGCCCGACGGGCTGGCGGACCGAGTGCACGTCCACCCCGGTCGAGGCGTTCTCCGTGAAGCCGCCCTTGACCAGGTGCGGCACCCCGCAGGCGAACTCCACGACCTCCTGGCCGCGCGACACCTCGCCCAGTGCATCCGAGAGGACCTTGCCGTGCTCGGCGGTGATGATCTCCGCGAGCTCGCCCTTGCGGGCGTTCAGCAGCTCCCGGAACGCGAAGAGGATCGTCGTCCGCTTGGCCAGCGACATGTCGCGCCAGAGGGGGAACGCCCTCGTCGCGGCGGCGACCGCCGCGTCGACCTCGTCGACCGAGGCGAGCACGACCTGGCCGGTGACCTCACCGGTCGCGGGGTCGGTCACCGGAGCGGTGCGGCCGGAGGTGCTCTCCCGGAGGGCTCCGTCGATCCAGTGCGGGATGGTTCCGGGCATGGGTCTTCCCTCGGTTCTCGGCGGCGGTACGAGGTGCAGAGTAGTGCGCCGGACCCCCGATCGGACCAAAGGTTCGCTCCGGGCCCGTCCTAGAAGTTCGTGCCGCCGTCCGCGTTGACCAGTGCGCCGGTGACGTAGCCGGCCCGCGGGGACAGGAGGAAGGCGATGAGCTCGCCGACCTCCTCCGGCCGGCCGGGCCGACGCAGGGCGACGTCCAGGTGCCACTCCTCGACCATCACCTGCTCGAGCACCCCCTCGGGCGGGACACCCCGCTGCTCGGCGAGCAGCTGCCGCATCCGCGCCAGGCCGGCGGTCTCGATCGCGCCCGGCGCGACGCAGTTGGCCCGGACGCCGTCGGCGCCGTAGGCCTTGGCGATGCCCTTGGTGAAGGTGGCGACGGCGGCCTTGAGCGAGGCGTATGGCAACCGGAGGAGCTCCGGCGCCCGCATGCTGTAGGCCGCGGTGGTGACGACGGTGCCGCCCTGCCGCCGCAGGTGGGGCAGCGCCGCCTGGACGCTGCGCACGGTGCCCCGGAGCACGTCGTGGAAGACCTCGTCCCAGCGGTCGTCGGTGATGTCGAGCCCGTCGTGCCCGAGCAGTCCGGTGGTCACCGCGATCCCGTCGAGCCGGCCGAACCCCTCGGCCGCCGCGTCGACCGCCTGCTCGGCGTCGCCGCTGCGGTGCACGTCAGCGGTGAGGGCGACGGCCTCCGTGGCGCCGGCCGCCCGCAGCTCCGCCGCCGCGGCCTCGGCGCGGTCGCGGTCCCGGCCGACCACGGCCACCGACGCCCCCTCCTCGGCGAGCTGGCGGGCGGCCGCGAGGCCCATCCCGGCCGTTCCGCCGACGAGGACGAAGGCCTTGTCCCGGACCAGCAGGTCCACGTCGCCGTCCTCAGGCCGTCGGCGCGAGCTCGCGGGCGAACCCGGCGTTCTCGACCGCGCGCCGGATCTGCGCCCGCGCCGCGTCGGGCAGCACGCCCTGCGGCGGCCGCGACTCGGCGTGGTCGCCCATCGGCAGCCCCATCACCGCGGCCGCGTGGCGGAAGGCCGAGCCCCAGTGCGTGAAGTAGTCCGGGCGGCCCGGGTAGGAGGTGAACCAGGTGCCCATGTCGGCGCTGAACCGGTCGATGCCGGAGTCCGCGGCGTGCCGGATCGCCTCACCGATCTCGCCGGCCTCGAAGAGCTCGAAGTACCGGGTGTACCGCTTGTCCTCCGGCGTCTCGTACAGGTAGCCGCAGGTGCCCAGCTGCGCGCCGGTGACGATGCCCTCCTGCAGCCACCCGGCCCGGTAGACGATCAGGTCGCACTCCCAGATGACGAGGTCGGGGGCCAGGGCGTGCAGCGCCTTGCTCCAGTACGGCTTGAAGGAGCCCTCCTTGGTCGCGCAGACCGCGGGCACCGCCTCGGCGATGCGGGCGACCTCCTGCGGGGTCATCACGTAGTTCGACGACGGGGAGTTGAACAGGCCCAGCGCGATGTCGGTCCGGTCCGCGACGTACTGGACGAAGCGGAGCACGCCTTCACCCCCGTGCAGCTCCATCGGCGGCGTCTGGAGGTAGGCGATGTCGGCACCGGCCTCCTGCGCGTGCCGGGTCAGCTCGACGGCGTCCTTGGCGCTGGTCGCCGCGGTGCACGCCTGGACGACGACGCCCGGGTCGATCGCCCGGGCCTCCTCGATCGCGACCTCGGTGAGCTTCTTGCGCTCGTCCATCGTGAGCGACCACCACTCGGCGATGCCGCTGGTGAGCCACAGCATCGGGTGCCGCAGGTCCCCCACGCAGTACCGCACCAGCGCGCGGTAGGCGTCGTAGTCGATGTCGTCCCCGTCGGGGCCGCTGAACGGGGTGTACAGCGAGTCGCCGATCCCGTGCAGGCCTCCGGAGCGGGCCCAGTCCCGCGCGTCCCGAGCTGATGGCACGTCGACCTCCGAGTGAGCGTGGGTGCAGCGGTGCGGCGACGCTAGCAGTGACGTGAACGACCCTCAAGGAACGAACGGCGTTCACGGACAGACGTCCCGGATGGCAGACTGGGACCCGTGACGGCAGCTCCGGACGTGGCCGACGACGTGCCCGCCGGGGCGCCGTCGCCGCGGGAGCTGCGCCGGGCGCGGGAGCTGGAGACCCGCCGCCGGGAGGTCCTCGACGCGGCGGAGGAGCTCTTCGCGACCGCCGGGTTCGAGGGCGCGAGCCTCGACCGGATCGCCGCGGCCAGCGGCCACTCGGTCGGCTCGATCTACAACCTCTTCCCGAGCAAGGACGCCGTCTACGCCGCGGTGCTCGAACGGCCCGCCCGGCTCCTGGTGGAGCACCTCGGGGAGTGCACCGGGGGCACCGGCCTGGCCCGGCTCCTGGCCATGGCCTCGGTCGCGGTCACCGACATGCGGGCCTTCCCGCCGCACGCCCGCACCTCACTGGCCGCCCCGGGCGCGCACCGCACCGCGTCGCACGCACGGGAGATCACCGGCGCGATGCTCGACCTCTACGCCGCCGCGATCCAGCAGGGCCAGGCCGACGGGACCGTGCGGGCCGGCGACCCCGCGGACCTCGCCCGGTACGTCGGCGGACTGATCGCCGCACACATCCACGTCGACCCGGAGATCGCCGGCCGGCGGTCCGGCACCCCGCTCGAGACGTTCCTCGACGTCGTGCGCGGGGCGTTCGCCGCCTGACCGGTCAGCTCCCGGGCTGGTACGGCGGGGCCACTCCCCAGCCCCAGCGGGGCACCGGGGCCTGCTCCACGACGTCGGCCCCGTCCGCGGAGTTCTCCATCGCCAGCCGGGTCCCCCACTCGGCGTAGCCCATCAGCGCCGCGCGCAGCTCCGGGTCGCCGGGCAGCCCCGCGTCGTCGGCGGCACGGGAGAGCAGCGTGACGAAGCGCAGCCGCTGCTCGGGGGTGATGCCCAGGCCGCGGTGGTGGCGGAGCATGTTCTCGTAGCCGCCGAGGGCCGCGGTGTAGTCGGCCGGGCCGCCCATCACCTCGCACCACCAGGTGACGACGTCGGTCCGGTGCTGGTGCGAGACCCGGCCGCCGAACACGGGTCCGAGCAGGTCGTCGTCCTCCACCAGGTCGTAGAAGCGGCCGAGCCAGCCCTCGAAGGCGGGGCGGCCACCGGCCCAGTCGTGGATCGTCGGCGGGTTCGACGGCATGCGCAGGCCTCCGGTACGCGAGTGGGAGTCCCCTTGTAGACCCCGCGGGCGACGGAGGCCAGCGAGATACGCCGGCGGCTAGTGTCCGGCCGGTGGGCGCACTGGACGGGCTGACCGTGGTCGACGCCGGGCTGGCCGTGCAGGGCCCGCAGGCGGCGGGCCTCCTCCGGGACTGGGGCGCCGACGTCGTCAAGGTCGAGCTCCCGGGCATCGGCGACCACTCCCGCTCGCTGCCCGCAGCCCCCGACGAGCCGCGGTCGGGCTACTTCGCGGCCTGCAACCGCGGCAAGCGCAGCATGACGCTCGACCTGCGGGTCCCCGCCGGCCGCGAGGTGTTCCTCCGGCTCACCGATCAGGCGGACGTCGTCATCTCCAACTTCACGCCCGGCACGATGGAGTCCTGGGGCCTGGGCTACGACGACGTGTCCGCCCGCAACCCGCGGATCGTCTACGGCGTCGGCTCGATGTACGGCCCGCTGGGCCCGGACGCGCGGCAGTCCGGCGCCGACCTCAGCGGACAGGCCGCCGGTGGGCTCGTCTCCGCCACCGGCGCCGACGGCACCGAACCCACCCCGGTCGGCGCGCTGATCGCCGACAGCATCGCCGCCCAGACGCTCGCCTCGGCGGTCCTCGCCGCACTGGTGGCCCGGGGCCGGACCGGCCGGGGCCAGCGGGTCGAGACCTCGCTGCTGGGCAGCCAGATCTGGGCACAGGCCGGCGAGTACGCCTCCTATCTGATCTCCGGCCGCGTCCCCGGCCGGGCCAACCGCGGCGCTCCGCTGGTCGGCGGGATCTACAGCCTGTTCCCCACCGCCGACGGCTGGCTGGCCGTCGCCG
Organism: Blastococcus sp. URHD0036; assembly: GCF_000701365.1. Lineage (GTDB taxonomy): Bacteria > Actinomycetota > Actinomycetes > Mycobacteriales > Geodermatophilaceae > Trujillonella. The sequence continues at coordinate 101,759 of NZ_JNIK01000002.1, forward strand.
GCGTCCGCGGCTCGGACCGCCCCGCCTTCTACGCGCTCGTGGGCCGGCCCGACCTGGCGGCACGCTTTCCCCAGCAGCAGTACGGCCCCGACGTCCGCGCCGTCCTCTACGAGGAGCTGGCCCCGGTGTTCCGCGCCCGGCCGACGGCGGAGTGGTGCGCCCTGCTGCGGGCGGCGGGCGTGCGGCACGCCCCGGTGCGCGACCACGCGGAGGTGGCCGCGGACCCCGGCGTCTGGGCGAACGGCTACCTGGCCCGCACCGCCGACGGCGAGGCCGTCGTCGGCACGCCCGTGCAGTTCAGCGACACCCCCGCCGATCCCGCGGCCGCCGCACCGGAGCTCGGGCAGCACACGGAGGAGGTCCTGCTGGAACTCGGTTACAGCTGGGCCGACATCACCCGGCTGGCCGACGAGCGCACGATCTGACTCAGCGGTCCGGCGCCGCGACGGTGGCCGGTCCGGCGAAGGCCTGCGCGATGCCCAGCCAGGTCGCGGCGACCTCCCCGTGCGCCTCGACGTCGCTGCGCGCGGGGTGGCGGCGCTGGGTGAACACCAGCGCGACGTCCAGCGCGCTGCCGGTGATCCGGTCGGCGGCGTCGTCAGGTCCCCAGGTCCAGTCGGTGCCGTCCGGTGCGTGGACCGTCAGCCGGACCGGATCGCCCGGGTCGTCGACCCCGTGGACGGCGAAGGCGTAGCCCCGGGCGCGGTGGCCGAGGTCGCACACGTGCCGCAGCCGCGCCGACGGCTCGACCGGGAGCCCGAGCGCGTCGCGGATGTCGACGCCGTGTGCCCAGGTCTCCATCAACCGCGCGGTCAGCATGCTGGCCAGGCCCATCGGCAGCGCGAACCAGGGGACGCGCACCGCGGGGTCGGCGCCGGCCACCGCGTCGAGGAAGCCGGCCCCGGCCGCCCGCCAGCGCCGGAGCAGCTCCGCGGGCGGCAGGGAGCGCCCGAGCTCCACACTGCGGGGCGCCGGGCCCTCCGCCGGCCGCGAGCCGAGGTGCTCGGCCGCGAACCGGCCGGGGTCGGCGACGGCGAGCCGGGCGGCCTCGTCGGTCCAGCAGAGGTGCCCGAGCGTGTCGCGGACGTCCCAGCCCACCGCCCGCGTGGGCCGGGACCAGTCGTCGTCCGCCAGGCCCGCGAGCACGGCGTCGAGGGCCCGGTACTCGTCGGCGAGGTCGCCGGCGAGCCGGGCGGCGGTCGGTCCGGGCACCTAGGCGGCCGACCTCTCCAGCACGTGCACGCCGCACGCCGAGCCGAGGCCGATGACGTGCGCGAGGCCCACCCGCGCGCCCTCGATCTGCCGGTCGCCGGCCTCGCCGCGCAGGTGGGTGGCGACCTCCCAGACGTTGGCGATGCCGGTGGCCGAGACCGGGTGCCCCTTGGACTGGAGCCCACCGGAGACGTTGACCGGCGTGCTGCCGTCGCGCCAGGTGGCCCCGGAGTTGAAGAAGTCGGCGGCGCCACCGGGCTCGCAGAGGCCGAGGTTGTCGTAGTGGACGAGCTCCGCGGTGGCGAAGCAGTCGTGCAGCTCGACCAGGTCGAGGTCGGCCGGGCCGATGCCGGCCTGCTCGTAGGCGGTCGCCGCGGCGCGCCGGGTCAGGGTGTTGATGTCGGGCAGCACCTGGCAGCCGTCGGTCCACGGGTCGCTGGTGAGCACCGAGGCGCTGATCTTCACGGCCCGCCGCTGCTGCTCCAGCGAGAGCGTGCGCAGCTTGGTCTCGCTGACCAGCACCGCGGCCGCCGCGCCGTCGACGTTGGCCGAGCACATCGGCCGGGTGTTCGGGTAGGCGATCATGACGTCGTTCATGATCTCGTCGAGGGTGAAGCGCTTGCGGTGGGCGGCCATCGGGTTGAGCGTCGAGTGCGCGTGGTTCTTCTCCGAGATGCGCGCGAAGAGCTCGAAGTCCGCTCCCCCGTACTTGTGCGCGTACTCCATGCCGATCTGGGCGAAGACGCCCGGCATGGTCTCGGTGCCGACCCGCCCGTCCAGCGGGGCGACCGCGCCGTAGCGGCCGTCGCGGACCCAGTGCCCGCCCTCGGCCTGGCGCGCGTTGCCGGTGAGCAGGCCGGCGCCCGACAGCTTCTCCACGCCGACGGCCATGCCGGTGTCGACCTCGCCGGACTTGATCGCCATGACCACCACGCGCAGCGCCGTCGCGCCGGTCGCGCAGGCGTTGGCGACGTTGTAGACCGGGATGCCGGTCTGCCCGATCTGCTTCTGCAGCAGCTGGCCGAAGCCGTTGCCGCCGATGAGGTTGCCGGCGGCCAGCACACCGATGTCACCGATCCCGACGCCGGCGTCGCGCATCGCGCCGATCGCGGCCTCGGAGCCCAGGTCGAGGGTGTCCTTGTCCTTGTGCTTGCCGAACCGGGTCATCGAGATGCCCAGGATCCACACGTTCTCGGCCATGACGCGCTCCCTCAGTCGATCGGCTCGAAGCCGTAGCCGACGGCCTCGACGCCGTCCGCGTCGGTGCCGACCGGCACCGTGGTCAGGCGCACCCGCATGCCGAGCGTGACGTGCTCGGGGTCGGGCGGGGTGTTGACGACGTTGCCCTTGACGCTGGTCCCGTCGCAGTCCACGACACCGGCGACGAACGGCACCTCGACGCCCTCGGCCGCGAACTGGACGATCGTGAACGTCGTCAGCACGCCCTCGGTCGGCACGTCCGCCGACCCGAACTCCAGTCCGCCGCACCTCGCGCAGGCGCTGCGCCGGTCGAAGTACCGGGCACCGCAGTCGGTGCACTCGGCGGCGACGAGGTGCGGCTCGTCGCCGAGCACCAGATAGTCGACCAGTGGCACGCGCTCCATGGGCCCTCCGCCTGCTCCGGGGTGTGGTCGGGACCATAGCGATCCCGTTCACCGGGACGACGCCCCGACGTCCGTGAAGTTTTGATTGATTCCGGACTGGGATCGCGCGAGGATGGCCACGTGCCGACGACCACGGACCTGGAGCGCATGCTCCGGGCTGCCGAGCTGCGGGTCACCCGGCCCCGGCTGGCGGTGCTCTCCGCCGTGTACGACCACCCCCACGCCGACACCGAGTCGCTCATCGGAGCCACCCGGGAGCGCCTGGCGGACGTCTCGCACCAGGCGGTCTACGACGGCCTGCGGGTGCTCTCCTCCGCCGGCCTGATCCGGCGGCTGCAGCCGCCGGGCTCGGTCGCGCGGTACGAGGCGCGGGTCGGGGACAACCACCACCACGTCGTGTGCCGGTCCTGCGGCGTGATCGCCGACGTCGACTGTGCCGTCGGCTACGCGCCGTGCCTGACCGCTTCCGACGACGCCGGCTTCGAGATCGACGAGGCCGAGGTCATCTACTGGGGGCGCTGCCCGGCCTGCGTGGCCGAGCGACGTCCCGCACCACCCCACCGCAAGTGAGCAGAGAGAGGGACACAGTGAGCAAAGAAGCCGACAAGGTCGAGACCGCCAGCACCAGCGAGAGCGAGAACCCGGCGATCCCCTCGCCGACCCAGCACCGCAACGGGCGGCCGCAGAGCAACCGCGACTGGTGGCCCAACCAGGTCGACCTGGACGTGCTGAACAAGCCCTCGAAGGACTCCGACCCGCTCGGCGCGGACTTCGACTACAAGGCCGCCGTCGCCACGCTCGACGTCGAGGCCGTCAAGCGCGACATCGTCGACGTCATGCGCACCTCGCAGGACTGGTGGCCGGCGGACTGGGGTCACTACGGCCCGCTGTTCATCCGCATGTCGTGGCACGCGGCCGGCACGTACCGCATCGCGGACGGCCGGGGTGGCGGCGGCCAGGGCGCCCAGCGCTTCGCCCCGCTCAACAGCTGGCCGGACAACGCGAACCTCGACAAGGCCCGTCGCCTGCTGCTGCCGGTCAAGCAGAAGTACGGCCGCAAGCTCTCCTGGGCCGACCTGCTGGTGCTCGCCGGCAACGTCGCCCACGACGACATGGGGCTCAAGACCTTCGGCTTCGCCTTCGGTCGCGAGGACACCTGGCAGCCCGAGGAGGTCTTCTGGGGTCCGGAGGACACCTGGCTCGGCGACGAGCGCTACGCCGACGAGGCCCCGCTCGACCTCGACGAGGGCCACCTGGCCGCCGTCACCATGGGTCTGATCTACGTCAACCCCGAGGGCCCGCGCGGCAGCGCCGACCCGGTCGCGTCGGGTCACGACATCAAGGTGACGTTCCGGCGCATGGGCATGACCGACGAGGAGACCGTCGCGCTCATCGCCGGTGGCCACACCTTCGGCAAGACCCACGGCGCGGGCAACCCCGACCTGGTCGGTCCCGAGCCCGAGGGCTGCCCGGTGCACGGCAACGGCATCGGCTGGATCAACCAGCACGGCACCGGCAAGGGTGCCGACACGATCACCAGCGGCCTCGAGGGCGCCTGGACCCCGACGCCCACCACCTGGGACAACAGCTACTGGGACACGCTGTTCGGCTACGAGTGGGAGCTCACTCAGAGCCCCGCCGGGGCCAAGCAGTGGCAGCCGAGCAACCCCGAGGCGCAGGAGCTCGTGCCCGACGCGCACATCGAGGGCAAGAAGAACCCCCCGATGATGGCGACGACGGACCTCGCGCTCATCCGCGACCCGGAGCTGCGCGCGATCTCCGAGCGCTTCCGCGACGACCCGGTCTACTTCGCCGACCAGTACGCGCGGGCGTGGTTCAAGCTGCTGCACCGCGACATGGGCCCGAAGACCCGCTACGTCGGTCCCGACGTGCCGGCCGAGGACCTCATCTGGCAGGACCCGCTGCCCGCGGTCGACCACGAGCTCGTGGGCGAGGCGGAGATCGCCGACCTCAAGCAGCGGCTGCTCTCCTCCGGGCTGACCGTCTCGCAGCTGGTGCACACCGCGTGGTCCGCGGCCGCGTCCTTCCGCGGCACGGACAAGCGCGGCGGCGCCAACGGTGCCCGCATCCGCCTCGAGCCGCAGATCAACTGGGCGGCCAACGCCGGCGTCCAGGAGGTCCTGCCGGTCCTCGAGCGGGTCAAGGCCGAGTTCGAGCAGTCCGGCAAGAAGGTCTCGCTGGCCGACCTGATCGTCCTGGGCGGCACCGCGGCGGTGGAGAAGGCCGCGGCCGACGCCGGCGTGCCGGTCACCGTGCCGTTCCACCCGGGTCGCACGGACGCCACCCAGGAGCAGACCGACGTCGAGAACTTCAACTGGCTGGAGACGCGGGCCGACGGCTTCCGCAACTGGATCGCGCCGGGCGGCAAGCTCCCGGCCGAGACGCTGCTGATCGACAAGGCCTACATGCTCGAGCTCACCCCGAAGGAGATGACCGTGCTCGTCGGCGGTCTGCGGGTGCTCGGTGCCAACACCGGGGGCGCGAAGCACGGCGTCTTCACCGACCGGGTGGGGGTCCTCTCCCAGGACTTCTTCCGCAACCTGCTCGACCTGGGCATCTCGTGGCGGACCGCGGTCGAGGGCGAGGGCGTCTACGAGGGCCTGGACGCCGACGGCAACGTCGTCCGCACGGCGACCGCGGCCGACCTGGTGTTCAACTCGAACTCCATCCTGCGCGGCATCGTCGAGGTGTACTCGTTCGAGGACACCAAGGAGAAGTTCGTCCAGGACTTCGCCGCGGCGTGGGTCAAGGTCATGGAGCTCGACCGGTTCGACCTGCACAACTGATCCGACGGCGGGGCCGGCCAGTGGCCGGCCCCGCCCCGGGCCACTGCCTGATCGGGGCGCCGACGGATCTGTCCGTCGGCGCCCCGCGCGCGTCGGGGAGGGTTCCGGTAGGCAGGGACCCCCACCTCTCCCCGATCCGGAGGCGACCGACGTGACGGTGCGCAGTGCGGTCCGCTGGGCCGCGACCCACGGTGCGATGCGACTGGCGATCAAGGCCCAGGTCCGCCGGGGCAACCCCGACGCCGAGGTGCTCAGCGACCCCGCCGTGCGGGAGGACCCGTACGGGCACTACGAGCGGCTGCGCACCGGGGCGCCGTTCGCCGGCGGGGCGTTCGCACGGGTCAGCGTCCACCACGACGTCTGCACCGACGTGCTGCGCAGCGACGACTTCGGGGTGATCGGCGGCGACCGCGCCGACACCCTCCCGGCGGTGCTCCGGACGGCGCTGCGGCTGGCCGGCCCCCGGCCGAGCATCGGCCCGATCGACCCGCCGTCGATGCTCGCCGTCGACCCGCCGGAGCACACTCGCTACCGCCGCCTGGTCAGCCGGGCCTTCACCGCCCGCGCGGTCGCGCACCTGCGCGAGCGGACCGGGCAGATCGCCGCGGAGCTGCTCGACGAGCTCGAGCGCGACGCCGCCGGCGGGCAGCCGGTCGACCTGGTGGCCCGCTACGCCAGCCTGCTGCCGGTCACGGTCATCTCCGAGATGCTCGGCGTCCCGGTCGCCATGCGGGAGCAGTTCCTCGCCTGGGGCGACGGCGCCACCCCCAGCCTCGACATCGGCCTGTCCTGGTCGACCTACCGCAGCGTGGAGCGCAACCTCGCGGAGCTCGACAGCTGGTTCCACGGCCACCTGCGCCGGTTGCGGCGCGAGCCCGGCGAGGACCTGCTGTCGCAGCTCGCCGGCCTGGCCGACGACGACGGCAGCGGCCTCACCGAGCGGGAGCTGGTCGCCACCGCCGCCCTGGTGTTCGGCGCCGGGTTCGAGACGACGGTCAACCTGATCGGCAACGGGACGGCGCTGCTGTTCGCCAACCCCGACCAGCGCCGCCTGCTGGCCGACGACCCCTCGCTGTGGCCGAACGCCGTCGACGAGATGCTGCGCGTCGAGTCCCCCGTGCAGCGCACCGGACGGCGGGTCCGGCGGGACACCACGGTGCACGGCGTGCAGCTGCGCGAGGGCGACCTGGTGCTCCTCGGCCTGGCCGGCGCCAACCGCGACCCGGAGGTGTTCGCCGACCCGCACCGCTTCGACGTCACCCGCGCCAACGCCCGCGACCACGTCGCGTTCTCCAGCGGCATCCACTTCTGCCTGGGCGCCGCGCTCGCCCGGATGGAGGGCGAGGTGGCCCTGCGGGCGCTGTTCGAGCGGTTCCCCGACCTCTCCCCCGCCGGTGCGGGGACACGGCGGAGCACGATCATCCTGCGCGGCTACGAGTCGCTCCCGGTCACGCTCGGCCGGCCGGTGGCCGGGGAGCGGCCTGCCGTTCCGGCCGGTCCTGCCGCCACCTCGCCATGATGTCGAGGAAGTCCGGCACGCCGAGCAGGTGCGTCCCGCCGTCGGCCTGCAGCACGACACCGGTCACCCACGCCGCCGCCGGAGAGCAGAGGAAGGCCACCACCTCGGCGATGTCCGCCGCCTCCCCGACCCGGCCCAGCGGCGTGCGCTCGGCGAACGCCCGGCCGAGCGGGCCGTCGACGACGGCGTCGGAGAAGGTCTCACTGCGGGTGGCACCAGGGGCCACGCTGTTGACGCGGACCCCGCGCGGGCCGAACTCGGCGGCGGCCACGCGGGTGAGCTGGTCGAGGGCCGCCTTCGCCGCGGAGTAGGCGGCGTGCCCCGGGGTGACGCCGCCGAGGCCGCCGTTCACCGAGCTGATGTTGACGATCGACCCGGGCGCCGGGTCGTCCGGACGGCGGCGGATGAACTCCCGCATGGCGAGGAAGGCGCTCGTCGTGTTGCCGGTGAAGACCTGCGCCCAGGTCTCCTCGTCGAGGACCGCGATCGGCCGCAGCGGCCCACCACCGGCGTTGTTGACGAGCACGTCCACCCGGCCGAAGGCGGCCTCGGCCGCGTCGAACGTGGCGGCGACGTCGGCCGCCGAGGTCGCGTCCCCGGGGACGGCGAGGACACGGTCGTCGCCGACCTCCGCGCCGATCGCCCGGGCGGCCTCCTCGAGGAGCTCGGCCCGGCGGCCGGTGATGACCACCCGGGCGCCGTGCCGGGCCAGCGACCCGGCCACGCCCCGGCCGATCCCGGTGCTGCCGCCGGTGACGACCGCGACGTCCCCCACGAGTCCGGTCACGGTCGCTCAGCTCGTGGCGTAGCCGCCGTTGACCGGGATCGTCTGCCCGGTGACCCAGGAGGCCTCCTCGCTGACCAGCCAGGCCACGGCCGCCGCGACGTCGCTGCCCTTGCCGAGCCGGGGCACCGCGTAGGCGCGGAGCTGCTTGAGCGCCATGTCGGAGGCCTCGTCCATGCCGGCGTTGTTCTGGGTCGCCAGCGAGATGCTGTTGCAGGTGATCCCCTGCTTGCCCACCTCCTTGGCCAGCGAGCGCATCAGCGCCGGACCGGCCCCCTTGGAGGCGGCGTAGGTGGCGATCAGCTTGTCCCCGACCCGCGCGGACTCGGAGCTGATCGTGATCACCCGGCCCCAGCCCCGGTCCAGCATCCCGGGCAGGGCGGTGTGCGTGCAGTTCATCGGCCCGTAGACGTTGAGGTCGACGAACGCCTTCCAGGTGGCCGGGTCCTCGTCGACGAACTTCTTCATCTGGATGCCGGTGATCGGGATGCCGGCGTTGTTCACGAGGATGTCGATCGGCCCGAACAGCCCGAACGCCTCCTGCACGGCCGCCAGGTCGGTCACGTCCGCCACCACGGCCTCGGCCTTGCCGCCGGCGGCGCGGATCTCCTCGACGACCCGCTCGGCGCGGTCGGCGAACAGGTCGTTGACGCCCACGGTGATCCCGCGGGCGGCCAGCACCCGGGCCGTCTCCGCCCCGACGTTCTGCCCGGCACCGGTGATCAGTGCCGTCCGTCCGCTCTGCTCAGCCACAGCGTCGTCCCTCTCGCTCGCGTCGGTCGGCCGATGTGTCGCCGATCACGGGCACCCTAGGGGCAGGCACCGCCCCGCTCCCCCGCGATCGCGGGCCGGGGCCGGTGTCCCGCGCCCCGAGGGGCGGGCGCGGGCGCATCCGGACCGGTCGCCCGCGAACGACTGCACGAGGCCGCCGGCGAGATCATCAGGCACGCCCCGCGGACCTTCGGCCCGGCCGGCACGCTGCGGAGCAGCGGACCGCCCGCGACCGGGCCCGTCCGTCGTACGGACGACCACGGTCCCGGGCGGTCCCGACTGCGGGGGTCAGCGCCTGCGGTCGCGGCGATCCTCGCGCCGGTCCTCGCGGCGGTCCACGCCGTGCGCGACGACCGCCACGGTCGCCACCGTCCCGGCGGCGCGGACCACCGGCGCGGGCCCGATCACCGCCGCCCGGCGCATCCTCCTGGCTGCCAGCGGCATGTCACTCACCCCTCTCGTCGGTGCTGCTCTCGTCGGCGTCGTCGGCCTCGACCGCGGCCAGCAGGGCCTGGATCGGGATCCGACCGCTGGCCACCAGCTGGCCACCCGCTCGGCGCACGGCCGAGCCGAACGGCGCTGCCCACCGGTTCTCCCAGACGAGCAGCGCCGCGGTGCTCCCCGGCTCGATCGCCGCGGCGACGGCGTTCACGTCGTCCTCGCTGAGCAGGTTCGCCAGCACGGCCTCGTACGCCCGGAGAGTGCCCAGTTCACTGTCATCGAGGTCACTGAGCTCGAAGAACTCGGGCACGCCGTCCTCGCCCTTCCGGATCATGAGGAGGTCCAGGACGCGGACCGTGCCGCGGTTCACCAGGTCGTCCAGGAGCGGGGCGATCTCCCCGCGGAACTGGCTGCCGGGGAACTCGACCACCATCCAGTCGACCGGCCCCAGCTCGTCCAGGGGATCCGGCGCCTGCTCGGTCAGTTGCTGTGTCACGTCACCACCGCCTGCTCTCACGGCCACCGGATCTCCGGCGTCACCCCCCGGACGGTGCTCCGTGAGCGAGGGGCGCCGCATCACCCGCCTGTGACGAGCCGCCCTCCGCAGAGCACTCGACTGGCTGCGGCTCAGGCGGGGTCCGCCGGGCCGGAGCCCTCCCGCGGTGGAGCTGCGGCGACCCACTGCTCGGCGTCCTCGTGCGCCCGCCGGGACGTGGCACCGACCCACTCGTCGCCCACGTAGATCGCGTCCCTGCCGAGGAGGTCGGACAACCCCTCCCCCTCCAGCTGGTGGCGGACCCGCTCGCTGCTGACCACCAGCACCAGTCGTGACCCGGCCTCCTGCAGCTCACCGCCGTACCGACGGAGGACGTCGATGACGGACACGCCGAGTGCCTCGACGCCGCGCAGCCGGATGATGACGACGGCCCGGCCGCTGGTCCCGGGATCCACCCGCGGCAGCTGGCTGCGGAAGACCGGGGCGCTGGCGAAGAACAGGCTGCCGTAGGGCTGCAGCACGGTCACCGCCCCCGGGCGCACCTCCTCGTCGGGGTCCACCTCCTTCCACCTCCCGTCCGGGAGCACCTCGACCTGGCGGACGGTCAGCCGGTTGGACTGCTCGGCGACGAAGAGGATCACGGCCAGCCCGACGCCGATGAGGACGGCGTACTGCAGCGGGACCACCAGGGTCAGCCCGAAGGTCACCGCCATGACCGCGACCTGCAGCGGCCCGGTCCGGCTCACGGAGACGATCTGCGCCGGCTTGAGGCTGCCGATCGCGACCACGATGAGCAGCGCGGCGAGCGCGGGCATGGCGACGAGGGCGACGACGTCGGCCAGCAGCAGGATGGTCACCGCCATGACGCCGCCGGCGAAGACCAGCGACAGCCGGGTCCGGGCGCCGCTGGCGGCCACCAGCGCGGAGGCCGACATCGATCCGCCCACCGGCATGCCCTGGAAGAGCCCCGCCACGACGCCGCCCACCCCCTGACCCACGAAGTCCCGCGAGACGTCGGACGGCCGGCCGCCGGGGTTCGGGATGCCCGCGGAGATGGCGGCGCCCTGCACCAGCCCGACGAAGGCGAGGGACACGGCCGGCAGCAGGAGGAACGGCACGTCCCCGAGGTCGGGGAGGACGACGCCGGGCAGCGCGTTCGGCACGTCGGCGATGTCCCCGACGAGCAGGACGGAGGAGCCGGCGGCGTCGAGGACGGCCGCGAGCGCGGACCCCAGGGCGATCGCCACGACCAGGCCGAGCGACCCCAGCCGGGTCCGCTGGAGGACGAGGATGCCGCCGACGGTGACGGCACCGACCGCCAGCGTGCCCGCGTGCATCTGGAGCGGGTGCAGCACGAGGTCGACGGTCCGCAGCACTCGATTGTCCGCCGTGGACCGGTAGCCGGTGAAGTTGGCCAGTTGCCCCAGGACGATGTTGATCGCCACCGCGGTGACGAACCCGGTCATCACGGCCGTCGGGACGAACCGCAGGAGCGCTCCGAGCCGGCAGAAGCCGGCCGCGAGCATCACGACACCCGTCAGGACCGCGAGGGTGAACAGCGCCCGTTCCGGGTCCTCCCGCGACCCGAGGTCGGTGTCGGCCACGACCAGGGACATCGCGCCGGTCGCCTGCACGGCCATGAAGGTCGTGCTGGTCACGAAGGCGGCGCCGACCATGCCGAAGAGGTAGCCGTACAGCCCGGACAGCGGGTTCACGCCGGCCAGCAGCCCGAGCGCCAGCCCGTCGGGGACGCTCTCCACCCCCAGGACGACCCCGGCCACGGCGTCGTGGCCCACCGTGCGGCGGTCGATCCCCCGGGGCCCGTGCTTCAGGAACGGCACCCGCACTCAGATCGCCCACCCGAGGAGCCGGTCGGAGAGCGAGGGCGCGGCCACCCCGGCAGCGTCCCGGCCGCGCGGTGCTCCGACGCCGCCCGAGAGGGGTGATTCCGACTCGCGCGGTCCCCCCTGGGTTCGCGCATCGAACCGACTCTGCGGTACCGTCCCGCCGACTCGGTTTGACAAGCGAACCGACTGTTTCCCGGGGGTTCTCGTGGCGGACACGACGAGCGAGGCGGCCACTGGGTCGCTCACCGCACCTCAGGCGACGCCGCCGGTGCGGACCGGCCTGATCCTGCTCGTCGTCTCCGCGGGCGTCTTCCTCGCCAGCCTGGACCTGTTCATCGTCAACATCGCCTTCCCGGCGATCGGGGCGGACTTCGGGGCCGATCCGGCCGCCCTGTCCTGGGTGCTGAACGCCTACACGATCGGCTTCGCCGCGCTGCTCGTCCCGGCCGGGCGCACCGCCGACCGCATCGGCCGGCGCCGGGTGTTCCTGCTCGGGCTGGCGGTCTTCATCGCGGCGTCGGTGGGCTGCGCGTCGGCCTGGGACGTCGGGTCCCTCGTCGGCTTCCGCGTGGTGCAGGCCCTGGGCGCGGCGTTGCTGATGTCGACCTCGCTGGCCCTGCTGCTGCACAGCTTCCCGCCGGCTCGCCGGGCGCACGCGATCGCCGTCTGGTCGGCCATCAGCGGAGTGGCCGCGGCGCTCGGACCGCCGATCGGCGGCCTGCTGGTCGAGGCGTCGTGGCGCTGGGTGTTCCTCGTCAACGTGCCGGTCGGCATCGCCGCGCTGCTGCTCGGCCGGCGGGTGCTGCCGGAGTCGCGCGACGAGAACGAGCGCCGCCGCCCCGACGTCGTCGGCACCGTGTTGCTCGTCGGCGGCGTCGCACTCCTCTCGCTGGCGCTGGTCGAGGCGCCCGACCGCGGCTGGTCGAGCGGCGTGACGGTGGCGCGGCTCGCCGGGGCGGTGCTGCTCCTGCTGCTCGTGGTCGTCCGCGCGGCACGCACGCCGCGTCGCCTGGTGCCAGTGCTGCCCTTGCCGCTGCTGCGGACGAGGACGTACGCGCTCACCTGCTTCGCCGGGCTCGTCTTCTTCGCCTCGTTCGGGGCGATGCTGCTCGGCAACGTCCTCTGGCTCACCGGCGGATGGGGCATGTCCGCACTCGAGGCGGGTCTGCTGCTCGTGCCCGGCCCGGCCTGCGCCGCCGTCTTCGCCATCCCGGGCGGCCGGCTCGGCGCGCGCTTCGGCTGCGGGCAGGTCGCCGCTCTCGGCATGTCGCTGTTCGCCGTGAGCGGCATCTGGTGGCTGACCCAGGTCGACGGCGAGCGGAACTACGCCACCGCCATGCTCCCCGCCCTGATCGTGAGCGGCATCGGCGTCGGGCTCACGATCACGAACCTGTCGGCGGCGGTGTCGTCGACCCTGTCACCGTCCGACCTCGCGACCGGCACGGCCACGTTCACCGCGGGCCGTCAGCTCGGGGCGACCCTCGGCGTGGCCCTGCTCGTCGGCATCGTGGCCGGCGGGCAGGATCCCCTCGACGGCGCGCGGGGCGGGTGGCTCCTGGTGGTCGTCCTCGCGCTGCTCGCCGGCGCCACCTCGCTGCTGATCGGCCGCGCCCACCACCCGGACGTGACCACCGCGGCCGTCGGCGCGACGAGCACGGCTCGCCGATGAGGGCGTTCGTCTTCGACGGGTACGGGGCGCCGGTGCACGAGGCGGACGTCCCCGAGCCCGTGGTCGGAGATCGCGACGTCCTCGTCCAGGTGGCGGCAGCCGGCGTCAACCAGCTGGACGAGAAGCTGCGCCTCGGTGAGTTCAAGCTGGTCCTCCCGTACGGGCGCCCGCTCGTCCTCGGCCACGACGTCGCCGGCACCGTCGTCCGCATCGGCGCGGAGGTACGGGGATTCGAGCCCGGCGACGAGGTCTTCGCGCGACCCCGCGACGGCCGGATCGGCACCTTCGCGGAGCGCATCGCCGTCGACGAGGCCGATCTCGCGCTGAAGCCGGCCCGGCTCTCCCCCGTGGAGGCGGCGTCGCTGCCGCTGGTGGCGCTGACCGCCTGGCAGGCGCTCGTGGAACGCAGCAACGTGCAGCCCGGTCAGGAGGTCCTCGTCCATGCCGGCGCGGGTGGTGTGGGCTCGATCGCGATCCAGCTCGCCAAGCACCTGGGCGCGCGCGTGGCGACCACCGCCGGCGCGGCCAACGCCGACTTCGTCCGGTCGCTCGGTGCCGACACGGTCATCGACCACCGCACCCAGGACTTCGAGCAGCTCCTCACCGGCTACGACGTGGTGCTGGACAGCCTCGGTGGAGAGACCCTGCAGAAGTCCCTGCGCGTGCTCCGTCCCGGCGGCCGGGCCATCGGGATCTCCGGGCCTCCGGACCCGGCCTTCGCCCGCTCGGCCGGCCTGAACCCCTTGGTGTGCCTCGCGATCAGGGGGCTGAGCCGCCGGGTCCGCCGCCAGGCCAGGGCGCTCGGCGTGGACTACGAGTTCCTGCTGATGCGTGCCGACGGCGGACAGCTCGGCGAGATTGCGGCCCTCGTCGGCGACGGCGTGCTCCGCCCTGTCGTGGGGAGGGTGTTCCCCTTCGACGAGACCCCGCAGGCCCTGCAGGCGTTGGTCGGGGGCGGCATCCGCGGGAAGGCCGTCATCACCCTCGAGTGATCGGCCCCGGTGCGCCGGTCAGACGCGGGCCGCCCGCATCAGCGTGCCGCCCGGGAGCGGCGTCCGCTGCTCCCGGGCGGCATCGCCGTCAGTTCTCGATGCGTTCGCCGCACAGCGGCTGGGCGTCGTCCACCGGCACGAACTCCTCGCCGTCGAGCTGCACGTAGTAGCTGCACTCCTGGCCCAGGGAGCTCCGGTCGGAGAAGTCGAACGACTGCGGGAACAGGCCGCCGTTGTCCCAGGTGTCGTCCTCGCGCAGCGCGTCCATGAACTCCTGCTGCGTGGCGTCGCAGCCGGCCAGCTCCAGCCCGTGCAGCAGCAGGTCGGCGAGACTCCAGCCGAGCGAGTGGTCGAGGTCGGGGATGCCGCCCTCGATGCCGGCGTCCTCGAGTGCCGTGCGGAACACCTCGGTCTCCTCGGTCTCCAGCTCCACCGGGGCGATCGCGGACGTGTAGAAGATCCCCTGCGAGGCCGCGACGGCCGGCTCGGACTCGAGCAGTGAGGCGCCGTAGCCGGTGGCGGCGAGGATCGCCTTCATCGGGTAGTCGGCCTCCTTGAGGCCCTGGGCGATGGCGACGATGCTGTTGGAGTTGATCGGCAGGTACACGGCGTCGGCACCCGAGTCCATGATCCCCAGGACGATCGCGCTGACGTCCTCGCTGCCCAGCGGCATGTTGGGGTTGACGTAGGCGCGCTCCAGCCCGGCGGCCTCGGCGGAGACGATGGCGTCCTCGAGGCTCTGCTGGGAGCTCGGCGTGGCGAAGGCGACGCCCGCGATCTTGGTGGCGCCCTGGCTGGCGAAGAAGTCGCCCGCGGTCGAGAAGACGGTGCCGGGCAGCGGCACGGGGAACGCCGGGAACAGGTTGTTGTCCGCGTCCTGCCACTGGGGCGCCCCGTCGGTCGCCACCCCGAGCACCGGGATGTCGGCGGCCTGCGTGGTCGCGTACTCGGCGGCGGCGAAGAAGAGCTGGCTGTCGTCGAGGATCACGTAGGGGTCCTCTTGGGTGGCCAGCTGCTGGAAGGCCGCCAGGGCACCCTGCGGCGCGGAGGTGTCGTCGGCCGTGACCAGCTCGAACTCGGTGTCCGCACACTCCCCTCCCGCCTCGCGGTAGGCGTCCATCCGCGCCTGGAACGAGACCTCGGACTTCCCGCCCTTCGACGGCGCCGCCGGCCCGCTGTAGGAGGTCATGAGGCCGACGGTGAGGGTGCCGCCACCGCTCTCCTGGGCCGCGTCGCCGTCGCCGTCCTCGTCGTCGGACCCGCACGCCGACATCCCGAGCACGAGGAGGCCGGTGCCCACTGCTGCCACTGCTTTCCTGATTCGCAAGACGACTCCTACGTCGAGGGGAGGGAGCGGCTCCTGGCGACCGTGCCGGGTGCGCGCCCCGCCGATCCCGCGGACCGGCCGGACTGGAGGGACCGATTGTGTTGCTGCTCACACATGAGCGGAAGACCGTTCTGCTCATTCGGCAGCTGTCGTTCTTCGATCGTGACCTGCCGAACCGGCGCAGAGCCCGAGCGCGCCGGTCAGACGGGACGGCCCGAGGGGTCGAGGTAGTCCTCGCTCGCCACCCCCCGCTCGACCAGGCGCCGGTACTCGTCCGCGTCGAGGCCGAGCAGCTCGCGGAAGACGTACTCGTTGTCCTCCCCGAGCACGGGGGCGCCCCGGTCCCAGGCCAGGGGGATCCCGCGGAAGGCGTGCCCGAGGTGGTCGAACCGGCCGACGTCGGTGCTGTCCAGCGGCCGGATCCACTCCCGTGCCACGACCTGCGGGTCGGCCGCGAACTCCCCCTCGCTGAGGTGCGGTGCGGCCGCGACGCCCACGGCCTGCAGGGCCGCGAAGCCCTCGTACGCCGTGACCGTCCCGGCCCAGGCGCCGATCGCCTCGTCCAGCCGGTCGTGCGCGACGTGCCGCCCCTCCGCCCGGGCCAGGGACTCGTCCGCGGCGAGGTCCGGCCGACCGATCGCGGCGGCCAGCGCCTGCCAGGCCTCGTCGTCGGTCGCCGTGACGGCGAGCGGCCGCCCGTCGGCGCAGACGTAGAGGCCCTGGGGCGCCCGGAGCGGGTCCCGGTTCCCGTACCGCTGCGGCTGCCGCCCCCGCTGGAGGTCGACGAACACGTCACCCAGCTGAGCCAGCACGTTCTCGCTCTGCGCGAGCTCGACGACCTGCCCCCGGCCGGTCGCGGCGCGGTAGTGGAGCGCCGCCAGGAGGGCGAAGACCCCTGCGGGCCCGGTGACGCTGTCCATGTGCTGGCTCGTGGGCGTCTCGTAGAGCTCCGTGCCACGATGCCCGCACAGCGAGGCGAACCCGGTGAGACCGTCGAACTGCCCGCCGAAGCCCGTGTAGTGGGCCCAGTCGCCGGTCAGTCCCGCCGGCGGGATGCGCAGGACGATCATCCGCGGGTTGGCGGCGAGCAACTCGGTCTCGTGGATGCCGAGCTGGTGCAGCGTCGAGGACTTGAGGTTCTCCACGAAGACGTCGGACTGCGCGACGAGGCGGAGGAACAGCTCGCGCTGCTCGGCGTCGCGCAGGTCCAGCGTGCAGGAGCGCTTGCCGCGGTTGATCGAGTTGTAGAGGGAGTGCCGGTTGTAGGGCCGGTCGGGCCGGTCCGGCCGGGCGGGACCGTAGCCCCCGAGGATCGAGCTGAGCAGCATCTGCTCGGTGGGCTTCGGCGAGTAGCCCCGGGTGGTCGGCGGGAAGACCCGCGGGCTCTCCACCCGGATCACCTCCGCGCCGAGGTCGGCGAGGTGCATGGTGAGCAGCGGGCCCGACCAGACCGTCGTGAGGTCCAGGACGCGCAGTCCGCGCAGCGGCGGCTCGTGCACCGCCGCGGTCGCGACGGGCGGTACGGGCCGCGACTCCTCCCCCGCTGCCGGCCCCGGCGGCTCCGACTGCCCGAGGCGGGGCGCCGCGCGGCGCAACTGCCAGCCGCCCTCGGCGAACCGGTAGGGCGCCCCCGGCAGGACGACCGGGCCCAGCTCGGGGTCGACCGCGTGCACCCAGAAGCCCCGCTGGTACAGGTGGTCCGCGGCGAGCACCTCCGCCGGGACGTTCACCGGTGTGACCGGCCACCCCGCGGCCTGCGCGGCGTCGGTCACCTCCCGCCGGGTGCGGGTGAGCAGCCACGGGTACAGCGCTCCGTCGAGGACCTCTTTCGCCTCGGGGCGGACGAACGCGTCGGGGCGGGCGAAGAAGTCGTGGAGCTCGTCGCTGTCCAGGACGGTCAGCATCTCGCGGAGCTGCGGGGGGATCATCATCATGGCGACGAAGCCGTCCGCGCACGGGTGCGGCCCGACCGGCAGCACGGTGGAGCTGCTGTCGGCGATCATCTCCGCCAACGGCTTGCGGTCGCCGTACTCCCAGCCCAGGTACCGGCCCATGCGCGTCGGGTTGGCGGCCAGCGCCTCGGAGGCCGCGCAGTCGACGAAGGCGCCCACCCCCGAGGCCCGCGCGCGCAGCACCGCAGCCAGAGCGCCGGCGGCGGCCGTGTGGCCGAAGGCGCACTGGGTCACCGACATCGGCAACCGCACGGGCCCGCGGCGGTCCAGCAGCAGCGTGCCCGCGAAGGCCTGCGCGACGAGGTCGCTCCAGGCGTGTCCGGCATACGGCCCCGTCGCGCCGAAGCCGGTGAGGGCCACGACCGACAGGCCCGGACGGCGGTCCATCAGCTCTGCGCGGTCGACGCCCCAGTCGGCAAGGGCCCCCGACCCCGGCGTCTCGACGACCAGGTCGGCCGCGTCGACCAGCGCGAGCAACTCCTCGCGGACGTCGGAGGAGCGCTCCAGGACCATGCTGCGCTTGTTCGTGACCAGGGTCGCGAAAGCCCCGGGCTCCGCCCGGAGGGGGTCGCCCGACGGAGGCTCGACCTTGAGCACGTCCGCCCCGAGGTCGGCGAACACCTTGCCGCACCACTCGGCTGCGACGCCGGTCCCCAGTTGTACGACCGAGATGTCGCTCAACGCCTGCCGCATCACGCCTCCCCGGAGGCCGCGGCCGAACGCGGGTCGTCCAGCCACTGCTCGAGATCGGCCACGGCGTCCCGTCGGACGGCGTAGGTGAGTGCCCGGGCGCTCCCCCGCACGTCGATGAGGCCGGCCTGCAGCAGCGCCCGGGTGTGGTAGCTGAGCATCGTCTTGGAGACCCCCAGGGCTCTCTCGAGTTCGGCGCGCGGCATCTCCGTCCGCCGGCACAGGTGCCCGAGCAGCTGCCACCGGAGGGGGTCGGACAGCGCGCGGAACACCGCGACGGGGTCGGCCGGCAGGCCTTCCCGGCCTGCGGGGGCCGAGCGCAGGAGGACGGCGGTCACGGGACGTCGCACCGGGCCGGGAGGTCACCGGTCGCGATGTGGTCGCCGGAGTGACATGACCCCGCCGCCGCCATCCGGATGAGCAGATCGCCCTGGCGCGGGGACTCCAGATCCACAGTTCTCGTGCGCATGGGTGCGACTCCTCGATCCGGGTGGGCGCCAGGACGGGCCGGGCACGGCGGCGAGCGACTGGTCGTGTGGCAGCCGTCACATCGGCGGCAACCCTAGTGAGCGGTCCCCGATCCGCGCAACGTCGGGAGGCAATCGAGTAGAACCCCCTTCTGCTTACTGGTGAGCTGTGCCACAGTTCCCGCCGTGCCCGCCCCGGCGCCGCCTCGGTGGCTCCGCGCGGCACCGGCGGGGCCGCCCCCCAGGGGCCCGCCACCCCCTGCCCACATCGGAACGAAGGAGTCGTCTTGCGCACCAGGAAAGTGGCAGCAGCGGCAACGTGCCTGCTCGTGCTCGGGGCATCGGCGTGCGGCTCGGACGACGAGGACGACGATGGTGGCAGCAGCAGCGGCGACAGCAGCAGCGCCGCGAGCAGCGGCGGGGGCACGCTCCGGATCGGCCTGATGACCGAGCTCACCGGCCCGGGCGCCGCACAGAAGGGCGACCGGACCGCCACGGGCTTCAACGCGCGCATGGCGACCAACGCGGAGGAGGGGGGCGCCTGCGCCGACACCGACGTCGAACTGGTCGACGCGGACACGGCGTCCAACCCGCAGGGTGCGCTCACGGCGGCGCAGCGCCTGGTGGAGCAGGAAGACGTCTACGCCATCATCGGTGCCAGCCAGCTCTTCTACGCCGCAGCGGACTACCTGACCACGCAGGCGAGCGACATCCCGGTGCTCGGCCCGGCGACCGACGGGGCGCCCCAGTGGCTGCAGAGCGACACCAACCTGTTCCCCGCCTCGCCCCCGCCGCTCACCGACGTCTCCTTCACGACGACCGGGGAGTACCTCGCCGACCAGGGCGTGACGAAGGTCGCCGGCGTCGCCGTGGCGGTCCCGGCCTCGCAGCAGAGCCTGGAGACGATCCTGCAGTCGGCCGAGGCCGTGGGCCTGGAGCGCGGCTACGTCAACGACAGCCTGCCGCTGGGGAGCGAGGACGTCGGCGCGGTCGTGCTGGGCATCGAGGAGTCCGGCAGTGACGGCCTGTACCTGCCGATCACGACCAACAGCGCCGTCGCCGTCATGCAGGGCCTCTCGCAGGCCGGCTACGACTTCAAGGCCGCCATCCTGGCCAGCGGCTACGGCGCGAGCTCGCTGGAGAACCAGCCCTTCGTGGACGCGGCGCAGGGAGCCACCTTCACCGTCGGCTACACCCCGGTGGAGGTGGAGAACGACGCCACCGCGAGGTTGAAGGAGTCCATGGAGGCCGCGGGCGTCCCCCAGGGCATCCCCGACCTCGGGCAGATCCAGGGGTGGCTGACGGCCGACCTGCTGCTGCACGGCCTCGAGCTCGCGGGCTGCGACGCCACCCAGGACGAGCTGATGACCGCCCTGGAGGAGGACGCCAGCTGGGATGCCGACGGCCTGCTCCCCCAGGCGTTCGACTTCACCGACCACCGCGACCTGGGCCAGAACTGCAGCTACTTCGTGACGCTGGAGGGCGACGAGTTCGTGCCGTCCTCCGACGAGGCCATCTGCGGCGAGGAGATCTAGCACGGACGCCGCGTCGTCCCCGGTCCGGCCCGGGGTCCGGGGACGACGCCACGGCCGCCGTCAGTGGCGGCCGGATGTTGACACCGCGTCGAGTGACCCAGATCATGGGATATGACGTTCTACTTTCTTGGGAGTCGTCGCTATGGCCGCCCTGCTGGACCCCCGCAGCTCGTTCATCGCCGGCCGCTGGGCTGATCACGACGCCACGTTCGCGGTCGAGGACCCGGCCGACGAATCGGTCCTCTGCGAGGTGGCGTCCGCATCGGCCGCCGACGTCGAGGAGGCGGTCGCGGCCGCCCGCAGCAGTTTCGACTCGGGTGTCTGGGCGGACCGGCCGGCGGCCGAGCGGGCCGAAGTCGTACGGGCGTTCCTCGACGCCCTCGCGGCGCTGAGCGAGCCGCTGGTCGCCAGCATCTCGGCCGAGGCGGGGCAGCCGACGTGGTTCGCCGAGATGACCCAGGTTCAGATGGGGCTCGACCTCGGCCGGCGCACCGTCGACCTCTACCTCGCGATGCCGCACGAGGAGGCCAACCCGGTCCCGGTCGACGAGCTGGTCCGCGGCCGGGTCGCGCTGAGCGTCCGCCGGCACGAGCCGGTCGGCGTGGTGTCGGCGATCACGCCGTACAACGGCGCCTTCATCATGGCGATGCAGAAGCTCGTGCCGGCGCTGATGGCCGGCAACTCCGTCGTCCTGCGGCCGAGCCCCCTCACGCCGATCTCCTCGCTCGCGCTGGGGCTCGCCGCCGAGGCGGCGGGCCTTCCGCCGGGCGTGCTGAGCGTGCTGATCGAGGAGGGGGCGGCCGGCGCGGAGGTGATGACCACCGACCCGCGGGTGGACATGGTGTCGTTCACCGGCTCCACCGGCGTCGGCCGCCGGATCCTCGCCCAGGCCGCGCCCACCGTGAAGCACGTCGCGCTGGAGCTCGGCGGCAAATCCGCCCAGATCTACCTGCCCGACGCGCTGCACCGCGTCGCCCAGGGCGCGGCCGCCGTCGTCGCCGCCACCGCCGGCCAGGCCTGCGTCGCGGCCACCCGGATGCTCGTCCCCCAGGAGAGCAAGGACGACGTCCTGGCCGCGGTCACCGGCGCGTACGGCGCGCTCACGGTCGGCCCGCCCACGGCGCCGGGCACGGTGCTGGGGCCGGTGATCAGCGCCGCCCAGCGCGACCGCTGCGAACGGTTCGTCGCCCTCGCCGAAGAGCACGGCGGCAAGGTCGTCACCGGCGGCGGCCGACCCGCGCACCTGGACCGCGGCTACTACGTCGAGCCCACCGTCCTCGACGTGCCCGACAACGCCAACCCCGCGGCCCAGGAGGAGATCTTCGGGCCGGTGCTCACGGTGATCGGCTACCGCGACCTCGACGACGCCGTCCGCATCGCCAACGACAGCCCCTACGGGCTCTCCGGCCAGGTGTACGGCGCGGACGTCGCGGCAGCCACCGCGGTCGCCCGCCGCTTGCGGACCGGCGCCGTGAACGTCAACACCTCCGTCTTCAGCGCCTACGCCCCCAGCGGCGGCTACAAGCAGTCCGGGCTGGGACGGGAGCGCGGGCCCGACGGGATCCGCGCCTTCCAGGAGGTCAAGCACATGTCCATCGGCGAACTGCCCCGCTAGAACCGAACAGAAGGAGCGAGCATGACCACGGAACAGACCACTGACCTGAACCTCGACTGGCTGATCTCCGTCGACGACCACGTGCTCGAGCCGCCGAACGTGTGGATCGACCGGGTGCCGGCCAAGGACCGCGACCGGGCGCCCCGGCTGGTCGTCGAGGCCGACGGCACGGACTACTGGCTCTACGAGG
Organism: Blastococcus sp. URHD0036; assembly: GCF_000701365.1. GTDB lineage: Bacteria > Actinomycetota > Actinomycetes > Mycobacteriales > Geodermatophilaceae > Trujillonella. The sequence goes on from NZ_JNIK01000002.1 coordinate 123,677, forward strand.
GCAAGAAGATGCCGGGCTCGGGCCTGTCCGCCGTGGTCGGGAAGAAGAAGGAGGACTTCAGCCCCGAGCCGATCAGCTACGCCGAGATGGCGCCCGGCTGCTACGACCCGGTCGCGCGGCTGGAGGACATGGACCGCGCCGGCATCCTCGCCTCGCTGAGCTTCCCCTCGCTCCCGCGCTTCTGCGGCCAGCTGTTCGCCGAGGCCAACGACCGCGACTTCGGCCTGGTCTGCCTCAAGGCCTACAACGACTGGATGATCGACGAGTGGTGCGCTGCCGCACCCGGTCGCTACATCCCGCTCACCCTGATCCCGATCTGGGACACCGCGCTCGCCGTCCAGGAGATGGAGCGCTGCGCGGCCAAGGGCTCGCACGCCTTCGCGTTCTCGGAGAACTTCGCCCCGCTGGGCTACCCGACGATCAACGACAAGAACGGGCACTGGGAGCCGGTGCTCGCCGCGGCCAACGACCTCGACATGGTGGCGTGCATGCACGTCGGCTCGTCCTCGACGCTGCCGGCGATCGCGCCGGACGCGCCGTTCATGGCGAACCTGACCTGGGGTGCCAGCCGCACCTCCGGCACCATGCTGGCCTGGCTGTTCAGCGGCTGGTTCCAGAAGTACCCGAACCTGAAGATCGCGCTGTCCGAGGGCGAGATCGGCTGGATCCCCTACTTCCTCGAGCGCGGCGAGCAGGTCCTGGACAAGCAGCGGCACTGGGTCAAGAAGGGCGTGACGTTCCAGGACCACGCCGACGGCGGCAACGTCATCGACTACGACAACTTCGACCTGCGGCAGATCTACAAGGACCACGTCTTCGGCTGCATGATCGAGGACAAGCACGGCATCGCCTCGATCGACGAGATCGGCGAGGACAACATCATGTGCGAGACGGACTACCCGCACTCGGACACGACCTGGCCCGACAGCATCCACGTGGTCAAGCGCATCATCGAGCACCTGCCGCCGGAGACCCAGTACAAGATCCTCCGCGGCAACGCCGAGAAGCTCTACCGGTTCACCCCGGCCGAGCCCCCCGCCGTCAGCCGTGCCTGACGCCGCCGGACTCGCGGTCGTGATCGACCGCGATCTCTGCCTCGGCACCGGCCTCTGCGTCGTCTACGCGCCGCAGACCTTCGCCCACGACGACGAGACCAAGGCGGTCCTGCAGGACCCGCCGCACGACGCCGAGGGCGACGTCGCCACCGCGGTGGAGGCGTGCCCGATGGGCGCGCTGGCACTGCGCGCTCCCTCCTCCGCGGAGGGCTGAGCCCCCGGGGTCGCCGTCCCGTTCCCCCGGGCGGCGACCCCGGTCCCGATCCGGACGGCGACCCCGATCCCGACCCGACAGGAACCGGCCCCGCAGCCGGTCGACAGGAGTGCCGAGAGATGACCGAGACCGCGCCGCTGCTCGATGTGGACCGGGTGCGCCAGCTGTTCGACCTGCGCGGTGCCTACATGGCACACAACGGCGGCGGGTTCGCCGGCGACCCGTACCCGCTGTGGGCGCGACTGCGCGAGCAGGCACCCGTCCACCCGGGCACGCTGCACGAGCTCACCGAGGGCGCCGAGGAGTGGTTCTTCCACGGCCTCCCCGAGCCCGGCCGCCCACACTTCACGGCGTTCACCTACGCCGCGTGCAACGACGTCTACAAGAACAGCGCCCTGTTCGCCTCGTCCGCCGAGGCGGTCGACATCGGCGGCGCCGCCAGCGTCAGCAACAGCATGCTGTCCATGGGCGGCAAGCAGCACCGTCGCTACCGCGCGCTCGTGCAGCCGCGCTTCACCCCGCAGGCGGCCGAGTGGTGGATGCGCAAGTCCATCCAGGACACCGTCGACGCACTCGTCGACCACATCCGGCCGCTCGGCCGGGCGGAGCTCAACGTCGACTTCTGCGCCGCGATCCCGGTCCTCACGATCACCGGGGTCTTCGGCATCCCGGTGGAGCAGGCGCTCGACGTCCGGGCGGCGATGGTCGATCCACCGAAGGTGATCGAGATCGTGGCCCCGCTGGTCGCTGCCCGGCGCGAGGAGCCCCGTGACGACCTGATCAGCGTGCTCGTCCAGTCGGAGGTCGCCGACGAGGACGGCACCGTGCACCGGCTCTCCGACGCCGAGATCTACTCGTTCTGCCTCCTCCTGCTCGCCGCGGGCTCGGGCACCACCTGGAAGCAGATGGGCATCACGCTCACCGCGCTGCTCCAGCGGCCCGACGTCCTCCAGGCGGTACGCGAGGACCGCTCCCTGCTGCGGCCGGCCATCGAGGAGGCGCTGCGCTGGCAGCCGACCGACCCGATGTTCTCCCGCTGGGTCACCGAGGACACCGACTTCCACGGCGTGCACCTGCCCCAGGGCTCCGTCGTCCACATCGCGCTCGGCGCCGCCAACCGGGACCCCGCGCGCTGGGAGCGGCCGGACGAGTACGACATCCGGCGGCCCACCCGGCCGATCCTCTCCTTCGGCGGCGGGCCGCACATCTGCCTGGGCATGCACGTCGCCCGCGCCGAGATGGTCACCGGCATCAGCGCGCTGCTGGACCGGCTGCCGAACCTGCGGCTGGACCCCGACGCGGAGCCGCCCAGGTACGTCGGCTTCTACGAGCGCGGCGCCACCGCCATCCCCGTCCTGTTCGACTGAGGAGCACCCCCATGGCGCAGTACCAGCAGATCGACGGCACGTTGCTCAACCAGGACCACGTGAAGGTGTACCGGGAGACCGACGGGGAGGTCGGCTACCTCTGGAACGGGGTGCCGATCCTGCTGCTGACGACGACCGGCCGGAAGAGCGGCGAACGCCGGACGACGCCCCTCATCTTCGCCCGCGACGGCGACGACTACCTCGTCGTGGCCTCCCAGGGCGGGGCGCCCACGCACCCGAACTGGTACCTCAACCTGCTCGCCGACCCGCGGGCCGAGATCCAGGTGAAGGCCGAGCACATCACGGTGACCGGGCGGGCGGCGACCGAGGCGGAACGCCCCCGGCTCTGGGACGTCGTCCGCGGCCCGTGGCCCAACTACGACGTCTACCAGGAGCGCACCGACCGGGTCATCCCCGTCGTGGTGCTGAGCCCGGCGGGGGGTGGCGCGGATGCCTGACGAGCAGGCAGCCCCTCGCGCGTTCGACGGCATCCGCGTGGTCGAGCTCGCGCAGTGGGTGTTCGTCCCGGTCGCCGGCGCGCTGCTGGCCGACTGGGGGGCCGACGTGCTCCACATCGAGCCCCCGACCGGCGACCCCTACCGGGGGCTGATGACCCAGGGCATCGGGTCCGACGCCGGCGGCGTGAACGTGTCGATGGCGCTGGCCAACCGGGGCAAGCGCTCGGTCGCCCTCGACGTGCGGACCGAGCGCGGGAAGGAGGTGCTGCACCGGCTGCTCGAGGACGCCGACGTGTTCCTCACCAACCTGCGTCCCGGCGCCCTGGAGCGGCTCGGACTGGGCGCCGACGCGCTCACCGAGCGGTACCCCCGGCTGGTGTACGCGCGCGGCCACGGGTACGGCGCCCGCGGGCCGGACGCCGACCAGGCCGGCTACGACTCGTCGGCGTTCTTCGCCCGAGGCGGACTGGCGCACATCCTCACGCCGCCCGACCGCGACTACCCGATCGGCCAGCGGGGCGCGATGGGCGACCGCAACGGCGCGATGGCGCTCGCCTTCGCCGTCTCCGCGGCGCTGCTGCGGCGGGAGCGGTCCGGGGTCGGCGGCGTCGTGGACGTGTCCCTGCTGGCCACCGCGATGTGGACGCTCTCCTCCGACGTGCTCGCAGCCCTCAGCGGGACGACGCCGCAGCCGAACCCGGGCCGCGGGCCGACCCCGAACCCGCTGACCGGCACCTACCGCACGGCGGACGGCCGGCACGTGCAGCTCGTCTTCCTGGAGGCCGACCGCTACTGGGCGCCGTTCTGCGAGATCGTCGGGCGGCCGGAGCTCATCGAGGACCCCCGGTTCGCCGACATCCACGCCCGCCGGGTCAACAGCGCCGAGTGCGTGGCCCTGCTGGACGAGGAGTTCGCCCGCCGGACCCTCGCCGAGTGGGTCGAGCTGCTGAGGGGCCTCGACGCCCCGTGGGCCCCGGTGCAGTCGGTGACCGAGCTGCTCGACGACCCGCAGGTGGAGGCCAACGACTACCTCGGGACGGTCGAGGACGGCGGTGTCTCCTACCGCCTGCCCAACGTCCCGGTGCAGTTCGACGGCCGGCCGGCGGAACTGCGGCGCGGACCCGAGCACGGCGAGCACACCGAGACCGTCCTGCTGGAGCTCGGCTACGGCTGGGACGACATCGCTGCGCTGCAGTCGGCCCGGGCGATCCCGTGACGGCGGAGCACCCTCTCCCCCACCGGCCGGTCCCGGTCCCGGACGAGCTGTCGGCCGCGTTCTGGGAGGCGGCCGCCCGGCACGTGCTGACGCTGGCGAAGTGCTCGGTCTGCGGCACGCTCACCCATCCCCCCGACGTCGTCTGCGACACCTGCGGCAGCACCGACCCCCGGTTCACGGCCACCCCGGTGGACGGGCGCGGCGTGGTCCGCTCGTGGACGGTCGTGCGGCAGTCCTTCCTGCCCGGCTTCGCCGAGCTGCTGCCGCTCGTGCTGGTCGACGTGGAGCTGGTGGGCCCGGAGCTGGACGGGCAGCCGGACGTGCGGCTGGTCGGACGGCTGCTCGACGGCGTGGACGCACCCCTGGCGGCCGGCTCCGCCGTGCGCGTCGCCTTCGAGCAGGTGCGGGGCGACGTCGCCGTCCCCGCCTTCGAGCTCGCAGGGGCCTCATGAGCATGCGCGGCCGGGACCGGGTGGCGATCGTCGGCTACGCGCAGAGCCCGGTCGTCCGGAGCGCGGACCGGCCCCTGGGGGCACTGGCCGTCGACACCGCCCGCGCGGCGATCGCCGACGCCGGGCTGGAGCCCGCCCAGGTCGACGGGTTCGTCGGCGCCACGCTGCTGCCCAGCTCGGGCGGGCACGCGGTCACGGACGGCGTCAGCGTCGTCTCCGCCGACTGGCTGGCCGCCCGCCTCAACCCCAACCCGCGCTACGCCGCCGGCTTCCAGGGCCTCGGCCAGATCCCGGGCTCGATGGCCATGGCGGTCAACGCCGTCGCCACCGGCGCTGCCGACCACGTGCTGGTGCACCGGGCGCTGCACAACCCCCGCGGCAGCTACCACGCGACGAGCGCGTCGGAGTTCGGCGGCCCGATGCAGTGGACCGCCCCGCAGGGCTTCTTCGGCCCGCTGGCCATGATCGCGCTGACCTACAACGAGTACGTCCAGCGGTACGGCGCCTCGCGGGAGGCGCTGGCGGAGGTGGTCGTGGAGGCGCGCAAGAACGGCGCCCGGCTCCCGTGGTCGTACTGGTCCGGCCGCCCGCTGACGACGGAGCAGTACCTCGCCGAGCCGATGCTCGACGACCCGATCTGCCGCTTCGACTGCGACATCCCCGTGGACGGCGTGGCCGCCTTCGTGCTGACCACTGCCGAGCGGGCCCGCGACCTGCCGCACCGGCCGGTCCACGTCTCCGGGTACGCGACCGGTGGCCCGCCGAAGCGGCGGCTGCCGGCGCACTGGCCGCTGGACGACCTGATGGCGGCCGGGGCCGGGATGGCCGAGCGGCTGTGGGCGAGCGCCGGCATGGGGCTGGACGAGATCGACCTGCTGCAGGTCTACGACGGCTTCTCGCCCCTGGTCTACCTGTGGCTGGAGGCGCTGGGCCGCTGCCCGGTCGGCGAGGCACACCGGTACGTGCGCGACGGCGGCATCGACAGTGACAGCGCGGACGGCGACCCGGTGCTGCTCAGCGGTGGATCGCTGGGCAACGGCCGGATGCACGGGGTGCCCCAGCTGCTCGAGTGCTATCTCCAGGTCGCCGGCCGAGCGGGTGAACGTCAGCGGGAAGGAGTTGAAACCGCGTTATCCTGCCATTCGTCACCGCACCTCGGGGGTGCGCTGATCTACAGCGCGGAGGCACACCAGTGGTGAACGACGAGGCAGGTGACGGCCAGCCGTCGTCCTGGGTCACCCGGGCTGCCGACCGCGCGCCCAGCGTGCAGAACTCCCGCCTCCGCAGCATGCAGCGCGCGCAGCAGATCGTCGACGCCGCGCGCCGGCTGATCGACGCCGGCGGGGACTTCACGACCCACCAGCTGGTGCGCGAGGCCGGCATCGCCATCCAGACGCTGTACAAGCACTTCGCCAGCAAGGACGAGGTGATGGTCGCGGTCCTCGAGGACGTGATCGGGCAGTCCGTCGACCAGCTGCGGGAGCGCGGCGCTGCCATCCGCGACCCGGTCGAGAGGCTGCGGTTCTACGTGTTCTCGATCATCGAGAGCCTCGACGGCAGCGCGAACCGGTTCATCCCGGCCGAGCACTGGCGGCTCGTGCAGCTGTACCCGGACGAGGTCGAGCACGCCCGCCAGCCGGTCGCCGACCTCTTCCACGCATCACTGCAGGAGGCCGTGGACGCGGGGCTGCTGGCCCCGGCGGACACCGTGCACGCCGCGGCGATGACCAACCAGCTGCTGCTGGCGGAGTACCACGCGCACGCCTTCGCCACGTCACGTGCGTCGACCGACGTCATCGCCACGAAACTGTGGTCGTTCCTGCTGCCCGCCTACGGCGGGGGCGTGCCCGCCGCCGACCGGCTCCCGCCGGCCGCTGCACCCCGGGAGGCGGCGGCCGGCGTCTGACGCCGGCGACCCCACCGCGGCCCGGGCGGCGAGGACGCCGGCGTCGTCACCGCGTGGCCGCGGAGAGGACCTCGTGGTCCTCGGCCGCCGTACCGAGCCGGGTGAGCAGCTCGGTGGTGATCGGCGGGGCCACCCGGAGCGTGATGGCCCACAGGTAGAAGCCGTGCACGATGCCGCGCGTGATCAGCCGCCGTGCCTCGTCCTCGTCGGGGCGGTCGACCCCGCCGGCGGCGAGCCGGTCGAGGTAGTGCCGCAGCAGGTCGCGCTCGACCCCGCGCCGCACGTCGGCCGGCATCGTCGAGGCGATGTGGTACCCGACGTCGATGTACCACGGTCCGCGCTGCACGAGCTGCCAGTCGACCAGGCAGGGCCGGCCCTCGCCGTCGAGGAAGAGATTGCCCACGTGGGCGTCGCCGTGCATCACCGTCCACGGGGACGCGGTGACGGCCTCCTCGGCGACGACGGTGTACGCGTCGACCAGCCGTCGACCGTCGCGCACCGCGGTCGGGACGCCGGCCCCGATCGGCCCCTCGAAGTTGCCCTGGATCTCGGGGAGTCCGCGGCTGCGCAGCAGGTGCGGCAGCGAGCTGGCCAGCCACGGCGCGTCCGCCACGGCCGGGCTCATCCACGTCGCCGCGTGCAGCGTCGCGAACTGCTCGAGGCTCTCGGCGACCTGGTCGGGCGTGTAGGTGCTCAGCGGGTCGAGGAAGGAGCCGCCCCGGGCCTCGACGTCCTCGGTGATGACGATGCTGGCCCGCGTCGCGGGGTCCACGGCGGCGTAGACGGGCCGGAGCGTGCGGACGCCGGTGGTGGCAGCGAGAGAGCCGTAGAACATCGCCTCCGAGAGCCCGGCGGCCGACGCCTCCCCGTTGCCCATGTCGGAGAAGTAGCCCTTCACGCACAGGTCGCGGGGCAGCTCCTCGTCAGGTGCACCCGTGTACTCGATGCGGAAACGCGCGTTGCACGACACGCGGCTGACCACCGGCCCCGGAGTCACGTCGTGCACCTCGACGTCAGGGAAGCGGGTCCGCAGGGCGGACGTGAGCCAGCCCGGCGTCAGGACCTCGGCGAGGGTCTCGGGGATCGGCAGCGAGCCGACCGCGGACGCGGTGTCGGCGGTCACGGCGTCGTCACGCCGGCGTCGACGGGCAGCGTGATCCCGGTGACGGCACGGGCAGCGTCGGAGACCAGCCACAGGATGGCGTTGCTGATGTCGTTGGGGTCGAGGATCTGGATGGGCAGCAGCCGGGGCTGGGTCTCGAGCATCGCCTCGCCGCCCCGGTAGAACTCCTCGAACTGGGGGTTGATGACCATCGGCGTCGCGACGCCCATGGGGTGGACCGTGTTGACCCGGATGCCGTGCTTGCCCAGCAGTTTCGCGTAGCCCCGCATCAGGCCGATGACGCCGTGCTTGGCCGCGGTGTAGGCCGCCATGCCGCCGGTGCCGTCGTGCATCCCGTTGAGTCCGGCGGTCGAGCTGGTGATCACGATGGAGCCGCCGGCCCCGCCGTCGACCAGCACCGGCGCCGTGACGCGCACGGTGTTGTAGACCCCGCTGAGCATCACCCCGATGCCGTCGTCCCAGGCGGCCGCGGCCTCGTCGATGCTCTGCTCGCCCCGGGCGGTGATCAGGATGCCGGCGTTGGCCAGCACGATGTCGATCCGTCCGAACTCGGCCACCGCCTGGTCGGCGGCGCGCTGCATGGCGTGGATGTCACGGACGTCGGCGACGATCGGCAGGCAGCGCCGGTCCTCCTTCTCCACCAGGGCCACGGTCTCGTCGAGGTCCTCGCGGCTCGCCATCGCGTAGGACACCGTCGGGATCTGGTCGGCGATGTCCACCGCGACGATGTCGACGCCCGCTCGGGCCAGCGCCAGCGCGTGCGACCGCCCCTGCCCTCGAGCGGCACCCGTGATGAAGGCGACCTTGCCTTCGAGGCCGTTGCTCTTCAGCTGATCCATCCCCAGGTCCACCTTCGATTGTGTCGTAGAACACAGACAAGGCAAACCATAGAACGTCATATCCCCGAAGGGAAGGAGCACCTTCCGCACGACCACTCGTCAACGGCCTGACGCCCGGTTCAGCCCTCGTCCGGTATCAGCCGCGGTTCGGTGGCGAGGTCGTCCACGAACGCCTCGACGTCGCCGGTCTCTGTGCGGCACCCAGCAGGTCCTCCAGAGCCCTGTCGCGAACAGGAGCCACCTCGCACCAGAGCCGTGCAGCTCAGCGCTCGACGGGTTCCCGTGGCAGGAGGAGGACGAGCACGTCACGTAGGGCGTCTTCCAGCTCTGAGCCCGGATGGGTGATCCAGTGTTCGTGCGCGGCGAGGGTGGCGGCGAGCACGGCATGTCCGGCGGCCCGGGCGAACAGGTCCTCGCCCGGGAAGCGTCCGGCGACGTACTCGGTCGCGATGCTGCGCCAGCCCGCGAACACCACCGCCGCCTGCGCCTGCAGCGCCGGTACGGACAAGATCAGCTGAGCCCGCTGCAGAGCCCACTCCCGGTCCCCGGGCGCCACCCGCAGCGCGGTGGTCACCCCCCGGACCAGCGCGGTGCGGTAGTCCTCCCCCTCGCACGCGGACGCCAGCTCGCGCCGCAACACCTCGAGCTCGGACGCCGACTCGGCGAACAGGACGTCGACCTTCGCCCGGAAGTAGCGGAAGAAGGTGCGCCGGCCGATGCCCGCGGCCGCGGCGATGTCGTCGATGCTCGTCCGCTCGAACCCCCGCTCGAGGAACAGCCGCTGGGCCACAGCAGCCAACTCGTGCGCCGTGGTCACCGCCGGCCGTCCGCCGAGGTCCCGCTCCCCTGCACCCCGCGCGGCCGTCACGCAGCGATCCTGCCCCACACCCCCCTGGCGCCCCCTTTCGGCACTGGGTGCCATAACCTCGGCGGTGACCGGCGTCACCGGGGCGCCGTCGACCGAGGAGGAGATCCACGATGGCCCGACTCGAAGGCAAGGTCGCCTTCATCACCGGCGCAGCTCGCGGCCAGGGCCGCAGCCACGCGGTCCGCCTGGCCCAGGAGGGCGCCGACATCATCGCCGTCGACGTCTGCCAGCAGGTCGAGACGGTTCCCTACCCCACTGCCACGTCCGAGGACCTGGCCGAGACCGTCCGTCAGGTCGAGGCCCTGGACCGGCGGATCGTCGCCGCCGAGGTCGATGTCCGCGACCTCGCCGGCCTGACGAAGGTCGTCGACGACGCCGTCGCCGAGCTCGGCCGGCTGGACATCGTCCTGGCCAACGCCGGCATCTCCACCCCCGCCTCCACGCTGGAGATGGACGAGGAGACCTGGCAGACCATGATCGACGTCAACCTCACCGGTCAGTGGAAGACGATCAGAGCCGCCGTGCCGCACATCGTCGCCGGCGGCCGCGGCGGCTCCGTGGTGATCACCAGCTCCCTGGCCGCCATCTACGCGAACCCGAACACGGCGCACTACTCGGCCGCGAAGGCCGGGCTGGTCATGTTCGCCAAGGTGCTCGCCAAGGAACTGGCGCCGCAGAACATCCGGGTCAACACCATCCACCCGACCACGGTGGCCACCGACATGATCCTCAACGACGCCACCTACCGGCTCTTCCGGCCCGACCTGGAGAACGCGACGCGTGCGGACTTCGAGGAAGCGGCCCTCACGTTGAACGCCCTCCCGGTCCCGGCCATGGAGGCCGTCGACATCTCGAACGCCGTCCTCTACCTGGTCTCCGATGACGGCCGCTACGTCACCGGCACCACCCACGTGGTGGACGCCGGCGGACAGCTCTGAACCGACACCCACAGAGAGGAACAGTCATGGGTCTGCTCGAGGGGAAGACGGTCCTGATCACCGGCGGGGCACGCGGTCAGGGCCGCGCGCACGCGCTCGCCTCAGCGCGGGAGGGCGCCGACGTCGTCATCGTCGACATCGCCGACCAGATCGGCACGGTCCCCTACGCGATGGCCCGCGAGGCCGATCTCGCGGAGACCGTCCGCCAGGTCGAGGCGCTGGATCGGCGGGCGCTGAGCCTGGTCGCCGACGTCCGGTCCCAGGCACAGATGGACCAGGCGGTGGCCAGCGGCATCGCCGAGTTCGGCCACATCGACGCCCTCATCGCCAACGCCGGCATCTGGACGCAGGGGCAGTTCTGGGAACTCACCGACGAGCAGTGGCAAGACATGCTCGACGTCAACCTCACCGGCGTCTGGCGCTCGGCGAAAGCCGTCGCGCCGCACATGATCGAGCGCCAGGCCGGCTCCATCGTCCTGATCTCGTCGGTCAACGGCCTCGAGGGCGGCCCGACCTTCGCCCACTACACCGCCGCCAAGCACGGCGTCGTCGGGCTCATGCGCACCATCGCCCTGGAACTCGCACCCCACGGCATCCGGTGCAACACCATCCATCCCGGTGCGATCCGCACGCCGATGACCGATCACCAGGGCGCCTGGGACATGTTCGCGGGGCATCCCGGCGGTACCGAAGCCGACATGATCGAGGGCGGCTACCACTACGGCGCCCTCAAGGGGACGACGTTCCTGCCTCCCGAGGTCATCGCCAACGCCGCGCTCTACCTCAACTCCGACCTCGCAGCGGCCGTCACCGGGGTCACCCTGCCCGTCGACGCCGGGCACCTGGTCCTGCCGGGGGTGAACGGCGCGCCGGTGCGCTGAGCGATCCAGCGGGCCAGATCCGTGACGGCGTGATCCCAGGTCGGCTCGTGGCGCCTCCACTGCGAGGTGGCGCCACGTCGACGCCGTCAGGGACCCCACGGAAGGTGAGGTCCGTCCTGGTTCTCCGACTCCCGGCGTACTCCGCGGCGACATGCCGGTTCCGTCGACGACGGACTCGTCGCCAGACTCGGATCCGTGGAGCGTGTGGGTGGCAGCGGGCCGAGATCGCCATCGCTGCAGGTCAGAGCAGTGCTTGCTCCCCCGACTGGACTCGAACCAGTAACCCTGCGAGAACGCGCCGGGCCCATTTGTCCGTGTTGGGTGGAATTGGCTGGCGATGAGAGCGCAGCTCGCTTCGCGTGTCGCGAGTTAACCAACGTTGATTGAGAAGTGGAAATTACGGTTGATTGATCGTCGTAAGTGCGTCGCAGTCGCGGGCGAGCGGGCTCCTGAACTCGCCCCTCGGATCCACCCGAGTGACGCGCAGCCACTGAGAAGCCGACGGCCTCTCGTTCTCCTCCAGTTGGCCTCCAGAACGGTCACACCCTTGCGGTAGGCACGGCCTCTGTTGGCGGCGCGAGCCGCTGGGGTGACAGCCGACCAGAGGGGGCGATGACCCATGCCGATCGACGCCGAGGAACCGAGGACCGGCCGCGCGGCTCCTCACCAGCCACTACGTCGGCTGCCAGCGCCGCCCGCGGGTGACCACACGGGCGCGGACTACTTCCAGCGAAGTGCGTCAGCACGCATCCGGCCGAGCCGCGTCCGGGGATGGCGTAAGCCGGTCGGTGCCGTGGTCGTGGCTCGTCCCACCCGCTGGGGCAACCCATTCCGCGTCGGCGAGACGTACATGTGGCTGGCGGCGACTGGCACGTCTCTTCGTCAGCTTTGCCGGAGGACAGCACGGGCCGAGTGCCCGACCTAGCACGCGCCGGCTTGTGCCGTCCGGTCTCGGGTATCCCACAGGCCCGGCCGGTCCGTGGCGGACCGGCCGGGCAGTGCGCGGGGACCGCGCGGTCCGCCGGCGTCGCGTCAGGAATGCGCGGTACGGCGGCGGACCGGGTGGCGCTGCGCCGTCAGTTGATCGGTGCGCCGCAGAACGGCTCACCGTCGTTCAGCGGGACGAAGCCGTCACCCTCGAGCTGCAGGTAGAACAGGCACGTCTCGTCGTAATCGTTCGTGGTCTGCGGGACCGGGATCGGGTAGAGGCCGTTGGAGTCCCAGTCGTCGGTCTCCTGCAGGGTGGAGATCAGGCCGGCCTGGTCGGCGTCACAGCCGGCCTTCTCGAGGCCGTAGAGGAGCAGATCGGCGCCGAACCAGCCCTGGCTCTCGTAGAAGCCCGGGATACCCGACTCGTTGCCCTGCTCCTGCAGCGCCGCGCTCAGCTCCTGGGTCGCGGGGGTGTCGTTCTCGACCGGTACGAAGGAGTTGGAGAAGATCACGCCCTGGCCGATGTCGACGGCGACGTCGGAGCCGAGCAGGTCGGCGCCGTAGCCGGTCGGCGAGGTGAAGACGCCGTCCCAGCCGGCCTGGCGCAGGCCGGCGACCAGCGCGAGCGACGTGTCGAAGTTGATCGTCGTGTAGACCGCGTCGTCACCGGACTCGAGGATGCCGAGGACCAGCGGGCCGACGTCGGTGCTGCCGAACTGGACGCTGTTGTTCGTGTACCCGACCTCCAGACCGGCCGCCTCCATCGAGGCGAGGCCGACCTCGAGGCCCGCCTGCGAGCTGGGGCTCACGTACGCGATTCCGGCGACCTTCGTGGCACCCTGGTCCCTGAAGAAGGTGCCGGGGATTTCGGTGACCGTTCCCAAGTCCGGCACAAAGGCGGAGTTGAACATGTTGTCGTCGGTGGCCGTCCACTCCGGCGCGCCGTCCCAGGCCCCGCCGAAGACCGGCACGTCGCTGGCCTGACCGGTCACGTAGGGCGAGGCGCCGTAGAAGAAGGCGCTGACGTTGATCATCGCGAAGACGTCGTCCTGCTGGACGAGCTTCTGCGTCCCGGCCAGGGCGCCCTGGGCCGACGACGTGTCGTCGGCCTGGACGATGTTGATCTCGACGTCCTTGCACTCGCCGTCGTAGGAGTCGAACCGCGCCTGAGCGCCGCGGATGGAGCCCGCCGCCGCCGCCGCGCCAGGGCCGCTGAGCGAGGTCAGGATGCCGACGTCCACCGGCCCGTCCGCGCGGGTGCCGCCACTGTCGCCGCCACCGCCGCTGCTGCCCGAGTCCTCGTCGTCACTGCCGCACGCCGACAGCACCAGCGCGACCGAGCACGCGATGCCGACCGCTGCCATTCCTCTTCTGCGCATGCCTTGGAGCTCCTATCGGAACGAAGGTTGTCGAACGATCGCGGGACCGCCTGGCGCACCATGCACCGCGGATCGGGCGTCGAGCCGGCACTACCGAGGCCGTAGTAACGCGTGTTACGCGGAGCACGAACGTAGCAGCGAACTTGAGCCCCCTCAAGCCCCCGGTGCAGGTAGCCGCGGACGTCGACGGGTGAGACTGGGCCGCGGAGCGCCTCCCCGGAAACACGGTGAATTTCCTGGAGACCGCCGATGACGGCGCAGCCGTGTCGAGCGTCCAGGTACGCGGGTGCACGCGGATCACGGCGTCGTACTGACGTTCCAGCGCCGTCGCTCGGTCGGTCGAGGGCTCGATCGAGGTGACGTCGGCATCCGTCGGCTCCAGGTCTGCTGCGATCGCGATCGGTCTCAGGAAGGTGTTGCCGGGCGCGTCCCGGCTGCAAAGCACGCTGCCGGTACGCGCGCTCACCTCGACCGAGTGGAAGGCCGTGCACAGCACGTCGACCACCTACTGAGGCCGCCCGGTCAGTCAGCGCGGTGGAGGTCGTCGGTCAGCGGGACGAACGTCGCCCGCTCGTGCGGTGTCGTGTTGGGGCTGTGCAGCGTGAGCCAGAGGCGCCCGTCGAACGTGCGGAACGCCATGCCGTGCCCGCCGTCCTCACCCCAGACCGGCTGGGAACGCTGGCGCCAGGGACCGACAACCGTGCCGGACTCCGACTCGGCGACGCCCATCGCGTAGCCCTGCTCGCCGAAGCTGGACCAGAGCATGAGCAGTGCGCCCTCCTGGGTGCGGTGCAGGAACGGGCCGTCGGTCACGAATGCCGGGCCGCCGGCGTGCTCCCCGAAGGACCTCGCCCACGGGGCCGCGGAGCCGCGGAAGAGCACGACCGGGTCGCCGACCGCGGTGTGCAGGTCCTCGGACAGCCGCACGGCGCAGACCTCGCCGTCCGAGCACTGCATCCACTCGTGGCAGAAGACCATCCACGGCTGCCCGTCCTCGGCGACGTGCAGCGTCCCGTCCAGGCACAGCCACTCCGGCGGCGTGACCGGGCCGTCGGACCAGGGCACGTACGGCCCCTCCGGCCGGTCGGCGACCAGCACCTGGGTGCCCCGGCGGTCACCGGCCGGCACGCCGAAGGTCGCCAGCAGGTACCACCGGCCCCGGTACGGGTGGCACTCCGGCGCCCAGAACTGGGTCGAGGACCAGAAGTCCTCGGGCGGCCGGAACGCCTCGATCGGCCCCTCCCAGACGGCCAGGTCGGTGCTCCGGTAGCAGTCGAAGCCCTTTCCCGGACCGGCCCAGATGTCGGCGTCCGTGCTGCCGAACAGGTAGTAGGCGCCCTCATCGGGTTCCGCCAGCACGTAGGGGTCCCGGATCTGGATTTCGTCCAGCCGCGGCATCAGGCACCTTTCCTCGAGGAGTCGAACGGGGTCATCGATCGTTAGCTGATCTCATCCGTCACCGGTCCTGGACCTCCCCGCGACGCCGCTGCCGGAGGACGAAGCGCTGGATCTTGCCGCTGGGGGTCTTGGGCAACTCCGGCACGAAGTGCACCGTGCGCGGGTAGGCGTGCGCGGCGAACTTCTGCTTGACCAGCTGCTTGAGTTCCTCGGCCAGGTCGTCGTCGCCCTCGTCCCCCGCCCGGAGAACGACGAAGGCCTCGACCACCTCGCCACGCAGGGCGTCGGGAGCGCCGACGACGGCGGACTCCACGACCCTGGGATGCGTCACCAGGACGCTCTCGACGTCGAAGGGACCGATCCGGTAGCCGGCCATGATGATCACGTCGTCGTCTCGGGAGGAGAAGGCGAAGTACCCGTCCTCGTCGACGCTCCCGGCGTCCCCGGTCAGGTACCAGGCGCCGTCCTCGGTGAACCGCTCGGCGGACTTCTCCGGCGCATCGGCGTAACCCGAGAACCACATCAGCGGGCTCTCGGCGACCCGGATGGCGACGCGCCCCACCTGCCCAGGCGCTGCCACCTCGGTGCGTTCGTCGTGCAGGACGGCGGCCGACCAGCCCGGCAGCGGCCGCCCCATCGAACCGGGGCGAACAGGGGCGTAGACGCCCTGGCCCCAGCCGTTGGCGATCACCATGCCGTGCTCGGTCTGCCCGTAGTGGTCCCGGACCGGTACGCCCAGGTGCTCCTCGGCCCATGTGATGACCTCAGGGGTCAGCGGCTCGCCTGCCGAGGACATCCGGCGCAGCTGCAGGCCATCGGGGACGGGCGCCCCGTCGGCGTTCAGCGCGCGGTAGACCGTCGGCGCAGCGGCGAAATTCGTGACCCCGAACGCCTGGATGACCTGCCAGGTGAGCGTTGGGCTGAAGCCGGCGTGCAGCAGCAGGCTGCGGACGCCGGCGGCCAGCGGTCCCAGCACGGCGTAGTACAGCCCGTACGCCCAGCCAGGGTCCGCGGCGTTCCAGAACACGTCGTCGGCGGACACGTCCAGACCGAACTCGAGGTAGGCCTGGAAGGAGGCCAGGGCCTTGACGGGCACCGGCACGCCCTTGGGGTTTCCGGTGGTCCCGGAGGTGAAGAGCAGGACAAGCGGGGCGTCCCCGCCTACGGCGACCGGAGCCCCCGCGGGATCGTCGGAGGCGTGACCCGCGACCAGCTCAGCGAAGGACAGTTCGTCGCCTTGGGGAGCGCCGCCCACGACGATGACGCGCCACCCCCGGTCGGCAGGCATGTCGGGGCGTGACGACAGCTTGGTGCGCTGGTCGGCGTCGGTGACGACCAGTCGCGCGCCGCTGGCCTGGAGCCGCAGGGCGATCGCCGGCCCGGCGAAGGCGGTGAACAGCGGGACGTGTACCGCACCCCGCCGCCAGATCCCGAGCAGCGCGACCACGAGTTCGGCGGACTTGCCCATCAGCACGGCCACGCGGTCGCCGGGGCCGATGCCGATGTCGGCGAGGGCCGCTGCGAACCGGGCGGACTCGCGCTGGAGGTGGCCGTAGGTCAGGTCGTGCGCCGACAGATCGGCCTCGATGACGGTGATCGCCACCGCGTCGGCCGGGTGCCGGTCGCACAGCAGCGTCGCGGCATCGGCGTCCGGGGTGTCGTACGTCGCCAGCAGCTCCGCGATGCGGTCGTCGATGGTGGTGGACATGGGGGCTCCTGCGCTCGTGAAGTGAGAGGGGGTGATCACGGGACCAGCCTCGGGGGCTTCCCGCAGCGGACGCCTGCCGGAACGCGAGTTCACGTGGTGGTGATGCCATGTCCATGGATGCGGATGAGCAGCCTGCCGACGGCTCTGCGTTCGTCCATCGTGCGGATAGCCGCGGCAGCGTCCTCCAGGTCGAAGACCGACCCGATCGGCGGGTCGACGGCCCCGGACTCCATCAGCGGCAGCAAATCCTGCCACTGCTGGCCGACGAAGCCGGGCTGCGTGTGCCAGAACTCCTCGGAAGCAGCACCGAGCACCGTTGTGTTGGTCAACAGCAGTCGGTTGACCTTGACCGTCGGAATCGCACGTCCGGTGAAGCCGATGACGATGAGACGGCCCTCGGTGGCGAGGGAGCGCAGCGAGTCGGTGAAGCGGTCGCCGCCGACCGGGTCGACCACGACGTCCACGCCCCTGCCGCCAGTCAACCGACGCACCTCGTCCCGGAAGCCGTCGACCGGCAGGACCTCGTCCGCTCCCGCCCTTCGGGCGACCTCCGCCTTGTCCGGGGTGGAGACGACGGCGAGTACTCGCGCGCCGCGAGCGGCGGCGAGTTGGCAGGCAGCTGTCCCGACACCGCCGGCGGCGCCGTGCACCAGGACCGTCTCCCCCGCGACCAGCCGGGCCCTGCGGTGCAGTGCGAAGTCGGCGGTCAGGTAGTTCAGCGGGATCGCCGCCCCCTTGTCGAAGGGGACAGCGTCAGGGAGCGGGAAGACCATCTCGGTGTCGACGGCGACCGTCTCGGCGAAGCCGCCGATGACCGGCATGGCGGCGACCCGGTCGCCGGCGCGGAACCCGCCGGCGTCCTCGCGGACCACGCCGGCGACTTCCCAGCCCGGAATGAACGGCAGGTCGGGCCGCATCTGGTAGTCGCCACGGGTCTGCAGGACGTCGGGGAAGACCACTCCCGCGTAGTGGACATCGATGCGTACTCGGCCGGGCGCCGGCTCCGGTTCGGGCACATCCCTGATCTCCACGGCATCCGGACCTGTCAGGGCAGTGATGACAGCGGCACGCACGAGATTCCTCCGAGGTGGTCGATCGCTGACGATGTCCGTCGAGAGGTCACGCAGCCACGCGAAGTTCGGTCGGACGACCGGTCCCTCGGTGGCCAGGCACTGCCCCTCCTACCGGCCCTCACCGGTCTGCTGGAGCCGGAGGACGCCCGGGACGTCGTCCACGGTGGGACGCGCGACGGTCTCGCTCACCCCGGGGCGCCGTTGGCCGCCGCCGTGGCCGGGGGGCCGGTGATGGCCCCGAGGATGCCGTCCTCGGCCTTGCCGACGGCGTGCCGGTCCTCGTGCACCCAGGCCCAGTGGGCGTGGTTGAGCTCGTGCAGCGTCAGGCAGGCCTTGAGCGCGTTCTGGAAGCCCATGTTGTCGACGGACTGGTTGACCGACTCCTTGGCCAGCAGCGCCGCCATGGTGGGCAGCTGCGCGATCTTGCGGGCCAGGGCCAGCGCACCCTCGGCGAGCTCGTCGGCGGGGAAGACCTTGCTCACCATGCCGAGCTTGTGGGCCTCTTCGGCGTCGATCGAGTCGCCGGTGAGCAGGAGCTCCTTGGTCTTGCGCGGGCCGAACTCCCACGGGTGGGCGAAGTACTCCACCCCGCACATGCCCAGCCGCTGCCCGACCACGTCGGAGAACTGGGTGCCCTCCGCGGCCACGATCAGGTCGCACGCCCACGCGAGCATCAGGCCCGCGGAGATCACGTTGCCGTGCACCTGGGCGATGGTGATCTTGCGCAGGTCCCGCCAGCGGGCGGTGTTCTGGAAGTAGTAGTGCCACTCCTGCAGGTACAGCTTCTCCGCACCCTGCCGCGTGCCACCGTCGATCGTCACGCTGTGGTGCTGCGAGGGGCCCGGCATCCACTCGGCGATCGACTGCTTGGACCCGGTGTCGTGGCCGGCGGAGAACACCGGACCCTCGGCGCCCAGGATGATCACCCGGACCAGGTCGTCCATCTCGGCCGCCCGGAAGGCGTCGTCGAGCTCGACGAGCATGCCGCGGTTCTGCGCGTTCCGCTGCTTGGGCCGGTTCAGGTTGATCCGGACGATCGTGCCCTCGTCCAGCGGCTCGTAGGTGATGAACTGGTAGTCGGCCATCCGTGCTCTCCGCCTCTCCGCCCGGCGCCGTCGCCGGGGTGGGTCCGATCAGGGGGAACTGCTGCGGACACGACGGAGGCGCCGGCCGGACGGCCGTGCTCGTCCGGCCGGCGCCTCAGGTCGTGTATGGCCCCGTCCCGGGGTTCACCCCGAGGCTGCAAGGGGCGAGAAGGACGGGTCCTAGCTCAGGCGGCGATGACCTTGTCGTCGGCGGCGAAGCCGAAGAGCTTGTTCAGGTTGCCGCCCATGACCTTGGCCTTGTCCTCGTCGGAGAGGCCCTCGAGCTCGTTCATGTACTCGATCGGGTCGTGCAGGCCCTCGGGGTGCGGGTAGTCCGAACCGAAGACGACGTTGTCGACGCCCATGGCCTCGATCACGCCGACCACGTCCTCCTCGAAGAAGGGGTGCAGGACGATCGACCGCTTGAGCGCGACGGTCGGGTCCTCGTCGAAGGCGCCCGGGTTGCGGCCGTACACCTTCGCCATGGTGGCGAGGAGCGGCTTGAGCCAGGAGCTGCCGTTCTCCACGGGCATGAACCGGAGGTCGGGGAACCGGGTCGCCAGGCCGTGGCCGACGATCGAGGTCACCGTGTCCTTGATGCCGCGATAATCGGCTGACACCAGCGCGTGGAAGCCCGAGGTCTTGGCGAAGGCCAGGAACTCGCCCTGGCGGCCCTCCCACTCGTTCATGTAGCGCTGCTGGCCGTCGTCGGAGGAGTGCATGCCGACGATGAGGCCGGCCTCGTTCACCCGCTCCCAGAACGGGTCGTACTCCGGCAGCGCGAAGGAGCGGCGGCGGCCGTTGTAGCCGGGCACCGGAGCCGGGCGGATGAGGATGGCCTTGGCGCCGCGCTCCACGACGTAGTCCAGCTCGGCCAGCGCCTTGTCCAGGACCGGCAGGGTGATGACCGGGGTCGGGAAGATCCGGTTCTCGTAGTTGAAGGTCCAGTGCTCGTGCATCCACTCGTTGAGCGCGTGCACCATCACGTGCGTGGCGTCGGGGTCGTCGGCCATGCGCTCCTCGAGCAACGATGCCAGCGTCGGCCACATCACCGCGCGGTCCAGGCCCAGTTCGTCGAGGACCATCAGCCGGTCGGCCGGGTTGAAGAACGCCGGCGGCGACTCGATGTACTTGGGCGGCATGCCCGCGATGGAGCTGCGCTCCTCGTTGGTGACCTCGCCGAACGAGGTCTTATTGGCGACCGGCTTGTGCTTCGACGAGGGGTTCTTGGCGCGGAACTCCAGCTCGAGGGCCCCGGGAGGCGCGACCTTGTTGAAGGTCGGGTTCGGGATGTACTCGCTGATGACGTTGCGCAGCGCGATCTTGGTGCGGCCGTTGACCTGCACGTACTTGACCAGGCCCGCGTACTCCGCAGGGAGGTACTTGGTGAAGGCGTCGGTGGTCTCGTAGAAGTGGTTGTCGGCGTCGAACACCGGGAAGTCGAGTCGTCGGGCCACGAGGCCTCTCCTCATTCGTCGGATCGGGCGCGGCCGGACTGACGCGGCCCTGGGGTAACGCGCGTTACGCAGTCGCCGTGGCCGAACGTAGCAGCGAGCCCGAGCCACCTCAAGCCCTGAGATCGATAGTTCGACAACGACGGATTCGTCCGGCCCATCCCGGTAGCAGCATCCTGCGCTGCGTCCTCGGGCGGGCCCGTCCCAACGCCCCTGAGCGATCGCTCCGGCGTGCACATCCACAACGGCGCGCACGGAGCCCGGTCGGCGGCCGCGTCGAGATCGGCGGCGGCCGCTTCGGGCGCCCGGCGCGGGACACAGGCGGGTCAGGAGCCGCTGTCGCCGGGGATCCGAGGCGGCGCGGAGTGCGGTGCCGCTGGCTTGCTCGTGTCCTGCATGCGAACGAGCACGAGGGTCGCGGCCAGCGAGCAGGCCGCGGTCAACAGGAAGACGAGGGCGAACGGGCCGTCGTCGGTCGCGTCGCCGGCCAGCGCGGTGAACAGTCCGATGCCGATGACGGCACCGACCTGGAAGCCCGTCTGCTGGAGGGAGGCGGCCAGGCCGACGTCCCGCTCGTCCACCGCCGAGCCCTGAGCCGACAGCAGCGAGGGATTGAGGTGTCCCACGGCGTATCCGCTGAGTGCGATCGCGATCGCCACGACGACCAGCGAGGACACCAAGCCGCCCACCGCCATCACGGCAAGGGCCAGGGTCAGGGCGATCCCGGCCATCAGGGCGACGCGGCGCTCACCGAAGCGCATGGCCGCCCGGCCGGCGGTGGGGGCGGCGAGCACGATCGAGAGCGCCCGAGGCACGGTGAGCAGTGAGGTCACCGCTGCGGTGAGCCCCAGCACGCCCTGCAGGTAGAGCGGGGTGACGACGAAGTTCCCCATGTAACCGGCGCCGACGAGAACGGTCGCACCGGTGATGACCCGGACGTTGTGGGAGCCCAGCACGCGCACCGGAAGCAGTGGCGAGACCGCGCGCCGCTCGACGAGGACGAGCACCCGGAGGGCGAGCGGCGCGATCACCAGGCACGCGACCGGTACCGGCGACCACCCCCAGACGGCTAGCCGGTTGATGCCGAAGGTGAGCGTGAGGGTGGCGACCGCGAGCGCCAGGGCACCGGGAACATCCAGGGATGAGCGGGCCCGCTTGCCCGGGTCGGCCGGCGTGACGATCAGGGAGAGGATCAGCGCCCCGGCGCACAACCCGACCTGGCCCACGAAGATGGCACGCCAGCCGACCAGGTCCACCAGTGGCCCGCCCACGACCACGCCGATGACCGCCGCGGCCGAGGTGGTGGCGCCGATCCGGGCGCTGGCCCGGACCCGCTGGCCGGGCGGGCTCGCGCGGAAGAGCATCGCCACGGCGGTCGGCACCGTGGCGGCCGCGCCGGTCTGGGAGAGGGTGCGGGCCATGATGAGGCTCGTCGCGTTCCACGCCAACGCGCTGCCGAGTGCGAACACCATCGCGATGACGATCCCCACCAGGTACACGCGCCGGTGACCGTAGATGTCGCCCAGCCGGCCGAACAGCGGCGTGCTGACAGCGGCGGCGAGCAGCGGAGCGGTGGTGACCCAGACGACCGTGGAGGGCAGCGCGTTCAGGTCCTCCGCGATCGGTTGCACGGCGATCGTGAGGATCGTCGACGGGAAGCTCGTGGTGAAGAGCCCGAGCAGGAGCGCGGCGGTGATCCACCCGGTCCCACGATGGGTCTCCTCGCTTGAAGCCTGCACGTGGCGCTCCCATCGGTACGGCCGGGGGTGGTGACGGATCGTGGATCGGATCGCGCCGCGCTCCCGGTTCTTCCCTTGCGGCCGCGGTGTTCGGCGCACAGAGCGACCGCTCAGGAATCCAGGACGCCGCCGCGACGGGCGACGTCGCCCAACCACGCGAGGCTCGGTTTGGGCTTGCGCTCGAACGTCTCCCGGTCCACCGCGATGAGGCCGAAGGTGGGCTCCCAATGGCCCCACTCGTAGTTGTCCAGAGCCGACCAGTGCAGGTAGCCGCGGACGTCGACGCCCTCGTCGGCGGTGACGAGGAGGCCACGCAGGGCCTCGCGCGTGTACGCGATCCGACGGGTGTCGTCGGCGGTGGCGATGCCGTTCTCCGTCACCAGGACCGGCACGCCCCCGGTCACCTCCCAGCTGTGCCGGATCGCCATGCCGAGCGCGTCCGGCCGGAAGGCGGTGCCGACCTGCGTGTTGTCCGGATGCTGCGGGGTCGGCACCAGACCGTTCGCGTCCACCTCCTGCGTGGAGTACGCCTGCACCCCGACGAAGTCGTCCCCGCGGGCAGCCTCGAAGTACAGGTCCTCGCGGACGTAGCGCTCCTCGATCAGCTTCTGCTCTCCACCCGGCGCGGCGGTGTACGCCCCGGCGGCGACCGTCCAGCCGACCGCGGCGTCGGTTCGCTCTCGCACGATGCTGCGGGCGGCGGCGTGGACGTCGGCCAGCCGGCGGCCGATCTCCGGGTCCGGCGCCGGCAGCACTGCCGGCCGCCCCGTCCCCTGGCCCCCTTCGCCCTCGCTCTCGACCGTCGGGCTCTGCCACTCCGCCAGCTCCCCGGCCTCGACCGCGCGGGCGAGCGTCACCATCATCGCCAGCATGTTGGGCTCGTTGAACGTCGCGACGTAGGGGACGCCGTCGAGGATCCCGGTGGCCGCCTGCACGTAGGAGACGAAGCGATCGAGTGCCTTCTCCCCGGTCCAGCCACCTTCCTCGGCGAACCACCGCGGCACGGTGAAGTGGTTCAGCGTCACCACCGGGGCGAGGCCCAGCTGCAACGCGGTGTCGATCATCCGCCGGTAGTGCGCCAGCTCTGCGCGCGACACGTGGCCGGGGTCGGGTTCGATGCGCGCCCACTCGATGCCGAAGCGGTACGCGTTGAGCCCTGCGTCGGCGAGCAGCCGCATGTCTTCGGCGTAGCGGTGGTAGCTGTCGCACGCATCGCCGCTGCGCTCCATGCCGGGCATCAGCCGCTCCGTGGCCCACCAGTCGCTGTTGAGGTTGTTGCCCTCGATCTGGTGCGGTGCCGTGGCCGCGCCCCACAGGAAGTCGGGGGTCGGTCGCCTCATCTGTGGATCCTCACTGTCTCGGTGTCGTTGGATCGAGTCGAGCCGCGAGGCGAGGCGCACGGCGACGGCGAGGAGCCGGATGTCCGCCGGTGACCCGGGTCCGCTCGGATGGAGGCGCCGTTGAGGTCACCGTCCGACCCGCAGGACCGTCAGTGGAAGCCGGCCGCGATGTGGTCAGTGAGCACGGGCCCGTCAGGAGGCCGCTGTCCCTGGAGCAGCCGCGGGCGGCGCGGCGCCGTCCCGGCCGCCGCCGAAAGCGCTCAGCCGGCCGACGGGGATGGACCCCATCGTCTGGGCCACGTCCATACCGAGGGCCTCACCGGCCGAGGCGAGCAGCGGCAGGATCGACGCCCTGGCTTCGGGGTCCGCCAGCACCTCATCCAGAGTGCTCTCCCCGGTGATGGGAGGGCGGAACCCGTCCCCGATCACGCCGACGAGCGCGGTGGCGCGCAGGTCGCGGCTGGACACCCCGGCCGACACCTCGTACTCCCCCGGCTCGAGGACCCACCGCTGTGCCTTCGGGTGCCAGTAGGCCAGATCCGCGCGGCGCAGCAGCGCCGACACCCGCCGGCTCTCCCCCGGCTCCAGGACCACTGCGGCGAAGCCCTTCAGTTCACGCAGCGGCCGCCGCACCGCCGATCCGGGGACACCGACGTAGAACTGCACGACCTCCCGCCCGGCCCGGGCCCCGGTGTTGGCTACGGTGACGGTGGCGGTGATGCCGTCGTCCGAGGCGCCCAGGTGCAGGTCGGTCACGTCGAAGGTCGTGTAGGACAGGCCGTGGCCGAAGGGGAACGTCACGTCGATGCCACGAGCGTCGTACCAGCGATGCCCGACGTGCACGCCCTCGCTGTAGCGGTGCGCGGAGAACTCGCTGGGGAAGTCCAGGTAGGCGGGCACGTCCTGCAGCCGCTGAGGCACCGTCTCGGCGAGCTTGCCCGAGGGGTTGACCGCGCCCACCAGGACGTCGGCCAGCGCCGCTCCCCCGCCCTGCCCGATCAGCGCGCCGTCCACGATCGCCGGCACCAGGTCCACCACCGGCGCCAGCCGGACCACCCCGCCATGGGACAGCACCAGCACGGTGCGCGGCTGCACGGCGGCGACTTCCCGGACGAGCGCGACCTGGTCGGCGGGGAGCTCGATGTCCTCGCGGTCGAAGCCCTCCGACTCCTGCTCTTCCGCCAGCCCGATGAACAGGACGGCGACGTCGGCGGCGCGGGCGGCCTCGACGGCCTCCGCCCGCAGCGCGTCGGGGTCCCCCGATCCGTCGGTGGTGAACCCGCGCGTGGAGGCGACGGGTCCGCCGTGGCGGGCGCGCAGCTCCTCGAGGGGGACGTCGAGGCGGGTGGGGTTCACGTGCGAGCTGCCCCCGCCCTGGTAACGCGGCAGCTCGGCGAACTCCCCGATCACCGCCACCGAAGCATCGGGCGCCAGGGGCAGCAGGGCCGATCCGTCCACGGGGTCGTTCTCCAGCAGCACCACACACCGCGCGGCCACCTGGCGGGCCAGCTCGTGGTGGGCGTCGGCGTCGAAGGCCACTCCCGGGCGGCGGCCGGCGGCCACCTTCGCCGCGAGCTCCGCGACGGTCCGGCCGGCGCGCTGCAGCGACGCCGCGGGCAGCCCGCCCTCCTCGACCGCCGTGACCAGGCCGGCGTCGCCCCCCGGATCGGGGCCGGGCATCTGCAGGTCCAGGCCGGCCGCGACGGCCGCGACGCGGTCGGCGACGGCGCCCCAGTCGCTGACCACCACCCCGTCGAAGCCCCACTCACCGCGCAGGACGTCGGTCAGCAACGACCGGTCCTCGGTCGCGTAGACGCCGTTGACCTTGTTGTAAGCGGCCATCACCGTCCATGGCTGCGCGTCCTCCACCACCCGCTGGAAGGCGCGGAGGTAGATCTCGCGCAGTGGCCGCTGCTCGACGTCGGAACTCGCCCGCATGCGGTCGTGCTCGGCCTCGTTGCCGGCGAAGTGCTTCAGCGAGGTCCCCACGCCCTCGCCCTGCACGCCGCGCACCCAGGCGGCCGCCAGGGTCCCGGTCAGCACCGGGTCCTCGGAGAAGTACTCGAAGCTGCGGCCGCCGCGGGGGTCCCGCTTGATGTTCACCCCCGGGCCCAGCAGCACCCCCACGCCGTGGGCCTGCGCCTCCCGGCCCAGCGCCGCACCGACCTCGGAGGCGAGCTCCGGGTCCCACGACTGCGCCAGCCCCACCGCCGGGGGGAAGCACGTCGCCGGCTCGCTCGCCGCCAGCCCCAGATGGTCCGGGGACGCGACCTGCTTGCGGATACCGTGCGGCCCGTCGGTCAGCCAGAACGACGCCGCACCGTCCGCCTCCTTCGTCGTCCAGAACGACGCCCCGCTCGTGAGGGCCGCAGCCTCCTCGAGGCGGCGACCGGCGTCGGGCGTGGTCATCGGGCGACGTCCTCTCCGGCGCTGGGCGCCGCGGTGCGGGTGAGCTGCGAGCGGATCTCGTCGAGAGTGCGGAACACGGACAGGGTGTCCGCGACCGTGTGCACGGGATGCTCGGTCAGGCCCGCCTCGATCGCCTCCACCACCTCGCGCATCATCGGCACGTAGCCGTTGCCCTCCCGGGGCAGGTCCACCGCTTCCGGTGTCACGAAGATCGCCTCGAGGGAGCCCGCGCGGACCTGCAGGCTCGTCGTCGCCCAGAAGGGAGGCGAGAGCACGATCCATCCCTTCGGACCGCTGACCGACGCGGACAGGTCGGTGAACTCCGTCATGGACGTCGCGCACTGGGCAAAACGGCCCTGGGAGAACTCGAGAGTCACGTGGTGGGCGAGGTCGACCCCGTCCGGCCGGACGACGCCGCCGGCATGCAGGGACTGCGGCTCGCCGAAGAGGGCGTGGGCAAGCGTGACCGGGTAGATCCCCTGGTCCAGCAGCGCCCCGCCGCCGGGGCCGGCTTCGAACCGGGTGCCCATGTCCTCCGGGAAGGGGATGCCGAAGCCCGCCCGCAGGCTCCGGGGCTCGCCGATCCGGCCCTCGGCGATCTCCTGCCGGAGCCGCCGGAAGACCGGGTTGAACTTCATCCACATGGCCTCCATGAGGAAGACCCCACGGTCGGCGGCCAGCGCGAACAGGTCGGCGGCTTCGGCTGCACTGGTGGCGATCGGCTTCTCCACCAGCACGTTCCGGCCGGCGAGCAGCGCCTGCCGCGTCATCGCATGGTGGGTGGCGATCGGTGTGGCCAGATAGATCGCGTCGATCGAGTCGTCCGCGACCACCGCTGCGTAGTCCCCGGTGGACCGGGGGATGCCGAACTCGGCGGCGAAGGCCGCCGCCTTCTCCGGGTCCCGGCTGTGCACGATCGTGACCTCGACGCCCTCGCACGCCATGAGGTCCGGCACCGCACTCCGGGAGATCGTCCCCGTGCCGACGACGGCCCAGCGCTGCGGACGGCTCACGCCGAGGCCGCCGCGGACCGGGCCAGCCGGCGGGCCTCACGCCGCTCCCGCTGCCGATCCGGGTCGGCCGTGGGCGAGGCGAGCAGGAGATTGCGGGTGTAGTCGTTGCTCGGGCTGGTCGTCACCGCGGCCGTGTCCCCCGTCTCGACCAGTTCGCCGCGGTACATGACGGCGATGCGGTGGCTGACGTGCCGGACGACGGCGAGGTCGTGGGTGATGAACAGGTACGCCACACCGGTGCGACGCTGGATGTCTATGAGCAGATCGAGCACGCGCGCCTGTGTGGACAGGTCCAGCGCCGACACCGGCTCGTCGCACACGATCAGCCGCGGCTCCAGCGCCAGCGCACGGGCGATCGCCACCCGCTGACGCTGCCCGCCGGAGAACTCGCGCGGGTAGCGGTGCAGGGCGTCGACGGGCATGCCGACCTGGTCCAGCAGCCGGCCGACCGACGTCCGCGCCTCTGCCGGATCGGTCCCCTGGGCGATGAGGGGCTCGGCGAGGATGTCGGCGATCGTCAGGGTCGGGTTCAGCGACGTGTACGGGTCCTGGAACACCACCTGGATGTCGCGGGCCAGCGACCGGCGCTGCTTCGGCCCGAGATGCGTGATGTCCCTGCCGTCGAAGGTGATCGTCCCGGCGGTGGGGGTGGCCAGCCCGAGGATGGCCCGGCCCAGGGTGGTCTTGCCGGAGCCCGACTCCCCCACCAGGCCCAGGGTGTCCCCCGGTGCGATCTCCAGCGAGACTCCGCGCAGCACCTCCGGCGTCTTGGACCGCCAACCCCGCGACGGATAGCTCAGCCGCAGGTTCCGGACCTCCAGCAGGGCGGTCATCGTGCCCCACCCTTGGTCAGCGCTGGCGCAGTCGTTCCGGTGGAGGTGGGGGTGGGGTCGGTGCGCACGGTCTCCTCGTCCAGGATCGCTCCGATCAACTGCTGGGTGTACGGGTGCTGCGGCGCGTGGAAGATCGACCGGACGTCACCGCCCTCGACCAGTTCCCCCTCCTGCATGACCAGGACCCGGTCGCACAGGTCGGCCACGACCCCGAAGTTGTGCGTGACCAGCAGAACGCCCATGTGGAACTCGTTCTGCAGGTCGCGCAGCAGGTCGAGGATCTCCGCCTGGACGGTGACGTCGAGGGCGGTGGTGGGCTCGTCGGCGATCAGCAGCTTCGGCCGTGGCGCGACCGCGCCGGCGATGAGCGCCCGCTGCGCCATGCCCCCGGAGATCTGGTGGGGGTAGCTCTTGAAGGTGCGCCGGGGGTCGACGATGCCGACCCGGTCCAGGAGGTCCAGCACCGTCTGCTCGGCCTCCCGCTTCGGGATCCCACGCAGGCCCTCGACGAGCTGGCTGCCGATGGTGAAGGACGGGTCCAGGTTCGCCATCGGCTCCTGCGGGATGTAGGCCAGGACCGACCCGCGGAGCTTGCCCATCCCGCCCGGCCCCAGGCCCTGGAGGTCCTGCCCGTCCACCCGGAGCACGTCGGCGGTCACCCTGGCCTGCCGTGGCAGCAGCCCCAGGATCGAGAAGGCGGTCTGGGACTTGCCCGAGCCCGACTCGCCGACCAGACCGACGATCTCGCCGGCTGCGACGTCGAGCGAGACGCCCTTGACCACGTCGCGCACAGAGCCGTCGACCTGCGGGTAGCCCACGCGCAGGTTGCGCACGGCCAGCAGGGCCCCGCCTGCGGACTCCGCTGCGGCGAGAGCAGCGACGGTGGCGGTGGCGGCGCTTCCCACCGACGGTGCATGGTCGCCTGCGGTGACGTCCTGGGGCAACACGTCGCCAGGGGCGGACGGCGAGGCCGCAGCCGGTCGCCGCTTCGCCCGCCGGCCGCCGGGCGCGACCGCACCCTGGGGGGCTGCAAGGACGTCGCGGTAGGCGTTGCCCAGCAGCACCAGCGAGCCGGTGAGCAGCGCCAGGAACAGGGAGGGCCAGACCATCTGCACCGGCTTGACGTAGATGTTGCCGAACGCGTCGGCGGTCATCGCGCCGAAGCTCACCTGCTGGCTGGAGCCGACGCCCAGGAAGGCGAGACCGGCCTGCACGCCGATGGCGGCAGTGCCCAGGAAGGCCGCAGTGATGATGATCGGTCCGCGGACGACGTAGAGCACGTGCCGGGAGAGGATCCGCCGGTTCGACAACCCCGCCACCCGCGCAGCATCGACGTAGAGCTCGTTGCGCACGCCGACGACGAGGTTGCGGACGAGGCGGAAGAGCCCCGGGGCGAGGAACACCCCGAAGATCACCATCGTCACCTTGTAGGAGCCACCGGTCACCGGCTGCAGGACCAGGATCAGGATCAGCGCCGGGAAGGTCATGAGCAGCTCGAACACCCAGGACAGGGTCGCGCCCGTCCGCTTCCCGATGTAGCCGGCGATCAGGCCGAAGACGGTGCCCAGCACGACCGCCACCCCGGCGCCGATGAGGGCGGAGGCGACGGACACGTTGATCGAGGAGAGGACCCGGGCCCAGATGTCGCGCCCGAACTGGTCGGCGCCCAGCAGGTAGCCGGGCTCACCGACGTCGGCGTTGACCTTCTGGAGGTTGGCGAGAGCCGAGTCGTGCTGGCTGAGAACGGGTTCGAGCAGCCCGAGCACGATGATCGCCACCAGCACGAGCAGGGCGCCGATGCCGAGTGGCTTGCGCAGCAGCCGCCGCCAGGCACCTCTGCGCGGCCGGACTGCGGTCTCCACGACCGGTGCCGTGGCGGTGTCGACGTCGGGAACGGTCACGCGAGCCTCGCCTTCGGGTTGAGCCAGCCCTGGGCCAGATCGACGAGCAGGTTGACGATGACCACGAGCAGGACGCCGAAGACGGTCACGCCCAGCAGAGCGGGCAGGTCTCCCTGCAGCGTGGCGTTGAAGGCGTAGGAGCCGTAGCCGGGCAGGGCGAAGATCTTCTCGACGAACAACGCGGCACCGAAGATCGAGATGAACTGCAGGGAGAAGGTCGTCAGCGCCGGACCTGCCGCGTTGCGCAATGCGTGCTTCAGCAGCAGCGACCGCTCCGACACCCCGCGGGCCCGCAGGGTGCGGACGTATTCGCGGTCCAGCTCGTCGATCAGGGATCCGCGGACCTGCGCGGCCAGAGCCGCGATCCCACCGATCGACAGCACGATGGCGGGCAGGATCACCGACGAGAACCAGGCCCGCGGGTCGTCGGCCAGCTTCGTGTAGCCCGTGGCCGGCACCCAGCGCAGCTCGATCGCGAACACGTAGACCAGCGCGATGCCCAGGATGATCCCGGGGAAGACGAACGAGATCGTCGAGATGCCCTGCAGCAGGTTGTCCAGCCACCCCCGGCGGGCGGCGGAGGCGATCCCCAGCGCGGTGCTGGCGAGCAGGGTGATGATCATGGCGACGACCACCACCGACAGGGTGACCGGCAGCCGGCTGGTCAGCGCGTCGGTGACGTCCTGGCCGCTGAAGTAGGACTTGCCCAGATCACCGTGGAAGAGGCCACCCAGCCAGTCGGTGTACTGCTCCCACAAGGGCTTGTCCAGGCCCAGCCGGGCATTGAGGATCGCGATCTGTTCATCGGTCGCCTGGGGACCGAGGATGTTGCGGGCGACAGGGATGTCGGCGGTGTACGTCAGGGCGAAGGTGATACCGGTGACCAGGAACACCAGCACGATGCCGGCACCCAGACGGCGGAACAAGTAGGGCAGCATGACGACCTCCAGCCGGCGGTGCGGCGCGGGGCCAGGGGCCCCGCGCCGCACCGGGAATCGATCGGGCTCAGTCGGCCGGTGCGAACGGACGGAGCGTCTGCGCGGTGATGTACGGCGGTGTGAACACGATGTCCTTGGCCGTGACGAACTTGCCCTGGGCATACCCGAGAGGTGCGAACCAGGCCTGGTCGACGAAGTACTCGTTCACCGCGCGGAAGGCGTCGTCCTGCTGGTCCAGCGGCGCGGCGTTGGCGGTCGTGACCAGCTGCTCGAACTCCGGCGTCGTCTGGTCGAAGGCGTTGAAGATCGCACTGGTGTTCGCCTGCACGTCACCAGAGTCCGTCCCGGCGTACCCGTTGAAGAAGAAGAACATCGGGTAGTTGCGGGCGGCGATCCGGGCCTGGAAGTCCTGGAAGGTGATCGGCTCCCAGGTGATGTCGATGCCGATCTCACCGAACTGCTGGTCGAAGGCCGACTCGAACGTCGTCGTCAGGCCCTGGATGCTGGGCATCGTGACGCTGAAGCCGTCCGAGTAGCCGGCCTCGGCCATGAGGTCCTTGGCGCGGTCGAGGTCGAACGACTGCTCGTCGACGAGCTCCTCGCTGTAGGCATCTCCTCGGGGGTCCATCACCTGGTTGGTCGGCACCACCCCTCCCTGGCCGAGAGTCTCGGCGATGGTCTCCCGGTCCAGCGCGAGGTTGATCGCCTGTCGGACGCGGACGTCGGCGAGCGCTGGGACGATCGTGCCGGCCCGGTCGAGCAGCCACAGCCCCGCGACGGCCTGCGGCGCGCCGTCCCCGATCGTGAACTGGTCCTCCGGGTAGAGCGACTCCTGCCCCGCCTGGAGCCCGCTGTAGTCGATCTGGCCCGAGAGCATCGCGTTCTGGACGGCGGTCGTGTCCGAGATGACCTGGAAGACGACCGTGGAGAACGGGTAGGAGTCGGCGTCCCAGTTGTCACCGTTGCGCTGCAACGTGTACGTCGACCCCACTACGGTGCCGGCCTGGTCGAGCGTGTACGGACCGGATCCGACCGGCTCGAGCTGCGAGGACTCGTCCTCGAGCACCTCCGGGGAACCGACGGCGCCGGCGATGCTGGCGAGCGCGGCCAGCAGTCCTGCGTCGGGGGCGGAGAGGGTCACCACCACGGTCGACTCGTCGGTCGCCTCGACACCGGAGACGGAGGCCAGCCGGCCCGACGTGGCGACGCCCTCCTTCGACGCGTTGAGAGAGGCAGCGACGGCGGCGGCATCGACGGGAGTGTCGTCGGTGAACGTCATCCCGTCCCTGATGTGCAGCGTCAGCTCGGTGTTGTCGGCGTTGTACTCGAAGGTCTCCGCGATGTTGGGCTCGACCTCACCGTCGGGGCTGAGGCTGACGACGGTGTCGTACACCGAGAGGAAGAGATAGGCCTCGCCGCCGGTCCAGGCGCCGATCCGGAAGTCCGCCGGCGGGGTGCCGGTGGCCAGGTTGAGGGTGGCGGTGCCGCCGCCCGATGAGTTCCCGCCTTCAGAGTCGCCACCGTCGGAATCCCCACCATCGGAGGTGCAGGCGCTCAGGGCCAGAGCAAGCGCCACAGCGACGGCGCCGGTGCGCGCCAGTGCCTTGAACTTCATGGGACTCCTCGTCACAGGCAGGGGACGGCGGACAGCAGCGACGACAGGTCAGAGACTCGCTGTCCGTATCGCACGCGTTAGTAACACGCGACACCTGACCGTAAGGTGGATCACACGTGTGTGTAAAGGTCCGACGACGAAAGCGTTGCGAAATGTCGCTCGGCGACCCCGGCATCCGCGTTCGGGAGCGTCCGATGGTGCCCTCCGACGCGTCCGTCGCCCACTGCCCGAGGACTCACACATGGCCTGCTGTGTCAGGATGCAGCCATGACGGCGACCCCCGTGGGCCGGCGACCGGCGACGAGCTATGACGTGGCGGCACGAGCCGGGGTCTCCCGCTCGACGGTCAGCTTCATCCTCAACGGCAACGACGCCCGGTTCCCGGAGAGCACCCGCCAGCGAGTGCTCGATGCGGCGAAGGAACTCGCGTATCAGCCCTCCCTCGCCGGGCGTTCGTTGGCCAGCGGGCGCAGCGACACGATCGTCGTCCTGCTCCCCAACAGCACCTTCGGCAGCAACCTGCAGGACGTGGTCGACGAGGTGATGGTGGGCACGCGGGCGGTCGGCGGGAACGTCGTCGTGCGGTTCGCCGGGAACACGCCGAGCGCGACCATGACGGCCATTCTGGCCCTGCGGCCGGCCGGGGTCATCGACCTCGGAGTGCTCTCCGCCGACGAGCGGCTCCAGCTGGAGGGGCACGGGATCATCGCGCTCCCCGACGCCCCGCCGGGAACGGCCCGCGATGGCGATGGCGGCATCTCGGAGATCCAGGCCCGAACCCTGCTCGAGAGCGGCTGCCGGACGCTGTGGTTCGCCGCGCTCGCCGACCAGCGGCTGGACGCCTACGGCCCCGGGCGACTTGCGGCACTGCGGGCCTTCGCCGCCGGCGAAGGCCTGCCCGAACCGGCACAGGTGCGCGTACCTCTCGATCTCACGCAGGCGACGGTGGCGCTGGGAGAGGTGCTCGCCGGCGACGACGTCCCGGTCGGCGTCGCCTGCTACAACGACGAGGTCGCGCTCGCACTGCTCGCAGCCGCCCGGGAGCTCGACGTCGCTGTGCCGGACCGGTTGGCCCTGGTCGGCGTCGACCACATCCCCGTCGGGCAGCTGTGGTCGCCCCCGCTGACGACGGTCGACGTGGACCTGCGCGGCATGGTCAGCGCGATCGCCTCCCAGCTGCGGGCGCTTCTGGGCGACGGCGAGGCCGAGCAACCCGTCCAGGCGTCTCCCTTCCTCACCCTCGTGCGGGGCGGGACGGCCTGAGGCACGCCCTCTGGGTCGGATCGTGGCCGGGAGCGCGGCGGCCTACGCCGTCCCGACCCCTGGCCAGGGCACGAAGCCCTCGCTGCGGACCGACCACGTGTCGGCCGGGAAGCCGGGAGCGGCGCCCTCCCCCGACCCCGTCACCATGAGCGAGACCGCGGCCAGCAGTGCGCCGTTCCCCGGCAGGTAGATCGGCAGGAACGA
Source organism: Blastococcus sp. URHD0036 (assembly GCF_000701365.1). Classification (GTDB taxonomy): domain Bacteria; phylum Actinomycetota; class Actinomycetes; order Mycobacteriales; family Geodermatophilaceae; genus Trujillonella. Next base: position 157,276 of record NZ_JNIK01000002.1, read on the forward strand.
CCCGAGCTGCGGGTTGTGCCCGACCGCGGTGAACCCGTTCCGGGGGACCTCCTTCAGCAGGGCCTCGACGGCGAGGTCGGGGCGGCCCACCCGGGTGGCGGTCATGGCCATCACCGGGAAGTCCCAGCCCCACGCGGAGGGCCAGTGCCAGTCAGCCATGACGTCGACCAGGGTCGCCGCCATCGTGTCCGGGTCGACGAGTGGCGTCGGGGGCAGAACGCCCAGAGCGGCGAGCATCGAGGGGTGGTCGTCCCGGCGGACCTCAGAGGTCCCGGCCACGACGGCGTACCGGCCGTCCACGACGGAGGGCCGGGCCATTGTGGCCTGCACCCGGTCCCACTCCGAATGCCGCCCGATCCCCGACCGCTCCCGCCACCGCTGAGCGAGCTCGAGACCCCACCACCAATAGGCGAGCTCGTACGTGGGGTCCTCGGTCTCGGCGGCCTCGTAGAACTCCTGGGCGGGCATGACCGGTGGACCCAGGTGGAACACCCCGTCGCGTTCCTCGGCGAAGGCGGCCATGAACTCCGCGGTCTCCTCGACCAGGTCCGCGAACTCCGCGACCAGCGTCGGTCGCCGGTCGGCCTCCGAGGCCGCCCAGACCAGTTCCAACAGGTACAACAGGTGCGGCTGCTGCCAGATGAGCAGAGAACCGGTGGGGTCGGGGCTCTCCCTGCCGTCCGGCCCGACGTGCTTGGGCCAGCGGAGCCCCGGATACCCCTGCCGGCTCGCCGTCGCCCGCGCCTGTCCGGCGATCGAGCGGTACCAGCCGAGGCTGCGCTCGAACAGCTGCGGGCGCCCCCAGGCCGCGAAGTGCGCCGCGTGCCAGAAGTGCATCTCGAGGTGAGACTTGCCCTGCCAGGAGTTGGTGACGAGCCCCGTCTCCTGCGGCGGCATCCCGCCGGCGCAGTTCACCGCGGTGAGGTACTGGGACAGGACGAGGCGCCGCTCCAGCTCGTGTGCCCTCGGGTCGGTGCTGCCGGCCAGGTCGACCGCGGCACCGGAGAGCCAGAACGACTCCCACCACCCGGCCGCCCGTGCCCTGACGGAGCCGAAGGACTCGGCCGGGCCCTCGTCGGCATCGGCAGGTGCGAACCGGACGACGAGCTCGAGCGTCTCGTCCGGCCCGTGCAGCTCGAACGTGTGCGGCTCCGTGCCCGGCCGGAGGCTGCCGGAGGACGAGCGGACGTCCACCTTGTAGGAGGTGGCGTCGAGTGTCCGCTGGACGACGGCGTGGCCGGGTTCGTCCCCGACCAGGGCCGACGTGTGCCGCTCGGGCGCTGTCCAGTCCGCGGTCTGGAAGAAGCCGTCGGAGGCGTACGGGAAGCGCAGCGCCACGACGGCGCGGCCGTCCTGCAGCAGCGGCGACTCGATGCAGAAGGCCACGGTGGACGAGTCCGGTGCCGCGACCGTCCGGACGGAGACGGCCTCACCGCCGTAGCGGGAGGAGCTGTCGATCACACCGGTCCAGGGGTCCAGCCGCTGGCGCACGTCCGCCAGGCATGCGGGGTCGGTCTCGGCCGGCGCGTCCGACCCAGGTCTCAGGGCGAGCCCGATGCGTCCGAGGTCGATCCGCTGGGGGTTGGCGTGCAGCCAGGCGCCGGCCCGGTTCCGCTCGCTGACCTGTCCCGACATGGCCTCGCCGATGTCGTAGCGATCCGGGTAGAACACCGGGCCACGGGTCGTCGGGTACTCCGACATCGCGTCCTCGAGCACGAACCCGTCCGGATTGGGCATCTCGTGCCAGCCCCAGGTGCTCATGGTAGCGGTGTTCACCGCCGTGGACCCGCGCGCGGCGGCCGCCGCCTGGTCGTGGAAGGCGGGGAAGGTCTGCATGCCGGTGATGTCCGTCGTGTACGCGAAGTCGCCGTTGCCCACGGTCAGGACGTGTTCGGGATGCGGCTCGGTCAGCTCGACGACGTGGCGGCGGACCACGGCCGCGCGGTCGATGGGGTCCAGTGCGGCTCACCGCGCCCGGAGGGTGACGGTGACCGGGTCGCAGCCCTCGGCCTTGGCGTTCAGGGCGATGTCGCCTGGACCCGTGGGCCGGACGACGGCGAGGGCGCGGCCGTCGAACGTGCGGTGGTTGTCCTCCGTGAAGGCCTCCGGGTTCACCGGGTTGCCGTTGCCGAGCGCCTGCAGCACCCCCGAACCGTCCACGGTCACGGTGACGCTGCGGTCGCGGCCGTTGTGCACCCGCCCGTTCCCGTCGGTCAGCACGAGGTCGACGAAGGCGAGATCGCGGGTGTCGGCGGACAGCTCGGCGCGGTCGGCCACCGCGGTGAGCACCAGGTCGTCCCCGGCGGTCGAAAGGGTGCAGCGTCCGGTCTCCACCCCGCCGGCGTAGGAGACCGCGGTGAGCTCACCAGGTCGGTAGGTGGTGCGGAAATCGGCCCGGAAGGGCTTGTCCGCGCCGACGGCCGAACGCCCGACGGACTCACCGTCCAGGAGCAACTCGACCTCGTCGGCCGCGCTGTAGACCTCCACGGCCACGGGTGCGCCCTCCGACCCCTCCCAGGTCCAGCTCGCGATGCCGTCGGTCCACGCCCAAGGCGTCGCCACGGCGATCTCGCGGTCCAGGTTCTCCGGCCGGCCGACGACGGCGTACGGCTGCGACCTGAGGCCGAACACCACCTCGCGGAAGTAGGACACGGGCAGCCGGTGGCCGGTGATGTCGATGTCCCCGGTCCCCGCGGTGAGGTCCGGATGACCACCCGAGAACCCCCTCAGCTTCCGGCCGTCCTCGCCAGCCGCATACCGGACGACGCCGATGCCGGACTCGCCGAGGTAGTCCCACCCGGTCCAGGTGAAGTCCCCGATCACGTGTGGATGGGCCATCACGAGGGCCCAGTTGCCGGGGATCTGCGCCGGCCAGGTCTCGCTGCCGACGATGACCCGGTTGGGGAACAGCTCGCGGTCGGGCTCGTAGCGCGCGTCGGCGTAGTTCATGCCGGCGACGTCGAGCACGGCGAAGGACTCCTCCGTCCGCTCGGTCGCGGGCTGCGAGGTCTGGATCTTCCCCATCATCTGGCCGAAGTCGGCCATCATCGTGTTGACACCGCCACCCGACTCCGCCGCCTCGCGCTGCTGCCGCATGTGCGGGAGGACCACGTCGAGGATGCCGACGAAGGGGTTGATGCCGTTGGTGACCAGCCGCGTGCCGTCCAGCGACCGGACCTTCTCGGCGAGCCGCCGCCCCCAGACGGCGCCGAAGGGGCTGCCCGCCTCGGGGATCTCGTTGCCGATCGAGTAGAAGACGACGCTCGGGTGGTTGATGTCCTTCGCCACCATGGCCTCGACGTCCCGCTCCCACCAGTCCTCGAACTGGAATGCGGGGTCGAAGTCGGACTTGCCGGACGTCCACATGTCGAAGGTCTCGTCCATCACCAGCATGCCGAGCCGGTCGCAGGCCTCGAGCATCGCGCTGCTGATCGGGTTGTGCGCGCTGCGGATGGCGTTGAAGCCGGCCTCCTTCAGCCGCTCGACCCGCCGCTCCTCGGCACGCCCGATGGCCGCGGCACCGAGGGGGCCGTTGTCGGCGTGGATGCAGGCCCCGCGGAGCTTCACGACCTCGCCGTTGATCCGCAGGCCGTGCTGCGGATCGACCCGCAGGGACCGGATGCCGAAGGTGGTGCGCTCCTCGTCGACGACCTCGTCGCCGTCGCAGAGCTCGAGACGCAGCGAGTACAGGGAGGGGCTGTCGACACTCCACAGCGCCGGCTCCGGGACGTACAGCCGTGGCCGTACGGTGGCCCGCTCCCCCGGGAAGACGGTCACCGGCGCCCGATCGCTCGCCACCTCGGCGCCGTGTGCGTCCTCCAGAACTGCGGTCAGCGTGAACGTCGTCGTCGTCGGGTTGCCGTTCACCACCTCGACGGCGGCGGCGACGACGGCCCGCTGCCCGTCGATGTCAGGGGTGGTCACGGCGACGCCGTCGACGGCGATGTGCCCGGGGCTCTTCGTGATCAGGTGCACGTCTCGATGGATCCCTGCGCCGGAGTACCAGCGGCTGTCCTGGTGCGCTCGGCACTCCACCCGGATCTCGTTGTCGCTCCCGAAGGACAGGAAGGGATCGATCCGGACGACGAAGCGCGAGTAGCCGTAGGCGTGCCGGCCGGCGAGTGCGCCGTTCACGTAGACCATGGCGTCGCGGTAGACGCCGTCGAACTCGAGGAAGAAGCGATCGCCGCGGTCGGCCTCGTCCACCGCAAGCGTCTTGCGGTACTCGAACGCCCCGCCCGGGTACCAGCCCGTCGTCTCGCCATGTTCCAGAGTGGGACGACGCGGCTGCGAGATCACCGCGTCGTGCGGCAGGGTGACCGGTTCCCAGTCGCTTGCGGCCCCACCGCCCAGCTCCTGGAAGGCGGTCACCTTGGTCCGGCACGCCCAGTCCCGGTTGAAGTCGATGCGGGGCACCCTCGGACCTCCTCGTCGATGGAGCGCCAGAGGCGGGGTCGCCCACCCCGCGTAGCCGCGCGGATCCCGACCCGGGACGCTCCGGAGAGCCGCCCTCCGGACGGGATGACCCGCGCCGATCGGAATAGTGTCGCGCGTTACCAACGCAATCACGGTCATGCTGCCGCGTCAACCACACCGCGGCACATCGGCGCACCACGGTGAGCACAGCGAGGCTCGTGCCGGCTCGCGCCCTCACCCGGACCTGCGGTCCAGGACCACGTGCCTGGTCGCATCTCACGGCCAGAGCGCGGCGCGGCGACCCTCTGCCGCACCGACCGACGGCCCGGGATCAGCCGTCGGGGGCGGTGCTGCCGTCGAGGACCGGGCCACCGACTCGGCGGTGACGTCGACCGCGAGCCCTGGGTGCCGCGCGACCCGCCTCGACGTCGTCCGGCGCGAGCGACGCGAGCAAAGCCGCGCCTTCGGATGGTGCGACGAGCAGCGTTCCTGCAAGCTTCGCCACTTCGGAGGCCTCGTCGAGAGGAGAGGGAACACGCCTATGACCGCCGCCGCATTCCCACCGACCTCTGGTGCAGCCAGCCTTCTCATCGTCGGCGGAGCGGTGCTCGACGTCGTTGCGGGTACGACGCGTGAGGCGGACATCCGGATCGAGGACGGCTGGATCGTCGAGATCGGCACGGAGCTCGATCACCGCGGGACGGAGCGGATCGACGCGTCGGGGCGGGTGGTGGTGCCGGGGCTCATCGACGGACATGTGCACCTCACCGCCTTCAGCGCTGACTTTCGAGTGGTCGAGAGCGCCGCACCGTCGTACGTGTACGCGCAGAGCGCCAGGATCATGAGGGAGACCCTCGGGCGAGGATTCACGACCGTGCGCGACCTCGCGGGAGCGGACCACGGCCTGGCGCGAGCCCAGAAGGAGGGGCTTCTCGCGGGACCACGCATCTTCTACTGCGGCCACGCGCTCAGCCAGACCGGTGGCCACGGGGACATGCGGTTACCCGGGGAGGACCACGTGCCCGGTTCCCGTGGCTACTGCGGGATCGGGACCATCGCCGACGGCGTCGACGCGGTACGGACGGCCGCTCGCGATGAGATCCGGAAGGGCGCGCACCACATCAAGATCATGGCATCGGGAGGGGTGTCGTCGCCGACGGACCGCATCGATTCCACGCAGTACTCCATCGAGGAGTTGGAAGCCGCCGTAGGAGAGGCGGAGGCGGCCAATCGCTACGTCGCGGCGCACGCCTACACAGCCCGCGCCGTCAACCGCGCACTGCGCGCTGGCGTTCGCTCGATCGAACACGGCAACCTGCTCGACGATGAGAGCATCTCCCTCTTCCTCGAGCGCGATGCCTTTCTGGTGCCCACCCTGGTGACCTACTGGGCGCTGAAGGAGGAGGGCCGCGAATTCGGCCTGACCAGCGACATGTGGCTGAAGGTCGACACTGTTCTCGAGACCGGGCTCGAAGCGATCCGCCGCGCTCATCTGGCCGGCGTCAATCTCGTCTACGGCTCCGATCTCCTCGGCGGCATGCAGCGGCATCAGAACGAAGAGTTCCGGCTGCTCGGGCAGGTCCAACCAGCCATCGATGCCATACGAGCGGCGACCGTGACCGCGGCCGAGTTGCTCGGGTGTTCTGGTGAGCTCGGCGTCGTGGATGAGGGAGCCAGGGCAGATCTCCTCATTCTCGATGCCGACCCGAGTCTCGACATCGAGGTACTCGCCGACATCGGGGAGCATCTCGTCTCGGTCATACAAGGGGGGCGCATCGTCCATACAACAGACGCCGCGGTGCAGACCTCGAGATAGCGACTTAGACGAACCTGCAGAACCTCGAGGCGAAGGACGCGATTGTGGTGCTCGACGGAAGAATCACCTCTAGCCCGACTGTGACCCGAAGCAGGTACGAGACCGGTTGGCGAGAGCCGGTGGTCGGTGAACGGATAGAAGCCCTGCGAGCCGAGCTGGCTGATGGTGACGACCCTGAGCAGGTTGTCTCCGCGTTCTGGACCGAGGTCCGGGCTGCGGGCGGGCCGCTGGTCCGTCCGATCGAGGGCGACAGCACAGGGGTCGCGGTCACGTTCCTCTGGCGAGACGAGACCGGAACAACCGAGCACGTCGGTCTCGCCGGTGGAATCGTCCTGAGCGACTGGGAGCAGCACCTCCTCCGACGCCTCCCCGGCACCGATGTCTTCCACCTCACGCTGCGGCTCCCCCGAGACACACGCACTACGTACTCGTATGCGCCGGACATCCGCGGGCACTGGGATCCGTGGCTGGAAGCAGCCGATCAATGGGAGAAGTACAGCCGGTTCGTAGCAGATCCGATCAATCCTCGGTCGCTGCTGGACCTCGATCCGGGACGAGACCCCGAACTCGTCGCCGCCCTCACCCGGCCGGCGGCCGGTTCGCTCCACGAGCACACGGTGACGAGCGAGGTGCTGGCAGGCGACCGTCGCTACTGGGTCTACCTGCCGCCCGGGAACGACCCGTTGGAGAACGTGATCTGGGCCTTCGACGGGGCGGGGTGCCTCGGCAGGTACATGCTGCCGCCGCAGAACCTCGTGGAACACCTCATCACCTCGGGGAGCATCGGGCGGACGGCGATGGTCTTCATCGACAACCCCCCGGAGAGTCGTCAGGCCGAGGTGACCTTCGCGGTACCGCTCGATCGATTCGTGTGCGAGGAACTCGTCACCGATGTCCGAGCCCGCTACGAGTTCCCGACCGCTCGGGACCGCAACGTCGTGTCCGGTCACAGTGGGGGCGGCGAGGCTGCCATTCTCAGCGCGGCACACGAGTCCGCTCACTTCGGGCACGTCGTCGCGACGTCGCCCGGAATCGCCTACATGGCTCGTGGACACGAACCACGTGAGTTCTACGAGCGCTTCCGCTCGAATCCGCCACCGCCGGACACTCGTTTCGTGCTCGCAGTGGGCGAACTCGAAGTAGATCGCGTGTACGACATTCCGTCTCTCTATACCGCTACCCACGAATTCGCGAGCGTTCTTCGGGAACTCGACCTCGACGTCGACTTGTTGACAGGTCCGTACGGTCACGACCACTTCTCGTCCCACATCCTCTTCGCGCACGGGTTGATGCAGCTCCTGCGGTCCACGACCTAGCGCGGGGACATCGGTGACGTGGTCGCACGAGCAACGTCTGCTGCGGCGCCGCGGGCTCGCGCCCCAGGCAGTGACACAGACAGGAGCTCCGTCAGGAGGGCTCTCGCCGTGACTCGAGGCGCTGGGCGTACGGGCCACCGGTTCGACGGCTCCCCTGGTTGCTGTAGGTCGCACTAAGCGCCGCCGTCGAACCGCAGCACTCCGTGCGAGCCGCGTGAGGGGCGGCCTCCACTGCTGGCTGTCGACGCCAGCGGGGCGCCTTCGTGCGCCATTTCCCGCGGGGAACTTCTTCAGTAGGCCGTCAGCCTGACGTGGTCGGGCCGGTAGGCCGCCTTGAGGCAGGGACATGACCGACCGCGTCAGGTCGAGCTCCGGAACCGATCGCCCCGGTGTTCACGGCCTGGCACCCATCGGCGCTCACTGTGCCTCCGGAAGTTCGGACCCGCCGTTCGGACCTGTCATTGACCCGTGCATCGGGCCTGGACGAGAGTTAGTGTCGCGCGTTACAACATGCATCCATGCTCGTGCTCAGCACCCGGTGCACCGGTGTCCTGCCCGGCGGGGACCCCGTCTCCTGCACGTCCGACGCAACGACCCATCGAACGGGAACCCGCACATGACGATGTCAGCGCAGTCACCCTTGCCCGCCCCGAAGAGCGTCAGCGAAGCCGCCCGCGCGGCTCTCGCCGCACCCCGCGTGACAGCGCCATGGCCGGCCCTGAGCGATACGGATGGCTGGGAGCAGCTGGTTGCCGCGGCCGACGGCGGCATGTCGACCCGGTTCTCGGCCTATGCCTTCCCGGGCACTGTGGCGGACCGGCAGGTGGCAGGTGTCCGCACCTTCGTCGCCACACCGACCGGGGCCTCCACCGAGACCGGGCCGGTCTATCTGGACCTGCACGGCGGGGCACTCATCATGGGCGGCGGGGACCTCTGCGGAACCTTCGCTGCCATAACAGCGAGCACCATTGGCCTGCCCACCTGGGGTGTCGACTACCGGATGCCCCCGCGCCACCCCTTCCCGGCCGGCCTCGACGACTGCCTCGCGGTCTATCGCGAGCTGCTGACGGTCCGGGATGCGGCCGACGTCTTCATCGGTGGGAACTCGGCCGGCGGCAACCTCGCGGCCGCGTTGCTGGTGCGTGCTCGGGAGGAAGGCCTGCCGATGCCGGCCGCACTCGTCCTCAAGAGTCCGGAGGTGGACCTGACCGAATCAGGTGACTCGTTCACCACGAACCTGGCCGCCGACAACGTGCTCGGGTCCCTGATGGAGATCAACCGTCTCTATGCCGCCGGCGCCGACCTCGCCGATCCTCATGTCTCGCCGTTGTTCGCCGACCTGACCGGCTTCCCACCCACCTTCCTCACGACAGGTACTCGCGACCTGTTCCTCTCCAACGCGGTGCGCATGCACCGCAGTCTGCGCGCGGCCGGCGTCGAGGCGGAGCTCCACGTCTTCGAGGCCATGCCACACGGTGGGTTCGGGGGTGAGGCGCCCGAGGACCTGGAACTCGCCGCCGAGCAACGCCGGTTCGTGGACCGGCACCGCCGGCCCGCCTGAGGACCGGCGGTCGAGATCCGTCGGTCGACGACGGACCTCCACGTCGAATGCCCCGTGACCGTAAGAGAGATGGCAAGAGGAGTCGACATGGGTTTCAGGGTCGAGCGAGATGTCATGGTCCCGATGCGGGACGGGATCAGGCTCGCCACCGATGTCTGGATCCCAGACGCCGGACCGGCGCCAGCGCTCTTGGTGCGTCTCCCGTACGGCAAGAACCAGCCTGGCATGTCGGCCATCGCCACGAACCCCGACATCATCGGGCTGCTCGACGCCGGGTACGCGGTGGTGTGGCAGGACTGTCGTGGCGCGTACGCCTCCGAGGGGACGTTCGAGCCGATGGTGAACGAGCCTGATGACGGCGTGGACACCATCGCATGGGTGCGCCAGCAGCCCTGGTGCGACGGCAACGTCGGCGGCTTCGGCCCCTCCTACCTCGGGTTCACCCAGTGGGCATCGGCCTCCCGTGCACCCGAGGGGCTGAAGGCGATCGCGCCCACGTTCACCACCATCGACTACTACGCCGACCCCTGGTACTCCGAGGGTGGCGCGATGTCCTGGCAGACCGTCTGGTTCTGGTGCACGTCGATGGCGCTGGCCGATGCCCGGCGGTCGCTGGCCGCCGGCACGGGCGACCGGCAGACGGTGAAGGCCCTGGCCGTGTCAGCGGCCGACCCGAAGGCCTCACTCGAGGTGATGCCCGCCGAGCAGGAGCTCCTGGGCAAGCACGCGCCGTGGTGGTCGGACTGGATGCAGCACGCCGACCGGGACGACTTCTGGCAGGGCCTCGCCGTCGCCGAGCGGATCGAAGAGATCACGGTCCCGGCGCTGCACGTCGGCGGCTGGTTCGACATCTTCGCCGGCGCCACCGCCCGCGCCTTCACCCGGATGAAGGCCGAGGCCGGCAGCCCCGAGGCGCGCGAGGGGCAGCGGCTGATCATCGGCCCGTGGGACCACCTCTCCCAGACCGGCGTCTACCCCGACCGGCAGTTCGGGATGGCCGCCAGCGCACTGGCCGCCGACCTCACCGCGGCGCACGTCGCCTTCTACGACCGGTGGCTGCGCGGGCAGACCGATGCCCTCGACGGGCGTGCTCCGGTCCGGATCTTCGTCATGGGCATCGACCGGTGGCGCGACGAGCAGGACTGGCCGCTGCCCGACACCACCTACGTCGACTTCCACCTCGACAGCGCCGGTGCGGCCAACACCGCCGACGGGGACGGCGTCCTGCGGGCGAGCGACGCGCCGTCGGTGGAGACCGTGGACAGCTACACCTACGACCCCGCCCAGCCGGTGCCCTCCTTCGGCGGCCGGTGGAACGAATCGGCGGTGCTGAACGCCGTCGGACCGGTCGACCAGCGCCCCGCCGAGGCCCGCGACGACGTGCTGTGCTTCACCACCCCCGTCCTCGACGAGCCGGTCGAGGTCACCGGCCACGTGTCCCTCGTCCTGCACGTCACCTCCTCGGCCCGCGACACCGACTTCACCGGCAAGCTCGTCGACGTCCACCCCGACGGCCGCGCCCTGTACCTCACCGACGGCATCCTGCGCGCCCGCTACCGCAACTCCCTCGCCCAGCCCGAGCTGCTGGAGCCCGAGCAGGAATACGAGCTGACGCTGGACCTGGCGGTGACGTCCAACGTCTTCCTGGCCGGTCACCGGATCCGGCTGGAGGTCTCCTCCAGCAACTTCCCCCGCTACGACCGCAACACCAACACCGGCGGCGTCATCAACAGCGAGACCCTCGACCAGGCCGTCGTCGCCACCAACCGGGTCCTGCACGGCCCCGAGCACCCCAGTCGGCTCATCCTGCCGATCATCCGCCGCTGAACAGCACACCACTGGCCGCTGAACCCACGACGTCCTCGACGAGGAGAGACCGCATGGACATGATGTACGAACGCAACGTCCCCATGAAGACCCGCGACGGGGTGACTCTGCGCGCCAACGTCTGGCGCCCTGTGGAGGGGCAGGCGCCCACCCTGCTGATACGCACGGCGTACAGCAAGGACACCGCCTACTTCGGCGGCACAGCCGGTGGCCACACCTCTCTGCTCACATACCTCAACGCCGGCTACGCCGTCGTCTGGCAGGACACCCGCGGCACCTACGACTCCGACGGTGTCTTCGTCCCGATGGTCCACGAGAGCGCCGACGGTCAGGACACCGTCGCGTGGATCACCGAACAGGACTGGAGCGACGGGTCGGTCGGCACCTACGGCGGCTCCTTCATGGGCATGACCCAATGGGCTCTGGCCACCGCCGACGCCCCCGGCCTGCGGGCCATCGCGCCCACCGCGGCCGCGGCGGACTGGCACTCGAAGCTCATCTACTCCCCGGGTGGCGCCCTGTCCCTGAGCCTCGTGACGTTCTGGGCCGCCGCGATGTACGCCGCCGAGGAACAGCGGTCCCTGCAGCGCGGTGAGACCTCTGACAACTCGGCGTTGATGCGGCTGGGCCCAGCGGCGATGGACCCGGTCTCGCTCAACCACGCCACACCCGTCGCCGACCTGCCGGTGCACGGACGAGGCCGCTGGCTCGACGACTGGCTGGCCCACCCCGACTACGACGAGTACTGGCGCGCAGTCGACCGGGCGGCACGAATCGAGCAGGTCACCGTCCCGGTGCTGTCCACCGGCGGCTGGTACGACATCAAGATCCACGGGCTGGTCACCGACTTCGTCCGGGTCCGGACGTCCGCCGGTTCCGAGCAGGCCCGGGAGGAGTCCCGGCTGGTCATCGGACCGTGGGACCACCTCAACTGGACCGGGCACTACCCCGTCCGCTCCTTCGGACCGCTCGCCGCCGTCGACCTCACCGCCTCACACCTCGAGTTCTTCGACCAGCACCTCAAGGGCACGCCTCCCCCGGCGCCGGCGCCGCGGGTACGGATCTTCGTCATGGGCATCGACCAGTGGCGCGACGAGACCGACTGGCCGCTGCCGGACACGCGGTACACCGACTACCACCTGGCCAGCGGCGGCGCGGCCAACACCCGCGACGGCGACGGCACCCTCGAACTCGACGCACCGACCACCGACGGCAGCGACACGTTCCGGTACGACCCCCGGAACCCGGTGCCGACCGCGGGCGGCTCGCTGCTGCCGCCCGGCCCCGGCCTCGAGCTCGGGCCGGTGGACCAATGCGTGGTCGACGGCCGCGACGACGTCCTCTGCTACAGCACCGCGGTCCTGACCGAGCCCGTGGAGGTCACCGGGTTCGTCGAGTTGAAGGTGTTCGTCTCCTCCACCGCGGTGGACACCGACATCACCGCCAAGCTCGTCGACGTCTTCCCCGACGGCCGCGCCATCAATCTGTGCGACGGCATCCTCCGGCTGCGCTACCGCAACAGCCTGTCCGAGCCCGAGCTGATGGCCCCCGGCGAGGTCTACGAGGTCACCGTCCCGATGTCGGTCACCTCCAACGTGTTCCTCCCCGGGCACCGCATCCGCCTGGACGTGTCAGGGAGCAATTTCCCGCACTACGACCGCAACTCGAACACCGGCGGGGTCATCTCCTCCGAGGCGCTGGAGGACATGGTCGTCGCCGACACCACCGTCCACCACGGCGGAGCCCGACCCAGCCGCCTCGTCCTGCCCATCATCAACCGGTGACCTACGCCCGCGCCCACGGGCGTGGGCGGTCGGGGGGGGCGTCCGGGGGCGTCCGGGGGCGAGCCTCACCTCCGCCGGCCGCTTCCTGACCCCGGCCCCCAGCCCGACCGACGAGGAGCCCGACATGCCCGCCCTGCCCACCGACCCCGTCGAGCAGCTGCGACGACGCGCCGAACAGGAGGTCGCCGCGGGCAACATCCCGTCCTGCCAGTTCGCACTGGCCCGCGACGGTGAGGTGCTCGTCCAGGAGACCATCGGGGCGCCGGACAGCAGCCGGTACACGATCTTCTCCGCCACGAAGCCCATCGTCGCCTCCGTGATCTGGCAGTTGATCGCCGAGGGTGAGCTCGATCCAGCCGAGCCGGTGAGCACCTGGTGGCCGGGCTTCGCGCAGAACGGAAAGGACGGCGTCACCCTGGACCACCTGCTGCTGCACACCGCCGGCTTTCCCCACGCCCAGCTGGACTGGTCCACCATGGGCGACCGGGAAGCGCGGGTGAAGCAGATGGAGGCGTGGACGCTGATCTCGGCTCCGGGGTCGAGCTACGTCTACCACGGGCTGTCCGCGCACTGGGTGCTGGCCGAGCTCATCACACTGCGCACCGGACTGGACCACCGCGCCGCCGTCCGCGAACGCGTCCTGGACCCCCTCGGACTGGACCGCCTCGAGCTCGGTGTACCCCCGGAGCGCGGGCACGACGTCCGGCCGCTACAGCTGATCGGCCGGCAGCTGAGCAGGGCCGAGTTCGCCGAGTCCCTGGGCCTGGACTTCGAGATACCCGAGGGCGCGCTGGTGGACCTGCCGCCGTTCAACGAGCCGGAGGCGCGGGCGGCAGGTGTGCCCGGTGCGGGTGCGGTGTCCGACGCTCGGAGCCTCGCGCTGTTCCACCAGGCCCTGCTGCACAACACGAGCCGCCTCTGGGATCCCGCCGTCCTGGCCGATGTGACCGGCAACGTGCGGAACCGGCTGCCCGACGCGTTCGGCATTCCGGCGATGCGCACTCGGGGCCTGGAGACGTCCGGGGACGGCCCCGGCGCAGCTGCCCGGATCGGGATGGGGAGCACCTCGCCGGGGACGTTCGGGCACCCCGGCGCCGCCGGCCAGCTCGCCTGGACCGACCCGGCCAACGGGCTGACCTTCGTGTTCCTCACCGACGGCGCTGACCAGAACCCCGCTCAGGAGTTCCAGCGCAGCATCGACCTGTGCCGGCTGGCCGCCGCCTGCGGTTCCGTGTGACCACCGGCCCCCGCCGCCCGCGCGTCGAGCACCGCGACGACTCGCTGGGCATCCGGACCCGGACCCCGCGGCTGTCCTGGCAGCTAGCGGACGGCGCCCGCACGCAGGGGGGTATCAGCTACGGGCGGACAACGGCTGGGAGCTGGGATCGACGGCGATCGCAGCCTGCTGGTCCCCTACGTCGGACCACCGCTGCGGTCGGGGACAGCAGGTGCGGTGGAGTGTGCGCGTCCGCACCGACCTCGGGGAGAGCCCCTGGGCGCCGGACTGCTCGTTCGAGAGCGGGCTGCTCGGCGGGGCGGACTGGCAGTCCTCGTGATCGAACCCGCGCGACAGCCGCAGGGTCCTCCCGAGTACGAGCTCCGGGATCAGCAGATCTGAGTCCTGCGATCGGCGCCCTTGCGGAAAGGTGAGGGAACGCCGCCTCCCCCCGCGACAGTCGCGAGGTCGCGGCCCAAGGGTTGGCGTCGAGCCCGGCGGGCCGGTGCTGCAGGCGCGCGTCAGCGCGGGGGCGGGCGAAGCCAGTCCGCAGTAGTTCTGCAGTAGTGCTTCAGGCGGCCTGGTCGAGGACCACGGTGTGACCGAGGCGCTCGAGCTGGGCGACCAGGCGGCGGGCGTGGGCCTGCCGTTGCGGCGGGCCAGCCACTCAGGTGCGAGGTCCTGGTAGGGCTCGTCGCGGGTGAGCATCCAGTAGGCCGAGACGAGGATCGAGTGGCCGACCGCCAGCTGGGCGCGGGCCATGCCGCGGCGGCTGGTCAGGCGGGCGTGCTGGGCGGCCAGGCAGTTGGCGCCCCTCATACGCCCGACCGACCCGGCGGCCTCGACCAGCATCGCGGTCAGCCACTTGTTGCCGTGCGGCGGCCGCACCGGATACCGCTTGCCCGCAGACTCCCGCGTTCCTGGAGCGACCCCGGCCCAGGAGGCCAGGTGCTCCGGCGTCGGGAATCGAGACATGTCTGCGCCGGTCTCGGCGATGATCACTTGCGCGACCTTCTCCCCGACTCCCGGGATCGTCTGCGGCAGCTCCGGCTGGTGCGCCCAGGGCTCGAACGCCGTGGCGATGACCGTGCTTGGCTCAGCCAGCGCGGTCTCGATCGCCTCGATTCGGCTCAGCATGGAGCGGGCAAGCTGCGCGTGCTGGGCGTCGAAAGTGCCCGGTCAGCGCTTCGGTCAGGGCTGGGATCTTGCGGCGCATCGTGCCCTTGGCCGAGTCCGCCAGCACCCGCGGATCGCTCTCCCCGTTGATCAGCGCGCCCAGCATGGCGCGGGCCGAGACGCTGGTCAGGCTCGCTGCGACCGAGGAGAGCTTGACCGAGGCGTCTTCGAGCATCGACTCCAGTCGGGTGATCTCTCGGGTGCGGTCGGCCATCAGCTGCACCCGGTAGCGGGTCAGCATCCGCAGCCGGCGGATGTGCGGTGGTGGCACGAACGACGGCCGCAGCAGCCCGCACTCCAGCAGCTGCGCGATCCACTCAGCGTCCTTGACGTCGGTCTTGCGCCGCGAGATCGACTTGATGGGCGCGGTGTTGACCAGCCAGACCTCCATCACCGGCAAGCGGTGCAATCAAGATCGCAAGCGGGCACACCTCTTGCATCTTCGGTCGGGCCAACTCGTTGTGACGAGTAGCCGGCGCTGATATTGGCTGTCATGCGGCGGCTCACGGGACGATCTCGCCATGGGCAAGCGACAGCGTGAGGACCCGGACGTCCTGCACCGCAAGGCGCAGATCGCCATCCTTTCCGGCCTAGCCGACGGCATCGATGACGCATTCGAGCTCATCCTCTCGGTCCGCCCGTTCGACGTCCGCGGCCTGTTCACGCCGGATGTCGCGCTGTTCGACGTGGCGGCAACGGCGCTCGGTCTGGCCTGCCCGCCGGGCAGTGAGCGACTGGAGTACGAGGGGCTGACAGATCGCTACCTGGCTGACCTGATGCTCGACGGCCGCACCGTTCGCCACCGGACCCAGTACGCCATCTATGCGGCCGCCTGCATGCGCGGCGGGCTGCATCCCGACCTGCTGATGGAGGCCGGCGGCTGGGAGCCGCCGCTCTGGACGTACGCCGTCTCGGCGGTTGTCCTCTACTGCCGCGCCGCCGCGGAACGCCTCGACCTGCCGACAGCGGCGATCGCCCTGCGTGTCGCTGACGAGCTCGGCCTCGAGCTGCCCACCGCCGGAGGGGCATCCGAGCAACTCCTGCCGTAGCTCTGCGCGGGACCGGCGACAGGAGAAGCGCAGGCCCCCCGGGGCCGCAGGACCTACGCAGGCCTGAACAGGAGAAGGTCTGGAGGCTTCGACGAGCAGCCAACCACGCTCCCGTCCGGGCTGGAGAAGTGCGCTCCTGACACTGGAGAAGCACCGGCGACCCGTCGGCCATCGTGAGCTGGACATTGCTGACGCCGGAGAGGCCTGGCCATGACCGACGACTCACGAGACGCATCGCTGCTGACTCTCACCGAGGCGGCCACCGTTCTTCGCACACCCGTGGCCACCCTGCGCTACTGGCGGCACCTCGGCATCGGACCCGCCGGATTCCGCTTGGGCCGGCGCGTGCTGTACCGCCGGCAAGACCTCGACCGGTGGATCGAGGAGCAACGCACCGCCGAGGCGGTCGACCGGCCACGGCGCTGACACCCGAGGAAGGCACCGACGCGGCGTCATCCACAGGCACGCCGCCGTCCCCAGATCAACCCGGGACTCGACCACGGTGACCTGCCCGACCGCAGGCTGACAGATCCCGGTCATCCGCACGCCGCCCACAGCCGGGTCCGACGCTGAGGGGACGAGACATGCCGAGGCCGCCGCTGGCCGTGGGGACCTTCGGCAAGGTCAACTTCCTCGTCCTGGGCAAGGGTCGGGTGCGGGCGCAGGTCGGCTTCCGCGACTTCGACGGCCGCCGCCGCTCGGTCAGCCGCTTCGGGCGGACCAAGGCCGAGGCTGAGCGCCGCCTGCGGGCCGCGCTGCGCGACCGGGACAGCGCCCCTGACGAGGGGAACAGCAGCGACAGCCGGCTCGCCACTGTGGCCACCGCCTGGCTGGCGGAGGTCGACGACAGCGATCTGGCCACCGGCACCAAGCGGCTGTACCGCTTCGCCGTCCAGAGCTACGTCCTCCCGGGCATCGGTCAGCTCCGGCTGCGGGAGATCACCGTGCCCGCCGTCGACCGGCTGCTGACCGCCGTCCGCACGAGCCACGGCGCCGGCGCCGCGAAGTCCGCCCGCTCCGTGCTGTCCGGCATCCTCGCGGAGGCGGTCCGCCGCGGGGCCATCCCGACGAACCCGGTGCGGGAGGTCGGCTCCCGCCGCGCTCACCGCCGGCCGACGGCGGGGCCACGCGCCCTGACGGTCGACGAGGAACGCCAGCTGCGCGAGCGGCTCGCCGCCGACGACGAGACGGTCAAGCTCGACCTCCCGGATCTGGTCGACTTCATGCTCGGCACGGGCGTGCGCATCGGAGAGGCCTGCGCGGTCCGTTGGGCCGCCGTCGACCTCGATGCGGCGACGCTGCGCGTCGAAGCGACCTTGATCCGCGTACCCGGCCGCGGCCTGGCCATCCAGGAGGCGCCGAAGACCACCGCCGGCCGGCGCACCATCGCCCTGCCGGCCTTCGTCGTGGACCTGCTCCGCCGCCGTCGGGCGCAGGTGTCCACGGCCGACGGCTCGGAGGTGGCCTTCCCCAGCCCGACCGGTCGGCTGCGGGATCCGCACAACACCAGCAGCAATCTGCGTCAGGCGCTGAATCGAGCCGGCTTCGAGTGGGTGACCTCGCATGTGTTCCGCAAGACGGTGGCGACGCGGCTCGACGAGGCGGGGCTGTCGGCCCGCCAGATCGCCGACCACCTCGGCCACAACCGGCCGAGCCTGACCCAGGACGTCTACATGGGCCGGGGCCTGGCCGCTCCGGAGGCGGCGGCAGCGCTCGAGCGCGGCCGCTAGTCAGCGTCGGGCGAAGGGCGATCCACCGGGGCCGCGGGCAAGCAAGGCCGTGACGAATCTTCGTCGTTTGTTCGTCGTAGCGGCCGGTGCGGCGGGGCGCTCAAGCGCCTGACCTGCGGAGATGCTCCCCCGACTGGACTCGAACCAGTAACCCTGCGATTCCCTAGTCGCACCTGGCCGGTACACACCGCCGCGTCCCACGACTGGCCTCTGAGCACTGCATATGCGGAACCGCTCAAGCCGCTGTGGACCCTTGCGCTCCCCTGTTGACCGTCATTTTCTGCGGGTAAAGTGTGGGTAAGCTGCGGGCCCATGGGGCGACCACCGCTTGAGCTGGGCACCTACGGCACCATCCGCTTCTACAACACCGACACCGGCTACCGGGCCTGCACAACGGCGCGCGACTACGACGGCCGGACCCGGGCTGTGGAACGGCACGGCAAGACCAAGGCAGCGGCCGAGCGGGCGCTCAAGGCGGCACTGCGAGACCGCGCCGGTGACCACGCGAACGGTGACATCACCGCCAGCTCCCGGGTGTCGACACTGGCCGAGGCCTGGTACGCCGCGTTGACCGACCTGTCCCCCGTCACCATGCAGGCCTACCGGGCCCGGCTGGACCGACAGATCCTGCCCAGGCTCGGACAGCTGCGCGTGCGGGAGCTGAGCGTCGGCAACCTGGACCGGCATCTGAGAGGCATCACGGACCAGCACGGAGTAGCGACAGCTCGGATGTGTCGATCGGTGCTGTCGGGCATGTGCACGCTGGCCGCCCGTCATGACGCTCTTGCTCAGAATCCGGTGCGAGCCCTGGGTCCGGTGAACAGCAGAGCCAAGAAGGCGCCACGGGCACTCACCGTGCTGCAGCTGCGCCAACTGCGCGCCGCCCTGACTTACGACGACCGGGCCATCGCCCGGGACGTGCCCGACCTGGTCGGCTTCCTCATGGCCACCGGGCTGCGCATCGGCGAGGCCTGCGGTCTGGCCTGGGACGCCGTCGACCTCGAGGTCGGCACCATCGAGGTGCGGGCCTCCGCCGTCCGCGTCCGCGGGCGAGGGTTGGTGGTCAAGTCGACCAAGACCGACGCGGGGCACCGCACGCTGGTGCTGCCGCGCTGGTGCACCTCGATGCTGGGGGACCGAGCAGACCGCCTGCACGCCACCATTGCTGACCGTGGGAGCCGACCGGTCTTCCCGGCTCCGCTGGGCGGCTGGCGGGACCCGTCCAACACCCAGGCCGATCTTCGGGAAGCTTTTGCCGCCGCAGGCTTCGACTGGATCACTTCGCACTCCTTCCGTAAGACCGTGGCGACCCTCATGGACCAAGCCGGGCTCTCCTCGAGGGCAGCCGCCGACCAGCTGGGCCATGCCAACACGTCGATGACCACCGACGTCTACTTCGGCCGGAAGGTCGCCACCACCGGTGCCGCCGTAGTTCTGGAGGCGTTGAGCTCGCAACCCGAGGAGACGCCCGTGGACGGCGGCTCTTCACGCAGGAGCAACACCCTTCACCAAGTTGTTGAGGCAGAGCAGCAGCACGGCAGTGCCCTCGGTGATCGCTTTTCTCCCCGACACTAGGGCCCTCGTGGTGATAGACAGCAGGTCCCGGTCCCAAGGACCGCACCAGAGGTGACCAACCGGTCCGGCCAAGCAAAGTCCAGTGCCCCGCGGACGATCTCCAGCTGGCCAAGCTGACTGTGCGGTCTCTATTTCCGCCACCCGCTCCCATGCGATGTCGCGGGACACCTTTCAGAGGCTCGTGGCTCGTGGAGGAGAAGTGCTGCTGTGAGCCAAGAAGCACCCCGAGAGAGCCGACGTATCCGGGAGTACGCCCGTTGCACCGAACCGCCGGACCAAGCGCCGGGAGGATGACCGGATCAGGGCAATCCGCGGGGCGCGTCGCCATGTAGACGGGGCATCGCGGGCGCCGCGACCACCCGTGCGCGTTCATTTGAACGGCGAGTACGCCTTGCCGGATCGCGGCCGGTCGGAGGGGACGTCCGCCGGACCGCGGAAAGCGAAGGACGCCGAAATACTGGAGATCCGTTGCAGCGATCCCGGTCTTCGCCTCAGTTCCAGTCGGCTGCTCGCCGACCAGCGAGCGTCCACAGTTGCGACGCGCCTCGTGCGCTTACTGCCGCCCGCTCTCGATCGCCGATTGTCATGCAGTTGCCGTCAGATCGGCGGTGGCTCTCCTAGGCTCCTCCCTTCCGACGTCGCGAGAGCTCGCGGCGTGTCCCTCCGGGTCAATTCTGGGATGGCCGCTTGAACCCGCCGGTCGTGACCGTCAGGTGGGCCATCGGGCCATCGTCGGCCGCACCGTGGGTGTGGAGTTCGTCCGGTGGCGTGATGACCACGTCGCCGGGACAGATCCAGACTCGTTCGCCCGCTGTCTCGACCCAGCCGTTACCGGAGACGACGACGATGAGCTGCCCGCCGTCGTGCGAGTGCGGCCGAGCATGACCTACGTCGCCATTTGATCCGGGCTCGCCTGCGTCGCCTGCGTCATGGATGTGTTCTTCCGGCGCATCGGAGGCTGGCGCGCGTCGACCAGCGTCCCTCGCCCGACTGGGCAGGAAGCGGTGGTGGAGCAGGAAACGGAAGGAACGCCACCGCGGGTCATCGACCAGCTGCCGGCTCGCCCGTTTCCTCGCCGAAAGGCTCTCGGCGCCCTGTCACACGTAGTAGTGGACCATCTGCCACACCCGTGCGCATTGATCCGAGCAGAACCAGGCTTGACCGTCTGGCCGGTCCCCGCCACAGAAGACACAACCATGGGGCAGCAGCCGCCCGACCGCCCGCCTGTATCGATCCGCTCTCTGTCCGCTCCTGTCGGTTCCCGCCTGCGCCGGCGTCCCGACATCGGGAGCAACCACCACCGACTGCCCCGTGGCCTGCCGCTCATCCATCGCTCGGGAACCGTCACCTCCGACCTCAAGCGCACGCGTGTCGACAGGGGCGCGCTCGTGGGTACGCGGAGCGCCACTCCGCCCAACGAGGACTCGGACCACCGATCCCATGCGACGCCAGGCACTCCTAGACTCGACAGCTACTGCCGCTGGGCTCATAGTATCCAGGATGCAGCACTCGACCCACGAACACAACGGTCAGTGCCGCACCTCCTTGTACGGGCGACCTCCATCCCGCGCCGAGCGCCCGAGCCCGGTCGCGTCCGAGGTGAACGGGCTCCGGAGAGGCGGTCGGCGGGGCCATCTATGAAGACGGGCCCGGGGTCGATGGGGTCTTGGTGGGCGCTCCACCCAGACCCGCTCCTCACCGCCGGCGATCAACCCTTGCCCCGACAGGAACGGGCGCCATGGGTGCCCGGACGGGGAGATGCGGATCCGGGCAGACTGCTCGTCACCGTGCCGGGCGGCACCTACGATCGCTCCTATTGGGACACCCGCCTGCCTCAGGACGACGCCTACAGCTTCGCCGACGTGGCGACGGTCCGAGGGTGGCTCGTCCTGCTGCTGGACAACGTCGGCACGGGTGCCAGTTTCCGTCCGGCCGACAGCGGGTCGGTGACCGTCGCAGTGATGGCGGACGCCGTGGCGCAGGCCCACCCGGGCGGTCTCGGCCCGGATCCGGGACGGCGAGGTAGCCGGCCTGCCAGCCGCGTCACCATCGTCCGTCGTCGGGGTGGGGCACCCCCTCGGCGGTCAGGTCGTCGCCACCGCGCAGGCCCGGCACACCCCTTTTGATTGCGTCGCGATCCTCGGCAACTCTTCCTGGGCAACTCAGAGGCCGCCCGGCGGCCCCGCGGCCCATCCACCGAGGTGACGCGAGAGCTGGCAGAGACAGGTCTTAACGTGATGAGCGGCGAGAGCTGGGAGTCGGGCTACCTCGAGGTGCCTAGGCCTTGCTGGTCACGGGTTGAGGTGACACCTCTTCGATCTTGGAGGGGGTCACGGGGTGGGAGCCTTCGGTTGCTTCGGTGACCAGAAGGAGACCCTCCCCGTGACCCCTGACCAGATCATCCATGCTCGGCGTGCCCACGTGTTGGAGCAGGCCGCGCTGACCGACGTGACGACCGCCTGCAGGGCCGCCGGCGTCTCGCGCACCAGCTACTACCGATGGGTGGCCAAGGCCGAGAAGTACGGACTGTCGGCGCTGATGCCCAAGGACCGGCGGGCGCCGGTGATGCCGAACGCGATGAGCGCCGAGGAGGTCAGCACGATCTTGGCGACCGCGGTCGCCAAGGCCACGCTCGGTGCCCGGCAGTTGGTCGACCACCTCGCCACGGCCGGGGTGCACCGGTCGGCCTCCGGCATCCAGAAGGTGCTGTGTCGGCACAACCTGGGAACCCGCCGTCAGCGGGTCGCAGCGCTGGCGTCGCTGACCGCCGCCGGCACCGGGCAGCTGACCGATGCGGCGCTGGAGGGCCCGTTCGGGTTCTGCCTGGCTGCCACCGACCCGGGGCAGCTGGTCTGCCTGGACACCTTCTACGTCGGCAAGCTCAAGGGCGTTGGCGCGGTCTACCAGCTCACCGCGATTGACGTGGCGACCCGCTGGCTGGTCGTGCGGCTGATCGTCGGAGACAAGGGCGCGCCAGTCGCCGCTCGCTTCCTCGATCAGGTTCAGGCCGCGCTCGGCCAGATCGATGTCGAGCTGACCGGTGTGCTGACCGACAACGGTCCGGAGTTCACCGGCCGAGCATTCCGGGACCACGTCGCCGACATCGCGGTTGCCCATCACCGGATTCCGCCGCGCAGCCCGAACCACAACAGCGTCTGCGAACGCGTCCAGGGCACCGTGCTGCAGGAGTTCTACCGGCCCTACTTCCACCGCGGCCGAGTCGACCGAATCGCCGATCTCGACGACGCACTGCAGACCTGGACCACCGACTACAACACCCGCCGACGCAACCACGGCGACTACATGCGAGGCCGCAACCCCCGCCAGGTCCTCGAGGCGATCACCGCCCGCAACGCCCTCTGCCAAGCTGCCTGACGACAGCGCAGCCGACGGCCCCACCTGTCACCTCAACCCGTGACCAGCAAGCTCTAGGCGGTCCTCCGCGAGCAGTTCTTCACTCCCGACGTCCCGGAAGAACATATCGACGCCGCGTTGACGGTGCTTCCACGCGAGGCCGCTCTCGTACCGTCCCCCTTGGGAGACGTCTCGTAGCGGATACGCACCCGGTGTTCCCGTGCTACGCGGGACGGGATATGTCCCCGACCCCTCGCGAAGAGGCGCTCGGCTTCAGCGGCTCCCCCGACGTCACCCCCTTCCTCCTGCCGGGTCCGCACACCGTCACAACGTGGCCGGCAACCGGCATCTCCTGTGGGGCCGCCTGCTCACCCGGGCAACCGACGCCACGCAGGTACCCCGGGATCGGTCGCGGCGCTCGCAGGCGGATGACCGTCGACCCAGCGCGCTGCCCGGCCCACGAAGACACTCATCACCCGCCACGATCAAGAAGGAGTGGGACACCGGCAATACCGTGATCTGATCGAGCAGCACCAGGCAGTCATGGCGTACGCCGACCAGATCGTCCACCCGGGGCCCGGCGCCGGTCACGAGGGCGCCCGGGTTGTCTTCGAGGGGACGCCGGCCGACCTGGGCGCCGACTGCTCAACCTTGACCGGCCAGCACCTTGCGGAGCACGTCGGCGCCTGAGCTGGCCTTGTCTCGGCCGGTGACATATCGGAACCGCAATGTCGGGCATCGCCGGCCGTTCTAGCCTGACACCGGCGCATCTTCCTCCGCTAGCTGGCGTCGGATCAGTCCCCCTCCGCCGGCTGGAGAAGGCGGTCCACCAGCCGCGCAGTCAGCTGGGCGACGTCTGCCGCCGGCGCGGCGGCCAGGGTCGCGAAGGCCCCGGAGGTCCGGCTCAGCACGACACCCGCGAGTGGTGCGGTCACGATTTCCGCCCGCAGCTGGGCCTCCGCAGCCAAGCCATTGGGCTCGGCGCGCGCACGGGACGGCTGGATCAGGGCTCGGTCGAGCACCTCGAGGGCCGCTGTCTGCAGTTGGCGTCCTCGTGGGGGCGGACGGCGGCGTCCAACGTGGGCGTGAGGCCGCGCAACGCGACGCGCTCCAGCAGATGCCGGACGACCTCGGGGTCAGCGACATCCCTCGGGACGACGTCCGCCTGGTACCGCCGGATGGAAGCCAGGTAGAGCGCGGCCTTGCTGCCGAAGTAGCGGGCGATCATGGCGGGTCGACCGCCGCCCGTTGTCCGATCTCGCGGACAGTGGTTTGTTCGTAGCCCCGTTCGGCGAACACATGTGCGGCAGCTCGGAGCAGTCGTTCCCGGCTGTCGGTGGCGTCGCGACGCCGGATCAGCGGAACGGGCTCGGCCATGCCGGCGAGGTCGGTCACGGCGTCCGCTCCAGCGACCCGACACTCTTCTCGAGTGTGAGCGTGCTCGAGATCGCAGCGTCGACGTCCTGCTCGATCTCCAGTTCCTGATCGGGAGTGAACGAGGCGGACAGCCCGACGTCCCAGCGTCGCCACGCTCACCAGCGCCGCGAGAGGAGCAGCCCGGCGCTAACCAGCGCGCCGGTCGTGTAGCCGGCAGCGGAGGGGAAGACCCCGGATGCGGCGGTGTATGCGGTGAGGATGGTCCCTGCCAGGGCGCTGCCCAATGGAGTAACCGACCTGCGGCATGGGTACGGGGCTCGGCCATCGGACATCTCCTTCGACTGCGTGGACTAATCCTCTCGCCTCTCCCCCGCTCCCGCCGGGGCCAGACCCATCGAGCGCGGAGTCACACGCGCCGACGGCGCTCAGGCCGGGACGCGGTCCAGCACCCGGTCGATGGACTTGTAGATCCGCTGCTCGGAGACAGCGCACGCCGAACCGATCTGCTGGGCGAACAGCGCCACCCGCAGCTCCTCGACCATCCAGCGGACCCCGGGCTGCCCGGGCGTGCTGGCCTCGCGAGCGAGGGCAGCACGCCTCGGGGTGCGGCCTCTGGCCTGGCGGTTAGAGGACCACGGAGATTGCCTTCTCCCGCGTGTAGCTCACCAGGCTCTCGAAGTCGCCGGCCTTCCCGACGCCGCTGTGCTTGAACCCACCGAAGGGCATGCCGCTCGGTCCGCCGTTGGCGGTGTTGATCCACAAGCGGCCGGCCTCGATCTCGTTGGCGAGTCGGAGGCCCGGCCCGAGGTCGCCGCAGGCGATGCGCGCGGTGAGCCCGTACTCGACGCCGTTGGCGATCTCGATGAGCTCGTCCTCGGTGGACCACTTCATGATGGATACGACCGGTCCGAAGATCTCCTCGTTCGCGATCCGCATGCCGCGGTCGACATCGGCGAACGCCGTCGGCTCGACGAAGAAGCCGCTCTCGAAACGGTCCGGCGTGCCGCCGCCGGCCAGGAGTCTGGCGCCCTGACGCTGTCCGATGTCGATGTAGTCGCGAACGCGGGCGAAGTGCTGCCGGAAGGCGAGAGCGCCCATCTCCGTCGCCGGATCCCGGGGGTCGCCGATCTTGACCTCGCCGAGGGCCTGGACCAGCCGCTCGCAGAACGTGTCGTACATCGACTCGTGCACCAGGACGCGGGACGTGGACTGACACGACTGTCCGGCCTGGACCCCGCGGAAGTTCATCCCGCCCACGGCCATCTCGACTGCCAGCGCCACGTCGACGTCGGGGAGGATGGCCAGCGGCCCCTTTCCACCGAGCTCGAGCGTCACGTGCTTGAGCTCCTCGGCGGCGGCACGCATCACCAGCCGTCCGGTCCGGATGCTCCCGGTGAAGGAGATCCGCGGGATGGCGGAGTGCTCACTGATGGCGTTGCCGATGCTCGCGCCGTCACCGGTCAGGACGCTGACCAGCCCGGCCGGAAAGACCTCCTGCGCGATGCGGCCGATCTCCAGCGAGGAGAGCGGCGTGAACTCCGAGGGCTTCAGGACCACGCCGTTGCCGGTCGCCAACGCGGAACCGATGGCCGAACACGTTCCGAGAGAGGGGTGGTTAAACGGCAGTATGTGGCCGACGAGGCCGTAGGCCTCGCGGGTGCTGTAACCCCAGATGCCGTTGGCCTGGGGGAACGTCGCGCCCTTGATCTCCTCCGCCAGACGGGCATGGCTCTTGATCATCCGGGCGCCGTAAGCGGCCTCCATCCGGGTCGCGCTGATCGGCATGCCCGCATTGATGGTGTCCAGCCAGCCGAGCCGCTCGTTCGCCTCAAGGAGGCGGTCCGCGAAGGCATCCAGCAGACCGACGCGCTGGGACGGGGCGACCTTCGCCCATTCCTTCGCGGCTTGCCGAGCAGAATCGATGGCGCGGTCGAGGTCGTCCCGATCGGCGTTGGGCACCGAGGCGACCACCGAGCCGTCGATCGAGGACTCGATGTCGGAGTACTTCCCGTTGACCGGCTCGTGGCCGCCGCCGCCGTAGACGAGCCCCCAGCCGGTCTCGGGGGGCTCGATGGGCTCGACCGGTGCCAAACCCGGCGTGGACAGAGTGGTCATCTCGACATCCGCTCTTCGTTGGTGTTGTCCGAGTAAGTGCTCTGCGACCGATCAGCGGGCGCGCGTCGCCGCATCCTCACCCGCGCTCCGCCCGGAGGTGCGTGCCCGCAATCCGTCGGTGCAGGTGGGTGATGCGGACGTTAGGCCGTGAACTCCGACGCCGGGGCTCGTCAGACCAGCACCCCGCGCGACCGCCACCCGCACATCTCATCGGCCTCCGCCCGCAGGAAGGTCTCGCCGGTCACAGCCCCATCTGGTCGGCGATGCGGAGCAGGTGCTGATCGGGAGCTCCCAGCAGCTCACGGCTCGACAGCGCACGCTTGAGATACAGGTGGGCATCGTGCTCCCAGGTGAAGCCGATGCCGCCGTGGATCTGGATGTTTTGCTGGGCGGCCCGGACATAGGCCTCGGAGCAGTGCGCCTGGACCGCCGCGGCCGCCAACGGGACGTCGTTGCCGTCGACCGACACGGACCAGGCGGCCTGCCAGACCGCACTGCGACCGGACTCGATGTCGAGGACCATGTCGGCGCACTTGTGTTTGATCGCCTGGAAGGACCCGATGGGTCGGCCGAAGGCCACGCGGGTGCCGGCGTAGCCGACCGCCATGTCCAGGCAGCGCTGCGCGGCGCCGATCTGCTCGGCGCCGAGCGCCACGGCAGCGTCCTCGAGGGCCCGGCGCAGGCCCGGGCCGGCTGCCCCGTCGGCACCGACCAGGACCGCCGGCGTCCGGTCGAACTCCAGCCGCGCGAGCCTGCGGGTGCCGTCCAGCACCGGCAGCGCCGACCGGCTCAGGCCGGGCGCGTCGCCGTCGACGGCGAAGAGGCAGAGTCCGGCCGCGGAGCGTGCCACGACGAGCACGAGGCCGGCTGACTGACCATCGGGGACGAACGCCTTGGCGCCGGTCAGGGCCCAGCCGTTCCCGTCGGGCTCGGCGGCGAGCCGGACGGCATCGAGGTCCCACGACCCGTCGTCCTCGGTCAGTGCCAGGGTGCCGATCGTCGTCCCCTCGGCCAGACCGGGCAGCAGTCGGCTCATCGCATCCACGTCACCGGAGCGCAGCAGCGCCCGGGTGGCGAGCACGGCCGAGGAGAAGAAGGGAGAGGGCACGAGCTGGCGGCCCATTTCCTCCAGGACCACCACCAGCTCCACGAAGGACGCACCGATGCCGCCGTGCTCCTCGGGCACGGCGAGCGCGTGCAGGCCGAGGTCGTCGGCCATGCGGCTCCAGAGCGCCGGGTCGTAGCCCTGCTCCGTCTCCGGAAGTTCCCGTGCGGCCTCGGTCGGTGACTCCTTGGCCAGGAAGGCACGGACCGAGGCCTGCAGGTCCCGCTGCTCGGTGCTCAGGTCGAAGTGCACGAGCCCCTCCTCCGCTTCCCGTCCACGACGCCGCCGGTGGCCACCCTCATCTGGCGGCCGCCGGGCGGGGCTCCCGGGGCATGCCCAGGATCTGTTCGGCAATGGTGTTGCGCTGGATCTCGCTGGAGCCGCCGTAAATGGTCCGGGAGCGGGCGTTGAGGTAGTCCTCCACCCACGCGGCGCTCGAGGCGCTGTCGAGCCCCAGCGGCTGCGCCTTGAGCGTGTCGTACGCGCCGGGGCCGGTCGGCGCGAGTGCTGCCATCCCCAGGACCTCCACGGCCAGCTCGGTGACCAGCTGGTGGTACTCGGCGGTCAACGCCTTCGTCAGGGAGGACTCCGGCCCGGGCGGTCCGCCGCGCAGGCCGGCCGAAAGTGCCCGCAGGGCCACGCAGCGCAGCGTGTGGACCTTGACCTGGCAGTGGGCGATGCGCAGCCGGATGTCCCGGTCCGCCGACCGGCCTCGCGCGTGGGCCAGCTGCACCAGGCGGCGCAGCTCGATGGCGAACGCCTCGGCGTTGGCCACCCCGGAGATGCCGCGCTCGAAGCCGAGCAGCGTGAGGGCGACGCGGGCGCCGTTCCCCAGCCCGCCCAGCACGTTGTCCAGCGAGGTGACCGCGTCGGTGAGGAACACCTCGGCGAGTTCGGTCACCCCGGTGATGTTGCGGATGCCGCGCAACTCCACACCGGGCTGGTCGAGCGGCACGAGGACGAACGACAGCCCCTTGGCCCGCTCGGCGCCAGGATCGGTGCGCACCATGGTGAACAGCCAGTTGGCCGTGAGCCCCGCGGTCTGCCAGATCTTCTGGCCGTTGATCACGAGGTCGCCCCCGGACACGGTCGCGCGGGTGCGCAGGTTGAACAGGTCCGAGCCGGCGTCGGGTTCGGAATAGCCCTGCGCCCAACGGATCTCGCCGCTCAGCGTGCGCGGCAGGAAGAACGCCTTCTGCTTCTCGGTCCCGTACTGCAGGAGGGTCGGCACGAGCAGGTTGAACCCGAAGTTGTCGTTGGGGTGCGGCAGCACCGAGACGCCCACGCGGACGAACTCCTCGGTGAGCACGGCCTGCTCGACCAGCGTCAGCCCCGCGCCGCCGTACTCGGCCGGCACGGTCACGCCGAGGAGCTCGTTGTCCAGCAACCTCTGCCGCCAGTTGCGCTGGAACTCCGCCTGGTCATCCGGCGGCAGCGCGCCGAGCCCGGTCCATCCCTCGGGCAGGGAGTCGGCGAGGAACCGCTGCACCCGCTCCCGGAACTCCTCCGCCTCGGGTGGATACGTCAGGTCCACGGGATCTCCTCCGGTCGGTGCGGCGTCGGGGCGAGCGCGGTCATGCGCCCATCACCGGCGTGCCGATGGTGAGGTCGGCCTTGACCACCTTTCCGCTGGCCGTGCGGGGCAGCGGGTCGTCGGTGAAGCGGACGGCCGTCGGCACCTTGAAGGCAGCCAGCCGCTCGACCAGGAAGGCCGTGAGCTCGCCGGGGTCCAGTGACCGGCCCGGGCGGAGGCGCACGAAAGCTCCCACCTCCTCGCCCCACAGCGGGTGGGCGATCCCGATGACCGCCGCCTCGAGGACGTCGGCGTGGTTCTCGATCGCGGACTCGACCTCGGCGCAGTACACGTTCTCACCGCCCCGGATGACGACGTCCTTGAGCCGGCCGACCAGGTGGACGAAGCCGTCCGCGTCCACGCTCACCTGGTCCCCCGTCCGGTACCAGCCGTCGGCGAAGGCATCGGCGGTGGCCTCCGGGCGGTGGTGGTAGCCCACGGCCACCTGGGGACCGCGGATCTCCAGCTCGCCGACCCCGCACGGGGGCACGATCGCGCCGTCGGAGGCCCGGACGCGCATCTCGACGGTGGGCACCGGACGTCCCACGCTCGTCGGCCGGGCCAGGTAGTCCGCGCCGGTGATCGTCAGGACCGTCGACGTGGTCTCGGTGGAGCCATAGCCGGTGCCGGGGCTGACCGCTCCACCGAACGTGGTCCCGATGTCCTGGATCAGCTGCGGCGGCGCCGGTGCCGCACCGACGACGAGGGACACCAGGCTCGACGTGTCGTGCTCACCCCGCGCGGCGCCGTCCACGAGCTGCCGCACCACCAGTGGCGGCCCGGACATCTCCGAGACGCGCTCGCGCTCGATCAGGCGCAGCGCCTCCTCGGCGTCCCACTTGTACATGAGGACGACGCGGCGGCCGGCGTAGGCGTTGGAGGTGAGGGCCGTCAGCGCCGCGATGTGGAACAACGGATTGGTCACCAGCGTCGCGGTCGGGGTGGCCGGTCCGCCGGCATCCGCGAGCCGGGCCCGGCGGACCGCCTCTGCCCGCAGCCGCATGACCAGGATGGTCGAGACGTGGTTGCGGTGCGTGGCCAGCACGCCCTTGGGCGCCCCTGTCGTGCCGGACGTGTACAGAATCGTGGCGACGTCATCCGGAGTCACCGGGTGCGGCTCCACGTCGGGACCGTCGACGTCGGCGACGACGTCCTCGAACGGGACGGCGGCCGGGTGACGGCCTCGCACGACGATTACGCCGCGCAGCCCGGCCAGGCCCTCGGGCCGTCCGGCGACCCGCCCGAGCCGTTCCTGGTCGGCGATCAGCACGACCGGCTCGCTGTCGGCCAGCAGGCCCTGCAGCTCGTACCCGGTGAGCCACGCGTTGAGGGGGACGACGACCCCGCCGAGGAGCTGGACGGCCCAGAACACCGGACCCCACTCGGGGTAGTTACGCATCGCGACCGCGACCCGGTCCCCCCGCCCGACCCCGAACCGGTCGCGCAGCTGCCGGGCGAGGGCCATCACCAGGCGGTCCTGCTCGGCGTAGGTCCACCGCTCGTCGAGGTACACCAGCGCCTCGGCGTCTCCGTGCGCGCGCATCTCGAGAAACGCCTCGACCAGGGTGCGCGGGCTCCGGTCGAAGACCTGTACGGGACGCCCGTCGACGACCTGCTCGGTGAGGGGGAAGGGGCCGCGCCGAGCGGTGAGCTCCCAGTAGGGGTCGACCGATTGCGCGCTCACGAGAGCACCAGGGAGTGGACCGGCGACCCGGCCGCCCCCCTGATGGTCGGACGCACCGCGGTAGGCAGAGACTGGGAAGTCCCGTCCGCGGCGAGGCCGGCCACGAGGGCCTTGAGGTGCCACATCTCGTTGCTCCAGACGCTGGCGTTGACCAGGAGGACCACGTGGAGAGGGGCCCATCGCTCTTTGCGATCGTACGAGAGGCTGCACACCAGCACGAGGGCGCCCTCGCCATCCTGGATCCAGCATACTCCTCGAGGTGCTCGCCCTGGGTAGCCTCCGCCGGCTCCGGCCAGGGACGGTCCACCCGCCCCGAGACCTCAAGGAGCACACCCGCCGACGGCGCGGTGCCGGACAACCTCGGTCTTGGCACCGTCCGCCTTCTTGCCGGTGGCCGACACGCGCCCCGGTCAATCGGACTCACTCATCTAGGAGTCGGTCGGCAGCGGGGAGAGTGACCGCGGGGCGCCCACGACGGCGGCGCGGCGGGCGACGCGCCGCGGGTCGGGCATGACCCGGGTGGCCAGTGCGGCGACGACCATGATGACGGTGAGCAGCAGGAATCCCGTGGTGTAGCCGCTCTCGGTCGGGATACCTCCGGGCGGGGCGGTCGAGGTGACCACGGTGGCCATCGTGGCGGTGCCGATGGAGCCGCCGATCGTGCGGATGTTGGCGTTCATCCCGCTCGCCGCGCCGGTCTGCTCGCGCCGGACAGAGGTCACGATCACATTGGCCAGCGCAGCCTGCATGGTGCCGGTGCCGAACCCGAAGAGGACGAAGGAGACCAGCAGCTGCCAGTGCTCGTCGTGCGCCACGGTGAACCCCGTGTATGCCAGCACGCTGATCAGCGTGCCGGCGGTGACGATGTTGCGGGAGCTGAAACGCCGGCGCAGCACCCCGGCGGAAAGACCCGCGCAGAACCCCGCGGCGGCCTGCGGCAGCAGCGCGAGACCGACCTGGTTGATCGACGAGCCGAAGCCGTAGCCGGCCGACGGTGGCGTCTGCATGAGCTGGGGGAGGAAGGCGAACGCGGCGAAGGTGGTCAGCCCGACGCAGAAGGCGATCAGGTTCGCCGTCCAGACCGCGCGCAGCCGCATCATGCGCATATCGATGAGCGGTTGCGCCGACCGCGTCTCGACGGCGATCCAGCCGGCCAGGAGGGCGACGCCACCGCTCAGCAGCGCCAGCACCGGGGGCGACCCCCAGCCCCACGCGGTGGCCCGGCTGACCCCGAGGAGGACGCACACCAGCCCGCCGGAGAGCAGCAGTGCAGCCGGGACGTTGACCCGGCCGGGTGTACGTGTGCGTGACTCCGGGATCACCCGATGAGCGATGGCAGCAGCGACCACCGCGACCCCCATGGGCAGCCAGAAGAGCCAGTCCAAGCCCAGCGCGGAGTCGATGGGGCCGGCGATCACCACGCCGGCCGCGGAGCCGACGGCAAGGAGCGACGAGAGCGCGCCGATCGCGCTCGCCACCCCGGCGTCGGGAAACTCGTCGCGCAGGATGCTGTAGCCGAGCGGGACGATGCCGCCGCCGACCCCCTGCAACGCCCGGCCGACAATCATCAGCGGCATCGCGCCGGCCACCGCCGACAGCAGGCAGCCGAGGCTCAGCAGCAGCAGCACGCCGACGAACAGACGATGCTTGCCGAACATGTCGCCGAGCCGCCCCACGATGGGCGTGGCCACCGCCGCGGCCAGCAGGTTCGCCGTCAGCACCCAGGTGACGTCGGCCTGGGTGGTGCCGAGCTCGGCCTGGATCGTCGGCAGCACCGGGATCACCATCGACTGGAGCAGCGCGTAGGTGAAGAATCCGCACGCCAGGACCGCGGCGATCACCCGATGCGACCTCCGGCCCACCTCTTCGCCCACGCGCCAACTCCTCGTCCCACTGGTTGTCGCCACCAACTGCCCACTGTGACAGGCCCATAGTGCGTAGAAGCCTGAATCCTGGACACGACCTGTGTAACCTGCGCCATAACTGGCCGCGCGTCGCTCGCCGCCTCCAGTCGACCAGCACTCCCGGGGGCCCATGACCGAGGCCTCCGCATCGCAGCCATCTGCGACGACGGGGTGCGGCACTCCAACTGAATCCACAACTCGCAGACGTAGTGCCCCACTGCTGCGGCACGACGGAATGAGGGGAAGAATGGCGACGGAGTACGACCTGTTGATTCGAGGCGGCACGGTGGTCGACGGCTCGGGTGCGGAGCCGTTCGAGGCCGATGTCGCGGTCGACGGCGGTGTCATCGTCGCCGTGGGCCGCCACCTGGGCCGAGGACGGGCGGAGATCGACGCATCGCGTCTGCTGGTGACGCCGGGCTTCGTCGACATCCACACGCACTACGACGGCCAGGTGACCTGGGAGAACCGATTGTCACCGTCCTCGGAGCACGGCGTCACCACCGTTGTCACTGGCAACTGCGGCGTGGGTTTCGCGCCCTGTCGTCCAGCGGACCGCGAGGACCTCGTCGCGCTCATGGCCGGGGTCGAGGACATTCCCGAGGTGGTCATGGTCGAGGGCCTACCGTGGACGTGGGAGACGTTCGAGGAGTACATGGACACGGTCGCTGCGCGTGACCACGACGTGGACGTCGCCGTGATGCTGCCGCACTCGGCGCTGCGGGTGTACGCCATGGGCCGGCGGGCCATCGACCGGGAACCCGCCACCGATGACGACATCGTCCAGATGGCGGCGCTGACCCGCCGGGCCATGGCAGCGGGGGCGATTGGGTTCGGTACTTCCCGCGCCTTGCATCATCGAAGCATTGACGGTGAGCCCATCCCCACTGTCGGTGCGGATGCCGAAGAGCTGCTCGCCATCGCCAGGGCGATGGCCGAAAGCGGATCCGGCGTGTTCCAAGTGATACCCACCGACTTCGACCAGCTGGCCGACGTGGAGCAGGAGTTCGCCCTGTTCCGACGAATCGTGTTCGAGAGCGGTCGGCCGCTGTCATTCTCGCTCAACCAGAGGCACAGCGACCCCGAGGGCTGGCGCCAACCGCTCGAGCAGACCGAGCAAGCTCGCGTCGACGGGCTACCGATCCGCGCCCAGGTTGCATGCCGGGCCGCCGGAGTCGTACTCGGGCACGAGGTCACGCTCAGCCCCTTCAGCGGATGCCCCTCGTACGAGGCGCTCGCAGATCTGCCGTTCGACGACCGCATCGCCATGCTGCACCGCCCCGAGGTGCGGGCCGCGATCCTCACCGAGGCGGGGGACGACCGGTCGGCGAGGTGGGAACAGCGCTTCGAATTCGGGGACCCCGTGAACTACGAGCCCGGGCCGGAGGACAGCCTCGCTGCCCGGGCCGCCGAAGCAGGAACGACGCCGCAGAAGCTCGCTTACGACCTCAGTCTGCAGGACGGCGGACGGCGGCTGATCTTCCAGCCAGGGCAGAACTACGCGTACGGCAGCTTGGACGCCTCCTACGAGATGCTGAACCACGAGGGCACCGTCCTCGGCCTAGGTGACGGCGGAGCCCACCTGGGACTGATCTGCGACGCCAGCTACCCGACCACCATGTTGTCGCACTGGACCCGCGACCGGACGCGCGGTCCGAAGCTAAGTGTGCCGGCGGCGATCCGCGCGCTGAGTGCCGAGACGGCCGAGGCCGTCGGCCTGAACGACCGCGGCCACGTGTTGGCGGGTTACCGGGCCGATCTGAATGTCATCGACTACGAGCGGTTGCAGCTGTACATGCCGGAGGTCGTCCACGACCTGCCGGCCGGCGGTCGCCGGATGCTTCAGCGCGCCAACGGCTATGTCGCCACCATCGTCGGCGGCATGGTCACCCACCGGGAGGGGGAACCGACGGGCTCCCTTCCGGGTCGGCTGGTGCGTGGCGCCCGCCCGGCGCCGGCGGCTGCGTAAGCGAGGGAGTCCTGCCCCTCGCTTAGGGGTCAACTTTGGGCCGTCGTTGACAGAGCGCCGTACGTCCCGGCCCGGGGCCCCGTTGCGAAGCTCTTCCCGGGGCGTCCCACCCTCACGGCAGTGTGCGGCGACCCTGGGCAAATGTCCTCTGCCCAGCGACGTCGACATGACCCGCTGCCACACGGCCCAAGGTGCTACGACAGGTCCGCTTACTCCTCCCGCCCCCGCTGCCTCCCCGATGAGGGCTCACCCTCACCAGGCGACAGGCATCTGCAGGGGTCCAGGGTCTGGCTCGGGCGGAGGGACCGGGTGTCTGCGACCCACGACGCCTGTCATCGGGTGCTCTCTCCAGTCGTCGCGTGCGGGAGGACCGCGCCGTCGCGGACGGTCCAGGTGTCGGTGCCGTGCAGGAGCGCGAGCAGGTCGTCCCCGCCGCCCTCGACCGCCTGCTGGACCTGCGCGCGGGTCAGGTCGTCGTAGGTGGGGCGCTGCACCTGCCGCAGCACGCCGAAGACCGCGTGGTCCAGGTTCTGGTCGCTCAACCGGGACAGCGCGAACGACAGTTCCAGGTCGGCGGGGTCGTGCACCACGATCGCTTCGGCCGCCACCTCGCCGGTGGATGCGATCCGCAGGCCGAAGCCGCGGCGCACGACGGCCCAGCGGCCGTCGGTGCCGAAGGTGATCGGCCGGCCCGGGACGACGGGGATGACCCGCGCCTCGGAGTCGTCGGGCCGGCGCAGCACGTCGAAGGAGCCGTCGTTGAAGATCGGGCAGTCCTGGTAGATCTCCACCAGCGACGCGCCGCGGTGCCGGGCGGCGGCCTCCAGCACCGCCGTCAGGCCCTTGCGGTCGGAGTCCATCGCCCGGCCGACGAACGTCGCCTCCGCGCCCAGCGCCAGCGACACCGGGTTGAACGGGTGGTCCAGCGAGCCCATCGGGGTCGACTTGGTGACCTTCCCGACCTCCGAGGTTGGCGAGTACTGGCCCTTGGTCAGGCCGTAGATCCGGTTGTTGAACAGCAGGATCGTGATGTTGACGTTGCGGCGCAGCGCGTGGATCAGGTGGTTGCCGCCGATGGACAGCGCGTCGCCGTCCCCGGTGACCACGAACACCGACAGGTCCGGCCGGGAGACGGCCAGGCCGGTGGCGATCGCCGGCGCGCGGCCGTGGATGGAGTGCATCCCGTAGGTGTCCAGGTAGTACGGGAAGCGCGACGAGCAGCCGATCCCGGACACGAAAACGGTGTTCTCCCGCTTGATGGACAGCGTCGGGAGGAATGACCGGACGGCGGCCAACACGGCGTAGTCACCGCACCCGGGGCACCAGCGCACCTCCTGGTCGGAGGTGAAGTCCTTGGCCTTCTGCACGTCCTCGGCGGTGGGCACGAGGTCCAGCCCGCCGAGGACCGGCATCCCGAGGTCGATCGTGCTCATCGCCGGACTCCGATTAGATCGCTCGCAGAGGGACTGACGTGGGGGCTCACATGGGGGCGCAGCAGCTCCTGGAGCTCCTCGGCGCCGAAGGGCATCCCGGCGACCTTGGTCACCGAAACGACTTGGCGGGCGAACCGCCCCTGCAGCAGGAAGGCCAGCTGGCCCAGGTTCATCTCGGGGACCACCACGGTGCGGTAGCGCTCGAGCACCGCCCCGGTGTTGGCCGGCAGCGGGTTGAGGTGGCGCAGGTGGGCGCGGGCCACGGCGACGCCCTCGCGGCGCAGCCGGCGCACGGCCGCGCCGATCGGCCCGTAGGTCGAGCCCCAGCCGAGCACCAGCACCTCGGCGGTACGACCGTCGGGCCCCACCGGGTCGTCGACCTCCAGGTCGGGCACCGCGATGCCGTCGATCCGGGCCTGGCGCAGCCGGACCATCCGGTCGTGGTTGTCCGGCTCGTAGGAGATGTTGCCGGTGCCGTCGGCCTTCTCCAGCCCCCCGACCCGGTGCTCGAGCCCCGGGGTGCCCGGGACCGTCCACGGCCGGGCGAGCGTCTCGGGATCGCGGGCGTAGGGCAGGAACTCACCGTCGGGGCCGTTGGGCTCGGTCCCGAACGACACGGGCGTGGACGTCAGGTCGGCCGCCTCCGGCAGCCGCCACGGCTCCGACCCGTTGGCGATCGCCCCGTCGGAGAGCAGCAGCACCGGCGTCCGGTAGGTGACGGCGATGCGGACGGCGTCCAGGGCGGCGTCGAACGCGTCCGCCGGTGACGACGGCGCCACCACCGGCACCGGCGCCTCGCCGTTGCGGCCGAACAGCGCCTGCAGCAGGTCCGACTGCTCGGTCTTGGTCGGCAGCCCGGTGGAGGGACCGCCGCGCTGCACGTCGATCACCAGCAGCGGCAGCTCGATCATCACCGCCAGGCCGAGCGCCTCGCTCTTGAGCGAGATGCCGGGGCCCGACGTCGTGGTCACCCCCAGCGCCCCGCCGTAGGCCGCGCCGATCGCCGAGCCGATGCCGGCGATCTCGTCCTCGGCCTGGAACGTGGTCACGCCGAACCGCTTCAGCCGCGACAGCTCGTGCAGGATGTCCGACGCCGGGGTGATCGGGTAGCTGCCGAGGAACACCGGCAGGCCGAACCGCCGCCCGGCGGCCACGATCCCGTAGGCCAGCGCGGTGTTCCCGGTGACCTGACGGTAGGTCCCGTCCGGCAGCACCGCCGGGGCGACCACGACCGGACCGGCGAAGGTCTCCGTCGTCTCGCCGTAGGCGTGGCCGGTGCGGAAGGCGACGACGTTGGCCTCGGCGATCTCCGGGCGCTTGGCGAACTTGTCGCGCAGCCAGCGCTCGGTGCCCTCGGTCGGCCGGGAGTACATCCACGACAGCAGCCCCAGGGCGAACATGTTCTTGCTGCGCTCGGCATCCTTCTTGCCGATGCCCAGCGGGGCCAGCGCGGCCGTGGTCAGCGACGTCATGGCCACCCGGTGCACCGTGTGCGCGGACAGAGAGCCGTCCTCCAACGGATCGGCCTCGTAGCCGACCTTCGCCAGGTTCCGCGGCGTGAACTCGTCGGCGTCCACGATCAGCACGCCACCGGCGGGCAGGTCACCCACGTTGGCCTTGAGGGCGGCGGGGTTCATCGCCACCAGCACGTCCGGCCGGTCGCCCGGCGTGAGGATGTCGTGGTCGGCGAAGTGCAGCTGGAAGCTGGAGACCCCAGCCAGCGTGCCGTGCGGCGCCCGAATCTCGGCGGGAAAGCTGGGGAACGTCGCGAGGTCGTTGCCGAACGCCGCCGCCTCCGCGGTGAACCGGTCACCGGTGAGCTGCATCCCGTCGCCGGAGTCACCGGCGAAGCGGATCACCACCCGGTCGCGGCTCGCCGCATCCTCGGCGACGCCCTCACGAGCCCTGGTCATTGGTCCTCCTAGGTTGAACGGCGAAGAAGCCACGACCCCTGCGTGACGACACATGCAGAAGATCGCCAGCACGGACGAATCGCCCCGGACGTGGACTGCGGAGGCGGTCGCCGGTCACGCCCGCTCCGCGACCCGTGGCCGCCAGAACACGGCGAGCAGCGCCGCGGCACCCCCGACCCCACCGACGAGACCGATCCCCAGTCCCCACCAGCCGGGAGGCTGGAACCAGCCGAGAGCGTGGTCGAGCGACCAGTCCCCCGCTCCCATGCCGGCGAGGCCGATCCCGGCAAAGGTCAGGGTCATGACGTACTCGTAGCCCTCGCCGGGACGGAAGATGAAGAAGCCGTTCCTTCGATGGTTGGCTACCCACGCCACGACCATCGTTCCGACGACTCCGGCGCAGGCCAGCGGCGTCGCCAGCCCCGCGATCAGCAGCACCCCCGCCGCGAGCTCGGTGAGACTGGCCAGCCAGGCGTGCAGCGCACCGGGCCGCATGCCGAGACTCGCGAACCACCGGGACGTCCCTTGGATTTTGCCGCCGCCGAAGATGTGGTTCCAGCCGTGGGCGAGGAAGACCACTCCCAGGGCGAAGCGGAACAGGAGCAGCCCCACCGACGTCGCTTCCAACCGGTACTCCACCTCACACGTCGGAACGGGATGTCCTTCAGGTCAGCGGGCCGACGGCCGCATGTGCGTCGGCCGAACACCTCCGTCGCGGGTCTCGGCATCCGAAGTGGAAGGGACATCAGACCCAGCCGACCGCACACCTACATCGGACGCCATTTCCACCGTGCGAGAATCTTACATCCAGGATCCAGTCAGTCAACCGTCAGTCTTGCTGTCACCCACGGACACCGACAGCGCCGCGGCCGTCCTCTCAGATCTCGGCAGTGCTTGCTGTACTGCCCGGACAGGTTGGTCAAGCGGGTGATGGGCGGGCGCCGGTCGGTCGCGGGGGTCATGGGGGCCGGGAGGATCGAACGAGAGCGACCCGCCCTGCGAGGAGGTCGACGTCGACCAGGCCGTCCCACTCGGCTGCTGCGATCAACCGGAAGGTGAATCCCCGCTGTCGCAGCGCCCCCACCGAGGCCGACTCATGGCCTTGCAGCCAGGTCAGTAGTTCTTCCTGTGTTCGGCGGACGGACGGCGTCGAGGACCGGACACGCATCGCCCGGGTCGACGAAGCGGTGGGTCGATCCGCGCTGTCCGGCGCGCCAACCATGCAATAGCCGTGGCGGAGGCACGGGACCAGCGCACCAGGTTCGGGGCTGGGTTCCGGGTCGGGAATCTGAGCACGGTTCCGCAGCGCAGCACCACCGTGAACATGGAGCCAGGCCTCTCACGTCGCGGACACCCGCGGGCATCCGGCGGGTACCGCTGTGGACCTTTGCCGCTCGACCATCGCGCTCACAGCTGGAGCGCAGCAGTAGCGGTGCTGTGGTTGTGTCTCGGGAGCGCCGCCGATGCGTCGTCGTCCAGGACGACCTCAGCGCACATCTCCGTCGCTCGAACGACGGGTGCCCCCGCCGCGTGAGCCGCGTCGGGAATTCGCCCCGCCCCCCCACCGCAAACCTGCGCGATCTGTCATCGCCGAGCGCCCGCACGTGCGCCACCGTCGCGAGCGTCGCCACCACCCGGGCCTGAAGACCTCGCGACCCCAGCAGGACCAGGCACCTCGTCCACGTGATCCACCGAGAACGGGCGACGACGTATGCGGCCGACGTCGGCCCTCCGGCGCACGGTTCAGGGAATCCGCCGGCCGCGGCGCACCAGGAACCGAGGACGAGGGAGTTGGGTCATCAAGCGGCCGTCCACGGTGAGCGATCCGGGTCCTGACTGCGTGCAACGCACCTCGAGTCCCGACCGCTCGTCCCGGTAGACCTCGCCGGCGACTGCGCCCACCACCGTGCGGGATCCCACGGACCGCTGCGAACAGGGTACGTACGGCCCGGGGACCATCTCCCGGCCCGCGCACTCGAGCACGACAGGGCGCTTCGCGGCCCGAACGACCACGACGTCGGTCACGCCCTCCCCACACGTCAGCCGCTGCCCTGGCTGCAGCGCCGGGGGATGTCCAGCGTCTACGACCACCCTGCCGACCTCCTATGCGAGCAAACCCAGGCCCCGAGGACCGGCAGATGTGCTGCCGTTTCACCCGACGTCCATCCTCGTCCCAGAACTGTGTCCAGGATACATTGTGGACCGGGTTTCCCTACCCCACACCGCCGCTACAGCCAGTGCCGACACGCCCGCCGTCGGGAACTCGGCGAAGGCGGCTCCCCAACGGCTGGTCGTCCTGGTCCGGCATTTCGCACGGCTTTCCGCGGCAGTAGTACCCCCAGACCATTGGCGATATCGTGCATGGGCGACGAGGCCCACCGCAGCGTCGACGTCGGCTGCCTCGAGCACGCCGACGGTGACGATCGCGTGGTCGGCCATGAGTCCCGGCGTGGCCTCGACCAGGAAGGCCGCCGCCTCACCGGCGTCCCCGAAGACGTGCATTGCGCCGAAGTCCATCGCGCTCTTGCGCTTGAAGGAGTTCGGGTCGGCGACCACGACGCGGCCGCGCCCGAGAGCGCGGCACCCTGGAAAGGGTTAGCCCGACCCCGTCGGCCCCGAGCACCACGACGGTGTCACCGGGCTGGACCTTGGCCGCGCGCACCGCGCTACCCCAGCCGGTCGGTACGGCGGCCAAGTCGAAGTCGATCTCGTCAGGCAGCGGCAGCACCGAGTACTCGGAGACGACCATCCGCTCGGCGAAGGCGCCCAGCGCGCAGAAGGCGCCCAGCTCCTCGTCACCGGCGTGGAACCAGTGGGTCTCGTCGGCCAGCCGCCCCGTCCCGGCGTGGCGGCCGTGGTCGCAGATATCTGGCCTACCGGAGGGGCAGAAGGGACACACGCGGCACGCCGGGATGGACGTCGTGGCCAAACGGTCGCCGACGGCGACCCGCTCGACGTCCGCGCCGACGGCCTCCACGATCCCGGCAGGCACTCCTGTAGGGAGCTGACCGGGCGCGTGAACTCGATCGCCGCCTGTGGTGCGGCTGCCGTCAGATCGGTGCCGGCTAATTCTGATGCTCTTCTCTCCTCACGGAGCGGAGGCCCGCGGCGCGGATCTCCGGTGAGTCTTGGGATGGCCGCTTGAACCCGCCGGTCGTGACCGTCAGGTGGGCCATCGGGCCATCGTCGGCCGCACCGTGGGTGTGGAGTTCGTCCGGTGGCGTGATGACCACGTCGCCGGGACCGATCCAGACTCGGTCGCCCGCGGTCTCGACCCAGCCGTTACCGGAGACGACGACGATGAGCTGCCCGCCGTCGTGCGAGTGCGGCCGAGCGGCGGCCCCCTGGTCCAGGGTCACCAAGCCCACGTCGAGGGCGTCGACGTTGGCAGGTCCGGCCAGCCAGTTCACCGACAGACCTTGACCCGCAGGTACCGCGGCGATGAGGTCGTCGACCTGGTCGGATCGGATGAGCTCCATGACGCAATGAGACGCGCGACGACGTCCCTGTGCAAACCTCTGTGACGGCGACCCGCCTCGAGGAACCGCTGTGGGCGCGACGTTCCGCGGCGGCGAAGCCGACAGATGCACCGTGTCGGGACTGTGCTGTTCGGATAGGACGACGACGCTTCCACGAGGTCGCTCGCCCGACCATCGAGGATGTCGTCCACATCGTGGTCGTGTGGATGCTGGTCCGACTCCTGCCCGACCCCGACTCGCTGAGCCGTCAGAGGAGCCAGCTCCCGTGAATTGGCGGCGCGTCGTCGGCTCCCCGCGAGCCGGCCGTTCCGTGCACGCAAGGGCCCCACTCCCTCACAGCGCACCGCCCCCCGCCTCGGCCTCGGCCTCGGGATGCAAACGCCTCCGACCGGTCGGTCGGCGGGGCGGAGCCACCGCGCCGACCCGCACAGGCGCCCATTGGTGCACGACGCAACCTTCTGGTATCCAGGATCCGTTCTGTTCATCGGCTTCCTGGCGACCGCCGTCTGCAGAGAGGCCGTGCGCGAAACCCCTGCGTTCCGCCTACAGAGTGGCCGATACGCGGGCCTGAGTGAATCCCCGATACACGACCCGGTCGACAGATTGGCCGCAGGAGTAGCTGATACTTGGCGCATTCCACGATGACGTCGGCGCTGTCGACGTCCTGCAGTACGGCGAGATCGATGCGCCGACGCTGAGTGACCATGACGTCCTGGTAGAGATGGCCGCGAGTTCCCTCGACCGTCTCGACATCTACAGCCGCGAGGGCTCGCACGGGGTGGTCAGGACGGGGCGGCAGGTCGGTGGGCGCGACGTGGCCGGCACCGTGGTCGAGGTGGGTCCGCGCGTGACCGGGGTCGCGCCGGGCGACGACGTCGTCGCCGTCGCCCGCGGCGGCCGCGGTGCACATGCGGAACGTGTTGCCTGTTCGGACGTCCTCACCTTCCCCCTCCCGGCCGGGTGCTCCATGGAGCGCGCCGCGGCCATCCCCACGGCGGGCCGGAGCGCCTGGGCCGCCCTGGTGGAGCTCGCCAGGATCCGGCCGGGCGAGCGGGTGCTCGTGTTCGCCGCAGGCAGCGGGGTCGGCAGCTTCGGCATGCAGATCGCTCGCGCGGCAGGCTGCTTCGTGATCGCCACCGCCGGCTCGCAGTGGAAGTGCGACCGCGCGGTGGAGCTCGGGGCACACGCCGCGATCAACCACTACACGGAGGACGTCACGGCGCGGGTGGCAGAGATCACCGGCGGCCGCGGAGTCGACGTCGTCCTCGACCACGTCGGCACGCCGGTATGGGACGCGGCCATGGGGAGCCTGGCGCCGGGGGGTCGCTTCGTGACGACGGGGGTCACCGCCGGCCATCGAGTCTCGCTGCACCTGGGACAGGTCTTCGCCAAGGGACTAACGGTGGCGGGCGTCGGCCGCCCCGACGACGGGCAGATCCGGCGCCACCTGAGCGGCCTGCTCGAGCTGGTCGCCCAAGGGTCGGTCACCCCGATCGTCGACCGCGTGTTCCCGCTGGCCGAGATCGTGGCCGCCCACACCCACCTGGAGAGCGACGACTTCTTCGGCAAGGTCGTCCTCACCCGGTAGTTCCGTCTCCGGCCGCCCGCCCGACGAAGCGCTTGCTGAAACCGAGACAGGAGACCACCAGTGACCAACACCAGGCAGGCGTCGGCCCCGACGGAACTGGAATCGGTGACGGTGACGGATTCGCGTACATACCAGTTCCCGGTCGAGGTCGGCCAGGTGCTGCAGTTCGCGCGAGCCGTCGGAGAGATCCCCTTGGGCAAGGACCAGCCGGGACTGACCGACGTCGCCGCGCGAACACCGGCCCCCACGTTCCTGGTCGGCGCCGACGTCTTCGATCCGCTCTGCCCGCGGCGCCCCGTCCCCGGCGTGACGTACCCGGTGCGGCCGGTCCCCAAGGAGGCCGGCGAGGCCACGTCCCAGCGGCGCGGCTTCCACGCCCAGCAGACCTTCGAGTTCCGTCGTCCGCCCCGGATCGGTGAGGTGCTGACGGTGGAGACCGGGATCGGCCGGACGTGGAGCCGCCCCGGCAGCACCGGCCGGCTGAACTTCACCGAGCACCTCACCGCGTTCACCGACTCCGACGGCGAGCGTGTGGCGACGACCTGCTGGCTCAAGGTGATGATCCCCCCCACCACCGAGGCGGAGCCGGCCGCGCCGGCGAAGGAGCAGCGCCCGGACACGTCAGCAGGCGTCCCGGCGGACGGCGCGGCCGCCGGGGAAGACGCCGGGACCGTGGAGACCTGGTCCGAGATCGTCGTGCCCGAGGTGACCCTGAGCCATCTGGTGATGTACGCCGGCGCCTCCGGCGACTACATCCCGATGCACCATGACGATCAAGTAGCCCGCACCGCCGGCTACGACGGCGTCTTCGCGCACGGGATGTGGACCATGGGCGTCACGGCACGGGCGATCTCGCCTGCCGTCGCGACGGAGAACCTGCGCCGCTATTCGGCGCGGATGCGTGCGCCCGTGTGGCTCGGGGACACCCTGACGACGGAGGTCGTCGCGACTCGCCCGGCTGCTGGTTCCGCTCCCTCGGGCTCGATCTCGCTCGTCCTGGAGACGCGCAATCAGCATGGCGA
Organism: Blastococcus sp. URHD0036; assembly: GCF_000701365.1. Taxonomy (GTDB): domain Bacteria; phylum Actinomycetota; class Actinomycetes; order Mycobacteriales; family Geodermatophilaceae; genus Trujillonella. The sequence continues at coordinate 201,258 of NZ_JNIK01000002.1, forward strand.
CGTCGTGCTGTCCGCCGAGGCCGTCGGGGACGAGACCCGCTGAGAGCAGCCTGATCGGGTGGGTCGTGGCCTCGGTCCGCCGTCAGGTCCGCCCGGGCAGCTTGACGCCGGGGGCCACGACCGTGGCGAAGCGGCCGTCGACGAGTTGGTTCGGTTCACGACGTTGCCGGTGAACTCGGTCCGGCACTGGGCCAGGTGGACGATGGCCGGGTTGATCGCCGACGGCGGGACAAATGTGGCAAGCCATTCCGGGTCGGTGGTGTGCTTCGCGGCGCTCTCGGTCAGGAGGCTCATGGGCCGGATGGAGTTGACGCTGATGTTGCGGTCGTAGAGCTCGATCGCCAGGCCCGCGTGAGCTGCTCCATGCCGGCCTTGCCCACGGCGTGGCTGATGAGCCGGCCCCCTCCGTACGTCGGATCGCCAGCGGTCGAGGACATGTTGATGATGCTGCCGCCGTCGGCCGACAGGTGCGGGATGGCGTAGCGCGCACATAGGAACGGGCCCCGGATGTGCGTGGCGATCGTCTCGTCCCAGCGCCCGAGGGACTTGGACTGGACCGTTTCACCCGGCCAGAAGAGGCCCGCCTTTGTTGACGACCACGTCCAGCCGGGCGAACTCGGACACGCACGCCTCGATGGCGGCCTCGACCTGGGTCCCGTTGCGGACGTCGCAGACGAGCGGGAGGGGCCGTACCACCGACGGCCTGGACCTCCAGCGCTGTTTTCCCGGCCGTCCCCGGCCCGGTGCCTTCGGCCCGGCCGGTAAGCGCAACCGTGGCTCCGGCCTCGGCCAGGCCGATGGCGATCGCCTTGCCGATGCCCTTGCTCGCCCCTGCCACGAAGGAGACCTGCCCGGCCAAGGGAGCGTTCGAGGCATCCACGGTTGTGACCTCATCGTCTGGCTCGGCTGTCTTCGTGACCCAGCTCACCGGGATGTTATCGTCCATCCTGGATCCAGGCCCGGGTGGGCATGGACGAATCATCGAGGGGTGACATGGCTACCGACGACGCGGCGCTATTGAAATGGGTCTACGGAGACGAGATCAGCATGGCTGTGATGAAGCCGCTGCTCGACGCCCCATGGTGGCCGAAGCTGCAGTCTGACATGTCGGTTCCCCAGCGCGAGGTCTTCAAAGGTGAGACCAATCAGCTCAGCGTCCGCGAGCGGATGCTCGTGAACATCGCGATCCTGGCGTGCGTGGGGCGCGAGCGCTCGTTCCGGTCCCGGTGCCATGGCCTGCTCCGCGGCGGCTTCCAAGAGGAGGAGCTCGCCGAGGTCTTCCGGCAGGTCGCCATGTACGCCGGCATGCCGACCGGCGTCGAGTGTTCGCTAGTCCTCGCCGAGGCCGCACGTGACCTCAAGGCGGCCGGCGTCCTGCCGGCTGACGACGCCAAGGAAGCCTGAGCGATCCGGCCGGTCGCCCCGCCGTCCTAACGGCGGTGGCGGCCCACCACGCGGCGCAGGTGCCCAAGCGATCTCGTCGACCACGACTGTCCAACGTTCCCCCTTGTCCCATGGAGGTTTCCGATGAGCGTTACCGGCTTCTCGCACCTGTCCGTCCAAGTCCGCGACATCGAGAAGGTGCTGCCGTTCTACCGCGACCTCCTCGGCCTGAAGGTCTCGATCGACCGCGAGCACTCCTTCTCCGCGCACAGTGGCGCCGACGGCGAACGCGTCGAGTACAGCCGGCGAGAGGTCTACCTCCGGTGGGAGGAGGGCCCGGGCGCGGCCTACATCGTGCTGGGCCAGAGCAAGCGGGAGATGAAGGGTTCGGCCACCCCGCTGCAGGAAATCGGATTCGACCACGTCGCCTTCGAGGTCGATGACGTCGACGCCGTCGTCGCGCGTGCCGAGGAGCTGGGCTACGAGTGCCTGAGCGGCCCGAACACGAACGACGGTCCCGCCAACGCCTACGACGGGCCCGCCGCCGTGCGGACGGCGCTGTTCTACGACCCAGAGCGCAACATCGTCCAGGTGGACGCCTGGCTCGACCTGCCGGAGTGAGCACGCCGCCGGTTGCGGTCTCGCGGCAACTCCTCGACCTCGAGGTCACGCCCGCGAGACCGCAACCGGTGAGCTGGGGGTCAATGTGCCCGTCGACTGACGATCCGCCCGGCGCGCAGGTCGTCGTAGGCACGCTCCAGGTCGTCGAACGTGTAGTTGACGGTGTCGACGACGGGCAGCCCGCGTTCCGGCGATGAAGACCAGGTCGGCGAGCGCGGCCGGCGTGCAGCTGGCATGCGTGGAGTACGCGGCCCTCCCGCCATGAAGCCGAACGGCACGGTGCCACCTCCGGTTCCGACGAGTACCAGCCTGCCTCGCGACCGGGTGACGGCCGCGGAGAGCTGGTAGTCGCGCCGATGCCCCCGGGGTCGCGGACCCCATCGACACCGTCCCCGCCGGTGAGCTCGTTGATCGTCGCCGCGGCCTTCTCATCGTGGGCACCGTGACGTGGGCGCCCCGTTCGCCGGCGTGCTCGAGTCGGTCGGCCATGTCGACGGCGATGACGGTGGCCGTGGTCTTGAGCCGGAGCAACTACAGGGCGTAGGGCCCGGGTCCACCGACGCCGATGACGACGACGTACCCGTTGTCGCGGGCCGCGTGCAGCATCAGGTTCGCCGCCCCATACGCGGTGGCGCCGGCGTCCCCGAGTGGTGCGGCGACCCGCGCCAACGTGCCGACGGGGACGACATCACGTCCTCCGGGCGACCTAGGTGTACCGAGCCAGGACGCTGGTGACAGCGGTCGGGGCTTGAACGAGGGAGAACCTCCGAGTGGGGTGTGGCTTGTCGAAGGCCCAACACCTGCTCGGAGGTTCTCGTGGCTCACGGCAACGCCCGCACGACCGTTCACGGCCGGCTGCTGATCGTTGCCCGGTATCGGGCCGGATGGCGGCAGGCGCACATCGCGGCGGCGATGGGGATCTCACGCAAGCGCGTGCGGACCTGGATCACCCGCTACGAAGCCGAGGGCGAGGCCGGGCTGGTGGACCGGTCCAGCCGCCCACACACCAGCCCGCGGCGCGCCCCGGCGGAGGTGGGAGAGCGCATCGTCGAGCTCCGGCGCCGGGAGCGCCGCGGCCCGGCCTGGCTCGCCGTCGAACTCGGCGTGCCGGCCCGCTCCGTGTCTCGCGTCCTGGGCGGCCGGGGACTGCCCACTCAGCGCGGCGCGCGGGACCGCCGCCGGCCTCGGGACGCGATCCTTTCCCGAGCTGGTCGACCAGGCCATGGCCAGCGTGTGGAGCTACGGGCAGTCGCAGCCACCGGCACCCTGACGGGCCGGTCTTTCGCCACCGCCTGCTCGACTTCCCGGTTCCCAGCGACCTCGGGCGCTACTGCCTCCGGGCGCTCCGAAGCAGACCACTGCGGGCCGGCTCCGGCCCGACCGGGTCGTACCGGATCCGGCTCACCGCCGGTCGGATCGACGCCCTCCGACGAACTCTGCGATGGCCGCCCGATGGTAGGACGTCTCCCCCAGCGTCTGCTGGACGCGCCGCTCCTCCGCGAGCGAGGCGTCCAGCGTCCGATCCCATCCGTCCCGCAACAGGCGCTTGGACGCGGCGAGTGCCGGGGCGGAGCCGCCGGCCAGTTGGGCGGCCACGGACTGCACGGTGTTCGGCAGATCGGCAGCAGCGACCACCGTACCCACCAACCCCCAGGCAGCGGCCTCCTCAGCGGTGAATGTCCGGTTGCGCAGCACCAGCTCACTGGCCCGGGCCGCGCCGACCGCCCGCGCCAGCAGGACCGAGACGCCGCAGTCAGGGGCCAGCCCGATTCCCGTGAAAGCGAGGGCGAACCGGGCCCCCGCTGCCGCTACCCGGATGTCGGCAGCGAGCGCCAGTCCTAGACCGCCGCCGGCGCAGCTGCCGTTGATGCCGGCGACCACGGGCTGCGGCATTCCGGACAGCGTCCGGATCACCGGCGCGTAGTGCTCATCCAGACTCTCGAACGCCGTCCCGGGGTCCGCCTCCAGGGTCGCTCCGTGCTCGTGCAGGTCCTGGCCGGCGCAGAAGACCCGGCCGCTGCCCGTGAGCACGACCACGCTGACGTCGTCCCTGTCCGCCAAGCCTGCGAGGGCACCCAGAAGGTCGACGCGGACCGCTCGCGTCAGCGAGGGGTGCAAGAGGGTGACCGTGGCGACACCGGCGTCGACCCGGCACCGAACGTGGTGATCCGTCATGACATCCACCGTTCCATCAGGTCCCTCGCGCAGCAGACGACGTTTCCGGCGATCCTGACACGGAGGACAGCCGGCGCCGATGCAGGCGGCGCGTCGGCTGGGGAAGTCACCGGCTCCATCCGTGCGCTAGCCCGACCCCGCGGGATCCCTCCAGGGCGACCGTCGGACGGCAGGAACCGCGACCGGACGGCTCAGTCGAAGGTGATGACCCCGCGGATGTTGGTGCCGGCGTGCATGTCGTCGTAGCCGGTGTTCACCTCGTCCAGCGTGTAGGTCCGGGTGACGAGTTCGTCGAGCGCGAGCTTCCCCTGCTCGTACATGTGCAGCAGCACCGGCACCGCCGCGGCCGGCGACCACATGCCGTACAGGCAGCCCTGGATGCGCTGCTGGTACATGGCCAGCTTGAACGGGTTCACCGGCACGCCGACCTCGGCCGCCGATCCGGTGCCGGTGACCACCACGACACCGTCCTTGCCGATCGCGTCGAAGGCCTGGCCGATGTGCTCCCCGGTCACCACGCCCACCGTGACGATCGCGGCGTCAGCGCCCTGGCCGTCGGTCACCGACCGCGCCAGCTCCGCTGCCTCGGCGATGTCGGAGACGGCGGTCGTCGCACCCAGCCGCAACGCCGTGTCCCGTTTGAACTGCACCGGATCCACGGCGATGACGTGGGCGGCGCCGGCATGGGCTGCCCCCTGGACCGCGTTGATCCCGATGCCACCGACACCCATCACGATGACGACCTGCCCCGGCTTCACCGCAGCGGCGTTGACGGCCGATCCCCATCCGGTCGGCACCCCGCACCCCAGGAGCGCCACGGTCGACAGCGGAAGGTGCTCGGGCACCTTGATGCACGACCCCTCCGGCATCACGGACCATTCGGCGAAGGTGCCGATGGCCGAGGACCGGGCGACATCCCTGCCGTCGTAGTGCATGCGGAACGTGCCGTCGAGCATCGACCCGGCGGCCAGGAACTTGCCGTTGTGGCACAGGTTCTGCCGACCGGTCGCACACGGACGACACCGCCCGCACGCCGGGACGAACGACGTCACGATGTGGTCGCCCACCGCCAGCGACCCGACACCGGCACCGACGGCCTCCACGACGCCGGCTCCCTCGTGGCCGCCGCACAGCGGGAGGTGTGGTGCCGGGCCGTCCCCGGTGGCCCGGTGGTCGTCGGAGTGGCACAGACCGGAGGCGACCATCCGCACGAGGACCTCGTGCTCCTTCGGGTCGTCCAGGACCGTGTCGACCACCTCCCACTTGCCCGGCTGGTCCATCAGCAGCGCTGCTCGTGTCCTCATCAGGTACGCCTTCCGCTAGGGATCGATGCCGCTGGTCGAGGCGCGCTCGGCGACCGAGGACGCTCACGGCGGGGTGGTGGTGACACGCGCCTGGTCGGCGGCTCTCAGACCGACTGCCAGGCCCCGCTGAGGACCCGGCCGCCCTTGAGACCGGGGAAGTGGCACCCCAGGCCCACACCGCCCCCCTCGTCGAGCTCGCGGAGATAGCGCTCGCGCACCCGCTGCGCCGCGCGCGGGTCCACGTCGCTGCCGGCGATCCAATCCACCTCGGTCAGCTGCTGCGGGCAGTACATCGCGTCCCCGAACAGGATCGCCCGCTCTCCGCCGTCCTCCACCAAGTACAGCGAGTGCCCCGGTGTGTGGCCGGCACCGTCGAGCCGCGTGATACCAGGGGCGACCACGACATCCCCCTCGAGCAGATCGACCCGCCCCTGATCCGCCAGCGTCATCAGGGCCCGCTTGACGTACCCGTCGATCGGCAACTGGGCCTCGTCGGTCTCCATGAAGTGGTGCCAGTCCTGGGCGCCCATCACCACCCGGGCGTTGACGAACAGCGGATTGCCCTCGAAATCGGCCAGCCACCCGGTGTGGTCGGGATGCAGATGACTCAGCGCCACGATGTCGATGTCGTCGAACCCCAGCCCCTTGCGCGCCATGTTCCGGCGCAGTTCGCCGCCGACCATGATGCCGCCCCCACCGTCGCGCGGCCCGAACCCCGCGTCGACCAGCACGTTCAGCTCTCCCGGCCAGACGAAGGCGCCGACGGGAACGCGAGGGGGCGTCATTCCCTGCGCGACCAGATCATCGTGCAAGCCGTGCGGATCGGCCGGCGAGCCGAGGAACTCGGGCACCCGGTCGATCGTGAAGAAACCATCCGACAGCGCCAGCAGGGTGCGCCCGCCGACCGGCAACTCCTCCACCGCCAGCGTTGTCAGCGTGTCGTCGTACAGCGGACTGCCGGCGATCGGGTCCGCATCGCTGTAGTCGAAACCGAAGGTCTCCGACGAGACCTCGGGATCCACCTCGGACATACCGCTCATCACGCACTCGCCTCGGCTCTCTGAAGACTGGATTGGCTGTTCCGTCCTGGATGTGGGTTTTCTCTGCTCGAGTGGAATCCCCGGATCGACGTGCACCGCACCGCGCGGCGGCTCACCCGATCCGCGACCGTTCCGTCCGGGCCTGGAGGAGACTCCTCCCTCAGGCCCGGAACGGAACGGCAGTGTCGAGCGGACAGTGATCAGCAGCGCCACGAGCTACCGCGAGAAGGTTCCGTGACGCGCTCACGACGTGGCCGCACCGCGGCCACGGTCGCTCATCCGGTCCAGGTGGCCGACTTCCCGGCCGTGACGTCGAAGACCGCCCCGGTGACGAATCGGGCCTGATCGCTGGCGAGGAACGCGACCATGTGAGAGACGTCCAGGGCGTCGATGTGCGAGACCCCCATGGGGTTCAGCGCGGCGAACCCGTCCTTGCAGTCCTCCCACGTCGGGTTCTCGAGGTCGGGCCGGAACAGGTGGTAGATCTCCTCGTTCTGGATCAGCGGCGTGAGCACGGCCACCGGGCAGACCGCGTTGACCGTGACGCCGTGCTGACCGGCCTCCAGGGCAGCGGACTTGACGAGCCCGATGATCCCCCACTTCGACGCGGCGTAGTGGCCGCCGTTGCGCGCACCCCCACGACCCATCGTCGACGAGGTCGCGATGATCCGGCCCGAGCCCCGGTCGATCATGTGCGGGAGGACCGCCCGCATGGCGTGGAACACCCCGGTCAGGTTGATGTCGATCAACTCGCTCCACGCCTCCGGCGGCATGGCCGACACCTGGTGATAGCTGGCCACCCCGGCGTTGGCCAGCATGATGTCGACGGAACCCAATTCCTCGATGCCGCGCTCGACCGCCCCGGAGACCTGCTCGAACGACCGCACGTCACCCTCGATCGCCAGGCAGCGCCGGCCCAGCCCGGTGACGAGCGCCTGGGTCTCCTTCAGGTCCTCCGCGCTCGCCGGCGGATAGGACACCGTCGACATCTGGTCGGGCACGTCGAACAGCACGATGTCCGCGCCCTGCTCGGCGAGGGTGACTGCATGACTGCGACCTTGACCGCGACCGCCACCGGTGATGAACACGACCTTGCCGTCGAACGCTCCCACGGGTCCTCCTCGGACTTCTCGCTCCAGCACGACCTGCTGGACGCTCTGTGGCTCCTCGATCGCATGGCAGATGACCGCCGGACACCGCGACCTCAGGTGGCGCTGATGCCCACCGTCTTCAGCTGGGTGTACGTCAGCAGTGCCTCGGCGCCCTTAACCCGGCCGAGGCCGCTGGACTTGAAGCCACCGAACGGCGCTTCGTTGCCGAGTAGCGCACCGTTCACACTGACCTGGCCGGCCTTCAGCTCGTAAGCGACCCGCAGCGCCCGGCCGGAGTCCCGCGTCCAGACGCTCGCCGCCAGGCCGTACTCGGTGCCGTTGGCGATGCTGATCGCCTCCTCCTCTGTGGAGAAGGCCAGCACACCCAGGACCGGCCCGAAGATCTCCTCCTGGGCGATGCGCATGGTCGGCTGCACATCGGTGTAGATCGTCGGCTGGACGTAGCGCCCGGCGTCGAAGGGCGGCTGGCTCACGACCGCGCCCCCCAGCCGGAGTGTCGCCTTGTCGTCCTGGGCGACGGAGAAGTACTCCTGGACCTTCGCGAACTGATCACTGGTGATCATCGGCCCGATCTGCCGGCCGATCTCCAGTTTCCCGACGACATCCGCGACCCGATCGACGAGTTCGTCGTGGATTTCCCGCTGCACGACGAGGCGGGTCGGCGCGGAGCAGATCTGGCCGGAATTGACGGTGAAGCCGTTCGCGACATGGGTGGCAGCACGGGAGAGATCGGCGTCGGCGAACACGACGTTGGCGGACTTGCCGCCGAGCTCGAGCGTCACTGGGATCAGCCGCTGAGCGGCGGTGGCGGCAATGCGGCGGCCGGTGGCGACCGAGCCGGTGAAGGCCACCTTGTCAACTGCAGGGTGCTCGACCAGGGGCGCGCCCACCTCCGGTCCGAGACCGGTGACCACGTTCAAGACACCGGCGGGAAGTCCTGCCGCGACGGCGACCTCCCCCAGCACGAGGCTGGTGAGGGAGGTGAACTCCGAGGGCTTCAGCACGACCGCGTTGCCGGCCGCGAGGGCCGGCGCCACGTCCCGCGAGGCCTGGTTCAGCGGACCGTTCCACGGAGTGATCACCGCGACGACCCCGTAGGGCTCACGCCGCGTGAACGCCAGGATGTCCGGGCCGAGGTCGATCGTCTCCCCGTGCCCAGCACGGACGATGGAGCCGTAGTAGGTGAAGTACTCGGCAGCCGCCTGCACCTCGCGGACGGCGCTCGGCTTGCCCGTCTGCGCCTCCTCCAGGGCAATGAACTCGTCGGCCTTCGCGAGCATCGCAGCGCCGACCGCCGTCAGGATCCGACCCCGCTCGGCCGGCGCGCGGCGGGCCCAGCCGGCCTGCGCCGCCTGAGCAGCCTTGACCGCGTCGTCGACGTCCCGCGCACTTCCGCGCGGGATGGTGGCGACGACCGCGCCGTTCACCGGACTGGTGGCGTCCTCCAGGTACTCGCCGTCCACCGGAGGCCGGTAGTCGCCCGAGATCCAGTGGCCGTATCGATCCGCCATGGTGCACAACTCCTTCTCGCGCGCTGCACAGAAGCATCGGACCCTCGGCTCGTCGCGCCTCGCGCTGCACGAGCATCCCGCTGCGCTCGGCGCGCATCGACCGTGGCGTCACGGGGGGAGCGGAGTGCGGAACACCTGCCGAACGGTCGGACTGTACATCCTGGATTCACTGCGAGACAGGGCGCCAGCGATCCGCGCCGGCAGTCTGACCCTCAGACGACCAGACGGCCCGCCGGCGGAACTGCGTCACAGCAGCTCCGGCCGACGGGCCGTCTCGACCGGGCGGTCGTCACGTCACAGCGTGCCGACCGCAGGTCACCACTGGATCGTCGTGCGGTAGTCCCGCTTGCCCGTCGCGATGTCCTCCGGGACGTCGATCTGGAAGAGCTTCGCGGCGTTGCGCCAGGTGATCTTCTCCACCTCGTCACGCGGGATGTCGCGCAGCAGGTCCCGGAGGGCCGGCTGCGTGGCGGGCCAGCTGCCGTCCGCGTGCGGGTAGTCGACCTCGACAGTGATCTTGTCGATCCCCACCCGGTCGCGCAGAGTGAAGCCGGCCGGGTCGTCGAAGGTGCAGAACCAAAAGTTGCGCGCGAACACCTCGGACGGCGTGAACTCCTTGTCCTTCCACCCGTCCCACTCCGGGGCCATGCCGGCGTGCGTCTCGATGTACTTCAACCGGTCGTAGATCATCGGCACCCAGCCGATGCCGCCCTCGGCCAGGCTGACCCTCAGGTTGGGGAACTTCGAGAGGACACCGGAGTAGAGCCAGCTCAGCGAAGAGACGAGCGCGTAGGCGGGGAACAGCGCGACGAAGATCTCGGGCATCACGCCGGCATCGACGTCCCGCATCGACCCGGACGAGCCCGTGTGGAGGGCGATGACGGTTCCCGTCTCCTCGCAAGCGCGGAGGAACGGGTCGAAGTGCCCGCTCGCCAGGCCCGGCAGTCCGAGCTTCGACGGGATCTCCGGGAAGCTGACAGCCCGCACGCCGCGCTCGGCGTTGCGGTAGATCTCCTGCGCGGCGATCTCGCCGTCCAGCAACCACGGGATCTGCAGACCGATGATGCGGTCGGGGTAGGGGGACTTCCACTCCTCGTGGTACCAGTCGTTCCAGCCCTTGACGCAGGCGAGACCCAGCTCGTGGTCCTTCAGCTCCGCGAACCGCGCCCCGCCGAAGCCTGCGAGACGGGAGGGGAAGCACAGCGAGGCGTAGACCCCGTTTAGGTCCATGTCGCGGATGCGCGCGTCGATGTCGAAGCAGCCCTTGCGGAGCTCCTCGAAGTTGGTCGGCTCATCGTTCCACTCCTCTGGCGGACGCCCGGCGACTGCGTTCAGACCCATGTTGTGGAGGACCAAGTCCTCTATCTGCCAGGACTGGATACCGTTCATCTCGATGATGCGCGGCCCACGGTCACCGAACTTCGCGGGGATCCGGCCGTCAAACATGGTCGGCGGCTCGACGAGGTGGTCGTCGGTCGAGATGACCAGAAACTCGAGGTCCTTCTCCGGCACCGGCTCGGGCAAGAAAGTCACGGACCGTTCAGCGGTGCTGGTCATGCGAATCTCCTTTCAGTTCCTGAATGGCGTCCACCCAGGAGGCAACCTTCGGGTGCGGGGACTCCCCCACTCCTACTGCCGACCAGGGATGTCGCGCGCGTCGCGATCGGCGCCCTGGACAGCCGCTTGGATGTAGGATCCAACTAGTCTCGAGCATTGTCAACGGAAGCGGATGGCGCGCGCATTTTGCCTCCGCATACTCGCGCCTGGGCGCGCCCAGACGTCGCAACGACGAACAACAGGTGGAACGGGAGGTCCTCTTCTGAGTCGTCCGGCCCGGCCCGGAGAGAACGAGCCGGGCTGGCTCGGCTCGTAGAGATCGAGCCGGACCGGCCCGGAGAAGACACCCGCGTACAGCTACACCGCGGCGTCGGCGAGGTACAGCGACTCGACCTCGTCCAGCCGACCGTGCAGCTCCGCGGCAGGACCCTCGAGCACCAGCCGCCCACGGCGCAGCACGTACGCATGATCGGAAATGGACAGAGCGCTCTGGACCTGCTGCTCGACGATGAGCGCGCCGATGCCTTCCTCGTCCGCGGCTCGCCGCACGATCGTGAGCAGTCGTTCCACGATCATGGGAGCGAGCCCGAGGGACAACTCGTCGGCGAGCAGGAGCCGGGGGCGACCAGCAAGGGCACGCGCGAGTGTCAGCATCTGCTGCTCACCGCCGGACAGAAGTCCGGCCCGACGCTTGATGAGCCTCTTGAGCTCTGGCACGTACTCCAGGGCGAGCTCGACCGGACCGCGGCCGAGACGCAGGTTGTCCTCCGTCGTCAGCCCCGAGATGATCGATCGAGATTCGGGCACGAAGGCGACACCGTTGCGGCTACGCACGTGCAGCGGCGCCATACGGGTCCGGCCGAGCCATTCCACCTCACCACCGAGCGGCGCGAGCACCCCGCTCAGGGCCAGCAGGGTGGTGCTCTTCCCTGCGCCGTTGGCACCGAGCAATGCGACCACCTCGCCGGCGTGCACCTCCAGGTCCAGATCGCTGACGACAGCCGCCCCGTTGTAGCCCGCGGCCAGGCCGCGAACCTTCAGGCGGAGTACGCCGGTGCGAGGAGTCCCCGGCGCCGCGGCGCCCTGAAGCTCTCCTGTCGAGGTCATCGTCATCGCCCTTCTGTGGTGCCGACGGAGGCGGGCGCAGAATCCTGGTCGGCCAGCGCACCGTCTGAGGTGTCGTTCGCGGCCGCGCCCAGATAGGACTCGATGACCTGCGGATCACGACGGATCTCCTCCGGGGTCCCGCTGGCGACGACCCTGCCGAAGTTGAGCGCGACCACCTTGTCGCACGTGCTCAGCACCATCGACACGTCGTGCTCGATCAACAGGATCCCCATCCCCCACTCGGCGGCCAGCCGACGGATGAGGACGCCGAGTTCCCGCGTGCTCCTCGCGTCGAGTCCGGCCGCGGGCTCGTCGAGCAACAGGATCGACGGCGACGTCGCCACCGCGCGGGCGATCGCCACCAAGCGCCGCCGGGCGTAAGGCAGGTCGGAGGGCTTCTCGCGCAGTTCGTCCTGCATCTCGAACTCGCGGACGCTGGCGACGCCTGCCGCGGACAAGCGTGACCGGTCCGGGCGGAACAGATCCAGCACGTCCTTGCGCAGCGATCGCTCATCGCAAGCTGCGCGGATGTTCGCATCGACGTCGAGATCCTCGAACAGCTCGAGGGACTGGAAGGACCTGGTGAGTCCGGATCGGGCCCGCTTCACCGCGTTCAGCCGGTCGATCGAGCGGCCGTCGAAGAGGACGCTGCCCTCGTAGGAGCGGTGGAAGCCACTGGCCACCTCGATGAGCGTGGTCTTCCCGGCACCATTCGGACCTATCAGACCGACGACTTCGCCCGGCGCAATGGACAGGCTGACGTCCTCGAGCGCCGTCACCCCGCCGAAGCGCATGGTGACGTTACGGATCTCGAAGTGTCGGGGAGGAACCGCGCTGACGGGCGCAGCCGCCACCTGCGTGGCGCCGCCGGGGGTCTCCACCGGTTCGGGAGCGGACGCCCGGTCCGGACGTTCCTCGGCTGCGGAGGCGGCACGCCCGCGTGCACGTCGAGCCGAGACCCGCGCCCGAATTTTGTGCGCTTCGTGGAGCTGGGCATGCACGACGCCGTCGGGTGAGAGCACCACGGTCAGCACGAGGATCACAGCGGCGATGAACGGGAACCAGCCGGAGAGGTCGACGAACCGCGAGAGGACGAGCTCGAAGGCGGCGCCTGCCGCACCGAGGGCGCCGACGATCGAGCCACTGATGAAGCCGATGCCACCGATCACGGCAAGGAGCACGACGGCGATCGAGGCGAACGCGTCGTACTGCTCGAACTGGACGTTCGGGAATCGGAAGGCCGTGAGGACGCCCGCGACCGCGGCGATGGCGCCGGCAAGACCGAAGGCGTACATCTTCGCCCCGACGATGCTGATCCCCAGGCTGGCTGCCGCGCGCTCGTTGTCGCGGACGGCGATGAAGCGTCGGCCGGCACGACCCCGGCGCAGGTTGGACACCATGACCGCGCAGATGATGAACAAGATCACGGACAGGGCTGCATAACGCTCGGGGTGGTCGACCGCGAAGACGCTAAACCCGAAGATCCTCGGCTCGGGCACCACGATGCCGTGGAGTGCGTCCCCGATGATGTCCGGGTTCGCCAGCACGACAGCGCTCACGACCACTGCCAATCCGAGCGTGACGACCGCGAGGTTGACCCCGCGGGCACGGAGGGCGGGTAGGGCCACCAGCAATGCGACCGGAACCGTGAGCAGGACGCCGAGGACGGCCGCGATGGGGAACGGGAGGCCGCCCGAGTCCGCGAGCCGGCTCGAGATGAGTGCGCCGATTCCCGCGATGGAGAACTGGGCGAGGCTGAGCTGGCCTGCATATCCCGTGAGCACGACGAGGGACAGGCAAATCAGCGCGTAAACGGCGGTCGTCGTCATGGCGACGGCCCAGTCCCCGGTGAAGACCCACAGTGAGATCAGCGTCAGAAGCCCGAGCACGACCGCCGTCTGCCAGCGGATGCGTCCGGTGCCGATGCGGGGCAGACGGTCGTTGAGGTGACTGCGCAACGGTAGCGCCTTGCCCCGGATCACGAGGATCACAACGATGATCAGGAACGGGGCGGCACTTGCCGATCCCGGGTAGTCGACGTATCGCGTCGCTTCGGCTTCCAGCACGCCGACCAGCAGGCCGCCGAGGAAGGTGAGGGGGAGGGAGGAGAAGCCACCGACCAGCGCGGCGGAAAGGGCCGGGATGATGGAGAGGGTCAGCGACGTCGGAGAGAGACCGGTGATCGGGACGAGCAGGACGCCTGCGAGCGCAGCCACCCCTCCGCCGACACCCCAGTTGATCGCTGCGACCACGTTCGGCGACCAGCCCAGACTGGACATCGCGATCTCGTTCTCCGCGACGCCGGTGGTCGCCAGTCCGAACCTGGTCCGGCGGTAGACCAGGTAGAACACGGCGAACAACCCCACGGTGATCGCGAGCAGCAGGAGCCGGTCCTCGCCGACGGAGATGTCGGAGGTGACGTCGACCGAATCCTGCGGGAGCACGGACTTGACGAAGATTCCATTCGACCCGTACCGCTGCTTGGCGGCCTCCTGCGCCACCGTCAGCAGTCCCAGTGTCGCGATCACCCGCGCGAGCGGTGAGGCGTGCCGCATCGGCCGCATGACCAGGAGCTGCACGAGCACTCCGGCCACGACTCCTGCGAGGATTCCCACGAGGATGGCGACGGGAATCCCGACCCGGTCACGCAGCTCGTAGAAGAACGACGCGCCGAGGAGGGCGAACGCGCCGTTCGCGAAGTTCACCACGCCTGAGCCGCGGTAGACGACGACGACTCCGAGCGCCAGGAGGGCGTAGATCCCGCCGGCGCCGAGCCCGAGCAGCAGGAACTGCAGGAATTCGCTCATCACTGACCAACCCGGTCGGCTCGGGAGACCTGGTCCGCGCGACGCCCGGCCGGCACGGGCGGACGACCGCCCCCACCGGCTAGCTTGCGCAGACGGTCAACTGCTGGCGTCACGGTCACTCCTCTGACAGGCCCACGGGTCACGCAGGCTGTACCGCTTGGTCTGGGCATGAGCTCGAGACGGCTTCCCCTGACCGACAATCGGCTCGGGATTCTGGTTGCGGGGCCCACGCTCTCTCATGTGGACGTGGGCCCCGTCAGCGAGTCAGGACAGCTGTCCGAAGGGGTCGATGACGTCGCCGGTCTGCTTCAGCTCACCGTCTTCGTAGATCAGGCCGTAGCTGGTCGAGTTGAACACCCTGGGCGCCTGCCCGCCGAGAGCGACGCCCGGCGTGGTGAAGTCCAGCGGGGGCGTGGCCCCGCCGGTGTCCAGGTCCGTGGTCTGCGAGAGAGCCGTGGCGAAGGCCTCCGGGGTGATCTCCGGCAGTCCCGCGGCGATCTCGGCGAACTCGTGCACCGCGAGCCACACCGTGTACGCCGCCTCGTTGGCCGCCGCCTCCTCACCGGCGTCCTTCATCGCTGCCTGGAAGTCGTCGAAGTCATCGGCCTCCTGCGACACACCCCCGATGAAGTACAGATCGTCGGTCACACCCTGCAGCTGCTCATCGATCACCGGAAGCGAGAACACGGCCGCCGGCGCAACGATCGCGCCCTCGTAGCCCTGCTGGCGCGCCGTGCGGATGTACTTGGCCGCCAGGTCCTGGGTCAGGGCGAGCAACACCGCGTCCGGGTCGCCCTCGGTGCTGGCCGCGACCTGGGCCGAGATGTCCGCCGCGCCGATCGGGATACCGACCGACGTTCCGAGCTCCAGGCCCCTGGGCTGCAGGACGGCAGCGTTCAGCAGGGGCGGCAGCGTCTGCCCGGCGGCGACGTCGAGGTACGCCACGGAGATGTCCTGGGCGTCGAGTTCCTCGACGGCGAACGTGGCCTGGCCGCTGATCCCGCCGAGGCCACCGCCGACGATGGGATAGGACGCCGGCGAGGTGAAGTCCGCCTGGTTGTAGGGCTGATTGCCGAACCGGGCGACCCCGGCACTCTCCAGAACCGGCAGCGAGGCGGACCCGAAGTTGTCGGCGCTGCCGACGTCGGCCACCGCGCCGGCCGCGAGGCCGTCACGCACACACTGCGCCGAGGTGTTGGCGTCGTTGTTGTTGTTGCACTCCTCCGACTGCAGCGGCCGGCCGTTGATCCCGCCGTTCGCGTTCACGTCGTCGACCGCCACCTTCAGGGCGGGAGAGTTGATGTCGTACACCGGGTCGTCGATGGTGGTCGTGATGACGACTGGTTCGCCGGTCAGCTCCGCCGCCGATCCGGAGGAGTCCGAGCTCGAGTCCGAGTCCGAGTCGCTGCAGCCGGTGACGGCGATGGCGACCCCTACGGACAAGGCGGCAAACCGGTGGATCTTGCGCATGAACTCTCCTCAGCTATGAGATTGGCCACGCGAATCCAAGATGCTGTATCCAAGCTTGTCAAGCGATCGGTGGTCCGTCTGCGCATGCGTATCCGAGCCGTTATCGGCCCTGGGATCGTCGAGGAGCACGGCCTCAGTCAGCCGCCGTTCCGAGCCAGGAGCGCTCGCCCGTCAAGATCCGGGCATCGGGGCAGCGCCCCGCACATGCACGAGTCCGCGTGGTGGCCAGCCTGGCCGCCACGGGGACTGTGTACGTCATGACCTTCGAGGGGTCAGGTGCCGGCGATCCGGTCGAGGATCGGGAGGAGGTGGGCGGCGAAGCGCTCCGGGTCCTCCGACATCGGGAAGTGACCCAAGCCGGTCATCAGCTCGAAGTGGACGCCGGGGATCTCCTTGGCCGTCTGCTCCGAGGCCGCGACGGTGGCGATGTCGTAGTCGCCGGTGAGCATGTACACCGGGCATTCCGGCGTGTTCAGAAGATGCCCCTGCCCACGGAGGTCATGGTCCACGGTGAAGTAGTAGAGGTCCCCGGGGAAGATGCCCGGAGCACCCTGCGCGTACCCGAGCCGGGTTTCCTGCCGGTACGCCTCGGGCGCGGTGGCGGCCATCCACGCCATCATTGACGCGGCGTGCACGGCCGGGTCCTCGCCCATCTCGACCACCTGGCCCGGGTCGTCCTCCCTGGCCCCGGTCCCGAGGTGCAAGGCTCCCTCGCACGAGATCACAGCCCGGAACAAGTCTGGGTGGTACCGCCCCAGATCCAGCGCAAGCATCCCGCCCACCGAAGAACCGATGAACGCGGGGCGGTCCAGACCGAGCGCGTCGGTCAGGCCCATCGGCACCTGCATCAGGGTCTCGCGGGTCAGCCGGTACTTCTGGGCCCACCAGGCGATTCCGGTCGGAGGTAGTGACTTGCCGTGGAACGGTAGATCGTAGCTGATCACCCGGAAGCGCGACGTGACGCGCTCGTCCTCGAGGAGGTGGCGCCACTGGCGGCCATCGGACCCGGCGGTGTGCTGGCACAGCAGCGGGATCCCCGACCCGGCCTCCTCGTAGTAGACCCGGTGGTCCACGCCATCGATGTCCAGGTGCACGTACCGGCCGACTGCGGCGTCGTGGACACCGTGCCGGCTCGGCTTGGTGATCACCTGCGGTGCGGCATCGGTGCCGTTGACCGCGTGGCGCAGGAGCTCTACGAGCCGCCGGATGGCCAGGTGCCGTTGGGCGTCGTGCGGCGGCGGGGACACCGTCATGCCGGACCAGACGGCACTGAACACGTCGGTGTAACCCGGCGGCGGCACCGCACGCGTGAGCTGCGCCCACTCCTCAGCGGGTCCCTCGATCACCACCGGCTCGTCGGCGGAAGCCTCGTCCGCGGAACTGTCGAGGTCCGTGCCGAGCACTCCCCGGCGCACGGTCAGCTCCCGGCGTGCCTCCCCACAGACGAGCACCACCCTGCCGGTCCAGGCGCCGGCGTTGATCCCGAACTCGCCGTCCTGATTGGCGGACGAGACGAGCGCGTCGATGACCCGCGGGGTCAGCACCTCCGACACCGTGGCGGTCATGCCCGCACCGCCGCTGCCGGACTCCTGTTGATGATCATCGCTTTCCCTTCAGGCGCCCTGGGACGGGCATTCGTCGTGGAACTGATTTCGAGCCTGCGGCCCGTGACGGCACGGAGCTCCGGCCGGACACCCACTCCGCCTCCGATCAGTCGCTCAGGCTCGCGGCCGGGTCGATCACCAGGTCGACGAGCACCGGACCTTGCAGATCGGCGAAGACGTCCTCGAGCTTCTCGAGGTCCTGGACTGTCCGGGCCGTGTACCCCCGCGCTCCAAAAGCCTCGGCCAGACCGGCCAGGTGCGGCCACTGCGTTCGCGAACCCTCCGGGTTGAGGCCGTACTCGGCGAGCTTCACCCACTCGGCGCCATAGGCTCCGTCGTTCGCGACGACCACGATGAGCGGAAGGCGCTCCCGCACCGCGGTGCTCAACTCGACCACGCCCTGCATGAACCCGCCGTCTCCGACTACCGCCACTGTCGGGCGATCGGGGCGTGCGACTGCCATGCCGACCGCGGTACCGACGCCCAGCCCGATGGACCCGAAGTTCACCGAGTGCATGAACCCGCGGGGGTCGTCCCCGTGCACAAACTTCCAGGGAGTGGTCATGGACCGTCCGGCGTCGGTCACGAGGTTCCTCTCACGTGGGAGTACCCGGTCCAGGGTGACCATCGCGGTGCGGAGGTCGATCGTGTCCGTGCCGCTGCGGTCGGTGAAGGATCTCTCGGGAGCCCACTCGGCGAGCTCCCGCGCGAGCGTGTCGTTGGAGCGGGACGACGGCTCGACCTCGGCGGCCTTCAGGTGATCCAGCAGCTGCGCAGCCACCGCGCGCGCGTCGCCCACGATCGAGATCTCCGCCGGGCGATGGGCATTCAGCCTGGCGGCATCCCGGTCCACGTGGACGACTCGCGCGTTCTGCAGCAAGTGACCGCGATCGGTCGTCCACTGATTGAGGCTCGCGCCGAAGGCGAGGACGCAGTCCGCCGTCGCGAGGTACCCCGACGCCACTCCGGTGGAGACCGTTCCGCTCACCCCGAGGTCGAGGCGGTGGCCGCGGAAGAGGTCCCGGGCGAGCAGCGTGGTGGCCAGCGGTGCGCCCAGGTGCTCGGCCAGCTCCACGAGCGTGTCGCGCGCCCCCCCGTGCACGGCTCCCCTACCCGCAAGCACCACCGGTCGCGACGCGCTGAGCGCGAGACCGAGGGCGGCGTCGATCGATTCCTCGTCCGCGTCGTGCGGGCCCGCGAGCTCAACCCGCGCCGCGAGCTCGTCGCTCCCGCACTCGTCCTCGAGGAGGTCGAACGGGACGTCGAGGACGATGGGCCGACGCTCCGTCAGCGCCCGCCGGAACGCCCGGGCGGCGTCCGGAGCAGCGGACGCGCCACTCCAGACGCGCTCGTAGCCGGCCCCCGCAAGTGCGGCCACGGCCCGCACGTCGATGTACTGGATGTGGCT
The DNA here is from genome assembly GCF_000701365.1 of Blastococcus sp. URHD0036. GTDB lineage: Bacteria > Actinomycetota > Actinomycetes > Mycobacteriales > Geodermatophilaceae > Trujillonella. Next base: position 220,357 of record NZ_JNIK01000002.1, read on the forward strand.
CGCGACGCCGGGCGTGTCACCGGTGACGAGCACGACGGGCTGATTCCCGCGGGTCGCCTCCACCAGGCCTGTCATGGCGTGCGTGAGAGCCGGGCCGTGGGTGACCGTGGCGACGCCGACGCAGTTGCGCGCCGACGCGTACGCGGCGGCCATCAGCAGGCTGCTCCGCTCGTCGACGACAGGGACGAACCTGCCGCCCTGCTGGCTGACGAAGTCGGTGATGTAGAGCATGTTCGCGTCGCCCATCAGGCCGAACAGGGTGTCGACGCCCTGCTCGCTGAGCGTCCGCGCTACGGCGTCGTGAACCTGCACAAGTAACTCCAGGGGCTATCGAGGGTTGTGCAGCGAGTGAACCAGGATCCAGGATGAAGTCAACAGGATCCATGTGAGCCGGGAACCGGCAACGAGACCGACCCCCGCCGGCTCACGGGACGCCCGCGTCCTTGGCGAGCGACCCAGGCGGTCACGCCTGCCAGAGGGACTTCCCCTCGCTGAAGATGGCCCGCTGGATAAGGATGCGCTGGATCTCGTCCGTCCCGCCGCCGATGCGACCGTGGCGGATCTGGTGGTACCAGTGCGGGATGGGGAAGTCCATCGCCTCTCCCAGCCCGCCGAAGATCTGCATGATCTTGTCCATGGAGCGGTGGCCCCAGTTGGCGCCCATGAGCTTCGACATCGCCGCGTAAGCGCGGACATCTTCGCCGCGGTCGGCTAGTGCTGCGGTCTCGTAGGAGACGGCCCGGATGCTCTTGAGGTCGAGGAGCACGTCGACGAGCATCCACTGGATCGCCTGGCGCTCGCTCAGCGGCTTGCCGAAGGTCCGCCGCTGCTGCACGTAGTCGACGGCGAGGTCGAGGCTGCGGCTCAGGAACCCGCAGGCGAGCGACCCCCGACTCAAACGGTCCTGGATGGCCAGGAACTGCTGCCCGAGGCCGAATCCCCCACCGACCTCGCCGATTACCTGACCGGGCGCCACCCGCACGTTGTCATAGGTGACGGTGAACTGGTGCGGTCGGCTCGACTGCCAGGTGCGCAGCGGCTGCAACGAGATGCCGGGCGTGTCCGAGTCGACGATGAACATCGTGATCCCGCCGCGCTGACGCTTCTCCGGGTCGGTCACCGCGAGCAGGAGGTGGAAGTCCGCGCGATGCGCTCCGGAGATGAACGTCTTCGTCCCGTTGATGACCCACGTGTCGCCGTCGAGGACCGCGCGGGTCGTCATGGCCCCCGGATCCGACCCCGCGTCGGGCTCGGTCTGGGCGTAGCAGCCGGAGAGCTCGCCGCGCATCGAGGGCAGGAGGTACTTCTGCTGCTGCTCCTCGTTCCCCGAGTACAGCGGCCCCATGACGAACGCCCGGGGGAAGGGGATGATGGTTCGGTTCAGCTCCTCGGCGATGACGAACGACCCGAGGATGCCGTAACCCATCCCGCCGTACTCCACCGGCAGCGTGGCCGTGTCCAGCCCCGTCTCGGCGGCGATCGTGCGCAGTCGCTTCCAGTCCGCGGCCGGGAGGGTGCCGTCCACCAGGGATTCCCCCCCGATCCCGCCGCGCTCCCACTCCGGATTGTCGGCGAGGAACGTGGACTCGAGCGGGATGCACTCCTCGTCCACGATCCGGCGGACGAGGTCCTTCACCTCGATGAGCTCCGGCGGCAGCACGAACGGGCTCTCCGGCATGGAGTAGGCGACTTTGGACTGGGACAAGGGGATCGGTTCCTTTCCGACGGCGGTGCATGCTCGCGCGAGGGAGTGGCGAGCCGCTCCGCCTCAGCTCGGCAGTGCGGTCGCCGCACGGCCAATGTGGCCGGGCGACCGCTGCCGACACAGCGATGAGGGCGACGGAATCAACTCCCTGGCTCAACTGTCAAGCGGAGCCTCACCTCCTGCGAAGGCTGCCAAGCCAGGTCCGGCACCGGACGCCGACTGCTGGGGAGCCGGCGATGTCAGAGCCACCCGCGACTACCCCGGCATCGGAGCTCCGCCGGACTCCTCCACGCGAGACTGGATCCAGGGCCCAGGTTTCTGTACGTTAAGTCACAGCGTCGGGGCCGGTCGGACCCTGCCGCCACACATGCAGGGAACCAGAGCGCCACACGAGCAAGGAATCAGAATGTCCAGCAGGGCCCACGCCTCCGATCCCGCCGTGCGTGCGGACCGGCAGACGGTCCGACTCCCCTCCAGCCAAGGAGACCGTTCATGATCGGAGCAGTCGGACGGCGTCTGCTGCTGGCGATCCCCATCCTCGTGGTGGTTTCGCTCCTGTCCTTCCTCCTCATCGACCTGACGCCGGGGAGTCCCGCTGAGCTCCTCGCCGGGGAGGGCGCCACTCCGGAGCGGGTAGCCGAGCTCGAGCAGACGCTCGGCCTGGACCAACCCATCTGGCAGAGGTTCGGGGACTACATGTCCGGCCTGCTGCAAGGCGACTTCGGGACGTCCCTGTTCTCCGGGCAGTCGGTCGGGGACGCGATCGGTGCGGCGCTGCCGGTGACGGTGTCCCTCATCGTCGTCGCCTACGTGCTCGTCTTCGTGATCGCGATTCCGTTGGGTGTGCTGGCCGCGGTGCGCCGCGACACCCGTACCGACCGGGCGATCTCGGCCACGTGCTCCTTCTTCCTGGGCATCCCGTCGTTCGTGGTGGCACTCGTGCTGGTGATCCTGCTGGCCCTCACGGTCGAGGCCTTCCCGGCAACGGGGTACAAGCCGCTGGCGGACGGTTTCGGTGTGTGGCTCAGCCACCTCATCCTCCCGGGACTTGCACTGGCGCTGACCTCGGCGGCCGAAGTGACGCGGCAGCTGCGCGGGGCGCTCGTCGACGTCCTCGAACAGGACTACATCCGGACGCAGCGGGCCAAGGGCCTGCCTCCGCTGCTGATCCTGGGCAAGCACGGACTGAAGAATGCCGCGCCTCCGGTGCTGACCGTCATCGGGTTGCAGCTCGCGCGGATGTTGGGCTCGACCGTGATCATCGAGCAGGTCTTCGCGATGCCGGGATTCGGTGCCCTCACTCTCAACGCAGTCCTGCAGCACGACTTCCCGCTCATCCAGGGCTGCGTCCTCGTGTCCGCCATCGCTGTCATCGGGACGACCGTGGTGGTCGACGTCGTCGAGGCAGGACTCAACCCCCGACTGAGGAGCGCAGCATGACCGAGACGCCGACCACCGAAGTTGTCACGCCAGCGCCGGAGTCGACGCTGGCAGCGGACGGGACCACGACGACGCGCCGATCGCGCAGCCGGGTCATGCGCCGGCTGCGCCGCAACCGCGGGGCGATGATCGCAGCCGGGTTCATCGCCCTGCTGATCCTGGTGGCGGCCCTGGGTGGACTGCTGCCGCTCCCCGACCCCAACAAGCAGGACCTGGTGAATCGTCTCTCCGGCCCGTCGGGAGACCACTGGCTGGGCACGGACTCCTTCGGACGCGACACGTTGAGTCGGCTCGTCGCCGCCACCCGTGTGACCCTCCTGGCGGCGACCGAGGGCCTCCTCGTCGCGGTCGTGCTCGGCGTGCCGCTCGGTCTCCTGGCGGGCTACGTCGGTGGCGCGACCGATGCAATCCTGAGCCGGATCGCCGACGGTCTGCTCAGCCTGCCGGGGCTGGTCCTCGCCCTCGCCATCGTGGGCGTCGCCGGCCCCGGCCTGACGAACGCGATGGTGGCCATCGGCATCGTCTTCGCTCCCCGCTTCTACCGCGTGGGCCGCAGTGCGGCGCAGTCGGTCTCGCACGAGACCTACATCGAAGCTGTCCGCGCCGACGGCGTCCCCACCAGCCGCATCCTGCTGCGGCACATCCTGCCGAACTCGAGCGGTCCCCTGCTGGTCCAGGCCTCGTTCGCCGTCGGCTTCATCATCACCGCGGAGGCCAGCCTGAGCTTCCTCGGCCTCGGTGTGCAGGTGCCGGACGCCAGCTGGGGCTCCATGGTGCGCGAAGGCTTCGCGCACGTCCACGAATCCACCTTCGCGATCATCCCCCCTGCCGTGATGATCACGCTGACCGTCTTCGCCTTCTCACAACTCGGCGACGGTCTGCGGGACGCCCTCGGCCGCGACTCTCGAGGATCCTGATGGCCATGAAAGCCCTTCCCCTGCCGACCTCGCCCGACGGTGACGTCACCGATGCCGTCCTGACGGTGACCGACCTGTCGGTCGAGTTCCAGACCGAGCATGGACGCGTCCGGGTCCTCGACGGCGTCGACCTCCAGGTCCCCAGCGGCAAGACCCTCGGCCTCGTCGGCGAGTCGGGATCGGGCAAGACGGTCACGTCGCTGGCGATCATGGGTCTGCTGGACCGCCGCGTCGGCCGGATCAGCAGCGGGTCGATCCAGTTCGAAGGGCAGGATCTCGCCGCTCTCGACGCCCGTCAGCTACGCCGCATCCAGGGTGCGAAGATCTCTATGATCTTCCAGGAGGCGCGGCGCAGTCTCGATCCCGTGTTCACGATCGGGGACCAGATCGCCGAGTCGGTCCGCATCCACGAGGGCCTCAGCCGCCGCGAGGCCTGGAAGCGGGCCATCGAGATGCTCCAGCTGGTCCAGATTCCCGATGCCGAGCGCCGGGCACGCGAGTACCCCCACACGTTCAGTGGCGGCATGTGTCAGCGGGTCATGCTCGCCAGTGCCCTGGCCTCCCGCCCGTCGCTCCTCATCGCCGACGAGCCCACCACCGCACTCGACGTCACGGTGCAGGCGCAGATGCTGCGGCTGCTCCGGACGCTGCAGGAGGAGATGGGACTGGCCATCCTGTTCATCACCCACGACCTCGGGGTCGTCTCCGAGATGTGCGACCGCGTCGCGGTGATGTACGCCGGCCAGATCGTGGAAGAGGGTGACGCCACGCAGGTCTTCGGCCATCCCCGCCACCCGTACACCGAGGGTCTGATCCAGTCGTTGCCCGAGAGCGCGGTCGCCCGCGGCCGGCTGGCGGCGATCCCCGGGAGCGTCCCGCCCGCCCACGCCTGGCCGCAGGGCTGTCACTTCGCCGATCGCTGCCGGTACGCGGTCGACGCCTGCAGGTCCGGTCCGATTCCCCTGTTGAGCCGGGACGGCAGCGCCACCCGGTGCATCCGAGCCGACGAACTCTCCCTGGCAGGCGTGCGATGACCGATGTCCTTCGGCTGAGCGGGATCACCAAGTCCTTCGTCACCGGCCGCACGCTGCTGGGCAAACCGAACAGCTACTTCCATGCCGTACGCGGGGTGACCCTCTCGGTCGCGCGCGGCGAGACGGTCGCGGTCGTGGGTGAGAGCGGTGCCGGGAAGTCGACGGTGGGGCGGCTCGCGCTGCGACTGATCGAGCCCGACGACGGCGGCATCGAGTTCAACGGTTCGGATCTGCGCGCGGCTTCGAAGGAGGACCTCCGGCGACTGCGCGGCCGTATGCGCATGATCTTCCAGGACCCCTACTCCTCCCTCGACCCCAGCATGGTCGTGGGCGACACGGTGGCCGAGCCCCTCCTCGTCCACACGAAGATGTCCGCCGCCGAGCGGCGGGCGAAGGTCCTCGACCTCCTCCAGCGGGTGGGTATGGACACCCACCACATGGACCGGTTCCCCTATGAGTTCTCCGGGGGCCAACTGCAGCGCATCGCGATCGCCCGCGCGATCACGACGGACCCGGACCTGATCGTCTGCGACGAGCCCGTGGCCGCCCTGGACATGTCCATCCGCGCGCAGGTGGTCAACCTGCTCCGCGACCTGCAGGTAGAACGCGGCATGGCCTACCTGTTCATCACCCACGACCTGTCGCTGGTCCGCCTGATCGCCGATCGCGTCGTCGTCATGTACGCCGGGCAGATCGTCGAGTCGGCCACCACAGAGCAACTGTTCGCCGAGCCGCGTCATCCGTACACCCGCGCCCTGCTTGCTGCCGTCCCGGTTCCCGACCCCAACCGGCGGAAGAGCCAGACAGCCATCCCGCTGGCCGCCGTGCAGGGGAAGCCCCCGGCGAAGGGCTGCTCCTTCGCGCCCCGGTGCCCGCTCGCCACGGAGGAGTGCACCGTCGAGGCTCCCCCGCTCGCCGAGGTGGCCGGTCACGACGTCGCGTGCTACCACGCGGACCACGTACCGGTCGCGGAGCTGTCGGAAGGAGCGCCCGGGACGCCGCACCCGCGGACCGAGTTGCTCGACCCCCACTGAACCGACACCCCATCCCTTCGACCAGGCGGCTCGACGATGTCTTAGGGCTCGCGGCAACCGAGACGGAGCGATCCCTCATGAGTGACGAAGTCGTTGGCGCCACCCGAGCCCTGGCCGAGAGGCTCGTCGCCCTGCGCACGTCTCCCCCGCCGCAGCACGTACTGGCGCGGGCTCGGCACTGCCTGCTCGACTGGACCGGGGTGACGGTCGCGGGCGTGACCGAGGACGCGGGGCGCATCGCCGGTGACCTGGCGCTCGACGAGGCAGCCGACGGTCCGTGCACGCTGGTCGGCCGGCCGGGGCGCACGACGGCCCAGCTGGCGGCGCTAGCCAACGGAGTGGCATCGCACGCCCTGGACTTCGACGACGGCAGCTCCCTGATGATGGGGCACCCGTCCGTGGCCGTGGTCCCCGCGGCCCTGGCCGTGGCCGAGGGCCGGGGGGCCAGTGGCCGCGACCTGGTCACTGCGACCGTCGCCGGCATCGAGGCGGCGAGCGTCGTCGGGGTCCTGGTGGGGAAGAGTCACTACGTCGCCGGATGGCACGGGACCGCCACGATCGGCACCTTCGGCGCGGCGGCCGCCGCAGCGCACCTGCTGAACCTCGATGTGCCGCAGACGCAGCACGCCCTCGGGCTTGCCGCGACCCAAGCGGCCGGGCTCAAGGCCATGTTCGGCACCATGGGCAAGCCCTTCCATGCCGGCCGAGCCGCCATGAGCGGCGTCCTCGCCGCCCAGCTGGCAGCGCGAGGCTTCACCGTCAACCCCGACGCCATCGAAGCCGAGCAGGGGTTCGCCTCGACCGGCAGCACCACGTTCGACCCCGCCGCGCCGGCTCGCGAGCTCGACGATGGAGAGCGCTACGGCGTCGAGGCGGTGTCGTTCAAGCACCACGCCTGCTGCGGCGGCACGCACCCCACCATCGACACCCTCACGCGGCTGCGCCGGCAGTACGACTTGACGGTCGACGACATCGAGGACGTGCGACTGCGGGTGAGTCCGCTGATCGCAGGCATGTGCGCGATCGAGGATCCCGCCTCCGGCCTCGAGGGCAAGTTCAGCATCCGCTACTGTGCCGCCCTCGCACTGGCCGGCCGGGGCGCCGGTCCACAATCGTTCGAGGACGCCGCCGTCCAGGACCCGGACATCCGCGAGCTGATGGCCCGGATCGCCACGGAGTCGATCGACGGCGACTGGACGGACGTCGAGCTGGAGGTCCGGCTACGGGACGGCCGGACTGTCCGGGCCACCGCCGAGAGCAGCTCCGGTGAGACCGCGGGCCTGCGACACCTCGATGGCGGCGAGCTCCGTGACGAGTGGACCGCCCTGGCCGGGAAGTTCGACCTGCTGGTCACCCCACGACTCGGAGCCGAGGTCGCGGCCGAGCTGGTCGGGCTGATCGATGCCCTGGACGACCAGCCGTCGCTGACGGCACTGACGAACCTGCTCCAGCCGCGGGCGGAACTCCCGCTCGTCGACTGAGCCGGGCCGGCCCGTCATCGACGGGCCGGCCCACGACTCCCCCGCCGCGAGCACCCGCTCGTCAGCGTCGGATCACCGTCTGCGTGACGACGACGAGCAAGTCGTCGTGCTGGTTGGTATAGGTGGTCTCAGTACGGATGAAGACCATCGGGTTGTCGTCACCGCCCTGACGCTCGCTGATGTCGACGTACTTCGACCGTGCCGTGATCACGTCGCCGACGCGGGCCAGTCGGTGGAAGCGGGCCTCACTGCCGCCGTTGAGCACCCGCTTCACCGGAAGGTCGATCAGCGGCAGCCCCGGGGTCCGGCCCATGTCGAACAGCCCGTCGTCGTCCGGGTCCGCCGCGAACGCCTCGAACGGGTCGGGCGTCCCGGGGGCCCGTTGGAAAGCGAACACCGGGAACAGTGGCGGTGCAACCACTTCGCCGTACCGCGACTCGCTCGCTCGTCTCGGGTCCCAGTGGACCGGATCGTCCTCCAGAACGGCATGGACGAAGCGACGGAGCAGTTCTTCCGACACGGGCTCGGATGAGCGCGGCTCGGACTCCATGCCGATGAGCGAGCGCATTTCGTCGGTGACGATAGCCATGAGGGTTCCCATTGCATAGGCCGTGGGGCGATTGACGACGAGCGTGGCGTCATGAAGTCCGCGACGGGTGGACTCAACCCTGCACGTGGTGCTCTTCGTCCACAGCGTCTGGGCAGCAGACCCCGAGAGATGCGTTCCTGCGATTCCGCCGACCCGTTCGGGAGCTCGCCGACGCGGTATCCCCGGCGATGTTCCGAGCGGGCGGCGGCAGCAGCCCCCGAGCAATCCCGAGGTCGGCAGCCATGCAGTCACCGCCCGAGGCCAAACCACCCGTGGCCCTGCGCCCCGGGCCGTGAACCTCGCCGGCAGCTCCGCCTGGACTCCCTCTGCTTGATCGGGATCGCGGATCAGCCCGAGCGCCCCGTGCGCGCCGCCGAACGCGAGCAGCGCCGCACGGGTGACCCGGCTTGCTCTCGTGGGGCTCGAGGTGCGCCCGGCAATCGATGAGGCGTCGGTACGCCCTCTACTCGCCCGTGAACTCGGGGGGCGGCTGGCGCTCCGCCACGGCCGCCCGCGCCTTGATCGAGTCGTCGGTGCCCTTGAGGAAGTATGCCCAGGCACGCTCGAGTTCGTAGTGCTCCATGGTGTTCATCGACTTCTTGACAAGCTGGCGGACTGCCGCGACAGTCAGCGGCGGCCGCGCCGCGATCGTCTTGGCGACTTCGACTGCGGTGTCGAAGAGCTGGTCACGGGGCACGACCTGGTTCACGAGATCGTGCTGGAGCAACTCCTGGGCCGGGATCCTCCTGGCATTGAGCAGCCAGTCGAGCGCCTTGTGCTTGCCCACCATCTTGGCCAGGTAGTTGCAGGTGTTCGAGAACGGCGGAAGGCCCACATCCATCTCGACTGCACCGAAGACGGCGTCATCGCTCGCGATGATGAGGTCGCACATGTGCGCGAGCTCCCACCCGCCACCGAGGCAGTAGCCCTGAACCGCGGCGACCATCGGCTTGGGAAAGTTGTGCAGCGTCTCCCACATGTTTCCGAATGCGTACTTGTACGCGAGCCGCTGCCCGTTGGACCAGTCGAGCTCGTCGTGGCCGCCGAAGTGGTTCGTCGGCCGGATATCAGCACCGGCACAGAACGCGCGGCCCTGCGCGCTGAGCACCACGACCCGCACATCGAGGTTGGCGCGCAGCTCCTCGAGCGCGTAGTGGACGTGGATCTCGTTCGCGCCGAGCGGGTTCAGCCGCTCCGGCTCCGCGAGCTGGATGTGCCCGATCTGACCGTCGACCCAGACCTCCACGGACTCCGGGTGGGGAAGCTTGGATCGATCGGCGACCCAGGGTGAAGGCATACGGGCTCCTTGATGGTGTACAGCCAGGTGAATGGCGCTGGGCATCGGACGTTACATGGCCGACGGTGCCTCACACACCTTGCCTGGATGTTGGATGCAGACCGAGTCTTTACCCTGACAGGAACTCGTTGCGCGCAGGGTCACCGACGCGCACCTGCTGGAGCGCGCCGCACGCCTCTCGGATCTCAGCCGACCGACCACCCCGGCTTGTCGAGGCAAACACGGGCAGCCACGCGCGCGATCGCACCGACGACCGCGGAGGCCGACGTGGACGGCCGGCCGTCCACGCGCGGTGAGTCAGGCGGTCCCGCCGGGTGGCTGATCCACCCATTCGTCCAGCTGCCGGAAGGTTCCTTCGGGATCGCGGATCATGCAGGAGCGCACCTTGGCGCCCGTGGGGTCGCCGTATGCCGCACCGTCGTGGTCGGTGATGGTGCCTTTGATGCCCGCTGCCCAGACCCGCTCCATGATGCTGTCCAGATCACGCACCCAGAAGCCGACGTGGCTGATGCCATAGGTCGCGGATGGGAAGAACGGGCGGCCGTCCACGCTCGCCCAGCCGATGTAATCGATGTGGAAGTGGGAGAACACGACGTCGGTCACGTCGGTCGGGGAGAAGCCGGCCTTCGCGAGGTTGCCCGGCAGCTCGCCGCCCTGCAGGGGGCCCATCGCGTTCGGGCCGAACCCCGTGTCCACGAGGACGACCCGGTCATGACCAACCAACAGGAGTCCGCCCATGGTCAACTCGACCGTTCCGTCGTCGTGGAGGAGCTCCGGGTGGCGGTCCCAATCCTCTTGCTCTGCGCCGAGCCCGGTCCACGGGTGCCCGTCTGCGCCGAGGTCGCTTGCAGTTGTGCCGGAGTCGCCCGCCACTGACCGTCCCGGATCGGAATGATCGTCCAGTCTCCGACCGTCATGGGATCGGCTGTGGGCGCATGGAACGCGGATGTCACTGTTGACTCCTTGAGACATGACGATCGGCGATCTGCCTGACGAAGAATCCGGTGTCCTGGAGGTCGTCCAGACAACTGCCCGCCGGCGCGCGCAGCAGGGTGGTCAGGTCCGGTGGCGTCGCCCCCGACCGGAGGCGCCACACTCTCGAGGTCAGGTGTCCGTCGGCCGGGCGGGCCATCCCGATCACCCTCGTGCGTGCCCGTCAACGGTTCTGCCACCGGGGCCGGCGCTTCTCCAAGAAGGCGCGGACCCCCTCGGCAGCGTCTGCGCTCCCTTTCACCTCGTCGAAGTTCGGGCTGCGGTGGGCAACCGCCTCGGCGGTGTCGGCGAAGCCGCCCAGCTCGTCCAGGTCCGCCAGGGAAGCCCGCACCGCAACGGGCGAGCCCTCGAGAATCTCCGCGGCCAACGCCCGGGCGCCCTGGAGCGCGAGGCCCGGGCCGACCACTCGGTTGACCACACCGTGCGCCTGCGCCTCGACGGCTCCGAGCCGGCGACCGGTCAAGACGAGCTCGGCTGCCAGCTTCGGTGGGAGACACCGGGGCAGGCGGGCGAGTCCTCCCGCCGCCGCCATCCGGCCGACCCGCACCTCGGGAAGCGCGAACCACGCCGTCTCATCGGCGACGACGAGGTGGCAGGCGAGGACGACCTCGAATCCCCCGCCCACGGCGATCCCGTTGACCGCCGCGATCACCGGCTTGGGCAACCGCCGGCGTCGTGTCAGGCCGGCGACTCCGTTCTCCGGCAGCCAGAGCCGTCGTCCCGACGTCAGGTAGGCGAGGTCGGCGCCGGAGCTGAACGCCTTGTTCCCGGCCCCGACGAGGATGGCGACCCAGAGATCCTCGTCGGCGAAGTAGGCGTTGAAGACCTCGTCCAGCTCGTCGTTCGCCGGGGGGTGGAGACAGTTGCGGACGTCGGGGCGGTTGATCGTCACCTCGAGGACATGCCCTTCCCGCCGCACGAGCAGGTGGTCGTACGACTCGCGGAGTCCGCTGGTGTGCGACGAATGCATCTGGTCCACTCCTGTTCCCGATGCCGCCCTCGCTGCGGCTGACGTCGAGCAGGGGCACCGCTCGGCTGCATGCCTACACGGAACACCTAGACTCCGGTAACATCCGCAGGATCCTGGATACACCCCATGAAGGGAATGCACAGTGGTGACCGCTACACCAGACGTCGCCGGACGCTCCTTCTGGCAACGGGCCGAGTTGCTCGGGGACAAGCCCGCGGTGATCGACCCCGATGGCACCGTGGTCACCTATGCCGAGCTCTTCGCGGCGGGGAACCAGGTGGCTAACGGCCTGATCGGCCTCGGCCTGAGCGACGATGAGGTCGCCGCGACGATCCTGCCCAACGGTCACATCGTCTACGAGATCTTTTCCGCCGTCCTGCAGTCCGGCACCTACTTCACCCCGATCAACCGGCACCTTCAGGCCGACGAGATGGCGTTCATCCTGAAGGACAGCGGTGCGAAGGCCTTGTTCACGCACGTCTCGCTGGTCGACATCGTCCGCGAGGCCGCGGACATGGCCGGCATCGCGGAGAACCGCCGCTTCGTGGCGGGCGGGGAGGTCGAGGGCTTCACGTCCTACGAGGCCTGGAAGGCCGAGCAGAGCACGAACCTCCCCACCGTGCGCCGTCCCGGGCACCGCCTGTACTACACGTCGGGAACGACGGGCCGGCCGAAGGCCGTGCTGAGGCCGCGGCCGACCGGCGACCCCGACGCCGCCTCGTCGGCCTTCACCCGAAGGTTGTTCTCCAACTCCGGTCTGGGTCTCGGCGAGGACGAGGTGCACCTGGTCCTCGGACCGATGTACCACGCGTCACCGCTCGGTTTCGGAATGGCGGCCCTGCACCTCGGGCAGACCGTCGTGATCATGGACAAGTGGGACCCGGAAGACACGCTGCGCCTCATCCAGAAGTACAAGGTGACCGCGGCGCACTTCGTCCCGACGATGTTCCATCGGATGCTTCGCCTACCCGCGGAAACCCGCGCCGCGTACGACGTGTCGAGCTTGCGCAGTGTCGTCCACGCCGCGGCACCGTGCCCGCCCGAGGTGAAGCGGGCCATGATCGAGTGGTTCGGGCCGATCGTGTGGGAGTACTACTCCTCCTCGGAGATCGGTGGCACGCATGTCAGCCCCGAGGAGTGGCTGCAGCGCCCCGGCACCGTCGGTCGCCCCTTCCCCGATGCGCAGATGCGCATTCTGGACGAGAGCGGGAACGAACTGCCGGTCGGTGACGCCGGCCTGGTGCACTTCAAGGTCGCCACGACCTTCGAGTACAAGGGCGACCCGGGCAAGACGGCAGCAGCCCGGCACGGTGACTTCATCACCGTCGGTGACATCGGCTACGTCGACGAGGAGGGCTACCTGTTCCTCTGCGACCGTGCCGCCGAGACGATCATCTCCGGCGGGGTGAACATCTATCCGGCAGAGGTGGAGGCGGCGCTGCTGATCCATCCCGCCGTCGAGGAGGCCGCGGTCATCGGCGTCCCCGACCCGGACTGGGGCGAATCCGTCAAGGCTGTGGTACAGCTGAGCGAGGGGTGGACGGCGTCCTCCGACCTCGAGGCAGAGCTCATCGAACACTGTCGCGCCCGAGTGGCGAAGTTCAAGGCCCCCCGGAGCGTGGACTTCGTCGAGACCGTGCCGCGCAACCTCAGTGGCAAACTGCTGCGCCGCGCACTCCGCGCCCCGTACTGGGAGGGGCACGACCGCAAGATCTGAGCCGAACCGGCCGGAGCCGTACTCGACCCCTCGGGGACGGGTACGGCTCCGGCTTCTGCTGCTGAGCGTCGCCCGTCGCCCCTCGCGGCGTCCAGCCCGGCCGTGCCTCAGTGGTGGAAGGCCTTCCGCGCGGAGGACTATCCACCGGCGGACACCCGTGTGACAGCTCGGCCAGCCCCCGGCGCTCACGGAGCGGGTTGCGGATCCCGGTTCTCGTCGATGAACGACTGGCGGAGCGCGGCCTTGATCACCTTGCCGCTCGCCGTACGCGGGAGCTCGGGGACATGGCGTACGTGCTCGGGGCTCTTCTGAATCGCCAGGCCCGCATCGAGGACCAGGCGACGCAGTTCGTCCAGCCCAGGTCCGCCGGCCGGACCCGGGACCACGAAGGCGCAGGCCCGCTCGCCCAAGGTCGCATCCGGCACGCCGACCACGGCCACGTCGACGACGTGGTCCCCGCGCCGCAGCGCCTCCTCGATCTCCTTCGCCGACAGGTTCTCCCCGCCACGGATGACGATGTCCTTCGACCGGCCGGCCACCGTCACGTACCCATCAGCATCCACGCTGCCCAGATCTCCAGTCCGCACGTACCCGTCGGCCGTGAACGCCCTGGCGTTCACCGACGAGTCGACGTACCCGAGGAAGATCTCGGGACCCGCCACCTCGATCTCACCGATCGCGCCGTCCCGGCCATCGCCACCGGCGGCCAGTCGGAGCAACGTATCGTCGATGAGGCGGCCGTCGGTCAAGGCCGCCTTGTCCGGCGGGGCGTCCGGCGGAACGCACGTGACGGTCGGCATCTCGGTCATCCCGTAGACGCGCAGGATGGCCACGCCGAGCTGCTGCGCGGACTCCATCAGCGATGCCGGGATGTCGGCGCCGCCGCAGCGGAAGAATCGGAGGGACGACAGCGCCTCAGCTGCATCCGGATGCGCGAACATCTGCTGGATGAAGGGGGTCGCCACGACGGAGTAGGTCACGCCGTGGCGGGCGATGAGTTCCAGCCCGCGATCGGCATCCCAATCACGCTGCAGCACGACGGTGGCCCCGAGAATGATCGGCCCGACCATGCCGTTGAGCAGACCGGTCACGTGCGTCAGCGGCGATGGCATGAAGAAGACATCGTCGCCCGTGAGGCCGAGGAAGTCGACCATGGAGCGCGAGTCGTACGCCAAGCCGGTGTGCGAGTGCAGCGCTCCCTTCGGATCGGACTCGGTGCCCGAGGTGTACAGGACAGCGGCGATCTCCTCGAGCCCCGGAGCGGGGCGCAGGTCGACCGTCGGCGCCCCGAGCTCCTCGCCGGGCCAGTTCGCCCCGGGGGCGGCGTCCAGATCGATCGCATGGGTGGTCCGCAAGGTCGGGACCGCCTCCGCCACCCGCCGCGCCATGGCCGCGTGGTCGTGCTTCCGGTACTCCCGGGGCACCACGAGCACGGTGGCCCGGGTCTGCTGGCAGATGAACGTCAGCTCGCGGTCCCGGAAGATCACCACGACCGGGACCGAGACCGCCCGCAGGCGGGCTACGGCGAAGAACAGCACGACCGCATCCACGCAGTTGGGTAACTGCCACGCCACCGCGTCCCCCGTCCCCACGCCGGCGCTCTCGAGGAACCGGACGCACCGGTCGACGAGGGTATCGAGCTCGGCGAAGGTGACACTCACCGTTCCCTCGACGACCGCCGCCTTGTCCGGGGTGCGGGTCGCGCTCGCGCGCAGCGCGTCGTCGAGGGCGCCGGCGCGCCACAGCCCGCGCTTCGTCCAGTCGGCGCGCCAGCCGGCCGGGGGGAGATGAGTGGCGGTCAGCATCCGCGACAACCGTCAGGCGTCAGGCGGACGTCGTCGCGGGGGCCGCCTCAGGACCGTCAGAACTGCCGGGGCGGTTCCACAGCGGGTCCGACGTGCGGATGTTCGCCGGCAGTCCACTGGGGTCCATCGGCGACCCGAAGAGCACTTCGTTGTGCGCGTGCGCCAGCTGGTGCAGGCCGAACGAGTTCTGCGTCGCGACCTCGTGGCCCTGCGCGTCCACGGTCGCGTTGATGGCGGACTTCACGAGCTTCACCGCGAGCGCGGGCTTGGTCGCGATCTTGCGGGCGAGCTCGACCGCGACGTCGCGGATCTGGTCGTCCGGCACCACCCGGTTCACCATGCCGAGCTGCTCGGCCTCCCGAGCCGTCCAGGAGTCGGCCGTCATCAACAGCTCCTTGGCCTTGCGGGGCCCAAGCTCCCACGGGTGCGCCAGCCACTCGATGCCGTTGATGCCGAAGTTGACCACGGGGTCCTGGAAGACCGCTCCCTCCCCCGCGATGATCAGGTCGCAGACCCAGGCGAGCATCAGGCCGCCGCCGATGCACTTGCCCTGGACGGCGGCGATCGTCGGCTTGGAGAGGTTGCGCCAGCGGCGGCACATGTCGAAGTAGATCTCGTGCTCACGGGCGAGGCGCCCCTCGGCCCCCGGTGCTGCCCACCCGGCCCAGGTACCCACGCAGAGGTCCGTCTCGGTGTAACGCGCCGGGTCGGTCAGGTCGTGACCGGCTGAGAAGTGGCGGCCCGCGGCCGCGAGCACGATGGCTCGGACGTCGTCGTCACGCACCGCGCGGTCGAAGGCCTCGTTGAGCTGGTAGGTCATGGGCACGCTCTGCGCATTGGCCTTCTCCGGCCGGTGCAGCTCGATGACAGCCACACCCTGGCCGTCCTTCTCATAGCGCACGATGTCGAGATCCACCCCCGGAGATTACAAGATGTATCCCGCATCCAGCAATCCTTCGAGCCGCTTGACCGGCCGTGCATACCGTGCCGAGGATGCATCCCGAATCTCGTACCCGGCGGCGCCGCCGCCTCTAAGGAGCAACGAAGTGACCGACCCACTGACCGTCTTCCGCTCGGACACGCTGGCAGGGAAGTCAGCCCTGGTGACCGGCGGAAGCCGAGGCATCGGTGCCGAGATCGCGACGACCCTGGCCCGACTGGGCGCGTCAGTCGTCCTGGCCGCGAACGACGCCGACGGCCTCGCGGCCACCGCCGCGGCCATCAAGGAGGCCGGCGGTTCGGCCGAGGCGGTGTACGTGGACCTGAGAGACCGCGCGGCGGTCGACGACCTCGCGCGGCAGTGCCGCGACGTCGACGTCCTGGTCAACAACGCCGCACCCGAGCAAGGGCCGGTGCCGTTCCAGGAGACGACCGACGACACCTGGGACCTGTTGTACGACCTCAACGTGTGGACGCCGGTTCGGCTGATGCGCGCCATCGGACCACGGATGGGCGAGCGCGGCGGCGGCTCGATCATCAACGTCTCGTCCGTCTCCGTGTCGTCCCCGGCCCCCCGCATCGCCCCGTACGCCTCCAGCAAGGCCGCACTCGAGGTCATCATGCGGGTGCTCGTCCTGGAGTGGGGCCCGCTCAACGTGCGGCTCAACGCGGTGGCCCCGTCGATGACCCGGACGGCGCGAGTGGCTGCGTTGCTGGCGGACCCCGAGTTCGAGGCCCGGGTGACCGGCCGCATCCCGCTCGGCCGGCTGGCGCAGGTGTCCGACATCGCGAACGCAGTCGCCTGGTTGGTCAGCGACGCTGCCAGCTTCGTGAGCGGTCAGGTCATCGTCACCGATGGCGGAGGCTCGGCCGGCTTCTTCGCCCCCATGCCGAAGGTCTGAGCTAAGCGGCCGGCGGACCGCTCCGTCGCCGTCGTCGTCGCGCGCCAGAATGACGAGAGCCCCCGGCCGTGCGGTCGGGGGCTCTCGTCATGGTGGCGGGATCACAGGCGGATCCGTCGGGCAAGCTCTTCGCGGTAGACCTCGGGGCCCCCGAGGAGCACGGCTGTGCTGTGCGCACGACGGAAGTACAGATGCGCCGGGTGCTCCCATGTGAAGCCGAGCCCGCCATGCAGGTGGATGCAGTCGTAGGTCGCCTTACGAGTCTCGTCAGCGCAGCGTGCTCGCGTGGCGGCCACGGAGGCCGGCGCCAGCGGGCTGCCCTGGTCGGCCAGCCAGGCGGCCTGCTCTACCAGGACGCGGCAGGACTCGAGGGCGAGAGACATGTCGGCGCAGGCGTGCTTGATCGCCTGAAACGAGCCGATTGGCCGGTTGAACTGGACTCGCATCTTGGCGTGCTCAACGCTCATCTGGAGGACTCTGTCGATGATCCCGGTCTGCTCCGCCGCGATGGCGATCGAGAAGCGGTCCATTGCCTCGGAGAAACCCTGCGCGACGCTGTCGACGGTCCCGATCGGTCGAGCCGGCACCGCCTTGAGCGTCAGCCTGGCGAAGGCACGACCGAGGTCCAGGGATTCCAGCCGGTCGATCGTCAGGCCCGGAGCCGCGGACTCGACCGCGAAGAGCCGGACGCCGTCCTCGGCCCGAGCCACCACCAGAAAAAGATCGGCCTCCGCGCCGTCCAACACGGTCGGCTTGACCCCGTCGAGCAGGTACCCGTCGCCGCTCCGTCGCGCCGACGTGCGGACGTCGGACACGTCCGGGCGGTCGGATTCCGGACCGGCCACGGTGGCGATGAGCTTCCCGGCCGCGATGCGCGGCAGGTACTCCTGCATCGCCGCTTCATCTCCGCACGCCAGCAGTGCAGGGACGGCAAAGCCGACGGTCGCCAGGTACGGGCCCCCGACCAGCGCGCGACCGAACTCGTGGAAGACGAGCCGCTGTTCGACCCATCCGTAGCCCGCACCGCCGTAGACCTCCGGGATGGCCAGACCCTGCAGCCCCAACTCGTTGGCCATCATCTGCCACCGCGCGCGGTCGAATGCCTCAGGTGCGGCAGCAAGCCGGCTTGCCTCCGACTCGGGGAAGCGCTCCGCGGTGAACCGGCGGACCGTCTCCCGCAGCGCCTCGTGTTCGGGCTCGAGGGCGACTCCCCCAGCCGCGACCTCTGCTGCGGTCAGCACCGTGCTCATGCCTCTGCCTTTCCAGCGGCGCCCACAGCGACGACGGACGGGTCGGCCCCCGGCCGGGACCGTTCCGGCGCCGCCTCCATGACCCGGGCACCTAGCCTTCGGAGCTCGTGGAAGGACATCCCTCGGCCGACGGAGGGCTCCCGCGGGAGACCGAGCGAGCGCTCGGCGATGACGTTCTTCACGATCTCGTCCGTGCCTCCCCCGATGGCCAGGCCCGGGGAGATGAGCAGACGTGCGGCCCACTGCTCGGCGTCCGGCTCGGCCGGGTCCCAGGCCACGGCACTCGACCCGGACAGCTGCACACCCAGCCCGGAGACCAGCTGGATGAACTGAGAGGATGCCAGCTTGTTGAGCGCCCCCTCTGGCCCGGGCGCTTCACCGGCGAGCACGGCCCGCTTGGCCCGCTCCCTCATCAGCTGGATCACCAGCTCGCCGGTCCAGGCCTCGGCGATGCGCTGCCGCCACACCGGGTCGTTCGCGAGTCCACGCTCCTGAGCCTCCATCGCGATCATCGTGGCGTTGCCCCCTCGGAGCGCCGTCGATCCACCCACCGACACCCGCTCGTTCGACAATGTCGTGCGAGCGCACCGCCACCCGTCGCCCGGCCGGCCGATCACCTGGTCGTCGGGAACGAAGACGTCGTCGAAGAAGACCTCGTCGAACTTCGAGTGTCCGGTCATCTGACGGAGAGGACGGACGTCCAGTCCCGGGGCCCGCATGTCGACGATCAGCATGATCAGGCCCTCGTGCTTGGGGACCGATCCGTCGCTGCGAGCAAGCGCGAGGCCGAAGTCCGCCGACCGCCCACCGGAGGTCCAGACCTTCTGCCCGGTAAGCCGCCAGCCCTCCTCGACACGCTCAGCACGCGTGGCGATCGCGGCGAGGTCGGAACCCGCATCGGGCTCGGAGAACAGTTGGCACCAGAGCTCCTCCCCTCGGAGGAGTCGCGGCAGGTATCGCGCGCGCTGCTCGGGTGTGCCGTGCACCCGGATGGTGGGACCGCACATGCCGAGCCCGACATTGAGCGGGGCGGTCGGCAGCTCGTACGCGGCGGACTCCTGCGCGGCGACGACGTCGTACTGGGGGGACAAGCCCCGTCCCCCTGCCTCCTCCGGCCAGGTGAGCCCCGCGAAGCCGGCGTCGTACAAGGCTGCCTGGTACGCCTTCGCCGCGGCGATCGTGGCCGCGTTCGTCTCCTCGACGGCTCGAACGGCTGCACCCACCGTGTCCTGAGTAGGCACCCCCGACGCCGCGAGCCAGTCGCGCAGGCGCGCTCGAAAGGCCGCGAGGTCCCCATCGGCTTGGTGATGGTCAGCCGCCATGTCCAAGAGCTCCTCGATCGATCCCACCAGTGAATCCTGGATTCGAAAATAGATGAGCTCTGGACCGGCGTCCATGGTCTGCGCAATGTGCCGTGTGCAGCTGCCGGTCGGCGAGCGGATCCGGCGCCTCACGCAGATGACCGGCGACGTGACTGGGGCCACGACTGTCGTACGGAAGGTGAACGTTCCGAGCGTCACCTGGCCGATGGCGAGACGGCACGTGACATCGACCATCAGCGCTCGTCCGGTGAAATCCAGAGAGCGCATGGTCGTCGAGACGTCAACGACCATGCGCTCTCTTGCGACCGTTCGCGGGACG
Source organism: Blastococcus sp. URHD0036 (assembly GCF_000701365.1). GTDB lineage: Bacteria > Actinomycetota > Actinomycetes > Mycobacteriales > Geodermatophilaceae > Trujillonella. Next base: position 240,071 of record NZ_JNIK01000002.1, read on the forward strand.
GTCGTACGACCCGGCCCGGTCCGCAGGCGTCCTGTCAGATCGTCGACGCGCCCTCGTTCGCGAAGAGCGGATTCGTCCCATCGGCCTTGATCCAGCGCTTCGGGTTGTCTTCCACCCACCTCGTCTCGAGCTCGCTCAGCGACCCCTGGCGGATCTCGAGGTAGGTCGCGCCTTCGGCACCTGCGCGGATCGTGTACACCTCGTGAGCCCGTGAGAAATACCCGTCACCCGGAGCGAAGCGACGCTTCCCGCGGTAGATCTCCCCCTCGAGGACGACGATGCTCTGGGGCATGTTGTGCGAGTGGCGGGGGATGGTGATGTTGGGCGCGGCCTTGATGTACAGCAGGTTGAAGGTCTCGCCCGCGACGTACTTGAATTGCGTCGCGCCGTCGAAGAACTTCTGGAGATCGACCGTCCCGATGATGGACTCCGGCCAGTACTTCCCGCCACCCTCGCCGTTCGGACCCACCACGGCGGGAACCCACTCGAGCTCGTCCAGGAAGAACAGGGAGGCACTCGCCGCGGTTTTTTCACCAAGCGCCGCGCCGAACCCCTTGGCATCCACCGTTGCAGCCATCTCAGACCTCCACTCATATTTCCATGGTGCGACAGGCAACCGGCCTGTGCGCATGTCACCGACACCCGGTCACGGGTTCACTCGACGGTGATGGCGCCCTCAGGGCAGCTGCGGGCCGCAGCACGCGCCGTCTCCAACTGATCGTCCGAGATGCTCGACTGGAGCACCCGCGCATAACCATCGTCATCGAGTTCTATCAGCCCGGGTGCCATGGCAGCGCACACCCCGTGCGCCTGGCAGAATTCCGAGTCGACATTGAGCTGCGGCACTACGTTCTCCTTGCCGGCGGGTCGTTCAGGCGGTCGTACGAGGGAAGTTGAACAGCTCCCGCGCGTTGGTCTCGGCGATCTTGGCGGCGTCGTCATCAGGGACATCCGCCATGGCCTTGGTAAGGAGCTTGCGACTGTCGGGCCACTGCGAGTCGTTGTGGGGGTAGTCGCCCTCCCACATCAACTTGTCGGTACCGATGTGCTCGTAGGTGGCGAGCGCGAAGCGGTCGTCGATGAAACAGCTCCAGAAGTTGCGGTTGAACAGCTCCGTGGGCGACAGCTCGCGGTGGACGTCGACGCGCGTGCGCTCCCAGGTGTAGTCCATGCGCTCGAGGAGGTAAGGAACCCAGCCCGACCCACCTTCTGCCAGCGCAATCTTCAGGCCGGGGAACTTGAGAAGCATGCCGGAGAAGATGATCTCCGCGGCGGCGGACATCGAGTTCAGCCCGCACAGAGCGATCGAGACCGCCTCACTGGAGTCCTTCGACGGCACGACGAGTTCACCGGAGGTTCCGATGTGCATGCACAGCGGCAGCCCGGTCTCCTCAGCGGCATCCAAGAACGGCGCCCAGTGCTCGATGTTCCACCAGGACGGAAGACCCAGCGGAGCAGGGTTCTCCGTCATGGAGATCGCCTTCGCCCCCTTGGCGGCGGTGCGCCGGATCTCCTCCGCTGCAGCCTGCGGATCCCACACGGGAGTAATAACCGCGGAAATGAAGCGGTCCGGCGCCGAGCCGGTCCACTCGTCGAGAATCCAGTCGTTGTAGGCCCGGACGCATTCGAGCGCGAGGTCCCTGTCCTTGCCCTCGAGGAAGCGCGTGCCCGCGAATCGCGGGAAGGTCGGGAAGTTGAGACCGGCGTGCACCCCGTCGGTGTCCATCGCGGCAACCCGGGCCTTGACGTCATAGCACCCGGGGACCATGTCGTCGTAGTGGCGCGCGTGGAAGTCCTCGCCCGTTCCGTCGGTGCGGAAAACCCGGGTGCGGGGGCTGCCCTGGAGGTGCAGCGGGTAGAGGTCGCCCTGGTAGGACCAGGCCTGGGTGTGCCCGGGCTGATCGACGATGCGCGGGCCGGCTTCCCGCATTGCCGCGGGAAGGCGATCCGACCACACGTTCGGAGGCTCGATGACGTGGTCGTCGACGGAGATCAGCTGGACGTCGTCAGCCAGAGGCATAGCAACTCCCGGGGTTCTTCGGGCCGGCACGGTCGTCGGCGGCGGTTCGTCCTGGATCCAGCATACGCGCGCCTCGATGGGGTCTACAAGCGCCGATGCTAGGACGGCAGGTGCAGGGACTTGATCTGCAGGTATTCCTCGAAACCGAACCGGCCGTACTCGCGGCCGATACCAGATCTCTTATAACCCCCGAAGGGCGCATACACGTTCGTGGCGGCACCGTTGACGTAGACCGCACCCGTCCGGATCCGCCGGGCGACGAGCTCGGCCCGGGCGACGTCGGCCGACCAGACACCGCCCGAGAGCCCGTACTGGGAATCGTTGGCGATCCGGACGGCGTCCGCGTCGTCGCGGTAGGGGATGAGACAGAGGACGGGTCCGAAGATCTCCTCTTGCGCGATGCGCATCGAGTTGTCGACGCGCGTGAACACGGTGGGGCGCACGTAATAGCCGCGGTCGACCCCTTCGGGCCGGTCGGGCCCCCCGACGAGCAAGGCTGCGCCATCCTCGAGGCCGGCCCGGATCATGCCGACGACGCGGTCGCGGTGCGCGGCCGAGGCGAGTGGTCCGACCACGGTCGCCGGATCGAACGGATCACCGACCCGCATGTCTCCCACCACCGCGGAAAGGACCTCCTCGGCAAGGTCCAGCCGACTCTGCGGCACCAACATCCGGGTCAGCGCGGCGCAGATCTGGCCGCCGTTCATGAAGGCACGCTGCACCCCCTGGCTGACGGCGTCCCGGAAGGCGTCGTCGGAGAGGTCGTCCAGCAGGATGTTGGCACTCTTGCCACCGAGCTCCAGGCCAACCCGCTTGATCGTGGTGGCCGCAGACTGCATGACCTTCGTACCCGAGGCGGTGGAGCCCGTGAGGCTCACCATGTCCACGTCCGGATGGGCGGACATCGCCTGCCCGACGGTCGGGCCGATGCCCGGCACGAGATTGAACACTCCAGGCGGGAGACCGATCTCGTCGAGGACCTCCGTGAGCACGTAGGCGTCCAACGGCGCAACCTCGCTCGGCTTGGCCACGACGGTGCATCCGGCCGCCATTGCATAGGCGACCTTCTTGACCATCTGGTTGAGCGGGAAGTTCCACGGTGCGATCGCCCCGACCACCCCGACCGGTTCGCGGACGACGAGGCTGTGCTTGATCCGCTCCTCGTAGGCGAAGTCGACCGCCACCTCCGCCGCGACGCGGACGAAGTGAACGGCCCCACCGACCTGCACGACACGGCAACCTTCGACAGGCATGCCCGTCTCCCGGGTGATGAGCGTGGTGAGCTCGTCGGCCCGCGCAGCCAGACCGTCTGCCGCCTTCGCCATCAAAGCCGCGCGCTCACCCACCGGCGTCGCCGCCCATTCGTCGAACGCGGCCCGAGCCGCCTCGACTGCGTGGTCCACATCGGTCGGATGCCCTTCGGGCGCGCAGCCCATGACCTCCTCGGTCACCGAGTCATAGACTTCGACGACACGGGCGGACGCACTCTCGACCCAACGGCCGCCGATGTAGACGTGCCGACGATCGTGTCGCCGGTCCCGCTCGGACCCGGCGCCGTGACCCTCGTCCATGTCCACCCAGACCTTTCGACAGTGGCTGTTGCCCCGCTTCGTGGCGCCGCTTCCAAAGATGCGCCTCGCTGGCACCGTATCCAGGATGCAAGGGGGTCGCTAGAGGTGATCAGCTCTTGATCCACCCCTGGGTGGGGTGTTAGACACCACGCGACGTTCTGCATCCTGCATCCCGGTGAGTCGCGCCACGCCCAGCGCCTCCAGCACTCGTCGCGACCACGCCGGTGAGCGTGCTCCGACGAGTTGAACAACGCCCGCTTCTGAGAGGTCTCGATGTCGCACCCCTTCCGATTCGGACTCATGGCCCAGGGCGGCTCGACCGTCGCGGAGGTCACCACCCGTGCCCGCCGGGCCGAGGAACTCGGCTACTACTCGATCCTCTACAACGACCACTACCTCGGTCCCGGCGCGGCCATGACGTCGGCCAACCACTCGATCCAGGCGTCGGCAGCCATCCCCACGGCCGTGCTGGCCGCCACCGCGACCGAGCGGCTCGTGATCGGCTTCCGGGTGCTGAGCGTCGACTACCACAACCCCGTGGTGCTGGCCAAGGAGCTCGCCACCATCGACGTGTTCAGCGGCGGTCGCCTCGAGGTCGGCATGGGGGCCGGCTGGGTCGAGGCCGAGTACGCCGGCATGGGCATCCGCTACGACCGCCCGGGCATCCGCATTGCCCGCCTCGGCGAAGCCGTCGAGGTGCTGCGCGCGTGCTTCGGAGAGGGAGAGGTCGACGTCCGCGGAGAACACGTCCACGCCTCGGGATTCTCGGGAGTGCCCAAGCCGGTCGGGCGCGTCCCGATCGCCATCGGCGGCGGCGGGCCCAAGATTCTCCAGCTCGCCGCCCGCAAGGCCGACATCGTCGCCTTCAACGTGAGTAACGCGGCCGGCAAGCTGACCGCTGACGGAACCAAATCCGCTACGGCGACCGCCGTCTCCGAAAAGGTCGACATCGTGCGCCAGGCCGCCGGGGAGCGCTTCGGCGACCTGCAGTTGGAGATCGGCAACTACTTCACGTTCGTGACCGACGACGTCGCCGCCACCGCGGCCACGCTGAGCGAGCGCACCCGCGGAGTTCTCGACATGCCCCTCGACGAGGTCCTCGAGCACCCGCACGCCCTCCTGGGCGACATCGACCAGATCTGCGACACGCTGGAGAAGCGTCGGGAGCTGTACGGCTTCAACTACATCACCGTGCGCGAGACCGAGATCGAGACGTTCGCGCCCATCGTTGACCGGCTGGCCGGACGATGAGCCGCCTCGGCGACGGCGGCACCCTCCTGTGCCACCACACGATCTCCGGCTCCCCTGTCACCGACAGCGCCCGTCACCCGCTGGAGGACCGGGCGGCCGCCGCGGCCGCCGCGGGCTTCACCGGCATCGGGCTGACGATCGCCGAGTACGACCACCTCGTCGCGACCGGGCACCGCGACCCGGACCTGCGCGCGGTCCTGGACGCCCACGGCGTCTCCGTTCCCGAGATCGAGTTCCTCAACGGCTGGTGGGCAGACGGCGAGCGCCTCGAGGCGGACCGGGCGAGCGAAGAGCGGTTGTACGCGATCGCCGAGGTCTTCGGAGCCCGCCATCTCAACATCGGGGCGAGCGCGCCGGTCGACGCCGCTCCCCCGTTGGACCTCATCATCGAGCGGTTCGCCGGGGTCTGTGACCGCGCCGCTGAACACGGGCTGCTCGTCGGGCTGGAGTACATGCCGTTCTTCGCATTGTCCGACGTCGGGAAGGCCTGGGAGGTCGTGCGTGCCGCGGACCGGCCGAACGGCGGCCTCGTCACCGACGCGTGGCACCACCTGCACGGCACCGACGGCCCGGAGACGCTGCGCCAGGTCCCTGCGGACCGGATCGTCGCCGTCCAGCTGTCGGACGCCGTTCCGGACTTGTCGGCGCCGCTCATCCCGCAGTCGATCAACAACCGTCTGTGGCCCGGTGACGGCGCGCTGGACGTGGCCGGATTCGTCGCGGTGCTCGAGGACATGGGTGTGACCGCCCCGGTCGGTCTCGAGGTCCTGTCGACCCGTATTCGGGGTCTGCCTGCAGCGCAGATCGCCGAGGAGGGCGCAGCCAGCCTCGAGCGTGTGCTGTCCGCGGCGAGGGCGTTGCCGAGCGCATCATGAGGTACCGCCGCCTGGGGTCCACCGGCCTGGAGATCTCTGCGATCGTCCTCGGCGCGGCGTCGTTCGGGGACACCGTCGACACCGACGCCGTCCACGAGGTCGTCGCCGCCGCCCTGGACGCCGGGGTGACGACGTTCGACACCGCGGACGCCTATGCCGGGGGACGCTCCGAGGAGATTCTGGGCCGAGCGCTCGCCGGCCAACGGCGCGAGGACATCGTGGTCTGCTCGAAGGTCGGTCTCCGTCCCGGCGACGCCGACGCCGACCACGCCGCCATCGTCCTCGGCCGAGCGGATCACGCGGAGCGCTGGCGGCGCGGGATCTCCCCCAGCGAGGCCGGGCTCTCCCGCAAGCACGTGCTGGAGGCGGTCGAGGCGACCCTCACCCAGTTGCGTACCGACTACCTCGACCTGTACCAGGTGCACCGGTTCGACCCGGACGTTCCGCTGGAAGAGACGCTCGGGGCGCTTGACGACCTGGTGCGCGCCGGGAAGGTCCGCTACCTGGGCTGTTCCGGCTTCGCCGCCTGGCAGCTGTTCCAGGCGCTGTGGGTCAGCGACCGTCGAGGGCTCGCCAGGTTCGAGAGCTTGCAGGTGCGCTACAACATCAGTGACCGGGTGCCCGAGCAGGCGGTCCTACCCGCCGCCGTCGATGCCGGGGTGGGGGTTCTCGCCTACCAAGTACTCGCCGGGGGGGTGCTGACCGGGCGCGCGGACACGGGGGGTTCGCAGACCAGACGCCGCTCCTCCCGCCCGTCGGTCGCCGGTCGCTACGTGAACGCCGACGTGATCGGCCGGGCCGAGCGACTGCGATCCGCCGTGCAGGAGGTCGGCATCAGCCCCGCGGCAGCGTGCGTCGGATGGGCACTGTCCCGCCCGGGCGTCACGGCGGCGGTCGTCGGCGCCTCGTCACCTGATCAGCTCGCTGGACTGATCAGCGGCGTGGAGACATCTGTGCCCGAGCACTTGTTGGATCAGCTCTCCGCCTTTGCCGTCCCGGCCTGAAGCAGGGACCGGACGCTCAGCCCGGGGACCTCGGAGAGCGTCCCCCCCGTCCACGATGTGTCGAAGGAGTCCGCCGACCGTGACCGCCCTGCACCGCCCGCTCCACCGCGTCGCCTCGGAGGTCGACGACGTCCTGAGGCGGAACGTCGCCCAGGTCGAGACCTCACGGGTTCCGACGGCATGAGATACCGCCGACTGGGGTCCTCCGGGGTGCTGGTGTCCGAGGTCGTGCTCGGGACGGCGACGTTCGGCGAGCTGACCACTCCGAACGACGTCGACGCCCTCGTCGACGCCGCGGTGGAGGCGGGCATCAACGCGATCGACACCGGAGACATCTACGCGGGCGGGCGCAGCGAGGAGGCTGTCGGGCGCGCTCTCGCCCGTCACCGCTCCCGCATGCTGGTGTGCACGAAGGTCGGGTTCGGGGTCGGCGACTCGACAGAGGCGTTGACGGCCGCCTCCCGCGGCGCGGACGATCCCGCGCGGTCCCGTCAGGACGGCCCGACGAACTCCGCAGGCCTCTCCCGCAAGCACATCCTCGCGGCGGTCGACGCGAGTCTGCGTCGTCTCGAGGTGGAATACATCGACCTCTACCAGATCCACCGATGGGATCCGGCCACCCCTCTGGAGGAGACTCTCGGTGCGCTGGACGACCTGGTGCGTGCCGGCAAGGTCCGCTACCTGGGGTGCTCCGACCTCGGGGGCTGGCAGCTGGTCAAGGCGCTGTGGACGAGTGACCGGCTGGGTCTCGAGCGGTTCGTGAGCATGCAGATCCCGTACAACCTGCTGACCCGGGAACGCGCCGAGACCGACCAGTTGCCGGCGTCGGCCGCCATGGGGGTCGGACCACTCGTCTACCAGCCGCTCGCCGGCGGGATGCTGACGGGACGGTACGACCATCGATCCGGTCCCGAGGAGGGCAGTCGATTCGCGGCGCGGCCGCTGTACCGCGCGCAGTACTGGAACGACGATTCCTTCGCGCTCGTCGAGCGGCTCCGGGTCGCCGGCGCGCAGTTCGGCCGCCCGGTCAGCGCCCTGGCGCTGGGGTGGCTGCTGGCGAAGCCGGCCGTGAACGCCGTCCTTATCGGCGCGGAGCGGCCCGCCGAACTGCGCGAGAACCTGAGCGTCGTCGAGGCGCCGCTGTCCGCCGACGAGCTCGCGGCCGTGGAGCAGGCCATGGTCGCACCTCCCGAGGGGGGTGGCGGGGACAAGCGTGGCTGACCCCGAGGCCACGCCGGTCCAGGGTCATCCCCCGGCCGAGCGGTGGCAGGACCTCCTGCACGGCGCGGTGGACCTGTACGTGCACGCCGAACCGGACCTCGTGCCCCGCCACGGGGACGACGTCGACCTTGGGCGGCAACTCGTGTCCTGGGGCTTCGCGGCAGGCGTCCACCGCAACCACCACTCCCCCACGGCCGAGCGCAGCGCACTGGTGCGCCGGCTGACCGGCGCACCACTCGTCGGCGCGATCCTCGCCAATCAGGCGGCGGGCGGGCTCGACCCCGTACCCGTGGACCTGGCGCTGCGCCACGGCGCACGCTGGGTCGGGCTGCCGACCCTGAGCGCCCGCCACTTCCGCAGCACGATGGCCGCCCGCGGCGCGCTCACCCCGGTGCTCGGCTTCGGCTCTGCAGAGCTCGAGCTGCTCGACTCTTCGGGGGCCATCCGCCCGCAGGTACTCGACATCCTCGAGCTGGCCGGGGCCGCCGCCGTGCCGCTCAACCTCGGCTACGCCTCGGCGACCGAGTGCGTGGCGGTCGCGCGCCGCGCGGCCGAGCAGGGGCTCACGCTCGTGGTGACCAACCCGCTGAGCGTGATGGCGTTGTCGACCGGTGAGGCCGCGGAGCTGCTGGACGCCACGGGCGCCTTCCTCGAGGTCACGGCGTACAGCCTGCATCCGTCCAACGCATCACATCGACTGGCCCCGCAGCTGTTCCGGCTGATGCGCTCGATCGGGGTGCAGCGATGCGTCCTCAGCTCGGACGGCGGCATCGCCACGGCACCGGCCTCGGACATCCTGCTGGCGATGGCGTGCGACGTCCTGAGCGGAGCCGGCTTCACCGAGGCCGAGCTCCGGACCCTGATTCAGGGCAACCCGCGCCGCGTCCTGGCGATCTGACCTGCGCACGACGCGGAACAGCCGCCGGTCATCCGTGATGACCGGCGGCTGTTCCGCGTCGTGCTCTCAGCCGTCGATGTCGATGTCGAGCATCAGCGAGGCATAGCTCTTGCCGTGCCCGTCCACGCGCAGGGAGAGGGACACCCCGCCGCCCAGAGCCTCCGTGAGCACGAAGTTGAGGGCAGGCAGGTTCGGGTACTCGTACCGGGTGACCGTCCCGGTCATCAGGTCCCCGAACTTGCGGCGCACGACGTCTTCCGTCAGCGCCTCCCTGATGCGCGGCCAGTCGGCGTCTTCATAGGGCAGGACGGCGATGTTGGCGATGTCGGCCTTGTCGCCTTCACGGGCGTAGGCAATCTCACGGAGCTTCATACGGTGTGCACCTTCACCTTCAGCGGCACGTCTTCGCGAGGCAGGAATGCCGGGGTCACCCCGATGGCACGCTGGAGGTTCACCGCGCCACGCCCACCGCCGGCGGCGGGACCGGAGATGGGGAGGTACTCCGCTTCCTCGAGGACGATCTCCGCACCTGCCTTCGTCTTGGTCCGCGCTGCGATCCGGATGCGGACGTCGGCCGGGTAGCCGCCCTCCAGCGACTCGCCGTAGAGCGCATTGACCCCGATGACGTCGGTCCGCCACTCGATGATGTCCGCGTCCCGGGAAGCCACCCGGGCGCGCACGATGTCACCGGCCAGGCGTGCTCGCTCGACACAGCCGGGACCGCCGTAGGAGATCTCGGCGAAGACCTTCCACCCCATGTCCAGCCCGACGAGCACCTTCAGCTTGTCCGGCCGTGGCCGGCCCGAGATACCGGAGAGGGCCACCCGGTCCGGCCCGAGCTCGCGGACCACCGCCTGGGAGTAGTCAGCGGTGACGTCGGGCGTCAGGTAGTTCGCGGGGTCGTGGACCTCGTAGGTGAGCTGGAGCTTCGTCGTGCGCTCATTCACCACGCCGCCGGAGCCCGGCAGCTTGCTCACGACGATGTGGTCATCGTCCACCTCGCACCACGGGAAGCTGAGGTTCAACCAGTTCGCGACCTCGTTGTACGGCGGGTCGGCGTAGTTGCCGCCGGTGATCGACGTGCCGCACTCGAGGAGGTGACCCGCCGCAGTGGCGACCGCGACCCGATCCCAGTCGTCGAGCGCCCAGCCGTTGACGTGGCAGATGGCGCCGACGTACGGAGAGGGGTCGGCAAGTCTGCCGCCGAGGATGAACCGGGCACCCTGCTGCAGGGCCTCGACCACCGGGTCAGCGCCGATGTAGGCATTGGCCGAGAGCACCCGGTCCTTGATCTCGGACACATTGCAGCCCTGTTCGGGCAGGTAGAGGTCCCGGTCGAGAACCTGAGCGAGCACGTCGTCCCCGGTGATGACGCCGACCTTGACGCCGGTCGCCCCGGCCTCGCGCAGCCGGTCGACGACGAGCTCTCCCCCGGCTTCGGGGTTGGCGGCACCGAAGTTCCCGATGACGGTCCCGCCGTCACGCACGTAGGGGGCGAGCCGGGTCGCAATCTCTCCGAGCCGCGGGTCGAACCCCGGGGCCGGGTTGTCGATGCGGCGCAGCCAGCCGGCTCCCGGGTCTTCGAGCTTGCGCAGCTGGTTGAGCGCCATCGAGCGCTCGGCCAGGCTGTCGAAGCCCATGTAGTCGACGATCCCCGAGTAGGCCATGTCCTCGGCCCAGTCGAGTCTGTCGCGGTCGAACGCGGAGCCGCAGCCAATGCGGATCATGACGCGTTCCCTCGGACCAGTTCCATGCCCATGGACTCCTTCGGCGCCGGCCGATGGCCAGCGGCATCGTCGGGTGGTGCCTCGTGTCCGACCTGCAGACACCGCCAGACCCTACATCCTGGATTCAGGGTCTTTCCATATGTCGGCCCGCTCCAGCTGCGGAGCCCGAAGTAGGTGTCGAAGCCGTAGCAGGATGTTGCGTTGCCGCGGAGCATCACCAGGCCTCGTGCTCGTCCATTCCAGCCGCGGCGATGATTTTCTCGGCCATCTGCTGGGACTGCGGGAAAGCTGATGTCGCCGTGCGGGCAGTCCGTCTCGAACATGGCCTGCCCCATGCTGATCTGATCGCGCAGCTTCAGACCCGCCAGGTCGTCGAAGACACAGCCGAACACCCGGCCCGGGATGCAGCTACTGGGCGGACGGGGGACGCGCTCGTGCAGGTCGGGCTCCCAGAGCTCGCAGACCGCGATCCGCCGGGCCGTCGAGCTCGGCAACGTCTGGATCCCCTTCCCCCACCCGCGCAGCGACCACGCACTGGAGCGCCACTCCGACCCGCTGGCCACGGCCGACGACCTGCCGCGCTGATCGCCGTCGCACACGAGCACGCGGAGCGGATCGGCCGGACCGCGCCGCTCGACGTCCCGTTCATGCCGGGCGCCCTGCCGAAGCTCGAGGGCCGGATCCCGTCGACCCAGGAGATCGTCGACGATTGCGGCCGACTGAAGGAGCTGGGCGTGACGTACCTGATGACGAGCGTTCCCGGCGCGACCATTGACGAACGCATCGCTGCACTCGAGCAGTACGCAGCCGACGTCCTGCCGGAGGATGCGCGCCTCTGACACCCGACGCTGCGCGCCCCGGCCCATCTTCAGCATCGTCTCGAGAGAGACCGGATGCAGGATTCACCTTGCGCTAGCGTGTGGCCGAAACGGATCTCCCGGGAAGGCCGCCGCCGCACCCCCTACGGAAGAGGACGAATCGTGCCGACCGACGACACCGTGCTGAGTTCGGCCAGCGCCTGGAGTGTGCACGACATCGAGTGGGACCTCACGAGCGACGTGGTCGTGGTCGGCAGCGGTGCGGCGGGGTTGAGCGCCGCCGTCACCGCCGCGGCGGAGGGCGCATCCGTCATCGTGCTCGAGCGCGCCGGCGCCCTCGGCGGGACGACAGCCAAGTCCGGCGGCGGGATGTGGATCCCGAACAACCCGCTGATGCAGGAGCAGGGCCTGGCCGACCCCCGGGCCGAGGCGCTGGACTACATGTCCCGCATCGCCTTCCCTGACCGCTACGACCGGGACGCGCCGACGCACGGCGTGCCGACGGCCGAGTTGGCGCTCCTCGAGACCTTTTACGACCGCGGCGCCGAGGCCGTGCAGGTCTTGGTGGATGCCGGAGGGCTGTACCTGAACAGGGAGCGCGGCCACATCTTTCCCGACTACCACGCGGATCTGCCGCAGAACGCTGCACCGATCGGACGTTCCTTCGGCCCGGCCATGCCACCGGAGCAGGAGCTTGCCGCCGGCCAGGCGGTCAACGCGAACCTGCCCGGGGGCACCATCCTCATTGAGGTGCTGCGCCAGGCGGCCAAAGCGCGCGGGGTGAAGCTGCTGTTGGGACACCGCGTAGTCCACGTGCACCAGGACGACGACGGCGCGGTGGTGGGCGTTGAGGTCCATGCCGGTCGTGGCCGAGGAACGGTCCTCGTGGGAGCCCGCCGCGGCGTCG
>NZ_JNIK01000003.1 GCF_000701365.1 Blastococcus sp. URHD0036
CCCAGCGGCATGATGCCGGCGTTGGCGACGACGACGTCGACCTTGCCGAGCTCGGCGATGCCCTGCTCCAGCGCCGCGGCCAGCTGGCTGCGCTCACGGACGTCGGCCTCGACGGTGACGATCCGGCGGTCGTGCGCCTCGACGAGCCGGGCGGTCTCCTTCAGGTCGTCCGGCGAGGACAGCGCGTACTCGTTGGTCGCGATGTCCTTGCAGATGTCGACGGCGATGATGTCGGCACCCTCCTCGGCCAGCCGCACCGCATGGCTGCGGCCCTGGCCGCGAGCGGCACCGGTGACGAAAGCGACCTTGCCCTCAACACGTCCCACGGGATGTCCTCTCCGTTCCGTTGATCGTCATCATGTTCTCGGCACGCGCGCACGGCGCTGCCCGGACCCGCCCGTCGGCGGCATCAGAAGGCCGTCGCCTCCCGTCCGACCGGGCTCTGCCCCTCGGGCCAGCCGCGGATCAGGGCGTCCTGCGAGAACGAGGCCACCAGCCGTCCGTCCTCGGTGAAGACGTCGGCGCGACCGAACGCGCGACCGTTGCCCGCGTGCACCGCCTCGTGGTCGATCAGCAACCACTCGTCGGCCCGGAACGCGTCCTCGAAGCTCAGCGAGTGGCTGACCACCCCGGTCGAGATCTCGACGTGCGCCATCGCCTGACCGAAGCCGGCGTGCGGGCGCAGTGCGGTGGCGATCAACCAGCCGTCGGTCGCGTAGGCCAGGAGCGCCCGCGAGATCCCCGGCTCGTCCGGGGCGCCGGGGAAGCGGACCCACATCTGCAGGCTCGGCGGCCCCGTCAACGTCGGGTCGGTGATGTCGACGCCCCCGACCAGGATCGTCTCGGGGGCCGCGAGTGAGTTCGAGTGGGCGCGGGTCGGGTCGGGCCCCGGCACCACCGGCATCGGTCGCGCGTGGCGGATGAGATCGGGCTCCTCGACGTCCATGAGGACGAGGGCGCGGGCACACAGCCGGTCGTCCTGCACGAAGCTCACGGTCAGGCTCCCGAGGTTCCGGCCGCCGTGCATCGACTCGACGCGGATGTCGGCCGGCCGGTCGGTGCGCACACCCCGGGCGAACACCGAGTGGATGGTCCGCACGCGCTTGTCCGGCTGGGTGCGCTGAGCCGCCACGATCGCCTGGCCCAGCATCTCTCCCCCGAAGACCACGCCCCGGCCCGCCTCGACGTGCTGGGCGCGATAGACGTCCGGCCCGACCGACTCGATCTCGAGCGCGTCCAACGTCTGCTGCATCTGGTCCAACGTGGGTCCTCCGGCGACTTCGACGGTGTGCGTTGCGCTGAATAGCATCAGATTCAAACGGGGTCCGCAAGGACCCGGGAACCCGTCCGTCGGACCGATCGGGTGGGCTGGCACCCCGCACCGACGACGGTCGTGCCCGACGGGCCACTCAGCGCGGCGCGGACGCCGTCCGGGCGCTGATCATGTCGGTGAGCTCGGGCCGGCGGACCTTGAACGTCGGCGTCCAGGGGATCTCCTGCGAGGAGAAGATCCCGATGGCGCCCGGGATCTTGAACGGGGACAGGTTCCCGCGCAGCGCCGCCTGCAGGTCGTGGGCGTCGAGGTCGCTGTCCGCGTCCAGGACGACGGCCGCCGCCACCACCTCTCCCCGCAGCGGGTCCTCCAGGGGGACGACGTAGGCCTCGGCCACCCCGTCGACGGCGAGCAACGCCTCGACGACCTCGGCGGGTGCGACGTTGGCACCGGACGTCTTGATCATCTCGACCATGCGACCGAGGAAGTGGATCGCGGCGCCGTCCCGCCGGCCCCGGTCGCCGGTGTGGAACCACCCGTCGGCGTCGAACCCGGAGTCGCGTGGCCGACGGTGGTAGCCGGGCGTCACGCAGCGCCCGCGGAGGCAGATCTCGCCGGTCCCGCCGTCGGCGACGGGCTCGAGATCGGGATCGACCACCCGCACCTCGAGGCCGGGCTGGACCGACTCGATCGGCGCGATCGGCCCCGATCCTCCCGAGCCCCACGAGTACGGCCCGAAGGTCTCGGTCATGCCCAGCGCCATCCGGTCGCCGTCCGGCGTCAGCAGCGCCGAGGACGCACCGTCGGGAGCCAGCCGCGGATCGGCGATCCGCAGGGACGTCCGGTCCGTCGAGGCGAATTCGGGGTGGGCCAGCAGCTGCTCCACCTGGTGCGGGTAGATGGCCAGCCTGCTGATGCGCTCGCGCTCGATCAACCGGAGCACCTCCCCCGCGTCGAACCGCTCGTGCCAGATCGACGTGCCCCCGGCGGCGAGACTGGTCACGAAGCTCATGGTGAGCCCGCCGATCCAGAACAGGACCTGGCTGGTGTAGGTGCGGTCCCCGGCCGCGAACTGCATCCGCTCCGCGAGATCACGGGCCCGGAAGGTCACGGTGTCGTGCAGGTGGGGAACGCCCTTCGGGTCGGCCGTGGTCCCCGACGTGTGGATCATCAGGCACACGTCGTAGGGCGTGACCTCGGCCTCGACGGCTGCGAGGAGTTCCTCGTCGACCAGGCCGAGGACGCCGTGGTCGCCCGGTGAGGACACCCAGGCCGTCGCCACGTCGCCGGTCGTGAACTCGATCCACCGCAGCATCGGCGCGGCCGGCAGGGCCAGCTGCGGCCGCTCGCTCCCGGCGAGTCCCGGGACGGCCTGCTCCAGGCGGCGGACCTGGTCCACGCCGACGACGTGGGAGGCGGTCAGGACTCCGGCCATGTCCCCGTGCCGGATGAGCCGGTGGAGCTCACGGCCGGGAGCGAAGGTCGAGATCGGGACCGCGATCGCCCCGATCCGGCACACGGCGGTCAGGGCGACGATGAAGTCCGGCCCGTTCCCGAACGACACGCCGATGCGGTCGCCCTTCCCGACCCCCCGTCCGAGCAGGTGGCGCGCCGTCACCCGGGACCGCTCGTCGAGCGCATCGAAGGTCAGTCGCGTGCCGTTTCCGACGACGGCCTCGGCGCTCCCGAACCTGGCTGCCGCCTCGCGCAGCAACTGCCCCATCGTGCCCGCTTCGATCGCGCCGGCCATGGGCCCGCCTCCCTGCTCTGGCCGTCCGGACGACTCCTCGGGGGCGAGGCCGTCCGGACCGGTGGACTGGTGTGCTGGACGTGCACGCGTCGGGTCACCGTCCGGACCCCCTGGACCCCTCTCGCAGCCGCACCATCTCGCCGCGGAGGGCCGTCGCCCGTCACCGGAGCCCGATCGACCAGATGCGCCGGCCCCTCGAGGCGGCCGCGCGAGGTCAGAACGGCTGGTCGATGACCGCCGGGTCGAACTTGAAGATCTCGAGCGCGTTCTCGCGGAAGATCCGGCGGGCCTCGTCCGCCGAGACGAACGCCGCCTGCTCGTCGACGAGGCGGCGCGAGTGGGGGAACGTGCCCTCCTCGTGCGGGTAGTCGTGCCCCCACATGAGCGACCGGTGGCCGGAGAGCGGGACACTGCGCATGCCCTGGAAGTCCACCTGGAACGTGGAGTGGATCTGGTTCCGGACGTACCAGCTCGGCGCGTGCTCGAGGTCCGGGTACACCGTGGGCTTGGACCGCTGCGCCTTGTGGATGTCGTCGTACTCGCGGAAGACCTTGTCGTAGTAGTCCATCAGCTCCATCACCCAGGCCAGCCACCCGGTGTTGAACTCGACGAAGACGACGTGCAGGTCCGGGTGCTTGGCCAGGACCCCGGACGTGGAGAGCAGCGCGGCCGTACGCGGGCCGATCGTCTCCGTGGAGACCAGGTTGGCGACCGTCGCGCCGGGACCGCGGTACCAGATGGTGTCGAACCCGGTCCCCTGGTGCATCACGACCGGCAGCCCGGCAGCGTCGATGGCATCCCACATCGGGTCCCAGGCCCGGTGGTTCCACGACGGCCCGTGGGCCAGGTGCGACGGGAGCATGACCGACCGCAGCCCCATCTCGGCGATCCGCTCCACCTCACGCGTCGCCTGCTCCGGTTCCCACGTCGGGATGAGACCGGCGCAGGAGAACCGCTGCGACTTGCTCTGCAGGGTGTCGTAGACCCAGTCGTTGTAGACCCGGCAGCTCGCCTCGCCGCCCTTGGCGTCCTCGAGCATCCAGACGTACAGGCCGATGGTCGGGAAGATGGCCTCGGCCACGATGCCCTCGGACTGCATCACCGCGAAGCGCTTCTCCGGGTCCAGGACGGAGAGCCGCTCGGCCTCGGACGCCATGTCCCGCTTGTAGACGTGCTGGCCCTCGAACACGACCTTCCAGCTGCCGTCCTCGCCGGACTGGATGCCCTCCATGGCCTGCGACCGCAGCGACGGCGGCAGGTTGCTCGCCCAGAGGTCGCGTGGCTCGTTGACGTGGGAGTCGGCCGAGATCAGACCGATGTCCGAGACCTTGCCAACCTGGGCGGCCTCGACCGATTCGACACTCGTCACTGCTCGTCCCCTCTCGGGTGGAGCCCCCGCCGCGCGCGGGTCCACCCGTGACCGTGACCGGACGGCCATCCGGTCGTCTTGAACCTTATCATGTTGCTTCTCCGTTGACGGCGCCGATCAATACCGGGCTGGGCCGTTCCGAACGATCCGCACCCGTGACCGAGCGTGATGGCCGCCGGCGACCGCACGGCGCCCGCAACCGACGCCGCCGTCGTCAACATGGTCATGTTGACGACGGCGGCCCGCTCTCCCAGGGGCTCCGGCACCGGGCCGGTCAGTGCTCCGGGCCCCGGACGGAGGGCACGCTCCACCTGCCCCGATGGGGGGAACCGTGCGCGCCGGCGCCGCTCAGCGGAGCCGGGAACCCGCGTCCGCGCATGTAGGGTTCCGCCGTGAGGACGTCGCGCAACGGTTACGCGCCGCGATTGGCAGAGCGCGTGGCCCGGGACATCGAACTCGACATCATCGCGAAGAACCTCGTCGCCGGGGACTCCCTCGGGCACGAGGCGGAGCTGATGGAGCGGTACGGCGTCAGTCGCGGCGTCATCCGTGAAGCGGTCACGCTGGTGGAACACCACATGCAGGCCGAGACCCGGCGGGGCGCCGGAGGCGGCCTCATCGTGGTCGAGCCGAGCGTCGGGGCCATCAGCGAGATGGCGTCGCTCTACCTCGCGCGCAAGCGGGTGTCCGTGGCGGACGTCTTCCAGACCCGGCTCCTGCTGGAAGCCGAGGCGATCGAGGAGATCGTCGCCTCGATGGACGAGTCGAAGGCAGCCGCTCTCCGCGAGGAGGCACGCCGGCCGCGCCCCGCTCCCGAGGACCTGGCGATGGAGTCGGAGCAGTTCCACCTGCTCCTGGCCACGCTGAGCGGGAACGGCGTGCTCGAGATGCTCGTGCCCATCCTCTCCGGTCTCGTGAACGACGTCTGGAGCGCCCGCCACCGGCGCCCCTCCGCACGCGAGCACACGGCGGCCTGGAACCGGGCGACCACGGAGCACGGCGCCATCGCGGAAGCGATCATCGCCGGCGACGCGGAGGCCGCCCGGCGCCACCTCGCCGAGCACCTGGAGCAGATCAGCGAGGCCCTGGCCGCCGACGAGCGGATCATCACCGCGCGCAGCATGACCGCCGACGGCGCGCGGCTGTAGGGACGCACGCCGGCCCGACCGCTGCGAGCTCACCCGCGGCGGCGGGCGTTCCGCAGGACCTCCTCGAACGGCACGTCGCGGTCGAACGAGGGTTCCCTCGGGAGCCCCAGCAGCCGCTCGCTGATGATGTTCCGCTGGATCTCGCTCGTGCCACCGCCGATGGTGGCGATCCGCGCGGTCAGCCACGCCGTGCCGGCGTTGTCGGGCTGCACGTCGTCGCCGTCCCAGGTGACGCCGTCCGCGCCGAGCACCGCGAGCCGGGTGCGGGCGACCCGGTGCCCGTCCTCCGACCCCCGCAGCTTGCCGAGCGAGCCCCACGGGCCCTGGTGCGTCCCGAGGGCCAGTCCCCGGATGATGCGGTCCCCGGTGAGCCGGGTGACCACGGAGTCGATGTAGGCGTCGGCCACGGCCTGGTTGTGCAGGTCCAGGGCCGCGCGCTCGCGGGCGACCGCCGCCAACTGCGTCGCCTCGGCGGTGCGGTCGACCACCATCGTGGTGCTGCGTCCGCCGGCCCCGAGCCGGCCGTAACCGATGTCGGCGGTCTGGTTCCGTTCGTGGACCATGAGCGACTGCACGACGGCCCATCCGTCGTCCTCGTCGCCGATGAGGTTCTCCCGTGGCAGGACCACGTCGTCGAAGAACTCCTCGCAGACGTCGCCCAGCTCGCCGTCGGCCATCCGCGTCCGGTGGACGCTGACGCCTGGGTCGTCCTTCAGCGGGACGATGACCAGCGAGAGACCCCGGTGCTTGGGCACGCTCCAGTTGGAGCGCGCCAGGCAGATGCCGTAGTCGGCGATGTAGGCATTGGTGCTCCACATCTTGGAACCGCTCAGCACGTAGTGGTCGCCGGTCCGGGTCAGCCGGGTCGTCGCCCCGGCGAGGTCCGATCCGCCGCGGGGCTCGGACAGCAACTGGATCATGATGATGTCGCCGCGGAGCAGCTGCGGCAGGAACTCGCGCTTCTGGGCCTCGGAGCCCCGCTCGAGCAGCAGCGGCGCCACCATGCCGATCGACACCCAGTACTGCCGCGGCACCTGCCGGCCGAGTTCGTCCGTGCAGTCGTAGAAGGCCCGCTGGTGGGCGAGCGTGAGCCCGGCGCCCCCGTGGTCGACCGGGAACGCGATGCCGCCGAACCCGGCGTCGTAGATGCGGTTCTGCAGCGTGCGGTCGTCGACGGGCTCGTCGTCCCACGTCGGCAGGTTGTCCTCGATCCACGTGCGCGCCCGAGCAGCGAAGTGCCCGACCGACTCCGTGGTGCCGGCCGTCGACGTCACAGCCGTCCTCCGTCCGCGAGCAGGTCCAGGAGCCGGCGGCGGTGGAGTTCCGGGGTCCCCCACATGGCGCGGTCGACCGCGGCCCGCCGGTTGTACAGGTGCAGGTCGTGCTCCCAGGTCACGCCCATCCCCCCGGTGATCTGCACGCAGTCGTCCACGATCTCCAGGCAGTGCCGGCCGACGTAGGCCTTGGCGATGCTGGCGAGCCGGGACGTCTCGGCGCTCTTCCCGTCGATGCTCGCGGCGAGCTCCTCGGTGACGGCCTTCATGCCCTCGAGATGGACCGCCATGTCGGCGAGCCGGTGCTTGAGCACCTGGAAGGAGACGATCGGGCGCCCGAAGGCGATCCGGTCCCGCCCGTACTCCACCGTCGTCTCCATCGCCCGCTCGGCGAGGCCGACCATCTCCGCGCACTGGAGGGCCAGCGCGAGCGCCAGCTGCCGCTCGACGACGTCGGCTGCCCGGCCCGGCTGCCCGACGACCGCCTCCACCGGCAGGCGGACCCCGGTGAGACGCACCCGGCCGTACCGCCGGGTCATGTCGACGCTGCGCCCCCGGAGGACGGTGACACCAGGCGCGTCCGCGGGCACGAGGACCTGGGTGAGACCACCGTCCCCACGGGCGGTCACCAGGAGGTGATCGGCGACGCCGGCGGCCTCGACGTAGGCCTTCTCCCCCTCGACGGTCACGCCGCCGTCGTCGATGACGGCGACCGTCTCGAGGGCGTCGGGGGTCCACCGGTCGCCCGGCTCGGCGAAGGCCCAGCCGGCGATCGCCTCACCGGCGGCGAGCGCGGGCAGCAGTGCTGTCCCCCGGTCCCCACCACCGGACCACGCGAGGGCCGCCGCGACGACGTTCACCGGCAGGACGGGTCCCGGTGAGACGAGCCGGCCGATCTCCTCGGCGAGGACGACCGCGTCGGTCACCGCGCGCCCCGACAGCGTGCCGCCGCCGTGGGTCTCCGGGACGAACAACGACGTCCATCCCAGCCGAGCCGCCTCGCGCCACCATCCGCGATCGAAGCCGTCGGGCTCGTCGTAGAGGTCCCGGACGGTGGTCAGGGGGGTCCGTGACTCGATGAACCTCCGAGCCGTGTCCCGGAAGGACCGCTGCTCGTCGGTCAGCTCCAGGTGCATGTCGATCCCTCCGCCGCTGCCCTAGCCGGCCGCGTGGGTCTGGTGGAACAGGGCGTGGAACTCGGCTCCGCGGGAGACGGCGTCCGCGACGCCGGCGACGTCGGCCCACCGGTCCACGGCCTGCTTGACGACGGCGAGGCGGTCCGCGGGCGTCTCCGCGATCCGGGCGGCGGACCCGGCGACCTGCTCCCGGAGGGCCTCGTCGCTCTGTACGACGACGTCGGCCAACCCGATCCGCGCGGCCTCCCGTCCCTCGACGAGGCGTCCCGTGAAGAGCAGCTCCTTGGTGCGGGCGACGCCGATGCGCAGCGGCCAGAAGCCGAGCGTCGGCGGGAGGCCGATCCCCTGCCGGACCTCCGGCATGCCGAAGCGCGCCGACTCCGAGCAGTACACGAGGTCGCAGCAGCCGACGATCTCGTTGGCGACCCCGAGGCAGTAGCCGTGCACCTGGGCGATCAGGGGCTTCGGCGAGTTCCGGAGGAGGAGCCAGTCGTGCGCCCGTTCGCGGTTGTTCACGAAGTCGCCGGCCGCCTCGGTGAGCGCCGCACTGCCCCCGAGCCCGGAGCCGATGGGCCTCTCCGCCGCCTCGTCCGGCGCGGCGGCCAGCGCCGTGACGTCGAAGCCGGCCGAGAACGCCCGTCCCTCCCCCGCCAGGACGACGACCCGGGTGCCGGGGTCGAGCATCGCCGCACGGACGGCTGCGCGGAACCGGGCCATCATCGGACCGTCGAAGGCGTTCAGCTTCTCGGGCCGGTTCAGCGTGATGGTGGTGACGGAGCCCTCGGTGGTCACGACCACCCGCTCGGTGCCCGCCTCGTCCCGCCGCGGCCCGGTCACGCCGGGACCGGCTGGAGGACGCGCCGGATGGACTCGGCCAGGTCTCGAGGTCCGGGCAGGACCCGGAGGGCATCGTCTCCGGCGGGGATGGGCACGTCGAGCGCAGCGCACCGCACCACGGGCGCCCGCAGCGAGGAGAAGGCCTTCTCGGCCAGGACCGCCGCGATCTCCGCGCCGAAGCCACCGGTCCGGTGTGCCTCGTGGGTGATCACGGCCCGGCCGGTCTTCCGCACGGAGGTGAGGAGCGTGGGTTCGTCCAGGGGCACCAGGGTCCGGGGATCGACCACCTCCACCGAGATGCCCTCGGCGGCCAGCTGCTCGGCGACGGTCACCGCGACGGGCACCATGGCCCCGAGCGCCACGACGGTCACGTCGTCCCCCCGCCGGACCACCGAGGCCTCGCCGATCGGGACCAGGTGGTCCCCGTCCGGGACCTCACCCGACACCGTCGAGTACATGCCCTTCTGCTCCATGAAGACGACCGGGTCGTCGCACCGCACCGCCGCCTTGAGCAGTCCCAGCGCGTCGGCCGGCGACGACGGCATCACCACGACGAGCCCGGGCGAGTGGCAGAACCAGGCCTCGTGGCTCTGCGAGTGCGCCGGTCCCGCTCCACCCATGTAGCCCTCGCCGCTGAGGTTGGTGCCGAACGGCAGGCGGACCACGATCGGCAGGCGGTTGCCTCCGCCGGTGACCGCGTACTCCTTGGACATCGTCGTCATGACCTGGTCGAGGGCGACCGTCACGAAGTCGGCCATCTGCATCTCGATGATCGGCCGGAATCCCTCGATGGCCATCCCGATCCCGGTACCGGTGTAGCCGGTCTCCGAGATGGGGAACTCGATGACCCGTTCCGGACCGAAGCGCTCGTGCAGGCCGCGCGTGGTGCCGAAGAGGCCACCCAGGGGACCCACGTCGATGCCCAGCAGGACGACCGACTCGTCGCGCGCCATCTCCTGGGCGTGCGCTTCGCCGATCGCCTCGCCGTACGTCATGGTGACCATGGCCCTCGACCTCTCATCCAGGCGGGGACGTCGGAGGCGTGGCCCAGGGCCCACGCCTCCGCGTCGCTGTACCGAGCTGTGTGTCCCGGGCGCCGGGCGCGGTCGGCACGCAGGGCCCGCGCCTCGGTCACCGCCCGGTCCACGATCGCGCTGAGTTCGCGCTCGATGCGCGCCTCCGCCTCCAGGGTGAGCTCTCCGGCGGAGATCAGCCGGTCGCGCTCGAAGGCGACGCAGTCGGCCGCGCGGGCTGCCGCGAGCTCCTCGGGCGTGCGCACGTCGTCGAGCGAGGAGACGTGCGGGCCCGGCCGCGAGACCTTGACCTCGAGGATGGTGGGCAGCCGATCGGCACGAGCCCGCTCGACCGCGGCGGCGGCCGCGGAGCGGACCGCGGTGACGTCCCGGCCGTCCACGATCCGCGCGTCGATCCCGTATCCCGCGCCGCGCAGCGCCAGGTCCGTCGCCTTCGTCGACTCGGCGAAACGGGTGCTCAGGCCCAGGCCGTTGTTCTCGATGACGAACACGACGGGCAGGTCCTTGACGCCCGCGATGTTCATCGACTCGTGCACGGCCCCTTCGTTGGTGGCCCCGTCGCCGATGCAGGCCACGACGACGTTCGGCTGCCGGCGCAGCCTGAAGGCCATCGCGAGCCCGACCGCCATGGGCAGCTGGCTGCCGACCAGCCCCGTGCTCCGGATCGTCCGGCCCTGACCGGGGTGCTGCGCCCGCGGGCCCGGGATGAGGCCGAAGCCCTGGAGGACGAGTTCCCGGACGGTCAGCCCCCGCGCGTGCTGGACGGCGGCCCCGGACCGGTAGTGGGTCTGCACCGCGTCGTCGACACGCACGACCGAGCCGACGCCGACGCCGATCGCCTCGTGGTTGAGGGCGGAGTGGTGGCTCTGCAACTCGCCGGTGAGCGCGATCGCGGTGAGGCGGCTCTCGGCGAGGCGACAGCCGAGCATCGCCCGGTAGAGCGTCACCGCCGAGGTCTCCGGCAGTGCTGGCGCAACGGTCATGTGTTGTCTCCACGGGCTCGGACAGCCGATGCCGCCTAGCGGTCGACGGCTGATCTCATGGGGTCGGACGACGCGAACCGCACGTCGCGCAGCGCCTGCGACCGACACGCGAGCGGGGTGCCGGCCACGGGGACCGGCACCCCACCTCGTGCGGTGGACGCGCAGGTCAGGCGGCGACGAGCTTCTCCGTCGGGTCGCACTTCATGAGCTTCGCGAGGGTGCTGCCCATGATCTGGGCCTTGTCCGCCTCCGGCAGCGGCTCGATCTCGTCGACGAACGACAGCGGGTCGCCGAGTCCCTCGGGATGCGGGTAGTCCGATCCGAACACGACCCGGTCCGCGCCGATGAGGTCGACGATCGTGAGCACGTCCTCCTCGAAGAAGGGGTGGACGACGAACGACCGCCGGAAGGCCACCACCGGGTCCTCGTCGAAGGAGCCCGGGTCCCGCTCGTACACCTTCTGGAACTGCTTGAGCGCGGTGTGCACCCACTGGCTGCCGTTCTCGATCGGCATGAAGCGGATGCCGGGGAACCGCGTGGCCAGTCCGTGTCCGACGATCGAGTAGATGCAGTCCCGGATCGACCGGTACTCGCTGCCGACGAGCGCGGCGAACGGGCTGGCCTTCGCGAAGGGCTGGAACTCGTCGGTGATGCCGTCCCACTCGTTGACGTAGCGGCGCGAGCCGTCGTCCGACGAGTGCATGCCGACGAGCACGCCGGCCTCCTGCACCCGGGACCAGAAGGGGTCGAACTCCGGCAACGCCATGGATCGGCGGCGCACACCGAAGTCCGGCACGGGTGCCGGCCGGACCAGGATCGCCCGGGCACCGCGCTCGACGACGTAGTCCAGCTCGCGGAGGGCCTCGTCGGGGATCGACAGGTTGATCACCGGCGTGGGGAAGATGCGGTTCTCGAAGTCGAACGTCCAGTGCTCGTGCATCCACTCGTTGAGCGCGTGCACCACGACCGCCGTCGCCTTGAGGTCGTCGGCCATGCGCTCCTCGAGCAGGCTGGCCAGCGTCGGCCACATCATCGCGCGGTCGATCCCCTGCTCGTCCAGCAGCTGGAGCCGGTCGGCGGGGTTGAAGAACGCCGGAGGCGACTCGATGTAGCGGGGCATCGCATCGGCCGGCCGCACCTCGTCCTTGGTGCTCCCGATGCCCACGATGTTCGTGCCGACGGTGTGCTTGGACGACGGGTTCTTGCGGCGGAACTCCGCCTCCTGGAAGCCGGGCGGGGCCACCTTGTTGAACGTCGGGTTCGGGATGTACTCGCTGATCTTGTTCTTGAGTGCGATCTTCGTCCGACCGTTGACCTGGACGTACTTGACCAGCCCGGCGTACTCCGGCGGGAGGTACTTCGTGAAGGCGTCGGTCGTCTCGTACATGTGGTTGTCCGCGTCGAACACCGGATAGCTCAGCGACTTCGGCAAGGGGATGGCCTCCTGTGGCTCGGGCCCGCAGCTCGGGGTCGGGACCGCGTCGCGCGGACCACGACTGGCTGGGCTCGTCGAATCTTACAAGGTTCGCGCTGTTTGGGAAGTCTCGACCGTCCCGTGGTCGGCGGAGGTCCCGGGCGGACGTCGCGTCACTGCGTGAGCGCGACGGCCCGGATCGGGCTGCCGCTGCCGCCCTCGAACGGGAGGGGCATCCCGACGAAGGTGAACCTCGGCGAGGGGATCCGGTCGATGTGCACGAGGTTCTCGATGATCGCGATGAAGTCCCCGGCGTGGAGACCGAGCGACCGGGGCCGGAGGAAGTTCATGTGCACCGGCGCCTGCAGGTCCCCGGCCACCGTCTCGACCGTCGCGTTGTCGATGCCGACCGTCGTCACGCCCCGGCCGCGCAGCCACTCCCCCGCTGCGCGGGTCAGCCCCATGTGCCGGGTCAGGTAGGCGTCCGGATCGCTGTCGACGTTCTCCGACCAGCCCGTGTGGACGAGGACGATGTCGCCGGGCTCGACGACCGTCCCCGCACGATGTTCGGCCTCCTCCAGGACGTCCGGCGTGACCTCCGCGCCGGGCCCCTTCACCGCCGAGCAGTCGAGCCAGATCGCCGGCCCGTACCCGCGCTCCACCGGCATGCGGTCGGCCGTGAACTCCGACGTCGGGTCGGCGTGCCACACGGAGTCCATGTGGGTCCCCGTGTTGCCGTTGAGCACCCACTGCTCGTTGGCGAACGACAGCCGCTCACCGTCGTAGGGGTTCCGCCGGTCCATGTGCCGGTACATCGCGTGGTCCAGCGTCCCGGCGAGTCGGACCGGCGTCCGGCCGTGCGCCGGATGCCCGATCATGCCCTCGCGCAGCACCAGCGTGAGATCGGTGAAGACGGTCACTGTCCGGCCGGCTCCCGCACGGCGAGGTGCTTGACGGCGGGGCGGACCGGCGGGGCCTCGTTCCACGCCGTGACGCCGTCCTCCGGCCTGGCCGCGGCCCAGCCGTCGTCATGGAGCTCGGCCCAGTGCGAGTGGTTGAGCTGGTGGATGGTGAAGCAGGCCTGCAGCGCGTTGTGGAAGCCCATGTTGTCGACGCTCTGGTTCACCGACTCCTTGATGAGCAGGGCCGACATCGTCGGGATCGCGGCGAGCCGTCGGGCGAAGTCCAGCGTGCGCGCGCCGAGGTCCTCCTCCGGGAAGACCTTGGACACCATGCCGAGCGCGTGGGCCTCGTCGGCGCCGATCGAGTCGCCCGTCATGAGCAGCTCCTTGGCCTTCCGTGGGCCGAACTCCCACGGGTGGCCGAAGTACTCGAGGCCGCACATGCCGAGCCGGGTACCGACCACGTCGGCGAAGGTCGCGTCCTCCGCCGCGGTGATGAAGTCACAGGCCCAGGACAGCATCAGACCGGCGGCGAAGACCTGGCCGTGGACCTGCGCGACGGTGACCTTGCGGAGGTTCCGCCACCGGAGCGTGTTCTGGAAGAAGTAGTGCCACTCCTGCAGCATCCGGTTCTCGGCTCCCACCCGGGTACCGCCGTTGATGCCGTAGCTGGGGTGGAGGCCGGGGCCCGGCGTCTGCTCCGCGATCGCCTCCCTCGACCCCAGGTCGTGTCCCGAGGAGAACATCGGGCCGGCGCCGCAGAGGATGACGACCCGGACACCGTCATCGGCCTCGGCGCGCTCGAAGGCCTCGCCGAGCTCGACGAGGAGACCCCGGCTCTGCGCGTTGCGCGTCCGGACCCGGTCGAGGGTGATGCGCACGATCGCGCCGTCGTCGAGGGGCTCGTACTGGATGTGCTTCCACGTCATCGTCGACTCCTCCATTGCCAGGGACGCAGCTCCTCGGCGGGTCGCCCGGGCTCGGGCCGACACGGCTGACAGGTCGAGGGACCAGGGCGAGAGCGCCGCCACTCATCCCGTCCCTGGTCCACGAGGAGTCGGATAGAATCTAATCAGGTTCTCAGTGATTCGCCATCCCCGGTCGTCGATCTCCCCGTCACCGACTGCGGCCGCGAGCGCGGTCCGCACCGACGCGGTGCCCGACCGGACACCCATCGGCCACCCCCGGAGACGAGGTCCCCTCCATGTCGATCGACGCCACGCTGTCGACCGCACTGACCGACCCCACCCTGCTGCGCTCCGGTGCCGCCCTCGCGGGCGACACCGGGCGATCGAGCGGAGCTGCCGGGGCCCTGTCGGTCGACGACCCCGGCACCGGCGAGCGGTTGGCCGTGCTCCCCTCGCTCGACCGAGCACAGGTGGCCGATGCCGTCGAGTCCGCACATCGGGCGCTCGGCGCCTGGCGGGGACGGTCGGGACACGAGCGGGCCGGCATCCTGCGCCGCTGGTCCGGCCTCGTGGTCGACAACGCGGGGGACCTCGCGACGATCATCGTCCGCGAGGAGGGCAAGCCGCTGCCCGAGGCCCGCGCCGAGGTCGCCTACGCGGCCTCGTTCATCGACTGGTTCGCCGAGGAGGCGAAGCGGATCCGAGGCGATGTGTTCGACGGTCCGGAACCGTCGCGCAGGATCGTCGTCCTCAAGGAGCCCGTGGGCGTCGTCGCCGCCATCACGCCCTGGAACTTCCCCGCGGCCATGATCACGCGGAAGGTGGCCCCGGCCCTGGCCGCCGGGTGCACGGTCGTGCTCAAGCCCGCCGAGCAGACGCCGTTGACCGCGCTCGCCCTGGCCGAGCTGGCCCGCCGCGCGGGCGTTCCCGACGGCGTGCTCACCGTGGTCCTGGGCGATCCGAGGGAGATCGGCCCCGAACTGACCGGCAACCCGCTGGTGCGGAAGGTGACCTTCACCGGTTCCACGGAGGTGGGGCGGCTGCTGCTGGTCCAGTCGGCTGCGTCGGTCAAGCGGACCTCGATGGAGCTGGGCGGAAACGCCCCGGTCCTCGTCTTCGACGACGCCGACCTGGACGTGGCCGTCGACGGGATCCTGGCGGCCAAGTACCGGAACACCGGCCAGTCCTGCATCGGTGCCAACCGCGTCTACGTCCAGTCGGGCGTGTACGCGGAGGTGGTCGCAGAGCTCGCCCGGCGGGTGTCCCGGTTGACCGTCGGCAGCGGCTTCGAGCCGGAGGTGCAGATCGGACCGCTCATCGACGAGTCCGCGGTCGAGAAGGTCGAGCAGCACGTCGCCGAGGCCGCCGGCCGGGGAGCGCGGATCGTCTGTGGCGGCTCCCGGCACGAACGCGGTGGGCGGTTCTTCCAGCCCACCGTGCTGGCCGACGTCTCCCCCGGCATGCTCATCACCCGCGAGGAGACCTTCGGCCCCGTTCTCGCGCTCATCCCGTTCGGCGACGAGTCCGAGGCCGTGCGGCTGGCGAACGACTCGGACTCCGGTCTCGCCAGCTACCTGTTCACCCGGGACGCCGAGCGGTCGTGGCGGGTGGCCGCGGCCCTCGAGGCGGGCATGGTCGGGATCAACACCGGATCCATCTCGAACGAGGTCGGCCCGTTCGGAGGCGTCAAGCAGTCCGGGCTCGGACGCGAGGGCTCGGTGTACGGCATCGACGAGTACCTGGAGCTCAAGTACCTGTCCTGGGCGGGCGCCGGCGCGCGCTGATCCGGCCGCTCGCCCGTTGCCGCAGGCCCTGCACGCCGATGAATCTCACCATGTTCTGTCGGCCGCGGTGCGGGGCGCCCCCGCGGTGCGACGAAAAGCCACATCGAGGCGTCCCCATCCCCACCAGCAAGCCGCTCACCAGCTCTTTCTCGGTTGGAGCAGCGGTCCTGGCACGTGCCGACGGCGATCTCGCGGCAGGGTCCGCCACATCGCAACCCGGTAACGATGTCGGCGAATCTCCACCGATTCGCGCGCAAGCTAGTGACAGCGACCACAGCGGCGGTGCAGGGTCCGCGGAGCGGTCGCCCGATCGCGACGCGATCCCGGATCTGATGGGAGCACCCCGAACATGCGCAAACGAGGTCTGGCAGCGATGGGCGCCCTGTGCGCGATGAGTCTCGTGCTCGCCGCCTGCGGCAGTGACGACGAGTCCGACGGCGGCGGTGGGGGCGGTGGCGGGGGCGGCGGAGGCGGCACGCTCGACATCGGGTTCCTGACCTCGTCGAGCGGACCCAACGCAACCGCCGCCCAGGCGTCGGTCCGCGGGGCGCAGGCCCGCTTGGATGCCTACGAGGAGGCCGGCGAGGGGTGCGCCGGCGACGTCGACTTCACCCTCGTCCAGGGGGACGACGCCTCCAGTGCCCAGGGGGCGCTGGCCGGCGCGCAGAAGCTGATCCAGCAGGACGAGGTGTTCGCCCTCATCGAGGTCTCCCCGTTCTTCCCGGGCGCCGCTCCGTACCTGACGTCGCAGGGCAGCAGCACCCCGGTGTTCGGCGGCGCGTTCGACGGTGCCGAGGAGTGGAGCAACACCGACGACAACATGTTCGCCAACGGCTACGTCCCCAACTACGAGGCGGTGTACAGCACCGCCGGCGACTTCCTGAAGTCCCAGGGCGCCACCAAGGTCGCCGGGATCGCGTACGTGAGCCCGAGTTCGCAGGCCGCCCTGACCGGCGGCTTCGCCTCCATCGAGGCAGCCGGCCTGCAGACCGGCTACTCCAACAACAGCGTCCAGTTCGGCAGCACGGACGTCGGGCCCCTGGTCCTGGGCATCCTCGACTCCGGTGACGACGCGGTGTACACCACGATCAACTTCGACACGTCGCTGGCGCTGGTCGCCGGCCTGCGCCAGGCCGGCTGGGACGGCACGTTCATCTCGCCGACCGGCTACGGCGCCGACCTGCTCGGCTCCGAGCCGGCGGTGCAGGTGGCCCAGGGCGTGATCTTCTCCAACTCCTGGACCCCGGTCGAGGAGAGCACCGAGGGCGGCGACGCCATGAAGGCCGCCCTGCAGGCGGCCGGCAACGAGTCGGGCATCCCGGGCTACTACGAGAGCCAGGGCTACTTCGGCGCCGACATGATGCTGTACGCGCTCGAGAAGGCCGGCTGCGACGCCTCGCAGGCGGACGTCATCTCGACGATGCAGCAGGACGAGGGATGGGACGCCGACGGCCTGTTCCCGACGCCCGTCTCGCAGACCACCACGGAGTACGACGAGAACTGCCTGTTCTTCGTGGAGTTGCAGGGCAACGAGTTCGTCCCGGTCGAGGGCGGCGACCCGGTCTGCGGGACGCGGATCGACGGCTGATCCGCACCTCACGGGCGCCGGTGCCCGCTCCGTCCGGAGCGGGCACCGGTGCGATCCACGGCGACCCAGCGCAGACGAAGGGACTCGATGTGGGCAGCGCGCCTCACCCGGACGTCTTCCGGGCTCTGGCCGACCCCGTCCGCTGGGCGCTCCTGGAGCGCCTGTCCCGCGAGCCCGAAGTGGCGCGGAAGGACCTGTACGAAGCGCTGGCCCTGCCCCAGACCGCCCTCTCCTACCACCTCCACGTCCTCCTGGACGCCGGGCTCGTCGAGATCCGCAAGGACGGTCGCAAGCTGTACTGCAGGCTCTCCCATCGGACCCTGTCTGCACTGCAGGACGCACTCGGGGGTCTGACGCCGTGTGACGAGGCAGCGCGGGGTGACTCACTCGATGCTGCTCGCCCTTGATGGCCGAACGCCGTCGCGTGGGGGACAGGCGCCGACAGCTGTGGTTCCGAAGGGCCGATGACCCCGTGACGGGAGCGGAGTCTGAGGGATGACCGACACGTCGAGCCCAGGAGACCTCCGATGTCCGCGACCGTCTCGTACATGTCCATGTCCCTGGACGGCTTCATCGCCGGACCGGACGCGGGCCCGGGCAACGGGCTCGGCGACGGCGGGGAGCGCCTGCACGAGTGGGTGCTGACCGGCGCCGCGAACGATGACGGGACCGGGACTCCCGCCCTCGTGCAGGGCGGGGTCAACGGCCGGATCGTCGACGAGTTCATGTCCACCGGAGCAGTCGTCGCGGGTCGGGGGACGTTCGAGCCGGCCGGCGGCTGGGGCGGGGACCACCACGACGGCGTCCCGATCTTCATCCTGAGTCGCCGGGACCCCGGCATCGACATCACGGCGTGGCCGCTGGTGACCTACCTGGACGACGTCGGCACCGCCATGGCGCAGGCCAAGGAGGCCGCCGGTGACAGGAACGTCCTCGTGCACGGGGCGGCGGTCACCCAGCTGGCGCTGGCGGCAGGTGTCCTCGACGAGCTGGAGATCCACCTCGTCCCGGTCCTGCTGGGCGGGGGGCGTCGGCTGTTCGGCGACCAGGGCCCCCACGATGTCGAACTCGACCGGACGCGGGTGCTGCACGGAGAGGACGGCGTCACGCACCTGCACTTCCGCGTGAGACACGGCGTGGAAGCCGATCAGAGTTCGACGCGGCGCGTCTCGTAGGCCCACATGACGATCTCGACCCGGTTGCGGGCGTGCAGCTTGCGCATCAGGGCAGCGATGTGTGTCTTGACGGTGCTGAGGCTGATGGCCAGCTCGTCGCCGATCTCGCTGTTGGTCCTCCCGCGCGCGGCAGCGAGCAGCACCTGTTCCTCCCGAGCCGTCAGCGGCTCGACGGGCTCGGGTGGCACCGGGCGTGCGCGGCTGGTGGCGAAGGAGGACAGGAGCCGCGCGGTGATGTTCGGGGCGATCAGCGCGTCGCCACGGGCGGCGGCGTGCACGGCCTGGGCGAGCAGGTCGGCGCCGGCGTCCTTGAGCAGGAACCCGCGGGCGCCTGCCTTCAGCGCGCCGTAGACGTACTCGTCGAGGTCGAAGGTGGTGATCACGACGACGGCCATCGGGTCCACGACATCGGGTCCGGCGAGCTGCCGGGTGGCCTCGATCCCGTCGACGTCCGGCATGCGGATGTCCAGCAGGCACACATCGGGTCGCAGCGCACGCGCCAGGGCGATCGCCTGTCGGCCGTCAGCGGCCTCGCCGACGACGGTGATGCCCGGCTGGGCGTCCAGGATCATGCACAGCCCCGCCCGGACGATGTCCTGGTCGTCCGCGACGAGCACGCGGACGGTCATGACGCACGCACCGTGGACGGCAGCGCGGCGTCGACGCTCCAGCCGCCGGCCGGGTCGGGTCCCGCCCGGAGGCTGCCTCCGATCAGGCTCGCGCGTTCCGCCATGCCGCGCAGCCCGAAGCCAGCAGTTGCGGCCGCGGGTTGCGCGCCGTCGTCGTGCACGCGCAGGCGCACCCGGCCGTGGGACGCGGTGACGTCGACGGTGACCTCGGTGGCCCCGGATGCGTGCCGCGTCGCGTTGGTGACCGCCTCGGCGGCGATCAGGTAGAGGGCGGTGCTGACCGCCGGGTCCACGGCGTCGACGTTCCCGGAGACCTGCACGCGGACGCCCAGCACCTCACCGCCCGGCCGGGCGAGCCGCTCGATGTCCGCCACGCCCCGGCGGGGGGCGAGATCGGCGTCGGTCCCGTCGCGCAGCACGCCCACGAGCGCCCGCATCTCATGGAGGGTCCTGGACGCCTCCTCCTCGATGGTGACCAGCGTGGCCAGCGCGCGTGCGGGATCTGCGGCCGACAGCGCGCGACCTGCCTGCGCCTGGACCGCGATCGCCGAGACGCGGTGCCCGACGGTGTCGTGCAGCTCGCGGGCCAGCTCGTTGCGCTGACGCAACCGCACCTGCTCGATCTCGCGGACGCGGCTCGTGGTGCGGTAGCGCACTGCCGCGCCGAGGGCGGCCGAGAACAGGAAGAAGGCGTAGCCGGCGACCTTCTCCGCGGGTGAGGTCGGGTCCACCACCAGGGTGACGGGCAGCCAGACGAGGACGATGCCGAGTCCGAGGGCAGCCTCGCGGCCCGCCCCCCAGCGCAGGAGGGCGTAGGGCAGCACGAGCACCCCGGCGATGCTCTGCAGGCCGGTGACGTCGACGGTCACGATCCTCGCGACGTCGAAGGCGAGGAGGGTCCCGAACGCGACGGCGACCGCGGCCAGCGGGTGCGTGCGCCGCCACATCAGGCACGCCGCGACGACCAGGCTCACGCCGAGGACCAGGGGCGCCCACGCCTTGTCCTCGCGCAGCAGCACCTCGGCGAACGAGCCCGTGACGAGGACCGCCACGAGCGCCCAGTCCCGCCAGACCCGCACAGGCGGGCGATCCGGTCGCGGCTCGGCCCACAACGCAGCCAGCATGTTCCCCCCTCGCCGCCAACCTAGAGGGGTCGCCGCGGGGGCGGATCAGCCGAAAGTACGGCGGATGTCCCGTCCCGACGGCCAGGGCAGCTGGAGCCCGCAGGCGGATGTGTCGCCGGTCGACGCCGGCCACGGTGAGGACGTCGACCGAGCCGCCCTGGCCGGCCGCCAGCATCGAGGAGAACCGATGACCAGAAGCAGCACGACCGCCGGCGCGTTCGAGCAGGCGCGGCTCCCGGTACAGGCCAGGCTCGCCGCGGCCTGGACCAGCTTCATGTTCCTCTACATCTACGTCGACTACCTCCACCTGTACAAGCCCGGGAGCATCGACGAGATCCGGAGCGGCGTCGTCCACGAGTTCGACACCGGCCCGACCTTCGTCGGCCTCGCGCTCACGCTCGTGGCCGTCCCGATCCTCATGATCGTGCTCTCCACGACGCTGCCCGCCCGGGTCAACCGCGGCACCAACCTCGTCGTGGCAGCGCTCTACATCCCGGTCTCGATGTACAACGTGGCCGGCGAGGAGTCGTGGGACTACGCCTACTTCTACGGCTTCTCCATCGGACTCGAGGTGCTGCTCCTGGCCTACGTCCTGCGCGCCGCGTGGACCTGGCCCCGGACCACCGGAGCCACCGCCGACCGCGACCTCGCCCAGGCCCGGGGGTGACGATCGAGGCAGGCCCGGTCGCAGGACGAGTGGTCCTCCTCAGCTGGAGATCCCGTTCCCACCTAACCTTCGTGGAACTGCACTCACACGGGGGTCGGCATGGGAAAGCGCTTCAATCCACCGCCCAACTGGCCGGCTCCACCGGAGGGCTGGTCGCCGCCCGAGGGCTGGCAGCCGGACCCGGCGTGGGGCCCGCCACCGCCGGGATGGCAGCTGTGGGTGGCGGACGAGCCGCGCGGACTGTTCGCGCGACTCGTCGGCCGCAGCCCCTCGTCGCGGCCGCCCCGCGCCATCGATCCGTCAGCACCCGCGGCCCCCGCGGCACTGGCCGTGGAGCCGCCGACCACGTTCGCCCGCAACCTCCCGCCGGTCCCCCCGTCGCCTCGTCCAGCGCCGACACCGCCGGACCGCGGGACGGCCCCGTCACAGGACGCCCAGAGTTGAGTTCGAGCGCTCCGCCGGTCTCGAGGGACGTGCGGTGCTACGGGCCGGCCTGCGTGACCGGGCGGCCGGCGAGGGCCGTCATGACCTCGACGGCGGCGTCCCAGTACCGCTCGTAGTGGTACGGGTCGGCGTTGCGCTGGGTGCGGTGCGCGGCGATGGTGGGCGGGAGGGCCTGCCAGTCCGGCACCTGCCGCAGCGCCCGGAAGAAGTTGGTCGCGCTGGTGGTGGGGTCCATCCGATCCGCGTACGTCCCCCAGGCCCCGTTGGCCCGTTGCTGGAACAACCCGCGCGAGTCGGGACCGACGGCGTCCCCGCGGTCCAGGACCCGGAGCGAGGACTCCCCCATCGCGGTCATGACGCCGATCGTCTGCGCGCAGGTGTCCAGGCCCAGCGCCTGACCCGCGTTCACGATCGCGGCCGCATGGGCCAGTTGCTCGGCGCCGTAGCCGGCGACCGGACCCTCCGGCACCGCTGCGACGTCCACCCGGATCCCGGCCTCGGCCACGGCGCACTGCGGTGACGAGGGCATCTCCCCTCCCGTCCGGCGAGGAACCACCACGAGCAGCGCGACCGCCAGTAGGCCCGCGACCAGGACGACGACGAGCGGTCCCTGCGGCCACCACGGAGGTCGCCCGACCCGACGGGACTCGGACGGCATCCTGCTCCCTCGTTCGCCTGCTGGGACACCTCCCCAACGAACGAGCCGACGCCGGGGTCCCCGACGGAGCTGACGCCGGACTTGCGAGGATCCCGCGGTGCACAGCGCTGAGCGGGCCGGCTCCACGGCATGACCGGGTTCGAGGAGCTGCTGGAGCTGGAGCGGACCGGCGAGGCGACGTTCCGGGCGGCCGGGCACGGGCGGACCGGCACGAACCTCGCCTTCGGCGGCGCCGCGGTCGCGCAGTCCCTCATGGCGGCGGCCCGGACGGCGGACCCGGGCCGGGGAGTCCACTCCCTGCACGCCTACTTCCTGCGGTCGGCCGAAGCGACGGCGCCGACGACGTTCCGGGTCGAGCCGATCCGGGACGGCGGCAGCTACACGACGCGCACCGTCACCGCCGAGCAGGACCACGGCGTCGTCCTCCGGTTGACCGCGTCGTTCTCCGTGCCCGAGGAGGGGATGGAGCACCAGGTGCCCGTGCTGGACGCCCCGGGCCCGGAGGACTCACCAGGCACGGCGGAGGCGGGCGCGGCAGCCACCGGGACGGTCCGCGAGTGGTTCGAGACCGTCTCCCGGCGCCACCCGTTCGAGCTGCGCTTC
Organism: Blastococcus sp. URHD0036; assembly: GCF_000701365.1. Taxonomy (GTDB): domain Bacteria; phylum Actinomycetota; class Actinomycetes; order Mycobacteriales; family Geodermatophilaceae; genus Trujillonella. The sequence goes on from NZ_JNIK01000003.1 coordinate 22,701, forward strand.
GCGACCGAGTTGCCACGGCTGGCCGCCGGCCGCGGGGAGAGCGCGCCGCCACGGCAGCGCCTGTGGCTGCGTGCGCGCGACCCGCTGCCCGACGACGACCTCCTGCACGCCTGCGCGCTGGCGTACGCGTCGGACATCCTGCTGCTGTCGACCACCCTGGCCCCGCACGCGACGATGATCGGCGCCCCCGGGATCTCCGCCGCGAGCCTCGACCACGCGGTGTGGTTCCACCGCCCCGTCCGGGCCGACCAGTGGCTCTTCTACGACCAGGAGAGCCCCTGGGCCGGCGGCGGTCGCGCCCTCGGGCAGGGGCGGCTCTTCGACCGGAGCGGCCGGCTGGCCGCCACCGTCGTCCAGGAGGGCATGATCCGGCGCCGCCCGGCGGCCGAGTAGGCAGCGTGGTCGACACGAGCGGGCGGTCACCACCACGCCCGAGCGCTGAGTTCGGCAGGGCCCGGCCGTCCCAGTGAGAGGAAGCCCGCACGAGGCGGCTCTCCGTGGACGAGGAGTGGGCGATGAACCCGATGGCGCGCCGGATGTTCGAGCTCACCGAGCCGATCGGTGCCCTCCCCTACTCGGCCGACGACCCGAACGAGACGATGTTCGCCCTCGGGTTCACGAACTTCTGGGACACCTACTTCGCCGGGCGGGCCGCACCCCTGGGCATCGTCCCGGCGGAGGTGGTCGACGCGCTCTTCTACAACTTCGCTCCTGGCGAGGTGGCCCGCCACATCCCGTCGGTGTGGAGCACGACCACCCCGGAAGCCGCCCTCGCCGCCCGGTGGGAGGGCTGCACCAACGCCCTCCGGCGGATCCTCGGCCACCACGTCGACTCCCCCGCGTTCGCCCGGGCCACCGACCTGCTGACGAGGGCCGCGACCAGCGCTCCGGTCGAGGGCCGCCCCATGTACGCCGCGCTGCGCGCGCTGCCGTTCCCCGAGGAGGGGGCGACCCGCCTCTTCCACGCGGCGTCGCTGCTCCGCGAGCACCGCGGCGACGGGCACATCGCGGCGCTGATGACCGAGGGCATCGGCGGGCTGGAGGCCCACGTGCTCTTCGCCCTCGGCATGGAGATGCCGGCGGAGCGGTTCGGGCGCATCCACCACCTCCCGGCGGCGCAGATCGCTGCCGTCGTCGACGGCATGCGCGACCGCGGCCTCATCGGGGACGACGGGTGGCTGAGCGAGCAGGGGCGGGCGGTCCGGCAGCGGGTCGAGGACCGCACCGACGACCTGGCGGCGGCGCCGTACCGGTGTCTCGAGCCCGCGGAACTCGACGAGCTCCAGGCCGTCCTGGAACCGTTGGCGGCGCTGCTGGTCGCCGACCAGGACTTCGGCTGACGACTGCCGGCCGCGGCGACGGACCGCGCGGGTCCGCGGGCCCGGCGGTGGCTGCTGGTGAACAGCCCGGCCACGGCCCCCGCTCCTGGCGGCGTCCGCGCTGCCGGCAGGCGAGCCGCGGGCCGTCGTCCGGCCCGGAACCCCGTAGCCGGTGACCTAGGCTCCCGCCGGGCCGGCTCGGCAGGAGTCGCGGGGGCACGGACACCCCCGTCCCGCCGGAGCGCAGGCCGTACATCTCAGCGAGGGAGCGACGTGACGACCAACGACTTCGAGGGCCGGGTGGCCATCATCACCGGCGCCGGACGCGGGCTGGGGCGCAGCTACGCGCTGGCCCTGGCGGCGCGCGGCGCCAAGGTCGTGGTGAACGACCCGGGCTCCTCGGTGGACGGCGGCGCGAGCACGGAGGACGCGGCCGGCAGCGTGGTGGCCGAGATCCGTGCGGCCGGCGGCGAGGCGATCGCCGACCACGGCAGCGTCACCGACCCGGCCGCGGTGCGGTCGATGGTCGACGCCACCCTCGACGCGTTCGGCCGGGTCGACGTCCTGATCAACAACGCCGGCATCCTGCGCGACCGGTCGTTTCACAAGGTGGACCTGGACGACGTCCTCACGGTGCTCGACGTGCACCTCACCGGCACGCTGCGCTGCACGCACGCCGTCTGGCCGCTGATGCGCGACCAGGGCTACGGCCGGGTCCTGATGACGTCCTCGCAGAACGGGACCTACGGCAACTTCGGCCAGGCCGGCTACGCGACCGCCAAGGCCGCGGTGCTGGGACTCATGAAGGTCCTGGCGATCGAGGGCGCCTCGAAGGGCGTGCACACCAACACGATCGTCCCGGTCGCCCGGTCCCGGATGACCGAGGGGACGATCATCGGCGACCAGACCGACGCCGAGAGCCTGCCCCCGGAGTCCGTGACCTCCGGCGTCGTCTACCTCGTCGGCGAGGACGCACCCAACGGCGTGATCCTCAACGCCGGCGGCGGGGCGTTCTCGGTCACCGAGCTCCCCGAGACCCGGGGCGTCTTCCTCGGCCGGGACGCGCGGCCCGAGGACGTCCGCGACCACTGGGACGAGATCCGCGCCGGCGGCTACGTCGACGTCCTGGAGAACGGTCCGGCCCAGTTCACCAAGTTCCTGGGCATGGCCCGCGACGCGTCGGGCCGCGACGGGACCTGAGCGGCCCGGCGGCGGGAGCCGGGCACGTCCACCGGGTCGTCGGGACGCCTAGACTCCCCGGCGACGCACCGTCCGACCCAGCCGATCGCCGGACGGCGATCTCCTCGGGCCGAGGTGCTGGGAGACGAGGACGCACCGATGGACGACGCGGGTACCGCATGACGGCGCCGTCCCGGATCGGGCAGCGGACACCGGAGCTGCCGGTCGTCGTCCTGCGGAGCGCCGTCTCCGCCGGGCGCAGGCACCTGTCGGCCCACGTACGGGCCGTGTCATGAGCGAGATCCGCGCCGCCCTGGACCCGGCCCGGCTCGCCGCCGTCACCGCCACCGGGCTCCTCGACACGACGGACGAGGAGGGCTTCGACCGGATCAGCAGCCTGGCCCGTCGGCTCCTCCACGCCCCGTTCGCGTTCCTGACCGTCGTCGACGACCGGCGTTCGTTCTGGAAGTCCCGGCAGGGGCTGGCCGAGGACGCCCCCCGGCAGAACACCCTGCAGGAGTCGTTCTGCCAGTACGTCGTCGACAGTGGCGAGCCCCTGGTGCTGGACGACGTGCGGCTCGACGAGCGGACGAGGGACAACCCCTCGATCCAGTCGATGGGCGTGGTGGCCTGGGCCGGTTTCCCGGTGCTCACCCCCGACGGGCACGTCCTCGGCACCTTGTGCGCCGTGGACACCGTCGCGCGGGAGTGGACGCCGGAGCAGGTGGCCTCGCTGGCCGACCTCGCCGCCATCGCCAGTCGCGAGGTCGCCCTGCGCGTGGCGGCAGCCGAGGCCGAGGCGGCGCGCGCCCACGCAGCCCTGCTCGGCCGCATCGGCGAGCTCCTGGTCGCCGGCCTGGACCTGCCCGCCGTGTGGTCGGCCGTCGCCCGGCTCGCCGTCCCGGCGCTCGGCGACCACGCGCTCGTCTACTCCGTGGAACGTGGGGGCACGCTGCTCCCCCGCGCCGTCGTGCACCGCGATCCGGGGCGTCAGGCCGAGCTCTCGGCCGCCACGGCGAGCACCGCACGCCACGTGCGGGACACCCACGGCCCCGGCGCCGTGGCGGCGAGCGGCAAGACACAGGTCCAGGTCGACCTGTCCGGACTGGCCGATCTGACCCCGGAACAGGAGTACCTGCGCGACACCTTCGGCGCCGTGCGTTCGGTGACCGTGCCCCTGCGCGCCAAGGGCGAGCTGATCGGGGTCCTGAACGTCGTCCGCACCGCCGACTCGGCGGCCTACACCGACGACGACGTCGCGCTCGTCGAGAGCATCGCCTCGCGCGCTGCGCTCGCCCTGGACAACGCGCTGTCGTTCGACCTGGAGCGCAACCTCTCCCTGCACCTGCAGCGGGCGCTCCTCCCGCCACTGCTCCCCCAGCCCGACCACCTGCACATCGTCACCCGCTACCAGCCCGCCGGCCGGGGACAGCTCGTGGGTGGCGACTGGTACGACGCCTTCCTGGACCGCTGCGGACTCACGAACCTGGTGATCGGCGACGTCGCGGGGCACGACATCGCCGCGGCGACCACCATGGGGCAGCTGCGGACCATGTTCCGCACGTTCGCGCACGACGGGCAGCGCGATCCGGCCGAGGTCCTCACCGCGATCGACGCCAGCCTCGGGGCCCTCGGGGACCCGGTGTTCGCCACGGCGCTCCTGGCGCGCATCGACCGCTTCGACCACGCCGAGCCCGCCCGCCGCCGAGAGGTCACCTGGTCCTCGGCGGGACACCTCCCCGCGCTGCTGCTGACCGTCGACGGCTCGGTACGGCTGCTGGAGGTGCACACCGACCCACCGCTCGGCCTCGGACCCGAGCTCACCGACGCACTGCCCGGCCGCCGGTCCCACACCGCCGTCCTGCCGCCGGCGGCGACGCTGGTGCTGTACACGGACGGGCTCGTCGAGCGACGCGGCGAGGACCTGGACGACGGGCTGCGGCGGCTGCTGGCCGCCGCGCAGGAGTACAGCGACCTGCCGCTCGACGAGTTCTGCGACTCGCTCATCGAGGCAGTCGACGGGGACGGCGACGACGACGTCGCGCTCATCGCGGTCCGGGCCTTCCCCGAGGACGAACCGCGACCTGCCGAGGCCGGACCCACGGACACCCTCGGCGCGGCCGGCGACTGATCGGCTGCGCTCAGCGGGCGCGCGCGTCCAGGAGCTGGAGCAGGTCGTGCGCCGCGAGCTCGATCTCCTTGTGCCCCCACTCCGCCGCGCGGTAGTGGCAGGCGATGATCCCCATGCGGTGGACGCGGCGGAAGTCGCCGTAGACGAAGCCGTACCGGGCCTTCGTGCCGTCCGTGGCGCCCTCGGTGAGCCCGAGGTGCCAGGCCGCGTAGTCTTCCCAGGAGTGCCGCTCCAGGTAGCCGTTCTCGTCCGCCGCCGAGGGCTGGACGCGACCCCACTCGCTGCGCAGGACGTACTGGCGCGCCTCGATCAGCCGCCGCGCGTGGGCGACCCCGGCCTCGTTCACCACGTACTCCGCCATCGCCGGAGCCTCTCAGCCGGCGGCGGTGTACGCGGTGCGGGCGGCGGTGAGCAGGCCCGCGCGCTCGGTCTCGTCGAGGTAGCCGTCCTCGACCGCGGCGTCGAGCGCGGCCGTGTACTCCGTCAGGTAGCCGTCCACGTCGCCATAGCGGTCCGCGAGCTCCGCGGCGGAGAAGGGCTGCCAGCCGCCGAAGTTGCCGCAGATGCTAGTCAGCCCGTCGATCTCCACCGGCGGCAGGGAGACCGGCGTCGGCCGGCCCAGCGGCGCCTCGGCGTCCGGGAACCGCACGCCGCCGACCGGCTGGCCGCTGTCCTCGTCGACCGCGGGGACCTGCAGCTCGACGCCGGGCAGCCCGTTGAACGACTCGGGCGAGCCGGCCGGCGCGTCCTCCAGGGTGAACAGCGCGGGATCCGGCAGACCGCCGTCGCCGGCCACGACCCCGGCCAGCCGGACGACGAGCGTGCGCAGGAACGGGCCGTAGTCGACCGGGTTGAGCGGCACCTGCACCCCGCCGTTGCAGCCGAAGCCGCCACCGCCGTCGGGGTTCGTCGCGCCGAAGACGAGCGCGGGGCCGGCGACGGTCGAGGCGTGCGGTGCGGGCCAGTCGTAGCGGACGACGCCCTCGGGGAGGTCGTCGCCGGCGGCGACGCTCGCCCGGAGCCGGTAGTAGTCGGTGTAGTTGGCGACGTCGACGAACAGCGGGTCGCTGTCGGGCCGGGTGAGCAGCTCGTCGTAGGTCAGCGGCTCGCCGTCCTGCAGCGCGTAGGGCGTCTGCACGGCGCCGTCGGCGAGCTGGTTGATCGCCAGCCAGTTGCCGGTGCCGTCGAGGGCGACGGCGGCGTCGTAGACCCCGCCCTCGGGGCCGGCGTTGAAGCCCTCGGCGACGAAGGTGTCGACGAACCACCCGGCCTGGCTCACGCCGGCGAGGATCGAACCGCCGAACTCGGGGATGTCCGACGTGCCGACGGGGCGGGTCGCGCCCTCGAGCATGCGGCCGAAGTCCCGCACGATGACCTCGCCGACCCCCTGCGCGTCCTCCGGCACGCCCGCGGCGATGCCGGTCTGCCACTGCACGCGGGCGTAGGACAGCCCCCCGGTGGCCAGCGCGCCGTCCCCCAGGTCGGCGGGGCCGGGCTGGGCCGGCTGCAGGGAGCGGAGGAACAGGGCGAGCCCGCGGTTCTCCGCCTCGACGAGGACGACGCCGCCGTTGGTCGCCGCTTCGGGGGTGACCACCTCGAATCCCGCGGTGTAGGCGTAGCGGCCGTCGGCGTCCTTCGGCAGGTCCTCGAGCCCGGCCACCTCCTCCGCCGGGTCGACGACGCCGGACAGGGTGCCGGTGATCCGCAGCCACGGCTCCCCGCCGACCAGGACCGGGGTGGTCGTCGCCTCGACGCCGGTGATCGCCGAGCTGAGCTCGGGCGCCGCGCTCGGGCTGCTGCTCCCGGCGGCCGGCCCGTCGTCGGGGTCCGAGGTGCACGCCGCGGTGGCGAGCAGCGCGACGCACACCGTCCCGGCGGCGGTGCGGCGGGAGAGCCCGGAGGGCAGCGGGGACATGGAGGGTGTTCCTCTCGTCGTCGGGAGGAGACCGGGCGGGCTCGGATCGATCTAGCCACAGCACGGGTCCGGACGCGCGCACCGCGACACAGCTGTGACCAACCGTTCCCGGGATCGCCCGGATCCCGCGCCGGCACCGGCTGGTAGAACCGCGGCATGACCACCGGGGCGCCCGTGCTCCTCGTCCTGGACCTCGTGGGCGTGTTCGCCTTCGCCCTCAACGGGGCGCTGACCGCGCTGCGCGGAGCCCGGCTCGACGTCGTCGGTGTCGTCACGCTCGGCATGATCACCGCGCTCGGCGGCGGGATCATCCGCGACGTCCTCCTGGGCGACCTGCCACCGGCCACCTTCCAGGACTGGCGCTACCTCGCCGTCGCGGCCGGCGGCGGGCTCCTCGTGGCCGTCGCCGCGCGCCACGTCGAGCGGCTCGCCACCCCGATCACCGTGCTCGACGCGGCGGGGCTGGGCCTGTTCGCCGTCACCGGCACCGGCAAGGCCCTCGACCTGGGGCTGGGCCCCGCGCAGGCAGTCATCCTCGGCGCGGTCACCGGGGTGGGCGGGGGCACGCTGCGCGACGTCCTCGTCCGCCGGGTCCCCTCGGTGCTGAGCAGCGGGCTCTACGCCGTCCCCGCCCTCATCGCCGCCACGGCCACCGCGATCGTGGTCGAGCTGGGCGTCGAGAGCGTGGGGACGGCGATCGGCGCGGCCGTCCTCTGCTTCCTCGTCCGGATGGCCGGGGTGCGCTTCGACCTGCACGTCCCGGGACCGCGCGCGGCGCCCGGCTGGACCCCCGACGACGGGTAGTCATCCAGCGGAGTCGGGGTGCCCCGCGTAGGAGTCCTTGAAGACGCCGACGTGCAGCAGCGTCGTCGCGGTGAGCTCGCCGGTCGCGGCGTCGACGATGCGGGTCGAGGTCCAGTAGGACTCCGTGCGCCGGCTCTGCCCGAGCCCCTCCAGGCGGTGCTCCAGGAGGTAGTCGTGCTCGGCGAACACCGGGCCGGCGACCAGCTGCACCTCGAGGTCCAGGAACAGGGCGGTCGACGGCGAGCGCACCGGCCAGGCGACCGGCCGCTGGTGGGCGAGCACGCTGACCATCTCCAGGGGCACGATGGCCCGGCCCCACGGCGAGCCGGCGGCGCCCTCGTCGGTGTACCAGGGGTGCGGCTCGGTGATCCGCGCCAGCTTCTCGTCGAGGGAGAAGGGGTACAGCGGGCCGGAGCTCTCGCCGCGGCGGATCCGGACGGGTTCGGGATCGGCGGAGGTGGCGCCCACCTCCAGCTGGTCGAGGACGTACAGCCGGCCGGGATCGGAGACCCGCGCCAGGCGACGGCGCACCTCGGTGTCCTCGCCGGCCGGGCCGACGGTCGCCGTCCCGGTGAGGACCGGGGTCCCGTCGTCGCGGGTCGCGGTGACCGTGCCGGTGCGCCCGTCCGTGGTCAGCGAGGCCTGCACCTGCTGGCCCTCCACGACCATGGTCCGGAAGTGCGCGCTCAGGCAGCCCGAGGTGAACCAGCGCTCGCCCCAGACCGCGGTGGCCAGCGGGTCCACCTGGCTGAAGTGGGTCGGCCCCTCGATCGGCGCACCGGTCAGGCCGAGCGCGCCGGCGGTCGCGGGGTCGTGGACGCTCCGCTCCCCCGCCCGCACCTCCTGCTCGACCAGCATCTGGGCCGGCGAGCGCCACGGCCCCGTGATCGTCACCTCGGTCTCGAACAGCACGTCGTCGTCCCTCCCGGGATGCGGAGTCAGCGGACGGTGAGCAGGACCTTGCCCTGGGCGCGGCGCTCGTCGAGCTCGAGGAGGGCCTGCGTCGCCTCCTCGAGCGGGAACTGCGCGCCGAGGACCGGGTCGAGCTTCCCGGCCTCCAGCAGCGGCAGCAGGTCGGCCCACTGCTCCTGCAGGTAGTCCAGGCCCCGGCTCATCCAGAACGCGCCCCACCCGACGCCGACCACCGAGATGTTGTTCAGCAGCAGCCGGTTCACCTTGACGGTGGGGATGTCCCCGCCGGTGAAGCCGATGACCAGCAGTCGCCCCTCGACGGCGAGGCTGCGCAGCGAGTCGGTGAACCGGTCACCGCCCACCGGGTCGACGACGACGTCGACACCACGGCCGTCGGTGAGCTCCTTCACCTGCTCGCGGAAGCCCTCGGCGAGGACGACGTCGGTGGCGCCGGCGGCCCGGGCGGTCTCGATCTTCGCCTCGGACGACGTCACCGCGATGACCCGGTTGCCCAGGGCGGAGGCGAGCTGCACGGCCGCCGTCCCGATGCCGCCGGCGGCGCCGTGCACGAGCACCGTCTCGCCCTCGCTCAGCCGGCCGCGGTGGACCAGGCCGAAGTGCACGGTCAGGTAGTTCATGGGCAGCGCGGCCCCCTGCGCGAAGCTGAGCCGGTCCGGCAGCGGGAACACCATGCGCGGGTCGGCCGCCACCACCTCGGCGTAGCCGGCGCTGCCGTTGAACGCGGCCACCCGGTCGCCCGCGCGGACGGCGGCGCCCTCCGGCGCGTACCGGACCACCCCGGCGACCTCGGACCCGGGCACGAACGGCAGCGGCGGCTGGATCTGGTACTTCCCGCGGCTCTGCAGCACCTCGGGGAACGTGACGCCGGCCGAGTGCACGTCGATCACGACCTGGTCGCCGCCGGCGGCCGGCTCCTCGATCTCCACGACGCGCAGCGCGCCGGGGCCGTCGAGGGTCTGGATCTGGACTGCGCGCACGTCGGTTCCTCCGGCTCGATGAGGGGCTGGTGCCCTGTGTCTACCCGAGAGCCCTCCCCGCGTCGTCCGCACCTGCTCTCGCGCCGGGCCCCGGATCGGGGACGGGTCCGCACCTACGGCGTGACGACCCCGCGGAAGTTGCTGCGCAGGTAGTCGACGAACGGCGGCGAGACGTCCTGGGCGGCCAGGTACCCGGCGTCCACGGGTCCCGCCTCCGGCTCCCAAGCGGGATCCCGGGCCAGGTCGGCGAACTCGGCGTTCAGGATCGCCGCCCGGCCGACGAACGCGAGGTCGGCTCCCCGCTCGAGGACGGCGGCCGCGTCGGCCGGCGTGCGGACCTTGCCGGCCACCCCGAGCCGGACGTCGCCGCGCGGCAGCTCGGCGAACAGCTCCAGCAGCGGCAGCCGCTGGGCGTCCTCGTCGACCGAGTGCTTGGTGACGTCCCACAGCGACAGGTCCAGGTAGTCCAGCTCCGCGCGCCGGTAGAGCTCCTCGACGAGCTCGCGGACCTCGAGCGTGCGCAGGCCGAACCGCTCCACGGACAGCCGCAGGCCCAGCTGGAGGTCCGGGCCGCACGCCGCGCGGATCCCGGCCAGCACCTCCAGGAGCAGCCGTGCGCGGTTCTCCGGCGACCCGCCGTAGGCGTCGGTCCGGCGGTTGGTCTCCGCGGAGAGGAACTGGGTCAGCACGTAGCCGTGCGCCCCGTGCACCTCGACGCCGTCGAACCCGGCCCGCTCCGCGCGCACCGCGGCGGCGACGAAGTCGGCCCCGAGCTGCTGGACCTCCTCGGTGGTCAGCGCCCTGGCCCCGTCCAGCTCGGAGGCCGACACCGGGTCGGCCACCTCCGCGCGGTCGGCGCGGGCACCCGCGTGGTGCAGCTGCACGGCACTGCGGGTGCCGGTCTCCCGCAGGTCGGTCGCCAGGCTCGTGAGGCCGTCGAGGAAGACGTCGGAGTGGATCGCCAACTGGCCGCCGAACCCCTGGCCATTGGGCTGCACGTGCGAGGCGCAGGTCATGGTGAGCCCGAACCCGCCGCGCGCCCGGCGCAGCAGCCAGGTCCGCTCCGCCTCCGACAGCGTGCCGTCGGCGTGGCTCTGCCGGTTCGTCAGCGGCGCCAGCGCCAGCCGGTTGGGCAGCGGCCGGCCGTGCGCGAGCGGCAGCGGTGCGAAGAGATCGGGCACCCCGGCAACCTAGCCGCGGTCGGTCCCCGTGCCGGGGCCGGTGCCCGGATCGGGAGGTCAGGCCACCAGTGCGGCGGCGGAGGCGCCCAGCCGGTGCGCGTCGACGGCGTCGCGGGACCCCTGGACGACGGCCCAGGCGGCGATGATCGCGTCGACCCCGGCCTGGATGTCGGCGGCCGGGACGAAGCGGACCGGCGCCGGCGCGGCCGCGGCGGGCATGCCGATCTCGGCGAGACGGGCGACCAGGTCGCCGTCCTCCAGGTCCTCGACGTCGACGAGCGCGACGGGCTGCGGTGCGGCGGTGGCGGCGGTGATGAGGTCCATGACGGTGCTCCCTGCGTGTCCGTGGCCGGTTCCTCCGGCACGGACGACTCTCGGGCGCGCGCCGCAGCGCAACCGCCGGGATTCCGCAGGATCAGCACAAGAAGCAGACGGCGGCCGACGCTCCCCTGGACCGGGCGGAACGGCTATGGTCTGCGTCGTCGGGAAGGCCCTGCGATATGGCAGGACCCCGATGCACCACCGCAGCAAGGAGCGAGCAATGCCCGAAGGAACAGTGAAGTGGTTCAACGCTGAGAAGGGGTTCGGCTTCGCCACCCCCGACGGTGGCGGACCGGACGTGTTCGTCCACTACTCGGCCATCCAGTCCAGCGGTTACCGCTCGCTCGACGAGGGCCAGCGGATCGCGTTCGACATCGAGCAGGGCCAGAAGGGCCCGCAGGCGGCGAACGTCACCCCCCTCTGATCCTCCCCGATCAGTTCGCAGCGCCCCCGTCCGGCACCGCCGGGCGGGGGCGCTGTGCTGTGCGGGGAGCCCTCAGCGGATGGGCACCGCTCAGCGGCCGCGGGGGACGTAGCCCCCGACCAGCGCCTGCATCAGCAGCGCGCCGCCATCCTCGCCCACCGCCTCGGCCGCCTCGGCGAACGCCTGCCAGCGACTCCGCTCCACGTCGGTCGGCGCGTTCGCCGCGCGCACCCTCAGCTGCTCGAGCAGCCGCTCCCACTCCCCCTGCGGGGTCGGCCACAGCCCGGCCAGCCGCCGTGCCTCGGCCGAGATGGCGGTGATCCGCACGATGTCACCGGCGTGGTTGGTCAGCGGCTCGATGTATCCCGCCGAGGCCAGCGCCTTCGCGGCCGCGACGACGTCGGCCTTCGGCAGCCCACTGGCCGGCACCACCGCGCCGAGCAGGTAGGGCGAGGCCCCGTGCTCGGGCCCGTCCACGAGCCGGGCGATCGCCCGCAGCACCGGCAGGTCCCGGGTGAACCAGACGTCGGGCAGCGGGGCATCGGGGGCGGTCATGTGCCGAAGTCTCCCCCGGCCGCCGGTCAGTCGCGTGCGCCGGTCAGCTCCGGACGAGCAGCCAGCACCACGCCGAGCGCCGTGTAGCCCAGGAGCAGGTGGCCGGCGGAGACGTAGGTGCCGGTCTCCTCGCTGACCACCGCCATCGTCGGGAACATGACCAGGGCCCAGGTCTCGGCGATCGCGGGCCAGACCCGGGCCGCGCCGCGCCAGCGACCGGCGATCGCGATCCGGATGCCGATCGCCGCCATGCCGAGCATGGACAGCGGCCAGAAGAGGTCCAGGGTCAGGAAGAAGGCGTTCTCGGAGAGGTCCGGGGCGACGATCCACTGCACGGACGACGCGATCGCCAGCCCCAGCATCACGTGTTCGGCGTGCAGGAAGCCCCGGGCCAGCCGGCCGGTGCCGGTGGCCCCGGTCCGCAGCTGGACGGCGACGAGCGCCACCAGCCCCAGCTGGAAGAGCAGGGACGTGACCTTGTAGGGCACCGGGAAGTCGTCGGTGACCGGGTCGAGCTCGAAGAGGACGGTGCCCACCGCCCACGCGGCCGCGCCGGCGGCCACTGCCAGTCCGGCCAGGCGGACCAGCCGCGCCGGGACGGGCGCCGAGCGGGGAACGCGCGTCGGCGGCACGTCGGTGCGGGCGGGGATCTGCGTGGTCTCCAGCGACATGGGTTCCTCCAGGGGGCGCGACGCGGTGCCTCCTGGCACCGCCGGCGTCCACCGTCGGGCGCCCGCGTCCCGGGTGGGCAGGGCCCGCGCGGCCGTCGTCGCACCGCCGGCGTCCCGGTGCCGACGGGACATCGGACCCCTGTCGGGCGGGACGCGGCTCCCGGCATGATCCCGGCGTGGAGGTGCAGGAGAGGGCCGCGGGAGCGCCTCCCGAGGAGGACGTGCCGGCCGTTCCCCGGCGCCGGGTCGCCCCGGTGCTGGGCTGGCTGTCGATGGCCGCCACCCTGCTGGCGGTCGCGGTCACCACCGCCCTCGACGTGGTCACCCCCGACGCCGCCCGGGTCGCGGCAGAGTCCGGCCCCGGCTGGGAGATCGGGCTGCCCGGCCTGCTGCTCGCCGTGCCCGGAGCGCTCCTGCTGCACCGCGCGCCGGGGAACGCCGTCTCCTGGGTGGTCGCCGGGACCGGCCTCTTCTGGGCGGTGGACGGGCTGGCGTCGTCCTACCTGACCTACGCCGTGCAGGGCGACGTCCCGCTGCCCGGTGCCTCCGCCGCCTTCTGGTTCGTGTCCCGGTTCGGCGCCTGGCTGCTGCTCGGCCTGCCGCTGCTCCTGCTGCTCTACCCCGACGGCCGGCTCCCCCGGGGCCGCTGGCGCACCGTCTCCCTCCTCAGCCTCGGCTGCGCGGCCTTCCTGCCCACGCTGCTGCTGGTGACGCCGTCCGCGATCGCCGACCGCCGGACGGACGAGCCGGTCGCCGCCGTCTACGCCTCCCTCGACCTGGATCCGACGAGCCTGCCGCTGCCCGAGGGGCTGCTGCTGCCGCTGCTCCAGCTGGCCTTCCCGCTCGGTGCCGTCGGCGTGCTGCTGCCCCTGGCGGTCGTCGTCCACCGGTTGCGCCGCGTGTCCGGAGACGACCGCCGCCGGATGCGCTGGCTGCTGTGGGCCGGCGTCGTCGACGCGCTGGTGATGATCGGCGCCCTGCTGTTCCCCAGCTCCACCGTCAGCTACGACCTCTCCCTCGCCGTCGGCCTGACCGGCCTCGCCGTGACCCTCGGCATCCTGCGCCCCCGGATCGTCGACATCGACCGGCTCCTCGGCGGGACGCTCGTGTACGGCGGGCTCGCCCTCGGCGTCCTCCTGCTGGACCTCGCCGTGCTCGCCGGCGCCGGGGCGCTGCTCGGCGACCGGATGGGCACCCGCGACGCGACGCTGCTGTCACTGCTGCTGGTCGCGGGCGCGTACGTGCCGCTGCGGGCGGCGCTGTGGCGCGCCGTCCGGCGGTGGGTGCTGGGTCAGCGCGAGGACCCCTACCTCGTGGTCGCCGGTCTCGCCGAGCGGCTGGAACGGTCCGACGGGGCCGCCGAGCAGCTGCAGGCGGTCGCCGCGGCCGTGGCCGAGGCCTTCCGCTCGCCCTACGTAGGCGTGGAGGTCGACGTCGTGCGCGGGCGGCAGCTGCTGGCCGAGCACGGCCGCCCGCCGTCGGCCGTGCAGTCGCTCCCGATCACCTACCGGTCCGAGGAGGTCGGCCGGCTGCTCCTCCCGCGCGACGGCATCCGGGCCCAGCTGGTCACCCGCGACGAGCGCCTGCTCGGCGACGTCGTCCGGCAGGCCGCCGCCGCGGCACGGGCCAGCTCGCTGACCGCCCAGCTCCAGGAGAGTCGCGAGCAGCTGGTCGCCGCCCGCGAGGAGGAGCGCCGCCGGCTGCGCCGCGACCTCCACGACGGGCTGGGCCCCAGCCTGGGGGCCGTCGTGCTGCGGATCGACACCGCACGCAACCTGACCTCGGCCGGCCGCCCCGCCGACGCCGACGCGGTATTGCGCCAGGCACGCGACGACATCGCGGCCGCGCTGGCCGACGTCCGCCGGCTGGTGCACGACCTGCGCCCACCCGCCCTGGACGACCTCGGTCTCGTCGGGGCGGTGCGGCAGCAGGCGGACCGCGTGCTCGGGCCGGGGACCACCGCGACCGTCGCGGCGGGCCCGGGCGTCGACGGCCTGCCGGCCGCCGTGGAGGTCGCCGCCTACCGGATCGCCTCCGAGGCCCTGGCCAACGTGGCGCGGCACGCGGCGGCCACGACCGTCTCCGTGGAGCTGAGCCGGGACCCCGACGGCGCGCTCGTCGTCACGGTGACCGACGACGGCACCGGCATCCCCAGCAGCGCGCCCGCGGGGGTGGGGCTGGTGTCCCTCCGGGAGCGGGCCGCCGAGCTCGGCGGGAGCTCGTCGGTGGTCTGCCCGCCCGACGGCGGCACGGTGGTGCGGGCGGTCCTGCCCGTCGAGGGAGGAACGCGGAGATGAGCGAGGTCGAGGAACCGCTGCGGGTGCTGGTCGTCGACGACCACCCCGTCTACCGGGACGGGCTGGCCGTGCTGCTGGGCTCGGTCCCCGGGCTCGCCGTCATCGGCACCGCCGCCGACGGGGTGACCGCGGTGTCGCTGGCGCTCGAGGAGCAGCCCGACGTCGTGGTCATGGACGTGCAGATGCCGCTGCTGGACGGCATCGAGGCCACCCGGCGGATCACCACCGAGAGCCCGTCCGTCGGCGTCGTCGTCCTGACGATGAGCGAGGACGACGGCACGGTCTTCGCCGCCGTCCGGGCCGGCGCCCGCGGCTACCTCCTCAAGGGCGCCGACCAGGAGGAGGTCGTGCGGGCGATCACCACGGTCGCCGCGGGGGGCGCGGTCTTCGGGGCGTCGCTGGCGCGGCGGATCGCCGAGTTCTTCGCCGCCCGCCCGAGCGGCCCGGACGCCGCCTTCCCGCAGCTGACCGCCCGCGAGCGGGAGGTGCTCGACCTGGTCGCCGCCGGCCGCTCCAACGCGCAGATCGCCGCGACGCTGTACCTGTCGCCGAAGACGGTCCGCAACAACGTCTCCAACGTGCTCACGAAACTGCAGGTCACCGACCGCGCCCAGGCCATCGTCCGGGCCCGCGAGGCCGGTCTCGGTCGCTGACCGGCACGCCCCACCGGTGGCGCGCCCGCCGTACCGTGGAGCCATGACGACGTCCGCCGGACAGCAGCCGAAGGTCACCAAGAGCGACGCCGAGTGGCGCGAGCAGCTCTCCCCGGAGGAGTACGCGGTGCTCCGCCAGGCCGGCACCGAGCGCGCCTGGACCGGCGAGTACGTCGACACCAAGACCGAGGGCGTCTACACCTGCCGCGCCTGCGGGGCCGACCTGTTCACCTCGCAGACGAAGTTCGACAGTCACTGCGGGTGGCCGTCGTTCTACGAGCCGACCGCCGCCGACAACGTCGTCCTCCGGGAGGACCGCAGCCACGGGATGCGGCGCACCGAGGTCCTCTGCGGCACCTGCCACAGCCACCTCGGGCACCTGTTCGACGACGCACCGCAGACCCCCACGGGCGACCGCTACTGCATCAACAGCGTCTCGATCCGGCTGCGGCCCGCCGGGAGCTGACGCCGGGGCGCGCCCGCGCCTCTCCCCGTCCCGGCTGCGGGGCCCCTACGGTGTCGCCGTGCAGCCCGACGAGGACGACGAGCCCACCATCGTCAAGAGCGACGACGAGTGGCAGGCGCAGCTGAGCACCCGCGAGTTCGCGGTGTTGCGCCGCGGCGGGACCGAACGCCCCTGGTCCGGCGAGTACGTCGACACCAAGGTCGGCGGCGTCTACCACTGCCGCGGCTGCGGTCAGGAGGTCTTCCGCTCGCGCACCCGCTTCGAGTCGACCTCGGGCTGGGCCGACTTCTACGCGCCGACCAGCGCCGACAACGTGCAGCTGCGGACCGACCTGACCGGCAAGCACCCGCGCATCGCCGTCCGCTGCTCGGCCTGCCACGGGCACCTCGGGCACGTCTTCAACGACGCGCCGCAGACCCCCACGGGCGACCGTTACAGCATCAACAGCGCCGCCGTCCGCTTCCTCCCGGGCTGAGGTGGAGTGCAGGAGCGCAGGATTCCTGCGCTCCTACACTCCACTACGCCAGGTCGGCGATCAGCTCGGCGACGGGCTTGCGGACGCCGGTGTAGAACGGCACCTCCTCGCGCACGTGCCGGCGGGCCCGGCTGGCGCGCAGGTCGCGCATCAGGTCGACGATGCGGTGCAGCTCGTCGGCCTCGAAGGCGAGCATCCACTCGTAGTCGCCGAGCGCGAACGAGGCGACGGTGTTCGCCCGGACGTCCGGGTACGGGCGGGCCTGCATGCCGTGCTCCTTGAGCATGTCCCGCCGCTCCTCGTCGGGCAGCAGGTACCACTCGTAGGAGCGCACGAACGGGTACACGCAGACGAACCGGCGGGGCTCCTCGTCGGCGAGGAACGCGGGGATGTGGCTGCGGTTGAACTCCGCGGGGCGGTGCAGCGCGAACTGCGACCACACCGGCTCCAGCTGCCGCCCGAGCGCGGTGCGGCGCAGCCGGGTGTAGGCCTCCTGCAGCGCCTCCGCGGACGAGGCGTGCCACCACACCATGAG
Organism: Blastococcus sp. URHD0036; assembly: GCF_000701365.1. Classification (GTDB taxonomy): domain Bacteria; phylum Actinomycetota; class Actinomycetes; order Mycobacteriales; family Geodermatophilaceae; genus Trujillonella. The sequence goes on from NZ_JNIK01000003.1 coordinate 39,537, forward strand.
GTCGGCGTCGGCCCGGAAGCCGGCGACGTCGTAGGTGCCGCGGACGACGACGTCCTTGCCGGCGAGCTCGTCGAACAGGCCCTGGAGCTCGTCGGCCAGCGCGGGGCGCTGCTCGTCGGCCACCGGGCGGGTCAGCCGGAAGACCGACCACATCGTGTAGCGGATCTGGGCGTTGAGCTCGTTGGCCCGCTTGCCGATGCTCTTCTGCTCGGTCTGCTCGCTCATGTGCCCATTCTCTCCCCGCCCGGGGCGGCCGCCGTCCCCGGGGGACGGTTCAGGCGGCCGGGCCCGACGGACGGGCCGGCTGCTCGCGATGGGCCTCGCGGCAGTCGCCGCAGGCGGCCATCCAGACCCGGTGCCGCAGGCAGCGGGCGGAGAGGGAGGCGGGTGGACGGATCGGGGTGTGCTGGGTGTGCTGACTGTGCGTGGTGCTCACCCCGTACCGAACACCGGCGAGGCCCCCGGCATGCCCCGGCTCAGCCCGGGACGACGGCCAGCGGACGACGGTTGCGCCCCGGCACGCACGCGAGGGCGGCCAACGCGAGCGCGACGCCGTCCTCGAGCACCGCGGCCTGCCAGGCGGGCAGCCGGTCGGTCGCCCACCGGCGCCAGGCGAGCCCACCGAACGCGCCGGCCAGCGCCCCGGCGGTCGCCGCGACGGTCGGCAGCGCGGCGTTGGCCCGCTCGCGCTCGGCCAGGCGGGTCGCGCCGGCGGCGGCTCCGGCCAGGCGCGGCGCCAGGCCCGGGCCGCTGGTGCGGTCCGGCGTGTCCGGCGACTTGTCGGCCACGAGTTCACCGACCAGCGCGGCCGCGCCCAGCACGCGGGCGGGGACCGAGCTGCTCCCCAGCCGGCCGGGCTTCGTCGGCGCGGTCAGGGCCGGAGCGGCGAACCCGAGCGCGCTGCGACTGCCGGCCGCGACACCGAGCAGGGCCGACCGGGCCGTCAGACCGGCGCTCGCCGCCCCGCGCGGGACCGCACGCTCCCGGTCGGTGCGGACCCCCTGCACGACCGCGTGCACCGTCGCGCCGTAGGCCAGGTGCGGCACGACGTCGGCGGCCCAGTCCGCACCGCTCCAGGTCCGTGGGTCCCCGACGCCCAGCAGGGTCGCCGGGACGTCGCTGGCCGCCATCGCGGCGGCACCGGTCGCCACCGCGCCGACCGGGCCGGGGAGCCGGATCCCCGCCGAGCAGGCGGCGCTGGCGAGCACCCCGGTCCCCAGCCCCGTGCCGATGCCGGCCAGTGCCCCGAGGGCGGTGCGGCGGCTCTCCCGGACGGAGCCGCGCCCCGGCACCTCGACCCCGGTGGCCGCGGCGATCGCGTCGACCGTCCGTTCCGGCGTGGTGCTGGCCGGCCGGCCGCGCAGGGCCATGTCGAGGTAGGTGACGACGTTCAGGACGGTGGTGCCGGCCGCGCCCGCGACCAGCCCCCGCGCGAGGGTCCCTGGCATGCCCCGACCCTGGTGCGCGGGGACTCCCCCGGCAACTCCGCTCAGGAGCCCGCGCCCGGGACCAGCCAGGCGTCGACCTCGATCGCGACCCGCCGGCCGACGAGCACCGCGGGCGCCCGGATCCCGACCGCGGTCCGGTCGATCTCCGCCGACGCCCGGACCCGCAGCCACCCGCTGTCGGGGTGCATCTCCTCGACCCGGCCGGTGAGCGGCAGGGGCGCCGTCGTCCCGCGGACCGACAGCGTGCCCTCGGCGACCCATCCCCCGCCCGCGGCCGGCGTGAACCGGTCGGCCGACCACGACAGGATCGGCTGGCGGTCGACGTCGAGGAAGCGGGGCCGGCGCAGGTCGGCGTCCCGCTTCGCGATGCCGGTGTCGAGCCCCGTGAGATCCACCTCGGCCCGGACGCGCACCGGCTCGCCGGCCGCGTCGACGACGAGCTCGCCCCAGCTGCACGGGACCGAACCGTGCACGGTCCCGCCCAGGCCTCCGACGGAGAACCCGACCGTCGTCCGGCTGTCGGAGACCGACCAGGTGCCCGCGGCGACCCGGACGGCGGCCGCGGCGGTCACGACCCGACCGCCGTCGGCAGGTCGGCGGCGAGCACGCGGACGAGGTCGACCCGGTCCGGGCCGGGCAGCTGGGCCTGGTCCTCGTCGGCCAGCAGCGGCGTCGCCATGATCGCGCGCTGGACCCGGTCGTGGGTCTCGCGGTCGGTGGTGAGTCCGACGACGACGATCCGGTGGTCGTCGCTGCGCATCGCCAGCACCTCGACGATGCCGTCGATCTCCCGGACGGCGGGCCAGATGCGGTCCCGGCCGCCGTGCTCGGCGGCGTCGGCGCGGGCCCGGTCGCCGTCGCCGTTGATCCAGGTCACCTGCGCGAACATGGGCCGGCGCCCGGTGGCGCGGCCGCGCATCTCGTCCGACACCCGGTAGACGCGGGCCGCGCCGCTGCGCGCGGCGGAGTCCGGGTCCGGCCAGAGGGCGAGCAGGGTGCCGCCGTCCCCGTCGGGGGACGCGAGGACGACGGTGCCGACCGGATCGGGGCCGCCCGCGAGCGCGGAGCGGGCGTCGGTCGGAGCGGTGAACGGGTGGATGGTGGCGTACACGGGATCCCCTCCCCACGGGGGACCGGCGGCTCCGGTCCCTCTGCCGACGACGATCCGGCGGCCGGGCGGCCCGGACATCCGTGGAACCACGGCACCGCGGTACGGACAACGCGCCGCACGAGGGGGGCCAACCCCCTATCCGCGGTCCCGCCGCGCGCGAACACTCGCCGGCGTGGGCACCCCGACTCCTCCTGCGGCTCCGACGCCGGCTCCCACGCCGGCTCCCACGCCGGCGACCGGTGGGCCCTTCGTCGGCCGCCGGGCCGAGCTCGGGGAGCTCGCCGCGCGGATCGCGGAGGCCGACGACGGCGCCGGTGGCCTCGTCCTGGTCGCCGGCCCCGCGGGCATCGGCAAGACCCGCACGGTGGAGGAGGCGGTCGCGGGCGCGCCCGGCCCGGTGGTCTGGGGGCGCTGCGTCGACGACCCGGGCGCGCCGCCGCTGTGGCCGTGGCGGCGGGTGCTGCGAGAGCTGCCCGCCGTCCGCGCCGCGGCGGCGGCCGCGCTGGCCGAGGTGGACCGGGTCCTGGAGAGCGGCGGCGACCCCGACGCCGCGCGCTTCCGGCTGGCCGCGGCCACCACCGACGCGCTGGTCGACTGCGCGGACGCCGGCGGGCTGGTCGTCGTCCTGGAGGACCTGCACTGGGCCGACGAGAGCTCGCTGCGGCTGCTGCGGCACCTCGCCGGCGACCTGCCCCGGTCGCGGCTGCTGGTCGTGGGCACCCACCGGGACGCGGCGGGCCCCGACTCCCCGCTCGACGCGGCGCTGCCGGACCTGCTCCGGGGCCCGGCGACCCGGACGCTGCGGCTGGCGCCGCTGACCGAGGACGACGTCCGGGCGTACCTGCCGGTGGGGGACGCGGACGCCGTCCGGGCGGTCCACCGGCGCAGCGGGGGCATCCCGCTCTACCTCCGGGCCGTCGCGCGGGCACCCGCGGCTCCGGGCTCCGCGGACGGTCACGGCGAGCTGCGGGCGCTCGTCCGGACCACCCTGACCGCGCTGCCGCCCGCGGCGCTGGACCTGCTGGACGCCGCCGCCGTGCTGGGTGAGGAGATCGACGCGGAGCTGCTGACCGCCGTCACCGGCCACCCGGCACCGGACGTGGCCTCCGGGCTGGACGCCGCCGTCGATGCCGGGGTCCTCTCCGCCGTCCCGGACGGTCCCGGCCGCCGGCGGTTCGCGCACGCCGTCGTCCGCGACGCCGTCTACGACGACCTCGCACCCAGCGTGCGGGAGGAGCTGCACCGGCGGGCCGCCGAGGCGCTGGAGCAGCGCGCCGCGACGGACGACGCGGCGGCCGGGCTGGTCGCCGGGCACTGGCTCCGGGCCTCCTCCGGCCGGGACGCGCTGCGCCGCGCGGCCATGTGGGCCCGGCGGGCCGCCGTCACCGCCACCCGCCTGCTGGCCTTCGACGACGCCGCCCGGTTCCTCGCCACGGCGCTGGCCGCCGCGCAGCGGGCCGGCGCGGACGACGAGGAGCGGGCCGGCCTGCTCGTCGACCTGGCCACCGCGGAGTACCGGGCCGGCCGGCTCGGGGAGGCCCTCGAGCACGCCGTCGCCGCCTCCGACGCCGCGGCGGCCGCCGGTCGCGCCGACCTCCTGGCCGCGGCCGCCCTGGCCGTGCACGACGTCAACGCCCCGGCCTTCCCCCCGGCGCTGCTGCGGATGTCCGAGCGGGCGCTGGCCGCGCTCGACGGGTCCGCCTCCCCCGAGCTCCGCTCGCGGCTGCTCTCCCAGACGGCGTCGGCGCTGGCCGACTCCGGACGCCTGGGGGTGGCCGCCGGGCACGCGACCGAGGCGCTGGCCCTCGCCCGGCGCAGCGGGAGCCCCGACGCGGTGATCGATGCGGTCCGCGCGCGGATGAAGGCCGCCCCCACCGCGCTGGAGGTCGACGAGCGCCTGGACCTGGGGCGGCTGGCGATCGAGCACGCCGCGGCGAGCGGCCAGCCGCTGGCCGAGCTGTGGGGCGCCAAGTGGCGCATCGACGCCGGGCTCGAGGTCGGGGACATGGACGTCGTCCGCGACGAGCTGGACCGGGTGTCGGCCCTCGCCGCGAGCACCCGGCTGCCGCTCGTCCGCTGGCACGACAGGCGGCTGCGGGCGTCGATCGCGGCGCTGCTCGGGCGCTTCCCGGAGGCGATCGACCTCAACGAGGAGGCACGCGTCATCGGCCTCACCGAGCTGGCCGGCGACCTCTCGCTGGTCGGGCTGTCGGGTGCGTTCGGGATGCAGCACGCACTCGTCACCGGCTCCCTCACCGGCTGGGACGGCCGTGCGGTGGAGACGCTGGAGCGCGCCGGCGACATCCCGATCGTCGTCGTCACGCGAGCCCTCGTGGACCTGGTCGAGGGGCGCCGCGAGGAGGCCGCCGTCCGCTACGGAGAGCTCCGCCGGCTGATGACCGACCCCGACTTCGTCGCCTCCTCCGGGGTGGCGCTCAACCTGGTCCCCTTGGTGGAGGCCTTCGGGGACGCCGAGGCCGCCGGGCTGCTGCACGAGCAGCTGGCGCCCCGGCCGCTGGTCGCCAGCGGGGCGGGGGTCTACGGCCAGGGCTCGTGGCAGTCGCTGGTGGGCCGGCTGGCGGTGGTCCGCGGCCGGCTCGACGAGGCGGTCGACCGCTTCACCGAGGCGCTGGCCGTCGACTCCGGTATCGGCGCCCGGCCGGCGACGGTGCTGGACCGGGTGGGGCTGGCGGAGGCGCTGCTCGACCGCGGGAACCCGCACGACCTGCCCCGCGCCGGAGAGCTGGCACGCTCGGCCGCCGCGGAGGCCCGGCGGCTGGGCATGCCGGCACCGGAGCGGCGGGCGGCGGCGCTGGCCGAGCGCGCCGGCCGGGCCGCCCGGGCGGCGGATCCGCTGACGGCGCGCGAGCGGGAGATCGCCACGCTCGTGGCCCGGGCCTGGACCAACCGCCGGATCGCCGAGGAGCTCGTCCTCTCCGAGCGCACCGTGGAGAGCCACGTGCGCAACGTGCTCGCCAAGCTGGGGGCGGCCAACCGCACGGAGCTGGCGACTCTGATCGCCCGCGCCTAGGCCTGTTGCCGAGTCGGCGCAAGGGCGTGCGCCCATCTGTGGACAGGCGCCTGACCTGGGGAAACGTCCCGTTCCTCATGCCCTGATCCGCTAGAATCGAACACACATTCGAAGTGGTCAGGAGGGGTCATGGGTGAGTTGCAGTCGGCACTGGACGCCCTCGCGGCGGTCGATCTCGACGAGCTCTCCGACGGGCCGCTGCTGGACCACGTGCGGGAGCTGGCCGTGGCGCAGAACCGTCTTGGTGCGGCGCTGACCCGGGCGGTCCGTCGTGCCGATGTCCGGGCCGCGTGCGAGCACGACGGCGCGAAGACGATGCAGTCGTGGCTGCGCGGGCACCTGCGGGTCTCCGGCGGGCTGGCCAAGGACCTCGTCGGCCACGGCCGGGCGCTGGAGTCCCTTCCGGCGACGGAGGCTGCGTTCGCCGCCGGGGACCTGGGGGCCGATCAGGTCGGGGTGATCACCGAGATCGTCAAGCCGGCCAACCTCGACCTCGCCGCCGAGCAGGGCATCGACATCGCCGAGGTGGAGGCGGCACTGGTCACCGTCGCACTGCACGGCAGCCACCGTGACCTACAGCTGGCCTGTGGCGACTATCTGGCGAAGCTCGACCCCGACGGCCCGGAACCGGACCCCACCGAGGAGCGGGCGTTCACGATGGTGCAGCACGCCGACGGCACCTGGACCGTGCACGGCACCCTCGACCCCGTCGGCGGGCAGAAGCTGGCCACCGCCCTCGAGTCCACCTCCGCCGCCAGCCGCTGCGCCGGCGACACCCGCAGCCGCGCCCAGCGCGACGGGGACGCCCTCGTCCAGCTCGCCGACAACGCCCTCGCCTCCGGTCAGCTGCCGGTACTGCGCACCGTCAAGCCGCACGTCATCGTCACCATCGGCATCGACGACCTCGTCGACCCCGCCACCGGCCACGGCGCCGCCACCACCGGTCTCGGCGCCACCATCTCCGCCGCCCGCGCCCGCTGGGCCGCGTGCGACTCCACGATCACCCGCATCGTGCTCGACCCCGACGGGCTGCCCATCGACGTCGGCCGCGACCACCGCGTCGTCCCCGCCCACATCCGCAAAGCCGTCGAACTCCGCGACAAGAAATGCGTGTTCGCCGGCTGCGAAGCACCCCGCTGGTACTGCGACGTCCACCACATCATCGAGTGGATGAACGGCGGCCGAACCTCGGTCGGCAACTCCGCACTGCTGTGCGAACGCCACCACGGCAAGGTCCACCACGGCTACCGCATCGAACGCGACGACACCGCACCACCCGGCCAACGATGGCGCACCTACCGCCCCGACGGCACCGAGATCATCGTGGGAAGACCGCTCCTGACCTGAGCGCCCCATCCGTCTCTACCCCGCGGCCGCACCCGGCCGCGGGGCACAGGCGCGCACCCCATGGACGTTTGGCAGGACTCCGCTACCGGCGCCCCTGAAGGCGGCCTATGAGACACCTGTCGCCTTACTCGGGGCCCGCGTCGATGTAGGCCCTGGCGGCGCCGCCAGCTCACCCAGGCCAGTCCTCCACGGGAACCGGGTCAGGATCGCCAGGCAAGTAGATCCGGTAGCCGGGCAGCTCTGCTTGCAGTTGTCTGGCCAGCCGCACGCCCATCGGAACTCCCGCTACGAGTTCATCGGGTCTGTACCAGGTCTTGAAGGGAGGGTGCTCCCTCTCAAACCGTTGTTGCCAAGCTCGGAGCCGATCAATCAGGCCTGCGGAGACGCCGAGTGCCGCCAACTCCTCGGCGTCCAGACAGTTGAAGCGGTGACCTTCCGGGCCATGCCAGACCGGCAGGTCCACCGTGTACTCCGGCATCACCGTCAGACTGGGCCGCGACTTGAAGGACTCGTCCGCCTGCACCCTCACAGTGTGCCGCTAAGGGACGTGCCCTCGGCGGCAGGTAGGCGCCTGCGGACCGACGGAGGCCCCTTCGTTCTCCAGCCCCGACCAGCCGTAGGGTCCATGAGCGGCTTCAGGCGCACATGGTGAAGCCGGCTACCGCCAGGGAGTGCCCTCCTCCGAGAGCCACCTCCGGACGGTCTCGGTCGCCTCCCGGAGCCCTAGTCCTGTTCGATCCCGCAGCACCTTGACCGCCCTGATGGGGTTTCCCTCGGCGGCGACCGCGAGAACCTCAGGCCGAGCTGTTTCGACCGCCAGGCCAGCGTTGCCCTTCGACGTCTGGCGGGCGTCGTTGTACATGCCGGTGATCTGGGCTGCGACGAGACAGGCCATGCCGGCCGGTCCCAGCCAGGACCCTGCGAACGCACCAGAGATGCCGACGACGACCATGGCAGCGATCAGCGCCCAGCGGATTGGGCTACGCCACGGCGATCGCTGCACAGGACGAGGTTAGGGGTGCTGACGCACTGGACGACCTGCCGCGGCCCCTGTCACTCAGCCGGGGTCGACAGCGCGCCAAGAACGACGACGTTGTCGATGTAGGTGTTGCCGGAGTGACAGATGCCCTTTCGTTCTCCCAACCCCAACCCCAACCCCGACCAACCGCCGGCGCAATGAAGGCGGCCTATGGGACAGCGGAGATGCGGCGGTTACGCGGGCGGCACGTCGTCTCTTCGAGTGACGCAGAGGTGGGTGGTATCCGCGCGGCGGCCCTCTGAGCGAAGGTGGCTGGATGAGCAAGCAGGTGCCTGCACCAGTCGGCGTGAAGACACTTCGGGCGTGGCGTTTCACCGGTCTTCTTCTGTGCACGTCGGCGCTGGTCTGCTGCACAGCCTTCGTCGGGTTGGGTCTGGCCACGGAGCTGAATACCATCACGGCCATTCTCGCAATCGCTACGTTCGTGTTCGCCCTGATCGGCCTCGGGTTTCTGCAAAGGGCATGGTCGGATCCCGATGTCAAAGACCAGCCCTCCGTGGTCCGCGCGAGACGGCTGGCCGAAGTGGCAATCATCACGTGGGGCGTGGCCCTCATCCCGAACGCCGTGTTCGCCTGGCGTCCTGAGTGGGAGGAAGCATTGAACTGGCTGTCGATCGCGTCGTTCGCGCTTGGGTGCGTCGCAGTGACGGTCTTCATCGGCATGCTGGCCATCGCCATGCGGTGGCGCCCCTGAGCCTGATCAGCTCGCTACCGGGTGTCCCATAGTGGGCCGCTCAGGGTGACACGCCAGCGCCGCACGGAGCGGCTTCAGGGGCACTAGGTAAACCCGCCTCCCGCTGCAAATGGCTAACCTGCGTCGGTGGGGACGTACGCGCCGGGCGAGGAAGAGGATCGCTGGCTGCGCCTTGTGAAGGTCTCAGGCTTCGAAGTACCACTCGAGCTGTGCCTCCCGATCTTCCAGGAAATGATGAGGATCGAGCCGCTGTTCAATCGGAGCTCCGACTGGCGTGCGTGGTGGTCGGCCACCAGCAAGGCTCCGGCACTGGACCTCGAAATCATGGTCGTCTGGCCGAACAACACCCCGCCGGACGACTACTTCCACCCCGAACGCGTTTCCAGGGGCCGCAAGCAGCACTGGGTGCGGCTACACGTCGACGCCGGTCGAGCGGAAGCCCTCGTGCCGGAAGAGCGACGCGGTCTGACACTTCCTGCTGTGTTCGAGGCGTTGGATCGTCTCGTTACCAAGTTGAGACTGGACCCTCCGCCCGAGCAGCTACCGGAGGGCGTGTAGTCACGGGGTCGGAATTAGCCTCGGGGCGGCCTGTCCCATAGTGGGCCGCTCAGGGCGGCTTATCGCGGTGATTCGGCGCCGCACGCTTCGCATCGGTCCCCGGCATCCAACGGAGCGCGGCAGTGGGGACGCCTGAACCGCGGAGGGCCCTCAGGCGGAGCAGTGGAGGCCGGTCCGAGACCTCTGCCTGCGCCAGGTCCGGAGACGCTCCCGCGGCGAGGGAATGATCGCCGCATGCATCCACAGGGGCCGACGTTGTCGAGCAACCGGGACAGCGCCGTGTGGATCCGGCCGCGCATCGACTCTGCCTCGAGCGTGGGCTGGGTGGTCCCGACCGGGTTCGACGCCTATGCCCGCGTCCTGCACCCGGTCGAGGAGGCGTACACCGGCGAGCTGATCACCTGGGCGCATGTCGCGGCCGAGACCGGGCGCACCGTGCACCCCCTCGTGCAGTGGCACAGGCTGGTCGGCAGCGACGACTACGTCGATCGCCGCGATGCCGACTGGGACCGCGGCGCGCCACGAACCGGCCATCTGCACCCCACAGCCCTCGGCGCGCTGCTCCGCCCCCTGGTCGAGCACACCACAACCCCGGACGACTGCTGGTTCTGCCTGTGGGAGGGCTATGGCGTGATCAACCCCCCACCGGGGTCACGCGCCGTCACCACGTCGTGGACCGGCTCCAGTCCGCTGCCGGAGACCGCCGTTGCGCCCTCGGTCGTGCCCGAGGACGTGGTCAGAGGGGCGCGCATCGGATTCCTCCAGCGTGACTACCTCCTCCTCCACGGCCCGGCAGCCTCCGCGCGCTTCCTCGGCGAGCAGGTCACGCCCGACTGGTTCCTGCCGCAGTCGCCGAACCTCTTCTGGCCCGACGACCACGCTTGGTGCGTGGGCAGCGACATCGACCTCGACTCCACCCTGATCGGGGGCAGCGCGGCCCTCATCGACCAGCTGATCGACAGCGACGAGCTCGAGGTCTGGCGGGTCCACCCAGAGGACGTGGTGCACTCCGAAGGCGATCGCATCAACTGACCGCCCGCCGGGACGAGCTAGGACAGCAGCTGCTCCACGGCGCGCTCGGCGTCCCGGATGCAGGCCGGCACGCCGACGCCCTCGTAGGCGGCGCCGGCCACGGCGAGCCCCGGCACCTCCGCCACCGCGGCGCGGACGGCGGCGACCCGGCCCCGGTGCCCGACGAGGTACTGCGGCAGCCCGCCGCCCCAGCGGACGACGCGGGTGTCGACCGGCTCCGGGCGGGAGAGCTGCAGGAGGTCCGCGACGTCGGCGACGACCGCCGCGGCCAGGTCGTCGTCGTCACGCTGCAGCTCGGCCTCGGCGCGGTACCGGCCCACCGACGAACGGACCAGCAGCAGCTCGCCGGCGAGGTGCGGCCACTTCGCCGACGACACCGTGACGCCCTTGACCAGCCGCCCGGTCACCGGCGGGACGAGCAGCCCGGAGCCCGCGGCCACCTCCTGCGCCGGAAACGCCATCGCCACGACCGCCATCGACGCGTACGGGATGCCCTCCAGCGGCGCCACCGCACCGGGCGCCACCACACCCAGCAGCCGGGCCGCCTTGGGCGCGGGGGCGGTGACGATCACGGCGTCCGCGGTCAACGTCTCCCGTACGGCCGCCGGGCCGACGGAGAGCTCGAAGCCGCTCGCGGTGCGGGTCAGCCGGTGCGCCGGGGTGTGCAGCCGGATCGCGGCGCGGGCGGCGGCGACCAGCGCCGCCGGCAGCGAGCCGATGCCGTCGCGGAGGGTCACGAAGACGGGGGCGTCGGCGTCGAACCGGCTGCGCGCGCCGGCGTCGCGGGAGGCCGCGGCGGCGCCCAGCACCGAGCCCGCGGCCGGCAGGTGCGCGGCCAGCTGCGGCATGGTGGCGGCCAGCGACAGCTCGTCGGCCCGCCCCGCGTAGACGCCACCGAGCAGCGGTTCGACCAGGCGGTCGACGACCTCGTCACCGAGCCGCTCGCGCAGCAGGGCGCCGACCGCGACATCGCCGTCCGGGCGCAGCGGCGGCAGCGAGACCTCGGCCGCGACCCGGGCCACTCCGGCCGGGGAGAGCACGCCGTCGAGACCCTCCGCCGACGCCGGGACCCCGAGCACGGTGCCCGCCGGCAGCGGGAAGCGGCCGTCGGGCAGGACGACGGACGCCTGGGTCGTCGCGGGCCGGACCAGCTCGTGCGCCAGCCCGAGGCGCTCCACCAGGCGCACCGCCTCCGGCACCCGGGCGAGCATCGCCTCGGGACCGGTGTCGTACCAGCGCCCGCCGAGCTCGACCCGGTCCAGCTTGCCGCCGATCCGGCCGCCGGCCTCGAGGACGACGATCTCGTCGTCCGGCCGCCGGCGCCGCCACTCGAACGCGGCCGTGAGCCCGGCGATGCCGGCGCCCACGACCACGAGCCGCCGCGGCCGCCCGCTCATCGCGACGTCAGCTCGTGGACGAGCTCCACCACCCGGGTCAGCACGTCGGGATCGGTCTCCGGCAGCACGCCGTGGCCCAGGTTGAAGATGTGCCCGCGGGCGGCCCGGCCCTGGTCGACGACCCGGCGGACCTCGCGCTCGACGGTGTCGCGGTCCGCCAGCAGCACGGCGGGATCGAGGTTGCCCTGCACCGACCGGGACGGGCCGATCCGGCGCACCGCCTCGTCCAGCGGCACCCGCCAGTCGACGCCCACGACGTCGGCACCGGCGTCCCCGATCAGCGGCAGCAGCTCGCCGGTGGCGACACCGAAGTGGATCCGCGGCACGTCGCGCACGCCCTGCTCGCGGTTGCCCAGTCCGTCGAACACCGCCCGGGAGTGCGGCAGCACCCGCTCGGCGTAGTCGACCGCGGAGAGGACGCCGGCCCAGGAGTCGAACAGCTGCACCGCCGAGGCGCCGGCGTCGACCTGGGTGCGGAGGAAGGTCGCCGCCGAGACCGCGAGCTTGCCCAGCAGCCGGCTCCACGCCTCGGGTTCGGCGTACATGAAGGCCTTGGTGCGGGCGTGCTCCTTGGAGGGTCCGCCCTCGATCAGATAGGTGGCGAGGGTGAACGGCGCCCCGGCGAAGCCGATCAGCGGCGTGGCACCCAGCTCGCCGACCAGCCGGCCGACCGCCGTCGCCAGGAAGTCCAGCTGCCCGGGCTCGAGGTCCGGCAGCGCGTCGACGTCGGCCACCGACCGCACCGGCGAGGCGATGACCGGCCCGATCCCGGGCTTGATCTCGATGTCGACGCCTGCGACCACCAGCGGCAGCACGATGTCGGAGAAGAGGATCGCCGCGTCCACGCCGTGCCGCCGCACCGGCTGGAGGGTGATCTCGGTGACCAGGTCGGGGTCCTGGCAGGAGTCGAGCATCTTCGTGCCGGCCCGCAGCTCGCGGTACTCCGGGAGCGACCGGCCGGCCTGCCGCATGAACCACACCGGCGTCCGGCTGACCGGCAGGCCGCGGGCTGCGCGCACCAGATCGGAGTCGGCTGGGGTGGTGGCGGAGCCGGCAACAGGGGTCACGACCAGCCATCCTCCCAGACCGCCTGCGGCGCGTCGGCGACGCAACACCGGGTACGGACCTACCCTGCGGACGTGGAGCCACGCAGCCTGGCCGCGCGTCCCGGAGACGCCGCGGGTCCCGGGGACGAGCCGCCGGCGGAGTTCCGTGCCGCCGTCGACGCCCTGACCGGCCTGCAGGTCCGCCCGGAGATCATCGTCGAGCGCATCCCCGCGCCGCAGCGGCTGGCCCCCTGGGCGCACGCGCTGGGCGCCCGGATCGACGACCCGGAGTCCGAGGACGCCGACGATCCGGACGAGATCGCCAGCGGGCGGTTCATCGTCCTCTACGACCCCGCCGGTCACGAGGCGTGGGCCGGCACCACCCGCTGCGTCGGGTTCCTCTCCGCCGAGACCGACGAGCACCTGGTCGACGACGCGATGTTCTCCGAGGTCGCGTGGAGCTGGCTGACCGACGCGCTCGCCGACACCGGAGCGGCCTGGCACGCCCTCGGCGGCACCGTCACCCGCACCGCCTCGACCCGCTTCGGCGACCTGGCCGGCCCCGAGCACACCGTCGACGTGGAGATGCGCGCCTCCTGGACCGCCGAGGACACCGCGCTCGACCAGCACCTCGCCGCATGGCTCGAGGTCCTGGGCAACGCCGCCGGCCTCCCGCCGCCCGGGGTGCACCTGCTGGGTCCCACCGGACCCACCGGGGGCAGGAGTCTCTAACATCGTGGGTCGGACAGACGACGACGAGGTCGAGAAGGTGGACCAGCCCTGAGCACCGACCCGCTCGACCCGGCCCCGCTCGACCCGGCCGTCGTCGACGGCGCGACCCCGCCTCCCGCCGAGGAGGAGACGGCGCCGCCCGCGACGCCGCTGCTGGCGCCCCGCGACGGGCTGACCCCGGTCATCGACACCTCGACCGCGCTGGTGGAGTACGCCGAGGCCCTGCGCGGCGGCAGCGGTCCGGTCGCCGTCGACGCCGAGCGCGCGTCCGGCTACCGCTACGGCCAGCGCGCCTACCTGGTCCAGCTGCGCCGCGCCGGCGCCGGGACCGGCCTGCTGGACCCGGTGCCGCTGCCCGACCTGTCGGTGGTCCAGGAGGCGATCGCCGACGCCGAATGGGTGCTGCACGCCGCCAACCAGGACCTCCCCTGCCTGGCCGAGATCGGCCTCGTCCCCCGCCGGCTGTTCGACACCGAGCTGGCCGCCCGCCTGGCCGGGCTGCCGCGGGTCGGGCTGGGCGCCGTCGTCGAGTCGCTGCTGGGCTACTCCCTGGTGAAGGGCCACTCCGCCGCCGACTGGAGCACCCGGCCGCTGCCCGACGAGTGGCTGGTCTACGCCGCGCTCGACGTCGAGGTGCTCGTCGACCTGCGCGACGCGCTGGCGGCCATCCTCGAGGAGCAGGGCAAGACCGAGTGGGCCCGGCAGGAGTTCGAGGCGATCCTGGCCGCCGGCCCCCCGACTCCCAAGCCTGATCCCTGGCGCCGCACGTCCGGGGTCCAGGGGCTGCGCAGCCGCCGCCAGCTGGGGATGCTCCGCTCGCTGTGGCAGGCCCGGGACGACCAGGCCCGCAAGCGCGACGTCGCCCCCGGCCGCGTGCTGCCGGACTCCGCGATGGTCTCCGCCGTCCAGGCCGATCCGCAGTCCGAGGGCGCGCTGCTCGAGCTCCCGGTGTTCCGCGGCCGGGCCAATCGCCGGCTGGTCAGCACGTGGTTCGGCGCCCTGGCCCGCGGCCGGGCGCTCGCCGAGGACGACCTCCCGCCGCACAGCCGTCCGGGCGACGGGCCGCCGCCGGTCAACCGCTGGGCCGACCGCGACCCGGCGGCCGCGACCCGGCTGCAGGTCGCCCGGGCCGGGCTGGCGGAGCTGTCGACGAAGCACGAGGTGCCGGTGGAGAACCTGCTCTCCCCCGACCTCGTGCGCCGGCTGATGTGGAGCCCGCCGGAGCCGCGCGACGTCGAGGGTGTGGCCGCCGCCCTGCGCGCCGGTGGCGCCCGTGAGTGGCAGGTCGAGCTGACCCGCGACCTGCTGACCGACGCCGCCACCCGCGCCTAGCTCGCCCAGGGCGGCCGGAGGCGCGACCCGTCGGGGAGCACCGCCTCCAGGCCGGGCGTCGTGGTGACCCAGGCGGTGCACCCCTCCGGTCCGCCGTCGACGGCGAACTCCGCTCCGGGCGGTACGACGAGCACGTCCCCGGGACCCAGCGCGGAACGTGTGCCGTCCACCGACGCGGACAGCTCTCCGGTGAGGACGAGCACGACCTCCTCCCGGGTCGGCCGGTGCGGCACGCCATGCAGGCCCGGCGAGACCTCGAGGCGCCAGGCGCACAGTTGCGCGCTTCCCCGGGACGGCGACACGTAGGCGTGGAACCGGCTGCCGTGAGCCTCGAACAGCTGGGCGTCGGCGGCGCAGACGACGGTCATGGGTCCTCCAAAGTGGTCAGGCTTCCTGTCTGGATGGTCAGGGTTCCTGTCCTCCTGTGTCAAGATGTCCGGGTGTCGCCCGCCGAGTGGTCCACTGCTGCCGCCGTCCTCCGCCTCGCCACGGAACTCGTCGACGCCATCCAGGACGGGGTCGCCGCCCGCGGCTTCCCCGACGTCCGCCCGGCCCACGGCTTCGCCTTCGTCCGGATCGCTGCCGGAGACGCCACGACCGCCGATGTCGCGACCCACCTCGGCGTGACCAAGCAGTCCGCCAGCGAGCTCGTCGCCGCACTGGTGGAGCGGGGCTACGTGACCCGCGGCCCCGACCCGCGGGACGCGCGCGCCCGCCTGCTGACGCTCACGTCCCGCGGCCGGGCCTGCACCGAGGCCGCTGAGGCCGTGGCCGCCGACGCGGTCGCCGGCTGGCGCGAGCGACTGGGCGACGACCGCTTCGCGCTGCTGCGGGATGCACTGGCCGACCTGGCCCTGCCGGGAGCACTCCGCCCATCGTGGTGAGACACCGGCGGTGCGCTTGGCTCCTGTGGTTACCGACGGGTAACTTGAGTGGCGCCTGCCCGGATCCCGGGCGGATTCCACATCGCTGCGGAGGTCCCATGTCCCGCTCCCTGCGCGAGGTCGTCTTCGTCGACGGCGTGCGCACCCCCTTCGGCAAGGCCGGCCCGAAGGGCATCTACGCCGAGACGCGCGCCGACGACCTCGTCGTCCGCGTCATCCGTGAGCTCCTGCGGCGCAACCCGTCGCTGCCGGCCGACCGCGTCGACGAGGTCGCCATCGCGGCGACCACGCAGACCGGCGACCAGGGCCTGACCCTCGGCCGGACCGCGGCGCTGCTCGCCGGCCTGCCGAAGTCGGTGCCCGGCTACTCGATCGACCGCATGTGCGCCGGCGCGATGACCGCCGTGACCACCACCGCCAGCGGCATCGCCTTCGGCGCCTACGACGTCGCCATCGCCGGCGGCGTCGAGCACATGGGCCGCCACCCGATGGGCGAGGGCGTCGACCCCAACCCGCGGATCGTCAGCGAGAAGCTGGTCGACCCCTCCGCGCTGGTGATGGGCTCCACCGCCGAGAACCTGCACGACCGCTTCCCGCACCTGACCAAGGAGCGCGCCGACGCGTTCGCCCTGGCCAGCCAGCAGAAGTACGCCAAGGCCGTGGCCAACGGCCAGATCGGCCCGGAGCTGGTGCCGATGGCGACCCGCAGCCAGGAGAACGGCTGGGGCCTGGCGACCGTCGACGAGCCGCCGCGGCCCGGCACCACGCTGGAGCAGCTGGGCGGCCTGAAGACGCCGTTCCGGCCGCACGGCCACGTGACCGCCGGCAACGCCGCGGGCCTCAACGACGGCGCGACCGGCTGCCTGCTGGCCGCCGAGGAGGTCGCCCAGGAGCTGGGTCTGCCCATCGGCATGCGGCTGGTCGGCTACGGCTTCGTCGGCGTCGAGCCCGAGGTCATGGGCATCGGTCCGGTGCCCTCGACCGAGCGGGCGCTGTCCCGCACCGGCCTGACCATCGACGACATCGGCCTGTTCGAGCTGAACGAGGCGTTCGCCATCCAGGTGCTGGCCTTCCTCGACCACTTCGGCATCGCCGACGACGACGCGCGAGTGAACCCCTGGGGCGGCGCCATCGCCGTCGGCCACCCGCTGGCCTCCTCCGGCGTCCGGCTGATGACGCAGCTGTCGCGGCAGTTCGCCGAGCGTCCCGACGTCCGCTACGGCCTGACCGCGATGTGCGTGGGCCTCGGCATGGGCGCCACCGTGATCTGGGAGAACCCCAACTGGGAGGGCGACAAGTGACCGCCGTGTTCGAGAACGAGGTCGTCACCGAGGCGCACGTCCGCTTCCTGACCTACCCGGGCCTGGCCGGGGAGATCGCGCTGATCACCCTGGACAACGGGCACGACCACACCCGGCCCTCGACCTTCGGCCCGGGCGGGCTCGCGTCGCTGGACGCCGCCCTCGACGAGGTCGCGGCGCACACCCCGGCGCCGGCGGCCATCGCCGTCACCGGCAAGCCGTTCATCTTCGCCGTGGGTGCCGACCTCTCCGGCGTCCCGTCCGTCACCGACGCCGCAGCGGCGCGGGAGATCGCCGAGACCGGCCACCGGGTGTTCCGGCGGCTCAAGGACTCGACGATCCCGACGTTCGCCTTCGTCAACGGCGTGGCGCTCGGCGGCGGCCTGGAGCTGGCGCTGCACTGCCACTACCGGACGATCAGCGGCGGCGCGGCCGTCGCGTTCCCCGAGGCCTTCCTCGGGCTGGTCCCCGGCTGGGGCGGCACGCAGCTGCTGCCGAACCTCATCGGCATCGACGAGGCCGTCACGGTCATCGTCGAGAACGCCCTCGCGCAGAACAAGGTGACCGCCGGCCCGAAGGCGGCGGAGCTCGGCATCGCCGACGCGCTGTTCGAGCCGGCCGACTTCCTCGAGCGGTCGCTCGAGTGGGCCGTCGGCGTGCTCGACGGCTCGGTGGCCGTGCAGCGGCCCGAGGTCGACCGGTCGGCGTGGGATGCCGCGATCGAGCGGGCCCGCGGCATCGTCGCGGCCCGCACCCGCAACGCCTCCCCCGGCGCCGTCCGGTCGGTCGACCTGCTCGAGCTGGCGCGCGACGGCATGGGCGGCGAGGCCTTCACCGCCGGCACCGCCGCCGAGGACGAGGCGCTCACCGAGCTGCTGATGAGCGACCCGCTAAGGGCCTCGCTGTACTCGTTCGACCTGGTCAACAAGCGGGCGAAGCGGCCGGCCGGCGCGCCGGACAAGGCCCTGGCCCGCAAGGTCACCAAGGTCGGCGTCGTGGGCGCCGGCCTCATGGCCTCGCAGCTGGCGATGCTGTTCGTCCGCCAGCTGAAGGTGCCGGTCGTGCTGACCGACATCGACCAGGCGCGGGTCGACAAGGGCGTGGCCTACGTGCACGGCGAGCTGGACAAGCTGGCCCAGCGCGGTCGGCTGAACCCCGACCGGCTCAACCAGCTCAAGGGCCTGGTCACCGGCTCGCTGTCCAAGGACGTCTTCGCCGACGCCGACCTCGTCATCGAGGCCGTCTTCGAGGAGATGTCGGTCAAGCAGCAGGTGTTCGCCGAGCTCGAGGCGATCGTGTCGCCGGAGTGCGTGCTGGCGACCAACACCTCGGCGCTCTCGGTCACCGAGATGGCGTCGAAGCTCGAGCACCCGGAGCGGGTCGTCGGGCTGCACTTCTTCAACCCGGTCGCCGTCCTCCCGCTGCTGGAGGTCGTCCGCGCCGAGCAGACCGACGACGCGTCGCTGGCCACCGCCTTCGCCGTCGGGAAGTCGCTGAAGAAGTCCTGCGTGCTGGTCGCGGACGCCCCGGCGTTCGTGGTGAACCGGCTCCTCACCCGCTTCCTGGGTGAGGTCACGGCGTCGGTGGAGCAGGGCACCCCGGTGGCCGTGGCCGACCGCGCCCTGGACCCGCTGGGCCTGCCGATGACGCCGTTCGAGCTGCTCACGCTCGTCGGCCCGCCGGTGGCGCTGCACGTGGCCGAGCGCATGCACGAGGCCTTCCCCGACCGGTTTGCCGTCGGCGAGGGCCTGCGCAAGATGGTCGAGCTGGGCAAGTCGAGCGTCTACAGCGAGCCGGGCGTCGTCGACCCCGAGCTCGAGGGCATCGACGCCGGCGACGACCCGCTCACCGAGGAGCAGGTCCGGGACCGCGCCGTCGAGGCGCTGGCGCAGGAGATCCGGCTGATGCTCGACGAGGGCGTCGTGCAGGCGGTGCAGGACATCGACCTGTGCATGATCCTCGGCGCCGGGTGGCCGTTCTGGCTGGGCGGCATCTCCGCCTACCTGGACCGCGCCGGCGTCTCGGAGCGGGTCACCGGCTCGCGGTTCCTCCCGGAGGGTGTGGCCTCGCTGCCCGCCTGACGCACCGACCCGGCGGCCCGGACCCCTCAACGGCGAGGGGTCCGGGCCGTCGTCCTTTCCGGGGGCGCCCCCAGGTGCGGCAGGGGGTCAGCGGAACTTGTGGGTGAGGCTGTCCATGTCGCGCTGCACCGAGGCGATCTTCACGTGCGACAGCCCGCCGCGGGCGCCGGCCAGCATCATCGCCTCGTGCGCGGCCCGGAGCGTGTCCCAGACGAGGTCGGCCTCGCCCTCGAGCGTCGTGCCGAGCGCGCCGACCTCGTAGCGCAGCCCCGAGCCGGCGATCACCTCGATCGCGGCCTCGACGTGCGCGTGCGGGTTCTCCGGGTAGCCGGGCGGCGAGGGAGCCACCTGGATCTCGGCGATCACCCACTCGCCGGTCGGCTCACTCACTGCTGGGCGCCGTCGACGGGCTGGGCGACCCGGGCGTCGGCGCGGTCGGCCAGCACCGCCGACCACTCCACGATCCGGCGGGCGATGTCCTGCTCGGTGAGGCCGGCGTCGGCGAGCACCTGGCCGCGGCTGCCGTGCTCGAAGAACCGCTGCGGCAGACCGAGAGTGCGCACCGGGACGTCGCACTGCTGGTCCTGCAGCACCTGGCTCAGCGTCGTCCCGACACCGCCGGCCCGCCCGCCGTCCTCGACGGTGACGACGAGCCGGAAACCGGACGCAAGCACAGCGAGATCAGGGGACACCGGCAGCACCCACCGCGGGTCGACCACCGTGACGTCCACCCCGTGGTCGGCGGCGCGCTCGGCGACGGCCAGGCACATCGGCACCATCGAGCCGACGGCGACCAGGAGCACGTCACGCCGCTCGCCGCGGCGCATGACGTCCACCGGCCCGCGCCGCTCCAGGGCCGGGAGGTCCGGCGGGAGCACGCCCTTCGGGAAGCGGACGACGGTCGGGCCGTCGGCCACCGCCACCGCCTCGCGCAGCGCCTCCCGCAGGGTCGCCTCGTCGCGCGGCGCGGCGAGCCGCAGCCCCGGCACGATCGACATCAGCGACATGTCCCACATGCCGTTGTGCGAGGCCCCGTCGTCGCCGGTCACCCCGGCGCGGTCCAGGACGACGGTGACCGGCTGGCCGTGCAGCGCGACGTCCATGAGCAGCTGGTCGAAGCCGCGGTTGAGGAACGTCGAGTAGACCGCGACCACCGGGTGCAGGCCGGCCATCGCCATGCCCGCCGCCGAGGTCAGCGCGTGCTGCTCGGCGATGCCGACGTCGAAGGTCCGCTCGGGGAAGCGCTCGGCGAACGGCGCCAGCCCGGTCGGGTGCAGCATCGCCGCGGTGATCGCGACGACGTCCGGCCGCTCGCCGCCGATCCGCACGAGCTCGTCGGCGAAGGCGTCCGTCCAGGCGAGGCCGGTCTTGCGCACCGCCGCGCCGCTGTCGGGGTCGAAGATCCCGGTCGCGTGCCAGGCGTCGATCTGGTCGGTCTCGGCCGGCGCGTAGCCGTAGCCCTTGGTGGTGACGGTGTGCACGATCACCGGCCCGCCGAAGGATCGGGCGCGGCGCAGGGCGGACTCCAGGACCTCGATGTCGTGCCCGTCGACCGGGCCGACGTACTTGAGGCCGAGGTCTTCGAACATGCCCTGCGGGGACAGGACGTCCTTGAGGCCCTTCTTGATGGCGTGCAGCGCGTCGTAGAGCGCCGAGCCGAGCACCGGCGCGCGGCGCAGCGCGTGGCGGACCTGCAGGAGCGCCTGCTCGTAGCCGGGCCGCAGCCGCAGCGTGGCGAGGGCGTCGGCGACACCGCCGATGGTCGGCGAGTAGGAGCGGCCGTTGTCGTTGACGACGATGACCACCGGCCGGTCCTGGGCGGCGGCGATGTTGTTCAGCGCCTCCCAGGACATGCCGCCGGTGAGCGCGCCGTCGCCGACGACGGCGACGACCGGCCGCGAGTCGCCGCGGACGGCGAACGCCTTGGCCAGCCCGTCGGCGTAGGACAGCGACGTCGAGGCGTGGCTGTTCTCCACCCAGTCGTGCTCGCTCTCGGCCCGGCTGGGGTAGCCGGACAGGCCACCGCGCTGGCGCAGCCGCTCGAAGTCCTCGACCCGGCCGGTCAGCATCTTGTGCACGTAGGACTGGTGGCCGGTGTCGAAGACGATCGGCTCGCGCGGGGAGTCGAAGACGCGGTGCAGCGCGATGGTCAGCTCGACCGCGCCGAGGTTGGGGCCGAGGTGCCCGCCGGTGCGGGCCACGCTGGTGACCAGCGCGTCGCGGATCTCGGCGGCCAGCGCGGGGAGCTGGTCGGCGGGCAGGGCGCGGAGGTCGGCAGGACCGCGGAGCGAGCGCAGGAGCGACACGAGGTGTCAGCGTCCTCTCTGTCGGCTGCAGGTGGGGGCGGTGCGGCACGGAGGCAGCGGGACGCCGTTCCCGACCACTGTAATCGCGAACGGCCGCCTCCTCCGGGTGAGCGGAGGAGGCGGCCGTCACGGGACGGGCGCGCTACAGCCGCGGTACCCAGCGCTCGCCGCGCAGCGCGCCGGCCACGACCGCCACGCCCCGGGCGGCGGCGGCCAGGCGGGCGCCCTCCCGCTCGTAGGCGGTCATCGCCGCCTCCATCGCGTCGGCCGGCAGCTGGTCGGCGAGCTCCACGCGCACCGTCCGCCACCCGCTGCGGGCGGCCTCCAGCCCGGCCGCGACGTGGTCGCGGGCGAACCGGGCCAGCAGCACCGGGTACCGGCGCAGCACCTCGTGGGCGCGGTAGTCCGGCGGCACCAGGTCGTACAGCCAGGCGACCGCGGTGTGCTCCCAGTCGGGGGCACCCGGCGGCCGCACGGCCTCGGGCCAGCCCGGCGGCGTCGCGTCCACGCCGCTGATCGTGCCACGTCAGTCGAACGCGTGTTCGACCGACGCGCTCACTCGACGGGGCGCTTCAGCCAGAACTGCTCGAAGCCCCAGGTGCCCGCGCCGCTGGAGTGGTAGCTGACCAGCTCCCACCCCTCGGCACCCAGGCGGTTGAGGACCGAGCTGGTGTCCCCCGCCTGACGTTCCAGCGCGCCGTGGGGCAGCTTCACGCTGACCCCTGCCCGCTGCGACTGCGCGTCGTTGGCCGTGATGACCGAGGCGTACTCCCAGGAGGTCACCCGACGACCGTAGCGGGACGCCCTCCCGGCCGGACGGCCCCCGCCCGGGAGGCGGCTACCAGCCCTGGTCCATGCAGATGGACAGGGCGTCGAGCACGTGCAGGTCCAGGTACCGCGCCTTGCCCCCGTCGACGAGGCGTTCCGCGTCGGACACGACCTTCTCCACGTACGGCCGCAGGTCGGTCGACAGGGTGCCCCCCTCCGCCACCGGCCCGAGCCGGTCGACGATCTCCTCGAGGGCCGGGACGTCGTCGTCGAGGGAGCTGTCCTGCTTGCTGAACAGGTAGTCGCATGTCTGCGCGTCGGCGTCGGAGACGTGCGCGCACCCCGCCAGTAGGAACCCGCCGAGGAGGACGACCGCGGCAGCCGGCCCCGTCCGCGCCCGTCCCATCACGCCTCCATGATCGACGACGGGGCGGCGGGCACCAGCAGCGCCACGCACTCGACGTGGGCGGTCATCGGGAAGGCGTCGAACCCGCGCAGCTCGGCGAGCCGCCACCCCGCCGTCCCGAAGGCGGCGACGTCGCGGGCGAGCGCCGCGGGATCGCAGGCGACGTAGACGACGGCCCGCGCGCCGGAGCCGGCCAGCACCCGGCTCACCGCGGGCCCGGCGCCGGCCCGGGGCGGGTCGAGGACGACCACCGACGGCGCCTCCCCGAGCTCCGCCAGCAGCTCCTCGAGCCCCTCGGCGTCGACCTCGCCCTGCCAGACCTCGGCCTGCGGCAGGCCGGCCAGGTTGGCCTCGGCGGCCGCGCAGGCGCCGGCGTCGGCCTCCACGCAGACGACGCGCCCCTCCGCGCCCGCGGCCGGGGCGAGCGCGCCGCCGAACAGGCCGGCGCCGGCGTAGAGGTCCAGGACGGTGTCCCCCGGCTCGACCCGGGCGAGGCCGGTGACCGCGGCGACGAGCGCGTCGGCGGCGGCCGGGTGCACCTGCCAGAAGCCGGTGCCCTCGACCTCCCAGTCGCGGCCCCCCGCCGTCCGGGCGGCCCGCGCGACCGGCTCCTCGGGCAGGTCCCCGCCGGGTCGCAGCACCCGCGAGGTCGTCGGCACCCCGCGCCGGTCCAGCCGGGTGGTGGTCACCGCTCCGGCGGAGTCGATGGCGACGTCCACCGCGCCGGCGCCGGGCCAGCGGCGGCCCAGCACCACGGCCGCGGCCGGCTCCAGGGTGATCGGGCAGTCCGCGAGCGGCACGACGTCGTGCGACCGGTGCCGGCGCAGCCCCGGCGTCCCGGAGCGGTCGACGGCGAAGCGGGCCCGCGAGCGCCAGCGCAGCGGCCCGCCGGGCAGCTCCTCGACGACCAGGCCCTCGACGACGGGGTCCCCGGCGAGCCCGGCCAGCCGGCTCAGCTGCTCGCGGACGACGGCGGCCTTGAGCCGGTGCTGCTCGGCGGGCGCCACGTGCTGCCAGTCGCAGCCGCCGCACCGGCCGGGGCCGCTGTACGGGCAGGGCCGCTCCACCCGGTGCACGGACGCGGTCAGCACCTCGACGGCGTCGGCGCGGCAGTAGCCGGGCTGGCGGTCCTCGGTGACCTCGACGACGACCCGCTCCCCCGGCAGCGCGTGCCGCACGAAGACGACGCGGCCCTCGTGCCGGGCCACGCAGTGCCCGCCGTGCGCCACGGGGCCGACCTCGACCTCGAAGCGCCGGCCTCCCCAACCGAGGCCCCGGTCAGCCATACGGCGTGGGATCGACGTCGTCGGTGATGCCCCGGCGGAGGTCGCCCGGAGCGGGCCCGTTCCGGCGGCCGTCCTCGTCGTCCCGTCCGACGGAGCTCTCCAGCTGCCACGGCACGGTGGTGATCATGACGCCGGGCTGGAACTGCAGCCGGGCACGCAGTCGCAGGGCGCTCTGGTTGTGCAGGACGTTCTCCCACCAGTGCCCGACCACGTACTGCGGCACGAACACCACGACCAGCTCGCGCGGGCTGGTGCGGCGGATCGCCTTCACGTAGTCGACGACCGGCCGGGTGATCTCCCGGTAGGGGGACTCGAGCACGGTCAGAGGCACCGGGATGTCGTAGCGCTCCCAGTCCGCCTGCAGCCCGCGGAGATCGGCGTCGTCCACGTTGACCGTCAGCGCCGTCAGCGCGTCGGGCCGGGTGGCCCGCGCGAAGGCCAGCGCCCGCAGCGTCGGCTTGTGCACCTTCGAGACGAGCACGATCGCGTGCACCTTGCTCGGCAGCATCCGGGAGTCGGT
The DNA here is from genome assembly GCF_000701365.1 of Blastococcus sp. URHD0036. GTDB lineage: Bacteria > Actinomycetota > Actinomycetes > Mycobacteriales > Geodermatophilaceae > Trujillonella. The sequence goes on from NZ_JNIK01000003.1 coordinate 63,856, forward strand.
GTCGGGCACCAGCTGCTCGGACACGTGCGAGTAGTGCCGGTTGATCGCCCGCATCAGGACGAACAGGATCGGCATCGCCACGAGCACGAGGTAGGCGCCGTGGGTGAACTTCGTCAGCACGATGATCACCAGGACGACGGTGGTGAGCGAGCCGCCGACGGTGTTGATGATCTGCGACCTGCGGCTGCGCCGCCGGACGGCGGGATCGGTCTCGGTGCGCAGTTCCCGGTTCCAGTGCCGCACCATGCCCCACTGGCCGATGCTGAAGCTGGTGAACACCCCGATGATGTAGAGCTGGATCAACCGGGTGACGTCGGCCTCGAACGCGATGATCAGGAGGGCGGCGAAGCCGGCGAGCAGCAGGATGCCGTTGCTGTAGACCAGCTTGTCGCCGCGGGTGTGCAGCTGCCGTGGCAGGAAGCGGTCCTGGGCGAGCACCGACCCCAGCAGCGGGAAGCCGTTGAAGGCGGTGTTGGCGGCGAGGATGAGGACGAGCGCCGTCGCGGCCTGGATGTAGAAGAAGCCGAACGAGCCGTCGCCGCCGAAGATGGCCGCTGCCAGCTGGGCGATGACGGTCCGCTGCGGCTCGGTCTCGCAGTCGGCGAAGCCCTGCAGGTCGCAGGCGTTCTCCGTGTAGCGGACGTCGGAGATGAGCGCCAGCGCGGTCACCCCGGCGAACATCGTGCAGGCCAGGCCGCCCATCAGGGCCAGCGTGGTGGCCGCGTTCTTGCTCTTCGGCGGCTTGAACGCCGGCACGCCGTTGGCGACGGCCTCGATGCCGGTCAGGGCCGTGGTACCCGAGGCGAAGGCGCGCAGGGCGAAGAACAGGAGTGCGAGGCCACCGAGGTCGGTGTACCCGGCCTCGGGCGTGATGCTGTACGCCGCGGTCTCCGCGACCGGCGCCGATCCGAAGACCGCTCGCAGCAGGCCGGTGGTGATCATCACCAGGATGCCGGCGGCGAACAGGTAGGTCGGGACGGCGAACGTCTTCCCGGACTCGCGCAGGCCGCGGAGGTTGGCCGCGGCCAGCAGCGCGACCAGGGTGACCGCGATCAGCACGCGGTGCTCGTTGAGCGCCGGGAAGGCCGAGATGATGTTGTCCGTGCCCGAGGAGACCGACACGGCGACCGTCAGCACGTAGTCGACGAGCAGGGCGCTGGCGACGACGAGGGCGGCGAACCGGCCGTGGTTCTTCATGGCGACCTCGTAGTCGCCTCCGCCCGACGGATAGGCCCGCACCACCTGCCGGTACGAGAGCACGACCACGACCAGCAGCACGACGACGCCGGCGGCCAGCCACGGCGCCAGGTACAGGTAGGCCGTCCCGCCCAGCGTCAGGATGATCAGGATCTCCTGCGTGGCGTAGGCCACGGAGGAGAGCGCGTCGCTGGCGAAGATCGGCAGCGCGAGGCGCTTGGGGAGCAGCGACTCACCCGCACGGTCGCTGCGGACCGGACGGCCGAGGACGAGGCGTTTCGGGAGTTGCCCGAGGTCGGACAGGCTGGGCACGGCGGCGATGGTACGGACGCACGGCCCGTTCGCCGCGCGCCCGGCCGCGACACCGCCCGCGAGAGGGACTCCCCCGCCGGCGGCCCCCTGCGCCGGCGGGCGGGTGTAGCTTCGCGCCGGTGCGGGCGCCGGTCGTGCGCCCGCAGGACCCCCGATCGAGGAGCGACACGTGCACGTGGTCGTCATGGGCTGCGGCCGCGTCGGCTCGGCCATCGCGCGGCGGCTCGAGGAGGTCGGCCACAGCGTGGCGGTGATCGACCAGGACCCGGAGGCCTTCCGCCGGCTGGGTCCGGAGTTCGCCGGCCGCCAGGTGACCGGGCTCGGCTTCGACCGGCAGACCCTGCTGGACGCCGGCATCGACTCCGCCGGGGCCTTCGCCGCCGTGAGCAGCGGCGACAACTCGAACATCATCAGCGCCCGCGTGGCCCGCGAGACCTTCGGCGTCCAGCACGTCGTGGCCCGCATCTACGACTCGAAGCGGGCCGAGGTCTACGAGCGGATGGGCATCCCCAGCGTGGCCACCGTCCCGTGGACGGTGAACCGCCTGCTGCGCGAGCTGCTCTCGGTCAAGGTCAACGAGCTGTGGCGCGAGCCCACCGGGCAGGTGCTGATGCTGCGGGTGACCGTGACCGACGTGTGGGTGGGCCGCAAGCTCGTCGAGCTGGAGAAGGCGACCGGCGCGCGGGCGGCGTGGCTGGTGCGTTTCGGCGAGGCGCAGCTGGCGACGTTCACCACAGTCCTCCAGGACGGCGACCAGCTGGTCCTGGCCGCGACCGACGCCATCACCGCCCGGGTGCACGAGGTCGTCGAGCGCGGGCCCGAGGGAGGACACGGCTCATGAGGGTCGCCATCGTGGGCGCGGGCGCCGTCGGCCGCTCGATCGCCGGGGAGCTGCTCAGCAACGGGCACAGCGTGATGCTCATCGAGAAGGACCCCCGCAAGGTCCGCACCCGGGCCGTGCCGGGCGCCGAATGGGTGCAGGCCGACGCCTGCGAGGTGACCTCCTTGGAGGAGGCCCAGCTGGCCACCTGCGACGTCGTGGTCGCGGCCACCGGCGACGACAAGGCCAACCTCGTCATCTCGCTGCTGGCCAAGACGGAGTTCGCCGTCAACCGCGTGGTGGCCCGCGTCAAGGACCCGCGCAACGAGTGGCTCTACACCGAGTCCTGGGGCGTCGACGTCGCCGTCTCCACCCCGCGCGTGCTCGCGGCCCTGGTCGAGGAGGCCGTCACCGTCGGCGACGTCGTCCGGCTGATGACCTTCCGCAAAGGCGCGGCCAACCTGGTGGAGATCACCCTCGCCGAGGACACCCCGTGGGTGGGCCGGCCGCTGCGCGAGGTGCCGCTGCCGCGGGAGACCGTGCTGACGGCGATCCTGCGCGGGGAGCGGGTGATCACCCCCAGCCCGGACGAGCCGCTCGAGGCCGGTGACGAGCTGCTGTTCATCGCCCACTCCGACGTCGAGGAGCAGCTGCAGGAGGTCCTCTCCGCCGCCCGTCCCGTCTGAGAGGGACGTCAGGCGGCGGGCTGCCCGCCCGACCGGTGCCGGTGCAGGCGGGAGACCGCCCAGAGGGTGATCGCCAGCTCGACGACGGTCACCGGGATGCCCAGCACCAGCGAGACGACGCCGAGCGCCGTGGCGTTCCCGTCCTCGCTGGAGAAGTACAGCGGCCCGGTGACCGCGGCGCGGATGAGGAAGACGACGGCCCAGAACACGGTCAGCCAGCCGTAGGCGCGCACCAGCCGCGGGTCGTCGCGCCAGTGGCACTCGGCCTCGGGGTCGACCGCGCGCGTGCCGGTCTCCGGGTCCCGCTCGGCGGGGCGCAGCACCGCCGAGGCGCGGTGCAGCCGGCCGCGCAGGCCCGGCGGGTGCGCCTCGTGCGTGGCCATGGCCCCCAGGTGGCTGGGGGCGAGGAACTCGGCGATCACCCCGACCAGCGGCCAGCGGACCACCACCGACCCGAGCAGGACCACGCCGATGGCCGCGTTGCGGATGATCCCGATGACGTAGAAGTCGCGGGCCTGCCCGGAGTAGGCGGCGATGGCCACCGCGATCCCGACGGCGAACAGGCCGCTGAAGGCCTGCTGGACGCTCTCCCGCCGGACCAGGCGCAGCAGGAAGACGAGGAGCGCGGCACCGAGGGCGCTCCAGATCCCGACCCGCAGCCCGGCGAGGGAGTTGGCGACGATGAACGCCACCGTCGGCAGGCTCGCGTCGAGCATCCCGCGCCAGCCGCCCAGCTGGTCGAGGACGACGTGCCGGTCGAAGACCGGTGCCCGTCCGGCGTCGTCCGCGTCGGGACCGGGCCGCTCCTCCCCCGTCGCGCCCTCGGCAGGGCGGTCGCCGCCGGCCGCAGCCGTCACCCGAGGCCCAGCTCGTACCAGGGGTTGTAGATGACCTCGCGGCCCTCGAAGGAACCGAACCGGCCGCGGGCGGTGAGGGTGCGGCCCGGCTCGATGCCGGGGATCCGCCGGCGGCCGAGCCAGACCAGCGTGACCGAGCCCGAGCCGTCGAACAGCTCGGCCTCGAGGGTGGGCACGGTCTCCCGCGGCGTGTAGACGACCGACTTCAGCCGCCCGGTCACGGTGACGACCTTGCCCTTCTGGCAGGCGCTGACGGCCTCGCAGCCGGCGAAGGCCGCCTCGTCGCGCAACTGCTCGGCATCACGGGTCTGGTCGTCGACCGTCAGCCGCTGGAGCTTCCGGGTCAGCCAGCCTGCCGGCCGGGTCTCTGTCACGGTTCCAGCGTAGTCCCGGCACCGCGGCGGCCGCGTCGTGTCCGCAGCCACTCCCGGACCAGCGCCCAGGCCGGCCCCGCCGGGTCGATCATCGCCATGTGGTCGCCGGGCACGAGGCGGACCTCCACGGCGTCGCCGGCGCGCCCGGCGGCCTGCGCGTAGCGCTCGCTCTGCTCCGGCGGGACGACGTCGTCGCCGGTGCCGTGCACGCAGAGGACCGCCGCGCCGGTGGGCAGGAGGGCGACCGGTGAGGCCAGCGCGAGGACGTCCGGGGCGGGCGGGCCGCCGAGGAACTCCCGCACGGCTCCCCGGCCGAGCCCCTGCTCGTCGGCGCGCGCCAGGTCGAGCACGCCGGCCTGCAGCACCGCGGCCGCCACCCGCACGCGCGGACCCGCGCCGGGTGCCCCCGCGGGCAGCAGCGCCCGTCCGGCGGCCCAGGCCGCCAGGTGACCGCCCGCCGAGTGGCCCACCACCGTGACGTCGTCCAGGTCGAGCCGGGCGACCTCGTCCAGCCCCGGCAGGGCGTCCAGCGCGGCGGCGACGTCCTCGACCGTCGCCGGCCAGCCACCGCCGGCACCCACCCGGCGGTACTCCACGGCGACCGCGGCGAACCCGGCGGCCGCGAGGTCGGCGGCCAGCGGACGGGCCAGGTCGATGCCGTACGCGGCCCGCCAGAACCCGCCGTGCAGCACGACGACGACCGGAGCCCGGTCCTCCCCCGCGGGGAGGGTGAGCTCGAGGAACTGGTCCGGGTGCGGCCCGTAGGCCACTCCCGGGGTCACGCGGGCGGGGGCGGGGCCGCCGCGCCGCCCTGCTGGCGTGCGGCCTGCTGGGCGGCCACCTGGGCCGCCGCCTGGGGCGGCAGGGTGAGCGGCAGCTGCTCGCGCACCGGCATGGGCTCGGTCCCCCGGACGACGACGATGCCGCGGAAGACCTCCTCCAGCGGAGCGGCCGCCTCGGCACTCTCCGCCGCCGGGCCGCTGATCATGCCGCGCAGGAACCAGCGGGGCCCGTCGACCCCGAGGAAGCGGGTGGCCCGCCGGACCGGGGCCGGCGCCGGCTGTCCCGGCTGGGCCGGCGGGGAGACCCGCACGTGCCCGGCGAGCTCGGGCCCGAAGGGGCCCTCCACCTCGGTGAGCGAGCCACCCTGGCCGGAGGCGCTGACCGCCAGGTCGGCGCGGACGTCGTCCCAGATGCCGGTCGCCCGGGGCGCGGCGAACGCCGAGACCTGCAGCAGCGACTCGCCGTAGCGCATCGTCGCGCCGACGACCTTCTGCTGCTGGTTCACGTCCACCCGCAGCTCCATCCCGCCGACCGCGGGCAGCCGGAGCGCGCCCAGGTCGATGCGGGCGCGGCCGTCGTCGGGCGCGTCGGCCTCGTCGTAGGGGCCGGCGGTCTCCTCGACCTCCCGCGCGCGGATCTGCGGCTCCGGAGGCACCCCGCGCTCGCGCAGGCTGCGGTCGATGCGGTTGCGGCGGCGTCCGAACGGCATGTCAGGCCCCCGCGCCCTCGTCGGTGGAGCCCACGCCGGTCGAGCCGTGCCCGCCGGCGCCGCGGTCGCTGCCGGGCAGCTCCGCCACGGGCACGAACCGGGCGCGGACCACCGGCTGCACGACCAGCTGCGCGACCCGGTCGCCGCGGCGCAGGGTCAGCGCCGTCGTCGGGTCCAGGTTGACCAGGTTCACCTTGATCTCCCCCCGGTAGCCGGCGTCGATCGTCCCCGGCGCGTTCACCAGGCTCAGGCCGAGCCGGTGGGCCAGGCCCGAGCGCGGGTGCACGAACCCGGCGTACCCCTCCGGGATGGCCACGGCCACCCCGGTGCCGACCAGCGCGCGCTGGAGCGGGGCCAGTTCGACGTCCTCGGCCAGGGTGAGGTCGGCGCCGGCGTCGCCGGGGAGGGCGTAGCGGGGCGCCAGGGCCGGATCGGTGAGCCGCACCGGCACCTCCACCTCGGCGGGACCGGGCGGGACCGGGGGCGTGAGCACGGTGCCGATCCTAGGAGGGGCGGCGCAGGTCGTCGCGGACCCGGCGGGCGAGCGTCTCGGTGGCCCTGCGGTTGCCCCGGCTGCCCAGCGCGGCGCCGAGGAGGAAGGGGGCCGCGGCGGGGGCGCCGCGGACCATGCGGCGACCGAGCCGGCGGCTCAGCGCGCGGAATCCGGCGACGCCCAGGACCACGCCCACGCCCGTGGGGCCGGTGCGGTCGGCGGCGCGCTGCGCCGACCAGCTGGCCAGGTAGGCCGCCGCGCGCTCCCGTGCGTCGCCGGCCGGGCCGCGGCCGTGCAGCTCGTGGAGCTCGCCGAGCAGGACGATCTCGACCGCGGCCGTCAGCACCGTCTCGGCAGCGAGCTCCAGCGGCAGCGCCACCATCGACGGGGGCGCGAACCAGTGCGCGGCCGACAGCCCACCGGTGGCTCCGCCGACGGCGGCGGTGAGCCGGCCGGCGCGCAGCACCAGGGCGTCGGCGATCTCCTCGTCCGACGCCCCGTGGTGGGCCGCCCGCAACCGGGCGGCGTCGCGGATCGGCAGCCTCGGCACCGCGGCGGCCAGCAGGTCCCCGAGGACCGCGCCGGGTGCCCGCGGGGCGTCGCCGGGCGCACCGGGATCGCCGGAGCCGCCCCGTCCGGGGGTCACCGCCGACGCGACGGCGGCGAGGACGTCCCGGAGGGTGCCCGCCGTCCCCGGCGCGCCGCCGTCCGACGCCCCCGGGCGCGACGGGTGGCCGAGGAGACCGGTCACGGCGTCGGCGAGGAGCCGGGCCGCGCGCGGTGCCCCGCTCTCCACGTCGGCGGCCGCAGGGCGGCCGACCGGTCGTGGTGGCGGCACCTCGCGCGGCGGCCCGGTGCGGTGGGACCCGGTCACGGTCGCCTCCCCCTCCCGCGGCGTGCGGGGAACCTCAGGCGCAGTCGCGGCAGAGCAGCTGGTCGCCCCTGGTCGACGCGAGCCGGGTCCGGTGCTGCACCAGGAAGCAGCGCGAGCAGGTGAACTCGTCCTCCTGCTTGGGCAGCACGCGGACGGTCAGCTCCTCGCCGCTCAGGTCGGCGCCGGGCAGCTCGAGGTTCTCGTTGAAGTCGGTCTCGTCCACGTCGACGGACGAGGACTGGGCCTCGGCGCGCCGTGCCTTGAGCTCCTCGAGCGAGTCCTCGCCGAGCTCGTCCGCCTCGTTGCGGCGCGGGGCGTCGTAATCGGTGGCCATGGAGTGTGTGCCCCTCCTCCGGGGTGCGTCGGGCTGGTGGCCCGGCTGGTCGACGGCGGCACCGGGGCACCACCGTCCTGGCCGGCCGCTCGTGGCGACCGGATGGTCGGTCCCGGCGGCCGGCGCGTGCGCGCCTGCCGCTGGAGGTCGTTCACCGGGCCACCCGTCACCGGCGCAGTACGCGGCGGCGGAGGACCGGCAGGCCCCCCAACGCCGTGCAGCCCCGGTTTGTGCCCGGCTGCCGCCGACCGACGCATTCGCGCCGGATCGAGCCGGAGGGCCACGGAGCGCCAGAGGTTACCCTGCGGCGGTGTCGACTCCCGTGGGTGCTGATCCGGTCGTCGTCGGGCCCTACCTCGCCACCGCGCTGGGCGACCAGCGCTGGCGGCAGGTGAGCGTCGAGCTCATCGCGGCCGGCATGTCCAACCTCACGTACGTGGTGACGCCGCAGGGCGGCACCGCCGACGACGCGGTGATCCTGCGCCGCCCGCCGACCGGCGCCGTGCTGGCCACCGCGCACGACATGGAGCGCGAGCACCGCGTCATCTCCGCCCTCGGCGGGACCGCCGTCCCCGTGCCGCGGACGCTGCACCTGTGCACCGACACCGCCGTCCTGGGCGCGCCCTTCTACGTGATGGAGAAGGTCGACGGCGTGCACGTGGTCGACGCGCTCCCCCCGGGCTACGCCGACAAGCCGGCCCAGCGGCGGGCGATCGGCGACGGGCTGGTCGACGTCCTGGCCGACCTGCACGCCGTGGACCCCGCGGCCGTGGGGTTGGCCGACTTCGGCCGCCCCGAGGGCTTCGCCGCCCGCCAGGTGCGCCGGTGGAGCAAGCAGTGGGACGCCACCCGCGACCGCGACCGGCCCGCCATGGACGCCCTGGCCGCCCGCCTGGCCGAGACGGTGCCGGCCACCCAGCGGTCCGGGATCGTGCACGGCGACTACCGGCTGGACAACTGCCTGCTCGACCCGGGAACGCCGGGGCGCATCCGCGCCGTCCTGGACTGGGAGATGTCCACCCTCGGCGACCCGCTGACCGACATCGGGATGCTGTTCGTCTACTGGCCGGAGGCCGGTGAGGACCCGCCGGCGGTGCAGAGCGCGGTCACCGCGCTGCCCGGGTTCCCGACCCGGCAGGAGATCGCCGAGCGGTACGCGCAGCGCAGCGGCATGGACCTGGGCGAGCTCTCCTGGTACGTCGGGTTCGCCTACTTCAAGTTCGCCGCGATCGTCGCCGGCATCGTGGCCCGCTCGAAGGCCGGGGCCATGGCCGGCAAGGACACCAGCGGCTACGCCGAGCGGATCGACGGCTGCGTCGACCGCGGACGCGCCGCGCTGGACGACGGTGCGATCTAGCGCCGGCGCGCGGCCCTAGACTCCCCGGCCGTGGGCCTGGAGCAACGGTGAGCACGACCACGGACCGTCCGACGGTCGGGCCGCGCCCCCGCCGCAGCGGTCGCCGCCCCCTCCCCCCGCTGATCTTCCTGCTGGTGCTGGCCATCGCCGCGCTCGGCGTCTGGTGGAAGGTCTTCGGCGACGCCGCCGCCGACGAGGACCGCGAGGAGGCCGCCTGCGCGGTCGCCTCGACCGCGCCGCCGCAGCTGGACCCGACCACGGTGCGCCTGCGGGTGTTCAACGCCACCGACACCGCCGGCCTCGCGCAGCAGGTCGGCGACGAGCTGCGGGCCCGCGGCTTCGTGGTGGAGGAGGTCGCGAACGACCCCACCGAACGTGAGGTCACCGGCGTCGGCGAGATCCGCCACGGCCCCCGCGGCTCCGACGCCGCGTCCTACATGACGGTGTACATGCCGGGCGCCGGCGACTGGCCCGACACCCGCGCCGACGACCGCGTCGACTTCGTGATCGGGCCCGACTTCCCCGGCGTGCCGAGCCCCGAGGAGGTCGCCGCCGTCCTCGCCCCGGCCTCCAGCGCCGCCGCGGAGTGCGACGTCCCCGTCTCCTAGCTCCAGTGCAGCCGGTCCAGCAGCTCGACGAACGGACCGGCCACCGACGGCGCCACCGCGATCGCCAGCGGATCGGCGAACGCACGGCCGGGCAGCCCGGTGACCACCAGCCCCGCCTCGGCGGCCACGAGCGCGCCGGCGGCGTGGTCCCACGGCTTCAGCCCGGACTCGTAGTAGGCGTCGACCCGGCCGGCCGCCACCGTGCAGAGGTCCAGCGCCGAGGAGCCGTGCCGGCGGATGTCCCGGACGACCGGCAGCAGCTCGGCGACCACCGCACCCTGCACCCGCCGCTGCTCGACCCGGTAGCCGAAGCCGGTGAGGACGAGGGTCTGCTCCAGCGACACGGGGCTGCTGCCGCGCAACCGCACCGGCTCCGGCTGCGCCGGCGAGCTCTCGAAGGAACCGCCGCCGGCCGTCGCCGTGTACCGCTCGCCGGTCAGGACGTTGTGCACGACCCCGGCCACCACCTGCCCGTGCACCTCCGCCGCGATCGACACGGAGAACGCCGGCAGGCCGTAGAGCAGGTTGACGGTCCCGTCGACGGGGTCCACGACCCAGCGCACGCCCGAGGTCCCGGCCCGGTCGGCGCCCTCCTCCCCGAGCAGCCCGTCGTCGGGGCGGGCGGCGAGCAGCCGCCGGGTGATCAGCTCCTCGGCCGCCCGGTCGACGGCGGTGACGACGTCGGTGGGACTGGACTTCGTGTCCACGTCGGCGCCCGCACCCGTCCGCTCGCGGGCGATCAGCGCGGCGGCCTCGTCCGCGGTGGCGACGGCCAGCTCGAGCAACTCGTTCGGATGGGTCACGGCCCGATCCTCCCCGCACCTGCCGCGGTCCCGGACACGGGTCACTACGGTGACGGCGTGCAGGGCTTCGGGGTGGACATCGGCGGCAGCGGCATCAAGGGGTGTGTGGTCGACCTCGAGCGGGGCGAACTCGTGGGCGAGCGGCTCCGCATCCCCACGCCTCAGCCGGCCCATCCGGACGCGGTCTGCGACGTGGTGGCCGAGATCGTCGCCGGCTTCGACTGGACCGAGCGGGTCGGGGTCACCTTCCCCGGCGTCCTCAAGAAGGGCGTGGCGCACACCGCCGCCAACGTCGACCACAGCTGGCTGGGCACCAACCTGGCCGTCGGCGTCGAGGAGCGGATCCCCGGCACGGTGACGACGCTCAACGACGCCGACGCCGCCGGCATCGCCGAGATGCACTACGGCGCCGGGCGCGGGCGCGAGGGCGTGGTGCTGATGCTCACCTTCGGCACGGGGATCGGCAGCGCCCTCTTCACCGACGGCGTCCTCGTGCCGAACACGGAGTTCGGCCACATCCAGGTCGACGGCGAGGACGGCGAGAAGCGCGCCTCCGCGTCGGCCCGGGAGCGCGAGGAGCTGAGCTACCACGAGTGGGCCCGCCGCGTGGACCGCTACCTCGACGTGCTCGAGGCCGGCGTCTGGCCCGACCTCATCATCGTCGGCGGCGGGGTGAGCAAGAAGGCCGACAAGTGGGTCCCGCTGCTGTCGACGCGCACCCCCGTCGTCCCCGCCCAGCTCCTCAACGACGCCGGGATCGTCGGCGCCGCGCTCGCCGCCGCGGAGGGCATCCACAACTGACTCCGGGGGGCCGCGCACCCCGTCCGGGCGAGGCCGTCACGACGAAGCCGGTGGAACCGCGCGAAACCGTCGTTACAATGGAGGAGCCCCGCCCCCGTCGCTAGCAGCCGAGAGGCTTCCCCCAGCCGCGCGCCGGTCAAACGCCGCGCAGGGTCCGGGGTCCCATCTCGTGCACACCGACGCGGTCGAGGCCGCTACCCGGGGACCGATCGGTTCCCCGGGGAACGGGACCCAGAACGGGAAGGAACCCTGAGTGCCCGCCGAAACGCCCGCACCGGACACCGCCGCCACGAGCGCCGTGACTCGCTCGAGGACGGCCGCCGGCAAGGCCGCCCCCCCGGCCCGCAAGAAGGCCCCGGCGAAGCCCGGCACCAAGAGCCGCACCAAGCCCAGCATCGCGCCGTCGCCCGGCGGTGGTGAGGGCGGTGCCGTCCTGACCGCCGTGGCGACCGGGGACACCGCGGTCGCCGTGGTCGAGGCCGGTGAGGGTCTCAAGCTCGACGAGACCGTGGTCGCCGGCCCCGACGGCGTCGCCGTCGCCGAGCCCGCCGAGGAGACCCCCGCCGAGGGTGGTGACTTCGAGTGGGACGACGAGGAGGAGTCGGAGGCCCTGCGGCAGGCCCGCAAGGACGCCGAGATGACCGCCTCGGCGGACTCGGTCCGCGCCTATCTCAAGCAGATCGGCAAGGTCGCCCTGCTCAACGCCGAGGAGGAGGTCGACCTCGCCAAGCGGATCGAGGCCGGGCTCTACGCCTCCGAGCGGCTGCGCCAGGTCGAGGAGGAGGGGCAGAAGCTCTCCCCCCAGCTGCGCCGTGACCTCAACTGGATCGTCCGCGACGGCGAGCGCGCCAAGAACCACCTGCTGGAGGCCAACCTCCGCCTCGTGGTCTCCCTGGCCAAGCGCTACACCGGCCGCGGCATGGCGTTCCTGGACCTCATCCAGGAGGGCAACCTCGGTCTGATCCGTGCGGTCGAGAAGTTCGACTACACCAAGGGCTACAAGTTCTCGACCTACGCGACGTGGTGGATCCGCCAGGCCATCACCCGCGCGATGGCCGACCAGGCGCGCACCATCCGCATCCCGGTGCACATGGTCGAGGTCATCAACAAGCTCGGCCGCATACAGCGCGAGCTGCTCCAGGATCTCGGCCGCGAGCCGACGCCTGAGGAGCTGGCCAAGGAGATGGACATCACCCCGGACAAGGTGCTGGAGATCCAGCAGTACGCCCGGGAGCCCATCAGCCTCGACCAGACCATCGGCGACGAGGGCGACAGCCAGCTCGGTGACTTCATCGAGGACTCCGAGGCGGTCGTGGCCGTCGACGCGGTCAGCTTCACGCTCATGCAGGACCAGCTGACCAGCGTGCTGCAGACGCTGTCGGAGCGGGAGGCCGGCGTCGTCCGGCTGCGGTTCGGCCTCACCGACGGCCAGCCGCGCACGCTCGACGAGATCGGTCAGGTCTACGGCGTGACCCGTGAGCGGATCCGCCAGATCGAGTCGAAGACGATGTCGAAGCTGCGCCACCCGAGCCGCTCCCAGGTGCTCCGCGACTACCTGGACTGACGAAGGACCACCTCGCCCCCCGACCCTCGCTCCGCTCGGGCCGGGCCCCTGCGAGGCGGCCACTCAGCACGTCACCGCGCCGGCCCCGTTCCTCTCCGGAGGGACGGGGCCGTCGTCGTCCCGGTGACGGACGGGTGTTCCGCGTGTTGCCCGCCGGGGCCTCTGTTGCGACGAGGTCACGATCTCACCCTCTGGTGCCGGACCGGCCGTGTACGACCACACCTGTCGGGTATCCGGCGTAGCGTTGGCGACGTTCAGACAGCAGCGGACCCACCAGCCGGATCCAGGCCGGCGCACGGAACTCCCCAGACCGACCGACCACAGACCAGCACCGTCCAGACATGAGTCCCTGCTGGACCCCACCGGCACCACCGGTCGCGGGTGTCCCGTCTCACGGCGGGTCGTCCGTCCGACCCGCCGGACCGGGGAACACGGGGAACCATCCTGGCGCTGTGCAGGAGGCCGATCCGCAATCGCGGGTCCGTGCGGCAGAGAGCGAGTGATGAGCCAGATGACCCAGACGCTGACGACGACGATCCCCGCCGACGACCTCGTCGTCCCCTTCCACTGCGACCGTTGCGGTGCGCTGGCCAAGGTTCGGGTCGTCCTTCCCAGTGGCAGCGACCTCGTCTTCTGCGGGCACCACGCCCGTGAGTACGAGGGCAAGCTGCGTGACATCGCCGCCGACATCATCGAGACCGACGGCGAGTAGCACCGCCCCGACTGAACGAGGCGCTATCGTCGCGCACAGCGATGAAGCCCTCACCCGACGCCGCCGCCGGTGTCCCCCGTTCGCGTGACGTGGACGAGGGCCCGGCGGCTCCGTCGTTCCCGGGTAGCCCCGGTCGACGGCCACCCGAGGAACACCCCATGCCGCCGCAGCACCCCGTGACCACCGACGAGACCGCCCGGCCCGGGGACGACGTCCCCGAGGCCCCGGAACTCCCGTCGGCCGAGCCCACCTCCGACGACGTCGTGCCGGCGCCCGAGCCCGTCGCCGGCCCCCCGGTCGAGCCGGCTCCCGAGCCGCTCTCCGACGACACCCGCCCGGTCCCCCGCGACCGCGGGCCCCTCTCGGCCGACCAGGCCCCGGTCGCCGGCGACGCCCCCGCGTCGCCCGCCGGCGGAGCCCCGGCCGCGCACGACTGGGACCAGACGGCCGACATCCGCTTCGCCCCCGGGCAGGCGCCGGGCCAGCTGCCTCCGCCCCCGGCGACGGCCACCGTCCCGGTGGCGGCTGACCCGGCGCCCCCCTCTGCGCACCCGACGACCGGCACGGCCGGCCGGGACACCGCGACGCCGGCGCTGGACGAGACGGCGGCGCTCGGGCCCGTCGGGCCCGCCCCGGTGCCCGGCTCCGACGTGCCCGGTTCCGACGTGCCGGCCTCCGGCGGTCCCGGCGACGCTGGACCGGGCGACGACGGCCCCCGGGGCCCCGGCGACGACGGTCCCGGCGACGGTGGCCCCGACGATCCGTTCCCCGGCACGCCCCGCCGTCCGTGGTGGCGGCGACCCGCGGTCCTCACCCCGGTGGCCGCGGTCGTCGTGCTGGCCAGCGCCTACGGCGTGGACCTGCTCGTGGCCGGGGACGACGTCCCCCGCAACACGGTCGTCGCCGGGGTCGACGTCGGCGGGCTCTCCCCCGCCGAGGCCGCGTCGACCCTCGAGCGCGAGCTCGCGCCCCGCGTGGCCGCCGACCACACCGTGGTGGCCGCCGACGTGACCGCTCCCCTCTCGCCCGCCGCCGCCGGCATCACCCTCGACGTCGACGCGACGGTGGACGCCGCCTCCGGGCAGCCGCTGGCCCCGTGGACGCGGGTGGCCAGCTTCTTCACCGACCGCGAGGTCGAGCCGGTCATCTCCGGCGACGAGACCGCCCTGGCCGCGCAGATCGACGCGATCGCCGCCGAGGTCGACCGCTCGCCGGTGGACGCGACCGTCGCGATCGACGGCACCTCCGCCACCGTCGTCGAGCCCGCGGTGGGCCGGGAGCTGGACCGCGAGGCCGCCGCCGAGGCGGTCACCGCCGCGCTGGCCTCCGGCGGCGACCCGGAGCAGCCGATCGAGCTGCCGGTCGAGGAGGCAGCCCCCCGGGTGGACGCCGACGAGGCCCAACGGGTCCTCGACGAGGTCGTCACCCCGGGCCTCGCCGCCCCGGTCACCGTCACCAGCTCCGACGGCGGCACCACGGTCGAGATCTCGGTCGAGGCCATCGCCGCGTCGCTCGCTTTCGCCCCGCAGGACGACGGGCAGCTGGCCGTGAGCATCGACCCGGCGCTCCTCGCCGAGGCGATGGGCGACGACTTCGCCGCCTTCGGCACGCCCGCGCAGGACGCCCGCTTCGAGCTGGCCGGGGGCGCGGTGCAGGTGGTCCCGTCCGTCGACGGCACCGGCATCGACCCGGCCGCGCTCGCCACCCAGCTGGTCGACGTGCTGCCCTCGGCCGCCCCCCGTGCCATCACCGCCCAGCTGGGCCCGGTGCCCGCCGAGCTGACCACCGAGGAGGCCCAGGGACTGGGCGTCCGCGAGGAGATCAGCAGCTTCACGACCACGACGACCAGTGCCGCCAGCGGCACGAACATCCGGGTCGTCGCCGAGGAGGTCGACGGCGCCCTGGTGATGCCGGGCGAGACCTTCAGCCTCAACACCTTCACCGGCCCGCGGGGCACGGCCCAGGGCTACGTCCCCGCCAACGTCATCAGCGGCGGCCGGCTGTCCACCGCGGTCGGCGGCGGCATCAGCCAGTTCGCCACCACGATGTTCAACGCGGTCTTCTTCGCCGGGCTCGAGGACGTCTACCACAAGCCGCACAGCTTCTACATCAGCCGCTATCCGGCCGGCCGGGAGGCGACCGTCTACGAGGGTCAGATCGACCTGCAGTGGCGCAACGACTCCGACACCGCCGTCTACGTCGACACGGCCTGGGCGCCGCGCGCCGGTGGCGGTGGCTCGCTGACCGTGACCTTCTTCGGGACGAAGCGGTACGAGATCGAGGCCGTCGAGGGTGAGCGGACCAACTACCGGGAGCCCGCGGTGCTGGAGCGGCCGGACGACGGCAGCTGCATCGCCCAGTCCGGCGTCCGCGGCTTCGACGTCACCGTGACGCGGATCTTCCGCGACCTGCAGAGCGGCGCGGAGATCCGCCGGGAGACGTTCCGCACCTCCTACGCCGCCGAGGCCGTGATCACCTGCGTGCCGGCCCCCGCCGCTCCCGAAGCACCTCCGGCCACGCCCGCTCCCGGTCCGGCGACAGGCCCGGCCGGGCGCCGGCCGGCGAGGCGCCGCGCGGCCTGAGGCGTCGTCGTCCGGGCTGCTCACCGCCCCGGCGTGCACACTGGGGCGGTGAGCGCCGTGCTGCCCGGGGGCTCCCCGGCCCGCGCCGGCGACTCCCTCGACCCCCCGCCCCCGGGGGAACCGTCCGGGGGCAGCACCGCGTCAGGAACCGGGCGCACCCGCGGCCGGGGCTGGTGGCTGGCACCGGTCCGGGTGCCGGTGCAGGTGCTCGGCCGGACGGTCGCCAAGGCGTGGCAGGACCGGATCCTCGGGCTCTCCGCCGAGGCCGCCTTCTGGCAGGTGCTCTCGATCCCCCCGCTCCTGATCGCCCTGCTCGGATCGCTGGGCTACCTCGGGGACTGGATCGGCGGGGACTCCGTCACCCGCATCGAGGACCAGCTGGTCGACGCCTCGGCCAACGTGCTGACCCCCGACGTCGTGGACTCCCTGGTCCGGCCCACGCTCGCCGACATCCTCGGGTCCGGCCGGCTGGACGTGGTGAGCCTGGGCTTCCTGCTCACGCTGTGGGCGGGGTCCTCGGCGACCGCGACGTTCATGAACACGATCGTGATCGCCTACGGCCAGCGCGACGTGCGCGGTCCGATCGCCACCCGGCTGATGGCGCTGTGGCTGTTCATCGTGGGCCTGTTCCTGGCGGTGCTCACCCTGCCGCTGCTCGTGCTCGGCCCGGGCCTGCTGGTGGACCTGTTCACGCCGGACTGGCGGGACACGGCGAGGGTCCTGGTGAACGCCGTCTACGGGCCGATCGTGCTGATCGGGGCGATCGTGGGGCTCACGAGCTTCTACCACGTGATCCTGCCCCGCCGGCTGCCCTGGCGGCGGCACCTGCCCGGCACGCTCTTCGCGCTCGCGTTCTTCTTCGTGGCTGCCACGGTCCTGCGGGTCTACATCGCCGACATCCTGGTGGCGGCCCTGCCCTACGGGGCGCTCGCCACCCCGATCGCGGTGCTGCTGTTCTGCTTCTTCTTCGGCATGTCGATCCTGCTGGGCGCCGAGCTCAACGCCACGGTGCAGGCCCGCTGGCCGGCCCCGCTGCGCCGGCACGAGCGGCGCCGACAGCAGCGGCGGGCGGAGAAGCTCGAACGGGCCCGCCGCCTCGACGAGATGTAGGGGGCACCACCCGGCGGTCAGGCGGAGAGTCGTACCCCGGCGGCCCAGAACCGGTGCCCGAACGGGCCGGACGCGTCCAACGGTCCCTGAACTCGACGTTGTCCCTGGCTCGGCCGTTCGCCACGGCGAGATGGCCGGCGGAGGGCCACTGCTCGTCGACTCAGGACCGACGTCGTACCCGGGCGGCCCAGAACCGGTGCCCGAACGGGCCGGACGCGTCCAACGGTCCCTGTACTCGACGTTGTCCCTGGCTCGGCCGTTCGCCACGGCGAGATGGCCGGCGGAGGGCCACTGCTCCTGGACTCAGGACCGAGGTCGTACCCGGGCGGAGAAGCTCGAACGGGCCCGCCGCCTGGACGAGATGTAGCGGCTCAGTCCTTCTTGAGCTGCTGGTAGATCTCCTTGCAGGCCGGGCAGACCGGGCTGCCGGGCTTGGGGCTCTTCGTCACCGGGAAGACCTCGCCGCAGAGCGCTTCGACCATCGTGCCCATGACCGCGCTCTCGGCGATCTTGTTCTTGCGCACGTAGTGGAAGACCTCGTTGGCGCTGCCGGTGTCGCCCTCGCGGACGTCGGGCTTCTCGAGGACGTCGCTGCTGCTCACGTGCTGCTCCCTTGCTCGCGGACGGGGCTCGGGGACGGGGCTCGTCCGGCCCACGGACTCCGGCGTCCATGATGACAGGGTGACCGCACCACTTCCCTCCCCTCCCGTGCAGCTGTCCTCCGAGGTGGCCGAGGCGCTCGCCTCCGGCGCGCCCGTCGTCGCCCTCGAGAGCACCCTGCTGGCGCACGGTCTCCCCCGGCCGGACAACCGCGCCGCGGCCGACGAGGTGGAGGCGGCCGTACGGGCCGGCGGTGCGGTCCCGGCCACGATCGCGGTGCTGGACGGCGTCCCCCACGTCGGGCTCACCGCCGAGCAGGTCGACCGCGTCTGCGCCGATCCGGACCTGGCCAAGCTCGGCGTCCGCGACCTGCCGGTGGCCGCCGCGCTCGGGCTCTCCGGCGCGACCACCGTCTCCAGCACCGCACTGCTGGCGGAGCGGGCCGGCATCGGGCTGTTCGCCACCGGGGGCCTCGGCGGGGTGCACCGGCAGTCGATCGACACCTTCGACGAGTCCGCCGACCTCACCGCGCTGTCGCGGACGTCGATCGCGGTCGTCTGCGCCGGGGTGAAGTCGATCCTCGACGTGCCGGCCACCCTCGAGCGGCTGGAGAGCCTGTCGGTGACCGTGCTCGGCTACCGGACTCGCACCTTCCCCGGCTTCTACGTGGCCGACTCCGGGTCGCCGCTGGACTGGTCGGTCGACGGCCCGGAGCAGGCCGCCGCCGTGCTGGCCGCCCGCCGCGCGCTGGCCCCCGGCGCGGTGGTGGTGGCCAACCCGCTGCCGGTCGACGAGCAGCTCGACCCGGTGCTGCACGACCGCGTGATCGCCGAGGCGCTCGCCGCCGCGGACGCCGCGGGCGTCCGGGGCAAGAACGTCACCCCGTTCGTCCTCGACCACCTGCACCGGGCCAGCGGCGGCGCGACCCTTGACGTCAACGTGAGGTTGGTACTGCGCAACGCCGAGCTGGCCGGCCGGATCGCCGCGGCGCTGGCCGCCCTCCCGGGCTGAGCGCGGTCCCCGTGCGCCCGCCGGTCGTCGTGGTCGGCGACGCCGCCACGGACGTCGTCGCCGTCCTCTCCGGGGAGCCGGCGCCCGGCTCCGACCGCCCGGCGAGCATCCGTGTCCGGGGCGGCGGAGCGGGGGCCAACGTCGCCGTCCACCTCGGGCGACTGGGCGTCCCCGTCACCTTCGCCGGGTGCATCGGCGCCGACGCCGCCGGCTCGGCCCTGCTCGGGGAGCTCACCGCGGCGGGGGTCGACCTCGCCGTCCGGGTGATCCCGGCGGCAGCCACGGGCACGATCGTGAGCCTCGTGGAGCCCGGCGGGCAGCGCAGCATGCTCGCCGACCGCGGGGCCAACCTCGACCTCCGCCCAGAGGACGTGCCCGGGACGGCGTCCGGAGAGCACCTGCACCTGTCCGGCTACACCCTGCTCGACCCGCGCCCCCGCCGCGCCGGGCTGGCGGCGCTGGCGGCCGCCACCGCGGCCGGCGCCACCACCTCGCTCGACCCGGCCTCGACCGGCCCGCTCACCGGTTACGGGGTGGACCGCTGGCTGACCGACACCGCCGGCGTCACCCTGCTGCTCCCCAACGCCGACGAGGCCCGCCTGCTCACCGGCTGTGCGGACGTCACCGACGCGGCGCGGGCGCTCGCCGGCCGGCACCCGGCCGTGGCGGTCACCCTGGGCGCGGACGGCGCGCTGTGGTGCGCCGGGGACCTGCTGCTGCACCGGCCCGCGCGGCCGGCCGAGGTGGTCGACACCACCGGGGCCGGCGACGCCTTCACCGCCGGTCTGCTGGCGGCCTGGCTGACGGACCCGCGACCGGCTCCGGCGGACCTGCTCGACGCCGGCCTGGCCCTCGCCGCCGAGGCCGTGGCCCGGCCCGGCGCCCGCTGAGCCGAATACGGCTCAACCGTGACGGGATCGTGACCCGCGAACAACCAAGGACACCCTAAGTTTGGTGAGGCAAGCCTCACCTGGCGTTTCCCGCCGAGGCATCCCCCGACCGGAAGGACACCATGCGCCGCGCCTCGCGACTGGCCGCCCTCACCACCGCCGCCCTCCTCGTGGGAGGTCTCTCCGCCTGTGGCGACGACTCCGACGACAGCGCGAGCGGCGAGAGCTTCACCGTCGAGCACGCCTTCGGCACCACGACGATCGAGGGCACGCCCGAGCGCGTCGCCACGGTGGCGTGGGCCAACCACGAGGTGCCGCTGGCCCTCGGCGTCGTCCCGGTCGGCATGGCCGCGGCCAACTTCGGCGACGACGACGGCGACGGCCTGCTCCCCTGGGTCACCGAGCGCCTCGAGGAGCTGGGCGGCGAGACGCCGGTGCTGTTCGACGAGACCGACGGCATCGACTTCGAGGCCGTCGCCGACACCGAGCCCGACGTGATCCTCGCCGGCTATTCCGGGCTGACCGAGGAGGACTACGAGACGCTGAGCGAGATCGCCCCGACCATCGCCTTCCCCGAGGCGCCGTGGGCGACCCCGTGGCGCGAGATGATCGAGATCAACGCCGCCGGCATGGGCATGGCCGAGGAGGGCGAGCAGCTCGTCGCCGACCTCGAGGCCGAGATCGCCGACACCGTCGGCCAGTACCCGCAGCTCGCCGGCCGCTCGACGATGTTCCTGACCCACGTCGACACCACCGACCTCAGCGAGGTCAGCTACTACACGCCGTTCGACACCCGCAGCGCCTTCTTCACCGACCTCGGGCTGACCACGCCGGCGAGCGTGCAGGCGGCCTCGACCGACGAGGAGCAGTTCTCCGGCACGATCAGCGCCGAGCAGATCGACACCCTCGACGACGTCGAGATCATCGTGACCTACGGCGACCAGGAGCTCGTCGACGCGCTCACGGCCGACCCGCTGCTGTCGCGGATGCCGGCGGTGGCCAATGGCGCGATCGTGCTGCTCCCCGACACCCCGCTCGGCACGGCGGCGAACCCGACCCCGCTGGCGATCTCCTGGGTGCTCGAGGACTACGTGGGCATGCTGGCCGAGGCCGCCGACAAGGCCGGCGCGCCGGCCGCCTGATCCGCACCCCGTGACCTCGGTCCACCCCGTCCCGACCCCGGACGCCGCCACCCGGCGACGTCCGGGGTCGGTCCGGTTCCTCTGGCTGCTCGTCGTGGTGGCCCTGCTCGCCCTGCTCTGCGCCGCCTCCGTGGCGATCGGCTCCCGGGGCGTCGGCTGGTCGGACATCCTCGCCGCCCTCGGCGGGTCCTCGGACACCATCGAGGAGGCGGCGGTCACCAAGCGCATCCCGCGCACCGTGCTGGCCGTGCTGGTCGGCGGGGCGCTGGGACTGGCCGGCGCGGTGATGCAGGGCGTCACCCGCAACCCGCTGGCCGACCCCGGCGTGCTCGGCATCAACATGGGCGCCTCGCTCGCCGTGGTCGCCGGCCTCGCCTGGTTCGGGCTCTTCAGCGCGACCAGCATCATCTTCAGCGCGATCTTCGGCGCCGCGCTCGCCGCGGTCTTCGTCTACGCCGTCGGCTCGCTGGGCCGCGGCGGCCCGACACCGCTCAAGCTGGCACTGGCCGGTGCCGCCACCTCGGCGGCGCTGACGTCGTTCATCACCGCCATCGCCCTGCCCCGCGGGGACATCGCGGCCAACGTGCAGTCGTTCCAGGTGGGCGGGGTCGGCGGAGCGACCTTCGCGAACATCACGCCGGTGCTGCCCTTCCTCGCCGCCGGCCTGCTGATCAGCCTGCTCTCGGCCCGCAGCCTCAACTCCCTGGCGCTGGGCGACGAGCTCGCGGCGGGCCTCGGCGAGCGGGTCGCGCTGGCCCGCGGGCTCGCGGCGCTCGGCTCGGTGCTGCTGTGCGGCGCGGCCACCGCGGTCGCCGGCCCCATCTGGTTCGTCGGGCTGGTCGTGCCGCACCTGTGCCGGCTGCTGGTCGGCGTGGACCACCGGTGGCTGCTGCCCTTCTCCGCCCTGACCGGCGCCGGCCTGCTCGTCGCCTCCGACGTGATCGGGCGGATCGTCGCCCGCCCCAGCGAGCTCGACGTCGGCATCATCACCGCCCTCGTCGGTGCCCCGTTCTTCATCGCCGTCGTCCGCCGGCAGAAGGTGCGCGAGCTGTGACCGCCGTCGTCCCCGCCCCGGCCGCCACGGTCGACCGGGTCACCCGGGAGCGGGTGCGCCGCTCGTCCCGCCGGCGCCTGGTGATCACCGTGCTGTCCGTGCTCGTCGTCGCGGGGTTCGTCGCGTCGCTGATGATCGGCCGCACCTTCTACCCGATCGACGAGGTCGTCCGGGTGGTCCTCGGCGAGCGCGTGCCCGGTGCCACGTTCACGGTCGGGCGGCTGCGGCTGCCCCGCGCGGTCCTCGCCGTCGTCGCCGGGCTGAGCTTCGGCCTGGCCGGGGTCGCCTTCCAGACCATGCTCCGCAACCCGCTGGCCAGCCCCGACGTCATCGGCATCAGCTCCGGTGCCAGCGCGGCCGCCGTCTTCGGCATCGTCGTCCTGTCGCTGGACGGGACCGCGGTGAGCACGATCGCCGTCGCCGCGGCGCTGGGTGTGGCGATCGTGATCTACGGCCTGTCGTACCGGGGTGGGGTCGCCGGCACCCGGCTCATCCTCATCGGGATCGGCGTCGGCGCCATGCTGAACAGCGTCGTCAGCTACGTGCTGACCAAGGCCGGCCAGTGGGACTACCAGGAGGCGCTGCGCTGGCTGACCGGCAGCCTCAACGGCACCACGTGGACGGCGGTCCTCCCCGCGCTCGTCGCGTTCCTGCTCCTGGCGCCGGTCCTGCTCGGCCAGACGAGGAACCTCTCGGCGCTGCAGCTCGGCGACGACACCGCCGCCGCCCTGGGGGTCCGGGTCGAGCGCACCCGGCTGATCGCCATCGTCTGCGCCGTCGGCCTGGTCGCCTTCGCCACCGCCGCCTGCGGGCCGATCGCCTTCGTCTCGTTCCTCGCCGGCCCCATCGCCGCCCGCATCGTCGGGCCGAACGGCTCGCTGCTCGTGCCGGCCGCGCTGGTCGGCGCCCTGCTCGTGCTCGTGGCCGACCTCGTCGGGCAGTTCGCCCTCGGGACCCGCTACCCCGTGGGCGTCGTCACCGGCGTGCTCGGGGCGCCGTACCTGATCTACCTGATCATCCGCACGAACCGCGCCGGAGGCTCACTGTGACCGCTCGCCACTCGCTCACGGCGGAGGAGCTGTCGCTCGCCTACGGCGAGCGGACGGTGATCGAGGGGCTCGACCTCGCCGTGCCGGCCGGCCGGATCACCGCGATCGTCGGGGCCAACGCCTGCGGCAAGTCGACCCTGCTGCGGTCGATGTCGCGGCTGCTGGCACCGAAGGGCGGCTCCGTCCTCCTGGACGGCCGGGCGGTGCACCGCATGCCCGCCAAGGAGCTGGCCCGCACCCTCGGCCTGCTCCCCCAGTCGCCGATCGCCCCGGAGGGGATCACGGTCGCCGACCTGGTCGGCCGCGGCCGCCACCCGCACCAGGGGGTCTTCTCGCGGTGGAGCCGGGAGGACGACGCCGCCGTGGCCGCGGCCCTCGAGGCCACGCAGACGACCGAGCTCGCCGACCGCGCGGTGGACGAGCTCTCCGGTGGGCAGCGACAGCGCGTCTGGATCGCGATGGCCCTGGCCCAGCAGACCGACCTGCTGCTGCTCGACGAGCCGACCACGTTCCTCGACGTCGCCCACCAGGTCGAGGTGCTGGACCTGCTGACCGACCTCAACCGCACCCGCGGGACGACGATCGTGATGGTGCTGCACGACCTCAACCTGGCCGCGCGCTACGCCGACTCCCTGGTCGCGCTGGCCGGCGGGAAGGTGCACGCGGTCGGGACACCCGCCGAGGTGCTGACCGAGGACTGCGTGCGGGCGGTCTTCGGGCTGGACAGCCGGGTGATCGCCGATCCGACGTCGGGTGCGCCGCTGATGCTGCCGCTGGGCCGCCACCACGTGACGGCCCCCGCCTAGCGCTCGACGGCCCGGCCTAGTGCTCGATGACCCGCCCGGGCTCGATCGCGCGGCGCACCGGCTCCTCGAGGATCCGGTCCGGCGCCGGCGGCCGGTAGCGGTGCGTGTCGAGCTTCTTCTTCGGGGGCCCGTCATTGGCCATGACGACGGCGATCCAGGGGAGCACCGTGCCCAGGACGGCGAAGATGATCGCGAGCCACAGGATCTGGTAGAACGCCGCGGCCAGCACGATGCTCACCAGCCGCACCACCATGGTGAGGACGTACCGGCGTTTCCGTGCGGCGTGCTGCTCGGCCAGGCTCGGCGCGGCCTCCGTGATGAGGACCGGCTCGGCTCGCCGGGATCGTGCGGACTGCTCGCTGGAGGCCACGGGTGCCCTTCCCTGGACGGGCCGGGGGTGGTGGCGAGGAGTCGGCGAGCGGATCCGTCGGCCCCGGAGCCCCGGCTCCTGACGCCCATCGTGCCACCGGATCGCGCGCGATGCAGGTGCCTCGGCGGCCCGTTCGCGGAGCGGTGTCAGGAGCCGGCGGCGGCCTTCGCGGCCTGCTTCTTCTCCTGCTTGGTGCGGCGTACCTCGGCCAGCGACTCGGGGCCGGTGATGTCGGCGACCGACCGCCGCGAGCCCTCCTCGCCGTACTCACCCGCGGCCTCCCGCCAGCCGGGCGGGGTGATCCCGTACTGCTTGCCGAGCAGGGCGACGAAGATCTTCGCCTTCTGCGCGCCGAACCCCGGCAGCTCGGCGACCCGCTTGAGCAGGGCCTTCCCGTCGGCGGCGTCGGCCCACAGCGCCTCGGCCCGGCCGTCGTAGCGCTCGACGAGCAGCCGGCACACCGCCTGGGCGCGACCGGCCATCGATCCCGGATACCGGTGGACGGCGGGCGGCCCCTGGAACCAGGCGGCGACCTGCTCGGGGTCGGCGTCGGCCAGCTGGGCCGCCGACAGCGTCTCGACGCCCATCCGGTCGGCCAGCAGCCGGGGGCCGGCGAAGGCCCGCTCCATCGGGAACTGCTGGTCGAACAGCATGCCGAGCAGCAGCCCGAGCGGGTCGCGGCTCAGCAGCTCGTCGGCGCGCGGGTCCTGGGTCAGGGTGAGCGGAGGCACCCGGGCAGTGTGCCGCACGGACCGGCGCACCCGGCGCACAGCAGCCGCCCCGATCGGTGGCCGGCCCTAGGCGGACGCGCCGCCGGAAGCCACCCGGTGACGCGGGTGGGAGGCCGCCCGGACCGCGAGCTTGCCCAGCTCCCAGACGACCAGCAGGACGAGGGCCGGCACCAGCGCCCACCCGAACTGGCCCAGCGTGATGGGCGTCGTGTCGAGCAGCCGGTTGAAGACGTCCATCTGCGTCACCAGCACCGCGAGGACGAACTCGGCCAGCAGCGTCCAGTTCAGCTGCTTGCTGTCGAACGTCTCGGTGGTGAACACCGTCTGCGTCTCGCTCCGGCACTCCAGGGCGCCCACGACCAGGCACAACGCGAACGACGTGAACGCCACCGACCGGGCGACCTCGAGCCCGCCGAAGTGCGTCGTCCCGAGCCAGATCAGCAGGAGCAGGCCGACGGTGATCACCGTGCCGGTGAGTGCGACGGTCGCGATCAGCCGCGGGGTCAGCAGGGTCTCGCCCCGGGGGCGCGGACGGGCTTCCATCAGGCCCGGCGACTCGCGGTCGAAGCCGAGAGCCAGCCCGAAGGCGGCGTTCACGAAGAAGTGGATCCACAGCACCTGCGCCGGCGTGAACGGCTCACCGGCGGCGATGTCGAACAGGCTGGCACCCAGGAAGGTGAGCACGAAGACGACGAGCAGGACGAGCACGAAGCGGATGTACTTCGTCAGGTTGTCGAAGATCTTCCGGCCCTGCCCGACGGCGAACACGATCGTGGCGAAGGCGTCGTCGGAGAGGATCATCCGGCCGGCGTTCTTGGCCACGTCGGTGCCGCTGCCCATCGCGATCCCGATGTCGGCGGCCTTGATCGCCGGGGCGTCGTTGACGCCGTCACCGGTCATCGCGACCACGTCACCCCGCTTCTTCAGCGTGTCGACCAGCAGCACCTTGTGCTCGGGCGCGACCCGGCCGAGGACGCCGATGCGCTCGATCCGGAACAGCCGCTCGTCCTCCGGGAGCGCCGCGAAGTCCTCGCCCAGGACCGCCTCGCCCGGGATGCCCAGCTGCTCGGCGATGGCCGCGCCGGTGACCACGTCGTCGCCGGTGACCATCCGGACCCGGATGTGCGCGGCCTGGGCCCGCTGGACGGCCAGCTTGGCGTCCGGCCGGGGCGGGTCGACCATCCCGACCAGGCTGGTCATCTCCAGGTCGGTCACGTAGGCCGCGAGGTCGCCGCCGGGGTCGAAGCCGTCGGGTTCCAGATCGCGGAAGGCCGCGGCCATGACCCGCCATCCGGCCCGCCCCATGCGCTCGACGTGCGCGTCGGCCCGTTCCTGCGCCGCTCCGTCCCAGGGGACCGGTCCCGCGGGCGACAGGGCGCTGGTCGCGAGCGCCATGACCGCCGGTGCGGCGCCCTTGACGAAGCACCGCACGACCGGCCGCCCGTCCGGCCGGGTGGTGGCGTGGAACGTCGCCATCAGCTTGATGGTGGGGTCGAAGGGCAGCGTGGCGAGCCGGGGCAGCCGCTCGCGGGTGGCGTCGACGTCGAGGCCGGCCTTGTGGGCGAGCACGAGGAGGGCCCCCTCGGTGGGATCGCCCACGACCCGGCCGTCGACCAGCTCCGCGTCGTTGGCGACGACGAAGGCGAGGATCGCCGCCTCGATCGACGGGGACGACCCGACCGCGTGGTGGACGCGCCCCTCCAGCTCGTAGCCGCTCCCGGAGACCGTGTAGCGGTCGCCGACGTCCACGACCTCGACGACCGTCATCTGGTTCATCGTCAGGGTGCCGGTCTTGTCCGAGTTGATCGCCGACGTGAAGCCGAGCGTCTCGACGGAGGGCAGCTCCTTGACGATCGCGTTGCGCTTGGCCAGGTCCACCCCGCCCAGCGACAGGATCATCTGGGTCACCGTGGGCAGCGCCTCGGGGACGGCGGCGATGGCCAGCGTCACGGCGCTGACGAACAGCACGTCCCAGGCCTCGCCACGGGCGCGGCCCAGGGCGAACATCAGCAGCATCGTGAGCCCGGCCGCGCCGGCGATCCACAGGGTGAGCCGGTCCAGCTCCGCGGTGAGGGGGGTCTTCTGCTTGCCCTCGGCCGAGAGCATCGCGGAGATCTTCCCGAGCTCGGTGTCCGCGCCGGTGGCGGTGACGACCATGGTCCCGCTGCCGTGCGTCACCGGCGTGTTCATGAAGGCCATGTCGCTCTGGTCGCCTGGGCCGAGCCGGCCGCCGTCCAGGGTCCGGGTGTCCTTGCCGGCGGGCACGCTCTCCCCGGTGAGCGCCGACTCGTCGATCTGCAGGGAGCTGGCCGCGACGATCCGCCCGTCGGCCGGCACCTGGTCGCCGGCGGCCAGCAGCACCACGTCGCCGACGACGAGCCCGTCGGCCGGCACCTCGGCGGTGTCCCCGTCGCGGCGGACGCGGGCCGTGGCCACGAGCATCGACTTCAGCGCGTTCATGGCGCTCTCGGCCTTGCCCTCCTGACGCAGGCCGATGACCGCGTTCAGGACGGTGAGGACCAGCAGGACGACGGCGGTGCTCCACTCCGCGATGAGCAGGGACACCACCGCCGCCGCCACCAGGATGATCTGCATGTAGCTGCGGTACTGCTCGAGGAAACGCAGCCAGCCGGGCCGCGGCTTCTCCTCCGGGAGGGCGTTGGGGCCGTCCGCAGCCAGCCGCTGCGCGACCACGGCCCCGGGGAGGCCGGTGCCCGGGTCCACCCCGAGGGCGCGGGCCACCTCGGCGGGCGACTGCGCGTACCACGGGCGGTCGCCGGCCACGCCGGCATGGCTCGCGCCGGCGATCCGCGGGGGCACCTGTGCTCCCGTCGTGGCCATGCCGCTAGGCCTCGCTGCCCGCCGCGGACGTGGCGACGCGCTGCCCGGACTCGTCGGTCCTCTCCGACACGGCGACCACCTCCTGACGACGTCCAGCGGATCCCCACGAGGGTGGCCCGGCCCGGCTCGGACGGCCTCCCCCCACCGGGATGAGCACGGTGCCCGGCGCGCCGCCCGTCCTGCCGTGCATCGTCAGTACGGGGTCGGGATCCGCCGGATCGGGACGGTGGGCTCGCGGTAACCCCCGGGCTTCTGCCGTCGCGGGAAGCTCACCGTCGCTTCCGGCAGCGGCTCGTAGGGGATCTGGCTGAGCAGGTGGCTGATCACGTTCAGCCGCGCTCGCTTCTTGTCATCGCTGTCCACGACCCACCAGGGAGCCCACGCGGTGTCGGTCCCCTCGAACATCGCGTCACGGGCGCGCGCGTAGTCGTACCAACGGCTGTAGGACTTCAGGTCCATCGGGGACAGCTTCCAGACCTTGCGGCCGTCCTCGGCGCGGGCCTCGAGGCGGCGGGTCTGCTCGGCTGCGCTGACCTCCAGCCAGTACTTCACGAGGATGATCCCGGAGTCGACCATGGCCCGTTCCACCCCGGGGACCTGGCGGAGGAACCGCTCGGTGTCCTGGGGCGTGCAGAAGCCCATCACCCGTTCGACGCCCGCGCGGTTGTACCAACTGCGGTCGAAGATGACGACCTCGCCGGCCGCCGGGAAGTGCGAGATGTAGCGCTGCACGTACATCTGCGACTGCTCACGCTCGGTGGGCGCCGGCAGCGCCACCACGCGGAAGACCCGCGGGCTCACGCGCTCGGTGATGCGTTTGATGGTGCCGCCCTTGCCGGCGGTGTCGCGGCCCTCGAAGACCACGCAGACCTTCGCGCCACTCCTCTTGACCCACTCCTGCATCGCCACCAGTTCGGCCTGCAGCGGCTTGAGCAGCTTCTCGTACCGCCTGGTCTTCAGTCGCCTGTCACCGTCCGGCGATCCGGCCGGCACCACCGCGACGTCCGAGCCCGCGACCACGGCCGTGGGGGTGGACAGGGCCGTCGGCACGGGGTCGGCTGCGGTCGAGATGTGCTCGGCGGATCGGGGTCGGGAATCGGTCACGGTGCCGCCCTCGCCCGTGTGCGGCGTGCCCTCGTCCGCGCTCCTGCCCATGACACGCATCCCCTTCCGCGCCCCTGTCCGAGGGGAGTCGCGCAGCGCGATCGGGACTCCTCGCCCCCTGCGACCTGGAGCGCCCACCGTCGTCCGTCCGGCGCATCGCGGCATCACCCCTCGAGGAGGGTCATGGCGGCCGGAACTCCTACGGGGTGATCTCGGCGACCCGGCGTGCAGGCGGAGGCGGCGGCTGCGCGGTGTCGATCCCGTGCACCTTCGGGATGACGTACTCGGCCAGGTACCGCTCGTGGTCGCTGGACGGGTTCTGCAGGGTGCTGCCCAGGTGCGCGGCCAGCTGGTCGGGATCCACCCCGTCCCACACCAGCACCATCAGATCGCCCATCGGCGTCTGCTGGTGGAACAGGGTCTCCTTGCTCACCCCACCCCGGCGGAGGAACGCGCGGTGCGCGTCGCTGCGGGCGCCGGTCGTGATCTCGTCGGCGAATCTCTGCCAGGCGTCCACGTCCGCGAGGGGCAGGACGGCGACGGCGATCTGGGTCATCGGGGACCTCCGCGCCCAGCGGGTTCCGCCGGCGGTCGCGGCGACAGTCGGCGAGCCAGGCACGCCGGACTGTCGTCCCCGTGAGCGGCGATGACAAGACCGGACGCCCTCACGTCTGCCGAGGCCCGCTGCCCGCCGACCGTGGACCTCGGCCTCTGTTCCCGCACTCCGGACAGACCTACGTTCACGCACATCGGCACGGGGAGTCCGCCGGTCAACCGCGACGTCTGCCCGGGCAGAGGAGTCTTGCGCATGTACGCACGAGTGGTGGTCTACACACACCAGGACGACAAGGTCGAGCTCGAGGCGAAGGCCCGCGCCGGCGTCATCCCCATCGTCAGCGGCACCCCGGGGTACATCTCGTACGGGGTGATGTTCGACGACGACAGGGTGGTGTCGATCAGCCAGTGGGAGTCCGAGGAGCACGCCAGGTCGGCAGACGCCGAGCTGGCCGCCTGGGTGAAGGCCAACACCACGATGACGAGCGAGACCCGCATCACCGGGGACCTCGCGTGGCTGGAACTCGCCTCCCGCACTCCGGAGGCATGACGTGTCGACGATCCTGGTCACCCACGAGATCGACGACGTCGACCAGTGGCTGGCGTCGCCCCGGCGGGCCGACCTGCTGGGACCACTCGGCTACACGGTCCGCACGTTCGTCGACCCGACCGACGCCCATCGCGTCAGCCTGATCGTGGAGGGGCCGGGTCTGGAGGCCTTCGAGCAGTTCATGCAGACCGATGCCGCCGCGGACGCCATGCAGCACGACGGCGTACGTCCTGACACGGTGCGCGTGCTGCTCGAGCGGTGAGCCCCGCGGGCACCGACCTGCGCTCGGTGCCCGCGGTCGGTGCGGGCGGCCCCTCCCCCTCGTCGGATGAGGCCGCCCGGCCCCGCCCGCCGCAGGCTGCGGCATCGGGGGACGACGGAGGAGGCGGGATGTTGCGAGGCAGGCGGGCCGAACGGCGCGAGGAGCGGCGCGACGGCGACGGGCGGGTGCACTACCGGATGCGGCAGCGGCTGGTGTCGATCGGCGACGACTACTGGATCGAGACCGACGACGGTCAGCGGGCGTACAAGGTCGACGGCAAGGCGCTGCGGCTGCGCAAGACCCTGCGGTTCGAGGACCCGGGCGGGCGCGAGCTGGCGAGGATCCAGGAGCGGGTGGCCCGGGTGCGCGACTCGATGGAGATCGAGGACGCCGACGGCCACCGGCTGGCCATGGTGAAGAAGGCGCTGATCAGCCCGCTGCGCGACCGCTGGGCCGTCGACGTCGAGAACGGGCCGGACCTCGAGGTCCACGGCAACGTCCTGGACCACGAGTACACGTTCACCGACGGCGGCACCACGGTGGCCACGGTGTCGAAGAAGTGGTTCCGGGTCGCGGACAGCTACGGCGTGGAGATCGCGCCGGACCGGGACCCCGTGCTCGTCCTGGCCGCCACGGTCGCCGTCGACATGATGGCGCACGAGGGGAAGTAGCGGGCCGAGCAGCGCCTCACTCACCCGGCCCGGATGACGCCGGGTCCGGGTCCGGCGCACGAGGGTGGCGCTGCCCGAGTCCCGTCCCGAGAGGTGAGTCATGGCCAAGCAGGAGCACGACACCCTGTACGTGATCGCAGGCGCCTACGCCGACGTCGACGACGCCGTCGCCGACTACGAGGCCGTCAAGGCGCTGTACAAGGCCGTGCACAGCTCGCACGACTTCGACGCCGCCGTGATCGCCAAGGACGAGGCCGGCAAGGTGCGGATCGTCAAGAAGCACGAGCAGCCCACCCGCCACGGCGCGGCCGTCGGACTGGGGTGGGGACTGGCCACCGGCGTGGTCGTGGCGCTCTTCCCGCCCGTGGGCATCGGCATCGCCGCCGCGGGAGGCGCCGGAGCCGCGATCGGCGGGGTGGCCGGGCACGCCCACGGCGGCATGTCCCGCGGTGACCTGAAGGACCTCGGCGATGCCCTGGACGCCGGTCAGGCCGGCCTCATCGCCGTCTACGAGACGAACCTGGCCGACCAGATCGCGGCGACCATCAAGGCCGCCAACCGCATCGTGTCGAAGGCGACCGACATGGCCGCCGACCAGCTCGCCGAGGACATGAAGCAGGCGGAGGCGGAGGCCGATGCCGCGGCGCCGTCCGTCCCGAAGCAGGCCTCGCGCTCGCCGGAGTCGGCCGAGACCACGGCCCCGACCGGCGGGTGACGGCCCGGCGGGCGGTGGCCCGTCCCGGCGGGAGGCCGGGCGGGCTGCTGTGAGCCGCCGGCCGGTCCCGCGGGTCTTCGGCTCGTTGCGGGGCTACCGGATCGGCTGGCTGCGCGCCGACCTGGTCGCCGGGCTCACGGTCTGGGCGGTGCTGGTCCCCGAGTCGCTGGCCTACGCGACGATCGCCGGCGTCCCCCCGGTCGTCGGCCTCTACGCCGCCGTCCCGGCGCTGGTGCTCTACGCCGTCCTCGGCTCCTCGCGGCACCTGGTGGTGGCGTCGATGTCGGCGACCGCTGCCCTCTCGGCGGGCATCGTCGGCGACCTGGCCGACGGCGGGAGCGACCGCTACGTCGCGCTGACCGCTGCCCTGGCGATCGTCACGGGCCTGATCGGCATCGCCGCGGGCCTGGCCCGGATGGGCTTCCTGGCGGCGTTCATCTCCGAACCGGTGCTCAAGGGCTTCATCGTGGGCCTCGCCCTGACGATCGTGGTCGGGCAGCTGCCGAAGCTCTTCGGCGTCCCGAAGGGCGAGGGCGACTTCTTCCGGCAGCTCGCAGCGGTGATCGGCGATCTCGGGGACACCCACCTCCCCACGCTGCTCGTGGGTGCGGCCAGCCTGCTGCTGGTCCTGCTGCTGCGCCGCTGGCTGCCGCTCGTCCCCGGCTCGCTCGTCGTGGTGCTGCTCGGCATCGGGGCCGTCGCGCTGCTGGACCTGGACGCCGACGGGGTGGCGATCGTCGGCTCGATCGACGCCGGCCTCCCCCAGCTCGGCCTGCCCGACGTCCCCGGCAGCGACTACCTCACCCTGGCCGGGGCGGCGGTCGGCGTGCTGCTCGTCGGCTACGCCGAGGGCCTGGGCGCGGCGAAGACCTACGCCGCGCGGGCGGGCTACGACATCGACCCCGACCGCGAGCTGCTCGGCCTGGGCGCGGCCAACCTCGGCTCGGGACTCGCCTCGGGCATGGTCGTCAACGGCAGCCTCTCCAAGACCGCGGTCAACGGCAGCGCCGGCGCGCGGAGCCAGCTCTCCGGCCTGACCGTCGCCGCCCTGACCGTGCCCACCCTGCTGTTCCTGACCGGCCTGTTCGAGCAGCTGCCCGAGGCCACCCTGGCCGCCGTCGTGATCGCCGCCGTCGTCGAGCTCGTCGACGTCCCCGCCCTGCGCCGCCTCTACCGGGTGTGGACGCCGCACCTCGGCGGCATCTACGGCTGGGCGGCCCGCGCGGACTTCCTGGCGGCGGTGGCCGCGCTGCTCGGCGTGCTGGTCTTCGACACGCTCCCGGGCCTGTTCATCGGCATCGCGGTGTCCCTCGTCCTGCTGCTCTACCGGGCCTCCCGCCCGTACGTCGCCCGGCTGGCCCGCGGCACCGGCGACGGCGCCTGGCTCGACGTCGACCGGCATCCCGGCCTGGTGCCCGACCCGGCGGTGCTGGTCCTGCGGGTGGAGTCCGGCCTGTTCTTCGCCAACGCCGACCACGTCCGCGACGCCGTCCGCGCCCGGCTGACCGCGCAGACCCGCGCGGTCGTCCTCGACGCGCAGACCGCCCCGTTCATCGACGTCACCGCCACCGGCATGCTCACCCAGCTCGCGCACGACCTCGCCCGACGGCAGGTCACCCTCGCCATCGCCCACCCCGTCGGCCAGATCCGCGACGTGCTCCGGACGGCCGCCGGGGCCGCGGGCGTCGCGCTCGGCAGCTACGCCGACGTCGACGCGGCCGTCGCCGCGGGCCTGCACCCCGGCGGAACGGCACCGGGCGGGCCGACCGCTCCCTAGCTCTCGCCGGCCGGGTCGGCGCCGGTCAGTCCCGCGACGGCGCATGCCAGGAAGCAGGCGGCGCCGGCCGAGGTGGTCCAGTTCGCCGCCGCCAGGTCCAGCATCGACCCGGAGTCGGGGACGACGTACCCGGCCACCGCGGCGACGCCGAAGAAGACGCAGCCCAGGAGGTTCGCGCCGGCCTGCCACCAGCCGGGCGCCGACCGTGCCGGGAGCACCCCGTGCCGCGACGACGCCACGTAGGCGATCACCCCGGACACGAGGAAGCAGAGGGAGCCGAACGCGTCCGGCCGCCACACCAGCCGGTCGTAGTCCGCGGCCGACAACGCCGTCTGCAGGGCCCGGAACGTCGTGACGTTGAAGAAGAGCGTGCCGGCGAACTGGACGACCGCGGTCCACCACGCGGCCCGGCCGGGGCCGCCGTCCCCCCGGTCCGCCACCGCCAGCCACACCTGCAGGGCGCCGCCGGTCGTGAAGAACAACGACCCCGCGAAGAAGGTCAGCGAGTCCGCCACCGGTCCGACCAGCGAGAGGTACCCGGGGAACGGGCCGACCAGGAAGCAGGTGGAGCCGACGGCGAAGGCCAGGGACATCCACCACGCGGCCGCCGGCGGGGGCATCCGGGCAGCGTCCGCCCGCGCCGGCTCCGCGCCGCGGCTCCTCGACCCGTGCGCCGCCACGACCCGATCCCATCGGCACCGGGTCCGGGGCTGCCTCACCCTCCTCGGATGACGTCGCCGGCCGCTTCCCGACCGAGCATGGCCCGCACCGAGTCCGGCGACGTGGAGGGGCCTGTCCCATGGGTGTGTTGAAGAGCGCGACGACGACCGGCGAGGACGCGGCACTGCGGCCGCGGTTCACCCGCGCCGGGATGGTGGAGGTGCCGCGGGACTCCATCCCGGAGGGGTCGATGCTGCCGCAGACGGCGTACCAGGTCGTCCTCGACGAGGTGATGCTCGACGGCAACGCGCGGTTCAACCTGGCCACCTTCGTGACCACCTGGATGGACGAGGAGGCCGACAAGCTCTACGCGGCCACCGTCGACAAGAACATGGTCGACAAGGACGAGTACCCGCAGACCGCCGACATCGAGGCCCGGTGCGTCCGGATGCTGGGCGACCTCTGGCACGTGCCGGACGCCCTCGACAGCGTGGGCACCTCGACGACGGGCAGCTCCGAGGGCTGCATGCTCGCCGGCCTCGCGCTCAAGCGGCGCTGGCAGCAGGCGCGGCAGGCGGCGGGGAAGCCGGCCGACCGGCCCAACATCGTCATGGGCGGCAACGTGCAGGTCGTCTGGGAGAAGTTCGCCAACTACTGGGAGGTCGAGCCGCGCTACGTGCCCCTGGAGGGCGACGTGTTCCACCTGACCGCCGACCGGCTGCTGGACCACGTGGACGAGAACACGATCGGCGTCGTGGCGGTCCTGGGCTCGACGATGGACGGCACGTACGAGCCGGTGCAGGAGATCTGCGCCGCCCTGGACGGGTACGAGGCCGACAGCGGTGTCTCCGTCCCCGTGCACGTCGACGCCGCCTCGGGGGGCTTCGTCGCGCCGTTCATCCAGCCCGACCTGGTCTGGGACTTCCGGCTGGAGCGGGTGGTCTCGATCCAGTCCTCCGGCCACAAGTACGGCCTGGTGTACCCCGGCGTCGGGTGGGTCCTGTGGCGCAGCGCCGAGCACCTGCCCGAGGACCTGGTCTTCCACGTCAACTACCTGGGCGGCGACATGCCGACCTTCGCCCTGAACTTCTCCCGTCCCGGTGCGCAGGTCGTGCTGCAGTACTTCCAGTTCCTCCGGCTGGGCCGGGAGGGGTACCGCCTGGTCCAGCAGAGCTGCCAGGACGTCGCCGTCCACATCTCGCAGACCCTGGCCGCGATGCCGGAGTTCACCGTGATCGCCGACGGCACCGAGCTGCCCGTGGTGGCGTTCGGCCTGAGCCCGGCCGTGACCAAGTACGACGTCTTCGACCTGTCGCGCAAGCTGCGCGAGCGCGGCTGGCTCGTGCCCGCCTACACGATGCCGCCCAAGCGCGACGACCTCGCCGTCCTCCGCATCGTGGTGCGCAACGGCTTCAGCCACGACATGGCCGAGCTGTTCCTGCGGGACCTCCGCACGGCGATCGACTGGCTCGACGACCTCGACTCGCCCATGCCCCGGGAGGAGCAGCCGAGCGGGTTCCACCACTGACCGTCGCCGGGACGGCGCTGCTCAGCCCGCCAGGCGGAGCAGCGCCGACCGGATCTGGCCGGCGTCCATCGGGTCGGTGGACAGCGCGCTGTGCAGGACCAGCCCCTCCACCAGCGCGTCCACCTCACGGGCGGTGACCGGGTCGAGGTGGCGCTCGAGGCTGCGCCGGCTGCGGGACATCCAGTCCTGGGTCACGGCCCGCAGCGCCGGGTCGCGGGCAGCGGCGGCGTACAGCTCGACGGCGAGCACGAGGTCGCGCCCGGAGGCCAGCAGGTCACCGGTCAGGTGCCCGACCAGCGCCTCCATCGCCGCCGCCCGGTCCGGGGCGGCCCGCATGCGCGCGTCGAAGCGGGCGGCCACGGTGTCGACGTGCCGGGTGAACGCGGCCGCCAGGAGCTCGGTCAGCGAGGCGAAGTGGTAGGTCAGCGACCCGAGCGGGACGTCGGCGGCCGCGGCGACGGCGCGGTGCGAGGTCCCGGCGACCCCGCGCTCGGCGATGACGTCGAGCGCGGTGGCGACCAGGCGGTCCCGCCGCTCGGGGTCGTGCCGCCTCGCCCGCCGCGCCGGCGCCGGCCCGGTCACCGGTCCCCGGGCTCCAGCGTGCGGACGACGCGCGCCGGGTTGCCCACGGCCACCACGTCCGCCGGCAGGTCCCGGGTGACCACCGCGCCGGCACCGACGACGGTGTTCTCCCCGATCGTGACGCCCGGGAGCACGATCGCGCCGCCGCCCAGCCAGACGTTGTCGCCGATGGTGATCGGCTCGGCGGCCTCCCACTTGTCCCGGCGCGGCCCGGGCTCCACCGGGTGGGTCGGCGTGAGCAGCTGCACGTTGGGCCCGATCTGGACGTCGTCGCCGATGGTGATGGCGGCGACGTCGAGGGCGACCAGACCGAAGTTGGCGAAGCAGCGGGCCCCGATGCGGATGTTGCTGCCGTAGTCGACGTACAGCGGCGGGCGCAGCTCGGTGCCCTCCCCCACCGCGCCCAGGAGCTGCTCGAGCAGCCGGCGCCGGAGCGGGCCCTGCCGCACGGAGGTCGCGTTGTAGGCGGCGGCGAGGTCCAGCGCGGCGGCGCTCGCCTCGCCGATCTCCGGGTCGTCGGCGATGTAGAGGTCGCCGGCGAGCATCCGCTCGCGCATGGTGCGGGTGTCGGGCGCCGTGGCGGCATCGCTCATAGGAACGACCGTACACATCGGCGGGCCCGGGCGTCGTCAGGGGAGGATGCCCTTGTGCGCGCAGTCGTGAGCAGGGTCGCTACAGCGGCTGTAACGGTGGACGACGTGGTGGTCGGCGAGATCGGCCGGGGGCTGCTGGCCCTGGTCGGCGTCCGCCGCGAGGACGACGGAGAGGCGGCCCGCACGCTCGCCCGGAAGCTGCACGAGCTGCGCATCTTCCCCGGTCAGGACGGCGAGGTGTCAGCCGCCGACCTCGGGCTGCCGGTCCTCGTCGTCAGCCAGTTCACGCTCTACGGCGACACGAGGAAGGGCCGTCGTCCGTCCTGGGTCGACGCCGCGCCGGGCGGGACGGCCGAGCCGCTGGTCGGCGAGGTCGTGGCCGAACTGCGGCGGCGCGGCGCGGAGGTGGCGACCGGGGTCTTCGGCGCCCGGATGCTCGTGTTCTCGGTCAACGAGGGGCCGATGACGTTGCTGCTCGAGGTCTGACGCCGGCTGCTTCCACAGGTGTAGTTCGCCCCGGAGAGAACCGGGTACGTACGGGTGACGCAACGCACGTCCTGTGGGTTGGCTGTGAACGGTCCTGTTGTGGAACACCCGACCCCGTCGCTGCCGTTGGACAGGGCGTACCACACAGACAGAAGAGATGGAGCGAGGGCCGCCGGCAGAGGCCGGGACCCTCACATCGACGCCCGGTCGCCCCGCCGCGAATTGACGTCCGGCACGGGCATCCGAACCAGAGGCAAGGACGAAGACACATCGTGACGCTGCTGCAGTCTTCCCCCGACGACGCCCTCGAGGTGCGCTCGCCTCGCCGCGAGCCCGACACCAGCGGCCTGGTGTCCACCGACCTCGTCCGGGTGTACCTGAACACCATCGGCAAGACCGCCCTGCTCACCGCCGAGCAGGAGGTCGAGCTGGCCAAGCGCATCGAGGCGGGGCTGTACGCCGAGCGGCTGCTGGCCGAGCGCCAGCTCACGCCCGCGGTGAAGCGCGACTACACGGCCCTGGCCACCGACGGCAAGGCCGCCAAGCGCCACCTGCTGGAGGCCAACCTCCGGCTCGTGGTGTCCGTGGCCAAGCGCTACACCGGCCACGGCATGACCTTCCTCGACCTCATCCAGGAGGGGAACGTCGGCCTGATCCGTGCGGTCGAGAAGTTCGACTACACCAAGGGCTTCAAGTTCTCGACCTACGCGACGTGGTGGATCCGCCAGGCGATCACCCGCGCGATGGCCGACTCCGGACGCACCATCCGGCTGCCCGTCCACCTGGCCGAGCAGGTCAACAAGGTCGTGCGCACCCGCCGCCGGATCCACCAGGAGCTGGAGCGCGAGCCCACCGCCGAGGAGCTCGGCCTCGAGCTGGACATGACGGCCGAGCGGATCACCGAGCTGCTCGAGTACAGCCGCGACCTGGTCTCCCTCGACCAGACCGTCGGCGCCGACGAGGAGTCCCGGCTCGGTGACTTCATCGAGGACGCCGACGCCGCGGTCGCCGAGGACGCCGTCGCCTTCCAGATGATGAAGGGCGACGTCCGGAACGTCCTGCAGACGCTCGAGGAGCGGGAGCGTGACGTCGTGATCCTGCGCTTCGGCCTGGACGGCGGCCAGCCGCGGACGCTGGAGCAGATCGGCAAGCAGTTCGGGCTGTCCCGCGAGCGGGTCCGCCAGATCGAGCGGGAGACGATGGCCAAGCTGCGCGACCCGCAGCGCGCCGACGCCCTCCGCGACTACCTGGGCTGACCACCACGCGGTCCCGTCGAGAGCCCGTCACCCCGTCCGGGGTGGCGGGCTCTCGCCGTGTCTAGTCCCCCGGTGACCGCATGCGGCGGGGGCCGGGGTCGACGCGGGCCGTCGGCCGGCCGACGCGGGCCGTCGCCCCGGCGATGACCAGCGACCGGCCGCCGTGCCAGGGCTGCGCCGGGCCGACGATCACCGGTTCGAGGCTCAGCCCGAGCACCTCCGGCAGGTCGTCGGCGAGCCGCGCCACCCGCAGCAGCAGGTCCTCCAGCGCCGCCACGTCCACCGGTTCCGAGCCGCGCCAGCCGTTGAGCAGCGGCCAGGCCCGGGGGGCCCGCACCAGCTCGGCGGCGTCCAGGTCCGTCATGGGCAGCGTGCGGAAGGCACGGTCGCCCAGCAGCTCGGTGGCCACCCCGCCGACACCGAAGCTGACCAGCGCGCCGAACGAGGGGTCGTCGACGATCTCCACCACGGTCGCCACGCCGGGAGCGGCCATCTCCTGGACGATCACCGGGTCACCGGCCGGGATGGCCCGGAAGGCCGCCCGGACGGCGGCGGCGTCGGGCAGGTCCATCCGCACCCCGCCCAGGTCGGTGCGGTGGCGCAGCCACGGTGCCGTGGACTTCAGCACCACGGGGTAGCCGATCGCGTCGGCGGCCGCGACCGCCGCGTCGTCGCTGGTCACGGTCCGGGTCCTCAGCAGCGGCATGCCGTAGGCCGCCAGCAGCCGGATGACCTCGTCGTCGGTGAGCATCCGCCCGCCGGGGGCCTCGGCGAGGACGCCGTCGACGAACGCGCGCGCCGCCGACTCGTCGACGTCGGGCAGGACGGGCAGCTGCCCCACCGGCCGACGCCGCCAGCGGCCGTACTCCACGACCTTGGCCAGGGCGATCACCGCGCGCTCGGGGGTCGAGAACGACGGGACCGAACCCCGCGCGGGCATGCCGTCCTCACCGGCCACGACCAGCTCCGGGGGGATGCCCTCGGTGGAGAGGAACGTCGCGACGATCGGCTTCGGCGAGCCGACGGCGACCTCGCGCAGCACCGGCCCGAACTCGCCCGAGCCGGCCATCATCGGGGGGAGGAAGACGGCGACGACGGAGTCGACCGCGTCGTCGTCCACCGCGGCCTGCAGCGCGGCGCGGAACGCCTCCGGCGATCCGGTCGCCCCGATGTCGACCGGAGCCGCGTGGGCGAGCTCCAGCCCCTCCTCCAGGACCGCGTCGGCGACCAGCTGCCCCATCGCGGTCGAGTTGCCGACGACGGCGACCCGCGGGCCCTCCGGCAGGGGCTGGTGCGCCAGCACCGTGCCGACGTCGAGCAGCTGGGCCACCGTCTCCACCCGGATGACGCCGGCCGAGGCGAAGAGGGCGGCCACCGACTCCTCGGGAACGGCCACCGACGTGCCGGCGAGCCCGGGGGTGATGTCGACGTGCCGACCGCTCTTCACGGCGACCACGGGCTTGGTCCGCCCGACGCTCCGGGCCAGCCGCGCGAACTTCCGGGGGTTGCCGAAGCTCTCCAGGTAGAGCAGCACCACCTCCGTCGCCGGGTCGGTCGCCCAGTACTGCAGGAGGTCGTTGCCGCTGACGTCGGCCCGGTTGCCGGCCGAGACGAAGCTGGACAGGCCGATCTGGCGGCTCAGCGCGCGCTGCAGCAGGGCGATGCCGAGCGCGCCGGACTGCGCGAAGAAGCCCACCCGGCCGCGGCCCGGGATCTGCGGGGCGAGACTGGCGTCGAGTCGGACCGCGGGGTCGGTGTTGACGATGCCCAGGCAGTTGGGCCCGACGACCCGCATCCCCGACGCCCGCGCGGCCGCGACCAGCTGCCGCTCCCCGATCCGGCCCTGCTCGCCCGTCTCGCCGAAGCCGCCGGAGATGATCACCAGCCCGTGCACGCGCTTGCGCCGGCAGGCCTCCACGACCCCCGACAGCTGGTCGGCCGGAACGGCGATCACGGCGAGGTCGACGTCGCCGGGGATGGCCTCGATGTCGGCGTAGGCCGGGACCCCCCGCACGTGCCGGGCCCCCGGGTTGACCGGGTAGACCGGCCCGTCGAACCCGTAGGACAGGAGGTTGCGGAAGACGACGTTGCCGAGCTTGCCCGGGTCGGTGCTCGCACCCACGACGGCCACCGATGTCGGCGTCAGCAGCCGGGCGATCGAGCGGGACTCGCTGCGCTGCTCCCGTTCGAAGGCCACCGCCAGTGCCGCCTCGGTGGGCGCGATCGGGAAGGTCAGGTGGACCACGCCCTCCTCGTAGGTGCGGGTCGGGGTGTAG
This sequence comes from Blastococcus sp. URHD0036, assembly GCF_000701365.1. Taxonomy (GTDB): domain Bacteria; phylum Actinomycetota; class Actinomycetes; order Mycobacteriales; family Geodermatophilaceae; genus Trujillonella. Next base: position 104,341 of record NZ_JNIK01000003.1, read on the forward strand.
CCGGCGTCGAGGAAGACCCGCACCATCCGGTTGTTCTGGGCCAGCACCTCGGCGACGAAGCGCTTGATGCCGCGCTCCAGCGCCGCGGCGGCCAGGTGCTCCAGCAGCACCGAGCCCAGGCCGCGGCTCTGGTGGGCGTCCTCGATGAGGAACGCCACCTCGGCGTCGTCGGTGTCGGGGTAGCGGTCGTAGCGGCCGACGCCGATCAGCTGGTCGCCGAGGACCAGCACGAAGGCGACCCGGTCGACGTGGTCGACGTGGGTGAAGCGGCGGAGGTCCTTCTCGCTCAGCCGCTTCATCGGGCCGAAGAACCGGTAGTAGCGGGTCTGGTCGGAGCTGCGTTCCATGAGCCCGACCAGGCCCTCGGCGTCGCCGGGGCCGATCGGCCGCAGGTGCACGGTGCCACCGTCGGCGGCGACGATGTCGGCCTCCCAGTGCGCCGGCGGCTGCGGCTCGGGGCTCTCGGGTGCGCTCGGCTGCTCAGTCACGGGGGTCGTCCGGGTCGAGGCCGAAGTAGGGGTAGGAGGCGTGCCGGGTGCGCAGGATCGCGCGGTCCACGCGGGACTCGGTGAACGGGTCCCAGTGGGCGAAGCCGGTGTAGCCGCCCTCGGTCATGTGCGTCGGCGGCCGGGCCCGCAGCCCGCGGCGGACGACGTCCTCCCGCCAGGACTCGGGGATCTCGGTCGCCGGGTCCAGCCGGTCCCCGGAGGCCTCGGCGATGAGGTGCGTCCAGGCCCGCGGCACGCACCGGACCAGGCCGTACCCACCGCCGCCGAGCGCGATCCAGCGGCCGTCGCTGAGCTCGTGGGCCAGGTCGTGCAGCGCGCGGTAGCTGGCCCGCTGGCCGTCGACGGTGAGGGCGAGGTCGGCCATCGGGTCCTCGTGGTGGGCGTCGCAGCCGCACTGGGTCACCAGGATCTGCGGCTGGAACGCCCGGAGCGCACCCGGGACGACGGCGGAGAAGGCCCGCAGCCAGGCCGAGTCGTCGGTGCCGTTGGGCAGCGCCAGGTTCACGGCGCTGCCGAGGGCCTTGTCCGGGTCCCCGGTCTCCTCGGGGAAGCCGGTGCCCGGGAACAGCGTCAGCGGGGTCTGGTGGACGCTGACGGTGAGCACCCGCGGGTCGTCGTAGAAGGCCGCCTGGACGCCGTCGCCGTGGTGGACGTCGATGTCGACGTAGGCGATCCGCTCGTAGCCCTGGGCCAGCAGCCAGGCGATGGCCACCGCGGCGTCGTTGAACACGCAGAAGCCGGCTGCCCGGTCGCGCATCGCGTGGTGCAGCCCGCCGGAGATGTTGATCGCGTGCTGGCTGCGGCCCTCGTGGACCAGCCGCGCGGCCTGCACGCTTCCGCCGGTGATGAGCGCCGCCGCGTCGTACATCCCCGGGAAGATCGGGTTGTCGTCGGTGCCCAGCCCGTGGCCGACCCCGGGGTCGCCCGGTGCCCGGCGCACGGCCTCCAGGTAGGCCGGGTCGTGGACCAGGGTGAGCAGGTCCACGTCGGCCGGCTCCGGCTTCACCACCGTGATCCGGTCGTTGGCCAGCACGCCGAGGCTGTCGGCCAGCTGGATCGTCAGGTCCAGGCGCACCGGGTGCATCGGGTGCTCGCCACCCATGGTGTAGCCCAGCAGTGCGTCGTCCCAGACGACGGCGACCGAGTCACTCACGCCTGTTCCCCGCTCGCCGTCGTGCCGGCCACCGTGCCTCGATGCTCACCCCCGGACGCTACCGCCGGGAATCGCCGGAGGTGCGCCACCGTTTCCCACCTCCGGCGAGCCTGGGAAGTCGCCCCCCGCCCGTACGATGGACGGTGACACCCGAGGAGAGTTGTGAACGATCTGATCGACACCACGGAGATGTACCTCCGGACGGTCTTCGAGCTGGAGGAAGAGGGCGTCGTCCCTCTCCGTGCCCGCATCGCGGAGCGCCTGCACCAGAGTGGTCCGACCGTCAGCCAGACGGTCGCCCGCATGGAGCGCGACGGCCTGCTCACGGTCGAGGGAGATCGGCACCTGCAGCTCTCGGAGGAGGGCCGCCGCCTCGCCACCGCCGTCATGCGCAAGCACCGGCTGGCGGAGTGCCTGCTCGTCGACGTGATCGGCCTGGAGTACGCCGACGTCCACGAGGAGGCGTGCCGCTGGGAGCACGTCATGAGCGAGGCGGTGGAGAAGAAGCTCCTCGCGCTGCTGGGCAACCCCACGGTCTCCCCCTTCGGCAACCCGATCCCGGGGCTGGAGCAGCTCGGCGGGGACTCCCCGGCCGCACCGCTCGGCGGCGAGACCTCCGCCGTGCTCGACGCCCTCACGCTGCTGTCCACCACCGCGACGCCCGACGGCCGGCGGGTGGAGATCCGCCGGATCAGCGAGCAGCTGCAGGAGGACACCGACCTCATCCGCTCGCTCGCCGAGCAGGGCCTGCGGCCCGGCGCGACGGTCACCGCCCGCGTCGAGCGGGACACGGTCAGCGTCGACGGCGAGCTGCTGCCCGCCGGTGTCGCCCAGCACGTGTTCGTGAACGCGCTCGACGAGGAGCTGACCCCCGCCCAGGCCGCGCCGCTCCTGTAGGGAACGCCACCCCGCACGCCTCCGGAGCCGCCGTCCCCCACGGGACGGCGGCTCCGGCGCGTGTCGGGCCCCTTCACTACGGTGGCCAGGGTGAGTTCGCCCGACGCCGCCAGCACCCCCGCCAGCAGTCCCTTCGCCGACCTGGCCGACTACGCGGCGCTGCCCCGGGTCAGCGGTCTCGCGCTGTCGCCGGACGGCCGGCGCCTGGCGGTCTCGGTGCAGACCCTCGACGCCGAGGGCAAGAAGTGGGCCTCGGCGTTGTGGGAGGTCGACCCGGAGGGGCAGCGACCGCCGCGCCGGCTGACCCGCAGCGCCCCGGGTGAGTCCGCACCGGTCTTCGCCCCCGACGGCTCGCTGCTGTTCACCTCCGCGCGGCCGGACCCGGCGGCGGGGCCGGACGCCGGGGACCCCAAGCCGGCGCTGTGGAGCCTGCCCGCCGACGGCGGCGAGGCCCGGCTGGTCGTCGCCCATCCGGGTGGCGTGGGCGGGGTGACGGTCGCCGCCGACAGCGGGGACGTCGTGGTCGTCGCCTCCGCGACGCCGGGGGCGGCCGACGCCGAGGAGGAGGCCGCCCGGCGCAAGGCGCGCAAGGACGCCGGCGTCACGGCGGTGCTGCACGAGCGGTACCCGGTCCGCTACTGGGACAGCGACCTCGGCCCCGCCACGTCACACCTCTTCTGGGCCGGGCAGCTCTCCGCCGAGGACCCGACCGGCGCCGCTGCCGAGCCGGTCGCGCTCCGCGACCTCACCCCGGAGGCCCGGCCGCCCGCCGGCGGAGGCGAGGACCCGGCGCTGTCCCCCGACGGCAGCCGGCTGGTCGTCGTCGAGTCGGTGCCCGACGGCCCGGCCGGCCAGCGCAACCGGGTCGCGCTGGTCGACCCCGCCACGGGTGGGTCCCGGCCGCTGGTCGACGACCCGCTGGCCGACGTCTACGCCGCGCGTTTCTCCCCCGACGGGTCCGCGGTCGTCTGCGTCCGCGAGGCGCTGTCCAGCTTCGCCGAGCCGCCGGACTACACCCTGCTGCACGTCGACGTGGCGTCCGGGGAGATCCGCGACCTCACCGCCGGCTTCGACCGCTGGCCGAGCGCCCCCCAGTTCGCCGCCGACGGCGGGTCCGTCTACTTCCTGGCCGACGACGGCGGCCGGCACGCGGTGTTCCGGGTGCCCGTGGCCGGCGGGGAGCCGGTGCGGCTGACCGCCGACGGTGCCTACAGCGACCTGCGGATCGCCCGCGACGGCAGCGCCCTCTACGCGCTGCGCTCGGCCTACGACGAGCCGCCGACCCCGGTCCGGCTGGACCCCGAGGCGCCGCTGCAGCAGCCGGCCGGGCTGCCCTCCCCCGGTGCCCTGGGTCCGCTGTCCGGGACCCTGCACGAGCTCACCGCGACCGCGACGGACGGCGTCCCGGTCCAGTCGTGGCTGGTGCTGCCGGAGGGCGCGTCCGCCGACTCGCCCGCCCCGCTGCTGCTGTGGGTCCACGGCGGCCCGCTGATGAGCTGGAACTCGTGGTCGTGGCGGTGGAACCCGTGGGTGATGGCCGCCCGCGGGTACGCCGTCCTGCTGCCCAACCCGGCCCTGTCGCAGGGCTTCGGGCAGGAGTTCGTCCGCCGCGGCTGGGGCTCCTGGGGTGAGGCGCCCTACACCGACCTGATGGCCGCGGTCGACGCCGCCCTGGAGCGGCCCGACCTCGACGCCGGCCGGACGGCGGCGATGGGCGGCTCCTTCGGCGGCTACATGGCGAACTGGATCGCCACCCGGACCGACCGCTTCCGCGCCATCGTCACCCACGCGAGCCTCTGGAACCTCGACTCCTTCGTCGGCACCACCGACGCGGCCTACTACTGGGAGAAGGAGTGGGGCGACCCGTTCACCGAGCCGCGCCGCTACGAGCTGCACTCGCCGCACCGCTACGTCGACGCGATCCGCACGCCGATGCTGGTGATCCACGGCGACCGGGACTACCGCGTGCCCATCGGCGAGGCGCTGCAGCTCTGGTACGGGTTGCAGAAGCGCGGCGTCCCGTCGAAGTTCCTCTACTTCCCGGACGAGAACCACTGGGTGCTCACCCCCGGCAACTCCACGGTCTGGTATGAGACGGTGCTGTCTTTCCTGGCCGAGCACGTCCTCGGTCAGGAATGGGAGCGCCCCGAACTGCTGTGAGGTGGCCGGGTCACCACGCCACCCACGTCCTCGGTCAGGAATGGGAGCGCCCCGAACTGCTGTGAGGTGGCCGGGTCACCACGCCACCCACGTCCTCGGTGCCGAATGGCAGCGTCCCGAGCTGCTCTGACGCTCAGCCCGGCGGGCCGACCACGTCGACGATGAGCGCGCGCAGCTCCGACGGGTGGACCCGCGCGGCCAGGCCGTCGGCCAGCAGGCCCGCGAGCCCGTAGCCCGGGCGGGAGGTCAGTGCCCGCTCGAGCGCGACGTTGGCGAAGGCCCCGTCCCCGCGCAGCCACGCGGCGGCCGCCAGCAGCGTTGCCGGCGCCGCGTCGAACGGCGCCGGCGCCCGCCGGGTGCACTCGGTCCACAGCGTCTCGGCGGCCCCGGCGTCCGCGCCCAGCGACAGGCCCAGCGCCCGGTCGCGCACCGTGAGATCGGTGAGCGCCCGGACGACCGCCGCCACCTCCCGGTCGCCGAGGCCGCCGGTCCTCCCGGGGCGGCACAGCTCCAGGGCACGGAGCACCGCGGCCCACCCGCCGGCGGCCCCCGGGAGCAGCGGCGAGATCGCCGCCGCGCAGGTGTCGGTGTCCGGTCCCGGCACGCGGTCGATCCGTGCGGCGAGGGCCGCCCGGCTGGGTTCGACGACGGCGCCGGCGGCCACCGCCGCGACCTGGACCTCCGACACCCCGCCGGGCAGCGGTGTACCGACGCCGGGCGAGCAGCACGGTCGCAGGCAGTCGTAGGACCACCACCGACCGGCCCGCACGAGGAGCGCATCCCGCACGGGGACGTCGAGATCGGTCAGCGCCAGCACCAGGTCGTGCACGAGCGCCCGGTGCGGCAGGTCGGCCACCACCTCCCCCGGCGGCCCGAACGGGAGCTGCTCCCGCTCGTCGGGGAGCTCGGTGACCACGAACACCAGCGCGCCGGCCGGTTCCTCCCCCGCGACCGCCGAGGCCAGGTCCCAGACCGACGGCCCTCCCCCGGCGGTCCCGCGCGGCAGGTCGGCGCGGACGGTGAGCCCGACCCGCCTGCCCGTGGGGCCGCCGATCGCCATGAGCACGACCGACTCGTGCGGCGGGAAGCCCAGCAGCGCGGGGAGGGCGGCAGCGATCTCGCCGGGGTCGGAGACGCGCACCAGGGAGCGCGGGGGTTCGTCCATGACCCCGACCGTGCTGGTGGCGCGACTCTCCCTGGCCCGTCCCGGCGGATCTGTGGACCCGGCCGCCGGCTGTGGACGAGGCGCTAGACCTCGTACTGGACGGCGGTGCGGGCGGCCAGGATCGGCGTCACGTGCTCGGCGATGACCTGCAGGTGGACCGGGTCCTCCGCGTACCGGCGCCAGGCCTCGGCGTCCGGGAAGTCGGCCACCAGGGCGGCGTGCGCGTTGCCCGCTCGCAGCCCGGCGTCGGGACCGATCGCGAAGGAGGTCATCCCGCCGACCGTCTCCGGAAGCCGGCCGAGCTCGGCGAGCGTGGCGGCGCGGCGCTCCTCGTCGGCGTCGTCGGACCAGGTGAACACGACCACGTGGCGCAGCATGCGTGCCAGCCTCCCAGCCGGACCGACCGGCGTGCATCCGACCCGCGCCGGTCCGGGTCCCCAGCCGGGGTCGTTAGAGTCCCGGTCATGGGACGGCCGCTGCGCATCGCCTTGCTGTCCTACCGCAGCAAGCCCCACAGCGGCGGCCAGGGGATCTACGTCCGTGCCCTGTCGCGCGAGCTGACCGAGCTGGGGCACGACGTGCAGGTCCTCAGCGGCCAGCCCTACCCCGAACTCGACGAGGGCGTTCCGCTGGTGCAGGTGCCCAGCCTGGACCTCTACCGGGACCCGGACCCGTTCCGCATCGTCCGCCCGTCGGAGATCCGCGACTGGATCGACGTCGCGGAGTGGGCGAACATGGCCGTGGCCGGATTCCCCGAGCCGCTCACCTTCAGCCTGCGGGCCGCGCGGCTGCTGCTGGGCGGGCGCGGCGGGTCGAGCCTCGCGCCCTTCGACATCGTGCACGACAACCAGTGCCTCGGGTACGGCCTGCTGCGGCTGGTCAAGGCCGACGTCCCGACCGTGGCCACCGTGCACCACCCGGTCGCGATCGACCGGCAGCTGGACCTGGCGGCCGCGCCGTCGCGCTACCGCAAGCTCACGCTCCGCCGCTGGTACGCGTTCACCCGCATGCAGGCGCGCGTGGCCCCGCGGCTGGACGCCATCACCACCGTGTCGGAGAGCTCGCGGGCCGACATCGGCACCCACCTCGGGGTGCCGGCGGAGCGGATCGAGGTCATCCCGGTCGGGATCGACCCCGACGTCTTCACGCCGCCGCCGGCCGACCGGCCGCGCGACCCCGAGTCGATCGTGGTGATCACCAGCGCCGACGTCCCGCTCAAGGGGCTGGTGCACCTGCTCGAGGCCGTGGCGAAGCTGCGTACCGAGCGGGCCGTGACGCTGACCGTCGTCGGCAGCGCCCGCCCGGGCGGCCCGGCAGAGAGCGCACTGGACCGCCTGGCCCTGCACGACGCCGTCACCTTCACCGGCTCGGTGCCCGAGGCCGAGCTCGTCCGCCTGCTGCAGCAGGCCGCCGTCGTGGCGATCCCGTCCCTGTACGAGGGCTTCTCGCTGCCGGCGATCGAGGCCATGGCCTGCGGCACCCCCCTGGTCACCACCGACGCCGGCGCGCTGCCCGAGGTGGTGGGCAGCCAGGCCGGCCTGCGGGTGAAGGCCGGGGACGTCGACGAGCTCACCGCCGCCCTGCGGCTGGTGCTGGACTCCCCCTCCCTGCAGGAGCAGCTGGGCCGCGCCGGACGGCGCCGGGTGCTCGCCTCCTACACCTGGCGGTCCGCGGCCGAGCGCACCGCGGCCTGGTACGCCGAGGTGCTGGACCGGAAGAAGACCGACCGATGAGGACCCGCACGTGCTGACAGTCGACTACGACCTGCTGGACCTGCGCCCCGGGATGACCCTGCTCGACCTGGGCTGCGGCGAGGGCCGGCACACCTTCGAGGCCTACCGGCGCGGCGCCCGGGTCGTGGCCCTCGACTGGGGCGTCGACGAGGTCACGACCACGCAGAAGTGGGTGACCGCCATCGGCGAGGCGGGCGAGGCGCCGGCCGGCGCGGCCGCGACCGCGGTCCGGGGCGACCTGCTGCACCTGCCGGTCCCCGACGCGAGCGTCGACCGGGTCATCGTCGCCGAGGTGCTCGAGCACATCCCCGACGACGCCGCCGCGATGGCCGAGATCGTCCGGGTGCTCAAGCCCGGCGGACGCGTCGCGGTCAGCGTGCCCCGCTGGCTGCCGGAGCGGATCTGCTGGGCACTCTCCGACGAGTACCACGCGAACGAGGGCGGCCACATCCGCATCTACCGCGGCGACGACCTCCGGACCCGGCTGACCGCAGTGGGCCTCGAGCCGGGCCGGACGCACCACGCGCACTCCCTGCACGCGCCATTCTGGTGGCTGAAGTGCGCCATCGGCGTCGGACGCGACAACGCCGCCGTCCGCGCCTACCACCGGCTGCTGGTCTGGGACCTCACGAAGCGGCCCTGGCTGACCCGGACCGCCGAGAAGGTGCTGGACCCGGTGATCGGCAAGAGCCTGGTCGTGTACGCCGACAAGCCGGCTGCCGAAGGGGACGGGCCGGCGGTCGCCGGCGCGCCCGCCGCGCGGCGCTGGACGGCCGGCTCCGCCGGTGTGGACCGGGAGCGGGCCGCTGCCCGCTGAGCCGGCGCTCCTGCCGGAGCTGCCGGGGATCGTGTCCGGCGGGCAGGTGCGCCGGACCGTCGACTGGATCGCCGACCAGCAGGACGCCGACGGCGCCCTCCCCTGGTTCCGCGGTGGCCAGCTCGACCCGTGGGACTCGATCGAGGCGGCCATGGCTCTCGACGTCGGAGGCCGGCACGACTCCGCCGCAGCCGCCTACCGCTGGCTGGCCGCGCGGCAGCGACCGGACGGGTCCTGGGCGTCGGAGTACCGGCTCGCGTCGGGGACGTACGCGGAGACCTCTCCCGGGGTCGAGAGCAACCACGCCGGGTACCTGGCCGTCGGGCTGTGGCACCGGTGGCTCGTGACGGGCGACGACGCCCTGGTGGCCGAGCTGTGGCCGGCCGTGCGCCGGGGGCTGGACCTGGTCACCCGCATGCAGCTGCCCGGCGGGACCATCGGCTGGGCGCTGCAGCCGGACGGCACCCCGGACGACACCGCGCTGCTGACCGGCAACGCCAGTCTCTTCCAGGCGCTGCGCTGCGGAGTCGCCCTCGCGGACCTGCGGGGCGAGCCGCAGCCGGACTGGGAACTGGCCGCCGTCGACCTGGGCGCCGCGCTGCGCACCCGCCCGGAGGCCTTCGCCGACCGCTCGCGGTACTCGATGGACTGGTACTACCCGGTGCTCGCCGGCGCCCTGACCGGCGCCGCGGCGGAGGACCGGCTGGCCTGGGGCTGGGAGACCTTCGTGGTCCCGGGGCTCGGGATCCGCTGCGTGTCCGACCGGCCGTGGGCGACCGGCGCCGAGACGTGCGAGCTGGCGCTGGCGCTGAGCGCCGCGGGCCGTCCGGACGACGCGCTGGAGCAGGTGGCCGCCATGCAGCACCTGCGCGACGACGACGGCTCCTACTGGACCGGCCTGGTGTTCGCCGACGGGAAGCGCTGGCCGATCGAGCGCACGACGTGGACCGCCGCCGCCGTCGTCCTGGCCGCCGACGCGCTGTCCGGCGCCACCGGTGCCTGCGGTCTGTTCGCCGACCCCGCCGCCCTCCCGCCGGTGGGCGCGGACGAGGAGTTCCAGCCCCGTCCTGGGTAGGGAGGGGTCATGACCGGAACCGCAGACGTCACCGTCGTCGTCATGAGCCGCGACCGCCGGGAGGACCTCCTGGCCAGCATGCCCCGCCACGAGGCCGCGGTCGTCTTCGTCGACAACGGCTCGACGGACGGGTCGGTCGAGGCCGTCCGGGCGGTGCACCCGGACGTGACCGTGCTCCCGCTCGCCGAGAACGTCGGCGCGCGGGCCCGCACCATCGGGGCGGAGCGGGCCGGCACCCCCTTCGTCGCCTTCGCCGACGACGACTCCTGGTGGGCGCCGGGCGACCTGGCCCGCGCGGCCGGGATCATGCGCGGGCACCCCCGCCTCGCCGTCCTCAACGCGCGGATCCTCGTCGGCCCCGAGGAGCGCCTCGACCCGGTCTGCGCGGAGATGGCCGGCAGCCCGCTGGGCACCGAGCCCGACCTGCCCGGCCCCTCGCTGCTGGGCTTCGTCGCCTGCGGGGCGATGGTGCGCACCGAGGCCTTCCTCGCCGTCGGCGGCTTCGACGCCGTCGTGCGCTTCCCCGGCGAGGAGGAGCGGCTGAGCCTCGACCTCGCCGCGGCCGGCTGGGGACTGGCCTACGTCGACGCGGTGACCGTGCACCACCACCCGTCGGTCCGCCGGTCGGACCCCGCCGCCCGCCGCACGGCGATCTGGCGCTCGCGGGTGCTGACCGCGGTGATGCGGCTGCCGGCGGCAGACGTCGGCCGGGTCGCCGGAGCGGCGCTGCGGGCCGGCGCGGACGGGCGACGGGGACTGGCCCGGGCGCTGCGCGACCTGCCGCGGGCGCTGCGCTGCCGGCGCAGGCTCCCCGATGCCGTGCTGGCCCAGCGACGGCTGCTGGAGGGACGGCCGTGACGGAGGACCCGAGGATCGCCGTCGTCGTCATCACCCACCAGCGGCGCGACGAGGTCCTGGCGGCACTGGAGCGGCTGCTCGCCCTCCCGGAGCGACCGCACGTCGTGGTGGTCGACAACGGGTCGACCGACGGCACGGCCGCGGCGATCCGGTCGCGGTTCCCCTCCGTCGAGCTCGTGGCGAGTCCGACCAACCTCGGCGCGATCGGCCGCAACGTCGGCGTCGCCCGGCTGGACACCCCCTACGTCGCCTTCTGCGACGACGACACGTGGTGGGAGCCCGGGTCGCTGGCGACCGCGGCGGACGTCCTCGACGCCCATCCGCGACTGGCCGTGGTGACCGCGCGCATCCTCGTGGAGCCCGGCGGCCGCGAGGACCCGATCGTGCCGGAGCTGCGGGACTCCCCCGTGCCGGGTGCGGACTGGCTGCCCGGACCGGCGCTGGGGTCGTTCCTCGCCGGTGCGTCGGTCGTCCGCCGGGAGGCGTTCGACGAGGTCGGCGGCTTCTCCGAGCGGCTGTGGCTCGGCGGCGAGGAGGAGCTGATGGCCGGCGACCTGGCCGCCGCGGGCTGGGAGTTGTGCTACCTGCCGCAGCTGACCGTGCACCACCGGGCCAGCCGGGCCCGCGACGCGCACAAGCGCCGCCGGGACGGCATCCGCAACACGCTGTGGACGACCTGGCTGCGCCGTCCGCTGGTCCCGGCGCTGCGCCGGACCGCGCACCTGCTGCACACCCTGCCGCGCGACCGGGTCACCGCGGAGGGGCTGCTGGCCGCCGCGCGCGGGATCCCGTGGGTCGTGCGCGAGCGCCGGGTGCTGCCGCCGCACGCCGAGGCGAGGTTCGCCGCCCTCGACGACGTCCAGCGCCGCTCGACGGCCCGCCGCTACGTCAGCTAGGAGCGTTTCGCGCGCGAATGCCCCCCGGCGCCAGGGGACTCTCGCGCGCGAAAGGCTCCGTTCAGCGGGCGCAGGTGATGCAGGTGCGGGCCGCCGGACGGGCGGCCAGCCGCTCGGCCCCGATGGCCGAGCCGCAGCTCTCGCAGACGCCGTAGGAGCCGTCGTCGCGGCGGGCCAGCGCCGCCTCCGCGTCGGTCAGCCTCCGGCGGGCGGCCTCCAGCAGGGCGGCGACCTGCTGGCGCTCGAAGGCGATGGTGGCGCCCTCGGGGTCGTGCTCGTCGTCGGCGTTGGAGGCCTTCGACGCGGCGACGACGGCGTCGAACTCCCCGGTCAGCGCGGCGATCGAGGCGAGCGCCGCGTCCCGCTCGGCGACGAGCGGGTCAGCGGACACGCTTCAGCAGCCGCAGCGAGCCGGTGGCCGAGAGCTCCGCGAAGTCCCCGGAGGCGACGACCCGCTGGTAGACCCCGAACGGGGCCTGGCCACCGTCGGCCGGGTCGGGGAACACGTCGTGGATGGCCAGCGTCCCGCCGACGGCGAGCTTGGCGACCCAGGCGTCCTGGTCGCGGCGCGCGGACTCCTCGGTGTGGCTGCCGTCGAGGAACAGCAGCGCCAGCGGCGCGGTCCACAGCGGCGCGAGGATCTCCGACCGCGTCACGATGGCGATCACGACGTCCTCGGCGCCGGCCTCGGCGATCTGCCGGCGGAACCGCGGCAGGGTGTCCACCAGCCCCACGTGCGGGTCGACCAGCGCCGGGTCGTGGTACTCCCAGCCCGGCTGGTGCTCCTCCGAGCCGCGGTGGTGGTCGACGGTGACGACCTGCCGGCCGGTCTCCCGGGCCGCGGCGGCGAGGTAGAGCGCCGACTTGCCCATCCAGCTGCCCACCTCGAGCAGCGGTCCGGGCACGCCCACGGTGCGGGCGGCCTCGTACAGCGCCCGCCCCTCGTCGGCCGGCATGAACCCCTCGGCCGCCTCCGCGGCCGCGAGCAGGTCCGTGGCGGTCATCGGGCGAGCCGCGACCGCAGGGCGCCCAGCGCCTTGGTGGGGCCCGTCGTGCTCATGGATCCGGTCTCCGTTCCCGAGGCCGTGGCGAAGAACGCCCCGACGGCTGTCGTCACCGGCACCGCCAGGACCAGCGCGATGCCGCCGACCAGCGTACGGACGACCTCCTCGGCCAGGACCGAGCTGGTCAGCGTGGTGCCGGCCGGCCGGGCGTAGAGCTCGAAGAGCAGCAGGAGCGGGAGCGCGGCACCGGCGTAGGCGAAGACGACGGTGTAGACGGTCGAGGCGATGTGGTCGCGGCCGACGGACATGCCGCGCCGGTACAGCTGCCGCCAGCCCATCGACGGGTCGACCTCGTGCAGCTGCCAGATCGCCGAGGCCTGGGTGATCGTGACGTCGTTGAGGATGCCCAGCCCCGCCACGACGACCGCGGCGATCACCAGCCCCGAGAAGTCCAGGGACGGGTCGAACGTCTGCAGCTGCACGGTCTCCTCGGTGGTCAGCCCGGTGAGCCGGGCCGCGGAGACCCCGATCGCCCCGAGCACCGTCACCAGGGCCAGGCCGAACAGGGTGCCGACCAGCGCCGTCGTCGTCCGGGCGGAGAAGCCGTGGGCCAGATAGAGGACGACGAACATGATCGCCGCGGAGCCGACGAGGGTGACCAGCGTCGGCGAGGACCCCGACAGCAGACCGGGGAGCACGAACTCCAGCAGCACGAGGAACGCGAAGCCGAGCCCCAGCAGGGCCGCCAGGCCCCGCAGCCGGGCCACCGCGCCCACCACGATCGCGAACGCGATGGCGAAGAGGACCAGCGGCGTGGTCCGCTCGTAGTCGGAGAACGCGTAGGTGGGTCCGCCCTCGGCGCCGGGGTCGCGGCTCAGCACCAGGACGTCGTCGACCTCGACGCCGGCGGCGTAGATCTCCGCGGGCAGTTCTAGCTGCTGGTACTCCCCCGCGCCCTCGCCCTCCAGCACCTCCACGACCACGGAGGCGCAGGTGAGCTCCTGGACCGCGCCGGAGGCGTCGGCGATCGAGCAGTCGAACGGGTCGACGGACACCACCCGGCCGTCGGGATAGGTCGTGCCGGCGGGCAGCTGCACCTCGGCGGCCTCCTGCGCGCGGCTGGGCTCCCCGGAGGGCCACAGGACGATCAGCCCGATCACGGTGGCCAGGCCGACCGGGACCAGGAGGAAGAGCATGAGCCGCACCGCCTGGCGCCGGCGGGCGAGCACCTCCGGCGTCGGCGGCGGCGCATCGGGATCGGGCCCGTGCGCGTGGTCGTGCGAGTGGCTGGGCGGCACCCGGCCAGGCTAGGTGCCCGGCTCCTCCGAGACCGTGAAGCGGTGCCAGAGCCCCGACAGCTGCAGCGGCCGGGCGACGACGGGGCGCGGGCGCACGAGGACGACCTCCACACCCCGCGACGCCGTCATCTTCTGCACCTGCACGAGCACGGCCGTGCCCGCGGAGTTCATGAACGTCACGTCGCCGAGCACCAACTCCAGCCGGCGCAGCGTGGGCATCTCGAGCAGCGCCTCGGTCACGGCGCGGACCAGCGGCCGGCGGGCGGCCTCGGTCAGCTCTCCGGCGAGGGTGAGCGTGCAGGTGTCGCCGTCCCGGTGCTCTTGGACGTCCAGGACCTCGTTCCCGGCGGCTGCTGTGCTGGGGGTCTCCTCCACGCCCACCTCCTGCCCCGGCCGGGGTCATCCGGAACCTCTCCGCACCGCCGTCCCGGCCCGTCAGGGCGACGGGAACATCTCCGGCAGAGGGACGTTTACATCGGTGCACGACCGAGGTAATCTCCAGTTGCCACTAGAGGTACTACCTCGGGCAGCGAACACACCACCGCACGACCAGGAGGTCGACCAGCCATGATGCTGACCGCCTACGACCCGTTCGCCGCCACGTCCGCCGCCTTCCGGGCGCTGGACCAGCTGACCGGCCGCGCGGGTCCGGCCACCGCCCGACCGCTGTCGGGCATGCCGATGGACGCCTACCGCGTGGGTGACAACTTCGTCGCCCACTTCGACCTGCCGGGCGTCGACCCGGGGTCGATCGACCTGTCGATCGAGGGCACCACGCTGACGATCAGCGCGGAGCGCTCGGTACCGCAGCTCGAGGGCGCGGAGTGGACGGTCGCCGAGCGGCCGTTCGGGAGCTACACCCGCCAGCTGGTGCTCGGCCGGAGCCTGGACACCGACCGGCTGGACGCCAGCTACCACGACGGCGTGCTCACGCTGAGCATCCCGGTGGCCGAGAAGGCCAAGGCCCGCAAGATCACGGTGAGCCGGGCCGACGCGCCGGCCGCCGTCGAGGCGCGCACCATCGAGGGCGAGCACGCGGAGTCCCAGCCGCAGGCCGTCGAGAGCTGATCGGCGCCGATCGACGACGGGGGCCGGACCGCGAGGTCCGGCCCTCCGTCGTCTCCGAGGAGAGGAACACCGTGGCCGCATCGACGGGGACCGGCGGCGATCCGCTGCGCCGACTGGACGACCCGGACTACCCCGCGCTCACGATGAGCCAGGCGGCCGACCTCCTCGGCGTCCAGGCCGCGTTCCTCCGCAGCCTCGACGGCTCCGGGGCGCTGCAGCCGCACCGCTCCCCCGGCGGCCACCGCCGCTACTCCCGCGCCCAGCTCGCCCAGGCCGCCCGGCTGCGCACACTGCTCGACCAGGGGCACAGCCTCGCCTCGGCCGGGGTCATCGCCGGCCTGCAGGACGAGCTCGCCTCCGCCCGCGAGGACACCGCCCGGCTCCAGGGCGCCGTCGAGCGGCTGCGCGCGGAGCAGGACCCGCAGGGCTGACAGGCATACCCAACGGGGGTATGGTCTTCGGCATGGACGACGGCACGACGCACGCCCCGCACGGGTACATCTCCCGCAAGGACGACTACCTCAAGCGGCTGCGTCGCATCGAGGGCCAGGCCCGCGGCCTGCAGCGGATGGTCGAGGACGAGAAGTACTGCATCGACATCCTCACCCAGGTCTCGGCGATGACCAGCGCGCTCCAGTCGGTGGCCCTCGGGCTGCTCGAGGAGCACATGTCGCACTGCGTCGTCGCCGCCGCGCAGGCCGGTGGCCCCGAGGCGCAGGAGAAGGTCCGCGAGGCCTCGGCCGCCATCGCCCGGCTCGTCCGCAGCTGATCCCGCACCGAGCAACCGACCCACCCACCACCCCCGGAGCCACCCCTCATGAGCACCAGCACCAGCACCTACACCGTCACCGGCATGACCTGCGGCCACTGCGTCTCCGCGGTGTCCGAGGAGGTCGGCGCGCTGCCGGGCGTCACCGAGGTGCACGTCGACCTGCCCACCGGCGCCGTCACCGTCACCAGCGAGACCCGGCTCGACGACGCGGCCGTGGCCGCCGCCGTCGAGGAGGCCGGGTACGAGCTGGCCGGGCGCTGACACCCCCGTGAACACCCCCGCCAAGGTCGCCACCTTCGCCCTCGGGCTGGCCGCCGCGTTCGGCGCCGCCCTGGGCGTCGGCGCGGCGGTGGGGCCGGTCGACGACCCCGCCCCGGCGATGGCCGGCCACGGCGGGGACGCGCACGGAGAAGAGACGACGTCCGCCGAGGCGCTCCTCCCCGCCGGGCTCGCCGTCTCCACGGACGGCTTCACCCTGGCGCTCGACTCGGCCGAGGCGCCGGCCGGTCCGGCGACGCCGGTGTCGTTCCGGGTCCTCGACGCGGACGGTTCCGCAGTCACCGACTTCGCGGTCGCCCACGAGCAGCGACTGCACCTGATCGCCGTCCGCCGCGACCTCTCGGGCTACCAGCACGTGCACCCCACCCTGGCCGCCGACGGCACCTGGACGACGTCGCTGTCGCTGACCCCCGGCAGCTGGCGGCTGATCGCCGACTCCGAGCCCGAAGGCGCGGAGGGCAGCGTCGTCCTCGGCGCCGACCTCGCCGTCCCCGGCGAGCACTCCCCCGTCCCGCTGCCCGCACCGGCCCACACCGCGGAGGTCGACGGGTACACGGTCGCCCTGAGCGGGGACCTCACCGCCGGGCAGGAGACGGAGCTGACGCTGACCGTGAGCCGCGACGGCGTCCCGGTGACCGACCTGCAGCCCTACCTCGGTGCGGCCGGCCACCTCGTCGTGCTGCGCGCCGGGGACCTCGGCTACCTGCACGTCCACCCGGTGGACGAGGGCGCCTCCGGTCCGGACGTCGCCTTCGCCACCACGGCCCCGGCCGCGGGCACCTACCGGCTGTTCCTCGACTTCCGGCACGGCGACGTCGTCCGCACCGCCGAGTTCACCGTGGAGGCGACCCGTGGCTGACTCCCCCGCCCAGGTCGAGCTGCTGATCGGCGGCATGACCTGCGCCTCCTGCGCCGCCCGGGTCGAGAAGAAGCTCAACCGGATGGACGGCGTCACCGCCACCGTCAACTACGCCACCGAGAAGGCCCGGGTGACCGTCGAGGGCGGCGTCACGCCCGAGGACTTGATCGCCACTGTCGAGAAGACCGGGTACACGGCCGCGCTGCCCAGGCCGGAACCCGAGGCGCCGGCCGAGGAGGACCCCGACACGGCCCTGCGGACCCGACTGCTGGTGTCGGTCGCACTGAGCGTGCCGGTCGTCGCGATGGCGATGGTCCCGGCGCTGCAGGTCGAGTACTGGCAGTGGCTCTCGCTGACCCTGGCCGCGCCGGTCGTCGTGTGGGGCGGCCTGCCGTTCCACCGCGCCGCGTGGACCAATCTGCGGCACGGCGCCGCGACCATGGACACGCTGGTCTCCCTCGGCACCCTGGCCGCCTTCGCCTGGTCGCTCTACGCCCTGTTCTGGGGCACCGCCGGGACGCCGGGCATGACCCACCCCTTCTCGTTCACCGTGGAGCGCGGCGAGGGCAGCGGGAACATCTACCTCGAGGCCGCCGCCGGCGTGACGGCGTTCCTGCTCGCCGGCCGCTACGCCGAGGCGCGGTCCAAGCGGCGGTCCGGCGCGGCGCTGCGGGCCCTGCTGGAGCTCGGCGCCAAGGAGGTGTCGGTCCTCCGCGACGGGGTCGAGCGTCGGGTGCCCGCCGCGCAGCTCGGCGCCGGGGACCTCTTCGTCGTCCGTCCCGGGGAGAAGATCGCGACCGACGGCGTGGTGACCGAGGGCAGCTCCGCCGTCGACGCCTCGATGCTCACCGGCGAGCCGGTGCCCGTCGAGGTCGGGGCCGGCGACGCGGTCACCGGCGGTACCGTCAACGCCGGCGGCCGGCTCGTCGTCCGGGCGACCCGGGTCGGCGCGGACACCCAGCTCGCCCAGATGGCCCGGCTGGTCGAGGACGCGCAGAACGGCAAGGCCGACGTCCAGCGTCTGGCCGACCGCATCTCCGCGGTCTTCGTCCCGATCGTGCTCACCCTCGCGGTGGCCACCCTCGGTTTCTGGATCGGCGCCGGGGCCGGCCTGCCCGCCGCCTTCACCGCCGCGGTCGCCGTCCTGATCATCGCCTGCCCGTGCGCGCTGGGGCTGGCCACGCCGAC
Organism: Blastococcus sp. URHD0036; assembly: GCF_000701365.1. Taxonomy (GTDB): domain Bacteria; phylum Actinomycetota; class Actinomycetes; order Mycobacteriales; family Geodermatophilaceae; genus Trujillonella. The sequence goes on from NZ_JNIK01000003.1 coordinate 122,072, forward strand.
GGCGCTGATGGTCGGCACCGGCCGCGGGGCACAGCTGGGCATCCTGGTGAAGGGCCCGGAGGTCCTGGAGTCCACCCGCCGGGTCGACACCGTCGTCCTCGACAAGACCGGCACGGTGACGACGGGGCGGATGACCGTGCACGACGTCGTCGCGGCCGACGGGGAGGACGCCGCGACCGTGCTCCGGATCGCCGGGGCGCTGGAGGCCGCATCCGAGCACCCGATCGCGCAGGCCGTGGCCCGGGCCGCGGCCGACCGGGGTCCGCTGCCCTCCGTCGCGGACTTCGCCAACGTGGCGGGCCTGGGCGTCACCGGGACCGTCGACGGGCACGCCGTCGTCGTCGGCCGGCCCCGGCTGCTCGCCGACTGGTCGGTGGCCCTGCCCGACGAGCTGGGCGCGGCCCGCGCCGCCGCGGAGGCAGCCGGCCGCACCGCCGTGGCCGTCGCCTGGGACGGCGCCGCCCGCGGGCTGGTCGTCGTCGCGGACACGGTGAAGCCGACGTCGGCCGCCGCCGTCCGTCAGCTGCGCGACCTGGGGCTGCGACCGGTCCTGCTGACCGGCGACAACGAGCGCGCCGCCCGCGCCGTCGCCGCCGAGGTGGGCATCGACGAGGTGGTCGCCGAGGTGCTGCCGCAGGACAAGGTCGACGTCGTCCGGCGGCTGCAGGACGAGGGTCGGGTCGTCGCCATGGTCGGCGACGGCGTCAACGACGCCGCCGCCCTGGCCCAGGCCGACCTCGGCCTGGCGATGGGCACCGGCACCGACGTCGCGATCGAGGCGAGCGACCTGACCCTGGTCCGCGGGGACCTGCGCGCCGCCGCCGACGGGATCCGGCTGGCCCGCCGCACGCTCGCCGTCATCAAGGGCAACCTGTTCTGGGCGTTCGCCTACAACGTGGCCGCCATCCCGCTCGCGGTGGCCGGTCTGCTCAACCCGATGATCGCCGGTGCCGCGATGGCGTTCAGCTCGGTGTTCGTGGTGACCAACAGCCTCCGGCTGCGCGGCTTCGCGCCGCTGGCGGAGAACCGGGACGCCGCCCTGCCGCTGCCCGGGGGCCGCCCGGCCGACCCCGCCTACGCTCGGTCGGCATGACGAGCTCCTGGACTCCCCGCGACATCCCCTCGCAGGCCGGCCGCACCGCGGTCGTGACCGGCGCGAACAGCGGACTGGGCCTGGAGACCGCCCGGGCGCTGGCCGCCGCCGGGGCGCACGTGGTGCTGGCGGTCCGCGACGTCGCGAAGGGCGAGACGGCCGCCGCCGCGCTGCCGGGCTCGACGGAGGTCCGGCGCCTCGACCTGGCCGACCTCGCCTCGGTGCGCGAGTTCGCCGCGGGGTGGAGCGGCCCGCTCGACGTGCTGGTCAACAACGCCGGCGTGATGTGGGTGCCGGCCGGCGAGACCGTCGACGGCTTCGAGAGCCACCTGGGCACCAACCACCTCGGCCCGTTCGCGCTGACCAACCTGCTGCTGCCGCACCTCACCGATCGCGTCGTCACCGTCTCCTCGGCCACCCACCTGACCGGCCGGATCGACCTGGCCGACCTGCACTGGCGCACCCGCTCCTACTCCCCCACCGCCGCGTACGCGGCCTCGAAGCTGGCGAACCTGCTGTTCACCCTCGAGCTGCAGCGCCGGCTGACCGCCTCGGGCTCGACGCTCCGGGCGCTGGCCGCCCACCCCGGCTACTCGGCCACGAACCTGCAGAGCCACACCGGCAGCGCCGCCTGGAACGCGGTGATGTCCGTGGCCAACCGGGTGGTCGCCACGAGCGCCGCCGAGGGCGCGCTGCCCACGCTGTTCGCCGCGACGCTGGAGCTCCCCGGCGGGGGCTACGCCGGGCCGAGCAAGCTGGGCGGGACCCGGGGCCGGCCCACGCTGGTCGGCCGCAGCCCCGCCGCGAGCGACCCCGACCTGGCCGCCGGGCTGTGGACCGCGTCGGCGGAGCTCACCGGCGTCGACTTCCCCGCCGCCCTCCCCGTCTAGGAGCGTTTCGCGCGCGAAAGTCCCTGCACTTTCGCGCGCGAAATGCTCCTCAGGGGACGGCGGGACCGCCTCAGGCGATCGCGGGCATGATCTCCTCGGCGACCCACTGGGTGTGGTCGAGGTACTCCTGCACGGAGGCGACCTCCGCCGGCATCGGGACGCCACTGATCGTGACACCCAGCCCGGCCAGCCAGCCGAGCTGGTCGATCAACTCCTCCTTGGACATCCCGTCGTGGACGTAGGGGTTGTCCTCGACCGTGTGCCCGTCCCCGACGGACCGGGTGCTGACCGAGTAGAAGACCTCGTCCAGCCGGCCGTTGTAGTCCGGCTGCGACCGGATGTAGTCGAGCTTCTCCGGGATCTGCTCCGGCGGGGTGAGGAAGGGCCACCAGCCCGACGCGTGGCGCGCCGTGCGGCGCAGTACCGCATCCGCGTCGCCGCCGAACCAGATCGGCAGATGCGGCTGCTGCACCGGCCGCGGGGCGAAGGCGACGTCGCGGAAGGACACGTACCTCCCCTCGAACGCCGGCTTCTCCTCCGTCCAGAGCGCGATGATCGCCTGGACGTACTCCTCCGCCCGCGCACCCCGCTCGCCGAACGGAACGCCCAGGAGGTCGAACTCCTCCTTCAGCCACCCCACCCCGAAGGTGACCGTGACCCGGCCGCCGGACAGGAAGTCGATGCTCGACAGTGCCTTCGCGGTGACGATCGGGTGCTGCAGCGGCAGGAGCGCGATGGAGGAGTTGACCCGGATCCGCTCGGTCGCCCCCGCCAGGTACCCCATGCTCGAGTAGGCGCTGAAGTAGTGCTCGCCCGAGAGCTCGACGTGGTCGGCCGGGATGACGTGGTGCTCGGGCACGGAGATCATCTCGTAGCCCAGGGAGTCCGCCCAGCGGGCCAGGCGGGTCTGGTCGGCGCCGGTGACCCCGTACTCCCACGGCCGGGTCAGGGCCTTGAGCTGGATGAGGTTGGGCAGGCCGAAGGCGAGCTTCACGAGACATCTCCAAGATCCGGCAACGGGGCCCGGACCCTAGTGACCTCCCTCACCTCCGTGGCCCGCCTCGGCCGGTCCTAGGCCAGAGCGGGGAGGAGCAGCAGCGCGGTCGGGACGGCGAGCAGCAGCCCGGCCGCGGTCAGGACGGCGGCGCGGACGGCGTCCGGCAGCGGCGCCGGCGGCTCCAGCAGCCTGCGCACCCGCGCGGCGACGGCGCTGCCGGCGGCCGCCAGCGCTCCCGACGGCACTGCCGTTCCACCCGCGGTCCCGGCGGCCACGATCGCCCGGGCCAACGTCCTCCGCGGATCGCGCCCCGGGAGCGCGGCGAGGGCGACGTCGTCGGCCCGCATCTCCACCAGGGTCCGCACCGCCGCGTGGGCCCGCCCGGCCGCCGGCAGGACCGGCAGCGCCGCCTCCCAGGCGAGGAACGGCAGCAGGTAGAGGTGGTGGTGCTCGCGCAGGTGCGCCCGCTCGTGGGCGACGACGGCGGCGAGCTGGTCGTCGTCGAGCTCGGCGACCATGCCCGCCGACAGCACCAGCAGCGGGCGGGCGCCCGGGATGCAGAACGCCACCGGCGCGGGGGTGTCCAGCAGCCGGGCGTCGGGCACCGTGGCGGCCGGCCGGACGACGACCTCGAGCAGCTCCCGGTGCCGGCGGCGGGTCCGCGCGGTCCGCCACCACGACAGCGCCAGCACCCCGAGCAGCTCGACCACGAGGACCCCGGCGAGGGTCAGCGCCACCCAGTGGTCGCCGCGCACCTCCCCGCTCGCCGGGACCCCGGTGACCACGTGCCACGCCGCCTCCGGCAGCGAGTGGCCCCAGGGCGCCAGGCCGTGCACCAGCAGCGCGCCGACGATCGACAGCCCACCGGCCAGGCCGATCGCCTGCCAGCAGATCAGCGCGGCCAGCGGGTCGCGGGCCGGCCAGCGCGCCCGGCCGAGCAGCGCCGGCACCGGCCACGCCAGCAGTGCGGCGAGCACCGCGAGGGCGACCGCCGTGGCGGGCAGCACGTCAGGCCGGGGTGGGGTCCGTGCCGGCCAGAAGCCGGCGCAGGAGAGCGGCCTCCTCGGCGTCCACGCTGCCGACGAACCGGGCCAGCACCGCCTGCCGGTCCCCGGCCTGCCCCAGCACCTCGTGCATCAGCTCGGCCGCGTGCTGCTCGCGGGTGGCGGTGGGCCGGAAGCGGCGTGGGCGGGCCTCGTCGTGGGCGACGAAGCCCTTCTGCTCCAGCCGACCCAGGACGGTGTGCACGGTGGTGAGCGCCAGCCCGCGGTCGGCGAGGGCATCGCGCAGGTCGGTCGCGGCCAGCGGCCCGGCGGCACCCCACAGGTGCTCCATGACCGTGCGCTCGAGGTCGCCCAGCGAGGCCATCGGCTCCTCCTGTCCGCCGGATCACACCAGCAATTTCTACGGCGTGTAGAACTCGACTTCTACGCGGCGTAGAAATAGTACGTCGGATCGCAACGGACGAGGAGACCCCGGTGGACCTGATGGGGATGGACACCCTGGACGTGGCCCGCTGGCAGTTCGGGATCACGACCGTCTACCACTTCCTGATGGTCCCGCTGACCATCGGGCTCGGCGTCCTGGTCGCGGTCATGCACACGATGTGGGTGCGCACCGGCAGGCCCGAGTGGCTGCGGATGACCCGCTTCTGGGGCCGGATCTACCTCATCAACTTCGCGCTCGGCGTGGCCACCGGCCTGGTCCAGGAGTTCCAGTTCGGCCTCGCCTGGAGCGAGTACTCGCGCTTCGTCGGCGACGTGTTCGGCTCGCTGCTGGCGCTGGAGGCCCTGCTGGCCTTCTTCCTCGAGTCGACCTTCCTCGGCCTGTGGATCTTCGGCTGGGGCCGGATCCCGAAGAAGCTGCACCTGGCGGCGCTCTGGGCCGCGGTGATCGGCTCGATCGTGAGCGCGTACTTCATCATCGCGGCCAACTCGTGGATGCAGCACCCGGTCGGCGTCGAGGTCGGCGACGACGGACGCCCCGTGCAGGTCGACTTCGGCGCGGTCCTGACCAACAACACCGCGCTGGCCGCCTTCAGCCACGCGATCGTCGCCGCGCTGATGGTCGCCGGCGCCCTGCTCGTCGGCATCGGCCTGTGGCACCTGCGGAAGCGCAAGCTCGCCGAGCGGCCGACCACGGACGTCGACCACTCCGTGTGGCGGAAGTCGGTCCGGCTCGGCGGGTTCGTGTCGCTGGCCGCCTTCGTGCTCGTCGCCGTCACCGGTGACTGGCAGGGCAAGCTCATGTACCAGCAGCAGCCGCTGAAGATGAGCTCGGCCGAGGCGCTCTGCGAGACCGAGGCGCCCGCGTCGTTCTCGGTCTTCGCCTTCGGCAAGGCCGGCTCCAACGAGTGCGACGACGTCCACTCGTTCACCGTCCCCTACCTGCTCAGCTACCTCGCCCACGGCGACTTCTCCACCGCCGTGCCGGGCGTGAACGAGCTGCAGGAGGAGTACGCCGCCGTCTACGGCGAGAACTACCCCGACGACCCCTCGTTCGGCGACCGCGCCGGCCGGCCGATCGACTACACCCCGCTGCTCGCGGTCACCTACTGGAGCTTCCGGCTGATGATCGGCATGGGGGCGGTCTCGGCCGGGGTCGCGGCCTACGCCCTGTGGGCGACCCGGAAGGGCCGGGTGCCCACCTCGCGGATCGGTGTCTACGGCTCGCTGCTCGCCGTCGCCGCACCGTTCGTCGCCAACGCGACCGGCTGGATCTTCACCGAGATGGGCCGCCAGCCCTTCGTCGTCTACCCGAACCCCGACGTCCCGGTCGGCGAGCAGGTGTACTTCTTCACCGCCCAGGCCGTGAGCCCCGGAGTCAGCACCGGCGAGGTGTGGACCTCGCTGATCGGGCTGACGCTCGTCTACGGCGCACTGGCGGTCGTCGAGCTGTGGCTGATCACCCGCTTCGTCCGCCGCGGGATCACGACCGGCGACGGCGCCCCGGTGCCGGGCTCGCCGCCGGAGGGCCCGCCGGACGACGACGTCCCCGGCGGCCGCGACTCCCGCGCCGACGACGACGTCCTCTCCTTCGCGTACTGATCGGGGATCCCACCATGGACCTGCAGACCGTCTGGTTCGCCGCCGTCGCCCTGCTGTGGACCGGCTTCCTCCTGCTGGAGGGCTTCGACTTCGGCGTCGCGGCCCTGCTCCCGGTGCTCGGCCGCCGGACCGCCGACCGGCACGTGATGCTGCGCAGCATCGGCCCGCTCTGGGACGGCAACGAGGTCTGGCTGATCACCGCCGTCGGCGCGGTGTTCGCCGCCTTCCCCGGCTGGTACGCCACCTGGCTGCCCGCGCTGTACCTGCCGTTCGTGCTGGTGCTGTTCGGGCTGATCATCCGGGCGGTCGCCTTCGAGTGGCGGCACTCGCACCACACCGAGGCCTGGGACGCGACGTGGACCCGGGTCATCACCGCCGGCTCGCTGATCGCCGCCCTCGGCATCGGTGCCGCGCTCGGGGCCACCACCCTGGGCCTGCCGATCGACGTCGACGGCACCCGGGTCGGCGGTCCCTTCGCCGGCCTCGGCTGGCCGGCCCTCCTCGGCGCGGTGGCGGTGCTCGGCTACTCGCTGGTGCACGGCGCGGTGTTCCTCGCGCTCAAGACCGACGGCCCGATCCGGGCGGCGGCGCACGCCTTCGCGCTGCGCTGGGCGCCGGTCGCGGCCGTGCCGCTGCTCGCGTGGGCCGGCCTGGTGCACCTGCGGTACGGCACGACCGCCACCGCGGTGCTCTGGCTGGTCGCCGCGCTGTCGGTCGTCGTCGCCTGGACGCGGCTGCGGGTCGGCCGCGAGGGGCAGGCCTTCGCCGCCTGGGGCGCGATGCTGGTCGCGGCCGCCGCGACGATCTTCGGCGCGGCCTACCCCGTGGTCGTCCCGTCGACGGTCGACGCCGCCTTCGACGTCACGGTCGCGAGCGCCTCGGTCAGCGACTACACGCTCACGGTGATGACCTGGGCCGCCGGGATCGGGCTGCCGGTGGTGCTCGGTTACCAGGCCTGGACCTACTGGGTGTTCCGGAAGCGGCTGACCGCCGAGCCGCAGCACACCGCCGACGCCGAGGTGCCCGCGTGAGGAGCGTTTCGCGCGCGAAAGGCTCTTCTCGGGGACCGCTGGCGGCGCTCGACGGCGTCCCCGGGGTGCGCGGCACGCTGGTCCGCTCGGCGCTGGCGGCACTGGCGCAGACGGCGGGTTTCGTGCTGCTGGCGACCGGCCTCGCCCATGCCGTCGCCCGGGCGGCGGGGTTCGCCGACGGCGGTGTGCTGCCGCCGCTGGTCCTCGCCGCCGCCGGTGCGGCGCTGCGGGCGGGCGCCGGGGCGGTCGGCGAGCTGCTGGCCGCCCGTGACGCCCGCCGCGCCGAGCAGGAGCTGCGCGCGCGGCTGCTGACGCGGCTGGCCGGCTCCCCCGCCGCCGTCGAGGCCGCGGGCGGCGCCGGACCGGCCGCGGTCCTCGCCACCACCCGGCTGGCCGACCTCGCCCCGGGCCTGACCACCTACCTGCCGGCGCTGGCCCAGACCCTCGTCGTGCCCCCGGCCCTGCTGGCCGTGCTCGCCGCGACCGACCTGCTGTCGGCGGCGCTCGTGGCGGTCACCCTCCCCCTGGTGCCGCTGTTCATGGTCCTGGTCGGGCTGACCACCCGCGACGGGACGACGGCCTCGGCACGGGCGCTGGACCGCATCGCCGCACACGTCGCCGAGCTGGTCCGCGGCCTGCCGGTGCTGGTCGGGCTCGGCCGCGCCGCCGACCAGGTGACCGCGCTGGCCGAGCTGGGCGAGGCCGCCCGGCGCCGGACCCTGGCCACGCTGCGGCTGGCGTTCCTCTCCTCGCTCGTCCTGGAGCTGATCGCCACGCTGTCGGTGGCGCTGGTCGCGGTCACGGCGGGCATCCGGCTGGTCGACGGTTCCCTCCCGCTGACCGTGGCCCTGACCGCGCTGCTGCTCGCGCCCGAGGCGTTCGCCCCGCTGCGCGCGCTGGGCTCGGCGCACCACGCCACCGAGGCCGCCACGCTCGCCGCCGCGGAGGCCCGGGCAGTGCTCGCGGCCGACGACGGGGAGTCCGTGCCCGCTCCCGCCGGACCCGACGACGACCCGCGCGGCGCCGACGTCGCGGTCCGCGGGCTGACCGTCCGCTTCCCCGGCCGCGGGGTCCCCGCCTTGCCGCCCGCCGACCTCGACGTGCGACCGGGCGAGCTCGTCGCGCTCCGCGGCCCCAGCGGCTCGGGCAAGTCGACGCTGCTCGCGGCGCTGGCCGGGGTGCTGCCGCCGTCCGCCGACGTCGCGGGAACGGTGGCCGGGGTGCCCGCCGACGCCGTCGCCTGGGTCCCCCAGCACCCGCGCACCACCGCGGCCACGGTCGCCGACGAACTGCGCCGCCACGCGGGCGCCGAGCCGGGGATCGACGAGGTCGTCGCCGAGGCACACGTCATCGAGGCGCTGGCCCGGGTGGACGCCACCCCGCTGGCCGGCCGGGCGTGCGAGACCCTCTCCCCCGGCGAGCTGCAGCGGGTCGCGCTCGCCCGCGCCCTGGTGCGGGTCCGCCGCGGCGCCCGGCTGCTCCTCCTCGACGAGCCGACGGCGCACCTCGACGCCGCCGCCACCGAGCGGGTCGCCGCCGTGCTCGCCGCGCTGCGGGGCACCGTCACGGTCGTCCTGGTGACCCACGACCCCGTCCTGGCCGCGCTCGCCGACCGCACGGTGGAGCTGTCGTCCCCCGCCGGCGCGCCCGCTGCTGCCCCGGCCGTCCCCTCGACGAGATCTGCACAGTCGTCGGCATCAGCCCCTCATGACGACGAGAGTGCAGATCTCGTCGAGGAGACCGGGCGGGACCAGAGCGGTGGATGGCCGCGGACGGCGCTGCTGCGCGCAGTGCTCGCCGGGACGGCATCGGCCGGCGCGGGCGTCGCGCTGACCGCGGTGTCGGGCTACCTCATCGTCCGGGCGGCCGGCATGCCGCCGATCCTCACGCTGATGGTGGCGATCGTCGGCGTCCGCCTGTTCGGCATCGGGCGCGCCGTGCTGCGCTGGCTGGAGCGGATGACGGCGCACGACGCCGCGCTCCGCCAGGCCGCCGACCTGCGGGTGCGGATCTGGCGGGCACTCGCGGCTCAGGGCATCGCCGCGGAGCGGACGCCGGGCACCGCCCTGGCCCGCGTCGTCGGGGACGTCGGACTGGTCCAGGACCTCACCGTTCGGGTGCTGCCCCCGGCGCTGGTCGCCGGCACGGTCACCGCCGGCACCGTCGCCGCCCTGGCGCTGCTCTCCCCTCCCGCCGCGGTCGTCGTGGCAGCGGTCGTGGGGATGACGGTGGTGGGGGTGCTGCTGGCGCACCGCCGGGTGGACGCCGGCGCGGCCCGCGAGGAGGGCGACCTGCGGGTGGCGGCCCTGCGCGAGGCGACGACGGTGCTGGTCGGCGCCCCCGACCTCCGGGCCCACGGCCTCGCCGCCCGGACCGCGGCCGACCTCGGCGCCCTCGACCTCCGGCGCGGACGGGTGTCGGCCACCGCGGCCCGCGCGGCCGCGCTCGGCACCGCCCTGGTGGGCCTCGGCACCGGCGGCGCCGCCGTCGCCGCCGCCGCGGTCGCGGCCGCGCAGGGGGTCGCCGGACCTGCCCTCGCCGTCCTCGCCCTGGCTCCACTCGCTCTGGCCGAGCCGCTGTCGGGCCTGGTCGGGGCACTGCAGCGGCGCGGCGCCCTCGCCGACGCCCACCGCCGCCTCGACGCGGTGCTGACCGCACCGGTACCCACCGACCCCGCCGATCCGGCTCCTGCCCCGGCGCGGCCGCGGGACCTCGTCGTCGACGAGCTGCGCGCGGCTTGGCCGGGCGGCCCCGACGTCCTGCGCGACCTCGACGCCCGCGCCGGGACCGACGGCTGGCTGGTCGTCCGCGGACCGTCGGGCTCGGGCAAGTCGACCCTGCTCGCCGTCCTCATGGCGGCGCTGCGCCCCCGCAGCGGGCGGTACGCGCTCGGCGGCGCCGACACCGCCGGCCTCGCGGGGGACGACGTGCGGTCCTCGATGGCCTGGCTGCCGCAGGAGGCGCACGTGTTCGCCTCCTCGATCCGCGCCAACCTCGCGCTCGCCGCGCCGCGCGGGGAGCTGACCGGCTCGGCCGGCGAGGCCCGGATGCGCGCCGCCCTGACCGCGGCGGGCCTCGGCGGGCTCCTGGCGACGCTCCCCGACGGGCTCGACACCCCGGTCGGCGCCGGCGGGACGGCGCTGTCCGGCGGGGAACGGCGGCGGCTGGCCGCGGCCCGGGCGCTGCTGGCCGAGCGGGACGTGGTCCTGCTGGACGAGCCGACCGCACACCTCGACCCGCCGACCGCTGCCGCGCTGGTCGCCGACCTGCGGACCGCGCTGGCCGGCCAGGTCGTGGTGTGCGTGACCCACGACGACGCGGTGACCGGGCCGGACGACCGGGTGGTCCACCTCGGGGAGCCGGCGCTCGTCCGGCCCCGGCTCTAGGCGGCGGTGGCCCCCGGCCGGGCGCGGACGACCTCGAAGCCCGGGGCCTCCGGGAGTGCGGGGTCCACGACCACCGGCACGCCCGGCCAGGCGCCGATGAGGTGCCGGTCGGCCACCGTCGGCCGGATCCCCGGCGGCAGCTGGGCGACCATCCGCGCGTAGAGCTCGGGCCGGATGCGGATCTCCCGGGGGGCCGCGGCGCCGGTGGTGTACGCGACGGCGACCAGGTCACCGGCGATGTCGGGACCGAACCAGTGGACGCTGCTCATGGCGACCTCCCGCGGTGCTCCTGCCGCACTCTGGTCAACGCCGGGAGGAGCCTCGATGTGCCGTACCCCTGCAGGACGAGACTGGCACCCGGGTACGACGATTTCCCCACCCCGTGCGGAGGATCGCGGCCCCGGCCTAGGCCCGCGCGGGAGCCAGGACGAACGCGGCCGAGGTGACCGCACGGTCGCCGTTGCCCTCGTCGTGCAGGGTGAGCTGGACGCCGATGCGGTCGCTGCCGTCGCCGCCGCGCGACGTCGTGCCGTCCACCCGGAACGGGCCCACCTTGCCGCGGGCCAGGTGCATGACCGTCTTGCTCCAGACCTGCAGCCGGTCGGTGCCGGCGGCCTGTGCCGCGAGGTCCACGGCGGCCGCCTCGAGGATCACGTGCTGGGGGCCGATGTGCAGGGCCGCGTCGGGTGAGGCCAGTTCGACGGTGAGCTCGCCGAGGACCCAGTGCCCGTCGGCGCGGCGGCTGCCGCCGAAGACCTGCCACAGCGGCGGCAGGTCGGGCGAGTCCTCGATGTGGTCGACCGGGTCGTCGTCGAAGCGGCCCAGCCCGGCCGGCACGTCGCCGATCGAGGCGCCCTGCGACTCGATGAGCGCGATCACCCGGTCGCGGTCGTCGGCGTCCACGATCTTGGTCCGCGAGTACCCCATGCGGCGGCCCTCGTGCAGGCTCACCGAGTCGACGACGAGCACCCGCCGCACGTCGCGGGCGTCGTCGAGGACCTGCATCGAGTGGATGACCGGGTTCGGCACCGCCTCCAGGTCGCTGCGGGCGATCCCGCCCGGCGCGCAGATCGACAGCGGCGCGGTCGCGATCCCGCCCGCGGCGTTGCGCATGTCGGACCGGACGGCGACCGACGGGTCGGCGATGTTCGTGTTCATCGACGCGAACTGGGCGCCGATGTAGCGGTAGCTGAGCAGCCCGCCCCACCGCCGGCGCAGCTCGTCCCAGTACTCCTCGGCCGGCACCTCGCGGATGTCACGCATGCCGGACATCTCTAGGGCATGGCGCGGGCCGCGTCCAGAGCGGCGTCAGGGAGCGGCGGGGACGTCGACCGGGATCTCCGGCCCCAGGGTCGCGCCCTGCAGCAGCGGCAGGTCGTCGCCGGACCAGAAGCTGCCCGGGTCGTACCAGTTGCGCGGGCGGTCGGCCGGCAGGAGCCCCATGGCGGTGTAGGTCGAGGCCACCAGCTCGGCGCAGAAGACCGTCTCGGCCGCCGTGCCGCGGCGCACCCGGCCGTTGAGCCAGCCGGTGACCAGGCCGCGGGTCGTGGGGAACGGCCGGCCGTCGAAGCGGGCGACCGTGCGCAGGACGGCGTCCTCCATCTCCGCGGTCACCCCGCCGTCGTCGGCCGGGCCGACGAGCTGGCGCAGCCACGCCGACTGGCCGTAGCGCTGCCGCCAGGTGCGGACGGCGTCGGCGAGGTCGTGCAACTGGACGCCGCGCTGGTGCTGCCCGGTCCACACGTCCGGCAGCGACCGGCCGAGCTCGGCGTGCCACAGCAGCGGCGGCAGGTCCTCGAGCACCACCGCCATGCCCACGTGGTTGACCGGCGCGTTGGTGACGGCGCGGATCGCACGGTCGGCGATCGAGGCACCGCGGAAGACCCACACGTCGCCGGTGCGGGTCAGCTCGACGGCCTCGGCGAACGGCAGCGCGCGGGGCGAGGTCACGCGGCTACGTTAGGCGACCGTGGCCCCTGCGAAGCGGAACCGGAAACCCGTCTGGAAGCTCCTCGGACTCGCCGGCCTGGCCGGAGTCGCGGCGACCGGGGCGGTCCTGGCCCGCAACGAGCGCCAGCGCCGGGCCTACACGCCCGACGACGTCCGTAACCGGCTGCACGAGCGGCACGCCACCCTGGCCGCCGACCCGGAGCCCGCCGACCCGCCGCTCGCGTCGCCGTCCCGCCCGGGTGCCGTCGGCCGCCTGCGGCAGCTCCTGCGCCGACGCTGACCGCCCGCCCACGGGCACGGACGCTCGGCCACCGCCACACCGGCGGGAGTCCTCCGGCGCTTCCCGGCCCCCACGGCGAGGTCGACGCTGACGCGCGCCACGGGGGACGTCCCCAGGAGGCAGTCATGTCCGAGCACCCCAACGTCGCACGGCTCCGCGGTGGCTACGAGGCCTTCGGCAAGGGCGACTTCGCCGCCCTCGACGACCTCTTCGCCGAGGACATCCGGTGGACGATCCCGGGCCGGAGCCAGCTGTCGGGCACGTTCGAGGGCCGCCAGGCCGTCTACAACATGTTCGGCCGGCTCTTCGAGGTCACGGAGGGCAGCTTCCGCGTCGAGCCGCGGAAGATCTTCGCCGACGACACGGACGCGGTGGTGGTCGCGACGTCCACCGCGCACCGCGGGCAGACCTCGCTGGAGGTCCTCGTCGCCCACGTCTGCCGGCTGCGGGACGGCCGGATCGTGGAGTTCCAGGAGGCGTCCACCGACCAGCAGGCGATGGACGACCTCATCGGCTGAGGGCCGTCACCCGGCACCGGCCGGGAGCGCCGGCCCCTCGTCCTCGAGCACCACCCCCGAGGCGCCCAGTTCCCGGGCGGCGCCGAGCAGCCCGACCAGCGTGGCGGCGGCCGCCGCTGACCGCCCGCCCGCGGGCACGGACGCTCGGCCACCGCCACACCGGCGGGAGTCCTCCGGCGCTTCCCGGCCACCACCGCGAGGTCGACGCTGACGCGCGCCACGGGGGACGTCCCGAGGAGGCACCCATGTCCGAGCACCCCAACCTCCAGCGCATGCGCATGGCGTACGAGGCCTTCGACAAGGGTGATCTCGCCGCGCTGGACGACTTCTGGCAGCCCGACGTCCGCTGGCACGAGCCGGGTGACAACGAGCTGTCCGGCACCTACGAGGGGCGTGATGCCGTCCTGGGCCTGTTCGCCCGCACGATGGAGCTCACCGAGGGGAGCTTTAGCGTGGAACTCCTGCAGGCCTGCGCCGACGACGAGCACGGACTCGCGCTCGTCCGGCTGACCGGCCATCGCGGGGACCGCCACTTGTCAACGCTCAGCGCCCACATCGTGCGCTACTCCGATGGAAAGGTCGCGGAGTTCTGGGAGGCGCCGACTGACCAGGCGGCCGGGGACGCGTTCTTCGGCTGAGCTCAGCCTCCGGCGGCCGGGAGCGCCGGCCCCTCGTCCTTGAGCACCACCCCCGAGGCGCCCAGCTCCCGGGCGGCTCCGAGCAACGCGACCAGCGTGGCGGCGGCCTCGGCGTACCCGAGCCCGTGCGGGGGCCGCACGTTGGAGATGCAGTTGCGCTCGCTGTCCGCGCGACCCGGCTGCGGATCCCAGGTGAGGTAGAGGCCCAGGCTGTCGGCGCTGGACAGCCCGGGCCGCTCGCCGATGGCGACGACGACGATCCGGGCGCCGAGGGCCGCGCCGATCGGGTCGCCCAGCGCCACCCGGGCCTGGGTGGCGAGCACGAGCGGGCCCACCGTCCAGCCGCCGAGCCGGTCCAGCACCGCGGTGACCAGACCCGGGCCGTGGTCGTGCACCGCCCGGGGGGAGAGCCCGTCGGCGAGGACGATCGCCACGTCGCACTCCCCCGCCGGCAGCTCGGTCCCCTCGGCGAGCCGGCGGCCGAGGTCCGGGCGCTGCAGGTAGGTGCTGCGGTCGGGCGCAGCCGAGTGCACCTCGAGCAGCTCGTGACCGGGCAGCGCCGCGCGCAGGGCGGCGGGGTCCAGCGGCGTGTGGACGGCGTCGCGCGCGGCGGCGTGCGCCGCCTTGAACTCCAGCAGCCGGGCGGTGGGCAGCCCGTCCCCCGCGCGCCCCAGTGCCACCCGCGCCCGGGTCGCCGACCGCAGCACCGCCCACGGGTCGCCGCCGGGGACGACGCTCATCGGGGCGCCCCCACCGCGGCCGCCAGGAGTGCCTTCGCCTGCGGTGCGTCCGGCGTCAGCTCGCGGACCCGGCCGGCGTCGTCCACCAGGTCCATCCGCTGCAGCCACGCCTCGAACTCCGGCGCCGGTCGCAGGTCCAGCACCTGCCGGGCGGTGAGCACGTCCTGGAACGACAGCGACTGGTAGTGCAGCATCACGTCGTCCGAGCCCGGGACGGCGATCACGAACGAACAGCCCGCGGCCCCGAGCAGCAGGGTGAGGGTGTCGGTGTCGTCGCCGTCGACGTCGGTGTGGTTCGTGTAGCAGACGTCGACGCCCATGGGCAGGCCGAGCAGCTTGCCGCAGAAGTGGTCCTCCAGGCCGGCGCGGATCACCTGCTTGCCGTCGTAGAGGTACTCCGGGCCGATGAAGCCCACCACGGTGTTGACCAGCAGCGGGTCGAACGCCCGGGCCACCCCGTACGCCCGGCACTCCAGCGTCTGCTGGTCGACCGGCGCGCCGCCGATCCCGCGGTGGGCGTCGGCCGACAGCGCCGAGCCCTGCCCGGTCTCGAAGTAGGTGACGTTGCTCCCCACCGTCCCCCGGCCCAGCTCGAGCGCTCCCGCACGGGCCTCGCGCAGCTGGTCCAGGGTGACGCCGAAGCCCTCGTTGCCGCCCTGGGTGCCGGCCACCGACTGGAACACCAGGTCGACCGGCGCCCCGGCGTCCAGCGCGCGCAGGGTCGTGGTCACGTGCGCGAGGACGCACGACTGCGTGGGGATCTCGTACCGGGCGATGACCGCGTCGACCAGTTCGAGCAGGGCGACGGTCTGCGCCGGCGAGTCGGTCGCCGGGTTGATCCCGATGACCGCGTCGCCGCAGCCGTGCAGCAGCCCGTCGAGGATCGAGGCGGTCACCCCGACGGCGTCGTCCGTGGGGTGGTTGGGCTGCAGCCGGGAGGCCAGCCGGCCCGGCAGGCCCAGCGTGGAGCGCAGGCCCGTGACCACCCGGGTCCGCCGGCCGACGGCGACCAGGTCGGCGTTGCGCATGAGCTTGGAGACGGCGGCCACCATCTCGGGGGTGAGCCCGCGGGCCAGGCCGGAGATCGCGGCCTCGTCGCCCTCCGCGGCGCGGACCAGCAGCCACTCGCGGAACGCCCCGACCGTCAGCGCGGCGACCGGGGCGAAGGCGGCCGGGTCGTGGGTGTCGAGGACCAGCCGGGTGACGTCGTCCTCGTCGTAGCCGACGACCTGCTCGTCGAGGAACGTCGCCAGCGGGAGGTCGGCCAGCACCGTCTGCGCGGCCACCCGCTCGGCCTCCGACTCCGCCGCGCACCCGGCGAGCACGTCACCGGAGCGCGCGGGCGTGGCCTTCGCCATGAGCTCGACCAGGGACGGGAACTCGTACGTGTGCCCGGCCAGGGTCGCCCGGCGGGCGGTCACCGCAGGTCCTCCTCGGCTGCTGCCAGCGCCGCGAACTCCTCCTCCGGTGCCGCGGCGACGAGGTGGTGGCGGCTGTAGAGCGCGAAGTAGGCGAGGAACAGCGCGTACGCCCCCAGCGTCAGGACGGCGGCCAGCGGGTCGACGAGGAAGGTCGCGACCACGGCCAGAGCGGCCAGCACGAGCGCCACCGTCGTCGTCGCCGTCCCGCCCGGGGTGCGGTAGGGCCGGTCGAGGCCGGGCTCCCGACGGCGCAGCACGATGTGGCTGACCATCATGAGGACATAGGACACGGTCGCGCCGAAGACCGCCATGTTGAGCAGCACCGCCCCCTGCCCGGTGAGGGTGAGCAGGAAGCCGATCGCGCCGGGCACGACCAGGGCGAGCACCGGCGCCTTGCGGGCGTTGGTCACCGACAGCGCCCGCGGCAGGTAGCCGGCCCGCGAGAGGGCGAAGGTCTGCCGGCTGTAGGCGTAGACGATGGAGAAGAAGCTCGCGACCAGGCCGACGAGCCCCATGTAGTTGACGACGGTCCGCAGGCCCCCCTCCTGCAGGGCGTCCACCGGCGGGTTCGCGCTCTCCGAGATCACCTGCGCACCGCCGGCGCCGGTCGTGACCACCAGCATCAGGATCGCCAGCACACCCAGCACGCCCATCGCCGCCACGATGCCGCGCGGCATCGACCGGGCCGGGTCCTTGGCCTCCTCGGCGGCCAGCGGCACGCACTCGACGGCGAGGAAGAACCAGATCGCGAAGGGGAAGGCCGCCCAGATGCCGAGCACCCCGAACGGCAGGAACTCCGACGCCCCGGCGGCGTCGGTGGGCGCGATGTCGGTGAGGTTGGCGCCGTCGACGTCCCCCACGGCACCGACGAGGAACAGCACCAGGCCGACGACGGCGACCGCCGCGATCGCCAGCATCACCTTGAGCGCCTCCCCCACGCCCATCAGGTGGATGCCGATGAAGAGGGCGTAGACCGCGAGGTACACCCACCAGCCGTCGGTGATCCCGAACAGTCCGAGGGACTCCACGTAGCCGCCGATGAAGGTGGCGATCGCCGCGGGGGCGATCGCGTACTCGATGAGGACGGCGACACCGGCGGCGTACCCGCCCCAGGGACCCAGGGCGCGGCGGGCGAAGGTGTAGCCCCCGCCGGCGGTGGGCAACGCGGCGCCCAGCTCGGCGAGCCCGAGCACCATCGCCGTGTACATCACCCCCATCAGCACCGTGGCGATGAGCAGTCCGCCGAAGCCGCCCTCGGCCAGCCCGAAGTTCCAGCCCGCGTAGTCGCCGGAGATCACCGCGGCGACGCCCAACCCGGCCAGCAGCACCCAGCCGGCGGTCCCCGACCGCAGCTGCCGCGCGGCGAGGTAGCCGGGATCGACCGCCCCGCCGCCCGTGGCGGGCGGGGTGGTGCGGGCGTGCGGTTCCGCGGTCATGGCGGCCTCCGGGATCGGGCCCCCGGGCCCGGGAGGAGCCAGCGTGTCGCCGGCCGGGAAGGGGGTCAACGGGCGGCGACGGAACGGAACACGCTGTTCACACCCGCAGCCCCGGCGTCGCGAGAACGTCGTAAACTCCCCGGCGGTCCAAGGGTGGGCCGCCTCAGCACCGTTCCGATCAGGAGCAGTACGACCCGTGGTGGACACCCTCGGGGACAGCTCCGTCCCCGATGACGCCGACCTCCTCGCCCTCCTCGCAGCAGCGGGCGACCTCAACGCCTTCCTGGCCGACCTTGTCCGGCTCGCCGCGCGGCAGACGCCCAGCGCCGACGCCTGCGGCCTCACCCTCTCCCGCAGGTCGGGTGCGGTCACCGTGGCCTGCACCGACGAGCTCGCCGAGCGCGCCGACGAGCGCCAGTACGAGCTGGACGACGGCCCGTGCCTGCAGGCGATGCGCGAGAGCGTCGTCGTCCGGGTGGCGGACATGGCCGCCGACGACCGCTGGGGGCCCTACCCCTCGCTGGCCGCGCAGGTCGGGGTCCGGTCCTCCCTGTCCCTGCCGCTGGTAGTCGAGGAGCGCAGCCGCGGTGCGCTCAACTTCTACTCGACCGAGCCGGGGTCCTTCACCGACCGGGACGAGGAGGTCGCCACGCGGTGGGCCGCCCAGGCGACCGGCGCCCTCGCCGTGGCGCTGCGGATCGCCGACGGCGACGACCGCGCCGAGCAGCTGCTCGGTGGGCTGGACTCCCGCACCACGATCGGCCAGGCCATCGGACTGCTCATGGCGCAGGAGCGGTGCCGCGCCGAGGAGGCGTTCCGGCTGCTGACGCTGGCCTCCCAGCGGCGGAACGTGAAGCTGCGCGAGGTCGCCGCCGGGATCGTCGAGGGCTTCGAGGCCGCCCTCCCCGAGGGGGGTGCAGGCCGCTGGTGAGCGGTCAGAAGCCGCGCCAGCGACCGTCGGTGGCGTTGGCGCGGGGCTGGGAGCGGAGCACGTTGCCCTCGGTCGGCCCCCGCTCGTCGTCCGACGCCAGAGCGAACACCCGCAGCAGCGGACCCACCAGGGCGTCGTACACCGCGGGGAACAGCCGGAAGCCGGCGACCACCACCGGGTTGGCGATCCCCGACTGCACGAGCCGGCGGGGCCGCTCCAGGCGGGCCAGCACCGCGCGCGCCACCCGGTCGGCGGAGTAGACCGGGATGGGCGGGCGGCCGGCCCGGCCGGCGTAGGTGGCGCCCTGGTAGTAGATCGGGGTGTTCACGCCGCCCGGCGAGACCGCGGAGACGTGCACGCCGGGCAGGTCCCGGGTCTCCTGCTGCAGCGTGCGGACCAGGCCGAGCTGGCCCCACTTGGCCGCCACGTAGCTGCCCATCAGCGGAGCGGTCACCTCGGCCAGCAGCGAGCTGATGACGATCAGGTGCCCGGCCCGCTGCTCGCGGAAGACCGGCAGGACGGTGCGGGCGAGGTTGGCGGTGCCGTGCAGCGCGGTGTCGACGACGGCCTCGTAGATCTCCCCCGGCACGTCCTCGACCCGCCCGTAGGCCATGACCTGGGCGGCGTGCACGACGACGTCCAGCCGGCCGAAGCGTGCGACCGCCGTCTGCACCGCGTTCTCCACCGCGTCGGCGTCGGTGACGTCGGCCGGGCAGACCAGCACCTGCGCGGCGCCGGCCTCCCGCGCCTCGCGGGCGGTCTCCTCCAGCGCCTCGCGGCCCCGTGCGACGAGGAGCAGGGAGCTGCCGCGGCGGGCGAACCGCTGGACGGTTGCGCGGCCGATGCCGCTGGAGGCTCCGGTGACGAGCACGGACAGGGGTGCGGTGCGGTCCGCGGGGCCGGTCATGGGTCGTGCCCTACCCGGTCGTGGACGTCTCACTCGGCAGCACCCCGAGCAACCAGCCCGGCCCGGCGACCCCGGCGTCCGCCGGCAGCCGGGCGCGCAGCCCCCGGTCGGCGGTGACCACCAGCAGCGGCTCCGCGGCCGCCCGGGCGTACTCGGCCAGGGCGTCGTCCCCGCTCCCGGTCGCCCGGACCAGCCGTACGCCGGGCGGTTCGGCGACCCCGCGCGCCGCCCCCTCGACGACGGCGACCACGGCGGTGCAGGGCAGCGGTGCACCGTCCGGTCCGGCCAGCGTGCACCCGGGCAGGCCGGCGAACCGGGCCAGCAGCCGTGCCGTCGCGCCGGCCCGGTCGCGCCACCACCCGTCGGGCCGCGAGCCGAGCACGTTGGCGACGTCGACCAGCAGCACCGTCACCACACCCTCCGATCCGTCGTCCCCTGCCCCTACCCTCCCCGGCGTGGAGAAGGTGGACTACACGGACACGTTCATCGCGGTCGCCGAGGACTGCCCGGCCGAGGCCGGCACGGTGCCCCCGGACACGGCGAAGCCGTCGGTCGCCGCGGTGACCCACCGGCTGCTGGCCGTCCGGCCGTACGAGCTCACCTCGGCAGACGTCCTCTTCACCGTCCACGCGGAGCGGCACGGCATCCCCGAGGAGGAGCGCCCCGCCGCCCGGCAGGCGTTCTTCGCGAAGGACCAGGCCTGCCTGCGGGCATCGCCGCTCGGCAAGCGGTACGGCTGGGGCCTGCACGCCGACGCCGAGGGGCGGCTGGCGCTGGTCGGCCGGGAGACCCCGGAATACGCCGAGTTCGCCGGCGGGCGGGTCCCGGACGCGGGGACGCCGGTCACCGTGGTCCGGGCGATGCGCAGCAGCCGGGCGCGCTGACCCCCTGCCGTTCGTCGGACGGCGCTCCTAGAGTCCGCGGCATGTGCCGCAACATCCGCCCGCTGTCGAACTTCGCGCCTCCCGCGACCGACGAGGAGGTCGCGGCGGCCGCGCTGCAGTACGTCCGCAAGATCAGCGGGACGACGAAGCCCGCGCGGGTCAACGCCGAGGCCTTCGACCGCGCCGTGGCGGAGGTGGCCGAGGCCTCCGCGCGACTGCTGGAGGCGCTGGTCAGCACCGCACCGCCGAAGGACCGGGAGGTCGAGGCGGCCAAGGCGAAGGCCCGGGCCGCGATCCGCTACGGCACCTGAGGCATTGATCGGTTGCGCGCAACGGGCGTGAGCGCGGGGCCCGGCGGGTAGGTGGAGGGCTCCCCACTCTTGGAGTTCCCCATGGCGCGCAACACGCTCTCCCGCTCCCTGCACGACCTCGGACTGGCTGCCTGGTTCGGCGGCACGCTCGCCAACGCCGTCGCCCTGAACCCAGCTGCGGGCGAGGCCGGTGGCGGCAGCACCGGCGCCGTCGCCAACGCCGGCTGGAACCGCTGGACCCCGGTCAACGCCGCCGCCATCGGCGCCCACATCGTCGGCAGCGTGGGCCAGCTGGCCGGCAACAACGGCCGGGTCGCCCAGCAGCAGGGCGTGGCCGGCATGTCGGTGCTCAAGACCGCCCTGACCGTCGCCGCGCTCGGCGTCACCGCCTACAGCCGCGGCCTCGGTCAGATCGTGAACAGCGGCGGCGCGAGCCCCGCGAGGTCCGGCACCAAGCCCAGCAAGCGCACGCGCGCCGACGTCGCCGCGGCCCAGGAACAGCTCGACCGGCTGCAGTGGGTGATCCCGGCTCTGACCGGCGCGCTCGTGGCCGTGAGCTCCTACGCCGGCGAGCAGCAGCGGCCCAGCGAGGTCGCGCGCGGCATCGCCGCCCGCTGACCGCACCACCACGGGGAGGAACTCCATGACCCACAGCACCGACACCCGCGCCGTCACGTTCTCCGGCAACACGGCGGACGAGCACGTCTCCCACCAGGGCCGGGGCGCGAGCGTCTGCCCCGACTGCTCCGACGGCCTGGGCAAGCCGCGGCCGGTGGAGCCCGGTTCGTTCCGCGACAAGCTGCAGCGCAACCGGCCGGCGTACCTGGCCTGGCGGATCGGCGTCTTCGTCGCCGGCCTGCTCTTCGTGCTGCTGGGCATCGCGCTGTCCGCGCTGCCCGGTCCGCTGACGATCCCGCCGGTCCTGCTGGGCCTGTGGGTCTGGTCGACGGAGTTCGACTGGGCCCGGCGGCTGTTCGCCACGTTCCGTCGCAAGGCGTCCGACGCGTGGAAGCACGCCAAGCAGCACCCGGTGAGCTCGACGGTCGTGACCGTCGGCGGCCTCGTGCTGGCCGGCGTCGCCTTCTGGGCGGTCGGGCACTTCCACCTGGTCGCCGAGGCCAAGAGCGCGCTCGGCATCGGCAGCTGACGTCGGAGTGCGGGAGTGCAGGATTCCTGCACTCCCGCCCTCCGGTCAGACGGTGGTGAGGACCACCGGGCCGTCGTCGGTCACCGCGACGGTGTGCTCGACGTGCGCGGCCCGCCGGCCGTCGGCCGTGACCACCGCCCAGCCGTCCTTCTTGTGCTTGTAGCGCTCCTCGCCGGCGAGCAGCATCGGCTCGATCGCCAGCGTGCTGCCCGCCTGGAGCCGCACCCGGTCCAGCCCCGTCATCGGCTTGTTCGGCACGAACGGCGGCTCGTGCATCGACCGGCCGATCCCGTGGCCCCCGTGGTCGGGCAGGTGGGCGAACCCGTACCTGCGGGCCACCGAGTCGATCGCCGTCGCCACGTCGAGCAGCGTCGCCCCGGGGACCGACGCGGCGATGCCCGCGGCCAGTGCCTCCTCCGTGGCCCGGACCAGCCGTGCGTCGTCCTCACTCGTCTGCTCGCCCACCAGCAGCGTGATCGCCGCGTCGCCGTTCCAGCCGTCGACGATCGCGCCGCAGTCGATGCTCAGCACGTCGCCCTCGTGCAGCCGCCGGCCGCTGGGCCGGCCGTGCACGACGACCTCGTTGGGCGACAGGCACAGCGCGCCGTTGTAGGCGGTCGGGGCCCACGCCGGCTTGTAGCCCAGGAACGACGACGTGGCGCCGGCCTCGCGGATGCAGGTCTGCGCCAGGTCGTCGAGGTCGCGCAGCTTCACGCCCGGGACGGTCGCCGCACGCACCGCCGCCAGGGTCTCGGCGACCACCCGGCCGGCGTCGCGCATGGCGTCCAGCTCGAGGGTCGTGCGCGGGGGCAGGGTCGTCGTCTCCACGCTCCCACGGTACGAGGCGGGTGCAGTCGCCCCCGGAGGGATGGACCGCGGTGGACGTCCCAGGGTCCGGCGTCCGGAACGGTGAGTCGGCGCCGGATAGCGGGCATAAACCGGCCCCGGACCGGTGGCGGCCGCGGGAACGGGGACGGAGAGGAGTGGCGATGACGGCGACGGACACCGGACGCGGGACCCAGGACCGGGACGGCGGGGGCCACGACGACAGCCCCGCCGGGCGGGACGAGAGCCGTGCCGAGCGGATCGACCGCGAGCTCATGGAACTGCTCAACGAGCTGCGGGTCGCGCTCCCCGGCGTCCAGTTCCTCTTCGCGTTCCTGCTCGTCGTGCCGTTCCAGCAGGGCGGGTCGCGGATGACCGACTTCCAGCGCGACGTCTACTTCGTGACCCTCATGGCCGCCGTCGTGGCCACCGCCCTGCTGATCGCCCCGGCCGCGCAGCACCGGGCACTGTTCCGCCAGCACGACAAGGAGGGCCTGCTGCGGCGGAGCAACCGCAACGCGTTCCTCGGGCTGACCGTGCTGGCGCTGGCCCTCGCGTCCGCCGTCCTGCTCGTTACTGACGTGCTCTTCAGCCTGCCGCAGGCGGTCGTCGCCGCGGCCGTCGTCGCGGTCCTGGTCGGCTGGATGTGGATCGGCAGCCCGATCGTGCAGCGCATGCGCGACGGGCGCGGCCGCTAGCCCGCCACCGCGATGCGGGTGTTCCGCTCCCGTTGCGGGTCCTGCAGGACCGCCAGAGGACGAGGAACACCCGCACAGGGAGCCGCGACCGATGAGTCCGCTCCTCCCCGGGCGTCTGCCTGTCGAACCCGGGGCGCGGCCGGGCGCACCCCGGAGGTGGCTGGTGGCGGTGGACGTCCCGGAGCCGGCCGTCGAGGTCGAACGACTCGTCGTGGTCGTCGACGGCGTCCGGGTCCTCGACGGGCTGGAGCTGCACGTCCCGGCCGGCCGCATCCACGCCGTCTGCGGACCCGGCGGGGCCGGGAAGACGACGCTGCTCCGGGTCCTGTCGACCCTGCTCGTGCCCACCAGCGGGACGGCGCGGGTGCTCGGCGCCGACGTCGTCACCCAGGCCGCCGAGGTGCGTTCCCGCGTGGGCAGCACCGGGCGCTCGGCCGGGTTCGACCCGCAGGTGAGCGGCGGCGCGAACCTGCTGCAGCTCGCCCGGCTGCTCGGCTACTCGCGGCCGGCGGCCCTGCAGCGCACCCACCAGCTGCTCGCTGGGTTCGGGCTCTCCGACGCGGCCGGCCGGTCGATGGCCACGTACACGCCGGCCATGCGCCGGCGCCTCGACCTGGCCGCCAGCATCGTCGTCCGCCCCGACCTGGTGCTCCTCGACGAGCCGACGCAGGACCTGGACCCGCACTGCCGGGCCGAGGTGTCGGCGGTGCTGCGCGCCCTCGTCCGCGCCGGGACGACGGTGCTGCTCGCCACCCGGGACCCCGACGAGGCCTGCCGCCTCGCCGACCGCGTGTCGGTCCTGGTGGCCGGTCGCGTCGTCGTCGAGGGGACGCCGGCCGCCCGGTGACGGCCGGACGGCCGGGCCCGTAGGAGGTGGGCTACAACGGGACGGTGTCGACTCCCCTGCTCCGCACCGCCCGTTTCGCCGAGCTGACCCCGTTCGAGGTCTACGCGCTCTGCCGGCTGCGGGTCGACGTCTTCGTCGTCGAGCAGGAGTGCCCCTACCCCGAGCTCGACGGGCGGGACGTCGAGCCGGCCACGCTGCACCTGTGGGCCGAGGTCGACGGTGCGGTGGCGGCGACCATCCGGGTGCTGGACGACGGCGCGACGCGGGCGATCGGCCGGGTGGCAACCGCCGCGGGGCACCGCGGCGCCGGCCTGGCCGCGCAACTGATCGAGGCAGGCATCGAGCTGTGCGACGGGTTCCCCATCACGCTGGGGGCCCAGGCCCACCTCGAGGGCTGGTACGAGCGCTTCGGCTTCCGGCGCAGCGGCCCCGGCTACGACGAGGACGGCATCCCGCACGTCCCGATGCGCCGCGAGCCTGCCTGACCACCGGCCCGGTCGCGGGCACCATCCGCCCGTGAACGCTGCCGAGCTGCTGCACGCCGCCGCCGACCGGCTGGAACTCCTCGCCGCCCGGACGACGCCCGGCGACTGGCGGCTCACCGGACTCCTGGCCAGCCGGCCCGAGGTCGTGGCCCTCCGCCCGGACGGCAGCACCGAGCACGTCGCCGAGGCCCGCGCCGCCTCCGGCGCCTGGATCGCCGCCCTCTCCCCCGCCGTGGCGGCGCCGCTCGCGGCCGCGCTCCGGGCCGCCGCCGAGGAGCCGGCCGGCACCGCACACCTCACTGACCTGGCCCGACTCCTCCTCGCGCGGCTCCCTTAGACGTCGAACCCTGAGACGTCTAAGCTCGGACCGTGAGTCCACAGCCCGTCTCCGACCTGCTGTTCCGGACGGCGAAGGCACTGGCGCGGGCCCTGGACGACGCACTCGTCGCCGCCGGGGGCAGCACCTCGACCTGGCAGGTGCTGCGCGCCGTCCGCACCGCCGAGTCGGGCAGCCAGGCCGAGCTGGCCGACGTCGTGGGGGTCCGACAGCCCACGCTCACCCACCACCTCGACGGGCTGGAGCGGGCCGGGCTGGTGACGAGATGGCGGGACCCGGACAACCGGCGCGTGCAGCGGGTGCTGCTGACCGCGGCCGGGGAGGACCTCTTCGTCCGGCTCCGCCGCGCCGCCGCGGCGTTCGAGGGCGCACTGACCGCCGACCTCGAGGACGGCGACGTGGCGACGCTGCGCCGGCTGCTGGGGGTCCTGGCCGACGGCGGCGCCTAGGCCTCAGGCCGCGACGGGGGCCAGGTCCGCGGCGCCGAACGCGGCGTCGAACCGGTCGCACCAGATGACGACGCTGGTGAACGCGACGGCGTCCACACCCGGAGGGACGACGTAGTTCTGGTCGCCGACGTTGCCCTTGAGCGCGCCGAGGTCGACGAACTCGTCGTCGAAGGCCGCCTCGGTGCCGTCGGCCGGGTTCTGCGACAGGTACACGTACAGCGCCGGCCCGTTCGAGGTCTCGAACCCCTCCAGCCGCACGATCACCTGCCCGTCGGGCAGTTGCACGACGCGGGCGGTGCCGACCGTGTCGTGCTCGCGGGAGACGAAGCTCCCGGTGGCCAGGTCGACCGGCTCCGCGGGCGCGGCGGGCGCGGACGGCGCGGACGACGCCGTGGCCGGCACGCTGACCGAGGGCAGCGCCTCGGACACCTCGTCGTCGATGAACAGCTTCTGCGGCTGGAACCAGACCAGCACGAAGGCCGCCAGCGCTCCGACCACGAGCGCCGCTGTCAGCCACAGCCAGGTCCTCCGCCGCATCGCCACGGCCGCGCACCCTAGAGCGGTCGGCGACCCCTCGGGCGAGTTCGCGACGCGGTAGCCGGGGTAGGGCCCGCCGATGGCGAACGACACGACGCCCGGCGGCTTCGCCGGCTCGCTGGGCATCCGGGTGGACGACACCGACGACGGCGGCGCCCGGCTGACCCTCGAGGTCACCGGCGAGCACCTCAACCCGGCCGGCACCCTGCACGGCGGCGTGCTCGCCACCCTCGTCGACACCGCGATGGGGCAGGCCGTGCGCACGGTCAGCTGCGAGGGCGACGTCCCGGCGACCAGCCAGCTGACGGTGACCTACCTGCGGCCCGGGAAGCCGGGGACGGTGTCGGTGCGCGCCTCGGTCCGCACCCGGGGCGAGCACCTCACCGTCTGCGAGGCCGACGTGGAGCAGGACGGCACGGCGATCGCCCACGCCGTCGCCACGTTCGCCCTGCTGCACTCCTGACGCCGGCGGGCGGCCCTCCTGAGCGGGCCGCGGCGCGACGCCGCCGACTGGGGGACGATCGGTCCATGACCACCGCCACCTGGAACGGAACCGTCATCGCCGAGTCCGACGACATCGTCACCGTCGAGGGCAACGCCTACTTCCCGCGCGCCTCGGTCCGGGATGACGTGCTGCGCCCCTCGGGCACCCACACCACCTGCCCCTGGAAGGGCGAGGCGTCCTACTTCACCCTCGAGGTCGACGGTCAGACCAACGCCGACGCGGCGTGGTTCTACCCGGAGCCGAAGCCGGCCGCGGCGGAGATCACCGACCGCGTCGCCTTCTGGAAGGGCGTCGAGGTCCGCTAGCGCAGTCAGTTCGGGCGGGACCCGGCGAGGTCGCGGGCAGAGGCCGCCGCCGCCGGGTCCAGCGTCCGCGACCGCTCCTGCCGCTCGATCAGCCCGTGGTAGGCCGCCCAGGCCTCCGCCGGCGGGACGTCGAGAGCCGCCGCGATCTGCTCCCAGGTGGCGCCACCGCGCAGCGCCGCCCGGAAGCCGACCAGCTGGCTGTCGTGGGCCTTGCGCGCGATCACCTCGCCGAGCGCGAGCAGCTCGAGGGACTCGGGGACGTCGAGCGTGGTCTCGGCGTCCCGGAAGGAGCTCCAGTCGTCGGGATCGTCGCTGGCGACGGTGTTCAGGGTCGTGGCCCCGCTGTCGCGACGGCTGAGGAAGTCCAGGCGGGTGGCGGCGGTGGTGAGGGAGAACTCCCGCTCGAGTTCCTCGGGGGTGATGTGCATGGCCTCCACCATGCCCCGGCGTCCCGTCCCGCGGCGACCCGGAGGGCATGCGACAGCGGACACGCTGACCGGGCACGACCCTCCGTCGTCACCTCCTAGGCTGCGCGGCGTGCCGAGCTCCCGGAGGTCGCTCCCCCGGCTTCCGGGCGCCGGGCGCCGGCTGATCCGCGAGCTGTCGGCGTTTGGCGTGGTCGGCGGGATCTGCTTCGTCCTCGACCTGCTGCTGTTCCAGCTGCTGTACGCGCAGGCCGGTGTGCCACCGGTCGCGGCCAAGGCGATCGCCACGCTCGGCTCGTCCACCGTCGCCTTCGCCGGCCACCGGCTCGTCACCTACCGCCGCCGGCCGCGCACCTCGGTCCGCCGCGGCTATCCCCTGTTCGCGCTGGTCAACGGGACGACGCTGCTGCTGGGGCTCGGCATCATCGCGTTCGTGCGGTACGTGCTCGGCCAGGAGGACGCACTGGTCCTGCAGGCCGCGAACGTCTTCTCGATCGCACTCGGGACCGCGCTGCGCTTCGTGGCCTACCGCCGATGGGTGTTCCCCGAGACGGCGGCCGGAGCCGTTCCGCGGTAGACCCGCAGACGGCGGGAGGCCCGCACCCCGGTGCGGGGTGCGGGCCTCCGGGCGGGAGAGCGGGGCGTCAGCTCTCGACGCCCACGGCCTCCTTGGCCACCGCGGCCAGGGCGACCTGGGCCGCGCTGACGACGCTCGACCGGTTCTTGTGCGTCTCCTCGTACCGGATCACGACGTTGATGTCGTGCGGCGAGCGGAGCGCCTTGGCGGCCTTCGCCGCGTCGGCGGTCGCGAGCGAGTCGAAGCCCTTGATCGGGAGCTCGTCGGCGGTGACGTCGCCGAGCTCCTCGCGGGCGGCTTTGGCGGCGTCGGCCGCGTCGCGGTTGCCCTCGCGACGGGCGATCCGCTCGGCGCGGCGCAGCGCGGCGGCCCGGCCGACGGTCAGCGTCTCACGGACGGCACCGGTGAACGAGCTGGCCTTGCCGGCCACCTCGCCCAGCTTGTCGCCGGCCTCGTCACGCACCTGCTGGGCGCTGTCGAACACCTCGTTGACCCGGTTGGCGACGAACCGCACCGGGGCGTTGGCGGCGCGGGCGGCCGTTCCGGCGACGCGCTGCAGCGGGGTCGGCACCAGGGCGGCGGGGCCGCCCAGGGCCTCCTCGGCCAGGACCACGGTCAGCCACTCGACGGTGGCCTTGTGCGCCGTGATCAGCCGCTCGGCCAGGTGCTCGACCCGCGGCAGCTCGGCCTTGGCGGCCAGCACCTTGACGTAGGTGGCGCGGTCGAGCAGCTGGTGCTCGAGCTGCAGGTCGGTCAGCAGGGCCTCCTCCAGCGGAGCGGACTGCTCGAAGGTGGCCTTGAGGACGGCGGAGAGCCGGCCCAGCGCCGGGGTGACGACGTCGGGGACGCCACCCAGCGCGCGCAGCTGCTCGGTGATGAGGCGGGTCCGCTCGGCAGCGTGGTCGGCGTTCTGCACCAGCTCACGCCGCACGGCGTCGGTGCGCGCCTGCGACACGCGGGTGCGGGCGACCTGCTCCTCGGTCTGCGTGAGCAGCACGAGGGCGCGGAGCTGGTTGACGATCTTGGTGTTGTCGGTCATAGGGGAACTCCAGACATCGGGGATGACCTGACGTCTCGTGGGTGCCCCTCCCACGCCGAGCGCTAACTTCTGCAAGCGGATTGCTAGCAGTGACGTCGGCCACGTCGGGTCGACATGTCGACTCAGGACGGCGCCGCAGCGTCCGCGATGCCCAGCTGGCGGGCCACCCGGCGCAGCTCCGACTCGAACATCGGCTCAGGGTCGTCCAGCGCGAACCGCAGGTGCCCGAAGACCTCCATGCAGACCATGCCGTAGAGGGTGATCCAGCAGGACAGGAACACCGACATGACGCCGAGCGGCAGCGCGACGGGCAGCTTCGCGCACCAGGTCTGCAGCTGCCGGCGCAGTTCCGGCGTCAGCTCGTCCTCCCCCGGCACCGGGAACGGCTGCTCCACGTAGATCTGCGCCATCAGGGCGGCGAAGACGCCGCCGAACCGCCGGCCGGCCAGCTCGGCGGGACCTTCCCCCGCCTCGTCGGGCACGACCCCTTGGGCGGCGCTGCCGAACAGCAGGCCGAACTCGACGCGGTGGGTGATGGCCCAGTGCCGGAACGCACGGGCGGCGGCCAGCAGCTGCACGCCCGGACGGGCGGGGACGACGGCGTCCCGGGCGGCCTCGAGGTGGTCGCTGAGCTCGTCGTAGAGATCGGCGACCAGCTGCTCGACGAGGTCCTCGCGGCTGGGGAAGTAGCGGTAGAGCGCGGGAGCGGACAGGCCCATCTCGCGCGCGATGGCCCGGAGCGCCAGACCGTCCGGTCCCGACGCGACGAGCACCTGGCGGGCGGTCGCCCGGATCTCGCGGAGAGTGTCGGCCCGGGCCCGCTCGCGCCGGGTGCCGGCCTCGGGGGGCATGTGGTCGGACATCAGACCCCCTTGACGCAAGTGAACGGTGTATGCAGAGTTATCGGCGTTAGCTAACGCTGTTCACTCACTCTACCGGCCGCTCCGGGAGGACACCGTGTTCGAGACCCTCGGCCGAGTGATGTACCGGCGCCGCCGGGCCGTCGTCGTCCTCGCCCTGCTGTTCCTCGTGGTGGCCGGTGTCTGGGGGACCGGGGTCTTCGGCAAGCTGACCGGCGCCGGGTTCGAGGACCCCGGCAGCGAGAGCTCGCAGGCCGCCGACGTGGCCGAGCAGGAGCTGGGTCGCGACGCCGCGGACGTCGTCGTCCTCTACCGGAGCGACGCGCTGACCGTCGACGACCCGGCCTTCCGCACCGCGGTCGAGGACTCCCTCGCCGACCTCCCGCAGGACCTGCTCGCCCGGACCACGACCTACTGGGGCACCGGCGCCGACGCGCTGGTCAGCGACGACCGGCAGGGCACTTACGCCGTCCTCCAGCTCGCCGACGGGACCGAGGACGACGAGGCCGTCGCCGCGATCGAGGACGACCTCGCGGCGGACGGCCTGACCACCTCCCTGGGCGGGGACGCGGTGGTCAACCGGGACATCACCGAGCGCGTAGGCGCCGACATTGCGCGCGCGGAGACCATCTCGCTGCCGGTGCTGGCGGTGCTGCTGGTGGTCATCTTCGGCAGCCTCGCCGCGGCCGCCCTCCCCCTGGCCATCGGCGGGACGGCGATCCTCGGCGCCTTCACCGCCCTGCACGTGGTCAGCGGCTTCACCGACGTCTCGGTGTTCGCCGTCAACGTCGTCACGATCCTCGGCCTGGGCCTGGCCATCGACTACGGCCTGTTCGTCGTCAGCCGGTTCCGCGAGGAGATGGCCCGGCAGCCGACCGTCGAGGACGCCGTCGCCAGGACGATGGCGACGGCCGGCCGGACGGTCGCCGTCTCGGGCGCCACGGTCGCGATCTCCCTCGCCGGGCTGATCATCTTCCCGCAGGTGTTCCTGCGCTCCATGGGCTTCGGCGGGATGAGCGCCGTCCTGGTCGCGATGCTGGCCGCACTGACCCTGCTGCCGGCCCTGCTCGGGATGCTCGGCCCGCGGGTCGAGGCGCTGTCGGTCCGCCCGTTCCTGCGCCGGCTGACCCGCCGTCCACCGCCGGTGCCCGGCGCGGTCGTCGCCGACGAGCGCGGCACCTGGTACCGGGTCGCACGCAGCGTCATGCGCCGGCCGCTGGTCTACGCCGTCGCGGTGGTCACGCTGCTCCTGGTGCTGGCGCTGCCCTTCCTCCGTGTGCAGTTCGGCGCCATCGACGTCCGCGTGCTGGCGGCGGGCACCGAGAGCCGGGTGGTCTCCGAGACGCTCGACGCCGACTTCCCGGCCGGTCCCGACACCCCGATCACGGCGATCGTCTCGCTCCCCGACCCGGTCGACTCCCCCGCCGGGGAGGCCGCGCTCCAGGAGTACGTGGCCGCGGTGGCGGCGGTCCCCGGGGTGGACGGCGCCACGGTCACCGGCGCCGAGGGCGACACGGCGCGGGTCGCGGTCGCCTACGGCGGCGACCCGGTCGACGCCGACGCCCGCGCGCTGGTCGAGGCCGTCCGGGACGTGCCGGTGCCCGACGGCGGCACGGCGCTGATCGGCGGTCAGAGCGCGGTCATGACCGACCTGCTGGACAGCCTCGCCTCGCTGCTGCCGTGGATGGCCCTGCTGGTGGTCAGCACGACCCTGGTGCTGCTCTTCCTCGCGTTCGGCTCGGTGGTGCTGCCGGTCAAGGCCGTGCTCATGAACGTGCTGTCCCTCGGCGCCTCGTTCGGGGCGCTCGTGTGGATCTTCCAGGAGGGCCACCTCTCGGGGTTCCTGGACTTCACGCCCACCGGCTTCGTCGAGGCGACCCAGCCGATCCTGGTCCTGGCCATCGTCTTCGGCCTGTCCATGGACTACGAGGTCTTCCTGATGTCCCGGATCCGGGAGCAGTACGACCTCACCGGCGACAACACCGCCGCCGTCGCCACGGGGCTGCAGCGCACCGGCGGGATCATCACCAGCGCGGCGCTGCTGCTCGTCGTGGTGATCGCCGCGTTCTCGCTGTCGGGGATCACGTTCATCAAGATGATCGGCGTCGCGATGCTCATCGCGATCCTCGTCGACGCGACGGTGGTCCGGCTGCTGCTGGTGCCGGCCACGATGCGGCTGCTGGGTGCGGCCAACTGGTGGGCGCCGCGACCGCTGCGCCGGGTCTACGCCCGGTACGGCATCCGCGAGGGCAACGGCGCGGGCCCGCCGGCCCCGGAGCCGGCTCCTCCCGCGCTCGCGCCCGTCCCCTGACGGCTCCGTCCGGACGCGCCGCTGCCCGGGCGCGCCCGGCCGGGGGTCAGCGGGTGCGCGCCGGTGCGGGGACGGCGGGCTTGCGGCGGGTCTCCAGCCGGAGGACGGGCTGGGTCAGGGAGAGCAGCTCGACGCCGCAGGAGGTGCAGTAGGCGCCACGCTGGTCGTGGGTGCCGCAGGTGGGGCAGGACACGGGGTCTCCTCCGCTCGGGAGTCCGTCGGGACTCGGCCGCGAACCATGACACGCCCGCCGGCCCGCGCCGTATCGGGTGGGACCCGTGGGACGACTCGTCGACGAACCGTCATCCAGGGCCGTCAGCCCGCGAGCAGCGCCGCCAGCCGGTCGAGGAACGGCACCTGCCCCTTCACCAGCTTGACCCGTGCCGCGGCGAGGTCGAACCAGGCGGCCCGGTCGATCTCCGGGAACTCCTGCATCCGCCCGGACCGGGGCGGCCACTCCAGGGAGAAGGTGTTGCTGCGGCAGGCGGTCGCGTCGAGGTCGCCCTCCACGGTCCACACCGCGAGCACCTTGCCGGAGGCGCGGAGCTCGCCGAGCGGCACGAGGTCCCCCGCCGGCACCGGGCTGCCCAGTTCCTCGGCGAACTCCCGCCGCGCCGCGGCCTCGGGATCCTCCTCCGCGGCGTACTCCCCCTTGGGGATCGACCAGGCGCCGTCGTCCTTGCGCGCCCAGAACGGCCCGCCCATGTGGCCCAGCAGCACCTCGGCGCCGGCCGGCCCGCGCCGGTGCAGCAGGATCCCCGCACTCCGCCTCGGCACGCCGTCAGCCTGACACGGCGGCCAGCGGCCGGCGGTCAGCGGTCAGCGGTCAGCCGGTCCGGGCGCCGCTCCGGGTGGGGCGCGTCCAGCTGGAGCGCACGCGGACGATGGTCGCGGCGCGCGCCCGGTCGCAGGCGGCGCAGCGTCGGGTGGGCGTGCAGGTCGGGCAGGACATCACGGCCTCCGGGAAGTGGGGTGCCGCAGACCGTGGCAGCGCCCCGCCCGCTCCCCGGCGGCCGACGCGCGGGTGGGACCAGACGTCATCTGCGCGACATCCGCCGCTCGCCTGCGCCGACGACCGTCGCCCGTGCGCAGATCGGCAGGGCGCGCCCCGTGCTGCACCGGTGGAGGTCAACGGGACGCATCTCACCGTCACGCCGGTTTCCTCCGTCACAGCCGTCCCACCCTCGGTCGTGGCCTGACCGGACCGGTCCGTCCGGACCGGTAGACAGGACGCCATGAGCACCACTCCGGTCCGCCCGGCACCCGCCGCCGGGAGCGCGCGGCCGAGCGTGGCGATCACGGCGACGAGCACGCCGGTGCTGTCCTACGCGCTGGCGCACAACCGGGTGCCGGTGGTGTCCCGGCTGACGCTGACCAACCACGGGGGCCCCGCACGGGCGGCCACCGTCCGCCTGCAGGTGCTCGACGCCGAGGGGCCGATCGGGAGCGCGGTCGAGCGGCTGGTCGACCTGGACGCCGGCCGGACGACGGTGCTCGGCGACGTCGGCCTGGTGATGGACCCCGCCGCGATGCTGCAGATCGAGGAGCAGCGCCCCGGTTCCATCGAGATCGACGTCCTGGTCGACGGCGAGGACGTCGGCGGGACCGCGCTGCCCGTGCAGGTCCTCGCCGCCAGCCAGTGGCTGGCCACCCCCGCGCCGCTGGCCCTGGAGATGCTCGCCGCCCACGTGCTGCCCAACCACCCGGCGGTCGGCCACCTCCTCGACGAGGCCGCGGCGCTGCTGGCCGAGCGCACCGGCGACCCGTCGGTGCAGGGCTACCAGGCCGGCCCCGAGCGGGTCGACCAGATCGTCTCCGCCCTCGCCGACGCGATGGCCGCTCGGGACATCCGCTACAGCGAGCCCCCCGCCAGCTGGGCCGACGTCGGCCAGAAGGTCCGCTCCCCCGGCGACGTCCTCGACGGGCGGGTCGGCACCTGCCTGGACACCGTGGTGGTGCTGGCCGCGGCGCTGGAGCACGCCGGCATCCGGCCGCTGCTGTGGATCGCCGAGGGGCATTCGTTCCTCGGCTACTGGCGCGAGGAGCGCAGCGCGGAGAGCGCCGCCACCACGGACGTCGCGCCGCTGGTCAACCTCGTGGACCTGGGCTACGTCCGGCTCGTGGAGACCACGCTGCTCACCCACCGCGGCGACGGGACCCCGGCCCGCACCGCCGAGGAGCTGCACTCCGCCGCCTACGCGGCCTGGCTGACCGGCGGACCGGGCCGGGGCCCCGAGGGGCTGGACCGGATCGTCGGCGTGACCGACGTGTACCGGGCCCGGCGGGACGGGATCATCCCGCTCCCCGCCCGCACCCGGGGCACCGACGGCACGGTGCACGTCATCGAGTACCGGCCGCCGGTGCACGGCGCCGCTCCCCGGCCGGCCGGCACGAGCGGGGGCGACGACCGGCCGGCCCGCCGGCACGGCCGGCCCGAGGCCCCGGCGCGGGTGCAGCAGTGGAAGAACGCGCTGCTCGACCTCTCCCTGCGCAACCGGCTGATCAACTACACGGAGCGGTCCGGACTGCCGCTGACCGTGCCGGCCGGGGCCCTGGCCGCGCTGGAGGACCTGCTCACCGGCGGCACCGCCGTCTCCCTCGTCCCCTCCGACCGGCTCGCCGCCGTGCACCGGGAGCGCGGCGCGGCCAGCGCCCGCGAGCTGCCCGAGGAGCTGCTGGCCGAGACGCTGACCGAGCGCAGGACCGTGCACGCCGAGGTCACCGAGGGGGGCTACCTCCCCCGGCTGCGCGGGCTGGCCTACAAGGCCAAGACCCTGCGCGAGGAGACCGGCGCCAACAACCTGTACCTCGCCCTGGGCAGCCTGGTGTGGGAGCTGGACGGCCGGCCGCTGCGCTCCCCGCTGGTCCTGGTCCCGGTGGTGCTCACTGCCGCCTCGCGCGGCGGCGGCTACCGGCTGACCCTCGACGACACCGGCACCAGCACGCCCAACTACTGCCTGCTGGAGAAGCTGCGCCAGGTGCACGGCCTGGTCGTGCCCGGCCTGGCCGAGCCGGAGGGCGACGGCGCCGGCATCGCGCTGGACCGCGCGCTCGACGCGATGCGGACGGCGCTGGCCGACGCCGGGCTCCCCCACCGAGTCGAGCCGACCGCCGACGTCGCGGTCCTGCAGTTCGCCAAGTACCGGCTGTGGCGCGACCTGGACGAGCACT
Source organism: Blastococcus sp. URHD0036 (assembly GCF_000701365.1). Taxonomy (GTDB): domain Bacteria; phylum Actinomycetota; class Actinomycetes; order Mycobacteriales; family Geodermatophilaceae; genus Trujillonella. The sequence continues at coordinate 157,050 of NZ_JNIK01000003.1, forward strand.
GGGCCGACTTCGCCGAGAACCCGCTGGTCTCCCACCTGCTGCACGAGCCGACCGAGGCGTTCGCCGACCCGGCGCCCGACACCGCCGGCGGGGTCGACCTGGACGAGCTGGCCGCGCGGTGCCCCGTCCCGGCCGACGCCTCCCAGCTGCGCGCGATCGCCGAGGCCGGCGCCGGCCGCACCTTCGTGCTGGAGGGCCCGCCCGGGACCGGCAAGTCGCAGACCATCACGAACCTCCTCACCCGAGCCGTGGCCGACGGCAAGCGGGTGCTGTTCGTGGCCGAGAAGCGGGCCGCGCTCGACGTGGTGGCCCGCCGGCTCGACGCCGTGGGCATGGGGCCGTTCGCGCTCGACCTGCACGACAAGGGCAGCAAGCCCGCCGGCGTCCGGGCGCAGGTGAAGGCGGCGCTGGAGCACGCCGTCGCCGTCGACCAGCAGGGACTGCGCGCCGACGCCGACGACCTGCACGCCGCCCGCCGCACGCTGGCCCGGTACGCCGAGCGGCTGCACGCGCCCAACGCCGCCGGGCTGTCGGCCTACTCGGCCCGGACGGCGCTGCTGGCCGTCGACGACGACACCCCGGTGCTGCCCGTCCCGGCGCCGGTCGTCGCGGCCGCGGCCGACGCCGACCTCGCCGCCGTCCGGCACGCCCTGGCGCTGCTGCCCGACGTCGCGGACCTGACCCGGCCCTCTCCCAAGCACGCGTGGGCGTTCGTCGACACCCCGGCGGTCGACCTGCTCGCCGCCCAGCAGGCCGCGGCGGCCGTCGACGCCGCGATCCGCGCGCTGCCCGCCGAGGAGCACCTGGCCCGCGCGCTGCGGGAGGTGTGCTCGCCGGCCGACCTCGACGGGCTGGCCCACCTGCTCTCCGGGCCCCCCACCACGCTGGACGTGCTCGACGAGGTCCCGACCGGCCGCTGGACGGCGGCGACCACGCAGGTGCTCGCCGAGGTCGCGGCCTTTGCCACGGGCGTGCACCCCGGCCTCGACGTCGCCACCCCCGAGGCGCTCGGGCTGCCGCTGGCCGACCTGTACGTGGAGGCCCAGACCGCCCAGGCCGCGACCTGGCTCGCCCGCCGGCGCGGCCTGGCCGCGGTCCGCGAGAAGCTGGCGCCGGTGCTCCGGCCGGACGTGAAGCTCCGGCTGCGCGACGTCCCCGACCTCGCCGCGGCGCTGTGGCGGCTGCAGAGCGCCGCGGCCCAGCTGGCCGCGCGGGCCGCGGTGATCCCCGGCCTGTCGGTGCCGCCGGACTGGAACCCCTTCCTGGCGCCGGACGTGCTCGAGGGTCAGGTCGCCTGGCTGCGCCGGTCCGGGACCCTGGTGGACGACGCCAGCGGTTTCGCGGTGCAGCTGCGCCGCTACGTCGTCGCCGGTCCGGGACCGGACGCCTCCGCCGCGGAGGCGGTCGTCCGGCTGCGGGACACCCTGACCACCCTGCTCTCCGTCTGCGGCAGCGACGCCCGCCGGCTGGCCGCCTGGTGCGGCGACGACGGCCTGGTCTTCCGCTGGACCATGACCCGGCCCGAGCGCGGGGTCGAGCACACCGGCCTCATGTCGCTGCGCCGCTGGGCGTCGTTCCTGGACACCCTCGAGCCGCTGCGCACGGTGGGCCTCACCGAGGCCCGGACCGTCCTGGTGCGGGGCGAGCTGCCCGCCGACGACGCGCTGCGCGCCTTCGAGCACGGGGTGGCGGTCACCTCGGTCGCCGAGCGCCGCGACGCCTCGGGTCTGGACACCTTCGACGCGCAGGCGCACGAGAAGGCGATCGGCCGGTTCGCCGCCGCCTCCCGCGCGGTCCGCCGTCACCTGACCGCGGCGCTGCCCGCCGGGCTGCTCGCCGCCCGCCCCTTCGACGCGCACTCCGGCGACGGCCGGGTGGGCGCGCTGCAGCGGGAGCTCGCGAAGTCGCGCCGGGGCCTCGGCGTGCGGGGTCTGCTCGAGAAGTACGCCGACCTGGTCACCGCCGTCACGCCCTGCGTCCTGGTCAGCCCCGACTCCGTGGCCCGCTTCTTCCCGGCCCGGGCCGGGCTGTTCGACCTCGTCGTCTTCGACGAGGCGTCGCAGATCCGGGTGGCGGACGCGGTCGGTGCCCTCGGGCGCGCCCGCGCCGCCGTCGTCGTCGGGGACAGCCGGCAGATGCCGCCCACCTCGTTCGCCGAGCCCGCCGGCGGGAGCGACGACGACCCGGCCGACCTGCTGGGCACGACGGTCGAGGACGAGGAGTCGATCCTCTCCGAGTGCGTGCAGGCCCGGGTGCCGCGGCAGTGGCTGTCCTGGCACTACCGCAGCCAGGACGAGTCGCTCATCGCCTTCAGCAACACCAACTACTACGAGAACCGGCTGTCGTCCTTCCCGGCGCCCACGCACGGGCGGGCCTCCGCGGAGCCGGACGGGCGGGGCGTCTCCCTGGTGCGGGTCGAGGGCACGTTCCACCGCTCCGGCGCGGGGCGGCTGCTGCGCACCAACCCCATGGAGGCCAAGGCCGTCGTCGCCGAGATCCGCCGGCGGTTCGACCTCTCGGCGGACGCCGTCCCCTCGATCGGCGTCGTCACGTTCAACGCCCAGCAGCGGGCCTACATCGAGGGGCTGCTCCGCGACGCCGACGACGACCGGCTGGCCGAGGCACTGGACCGCACCGACGGCGAGGGCCTGTTCGTCAAGAACCTGGAGAACGTGCAGGGCGACGAGCGTGACGTCGTCTTCTTCTCCACCGGGTTCAGCCCCGACGACCGCGGCGTGCTGCCGCTGAACTTCGGCCCGCTCAACCGGGTGGGCGGTGAGCGCCGGCTCAACGTCGCGATCACCCGCGCCCGCCGCCAGGTCGTCGTCTTCTCCTCGTTCGACCCCGCCCAGCTGCGTGCCGAGCAGACCTCGTCGGTGGGCGTGAAACACCTCCGGGCCTACCTCGACCTGGCCGCGACGGGCCCCGACGCCCTGCCGCGCGACGCCCGCCCGCTGACCACGCTCGACCGGCACCGCGAGGAGATCGCCGACGCGCTGCGCGGGCGCGGCCTGGACGTGCGTACCGACGTCGGCCTGTCGGAGTTCCGGATCGACCTGTCGGTCAGCGCACCGGAGGCACCCGACGCCCCGGTCGTGGCCGTGCTCCTCGACGGGCCGGCGTGGGCCCGGCGGCGGACGGTCGGCGACCGCGACGGCCTGCCCGTCGAGGTGCTCGGCGGGATGCTGCGGTGGCCGGCGGTGGAGCGCATCTGGCTGCCCTCCTGGCTGCGCGACCGCGAGGCGGTGCTCGACCGGCTGGTCGCCGTGACCCGGGCGGCCGCGCCGTCGCCGCTGACCTCCCCCGCGCCACCTGCTGACACCCCGCCGGCCGCGGAGCCGGCCTCGCCGAGCCTGCCGCCGGTGCGACCGGTCCTGGCCGTCGTCGACGACGCACCGGCCGCGCCGCCGGCCCCGCCTGCTCCGCCCTCGGCTCCGCCGATGGCCGTGCTGCGGTCCTCCGCCGCGCTGCCCTCCCCCGGGGTGGACCCCGGTCCCGCGCCGGTCCGCGCCGAGCTGACGGTGATCAGCTCCGAGCCGACGCCCCAGGTCGTACCCGAGCCCGAGCCCGAGGTCGTGCCCGAGGCCGAGGCCGCTCCGGCGCGGCCGGCCCGCCGGCCCGCCGCCCGCCGGGCGGAGGCCCCTGCGCTGGAGGGCGAGCAGCCCTTCACGGCGTGGACCCCGAAGCCGGCCGGGGAGCGCAAGGTGCTCGACCAGCTCGCCGACCCCCGCACCGCCCGCGCCGTCCGCCGGGTGCTGCTGGCCGGCGTGAAGGCCGAGGGCCCGGTGCACCGGGACCGGCTGACCCGCCTGGCGGCCGGCGCCTACGGGCTCTCCCGGGTGACCGAGGTCCGGCGCGACGCGCTGCTCGGGCTGCTGCCCCCGGAGACGCTGGCCGGCGAGGTCGTCTGGCCCGAGGGGCTGGACCGCGCGAGCTGGACGGCGTTCCGCCGCCAGGCCGCGGGCACCGACCGCCCGCTGGAGCACGTGGCCCCCGAGGAGATCGGCAACGCGATGGTGGCGCTGTGCCGGGCCGCGGCCGGCATGACGCGCGACGAGCTGGTCGTGCGCACCGCGGAGGTCTTCGGCTACCGCCGCCGCACCCCGTCGCTGACCCCGCTCCTCGACCGTGCGCTGGACCTCGCGCTGACCGCCGGTCGCCTGGTCCGCACCGACGACGGCACGCTCGTCGCCTCCCCGGCGCCGGGCACCGACTGCCCCACCCCGGACGCTCGTGCTCTGCCCACTCCCACGGGGCAGAGCACAGGGACGCCGGGAGACGTGTCCCCCGCCCGGTGACGAGCGCCGGCCGGGTGCTCGGCGAGGATGAGCCGGTGAGCTTCTCCGCCGACGTCGCCGACGCGGTCGCCCGGCTGGCCGGCGTCGCCGACCGGACCCCGCTGCAACGCAACGCCCGACTGTCGGCCGCGACCGGCGCCGAGGTCTGGCTCAAGCGCGAGGACCTGCAGGTCGGCCGGTCCTACAAGGTGCGCGGCGCCTACACGACCATCAGCCGGCTCGACGACGCCGCCCGCGCCGCCGGGGTGGTCTGCGCCAGCGCCGGCAACCACGGACAGGGCGTGGCCCACGCCTGCGCCGTCCTGGGCGTCCGGGGCTACGTCTTCGTGCCCGGCACCACCCCGCGGCAGAAGCGGCAGCGGATCACCGCCCTCGGCAGGGGCCGGGTCGAGCTGGTCGTCTCGGGCGACACCTACGACGACGCGGCCGCCGCCGCGGCCCGGCACGCCGCCGCCACCGGGGCGACCCTGGTGCCCGCCTTCGACGCACCCGGCACCATCGCCGGCCAGGCCACGGTCGCCGTCGAGCTGCTGGAGCAACTGGCGCAGCGGCCGGACGTCGTCGTCCTCCCGGTCGGCGGCGGAGGCCTGCTCGCCGGTGCCGGCACCTGGTTGCGGGAGCACTGCCCGGACACCCGGCTGGTCGGCGTCGAGCCGGCCGGCGCAGCGAACATGACCGCCGCCCTGGCCGCCGGGCACCCGGTCGAGCTGCCGGAGATCGACACCTTCGTCGACGGCGCCGCCGTCCGCCGGGCCGGCGACCTGACCTTCCCCATGGTCCGGGACAGCGGGGCCGAGCTCGTCGCCGTCCCCGAGGGGCAGATCTGCACCGAGATGCTCGACCTCTACCAGGTCGACGGTGTCATCGCCGAGCCCGCGGGGGCGCTGGCGACCGCGGCCCTGGCCGGCGGTCAGGTGACCGTCGGGCCCGGGCAGACGGTCGTGTGCCTGCTCTCCGGCGGCAACAACGACGTCAGCCGCTACGCGGAGGTGGTCGAGCGGTCGCTGGTGCACCGCGGGCTGAAGCACTACTTCCTGGTCGAGTTCCCGCAGGAGCCCGGAGCGCTGCGCCGCTTCCTCGACGAGGTCCTCGGCCCCGACGACGACATCGTGCTGTTCGAGTACGTCAAGCGCGACAACCGGGAGACCGGGGCCGCGCTCACCGGCATCGAGGTCGGCAACGCCACGGACCTGACGGCCCTGCTGGCCCGCATCGAGACGAGCCCGCTGCGCATCCAGCACCTCGCCCCCGGGACGACGGCCTACCGCTTCCTCGTCTGAGCGGCCCCTGCCCGCGTCTCCTTCGCCGCGGGTGAGGCAGCTCCGGCCCGCCCCGACGACGATGCCGCCATGGGTCAGGGACCGCGGGTCGCGGCACGCACGCACGTCGCCCTGCTCGCCGGCGCCGTCCTCGTCGCCGGACTCCTGCTGGCCGCCTGCGGCTCCGACGACGTCGACCCCGCCGCCGCCACGGCCGGGCTGCCCGACCTCGGGCAGTCGCTCGCGGCCCAGCAGTGGCTGCTCGACGCCGGCGACAGCTCGGTGACCGGCACGACGGGCCCGGTGACCCTCGAGATCGACGGCGGCACCGCGTCGGGGACCGCCCCGTGCAACACCTACCGGGGGCCGGTCGCCCTCGACGGCGACAGCGGCGTGCGCATCGGCCCGCTGGCCACCACCCTCATGGGCTGCGAGCCCGCCGTGATGACGGCCGAGCGCGAGTACCTCGACGCGCTCGAGCGGGTCCGCACCGCCGACGTCCCCGACCAGGACCGGCTGGTCCTCACCGCCGACGGCGTGCGGCTGTCGTACACGGCCATCGACGCGCAGGACCTGCTCGTCGGCACCTGGGAGCTCACCGGCGTGCGGACCCCCGGCGCGATCCAGAGCATGCTCGTCGGCACCGAGCCGACCGCCCGGTTCGCCGACGACGGCACGCTCGCCGTCGAGACCGGCTGCAACACGCTCGGGACCACGTGGACCCTCGACGGGCGCTCGATCACGGTGGAGCCGCCGGCCGGGACGCTTCGGATCTGCCCGGAGCCGGCGGGGGTGATGGAGCAGGAGGCGGCCATCGCCGCCGCCCTGCCCGACGCCGCGACCGTCGAGGTCACCCCGGTCGCGCTGACCCTCCTCGACGCCGACGGCCTCATCGTGCTGACCGCCCAGCGGGCCTGACCGGGGTCAGGAGGTCCGGCCGAGGCCCAGCACGGTGACGTCGTCGGTACCCGGCGGGTCGAGAGCGGCGAGCACGGCGTCGAGCACGGCCGACACGTCGGCGCCGCCGACCGCCGCGGCCGCCTCCAGTGCGGCCAGCCCGTCGTCCACCGGCTCGCCGCGGCGCTCCACCAGGCCGTCGCTGAACAGCAGCAGCCGCTCGTCGCCGGTCAGCCGCACCCGCTCCTGGGGGTAGACGGCGTCGTCGAGGATGCCCAGGGCGGGGCCCCGGCCGGCCCGCAGGAGCCCGATCGCGGTGGAGAGGACCGGCAGGTGCCCGGCGCTGGCGACGTCGACCTCGCCGGTCGCCGGGTCCAGCTCCGCGACCACCACGGTCGCCATCTCCCCCGGCAGGAGCGCGGTGAGCAGCCGGTTCAGCTCCGCCAGCGCCGCGCCGGGCCCGAGGTCGCGCAGCAGCATCGCGCGCAGGGCGTGCCGGAGCTGGGCGGTGACGGCGGCGGCGGACAGCCCGTGTCCGGCGACGTCGCCCAGCACCAGCGACACCCGGCCGCTGGGCAGCGGGACGAGGTCGTACCAGTCCCCGCCCACGACGTCGTCGGCGCTGGGCAGGTAGCGGGCGGCGAGGTCCACGCCGGGCACCTTGGGCAGTTCGTCGAGCAGCAGGGTCCGCTGGAGCGCCGCGGCCATCCGGTTCTCCTGCTCCGCGCGGGCCCGCCCGGCGACGGCGACCTGCTCGCCCAGCGACCGGGCCGCCGCGACCTCGTGCGCCTGCCACGGCCGCGCGGTGCCGCGCACGATCTCGGTCCACGCCGCGAACGAGCGCCGGGGGGACAGCCGGCCGCTCGCGGCGATCTCCGTCTTGTGCGGGTTGCCGCCCCACGTCACCTCGCGCGGCGTCTCCGGCCGGAACCAGGCGAGGAAGTCCCCGCCGTCCAGCCCGACGGCGAGCACCCCGCTGGCCGTGCCGGCGAGGTCGGCGGCCTCCGGCAGCACCTGGGGCATCGCGTCGGTGACCGGCGCTCCGGCCGCCAGCAGCGCCGCCACCAGGGGGCCCACCCGCTCGGCCGGCGGGGTCTCCCCCAGCAGGCGGAGCCGCCCGTCCAGGCGGACGGCCGCCCCCGCCGCGGGGAACAGCTCCAGCACCGTGGGCCGTCCGCTGCCGTCGTCGTCGGTGAGGGTGGGCAGGAGCGTCCGGCCGGCCCGGCCGACGGCGGCGACGAGGTCCGCGGAGCGCTGCGCGACGCCGACGACGTCCCCCTGCTCCCCCGCCGCGACCGTGGTGTGCAGCAGCAGCGAGGCGGTGCGGCCGAGGAACTCGGCGGCGACCCGGTCGGGATAGCTCGGCCGGCGGGGCCCGTCGTAGTGGTGGCAGGCGATGAGCCCCCACAGCCGGCCGCGGTCGATGAGCGACACCGACATCGAGGCGACGACGCCCATGTTGGCCAGGTACTCCAGGTGCACCGGCGAGACGCTGCGCAGCACGGAGCCGGAGAGGTCCAGCGGCCGCCCGGTGCCGGGCACGGCCGCGGGCTCGAGCGGTACCCGGGTGTAGCGGGCGTCGGGGATCAGCCGCAGCCAGTTCGTCGCGTACAGCGCCCGCGCCTGGGCCGGGATGTCGCTGGCCGGGTACCAGAGGCCGAGGAAGGGCTCGAGGTCCGCCCGCCGGTCCTCGGCGACCACCTCGCCGTTCCACTCACGGTCGAAGCGGTAGACCATGACCCGGTCGAAGCCGGTGAGCGCCCGGACGTCGCGGGCGAGCACGGCGGTGAGCTCCTCGAGCGTGGCCGCGCCCGACAACCGCTGCAGCACCGAGGGCAGCCGCCGGTGCCACGTGGGGCCGGCTTCCGCGGCGCCCTCGAGGAGCTCCCACTCGGTGACCAGCAGCCCGTCGGTGCGGTGCACGACCAGGTCCACCTCGCCGCCCGGCAGCGTCAGCCGCAGCGGGTTCAGGTCGGCCAGGTCCCCGGCCAGGCCGGCGCGCAGCCGCTCCAGGCCCCCGGGGGGCAGCAGGTCGGCGAGCGACCGGCCGGCCACCTGACCGCCGAACACGGTGTCGGCGTTCGCCGAGGCCCCCACCACCGCCAGGTCGGGCTCGGTCACGGCCAGGAGCGCCCCGTGCGGCTGCACGGCGCCGGGGACGGCGATCGGCTCGTCCGCGCAGCGCAGCAGCGCCTCGGACAGCAGCGCCTCGGAGAGCACGGCGTCGGGCAGGGAGCTGTCGGCCGGAGTCACCGGCCGACCCTACGAGCCGGTGCCCGACCTCACGAGCCGACGCCCCCGCCCGCGAAGCCGGCCTTCTCCACGATCGGCACCGCCTGCTGCAGGTCGAGCAGGTCGAGGACCAGCCGGACCGGGCGGTTGCCGGTCGGGCAGACCACCTGGAGGGCGACGCCGAGCCGGTCGGCCGCGCGCGCGGTGCGGACCAGCTGTCGCGCGCCGGAGGAGTCGAGGAAGGTGGTCTCGGTCAGGTCGACCACCAGCGAGGCCGGCCCGGCCTCCAGGACACCGGTCACCGCCTCCGCCAGCTGCGGGGCCGTCGCGATGTCGAGCTCCCCGCGCACCCGCAGGGCCGGCCGTCCGTGGACGGTCGTGCGCTGGACTTCGAACAGCACGGACCTCAGCCTCTCGCCGGTTCGCGGCCGCACCGACCGGACCGCGGACACACCGGAGAACACCCTATTTCGCCACCCTCGCCCTGTCGCCACCGGTTCCCCGGAAGCGTGCCGCGGCGCAGGGACGCGCAGGCGCCGGGTCCGCCACTCGGACCCGGCGCCTGACGCAGGGGGACTACTCGGAGATGCGGGCGGTCTCCCGGCGGACGGTGACCGGCTCGGCCAGGCGCTGCTCGTCGACCACCTTCTGCAGCTTGGCGACGGTCTCCACCAGGCCCGGGCCGAGGCGCTTGCCGGGCGTGAACGTCGCCGGCAGGTGCTTGAGACCGTTGATGACGCCGACGGTGTCGTAGTGCACGGCGCCGTCGGGGTCGCAGACGAAGTCCGGCATCCGGTCCAGGACCGCCTTGAGCATCGTCTTGAAGGTCGCCCGCGCCACGTTCGAACCGATGCACCGGTGCACGCCCAGGCCGAAGCTGGCGTGCCGGTTGCCCTTGCGGTCCAGCTGGATCTCGTGCGGGTTCTCGAAGACCTTCTCGTCGCGGTTGGCCATCGCCCACGACAGCCAGAGCCGGTCGCCCTCGCGGAACTGGACGCCGTGGATCTCCTCGTCCTTGGCCACCGTGCGCCCGTCGCCGGGGGCCGGGGTGTAGAAGCGCAGGAACTCCTCCGTGGCGCTGTCGCGCAGCTCCTCCCACTCCGCGATCAGCCGGGAGCGCTGGTCGGGGTGCTCCGACAGCCACTCCAGCGAGTGGGCGGTCAGCGCCGTCGTGGTGTCGAAGCCGCCACCGATGAGCAGGCCGACGGCGCCCATGACGGCCATGTCGTCGGGGTTGGTGCCGCCGATGTCGGCCTTGATCAGGGCGTCGACCAGGCCGGGACGCGGGTTGGCGCGGATGCCGGCGATGTAGCCGAACGACCGCATCCCCATCTCCTGCTGCTTCTGCTGCACGATCACGGCCTCGGGGGTGCCGGGCTTGGTGTAGACGGCGGCGTGGATGGGCTCGACGTAGGTCTCGTAGTCGTCCATCGGGAAGCCGAGCATCGCCATCGTCAGCACGGCCGGGACGATGTTGGCGAGGTCGTCGACGAAGTCGATCCGGCCGGTCTCGATGACCTCGTCCAGGGAGGCGCGGGTGATCTCGTCGATGACCGGCTGCCAGCGCGCCACGGCCGCCGGCGACAGGTAGGGGTTGAGCGCGTTGCGGTAGTGCCGCTGGGCCGGCGGGTCCATGCCGAGGAACATGCCGCCGAGCCGCCCGGGCCCGCCGTACTGCAGCTGACGCATCTCCAGCGGCGGCGGCGGGATCGAGATGCCCGTGTACCGCTCACCACCGCGCTCGTTGTAGGGGTCGTCGTCGTTGGACAGCACGTCGGCCCGGCGGGCGGTGTCGAACAGCTCCTGGTTGCCGGTGACGAACCAGTAGCCGCCGTGGGTGTCGTTCCAGGCGATCGGCTTGGTGGCGTGGAGCTCGTCGGCCAGCCGCTCGAACTCGGTCCGGTACTGGTCCCCGTGCCGGTCGAGCTCGATCCGCAGCGCGCTGCGGTCCTCGCCGGATCGGATGGTGTCGTCGACGGTCATGCAGGTACTCCCGGGTGATGGGTCGGTGCCGGAGGGGTGGAGGTCGGGCCGCGGTCGCTCCGGGACGGCGGCCTGGGGGATGGTCAGGTGAGGCGCGCGGCCTCGCGCTGGACGGTGACGGGCTCGGCGAGCCGCTGCTCGTCGACCACCGTCTGCAGCCGCTGCACGGTCTCCTCGATGCCCGGGCCGAGGCGCGTGCCGGGGGTGAAGGTGGCCGGCAGGTGCTTCATGCCGTTGATGACGCCGACGGTGTCGTAGTGCACCGCGCCCTCGGGGTCGCAGACGAAGTCGGGCATCCGGTCGAGGACCGCCTTGAGCATCGTCTTGAAGGTGGCCCGGGCGACGTTGGAGCCGATGCACCGGTGGACGCCGAGGCCGAAGCTGGCGTGCCGGTTGCCCTTGCGGTCCAGCTTGACCTCGTGCGGGTCCTCGAAGACGGTGGCGTCGCGGTTGGCCATCGCCCACGACAGCCAGAGGCGCTCGCCCTCCTTGAACTCCACACCGTGGATCTCCGCGTCGATCGCGATCGTCCGCCCGTCGCCCGGGGCCGGCGTGTAGAAGCGGAGGAACTCCTCGGTGGCGCTGTCGCGCAGCTCCTCCCACTCGGCGATCAGCCGCGAGCGCTGGTCCGGGTGCTCGCTCAGCCACTCCAGCGAGTGCGCGGTCAGGGCCGTCGTGGTGTCGAACCCGCCGCCGATGAGCAGCGACACGGCGCCGTAGACGTCGAAGTCCTCGGGCTTGCGGCCGGTGATCTCGGCGTTGATGAGCGCGTTCACCAGACCGGGCCGCGGGTTGGCCCGGATGTCGGCGATGTAGCCGAAGGTCCGCATCGCCATCGCGATGCTCTGCTCGACCACGCGCTCCATCTCGGGCGTGCCGGGCTTGGTGTACACCTGCGCGTGGGTCGGCTCGACGTAGGTCTCGTAGTCGGCCATGGGGAAGCCGAGCATCGCCATCGTGAGCACCGCCGGGACGATGTTGGCGAGGTCGTCGACGAAGTCGATCCGACCGGTCTCGATCACCTCGTCGATCGCGGCCCGGGTGATCTCGTCGATCACCGGCTGCCACCGGGCGACGGCCGCCGGCGACAGGTAGGCGTTCAGCGCGTTGCGGTAGTGCCGCTGCACCGGCGGGTCGAGCATCAGGAAGTTGCCGCCGAGCGCCCCGGGCGGCCCGGCCATCGCCTTGGCCTGCTCCCGGTCGAGGGTCGGGATGGTGATGCCCCCGTAGCCCTTCCGGTCGCCGTGCGGGTCGCTGTCGTTGGACAGCACGTCCGCCCGCCGGGCGGTGTCGAACAGCTCCTGGTTGCCGGAGACGAACCAGTAGCCGCCGTGGGTGTCGTTCCAGGCGATGGGGGCCGTGGCGTGCAGGTCGTCGGCGAGCTCGGCGAACTCGGTCCGGTAGCGGTCACCGTGCCGGTCGATCTCGATGACCCGCGGCGCCCGATCCGCGGCGGGTGCGGTGCTCGTCTCGTCGACGCTCACGACGGTTCCTCTCGTTGGCACGCTGCGGAGAGCCGGGTGCACCCCGACCCGTGACCGCCTTCACAGTTCGATGGAAGAGTATCGATCGAAACGTCAGCCGCAAACCCTTGGCCCCTCGACTCTCCGCACGGAGCTCGTCCGCCTCGCGACGCGCCGTCCGCGGGGTGGGGTCACCGGCGCCGCGCCCACCTGGCAGGCTGCGCGTGTCCGTCGGACCCGGAGGGAGCGGTATGGACATCGCGTTCACCGTCACCCTGCCGGTCGACACCGGCAGCGTCCCGTTCGTCCGCGGCCTCTGCCGGCAGGCGCTCGAGCACCTGCGCGTGCCGCCGTCGGTCGTCGACGAGGTCGCCCTAGCGCTGACCGAGGCGTGCGCCAACGTCGTCCAGCACAGCGGTGGGGACGCCCGCTACGAGGTCGGCGTCGCCATCGACGACGACCGCTGCCGCATCACGGTGTGGGACGACGGCGAGGGCCTCGACCCGCGGGCGGCGCCGAACACCGCCACCGGTCGCGAGCTGGCCGAGGGCGGGACCGGGCTGCTGCTGATGAAGGCGCTCGTGGACCGCCTGGACTTCCGGCACGACCCGGACGGGCGGCACCGGGTGACGCTGGTGAAGCAGCTGGGCAGCCGTCCGGCGCTGCGCCTGCTCGACTGACGTAGCTCAGCGGGCGCGCACTGCGCCCTTCTCCTCGAGCTCCAGGAGCGCGGCCAGCCGGGCGGCGCGCGCCGCGGCGTCGCGGGCTGCCGCGTCCGAACCCTGGGCGCGGGCACAGAGGCTGGCCAGCTGACGGACGACGATCCGCCGCCACGCCTCGCGGCGCCGCTCGGCGCGGTCGACCGCGGGTACCGGTCCGCCGACGACCGTCGTCGCCGTCTCTGCGAGTACCTGCACGCCGACCTCCGAGAGCTGTGCGATGCGTTATCGCCTCGAAGATAGGTCAATGACTTTCGAAGCGTCCAGTCCTGGCGTCCACGAGCAGCGCGATCGCCTGGACGAGGGCCTGCTTCTGCGCCGCGAACTCCGCCGCCCGGCCGGCCCCGTAGGCCGGCGGGTTCGCGCTGATCATGAGGTGGCTCATGGCCATGCCGCGCAGCGCGTGGAAGAGCACCGGGCCCAGGTCGTCCTCGTCCGTCGCCGGGCTGCCGCCGGTCAGGACCTCGCCGGCCAGCCGGTGCAGGTCGGCGTCGACCGAGCCGCTGATCCGCTGCATGGTCGTGAGCGTCTGGTCCGACGTCCGGGGGTCGTGCGCGAGCGTGAGCAGGACCTGCATGAACGCCAGGTACTCCCGCGAGCCGTAGTAGGCGTCGAGCACCGCGAGGTACTCCCCGACCCGCTCCGCCACCGTCGCGCCGCGGATCTCCGCCGCGTGCAGCAGGCCGCGGAGCCGCTCGTTGCCCTCCTCCAGCACCGCGAGCATCAGCGCCTCGCGGGTGCCGAAGTGGTGCTGGATGGTGCCCCAGGTGACCCCGGCCCGCTCGGCGATCGCATTCGAGCTGGCCCGGTAGATCCCGCGCTCGAGGATGCACTGGATCGCGGCCTCGACCACCGCGGCCCGGGCCGGCTGCTCGGGGGTCGGTCCCTGGCTCGCGGTCACGGTCGCCGAGGGTACGACCCGCTGGTCACCGCCGGAGGACGACGCCCGTGCGGCCGGCGCTGACGAGCGCCACGTGCGGATCGGCCAGCTGGTTGGGCGACTGCCCGCGCAGCTGGCGCACCGCCTCGAGGGTGAGGTTCATCCCGTGGATGTAGGCCTCGCCGATGAGCCCGCCGTTGGTGTTGCAGGGCAGGTCGCCGGTGGGCCCGAGGTGCCCGTCGGCCACGAAGTCCTTCGCCTCGCCGTGGCCGCAGAACCCGAGCGCCTCCAGCTGCAGGAAGAACATCGGGGTGAACGCGTCGTAGATCATCGCGACGTCGACGTCGGACCGCTCGATCCCGGCGGTGCGGAACAGGCTCTCCCCGACTGCCGCGGCGCCGTCGAAGCGGGTGAGGTCGGGGCGGTAGTGGTTGCTCGCGACCTCCTCCTCGAAGAGGGCGACGGACGCGGCAGCGGCGATCTCCACCGGCGCCGGGGTGTCGGCCGCCCGGTCGGCGGTGGTGACGACCATCGCGACCGCGCCGTCGGTCTCCTGGCAGCAGTCGAACAGCCGGATGGCCGGCTCGGCGATCCACCGCGAGTTCTGGTGGTCGTCCAGCGTGATCGGCCGCTCGGCGAAGTAGGCGGCGGGGTTGGTGGCCGCGTACGCGCGGAACTGGACGACGGCCCGGCCGAAGTCGGCGCTGGTCGTGCCGGTCTCGTGCATGTACCGGGTGGACTCGAACGACATCCAGGACGCCGGGGTGAGCACGCCGAACGGGGTGGCCCACTGCATCGCCGTCGTCCCCGAGTGCCCGCTGACCGGCTCCGGGGCGACGCGCGCCCGGCCGAAGCGCTTCCCCGACCGCGAGCGGCAGGCCCGGTAGACGACCACCGTCTCCGCGGCGCCGGAGAGCACGGCCGCGGCGGCGTGCTGGAACATCCCCTGGCTGCCGCCCCCGCCGTAGGGGATCCGGCTGGACCAGCGGACGGCGGGGATGCCGAGCGAGCGCACGAGCTCGGTCTCCTCGACCGGGTCGACGGTGAAGCTGACCAGCCCGTCGACGTCGTCGGTCGTGAGACCGGCATCGGCGAGGGCGGCGACGATCGCCTCGGCGGCCAGCCGGGTCTCGCTGCGGCCGGCGTCCTTGGAGAACTCGGTCGCACCGACGCCGACGATGGAGGCGGACCCGTTCACGAGAGCTCCCTGACTGCGAACACCGGGACGTCGCCCTCGGCCGTCGGCGCGAACGTCACCTGCACCGGCAGCCCGACGCGGACCTCGGCGGGCTCGACGCCCACCAGGTTCGACAGGATGCGCGGCCCCTCGTCGAGGGTCACGAGCACGGCCACGACCGGGTAGCTGAACGACGGGTGCTGGGGGTGGTGCAGCAGCGACCAGCTGTAGACCTCGCCGGTACCGGCGACGTCGACGAAGGACAGCGCCGTCGCGTGGCAGGCCGGGCACATCGCGCGCGGCGGGTGCTGCCAGCGGCCGCAGGCGTCGCAGCGCTGGACCGCCAGCCGGCCCTCGGCGGCGGCCGACCAGAACCCGTCGTTCTCCTCCGTGCGCAGGGGGGCGGGCCGCAGCGGTTCCGTCACGGCTTCCTTCCTGCCGCGTCCGCGCCGACGTCCGCCAGCAGCTGCGCCAGCCGGGCGGAACGCTCCGCGGCGTCCCGGGCGGCGGGGCCGGACCCGGCAGCCCGGCGCTCCAGCACCTGCAGCTGCGTCAGGACGACGCGGCGGCGGGCCTCCCGCGTCCGGTCGGCCGGCGGGCCGGCGGTCACCGGGTCCCCTCCGGCAGGGCGGTGTCGTCGACGGCCCCGGAGTCGATGAGCTTGTCGATCTCCTCGGCCCCGTAGCCGGCCCGCTCCAGGATCAGCCGCGAGTGCTCGCCGGGCCAGACCGGCCCGCTGCGCAGCACGCCCGGGGTGTCGGACAGCTGGAAGTACAGCCCGGCGGCCTGGGTGGAGCCGACCCGGCGGTGCGGGAACGCCGGGGACAGCAGCTGCGCCGACCGCGGGTCCTCGCCGGAGAACAGCCGGTCGGCGAAGTGGACGTCGGGCACCTCGCAGGGCACGCCGGCGGCGTCGAGGGCGGCGAACCACTCCGCCGACGAGCGGGTGGCGAACGACGTGGCGAGCAGCTCGGCGAGGACGGTGTCCTCGGCCGCGCGGCCCGCCCGGGTGGCGAACCGCGGGTCCGCCGCGAGGTCGGGCCGTTCCAGGCCGGTGCACAGCGCCGACCAGGCCGCGTCGTCGAGGGCGGCGATGCAGATCCAGTCGTCGGCGGTGCGGTACAGCCGGTAGAGGGCGTTCCAGCCGTACTGCTCGCCGTCGGGCCGCTGGCGGTCGCCGCGGTGGGCGCCGTCGGGGGTGATCCACGCGGTCGAGGTGTGCAGCAGGTGCGCGTACAGGATCGAGGTCCGCACGAACTGGCCCTCGCCGGTGCGCTCCCGGTCCATGAGCGCCTCGATGATGCCCAGCGCCGACAGCAGGCCGTTGCCGGTGTCGCCGAGCGAGGTGCTCGACCAGATGGGCCGGCCGCCGTCGTCGAGACCGCCGTCCAGCCAGCTGGTGCCGCCCAGCGCGGCGCCGGTCTGGTCGTTGCCCGGGTTCTGCTGCCGCGGGCCCTGCTCGTGGCCGATCGTGTGGCAGTAGACCAGCCGCGGGTTGATCTGCTTGAGCGACTCGTAGTCGATCCCGAGCCGCTGGGCGGCGGCGTAGCGCATGTTGTGCTGGACGACGTCGGCCTGCTCGACCAGCCGCTTGAGCACCGCGAGGCCGGCCGGGTCCTTGAGGTCGAGGGCGATCGACTCCTTGTCCCGGTTGCACATCTGCGCGATGTGGTTGGAGTACCAGAACTTCTCGGTCAGCGAGTTGACCTTGATCACCCGGGCGCCGAGCTGGGCCAGCATCTGGGTGCCGAACGGCCCCGCGACGGCCACCCCGAGGTCGAGCACCGTGATGCCCTCCAGGGGCGAGGCCAGCGGCCGGCCGGCCGACACCTCGGCCGCCGGGGCACCCTCGCGGATCAGCCGGTCGGCCTCCGCGCGCACCTCGTCGGTGTGCTGGCCGCGGGCCGGCGCGGGGCGCGGTGCGGGCTGGGGGTGCCGCTCGAGGTCCACGACCCGCCCGACCTGCCGGACGACGCCGAACTCCGGGTCCGGGACGTCGACCACGCAGCCGTCGTCGACCAGCAGCGGGTCCAGCAGCGCCTCCTCCGGCGACCGCACCGGCTGCAGCGGGGTGCCGACCTGCGCGGCGAGCCGGACCCACTCCGCGACCGGGTGCTTCGCCACCGTCTCGACCATCTGGTCGTAGAAGTGGAAGAGCACGACCATGTCGTGCGGCGAGGGCGTGACCCGGTAGGAGGCCTTCTTCGGCGCCGGGACCGAGGGCAGCGGCTGCATGCCGGCCTCGTCGGCGTTGATCACGAACTCCGGCAGCGGCACCCAGTTGTGCAGCCACCGGCCGTCGGCGCCGCGGAAGAAGCCGCGCGGCGTCCGCGGGTCGGGGATCCAGGTGAGGAAGTCCTCGACCTCCGGGTCCTCGACCTTCACCCACGCTCCGGGGGTGGTGACCATGACGCCCTGGAGCAGTGTCGCGTCGACCCGCTGGCCGCGGCCGGTGACCTGGCGGGCGCGCAGGGCTGCGGCGATGCCGACGCTGGCGATGTAGAAGGTGCCGAGGTCGACCCACGGCGTGCCGCTGAACAGCGGGCCGTCGCGGTCCGGGCCGTTCCACACGTTCTCCGGCTGCTCGACCCCGGGCAGGATGCCCGCGCCGCCCGAGAGCCGGCTGATGGTGGTGCCGAGGGTGCCGCGCACCTCGTACTGGTGGCCGGTCCGCGCGGCGACCAGGGCGCCGATGCCCGGCCGGTCGGCGTCGGGGCCCTCGGAGCCGTAGCCGGTGATCGAGCAGTACACCAGCCGCGGGTTGAGCGCCGAGAGCGTGTCGAAGTCGATGCCCAGCCGCTGCGTCGTCCCCGGCGCGAAGCTCTCGACGAGCACGTCGGCCTCGCGCGCCAGCGCCAGGAACCGCTCGCGGTCGGCGTCGACCGTGAGGTCGAGGACGGCGCTGCGCTTGCCGCGGTGCCACACCTTGTAGCCCGACAGGTCCCCGAAGGGATCACCCTCGGGGCGCTCGATGCGGGTGACCTCGGCGCCGTGGTCGGCCAGCAGCATCGCCGTCATCGGGCCGCTGATGCCCCAGGAGAGGTCGAGGACCTTGAGTCCGTCGTGGACGCCCATCGACTAGGACAGGTTCCAGATGCGCATGGCGTTGCCGGAGAGCATCGCCTCGCGTTCGTCCTTCGGGACACCGGCGAACTGCTTGTCGACGACGGCCCGCGAGTTCGGCCACGAGGTGACCGGGTGCGGGAAGTCGGTGGACCACATCAGGTTCTCGACGCCGATGTAGTCGCGCATCCGCTCCACGCCGAGCTTCTCGTCGATGAAGGTGAAGTTCATGTTCCGGCGCATGTACTCGCTCGGCAGCATCGTCGTCCCGGGGTACTCGTAGCCCTGGCGGGTGACCATGTCGTCGACCATCTCCATGTACCAGGCGACCCACGCGATGCCCGGCTCGACGAACACCAGCTGCAGGTCCGGGAACCGCTCGAGCAGCCCGGTCATGGTCCACATGCCGAAGGACTCCGCCGTCATCAGCGGGGTCATCGACACCATGATCCCCTTGAGCGGCGTGGGGTCGCGGTCGGCGAGCTCGCTGAGCGTCGTCTTCAGCCCGATGTGCAGGGCGATCGGCAGCCCGGTCTCCTGGATCAGGGACAGCAGCGGGGCGTAGCGGTCGTGGTAGTAGTCCAGCTGCCCCAGCTCGCTCGGGAACACCGGCAGCTGCAGCGACTTCGCCCCCATTCCGACCACCCGCTCGACCTCGGCCATCGCCAGCTCGATGTCGTGGATCGGCACCTGGTAGCTCATCACCAGCCGCTTGGGGTCGACGTCGGCGAAGGCGTGGATGCAGTCGTTGAACGCCCGCAGCGCCGGACCGACGCCGCCGTCCTTGATCTTGCTGAGGTACCGGAAGGCGCTGACCTCGCTGTAGAGCACCTCGACGTCGACGCCGTCGGTGTCCATGTCCTTCAGCCGCTCGGTGGGATCGAAGTAGCTGGGCCGGGAGAAGGCGGAGTTGGCGGTGGACGCCTTGTCCTTGGGCTTCGCGCCGGCCTGGTTGGCCGCGCCGGCGCCGGTCTTCATCCGGTTCTCGTGCTCGGAGGCCGCCTCGTCGTAGACCGCGTGGTACTTCGCGGGCATGAAGGACTTGATCTGGTCGTGCGAGACGCGCACGTGGGAGTCGGCAGAGATCAGGCGCTCGGTCATGGGGGGTCTCCTCGTCGCCGGGGTTCCGGGGGCGCTCTCCTGCCCGCAGAGGGACCGGCGCCGGTCGCCATAGTAGCCACTATGTGATCCGCTGGCGAGACCTGCGCCACACGGATCCGGGGGCCGGCCCCTCACCCGAGAGCGGGCAGCACCTCCGCGGCCACCCGCTCGAGGTAGGGCCACGCCAGCTCCGGGGGGATGCCCCCGCACATCGGGTGCATCGACAGGTAGCCGTTGGCCCGGATCAGCTCGACGGCACCGGCGACGTCGACGATGCGGTGCGAGCCCTCGGACTCCCGCAGCTCGTCCACCGTCGCGCCGCGCGACAGCGACGCGGTCGTGGTGTCCCCCGCGTTCCAGGCGGCGTACATGGTGGCGTCGTGCACGAGGTAGGGCCCGATCTCCGCCCAGGCCCGGTCCACGTCGTCGGCGACGAAGACGGCGTTCGGCACCGCGGGGTCCGACAGGAGCACCGGCCGGGGGTCGTGCCCGTGGTGCGCGGCCGCCTCCTGGTAGGCCGTCTCCAGCGCAGGGTCGTCGTTCTGCGCGAACAGGCTCAGGCCGAGCCGGCCGGCGCGGCGCGCGGCGGCCTCCGTCCCGCCGCCGACGGCGAGCGTGGCGACCAGGTCGGGGGCGTTCGGCGTGACGGTGCCCCGGCGCCCCCCGCGGTCGATCTCCTCGCCCCGCAGCGCCGCGACGAGGAGGTCGAGCTTCTCGTCCAGCAGCTTCCCGCGACCGGCCCACGGGACGCCGAAGAGCGCGTACTCCTCGGGCCGGTACCCCAGAGCGAGGACGTGCGAGACCCGGCCGCCGCTGAGCCGGTCGAGGACGGCGATGTCCTCGGCGACCCGCACCGGGTCGTGCAGGGTCGCCACCAGCGCGGCGACGGTGAACCTCAGGGTCGTCGTGCGCGCGGCCATCGCCGCCGCGACCAGCAGCGGCGAGGGCAGGTAGCCGTCGGGAGAGGCGTGGTGCTCGGACAGGGTGACGGCCACGCACCCGTTGCGCTCCCCCCACTCGGCCATGTCGAGGGCCGCGGCGTAGAGGTCCCGCGCACGGCTCTCGTCCGGGGTGCGCAGGTCGAAGCGGATCGCGTACACGCCGGCCCTCAGAGCACCGTGTACGAGGGGTCGGTCGTGTCGCGGGTGCCCGTGGTGCCGAACATCGGGTTCTCCAGTGGCCGCATGCAGTCGATGGCGTGCAGGTACCGCCGTGCGGTGATCACCCAGGCGCCGTCCCGTTTCGCCCACCGGTCGACGTAGCGGCCGCTCGAGGCGATCTCGAGCGGACCGTCCGGCCCGCTGAGCCGGAAACGGGCGTCGACGTAGCACTCGCTGCCCGCCGTCGCCCCCGTGACCGTGACTGTGACGTTGGAGATCCGGTGCACGTGGGCGTCCATGCCGGCGTGCGAGGCCAGCGCGAAGTCGACGAACCCCGGGCCGGTGCCGCGGTACATGTCGCCGTAGTCGGCCTCGGCGTCCGGCGCGAACACCGACCGGCCGAGGTCGGCATCGCACCGGTCCATGGCCCGGCAGTAGGTGGTGAGCTGCCGCTCGATCGCGCGCTCGGCCAGCAGTCGGGTCAGCGGGCCGTCGTCCAGGGAGTCGGCCATCAGAAGATGCTGCAGCCTGCGTCGACCGGGAGCGTCACGCCGGTCACGAACCGCGCCTCGTCGGAGGCCAGGAACAGCATCCCGTTGGCCTGGTCCACCGGGTCGACCATGCCCACCGGCCCGAGGTCGAGCAGGTGGTTCCAGAGCATCGGCGCGACCTTGGGGTCGGCCTCGATGGGGTGCGGCCCCTCCGTGGACTCCATCTGGTTCATCGGGGTGTCGGTCGCCGTCGGGTGCAGCGAGTTCACCCGGATCTTGTGCTTGGCCAGCTCGGTGGCGAAGGCGCGCATGAGGCCGACCACGCCGTGCTTGGCGGCGACGTAGGGCACGAGGAACGGCAGGCCCTTGAGCCCGGCGACCGAGCTCACCAGGACGATCGACCCACCACCGGCCTGCACCAGGTGCGGCACGGCGGCCATCACCGTGTTCCAGGTCCCGGTCAGGTTGACGTCGATGACCTCCTGCCAGATCGCCGGGGTCACCTTGTCGTAGGGCTGGATGACGACGATGGCGGCGTTGGCGACGACGACGTCCAGGTGCCCGAGCTCGGCGACCCCCGCGTCCACCGCCGCCGTCAGGCCCTCGAGGTCGCGGATGTCGGCGACGCGGTGCACGATCCGCCGGTCGAGGGCCTCGACCAGGCGGACCGTTTCCGCGAGGTCCTCGGTCGTCGCGGCGGGGTACTGGGTGTTGTCGAACCCGGCGCAGACGTCGACGGCGATGACGTCGGCGCCCTCCTGTGCCAGCCGGACGGCGTGCGCCCGGCCCTGACCTCGCGCCGCCCCGGTGACCAGTGCGACCTTGCCCTGCATGCGTCCGGACACGTGCCACTCCTCGTGGTGGTGGGGCTCGGGGCTAGAGCGGCATCCAGACGTTCTTGGCCTGGACGAACTCCCGGATGCCCCAGATGCCGCCCTGCCGGCCGTAGCCGGAGCGCTTGACGCCACCGAAGGGCGCACCCACCGGCAGGTCGACGAACCCGTTGATCCAGACCGTGCCGGCGTCGAGGTCGCGCGCCATGCGGTGCGTCCGGCGCAGGTCGTTGGTCTCGATGTGCGCGGCGAGGCCGTACTGGGAGTCGTTGGCGATGGCCACCGCCTCCTCCTCGGTCTCGAAGCGCATGAAGGCGGTGACCGGCCCGAAGATCTCCTCCTGGGCGATCTCGGCGGAGTTCTCGACGTCGGCGAAGATCGTCGGCGCGAGGAAGTAGCCGTCGGCCAGCTCGCCGCCCACCCGCTCGCCGCCGGTGACCAGGCGGCCGGTGCCGCACTCCTTGGCCCGCTCGACGAAGCCGAGGATCCGGTCGGCGTGCCCCTGGCTGATGACCGGCCCGACCATGGTGCCCGCGGCGAACGGGTCGCCCATCGGCACCTGCTTGGCCATCGCCGCTGACATCTCCACGAGCTGGTCGTAGACCGGCGCCTCGACCAGCACCCGGCTGCCGGCGATGCACGCCTGGCCGGTGCCGAGCAGGGTGCGCTGCGCGGCCGCCTGCAGGTCGGCGTCGGCGAAGACGATCCGCGCCGACTTGCCGCCCAGCTCGAAGGCGGTGGGGGTGAGGTTCGGCGCGGAGGCGGAGATGATCCGGCTGGCCGTGCCACCGCTGCCGGTGAAACAGATCTTGTTGACGTCGGGGTGGCTGGTGAGCGCCGTCCCGGCGACCGCCCCGCCGGGGACGACGTTGATGACGCCGGGCGGGAAGCCCACCTCGAGCGCGAGCTCGGCCAGCGCCAGGCACGTGTAGGGCGCCATCTCCGGGGGCTTGATCACGATGGTGTTGCCGGCCGCCAGGGCCGGGGCCAGCCACTGCCCGAAGGAGACGAACGGCCCGTTCCAGGGGACGATCACCGCGACCACGCCGTACGGCTCGTCCAGCGTGTAGTCGAACGCGGGGCCGGGGAAGGTCGCGACCACCTCGCCGCCGATCTTGTCCGCGTAGCCGGCGTTGAACTCGAAGAGCTCGGCGACCCAGTTGGTGAAGTACGGGGTGAACGCGAGCGGGTAGGCGTTCTCCACGGTGATGACCGGAGCCAGGCTCGTGCTGGTCCGGACGGCGGCGGCGAACGCCAGCATCAGCCGGCGGCGCTCGTTGCCCGGCATCCGCTTCCAGGCCGGGAGCGCGGCGCGGGCGGCGGCCACCGCGGCGTCGACCTCCCCCTGGCCGGCGAGCGGGACGGCGTAGGTCACCTCCCCGGTGGCGGCGTAGCGGTGCTCGTAGACCTCGCCGTCGTGCGTCGTGATCTTGTCCGCGCCGATGAGGAAGCCGGGCTCGGGCAGGACGGAGCGGTCGACGACTGCGGGGGGCATGGAGATCTCCAGGTACGAGGCCGGGTGGCACGAGGCCCATCAGGGCAAAGATGACTAGTGAAGGGTCTACCCGACCGGTCGGGCGACCACAAGGCAGTGGCGCCATTGACCGTGACGCGCGTCGCGACCTAGCGTGCTGAACACCGTTCAGTCCCCGATCGAGGAGCACCGTGTCCAGCACCGACCCCCAGTACGCCGCCCTGGCCGCCCGGCTCCAGGAGCTCGAGGACGTCCGTGAGATCACCGAGGTCTTCTACGAGTTCCACCACGCCTGCACCGGCGGCTTCAACGGCCTGCAGGCCGGCCGCATGGAGGCGCTCGACTGCCTCACCGACGACGCGACGATCGAGGTCGCGCAGCTGCACGAGCCCGGGAAGGGCCCGCGCGGGCGCGAGGCCGTCTACGAGTACTGGCACTACTTCTACGGCGACGACGGCCCGCTCCCCTACGTGTTCCAGACCAGCGTCGCGGACAAGGTCGTCGTCACCGGGGACACCGCGGTGCAGTACTCGAACATGCTCGGGATGTTCTGGCACCGGGAGAACCAGCCGGTGATCTCGCTGTCCAAGCGGGTCAACGACTTCGTCCGCACCGAGAAGGGCTGGCGGATCCGCAAGACCACGATCGAGGGCGGTTTCTCGGCCCCGCTCGAGGAGTTCCGCGGCAAGCTCAACCCGCTGCCCGCCCAGGAGCCGCGCACGCCCTGGACGTACCAGGACTGACGCCCGGGACGGGGGAGGCGGCCCGCCTCCCCCGTCCCCGGATCAGCTCGCCGGACCCACCCGCGGGCCGGGGGTGAACCGGACCGGGAAGGTCGTGGGGGCGTAGACGTTGCCCGCGTCCTCGAACCGCGGCACCTCGTCGACGGTCAGCTCGAAGTCCGGCAGCCGGTCGAGGACCCGGTCGATCATGACCTGGAACATCGTCCGCGCCAGGTTCGAGCCCAGGCAGCGGTGGATGCCGACACCGAAGGCCATGTGCCGGTTGGGCCACCGCTCGACGTCGACGGTGTCCGGGTCGGCGAACTCCGCGGGGTCGTAGTTGGCCGCGGCCCACATCAGCATCACCCGCTCGCCGGCCCGCATCTGCTGGCCGTGGAACTCGGCGTCGCGCGACAGCGTCCGGGCCAGACCCTGGGTGGGCGTGCCGACCCGCAGGAACTCCTCGGTCGCCCGCTCGAGCAGCTCCCGCCGGTCGATGAGCTTCTGCCGCAGCGCCGGGTCCCGGGCGATCCGCTCGAGACTGTTGCCGGTGAGTCCGCTGGTGGTGTCCATGCCGCCGAGCATCACGAGGAACACGTAGCGGACCTGCTCCATGAAGCCGATGGTCTCGCCGTTCACCTGGCAGGTGATGATCGCGGTCAGGACGTCGTCGGGCTTCTCCTCGAGCGCGGCCCGCTCCTCGAGGGCCTTCGCGACCTCCCCGAAGAGCGCCATCTGCGACTCCCCGGCCTCGGTCCGGTCGCCGTGGATGATCGTGTGGATCCAGTGCACGAACTCCGGCCAGCGGCTCTCGTCCATCCCGAGGATGCGCAGGGCCATCAGGGCCGGCAGCGGCGTGCTGAGCTGCTGGACGAGGTCGCCCTCCCCCGACTCGATGAACTGGTCGATCAACTCGTCGGCCGCCGCCCGGATGCCCGGCTCCATGTTCGCGACGGCCTTGGGTGACAGCAGGCCGAGGACCGGCTTGCGGTACTGCTGGGTCTCCGGCGGGTCGATCTCGATCGGGATGGGACCGGTGCCGGCCGCCAGCGCCTCCTGCCCGTCCTTGGGCAGCCCGGTGCCGGGCGAGGAGAGGAACAGGTCGTCGTCCTTCGTGGCCTCGAAGACCGGCGTGTAGCCGGTGAGCATCCAGAAGCCGCCGTTGCGCTCGTCCCAGGCGACCGGGGCGGTCTGCAGGAGCTCGCGGTAGATGTCGTAGTTCTGCTCGGAGAAGCGCTCGCCGTGTACGTCCAGGTCGATGACCGGCCGCGGCGGCACACCCTCCCCGGGGGATCGCGTCGTCACGGGACACAGCCCGGCGGTCTCCGACGTGGTCATGACTGGCCCTCCAGGACTGGTTCTGGCCGCGCCCGGCAACGACGGTGCGGCTCGCATCCCAACATTACAATGATTGTCGAATAGTCGGACGAGGCGCAAGGTGCGGGTCGCCGCACGCGACCGGGGCTCCCGCGCGAGGCCTTGGCCCTCCACCGGCCACCCGACCGGGAGGAGTGGCCGGTAGAGGGCCAACGCCCCGGTGGACCCGGTCCGCTCCCGCGGTCGGCTCAGTCCTCCGGTGGCCGCAGGACGGTGCGGTCGCCCTCCGACCAGATCCCGGTGGCGGTGCGGACGGCGATCCGCCACCCGGCCGGCGTGCGCACCAGCTCGTCGGCGTACCAGGCACCGGTCCGGTAGATGCGCGACGGCCGGCCCGCCCGCCGCAGCGTGACGATCGCCGAGCACCGGGACCGGGCGGTGTCCCCGGCGACCTCGACGTCGTGGTTGCCGATCAGGTGCTGGGTGGAGTCGACGTGCGCGTGCGACACCCGCATCCGCTCGACCATCTCGCCGACGCCGGACACGGTGAACGCGCCGTAGTCGGCACGGAGGTCGTCGGCGAAGACCTCGCGCAGCCCCTCCCAGTCCCGGGTGTCCAGCGCCCACGCGTACCCGTTGAGCACCCGGATCACGGCCAGGACGTCGGCGGCGTCCCCGCTCACCCGATCGGCCGGCTGCGCGGCAGCCCCAGCCGCCGCTCGGCGACGATCTCCCGCATGACCTCGCTGCTGCCGCCGTAGATCGTGCTGACCGGCGCCTTGCGCAGGGCCCACTCGACGGCGCCGTGCAGCGGCCCGGCGTCCCCGGCGAGCAGCGCCTGCTCCCCGAGCAGGTCGGTGAGGACGTCGACGCGGCGTTGCTCGGCCTCGCTGGAGTGCAGCTTCTGCATCGAGCCCTCGATGCCCGGCATCCCGCCGGTCGAGGCCACCCAGCGGACCTTGAGGCCCAGCAGCCGGCCGACCTCCTCGTCGATGGCGAGCCGGGCCAGCTGCTCGGCGACGGTCGGGTCGTCCAGCAGCGGTGCGCCGTCGGCGCCCGGTGCCGAGCGGGCCCACGCCGCGACCTGCTCGACCAGCGTCGGCCCACCCGGGGCCGTGGCGGTGCCGCGCTCGTGCACCAGGGCCACGCGCATGACGCCCCAGCCGCCGTCGACGTCGCCGATGCGCAGGGTGTCGGGCACCCGCACGTCGCTGTAGAAGGTGGCGTTGGTGCGCTGGCCGCCGAGGGTGTGCACCGGCTGGACCTCGACGCCGGGGTCGTCGAGCCGCGCCAGCAGGAGGGTCAGGCCCTTGTGCTTGGACACCTCGGTGTTCGTGCGGGTCAGCAGGAACACGTGGGTGGCCATGTGGGCGGTGCTGGTGAACATCTTCGAGCCGTTGACCACCCACTCGTCGCCGTCGCGGACGGCCCGCATCTTCGCCGCCGCGACGTCCGATCCGGAGCCGGGCTCGGTGTAGCCGAGCACGATGACGACCTCGCCGCGCAGCGCCGCGGGGACGATCTCCTGCTTGGCCTCCTCGGTGGCCACGTGCAGGATCGTGCGGGCCACCATCTCGGTGGTGACCCAGCCGTCCATCCGCAGGCCGCGGGCGCCGATCTCCTGGAAGACCGCCAGCGCGTAGGCGGGGTCGACGTCGGTGCCGCCGTACTGAGCCGGCCAACCGGCGCCCAGCAGCCCCTGTGCCCCGAGCAGAGCGTGCAGCTCGGGGTTGTGGTGCGTGCCGGTGGTGTGCTCCAGGTCGACCCAGGCGGGATCGACGTGCTCGTCGGCCCAGGCAGTGGCCGCCTTGCGGAACTCGGCGAGGGAGTCGTGCTCGGTGAAGTCCATCAGGCTGCCTCTCCGGCGAACAGGTCGGCGGCGAGGGCGCGCAGTTCGTACCGGGGAGCACCCAGTGCGAGCTGCCAGGCCTTGGCCCGCCGGTAGTAGAGCTGGATGTCGTACTCGAGGGTGTAGCCGTAGCCGCCGTGGAAGTGCAGGCTCGCCGCGGCCGTGGCGAACGCCGTCTCCCCGGCGAAGAGCAGGGCCATGCGAGCCAGCGCCGCGGCCTTCACCGATCCGGCGTCGCGGGCCCAGGCCGCCTCGTGCACGAGGAGCTCCGCGCCGTCGCCGGCGGTCGCCAGGTCGGCCAGCCGGTGCTGGACGGTCTGGAACCAGGCGATCGGGACACCGAAGGCGTGCCGGTCCTTGACGTAGTCGACGCCGATCCGCAGCGCCTCCTGGCGCAGCCCCTCCAGCGCCGCCGCGGTGAGCACCCGCCACAGCGAGACCGCGTCGGCGTGCGCCCGGCGCGCCTCGTCGCCGGTGGCGAGCACCAGCCGCTGGGACCAGACCGCGGTCGACACCTCGGCGATCGCCGCGCCCCCGAGGTCGGGCAGCGGCTCGACCGCCACCCCCTCGCGCCGCGACAGGACGACGAGCTCCTCGCCGTCCAGGGCCACGACGACGTCGGCCACCGCCGCCCCCGCGACGGGGCCGGCGGTGCCGTCGCGCAGCGGCCGCAGGGCGACCGTCGGCAGGACGGTCCCCTCCCCCACCCCGGCCAGCAGGTCGGCGCCCGCGGCCGGGCCGGCGAGCAGCGCCGCCGCCGTCAGCACCTCGGGCAGGACGACCGGGGCGACCCGGCGGCCGGCCTCGATCGCGACGACGACGAGGTCGGACACCGTCGCCCCGCCGCCGCCGAGCTCCTCGGCCACGCCCATGGTCGGGATGCCCGACTGCACGAGCACCCGCCAGAGCGCCGCGTCGTGCCCGACGGCCTCCGCCGCCCGGACGCGCTCGGGCGTCGCCTGCTTTTCGAACAGCTCGGCGACCGACCCGCGCAGCGCCTGCTGGTCCTCGGTGAGGGAGAGGTCCACCGTCAGGCCACCGTGGCCGGCTGGTTCTCCGCGCTCAGCGCGGCGTCCGCGTCGTCGGGCTCGGCGGCGTCGGCCGCGGCGAACCGGAAGACGGTGACGTCCTCGCCCGGGATCTCCTCGAACACGATCCGCAGCGGCATCCCGATGTAGAGGTCCTCGGGGGCGATGCCGGTCGTGTTGCCCAGGACGATGCAGCTGCGCGGCTCCTCGGCGAGCTTCGCCAGCACCACCGCGTAGGGGACGTCGTCGTTGAACGCCCCGGGGCCGCGGTGGACCAGGCTGAAGCTCCACACCGTCGCGTCCCGACTGACCGGCGTCCAGGTCTGGGCCTCCGACAGGCAGGACCGGCAGGCCGGGTACGGCACCCAGTTGTAGTGGCCGCAGTTGTCGCACTTCGGCACCCGGAACTCGCCGGCCGCCAGGCCGTCCCAGAACTCCTTGTTGCGGGGCTCGATCTGGGGCAGGGGCTTGAGGTAGGTCATCGTCGCTCTCCTGAGGTCTGAGGGGTGGGGAGGCCGCGGCCGGTCACTCGGTCGCCATGACGAGGACGCCGGCCATGCCGTGCACCGCCCAGCCCTGCTGCAGCGAGACGCCGAGCTTGGCGTCGGGGACCTGCCGCTCGCCGCACTCGCCGCGCAGCTGACGGACCACCTCGATGGTGTGCATGCCCGCCGGGTCACCGGCGTGGCTGTTGGAGAGCAGGCCGCCGTCGGTGTTGGTCGGCATCTTCCCGCCGAGGGCGCAGTGCCCCTCCTTGACGTAGTCCGCGCCCTCGCCGAGCTTGCAGAAGCCCATCTCCTCGAGGTCGCGGATCGTGGTGATGGTGAAGCAGTCGTAGAGACCGGCGACGTCGATGTCCTCGCGG
This sequence comes from Blastococcus sp. URHD0036, assembly GCF_000701365.1. Lineage (GTDB taxonomy): Bacteria > Actinomycetota > Actinomycetes > Mycobacteriales > Geodermatophilaceae > Trujillonella. Next base: position 185,801 of record NZ_JNIK01000003.1, read on the forward strand.
TCGATGCCGGCGATGGCGAAGGCGCGGTCGGTCGCCCGGCGCACCGCCTTGCCCTCCTCGGGGAACCACGGGTCGTTGATCGTCACGTAGAAGTCCGTGTAGGTGGACTCCGCGCCGCCGAGGACCAGGACCGGCTTCTTCTTGCTGGAGCGGGCCCGCTCGATGGAGGTCATGACGACCGCGTAGCCGCCGTCGTTGTCCAGCGAGCAGTCGAGGAGGTTCAGCGGCTCGCAGATGGGGCGGCTGTTCAGCACGTCCTCGACGGTGATGTCGCCCTTGCGGCCCATGATCGAGTCGGGGTTGAGCGTGGCGTGGTGCCGGGTGAAGACGGCGACCTCGGCCAGGTCGGCGTGGGTGACGCCGAACTCGTGCATGTACCGCTGGGCCCACAGCGCGTACCACGTCGTCATGTAGGCGCCCGACTGGTAGAAGCTCCAGTCCGGCACCCGGGGGGCGCGGTCGGGCATCGCGGTGCCGCGCGGGCCGACCAGGGAGCCGGCCTTCCCGTAGAAGAGGACGACGACCTCGCACATGCCGTTCTCGATCGCCAGCGCCGCCTTGGCCAGGGCGCCGGAGGCCCCGCCGGTCTCCATCAGGCCCAGCGGGCGCTCGCCCAGCTGGTTGGCCCAGAACTGGTGCGCCGTGGTGCCCGGCAGGTGGTCGGACATGCTCAGCGGGATGATCCCGTCGACCTCCTCGATCGGGATCCCGGCGTCGTCGAGCGCACCCTTGATCGCCTCCAGCTGGAGGGAGAACGACGTGCGGTCGGGCAGCTTGCCCTGCTTGGTCGTGTAGACGCCGGCGATGGCCGCCTGCCTGGGTCGCGCCACGGGTTTCCACCTCTCGATGCCCGCCGTCACCGGCGGGTCGGATGAGACACTTGCTACCGAACTTGTATCGCACGTATCGTCCGCCCGGCAAGGGCCCGGCGTGGTTCGCAGCGCGGTTCCGGCCCCAGACACCTCGAGGAGGCGGCATGGCCTTCGGCCTGTCGGACGACCAGGAGCTGTTCCGCTCGACCTGCCGGCGCGCGCTCGAGGCCCGCGCCCCCGTCGAGCGGGTGCGCGAGCTGATCGGCGACCCGCTGGGGTTCGACCGCGCGACGTGGACCGCCGTCGCGGAGCTCGGTTGGTACGCGATGTTCGTGCCCGAGGAGCTCGGCGGCGGCAGCGTCTCCGGCGAGGCGCTGGTCGACGCGGCGATCGTGGCCGAGGAGCTCGGCCGGCTGGTGCACCCCGGCCCGGCGCTGGTCACGAACGTGGTCGCGGCCGGCCTCGCCCGGGCGGCCTCCCCGGAGCTGGCCGAGCGGGTGCTCCCGGGCATCGCCGCCGGCGAGCTGATCGCGACCTGGGCGTACGCCGGTCCTGACGACGCCCTGCCCCGGCGGCTCCCGGTCAGCGCCACGCCGGACGGGGACGGCTACCGCCTCGACGGCGTCGCCTCCTACGTGCCCGACGCCGCGGCCGCCGACCTCCTGCTCGTCAGCGCGGCGACCGACGAGGGACCGGCGCAGTTCCTCCTCCCCCGCGACACCCCGGGCGTCGAGGTCGAGCCGCTGGAGACCCTCGACCTGGCCCGGCGCCTGGCCACGGTCCGCCTCTCCGGCGTGCGGGCCGGCGCCGGCACCCTGGTCGGTGCGGCGGGGAGCGCCGGCGCCGACATCGAGCACCAGCTGCGGGTCGCCCTCGTCCTGCAGTGCGCCGAGACCACCGGAGCGACCGCGCGCGGACTGGAGATGACCGTGCAGTACGCCAAGGACCGGGTCGCCTTCGGCCGGCCGATCGGCTCGTACCAGGCGCTGAAGCACCGCATGGCCGACCACCGGATGTGGCTGGAGGGCTCCGCGGCGATCACCGCGCACGCGGCCCGCTCGGTGCAGGAGGACCGGCCCGACGCGGCGATCGCGCCCCGGGTGGCCGCGGCGCACGTCGGCAGGCGCAGCACCGCCACCCTGCACGACTGCATCCAGCTGCACGGCGGCATCGGCATGACGTGGGAGTACGACCTGCACCTGTACTTCCGCCGGGTCATCAGCAACGAGGTGCTCCTGGGCAGCCCCGAGACGCACCAGCGCGCACTCGTGGACATCGCGGAAGGAGTGGCGGCATGACCGACGTCATCGAGGTCCCGCAGCAGGAGGCGCCGGAGCAGGAGAGCGTGGCCGAGTTCCGGGTCCGCGCCCGCGCCTGGCTGACCGCCCACGTGCCGCTGAAGACCCCCGGCGAGTCGTTCCTGCAGTGGGACGACGAGGGCGTGGCCCGGTCCCGCGCGATCCAGCGCGCGCTGTGGGACGGCGGCCTCGCCGGCGTCCACCTGCCCCGCGAGTACGGCGGCCTCGGCCTGAGCGCCGCGCACCAGGAGGCGTTCCGCGAGGAGGCAGCCGACTTCCGCATGCCGGAGGAGTTCGGCAACGCGTTCAACGTCGTCGTCCCGACCCTGCTGGCGCACGGCAGCGAGACGCTCAAGCGCCGGCACATCTGGCCGATCCTGCGCGGCGACGCGATCTGGTGCCAGTTCCTCTCCGAGCCCAGCGGTGGCTCCGACCTCGCCGGGCTGCTCACCCGCGCCGACCGCACCGAGGGCGGCTTCGTCCTCAACGGCGCCAAGATCTGGACCACCGGCGGCAACTACGGCGACTGGGCCATCTGCCTGGCCCGCACCAACCCCGACGTCCCCAAGCACGCGGGCCTGACGATGTTCGTCGTCGACATGCGCACCCCCGGCATCGAGATCGCCCCCGTGCGGCTGCTCGACGGCAGCGCCGACTTCTGCCAGGAGCACATCGACGACGTCTTCGTTCCCGCGGAGAACGTCGTCGGCGAGGTCGACGACGGCTGGCGCGTGGCGACCACGCTGATGGTGAACGAGCGCAGCGCGATCGGCCGTGGCTGGTCGCTGGCCGGTCAGCGCGGGCAGCAGGAGGACACCGGCATCGGCCTGGACCCGACACTGCTGGACCTGGCCCGCGAGGTCGGCCGCGACACCGACCCCGCCGTGCGCGCGCTGATCGGCGAGCGGTGGGTGCTGAACGCCGTCATGGCCGCGACCACGAAGCGGGTGGGCTCGGCCCTGCGCGCCGGCGACCTGCCCGGTCCGGCGGCGGCGATCCTCAAGGCCATGGCCGGGGCGGTCGGCCCGCGCGCCGGCGAGATCGACCTCGCCGTCGCCGGCGCCCGTGCCGCGGCCTGGCCGGCCGGCGAGGAGAACTGGGGCCTGCACCGGCTGTCCAGCCACGGCATCGGCGGCGGGACGACGGAGATGCAGCGCAACGCGATCGCCGAGCGGCTGCTCGGGCTGCCCCGCGAGCCGAGCGAGGACCGGGTGCTGCCGTTCCGCGAGCTGCGGCACAACACGCGGCCTGCATGACGGCGCTGCCGGAGCCCGCGGAGACGGCGGCCGATCCCGACACCCGTGACCGCATCCTCCGGGCCGGGATGGACTGCGTGACCCGGTACGGCCGGGCCAAGACGACGATGCAGGACGTCGCCGTCGCGGCCGGGCTGTCCCGGGCGACGCTCTACCGCCACTTCGTCGACCGGGGCGCACTGTTCAACGCCATCCGCGACTTCGAGCGCCGGCGGGACACGGCCACGATCACCGAGCGGGCCGGGCGCACGACCACCCTGCGCGACGCGGTCGCGGTCGTCGCGGAGGTCCTGGCCGCGACCGGCATCCGGTACCGCCAGGGCGAGCACCTCGCCGCCGGCGACGAGAGCCTGGCGCGCTTCCTCGCGCTGCGCTCCGGCCGGGAGCGCGAGCGGGTCGCGGCGATGGTCCGCCCCTACGTGGAGCGCGCCGCCGCCGGTGGCGAGTTGCGGTCCGGCGTCTCGGCCGCGGCGGCCGAGGAGTGGATCGCGCTCACCCTGAGCCAGGCCGGATCGCTCAGCGGCCTGCGCTCGGTCGACGTGCACGACCCCGCGGCGCTGGGCGGCTGGCTGGCGCGCATGGCCTGCGCCGGCGTCTGCGCCCGTCCCTGACCAGTCCGCCCACGACGCACAGCGGGCGCGGTCCCCGGGAAGGGGACCGCGCCCGCCGCTGCCGCGTGCGGCCTACTGCTCCAGCCAGGCGCCGTCCAGCAGCACCGAACCGGTCCCGTAGAGCCCGACGCCCTGCAGGTCGCCGAGGACGTTCTCGCGGGTCGCGCTCCAGATGATGAACGGGTACAGCTCGCCCACCCGCTCCTCCACCGTCGTGTAGTACTCGATGCGGGACTGGTCGTCCGTCGCCACGCGGGCGGCGTCCAGCGCCTCGTCGATCTCCGGGTCGCTGATCTTGGAGAAGTTGAGGAACGACGTGGAGTAGAGGCCCGAGTACAGCTGCGGCTCGGGGTCGACGAACTGCAGGCCGGCGATGCTGGCCTGGAACTGCCCGCCCACCAGCGCCCCCTGGGCACCGGCGAAGTCCCGGTTGTCGATCTCCATCGTCACGTTGTCGAACGCCGCGAGCTGCGACTGCATGGACTGGGCGACGGCCAGGGCCTCGGTGGTCGGGAAGGTGACCATGGTGAACTCCAGCGGCGTGCCCTCGTCGGCGAGCTCGTCGAAGAGCTCCTGCGCCCGCTCCGGGTCGGAGCCGGAGAGGTACTCCCCCGTGTAGAACGGCGAGTCCTCACCGAACAGCGACAGCGGCACGGTGCCCTCACCCTCGAAGACCGCACTCTGCACGACGTCGAGGTCGATCGCCTTGTAGACCGCCTCGCGGGCCCGCGGGTCGTCGAACGGGGCCACCTGCGTCTGGAAGACGACGGTGCTGCCGCCGTTGGGCTCACTCGGCACCGCGACCGTGATGCCGGCCTCCTCGGCGCGCGAGGTGATCACCGGGCTGTTGTTCAGGATCGCGTCGGCCTGGCCGCTCTGCAGCGTGTTGAACCGCTGCTGCGCGTCGTTCTGCGCGGTCAGCGTCAGCCCGTCCAGGTAGGGCTTGGGCGCATCCCAGTACTTCTCGTTCTTGACGAGCTCCATCGCGCCGCCGCGGTTCCAGGTCTCGAGCACGAAGGGGCCGGCGCCGATGGGTGCTGCGTCGAACGCGGCCTGGCCGCCCTCGAGCGCGGCGGGCGAGCCGATCCAGTTGAGCGCGCTGGTGGCGATCGTCTGGTCGAAGGCGAGGGTCGGGCTGTTGAGTGTGAACTCCAGGGTCTGCGGGTCGACCACCGTCGTCGTCTTGATGTTGATGGCGACGGCGATGACGGGCGCCCGGAGCTCGATGCTGCGGTCGCGGTCCCAGTTGGCCTGCACCGCCGCGGCGTCCAGCGGCGTGCCGTCGGAGAACGTCAGCCCCTCCTGCAGCACCAGCCGGTAGGTCGTCCCGCCGTCGGTGGTCTCCACGCTCTCGGCCATCGACGTGCTGATCTCGCCGGTGATCGGGTCGTTGGTGACCAGCTGGCCGTACAGCGCGTTGCCGACCAGCGAGTTGGTCGTCAGGTTGTTGCTCAGGTACGCCGGGTCCAGCGTCCGCGGCTCGCTGACCATGCCGATGGCCGCGGTGCCGCCGGCCACCGGTTCGCCGGAGCCCTCGGAGCCGCCCCCGCCCCCGCCGTCGTCGTCGCTGCCGCCGCAGGCGCTGAGCGCCAGGGCCGTGGTGACGGCCAGGACGAGTAGGGAGTTCCGTCTGCGGGGCATCGCGGGTCCTCTTCGATCGGGGGTGCCGCTCCATCCGGTGATCGGATTGAGCGGGCGTTCACGAGAGTCTGGCCCGAGCAGCGTGAGCCACGCGACAGCTATTAGAACAATGATGGTAACTATCGCATAACATCGCCCACGGACGTCCGGACGGCTGCCGGCGCCGACGGGACGCGCCCGCTCAGTCGCTCGCGGTGCGGTCGAACCGGGCCCGCAGCGAGTCACCGATCTGGTTGAGCGCGAACACCGTCAGGAACACCACCACCGACGGGACCAGGACGAGGTACGCCGCGTCGTCGAGGGAGTCCTTGCCGGCGGCGATCATCCCGCCCCAGCTCGGCGTCGGCGCCGGGATGCCGAGGCCCAGGAAGCTCAGCGAGCCCTCGGCGACGATCAGCGACGCGATCACCAGCGGGAGGTAGGAGGCCACCGTCGGCAGCACGTTGGGCAGGATCTCCCGCCGGATGATGCGGGGGCTGGTGGCCCCCATGTTCCGCGCCGCCCGCACGAACTCCCGGGACCGCCAGGAGATGGTGTTCGCGCGGGACAACCGGACGAACGACGGGATCACCAGGATCGTCAGCCCCACCGTGAGGGTGAAGAGGCTGGGCTTGGTCACCGCCGAGATCGACAGCAGCAGGATCAGCGGCGGGAACGCGAGCAGGGCGTCGGTCACGTAGGTGATGACGGCGTCCACCCAGCGGCCGAAGTAGCCGGCGAGCAGCCCCAGGAACGTCCCGATGACGAAGGCGACGGTCCCGGCGACGAGGCCGACGACCAGCGAGACCCGGGCGCCGTACAGGATCCGCGAGAGCTCCGAGCGGCCGAAGTTGTCGGTTCCTAGCAAGAGGTCCAGCCCGTTGCCGAAGCCGGGCGGGGTCCGCGGCGGGCCGGCCGCGACGTCGAAGTCGGACACGGGGAGCAGCGGCACCAGGGCGGCCAGCACCACCACGAGGACGAGCCAGGACCAGGAGAGGCCGACCGACACCGACCGCTTCCGGCGGACGACGGGGACGACCGGCTCGCTCTGGACGACCTCCGACAGTGCCCCGCCTGTCTGGTCGAGGTAGTCGATCTGGGTCACGCCTTGACCTCCTTGCGCACGCGGGGGTCGAGCAGGCCGTAGCCCAGGTCGACGGCGGTGTTGAGCGCCACGTAGACGACGGCGATGAAGGCCACGACGCCCTGCACCACGACGACGTCCCGCGCGGTGATGGAGTTGACGACCAGCGAGCCCAGGCCGGGCAGCGAGAACAGCGTCTCCACGATGACCGTGCCGCCCAGCAGCCGGCCGGTGCTGATCGCCAGCAGGGTGATCAGCGAGAAGGACGACGGCCGGAAGGCGTGCCGCATCATCACGAAGCTCGGCGACATGCCCTTGGCGCGGGCGGCGGCGATGTAGTCCTCGCGCAGCGTGCTCACCAGGTCGGTCCGCAGCAGCCGCTGGAACGCCGCGATCTCCGCCAGGGCGATCGCGAACGCCGGGAGCAGCGCGCTCTCCAGGTTCGGCCCGAGCCCCTCGGACAGGTCGTTCCAGCCCGAGACCGGGAAGAGGTCCAGCTGCAGGGCCAGGAAGTAGACGAGGATCGGCGCGGCCACGAAGGCCGGGATCGACAGCGACGCCGAGGCGATCGCGCTGGTGAACCGGTCGACCACGCTGCCCGGCCGCGCGGCTGCCGCGACGGCCAGCGGAACGGCGATCCCGAGGGCGATGACCTGCGCCAGGAGCGCCAGCTCGAGGGTGACCGGGAGCCGGTCGGCGATCATCTCCGTCACCGGGAGGTCGGTCAGCAGGGACGTGCCCAGGTCGCCGTGCAGTGCGTTGACCAGCCAGTCCCAGTACTGGACGAACACCGGGTCGTTCAGCCCGAGCTCCTCGTTGAGCGCGGCCACGGACTCCGGGGTCGCGGCGGGGCCGAGGATGATCGTGGCCACCGAGCCCGGGGCCAGACTCAGCAGGGCGACGACCATGAAGGTCACGAGCAACACCACGAGGACGCTGCGGGCGACCTTGCGGAGCGTGCCGGAGAGGGTCATGCGGAGCTCCTGGCGGGGACGGGGACCGCCGCGCCGCCGGCGGCGGCCAGGACCTCGGGAACGGGTAGCGGGTGGTGGCACGCGGCGAACTGCCCGGGCCGGATCTCGGCCACCTGCGGCTCCTCGGCGGCGCACTGCTCGTCCGCCCGGGGGCACCGGGTGCGGAACCGGCAGCCCGTGGGCGGCGACAGCGGGGAGGGCAGGTCACCCTCGAGGGCCGGCCCGGTGAAGCCGTCCACCGCGTCGGGCTGGGGCACGGAGTCCAGCAGGGCGCGCGTGTAGGGGTGGGCCGGCGAGGCGTAGACGGCCTCGGGCTCGCCGAACTCGCACAGCTTGCCCAGGTACATGACCAGCACCCGGTCGCTCACCGTGCGCACCACGCTCAGGTCGTGGGCGATGAAGACCACCGTCAGGCCGAGGTCGCGCTTGAGGTCCTCGACCAGGTTGAGGATCTGCGCCTGGACGGAGACGTCGAGCGCCGACACCGGCTCGTCGCAGATCAGCAGCTGCGGCTCCACGGCCAGGGCGCGGGCGATGGCCACCCGCTGCGCCTGACCGCCCGACAGCCGGCGCGGCAGCAGGTCGCGGAACCGGTCGTCGGCCAGCCCGACCGCCTCCAGGACGCGCCCGGCCGCCGCCTCCTGGTCCTTCCGGGACGCCCCGGCGATGTCGAGGCCCTCGACGACGAGCTCGCGCACCGGCCGGCGCGGGTTCAGCGACCCGACCGGGTCCTGGAAGATCATCTGCATCTCGCGGCGCAGCGCGCGCATCTCGCGCTCGTCGAGCCCCTCGATGGCCCGCCCCCGGAACCGGATGCTCCCCGAGGTGACGGTGTCCAGGCGGAGCACCGCGCGGCCGGTCGTGGACTTGCCGCAGCCGGACTCGCCGACGATGCCCAGCGTCTCCCCCGGCAGGACGTCGAAGCTGACCTTCGACACCGCCTGGACGACGCCGGCCGACGTCCGGTACTCGACGACCAGGTCCTCGACGCTCAGCAGCGCCTCGTCCCCGCGCAGGTGCGCGGCACCGCTACCGGCCATCGGAGCTCCCTCCCGCGACGACGAGGTCGGGCGCACCGGCCGGGTTCAGGCAGGCGACCCGGTGGTCGGCACCCACCGACTCCATCGGGATCGGGCCCTCGGCGCAGCCCTCGACGGGCGCGGTGCACCGCTGGGAGAACCGGCAGCCCGGCGGCGGTGCCGTCGGGTCGGGCAGGCTGCCCTCGATCACCCGCAGCCGGGCGTGCCGCTCCTGGTGCAGGGTGGGAGTGGCGTCGAGCAGCGCGTGCGTGTAGCGGTGCCGGGGGGCGGCGAAGACCTCCCGCGTGGCCCCGGTCTCGGCGAGCTGCCCCGCGTACATGACGGCGACGCGGTCGGTGCGGCCCGCGACGACGGAGAGGTCGTGGCTGATCAGCATCATCGCCATGCCGCGACTGGTCTGCACGCGGCGGAGCAGGTCGAGGATCTGCCGCTGGATCGTCACGTCGAGCGCGGTCGTCGGCTCGTCGGCGATCAGCAGGTCCGGCTCGCAGGCCAGGGCGATCGCCAGCATCACGCGCTGCCGCATGCCCCCGGACATCTGGTGCGGGTAGTTGCCGAGCCGGGCCTCCGGATCGGGGACGCCGACCTCGTCGAGCAGCCGCACCGCCCGGGTGCGGGCCTCCGAGCGGCCGACGCCGAGGTGTCTGCGCATGCCCTCGGTGAGCTGCCGCTCGACCCGGACGACGGGGTTCAGCGAGCGGCCCGGGTCCTGGAAGACCATGCCGATCTGCTTGCCCCAGAGGTCGCGCTGCTCCTTGACCGGCAGCGTCATCAGGTCCTGGCCCTTGAACTGGATCGACCCGGACCGGGCGGCGCGCGGCGGCAGCAGGCCCATGATCGCCCGGGCCAGCATGGACTTCCCCGAGCCCGACTCACCGACCACGCCGAGCGCCTGGCCGGCCTCGATGGCGAGCGAGACGTCGTCCACCGCACGGACGGCGCCCCGCGGGGTGCCGATGTGCATGTGGAGATGGGAGACCACGAGCAGCGGCTCGGTCATCGGACGGGTTCCTCCGTGTCGCCGTTCGGGACGGTGCGCGGTGGTCCCCCCGGACGTGGTGGGCGGCGCTGGGACACGGCTGCCCGGGTCGCCGGGGGCGGTGCGACCTGGGTCACAGCATTGAACACGGCCTCACGGGTGTCAACGCTAAAGAAGTAATGATTGAGATTGGATATTCTCGACATCCGGCGACGCCCGAGGTACCCCCCCAGGGGCGTTGCCCGCGGTCGCCGGGCGCCGGCGGCCGGCGACTACCGCGCTGCGGCGAAGGCGTCCCGCACGAAGGCCCGGAAGTCGTCGTCGTCGACGACCACCGAGGTGCCGAGCAGGGCCGGGTCCATGCCGTGGTGGGCCGTCACGAGCGCCGACAGCAGCCGCACCAGGACCACGGGGTCCCCGGCGCGGATGCTCCCCTCCCGCTGACCGCGGGCCACCAGGTCCACGACCGGGGCGAGCGCCTCGTCGCGCCGCTCGGCGAAGGCCCCGAGCGACCGCGGGAACTCCTGCTCCCCGCCGGGAGCCACCATGCGGGCCGACAGCTGGCCGAACCCGGGGTGCTGCCGGTGGAAGCCGATGACCACGTCGACCCACGCGACGAGGACGTCGATCGCCGACCCCTCCCGCCCGGCGCAGACGCGGGTGAGCTCGGTCAGGCGCCCGCCGCGGCGGCGGATCACCTCGGCGAGCAGGTCCTCCTTGTTGGCGAAGAACAGGTACACCGCACCGACCGAGAAGCCGCACCGCTGGGCGACCTGCTGGAGGCTCGTGCCGCGGTACCCCCGCGCCCCGAACAGCTCCTCGGCGGTGTCGAGCACGTCGTCCCGGCTGACCTCGATCCTCGGGCGCCGGACCGGGCGCGGGACGCCCCCGGCGGCGCCGTCCGGGAGGGGCGTGGCCATACGGCCAGGATCGCACGCTCGCGCGGCCGCGCCGGGTCAGCCCGCGGCGAGCGCGCGCACGCCCTCCACGCTGACCTTGAGGGAGCCGGTCCGCGGGAGCCGGTCGACGACGAGGACGCGGGCCGGGACCGCGTAGGCGGGCAGCCGGTCGCGGACGAACTGCTTCAGCTCGGCCTCCGTCGGCGGCTCGGCGCCTCCCACGAGCTCGACGGCCGCGAACGGCACCTCGCCCAGCCGCTCGTCCGGCGCGCCCACGACACCGGCGTCCTGCACCGCCGGGTGCTCGACCAGCACGGAGATCACGCTCTCCGGGAGCACCTTGAAGCCGCCCCGGTTGATGGCGCCGTCGGCCCGCCCGTGCAGGTAGAAGAAGTCGTCCTCGTCGCGGGACGCGAAGTCGTTGGTCCGGATCCACTCCGGGCCGAGCATCTCGACCTGCGCCTCGAGGATCCCCCGCTCCCCGGTGGGCACCTCGTCCCCGGTCGCCGGGTCGACGATGCGGACCCGCACGCCGGGGTACGGCCTGCCCGAACTGGCCCGCTTGGCCGCGCCGAACTGCTGGTAGAGGTCCCAGGTCCAGGTGAGCACGCCGCCGGCGAACTCGGTCGCCCCGTAGGACCACAGGACGGGGATGCCGTACTCCTCCTCGAACCGCTGCTTCAGCTCCGGCTCCAGCGGTCCGGCCCCGCCCATGTACAGCTGCACCGACGCGAGGTCCTCCCGCGGCACGCCGGCGCCGAGGATCATCCGGATGACCGCCGGCGGGCCACCGAGCGCCTTGAGCCCGAACCGCTTGACGTTGGCGACCAGTTCCTCGACGGAGAACTTCTCCAGCAGCACCGTCCGCCCGCCGGCGTACGGGACGGCGATGAGGCTGCAGACCCCGCTGATCCCGCCGAACGGCGCGAAGAGCACCGAGGGCGTCGGCTCCCCCGCCGGGCGCGCCATCAGGGCGCTCTGGGCGGCGCGCTCGAGCACCGGCATGCGGATGGCGATCCGCTTCGGCGGTCCCGTCGTCCCGCTGGTCAGCACCTGCACCGACGGCTCCGGGGGCGGCTCGGCGAACGGACCGGGGCCGAGGACGTCCAGGCCCTCGACGACCGAGACCCGCTCGCCGTCGAGGGAGAGCGCGAGGCCGACCGTGCCGCAGCGACGGGCCGCGTCCACCACGGGCGCCGTCCAGTCCTCGCGGTCGGCGACCAGCACCGCGGGCCGCAGCTTGTCGACGTCGCGGGCCATCGACTCCGCCGACTGGAAGGCGTAGACGAGGGCGAACGAGCGCTCGGCGCCGACCAGCCCGATCATCGCCGCGGCGTGCGGGACCCGATTGCGGACGACGAGGGCGACCGGCGCGTCCTCGGGCACCCCCGCCGCGCGGGCCAGCTCCTCGATCCGGGAGCTGATGCCGGTGAGGTCCTCGCCGGTGTACCAGGTGCCCTCGAACTCGATGACCGGATCGGCCCCGTAGCCCGCCAGTCGTTCGCGGATCAGGGTGCTGAAGTCGGTGGCGGTGCTGCTGCCCACGCGGAGACCTCCTCGTCGCCTTGTGAGTGCAATCTAGCCAATGATGGTGAGGATGGGCAGAGGGCGGGGACATCGATCCGCGCCGGTCCTAGGCTGACGGGATGGCCGAGCCGTCGTCCGCCGAGGGTGCTGCCGCCGAGGGTCTGCCCCCGACGGCGTACACGGTGCTCGGCATCCTCGCCACGCTCGACGAGGAGCTGACGGCCGCGGAGATCAAGAAGCGCTGCGACTTCACGCTGCGCTGGTTCTACTGGTCCCCCGCCGTCAGCCACATCCGCCGGGAGCTCTTCCGGCTGCGCGACCTCGGCCTGGTGACCGAGCGCGAGGTCCCGCTCGGCCGGCTGCGCCGCAGCGTCGTCTACCGGACGACCGACCGCGGCGAGGAGCTGGTCCGCCGCTGGGCTGCCGCCCCCGCCGCCGACGAGCAGGTCGTGGTCAAGGACCCGGCGCTGCTGCGGGTGTACTTCGGCCACTTCACCGAGCCGCACGAGCTGGTCGCACTGCTCGACCGCCGGCTGGCGCAGCTGGAGGAGCAGATCGCCGACCTGGTGTGGAGCCGGCGGCGGATGCACGAGCTCGGGCTGGACGCCGAGCCGGATCTGGACTCCCGGCTGGCGCTGGGCGAGTACCTGCTGCGGGCGGCGCACTTCGAGCTGGGCAACGTCCGGCAGCTGCGCGACCGCATCGCCGACGCCGATCCCGAGCGCTCCGGCCTGCAGGTCACCCGCCCCCGCGGCGAGCTCCGCCGCCGGGGCCGACCCGAGGACCGCTAGCCCCCCGGGCCTCCTCGGGTGCCCCAGCGGCCGAGCGCGTCGATCGCCTCGCGCAGGGCGAGCCCGCGATCGGTGAGCGCGTAGGCCCGGGTGTTGTGCCGCAGCGGCAGGCGGGTCAGCACGCCGGCCGCTTCGAGCTCGCGCAGGCGGGTGGCGAGCATGTTCGTCGGCACCCCGAGCTCGCGCTGCAGGTCGCCGTAGCGCTGCGGCCCGTCGAGCAGCCGCTCCACGATGAGCAGTGCCCACCGTGCGCCGACGACGTCGAGGGCCGCAGCGAGGTCGCTCACGCGGTCGGGTCGCCGTCCGCCTTCATCCAGAACGGCGAGTAGTGGTAGCCGTCGGGGTCGTCGAACTGGCGCTGGTACATGAAGGGGTAGTCGTCGGTGTCACCGATCCGCCCGCCGGCGGCGCCGGCGCGCTCGACGAGCTCGTCGACCGCCTCGCGGCTGCCGAGGTCGAACGAGACCGTGACCTTCGAGGGCGTGCCGGGTCCCCCGATCAGCTCCTCGGTGCCGCCGACGCTCGCGTACATCTCGCGGCTGCCGAGCATGACGTACTGCCCGGGTGTGATCGCGAAGCACGACACGTTGTGGTCGGACATGTCGGGGTTGAGGGTCCATCCGAGGGCGCGGTAGAACGCGGTCGCGCGCTCGACGTTCTCGACCGGGCAGGTGATGAAGAGGCTCATGCGGTCACACTTGCAAAATGCAAGTGTGCCGTCAAGCCCGTTCGGTGCCCGCCGTCCTGTCCGCTAGTTCTCGTCGGAGACGACGCCCAGGTAGGTGCCGTAGGCGGCCATCGCCCGGCCACCGGTCGTGTACCGCGCGAGCAGCCGGGTGCGGGAGCCCACCTCCGCGTCCGCCGGCTGCAGGTCGAAGCGGACGTGCACGTTGCGCGCCTCGGCCGGATCGGTGAACTCGATGGTCACCGCGACCGTGCCCCGCGCCTCGTCCGGCACCGCCGCGGTGATCCGGTGCCGGGAGGTGATCTCGAGGAACGTCTGCGGCCCGGCCAGCTCGACGGTGACCGGGGCGCAGAGCTCCCCGGGCCGGGGCGGCACGCAGAGGGTGGTGGGCAGCGTCGGGGTCATGGCGTCCTCACAGTCCGGCCGGCCGCGTGCCGAGGACGCCGGCCTCGGTCAGCCGGGCCAGCTCGGCGGCGTCCAGGCCGAGCTCGCCGCCCAGGACGTCGTCGTTGTGCTGGCCCAGGGTGGGTGCCGCCGCCGGGATCCAGGGCCCGGGCACGCCGGCGAGGCGGAACGGCATCGCCGTGGTCCGGAAGCTGCCGAGCACCGGGTGCTCGACCTCCTCCCAGAACCCGCGGGACGCCAGCTGCGGATCGGCGACGAGGTCGGCGGGTGCGGCGACCCGCGCCGACGCGATCCCGGCCGACCGCAGGGTCGCCTCCGCCGCGTGCACGTCGAGGCCGGCGGTCCAGCCGCGCAGCGTGCCGTCGAGCTCGTCGGCGGCGGCGCGCCGGCCGGCTTCGGTCGCCAGGTCGGCCCGGCCGGCGAGGTCCGGGCGGCCGAGCACCCCGGTCAGCCGGGTCCACGCCGCGTCGTCGGTCACGGCGACGGCGAGCCACTCGTCGTCGCCGGCGCAGTGGTAGACCCCCTGCGGCGCCGCGCCCGGGCCCCGGTTGCCGTCGCGGCGCGGCTCCGCACCGAGCTGGGCCTCGAGGAACGCCTCGGCGGCGACGGTCAGCGCCGTCTCCACCATGGTCGACTCGACCTGCATGCCCGCGCCGGTGGCGTCGCGGACCTCGAGCGCGACGATCGCGGCGAAGGCGGCGTGCAGGCCGGCGAGCGGGTCGCACACCCCGCGCGGGATCAGCGGCAGGCCGTCGGCCCGGCCGGTCATCCACGCCATGCCGCTGGCCTGCTCCATGGTCTGGGCGAAGCCGACGCGGTCGCGCCACGGACCGTCGAGCCCGAACGCCGGCATGCGGACGACGACCACCCGCGGGTTGGCCGCCCGCAGGTCGTCGTACTCCAGGCCGAGGTTGCCCAGCACCCTCGGCGAGAAGTTCTCCATGACCAGGTCGGCGCCGGCGACCAGCCGCAGCGCCAGTTCCCGGGCCTCGGGGCGGCCGAGCTCCAGGGTCACCCCGCGCTTGCCGCTGTTGGAGGCCTGGAACAGGTGCCCGGTCTCCCACCACAGGTCCTCGGTGGCCGGGCGGGCGCCGGAGAAGCGCATGCCGTCGGGCCGCTGCAGGCCCTCGACCTTGACCACGTCGGCGCCGAGCGCGGCGAGGGTGTGCGTGCCGGCCGGGCCCGCCCAGAACGCGGTCAGGTCGACGACCCGCAGTCCGGCCAGCGGACGGTCCGCCGGGGCGTCTGTGGCCACCGGCCGGGTGCGCGCCGGCCACTCGACGGTCGACGCACCCGCCGCCGGGACCTCGCCCGGCGGGACGGTGGCGAAGGCGTCGCTGCGGTAGGGCACCCGTGGCTGCCGGAGCCCGGCGGCGTTCGGCACGAAGACGCCACGCTCGGCGAAGTGGTCGATGCCGGCGACGGTCGAGGGCGTGCCGATCGGCGCGACCGGGATCCGCAGCGCCGAGGCGAACTCGACGATCTCCGCGGTCGTGCGCACCGCCGCCCACTCCTCGACCATCGCGAGGAACTCGTGCCGGCGGGCGACCCGCGAGGCGAACGACGCCAGCTCCGGGTCGCCGATCAGCTCCGGCCGCCCGACGAGCACGAGGAAGTCGGCGAACTGCTGCGCGGTGACGGTGCAGAACCCGACCAGCCCGTCGGCGGTCGGCACGATGCTGGGCAGCTCGAGCATCCGCGGCGCCGGCGCGAGGTCGGGACCCAGCAGCTGGGCCTGCACCGCGCCGAGCCCGCCCATGGTGACGACCATCGCCTCGAACTGCGCGACGTCGACCAGGTCGCCGGCACCGGTCCGGCGGGCCCGGCGCAGCGCCGCGGCACCGGCGACCGCGCCGTACACGCCGGCCACCCACTCGCCGATCCGCCCGCCGGCCTGCAGCGGCTCCTCCCCCGGCCACCCGCGGGTGCCGATCGAGCCGCACATCGCCTGCAGCACGAACTCGTTCACCGGCAGGTCCGCGTAGGGCCCGGTGGTCCCGAAGGGGGTGAGCGAGACGACCGTGGTGGCCGGGTGCGCGCGGAGCGGGGCGTCCCCGTGCGACCCGTCGGTGAGCACCAGGTCGACGTCGGCCAGCAGCTCCGCCGTCCCCGGGCCGGCCGGCAACGAGCGCTTGCCGGCGGCCAGGAACCCGAACAGCGGGCCGCGCGCGCGGAGCGCCGAGCCGGCGCCGGGTTCCACCATCACCACGTCCGCGCCCGCGTCGGCGAAGAGCTTCCCGCAGTAGGCCGCGGGCACCCCGGCGGAGAACTCGACGACGCGGACGCCGGCCAGCGGGACCGGCGCGCTCACTTCCCGGCGGCGGCCTTGGCGGCCGCCTCCGCGGCGGCCTTGGCGGCCTGCCCGACCTGCGTCATCCGGCCCCAGGCCTCGAGGTCGCGCTCGCTGGCCTGGCGGCCGACCCGGGTGACGACGTCGACGTCGGTGGCCTGGCTGCGCAGGTGGCCCGCGGTCGCCTGCTCCTTCGGCACGTACCGGAACGGGTCGAAGGAGTAGGCCTTCATCGCGTTGAGGTGGGTGATCTTGTTTATCTGCTCGTCCGTCAGGAAGCCCATGGTCTCCATGACGTCCTCCGGCGCGAACGGCCAGTTGGTGTCGGAGTGCGGGTAGTCCGACTCCCAGCACAGGGCGTCCTCGTTGAACCAGTCGAGCAGCCGGACGCCGATCTTGTCGCTGATGAAGCACGTGTAGAAGTGCTTCCGGAAGACGTCGGTGGGGCCGGAGTAGCCGGGCGGGAACTCGTGCTTGGTCCACCCCGAGTGCCGGTTGTGCACGTGCTCGGACCGCCAGAGGAAGTACGGGATCCAGCCGACGTCGCCCTCGGTGAGGGAGAACTTCAGGTCGGGGAAGTCCTTGTAGAAGCCCGCCCACAGCATCTCGACCAGCGTGAACATGCTCATCATCGACGAGGACGCCATGCCGACGCTGGGCGGCGCGTCGAAGGACACCATGGGTGCCCGCGACGAGGATCCGACGTGGGTGCACAGCACCACGTCGTTCTCCGACGCCGCCTGGAACAGCGGGTACCAGTAGTCGGTGTGGATGCTCGGCATGTTCAGCGCCTGCGGGTTCTCCGAGAACGTGACCGCGTGGCAGCCCTTGTCGGCGATCCGGCGGATCTCCTTCGCGGCCTCCTCGACGTCGTACAGCGGGAGGATGCCGCAGGGGATGAACCGGCCCGGGTACGCGCCGCACCACTCGTCGATGTGCCAGTCGTTGTAGGCCTTGATCATGATCAGGTTGAGGTCGCGGTCGGGGCCCTGGTTGAGCACCTGGCCGGAGAACCCGGTGAAGTTCGGGAAGTTGAGCCCGGCCAGCTGGCCGCCGGCGTTCATGTCCCGGACCCGCTCGTCGACGTTGAAGCAGCCCGGCCGCATCTCGTCGTAGCGCAGGACGTCGACGTTGTACATCTCGCGCGGCTTGCCGGCGACGGCGTTGAGGCCGAGGTTGCGGCCCTTCAGCTCGCCGTAGAACCACTGCTGGGTGCCGTCCTCCTGCTGGACGACCCGCGGCGCCTGGTTCTTGTACTTGGCCGGCACGTGGGCGTCGAACATGTCCGCGGGCTCGGAGATGTGGTCGTCGACGCTGATGAGGATCAGGTCGTCCTTGTTCACGGGGTCTCCTCGGGGGCTTCGGGGGCGAAGTACGGCAACGTGAGGGAGTCGGTCACGGCGACGAAGCGGACGGCCACCGGCAGGCCGGCGCGGATGTCCTCGGGCGCGACGTCGACGAGGTTGCTGAGCAGCTGGAAGCCCTCGGCGACGTCGACGATCGCCGGCGCGTAGGGGACGGCGAAGGCGGGCGTGGCCGGGCGGTGGACGACGGTCCAGCTGTAGACGGTGCCGCGGCCGGAGCTGACCTCCCACGCGAGGTCGCCGGAAAGGCACTCGCGGCAGGTCTCCACCGGCGGGAAGGTCACCGCCGCGCAGTCGCGGCAGCGCTGGAAGCGGAGCTCGCCCTCGGCGCACCCGGCCCAGAACGGCGCGCTGGCCCCGGTGGGCGCCGCGTGCGGGAGCGGTCCGTGCTGCGGCTCGAGCAGGGTCACGGCAGCTCCGTCCCGAGCAGGACGACGGTCGTGAAGAGCGCGCCCGCACCGCCACCGCTGCAGAGGGCCACGCGCGCGCCGGGCACCTGGTTCGGCCCGGCCTCGCCGCGCAGCTGCTGCACGCCGCGGACCACCCGCTGGAACATCTGCGGCGCCGCGCCGGCGTGGCTGAAGGCCATCGTGCCGCCGTCGGTGGTGACCGGGGTGGCGCCGGTGAGCCCGATGCCGCCGTCCTCGACGTAGGGGCCGCCCTCGCCGGGGCCGCAGAACCCGAAGGCCTCCAGCTGGCGGATCACCTCGAAGGAGAAGGGGTCGTACAGCTCCAGCACGTCGACGTCGGCGCGCTCCAGCCCCGCCTGCGCGAACGCCCGGCCGGCGGCCCGCTCCCCGATCCGGCCGAGGACCAGTCCGCCGCGGCGCCCGGCGAGGTCCCAGGCCGGCGGGTGCCGGTAGGCGGGACCGGCGTGGTCGGAGCCGGAGCCGAGGACGTGCACCGGCGCGCTCGCGGCATCGGCGGCGCGGTCGGTCGCCGCGATCACCAGCGCACACCCGCCCTCGCTGGTCATCGAGCAGTCGAGCAGGTGGAAGGGGTCGGCGACCATCCGGGAGGCCAGCACGTCCTCGACCGTGATCGGACCCCGGCCGGCGTAGACCGCGCCCGGGGTGTTCGAGCCGTTCGTGCGGATGGTCGCCGCGACCCGCGCCAGCTGCTCCGGCGTCGTGCCGTAGGTGACCATGTGCCGGCGGGCGATCAGCGCGAACTCGGCGGCGGTGAACAGCCCGAAGGGGACGACGAACTCGTTCTCCGGCCGGGTCCAGGGCGCCGTGGCCGACCGGTCGGTGTAGGCACCGGCCTCCGCCGCGACGACGAGGACGACGTCGGCCTCCCCCGCCTCGACCGCGTGCACCGCCTCGGTGATCGCCTGGATGCCGAACTGGCGGCCCAGCCAGGCCGGGCCGAGGCGGAGGTCGTAGAGCAGCCCGGCCGCGGTGGCGTCGCCGCTGATCCCGTCGACGTCGTCGAGGGTCAGGCCGGCGTCGTCCAGCGCGGCGAGGGCGGCGGAGACGGCCAGCCCGCGGGAGGTCGCCCCCTCGAGGCGGCGGGCCTGGGCGGTGTTCGCGACACCCACGATCGCCGCCCGGCGGCCGGTCAGCGACATGTCCGACCTCCCGCCCCCGAGTGACCCAGCTCTCTGCCGGACAGGACTATTAGAACCACGTTCAGTCGTCGGGTCAAGGCCGTCCGGACGCTCCGGCGCGCCTCCCGACCGTGCGGCGAGCGACTCGGTACCGGGACTATTAGTCCCACCGGGAGAGCCAGCGGGCCGGCGCCTCGACCGTCATCCGGCGGACGTCGTCCTCGCCGACGCCGGCGGCGCGCAGGCGCGGCAGGAAGCGGGTGCCGACGTGGTCGACCCGCCACTCCGGCATCTCGGCCAGGCGGCCGGCCAGCATCGGCCCGCCGCGGCCGTACGGCATGGTCGCGGTGTCGTGCGCGAGGTGGACGCGGCCGGCGTGACCGAGCGCGCAGAGCGCCGTGACGAGACCGATCCGCCGGTCGTCGTCCAGGCCGAAGGCGGTGGTGCCGCACCGGTCGACGCCGACGAACGCGCCGAACCCCTCGACGATCTCCCGGTGGACCGCCAGGTCGCCCTCCATCTCGGCGTGCCCGACGACCACGGCGCCGCCGTCCACCCCGAGCTCGCCGACGAGCCGGCGCAGCACCGGGATCGCCGCACCGGGCTGGCAGTGCACGAGCAGCGGCACGTCGAGGTCGCGGTGGGCGGAGGCGGCCGCCTCCAGCGCGGCCGCCTCGTGCGCGGTGAAGTCCCCGCTCTCGATCGCCAGCTTCACGAACGCCGGCCGGGCCCGCTCCGCGCCGACGCCCTCGGTGAGCTCGGTGCAGAAGAACTCCGCCAGCTCGCCCGCCGTGCGGTGCGCGAAGTAGGGCGTCGGCCACCGGCAGTACAGCCCGGTGCCGAAGACCACCCGGACGCCGGTGCGCCGCGAGGCCTCGGTCATCAGGTCGACGTCGCGGCCCATCTCCGGCGGGGTGGGATCGACCATCGCCGCGACCCCGCTCGCCGCGGCGCGCTCGAGCACCGCGACGGCCGACGCGACGACGTCCTCCCGCGCCGGCCGGGGCACCGGGTCGACCTGCCACCCGGCCTCAGCCCAGACGAGGTGCTCGTGCGGCAGCACGAACCCGAGCTCGTCGGCGGCCACCGGCCCGGTGGCGGTGTCGACGTCGGCGCGCGGCACCGCCGGCTCAGTCGGCGCTGCGGAGCAGTGCGTCGGCGATCTTCTCGCCGATCATGATGCAGGTCAGGTTGGTCGGGGAGCTGACCTGGAACGGCATCAGCGAGGCGTCGGCGATCCGCAGGCCATCGACGCCGAACACCCGCCCGTCGGTGTCGGTGACGACGTCGGGCCCGGGCTCCGCGCCCATCCGGGCGGTCCCCACCGGGTGGAAGCCGCTGCCGCAGGCCGACTGCGCGTAGGCGAGGAGGGCGGCGTCGTCGTCGATCACCGCGGTGAGCGCCGGCGAGATCTCCTTGACCAGCGGCCCGAGGTGCGCCCCCTGGAGCGCGGCGTGGGCGACCCGGGCGCCGGCGATCACGTCGGCCTGGTCCTGCGGGTGGGTCAGGAACCGCATGTCGATCCGCGGCTGCACCCGCGGGTCCCGGGAGGCCAGCGTCACCTCGCCGCGGGAGTGCGGCCGGCCCAGGGCCGAGGAGATCGCGATGACCGGGTCCGACGACGGGTCGCCGTAGAAGGAGCCGAGCGCCTGCGGGCTGTAGAGCGCCAGGAGGGCGAACACCCACGGCTCGTCGTCGCTGCGGCAGTAGAAGGCGAAGTAGTTGTCCGGGTCCTGCTCGATGCCCGGCCGGGCGACCGCGGTGACGAAGACGCCGGTGTGGTCCTGCAGGTTGCGGCCCACGCCGGGCGCGTCGAGGACGACGTCGATGCCCAGCCCACGCAGCGCGTCGGCGGGCCCGATCCCCGACCGCAGCAGGATCGGCGGGGTCGCCACGGCGCCGGCCGCGAGGGTCACGCGCGCGCCCTCGAAGCGCTCGGTGCCCTGGTCGGTGACGGCCTCCACACCGACCACCCGGTTCCCGTCGAACAGCAGCCGGTCGACGAGCACCCCGGCGCGGATCGTCAGGTTCGGCCGGCTCCGCGCGGGCTCGAGGTAGGCCGACGCAGTCGACCAGCGGACGCCGTCGCGGACGTTGTGCGCGGTCGGGCCGGCGCCCACCACGCGGTGGTCGTTGTGGTCCTCGGTGACCGGGTGGCCGGTGGCGGCCATCTCCTCGGCGAAGGCCGTGGTGATCGGCTGCCAGCTCTCCCGCGGCTGGCGCCGGATCGGGATCGGGCCGTCGGTGCCGTGCACCGCCCGGTCACCCGCGGGGTCGGACTCCAGTCGCTGGAAGTACGGCAGGCAGGCGTCGAGGCTCCAGTCCGGGGCGCCGGCCTGCACCCAGCGGTCCAGGTCGCCGGGGGTCGGGCGCATGGCGACGACGGCGTTCACCGCGGTCGACCCGCCGAGCACCCGGCCGCGCGGGTAGGGCAGCACGCGGTCGCCGGTCATGGTCGCCGTCCAGCCCCAGTCGGCGTCGGTGAAGTTGACGAACGGGTCGCGCAGCGGCTCGGGGATCGCGTCGACGGAGCCGAAGTCCGGGCCGGCCTCCAGCAGCAGCACCGAGCGGGTGCCGTCCTCGCTCAGCCGTGCGGCGACCACCGCTCCCCCGGCCCCCGACCCGACCACGATCTCGTCGTACGCCACAGCACGTCCCCTCGCCGCTGAGAGTCAATCTTTACCAAGACAGGCTCTCGCGGATGTGACCCACGACGCAAGGGGCCGGTCAGGCGTCCGCGCGGGGCGTGGTGAAGATGCCGCCCAGACCCGAGTGGATCTCGATCCACTCGGCACCCTCGTCGCCGGCCACCCAGGAGTAGAGCGTGTCCGGGATGAAGAACCCCATGCCGGCCGTCACCCGCCGGGTGCCGAACCGGAGCTCGCCCCGGAGCACGTAGTCGACCTGGTGGACGCCGTGGCGGTGGGCCTTCACCCGCTCCCCCGGCGCTGCCGACTCGTGGTAGACGGCCAGCTTCGACGTCTGGACGAGCACCTTGGTGACGAGGTCGCGGCCGAGCAGGGCGAACATCTCCTCGGCGTCCGGGTGATCGGCCATGAGCTCGGCGTTCGAGCGGCCCTCGATCGCCGCGACGTCGAACGCGAACGGCTTGAGGTCCGTCTCGTCGCCCGCTACGCCGTCCACCGGTGCATCCATGCTGTGCCTCCGTCGTGTCGCCTGCCGGTCACGCGAGGGTGGACCGGCGGGAGCGGATCCGCCAGCCCTCGGAGGTCCGGACGAGCTCGTCCGTGTACCGCCCGGTGACCACGGTCGGTCCGTCGTCGCCGTCCCGGTGCAGGTCGTTGCGCTTGGCCGCGGTGCAGGTCGCCGTGTCGCCGTCGACGGTCAGCTCGACGTCGACGACCCGGTGGACGGTGCGGCTGACGTCGGCGTGCGACTCCCGCATGAACGCGATCAGCGCCGGGAGGCCGTCGAGGCGCCGGCCCCCCGGGTACTCCGCGACGACGTCGGGGGTGAACACCCGGTCGAGCCGGTCGAACTCCCGCCGGTCCAGGGCGTCGGCGTAGGCGTGGTGCAGCCCGGCGACGGCGCGGTTGTCGGCGTCGGTGCACGGCGGGGGCGGCGGCGCGGCGACGCGGGCGAGCACCCGCTCCCCCACCTCCGCCAGCCGGTCGGTGACCTCGGCGACCGTGCTGCCGCGCACGCCCAGCGACAGCCAGGTGACCCCGATGTCGGCCAGCCGCTGCACGCTCTCCAGGTACCGCTCGGGGTCGGCGAGCGGGTCGGCGTCGGTCACCATGTAGAGCACGTCGGCCGGGGCGAGCCGACCCAGCTGCTCCCGCTCCTCCTGCAGCTCGCGGATCCACCCGGCGAGCTGGTCGAGCGACTCCAGCTGAGCGGTCCGGCGCCGCTGCACCTGCTCCGGGTTCGTCGGCACGGGCGCCCAGCCGTCGGCCAGCGCGGCCACCCGTCGCCGGGTGAGCCGGGAGTTGCCGCCGATCCACACCGGGGGCCGGGGCGCGGCGACCGGGGTCGGCCGGCTCACGACGCCGTCGGCGGTGGAGTGCCGGCCGGACCGGTCGACGGGCTCGCCGGTCCAGGCGAGCCGGAGCACCTCGAGCGCCTCGTCGAACAGCGCGTTCCGCTCGGCGTAGTCGACGCCGAGGGCGGCGAACTCGGCCTCGAGGTAGCCGGTGCCCACCCCGAGGGTCAGCCGCCCGCCGGAGAGCCGGTCCAGCGTCGCCGTCGTCTTGGCGAGCAGGAACGGGTTCCGGTAGGGCAGGACGGTGAGGAAGGTGAGCAGCCGCATGCCGGCGGTCGCGGTCGCCGCCACCGTCAGCGCCAGGAACGGGTCGAGCTCGTCGTGCCCCGCGCCGTCCAGCCGCCAGGTCTGCGGCGGGGCCGGGTGCTCGGAGAACCCGATCCCGGCGAACCCCGCCTCCTCGGCGGCCGCGGCGATCGACCCGAGACCGTCGGCGGTCAGCAACTCCGGCGGCGGGTCGAGCATCACCGTCGGGTAGGTCAGCGAGAACCGCACGGTCGCTCCTCGATGTGGGGTGGAGGGGATCCGTGGGCGTTACGCCGACGAATCCCCTCCGCGGGTCAGGTGAAGGGCTCCCACTTGGGCTCGCGCTTCTCCACGAAGGCCAGCGGTCCCTCGTTCTGGTCGGGGTGCCCCCACACACCGATGAGGTGCTGGGCGCCGACCCGGCAGGCGTCGGTGAGGCCGAGCTCCAGCGCTCCCCACAGCGCCTTCTTGGTGGCGGCCATCGCGACCGGCGAGTTGCGGGCCACCTTCTCGGCGAGCTCCTGGGCGGCCTCGCGCAGCCGCTCCGGCGGGTCGATCACCTCGCTGCACAGACCGAGCTCGTAGGCGCGCTGGGCGCTCATCCGCTCGTGCCGGCCGACCAGCGCCATCCGCATCACGGCCTCGAACGGGATCTTCTTCGCCAGGCCGATGGCCTCGATCGCGGTCACCTGGCCGACGCTGACGTGCGGGTCGAAGAAGGTGGCGGTCGACGCGGCGATGACGATGTCGGCGTCGGCCACGAAGTGCAGGCCACCGCCGGCCGCCATGCCGTTGACCGCCGCGATGACCGGCTTCGCGACGTTCTGGTGCCACGAGGTGAAGTGCAGGTCGAAGTCGACCAGGTCCTCGCGGTAGCGCTCCATGCCGACGCCGTCGGTGGCGACCTCGACCACGTCGGCCCCGGTCTGGAACGCCCGGCCGTTGCCGGTGTTGACGATGACCCGGACGGCGGGGTCGCGGTCGAGCTCCAGCCAGGCGTCGGCGAGCTCGTCGCGCATCGCGTTGTTCATGGCGTTCAGCTGGTCGGGCCGGTCGAAGACCAGCCAGCCGACATGCCCCTCGCGGCGGATCTCGAGGGTCTCGTACGAGGTCATGGAGAAGGCCTTCCGGTCAGTCGATCTCGGTGTCGAGGACGGCGGCCAGGGCCGCCACGTGGTCGCCCGGCGCACCGAGCAGCTGGGCGCTGGTGCGCGCCCGCTTGAAGTACAGGTGGGCATCGTGCTCCCAGGTGAAGCCGATGCCGCCGTGCAGCTGGATGTTCTGCGCGGAGATGGCGGTGTAGGCCTCGGTGGCCAGCAGCGCCGCCACCCGGCTGTCCCGGGCCAGGTCCGCGCCTCCTGCGCGGGCGGCGGCCTGGACGGCGGAGCGGGCGGACTCGATCTGCACCAGCGCGTCGGCCAGCCGCTGCTTGATCGCCTGGAACGACCCGATCGGCCGGCCGAACTGGATCCGCTGCCCGGCGTAGCCCACGACCATGTCCAGGCAGCGCTGGGCGCCCCCGACCTGCTCGGCGGCCAGCAGCAGCCGGGCGACGTCGGAGGCGGCGGCGACCGCTGCCGTCGCCTCCCCGCCCACGCGGGTCCCGGGCACCCCGTCGAGGGTCAGCCGGGCCATCCGCCGGGTGAGGTCGAGGGTCACCAGCGGCGTGCGGCCCAGCCCCGCGGCGCCGCCCTCGACCGCGACGACGGCGAGCTCGCCGTCCGGCGTCCGGGCCGCGACCAGCAGCAGCTGCGCGTCGGCGCCGTCGACGACGAGGTGCTTGGCCCCGGTGACCCGCCAGCGATCGCCGTCCGGCTCGGCCCGGCAGGTGACGGCGTCCGGGGACCAGCGGCCGTCGTCCTCGGCGAGGGCGACGGTGGCGGTCAGCTCGCCGGCGGCGATCCGCGGCCCGTACCCGGCCAGCGCGCCCGCGTCGCCCAGCGCGGCCAGCAGCGGGACGGCGAGCGCGGCGGTGCCGAACAGCGGCCCGGGCACCAGCGCGCGGCCGGCCTCCTCGAAGGCGACGACGGCCTCGACCGTCGTCAGCCCTCCGCCGCCGTGCTCCTCGGGCAGGAGCAGACCGGGCAGCTCGAGCTGGCCGGCGAGCACCTCCCAGGCGCGCGGGGCGGGGGCGGCGAACATGGCCTCCCGCACCTGCTCGGAGCCGCTCAGGCCGGCCAGCGCCGCGCGGATGCTCGCGCCGAACTCGGCCAGCTCGGCGAGCGAGGTGGTGGAGCTGGTGGTCATCGGGGTCCTCTCCGGCTCAGACGGTGCCGGCGTCGTGCAGGCGGGTGATGTCGCACGGCCCGTAGCCGAGCTCGGCGAGGATCGCGTCGGTGTGCTGGCCGAGGCCCGGCACGGCGCCGGCCGGGGTGGACCAGGTGGAGGCGACCGGCGGCGCCAGCGGCGTCCACACCGGACCGGCGGGGGCGGGCACCTGCAGCCAGCGGTCGCGGCCGGTCAGCTGCGGGTGGTCGACCACCTCGGCGACGCTGCGGACGATCGCGCAGCCGAGACCCGCCCCGTGCAGGAGACCCACCGCGGCGTCGGCGTCCAGGCCGGCGAGCACCTCGCGCACCAGTGCGTCGATCGCCGGCCGGGAGGCCACCCGGGCGGGGTTGGTCGCGTAGGCCGGGTCGTCGGCGAGCTCCGGCCGGCGCAGCACGAGGGTGGCGAGCTTCGTCCACTCCCGGTCGTTCTGGACGCTGAGGGCGACCAGCCGGCCGTCGGCGGTCGGGTAGGCGTCGTACGGGGAGATCGCGGGGTGGCTCATGCCGGAGGTCAGCTCGGGCTCGGCACCGTGCTTGCGCACGGTCAGCGGGTAGCCCATCCAGTCGGCGACGGCGTCCAGCATCGAGACCTCGAGCGCCGCGCCCGCGCCGGTCCGGCCGCGCTGCACGAGCGCGGCGAGCACGGAGGAGCAGGCGAACATGCCGGCGGCGATGTCGGCGACGGCGATGCCCGGCTTCACCGGCTGGTCCAGGCTGCCGGTGACCGTGGCGATGCCGGCCTCGGCCTGCAGGAGCAGGTCGTAGGCCTTGCGGTCGTCGAACGGTCCGCCGGTGCCGTAGCCGGAGATCTCGCAGACGACCAGCCGCGGCCGGCCGGCCAGCAGCGTGGCGCCGTCCAGCCCCAGCCGGGGCGCGGCGCCGGGGACGAGGTTGTGCACGAAGACGTCGGCGGCGTCGAGCAGCCGGCCGAGCACCTCGGCTCCGCGGGGGGCCTTCACGTCGAGGGTGAGCGACTCCTTGTTGCGGTTGACCCAGGCGAAGTGCGCGCCGGTGCCGTTGGCCGCCGTGTCGAAGTGCCGCGCGAAGTCGCCGCCGTCGGGCCGCTCCACCTTGACCACCCGCGCGCCCATGTCGGCCAGCTGCCGGGTCGCGTAGGGGGCCGAGACGGCCTGCTCCATGGAGACGACGGTGACGCCGTCGAGCGGACCACTCACGATCGGGCGAAGTGCGCGACGGCCGCCTCGAGGGTGCCGTCGAGCGTGGTGGCGCCGCCCATGGGGGCGGGCAGCGCGACCGGGCCGTGCTCGCGGCTGGGCAGCAGCACGGTCGCGGTCACCGGTGCGGTCACCTCGCCCCGCTGGTTGGTCACCGCCAGCTCCAGGTCGACGGCGGGGTGCACGCCGTGCGCGTCCTCGGCCAGGTGCTTGCCGACGACGCTGCCGGTGATCCACTGCGCGTCGCCGACGAAGTTGAACTTCCGGAACTCGACCCGCAGCTTCCAGAGCCACGCGTCGTCGCCCATCCAGTCGGTGAGGGCGTGGATCGCCCACACCTCGCGCATGCGCCCGTAGTCGTAGGTGGTCGGGTTGCCGGCCTTCCGGGCGTACTCCGGGTCCCAGTGCACCCGCTGCATCGCGTCGGGCACGCCCTGGCCGTCGCGGTGGTAGAAGCGCGGGACCCGCTGCCGGTTCTGGTGGGCCAGCCGCAGCGGGGCGACGCCGTAGACGCCCATCCCCATGCCGACGTGCCAGCAGATCATGTCGGTCACGGTGAGCGGGCCCTTGACCATGGGGCGGAGCTGCTCGCCCACCTCGACGTCCTCGAACCAGCGGGGCTCGGCGCCCCGCGGGCCCTCGGCCGCGTACGCGGCGTCGACCTCGGCGAGCTGCTCCTCGGTCCACTGCGCCGGCTCGAACACCTTGTCCTTGTTCCGCTTGCGCGACTCGGAGCGCACCGTGCGGATCATCAGGCGGTACTGGCCGCCCAGCGGGGTGCCGTCGGCGTCGGCGAAGACGTTGGCGTTCCACTCGTGCACCGCCCGGCCGCTGAACTCGCTGGCCTTGTCGAGCACGCCGACCAGCGCGTTGCGGCGGTGCACCGCGGTGTCGGCGCGCAGCGGCGCCCACCACTCGCGCTGGGAGGCGGAGTAGAAGGCGTGCACGCCGCGCAGCGGGTCGCCCTTGAGCTCGCCCTGCCGCTGCAGCTCGGCCTCGGTCAGCACGTCCTCGCCGATGATGCTGTCCCCGCCGATCAGGGGCGGCGGGGCGATCGGGCCGCCCCAGCGGGAGGCCGCGGCGTACGCCGGGTCGGCCCACAGCGGGTTGTCGTCGCCGTAGGACCAGGCCACCGTGCGGAAGGCGTCGGTGCCCGGGCGCAGGTAGTGCGGGGGCACCGGGTTGGCCTGCGGGATGCCGATCCGCTGACGGAGCCGTGCGATCCCCTCGTCGGTGATCTGCGGTTCGGTCTTCTCGGCCGGGGCCCCTACAGCACTGTCTGGCATGACGCCCTTCCGATTGCCCTCCGTACGTTGCTATCTTATACAAGAAAGCGGAGCGGGCGTCGAGGGGCGGGGATGGACACGGGAACCCCCGAGTACGGAACCCTCGCGGTCTCCCGGCGCGGACCGGTCGGCTGGCTGGAGTTCGACCGGCCGCGGGTCGGCAACGCCATGGACCCGGCGATGATGGCGGAGCTGCCGGCAGCCTGGCGCGAGCTCGACGCCGACCCCGCGGTGCGCTGCATCGTGGTCACCGGCCGCGGGCGGGCCTTCCAGACCGGGCTCGACGTCGTCGCACTGGCCAGGGACCGCGAGGGCCTGCGCGAGCAGAGCCGCCGCACCAAGAACGCCGACCTCGCGCTGACGAACTGGCACCTGGGCGTCGAGACCCCCGTGGTGGTCGCGGTCAACGGCGTCTGCGCCGGCGGCGGGCTGCACTTCGTCGTCGACGCCGACGTCGCGATCGCGTCGTCCGCGGCCTCCTTCACCGATCCGCACGTCAGCGTCGGGCAGGCGAGCAACTGGGAGGCGGTCGGCCTGGTCCACCGCATGCCCGCCTCGGTCGCCGCCCGGCTGGCCCTGCTCGGCGCGCACGAGCGGATGGACGCCGAGAGCGCCCGGCGCTGGGGCCTGGTGAGCCAGGTCGTCGCCCCCGAGGAGCTCGAGACCGCCGCCCAGCAGCTCGCCGAGCAGATCGCCGAGGCCGATCCGGCCGCCACCCGCGCCCGCAAGCGCGCACTGTGGCGCAGCGAGGACCTCGGCCGCACAGCCGCTCTCACCGCAGCCCGCACCACCCCGGAGGCAACCCCGTGACCGACCCGACGCTCGCCGCCCTGGCCGGCCGCGACACCACCCCGGAGGCCGCGGCCGACGCCGCCCGCCGGTTCGTCGCCGACGCCATCCCGGCGGCCTGGCGCGAGGCGGCCGAGCGCGGAGGCCCCCGGGCCGTGCGCACCGTCCGGACGCCGGAGGACTACCGCGACTGGTACCCGGCGTTCGGGCACTCCGGCCTGGTGGCGCCCACCTGGGCGGTCGAGCACGGCGGGCTGGGGTGGAGCCGCTCCGCGGCGGCCGCGGCGGAGGCCGTCCTGCGGCCCTACCACCTGCCGCGGCTCAACCCCCTGGGCCTGAACCTCGCTGCCCCCGTGCTGTTCGCCCACGGCACCGAGGCGCAGCGGCGGCGGTTCCTGCCGCCGATCGTGGCGGCCGAGGAGCTGTGGTGCCAGCTGCTCAGCGAACCGGGCGCCGGCAGCGACCTCGCCTCCCTGGCCACCCGGGCCGAGCGGGACGGCGACGACTGGGTGGTCACCGGCCAGAAGGTGTGGACGACGTGGGCCGACCAGGCCTCCTTCGCCGTGCTGCTGGCCCGCACCGATCCCGACGTCGCCAAGCACGCCGGCCTCTCCTTCTTCTTCCTGCCGATGCACCAGCCGGGCGTGACGGTCCGGCCGCTGCCCCACATCGGCGGGGAGACGGACTTCTTCGAGACGTTCATGGACCGCGCGCACATCCCCGGGGACCACCTCATCGGCGAGGTGGGCGAGGGCTGGGCGATCACCCAGACGATGCTCAACGCCGAGCGGCAGATGGTGACCGGGGCCGGGGTCGGTGGCGTCGAGCGGATCGGGGGCACCGGGCCCACGCACCTCGTGCGACTGGCCCGCAAGCGCACCGCGGAGGGCCGGTCCGGCGGCTGGGACGACCCGTCGACGCGCGACCGGATCGTCCGCCTGTGGGCCGAGGACCAGGCGCGCCGGTGGACCAACCAGCGCATCCGCTCCACGATCGCCGAGGGCCGGACCCTGGGCCCGGAGGCCTCGATCGGCAAGGTGCACGGCACCGACCTGAACCAGCGCATCCAGTCGCTGGCCGCCGAGCTGCTCGGCCCCGAGGGGATCGCCTGGGACGGCGCGGTGGGGTCCCCGCAGGAGTTCTGGGACAGCGCCCCGGCCGAGGTGCGCGGGATGCTCCGCAGCCGGGCGAACACCATCGAGGGCGGCACCACCGAGGTGAACAAGAACGTCATCGCGGAGAAGGTCCTCGGGCTGCCCAGGGAGCCCGACCCCCACAAGGGCCGGCCGTGGCGGGAGCTCCCGCGCAGCTGAGCCGTCTCCTCCGGCCGGGGGAGGCGCCCGCTCGCGGTACCGGATCCCCGTACTCCCGCCGTTAGAGTGGCTAAGAGTGCAATCGTTGGGAGAGAGACCGTGAGACAGCTGCGCCAGCCCAGGCTCGCCGAGATCGTCGCCGCCAGTCTGCGGGACGACATCCTCAGCGGGAAGCTCAAGGAGGGCGACAGCCTCCCCCGCCAGGAGCAGCTGTTCACCCAGTTCCGCGTGAGCCTCCCCGCCGTCCGCGAGGCGATGCGGATCCTCGAGACCGAGGGCCTGATCTCCGTGCGCCGCGGCAACGTCGGCGGCGCGGTCGTGCACCTGCCCACGAGCCAGCGCATCGCCCGGATGATCAGCATGGTGCTGCAGGTCCGGAGCACCACGCTGGGCGACGTCAGCGGCGCGCTGCTGCACCTGGAACCCGCCTGCGCGGCACTGGCCGCGGCCCGCCCCGACCGGTCGGAGACCGTCGTGCCGGCGCTGCGCGAGGTGATCGAGGCGCAGCACGCTGCCTTCGACGACCCGGCCCAGTACCCGGCCCTGGCCCGCCGGTTCCACGAGACGCTGGTCAGCCACTGCGGCAACGAGACGATGATCGTGATCATCGGGTCGCTGGAACAGGTGTGGACGGCGCACGAGTCCACCGCCTGGGCCGAGGTGTCGATGCCTGACGGCCAGCTCGACGAGAACTCACCCCTGGCGCGCAAGTCCCGCCGGGCCGCCCTGCGCGACCACGAGAAGCTGCTGGCCGCCATCGAGGCCGGCGACGTCGACCGCGCCGTCGCGCTCGCCTCGGGCCACCTCGCGGCCGCCCGAGCCTCCAGCCCGAACCTCACCCGCGGCGTCAGCACCAGCGTGCTCGACGACGCGGAGATGGGCCTGGGCGTCGACCGCGGCTCCGCCGAGGACGCCCGCGACGCCTGAGCCCGCCCGAACCACCGCTTCCCGGAGCCCCCGTGCCGATCGGCACGGGGGCTCCGTCGTCCTTCCGGCCGGTCCACGCGACCCTGGCGGATATTTTATAAAAGAAGCCGATGAGGCCTTCCGTCGGTGAGTGGCCTGTGCCACAGTCGCAGACAAGTCGATGAGCGGCCCGGCTCGACGCACATCGGCCTGAACGACTCCCCGTGACCGGCGGATCCCGCCGGTCGGACGTCGCCCCGAGGACGTCCGCACGCGCACCTCGCGGCGCCGCACGGGACCGGGACCCGACGCCGCCGTACCGGTCCGTCGACCGTCGCTGACCCGCGCCCCGCCTCCCCTGGGAGTACCCGCATGAGTGGTCTGCTCGCCCGCCGCTCCTCCTACGTCGCCGGCCGCTGGGCCGAGGCCGGGGAGCCGTTCGCGGTGGAGGACCCGGCCGCGGAGTCGGTGGTCTGCGAGCTCGCCTCGGCGACCGCGGACGACGTCGAGGAGGCGGTCTCCGCGGCGCGGGTGAGCGTCGACTCGGGGGTCTGGGCCGATCTCCCGGCGTCCGCCCGCGCCGACACGGTGCGGGCGCTGCTCGACCACCTGGCCCTCCTGCGCGAGCCGCTGATCGCCAGCATCGTCGCCGAGGCCGGCCAGCCGGCCTGGTTCGCCGGGATGCTGCAGGTCGACGCCGGGCTGGACCTCGGCCGGCGGACCGTCGACCTCTACATGGCGATGCCGCACGAGGAGACCAACCCCGTTCCGGTCGACGAACTGGTCCGCGGCCGGGTCGCCCTCAGCGTCCGCCGGCACGAGCCGGTCGGCGTGGTCTCGGCCATCACCCCGTACAACGCCGCCTTCATCATGGCGATGCAGAAGGTGGTCCCGGCACTGATGGCCGGCAACTCCGTCGTCCTGCGGCCCAGTCCGCTGACCCCGCTGTCGTCCCTGGCCCTCGGGATGGCCGCCGAGGCGGTGGACCTGCCGCCCGGGGTCCTCAACATCGTGGTCGAGGGCGGCTCGTCCGGCGCGCAGGTGATGACGACCGACCGCCGGGTCGACATGGTGTCGTTCACCGGCTCCACCGCCGTCGGGCGGCAGATCCTCGCCCAGGCCGCGCCCACCGTGAAGCACGTCGCGCTGGAGCTCGGCGGCAAGTCCGCCCAGATCTACCTGCCCGACGCGCTGCACCGGGTCGCCCAGGGCGCGGCCGCCGTCGTCGCCGCGACCGCCGGACAGGCCTGCGTCGCCGCCACCCGGATGCTCGTCCCGCACGAGAGCAAGGACGACGTCCTGGCCGCGGTCTCCGCCGCGTACGGCGCGCTCACGGTCGGCCCCCCGACCGCGCCGGACACCGTCCTCGGCCCGGTGATCAGCGCCGCCCAACGCGACCGCTGCGAACGCTTCGTCGCCCTGGCCGAGGAGCACGGCGGCAAGGTCGTCACCGGCGGCGGCCGACCCGCGCACCTGGACCGCGGCTACTACGTCGAGCCCACCGTCCTCGACGTCCCCGACAACACCAACCCCGCGGCCCAGGAGGAGATCTTCGGGCCGGTGCTCACGGTGATCGGCTACCGCGACCTCGACGACGCCGTCCGCATCGCCAACGACAGCCCCTACGGGCTCTCCGGCCAGGTGTACGGCGCCGACGTCGCCGCCGCGACCGCGGTCGCCCGCCGGCTGCGCACCGGCGCGGTCAACGTCAACACCTCCGTCTTCAGCGCCTACGCCCCCAGCGGCGGCTACAAGCAGTCCGGCCTCGGGCGGGAGCGCGGTCCCGACGGGATCCGCGCCTTCCAGGAGGTCAAGCACATGTCCATCGGCGAACTGCCCCGATAGAACCCACCCCCAGGGAGCGGAAAGACCATGACGCAGGACCGGAACCTCGACTGGCTCATCTCCGTCGACGACCACATCCTCGAGCCGCCGAACCTCTGGCTGGACCGGCTGCCGAGC
The DNA here is from genome assembly GCF_000701365.1 of Blastococcus sp. URHD0036. Classification (GTDB taxonomy): domain Bacteria; phylum Actinomycetota; class Actinomycetes; order Mycobacteriales; family Geodermatophilaceae; genus Trujillonella. The sequence goes on from NZ_JNIK01000003.1 coordinate 218,935, forward strand.
AAGGACCACGACCGGGCGCCGCACATCGTCACCGAGGGCACCAGCGAGTACTGGGTGTACGAGGGCAAGAAGCTGCCGACCTCGGGCCTGTCGGCGGTGGCCGGCAAGACCAAGGAGGAGTTCAGCCCCGAGCCGGTCACCTACGCGGAGATGCGGCCCGGCTGCTACGACCCGGTCGCCCGGCTCGAGGACATGGACCGCGCCGGCGTGCTGGCCTCGCTGTGCTTCCCGTCGGTCACCCGGTTCTGCGGCCAGCTGTTCAACGAGGCCCAGGACCACGAGTTCGCCTTCCGGCTGCTGCAGATCTACAACGACTGGGTCATCGAGGACTGGGCCGGCGCGGCGCCGGGCCGGTACATCCCGCTCACCCTCATCCCGCTGTGGGACCCGGCCCTCGCCGCCAAGGAGCTGGAGCGCTGCGCGGCCAAGGGCGCGACCGGGTTCGCCTTCTCGGAGAACCCCGAGCCGCTGGGCCTGCCGACGATCCACGACCCGGCCGGCTACTGGGACCCGGTCATGGCCGCGGCGTCGGACCTGGAGATGGTCGTCTCCATGCACGTCGGCTCGTCGTCGACGCTGCCGTCGATCTCCAAGGACGCCCCGTTCATGGCCAACCTCGCCTGGGGTGCCACCCGCACCTCCGGGACGATGCTGTCGTTCCTGTTCAGCGGCCTGTTCACCCGGTACCCGAACCTGAAGATCGCCCTCTCGGAGGGCGAGGCCGGCTGGATGCCGTACTTCCTCGAGCGGGCTGAGCAGGTGCTGGACAAGCAGCGGCACTGGGTGAAGCGCGGCGTCCAGCTCGCCGGGCACGCCGGCACGTCGGTCGACCTGGACACCCTCGACATCCGGCAGCTGTTCCGGGACCACGTGTTCGGCTGCATCATCGAGGACCACCACGCGATCGCCAGTCTCGACGAGATCGGCGAGGACAACATCATGATCGAGACGGACTACCCGCACTCCGACTCGACCTGGCCGGACTCCATCGAGGTCGCGCAGAAGCTCGTCGCGCCGCTGACCCCGGAGCAGCAGTACAAGGTGCTGCGCGGCAACGCCGAGCGGCTCTACCGGTTCACCCCCGCCGAGCCCCCCGCTGCCCCCCGCTCCTGACGACGCTCCCCCCGATCCGACCCGCCCCCACGGTGACCGGCGCCCGAGCCGGCCGACAGGAGTGCCCAGCGATGACCGACACCGCGCCGCTGCTCGACCCCACCCGGGTGCGCGAGCTCTTCGACCTCCGGGGCAGCTACATGGCCCGGGTGGGCGGCGGCTTCGAGGGAGACCCCTATCCGCTCTGGAACCGGCTGCGCGAGCAGGCGCCCGTGCACGAGGGCGCCCTGCACGACCTGTCCGACTACCCCGGCGAGTACCTCTTCCAGGGGCTGCCCGAGCCCGACCGCCCGCACTACACGGCGTTCAGCTACGCCGCGTGCAACGACATCTACCGGGACGCCGAGCTGTTCGCGTCCAACCCGGAGCCGATCGACCTCTCGAAGCCGAGCCCGAACAACACCCTGCTGAACATGGGCGGGCAGCAGCACCGCCGCTACCGGGCCCTGGTGCAGCCGCGGTTCGCGCCGAAGCAGGTGGAGTGGTGGGTCCGGAAGTCGATCGACACGATCGTGCACGCCCTGATCGACCACCTGCAGGGCGCCGGCCGGGCCGAGCTCAACGTCGACTTCTGCGCGGCGATCCCCGTGCTGACCATCACGGGGGCCTTCGGCATCCCGGTCGACCAGGCCCTCGACCTCCGCGCGGCCAACGACCCGATGACGACGGTCGGCATCATCGCGCCCCTGGTGGCCGCCCGCCGCGAGGAGCCCGGCGACGACCTGCTCACCGTGCTGGTGCAGGCGGAGCTGACGGACGAGGACGGCACCGTCCACCGGCTGTCGGACCCGGAGATCTACTCGTTCTGCATGCTCCTGCTCGCGGCCGGCTCCGGGACGACGTGGAAGCAGATGGGCATCACGCTCACCGCGCTGCTGCAGCGGCCGGAGGTGCTGGCGGCCGTCCGCGCGGACCGCTCGCTGCTGAAGCCGGCGATCGAGGAGGCGCTGCGCTGGCAGCCCACCGACCCGTGCTTCGCCCGGTTCGTCACCCGCGACACCGAGTTCCACGGCGTGCAGGTGCCCGCGGGCGCGGTCATGCACATCAACCTCGGGGCGGCCAACCGCGACCCGGAGCGGTTCGAGCGGCCCGACGAGTTCGACATCTCCCGGACGCCGCGGCCGATGTTCTCCTTCGGCGGCGGCCCGCACATCTGCCTGGGCATGCACGTCGCCCGCGCCGAGATGCTCACCGGCATCGGCGCGCTGCTCGACCGGCTCCCCGGCCTGCGGCTGGACCCCGACGCGGAGGCTCCCCGGTACGTCGGCTTCTACGAGCGCGGCGCCACCGCCATCCCCGTCCTCTTCGAGAACTGAGGGGGTCCCGACATGGCGCAGTACCAGCAGATCGACGCCTCGCTGTTCGGCCCGGACCACGTGCGGCGCTACCGCGAGACCGACGGCGAGGTCGGCTACCTCTGGAACGGGGTGCCGATCCTGCTGCTGACCACGACCGGCCGGAAGAGCGGCGAGCCGCGGACGACGCCGCTGATCTTCGCCCGCGACGGCGACGACCTCCTCGTCGTCGCCTCGCAGGGCGGCGCCCCCACGCACCCGAACTGGTACCTCAACCTGCTCGGGCACCCGGCGGCCGAGGTGCAGGTGCGGGCCGACCGCTTCCCCGTGGCCGCCCGGACGGCGAGCGAGGAGGAGCGCCCCCGGTTGTGGGACGTCGTCCGCGGCCCGTGGCCCAACTACGACGTCTACCAGGAGCGCACCGACCGGGTCATCCCCGTCGTGGTGCTCTCCCCCACCGGCGGTGCACGTGGCTGAGCCGGAGACCCAGGCGTTCACCGGGCTGAAGGTGGTGGAGCTGGCCCAGTGGGTGTTCGTCCCGGTGGCCGGCGCACTGCTGGCCGACTGGGGCGCCGACGTCGTGCACGTCGAGCCGCTGACCGGCGACCCGTACCGGGGCCTGATGAGCCAGGGCATCGGCTCCGACGCCGGCGGGGTCAACGTCTCCATGGCCCTGGCCAACCGGGGGAAGCGGTCGATCGCCCTCGACGTCCGGACCGAGGGCGGGCAGCAGGTCCTGCACCGCATGCTCGACTCCGCCGACGTCTTCCTCACCAACCTGCGGCCCGGCGCGCTGGAGCGCCTGGGTCTGGGCGCCGAGGAGCTCACCGCCCGCTACCCGCGGCTGGTCCACGCCCGGGGCCACGGCTTCGGGGTGCGCGGGCCGGACGCCGACCAGGCCGGCTACGACGGGTCGGCCTACTGGGCCCGCGGGGGCCTGGCGCACGTGCTGACCCCGCCCGACCGCGACTACCCGATCGGCCAGCGCGGGGCCATGGGCGACCGCAACGGCGGGCTGGCGCTGGCGTTCGGCGTCGCCGCCGCCCTGCTGCGCCGCGAGCGCACCGGCGCCGGAGGCGTGGTCGACGTCTCGCTCCTGGGCACCGCGCTGTGGACGCTGTCGTCGGACCTGCTGGCCGCGATGAGCGGCTCCCCGCCCCGGCCGAACCCCGGCCGCGGCCCCACACCCAACCCGCTGGTCGGCGCCTACCGGACGCAGGACGGCCGGCACGTCCAGCTCGTCTGCCTGGAGGGCGACCGCTACTGGGCACCGTTCTGCCGGCTGATCGGCCGCCCCGAGCTGGCCGGCGACCCGCGCTTCGCCGACCTGCACGCCCGGCGGGAGAACAGCGCGGCCTGCGTCGCCCTGCTCGACGAGGAGTTCGCCGCCCGCACGCTCAAGGAGTGGGTCACGCTGCTGGCCGACTTCGACGCGCCGTGGGCCGTCGTGCAGACGGTCGAGGAGCTCGTCGACGACCCGCAGGTGGTCGCCAACGGCTACGTCGGCACCGTCACCGACGGCGGCACCACCTACCGGCTGCCCAACGTGCCGGTCCAGTTCGACGGCCGCCCGGCGGAGCTGCGCCGCGGCCCGGAGCACGGGGAGCACACCGAGGCGGTGCTGCTCGAGCTCGGCTACGGCTGGGACGAGGTCTCCGCCCTGCAGTCGGCCGGGGTCATCCCGTGACGTCGTCCCCGCCCCCGTCGTCCGGGCGCCCGCTGCCCGTGCCCGACGCGCTGTCCGCGCCCTACTGGGCGGCCGCCGCCCGGCACGTGCTCACGCTGTCGCGCTGCTCGGACTGCGGCACGCTCACCCATCCGCCGGACGTGGTCTGCGATGCCTGCGGCAGCACCGACCCCCGGTTCACGGCCGTCCCGGTGGACGGCCGGGGCGTCGTCCGCTCCTGGACGGTGGTCCGGCAGTCGTTCCTGCCCGGCTTCGCCGACCTGCTGCCCTTCGTGCTCGTGGACGTCGAGCTGACCGAGCAGCCGGACGTGCGGCTGGTCGGCCGGCTGCTCGACGGGCCGGACGCCCCGCTCAAGACCGGCTCCCCGGTGCGGGTGGCCTTCGAGGACCTCGCCGAGGGCGTCGCCGTGCCCGCCTTCGTGCTGGCGGAGTCCGCGTGAGCGCGCCCAACCGGGCCCGCGACGAGGTCGCGATCGTCGGCTACGCCCAGTCCCCCGTCGTCCGGCACGCCGACCGCAGCCTCGGCGCGCTGACCCTGGACACCGCCCGCGCGGCCATCGCCGACGCCGGGCTCACCCCCGACCAGGTCGACGGGTTCGTGACGGCGTCGCTGTTCCCCACCTCCGGCGAGCACGCAGTGGTCGACGGCGTCAGCGTCGTCTCGGCCGACTGGCTGGCCGCCCGGCTGAACCCGAACCCGCGGTACGCGGCGAACTTCTCGGGCCTGGGGCAGATCCCGGGCTCGATGGCGATGGCGGTCAACGCCGTCGCCAGCGGCGCGGCCGAGCACGTGCTCGTGCACCGGGCGCTGCACAACCCCGCCGGCAGCTACCACGGCACGCGCGCGGCGGAGTTCCGCGGCGGTCTGCAGTGGACCGCACCCCAGGGGTTCTTCGGCCCCCTGGCGATGATCGGGCTCACCTACAACGAGTACGTGCAGCGGTACGGCGCCTCCCGGGAGGCGCTGGCCGAGGTGGTCGTCGAGGCCCGGAAGAACGGTGCCCGGCTGCCCTGGTCGCACTGGTCGGGCCGGCCGCTGACGGCGGAGCAGTACCTGGCCGAGCCGATGCTCGCCGACCCGATCGGACGCTTCGACTGCGACATCCCGGTCGACGGCGCCGCGGCGTTCGTGCTCACCACCGCCGAGCGCGCCCGCGACCTGCCGCACCGCCCGGTGCACGTCTCCGGGTACGCCAGCGGGGCGCCCCCGCGGCGGCGGCTGCCGGCGCACTGGCCGCTGGACGACATCATGGCCGCGGGCACCGAGATGGCCGACCGGCTGTGGGCCGCCGCGGGCATGGGGCTGGACGAGATCGACCTCCTGCAGGTCTACGACGGCTTCTCCCCGCTGGTGTTCCTCTGGCTGGAGGCCCTGGGCCGCTGCCCGGTCGGCGAGGGCCACCACTACGTGCGCGACGGCGGGATCGACAGCGACCGTCCCGGCGCCGACCCGGTGCTGCTGTCCGGCGGGTCGCTGGGCAACGGCCGGATGCACGGCGTCCCGCAACTGCTCGAGTGCTACCTGCAGGTCTCCGGCCGGGCCGGCGAGCGCCAGCGCGACGGCGTCACCACCGCGCTGTCCTGCCACTCCTCCCCCCATCTCGGCGGCGCGCTCGTCTACAGCGCGCACCCCCAGCCAGCCACCCACCACGACCCGAGGACGTGATCGGCCATGAGCGAGCACCCGCGCACCGAGCAGCCGGCGGAGGTCACGCCATGACCGCCGGGACCGAGGCCGCCGTCGCCTCGCCGCCCATCCCGGGCACCCTCGCCGAGGCGCTGTCCCCGGCCTGGCTCACCGCGGCGCTGCGCACCCGGTTCCCGGCCGTCGAGGTGCACGCTGTCGAGCCCGGTCAGGTGATCAGCCGGGTGTCGACCAACGCCCGCTTCCGGATCGAGTGCACCGGCGCCTCGGCGGAGGAGCTGCCCCGCGACCTCTACGTGAAGGGCTACTTCACCGACGCCGGTGACGGCTCGGCCGACCCCGTCGGCATGGGCGAGGCGCTGTTCTACGGGTCGATCGCCGACCGCACCGGCGTCCGGACGCTGCGGTCTGTCTACGCCGACGCCGACCTGGCGACCCGGGCGAGCATCGTCATCACCGTCGACGTCGAGGCCCAGGGCGGGTCCTTCCTCGACCCGCTCAGCGCCTACACCCCGGACCAGGTCGCGCAGAGCCTCGAGCAGTACGCCCGGCTGCACGCCTCGACCTGGCTGGACCCCGAGGTCTCCCGGCGGCGCTGGCTCGACACCTGGCTGCCCAACGTGCTGCACGGGCGCGGCGTCCCGGTCATCCGGGGCAACTTCGACGGTCCCATCGGCGCCGGCGTCCCGGCCCCGACCCGCGACGCGCAGCGCCTCCAGGACGCCTACGCCCTCGTGGCGAACGAGGCCGCGACGGCGTCCCCCTGGTCGGTGGTGCACGGGGACGCGCACGTCGGGAACCTGTTCCTGGACGCCGAGGGCCGCTCGTGCCTGGTCGACTGGCAGATCGTCCAGCGCGGGCCGTGGTACCTCGACGTCGGGTACCACATCGCCTCGTCGCTGCCGGCCGAGCAGCGGCGCGCGACCGAGCACGACCTGTTGCGGCACTACCTCGACGCGCTCGCCTCGCACGGCGTCGACCGGCCCGCCGAGGACGAGGCCCGGCGCCTGGTCCGGCGGGGCATCGTGCACGGCTTCTACCTCTGGGCGATCACCCTCAAGGTCGCGCCGCCGATCACCACCGAGCTGCTGACCCGCCTGGGCACCGCGGCCGACGACCATGACGCCCTCGCCCCCGCGTCGCTGTGACGGCGGCCCGTCGGGGCCGGCCGGGGCCGGCGGCGACCGGCGGTCCGCACGAGCAGGGGTCCCGTACATTGTCGCGGTCGGCGGAGGGGACGGGGCCTCCCGCCCTGCGCCGGCCCGAGCGGATGCGAGGACGCATGACCGAGGAGCCGTACGCCACCGGGAGCGGGTGGGACGACGGCGACACCCCCGGCAGCCTCCGCCAGACGACGTCGCAGCGGGTGGCGCTGGCCATCCGGCGGCTGATCTTCGAGGGCAAGCTGCCCGCCGGGGAACGCATCCGGCAGGAGGAGCTGGCCGAGCAGCTGGGGGTCAGCCGGGTCCCGATCCGCGAGGCGATCATCGCGCTGGACCACGAGGGCTGGCTGCGGATCGAGGCGCACCGGGGCGCCTACGTGAACGGGCTGGACGAGAACTCCGTCCGGGACCACTACGAGCTGATCGGGCTGTTCCACTCCTTCGCGGCGCGCCGGGTGATCGAGCGGGAGGTCGACGTGACGTCGCTCGAGCCGCTGAACCGGGCGGTGCAGGAGGCCACGGACCCCGACGAGTTCTGGCGGGCCAACACCGCCTTCTTCCGGGCACTGGTCGCCGCGGCGCGCTCCTCGCGGCTGTCGGCGGTCGGCCGGCTGATGAGCGGCACCCTCATCCCGAGCAACTACTTCGTCGAGATCCCGCAGGCGACGCCGGCGCAGAAGGCGGTCGTGCAGAAGCTCTACGACGCCGTCGTGCGGGGCGACGCGGACGGTGCCGAGCGCATCCTCACGAAGACCTACCGCCGTGCCGCCGAGTCGGCGGTCGAGCTCTTCGCCGAACGGGGGCTGATCACGAAGGACCCCGGCCGCTAGACGGTCCCGCCCGCGCGGGCGGTCGGCGATGACGGCCCGCGGCACGCCGCGGATCGGGCTCGTGGCGACCGGGGACGCGGCCATGGTCGCCGAGGCCGAGGCGCTGGGCGCCGACGCCCTGTGGGTCGGCGGCCACATCGCGTCGCCCAACCCCGGCGTCGAGCCGATGGCCTGGCTGCACCGGCTGGCCGGCCAGACCGAGCGGATCACCATCGGGTCCGCGGTCCTGCTGCTGCCGCTCTATCCGCCGGCGCTCGTCGCCAAGCAGGTGGCCGACCTGGACCGGATCACCGGCGGCCGGGTGGTGCTGGGGATCGGCGTCGGCGGGGAGTACCCCGCCGAGTTCTCCGCCGTGCAGGTGCCCCTGGCCGAGCGCGGCCGGCGGACGGACGAGGCGATCCCGCTCATCCGGCGGCTGTGGACCGGCGACCCGGTCGACTCCCCGGGGCCCTTCTTCCCGATGTCCGGCGTGGCGCTGCAGCCCCCGCCGGTCACGCCCGGGGGCCCGCCGATCGTCGTCGCCGGACGCCAGCTGCCGGCCATGCGCCGCGCGGCGCTGCTCGGCGACGGCTGGATCCCGTACATGTACTCCCCGCGCCGCTACGCCGAGTCGGTCACGACGATCCGGGGGATCGCCGCGGATGCCGGGCGCGACCTCACCGGCTTCCGCTGGATCGCCTACGTGCCGGTCTGCGCCGACGAGGACGGCGCGCGGGCGCGGCGCGACGCGGCCGACTTCCTCGGCGGCACGTACCGGCAGGGCTTCGACGCGATGGTCGGCCGGATCGCGGCGGTGGGCACGCCGGCGGAGGTCGCCGCCCGGCTGCGCGAGTACGTCGACGCGGGGGCCGACGAGCTGGTGCTGCTGCCGGCCCGGCGTGATCCCGACCAGTTGCGGCTGCTGCTGACGACGGTCGCCGCGGCCGTCCGGGCCGCTCCGGTGAGCGGCTCGCGGCAGTGACCCTTGCCACTCGCTTCCGTATACAGTATCCAATGCGGTGTGATCCACGGAACACCGCGGCCGGCACCGGCGCAGTGCCCCGCGGCCGCCGACGACAGGCGCAGCTGCCCCCGAGCGCCCCGGTTCTGACCCGGCCCGGCCCTGAGCCGACACCGCCGGCCCCCGCTCCCGAGAGGACCGTCATGCCCGTCGCGAGACCCCAGGACCTGCCCCTCAACGGTGGCGGCCGCTGGCCGCACACCGGCTTCCGCTCGGTGCAGTGGGGGGACATGGAGGTCGGCTACACCGTCGCCCCGGTGGCCGACTGCACGCCGCTGTACGCCGGTCTCCCCGGTGGCGTGTGCCCGTGCCCGCACTACGGCTACGTGCTGAGCGGCACCATCCGCTCCCGCTATCCCGGCACGGACCGGCCCGACGAGGTGGCGACCGCCGGCGAGCTCTACTTCTTCCCGGCCGGCCACACGCTGCTCTACGACGAGCCGAGCGAGGTCATCGAGCTCAACCCCGCCGCCGCCCTCGCCTCGCTGATGGACCACATCGACCAGGCCATGGCCGCCACGGGGGCTCCCGAGCGCGGCCCCGAGAGCTGAACCGCCCCGAGGCCACCCGCACCCCCGCGCCGTCCGCCCGGACGGTGCCGACCCGCCCGCGACCGAGGAGGTCCGCCCATGCGGACGCAGTCAGCCGTCCTGTTCGAACAGCCCGGCAAGTGGGAGGTCGTCGACCTCGAGCTCGAGCCGCCCCGGCAGGGCGAGCTGCTCGTGAAGATGGCCGCGGCGGGGCTCTGCCACTCCGACGACCACATGACCAGCGGCGACCTCGTCCTCCCGCCCGGCGCGCTGCCGATGGCCGGCGGCCACGAGGCGGCGGGCGTGGTCGAGGAGGTGGGCCCGCACACGCCGGGGTGGTCGGTCGGCGACCGCGTCGTCATGAGCTTCCTGCCCGCCTGCGGCATGTGCCGCTGGTGCGCCTCGGGGATGCAGAACCTGTGCGACAACGGCGCACTCGTGCTCGCCGGGATCCGGCCGGACGGGACCCGCCGGTTCTCCCTCGACGGTTCCCCGGTCGGGCAGGCGGCGGGGGTCGCAGCGTTCAGCCAGTACTCGACCGTGTCGGTGCAGTCCGCCGTGAAGATCCCGGACGACGTCCCGCTCGAGGTGGCCGCCCTGTTGGGTTGCGGCGTCCCGACCGGCTGGGGCTCGGCCGTGCGGTCGGCGGCCGTGGAGCCCGGCGACGTGGTGATCGTCATGGGCGTCGGCGGCATCGGGATGAACGCCGTCCAGGGTGCCGCGCACGCCGGCGCGTCCGTGGTGATCGCGCTGGACCCCGTGGAGAGCAAGCGGGAGGCCGCGGGGGCGTTCGGCGCGACCCACACCGCGGCCACCGCCGAGGAGGCCACCGAGATCGCCCGCGGGTTCACGAACGGGCAGGGCGCGGACTCCTGCATCGTGTGCGTCGGCGTCGTCACCGGGGGGCAGATCGCCCAGGCGGTGGAGGCGATCCGCAAGGCCGGCACCGTCGTCCTGACCGGACTCCCCCGGGCCGCCGACGACCACAGCCTCCCGATCTCCACCCGGCACCTCACGCTGTTCCAGAAGCGCATCCAGGGCTCGCTGTTCGGGGAGTCCAACTTCTCGCGAGACATCCCGGGGCTGCTCCAGATGTACCGCCACGGGCAGCTGAAGCTCGACGAGCTGATCACCACCCGCTACACGCTCGACACCCTCAACGAGGGCTTCGCCGACATGCGCGCGGGCCGCAACATCCGCGGCGTCGTCGTCTACGACTGACGCCCCGCGCTCCCTCTCCCGCCCCTTCCCACCACCGCCCCGGCGCACCGCGGGCGGCCCCTCCCCTGAGCAGACGAGGTTCCCGATGCACCGCAGATGGCACCGCTCCCTGGCCCTCCTGGCCGCTGCCGCACTGGCGCTCAGCGCCTGCGGCGGCAGCGACGACGACGACGGCGGGAGCAGCCCGTCCGGCGCCGCCGTCGGCGACCCGGTGGCGGGCGGCACCGCGAAGATCGGGCTGGTGTCCGAGCCGCGGACGCTGGACCCGGCCTTCCTCGGCAACAACCTGACCACGAACTCGCTGATCGGCAGCGCCCTGTTCGGGGCGCTGTTCACCCAGGACCCGGTCTCCGGCGAGCTGAGCCCCTCGATGGCCGAGAGCCTGGAGACCACCGACGGCGGCACGACCTACCAGCTGGTCCTCCAGGAGGGGCTGACCTTCTCCGACGGCACCCCGCTGGACGCCGAGGCGGTGCGGGCGAACTGGGCGCGGGCCAAGGACATCGGGCTGCGGGCGCCGGTCCTCGCCGTCGGGCTGGGCCTCGGCGACCTGACCGTGGTGGACCCGCTGACGTTCCAGTTCACGCTGCAGCGGCCCACGCCGAACTTCGGCGGGGCCATCACGACCAGCGCGCTCAACTGGATCGGCTCCCCCGCGGCGCTGAGCCAGGGGCAGGCGGCGTTCGACGCGAACCCGGTCGGGGCGGGTCCGTTCACGCTGGAGAGCTGGACCCGTGGCGGTGAGCTGCGCCTGGTGCGCAACGACAGCTACTGGGACGCGCCCAAGCCCTACCTCGAGGGACTCACGCTGACCGTGGCCAACGACGCCGACCAGCGGTACAACGCGCTGCAGAGCGGTGCCACCGACGCGATCCTCAACGGCAGCACGCAGATCACCGCCCGGGCCGAGGAGGCCGGCTTCGGCATCGCTGCCGAGAACACCCCCAACGGCGGGACCGAGTTCCTGTTCAACACGACCGTCGCCCCCTTCGACGACGTCCGTGCGCGGGAGGCGGTGGCCAAGGCCATCGACCTGGAGGCGGTCAGCCAGGCGGTCTGGGAGGGCCAGGCCTCGGTGCCGACGTCGTGGTTCAGCGACGACTCGCCGTTCTACACCGGCGACCATCTGCCCGGGTCGGACCCCGAGCGGGCCGAGGAGCTCTTCGCCGAGCTGGCCGACGAGGGCAAGCCGGTCTCCTTCAGCATCGTCACCTTCCCCACGCCCGACTCGATCGGGATCGCGCAGGCGATCCAGACCCAGCTCAGTGCCTACGACGACGTGACGGTGGAGATCGACAACCGGGACTTCGCGGGGGCCACCGGCGCGCTGACCGGCAAGTCGCACCAGGCGATCACCGCCGGCGTGCAGTTCGTCGACCCCGAGCCTCAGTGGTGGGCGCACCTGCACTCGGAGTCGTTCTCGAACTACAGCGGCATCAAGGACGACGAGCTGGACGCGGCGCTCGACGAGGCGCGGGCGGCCACCGACGAGGGCGCCCGGCGCGACGCCTATGAGCGGGCCGAGGAGCGGACGGCGGAGATCTACCCCGTGGTGCTGGTCGCCGTGACCGAGGAGACCGTCATCACCCGCGAGGACCGGCTGCAGGGGGTCGTGATCTCCGGCGCCGGGACGGTCCTGGTCGACGGGATGTGGCTGAGCGAGTGACCGGTCCCGTGTAGGGACGTCGTAGGCACACGGAACGGGCGCGACCGTCGAGGACCGGCGGTCGCGCCCGTTCCTGCGTGCGTGGCACCGACCACGGGAACTCGCGCGCCAGGGCGTCCGCACGCCCGTAGCCTCGCCCGGTGCCCGACGACCTCGATCTGCGGGACCTCGAGGAGGTCCGGCGCCGCGTCGTCCTGCCCGTCGTCCGGAGCCTGGTACGGCCGGACGAGCTCGAGGAGGTCCTGGTCGAGCTGGTGGCCGTTCCCGGATTGCCGGCCTGGGTGCAGGAGGCCATCCGGTCCGGAGGGAACTCCCCCGCCGTGGGCGGCATCATCACCGAGGAGATCGGGCCCGGGCAGTTCCCCCCTCCGCCGAGCGGTCCGGCTGACCATCCGCAGATCCGGGTCAAGGCCTCGGGCGAGTGGCTCGAGCCGCCGATCTCGTGGTTCGTGGACCTCGAGCACGCCGACCCGTGGGATGCGGAGTACTTCGCCTCCGAGGTGTACGGGCTGCTGCAGGACGAGCTGGCGGAGAGCCGCCTCGCCTGGGGCGAACTGCGCGAGGGCGACCACGAGCTCCCCGGTCCGCGTGCCGACCACTCCCGACGCGACCTGACGACCGGCTTTCACGATCGCTTTCACGAAAGGACCGATCGACACGTGGACAGGTCGACATGGGGATCTGTCGGCCTGTCCACGTGTCGGTGAATCGGCTCGTCGTCAGAAGGGCGGTGGGTCCTGCGCCCAGGGGCTGGGACTGCCGGGCGGCCTGGGGCGCCATCGCCGGATCAGATCCAGGGTGCCCAGCCGCGGCCCGGGCCTCTCCGCCCCCTCGTCGGCGCCGGGCGGTTCGGGTGGCGCCTCAAGCTGGTCGGGTTCCGGTGGTGGTCGCATGCCGGGTGGTCGGGTGGTTCGGGTGACTCCGGACGGGGTGGTCACGGTGAGGACTCCGTCGTCGCTCATCTCGAAGCGCCAGCCGGGGGCGAAGGTCTTGAGCCGGTGGTGGCTCCGGCACAGGCAGCACAGGTTGGCGCAGTCGGTCGGGCCGCCGCAGGAGTGCGGGATGACGTGGTCGGCGTCGGCCCAGCCGACGCGCTGGCCGCAGTTGGGGAATCGGCAGGTCCGGTCGCGGGTGTGGATGAACCGCTGCTGCGGGCGGCTCGGGCCGTAGGACTCGACCGCCGGCGGGCGGTCCAGCACCGCACACTCGCAGTCCTCCTCGGGATGAGCGGGGCAGCCGCGGCGGGCCAGCGCCCGCAGCTGGGCGGGGGTGGCGGTGGCCAGCAGGGCGCCGTCGTCGTCGGTGATCCCGACGGTCACCGACCCGCCCTCGGGCGGCTGGACACCGAGGGCGTCCAGGCGGCGCAGCAGTTCCCGGAGGTGGCCGGCCGTGATCGCCAGCCCGCTCACCTCCCCGGCCTCGGTCGAGGTCGCGGCCAGCGACCCCAGCGACGCCGACACCTGCAGATGCGCCGTCACCGGCGGCCGGGAGACGTCCCACGGCCGCAGCACCAGATCCGCGAACACCCGCGTCCGCAACAGACCGATCGGCCGCACGTCACCATCGGACTTCTGCATCCCGGCATACCGGGTCAACGCGTCATGCACCGCCACCGCCTCATCCGCCGGCAGCTCCACCGCGACCATCGCCATCCCCTCCCGGGTAGACGGATAGATCCGCACATCCGCGGCCTTCTGCGTCTCCGCCCGCCGCTCATCGACCCCATCGGGATCGACCCCGGCCAGCAACGCCTCCGCCCGCTTCCGCAGCTTCCCCACCGACAACTCCACCGCCTGCGGCAACAGCTGCGCC
>NZ_JNIK01000004.1 GCF_000701365.1 Blastococcus sp. URHD0036
CCACCGGCAACAATGGTGGGGCGGGTTGACAAGTTCATAGAGTTACGGCGGTCATGGCGAGAGGGAAACGCCCGGTCCCTTTCCGAACCCGGAAGCTAAGCCTCTCAGCGCCGATGGTACTGCCCTGGAGACGGGGTGGGAGAGTAGGACACCGCCGGACAACCATTCACAGGAAGGGCCCCAGCCACCAGGCTGGGGCCCTTTCTGCTGTCCCGGGATCCTTCGTGCAATACCGCCATTCGGCACGGTGCAGAACCGCCATAGTGCACGGTGCGATACCGCCTTTCCGCACCGTGCAGAAGCGCCATAGTGCGCGGTGCGGGTGCGCCGTCGTGCACGGGGTCACCGCCAGGGTTCCTGTTTCCTTCGGTGCCGTACGGATCGCCGGCCGCCGAGATGCCACCGCCCCCGTTCCGTGGGTGACGGAACGGGGGCGGTGAGGGGTCGAGTGGATCCAGTCAGGGCACAGCTCGGCGTAGTCCCGTGTAGGAGAGCCCGGCCGAGAGCAGAGCCACCCCGCCGGCCAGTCCGAGCGCCAGCGCCACCGCGGACCGGTCGAGCAGCCAGTCGCCGAGGTCGGTCCAGCCGTGCACCGCCGTGATGAGGACCGCGGCGCCGCCGAAGACCACGATCGCGCCGATGGCCAGGGTCCACAGGCCTGTCGCTCCCCAGCGCTTGGCAGCGACCCCGATCGCGATGCCCAGGAACGAACTCGCCAGCATCAGCGAGGCGTAGATGAGGAACTGCTGCACCACGCTCTGCCGGTCCAGGCCATAGGGCGCCCAGAAGTTCAGGCCCATCCCCCACCCGTCCGTGCCGCGCTCCACGGCGGCGAGGACACAGAGCACGGCGCTGTAGGCGAGGGCCTGAACGGCTGCGACGGCCGCGGTGCCACCGTAGAAGGCGCGCCGGCTCAGCCCCAGGGTCATCGCGAACGGGAACGTCTGGGTGACCGTCTGGACGAACACGATCAGCAGGGCGCAGTACAGCGCGGCGAGCCCGCCCGTGCCTGCACTCGGTTCGTTCCCGAGGTCCCCCACGGCCCAGATGGCGAGGTTGATCCCGAAGGAGGCGAGCACGACGAGCCACGGGATGGCCAAGCCGCCCTGGGGGCGGATCGTGTGCAGGCGGACGGCGCCCAGGACGCGGTTCATCGGACCATCTCCTCGAGCTCGGATGCGGTGGGGGTGGCGGCGCCCGCGTCGCGGCTCATCGCCACCACCAGCTGCTGCAGCGGGACCGGTTCGACGGTCACCCCGCCGTCCATGAGGACGTCGACGCCCGGCACGGTCCGGACCAGGGCCCTGCTGTGCCCGGCGAGCGTCTGCCGGTGCAGCACCTCGTAGTTGCGGGTGGCCGCGTCGACCTGGTCGCTGGGGCCGGACACGGTCACGGCGCTGCTGCGCAACGTCTCGGCGTCGGCGTCCACCACCACCCGTCCACGGTCGACGAGGACGACGTGCTCGAGCAGGTCGCTGATCTCCTCGATGAGGTGCGTGGAGAGCACGATGGTCCGGGGGTGCTCGGCGTAGTCGGCCAGCAGCCGGTCGTAGAACAGCTGCCGGGCGACGGCGTCCAGGCCGAGGTAGGGCTCGTCGAACAGCGTCAGCGGCGCGCGGGCCGCGAGGCCGATGACGATGCCGACGGCCGAGGTCATCCCGCGCGAGAGCTTCTTGATCGGCCGCTTCCGCGGCAGGTCGAAGTCGGTCAGCAGGTCGGCGGCGAGGTCGGCGTCCCAGTCGGGGAACAGCCGGGCGGCCGCCGTCACGGCGTCCTGGACCCGGAAGTGGTCGGGATAGCGCTGGCTCTCCCGGACGAAGACGGTGCGGGCGAGTACCGCGTCGTTCTCGAACGGGGCCTCGCCGAACACGCGGACCGAGCCGCTCGTGGGCACCCGGTGCCCGGTGACCAGCTGCATGAGCGTGGTCTTGCCGGCGCCGTTGCGGCCGAGCAGCCCGGTGATCGTGCCGGCGCGGAAGGAGGTCGTGACGTCGGTGAGCGCGGTGTGCCCGCGAAACTGCATGGTGACGCCCTCGAGGGCGACGGTCGGCGCGGTCACTGCCGCTCCCCTTCCTCGGTCAGCATGGCGTTGAGCTCCCGCACGGAGATGCCGAGCTTCCCGGCCTCGGCCAGCAGCGGGCGCACGTACTGGTCGGCGAACTCGCTGCGGCGACGCTTGAGCAGCTGCTCCCGGGCGCCCGTGGCGACGAACATCCCCACTCCTCGTCTCTTGTAGAGGACCCCGTCGGCCACCAGCTGGTTCAGGCCCTTGGCGGCGGTGGCGGGGTTGATGCGGTGGAAGGCGGCCAGCTCGTTGGTCGAGGGCGCCTGGCTCTCCTCGGGGAGGGAACCGTCGACGACCGCCGTCTCGATGAGGTCGGCGACCTGGCGGAAGATCGGCCCGGCGTCCTCGTTCATCGACCGCGGCCGGTCGTCCCCGGGGCCCTGAGGTCCCTGGGTTCATTACTCATGTAATGAACCATAGAGCCGTACCGAGCCGCATGGCAAGCACACGACGCGTCGCGCGGATGAACGGCGCAACACAGATGTCACGGGGCCGGGTTAGCGTCCGGGCTCCGTCCACGTCCGGAGGTCCCTCGCGTGCACTTGTCGCCGCACGAGCAGGAACGGCTGCTGCTCTCCTACGCCGCCGAACTGGCCCGGCGCCGACGCGCCCGTGGGCTGCGGCTCAACCTGCCGGAGGCGACGGCGATCATCAGCGACCACGTCCTCGAGGGCGCACGGGACGGCGTCCTGGTGGCCGAGCTCATGCAGTCCGGCCGCACGGTGCTCACGCGGGACGACGTCATGGACGGCGTCCCCGAGTTGCTGGAGGAGGTGCAGGTGGAGGCGACCTTCCCGGACGGGACGAAGCTCGTGACCGTCCACTCCCCCATCCCGTGAGCGGCTACGTGGTCCCCGGCGAGGTGATCCCCGCCGAGGGCACGATCGAGACCCTCCCCGGCGCCCCGCGCACCGAGGTGGAGGTCACCAACACCGGCGACCGTCCGGTGCAGGTGGGCTCGCACTTCCACTTCGCGCAGACCAACGCCGCCCTGGAGTTCGACCGCACGGCGGCGCACGGGCAGCGGCTGGACATCGCGGCCGGCACCGCCGTCCGCTTCGAGCCCGGCATCACCCGCACGGTGACCCTCGTGCCCCTGGCCGGCGCGCGCGTCGTCCCGGGCCTGACCGCAGAAGGGGGCCTCGGCTGATGGTGCAGCTGTCCCGGGAGCGCTACGCCCAGCTCTACGGCCCGACCACCGGCGACCGCGTGCGCCTGGCGGACACGAACCTGCTCATCGAGGTCGAGGACGACCTGTGCGGCGGTCCGGGCCGGGCCGGCGAGGAGGCGGTGTTCGGCGGCGGCAAGGTGATCCGCGAGTCGATGGGCCAGGGCCGGGCCACCCGCGCCGAGGGCGCTCCCGACCTGGTCATCACCGGGGCCGTCATCCTCGACCACTGGGGCATCGTCAAGGCCGACGTCGGCATCCGGGACGGCCGGATCGTGGCGCTCGGCAAGGCCGGCAACCCCGACACGATGGACGGCGTCCACCCCGACCTCGTCATCGGGCCGGGCACGGAGGTGCTCGCCGGCAACGGGCGGATCCTCACCGCCGGCGGGATCGACTGCCACGTGCACTTCATCTGCCCCCAGATCGTGCCGACGGCGCTCGGCTCCGGCGTCACCACGCTGATCGGCGGCGGCACCGGCCCGGCCGAGGGCTCCAAGGCCACCACGATCACCCCGGGCGACTGGTACCTGGCCCGGATGCTCGAGGCGATGGACCCGCTGCCGGTCAACGTCGCCCTGCTGGGCAAGGGCAACACCGTCTCGCGGGCGTCGCTGGTCGAGCAGCTGCGGGCCGGCGCGAGCGGCTTCAAGCTCCACGAGGACTGGGGCTCGACCCCGGCGGCGATCGACGCGGCGCTGACCGTGGCCGGCGAGCACGGCGTCCCGGTGGCCCTGCACTCGGACACCCTCAACGAGGCCGGTTTCGTCGAGGACACCCTCGCCGCGATCGCCGGCCGGAGCATCCACGCGTACCACACCGAGGGGGCCGGAGGCGGGCACGCGCCGGACATCATCACCGTCGCCGGGCACCCCAACGTGCTTCCGAGCAGCACCAACCCGACCCGGCCGCACACCGTCAACACCCTCGACGAGCACCTCGACATGCTCATGGTCTGCCACCACCTGGACAGCTCCGTGCCCGAGGACCTCGCCTTCGCCGAGAGCCGCATCCGGCCGACGACGATCGCCGCCGAGGACCTGCTGCACGACCTCGGCGCCATCTCGATGATCGGCTCGGACGCGCAGGCGATGGGCCGGGTCGGCGAGGTGGTGATGCGCACCTGGCAGACCGCGCACGTCATGAAGGCCAAGCGCGGGTCGCTGGCCGGTGACGGCGGCGCGGACAACCTCCGCGCCCGCCGGTACGTCGCCAAGTACACGATCTGCCCCGCCGTGGCGCACGGCATCGACGGCGAGGTCGGCTCGGTCGCGCCCGGGAAGCTCGCCGACCTGGTGCTGTGGGACCCGGGGCTGTTCGGCGTCCGCCCGCACGCCGTCCTCAAGGGCGGGATGATCGCCTGGGCGCAGATGGGCGACGCGAACGCCTCCATCCCCACCCCGCAGCCGGTGCTGCCGCGGCCGATGTTCGGCGCCTACGGGAAGGTGCCGGCCCAGACGTCGGTGCACTTCGTGGCGCCGGCCGCGCTCGAGGCGGGACTGGCCGACCGGCTCGCCGTCGACCGGCGGCTGCTCGCGGTCACCGACACCAGCCGGCTGACCAAGGCCGACATGCCGGAGAACACCGCGCTGCCGGAGATCCGGGTCGACCCGGACACCTTCACCGTCTCCGTGGACGGCGAGGTGTGGGAGCCCGAGCCGGTGCGCGAGCTGCCCATGGCGCAGCGGTACTTCCTGTTCTGATGACGGCAGCTCTCCTCACGCTCGCCGACTCGCGGCTGCCGGCCGGTGGGCACACCCACTCCGGCGGCATCGAGCAGGCGATCGCGGCCGGACGCGTGCACGACCCGTCCTCACTGGCGGCGTTCCTGCTGCGCCGGCTGCAGACGGCCGGGGCGGTCGCCTCGGGGATCGCCGCCGCGGCGTGCGGCGGCGCCGACCTCGCGGTCCTCGATGCCGAGTGCGACGCCCGGACCCCCTCACCGGCGCTGCGCGCGGCCTCCCGGCAGCAGGGCCGTGGGCTGGTCCGGGTCGGCCGGCGCGCCTGGCCCTCGCCGGTCTGGGACGCGCTGCCGGCCGCGCCGCACCACCCGGTGGCCCTCGGCGTCGCCGCTGCGGCCGGCGGGCTCGCCCCGCGGGACGCCGCCGCGGCCGCCGCCTATCTGTCGATCAGCGGCCCGGCCACCGCCGCCCAGCGACTCCTGGCCATGGACCCGCTGACGGTCGCCGCCGTCACGGCGCGGCTCTCTCCCGAGGTGGACGTCGTGGCCGAGCAGAGCACGTCGCGCGCGACAGGCTCTCCGGCCGACCTGCCGGCCGACACCGACCCCCTGCTCGACCTCCTCGCCGAGGTGCACACCGCTCGAAGGGATCGATACTTTGCCTCCTGACCACAACCTCACCGACTACGTCGACCCGTACGAGAACCACCGCCACGGGGGCCCGCTGCGGGTCGGACTGGGCGGCCCGGTCGGCTCCGGCAAGACCGCACTCGCCGCGGCTCTGTGCCGCACCCTCGGCGCCGAGTACGACCTCGCCGTCGTCACCAACGACATCTACACGACCGAGGACGCCGACTTCCTGCGCCGCAACGCCGTCCTCCCGGACGACCGGATCGAGGCGGTGCAGACCGGCTGCTGCCCGCACACCGCGATCCGCGACGACATCACCGCCAACCTCGACGCCGTCGAGCTGCTGGAGGCCCGCCACCCCGGCCTGGAGCTGGTGCTCGTCGAGTCCGGCGGCGACAACCTGACCGCGAGCTTCAGCTACGGCCTGGTCGACGTGCAGATCTTCGTCATCGACGTCGCCGGCGGGGACAAGGTGCCGCGCAAGGGCGGCCCAGGGGTCACCGCCAGCGACCTGCTCGTGGTGAACAAGACCGACCTCGCGCCGATGGTCGGCGCGGACCTCGACGTCATGCGCCGGGACTCGGCGACGGTGCGCGGGGACAAGCCGACGCTGCTGATCTCGCTCCGCGAGGACCCGGCCGCCACCGAGGTGGCCGAGTGGGTGCGCGAGCAGGTGCGGGCGCGGGCGCTGCAGACCACGTGATCACGCGCGTGGAGGTGGTCGCCCGGTGCGGTCCGGGCGGCCGCACCGTGCTGCCGGTGGTCCGGGCCAGCGGGCAGCTCGCCGTCCGCCGGACCGGGCCGACGTCGGTCCACCTGGTGGCCACGGCGTTCGGGCCGCTCGGTGGGGACGACGCGGAGATCTCGCTGGTCGTCGAGGAGGGCGCCCGGCTGACGGTGCACTCCGTCGCGGCCGCCGTGGCCCTGCCCGCCCGGGACGGCGAGGCGGCCTCGGTCCAGCGGGTGCACGCGACCGTCGCCGGACACCTGACCCTCGCGCCGGAGCCCACCGTGGTCACCGCCCGCGCGCACCACCGCGCCGAGCTGACCGCCGAGCTCGCCGACGGCGCGACCCTCGACGCCACCGAGCAGGTGCTGCTCGGCCGCGCCGGCGAGGAGCCCGGCCGGTGGACCGGTACCACGCGGGTCGAGCGGGCGGGGTGCCCGCTGCTGCACACCACGATCTCGCTCGGCCCGGGTGCCCCGGCGTGGCTGCCCCCGGTCGCGCCGCGCGCCTACGCGGCCACCGCCTCGATCGGCGCCACGCTGCCGGTCGCCACGGGGCAGGATGCGGTGCGGCTGCCGCTGGACGGCGGCTGGTCGGCCACCGCCTGGGGCGCCGAGCTGCACCGCGTGGTGCGGGCGCTGGCGGCCCTGGGCGGAGCGGACGAGGAGGTCGCATGAGCGCGCTGGTGGTGCGGGCGCGGCGCGTCGTCCTCCCGGACGGTGAGCGCGCCGCGGCGGTGCACACCGAGGACGGCGTGGTCACGGCGGTGACCTCCTACGACGACGCTCCGGCCGGTGCTGTCACCCTCGCCGACGACGAGGTGCTGATCCCGGGTCTGGTCGACAGCCACGTGCACGTGAACGAGCCCGGCCGCACCGAGTGGGAGGGCTTCGCCACCGCGACGAGGGCCGCGGCCGCCGGCGGGGTCACCACGATCGTCGACATGCCCCTCAACTCGATCCCCGCCACGACGACCCTCGAGGCGTTGCACGTGAAACGGGGAGTGGCGGAGGGCCAGGTGGCGGTCGACGTCGCCTTCTGGGGCGGCGCGGTGCCCGGCAACGTCGACCAGCTGCGGCCGCTGCACGAGGCGGGCGTCGTCGGCTTCAAGTGCTTCCTGCTCGACTCCGGCGTCCCGGAGTTCCCGCCGCTGGACGACGCCGGGCTGCGCGCCGCGCTCACCGAGCTGGCTGGGTTGGACGCGCTGCTCATCGCGCACGCCGAGGACGCCGACGTCATCGCCGCCGCCCCCGATCCCGTTGGGGCCAGCTACGCCGCCTTCCTCGCCTCCCGGCCGGGTGCCGCCGAGGAGACCGCCATCGGTCGGCTGGTCGCCGCGACCCGGGACACCGGAGCCCGCAGCCACGTCGTCCACCTGGCCGATGCCGACGCGCTGCCGCTGCTGCGCGCCGCCCGCGCGGAGGGCGTGCGGATCACGGTCGAGACCTGCCCGCACTACCTGACCTTCGCCGCCGAGGACGTGCCCGACGGCGACACTGCCTACAAGTGCTGCCCGCCGATCCGCGAGGTGGAACACCGGGAGGCGCTGTGGGTGGCCCTGGCCGACGGCGACATCGACCTGGTGGTCAGCGACCACTCGCCGTGCACGCCGGAGCTCAAGCGGCTCGACGTGGGCGACTTCGGCCTCGCGTGGGGCGGGATCGCCTCGCTGCAGGTGGCGCTGCCCGCGGTGTGGAGCGGCGCGCGGGCCCGCGGGGTGCCGCTGACCGACGTCGTCCGCTGGATGTCGGCGGCCCCGGCACGCCAGGCCGGGCTGCCCGGCAAGGGGGCCATCGCGGTCGGGAAGGACGCCGACCTGGTCGCCTTCGCACCGGACGAGCGCTGGACCGTCGACCGGCTGCTGCACCGCAACCCGGTGACGCCCTACGCGGGGCGGGAACTGACCGGTGTCGTGCGCCGGACGTGGCTGCGCGGGCAGGAGGCCGACGGGGCCCCACTCGGCCGACTGCTCAGCCGAGCGGGCTCGTGAGTCACGCGCGCTGCTGCTCCTCCTCCCGGGCCACCTGTGGGCGGGCCTTCGGCTCCTCGACCAGGCCGCCGACGGGGTCGGCGTCGGCGAGCCCGTGGCCGTGGGGATGCTCAACGGGCTCGTGGGACTGCTCGCGCGGGTCGTCGGTGGGTGGGGACACGGTTCCTCCTCGAGCTCGGCGGACCCCGCCGTCGTACCCTCCCCGCCGCACCGGAACCCGAGACAGAGGAGCGTCATGAGCGACCCGTCCGGCCTGCCCGACCTGGCCCGTCGAGACCTGGGCGGGGCGGTGGTCGCGGCCAACGACGAGTTCTTCGCCGCGAAGGAGAACCTGATCGTCCCCGGGCCCGCGCAGGCGCGCGTGGAGTTCGGCCACCGCGGCAAGGAGTACGACGGCTGGGAGACCCGCCGCCGCCGCGAGCCGGGCAGCGACTGGGCGATCGTGCGGCTCGGGATGCCCGGCGTGGTCTCGGCCGTGGTGATCGACACCGCGTACTTCCTCGGCAACTTCCCGCCGCAGGCCTCGGTGGAGGGCGCTGCGATCGAGGGGTACCCGCCGGCCTCCGAGCTGGCCGGCGCCGACTGGTTCCCGCTGCTGCCGCTGG
Source organism: Blastococcus sp. URHD0036 (assembly GCF_000701365.1). Taxonomy (GTDB): domain Bacteria; phylum Actinomycetota; class Actinomycetes; order Mycobacteriales; family Geodermatophilaceae; genus Trujillonella. Next base: position 8,867 of record NZ_JNIK01000004.1, read on the forward strand.
CGGAGCTGACCGGCGGGACCGCCAACACCTTCGCCGTGGAGTCCGGCCGCCGGGTCACGCACGTGCGGCTGTCCATCCACCCCGACGGCGGCGTGGCCCGGTTCCGGGTGCACGGCACGGTCGTCCCCGACCCGCGGCTGCTGGACGCCGGACCGGTCGACCTCGCCGCGCTGGAGAACGGCGGGCTGGTGACGGCGGTGAGCAACGCCTTCTACGGCACGCCACACCAGCTGCTGGGCCGCGGCGTCGCCCGCTCGATGGGCGAGGGCTGGGAGACCGCACGGCGGCGCGACGACGGCAACGACTGGGTCGACGTCGCCCTGGCCTGCGAGGGCAGCGTGACCCTCGCCGAGCTGGACACCTCCTACTTCCTCGGCAACGCGCCGGGGGCAGCCGCGCTCACCGGCACGACGGCGGACGGCCGCCGGGTGGAGCTGCTGCCGCGCACGCCGCTGCAGCCCGACACCCGCCACCGCTTCGTGCTGCCGGGGGACACCGCGGTGAGCAGCGTGCGGCTGGACGTCTTCCCCGACGGCGGCATGGCGCGACTGCGGCTGTGGGGCCGACCCTCGGACTCCGGCCGTGCCGCGCTGCACCGCCGCTGGGCGGAGACCGCGGGCTAGTCTCCGGCCGTCCTCATCGACGACGGGGCGAGCGGGGGACGGGTGCAGCTGGCAGCGGGCTCACGCGTCGGCGGCCACGAGCTCGTCCGCCCGCTGGGGCAGGGCGGCATGGGCTCGGTGTGGCTCGCCCACCACCCCAACCTCCCGCGGGACGTCGCGTTGAAGGTCATGCACCCCGAGCTGGCGCGGACCGCCGACCAGCGGGCCCGGTTCTCCCGCGAGGCCGAGATGGTGTGCCGGCTCAGCCACCCCAACGTCGTCGACGTCATCGACCGGGGGCAGGACGGCGACCGGCTCTGGATGAGCATGCAGTACGTGCCGGGGGAGGACCTGTCCGCCCGGCTGGAGCGGGCCGGCGCGTGGCCACCCGCGGAGGCGCTGCGGATCGTCTCCGCCGTCGCCGCGGCACTGGACCACGCGCACTCCCGCGGGCTGCTGCACCGCGACGTCAAACCGGCCAACGTGCTGCTCAGCCCCCAGCCCGACGGAACCGAGCGGGTCCTGCTGGCCGACTTCGGCATCGCCCGCGGCATGGAGGGCTCCGGGCAGCTGACGGGCACCGGACAGGTGGTGGCCTCCTTCGCCTACGCCTCCCCCGAGCAGGTGTCCGGGAAGCCGCTGGACCCGCGTACCGACGTCTACTCGCTGGCCGCGTTGCTGGTCGAGCTGCTGACCGGGCGGCGGTTGTACGCCACCGAGGACCCGATGGCCCTGATGTGGCAGGTGGTCAACGCACCGGCGCCGGACCTCCGCGCGCTGCGGCCGGACCTCCCGCCGCGGCTGGCCGAGGTGGTGGCCCGCGGCCTGGCCAAGGACCCGGAGCAGCGATACCGGTCCTGCGGGCTGTTCGCCGCCGCGGTCGCCGACGCGCTCGCGCCGGCGCCCGTGCGGCCCCCGCAGCCGGTCCCGCTGCTCCCCGCCCCGCCGGCGCCGCGGCCGACGACCCGGGCGCCGGTCCGCCCCCGGCGGCGGCGGACCTGGGTGTGGGCCGTGGGCTCGGCCGCGGTGGTCCTGCTGCTGGCCGCGGCTGCCGTCCTCGTCGTGGTCCTGGCCGGCCGGGACGACGACCCGGCGGACGCCTCCGACCCGCCGGCCGATGGCGTGGCCACCGTGCCCGCCGCCGAGGTGGCCAGCACCGTCGAGCGGCAGATCGAGGACCAAGAGGGGGTGGGCGTCGCCGTCAGCTGCGACGACGACCTACCCGTCCCGGACGGCCAGGCGATCCGCTGCGAGCTCGCGGAGGACGACAGCGGCGCGACCTACGGCCTCACCGTCACCTCGGCCGGTCCGGACGTCGACGGGTACGAGTGGCAGGTCGACGAGGAGCCCCTCGACTAGGTGCCGGTGAGGTGCTCCGGGCGGACCGGGACGCGGGTGAGCGGGAGGCCGGTCGCCTGCCGGATCGCGGCCAGCACCGCGGGGCCGGACGAGATGTTCGGCGCCTCGCCCACCCCGCGCAGCCCGTACGGGGCGTGCGGGTCGGCGTACTCCAGGATCTCGATCCGCATCGGCGGCATGTCGAGGATCGTCGGGATCAGGTAGTCGGTGAACGAGGGGTTCTGCACCCGCCCGTCCTTGATGAGGATCTCCTCCATCACCGCCAGGCCCAGCCCCTGCGCCGTCCCGCCCTGGATCTGGCCGACCACCGCCTGCGGGTTGATGGCCTTGCCGACGTCCTGGGTGCAGGCCATCTCGACGACCTTGACCAGCCCGAGCTCGGTGTCGACGTCGACCACGGCCCGGTGCGCGGAGAAGGCGTACTGCACGTGCGCGAACCCCTGCCCGGTCTCCGGGTCGATCGCCTCGGTGGGGCGGTGCCGCCACTCCAGCGTCTCCTCGACCGCGTCGTCACCGAGCAGCTCGGCCAGCGGCAGCTCCAGGCCGTCGGCGACCACGGCGCCGTCGAACAGCCGCAGCTCGCCGACCGGCCGCCCGGTCGTGGCCGCCGCCCGCTCCAGGACCCGGCCGCGCACCGCCTCGCACGCGGCCTTGACCGCGCCGCCGGTGACGTACGTCTGCCGCGACGCCGACGTGGAGCCCGCCGAGCCGACCTGGGTGTCCTTCGGAGCGACGACGACCCGGTCGACGCCGAGCTCGGTGCGGGCGATCTGCTGCTCGACGGTCACCAGCCCCTGGCCCACCTCGGCCGCGGCGGTGTGCACCGTGACCGTCGGCTCGCCGCCCACCACCTCGAGGCGGACGCGGGCGGTGGAGTAGTCGTCGAACCCCTCGGAGAAGGCGACGTTCTTGTACGACACCGCGTAGCCGATCCCGCGGCGCACGCCCTCGCCGTGGGTGGTGTTGGAGACCCCGCCGGGCATGTGCCGGAGGTCGTCGGGGGCGGCGCCGGGCAGCGGCATGGCCTCCAGCCGGCGGAGCAGCTCCACCACCGGCGCCGGGCTGTCGATGACCTGGCCGGTGATGGCCTTCGAGCCCTGCTCCATCGCGTTGCGGCAGCGCAGCTCGACCGGGTCCATGCCCAGCTCGGCGGCCAGCGCGTCCATCTGCGACTCGTAGGCGAAGGCGGTCTGCACCGAGCCGAAGCCGCGCATGGCGCCGCACGGCGGGTTGTTCGTGTACGCGCCGTAGCAGTCGACGTGCACGTTCGGGACGACGTAGGGGCCGATGCCCATCGTGCCGCCGTTGCCGACCACCGCCGGGGTGGACGAGGCGTAGGCGCCGCCGTCGAAGTAGATCTCGGCCTTCACGTAGACCAGGTCGCCGTCGCGGGTGGCGCCGTGCTCGTAGCGCATCGTCGCCGGGTGGCGGTGCACGTGCCCGAAGAACGACTCCTCGCGGTTGTAGGACATCTTCACGGGCTTGCCGGTGCGCAGGGCCAGCAGGCAGGCGTGCACGTGCATCGACAGGTCCTCGCGGCCGCCGAACGCCCCGCCGACGCCGGCCAGGGTCAGCCGCACCTGCTCCGGCGGCAGGCTCAGCGCCGAGCAGATCTGCCGCTGGTCGACGTGCAGCCACTGGGTCGCGACGTACAGCTCGACGCCGCCGTCCTCCGCGGGCACGGCGAGGCCGGACTCCGGGCCGAGGAACGCCTGGTCCTGCATGCCGACCTCGTAGGTGTTCACCACGACGACGTCGGCGGTCGGCGCCGGGTCGCCGGTGCGCACCTTCAGGTGGCGGACCAGGTTCCCCTCGGGGTGCAGGTGCGCGGACTCCCGGCTGAGCTCGGTGACCCGCGCGGTGCCGTCGTGCACCTGGTTCCAGTGCGGATGGCCCAGGGCGGTGATCGCGTCGGTGACCGGCTCCCAGACCTCGTAGTCGACGACGATGCGGGCGGCGGCCGCCCGGGCGGTCTCCGGGTGGTCGGCGGCGACCAGCGCCACCGGCTCGCCCTGGTAGCGGACGACGTCGACGGCCAGCACCGGCTGGTCGGCCAGCTCGAGCCCGTAGACCTTCTCGCCCGGGACGTCGTCGCTGGTGAGCACCGCCTTGACGCCCGGGACGGCCAGCGCCGGGCCGACGTCGATCGAGCGGATGCGGGCGTAGGGGTGCGGGCTGCGCAGCGTGACCCCCCAGAGCATGTCCTCCATCCAGAGGTCGCTGCCGTAGGCGAACTCGCCGCGCACCTTGAGGGTGCCGTCGGGGCGCGCGGCGTCGTCCCCGACCCCACCGGAGCCCGGGCCGGTGAGGGAGCCGGGCGCGCCGGCCGGGGTGCGGGCCGGGGCGCTCATCGGGCCGACTCCGACATGCGCGTGGCGGCCAGCTTCACCGCGTCGAGGATCTTCTCGTAGCCGGTGCAGCGGCAGAGGTTGCCGGCCAGGGCCTCGCGGATCTCGGCGTCCTCGGGCGGCGCTCCCGCGGCCAGCGAGCGGGTGACCAGGTCGTCGGTGGCCACGAGCAGTCCGGGCGTGCAGAACCCGCACTGCACGGCGCCGGCGTCGAGGAACGCCTGCTGGACCGGGTGCAGCGCCTCGTCCGTGGCCATCCCCTCGACGGTGCCGACCTCGCGGCCCTCGGCCTGGCCGGCGGCGACCAGGCAGGAGCAGACCGGCGTGCCGTCGAGGTAGACGGTGCAGGAGCCGCACTCGCCCTGCTCGCAGGCGTTCTTCGAGCCGGGCAGGCCCATCCGCTCGCGGAGGACGTAGAGCAGGCTCTCGCCCTCCCAGACGTCGTCCACCTGCTGCTCGGTGCCGTTGACGGTGCAGGTCAGTCGCATGGGTCAGGACTCCTTCGCGGTGCGGTACTCGGCCCAGGCCCAGGTCAGCGCCCGGCGGGCCATCACCGAGAGCGCGTGGACGCGGTAGGCGGCGGTGCCGCGGACGTCGTCGATGGGGGCGGCGGCGGTGGCGACCAGCTCGCCGAAGCGGACGGCGGTGGCGGCCGGGAGCTCGCCCCGGGACTCCCAGAGGCCGGACAGCTCCTCCGCCGCGAACTCCTCGGCAGCGGTCGCGCGGCGCGGGGTGGGGGCGGCCGAGCCGATGCCGGTGCCGACCACGCCGCGGTCGGGGTGCAGGGCCAGGCCGAAGGCAGCCACCGCGATGACCATCGCGTTGCGGGTGCCGATCTTGCTGTACTGCTGCGGGCCGGCCGGAGGCCGGATGCGGACGGCGGCGATCAGCTCGTCGGGAGCCAGCGCCGAGCGCTTCACGCCGGTGTAGAAGTCCGTCACCGGGATGCGCCGGGTGCCGCGGACCGACGCCACCTCGACCTCGGCGTCGGCGGCCAGCAGCGCGGGGTGCGCGTCGCCGGCGGGGGAGGCGGTGGCCAGGTTCCCGCCGACGGTGCCGCGGTTGCGGATCTGCGGCGAGCCGATCGTGCGCGATGCCATCGCCAGCCCGGGCAGCCGGTCGCCGAGCTCGGTGATGACCCGCGCGTAGGGGACGCCGGCGCCCAGCCGCACGTCCCCGCCGTCGACGGACCACTCCTGCAGCTCGCCGACCCGGGTGAGGTCCAGCAGCAGCGGGGGGCGGAGCCGGCCGAAGTTGATGCCCACCATCACGTCGGTGCCGCCGGCGATGGCGACCGCGTCGGGATGGGTGGCTCTCGCCTCCAGGGCCTCGGCCCACGTCGTGGGCTGCAGGAACCGCATGCGTCCCCTCTCACTGGTCCGGCTCGCGCGCCGGAACGGGACCGTCCGGCACGTGGGGCGGCCACGGTAGCCCCGGAGTGTTCCGTGCACGTGTCGGATCGCGCCCCGGGACTCGCCCGCGTCACACAGCGTGGGCAGGATGCGCTCCGTGGACAAGCCTGCCGATCTGCTCATCCGGGACGCCGAGCTGGTGGCCACCGTCGACGACGCCCGCCGCGAGCTCGCCGGCGGCTGGGTGGCGGTCACCGACGGTGTGGTGAGCGGTCTCGGCGACCCCGGCGACCCGCCGCCGGCCGCCGTCCGCACGGTCGACGCGCGCGGCTGCCTGGTCACGCCGGGGCTGGTGAACACCCACCACCACCTGTACCAGAACCTGACCCGCGCCTACGCCCCCGCGCTGACCGGCGGGCTCTTCGAGTGGCTGGTCACGCTCTACCCGCTCTGGGCACGGCTGGACGAGGAGGCCGCGTACGTCTCGGCCTACGTCGGGCTGACCGAGCTGGCGCTGGCCGGTTGCACCACCTCCACCGACCACCTCTACGTGCACCCGCGCGGCGGTGGCGACCTGATCTCGGCCGAGGTCGCGGCCGCCCGGGACCTCGGCATGCGGTCGCACTTCACCCGCGGCTCGATGTCGCTGTCGGTGAAGGACGGCGGGCTGCCCCCGGACTCGGTGGTCCAGGACGACGACGAGATCCTGGCCGACTCGGAGCGCCTGGTGGCCGCCCACCACGACCGGTCGCCGACCGCGCTGACCCGGATCGCGCTGGCGCCGTGCTCGCCGTTCAGCGTCTCGACCTCGCTCATGACGCGGACGGCGGAGCTGGCCGAGCGGCTCGACGTCCGGCTGCACACCCACCTGTGCGAGACGCAGGACGAGGACGCCTTCTGCCTGGAGACCTTCGGCCGCCGCCCGGTCGACTACCTCACCGACGTCGGCTGGCTGAGCGACCGGACGTGGCTGGCGCACGTCGTCTGGCCCTCGGCGGACGAGGTGGGCCGGCTGGGCGCGGCGCGGGTCGGGGCGGCGCACTGCCCGTCGTCCAACATGATCCTGGGGTCGGGGCTGGCGCCGGTCGCGGAGCTGCGGGCCGCGGGGGCGCCGGTCGGGCTCGGGGTGGACGGGTCGTCGTCGGCGGACTCGGCCTCGCTGTGGCTGGAGGCCCGGACGGCGATGCTGCAGGGCAAGCTCCGGCACGGCGCGGGCTCGTTCTCCGCCCGCGACGCCCTCGAGGCCGCCACCCGCGGCGGAGCGGCGTGCCTGGGCCGCACCGGGGAGATCGGCGAGCTCTCGGTCGGCGCGTGCGGGGACCTGGTCGTCTGGCCGCTCACCGGGGTGGCGTTCGCCGGCGCGCTGTCGGACCCGGTCGAGGCGTGGCTGCGCTGCGGCCCGGTGGCGGCGCGGCACACCGTCGTCGGGGGGCGGTTCGTCGTCGAGGACGGCGTCCCGGTGCACCCCGGCCTGGACGAGCAGCTCGCCGTCCACCGCCGGGTGTCCGAACGCCTCCAGGCCCCGCTCTGACACGGCATAGGAAGCTCTCCCCATGTCCTGAGCGCCAAGACGTGGGGAAAGCCTCCTATGCCTCGCGAGGGCCCGGGATCAGGGCTGGAAGTTGAGGCGCAGGCCCGGCCACGGCCAGTCGACGGCGTAGAGGACCCCGCGCCCGCCGGAGGCGACGTAGGCGGTGTCGCCGTCGAAGGCCACGTTGGTGACGTAGGAGTCGTAGAGGGGCGTGACGAACGCGTCGAGGACCCGGCCCTCCGGACTGATCACCGAGATGCCGGACCGCTTGAGGTTGGCCACGCAGACGTTGCCGGCGCCGTCGACGGCCAGCCCGTCCCAGCCGTGCCCGCCGTCGCTGACGTACAGCTCGTGCGGGCCGTCCAGCACGCCGGGCGCGGTCACGTCGTAGGCCAGCAGCCGGCCGGAGTAGGTCTCCGACACGTACAGCCGGCTGCCGTCGGGGGAGAGGCCGGCGCCGTTGGGCAGCTCCAGGCCGCCGGCGGCCACCCGGGCGCGGCCGGCAAGGGGGTCGGCGTACAGGAGGCAGCCGCGCGTGGTGTCGACCAGGTAGGCCGAGCCGGTCGTGTCGAAGACGATGTCGTTCAGCCCGCCGATCCGCTCGCCGTCGGTCTCGGTGAGGACGACGTCGACGGCGCCCGTGGCGAGGTCCACGCGCTGGACGGACCCGCCCTCGTTGCCCTCGGCGCCGGCGAAGGGGAAGCGGATGCCGTCCTCGGTCATGAAGGCGAACCCGCCGCTGTTGCACACGTAGAGCGCGCCGTCCGGGCCGAACGCCAGACCGTTGGGCCCGCCGCCGCAGTCGGCGACGACCTCGCGGCGGCCGTCGGGCCACACCCGGCTGACGGTGCCGCCCTCGATCTCGGGGACGACGACGGAGCCGTCCCCGACCGCGGCGGGGCCCTCGGGGAACCGCAGTCCCGCGGTCACCTCGCGGGCGGTCATGGTGTCGAACGCCGTCATCGGGTGCGCTCCTCGTCGTCGCTGACCGGCAGCTGCCGACGAGGACCCTAGGGTGACCGGGACCACATGGGGAACCCCGTTCTACAGCGCGGACGCAAGTGCTTCCAGGTCCTCCAGGGTGGCGTCGAGGTGCGGGGAGACGCGCAGCACCGGCCCGGTCATCTCCCCGGGCGCCCGCTGGACGCCGATCGCGGTGGTGACGATGCCGTGCTCGGTCAGCAGCCGGGCCCGCGTCGCGACCACGTCCACGCCGTCCGGCGGCACCAGCGTGGTCGCCGCGGTCGGCTCGTCGCCGGGCTCCACGACCCGCCACCCGGCCGCGCCGTCCAGCACCTGGCGGGTGGCCGACCCCAGGGCGGCCAGGCGCTGCCGCACGCGGTCGGGACCGGCGGCCAGGTGCTCGCCGACCGCCAGCACCAGCCCGACCCGGCCGGCGACGTGCGCCTCGCCCGACTCGAAGGCCCGCATCGGCGGGAGGTCGCCGGGGCCGGGCAGCACCGGGGTCAGCTGCGCGGCCAGGGCCGGCCGGACGCACAGGAAGCCGACCCCGCGCGGGCCGGCCAGCCACTTGCGGGAGGTGCCGTAGACGGCGTCCGCGCCCAGGTCGACGTCCGCCTGACCGAGGGACTGCGCCGCGTCCAGCACGAGGGGCACCCCGGCCGCGCGGCACAGCGCCGCGATCTCCCGTGCCGGCTGCACCACGCCCCGGTGGCTGGGGATGTGGGTGAGGTGCACCGCCGCGGGCGGGTCGGCGGCCAGGAGGCGCTCGAGCTGGTCGGGGAGCACCCGGCCGACGCCGTCCACGGGCAGCGGCACCGTCGTCAGCCCGGCCGTGCGCAGCAACGCCACGTTCGGCGCGTACTCCCCGGGGAGGACGGCCACTCGACTGCCGGCGGGCAGCCGCCACCCGGCCAGCAGCGTGGCGAGGGCGGCCTGCGCGGACTCGACGAACGCGAGGTCGGCCGCGGCCATCCCGGCCAGCCCGGCGAGCACCGAGCGGCCCTGCTGGAGCAGGTGCTCCGCAGCCGCCTCGGCGACGTAGCCGCCCAGCTCGGCCTCGTGCCGGGCGTGGTGCGCGACCGCGTCCAGCACCCGGGAGCTCTGCCGGCTGCACGCCGCGGTGTCCAGGTGGCGGCCGGCCGCCCGGGGGCGGGCGGCGCGCCAGGCGGCGCCGAGGTCCTCGTGCGGGAGCGGGTGCGTCACGGCATCACGCTATGCGGCGGACCTGCCTGCCCTCAGGCCAGCTGACCGCGGGCGATCGAGACGCCGCTGTGGGTGGGGTCGCCGTCCAGCGGCTCGACGGAGACGTCGACGATCGGGAACTGGCCGACGTCGATGTCCGGCGGCAGCACGAGCTCCTCGGTGCCGGCGCTGACGACGCCGACCGGGACCATGCCGACGACGTCGCTGTCGATGAGCCACACCTCGAGGTAGCCCTCGTCGGGGGCGTCGGCGTCCAGCTCGAGCCGCAGCACGCGGCTGCCGTCGGGGCGCTCGACCACCTCGGCCTGGCCGGAGGCGTCGTTCCCCCCCAGCGGGTCCAGCTCAGCGGAGGCGAGGGCGACGGTGCTGCCGTCGTCGTCCCGGTCGCCCAGGGCGACGGCGGCCGCGCCGATGCCGATCCCGACGACCCCCGCGGCGGCGGCCGCGAGGAGCAGCCGGGAGCGCCGCGGCCGGAGCTGCCGGACCTCGGCGAGCGGAGCCGCCGGCTCGGGGGCCGCGGCCGGGGCGGCAGAGGGGGCCTCGGAGGCGGCCTCGATGCCGGTGGCCGCGGCGATCGCCGCCCAGACGTGCGCCGGCGGGGCGACCGGCGCGCCCGGCGCCGCGAACTCGGGGATCGCGAGGGCCTCGACGCTGCGGCGCAGGCCGGCGACCTCCGCGGTGCACGCGGTGCACCCGCTCAGGTGGGCGGCGTCGTCGGGGGACAGCGGCTCGCCGAGCGCCGCGAGCGACAGGTCCTCAGGCGTGCAGTGCTGCGGCACCGTCCACCTCCAAGCGGCTGCGCAGGCGCTCCAGTGTGCGCCTGATGTGGCTCTTCACGGTGCCGAGCGGCAGGCCGGTGCGGACCGCGATCTGTGCGTGGGTGAGGTCCTCGAAGAAGGCGAGCTCGATGATGCCGCGCTGCGGCTGGTCGATGCGGTCGAGCTCGTCGAGCAGGAGGACCCGGTCGGCGACCGCGGTGTCGAGGGGTCGCGCGGAGGGTGCGGGCCGGGAGCCGGCCTCGGCTGCGGCCGCCTCGGTGAGCCGGCGCTGGCGGTCGCGCTTGGCCCACGTGTCGGCGATCTTGTGCCGGCAGACCCCGACGAGCCAGGCCGGCAGCGGGCCCGCCTCGGGCCGGTAGCCGGCGCGCCCGGTCCACGCGGAGAGGAAGACCTGCTGGGTGACGTCCTCGGCGTCCGGGCCCGGCCCGAAGGCGCGCACCGCCATGCCGTGCACCTGCCCGGACCACCGCTGGTAGGCCAGCGCGAGCGCGGCCTCGTCGCCCGCGACGAACCGCCGGCCTACCTCCGCGTCGTCGGGCTCGGAGGTCGCACCCCGGAGCGGGACGACGTCGTTGGCCACGAACTCGACCCTAGTTGCCCGGGTCCGGGGCGAGGGCCGAGGCGGTGCCGTCGGACGATCGAGCACGCCGGTCACGTTCCCTCCTCCGCGGTCCCGTCGGGATGTCACCGCAGCTTCGCGGTGCGCGCCCCGGATGGATGCAGCCGTTACGCCAGGGGTTCGGCGACGACCACCACGTTGTCGCGGTAGCTGCCGTACTCCGGCAGGAACGGCCCACCGCAGGTCACGAGGACCAGCCGGGGCGCCCCGTCGCGGGCGAACATCTGCGTGAGCGGCAGCTGCTGCTTGCTGATCAGCTCCCGCGCCACCACCTGCCACCGGCTGACCACGCCGGCCGTGTCGGTGACCAGCACCTCGTCCCCGGGTGCGGCCTCCCGCAGCGGGAAGAGCGCGCCCGCCCCCTGCTCGGCGTCGTCGACGTGGCCGGCGAGGACGGCCGACCCCGCACCGCCCGGAGCCGGGCCGAAGCGGTACCAGCCCGTCCGGGACACGTCGCCGGGCAGCTCCATCTGGCCGTCGGCGGTGACGCCGACCGCGTCGACGGGTGCGTCCACGCCGAGCGCCGGGACGGCGAGGCGGACGGGCGCGGGGGCCGACGAGGGAACAGGAGGTGCGGCGTCCCGGGCCACGACGGGGGGCGGCCCGGGGGCCGCCGGCGCCGACGGCGGGGGTTCCGCCGGCGCCGACGGGGTGGACGCGGAGAGGACCTGCGCGACCGGCGCGCCCGCCGAGGCCGGCTCTTGGGTCAACTGCCAGGTGACCGGCACGCCGATCGCCACGGCGAGTCCCAGGGCCGCCCCGGCGGCAGCGCGTCGCATCAGGTCTCCTCCGGTCCGGGTCCGGTCAGCCGCGGGCGGAGACCAGGCGGCGGGCGGAGACCCCGGCGAGGGCCAGACCGGCCAGCGACAGGGCGGCCAGCGGCGCGGGGAAGCCGCCGTCGTCGGCCTGACCGCCGGTGCCGCCGGGGACGCCGGAGGGAGCGGAGTGCCCACCGGCGATCGTCTGGACGGCGAGCTTGTACCCGGCGTCGGCCGAGCCCCAGGCGTAGACGATCGTGGTGGCGCCCTCCTGCAGCGCCAGGTCGGCCGGGCCGATCGCCACGGTGTCGGTGCCGGCGAGGACGACGTCGGCCGAGACCGTCCCGGCGGGGACCTCCAGGCTGGCCTCGTTCGGGTTCGTCAGCCCGGGGACGACGACCGCGCCGCCGGCGCGCACGTCGACCGCGGGAGCGGCGGCGGTGTGCCGGACGGTCACCCGCGCCTGGCCGGCGGGGACGGCCGAGGTGTCGTTGACGAACGGCGTCAGCTTCGGGCTGCCGGCCTCGTCGAGGTGCGCGACGACGGTGGCGTTCGCGCCCGCCGGGACGTTCACGCCGTTCGCCGAGAGCAGCGGGGTGCCCGAGCCGTCGGGCGCGTCGGCGGGGAAGAGCGCGAGGTCGTAGCTGCCGGCGGGCAGCTGCAGCGGGTCGGTGAGCGTGCCCGGCTGGAAGTCGTCGATCAGCCGCTCGCCGTTGGCGTAGACGTCGACCGGGGTGTTCGGCACGGCGTGCAGGACCGACACGGTGGCGGTGTCGGCCGCGGCGGCGGGGGAGGCGCCGAGCACGAGTGCGGCGGCCACGGTGCCGGTGGCGGCGGTGGCGAGGCCCAGGGAGCGGGTCCGGGTCATGGGACGGTCCTTCCGGGTTGGGGTGCTGTCACGCCTCCTTCCGGACACCTGTCCGCCCCGGATGCGGCCCGGTCAGCCCGGTCAGCCCCGGTCAGGCCGGGACGGAGAGGGACACCCCGAAGTCACCGGCGGGGTCGGTCCACCAGTGCGTCAGCCGGAGACCGGCGGCGGCCAGCTCCGCCTCGACCCCCTCCGGCCGGAACTTCGCCGACACCTCGGTCCGCATCTCCTCCCCGGCGGCGAACGCCACCTGCAGGTCGAGGGCGGGCACGGCGACGACCTGCTCGACGGTCGAGCGCAGCCGCATCTCGATCCACTCCGCCCCGGCGTCCCAGAGCGCCACGTGCTCGAACGTCGCCGGGTCGAAGCCCGCGCCGAGCTCCCGGTTCAGCACCGCCAGCACGTTGCGGTTGAACTCCGCGGTCACGCCGGCCGCGTCGTCGTACGCCGGCACCAGCCGGGCCGGGTCCTTCACCAGGTCGGTGCCGAGGAGGAAGGAGTCGCCGGGGGCGAGGGTGGCGGCCAGCTCGGCCAGGAAGGCCGTACGCGGCGCCGGCTCGAGGTTGCCGATCGTGGAGCCCAGGAAGGCGACCAGCCGGCGCCCCTCGCGGGGCAGCCGGTCGAGGTGCTCGGTGAAGTCGCCGACCACCGCGTCGACGGCGACGCCCGGGTACTCCGCGGTGATCGCCGCGCCCGCGGCCTCGAGCACCGTCGGGTCGACGTCGAAGGGCACGAAGCGGCGCAGCGTCCCGGCGTCGCGCAGGGCCGACAGGAGCAGGCGGGTCTTCTCCGACGTCCCGCTGCCGAGCTCCACCAGCACGTCGGCACGCGACGCCGCGGCGATCTCGCCGGCCCGCGCCTCCAGGACCGCCCGCTCCGCCCGGGTCGGGTAGTACTCGGGCAGCCGGGTGATCTCGTCGAACAGCTCGCTGCCGCGCTCGTCGTAGAACCACCGCGGCGGCAGCGACTTGGGCGTCGCGGTCAGGCCGGCGAGCGCGTCGGCGCGCAGGGCCCGGCGGGCGGCGTCGGGCGCGAGGTGGCTGGTCAGCGAGACGGTCATGCGCGGAGTGCTCCGATCGGGGTGAGGGTGAGGCCGTCCGGGGTGACCTCGACGAGGTGGCGGTCGGGGACGTCGCGCCAGGCCGGGTCGTCGTCCCAGGGTTCGCTGGCCAGCGCGGTGCCCTCGTCGGTGACCAGGACCGACAGGGTGTCGCCCCACGTGGTGGCGAGCAGCCGGGCGCCGTCGGCGGCGAGCAGGTTGAGCCGGGCGGCGGGATCGGCCGCGCCGACCTCGGCGACCGTGGCGGCGAGCGCGTCGAGACCGCGGTCGAGGACCAGCGCGGCGAGCAGGGCGCTGTCGACGGTGGACTCCGCGTCGCGCACCGGGGGCAGCACCGCCCGGTCCACCCGCCCGTTGTGCGAGAGCAGCACCCGGCCGTCGGTGAACGGGGCTGCCGCGCTCTCCTCCAGCGGCATGCCGACCGTCGCCGAGCGCACGGCGGCGACCACGCAGCCGCTGGACAGCACCGGCGCCACCGAGGCGAACGACGGGTCGCCCCACAGCGGCCGCGCCGAGCGCCACCGCGCCGGCTCCGGGCGGCCGGGTGCGTAGAAGCCCACGCCCCAGCCGTCGGCGTTGACGGTGCCGTACCGCTGCCGGCGCGGCGCGTACGACTGCACCAGCAGGGAGGACGGCGGTTCGAGCACCAGCGACGCCAGGGTGCGCGGCCGGCCCAGCCAGGCGAGGTGGCGGCACATCGTCAGGCGTCCCAGGCCAGGCGCAGGCCGCTGAAGACCTGGCGGCGGATCGGGTGGTCCCAGTTGCGGAAGCTCGGCCGCAGGATCGAGGACCCCACCGCCCACGAGCCGCCGCGCAGCACCTTGTAGTCGCCGCCGAAGAAGGGCGCGGAGTAGTCGGCGTAGAGCATCGGCCGGAACCCCGGCCAGGCGGTGAACCCCGACGACGTCCACTCCCAGACGTCGCCCAGGAGCTGCTCGACGCCATATGCCGACGCCCCGGCCGGGTACGCGCCGACCGGTGCCGGTCGCAGGGCGGCGCCGTCGAGGTTGGCCAGCGCGGCGGTCGGCTCGGTGTCCCCCCACGGCCGGCGGCGGCGACGGCGCAGCGCCGGGTCCCACACCGCGGCCTTCTCCCACTCGACCTCGGTGGGCAGCCGCGCTCCCGCCCAGGCGGCGTGGGCCTCGGCCTCGAACCAGGTGACGTGCTGGACCGGTTCGTCCGGCGGCAGCTGCTCGACGACGCCGAATCGGGTGCGGGTGCCGTCGGGCCCCCAGTACAGCGGCGCGGTGAGGCCGGCCTCGTCGCGGTGCGCGCGGCCGCGGTCGGACCACCAGCGGTCGTCGCGGTAGCCGCCGTCGGCGACGAACGCGGCGTACTCGGCGTTGGTCACCGGCACCCGCCCGATGCGGAACGCCGGGACGTCGACGACGTGCGCCGGCCGCTCGTTGTCCAGGCTGAACGGCTCGTCGGCGGCGTCGACGCCGAGCACGAACTCGCCGCCCGGCACCAGCACCGACGTGCCCGCGACCCCGGGCCGGCCGGGCGGCAGGGGAGCGCCCGGGCCGAGCAGCGGCGGGCCGGCGCGCAGGGCGAGGGCCTGCAGCATCGTCTCGTCGTGCTGCTGCTCGTGGCTGACCACCATCGCGACGGCGAAGGCGTCGTCGACAGCGTCTCCGTGGACACCGAGCCGCTCCACCCGGTCCAGCACCCGGCCGCGCACGTCCCGGCAGTACGCGCGGGCCTCGACCGGCGGGAGCAGCGGCAGCCGGGCGCGGACGGCGCGCGGCTGGCTGAACGCGTCGTAGAGCACCTCCACCTCGGCCGGCAGCACGCCGGGGCGGGTGGCGTCGCCGCCGCGCAGCAGCCAGAGGTCCTCCTGCTGGCCGATGTGGGCGAGGTCCCAGACCAGCGGCGACAGCAGCGGGGTGTGCTGGGCCAGCAGCTCCGGCTCGTCGTGGTCGGTGAGCAGCAGCGTGCGCTCCCGGGCGGCGGTGAGGTCGCGGGCCAGGGTCTCGCGCAGGTCGGTCACGGTGCCTCCGTCCGGTCGGTGGCGGCGAGGAGGGCGGAGGCGGGACCGCCGGTGCGCAGGGCGTTGAGCAGCGCGCCGCCGGGATCGGCTCCCCGCTCGACGAGCTCGGCGAGCGCCTCGACCTCCGGGCGCAGGGCCGGCGGGACGGCGTCGACCGCGGCGGCCAGGCAGCCCCGGGCGGCGGCGTGCAGGGCGGGGTCGGCCAGCCCGAGACGGGCCGCCCGGTCCCATGCGTCGGCGGTGGGTGCGCTCGCGGCGGCGGCGCGGTCGGCGGCGACCGGGTCGTCGAGCAGGACGGTGGTGACCGCGGCCAGCGCCGGCCACCACGGCTCGGGTGCGGCGTCGAGGTAGCGGATCTCCAGCCAGCCGCGCGGGCGCACCGGCGGGAACAGCGTGGTCAGGTGGTACTCGAGGTCCGACGCCGTGGGCCTGCGGTCGCCCAGCGGGACCTCGCCGCTCACCCAGTCGGAGAACGCCACCCGGCCCCGTACGGGCTCCGCGTCGTCCCCGTCGCGGACCAGCATCACCGGCGCGGCCAGCGCATAGGCGGCCCACTCACCGGCCGGGTCGTCGCCCCGGAGCAGCGGGCCGCAGCGGGCCTGGTCGAGGTCGCCCCACACCTGCTGGCGCGTCGACCGCCACCCGGTGGGCCGCCCGCCGGACAGCGGCGAGCACGCCGACACGGCGACCAGCACCGGACCCAGCTGGTGGGCCAGCGCCACCCGGGTGCTCCAACCCGCGGCGGGCCCGGCCTCGAGGTTGACCTGCAGTGACGCCGTCGACGTCATCATCGCCGAGCCGGCCGGCGCGCACCCCACGGCGGCGAAGTGCTGCTCCATGGCCGCGTACCGCCCGGCGGGGTTCACCCGCTGCGGCGGCCGCAGCGGATCGGTGCCCACCGGCGCGAGGGCCAGCCGGTCGGCGGCCAGCGCGGCGGCCAGCACGACCCGGTCGGCCCGCAGCGCGGCGACGGCCGCCGCGACGTCGGGCAGCGGCGGGCCCGACAGCTCCACCTGGCCGCCGGGCTCGCTGGTGAGCCGGCTCCCGCCGGGCAGCGGCGGGACGCTCGCCAGGGCGCCGCACACCCGGCCCCACGGCACCCGGGCCGCCGGCCGGTCGAGGTCGACGAGATGGGCCTCGAGTTCCAGGCCCACCGTGCCGGTGGGCCCGTCGGAGAGCGCGGCGGCCGCGACGGCGGCGAACGCGGTGTCGAGGTCGAGCACGGGGCTGCGTTGATCGGTCTCGGGGGCCACGTCGGCCCACCCCCTCCAGGTCCGGACCGGTCGCCGGGGCGACCGCGGGTCGGTGCGGGGGCGGCCCGTCGAGCGGCCGTCCTCGATGTCCATGGTGCACGTTGGTGCCGACAGGACAAGTCCGCCGTCCGCCCGCGCTCCCGGTGTTCGCGAGACGATGGCCGGGTGGATGCCTCCCCGGGGAAAGAGTCCGCGCCGCGGCCCCGCGACGCGCTCGGCCGCCCGCTGCCCCGGGGGGCCGTGGGCGTGGAGCGGATGCAGGAGGGGGTCGAGCGCACCCCGGACGAGGCGGTGACCGAGGCGCAGCGGCTGCTGGACGACGGGTTGCCCTTCCACGCCCACGAGGTGTTCGAGGACGCGTGGAAGGCCACCGCCGGTCCGGAGCGGGAGCTGTGGCGGGGCCTGGCGCAGCTCGCCGTCGGCGTCACCCACGCGGCGCGGGGCAACCCGCGGGGTGCGGCGACCCTGCTGGACCGGGCGGCGCGCAACCTCGAGCCCTTCGCCGGGGACCCGCCGCACGGGATCGACGTGGCCGGGCTCGTCGCCTGGGCGCGGACCGCCGACCCGTCCGGCCCGCTCGCCCCGCCGCGGCTGCGGGGCACCCAGTAGCAGGCGTCGACCGGCGGACCGAGGTGACCGCTGTCACGGTGGGACGATCGGAGGCGCCATGAGCACCGACACCAGCGCCGCCCCTGACCGGACCGACGCGGGGGAGCCCACCCCGCCGGCGGCCCGCGGGCCGGTCACCTCCGCGTCCTACTCCGTCACCGTCCGGCTCACCGCCGACGTCGACCCGGCGAGCATCGGCCGGATCGCGACCGCGGTCGGCACCGCCGGCGGGGCGGTCACCGCGATCGACGTGGTGGAGTCGCGCACCGACCACCTGACCGTCGACGTCACCTGCTCGGCCGCCGACGCCGAGCACTCGCAGGAGATGGTCGAGGCCATGGGCGCCGTCCCCGGCGTGCAGGTGAAGAAGGTCAGCGATCGGACCTTCCTGCTGCACCTCGGCGGCAAGCTCGAGGTCGCCTCCAAGGTGCCGCTGAAGACCCGCGACGACCTGTCGATGGCCTACACCCCCGGTGTCGCCCGCGTCTGCCTCGCGCTGGCCGACCACCCCGAGGACGTCCGCCGGCTGACGATCAAGGGCAACACCGTCGCCGTCGTCACCGACGGGTCCGCCGTCCTCGGGCTGGGCGACATCGGCCCCGGTGCGGCGCTCCCGGTCATGGAGGGCAAGGCGGTGCTGTTCAAGCGGTTCGCCGACATCGACGCCTGGCCGATCTGCCTGGACACCCAGGACGTCGACGAGATCGTGCGCACCGTCGAGCTCCTCGCCCCCGGCTTCGGCGGCATCAACCTCGAGGACATCTCCGCCCCGCGCTGCTTCGAGATCGAGAAGCGGCTGCGCGAGCGCCTCGACATCCCGGTCTTCCACGACGACCAGCACGGGACGGCGATCTGCGCCCTGGCCGCGCTGACCAACGCGCTGCGCGTGGTGGACAAGCAGCTCGACGCGGTGCGGATCGTCGTGGCCGGCGGCGGCGCGGCCGGGACGGCGATCGTGAACCTGCTGCTCGCCGCGGGAGCGCGGAACGTCCTGGTGTGGGACCGCGAGGGCATCCTCCGCCCCGACGACGAGCGGCTCAGCCCGGCCAAGCGCGACCTGGCCGCCCGCACCAACCCCGGCTGCGTGCGCGGGGAGCTGCCGGACGCGCTGACCGGCGCCGACGTCTTCATCGGCGTGAGCGCGGGCAACGTCCTCGCCGTCGAGGACCTCGGGCGGATGGCCGAGCGCGCCGTCGTCTTCCCGATGGCCAACCCGACGCCGGAGGTCGACCCGGTGCGGGCCCGGCAGTACGCCGCCGTCGTGGCCTCGGGCCGGTCGGACCTGCCGAACCAGATCAACAACGTGCTGGCGTTCCCGGGGGTGTTCCGCGGGCTGCTCGACGCCCGGGCCACGGAGATCGACACCCCGATGCTGCTGGCGGCCGCCGAGGCGCTGGCCGCGATCGTCACCGACGAGGAGCTCAACGCCAACTACATCATCCCGAGCGTCTTCGACCCGGCGGTGACCACGGCGGTGGCGCAGTCCGTGGCCGACGCCGCGCGGGCGACGGGTGCGGTCGTCGAGCTCCCCGGCCGCCCCGGCCTCTCCGACTGATGAAGGACCCCGTCCTCCTCACCCCTCGCGAGCTCGGGGCGAGCCTCTGGACGGGGCCACGGGTTCAGTCTTTCGCGGGGAACATCCGGTAACAGGGTCGCGAGGGGCGTCCGGCGTGGATCATGGCCGGATGCCCGAGTTGCCCGAGGTGGAGGCGCTGGCGGCGTTCCTGCGGGAGAACGCCGTCGGCAGGGTCCTGACGCGTGCCGACCTGGCCTCCGTCCAGGCCATCAAGACGTTCGACCCGCCGCTGTCGGCGCTCGGCGGGCTGGAGGTCACCGGTGCCTCGCGGCACGGGAAGTTCCTCGACCTCGACGTCTCGGGCCTGCACCTCGTCGTCCACCTGGCGCGGGCCGGCTGGCTGCACTGGCGGGAGAACCTGCCGGCCGCGCCGCCCAAGCCCGGCAAGGGCCCGCTGGCCCTGCGCGTGCACCTGGATGACGGCAACGGCTTCGACCTCACCGAGCAGGGCACCCGCAAGGGCCTGGCGGTGTACGTCGTCCGGTCGCCGGCCGAGGTGCCGGGCATCGACCGGCTCGGGCCCGACGCGATGGCCGTGGACCGGGAGCAGTTCGCCGCGCTGCTCGCCGGGCGCAGCGGGCAGCTCAAGGGCGCGCTCACCGACCAGACGCGGATCGCCGGCATCGGCAACGCCTACTCCGACGAGATCCTGCACGCCGCCCGGCTGTCGCCGTTCAAGATGGCCGACAAGCTCACCGACGACGAGGTGATCCGGCTCTACGACGCGATGCGCGCCGAGCTGACCGACGCCCTCGACCGCCAGCTCGGGCAGAAGGCGGCGACCATGAAGGGCGAGAAGCGCTCGGGGCTGCAGGTGCACGCGCGCACCGGCCTGCCGTGCCCGGTGTGTGGCGACACCGTCCGCGAGGTCAGCTTCGCCGACACCTCGCTGCAGTACTGCCCGACCTGCCAGACCGGCGGCAAGCCGCTCGCCGACCGCCGGATGTCCAAGCTCCTGCGGTAGTGGAGTGCGACAGCGCAGGTTTTCTGCGCTGTCGCACTCCGCATCAGGCGAGCAGCTCCCGGGTGACGGCGGACTGCTCGGTCAGCACGCCGCCGATCACCTGCTGGGTCTCGTTGATGCTGTCCACGAGCGTGCTGATCGCCGCCAGCGCGGTGACCACCCGGTCGACCTGCTGCTGGATCGCGGTCACCTTCCCGTCGACGTCGGTGGTGGCGCGCGCGGTCTCGGTGGCGAGCTCCTTGACCTCGTTGGCGACGACGGCGAAGCCGCGGCCCGCGTCCCCGGCGCGGGCGGCCTCGATGGTGGCGTTGAGGGCGAGCAGGTTGGTCTGGTCGGCGATCCCGCGGATGACCTTGACGACCTTCCCGATGTCCTGGCTCGAGACGCCGAGGCCGGCCACCTCCTCGTTGGCCTGCGCGGTCAGCCGGTGCCCGTCCGCGGCCACCGCCGTCGCCGACAGCACGTTGCGCTCGACCTCGGAGATCGAGTCCAGCAGCTGACGGCCGGCCTCTGCCAGGCGCTCGGTCGCGGCGAACCGCTCGAGGGCCTGACCCAGGAGGAAGGCGGCGCTGCGGAGCGCGGCCGCCCGGCCGGGGGCGAGCACCAGGGTGCGGGTGGCGAAGAAGTCCATCGTGCCCACAATCTCGCCGCCGACCAGGATCGGCAGGCACACGCCGCTCTTCACGCCCGCGCGCCCGGCCGCCGGTGCGCGCACGCAGTCGGTTATCTCGGCGAGGTCCTCGACGAAGAACAGGTCGCGGGTCTTCCACGCGCGGCCGGAGAGCCCCACGCCCTCGCGGAAGGACGCCGACAGGGTGACCTCGCGGAACTCCCGCCCCGCGCTGCCGGACTCCTGCACGAAGTGCAGCGCGCGGTCGGTGGGGTCGATCGCCCAGTACGAGCCGTAGTCCCAGCCGAACCCGTCGCGGATGGTCGACAGCGCCCGCTGCATGGCCTGCTCGCGGGTCGCCGCCGCGGTCACCTCGCGGAGCAGGTCGGTGACCGCGCGGGTGTCCTCGCCGGCCTCGGTCTGCCGGACGGCGGACGAGACGCGCTCCACCGCCTGCGACACGAGCACGCCGACCGCGCGGAGCGTGGCCAGCCGCGCCGTGGAGAGCTCCAGCGTCTCGGTGGCGAAGAAGTCCATGGTGCCGGTGACGACACCGTCCTCCAGCACGGGGAAGCAGACCCCGCTGCGCACCCCGACGCGCTGCGCGACGGGCGCGCGGACGCAGTCGGGCAGCTGGCCGAGGTCGGCGACGGCCACCAGGTCGCGCTGCCGCCAGGCCCGGCCGGCCAGCCCGACGCCCTCGCGGAAGGAGGCCGAGCGGGTCACCTCGCGGAACTCGGGACCGGCGTCGCCGGACTCCTGCACGAAGCGCAGCGCCCCCTCGGCGGGATCGACCCGCCAGTAGGACCCGTAGGCCCAGCCGAAGCGCCGGCGGACCAGGTCCAGGGCGGTGCCGACGGCCTCGGCCACGGTGGTGGTGTCGCGGAGGGCGCCGACGATCTCGGTGACGGCTTCGACGTTGGCCCGCGCCTCGACGACGTACGGGCTCTCGGGGACGGCGGGACGACGGGCGAACGGCATGGGGGATTGCTCCTGGGGCTGCCGGGGGTGCCGGGTGCACTGTTGACCCGACGCCGGGACCTTCGACCCTGGTGAGCGTGTAGTTGAGTCCGAAATGAATCTCTTTCGCACGAGATGGTTGGATGCAATGGATCGGGTACCGACTCGTTTCGCCTGGTCAGCGGGTCGCGCGGCGTCCGGCCAGCCAGGTGCCGGCCCGGGCGACGGCACTCGTCGCGACGCCGGCGCCGTCGCCGTCCGCACCGTCGTCGTCGGCCTGCGAGCCGACCGCCGTCCACCAGTCGGCGGTCGCCGCCGGGGCCAGGACGTCGACCCGCTCCCCGGGCCGGGGGACCGCAACCCGCACGTCGGACTCCGCGGCCGCCGCGCACAACCGCTGCACCGGCTCGGCCCAGCCGTGGAAGCCCAGGTTGAACGTCGCCCAGTGCACCGGGACCAGCACGCCGCCACCGAGGTCGCCGTGCGCCCGCACCGCCTCCTCCGGCGTCATGTGGATGTACTTCCACGCGTCGTTGTAGGCGCCCACCGGGAGCAGGGTGAGGTCGAACGGGCCCAGTCGGGCACCGATCGCGGCGAACGCGGGCGTGTAGCCGGTGTCGCCACCGAAGAACACCCGGTGCCGCGGTCCGGCGACGACCCACGACG
Organism: Blastococcus sp. URHD0036; assembly: GCF_000701365.1. Lineage (GTDB taxonomy): Bacteria > Actinomycetota > Actinomycetes > Mycobacteriales > Geodermatophilaceae > Trujillonella. The sequence continues at coordinate 30,937 of NZ_JNIK01000004.1, forward strand.
ACCAGAGCGTGGTGTCCCGGGTGAGGAAGCGACCGGAGAAGTGCCGTGCCTCCGTGCAGGTCAGGGTCAGGCCGGCGACCTGCACCTCGCCGTCCCAGTCGAGTTCGACGACCCGGTCGTCGGGCACGCCCCAGCGGCGCAGGTGGGCGCCGATCCCGAGCGGGACGACGAACGGGGCGCTCTGCCGGTGCAGCAGTTCGCGCACGGTGGGCAGGTCGAGGTGGTCGTAGTGGTCGTGGCTGATGAGGATCGCGTCGACGGGCGGCAGGACGTCGAGCGGGGTCGGCGCGGGGTGCAAGCGCACCGGCCCGACGAGGGGGGACGGCGACACCCGCTGTCCCCAGACCGGATCGACCAGCACCCGGCGTCCGTCGACCTCCAGCAGCGCGCTCGAGTGCCCGAACCAGGTGACGGCGAGCTCGGCGGCCTCGGCCGGGGGCGGCGTCCGGACCAACGGCACGGGCCGGGCCGGCACGCCCTTGCTGCGGTCCTCCCGCATCTGGCGCAGCAGGCTCCGGCGGTCCTCGCTGCCGGGCAGCGACGGCGTCGACAGCGTGTTGCGGAAGCGCCCCTCGGAGAAGTGCGGAGAGCCGGCGACGTGTGGGCGTAGCGCCCGGCGGCTCGCACCGAGGGCGACCGGCAGCCCCCAGGCGGCGCGGGTTACCCAGGCGACGGGTGCGGCGAGGAGTGCGGCGGCGACGAGTCCGCGGCGGGAGCGCATCGCCCGAGCATCCCAGCGGTCGCCGGAGCGCGCCGTCGGCGCCCCCGGTGGGCATGCTGGACCGGTGGACGACGACGTCGAGCCGGCCGGGGACCCGGCCTGCTGGCTGGACCGGGTGTGCCCGCGCTGCGGGCGGCTGGTCGAGGGCGAGCCGCGTCCGGAGCGGTGCCCCGGGTGCGGAGAGGCCCTCCCGGACGCCTGAGGAACCGCATCGGTGACAGATCGGTCTCGTCCAAGTGGCGGGTGCGGTCCGCCTCCATAGAGTGATGTGGATCACTCTGTCGACCAGGCCGGAGGCGCGCAGTGACCCCACCCACCGAACGTCGGATGCTCACCCCGGAGGAGTACCGCCAGGCGCAGGACTCCCCGGAGTTCACCGAACTGCGCCGCCGCTTCCGCCGCTTCGCCTTCCCGATGACGGTCGCGTTCTTCTCCTGGTACCTGCTCTACGTCCTGCTCTCGACCTACGCCGACGACTTCATGGCGACCGACGTGTTCGGCGACGTGAACGTCGGGATCCTGCTGGGCCTGGGGCAGTTCGTCACGACGTTCCTGATCACGCAGCTCTACGTGCGGCACGCCGATCGCAACACCGACCCGATCGCCGACGAGATGCGCGACCGGCTCGAGCACCACGAGTACGCCCGGGAGACGCCGGCCGTGGACGGCGGCACGCAGGGGGCCACCCGTGCCTGACACCGTCCCTGCCGTCGACGTCATGGCGGCCGACTCCACCGTCGGCGAGCCCGCGATCAACATCGCGATCTTCGGCTTCTTCGTGCTGATCACGCTGGTGATCACGTTCCGGGCCAGCCGCAACAACAAGACCGCCGCCGACTACTACGCCGCCGGGCGCAACATCAGCGGCACCCAGAACGGCCTGGCGATCGCCGGGGACTACCTCTCGGCCGCGTCGTTCCTCGGGATCGCCGGGGCCATCGCGCTGTTCGGCTACGACGGCTTCCTCTACTCGATCGGCTTCCTGGTGGCCTGGCTCGTGGCCCTGCTGCTGGTCGCGGAGCTGCTGCGCAACACCGCCCGCTTCACGATGGCCGACGTCCTGGCCTTCCGGATGCGGCAGCGGCCGGTGCGCATGGCGGCGGCCATCTCCACGCTGGCGGTCTGCCTCTTCTACCTGGTGGCGCAGATGAGCGGCGCCGGCGGGCTGGTCACGCTGCTGCTGGGGATCGAGGGCGAGGCCGCGCAGGCGCTCGTCGTCGTCCTGGTCGGCGCGCTGATGATCATCTACGTGCTGGTCGGCGGCATGCGCGGCACCACCTACGTGCAGATCATCAAGGCCTCGCTGCTCATCGCCGGCGCGCTGGTGATGACGCTGTGGGTGCTCGGCAAGTACGGGTTCAGCCTGTCCGCGCTGCTCGGCGGCGCGGCCGAGACGGCGTCGGAGCAGACGGCACCGGTCGACGTCCTCGCACCAGGCGCCCAGTACGGGGCCACCGGGACCTCGCAGCTGGACTTCGTCTCGCTCGGGCTCGCACTGGTCCTCGGGACGGCGGGCCTGCCGCACGTGCTCATGCGCTTCTACACCGTCCCGACGGCGAAGGACGCCCGGAAGTCGGTGGTCTGGGCCATCTGGCTGATCGGCATCTTCTACCTGTTCAGCCTGGTCATCGGGTACGGCGCGGGCGCGCTCGTGGGTGCCGACGAGATCGTCGGCGCACCCGGGGGGCAGAACTCCGCCGCGCCGCTGCTGGCGTTCGAGCTGGGTGGGAGCGTCCTGCTCGGCATCATCGCCGGCGTCGCGTTCGCCACGATCCTCGCCGTGGTGGCCGGGCTGACGATCACCGCGTCGGCGTCGTTCGCCCACGACATCTACGCCTCGGTGATCAAGAAGGGCGAGGTGTCGCCCAACGGCGAGGTGCGGGTCGCCCGCATCACCGCCGTCGTGATCGGCGCGGTGGCCATCGGGCTGGGGATCCTCGCGCTGCAGGCCGGGCTGAACATCGCCTTCCTGGTGGCGCTGGCCTTCGCCGTCGCCGCCTCGGCCAACCTGCCGACGATCCTCTACACGCTGTTCTGGAAGCGGTTCACCACCCAGGGCGCGCTGTGGTCGATCTACGGCGGGCTGATCGCCTGTGTCGGGCTGATCGTCTTCTCGCCCGTGGTGTCGGGCGACCCGGCGGCGCTCTTCCCGGACGTCGACTTCGCCTGGTTCCCGCTGAAGAACCCGGGGATCGTCTCGATCCCGCTGTCGTTCTTCCTCGGGTGGCTGGGCACCGTGGTGTCCAAGGAGGCACCGGACACCGACAAGTACGCCGAGCTCGAGGTGCGGTCGCTGACCGGCATCGGGGCGGAGAAGGCCGTCCAGCACTAGCGGGTGGACCCCGGCGGGAGCCGGGGTCCACCTATCCGGCCAGGGTGCCGGCCCAGTCCGAGGACGCCGCCCGCGTGAAGGGGGCGACGTCCTCGGCGGCCAGGTCGACCGCCGAGTAGGCGCCGCTGCCGGCCCCCACGCAGGCGACCACCGTGGCGACGCCGGCCCGGCGCTGGAACGGTGACTGCCGCACCTGCCAGCTCACCACCGCACGCCGCTGCAGCACCGCCTTCTCCTGCACCACCCACCCGCGCCGGACGGCGAACGAGCGGGGACCCGCCGCGTGCCCCAGCGCGGCGTAGCGGCCGAGCCCGACCGGCACGCCGAGCAGCAGCAGCACGATCCCGACGGCGAGGACCGGCCACCACCCCGCCAGCACCGCGCCGACCGCCGCGGCGGTCGTGACGACCGCGCCGGGAGTCATCGCCCGCACCACCTGCCGACGGCGGGCCGCGGCCGGGTGCCGGCGCAGCGGCCCCGGGTCCTCGACGAGCTGCGCGGCGAGTGCGTCGGCGCGGTCCCGCGGGCCGAGGGGCAGCAACTGGCCCCGGCGCTGGGCGTCCCCGAGCCCGGTGACCAGCGCACTCACCCGGGCCGCGCCGGCCCAGCGCAGGCCGAGCCCCGCCGAGACCGTCACCCCTCGGATGCGGTCGACCTCCAGCTCGGTGTGCCGGCGGGTGACCAGCCCGCGGTCGGCGACGAGGGCGCCCCCGCGGCGGACCAGCCGGAAGCCCCAGTTCACGACCGCGGCCCCCGCCACCGCACCGAGGGCCAGGAGCACGAGCACGGCCGCCGCCGCGAGCAGTCCCGCCGTCCAGCCGCTGAGCTGGACGCCGTCCACGTCGGGGCGCAGGTCCCGCGGCAGCTCGTCGAGGAGCCGGAACAGCGCGCCCACCGCGGCGACCGGGACGGCGAGGTAGCTGCCGGCCAGCGGGGCGTAGAGCAGCCAGCGGGGGTCGAAGCGGGCGAGCTCCTCCTCGGCCGGGGGCTCCGCGGCCGGTGCGGCGCCGGCCGCGTCGGCGGTCGCGCCGGACCGGCGGGAGAGCAGCCCGGCGCGCAACCGCTCGCCCTCGGCGCTGGTCACGCCGTCGACCAGCACCTCCTCGCCCTCTCCGGTCGTCGCCCCCGCCGCGGCGTCGATCCGCACGCGCACGACGCCCAGCAGCCGGTGCAGCAGCGGCGCCTCGACCTCCACGCCGCGGATGCGGTCCCGCGGGACGGTGCGCACCGAGCGGGCCAGGAGGCCGCGGGTGACCACCACCGACGTCGGCCCGTCGGTGTAGCCGAACCGCCACCAGGCGAGCGCCGCCGAGGTCGCTGACAGCAGCGTCACCGCGAGGACGAGGGCCGCGACCGTCGTCAGCCCGCTGTCGAAGCCGATGGCGGCGCCGACCGGCAGCGCGATCGGCACCCACTGCCGGGCCTGCTTGAAGGTGACCGTGTGCAGCAGGACCACCCGCGGGGAGGTCCGCTGCACGACGGGCCCAGTCATGTGGCCTCGTCGCGGACCTGCTCCGCCCGGTGCACCAGGTCGGCGGCGACCCGTTCCGCCACGTCGGCCGGCAGGTGCCGGACCCGGACCGTGCCGCTGGACGAGGCGGTGAGGACGGCGATCGTCGCCAGGCCGTAGAGCTGCTGGACCGCGCCGCGCGTCACGTCGACGGTCTGGATCCGGCTGATCGGCACCAGGGTCCAGGTCCGGGTCAGCCAGCCGGAGACCGCGTAGACCGCCTCCCCGGTGACCTCCCAGCGGTGCACCCGGTACCGGATGCGGGGCTCGAGGCCGATCGCGACTCCCGCGTAGAGCACCAGCAGGACCGGCCCCACCCACGGCAGGAGCGACAGCGGCAGGTCGTCGGTGGGCAGGAGCAGCAGGGCGGGCACGAGCAGCGCGGCCCACAGCAGCGTGCCGAGCACTCCCTGGGTCACCCACAGCCCGATGGCCGACCGCGACACCGGCCAGGCCGGCTCACGGACCGGGGAGCTGCTGGGGGCGGTCATCGCGGCCATCCTCGCAGGCGGGAGCGCCCCTGCCCGCGTGGGACGATGGACGTCGTGATGCCGCAGCAGATCCCCACCGTGTCCGCCGCCGAGCTCCCCGAGGACGCCGTCGTCCTGGACGTCCGCGAGGACGACGAGTGGGTGCACGGGCACGTCGAGGGCGCGACCCACATCCCGATGGGGCAGGTGCCGGCCCGGCTGGACGACGTCCCCGAGGCCGACACCCTGTATGTGATGTGCCGGGGCGGCGGACGGTCCGCGCGGGTCGCCGCGTGGCTGAACCAGAACGGCTACGACGCGGTGAACGTCGGCGGCGGGATGGGCGAGTGGGAGGCGGCCGGCCGGCCCATGGTCAGCGAGACCGGCCAGCCCCCCTTCGTGCGCTGAGCGGAGTGCCAGAGCGCAGGAATCCTGCGCTCTGGCACTCCACTCAGCTCTTCAGCTCGTACTCGGCGAACTTCGAGCGCAGGTCCTTCTTCGAGAACTTGCCGACGCTGGTCTTGGGCACCTCGTCGATGAACTCGACGGCGTCGGGCATCCACCACTTGGCCACCAGCGGCTTGATGTGCTCGAGGATCTCCTCCTCGGTCGCCGTCTCGCCGTCCTTGAGCACGACGCAGGCCAGCGGCCGCTCGTCCCACTTCGGGTGCGGGATGCCGACGACCGCGGCCTCCTTCACCTTCGGGTGGCTCATGATCGCGTTCTCCAGGTCGACCGAGCTGATCCACTCGCCGCCGGACTTGATGAGGTCCTTGGTGCGGTCGGCGATCCGGATCGAGCCGAACTCGTCCATGGCCGCGACGTCGCCGGTCTTCATCCAGCCGTCGGCGGTGGTGAGCTCCACGCCGGCGTCGGGGTTGTAGTAGTCCTTCGCGCACCACGGCCCGCGGACCTGCAGCTCGCCGGTGGCCTTGTCGTCCCAGGCCTGCGGCTCGAGCGTGTCGGAGTCGACGATGCGGGCCTCCACGCCGAGGAACGGGATGCCCGCCCGCGAGCGCTGGTCTGCCTTCGTCGCGTCGTCGGCGTCGACGTAGCGGCGGGGGAGGATGCCCGAGGAGGCGACCGGGTGGGTCTCGGTCATGCCCCACGCCTGCAGGATCGCCAGGCCGACCTGCTCGCGGTAGGCCTCGCTCAGCGCCTTCGGCACCGCGGAACCACCGCAGCCGATCTCGCGGAGCTTGTGCTCGCGGCCGGCCAGGTGCGGGAGCACGCCCTGCCAGATGGTCGGGACGCCGGCGGTGAAGGTGACGCCCTCGTCCACGATCAGGTTCGCCAGCGCCTCGGGCTGCATCATCGGGCCGGGCATCACCAGCGAGGCGCCGGCGGCCGGGGCGGCCTGCGCGATGCCCCAGGCGTTGGCGTGGAACATCGGCACGACCGGCATCGCGACGTCCTGGATGCCGAGGCCGAAGGCGTTGGGCGCCATCACGCCCATCGTGTGCAGGAACGTCGAGCGGTGGGAGTAGACGACACCCTTCGGATTCCCCGTGGTGCCGCTCGTGTAGCACATCGAGGCGGCCGAGTTCTCGTCCTCGACGTGGAAGTCTACCGGCTGCGCCTCGGCCAACAGCGTCTCGTAGTCGAGCACCCGCGGGTCGTCGGGGATCTCGTTGTCGCCGCCGTCGTCCATGACGACGACGTGCTTCACCGTCGTCATGCTGTCGACGAGCTTCCAGAACAGCGGGAGCACCGACCGATCGACGAAGACGACCTCGTCCTCGGCGTGGTTGGCGATGTAGGTGAGCTGTTCGGGGAACAGCCGGATGTTGAGTGTGTGCAGCACACGGCCGGTGGACGGCGCGGCGAAGTAGAGCTCCAGGTGCCGCTGGCTGTTCCAGCCGAAGGTGCCGACCCGGCCGTCGGCGGAGATGCCGAGGGTGTCCAGCACGCCGCCCAGGCGCCGGGTGCGGTCGGCCCACTCGGCGTAGGTCACCCGCGTCATGCCTTCGGGGCCGGCGGTGGCGATCGTCCCGTCGCCGTAGTGCTGCTCGACGTGCCGGAAGATCGCGTCGATGGTGAGGGGATAGTCCTGCATCAGGCCACGCATGGCGTGATCGTGCCAGTGACGGCCGCCACCTTCTACCCGTGGGTAGCGGAGGACGATGGCTTCCTGCGATGGGAGGTGCCCCGTGCGGCTCCTGGTCACGAGCGTCCCCGGCCTGGGACATCTGCACCCCGTCCTGCCGCTGGCGCTCGCCGCCGCGGCGGCCGGACACGAGGTGCTCGTGGCGACGGGTGCCGACCGGATCGGCTGGGTCCGGGAGTGCGGCTGCGAGGCCGTGGCCGCGGGCTCGGCTTACCGCGAGATCTCCGGGCAGGCGGACGTGCGCGGTCTCGACGGCGTCGAGCGGGCGACGCAGATGTTCACCACCATCGCCGTCCCGCCCCTCGCCGAGGACCTCCTCGAGCTCGTGGACGACTGGCGGCCCGATGTCCTGCTGCACGAGGAGGGTGAGTACGCCGCACCCCTGGTGGCGGCGCTGTGCGGGTTGCCGTGCGTCACCCAGAGCTGGTCCGCGCCGGCGCGCACGGTGGCCGGGCGCGCGCTCCTCCAGGGACCGCTCCAGGCGGTCTGGCGGCGGTTCGGGGCCGGTGGGACGGCCGGGCAGGTGGGCTCCCTGTATCTCGACGCCTGCCCACCGCCGCTGCAGGTGGCCGACGTCGCGGTGGTCGGCGCCCGAGTCGTCGCCGTCCACCCGACCGGCTTCGACGGGCCGCCGGAGCCGGTACACGGGTGGCTGGAGTCCCTCCCGCGCCCAGCGGCCTACCTCACGCTGGGCACGGTGCCGCGGTTCTGCCGGCCCGATCTGCTCCAGCGCCTCGTCGACGCGGTCGCCGCCGTCGTCCCCGGCGTGGTCGTCACCACCGGGCCGCACCCGCCCGACGTCCTGCGCACTTCCTCCCCGGACGTGCACGCTGCGCAGTACCTGCGCCAGTCCGCCGTCCTGCCGCACGTGGACGCCGTGGTCTCCCACGCCGGGGCGGGGACGACCGCCGGCGCGTTGCTGAACGGTGTCCCGCTCCTCCTGCTGCCAGCCGGGACACCCAGCCAGCAGGCCGGGGCGGCGCGCGTGGCCGCCGCCGGTCTCGGCCTGCGCCTCGCGTGGGCCGACGCCAGCCCCGGCCGGCTGCGCGCGGCCGTCGCCGAGTTGCTGAGCCGGGCCGACCTGCGGAGCGCGGCGTCCCGGGCACGCGAGGACCTGGACCGTCTGCCCCGCCCGGCGCAGGTCGTGCCGCTCGTCGAGGCGCTCTCGGTCAGGGCGTGAGGACGACGGGCAGCTCGGCCAGCCCGCGGATGACGAACTCCGGACGGCGGCGCGGCGGGTACCCCAGCTCCAGCCGCGAGGTGCGCGACAGCAGCGCACCGAAGGTGGCCTGCAGCTCGACGCGGGCCAGCGGAGCGCCGATGCAGAAGTGCACGCCCGCGCCGAAGGAGATCTGCGGGTTGGGCGTGCGGCCCACGTCGAGGCCGTCCGGGTCGGCGAACACGGCCGGGTCGCGGTTGGCGCTGCCGAGCAGCGCGGCGATCTTCTGCCCCTGCTCGACGGTCACGCCGCCGATCTCGACGTCGTCGGTGGCGGTGCGCTCGAACAGCTGCAGCGGGGAGTCGAAGCGCATGAGCTCCTCGACCGCCGTGGGCAGCAGCCCGGGGTCCGCGCGCAGGCGGGCCAGCTGCTCGGGGTGCTCCAGCAGCGCCAGCAGGCCGTTGCCGGAGACGTTGACGGTCGCCTCGTGCCCGGCGTTGAGCAGCAGGATGCAGGTGGTGACCAGCTCGTCCTCGGTGAGCCGGTCGCCGTCGGTGTCCCGGACCGACACGAGGTGGGAGAGCAGGTCCTCGCCCGGCTCCCGCCGGCGCTCGGCGGCCAGGTCCCGGAGGTAGGCGACGAACTCGGCGGCGGCCCGCTCGGCGGCGTCCTCCACGGCCGTCGTCCGGCCGTACTCGTACATCTTCACGATCGCGTTGGACCACGGCCGCAGCAGCGGCCGGTCGACCGGCGGCACCCCGAGCAGCTCGGCGATCACCGCGACCGGCAGCTCCTCGGCCATGCCCGAGAGGACGTCGACGGGCTCCGCGCCGGCGGAGCGCTCGACCAGCCGGTCGACCAGCTCGCCGGCCAGCTCCTGCACCCACGGCCGCAGCCGCTCGACGTGCCCGCGGGCGAACGCGGTGCTGATCAGCCGGCGCAGCCGGGTGTGGTCGGGCGGCTCCATCTCGAGGATGGCGTTGCGGTGGATGAGGTTGAACGCCCCGAACCGCTCACCCGGCTCCTTGTCCCGCCAGATGCGGCCGAGGCGGCGGTCGCGGAGGACGGCGCCGGCCTCGGCGTGGCTGAACGCCAGCCAGAGCCCCAGGCCGTCGTGCCACTGCACCGGCGCCTGCGCCCGGGCTGCCGCGAACGCCGGATAGGGGTCGGCGACCACCGTCGGGTCGGTGAGGTCGAGCGGAGTCACGACGGGAGCCTAGGAGCGGGGGTCCCTAGGCTGGACCCATGGCCCGCTCCACGACCCGCCGCAAGCCCACCGCCGCCCCCGCCGCCGGGGGCGAGGTCAACCCCAAGGCACCGTGCCCGTGCGGCTCCGGCCGCCGCTACAAGCACTGCCACGGCTCGGGCTACGCCCCGCCGGTCACCCGGCCCTTCGAGGGCCTGCCCGGCGAGGCCCACTGGGTGGCGCTGCGCGAGCTGGTGCCGGCCGCGACCGTGCCGCTGAAGACCGCGGACGGCCGCGACGTGACCCTGGCCAGCGTGCTGCCCGGCGGTGCGCCGGCGCTCGTGCGCGCCAACGGCGAGATCCTCCTCGGCGTCCAGCTGCCCACCTCGTCCGACGACGTCAGCCGCGACCTCGGCACCGCCCTGGCCGCCGCCCTCGAGGCGCCGAAGGGCGCGCCGGTCGACCCGGGCCCGGTCGGTGCCGCGGGCTCCGCCGGACCGCGGCTGCAGGAGCTGCTCGACCTCGACGCGCCGTTCGAGGTGACCGTGCACGACGACTTCGCCTTCTGGCTGGAGGGTTCCGACCCCTCGCCGGCCGCGCAGGCGGGGCTGGAGCAGGCCAACCAGGCCGTGCTCCCCACGGTGCTGCTGCCCGGTCTGGGCGCGGCCTACTGGGTGCGGCCCAGCAGTGAGCGGGCGCACCTGCGCTGGGTGCGCCCGGAGCCGGAGGAGCCGCTGCTCGACGCGCTGGCGCGGCTCTCGGCGTCCGAGCAGATCCTGCTCGGCGAGGGCACCCGCTACGCCGGCGCCTTCCGTGCGCACGGGCTCGTCGTCCCGGTGTGGGACCTCCCGGCCGACGCGCTCGCCGACGACTGGACCGACGCCGCGACCGACTTCCAGGCGCGGCTGGAGGAGGCACTGACGGTCACCGACCCGCTGACCGCCGACGAGCGGCGCGCCCGGGCCGGGCTGATCTCCCGGCAGATCACGCTGCGCTGACCGCGCAGATCAGCGCCGCCCCCGGGTAGGGGGCGGCGCTGCTCCGTCTCTGCCCAGCATGGTGGGCAGAGACGGAGCGTGGCCGGAGCAGGTCAGGCGTCGGTGTCGACCCGGCGGCGGCCCAGGAGCGTCAGGCCGGTGCCCAGGCCGAGGGCGAGGAGCCCACCGGCGAGGTAGGGCTTCGGCTCCGTGCCGGTGTAGGCGACTGACCGCTCCCGGCCGGGGTCGTGTGCGCCACCGGGGCGGCCGCCGGAAGCGGCTGGGGCTGCGGCTGGGCGACGGGGTGCGCCGCCGCGGGCTGGGGCTGCGGCGCCGGGATCGGCGCCGGGGCGGGCGCACCCGGGACGAGCGCGCACAGCTGACCGATGAGGCCGGTCAGGGGAGCTGGGTCGACGCCGAGGGTGTCGGCACCGTCCTCGATCAGGCCGATCAGCGCCTGGCACCCGGCGGCCGGGTCGGTGAGCGACGGCAGCTGGGCCAGCAGCCCCTCGAGGAGCTCCTGGAGCTCGGCCAGCGGGTCGGCCTCGGCCAGCTCGCACAGCTGGCCCACGAGACCGCCCAGCCCGGACCCCACGGGCGCCGGGATCAGTGCGACGCCCGACTCGAGCTGCTCGCACAGGACCACGGCCGGGTTCGGCTCGTCGGCCGCGGCGACCTCGGCCGGCTGCTGGGGGGACTGCTGCGGCTGGACCGGTGCCTGGCCGGCGGCCTGCTGGCTGCCGGTCCCGAGCGGCAGGCCGAGCGGCACGCCGGGGGTGGGCGCCGTGCGCTCGCTGCCCTCGGTCACGGCGCCGGGCGCGGGGAGTGCCGGCGACTGCGGCGCCGGGGGCAGGCAGGCGGCCAGGTCGCCCCGGCTCAGTCCGGCGACGCAGCCCGACAGCGGATCACCCACGTCGGCGGACGCGGCGGTGGGCGCGAGGAGCAGCGCGCCGGACGCGGTCACGAGGGCGAGCAGCAGGCGAGATCGACGGAACACGGGTCCCCCGGGGGATCGGCACGATGTGGCGCGGTGTCCTACGAGCCAGGGACGGCGAGGTCACGCACCGCTCCGGCGCACCCGCGCGCCGCCACGCAGGGTGACGGATCGGTCCGCTTCAGGTCAGCGGATCGCGCGCCACCGGGCAGGACATGCACCGAGGACCACCCCGGCCGCTGCCCAGCTCCGCGCCGGCGATCCGCACCACCTCGATGCCGGCGGTCTCCAGCGCGGCGTTGGTCACCGTGTTGCGCTCGTAGGCCACGGCCAGCCGGGGAGCCAGCGCGAGGGTGTTGTTGCCGTCGTCCCACTGCTCGCGTTCGGCGGTCACCGGGTCCAGCCCCGTGTCGATCACCCGCAGCCGGTCGATGCCCATCGCGGCGGCCGCCGCAGGCAGGAACGGCTCGGGCCCGCGGACGACGAGGTCGGTGGTGTCCGCGTCGTCCGGGGCCTCGTCCGCGGTCACGGTCCAGGCGACCAGCGAGCCGGCCACCGCCGGATAGACGACCATCGCGTCGACGTCGACCATCGTCGCGACGGTGTCCAGGTGCATGGTGGCCCGCTGCTGCGCGATCGGGACGACGAGCACGGTGTGCGCCAGCCCGCGCGCGAACACCCGCCGGGCCAGCCGCTCGGCACCGCCGGCGGTCGTCCGCTCGCCGACGCCGACCGCCACCACGCCCGGGGCCAGCAGCAGCACGTCGCCCCCTTCGAGGTGCTCCAGCGAGGGGTCGTACAGCTGCCGCGTGCCGGCGAAGCGCGGGTGGTGGGCGTAGAGGGCGCCGGTGATCGTGGTCTCCCGCCGGCGGGCGGGCATCGCCAGCGAGGTCACCGCGACCTGGCCGCCGACCCAGACCGAGGAGTCGCGGGTGAACAGCAGGTTCGGCAGCGGCGGGACGACGAAGTCGCCGCGCCCCATCAGCTCCCACCCCAGCCCGCGGGCGCCGGGCAGCTCGTCGTGGGCGAGGCCGGCGATCAGCGTCGAGGCGAGGTCCGCCGCCGGCAGGTCGGCCAGGTGCTGCGCGGCGGTGCGCCGCAGGGTGGCGCCCAGCCGCGGGTCGTCGACGGCGGCGTCGACCAGTTCGGCGCGGGCGGCGGGCACCTCGAGCACCTCGGCCAGCAGCCGGTCCACGTAGAGCACCTCCACCCCGCGGGCGGTGAGCTCGGCGGCGAACGCGTCGTGCTCCTCCTGCGCGCGCGCCACCCACGGGAGGCCGTCGAACAGCAGCTGGTCGTTGTTGCGCGGGGTGAGCCGCCGCAGCTCGGCGCCGGGCCGGTGCAGCAGGACGGTGCGCAGCGGGCCGACCTCGCTGGTCACGCCGAGGGGAGCGGTCACCGGCCGAGGCTGGCACAGCTGCGGGGATCCGCGCTCGGTAGCGTCGTCCGCCCGGGGGACGACGCGGTCCCCCAGAGGCGGAGGTGTGGCGCGTGGACCTGTTCGACCTGACCGGGAAGGTCGCCGTCGTCACCGGCGGCACCCGCGGCATCGGCCTGATGATGGCCCGCGGGCTGCTGCAGGCCGGGGCGTCGGTCTACATCAGCTCCCGCAAGGCCGAGGCCGGCGAGGAGGCGGTCGCCGAGCTCTCGGAGCACGGGCGAGTGGTCTCGATCCCGGCCGACGTCTCCATCGAGGCCGAGTGCGTGCGCCTGGCCGAGGAGGTGGGCCGGCGCGAGGAGCGGCTGCACGTTCTGGTCAACAACGCGGGCGCCACGTGGGGCGCGCCGTTCGAGGAGTTCCCCGCCTCGGCCTGGGACAAGGTGCTCGACCTCAACCTCAAGGCGCCGTTCTTCCTGACCCGCGCCTTCACGCCGCTGCTCGAGGCGGCGGCGACTCCCGACGACCCGGCCCGGGTGGTGAACGTGGGCAGCATCGACGGCCTGCACGCGCCGGCGCTGCCGACGTACTCGTACTCGGCGAGCAAGGCCGGGGTGCACCACCTCACCCGGGTGCTGGCCAAGGAGCTCGGCCCGCGCGGGATCACGGTCAACGCCGTCGCCCCGGGCCCGTTCGAGTCGAAGATGATGGCCGCCACCCTGGCCGCGCACGGCGAGGAGATCGCCGCGTCGGCCCCGCTGAAGCGGATCGGCCGGCCCGACGACATGGCCGGCGTCGTCGTCTACCTGTCCAGCCGGGCCGGCGCCTACGTCACCGGCGCGGTCATCCCCGTGGACGGCGGCCGGGCGACGACGCTCTAGGCGGTCTCGGCGGCGGGAGGACGGCGGCGCGGGGGACGCCGGGCCGCGGTCTCCGGGACCCGCGCCAGGTGCGCTTCGGCGAGCGCGACCTGGTGCGGGGAGCCCACCGCCTGGCCCTGCCGCCGCGCCGCCTGCCACCACTCGCGGGCGGCCACCGTGTCGCCGCGGTTCTCCGCGACCCGGCCGAGCAGCTCGTCGTAGGAGCCGAGGCTGAACGACGGCGTCCCGAGCACCGCCTGGCGGCCGCGGAAGGGCAGCAGCTGCACGACCGCCATCTCGATCTCCGGCTCGTCGCCGAGCAACAGCGCGGTCTCGGCCTCCAGCAGCACCGCGACGTCACTGGCCCAGTCGCGCACCTGCGTGCGCCCCCACCGGCGGCGCAGCCGGCGGGCCTCGTCGAGGTCGCCGGACTCCGCCGCGGCCACCACCGCCATGAGCTGCAGGAGCGGGTTGCCCTCGTCGCCGGTCTCGACCAGCAGGTCGATCGCCTCGGGCAGCCGCGCGTCGCCGCGGCGCAGCGTGAACTGGTGCGCGGCGAACGCGTGCCGGGCGTGCGGGGTGACCCGGCGGTACAGCTCGTAGGCCTCGGTGGTCAGCTCGTCGGCGCGGGCGGCGTCCCCCCGCAGCCACGCGGCCCCGGCCTGCTGCCAGAGCACGTGCGGCCGCACCTCCGGGCCCGACAGCGAGACCGACAGCCGCCGGGCGGCGTCGAGGTCGGCCTCGAAGCCGCGCAGGTCGGTGAGGTGCAGCCGGATGGCGGCGCGGTGCAGCCGGGCGAGGAACTCCGTCCGCCGGGGCAGGCCGCGGCCGGCCAGGGCCAGCGCCTCGTCGGTCGCGGCCAGCCGGAGCTCGGCCGCCCCCGGCCGGCCCCAGACGGCCAGCGAGTAGTTGTTGAGGGCGCGCCCGAGCAGCCCCGGGTCCCCGGCGCCGCGGGCCAGCTCCACGGCCTGCTCGGCGTACCGCGGTCCGCGCTGCAGGTCCTCGCTGAACGCCAGCTCCACACCCAGGGTGCCCAGCAGCCGGACGGCCAGGCGGTCGCGGTCGGCGTCCGAGGAGTCCGGCGCGATGTCCTCGCGGTGCTCGAGGAGCTCCTCCAGCAGCGCCACCATCTCGTGGTCGACGACGCCGTGCGGCCGCCAGTTCCACAGCGTGGGTGAGCCCCACACCGACGCCGCCTCCAGCAGGCAGCGTCGATCACCCAGCTCCCGGGCGACGGCGATGGCCTGCGCGATGACCTCCCGGGCCTCGGTCCGCTCACCGCTGCGCAGCAGGTCGTCGCCGAGCGCGGTGAGCAGGTCGTGCCGGAGCCGCGCCGCACCGGGCTCGGCGGGGTCGAGCAGCGACAGCGCCCGCCGGGTGTGCGCGGCCGCCTCCCCGTGCGCGAGCCGGGTGCGGGCGGCCTCGGCGGCGGCGGCGGACCAGCGCCGCGCGGGGCCGGGCCCGGCCAGCGGCACGGCCTCGACGAAGTGGTGCGCCAGCCGCTCCACCAGCGTGTCGTCGGCCGCGCTCGCACCCAGCCGTTGCTCGAGCGCGGCGCCCAGCCGGGCGTGCAGGCGGGCCCGCTGCACCACGCCCAGGTCCCCGGCGAGGACCTCCTGCACCAGCGCGTGCGCGAACCGCCAGGTCCAGGGGCGGTCGCCCTCGACGACCAGGCCGAGGGCCATCGCCGCGTCCAGCGCGCCCAGCGCCTCCTCGGCCGGGGTGCCCGCGGCCTCGAGCAGGTCGAGGGAGACCTCGCGGCCGGCCAGCGCGCCCAGCTCGAGGACGGCCCGGGTGTCGGCAGCCAGCCGGGCCAGGCGGGTCCGCAGCACGGCCCCCACCGAGGGCGGCACCGGTCCACGGTCGAGCCCCTGCGCGCCGGCCATCCAGCGGGTGAGCTCCACGATGAAGAACGGGTTGCCCGCGGTGCGGTCGCGCACCGTGGCGGCCAGCGCGGCGTCCCCGCCGGTCCCCAGTTGTGCGGTCAGCAGCGCACCGACCTCCGCCTGGTCCAGGCCCTCCAGCCGCAGCCGGCTGGCCACGGGTTCCCGGCCCAGCCGGGCCAGGCAGTCGGTGACCGGCGCGGGCAGCTCCTCGCCCACGTCGCGCACGGTGATCAGCAGGAGCAGCGGCAGCCGGGGCAGGTGCCGGGTCAGCAGGGCGAGCAGCTGCACCGAGGTGGTGTCGGCGCCCTGCAGGTCGTCCAGCACCACGAGCAGCGGCTGCCGGGTCGCGGCGGCCGACAGGCGGGTGCGCAGGTCCTCGAACAGCCGGAACCGGGCGGCGTCGGGGTCCTCGTCGGCGATGGGGGTCAGCCGCTCCTGGCCCAGCTCCTCCAGGACCTGCGTCCACGGCCAGAGGGCCGGGGCGCCGGCGTCGTCGGCACACCGGCTCCACGCGACCGCCCAGCCGGCCGACCGGGCCACGTCCGCCGAGGCCTCCGCCAGCCGCGTCTTGCCGATGCCGGCCTCGCCCCCCACGACGACGACGGCGGGCCGCCCGCCCGCGGCCAGGTCGAGGGACACCCGCAGCTGCGCCAGCTCGATGGCCCGGCCGACCAGTGCCTCCGCCCCGGGCACCGGCACGGGAGCCGGGGGCGGCGGGGCCTGGACGACGGCGAGGTGGGGCCGGGGCACCCGCTCGGTCAGCTTCGGGTCCTGGCGCAGCACCGCCCGCTCGAGGTCGCGCAGCTCCGGGCCCGGGTCGATGCCCAGCTCGTCGCGCAGGAGCTCCGCGCACCGCCGGAGCGCCTCCAGCGCGTCGGCCTGGCGGTCGGCGGCGTAGAGCGCGGTGACCAGCCGGGCCCACAGCCGCTCGCGCAGCGGGTGCTCGCCGACCAGGCGCTGCAGGTCCGGCACCGCGGCCTCCGGCCGGCCGGAGGCCAGCAGCGCGTCGCAGCGCCGCTCGCGGGCGCGGACCTGCAGCTCGGTGAGCCGGAGCCGGTCGGTGGCGGCCGAGGGGTGCTCGCCCAGCTCGGTGAGCGGCTCCCCCCGCCACAGCGCCAGGGCCTGGTCCAGCAGGGCGACCCCACGCCCGGGGTCCCCGCCCTCCACCGCCCGGTCGCCCTCCTCGACGAGGTGGGCGAAGCGGAGGCTGTCCAGCTCGTCGACCCCGACCTGCACGAGGTACCCGGGCGCCCGGGTCAGCAGGACCGACGGCGGCCGGCGCGGGCCGCGGTCGGGCTCCAGCACCCGGCGCAGGTGGGAGACGTAGGCCTGCAGGGTGCCGGTGACCGTCGGCGGGGGCTCGTCCCCCCACAGCGTGGCGATGATCCGGTCGAGCCCCACTGCCCGGCCGGGCTCGGAGAGCAGCAGGGTCAGGAGGGCCCGGGGCTTGGCACCGCCGACGTCGACCGGCCGCCCGTCGGGAGCCGTGACCTCGAGCGGGCCGAGGACGCGGTAGTGCACGACGGGGGATGCTCCCAGGTGGAGGCCCCGTGCGGGAGGGGGTCCGGGGCGCTGACCCCTCCAAGCGGGGTCCTAGTGGGGTGCTAGCCGGGGACAAGCGCCCGTCAAGGCGCCCTCGGGAGAGTCGCCGCCGTCGGAAGCGCGTCCCCATCCTGCCGAGGAACCTCCCCATGAGTCTCACCCAGGACCCCCAGAAGCTGCACCTCGAGCCTGCCGTCCCCCCCGCCGACGTCGACGACCTGCGCACCCGCGTGCACGGCCCGGTGTACGCCGCCGGGGACGACGGGCTGGGAGCCGAGGTCGCCGCCTGGAACGTCGCCGTCCGGCACACCCCGGCCGTCGCGGTCGGGGCGACGTGCGCCGCCGACGTCGTCGCCGCGGTGCAGTTCGCCGTGGCGCACGGGCTGCCGGTGGCCGTCCAGGCCACCGGTCACGGCCCGGTGCGGAACGCGGCCGGGACCGTGCTGATCACGACCCGCCGGATGCAGGGTGTCGCCGTCGACCCGCACCGCCGCACCGCCCGGGTCCAGGCCGGGGCGAAGTGGGCCGCCGTCCTCGAGGCCGCCGCCGAGCACGGGCTGACCGGGCTGTGCGGCTCGTCCTCCGACGTCGGCGTGGTCGGCTACACCCTCGGCGGCGGGCAGGGCTCGCTGGGCCGGCGGTTCGGGTTCGCCGCCGACACCGTCACCGCGGTCGAGATCGTCACCGCCGACGGTTCGCTGCGCCGGGTCGACGCGACCACCGACCCCGAGCTGTTCTGGGCGGTCCGCGGGGGCAAGGGCTCGTTCGGCGTCGTCACCGCCCTGGAGATCGGGCTGGTCCCGGTGGCGTCGGTGCTCGGCGGCGGTGTCTTCTTCGCCGCCGAGGACGCCGCCGCCGTGCTGCACGCCTACCGGGAGTGGGCGCCCACCCTGCCCGAGGAGGCCAGCAGCTCGGTCGCCGTCCTCCGCCTCCCGCCGCTGCCCGACCTGCCGCCGCCGTTGCAGGGCCAGACCGTCGTCCACCTGCGCTACGTCTACTGCGGGGACGACTTCGCCGAGGGCGAGCGGCTCGTGGCGCCGATGCTGGACGCCGGCCGGATCGTGCTCGGCGCGATCGTCCCGCTGCTCCCGACGGAGATGGACGCCGTCCACATGGACCCGAAGGACCCCATGCCCGGCTGGGAGAAGGGGATGCTGCTCGCCGAGCTGACCGCGGAGACGGTCGACGCCTTCCTCGCCGCCGCCGGTCCCCAGGCGCCGGTCCCGCTGGTCATGGCCGAGATCCGTCAGCTGGGCGGGGCGCTCGGCCGGCAGCCCGCCGTCCCGAACGCCGTCGCCGGGCGGTCCGGTGCGTGGTCGGTGCTCGTGCTGGGTCCGATGGTCCCCGAGCTCGCCGACGTCCTCCCCGCGATCGGCCGGGGGGTCCTGGACGCGCTGCGCCCCTGGGCCGCGCCCGGCTGCATGGTCAACTTCCTCGGCGACGTCTCCGGTCCGGAGGAGGTGCTCGCCGCGTACGAGCCCGCGGACGCGGTGCGCCTGCGCGCCGTCAAGCGGGCGGTCGACCCGGCCGACGTCTTCTCGCACGGGCACGCCGTCCGTGCCGGCTGAGGGGCTGCCCCGGTCGCTGCGCCGCCGGTCGCGGCTAGTCCGGCAGGAGCACGCCGGGGTTGCAGATGCCCGTCGGGTCCAGCCGCTGCTTGACCGCGCGGAGCACCTCGACGCCGAGCGGCCCGATCTCCCGTTCCAGCCAGGGGCGGTGGTCGGCGCCGACGGCGTGGTGGTGGGTGAGCGTGCCGCCGGCGGCCAGCAGGGCGTCGGTGGCCTCCCGCTTGGCGGCCAGCCACTGCTGGATCGGCAGGTCGTCGTCCCGGTCGGCGAGCACGGTGACGTAGAGCGAGGCGCCGGTCGGGTAGCCGTGCGAGACGTGGCTCATCACCAGCGGCGGCCGGCCGTCCCGGCCCAGTGACCGCGCCAGCGCCGAGCGGACGGCGTCGTAGACCACCGGGAGCGCCGTCCACGTCGCGGCCGTCTCGAGGGTCTCGACGAGCAGGCCGGAGTCCAGCAGCCGGTCGCGCAGGTAGGGGGCGTCGAACCGGTGCCGGCGCCACGACTCCCCGACCTTCCGGCCCACCCGCACGGCGCCGCCCTCGCGCAGCGCCGAGGCCGCGGCCCGCCGGCGGGCGCGGACCAGGGTCGGCAGGCCCTCCCAGCCGACGACCAGCAGGCAGCCCTGCCCGTGGCCCCGGGCCCGCAGCGACCCGCGCAGCACCCGCGCTCCCGTGCCGCCGGCCATGAGCAGGTTGGCGCGGGTCTCGTCGGGGTCGGACAGCCGGACGACGTCGGGCAGCAGGTCGTGCCGCGCGAGGCGCTGCAGGCCGGCGAGGCCGGCGGCCCAGCTGCGGAAGGACCACCCCTCGTAGGTGGCGGTCCGCGGCTTCGGCCGCACCCGCAGCCGGAGCTCGGTGATGACGCCGAGCGCACCCTCCGAGCCCAGGGCCAGCCCGAGCAGGTCGGGGCCGGCGGCCGAGGCGGGCGGGTGCCCGAGCTCCAGGACGCCGGTGGGGGTGGCGAGGGTCAGGCCGGCCACGAGCTCGTCGAAGCGGCCGATCCCGGTGGACGCCTGCCCCGCCGACCGGGTCGCCGCGTACCCGCCGAGCGTGGCGAACTCCCAGCTCTGCGGCAGGTGGCCGAGGGTCAGGCCGACGCGGGCCAGTGCCTCCTCCAGCGCCGGCCCGCGCATGCCGGGGCCGACGGTGACCAGCGAGGAGGGGACGTCGAGGTCGCGGACGCTCGCCATGCGGCCGAGGTCCAGCGCCACCGCCGGCCGGTCGTCGGGGTCGATGCCCGACAGCCCGCCGACCACGCTGGTGCCACCGCCGAAGGGCACGACGACGACGCCGCGCTCGGCGCACAGGGCCAGCAGTGCCGCGGTCTCGTCGGTGTCGCCGGGGGAGACGACCGCGTCGGGCGCGTCGGAGACGTCCCCCTCCCGCCGGCGCAGCAGGTCCAGGTAGCTCTTGCCGCCGGTGCGCCGCAGCCGGGACTCGCGGTCGGTGGCCACGTTCTCCTCGCCGAGGAGCGCGGCCATCGCCGCCCGGACGTCGCCGGGCAGCCGGCTGGGCGCGATGCGGATCTCCGACACCCGGACCGGCGGGGTGGACCGCGGTGTCCAGCCCAGCTCCCGGGACAGGTGCCGGCGGGCCGCGCGGGGGAGGGCGCCGGCGAGGTCGGGGTCGGTGTCGAGCTCCAGCGAGCCCTCGTCCCCGTCCAGGCCCTCCCGGACCGTCGCCACGCGGGAGCCGCCCGGCCCCCATCCCTGGATCGTCAGTTCCGGCTGCTCGGGCACGGCTACAGTCTGCCGGGTGCCGACCGTGCCCGTGCCCGGCGCGCTCACCGCGGATCGCCGGGCCGCTGACCTGCGGTTCCTCGCCGAGGGTGCGGTCGACGTCCTGGTCGTCGGCGGCGGGGTGACCGGCGCCGGAGTGGCGCTGGACGCCGCCGCGCGCGGGCTCACGGTGGCGCTGCTGGAGCGGGCCGACCTCGCCTCGGGCACCAGCCGGTGGTCGTCGAAGCTGGTCCACGGCGGGCTGCGCTACCTCGCCCACGGGGAGATCGGCCTGGCCCGGGAGTCCGCCCGCGAGCGCGCCGTCCTCATGGGGTCCACCGCGCCGCACCTGGTCCGCCCGCTGCCCTTCCTCGTCCCCGACGTCGCCGGGCGGGACGTGACGGCGCTGGCCGAGGCCGGCGGCCGGCTCGGTGACGCGGTCCGGCTCTCGGTGCCCGGCGGACGGCGGTCGCTGCCCTCGACGGCGCGGGTGTCCGCGGCGGAGGTGTCCCGCGCGACGCCGGCGGTGCGGGCGGGGCGCGGCGGCGTCGTGTTCTGGGACGGGCAGCTGGCCGACGACGCCCGTCTCGTCGTCGCGCTCGCCCGGACGGCGGCCGCCCTCGGCGCGCGGGTGGTCCCCGGCGCGACGGTGACCGGGGTGTCCGGCGGTGGCGTGTCGGTCGTCGCCGACGGCGAGTCCCTGACCGTGCGGGCCGGGGTCGTGGTCAACGCCGCCGGGGTGTGGGCGCAGCGCCTGGCCCCGGACGTACGGCTGGTGCCGTCGCGCGGGTCGCACCTGGTCGTGCCGGCCGCCCGCCTCGGGTCGCCGTCGGCCGCGCTGACCGTGCCGCTGCCGGGCTCCCGCTCGCGCTACGTGTTCGCGCTGCCGCAGCCCGGCGGGCTGGTCTACCTCGGGCTCACCGACGAACCGGTCGAGGGCCCGGTACCCGACGACGACCCGGTGCCCTCGGACGCCGAGGTGGCGCAGCTGCTGGAGACGGTGAACGCCGTGCTCGCCGAGCCGCTGACCCGCGACGACGTCGTCGGTTCCTACGCCGGGCTGCGGCCGCTGGTGCTGCCCGCCTCGGCCGGGACCGGGCCGGGCGACGCCACCGCCGACCTCTCCCGCAAGCACCTGCTGTCGTGGGACGGCGACCTGCTCACCGTCGTCGGCGGGAAGCTGACGACCTACCGGGCGATGGCCGAGGAGACCGTCGACGCCGTGGTGGCCCGGCTCGGCCGCGGCGCCCGGCGGTCGGTCACCGCGAGGCTGCCGCTGGTCGGCGCCGCGCCCCGGCCCGCGCTGGCCAGGGTGCCGGCTCCGGACCGGCTGGTCGCGCGGTACGGCACCGAGGCGCCGGGGGTCGCGGCGCTGGGGGAGGAGCCGGTGGTCGAGGGCCGGCCGGAGACGGTGGGGGAGCTGCGCTTCGCCGTCCGCGCGGAAGGTGCCCGGACGGTCGGGGACCTGCTCGACCGGCGCACCCGGATCGGGCTGGTGCCGGCCGACCGTGCCCGCGTCGTCGCCGCCGCCGAGGCCGTCCTCGCCGAGTAGCCCCTCCGCCGGGATCAGGTGACCTGATCGTGGCGCCTCCTCCCTCGCCGCACACCGTGGGGGAGGACGCGCTGCGGTGAGGGAGAATTCCGCTGTCTCATGCAATGGGAAGGCCATTCCGTTCTATGGGACGGGGGGTCCATGATCCCGGCATGGACACGTACACCCACGGGCACGCCGAGCCCGTCCTGCAGTCGCACCGCTGGCGGACCGCCGAGAACTCCGCCGGCTACCTCCTGCCCCACCTGAGGCCGGGGCTCGACCTGCTCGACGTGGGCTGCGGGCCGGGGACGATCACGGTCGACCTCGCCCGCCGGGTGGCGCCCGGCCGGGTGGTCGGGCTCGACGTCTCCCCGGATCCGCTGGACGAGGCGCGCGCGGCGGCGGACCGGGCCGGGGTCGCGGTCGAGTTCGCCGTCGGCGACACCTACGCGCTCGAGGCGGCGGACGACTCCTTCGACGTCGTCCACGCCCACCAGGTGCTCCAGCACCTGACCGATCCGGTCGCGGCCCTGCGGGAGATGGCGCGGGTGTGCCGGCCCGGCGGGGTGATCGCGGTGCGCGACGTCGACTACGCGACGTTCACCTGGTTCCCGCTCGACCGCGGTTTGGACCGCTGGCTCGAAATCTACTACGGGGTCGCCCGCGGGAACGAGGCCGAGCCCGACGCCGGTCGCCGGCTGCTGTCGTGGGCGCACGCGGCGGGCCTGCGCGACGTCGTCGCCAGCACGTCGTCCTGGTGCTACGCATCGGAGGCCGAGCGGGAGTGGTGGGGCACCTCGTGGGCCGGCCGGGCGACCGCGTCGTCCTTCGCCGAGCAGGCGGTGGCCTACGGGCTGGCGACGCGCGCCGAGCTGGAGGAGGTCGCCGCGGCCTGGCGGCGCTGGGCTGCGGCGGACGACGGCTGGCTCTCCATGACGCACGGGGAGCTGCTCATCCGCGTCTGACCCGTGAGGCATAGGAAGCAATGCACACGTCTCGGCGCCGTGGACGTGCGTATTGCTTCCTATGCCGGGCGGTCAGCCGGCCGAGCGGGCGGCGTTGGCCTGGACGGCGGTGCTGACCCACTGTGCGAGACCCGGTGCGACCGCCTCGTAGGTGGCGGTGAACCGCTCGTCCTCGACGTACATCCGGCCGAGCGCGGCGTGGATCTCCGGCGGGCAGTCGTAGAAGTTCGCCGTGATCTGCTGCCGGTGCTCCTCGGCGAGGTCCATGGCGTCCGCCGAGTCGGGCGCCACGCCGGACCGCAGCGCCTCGGCCATCCGCCGCACGAGGTCGTCCCCCTCGGCCTTGATCCGCAGCCAGTCGTCCTTGCCGTAGGCCGCCGTCCGCCGCGTCGACTGCGCGTAGGCCTCGGTGTCGCCCCAGCGCGCCTCGACCTCCTCCCCGTACTGCGCGGGGTCCCGGTCGCCGAAGACCTCGAACCGCTCCTCGGGGGTCAGGTGGATCGCCATCTGCCGTGCCTCCATCTCCTTCTCCACGGCCGCGACCATCCGCTGGTCCCGGGCCACCCGGTCGAGCAGCAGCCGGTGCTGCCGGCGCAGGTGCTCGACCGGGTCGACGTCCGGGTCGTCCAGCAGGGTCGCGACCTCCTCGAGGGAGAACCCGAGCTCGCGGTAGACCAGCGCCTGGTGCAGCCGGTCCAGGTCCGCGGCCGAGTACTGCCGGTAGCCCGACGCGCTGCGCCCGGACGGCGACAGCAGCCCGATCCGGTCGTAGTGGTGCAGCGTCCGCACCGTCACGCCGGTCAGGGCCGCGACCTCTCCCACGTTCACGGGTCCTCCTCTCCGACGACGCCGAGTGCACGGCCTGACGTCGCGTCAGGGTCAAGCGCGATCCGCGGCGACCGCCCGGGGGAGTGTCGCCGCCACCGTGGGCACGGTCCCCTCGGCGCCCGGCAGCGCCACGTTGAGGAAGCCGCTCAGCCGTGGACGCCATGCCCGCATCGCACCGCGGTGCGGCTCGGCGCGGGCGAAGGCGCGCACCGCGGCGTCGTCGTCCCACCACGAGACCGTCGTGAACGTGCGCGCCAGCGGCTGGGCGCGCAGCTGCAGCGACCGGGCGCCGGGCGAGCGCGCGACCTGGCGCCGGATGGCGAGCGAGGTGCGGAAGAACGCCGGGACGTCGCGCAGCCGGCGCAGCTGCAGGCGGGTGACGAGGACGACGCCGGGGCCGCCCGCGGGCTCGGCGGCGGACCACGGCAGGTCGGGGATCGAGAACACGGGGGCCTCCTGCTTTACGGGTGTTAAGCAGAGTAGCGCCGTGCTTAACACGTGTAAAGTCAGGGACGTGACAAGGACGACGGGGCAGCTGCGGAGCGAGCTGGTGCGGGCCGGCGCCGTCCTGCTGGAGCGGACCGGCGCGGAGGAGGCGGTCACGCTGCGGGCCGTGGCGCGCGAGGCCGGGGTCAGCGCGCCGGCCGTCTACGGGCACTTCGCCGACCTGACGGCGCTCCTCGACGCGGTCGTCGCCGAGGGGTTCGACGAGCTGCGGGCGCGGATCCTCGCGGCCGTCGAGCCGCTCGCCGATCCGGTCGACCGGCTGGTGGCCGGGTGCCGGGCCTACGTCGAGGCCGGCCTGGTGGCACCGGTGCGCTACCGGGCGATGTTCGGCGGGCGCCGCGGCTCCGGCGGGGAGGCCTTCGCCGTCCTCGTCGACGGCGTCTCCGCCTGCGTGACCGCCGGCCGCTCCGGCAGCGAGGACCCTGCGGCGGACGCCGCGCTGCTGTGGACCGCCCTGCACGGCGTGGTCACGCTCCGCGTCACCGGCGCGGATCCCTCCTGGCCGGACCAGGACACCCTCGTGCGGACGCTCGTCGGGCGCCTCGCACGGATCAGGGGCGACGACCCCGCTTGACGGCGTACATCGCCTCGTCGGCGCGGCGCAGGAGCGAGTCGGCGGTGTCGGCCGGCCGGCTGAGCGCGGTGCCGCAGCTCCCCCGCAGGCCGGCGCCGGTCGCGAGGGCGCTCTCGATCCGGGCGACGAGCTCGGCCGCGTCCCGGGCGGTGCCCATCCCGGGGCAGACGACGACGAACTCGTCGCCGCCCATCCGGCCGACCGTGTCGCTCGGGCGGACGACCGAGCGGAGGGCGTCGGCGGCGCGCAGCAGTGCGGCGTCCCCGGCGTCGTGCCCGGCGGTGTCGTTGATCGCCTTGAAGCCGTCGAGGTCGCAGTAGGCGACCACCGTGGGGGTCCGGTCCCGGCGCTGGACGCGCAGCGCCTGCTCCACCCGGTCGACCACGAGGGCCCGGTTGGGCAGGCCGGTCAGCGGGTCGTGCAGCGCTGCCTCGCGCAGCTTGGCCTCGAGCTCCCGCTGCTCGGTGATGTCCCTGATGGTGATGACCCCGCCGAGGACCGTGCCGTCGTCGTCGTGGATCGGCTCGGCGGTGGCCAGCGTGACGCGGCGGAGGCCTCCCGGCCGGCCGGCGACGAGTTCGACGTCGCGCACCTGCTCGCCCCGGACGGCGCGCTGCAGCGGTCCGGACCTCGGGTCGACCGGGGTGACCCCGTCGGCCAGGTAGAGGTCCTCGAACAGCGGGGCGTCGACCAGCCGGCCGCCTCCCCAGCGGTCGCCCGCCCAGTCGGCCACGATCCGGTTGACGCGGGTCGGGCGGCCCTCGGCGTCCGACGCGACGACACCCACCGACAGCGAGTCCAGGAGCGCGCGGTCGAAGGCGCGGGCCCGCGAGAGCTCGGCCGAGGCGGCCTCGGCGACCCGGGCGGCGCGGTACCGGTCGACGAGGGCCAGGGCGACCTCGGCCAGGTCGGCGAGCCGGTCCACCTGCTCGGGCGTCAGTTCGCGGACCTCGTCGTCCCACGTGCAGACCGTGCCGATGACGTCGCCGTCGGTGGTCCGCAGCGGCGCGCTGGCGAAGAAGCGCAGCCGGCCGATCCGGCCGTCGACGAAGGCGTTGCCGGCGTGGTCGGGATCGGCGCGGAGGTCGGCGCCCCAGAAGACGCCGGGGCGCACGGAGGTGCGGGCGCACAGCGAGTCCTCCTGCGACACCCGGCACGGCTCGGCACCCAGTCCGACCAGGGTCACCTGCTCCTCGTCGTCCAGGAGGTTCACGGCCGCGTGGGCGGCACCGGTCACCGCGGCGGCGAGCCGGAGCACCGCGTGCAGCTCGGCCTGTTCGGGCGCCTGCCCGCTGCCGAGCTCGCGCAGCGCGTCGCGCTGTACCTCGGATCGTGCGGTGAGCGGTCGCAGGGTGGCGGTCACGTCGTCCTCTGTCCGGGCGGCGATGGGGTCGAGAGGACAACGGCGCTCCGGCGGTCCGGCTGGACCGGCCCTTCACCCGTTCGGGTGAACGGAGGGATCAGCGGGGAACGCGACGCTCGGCCTTGACCCGGTACATCGCCTCGTCGGCGCGGGCCAGCGCGGACTGCGGGGTGTCCGCGGGGGTGCTGAGCACCGCGCCGACGCTGATGCCGACCTCGAAGCGGGACCCGTCGGTCAGGACGAAGGGCTCGGCGAAGGAGGCGGTCACCCGCGCGGCGACCTCGTCGGCCGACGCCTCGTCGTGCAGGCCGGGGCAGAGCAGGACGAACTCGTCGCCGCCGATCCGGGCGACGGTGTCCCCGGGGCGGATCGCGCTCCGCAGCCGGCGGGCGGCCTTGCGCAGGACGATGTCGCCGGCGGCGTGCCCGGCGAGGTCGTTGACCGGCTTGAAGTCGTCGAGGTCGCAGTACAGGACGCTGAACGGCTCGGCGCTGCGGCCCGACCCGAGCAGGAGCGCCGACAGCCGGTCGATCAGCAGGCTGCGGTTGGGCAGTCCGGTCAGCGGGTCGTGCAGGGCCGCCGTCCGCAGCTCCTCCTCCAGGGCCCGGCGCTCGGTGACGTCGGCCATGGCGACGACGGCGCCGAGCAGGGTGCCGTCGTCGGCGTGGACGGGCTCTCCGGAGCACTCGACCAGGCGCAGCCGCCCGTCGGAGCCGGCGATGGCGATCGGCACGTCGGTGAGCCGGCCGTCGGCCAGCACCCGGAACAGCGGGATCTCCTCGGCCTCCAGCTCCCGGCCCGTCGTGGTCGCGAGGCGGAAGGCGCCGGCGACGTCGCGCATCGCGACGTCCGGATCGGCGTCCAGGCCGTGCCAGGCGCGGCTGACCCGGTTGAAGAGGTTGACCCGGCCGGCGGCGTCGGCCGCCACGATCCCGACCGGCAGGGCCTCGAGCAGCGCGCCGGTGAAGGCATTCGAGGTGGCGAGCTCGGCGTGCGCGGCCTCCGCCTCCCGCCGGGCCTGCTCGCTGGCGGCGGCCAGCTCGGCCATCTCGTCGGCCTGGCGGCGGCGCAGCAGCAGCGAGACGAGGACGTCGGCCAGGTCGGTCAGCCGGGCGGTCTCGTCGGGACGGAACGGGTGGGGCCGGTCGTCGAAGACGCAGAGGCTGCCGACCACCTGTCCGTCGAGGACCAGCGCGGCGCCGGCGTAGGCGCGGATGCGGGCCAGCCGCCCGTCCACCCACGGGTTGCCGGCGAACTCCGGGAGTCCCGAGAGGTCGTCGACGGCCGCCACGGCGGCGCCACCTCGGAGCAGCGTGGCGCAGAGGGAGCCGTCGAGGGGGCTCGCGCCGCCGGTGAACCCGTGCGCGCCCAGCTGCCGCTGCAGCTCGCCGTCGAAGAGGTTGACGGTGGCGCAGGCCAGGCCGGTGACGGCGGCGGCGACGCGCACCACGCCGTCGAGATCCGAGTCGCCGGCCGCGTCGAGGACAGCCGTCGAGGTCCGAGCGCCTCGAGACATGCGGACCTCCCTCGTTCCGGTTTCCTGCCGTCGGCAACGGCGACCGGCCGCGGGTGCTTGAGGGCCGCACGGGCATCTCCCCCGGCGGAGGGAGGTCAGCCGACGAGCGAGCGCACCGTCTCCACGATCGCGAACAGCGCGAAGACGAGGAACAGCCCCGCCGCCACCCGGCGGATGAGGGCGACGGGCAGCCGGTCGGCGAGCTTCTTGCCGAGGAAGACCGCGAGCCCGGAGACGACCAGCAGGGCCGCCCACCCACCGACGAACACCGACAGGGGCTCCTCGTAGCGGGCCGCCATGCCGGCGATCGCGAGCTGGGAGAGGTCGCCCCACTCCGCCGCGAACAGGACGCCGAACGAGATGGCCGCGGCGCGGAGGAAGGAGGTGCCCTCGCGGGAGTCCGCGGCGTCGTTGCCCTCCTCGGTGCCGCTTGACGCGCTGCGCCACAGCACGAGCGCGCCGATGAGGAACAGAGCGGCGACGACCCCGGTGACCAGGGCCTCCGGCAGGAGCGTGAGCAGCGAACCGGCGGTGACCGCGATCGCCACCTGGAGACCGAACGCCGTCCCGACGCCGACGAACACCGGCCAGTGCGGGAACCGGGTGGCCAGGACGAGGCTGGCGAACAGCGTCTTGTCCGGCAGTTCCACGGGGACCACCAGGACGAACGCGGTCAGGACGACCGACAGCACCAGCACGAGATCTCACTTCCGCTCCGGCGATGCCGGGCGGGGGTACGGGCAGCCTCCGACCGGCAGCGCGCGTTCCACTGCCCAGTCGAAGGTCTCGCCCACCCACGCGAACGTGGGCCCGCTGACCGGGAGCCACCTCGCGGTGGCGCCAGCATGTCGACCAGCGGTCGGGGGGCTACTCCCCTTCTCGTCGAGCACCATAGCCGATCGGGAGCCGGAAACCCCGGGTGCGCCCGGTCACACGGCGGCGTTAGCGTCCGGCATGCCGTTCCGTTGACGCCCGTCCCGCTCCCGACCGGCTCCCCTGCCGGTCGCCGCCCGGCCGCTGGCCCGCCTCGTCGTGGGCTGGACGGCGCTTGCCGGGCTCGCCCCGATCTACCCGCTGTACGCCCTGCTGTTCCTCGACACCGGCCTGTCGCAGGGACAGGTCTCGGGGCTGTTCGCGCTGTGGTCGGTCACCGGGTTCCTCGCCGAGGTGCCCGCCGGTGTGCTCGCCGACCGGTGGTCGCGCCGCGGGGTCCTGGTGCTCTCCGGCGTGCTCGAGGCCACCGCGTTCGCGCTGTGGACCGTGGTACCGGCCGCCTGGTCGTTCGCGGTCGGCTTCGTGGTGTGGGGTGCGGCCGGCGCGCTGGTCTCCGGCACCGTCGAGGCGGTGCTCTACGACGGCCTCGCGGCGCGGGGCGCGGGGCGCGCCTTCGCCCGGGTCCACGGCTGGACGACGGCGGCCGAGCTGCTCGTCCAGGTGCCGACCGCGGTGCTGGCGACCGTGCTCTTCGCGGCCGGTGGCTACGCGCTGGCCGGCTGGGTCAGCGTGGCCGTCTGCCTGGCCGCGGCGGTCCTGGCACTGCGCTTCCCCTCGCCGCCGCCCTCCGAGCCCGCTGCGGACGACGACGTGCCGCTGGGCCGGGCGGTCGGGACGGCGCTGCGCCGTCCGGGGCTGCGCCTGGTGGTCGTCGCGGTCGGGCTGCTGGGCGGGCTCGACGCGATCGAGGAGTACCTGCCGGTCATGGCGGCGGACTGGGGCGTGCCGCCGGCCGCGGTGCCGGGGACCGTGCTGGCCGTGGCGTTGACAGGAGCGCTCGGTGCCGCCCTGGCCGGCCGGGCCGCCCGCCTGCCGACCGCGACGCTGCTGTGGCTGCTGGCCGGCAGCGGTCTGCTCCTCGCCGCGGCCGCGGGATGGGCCCGACCGGCTGCGACGGCCGCCCTGGCGGTCGCCTACGGCCTGTACCTGGCGGTCCTCGTGGTGGCCGAGGCTCGGCTCCAGGAGCGGATCACCGGCCGCTACCGGGCGACGCTCACCTCGGTGGCCGGCCTCGGCATCGAGCTGGGGTCGCTGCTGGTCTTCGCGGCCTGGGCGCTCGGCGGGGCGGCGGGTGTCGCCGTCCTCTTCCTGGCCGCCGTCCCCCTGGTCCGGCGGGCCTTGCCGTGACCGGTGGCGGGCGATGACATCGCGATCCTCGCGGACCGCACCGCGGCCAGGTGCCGTCCCCGATCCGCGTTGAGCCGCTGACGTCGCACCCGGCGGGGACCCTGCGGGCCCGCCACCGGTCACGACATCGCTATCGCTATCGCGCTGAGCGCCGGGCGATCCGGGCGGCGAAGACGCCGGCCGCGTGGCCGTTGTCGATGTTGCTCACCACGACTCCGGGCGTGGAGGAGTTGAGCATCGTCAGCAGCGCACCGAAGCCGCCGAAGGAGCCGGGCTGGCCGGTGGAGGTCGGCACCGCGACCACCGGCACGTCGGTCGTCGCGGCCACCAGGCCGGCGAGGGAGGCGTCGAGTCCGGCGACGACGACCAGGCAGTCGGCGTCGGCCAGCACCGACGGGTCGGGCAGGCCGCTGTGCATCCGGTTGCCGCCCAGATCGGCGACCCGGACGACGTCGGTGCCGGTGACCCGCGCGGCGAACGCGGCCTCCGCGGCCACCGCGGCGTCGCCGCCCCCGGCGGAGAGGACGACGACCCGGCCGACCGGCTCCGGGAGCGGGCCGACGGCGGCCGACATCGCGGCGGCGTCGACGGTGGTGTGCGGCTCGTGCTCGGTGGCCAGCGCGAGGAGGGTGTCCGCGGCGGCCCGCACGACCACCGCGGGACGGTCCGGATACGCCGCGCGCGCCTCGCGGACGAGGGCGAGCACCTGCTCGGTGCTGCGGCCGGGCGCCCAGACGACCTCGGGGTCGGGGACGCGTCCGCGGGCCGGCGCCGGGGGCAGCGTCGCGGGAGCGGCCGGGGGCGGACCGGCCAGCGGGACGTCCGCCGGCTGCGGCTCGAGCAGGAGCGGGGCGAACCCGTCGGAGACCCCGGTGGGCTCGTCCGGAGCCGGCTGGAGGGCGGCGGGCGGGACGGGGGTCTCCGCCGGGGCCTCCGCCCGCTGGGTGACCGCCGACAGCCGCACGACGCGGTCACGACCGCTGCGCTTGGCGTCGTAGAGCACGCCGTCGGCGGCGGCGAAGAGGGTGCGCCGGTCGTCGCCGCGGGCGGCCGAGGCGACGCCCACGCTGATGGTGACGGGCCGGTCGAGTCCGAGGGCGGCCCAGTCGTGGCCGGCCACGGCGCGCCGGATCCGCTCCAGGGCCCGCTCCGCCTGCTCGGCCGTCGTCTCGGGCAGCAGGACGACGAACTCGTCACCGGCCCAGCGGCACACCTCGTCGGTGTCGCGGCAGCCGTCGATGAGCAGGTCGCCGACGATCCGCAGCACCGCGTCCCCGCCGGGGTGGCCGATCGCGTCGTTGATCGACTTGAACCGGTCGACGTCGATCACGGCGAGGGCCGGCATCGTGCCGGCCGCGATGAGCCCGTCCAGCCGGGCCTCGGCGTAGCGGCGGTTGGGCAGGTGGGTGAGCGGGTCCTCGTAGGCCTGCCGGCGCAGCTGACCGGCGGCGCGCTCGGTCTCCAGCAGGCTCTTGCGCCGTCCGAACAGCTCCACCCACCGGGTACGCCGCTCGTCGACGCGGTCGAGCTCGTCGGACAGGTAGGCCTGCAGGTACGGCAGCGCCCGCCCGGCGTCGTCCAGCTCGGCGTGCAGCGTGCAGAGCTCGCGCAGCGCCGCCCGGCGCAGCCGGGGGAGGCCGTGCTCGGTGGCCAGGGCCAGGGCCTTCGCCAGCTGCTCGTCGGCGTCCCGGCCGTCGCCCTGGCGGCGCAGCGCGCGGCCGAGCGCGAGGAGGGCGGCGGCCAGCACGGCCCGGTCGCCGATGGCGCTGGAGATCCGGACGGCGGCCCGCAGCGGACCGGCCGCGGCGGCGTGCTCGCCCAGGCCGACCAGCGCCCAGCCGTGCACCACCTGGGCGGCGACGACCGCGTTCCCGGCCTCGGGCGGGAGGAGCGCGAGCGCGTCCTCGGCCAGTTGGCGCGCCTCGGCGAAGTGCGGGGCCGCCGACTCGGGCACGCCGTCGTCGAGCAGTCCCTCACCGAGCTCCGCGCACAGCTCGCCCAGCCGGCTCGCCGCGCGGGCGACGAGGATGTCCGGGTCGCCGTCCTCGCTGCCGAGCAGCTCGGGGGCGGCCGCGGCGTCCAGCGCGGTCCGGTGTGCGCGGCGCTGGTAGTCCAGCGCCAGCGGCATGAGCTCGAGGTCGGCGAGGACGCCGGCCAGCGTGGCCAGGGTGTCGACCAGCAGCGCCGACGGCGGCAGCGCCGGGTCGAGCAGGCTGGCCGCCTCCACCGCCTCGTCCATCGCCGCGTCGATCCGCCGCGACAGCAGCTCGATGCGGGCGTGCCGGGCCAGCCCGGCGGCGCGCTGGAGGTCGTCGTCGGTCGCGTCGAAGGCGGCCTTGGCGGAGCGGACGAGGGCGATGGCCAGGGCCGCGCGCGAGGCGGGGTCGGACTGGCCCTCGCCGTCGGAGGGGTCGAGCAGCCCGGCGATGCCGGCGTGCAGGTCCAGCGGAGCGGCCGGCGGCTCGCCGGGCGGGGACTCGACGGGGTCGCCGACGAGGGTGAACCCCGCCATGCGCAGCCGGCGCACCAGCAGCTCGGCGCGCAGGGTGTCGGCCCAGGCGCGACCGAGGCTGGCGGCGGCCTCGGTGCCGGGCTCGTCGGGCGGTCCCGGGGGCGCCGCGTACGGCGAGGGGTCGCCCTCGAGGTCGGCGAGGAGTTCCTCGGCGTCGTCCAGCCGCCAGTCCGACAGGGCAGCGGTCACCCGGTGATGCAGGGCTCCCGGTGGCACGAGCGCACTGTGCACGGCGTCGTCCTGGGAGTCACGCATCCGTCCGGGGGCGCGCCGAGCCGGATCGGGCGCGTCTCCCGTTTCGTCACAGGAGTCCCACGGGGACGCCGTCATGCGGTCTCACCGCCGGCGGCACCGGGCGCGCGCACGCGGTTGCGTCCCCCGCGCTTGGCGCTGAACAGGTGGAGGTCGGCGGTGTCGAACAGCGAGCGCCACCCCGACGGCACCGCGGCCTGCTCGGGGTCGCGGGGCGGCGCGGTCGCGACACCGATGCTGACCGTGACCGGCTCGGGCAGCTGCAGGTCGCCCCAGTCGGCGTCGGCCACGGCCGCCCGCAGCCGCTCCATCGCCAGCAGCGCCTGGCTCTCGGTGGCCTCCGGCAGCACCACGAGGAACTCGTCGCCGGCCCACCGGTACACCTCGTCCCCGCCGCGGCAGTGCTCGCGCAGCAGGTCGGCCACCCGGCGCAGCACCTCGTCCCCGTGCGAGTGGGAGGTGTCGTCGTTGACCTCCTTGAAGCGGTCGACGTCCACCACGGCCAGCGACATCGGCGCCTCGCCCAGCGGCATGCTGCCCAGCCGCCGCTCGGCGCTGCGCCGGTTCCCGAGCCCGGTGAGCGGGTCCTCCAGCGCGTAGGTGCGCAGGACGGCGGCCTGCCGCTCGGCCTCGCGCAGCCGGCTGCGGCGGACGAACATCTCTGCCCACAGCTCCCGGCTCCGGGCGTGCGCCCGTCCCGCCTCGGACCGGTAGGCCTCCAGCCAGTGCAGCGCCTCGGCCGGCCGGCCCTGGGCGGCGGTGGCCTGCCCCAGCTCCAGCAGGCACTGCCGGTAGCGGCGCCGGTCACCGGTCGCGGCGAAGGCGCCGGCGGCGTCGACCAGCAGGTCGGTGGCCTCCTCCGCGGAGCCGCCGCCCGTGCGGTCGCGGGACAGCCGCGCCAGCAGCCGGGCCAGGACCAGGTCGGTGTAGCCGCGCAGCCAGATCCCGTCGTCGCGATGCACGCGCCGGTGCACCCGGCGCAGCGGGCCGAGCGCGTCCTCGAGGTCGCCGGCGCAGGCCATCGCCCACGCCTGGACGACGTCGAGGAGGTCCTGGTCGGCGGGGTCGGGTTCGCGGTCGAGCTCCCGCGCCTCCGTGGCGCAGGCGAGCGCGACGGCGGCCAGCTCCGCGGCGCGCTGGTCCTGGCCGCGGCGGCGCTGGGTCTGGGCCAGCTCGACGTGCTGCTGGGCGCACAGCCGCAGCAGCTGCCACCGGTCGGCCACGTCGGGCAGGGCGGCGGCGATGCGGGAGCCCTGCAGCGCCTGCGCCACCGCCAGCTGCTCCAGGTCCAGGGCGCCCAGGGTCAGCGAGAGCCACAGGTGCGCCTGGTGGTGCGGGCGGCCGCGGCCGGTCCCCCCGGCGGTGGGACCCGCGGCCTCGGCGAGCAGGCTGGCGTCGACGGCGAGCAGCATCGCGGCGTCGACGTGGTCGGCGGTGGCCTCCACGTGCGCGAGGTAGGCGAGCGTGAGGGCCGTCGTCGCGGTGGGCGGGCAGCCGCCGAGGGCGGTCCGGGCGGCACCGACGGCCGCGGTGGCGGCGTCGGGATCGGCGTCGATGAGGGCGCGACGGGCGTCGAACGCGTGCCGCCAGGCGACCCACGCGGGGTCGGTCGCAGAGTGGAGGAGGTCGGCGAGGTCGTCGTGCTCCCGGGCGAAGGACGGCGGGTCGACGGGGTCGCTTGCGGCCAGGAGACGCCAGAGCGCAGCATCCAGATCACGCTCCGTGACGCGGATGGTGCCGGGGATGACGCATCCCTCCACTCGACGGGCCGGAGTCCGGCCACCGCGACGACTGCTGCGGTGCGACGGCGAGGCGGTTCCCCCGGGGTGGACGTCCCGTCCACCCCGCCCGCACTACCCTCACCGGATGCCCGCGATGCCCATGGACGCCGCGTCTCCCGACGCGAGGCCGACCAGCACGTCTCCGACGCGGTTCGCCTACCTGGGGCCCGAGGGTACCTTCGCCGAAGCCGCGCTGAGCAGGGCAGTCGGGGACTCGGCGCCGCGTTCGCCGCGCCCGACGGTGGCCGCCGCGCTGGCCGCGGTCCGGGCCGGGGAGGTCGACGCCGCGCTGGTGCCCTTCGAGAACAGCATCGAGGGCTCGGTGCCCGCGACCATGGACGGCCTCGCCGACGGTGCGCCGCTGCTGATCACCCGCGAGGTGTTCCTCGAGCCCACCTTCGTGCTGGCCGCGCGCCCGGGGACGGCGCTCCCGGACGTCCGCTCCGTGGCCAGCCACCCGCACGCGCTGGCCCAGGTCGCGCGGTGGCTGGCCGAGCACCTGCCCGGGCTCGCGCCGCAGTCGGAGACCTCGACCGCCGGGTCGGCCGAGGCGGTCGCCGGTGGGCGGTACGACGCCGCGGTGTGCGCGCCGATCGCCGCCCAGCGCTACGGGCTGGTCCCGCTCGCCGAGGACATCGCCGACCACCGCGGCGCGGTGACCCGCTTCGTGCTGGTCGCCCCGCCGGGACCGCTGCCGGCGGCCACCGGCAACGACAAGACCTCGCTGGTGGCGGTCGTGTCGGACCGCACCGGCGCCCTGCTCGACGTGCTCCGCGAGTTCGCGGCCCGCGGGATCAGCCTGACCCGGATCGAGTCGCGCCCCACCCGCGAGCGCCGCTGGGTCTACTCGTTCTCCCTCGACTGCGAGGGGCACGTCGCCGAGGCCCGCGTGGGGGAGACCCTGGCGGCGCTGCACCGGGTCTGCGACGACGTCCGCTTCCTCGGCTCCTACCCGCGCTCGGACGAGCGGGAGAACCGGCCGGTCGCCGAGGACGCCACCGACGACGCGTTCACCGACGCCGACGCCTGGCTCTCCCGGGTGCGTGCCGGCGACCTCTGAGCTGGTCCGCGGCCCAGCCCGCTGGGCCACCAGACGCGGTCGCCGATCAGGTGGACGGCCGCGGGCACCATCAGCGTCCGGACGACGAAGGTGTCGAGCAGGACGCCGAAGCCGACCAGGAACCCCAGCTGGATGAGGATCACCAGGGGCAGCACGGTCAGCGCGCCGAACGTCGCGGCGAGCACCAGGCCGGCGCTGGTGATGACCCCGCCGGTGACGGCCAGCGCGCCCAGGACGCCGTCACGCGTCCCGTGCCGCAGCGACTCCTCCCGCGCCCGGGTCATGAGGAAGATGTTGTAGTCGATCCCCAGCGCGACGAGGAACACGAACCCGATGAGCAGCACCTGCGGGTCGCTGCTGGGGAAGCCGAACAGCGGGTCGAACACCAGGGCGGCGACGCCGACGGTCGCGAGCACGCTGAGCGCCACCGTGGCCACCAGCAGCAGCGGGGCGACGAGGGCCCGGAGCAAGAGCGCCAGCACGATCGTGATGACCAGCAGCACCAGCGGCACGATCACCGCCAGGTCGCGGGCGGCGGTGTCCTGGGTGTCGAGGTCCTGCGCGGTCGAGCCGCCGACCAGCGCCTCCGGGTCGACCTCGCGCACCGTCGTCCGCAGCTCGGCGACGGTCTCCTGCGCCCGGGTGCTGTCGGGGGCGTCGGTGAGGGTGGCGTCGAGCCGGACCAGTCCGTCGACCACGGTCGGCGCGTCGCCCGGCTGCGCACTGAACGGCTCGACCCCGCCCACGCCGTCGAGCCCGGCCGCGGCCGCGGCGACCGCCTCCCAGTCCTCGACGGGGGTGACGACCGTCGCCGGGCTGGAGGCGCCGGCGTCGTAGTGCCGGGCCAGCGCGACCTGGCCCTCGCCGGAGGGTGATCCGCCGCGCACGGCGTCGGACAGGGGGATGCCCTCGGCGTCGAAGGCCGGCGCGAACGCCGCGAGGACGACGAGCAGCCCGACGCTGCCCAGCAGCGCCCGGCCCGGCCGGCGGCCGACGCTCCCGGCCACCCGCTCCCAGCCCCGGCCGTGCGGGTGCTCGCTGCCGAAGCGCGGGCGGAACGGCCAGAACGCCGCCCGGCCGAGCAGGACGAGCACCGCGGGCAGGAACGTGAGCGCGGCGACCATCGCCAGGGCGATCCCCACCGCGGAGATCGGCCCCAGCCCGCGGTTGGACCCCAGGTCGGAGAAGAGCAGGCACAGGACGCCGAGGACGACGGTGGCCGCCGACGCGGCGATCGGCTCCCAGGACTGCCGCAGCGCCACCCGCATGGCACTCGCCGGGGACTGCTCGCGGCGCAGCTCCTCGCGGTACCGGGCGACCAGCAGCAGGCCGTAGTCGGTGGCTGCCCCGACGACGAGGATCGACGCGATGCCCTGGCTCTGGCCGTTCACCTCGATCCAGCCCCGCTCGGCCAGCAGGTAGGCCACCGCGAGCGCCGCGACCAGCGCCAGGCCCGCGGTGAGGATGACGAGGAACGGCAGGAGGGGGCTGCGGTAGACGACGAGCAGGATGACGAGGACCACCCCGAAGGCCGCGAGCAGCAGGAGCCCGTCGATGCCCGAGAAGCCCGCGGCGAAGTCGTTGAAGAGGGCGCCCGGGCCGGTGACGTACTCCGTGGTCCCCGCCACGCCGGGCAGCGCGCGCAGGTCGTCGATCACCGGGGCGAGGGCGTCGCCGAGGTCGGGGCTGAACGGCAGGACCGCCTGCACCGCCTCGCCGTCCTCGGAAGGGATGGGCGGGGAGGCCGTGCCGTTGAGGGCGCCCGCCTCCTCGGCGACCGCGACGGCGTCGTCGACCCGGGTGGCGATCTGGGTGAGGGCGGCCGGGTCGAGCGGACCGTCGTCGCTCTCCCACAGCAGGACGACCGGCAGGGAACGCTCGGTGTCGAACTCCCGCAGCAGCTCCGAGACCCGCGTGGACTCGGCGCTGTCGGGCAGGAAGGCCGCGGAGTCGTTGGTCTGCACGTCGCCGAGCCGGCCGCCCAGCGAGCCGAGCGGGGCCGACAGGGCGATCCACGCCAGGACGACGAGGGCCGGCAGCAACCAGCGGGCGACGGAGGTCCTGCGGGGCATCACGATTTCCCTCGAACGGCGATAGTCTCGATCTTCGAGAGATCAGGGTAGTTCGGATGTAGCGGTCGGACGGAGGCGGTGCGATGGACGGTCAGCCGGCACAGGACCCGGCAACGGCCGCCCGCCGGGAGGTCGGCCTGCTGCTGCGCCGGCTGACCGTCGAGCTCGACGCCGTCAGCTCCCGGTTCGCGCTCGCTCACGGGCTCAACCGCACCGATGTGCGCGCCCTGGTCGCCGTCATGGACGCTGCCCGGCGCGGCGAGGCGCTGTCGGCGGGCGGGCTCGGCGCGGCGGTGGACCTGCGGTCGGCCTCGGTGACCGCGCTCGTGGACCGGCTGGAGCGGGTCGGTCACCTGCGCCGGGTCCGCGACCCCGGGGACCGGCGCCGGGTGACGCTGGAGATGTCGGAGTCCGCGACGGCCGCGGGTGCGGAGCACTTCGGGGGCCTCGCCCGCGACCTGGTCGAGGCGATGCGCGACTACAGCGACGACGAGATCGCCGTCGTCGCCCGGTTCCTCACCGACATGACCGAGGTCGCCGCCCGGCACGCCCGGGCCGCGGAGTGACCCGGCTGGTCACCCAGCCGTCGCCTGCGGGTCGTCCGCGGCTCCGCTGACGGCAACCCGGCCCACGGAGGGTGGCGGGCGCACCTCGCCGTCCACCTCTGGAGTGCCGCAGAACATGACCACCACCGAGCCGAACCGCCCGCCCGCCCCGGTCAGCCGCCGCTCGTTCCTCTCCCGCTCGGCGGTCGCCGGCCTGGGCGTCGCCCTCGTCGGCAGCGTCGACCAGATCTTCGGCGCCACCCCCGCGTCCGCCGCGCCCGGTGGGCAGCCGGGCCGCCCGGTCGGGTACGGCGAGCTGGTCCCCGACCCGCGCGGGCTGCTCTCCCTGCCGCCCGGTTTCAGCTACACCGTCGTCTCCCACGCCGGCGAGACCCGGCTGGAGAGCGGCGAGTTCTCCCCGTCCGACCCCGACGGCACCGCGGCGTTCGCCCGTCCCCGCGGCCAGGGTGCCGTGCTCGTCCAGAACCACGAGATCAACGGGACCGAGCCGTTCCCGGTGCCGGCGCTGGCCGGCTTCACCTACGACGCGAACGCCGGCGGCGGCACCACCACGCTCGAGGTCGACCAGCACGGCAACCGGATCGGCGAGTACGTCAGCCTGGCCGGCACCCAGACCAACTGCGCGGGTGGCCGCACCCCCTGGAACACCTGGCTGACCTGCGAGGAGACCGAGGACCTCAAGGGCAAGGCGGGCTCGCGCGGCGCTCTGCTCCAGGACCACGGCTACGTGTTCGAGGTCGACCCCCACGACCGCAACGCCAACCGCGACCCGCAGCCGATCAAGGCGCTCGGCCGGTTCGCGCACGAGGCCGTCGTCGTCAACCCCGACACCTTCGAGCTCTACCTGACCGAGGACGCGAGCAACCCGAACGGCCTGCTCTACCGCTACACCCCTCCGGCATCGGCGCGGCCGCTGGGCAAGGGCTCCCTGAAGCGGCTCGGCCCCACGGACGGCACGCTCGAGGCGATGCGTGCCACCACGGGCACCGGCACGCACGTCCCCGACCTGTCGGTCGCCCGGCTCGGTGACGTGTACCGCCTCGAGTGGGTAGCCGTGCCGGACCGGGACGCCCGGACGCTGTCCACCCGCAAGCAGGCCTACGCCCAGCCGATCACCCGCAGCCGCAAGCTCGAGGGGATGTGGTGGGGCGACGGCGGGGCGTACGTCGTCGCCTCGTTCGCCCGCACCTCCGACGGCAGCGCGGCCCAGCACGACGGGCAGGTGTGGTTCCTCGACCCGGTGGCGCAGACGATCACGCTGCAGCTGCTGTTCGCGTACACGCCGGGTGACCAGGACAGCGACCCCGACGGCCCGGACAACATCACCGTCTCGCCGTACGGCGGGATCATCCTGGCCGAGGACGGCGAAGGGGCCCAGCACCTGCTCGGTGCCAACTCCGACGGGAAGACGTTCTTCCTCGCCCGCAACGAGGTGAGCGAGTCCGAGTTCGCCGGACCGACCTTCGCCCCGGACCGCAAGGTGCTGTTCGCCGCCATCCAGGAGGACGGCTACACCTTCGCCATCCAGGGGCCCTTCACCCGCCAGCACTGATCCCCACCGCCGCCCCCGCGCCCCTCGGTGCGGGGGCGGCGGCGTGCCCGGCTACAGGTAGAGGCCGGTGTTGGCGTCCTCGATGCGTTCCGCGGCGACGGCGTGCACGTCGCGCTCCCGGAGGATCACCAGGTCCTCGCCGTGCACCTCGACCTCGTGCTGGTCCTCGGGGGAGAACAGCACCTGGTCGCCGACCTTCACCTGGCGGACGCTGCCGCCGATGCCCCGGGCCTCGCCCCACACCAGCCGCTTGGCGACCTGGGCCGTGGCCGGGATGAGGATGCCGCCGGTGGACCGCCGCTCGCCGTCCTCGCGCCGCAGGGAGACCAGCACCCGGTCGTGCAGCATCTTGATCGGCAGCCCGCCGCTCTGGACCTCCGCCACGTCGACCGAGGTTACGCGGCGCCTAGCCCCAGCCGAGCTGGTGGAGGCGCTCCTCCTCGATGCCGAAGTGGTGGGCGATCTCGTGGACGACGGTGACGAGGACCTCCTCGACGACGTCCTCGTGGGTCTCGCAGATGTCGCAGATGGCCTCGCGGTAGATCATGATCCGGTCGGGCAGCTCCCCGCCGTACTGCCAGCCGCGCTCGGGCAGCGCGAGCCCCTCGTAGAGGCCGAGCAGGTCCGGTTCGTCCGGGTTCCGGTCCTCCACGAGGACGACGACGTTGTCCAGCAGCGCCATCAGCTCGGCCGGCACCTCGTCGAGGGCGTCGGCGACGAGCTCCTCGAACTGCTCCCGCGGCAGGGCCTTCACCAGCCGGTCGGCAGCGGCCGGCCCTCCTCGTAGCCGGCCGAGCTCTGCACCCCCAGCACGGCCCGCGCGTGCAGCTCGTCGACGGTGCGCGCCCCCGCGTAGGTGCAGGAGGACCGCACCCCGGCCACGATCTGGTCGATCAGGTCCTCGACGCCGGGCCGCTGCGGGTCCAGGTACATCCGGGAGGAGGAGATGCCCTCCTCGAACAGCCCGGCGCGCGCCCGCTCGAAGCCGTTCTGGGTCGCCGTCCGGGCCTTGACCGCGCGGGCCGAGGCCATGCCGAAGGACTCCTTGTAGAGCCGGCCCGAGCCGTCGTCGTGGATGTCGCCGGCGCTCTCGTACGTGCCGGCGAACCACGAGCCGACCATCACGTTGGCCGCGCCCGCGGCCAGCGCCAGCGCGATGTCGCGGGGGTGCCGCACGCCGCCGTCGGCCCACACGTGCTTGCCCAGCGAGCGGGCCTCGGCGGCGCACTCCTCGACGGCGGAGAACTGCGGCCGGCCGACGCCGGTCATCATCCGGGTGGTGCACATGGCGCCGGGCCCGACGCCGACCTTGACGACGTCGGCGCCGGCCTCGATCAGGTCGCGGGTGCCCTGCGCGGTGACG
The DNA here is from genome assembly GCF_000701365.1 of Blastococcus sp. URHD0036. GTDB lineage: Bacteria > Actinomycetota > Actinomycetes > Mycobacteriales > Geodermatophilaceae > Trujillonella. The sequence goes on from NZ_JNIK01000004.1 coordinate 71,850, forward strand.
ACGTTGCCGGCCACCACCGGCACCGACCCGGCCACCGACCGCACCGCGCGCAGCGCCTCGATCGCCTTCTCCTGGTGCCCGTGCGCGGTGTCCACCACGAGCACGTCGACCCCCGCCGCGAGGAGGGCGCCGGCCTTGCCCGCCACGTCACCGTTGATACCGACGGCGGCCGAGGTCAGCAGCAATCCGTCCGGGCCCACCGCGGGCTGGTACAGCGACGAGCGCAGCGCGCCCTTGCGGGTGATCACGCCGACCAGCCTGTCGCCCTCGACCACCGGCGCGGCGCTCACGCGCTCGCCGGAGAGGACGTCGAAGATCTTGGTGAGGTCCGAGCCGGCCGGGACGGTCAGCGGCTCGCGGGTCATCACCTCCGACACCTGGGTGAACCGGTCGACGCCCTGGCACTGGCCGTCGGTGACGACGCCGACCGGCGCGCCGTCCTCGACCACCACGACGATCCCGTGCGCGCGCTTGGTCAGCAGCGAGAGCGCGTCGCCGACCGTGGAGGTGGGGGAGAGCGTGATCGGGGTGTCGTAGACCGGGTGGCGGGCCTTCACCCAGGAGATGACCTCGGCGACGACGTCGACCGGGATGTCCTGCGGGATGACCGCGAGGCCGCCGCGCCGGGCGACCGTCTCGGCCATGCGCCGGCCGGAGATGGCGGTCATGTTGGCCACGACGATCGGGATGGTCGTGCCCACCCGGTCCGGCGTGGTGAGGTCGACCTCGAGCCGGGAGCCCACGGTGGAGTGCGCCGGCACCATGAAGACGTCGGAGTACGTCAGGTCGTGCGCCGGACGGGACCCATCGAGAAACCGCATGGGCCCATTGTCCCAGCCCCGTCGACGGTCGGAGGCATAGGAAGCTCTCCGCACGTTCTCGACGCTGAGATGCGGGGAGAGCTTCCTGTGCCTCACTCGCAGGGGCGGCTCACGTCCGGGTTGCGCTGGAGTGGACTCCAGCGCGGAGAGTCGCGGCCATGCGACCGGTCACGGGATATGCGGCGTTCGAGCCGCGCGGACAGCTGCGCCCCTTCGAGTTCCAGCGGCGGGACCTGCGCCCGGACGACGTCGCGGTGCGGGTCACCCACGTCGGCGTCTGCCACACCGACCTGCACGCGGTGGAGGGCCTCTCCACCGGGGCGCCACCGCTCGTGCCCGGCCACGAGTTCACCGGGGTCGTCTCCGCCGTCGGACCGGAGGTCACCGCCTTGCGGGTGGGCGACCGGGTCGCGGTCGGCAACATCGTCGACTCCTGCGGGGAGTGCGGGCCGTGCCTGGCGCACCGGGAGTCCTACTGCGTGGAGTTCCCCCAGCTGACCTACGGCGGGGTCGACCGGCACGACGGCACGCCGACCCAGGGCGCCTACTCGACCGAGTACGTCGCCCGCGACGCCTTCGTCCACGCGCTGCCCGACGGCCTCGACGCGGCGGCCGCCGCGCCGCTCATGTGCGCCGGGATCACCACGTGGTCACCGATCCGGCGGGCCGGCGTCGGACCCGGGCAGACCGTGGGCATGGTCGGCGCCGGCGGCCTGGGGCACCTGGCGGTGAAGTTCGCCAAGGCGCTGGGGGCCGAGGTCGTCGTCTTCACCACCTCGCCGGACAAGGTCGACGACGCCCGCCGGCTGGGCGCCGACGACGTCGTCCTCCTCCGGGACGGCGAGGCGATGGCCGCCCGGGCCGTGAGCCTGGACGTCGTCGTCGACACCGCCTCGGCCGCCCACGACCTCTCCCCGCTGTTGCGAACGCTGCGACTGGACGGCCGGCTGGTGCTCCTCGGCCTGCCGGAGCGGCTGGACGTCGAGACGATGGCGCTGCTCGGCCGCGAGCTGACCGTCTCCGGCTCCGGCGGCACCGACGAGACCCGCGAGATGCTCGCCTTCTGCGCCGAGCACGGGATCACCGCCGACGTCGAGGTGCTGCCGATCGCGGAGGTGGACACGGCCTTCCGTCGGCTGGCCGCCGGCGACGTCCGCTGGCGTTTCGTGCTGGACGTCAGCGCCTAGCGTGGCGGTGTGACGGCACTGGGCATCCGCGAGGTCTCCGAGCACACCGGCCTGAGCATCGACACGCTGCGCTGGTACGAGCGCGAGGGCCTCATCCCGCTGGTCGAGCGGACGTCGACCGGTCAGCGCCGCTACCCGCCGGCCGCCGTCCGGTTCATCGCGCTGGTGCAGGCGCTGCGCCGGACCGGCATGCCGGTCGCGGAGGTACGGCACTTCGTGCAGCTCGGCGGCGGCCGCCTGGAGAACCACCCCGTCCGGCTCGCGCTGCTCGAGGCCCAGCGGGAGTCGATCGAGCGGCAGGTGGACCAGCTGCACGAGGACCTCGCCGTGCTCACCGGGAAGATGGCGGAGTACCGGCGGCTGATCGACGCCGGGCTGGACTGCGAGGACGAGGTCGCCGCTCCCGAGGGCGGGACGGGCCGACACCTACGATCGACGGCGTGATCGACCTGCGCCTCGTCCGCGAGAACCCCGACGTCGTCCGCGCCAGCCAGCGGGCCCGGGGAGCCGACGAGTCCCGCGTCGACGACCTGCTCGCCGCCGACGCCGCCCGCCGCGACGCAGTCAGCCGCGCCGACGGCCTGCGCGGCATGCAGAAGACGGCCTCCCAGGCGGTCCGGGGCGCCTCCCCGGAGGAGCGCCCCGCGGTGCTCGAGCGGGCCAAGACCCTGGCCGCGGAGGTCAAGGAGGCCGAGGAGCTGCAGAAGGCCGCCGACGCGGCGCTGCGCGAGGCGCACCTGAAGATCCCGAACGTCGTCCACGACGACGTCCCGCCCGGCGGCGAGGACGACGCGGTGACGCTGCGGACCGTCGGCGAGGTGCCCACCTACGACTTCGAGGTGCGCGACCACCTGGAGATCGGCGAGGCCCTCGGCGCGATCGACATGGAGCGCGGCGCGAAGGTCTCCGGCGCCCGCTTCTACTTCCTCACCGGCCCCGGCGCGCTGCTCGAGTTCGCCCTGGCCCAGCTGGCGATCACCCGCGCGGTGGCCGCCGGGTTCACCCCCGTGGTCGCCCCCGCGCTGGTCAAGCACGAGGCGATGGAGGGCACCGGCTTCACCTCCGAGCACGACGAGGAGATCTACCGGGTCGAGCGCGACGACCTGTACCTGGTCGGGACCTCGGAGGTGGCGATCGCCGGGATGCACATGAAGGAGGTGCTCGACCTCTCCGCCGGCCCGCGCCGCTACGCCGGGTGGTCCTCCTGCTTCCGCCGCGAGGCCGGGTCCTACGGCAAGGACACCCGCGGCATCATCCGCGTGCACTGGTTCGACAAGGTCGAGATGTTCAGCTTCTGCCGGCCCGAGGAGGCCGCCGCGGAGCACCTCCGCCTGCTGCAGTGGGAGGAGGAGTTCCTCCAGGCGATCGAGCTCCCGTACCGCGTGGTCGACATCGCCGCCGGTGACCTCGGCACCAGCGCCGCGCGCAAGTTCGACATCGAGGCCTGGTTCCCCAGCCAGGGCACCTACCGCGAGCTGACCAGCACGTCGGACTGCACGACCTTCCAGGCGCGGCGCCTGAACATCCGCTACCGGGACGACGACGGCAAGCCACAGACCGCGGCCACGCTGAACGGCACCCTCTGCGCGATCGCCCGCACCATCGCCTGCCTGCTCGAGGTGCACCAGCGCGCCGACGGCTCGGTGCACGTCCCCGCGGCGCTGCGCCCGTGGCTGGGCGGGCACGAGGTGCTGACCCCGGGCATGTCGCTGGTCGCCCCGGTGCCCGTCACGTGACGGCCGATCCGGTCCGCGCCCACGGCATCCTCGACGGGTACGACGAGGTCGTCGAGCTGGGCGACCTCGGCCCGTGGCGGCCGAAGCTGGTGGCCAGCGACCTCGACGGCACCCTGCTGGACGCCGGCTCGGAGGTCAGCCCGCGGAACCGCGCGGCCCTCGACGCGTGCTGGGCGGCGGGGATCCCGGTGGTCGGCGTGACCGGGCGCGGCCCGCGGCTGCTCGACAGCGTCCGGGACGCCCTCGACGGCCGGGGCATCGCGGTGCTCGCGCAGGGCGGCTTCGTCGTCGACCTGGAGCGGGACGAGGTGCTGCGGACCGTGGGGCTGCCCCGGGAACAGGCCGCGGCGGTGATCGACCGGATCGAGCAGGTCGCCGGCGACCTCGTCCTCGCCGTCGAGGACGCCGCCGAGCAGGGCGAGGTCCGCACCCAGCTCCGGGTGCAGCACGGCTTCGAGTGGCCCTATCCCGAGCCGGCGCACCTGCTGCCCCGGCACCAGGTGCTGCCGCCCGGCGCGGTGCTCAAGGTGTTCCTCCGGTCGGCCACCCTCGGCCAGGACGAGCTGCTGGCCCGCGCGCGCTCCGTCGTCGACCCGGCGGACGCCGAGATCACCCACGCCGGCCTGGGGTTCATCGAGGTGCTGCCGCCGGGGGTCACCAAGGCCACCGGGCTGGCGGTCGCCCTCGAGCGGTACGGCGTCGGCCTGGGCGACGTCCTGGTGTTCGGCGACATGCCCAACGACCTGCCGATGATCACCGCCGTCCGGGACGCGGGGGGCCGCTCGGTCGCCGTCGCCAACGCCCATCCCGCGGTGCGCGCGGCGGCGCAGGACCGCACCAGCGGCCACGACGTCGACGGCGTCGCCCGGTACCTGGAGGCGCTCTTCGGCGGGGGGCCCGGCGGTGTCTGACTGGCGCCCGCGGCTGATCGCCAGCGACATGGACGGCACGCTGCTCCGCGGCGACGACACCGTCAGCCCGGAGACCGTCGCCGAGCTCGAGCGGTGGCGGTCCGCGGGGGTGCCCGTCGTGCTGGCCACCGGCCGGCCGCCGCGGTGGATGGTGCGCATCCGCGAGCAGCTCCGGCACGGCACCGCCGTCTGCTGCAACGGCGCGGTGCTGCTGGACCTGGAGAGCCTCACCGTCCTCGACGAGGACGCACTGGCCCCCGACGTGCTGCAGGACGTGACGGCGGAGCTGCGGCGCGCGCAGCCCGACACCTGGTTCGCCGTCGAGTACGGGCTGGAGTTCCGCCACGAGCCGGTCTACCAGCCCCGCTGGGACCTGGACGCGCCCGGTGTGGCCGTGGCGACGCTGGAGGAGATGGTCACCGGCCCGGCGGCCAAGCTGCTGGCGCGGCACGAGTCGCTGCCCCGCGACGAGTTCATGTCCCTGGTCGAGCGGGTCGCCGGCGACCGGGCGACGGTCACCAACTCCTCCAGCGACGCGCTCGCCGAGATCTCCGCCCCGGGCGTCACCAAGGCCAGCGGCCTGGCGAAGGTGGCCGGGCAGCACGGCGTCGACCCGGCGGACGTCGTCGTCTTCGGGGACATGCCCAACGACATCGCGGCGTTCGAGTGGGTGCGTGATGCCGGCGGCCGGGCGGTCGCCATGGCCCACGCGCACCCCGATCTCCTCGCCGTCGCGACCGACGTCACGGGCACCAACGAGGAGGACGGCGTGGCGGCGTTCCTCGCCTCCCTCGCGTAGTTCCGAGTCGGCGTCGTCCGTGTGGCGGATGAGGCGGCACACACCTCGTGGGGGAGCGCTCGCCTCAAGGGCCGGGCGCTGCTGCCGACCCTGGCTGCAGGACTTCCGGGAGTGCACCGGTGGCTCGTGCAGATGAGGAGCAGGAGATGGACGCCTCCACGGCGATCGACAACCGGGGCCACACCGCTGCCCCGGAGACCGCGCAGGGACAGGGCTGGGGGCTGCGCAGTCGCGTGCTCGGCGCCGTGATGGTCGTGGCGGTGACGACGCTGGGCGTCGGCGTGTTCGGCATCAGCCGGATGGCCACGCTGGACCAGAAGGCCGGCGAGGTCTACTCGCAGGGTGCCGAGCCGCTCGACGGGCTGCGTCGGCTGCAGGCGGACTGGTGGGAGCTGGCCGCCAACACCGCCCGCTCCGCGATCCCGACCCTGCCCGCGGAGAGCATCGCCAAGGCCGCCCAGAACGTGGTCACGATCGGCGACCGGCTCACCGCCGACACCGAGGCCGTCGCCGCGATGCCGCTCTCGCCGGCCGCCCAGGAGGCGTTCACCGAGTTCACCACCTCGGTCGACGCCTACCTGTCCACGCTCGCCGAGCTCCGGGCGCCGAACGTGGCCCCGGCCCGCCTCGGTGAGCTCGTGCAGAGCCTGGGCGGATACGAGACCGCCATCGCCGAGTCGCTCAGCACGGCGACCGCGGCCGCGGCGGCGGAGGCGGTGACTGTCACCGAGGAGGCGCACGACGCCTACACCTCGGCCCGCACCGTCACGGTCCTGATCATCGTCGCCGGTCTCGTCATCGCCGTCGGCCTGGCGCTCGCGGTGGCCCGCAGCGTGACCAGCCCCGTGCAGCGGATCCGCGAGGTGCTCGCCCAGGTCGCCGCCGGTGACCTCCGGGTGCGCGCCGGGCAGACCGGTGGCGGCGAGCTCGGCGAGGTCGCGCAGTCCCTGGACCACACCCTCGACGCGCTCAGCTCCGTGCTGGTCCTCGTCGGCAACTCGGCCCGCCAGCTGGCCGACGCCTCGCACCAGCTCGACGGTGCCTCCGCGGCGATCGCCGACAACGCCCGGACCGCCGCCGGCCAGGCCGACTCGGTCGTGGCGTCCGCCGGCGACGTCGCGCAGAGCGTCGACACCGTCGCGGCCGGCTCCTCGCAGATGGAGCAGGCGATCCGCGAGATCGCCACGAACGCCACCGAGGCCGCCCGCGTGGCCGGCCAGGCCGTGACGGTCGCGGAGAACACGACGCGCACGGTCGGCAAGCTCGGTGACTCCTCGCAGGAGATCGCGACGGTCGTCAAGCTGATCAACGGCATCGCCGAGCAGACCAACCTGCTGGCGCTCAACGCCACCATCGAGGCGGCGCGGGCCGGGGAGGCCGGCAAGGGCTTCGCGGTCGTGGCGTCGGAGGTCAAGGAGCTGGCGCAGGAGACGGCGCGGGCCACCGAGGACATCAGCCGCCGGGTCGAGGCCATCCAGGCCGACACCGCCGGCGCGGTCGACGCGATCGGTCAGATCAGCACGGTCATCGGCGAGATCAACGACTTCCAGGCCACCATCGCCGCGGCGGTCGAGGAGCAGACGGCCACGACCAACGAGATGAACCGGAACGTCGCCGAGGCCGCCAGCGGCTCGCAGTCGATCGCCAACGCCATCTCCGGCCTCGCCGCCGGCACGCAGGAGACCAACTCCCGGGTCGAGGACGCGCAGCGCGCGGCCGCCGAGCTCTCCCGGATGAGCGGTCAGCTCCAGGACGCGGTCAGCCGCTTCGCGGTCTGAGTCCCACCCGCCCCGACGGCGCCGTCTCCCTCCGGGGAGGCGGCGCCGTCGGCGTCTCGGCGGCCGGTCCTGATCGCCGCCCTCACGGCGACGTCGCCGTCCTCACCTCGTGACGGGAGGACGGCGACGCGGGCGCGAGGCTCGTGGTCACGCGCGCCGGGTGGCGGTACGGCTCAGCGCGGGTCGGGCACGGCACCTGACCCCGGCGCGGGAGGACGACGGTGGGACCGCGATGTCAGAGGTACTGGCCGCCGCCGGGGCGGAGGTCGGGCTGCTGCGCCATCCCCGCGCCCGTGCCGCCCGGCAGTGCGCGGCGGCGCATCTCCTCCAGCTGCGCGCGGGCGGCCATCTGCTGGGCGAACAGTGCCGTCTGGATGCCGTGGAAGACGCCCTCCAGCCAGCCGACCAGCTGGGCCTGGGCGATCCGCAGCTCGGCGTCGGACGGCGTCTGGTCCTCGCTGAACGGCAGCGTGATCCGCTCGAGCTCGTCGCGCAGCTCCGGGGCCAGGCCCTGCTCGAGCTCGCGGATGGACGACGCGTGGATGTCACGCAGCCGCTGCCGGCTGGCGTCGTCGAGGGGAGCGGCGCGGACCTCCTCGAGGAGCTGCTTGATCATCGTGCCGATCCGCATGACCTTCGCCGGCTGCTCGACCATGTCGCCGAAGCCCCCGACGCCGTCGGAGCCGCCGTCCCCGCCCGGCATGGGCATCGCGCCGACGGGGCTCCCGTCGGGCCCGACGACGACGACCTGCTGCGGCTGCTGGCTTCCGTTGCCCGGGATGGTCATGCCTCCATCTTCCCCTCCCCGGGGGCTCCTCCGCCCGGCCGGGGAGGACCCGTCCGCCCGGCGCCGGTGCGTCTAGGGTCGCGGACATGGGGGAGGCGCGGCTGGACATCGCCCGCGTCCGGGGCCGGTTCCCCGGCCTCTCCGACGGTCTCGTGCACGCCGAGGGCCCCATGGGCACCCTCCTGCCGGAGGACGTCGTGCACGCGGTCACCCAGGCGATGCGGGTCCCGGTGGCCCCGCGCGGAGGCGTGTTCCCCGCCTCGGCACGGGCGGAGGGCCTGGCGGCCGGCGCGCGGGCCGCGCTGGCCGACCTGACCGGGGGCGTGCCGGGCGGCGTCGTCCTCGGACCGAGCGCGACGGCGCTGACCTACGTCCTGGCCCGCGCCCTCGCCCGCACCTGGCGACCGGGTGACGAGATCGTGGTCAGCCGGCTGGACCACGACGCCAACATCCGCCCGTGGCTGCAGGTCGCCGAGCAGGCCGACGTCCGGGTGCGGTGGGCCGAGGTGGACATCGAGACCGGGGAGCTGCCCGCCTGGCAGTACGACGCGCTGCTCACGCCCCGGACCCGACTGGTCGCCGTCACCGCCGCCAGCAGCGCCATCGGCACCCGCCCCGACGTCGCCGGCATCGCCGCCCGCGCGCACGCGGCCGGCGCGCTGGTGTTCGTCGACGGCGTCCACGCCGTGGCCCACCACCCGGTCGACCGGGTCGCGATGGGGGCGGACTTCCTCACCGTCTCGGCCTACAAGTGGTGCGGCCCGCACGTCGGGGCCGTCGTCGCCGATCCGGCGGTGCTGTCGGGGCTGTGGCCGGACAAGCTGCTGCCGGCGCCGGACCGGGTGCCCGACCGGTTCGAGATCGGCGGGCAGCCGTACGAGCTGTACGCCGGGGTCACCGCGGCCGTGGAGCACCTGGCGAGCCTGTGCGGTGAGGCCGAGGGGGGTCGCCGCGAGCGGCTGCGGGCCTCGATGACCGCCGTCGCCTCCTACGAGGGCCAGCTGTTCGACTGGCTGGACCAGGCGCTGCGCGCGATGCGCCACGTGCAGGTGCTGGGTTCGGCGGCCGACCCCACCCCGGTGCTGTCGTTCACGGTCGACGGCATGCGGCCGCGGCAGGTGACGGCGGACCTGGCGCGCCGCGGCATCTGCGCCTGGGACGGCGACCGCTACGCCCGCGAGCTCTTCGACGCGCTCGGGGCCAGCGAGCAGGGCGGGACGGTCGGCCTCGGGCTGATGCACTACAACACCGCCGAGGAGGTCGGCTACGTGATCGACGCCGTGGCCGCGCTCCGCCCGCGCTGACCGGCACTCCATGACGGGTGAACCATCCGCCGTCCGGAGCCGTGCTCCCTGGCATCGGTGCCCGAGAGCGCGGGCCCCGCCGGAGGGAGATCCCCATGCGCAGGACGTTGATCGTTCCCACGGTCCTGGCGGCGGGCCTGCTGGTGCTGACCAGCTGCGGCTCCGACGGCTACGGGGGCGGAGGCGGCTCCGGGGCGGCAGCCACGAGCAGCAGCTCCACCTCCGGGAACGCCCTGCTGACCACGGCCGACACCGACCTCGGCACGATCGTCGTGGACGGGAGCGGGAGGACCGTCTACGTGTTCGACCACGACACGCAGGGCAGCGGCGCCAGCAGCTGCTCCGGCCAGTGCCTGCAGGCCTGGCCGCCGGTCGTCGCGGACTCCGCCGACCCGGTGGTCGACGGCGTCACGGGGGAGATCGGCACGATCACCCGCGACGACGGCACGCTTCAGGTCACCCTCGACGGATGGCCCCTGTACCGCTGGCAGGGCGACGCGGCACCCGGTGACACCACCGGACAGGGCGTGCAGGGTGTCTGGTGGGTGGTGGACACGGACGGCACCCGGATCACGGACGCCGCGGCACCGGACACGCCGGCATCCCGCAGCCCGGCGCCGAGCACCTCGGCGCCGGCCGGCCCGGTCTACTGACCGAGGAGGGCAGCCGGATGAGTGATCGGCCACGCCGGGTGGACGCGGGCTGATGCGCACGCGCGGCGGCGACGTCGGGGAGGAGGGCCTGCGCGCCCTCTACGACGAGCACGCCTCCGCACTGCTGGGCTACTCCCTCCGCCTCTGCGGGGGCGACCGGGCCCGGGCCGAGGACCTCGTCCAGGAGGTCCTCGTCCGGGCCTGGCGTCACCTCGACCAACTGGACGAGTCCGCGGCGCCGGTCCGGCCGTGGCTGTTCACCGTCGCCCACCACCTGGCGATCGACGCCCACCGGGCCCGCGACGCCCGGCCGGCGGAGGTCCCGGTCCACGACACCGGCGAGCTGCCAGGGCTCGACGAGGTGGAGCGCGCCCTCGACCGGATCGTCGTCGCCGACGCTCTGGACGCGCTCTCCCGGGAGCACCGGGCGGTGATCGTGGAGACCTACTACCGCGGCCGTACCGTCGCCGAGGCGGCTGCCGTGCTCGGGGTGCCACCGGGCACCGTCAAGTCCCGGTGCCACTACGCGCTCCGGGCGCTGAAGCTGGCCCTGGCCGAGAGGGGTGTGACGACGTGACCTGCCCCCAGGGGGCGACCGACGCCGGCGCCTACGTCCTCGACGCGCTGGAGCCGGCCGAGCGGGCCGGCTTCGACGCCCACCTGACCGGCTGCGCGGCGTGCCGGACGGAGGTGGACGAGCTGAGCGGGTTGCCGCCGCTGCTGGCCCGGCTCGACGCCGAGGAGGCCGCGGGGTCCCCCGTGCGGCCTCCCGCGGACCTGTACGACCGGGTGCGCGCGGCGGTGGCCGACGACGTCGGGCCGCGGCGGTCCCGCCCGCGGCGGCTGCTGCTGGCCGCGGCGGCCCTGGCGCTCGCGGTGGCCGGGGCGGTGGTCGGGGTCGTGCCGTGGAGCGGGTCCGCGTCCGCGCCGGTCCTGCACACCGTCACGGCCGGCGACACGCGGGTCACCGTGGCCGTGACAGGTGACGACGACGGCACCGGGCTCGACGTCGTCGTGGCGGGGCTGCCCGGCGGCACCGAGTGCCGGCTGTTCGTCGTCGACGGAGCGGACGACTGGCACGCGACCGGGGAGTGGGCCGCCGACCCCGCCGGCCGGGCGCGGTTCCGGGCCTGGACGCCGGTCGCCCGCGACGAGCTGACCGGGGCCGTCCTCCTCGACGCGTCGGGCGGTGAGCTGGTCCGCGTGCCGCTCTGAGCGTCAGTCTTCGGGGAGCAGCAGCACCTTCCCGATGTGCCCGCTGGCGGCGACGAGCTCGTGCGCCTCGGCCGCGCGCGACATCGGCAGCCGCCGGTCGACGATCGGCCGCACCACGCCCCGCTCCACGTCGGGCCACACGTCGTGCCGCACGGCCGCGACGATGTCGGCCTTGCCCCCGGGCCCGGTCGCCGGCCGCGAGCGCAGCGTCGTCGCGTGCACCGCGGCGCGCTTGCGCATCAGCAGGCCCAGGTCCAGCTCGGCCTTCGTCCCGCCCTGCATGCCGATGCACACCAGCCGCCCGCCGGTGGCCAGCGCCTCGACGTTCCGGGCCAGGTACTTGGCGCCCATGATGTCGAGGACGACGTCCACGCCGGCGCCGTCGGTCTCCGCCCGCACCCGCTCGACGAAGTCCTCGTCCCGGTAGTTGATCGTGACGTCGGCGCCGAGCTCGCGGCAGAAGTCGAGCTTGGCGGCGCTGCCCGCGGTGGTGAACACCCGGGCGCCGGCGCGGGCGGCCAGCTGGATCGCCATCGTGCCGATGCCGCTGGAGCCGCCGTGCACCAGGAAGCTCTCGCCGCGACGCAGCCCGGCCAGCAGGAAGACGTTGGACCACACGGTGCAGACGACCTCGGGCAGGGCGGCGGCGGTGGCCAGCTCCACGCCGGCCGGCCGCGGGAGCAGTTGCCCGGCCGGGACGGCGACCCGCTCGGCGTACCCGCCGCCGGACAGCAGGGCGCAGACCTCGTCGCCCACCTGCCAGCCGGTCACGCCCGGGCCGACCTCGCTGATGATCCCGCTGCACTCCAGGCCGAGGACCTCGCTGGCGCCCGGCGGCGGCGGGTAGAAGCCCTGCCGCTGCAGCAGGTCGGCGCGGTTGACCGCGGTGGCGACGACGTCGACCACCACCTCGCCCGGCCCGCAGACCGGGTCGGGGACCTCGCCCCAGCCCATGACCTCGGGACCGCCGGATCCGTCCAGGGTGACCGCTCGCATGCGGCGACAGTAGAAGGTCCCTCGTGCTCCGCGGGTCCCGGTGCCAGGCTCATGGGTGTCCGCCGGTGCTCAGCCGCGGCCCCGTGGTCCCCGGCGGTCGCTGGAGGTGCCCCATGACCGCCGTCCCCCCGCCCGTGTGGCCGCAGGCTGCTCCCTCCCGCCGCTGGGGCGCCGGCCGCGTCGTGGCCCTGGTCTTCGCGATCCTGCTGCTGCTCCCCGGGGTCGGCCTCGTGCTCGGCGGGGGGCTGCTCCTGTGGGCCGACGGTCCGGGCCGCGACGACGACGGCTACCTGACCACCCCGGACGACGACTTCTCCACGACCGGGTCGGCGCTGGTCAGCGAGAACATCGAGCTCTCCGACACCGGCACCGACTGGGCGCTGGTCGAGTCGTGGCTGGGCACCGCCCGGCTCGACGTGACCGGAGCCGACGGCACCGACGTCTTCGTCGGCATCGCGCCGGTCGCAGAGGGACAGGCCTACCTGGAGGGGGTCGCGCGGACGGTCGTCGACGACCTGGGGTCCGGAGCCGACAACGGCCGGCTCGTGCCCGGCGGAGAGCCGGCCACCCCGCCCGCCGACCAGGACTTCTGGGTCGCGCAGAGCAGCGGGACCGGTGCCCAGCAGCTGACCTGGGACCCGACGGAGGGCGACTGGCTGCTGGTGGTCATGAACACCGACGGCTCGGCGGGCGTCTCCGTCGAGGCGGGCATCGGTGCGACGGTCCCGGGCCTGACCGGCCTCGCCTGGGGGGTGCTCATCGGCGGCGTCGTCCTGCTGCTGATCAGCGCCCTGCTGTTCGTGCTGGCGTTCCGGCGCGGCCGCCGGCCGCTGCCGCCGACCGGCTCCTGGGGGCCCGCCCCCACCGGACCGCCCCCGGCGTGGTCCCCGCCCCCGCCGGTGGACCGGCACACCGCGCGCGACGCGACCGCCGCGCCGCCGGTCACGCCGGGCGCCGTCAACCCCGACCGGCCGGCCTGACCCGGACGCGCGTCGGGCCGGCCCGCGGCCGAGGCCACGGACCGGCCCGACCGGACGTCAGGCGCGGGCCTTGAGGTCCTTGCGGAGGATCTTCCCCGCCGCGGACTTGGGCACCTGCTCGATGAACTCGACGAACCGGATCTTCTTGTGCGGGGCCACGTGCTCGGTCATGTAGGCCATGACCGCCTCCTCGGTGATCTCCGACCCCGGGGAGCGGACGACGAAGGCCTTGGGCAGCTCCTCGCCGCTCTCGGCGTCCTTGACCCCGATGACGGCGGCGTCGGCGATCTCCGGGTGGTTGATCAGCACGGCCTCGAGCTCCGCCGGGGCCACCTGGTAGCCCTTGTACTTGATCAGCTCCTTGACCCGGTCGACCACCGTGTACCGGCCGTCGGCGTCGACGACGGCGACGTCACCGGTGTGCAGCCAGCCGTCGGCGTCGAGGGTGTCCTCGGTGGCCTTCTGGTTGTTGAGGTAGCCCTTCATGACCTGCGGCCCGCGGACCCACAGCTCGCCGCTCTCACCCGGGGCGGCGTCCTCGCCGGTGCCCGGGTCGATCAGCCGGCACTCGGTGTTCGGGATCGCGTACCCCACCGAGCCCTTCGGCACGTCGGTGGTGACGCCGGGGGGCTGCCGGCCGATGTCGGGCGTGGTGTGCGAGACCGGCGACAGCTCGGTCATCCCGTAGCCCTGGGCCACGGTGACGCCGTCCGCAGCGCCCTTGCGCAGCCGCTCCTGGGCGGCGAGCGCCAGGTTCTCGTCCAGCGGCGCCGCACCCGACATGACCGACGCCAGCGACGACACGTCGTAGGAGTCGACCAGCGGGTGCTTGGCCAGCGCCAGCAGGATCGGCGGCGCCACGTAAGCGCGGGTGATCTTGTGGTCCTGGATGGTGCGCAGGAAGTCCTCGAGGTCGAACCGCGGCAGCGTCACCACGGCCCCGCCCCAGGCCAGGCCCTGGTTCATCAGCACGGTCAGGCCGTAGATGTGGAAGAACGGCAGGACGGCGATGATCCGCTCGTCCTCGCCCAGGTCGATCAGCGGCCGGCACTGGGACACGTTGGCCACCAGGTTGCGGTGGGTCAGCATCACGCCCTTGGGCAGGCCCGTCGTCCCGCTGGAGTAGGGGAGCGCGACCAGGTCGTTCGCCGGGTCGATGTCCACCTGCACCGACGGCGCGTCGCCGCCGAGCAGGTCCAGCATCCCGGCGTGGCCCTCCATGCCGTCGAGGACGATCACCTCGTCGACCGGCGTCTTCTCCACCGCGGCGCCGGCGCGGTCCATGAAGAGCGAGATGGTGATCAGGACCTTGGCGCCGGAGTCCTTGAGCTGGAAGGCGATCTCCTCGGGCGTGTAGAGCGAGTTGATCGGCGACATGACGCACCCGGCGGCGGCGATGCCGTGGAACACCACGGGGAACCACTGCGTGTTCGGGCAGAAGACGGCGACGACGTCGCCCTTGCGCAGGCCGCGGGCGTGCAGGTTCGCGGCGACGCGGTCGACGTAGGCGGCGAGCTGGCCGTGCGTGATCGTGTCGCCCTTGAGCCCGTCGATCAGGGCCGGCGCGTCCGGCCGGTCGCGGCCGGCCGCGAGGACGAACTCCGGCACGGAGACGTCGGGGATCTCGACGTCGGGATACGGGCTGTTCAGGGCCACGTGGCCTCCTCTTCGGTGCAGGTGTGGCGCCAGTCTCACACCGGAGACGAACCCGGGCATGCCCGGGTTCCCGGGCGGTACCTCAGCGGGGCCAGAGGACCGACTGCGTGCACCGGAACAGGGCCAGCGTCCGGTCGCCGGCGGTCACCACGGCGTCCCAGACCTGCGTCGTGCGTCCGGCGTGCGCGTTGGTCGCCACGCAGCTGATCCGGCCCTCCCGGGCGGTGGCGAGGTGGTTGCTCTTGAGCTCGATGGTCGTGAAGCCCGTCGACCCCCCGGGCAGCAGCGCGCGGGTGGGCAGGCCGCAACTGGTGTCGGCGAGGGTCACGACCGTGCCGGCGTGCAGGTACCCGTTGGGCGCCAGGTGGTCGGGGCGGACGTCGAGGTGGCTGGTCAGCCGTCCGCGCTCGTGGCTGTCGACGACGATGCCCAGGAGTCCGGGCAGGGTGCCCGGGAGGAGGTCGTTCAGCTCGTCGGCGGTGAGGAACCCGGTGGCGGACATGCACGGCAACCTAACGACGGCTCGCGGCCCGGATGCCGCCGCATCGTCGTGACTGCCGCGCTGCCGCGCGGCGGTCGTCGCCACACCGCGGCTGTGCCGCCGCGCGGGAAAGGTGCCGAGCGCTACGCCAGGCCGCGGACCGTCCTCGCCGGGGGCCGGTCGCCACGGATGGAGGCCACCATGTCCAGCGTCTGGCGGGTGGGCGCGACGTCGTGCGCGCGGAAGACTCGGGCGCCCAGCCAGGCGCTGATCGCCGTCGTGGCCAGCGTGCCGGTCAGCCGCTGGTCGAGGACGACGTCCAGGGTCTCGCCGACGAAGTCCTTGTTCGACAGCGCCACCAGCACCGGCCAGCCGGTGTCGACGAGCTCGCCCAGCCGGCGGGTGGCCTCCAGCGAGTGCCGGGTGTTCTTGCCGAAGTCGTGGCCGGGGTCGATGAGCACCCGCTCGCGGTCGACGCCGGCCGCCACGGCTGCCTCGGCCAGCGCCGTCGTCCGCGTGACGATGTCGGCGACGACGTCGTCGTAGACGACCCGGTGCGGGCGGGTGCGCGGCGGCAGCCCGCCGGCGTGCGTGCAGACGATCCCCGCGCCGACCTCGGCGGCGACGACGGCGAGCTCGGGGTCGACCCCGCCCCAGGCGTCGTTGACGACGTCGGCGCCGGCGGCGAGGACCTCGCGGGCGACCTCGGCCCGCCAGGTGTCGATGGAGATCGGCAGCGTGGGGTGCGCGGCGCGGATGGCGGCGACCAGGTCGACGGTGCGCCGGATCTCCTCCGCGGCGTCGACCTCGTCACCGGGCGCGGCCTTCACCCCACCGACGTCCACCATGTCCGCGCCCTCGGCGACGACCTGGTCGACCCGCTCGACGGCCCGGTCGAGCTCGTAGGTCGCGCCGCGGTCGTAGAACGAGTCGGGGGTGCGGTTGACGATCGCCATGACGACCAGGTGGCCGTCGGGCACGTCGAGCGCGCCGATGCGGAGCAACCCGTTCCTCCCTCTCCCGAGCCGGTGTGGTGGAGTTCGCCAAGGTAATCGACCGAGAGGACAGGGCACATGGCGCAGACGGTTGTCGAGGGCATCGAGGGCGTGCAGGGCCTCGTCGGCCAGCACATGGGCTACAGCGACTGGGTGACGATCACCCAGGAGCAGGTGAACCAGTTCGCCGAGGCGACCGGCGACCACCAGTGGATCCACGTCGACCCGGAGCGCGCGAAGAAGGAGAGCCCCTTCGGCGGGCCCATCGCGCACGGCTACCTGACGCTGTCGCTGGTTCCCGGGTTGCTGCCCGAGATCGTGGACATGCAGGGCTTCCGGATGGGCGTCAACTACGGCACCGAGAAGGTGCGCTTCCCCTCGCCGGTGCCGGTGGGCGCCCGCGTGCGGGCCGGCGCCACCCTGGCCTCGGCGACCCCGTTCGACGGGGGGATCACCGTGAACATCGACGTCACGATCGAGATCGAAGGCGGCACGAAGCCGGCCATGGTCGCCACCGTCGTCTACCGCCGCTACCTCTGAGCCGGGTGGAGGAGATCCGTGGGCGTCACGCCCACGGATCTCCTCCACGTCAGACGAGTGCCTGGTTGACCAGCTGGCGGAGGAAGTTGCGGATCGGCAGCGTGCTCGAGGGCAGCAGCTGCGTGTAGAAGGTGACCGTCAGGTCCTCGATCGGGTCGACGTAGAACGCGGTGGACGCCGCCCCGCCCCAGCTGTAGTCGCCGACGCTGGACACCACGCCGTAGCGGGCCGGGTCGAGGACCATCGAGAACCCGAGGCCGAACCCCACGCCCCGCAGCGGGGTCTCGGCGAACAGCGGCCGGCCGAACGTCTCCAGGTCCTGGTTCCCCGGCAGGTGGTTGCGGACCATGTGCGCCACCGTCCGTGACCCCAGCACCCGGCCCCCGTCGTGGGAGCCGCCGCGGCGCAGGCACTCGACGAACCGCAGGTAGTCCGCCGCGGTCGACACCAGTCCGCCACCCCCGGAGAGGAACGCGGGTTTGGACAGCGCGGCCTCGCCCATCGCGTCCAGCGGCGCGAACGTCGTCCCGGTGGTGGCGGGGACGGCGGCGTAGAGGCGGGCCAGCGAGTCGGGGTCGTCGTCCGGGCGGAGGCCGAACGACGTCTCGGTCATGCCCAGCGGGCCGAGGACGCGCTCGGCGAACACCTCGTCGAGCGGCTTGCCGGCCAGGACCTCGACGAGGCGGCCGAGCACGTCGGTGGAGACGCCGTAGTTCCACTCGCTGCCGGGCTGGAAGACCAGCGGGATGGCCGCCCACTGCCGGCAGACCTCCGCGGAGTCGGCGCCCGGCGGGCTCCCCCACTCGAACCCCGCGGCCCGGTACATCGCGTCGACCGGATGCGCGTGGTGGAAGCCGTAGGTGAGCCCCGCGGTGTGGCTCAGCAGGTGCCACACGCGGATGGGCTCCATCAGCGGGGCGGTGACCGGCTTCTGCGCCGAGCCGGCGACGTACACGCGGGTGTCGGCGAACTCCGGCAGCCAGGTGCTGATCGGGTCGGTGAGCTGGAAGGCGCCCTCCTCGTACAGCGACATCGCCGCCACCGAGGTCACCGGCTTGGTCATCGAGTAGATGCGCCAGCGGGTGCCGGGCTCGACGGGGAGGCCCCGCTCGACGTCCCGGTGCCCGTACCGGCCCACGTGCGCCAGACGGCCGGCGCGGGAGACGGTGACGAGGAAGCCGGGGAGCCGCCCCTCGTCGACGAAGCGGGCCAGCCGCCGGTCCAGGCGCTCCAGTCGCGCGGGATCCAGACCGACCTCTGCCGGGTCGGTGTCCACCTGCAGTTCCGTCACCCCGTCGTCCTCCCTCGATACAGCGAGTCCCCCCTCACCGTGCACGGTGAGGGGGGACTCCGCAGTCCGGGGGGTGTTACTTGACCGGGACGCTGCTGGCGGCCTTCTTGAGGTTCGAGCCGGCGGTCACCTTGGCGGTGTGGGCGGCGGCGATCTCGATCGACTCACCGGTCTGCGGGTTGCGGCCGGTGCGGGCGGAGCGCTGCGAGCGCTCGACGGTCAGCAGGCCGGAGATGGTGACCTTGTCGCCGCGGGTGATGGCGTCGACGAGCTCCTCCTGGAGGCCGGCGATCACGGAGTCGACGGTCGAGGCGGGCACGTCGGCGCGCTTGGCGATGGCGGAGACGAGTTCGGCCTTGTTCACGGGGGTCCTCTCGGATGGGTGGCCGGCGCCGGGAGTCCGGCGCCCGGTCGGTGCGGACGGGTCCGTCTCCTCGCCGGGCGGGCCGGGAGAGGCGGACCGGGGGCGCACGTTGCCATGTCTGCCCGGAATCCCGCCACTGTGGGGGGAGGAACGCCTCGCAGGTCACAGCCGCCCCAGGGCGGCCGGACACCCCGGCACCTACGGTGGGGACGTGCCTCGCATCCCCCGGACGGACCTCGTCGTCAGCGATCTGTGCCTCGGTGGCAACGTCTTCGGGTGGACGGCGGACGAGCCCACCTCGCATGCCCTCCTCGACCGGTTCGTCGACGCGGTGCCGAGCACTTCTCGGCCGATGGTCGACACCGCGGAGATGTACGGCAACGGCCGGTCGGAGCAGATCCTCGGCGGGTGGCTGGCCGGCGCCGGGCGGCGGGACCGCGTCGTCGTCGCCACGAAGGCCTCGCCGGGGCGCAAGGAGCACCCGCTGTCGGCGGCCGAGATCCGCGCCGCGGCCGAGCGGTCGCTGACCAACCTCGGCACCGACCACATCGACGTCTACTACGCCCACTACGACGACGACAGCACGCCGCTGGAGGAGACGCTCCGGGCGTTCGACGAGCTGGTGCAGGCCGGGAAGGTCCGGTACGCGGCGACGTCGAACTACTCCGCGGCCCGGCTCACCGAGGCGCTGGCCACCGCGGAGCGACTGGGCGTGACCGGCTACGTGGCGCTGCAGCCGCACTACAACCTGATGGAGCGGGCGGTCTACGAGGACGAGCTGAGGGACGTCGTCGCCGGTGCCGACCTCGGGTGCTTCCCCTACTTCGCGCTGGCGAAGGGCTTCCTGACCGGCAAGTACCGCGCCGGCGAGCAGATCGACTCGCCGCGGGCGAAGGGTGCGGCGGCGTACGTGGGGGAGCGCGGCGACCGGGTGCTGCGGGCGCTGCGCGAGGTCGCCGACGCGCACGGGACGACGGGCTCGGCGGTGGCGCTGCGCTGGCTGGCCGACCAGCCGACGGTCACCGCGCCGATCGCCAGCGGTCGCTCGGTCGACCAGCTGGCCGACCTGCTGCCGATGCTCGACCTGGTGCTCACCGACTCCGAGCGCACCGCGCTGACCGACGCCTCGGCGCAGTAGCGGAGTACGGGAGCGCAGGTTTCCTGCGCTCCCGCACTCCGGTAGGTCAGTGGATGTGCGCGCGGACGGCGGCCACGAGGTCGGCGGAGACCTCGGTCAGGCCGTGGTCGGCGGCCGCGTGGGCGGCCACCTGGCTCAGGATGCCGGGCTCGTCGGGAGCGCTGAACGAGTGGCTGCAGCCGGGGACGACGTCGCCACAGGCGAAGGTCTTCACGGGTTCTCCTCGGGGGAAGGGGGAGTGCGGGGGAGGTGGTGCGCGCCCCGGGGCTGAGGGCGGGTCATCGGGTGCGGCCCGGTCAGCGGGTGCCTGCCGCCGCGGTGACGAGGTCCTCGACACGCAGCAGACCGACGACGCCGCCGGTCTCGTCGGTGCAGACCACCGGGTCGAACCGCTGTGCCGGCGAGCGGGTCATCGCGCGGGCCAGCGTCTCGGTCGCGCCGGCGGAGAGCCGGACCCGCAGGGAGACGGGGGCGGTGTACGCCTCGGCGGTCCGCGGGTCGGCCAGCCGCAGCGCGAGCGGCTCGCCGAGCGGACCCACGAGGACGGCCGGGGGGACGAGAGGGGCGGGCTCCTCGGCCGCGCACTGGCGCACCGGCCGGACCAGCGGGGCGACGCTCTCGGTCAGCCGGGCGCGGGCGGTCTGCGCCGTGATCAGCCGGACGACGTCGGGGTCGAGCTGACGGAACTCGGGGGCGGGGCGGCCGAGCAGCCAGCCCTGGGCCAGCGGGGTGCCCAGCCGGGCGAACGCGGCCAGCTCGCCGGGGGTCTCTATGCCCTCGGCCAGCAGCCAGGCGTCGATCCGTCCGGCGAACTCGCCGACCAGCTCGGCCAGGGCCAGCTTCGTCGGGTCGGTGTCGACGTCCTGCACCAGCGCGCGGTCGAGCTTCACCAACTGCGGGCGGACCGTGGTCATCTGCTGCAGCCCGGAGTACCCGGCGCCGGCGTCGTCCAGGGCCACCAGCGCGCCGCGGACGCGCAGGCCGTCGACGTGCCGGCGGAGCGCGTCGACGTCGTCGACCGCGGTGTGCTCGGTCAGCTCGACGACGATCCGCGCGAGGTCGCCGACGGAGTGCAGGGCGTCCTGGATGGGCGCCGTCCCCAGCAGGTGCGGGCTGACGTTCACGGTGAGGAAGGTGTTGGGCGGCAGAGCGTCGCGGGCGGCCAGCGCCTTGTGCACGGCCAGCGCCTCCAGCTCCGGGCCCACGCCGGCGTCGGCCGCGGCCGCGAACCAGACGTCGGGGGTCGCGGTGCCCGGGAAGCGGGACAGGGCCTCGTAGCCGGCCACGCGGGCCCCCGCGAGGTCGACGATCGGCTGGAAGACCAGCGTGAGGTCGTCGGGGTCGGCCAGCAGCGGACGGCAGTCGGGCAGCGCCCTGCTGCGGGTGGAGATCGCCGTCATGGACTCCCCATCGGATGGCGCCGGGTCGCGGTTGACGCGGGACGGCCGCTTTCACCCCCCAGAGGGAGGGCCACGCCGCGAGTCGGACGGATACGTTCCGGATGCGCGTGTCAGCATGGTCGCCGTTCGCGCCCGGCTGGCGGTCGCGGGCGCGTCAGCGAGGAGGAACCGTGCCCGGCCCGGTGCCCTCCGCCGTCCCCGATCCGCTGTCGGACCCGCATCGGATCGCCGCGGCCCGTCGGCTGTTCCTGGAGGTCCCCGGCCCGGCGGCGTTCGACCGGCTCTCCGGCCTGGCCGCGCGGCTGCTCGGCGTGGGCCACGCGAAGGTCACGATCTTCACCGACGCCGACACCGTCGTGGGCGGGCACGGCCTGCCGCCGGGCGTCGTGGGCGGCCCGGCGCTGCTCACCGGGGCGCTCTCGGCGATCACCGTGCGCGGTGCCCAGCCGCTGGTGGTCCCCGACGCGGCCGCCGACCCGGCGGTCGCCGACCTGCCGGCCGTCACGTCGGGGCAGGTCGCCGCCTACCTCGGTGCGCCCCTGGTCTCCGCGTCGGGGCACGTGGTCGGCGTCCTCGCGGTGTACGACGAGACGCCGCGGGAGTGGACCGAGGACGACGGGGAGCTGCTGGAACAGCTGGCCACCTCCGTCGTCGCCGAGCTCGAGCTCTCCGCCGCGAAGTCGGCGATCGGCACCTCGGCCGCCCGCCTCTCGATCGCGCTCGAGGCCAGCGGCATCGGCATCTGGGAGCGGGACCTGCGCACCGGGGCGGTGACGTGGGACGAGCGGTGCGCGGCCGTGTTCGGCATGGACCAGGCGCTGCCCGCCACCGACATCGAGGCGGTGCTCGCCTCCCGGGTGCACCCCGACGACCACGAAGCGGTCCGCAAGGAGATGGAACGGGCGGACACGGAGACCGGCGAGTACGCCCTCGAGTCCCGGGCCGTGCGCGCGGACGGCTCGGTGCGCTGGACGGTGTCCCGCGGCCGCGTCGTCCGCAACGCCCGCGGCGAGAAGATCCGCATGATCGGGACGATCCTCGACGTCAGCGAGGCGCGGGAGCAGTCGCAGCGGCGGATGGCCGCCGTCCAGCGGGCCGCGGCGATCGCCGAGGTCGCTGCCGAGATGGCCAACGCGACCGCCGTCCGGCAGCTCGCCGACATCGCCCTCCGGGGTGCTGCCGTGCTGGGCGCCTCGTCCAGCGGCCTGACGGTGCAGGAGCCCGGCGGCGGGCTGCGGCTGCACCTGACCCGGCAGCTGGTCGACACCGTGGCCAGCGCGGCCGACGTGCAGCTCCCCCCGGAGGGCGTGGTCCTGCCCCCCGAGGACGAGGACCTGCCCCACGTGCACGTGACCCGGACCGGCGAGCGGCTGTTCTTCGCCGATGCACGCCAGGCCGAGACCCGGTTCCCGCGGATGGCCGAGATCAACGAGGCCCTCGGCACACGGGCGCTGGCGGTCCTGCCGCTGCGGGTGGAGGGCCGGCTGCTGGGCAGCTACGCGGTCGTGTGGGACACCCACCACCACGGCTTCGCCGACGAGGACGTCGAGCTGCTGGACGGTCTCACCGCGCAGCTCGCCCTGAGCGTGTCCCGGTTGCAGGCCGATGCCGAGCGCGACGCGGCCAACCGGCGGCTGCAGCTGCTGGCCGACGTCGGCCGGGTGCTGTCCGGGGACTTCGACATCACCCGGCAGGTCACCCAGCTGGCCGAGCTCGTGGTGCCGGCGCTCGGCGACTGGTGCTGGCTCGTGGTCACCGACGAGCAGGGCCGCATGGAGGAGCTCGCTTCGGCGCACCGCGATCCCGACCGCGCCGGCCAGCTGGCCGAGTACGTGCACGCGATGGTCGCGGTGATGACCGACGACGCCACGGCCCGGATCGTCACCCGGACCGGGCGGCCGCTGGTGCTGCCGCACATCGACGCCGAGCGGATCCGGCTGGCCCTGCCCGACGAGGAGACCCGGTCGGCGCTGTCCCGGCTGGACATGGAGGGCGGCGTGGTCGTGCCCCTGGTGGCCCGCGGCCGGACCATCGGCGCCCTCGGCCTGTTCAACGGGGTCGACCGCGGCGAGCACACCCAGGACCAGGTGGACGCCGCCGTGGAGGTGGGCCGGCGGGCGGGTCTCGCCCTGCACTCGGCGCGGCTGCACGCCCAGCAGCGGGACCTCGCCGACGCGCTCCAGCACAGCATGCTCACCGCGCCGCCGGCGGTGGCCGGCTGCCAGGTCGTGGTGCGCTACGTGCCCGCGGCGGCCGGCGCGGACATCGGCGGGGACTGGTACGACGCCTTCGCCCAGGAGGACGGGACGACGGTGCTGGCCATCGGCGACGTCGTCGGCCACGACCGGCACGCCGCCGCGGCGATGGGACAGGTCCGGAGCCTACTGCGCGGGATCAGCCACGCCACCGGGGCGGCGCCGGCGGAGGTGCTCACCCGGCTGGACCGTGCCATCACCGGGCTGGTGCCCGGTGTCATGGCGACCGCCATCGTCGCCCGCCTGGAGCGCCCGGCCGGGATCTCCGCGGGCGCGGTCCTGATGCGCTGGTCCGACGCCGGCCACCCCACGCCGGTGGTCATCGCCCCGGACGGCGCGGTCCAGGTGCTGGACCTCCCCGGTGACCTGCTCCTGGGCGTGGACGCCTCGTCGGCCCGCTCCGACCGCTGCCTGCTCCTCCCCGCGGGAAGCACGGTGCTGCTCTACACCGACGGGCTCGTCGAGCGCCGGGACCGCGACCTCGACACCGGCACCGGCGAGCTGGTGGCGGTGCTGGAGCAGGCCGGGGGCCTGCCGCTGGAGGAGCTGTGCGACCGGGTGCTGGAGCGGCTGTTCCTGCCCGACGCCGAGGACGACGTCGCCCTCCTCGCCCTCAGAGTCGGTTGAGTCGCGTGATCCGTCGTCCTCCGGACGACACCGCGACCAGGAGCCGTCCCCGGCTGCGCTGAGCCCCGCCGTCGCTTCGATCGCGGGACCCTCCGGGCCCCACTCCTCGGCGACCCCGCCTACACGGCGGTGACGGTGTATTCGTGGCCGGCCGCGCGCAGCCGGTCGGCCAGCACGGTCCCGAGCGCGCTCGCCGGGGTCAGCGACCCCGCGCGGTCGGGCAGCCGCTCCCCGTCGAGGGCGAGGGCGAGCGCGCTCTCGCCGAGCATGACCGCCGTCGCCTTGTAGCCGGGGTCGCCCTTTCCGGCCGCGGTCGCCCGGTACCGGCGGCCGGACTCCGTGGTCGCGTCGACCTCCATGCGGAACCAGCCGCGCTCGCGGGTGGCCTCGTCCGGGCCCGTGCCCGGCGCGGGCAGCACCCTGTCCAGCAGCGCGCGGGTCGGCCCGAACGACATCGCCCCCAGCGCACCGGCCAGCCCGGCGGTGACCGCGACCGCGGTGGCCGCGCCGGAGATCCCCCGGCCGGCGGCCATCACCTCGCCGTAGCGCAGGCCCCGGCCGTAGGACCAGTCCTGGACGGCGTTGCTGCGGCGCACGATCCGGGTGTTGAACGAGGCCATGACGAACGGGGCGGTCCAGCGGCCGTCGCTGTCGCGGGAGGGCGGGCCGGCGTCCGCGGGCTGGCGGGTGCTGGGCTCGGCGTTGCGGTCGGGGCTGAGGGCGAACGGGTCGCCGACCACCTCGCGCAGCGACCGGTCGAGGCCCACGGCCTCCACCTGCGCCCGCAGCGAGTCGATGGTGCCGCCGCTGAACCCGCCCTTGACGGTGGCCACCAGCCGGACGTCGGTCAGGCCACCGGCGTCGTCCGCCCGCGCGCACTCGGCCAGCAGGAGCACCGCCAGGTCGGAGGGGACGGAGTCGAAGCCGCAGGCGTGCACGATCCGTGCGCCGGACTCCCGGGCGGGAGCGTCGGTGCGGGCGATGGCGTCGCGGGCGAACAGCACCTCCCCGGTCAGGTCGGCGTAGTGCGTGCCCGCGCGGGCACAGGCCTCGACCACCGGCAGGCCGTAGCGGGCGTAGGGGCCGACCGTCGTCGCCAGCACGCGGGTGCTCTCGGCGAGGGCGGCGATCGCAGCCGGATCGCGGGAGTCGGCCACGACCAGCGGCCAGTCCCGCGCCGCGGCGGGCAGCCGCGAGCGGACGGCCTCCAGCTTCTCCCGGGACCGCCCGCCGAGGGCGATCCGCAGGTCGGCCGGTGCGGCTCCGGCGAGGTAGGCGGCCAGGAGTTCGCCGACGAAGCCGGAGGCGCCGTAGACGACGAGGTCGTGCTCTCGGTCGGGCATGGGCCCATCCTCACCGAGAGCGCCGGGCCCCGCCCTCCGGTGGCACGGGGTACTCGTGCCCTGGTGGCGCGCGCGCCGAGGGGAGGAACGTGCCTCCGGTCGAGCGGGGGAGGGACTCCCAGAGGACGGCGCCATGGAACTGATCCGGTCCACCGACGGCCGCTACGACGAGCTGCGCGAGGTGTTCAACGCGGCGATCGACCGGAGACCGGCGGTGATCGCCCGGTGCGCCACGCCACAGGACGTCGTCGACGCCCTGCGCCTGGCCCGGGACGGCGGTCTGGCGGTCGCCGTCCGCGCGGGGGGCCACTCGGTCGCCGGGTTCAGCACCAACGACGGCGGGCTGGTGATCGACGTCCGGCCCATGGACGGCATCGAGGTCGACCCGGATTCGCGGACCGTCACGGTCGGCGCGGGCGTCACGTGGGGGGCGTTCGACCGGGCGACGCAGGAGCACGGGCTCGCGACCACGGGCGGACGCGTCTCCACGACCGGCGTGGCCGGGCTGACCCTCGGCGGCGGCTCCGGCTGGCTGGAGCGCCTGCACGGGCTGACCTGCGACAACCTCCGCTCGGTTGATCTGGTGACGGCGGCCGGCGAGCAGGTCACCGCCAGCGCGACCCAGGAGCCCGATCTGTTCTGGGCACTGCACGGCGGCGGCGGCAACTTCGGCGTCGCGACGTCGTTCACCTTCGACCTCCACCCGCTGGGCCCGACCGTGCTCGCCGGCCTGCAGCTGTGGCCGGGCAGCGCCGGCCGGGACCTGGCCCTGGCCTACCGCGACCTGATGGAGACCGCGGACGAGCGGCTGGGCAACGCCCTGGTGTTCCTCACCGGCCCGCCCGAGCCGTTCGTGCCCGAGCACCTGCAGGGGACGACGGTCGCGGGGATCGCCCTGATGTGGGCGGGGGACGTCGACGACGGCATGGAGGCCACCCGTCCCTTCCGCGACCTGCGGCCCGAGGTCGACCTCGTCGGGCCGATGCCCTACGCCGGCTTCCAGTGCATGATCGACGACCCGCCGGGTCTCCAGCAGTACTGGAGCGGCGACTACCACGACGCCATGCCCGATGACGCCGTCGACGTCTTCGTGAAGTACGGCTCCGACCGGGCGTCGGCGCTGACGCAGCACCTCATGGTGCGGTGGGGCGGGGCGATCGAGCGGGTCCCGGACGACGCGACGCCGCTGGGCCACCGGGCCGCGCAATGGGTCACGCACCCCTTCGCGACGTGGGAGGACCCGGCCGACACGGCGGCCAACGTCGCCTGGGTGCGGGCGTTCCGCGAGGACATCGACCGCTACACCAACGGCGGCACGTACCTGAACTTCATCGGCGCCGAGGGGCAGGACCGCATCCGGGCGGCCTACGGCGAGGCCAACTACGCCCGGCTGGCCGGCATCAAGCGCCGGTTCGACCCGGAGAACACCTTCCGCGGGAACCAGAACATCGAGCCGGCCTGAGCCCCAGCGGAGTCGCTCGAGTGCGCATCCCGCGCTCGAGCGACTCCGACAGGACTACTGCCCCGGCGGGACGTCGACGGCGGTGGCGGTGTCGTCGGGCGCCTGGGCACCCAGCTCCGCGCGCAGCTCGGCGTCGTGGGCGGCCATCGCCTCCTGGCGGCCGGCCTCCTCCTCGAGGATCGCCGCGTTCTTCCACGCGTGCGGGATGGCGAAGGCGTCCACCAGCGTCGACATGTGCGGCCGCAGGTCCTTCAGCAGCTGGTTCACCGCGCCGGTGACCGCCTTCGAGCGCGCCGGGGTCAGCTGGCCGTGCTCGAGGAACCAGCCCTTGTCCTCCTCGATGGAGTGCAGCGCGTAGAGGTCGCACACCGCCGACAGCAGCTCCCTCGCGTCGGGGTCGGTGGTCCGCTCGATGCCCTCGACGAACGCCTCCAGCACGATCCGGTCGATGTGCGTCTGGGCGGTGCGCAGCACGTGGTCCTGCACGTCGTTGAACATGTCGAACGGCTCCATGCCGTCGGTCTCGGAGTTGCGCCGCAGCCGCCGGATCGCGCCCTCGAGGGTGTGCTTCTCGCGGAACTCGAACATCTTGAGCTGCCAGCCGCGGTCGAGCAGCGGCACCTCCTCGTCGCGGCCGGGGACGGCGTCGACCAGCCGGGCGATGAGCCCGCGGGCCGCCGTCCGCTCCAGGACCGTCTCGCGCACCATGTCGGCGAAGAACGAGACCTTCCCCCACCCGTCGAGCGAGCCGAAGGCGTCCCGGTAGCCGGTGAGCAGGCCCTTCGCGACCAGCTGCAGCAGGACGGTGTTGTCGCCCTCGAAGGTGCTGAAGACGTCGGTGTCGGCCTTGAGCTGGGGCAGCCGGTTCTCCGCCAGGTAGCCGGCGCCGCCGCAGGCCTCGCGGCACATCTGGATGGTGCGGGTGGCGTGCCAGGTGTTGGCCACCTTGAGGCCGGCCGCCCGGGACTCGAGCTCGCGCTGGGCGGCCTCGTCGATCTCCTGGCCGTGCTCGTGCACCGCCGTCTGCACGTCGTGCATCGTTCCGACCAGTTCCTCCTGCGCGAAGTGCAGCGCGTAGGTGGTGGCCAGCGCCGGCAGCAGCTTGCGCTGGTGCACGAGGTAGTCGTTGACGACGATCTCGCGGTCCCGGCCCGGCGCGGCGAACTGGCGGCGCACGTCGCCGTAGCGGACGGCGATGTCCAGCGCCGTCTTGGTGGCCGACCCGGCGGCGCCGCCGACGCTGACCCGCCCGCGCACCAGCGTGCCCAGCATGGTGAAGAAGCGGCGGGTCTCGTTCTCGATGCTCGAGGTGTACGTGCCGTCGGCGGCGACCTGGCCGTAGCGGTCCAGCAGCATGTCCCGCGGGACCCGCACGTGGTCGAAGCTCAGCCGGCCGTTGTCGACGCCGAGCAGGCCCGCCTTGGGGCCGTCGTCGCCGATCGTCACGCCGGGGCACGGGCTGCCCTCGTCGTCCCGGATCGGGACCAGCCAGGCGTGCACGCCGTGGTTGGTGCCCCGGCTGACCAGCTGCGCGAAGACGACGGCCATCCGGCCGTCCTTCGCCGCGTTGCCGATGTAGTCCTTGCGGGCGGCCTGGTGCGGGGTGTGCAGGTCGAAGGTCTGCGTCGCGGGGTCGTACTCGCAGGTCGTCCGCAGCTGCTGGACGTCGGAGCCGTGCCCCGTCTCGGTCATCGCGAAGCAGCCGGGGAGGGCGAAGCTCATGATGTCGGGCAGGTAGGCGTCGTGGTGCCGCTTGGTGCCGAGCAGCTGGACGGCGCCGCCGAACAGCCCCCACTGGACGCCGGCCTTGACCATCAGCGACAGGTCGCCGAAGGCCACCATCTCGATCGAGGTCACCGAACCGCCGGCGTCGGCCTCGCCGCCGTACTGCTTGGGGAAGCCCAGCCCCACCCGCCCGGTCGCGGCGATCTCGCCCGCCAGCCGGGTGATCCGCTCCCGCGCCTCCTGCATGGACTCGCCGTACACCGGGGCGTACTTCGCGTCCCCGAGCTGCTCGCGGGCGTCGCGGCGCACGTGCGCCCAGCGTCCGTCGAGCACCTCCTGCAGGCGAGCGGGGTCGACGCTGCGGGGCAGGGACTGCGTCACTGTTCCTCCTGGGTCGTGCGGTTGCCGGGAACGGCGCCTCGGGGAGCTCCGCCCGGGAGCACACCGGCGAGGCCGGCCCAGGCGAGTTCGGTGAGGTGGGCGGCGAGATCCGCCCGGATCATCGGTCGGTCGGCGCGCAGCCACCAGTCGGCGGCCGAACGGACCAGGCCGACCAGCCCGTGGCCCCACGGCCCCGCCGGAGCCGGGTCGCGGCCGGCCCGCGCGAGCGCGTCGGCGACCAGGGCCGCCGCCTGCTCGCCGACGAGGTCGGACAGGGAGCTGATCGGGTCGGCATCGACCGGACGGTCGAGCAGCGGGTGCGAGACGACGAAGCGGTAGAGCTCCGGATCGGCCTCGAGGAACGCCAGGTAGGTCTCGATCGCGGCCCCGACCCGGGCGCGGGGATCGGTGCTGCTGGCCATGGCCTCGCGCAGCCGCGCGGTCAGCTGCCCGGCGACCCGGGCGCACACGGCCACGTACAGCTCGCCGCGGTCGGCGAAGTGCCGGTAGACGACGGTCTTGCTGGTGCCGGCGGACGCGGCGATCTCGTCCATCCCGACACCGGCGCCGTGCCGGGCGACGGCGGTCAGGGTGGCGTCGACCAGCTGCTCGCGGCGGGCCCGGCGGTGCTCGTCCCAGCGGGAGTCCCGCCGGTCGCGGGCGAGCGGCCGGGGCTCGGACTCGCGGCGCTCGCCGCCGGGCTCCGATGTGCGAGGGGAACGGAGCTGCGTCACCTTGTCCTGCGACGTCGATTTCACCGCCTCGGCTTTCATGTAACCCAAGGTACCGAGTACCATCGGTACCTGCAACGCGAGATCACCCGACCCGGAGGTCCTCATGGCCACCACCCGCAAGGCCGCGATCGTCGGCGGCAACCGCATCCCCTTCGCCCGGTCCAACTCGGCGTACGCGCAGGCGTCCAACCAGGACATGCTCACCGCGACGCTCGACGGTCTGGTCGCGCGGTTCGGGCTGCAGGGCCAGCAGGTCGGTGAGGTCGTCGCCGGCGCCGTCCTCAAGCACGCGCGGGACTTCAACCTGACCCGCGAGTCGGTACTCGGCTCCGCGCTCGACCCGCGCACCCCCGCCTACGACGTCCAGCAGGCCTGCGGCACGGGGCTGGAGGCGGCGGTCCTCGTCGCGAACAAGATCGCGCTGGGCCAGATCGACTCCGGCATCGCCGGTGGCGTCGACACCACCTCGGACGCGCCACTCGCCGTCGGCGAGGACCTGCGCCGCATCCTGATCTCGCTGAACAGCGCCAAGACGGTGCAGGACCGGCTCAAGGCCATCGCACGGATCCGCCCCGGCATGATCGCCCCCGAGATCCCGCGCAACGCCGAGCCGCGCACCGGCCTGGCCATGGGGGAGCACGCCCAGCTCACCGCGCACGAGTGGCAGATCGGCCGCGAGGAGCAGGACGAGCTGACCGTCCGCTCGCACCAGAACATGGCCGCCGCCTACGAGCGCGGCTTCTTCGACGACCTGGTGACGCCGTTCCTGGGGCTCTCTCGCGACCAGAACCTGCGGCCGGACACCTCCCTGGAGAAGCTGGCGACGCTGAAGCCGGTGTTCGGCAAGGCGCTGCCCGAGGGCGCCGAGGCCACCATGACGGCGGGCAACTCGACGCCGCTGACCGACGGTGCCTCGGCGGTGCTGCTGGCCTCCGACGAGTGGGCCGCCGAGCACTCCCTGCCGGTGCTCGCCCACCTCGTCGACGCGCAGACCGCCGCGGTCGACTACGTGCACGGTGGCGAGGGCCTGCTCATGGCGCCGGTCTACGCCGTGCCGACGATGCTCGCCCGCAACGGCCTGACCCTCCAGGACTTCGACTTCTACGAGATCCACGAGGCCTTCGCCTCCACCGTGCTCGCCACGATGAAGGCCTGGGAGGACCCGGCCTACTGCAAGGAGAAGCTGGGCCTCGACGCGCCGCTGGGCTCGATCGACCGCGCCAAGCTCAACGTGCACGGCTCCTCGCTGGCCGCGGGTCACCCGTTCGCCGCGACCGGCGGCCGGATCGTCGCGTCGCTCGCGAAGACCCTCCACGAGGCGGGCCCTGGGAAGCGCGGCCTGATCTCCATCTGCGCCGCCGGCGGTCAGGGCGTCGTCGCGATCCTCGAGTCCTGACCCCGCTCCGCACGTTCCACGTGCAACCCCGCGGTCCCCGCACCGCGGGGCTGCACGTCTCCTGGAAGGACCCGCACCGTGGCTGACTGGTACACGAACTTCGCGAACTCCGGCTTCGGGACGACGGTCACGAAGCAGCTCGGCTTGCCGCGGCCGGCGGTCCTGCGCCGGTACGAGCCGGGCCGCCCCCTCCTGCCGGGCCCGGTGGTGATCGGCTCGGCCGGGAGCGGCCGGCTGCGGGAGACGCTGACCCGGGTGGTGACGGACGCCGGTGGAACGGTGCTCCCCGCGGTCGAGCCCGACGGCGAGAAGCCGGCCGCCGTCCTCCTCGACGCCACCGGCGTGACCGGCCCCGGCCAGCTCGTCGCCGCGCACGACTTCCTCGCCCCGGCCATCAAGCGCCTGCGCGCCTCCGGACGGGTGCTGGTCCTCGCCGACCCGCCCGCGGACGCCGACTCCCCGGCCACCGCCGCGGCCCGGCAGGCACTGGACGGCCTGGTCCGGTCGATCGGCAAGGAGCTGCTGAACGGCTCGACGGCGAACCTGGTCTTCGTGCCCGAGGGTGCGGAGAGCTCGCTCGCCTCGCCGGTCCGCTTCTTCCTCTCCGGTCGTTCCGCCTACGTCGACGGTCAGGTCGTGACCCTCTCGGCCGCGGACGTGCCCACCGGCGAGGACGCCGACAGGCCGCTCGCCGGCCGGGTCGCCGTCGTCACCGGCGCGGCCCGGGGCATCGGCGCCGCCATCGCGCGGGTCATGGCCCGCGACGGCGCGCACGTGGTCGCCGTCGACATCCCGGCCGCCGGCCAGTCGCTGGCCGAGGTCGCCAACGAGGTGGGCGGGACGGCGCTGCAGCTCGACATCACCGCCGCCGACGCACCGGCCCGGCTGGTCGAGCACCTCCGCGAGCGGCACGGCGGGGTCGATGTCGTCGTCCACAACGCCGGTATCACCCGCGACAAGCTGCTGGTCAACATGGACGCCGCCCGCTGGAACTCGGTGATGGCGGTGAACCTGCAGGCGCAACTGGACATCACCGAGGCGCTGCTGGCCGCCGAGGGCGTGCTGCGGGACGGCGCCCGGGTGGTCTGCGTGAGCTCGCAGTCGGGCATCGCCGGCAACCGCGGTCAGACCAACTACGCCGCGAGCAAGGCCGGGATCATCGGCATGGTCCGCGCCTGGGCGCCGGCGTTCGCCGCGCGCCGGGCCACCATCAACGCGGTCGCGCCCGGGTTCATCGTCACGGAGATGACCGCGAACATGCCGTTCGGCACCCGCGAGGTCGGCTCGCGGATCAACTCCCTGCAGCAGGGCGGGCTCCCCGTGGACGTCGCCGAGACGATCGCTTGGCTCGCGCAGCCGGGCAGTGCGGGCGTGAACGGCCAGACCGTGCGGGTCTGCGGCCAGTCGATGCTGGGGGCCTGACGTGGCCACGACCGTGCTCGACGGGCCGCCGAACATGGCGGCACTGTTCGCCAGGGCGGCACTCACCTCGCGGGGTCGCGGCGGGGACCTGCCGGAGACGCGGCTGGCCCGCCACGGCGTCGCGGTCGAGCCGGCGGAGGTGGCCGCCTACGCGCGGATCTGCCGGTTCCCGTTCGGCGACGCGCTGCCGGCCACGTACCCGCACCTGCTGACGTTCCCGCTGCAGATGGCGCTGATGAGCGACCGGGCCTTCCCGCTCGCGCTCCCCGGGCTGGTGCACGTGCGCAACCGCATCGACCAGCTCCGGCCGATCGGGCTGGGTGAGGAGCTGGACCTCGAGGTCTGGGCCGAGCGGTTCGCCCGGCACCGCAGCGGCGCGACCGTCGACCTCTGCGCCTCCGTCTCCGCCGGCGGCGCGGAGGTGTGGCGCGGCCGGTCGACGTACCTGGCCCGCGGCGCGACGGCGCCCGAGGGTGCGCCGGAGGCCGATGTGGACGTCGAGGTGGGGGTGCTGCCGCCGGCGACCATCACCTGGCGGATCCCCGACGACGCCGGCCGCCGCTACGCGAAGGTCTCCGGGGACGTGAACCCGATCCACCTCTCCGGGCTGACCGCGAAGGCCTTCGGGTTCAAGCGCGCCATCGCCCACGGCATGTGGGTGGAGGCGTGCGTGCTGGCAGCCGTGGACAACCGGCTCCCCGACGCGTTCACCGTCGACGTGGGCTTCCGCAAGCCGCTGTACCTGCCCTCGACGGTCACCCTCGCCACCGCTGTCCGCGAGGGTGGCTGGGACGCCGCCGTCCGCAACGCGAGGGCCGGCACCGACCACCTGTCCGCCACGATCCGACCGCTGTAAGCGAGGGACCCATGCCCGTCTCGTTCGATCTCACCGAGGACCAGCTCGAGCTGCAGAAGTGGGTGCACGAGTTCGCCGCGAACGTCGTCCGCCCGGCGGCCGACGAGTGGGACGAGCGGGAGGAGTTCCCCTGGCCGGTGCTGCAGGAGGCGGCGAAGATCGGGCTCTACTCGCTGGACTTCTTCGCGACCCAGTGGTTCGACGAGTCCGGGCTCGGCATCCCGGTCACCATGGAGGAGCTCTTCTGGGGTGACGCCGGCATCGGCCTGGCGATCGTCGGCACGACGCTGGCCGCCGCCTCGGTGCGCGCCAACGGCACCGACGAGCAGGTCGGCCAGTGGATCCCGGCCATGTTCGGCACCGAGGCCGAGCCGAAGGTCGCGGCGTTCTGCTCGAGCGAGCCCGACGCCGGGTCCGACGTGGGCGCGATGCGCACCCGCGCGGTCTACGACGAGAAGACCGGCGAGTGGGTGCTCAACGGCACCAAGACCTGGGCCACCAACGGCGGGATCGCCGACATCCACGTGGTCAACGCGGTCGTCGACCCCGAGCTGAAGGCCCGCGGGCACGCCAGCTTCGTCGTCCCGCCGGGGACGCCGGGCATCAGCCAGGGGCAGAAGTTCCTCAAGCACGGCATCCGCGCGTCGCACACGGCCGAGGTCGTGCTCGAGGACTGCCGGGTCCCGGCCGACTGCCTGCTCGGCGGCCGGGAGAAGCTCGACGAGCGGCTCGCCCGTGCCCGCGAGGGCCTGAAGAGCGGTCGCACCCAGCCGTCGATGGCCACGTTCGAGCGCACCCGCCCCGCCGTCGGCGCCCAGGCGGTCGGCGTCGCCCGGGCCGCCTACGACTACGCGCTGGAGTACGCCAAGCAGCGCGAGCAGTTCGGCCGCGCGATCATCGAGAACCAGTCCATCGCCTTCATGCTCGCCGACATGAAGACGGCCATCGACTCCGCGCGGCTGCTGGTCTGGCGGGCCGCCTGGATGGCCCGGGTGGGCAAGCAGTTCACCGCCGCCGAGGGCTCGATGTCCAAGCTCGTCGCGGGGGAGACGGCCGTCCGGGTGACCGAGCGGGCCATGCAGATCCTCGGCGGCAACGGCTTCACCCGCGAGTACCCGGTCGAGCGGATGGCCCGCGACGCGAAGATCTACACGATCTTCGAGGGGACCTCGGAGATCCAGCGACTGGTCATCGCGCGGACCATCTCGGGGGTGCACGTCCGCTGACCCGCGTACCGGATCTGGCTCGGACTGAACTGAGTTCGACAACCGCGGGCCTACCGGTTCGTCGGGTTCCGGTTCGATTTCGGCTGCGCTGACCTGCGGTTTTGCGGCCACAGGTCACGATCGGGTCACGCGGCGCCCCACGCGTTCGCGGTGCGTGGCGTGGCGTCGGGTGTCCCTGGCCGCGTGGTCCGGTCTCTCCGACGCCCGGACCTCCGGGCCAGCGAGCCCGGCGCGACCGGGCCCACCTCGGGGAGTTCCCGTGCAACTCGCAGCACCGTCCCGGCGCGCTCTCGGCCTCGCGGCCGTCGGAGCGATCGCCACGTCCACCACGCTCCTCTCGCTCGGTGGTGTCGCCCAGGCGATCACCATGGGGGCGGTCGAGACCACGACCCCGACGTTCGGCGTCTCCTACGACTACGACGGCGGCACCGACACCTGGACGGTCCCGGCCGGCTACTGCGCCGTCGACTGGCACCTCGAGGGCGCCCAGGGCGGCGCGGGCAGCGGTGTCGGTGAGGACGGCGGCCTGGGCGGGTCGCTGGACATCACGACCTACATCGACGACACCACGGTGGCCACGACGTTCACGATGGCGCCCGGCCAGGCCGGGAGCGACGCCTCCTCGGACGGGCTCACCGGCGGTGCCGGCGGCCTGAACCACCTCGCCGCCGACGTCGACGGCGACTATGACGGTGGCGACGGCTGGTCCGACGACGACACCATCGCCGGTGGTGGCGGCGGGGCCGCCTCGACCGTGACCGGGTCCGACGACTCCGAGCTCATCGCCTTCGGTGGCAACGGTGGCGGCGACGCGGACTACTACGGCTACGGCGCCTGGAACGACTCCAACTACGTGTATGCGACCACCAGCGAGCCGCAGACCGACGGAGTCGCCGACGGTGGCGACGGTTTCATCTCCGCGACGGCCTACCTCTGCGCGCCGGCCGAGCCCACCCTCGACTGGCTGGAGGGTGACGACGGCAAGCTGATCGTGCACTTCTCCGAGGGCGAGTTCGGCGACGCCCCGACCACGGGCTACCAGTACACCCTCGACAACGGCACCACCTGGACGACCCTGACCACGTCCACCGTGGACGGCGAGGTGGTCGGCACGATCTCCGGACGGACCAACGGCACCACGTACACGGTCGCGATCCGCTCGATCGCCGCGAACGGCGCCCACAGCGAGGCGACCGACCCCGAGACGGCCATGGCCTACAAGCGGATCGGCGTGCCCCCGAACGTCGTCGCCACCGCAGGGCCGTCGTCCATCGTCATCACGTGGGACGCCCCCACCACGGCCGGCACCTACCCGCTGGCCGGGTACATCGTCGGCGGCAGCGCCCGCGAGATCAACGGCCCCAACGGCGCCGACGGCATCGCCTGCGAGACGGCGGCCGACGTGCGCCGCTGCGTCGTCACCGCGGAGCCCGGCTGGAGCTACAGCTTCAGCGTCACGTCCGTCGACACCGAGGACAACCCGGGCTTCGGCTCGGCGATGGTCACCGTCTCCGACGTCCAGCGCTCCTCGGTCCCGGCCACCGTCCCCACCAAGGACGGCGACCTGGTCCGCCCCGCCGGCCAGTCCGGCTCGGTCGCGCCGGGTTCCACCGTCCGGGTCACCGGCGGCGGGTACCTCCCGGGTTCGACCGTCACGCTGATCGCGTACTCGACCCCGCAGGTGCTGACCACGACCGTCGCTGACGGCAGCGGCAACATCGACGTCACGGTGACCGTCCCGGCCGGTCTGGCCGCGGGCAACCACACGCTGGTCGCCGCGGGTGTCGACGCGCAGGGCAACACGCACTACCTGACCCTGCCGATCACCGTCACCGGTGGCACCACCGGCTCGGGCGGGCTGGCCTACACCGGCGCGGACATCGCCGTGCCGGCCATCGGTGGCCTCGCCGCGCTGGCGATCGGCGGTGGGTTCGTGCTCGCCGGCCGTCGCAAGCGCACCGCCGAGTAACACCCCGCACCACCGCACAGCGGCCGTCGTCCCTCCCCGGGACGGCGGCCGCTGTCGCGTTCCCGGAGTGCCAGAGGTCAGCGGGCGCTCCAGGAACCGCCGTCCAGCCGCAGGGTGTTGCCGCTCAGGTAGGCCGCGTCGTCGCCGGCGAGGAAGGCCACGGCGCGGCCGATGTCCTCCTCCGGCCGGCCGATCCGCCCCAGCGGGATGCCGGCGCGGTAGCGCTCGCGTTGCTCGGCGGTCAGGTCCCGCTCCATCGACGGGGAGTCGACGATCGGCACGACGGTGTTGGTCCGGATGCCGTCGGGGCCCCACTCCGCCGCAGCCGCCTTCCCGATCGTCTCGATGGCCGCCTTCACCGCCGCGTAGACGCCGTAGTGCGCCGGCCGGCGCAGCGCGCCGCTGGCGAAGTTGACGATCGAGCCGCCGCCGGCCGCCTTCAGGTGCGGGTGGCAGGCGCGCATGAGCGCGAGCGTCGCCACCGGGCCGGATGCCCACAGCTCCGCGACGTCCTCGTCGGTGACGTCGAGCAGGTCGGCGGCGCGCATCTCCGGGGACTGCGCGGCGTTGACCAGCACGTCCAGCCGGCCGAACGCGGCCACGGCGGAGTCGACGGCCGCGCGCCGGTCCGCCGGATCGGTGACGTCGGCGGGAGCGGCGAGGGCCGTGCCACCGGTCGCCCCGATCTCGGCGACCACGGCCTCGAGCTTCCCCGGATTCCGGCCGACGCAGACGACCGCGGCTCCCTCGGCGGCCAGTGCCAGGGCGCAGCCCCGCCCGCCGCCCTGCCCGGCGCCGGTCACCAGCGCCACCCGGCCGGTCAGCCGGCCGACTCGTCCGCCCACGATGCCTCCCTCGCCGCACCGACCTGATGCGATGCTGCAGGTCAATCATTACCAGTGGAGGCGGCCATGGACGGGCTCGACGGCAAGGTGGTGGTCGTCGCGGGCGGCGGCGGGGGGACCGGCCGGGCCACGGCCCGCCTGCTCGGCGCCTCCGGCGCCCGGGTCGTGGTCGGCGACATCGACGCCGACCGTGCCGAGGAGGTCGCGACGGCGATCCGGGCGGACGGCGGCGAGGCGGTGGCGCAGACCTTCGACATGGGCGACCCGGCGAGCACCAGCGACCTGATCGGGGCCGCGGTCGAGCGGTTCGGCCGGCTGGACGGTCTGCACAACGTGGCCGGCAACCCGTCGGCGCACCGGCACGACGGCGACGTCGTCTCCACCCCGGACGAGACCTGGGACCTCCAGCTGCGCTCCCACCTGCTCGCCTACGCCGCGGCCTGCCGGACGGCGATCCCGCTGATGCTCGACGGCGGGGGCGGGTCGATCGTCAACACGTCGTCCAACGCCGCCCGCGGCGCCGGCACGACGCGCATCGCGTACCAGGCGGCCAAGGCCGGCGTGGAGACGCTGACCCGGCACGTGGCCGCCACCTGGGGGAAGCGCGGCGTCCGCTGCAACGCCCTGAGCTACGGGGTGGTGCTCACCGACAACGCGCGGGCGCAGTTGTCGCCGGAGTTCTTCGCCGCGGCGCTCGCCCAGACGTGGAGCCCGCGGCTGGGGGAGCCCGACGATGTCGCCGGCATCGCCGCGCTGCTCCTCTCCGACGCGGGCGCCTGGATCAACGGTCAGGTCATCGACGTCAACGGCGGGATGCTGCTGACCGGGTGAGCGCCACCCGCGGTCGCCCGCGCCGCCCGGGCGCTAGCCTCGACCCCGCCAGGAGGGCTCGCCTAGTGGCCGATGGCGGCGGTCTTGAAAACCGCTAAGAGGTAATCCCTCTTCGTGGGTTCGAATCCCACGCCCTCCGCCGAACCGCCGCCGAGGAGGCAGCACCCCCATGACCGAGGACCTCACCCTGTCCGCGCCCGCCAACCTGCGCGACCTCGGCGGCATCCCCGCCGAGGGCGGCGTCGTCCGCCGCGGGGTGGCGATCCGCGCCGACGACCTGTCGCTGACCCCGCGGGAGGACGCCGAGGCGCTCGTCGCCGAGGGGCTGGGCGCGGTGATCGACCTGCGCTCCCCCGGCGAGGTCCGCAACACCGGCCGCGGCGTCTTCGGCGAGCTGCCGGTGGCCTACCACCACCTCCCGCTGATGCCCGGCCTGCGCCCGACCACCGGACCCGGCGCCGGGGTGGACCCGCGCGAGCCGGCCGGGATGGGCGGCATGTACGCGGACCTGTTCTCGACCGCCGCGGGACAGATCGTGACGGCGCTGGCGGTGCTCGCCGTGACGCCCGGCGCGACGGCGTTCCACTGCTCGGCGGGCAAGGACCGCACCGGCGTCCTGGCGGCGGCGTTCCTGCTGGCCCTCGGCGCCGAGGACGACGACGTCGTCGCCGACTACGCGGTCACCGGGACGAACATCGAGGCCGTCGGACGGCGGCTGCAGCCCCTGATGGGCGCGATCCTCGCCTCGCACGGCGTCGACCGGAACGCCTTCACCCGGTCCGCGATCGGGCAGGACTTCTCCGGGGCCGCGATGGAGACCGCCCTGGCCACCCTGCGCGAGCGGCACGGGGACCCCCTGCGCCCGCTCCGCGACGCCGGGCTCAGCGCCGAGCTCGTCGCGATGCTGCGCCGGCGGGCGGTCCAGCCGGCGGGCTGACCGGCGGGAGCTCCTCGCCCGGCCCGGGCAGGCGGTACCGCCACCACTCCGCCGTCTGGGCGATCCAGAAGACGGCGAACAGGGCGATCAGCGAGGCCTCGAGCCAGAACAGCGTCAGGACGTCGGTCAGCACGAGCAGCCCCTCGACGACGCCGACCCCGACCATCGCGAGGGCGATGGCCGGGTAGCGCTGCCGCGGCGAGAGCCCGACCCGCAGCGCCGTCCGGCCGCGTTCCAGCAGTCCGGCCTCCGGCGCCGGCCGGTGCTCGGCGACGCGCAGGGCGTTGGAGACCGCCACCGCGACGATGCAGAGGAACAGCCCGACGGCCGCCACCCAGTGGGCGCGGTCGATGAAGCCCTGGCGGAAGAAGGCGAAGCTGACCAGGCCGAACAGGTACAGCAGCCAGGCCGCGCCGTAGCCGAGCCGGTACGTGCGGGACCGCTCGGCCCACGGCTTGCCGGCGAGGACGAAGGCGACGACCAGCCCCAGGCCGCCGACCGCGAGCAGCGCCCAGACGTTGTTCGCGATGTTCGCCTCGGCGGTCTGCTCGAGGGCGCCCACGCTCGGGCAGTCGATCCCGTCGACGTAGCCGCCGGCCGCCCGGCAGGCGGCGACCGCCTCCTCGTGGTCCACGCCACGGGACGTCGGGACGAGCGCCACGACCGTGGCCAGCATCCCGCCGAGGTTGAGCAGGACGTCCTCGGTGCGCGTCGTGCCCTGCAGGGCGAGCATGCAGACGCCGAAGGAGAACAGCGAGGCGACGAAGACCGCCTGCGCCGGCGTGTAGTAGTAGGCGCTGATCGAGGTCAGGATCTCGCCGTCCGCGGCGATCTGCCGGCCGACCGCCGCCGCCAGCAGCGCGAGGACGCCGACCATCGACACGCGGACGTAGGTGTAGCTCTTCGCCAGCACCGCGTCGGTGCCGATCGGTGCTGCCACGTCGTCCCCCCACCGAACGGTCCCGCCGACCGTAACGCCCGCGGACGCGACCGAGCTCCCTTCCGGCCGCGGCCGGAGGGGAGCTCGGTCGAGAGCTGCGGTCAGCCGAGCAGCTTGGCCTTCTGCGCCGCGAACTCCTCCTCGGTGAGGATCCCGGCGTCGCGGAGCTCACCGAGCCGGCGCAGCTGCTCGATCGGGTCGGGCGCCGGTGCCGCCGCGGGCGCCGCGGGCTGCGGTGCGCCGGGGAACTGCGGCGGCGTCACGTGGTGCACGTACTGCGACTGCCGCTCCACGGTCTTCCGGTGCCGGGCGTCGCTCACCAGCGGGGCCAGGAAGTCGTACACCTGCTGGGGGCTCTCGATGTTGTCGAGGACCACCTGACCGCTGGTCCGTCCGGGCTCGGGGACGGCGTTCAGGTCGAAGGTCGACTGCTGGACGCCGTAGGCCGGGTCGTCCAGGCCGAGCACGAGGTCGCCGACGTCCTTGCCGCGCTGCCAGACGGCCTGTCGGATGTCCATGTCCCGGATCGCCCACAGCGGCACGCTCTCGGTGCGGGTGCCGAGGAGCCCGCTCTCGATCCAGACGCGGTCGGCGGTGATCCGGTAGCGCGCCTTCGCCACCCCGGCCGCGCCGGTGGCACCGCCCTTGCTCTCCCCGGCCCAGAGCGTGGTGGGGTCGTTGGCCCACTGCTCGGTCCGCTTCGCCGACTGCTCGGCGAGCTTCGCCTTGCCCTGCTCGGCGACCGCCTTCCCCTGGTCGGCGACCTGCTTGAGCCGGTCCTTCCAGCTGGGCTTGGCCGCCGCGGGCGCGCTCGACGGGGGTGCCGCGAACCCGGCGTCGTTCGAGCCGTAGTAGAGGACGTTCGTGTCCCCGGGCGCCGGCGGTGGCGGTGGCGGGGCCTCGCCGGGCAGGGGCAGCTCCCGGGTGGGCACGTCGACGCCCGTGGTGCCCTGGTCCGAGACGTGCTCGGTCCAGGCCGTGCCGTTCCAGTAGCGCAGCTCGTGCGTCCCGCTCGGATCGGGCAGCCAGTTCGCGTCGACCATCGATGTCCCTCCGGCGTCGCAGGGACCGTCCCGGCGACCGCGACACCATGCCAGCGCCCCCGTCCGCACCGGAACACCTCCGACCGCGGCGCTGCCCTCCCTCTGGGGGGTGAGGCGAACTCCTGCGGCGACCTCACCGCGCCGATCCCTCCGGTGTGAGGTTGCCGTCCACGTTCCGGGCCCGAGACGCACGGAGCACCGTGCGTTCCGCCGTCCTGATCGTCGGCGTGTGCGCCGTCGTGCTCGTGGTGTTCACGGTCTTCGGGCCGAACTCCGTCAGCCCGACGTCG
Source organism: Blastococcus sp. URHD0036 (assembly GCF_000701365.1). Classification (GTDB taxonomy): domain Bacteria; phylum Actinomycetota; class Actinomycetes; order Mycobacteriales; family Geodermatophilaceae; genus Trujillonella. The sequence goes on from NZ_JNIK01000004.1 coordinate 113,164, forward strand.
CGCACGACGTCGTGGGTCGGGGCGGTCATCCTCTTCGTCGCGGCCGGCGCCTGCCTGCTGGCCCGCCCGGACACCCTCGACCGGCGCGGCGCCTTCCTCGGCATCGGGATCGGCGGGGCCCTGCTGGTCTGCGTGATGAACGTCCTCACCCGCGACCCCTCGGCCGCCGCGCAGGCGTTCCTGGCGTTCCCCGTGCTGTGGGCGGCCACCCACCTCCGGCGCGGGGCCGTCGCCCTGATCACCGGCGTCGCGCTGCTGGGCGACGCCGCGAGCCTGCTGGCGATCCTGCCCGCCGCGGACGCCCTCATCGACGTCGTCTTCTTCGGGGCGGTGCTCGTGGTGACGGCCGCGATGCTCGACCGCGCCGCCGTCGTCCAGGACCGCCTGGTCCAGGCGCTGCAGCAGCAGGCCACCGTCGACTCCCTCACCGGCCTGCTCAACCGCCGGGTGTTCGAGGAGGCTCTGGCCCACGCGCTGGACCGGGCACCGCACCCCGACGGCACCGCGCTGGTGCTCCTCGACGTCGACTCGTTCAAGCAGATCAACGACCGCCACGGGCACCCCGTGGGTGACGACGCGCTCGTCCACCTGGCCGGGCTGGTCCGCCGGCACGTCCGCGCCGGCGACGCGGTGCTGAGCCGGCTGGGCGGCGACGAGCTCGCCGTCCTGCTGCCCGGCTGCACGCCGGAGGTCGCCGCCCAGCGGGCCGACGAGCTGCTGCAGTCGGTGCGCTCCACCCCGCTGGCGCTGCCGGGCGGCGGGCTCCTGGCGCTGTCGGTCAGCGTGGGTGTCGCGCACGCGCCGGAGCACGCGCAGGGGATGCGGGACCTGTACGCGGCCGCCGACGCCGCCCTCTACTCGGCCAAGCGCGGCGGTCGCGACCGCGTCGAGGTCGCGCCCTAGCCCGTCACCGCAGGTGGCGGACGGCGGCGGCGAGCGTCCGCGCGCCGAGCCGCCCGTCGGCCAGGCCGAGCGCCACGACGTCGTCGAACACCCGCTGGTCGGCGGCCGCGCCCCGGACGGCCGCGTCCATCAGCAGCGGCCACCGGGACAGCTGCGAGGCCGCGGACGTCGACCGCAGGTGGGCGCCCAGCCGTCGCCGCAGCGCCCGCCGGTAGACCCGCCCGGCCTCGGCACCCGCGCCGGCCGCGCTCCCGGCCAGCGCCCCCGACAGGACGGCGTAGAAGATCCCCTCCCCGGTCAGCGGGTTGATCAGCGAGGCCGCGTCGCCGGCGAGCAGCACCCGGCCGTCGGGCTGGCGCGGCCGGCCGGTCGACAGCGGCAGCCGGTGGGCGCGCAGCCCCTCCGGTTCCACGCCGGGCAGCAGCCGGTGCAGACCCGCGACCAGCGCCTCCCGGCTCGCCCCGCCGGAGACCAGCTCGCCGTACCCGACGTTGGCCCGCCCGTCGCCCAGCGGGAACGACCACGCGTAGGCCGGCCAGCGCAGCTCCGTCGTCACCAGCACCTGGGTGCCCGGGCGCACCGGCGGCTCGGGGGCGTAGCCGCGGATGGCCACGGCGATCCGGTCGTCGCGGGTACGGGGGAGGTCCAGCGCCCGGCGGACGACGGACTCCGCGCCGTCCGCCCCGACGAGGACCGAGGCCCGGAGGGTCCCGTCGACGACCACGCCGTCGTCGTCCACCTCGAGCGACCGGACCCGGTGCCGGCGGAACTCCGCGCCCGCCGCCTGCGCCGCCGCCAGGATGCGGGCGTCGAGCACCTCCCGCGGCACCACGTGCGAGGGCCGGTGCGTGTCCCGCTCGACGACGGCGCCGCGCGGCGCCCGCAGCGACAGCCGCGGCACCGCCGGGTAGCCGGCGACCAGCTGGTGCGGATCGGCGCCGAGGACGGCCAGGACGTCGAGCGCCTCCGGGGCGATGCCGTCGCCGCAGACCTTGTCGCGGGGGAAGTCGGCCCGGTCGAGCACGAGCACCGAGGCGCCGGACCGCCGCGCGGCCAGGGCGGCCGCGGCGCCCGCGGGGCCACCGCCGACCACGACGACGTCCCAGCTCTCCACCGCGCGAACGCTAGTTCAGGGCTGCTGGGCGAGCAGGGCGCGCCAGCTGTCCCGGTCGTGCGCGGCCGGCTCGGTGGTGCGCAGGAAGTCGGTGACCACCCGGCAGAACCGGTCGGGGTCGTCGATGTGCGGCCAGTGGCCGGCGCCCTCGAAGACCTCCACCCGCGCGGTCGGGACCAGCGTCCGCACGATGTCGGCGTGGCTGATCGGCACGATCGGGTCGCGGCTGCCCCAGACGACCAGCATCGGGATCGCGTTCGCCAGGTACAGCCGGTCCACCGCGGTCACCGCCTGGCCGCGGGCGTCGACGACGCTGCGCAGGGTGCGCAGGAAGGCCCGTCGCGCCTCGACGTCGCGCAGCGCCAGCAGCGCCTCCCCGGCCTCGGCCAGGTCGCGGGCCTGCTTCCAGCCGACGAGGCGGCCGACGCCCTCCACCGCCTTGAACCCCGCCCGCAGGACGCCGGAGACGCCGGCCAGACCGGTGAGCACCAGCTCGGCGCCCGGCAGGGTGGCCGCGCGCAGGCCGGCGGTGAGCTCGGGCCCGAGGCCGCCGCTGCCGACCAGCACGATCCGCTGGCAGCGCTCGGGGAACTGGTAGGCGAACTGCAGCGCGATCCCGCCGCCGAGGGAGTGGCCGACCACGGTGACCTGCTCGACGTCGAGCACCGAGAGCAGGTCGCGCATCCCGTTGGCGTAGCCGGCGATCGAGTAGTCGGCCCGCGGCTTGTCGGAGTTCCCGTGCCCGAGGAGGTCCGGCGCGATCACGGTGTGGTGCTCCGCGAGTGGCCCGATCACGCTCGCCCAGGTCTGCGCGTTGTTGCCGATGCCGTGCACGAGGAGCAGGGCCGGGCCGCTGCCGGCGCGCAGGAACGCCCGCCGGTGGCCGTGCACCACCCGCGTCTCCTGCACCACCCCGGCCGTCATGGGGCCCAGTGGAACACCGTTCCTTTGCGCGCGGGTTACGCGGCTCTCGTGCGGGATGGCGGTTCTGCACCGTGCAGAACCGCCATCCCGCACGGGGAGGGTCAGGGCGGGGTGGCGGTCCACTTGCGGGGCGGGTGCTCGTAGCCCTCGACGAACGCCAGCAGCCCGGCGGCGTCGGTCACCACACCGAGGGCGTCGAGCCGGCGGCGGTCGAGGTAGCCGTCGTCGGCCATGCGGCGCAGCTGGGTGAGCAGCGGCTGCCAGAACCCGTCGACGTCGACCAGGACCGTGGGCTTGGCGTGCAGGCCGAGCATCCCCCAGGTCCACGCCTCGAACAGCTCCTCGAGGGTGCCCGCCGCGCCGGGCAGGGCGACGAAGGCGTCGGAGAGCTCGGCCATCCGGGCCTTGCGCTCGTGCATCGAGGAGACGACGTCGAGCCGGGGCAGCCCGCGATGGGCCACCTCGTCGTCCACCAGGTGCTGCGGGATGACGCCCACGACCTCGCCGCCGGCGGCCAGCGCCGCGTCGGCGACGACGCCCATCAGTCCGACGTTCCCCCCGCCGTACACGATGCCCACGCCGGCGCGGGCGAGGTCGGTGGCCAGCGCCGCGGCGGCGGCGCGGTGGGACTCCGGGCCGCTCTGCGAGCCGGTGAAGACGGCGACGCGCACCTCAGCGGGCCAGCACGTCGTCGACGAACCCGTTGACCTGCTCGGTGACCACCCGGGGGAAGGTCTCGAAGGCGGCGGCCTTCTCCGGAGAGGCGTCGTAGGCGGCCACGGCGGCGGTGAACGCGGCCTCGTCGCCGTCGTGCGCGACCGCCCAGGTGAAGGTGTCGAGCGCGGAGTCGGCGTAGGCGAACACCACGCGGAACCCGAACTGCTCGCGGACGGGGAGGACCGTCGGGAACCAGGCGAGGAAGTCGGCCATCCGGCCCGGCTCGAGGCGGTAGCGGCGCAGCTGCACGGTGGTCACCGGTCGATCCTGCCAGCGCCGTCCGTGGGGTTCACTGGGGCGGTGTTCTCCCCGACCGACGGCTGGACCACCTGCGACCTCGGCCACCGGCACTGGGGACGCGCGGGTGCCGCCGGGCTGCTGCTGCACCGCGCCGGCGAGGACGGGCCGGAGCTGCTCCTCCAGCACCGCGCCGAGTGGTCGCACCACGGCGGCACGTGGGGCACGCCCGGCGGCGCGCTGCACCTGGACGAAGGGCCGTCGGAGGGCGCGCTGCGGGAGGTGCGCGAGGAGCTCGGGCTGACCGCCGACGACGTCGTCCTGGGGGAGTGCTCCGTCGACGACCACGGGGGCTGGGCGTACACGACGGTGCTGGCGACGCCGGCCCGGCCGATCGACCCCGCCGGGCTGCGGCTGGACGGCGAGAGCACCGCGGTGGGCTGGATCCCGCTGACCGGCCTGGACCGGGTGCCGCTGCACCCCGGCCTGGCCGCCTCCCTGCCCCGCCTCCTACCGCTGCTCTAGGGGCGGAGGAGATCCAGGGGCGTCACGCCGACGATTCTCCTCCGCGGACCGGGGCGACGAGGGCGCGGTGGTCCCCGACGTCGACGGCGATCGCCCGGCCCGGCCCGGCGGGCTCGGCCCCGAGCGCCACGAGGTGGTCCAGCTGCAGCCGCGGATCGGCGCCCGGGAACGTCGCCGCCCGCACCAGGGGGACGCCGCCCAGCACCCGCGCCGGCAGCGCCCCCGGCAGGTTCAGGTCGCCGGCCAGCACGACCGGCCCGGGCAGCGCGGAGATCCAGCGGCGGAGCGCCCGCAGCTGACGCAGCGCCGTCGGCGGCGAGAAGGACAGGTGGGTGCCCACGACGGTGAGCCCCTCCAGGCGGGCGGCGACGGCGACGCGCGGCTCGTCGGGCACCCACCACCAGCGGAGTCGTCCGGAGCGGGGGTCCGGCGCCTTGACCGGCAGCCGGGCGCGGCCGCCGCCCAGTGGGAGGACCGACCACTCCAGCACCGGCCGGCGGCTGACCAGGGCGATGCCGTACCGCGGTCCGGGGAGCTCCGCGCCGGGGCCGCGGGCGACCGGCGGGTCCTCCGGCGACCAGGAGCGGACCGGACCGGGGGTGCCGGCCACGGTGGCGACGAACCGCCACCCGGTCGATCCGAGGGCCGCGGCCACGACCGCAGCCTGGTCGGTGCTCCCGGAGCGCGGCTGCCCGGCGTCCACCTCCTGCACGGCGAGCACGTCGACGTCGAGCGAGGCGACCGAGGCGGCGATCCGCTCCGCCGTCAGGACGGCTCCCGTGGGGCCCCGGCCGGAGGCCAGGTTGAGCGTGCCGACCTGCAGTACCGCGCCGTCGGTCACCCGACCGACGGTACGGGACACGAATCGGGGAAACGTGGTGTGTGACACCTCCGGACACGGGTAAGGGCCTGCGCGTGAGCACCCGTCACCGCGCGCCCGAAGCCACCGGTCGCCCTTCGTCCGGCCGTCCGGCAGCTCCTCGTGCGGCCGTCTGGGCCCGCACCCCCGCGGCGGACCGCCGTACCTGGCGGGTCCTCATGACGGCCGCCGTGGCCGGGCTGGTGGCGGCGCCCGTGCTCGCCACCGCGGGTTCGGGCGGGGCCGAGGCGTCCGCGAGCTCCGCCGACGGGGCCGGCGGCGGAGGTGGTGCCGGGGCCGTCGCCGGGGGACCGGACACGTCGGCGCCGGAGGACTTCGGCCGGCTCTCCCCCCTCTTCGGGGCCCCTGGGCTCGACGGCTGGCCGTTCACCACCACCGCCGCCGCCAGCGGTGGGTACTCCGCCGCGCGGGTCTCGGGCATCGGCGTCGCCGGGAGCCGGTTGCAGGGCTTCCTCGTGACGGTCGACTCCCCGCAGGCGGGCGGTGCCGCGGGCGCCCTCCCCGGCGCACCGCTCCCGGCCGCCGACGCCGGCGGTGCCGCCGCCGGTGGCGCTCCCGTTGCCGGCGGTGGCCCGGCTCCCGGAACTCCGACCGCGCAGCCCCCCGCCACGGGCAGCACGCCCGTCGTCCCCGTCCCCGGAACGCCGGGCACCTCCGCGCCTGCTCCCGCGCCCGCGCTCCCGCCGGTCGTGTCCGGCCCGGTCGGCGGGGTCGTCCAGGGCACGGGTGAGGTGGTCGGCGGCGTGACCGGCGGTGTCGGCTCCGTCGTCGGCGGTGTGACCGGCGGCGATCCGGTCGGCGGGGTCGTCCAGGGCACGGGCGAGGTCGTCGGCGGCGTGACCGGCGGTGTCGGCACGGTCGTGGGCGGCGTCACCAGCGGGGTCGGCGGGCTGCTCGGCGGGTGACCGGCCCCCGGAACCGGCCGCGGGCCGGCGCGGCAGCGGCACTAGCGTGCCGGTCATGAGCGCGCGCGACGACGTCTCGGAGATCTTCGACCCGACGGCGTGGCGGCCGGTCGAGGACTTCGAGTTCGCCGACATCACCTACCACCGGGCCGTCGAGGCCGGCGTCGTCCGCATCGCCTTCGACCGGCCCGAGGTGCGCAACGCCTTCCGGCCGCAGACCGTCGACGAACTGCTCACGGCCCTCGAGCACGCCCGGCTGTCCACCGACGTCGGGTGCGTGCTGCTCACCGGCAACGGTCCGAGCCCCAAGGACGCCGGCTGGGCGTTCTGCTCCGGCGGCGACCAGCGGGTACGCGGCCGGTACGGCTACGAGCACGCCGCGGGCAGCTCCGGGCGGCTGCACATCCTGGAGGCGCAGCGGCTGATCCGCTTCATGCCCAAGGTCGTCATCTGCGTCGTCCCCGGCTGGGCGGCCGGCGGCGGGCACAGCCTGCACGTCGTCAGCGACCTCACCCTGGCCAGCGCCGAGCACGCCCGGTTCAAGCAGACCGACGCCGACGTCGGCAGCTTCGACGGCGGCTTCGGCTCGGCCTACCTGGCCCGCCAGGTCGGGCAGAAGTTCGCCCGCGAGATCTTCTTCCTCGGCGACGAGTACTCCGCCGCGGACGCCGTCGCGATGGGCATGGTCAACCGGGCGGTGCCGCACGCCGAGCTCGAGGCGACCGCGCTGGACTGGGGCAAGCGGATCGTGGCCAAGAGCCCGACCGCGCAGCGGATGCTCAAGTACTCGTTCAACCTGATCGACGACGGCCTGGTGGGCCAGCAGCTCTTCGCCGGGGAGACGACCCGGCTGGCGTACATGGCCGAGGAAGCCGTGGAGGGCCGGGACGCCTTCCTGGAGAAGCGGGACCCTGACTTCTCCCGGTTCCCCTGGCACGTCTGACCGCCGAAGTGGCCGCTTCGGCGGGGGAGTGAGGAGGACGACGCCGTGATCGTCGAGGTGGTCGGGGGCGCGGACCAGCGCCCGGAGGTGCGGGTCGTCGAGGTCGAGGAGCTGAGCCGGGTGGTCCTGGCCCTCGGCGAGGTCACCGACGCGGAGGCCGACGAGGCCCTGCAGGCGGCCGGTCTGGGCCGGCTCGAGGGCGCCGACACCGCGCTGCTCGAGGTGGCGGCGTTGCGCGCCGCGGCCGGCGCCCCCGCCGGGGAGTGGGTGCAGCGGTGGGAGGAGCTCGTGGCGCGGGACGCTCCCGACGGGGGCAGGCTCCGGGTCAGGGTGGAGGGCGCAGCCGGGGCGTGATCGCGCCCACACCCGCGTGGAGGTCCTCTGTCCTTGTGGTCGGTCCACCGAACGGCCAGGATGTCGCGGTGCGCACGACCAGGGACGGGAGCGCGGTGTGAGCGGGACGCCCGGCAGACCACTGAGTGCCGAACTGTCCGAGCAGCTGCTCGCAGTCGCGGTCGACATCCTGGCCGAGGAGGGCTGGGGCCGGCTCAACAGCGACCGCGTCGCCGCCCGCGCCCACGCCGGCAAGGCCGGCATCTACCGCCGCTGGCCCACGATGTCGGCACTGGCCCGGCACGCGGTGAGCCGCTTCCGGCTGGTCGACCGGCCGGAGGACACCGGAACGCTCCGCGGTGACGTCTCCGCCCTGGTCGACCGACTGCGCCGCCCGCTGTCCCACGAGGAGTGCGCCGTCGCGAGCCTGGTGGGCGCCGCGCGGCACGACGACGAACTGCGCGCCGGTCTCGACGCCGCCCTGGTGCGGCCGCTGGCGCTCGCCGTCTCCTCCGTCGGCGACTGCGCGACCGCCCGGGACGAGCCGATCCCCGAGGCCCGGCTGGCGCTGCTGCGCTCGGTGATCGAGGCCTTCTACTGGCAGCGCTACACCGCCGCCGGAGACGGGTCCCTCAGCGACGAGCGGCTCGAGCGGCTGGTGGACGACGTCCTGATGCCGCTGATCGCCCCCGAGCGGGAGTCCGCCGCGGTCTGAGCCCGCTCAGTCCCGCCCGTTGAGGGTCTCGCTGCTCGCCAGCGCCGACTCCAGCCCGAGCAGGACCCGCTCCACCAGCTGGGCCGCCTCGCGTGCCCGGGCGGGTGCCTCCGCGGCTGATGGCAGCGGCTGCCGGTACTCGTCGGCGACGGCCCGCGCGGTCGAGGTCCACGTGGCCGAGGTCAGCCCCGCCGCGCGGCGGAACTCCTCCGGCTTGCGGTCGAGCAGCTCGGCCCACGCCTCGGCGAGGGCCGTCTGCAGCATCCGCCGCGAGGTCTCGGCGAGCTCGCGCTCGTGCACCCGGAGCGCCGGGGTGACCGCGACCGTCGCGACCATCCCGCGGTGTCCCGGCTCGGCCAGCCGCGCGATGTGGTCGCCCACGATCTCGATCAGCGAGCGGCGCAGCGCCTGCTCGGGGGACTCGTCGGCGGCACGCCCGCTGACCGCCTCCGCGGGAGCCGCGACCCACTCGGCGCGGTCGGCGAAGAACAGCTCCTCCTTGGTGGAGAAGTGGTTGAACACCGTCTGCACGGCGACGTCGGCGGTCGAGGCGATGTCGGCGATGGTCACCGCGTCGAAGCCCCGCTCGGCGAACAGGCCCTGGGCGGTCGAGAGGACCAGGGCCCGAGTCGCTGCCTTCTTCCGCGCCCGCCGGTCGCCCCCGTCACTCATCGCTCAAACCCTAACCACCGAGAGTCATCGCTCGCGACTCAGGACCGGGCTGCCCGGCTCCAGTCCTCGGCGACCGTGCGTGCCCAGGTGTCCACGAGCGCCTCCAGCCCGACGACGTCGAGGTCGGCGGCGACGTCCGCGGTCGTCATCTGCCAGACGGTCGGGCGGTGCGGCGCGGGATCGGGGTTCGGGTCGTCGTCCAGCCGCCGCACGAGCGTGTCGACGACGGCGTGCACCGCGGCCGGGTCGTCGGGGTCGGGGTGCTGCGCGGCGTAGGCGGTGTCGGCCAGTGCCACGGTGGCTGCGGCGCGGGCGTCGCCGGCCGCCTCCTCCCGCAGACCCCGGGTGGTCTCCTCGAACAGCCGGCGGCAGGCCGCCGCGGCGCCGTCCGCCCCGCTGCGGCCCGTCGGTGGTGCGAGCACCGCCCCGCACCCGGGGCAGGCGGCGGGCTCCGCCGCGGTGGTGGCGGGAGGAGTGGCGGGACGCGGTGCGGACACGGCGTCCATCGTCCTCCACCCCGGGGCCTCCCGCCGGTCGCGCCCGCGCGGGACCCGGTGCGCGGCCGGCCGCGCCGTCCGGGGAAGCTGAGGGGACGTCGTCGCAGGTGAGGAAGGAGCCCGTACCCGGTGCGGACCACAGGAGCGGTGCTGTTCGAGCCCGAGACCGACTACCGGGTCGTCGACCTCGAGGTGGTCGACCCGGGTCCGGGCGAGGTCCTGGTCGAGATGGCGTTCGCCGGCCTGTGCCACTCCGACGAGCACATGCGGCACGCCAACCCCGGCGGCGCGTACCCGATCGTCGGGGGGCACGAGGGCTCGGCCGTCGTCCTCGCCGTCGGACCGGGCGTGACCCGGGTGGCCCCTGGCGACCACGTCGTCACCAGCTTCCTGCCCGCGTGCGGGCACTGCCGCTACTGCGCGACCGGCCGGTCCAGCATCTGCGACGCCGGCGCGACGATCGCGACCGGCCGACTGCCCACCGGCACGATGCCGTTCCGGCTGGACGACGGCCGGGAGCTCGGGGGCTTCTGCATGGTGGGGGCCTTCGCCCGGCACACCGTGCTGCACGAGTTCTCCTGCGTGCGCATCGATCCACAGGCGCCGCTGGACACCGCGGCGCTGCTGGCGTGCAGCGTGCCGACCGGGTGGGGATCGTCGGTCTACGCCGGCGACGTGCAGCCGGGCGACACCGTCGTCGTGATGGGCCTCGGCGGGGTCGGCGTGAACGCCGTCCAGGGGGCCGCGCACGCCGGCGCGCTGCACGTGATCGGCGTCGACCCGGTGGAGATGAAGCGCTCGTTCGCCGAGACCGTCGGGGCCACGCACACCGTCGCCGACGCCGCGGCGGCCGCCGGCCTCGCCCGCGAGCTCTCCCGGGGCACCGGCGCCGACGTCGTCGTGGTGACGGTCGGGAAGATGTCGGCCGAGGTGCACGCCGGGGCCAGCCGCTGCCTGGGCAAGGGCGGCACGCTCGTGCTGACCGCGCTGGCCGACCGCCCGGGCGACGGCATGGCGACCCTCAACGGGCAGCTGACCACGGTGTTCGAGCACCGCGTGCAGGGGACGCTCTTCGGGCACTGCAACCCGTTCTCCGACATCCCGCGGTTGCTGCGGCTGCACGAGGAGGGCCGGCTCGAGCTCGACCGGCTGATCACGCGGCGGTACGCGCTGGACGAGCTGACGCAGGGCTTCCGCGACCAGGCGGCCGGGGAGACGGTGCGCGGCCTGCTCGTCCACCAGGCATAGGAAGCTCTCCCCACGCCTCCGGGACCGCGGACGTGGGGAGAGCTTCCTATGCCTCGGGTCCTCGGGGGAGTTGTGGGGTTGCGCGGCGTCGGGGCGGGGCAGTGGTGCGACCGTGGCTGCATCCGCGATCGCCGTCCTCGACGTCGACGGCACTCTCGTCGACACCAACTACCAGCACGCCCTGGCCTGGTACCGGGCGTTCCGGTCGATGGGCGAGACCTTCCCGATCTGGCGTATCCACCGGCTGATCGGCATGGGCGGTGACCAGCTGGTGGCGGCCATCGGCGGCGACGAGCTGGAGGAGCGGATCGGCGACGAGCTGCGCGAGCGGTGGGTCGAGGAGGCCGATCCGCTGATGAAGGAGGTCGCGGTGCTGCCCGGCGCCCGCGAGCTGCTGCTGGCGCTCAAGGAGCGCGGTCACCGGGTGGTGCTGGCCAGCTCCGGCAAGCCGCACCACGTGGACCTCTCCCTCGACCTGCTCGACGCCCGCGACGTCGCCGACGCCTGGACCACCAGCGACGACGTCGAGGAGACCAAGCCCGCGCCGGACCTGCTGCAGGTGGCGCTGCAGAAGCTCGGCGCCCCGGAGGACGCGGCGGCGGTCCTCGTCGGCGACTCGGTCTGGGACGTCGAGGCGGCGAAGCGGGCCGGGATGCCGGCGGTCGTGGTGCGCTCGGGCGGCTTCGGCGACGACGAGCTGCGCGACGCCGGCGCCGTGGCGATCTTCGACACCCCGGGCGACCTCGCGGCCGCACTGGACGACACCCCGCTGGCCTAGGAGCGTCGCCCTCAGCCGGAGGCGGCCTGGCGGGCCCGGTACTCCGAGATGCTCAGCATCGGCGGACGCTCGTCGACCGCGACCGGGCTGCTGTAGGGCACGAAGACGTCGCCGTCGCGGCGGAACTGGGTGAGCAGCCCGCTGACCGCCCGGCCGTGCCCGGCCCGGGCCAGGATCGACGAGAGGACCTGCCCGGCCATCCGGCTCAGCGCGTCCTGGGTCTGCGAGGTGTGCCGGCGCACGCCGAGGTCCACCTGGGCCAGGCCGGGGAGCCCGATCAGCTCCAGCAGGTCGAGCAGCAGGCCGACCTCGACGCCGTAGCCGGAGGAGAACGGCACCTGTTCGAGGAACTCGCGGCGGCCGGCGTACTCCCCGGCCAGCGGCTGGACGACGCCGGCGAGCTCGGGCCACCAGGCGTTGAGCAGCGGCCGCGCGGTCAGCTCGGTGACCCGACCGCCCCCGGCCGGGCTGGTCACGCCGTCGGCGGACAGCGGCCGGGTGTAGCAGCCCTTGACGTAGCCGACGGCGGGGTCGGTGAGCAGCGGGCCGAGGAGTGCCGGCACGTAGTGCGAGACGTCGCCGAGCAGGTCGGCGTCGTGGAAGACGACGAGGTCGCCGGTGGTCGCGGCCAGCGACTTCCACAGCGCCTCGCCCTTGCCGGGGCGGGAGCCGTGGGCCGGCAGCACCTCGGCGGTGGTCACGACGTCCGCGCCGGCGGCCCGGGCGAGCTCCGCGGTGCGGTCGGTGGAGTCGGAGTCGACGACGACGAGCTCGTCGACCAGTGGCACCCGGCGCACCCAGAGCTCGACGATGTCGGTGACCAGCCGCCCGACCGTGGCCTCCTCGTCGCGGGCAGGGAGGACGACGCTGACCCGGTGCCCGCCGCGCCGCTTGGCGCGCAGCAGGGCCGCGGCGTCGATCTCGGCCGGCCCGGTGGCGGACGTCGTCCGCGACTCGAACCAGGCGCGCGCGTCGGGTCTCACCGGTCCACTGTCGGTGCTGGCCGGGCGTCCCGCCAGGGCCCGTCCAGGGGATTCACCTGCCGGTCACCGGACGTCCCCTCGCCCCGGACCCGTGCCAGCTCCCGCGCGGTGACGCTGTCGGGGCCGATCACGGCGCCCTCCCCGGTGGGCTCCGGGTGGCCGAGGTCGGTCAGCCAGCCGCGGAGCACCCGGTGCAGCTGCTCGGCGCCGACGACCTCGCCGGGCGGGGCGAACGAGCGGGGGTGGACCAGGAAACCGCGCTGCTGCGGCCCGCCGAGACCGCCGTGCGACCCCACGTGCGGCTCGAACGGCGAGGCCTCGTCGGTGGCGGGGTCGTAGGCGCTGTTGACCACGACGTCGGGGCAGTGCGGGAACGCCGACACCCGCGCGACCAGCCGGGGCGCGTGCTCGCCGTAGGGTGCCAGCGGGTCGCTGCCGAGCACCTCGCCCGTGGCCAGCCGGTGGATGCCGTCGCGGCCGAGCACGACCGGGCCGTGTTCGGTGGACTGCACGAGCAGGAAGCCGATGCCCGCGTGGTCGACCAGGCCGGGGAGCAGGTGCGGCCAGTGCTGCTCGATCTCCTCCAGGGGCACCCGGCCGGGCAGGTCGGCGAACGAGATCGACGCGGTGTGGCCCGAGACCGTGGCCACCACGCCGGGAGCGACCCGGGCCACGTCACCGGGGCGGCCCTCGGGCAGCTCGTGGTCGTGGGCGTCGCTGCCGGCCTGCACCCGGGCGCGCAGCCGGCGGGCGACCGGGCCGGCGCCCTCGCCGAGCGCGGCGCCGATCTGCCAGCCGCCGTCGGCCGGGTGCCGGCTGCTCCGCGACCCGGTGCGCACCGCCCCCGGATCGGCGCCGCAGAGCCGTCCGACCAGCGCCTCGACGGTCTCGCCGAAGCGCTCCTCGAACGCCTCGCCCTGGGTGAGGCCGTGGTCGGAGAGGCAGACCAGGTGGTACTCCCGCGGGGCGAGCGCGGCGGCGCGGTGCAGCCGGCCGATCTGCTGGTCGATGGTGCGCAGGACGGCGAGGGTGTCGGCGCGCTCCAGCCCGGCGTGGTGCCCGGCCTCGTCGTAGCCGAGGAAGTCCGCGTAGGCCACCGGCCGGCCGGCCAGCATGTCCTCCAGCAGCGCGAAGACGACGACGTCCCGGCTGATCACCGTGGTGCCCGGCCGCAGGAGCGGCCAGAGCCCCCCGCGGGACACCCGCGGTCGGACGTCGTCGCGGCGCTCCCGGGCGGCCGCAGCGAGTTCGCGGCCGATGTCGACGGCCGACACCGCGAGGGTGCGCAGCGCGTTCACCGGGTTGGCGAAGTAGGCGTAGTAGCCCGAGCCCACGCGGTCGAGCGTGCGGGTGCGGCGGCTGCCGGCGGGGACGATGTGCGCCAGCGAGCTCATCGTGAGGCTGACGTGGGGGGCGTCGCCGGTGAACAGGTTGCCCCGGCCCGCGCCGTCGCCGGCCAGCAGCCCGCGCCCGTCGGACAGCCGGCGCTCCACCATCGCGGCGTCCTCCGGGTGGGAGACCCGCACCACCCGGTCGCGGTCCTTCTCGTACCAGCGGAAGCCGAAGACTCCGTGGTTGCTGCCGTGCAGGATGCCGCTGACGGCGGCCCCGGTCTGCGAGCTCCAGTCGGTGTGCCAGGAGGTCATGGTGTGGCTGCCCGCGCGCAGCCAGCGGGCGACGTTGGGCATGGACCCGTCGCGGACGGCGCGGCGGGCGGTCTCGGAGGAGAGCGCGTCGATCTGCAGGAAGATCACGCCGGGCGGTCGCGCGCCGGAGTCCCCGGCGCGGCGGGCCCGGCGGCGGGCGCGGCGGAAGAACAGCTCGTCGTCGTCGATGGCCAGCACGCTGCTCACCACGCCGGAGACGGCGGCCATGACGACGGCGACGAGCACGCCGGTCCGCACGTCCTCGACGACGACGCCGGGCACGAGGAACGACACCCCGAGCACGGCCACCCCGAGGAGCAGGAAGCTGCCCAGGCCGAGGGTGAGGAAGGCCAGCGGCAGGGCGACCCGCATGACCAGCGGCCACACGACGGCGGTGAGCAGGCCGAGCAGCAGGGCGACCAGCGGCGGTTGCCACCACGAGCCCAGGTCGAGGCGGTCCGACCGCTCGTCGAGCAGGTGCAGGGCGATGGTCGCGGCCAGCCAGGTCACCAGCACGCGGGCGGGGGCGCGGCCACGCTGGAGGACGCGGCCGTGCTGGGCGGGGCGGGTCATGCCGGTCCGGAGTGCTCGCGGGACCCGCAGGGCGCCGGCTCGGGACCGGTCTCGGGCTCGCGCGCGGCGGGCGTCGGGAGGACGGGCGCTGGATCGTGGTCCCGGCGCGCCCGCCGGCGGGCGGCGCCGGCCAGGTTGAGCAGCGCGCTGACGAGGAGCACCAGCAGCGTGGCGATGAGGGTGGCGATCAGCGGGCTGTCGAAGACCCCACCGCTGACCACGCCCAGGGCGGCGTAGGCGGTGGCCCACAGCAGCGCGGCGAGCATGCTGGCCGGGACCAGCCGCCGCCAGGGGTAGGCCAGCGCGCCCGCGGCCAGCAGCACCGGGATGCGCCCGGCCGGCAGCAACCGGCCGACGACGATGATCTGCCAGCCGTGCCGGCGGAACTGGTCGCGGACCTCGGCGATCCGGTCGGCGTGCTGCCCGCGCGACACCCAGGCGACGGCGGAGGGGCCGCCGGACCGGCAGACGGCGAAGGTGACGAGATCGCCCGTCCAGGCGGCGACGGTGGCCAGCAGCACGACGAGGACGAGGTCCATCTGGTCGGAGGTCGTCGCCAGCGCGGCCGCGGCGCCGACCACCGCGCCGGTGGGCACCACGGGGACGATCGAGCCCAGCAGCACGCCGCCGAACACCACCGGGTAGCCGAGCCCGGAGGCGTCGGTCCAGCTCGACGCGAGCGCGCTCATGCGCGGTCCCCGGTGGGGAGCAGGACGGCGGCACCGGGCTCGGTGAGCGCGACCCGGGTGTCGAGGCCACGGGCGGCGACGGCGTCGGCGAACCGGCGCGGCGGCTCGGTGAGCAGCCGGCGCATCCGCGAGCGCAGCGGCGGGACGACGGTGCTGCCGGGCAGGGCGAGGGTGCCCCAGTGCACCGGGACGACGACCCGTGGCCGCACCCGGGCGACCGTCTCGGCGGCGCGGACGGGGTCGAGGTGACCGGGCCCGAGCGTGGGACCCCAGCCCCAGACCGGGAGCAGCGCCACGTCGATGCCGCCGTCGCCCAGGCCGTGCATGCCGTCGAACAGGTCGGTGTCGCCGCTGGCGTAGACGCGGTGCCCGGCGCCCTCGAGCAGGTGCCCGACGGCCGGGGCCTCGGGGCCGTGGGTGAGCCGCGGGCCCCAGCGGTGGCTGCTGTGCTCGGCCGGGACGGCGGTCACGCGGAGCTCGCCGTCGGTCAGCGACTCCCCGGGGGCCAGCTCGTCGACGCGGCGGAACCCCCGGGCGCGCAGCCACGCGCCCGCACCACGCGGCGCGACGATCCGCACCGACGGGCCGAGCATCCGCAGCGAGGGGACGTGCAGGTGGTCACCGTGCTGGTGGCTGAGCACCACCAGGTCGACGCCGGCCCAGGTGGCCGGATCCGGCAGCGCGGCCACCCGCCGCAGCCCGCCGACGCGGGGGGTGAGCACCGGGTCGGTGAGCACGGTGCGACCGGCCAGCTCGACGCGGACGGTCGAGTGGCCCAGGAAGTGCAGCACCGGGGCGGTCACGGCTCCAGTGTCCTCCGCCCTGCTGACGGGATCATCGGGGTTTCCCCTGGTTCACCCCCTGGGGGTGGCTCGGCCCGACTGTGCGCCTGAGCGGTCGATCACGCTGTCCAGGACCCAGCTGAGTGCGACGCCGATGGCGGCGCCGAGCGCGTTCGTGACCACGTCGCGGAGCGTGGCGTCGCGGCCCGGAGCCGCCCACTGCCAGAGTTCCACGGTCAGGGACGCGCCGGTGCACAGCACCCAGGCCAGCCACGGCCGGACGGCGGGGAACGACCGGCACAGCAGGAACGCCAGCGGGACGAACAGCAGGACGTTGGCCCCCGCCTCGACCAGCGAGCTGGAGGCGGCGCCGTCGGTGAGCTCGGTGACGGCGCGGAGCCCGCCGTTGAACAGCCGGTCCGGCCGGGGGCCGAGGGTGATGGCGGCAGCGGCCAGCACGTACAGCGCCAGGGCGAAGCGCGCCGCCCGGACCATGGGGAGAACGCTAACCGGTTCCAGCTCCCCCGAGCGGGTGAGTCCGCGCGGTGGCAGCATCGACGGGGTGAAGACCTGGCTCGACGCCTGGCCGGTGTTCCGGCAGCTCACCGGCAACGACCCGCTGGGCCGCGGCACGGCCGCGCGCAGCAAGGCGACCGAGCAGGTGGTCAGCCGGACGGCCACCGCCGACCACGTCGCGAAGAGCGTCTGCCCGTTCTGCGCCGTCGGCTGCGCGCAGAAGGTGTACGTCGAGGACGGCCGGATCACCCAGATCGAGGGCGATCCGGACTCGCCGGTCAACCGCGGCCGGCTGTGTCCCAAGGGTGCGGCCAGCAAGCAACTGGTGACCAGCCCGACGCGCGTGACGAAGGTCCGCTACCGCCGTCCGTACGGGACGGAGTGGGAGGACCTCGAGCTCGACACGGCGATGGAGATGATCGCCGACCGCGTGCTGGAGGCCCGGCGGAAGGGCTGGCAGGAGGAGGACGGTCCGCCCGGGAACCGGCACCGGGTGAACCGGACGATGGGGATAGCAAGCCTCGGAGGGGCGACCCTCGACAACGAGGAGAACTACCTCATGAAGAAGCTGTACAGCGCCATGGGCGCGATCCAGATCGAGAACCAGGCGCGCATATAGCACTCCTCCACGGTGCCCGGTCTGGGTGCCTCGTTCGGTCGTGGCGGTGCCACGAACTTCCTGGAGGACCTGTCGAACTCCGACTGCATCGTCATCGAGGGTTCGAACATGGCCGAGTGCCACCCGGTCGGCTTCCAGTGGGTGATGGAGGCCAAGGCGCGCGGCGCGAAGATCGTGCACATCGACCCGCGGTTCACCCGGACCAGCGCCGTCGCCGACCTGCACGTGCCGCTGCGGGTGGGCACCGACATCGCGTTCCTCGGCGGGCTGATCCGGTACGTGCTGGAGAACGACCTCTACTTCCGCGAGTACGTCGTCGCCTACACCAACGCCTCGGCGCTGGTGGGTGAGGACTTCGTCGACACCGAGGAGCTCGACGGCCTGTTCTCCGGCTTCGACCCGGAGACCAACCACTACGACGAGGCCAGCTGGCAGTACGAGCCGGAGGAGCCGCCGCACTCGGGCTCCGACGACCCGGCCGAGGCCGCCGAGCAGGAGCGCTCCGAGCAGCACCCCGACGTCAAGGAGTCCGACCGCGCGCAGGCCGCCGGCAGCGGCGGGCCGCCGATCCCGGCCAAGCCCAAGCGGGACGAGACGCTCGAGCACCCGCGGACGGTCTTCCAGGTCCTCAAGCGGCACTTCGCCCGGTACACCCCGGAGATGGTCGCCGAGGTGTGCGGCATCGAGCCGGCGGTGTTCGAGCAGGTCGCGAAGTGGGTCACCGAGAACAGCAACCGCGAGCGGACGACGGCGTGGGTGTACTCGGTGGGCTGGACGCAGCACAGCGTCGGCGCGCAGTACATCCGCACCGCGTCGATTCTGCAGACCCTGCTGGGCAACATCGGCCGTCCCGGTGGCGGGATCATGGCGCTGCGCGGGCACGCGAGCATCCAGGGCTCGACCGACGTCCCGACGCTGTTCAACCTGCTGCCGGGCTACCTGCCGATGCCGCACGCGATGCAGCACCAGACGCTGGACGAGTACTGCGCCGACGCGGCCGGCAAGGCCGGGTTCTGGGGCAACAAGCGGGCGTACACGGTCAGCCTGCTCAAGGCCTGGTTCGGCGACGCCGCTCAGCCGGAGAACGACTTCCGGTTCGACTGGATCCCGAAGATCAACGGCGACCACAGTTCCTACCGGACGATCGCCGACATGATCCAGGGGAAGGTGTCGGGCTACTTCCTCGTCGGCGAGAACCCCACGGTCGGGCACCCCAACGGCCGGATGAACCGCTTCGGCCTGGCCAACCTGGACTGGCTCGTCGTCCGCGACCTGCAGATGATCGAGTCGGCGACCTTCTGGAACGAGTCGCCGGAGATCGAGACCGGGGAGCTCGCGCCGGAGACGATCGGCACGGAGGTCTTCTTCCTGCCCGCCGCCTCGCACGTCGAGAAGGAGGGCACCTTCACCCAGACCCAGCGGATGCTGCAGTGGCGGGAGAAGGCGGTCGAGCCGCCGGGCGACGCCCGCAGCGATCTCTGGTTCTACTTCCACCTCGGCCGGATCCTGCGCTCCCGGCTCGAGGGCTCCACCGACCCGCGCGACCAGGCGCTGCTGCACCTGACGTGGGACTACCCGGTGCACGGGGAGACCCAGGACCCCGACGCCTCGGCCGTGCTGCGCGAGATCAACGGCACCGGCCCGGACGGCCGCGCGCTGTCGACGTACATCGACATGAAGGACGACGGCTCGACCACCGGCGGCTGCTGGATCTACACCGGCGTCTACGCCGACGAGGTGAACCAGGCGGCCCGCCGGAAGCCGGCCCGCGAGCAGGGCGCGGTGGCCTCGGAGTGGGGCTGGGTCTGGCCGCTGAACCGCCGGATCCTCTACAACCGCGCCTCCGCCGACCCCGACGGGAACCCGTGGAGCGAGCGGAAGAAGTACGTCTACTGGGACGAAGCCGCCGGCGAGTGGACCGGCCCCGACGTCCCGGACTTCGAGGAGACCAAGCGGCCGGACTATGTGCCGCCGGAGGGCGCCAAGGCGCAGGACGCGCTGGCCGGCAACGACCCGTTCGTCATGCAGGGCGACGGCAAGGCCTGGCTGTACGCGCCGGCCGGGCTGGTCGACGGTCCGCTGCCGACGCACTACGAGCCGGTGGAGTCCGTCGCCGAGAACGCCTTCTACAAGCAGCAGGCGAGCCCGACGATCGAGCGGATCGAGGGCCCGTGGAACCGGGAGAACCCCTCGATGAGCGAGGTCTTCCCGTTCCAGGTGACCACCTACCGGCTCACCGAGCACCACACCGCCGGCGGGATGAGCCGCACGCTGCCCTACCTGTCGGAGCTCCAGCCGGAGTTCTTCGTCGAGGTGTCACCGGAGCTCGCCGCGTTGCGCGGGCTGACCCACGGGGACTACGCGACGCTGGTCAGCACGCGGACGGCG
The DNA here is from genome assembly GCF_000701365.1 of Blastococcus sp. URHD0036. GTDB lineage: Bacteria > Actinomycetota > Actinomycetes > Mycobacteriales > Geodermatophilaceae > Trujillonella. The sequence goes on from NZ_JNIK01000004.1 coordinate 132,751, forward strand.
ATCGAGGCGAAGGTGCTGGTCACCGAGCGGGTGCGGCCGATCCGGCTGCGCGGCGGGCAGGTCGTGCACCAGATCGGGATGCCCTACCACTGGTCCTACAGCGGCATCTCGACCGGCGACTCGGCCAACGACCTGCTGGGCATCGCGCTCGACGCGAACACCCACATCCAGGAGGACAAGGTCAGCACCTGCGACATCGTGGCCGGCCGCCGTCCGCGCGGTTCGGAGATGCTGGAGTTCGTGGAGTCCTACCGGCGGCGGGCCGGGGTGGCCTCGGGCCGGGTCGGCGTCAACGGCCGGGCGCCGGTCGAGGGCTCGACCGGCCACGCGGAGACCGGCTCGTGAGGCCGGCCCCGGCGGCTCCCGGCACAGGTGCTCGGAGCGTTGTCGTGCTCTGCCCACGCATCTGGGCAGAGCACGAAGAGACGCACGGGATAGGTGCTCTGCCGACGCTTGTGCTCTGCCCGGCACCGTGGGCAGAGCACGAGTTCCGGGGGACCCACTACCCCACCCTCGGAGGGAGGCCGGCATGACCTCGATCAGCTCGGCGAGCCCGGCCTTCACCGGCAAGGACCCCGACCACCGCCTGTTCGGGCCGCTGCCCGACGTGCAGGGGGAGGCCGGCTACACCGAGAGCCACCCGGCGCGGGTCGGGTTCTTCACCGACACCTCGGTCTGCATCGGCTGCAAGGCCTGCGAGGTCGCCTGCAAGGAGTGGAACACGCTCCCGATGGACGACTCGCACGGCACCCGCGACACCATGGGCCTGTCCGGGATGTCCTACGACAACACCGGGCAACTGGGCGCCAACAGCTGGCGGCACGTGGCGTTCATCGAGCAGGTGCGCACCGTCGACCTGCCGATGCCGACGTTCGGCCGGCCCGGCGACGACCGGCAGGGAAGCAGTCCCTCGCCCGCGGCGCACGACCACCCCGACGCGCAGGCGCACGCCCAGGCCAGCGTGCTCAACGCCGAGGCGCTGAGCGAGTTCGACCCGCAGACGGGACAGAGCGGCACCGACAAGCAGGTGCGCTGGCTGATGAGCTCCGACGTCTGCAAGCACTGCACGCACGCCGGCTGCCTCGACGTCTGCCCGACCGGGGCGCTGTTCCGCACCGAGTTCGGCACGGTCGTCGTCCAGCAGGACATCTGCAACGGCTGCGGCTACTGCGTACCCGCCTGTCCGTACGGCGTGATCGACCGCCGGGAGGACGACGGCCGGGTCTTCAAGTGCACGATGTGCTACGACCGGCTGACCGACGGGCTGATGCCGGCCTGCGCGACCGCGTGCCCCACCCAGTCGATCCAGTTCGGGGACCTCGACGAGCTCCAGGCCCGCGCCGACGCCCGGCTGGCCACCCTGCAGAGCCAGGGCGTGGAGACCGCCCGGCTCTACGGCCGCGACGAGGACGACGGCGTCGGCGGGAACGGCGCCTTCTTCCTGCTGCTCGACGAGCCGGAGGTCTACGGGCTGCCGCCGGACCCGATCGTCACCACCCGGGAGCTGCCGGCGATGTGGAGGGCCGCGGGCAAGGCGGCCGTGATGATCGTCGGTGCCGCGGTGGGTGCCGTGCTCAGCTCGAGGCGCCCCCAATGACGGAGCACTTCGCGCGCGAAAGTCTCCTGGGAGGGTTCCGGTGACCGAGGGGATCGCGACGCCGGGCGGTGGCTGGCGGCGGGCGGACGGCCCGCCGGCCGAGACCCGGAAGAAGAAGCGCAAGGGCGGACGGCGCGGTCGTGGCGAGGTCGCCATGGTCGACGACGTCGAGTTCACCTCCTACTACGGCCGGCCGATCATCAAGCCGCCGGTGTGGAAGACCCCCGAGGTGCCGCTCTACCTCTTCTTCGGCGGCGCGGCGGGGTCCGCGGCCGTGCTCGGCGCCCTCGGTGAGTTCACCCGGCGACCGGTGATGACCCGGTCGGCGCACCTGTTCGCCGGCGGCGGGGCGCTCGCCTCGGTGGTGCTGCTGGTCGCGGACCTCGGCCGCCCAGAGCGTTTCCTGCACATGTTGCGGGTGTTCAAGCCGACCTCGCCGCTGTCGGTGGGCACCTACATCCTCTCGCCGTTCAGCGGGTTGGCCGTGGCGACGGCGGGCCTGCACGTGCTGGGCCGGTGGCCGGTGCTGCGTCGCCTCGCCGGGGTCGGGTCCGCGGTTTTCGCCGGACCGCTCGCCACCTACACCGGGGTGCTGCTGGCCAACACCGCCGTCCCCTCCTGGCACGCGGCCGGCACGCAGCTGCCGTACGTCTTCGGGGCGTCCGGGATGGCGGCGGGCGGCGGCATCACGATGGCGCTGACGCCGGTCGAGGAGGCCGCGCCGGCGCGGCGGCTGGCCGTCACCGGCGCGGTGGTCGAGCTGGCGATGATGCAGAAGGTCGAGACCGACCACGGGATCGTCAGCGAGCCCTACCACGAGGGCAAGGCCGGCCGGCTGCTGCGCGCGGCGAAGGCGTGCACCGCAGCGGGAGCCGCGGTGACGGTCGCGGCCGGTCGACGCCGGGCCGGAGCGGTGCTGGGCGGCGCGCTGCTGGCCGCGGGCTCGGCGCTGACCCGGTTCGGCGTCTACGAGGCCGGCATGGCCAGCGCGCGGGACCCGAAGTACACCGTCGTCCCGCAGCGCGAGCGGATGGCCGCCCGCGCCGTCGCCGACCACGCCTCCACCGTCACGAGCTAGGAGGCGTCGAGCTCCGCGAGGTCGGCGTCCACCATCGCCTGGACCATCTCCCGGAAGCCGACCGTGGGCGCCCAGCCCAGGCGCTCCCGGATCCGGCGGGAGTCGCCGGTCAGCACGGCCGCGTCCGTCGGCCGCAGCAGCGCGCTGTCGGAGCTGACGTAGGCCTCCCAGTCGAGGATCCCCACGCGGGCGAAGGCGGTCGCGACGAGGTCGGTGAGGCTGTGCGCTTCGCCAGTGGCGACGACGTAGTCGTCGGGCTCGTCGGCCTCCGCGGCCAGCACCATCGCGCGCGCGTAGTCCGGCGCCCAGCCCCAGTCCCGGTGCACGGCCAGGTTGCCCAGCGTCAGCCGCTCGGCCCGGCCGGTCGCGATCTCGGCGACGCCGGCGGTGATCCGGCGGGTGACGAAACGGTGCGGACGGCGGGGTGACTCGTGGTTGAACAGGATCAGCGAGCTGCAGTGCAGGCCGCGCGACCGGTACATGCCCACCACCTGGTGGCTGACGGCCTTCGCGGCGCCGTAGGGGTTCAGCGGGCTGACCGGCGAGCTCTCGCTGATCGGTCCGCCGTCGCCGCTGCCGGCGAAGACCTCCGCGCTGGAGGCCTGCACGAACCGGGTCGGGAGGCCGCGCGTGTACAGGTGCTCCAGCACGCCGATCACCGGCCGGGCGTTGGTGTCGAACGTGCCGACCGGGTCGTCCCACGAGGCGGCGACGCTGGACATCCCACCGAGGTTGACGAGGACGTCGGGCTCGACGGCGTCGACCACGGCGGTGAGCGCCGCGAGGTCGCGCAGGTCCGCCCGGTGCAGCGTCAGCCGGTCGCCGAGGGCAGCCAGGTGCGGCAGCTCCCGCGCGGCCGCGGGGTCCTCCTGGACGACGCCGGCGACGGCGTACCCCGCGGTGACGAGCTGCTCGGCGAGGTAGCCGCCGTCCTGCCCGGTGAGCCCGGTCAGCAGTGCCGTCCGCATGCTCAGACCCCCAGCGTGCGCTGCTCCGCCAGGTCGGCGTCGACCATCATGCGGATCATCTCCTCGAAGCCGACCTTCGGCCGCCAGCCCAGCGTCTCCCGGGCCTTGCTGCAGTCGCCGATGAGCAGGTCGACCTCGGCGGGCCGGAGGTAGGCGGGGTTGAGCGCGACGTAGGACGACCAGTCGTCGATGCCGGCGTGCGCGAAGGCGACGTCGAGCAGCTCGCGGATGGAGTGGGTCTCGCCGGTGCTGATCACGTAGTCGTCGGCGGTCTCCTGCTGGAGCATCAGCCACATGGCCTCGACGTAGTCGCCGGCGAAGCCCCAGTCGCGGCGGGCGTCGAGGTTGCCGAGCTCCACCTTCTCCTGCAGGCCGAGCGTGATGCGGGCGACCGCGCGGGTCACCTTGCGCGTCACGAACTCCGGCCCGCGGCGGGGTGACTCGTGGTTGAAGAGGATCCCCGACGAGGCGTGCATCCCGTAGGACTCGCGGTAGTTGATCGTCATGTAGTGGCCGAAGACCTTGGCCACGCCGTACGGCGAGCGCGGCCACAGCAGCGTCGACTCCCGCTGCGGCACCTCCTGGACCTTGCCGAACATCTCCGAGCTCGACGCCTGGTAGAAGCGCACCTTGGCGGGGTCGTCGCCGCAGTACAGCCGGGTCGCCTCGAGCATGTTGAGCACGCCCATGCCGGTGACGTCCGACGTCAGGCGGGCGTTCTCCCAGGAATAGGCCACGTAGGAGATGGCGCCCAGGTTGTAGATCTCGTCGGGCCGGGCGGTGTGCACCGCGCGCAGCAGGCTGGACAGGTCGGTGAGGTCACCGAAGAGCAGCTTCAGCCCGGGGATGCCCCGCACGATCTCGACCTTGGGGTTGTTCTGCCCGCGGACGAGGCCGTACACCTCGTAGCCCTTCGCCAGCAGCAGCTCGCTCAGGTACAGGCCGTCCTGACCGGTGACACCGGTGATCAGGGCTGTGGGCACGAGCCACCCCTTCGTCGACAGCGGGAAACGTGGGACCGGGCGCCGAGGAGACTAGTGGGGCACGAGCGAACGGCTGGACGAGCCGGGGAGTGCCGTCCCCCGTAGGGGCCAGTGGCGCACGTCTCGTGTGCGATCGTCCTCGGGTCTTCGGCCGCACCGAGGCGACGACCGACTCACGGGGGCTCCTCCGCCGATGGCGACGACCGACACGATCGCGGGGCCGGCCGTTGCGTCGCCGCATCGGTCGGGTCCGCCGTCGCCGGACGCCGGCCGCCACCTCCGGGGCGACATCGAGGGGCTGCGGGCGGTCGCCGTCCTGCTGGTGATCGCCGACCACCTCCTCGGGTGGCCGAACGGCGGCTTCATCGGCGTCGACGTCTTCTTCGTGATCTCCGGGTTCCTGATCACCGGGCTGCTGCTGCGCGAGCACCGGGCGACCGGGCGGATCTCCTTCGCGGACTTCTACCGGCGGCGGATCCGCCGCATCCTCCCCGCGTCGGTGCTGGTCCTCGTCGTCACCGCGGCCCTCGCGCACGTCGTCTTCTTCGCCAACCGGGCCCGGGAGACGGTGGACGACGCGTTCTGGGCGTTGCTGTTCGCGGGGAACTGGCACTTCGCCTCCGACGGGACCGACTACCAGCAGGCCGGCGACGCGGTCTCCCCGCTGCAGCACTACTGGTCCCTGGCGGTCGAGGAGCAGTTCTACGTCGTCTGGCCGGTGGTCCTGCTCGCGGTCCTCGGGCTCGTCGCGCGCCGCGGGAGGACCGGCCGGGTCGCCGTGGGCGGGGTGGCGGTGCTGGTCGTGGCCGCCGGCTACGCGTGGGCGGTGCACGAGACCGCCAGCGCCCCCACCTGGGCCTACTTCTCCACGTTCTCCCGGTCCTGGGAGCTGGGGCTGGGCGCGCTGCTGGCGGTGTGCGCCCCTGCCCTGTTCGGCATGCCGGTGTGGCTCCGGTCGGTGCTCGGCCTGGCCGGGCTCGCCGGGATCGTGCTCGGCGCGCTCCTGATCGACTCCGCGACACCCTTCCCCGCACCCTGGGCGCTCGTGCCCGTGCTCAGCACCGTCGCGGTGATCGCTGCGGGCACCGGCGGTGCGCCGCCCCTGCTGCTGGACAACCCGCCGGGGCGCTACGTCGGCGGGCTGTCGTACTCCCTCTACCTCTGGCACTTCCCGGCGATCGTGCTGCTCGCCGAGCTGGTGCCGGCCGGCGTCGGCCACCAGGCGCTCGTCGCCGCGGTCACCGTCGTCGCGGCGACCGCGAGCTACCACCTCGTGGAGCAGCCGATCCGGCGCTCGGGGTGGCTGCGCCCGGGCCCGCGCCTCCCGCGCCGTCGCGTCGCGCGGCTCGGCGGCTGGACGGCGACGGCGCTGGCCGCGGCTGTGGTCGCCGTGGCCGTCGTCCTCCCGGCCACCGGCTCCGGCTGGCCGTGGGCCCAGGCCGCCGTCCCGGCGGCGACGCCGGCACCCCCGCCGCCGCTCGCCCCGGCACCCGTGGTCGTCACGCCGGACCCGGTCGCGGAGGCAGCCGCGGTCGCCGCACAGGCACAGGCCGTGCTCGGCGCCGACATCGGCACGGCTCTCGCGGCGACCGAGTGGCCGCCGGCGGTGTCCCCGTACCTCGACGCGCCGGCGGCGGCGTTCGAGTCGCCGGAGTGGGCGGTCGACGACTGCCTCAACGTCACCACCGAGGCCGACCTGCCACGCTGTTCGTACGGCGACCCGGCCGCGCTCCGGACCGCCGTCGTCCTGGGGGACTCGGTCGCCATCAGCTGGATGCCCGGCATCCGCGCGGCGCTGGAGCCCCGGGGCTGGCGGATCCAGCTGCTGACCCTCGGCCAGTGCCCGCAGGTGGGCGTCCCGGTCCGGGCCATCTACGTCGAGGCGGACTTCACCGCGAGGTGCACGGCGCACCAGCAGTGGGCGATCGAGCAGGTCCGGCTCCTCCGGCCCGACGTCGTCGTCCTGTCGTCGGCCGCGAACTCGATCACCCGCCTCGCCTCGGGCAGCACTGATGCGCAGGCGCTGGCCGAGTGGCGCGAGGGGCTCCTGGGAACGCTCAGCGCGTTGGACTCCGTGCCGTCGCGGACGGTCGTCCTGGGGACGCCGCCCCCCGGCGAGAGCATCCAGGACTGCCTGACGCGGTTCAACGGCCCACCGGACTGCGTGTCGACGATCAGCGGGTGGACCAGCGACTTCATCCGCACGGAGCAGGAGACCGTCGCGCAGTTCCGGGGGACGCAGCTGCAGGCGACCTACGTCGACACCCGGCCGTGGGTGTGCGACGCCGCGGCCCGCTGCCCGCTCGTCGTCGGGTCGACTCCCGTCTACGCCGACGGCACACACCTCGTGGCGTCCTACTCTGCACGTCTGGCACCGCTGCTCGCCCCGGCCCTGATCGGCTGAGTCCCGCCCCCCGGCCCGCGCCCGGCCACGACAGATCCACGGGAGTTCCACCAGCGATGGCGACTGACACATCCGCGACGCGCCCGGCCGCCGAGGCGCCGCCGGGGCCGCGCCTGTCCGGTCTGCCGCGGGACGGCGCGCACCACGTCCGGGGCGACATCGAGGGGCTGCGGGCGGTCGCCGTCCTGCTGGTGATCGCCGACCACCTGTTCGGCTGGCCGCACGGCGGGTTCATCGGGGTCGACGTCTTCTTCGTGATCTCCGGGTTCCTGATCACCGGGCTGCTGCTCCGCGAGCACCGGGCCACGGGGCGGATCTCGTTCCCCGACTTCTACCGGCGGCGGATCCGGCGCATCCTCCCGGCGTCGGTGCTGGTCCTGGTCGTGACCGTCGTCCTGGCGCACGTCGTCTTCTTCGCCAACCGGGCGCGCGAGACGGCGGACGACGCGCTGTGGGCGCTGCTGTTCGCCGGGAACTGGCACTTCGCGATCGACGGCACGGACTACCAGCAGGCCGGCGACGCGGTCTCCCCGCTGCAGCACTACTGGTCGCTGTCGGTGGAGGAACAGTTCTACGTCGTCTGGCCGGTCGTCCTGCTCGTCGTCCTCGGGCTCGCCGCCCGGCGCGGACGGTCGGGCCTGTGGGCCGTGGCCGCGGTCGGGGTGCTGGTCGTGGCGGGCGGCTACGCGTGGGCGGTGCACGAGACGGCCGACGCCCCGACGTGGGCCTACTTCTCCACGTTCTCCCGGTCGTGGGAGCTCGGGCTGGGCGCCCTGCTGGCGGTCTGCGCGCCGGCGGCGGTCCGCATCCCGGCGCGGCTGCGCCCGTTGCTGGGCTGGGGCGGGCTCGCCGTGATCGCGGTCGGGGCGTTCTCCATCGAGTCGACCACGCCGTTCCCCGCCCCGTGGGCGCTCGTGCCGGTGCTCGGCGCGGTCGCGGTCATCGCGGCGGGCACCGGCGGCGACTCCCGGCTGCTGCCGCTGGACAACCCGGTCGGCCGCTACACCGGTGGGCTGTCGTACTCCCTGTACCTCTGGCACTTCCCGGTCATCGTGCTGCTGGCCGACCTCATGCCGGTCGACGGCCGCTACTACGCCGTCGTCCTGGCAGCGACGCTCGTCGCCGCCACGGCGAGCTTCCACCTCGTCGAGCAGCCGATCCGCCGGTCGAACTGGCTGCGGCCGGGTGCGAAGCGGCAGCCGCGCCGCCGGTCCGCCCGGCTGGGTGGCGCGCTGGTCACCGCGGTCGCCGCGGGGCTGGCCGTGGTCTTCGTCGTCCTGCCGGCCACGGGGTCGAGCTGGCCGTGGGAGCAGCCGGCGGAGGCCGCCGCGGCGCCGGCCCCGGCGCCGGTCCTCCCGCCGCCGGACCCGGCCGCGGACGCCGCGTCGGTCGCGGCGACCGCGCAGGTGGCGCTCACCCAGGCGATCGACGCCGCCGTGGCCGCGACGGAGTGGCCCGAGCTCGTGCCGGGCTTCGACTCCCCGTCGGAGCAGGTCTACGCGCCGGAGTGGGTGGTGGACGACTGCCTCGACATCCGCTCGGAGGCCGACGCCGACCGCTGCACCTACGGCGACCCGGACGCGACGAGGACCGCCGTCCTGATCGGGGACTCGGTGAGCATCAGCTGGCTCCCGGGCATCCGGGAGGCGCTGGCGGGCACGGGCTGGCGGGTCCGGCTCCTCACGCTCGGCCAGTGCGCCCAGCCCGCGACGACGGAGACGGACACGCGCGCCGCCCGGTTCGCCGACTACTGCGCGATGCACCGCGACTGGACGGTCGAGCAGGTGCGGCTGACGCAGCCCGACCTGCTGATCATGTCGTCGGCCGGCAACTCGCTGACCCGCCTGGCGTCGGGCAACGAGGGCCCCGACGCGCTCGCCGAGTGGCGTGCCGGCCTCGCGGAGACGCTGACGGCGCTGGACACCGTGCCGTCCCGGCTCGTCGTCCTCGGCACGCCGCCGCCGGCGGCGAACCTCCAGCAGTGCGCCACCCGCTTCAACAGCCCGCAGGACTGCGTGACCTCGATCTTCGACGAGACGACGGACTTCATCACCGCGGAGGCCGAGACCGTCGCGCAGTTCCGCGGGACGCAGCTGCAGGCGACCTACGTCGACACCCGGTCGTGGATCTGCGACGCGCAGGAGCGGTGCCCGCCGTTCGTGGGGACGACGCCGGTGTACGCCGACGGCACGCACATGACGGCCGCGTACTCGCGGGGGCTGGCGCCGCTGCTGGCCGGCGTCCTGCTCGACTGATCCGCATCCGCGGACCGCGCGCGGGACGAAGGCCGCCGTGGGGATGCTCGTCTTCGCCGTCCCGGCGCTGCTGGTCGTCGTCCTCGGCTATGCCGTCGGGTACACGGTCGCGGGCTGGTTCGGTGCGTCGCCGGCCGTGGCCGAGGGGCTGGGCTGGGCGACCGGACTGGTACTGCTGGCTGCCGTCGTGACGGCCGCCGTGCGATGGCGACGGCGGAGCCGCCGGGCGAAGGGATGAGCACCGCCCGCGGAGGCATGACGCAGCTCTCGCGCCCGGGCGCCGCAGCGAGGTGCGGAGCCGGCCGGGTGGCACGATCGGGGCGGGCGGAGGACCGCCCGGACGCAGCCGATCGGGGACCCATGGACGACGAGCGCACCACCGGCCCGGCCGAGCCGAACGGCGAGCCGCCGTACGGGCAGCCCGGGTACGGCCAGCCGCAGTACGGTGCCCAGCCGCCCGCCGACCAGCCCTACGGGACGCCGCCCCCGGCCCCGGCGCCCTACGGGGACCAGCCGTACGGCGCCCAGCAGTACGGGACGCCGCAGTACGGAGCCCAGCCGTACGGAGCGCAGCCCTACGGCGCGCAACCGTACGGCGGCCAGCAGTACGGGGCCACCGCGTACGGAGCGCCCGGTTACGGCACCGACCAGTACGGCAACCCGTACCCGCCCGCGCAGTACGGCTACCCGCCGGGCTACGCGCCGCCCTCGCAGGCGCCGGGCACCGGGATGGGCATCGCGGGCTTCGTCACCGGGCTGATCGGCCTGCTGCTGTGCTGGATCCCCGGCCTCGGCATCATCTGCGCCGCCCTCGGCGTCATCTTCGGAGCCATCGGCATGAACCAGCTCAAGCGGGTCGGCGGGAACCCCGGCCTGGCGATCACCGGGCTGGTGCTGGGCATCCTCGGCGTCGTCCTCTTCGTCGTCTTCCTGTTCGCCTGGACCAACGACCCCTACTACTACTGACCGGCGAACCGGGATGGCGACCGAGCAGTTCGCCGCCCCGCCCGGAGCCTGGGTCCGTCGGGCGCCCCGACCCCTCGGGATCGGGGTCCTGCTGCTGCTCGCTGCCCTGCCCGCGGTCCTGGGCGTGCTGGCGCTCCTGCTGGACGACGACGACCACCTGCCGTTGGGCGACATCGCGATCTCCGAGCTGGCCGTCCGTGACATCGGCCAGCACGAGGTGCTGCTCGGCCCCTACTCCCGCTTCGGCTGGCACCACCCCGGCCCGATGGAGGCCTACGTCCTGGCCGTGCCCTACCGGCTGCTGGACGGCGCCCACGAGTCCCTCGCGGTGGGCGCCCTGGCCGTGGCCGGGATCAGCCTGGTCGCGGCCGTGCTCCTGGTCCGGCGGCACGCAGGCTTCCTCGCCGCCGTCTGGACGCTGCTGGTCCTGATGGTGAGCGTCCGGATGCTGGGCGCCGACTTCCTCCACGACTCCTGGAACCCCCTCCTGCCGGTGCTGCCGCTGCTGGCCGGCGCGCTGCTGTGCTGGGCCGCGGTCCGCGGCTCCGCGTGGGCGCTGCCCGTCGCGGTGCTCCCGCTGTCGCTGGCCGTGCAGTCCCACATCGGCTACCTGGCGCCGGTGGTCGCGGTCGGCGTCGTGCTCGTCGCCGGTCTGGGGGTCCGGCGCTTCCGGCGGCTGCCGGCCGGCCAGTGGGGCGGGAAGCCGCGCCCGCGACCGGCGGGCCGCTGGCTGATCGCGGCGGGTGCGGCCGTCGGGATCGCCCTGGTGCTGTGGCTCCCGCCGATCATCCAGCAGGTCACCGGCGACCCGCGCAACGGCGACCTGCTCCTCGACTACCTGCGGAACGGCACCGGCGAGGCGGCGACCGGGTTCCCGACCGGGTTGCGGGTGGTCGCCGACGAGTTCGGCAAGCTGCCCGTGTACCTGACCGGCGGGGAGCCGCCGGAGGCATCGCTGCTCCCGGAGCGGTGGCCGGCATGGGCGATCGCGGTCGGGCTCCTCTGTTTCGGAGCGTCCCTGGTCGTCGCCGCGCTCCGCCGCCGCGAGGAGGTCCTCTGGCTGGGCGCCTTCACGCTCGCCGTGGCCGCCGCCGGCGTGGCAGCCGTCGCCCGGCTCGAGGGCCTCCCGTTCTTCTACATCACGCGGTGGACGGTCGTCATCGGCGTCCTGGCCTGGGTGACGGTCGGCCTCGGCCTGCTCCCCGAGGTGGTGCTCGGCATCCGGCGGGCCGTCGCGTGGGCGGGGCAGGGGTCGCGGGCGGAGGTCGTGCTCGGCGTCCCGTTGACGGCGCTGGCGACGACTGCGGTGTTGGTCACCGGGGTCGGCGTCGCCTGCGCGGAGATGCCGTCGACGGACCCGACCGGCGAGGTCGTCGAACTCGAGGCGGCGGTCGTCGACGACCTGGACGGGCTCGGGCTGACCACGGCCGCCGACCCGCCGGTCGTCCGTGTCGAGTTCGCCCCGACGACCAGGTCGACGTTCCTCGGCACGTCGTTCGCCGGCACGGGACTCCTGCTGGAGCTCGTCCGGGACGGGATCGATGCCCGGGGCACCGAGGAGTTCCGTCTGCAGCTGGGCCTGCGCTACACGCAGGGCGCCGAGGTGCCCGGCTACGTCGCGACGCTCGCCTACGCCGACGGCACCTCGCCGCCACCCCAGCCGTGGCAGCGGGTGCTCGCCGTGGGCGCGGAGTACCAGGTCTACGGCGGGGTGCCACCGTCCTGACCTGGGTCGCCGTCAGCCGAGCAGCCCCCGCTCGGCCTTGGCCAGCAGGGCGGTGCGGACGGCGTCGTCGACCTGCGCGGAGAACGCCGGATCGGCCTCGGCGCGGGCCAGCACGGCGTCGATCATCGCGGGCAGCACGTCCGGCGTCACGGTGAGCACGAGGGTGCCGCCGGCGGCGAGGAACCGCACCGCACGGTCGCCCGGGGCCACGTCCTGCACGGCCTCGGCCGAGCCCAGGTCGTCGGAGATGACGACGCCGGCGAAGCCCAGCTCCCCGCGCAGCAGGTCGGTGACGACGACGGAGGAGAACGCCGCGGGCGCGGTCGGGTCGATCAGCGCGTAGGTCGCCGAGCTGGTCATCACGAACGGCGCGGCGGGGGAGCCGGCCAGGGTGCCGAAGGCAGCCACCTGCTCGTCGTCGCGGGTGGTGACGGTGTCGGTCACCCCGGTCGCGTCGTCGGTGTTGCCCTCCACCCGGCCGAGGCCCGGGAAGTGCTTGACGGTGGCGGTGACGCCGTGGGCGGCCAGGCCGTCGATCACCGCGCCCGCGGCGGGGACGACCTCGGCCGCGGTCGAGCCGTACTGCCGCCCGAACACGCCGATCGGCCCGTTGCGCCGCTCGGTGCCGGCGGGGACGACGTCGACGACCGGAGCCAGGTCGAGGGTGATGCCGGCCGACGCGAGCGAGGCGCCGAGCCCGTCGGCCAGCGCGGCGAGCTGGTCGGGCGGGAGCGCGCCCTGGACCACGGCCGACGGGAGCTCGGCGAAGCTCGGGCCGGAGAGCGTCTGCACCTGCCCGCCCTCCTGGTCGACCGCCACCCAGGGCCGCAACCCCGGGGTGAGAGCGGCCCACTCGGCGGTGGCGGCGGCGTAGTCGGTCGCCGGGAGGCTGCTGCGCCCCCGCAGGAAGACGCCTCCGACGCCGGGATCACGGACGAGCGCGACCGCCGTCGGCGACGGGTCGGCCGCGGGGACGCCGACGACGAACAGCTGGGCGACCTGGCGACGGCGGTCCAGCCCGGCCAGCGCGGCGTCGACCTGCGCCTCCCGCGCCGCCTGGGCCTCCGCCTCGGGGTCCGGCGGCGGCGGAGCGGACGACGGCGCGCTCGAGCCGTCGTCGGCGGAGGGATCGGCGGCCGGGGGATCGTCGCCGCTGCCGCAGGCCGCCAGGAGGAGCAGCAGCAGGATGCTCAGCGTGACCGCGAGCTGACGCCGCGTCGAGGATCGGCGGGCGCGGCTCGGCGCGTCGTCCGCCGCGGACCCCGGTGAAAGTCCGGGAAACCGACCCGGCCCACTACTCTCTGCGCACACCGGAACGTGCCCGGCCCGAAGGGGAGGGTCGTCCGGGGTCACGGACGCGCGGGGGACGGCGGCATGGCGCACAACGGTGAGGACCCCGCGGCCGGACCGGCGAGCAACGGCACGGAGCCCACTCTGCCCGAGCGGGGCGCCGGCTCCGGCCGTGCCGCGCCGACCGTCACCGGCCAGCCGGCGTGGTCGGCTCCACCGCCGGGCTGGTCGACGTCCGCGCCCGGCCCGGCCGCTCCGGAGGCGGGACCGGGAGCGGGCTACGGCGAGTACCCGGCGATGGTCGGCGCCCTGCCGCCGCTGGGCTGGACGCTGCCCACGCCGCCGGAGGGCATCCCGGTCGTCGTCCCCGGACAGCAGCCGGAACCGGAGGCCGGCCGCGGCGGCGCTGGGCTGGGGATCCTCATCGGCGTGCTCGTCGCGTTCCTGGTGCTCGGCATCGGCGCTCTGACCTGGTTCCTCCTCGCCGGGGCCGACGGCGACGGCTCCACCGACGGCGCCCTCGGCGGACACAGCGGCGGGGTGACGTCGCCGGCCGACGTCCAGCCGGTGGGCGACGACGAGGAGGGCACCGGCACCGGCCCGGCGGCGGACCCGGAGGCCGACGCGGTGGCGGAGCTGGACGCCCTCGCCGCGGCCGATGCGGCCCGCGTCGACCTGGACGGGCGGTGGGTCGCGCAGCTCGCCTCCAAGAGCGTCGGCACCACCGACCCGCTGCAGGTGGCCGCGAACGGCAGCCACGTCTTCTACGGCACCGACATCCTGCTCGAGCACCAGGCGCTGCTTCAGGAGGTCGGGGGCGCCGCGGACGTGCTGCTGCTGACCAGCACCGACTTCGGCAAGCGCGCGGTCGACGGCGCCGGCCGGCCGTACTGGGTCACCCTCGCCGACCCGGGCTGGTTCACCAGCAGCGAGGACGTCGTGGCCTGGTGCGCCGACCTCTACCCGACGATGACGGCGGAGCAGCTGGCCAACAGCTGCGCGCCGCGGACGCTGGACCTGCCACACGACTGAACGACCGGCTCACGGTTCCCACCGTTCACAAGGGGCTGGGCCGCGGGGCACCGTCTCGATAACCTCCGCCTCCGGCGGCAGATGGGGGGAGCTGACGATGGGGGAGCAGCAGGTTCGGGGAGTGCGCCGGTACGTGGCGCTGGCGATGTGGCTGGTCGCTGCGGGCGCTGCCGCGGTCATCGGGCTGGACCCGGACGGCTTCCTGAGGTCCTGACCGGGCGGTCAGGCCGTCACGGCCTCACGGCGGTCCGACGGTCGCGCCTGCACCGGTCAGGGCGGCGTGGAGTCGCTCGCCATCCCCGCGCATCGATGCTCCTGGTCCGACGCCCATGCGCTGGAGCAGGAACGGAGCGACGTCCAGCAGGTCCACCTCGGGACGCCCGTTCCCGCCCGTCAGTCCCGGCCCGACCATCACGAGGATGCCCTCGGGGACGTGGTAGGCGGTGTTCCCGCCCCCCAGCCGGGTCCGCGTCTCGATGCCGAGCTCTTCGAGCGGCCAGGACGTCGGCGATGTCGTTCCGCTGCGCACCTGGCGCGGCAGCGCGCTCTCGCCGACGGTGAGGTCCCAGTCGATCCGGAACGAGACGGTGACCCCCTCGGCCCGGATGTCGGTCAGCAGCGGGCCCAGGTCGGTGCGCAGCGCGCCCAGGACCGAGGCCGCTGCCGCGGCGGCGCCGGGGTCCGGCAGCAGGAGGGAGGTGCCGGGGTACATGGCCAGCCCGACCTCCACCGAGCCCAGCCCGAGGGCGGCGGCGAACCGCTCGGGGTCGGCGACGACGTAGGTCTCTGTGATCGGCTTGTACGGGATGGCGCCCTGCCCCATCGACGAGGCGATCACCACGGTGGTGTCCGGTGACCGGCGTGCGTGTCGCAGCATGCGGCCGAGGTGGTCGTCGAACAGGTCCATCGCCGCGGGCACCAGCCCGGCGAAGACGTCGTCGGCCCGGTAGTCCGCCTCGTAACCGGGCATCGCGTCGCCCCAGTACCGGTGCATCATCCCGGCGACGTGGTTGGTGAAGAAGACGCTGAGGTCCGGCGTCGCGCGCCGGTGCAGCCGCCAGAACAGGTCGAAGGCCGGGACCACCTGCATCATCGGGCGGGCGGCCTTGTGCCGGGCGTCGCGCCGCTCCCGCGCGAGATGTCGCACGAGCGTCGCCACGGAGCGCGGGGTCATCCCCCGGATCGCGAGGTCGGCGCCGGTGCGGATCATCTCGGACGCCGAGAGCGCGGCGTCCGACGAGAAGGCGTTGCCCGCGGTCATGGCGAGGTTGAACCGCTGGAAGCGCTGCAGGCCGACCGGCACGGTGTCGGCCGTCCGGGCGAAGGTGTCCGGGACGTGGAACCCGCCGGTCGGCTGCACCCGCGCCGGCCAGCTCTGCATCGCTCCGAAGAGCCCGACCCGCTTCCCGGCGGCGGCCGCGACGTCCCAGAGGTTCTCGCCGCGGAACGTGTCCGGGTCCTGCCCCAGGTCGAACGACCGGTGCTCGTCGGTGTACGAGGAGGTGTGGAACGAGGGCCACGTCCGCCACGGCTGCAGCTCGACCGGGTCGTGGCAGACCGTCGTGGCCGCGACTCCGTCCCGGAGGGCGGTCGCCAGCGCGCCGCCCGGCCGACGGGCGACGTGGTGGTCGACGAGCTCCCACGGCACCTCGTTGAGCTCGTACAGCAGGATGCGACCCACGACCACCGTCCGTATGCGGAACCGACAGGCTCGCCACCCTAGGGCCGTGACCAGGACCGGGACGGTCCTGCGGCCGGAGCTACCCCGCTCGGGTGACACCTCCCGCCGGTGTGACTGCCAGACGCACGCTGCCTGGTTCGATCGACCGGGCTGGAAGTGGTCACGCAGCGTCGCCTCGAGCCGACCGCAGCGGGAGGTGAGAGATGACGCGGCAGTGGCACGGAGCCGACGAGGCCAGGGGTGACGTCTCCGGCGACGTCGGAGCCCGAGGCGCGCCGCCGCGGTTCCCGACAGCGGCCTTCTGGCTCGTCGGCGGTCTGATCGGGCTCGTCAAGCTGGTCACGGTCGTCACCACGCCGGACCGCTTCCGCATCCTCGCCTTCAACTCCGACGACCTGCACTACTACGTGCTCACGGCGCTCAACCTCGCGCAGGGGAACGGGTCGACGTTCGACGGCCTGCAGGGGACCAACGGCTACCAGCCGTTGTGGTTCCTCCTGCTCTCCGGCGCCTTCCGCGTCACGGGGGTCGACCGGCCGGGCGCCTACGTCGTGACGATGGTGCTGCTCGTCGTCCTCTGGGGGCTGGCGCTGCTGCTCCTGCACCGGCTGAGCCGCGACGTCCTCGGCGCGACCGGTGCGCCGGCCGCGCTGCTGGTCCTGCTGCCGCACGCCCGGTGGTGGACCGGGTGCGAGAACGCGCTGGTCGTCGCGGTGCTGCTCGCCGCCGTGCTGCTCCTGCTGCGGCGCGGACTGCTGCGGCCCGGTGCGCCGCGGATCCGGGACGTCGCGCTGCTCGGTGTCCTCCTCGCGGTCCTCGTCCTCAGCCGCCTCGACACCGCCGTCCTCCTCGGCGTCCTCGCAGTGGTCGGGCTCTCCCGGTGGCGGCGGATCGGCGCGGTCGTCGTCCTCGTGGCGCCGACGGCGGTCGCGCTGGCGGTCTACGCCGCGGTCAACCAGGCCGCGTTCGGGGTCCCCGTGCCGGTCAGCGGCCTCGCCAAGCAGCTCGGGCCGCTGGGCCGCAACTGGTCGGTGGTCGGCGACTTCCTGCTCTACGGCCAGCTCGGGCCGGTGCCGATGCTCCTCGGCGTCACGGTGGTCGCCGGTGCCGCGCTCGCGCTCTGGCTGCTCGCGCCCGCCCGCCGGTCGGCACTGCCGGAGCCGGTGCGCGACAGGGCGGGTGACCTCGGCACGGTCATCGCCGTCCTGCTCGCCGCCCAGCTCGGGCAGCTCGCGTACTACGCGGTCGCCTCCTCGTGGGAGCTGCAGGGCTGGTACTTCTCCTTCGGCGTCGTCGCGCTCGTGCTGTCGGCGGGGGTCGTCGGCGCGCGGCTCGCGGACGTCCGGTTCCTCCGGCCGGCGGTCGCCACGGTGCTGGCCGCGTTCCTCGCCGTGACGCTCCTGCACGAGGCCACCGTCGTGGGGCAGCGGGACCCGGACGCCGACCCGACCACGCGCGACATCGACGCCGGCACCTGGGCCGACGAGTCGCTGCCCGACGACGCCGTCCTCGCGATGGGCGACTGGGCCGGCTCACTGGCGGCCTCCACGACCCACCCCGTCGTCCAGCTCGAGGGCCTGGTCGGGTCGCCGGACTACCTCGACGCGCTGCAGGACGGCACGGTGCCGGCGTACCTGGAGTCGCTGGGCGTCACGCACTACGCCCGGCTGCTCCACCCCGGCGAGGTGGAGACCTGCCGGCCGGCCGAGCCGTACTTCGGGCTGGGCCCCACGGCCACGATCGACGTGTGTGGCGCGCGCGAGGTCTACCGGGGGAGCGTGCAGGGGCAGGTCGACCTGGTCATCTGGGAGCTCCGGGTCGCGAGCTGACGGCTCAGCCTGCCCAGGTCTCGTAGAGGCGGACGTCGGCGGCGGTCGGGTCGTTCTTGTAGAACTCCCAGCAGGCCGCCGCGCCGGTCGGGGTGAACCGCGGGTCATCGAGCGTGGTCACCGTGCCGTCGGGGGCGGTCACCCAGGCCGTCGTCCCGGCGAACCGCACGTCGGCCTCGACCTCGCTGCCGTCCTGCGGCACCGCTGACCGGTAGGGCCGGGTGGTCACCTCGACGACGCCGTCCTCGGTGACGATGCCGGCGATCCACCGGTCCGGCGCGAAGACCATGTGGCAGTGCGCGGTCGGCGGGTCGGTCCGGTTGAACGCGATGAGCGCCAGCGACCCGGACGCGCTGCCGGGCCCGAAGCCGAACCGGGCGCCGATGCGGGTGACCGGCCGGCCGAGGTCCTGCTGCACGTAGGCGGCGCCGGCGGAGCTCGCCGGCAGGTTGCTCACCAGGGCGCCGTCCTGCACCGTCGGCTCGGCGGTGGTCGCCGCCAGCGCGACCACGATCGGGACGCCCTCGTCGCCGGTGGCGGGCAGCGGGCCGTCCGGCTTCCCGTCCCACCGGGTGGTCAGGCGTACCGGGATGTCCGGTGGCGCAGCGGCCGGTCGCCCCGCACCGTCGATCCGCGAGGTGCAGGCGGTCGCGGCGACGCCGATCCCGGCGAGCAGGACCGCCCGCCGGGACCACCGGGCGCCGTCAGACACGCGGCTCCACGAGAGGGGCTCCCAGCTGGTCCTCCTGCCGGTGCCTGTGCGGACCGGAGGCGGGGGACTGCGTCGGCGGCTCCTCGGCGGATCCGTCGGACCGGCGCGCGGAGGCCTCGCGCACCACGGCGGCGGTGCAGCCCAGCAGGACGCCGAGCGCCAGGCCGACGGCGAGGGTGAGGGCCACCCGCGGGCTCACCGGGTCGTCGCTGGCCCGGGCCTCGTCGACCACCTCGACGCTGACCTGCGCCGGGCGCCCGCCGGGCTGCTCGAGCTCGTCGACGACGTCGATGAACTCCGTGGTGATGGCGTTGGCCAGGTCTGCCGCGCGCTCGGCGGAGCGGTCCTCGACGGTCACGCGGAGCAGGGTGCTCTCCCCGTCGGCGACCACCGACACCCGGTCGGCGAGCTCGGAGGTCGAGTCGTCGAGGCCGAACCGGTCGATGACCGGGAACAGCACCCGGTCGCTGAGCACCAGACCCGGATAGGACTTGATCTTCTGCTGCGCGAGCAGGGTGCCCTGGTAGGCGTCCTGCAGGGAGGTCGCCGTCGCCTCGCCCGACCCGCCCACGGCGGTGACGTAGACGCTGGCGGTCCCGGCGTAGACCCGCGGGCTGAACACCACCACGGCCGCCGCGGCGATCAGGCCGGCGAGCACGGAGGCGACCAGCAGGACCCAGTGCCGCCGGAGGGCGGTCAGAAGGGCGGAGAACGTCATGAGGGACCTCCCGAGAAGGACAGGACACGGTGCGGAGCGGCGGTGCCCGCCGGCTGCGGGAGTGCGCAGAGGCCGGCGAGCAGGGCGAAGGGGACGTAGAGATAGACGTCGGTGAGCTGGTTCTCCACGAGACCGACGAGCAGCCACACGCCCAGGGCGACGAGCAGGACGCGCGGCAGGTCGCCCTGCCGGCGGGCGAGCGCCCGGGCGTCGAGGGCGCATCCGACGACAGCGAGGGCGAATGCGAGCGCGAGGAGCACGCCACCGGCGGCGAGCAGTTGCAGGTAGATGCTGTGGCCGTCGGCGATCACGGGCAGCCCGATGCCGCGGAACGGCGAGTGCCCGAAGTCGACGAGGGCCTGGTCGGCGATTCCGGCGCGGATGGAGTCGCTCTCCGCCGCGCTGGCCGCGCCGGTGAGGCGGAGCGACTCCGCCAGACCGGTGACCGAGTCCGGCGCGACCGCGACCGTCACCGCGGCCGCACCGAGCAGCAGGCCGGCCGCCGGCACGATCAGCCGCCGCCCGGCAGGCAGCACGCACAGGGTCACGAACACGCCGACGGCCGCGCCCACGAGCCCGCCGCGGCTGCCGCTGACCAGGAGGCCACCGGCGAGCACGGCGCCGACGCCGAGCCACGCGGCCCCGCGGGCGAGAGTCGACGTGGTGACGACCCGCCAGGTCACGACCGGCGCGACCAGCGCGATGGCCACGGCCAGGTGGTTGGGCTGGGCGCTGAGCCCGGCCTGGCGGCCGCCGATGTCGATGACCGGGATGAGAGCCGCGCTGATCCGGGTGACGCCGACCGCGTCGGTGAGCGCGACAGCTGCGCTGACGGCCGCGCCGAGCACCCAGGCGTCGGCCAGGCGGCCGGCCATGGCGGGCCGCACCCGGACTGCGAGGCAGGCCGCGAGCGGCAGGGCGGCCGCGGAGATCAGCCATCCCACGGCGCCGAGGACGTTCGCCGCGTGCCAGGTCGGCAGCGTCGCGGCGATGACGGCGGGGATCGGCACCTGCACCCGCCGCTCGAGGTAGGAGTCGGCGGTGGGCCAGACCTCGGAGGCGGCGAACACCAGCACGATCGCGGCCGGCAGCACGACGGCCCACGGGGGGACGGCGAGCGAGCGCTTCCGCACGACCGCCACGGTGACCAGTACGAGGGTGGCGGCGGCCAGGGCCAGGTGCGCGACCTGGAAGCCGCCGATGCCGGCGCCGTTCCACGAGGCGGCACCGACCGCGACGGTCAGGAGCGCGAGGCCGACGGCGTCCGGACCCCGGAGCGCCGCGGCGACCGCACCCACCGCGAGCAGGACGACGACGGCGACCAGCACGCTCAGACCGGCGACGCGGGGGACGTCGGCGAGCAGCACACCGGCGACCACGGCCGCGACCAGCGGCGGCACGAGCAGGGCCGTCCACCGGCGTGTCACGAGGGCACCCCCGCGGCCGCCGGAGGAACCGTCACGGTAGCGGGCCGGCGGGCGCCCAGCGCCATCGAGACGAGGGCGAGCGCGGTCGCGGCCACCAGGCCCCAGGCCAGCCCCTCCACCCCGCCAAGCGCCATGCCGAGCACGGCTGCGGCCACGAGGGTCGTGAACTGCACGAGCTGCTGGCCGAACAGGGCGCGACCGCGCCGGTCGCCGCGCAGCTGCGCCTGCAGCGGCACGGTCAGCGCCGCGATCGCGGTCTGCAGGGCGATGGGGGCGACCAGGTCGGCAAAGCCGGTGTACTGCGGGAACAGCGCCTCCAGCAGCACGTTCCGCAGCGGGATCGCGAGCAGCACGACCAGGCCCACGCCGGCCATGGCGATCGTCGCGACACGGCGGGCGCGGCGGAGGGCAGCGTCGTCCCCGGCGGCCGAGAGGCGGGCCAGCACCGGGGTCAGCAGGACCAGCAGCGCGGCCATCAGCGTGACCGCGGGCTGGAAGACCAGCAGTTGCACGGCGCGCAGGCCGGCGGTGTCCCGCTCGCTCAGCACGGCGCCGGCGAGCAGCAGGACGACATAGACCTGCACCTGGCCGAGCACCGAGGTGAGGGTGAGCCAACCGGAGAGGTAACGGCTCTCCCGTACCCAGGCCCCGGGGTGCACGGGCCACTGCCGGGCCGGCAGCGCGAAGGCGGCCGCGGCTGCCAACGCCCCGGCGCCCCAGGCGAGGGCCAGCGGGCCGACCGACCAGCTGCCGGCCACCCAGACGACACCCAGAGCGGCGAGCTGCACGACCGCCCACACGCCGTCGACGACGAGCGCGCGCACGGTGTCGCCGCGGGCCAGCAGCACGTAGCGGGCGGCGTCGGCGAGCAGCACGAACGGCACCCACGGCACGAAGACCAGCAGCGCCGGCACGAGGACCGCGCCGACCAGGCAGACCAGAGCGCTGAGGGCGCCGAGGACGGCGGCGGTGCCGAGGGCCGAGCGCTCCAGCGCCGTCCGTCGGTCCGGAGCGGTCGCCGGCAGGTGCGCGAGCAGCGACTCCCCGACGACCGCGCGGGCGCCGGCGAGCAGCACGGTGACGACGGCGTAGGCGAGGACGAAGCCGCCGAAGTCGTCGGGGGAGAGCACGGCCGAGGCGAGGAAGGCCGTGAGGTAGTTGCTGGCGGAGCTGACGACCTGGTCGGCGATCCCGGCGGCCGCCCGTCGGCGGGTGGGGATCACCAGATCTGCGAGGTGGTGCGCGTGAAGAACGGTGCTTCCGGGTCGAGCTCCCGCACCCCTCGCGCCGGGACCCCGGCGAAGACCCGGGAGCCGGTCAGCTTGCGGCTGACGACCGAGCCGGCGGCGATCAGCGCACAGTCGGGCACCTCGGTGCCCGGGAGCAGGAGGCAGCGGCTGGCGACCAGCGAGTGGTGGCCGATCCGGATCGGTTCCGTCGTCTGGCGCACCGTGTCGATGTCCACCGCGTGCGTCTGCACGATGATCCCGTAGCCCGCCAGTCCGGAGAAGTCGGCGAGCTCGACCAGGTCGCAGGCGTCGATGAAGTGCAGCACGGTGACCACCGCGTGCCGGCCCATGATCAGAGCGGGTCGGCGGTCCTGGCCGGCGAAGTAGCCCTTGTCGGCGCGGACGGCGTTCACCCAGACGAGCATGTTGATGATGGAGCTGTCACCCATGCGTACCTCCGAGCACCCGCGGAGCAGGTTGAGGTGGCCGATGCGGGCGCCCTCGCCCATCTCGAGGGAGTCGACGTCGACGATCGACCGGCCGATCGAGGCGGTCGGGTGCAGGCGGTAGCCCAGCAGCCGGGTGTGCACGAACCGCCGGAGGCCGCCGGGCAGGAGGACGCACAGCACGGCGAGCGCGGTGCGCAGGGTGCGGGGACGGACGGTCACGAGGAGCTCCCGAGGGTGGTCGCGGGCGAGGTGATCCACGGCTGCTCGACGGCGAGGTCCTTGCGGACGACGAAGCCGAAGATGTTGCCTTGGCGGCGAGCCAGGCCGTTCAGCGCCGCGTTGAGCAGCGGGACGGCGGCGCGGCGTCCCGACAGCAGGCCGCGCATGGAGGGCGTCAGGGCGCGGTCGCTGCCGATCAGCCACGCGGAGGTGAACTCGACGGGCACGGCGTGCGCGGGATCGAAGGAGGCGACGGTCTTGACCACCTCGCGCCGGGTCCAGCGGTAGACGTGGTTGGGCACCGCGGTGCCGTCGACGCCGCCGGTGACCCCGCCGCCGTCGCGGACCGCGTCGTGCTCGTAGACCCCGGCCAGGCCGAGGCGGCAGGCCAGCCGCATGAGCGGGGAGTCCTGGTTCTCGACGGCGACGACGGTCTTGCGGGCCAGCCGGTACATCTCGTACAGCGCCTGGTGCGGCCGCGAGCAGTGGTGCAACCCGGCGTGGGCGAACACGTGGTCGAAGCTGCCGTCGGGCAGGTCGACGGCGTGCGCGTCGGTGGTCAGCCCGCCGCTCAGCCGGCTCGACGGGGAGTCGGGCTCCAGGTTGGCGAAGACGACGTCCTCGAGCCCGAGGTCCGCGGCGACGGCCTGGTCGAACTCGCCGGCGAACTGCACGAACACCCGGTCGGACCGCTGGATCACGCCGGCGTCGAGCAGCCTGCCGAGGATCCGTGCGTACGCGCCGGCTCCGGCCTCAGCCATGCGACATCTCCCTCGTGCGCTGCGCGGCCGTGTAGACCGCCGTCAGGTTGTCGATCCACGCCGGGATCGAGAAGTACGTCTCGTACGCCGACCGGCAGGCCGCCGAGAGGGCGGCCCGGTCGCGTTCGACTCCGGCGAGTGCGGCGGCGAGCTCGTCGCGGGCCGGCTCACGGGGCACGACGGCGCCGGTGCCGTGCCGGGTGACGTCGTCGGCCGCGCCGTTGCCCGCCCAGGCGACGGTCGGGACGCCGGCCGCCAGCGCCTCGACGTAGGTGAGCGGCGGGCCGGCCTCGGGCCAGAGGCTGGGCACGACCAGGCCGGTGTAGCCGGGCAGCAGCGCGCGGACCGCGGCGTTGGTCCGGCCGCCGAGCAGCCGCACCCCTGGGCGGGCGCGTAGCTCACCGGCCAGCTCACCGTCGCCGACCACGTCCAGCTCCACGCCTTGGGGCCACAGCTCCAGCAGCTCTCGGACGCCCTTCTCCGCCGACAGCCGGCCGAGGAAGAGCCACCGCGCCGATCCCGGGGGGGCCGGCGACGCGCCCGGGACGTCGGCGACGGCGTTGGGGACGACGGTGAAGCGCGCCGGGTCCACCCCGGCGACGGCGAACTCGTCGACGGCGCGCTGCGAGATGGCGACCAACCGGTCGGCCCGGCGGACGACGGGACCGGTGGCAGCACCGTGCCGCCCGGCGACCGCGAGCGGGAGCGTCGCGATGCGGGAATCCCGGAAGCAGCCGTGTCGCAGCCCGGCCCAGCGGTCGGTGAGGCAGTCGGTACAGCGGTGCCCGTCGCGCAGCAGGGTCGCGGCGGCGCACATCGGCCGGAAGTTGTGCAGCGTGGCGACCACCGGGCCCGTCCAGCGGTCGAGCCAGCGGGTGCCGAAGTTGGGGAAGAGGTTGTGCACGTGCACGACGTCAGGGGCGGCGGCGCGCAGCTGCGCCGTCGGGTCCGGGCCGAGGCCGGTCGCGATCGTCGCGGCCGCCTCCAGGCGGTAGCTGCGCCGGCGCCGTCGCTCGTCGTGGGACTGGCTGACCAGCGTGACCTCGTGTCCGGCGGCCGTCAGCGCCTCGACCTGAGCGCGGACGACGACGTCCTCACCGCTCGGGACGTCGGCGGCGTGGAAGCTGTGCACGACGGCGACCTTCACGCCGCCTCCGCCCGGGAGACCGGGCGCCGCCCGGCGAGCTGTTCGACCCAGCGGACGTAGGCGTCGCGGGCGGCGCTGGAGTCGAGGACGTCGCGGGCGAAGGCGCGCCCGCACGCGGCGAGGGCGCGGCCCAGCGCGTCGTCCCCGGCGATCCGGACCACCGCGTCGAGCAGGGCGGCCGGATCGGCGGGCGCGACGCGGAGGCCGCCTCCGGAGGCGGTCATCTCGGCGGCGCTCGCGCTCAGCGGCGAGGTCGCGGCGACGACCGGCCGGCCGGCGGCGAAGTAGGAGGTGAGTTTGCTGGGAACGCACATCTCGGCGATCTCGGGCCGCTCGTTGAGCACCAGCACGTCGGCGGCGCGCAGCGCGGTCTCGAACACGCCGTCCGGCAGCGGGTCGAGGAACTGCAGCGTGCGCAGGTCCCCGGCCAATGTCTCCAGGGAGCGCCGCTGGTGACCGTCGCCGAGGAACACGAAGCGCACCGGCAGTCCGCGGGCCTGAGCCGTCCGGGCCGCCTCGACGACGCTCTCCAGCCCCTGCTTGGCGCCCATGTTGCCGGCGTGCAGGGCGATGACCTCGTCATCGCGCCAGCCGAGCTCCCGGCGCAGCGCGAGGGGGTCGCCGGTCGCGGACCGGACGTGGGTCCAGTTCCGGATGGTCGTGATGCGGTCGTCGTCCACGCCGAGGCGGACGAGCGACTCGCGGAAGCGGTCGTGGATGGCCGCCACGCCGTCGGCGGCGCGGAGCAGCCGGCGCTCGAGCGCGGCGGTGGCCGCGGCCTCGCGGCCCGTCAGCGCACTGACCTCGACCGCGGCGCGGCTGTAGAGGTCCTGGACGACGACGCCGACAGGGGTGCCGCCGGTCAGCCGCCGCCCCAGGGCGGCAGCGACGGTGAGCAGTGCCGGGCTCACGGCGAGGACGACGTCGGGCCGGGGCACCCGGACGGTGGCGGCGCGCGCGGCGAAGGCCGCCTCCATGAGGATGCGGGTGCGGCCGGACGGGGTCCGGGGGATCGGGTGCGGCACCCGGAGGTGGTGGACACCGTCCTCGACGGTCCGGTACGTGCGGGGGGCATACCCCTCGGACAGGGACCACTGGGGGTAGTGCGGGAGGCCGGTGACGGCGTGGACCTCGTGCCCGGCGTCGGCCAGGAAGCGCACCATCCCGGTGGTGTAGGGCGCGATGCCGGTGGTCTCGGGGGCGTAGTTCAGACCGAGGACGAGCACGCGGAGCCCGGTCATCGTGCCTCCTCTCTGGTCTGTCCGGCCGGCTGGGAGCACGGCGGGCCGGAGCCATGAGGCCATGCACTCGTGGATCCGGCCATCACCCGACCGGGGGTCCCGTCCGCAGCGCGCGGGGAGTGGAGCGCCGTCTCCCCCCAAGGGGTCGACCGCGCCGGCGCCGAGGCGTCAGGAGGCCTCGGACATGCGCTCGGGGGCGACGTTGTCGCAGAACCACGCGTAGCTGTCAGCGAGCCCCTCGCGCAGCCCGGTGGTCGGCGCCCACCCGAGGTCGGTGATCCGGCTGACGTCGAGCAGCTTGCGGGGCGTCCCGTCGGGCTTGGACGTGTCGAACACGAGCTCACCCCGGTAGCCGACGACGTCGGCCACGAGCTCCGCGAGCTCGCGGATGGTCACGTCCTCCCCGGTGCCGACGTTGATCGTCTCCGGCTCGTCGTAGTGCTCGAGGAGGTGGACGCAGGCGCGGGCCAGGTCGTCGACGTGGAGGAACTCGCGGCGCGGCGTGCCGGTGCCCCAGATGGTCACCGACGGCGCACCGGTGCGGGCGGCCTCGTGGAAGCGCTGGATCATCCCGGGGATGACGTGGCTGTTCATCGGGTCGTAGTTGTCGCCGGGCCCGTACAGGTTGGTGGGCATCACGGAGATGTAGTGGACGCCGTGCTGGCGGCGCAGGGCCTGGATGTGCAGGATCCCGGCGATCTTGGCGATGGCGTAGGCGTCGTTGGTCGGCTCGAGCGCGCCGGTCATCAGCGAGTCCTCGCGGATCGGCTGGGCGGCGAACTTCGGGTAGATGCAGCTCGAGCCGAGGAACAGCAGCTTGCTGGTGCCGTAGCGCGCCGCGGCGTCCAGGACGTTGACCTGGATCCGCAGGTTGTCGGAGATGAAGTCGGCCGGATAGGTCGAGTTGGCGATGATGCCGCCGACCTTGGCGGCCGCCAGCACGACGGTGGCGGGGCGGTGGGCGGCGAAGAAGGCGTCCACGGCCGCGCCGTCACGGAGGTCCAGTTCATCGGAGCTCCGGGTCAGCAGGTCGGTGAAGCCGAGCCCCTGGAGACGGCGGAGGACGGCGCTCCCGACGAGCCCCCGATGGCCCGCGACGTAGGTACGCGCGTGCCGGTCGAGCGGTGCTGGCGTCATGGGGTGTCTCCGCGGTCTCGGGCGTGCTCCGAACGGTCGGCGAACCGTCGACCACGTGGCTCCTATCCCGGGGGAGCGACCGCGATCAAGGCCATGGGTGGACATCAGCCCCGCACGGGGTCCCCCGATCGGTCGTCGGCCACCCGATCGGGTGCTCCGCCGGCTGACGCGTGATCCGCGCTCAGCGGTGCCTCCCAACCGTCGGCTGGCGGGTCGAGGAGGGGGCGAGGCAGTGCGCAGGCTCAGGGGCCCGGAGGCGCCCTCAGCGGCAGACGGGCACCGCGACGTCGGTGTTGTGGATGTACGGGCCGCCGGGGACGTCGCCGTTCATGAACGAGTTCGCCGGTGTCCAGCGGCCGTTCCACTCGTCGGACTCGACGAGGTACCAGAACCCGTCCGGCGTCACGCTGGGGACGCTGGGCGCGTGGGTCACGGACCCCACTGGTGCGGGCGCGCAGATGGTCGGGACGGTGCTCTGGCGGGAGATCAGCCGCGACAGCCGGTTTGTCCGGTTCGCCGTCGCCGACTAGGTGAGCTCCTGGCCCACGGTTCTGTTCGTCCCCGTCGGCCGGCGGACGGTTCCCGCGCTGCCGGTGGCGGCAGCGCCGGCTGCACAACGCGGACGCAGCGTCCCGTCGAGACGCGCGCTCAGGAGGAGCCGTCCCAAGGCCGCCGCACCTCATCCCAAGAGGTGACGGGGGGCTGTGCGCCGCCGGTAGGACGCCGATCATCGATCCAGGACCCTCGAGCATCGCTCCGGCGGTCGGGACCGGCCGGAGGGGGAGCATGGGCGCGCGCACGGACCGCACCGCCGGTCGTCTGGCCCTCGGGCTCGCCGACTCCGCCGTCTCGAGCATCGGCAACCTCGGCGTCAGCGTGCTGGCGGCCCACCTCTGCTCGCTGACCGGCTTCGGCGTCTTCGCCACGGCGATGCTCGTGCTGCTGCTCGCCACCATGGCCGCGCGCAGTGGCCACGGGGAGGCTCTGGTGCTGCGCATCCGGGACGGTGGCGCGTCGCCGGCGGACGTACAGGACTCGACGACGTCGGTCGTGCGGCTGTCCGGGGCGCTGGGCGGCGGGATCGCCGTCCTGGCGACCGTCGTGGGGTTCGTCGCCGGCTTCGGCGAGGGGTTGACCACCGTGCTGGTCGCCGCGGCCGCCCTCCCGCTGCTGTGCCTCCAGGACCACCTGCGCTGGATCGAGTACGCCCGCGGCGCCAGCCAGCACGCCCTGGTCAACAACGCCCTCTGGACCGGCACCTCTCTCGGCGCGCTCGCGGCCGCAGCCGCGGTCGTCCCGCACCCCGTGTCCGCGCCGCTGTGCCTCGCGGCGTGGGCGGCAGGCACGATCCCGGGCATCGCCTACGGACTACGGCGCACCGGCGTCTCGCTCACCCCCGCGCTGCGGCCCGGCTGGCTCCAGCGGAACCGGCGGCTGGCGACACCGCTGTTCCTCGACTTCACCCTGACCCAGGCCACCGCCCAGGGGGCCACGCTCGTCATCGCCGCCCTCGCCGGGCCACTGGACATGGCCGCGATCCGCAAGGGGCAGATCTGGTTGGGGGCGGCCGCCGTCGCGACGACCGGTCTGCTCGCCGCGCTGCAGCCGCTGCTCGCGCAGCGGGCCGCCGTCCAGGGCCACGCCGCCACGGTCCGTCTCGGCACCCTGCTCGGCCTGGCGGGCATGGCCGGCCTCCTCTTGTACGGGCTCGTCGTCGCCCTTCTCCCAGGGGATCTCGCCCGTGTGCTCGTCGGGGAGGGCTGGGACGAGGCCCGTCCCTTCGTCTGGCCCCTGGCGGTGCAAGCGGCCGCAGGTCTGCTCGGAGGGTGCTGGGGCCTGAGCCTGCGGGTCACGGGCCGGCTGGCGGCTCAGGTGCGCTGGCGGACGGTCCTGGGGCCGCTGTCCCTGGTCGTCGTCGCCGTCGTGACCGCCGGTGCGGGCGCGGTCGCCGGCACCTGGGCGCTGGCGGCGGTCGCCGCGGGCACCACGGCCGTCTGGGGAGTCCTGCTCGCCACGGCTGATCGAGAGGAGCGCCGGCGTGTACCCGTCATCGTCTGAGCCGGCGCAGCCCGCCGTGCCGCTGGCCGCCCGCGTCCTCACGCTCCTGTTCGCGGTCACGGCCGCGGCGCCGTTCCCGGGGAGCGGGCCGGTGGTCTTCGCCGTCGCGCTGCTGGCCGTCGGCTACGCCGCGCTCGTCGGTCCGCTGCGCCGTCCGTCCCTGGCCCTCACCGGCTTCATCGCCTGGTGCGCGGTCACCGTGGCGTGGTCGGTCGCACCGGGCCAGACCGTGCGCGGGGTGCTGATCACCGCCGCGACCAGCCTGGCCCTGTGCTCGCTGGCGGCACGGCTGCCCCGGCTGACCGTCGTGCGCGCGCTGGCGACGGCCCTGCAGCTGCTCATCGGCCTGGGGTGGGTCATGTACCTCGCGCTCCCGGCGGTGGGGACCGAGCAGGAGGCCTACCATTCCGGCGCCTGGACCGGCCTGTTCGCCCAGCGCAACAACGCTGCCTTCGTCCTCGCCCTCGCCGCTCTGACCTTCCTGTTCCTGGCTCTCTCCCCGGAGGCGCCCGGCCGGGGGTCCTCGCTCGCGTGGACCGCGGTCGCGCTGATCACGCTGACGGCCGCCGAGAGCGGGACCGGGCTGGCCGTCACCACGGTCTGCGCGCTGCTCATGCTGGCGGTGACCCACGCCCGCCACTGGTCGCGGTCCGCCAAAGGGCTGGCCCTGGGCGTCCTCGGGGCCGCCGCAGCGGCGGTCGCGCTCAACGTGGCGGCGACCGTCGAGTTCGTCACCGGGCTGCTCGGCCGGGACGACACGCTGACCGGGCGCACCGTGATCTGGGCGGCCGTCGAGCCCTACATCGCCGCGAGGCCGGACGTCGGCTACGGCTGGCAGGCGCTGTGGACGCCGGACTCGGTGGAGACGCGCGCCATGTGGGCCACCGCGCACTTCGACTTCCCGCACGCGCACAACAGCTACCTGGACGCGCTCGCCCAGACCGGCATCGTCGGCCTCGTGCTGCTCCTGCTCGCCGTCCTCGGCGTCCTGGTCACGGCCGGACGGGCGCTGCTGCGCGGAGAGGACGGCTCGCTGCCGGCCTGGCCGGCGGTGATCACCATCTGCCTGCTCCTGTACGGCATCAGCGAGCAGTCGTTCCTCGGCTACTTCGGACTGCTGCTGGTGGTGACGGCCGCGGTGCTGGCCCGGCCCACCGCGGTGGAGCGGACCGCCGCCGGGGAACCCGCGCAGGGCGCCGTCCCGGTCGGCTGACGGCCACAGTCAGGCGCGGGTGCCCTCCACCAGCTCGGCCACGCCGCGGAGGAATCCCGCTCGGGAGAACTGCTGCTCGACGACGGTTCGGCCGCGGGCGGCCGCCGTGGCGAGGTCCTGCGGGGTCAGTCCAGCCAGGGCACCGGCGAAGTCCTCCGGCGTCCGCACGACGGCAGCCGCGGCCTCGTGCGGGATCCCCTCGAGGGCGACGGGCGTGGCGACCAGCGGGACGCCGAGCGCCATCAGGGTGAGCGTCTTGAGCTTCACGCCCGCCCCGGCCCACACCGGCACGACGCCCGCGGCCACGCCCGCGCAGGCGTCGGCCAGCTCGGGGACGAAGCCGCGGTAGTCGACGGCAGGGTGCCCGGCGAGTTCCTCGGCCTGGGCGGCCGAGCCGCCGGCGCCGACGACCCGGAGCGTCCAGCCGCCCCGCTCCAGCTCGGGGCCGGCTGCGCGCAGGAAGCGCTGCAGCCCGTCCCAGTTCGGCGTGTAGCTCAGCGTGCTCATCCACAACAGGACACGTCCCGCCGGGTCCGTGCCGGGAGCCGGCGGGGGCGCGTCGACCGCGGAGGGCAGGACGGCGGCCGGCCGGTCACCGAAGAACCGGCGCAGCCGCTCGCGCTCCTCGGCGGAGGTCACGACGACCTCGTCCACCGAGCGCAGCACCCGCCGCTCGAAGGCCCAGTGCAGCGGCAGCGCCGTCAGCGCCCGCAACTTCCCGATCGGCGAGGAGACGGTGGAGAGCGCGTCGAGGTCGGTCGCGGTCAGCACGTTCGACTTGTCCCAGATCACCCGGGTGGCGTGCACCCGGCCCGCCGCCAGTCCTCCCGGCTCCCCGACGAGGACGGCGAGGTCGTGTCCGCTGCCGGCCTCGGCCAGGGCGGCGTCCAGCTCCGGGCTCCACTGGCGGAACACCCAGGGCGGGGTGGCCCGGGACAGGCCCCGAACGATGCGCCCCAGGCGGGCCGCCGGCGTGCCGAGGTCGCGCTGCCACGGGGCGAGGGCGAGGACGTGGACGCCGGGGAGCCGGTCGCGCAGCTCGGCGACCTGGGCGTCGGTCGTGTCGGGACGCCGCACGCAGACGGCCGTGAGGTCGGTGGTGGCGGCGAGCCCCTCGAGGACCATGAAGCGGCGCAGGGCGTCGCCGTGGTCCAGCGGCCACGGGAAGAAGGTGACGACCGCCAGGGCGCGCGGCCGGGCGGTGTGGTCGGCGGGGTCAGCGGGCGAGGACACGGCGGTAGACCTCCTCGACCCGGTCGACGTGGACCCCCAAGATGTACCGGCCGAGGTAGCGCGTCCGTGCGGACGCGCCCATCCCGGTGAGCGTGTCGGGGTCGAGCACCTTGCCGACGGTCGCGGCGATGGTGGCCGCGTCGGCGTCGACGTCGTAGACGAGACCCGTGACGCCGTCCTCGACGGCCTCGCCGCAGCCGCCGACGTCGGGGACGACGGCCGCGCGGCCCATGGCCGCGGCCTCGAGGAGCACCAGCGGGAGCCCCTCCCACCGGGAGGTGAGAAGCACGAGGTCGGCCTCGGCGAGCCGGCCCGGGACGTCGTCGGACGGCCCGGGGAAGCGGAGCCCCGGCACGTCCCGCTCGCGCACCTGCCGGCGACACTCCTCGAGGAGCTCTCCCTCTCCGATCCAGATGGCGTCGACCGCCTGCATGCCGTGATTGAGTTCGGCGACGGCGTCGATGAAGCGGAGCGGGTCCTTCTGCGGGGACAGCCGGCCGACGGCGAGCACGGTCGGCCGTCGTCCGGTGGTGACCGGGAGGGTCCGGTCACGGCCCGATCCGGTGTCGGGGACGGCGTTGGGGACCGTGGTGACCCGCGCCGAAGATCGCCCGAAGTCGCGGACGAGCATGGCGGCCACCGCGTCCCCGCAGGCCACGAGGACGTCGCCGCGGAAGGACACGAGACGGGCCGCGGCGGTCGCCGGGAAGACGTTGTGGACGTGCTCGACGACGCGGGTGCGCAGACCCGTCCGGGCCAGACGGGCGAGCAGTGCGACGCCGCGCTGGTGGGCGTGGACGACGTCGAACTCTCCGGACCGCACCACACGGACCAGCCACAGGGCGTGCCGTAGCCGGTCGGTGGCGCCCCGCCGGAGTGGGGCGAGGGTGCGGGTGACGCCGTCGGGCAGCTCCGCCCACAGAGCTCCGCCGGGCTCGGCGGCCACCGTGACGTCGTGGCCCCGGGTGGCCAGCTGCCCGGCCAGGGTCACGACCACGCGCTCGAGCCCACCGACGCCGAGGCTGTCGGTGAGGTGCAGGATGCGCAGGGGCGCAGGTCCCGTCATGCCACCTGGCCCCATGGGGAGGGGATCACCCGGCGCCCGGCGGCGCGGCGCAGAGCGGGGGCGTCCAGGCGCTCGACCTCGAGGACCGACGCCAGGCCGTTCGCCGCGAGGAGGCCGGCGATCTCCGCCTGGTGGTCGTCGACGTGCTCGCCGCGTGTCGCCCGCCGGGGGACGAGCACCGGGTACACGCCGTTCTCGAGGGCCGCGAGTGCCGTGCCCACTCCGGCGTGAGCGACCACGACGTCGGCCTCCCGGAGGCAGGCAGCGAACTCCGCCGCATCCATCGAGGCGAACGTGCGGCCGGGCAGGTCGTCGCGGGTGGTCGAGCCGAGCTGCCACACGGTGCGCTCGTCGGCCAGGCCGCTGGCGAGGACGGCGTCGACGAGCGCGTCGAAGCGGTAGGGGCGGATGGTGCCGAGCGTGACGAACAGGCGCGGCCGTGTCTCGGTCCGGCGTCCGGCCTCGAGCGGGAGGGCGAGGAAGTCGGCGAGGACGTTGCGGTACGGCTGCCAGACCCCCGTCGCCCAGGACGCGTGCTGGGTGTAGAGGCGGCCGAGGCGGAGGGCCGCTACGATCCGGCCGGTCAGGGAGGGCCCCTGCATCCGGGCGAGACTCTCGACATAGACGCACGGGATGCCGAGCAGACGCGCGGCCAAGAAAGCGCTGATCGCGACGGCGGCACCGGTGCTGACCACGACGTCCGGGCGCTCGAGCCGGAGGACCCGCCAGAGCGTGGTCATGGCGGCCAGTGACCCGCGCAGGTCGCGCGGGCCGACGTAGGGCACGACGGTCACCCGCTCGCCCCGGAGCACCGAGCGGCTCTGCGGGGTGTCGAACGTGACCCAGGACGAGTCCTCGGGCGCCATGACCGCAGCCAGGCGGTACAGCTCGCTGAGGTGTCCCCCGGTGGAGGCGACCAGGAGCGCGCTGTGCCCCCGCAGGTCCAGCGTCGGCGGGTCGCCCCGGTCGACGAGGAAGTCCTCCGAACCGAGGTCGAGGAGTTCGGTGAGGGCCACCTCGGCGACGTGGGAGTCGTTCTCCATGCCACGTGCTCCTGCTCGCGCGGCCGCCGGACGGACGGGTCGTCCCCTCCGACGGATGCGGCTGGGCCTTGCGAGCGTGTGGTCCCGGATGATGCATTGCGAGCAATCTGATGGGGGTCTCACTCCAAGGGAGCAGACGCCGACGGGACCTCGACCCCATGGGGTCAGGTCGTCCGCCGAGACGGGGTCGGACAGCCCCGGAGCCACCTACAGTTCCGGCCGCGCGGCATCGATCACTGCAGTGCCGCCGACTCGGAGGGGGATCCGGATGGAAGCCAAGGACATCGCCGGCGCGCTGCGAGCGCGCTGGTGGCTTCCGCTGCTCGGCCTGCTGCTCGGCGGCGCCGCCGCGGCGCTGCTGGTGGCGCAGTCGACGCCGCTGTACACGTCCACCACTCAGTTCTTCGTCTCGACGGCCGGGTCCACCTCCGCCTCGGAGGCGCTGCAGGGCGGCCAGTTCTCCGAGCAGCGGGTGGCGTCGTACGCCGAGCTGCTGCGCGGCCCGGACCTGGCGGCGGCCGTGATCGACCGTCTGGGTCTGGACGAGACTGCGGAGGAGCTGAGCTCCCGGCTGACCGTCACCGCACTGCCCGAGACCGTGCTCGTGTCCGTCTCCGTCGAGGATCCCTCGGCAGAGCAGGCACAGCGGATCGCCGCGGCGGTGGGCGAGGAGTTCGGCGACCTGGTCGCCTCCCTCGAGCGCGCCGACTCCGACGGCGACGCCTCCGTGGTCGTCTCGACGACCCAGGAGCCAGTCGTGCCGGACGAGCCCTCGTCGCCACAGTCGCTGCGGCTGCTGGCGATCGGCCTCGGCGGCGGGCTCCTCCTCGGTGCGGTGGGTGCCGTCGTGCGAGCACGGCTGGACCGCTCGGTGTCGACGACCGAGCAGGCGGTGGCTGCGGCCGGCGCGCCGGTGCTCGGCGTGGTGGTGCGCGACCGCGGCCTCCGGTCGACGCACGTGGCGGGCGGTCAGGCCGCCGAGGACTTCCGCCGCCTGCGGACCAACCTGCAGTTCCTCGACGTGGACACCGCTCCGCGGGTGCTCATGGTCTCCAGCGCCCTGCCGGGCGAGGGGAAGACCACGACGGCCGTCAACCTGGCCCTCTCGCTGGCGGAGTCGGGGCAGCGTGTGGTGCTCGTCGAGGCCGACCTCCGCCGGCCGAAGGCCGTCGAGTACCTGAACCTGGTGCCGAGCGTGGGCCTGACCCAGGTGTTGACCGGCCGGGCAGAGCTCGGCGACGTCACCCAGGTAGTGGGCGAGGTCGGCCTGGAGGTCATAGGGGCCGGCCCGCTGCCCCCGAACCCGGGCGAGCTGCTCGGCTCGGCACGGATGGCCCGCCTCGTCACGGAGCTGCGGGAGAGGTACGACTACGTGCTCTTCGACGCGCCGCCGCTGCTGCCCGTGGCCGACGCGGCGGGTCTCGCCCCGCTTATGGACGGCGTCCTCGTCTCCGTCCGTCACCGGTGGACGAGCCGGGGCCACCTACGGGAGGCCGCTGACACCCTGACCCGGGTGAACGCCCGGCCGCTGGGGGTGGTGGTCGGCATGGTCTCCGGCCGCAGCCCGCTGGCGGCGGCGCAGGGCCGTACCGCCCGCTACGGGTACGCGCTGGCCCGCTGACCGGCTGATCCCGGTCGGTCGCCGTGACCGCGGGCCGGTAGCTTCCGCTCATGGCACGGGGGGATCACTGGTGGAACGAGCCGCCGTGGTGGGCGTGGGCCACGATGGCGGTCAGCCTCGTGGCGATCATCGTGATGCTGCCGTTCGCGCTGAACCGCACGCCGCCGGACGCGGGGCCGTCGACAGGTCAGACGCCGCGGCCGAGCAGTTCGCCGAGTTCCTCTCCGTCGTCGTCGTCCGCTGAGCCGACGCCGACGGCGGATGCCGACGCCGCTCAGGTGCTCGTCATCGGCGACGTGGACACGCGGGGCTTCGCGACGGGCAGCGAGGGCTGGCCCGCCCTCGTCCAGGAGCGCCTCGACGGCGTCGAGCTGACGGTCGCCGCGACCGGCGACTCCGGCTACGCAACCCGGGAGACCCCCTCCTCGCCGACCTTCGCCGAACTCGCCGACGGGGCCGACCTCACCGACGTGGACGTCGTCGTGGTGTTCGGCAGCCGGTTCGACGAGGCGGGCATCGCCGACTACGTGCAGATCGGCGCGAGCGCGACGCTGGGCGCCATCGCCGAGGAGGCGCCGGACGCCGAGATCGTCGTGGTCGGTCCCACCTGGCCGCCGGAGGGCCTCGCACCCATCGGCGTCCGGACCAACCGGGACATCGTCCGGGCCGCGGCGCAGGGGGTCGGGGCCTCGTTCATCGACCCGTTGGCCGACGGGTGGTTCTCCGACGTCCCCGGGGCGCTGGGATCCGACGGCGTGCACCTCACCGCCGCGGCCGACGCCTACCTCGCCGACCGCATCCAGCCGCTCGTCGAGCAGGCGCTCGCGGCCGCCTGACTGCGGCCTCTCGGGGGAGGTGGTGGGCCTGACGGTCCTGCCGGCGCCGGTGATCGCCGCCGCGCTCCGGTCCGGTCTCGTGCAGTCGGTCCGCCGTCGTCTCGGCATGGTGCTGGTCCTGCGATAGCGGCTGCACCGTGAAGGTCGCGGGTGTCGCCTGCCGAGTCCCTCATGGCGCATTCGGCGCACTCCCCTCGCTCGTCACCGGGGTCCGTGTCGTCGGGCGGGTACCCGTACGCCTGTGGCTAGCGTCCACCAGGACATGTGCCCGGACCGACGGCGGTCAGGGCGCCACCACGGGAGGACTGCACATGAAGCGACGTATCGGACTCGTCGGCGCGATCGCGCTCGGCCTGGGACTCATCACCGCCGGCACGGCAGAGGCCGCACCTCGGGCCGCGGACACACCGCAGGCCACGGACACCATCTACGCCCCCCAGGACTTCGTAGAGGCGCTGTCCGACACCCGGGCCACTGGCCACTACGAGGTCGAGGGCACGGGTCTGCGCATCTGGACCGACGGCACGCCCAGCAGTGCGAGCACCAACAAGGTCGCCGAGTATGTCGCCACGAGCACGCCGCTGGCGCGGGTGGGCGAGCCGAGCCTCGACTACACGGGGACGACCGGCACCACCCCACCTGGCTTCCAGCTCGTGGTCGACTTCGACGGCAACGGCACGCGCGATGGCATCCTCGTGGGCGAGCGGGTCTACAACGGTGACTGGTGGGTGAACGGGGCCGCAGCTGGGTTCGTCAAGGCCGGTGCGCCCGTCACCGGGGGTGGGTCAGGCACTCAGTGGCACGGCACCCTCGACCAGTGGCGCGCGAACTTCCCGGCCGCGAACGTGGTGGCCTTCGGCTTCTCCTTGGGCTCCGGTGTGCAGGGCGACGGCGTTCTCGACGCGATCAACTTCGCGGGTACCCGCTACACCTTCGCGGAGACGGTGACCCTGGAGAGCAAGAACGAGTGCAAGAACGGCGGATGGGCGACGAGCACGGACCCCGTGTTCCGCAACCAGGGTGAGTGCGTGAGCTCGTTCGCACGGACGAAGGACTAGGACACCGGACGGGCCCCGTCGCGCCGACGCCGGTGCGCCGGGGCCCGTCCTCTGTGTGTGCGGGCACACCTCCCACCGCGAGTAGGCATGCCGATCGCCGGATATCCCCATGCGACGGCAGCCGGGCGCATGCGGGGCTCCGTCGGCCAATAGGCTCACCGGCCCACGGAGACGACGTGGCAGAGAGGCCACGCCGAGACGGGAGTCCGATGCCGCAGGTGCAGCTGTCGTGGGGGAGCTCCACCCACATCGGACAGCGCGAGGAGAACCAGGACAGGCTCCTGGCCGCTCCTCCGGTGTTCGCTGTCGCCGACGGCATGGGCGGGCACGCCGCGGGCGCGGAGGCGGCACAGAAGGCGGTCGACTGCCTGTCCGCGCTCGGCGGTCGCGAGTCCCTCGCCGTCGAGGAGCTACAGGAGGCGGTGCGCCAGGCCGACGACGGCATCCGGGCACTGGGGGAGGCCGATCCCTCCATGGTCGGTGCCGGCAGCACGGTCGCGGGCGTGGCCCTGGTCGAGGACGCCGGCGAGCTGATGTGGGCCGTCTTCCACGTCGGTGACTCGCGCGTGTACTGCTGGACGCCGCACGCATGGGGTCAGGTGACCGTCGACCACTCGTTGGTTCAGGTGCTCGTCGACAGCGGCCACGTGGCGCCGGAGAACGCGGCCACGCACCCGCAGCGCAACATCGTGACCCGCGCACTGGGCGTCGGGGCCGGGGGCGATGCGGCCGTGACGCTGTTGCCCCTCGTCGAGCGGCAGCGCTTCCTCGTCTGCTCCGACGGCCTGTCCAACGAGGTGACCGACGAGTGGCTCGGAGAGCTGCTCGGCGGGCCCCGTTCCCCCGATGTCCTAGCCCAGCAGATGGTCACCGAGGCCGCCGAGAACGGCGGTCGGGACAATATCGCTGCCGTGGTCGTCCAGGTCGACGGTCTCGTGGAGGACGTCGCCCCGTTCGCCTGAGCGGGGAGCGCACTCCTGCCCGGGCGCGCCTGGCTCCATCGCGCACTCGTCAAGGGGTAGGCGTAGCGACGTGTTCGATGCCCTCGGTGGTGGCGGGAAGTGGCTGAAGGAAGCGGCGTGAACCCGCAAGTCCGCGAAGGGATGATCGCTTCGACGGAAGGCCGGTATGGGCGTCTGGGCGTCAATCACTGGCGCGAGCTGAGCCTCCGCGCGGGAGGGCGAATTGTTCAACGGGCGACCCCCTTGTCCACGTGATCGACTGAAGCGTCGAGTGTTCCCAGGCGAGGTGCTGGAGGCGGGGCGATGCGCATCTCGGTCGTCGGCTGTGGGTACCTGGGTGCGGTGCACGCGGCCTCGCTCGTGGAGTTGGGGCACGAGGTCGTCGGCGTGGACGTGGACGCACGCAAGATCGCTGATCTTCGCGCCGGGCGGGCTCCCTTCTACGAACCGGAGTTCGCTGAGCTCCTCACCCACTCGGTCGCCTCGGGGCGGCTCACCTTCACCACGGACATCGCGGCAGCCCGAGACTGCACGGTCCACTTCATCTGCGTCGGGACGCCGCAGAAACACGGCGAGTACGCCGCGGACCTCCGTTTCGTGCAGGACGCCGCCGAGTCGCTGCTGGGGGTGCTTGAGCCGGGGGATGTCGTCGTCGGCAAGTCGACGGTCCCGGTGGGGACGGCCGCTGGGCTGGCTGCGATGGTCTCCGAGAAGGCACCTGGCGTACGACTGGCGTGGAATCCGGAATTTCTCCGAGAGGGCTTCGCCGTCCGAGACACGCTCCACCCGGACCGGCTCGTGTACGGGGTTCCGGACGCCGACGGGGGGGTGGTCGAGGAGACGCTCGACGAGGTCTACGCCCCGATCGTCGCGCGCGGCATCCCGAAGGTCGTCACGGACTACGCGACGGCGGAAATGGTGAAGACGGCAGCCAACAGCTTTCTCGCCACCAAGATCAGTTTCATCAATGCCATGGCGGAGCTGTGCGAAGCCACCGGTGCTGACGTGAAGCAGCTCGCCGACGCCATCGGCTACGACGACCGGATCGGGCGGAAGTTCCTCAATGCCGGCCTCGGATTTGGTGGCGGGTGTCTCCCGAAGGACATCCGGGCGTTCATGGCTCGGGCGGGAGAGCTCGGCGCCGACCAGGCGCTGACCTTCTTGCGCGAGGTCGACAACATCAACATGCGCCGCCGTATCCGCATGGTGGAACTCGCCCGTGAGGTCTGCGACGGCTCGCTGCTCGGCAAGCGCGTCGCCGTGCTGGGTGCGGCGTTCAAGCCCGACTCCGACGACATCCGCGACTCCCCGGCTCTCAACGTCGCGGCCCAATTGCAACTACAGGGCGCCGTCGTCCGGGTGACCGATCCTGCGGCCATCGAGAACTCCCGACGGCAGTGGCCCCAGCTGGACTACGCAGACAGCGCGGAAGAGGCGGCTGAGCGTGCGGACGCCGTCCTCGTGCTGACCGAGTGGAAGCAATACCGCGCACTCGACCCTGTTGCCTTCGGTCAGGTCGTCGCGCAGAAGCGGGTGCTGGACGGCCGAAATGCGCTCTCGCGGAAGGCCTGGACCGAGGCCGGTTGGACTTATCGAGCTCTGGGGCGCCGCGCCAGCTGATTGTCGACTGGTGGTCGACCGTGTTCAGGCGGTACTGGAGTGACTACACAACTGCTCTGTCGCGAGTCGGAGTCGGTCCGTAATGTCGACGGGGTCGGTTGAGGGTTGGAGCAATTGGTTCATTCGCAGGGTCGGTCCTTAGCCATGCCAGGGCTCGGAATCGACGTTCCGCACGGGGGTGCGTCTCTTCATGGCCGTCGCGTCCAACGAAGACTTCCATCCACCTGACGTCACGCATGCTCGCGGGTGGGGGTTCCTCGCCCCCCGCCTGCGCGGTGACGGGACGGCCGCCCGCCGGGCATGGCGTACGGCCTACGTCCGCCGACTCATGGTGGTCGATGAGATCGTCGCCGGTGTGGCGGCATGTCTCGGCTACCTTGTTCGTTTCGGCCCTTCCGACGCCTCGACTGATCACATGCCCTTTCTGCTGGCTCTACTACTCCCTGCGGTATGGGTTCTGGCCATGCTGTTCGGGCGTGCCTACGAGCAGCGGTTCCTCTGGGAGGGGCCGGAAGAGTACAGGCGGGTGTTCACGGCCTCGATGATGGTCCTCGCCGGCGTCGGCACCATCTCTTGGGCCTTCCAGCTCGACGTCGCGCGTGGCTTTGTCGTCCTCGCTCTGCCGCTGGCCGCCCTCCTTACTCTCGTCGCCCGCTATGTGCAGAGGCAGATGTTGCACCGGGAG
Source organism: Blastococcus sp. URHD0036 (assembly GCF_000701365.1). Taxonomy (GTDB): domain Bacteria; phylum Actinomycetota; class Actinomycetes; order Mycobacteriales; family Geodermatophilaceae; genus Trujillonella. The sequence goes on from NZ_JNIK01000004.1 coordinate 172,995, forward strand.
CGCAGTCGCGGGCAGAAGATGCAGACCACGATCCTTGTCGGGCACCGCGGCGGGGTGGCCTCGCTCGACGAGCAGCTCGATCGCGAGGCCTTCCACGGCTATCGGGTGATCGGCTGCTGCCTGCCGGCGGCTCAGCAGAGTGATGCGAAAGATGCCTTCAACGGCCTGCCCGTGCTCGGCGACCTCACTGAGGTGGCCGACGTGGTCAAGGCCTACGAGGTCGACACCGTCGCCGTCCTCCCGTGCCCGGAGCTCGATGGTTCGGCGCTGCGGCGCCTCGGCTGGGAGCTCGAGGCCACCGATGCCGAGCTCCTGCTCGCGCCGGCGGTGACGGAGATCGTCGGCCCGCGGGTGCGGATCCGGCCGGTGAGCGGGCTGCCGCTGCTGCACCTGGAGCGCCCCGAGCTGAAGGGCGTCCGGCGGCTCACCAAGGAGGCCTTCGACCGCACGAGTGCCGCTCTCGGCCTGCTGTTCCTGGCTCCCGTGCTCATCGGTGTGGCACTCGCGATCGCCGGGACCAGCCGCGGTCCGGTCTTCTTCCGACAGGAGCGCGTGGGCCGCGACGGCCGCACGTTCTCGATGCTGAAGTTCCGCAGCATGGTCGTCGACGCCGACCGGATGGTCGAGAAGCTGGTGGCCGAGGCCGGCAGTGACGGCAACGGCGTGCTGTTCAAGCAGAAGGCCGACCCGCGGATCACCCGCGTCGGTCGCGTGCTGCGGCGCTACTCGATCGACGAACTGCCGCAGCTGATCAACGTGATCAAGGGCGACATGAGCTTGGTGGGCCCGCGGCCGCCGCTGCAGCGCGAGGTCGAGAAGTACGGGTTCGACATGCACCGCCGCTTCCTGGTCAAGCCCGGGCTCACCGGGCTGTGGCAGGTCAGCGGCCGCTCGGACCTCTCCTGGGACGACTCGGTGCGCATCGACGTCCGCTACGTGGAGAACTGGTCGCTGGCCTTCGACTTCATGATCCTCTGGAAGACGGTCGGGGCCGTGGTGCGTGGCAGCGGGGCGTACTGACCGGACGCACAATGTGCCGGTGTCCCGTCATCTGTCGCACGAGCCGGTCTTCACCGTGCTCGTCGTCTGCACGGGCAACATCTGCCGCTCCGCGTTGGCCGAGCGACTCGGTCGTGCCTACCTCGACGAGACCCTAGGCAGCGGGGCCTGGCAGGTCCGGCTGACGAGCGCCGGCGTCGGCGCGGTCGTCGGCTCGGCCATGCATCCCGACAGCTCGCTGGTGCTCCAGGGCTATGGCGGCGACCCATCCGGCTTCGTCGCACGCCAGATCGTCGAGGACATGGCCATCGACGCCGACCTCACCCTGACCATGACGCGGGCCCACCGGCGTCGCGTGCTCGAGCTGGCCCCGCGCGCGCTGTCCCGCACGTTCACGCTGCGCGAGGCGACGGCTCTCGTCGGGTTGGTGGGCGACGGCGCCGACCTGCCGGGAGACCTCCTCGCCGACCGGGCACGAGCCCTCGTGCGGGAGATGAGCGTCGCCCGGTCGCGCCGCGCGGTCGCACACGGCGACGACATCGCCGACCCGATCGGCCAGCCGGTGGAGGTGCACGAGGCTGTGGGCGCCGCCATCGCGGAGGCGCTCATCCCCCTGCTCGGCCGCATCGTCGAGCTCAGCCCGGCTACCGACGCGGCCTGACCGGCCTCAGCGGGGGACGTCCGGCAGCGCCTCGTCGTCGAACTCGGCCGCGTTGGCCCCCAGGGAGTCGCTGCGCAGATAGCTCCACATGCGCTCGCCCGTGACGGTGTCGAGGTAGACGACGCTCGCCGCCCCCTCCTGGCCCGTGCCCAGCACCGGCGCGGTGAACGACTGCACGTTCTCCGGGCGAAGATCGCGCAGCGAGTACGCCATCGACAGGAGGTCGGTGTTGCTCAGCGAGTCGTCGACGGCGACGTTGCCCGTGACGGCGCGCAGCGCCCCGTCGAGCCGCGAGGGGTTCGTGAACGTGTCGCTGCTGAACAGCTGGGTGAACATCGCCTTCAGGAACTGCTGCTGACGCCGCACACGGTCGAAGTCGCCGCCCTCGAGCCCGTAGCGCTGACCCAGGTACCAGCGGGCCTGGTCGCCGTCGAGGTGGTTCACCCCGGCCGGGAACGTGTACGGCCCGTTGCTGGTCTCCGACGCGACCACGACGTCCACGCCGCCCAGGTCGTCGGTCACCTGGATGATCCCCTGGAAGTCGATGGTCACGTAGTGGTCGATGCGAACGCCGGTGAGCTGCTCGACGGTCTGGATGAGCAGCGTCGGCCCACCGAACGCGTAGGCGGCGTTGATCTTGTTCCGGCCATGGCCGGGGATGTCGACCCACGAGTCGCGCGGGATGGAGACCAGCTGCGCGTGCCGCCGGTCACCGGCGAAGCGGGCGATCATGATCGCGTCGGAGCGGCCGCCCTCGGCGACCCCCTCGTCCGAGGTCTCGCGGGTGTCCGAGCCGACGAGGAGGAAGGTGACCGGGTCCTCGGCTGTCGCCTGCTCGGGCGTCGGCGCGGCGGGCCGGGAGTTCTCGTCGAGGTCGTCGAAGACGTCCGCGATCCGGTCGATGTTGCCCGCGTACCGGTCGGTCAGGAACCAGACGCCGCCGCCGATCAGCACGGCGAGCACCAGTACCAACACGCCGAGGCCTGCCAGTGCCCGGCGAACTCCGCCGGAGCCTGCCCGCGGCGCGTCGTCCCGGTGCCGGCCGGCCTCGACAGCCGCGCCGGCCGTCGCGTCGGGCTCACCCGCTCCATCGTCCGTGCTCACTGCGTCCCCCGTTCGACTGCTGTCGGTCGGAGCGTAGGAGCGTTCGCGCTGGTCAGGTAGCTGCCGGTCCCTCGGCGGAGTGAGGCCCGACGCGGCGCCGGTGCCGTGTCAGGCGAGGAGTGGAACGGCCAGCCGGCTTCGCACGCTGGTGAAGAGGACGTCGGCGAGCGGGCGCAGTGCCCGCTCGATCCGCGCCGCGACCTCCGTGTGGACGGCGGACCGCTGACCCATCGGGTCGGCGATGTCGTCGGCCGGGGAGGTCTGACGGCGGGCCCGCGCGGCGTCCAGTCGCAAGCCGAACTCGCGTGCCCGCCCGTCCATCGGCGACAGGTTCAGACCGGAGAGGTCGGCCAGGGCCGCGAGGTCGGCGGCCTCGGCCAGCGTGAACGTGCGACGCAGACCGCGGGGCGCGAGGCTCAGGACGGCCTCGCGGTGCTTGCGGGTCATCGTCAGCACGAGGTCGGCGGACTCGGCGAGCTCCGCAGTGAGGCGCTGGGAGCCGAAGCCCCCGGGATCGCCGCCCAGCGACTCCAGTGCCCGTGCACTGTGCCGGTCCATCGGGGCGCCGGCCACAGCCTGCACGCCGGCGCTGACCACCTCGACGGAGCCGAGTTCGGGGCTGCCGGCGAGGGCGCCCGATGCGCGGGCCAGCGTCAGGCGCTCGGCGACGGGGGACCGGCAGATGTTGCCCGTGCAGACGAAGAGGAGGCGCACGAGCGGACGGTAGGGCCGAGCCGGCCCCGATTCGGCCGGATCGGCAGGTCTCCTCACCCCGGCGAGGGAGAGGGAGGCGACGCCGGCTCTCACCGGTGGCCAGCGGCCGGCCGCCGCGCGGCGGTGCGTAGGTCCGCCTCGAGGGCGGAGAAGCGCGCGGCGGGACCCGCCCGCCGATCGGCGGCCGAGACGACCTTCCCGATCAGGACTCCCATCGCGGGCGCGGTGAGCAGCCAGGCCAGGCCGACGAACACGAAGAGGTACACACCTCCTTTGTAGGAGGCGAGACCTGGGGTCTTCAGCCGAAACCGTGGGCATTTCCTGCCGAAGGGCGAGTCGACATCCGGGGGTTCGACCGCTCCTCGCCCCGCTCGTCACACCGGGCTCATGATCACCACTGGCGGGACTGCTCCGTCACACACCGCAGACCGGAGTGCGCCGGCGGGGGGTGCGGGGCAGGAGGGGCGGAGGGGGTGGCCGCGGTACCGATCGCGCCTCGGTCTGCCGATGACGTCGCCGTGCAGATCTGGGTGATGGTGCTCTCGACGTGGGCAGTCCTGGCCGTGCTCTCGGGTGTTGTGCTCGGGCGGTGCATCCGGCTGGCCGACGAGCGGACCCCGCGCGCCGGGCGGCCGCTGACCACGGCCGACCTGCCCGACGACTTCCGGCCCGCCGCCACCCGCACGCCCTGAGCCCGGTCCACCCCGATGGGATGACAGGCGGTCCCGTCCGGCCCCCGGCCTGCCGATGAGTGGCTTGTGTGGTTCTGGATCGCCGTCGCGTTGATCGCCTGGGTGCTGCTCGCAGCGCTCGCCGCCGTCGTGCTCGGCCGGGGCATCCGCCTCGCCGATCAGCGCGCCATCGACACCGGCGCCGACCCCGCCCGGGTCGGGGCCATGTTCTCGGCCCGCCGGCGCATCCCGCTGCCGCCGGTCGGCATCGCCCTGGCAGGCACCGCCGTGGCCCTGGAGGCCGTCGGCTATGCCCTCCGACTCGACGGTGCCACCGGTTCGACCGCCCGCGCCCTCTCCATGGATGCCGCCTTCTCGGCGCCGCGGCTGTTCGTGGCCGCGATGTTCGCCGTCGCCGCCGTCGCCGCCCTGGCTGCCGCCGCCCGCATTCCCGGCCGGCGCGCCTGGTGGCTCGCCGTCGGCCTCGTCGCCGCTGTCATCGCCGCGGTGAAGACGGGCAGCACCGTGCACGCCGAGGCGATGCGGAGCCTGGCCGGCGCCGTCGGGAAGCCTGAGGCGGTCGCGCTGAGCGTGGCCGCCGCCGGTGTCGTCATCGCCACCCTCGCCTTCATCACCCGAGCCGAGCGGCGCGACCGCCGCCGGGTGCTCTCCTGCCTGGCCGCCTACGCCGTCGCGTCGGTGGGCCTGTCGGCGGTGTCCACCGTCGCGCCGGGGCAGCTCGCGATCACCGCGACCTTCCTCGAGGAGTCGGGCGAGGCACTCGCCGGCGTCGCGTTCCTGCTCGCGGTCCTCGTCGGCGTAGCGCCGCGGCTCGTTCTTCCGGCTTCGTGGCCGCTGCGCCGGGACGCCGACGCGCACACCCTTGAGGTCGCCGAGGGCGCGCGGTCTCCCGAGGGCAAGGGCGCTTGGGGCTGACCCCTTCGAGGTGTCGCCGCCATTCGGCTGCTTGTGACCGTGAGGTCGTGACTAATCTCCGGCCCATGACGTGGCTGGTAACCGGCGGAGCCGGTTACATCGGGGCGCACGTCGTCCGGGCGATGCGGATGGCGGGCGAGGAAGTCGTCGTCCTCGACGACCTCTCCACCGGAGACCCGGGGCGGATCGCCGGCGTCCCGTTGGTGACGGCCAACGTGAGCGATGCCGATTCGGTGACCCGGGCGCTCCACGACCACGCGGTGCAGGGCATCGTGCACCTCGCAGCGAAGAAGCAGGTCGAGGAGTCGGTCCGCCTTCCTCTCTACTACTACCGGGAGAACGTCGAGGGGCTGCGCGTCCTGCTCGAGGCCGCCACGCAGGCCGGCGTCGAGTCGTTCGTCTTCTCCTCCAGCGCGGCCGTGTACGGCGCGCCCGATGTCGACCTGGTCGACGAGGACGCTGAGCCCCGGCCGGTCAATCCCTACGGGACCACCAAGCTCGTCGGTGAGTGGATGGTCGCCGACACGGCCCGGGCCACGGGTCTGCGACATGCGAACCTGCGCTACTTCAACGTCGCCGGGGCGGCAGCCCCGGACCTCACCGACCGAGGCGTATCCAACCTGGTGCCGATGGTCTTCCAGGCGCTGGACCGTCGACAGCCGCCGAGGATCTTCGGCGACGACTACGACACCCCCGATGGCACCTGCATCCGCGACTTCGTCCACGTCGGCGACATCGCATCGGCGCACGTCGCCGCCGCACGGGCACTCGGCTCAGATGCGGTCCGTGCGTTGACGGCGAACATCGGCCGCGGCCGGGGCGTCTCGGTACGCGAGATGGTGCAGACGATCCGAAGGGTCACCGGGACCGCGGAGGAGCCGTGGTCGGCTCCGATCGTGGAGGCGCGCCGAGCCGGTGATCCGCCGCGGGTCGTGGCCTCGACCGATCGGATCAGGGAGGTGCTGGGGTGGAGGGCAGAGCACGGGGTCGAGGAGATGGTGGCCTCGTCGTGGGAAGGCTGGTCCCGCTCAGCGGCCGGCAGCTGACGCGCCTGCGCCGGTGGCTCAGTACGCACCCTCGCCCCGGATCACCGCGCGGAGCGTCTTGCCCAGGATCATGAGGTCGTACGTCAACGACCAGTTCTCCACGTACCGGATGTCCATGCGCACGGAGTCGTCCCACGAGAGGTTCGACCGGCCGCTGACCTGCCAGAGCCCCGTGAGCCCCGGCTTCACCAGGAACCGGCGCCGCATGTCCGGGCCATAGCGCGCGACCTCGGACAGCAGCGGCGGACGCGGCCCGACGAGGGACATCTGGCCGCTCAGGACGTTCACCAACTGCGGCAGCTCGTCGAGCGAGTGCTTGCGCAGGAACCGGCCGACCGACGTCACCCGCGGATCCCGACGCAACTTGAAGAGGACGCCGTTCCCATCATCGCTGACGGCCATGGTCATGCTCTCGGCGTCGGCCATCATGGTGCGGAACTTGATCATCCCGAACACCTCACCGTCCCGGCCCACGCGCTGCTGACGGAAGAGCACCGGGCCCGGACTCGTGAGCTTGACGGCGCTCGCGATGGCGAAAAGGGCAGGGAGGAGCACGAGCAGACCGAGCAGCGCGGCGCTGCGGTCGAACGTCTCCTTGAGCAGGCGTCGGACTCCGCGGAGCTCGGGCCGCTCGACGTGCAGCAGCGGCAGGCCGCAGGACGGGCGGATGCGCACGCGCGGTCCGGCGAGTTCCGTCACCGCCGGGGCGAGGAGCAGCTCCGCCCGGGTGGTCTCCAGATCCCACCCGAGCTGGCGCAGTGCGCCGCCGTCCAGTTCGGGTGTCGGCAGGACGGCGACCGTGTCGACCTCGTACAGCTCGACGACCTTGAGGACGTCCGCTAGCTCGCCGAGCACCGGAAGGCCGTCGAACGCCTCCTCACCGGTCGACGGCAGGCAGCACCCCACGACCCGATAGCCATGGTGGGTCTCCCGCCGCAACTGGTCGTGCAGGGCGACGATCCCGCGCTGGTGTCCCACGAGCAGGGTGGTCTGCAGTGCGCGGCCCAGGGCGCGCTGCCGGTGCAACAACTTCCGCTCCCCGTACCGGTGGACCAGGGTCAACACGCACGTCAGCGGCAGCGTGATGACGACGAAGCCACGGGCGACCTCGAGTCGCAGTCCCCACGAGACGGTGCCGATGGCGGCCAGGAGCATCGCGGTGGCGAAGAAGACGCGACGGAACTCCTCGGCGCCGTCCCAGAGGAAACGCTGCTCATAGCTGCGGGCCAGCGACATCGCGGTGACCCAGGTCAGAGGTATGAGGAGGGCCAGGCTCGGCATCGTGGCCGCGTTCGCGGCCGGGACCGGGCCGAGCCCCATGGTCAGGACGGCGACGACGAGCGCGCACGCGAAGTCCCCGACCACGAGTCGGCGCACGTAGGCGGTGCGCCATGCGCGGCGGGCGACCGTCCCGGCGCCGCGCACCTGCGCGGGGGAGACGAGCGGTTTTGAATGGATCTTGACCGGCCTCATGGGAGTCCCTCTGCTGAGACTGCGCGGTGGGTGAGAGGCGACTGCGGCGAGCGGCAGTCGAGGGGTGCGGCGCCCGCTCACACGGGACGCCCGAGAGCGTGATCGGGGGCGAACCCTCGGCTCAGTCGGGCAGTGAGTCCGGCTCGCCGGCGCGGTCGGTGACGCGCTCGGCGGCGCGTTCCATCCGGCGCACCGCCGCCTTCGCGGCGGCGACGGCCGGCTGCGTGACCATCACGGCAGGGAGCGGCGTGCTCGTGGTCGCCTGGCTGCCACCTGCAGAGACGCCGGCGCCACCGCTCGGCGGGCAGGGCCCCGCCGGCGCGGGCGCCGGCAGGGGAGCCGGGGTCGGGGTGGGGGTCGGGAGGAACGGACCGACGGGGGTCGCCCCCGTGCCTGGTGCCGCGGTGCCGGCCTCGCGGTCAGAGGTCGCCGAGCTGACCGGGATCTCGCCGATCGCCGCCGTCCGCGCGTTCTCGGCCGAGGCGGCGCAGGGCGCGACCTGCGGGTGGGGGACGTCCCCGAGTCGGGAGGCCTCGCCAGATCCGAGCTCGGCGACGGGCTCGGTCCCGGCGGTCGTTGGCAGCGTCACGTCGCTCGCCGCCGTCGTGGCCGGCAGCGGCTCCACGGTCTCCTCGACCACCGACTCGGTGGCGGTCGCCCGTGGAGCCGGCTCGGCTGCCTCTCGCGGTGTCGGCTGAGGTGTGGGCTCGTCCTGCGAAGGTAGGGCCAGCGGAGGCAGGAGCTGGAGTGCCGCGGTGACCGCCGGTTGCGGGGTCGGCTGGAGCGGAGCCGCGGGGGCCGGCTGAGGTGCCGGCTCGGCTTCCGCTCGCGGTAGCGGCTGGGATGCGGGCTCGGGCTGCGGCAGGAAGGCCGGAAGGGCCAGGGGCAGGAGTTCGAGTGCCGCGGGGTGGGGCGGGTGCGGGGCCGGCTCGACGGGAGCCGCTGGAGCTGGTTGCGGGGTCGGCTGGAGCGGAGCAGCGGGGGCCGGCTGAGGTGCTGGCTCGGCTTCCACTCGCGGTAGCGGCTGGGATGCGGGCTCGGGCTGCGGCAGGAAGGCCGGAAGGGCCAGGGGCAGGAGTTCGAGTGCCGGGGGGTGGGGCGGCTGCGGGGCCGGCTCGACGGGAGCCGCTGGAGCTGGTTGCGGAGTGGCGGCGGGCGGAGCCGGCGGGGTTGGTTCGGGCAGGAGCAGGAGCGCCGCGGGGGCCGCCGGTCGTGGGGCCGGCTCGGGCGGAACCCCAGGAGCCGGCTGCGGGCCAGGATCCGCCACCACAGCGGGGGTCGGCGGGGCGGGGCGGTCAGCGGGAACGGGGGGTGCCGGGGAGGTGGGTTCGGCAGCAAGATCCAGCACCGCGGGCACGGGCGGGTGCTCGGCCGGCACGGGTAGAGCCGCTGGGACTGGTTGCGGGGTGGGAGCAGCCGGCGGAGTGGGGGCGGGGGGGACCTCGGGTGCCGCGGGAACCGCCGGCCGCGGGGCTGGGGTCGCTGGAGTGGCTGGGGCCGGCTGCCCAAGATCCGCCACCACGGGAGGCGTCGGCAGGGGTGGGCGGTCAGCGGGGGCCGGGAACCCGGGAGCATCCGGCGGCGGATCGGGAGTCTGCGGGGGGATCGCTCCCGACGACGGCGCCTCGGGCCCCGGTGAGGGCTGGCCCACGGTGGGCGACGCCGCTGGGACGACAGGCGCCTCGGACGTCGTCCGCGGCGGCGTCGGGTCCGGTACCAGGGTCTCCGCTGCTCCCGGCATTCCGCTCGCGGACGGCTCGCCCGACGAGGGCTCGGCGGGCTGCGGGGGGAGGGCGACAGATGCGTCGTCCGTGACCGGCGGCAGTCCGAGAGCCGTGCTGTCCACCCCCGCGGCACCTGTCGAGCTCACGTCCATCGCGGATGTCGGGCCGTCCACGTCCGCGCGAGCCCGATCCATGACGTCGGCGAGCAGCAACCACCCCACGACTGCGAGGAGGAGCGTGAGCAGCACGCGTCGAACGAGGGTGCCGACGAGGACGGGGAGGCGGCTCGCGGGGATGGCGCGCACCCCCTCTCGACTGCCGCACTCCACCGATGGAGTGCCGTGGGAGGCCCGACCTTCACACGTGATGACTCAGCGTCAACTGCTTCCCGGCGCGCGGCCTGGACATATACGGCGCCAGTCCGGCGGGGGCTCACTCTGAGTGAGGTCGGGCGCCGAAGTCTGTGAAAACGCCAGCACCTCGACCCGAAGGCCGGCGTGCATCGGGCGAGGGCCGCGTGGCCACCACAGGGCGGCTCGGCCAGGCGCGATATCACCGTCGGACCGATCTGATGCGGTCGCTCTCGTCTCGAAACGCGTGCGATCGACCCCATCCTCCCCACTCGTCACAGCAGCCCCGTCAGACCCCCCCATTGCTCACGGCCGGTGTGCACCGTGGTTCGCTGAGTGACGAAAGCCGGCCACCTCGCGAGGGGCCATCACCCGAGGCCCTGCCCGAACGACGGGGCCGTCGACCACTTGTACCTGACCGTGGAGTCGGGGTGCGTGTCAGGACCGCGCCGACCACCTGCTGGGCGTCATCCCGCCCCAGAACCCGAGGAACACGATGACTTCCCATGCCGCTCCCAGGAATCGGCGGCCCCGCACGCGGGCCCGACGACTCCTCCAGATCCTCGCGATCGTGACCGCAGCGCTGTTGGTCCCGATCGCGGCGGTGGCTGCGACGTCCTCCGCCCGCAGCGGCTCGTCCTCGAGCGGGACGAACCTGTCGCCCAACCCCGTCCTGGCGTCCGACCTGCGCGGGTTCTCCATCCAGGAGGGAGCCGGCGACCTCCGTCGCGTCGCTGTCACCGACCACGTCGCGGCCTCCTGGGCCGCCCGGGTCACCTCGTCCGGACCGACCACGCGGGTCCGGGAACCGAACGTGGGTGTCCGCCCCGGTGAGACCTGGACCTTCGCCTCCGACGTCCGGGCCAGGGCCGGGGCGAGGGCCCAGATCACCGTGTCGTGGTTCGGCCGTGACGGGGCCTTCCTGTCGTGGACGGGCGGGACTGCTCGAGCGGTGAACGACTCGGCCTGGACCCGGGTCCAGGCCACGCTCCCCGTCCCCACCGGCGCGGTGACCGCACAGACGGTCGTGAACGTCCTGGGCACGGCGAGGTCCGCGACGGTCCGGGTGACCCAGCACGACGTGCGGGCTCCTGCGGCGGTCTCCACCTCGAGCCCCCCGCCCGCCGCAGGGACGACGACCCCCTCGACGAGCACCACCACGCAGACCTCGACCCCGCCGTCCTCCACCGCTCCGACGTCCCGGCCCGCGCCGTCTTCATCGGCGACGCAGAGCGCCGGCACGTCGACGTCCACCCCGCCGTCCAGCTCGACGTCCACGCCGCCGTCCACCTCGACGTCCACCTCGAGACCGCCCGCGACGTCCACCCCGCCGCCCGCGACGTCCACCCCGCCGCCCGCGGCGGGAACGGTGACGAACCTGCCCGCGCAAGCCGGCGGAGTCTTCTACGGGGGTGGCTCGGGTGCCACGGCCTACGCGCACCCGGGAGGGCTCGTGGTGGCGGGCCGGGACAACTACCAGGACCCGGCGTTCGAGCAGGTCTCGGCCGGCGGCGGCAGTGTGCTGATCTACCTCGACGCGCTGATCGACAACGACTATGGCCGCTACCACGACATGTTGATCAACGCGTCGGCCTGTGGTCCTGCGACGTCGCGTTGGCCGGGCAACTACCAGGCCAACGAGTGGGGGTTCCTCAACGACTTCCGCGTCGGATCGGTGTTGCAGAGCAAGTTCCGGTGCGTGCTCGAGGCGATGGTCGCGGAGAACCCGCACATGGCCGGCTTCTTCGCCGATGACCTCGGCTCACGGTCGTGGTACCCGGGCGTGAACTGGTCGACCTTCCCGGACAGGGCCGCGTACCGCGCCGGCGCGATCGCACTGACCCAGACGCTGCGATCGGTGGCCGACGCGCACGGTCTGGTCGTCCTCGTGAACGGCACCTGGTCGGCGAACGACGGCGGCGGGTACCCCGACGCCGCGCAGTCGGGCAACGCCCTGGCCGACGGCGGCTTCGTCGAGCACCACGACGGCCAGATCGGGTACTTCGGCCCGTACGGCTGCTCGTCCCAGTGGGCCGCACAGTCCCCGATCACGCGTGGCCGGGCGATCAACTTCGCGGTCACCAACACCTCCGCCGGCCGGACGGAGTACGTGAACTCGGGCTGCTACGCCTACGTCAACCAGCAGTCCGACTACAGCGGAGTGGCTCCCTGGGGCAGCTTCCATCCCACCGGACTGCCCTCCCGGGTCGCCTCCTGACGACCCCGGGTGCCGCGCTGCTGCCGCCGGACCACACGTCCGGCGGCAGCAGCGCGTTCTCGGTCGCTCGTACCGGCCCACCGCTCCGTACGATCGAGGCACAGCCGTGCATCCATGGCGTCGTGCACGCGGCAGGTCGGGACGCACTGGTCCCGCTGCCGTGGCGGCCGAGCAGGAGGAGCGACCATGGTCGCCGACCGAGGGCGCCGACCCGGCTTCGCGCTGCAGCTCGGCCGGGCGACGTGCGCGGCGGTGTGCGCTGCGGTGCTGGCCCTGACCGCCTGCGGGAGCGGCCCGGCCTCCGGCGGGCCGCCTCCGACGTCCGCCCTGACGATGGTCCGGAACTCGCCCGCGCAGCCGGCCGCACTCTTCTACGAATCTGCGCCGGGTGCGACCGCGTACGCGCACCCCGGGGGCCTCGTGGTGGCCGGCCGCGACAACTACCGGGCACGCGAGTTCAGGGACGTCTCATCCGCGGGCGGCAGCGTGCTCATCTACCTCGACGCGGTCATCGACGACGCGCACGGCCGCTACCACGACATGTTGATCAACGCGTCTGCCTGTGGTCCTGCCACGTCACGCTGGCCGGGGGACTACCGGGCCAACTCGAACGGGTTCCTCAACGACTTCCGGGTCGGATCGGTGCTGCAGAGCAAGTTCCGGTGCGTGCTGGAGGCGATGGTGGCGGAGAACCCGCACATGGCCGGCTTTTTCGCCGATGACCTGGGGTCGCGGTCGTGGTACCCGGGCTTCGACTGGCAGACCTTCCCGGACAAGGCGGACTACCGGGCCGGTGCCATCGCACTGAGTCAGACGCTCCGCTCGGTGGCCGACGCCCACGGTCTGGTCTTCCTGGTCAACGGCACCTGGTCGGCGAACGACGGTGGCGGTTACCCCGACGTCGCGCAGTCGGGCAACGCGCTCGCCGACGGTGGATTCGTCGAGCACCATGACGGCGAGATCGACTACTTCGGGCCTTACGGTTGCTCGCCGCAATGGGCCGCGGAGTCCCCGGTCACCCGTGGCCGGGCGATCAACTTCGCGGTGACCGACACGGCGGCGGGGCTGAGTGAGTACGTCGACTCCGGCTGCTACGCCTACGTCAACCAGCAGTCCGACTACGACGGCGCCGCGCCGTGGGGGGAGTTCCACCCCGCCGGACTGCCATCCCGCGTCGCTTCCTGACTCCGCCGTCCGGCCATGTACACGGCTGGGAACAGCAGCCGAGCGACACGCAACTGGACCATCCCGTCGATCAGGCGCCGTCTCGAGGAGTAGAGCGCCGAGTAGTAGGCGTGAGCGACATCGGTGACGGGTCCGATCGTCGCGCAGAGCCGCATGAGCTCCCCAGCGGTGAACCCGGCATGCGCCCCGGCCTCGTTCGACCAGCGACCGGCTGCCCGGGCGCGCAGATCGGCGACGTTCCACCGGATCCGATCACGGACCGGCGCGTCACTGTTGATGTAGCCGACGAGTCGTGACTTGTTCGGCGTGCCGATGACGAACGCCCCGCCCGGAGCGAGCACCCGGTGGATCTCGCGCACCGCCTGGCGCGGATCGCTGATGTGCTCGAGCGCGTGGAACGAGTAGACCAGGTCGAACGACCCGTCGGCGAAGTCGAGGTGCTGCGCGTCCATCACCTGCAGACGCGCGGGGGCGGAGTCGGCCTCGACGAAGTCGTCCTCGATGTCCACGCCGATCGTCTCCGCACCGAAGTGCCGGGCGAGCACGCCGGCCTCTCTGCCGTCGCCGCAGCCGACCACCAGCGCGCGGGACGGATGGCCGAGCCGCTCGATGATGCTGATGACGGCGGCCGTCTTGGCGTCGGTCCTGCTCATGTCGTTCGCCACGGCGCCAGCTTGCAGGACAGGGCCCGCGCAGAGAGCCTCCAGCTGCGTGCCCGGCATCGGCGTGACGACGAAGGCCCTCAGCGAGTCGATCACAACCTATCGTGACGGCGGCTGTCGCCCTCCGCTCCGGCGCAGGACGGCCAGCGGTCGGCCATCGGCGGATCTGGCGGCTCAACCGGCGAGGGAGTTGCGTAGTGAGATCACATGCAGCGGGCGGCGCGCCGGGCAGGCACGGGACCGGTGGGGTGGGGAACTCCGACGTGTTCATGACAGGTGTCCGCCGCTACTGGCTCGTGGTGCTCGCTGTCACCGGGATCGCCGTGCTCGGCGCTGTCTTCGCCACGAAGACGACCGACACCACCTACGTCGGCCGAACCTCCCTGATCGTCTCCTCCAACGACAGGTCGCCCGACCAGGACGCCGTGCTCGTCCAGGGCTACGTCGCGTACTTCAACGACATCGCCTACCAGCGGGAGCTGGCCGGCCGGGCGGGCGTGCCCGACGGCACCGAACTCGAGGCCGAGGCTGCTGCAGCGAGCCCCATCATGATCATCAGCGCCTCCGCGTCGGACCGCGCAACGGCACAGAGTTACGCCATCGAGGTGGCCGACGGGTTCCGTGAGGACATCAACGGGGTCCGCGCCGACAGCCGGGCCGAGCAACTGGCCAGCTTGCAGACGCAGCTCGACGCGGCGCTGCGCAGCTCCGGCGCGAACGCCGCGGCCGTCGTGTCCGACCTGCAGATCCGGATCGATCAGATCCAGTCCGACCGGGTGAACGTCCTGCAAGAACTCCAGACCGAGGGCGGAGTGTCGGTCGAGGAGCCCTCGTTGCTCCGTAACGTCCTCCCCGCCGGCGCCGGGGGGCTGCTCCTCGGGCTGCTCGGGGCCTTCGCTCTGGTCAAGTTGTCGCGGCGCCTTCCCACCGGAGGGGACGTGGCCGAGAAGGTCGGGCAGCCCACACTGGTGGAGGTCCCGTCATCTCGCGGCAGGTCGGGCGGAGTCCGTCAGGAGCGCCGGTTGGGCCAGCTGGCCAACATCGTCAGGGGTCGACTCCCCGGTCCCAGTGTCGTGGCCGTCGCCCAACCCGACGCCGGTGTGGCGTCGTCCTTCGTCGCGCTGAAGATGGCCCGCGAGTGGGCGCGGCAGGGCCATCCCACCGTTCTCGTCAGTGCGGACGCAGGAGGGGTCCTCGACGGCGCGGAGGCGGTCGCACCGCAGGTCCGGCCGGGCGCCCTCCCCGGGCTCTCGTTGATCCGGCTCACGCCGGGACCGGCCGACGACACGCCGATCCTGTCGGTCAGCAAGCTGAACGAGCTGTTCCGGCACGAGACGCTCGCCGGACAGTACGTCGTCATCGACGTGCCCGCGGTGGTCGAGTCGGCCGCTGGTCAGGCTCTCTGCCAGGCGGCCGACCAGACCGTCCTCGTGGTCGACAGCAGGGTGACCCGGGTCGCCACAGCCCGTGAGGCGGTCGCCGTCCTGCGGGAGATGTCGGCTGTCCTCATGGGGGCCGTCGTCGCGACGGTGGGCAGAGCCGAGCGCGCGGAGGTCGCGGCGGCGCGGGAGCGGCCGGCCGACCCGCCGGAGGACCTGGCGACTGCCGACGAGCCACCCGGCGATGCCTCCGATCGTGTGGACGGCGCGGAGAGTCCCGAACGCCTGCCGGTCGAGACGACGCCGTCGGCGAGCCGGGGCCCGGGCACTCCCGCGGAGCCGCGATGACCCAGGCTCCTGCCCGGCAGGAGTCGTCAACGGTGCCGGCGCCCGCGCGGGTGTCCGCGCCACGGCTGTGGCTGCGAGGCGGATGGTCCGAGGCGACAGCCGTGTGCGCCGTGCTCGGGGGAGCAGTTGCCGTCGTCCTCGCACTGCTCGTCGTCGCGCCCGGCCAGCTGGGCCTGCTGGTCCTGATGGGCGCGGCGGGGATCCTGGCCGCCGTCCTCGGGCTGCGCAGCCCCGTGCTGGCCTGCGTGTTCCTCCTCGTCACCACGTTCTTCCGGATCGCGATACCCCCGGGCACCCTGCCGGTCGACCCGTTCCTCCTCGCCTTCGCGGGAGTGCTCGCGTCGACCTGGCTGTGTACCTCCCCCTGGCGACGCCGACCGGGCGCGGTGCGGCCCGACCCGGTCGCGTGCGCCGTGACCGTGTACGTCGCCTGGAACCTGGTGTCCGCAGTGGTTCCGCATGCCTATGCGGCGGGACCACTCGGCGGAACGGAGGACTACTCGCTGCTGCGCTTCCTGATCATCGGCATCGTCATGCCCCTCGTCATGTTCCTGGTGGCGCGCCGGGTCTTCGTCGATCCGCGGGCCATACGCGTCCTGCTGTGGAGCCTGATGGCGGCGGCCGGCTACTCGGCCCTGGTGAGCATCCTGCAGTTCTCGGCACCGCAACTGGTGTGGCCTCGCTACATCGTGGAGTCACCCAACTGGGCCGATCGAGCGGTGGGCGTCTTCAACCAGCCCGTGGTGAACGGCCTGGTGCTCGTCGTCGGGTTCCTGGTGGCGGTGCTCATCGCCTCCTCGGGCGCGGAGCGGCCCTCGATCCGAGCGCTCGCCGGGGTGATGGCCGTGGCGTTCGTCTACGCCGTGTACCTGACGCACACCCGGGTGGTGTGGCTCTCCTTCGGTCTGGTCATCGTCCTGGCCATCGCGCTGGCCAAGGGCTTCCGCACCGGATTCGTCGTCATCGGCGCGGCCATCGTGACGGTGGTGGTGTCGAACTGGTCCACGTTCACCAGTGAGGACCGCAGCGCCGGTGGCGTGGGTTCCCCGGGGGAGATCCAGGATCGGTTGAACACCATGGCGACGTCGTTGTGGGCCTTCCGGCAGGAGCCGATCGAAGGGTGGGGCATCGGCCGCTTCGTCGCCGTCAACACCTTCCACCACGAGGCGTGGTCGCCGGAGACGCCGTGGGTGCGGGGCTTCGGCATCTCCTCGCACCTGGACAGCCTCGGCGTCCTCGTGGAGCTCGGCATCGTCGGGCTGGGGCTCTGGCTGGTGGTCACGGTGCTGCTGTACAGCCGGGTCATCCAGGCGACCCGCCGGCTCCCGGCCGACGGGATGCTCGGTCGCGCCCTCGGAGTGACCGCTCTGCTGTGCCTGTTCGCCCAGTCGGTCACCGGGCTGACCGTGGACCTCCGGTTCTTCGACTTCCCGAACATCATCGTGATGCTGCTCGCCGGCGCGGCGGTGGGGTGGCAGCAGGCCCAGTCGCGGGCGGCGCCTGCGCTGCACGTGGCTGACGACGGCCGCCCTCCGCGCGTGCCGGGATCTGCGGTTCCGGAGTGGGCTCGGTCATGAGCCCTCGACGCGTGCTCTGGGTCTCGACCAGCACGCGGACGCGCGGCGGCGTGGCTACGTACGTCCGGACGATGCAGCAGACCCCCCTGTGGACCGAGTGGGGGATCCGGCACGTCACGACGCATCGCAACGGTTCGGTGCTGACCCGGGTGACGACCTTTCTGATCGGAGCAGCAGCGTTCCTGCGCGAACTGCTGGTCCGCCGGCCGGCCGTGGTCCACCTGCACACGGCCTCGTACGGCAGTTTCGTCCGCAAGTCGCTGCTCGCGTGGGCGTCCCGCGGCCTGCGCGTGCCCGTCGTCCTCCACATCCACGGTGGTGCCTTCCGGGAGTTCTACCGGTCGGTGCCGAGGCTCCTGCAGCGTTACGTCCGGGCGACGCTGCAGATGGCCGACGCCGTCGTCGCCCTCGGAGAGACGTGGCAGCGCGTGCTCCACGAGATCGCCCCGGAAGCCCGGATCGCCGTGGTGCCCAACGCGGTGCGGCCCGGCGTGCCGGTGGAGCAACCGGGCCAGGGGGAGACGGTCCACGTGCTGTTCCTGGGCGACGTCCACGAAGCCAAGGGCGCCTTCCTCCTCCTGGACGCCTGGGGCAGGCTGGGCGAGGAGGGACGACGACCGCCGGCCGATCTCGTGCTGGCCGGCAGCGGAGCGGTCGAGGAGGCCCGGGCGAGTGTGACGGCCCTCGGCCTCGACGACGAGGTCCGGGTGACCGGCTGGGTGCCGCCGGGAGACGTCGAGTCCCTGCTGCGGCTGTCCCACGTGCTGGTGCTGCCCTCGTTCCTCGAGGGGCAGCCGATGGCGTTGCTCGAGGCGATGGCCCACGGGCTGTGCGTCGTCGCCAGCGACGTGGGGGGCATCCCGGACCTCATCGACGACGAGTGCGGTGTGCTGGTCCCGGCGCGCGACCGGGACGCGCTCACGGCCGCGCTGCAGACCGTCCTCGTGGACGCCCGGCTGCGGTCCCGGCTGGGCGGGCGCGCCCTGGTCCGGGTGCGCGAGCGGTTCGACGTGGACGTGGTGTGGCGCGAGATCGACGCCCTCTACGACGAGATCACCGCATGACGTCGCCCCGGCGGCTCCGGGTCGCCTTCGTCGTCCCCGACCTGGGTCTCGGCGGGGCGGAACGGCACGTGACGACGCTGACGGGCCGGCTCGACCGCCGGCGGTTCGAGCCATCGGTCATCTGCCTCGGACGCGAGGGGGAGCTGTTCCCCACGCTGGCGGACGACGGGGTGCCGGCCGTCGCCCTGCACCGGACCAAGCGGCAGGCCCTGCGGTGCCTGGTCGACCTGGTACGCGAGTTGAGGAGGACCGCGCCGGACGTGGTGGTGCTCCGCGGGTACAGCGCGGAGCTGCTCGGCCGGGCGGCCGCCGTCCTCGCGCGCGTTCCGCGCACGGTCGTGTGGATCCACAACTGCGGCGACATCGAGCGTCGCGGCGCGGTGCGGCGGGTGACGGACGCCGTCCTCGGCCCGGTCACCGACGCGTACTTCGGGGTCGCGCACGGGCAGGTCCCCTATCTGGTGGACGAGCTGCGCGTGCCACGCCGGAAGGTGCGTGTCATCCAGAACGGGGTGGACCCCTCGCTGTTCGACGGCCGGAGGAACGCGGCGGTCAGGACGGCCCTGGGGCTGCGTGAGGACGACCTCGTGGTCGGCATCGTGGCCGCGCTGCGACCGGAGAAGGACCACGAGACGTTCCTCCGGGCGGCTGCGCTGGTGGCTGCCGAGGATCCGAGGGCCCGGTTCCTGATCGTCGGCGACGGTGCCCGACGGGCCTCGCTCCAGGAGCTGGCCGCCCGGCTGGACCTCGCCGGACGGGTGGTCTTCGCCGGTGCCCGGAGCGACGTCTCCGCCGTGCTGTCGGCGATCGACGTGTTCGTGCTCAGCTCCCGCACGATCGAGTGCTTCCCGATGGCGCTGCTCGAGGCGATGGCCTCGTCGCGACCCGCGGTGTGCACCGCCGTGGGAGGTGTTCCCGAGATGCTGGACGACGGGGTCACCGGCTACCTGGTGCCTCCCCGGGATCCCGGGGCCCTGGCGGAACGGCTGCTCGTGCTGCTGCGGGACGACGGGGCCCGCCGCGACTTCGGGAGGGCTGCCCGGACCCGCGTGGAGCGGGAGTTCACCCTCCAGCGCAGCGTCGAGGAAGCGCAGCGGCGACTCCTCGAGGTCGCACGACGCCCGCGAGGAGGCGACGTGGCGCGCCGGCCGCTCCGTCTGGCCTTCGTGCTGGACGAGACGGCGGTCGGCGGCGTGGAGAAGCTGATGCTCGACGTCTTCCGGTCCTTCGACCCGGCCGTCGTGGAGCCGGTGCTCATCTGCCTCCGGACGCCGGGGCCGCTCGCCGACGCCTACCGGGGGGCGGGGTTCCCGGTCGAGGTGATGGGCCGCACCGGGAGGTTCGACCCGCGGACCCTGCCCCGGCTGGCCGCGACCCTGCGCCGACGCGACGTGGACGCGGTGCTCGTTCCGCATCACCACCGCGCGGCACTGGCCCTCGGCCGGCTGGCAGCCCGGGTGGCCCGCGTGCCGGTGACCCTGGTGGCCGCCCACGACATGGACCTCACCAGCGTCGGTGGGCAGGTCCTGCCCCGGTGGGCCGTCAACACACTGGGGGAGACCGACGCCCTGGTCCTCCTGGCCCCCAGCCAGGGGGAGTACCTGCGCCGGGAGGAAGGGGTCGGCCGCCGTCCCTGGAGCCGGACGCGGGAGGTCGTGATCCCGAACGGCGTCCGGGTGGGACCGCTGCCGGACGAGGCGGCGCGGCGCGAGGCGAGGGCCCGCCTCGGCCTCCCCGCCGACGCCTTCGTGGCCGGGATCGTCGCCCGGTTGAGCGCTCAGAAGGCCCACCACGTGCTCTTCGAGGCCTTCGCGATCCTCCGCCGGTCACATCCGCTCGCGCAGCTGGTCGTGGTCGGCGGCGGCCCCCGCGACCGGGAGCTCCGGGCGCTGGCGACGGACCTCGGGCTCGGGGACGCCGTGCACTTCACGGGCGTCCTGAGCGATGTCGCCGCGGTGCTGCCCGCCCTCGACGTCTCCTGCCTGTCCTCGGTCCACGAGGGCGTTCCGATGGCGGTCATCGAGTCCATGGCATCCGGGATCCCGGTGGTGGCGACCGACTGCGGGGCGATGCGTGACCTGATCGTGGACGGGGCGCAGGGGTTCCTGGTGTCGGTCGGGGACGCTGCGGCGCTGGCCGATCGGCTGCGCCGCCTGGCCGGGGATCAGGACCTGCGGAGGCGGATGGGAGCGGCCGGCCGCAGACACGTGGTGGAGCACCACCGGATCGAGCACACGGCACGCGGCTACGAGGAGTTGCTGATGGACCTGGTGGATTCCCGATGAGCCGGCACGTCCTGATCCTGGTGGAGAACCTGCCCGTTCCGTTCGACCGCCGGGTCTGGCAGGAGAGCCGCGCCCTGGTGGAGGCCGGCTACGAGGTCACCGTCATCTGCCCGAAGGGGACCGACGCGCAGGAGAGCGAGGTGACCCTCGAGGGCGTCCACGTCCTCCGGTATCCGCTGCGTCCCGCCCAGGGCGGTCCGCTCGGCTTCCTGCGCGAGTACGGCGCGGCGATGTTCCACACGGCCAGGCTCGCGCTGCGCGTCGCCCGGACACGCCGGGTCGACGTCGTGCATGCGTGCAACCCGCCCGATCTGCTCTTCCTGGTCGCGCTGCTCCTGCGTCCCACGGGCACCCGGTTCGTCTTCGACCACCACGACCTGGTCCCGGAGCTGTTCCTCTCCCGATTCGCCGGAGGCGGCCGCGCGCTCTACTGGGTGACGCGGGCGCTGGAGTGGCTCACGTTCCGGTGTGCCGACGGCGTGATCTCGACGAACGAGAGCTACCGGGCGGTGGCCACCGGCCGAGGGGGCGTGGACCCGGGCCGGGTGGTGGTGGTCCGCAGCGGACCGGACCTGTCCCGGTTCGTCCAGCGGCCGCCGGATCCCGACCTCCGTCGGGGGAAGCGGTACCTCGCGGCCTATCTCGGTGTCATGGGCCCGCAGGACGGCGTGGACTACGCGCTCCGCGCCCTGCACGTGCTGAGGAACGACCTGGGGCGCGAGGACCTGCACTGCATCTTCATGGGTTCCGGCGACGTCTACGAGCAGATGGTCGAGCTGAGCCTGGAGCTCGGGCTCGAGAACGTCGTCGAGTTCACGGGTCGGGTCCCCGACGAGTTCGTCCAACGCTGCCTGTCGACCGCCGACGTGTGCCTCTCACCGGACCCGAAGAACCCGCTCAACGACGTCTCGACCATGAACAAGGTGCTGGAGTACATGGCGATGGGCCGGCCCGTCGTGTCCTTCGACCTGGCGGAGGCGCGGGTGTCGGCCGGGGACGCGGCCGTGTACGCGCCCGCGAACGACGTGCGCGCGTTCGCGGTGGAGATCGACGGGCTCCTGTGCGACGAGCAGCAGCGGCGGGCCATGAGCCTGCAGGGACGGCAGCGCATCGAGTCCGAGCTGTCCTGGGACCGGTCCCGCGAGGTACTGGTGGACTTCTACGGTCGGTTGACCGGTTCCGCCGGCTGAGGGGCGGCCCGGTCCGGCTCCCGGGTCCTGGCGGCGCCTGCCTTGCGCGCGACGGCTCGTACGACCTCGGCGGCGAGTGCGGTGAGGTCGGTGAAGGTGGTCCGGGCGAGGACGCGGAGTGCCAGGGCGTACACCGCCAGGAAGACGACGACGTCCAGCGCCATGGTCGCCAGTCCCGAGGTCCCGCGACTCTCGGACTGCAGCCACACGAGTTCGAGGGTGGCGACCACGGCGTAGCCGAGCAGCGCGCTCAGCACCGCCGGTGCCGTGGCGCTGAGGGTCTGGCGCCGGGAGACCCCCACGACGGGAGCGGCGGTCCAGGCCACGACCACACCGAGGATCAGCGCGGTCAGCGAGATCGAGAGACCCACCCCGACCAGCCCCAGCGGGCCGATGAGGACGAGTAGCAGGACCACGCTCAGGGTCGTCTCCGTGACCGTGAACCTGTTGAGCAGCCGGGTACGTCCGGCGCCCTTGATGGCCTCCTCGCCGACCGTCATCATCGACTTGCCCAGTCCGAGCCCCGCCATGGCGACGAGGACCTCGCCGGTGCCGCGCCACTCCTCCCCGAGGACGAGGACCACGAGCGGCACCCCGATCGCGATGATGATCGCCGCCATCCCCGCGGCGGCGGCCACCGAGAGCCGGAGAGCCTGCAGATATCCGGCCTGGAATCTGCCGCGATCGCGGGAGAGCCGGGAGAACGCGGGGAACAGGGAGTTCGACCCCGCCTCGACGAGTGCCATGACGGGGATGCGGGCGATCCGCTCGCCGTATCGCAGTAGTCCCAGCTCCCCGGCGCCCAGAACTCTCCCGGTGACCACCGCCTGGACCACCTTCTGCCCCCGATCGGCGAGCATCCCGAGGACGAGGGGAAAGCCGTATCCCGCGAGTTGCCGCCACGTCCGGTACGACGGACGGGTCCTCCCGGGACGCCAACGGCAGATCCACCAGAGGGTGAGCACCCACACGAGCGAGGAGGCGTAGCTCCCCAGGACCATGCTCCAGACGCCGAGGCCCAGAGCGGCGGCCGTGACGGCGACGACGGCGAAGGTCGCCGACGCGGCGGGGCCCACGATCAAGCGCCGTTGCACGCTGAACTCCCGCTGCAGCAGCGCCTCCGGGACGTTGGTCAGCGCGAAGAGGAGGAGGCCTCCGGACATGGCGGCGGCCACGAGCCCCGCAGTGCGGCTCTCGAAGACGTGCCCGATCACGGGGGCCGCCATCAGGGCGAGCAGTGCCATCAGGGCACCCGTCCCGAGGGTCACCCAGAACACCGTCGCGGCCGCCTCGTCGAGGTCGGCGTCGGGGTCCCGGTGGACCAGACCCGAACGGAGTCCGCCTTCGACGAAGTTGCCGACGAACGTGGTCAGGACGCTGCCCGCCACGAACAGGCCGACCTCCGTCGGCGTCAGCAACCGCGCCAGGGCGACGGTCTGCCCGAGGCTGATCAGCTCACCGACGACGAGTGCCACCGCTGACGCACCGGCGACCTTGCCGATGCGGGAGCGGAGCGAGCCGCCCTCGGGCGCGGCCGGGGGACGCGCGACCTCGTGCTCGGTGATGACCCCGCTGCCGGCCTCCTCGACCGGGCGGCGTCCCGATGTGGGCGGTGACGAGTCAGACAAGGTCGCAGACCCGCTGGAAGGTCGTCCGGCTGCGTGCGATCTGCTCGGCCGCGCCGGCCAGCAGAGCCGGCCTCGCCTGCGGGGCCTGCGCCCATGCCGAGCCGATCGCGGTGGAGAGCCGCTCGGTGAGGTCGTCGCCGTCGATCCGGACGAGATGCAGGCCGGTCCCGAACATGTCCGCCAGGCCGAGGAACTTGTCGTCGTAGTACACCGACGAGGTGAGGGCGACCACGGAGATCCCCTGGGACAGCGCGAAGACGGCGGCGTGGTAGGCGCCGGTGACCATGACGCGGCAGCGGCCCACCTGCGCGGCGACCTCCTGGGGGCGGGCGAAGCGATGCGGGGGGCGGCTCCCCCGCTCGAGGCCCTCGACCAGTGGCAGGGTCGACCGGCGGTCCTCGGAGCGGATCTCACTGATGATGACGGGCACCACCTGGGTGGCCAACTCCCGGACGGCGGTCCGCAGGGCGCGGCCGACCGACCTCCTGGCGGCGTCGCTGACTGGCGAGTATCCCGCGATGCGCAGGCAGATCCCCAGCCCCTGACCGAGTTCGCGCGGGCGCTGCGAGTACGCCAGTTCGATCGCATCGTCGCCCGTGACGACGACGCGGCACGACGGGACACCGGCCCGATCGAGCAGCGCCGGCCCCCGCCTCCCCTCACGCAGCGCGATCACGTCGACGGACGGCAGCACCTCTGCCGCTCGGGACACCAGCCAGGGCTCCTCGATCGGACCCAGGCCCTGCCCCAGCATGGCGGTGGGGACCCCGTGTCGGCGGGCGTACTCGAGGAGGCTGAGGACGCGGGCCGACTGACGCGGGTCCGCATCAGCGAGATATCCGCCGCCGAGAGCGACGACGAGGGACGACGCCGCGGCAGCCGCCCGCGTGTTCGGCGGCAGATCCCGGGAGGGGGCCGTCGGCGGTGCCTCCTCCGGACCCAGGCCGTGGCCCCGGTCGTGTCGCCGCCGCCGCAGCGCACGCACCAGTTGGTCCGCCGTCGCGCGTGCCTGACCGGCCGTCCGCCGTAGCCACCCCGCTGCTTCGACGCGACCGATGGCGTAGGGACCCACGGCACGCGGGCCCAGCGCCCCGGCGAGACGGGCCAGCGGGCCGGCCGAACGCCAGGCGGAACGCGCCCATGGCTCGATCGGATCGACCCCAGGGAAGTAGGCGCGCAGCAGCGCGGGGGTCTCGGTGAGCACGCCGATGCGGCCTCGGGGCCACCTGGCCCGTAGCCGCCGGATGGTCACCTCGAGCATCGCAAGGTCCCCCATGTTCTGGAGCCAGTACTCGCTGCTGTCGATGAGGATCCGAGGCGCGTCGTCGGGCGGCGGCTCCTGGGCGGTAGCGCTGATCGGCGCGGACACTCCCCGTGGCTCAGTCATGGGGCGCTCGCACCGCTGCCTTCAGCTTTCCGCTCGAGTCGCGGGGGACGGCGTCCATGATCTGGAAGGTGACGGTCTGGCCGGGGCCGAAGTAGGTGTCGACGTTCTTGCGGGCCTGTCGCTGCACCGCGGAGAGGTCGGTGCTGTCCGTGGGGCACAGGCGGAACTCGAAGTGGCCGGGGGCGAGTTGGGCGACCTGGACCTCGCGCAGGCCGGTCAAGTTCTTGATCACCGTGTGCGGCAAGGGGAGTGGTCGTCCGTCGGCGGAGGTGAAGGTGTCCTCGACCCGGCCGTCGATCCGGCCCAGCAGCGGGAACGCCCGCCCGCAGGGGCAGGGGCCGGCGGGGGCGGGCCCGACCTCGTCCCCGGTGCGGTAGCGGAACAGCGGGAAGCCCCAGTTGTGCAGCGGGGTCCCGACGATCTCCCAGGAGTCGGTCCGGCCGGGCACCGGGAGCAGTTCGGTGATGCCGTAGTCGGGGAACTGGTGGTAGCCGCCGGCTTCGCAGTTGCCGGCCATCGCGACCCGCTCGGTCTGCCCGTAGTGGTCCACGACGGGGCCGACGTAGACCTGCTGCATCAACGCGCGCTGCTCGGCGGTGATCACCTCGGAGGAGGTGATCACCGCGGTGACCGGCAGCCGCTGCCCGGCGTCCTCCAGCAGGCAGCCCAGCGCGGTGATGCTGGAGGGCCAGCCCTCGATCACCTGTGGATCGAACGCCCGGATCTCCTCCAGCAGGCGGGGCAGCCGGTCCGGGTCGAGGCGATAGCTGGAGATGGTCAACTGACGGGCCCCCGGCACCTGACGCGTCAGCACTCCGGTGCCGTGCGGATCCGGGTCATGGCTCCGCAGCACCAAGCTGCGCGGCCGGTGCGGTATCCCGAACCATGCCCACTGGCGCTGCAGTGTGGCGAGCTCGTAGGCCGACGAGCCTGCGGTTCGGTGGACGGTGACCACCTGGCCGGAGGTGCCGCTGGAGTGCGCTGTCCACATCGCCTTGCTCGGGTAGACCCGGAACCGGTCGGGACGGCGCGCCAGGTCGTGGCGTTCCAGCAGGGGCAGCCGGGGCAGGTCGGCGAGCGTCCGGATCGACCTCGGGTCCACCCGCGACGCTGCGAACCACTCCCGGTAGAACGGCGATCGGGACGCGGCCAGCCGCACCATGGCCCGCAGCCGACGTTCCTGGTAGCCGACGATCTCCTCCGGCGACGCCCGCTCCATCCGCCGCAGGGTCCAGCGCATCCCGCCCCTCAACGGGAACGCGTGCCGCAGACGGTGCTGCAGGCTCGCATGCCTCCCGGGCGGCGCCACCGGCGAAGTGTGCCACGAACGACACCGGATCCAGGACGGTGTGACCGCCCGTGCGGAGTCGACAGGTGTCAGCGGCGGCGGGCCTCGATGGCGAGGTCGCGACCCATGAGCATCCGCTCGAGCACTGCTCGCCACGGGCGCTCGAGTCCGGCTCGCTTGCAGCCACCTCTGATGATCCGGCCGTTGAGCACGCGGAGGATCCCCCGGTCTCCTGCAGGTTGCAGCGACCTGACGCGCAGGTCCGAGAAGCCACTGGCAGCCAGCATGCTGCGCAGGTCCCCCAGCCGTGGCCAGTTGCGGAGCATCCCCTCACTCGTCGGCTTCAGCTGACTCCATCGACGCCACACGAAGCCGTTCTGGCTCATCAGCAGGAACACGCCGCCGGGGCGCAGCAGTTCCGCGACGCGGCGGATGTAACCGGCCTGGTCGGCGACGTGGGCGATCACCTCGGAGCTGATCACCAGGTCGAACGGCCCGACGAGCGGCGCGTTCGCGACGTCACCCGCGACGAAGCGGACGCGGGGGAACTCCTGCTTGGCGTGCTCCACCGCTGCCGGGGCGAGATCGATCCCCGTGACCTCACCGAGGTCGGTGAGCGACGCGCCCAGCCATCCCGTCCCGCATCCGAAGTCGAGGATGCGGAGGGGCCGGTCCTCGTCCATCGACGCGGTCAGGCGATCCGCAGCCCGGCGCACCCAGCGCAGCTGTCGCAGTTGGAGCGGGCTCCGGTCGGAGAAGGCGTGATGGGCGAGGTTCCACTCACCCCAGAAGCGGACCTGCGTCTCCAGAGAGGGACCAGTCCGCTCCGCGGGCGCGTCGACCATCGCCGCACCGTAGGGGGAGCCCGTACCGGTGTCCATGACCTCGTGTCTGCGGCGCTCGCACGATCGGGCTCGGCCTCGTCGACGGCGGTGCGTGGTTGGCTGCCACGGATTCGGGCCGGGGCGGGCCGGGCCGACAGTGATCAGCCGGTGCCGGTGCCGCAGTCGCCGTCGCCGTCGTGCGCGCGGACCGTGGAACAGGGGGGTCTGATGGCGGTGCGGTCGAGGCCACGCGTGGAGCGTCTCCGGTGGTACCTCCACCGCCTGCGCTCCATGAGCCCGCGAGAGGTGTGCTGGCGGAGTGCCGGCGTCGTCGAGCGGCACATTCCTCGGCACTCCCTCGAGGCGGCTCCGGTGTCCCGACTCCTCGTCCCCCCGATCGACTGGGAGCGTGCCCTGACCGATTTCCGGGGAGGTGTCGACCGGCCGGTGCTCCTCGACCGTTCCCGCGCCCGGGAGATCGCCGACCGCTGTCCGGAGCAGGTGGCGGCCCTGATCCAGGCGGCGGAGCGGATCTGCTCCGGCGTCGTCTCCTATTTCGGCTATCCCGACGCCGAGCTCGGCTCCCCGATCGACTGGAACCACGATCCCCTCCGTGACGTCGGGTGGCCCCTGGTCGAGGCCGCCCGGATCGACCACCGCAGGGCTGCGGCGGACCCGAAGTGGATCTGGGAGCTGAACCGGCTGCAGCACCTTCCGCTGCTCGCCGAGGCGTGGCTGTTCACCGGGGACGACCGGTACGCCGAGACGGCGCTCGCGCACCTGGACTCGTGGCTCGACCAGAACCCCGTGGATCGTGGCATTGCCTGGCGCGGCGCTTTCGAGGCCGGGATCCGGGCCATCTCGGTGGCCGTCGCCCTCCAGGGGCTGCGGGACCACGAGGGGCTCACCCCGGCCCGCTTCGAGCGTGTCGTCCGGATGCTCGTGGCGAGCGCCGAGCGCTGCTGGTGGCATCGCTCCCGCTTCAGCTCGGCCAACAACCACCTCGTCGGCGAGCTCGCCGGTCTCGCCACGGTCGCCATGCTGTTCCCGGAACTCGCGCCGGCCTCCCGTTGGGAGCGGCAGGCGATCAGCGGGCTGGTGGCGGAGGCGTCCCGACAGATCTTCCCCGACGGGAGCGGGGCCGAGCAGGCCGTGGGCTACCAGGTCTTCACCGCAGACCTGCTACTGCTCGTGTCAGGGCTCCTCGCGTCACGGGGGGAGGACCCGCCGGCCGCTCTGCTCGCCGCGGTCGACCGCAGCGCCGAGTACCTCACGGCGGTGGTCGGTGATGCCGACCCGGCTCCGCGATACGGGGACGACGACGAGGGATTCGCCCTGCGGCTGGGCCCCGAGCCGCGACCGACGGTCCGCGACCATCTCGGCGTGGTCGCGGCCCTGACCGGCAACCCGCGCGCGCGCCGGGCGGGCACCGACACCCTGACGGCCCGTTGGGTCGGCACCATCGCGAGCGGGTCGATGCGGGGCGCGCCCGCACCTGCCGTGTCCGGGGAGAGCAGCTTCGTCGCCCCGCACGGCGGGCTGGTCGTCCTGCGATCCGCCGGCCGCCGGATCACGGTGGACGTCGCTCCACTCGGCTATCTGGCGATCGCCGCCCACGGGCACGCCGACGCCCTGTCGGTCACTCTGAGCCTGGACGGCAGGGAGGTCATCGGGCATCCCGGTGCGGCCAGCTACTACGGGCACCCGGAATGGCGCGCGGTCCACCGCAGCACTCGGGCGCACCCGACGGTGACGGTGGACGGGGTGAGTCAGTCCGTGTCCGGCGGCCCCTTCCTGTGGACCCGGCACGCACGGGTCCGCATCCGGTCCGTCGACCTCGAGCGGGGGGTCGTCGACGCGGAGCACGACGGATACCGGCGGCTGAGCGCACCCGTAACGCACCGCCGGTGGCTGATCGCGCCGCCGGGCGATCCAGCGATCCTCGTCGTCGACCAGATCAGCGGTGCCGGCGGCCACGAGATCCGCACCGCGTGGCCTGTGCACCCCGAGTTCGACGTGGCGGCGACGCCGGAGGGGCACCTGGTCACGAGGGATGGCGCCCGCGTGCTACAGATCCTCACGGCCGCAGCCGGCGGCCTGGACCTCGAGCAGGTCAAGGGGGACGAGGCGAGCCACCTCGGGTGGTGGTCGGACCGGCTCGAGAGCCGCGTGCCGGCCTGGGTGGTCGGGGGGACCACCTCCGGATCGACCCCACTGGTGATGGCCACCGTGTTCGGTCCACCGGTCGGCGAGGTCGGCGCCGTCACCGACCTCGACGTCGTTCAGGGGGGAGACCTCATCACCGTCGCCTGGCGCGTCGGGGGGCGTCCCCGGGAGCGCGTGATCGATCGGGCGGTCCCGGTGGCTCCCGGCCGCCGTCCGTGGCTGCGGCGCGGAACCGGGGCGTGGTGACTCGCCTGCGGTCCCTGACGGCCGCCGCCGGCGTCCGGATCTCCGGGAGAAGGCGCCGATCGGGGCAGGCGCTGCGAATCAGCGGCGCAGGCAGGTACCTGGACACGCCCTGGCCCGCGGCCACGGCGAGGGCATCGGCGGACGGGCCGCCGTTCGTGTCGTCGGTCGATTCCGGCGGTCGGTTCTTCCGCGACCAGTACGGCGCGCCGATCCGGCTTCGCGGCGACTCGCCGTGGTCGATGATGACGAAGCTCTCCCCCGACCAGGCCGAGCTCTGGTTCACCACCCGCGAGCAGCAGGGGGTCAACGCGGCGATCGTCTCGCTCCTCGGCTGCCTCGGGAACGGCGGTCCGAGAGAGGACGGTCGCACCTATGACGGGCTGGCCCCCTTCGTCGGCGGCGACGTGCTGCGCTGGAACGAGCCCTACTGGCGACGGGTGACGTCCTACGTCCGGATGGCTGCGGACCACGGGATCACCGTGCTCCTCTACCCCGTGGACGGCTGGACGATCGGCCGCTCGTTCGTGCCGCGGTCCATCGACCAGTGTCGCCAGTACGGCCGGCGGGTCGCCGAACGGTTCGCGGACCTGCCGAACGTCATGTGGATGACCGGCGGGGACTACGTCCCGGCCACCGACGAGCCCGGCCGCGGCAGCGACGTCGACCGGTGCTGGGACGCGATGATGCGCGGGGTGCGAGAGACCGGCGACGGCCGCCCCTTCTCGATCCAGCTCGCCGCCGACAAGTCGGTCTCCAGCGACAACCCCTTCTGGAGCCGACGGGTCGACTGGAACTTCGTCTACACGTACTTCCCCACCTATACCGCCGTGCTCGACGCCTACGGCCGCACTCCACGGAGGCCGGCGGTGATGGGCGAGGCGAACTACGAAGGCGAGAACAACCAGCCCGAGTCCCAGCCCACCACGGACGAGACGCTGCGCCGCCAGGTGATGTGGAGCCTGACCTGCGTAGCCGCCGGCGAGTTCATGGGCAGCGACGACTGGGAGTTCCACCCGGGGTGGGAGTCTCGGCTCTCGACCCGCGCCGTCACCCAGGTGGCGCGCCTGCGCGAGCTGTTCGAGAGCCTGCGGTGGTGGGAACTCGTGCCCGACACCGCCGGCGAGTTCGTCACGGCCGGCCGGGGGGACCCGCTGACGACCGACACCCCGATGGACGTGCTCGACGACGACCACGTGACGGTGGCGCGGACGCCCGACGGAAGCCAGGCCGTCGTCTATGTGCCCACCGCGAGGACCATCGCCGTGGACACCGGGGTCCTGCTCCCCGATGTCCGGGCCGTGTGGGTGGACCCGACGTCGGGTGTGCAGACGCCCGCCCCGATGTCAGCCACCGTGACCACCCCCGGCCCCAACGACGCCGGCGACGGGGACTGGATCCTGCTGCTGAGCGGGTGAGGGCCGACCAGGCGGGCGGTCGGCGAACCGTTCGGCAGCCGGCCCGGCAGCGCCGCCCCCGCGGTGCTCAGGCGGTCGCGCCGCCCGGTGCGGGAGTGCCGCCTTCCAGCACGACGACGTCGAAGCCGCCGTGGGTGAAGGTGCGCGTCTGCTCCAGGCCCAAGCGGTCCGCGAAGGCATCGGAGAAGCGGGGATCGACGTAGATGACCCAGATGTGGCGGGGGTTGCGGTCGATCGACTCACGGATGCGCTCGACGACCAGCTCCAGCACGTCGCGCTCGAAGGGGTTGTAGAAGTAGAAGACGTTCTCGTCGTCCGCGAGTTGGTACGCCGTCGCATCCGCGCAGACGGGCTGGATCCGTGCGGCGACTGGCTGGGCGAGGCGCTTGATGTTCGCCAGCGCGATGCGGTGCAGTTCCGGCGCGTACTCGATGCCGACGATCCGCTTGAACCGGAACTCCGTCGCCAGCATCAGGAGCTTGCCCTTGCCGGAGCCGTAGTCGACGAAGACGCTGTCTGCCGGGAAGTCCAGCGAACGGAGCACCGCGCGGAAGGGCCGCCCCCGCGTCGGGATGTACGCGTGCGCCGACGCCTTGTGGGGGCTGTCGACCTCGATCTCGTCCTGCTGCAGGCGGCTCATGGTGTCGGTGCCATGGCGCCGGTCGAACCACCAGTCGCCCAGGATGTTGGTGGTGCTCTGCAGCGAGCGACGCATCCCGCGGCGCTGCAGGCTGTCGAGACTCCGCGTGAGGGGATTCATAGTCTCGGCAGTTTGGGATCGGGAACGGCGGACTGTCCAGGGCCGCCGGCGTCACCGAGGGGCGCGTCCCGCCGGAACCGCTACCCCGGGCTCGCCGCCGTGACCTAATCTGCGCCGTCGACCATGCAGTCGAAGGAGGTTCTGCGGTGACCACCTGGACCAAGGACCCGCGCTCGTGGCCTCCTGCGGAAGAGCGCCCCCGACAGCACTGGCTGATCGAGCAACGGCTTCGGGAGGAGCTGCTGGCCACCGCTCCGATGCAGCGGGAACGCGCCACCAGGGAGCTCTACAACACCCTCTTCGACACGGTGCCGTGGCACGACGCGAACGTCGCGGACCCCGTCGCGGCCGAGGCCTACGAGGAGTACTGGTTCCGCCTGTACGGCCCCCTCACCCGCCCCGCCGACGTGCTGCTCGACATCGGTTGCGGACGTGGCAGCCTGGTCCGTCGATTCGCCGGTGCCGTCACCGAGGCCATCGGCCTGGATGCCTCGGACTCGATGGTGGCGATCGCCCGGGAGGCCGAGTCGCCGTCGAACGCCCGCTTCGTCGTCGGCAACCTGCTGACGCCGCCGTTGCCGGCGCGGTCCGTGGACTTCGTGGTCAGCCGCCAGCTGATGGAGCACCTGCACCCGGACGACGTACCGGGGCACCTGCGCGCCGTCCACGAGATCCTGCGGCCGGGGGGCCGGTTCCTGATCGAGACGCCGAGCCGCATCACCGGCCCGTGGGACATCTCGCGGGGGTTCACCGAGACGGCGTCCGGTTTCCACCTGCGGGAGTACACCAACGCCGAGATGGGCGAGATGCTGCGAGCAGCGGGCTTCCGCCGTGTGCGTGGCCCGGCGGTCCCGGCGCGCGTTCTCGCCCGGCTGGGACCACGGGCCCGGCGACTGACCTACGTCCCGGTCCGGGTCAAGGGTGCACTGGAGGCTGTGCTGCGCGCGGCACCCTCTACGGCGCGGGCAGCGCTGGCCGGTCCGCTGCTGGTTCGCGACGTCACGCTGGTGGCCGAACGTCGCTGACCTCGAGGGGTCTCGGTCATCGTCGTCCCCCGCGCCGACGTTGCCGCCGTCCGGACGTCGTCATGTCCTGACCACAGGGAGTAATCGTCCACGGAGCGGAAGTGCTTGATCCGTAACGCTGCCAGTGCATCCAGTCCCGACGCGCCGCCCCGGTACTAGCCGGCGACAACAGAGAGTTAGACCGGGGGTTGTCGCCCTAACCTGCGCAGATGCCAGCGGCAGCAGTCTCCTCAGCAGCGGGAGCCGAGATGGTGTCGAGCCAGGTCTTGCCCCGGATCAGCGTCTTCGGACTCGGGTACGTCGGGTCCATCTCGGCCGCGTGCTTCGCCTCCCGCGGCCACGGTGTCATCGGCGTCGACGTCGACCCGAACAAGCTCGACCTGCTCCGGCGAGGTATGGCCCCCGTCATCGAAGAGGGGCTGGGCGCGTTGGTCCAGGACGCGGTGGAGTCCGGTCGCCTCTCCGTCACGGATGACGCCGCCGGCGCGGTACGGGGTAGCGACATCTCCCTGGTCTGCGTAGCCACGCCGTCGCTCCACGGTGGGGGCCTCTCGACCGCCTACCTCGAAGCCGTGACGTCCCAGATCGGGGCCGCCCTGGCCGGCAAGGCCGGCTGGCACACCGTCGTCTACCGCAGCACGATGCTCCCTGGCACATGTGAGTCGGTGCTGATCCCGCTCCTCGAGCAGCTCTCCGGCAAGCACGCTGGCGTCGACTTCGGAGTGTGCGTCAACCCGGAGTTCCTGCGGGAGGGCACGGGTGTCCGGGACTTCTTCACACCGCCCAAGACCGTCGTGGGCTACACCGAGGAGCGGTCTGCCCGACTGGTCGCGGACCTGTACACAGGGCTCCCGGGCCCCTGCATCCGCGTCCCGCTGGGCGTGGCCGAGATGGCGAAGTACGTGGACAACTGTTTCCACGCCCTCAAGGTCGACTTCGCCAACGAGATCGGGGCCATCTGCGCCGCCGTGGGCTTGGACTCACATGCCGTGATGGACGTCTTTCTCTCCGACAGCAAGCTCAACCTGAGTGCCGCCTACCTGCGGCCCGGATTCGCATTCGGTGGGTCGTGCCTGCCCAAGGACGTCCGTGCCCTGACCCACACCGCCCGCCAGCACGACGTCGAGGTGCCGGTGCTCGCGCACATCCTGGCGTCGAACGAGGCGCATCTGCACCGGGCGCTCGACACCGTCCTCGCGCTCGGCAAACGCAAGGTCGGGATGTTCGGACTCTCCTTCAAGGCCGGGACCGACGACCTGCGCGAGAGCCCGATGGTGGAGCTGGCGGAGAGGCTGATCGGCAAGGGATGCGAAGTCATGATCCATGACGAGAACGTCTCGCTCTCCCAGCTCACCGGCTCGAACAGGGCGCACATGGACCAACGACTGCCGCATCTGGCCGAACTGCTCGCCGAGGACAGGGACGCCGTCGCCCGCCACGGTGAGGTGCTCATCGTGGCCGCGAAGGACGAGGCCACCCTCACCGCCATCGAGCGCGCTCCCGCCGGAACGGTGGTGT
Source organism: Blastococcus sp. URHD0036 (assembly GCF_000701365.1). Lineage (GTDB taxonomy): Bacteria > Actinomycetota > Actinomycetes > Mycobacteriales > Geodermatophilaceae > Trujillonella. The sequence goes on from NZ_JNIK01000004.1 coordinate 206,838, forward strand.
TCGACCTGGTCCACGTGCCCCGGCTGCGCGAGGCGCGGGCGGGGAGTACGTATCTGGGGCTGAGCTGGTAGATGGCGGCCCCGATCGAACCTCACCCGAGGCTCAGCTTCCTCACGTCCGCCTACCGGACCGAGGCGTACCTACCGGGGACCATCGCGTCGGTCCTGCGGCAGACGAATCCGGACTGGGAACTCATCGTCGTCGACAACGGGCTCTCGGACTCGATCGCGTCGATCGTCCGCTCCTTCGCCGCCGACCCGCGGGTGCGGCTGGTGCGGCAGGAGAACCGTGGATACGAGGGTGGAGTGATGGCTGCGGCCGCCAGGGCCCGAGGCGTCTACTTCAGTGTCCTCGACAGCGACGACGAGGTCCTGCCCGAGTTCACCGCCACGATGCTCCGCTACCTCGATGCGCACCCCTGGGTGGACGCAGTCGGATGCGATGCACACATGGTGCTCGACGGAGACGAGCGGCCCTCGCTCCGGAGCTACTTCCAGTCGATCGGTTGCCGTCCTCCGCCCGAGGGCGGGGATGTCCTGACCGTCGAGGAGGTCCTCAGCGGGCGGGTGCCCTACTACACGGGCGCCGTCCGGGCGGAGGCATGGCGGGCGGTCGGCGGCTACGAGCCCGAGGGTGAGTGCGACGTGCTGCAGTGGCTGCGACTCGCCAGCCGCTTCGAGGTGCGTCTGCTGCCCGACAGGTTGGCCCGGTACCGGGTGCGGGACGATTCCGCGTCGCGCAGCCCGGACCGCATCGAGGCCTTCGAGAGTTCGCTCATCGGCACGTTCGCGAGTTTTGCGGAGGAATCCGGCGAGCCTGCCCACCGCGCCATCGCCCAGGCACCGGCGCGTCGAGTGCGCTACGCCCAGGCGCTGCGCCGTGCCCGATGGGCGTTCGTCGAGGGCGACATCTCCGCGGCCCGCCGGCACGCGCGTGAAGCCCGGAAACAGCGGGCCACTCTGCGCGCGGGCGTGATCGTGCTCTTCCTCCAGCTGTCCCCGGGGTTGCTCACCCGGTTGTACCCGCTCAAACAGCAGGTGGCGCACCGAGGACGCCGCGCCCGTCAGCGCATCCTCGGCTGGGGATCACCCCTGTGGTCGCCCGTCGGCGCCAGCTCGGGCCCAGATGCGGTCGAGCTCGGTTCCCAGCTGAGAGAGGGGGGGCGCCGTGGCGTCCGACCGTGACATGGCACTGACGGGGAGGGGCCAGGGGATGGCGAGACGAGGGTCGTCATGAGCGATGGTGAGGTCCTCGTGGGCGTCGTGCCGCCGGTCGATCCGGTAGGCGGTGTCCGCCGTCTCGGTGAGCGCCTGGAAGCCGTGGGCGCAGCCGGCCGGGATGTAGACGGAGTTCTGCCTGTCCCCGTCGAGGACGACCGACAGCCACTCGAGGTGGGTGGGCGAGCCGGGGCGGAGGTCGACCACGACGTCGAACACCCGTCCCGAGGAGCAGCGCACGAGTTTGCTCTCGCCCTCACCCACCCGGATGTGAAGCCCCCGGATCACCCCGAGCCGGGATCGGGACATGCTGTCCTGGAGGAAGCTGCCGGGGTCGATCCCCGCCTCGCGCGCGACGTCCGCATCGAAGGTCCTGCTGAAGAACCCGCGGTCGTCGACGTGCGGCGTCGGGGTGAACTCCAGGACGCCGGCGATGCTGGTGGGACTCCAGCGCATGATGCCTCCTCCCGGACGGGTGCACACGTGCCCCGCAGCCAAGCGCGTCACGCCGCCGTCTGCAACGCCCGGCCGCACCCACCACGGCCGGCCCGGCGCCCCTCCACCTCGACTGTGAGGCCACGACCATGACTGCACCCACGTGCCGACTCTGCGGCGCCGATCTGGCCGACACCTTCGTCGACCTGGGCATGTCACCGCCCTGCGAGAGCTACGTGGCCGCGGACCAGCTCGACCGCGGGGAGGTCTTCTACCCGCTGCACGTGCGGATCTGCGGCCAGTGCCTGCTGGTCCAGCTCCCGGCCTACATCGCCGCGGAGGACATCTTCAGCGACTACGCCTACTTCTCCTCCTACAGCGACTCGTGGGTCGCCCATGCCAAGGCCTTCGTGGAGGACGCGGCCGACCGCCTGTCCCTGGGCGAGGACTCCTTCGTCGTGGAGGTCGCGAGCAACGACGGCTACCTCCTCCAGCACGTCGCTCAGCGGGGGATCCGCGCGCTGGGGATCGAGCCGGCGGCCAACGTGGCCGAGGCGGCGGTCGAGAAGGGAGTCCCGACGGAGGTCCTCTTCCTCGGCGAGGGGACGGGGGCCGACGTCGCGGGTCGGCACGGGGCGGCCGACCTCGTCGTCGCGAACAACGTGTTCGCCCACGTGCCCGACATCGTCGACTTCGCCAAGGGCCTGCGCCGGCTGGTGGCTGACGACGGCACGGTGACGATCGAGATCCCCCATCTCATGCGGCTCATCGAGGGCAGCGAGTACGACACGATCTACCACGAGCACTACTCCTACCTCTCCCTGCTGACGACGCAGCGGGTGCTCGCCGAGGCGGGCCTGGCCGTGGTGGACGTCGAGGAGCTGCCGACGCACGGCGGTTCCCTGCGCACCTGGTCGATGCCGGTCGAGAGTGCGCGGCCCCCGAGCGACGCGGTCGCCGCCGTGCTCGCCGCCGAGGAGGCCGCCGGCCTGCACTCGCTGGAGGGGCACGCAGGCTTCGCCGAGGCCGTCGCCCGTGTGCGCAACGACCTGGTGGAGTTCCTCGTCGAGCGCTCCCGCCGGGGCGAGACGGTGGTGGCCTACGGCGCGCCGGGTAAGGGGAACACGCTGCTCAACCACTGCGGCATCCGTGGTGACCTCGTCTCCTTCGCGGTCGACCGCAACCCGTTCAAGCAAGGCAAGTTCCTGCCGGGCACGCACATCCCGATCCGCGCGCCGGAGGCGCTGGCGGAGGCGCGGCCCGACTACGTCCTGATCATGCCCTGGAACCTCCGGGACGAGATCGCCGACCAACTGCACGTCGTCCGGGACTGGGGCGGGAAGCTCGTCGTGGCGCTGCCCCGCCTCGAGATCCTCTGAATCGAGCGAGGAGACAGCCATGAAGGTCGTCATCTTCTGCGGTGGGCTCGGCATGCGGATCCGGACCGGGCCAGAGTCCCTGCCCAAGCCGATGATGCCCATCGGCAGCCGGCCGGTCCTGTGGCACGTGATGCGGTACTACGCGCACTTCGGCCACACCGAGTTCATCCTCTGCCTGGGCTACGGGGCGCACGCGGTCAAGGACTACTTCCTGGACTACCGCGAGACCAGCTCGAACGACTTCGTGCTGACCAAGGGCGGCAGGCACGTGGAGATGCTCGCCACCGACATCAGCGAGTGGACCATCACGTTCATCGACACGGGGGTCTCCACGGCGATCGGCGAGCGGCTGCGCCGGGTGCGGCCGTATCTCGAGGACGACGAGATGTTCCTGGCCAACTACGGCGACGTCCTCACTGATGTCCCCATGAACGACCTGATCGCCGAGTTCGAGTCCAAGGACGCCGTGGCCAACCTGCTCGCCGTCAGGCCGCAGGACTCGTTCCACGTCGTTCAGGTCGCCGGGGACGACCGGGTGACCGGGCTGGTCCCGGTCGCGGACATGTCGATGCGCATCAACGGCGGCTACTTCATCCTCCGGCAGGGCATCTTCGACTACCTGGAGGAGGGCGACGACCTGGTCATGGACGGGTTCGTCCGCGCCGCCGCGGACGGCAAGCTCTGCGCCACCTCCTACGACGGCTTCTGGGCGCCCATGGACACGCTGAAGGAGCGGACGGCCCTCGAGGAGCAGTACCGCAGAGGGGTCAGCCCGTGGGCAGTCTGGCGCGACGCACCGGTCGAACCGGGACGACCCATCATCCCGGTCGTCATGCCCGAGCCGACTGTCGGCGATGCCAAGTAGCCGCACCGGCGCCTGGGGCGCCCGATGATCGGCCTGGCCCCGCCGGGGGTCCCGCTGCACCTCCTCTGCGTCGGCGCCCATCCCGACGACATCGAGATCGGCTGCGGCGGGACGCTGCTCGGACTCGCCGGCCGGCCCGCGACGACCGTCACCGGTCTGGTCCTGACCGGCACCGTCGACCGGCGCAAGGAGGCGGAGGACGCGCTGCCGCAGTTCTTCCCCGGGGCCTCGGTCCGCGTGCTGGACCTCCCCGACGGGCGGCTGCCCGCCCACTGGGACGCCGTCAAGGACGCTCTGGAGGAGGCGGCCGACGAGTGGCGGCCGACCATCGTCATGGCCCCCCGGGCGGATGACGCGCACCAGGACCACCGGCTCCTGGGGGGCCTGGTCAGCACGGTGTGGCGGGACGCGCTGATCCTCCACTACGAGATCCCCAAGTGGGACGGAGACCTGCGCACCCCGAACGTCTACGTCCCGCTGACCGACGACGTCGCGCGGCGCAAGGTGGAGCTCCTCCACCGCTGCTTCCCCTCGCAGGTCCACCGCGACTGGTGGGACGACGAGCTGTTCACCGGGCTCCTGCGCATCCGGGGGGTGGAGAGCAGGACCCGTTACGCCGAGGGGTTCTCCTCCGCCAAGCTGGTCCTGGACCTCGAGACACGGAGCGGCGGATGACCTCCTCCTGGCAGGCCGACCGGACGTTCACCACGTCCATCGCCATGCAGGACCGGCTGCACGAGCTGGTGCCCGGCGGCGCCCACACGTACGCCCGCGGCTCGGACCAGTACCCCGAGGGCATGGCCCCGGTCGTCGCCCGCGGCGAGGGCGCGCACGTGCAGGACGTCGACGGCAACTGGTACGTCGAGTACGGCATGGGCCTCCGCTCCGTGACGCTCGGCCACGCCTACGCGCCCGTGGTCGAGGCCGTGACGGACGCCGCCCGCTCCGGGGTGAACTTCAGCCGGCCCTCCGTGTGGGAACTGCGGGCCGCCGAGGAGTTCCTCTCGCAGGTCTCCGGCGCGGACATGGTCAAGTTCGCCAAGAACGGCTCCGACGCCACGACCGCATCGGTGAAGCTCGCCCGCGCCGCCACGGGCCGGGACCTGGTGGCCGTCTGCCGGACGCACCCGTTCTTCTCCACCGACGACTGGTTCATCGGCACCACCGAGATGGACGCCGGGATCCCGGACTCCCAGCGGGCCCTCACGGTGGGCTTCGAGTACAACGACCTCGGCTCCCTCGAGAGGCTGCTGGCCGAGCACCCCGGCCGGATCGCCTGCGTGCTCCTGGAGGCCGCGACGGGGACGGCCGAGCCGGCCCCGGGCTTCCTCGAGGGCGTGCGGTCACTGGCCGACCGCGACGGGTTCGTCCTCGTGTTCGACGAGATCATCACCGGGATGCGCTGGTCGCGGCACGGCGCGCAGGGCCTGTACGGCGTCACCCCGGACCTCTCCACCTGGGGCAAGGCCCTCGGCAACGGCTTCGCCGTCTCGGCCCTCGCCGGCAAGCGGGAACTGATGGAGCTCGGCGGCCTGCGGACCGACTCTGCCCGCACCTTCCTCCTCTCCACGACGAACGGTCCGGAGGCCACCGGCCTCGCGGCCTACCTCGCCGTGGCGCAGGCCTACCGCGAGCGCGACGCCGTCGCGATCATGGAGGAGCGGGGGCGCAGGCTCGCCGACGGTGCGAACGCGGCGGCGGCCGCGCTGGGCATCGGCGACCACTTCGCCGTCATCGGGAGGCCGTCCTGCCAGGTCTTCGTGACCCGTGACCACCAGGGCCGCCCCTCGCAGGAGTTCCGGACGCTGTTCCTGCAGGAGATGCTGCAGCGGGGAGTCCTCGGGCAGTCGTTCGTCATCTCCGCGGCGCACACCGAGGACGACGTCGACCGGACCGTCGAGGCCGTCGGCGAGGCCCTGACGCTGTACGTGAAGGCCCTGCACGCAGGCTCGACCGCCGGCCTCCTGCGAGGCCGGCCGGTCGCCCCGGCGCTGCGGAAGTTCGCGGCGCCCCGCCGGATCCCGGATCCGGGCGGGGCGTGACCACCGTTGTCGACCGAGGAGTAGGTGCCCGATGCGTGTTCTGGTGGACGGCGACCGCGGCTACATCGGCGCGGTGCTCGTGCCCCTGCTGATCCAGGCGGGGCACGAGGTCGAGGGCCTGGACGCCGGCTGGTACGACGGCTGCGACTTCGGGGAGCAGCCGGGGGGCTACACCTCTCGAACCGGCGACATCCGCGACGTCGCCCCCGAGGACCTGGCCGGCTTCGACGCGGTGATCCACCTCGCGGCCATCTCCAACGACCCGGTGGGGCACCTCAACCCCGAGGCGACGTACTCGGTCAACGCCGAGGGGGCGGCCCACGTGGCTCGCGCGGCGAAGGCGGCAGGCGTCCCGCGGTTCCTGTTCTCCTCCTCGTGCTCCCTGTACGGGGCTGCCGGCGACTCCGCGGTGACAGAGGACAGCCCCTTCAACCCGGTGACGCCGTACGGGGAGAGCAAGGTCCGGGCGGAGCGCCACATCAGCCTGCTGGCGGACGAGACCTTCAGCCCGACCTACCTGCGGAACGCGACCGCCTACGGCTCCTCGCCGCGGCTCCGCGCCGACATCGTCGTCAACAACCTGACCGGCACCGCGTTCACCCGCGGAGAGGTGCGCCTGCAGAGCGACGGCAGCCCGTGGCGGCCGCTGGTACACGTGCAGGACATCTCCCGTGCGTTCCTGGCGGTGCTGGAGGCGCCGCGGGACGCGGTCCACGACCAGGCATTCAACGTCGGTCGCGACGAGGACGTCGTGCAGGTGTGCGACATCGCGAACTCCGTGGCCGAGGTCATGGGCGCCCCGGTGACGTTCGCCGAGGGGGCGAGCGCGGACAAGCGCGACTACCGGGTGGACTTCACGAAGATCAACGAGCAGCTGCCCGCGTTCCGCCCGGAGTGGATGGTCCTCGACGGCATCAAGGAGCTGGCGGTCGACATGGACCGCATCGGCCTCACGGCCGAGGACTTCGAGGGTGAGCGGTACGTGCGCCTGCACCGGGTGAACCGGCTCCGGGACGAGGGCCTGCTGGACGACGACCTGCGCTCGGGGTCGTGAGCGGTTGAGTCTCGCGCAGCACGTCGACGCGCTCCGCTCAGGTGACCGGCGTCTCGCCGGGCTCGGCGAGGCGATGCACTCGGCCATGGCCCGGCTGTACCCGATCTGCCGCAGCATCACCGGGGACGGCGTACGGGCGACCCTCGACGTCCTCGCGGAGTCCCTCGACATCCAACGGTCGGCCGTGCCCTCGGGAACCCAGGCGTTCGACTGGACCATCAACGACGAGTGGAACGTCCGGGACGCCTACATCGCCGACCAGCAGGGCCGCCGCGTCGTCGACTTCCGCCAGCACAACCTGCACCTGGTCGGCTACAGCGTCCCGGTCCGCGCCACCATGACGCTCAGCGAGCTACGGCCGCACATGCACACGCTGCCGGACCACCCCGACTGGATCCCGTACCGGACCAGCTACTACAGCCGCGACTGGGGGTTCTGCCTGTCGGATCGCCAGTTGGGGGCGATGGACGAGGGGCCCTACGACGTCGTCGTCGACACCACCCTCGCGCCTGGAGAGCTGACGTACGGGGAGCTCGTGATCCCCGGGGACAGCGCCGAGGAGGTGATGATCACCTCGCACGTGTGTCATCCGTCGCTGGCGAACGACAACTGTTCCGGGCTCGCAGTCGCCACCCAGCTCGCACGTCACCTGTCGGGCCTGCCGTCGCGGCGGTACACCTACCGCTTCCTGTTCGCGCCGGGGACCATCGGCTCGATCACCTGGCTGAGCCGTAACGCCGACGTGCTCCCACGCCTGCGGCACGGGCTGGTGCTCACCGGGCTCGGCGGCACGGGCAGCCTGGTCTACAAGCGCACGCGGCGCGGCGACCGGGACATCGACCGGGCCGCTGCCCACGTCGTCTCCCGGCGCGGCGGGGAGATCCGGCCCTACTCGCCCTACGGATACGACGAGAGGCAGTTCAACGCCATCGGCTTCGACCTGCCGTTCGGCCGGCTGTCGCGGACGCCGCACGGGGAGTACCCCGAGTACCACACCTCGGCGGACGACCTCTCCTTCGTGAAGCCGACGGAGCTGGCGGAGTCCTACCTGGCCGTGCTGGAGGTCCTCGACGTCCTGGAGAACGACGTCCGCTTCGAGAACCTCAGCCCGTTCGGGGAGCCGCAGCTGGGGAAGCGAGGCCTCTACCCGTCCACCGGCGGGAAAGCGGCCACTGATGAGGTCATGGCGATGCTGTGGGTCCTCGCGTACTCCGACGGGTCGGCGTCGCTGCTGGACATCGCGGCCGTCGGCGGTACCGACTTCGCGGATGTGCGTGGTGCCGCGGCGAGCCTCCACGCAGCAGGCCTGCTGACTCCGACCCGTGGTCCCGGCGAACCGCCGTGACGGTCAGTGCGCTGTCGTCAGCGACCGCATCGCCACTTCCGAGGGCGGCGGTGGCGAGGTCTGGCAGACAGTCGAGATCCGGGGGCCACGGCCCGCGGCCGGCCTGGCATCGGCGGCCCGCACCGTGCGACCCAGCAGCATTCCGACGCCGAGGGACGCCACCAGCCAGGCGGAGGCGAACAACAGGATCAGCAGCATGAGGTGTCCTCCTGCGCTACGGCGGCTCCCGTCCAGCCCATCCGCTGTGACCGCTGTCCCCCACGGGCGGCTACACCTCGGGACATCCCCGGTTCATGCGGCGGCGAAACCCCGTGTCATCCGCCCGACGGAATCCGGGGAGCGCACGTGACCGCACGGGTGGACCGTCGGCCTGCTCGACCGTCCGCGACGGGCGGCATCGGATACTCGGACCATGGCGTTCGACCAAGCGGTTCTCGACTACGTCGTCGAGCACCGGACCAGCTGGGCGGACTCCTTCGCCCGCGGCCTGATGGACGCGGGGCAACCCGCCGCCACCTATGTGACCGCTGCGGCTGTCGCGCTGGTCTGCGCGTGGGTGTTCCGCGCGTGGTGGGCGGTCGCTGCGGCGCTGATCGGGTCGTTCGCGGCCACCATCGTCGCCGAGGCCGCGAAGGAGTGGATCGGCCGCCCGCGACCGCCGCTGGCGCAGGCGCTGGTGGACCACGGCGGCGGCTACGCGATGCCCTCGTCGATCGGCGCACTCACGGCCGGCGCCGCCGTGCCTCTCATGCTCTTCGCCTGGCGCTCCGGGACCCGGACCGGGCGACTGGTCGCCGTCCTCCTCGGCGCCGGCACCGTCCTGGTCGGCGTGTGCATGGTCTACCTCGGCGCGCACTGGGTGACCGACGTCCTCGCCGGCTGGGCGCTCGGTGCCGCGATCGGTTACGGCGCCTCCCGGGTTCTGGACCGCCGCACGTGGCGGCAGCGCGCACCGGCGGTCTGATCGCCCGTCCGGGTGCGTTCCGGAAGTGATGGTGCACGAGACGGTCCACAGGTGGGCCTCCGCGGTTAGGCTTCCGCCGCTCGACACCAGTACGCCAGGTCCCGTGGGAGTGCGGGGCGCGACCAGGGAGGCACAGTGACCCGCGGGCTCGTCTTCGACGTCTACGGTGCCGGTGGCCACGCCCAGGTCGTCATCGACGTCCTCCGCGCGCTCGGGATCGACGTGCGGCACCAGTACAACGACACACCGGCGAACCAGCACCCGGCCAGCCGGAGCGTCCAGCAGGGCATCCGCATCGTCGGCCCCGACCGGTTCCCGAAGCTCGACGTCCCGCTCGTCCTGGCCGTCGGCTTCAACGGCGAGCGCGCCGAGCTGGCGCAGGTGCTCCAGGCGGAGTTCGGGACCGCCGTCCACCCCAGCGCGATCGTGGCGCCGACGGTGCGGATCGGAGAGGGGACCGTCGTGCTGCACGGCGCGATGCTCCAACCGAACGCGACGATCGGGCGCCACGTGCTCATCAACACCGGTGCGAGCGTGGATCACGACTGCGTGATCGGCGACTACGCGCACATCAGCCCCCAGGTGGCGCTCAGCGGGCACGTGACGGTGGGGGAGGGGACGCACGTGGGTGTCGGGGCGGTGGTGATCCCCAAGGTCACCATCGGCCGGTGGTGCAAGGTCGGCGCCGGCACGGTCGTCATCCACGACGTCCCCGATCACTGCACCGTCGTCGGCAACCCGGCGAGGGTCGTGCCGAACCGGCACGGGGAGGTGCCGCCGGACCCCCTGTTCATCAGCTCGGGGGGTCGGGCCAAGACGGGGGCCGGAGTCGGATGACGCAGTTGACCACCTGTCGGAGCGACCTGGACGACGGCGCAGCAGGCGCACCGCTGTACGACCTCGCCTTCGTCGGCGCCGGGGCCTCGACGTCCTACGTCCTGCTCGCCCTTCTCGGCGCGCTCGCCACGGCGCCGCCGCCGCGCGCCCTGCGCATCGCCGTCGTCGAGCGGGCCCGCGACCCCTACCCCGGTCTGGCCTACGGTAGCCGCGCTGCGCGGACCGCCCTCCTCATCACGCCACTGCGCGACTTCCTCCCCGACGGAGAGCGGAAGCACTTCACCGACTGGCTGGCCGCGAACAAGGACTGGGCCTTCGACGAGTACCTCGCCGCCGAGGGCCCGGTGTCGGCCCGGTGGTGGCAGCGGCACAGCGAGGCGGTTGCCAGGGACGACTTCGAGGACCTCTTCCTCCCGCGCCACGTGTTCGGCACCTACCTCGCACTGCGGGTCCGGGACGCCGTCGACCAGGCGGCCGAGGCCGGTGCAGCGATCGTCGACGTCGTCCGCGACGAGGTCGTCGCCATCGAGACGGGGCCGTCGGCCCACCGTCTCTCGTGCCGCGGTGGCACGGTCCTCGCCCGGCAGACCGTTCTCGCGACCGGTTCCTCCACGATCCAGCCGCGACTCTCCGGCGCGGCACCCACCGCCGCAGCGGTGCTCGTCGACGACCCGTACGACGGGATGGACGACGTCGCCGGGCGGATCCGCGAGTCCCTCGAGCGGATGGGGCCCGACGAGCCCGCCCCCCACGTGGTGCTGCTCGGCGGCAACGCCGGCACCATGGACATGCTCTACCAGGTCGCCGACCTGGACGTCGTGGCAGCCCGCGGCGCAGTGGTCACCGTGCTCTCCCCCCGCGGCGAGCTGCCCGAGCGCATGGAGCGGGCCCGGGAAGACGTCCCCTTCACCGCGGAGTGCCTCGGCGCGCTGACGGAGGGGACCGGCGTGACGGCGGCGCAGGTCTTCGAGGCGGCGCTCGCCGACCTCGAGCGCGGCCGCCGAGCCGGCTACTCCGTGGCCGACACCCTCGCGCCCATCTCCGAGGGCGTGATGGCCGTCCTGCCCCGGCTGTCGGCCGAGGAGACCCTCGAGTACGCCGGGCACTGGGGCGTCGAGCTCGGGCGGCACCAGCGGCGTGCGGGTTGGGAGTACTGGGAGGTCGTCGAGGAGCTGACCGCGGCCGGTCGACTCTCGGTCGTCGGCGGCAGCTTCACCGGCCTCGAGGCCACCGAGGGCCGCGGGGTGCGCGTGCTCTACGAGCGTGGTGGGGTCCGGACGGAGCTCGACCGTCCTGCGGACGTCGTCATCAACTGTGCTGGTCCGGCCCGTCACCTCCGCGACACCGACCCGTCGCTGGTGGCGACGCTGATCGACGAGGGCGTCGTCCGTCCCACCGCCTACGGAGGCGGCATCGAGGTGCAGCCGTCGCTGGAGGCCGCTCCGGGGCTGCACGTCATGGGTCCGCTGCTCGCCGGCAACCTCGTGCACGGGCGGCCGGTGTGGCACATGGAGCACTGCGGGCGGATCAGCGCCTTCGGTACCGCGCTCGGCATCCAGCTGGCCGAGAGCCTCACAGCAGACGTGCGGACCCCGGCCGGCTGAGCGCCGGAGGCGACGAGCAGCCGGTCAGGCGGCCGCCTTCTCCGTCCGCTACCGGGCGCCGGTGACGGGGCCCGTCACCGGCGCTCGCCCAGGAAGGTGCCGAGCGCGCGGAAGACCGTCTCGACCTGCTCGGCCGTCAGCGCGGACCCGCTCGGCAGCGTCAGTCCGGTGGCGAACAGGTGGTCGGCCGAACCGTCGAGGAACGACCGCGCGCCGGCGAAGACCGGCTGGCGGTGCATCGGCTTCCACAGCGGACGGGACTCGATTCCGGCCCCGTCCAGGAACGTCCGCAGGTCGTCTGACGACCAGCCGGCCGTCTCCGGGTCCACGAGCACCGCGGTGAGCCAGCAGTTGTCGGCCGCGTCGCCCGCCCGCTGGAAGACACTCGCGCCCGGTACCCCGGCGAACGCGGCGGCGTACTGCTCACGCAGTGCCCGGCGCCGCCCGATCATGCCGTCGAGCCGTTCGAGCTGGGCCAGGCCGAGGGCCGCCAGCACGTTGCTCAGCCGGTAGTTGTAGCCGATCTCGGTGTGCTCGTAGTGCACGGCGGGCTGGCGGGCCTGGGTGCTCAGGTAGCGCACCCGGTCGGCCAGCGCTCCATCGTCGGTCAGCAGCATCCCGCCGCCGCTGGTGGTCATGATCTTGTTGCCGTTGAAGGAGAGCGCGGCGGCGTGCCCGTACGACCCGGCCGGCCGGCCCGCGCACGAGGCGCCGAGCGCTTCGGCGGCGTCGGCCAGCACGGGAACGCCGTAGCGCTCGCAGATCGCATCGAGCCGGGGGTAGTCCGCCGAGCGACCCAGCAGGTCGACCGGCACGACCGCGGCCACCCGGGTGCCCTCCGCAGTCAGCTCGCCGAGCGCCCGCTCGAGCAGTTCGGGGGAGAGCAGGCCGGTCTCGGGGTCGCAGTCGACGAAGACGGGCTCGGCGCCCGTGTAGACCACCGCGTTCGCCGTGGCGGCGAAGGTCATGGTGGGCACGATGACCGCGGTGCCGGCTCGCGCGCCCAGCTCCAGCAGCGCCAGGTGCAGCGCGGCTGTACCGGAGGAGAGAGCCACGGCGTGGCCTCGGCCGCAGCGCTCGGCCATGCGCGCCTCGAACTCGTCGACCTTCGGGCCCAGCGGGGCGATCCAGCCCGACGCGATGGCCTCGGCGACCAGCTCCTGCTCTCGCTCGCCGACGTCGGGCGAGGACAGCAGGATCCGGGGCCGGGGTGGCGCCGCCGTCACCGCGAGACCGCGGTGTGCCGGTCGCTACGCGAGCCGTCGTCCACCAGCTGGGCCGGGACGATCCCCCGGGCCGCGACGTTGCTCGCGGGGGCGAGCGTGTAGCGGGGCCCGAGCCGGTCGAGCTCGATCGGCTCGAGCGCGGGCACGGGCACGTGGCTGATCATCGGGTGGATCGGCCGGCTGTCCCCCTCGCCCGCGCCGAACAGGTCCTCGTGCAGCTTCTCTCCCGGGCGCAGACCGGTCACCTTGATGGCGATCGGCCGGTCCTCGAGGCCGATGAGGTGTGCGGCGACGTCGCCGATCCGCACGGGCGTCCCCATGTCGAGGACCAGAGCCTCCCCGCCCCGGCCGATGGCGCCGGCCTGGATCACCAGCTGGACCGCCTCGGGGATGGTCATGAAGTAGCGGGTGACCTCGGGGTCGGTGATGGTCACCGGCCCACCGCGGGCGATCTGCGCCGCGAAGGTCTCGAGGACGGAGCCACGGCTGCCCAGGACGTTGCCGAAACGGACGGAGAGGAACCGGCCCGCGGTGCGCTGGGCGTA
>NZ_JNIK01000005.1 GCF_000701365.1 Blastococcus sp. URHD0036
CTGCCGATCCTGCCGCAGATCCCGATCTTCATCGCGCTGTTCCACGTGCTGCGCCGGCTGCAGCCGGGCGCCGAGGGGCTGTACAGCTGGTCCTATGAGCTGACGCAGCAGGCGGCGACGGCGAAGCTGTTCGGGGCACCGATCTCCGCGTCGTTCACGATGAAGGGGGACAAGCGCGAGGCGATCCTCGCGATCCCCGGCGTGACGTTGACCAGCATCCACGTGGTCGCGCTGACGTTGATGATCATCATGTGCATCACGACGTTCACGACGCAGCGTCAGATCATGAAGCGGTCGGGGCCGGTCGAGGGCCAGGCCGCGATGATCCAGAAGCTGATGCTTTACGGCATGCCGGTCAGCCTCTTCGTGACCGGGTTCTTCTTCCCGATCGGCGTGCTCCTGTACTGGTTCACGAACAACCTGTGGACCCTGGGCCAGCAGTTCTACATCCTGCGGAAGATGCCTCCGCCCGGCGCCGCTGCCAGGGGCGCTGAGCCTGCCGGCCCCACCGGCCCGCGGTCGACGCCGCCGTCGCGAGCGCCGAGGCCGGGGCAGAAGCCGATCCGCACCAGGCCCCCTCGGACGCGGCCGGCGGAGGGGCAGGCGTGAGCCACCTCGGCGTCGGCCGGCCCGACGTCCACCGCGGGCCATCACGCTGCAGCGCTGCTGTCACGCTGCACCGCGACAGCGGCGCTGCCGGGTGACACCGACGGTCCAGGCGCCGGGCGCCTGGCGTGCCGCGGCTAGTTGACGCTGGTGGGGCCGGCGAACCGCTGCAGCGGGGCGGGCACCGCACCGATCGTCTCCAGCAGCGTCAGCTCCCGGCGCAGCAGCCGCGACTCGGTGGCCAGCCGGCGGCGGGTCGCGGACTCGGCGAGCAGGGCCTGCCGGTCCTCGGTGGTGAGCAGCGCCGCCGACGCGACCAGGTAGGACAGCGCCGTCGGGTCGTCGCCCACGGCCGCCATCAGCGCGGCGCTCTCCTCGTCGCTGCCCATGGCCTCGACCGGGTCGTCGTCGCCCACGCGCAGCGCGCCGACGGCCGCCACGTACCGGGCGAACAGGTCGCCGACGTTGCGCACGAGGACGTCCATGCTTCCCCGGGCGACCGAGCTGACCAGCTCGTCGAGGCCGGCGGCGGCCGCCTCGTCCGGTGGGCCCAGGGGCACCTCGCCGGGCAGGCCGACCATGCCCTCGGCGTCGCCGGCGGCCTCCTCGGCCGCCTCCTCCTCGGCCAGCCACTCCACCTCGGCCTGCAGGTACGGCGGGTCGTCGCCGACCAGGACGTCGAGCAGCCGGAACCGGTCGCCGCCCACGGTGGCGACGTGGAACCCGCCGTCGGACAGCGGCCGGACCGACTGCAGCCGGGCGGTGCACCCGATGTCGTAGAGCGCCTCGGCCGGGGCCACGCGCTCGACCTCCCAGCCCTGCCGGATGGCGACGACGCCGAAGAAGCCGGGCGTCCGCTCCTCGGCGCGCTGCACCAGCAGGTCGCGCATCAGGCGGCGGTACCGGGGCTCGAAGATGCGGAGGGGCAGGACGACCCCGGGGAACAGGGGCGTCCCGAGAGGGAAGAGCGGGATGACCTGGCCCACGGGACGAGCGTAGGGCCCCGGGGCGGCGGTCCCGGCCGCGGCTACCCTGGGTGGTCGCCGTCCCCTTGCCCGAAGCCCCAGCCCGCTCCCGGAGGCATCCCCGTGCTCAGCCGCATCGACCTGCGCGGATCCGCGCTGCCCGGGGTGCGCGAGCTCTCCGGTCTGCTGCCCCGCGCCGCCACCGACATCGACTCGGTGCTGACCACGGTCCGCCCGCTGTGCGAGGACGTGCGGGTGCGCGGCGCGCAGGCCGTCCGGGAGATCACCGCCCGGCTGGACGGCGTGGACGCCGAGGACTTCGCGGTGCCGCCCGCCGCGATCACCGAGGCCCTGGCCACCATCGACCCGGCCGTGCGCGCCGCGCTGGAGGAGGCGATCGCCCGCGTCCGCCGGGTGCACGCCGACCAGGCCCGGACCGACGTCACCACCCAGGTCGTCCGCGGCGGCACCGTCACCGAGCGCTGGGTGCCGGTCCGGCGGGTGGGCCTCTACGTGCCCGGCGGGCTGGCGCCGCTGCTGTCGAGCGTGGTCATGAACGTCGTCCCGGCGCAGATCGCCGGCGTCGAGTCCATCGCCGTCGCCTCGCCGCCGCAGCGCGACAACGGCGGGCTGCCCGACCCGGGGGTCCTGGCGGCCTGCGCGCTGCTGGGCGTCACCGAGGTGTACGCCGTCGGCGGGGCCCAGGCGATCGCCGTCTTCGGGTACGGCGCCGGGTCCTGCGAGCCGGTCGACATGGTCACCGGCCCGGGCAACGTCTACGTGACGGCGGCCAAGCGGCTGCTGCGCGGGCTGATCGGCATCGACTCCGAGGCCGGCCCCACCGAGGTGGCGATCCTCGCCGACGAGACCGCCGACCCGGTGCACGTCGCCGCCGACCTGATCAGCCAGGCCGAGCACGACCCGCTGGCCGGCGCGGTGCTGGTCACCGACAGCGAGGAGCTGGCCGACGCCGTCCTGGCCCTGGTGCCCGCCCAGGTCGCGGCCACGAAGCACTCCGACCGCATCAGCACGGCCCTCCACGGCAACCAGTCGGGAATCGTCCTCGTCGACGACGTCGACGCGGGCCTGCGCGTGGTCGATGCCTACGCCGCCGAGCACCTGGAGATCCAGACCCGCGACGCCCGCGCGGTCGCCGCGCGGGTGCGCAATGCCGGCGCGGTCTTCGTCGGTGCCTGGTCGCCGGTCTCCCTGGGCGACTACTGCGCCGGCTCCAACCACGTACTGCCCACCGGCGGCTGCGCGCGGCACTCCAGCGGCCTGAGCGTGCAGACGTTCCTGCGCGGCATCCACGTCGTCGAGTACGACGAGCAGGCGCTCGCCGAGGTCGCCGGGCACATCGACGCCCTCGCCGGCGCCGAGGACCTCCCCGCGCACGCGGCGGCGGTGCGGGCCCGACAGCGCGCATGACCTCACTCGACGACCTGCCGCTGCGGCCGGAGCTGCGCGGGAAGACCCCCTACGGGGCTCCGCAGCTGCAGGTCACCCACCGGCTCAACACCAACGAGAACCCCTATCCGCTGCCGCCGGAGCTGCTCGCCGACCTCGGCGTGGCGCTGGCCGAGGCGTCGGCGGAGCTCAACCGGTACCCGGACCGCGACGCCGTCGCGCTGCGCGCCGACCTCGCGACCTACCTGACGCGGACGGCGGGGGAGCGGATCGGCCCCGACCAGGTGTGGGCGGCCAACGGCTCCAACGAGGTGCTGCAGCAGATCCTGCAGGCCTTCGGCGGAGCCGGACGGACGGCGCTGGGCTTCACGCCGTCCTACTCGATGCACCCGATCATCAGCGCCGGCACCGGCACGGCCTGGATCGACGGGCACCGCCGCGCCGACTTCACCATCGACGTGGACGCCGCGGCCGCCCAGGTGCGCGACCTGCGCCCCGACGTCGTCTTCGTGACCAGCCCCAACAACCCGACCGGCACTGCGGTCGACCTCGCCACGATCGAGGTCCTCTACGAGGCCACGTCCGGGGTGCTCGTCGTCGACGAGGCCTACGCCGAGTTCGCCCGCGCCGGCACGCCGTCGGCGCTGAGCCTGCTGCCCGGCCGGCCGCGGCTGGTCGTCAGCCGGACGATGAGCAAGGCGTTCGGGATGGCCGGGCTGCGGCTGGGCTACCTGGCCGCCGACCCGGCCGTCGTCGACGCCCTGCAGCTGGTCCGGCTGCCGTACCACCTGTCGGCGCTGACCCAGGCGGCCGCGCGGGCCGCGCTGGCCCACACCGACGCGCTGCTGGCCACCGTCGACGCGGTCAAGGCCGAGCGCGACCGGATCGTCGCGTCGTTGCCGGAGCTGGGTCTGACCAGCGTGCCGAGCGACGCGAACTTCGTGCTGTTCGGCCGTTTCGCCGACGCCCCCGCCGCCTGGCAGGCCATGCTGGACCGCGACGTGCTCGTGCGCGACGTCGGCATCCCCGGCTGGCTGCGGGTCACCGCCGGCACCCCCGCCGAGACCGAGGCCTTCCTCACCGCCCTGGGTGAGGTGGCGCCCGCCCACCGCCTGGGAGACTGATCGTCATGAACCGCACCGCACGAGTGGAGCGCGCCACCAGCGAGACCAAGCTGGTGGTCGAGGTCGACCTCGACGGCACCGGCGCCAGCTCGATCAGCACCGGCGTCGGGTTCTACGACCACATGCTCACCGCGCTGAGCAAGCACAGCGGCGTCGACATCCGGGTGCAGGCCGACGGCGACCTGCACATCGACGCCCACCACACGGTGGAGGACGTCGCCATCGCCCTGGGCCAGGCCTTCGCCGAGGCGCTGGGCGACAAGAAGGGCATCACCCGCTACGGCGACGCCCTGATCCCTATGGACGAGGTGCTCGTCCAGGCCGCCGTCGACCTCTCCGGCCGGCCGTACTTCGTGCACGCCGAGCCCGAGAACATGACGCCGATGATCGGGCCGGACTACCCGACGTCGCTGACGAAGCACGTGCTGGAGACCTTCGCGTTCAACGCGCGGATCACCCTGCACGTGCGGGTGCT
The DNA here is from genome assembly GCF_000701365.1 of Blastococcus sp. URHD0036. GTDB lineage: Bacteria > Actinomycetota > Actinomycetes > Mycobacteriales > Geodermatophilaceae > Trujillonella. The sequence goes on from NZ_JNIK01000005.1 coordinate 4,578, forward strand.
CTACGCCGGCCGGGACGCCCACCACATCGTCGAGGGCCAGTTCAAGGCCCTGGCCCGGGCGCTGCGCACCGCGCTCGCCCTCGACGGGCGCAGCGGCATCCCCTCGACCAAGGGCGCTCTGTAGCCGCGTGAACTCCGGCATCCTGCTGCTCGTCCTCGGGGGTTTCCTGATCGGCGGTGCCTGGAGCATCTGGAAGGCGGACTCGGACACCGCCGGACGGACGGGTCCGCAGATCGTCTTCGCGGTCGTCCTGCTCCTCGCCGCCCTCCTGGCCACCGCGGCGGGCATCCTCCGCCTGGTGTGACCGAGGAACGGTTCCTCGAGGTCGTCCTCGCCGATCCGTCCGTGCGGGCGGTGCTCGAGCGGGCGCCGGCACTCGGCGTCGGCGACTGGTGGCTGACCGCCGGCGTGCTGTTCCAGACCGTGTGGAACGACCTCACCGGCCGGCCGCCGGGCACCGGGATCAAGGACGCCGACCTCTTCTACTTCGACCCCGACACCTCCTGGGACGCCGAGGACGCGGTCATCCGCCGCGGCGCCGAGCTGTTCGCCGGACTGCCCGTGCCCGTCGAGATCCGCAACGAGGCGCGGGTGCACCTCTGGTACGCCGAACGCTTCGGCGTCCCGGCCCCGGCGTTCCGCGACTGCGCCGACGCCATCGACCACTTCGCCGCGGTCTGCTGCTGCGTCGGGGTGACCGTGCAGGACGGCCGCCTCCGCGTGTACGCGCCGCACGGGTTCGACGACCTGTTCGGCCTTGTCGTCCGGCCCAACCGGCGGCTGGCCACCCGCGAGGCCTACGAGACCAAGGCGGCGCGCTGGAGCTCGGTGTGGCCGGAGCTCACCGTCCTGCCCTACGACGCCTGACCCGGGAATCCCCGCGGCCCTCCGGTCGCTGGTCAGTACCGTGGCAGGCGTGAAGAAGAAGGTCGTCGTCCTCGACTACGGGTCGGGCAACCTGCGCTCGGCCGAGCGCGCGCTGGCCCGGGTGGGCGCCGACGTGACCGTCACCGCCGACCGGCAGGCCGCCCTCGACGCCGACGGCCTGATGGTCCCGGGCGTCGGCGCCTTCGCCGCCTGCATGGACGGGCTCCGCGCCGTCGACGGTCCCACGCTCATCGGCCGTCGCCTGGCCGGGAGCCGGCCGGTGCTCGGCGTCTGCGTCGGCATGCAGATCCTCTTCGAGAAGGGCGTCGAGCACGGCCACGACGCCGAGGGCTGCGGCGAGTGGCCCGGCGTCGTGGAGCCGCTGCAGGCGCCGGTGCTGCCGCACATGGGCTGGAACACCGTCGAGGCGCCGGAGGACTCGGTGATCTTCGACGGCCTGGCCGACCAGCGCTTCTACTTCGTGCACTCCTACGGCGTCCGCGACTTCACCCTCGGTCAGGACCCGACCTCGCGGTTGGCGCCGCCGACGGTGACCTGGGCCGAGCACGGCGACCGGTTCGTGGCCGGGGTGGAGAACGCCGCGCTGTCGGCGACCCAGTTCCACCCGGAGAAGAGCGGCGACGCCGGTGCCCAACTGCTCACCAACTGGCTCGCCACGCTCTGATCACTGGAGCGGGAACGGCGACTGCAGCCACCACGGCGCGTCGACCACCTCCACCCGCACCACCCACTTGACCCACCAGAAACCGCGGCGCCCCGGCGCGACCAGGCGCACCGGGGCGCCGTGGCCCGGCGACAACGGCCGCCCGGCCGCGTGCGTTGCCAGCAGCAGGTGCGCGGTGTCGGAGAGCGGCAGCCGGCGCCGGTAGCCGGTGGCCGAGACGACGTCGACGCTGCCGCCGTCGGGGAGACCTCTGGGCAGGGCGCCGGCCAGGAGGCGGTCCAGCCGGACCCCGCGCCAGTCCTGCGCGGCGTACCAGCCACCGGTGCAGTCGAGCGTGGCACGCACCTCGTCGCCGCGGTCCAGCTCGTCGGCGTCGAGCCGGACCCGCGAGTCGCCCCACACCACCTCGAGCGCGGAGGCGCGGTCGTCCGGCACCGCGTCGCCGATCCACTGGGTGACGGGCATGGCCGTGGGGTCGTCGGTGCCACGCTCGTGCGAGCCGGTCGACCGCCGCCGCCCGCCGGGCGCGCCGGTCAGCCGCAGCAGCCCCTCGAGGCCGCCCCACAGGGCCACGGCGCCGAGCCCCAGGGCGCCGGTCCGCAGCAGCTCCCGGCGTCCGAGGTCGGTCCGGCGGGGACGTTGGCGCGCGCCCACCACGTGGACGGCGAGCAGCGCCGCCCCCACGATCGCCGCGGCGACGTGCACCTGGAGCGCGGCGACGCCACCCAGCACCGGCCACGGCCCGGGCAGCCCGACGGCGTGCAGCACGCCGGTCAGCACGGTCAGCGCGACCGTGAACCCCAGGGCGATCGCGACGCCCGGGTCGCGGCGGGTGTGCATGGCGCGCCGTCGTCCCCGCCGGACGACGACGGTCTTCCACGGCACGAGCAGCAGCAGCCCCAGCCCGGCGGCCCCGTGGGCGGCGGCGACGAGCGTGGTCGCCGGCGCGGTGCCGACCGTGTAGCCGAGGACCCCCGTGCCGCCGGCCACGAGGAGGAGCAGGAGCAGCCCGAGGTTGGTCCGCCGGCCTGCCCGGCGGGGGAGCCGGAGCTCCGGGAGGGCCATGTCCGGAGTGTCCTCCGGCTGTGGGGGCGGCGGTGCCGTCAGCCGGCCGGTGACGGATCCAGCCGGAACAGGGCACGGTCGTCGTAGGCCGTCGCCCACAGCGTTCCCGCCGCCAGGACGACGTCCCCGCCGGACGTGGCGTCCGGCCACGTGTAGCCGGCCACGGGCTGGCCGTCCTCGGCGTCGAGGGCCACCAGGAAGTGCTGGGCGCTGCGGACCCACACCACGCCGTCGCCCGCGGCCAGGCCTCCGTCGGCGCCGCTGCCGAACGGGGCGGTGACCTCCACCTGCCCGCTCACCGGGTCGATGCGCGACGTCGTCGAGCCACCGCTCACCCACACCTGGTCGGTGACGGCGGCCACCGCCGGCCCGTCGAGCCCGCCGACGCGGAGGTCGACCGCCGCGGTGGCCGGGTCGATCCGCAGCGCGGCACCGTCCGGCGCGCTGACCGCCCAGAGCCCGGCCGGGCCGGCGGCGAGGTCGCTGCCGCGCGCGCCGAGCGCGACGGTCGACGTGACCGCACCGGTCGCCGGGTCGAGGCCGAGCAGCGTGCTCCCGTTCCCGGTCAGCACCCAGAGCAGGCCGGCGGCGGTCACCAGGTGGCCCTGGCTGTACGTCTTGCCGACCGGGAACGTGGCGTCGACGGCGCCCGTGTCCGGGTCGATCCGGACGACGTCGGTCCCCGAGCAGGACCACGCGTAGCCGAGGCCGGCGCCGATGCCCTGGCAGAGGTCCACGTCCCGGCCGCGCTCGAGCTTGGCCGTCGCCCGGGTCTGCCCCGTTCTCGGGTCCAGCCGGAGCGCCTGCCCGCCGTCGAGCCTGACCCACACGGCCTCGCCGTCGGCGGCCAGCCAGTCGGGGCTCGGCAGCGCGACGACGGCGTCGTCCGGCACCGGGAACACCGGGTAGTGCTCCGGTGCGGTGGACGCGGCCACGGCAGCGCCCACGTCCGGCGTGCGGGCAGCGGCCGTCGCAGGTGCTGCCTCGGACGACGTCGCGTCGTCCGTGCAGGCAGCGACGGTCAGGAGAGCGCAGAACAGCGGGACCACCGGACGGATGCGCATGACGCCTCCCGAGGCGGGTGATCGCGCGGCCGCGCCAGTGTCGCGACAGGCCGTCCCCCTGGACAGGGCCGAAGGGCGGCGCTCCCCGCTGGGCCCGACCGCTCGACGGGTTCGGGAACCGCCCCGGCTCGCCGGACGTCCTAGGCCCATGGGTCGTCGCCTCGCTCTGACCGCAGCGCTGTGCCTGACCCTGGCGGCCTGCACCGACGACCTCGTCCCCCCGGCGAGCGCGGATCGCGACGACTCGCCCTCCTGGTACGGGGGACGGTCGGAGCTGCCGAGCTGCGGGATCGACGAGCCGCACGTCGACGGCTATCGCCGGGTGGAGGCGCGGAACTGCTTCCGGGCCGCCGTCGAGGCCGACCGCCCCGCCGAGCTGAGCACCCTGCAGTACGGCGACGAGGGCGAGTCCGTCCGGGCGCACTTCCGCGTGCTCGGCGACGGCCGCTACGAGATCGTCGCCGAGCAGTTGCCCGGCTCCCTCGACCCGTCCGGTCCCCAGGGATGGGTCCGGTACGAGTGCACGCACTTCCTCTTCATCGACGACCCCGGCGCCGAGCTCCTGGGCCAACCGGAGATGAACCACGGCGGCGAGTGCACGCAGGTCGAGTACGTCGAGGGCTGACCGGTCACCACCGGCCGCGGTGCACGACCTCCTCGACGCCGCGGCGGCCGCGCTTCAGCGACGGTGAGCGGCGGTCCTGCTCGCCGGGGTAGCCGACGGCCACGACGCCCACGGGCCGGTGCGTGGCGGGCACCCCGAACGCCTCGCGCAGCGCGGCGACCCGCTCGGCCGGGACGCCGAAGAAGCAGGCCGCCAGGCCCTCGTCGACCGCGGTCAGCAGCATGAGCAGCGAGGCCATCCCGGTGTCGACGTCCCAGTACGGCACCGGCCAACGGGCCTCGTCGCGGTCGGTCCAGCCCTTGTCGGGCTCGGCGTACCGGTCCAGGTAGGCGCTCTTGTCGCTGAACGGGACGACGAGCAGCGGCGCGCGGCGCATGCGGGTCAGCCAGCCATCCGGCGTGCCCTCGCCGGTCGTGGCCGCCCAGAACGCAGCGCGCTCCTCCTCGGTCTCCAGCACCAGGAACGCCCAGCCCTGGCTGAAACCCGCGGACGGCGCCCGGATCGCGTGCGCCAGCAGCCGCTCGCGGACCTCCGGCGGCACCGGCCGGTCCGGGTCGTAGTCGCGGACCATGCGACGGCGGCGGACGACGTCGGCGAACTCCACGCCCGCACCCTGTCACGCCCCGCGCGCGACGCCGCCCGGGCGCCGGGGCGAGACTCGGTGCCAGGACACCCCACCAGCGCAGACGAGGAGCCATCCCCATGGCAGGACGAGTCCAGGGCAAGGTCGCCTTCATCACCGGAGCCGGCCGCGGGCAGGGGCGGGCGCACGCCGTCCGCCTGGCGGGCGAGGGGGCCGACGTCGTCGCCCTGGACATCGGTGCCCCGCTGCCCGACATCCGGTACCAGCAGCCGACGCGGGAGGACCTGGAGGAGACCGTCCGCCAGGTCGAGGCGCTGGACCGGCGGATCGTGCCGGTCTACGCCGACGTGCGTGACCTCGACGGCATGCGCAGCCAGGTCGACGCCGCCGTGGCCGAGCTCGGCGGGCTGGACGTCGTCGTGGCCAACGCCGGCATCTGCACCCCCACCGCGTGGGACTCGGTCACCCCGGAGCAGTTCCAGAACACCCTCGACATCAACGTCACCGGGGTCTGGAACACCGTCATGGTCGGCGCCCCCCACCTGGTGGCGCGCGGCGGCGGCTCGGTGATCATCACCAGCTCGGCGGCCGGGCTGAAGGTGCAGCCGTTCATGGTCCACTACACGACCAGCAAGTTCGCCGTCCGCGGGATGGCCAAGGCGTTCGCGACCGAGCTCGCGCGGCACAACGTGCGGGTCAACAGCGTGCACCCGACCGGGGTGGCCACCCCGATGGGCACCGGCGACATGCAGGAGGTGCTCGGCGAGGCGATGGCGACCGACCAGCGGCTGGGCGCGATGTTCATGAACATGCTGCCGGTGGACACCACCCAGCCGGAGGACGTCGCCGACGCCGTCCTGTTCCTCGCCTCGGACGAGAGCCGGTTCGTCACCGCGCACGAACTGGCGGTCGACGCAGGCGTCACCCAGATGTAGCCCGGGGACGCCGGCGGCGGGGAGAGGGGGCCGACCTAGGCTGTCGGCCGTGCCGAAGCTGCAGCTGCTCCCCGCCGTCGACGTCGCCGATGGCCAGGCCGTGCGCCTGGTCCAGGGCGAGGCCGGCAGCGAGACCTCGTACGGCGACCCGCTCGAGGCGGCCATGACGTGGCAGCGCGACGGCGCCGAGTGGGTCCACCTCGTCGACCTCGACGCCGCGTTCGGCCGGGGTAGCAACCGCGAGCTGCTGGCCCGCGTGGTCGGCGAGCTCGACGTCGACGTGGAGCTCTCCGGCGGCATCCGCGACGACGAGTCGCTGACCGCGGCACTCGCCACCGGCTGCCGCCGTGTCAACCTCGGCACCGCGGCGCTGGAGTCGCCCGAGTGGTGCGCCCGGGCCATCGCCGAGCACGGCGACCGCATCGCCGTCGGCCTCGACGTGCGGGGCACCCGGCTGGCCGCCCGCGGCTGGACCCGCGAGGGCGGCGAGCTCTACGAGACCCTCGCCCGCCTCGACGCCGAGGGCTGCGCCCGGTACGTGGTCACCGACATCACCAAGGACGGCACCCTGCGCGGGCCGAACCTGGACCTCCTGCGCGAGGTCTGCGCCGCCACCCCGAAGCCGGTGATCGCGTCGGGCGGGGTCAGCTCGCTCGACGACATCCGCGCGCTGGCCGGCCTGGCCGCGATCGGCGTCGAGGGCGCGATCGTCGGAAAGGCGCTGTACGCGGGGGCGTTCACCCTGCCCGAGGCGCTGCGGGTCACCTCCGGGGAGAACGACGGAGCGCAGGCGTGACGGTCCTGAACCTCGGCTCCACGAACCCCTGGGAGCCGGTGGTCGGGTACAGCCGGATCGTCGTCCGCGGCGACACCGCCTGGGTCAGTGGGACGACGGCGACCGTGGACGGCGCCGTGGTCCACCCCGGGGACGCCGCCGCGCAGACCCGCCAGGTCCTGGCCACCATCTCGACGTCCCTGGAGCGGGCCGGGTTCACCCTCGCCGACGTCGTCCGCACCCGGATCTACGTGACCGACATCGGCCGCTGGGAGGACGTCGGGCGGGTGCACGGGGAGTTCTTCGGCGACATCCGCCCGGCCGCCACCATGGTCGAGGTCTCCCGCCTGATCGACCCGGAGATGCTGGTCGAGATCGAGGCCGACGCGGTCCGGGAGGGCGCCGCGTGAGCCTGGCCGTGCGGGTGATCCCGTGCCTGGACGTCGACGCCGGCCGGGTGGTCAAGGGCGTGAACTTCGTCGACCTGCGCGACGCCGGCGACCCCGTGGAGATGGCCCGCGTCTACGACGCCGAGGGCGCCGACGAGCTGACCTTCCTCGACATCACCGCCAGCTCGGGGGACCGCGAGACCACCTACGACGTCGTCCGCCGGACCGCGGAGAGCGTCTTCATCCCGCTCACCGTCGGCGGGGGTGTCCGCAGCGCCGACGACGTCGACCGGCTGCTGCGCAACGGCGCGGACAAGGTCGCCGTCAACACCGCGGCCGTGGCCCGGCCGGAGCTGATCAGCGAGATCGCCGACCGGTTCGGCAACCAGGTCCTCGTGCTCTCCCTCGACGCCCGGCGCTGCCAGGACGGCGCCGTGACCGACTCCGGGTTCGAGATCACCACCCACGGCGGGCGCCGCGGCACCGGTCGCGATGCCGTCGAGTGGGTCGTGGAGGCGGCGCGGCTGGGCGTCGGCGAGGTGCTGCTGAACTCCATGGACGCCGACGGCACCCTGGCCGGCTTCGACCTCGACCTGATCCGGGCCGTGCGCCGCGAGGTGACCGTGCCGGTGATCGCCAGCGGGGGAGCGGGCGAGGTGTCGCACTTCGCGCCCGCGGTCGAGGCCGGTGCCGACGCGGTGCTCGCCGCCAGCGTCTTCCACTTCGGGAAGATGCGGATCGGCGAGGTCAAGTCCGCCCTCGCCGGCGCCGGCGTCCCGGTCCGCGCCGAGTCCGACCACCCGCTGCCGTAGCGGAGTGCAGGAGCGCAGGAATCCTGCGCTCCTGCACTCCGTCTAGCTGACCTCGACCCGGGCGGCGTCGCGGCGGCCGGACGTCCAGAGCAGCAGCTCCATCGGGTCGCCGGCGAGCGTCGGACCGCCCTTGCCGATCTTCTTCTCCACGCCCGGCACGTCGGTGCGGCGCAGCGTCACCCCACCGCGGACGCGACGGGCGAAGAGGGTCGCGGTCCGCCACAGCAGGTCGCGGTCGGCGCGGGACAGCTCGCGCGGCTCCCAGGCGGGCTGGGCGCGGCGCACGTCCTCGTGGTGGATGGCGTACTCGCCCCCGTTGACCAGGTTGCCGAAGCCGGGCAGCCCCATCGGCGTCCAGACCGGCGCGCCCTCACGCACCTGCGCGAGCACGTCGGCGTAGGGCGTCGAGATGCGCTTCTGCTCCTCCAGCCGGGCGGAGTGGGCGTGCAGCCGCCGGCCGATGGGGAGCGCCTCCAGGGCGTAGCCGGGGCCCGCGTCGGGACGGCGGTCGCGGACGACGAGGTGCGCGGCCAGGTGCGCCGTCGTCCACCCCTCGCAGCAGGTGGGGGCGTCGGGGCCGACCTCGGCGAGCAGGTCGGCCAGGGCGGCGCGTTCGCGCACGGCGAGCGGGGCGGCAGGGGAGGACGTCACCGCGCGAGGTCTACCAGGCCCCGGCCCGGAATGCAGCGGCCCTACTGGCGTTGAGCGGTTAGCGTGCCTAAGGAGACGCGCGAGTGTCGCCGTTGAACGACCCGAGGAGAGCCGTGTCCCGCCGCCGAGACGCCGTGGTGCGGCGCGGTTTCCGCCACATCGGGCGCGCCATCCGCGAGCAACCGCACATGTTCGCCCTGGCCGTCGCCGCGAGCAGCCTCTACGGCGGCATGACCGTGGCCAGCGCGTACGTGATCGGCGAGATCACCGACCGTGTCGTGCTGCCCGCCTTCGACGAGGGCGCGACCACCGGTGCCGCCCTCGCCCTGTCCGCCGCCGCCATCCTCGGGGTCGCGCTGCTGAAGATCGTCGGCATCCTCGGCCGCCGGCTCTTCGCCGGGATCATGGGCTACCGGCTGCAGGCCGACTACCGTCGCCGGGTGACCGGCCAGTACCTGCGGCTGCCGCTGGCCTGGCACCAGCAGCACCCGACCGGGCAGCTGCTGTCCAACGCCAACTCCGACGTCGAGGCGGCCTGGTTCTTCGTCTCGCCGCTGCCGTTCGCCGTCGGCGCGGTCGTGATGATCGGGATCACCGTCGTCGCGCTGCTCCTGACCGACCCCCTGCTGGCCGTCATCGGGCTGGTCGTGTTCCCGGCCGTCTTCCTCGTCAACGTCGTCTACTCGCAGGTCATGAGCCCGCGGATGCAGCGCGCCCAGCAGTTGCGCGCCGAGGTCAGCGAGGTCGCGCACGAGAGCTTCGACGCCGCGCTCGTCGTCAAGACGCTCGGCCGCGAGGACGTCGAGACCGAGCGCTTCGCTGCCAAGACCACCGAGCTCCGCGACGGGCTGGTCGCCGTCGGCCGGGTCCGCGGCCTGTTCGACCCGATCATGGAGGCGCTGCCCAACCTGGGCACGCTCGCGGTGCTCCTGGTCGGCGCGGGCCGGGTGGCCGACGGCGCGACCGACGCCGGTGAGCTCGTCTCCATCGCCTACCTGTTCACCCTCCTGGCGCTGCCCATCCGCGCCATCGGCTGGGTGCTCGCCGACCTGCCGCGGGCACTGGCCGGCTTCGACCGGGTCACGCCGGTGCTCTCGGCGACGGGCGAGACGCCCTACGGCACCGAGGCCGCCGTGGCGACCGGTGGCGGAGCGGTGCTCGGCCTGGAGGGCGTCGGCTACGCGTTCGACGGCGCCGGCCGGCCGACGCTCTCCGACGTCACGTTCGACGTCCCTGCCGGCAGCACCGTGGCCGTCGTCGGGCCCACCGGCTCGGGCAAGTCGACGCTGGCCGGGCTGCTGGTCCGGCTGGTCGACCCGGTCGACGGCGCCGTCCTGCTCGACGGGGTGGACGTGCGCCGGCTGCGCGAGGGCGCGGTCAGCGGCCAGGCCGCCTTCGTCGCGCAGGGCACGTTCCTCTTCGACGACACCGTGCGCGGCAACGTCACCCTCGGCGGGGACTTCTCCGACGACGAGGTGCGCGCCGCCCTGCGCACCGCCGCGGCCGACGACTTCGTCGACCGGCTGCCCGAGGGCCTGGACACCCGCGTCGGCGAGCGCGGCGCCACCCTGTCCGGCGGCCAGCGGCAGCGGATCGCCCTCGCCCGCGCCGTCGTCCGCCGGCCGCGGCTGCTCGTGATGGACGACGCCACGAGCGCCGTCGACCCGTCCGTGGAGGCGCGGATCCTCGACGCCCTCCGGGACACCGACCCGCCCGCGACCGTGGTGGTCGTCGCCTACCGGCAGGCCACCATCGCCCTGGCCGACGAGGTCGTCTGGCTCGAGGGCGGCCGCGTGCTGGCCCGCGGCAGCCACGAGGAGCTGCTCGCCGCGGTGCCCGGCTACGCGGCCCTGGTGCGCGCCTACGCCCAGGACGAGGTCGCGGCATGACCACCGCCGAGATCGAGGACCGCTCCGAGGGCGCGCTCGCCACCTTGCGCCGCGGCCTGCGGATGATGCCGGAGTTCCGCCGCGGCCTGCCCGCGACGTTCGCGCTCGCGCTGATGGCCACCGCCGGCCGGGTCGTCGTGCCGATCGCCGTCCAGCAGGTCATCGACCGCGGTCTGACCGGCTCCGACGGGCCGGACCTCGACCTGGTCCGGAACCTGGTCGCCGTCTGCGCCGTCGTGGTCGTGCTGACCGGCTTCGCGGTCTACCGGATGAACGTCCGGCTCTTCCGCACCACCGAGACGGCGCTGGCCGGCCTGCGCACCCGCGCCTTCCGGCACGTGCACGACCTGTCGGTGCTGCACCAGCAGGGCCAGCGCCGCGGATCGCTGGTCTCCCGGGTGACCAGCGACGTCGACCAGCTGTCGACGTTCATGCAGTGGGGCGGCGTGCTCGGCGTGATCAGCGTCGGGCAGCTGCTCGTCGCGACGGTCGTGATGTTCGTGTACTCGTGGCAGCTCACCCTGCTCGTGCTGGCCTGCTTCGTGCCGCTGGCCTACGCCGTGCGCTTCTTCGCCCGCCGGCTCGCCGTGGTCTACGGCGTGGTCCGGGAGCGGGTCGGCGACGTGCTCGCCGCGGTGTCCGAATCGGTCGTCGGCGCCTCCACGGTGCGCGCCTACGGCGTCCGGGAGCGCACCGCGGCCCGCATCGACGCGGCCATCGACCGGCACTACCGGGCCCAGGTCGAGGCCCAGAAGACGACGGCGGCGGTCTTCGTCAGCGGTGAGTTCGTCGCCTCGCTGGCCAACGCCGCGGTCATCGTCGTCGGGGTGTGGCTGGGCCTCGCCGGCGACATCACGGCCGGCACCCTGATCGCCTTCCTCTTCCTCGTGACGCTGTTCGTCGCGCCGGTGCAGACCGCCAGCGAGGTGCTCAACGAGGCGCAGAACGCCGTCGCCGGCTTCCGCCGCGTGCTCGACGTCCTCGACACCGAGCCCGACGTCCGCGACCCGGCGCTGGAGGGGGCGGCGCGCGAGCTGCCCGAGGGGCCGCTCGGCGTGCGGTTCGAGGACGTCGGTTTCCGCTACGCCCCGGGCGCCCGCCCGGCGCTCACCGGCGTCGACCTGGAGCTCGCGCCGCGCCGGCGGGTGGCGATCGTGGGCGAGACCGGCTCGGGGAAGACGACCTTCGCCAAGCTGGTCACCCGGCTGATGGACCCCACCGAGGGGCGCCTGCTGCTCGGCTCCCGGCAGGGCGGCTGGGTCCCGCTCGACGAGGTGGCGTTCGCCTCGCTCCGCCGCCGGGTCGTCATGGTCCCGCAGGACGGCTACCTGTTCGACGCGAGCATCGCGGCCAACGTCCGCTACGGCCGGCCCGGGATCTCCGACGCGGAGGTGGTCGCCGCCCTCACCGACCTCGGCCTCGGCGACTGGCTGGCCGGGCTCGCCGACGGCGTGGACACGCCGGTCGGCCAGCGGGGGGAGTCGCTGTCGGCGGGGGAGCGGCAGCTCGTGGCCATCGCCCGCGCCTACGTGGCCGACCCCGACCTCCTGGTGCTCGACGAGGCGACCAGTGCGGTCGACCCGGCCACCGAGCGGCGGCTGACCGAGGCGCTGGACCGGCTGACCAGCGGCCGGACGACCCTGACCATCGCCCACCGGCTCTCCACCGCCGAGCGGGCCGACGAGGTGCTCGTCGTCGACGCCGGCTCCGTGGTGCAGCGCGGCAGCCACGACGAGCTGGTCGACGTCGACGGTCCCTACGCCCGGCTGCACGCCTCCTGGCGCCGTTCCTCGAGCGGGCAGGCCGAGCCGGTCGGCTGAGCGGGGCCGACGGGCCCCGGCGCGGCTAGCCTGCGGCTGTGCCGTTCCGCAGCGCCTCCGCCGACCGCCCGAGCGGCTTCCTGCCCGGGCTGGGCGGGGGGCGCGTGCCGTGGACGGCGGTGACCGCGATGGTCTGCGCCGCGGTCGCCGTCATCCCCCTGCTGCTGATGGCCGTGCTGCTGTTCGCCGTCGGCGGGCTGAGCCCCGACGCCGCGCGCGAGGCCTGGGTGTGGGTGGTCTTCCTGGCACCGGTCGTCCAGTTCGTCGCCGCGATGCTGCTGGTCACCCGGCGCGGTTGGCTGCCCCTGGTGCTGGCCGTGCTCCCGTCGGCGCTCCTCACCTGGGCCGTCTACGCGGCCGCCCGGGACGAGGGCGACGCGGTCGGCGTCGGGCCGCTGCTCATCGTGTTCTTCCCGCTGCTGGCTGCCGGGTTCGCCGCCGCTCCGCCCACGCGCCGGTGGCTCGCCGCCCGGCCCGGACGGGCCCGCGCCACCGCCTGACCGGTTCCCAGTTGCCGTCCAGCCGGCCGTCCTACGCTCCCCGCCATGCCGTCCGCGCCACGACGCTCGCCCCGTGCCGCACCGGTCCGGTCCGGCGTACGGCCGGCCGCGCCGCACCCGCTGGCCCGCGGGGTCGCCGGTCGCCCGGTGCCGCGGGAGCGCCCGCTCACCCTGCCGTTCGCCGTCGTCTTCGCCGGGTTGGTGGCCGCCGAGGAGCTGTACCTCGGCTGGCTGCTGTGGGAGCCGGACCCGGGCTGGCACTGGTACGTGTTCGTCGCGGCCGCGCTGGCGGCGTGGACCGTCGGAGGGGCGGTCCTGGTCTGGCAGGGCCGGCCGCGCGCCTGGCTGGTGCTGACCGGCGCCGGCACGCTGCCGCTCCTGCTCCTCGTCGGGCTCGCGGTCCTCTTCGGAGCGCTGGGCGGCGGCGAGGCGCTGTGGTGGGCGCTGCTCATGCTGGCCGGCCCCCTGGGGTGCCTCGTCCTGACCGCCGGACGGCCGATCCGGGAGTGGACCGCCCCGCGGCGCGGAGCGTCGACCCCGTCGCGCACCCGGCGCAGCAGCGGCGCCGGTTAGCGTGCCCCCGTGACCGACACAGACGTCGTGGTGGTGGGGGCGGGCCTCGCCGGCCTGGTGGCGACCGCGGAGCTCGCCGACGCGGGCAGGCGCGTCGTGCTGGTGGACCAGGAGCCGGAGGCCTCCTTCGGCGGTCAGGCGTGGTGGTCCTTCGGCGGGCTGTTCCTCGTCGACTCCCCGGAGCAGCGCCGCCTGCGGGTGCACGACTCCCTGGAGCTCGCCCGCCAGGACTGGTTCGGCACCGCGGCCTTCGACCGTCCCGAGGACCACTGGCCGCGCCAGTGGGCGGAGGCGTACCTGCAGTTCGCGGCGGGGGAGAAGCGCTCCTGGCTGCGCTCGCAGGGGATCGGCTTCTTCCCGGTGGTCGGCTGGGCCGAGCGCGGCGGCTACACCGCGACGGGGCACGGCAACTCGGTGCCGCGCTTCCACATCGTCTGGGGCACCGGTCCCGGCATCGTCGAGCCCTTCGCCCGGCGGGTCCGGGAGGCGGTCGACCGGGGCCTGGTGGAGCTGCGCTTCCGGCACCGGGTCGGCGAGCTGGTCGTCAGCGACGGCGCGGTGACCGGCGTGCGCGGCGCGGTGCTCGAGCCCAGTGACGTCGCCCGCGGCGAGGCGAGCTCCCGCGTCGAGCTGGAGCCGTTCGAGATCGGTGCGCAGGCCGTCGTCGTCACCTCGGGCGGCATCGGCGGCAACCACGAGCTGGTCCGCCGCAACTGGCCCGAGCGGCTGGGCCCGGTGCCGCAGCGGTTGCTCTCCGGCGTCCCCGCGCACGTGGACGGGCACATGCTCGAGGCGACCGAGGCCGCCGGTGCCCACCTGATCAACCGCGACCGGATGTGGCACTACACCGAGGGGATCGCCAACCACTCCCCGGTCTGGGCGCGGCACGGCATCCGGATCCTGCCCGGACCGTCCTCGCTCTGGCTCGACGCCACCGGCAAGCGGCTCCCGGTACCGCTGTTCCCCGGCTTCGACACCCTCGGCACGCTCGCCCACATCGGGCAGACCGGTCACGAGCACACCTGGTTCGTCGCGACGGAGAAGATCGTCGAGAAGGAGTTCGCGCTCTCGGGCTCGGAGCAGAACCCCGACCTCACCGGCAAGGACGTCAAGCTCCTCCTCAACCGCGTGAAGTCCGGTGTCTCCGGGCCGGTGCAGGCGTTCCTGGACCGCGGCGAGGACTTCGTGGTCGCCCGCACGCTGCCGGAACTGGTCGCCGGGATGAACCGGATCACCGGCGGTCAGCCGGAGGTCCCGCTGGCCCGGGTCGAGGAGGAGGTCGTCGCCCGCGACCGCGAGATCGCCCACCCCTTCACCAAGGACCTGCAGATCACCGCCATCCGGGGCGCCCGCAACTACCTGGGCGACAAGCTGATCCGGGTGGCCCCGCCGCACCGGCTGCTCGACCCCGAGGCCGGGCCGCTGATCGCCGTCCGCCTCAACCTGCTCACGCGGAAGACCCTCGGCGGACTGGAGACCGACCTCTCCGGGCGGGTGCTGCGCCCCGGCGGGGACGCGTTCCCCGGCCTGTACGCCGCGGGCGAGGTCGCCGGCTTCGGTGGCGGCGGCATGCACGGCTACCGCTCGCTGGAGGGCACCTTCCTCGGCGGCTGCCTGTTCTCCGGTCGCACGGCGGGCCGCGCGCTGGCGGCCGAGCTGTGAGCCGGCGGACGACGACGTGACCGCTCCCCGCGACCCCTGGTCGGACCCGGAGACCCCCACCGAGGAGGGCGTCCCGTACAGCGGCCCGCCGGCATACGGCACCGCGCCCTACCCGGGGTACGGCGCACCCGGCTACGCCCAGCCCGGGTACGTCCAGCCCGGGTACGCCCAGCCCGGACACCCGCAGCCCGGCTACGGCTGGCCGCAGCCGGCGTACGGGGCCCCTGGCGGCTGGCCCGTGCCGCTCCGGGGTCCCCGGCGGCCCGGCCAGGTCGTCACCGCGGCCGTGCTGGCCCTCGTGCAGGCCGCGCTGGTCGCCTTCACCTCGGCCTACCTGCTGCTGTTCGCCTCCGTGCTCGGGATCGACATCGACACCGACGGCGTCATCGACCCGCGCGCCGCCGCCATCTCCGACGAGGCGCAGGTGCTCGCCTGGGTGCAGTTCGCCTCGGTGGTCGCCCTGCTCGCCGCCGGCGTGCTCGCGCTGAACCGCCGCGACCGGGGCACCGGCCTGGCGCTGATGGCCGCGCTCGGCCTGCAGCTGCTGCTCGCCCTCTACTGGGTGGTGCGCATCGTCGGCGTGCTCGAGGACATCCCGGGGCCCGACGACGCCGTCCCGGTGCTGGTGTTCGGCGCGCTCGTCTTCGCGGCCGGACCCGCCGTCGGGATGGGACTGCTGGTCGCGCGCTCGTCGCGGGAGTGGTTCGGCACCGGCTCGGGGTGACGCCGGTGTCCTCGCCCGTGCGCCGACGGGGGAGGATCGGGGCATGACCGCCGTCCCGCCCGCCCCCGCTCTCGACCCGGCCGTCGCCGCGCTGCTGCGCCGCGACCCGGCCGGTCTCGTGGCCGCCGTCGTGCAGCAGCACGACAGCGGCGAGGTGCTGATGGTCGCGTGGATGGACGACGAGGCCCTGCAGCGCACCCTCACCAGCGGCCGGGCGACGTACTGGTCGCGGAGCCGCCAGGAGTACTGGGTCAAGGGCGAGACCTCGGGCAACCGGCAGTGGGTGCGCGAGGTCCGGGTCGACTGCGACGGCGACGCGCTGCTGGTGCTGGTCGACCAGGAGGGCGCGGCCTGCCACACCGGCGAGCGCAGCTGCTTCTTCCGCACCCTGCCGGCGGCCGTGGGGAGTCCCTCGTGAGGCTGGGGGAGACCTACCCGTCCCGGGAGGAGTTCGCCGCCCTGGACCAGCCGGTCGTGCCGGTGGTGCGGCGGCTGCTGGCCGACGGGCTGACCGCCGTCGGCGTCTACCGCACGCTCGCCGGCAACCGGCCGGGCACGGTGCTGCTGGAGTCCGCGGAGCAGGGCCGGCAGTGGGCGCGGTACAGCTTCGTCGGCGTGCGGAGCGCCGGGGTCCTCACCGAGCGGGACGGCGCCAGCGAGTGGCTCGGCGACCCGGTGCCCGGGCTCACCGACGATCTGCCGGCCGATCCGCTCGCCGCCGTCCGCACCCTGGCCCGCCGGCTGCGCACGCCCCGGACGCCCGGCCTGCCCCCGCTCACCGGCGGGCTGGTCGGCTACCTGGGCTACGACGTCGTCCGGCGGCTGGAGCGGCTGCCCGAGCAGGCCGCCGACGACCTCGGCATGCCGGAGCTCGCGATGCTGCTGGTCACCGACCTCGCCGTGGTCGACCACACCGAGGGCAGCGTGCTGCTGATCGCGAACGCGTTCCGCTCGGCCGATCCCGCCGCGGCGTGGGACGACGCCGTGGCACGGATCGACGACATGGCCGCCGCGCTGTCGAAGGCGGCCCCCGCCGGGCTGGCGGCGTTCACCCCGGCGGACGCGCCCCCGGTCACCAGCAACATGGCGCCGGGCGTGTACCAGGACGGCGTGGAGCGGATCCGCGAGCACATCCGCGCCGGCGACGCCTTCCAGGTGGTCCTGGCCCAGCGGTTCGAGGTGGCCACCGAGGTCGACGCGCTCGACCTCTACCGGGTGCTGCGCGCGACCAACCCGTCGCCGTACATGTACCTGCTCCGCTTCGCCGGCCGGGAGACGCCGTTCGACGTCGTGGGCTCCTCGCCGGAGGCGCTGGTCACGGTGACCGGTCGCTCCGCGGTCGTCCACCCACCGGCCGGCACCCGCCCGCGCGGCGCGACGCCGGAGGAGGACGCCCGCCTCGCCGAGGGGCTGCTGGCCGATCCCAAGGAGCGCGCCGAACACGTGATGCTGGTCGACCTGGCCCGCAACGACCTCGGCCGGGTGTGCGTGCCCGGCACCGTCGAGGTGCCCGACTTCATGCGGATCGAGCACTACAGCCACGTGATGCACCTGGTGTCCACGGTCGCCGGCGAGGTCGCGACCGAGTGGGACGCGCTCGACGTCTTCGACGCGACGTTCCCGGCCGGCACGGTCTCCGGCGCCCCCAAGCCCCGCGCGATGGAGATCATCGAGTCGCTGGAGCCGACCCGGCGGGCGCTCTACGCGGGGACCGTGGGCTACGTCGACGCCAGCGGCGACCTGGACATGGCCATCGCCATCCGGACGGCGGTGCTGCACCAGGGCCGGGCGTACGTGCAGGCCGGCGCCGGGATCGTGGCCGACAGCGACCCGGCCACCGAGGAGGCCGAGACGCGGCACAAGGCGCGGGCGGTGCTCTCGGCGATCGCCGCGGCCGAGGGCATGCGGGAGCTGGCATGACGGGCTCCCGGCGTGAGCTCTTCGCCGCGGTCGCCGGGCTGGCGCTCGCCGGAGGGCTCGCGCTGTCGGCCGCCGGGCAGACGTGGGCGACGGCCACCGTCACCCGGCGGGCGCCGCTCCCACCGGTTGCCGAGGAGCTGACCGGGAGCGAACTCGCCCCGCTGGTGCCGGCCTGCGGGCTGCTGCTGCTGGCCGCCGCGGTGGCGGTCGTGGCGGTGCGCGGCCGGGGCCGGCAGGTCGTGGGCCTGCTCGCGTGCGTCGGCGGCGGGACGCTCCTGTGGTCCGGGCTGCGCGCGCTGTTCGACGACCCCGGCCTGGCCGACCTCTCCGACGGCACCGCCGCGGCCGCGACCGCCGTGTCGATCAGCCGGTCCGCGGCCTGGCCGGTGCTCACCGTGGTCGCCGGGGTGCTGGGCTGCGCCGCCGGGGGCCTGACGGCGCTGCGGGGCGCCGGGTGGCAGGGGATGGGACGCCGCTACGAGCGCGGAGCCGCCGCGGCCGCCTCCGCTCCACCCGCGGCCGGCACCCGCGAGGACCGGGCGCTCGACGCGTGGCGCGCCCTCGACCGCGGGGAGGACCCGACGGCCGACGCCGAGGAGCCCGACGCCCCGTCGGGGGGCTCACCCGGCGGCTCCTCCGGCGCTCCTCCCCCCGGGGACGGCGCCCCGGCGGCACCCCCGGCCGGAGGCGGCAGAGACCGCCTCTAGAGTGGGTTCCTGACAGGAGAAGGGGCGGGAGTACCCCGGACCAGGGCGTACACACGTGATCTCCGTCGCCCCCCGGCGTCCGTCGCCTCGTGATCTGCACGGTCGATCAGCACGGAGGAGTGGTCGTGAGCGTCCTCGACGAGATCGTCGCCGGCGTGCGGGAGGAACTGGCCGCACGCGAGGCAGCGACCCCGCTCGCGGAGGTCATGGCCGTCGCCCGTGACGCCCGCCCCGCGCTCGACGCCCAGGCCGCCCTGCGCGCCCCCGGTGTCGGGGTCATCGCCGAGGTGAAGCGGCAGAGCCCCTCCAAGGGCGCGCTGGCCGAGATCCCCGACCCCGCCGTCCTCGCCGGGCAGTACGCGGCCGGCGGCGCGCGGGTGATCAGCGTGCTGACCGAGCGCCGCCGCTTCGGCGGCAGCCACGCCGACCTCGCGGCGGTGCGGGCGGCGGTCGACGTCCCGGTGCTGTGCAAGGACTTCGTGGTCAGCAGCTACCAGGTGCACGAGGCCCGGGCGTACGGCGCGGACGTCGTCCTGCTGATCGTCGCCGCCCTGGAGCAGAACGTGCTCCTCGGGCTGCTCGAGCGGGTCGAGTCGCTCGGCATGACCGCGCTGGTGGAGGTGCACACCGAGGCCGAGGCCGACCGCGCGCTGGACGCCGGCGCGTCGGTCATCGGGGTCAACGCCCGCGACCTGACCACCCTGGCGGTGGACCGCTCCACCTTCGAGCGGATCGCCCCGGGCCTGCCGTCGACCGTGGTCAAGGTCGCCGAGTCCGGCGTCCGCGGCCCGCACGACCTCATCTCCTACGCCGGCGCCGGCGCGGACGCCGTCCTCGTCGGCGAGGGACTCGTGACCGCCGGCGACGCCCGCCAGGCGGTCGCGGACCTGGTCACCGCCGGCTCCCACCCGGCCACCCCGCGCCCCAGCCGCTAGACGCGCCGCGGGCTCGCGCTCGGCGTTCGCCGTCACCTCCCAGCGCTGCTGTCGCGTCGTGAGGCGACAGGAGCGCCGCAGGGTGAGGGGGAGCGAGCGGGGTCGCCGGCAGCGCGTCCACGACCCCCTCCCCGGCGCGTCCAGGAACACGCGGGACACTGGGCGCATGACCACCAGTCCCGTCCGCCCGCCCGAGCCGCGATCCGCTCCGGCGGCGCCGGCCTGGCCGGACGCCACGGGCCACTTCGGGATCTTCGGCGGCCGGTTCGTCCCCGAGGCGCTGATCGCCGCGCTCGACGAGCTGACCGAGGCCTACGAGGCGATGAAGGTCGACCCCGCGTTCCTCGACGAGTTCGCCGCGCTGCAGCGCGACTACACCGGGCGGCCCAGCCCGGTCACGGAGGTGGCGCGGTTCGCCGAGCACTGCGGCGGCGCCCGCGTGCTGCTCAAGCGCGAGGACCTCAACCACACCGGCTCGCACAAGATCAACAACGTGCTGGGGCAGGCGCTGCTGACCAAGCGGATCGGCAAGAGCCGCGTCATCGCCGAGACCGGCGCCGGTCAGCACGGCGTCGCGACGGCGACCGCGGCGGCGCTCATGGGGCTGTCCTGCACCGTCTACATGGGCGAGGAGGACACCCGCCGCCAGGCGCTCAACGTCGCCCGCATGCGGTTGCTGGGCGCGGAGGTCATCCCGGTCACGACCGGCTCGCGCACGCTCAAGGACGCGATCAACGAGGCCTTCCGCGACTGGGTGACCAACGTGGAGACGACGAACTACGTGTTCGGCACCGTCGCGGGGCCGCACCCCTTCCCGGCCATGGTCCGCGACTTCCAGCGGGTCATCGGCGACGAGGCGCGCGCCCAGCTGCTGGACCGGGAGGGCCGGCTGCCCGACGCCGTCCTCGCCTGCGTGGGCGGCGGGTCCAACGCGATCGGCATCTTCACCGCGTTCGTGCCCGACGACGGCGTCCGGCTGATCGGCCTGGAGGCCGCCGGCGACGGCGTGGAGACCGGCCGGCACGCGGCCACGATCACCGGCGGGTCGCCCGGCGTGCTGCACGGGGCCCGCTCGTACCTGCTGCAGGACGAGAACGGCCAGACCATCGAGTCCCACTCGATCAGCGCCGGGCTGGACTACCCGGGCGTCGGCCCGGAGCACTCGTACCTGCACGACATCGGGCGCGCGGAGTACCGGCCGATCACCGACGCCGAGGCCATGGAGGCGTTCGCGCTGCTGTGCCGGACCGAGGGGATCATCCCGGCGATCGAGTCCGCGCACGCCCTGGCCGGCGCCATGAAGGTCGGTCGGGAGCTCGGGCCGGACACCCTGCTGCTGGTGAACCTGTCGGGCCGCGGCGACAAGGACGTCGAGACGGCATCGGCCTGGTTCGGGCTCGGCGACCGCGAGGAGGTCGACCCCGGCCCCGGTCTGGACACCGACCAGCAGCCCACCGAGGGCGCGGTCAGCAACGACGAGGCCGTGGCCGGCCAGGACGCGGGGGAGTCGGCATGAGCGCGTCGCAGCAGCGGATCCACGCCGCCCGGGCCGAGGGGCGGGCGGCGCTGATCGCCTACCTGCCGGTCGGCTATCCCGACGTCGACGCCTCGATCGAGGCGCTGGTGGCCGCGGTCGAGGGTGGCGCCGACATCGTCGAGATCGGCGTCCCCTACAGCGACCCGGGCATGGACGGTCCGGTCATCCAGCAGGCCGTCGACGTCGCCGTCCGCGCGGGCGTCGGCCTGCGCGACGTCCTGCGGGCCGCGGAGGCGGTC
The DNA here is from genome assembly GCF_000701365.1 of Blastococcus sp. URHD0036. GTDB lineage: Bacteria > Actinomycetota > Actinomycetes > Mycobacteriales > Geodermatophilaceae > Trujillonella. The sequence goes on from NZ_JNIK01000005.1 coordinate 25,536, forward strand.
GCCGCGGCCGGCGCCGTCCCGGTCGTCATGAGCTACTGGAACCCGATCGAGCGCTACGGCGTCGACCGGTTCGCCGCCGATCTCGCCGCCGCCGGGGGAGCAGGGGTCATCACGCCCGACCTCATCCCCGACGAGGCGGGGGAGTGGCTCGCCGCCTCCGACGCCGCCGGGCTCGACCGGGTCTTCCTGGTCGCCCCGTCGTCCACCGAGGCGCGGCTGCGCTCGACCGTCGCGGCCTGCCGCGGCTTCGTCTACGCCGCCTCGACCATGGGCGTGACCGGCACCCGCGCGACCGTCGGCGACGCCGCCGAGGCGCTGGTCGCCCGCACCCGCCAGGCCGTCGCGCAGGTCGGCACCGACCTGCCGGTCTGCGTGGGCCTGGGCGTCTCCAACGGGGACCAGGCCGCCGAGGTGGCCGGCTTCGCGGACGGCGTCATCGTCGGCTCGGCCTACGTGCGCACGCTGCTGGACGGGCACGGACCCGACGGGGTGCGCCGCCTGTCGGCGGACCTGGCGCGCGGCGTGCGGCAGCGGGCAGGAGCACCGGCGTGACGGTCCTGGCGAGCATCCCCAGCCCGTCGCAGGGGGTGTGGGACCTCGGGCCGTTCCCCGTCCGGGCCTACGCGCTGTGCATCATCGCCGGCATCCTGCTGGCCTGCTGGATCACCGAGAAGCGCTGGGTGGCCCGGGGCGGCAGGCCCGGCGAGGTGCTCGACATCGCCGTCTGGGCCGTGCCGTTCGGGATCATCGGCGGCCGGATCTACCACGTGATCACCACGCCGCAGCCGTACTTCGGCGAGGGTGGGGAGCCGCTGAAGGCCTTCGCCATCTGGGAGGGCGGCCTGGGCATCTGGGGCGCCATCGCCTTCGGCGGGGTCGGTGCCTGGATCGCCTGCCGCAAGATGGGCATCCCGCTCCCCGTGTTCGCCGACGCGATCGCCCCCGGCCTGCTGGTCGCCCAGGCGGTCGGCCGGCTGGGCAACTGGTTCAACCAGGAGCTCTTCGGCGGGCCGACCGACCTGCCCTGGGGGCTGGAGATCGCGCCCCGCTTCCGGCCCGAGGCCTACCTCGACGTGGCGACGTTCCACCCGACGTTCCTCTACGAGCTGCTGTGGGACCTGGCCGCCGCGGCCGTCGTGATCTGGGCCGATCGCCGCTTCCGGCTGGGCCACGGCCGGGCCTTCGCGCTCTACGTCGCCCTCTACTGCGCCGGCCGGTTGTGGATCGAGCTGTTGCGCACCGACCCGGCGAACGAGTTCTTCGGCATCCGGCTCAACGTCTTCACCTGCGTGGTGGTGGGACTGTCGGCGGTGGCCTACATGGTCGCGATGCGCGGCCGCCCGCGGGAGGTCCTGGACCGGCGGGGTGACGATGCCGACACCGAGCCCGCCGACGCCACCACCGTGCCGGTGACCAGCGCGGACACCGACCCAGGTGACTCTGCCGGTGACGACGATCACCGGCCGGCGACGGGTTCCTGAACGCCCGGCGTCGGGCACCCCTCGACCCGGGAAACCAGTGTGTTACGGCTGTGTACCCTTCCCTCGGAACCGCCGGTGATCCCGGTGGATCGCACGTGTCGGACCGGGCCAGCGTCGCCCCGCGGACGACGGCCCCACGGCACCATCCGTGGGACTCTCGACCTGACCGGTCCGGGCACGTCCCCGCGCCGGACCCCCGCCCGCAGCGCTTACGCACACCGCCCCCTCTGACCATCACCGGCCGGGCCTCCGCCCCGCTGCGTGCCTCTCCACGAGCGCGCGCGAACCGCCGACGACGGGAGTGACATGACCGGGTACCTGACGCCCAACCCCTCCGCCGTCCCCTTCTCGGCCGTCCCGCCGGCCACCGGGCTCTACGACCCGGCGAACGACACGGACGCCTGCGGCGTGGCCTTCGTCGCCGACGTCCAGGGCCGGCAGAGCCGCGCCCTCGTGGCCGCTGGTCTGACCGCGCTGCACAACCTCGACCACCGGGGCGCCGCCGGCGCCGAGCCCAACAGCGGCGACGGCGCGGGGATCCTCACCCAGGTCCCCGACGCCCTGCTGCGCGCGAGCGTCGACTTCGACCTGCCGCCCGTGGGCGAGTACGCCGTCGGCATCGCCTTCCTGCCGGTCGACGAGACCGAGCGAGCCGCCCGGTACGACGACGTCGCCACCATCGCCGCCGAGGAGGGCCTCACCGTCCTCGGCTGGCGCGAGGTGCCCGTCGACCCCGAGGGCGCCGACCTCGGCCCCACCGCCCGCGCGGTCATGCCGCACTTCGCGCAGCTCTTCGTCGCCGAGACGATGGGCGCCCGCGCCGACGCGGCGGCCTTCGGCGGCTCCGCGGTCTGTCACGGCGTCAGCCGGCTGGAGCGGCGTGCCTTCGTGCTGCGCAAGCGTGCCGAGCGGGCCGCGGTAGACGCCGGCAGCTCCCTCTACGTCGTCTCGCTGTCGGCGCGCACGATCACCTACAAGGGCATGCTGACCACCGACCAGCTGCCCGCGTTCTTCCCCGACCTGCGCGACGAGCGCTACGAGTCGGCGATCGCCCTGGTGCACAGCCGGTTCTCGACCAACACCTTCCCGAGCTGGCCCCTGGCCCACCCGTTCCGGCTCATCGCGCACAACGGCGAGATCAACACGATCAAGGGCAACCGCAACCGCATGCGGGCCCGCGAGGCCAAGCTCGAGACCGAGATGTTCGACGGTCCGGCCGGCCCGGCCAGCGAGCTGGGCCTGGAGCGGATCTTCCCGGTCACGGCGAGCGACTTCAGCGACTCGGCCACCTTCGACGAGGTGCTCGAGCTGCTGCACCTGTCCGGCCGGTCGCTGCCGCACGCCGTCCTGATGATGATCCCGGAGGCGTGGGAGAACCACGCGGAGATGGACCCGGCCCGCCGGGCCTTCTACCGGTTCCACTCCTCGATCATGGAGCCGTGGGACGGCCCCGCCGCGGTCGCCTTCACCGACGGCACGCTGATCGGCGCCGTCCTCGACCGCAACGGCCTGCGCCCCGGCCGCTGGTGGCACACCAAGGACGACTGGGTCGTGCTCGCCAGCGAGGTCGGCGTCCTGGAGATCCCCGACGCCGACGTCGTCGCCAAGGGCCGGCTCCAGCCGGGCCGGATGTTCCTCGTCGACACCGCCGCCGGGCGGATCCTGTCCGACGAGGAGGTCAAGGGAGCGCTCGCCGACGAGCACCCGTACGACGACTGGCTGCACGCTGGCATCGTGCAGCTGCCTCAGCTGCCGGAGCGGCGCCGCTCGCGGCCCAGCCACGAGTCCGTCGTCCGGCGGCAGCAGCTGTTCGGGTACACCGAGGAGGACCTGCGCGTCCTGCTCACCCCGATGGCCTCCTCGGCCGCCGAGCCGATCGGCTCGATGGGCACCGACACCCCGGTGGCGGCGCTCTCGGACCGGTCACGCCTGCTCTACGACTACTTCGGGCAGCTCTTCGCCCAGGTGACCAACCCGCCGCTGGACGCCATCCGCGAGGAGCTGGTGACCAGCCTCGGGCGGACCTTCGGCCCGGAGCAGAACCTGCTGAACGCCACCCCGGCGTCCTGCCGGCAGGTCTTCCTGCCCTTCCCCGTCATCGACAACGACGAGCTGGCCAAGATCCTGCACATCGACGACGACGGCGACCTGCCCGGTTACGCCGCCGTCCGGATCACCGGCCACTTCGACGTCAACGGCGGGGGCGAGGCGCTGGCCAAGGCCGTCGAGGAGCTGCGGACGAAGGCCAGCAAGGCCATCGCCGCCGGCGCGCGGATCATCGTGCTGTCCGACCGCGACTGCGACGAGAACCGCGCACCGATCCCGTCGCTGCTCATGACGGCCGCCGTCCACCACCACCTGGTGCGCGAGCGCACCCGCATGGAGGTCGGGCTCGTCGTGGAGTCCGGCGACTGCCGCGAGGTGCACCACGTCGCCTTGCTGCTCGGCTACGGCGCCGCCGCGGTCAACCCCTACCTGGCGTTCGAGTCGATCGAGGACCTGATCCGCGACGGCGTGCTGACCGGCGTCGAGCCGGCGCAGGCCGTCCGCAACACGGTCAAGGCGCTGGGCAAGGGCGTCCTCAAGGTCATGAGCAAGATGGGCATCAGCACCGTCGGCTCGTACACGATGGCGCAGATCTTCGAGGCCGTCGGCCTGTCCGACGAGCTCGTCGACGAGTACTTCACCGGCACCTCCTGTCCGCTCGGCGGTGTCGGCCTCGACGTGCTCGCCGAGGAGGTCGCGATGCGGCACCGGCGGGCGTACCCGTCCAACCCGACCGAGCGGGCGCACCGCCGGCTGGAGACCGGGGGCGACTACCAGTGGCGCCGCGAGGGCGAGGTGCACCTGTTCAACCCCGAGACGGTGTTCCTGCTCCAGCACTCGACCCGCGCCCGGCAGTACGACGTCTTCAAGCGCTACACCGCGGAGGTCGACCAGCTCTCCCGCGACGCGGCGACGCTGCGCGGCCTGTTCGAGCTGAAGACCGGCGTCCGGGAGCCCGTGCCGCTGGACGAGGTGGAGCCGGTCAGCGAGATCGTCAAGCGGTTCCAGACCGGCGCGATGAGCTACGGCTCCATCTCGCAGGAGGCGCACGAGACGCTCGCCATCGCCATGAACCGGCTGGGCGGCAAGTCCAACACCGGTGAGGGTGGCGAGGACCCGGGGCGGTTCGTCGCCGACCCGAACGGCGACCTGCGCCGGTCGGCCATCAAGCAGGTCGCCAGCGGCCGCTTCGGGGTGACCAGCGAGTACCTGGTCAACGCCGACGACATCCAGATCAAGATGGCACAGGGTGCCAAGCCCGGCGAGGGCGGCCAGCTGCCCGGCCAGAAGGTGTACCCGTGGGTGGCGCGCACCCGGCACTCGACGCCGGGCGTGGGGCTGATCAGCCCGCCGCCGCACCACGACATCTACTCGATCGAGGACCTCAAGCAGCTCATCCACGACCTGAAGAACGCCAACGACCAGGCGCGGGTGCACGTCAAGCTCGTCGCCGAGGTCGGCGTCGGCACGGTCGCGGCGGGGGTCAGCAAGGCCCACTCCGACGTCGTGCTCATCTCCGGGCACGACGGCGGCACCGGTGCCGCGCCGCTGACGTCGCTCAAGCACGCCGGCTCGCCGTGGGAGCTGGGCCTCGCCGAGACCCAGCAGACGCTGCTGGCCAACGGGCTGCGCGACCGGATCACCGTCCAGGTCGACGGTCAGCTCAAGACCGGCCGGGACGTCGTCATCGGTGCGCTGCTGGGTGCCGAGGAGTTCGGCTTCGCGACGGCGCCGCTGGTGGTCTCCGGCTGCATCATGATGCGGGTCTGCCACCTCGACACCTGCCCGGTCGGCGTGGCCACGCAGAACCCGGAGCTGCGCAAGCGGTTCACCGGGCGGCCGGAGTTCGTCGTCACCTTCTTCGAGTACATCGCCGAGGAGGTCCGCCAGTACCTGGCCGAGCTCGGCTTCCGGACCCTGGACGAGGCGATCGGCCACGCCGAGGTGCTCGACACCCGCCAGGCGGTCGGCCACTGGAAGGCCCAGGGCCTGGACCTGTCCAAGCTGCTCGCCGTGCCCGAGCTCCCCGAGGGCGCGGCCCGGCGCAAGGTCCGCGACCAGGACCACGGGCTGGACGTGGCGCTGGACCAGACCCTGATCCAGCTCAGCGAGGGCGCCCTGCTCGACGCGCGGCCGGTGCGCCTGGAGCTGCCGGTGCGCAACGTCAACCGCACCGTCGGCACCATGCTCGGCTCGATGGTCACCCGCCGGTTCGGCGGCGAGGGCCTGCCCGAGGGCACGATCGACCTCACCTTCACCGGGTCGGCCGGGCAGTCCTTCGGCGCCTTCGTGCCGCGGGGCATCACGATGCGGCTGTTCGGCGACGCCAACGACTACGTGGGCAAGGGCCTGTCCGGGGGGCGCATCGTCGTCCGCCCGGCGCGGGAGGCGACCTTCGCCGCCGAGGACAACGTCATCGCCGGCAACGTCATCGGCTACGGCGCGACCGCCGGGGAGATCTTCCTGCGCGGCCGGGTCGGCGAGCGGTTCTGCGTGCGCAACTCCGGCGCGCTGGCCGTCGTCGAGGGCGTCGGCGACCACGCGCTGGAGTACATGACCGGCGGTCGCGCCGTCATCCTCGGCGCGACCGGGCGCAACATCGCCGCGGGCATGTCCGGCGGCGTCGCCTACGTGCTGGACCTGGCCCGGCACCGGGTGAACGGCGACATGGTCGACGTCGACCCGCTGGACGGCGAGTCGGCCACGTGGCTGCGCGAGGTGCTCGCCCGCTACCAGGCCGACACCGAGTCCCCCGTCGCCGCGGCGCTGCTGGCCGACTGGGGCCGCTGGTCCGAGCGGTTCAGCGTGATCATGCCGCGCGACTACCGCCGCGCCGTGGAGGCCCGTCGGGCCGCCGAGGCCGCCGGCACGGACGTCGACCGCGCCGTCATGGAGGCCGCTCGTGGCTGAGACCTGTTGCCCCCCGCTCACCGTCTCCCGGAAGGAGGCCGCTCGTGGCTGACTCCACGGGGTTCCTCAAGTACGACCGTGCCCTGCCGCCGCGCCGGCCGGTCGACGTCCGCATCATGGACTGGAAGGACGTCTACCTCACCCGCGAGACCGGTGAGGACGAGGTCTTCCCGGTCGGCGCCGTCCGCCAGCAGGCGGCCCGCTGCATGGACTGCGGCATCCCGTTCTGCCACCACGGGTGCCCGCTGGGCAACCTGATCCCGGAGTGGAACGACCTCGCCCGCCGCGACGACTGGGGCGATGCGATCGAGCGGCTGCACGCCACCAACAACTTCCCGGAGTTCACCGGGAAGCTGTGTCCCGCGCCGTGCGAGGGCTCCTGCGTGCTGAACCTGCAGGAGTCGCCCGTCACGATCAAGCAGATCGAGTGGGAGATCATCGACCAGGCCTTCCAGCGCGACCTGGTGACCCCGCAGCCGGCGCAGGAGCGGACCGGCAAGAAGGTCGCCGTCGTCGGGTCCGGGCCGGCCGGGCTGGCCGCCGCCCAGCAGCTCACGCGGGCCGGGCACGAGGTCACCGTCTTCGAGCGCGCCGACCGGATCGGCGGGCTGCTCCGCTACGGCATCCCCGAGTTCAAGATGGAGAAGGCCGTGCTCGACCGGCGGCTGGACCAGATGCGCGCCGAGGGCACCCGGTTCGTGACCGGCGTCGAGGTCGGCGGCAGCGGGGCCGACGACCTGAGCGTCGACCAGCTGCGCGGCGACTTCGACGCCGTCGTCCTGGCCGGCGGCGCGACCGTCGGCCGCGACCTGCCCGCTCCCGGCCGGGAGCTGGCCGGCATCCACCTCGCCATGGACTACCTGCCCTACGGCAACCTCCAGGCGCTCGGCGAGCTCGACAGCCCGCCGATCGACGCCCACGGCAAGCACGTCGTGATCATCGGTGGCGGCGACACCGGCGCCGACTGCCTGGGCACCGCCCACCGTCAGGGCGCGGCCTCGGTGGCGCAGCTGGAGATCATGCCGGCGCCCCCCGGCAGCCGGGCGCAGGACAACCCGTGGCCGACCTACCCGATGGTCATGCGTGTCTCGAGCGCGCACGAAGAGGGCGGCGAGCGGCTGTACAGCGTGAACACCGAGCGCTTCCTGGACGACGGCCAGGGGAACGTCCGCGCGCTGCTGCTGCACGAGGTGGAGCGCGTCGACGGCCGGTTCACCAAGATCGAGGGCAGCGAGCGCGAGCTCCCGGCCGACCTGGTGTTCCTGGCCATGGGCTTCACCGGCGCCCAGCGCGAGGGCCTGGTCGAGGGGCTGGGCGTCGAGGTCACCGACCGCGGCAACATCGCCCGCGACGGGGACTTCATGTCCACCGTCCCCGGCGTCTTCGTGGCCGGCGACATCGGCCGCGGCCAGTCGCTGATCGTGTGGGCCATCGCCGAGGGCCGGTCGGCCGCCGGCGCGGTCGACGCGTGGCTGACCGGAGCCGCCTCCGAGCTGCCGCGCCCGGTCACGCCCACGGCGGTCGCCCTCCGGTGAGGTGACGACCACCCTCGCGCGGGCGTCGTGTGGACCGGTCGCGGGGCCCGGAGGGTCCCCGACCGGTTCACGGGTATGGGCTCAGCGGGGGTGGGGGACGGCACGTGGCCGCGGTGCGGTCCGGCGGATCGCCATGCAATAGCGTTCTGGGTATGCCCCGCCGCGCCAAGATCGTCTGCACACTGGGTCCCGCCACCAGCACCATCGAGCAGGTCACCGCCCTCGTCGAGGCCGGTATGGACGTCGCCCGGCTGAACTTCAGTCACGGCGAGCACGCCCACCACGAGGCCGCCTACCACGTGGTGCGCGAGGCCTCGGACCGGACCGGGCACGCCGTCGCCATCCTCGCCGACCTGCAGGGCCCGAAGATCCGCCTGGGCACGTTCGTCGAGGGCAGGGCCGTGTGGCCGACCGGCGCCCGCGTCTGCATCACCGTGGACGACGTCGAGGGCACCGCAGAGCGCGTCTCGACCACCTACAAGGGCCTCGCCGCCGACGCGCGGGTCGGCGACCGCCTCCTCGTCGACGACGGCAAGCTCGCGCTGTCGGTCGTCGAGGTCGACGGCCCCGACGTCTGGTGCCTGGTCGTCGAGGGCGGCCCGGTCTCCAACAACAAGGGCCTGTCGCTGCCCGGCGTCGCGGTGAGCGTCCCCGCGCTGTCGGAGAAGGACGCCGAGGACCTGCGCTTCGCGTTGCACCTCGGGACCGACTTCATCGCCCTGTCCTTCGTGCGGTCGCCGGCCGACGTCGACCTCGTCCGCGACATCATGCGGCAGGAGGACATATACGTCCCGGTCATCGCCAAGCTGGAGAAGCCGGAGGCGGTCGCGAACCTCGAGGCGATCGTCGAGGCCTTCGACGGGATCATGGTCGCCCGCGGCGACCTGGGTGTGGAGCTCCCGCTGGAGCAGGTCCCGCTGGTGCAGAAGCGCGCCGTCCAGGCCGCGCGGGAGCGCAACAAGCCGGTCATCGTCGCCACCCAGATGCTCGAGTCGATGATCGAGAACTCGCGACCCACCCGCGCCGAGGCCTCCGACGTCGCCAACGCCGTCCTCGACGGTGCCGACGCGGTGATGCTCTCCGGCGAGACCTCGGTCGGGAAGCACCCGATCGCCGCGGTCCGCACGATGGAGCGGATCATCGACGCCGTCGAGAGCGACACGATCCGCGCGCCCGAGCTGGTGCGGGTCTCCCGGTCCCGGTCCGGCGCGATCGTCCGGGCGGCCCGCGACATCAGCGAGACCCTCGGCGTCGAGGCGCTGGCCACCTTCACCCAGACCGGCGACACAGCCCGCCGGCTGGCCGCGCTGCACCCGCGTCAGCCGCTGCTGGCGTTCACGGTCGATGCCCGGGTGCGCAGCCAGCTGGCCCTCTCCTGGGGCGTGGAGACCTTCCTGGTGCCGACCGTGCAGCACACCGACGACATGGTCCGCCAGGTCGACTTCTCCCTGCTGTCCATCGGGCGGCTCCGGGAGGGCGACCGGGTGGTCGTCGTCGCGGGCAGCCCGCCCAACACGGTGGGGTCGACCAACCTGATCCGCGTGCACGAGGTGGGCACCGACTCGTGACCGGGGGAGCGGGCAGCGACGACGTCGCCGCGTTGCTGCAGGTCCTCGACCTGGAGGAGCGGGAGCCGGGCGTGTACGTCGGGCAGACGCCGAAGACGACCCGCCAGCGGGTGTTCGGCGGCCAGGTGGCCGGCCAGGCCCTCATGGCCGCGGAACTGACGACGTCGGGCGAGCGGCCGGTCCACTCCCTGCACTCGTACTTCCTGCGTCCCGGCGACCCGAACGAGGAGATCCGCTACGTCGTGGAGCGCATCCGCGACGGCCGGTCGTTCTCCACCCGCCGGGTGCTGGCCCACCAGCGACGCCGCGGCGAGGACGTCGCGATCTTCGCCCTCACCGCGGACTTCCACCAGCCGGAGCCGGCCGCGGTGACCCACTCGCTGCCGATGCCGGACGTGCCGCCCCCGGACTCCGTCCCGTCGGCCGCGGAGTACGCCGAGCGGCACGGCCGGGTGCAGGGCGACCACCTCGAACTGCTCGGTCAGGCCGTCGAGCAGCGGCCGCTAGACGACCCGTTCGGCTCGGTGCCCAAGAGCCCGCCGGACACCCGCTCGCACGCCTGGTTCCGGGTGGCCGGCCGGCTGCCGGACGACCCGACGATCCACGCGGCGGCGCTGACCTTCGTCACCGACCTGACGCTGCTGAGCGCCGGCCTGGCTCGCAAGGGCGGCTGGGACGAGCGGTACCAGGGCGCCAGCCTGGACCACGCCGTGTGGTTCCACGCGCCCGCACGGGCCGACGAGTGGTTCCTCTACGAGACCGACAGCCCGGCCGCAGCCGGGGCCCGCGCCCTGAACTTCGGTCACATCTGGTCGGTCGACGGCACCCACGTCGCCTCCGTCGCGCAGGAGGGGCTCATCCGCGACACGGGGGAGTAGCGGAGGAGATCCGCCGGGGTGACCCCGGCGGATCTCCTCCGGCTACTCGGCGGGCGCCTGGGCGGCGGCCTGGGTCGCCGTCTCGTCCTGCGCGGCCGGGAGCTCGACGGTTGGTGCCGCCGGCTCCTCCGCCGCGGCCGCCTGCTCGGCCTCGGCGCGCTCGGCTTCGATCCGCTCGTTCTCGATCCGCTCGGCCTCGATCCGCTCGGCCTCGTTCCGCTCGGCCTCGGCTCGCTCGTTCTCGGCTCGCTCGGCGGCCAGCCGCTCCGCCTCGGCCTTGCGCTCGGCGGCGAGCCGCGCCCGCTCGGCGGCGGCCTCGGCGAAGTCGCGCGACAGCCAGTCGTGGTTCTCCCGCAGGAGCTGCCACACCCGCTCGACGGTCTCCCGGGTCGTCGTGGGCGCCCCGACGGCGACCCGGAGGACGACGCGGCCGCGGACCGTGGTGTGGGTGAGGAACACCTCGCCGCCGTCGTTGAGCCGCTCCAGCAGCGTCATGGTGGCGACGTCGGCGTCCACCTCGTCGGCCCAGCGGGGCTGCAGGCACACCAGCGAGAGCGGATGGGCGGCGGCCACGTCGAACCGGTCGTCGGCGTCGGCCCAGCCGGCCAGCTCCTGGGCCAGCGCCACCCCGGACCGGATGTGGGCGCGCAGCCCCTCGGCGCCGTAGTGGCGGAGCACGAACCACAGCTTCAGCGCCCGGAACCGCCGGCCGAGCGGCACCTGCCAGTCGCGGTAGTCGACGACGGCGCCGGTGTCCGTGGCGGCGTTGCGCAGGTACTCCGGGAGGATCGCCAGGGCGCCGGTGAGGGCGGCGCGGTCGGCGGTCCAGAAGAGGGTGGCGTCGAAGCCGGTCAGCAGCCACTTGTGCGCGTCGGTGGTGTAGCTGTCGGCCCACTCGACGCCGTTCTGCAGCGGCCGGAGCTCGGGCACCAGGCCGCTGACACCGGCGTAGGCGGCGTCCACGTGCAGCCAGACGCCGAAGCGCTGGCAGACCGGGCCGAGCTCGGCGAGCGGGTCGACGGCGGTCGTCGACGTCGTCCCCACGGTCGCGCAGACCAGCACCGGCTTCAGCCCGCGGGCCACGTCGCGCTCCAGGCGCGCGGCGAGCGCGGCCGGGCGCATCGCGAGGTCGTCGCCGACCTCCACGACCCGGACGGCGTCGGTGCCGAGCCCGGCGATGCGCACCGCCTTCTCCATGGAGGAGTGGGTCTCGGCCGAGACGTAGACCGTGTACTCCTCGGGGACCACCCCGTGCCGGACCGTCGCGCCGCCACTGGCGCGGTGCAGCGCGGCCAGGAGCGCCACGAGGTTGGCCCCGGAGCTGGAGTCCTGGACGACGCCGCCGCCGGTCCCGGTCGAGAGGAACGACGCCGGCAGGTCCAGCAGCCCGGCGAACCAGTCGAGCACGTGCTGCTCGAGCTCGGTCGCGGCAGGGCTGGTCACCCAGCTCATGCCCTGGATGCCGAGTCCGGCCGAGACCAGGTCACCGAGCACCGAGGGCCCGGACGTGTTGGCCGGGAAGTAGCCGAGGAAGCCGGGGTGCTGCCAGTGCGTCAGCCCGGGGACCACGACGCGGTCGAGGTCGGCGAGGACGGCCGACAGCGGCTCACCGTGCTCGGGCGGGGCCTCGGGCAGCGCGGCGCGGACGTCGCCGGGCGCCACGGGGGAGCGGACGGGCAGACCGGGCAGCCGGGTCCAGTAGTCGGCGATCCAGTCGACCACCTCGTGGCCGTGCCGCCGGAACTCCTCAGGGGTCATGTGCAGTGCGGGCTCGGTCACGCCCCCACCGTATTCGGGCCACGGTCCGCGACGCCGCGCGGCAGGCGGCGGGAGAAGTGACCAGACGCCGGTGAGGGAGACGTGCGACAGGGGAACGGCACGGGCAGCGGCTGGGCGGCGGCCGGGGACGGCACCTGGCCGCGGTGCGGTCCGGAGGACCGCGGATCACACAGTGCCCCCGGTGCGACTCGAACGCACACTGCGCGGGTTTTGAATCCGCTCCCTCTGCCGATTGGGGTACGGGGGCGTGCCGGACACCACAGGTCCGACGGCGTATCGGCAGCCTAACGGGCCTGCCCCGGAGCCCCGGCATGGCTAGGCTCCGTGCCCGTGAGCACCGAGCCGACGCGTGTCCTCATCGCCGAGGACGAGGCCCTGATCCGCCTCGACCTCAAGGAGATGCTGGAGGAGGAGGGCTACGTCGTCGTGGCCGAGGTGGGTGACGGCCAGCAGGCCGTCGACCGGGCCCGGGAGCTGGTCCCCGACCTCGTGATCCTCGACATCCAGATGCCGGTCCTGGACGGGCTGTCGGCGGCCGAGCAGATCGCCGGCGACCGAGTGGCCCCGGTCATCGTGCTGACGGCGTTCAGCCAGCGGGAGCTCGTCGAGCGGGCCCGCGACGCCGGCGCCATGGCCTACCTGGTCAAGCCGTTCTCGAAGAACGACCTCGTGCCGGCCATCGAGGTGGCGCGCGCCCGGTTCGCCGAGATGACCGCCCTGGACGGTGAGGTGCGCTCGCTGGAGGACCGGCTGGAGGCCCGCAAGGTGGTCGAGAAGGCCAAGGGCGTGCTGATGACCCGGGAGGGGCTGAGCGAGGCCGATGCCTTCCGTTTCATCCAGCGGACGGCGATGAACGAGCGGACGTCGATGAAGGCGCTCGCCCAGCGGATCCTGGACGACGGCGTGGCCGTGGACAGCCCGTCTGCCTGAGATCCTCCGGTCGAGGAAGCCCTGTGACGCAGATCCGATCGCGTAACTCGGGCGCAACACGATAGATCACGACCTCATCACGGTCCCCTGAGCGCTTTCCGGATGTCCGCTCCCAGCGGTTACCTTCGCTCCACTCAGCGGCCCTGGGGGTCGGCGCCTGCCGTCCGTCAGGGCTTCGAACGACGTGACAGATCTTGGGAGTTCATTGATGCGCACTGGCAGGAACGCTCGCGGCATCGCCGTGACGAGCGTCGCGCTCATCGCGCTGGCCGCCTGCGGCGGCGGGGACGACGACGACGACAGCAGCTCGGACAGTGGTGACAGCGGCTCCGGCGGCAGCGCCGGCGTCAACATCTACGGCTCCGACGGCAACATGGGCAGCGCCCTGGGCGACCAGTTCAGCACCGCGGGCGACCTCGCCGGCATGCAGGGCACCACGCCCCTGACCGACCTCAGCGGCGACTTCAAGGCCCGGCTGGACGAGATCGACCCCGACCTCGGCGGCACCTACAACTACGCCGGGGAGACCTACGACGCGTTCGTCCTGATCTCCCTGGCTGCCCAGGCGGCCGGCAGCAGCGAGGCCACCGCCTTCGCGCCGTACATCAACGGGCTCACCTCCGGTGGCGACAAGTGCACGGACTTCGCCGCCTGCCTGGAGATCCTCAACGCGGGCGGGAACGTCGACTACGACGGCGCCTCCGGTCCGCTGGACTTCACCGAGGCGGGCGAGCCGGCCGTGGCGTCGTTCGGTCTCCTGACCTTCGGTGACGACAACGCCATCGACGACTCGCTGACCGAGTTCCAGGTCACCGGCGACGAGACCCTGGCCGCCGGCGACGAGGGCAGCCCCGCCCCGGTCGCCCCGGGTGCCACCGGCGACCCGCTGATCATCGGCACGCTGCTGCCGCTGACCGGCTCGCTCGCGTTCCTCGGCCCGCCCGAGGTCGCCGGTGCCCAGCTCGCCCTGCAGGAGGTCAACGAGGCCGGTGGCGTGCTCGGTGCCCCCGTCCAGCTGATCGAGACCGACTCCGGTGACACCTCGACCGACACCGCGAACACCAGCGTCGACCGCCTCCTGGCGGAGAACGCGGACGCGATCATCGGTGCGGCGTCCTCGTCGGTCAGCCTCACGGTCATCGACAAGATCGTGAACGCCGGCGTCCTGGAGATCTCGCCGGCCAACACGTCCGACCAGTTCACGAACTACAACGACCAGGGGCTGTACTTCCGCACCGCGCCCCCGGACCAGCTGCAGGCGGTCCCGCTGGCCGACCTCGTGCTGGCCGACGGCAACAGCCGCGTCGGGATCCTGAACCTCAACGACGCCTACGGCACGGGTCTGGCCGAGAATGTGTCGGCGAACCTGGTCGACGGTGGCCTGGCCGAGGACGACATCCTCGCCATCACCTACGACCCGAACGCCTCGTCGTACGACTCCGAGGTCCAGCAGATGGTGGAGTTCGACCCGGACGCGATCATCGTGATCGGGTTCGACGAGTCCGCCCGCATCATCCAGGAGCTCAACGCCCAGGGCATCGGCCCGGCGGGTCGATGACCTCCCGGACGGGCTGCCCTGACCGGTAGCCCGTCCACCCGCACCACCGGCAGCGGCCCGGCACCGATCTCGGTGCCGGGCCGCTGTGCGTCCGGGGCCGGCATCAGGCACCAGGGACGTGGTCGCCCCACCTCGCGGGTGCTCCGCGTGCCCTGCGGGTCCGGCAGGCGCCTTAGGGCACGAGGACGACCCGCAACGCCGTCCCGACGTCCTGAGGGGACGCCGGACGACGCCGGACGACGCCGGCCCCCTCCCCGGGAGAGGGGAGGGGGCCGGCGTCGTCGTGGTGGGGCCGTCGGCAGGGGCTACTGGGCCTTGGCGAGCGTCCCCAGGTAGAGCTCGATCACCTTGGGGTCGTTCATCAGCGACTGCCCGGTGTCGGTGTAGGCGTTGCGGCCCTGGTCGAGTACGTAGCCGCGGTCGCAGATCTGCAGGCACCGGCGGGCGTTCTGCTCGACCATGATGATCGAGACGCCGGTGGCGTTGATCTGGCGGCAGCGGATGAAGACCTCGTCCTGGTAAGCGGGGGAGAGGCCCGCCGAGGGCTCGTCGAGCAGCAGCACCGACGGCGACATCATCAGGGCCCGGCCCATGGCGACCATCTGCCGCTCGCCGCCCGAGAGCGACCCGGCCTTGCCCTTGCGCCGCTCGCCGAGCAGCGGGAAGAGGTCGATCACGTAGTCGAAGCGCTCGTGGAACGTCTTCGGCCGCAGGTACACGCCCATCTGCATGTTCTCCTCGATGGTGAGCGAGGGGAACACGTTGTTGTTCTGCGGCACGTAGCCGACGCCGAGCTGCACCAGGCGGTGGGCCGGCGCGGAGGTGATCTCCTCGCCGCGCAGCGTCACCGTGCCCGAGCGGACCGGGATGAGCCCGAAGAGGGTCTTGAGCAGCGTCGACTTGCCGGCTCCGTTCGGGCCGATGATGCCGACGAGCTCGCCCTCCTGCAGGTAGAAGTCCGCGCCGCGCAGGATGTTGACGCCCGGCACGTAGCCGGCGACGAGGTCGTCCCCACGGACCAGGGCGCCCTCGGCGAGGCGGACGTGCTCCTCGCGTGTGGCGGCCTTCTCCGCAGGGGACAGCTCGGCGGTGCCCGCCGCGGCCTCCTGCGCCCGGGTGACGCCCTCGCCCGACTCGTCGACCTCGAACAGTGGATCGCTCATCGCTGGGTCCCCTCGCGGTCGGTGCTCTCGGAGCTCAGGACCTCACCCGAGACGCCCTCCTCGCGGGCGATCGCCGCCGCGGCCTCGGCGAGCACACGCTCCTCCTCGTCGACGGTCAGCGGCGCGTCGTGGTGGGCGCCCAGGTAGGCGTCGACGACGGCCCGGTTCTGGCTGATCGACTCCGGCGGACCCTCGGCGATCACCTTGCCGGCGGCCATGACGACCACCCAGTCGCTGATGTCGCGGACGACGTCCATGTCGTGCTCGACGAAGATCACCGTCATGCCCTGCTCGCGCAGGTCCTTGACGTGCCCGAGCAGGCTCTGGGTCAGCGCGGGGTTCACGCCGGCCATCGGCTCGTCGAGCATGACGACCTTCGGGTCGCTCATCAGCGCGCGGGCCATCTCCAGCAGCTTGCGCTGACCGCCGGAGAGCGTGCCGGCGAAGTCGTCCTTCTTCGCGTCCAGCTTGAACCGGGCGAGCAGGTCGAGCGCCTTCTCGGTGTTCGCCTTCTCCTGGGCGCGCCAGACCCCGGGGACCAGCGAGCGGAAGAAGCCCTCCCCGCGCTGGTCCTTGGCGCCGAGCAGCATGTTCTGCATCACGCTGAGCCGGGAGAGCGCCTTGGTGAGCTGGAAGGTGCGCACGACGCCGAGCCGCGCCACCTGGTGCGGGGACAGCTTGCCGAGGGAGCGGCCGTCGAAGGACCACGTCCCGGAGTTCGGCTGGTCGAACCCGGTGAGCAGGTTGAACAGCGTCGTCTTCCCGGCACCGTTGGGTCCGATGAGGCCGGTGATCCCGCTGCGCTGGATCTCGAGGTGGTCGACCGACACCGCGGTCAGGCCACCGAACGTGCGGGTCACCCCGTCGACCACGATGGCCGGGTCGGGCTTGGCGACACCGATCTCCCACGGCACGTCCCGCAGGGCGGCCTGCGCGAGCCGGGCGGGCGCCGCCGGGGCGGCGGTCGGAGCCGACTGCTGGGCGGCCGGCTGCTGGGAGGCGGCGGTGGCCCCGTGTGGCTGGTCAGCGGGCATCGAGCATCACCTCTCGTCGGTCACCCAGGATGCCCTGGGGCCGGAAGATCATGAGGAGCATCAGCCCCACACCGATGATGATGAACCGGATGTAGGCGATGTCGGTCGTCGAGAGCAGGTCGCCCCACTCGAAGAGACCGAAGAAGGAGTTGTCCCCGCTGACCAGGGCGGCGAGCGCGCTGTCGGAGAACGCGATGATGAACCACAGCAGCATCGCTCCGATGACCGGTCCCATGACCCGGGCGGCACCGCCGAGGATGAGCGCGCCGTAGGCGAGGAACGTGTTGGCGTTCTGGTACTGGTCCGGGTTCTGGGAGCCCGTGCCGACCGCGTAGACCATCCCGCCGAGCGCCCCGAACACACCGCCCAGGACGAGCGACTGCATCTTGAACGCGTAGACGTTCTTGCCGAGGGCGCGGGCGGCGTCCTCGTCCTCGCGGACGGCCCGCAGCACGCGGCCCCAGGGGCTGCGCATGAGCGCCCACACGAGGAGGCAGCTCAACGCGACCAGGGTCCACCCGACGGTGATCACCCAGAGCTCACCGCCGCTCCAGCGGGTGCCGAGGATGTCGTAGCGCTTGGCCACCGACCACGGGGCCAGCGACAGGAAGTCCGCGTTGAAGTCGGAGATGCCCTGCGTGCTGTTCGTCAGCTCCGTCGACCCGCCGGACCGGAAGACCAGGCGCAACGCCTCGGCCGCGGCGATCGTGACGATCGCGAGGTAGTCGGCGCGCAGCCGCAGGGTGGGCAGGCCGAGGAGCAGGGCAAGGAACACCGCCGCGGCGATGCCGACGAGGACGCCGACCCAGAACGGCAGGTCCCACTTCGACACCGAGATGGCGACGCCGAAGCCGCCGAGCATCGCGAAGGCGATCTGCCCGAAGTTGAGCAGGCCGGTGTAGCCGAAGTGGAGGTTCAGGCCGATGGCCAGGAGGGCGAAGAACACCGCCTGGTAGGCGAACATCGCGCGGACGCCGAGCTGGAAGGCGTCGAGGAGGTCTGCCATGGCCGTCAGCCGATCCGGGCTTTGCTGCCCAGGATGCCCTGGGGCCGGACGATCAGGATGAGGATCAAGAGCAGCAGCCCTCCGACGTACTTCATGTCATCACGGATGACGAGCGTGGACATCTGCACGAAGACGCCGACGATGACGCTGCCGATGAGAGCGCCGTAGGCGGTTCCGAGGCCACCGAGGGTGACGCCGGCGAACATGAGCAGCAGCAGGCGGAAGCCCATGTCCCACTGGATCTGGTCCGACAGCCCGAGCAGCACCCCGCCGAGCGCGGCGAGCGCGCCGCCCATGACCCAGACGACCAGGATCACGCGGTCGACGTTGATGCCCGAGGAGGCGGCGAGGTCGCGGTTGTCGGCGACCGCGCGCATCGCCTTGCCGATCCGGGTGCGCTGCAGCATCAGGGCCACGGCGAGCAGGACGACGAGCGAGATGATGATCGAGTACAGGTCCCGGTCGGTGAGGGCGAAGGTGCCGTAGTCCCGAGCGCGCTGCGACTGGTAGTCGGTGTAGGGGTTGGAGCGGCCGCCGTAGACCGTCTGGATGATGTAGCGCACCGCCAGCGACAGACCGATCGAGACCACCAGCGCCGCGACGAGGCCGGTGCCCCGCCGGCGCAGCGGCCGCCACAGCGCCAGCTCGTTGAGCGCGCCGATCAACCCGCCGATGATCACGGCCAGCACGGCCGAGGCCAGCAGGGGGATGTCGGCGTCCACGTTGAGGTAGAAGGCGACGATCGCGCCGATGGTGACCATCTCGCCGTGCGCGAAGTTGGTCAGGCCGGTCGTGCCGAAGATCAGCGAGAGGCCGACGGCGCAGATCGCGATGAGCAACCCGAAGCGCAGCCCGTCGACGAACAGCTGGACGGCGAGGATGCGTTCGCTGCCCCCGCCCCGCTCACCGGAGGAGAGGGCGAAGTTCACCGGCTCCCGGCCGTTGACCTCGACGGTGACCGTGCGGGTGTCGCCGCCGCCACCGACCGTCACGCCCTCGGGCAGGGAGTCGGCGTCGAGGGTGACGACGTACTCGCCGGCGGCGGGCACCGGCACCGAGAAGCGGCCGCGTTCGTCGCTCTCGGCCTCGCCGACCTCCTGGCCGTCCGCGGTCTCGACCGTGACCGTCACGCCCTCGATGGGGCCGGTCGTGTTGGTCGTCAGCGTGCCGCGGACCTGCTCGCCGTCCGCCGAGGCGACGCCCGGCGTGAGGACGGCGATGCCGAGGCCGACGAAGGTGACCAGCAGCAGCCGGATGAGGGTCCGCTTGCCGGTGGATCGGTGACCGGGGGTACCGGTCTTCCCCGCGGAGGGGGACGGCGTCCGACGGGGGTCTTCCCGGCGGACGCGATCTGGCGCGTGCGTCACGCGTGCTCCCTGCGTGTCAGTGGAGCACGGACGGTAACCCAGGGATGTTGCACAACTGTTCCGCAGCCGGACAGCTGTGACCGTTCCGCGACCCGCCACTCCTGCCACGACCGTCACGGAGACGGCGCGCCGGAGTGGTGGGAGCCGACGGCGCTGCCATCCTGCGCCCACCGTCAAGGGGAGGCATCCGGTGTCCGCATCCGGTTCTCGGTCCCACGTCCGGACCCGCGTCGCACAGCTCGGTGACCTGCCCGTCGTCCTGTCGCTGGTCCGCCAGCACCGGTCGGACTCCCACGCGGAGGGCGTGCTCACCGGTCAGGCGCCCGGGTCGGCGGCCGCGGCCGGGTTCCGGCGGCTGCTCGCCGACGCCGGGTACCGCGTGGTCCTCGCGGTGCTGCCGGGCGCGACCACCCGCTCGGGGGACACCCCGGGTGACGAGGTGGTCGGTCTGGCCGTCCTGGGGCTGGACCCGCTGTCGGTGGTGCTCGGCGTCCCGCAGGTGACGATCGACAACCTCGTCGTCCACCGCGACCACCGGCGGCGCGGGGTCGGTGCCGCGCTGCTGGCCGCGGCGGCGGAGCACGCGCAGCGCTGCGGCGCCGGGCACGTCGTCGCGGCGGTGGGGCACGAGGCGGAACGGCAGCGGTTCTTCGCCCGCATGGGCTTCGCGCCCCTGCACGGCCGGCGGATCGTGCCCCGGGACAACCTCCTGCGGGCCCTGGCCGGCCGGCAGCGCGGCGGCGCGGCCGTCCCGCTGCCGCGGCGCCGGCGGCCGTTGCCGGCCCGGGCACTGCCGGCGCTCGGCCGGGTCCTCGAGGCCTGAGCGGCCCCCCGGGACTCAGCCGGCGAGCGTCATGCAGGTCAACCGCGCGGTGGCGGTGACCCGGCCGGTGTCGTCGGTGACCTCGACGAGGAAGGTCGACAGCGTCCGGCCGCGGCGCACCGGCGTGGCGACGGCGGTGACGGTGCCCGAGGTGGCGGCCCGCAGGTAGCTGGCGTTGAGCTCGACCCCCACGACCTGTCGCTCGGGACCGGCGTTGAGCGCCGCGGCCCAAGAGCCGACGGACTCGACGAGGGCGCAGGTGGCCCCGCCGTGCAGGAGGCCGTAGGGCTGCTGGTTGCCCTCGACCGGCATCGTGGCCACCGTCCGATCGGGGTCGAAGTCGGTGATGCGGATGCCGAGCTTGTCGTCCAGCGGGCTGCTCTGGTCGGCGGGGATCCACTCGGGCGGCGCGGCGACGGTCACGGAGGGCGACGGTAGCGAGTGCCCGCCCGACGGCCACCCGGGGGAGCGGTCGTTGTCGGTGGGCGCACCTAGGATCGCGGGCGATGTCCGCACCGGTCACCACCTCCGCGCCCGCCGCCCCCGCCAGCTCGAGCGGGGCGCGTCCCCGCCTGCTGCTGCTCGACGGGCACTCGCTGGCCTATCGCGCGTTCTTCGCGCTGCCGGTGGAGAACTTCTCCACGACGACCGGGCAGCCGACCAACGCCGTGTACGGCTTCACCTCGATGCTGATCAACGTCCTGCGCGACGAGGCGCCCAGCCACCTCGCCGTCGCCTTCGACGTCGGGCGCAAGACGTTCCGCAGCGAGATCTACGCGGAGTACAAGGCCAACCGCTCGGAGAGCCCCACCGACTTCCGCGGCCAGGTCAGCCTCATCCAGGAGGTGCTCGCCGCGCTGCACGTGCCGGTGATCACCGCGGAGAACTACGAGGCCGACGACGTCATCGCCACGCTCACCGTGCAGGCCGTCGACGCGGGCATGGACGTGCTGATCTGCACCGGTGACCGCGACGCGCTGCAGCTGGTCAACGAGCACGTGACCGTCTTGTACCCGCGCAAGGGCGTCTCCGACCTCACCCGGTTCACCCCGGAGGAGGTCGAGACCAAGTACGGCCTCACGCCGACGCAGTATCCCGACTTCGCCGCTCTGCGCGGGGACCCGAGCGACAACCTCCCCAGCATCCCGAGCGTGGGGGAGAAGACCGCGGCCAAGTGGGTCCGCGAGTACGGCTCCCTCGACGCGCTCGTGGACCAGGTCGACACGGTCAAGGGCAAGGTCGGGGAGAAGCTGCGCGAGCACCTGTCCTCGGTCCTGCAGAACCGCCGGCTGACCGAGCTGGACCGTGCCGTCCCGCTCGAGGTCGGGCCGGTCGACCTCGCCGTCCAGGCGTGGGACCGCAACGAGGTCCACACGCTGTTCGACAACCTGCAGTTCCGGGTGCTGCGCGACCGCCTCTTCGCGACGCTGACCAGCGCCGAGCCGGAGGTCGAGGGCGGCTTCGACGTCACCGAGGACGACGTGGAGCCCGGTGGGCTGGCCGCCTGGCTGGACGCGCATGCCACCGGCCGCACCGGGCTGGTCTTCCGCGGCACGTGGGGCCGGGGCACCGGCGAGCTCACCGGCCTGGCGCTGGCCGCCGGCGACGACCACGCGACGTTCGTCGACCTCGGGCCGGACCTGGACCCGGCCGACGAGCAGGCGCTGGCCGCCTGGCTGGCCGATCCCGACCGCCCCAAGGTCGCGCACGACGTCAAGGGCCCGCTGCTGGCGGTCTGGTCGCGGGGCTGGGAGCTGGCGGGCCTGGTCAGCGACACCGCGCTGGCCGCCTACCTGACGAACCCGGGTCAGCGCTCGTTCGACCTGGGTGACCTCGCGGTCCGCTACCTGCGCCGCGAGCTCAAGGACGCCGCGGCGCCCGAGGGTCAGCTCACCCTCGACGGCCTGGGCCCGACCGAGGCCGACCTCGCCGCCGAGGCCGCGCACGCCGACGTGCTCAAGGCCGTGGCGGTCAACGACCTGTCCGACGCGCTCGAGCAGCTGCTCGGTCAGCGCGGCGGTGACGGGCTGCTCGGCGGGATCGAGCTGCCCCTGACCCGGGTGCTCGCGGCGATGGAGTACCGGGGCATCGCCGCGGACCTGGACTTCCTGCACGACCTGCAGAAGGAGTTCGCCGACGGCGTCGCCGCCGCGGCCGCCGAGTGCTACGCCGTGATCGGGCACGAGGTGAACCTCGGCTCGCCCAAGCAGCTGCAGGCGGTGCTCTTCGACGAGCTCGGGCTACCGAAGACCAAGAAGATCAAGTCCGGCTACACGACCGACGCCGACGCGCTCACCTCGCTGCTGGCGACGACCGGGCACCCGTTCCTCGAGCACCTGCTGCGCCACCGCGACGTCACCCGGCTGCGGACCGTCATCGACGGCCTCATCCCGATGGTCGACGACGGCGGCCGCATCCACACCACCTTCCAGCAGACGATCGCCGCCACCGGCCGGCTGTCCTCGATCGACCCGAACCTGCAGAACATCCCGATCCGCACCGCCGAGGGGCGCCGCATCCGGCAGGCCTTCGTCGTCGGGGCCGGGTTCGAGTCGCTGATGACGGCCGACTACAGCCAGATCGAGATGCGGATCATGGCCCACCTCTCCGGCGACGAGGGCCTGATCGAGGCCTTCACGTCGGGGGAGGACCTGCACTCCTTCGTCGCCTCCCGGGCCTTCGACATCCCCATCGACCAGGTCGACCCGGAGATGCGCCGCCGGATCAAGGCGATGAGCTACGGGCTGGCCTACGGGCTGAGCGCGTACGGGCTGTCCGGTCAGCTGCGCATCTCCGTGGAGGAGGCGCGCGAGCAGATGCACGCCTACTTCGAGCGCTTCGGCGGCATCCGCGACTACTTGGACACCGTCGTCGACGACGCCCGCAAGACCGGCTACACCGAGACCACGCTGGGCCGGCGCCGGTACCTGCCCGACCTGACCAGCGACAACGGGCAGCGCCGGCAGATGGCCGAGCGCATGGCCCTCAACGCGCCCATCCAGGGATCGGCCGCCGACGTCATCAAGGTCGCGATGCTGAACGTCGAGAAGGCGATCGCCGCCGAGGGCCTGACGTCGCGGATGCTCCTGCAGGTGCACGACGAGCTCGTGCTCGAGGTCGCGCCGGGGGAGCGGGAGGCGCTGGAGGTGCTGGTCCGCCGCGAGATGGCCGGGGCCGCGGAGCTGTCGGTGCCGCTCGAGGTCTCGGTCGGCTTCGGCCGCACCTGGAACGACGCGGCGCACTGAGCACATCGCGGTCCTCCGGACCGCACCGCGGCCAGGTGCCGTCCCGGCCGCCGTGGAGCCGTTGCCCATGTCTCCGTCGGGGAGCCCTCCGGGCCCCCGCGACGGATCCACTCCAGCGGAGTGACGTCCCGACCCGGGCACGACCGCGCGACTTCCCCGCCGCTCGCCCGCGTGGTCACGGAGAAGCGGGTTCACCGTCGAGCCCGGGGGGCGCGTCCAGGCGGGCGCCGACACCTGGCTGGTCGCCCGGATCGGCCCGCTCCGGATCCGGGAGCCGGCGCGGGTGGTCGCCGTGGTGGACCGGCCGGACCGCTGCGGTTACGCCTACGGCACCCTCGACGGCCATCCCGTGTCGGGCGAGGAGGCCTTCGTGCTGCACCGCTACCCCGACGGCGCGGTCCACCTCACCCTGCGCTCGGTGACCCGACCGGGTGGGGGCCTGTGGCGGCTCGCCTTCCCGGCCGTGCTGGTCGCCCAGCGGGTGTACCGCGCCCGGTACGCCCGCGCCCTGCTCGCTCCGAGGTCACCCTCCACTTGAGGTCGACGGTCGGGTCGCCGTCCGCCATCCGGTCTCGCGGTCTTCCTCGTGCTCTTGCGGTGCTGCAGCGCCGCAAGAGCGCGGGAGACACCGCACGAGCGACGACCAGCAGTCAGGCGCGGTGGGTGACGAGGATCAGGGTGCCGGGCACCAGGGCGCCGCGGGCCGGCGACCACTGGCCCCACTCCTGCGTGCGCCCCGGGGTCCACTCCGGCTCGACCAGGTCGTCGAGCACCAGCCCCGCGCCGACCACCGCGCGCACCCAGTCCCCGACCGTGCGGTGGTGCTCGACGTAGGTGGCCCGCCCGTCGTCGTCGGTCTCCACGTACGGCGTCCGGTCGAAGTAGGACGACGTCACGGTCAGGTCGGCCGGGTCGGGGGAGTCCGGCAGCGGCCAGCGCATCGGGTGGTTCACCGAGGCGACGAAGCGGCCGCCGGGGCGGAGTACCCGGGCGACCTCCCGCAGCGCGCCCTCGACGTCGGCCACGAACGGCAGCCCGCCGAACGCCGAGCAGACGACGTCGACGGACGCCCCGGCCAGCGGCAGCGCACCGACGTCGGCCTGCAGCAGCGGCACGGGCAGCCCGGTGACGGCGTTCAGCTCCGCTGCGCGGGCGAGCATCCCCGCGGAGAGGTCGAGCGCCACGACGTCGGCCCCGGCCCGTCGCAGCCACCGGGCGCACGGCGCCGAGCCACAGCCGACCTCCAGCACCCGGCGGCCGGCGACCTCCCCCAGCAGGTGCGCGTCGTCCTCGCGCAGGCCCTCGGGGCACCAGAGGAAGTCGACGTCCCCGAGGTCGTCGCCGTGCTCGGCGAGGTAGGCGGGCGCTGCGGCGTCCCACCAGATCCGGTTGGCGTGCACGGACTCGGCGTCGTCGGCGCGGCGGCGGGCGACGCCGCCGGCGGCGGGGTAGCCGTCGGGACCCAGGGGGAGGCTCATCACGGGCGAGAGTGACACGCCGGGACCGCTGATCCGTGCCGGACCCCGGTGGACCCGGGGCCACCCGGCTCCGTACCATGGGAATGCGCCAGAGGTCTGTCAACGCTGTCCCTCCACGGGGATTCGCGCGCCGGCTCTCCCCGTTCCCCGCGGTCACTCGGCCGCGGGACGTCCTGTCCCTACGCATCCCCCGTCCGGAGCAACCAACCACATGACCTCCACCCAGGTCCGTCCTTCCAGCACCCCCCAGGTCGCCATCAACGACATCGGTAGCGCCGAGGACTTCCTCGCCGCCATCGACCTGACGATCAAGTACTTCAACGATGGCGACATCGTCGAGGGCGTCATCGTCAAGGTCGACCGGGACGAGGTGCTGCTGGACATCGGCTACAAGACCGAGGGCGTCATCCCCTCGCGCGAGCTCTCCATCAAGCACGACGTCGACCCGAACGAGGTCGTCAAGGTCGGCGACGAGGTGGAAGCCCTCGTCCTCCAGAAGGAGGACAAGGAAGGCCGCCTGATCCTGTCCAAGAAGCGCGCACAGTACGAGCGCGCGTGGGGCACGATCGAGGCGAAGAAGGAAGCCGACGAGGTCGTCACCGGCACCGTCATCGAGGTCGTCAAGGGTGGCCTCATCCTCGACATCGGCCTGCGCGGGTTCCTCCCCGCCTCGCTGGTCGAGATGCGCCGCGTCCGCGACCTCCAGCCCTACGTGGGCCGCGAGCTCGAGGCGAAGATCATCGAGCTCGACAAGAACCGCAACAACGTCGTCCTCTCCCGTCGCCAGTGGCTGGAGCAGACGCAGTCCGAGGTCCGCAGCGAGTTCCTCAACAAGCTCGCCAAGGGTCAGGTCCGGACCGGCGTCGTCTCCTCGATCGTCAACTTCGGTGCCTTCGTGGACCTCGGTGGCGTCGACGGCCTGGTGCACGTCTCCGAGCTGTCCTGGAAGCACATCGACCACCCGTCCGAGGTCGTCGAGGTGGGCCAGGAGGTCACCGTCGAGGTCCTCGACGTCGACCTGGACCGCGAGCGCGTCTCCCTGTCGCTGAAGGCGACGCAGGAGGACCCGTGGCGTCAGTTCGCCCGGACGCACCAGATCGGCCAGGTCGTGCCCGGCAAGGTCACCAAGCTGGTGCCGTTCGGTGCGTTCGTCCGGGTGGACGAGGGCATCGAGGGTCTGGTCCACATCTCCGAGCTGGCCGAGCGCCACGTGGAGATCCCGGAGCAGGTCGTGCAGGTCGGCGACGAGATCCTGGTCAAGGTCATCGACATCGACCTGGACCGCCGCCGGATCTCGCTGTCGCTCAAGCAGGCCAACGAGGGCGTCGTCGGCGAGGAGGACTCGTTCGACCCGGCCGCGTACGGCATGGCCGCGTCCTACGACGCCGAGGGCAACTACATCTACCCCGAGGGCTTCGACCCGGAGACGGGCGAGTGGCTCGAGGGCTTCGACGAGGCCCGCGAGACCTGGGAGAAGCAGTACGCCGAGGCCCAGGCCCGCTTCGAGGCGCACCGCAAGCAGATCGCGGCCGCCAAGGAGGCGGACGCCGAGGCGGCCGCGGGTGGGAACTATTCCTCCGGCGGCGACGCCGCTCCGGAGGACACCACCTCCGGCGGCACGCTGGCCAGCGACGAGGCACTCGCCGCGCTGCGGGCCAAGCTCGCCGGCGGCGAGTGAGCCCAGCACCGCTGAGGTGAGCTGAACAGTCAGACCACGGAGGCCCAGGACCGCGAGGTCCTGGGCCTCCGTGCTGTCCGGGGGCCGGCCGGCGGTGCCGACGGGTCGAACGCTGTGCGCCTGCTGACCGATCGGGGTCGGGAACGGTCAGCAGGCGCACAGCGCCGGGGGAGTGGCGGCGTTACAGGCTGAGGATGATCGCGAACGCGGTGCGCGGCCGCCCGCCCGAGCCGGCGAGGAACGACCAGGTGTGCCGGCCGGCGGCCGGGCTGGTGGTCAGCCAGCGCAGGAACGCGTTGCGCGGCCGCACGTCCCCCTCGCGCTGGGCGAGGCGCTCGCGCACCCCGGGCAGGTCGCAGGCGCGCACGCCGGAGGCACGGTCGAGCCGGTGCCGGCCGCGCGAGCTCGCGGGGGACGTCGGGACGGGAGCCTGCATGGGACGTGACATCGCGGTTCTGCCTCTCTCGGCGGGGGAAGATCGCCGAGGCGGACGTTATGAGCCGTGACGGGTGTGACTGGTGCGACGCGCCGGGCAGGACGGGCGGGTGTTACCTGTCCGTGATCGCCACCGGGGTGCTGGCTACTGTCCGTGCGTGCTGCGCATCGGATTGACGGGCGGGATCGGGTCGGGGAAGAGCACCGTGTCGCGGCTGCTGGCCGAGCGGGGTGCCGTCGTGGTCGACGCCGACGCCATTGCCCGGGAGGTCGTGGAGCCGGGGACGGTCGGGCTGGCCGCGGTCGTCGCGGCCTTCGGGGACGGGATCCTCGCCGCGGACGGGTCCCTGGACCGGCCCGCCCTGGGCGCGATCGTCTTCGCCGATCCCGACGCTCGCGGCCGGCTGAACGCCATCGTGCACCCGCTGGTGCGCGACCGGGCCGCCGAGCTGGCCGCCGAGGTGCCGGACGACGGCGTGGTGGTGCACGACGTCCCGCTGCTCGTGGAGTCCGGTCAGGCGGCGGACCGGGGAGGCCACGCGCACGACCTGGTGCTGGTCGTCGAGACCGCCCTGGACACCCGGCTGGAGCGGCTGGTGCGACGCGGCATGACCGAGGACGACGCCCGCGCCCGGATCGCGGTCCAGGCCACCGACGAGGAGCGCCGCGCGGTGGCCGACGTCGTCCTGGACAACAGCGGGACGCCGGAGGAGCTGGCCGCACAGGTCGACCGGTTCTGGGCCGAGCACGTGGCGCCGAGGCTGGGCTGACCGGAACGAGAGAGGCCCCGACCGGATGGTCGGGGCCTCTCCTGCTGGTGGGCGATACTGGGTTCGAACCAGTGACCTCTTCCGTGTCAGGGAAGCGCGCTACCACTGCGCCAATCGCCCGGGGTCCGGTCTCTCGACCGGCCCGCTCCACCGCTCTCGCGAGCGAGACGAGGTGGAGACGGGATTTGAACCCGTGTAGACGGCTTTGCAGGCCGTTGCCTCGCCTCTCGGCCACTCCACCGCACACACGGGCGCTGGTCTCGCGACCAGCGCCCGAGGTTCCGAGCGGACGACGGGATTCGAACCCGCGACCCTCACCTTGGCAAGGTGATGCTCTACCAACTGAGCCACGTCCGCGTTGCAGGGAGAACATTACACGGCTCCCGGACCGCTTCGAGGGGGGGTCCCCCCTCGCCGGTCAGCGCGCTCCGGGGTCCGCGCCACCGCCCGACAGCAGGGCCGCCAGCTCGTCGTCCACCTGCAGGACCGCCGCCTCCTGGCCCACCGGCACCAGGTGCTCGGTCTGCCGCAGGAACGCCGCGACCGCGGTGCGGGAGAGCTCGAACAGCGCCTCGCCGGAGGGCGCCCGCAGGTGCAGGAACAGGACGTCGCCGGTGGTCCGGGCCGGCCACAGCCGCACGTCGCCGTCCCCGGCCGGCCGGTCGAGTCCCGCCCGGAGGAGGTCACGGGCCAGCAGCCAGGAGATGCCGTCGTCGCCGTCCGGGGAGCCGAAGCCGATGCGGACCGCATACGGGTCGGTCACCTCGTAGCCGAGCGTCGCCGGCACCTCGGTCCAGGAGTGCGGACCGACGAGGTGCAGCGTCGTGGAGGTGGTGTGTCCGGGGGTGGAGCGGCTCGCCATGACGGGGAAACGAACGAGATGCCGTGTGGTTGCGGCGCCAGGACGCCCGGGCGTGTCGCACCGTCCGGCGGTCCCCACGTCGGGGCAGACGAACCGACTTCGCGCCCCGTGACGAACGCCGCGTGTGACCATGGGAACCGTGACCCGCCCCGCGCGCCGAGTCGGCGACGATCCCGGGGACGCCGACATCGTCGCGCGGCTCTGTCTCGGCGACCGGTCGGCGGTCGAGGACCTGTACGACCGGTTCCGCCGCCCCGCCTTCGCGCTCGCCCGTCGCGTACTCGCCGACGACGTGCTGGCCGAGGACGTCCTGCAGGACGCGTTCCTCTCCGTGTGGCGCGACCCGAACGCCTACGACAGCTCGCGCGGCAGCTTCGCGTCGTGGTTCCTCGCGATGGTCCACCACAAGGCGGTCGACGCCGTCCGCCGCGAGGAGTCCCAGCGCCGCCGCCAGGCCCGTGCCGAGCAGGAGGTCGTCCTCGCCGCGCCGACCGCGACCGCGGACGTGGAGGACGACGCCTGGGAACGGGTGGTCGCCGAGCAGGTCCGCACGGCCCTGGGCAGCCTCCCCGACGTCCAGCGCGAGGCGCTGACGCTGGCCTACTACGGCGGCTACACCCAGCGCGAGGTCGCCGCCCTGACGCGCGCCCCGCTGGGCACCGTCAAGACCCGCATGCTCGCCGGCATGCGACGGCTGAAGAAGGACCTGGGTGGGGTGGCGGGTGCCGCTCTGGGTGGGGCGCTGGGTCAGGCCGCGGTGGACGGGACGAACCGATGATCGACGGAGGACGAGGCTCCGATCCCCACGAGCCCTTCGACGAGCTCGCGGTGGGCTGGGCGCTGCACGCCCTCGAGCCCGAGGACGAGGCGGTCTTCGCCGCGCACCTCCCGAGGTGTTCCCGGTGCGCCCGGACGGTCGCGGAGACCACCGACGTCATGGGGGCCATGGCCACCGACCTGCCGGCCGCCGAGCCCTCGGACGGGCTGCGCGACCGGCTGCGGGCCGCCGTCGAGCAGACCGAGCAGGTGCCCACGGCGTCGCCGGTCCCGCCGCAGGCGCCGCGCTCCGCCGCTCCGCCGCCGCGCAACTCCGCGGCCGGCATCCGGCCGCCGGCCCCGCTCCCCGTGGGGCCCACCGCGGACCCGCGCCCGACGTGGCGCCGGATCCTGCCCAACGCGCTGGTCGCCGCCGCCGCGGCGGCGGTCCTCGGTCTGGGCGCCTGGAACGTCGTCCTCGACGACGCCCGGGACGAGGCCGTGGCGACCGCTGCGGAGCAGGCCCGGATCGTCGACTCGCTGCTCGAGCCCGGGACGGCGAACGTGACCCCGTTGACCGCCGACGGGGACCGGGTGGCCACCGTCGTCGCCCGCGACGCGCAGGTGCAGGTGGTGACGCAGGGCCTGGCGCTCAACGACCGCGACACGCAGACGTACGTCGTGTGGGGGACGGCCGAGGACGCCGACCCGGTCGCGCTGGGGACCTTCGACGTGGTCCGGTCACAAACCGACGTCCGGACCGTAGGCTCCACCTCGACCGGCCTCGACGACTACAGCGGTTACGCCATCAGCATCGAGCCGGGTCGGGAGGCTCCGGCGGAGCCGTCGGACATCGTGGCGAACGGGTAGGTGACCAGCTGAGCGACCAGAAGACGGTGGCGACCTCCGGGGCCCCCCTGCCGACGCCGCGCAGCGGCGAGCCGGGTGGGGAGCGTCCCGCACGCCCGTCGATCGAGGAGCGCCGGGCCCAGTACGCCGAGGACGGCATGCACTCCCTGCGCGAGCGCGTCGCGGAGTCGGGGTGGCGTCGTCGGATCGCCGCCCGCCGCAGCATCGACCGCGCCTACCGCCTGGGCGTCGGGATCGTCGGCGGGCTGATCGTCGCCCTGGGTCTGGCCGCCATCCCGCTGCCCGGTCCCGGCTGGTTCATCGTCTTCGCCGGGCTGTTCGTGCTGGGCAGCGAGTTCTTCTGGGCCGAGCGGCTGCTGGAGTTCGCCCGGGCGCACGTCACGGCGTGGACGGAGTGGCTCGGGCGGCAGCCGATCTGGGTGCGCGCGCTCGTCGCGCTGGCCACGGCGGCGTTCGTGTACGGCGTCCTCGTGCTCACGCTGCACCTCACCGGGGTCCCCAGCTGGGTGCCGGGGTGGGTACCGCTCTGGCACTAGGGGTCTGGCACAATCGGACGCGCAACGGGCGATTGGCTCAGTGGTAGAGCGCTTCGTTCACACCGAAGAGGTCACTGGTTCGAACCCAGTATCGCCCACCGGCACGAGGGCCCCGGGTCAGCAGACCCGGGGCCCTCGTCCGTCTCCGCCGGCCTCAGGCGGCCGCGGGACCGTAGGTCAGGTGCACCACGCCGTTGGAGAGGGTGTCGGCACCCAGCAGGGAGAGCGGCGTCTTCGCCGTCCCCTCGGGGAACAGCCGGATCCCGCTGCCCACCGCCACCGGGTAGACGAAGAGGTGCAGCTCGTCGACCAGGCCGTCGGCGACCAGCGCCCGGACGAGGGTGGCGCTGCCGCTCACGTAGAGGTCCTGCTCCGCCTTCAGCGCCCGGATCCGGTCGGCGTCGTAGCCGCCGAGCACGGTGGAGTTCCGCCACACGGACTCCGCGTCGGTCAGCGTCGAGGAGACGACGTGCTTGGGGGTGTCGTTGAAGAACGGCGCGCCCGGGTCCTCCTCGACGGTCCGGGTCGACCACGCCGGAGCGAACATCTCGAACGTGGTGCGGCCGAGCAGGATGCCGGTCGCCGGCGCGGTGAGCGCACCGATCGAGGCGGCCAGGTCGTCGGGGAAGCCGTAGTCCATCGTCCACATGGGGGCGTCCACCACGCCGTCGACGCTGGTGAACTCGTGCACCCTGATCGCGCCCATGTCCCTGCTCCTGCTCTGTGTGAGGGGCGCCCTGGCGGCGCCACCGTGGTGATGTCGGAGGGGAGACCCGGACCGGGTCCCCGACTCATCGGTGGATAGCGTGCCTGGTCGTGCCCGTCTACAGCCGCCTCGTCGGCCACCGCCCCGGCTCCGACGGCGCGGACCGGCCGGGGGCGCACGCGCCGTACTACCTCGTGGTCGAGTCGGTCACCGACGCCTGGGAGCAGCTGCTCCGCGACCTGGGGGACGACGTGCTGACCCCGCGCGAGCTCGGTGTCGTGCGGATCGCGTTCGACTACCGGCACGAGGTGTTCGTCGCGCCGGCGGAGTTCGAGGTGGACGTCGTCCGCGTCGGCCGCAGCTCCCTGGAGTTCGCCGTCCGGCTGCACCAGGGCGGCCGGGTGGCGGCGGAGGCACAGGTCGTGGTCGCACGGGTCATGGGCGACCGCAGCGCGTCGCGGCCGTTCTCGGACCGGCAGCGGGCCGCGCTCGAGGCCGTCGCCGTCCCGGTGACCGCCACCACCGACTGACCGGCTGCGCGGGGCAGCGGTCCGGCGGACCATGGGGGAGTGCCCCAGCCCGACCGCGCCGCCCGGCTGACCGCCGCGCTGGACCGGGACGGGGCGACCTGCATCTGGTGCGGACGGGCGCTGGGCGGCCTGGTGCCGGCCAGCACCGAACACGTCGTCCCCCGGGTCAAGGGCGGCCCCTCCTGGGCGGAGAACGAGGTGGCCGCCTGCCGCCGCTGCAACGCCGCCCGCGGGCACGTCGCCCCGGTCGAGTGGCTCGAGGAGTGCCGCCGGCGCGGCTGGTCCCCGGACGAGCCGCGGCTCGAGCGGACACTCACCGGTCTCGCCGCCGCCATCGCCGAGCGGGGCGGCCAGCGCCGGGCGCGTCCCTACCTCGACGCCCAGCTCCGGCGGCTGAACAGGCGCGCACCGCGGGCGGCCGGTGCGTAGCGTCGTGCCCGTGGGCACGGTGGTCGGGGTCGTGGAGCGGGTGGTCGTGTACCCGGTGAAGTCGCTGGGCGGCCGGCCGGTGCCCGCGGCCCGGGTCGAGGCCGGCGGCCTGGTCGGGGACCGGGCGCACACCGTCGTCGACGCCGCGACGGGCGAGCGGGTGACGGTCAAGCAGACGCCGCGGCTGGGCGAGGTGCTCGCCACCGGGGACGTCGAGGCCGACACGGCGACGCTCACCGCGGTGCTCGGCCGCCCGGTGCGGCTGGCGGCCTCCGACGAGGGACCGCGGGTCGACGCGGCGCCCGTCCACCTCGTCAGCCGGCAGTCGCTGGACCGCGCGGCCGCCGGGGAGGTCCCGGTCGGCTGCTCGGCGGAGGACCCGCGGGCCAACTTGCAGCTGACCCTCGACGAGGGCGACGAGCGGACGTGGGTGGGCCGGGAGCTGCACGTGGGGGAGGCGGTCCTGCGGCTGACCCGCCTGCCGAAGCACTGCCTGGGCGTCTACGCCGAGGTGGTCCGCCCCGGCGCCGTCGCGGTGGGCGACGCGGTGTCGCTGGGCGATCCCGAGCAGGCGGCGCACCACTAGCGTCGGTGCGTGCCCCGGCGCCGTTCCGCTGTGCTCGCCGGGCTGCTGCTGGCCGGCTGCGGCGGAGCGGCCGACCCCGCACCGCCGGCCGCCGAGGAGGCGCCGGCCGGTCCGTCGTCGGCCGCCCCACCGCCGGAGCAGATCACCCTGGTGGCCACCGGGGACGTCCTGGTGCACCAGGACACGACGCTCACCGAGGGGGCGCAGCTGCCCGGCGGCGGCTACGACTTCGCGCCGGTGTTCGCCCCGATCGCGCCGATCGTCTCCGCCGCGGACCTCGCCGTCTGCCACCTGGAGACCCCGGTCGCCCCGCGCGGCGGGCCCTACTCGGGCTACCCGAGCTTCGCCGTCCAGCCGGAGATCGTCGAGGCGCTGGCCGGCGCGGGCTACGACCTCTGCTCCACGGCGTCCAACCACTCGCTGGACGCCGGGACCGAGGGGCTGGTCCGCACCCTCGACGTCCTGGACGCCGCCGGCATCGCGCACACCGGCACCTACCGCAGCGCCGCCGAGAGCACCACGCCGACGCTGGTGGAGGTCGGCGGGGTGACCGTCGGGCAGGTCGCGGCCACGTTCTCCCTCAACGGGATCCCGCTGCCCGCAGGGCGGGAGTGGTCGGTCGACCTGGTCGACGTCCCGGACATGACCCCGGTCCTCGAGGCGGCGGCCCGGGCGCGGGCGGCCGGGGCGGACATCGTGGTGGCCAGCCTGCACTGCTGCGCCGAGTACGACCACGAGCCGACCGCGGCCCAGGAGCAGGCCGTCGCCGCGCTGCTGGCCTCCCCGGACGTCGACCTGGTCCTCGGTCACCACGCGCACGTGGTGCAGCCGATGGCCCGCGTCGACGGCGAGTGGGTCGCCTACGGACTCGGGAACTCCCTGGCCGAGCACGACACCCCGGTCCCGGACACCGAGGACTCGATGATCGCCCGCTTCACCTTCACCCGCGGCGACGACGGCCGGTTCGCCGTGACCCTGGCCGAGGCGGTGCCGGTCGCGATCGACATCGGCACGGACGCCGTCCGCCTCGCGCCCGCCGACCCCGGCACCTTCGCGCGGGTGGCCACCGTGCTGGACGCGCGGGGGGCCGTGGCCGACGGACTGCGGATCGTCCCGGCCTGACCCGCCACGCGTGCCGGAACGGACGTGCGCCGGTGGATACCCTGCTGGTGTCCCGGCCACCCGGCCGGGCGCTGCCCGGAACCTCGTAGGAGTCCCCGTGTCCGCCGTGCCCACCCCCGTCGCCGTCGCCCCGATCCGGGTGCCGGCCGGGACGACGGCCCAGCAGGCGCTCAAGGACGCCGGGGTGCCGCTCAAGGGCCCCGACGGCGCAGTCGTCGTCCGCGAGCTGGCCACCGGGGACCTCAAGGACCTCGCCTGGACCCCGGAGGCCGACGCCGAGGTCGAGCCCGTCCCGGCGGCCAGCCCCGACGGCCGGGCGGTGATCCGGCACTCGACCGCGCACGTGCTCGCCCAGGCCGTGCAGGACCTCTTCCCCGGCACCCGGCTGGGCATCGGCCCGCCGGTGGAGAACGGCTTCTACTACGACTTCGACCCGGAGCGGCCCTTCACCCCCGAGGACCTGCAGGCGCTCGAGAAGCGGATGACCGAGATCGTCCGCGCCGGGCAGAACTTCGCCCGCCGGGAGATCAGCGACGCCGACGCCCAGGCCGAGCTCGCGCACGAGCCCTACAAGCTGGAGCTGATCGGGCTCAAGGGCGGCGCCGGAGAGGCGGCCGAGGGCGCGGACGTCGAGGTGGGCGGCGCGCAGCTGACCATGTACGACAACCTCGACGCCCGCACCGGCGACCGGGTCTGGACCGACCTCTGCCGCGGCCCGCACCTGCCGCGCACCAGCAACATCCCGGCGTTCTCCCTGACCCGCAGCGCCGCCGCGTACTGGCGGGGGAGCGAGAAGAACCCGCAGTTGCAGCGCGTCTACGGCACCGCCTGGGAGAGCAGGGACGCGCACAAGGCGTACCTGGAGCAGCTGGCCGAGGCCGAGCGCCGCGACCACCGGCGGCTCGGCGTGGAGCTGGACCTGTTCAGCTTCCCCGACGAGATCGGCTCCGGCCTCGCCGTCTTCCACCCCAAGGGCGGGGTGGTCAAGCGCGAGATGGAGGACTACGTCCGCGCCCGCCACATCGAGGAGGGCTTCGACTACGTCGGCAGCCCGCACATCAGCAAGGGCGGACTGTTCGAGACCTCCGGGCACCTGCCGTACTACGCCGACACCATGTTCCCGCCGATGGAACTGGAGAACAGCGAGTACTACCTCAAGGCCATGAACTGCCCGATGCACAACCTGATCTTCCGGTCGCGCGGGCGGTCCTACCGCGAGCTGCCGCTGCGCTTCTTCGAGTTCGGGTCCGTGTACCGGTACGAGAAGTCCGGCGTCGTCCACGGCCTGACCCGGGTGCGCGGGCTGACCCAGGACGACTCGCACAGCTACGTCACCCCCGAGCAGGCGCCGGGGGAGATCCGGCACCTGCTGGCCTTCGTCCTCGGCCTGCTGCGCGACTTCGGCCTCGACGACTACTACCTCGAGCTGTCGACCCGCGGCGACGACCCGGCCAAGCAGGGCAAGTTCATCGGGTCCGACGAGGAGTGGGCGCTGGCCACCTCCGTGCTGGAGGACGCCGCCCGCGAGACCGGCCTCGAGCTGGTGCCCGACCCGGGCGGCGCGGCGTTCTACGGCCCGAAGATCTCGGTGCAGGCGCGCGACGCCATCGGCCGCACCTGGCAGATGTCGACCATCCAGTACGACTTCAACCAGCCGGCCCGCTTCGGCCTGGAGTACACGACCCCCGGCGGCGACCGCGCGCAGCCGGTGATGATCCACTCCGCCAAGTTCGGGTCGATCGAGCGGTTCTTCGGCGTGCTCACCGAGCACTACGCCGGCGCCTTCCCCGCGTGGCTCGCCCCGGTCCAGGTGACCGGCATCCCGGTGACCGACGAGCAGGTGGGCTACCTGACCGACGTTGCGCTCAAGCTGAAGGCGAAGGGCATCCGGGTCGAGGTCGACGACTCCGACGACCGCATGCAGAAGAAGATCCGGACCGCCAGCAAGCAGAAGGTGCCGTTCGTGCTGATCGCCGGCGGCACCGACGCCGAGGCCGGCGCGGTCTCCTTCCGCTTCCGCGACGGCAGCCAGCACAACGGCGTGCCCGTCGACCAGGCGGTCGCCGCCATCGCGGCCTGGGTGGCCTCGCGGGCCAACACCGACCCCACCGCCGAGGCGCTGCAGGTCGCCGGATGAGCCCGGAGGACCTCGTCCCGGGAGCCGGCGGGGACGGTGGACCCACCACCGTCTTCGAGCACCTGTGGACCCCGTACCGGATGGCCTACATCCGGGGCGCGGGCAAGCCGACCACCGAGCACGACTGCCCGTTCTGCCTCATCCCGGGGATGGACGACGAGGAGGGCCTGATCGTCGCCCGGGGGCACTCGGTCTACGCCGTCCTCAACCTCTACCCGTACAACGCCGGGCACCTCATGGTCGTCCCGTACCGGCACGTGCCGGACTACACGGACCTGACGCCTGCGGAGGTCGCCGAGCTGGGGTCGTTCACCCAGACGGCGATGCGCGTCGTGCGGTCGGTGAGCGGTGCCCACGGGTTCAACATCGGGATGAACCAGGGGTCGGTCGCCGGCGCCGGGATCGCCGACCACCTGCACCAGCACGCCGTGCCGAGGTGGGGCGGGGACACCAACTTCATGCCGGTCATCGGGCTGACCCGGGTCCTGCCCCAGGTGCTGCGGGAGACCCGCGACCTGCTGGCCGCCTCCTGGCCGGCCGCCGCGACCGGGGAGGCCTGACGTGCTCGGGACCGCCGGCGTCCGGGCGGCCGTCGGGCGGTTCTGGGCGCCCGTGGTGGCGACCCTGCTGCGGGCCGGGGTCACCGCCGACGCGGTGACCGTCGCCGGCACGCTCGGTGCGGTCGCCGGCTCGGTGGGCCTCATCGCGACCGGTCACCTCTTCTGGGGCGCGTTCACCGTCACCGTCTTCGTGCTGCTGGACATGCTCGACGGTGCCCTGGCGCGGGCCCGCGGCGGCGGATCGCTGTTCGGCGCGGTGCTCGACTCCAGCCTCGACCGGGTGGTCGACGCGGCGATCTTCGGCGCGCTCGTCTGGTGGTTCACCGGCGAAGGCGACAACCGCCTCCTGGCCCTGGTGGCGCTGCTCTGCCTCGTGCTCGGCGTGCTGACCTCCTACGTCAAGGCCCGCGCGGAGGGCGTGGGGCTGCGCTGCGACGTCGGGATCGTGGAGCGCACCGAGCGGCTGATCCTCGTGCTGACCGGCACCGGCCTGTACG
Organism: Blastococcus sp. URHD0036; assembly: GCF_000701365.1. GTDB lineage: Bacteria > Actinomycetota > Actinomycetes > Mycobacteriales > Geodermatophilaceae > Trujillonella. Next base: position 62,811 of record NZ_JNIK01000005.1, read on the forward strand.
GCCTCGGGGTGCCCTACGCCGTCCACGTCGGACTGTGGGTGCTGCTCGCCGGCAGCCTGGTCACGGTGGTGCAGCGGGGGGTCGAGGTCCACCGTCAGGCGAGCGGCCGGCCGCTGCCGAGCGCGCCGGCGGCGCCGTGAGCGCGACCGCCCGGCTGACCGACCTCGGGTACGCCGCCGGATGGGGCGCGGTGAAGGCGCTGCCCGAGCCGCTGGCCCGCGGCGGGTTCGACGCCGCGTTCGCCGCGGTGGCGCGGCGGGAGGGGAAGGGCGTCCGGCAGCTGCGCGCCAACCTGCGGGTGATCACCGGCGGCGCGCTCGGCGAGCAGGAGCTCGACGCCCTCACGATGCGGGCGATGCGCAGCTACGGCCGCTACTGGCAGGAGACCTTCCGGCTGCCCCGCATCTCGCCCGAGCGGATCGTCGCCGGCACCGAGGTGTTCGACCGCGAGCACGTCGACCGCGTCCTGGCCGAGGGCCGGCCGGTCGTCGCGGCGCTGCCGCACAGCGGGAACTGGGACGCCGGTGCCCTCTGGTACGTCGACCTGCTCGGCGGCCCGTTCCTCACCGTCGCCGAGCGGCTGAAGCCGGAGTCGCTCTACGACCGCTTCCTCGCCTTCCGGGAGTCGCTGGGGATGCGGGTGGTCCCCCTGACCGGCGGGCCGCGGCCCAGCGCGACCGTGCTCCGCGAGTGGCTGGACGGCGGCGGCTCGGTCGCCCTGCTCTGCGACCGCGACCTCGCCGGCAGCGGCATCCCGGTCACCTTCGCCGGCCGCCCCACCACGATGCCCGGCGGCCCGGCGCTGCTCGCGGCGCAGACCGGGGCCGCGCTGCTGCCCATGACGTGCTCGTTCACCGAGCGCGGCTGGCGGCTGCGGTGGTGCCCCGAGGTGCCGGTGGCCGGTCCCGGCCGGTTGCGCGACCGCGTCGTCGCCGCCACCCAGGGCGTCGCCGACGCCTTCGCGGCCACGATCGCCCGGCACCCGGAGGACTGGCACGTGCTCGGCCGGATCTGGCCCGACGTGCCGCCGGACCCGGCCGGGGCACGGGCCTGATGCGAGCCGGCCCATGCGCATAGGCATCGTCTGCCCGTACAAGTGGGACCGCCCGGGCGGCGTCCAGTACCACGTGCGCGACCTCGCCGACACGCTGCGCGGCCTGGGCCATCACGTGGAGATCCTGACCCCGGCGGAGCACGAGGCGTCCCTGCCGGCCGAGCACGTGACCTTCGCGGGGCGCACCGTGCCGATCCCCTACAACGGGTCGATGGCCAGCGTGCAGTTCGGCCCGATCTCCGCGGCCCGGGTGCGCCGCTGGCTGCGCGAGGGCCACTTCGACGTCGTCCACGTGCACGACCCCGCCCCGCCGTCCATCGGCCTGCTCGTCCTCATGATCGCCAAGGGCCCCATCGTGGCGACGTTCCACGCGGCCACGGTGCGGTCCAAGTTCCTGAGCGCCTGGGGGCCGGTCATCCGGCCGTGGCTGGAGCGGATCAGCGGGCGCATCGCCGTCTCCGACTTCGCCCGCCGGCTGCAGGTGGAGCACCTCGGCGGCGACGCGGTGGTCATCCCGAACGGCGTGCACGTCGCCTCCTTCGCCGACGGTCCGCAGCTGGCCGGGCTGGAGCGGGGGAGCGGCGGACCCACCATCGGTTTCCTGGGCCGCTTCGACGAGCCGCGCAAGGGCCTGCCGGTCCTGCTGGAGGCCCTGCCCGGGGTGCTCCGTCGGCACCCCACCGCCCGGCTGCTGATCGCCGGCCGCGGCGACCCCGCCGCGCTGCGGGCCTCCATCCCGCCGGAGCTGGGCGAGCACGTCGAGCTGCTCGGCGAGCTCGCGGAGGCGGACAAGGCGGCGTTCCTGCGCTCGGTCGACGTCTACTGCGCGCCGAACCTGCTCGGGGAGTCCTTCGGGATCATCCTCATCGAGGCGCTCGCCGCGGGGGCGCCGATCGTGGCCAGCGACCTGGACGCCTTCGCCGCCGTCCTGGAGGACGGCGAGGTGGGGGTGCTCGTCCGCCGGGGCGACGCCGGGGCCCTGGCCGACGCGCTGGCCGGCCTGCTCGACGACCCCGACCGCCGGGCGGACCTCTCCGCCCGTGGGCGGGAGGCGGCCTGGGCCTACGACTGGTCGGTGGTCGCCCGACGGGTGCTGGCCGTCTACGAGACCGTGGTGCCGCCGGGGGGCGGCGTGGTGACCGCGTCGGAGGACCACGCCGAGGTGGCCGGTCTCCCCGGTGCGGACGTGCCGAGCAGAGCGTCCCTGCGGCGGCGGGTGCGGCGCTAGCCTGATCCGTCGTGGGCCTCCCCGTCTGGACGATCGCCGTAGGCGTCGTCGTCCTCTTCCTCCTCGTGTGGACGGCGTGGACGCTGACCCGGCTCCGCCGCCTGGAGGCCCGGGTGGACCGGGCGCGGACGGCGCTGGAGAGCCAGCTGCGCCGCCGCGCCGCGCTGGCCGCCGAGGTGGCCCGCGAGGGCGGCGTCCCGCTGGAACCGGCGCGGGCCGCGGGCCTGGCGCGGGCGGCGGCCGGCGCCAGCCTGCCCTGGACGCCGGACCGTGAGCTGGCCGAGAACGTGCTGGGCCGGGAGCTGCGCGGCCTGGTACGCGAGCTGCCGCGCATGGCGCCGGCGCTGGCCGAGGACCTGACCGGCACCGCCCAGCGGGTGGCGCTGGCCCGCCGGTTCTACAACGACGCCGTGCGGGACACCGCGGAGCTGCGTGGGCGGCGGCTGACCCGGCTGCTGCGGCTGCACGCCCGCCGGCCGCTACCGCGCTACTTCGACATCGACGACAGCTTCGGGGAGCTCGCGGGCACCGCAGGGTCCGGGCGGCACTGACCGGCTCGTACGATGCAGCGGGCCGTCCGGGCCCGCTGTCGACACCTGCGAGGCCATCGTGACCGTCCCCGACCCGACCACCCCCCGCGCCACCGGCACGGCCGCCGTCCAGCGCGGCATGGCCGAGCAGCTCAAGGGCGGCGTGATCATGGACGTCGTCACGCCCGAGCAGGCCCGCATCGCCGAGGACGCGGGCGCCGTCGCCGTCATGGCGCTGGAGCGGGTTCCGGCCGACATCCGCGCCGAGGGCGGCATCTCGCGCATGAGCGACCCCGACATGATCGACGGCATCATCGCCGCCGTCTCGATCCCGGTGATGGCGAAGGCGCGGATCGGGCACTTCGTCGAGGCGCAGGTGCTGCAGAGCCTGGGCGTGGACTACATCGACGAGTCCGAGGTGCTCAGCCCGGCCGACGAGGCGCACCACATCGACAAGCACGCGTTCACCGTGCCGTTCGTCTGCGGCGCCACCGACCTGGGCGAGGCCCTCCGCCGGATCGCCGAGGGCGCGGCGATGATCCGGTCCAAGGGCGAGGCCGGCACCGGCAACGTCGTCGAGGCCGTGCGGCACATGCGGGCGATCCGCGCCGGCATCCGGCGGCTGAGCACGCTCGACGAGACCGAGCTGTTCGTCGCGGCCAAGGAGCTGCGCGCCCCGCACGACCTCGTCGTCGAGGTCGCCCGCGCCGGGAAGCTGCCCGTCGTCCTGTTCACCGCCGGCGGCATCGCGACGCCGGCCGACGCCGCGATGATGATGCAGCTGGGCGCCGAGGGCGTGTTCGTCGGCTCGGGCATCTTCAAGTCCGGCGACCCGGCGCAGCGGGCGGCGGCGATCGTGCAGGCCACGACGTTCGCCGACGACCCCGACGTGATCGCCAAGGTCTCCCGCGGCCTCGGCGAGGCGATGGTCGGCATCAACGTCGCCACGCTGCCCGAGTCCGAGCGGTTCGCCACCCGCGGCTGGTGAGCACGCCGACCATCGGGGTCCTCGCGCTGCAGGGCGACGTCCGGGAGCACCTGGCCGCCCTCGCCGCGGAGGGCGCCGATGCGGTCCCGGTGCGCCGGCCGGAGGAGCTGGCGGCGGTCGACGGGCTGGTGCTCCCGGGCGGGGAGTCGACGACGATCGCCAAGCTCGCCGCCCGCTTCGGGCTGATGGAGCCGCTCCGGGCCGCGGTGCGCAGCGGGCTGCCGGTCTACGGCTCCTGCGCCGGGATGGTCCTGCTGGCCGACCGGCTGCTCGACGCCCCCGCCGACCAGGAGACCGTCGGGGGCCTGGACGTGACCGTGCGACGCAACGCCTTCGGCCGGCAGGTGGACTCCTTCGAGTCGACCGTCCGGCTCGGGGAGGCGACGGTCCCGGCCGTGTTCATCCGGGCGCCGTGGGTCGAGGAGGCCGGGCCGCAGGTGGAGGTGCTCGGCCGGGTCGTCGGCGGGGCGGGCGACGGTAAGATCGTGGCGGTTCGCCAGGGATCCCTCCTGGCCACCAGCTTCCACCCCGAACTGACCGGGGACCGCCGGGTGCACGCGCTGTTCGTCGAGATCGTGCGCGAGGCCCGGGGACGCAGGTCCGGCGCCGTCGCCGGGGAGGAGAGGAGTTCGTCATGAGCGGCCATTCCAAGTGGGCGACCACGAAGCACAAGAAGGCCGGGATCGACGCCAAGCGGGGCAAGCTCTTCGCGAAGCTGATCAAGAACATCGAGGTCGCCGCCCGCACCGGCGGCGGTGACCCCTCGGGGAACCCCACGCTGTTCGACGCCATCCAGAAGGCGAAGAAGAGCTCGGTGCCCAACGACAACATCGACCGCGCGGTCAAGCGCGGGTCCGGTGCCGAGGCCGGCGGCGTCGACTACCAGGGCATCACCTACGAGGGCTACGCGCCCGGCGGGGTCGCCGTCCTCATCGAGTGCCTCACCGACAACAAGAACCGGTCGGCCATGGAGGTCCGCACGGCGATGACCCGCAATGGCGGGAACATGGCCGACCCCGGGTCGGTGTCCTACCTGTTCTCCCGCAAGGGCGTCATCGTCGTGCCGAAGGCCGACGGTGCCGACGAGGACTCGGTGCTCATGGCGGTGCTGGACGCCGGCGCCGAGGAGGTCCGCGACCAGGGCGACTCCTTCGAGGTCGTCTGCGAGCCGACCGACCTGGTCGCCGTCCGCACGGCGCTGCAGGACGCCGGCATCGACTACGACTCGGCGGACGCGGCCTTCGTGCCCAGCGTGAGCGTCGAGCTGGACGAGGACTCCGCGGGCAAGGTCTTCCGGCTCATCGACGCCCTCGAGGACTGCGACGACGTGCAGAACGTGTACGCGAACTACGACGTCTCGGACGAGGTGCTCGAGAAGGTCGGCTGACGCCGGCGGGAGCATCGCAGCGAGCGCCAGCGAGCGGGGAGCGGACCGAGGGCGGAAGCCGACCCACGGGAAGAGTCGGCTGAGCCGCGCGTGTCGCGACTCGTCGTCGGTCCCGCGGGATAGCCTCGGGTCGAACACCAGTTCGGCAGAGGCGGGAGGCTCCATGCGGGTGCTGGGCATCGACCCCGGGCTGACCCGCTGCGGGTGGGGGGTCGTCGACGGCCGGCCCGGCGCGCGGCCGCAGGCCGTGGGCGTCGGGGTGATCCGCAGCTCTCCCGAGCTGGACCTGGAGCTGCGGCTGCTGGAGCTGCACACCGCGGTGACGGCGCTGCTGCGCGAGCACCGGCCCGACGTCATGGCCATCGAGCGGGTGTTCACGCAGAACAACAAGGGCACCGCGACCGGCACCGCCCAGGCCGCCGGGGTGGCCGCGCTCGCCGCGGCGCAGGCCGACCGGCCCGTCGCGTGGCACACGCCGAGCGAGGTCAAGGCGGCGATCTCCGGCAACGGCCGGGCCGACAAGGAGCAGGTCACCATGATGGTGACCCGGGTCCTGGGCCTGGTGACGGCGCCCAAGCCGGCCGATGCCGCCGACGCCCTGGCCCTCGCGGTCTGCCACGTGTGGCGGGGCCCGGCGCAGCAGCGGCTGCGGGTGGCCGCCCTGGCCGGGGGCATCGGTGCGAACATCCAGCCGCGGACGTTGCCGCGGTGGCAGGGGGTCTGAACGCAGTGATCGCCAGTGTGAGCGGCCGGGTGGCCGCGGTCTCGCCGGACGGCGCGGTCGTCGAGGTCGGCGGCATCGGCCTGGCCGTGCAGTGCACGCCGGGCACGATCGCCCGGCTCCAGGTGGGGGAGAGCGCCCGCCTGTCGACCAGCCTGATCGTGCGCGAGGACTCGCTCACGCTCTACGGCTTCGCCGACGACGACGAGCGCCAGCTGTTCGAGCTGCTGCAGACCGCTAACGGCGTCGGGCCCCGGCTCGCGCAGGCGGTGCTGGCCATCCACCCGCCGCGCGAGGTGCGCCGCGCCGTCTCGACGGCCGACGTCAAGTCGCTCATGCAGGTGCCCGGGATCGGCAAGAAGGGCGCCGAGCGGCTCATCCTGGAGCTCCGGGACCGGCTGGGCGTGACGACCTCAGACACGCAGCTCGACGGGCCGGGGCTGCCGGCCGGTCTCGGGCCGGTGACCCCGGTCGCCCCGTGGCGCAACCAGCTGACCACGGCCCTCATCGGTCTGGGCTGGAGCGGCAAGGAGGCCGAGACGGCGCTCGGCGCGCTGGAGCCGGTCGCCGAGGAGCAGCAGGCCGCGGGTGGGGTGGAGATCGCCGTCCTGCTGCGGCAGGCCATCCAGTTGCTGGGGCGTTCATGAGCGCACAGCGGCGTGAGCATCGCACCGAGCGCCAGCGAGCGAGGAGCGGAGCGCCGCGCGGGAGCGGGGGGCGGAGATCATGACCTCGCCGTTCGACAGCGGGCTGACCGGGGACGTGGACGACGACCTCGGGCGCCAGTTCGCCGTGTCGCCGCAGGCCGGTGACGAGGAGCGCGTCGTCGAGTCGGCGCTGCGCCCGCACTCGCTGCACGACTTCATCGGCCAGCCGAAGGTGGCCCGCCAGCTGGCGCTGGTCCTCGAGGGCGCCAAGCGCCGCGGCCGGCCACCGGACCACGTGCTGCTGTCCGGACCGCCCGGCCTGGGCAAGACCAGCCTCGCGCTGATCATCGGCTCGGAGCTGGGCACCTCGGTGAAGATCACCAGCGGGCCGGCCATCGAGCGCTCCGGCGACCTCGCGGCCATGCTCTCCAACCTCAGTCCCGGCGACGTGCTGTTCATCGACGAGATCCACCGCATCGCCCGGCCGGCCGAGGAACTGCTGTACATGGCGATGGAGGACTTCCGGGTCGACGTCGTCGTCGGCAAGGGGCCCGGTGCGACGGCCATCCCGCTGGACATCAACCCCTTCACGCTGGTCGGGGCCACCACCCGGGCCGGTCTGCTCACCGGACCGCTGCGTGACCGCTTCGGGTTCGTCGGCCAGATGGAGTTCTACGAGCCGGCCGAGCTGCAGCTGGTCCTGGCCCGCAGTGCCGAGTTGCTCGGCGTGGAGCTGACCGACGACGGTTCGGCGGAGATCGCCGGACGGTCCCGCGGCACCCCCCGGATCGCCAACCGGCTGCTGCGCCGGGTGCGCGACTACGCCGAGGTGGAGGGCGACGGCCGGGTGACCCTGGCGGTCGCGCGTGCAGCCCTGGCGCTCTACGACGTCGACGACCTGGGCCTGGACCGGCTGGACCGCGCCGTGCTCGAGGCCCTGGTCATGCGCTTCGGCGGCGGGCCGGTCGGGGTCTCCACGCTCGCGGTCGCCGTGGGGGAGGAGTCGCACACCGTCGAGGAGGTGTGCGAGCCGTTCCTGGTCCGCGCCGGGTTGCTGGCCCGCACGCCGCGCGGTCGCGTCGCCACGGAGGCGGCGTGGCGGCACCTCGGGCAGCCCCTGCCGCGCGGCGGGCTCCCACTCGGTGGGAGCACTCCCGCCACGCTGGCCCCGCGCCCGGACACCGAACCGCTGTTCGACGCCTAGACTGCCTGTCGCTGGCGCGCAACTCGACTGCACAACGGTCCGGCCTCCGTGCGCTGCACGGTCGGTCGCTGTGCGCGCCGCAGCCGACGTACCCGAGCGGTCCCGTCCCGGACCGCACCCACCGCGCGCAGGTCCCGGCGCGGTAGAGAGGCACCCCCGCCGTGGAGTTCTTTCCCCTGATCCTGCTCGTGCTGGCCTTCGTGCTGCTCATCGTGCTGCCGGCCCGCCAGCGCAAGCGGGTGGCCGCCCAGCAGCAGACGATGCAGGAGGCGCTGCAGCCCGGGACGCCGATCATGACCACCAGCGGCATCCACGGCACGGTGGCCGGCAAGACCGACACCACGGTCGACGTGGAGGTCGCCCCGGGCGTCGTCATGACCTTCGTGCGCCAGGCGATCCTCGAGGTCCGGAAGCCGGCCGCCGACCCGGCGTCGGGGGACGTCGTCGCCGGGGACGACGCGATCCCGGGTGACTCCACCCCCGGCAGCGTCGACGGCGGCCCCGCCGACCCGACCCGCTGAGCCGGGGACCCGATGGCCAACCGAACGACTCCCGCGCGCCGGTACTTCGGCGTCTTCCTGCTGATCGTCGCCGGGCTCTACTCGCTCGTCCTCTTCACCGGTGACAGCCGGACCCCGCAGCTGGGCCTGGACCTGCGCGGCGGCACGACCGTCACCCTGACCGCGCAGACCCCGGGCGGCGGCGCGCCCGACCCCGAGGACCTCGAGCTGGCCCGCCAGATCATCGAGCAGCGGGTCAACGGGCTCGGCGTCGCCGAGGCCGAGGTGGTCACCGAGGGCGACTCGAACATCGTCATCTCCGTCCCCGGTGACGACGGCGACCAGGCCCGCGAGCTCGGCCAGACCGCCCAGCTGCGCTTCCGGCCGGTGATCTGCCCGTCGGCGACCGACACGACGGGCCTCTGCGCGACGCTGGACCCGACGGTCGCGTCCACGCCGACCGACTCCGCCGCGCCCACCGACGCCGCGACCCCGACCGACACCGCCGCGCCCACCGACGCCGCGGCCCCGACCGACGGGGCGACCCCCACGGACACGGCGGGCGCGACGACCGGCGACGAGCCGGCCGCGCCGGTCCAGGCGGCCACTCCCGAGGAGGCCGCGCCCGGCTTCAACGCCCTGCGCTGCGACACCGAGGGCGCGCCGGTCCTGCCGGCCGCTCCCGACTCCTACGTGGCGGCCTGCAGTGACGACGGCTCGCAGAAGTACCTGCTGGGCCCGGCGATCATCGAGGGCACCGAGATCGACGACGCCCGCGCCGGCACCGAGCCGAGCACCGGCGAGTGGATCGTGCTGCTGGACTTCAACGGCGACGGCGAGCAGACGTGGGCCGAGTACACCGCGGCCCACCAGCAGGAGCAGGTGGCGTTCACCCTCGACGAGCGGGTGGTGTCCGCGCCGGTGATCCAGTCGGCCATCACCAGCAACCCGACGACGATCACCGGGTCCTTCGACCAGGAGGGCGCCACCGAGCTGTCCAACCAGCTCAAGTACGGCGCGCTGCCGCTCACCTTCGAGCAGGCCACCGCCCAGTCGATCTCGACCGAGCTGGGCGCCGAGCAGCTGCGCGCGGGCCTGATCGCCGGTGCCATCGGCATCGCGCTCGTGTTCGTCTACGCGCTGGTCTACTACCGGCTGCTCGGGCTGGTGATGATCGCCAGCCTGCTGCTGTCGGCGGTGGTGGTCTACGCCTGCCTGGTGCTGCTCGGCCGGCAGATCGGGTTCACCCTCAGCCTCGCCGGCATCGCCGGGTTCATCGTCTCGATCGGCATCACCGCCGACTCGTTCGTCGTGTACTTCGAACGCATCAAGGACGAGATCCGCGAGGGCCGCACACTGCGCTCGGCCGTACCGCGTGCCTGGGTCCGCGCCCGACGCACCATCCTGTCGGCGGACGCCGTCAGCTTCCTGGCCGCGGCGATCCTCTACTGGCTGGCGATCGGGGACGTGAAGGGCTTCGCCTTCACCCTGGGCATGTCCACCGTGCTCGACCTCGTGGTCGTCTTCCTCTTCACCCATCCGCTGATGGCGGTCCTCTCCCGCTACAAGAAGTTCGGCGACAGCCGTTTCTCCGGGCTGGGCCGCAACATCGACCGGCCGCGGGTCCCCCGGCCGGAGGCCGGCGGCGGGCGGCAGCTGGTCGGCGCGGGCGCCGGATCCGGCACCACGGCGACCGACGGGAGCAAGGCATGAGCCGCGAGCACGACCGGACCGACGAGGAGATCCCGGTCGGCACCGAGGCCGACGAGCGGGCCGATGCCTCCGCGGCGGCCGAGGACGCCGCGGCCGCGGCGGACGACGCGGCGCTGGCCGACGCGGGCCTGCTGCCCGCCGGGGAGGACGACGGCAGCGGGACCGGGCCGCGCCGGCCGCGGCGCCGCGCATCGCTGGCCCACCGGCTGTACAACGGCGAGGCCGGGCTGGACGTCGTGGGGCGCAGCCGGCTGATCTACAAGATCACCGCGGTCGTGGTGCTGATCTGCATCGCGTCGATGGTGTTCCGCGGCTTCAACTTCGGCATCGAGTTCGCCGGCGGCACGAGCCTCAAGATCCCTGACGGCACCGAGCAGCAGCTCACCGAGGTCCGTGAGGCGGCCGAGGACGCCGGCGCGGACGTGGCCTCGGCACAGGTCGTGGGCGGCAACACGATCCTGCTGCGCACCGCGGCCCTGGACCGGGACGGCGAAGCGGCGGTCACGGCTGCGGTCGCCGACGCCACCGGTGTCGACCCGGGGCGGATCAGTGCCGACTCGGTCAGCGCGCAGTGGGGTGAGGACATCACCCAGCAGGCGCTGATCGCGCTGGTGGTCTTCCTCGCCGCCGTCGTCCTGTTCCTGGCGGTGCGCTTCCAGCCGAAGATGGCGATCGGGGCCATGGTCGCCCTGCTGCACGACATCATCGTGACCGCGGGCGTCTACTCCCTCGTCGGCTTCGAGGTCACGCCGTCGACGGTCATCGGGTTCCTCACCATCCTGGGCTTCTCGCTCTACGACACCGTCGTCGTCTTCGACAAGGTCGACGAGAACACCAAGGGCCTGTCCACGAGCGCGCGCATGACGTGGGGCGAGGCCGCCAACCTGGCGGTCAACCAGACGCTGATGCGGTCGATCAACACCTCGGTCATCGCCCTGCTGCCGGTCGCCGGGCTGCTGTTCGTCGGCGTCGGACTGCTCGGCGTCGGCACGCTCGAGGACCTCGCCCTGGTGCTGTTCGTCGGGCTCGCGGCCGGCACGTACTCCTCGATCTTCCTGGCGACCCCGATCGTGGCCGACCTCAAGGAGCGGGAGCCGGAGCAGATCGCGCTGCGCAAGCGGGTCATGGCCCGCCGCGCCTCCGCCGCCCGCGAGGGCCGGGGGACGGGTCCGGGTCGCGGGCCGGTCGCCAGCGCGCGGCGCTCGCCGTCGGCGCGCCGTCAGTCCGCGGTCGGGGTGGCCGAGCGGGTGGAGGACCTCGGTCCCGCCCAGGCCGACGTCGTCGTGGAGTCGCCGTCGTCCGTGCGCCCTTCGGCGCCGCGCAGCGGTGCCACCGCGGCGCCGCGGCCCGGCGCGCGGCCCCAGCGGCCGGACGGCCGGCGGGGGAGCGGCGGGGGCAAGAAGCGCCGGTGACCACCAGTGCTCCCGGGGCCGAGGTGCCCCTCGACGAGCTCGTCGCCTCCATCGCCGTCGACGTGCCGGACTTCCCCTCGCCGGGGATCGTCTTCCGTGACCTGACGCCGGTCTTCGCTGACGGCCCGGCGTTCCGCCGGATCGTCGACGGGCTGGCGTCGGCCGCCTCGGTGGATCCGCGGGTGGCGGCCATGGCGTCGTCCCTCGACGGCGCGCACCCGGGGTTCGACGTCGTCGTGGGCGTCGAGGCCCGCGGGTTCCTGCTCGCGGCGGCCGTCGCCTTCGATGCCGGCGTCGGCGTGGTGCCGGTGCGCAAGGCCGGGAAGCTGCCCCGGGCGCGGGTCTCGGCGGCGTACGACCTGGAGTACGGCTCCGCCGAGCTGGAGATGCACACCGACTCGATCACTGCGGGCCAGCGGGTCCTGGTCGTGGACGACGTGCTCGCGACCGGCGGCACGCTGGCCGCGACGATCGGCCTGGTGGAGCAGCTCGGCGGTGTCGTCAGCGCGGTGGCGGTGGTCGTGGAGCTCGCGGAGCTGGGCGGCCGTCAGGTGCTCGCGCCGCACACGGTGCACGCCCTCTGGACCACCTGACCGTGCCGGCCCGCCTCCGTGAGGGGCAGGTCGCCGCCCGGAGGAGCGGTTCCGCGCCCCCACCCGGCTAACATGGGAGCTGTTCTCTCCTCCTCGAGCCCGTGGGAGTGGTCGTGGCCCCCGATGCAGCTGCCACCAACCTGGCTGCCGGGCGCCTGGAGGCCGCAGAGCCCGCACCGGAGCTCGCGGCGCTACCGCCCGGTGCCCCGGCCGGGGAGCGGGCCCCGCTTCCGCCGCGCCCCGCGGTGCGCCGGCCCGACGACGTCGGCTCGGAGCCCCCCGCGGAGAACGACCCGGGCACCCCGCGCCGCCGCGTGCGCGACCGGCTGGCCCGCCGGATCGTCGCCGGCCAGCGCAGCACCGTCGTCCGGCCGGTCCTCGAACCGCTCGCCGCCCTGCATCGGCAGAGCCACCCCAAGGCCGACCTCGCCGTGCTGCAGCGCGCCTACGACGTCGCCGAGGCCGCGCACGCCAGCCAGAAGCGCAAGAGCGGCGACCCGTACATCACCCACCCGCTGGCGGTCTCGACCATCCTCGCCGGGCTCGGGATGGACACGACCACCCTGGTCGCCGCCCTCCTGCACGACACGGTGGAGGACACCGGGGTCACCCTCGAGTCGATCACGAAGGACTTCGGCCCCGAGGTCGCCCACCTGGTCGACGGCGTCACGAAGATCGACAAGGTCAAGCTCGGGGACGCGGCCCAGGCCGAGACGATCCGCAAGATGATCGTCGCGATGTCCCGCGACCCGCGGGTGCTGGTCATCAAGCTGGCCGACCGGCTGCACAACATGCGCACGCTGCGCTTCCTCCCGCCCGAGAAGCAGGAGAAGAAGGCCCGCGAGACGCTGGAGATCCTCGCTCCGCTCGCCCACCGGCTGGGCATGAACACGATCAAGTGGGAGCTGGAGGACCTCGCGTTCGCCACGCTGTACCCCAAGCGGTACGACGAGATCGTGCGGCTGGTGGCCGAGCGGGCGCCGTCGCGCGACACCTACCTGGCCGAGGTCACCGCGTCGGTCACCGACCAGCTGAAGGCCGCCGGGATCGAGGCCGTCGTCACCGGCCGGCCCAAGCACTACTACTCGATCTACCAGAAGATGATCGTCCGCGGCCGGGACTTCACCGACATCTGGGACCTCGTCGGCATCCGGATCCTGGTCGACTCCGTCCGCGACTGCTACGCCGCGCTCGGCATCATGCACGCGCACTGGCAGCCGGTACCGGGCCGCTTCAAGGACTTCGTCGCGATGCCGAAGTTCAACATGTACCAGTCGCTGCACACGACCGTGATCGGCCCGCAGGGCAAGCCGGTGGAGCTGCAGATCCGCACCCACGACATGCACCGCACCGCCGAGTACGGCATCGCCGCGCACTGGAAGTACAAGGAGAAGGCGCGGGTCGGCGGCCGGCCCAGCGCCGGGGAGTTCGGCGCCACCCCCAAGGCCGGCTCGCCCGACGACATGCTGTGGCTGCGGCAGCTGCTGGACTGGCAGCGCGAGGCGCAGGAGCCCGGCGAGTTCCTGGAGACCCTGCGCTACGACCTCGGTCCGCAGGAGGTCTTCGTCTTCACGCCCAAGGGCGACGTCGTCAGCCTGCCCGGGGACTCCACGCCGGTGGACTTCGCCTACGCGGTGCACACCGAGGTCGGCCACCGCTGCATCGGTGCCCGCGTCAACGGGGCGCTCGTCTCGCTGGACAGCACGCTGACCAACGGCGACGTCGTCGAGATCTTCACCTCCAAGTCGCCCACCGCCGGGCCGTCGAAGGACTGGCTGGCGTTCGTCGGCTCCTCCCGCGCGCGCACCAAGATCCGGCAGTGGTTCACCAAGGAACGCCGCGAGGACGCCGTCGAGGCCGGCAAGGAGGCCCTGACCCGCGCGATGCGCAAGGCCGGCCTCCCGCTGCAGCGGCTGCTCGGTGGCGAGGCGCTGTCCACCCTGGCGAAGGACCTCAACCACGCCGACGTGACCGCGCTCTACGCGGCGGTGGGGGAGAACCACCTCTCCGCGGCGTCGGTGGTGGAGAAGCTGATCGCGGCGCTGGGCGGCACCGAGGGTGCGGTCGAGGACATCGCCGAGACCGCGATCCCGACCAGCCGCCCCCGCACGCGGCGGGCCGCCGGCGGCGACCCCGGCATCGTCGTCCACGGCATGACCGACGTGTGGGCCAAGCTCGCCAAGTGCTGCACCCCGGTGCCCGGTGACGAGGTGCTGGGCTTCGTCACCCGCGGCGGCGGCGTGAGCGTGCACCGCACCGACTGCACCAACGCCGAGGACCTCCAGCGCAAGCCCGAGCGGCTGGTCGAGGTCGAGTGGGCGAGCTCGCCGGGCTCGGTCTTCCTGGTGGCGATCCAGGTCGAGGCGCTGGACCGGCACCGGCTGCTCTCCGACGTCACCAAGGCGCTGGCCGACGAGCGGGTCAACATCCTGTCCGCCTCGGTGCAGACCAGCCGCGACCGCGTGGCGATCAGCCGGTTCACCTTCGAGCTGGCCGACCCCGCGCACCTGGGCGCGGTGCTGCAGACGGTGCGCAACGTCGACGGCGTCTTCGACGTGGAGCGCGTCACCGCCTGAGCGCGGCACGGACCGTCACCCCGCAGCGCCGCCGTCACCGCGCAGGGCGACAGGAGCGCTGTGCGGTGACAGTGAGCCCTACGCGGTCTCGGGATCGGCCAGGAACGCCGGGTTCTCGCAGGTGGCACCCGGCTCCGGGGTGTTCTCCGGGTCCTGCGTCAGCTGGTCGGCGAAGGCGGCCAGGCGGGGGTCGTCGGCCGAGTCCACCGCCAGCTGGTGGTTCCACGCCTGGATGCTGATCGCGGAGCCGAGGCCCTCGTACGGCGACAGCAGGCGGTGGGAGACGCCGGCCACGAGCTGCTCGAGGGCCGCGACGTCGTCGGCGGTCGCCAGGGCGGGGTCGTAGGTGACCCACACGGCGCCGTGCTCCAGCGAGTGGACGGCGTTCTCCGGCCGGATCGGGACGTCGTACACGCTGCCGGTGCAGTCGGCCCAGGCGGCGGCGTGCGGGCCGCCCACCGGCGGGCTCTCCGCGTACTCGACGTCCCCGGGCTCGTGCAGCTGACCGACCTCGTAGTCGGCGACGCGGGTGTCTCCCAGCGGCGCGCCGGCTCCGGACGCCGGGGACGCGGCGCCCTCCACGCTCGTGCTGCAGCCGGCGGCCACGAGGGTCGCCGCGCCGGCGAGGAGGGCGGCGCGCCGCGGGCTCACTGCACGACCGTCATCGAGGTGATCGTCACCGGGGTGTTCGGGGCGCCGCCGCCGGGGCTCGGCTCGAACGAGCCGTCGTTGCCGGCCGCCGCGATCTGGTCGAGGACGGCCAGGCCCGCCTCGTCCACGGTGCCGACGGGGGTGTAGTCCGGCGGCAGCTGGGTGTCGACGAAGCACAGGAAGAACTGGCTGCCGGTCGAGCCGGGCGCGCCGCTGTTCGCCATCGCGATCGTGCCCCGCGGGTAGGTCGTCCCCTCGGGGGTCTCCTCGTAGAACCGGTAGCCGGGGCCGCCCTGACCGGTGCCGGTCGGGTCGCCGCACTGCAGGACGCCGAAGGTCGGCTGGTTGACCTCGCGGTGGCACGGGGAGCCGTCGAAGAACCCGACCGAGGCCAGGTAGGCGAAGCTCGAGGACGCGCACGGGGCCTTCGCCCGGTCGAGGGTGAAGGTCATGTCGCCCGCCGACGTGGTGACCGCCAGGGCCGTGGTGCCGGTCGCCGGGGTGGCCGCCTCGTCGGGCGGCAGGCCCACGTCGGTGCCCGAACCGTCGGGAGCGAAGTCGCAGGTGACGGTGCCGTCGGGGTTCACCACCGGCGCGACGGGCGACTCGGCGGCTCCCGTCGGCGCCGACGTGGTCGGGTCGGTGGCGGTGCTCTCGTCGTCGTCCCCACCGAGGCCGGTCACCAGCAGGACGGCGCCGACGACCAGGACGACGGCGACGGCGGTGATGGCGACGAGCAGGTTGCGGCGCCGCTTGCGGGCCAGTTCGGCGCGACGTTCCAGCTGCCGCTGCAGGTGGCGCTGGGCGGCCTGCCGGCGCTGCTTGTTGCTCGGCACGGGGGAGAACTCCTCGGGGCGTGCGGCTGCTGCGGGGCCCGGCTCGAGGGACTGGGCCCGTCCGACAGCGGCCCCGCTGGTCGGCCGGGAGTCTAGGCCGCCCGGCTGGGGAAGCCCGGATGCCTGCCGGAGCGCGGGTCGTGTCAGCCGCGGGGCGGCCCGTCCGGTGCCACCGCGGTCCTGCGGCGTGCGGAGCGGTGATCACCCTCCGCGTAACCTGCACGGGTGCTCATCCGCTCGTTCCCGGCCGGCGCCTTCGGCACCAACTGCTACGCCGTCGCCACCGGTCGCGGCCAGGAGTGCGTGATCGTCGACCCCGGGATGGAGGCCGTCGAACCGCTGGCGCAGATCATCGCCGAGGACGGCCTCAAGCCCGTCGCGGTCGTGCTGACCCACGGCCACCTCGACCACACCTTCTCCGTCGTCCCGGTGTGCGAGGGGTACGACATCCCCGCCTACATCCACCCGGCCGACACCGGCATGCTCGCCGACCCGGTGGCCTGGCACGGGCCGGCCCTGGCGCCGCTGATCCGCGGCGCCCGGCTGCCCGACCCGTCGGAGGTCCGGACGCTGGACGACGGCGCCGTCCTGGAGCTCGCCGGGGTCACGCTGACCGTCCGGCACGCCCCGGGCCACACCGAGGGCTCGGTGATGTTCTCCCTGGACCTGGGGGAGGCGCCCGGCCTGCTCGCCGGTGACGTGCTCTTCGAGGGCTCGGTGGGCCGCGTCGACCTGCCCGGCGGCTCGTGGGCGTCGATGCTGGCCTCGCTGCGCGACGTCGTCCTCCCCATGGACGACGCGACGGTGGTGTTGCCCGGGCACGGTGGCCTCACCACGATCGGCCGCGAGCGGGCCACAAACCCCTACCTGGCCGAGGCCGCCGCATCCGGGCCGGCGCCGAGGGGCCGCGGGCTGTGAGCACGCACCTCACCGCGCCGAAGGGGACGTTCGACACCCTCCCGCCGGACTCCGCCCGGTTCCTCGCCGTCCGCGACGCCCTGACCGCACCGCTGCGGCGGGCCGGCTACGGCTACGTCGAGACGCCGGTCTTCGAGGAGACCGCCGTCTTCTCCCGCGGGGTCGGGGAGTCCACCGACGTCGTGACGAAGGAGATGTACACCTTCGACGACCGCGGCGGCCGCTCCCTGACGCTGCGTCCCGAGCTCACCGCCGGGCTGATGCGGGCCTTCATCGAGCACCGCCTGCACACCGGTGCGCTGCCGGTGAAGCTGTGGACCGTCGGCTCGGCGTTCCGCTACGAGCGCCCGCAGGCCGGCCGCTACCGGCACTTCACCCAGGTCGACATGGAGGCCCTCGGGGTCGACGACCCGGCGCTGGACGCCGAGGTGGTGGCGCTGGGCGTGCAGGGGTTCCGCGACCTCGGGCTGACCGACTTCGACCTGCTGCTCACCTCGCTGGGCGACGACACCTGCCGGCCGCAGTACCGCGAGCTGCTGGTCGCGTTCCTCGAGAAGCTGGACCTGGACGAGGAGACCCGCCGCCGGGCGGAGATCAACCCGCTGCGGGTGCTCGACGACAAGCGGCCCGAGGTGCAGGCCCAGCTCGACGACGCCCCGCTGATGGTCGACCACCTGTCGGACTCCACGAGGGCGCACTACGACGCCGTACGCCAGCACCTCACCGACCTCGGCGTGACCTGGACCGAGGCGCCGAAGCTGGTCCGCGGCCTGGACTACTACACGAAGACGACGTTCGAGTTCGTGCACTCCGGCCTCGGCGCCCAGTCGGCGATCGGCGGCGGTGGCCGCTACGACGGGCTGTCCGCGGCGCTCGGCGGACCGGACGTCTCCGGCATCGGTTACGCGGTCGGGGTCGACCGGACGCTGCTCGCGGTGCAGGCGGAAGGGCTGGACATCGCCACCGCCACCGGGGTGCAGGCGTTCGTCGTGCCCCTGGGTGCGGAGGCCAAGCGCCTGGCCGTCCGGCTGGTCGGCCAGCTGCGTGCGGCGGGGATCTCCGCCGACACCGTCTACGGCGACCGCGGGCTCAAGGGCGCGATGAAGGCCGCCGACCGGTCCGGCGCCACGCACGCCGTCGTCATCGGCGACCGCGACCTCGCCGAGGGCGTCGGCCAGCTCAAGGACCTGCGGACCCAGGAGCAGCACCCCGTCCCGGTGGCCGATCTGTTCGAGGCGCTCAAGCGTGCGACGGTGGGGGAGTGAGCATGGAACAGCGGCCCCTGGGCCGGACCGGTGCCGAGGTCGGCGTCGTCGGACTCGGCACCTGGCAGCTGGGCGGCGACTGGGGCGACGTCGACGACGAGACCGCCGAGGCGGTCCTCGAGGCCGCGCTCGATGCCGGGGTGACCTTGCTCGACACCGCCGACGTCTACGGGGACGGCCGCTCGGAGGAGCGGATCCGCCGGGCGCTGGTGCTGAGGTCGGACCGGCCGTTCGTCGCGACGAAGGCCGGCCGCCGAGCCGACCCGTTCACCGCCGAGGAGTACACCCCGGAGAACCTCCGCGCCTGGGTCGACCGGTCGCGGAAGAACCTCGGCGTCGAGACGCTGGACCTCGTCCAGCTGCACTGCCCGCCGCCGGCCGTGTACTCCGACCAGCGCGTCTACGACACCCTCGACGGGTTCGTGGCCGACGGCTCGATCGCGGCGTACGGCGTCTCGGTGGAGACCGTGGCCGAGGGGCTCACGGCGCTGCAGCACCCGGGCGTCGCCACGATCCAGGTGATCCTCAACGTCTTCCGGCGCAAGCCGCTGGAGGAGCTGCTGCCCGCCGCGCAGGCCGCTGAGGTCGGCGTCCTCGCCCGGGTGCCGCTGGCCAGCGGGCTGCTCACGGGCAAGTACGACGAGTCGACGACGTTCCCGGCTGACGACCACCGGAACTTCAACCGCCGGGGCGAGGCCTTCGACGTCGGCGAGACCTTCGCCGGCGTGCCCTTCGAGGTCGGCGTCGCCGCGGCCCGCGAGGTCGCCGAGATCGCCGGCGACACCTCGACGGCGGCCTTCGCGCTGCGCTGGGCGATCGACCAGCCCGGCGTCACCTCCGTCATCCCCGGTGCGCGCAACGTCGAGCAGGTGCGCGGGAACGTGACCGCCGCCGACCTGCCCCGCCTCACCGACGGCCAGCTGAAAGACCTCGAGCGGGTGTACGACGAGCGCATCCGCGCGCACGTGCACGACCGCTGGTAGTCCCCCTCCCACATCGAAGGAAGAGATCCCCGTGCTCCGCACCCATGACGCCGGCACCCTCCGCGGTACCGACGCCGGCTCGACGGTCACCCTCGCCGGCTGGGTCGCCCGCCGCCGCGACCACGGCGGCGTGGTCTTCCTCGACCTGCGCGACGCCTCGGGCTACGTCCAGGTCGTCGTGCGCGAGGAGGAGGCGCACGCGCTGCGCAACGAGTACTGCGTGCTCGTGACCGGAGAGGTGCGCGAGCGCCCGGCCGGGAACGAGAACCCCGAGCTGCCGACCGGCGCGATCGAGGTCGTCGCCAGCGAGCTGCGCGTCCTCTCCTCGGCCGCACCGCTGCCCTTCCCGATCGAGACCGACCAGGCCGCCAGCGACGACGTCCGCTACCGGTTCCGCTACCTGGACCTGCGCCGCCAGGACCCCGCCCGGATCATGCGGCTGCGCAGCGAGATCAGCCGCGTCGCCCGCGGGGTCATGGCCGGGCACGGCTTCACCGAGGTCGAGACGCCGACGCTGACCCGTTCCACCCCCGAGGGCGCCCGCGACTTCGTCGTCCCGGTCCGGCTCCAGCCGGGCAAGTGGTACGCGCTGCCGCAGTCGCCGCAGCTGTTCAAGCAGCTGCTGATGATCGGCGGGCTGGAGCGGTACTACCAGATCGCCCGCTGCTTCCGGGACGAGGACTTCCGCGCCGACCGGCAGCCGGAGTTCACCCAGCTGGACTTCGAGATGAGCTTCGTCGACCGGGACGACGTCCTGGCGATCGCCGAGGACGTCGTCCGCTCGCTGTGGCGGGAGCTGGCCTCCCACGACGTCCCCGAGATCCCGCGGATGACCTACCGCGAGGCGATGGACCGGTTCGGCTCCGACAAGCCCGACCTGCGGTTCGGCATCGAGCTCACCGAGCTGACCTCGTACTTCGCCGACACCCCGTTCCGGGTGTTCCAGGCGCCCTACGTCGGCGCGGTCGTCATGCCCGGCGGCGGCTCGCAGCCGCGGCGGGCGTTCGACGCCTGGCAGGACTGGGCCCGCTCCCGCGGCTCGCGGGGGCTGGCCTACGTGACCATCGCCGAGGACGGCACCCTCGGCGGGCCGGTCGCCAAGAACATCTCCGAGGCCGAGCGCGACGGACTGGTCGCGGCCGTCGGCGCGAAGCCCGGCGACTGCGTCTTCTTCGCCGCCGGCGCCCGCCGCACCTCGCAGGAGCTGCTCGGCGCCGCCCGCAACGAGATCGCCAAGCGGCTGGAGCTCATCGAGCCCGGCACCTGGTCGTTCCTGTTCGTCGTCGACTTCCCGATGTTCGAGGAGACCGAGGACGGCGACTGGACCTTCATGCACCACCCGTTCACCTCGCCCACGCCCGAGTGGCGGGACCGGTTCGCCGAGGACAAGGGCGCGGCCCTCTCCGACGCCTACGACATGGTGATCAACGGCAACGAGGTGATGAGCGGCTCGGTGCGTATCCACGACGCCGCGCTGCAGGAGCGGGTGTTCGAGACCCTCGGCATGTCCCGCGAGGAGGCCCGCGAGCGGTTCGGGTTCTTCCTCGAGGCGTTCGCCTACGGTCCGCCGCCGCACGCCGGTGCCGCCCTGGGCTGGGACCGGCTGACCGCGCTGCTGGCCGGCGTCGACTCGATCCGCGAGGTCATCGCCTTCCCGAAGACCGGCGCCGGCTTCGACCCGCTGACCAGCGCCCCGACGCCGATCAGCGACGCGCAGCGCAAGGAGGCGGGCATCGACGCGAAGCCGGAGGAGCCCGCGCTGCCCGGCGAGCCCGGAGCTCCCGGCCCGACGGACCCGACGAAGGGCTGACCGCGGGGCGGGCACCGGGGAGAGCGGGGCCGCCCGCAGCGCGGGCCTCAGGCGTCGCGGATGCTCCCGGTCTGTGGCGTCCCGGCCGGTCCGACCGGGAGGTCGAGTACCGCGCGGGTCCCGCCCAGCGGGCTCTCGGAGAGCGAGGCGGTGCCGCCGTGCAGGGACGCCTGCTGGGCGACCAGCGCGAGGCCGAGCCCCGACCCCGGTGCCCGGGCGGTCCGCCCGCGCCGGAACCTGTCGAACACGGCGACGCGCTCGTCGGCGGGGACCCCGCTCCCGTCGTCGTCCACGGTGAGCAGCACGCGGTCGCCCGCGACCCGGACGGCGGCGACGACGCGGCGGCCGCCGCCGTGGCGCAGCGCGTTGGCGAGGAGGTTGTCCGTGGCGAGCCGGAGCGACGCGGCGCTGCCGGGCACCCGGACCTCGGCGGCCGGCAGGTCGGCGGTCACCGCCACGCCGTCCGGGGCGGCGCGGGCCGCGGCGGCCACCGCCGTGGCCACGAGGTCGGTCAGCTCGACGCCGCCCGGGTCGGCGGCGTGGGTGAGCTCGCCGGCCGCGAGCCGGCCCAGGGCGACCAGCGTCGCCTCCAGCCGCTCCCGGGTCGCGGCCAGCTGGCGGACGACCTCGGCGCGCTCGGCCGCGGGCAGGTCGGGGTGTGCGGCGAGCACCTCGATGTCGGTGCGCAGCGTGGTCAGCGGGGTCCGCAGCTCGTGCTCGGCGGCGGCGGCGAAGTCGCGGGCGGCGGCCAGCGCCCGCTCGGAGTCGGCGCGGGCGGCGTCCACCCGCTCCAGCAGGCCGGTCAGGGCGGCGGCCACCTCCGCGGTCTCGGCCGACCGCAGCACCGGCCCGGCGAGGAGCCCGGCGCGCTCGGCAGGTCCCGGCCGCCCGCCGAGGGCGGCCGTCCGGTCGCGCAGGGCGCGCAGGGGCCGCAGCGCCGGCCCGGCCAGCAGCCAGGCCAGCCCGGCGGCGGCGGGGACGGCGAGCGCGGCACCCAGGACGACGGAGCGGCGGACCCGCGCCACGGCCCGGTCGGTCGCGCCGGAGGGCAGGCCCACCGTCACCGTGCCGCCGGGGACCTCCGCCGTGCGGACGCGGTAGCCGCCCGCCGCGCCGTCCCGCGCGGGCAGGTCGGCGGCCGCGCCGTCCACGGACTCCGTCCGGGTGCCGTCGGCCGCGCGGACCGTGACCACCAGCCCGCCGAGGGCGCTGCCCGGCAGCGGAGCGGCCGGGTCGAGCAGGTCGGCGGGATCGGCGCCCGCGGCGACACGCGCGGCCACGGCGCCGGTGACGGCGTCCAGTCGCCGGTCCAGCGCCGACTCCTCGCGTCGGGTGAGCAGCGCGGAGAGGACGGCCGCGACGACGACGGCCAGCACGACGGCGCCCAGCCCCGCGGCGACCGCGACCCTCGTCCGCAGCGAGCGGGCGCGCCGGTCAGCCACGGTGCTCGAGGGTGAAGCCGATGCCGCGGACGGTGTGCACCAGCCGCGGCGCTCCGCCGGCCTCCAGCTTGCGGCGGAGCTGGCTGACGAACAC
This sequence comes from Blastococcus sp. URHD0036, assembly GCF_000701365.1. Taxonomy (GTDB): domain Bacteria; phylum Actinomycetota; class Actinomycetes; order Mycobacteriales; family Geodermatophilaceae; genus Trujillonella. The sequence goes on from NZ_JNIK01000005.1 coordinate 85,363, forward strand.
GTCGACGACGTTGGTGTCGACCGCGAAGTCGTAGCCCCAGACGAGCTCGAGCAGCCGCTCCCGGGCGAGCACCAGCCCGGCGTTGCGGACCAGCGTCTCCAGCAGGTCGAACTCGCGTCGGGTGAGCTCCACGGGCACGCCGTCCACGGTTGCGCGGCGGCGCCCGGGGTCGACGGTCAGCGGCCCGACCGACGACCCGGCCGGGGCGGTGGCCGGTATGCGGCGCAGCAGAGCCCGCAGCCGCGCGACGAGTTCGGCGAGGGCGAAGGGCTTGACCAGGTAGTCGTCGGCGCCGGCGGCGAGGCCCTGCACGCGGTCGTCGACGGCGCTGCGGGCGCTGAGCACGAGCACCGGCACGCCGACGCCGTCGGTGCGCAACTGCTCGAGCACCGCGATCCCGTCCCGGCCGGGCAGCCCGACGTCCAGGACGATGACGTCGGGCAGCGCCGCCGCGACCGCCGCCAGGGCCTCCGTCGCGTCGGCGGCTGTCCGCACGGCCAGCCCGGACAGCCGCAGGCCCCGGGACAGCGAGACCCGGATGTCCTCGTCGTCGTCGACGACGAGGACGTCCGGCTGGCCCTGGGGTGCGCTCACGGAGCGGATGATCTCCTGCTCAGCCGCCCGACCGGCAGTCCCGCAGCCGGTCGCGGGCCTCGCGGCGCGCGTCGCGCAGCTCCTGACGCGCCTCGGGGGAGCCGGCCAGGTACTGCCGCGCCGCCTCGGCGCGCTCGCCGACGGGGACGTCGGCCAGCTCTCCGGCGAGGTCGGCCAGCGCGGGCGAGTCCTGCAGCGTGGCCGAGAGGTCCCCGGCCAGCTCCCACCACCGGTCGCGGACGTCGGCCCGGAGGTCACGCAGCGCCGCCGCGACGTCGGGGTGGTCGGTGAGGTACTGCCGCCGCGCGTCGGCGCGCTCGCCGGCCGGCAGGGCGCGCAGCGCGGCGAGCTCGTCGGTCACCTCCGGGTGGGCGGCGAGGAAGTCGGCCACGGCGAGGCGGACGCCAGGGCCCGCGCAGGCGGCACCCGGCGCCGCGGACGGGCCGCCGTCGGCGGAGGCGACCGACGCGACGGTGACGGGGACGGCGGCGACGACGACGGCCAGGGCGGCGCCGGTGAGCAGGGAACGGAGGTGCACAGTGGTCTCCTCGGTCGGGGGGTGTGTGGGACCGAGGCTGTCCGCGGGCTGTGAGGCGGCCGTGAGCCGACTCTGAGGAGACTCTGAGGCCGCGCCCGGCGGCGGGGGCGGTCCGGCGCGACTGCTCGGTAGGTTGCCAGGCATGCCGTTGCGCGCCCGCACCCTGCTCGGACCCGGCCCCTCCAACCCCTACCCGGAGGCCACGGTCGCCCTCGGGCAGCCGCTGCTGGGCCACCTGGACCCGGTCTTCCTCGGCGTCCTCGACGAGACGTCGGACCGGCTGCGGCAGCTGTTCGGGACGGCGAACCGGCGCACCCTCCCGCTGTCGGCGACCGGCTCGGCGGGCATGGAGGCGGCCTTCGTCAACACCGTGGGGCCGGGCGACGTCGTCGTCGTGGCGGTCAACGGCCTGTTCGGCGAGCGCATGGTCGACGTCGCCTCCCGCTGTGGGGCCGAGGTCGTGCGGGTCGACCACGAGTGGGGGCAGCCGGTCGACGCGGAGCGCGTGCTGGCCGCCCATCCGGCGCCGAAGCTGATCGCCGCCGTCCACGCCGAGACCTCGACCGGCGTCCGCTCCGACCTCGAGCCGCTCGCCGCCGGCAAGGGCGACGCGCTGCTGCTGGCCGACTGCGTGACCTCCCTCGGCGGCATCCCGGTGCGGCTGGACGACTGGGGCGTCGACCTCGCCTACTCCGGCTCGCAGAAGTGCCTGGGCACCGCGCCGGGCCTGGCCCCGTTCACGATCAACGACCGGGCCTGGGAGCGGCGGATCGAGAAGCCGCAGAGCTGGTACCTGGACCTCGGCATGCTCGGCGGCTACGCCGGTGAGGCCGCCGGCAGCGGCGGGCGGACCTACCACCACACCGCGCCCACCGGCATGGTCGTGTCGCTGCACGCGGCGCTCGGCCGGATCCTCGACGAGGGCCTGGACGCCGTGCACGCCCGGCACGCCGAGGCCGGCCGGCAGCTGCACGAGGGGCTGGCCGAGCTCGGCCTGGAGCTGTTCGCCGCCGAGGGGCACCGGCTGCCCGAGCTGACCACGGTGCGGGTGCCCGAGGGCGTGGACTCCGCGGAGGTCCGCGCCGAGCTGCTCGAGCGGTACGACCTGGAGATCGGCGGCGGCGTCGGCGCCCACGCCTCGACCGTGTGGCGGATCGGCCTGATGGGCGCCAACGCCCGACCGGACCGCGTCACCCTGGTGCTGGCCGCGCTGCGCGAGGTCCTCGGCCGGTGACCTCTCCCGCACCGGCGGTCGCGGCGGGGACCCCGCCGGGGGACACCCCGGAGCGGGCGCGGCGCGGAACCACTCTGCCCGCGGTCGCGCTGCTGCCGCTGGCGGCAGCCGTGTGGTGGATCGGCGGGTTCCTCGGGTGGCTGCTGACCCAGGCGGCCCGGGGCGACGCCGGGAACGCGACCGCGCTGCCCCTGGACCCGTCAGGGCTCGGCGGGCTGGTGGTCGGCGGACTCGTCGGCGGGGTCGCCGCCGGGCTGCTGACCCGGCTCGCCGCCCGTCGCCGGTGGGGTCTCGCCGCGACCGCCGGCGGGGTGGCGATCGCCGTCGTCGTCACGCTCGCGCAGTCCTCGGCCGTCGTGCGGGACGCGGCCGCCGGGACCTTCGCGGCCGACCCGGCGGTGCTCACCGGCCTCATGGCCGTGGCGGGCGGTGCGGCGGCGGCCGGCTGGCTGGCCGGTGCCTGCGCCCTCCTGGGGTCCGGCGGACCGGCCGTGGGGCTGGGACTCCTCGCCGGCCTGGCGCCGTCCTGGGTGTCCGCCGTCGTCTTCGCGGTGAGCGGCCCGCAGTCGCTGACGACCCTCGACCGGGTCGCGACCTGGTCCGGTGCCGCCGTGCTCGCGCTGGCGCTCGTCGTGGCCGGGGTGCGTCCGCCGCAGCGGCTGCTCTGGTGGCCGCTCGTGGTCGTGCTCGCCTGGTTCGCCGGGCCCGCGCTGACCGCGGTCGTCTACCTGGAGCCCCTGCTGCGGCCGGGGGCCGGGCTGCCGGACACTTTGTTCGACTCGCTGTCCGGGGCGTGGCAGGTGTTCGAGGCGGCCTCGTCGCCGGACGCCCGGGACCTGGTGCCCTGGGGAGTCGCGGGCGTCACCGCCGCCGTCGTCGCCGGGGCCCTGGCCGCGCGCCGGGTCAGCGGGGCAGCGCCGCCGGCAGGGGGACGGGCCGGATAGCCGGCGCGGCCGCCGCCTCGTCGGAGTCGTCGTCCTCGTCGACGTCGTCGGCGCGCAGCCGGACGACGGCCAGCGCCGCGACCGCCGCCGCGAGCGACGCGGCGGCGGCGATCCAGAAGACCCCGAGCAGTGCGTCGCCGTCGGGCACCGCGACACCTCCGACGACGACGGCGCCCGCAGCCACCACCGCGGCCGTCACGGCGCTCGCCAGCGACGTGCCGACCGACCGCAGCAGCGTGTTCAGCCCGTTCGCCGACGCCGTCTCCGAGACCGGCACCGACCGCAGGATGAGGGTCGGCATCGCCGCGTAGGCCAGCGACGTCCCGACGCTGACCAGGAGCGAGCCCACGAGCACCTGCCACACCTCGGCGTACAGCCACGTCCGCGCGGCGTAGGCGGCCGCCATCCACAGGCAGCCGGCGAGCAGGGCGATGCCGGGCCCGGTCCGCCGGATCACCGTGGCGGCGAGCGGGGCCATCACGCCGAACACGACCGCGGTCGGGGCCATGACGAGGCCCGCCTGCAACGTCGTCAGCCCGAGGCCGACCCCGGTGCTCTCCGGGAGCTGCAGGAGCTGCGTGGTGACCAGCATGTTGGCGAACATCGCGAAGCCGACGAAGACCGAGGCGACGTTGACCATCAGCACCCGCGGCCGCGCGGCGACGCGCAGGTCGACCAGCGGGGCCGCGGTGCGCAGTTGCAGCGGCAGCCAGACCGCCAGCAGCGCGAGGCCGGTCGCGGCGCAGCCCAGCGTCGCCGCGCTCGTCCAGCCCCAGTGCCCGCCCTTGGAGAGGGCGAGCAGCAGCGCGGTCAGGACGCCGGAGAGCAGGACGGCGCCCCGGAGGTCGAAGCGGCGGGTCGAGCGGACCGTCGACGGGGAGAGCACGAGCGGCACGGCGAGGAGCACGAGCGCGCCGAGCACGGCCGGCACCCAGAAGAGCAGGTGCCAGTCCAGGTACTCGACCAGGAACCCGGACAGCGGGAGCCCGGCGCCGGCGCCGATCGCGAGCGTCGCGCTCATCAGGGCGATCCCGACGGGCACCCGGTCGCGCGGGAGCTCGTCGCGCATCGCGGCGATCCCGACGGGGATCAGGGCGGTGCCCACGCCCTGCAGCGCCCGGGCGACCAGGACCTGGGGCAGCGACGCGGCCAGCCCGCCGATGACCGAGCCGGCGACCATCAGCGCGAGGCACACCATGACCATCCGGCGCTTGCCGTACATGTCGGCCAGCCGGCTCACGGTCGGCGTCGCGACCGCTCCGGCCAGCAGGGTGGTGGTGATGACCCACGAGGCGTCGTCGACCGAGGTGTCCAGCAGCCGCGGCAGGTCCGGGAGGACGGCGATGACGACGGTCTGCTGCAGCGCGGCGACCGTGCCGCACAGCGCGAGGACGGTGATGACCAGGCCGCTGGGTGCCCGGCGGCCGGCGCGGCGGGTCCCGCCGTCGGGCCGTCGGGGCATGAGGGGTCCTCCGTCGCTGCGGCACGGAAAGTGGATGCATCGTACAACCATCGGGCGGCGGTGGAGCGGCTCCACCCAGTGGCGTCGACCACGTGCAGCAGGTCGGGCGCGGAGCGTCAGCCGAGGCGGGCGAGCTGCTCCTCGGTCAGCCGGAGGTCGGCCGCGGCCGCGGAGTCGACGATCGACGCCGGGCGGCTCGCGCCGGGGATGGGCAGGACGACGTCGGACTGCGCCAGGTGCCAGGCCAGCGTCACCCGGTACACCGAGACCCCGAGCTCGGCGGCCACCTCGGCGAAGGCGGGCGCGGTGGCGTCGAGCGACCCGGCGGCGGAGATGCCCCCGAACGGGCTCCAGGGCAGGAACGCCAGGCCGTGGTCGGCGCAGTGGGCGAGCTCGTCGGCGGAGAACCGCCAGCCGGGGGAGAACTGGTTCTGCACCGCGACCAGCGCGCCGCCGAGCACGGACCGGGCCACGTCGATCTGCGCGATGTCGGCGTTCGAGATCCCCACCGCCCGGACCAGCCCGGCGTCGTACAGCGCCCGCAACCCCGCCATCGACTCCTCCCACGGCGTCTCCGGGTCCGGCCGGTGGAACTGGTACAGGTCGATCGCGTCGACCCCCAGCCGGCGCAGCGAGCCCTCGCAGGCCGACCGCAGGTAGCCAGGAGAGCCGTCCAGGCCCCAGTCGGTGCCGGACCGGGTGTGCCCGCCCTTCGTCGCGACGAGCACGCCGTCGGTGCTCCCGCCGTAGGAGCGCAGCGCCCGCGCCACCAGCTCCTCGTTGTGCCCGAACTCCGACTCGTCCCGCGAGTAGGCGTCGGCGGTGTCGATCAGTGTCACCCCGGCGTCGAGGGCCGCGTGGACCACCGCCTCGGCCTCCTCGGGCGAGGGCCGATCGGACTTCGTGGACAGCGGCATCGCGCCGAGTCCGATCGCACTGACGGTCCGGTCGCCGAGTCGTCTCTGCTGCATGGGGACTGTCCTGCCCCGCGGGTAGCGTCGGTACCCGTGAGCTCGCTGTTCGACGACCCGGAGCCGCCGGACGGCGCCGTGGTCGACCCCGGGGCGCCGCTCGCCGTGCGGATGCGGCCGCGGTCGCTGGACGAGGTGGTCGGCCAGCAGCACCTCCTCGGCCCCCGGTCGCCGCTGCGCCGCCTGGTCGAGGCCGACGAACCGATGTCCCTGGTCCTCTACGGCCCGCCGGGCACGGGCAAGACCACCCTCGCCCACGTCATCTCGCTGGCCACCAAGCGGCAGTTCGTGCAGTTGTCGGCGCTGGACTCCGGGGTCAAGGAGGTCCGCGCGGTCATCACCGCGGCCAAGCGCGAGCTGACCTACGCCGGCCGGCGGACGGTGCTGTTCATCGACGAGGTCCACCGCTTCTCCAAGACCCAGCAGGACTCGCTGCTGTCCGCGGTCGAGGACCGGATCGTCAGCCTGATCGCCGCCACCACCGAGAACCCGTTCTTCTCCGTGGTCAGCCCGCTGCTGTCGCGGAGCCTGGTGCTCGCGCTCCAGCCGCTGGCCGACGACGACGTCCGCACGATGCTGCACCGGGCGCTGACCAGCGACCGCGGGCTGGACGGCGCCGTGACGCTCAGCCCCGAGGCCGAGGACCACCTGGTGCGGATCGCCGGCGGCGACGGGCGCAAGGCGCTGACCGCGCTGGAGTCCGGCGCCGGTGCCGCGGTCGCCGCGGGTGTCCCCGAGATCGACCTCGCCACGCTGGAGACCGCCGTCGCCCAGGCGGCCGTGCGCTACGACCGGCAGGGCGACCAGCACTACGACGTCGCGAGCGCGCTGATCAAGTCGATCCGCGGCAGCGACGTCGACGCGGCGCTGCACTACCTGGCCCGCATGGTCGAGGCGGGGGAGGACCCGCGGTTCATCGCCCGCCGCCTGGTCATCTCCGCCAGCGAGGACATCGGCATGGCCGATCCGACCGCGCTGCTGACCGCCGTCGCCGCGGCCGACGCGGTCGCCTTCATCGGCATGCCCGAGGGGCACTTCCCGCTGGCGCACGCCGTCGTCCACCTGGCCACGGCGCCGAAGTCGAACGCCGTCACGGTGGCGATGGGGGAGTCGGTGGCCGACGTCCGCGCCGGGCTGGCCGGCCCGGTCCCGCCGGGGCTGCGCGACGCGCACTACGCCGGGGCGAAGAAGCTCGGGCACGGCGGCACCTACCGGTATCCGCACGACGCCCCCGACGGCATCGTCGCCCAGCAGTACCCGCCGGACGCCCTGGTCGGCCGCGACTACTACCGGCCCACCCAGCGCGGCGCCGAGGGGCCGATCGCGGCGCGGCTCGGCAAGCTCCGGGCCATCATCAGGCGCTCCCGCTGACCGGTCCGTCCCACCCGTCCCGTCAGCCGGGGCGCCCGGAGCCCGGCCGACTACTGTGACCACGCCGGGGGAGCCCGGCGAACGCCTCGGGACGACGAACAGGAGACGCCGCGTGTCCGCAGGAGAGTGGGCCGGACTGATCGCAGCCCTCGCGCTGGTGCTGCTGGTGCTGCTGCTGGCCGTTCCGCTGCTCAAGCTGGGCCGCACGCTGGACGAGACCACGCTGACCATCCGGCAGGTCCGCGAGCAGAGCGCGCCGATCCTGGCGCAGGCGACCACCACGGTCACCCACGTCAACTCCAACCTCGAGCGGGTCGACGACATCACCGGCAACGCCGCCAACGTGTCGAGCAACGTCGCCGCGCTGACCAGCGTCGTGGCCGCGACCCTCGGGAGCCCGCTGATCAAGGTCGCCGCCTTCAGCTACGGCGTCCGGAGTGCGGCGAAGAAGCGGCGCGAGGGCGTGGCGCTCGCCGAGGCCGCGCAGCGGGACAAGGACGCCCGGCGCGCGCGCCGTGCCGCCCGGCGGGCCGCCTGATGCGCCGGCTGTTCTGGCTGGCGATGGGCGTGACCATCGGCGCCCTGGTGGTGCGCAAGCTGTCGGCCGCCGCCGAGAAGCTGACCCCGCAGGGCATCGCCGGCGCGCTGGTCGAGGGGCTGCGCGACCTGGCCGACGCGATCGGCGAGTTCGGCGCCGACGTCCGTGCCGCCGCCGAGGCGCGGGAGGGCGAGCTGCGGGCGGGCACCGGTCTGGACGCGCCGCTGCCCGAGCGCGGAGCCGCCGAGTTCCCCGGCCGGCACAGCGCGGCGCCCGCCGACCGCTGACCTCCGGCGGGGGCTCCAGCACCCCCGGCGCCTCCCGACGCCGTCCCCGCACCCCGAGAGCCGAGTAGGACATGCAGACCGCCGAGATCCGCCGTCGTTTCCTGGAGCACTTCGCCGCCCGGGGCCACACCGTCGTCCCCAGCGCCTCGCTGGTCTCGCCGGACCCGTCGCTGCTGTTCACCGTCGCCGGCATGGTGCCGTTCATCCCGTACCTGACCGGCCGCGAGCCCGCGCCGTTCCCGCGTGCCACCAGCGTGCAGAAGTGCGTCCGGACCCTCGACATCGAGGAGGTCGGCAAGACCACCCGGCACGGCACGTTCTTCCAGATGAACGGCAACTTCTCCTTCGGCGACTACTTCAAGGACGGTGCCATCCAGCTCGCCTGGGAGCTGATCACGGGCCGCGTGGAGGACGGCGGGCTGGGCTTCGACCCGGAGAAGATCTGGGTCACCGTCTACCTGGACGACGACGAGGCCGCCGAGGCCTGGGAGCGCATCGCCGGCCTGCCGCCCGAGCGCATCCAGCGGCTGGGCATGGAGGACAACTACTGGTCGACCGGCGCGCCCGGCCCGGCCGGCCCCTGCTCGGAGATCTACGTCGACCGCGGCCCGGAGTACGGGCCCGACGGCGGCCCGGCCGTCGACCGCGCCGGTGACCGGTTCCTGGAGATCTGGAACCTCGTCTTCATGCAGTACGAGCGGGGCGCCGGGGAGGGCAAGGACTTCCCGATCCTCGGCGAGCTGCCGAAGAAGAACATCGACACCGGCATGGGCCTGGAGCGGGTGGCCTTCCTGCTGCAGGGCGTCGACAACATGTACGAGATCGACGAGGTCGCCCCGGTGCTGCGCCGGGCCGCCGAGCTCGCCGGGGTCACCTACGGCAAGGACCACGAGGCCGACGTCCGACTGCGGGTGGTCGCCGACCACGTGCGCAGCGGGCTGATGCTCATCGGCGACGGCGTCACGCCCGGCAACGAGGGCCGCGGCTACATCCTGCGCCGGCTGTTGCGCCGCGCCGTGCGCTCGATGAAGCTGCTCGGCGTCGACGAGGCCACGCTGCCCGAGCTGCTGCCGGTGTCCCGCGACGCGATGAGCGCCAGCTACCCGGAGCTCGCCACCGACTTCGCCCGCATCTCCTCGGTCGCCTACGCCGAGGAGGAGGCGTTCCGCCGCACCCTGGCCTCCGGCACCGCGCTGTTCGACACGACGGTGCGCGAGGCCAAGGCGAAGGGGACGCCGTCGCTGTCGGGCGAGCAGGCGTTCTCGCTGCACGACACCTACGGCTTCCCGATCGACGTGACCCTGGAGATGGCCGCCGAGCAGGGCGTGACCGTCGACGAGGCCGGTTTCCGCGCGCTCATGCAGCAGCAGCGCGACCGGGCCCGGGCCGACGCCCGGTCCAAGCGCACCGGCGCGGTCGACGTGCTCGCCTACCGCCGGCTGCTGGCCGACCACGGGCCCACCGACTGGCTGGCCTACGAGACGCTGCGCACCGACTCGCGCGTGCTGGCCGTCGTCTCCGAGCTGACCGACGACGACGGCGCGGAGACGGTCGCCGGCCCGGGCGAGGTCACCCGCGTGGTGCTGGACCGGACGCCCTTCTACGCCGAGTCCGGTGGCCAGGTGGCCGACGCCGGCGTGCTGACCTGGGACGGCGGCCGCGCGGAGGTGCTCGACGTCCAGCGCCCGGTCAAGGGCCTGGTCGCCCACCAGGTGCGGGTGCTCGAGGGCGAGCTGCGCGCCGGGGTGACGCTCACGGCCGAGGTGGACCGCGAGTGGCGGCTGTCGGCCTGCCAGGCGCACTCCGGGACCCACGTCGTGCACGCCGCGCTGCGCCAGGTGCTCGGCCCGCAGGCCCTGCAGTCGGGCTCCTACAACCGGCCGGGCTACCTGCGGCTGGACTTCGCCTGGCAGGGCGCGCTGAGCGCCCAGCAGCGCACCGACATCGAGGACGTCGCCAACGCCGCCGTCCGTGCCGACCACGCGGTCACCGCCAGCTGGATGACCCTGCCCGAGGCCAAGGCCATCGGTGCGCTCGCGCTGTTCGGCGAGACCTACTCCGAGGACGTCCGCGTCGTGGAGATCGGCGGCCCCTGGTCGCGCGAGCTGTGCGGTGGCACCCACGTCCGCGGCAGCGCGCAGATCGGCACCCTGGCCCTCACCGGCGAGTCGTCGGTCGGCTCGGGCTCCCGGCGCGTCGAGGCCGCCGTCGGGCTGGAGGGCTTCCGCTACCTCGCCCGCGAGCGCGACCTGGTCCGCCAGCTGGGCGAGCTGCTCAAGGCCCCGGCCGACGGCCTCCCCGAGCGGATCAGCGGCATCCTCGCCCGGCAGCGGGAGACCGACCGCGAGCTCGCGGAGCTGCGCGCGCAGCAGTCGGTCGCCGCGGCGGGCACCCTCGCCGCGGGCGCGACGGACGTCGAGGGCGTCGCCGTCGTCACCGGCGCTCCCGAGGGGCTCGGCGGCGGCGACCTGCGCACCCTCGCGCTCGACGTCCGCGGGCGGCTCGGCGAGCGTCCCGCGGTGGTCTTGCTCGCCTCGGAGTCGGGGGGCAAGGTGGCCCTGGTGGCGGCTCTCACGCCCGCCGCGCAGCAGCTCGGCCTCTCGGCCGGGGACCTGATCAAGACGGCCGCGCCCGTGGTGGGCGGCCGTGGCGGTGGCAAGGCCGACGTCGCCCAGGGTGGCGGTACCGATCCGGGCGGCATCCCCGCGGCCCTGGCGGCCGGCGAGCAGGCGGTCGCGACCGCCGCACGGAGGTGAGCTGAGATGCCCGAGCAGCGCTGGGACCCGGAGGAGACCGGCCCGGTCGGCGAGCGGAAGGTCCAGCGGCCGGCCGTGCCGCCGGCGCGGCCCCGGCCGCCGACGCAGGAGCAGCCGGTCCACCACCCCACCACGGAGATCGACCTGCGGGGCGCGGGCTTCCCGCCGGTCCGCAACGAGACGACCGAGATCGACCTGTCCGGCATGCCGGCCGGGCTGCCCCTCCCGCCGCGCCGTTCCCGGCAGGGCCGGCGGCTCGGGCTGGACGTCGGCACGGTGCGCGTCGGAGTGGCCCTCTCCGACCCGACGGGCCTGCTCGCCAGCCCGCTGGAGACCGTCCAGCGCGCCCGTGACGAAAGCGACCTGGACCGGATCGCCGCCCTCGTGGTGGAACACGAGGTGACGGAGGTGATCGTGGGGGAGCCGAGGCACCTGTCAGGTGCGTCGGGGGCTTCCGCACGGGAAGCGCGTGCCTACTCTCGGGCACTGGCCGGGCGCATCGGGGACGTGCCCGTGCATCTCGTCGACGAAAGGCTCTCCACCGTGACCGCAGCCGGAAGCCTCCGGGCCCGCGGGCTGGACAGCCGCCAGCAGCGCTCCGTGATCGACCAGGAGGCCGCCGTGGTGATCCTCCAGACCTATCTCGACGCCCAACGGGCGCGCTCGTGACGTTGCCGACCCCGCCCGGTGGGCGGGGCCAGCACGCGGCGCCCGACGCCGCCGGGCAGTCGCTGAGCGCGTGGGCCGCCGGCCTGCCCCGCCAGCAGGCCCCCGCCCGGCCCGCACCGGCGGAGTGGGCGCCTCCGGCCCCGGCGCCTCCCCGGCGCCGCGCCGGCGTGATCGACCGCCACGAGGCGCCCGACTTCCCGATCGCCGACTACGCCCGGCACTCCTCCTCGTCCGCCGACTCCTCCTCGGACGACGCGACCGGGCGCATGCCCGGGCTGGGCGACGGCACGCCCCCGCCGCCGCCGGGAGAGCCGGCCGGCCCCGGCGCGCCGCTGCCCCCGCGTCCCCGGAGCACCTGGTCCCGGATGCAGCGCCGCACCGACGGCGCTCCCGTGGACCCCGACGACGCCCCGACCGTGGCCCACCCCGCGGTCGCCGGGACTCCGCCGCCCCCGCCGGTCGACGCCCACGCCGAGGAGGACGCCGAGTCCCTCTTCGACGACCACACCGGTGGCCTCGAGGTCGTCGTCGCCGACGACCACCCGCGGCGGTCCCGCCGCGCGCGTCGCGCCGCCGAGCACCACGAGGAGCACGACTCCGCGCACGACGACGACCACGCCGCGGGGGACGACGCCAAGCCGCGCCGCCGCCGTCCGGTCGCCGTGGTCCTGTCGCTGGTCGTCCTCGCCGCCCTCGTCGCCGGCATCGTCTTCGGCGGCAAGGCGCTGATCGACCTGGTCAACCCCGCCGACGAGGACTACACCGGCCAGGGCACCGGCAGCGTGGACATCCGCGTCGAGGAGGGCGACACCCTCAGCGACATCGGGTCGACGCTGGTGGAGGCCGACGTCATCGCCTCCGTCGGGCCGTTCGTGGACGCGGCGGAGACCCGTCCCGCCGCCACGGGCATCCAGCCGGGCGTGTACGGCATGCGCCAGCAGATGAGCGGCGCGGCCGCCCTCGACCTCCTGCTCGACCCGGCCACCCGGCTGTTCTCCCGGGTCACGATCCCCGAGGGCTTCACGGTGGCGCGGGTGCTCCAGCGCCTGGCGGAGGAGACCGAGACGCCGATCGAGGAGCTGAACGCCGTCGCCGCCGACCCGGTCGCGCTCGGGCTGCCGGCCTACGCGAACGGCCTGGCCGAGGGCTGGCTGTTCCCGGCCACCTACGACTTCGAGCCCGCGACCACGCCGCAGCAGATGCTGCAGGCGATGGTGGCCCGGACCGTGCAGACGCTCGACGAGCTCGGCGTGCCCGAGGACCAGCGCCTCCGGGTGATCACCGAGGCCAGCCTGGTGCAGGCCGAGGCCGCGTCGCCCGAGGACATGGGCATGGTGGCCCAGGTGCTGGACAACCGGATCGCCATCGGCATGCCGCTGCAGCTGGACAGCACGGTCAACTACGCCAGCGGCAAGGACGGCGTCACCACCACCGCCGAGGACCGCGCCAACCCCTCGCCCTACAACACCTACTACGCCCGCGGGCTGCCGCCCGGAGCGATCGGCAACCCGGGTGAGGACGCGCTCAACGCGGTGCTCAATCCGACCCCGGGTCCGTGGATCTACTTCGTCACGGTGAACCTCGACACCGGGGAGACCCGGTTCGCGGTGACCGCCGACGAGCACGCGGCGAACGTGGCGCTGTTCCAGCAGTGGCTGCGGGACAACCCGAACTGATGCGCGCGGCCGTCCTAGGCCGCCCGGTGACGCACTCGCTCTCCCCCCTGCTGCACCGGGCGGCCTACGCCGCACTGGGTCTCACCGACTGGACCTACGACGCGCTCGACGTGGGCGCCGACCAGGTGGCCGACCTCATCGCGGGGCTCGGGCCGGAGTGGCGGGGCTTCTCGGTCACCATGCCGTGCAAGCAGGCCGCCGTCCGGGCCGCCGACGAGGTGGACCGGCTGCCGGCGCTGCTCGGGGCGGCCAACACGCTGGTGCGCACCGGGGCCGGGGGCTGGCGGGCGGAGAACACCGACGTCGGCGGCATCGGCATGGCGCTGCAGCTCGGTGGTGCCGAGCAGGTCCCGCACGCCGCCATCCTGGGCGCGGGCGGGACGGCGGTCGCGGCGGCCGTGGCGCTGGCGTCCCTCGGGGCCGAGCGGGTCGACGTCGTCGTCCGGGAGCCGGCCCGGGCGGGTGAGGTCACCCGGGTGCTCGACGCCCTCGGCGTCCCGGCCACGGTCTCCCGCCTGGCCGGTGCGGTCGTGACCGCGCCGGTGGTGGTCAGCACCGTCCCGATCGACGGTCAGCCGGCGCTGGTCGACCTCGGCTGGCGGGCCGGGCAGACCGTGCTCGACGTGCTGTACGCGCCGTGGCCCACGCCGCTGGCCGGGGCGGTCGGCGCCGCCGGCGGGCAGGTGATCAGCGGCCTGGAGGTCCTCTTCTGGCAGGCGACCGCCCAGGTGGAGCTCATGACCGGGCACCCGGCGCCGATCGAGGACATGCGCCGGGCGCTGGAGTCGCGCCCGGGAGCGGGGCACTGAGCGCCCTCGGCACCCTCGGCGTGCCGCTCGACCCGCCGATCGTCGCGGCCGTCGCCGCGGTCTGCGCGCTGGCCGTCGGACCGTGGCTGGCCCGGCGCGGCGTCCGCCTCGCCCGTGCGGACGAGGACGCGCGGCCCCGGCCGGTCGCCACCCTCGCCGCCGTCGTCGGCCTCGGGGCGCTGGTGGCCGGGGTGCTGGAGCTGACCGGCGTCCGCCCCGCCGCGGTCGCGCTGGGCTGGGCGGCCGGAGCCGGCCTGGTGCTCGCCGGTGTCGACCTGGCGGTGCACCGGCTGCCCGACCGGGTGCTGCTGCCCGCGGTCGCCGCGTGCCTCACGGCGCTGGTCATCGACGCGGTCGCCACCGGCAGCTGGCCGGCGCTCGCCCGCGGCGTCCTCGCGGCGGGCGTCGCCTTCGCGCTCGCCGCGGCGGCGCGGATCGCCTCGCCCGCAGGCCTCGGCTTCGGCGACGTGAAACTGCTCGGGCTGCTCGGCCTGCTGCTGGGCTGGGCCGGCTGGGGCGTCCTGCTGGCAGGGGTCTTCCTGGGGCTGCTGACCGGAGCGGTGATGTCGCTGCTGCTCCTCGCCACCCGGCGGGCCGGCTGGCGGACCGCCGTCCCCTTCGGCCCCCCGCTGCTGGTCGGCGCGGCCCTCGCGCTGGCACTCGGCGCACCGCCGCTGGTCGGCTGAGCGGGCAGCCGTCCGGCTACTGGCAGAATCACGCGCATGTTGCGCTGGCTGACCGCCGGTGAGTCGCACGGCCCCCAGCTCACCGCCATCCTGGAGGGGCTGCCGGCCGGCGTCGCCGTGCAGACCTCCGACCTCGACCTCGACCTCGCCCGCCGCCGCCTGGGCCACGGCCGGGGCGCGCGGATGACGTTCGAGCAGGACGAGGTCTCCCTCACCGGCGGCGTCCGCCACGGCCGCACCCAGGGTGGGCCGATCGCGGTGCAGGTCGGCAACACCGAGTGGCCCAAGTGGTCCACGGTCATGGCCGCCGACCCGGTCGACCCCGAGGTGCTCGCCGGTCAGGCCCGCAACGCCCCGCTGACCCGTCCGCGCCCCGGCCACGCCGACCTGCCCGGGATGCAGAAGTACGGCTTCGACGACGCCCGGCCGGTGCTCGAGCGGGCCAGTGCCCGGGAGACCGCGGCCCGGGTGGCGCTCGGCGCGATCGCCAAGGCGTTCCTGCGCCAGGCCCTCGACGTCGAGGTGGTCAGCCACGTCGTCGCGATCGGACCGGTCGTGGTCCCCGACGGCGTCGTCCCGGGGCCGGGGGACAACCCGCGCATCGACGAGGACCCGGTCCGCTGCGCCGACCCGGCCACCAGCGAGGCGATGACGGCCGAGATCGACGACGTCCGCAAGAACGGCGACACCCTCGGCGGGGTCGTCGAGGTCGTCGTGCACGGCCTGCCGCCGGGCCTGGGCAGCCACGTGCACTGGGACCGCCGGCTGGACTCGCGGCTGGCCGGCGCGCTCATGGGCGTGCAGTCGGTCAAGGCGGTGGAGGTCGGCGACGGGCTGGAGACCGCCCGCCGCCGCGGCTCGGTGGCCCACGACGAGATCGTCCTGAGCGACGGCCGGATCCAGCGGCTGTCCGACCGCGCCGGCGGCATCGAGGGCGGCATGACCAACGGCGACGTGCTGCGGGTGCGCGCGGCGATGAAGCCCATCTCCACCGTGCCGCGGGCGCTGGCCACCGTCGACGTCGCGACCATGGACGCCGCCGTGGCCATCAACCAGCGCAGCGACGCCTGCGCCGTGCCCCGTGGCTCGGTGGTGATGGAGGCGATGGTCGCCCTCGTGCTGGCCGACGCCGCCCTGGAGAAGTTCGGCGGCGACTCGGTGGCCGAGACCCGGCGCAACGCCCGCGCCTACCTCGACGCCCTGCCGATCAGATGAGCGGGCCCGTGCTGGTCCTCGTCGGGCCGCCCACCTCGGGCAAGACGACGGTGGGCCGGGCGGTGGCTGCGGCGCTGGGCGTCGGGTTCCGCGACACCGACGCCGACGTCGAGGCCGCCACCGGCAGCCGCGTCTCCGACCTGTTCGTCGACCGCGGCGAGGCGTACTTCCGGGAACTGGAGGAGGCCGCGGTGGCCCGCGCGCTGGTCGAGCACGACGGCGTCCTGGCACTCGGTGGCGGCGCGGTGCTCTCCGCCGCCACCCGCGCGTTGCTGGTCGCCCACGGCCGGGCCGGCGGCGCCGTCGTCCGGCTGGACGTCGACCTCGCCACGGCCGCGAAGCGTGCCGGGTTCAACCGCGACCGCCCGCTGCTGGCGGTCAACCCGCGGGCGATGCTGCGCACCATGCTCGCCGAGCGCGACCCGCTCTACGCCGAGGTCGCCACCGCCACGGTGTCCACCGGGGACCGCCCGTCGCCGGAGGTCGTCGCCGAGGTGCTCGCCGTCCTCCCCGCCTCCGCGGGCGCGCCGGGGGAGGCCCGGTGAGGCGGGTCGGGGTCGCCGGGGACAAGCCGTACGAGGTCGTCATCGGCCCCGGCGCGCAGACCGAGCTCGCGCTGCTCCTCGCCGGGACCGCCCGCGCCGTCGTCGTGCACTCGGCACCGCTGGCCGCCCTGGCCGGCGCCGCGGTCGAGACGCTGCAGACCGCCGGCGTGGCCGCCGAGGCCGTCGTCGTGCCGGACGGCGAGGCCGCCAAGACCGCGGAGGTCGCCGCCGGCGCGTGGGAGGAGTTCGGCCGGCTCGGGCTGACCCGCACCGACGCCGTCGTCGGGGTCGGCGGGGGAGCGGTCACCGACCTCGCCGGGTTCCTCGCCGCCACCTGGACCCGCGGGGTCCGCGTGGTGCACCTGCCGACCAGCCTGCTCGGCATGGTCGACGCCGCCGTCGGGGGCAAGACCGGCATCAACACCGGCGCCGGCAAGAACCTCGTCGGCGCGTTCCACCCCCCGGCCGGGGTGCTGGTCGACACCGACGTCCTCGCCGGGCTGCCGGAGGCGGAGTTCGTGTCGGGGCTGGCGGAGGTCGTCAAGTGCGGCTTCATCGCCGACGGCCGCATCCTCGAGCTGCTCGAGGCCGATCCGACCGGCCGGCGCGACACCGCCGAGCTGATCGAGCGCGCCGTCCAGGTCAAGGCCGACGCCGTGGGCGAGGACCTGTTCGACACCGGCCGCCGCGAGTTCCTCAACTACGGGCACACCCTGGCCCATGCGATCGAGCGGGTGGAGGACTTCGGCTGGCGGCACGGCGAGGCCGTCGGCGTCGGGCTGGTGTTCGCCGCCGAGCTCGGCGCGCAGGCCGGACTGCTGAGCCGCGCCGAGGCCGACCGACACCGGACGCTGGTCGAGGCGATCGGGCTGCCCGTCCGCTACGCCGGCGACTGGGCGACGCTGCAGGGCGTCATGCGGATCGACAAGAAGGCCCGGGGGGCGTCGCTGCGCTTCGTCGTCCTCGACGGCATGGGCAACCCGCGCATCCTGACCGACCCCGACCAGGCATGGCTCGACGCGGCCTGGGCCGCCGTCAGTGAGGAGACAGCGTGACGATCCAGGTGCTCAACGGCGCCAACCTCGGCCGGCTCGGCACCCGGGAGCCCGAGGTCTACGGGACGACGACGCACGTCCAGCTGGTGGAGCTGCTCGAGGCCTCCGCCGCCCAGCTCGGCCTGCACGTGCAGGTGCGCCAGACCGACGACGAGGGCGAGCTGCTGCGCTGGGTGCACGCGGCGACCGACGCCGGCGACCCCATCGTCGTCAACCCCGGCGGCTGGACGCACACCTCGGTGGTGCTCCGGGACGCCCTGGCCGCGGCCACCGCGCCGGTGGTCGAGGTGCACATCAGCAACGTGCACGCCCGGGAGGACTTCCGCCGGCACTCCTACGTCTCGCCGGTCGCCTCCGGGGTGATCGCCGGTCTGGGCATCGACGGCTACGTGCTCGCCCTGCGGTGGCTCGCCGCCCGGGACGCCCGATGAGCATGGACACCGCCGGCCGCCGGGACCGACTGCGCGCCATCGCCGCCGAGCGCGGGCTGGACGCCGTCCTCATCACCGAGCTGCTGAACGTGCGCTACCTGACCGGCTTCACCGGGTCCAACGGGGCGCTGCTGCTGCGGACCGATGCCCCCGACCTGTTCGGCACCGACGGCCGCTACACCACGCAGGCCGCGACCCAGGTGCCCGACGTCGAGGTGCTGGTCGACCGCGCGACGGTGGCCGGGCTCGCCCGGGCCGCGGTCCGGGGCGGCGCCGGCCGGATCGGCTTCGAGAGCCACGTCGTCACCGTCGACGGGCTCGCCGGCCTGGAGAAGGTGCTGGCCGACGCGGCCGCGGGCGGCACCGTGCCGGAGCTGACGAGCGTCCGCCGGGCGGTCGAGGCGCTGCGCGCGGTCAAGGACGCCGACGAGGTGGACGCCCTGCGGCGGGCCTGCGCCGTGGCCGACACGGCCCTGGCCGAGCTGGCCGCCGAGGGAGCGCTGCGCCCCGGTCGCACGGAGCTGCAGGTCGGCCGGGAGCTCGACGCCCGGATGATGTACCTGGGCGCCGAGGGCCCGTCGTTCGAGACCATCGTGGCCGCCGGCGCCAACTCCGCGATCCCGCACCACCGGCCCGACGCCACCGTGCTGCGCGAGGGCGACTTCCTGAAGCTGGACTTCGGCGCCACGGTCGACGGCTACCACTCCGACATGACCCGCACGCTGGTCCTGGGGCAGGCGGCCGACTGGCAGCGCGAGGTGTACGAGCTGGTCGCGGCCGCGCAGGCGGCCGGCCGGGCCGCGCTCGCCGTCGGTGCCGACGTCGTCGCCGTGGACGCCGCCGCCCGCGACGTGATCGCCGCCGCGGGCCACGCCGAGCACTTCTCGCACGGCCTGGGGCACGGCGTGGGCCTGGAGATCCACGAGGCGCCGGGCATCGGCCCGCTCGGCGCGGGTACGCTGACCGCCGGCATGGCCGTCACGGTGGAGCCGGGTGTGTACCTGCCCGGCCACGGCGGTGTCCGGATCGAGGACACCCTGGTCGTCACCGACGACGAGCCCGAGTTGTTGACCCTCACGAGCAAGGAACTGCTGGTTCTCTAGATGGCTACCACCAACGACCTGAAGAACGGCCTGGTCCTCAACCTCGACGGCCAGCTCTGGGCCGTCACCGAGTTCCAGCACGTCAAGCCCGGCAAGGGCGGCGCCTTCGTGCGGACGACGCTGAAGAACGTGCTCTCGGGCAAGGTCGTGGACAAGACCTTCAACGCCGGCACGAAGGTCGAGACCGCGACCGTCGACAAGCGGAACATGACGTACCTGTACAAGGACGGCACCGACTTCGTCTTCATGGACGGCGACACCTTCGACCAGATCCACGTGCCGGAGGCGACCGTCGGCGGCGGCGCGGACTACCTGCTCGAGAACACCGAGGCCGTCGTCGCCGTGCACGACGGGACCCCGCTGTACGTCGAGCTGCCGGTGACCCTCGAGCTCGTGGTGCAGCACACCGACCCGGGCCTGCAGGGCGACCGCTCCACCGGCGGCACGAAGCCGGCCACCCTGGAGACCGGCGCGCAGATCCAGGTCCCGCTGTTCATCAACACCGGCGACAAGCTCAAGGTCGACACCCGGGACGGCCGGTACCTCGGCCGCGTCAACTGACGCCCTCCCGGACCGACCGACCTCGCATGGCTGCCCGCAGCAAGGCCCGCAAGCGCGCCGTCGACGTCCTCTACGAGGCCGATCTGCGGGGCATCGACGCGCTGGTCGTGCTGCGTGACCGCATCGCCGAGGGGCAGCCGCCGGTCGCCGAGCACACGGTGCGGCTGGTCGAGGGTGTGGTGGAGCACGGCGCCCGCATCGACGGGCTGATCGACACCCACGCGCGCGGCTGGACGCTGCCGCGGTTGCCCGACGTGGACCGCGCGATCCTGCGCATGGCGACCTTCGAGCTGCTGTGGGCCGACGACGTGCCCGACGCGGTCGTCATCGACGAGGCGGTCGAGCTGGCGCGGACGCTCTCCACCGACGACTCGCCCTCGTTCGTCAACGGCGTGCTCGGGGCGATCCTCGACGCCGAGGTCCCCGCGTAAGCCACCGTTCCGTGTCCACGGCCTCCGCCGCTGACCCTCAGCGGCCGGACCGCGGGGCGGCGGCCGCGAGCATCGCGGCCATCCGCGCGCTGGACTGCCGGCGGTGCACCCGGCGGAGCGCGGCGCGGCGGGAGGCGGCCAGGTAGAGGTCGCGGTCGTCGGTGGTCGGCGGGGTCAGGGGAGCGGGCACGGGAACTCCTCGATGTCGCGGGCTGTGACTCACCGAGGACGCTAGGTGTACCCACTGACAGTTCCCTTGCAGCCTGCTTGCAGAAGCCTGTGTGCGGCTCAGGAGAGGTCGCGGCGGGCGAACAGCCAGGTGCCGACGCCGATGACGACGACCGTGACTGCGGTGAGCAGCAGGGTCGCCTGCACGTGACCGACGAGGTACTCGGTGGGCTGGATCGCGGTGTCGTCGAAGAACTGGAGCGTCAGGCCACCGTCCTGCACCAGGCCCACCGCGTTGGTGGTCAGCAGGAACGGGTCCCAGTGCGGACGCAGGACCCGGACCGCGTTCTCCACGACCACCACGTAGACGAACGCGATGCCGAGCGCGGCGCCGGTGTTGCGCACCAGGTTGGCCAGGCCGAAGCCGAGCAGGGCGGCGAACACCGTGAGCAGGACCCCGCGCGCCTGGGTCTGCAGCACCGCGGTCCAGAACCCGTCGGGCAGCGCCTCGTCGGTGCCGACGGCGGCCCGCCAGACGCCGGCCATCGCCAGCCACAGCGCCTGGGTGAGCACCCCGAAGGCGACGGCGGCGACGCCGAGCACGGCGAGCTTGGTGCCCACGACCGTCATCCGGCGGGGCACCCAGAAGAGCAGCGCGACGATCGACCGGGTCGACCACTCGGCCCCGATCCAGGTGGCGCCGATCAGGAAGGCCAGCGCCGCCCCCAGCGCGGCGACGGCCAGGGCGCCGTCGGTCGCGGACTCGGCCAGGTCGAACGGGGCCTCGTCGAGGAACGCCTCCGGGCCACCGATCTCCTCCAGGGTCAGCTCGGGGCCGCACCACTCCTCGGGGGTGACGTCGTCCGGGATGCCCGGGTCGGCGAGGCACTGCTCGCGGAAACCCGCCTGCTCCGAGACAACCCGCTCCGCCTCCGCGCGGGCGTCGGCGTAGTCGGCGTCCGTGGGGCTGCCGAAGTTCAGCAGCCCGATGACCGTCGCGACGACGAACCCGACGACGGTCAGGGCCACGAGCACCTGGATGAAGCGGCGGGAGCGGAACCGGTGCAGCTCGGCCCGCAGCAGGCCGGCGGCCCGCGGACGCCGCTCGGTGGGCTCCGGCGGAGCGGGGTGCGGGTGCTCGGCGACGGCGCTCATGCCGGCGTCCCGGCGGACGGGCCGGCGGCGGACGGCGGCGTGGGCACGGGATCACCGGTCAGCGCCAGGAACGCGCTCTCGAGGTCGGCGGCCACGGGGGTGAGCTCCTCCAGGTAGATGCCCTGCTCCGCCAGGGCCCGGGTGATGTCGCCGGGCGCCGGGGCGGAGTGGACGAGCAGGGTCCGGCCGTCGGGGGCCTCGGGCGGGGAGACCGCGAAGTCGGCGGCGCCCAGCACGGCGGCGGCCGTGGCGGCGTCGGGCACCCGGATCCGGACCGCGCCGCTGGAGCCGCGGGCCAGCACCTCGCTGACCGGGCCGGTCGCGACGCAGCGTCCGCGGGCGAGGATGGAGACCGAGTCGCAGACCTGCTGGATCTCGGCGAGCAGGTGCGACGACAGCAGCACCGTCGTCCGCCCGTCGCGGCCGAGCCGGCGGATCAGCTCGCGCACGTCACGGATCCCGGCGGGGTCCAGCCCGTTGCTCGGCTCGTCGAGGATCAGCAGCCGCGGGGACTTCAGCAGCGCGGCGGCGATGCCCAGCCGCTGCTTCATGCCCAGCGAGTAGCCCTTGAAGCGGTCGGCGGCGCGGTCGCGGAGGTCGACGATCTCCAGGCACTCCTCGACGCGCGTGCGGGGCAGGCCGGCCGCCTCGGCCAGCAGCTGGAGGTTGAGCCGCCCGGAGAAGCCGGGGAAGAACAGCGGGGTCTCCACCAGCGCGCCGACCCCGCCGATCACGTCCGGCAGCCCGGCAGGGACCGGCCGGTCGAGCAGCCGGATGTCGGGGCGGCCGTCGGGGGCGACCAGCCCGAGGAGCACGCGGATGGAGGTCGTCTTGCCCGAGCCGTTCGGCCCGAGGAAGCCGTGCACCCCGCCGCTGTCGACCACGAGGTCCAGGCCGTCGAGCGCCTTCTGTCCCGGCCGGCCGCGTCGCCGGTAGGTCTTCGACACCGCGGTCATCTGCACGACGGGCATGCGGCACCCTGGCACAGCCGGGCCGCCGGCGGCCGCAAGCCAGAACGCGGGCGAGCCGGAACCCCGAGGACGACGAAGGCCCCCGCCGAGATCGGCAGGGGCCTTCGTGGAGCGCGCAGGAAGGGGGCGGCGTCAGCGCGGCGCGCGGCGGCGCTCCCAATTGGGGTTGAGCTCCTCGTCCTCGTCGCCGTTGCCGGCGATGCCCTCCATGCCGGGGGAGAGGACGCCCCACTCGATGAGCCGGCTGGTCAGCTCGTCGGGGCTCATGTCGTAGATGATCGCCAGCGACTTGAGGTCCTCGGCCCGGATGCTGAGCACCTTGCCGTTGTAGTCGTGGCGCTGCGCCTGGATCGTCGAGGCGTAGCGGGCGAGCGGGCCGGCCTCGTCGGCGGGCAGCGAGCCCAGCGACTCCAGGTTCAGCACGATCTTGGTCGTCCCGACGACCGCCGAGCTCGGCCGCGGGTCGGGCAGCAGCTCGGAGACCGGCACGCCGTAGAACACCGCGAGCTCGGAGAGCCGCTGCACGGTGACGGCGCGGTCGCCGCGCTCGTAGGAGCCGACGACGACCGCCTTCCAGCGACCGTGCGACTTGTCCTCCACGCCCTGCAGGGAGAGACCCTGCTGGTTGCGGATAGCGCGGAGCCGGGCGCCCAGGGCCCGCGAGTAGTCGGTGCTCATCCCGTGTCGCTCACTGTCCGTCGTCGTTCGTGGGGCGCTGTCGTCACTCACCGTACTGGTACGTCGGTCCCGGCAACAGCGGGCTCTCCCTGCGGGACCACATCTTGGACCAGCGGGGACGGTCCCGGGGAGATTGACGCGCGGCGCCCGGACGCGGTTCCCGGGGTCGCTGCCGGCCCCCTCCCGCGCGATCGGGGTCACACCGAGGGGTGCAGTACGGTGGTCGCCGGTCCAACCCACTCCTTTAACGACCCGTCCGGTGAGGCGGGGAAGGAGGCCTGATGGCCGGCTCGCCCCCGGCTGCGTCCAGCAGCCGTGACCCTCGTGGTCCCGCAGCGCCCGGAGCGCTGCTCTCCGCCGCCGACGTCGCCCGCGTGGTCGACCGGATGGCCCACCAGCTGATCGAGAAGGCCGGCAACGGCCTCGCCGATCTGGTCCTGGTCGGCATCCCCACCCGCGGCGCCCCGCTGGCCCGCCGGCTGGCCGCCCGCGTCGAGGCGTTCTCCGGGACGGCGATCGACGTCGGCACCGTCGACATCACCCTGTACCGGGACGACCTGCGGTTGCGCGGGGTCCGGGCGCTGGAGGACACGGTGCTGCCCGACGGCGGCATCGACGGCCGGCTGGTGGTGCTCGTGGACGACGTCCTCTTCTCCGGCCGCTCGGTGCGCGCCGCCCTGGACGCGCTGCGCGACCTGGGCCGGCCGCGGGCGGTGCAGCTGGCGGTGCTCATCGACCGCGGCCACCGCGAGCTGCCGATCCGCGCGGACTACGTCGGCAAGAACGTCCCGACCTCGCGCACCCAGTCGGTCAAGGTGCGGCTGGCCGAGACCGACGGCGCCGACGAGGTCCGCGTCACCGAGCCGGAGGAGAGGCCGTGAAGCGCCACCTGCTGGAGGCCGCGGACCTCGACCTGGCCGACGCCACGCTCGTGCTCGACACCGCGGCGCAGATCGAGGCGGCGCTGTCCGGCCGCGAGGTCAAGAAGCTGCCGACGCTGCGCGGGCGCACCGTGGTCAACCTCTTCTACGAGGACTCCACCCGCACCCGGATCAGCTTCGAGCTCGCCGCCAAGCGACTGAGTGCCGACGTCATCAACTTCTCGGCCAAGGGCAGCAGCGTCTCCAAGGGCGAGAGCCTCAAGGACACCGCGCTGACCCTGGAAGCGATGGGCAGCGACGCCATCGTCATCCGGCACGGTGCCTCCGGTGCCCCGCACCAGTTGGCGTCGTGGGTCCGCGGCAGCGTGGTCAACGCCGGCGACGGCACCCACGAGCACCCCACGCAGGCGCTGCTCGACGCGTACACGATCCGGCACCGGCTGGGCCGGCTCGAGGGTGTGCGGGTCGCGGTCGTCGGCGACGTGCTGCACAGCCGGGTGGCCCGGTCCAACGTGCGGCTGCTGCACACGCTGGGCGCCGAGGTCACGCTCGTCGCCCCGCCGACCCTGCTGC
Organism: Blastococcus sp. URHD0036; assembly: GCF_000701365.1. GTDB lineage: Bacteria > Actinomycetota > Actinomycetes > Mycobacteriales > Geodermatophilaceae > Trujillonella. The sequence continues at coordinate 109,665 of NZ_JNIK01000005.1, forward strand.
CGGTGGGCGTGGGCAGCTGGCCGGCGGAGGTCTCCTACGACCTGGACGCCGTCCTGCCCAAGGCCGACGTCGTGATGATGCTGCGGGTCCAGGCGGAGCGGATGAACGCCTCGTTCTTCCCGAGCGCCCGCGAGTACAGCCGCCGCTACGGCCTCGACGCCCGGCGGATGGCCGCCCTCGGCGACGACGCCATCGTCATGCACCCCGGTCCGATGAACCGCGGCATGGAGATCGCCGCGGAGGTCGCCGACTCGGTGCGCTCCACCATCGTCGAGCAGGTCGGCAACGGCGTCTCGGTGCGCATGGCCGTCCTGTACCTGCTGCTCGGAGGCGCTCCCGCATGAGCTCGTACCTGATCAAGGGGGCGCGCGTCCTCGGCGGCGACCCCGCCGACCTGCTGATCAAGGACGGCCGGATCGCCGCCGTCGGCGAGAGCCTGTCCGCGACGGGCGCCGAGGTCGTCCACGCGACCGGGCTCGTCGCCCTGCCCGGGCTGGTCGACCTGCACACCCATCTGCGCGAGCCCGGCCGCGAGGACGCCGAGACGGTCGAGACGGGCAGCCGGGCCGCGGCACTCGGTGGCTTCACCGCCGTCCACGCCATGGCCAACACCGACCCGGTGGCCGACACCGCCGGCGTCGTCGAGCAGGTGTGGCGGCTGGGCCAGGAGGCCGGCCTGGTGGACGTCGTCCCGGTCGGGGCGGTGACCGTGGGCCTGAAGGGCGAGCGGCTGGCCGAGCTCGGCGCGATGGCCGACTCCGCCGCCCGCGTGCGGGTCTTCTCCGACGACGGCATCTGCGTCAGCGACCCGGCCCTCATGCGGCGGGCGCTGGAGTACGTGAAGGCCCTCGACGGCGTCGTCGCCCAGCACGCCGAGGAGCCGCGGCTCACCGTCGGCGCCCAGATGCACGAGGGGGACCGCTCGGCGAAGCTCGGCCTGACCGGCTGGCCGGCCGCCGCGGAGGAGGCGATCATCGCCCGCGACGTGCTGCTGGCCCAGCACGTCGGCGCGCGGCTGCACATCTGCCACGTCTCGACCGCCGGGTCGGTGGAGATCCTGCGCTGGGCCAAGGCCCGCGGGGTCGACGTCACCGCGGAGGTCACCCCGCACCACCTGCTGCTCACCGACGCCTGCGCCGAGGGCTACGACCCCGTGTTCAAGGTGAACCCGCCGCTGCGCACCGATGCCGACGTCGAGGCGGTCCGCGCCGGGCTGGCCGACGGGACGATCGACTGCGTAGCCACCGACCACGCGCCGCACGCCGTGGAGGACAAGGAGTGCGAGTGGGCGCAGGCCCGGCCCGGCATGCTCGGGCTGGAGCAGGCGCTGGCGATCGTGCAGGACACGATGGTGGAGACCGGCCTGCTCGACTGGGCCGGCGTCGCCGACCGCATGTCGGTCCGCCCGGCCGCCATCGGCCGCCTGACCGGGCACGGCCGCCCGATCGCCCCGGGCGAGCCGGCCAACCTGGTGCTGCTGGACCCCACGGGCCGGTCGGTCGTCGACCCGGCCGCGCTGGCCAGCCGCAGCCGCAACAGCCCGTATGCCGGCCGGGAGCTCCCCGGCCGCGTGGTCGCGACGTTCCTGCGGGGCGTCCCGACCGTTCTGGATGGAAAGGCACAGCGGTGAGTGACGCGATCCTCGTGCTCGAGGACGGCAGGACGTTCCGGGGCGACACCTACGGCGCGACGGGGACGACGGTCGGCGAGGCGGTGTTCGCCACCGGCATGACCGGCTACCAGGAGACGCTGACCGACCCCAGCTACGCCGGTCAGATCGTCACCATGACCGCCCCGCACATCGGGAACACCGGCGTGAACGGCGAGGACGACGAGAGCTCCCGCATGTGGGTGGCCGGGTTCGTCGTCCGCGACCCGGCCCGGCGGCCGGCGAACTGGCGCGCGACCGGCAGCCTGGACGACGAACTGGTCGCCCAGGGCGTCGTCGGGATCAGCGGCATCGACACCCGCGCGCTCACCCGGCACCTGCGCGAGCGCGGGGCGATGCGGGCCGGCATCAGCACCGAGCTGGACGCCGAGGCGCTGCTGGCCCGTGTCCAGGCGGCCGACAGCATGACCGGCGCGGACCTCGCGCCCACGGTCAGCACCGGCGAGGCCTACGTCGTGCCGGCGGTGGGGGAGAAGCGGTTCACCATCGCCGCCCTCGACCTGGGCATCAAGACCGCCACCCCGCGGCACCTGGCCGAGCTCGGCGTCGAGACGCACGTCCTGCCCTCGACGGCCACCGCCGAGGAGCTGCTCGCGGCGGGCCCGGACGGGGTCTTCCTCTCCAACGGCCCGGGCGACCCGGCGGCGGCCGACTACGCCGTCCGCGCGGTCCAGGGCGTCCTCGACGCCGGCCGGCCGCTGTTCGGCATCTGCTTCGGCAACCAGATCCTCGGCCGGGCGCTGGGCCTGGGCACCTACAAGCTGCGCTTCGGCCACCGCGGGCTCAACCAGCCGGTGCTCGACCGGGTCAGCGGCACGGTGCGGGTGACCAGCCACAACCACGGCTTCGCCGTCGACGCCCCGCTCGACCGGCCCACCGACACGCCCTACGGCCCGGTGGAGGTCAGCCACGTCGGCCTGAACGACGACGTGGTCGAGGGCCTGCGGCTCACCGAGGCGCCGGCGTTCAGCGTCCAGTTCCACCCGGAGTCCGCGGCCGGCCCGCACGACGCGGCGCCGCTGTTCCAGCGGTTCGTGGACCTGATGGAGACCACCCGGAACGGCGGGACCGCCGTGACCCCGGCTCCTGTCGTGGAGCACAGCACGGGAGAGCAGAACTGATGCCGAAGCGCACCGACATCCAGCACGTCATGGTGATCGGCTCCGGGCCGATCCTCATCGGCCAGGCCGCCGAGTTCGACTACTCCGGCACCCAGGCCTGCCGCGTGCTGCGCGCGGAGGGCCTGCGGGTCAGCCTGGTGAACAGCAACCCGGCGACGATCATGACCGACCCCGAGGTCGCCGACGCCACCTACATCGAGCCCCTGACGCCGGAGTTCGTCGAGAAGGTCATCGCCAAGGAGCGTCCCGACGCGCTGCTGGCCACCCTCGGCGGGCAGACGGCGCTCAACATCGCGATCGGCCTGTTCGAGAACGGCGTCCTGGAGAAGTACGGCGTCCAGCTGATCGGCGCCGACGTCGACGCGATCAACCGCGGCGAGGACCGGCAGATGTTCAAGGACATCGTGCGGTCGATCGGCGCCGACGCCCCTCGCTCCACGGTCTGCTCGACCGTCGAGGAGGCGATCGCCACCGCCGAGGAGGTCGGCTACCCCGTCGTCATCCGGCCGTCCTTCACGATGGGCGGCCTGGGCTCGGGCTTCGCCACCGACGAGGCGCAGCTGCGCCGCATGGCCGGGCACGGCCTGGCGGACTCCCCGGTGCACACCGTCCTCATCGAGGAGTCGGTGCTGGGCTGGAAGGAGTACGAGCTCGAGCTGATGCGCGACCGCAGCGACAACGTGGTGGTCATCTGCTCGATCGAGAACATCGACGCGATGGGCGTGCACACCGGCGACTCGGTGACCGTCGCGCCGGCGATGACCCTCACCGACCGCGAGTACCAGCGGATGCGCGACGTCGGCATCGACGTCCTCCGCGCCGTCGGCGTCGACACCGGCGGCTGCAACATCCAGTTCGCGGTCAACCCCGCCGACGGCCGGCTGGTCGTCATCGAGATGAACCCGCGGGTGTCGCGGTCCTCCGCGCTCGCCTCCAAGGCCACCGGCTTCCCGATCGCCAAGATCGCGGCCAAGCTCGCCATCGGCTACACGCTCGACGAGATCACCAACGACATCACCGGGGTCACCCCGGCGGCGTTCGAGCCGACGCTGGACTACGTCGTGGTGAAGATCCCGCGGTTCGCGTTCGAGAAGTTCCCCGGCGCCGACCCCCGGCTGACCACGACGATGAAGAGCGTCGGCGAGGTCATGGCCATGGGGCGCAACTTCCCCGAGGCACTGGGCAAGGCCATGCGGTCCACGGAGACCAAGGTCGCCGGCTTCTGGACCGGCCCGGCCGAGACCCGGTCTGCCGAGGAACTGCTCGAGGTGCTGCGCACCCCGGTCGACGGCCGGCTCTACGTCGCCGAGCAGGCGCTGGCCGCCGGTGCCACGGTCGAGCAGGTCGCCGAGGCCAGTGGCTTCGACCCGTGGTTCGTCGACCAGATCGCGCTCGTCCAGGAGGTCGCCGCCGAGGTCCGCGACGCGCCGGCGATCACCGCGGCGCTGCTGCGCCGCGCGAAGCGGCACGGGCTGAGCGACCGGCAGGTCGCGGCCCTGCGCCCGGAGCTCGCCGGAGAGGACGGCGTCCGCACCCTGCGCTGGCGCCTCGGCATCCGGCCGGTCTACAAGACCGTCGACACCTGCGCCGCCGAGTTCGCCGCCCGCACGCCGTACCACTACTCGTCCTACGACGAGGAGACCGAGGTGGAGCCGCGGGAGAAGCCGGCGGTGCTGATCCTCGGCTCGGGCCCGAACCGGATCGGCCAGGGCATCGAGTTCGACTACTCCTGCGTGCACGCCGTCATGGCGCTGCAGGACGCCGGCTACGAGGCGGTGATGGTCAACTGCAACCCCGAGACCGTCTCCACCGACTACGACACCGCCGACCGGCTCTACTTCGAGCCGCTGACCTTCGAGGACGTCCTCGAGGTGGTGGAGGCCGAGCGCGCCGCCGGCCCGGTCGCCGGGGTCATCTGCACCCTCGGCGGGCAGACGCCGCTGGGTCTGGCGCAGCGGCTGAAGGACGCCGGGGTGCCGGTGCTCGGCACCTCGCCCGAGGCCATCGACGACGCCGAGCACCGCGGGGCCTTCTCCCGGGTGCTCGCCGACACCGGCCTGGTCGCGCCCAAGCACGGCACCGCGACGACCTTCGCCGAGGCCCGGGCCATCGCCACGGAGATCGGCTACCCGGTCCTCGTGCGGCCGTCCTACGTGCTGGGCGGGCGCGGGATGGAGATCGTCTACGAGGAGAGCACCCTCGAGGCCTACATCGCCAAGGCCACCGACGTCAGCCCCGCGCACCCGGTGCTGGTGGACCGGTTCCTGGAGGACGCGGTCGAGATCGACGTCGACGCCCTCTACGACGGCGCGGAGCTGTACCTCGGCGGCGTCATGGAGCACATCGAGGAGGCCGGCATCCACTCCGGCGACTCGGCGTGCGCCCTGCCGCCGATCACCCTGGGCGACGCCGACATCGCGAAGATCCGGACCGCGACCGAGAAGCTCGCCGCCCGGATCGGGGTGCGCGGGCTGGTGAACGTCCAGTACGCGATCAAGGACGACATCCTCTTCGTCATCGAGGCCAACCCCCGGGCCAGCCGCACGGTGCCGTTCGTCTCCAAGGCGACGGCGGTGCAGTTGGCCAAGGCGGCGGCCCGGATCGCGGTGGGCCAGTCGATCGCCGAGCTGCGGGAGGCCGGCGTGCTGCCCGCCACCGGCGACGGCGGCGACCTCCCCGCGGACATGCCGATCGCGGTGAAGGAGGCCGTGCTGCCCTTCAACCGCTTCCGCACCGTCGAGGGCCAGAACGTCGACACGGTGCTGTCGCCGGAGATGAAGTCCACCGGCGAGGTCATGGGTCTCGACGTCGGCTTCGGGACGGCGTTCGCGAAGTCCCAGGCCGCCGCCTACGGCTCGCTGCCCGTCGAGGGCACGGTCTTCGTGTCGCTGGCCAACCGGGACAAGCGGTCGGCCATCTTCCCGGTCAAGCGGCTGGCCGATCTCGGCTTCCGCATCCTGGCCACGGCCGGCACCGCCCAGGTGCTGCGCCGCAACGGGGTGGGCTGCGAGGTCGTCGGCAAGTACAGCGAGGGCCCCGGCAACTGCGTCGAGCGGATCCTCGCCGGCGACGTCGACATGGTGGTGAACACGCCCTTCGGCTCGCCGGGCAACAGCGGGCCGCGGCTGGACGGCTACGAGATCCGGGCCGCGGCGATCAGCGCCGGCGTCCCGAGCATCACGACCGTGCAGGGGATGGCGGCCGCGGTGCAGGGCATCGAGGCGCTCCGCGCCGGGGACATCGGCGTCCGGAGCCTGCAGGAGCTGCACGCCGCCCTGGCGGCCGGCCGGTGACCTCGTACCTGACCACCCCCGCGCCGAAGGCTGAGCAGCCACCGGTACAGCGCGAGGTCGAGGTGCTCTCCGCGCGGCCGGTCGGCGCCTACGTGGAGCTGACCCTGGCGGCACCCGACGTGGCGGAGCGGGCGCAGCCGGGTCAGTTCGTCGCGTTCGCCGTCGGCGGCCCGATGACGGCGAACCTGCTGCGCCGCTCCATCGCCCTCGCCGGCACCGGTCCCGGCACGGTGACCGTCGTCGTCGCCCCGCACGGCCCCGGCTCGACCTGGCTGGCCGAGCGCCGGGCCGGGGACGTCGTCGACGTCGTCGGGCCGCTGGGCCGGCCGTTCCCGCTGCCCGAGCCCGGGACGACGGCGCTGCTGGTCGGCGGCGGCTACGGGGCAGCGGCCCTGGTCGGGTTGGCCGAGCTGCTGCGCTCCCGGGGCTCCCGCGTGCTCGCGGTGACCGGCGCTGCCGACGCCGCGCGGCTGTGCTCGGTCGAGGAGCTCGGATCGGTCGCGGACCGGGTCGAGGTCACCACCGACGACGGCAGCGCCGGCCGGGCGGGCCGTGTGACCCTCGCCGTGGAGGAGTTGATCGGGGAGTCCGGGGTCGCGTACGCCTGCGGGCCGATGCCGATGCTGCGCGCGGTCGCGGACGCCGCCACGGCCGCGGGCGTGCCGTCCTACGTCGCCGTCGAGGAGTCGATGGCCTGCGGGATCGGGGTCTGCATGACGTGCGTGCTGCCGGTGGTGGGGGAGGACGGGCAGACCCGCTTCTCCCGCTCCTGCACCGAGGGCCCCGTGTTCGGCGGGGACCGGGTGCGCTTCGCCGACGTCGGCTCGCTGCCCTGGGACGTCGTCGGCGCCGAGGCGATGGGGGTGGTGCGACCGTGACCGTGCTCGACACGGCCGTCGACATGACGACGGCGCTCGGGTCGGTGCCGCTCGTGAGCCCGGTGCTCACGGCGTCGGGCTGCTCGGCGTTCGGCCAGGAGCTGGAGCCGTTCGTCGACCTGACCGCGCTCGGAGCGGTGGTCACCAAGTCCGTGCAGCTGCGCCCGCGCTCGGGCCGGCCCACGCCGCGGATGGCCGAGACCCCGAGCGGGATGCTCAACTCCATCGGCCTGCAGGGCCCCGGCATCGACGGGCTCCTCGCCGGTGAGCTGCCCTGGCTGGCCGAGCGCGGGGTGCCCGCGTTCGTGTCCATCGCCGGCACCCGCGTCGAGGACTTCGCCGAGCTGGCCACCCGGCTGCGCGGGGTGCCCGGCGTGCTCGGCCTCGAGGTCAACATCAGCTGCCCCAACGTGGAGAGCCGGGGCGAGGTGTTCGCCTGCGACCCGGTCGCCGCCTCCGACGTGATCGCCGCGGTGCGGGCGGCCGCCGATCCGGCGCAGCCGATCTACGCGAAGCTCAGCCCCGACGTCACCGACATCGTCTCGGTGGCCCGCGCGGTCACCGAGGCCGGCGCGGACGGGCTCTCCATGATCAACACCCTGCTGGGGCTGGTCATCGACCCGGACACCATGAAGCCGGTCCTCGGCGGGGTCACCGGCGGGCTGTCGGGTCCGGCGGTCCGGCCGGTCGCCGTGCGCTGCGTGTGGCAGGTCCACGCGGCGCTGCCGGAGGTCCCGATCCTCGGCATGGGCGGCATCCGGAGCGGCCTCGACGCCCTGCAGTTCGTCCTCGCCGGCGCCTCGGCGGTGAGCGTCGGGACGGCGGTCTTCCACGACCCGTCGGCGACCGCGCGGGTGCACCGCGAGCTGGCCGCCGCCCTGGCCGCGCGGGGCTTCTCGTCGCTCCGCGAGGCCGTCGGGTACGCGCACCGATGAGTGAGCCCTTCGGACACCGCCTCGCGGATGCCGTGGCCGCCCGCGGACCGCTGTGCGTCGGCATCGACCCGCACGCGCCGCTGCTGGAGAAGTGGGGGCTGCCGGACTCCCCGGAGGGGCTGGCCCGCTTCACCGACGCCGTCGTCGACGCCCTGGCCGGCACGGTCGCCGTCCTCAAGCCGCAGCTGGCGTTCTACGAGCGGCACGGGTCGCGGGGGATCGCCGTCCTGGAGGAGGCCGTCGTCCGGGCCCGCTCGGCCGGCGCCCTGGTGCTGCTGGACGCCAAGCGGGGCGACATCGGCTCGACGATGGACGCCTACGCCGACTACCTCCGTCCCGACCACCCCCTGGCCGTCGACGCGCTGACCGTCAGCCCCTACCTCGGGCCCGGCTCGCTGCAGCCGGCGGTCGACACCGCCCGGCAGCACGGCGGCGGTCTGTTCGTGCTGGCCCGCACGTCCAACCCCGACGCCGGCACCTTCCAGCACGCCGTGGTCAGCGGTTCGCGCGCGCGCGAGCGGTCGGTCGCCCAGGTCGTCGTCGACACCGTGCGGGCCTGGAACACCCCGGGCTGGGTGGTCGGCGACCCGCTGCCCGACCTCGGCTCGGTGCAGGACCTGGCCAGCCGGTTCGGGCCCACGACGGGCTCCTTCGGCGTCGTGGTCGGGGCCACCCTCCGCGAGCTGGACGTCGACCTGACCGGGTTCGGCGGGCCGGTGCTGGCACCGGGTCTCGGCGCCCAGGGTGGCACGCCCGAGGACCTGCGCCGGCTGTTCGGCCGCGACGCCGCCGTCGTCCCCACCGTCTCCCGGGAGGTGCTGGCCGCGGGGCCGGACCCGGCCGCCCTCCGGGCCGCGGCCGACCGCTGGACGTCGGCGCTCGCGTGACGAGGCGGGTCCTGCCCTGGGCGATCGGGGCGCTCGCGGTGGCCCTCCTCGTCGCCGGGGCCCTGGTGTTCGCCACCACGGACCCGGCCGTGCCGCTCGACTTCGGTTGGTCGGCCTACGCACCGCTCGCCGAGGAGACGACCACGGCGTACAGCAGCACGCTCTCGGTGATCTTCGACGACGGCAGCGTGGTGTGGAGCGACGGACAGCTCCTGGGAGCGGGGCTGGGCGTCGGCGGGCTGCTGCTGCTCGCCGGCCTCGCCGGCTGGGGCGTCGGGCGCCGGGCCCGCGGAGTCGCCCAGGAGGGCTGAGCCGCACGTCGGCCCGCGTGTCGCGTGGGGTTCTGCGGCGTGTCGCGGCATCCGTCTCCCGGCGCGCCGAGCCGCCTCAGAGCGGAACGGTTCCAGATCGGAAACCCCCTCACCAGGGCGGATCACGCAGCGTCGACCGAGCGGTGGACGCAGGGTGAACGGTGGCTGGCAGACGGTGCCGCCGAAAATGTCCGGCGGTGGGCGTGACCTGCACGGATGCCGGTTACTAGGTTGGCCGTCAGGCTCCAGCCGGAGCTCCACCCACCGAGCTCAGCCACCTGCCGGGTCAGGTCGCCGGCGACGACACGATTGGGTCGCAACGATGCCCCTTCCCAGCCTCTCTCCCGAACAACGCGCCGCCGCACTCGAGAAGGCGGCCGCCGCCCGCAAGTCGCGCGCCGAACTGCGCGAGAAGCTCAAGACCAAGGGGGCCACCGTCGGGGACGTCCTCCGTCAGGGCGAGACCGACGAGGTGATCGGCAAGATGCGCGTCAGCGCCGTCCTCGAGTCCCTGCCGGGAGTGGGGAAGGCGCGGGCTGCGAAGATCATGGAGCGCCTGGAGATCTCCCCGACCCGGCGCGTGCGCGGTCTGGGAGCCAACCAGCGCCGCGCGCTGGAAGCGGAGTTCGGCGGGGACCAGGTGTCGGCAGAGCAGGTGCCGGCCGACGCCACCAGCTGACCCGCACGACCCGGACGAGGACGACGAGTGGTGCCCGATGCTCCCGACCGCCCGCCGCCGGCGCGGCTGACCGTGCTCTCCGGCCCCTCGGGGGTCGGTAAGGGCACGGTCGTGGCCGAGGTCCGGCGCCGGTATCCCGAGGTGTGGCTGTCGGTGTCGGTCACCACCCGCCGCCCGCGGCCGGGGGAGACCGACGGCGTGCAGTACCACTTCGTCGACGACGCCGAGTTCGACCGGCTCATCGCCGGGAACGGCCTGCTCGAGTGGGCCGAGTACGCGGGCAACCGCTACGGCACGCCGGTGGCCCCGGTCCGCGAGCGCCTCGCGGCCGGGGCGCCGGCGCTCCTGGAGATCGAGCTGCAGGGCGCGCGCCAGGTTCGGGCCCGCGACACCGAGGCCCAGCTGGTGTTCCTCGCCCCGCCCTCGTGGGCGGCGCTGGTCAGCCGGCTGGCCGGGCGCGGGTCGGAACCGGCGGCCGTCCAGGAGCGTCGGCTGGCCATCGCGCAGGCCGAGCTGGACGCCTCCGGGGAGTTCGACGTGGTGGTGGTGAACGACGACGTCACCCGGGCCGCCGACGAGTTGGTAGGATTGCTGACTGCGCCGTCGCCCGACCTCTGCCGGGGCGGCGCGAAAGAGTGAGCCGGGTCCGCCGGCCCGCCCACTCCCGCTGATCGATCTGAGGAGCACGCCCACCCGTGTCCGGAGTCGCACCTGCCCCCGAGGGCATCACCAACCCGCCGATCGACGAGCTGCTCGAGCGTACGAGCAGCAAGTACGGCCTGGTGATCTTCGCCGCCAAGCGTGCGCGGCAGATCAACGCCTACTACAGCCAGCTCTCCGAGGGTCTGCTCGAGTACGTCGGCCCCCTGGTCGACACCGCGCCCCAGGAGAAGCCGCTCTCCATCGCGCTGCGCGAGATCAACGAGGGCCTGCTCACCCACACCGCCGGCGAGAACTAGACCGCCAGCACCCCGTTGTGATGACGACGCCCCCGGCAACCGCCGGGGGCGTCGTCGTGTCTGGGGGAGGATGAGCCCATGAGCAGCATCGTGCTGGGCGTCAGCGGTGGCGTGGCCGCGTACAAGGCGGCCCTCCTGCTCCGCGCGCTGACCGAGTCCGGCCACGACGTGCGGGTCGTGCCGACGCCGAGTGCCCTGCACTTCGTCGGGGCCGCCACGTTCGAGGCGCTGTCGGGCAACCCGGTCACGACCGACGTCTGGGCCGACGTCCCCGAGGTCGCGCACGTGCGGATCGGCCAGACCGCCGACCTCGTCGTCGTCGCCCCGGCGACCGCGGACCTGCTCGCCCGGGCGGCCGCGGGCCGCGCCGACGACCTGCTCACGGCCACCCTGCTCACCGCGCACTGCCCGGTCGTGTTCGCCCCGGCGATGCACACCGAGATGTGGCTGCACCCCGCGACCCAGGACAACGTCGCCACCCTGCGCCGTCGCGGCGCCATCGTGCTGCCGCCCGCGGTGGGCCGGCTGACCGGGCCTGACTCCGGCCCGGGCCGGCTGCCCGAGCCCGCCGACATCGCCGCCCTCGCCCAGCTGGTGCTCGACGCCGGGCCGGCCGCGCTCGCCCAGGACCTCGCCGGCCGGCGCGTGCTGATCAGCGCCGGCGGCACCCGCGAGCCGCTGGACCCGGTGCGCTACCTGGGTAACCGGTCCTCCGGGCTGCAGGGGCTCGCGCTGGCGCGCGTCGCCGCGGCCCGCGGTGCCGACGTCGTGCTGGTCGCGGCCAACGTGGACGGGCCGGCGCCGTTCGGCGTCCGCGTCGAGCGGGTGGGCACCGCGGAGGAGCTGCGGACGGCGATGCGTACGGGGGCCCGCGAGGCCGACGTCGTCGTCATGAGCGCCGCGGTGGCCGATTTCCGCCCCGAGTCGGTGGCTCCCACCAAGCTCAAGAAGGGCAGCGCCGCCGAGCCGTCGTCGATCCCGCTGGTGCGCAACCCCGACGTGCTCGTCGAGCTGGTCGCGGAGCGGAGCGCCGGGCAGCTGGTGGTGGGCTTCGCCGCCGAGACGGGGGACGCCGAGGGCGACGTCCTCGCGCACGGCCGCGCCAAGCTGGCCCGCAAGGGCTGTGACCTGCTGGTGGTCAACGACGTGTCCGACGGCCGGGTGTTCGGCCGCCCGGACAACGCCGCGGTGGTGCTGGGCTCCGACGGGTCGGCGACCGAGCTGCCCCCCGGGAGCAAGGACTCCGTGGCCGCGGGCATCTGGAGCGCCGTCGTCCCCCATCTGGGCTGACCGGCCGCCTCCGTACCCGCAGGCGGGGCACCGCCGGTACCGTGCACGGCGGAATCGTTCGTCACCCGTTCGTCGACCCCCTGGGAGTTCCTGTGGCACGCCGCCTCTTCACGTCCGAGTCGGTGACGGAAGGCCACCCGGACAAGATCGCCGACCAGATCAGCGACGCCATCCTCGACGCGATGCTCACCGAGGACCCGCGCAGCCGGGTCGCGGTCGAGACGATGATCACCACGGGCCAGGTGCACATCGCCGGTGAGGTCACCACCGCCGGCTACGTCGACATCGCCTCGATCGTCCGCGAGACGGTGCTCCGCATCGGCTACGACTCCTCCCGCAAGGGCTTCGACGGCGCGTCCTGCGGCGTCAGCGTCTCCCTCGGCGCGCAGTCGCCCGACATCGCGCAGGGCGTCGACGCCGGCTACGAGTCCCGCACCAGCGGCATCTCCGACGACGAGATCGAGCGCCAGGGCGCCGGCGACCAGGGCCTGATGTTCGGCTACGCCTCCGACGAGACCCCGGAGCTCATGCCGCTGCCGATCGCGCTGGCCCACCGGCTCGCCCGGCGGCTGTCGGCGGTCCGCAAGGACGGCTCGGTGCCCTACCTGCGTCCCGACGGCAAGACCCAGGTCACCGTCGTCTACGAGGACGGTCGGCCGGTGGGCGTGGAGACCGTCGTCGTCTCCTCCCAGCACGCCGAGGACATCTCGATCGACCAGCTGCTCGCCCCCGACATCCGCGAGCTGGTCGTCGAGCCCGAGCTCGCCGCGCTCGGCCTGCCCACCACCGACTACCGGCTGCTGGTCAACCCGACCGGCAAGTTCGTCATCGGCGGTCCGATGGGCGACGCCGGGCTGACCGGCCGCAAGATCATCGTCGACACCTACGGCGGCATGGCCCGCCACGGCGGCGGCGCCTTCTCGGGCAAGGACCCGTCGAAGGTGGACCGCTCCGCGGCCTACGCCATGCGCTGGGTGGCCAAGAACGTCGTCGCCGCCGGGCTGGCCAAGCGCTGCGAGGTGCAGGTCGCCTACGCCATCGGCGCCGCGCACCCGGTCGGCCTGTTCGTCGACACCCACGGCACCGGCACCGCGCCCGACGACGTGCTGGAGAAGGCGATCACCACGGTGTTCGACCTGCGGCCGGGCGCGATCGTGCGCGACCTGGACCTGCTGCGCCCGATCTACGCGCCGACGGCCGCCTACGGCCACTTCGGCCGCACCGACCTCGACCTCCCGTGGGAGCGCACCGACCGCGTCGAGGCGCTCCGCTCCGCCTGCGGCCTCTGAGGCGAGGCACCACCACTCCGGCAGTGTGCAGAGGGGGCCCGTTCCGATCGCGGACCGGGCCCCTTCTGCACAGTGCTGCGCGGATCCGTCGGACGCAGCGGAGAGACTGAGCTCGTGCTGATCGCCCGCGTCGTCGTCGACGTGCCGCTGGCGCACCTCGACCGGCCCTTCGACTACGCGGTGCCGCCGGAGCTGGCCGACGACGTCCGGCCCGGCTGCCGGGTGCGGGTGCGCTTCGCCGGGCAACTGGTCGACGGCTTCGTGCTGGAGCTGGGCGACACCACCGAGCACCAGGGCAGGCTCGCGCCGCTGGCGAAGGTCGTCTCGTCCGAGCCGGTGCTCACCCCGGAGGTGGCGGCGCTCGCCCGCGCGGTGGCCGACCGCTGGGGCGGCACCTTCTCCGACGTCCTCCGGCTGGCGATCCCGCCGCGGCGGGCCTCGGCCGAGAAGCGGCCGCCCGCGGAGGCCCCGGAGCCCCCGCCGGCACCAGACCCGGCGGGCTTCGCGCGCTATCCCGCCGGACCGGCGCTACTGACCGCGCTGGCCGAGGGGCGCCCGGCCCGTGCGGTGTGGACGGCGCTGCCGGGGGAGGACTGGCCGGCCCGGCTGGCCGAGCTCTGCCAGGCCGCGCTCTCCGGCGGCCGGGGCGCGCTGGTCGTCGTCCCCGACGGGCGCGACCTCGACCGGCTCGAGGCCGCGGCCGCCCGTGCCCTGCCGAAGGGCTCGTTCGTCGTCCTCCGGGCCGACGCCGCACCCGACGCCCGCTACCGCCGGTTCCTCGACGTCGCGCGCGGCACGGCCACGGTCGTGCTCGGCACCCGGGCGGCGGTCTACGCCCCGGTCGCCGACCTCGGCCTGGTCGCGATCTGGGACGACGGCGACGACCTGCACGCCGAGCCCCGCGGCCCCTACGCCCACGCCCGCGACGTCCTGGTGCACCGCGCGCACCTGGCCGGCTGCGCCGCCGTCGTCGCGGCCACGGCCCGGACGGCGGAGGCGGCGCTGCTGCTGGAGAGCGGGTGGGCGCACGAGCTGGTCGGGAACCGGTCAGCCCTGCGCGCGGCGTCCCCGCGGGTGCACGCCCTGGGTGCGGACTCGGAGCTGGCACGGGACCCGGCCGCACGCACCGCCCGGCTGCCCAGCCTCGCCCACCGCGTCGCGCGGGAGGCCCTGGCCGCCGGGGCCCCGGTGCTGGTGCAGGTGCCCCGGTCCGGCTACGCGCCCGGGCTGTCCTGCGAGCGCTGCCGCGCACCCGCCCGGTGCGCGGTCTGCGCCGGACCGCTGGGCATCTCGGCGACGCCGGGTCCCGGCGGCTCCCGCGTCCCGGCGTGCCGCTGGTGCGCCCGCCCGGCCGCCACCTTCGACTGCCCGCACTGCCACGGCACCAAGCTGCGCGCCTCCGTCCTCGGCGCCTCGCGGACGGCGGAGGAGCTGGGCCGGGCCTTCCCCGGCGCGGCGGTCCGGGTGTCCGGCCGGACGTCCGGGGTGCTGGCCTCGGTGCCGGCCGGGCCCGCGCTCGTCGTCGCCACCCCGGGTGCCGAGCCCGTCGCCGAGGGCGGCTACGGGGCGGCGCTGCTGCTGGACTCGTGGGCGCTGCTCGGCCGGGCCGACCTGCGGGCGGGGGAGGAGACGCTCCGCCGCTGGATGAACGCCGCCGCGCTGGTCCGCCCCGCGTCGGCCGGTGGTCAGGTGGTCGTCGCCGCGGACGCCGCCCACCCCGTCGTCCAGGCGCTCGTCCGCTGGGACCCGGGCTGGCTGGCCGAGCGCGAGCTGGCCGACCGGCGCGAGCTCGGCTTCCCGCCGGCCACCCGGATCGCCTCGCTGTCGGGCTCCCCGGAGGCGCTGGCCGACTTCCTCGCCGCGCTGCGACTGCCCGCCGACGCCGACCTGCTGGGGCCCGTCCCGGAGCAGCCGCGCCCCGGCCAGGAGGGCGTCCGCGAGCGCTACCTGGTGCGCACCCCGCGGGGCGAGGGCGCCACCCTCGCGCACGCCCTGGCCGAGGTGCAGGGGGTCCGCAGCGCGAAGAAGGTGCCCGAGCACGTGCGGGTGCAGCTGGACCCCACCGAGCTGGTGTGATCGGCGCATGCGGACGATCGGCCTGCTCGGCGGCATGAGCTGGGAGAGCAGCGCGCTGTACTACCGGCTGCTCAACGAGGCGGTGCGCGACCGCCTCGGCGGCCTGCACTCGGCCCGCTGCGTGCTGCTCTCGGTGGACTTCGCGGAGATCGAGCGGCTCCAGGTGGCCGGCGACTGGGATCGGGCCGGGGAGCTCCTCGCCGCCGACGCCCGGAGCGTGCAGGCCGCGGGCGCCGACCTCGTCCTGCTGTGCACGAACACGATGCACCAGGTCGCCGATGCGCTGACCGCCGTCCTCGACGTGCCGCTGCTGCACATCGGCGACGTCACCGCCGCCGCCGTCCGCGCCTGCGGGCTGACCCGCGTCGGCCTGCTCGGCACGGCGTTCACGATGGAGCGGCCCTTCCTGGTCGACCGGCTGGCCGGGCACGGGCTGGAGGTCGTCGTGCCGGGTGTCGCCGACCGGGCGCTGGTGCACCGGGTGATCTACGACGAGCTGTGCCTGGGCGTGGTGCGCGAGGAGTCCCGCGCCGCCGTCGGCGAGGTGGTCGGGCGGCTGGCCGCCGAGGGCGCCGAGGGGGTGGTCCTCGGCTGCACGGAGCTCGAGCTGCTGCTGGGTCCGGGCGACGTCGGGCTGCCGCTGTTCCCGACCACGCAGCTGCACGTGGACGCCGCCGTGGAGGCCGCGCTGGCGTGAGCGGGGCGCCGCCTAGGATCGACCGGTGAGCGTGACCCCCATCCGGCTGTACGGCGACCCGGTGCTGACCACCCCGGCCGCACCGGTGGCCGACTTCGACGCCGAGCTCCGCACGCTGGTCGCCGACCTGGTCGACACCATGCACGCCGCCGGCGGTGCCGGGCTCGCGGCCCCGCAGATCGGCGTGGGCCTGCGGGTCTTCACCTGGCACGTCGACGGCGAGGTGGGCCACCTGGTCAACCCCGACGTGACGCTCGTCGGTGCGGAGGAGCAGGACGGCCCCGAGGGCTGCCTGTCCCTGCCCGGCTACGCCTACGACTGCCGCCGGCACCTGCACGTCGCGGCGACCGGCTGGAACATGCACGGCGACCCGGTGCGCATCGAGGGATCGCACCTGCTGGCCCGGGCCGTCCAGCACGAGGTCGACCACCTCGACGGCGTGCTGTTCGTCGACCGGCTGGACCCTGCCGCGCGCGAGACGGCGCTGGCCGCCCTGGCCGAGGCGGAGTGGGCCGGGCTGGCCGCCTGGGTGCCGCGCGTGGAGGTGAGCCCCCACTGAGGCTGCTCTTCGCCGGTACGCCGGCGCCCGCCGTCCCGTCGCTGGACCTCCTGCTCGGGTCCGGCCACGAGGTCGTCGCCGTCCTCACCCGCCCCGACGCCCGCTCCGGCCGCGGCCGCTCGCTCAGCCGCTCGCCGGTGGCCGAGCGCGCCGACGCCGCCGGCATCCCGGTGCTGCAGCCACGCTCGCCGCGGGAGCCGGAGTTCCTGGCGCAGCTGGCCGAGCTCGCCGTCGACTGCGCGCCCGTCGTCGCCTACGGCGCGCTCGTGCCACGGGCCGCGCTCGCCCTGCCGCGGCACGGCTGGGTGAACCTGCACTTCTCCCTGCTGCCGGCCTGGCGCGGCGCCGCACCGGTGCAGCACGCGCTCATGGCCGGTGACGAGATCACCGGCGCCTGCACCTTCCAGCTGGAGGCCGGGCTGGACACCGGTCCGGTCTTCGGCACGCTCACCGAGCCGATCGGCCCCCGGGACACCGCCGGCGACCTGCTCGACCGGCTCGCGGTCAGCGGCGCCCAGCTGCTGCTGGCCACGCTGGACGGCATCGAGGCCGGTGCGCTGCAGCCGCAGCCCCAGCCCGCCGAGGGCATCAGCCTGGCGCCGCGGATCGAGGTCGCCGACGCACGGATCGACTGGACCCTCCCGGCGCACGTGGTCGACCGGCGGGTGCGCGGCGTGACCCCGGCACCGGGCGCGTGGACGACGTGGCGCGGCGACCGGCTGCGGCTGGGTCCGGTGGAGCCGCTGCCGACGTCGCTCGGGCTGGAGCCCGGCGAGCTCTCGGTCGGGACCAGCGGCGTCCTCGTGGGCACCGGCCGGGGCGCGGTGCGGCTCGGCGAGGTCCAGCCGGCCGGCAAGCGGATGCTGCCCGCGGCGGACTGGGCGCGCGGCGCCCGCCCCGCGACCGGCGAGCGGGTCGGTTCGTGAGCGTCCCGCCGCGCCGGCAGGGACGACGGCCCGCGGGTGGACGCCCGAAGGGGCATCAGGGACAGCGGCCGCGCGCCCAGCTCGACGGTGCCCGGCTGACCGCTTACGACGTGCTGGACGCCGTGTCCTCGCGCCAGGCGTACGCGAACCTGCTGCTGCCGCAACTGCTCCGGGAGCGCCAGCTCGACCCGCGCGACGCCGCGTTCACCACGCAGCTGGCCTACGGCGCGCTGCGGGCGCAGGGGACCCTGGACGCCGTCCTCGCGACGCTGGTCTCCCGGCCGCTGGCCGAGCTCGACCCGCGGGTGCTGGACCTGCTGCGGCTGGGCGCCTACCAGGTGCTGGACCTGCGGGTGCCGGCGCACGCGGCCGTCGACACGAGCGTCGACCTGACCCGGGCCATCGTCGGTGCCGGCCCGGCCGGCCTGGTGAACGCCGTCCTGCGGAAGGTCGCCACCGGCGGCGACCGGGCCGCCTGGCTGGAGCGGCTGGCTGCCGACGGCGACGAGCGGCTCGCCCTGGCGACCGACCACCCGCGCTGGGTGGTCGAGGCGTTCCGCGGCGCCCTCGCCGACGAGTCCGAGCTGGAGCCCGCGCTGCTGGCCGACGACGCCGCACCCGAGGTGCACCTCGTCGCTCGGCGGGTGCCGCGCGACCAGCTGGTCGAGGAGTCCGGCGGGGAGCCGGGGCCGTGGTCGCCGTACGCGGTGCGCCTCGGCAGCGGGGACCCCGGCCGGCTGGCGTCGGTGCGGTCCGGCGTCGCGGCCGTGCAGGACGAGGGCAGCCAGCTCGCCGCGCTGCTGCTGGCCCGGGCGCCGCTGGAGGGTCCGGATGCCGCCTGGCTGGACATGTGCGCAGGCCCGGGCGGGAAGTCGGGGCTGCTGGCCGCCGTCCGGCCGGCCGGAGTACGGCTCACCGCCGCGGACCGGGCGCCGCACCGCGCCGAGCTGGTCCGGCAGGCGCTCGGCGACGAGCCCGACGTCGAGGTCCTCGTGGCCGATGGCCGGGAGCCGCCCTGGGCGGCCGGCTCGTTCGACCGGGTGCTGCTGGACGCGCCGTGCACCGGGCTGGGCGCGCTGCGCCGCCGGCCCGAGGTGCGCTGGCGGCGGACGGCCGACGACGTCGCCCCGCTGGCCGAGCTGCAGGGGGCGCTGCTGGACAGCGCGCTGGCGTCGGTGCGCCCCGGGGGAGTGGTCGCCTACGTGACGTGCTCGCCGCACGCGGCGGAGACGGTGGACGTCGTCGCGGTCGCTGCCGCCCGGGACGACGTCGAGGTGCTGCCGGTGGCGCCGCTGTTCCCCGAGGTGCCCGGCGTCGAGCGCGGACAGTCCGGGCAGCTGTGGCCGCACCGGCACGGCACCGACGCGATGTTCATGGCCCTGCTGCGCCGCACCCGCTGAGCCGCCGGAGCCGCGCCGGGCCCGGCGATGTGCGCCGGGGTCGCGTTCCCGCGATGGAACGCGCCCTCAACGCACATCACCAGTGCCGCTCGCTCGGGCTCTGCCCAGCATGGTGGGCAGAGCCCGAGCGAGCCGGGGGACCTCCTCGCACGAGGGCTCAGAAGGGGAACTGGCGCCTGGTGTGCTGGACGCTCACCCAGTGGTCGGTGGTGAACTCGTCGATCGCCCACTCGCCGCCGAAGCGCCCGAGGCCCGACTCCTTCTCGCCGCCGAACGCGGTGTTGTTCTCGTCGTTGAGCGGCGAGTCGTTGACGTGCGTCATCCCGGCCTCGACGCGGAGGGCGAACCGGACGCCGCGCTCGGTGTCCTCGGTGAAGACCGCGCTCGACAGCCCGTACTCGGTGTCGTTGGCGATGGCCAGGGCGTCGTCCTCGTCGCGGGCCCGGATGATCGTCACGACCGGCCCGAACACCTCCTGACGGGCGGTGGCGACGTCGTTGGTGCCGAGCAGCACGTGCGGCGGCAGCACCGAGCCGATCGGGCCGGTCGGGTCGCCGCCGAGCAGCTGGTCGGCGCCGTCGGAGCGGGCCTGCGCGACCTTCTCCTGGATCCCCTCGAGCTGCTTGGCGTTGATGATCGGCCCGATCACCGTGTCGTCCTCTCGGGGGTCGCCGGCCTTCAGCGACCGGGCCCGCTCGACGTAGCGGTCGACGAACTCGTCGTGCACCGAGGAGTGCACAACGATCCGGTTGGTGATCATGCAGACCTGGCCCTGGTGGAAGAACTTCCCGAAGATCGCCGCGTCGACCGCGTAGCCGAGGTCGGCGTCGTCGAGCACGACCAGCGGACCGTTCCCGCCGAGCTCCAGGGAGAGCTTCTTCAGGCCGGCCTTCTCCGCGATCCCCTTGCCGACCGGCGTCGAACCGGTGAAGGAGACGACCCGCGGCGTCGGGTGGGACACGATCGCGTCGCCGATCTCGCTGCCGGACCCGATCACCACCGACAGCAGGCCCTCGGGCAGGCCCGCCTCCTCGTAGACCTTGGCCAGCAGCAGGCCGCCGGTCACCGGGGTGTCCCCGGCGGGCTTGAGGACGACGGCGTTGCCCAGCGCCAGCGCGGGCGCGACCGAGCGGTTCGAGAGGTGCATCGGCACGTTCCACGGGCTGATCACGGCGACCACGCCCACCGGACGGCGGTAGACGCGGCTCTCCTTGCCCTCGATGTCGGCCGGCAGGATCCGGCCCTCGACCCGGTACGGGTAGGACGACGCCTCGTGGAAGTCGCGCACGGTGATGGCGAACTCGAAGGCGGCCGCCGGCGCCGCGGCGCCGCTCTCGCGGATGTGCCAGTCGACGATCTCGTCCTTCCGGGCCTCCATGATCGCGGCGGCCCGGCGCATCACCTCGGCCCGTTCGCTGGGCAGCCGGCCGGCCCAGTCCCGCTGCGCCTCCTTCGCCCTCGCGTAGGCCTGGTCGAGGTCGTCGGCGTCCGCCAGCCGGAGCTCGGTCAGCGTCTCGCCGGTGTAGGGATCGGTGTCGGTCGCGGTCTTCTCGGAGCTGCCAGGGCGCCAGCTGCCGGCGATGGGCATGCGGTCGAGGCCGTCGTACGGGGTGGGTGTGCTCGAAGCCATGACCGACGCCCTACCCGGTCGCGCGCAACGGACACCGGCGTCGTGCACCGTCCCGGCTGCCGCGGTGTGGTTCTCGGTGCCGCGCTGCGGCGCGGCGGTCACGTCGTCAGGGCGGCGGTGCCGCGGGAGCGCCGTGTACCCGGTCGCGTCGCCCGAAAGGGGAGGGACGCCGCTGCCTAGACTCGGCACTCGTGCCCAGGACCCCGCTCATCGCCCCGAGCCTGCTGTCGGCCGACTTCGCCCGGATCGCGGAGGAGACCCAGCGGGTGGCGGACGCGGACTGGCTGCACGTCGACGTCATGGACGCGCACTTCGTGCCCAACCTGACCCTGGGCCGCCCGGTCGTCGAGGCGATCCAGGCGGTGAGCCCGATCCCGCTGGACTGCCACCTCATGATCGAGGCGCCGGAGCGCTGGGCCCCCGGCTATGCCGAGCTCGGCGCGAAGAACGTCACGGTGCACGCCGAGGCCTGTACCGGGGACCCGCGCGACGTCGCTCGTGACCTGCGCGCCGCCGGTGCGCTGGCCGGCCTCGCGATCAAGCCCGGCACCCCGCTGGAGGGCTACGAGGAGATCCTCCGCGACTTCGACACGCTCCTGGTCATGACCGTCGAGCCCGGCTTCGGCGGCCAGTCGTTCATCGCCGACGTCCTGCCCAAGGTCCGCCGCGCCCGCGAGCTGGTCGACACCGGCCACCTCACGCTCTTCGTCGAGGTCGACGGCGGCATCAACGCCGACACCATCGAGCAGGCCGCGGAGGCCGGCGCCGACGTGTTCGTCGCGGGCTCCGCCGTCTATGGCGCCGACGACCCCGCGCGCGCCATCGCCGCGCTGCGGGCGCAGGCCGCCGCGGCGCTGACCGGGTGACCGCCCCCTTCGCCGAGCGCATGGCCATGGCCCGCGCGCTGGCCCTCGGCAGCGCGGTGCTCGGCACGACCAGCCCCAACCCGCCGGTGGGCGCGGTGGTCCTGGCCGCCGACGGGACGCCGGTGGGAGAGGGCGCCACTGCCCCGCCCGGCGGTCCGCACGCCGAGATCGCCGCCCTGGCCGAGGCCGGCGAGCGGGCCCGGGGCGGCACCGCCGTCGTCACACTCGAGCCCTGCGCCCACACCGGGCGCACCGGCCCCTGCGCCGACGCGCTGCTGGCCGCCGGCATCGCGCGGGTCGTCGTCGCCGTCCCCGAGCCGACGGCGCTGGCCGGTGGCGGCGCGCAGCGGCTGCTCGACGCCGGCGTCGACGTGGAGATCGGGCTGGAGCGGGCCGCCGCCGAGGCCGGCGCGCTGGCCTCCTGGCTGACCGCGGTGCGCACCGGCCGGCCGTACGTCGTGTGGAAGGTCGCCGGCACTCTCGACGGCCGGGTGGCCGCCGCCGACGGCTCCAGCCGCTGGGTGACCGGCCCCGAGGCGCGGGAGGCGGTCCACCGGCTGCGCGCCACCTGCGACGCCGTCGTGGTGGGTTCCGGGACGGCCCTCACCGACGACCCGCAGCTCACGGTCCGCCGCCCCGACGGGACCGACGCCGAGCGGCAGCCACTGCGCGTCGTCGTCGACCGGCGCGGCCGGGTGCCGGCCACCGCGCGGGTGCGGGACGGCGCCGCGCCCACGCTGGTCAGCGCCGCGGCCACCTCTGCCGAGCTGCTCGCCGAGCTCTACGGGCACGGCGTCCGCCGGCTGCTGCTGGAGGGCGGCCCCACCCTGACCGCGGCGTTCCTGCGCGCGGGCCTGGTCGACGAGGCCGTCCTGCACCTCGCGCCGAAGCTGCTGGGCGCCGGTGCCTCCCTGGTGGGCGACCTGGGAATCAGCGCGATCGGGGAAGCGCTGTCGTTCACGGTCAGCGGCGTCCACCAGCGGGGCCGCGACGTCGAGATCCGGCTGCGGCCGGACGGGAGGAGCTGACCGTGTTCACCGGCATCGTCGAAGAGGTCGGCACGCTCGTCGCCCGCGAGGAACAGACCGACGCCGCCCAGCTCGCGATCCGCGCCCGCACCGTGCTCGGGGGCGTGGCCCTCGGCGACTCCATCTCCGTCAACGGGGTGTGTCTCACCGTCACCGGCGTGGAGCCCGGCGCGGACGGCACCGGCGTCTGGACCACCGACGTCATGGCCGAGACGCTCAGCCGCAGCAGCCTCGGTGCCGTGGGGGCAGGCGACCCGGTCAACCTCGAGCGTGCCGTCACCATGCAGACCCGCCTGGGCGGGCACCTGGTGCAGGGCCACGTCGACGGCGTCGGCGAGGTGCTGCACCGGACACCCGGCGAGCACTGGGAGGTCGTCCGCATCGGCCTGCCGCCGGCGCTGGCCCCCTACGTGGTCGAGAAGGGCTCGATCGCCGTCGACGGCGTCTCGCTCACCGTGAGCGCCGTCAGCGCCGTCCACGACCCCGAGCCATGGTTCGAGGTCAGCCTCATCCCGACCACCCTGCGCGAGACGACACTGGGCACCCGCGCCGCGGGGAGCCCGGTCAACCTGGAGGTCGACGTGGTCGCCAAGTACGTGGAGCGGCTGCTGGAGGCACGCCGATGAGCGCGCGCGTGCGGCTGGACGGCGTCGAGGACGCCATCGCCGCGGTCAAGGCCGGCCGGGCCGTCGTCGTGGTCGACGACGAGGACCGCGAGAACGAGGGCGACCTGATCGTCGCCGCGGAGCTGGCCACGCCCGAGCTGCTGGCGTTCATGGTCCGCTACACCTCGGGCTACGTCTGCGTGGCGGTCTCCGAGGACGACGCCGACCGGCTGGACCTCCCGCCGATGTACCGGGTGAACCAGGACCGGCACGGCACCGCCTACGCGGTCACCGTCGACGCGCGCGAGGGCGTGACCACCGGCATCTCCGCCGCCGACCGCGCGCACACCGTCCGGCTGCTGGCCGACCCGGCGACGACGGCGACCCAGCTCTCCCGGCCCGGTCACGTCGTCCCGCTGCGGGCCAAGGACGGCGGCGTGCTGCGCCGACCCGGGCACACCGAGGCCGCCGTCGACCTCGCCGTCCTGGCGGGGCTGCGGCCGGCCGGGGTGCTGTGCGAGCTCGTCAGCGAGCAGGAGCCCACCCGCATGGCGCGGGCCGGTGAACTGCGCTCCTTCGCCGACGAGCACGATCTGGTCATGGTGTCGATCGCCGACCTGATTGCCTACCGCAAGCGCTTCGACAAGCTCGTCGAGCGCGTCGCGGAGGCGATCGTGCCGCTGTCGCCGGGCACCTTCACCGCGGTCGGCTACCGCAGCTCCTACGACGAGCGCGAGCACGTCGCCTTCGTCTACGGCGATCTCGGGGACGGCGAGGACGTCCTCGTCCGCGTGCACTCCGAGTGCCTGACCGGCGACGTGTTCGGCTCGCTGCGCTGCGACTGCGGCCCCCAGCTGCAGGCCGCCCTGGCCGCGGTGGCCGAGGAGGGGCGCGGCGTCGTCCTCTACATCCGTGGGCACGAGGGCCGGGGGATCGGCCTGCTGCACAAGCTGCAGGCCTACCAGCTGCAGGACCGCGGTGCGGACACCGTCGATGCGAACCTCGACCTCGGCCTGCCCGCCGACGCCCGCGACTACGGCACCGGCGCGCAGATCCTCGTGGACCTGGGCATCCGCACGATGCGGCTGCTGACCAACAACCCGGCCAAGCGCGCGGGGCTGGAGGGCTACGGGCTGGAGATCCTCGGCCGGGTGCCGCTGCCCAGCCACGTCACCGCCGAGAACCTCGATTACCTGCGCACCAAGCGCGACCGGATGGGCCACCTGCTGGACATCCTCGAGCCCGAGACCGGCTCCGAGGACCTGCCCACCGTCCCCGGCACCGACGTGCCGCTGGGGCAGCAGGAGCAGCGGCTGTGAGCGGGGCAGGGGCGCCCGAGGCGGCGCCGGTCGACGCGGAGGGGCTGTCGCTCGGCATCGTCGCCACGACCTGGCACGCGGAGATCACCGACAGTCTCCTGGAGCGCGCGGTGGCCGCTGCCGTCGCCTGCGGCGTGCCGGAGCCGACCGTCGTCCGTGTGCCCGGCGCGGTGGAGCTGCCGGTGGTCGCCCAGGCGCTGGCCGAGCGGCACGACGCCGTCGTCGCCCTCGGCGTCGTCGTCCGTGGCGGCACCCCGCACTTCGAGTACGTCTGCGACGCGGTGACCGCCGGGCTGACCCGCGTCTCCCTGGACGCCGGCCGGCCGGTCGGCAACGGCGTCCTGACCTGCGACACCGAGCAGCAGGCCCGTGACCGCGCGGGACTGCCCGGCTCGGCCGAGGACAAGGGCTGGGAGGCCGCGGTCGCGGCCCTGGCCACGGCACTGACCCTGCGCGCCCTGCGCGCGCCCCAGCGCACCACCGGGTTCACCGCGACCCCGGGCCCGGGAGGACGAGCGTGAAGACCTTCGACGAGTTGTTCGCCGAGCTGTCGGCCAAGGTGGCCGACGGCGACCCGGCGTCGGGCACCGTGACGGCGGTGCGCGACGGCGTGCACGCGGCCGGCAAGAAGGTGGTCGAGGAGGCCGCCGAGTCGTGGATGGCCGCCGAGCACGAGGGCGAGGAGCGGACGGCGGAGGAGATCAGCCAGCTCCTCTATCGGGTGCAGGTGCTCATGCTGGCGCGGGGACTGAGCCTGGCCGACGTCTACGCTCACCTGTGATCAGCACCCGTTGATCACCCCCTGACCTGCGAGGAGTCCTCAGCGTGCTGCGCGTCGCCGTGCCCAACAAGGGAGCCCTGAGCGAACCGGCCGCCGAGATGCTCGCCGAGAGCGGCTACCGGCAGCGGCGGAGCACCAAGGACCTCGCCGTCTACGACCCGGACAGCGACACCGAGTTCTTCTACCTGCGACCCCGCGACATCGCCGTGTACGTCGCCTCGGGCACGCTGGACGTCGGCATCACCGGCCGGGACATGCTGCTCGAGACCGCTCCCGCCGACGGCGCCGAGCAGTCCACCGTGGAGGTCATGCCCCTGGGCTTTGGCCGCTCGTCGTTCCGCTTCGCCAGCCCGGTCGAGTCCGGCATCGAGAAGCTGGAGCAGCTGGCCGGCAAGCGGATCGCGACCGCCTATCCGGTGCTGCTGCGCCGGTACCTCGACGAGAACGGCATCGACGCCGGCGTGGTCAAGCTCGACGGCGCGGTCGAGACCGCCTGCCGGCTGGGTGTGGCCGAGGCGGTCTGCGACGTCGTGGAGACCGGGACGACGCTGCGGGCCGCGGGCCTGCACATCATCGGCGAGCCCGTGCTCTCCAGCGAGGCGGTCCTGGTGCGCCGGGGTGGTGCGGAGGAGAGCCCGGCGGTGGCCCAGCTGCGGCGGCGGCTGCGCGGCGTCCTCGTGGCGCGGCAGTACGTGCTGCTCGACTACGACTGCCCCAACGACCTGCTGGCGCGGGCCACCGCCATCACGCCGGGGCTGGAGGGGCCGACCGTGAGCCCGCTGCAGACCGAGGGCTGGTCGGCGGTGCGCGCGATGGTCCGCCAGTCGGAGACCAACCGGCTGATGGACGAGCTCTGGGAGCTCGGTGCCCGCGCGATCCTGGTGACCAGCATCCACGCCTGCCGCATCTGAGCGGTCAGGCCGGGCGGCGTCCTCGCGCCGGAGTCGCCGGCCTCGCGGTGGGGAGCGGGGTCGGCGGTCACGGGGCGAGGACGGTGATCACCGCTCCGGACATGCCGCGGGCCCCCGTCCCGATCAGGACGAGGGCCCGGGCGGGCGCGTTCAGTGCGGGCGCGTGGTCCGCTCGACCAGGTCGATCGCGGTGGACAGGCCCAGCGCGAGGGCGCGGCCACTGGTCGACCCGGTCGCCATCAGCCCGGCGATGGCCGGCCCGAGCGGGCGCTCACCGACCAGGCCCTGCAGGACGGCGGCGTACTCGCCGCTGACCCGCCCGGCCATCGCGTGCCGCAGCAGGGCACGGGAGAGCTCGGTGGTGCGACCGACCGCGAGGGTGTGCACGCCGCTGGCGAAGCGCTCGGCTGCCGGGTGGCCCAGGAGCACCAGGCCGGCGATCGTGCCGGCCATGACGTCGTCACCGGCCGGGGTCAGCCCGGGGCCGAGGCCGACCAGCCGGGTCGCGGTGCGGAGCGCCGCGTCGAGGTCGGCGCGGCGGACGGCGCCCCGGAGCGCGGCCAGCGGGCCACCGGGGCCGCCGGGGAGCCCGGGCAGGTTGAAGGCGCTGTGCGGGCCGTCGCCGTACAGGGCGATGCGCAGCTGGCGCACGCCCTCGGGCAGCAGCGCGGGCCGCGGGGCGGGCAGCCGGGGCCGCGGGTCCCACCAGGCGGCGGCGCTGACGGCGAGGTCGCCGACGACGACGCGGCCGCCGCCGACCTCGGCGGGCGCGCCGGCCGGGAGGGCGACCAGCGGGCGCCCGTTGCTCGGCCGGAACAGCACGCACCCCAGCGGCAGCCGGGCGGCGTCACTGGTCAGGATCCCGACCACGTCCGTGCCGCGGTCGGTGGCGACCTGCAGGTACACGGCGGCCGGGACGCTGAGGAGCACCCGGGCGGGCCGGACCGGGCCGCGCAGCAGCTCGGCGACGCCGGTGCTGGCCGACGCGGGAACCGCGGTGGCGGCCCGGGACACGCGAGCGGTGCGCGCGGTGGCCTGGGCGGACTCGCGCGGGAGCGGGAAGGTGGGCATGCCGGCCCGGGCGGCTCGGCCGCGGGACTGCGACCCGGTGGCGGTGGGCGAGCTGTCGTCGATCGTGCGCATCGGAGGCCTTTCCCCGAGAAAGTGGCGGGAGCTCCCCCTGACCGGTGCTCCTGCCCGGCGCCGTCCGCCCGTCGGGGGGCCAGGGCACCGGGGGAAGCGGTGGCCACCTACCATCCAGCGAGCGGGGTGGATCCGGAAGTCGAACGTATTCGGCGCGTCGCGGGCCGAAATATGGCGGATCTCGCCAAGAATGACCACGCTCGGACGGGGACTCCTGACAGAATGACGTCAACCGTGGAGCAACACTAGCGACGCCTTGGATGGAGACGCTTGCACATCGTCACGGCTCGCGGAGGGGGATCACGCGCGGTGAGGTCGTATCTCCGGAGCGTTCGCGGAACGAAAGTGGCTACCCGGGTCGTGCGGCAGCCAAACACACCCCGTCCGGCCGAGAGGGGAACCGCCCGGTGACCGAGGTCCGTCCGCAGCACGCGAGCTGGCAGGAGCGCTCCGGGCTCAGCCTCGACGAGGCCCTGGGGCTCCCGGGGCTGGCCGGTACCGAGGTCGTCGCCGGCAGCGGCGGCCGCTCCCGCCTGGTGCGGCACATGGTCGTCGACGACCCGGCCGATCCGCTGTCGGTGGCCGGGCCCGACGTGCTCGTCGTCCTCGGCGCGCGGCTGCCCGCGGCGGACCCGGCCAACTGTCGGGCCCTCGTCGAGCGGCTGGTCTCGATGGGCACCGCGGGGCTGGCCTACCGGCTCACCGAGGGGCCAGTGCCCGTGCCGCCCGAGGTGCTCGCCGAGGCCGACCGGCGCGACTTCCCGGTGCTCGCGGTGCCCGCCACCTCCCGGATGGACGAGGTCGTCTCCGAGGTGCTCGGGGCCGTGGTGGCCAAGCAGGGCGAGGCCCTGGCGCTGTCCCTGCGGATGCACGACCAGTTCATCGACGTCGCGCTCAGCGGCGGCGGCCTCGCCGAGGTCACCGAGCAGCTCGCCAGCTACCTGGAGGGCGCCGCCGTCCTCGGGCTCGGGCCCGACCGCGAGATCGTCACCAGCGCCGGCCCGGCGGTCGACGTCACCGAGATCAGCGACTGGCTCTGGCTGCTGGACGCCGCCGCCGACGACCTGATGGCCGAGATGGCACCGGCCCGCCGGATCTCCGGGCAGCGCGCCGTGCAGGCGGCGGTCACCCCCGCCGAGGTCCTGGCCGACGCCGACCTGTCACCCGCCGACGGCATCCTGCTGGTCCCCGGTCACCACGAGCTCCCCGGCGGGGTGGGGGAGTACGCCGTCGCCCCGATCGTCGCCGGTGACCAGCGGCAGGGCTGGCTGGTCGCCGTGCACCGGACCGGTTCGCTGCTCTGGGGGGCCGGCGGGGTGCTGGAGCGGGCCGCCGTCGTCGCCGCACTGTCGGTGATCCGCCAGCAGGCCGTGCACTCGGTGGAGCTGCGCTTCCAGGGCGACCTGGTCCGCCGGCTCGTCGGCGGGTCGCTGCGGCACACCGAGCGCGTGCTGGCCCAGACGCGGTCGTTCGGCTGGCGGCTGGACGGCCCGGTCATCGTGCTGGTGACGGCGACCGAGACCGCCGCCGACCCGAACGCCGATCCCACCCGCGCGCTCGACGTCCTCGACCGGCTCGCCGACGGGTGGCGGTCGGCCCTGGAGGGCGAGGTCGCCGGCGCCGCCGTGGCGGGCCTGTCCACCGAGATCGTCACGGTCCTGCCGCTCGACGGGCGCAGCCCCGAGGAGATCACCTCCCTCGTCGCCGCCGTGACCTCACGGGTGAACGCCCGGGTCCGCCGGGTGGGCCGGGTGCTCGCCACCGGCATCGGCCGGCCGGCCGGATCGCTCTCCGCGGTCGGCGAGGCCTACCAGCAGGCGCAGCGGGCGCTGGGCGTGGGGCAGGAGATCCACGGGCCGGCGACCGTCACGCACTTCGACCAGCTCGGCGTCTTCCGGCTGCTCTCCCTCATCCCCGACAGCACCGAGCTGCGGTCCTACGTCGACGAGGTGCTCGGCTCGCTGGCCGACGCGTCCGACGCCGACTCGGCCGACCTGCGCGAGACGCTCCGGGTGCTGCTCGAGACCAACCTCAACGTCGCGGAGTCCGCCCGCCGGCTGCACTTCCACTACAACACGATGCGCTACCGCATCGGCAAGCTCGAGCGGCTGCTCGGACCCTTCACCACCGACCCGACGCTGCGGCTCAACCTGCTGCTGGCGCTGCACGCGGCGCGGATGCGCGGCCTCGACCAGCCGCACCGCCCGCCGGTGGACGCCGGTCTCCTGCCGCCGGACGACGGTCTGGACGCACTGATCTGAGCGGGCCGATCGAGGAGCTCGTCGACCGGATGGCGGCCCTGCTCGCGCCCATGGAGGCGGCCGCGGACCCGGCGCGGTTCTTCCTGGGCACCTACCTGCGCACCACGCGGGCGGTGGGCGCGGCCCTGGACGCCGGGCTGTTCGAGGAACCGGGCTGGGTCACGACCTGGGACGTGGACTTCGCCGGGCTCTACCTCGACGCGCTGGAGGCGCACGGCCGCGACCCGGCGAGCGCGCCGGAGCCGTGGCGGGAGGCGTTCGGGACGCGCGCCGCGGCCCGGCCGGAGGCGCACGTGCTCCTCGGCATGAACGCGCACATCAACTACGACCTGCCGCAGTCCCTGGTGCGGGTCATCCCGCCCGCCGACTTCGCCGATCCCGCGGTGCACGCCGCCCGCGAGCGCGACCACGAGCGGATCGACGGCGTGCTCGCCGGCCGGGTCGCCGACGAGGACGCCGCGCTGCAGGCCGCGGGGAGCCGGCGCACCGTCGTCGACCGGCTGGCGGCGGGGCTGAACCGCGGGGCGGCGCGGGTGCTGCTGCGCGAGTCGCGGCGCAAGGTGTGGGCCAACGCCAACGCGCTGCACGCCGCCCGGCTGCGCGGACCCGACGCGCTGACCGCCCGTGTGGCGGAGCTGGAGCGGCTGAGCGCGGCCCGGGTCGCCGACCTCCGCCGTCCCGGGCCCGTCCTGCTGCGGCTCGCGGTGCGCGGCTTCGGCGTCACGCTCCCGCCGGGCGGGGCATAGGAAGCTCCCCCCACGTTTAGAGTGCGAGGACGTAGGGAGAGCTTCCTATGCCTCAGTCGTGGAAGACCTCGATGGAGGCGCCCATCTCCACCAGCCGCTCGTAGAGGTGCTCGTAGCCGCGGGCGATGATGTCGACGTTGCGCAGGACCGACGTGCCGCGGGCGGCGAGCATGCTCAGCAGCAGGCAGACGGCCGGGCGCAGCGCCGGCGGGCAGACCACCTCCGCCGCGCGCCACCGGGTCGGGCCGGTGATCAGGACGCGGTGCGGGTCGAGCAGCCGGACGTCGGCGCCCAGGCGGGTCAGGTCCGACAGGTGGATGGCCCGGTTGTCGTAGACCCAGTCGTGGATCATCGTCGAGCCCTCGGCCGCCGCCGCGATGACCGCGAAGAACGGCAGGTGGTCGATGTTGAGGCCCGGGAACGGCATCGGGTGGATCTTGTCGATCGGTGCCTTGAGGTCCGAGGGCTGGATGGTGATGTCGGCCAGCCGGGTGTGGCCGTTGGCGGCGCGGTACTCCGGCGACAGCGAGTAGCGCAGCCCCATCTCGGACAGGACGGCGAGCTCGATCTCCAGGAACTCCAGCGGCGCGCGGCGGACCGTCAGCTCCGACCGGGTGACGATCCCCGCGGTGAGCAGGCTCATCGCCTCCACCGGGTCCTCGCTGATCGTGTAGTCGACGTCGGCGTCGAGCACCGGCCGGCCGCGGACGACCAGCGTCGTCGTCCCCAGGCCGTCGATCTGCACGCCGAGCAGCTGCAGGTACAGGACCAGGTCGTGGACCATGTAGTTGGAGCTGGCGTTGCGGATGGTCGTGGTGCCGTCGGTGCGCGCGGCCGCGAGCAGCGCGTTCTCGGTCACGGTGTCGCCGCGCTCGGTCAGCACGATGGTGCGGTCGACGGTGGTGGGGGGCGACACCGTGGCCTGGTAGTGGCCGGCGTGGGCCTCGATCTCCAGGCCGAACCGGCGCAGCGCGATCATGTGCGGCTCGACGGTGCGGGTGCCGAGGTCGCAGCCGCCCGCGTAGGGGAGCCGGAAGCTGTCGGCGCGGTGCAGCAGCGGGCCGAGGAACATGATGATGCTGCGGGTCCGCCGGGCGGCGTCGGCGTCGATGCCGTCGAGGTTGAGTTCGGCGGGGACGACGAGGGTCAGGTCGTGGCCGGCGGTGTCCCACACGGCGGAGACGCCGATGGAGCGGAGCACGTCGAGGATCCGCTCCACCTCGACGATGCGGGCGACGTTGCGCAGGGTCGTGCGCCCGCGGTTGAGCAGTGCGGCGCACAGCAGCGCGACGGCGGCGTTCTTCGAGGACTTGACGGTGACGCTGCCCTGCAGCGCGGTGCCGCCGGTGACCCGGAGGTGGGTGGGTCCGGTCGGCCCGACGGTGATCAGCTCGCTGTCGAGGGCCTCCGAGAGCCGGCCGAGGAGTTCCAGGGTCAGGTTCTGGCCGCCCTGCTCGATGCGGGCGACGGCGCTCTGGCTGGTGCCGAGCCGCTCGGCCAGCTGGGCCTGGGTCAGGCCGCGGTGCTGGCGCGCGTCGCGGACGAGCGCTCCGATGCGACGCATGGCGGTGTCGACGGGCTGTTCGATGAGCGTCACGGGACCGACCGTATCTCGCATGTGAGATAGGCGGCGCGCGGCTCGCCGGGCACCCTGGACGGACCGGTCCGGCCAGAATGAGGCCATGGACATCCTCGTGACGGGGGCCTCCGGACGGCTCGGCCCCTCCCTCGTGCAGGCGCTGCAGGCCGACGGCGACCGGCTGCGGCTGATGTCGCGGCGCGGAGCCGGCCCCGGCGGTGTGCGCGGGGACCTGGCCACCGGCTTCGACCTCCGCGACGCCCTGGCCGGCGCCGAGGTCGTCGTGCACGCGGCCAGCGACCCGACCAACGCCTGGGAGGTCGACGTCGCCGGGACCCGGCGGCTGGTGCAGGCCGTGGACCGGGACCGGCTGCGGCACCTGGTGTACGTGTCGATCGTCGGCGTCGACCGGATCCCGTACGGCTACTACCGCGCCAAGTACGCCGCCGAGCAGGTGCTGCTGGCTTCCGGCCTGCCGCTGACCATCGTGCGGATCACCCAGTTCCACGGCTTCGTCGACGAGCTCCTCGCCACGGCCCGCAAGGGGCCGGTGCTGCCGGTCCCCATGGGCTGGCGGGTCCAGCCGGTCGACGTCGCCGACGCCGGCGCGTACCTCGCTCAGGTGGCCCGGCAGCAGCCGACCGGGGACGTCGTGGAGTTCGGCGGACCGGAGGAACTCGCCGTCGCCGACATCGCCCGCGCGTGGGTGGCCGCCCGCGGCGGTGGCGGGCACGTGGTCTCCACGCCGGTACCCGGGCGGCTCAGCACCGCCGTCCGGGACGGCGCGGCGCTGCCCTCCGGCCGGGACCGCGGACGGCGCACGTACGCCGCCCATCTGGGCGGATGACCGACGACGCCGTGTCCGGAAACCGCCGGAGGGGTGTCGTACCCGGCACCTAGTCTGCGGAGGTGCTGAACCCGCCGCCGGCCGCCCGTGCGTTCCTCGTCCCCGCGGCCGTCGTCGTCACCGTGCTGGCGTGGGCGTCGGCGTTCGTCGGCATCCGGGCCGTCGGTGAGGACATCTCGCCGGGTGCGCTGGCCCTGGGCCGGCTGCTGGTCGGCACCGTCGTCCTCGCCGTGCTCGCGCTCGGCCGTGGCTGGGTGGCGCCCACCCGCCGCGAGTGGGCGCTGCTGGCCGGCTGCGGGGTGGGCTGGTTCGCCGTCTACAACGTCGCGCTGAACGCGGCCGAGCGGCACCTGGACGCCGGGACGACGTCGCTGCTGGCCAACGTCGGGCCGATCCTCATCGCCGTCTTCGCCGGGCTGTGGCTGGGGGAGGGGTTCCCGCGCTGGCTGGTCGTCGGCATCGCGGTGGCCTTCGCCGGCGTGCTGCTCATCGGCCTCTCCACCAGCAGCGGCGGGGCCGACGTCATCGGCGTCGTCTTCTGCCTGGTCGCCGCGGTCGGCTACGCGATCGGGGTCGTCGCGCAGAAGGTGGTCCTGCGCCGACTGCCCGCCCTGCAGGTGGTCCTCACCGCCTGCGCGATCGGCGCGATTTGCTGCCTGCCGTGGGCCGGCGTGCTGGCCGGCGACGTCGCCGACGCGCCCCTGTCGTCGGTGCTCGGCATGGTCTACCTGGGCGCGGTGCCGACGGCGATCGCGTTCAGCACCTGGGCCTATGCGCTGGCCCGCACCGACGCCGGCCGGCTCGGCGTGACCACCTACCTGGTGCCGCCGCTGGTGATCGGACTCGCCTGGGTCCTGCTCGACGAGGTGCCGCCGGTGCTCGCCGTCGTGGGTGGCGTGGTGTGCCTGGCCGGGGTGGCGGTCTCCCGCCGCCGCGACCGGGCCCCGGCGGTCGCGCCGCAGGAGGCCGCGGTCCCCGGCTGAGCGGGCCCGCTCAGCCCCGGCTGGCGGCGGGCACGACGAGGACCGGCCGGTGGGCGCAGTGCAGCACCTCGCGGGCCACGCTGCCCAGCAGGAGCTCGTGCCCGCTCGAGTGCCCCCGGCTGCCCACGGCCAGCACGCTGGCGCCTCGCACGCCGGCGAACTCGGCCAGCGCCGCGGCGGTCGCCCGCTCGCTGCCCGGCCGGCCGTGCCGGGGGACGGTGATCAGCTCGGCGCCGTCGGGCGCGCTGGGCCCCGGGCCCTCGCCGGGCTCCTCGACGGCCACCAGCAGGCGCTCGCGGTCGGGGAACAACCGGCCGACGGCCTCGGCGGTGCGGCCGGCCGTGTCGGACCCGTCGGTGCCGACGACGACCGGACCGGACGCGCACGCGGTCCACTCGACGGTCGTCAGGGGGTGCGGCACCACGAGGACCGGCACGGGGCTGACGTGCACCACGAGCTCCGAGACGCTGCCCAGGACGGCCTTGAGGCCGGTCAGCCCGCGGGAACCGACGACGACCAGGTCGGCCCCCTGCTCCTCGGCGGCCCGGGCGAACTGGTACCCGGTCCCGCCGTAGGAGCGCTCCACCAGCGGCTCGGCGGTCCAGCCGGCGGCGCCGGCCAGGGCGACGCCGTTGGCCGCCAGCCGCTCCGCCTCGGCGCGGCCCTCCTGCTCGAGCAGCTCACCCAGCTGCTCGAGGTCCGCGGCCCGGCCGGCCAGGCGCTGGCGCAGCTGCGGGGAGGTGAACGGCGGCTCCCAGAGGTGCACGACCGTCGCCTCGGCGGCCGGGACCAGGCGTGCGGCCGCCTCGATGGCGGTCACGGCGCTCGGGGACCCGTCGTAGCCGACCAGCACACGCAGCTTCTGCGGAGACGTCATGACCCCATCCTCGCCGGTCCGGCCACGACCACGGGCAGCGGCCCTGAGCTGCGGCCCGGGGCCCCTCAGCCGTCGCGGCGGCGGCGAGGGCTGGCCCACGGGTCGTCGGGGTCGAAGTCGTCGGCCGGATCGGCGGCTCCGTCGTCGGCCGGTCCCGCCGCCGGCTCGGCCGCCGGTGCGCCGGCCGGCTCGGCAGGGGTGGTCCGGGCGGCCGCCGCCTCCAACGCCTCGTCGCGCTCCCGCGCCCGCCGGATCCGCTCGGCTCGTTCCTGCTCGCGCTGCGCCCGCCGCCCGGTCGAGGCGTCCGAGACCGGCCGGCCGGCGACCCGCAGCAGACCG
This sequence comes from Blastococcus sp. URHD0036, assembly GCF_000701365.1. Lineage (GTDB taxonomy): Bacteria > Actinomycetota > Actinomycetes > Mycobacteriales > Geodermatophilaceae > Trujillonella. The sequence goes on from NZ_JNIK01000005.1 coordinate 144,549, forward strand.
ATCCCGGCCACCGCCAGCCCGATGGGGAGGGCATAGGCGGCCGCCCGCTCGGTGCCGCCCTCGCCGAGGAAGCCGGTGACCTCGGTGAGGTAGAAGACGGTCATCGCGGTCGTGACCAGGCCGAGCAGCGCGAGGAAGGTGCCCAGCGCCTCCGACCGGCGCCGCACCGCGTAGGCCAGCCCGATCAGCCCGATCGCGCTGCCCGCCAGGTACAGGAAGGCGCCGAAGCGGTGCCAGGTGTCGTCGTCGCCCAGGGGGAACAGCCCGACCACGGCCACGCCGATCGCCGCGGCCGCCAGCATGGCGGTCGCCACCTGCGCGCCCTTGCCGGTCAGCGCCGGTCGCAGGAGGAGCAGTCCGGCGAGGACCAGCACGCCCTGGACGACGAACGAGACGTTCATCAGCACGTGGCCAGGCGACACCGACGAGCCGAGCAGGCTGATGACGTCGTCGGCCCGGGAGTAGTCGAGCTCGTACTGGGCCTGGACGACGATCTCGACCACGAAGAACTGGAGGGTGAGCAGCCAGAGCAGGGCGCCGAGGCGCAACCGGAGGGGGGTCACGGCAGCCATGGTCCCAGCCGGTCCTGGGCGGCGGACGGCAGCGCCACCCGGGCGCGGACGACGGCGAACTGCCCGGCGGACAGCCACGAGGGGTTGCTCCCCGCCGGCATCCGCAGCACCTCGGCGCCGGCCGCGACCGGGTCGGCGAGCAGCTCCGCGCGGGGCACCGGATCGGCCAGCAGGGTGAGCTCCAGCGTCACCTCCGGTCCGCCGTCCCCGTCGCTCGGCCCGTCGGCGAGGACGCCGACCGCGTGCACCCCCGGCGTCGTGCGCCCGCTGACCCACAGCAGGCACGGGTCGCCGGGTCGCATGAGGTCCAGCCGGTAGGAGCGGCGCAGGCAACGCGCGATCCGGCGAGCGGCTCCGGCCGGCCAGTCCGGCTCGACCTCGGCCGGGAGACGGCTGCTCTTGACCACCCAGCACGCGACGTCGGCGGAGGAGAGGCGGCTCACCGGCCCAGCCAAGCAGCCGGCCGACCGCGGGGAGGACCATGGACCCGTGACCTCCGCCGCGCCGCTGCCCGGTCCGGCGACCGAGCGGGAGACGGCCGACCCGGAGCAGGGACGGCTCCCGGAGGGGTATCGCGCGGGCTCGGCCGGCCTGCGCTCCGCCTCGGTCGCGGTGTTCCTCGCCGGCCTCGCGGTGTTCGCGATGCTCTACGAGCCGCAGGTGCTGCTGCCGGAGCTGACCCGGGCGTTCGGGGTGGGCCCGGAGGCGGCGACGCTGGCGGTGTCCGTGGCGACGGCCGGCCTGGCGCTGGGGCTGCTCGTGCTGGGGCCGGTCTCCGACCGCCGCGGGCGGACGACGATCCTGCGCGCCAGCCTGGTGGCCTCGGTGCTGCTGGCGGCGCTGCTCGCCGTGGTGCAGTCCTGGGAGCTGCTGCTCGTGGTCCGCGCCCTCCAGGGGTTCGCGCTGGCCGGGCTGCCGGCGGTCTGCGTCGCCTACCTGCGGGAGGAGTTGCACCCGTCGGTGTCCTCGCGGGGGATCGGCCTGTACGTCGGCGGCACGGCGATCGGCGGGCTGTCGGGGCGGGTCCTCGGGGGCTTCCTGGCCGACCTGGGCGGCTGGCGGACGACGATGGCCGGCATCGCGGTCCTCGCCGCTGCCTGTGTCGCGGCGGTGTGGGTGCTGCTCCCGGCCTCGCGCCGGTTCCGGCCGGTCCCGCGCACCGGGCGGCTCCTCCGGCAGCTGGCCGCGGCGTTCACCGATCCGGTGCTGGTCGGTCTGTACGCGGTCGCGGCGCTGCTGATGGGTGGGTTCGTGGCGGTCTACAACGCGGCCACGTTCCGGCTGGAGGAGGCGCCGTACGCCCTGGCGCCCTCGGTCGCGGGGCTGGTGTTCCTCGCCTACCTGCTGGGGTCGGTGAGTTCCCCGGCGGCAGGCGCGCTGGCCGACCGGTGGAGCCCGCGGCGGGTCGTGCCGCTCGCCGCGGCGGTCATGCTCGGCGGGGTCCTGCTGACGCTGGTCGCACCGCTGTCCCTGTTCGTCGTCGGGCTGTGCGTGCTCACGACCGGCTTCTTCGCCGCCCACGGCGTCGCCAGCTCCTGGGTGGCCACGCGGGCGGCGTACGGAGGCCGGGCGGTCGGACAGGCCGCCTCGCTGTACGCGTTCTGGTACTACGTCGGCTCGTCGGTGGGCGGCACGGTGGCGGGGCGGGCCTGGGCCACGGGCGGCTGGCCGTCGGTGGTGTGGCTGGCCGGGGGGACGAGCGCCGCGGCCCTCGTGCTGACCGTCGTCCTCGGCCGCACCCGGGCGCTCGCCCCGTCGGACCGCTAGTCGGTCGCCGAGTGCGGCTCGTCGCCGGCCGGGTCCGCGTCGTCGGAGCCGACGGCCTGCCGCTCCTGCTCGGTGCGGTGCTGCAGCGCGTCGTCGTTGGGGCGGTCGTAGCCGCCGGCGTGCTGGGACCGGTCGCGCGGCACCGATTCCTGGGGGTCGATGACGTCGTCGAGCGTCGGCTCGTCAGGGGTGCTCATCGCGGTCCTCCGCTCTCTCTCCGGATGTGTCCACGGGGAGCCATAGCCCGGCGTCGCGACCGGTAACCGTGCACCGGGCCTCACCGCTGCTCCAGCGCGGCCGCGGGGAGCCAGGCCTCCATGAGCACCGAGCCCGCCGGGCCGGCCACGGTGAACGCCACCCGGCCGTGCCATCCGTCGTCGGTCTGCCGCCACTCGACCAGCAGGCCGGGCCAGACGCCGGGAGCACCGGGCGGGTCGTGCACCCAGCAGTGCCGGCCGCGGCCGTCGGCCCGTCGCACCACCGGCGGCGGTGGGGGCAGGTCGCGGACGTCGGGCGGCGGGGACGGTGGCGCGGCGGAGGCGGTCGCCTGCGGGAAGGGGGCGTCCCAGTCCTCCCCGGCCGCGGGCACGCCGGAACTGGCGGCGCGCTCGCCGAGCGACCGTCCCGTCCGTCCCCGCTGCATGCCCCCGGCCACGGATGGAGTCTGGCACGGCGCTCGAACACGTGTTCGGTCGACACGGCCGCATCTGCTCGATCGGACGGGCCGCCGTAGGGAGGCGTTGTCCCTCCAGCGGCCGTTCGCAGAAGAGTCGTGGCCGGTCTGGGGACAACGCTGAGGGCGCCGAGTGGTTCTCGGGCGCGCTCGGGCTCTGCCCAGAAATGCTGGGCAGAGCCCGAGCGTCCGCGGAGGACGGTCCCGGCTCAGGCCGGGGAGCCGCCCGAGACGCCGTCGGCCAGGGTGCGGGCCACCGTCTGCAGCAGCTCGTGCTGCGGGAGGTCGTCCACGAGCACCGGCAGCGGCAGCGACCAGTTCGGCCGGTCGGCGGCGCCGGGCATGTTCGGCCGGCGCTCGTCGGCGACGGCGTCCTCCAGGGTGGCCGACAGCAGCAGCGACGGGGCGGTCGCCAGGGCCTCGTGCGCCTTGCGCACCGCCGTCTCCGGCTTCGCCTTCTTCTTGACCCCGCGCAGCCGGCCGAGCAGCTCGGTGCGTCCGCGCTCGAGCTCCTCGTCGGTGCCCGTGCCGTGCTCGCGCTGCTCGGCGATGTCCGCACCGGTCCACAGCCCGGCGACCGTCGGCAGGTCGTGCGTGCTGATCGCGGCCATCGCCTCTGTCGGCCAGGTCGCCGGTTCGTCGTCCTCGAACCACAGCAGCCGGTAGCTGAGCACGCCGTGCTCGGCCATGGCCTCGCGTACGCCGTCCTCGACGGTGCCCAGGTCCTCGCCGACCACGAGGGCCTGCGCCCGATGACTCTCCAGCGCGACGATGCCGAGCAGGTCCTCGGCCGGGTAGCGCACGTACGCGCCGTCGGCGGCTCCACCACTGACTCCCGGGCCCGCCGACGGGACCCACCACAGCCGGAACAGGCCCATGACGTGGTCGATCCGCAACCCGCCCGCGCCGGCCATCGTGGCCCGGATGGACTCGATGAACGGCTCGTAGTCCGCCGCGCGCAGCCGCCAGGGCACCAGCGGCGGGGAGCCCCAGTCCTGGCCCTGCGAGTTGAAGGCGTCCGGCGGAGCACCGACGCTCACGCCCTGCGCGAGGACGTCCTGCCAGGTCCAGGCGTCGGCGCCGCCACCGGCGACGCCGATCGGCAGGTCCTGGATGACGGTCATGCCCTCGGTCGCGCGCTCGAGCTGCAGCTGCAGGCACCACTGCAGCCAGGCGTGGAAGGCGACGTCGCGCTCGTGGTCGGCGACGAACCGGCCGACCTCCTCGCTGCGCGGGTCGCGCAGGGCCTCGGGCCAGGTGTGCCAGTCGGGGCCGTGCTCGTCGGCGATCGCGCACCAGGTGGCCCAGTCCTGCAGCTTCTGCCCCTGGTGCCACCACCAGTCGGGGAACGCCTGGTCGTCGCGGCCGGTGGCGTCGAACACGCGCCGGAGCACCGCGCGCTTGCGGGCCCAGACCGCGTCCCGGTCGATCAGCTCGCCGTCGGACAGCGCCCGCCCGGCGTCCTCGTCGAGCTCGACGGCGTGCGCACCGGGCACCTCGCTCACCCGCAGGTAGATCGGGTTCCGGAAGCGGCGGGTCGCCGGCAGGTAGGGGCTGGCCTCCTGCTCCGGCGTCGGGGCGACGGCGTGCAGCGGGTTGATGAGCACGAAGCCGGCGCCCTGGGCGGCGGCCATCTCGCGGATCGAGCGCAGGTCGGCGAGGTCGCCGATGCCCCAGCTGGCCCGGCTCCGGGCGGCGTACAGCTGCACCGCCCAGCCCCACGTCCGGTCCGGCAGCCAGCACCGGCCGGGGGTGACGATCAGCCGCCGCCGGTGCCCGCCGGGAGCCTGGATCCAGTGGTAGCCCAGCGGGAAGTCGTCGTCGAGCTCGCCGTCGACGTGCCGGGTGGAGCCGTCCTCGAGGGTCACCTCGGCCTCGTCCAGCTCCAGCACGTCGCCGGGGAGGGCCACGATCGGCGCCCGTTCGTCCAGGTCGTCGGGAGGCGTGCCGATCACCTCCCGCAGCCGGTCGATGGTGGCCTGGGGGACCGTGTGCTCCTCGTCGAGGGCGTCGAGCCAGCTGGCGTCGATGCCCCACTCGTCGGTCGTCGCGGTGCGTGTCACCCCCCGATCCTCACCGGCCACCGGGCGCCGCGCAGTGCAAGCCGGACGTGGTGCCGGTCTCGGTCGGCCGCATCAGCGCCGCGGCCGGGCCCGGGTCGTGGGAGCGGCCGACGCCGGGTCCTCCGGCCAGGGGTGGCGGGGGTAGCGGCCGCGGAGCTCGCTGCGGACGGCGGTATAGCCGGTGACCCAGAAGCCGGCGAGGTCGGCCGTGGTGGCGACGACGCGCTGGGCGGGGGAGAGCAGCTGCAGGCGCAGCGGACGGCCGGCGACCTGCGGCGTCTGCGCCCAGCCGAACACCTCCTGCACCCGCACGGAGAGCGTGGGCACGGCCGGATCGGTGTAGTCGACGCGGATCCGGGAGCCGGTCGGGACGGTCACCGAGTCCGGGACGACGGCATCGAGGTCGCCGGCCAGCTGCCAGGGCACCAGCGCCCGCAGCGCCGCGACGACGTCCACGCGGGCGAGGCCGGCCCGGCTGCGGGCAGCGGAGACGTCGATCGCGGCGAGGAGGGCCTCGTCGTCGACGGCGGGCCACGGCGCCCCGAGGCCGGCGTGCGCCGCGGCGAGGCGCTCGCGGAGCCGTCGCGCCGCCGGTGTCCAGGTCAGCACGCCGAGGCCGTCGGCCCGCAGGCCCTCGGCGACCGCGGCCGCCACGGCGGCGGGATCCGGATCACGCAGCGGCCGCTCGGACAGCACGACGGCGCCCAGCCGCTCGACGCGCGCGCTGTGCACCGTCCCGTTGCGCCACGACACCTCGTCGTCCTCGACGTGCAGCGGGCCGCCGGCCTCCAGCGCGGTCGCCTCGTCGATGGCGACGGCCGAGCGCACCCGCGCGTCCCGCCGGCCGGGGGACCGGTCGGCGACGGCGATCGCCAGCCACGGCGCCCCCGTCAGCGCCGTGCCGGGAGCCAGCTCTGCGCCCGTGCCGCCGGTCATCAGGTAGGTCGCCGTGCCGCCCGGCCGCCGCCGCGCCAGCCGCTCCGGATGGGCCAGGCCGACCACCAGCCCGGCCGCGGTGTCGTCGGGCAGCCGCTCGCCGGGCCGGGGGACGGCGTCGTCCGCCGCACGCTCGAGACGGGCCACCTCCTCGCGCCAGCGGGCGGTCGCCGGCCGGTCGGACCCTGACCTCAGGGCCCGCCAGGTCGCGACCAGGTCGTCGCTGCGGGAGGGGAGGTCCGCCGACAGCAGCGCGACCACCTCGGCCGCGCGGCGGCGCCCCACCAGCGGCGCGCCGTCCAGCAGCGCCCGGGCCAGCCGGGGGTGCACCCCCACGGCGGTGAGCGCCCGTCCGCGGGGAGTCGCCCGGCCGTCGTCGTCCACCGCGCCGAGGCCCTGCAGCGTCTGTCCGGCGACGAGCAGCGAAGCCGTCGGTGGACGGTCGAGCAGTGCGAGGCCGGCGCCGCCGGGCGCTCCCCAGCAGGCGAGCTCCAGCGCGAAGGCGGTGAGGTCGGCGACGGCCACCTCGGGCTCGTCGTGCGCGGGGAGCCGGTCCTGCTCGGCGGAGGTCCAGCAGCGGTAGACCGCCCCGGGCCCCTCCCGGCCGGCGCGGCCGGCCCGCTGGGTGACCGCGGCCCGCGAGGCCCGCACGGTGACCAGGGCCCCGAGGCCGCGCGCCAGGTCAGCCCGGGGTCCGCGCGCGAGCCCGGCGTCGACGACGACGCGGACGCCGGGCACGGTCAGGCTGCTCTCCGCGAGCGCGGTGGCCAGCACGACGCGGCGGCGGGGGCCGGCCCGCAGGGCGGCGTCCTGCGCGGCGGCCGGCAGCCGGCCGTGCAGCGGCAGCACGTCGGCGTCGATCCCGCTCAGGAGGCCGGTCACCGTGCCGATCTCGCCGGCGCCGGGCAGGAACACCAGGACGTCGCCGGTCCGCTCGGCCAGTGCCCGGCGGACGGTCGCGGCCACGTGCGCCAGCAGCCGCGGGTCGACCCGCAGGCCGTGCGGGGGGTCGACCGGTGCCCTCGGCGGCGCCCACACCACGTCGACGTCGTGCAGGGCCCCGTGCGCCTCGACGACCGGGGCCGGGCCGTCGTCCGCGCCCAGGAGCGTCGCCAGCCGGTCGGCCTGGGCGGTCGCCGACATGGCGACCAGTTGCAGGTCCGGGCGGAGCGCCTCGTGCACGTCGAGGCCGAAGGCCAGCGCCAGGTCGGTGTCGAGGTGCCGCTCGTGGCACTCGTCGAGCACCACCGCGGCCACCCCGGGCAGCTCCGGGTCGGCCTGGAGGCGGCGCACGAGCAGGCCGGTGGTGACGACCTCGACCCGGGTGGCGGCGCTGCGCCGGCTGTCGCCACGGACGCTGTAGCCGACCCGCTGCCCCACGGGTTCGCCCAGCAGCGTGGCCATGCGGGTGGCAGCGGCGCGGGCGGCCACCCGGCGCGGCTCGGCGACGAGGACCCGTCCGGGCAGGCGGTCGGCCAGGGCCAGCGGGACGAGCGTGGTCTTCCCGGTCCCGGGCGGCGCCACCAGGACGGCGGAGCCCCGTGCGTCCAGCGCGTCGGCGAGCGCCGGGAGCGCGGAGCGGACGGGGAGGTCGGTCCCCGGCGTCCCGGGCGGTGGCAGCACGGGCCCAGTCTCCCGTGCGAGCGGTGATGCAGGACTGCGTCACCTCCACACGGGTAGGCAGCCCCCATGACCGTCATCGGGTTCCACAACTCGCACGAGCAGGTCCACCCGCGCGAGCTCCTGGCGGCCGTCCGGCACGCTGAGGACGTCGGCTTCACCGCGGCCATGTGCTCCGACCACCTGACCCCCTGGAACCCGCGCCAGGGGGAGTCCGGCTTCGCCTGGTCCTGGCTGGGGGCGGCGATGGCGACGACGAGCCTGCCGTTCGGGGCGGTCAACGCCCCCGGGCAGCGGTACCACCCGGTCATCGTCGCCCAGGCGATCGCCACCCTCGGCGCGATGTTCCCCGGCCGGTTCTGGGTGGCACTGGGCAGCGGCGAGGCGATGAACGAGCACGTCACCGGCGACCCGTGGCCGCGCAAGGAGCTGCGCGACGCCCGGCTGCGCGAGTGCGTCGACGTCATCCGCGCGCTGCTTGCCGGCGAGGAGGTCAGCCACGACGGCCTGGTGAAGGTCGACCGGGCCAAGGTCCACACACTGGCCGACCCGCAGCCGGCGCTGATCGCCCCCGCGGTCAGCGTGGAGACCGCCCGCCGCGGCGCCGACTGGGCCGACGGGCTGGTCACCATCAACCAGCCGCACGACAAGCTGCGGCAGATGATCGCCGCCTACCGGGACGCCGGGGGCCGCGGCAAGCTCGTCCTGCAGGTGCACGTCTCCTACGACCCGGACCCGGAGCGGGCGCTGGGGATCGCCCACGACCAGTGGCGCAGCAACGTCTTCCCGCCCCCGCTGTGCTGGGACCTCGACAGCCCCGAGGCGTTCGAGCAGGCCAGTGCGCACGTGACGCCGGAAGCGGTGACCGGTGCCGTGCGGGTGTCGTCCGACCTCGCGCAGCACGCCGCGTGGATCGCCGAGTACGTCGAGCTGGGCTTCGAGGAGGTCTACCTGCACCACGTCGGCGTCGAGCAGACGGCCTTCCTCGACGCCTTCGGCGAGCACGTGCTGCCCCAGCTCGGGGTCACCGCACCCGCCCCGGCGCAGGCGATCGACCCGGCCGGCCCCGAGGGTCCGTGGCGGCCCAGGCAGGAACCGCTGCAGTCCTCGATGGCCTGACCACCACCCACTCCTGAGCAGAGGGAGCACGAGCATGCGCATCACCGACACGAGCGACCTCTGGTGGAAGACGGCCGTCGTCTACTGCCTCGACGTCGAGACCTACATGGACTGGAACGGCGACGGCTGCGGTGACTTCGCCGGCCTGGCCCAGCGGATCGACCACCTCGCCGACCTCGGCGTCACCTGCCTGTGGCTGATGCCCTTCTACCCGACCGCCGAGCGCGACGACGGCTACGACATCACCGACTTCTACGGCGTCGACCCGCGGCTGGGCACCCACGGCGACCTGGTCGAGGTGATCCGCACCGCGAAGGACCGCGGGATGCGGGTGATCGCCGACCTCGTCGTCAACCACACCTCGGTCAAGCACCCCTGGTTCCGCTCGGCCCGCGCGTCCAAGGACTCCCCGTACCGCGACTTCTACGTCTGGCGCGCGGACCCGCCGCCGGACACCAAGGGCGACGTCGTCTTCCCCGACCAGGAGGACAGCACCTGGCAGCTGGAGGAGAAGACGGGGGAGTGGTACCTGCACAAGTTCTACAAGGAGCAGCCCGACCTCAACGTGGCGAACCCGCTGGTCCGCGACGAGATCGCCAAGGTCATCGGCTTCTGGCTGCAGCTGGGCCTGGACGGCTTCCGCGTGGACGCCGTCCCGTTCCTGCTGGAGACCTCCGGGATCGACGAGCAGGAGGTCGCCGACTTCCAGGACCCGCACCAGTACCTCCGGGCGCTGCGCGCGCTGATCAGCAGGCGCGCCGAGGCGGCGGTGCTGCTCGGCGAGGTCAACCTGCCGCACGAGGAGCAGCAGCAGTTCTTCGGCGGGGTGGACGGCGACGAGCTGACCATGCAGTTCGACTTCATCGCGATGCAGGCGATGTACCTGTCGCTGGCCCGCTGCGACGCGGCCCCGCTGGTCGACGCGCTGACCTCGCGCCCGCAGGTCTCCCCGGACAACCAGTGGGGGATGTTCGTCCGCAACCACGACGAGCTCACCCTGGACAAGCTGAGCGACGAGGAGCGCCAGGAGGTCTTCGCCGCCTTCGGGCCCGAGGAGCGGATGCAGGTCTACGGCCGCGGCCTCACGCGGCGGCTGCCCCCGATGCTCGACGGCGACCCGCGGCGGGTGCGGATGGTCTACAGCCTGATGTTCTCCCTGCCCGGGACCCCGGTGCTCTTCTACGGTGAGGAGATCGGCATGGGGGAGAACCTCGCCGCCGAGGGCCGGCTCGCGGTGCGCACGCCGATGCAGTGGACGGCGGGGCGCAACGGCGGCTTCTCCACCGCCGCCCCCTCGAAGCTGCCCGGCCCGGTCGTCGACGGCGGCTTCGCGCCCGAGTACGTCAACGTCGCCGACCAGCGCCGCGACCCGGACTCGCTGCTGTCGTTCATGCGGTTGCTCATCCGCCGCTACCGCGAGTCCCCGGAGCTCGGGTGGGGCACCTACGAGGTGCTCGGCCAGCCGCACCCCCAGGTGCTGGCCAGTCTCTCCACCTGGGATGACGGTGCACTGATCGCCGTCCACAACCTCGGCCCCGAACCGCGGACGGTGCCGCTCACGCTGTCGGGCTGCGACTCCACGCACCGCCTGGAGGACCTCCTGGTCACGCAGAGCACCGCGATCGCCGACGACGGCTCCGTGGAGCTGCCGCTGGACGGCTACGGCTGCCGCTGGCTGCGGGTGGTCGCCCAGGAGAGCCGCCGGCTGCTCTAGTCGACGTGTCGAGGAGTCACCTCGTCGACACGGTGAGGTGCCGACACGGCGAGATGTCGACACACGCCGCGGAGGTCCCAGCCGTGTCGGTGGCCCGGCCTAGCGTCGCGGCGATGTCCGAGCCCACCGCACCCCCCGTCCAGGCCCGTCCGATGCAGGAGACGGGCCCCATCCCGCCGTACTTCGGCCCGATGGGCCGCAGCGCGCAGAGCCCCGCGCAGGAGCCCGCCCAGGCTCCTGCGCCGCGAGCTGCCGACGGCGACGCCGACACGGCCGAGGCGCCCGCCGTGCCCGCCGGCGCGACCGCCGTCGGGGCGTCCGACGAGAGCCCCACGCTCGTCGAGCCGGCCGTCCCGGCGCCCGGCGGGGATCCGGCGGAGAGCCCCGTCGCCGCCTGGGCGCTGACCGGCGACGGCCTCACCGGGCCGGACGACGTGCCCCCGCCCGGCACCTTCCCGACCACGCCGGTCAGCAGCCGGCCGACCGTGCGCGCCCGCCGGCGCGACCCGATGACCCGCATGGGTCCCTGGGCCCCGGCCGCGGGCGGCCTCCTCGGGCTGGTCGCCGGCATCGTCGTCGCGGTGGTCCTCGCCGGCCAGGCCGACGTCTTCAGCGAGGGGCTGGCGCTGGTCTTCCTCGTCATCGGGCTGTCGATGCTCGGCGCGGCCGGCGCGCTGCTGGCCGACGAGGTGCGGCTGGTCCGCCGCGGCGCCCGCGAGGCCGCCGTCCGGCCGGCCTGGGTGGAGGCGACCGCGGGGCTGCTGAACGGACTCACGCCGGCGCGGCTGCTCCTGGCCACCAGCGCGTTCGTGCTGTTCCTGGCCGCCTACGTCGGACGCTGAGCGGCCCCGGGCCGGGGCGGTCGCCCGCCGTCAGTCCAGCGCCTTCGGGTCCATCCGTCCGGACACCAGGTCGGCGGCGACGTCGTCGACCACCCGTCCGGTGGCGAAGGCGTGCGCCCGCAGCACCGCCAACGCGGCGACGACGTCGAGGCCCAGCGCCACGCTGGTGAGCCCGGTGGCCTGCCAGACCGAGTTGCGCGAGCGGGCGTCGGGGGAGTCCCACCACCGCGGGCCCTCCTCGCCGTCGCTGGCGCGCACCAGTTCCTCGGTGAGGACGTCGACGACGGCTGCCACGTCCTCGCGCGGCACCTGCGTCAGCCGCGCCACCTCACCGGCGTAGAGGTCGAGGACCACCGTCGGGCCCAGCGGCGGGGCCAGCGGGAGGGACAGGACCGCCTGGAACGGCGTGGCGCCGATCAGCGAGGCGTGCAACTCCGGCCAGTTGCGGGCGATGGCGTCGAGGTCGAAGGCGATCGCCTGACCGGTGTCGTGCGCGCGCAGGCACGGCCCGTCGCCGTGGGTGAACTGCAGCCGCTCGGCGAGCGAGGTGAGCTCGTCGCTGGCCCCGACCGGCGTCCGGAGACCGGCGCCCTCGTGGATGCTGAGGCCGGCGCCGTCGACGGGCAGCGCCTGCGCGGCGGCCCTGGCCAGACGGGTGGGCAGCATCTCCGGCCCGGACAGCTCCTCCGGCACGGGGGCCTGCAGGGCGTCGAGGAACCGCTTCTCGGGGTCGTCCGTCGCCTGGTGGGAGTTGTCCGTCGTCACCGTGCTGCCTCCTCTGCCGGACCGCCCGGCTCCTGCATCCTGCCCGGACGGAGCATCAGCCGAACGCCTGGACCCCCAGGTAGGCGGCGAGGCCGAGCCCGGCGACCGCGATGACCCGCCGCAGCGCCGCCGGCGGGCTGCGGCGCACCACCCGGGGCCCGAGCAGCCCGCCGGCGAACAGCCCGACCGCCAGGGGCAGCGCGGCCGACCAGGCGACGTCGGCCAGGACGACGTACCCGAGCGCCGCCACCGCGTTGGCCACGCCCAGGACGGCGTTCTTCATCGCGTTCCCCCGCGGGAGACCCTCGCCGGTCGCCAGCAGCAGGGTCGCGAGCAGCAGCACCCCGGCCGCGGCACCGAAGTAGCCGCCGTAGATCCCGACGCCGAACACCGCGGCGGGCAGCCAGCGCGGGTCGCCGTGCGCGCCGGCGTGGAGGGCGGCGCCCTCGGCCGCGAGCTCCCGGGGCGGACGCTGGACCAGGATCGCGCCGGACGCCGCCGCGATGAGGAACGGCACGATCCGCTCGAACGCGTCCGACGGGGTGGACAGCAGCAGCGCCGCGCCGGCTCCGCCCCCGAGCACCGCGGCGGCCAGCAGCGGCCGCAGCCGGCGGCCCTGCCCGCGCAGCTCCGGCCGGGAGGCGCTGACCGAGCCGACGCTGTTGAGGACCAGCGCGACGGTGTTGGTCACGTTCGCCGTCACCGGCGGGAGGCCGGTCGCCAGCAGCGCGGGGTAGCTGATCAGCGAGGCGAGCCCGGCGATGCTGCCGGTGAGCCCCGCGCCGACCCCGGCGACGACGAGGAGGCACCACTCCAGCGGGCTCATCGGCGCAGCAGCACCACGATCGCCACGCAGCCCAGCACCACGATCGCCACCCGCAGGACCGTCGGGGGCAGCCGCCGGCCGAACTTCCCGCCGAGGTAGCCGCCGAACACCGAGCCGGCCGCGATCAAGCCGGCCGCGGCCCAGTCGACCCGGTCGCTGGCGACGACGATGTAGGCCAGTGCCGCGACCGCGTTGACCGCGGAGGTCAGCACGTTCTTGATCGCGTTCAGCCGCTGCAGGGGCTCGGGGAGCAGCAGGCCGAAGACGCCGATCTGCAGGATCCCCTGGCTGGCGGCGAAGTAGCCGCCGTAGGTGCCGGTGCCGTAGGCCCCGGCCAGCAGCGCGGCCCGCCGCCCGCCGCTCAGCCGCACCGGGCCGGTCTGCCCCGCGGCGGCGCGCCGGCGGGCGATGGACCGCTGCAGCCACGGCTGGGTGGCCACCAGGACGACGGCCAGCCCGACCAGCACCGGCACGATCGTCTCGAACGCCTCGGCCGGCAGGTGCAGGAGTAGGAAGGCGCCGGTCACCGCACCGAGCACGGAGGCCGGCAGGAGCAGCATCAGCAGCCGGCGCTGACCGGAGAGCTCACGGCGGTAGCCGATGGCTCCGGCGACGTTGCCCGGCACCAGCCCGAGGCTGTTGGACACGCTCGCGGTCACCGGCGGCAGCCCGACGGCGAGCAGCACCGGGAACGTCACCAGGGTCCCCGAGCCGACGACGGCGTTGATCCCGCCGGCCGCCAGCCCCGCCGCGGCGACCGCGACCATCTCCCACGGCGTCACCGGCTCACGGTGTCACAGGCCGTTCGGGCAGCCGGGCACGCGGGGCCGACGTCCCCCCTGCCTTGCTCGTGCTCTGCCCAGCCCTGTGGGCAGAGCACGAGCAGGCCCGGCCACGTGCCCGACGGCCGCGTTCGTGCTCTGCCCCGTCCGGATGGGCAGAGCACGAGCGCCCGGGAGGGGAACGGGCCGGTCGGTGGCAGTCGGGTCAGTCGCGGCGGCCGGCGTCGACGATCCGCAGGACCAGCGCGCCCTCCTCGTCGGAGGCGGCGAGGTCGACCTCGGCGTCGATGCCCCAGTCGTGGTTGCCGTCCGGGTCGTCGAGGATCTGCCGCACCTTCCAGACGCCGGGCGTCTCCTTGTCCCAGATGAGCAGCGCGGGGCCGCGGGCGTCGGCGCCGGTGCCGAGCTCGGCGTGCTCGGCGAAGTAGGCCTGCACGACCTCGCCCCAGCGGTCGGCGTCCCACCCGGAGCCGGCGTCGAGCTCGCCGAGGTCGTACCAGCGGCGCCGTCCCCACAGCTGCACGCGGTGGAACAGCGCGTTGCGGATCATCGCGGTGAACGCCCGCTCGTTGCCGGTGAGCGGCCGCGGCCGGGCCGGGACGGCGACCGGCTGGTCCAGGGGCTGATCCGGATCGGTGAGCGACTCCCACTCGTCCAGCAGCGACGAGTCGACCTGGCGGACCAGCTCGCCCAGCCACTCCACGAGGTCGGTGACCTCCTCGGTGCGCGCGGCCGCCGGGACCCCCGACCGCAGCGCCTTGAACGCGTCGGAGAGGTACCGCAGCGCCGCGCCCTCCGACCGCGTGAGCCCGTAGGTGTTGACCAGCTCCCGGAAGGTCATCGCCCGCTCCCACATGTCGCGGACGACCGACTTCGGCGACAGGTGGGCGTCCCTGGCCCACGGGTTGGTCCGCGTGTAGACCTCGAACGCGTGCCCGAGCAGCTCCTCGAGCGGCTTGGGGTAGCTGATCTCCTCGAGCAGCTCCATCCGCTCGTCGTACTCGATGCCCTCGGCCTTCATCTGCGCGACGGCCTCGCCCTTGGCCTTGTTCAGCTGCGCGGCGAGGATCTGCCGGGGGTCGTCGAGGGTGGCCTCGATGACGCTGACGACGTCGAGGGGATAGGTGTCGGACTCGGCGTCCAGCAGCTCGATCGCGGCGAGGGCGAAGGTCGACAGCGGCTGGTTGAGCGCGAAGTCCTCGGGCAGGTCGAGGGTGAGGTCGTAGCGACGTCCGTCCGGCTCGGGCTCGTCGAGCCGCTCGAGGACGCCGGCCTGCAGCAGCGACCGGGCGATGCCGACGGCCTCGCGGATCAGCCTGAGCTGCTTGGGGCGCGGCTCGTGGTTCTCCGTCAGCAGCCGGCGCATGGCGACGAACGGGTTCCCCGGCCGGTCGACCACGTCGAGGACCATCGCCGTGGTCACCCGCATGTGGCTGCTCAGCTTCTCGGGTTCGCCCTCGACCAGCCGGGTCATCGTCGACTCGCTCCACGGCACCATGCCGTCGGGGACCTTCTTGCGCACCAGCTTGCGGCGTTTCTTCGGGTCGTCGGCGACCTTGGCGAACTGCTTGAGGTTCTCCACCTCGTGCTCGGGCGCCTGGACGACGACCGTGCCTGCGGTGTCGTAGCCCGCGCGCCCGGCCCGGCCGGCGATCTGGTGGAACTCGCGGACCTGGAGCAGCCGGCTGCGGGTGCCGTCGTACTTGCTCAGCGCGGAGAAGACGACGGTGCGGATCGGCACGTTGATGCCGACGCCGAGGGTGTCGGTGCCGCAGATGACCTTGAGCAGCCCGGCCTGCGCGAGCTGCTCCACCAGCCGCCGGTACTTCGGCAGCATCCCCGCGTGGTGGACACCGATGCCGTGGCGGACCAGCCGGCTGAGGGTCGTGCCGAAGGCGGAGGAGAAGCGGAACCCGCCGATCATGTCGGCGATCGCGGCCTTCTCCTCCTTGGTGGCCACGTTCACGCTCATCAGCGCCTGCGCCCGCTCGAGCGCCGAGGCCTGGGTGAAGTGGACGACGTAGACCGGCGCCTGCTTGGTGTCCAGCAGCTCCTGGATGGTCTCGTGCATCGGCGTCGTCGCGTAGTAGTGGTGCAGCGGGACCGGTCGCTGGGCGCTGGCCACCAGGGCGGTGGGCCGGCCGGTGCGCCGGGAGAGGTCCTCGCGGAGGTCCGTCGTGTCGCCGAGGGTGGCGCTCATCAGCAGGAACTGCGCCTTCGGCAGCTCCAGCAGCGGCACCTGCCAGGCCCAGCCGCGGTCGGGGTCGCCGTAGAAGTGGAACTCGTCCATGACCACCAGGCCGACGTCGGCGTCGGCGCCCTCGCGCAGCGCGATGTTGGCGAGGATCTCGGCGGTGCAGGCGATGATCGGCGCGTCCCGGTTCACGGCCGCGTCGCCGGTGAGCATGCCGACGTTGGCCGCGCCGAACACGCCGCAGAGCGCGAAGAACTTCTCGCTGACCAGGGCCTTGATCGGCGCCGTGTAGTAGCTGCGCCGGCCGCCGGCCAGCGCCGCGTACTGCGCGCCGGTCGCCACCAGGGACTTGCCCGACCCCGTGGGCGTGGAGAGGACGACGTTCGCGCCGCTGAGCAGCTCGATCAGCGCCTCCTCCTGCGCCGGGTAGAGCGTCGTCCCGCCGGCCTCGGCCCAGGCGGCGAAGGCGGTGAACAGCTCGTCGGCGTCGGCTCCGCGCGCCCGGAGCGAGGAGAGGTCGGCGGGGTCGTCGAGCAGGGGCGGGGCGGTGCTGCTGGGGGAGAGGGCCTCGGTCATCGTGGGGAACAGCGTGCCGGACGCGCCGTCCCTTCCCGCGCAGGCGCCCTCCCGGCCGCCTTCGGTCACGACTCGGTCACATCACCTCCCGAGATGTGTCAGGTGAACCGACTAAGGTCAGAAGGTGAACAACAGGTGAACGAGAGGCGGACGCGAGATGCGCGTTGAGGAACGACCGCTGGTCAGGTGGGTGCCCGTCGTCGACAAGGCGGGGCACCGGCACATGGAGATGCGCTGGGAGCTGCCGACGGCGGCCCAGCAGCAGGAGCACCGCGCGGCCTGACGCGCGCAGCACGAACGGGAACCGGCCGGGCACCAGCCCGGCCGGTTCCGTGCTGTCCGGGGTAGTCCGGGAACGGCGCGGGTAGGCGCGTCGGCGAGGCAGCGGGGGAGCAGCTCCCCGCGCCGCACGCCGTACGCAGCAGGAGGAACCCGTGTCGTCACCGCGCCCCGACTCCCAGCCCGAGCAGCAGCAGACCCCGCCCGGGACCCTGGGCGAGATGGACCCGAAGCCCGACCACGGCGAGGAGAGCTACACCGGCTCCGGGAAGCTCACCGGCAAGGCCGCCGTGATCACCGGCGGCGACAGCGGCATCGGTCGGGCGGTCGCGATCGCGTTCGCGCGCGAGGGCGCCGACGTCCTCATCGCCTACCTCTCCGAGCACGAGGACGCGCAGGACACCGCGAAGTACGTGGAGCAGGCCGGGCGGAAGTGCGTGCTGGTGCCCGGCGACCTCGCCGACCGGGCGCACGCGAAGACGATCATCCCGAAGGCCGTCGAGGAGTTCGGCAAGGTCGACGTCCTGGTCAACAACGCGGCCTTCCAGATGACCCACGAGTCGCTGGAGGAGATCCCGGACGAGGAGTGGGACCACACGCTCGCCACGAACCTCACCGCGATGTTCGTGCTCTGCAAGGACGCGATCCCGCACATGCCCTCGGGCGGCTCGATCATCAACTCGTCGTCGGTCAACTCCGACATGCCGAGCCCGCAGCTGGCCCCGTACGCGATGACCAAGGCCGGCATCGCCAACTTCACCGCGAGCCTGGCGCAGATGTACGCCGAGAAGGGCATCCGCGCCAACAGCGTCGCGCCGGGCCCGGTGTGGACGCCGCTGATCCCCTCGACCATGCCGCCGGAGAAGGTGGAGAGCTTCGGCCAGCAGGTGCCGCTCGGTCGCGCGGCCCAGCCCGCGGAGCTCGCGCCGGTGTACGTGCTGCTGGCCAGCGACGAGGCGTCCTACGTCTCCGGCGCGCGCGTCGCCGTCACCGGCGGCAACCCGATCCTCTGAGGCTTTCCGGAGTGCCAGGAGCGAGGTTTCCTCGCTTCTGGCACTCCGGTCAGTGCAGCGCGGCGGCGAGCCGGCGGATGTCGGACGGGCCGATCCGGCAGCAGCCCCCGACCAGCCGGGCGCCCGCGGCCACCCAGCTCGGGACGGCGGCCGGGTCGACGCCGCCGGTACCGGTCCACCGCCGCGCCGTCGCGTCCCAGCCCTCGCCGCTGTTCGGGTAGACGACGACGGGCCGCCCGCTGGTCGCCGCCGCGGCCACCCCGGCCCGGACGTCCGCCGGGGCGGTGCAGTTGACGCCGACGGCGAGGACCACGTCGACGTCGGCTGCCATCGCGAAGACGTCCGCCGCGAGCTCGCCCCGCCGGGCCCGGGCCAGCCCGGCAGCGTCGCGCACGGTGGTGAGCGACAACCAGACCGGGACGCCGAGGTCCTCGGCCTCGATCAGCAGCGCCTCGGCCTCCGCCGCCGCCGGGATCGTCTCGAGCGCCAGGACGTCGGCCCCCGCCTCGGCCAGCGCCGCCATCCGCGGCCGGTGGAACTCCCGAAGCGCCCGGACGCCGACCTCGTCCACGTACGCGCCGGTGTACTCGGACCCGTCGGCCAGCGCCGCGCCGTAGGGGCCGACGGAGCCTGCCACCCATGCTTCCGGTGCGCCCTCACGGGCGAGCTCCACCGACCGGCGGATCAGCGCCAGCGCGCCGGCCCGGTCCAGCCCGAACGCCGTCGCGAAGCCCTCGACCGAGGCCTGGTAGCTCGCCGTCGTCACCACCTGGGCGCCGGCGGCAGCGAAGGCGGCGTGCGCCGCGACGACCGCCGCGGGGTCGTCGCGCAGCAGCCGCGCCGACCACAGGGCCGAGGAGACGTCGTGCCCCTGCGCCTCGAGCTCGGTGGACAGGCCGCCGTCGAGGACGACGGGTCCGGCGGCGAGCGCGGCGGAGAGCGGCTGGGGAGGCACGGCACCCATCCTCCGCGCTGCGGACCCGCGGGGACCCTCTGACAATCGGTGCATGGTCTTCATCTGGAGCAGCGGTGGCGGCCGGCGCCGGCGGGGCGGCTACGGGCCCGGGTGGGGCCGCGGGTACGGACCTCCGCCGCGTGGATACGGCGGTGGCTACGGGCGGGGCTACGGTCCGCCGCCCGGCTACGGGTACGGGCGCGGCCGGAGCAACGACTCCTGCCTGCGCGACCTGCTGTTCCTGAACACCGGCTGCTGCCTGGCCAACGCCATCGGCTGCGGCATGGAGATGGTCTACCTGGCCCCGACGACGGCGCGGCACGTCCACCGGGCGGGCGCGGGTCGTGGTCGGCTCGCCGACCGGCTGGTGGCTGCGGTCCGCGTCTACCAGCGCGAGGTGAGCCCGAAGCGGGCGCCGTGCTGCCAGTTCACGCCCTCCTGCTCGGCCTACGCGGTCGAGGCGCTGGAGACGCACGGGGCCGGGCGGGGCTCGTGGCTGACGCTGCGCCGGCTGGTCCGCTGCCGGCCGGGTGCCGCCGGGGGAGCAGACCCCGTGCCCGCCGCCGCCTGAGAAGTCGGTTGCCTCCCCGGTGAGAATGTCCGGGTGCCCGCTTCCGACGACGCCGCCGGTGACCTCGCGGTCACCGGCTCCCTCGTCGTCCCCGCGGGCGATCTGCGCTGGCGGTTCTCCCGCTCGTCCGGGCCGGGCGGTCAGGGGGTCAACACCGCCGATTCCCGGGTGGAGCTGTCGGTCGTACCGCTCGAGCTGCCCGGGCTGACCGACCCCCAGCGGGCCCGGCTGGCCGAGCGGCTGGCCCCGCGGCTGGTCGACGGCGTGCTGACCGTCGTGGCGTCGGAGCACCGGCAGCAGCTGCGCAACCGGCAGGCCGCCCGGGAGCTCATGGCCGCCGTCCTCCGGGCCGCCCTCGCCCCGCCACCGCCGGCCCGCCGCCGCACCAAGCCGACCCGAGGTTCGCAGGAGCGGCGGATCGCGGCCAAGAAGCAGCGCGGCGAGCTCAAGCGCCGCCGCAACACCTGGGACTGAGAACGAGCCGTCGGCCTCACACCGAGGCCGGCGCGCTGACCGCCCCCTGGGTCTGCGTCAGCTGCGCGCGCAGCTGTGCGATCGGGAGGTAGGCGCGCAGCGCGGTGATGGAGCCGCCCGCGACGTCGTAGGCCATGGCGTACGGCGCCCGGACATCGCGGCCACTCGCGGGCAGGCCCTGCCACGTGCCCACCTGCCGACCGGCGAAGACGGCCTCGAGCAGGGCCACGCCGTCGCCGGTCACCAGGGAGACCAGTTCCGGGTGCGCCTCGAAGGAGCGGCTGTGCATCTCCACGATGAGGTCCCGCACCGCATCTCGCCCCCGGACCTGCTCTCCGGTCTCCATGGTCGTCCAGACGACGTCCGGGGCGAACATCGCGGCGAAGTCCCGGCCGTTCAGCAGGGCGTCGAGGTACCGGTCCATGACCTCGCTGGTCTCGGTCATCGCTCTCCCTCTCCATGAGGTTGCTCCGACCGCGACCACGGTCCTCCGGGCCGAGCTCGCCCGGCCAGGGACCTGCGCCCCTGCGGCGGACCCGCGGGGCTCAGCCCGTCTCGCCGGGCGGGCCGCCGAAGGAGACCTCGTTCCCGTCCGGGTCGCGGAAGGTCGCGTGCCGGACGCCGTTCTCGTACACCTCGCGCACGGCCGGCTCCAGCCCCCGCCGGACGATGGCCGCAAGCCGCTGTTCGAAGTCCTCGACGAACAGCGTCACCATCCCGCCGCCCGCGGTGGCCGGCCGGACGTCGACGTAGAGGTAGCCGTGCTCGCGGAGCTCCCACACGGCCTCGGTGTCGTTCGGGAAGAAGGCGGGCTCGGCCCCCAGCAGCTGGGTGAACCAGGCGATCGAGCGCGCACGGTCGCGCACCGGGAGGCCGGCGAAGAGGTCCATGGTCACGACCGCCGCGCCTGCAGGTGCACCGTCACCGTCTCCCCGGCCGCGCTCTTGCCGATCGCGGTGCAGATCGCGGCGCGCAGCGGCAGCCAGTGCGGACCCGTGCCCGACGGCATGAGCGTCGCCTCGAACGGGTGCCCGTCGGCCGTGCCGGTCACCTTGACCGCGCGCCGGGTGCCGAGCAGCTCCCCGGAGTCCGGCACGGTCAGGTACGTGGGATAAGCGCCGTCCTTCTCGATGGGCGCGGTGAAGGTGACGTCCAGAGGAGTGCTCATGCCTCCTCAGACCCCGAGGGCGGCGGCAACTCATCGCGGCGCCCGCGCAGGAAGACCGCCTCCCGCTCGTTCGCGACCGACGCCAGGGCCGCGTCGTACGCCGCGGCCGCCTCGGCGGTGCGGCCGAGCCGGCGCAGCAGGTCGGCACGGACGGCGGGCAGCAGGTGCGACCGCAGCTCCACGCCTTCCAGCGCGGCCAGCCCGGCCGCGGGGCCGTCGACCTCCGCCACCGCGACCGCCCGGTTGAGCGCCACGACCGGCGTCGGGGCGAGCGCCATGAGGTGGTCGTAGAGGACGACGACCTGGCGCCAGTCCGTGTCGGCCGCGGTCCGGGCGTCCGCGTGCACGGCCTGGATCGCCGCCTGCACCTGGTAGGGCCCGGGCGCGCCTCGGCGCAGGCAGCGGCGCACCAGGTCCTGCCCCTCGGCGATCAGCGCGCCGTCCCACAGCTCGCGATCCTGCACGGAAAGCGGCACCAGCTCGCCGTCCGGGGAGAGCCGCGCCGGCCGCCGTGACTCGGTCAGCAGCATCAGCGCCAGCAGGCCCAGGGCCTCGGGCTCGTCGGGCATCAGCTCGACCATCGCCCGCCCCAGCCGGATGGCCTCGGCGCACAGGTCGGTGCGGACCAGCCGGTCACCGGCGCTGGCCGTGTGGCCCTCGGTGAACACCAGGTAGACGACGGCGAGCACGCCGGCCAGCCGGTCGGGGAGGTCGGCCTCGGCCGGCACCCGGTAGGGGATCCGGGCGTCGCGGATCTTCGCCTTGGCCCGCACGAGCCGCTGGGCCATCGTCGGCTCGGGGACGAGGAACGCCGCGGCGATCTCGGGAGTGGTCAGCCCACCGACGAGACGCAGGGTCAGCGCGACCCGGGCGGCGGGCGCCAGCGCGGGGTGGCAGCAGGTGAAGAGCATGCGGAGCCGGTCGTCCCTCACGGCACCCTCCTCGGGCGGGGGGCCCGGCTCGGCGAGCAGGGCCGCCTGGGCGTGCCGGGCATCGCGGGTCGCCTCGCGGCGCTTCCGGTCGATCGCCCGGTTGCGGGCGGTGGTGACGATCCAGCCGGCCGGGCTGGGGGGCACCCCGTCGGCCGGCCACCGCTGCAGCGCGGTGACGAAGGCGTCCTGGACCGCCTCCTCGGCGGTGTCGATGTCGCCGAGGAGGCGGGTCAGGACGGCGACCGCGCGGCCGTACGCCTCGCGGAAGACGTCCTCGATCGAGGTCATCGAGGAGCGGCCCTCACTCCCCGCCGTCGGCCACCGGCCGCACCTCGATGGGCAGCGTGCTGGCGCGGGCGATCTTCCGGGCCCAGAAGAGGGCGGCGTCGAGGTCGGCTGCGTCGATGAGGGTGAAGCCCCCGATGTGCTCCTTGGCCTCGACGAACGGGCCGTCGGTGACGAGGACGTCGTCCCCCTGCGGCGTCAGGACCGTGGCGGACGAGGCCGGGTGCAGCCCGGCGGCGAACACCCAGACGCCGGCGGCGCGCATCTCCTCGTTGACCGCGGCGATGTCGCGCATGATCGGCTCGAGGAACTCCGGCGGCGGCGGGGCGTCGCCGTCGGGCTGGATGAGGTTGAGCAGGTACTGGGCCACGGTGGTCTCCCCGGCGTCCGGCGGGCGGCTGGTCCGCCCGCTCACCCCCTGTACGAACGGCCTCAGCCGGATTCGACACCCGTCGCCGGGGGACGCACCAGCACCCACACCGGCAGCTCGTCGTCGGCGGTGTGCAGCGAGGCGGCCACGTCGAAGCCGGAGCCGCGCAGGAACCGGACCCCGGCCCAGGTGTAGACGGAGGTGGCGGCCGGCACGCCGTCGGCGTCGCAGCGGTCCAGCGCGGGGCCGAGGACCGCGCGGCCCAGGCCCTTGCGGCGTGCCGACGGGCGGGTGCCGAGGTGGTCCAGCCACCAGTGCGCTCCGGCCGGGCGGGCGGCGTCGACGATCTCCCGGGTACGGGCGACCCGGCCCGCGTGCGAGGCGGACAGCACGGGCAGCTCGCGGTCCAGCGCCGCCCGCACGTCCGCGGGCATCGGCGTCGTCCCCGGGGCGCCCGGTGGGGGAGTCCAGGTGGCGACGGCGGTGACGTCCTCGGTCACCCAGGCCGTCCCGGTGGAGACCCCGCGGTGCCCGCCGGACAGCTCGTGCCAGCGGGTCAGCCGCTGGATCCGGCCGTCCTCGGGCAGCGCCCAGCGGGTCCAGCGGGAGTCGGCCAGGGCCACGGTCAGGGTGGCCGCGATCCGGGGGACGTCGCGCTGCTCGGCCGGCCGCACGGAGGGCGCACCCACCCGGACGACGGTGGGGACGTCGCTCACCCCGGCATCAGACCACGACGCCCCGACGGCGGCGCTTCTGCGGTATTCCTCGCCCTCTTGCGGCGCTGCAGCACCGCAGGCGCACGAGGAACACCGCAAGAGCCGGAAGGGCCCCACTCCGGCGAAGAGTGAGGCCCTTCCGGACGTCGATGGCTCAGACGGTCGCGTCGAAGCCGGCGCGGTCGACCTTGCGGTGGTACCGGGTGCCGAGACGGCCACCCAGGATGGCGCCCAGCAGCGTGGCCACGAGGACGGCGGCCAGGGCGATGATCCCGCCGGTGGTGCCGGTGCCCTCGTCGATCGGGATGCGCGGGAGGTCCAGCCGCTCGAGCACGTTGTACTCGTTGCCGAAGACCAGTCCGGCGACGGCGAGCGCGGCGACGACCAGCAGCCCGATCAGCCAGACGGCCAGCCCCTGCCGGAACCCGTCGAACCGGGACATCCGCCCGGCCACGTAGCCGCCGGCGAGGTAGGCGAGGAAGAGGATGACGACGAGGGCGATGCCGCCGCCCAGGCCGATCGTGGTGGCCTCGTCCGTGGCCTCGTCGGCGCTGTTCACGCCCTGGGTGAGCCCGATCGCCACCCCCGCGGCCGCGACCAGCGCGATCAGGATGACGGCCAGGCCGTTGGCCGACAGCCAGCCGAAGAACGCCGCGCCCCACTTGATGCCGCCGAAGCGGGCGTGCTGGGCGTCGACGGCGTCCCGCGCGACGCCGCGGGTCACCCGTGCCCCGCCGGTGGGAGCGGTGGTGGTGCCGGTCGTGCCGGTCGCGCCGGCGTCCGGTGCGGTGCTGCTGCTCATGGTGCCTCCGCTGGTGGGGCGGTCAGGGGACGGGGGAGTGCCCGGGAGCCGGCCGCGGGATGCGCGGCCGGCTCCAGGGTCACCCGTTCGGGATCAGCGGCGACGGGTGGTCTCGTCGGCGTCGAGCTCGATCTGCTCCTTGCGCACCGTCTCGCTGACCGTCTCCTGGTCGGCGACGGTGTCGACGTCCAGCCGGACACGCTCGACCGGCACGGCCTCCTTGGCGACGACGGGGCGCTCGGCGTGCAGCGTGACCTCGTGCTCCTCCTCGGAGATCGCCGGGCCGTCGAGCGCGTTGCCGACGTTGGCGTCGGTGATGGGCTCCCGCTCGACGCGGATCTCCTCGTGCGAGACCGGCACGGTCTCGGTGACGTTCTCGCTCACCACGTACTTCCGCAGCCGCGCGACGCCGGTCTCCACCCGCTGGGTGCCGACCTCGAGCCGCTCCTCCGACCGCGTCATCGCGTCGTCGGTGGTCGGGCCGGAGGTGTCGTGGCCGACGGTGCCGCGCGTCGTGTCGGTGATCGCCCCGCCGGTGGTCGAGTAGCCGGTCGTGTCGTCGGTGAGCTCGGGGCCGCGCGCGGTGCCGACCGCGGCGGCGATCTCCTGGGTGCCACCGATGCCGTAGTGGCGGTACAGGTCGGCCTCGTCCTCGGGGGAGAGGTGGCCCTCGACGTCGTGGTGCGGCGAGTTGCTGACCTGGTCCTTGCCGTACGGCAGACGCAGCTCGCCGCCGGAGAGCTCGGCCTCGGCCAGCGGCACGAAGGCCTCCTTGGTGCCGAACAGGCCGGTCTTGACCGTCGCCCACTCGGGGCGGCCGGTCGAGTCGTCGAGGTAGACCTCGCCGACGGTGCCGAGCTTGCCCTGGGGGCCGACGGCGGTGCTGCCGATGACGGTGCTGATCTGCTGCTCGCTGATCACGGGTTCTCCTCGGGAGGGTCGACTGAGAGGTGTCGGCAGGCCCCCGGGCCGGGTACACCGGGCGGGCCGCCACAGCAGTCCTGCCCGTGCCGTTTACGACGTAAACGTCCTAGTCGGGACGATCGGTGAAGCTCTCCGGATTGCGGGGGTTGCGCCCCTCACGCCGCACGACCTCGAGGCGTCCGAGCAGGTTCTCCAGCGCCTCTTCGAACTCCGCGGCCGACTCGTCCACGGACAGCAGCCCTTGGAGCCGGACCACGGTCGGGTACTCGCTCAGGTCCGGCGCGAACTCCGGGGGCTGGGCACCGGCGTCCTCGGCGTTCACCGCCACGCCCTTCTGCGAGACCTCCAGCAGCAGGTGGCCGAGCAGGAAGCTGCTGTAGGCGCGGTAGGCGGCGACGGCGGAGGCCTCGGAGAAGCCGCAGCTGGTCAGCGCGACGAGGAAGGACTCCACCCAGCGGAGGCTGCGCAGCGGCGGGCGCACCCAGGGAGCGGCCGGCGGGCGCGTCGCCACCAGCGGGAACACCTCGGGGTGGGCCAGGGCGATGCGCCGCACGCCGTGGGCCAGGCGCTGCAGGTAGTCCTGCCAGCCGTGCGCCGCCTCCAGGTGGACGTCGGGATCGCCGTAGAGCTCGTCGATGACGCTCTCCACGACGCCGTCGAGCAACTGCTCGCGCCCGGGGATGTAGCGGTAGAGGGCCATCGCCTCCACCCCCAGGTGGGCACCCAGCCGGCGCATGGTCAGGGCGCTGAGCCCCTGGGCGTCGATGTACTCGATCGCGGCGCCGAGGATCCGCCGGCGGTCCAGCGGGGCGCGCCCCGTGTCCGGGGGCCCGGCCGGGATCACGGCGGCCGCGCCGCCGCGGCCCTCGGGGGAGTCGGGGTCCACGCCCTCGGGATCCAGGCCCTCGGGATCCACGGGTGTCGGCACGGCACCTCCTGGTCCCCTCTGGCGGATGTTCTGCCTGCATCCTGCCCGTAGCGGTCCGCACCAGCCCCGGTGCCCCGGTGTGAGGCCGACGGAACGCATCGTTGACGCCGAGGCCGCCACCGGGAAACGACGGGCACCGACTCTCGTTCCCGTGACCGCCGCTGCCGTGCCCGCTTCCGCCGCCTCCGCGGCGGGGGGCACCCGGACGACGGACACCCACTGCCCGTACTGCTCCCTCCAGTGCGGCATGCGCGTCACCGCCGGCGACCGACCGGCGACCCTCGTGCCGCTGGACTTCCCGACCAACCGCGGCGGCCTGTGCTCCAAGGGCTGGTCGTCGGTCGAGCTGCTGGACCACCCGGAGCGGCTGCTGCGGCCCCTGGTCCGGGCGGTCGAGGGCGACCGCACCAGCCCGCTGGTCGAGGCGACGTGGGCCGACGCGCTCGGCCGGGTGATCGGGGCGATCCGGCGCACCCAGCGCACCCACGGCCGCGACGCCGTCGGCTGCTTCGGCGGCGGGTCCCTGACCAACGAGCAGGCCTACCAGTTCGGCAAGTTCGCCCGGGTCGCGCTGCGGACCAGCGCCATCGACTACAACGGCCGGTTCTGCATGTCCTCGGCCGCCGGTGCGGCCAACCGCGCCTTCGGCATCGACCGGGGCATGCCGTTCCCGCTCGCCGACATCGCCGAGGCCGACGTCGTCGTCCTGGTCGGCAGCAACCCGGCCGACACCATGCCGCCGGCCATGCAGTACTTCGACGCCGGCCGCGAGCGCGGCGCCGAGCACGTCGTCGTCGACCCGCGCCGCACGGCCACCGCCCGCAACGCCGCGTTGCACCTGCAGCCGCTGCCGGGCACCGACCTCGCGCTGGCCAACGGCCTGCTGCACATCGCCATCGCCGAGGGCCTGGTGGACGACGAGTACGTCGCCGCCCGCACCACCGGCTTCGACGACGTCCGGGCGGGGGTCGCCGCCTACTGGCCGGATCGCGTCGAGCGGCTCACCGGCGTCCCGGTCGCCGACCAGCGCCGCACCGTGTTCGCCCTCGCCCGCGCCCAGAAGGCGATCGTCCTCACCGCCCGCGGCGCCGAGCAGCACCGCAGCGGCACCGACACGACGACGGCCTGGATCAACCTCGCCCTCGCCCTCGGCCTGCCCGGCCGGCCGGGCTCCGGCTACGGCACGGTCACCGGGCAGGGCAACGGCCAGGGCGGGCGCGAGCACGGGCAGAAGGCCGACCAGCTGCCCGGGTACCGGTCGCTGGCCGACCCCGCGGCCCGCGCGCACGTCGCCGCCGTCTGGGGCGTGGACCCCGACGAGCTGCCGATGCCGGGGAAGAGCGCGTTCGAGCTGCTCGACGCCCTCGGCACCGACGGCGGGGTGCGCACGCTGCTGGTGCTCGCCTCCAACGTCGCGGTCTCTGCGCCGGACGCCCGCCGGGTGGTCAGCCGGCTGCGCGACCTGGACTTCCTCGCCGTCAGCGACTTCTTCCTCTCCGAGACCGCCGAGCTCGCCGACGTCGTGCTGCCCAGCGCCATGTGGGCCGAGGAGGCGGGCACGATGACCAACCTCGAGGGCCGGGTCATCCGCCGGCGCCGGGCCCTGGACCCGCCGGCCGGTGTCCCCGACGACCTGCAGCTGCTCGCGACGCTGGCCGACCGGCTCGGCGCGGGGCACCTCTTCTCCGGCGACCCGGAGACGGTGTTCAGCGAGCTGCGGCGGGCCAGCGCCGGGGGAGCGGCCGACTACGCGGGCATCAGCTACGACCGGATCGACGCCGAGGACGGCGTCTTCTGGCCCTGCCCGAGCGAGACCCACCCCGGGACGCCGCGGCTGTTCGCCGAGCGCTTCGCCACCCCCGACGGCCGGGCGCGCTTCGTGCGGGTCGAGCACGTCGACGCCCACGAGCGGCCCGACGCCGAGTACCCCTACGTGCTCACCACCGGCCGGGTGCTGGCGCAGTACCAGTCGGGCACCCAGACCCGCCGCACTCGCAGCCTGCACATGGTCGCCCCCACGCCGCGCGCCGAGCTGCACCCCGACCTGGCCCGCACCCTCGGCATCGCGCAGGACGACGTGCTGGAACTGGCCACCCGCCGCGGCCGGGCCCGGTTCCACGCGCTGGTCACCGACACGATCCGCCCCGACGTCGTCTTCGCACCCTTCCACTGGGGCGGCGGCTCCAGCGCCAACGCGCTCACCGACGCCGGTGCCCTGGACCCCACCAGCAAGATGCCCGCCTTCAAGGTCTGCGCCGTCGCGGTGACCCGCGTCGGCGGGCCCGCCGAGCACATCGACCCACCGGCCGCCGCGACCCAGCCGCGGCCGCGCCGGCACACCCCGACGTCCACCCCCGAGCCCCGGCCCCCGGCCCGGACCCGACCCGGCACCCCCGGAACAGCGAGGAGCACCCGCGTGAAGAGCACCCCACGGTTCCTGCAAGGCGTCTACCCGATCACCGGGGAGGGCCTGGCCAAGCCGGGCCCGATCGACGCCGCCCTGCGGTACACGGTGCCCTCGGGCCAGAGCGCCCAGGCGCTGTACTTCCGCGGCGGGAACTCCACCGGCGAGCTCGTCTACGTGCTGCTGGTGCGCGACGGGGAGCCGATGCGCTGGTTCCCGATCGGCGCGAAGGGCGACGTGCACGTGCCGCTGCGGGTGGTCGAGGACCTGCCCGGCGGCACCGTCGTCGAGCTGCACGCCGCCGCGCCCGAGGGCGTCACCGGCGAGCTCGTGGTCGACCTGGGCCTGGTGGAGGTCTGATGACTGCCGTCCTGGGAGGACGTCCGGAGGGCCTGACCTCGCTGTCGCTGGGGGACGACGAGTTCGACACCCGCTCCCGGCTGGTCGTCGTCGGCAACGGCATGGCCGGCGCCCGCTTCGTGGAGGAGGTGCTCGAGCGCGGCGGCGGCGAGCAGTTCCGCATCACCGTCTTCGGCGACGAGCCGCACGGCAACTACAACCGGATCATGCTCTCGCCGGTGCTGGCGGGGGAGTCGCACGAGGACGAGATCGTGCTCAACAGCCACGACTGGTACGCCGACAACGGCGTCGACCTGCGGGCCGGTGTCCGGGTGGCGCGGGCCGACACCGCCGCCAAGGTCGTGCACGGCGACGACGGCAGCACCACCCCCTACGACCACCTGGTGCTGGCCACCGGCAGCTACTCGTTCATCCCGCCGATGTCCGGCGTCCGCACCGCCGACGGTGCCCTGCTGGCCGGCGTCTACGGGTTCCGCACGATCGACGAGACCCGGGCGATGCTCGAGGCGACCCAGCGGTGCCGGCGCGCCGTGGTCATGGGTGGCGGCCTGCTCGGCCTCGAGGCGGCCCGCGCGCTGCAGGGGCACGGCCTGCAGGTGGAGCTCGTGCACGCGATGCCGTGGCTGATGAACGCCCAGCTCGACGCCGAGGCCGGCGCCATCCTGAAGAAGAGCGTCGAGTCCCTCGGCATCACCGTGCACCTGGACGCGATGGCCGGCGAGGTCCTCGGCACCGAGCACGTCGAGGGCGTGCTGCTCAAGGACGGCCGGCGGCTGGACTGCGACCTGCTCGTCGTCGCCGCCGGCGTCCGGCCGCACACCGATGTCGCCGTCCGGTCGGGCCTGGAGGTCGAGCGGGCGATCGTCGTCGACGACCAGTTGCGCACCGAGGACCCCGACGTCTACGCGATCGGCGAGTGCGCCCAGCACCGCGGCTCGGTCTACGGGCTGGTCGCCCCGGCGTGGGAGCACGCGAAGGTCCTGGCCGACGTCCTCACCGGCACCGACCCCGACGCCGAGTACACCGGCAGCCGGACGGCCACCAAGCTCAAGGTGGCCGGCGTCGACGTCGCCACCATGGGCATCAACGTCCCCGAGCGGGACGACGACGAGTTCCTCGTGATCTCCGAGCCCAGGCGCGGGGTGCACCTGTCGGTGGTCATCCGCGACGACAAGCTCGTCGGCGCCACCCTGCTCGGCGACACCCGCAAGGTCGCCTTCCTGACCCAGGCCTTCGACCGCGGGACGGCGCTGCCCGAGGAGCGGATCCGGCTGCTCGTCGACCTCTCCGACGGTGCCGAGGAGGTGGGCGTCGCCGAGATGCCGGCCGACAGCCAGGTGTGCAACTGCAACGGCGTCACCAAGGGCGCGATCTGCGGCGCGGTGGCCGACGGTTGCGGCAGCGTCGGCGCCGTCATGGACCGCACCCGCGCCGGCAAGGGCTGCGGCTCCTGCAAGTCGCTGGTGAAGCAGATCGTCGAGTGGGCCGCCGACGGCGACGTGACGGAGGACCCGTCGGCGTCCTGGTACGTCCCGGGGATCCCCCTGGCCAAGCCCGAGCTGATGGCCGCCATCCGCGAGCAGGACCTGCGGTCGGTCTCCCAGGTCTTCGCCGCTCTCGCCCCCGCCGGCAAGGAGGACGCGAAGTCGAAGATGGGCCTGACCTCGCTGCTGAAGATGGTCTGGGGCGTGGACTTCGTCCCGGAGAAGGACGGCGAGTTCATCAACGACCGCGTGCACGCCAACATCCAGCGCGACGGCACCTTCTCCGTCGTCCCGCAGATGAAGGGCGGGGTGACCACGCCGGCGCAGCTGCGGAAGATCGCCGACGTCGCCGAGAAGTACGAGGTGCCGATGGTCAAGGTGACCGGCGGCCAGCGGATCGACCTGCTCGGCGTCCGCAAGGAGGACCTGCCGGCCATGTGGGCCGACCTCGGGATGCCGTCGGGGTACGCGTACGGCAAGAGCATGCGGACGGTGAAGACCTGCGTCGGCAGCGACTTCTGCCGCTTCGGCCTCGGCGACTCCACCCAGCTCGGCATCGACCTGGAGACCCGCTTCCAGGGCATCGAGAGCCCGGCGAAGATGAAGATGGCCGTCGTCGGCTGCCCGCGGAACTGCGCCGAGGCCTACGTCAAGGACGTCGGCGTGGTCGCGGTCGGCAACGGCAAGTGGGAGGTCTACGTCGGGGGAGCGGCCGGTGCGTCGGTGCGCAAGGGCGACCTGCTGGCCACCGTCGACTCGACGGAGGAGGTCATGCAGCTGACCGGCCGGTTCATGCAGTACTACCGCGAGAACGCCAACTGGCTGGAGCGCACCTACGACTTCGTGCCCCGCATCGGGCTGGAGAAGATCAAGCAGGTGCTGCTCGAGGACAGCGAGGGCCTCTGCGCCGACCTCGACGCCGGCATCCAGCGCTCGATCGACGCCTACCGCGACCCGTGGGGCCAGGACCTCGCCGAGCCCGCGACGCCCGGCCAGTTCCGGCCCTCCCTGCCCCTGATCGAGCTGCCGAAGGTGCCCGTCCGATGAGCCTCACCCACACCGAGGTCGCCGAGCCGACCACCGCCGGCACCGAGATCGGCAGTCCGGCCACCGAGGTCGCCGTCCCCGGTCGGGCGCCGGCACCGCACGGCCGGGCGTACACCGTCGGCCGGACCGAGGACGTGCCGCCGGGGGAGGGGCGCGCCTTCGTCGCCGGGGACACCCAGGTCGCGGTGTTCCGGCTGCGCGACGGCTCGCTGCACGCCACCCAGGCGTCCTGCCCGCACGCCGGGGGTCCGCTCGCCGACGGGCAGACCGACGCCGACGTGCTGGTCTGCCCGCTGCACCTCTACGCCTACCGCTGGGTGGACGGCGTCGCGACCAGCGGCGCCATGGCCGTGCAGGTGTACCCGGTGCGCGAGGTCGACGGGATGCTCGTCGTCGACGTCTGAGGGTCGAGGTCACGAAACGAGCACGTGGTTTGGTGAGGCTTGCCTAACTAGCCTCACCCGGCTAGAACTGTGCCTCATGTCGATCATGAACCGCACGCGGGGCGCCGTCCTCGCGGGCCTGTCGCTCTCCCTGGTCCTGTCCGGTTGTGGCTCGGACGACGACGGCGACGGCGACTCCGGCGGAGCCTCCTCGTCGGGGAGCTCGTCGGCGTTCCCCGTGACCATCGAGCACGCCTACGGGGAGACCGAGATCCCGGAGGAGCCGCAGCGGGTCGTGTCCCTGGGCTACACCGAGCAGGACGCGATCCTGGCCTTCGGCGTGGTGCCCGTCGGCGTCCGCTACGCCTTCGGTCCCGAGGACGACGTCTTCTTCCCGTGGGCGGACGAGGCGGCCGGCGACGCCGAGCCGGAGATCCTCGACCGCACCGAGGTCAGCGCCGAGCAGATCGCCGCGCTGGAGCCCGATCTGATCATGGCCGTGACGGCGGGCCTGACCGAGGACGAGTACGAGACCCTCAGCGGCATCGCGCCGGTCGTCGTGCAGCCCGCCGAGTTCCCCGCCTTCGGCACGCCCTGGCAGGACCAGACGCTCATCACCGGCCGGGCCCTCGGCCAGGAGGAGCGCGCCGAGGAGCTCGTCGCCGAGGTCGAGGCCCAGTTCGAGGAGGTGCGCGCCGCCCACCCGGAGCTGGAGGGCAAGACGCTGACCCTCTCGGGCCCGGCCTACGAGGGCGAGTACCCGTTCCACGCCTCGAGCGACACCCGCACCCAGTTCTTCCTGGACTTCGGCATGGTCAACGCGCCCGGCCTGGACGACATCGCCGGTGACGAGTTCTACGGCACCGTCAGCCAGGAGCAGGCCGGCCTGCTCGACGCCGACGTGCTGTTCTGGCAGTCCGGCTCGGACGCCGAGCGTGCCGAGATCGAGGGGGACCCGATCCTCGGCTCGATCCCCGCGGTCGCCGAGGAGCGTGACCTGTTCATCGAGGGCTCGGACTACGACGCGCTGCAGTTCTCCAGCGTGCTGAGCCTGCCGTACCTGCTCGAGAGCTTCGTCCCGAAGATCTCCGAGGTCGTGTCGGGCGCCTGAGGCCCGCACGCCCGGCGGGCGCCGCTCCCACCCGGGAGCGGCGCCCGCTGTGGTCTCGGCTCAGGACGGGCTGACGACGACGCCCTCGGGCGGGGCCTGCACCGGGTTCACGAACCAGATGCTCTCCTCGTACAGGTGCCGGGACCGCCAGCCGTCGGGCGTCCGGACCATGTCGTGGTGGTAGTAGCCCCCGGTGTAGGTGAAGCCCTGCACGCCGGGGATCTGCATCGGGTTGTAGAAGTCGGCGATCACCTTCGCGGTGTCCCCGTCGAGGTGGACCTCGATGTTGGTGACGTGGTGCTGGGTGAAGGGGAACGTCGAGAACGCGCCCGACAGCATCTCCACCATCTCGTCGCGCGGGAGCTTCGCCGCCCCGGCCGAGGTGTAGTCGATGACTGCGTCGTCGGTGAACACGCTGCGGTACATCTCCCAGTCGCCGCGGTCGATCCCGTGGCAGTAGCGGGTCAGCACGTCGCGGATCTCGATGCGGTCGGCGAGGGTCTGCAGGTCCACGGGTCCTCCGGAGGTCGGGTGTGACCCGGACCATAGCGACGGAGACACCTCAGGTCGGCCGGCCTCGACCCACGTCCGGGCCGTCACGTTCTGATGGCGTGGAGCCTCGCGCGCGCGAGAGGCTCAGGAGCGGGGGAGGTCCAGGTCGGCCAGTGCGGCGGTGACCGCCTCCTCGCGGACGAAGTCCAGGCCCAGCAGGCGGTGCAGCAGCACCCCGCGGCGGGTGAGCCGCAGGTCGGCCATCCGCAGCCGGGGGAGCGCGGCGCCACCCGGCCGGGCCGTCATCGGGGGCGGGTCGAGCAGCCCGCGGCGCTGGAGGTCGGCGACGTCCTCGAGCGCCCCCCACGCCGTCCAGCCGCGCGGGTCGACCGGCAGGGGCGCCATCGGCAGCGGCGTGCGCTCCCGGCGCCCGACCGCGGCGAGGACGACGAGCTGCCGGCCGGTGAGCTCGCCGGCCAGGCGGAGGGCGCGGTGCACGACCCCGGCGTCGAGGTCGGCGGAGACCACCGCCTCGGCCAGCAGGTAGCCCAGGTGCCGGACGCGCCACTCCTCGGGCGTCAGCCGGGCGGCGAGGACGGCGGCCTCGGCCAGCTCGTCGGCCGGCGCGCGACCGCCCACGTCGGGGGTGAGGAACCCATCCGAGCGCACGGCCCGGCCCTGCGAGGCCCGGGTCACGGTGAGCTCGACGGCGAACGCCAGGGCCGCCCCGGCACGCACCCGCTCCCGCGGTACCGGGAGGAGTGCGCTGCCGGCGGCCACCCGGCGCAGGCACGCGGCCAGCCGGTCGTCGACGGTCACCCGCGTCGTCCCGGCCTCGAACAGGAGAGCGGCGGCAGACCGGCTCATCGACCCGGCCACCGGTTCCCCGCTCTCGACCAGGGTCCGGCCCGAGGGCGCCACGCCGTCCACGATGTCGGTCACGCGGTGATCATCCCGGCGCGGTGCTGCCCGCGCACCGGATCGGGCGGCCGTCTCACCAGGGCGGGGCAGCCTCACGGCCGCCGTCGGCCTCCCGTGAGGGAAACGGAACAGAAGGTCATCCGCGCGGCAACGGGCGGGGAACCGCGTGCCGTCACCGTTCCCGCATGGCCGCTCCCACCCGCCCCACCGACGTCGCCTCCGCCCCCGTCGCGCCTCCCGCGCCACCGCCGCGCGGCGGGAGGTGGATCGACGACTGGCGCCCCGAGGACCCCCAGTTCTGGGAGGGCACCGGACAGCGCGTCGCCCGACGCAACCTCTTCTTCTCGGTGTTCTCCGAGCACATCGGCTTCTCGATCTGGAGCCTGTGGTCGGTGCTGGTGCTGTTCCTGCCCGAGTCGGTCTACGGCATCGACCCGGCCGGCAAGTTCCTGCTCACCACGCTGCCGACCGCGCTGGGCGCCTTCGTGCGGCTGCCCTACACGTTCGCCGTCGCCAAGTTCGGCGGCCGCAACTGGACCATCGTGTCGGCCGCGCTGCTCCTGGTCCCGACGATCGCCACGGCGATCGTGCTGAAGCCGGGCGTCGACTACTCCACGCTGCTCTTCGTCAGCTGCCTGGCGGGTGTCGGCGGCGGCAACTTCGCCAGCTCGATGGCCAACATCAACGCCTTCTACCCGGACCGGCTGAAGGGCTGGGCGCTCGGGCTCAACGCCGGCGGCGGCAACCTCGGCGTCCCGGTGATCCAGCTCGTCGGTCTGCTCGTGCTGGCCACGGCCGGGGTGGAGCACCCGCGGATCATCCTGGTCATCTACATGCCGCTCATCGTCGCCGCGGCCGTCGGCGCTGCGCTGGTCATGGACAACCTCTCCACCGCGCGCAACCAGCCGCGGGCGATGCGCGAGGCGACCCGGGAGCCGCACACCTGGATCATGGCGTTCCTCTACATCGGGACCTTCGGCTCGTTCATCGGGTTCGGGTTCGCCTTCGGCCAGGTGCTGCAGAACCAGTTCGCAGTCGACTTCGACACCCCGCTCAAGGCCGCCTACCTCACCTGGCTCGGGCCGCTGCTGGGCAGCCTGATCCGGCCGATCGGCGGATCCCTGGCCGACCGTTTCGGCGGCGCGCGGATCACGTTCGTCAACTTCATCGCGATGGCGGTGGGCGCCTCGGTGGTGCTGGCCGCCAGCCTCGCGGAGTCGCTGCCGCTGTTCGTCATCGGCTTCGTGCTGCTCTTCGTCCTCAGCGGCATCGGCAACGGCTCGACCTACAAGATGATCCCGGCGATCTTCCGCACCCAGGCCCAGGTCGCGGTGGCAGCCGGCGGGGACGGCGTCGCCGCCGACCGGCGGGCGCTGCGGATGTCCGGCGCGCTGATCGGCATCGCCGGCGCGGTGGGCGCTTTCGGCGGGGTGCTGGTCAACCTGGCGTTCCGCCAGTCGTTCCTCTCCACCGGCAGTGGCGACGGCGCCTACATCGCGTTCATCGCCTTCTACGCCGTCTGTGTGGTGGTGACCTGGACGGTCTACCTCCGCAAGGGCGCCCCGATGGCCGGGGTCTGATGCGGAGTGTGGGAGCGCAGGAAACCTGCGCTCCCACACTCCGCTTCACACCGGTAGGCGGTAGCCGCGCTTGACGACGGTCTCGACGACGCCGCGGCCCAGCGCCGCCCGCAGCCGGGTCACCGCCATCTCCACCGCGTGCTCGTCCCCACCCCCGGCCAGGCAGCCGACCAGCTCCGGCCGGGCGACCACGGCGCCGGGACGGCGGGCCAGCGCGCGCAGCACCCCCATCGGCCCCGGTGCCAGCTCGACCAGCCGGCCGTCGACCACCGCCGCGCTCCCGCGGACCTGCAGCGTGATCCCGCCCAGCTGCAGCACCGGGTCGCGCTCGGGCAGCCGGGCCACCACCTCCCGGGCCAGCGCACCGAGCCGGGCGCGTTCGGGCTGGCACGTCGGGATGCCGGCGGCCTCGAGCGGGCCGGCGGTCACCGAGCCCACGGCGACGGCCATCACCCGCTCGCGCATCGCGGCGACCAGCTGCTCGCGCTGGCCGAGGTCGCCCGCGACCTGCAGGAGGCTGGCAGCGGCGGGCGCGCTGGTGAACGTGATGGCGTCCACCTGGCCGGCGACGACGGAGGCGACCAGCCGGCGCACCGGGGTGACGTCCTCCGGCAGCACCCAGCGGTAGACGGGGACGGTGAGCACCTCCGCCCCGGTGCACTTCAGCCCGGCGACGAGGTCGGGCAGGGGGTCGCCGTGCAGCTGGACGGCGATCCGGCGGCCCTGCAGGGGGCCCTCCGCCCCCGAGAGCAGGTGCGAGAGGACCTCGGCGGAGGACTCCGACTCCGGCGACCACGCGTCGACCAGCCCGGCGCCCCGGATCGCCCCGCGGGCCTTGGGGCCGCGGGCCAGGACCCGCGCCGAGCGCAGGTGGTCGACCAGGGGCAGGTCCCACGCCTCGGCGGCCTCGAGCCACCCCCGGAAGCCGACGCCGGTCGTCGCGATCACGAGGTCGACCGGTGCGGCCAGCACCTGCCGCGTCGCGGCCACGAGCTCGGTGTCGTCGGACAGCGGCACGATGCGGATCGCCGGGGCGTAGACGACCCGGGCGCCGCGGCGGTCCAGCAGGGCGCCGAGCTCCTCCTTGCGGCGGGCCGCGGTGACCGCGACGGTGTAGCCCGCCAGGGGCAGGACGCCGTCCGGGCCCTGCTCGGTCTCGGTCACGCATGCCCCCTCGGTGCTGTCGCCGGCCCATCGTGGGGCACCCGCGTTGCGGGCATGTGTCGCACCCGGGGAGGCGGCAGTGGCACCGGTCACGTGCCGATGCCCCGCGGTCTCAGCGGACAGCGACCGTCCACGTGACCACCGCGCCGTCGCTGCCGACCACCAGACCCCGGCTGGCCAGCAGCCGCAGGTGGGCCACCGTCTCGGTGACGGCGAACATCCGCATCGAGTTGGCGTACTGCTCCCACGGCCGCGACCAGGTGAGGTGCCCGGCCAGCTCCCAGGGGGTGCTGTGCGGATGCGTGCGGATGGCGTCCAGCAGCTCGGCCAGCCGCTGCTCGTGGTGGGCGGTGAGCTCGCGGGTGCGCAGGCCCAGGCCGCGGAAGCGCCACTCGTGGGCGGGCAGCACCTCCACCGGCTCCTCGCGGTCGGCGACGGACGCCAGCGAGGAGAGGTAGTCGCGCAGCGGGTCCTCCTCGAGCCGCTGGCCGGCGGAGATGTTGGGGCTGATGCGGGGGAGCACGTGGTCGCCGGCGAGGAACAGCCCGGTGCGCTCCTCGGCGAAGCAGAGGTGGCCGGGGGTGTGCCCCGGCGTGTGGACGGCGCGCAGCGACCAGCCCGGGAAGTCGGCCAGGTCGCCGTCCTCCAGGAGCCGGTCGGGCACCGCCTGCCGCCGCAGCCCGGCCAGCCGCTCCGGCGTGGGGGCGTCGGAGGCCGCGGTCTCCGGGTCGGCGCCCAGCGAGACCATGTAGGCGGCCTGCTCGCGGATGAACTGCTCGACGTCGACGTGCTGCATGCCGCGGACGATGTCGGCGTCGGCCGGGTGCATCGCCACCCAGGCGCCGGACGCGTCCCGGACCCGGTTGGACAGGCCGTTGTGGTCGCCGTGCATGTGGGTGACCAGGACCCCGCGGACGTCGGCGACGTCGCCCCCGATCGCGGTGAGGCCGGCGCGCAGGGCGTCCCAGGCGTCGTCGGAGTCCCACCCGGTGTCGACCATGCCGAGCCCGCCACCGGCGAGGGCGAACACGTAGGCGGTGATGTAGCGCAGGGGGTTGTCCGGCATGGGGACCGGGATCGACCACAGGTCCTCGCGCAGCTGCTCGACCGGGGGGACCTCCCGGGCCAGCCACGCCGCACGCTGGGCCGGCCCGGTGATCTCGACGTCGCTGTCCACGCCCGCACCATGCCAGTCCGCGCACTGGGATGATGGCGCCGTGCCCTCTCCGGTTGCCCCCGCCCGCGTCTCCGCCGTGCCCCGCCGCCTGCGGCTGGTCTGCGCGGTGGTTGCGGCCGTCGTGGTCGCCGTCATGGTCGTCGTCGGCCTGACGCTGCCCGACTCCTCGACCGGCGTCGTCGAGTTCGGCTGGGTCGACCAGGTCGCGCTCATCGGCATCGGCATCAGCCTGGGCGCCGGCATCCTGACGCTCGGCCGCTCGCGGGTCGACGCGGACGCCTCCGGGGTGGCGGTGCGCAACCTGTTCATCCAGCACGTGTATCCCTGGTCCGCGGTCACGGCCGTGCGCTTCGAGCGGAAGTCCGCCTGGGCCACCCTGCAGCTCGGCAACGGCGACGAGGTGTCGCTGCTGGCGGTCCTCGCGGTCGACGGCGAGCACGCCGTCCACGCCGTCGACGGCCTGCGGGCCCTGCTCGCCGAGGCGAAGGCCGCCGAACCGGCCCGGCCGCCGCTGCTCTACGACGACTAGCGGACCCGGGAATGTGCTCCGGCGCCCCGACGCTGTAGTGTGGGCGTGCCTCCCCCCGCTACATCGAGGCGCGTGAACCACCCAGCGGCCCCGCCCCGGGCCGCTGACCAAGAGGAGCCCGCTCCCACCTGACGCCCCCCAGGCGCCCAGGTCCCCGGTTCGCAGGCACCGGCTCCGGTCGGCGCCCGCGATGCGCACCACCCCCGGGCGTGTGCGCCACCGGCCAGTGGGCCCCGTCGAGCGACTGCTCGCGGGGCCTCCTGTCTGCCGGCGTCCGGTGCGGCGAGCGAGCCCTCCCATGCTGAAGCAGAGGAGAGGCCATCACCGAGCCCCGCATCAACGACCGTATCCGCGTCCCCGAGGTCCGCCTGGTCGGTCCCGAGGGCGAGCAGGTCGGCATCGTGTCGATCGGCGAAGCGCTGCGCCTGGCCCAGGACTCCGAGCTCGACCTCGTCGAGGTCGCGCCCATGGCCCGGCCGCCCGTCGCCAAGCTCATGGACTACGGGAAGTTCAAGTACGAGGCCGCCCAGAAGGCGCGTGAGTCCCGGCGCAACCAGGCGCTCACCGTCATCAAGGAGATGCGGCTGCGTCTCAAGATCGACCCGCACGACTACGAGACGAAGAAGGGCCACGTCGAGCGCTTCCTCAAGGGCGGCGACAAGGTCAAGATCACCGTGATGTTCCGTGGCCGCGAGCAGTCGCGCCCGGAGATGGGGTACCGCCTGCTGCAGCGGCTGGCCGCCGACGTGTCCGAACTGGGCGTCGTCGAGTCCAACCCGAAGCAGGACGGCCGCAACATGGTCATGGTGATCGCCCCGCACCGGAACGCGCAGGCGCTCCAGCAGGCTGCTCAGTCCGCCAAGGGCCGCGAGGCCAAGGCCGAGGCCGAGCAGAACAAGGAGCAGGCTCCGGTGCAGCAGCAGCAGGAGACGGAGCAGGCGCCCACCGCCTGACCCCCTGCCCCCGCAGACCGCACCACCGAGACCACCGGATGCGTGCGGCAGCCCCGCGCTGCCGCACGCGCCCGCACGCAGACCGACCACGCGTCGACCACAGACAGGCGAGGGACATGCCGAAGCAGAAGACCCACAAGGGCACCGCCAAGCGGGTGCGCGTCACCGGCACCGGCAAGCTCATCCACGAGCAGACGAACAACCAGCACAAGTTCGCCGCCAAGACGGGGCAGCGCAAGCGCCGCCTGGACGCCAACAAGGTCGTGTCGCCGGCGGACGCCAAGAACATCAAGAAGCTGCTCGGCATCTGACCGCCGTCCCGTAACGAACAGACAGGAGCTCTCACGTGGCACGCGTGAAGCGGGCGGTCAACGCCCAGAAGAAGCGCCGGACGACTCTCGAGGCGGCCAGCGGCTACCGGGGTCAGCGGTCCCGGCTGTACCGCAAGGCCAAGGAGCAGATCCTCCACTCGGCGACCTACAACTACCGCGACCGCAAGGCGCGCAAGGGTGACTTCCGCAAGCTGTGGATCACCCGCATCAACGCTGCGGCCCGGCTCAACGACATGACCTACAACCGGTTCATGCAGGGCCTCAAGCTCGCCGGCATCGAGCTCGACCGGCGCGTGCTGGCCGAGCTGGCCGTCAATGAGCCGGCCGCCTTCGCCGCGCTCGTCGAGTCCGCCCGGGCCGCGCTCGCCGCGAACCCCGAGGCGACCGGCGCTCAGGCCGCCTGACGCCTGTAGCACTGACGACGCCGTCGGTGACCGGCCCTCCGGGGTCGGCACCGGCGGCGTCGCCGTCTGTCCGGGACGTCGTCCGCGAGGAGGGGTCATGACCGAGCTGCTCACCGAGCGGTCGGCGCGGGTCGCCGCCGCCCGCAGGCTCACCCGCCGTGCCGGTCGCGATGCCGCGGGGCTGTTCCTCGCCGAGGGCCGTCAGGCGGTGTCGGAGGCGCTGGCCACCGCACCGGACGACGTCCGCGAGGTGTTCGCCACCGAGGCCGCCGCCGCGGGAGCGGCCGACCTGCTGGCCGGCACCGCCGTCCCGCTGCGGCTGGTGACGGAGAAGGCGGCGGCAGGACTCTCCGAGACCGTGACGCCGCAGGGCCTCGTGGCCGTGTGCGCGCTGCGCGACGTGCCCGCAGGCCGGCTGGTCGGGGCGCCGCCACGGCTGTCGGTCGCGCTGGCCGGGCTCAACGACCCGGGGAACGCCGGCACCGTGCTGCGCACCGCGGACGCCTGCGGTGCGGGCGCCGTGGTGTTCGGCGCCGGCTCGGCCGATCCCTACGGCGGCAAGGCGGTGCGCTCCAGCGCCGGGAGCCTGTTCCACGTCGACGTCGTCCGCGGTGCGGAGCTCGCCGAGCTGCTGCCCGCGGTCCGCGCCGCCGGGGTGACCGTGCTGGCCGCCGACGGCGGGGGAGAGGCGTCGCTCGACGGGCTGGGGGAGGCCCTGGCCGGGCCGGTGCTCTGGCTGTTCGGGAACGAGGCGCGCGGGGTGCCCGACGAGCTGGCGGCACTGGCCGATGCCCGGGTGCGGATCCCGATGCGCGGCCGCGCCGAGAGCCTCAACCTCGCCGCGGCGGCCGCGATCTGCCTCTACGCCACCCAGCTCGCCCAGGGCTGAGGAGCGTTTCGCGCGCGAAACACTCCTCAGCGGCATCCTCAGAGCAGGCCGGCGCGCTTCCAGAGCAGCTCGGACGGGCCGCCGATCAGGCCGACCTCGCGCAGGAACGCCACCAGGCCCGACGAGGCGTCGCGCAGCTTGGCGCGGTAGGCCTCGTTCGACCGGGCGACCGCCTTGGCCTCCTGCGGGTCCAGCCCGACCGAGGCGTAGACCTGCGGCTGCACCAGGTTGTCGGCGACGATGGCGGCGACCGAGGCGACCACCGTGCGGTGCTGGCGGCGGCCGAGCCAGGTCAGCCGCGGAGCGCGGCGGGCCACCTCGTCGCGGGCGAAGCGCATGTGCCGCGCCTCCTCGACGACGTGGATCTGGCTGGTGCGGCGGGTCAGCGGCTGCACCCGCTCGTCGCGCATGAGGTCGCGCTGGAAGATGTCGAGGATCTCCTCGGCGACCAGGATCGCGGCGTAGGCGGCGGGGCCGGAACCGCGCGCGGCGAAGGCCTTGCCCAGCCGCAGGATCGACGACGGCGGCTGGTAGGACGGCGCCCCGAAGGTCTGCGCCGTCCGGGCGAACATCACCGAGTGCCGGCACTCGTCGGCGATCTCGGTGAGCGCCCACTGCACGTGCGGCTGGGACGGGTCGTCGCCGTAGACGTCCTTGAGGACCAGCTGCATGAGCAGGCACTCGAACCAGATGCCGACGCCGGAGATCGAGCAGTACTCGTGGATGGTCAGCGTGACCCGCTGCTGCTCGGTCAGCCCCTCCCACAGCGGCGTGCCGTAGAGGGAGGACCACTCGGGCGAGAGACCGTAGAGGGCGTCGGGGACGGGCGCGTCCCAGTCGACGTCGACCGTCGGGTCGTAGGAGGTCCTGGCGGCCGAGCCGAGGAGCCGGGTGGAGAGCTCCTGGCGGTCGGCGGCGCGGGTGGGGGTCCGAACGGGGACGGTCGCGGTCATCGGGACTTCCTCCGGGAGTCGGTGTTCCTGTCTCCGACGTTAGCTGTAACCGTGCGACACATGCAACCGATGCGGGAGGATGACGGCGTGTCGAAGACCGACGGCCGGAGCTCCCGGTGGAACGAGCACCGGCGCATCCGCCGCGAGGAGTTGGTCGGCGCCGCGCTGGACGCGCTGCGGACGGCCGGGCCCGACTTCTCCGTGGACGACGTCGCGCGCGCCGCCGGGGTGTCGAAGACGGTCATCTACCGGTACTTCGGCGACAAGGACGAGCTGATCGACGCCGTCCTCGAGCGGATCTCCACCGAGGTCCTGCTGCCGCGGTTGCTGGGGGAGCTGGCGCTGGAGCGCGCCGACGACCGCGCGCAGCTGCACGCGGTCATCGCCGCGTTCGTGCAGCTGATCGAGGAGGAGCCGGCCCTCTACCGGTTCGCCTACGCCCAGGCCGGCCGCTCCGGGCGGGCCGACCTCGTCGCCGCGACCGAGAACCAGGTCGCCCAGGCGCTCGGCACGCTGATGACCGAACGGCTGGCGGCGGCCGGGCGACCGACCGGTGCGGCGATGACCTGGGCCTACGGGGTCGTCGGGATGGTGCAGCTGACGGCCCACTGGTGGTCGGGCACCCGCGCGGTGTCCGCCGCCGAGCTCACCGACCAGCTGACCGACCTCGCCCACGGCGGGCTCGCGACGCTGCTGCCGCCGCTGCCCGGCTGACCGGACGTGCGGAATGGCGGTTCTGCACCGCACAGAACCGCCATCCCGCCCGGAGCTCAGACCCGGGCGGCCGCCTTGGCCTCGTACATCCGCAGGTCCGCGAGGTGCAGCAGCGAGGCGAAGTCGTCGCCGTCGTCCGGCGCCACCGCGATCCCCACGCTGACCCGCACGTCGACCGCGACGCCGTGCATCTCCACCGGCCGGCAGACGGCCTCGGCCAGCTCAGCGGCGATCCGGCGGGCCTCGGCGGGCGCGTCGTCGGCGGAGAGGTCGGGCAGCGCGACGAGGAACTCGTCACCGCCCAGCCGGGCCACCAGGTCGCGGCGCCGCAGCCGTCGTCGCAGCCGCACCGCCACCTCCTGCAGCAGCACGTCGCCGGCGGCGTGACCCAGCCGGTCGTTGACGGCCTTGAAGCCGTCGAGGTCGAGGAACAGCAGGGCCAGGGCGTCGCCCCGGGCGCGGGCGTCCCACAGCGCCGTCTCCACCTGCTCCTGCAGCCGGCGGCGGTTGGCCAGTCCGGTCAGCGGGTCGGTGGCCGCCAGTTCCTCGATGCGGGCGAGTGCGGCGCGGGTGCGGTCGCGTTCCTGCAGCAGTGCCCGCTCGGCCTCGACGCGCGCGGTGACGTCGACCTGCACGCCGATGTACTGGACGACGGTGCCGTCGGCGTCGCGGACCGGCGCCAGGTGCAGCTCGTTCCACCACGGGGTGCGCTCCGGCCCGCGGACGTTGAGCACCGTCTCGCGGCATTCCTCGCCGGCGGCGACGGCGGCCCGGATGCGGGCGACCGCGGCCGGGTCGGTGTCGGTGCTCTGCAGGAACCGGCAGTTGCGGCCGAGCAGCTGGTCCGCGGGCAGGCCGGCCAGCCGCTCGAACGCCGGGTTGACGTAGACCAGCGGCTGGTCGGGCAGGCGCATGTCGGCGACCGCGACCCCGCTGGGGGTGGCGTTCAGCGCCTCGATCAGGAGCGCCTCGCCGGCGGGGACGCCGGCGGCGGCCACCCGTGCCACGGCCACGGCGGCCTCGGGGCTCGGGACGTTCGCCGCGGTCGGGGCGGGCGCCGGGCCGACCCGCGGCGCGACCCGCGCCAGCAGGGAAGCGGTCGCGCGGACGACCGTCTCGCGCTCGTAGGTCAGGGCGTACTCGAACCGGCGCTCGGCGTCCGGGCCGTCGTCGCCGAGGTCGCGGGCCAGCAGGGCGGCGGAGAAGTGCGGGCTGAGGACGGCGAGGTCCCACTCGCCGCGGACCGGGTCGGCGTCGGCCAGGGTGGCGCCGCGCAGGCCCGGCAGGGGCTCCTCGGACAGCCCCTCGCCCAGCGCGCAGACGAAGGCGGTCCGCTCGACGAGGTCGCGGTAGCGCTG
Organism: Blastococcus sp. URHD0036; assembly: GCF_000701365.1. Taxonomy (GTDB): domain Bacteria; phylum Actinomycetota; class Actinomycetes; order Mycobacteriales; family Geodermatophilaceae; genus Trujillonella. The sequence goes on from NZ_JNIK01000005.1 coordinate 188,670, forward strand.
GGTGGTCGACGGGGTGAAGTGGCGGGCCTCCTGGAAGGTCGCGGCGACCACGGTGGTGTCGCCCATGCGCATGGCCTCGCGCTCCAGCTGCTTCGACAGCTCGATGAGCAGCGCCTTGGGTGCCCGGCGCAGCGCCGTGCCCTCCGGGAGGCAGGCGAAGGGGGAGGTGGTCTCGTCGGCGACCGTGTCGCCCCCGCGGTCGGGGAGGAGCAGCTCGCCGGTCTCCCGCCCGGGGGCCGGGCCGGGGCCCGGGCGGCCGAAGTGCCAGCCCTGCCCAAGGGTGGCGCCCAGGCCGCGGGCGACGGCCAGGTGCTGCGCGTGCTCGATGCCCTCGGCGAGGATCACCGCGCCGGTGCGCTCGGCGTAGGCGTTGACCGCGTTCATGATCGTGGCGATCTCGGGGCCGGGGCGGTCCTGGACCAGCCGCAGGTCGAGCTTGACGACGTCGGGGCGCAGCAGCGGCATGAACGCCACGGACATCGGCTCCGCGCCGACGTCGTCCACGGCCACGCCCCAGCCGACCGACCGGACCCGCTCCACGGTGCGCAGCAGCTCGGCCGGGCGCGCGGCCAGGGCCCGCTCGGTGATCTCGAGGACGACGCGCAGGCCACCCGGCGCGGACTGCGCCAGGCCCAGCAGCGTCTCCATCGGCGCCCGGTCGAGCACCTCGGGCTCCACGTTGACGAACAGCGTCAGCGGCTCGACCAGCCCCTGCTCGAGCGCGCCGTGGAGGGCAGCGGACCGGCAGATCTGGTCGAGCTCGGCCAGGCGCCCGGCGGCCCGTGCGGTGGCGAAGAGCGCGTCGGGCCGCTCCAGCGGTCCTACCGGCCCGCGAGCGAGTGCCTCGTAGGCGACGACGCGCCCGGTGTCGATCTCGACGATGGGCTGGAAGACGCTGCGGATCCCGGTCCCGTAGTCCTCGCCGGCGGCGAGGACGGCGTCGAGCGCGGCGTCGAGGGCGGGGTCGGGGGCGGAGGCTGCGTACTGGTCCACGGAGAGTCGATCGGCACCGAGCGGTCTCGGGTGCAGCCCATCGGGTACGGACCCACCCCAGCGGGGGAGGCGGTCAGCCGGGCACGGTGATCAGGACGACGGCGACGGCGGCGGTGACCAGCCCCGCGACCTGCGCCCCGACCAGCCGCTCGCGCAGCACGATCTGGGCGAGGACGACGGTGCTGACCGGGTACAGCGAGGCGAGCACGCCGGTGATCGCCAGCTGGCCGGGCGCCTGGGTGGCGAGCAGGAAGAGCGCGTTGGCCGCCATGTCGCCGATGCCGGAGACGACGATCAACGGCAGCGCGGCGCGCGGCGGGCGCAGCGAGCGGCGCCGGGTCGTGGCGATGACGAGGACCAGCAGGATCGAGGCCGACCGCGCGGCGACCAGCGGGGTGAGGCCGGAGTCGTCGCCGGTGCGGTCCAGCAGCACGAAGAAGAGCCCGAACGCCGCACCCGCGAGCAGGGCGGGCGCCAGCGCGGCCGGCCGGGCCGCCCGCAGCGCGCCGAGCCCCTCCTCGGCGGAGACCAGGGCGATCGCCACGAGCGCCAGCAGGATGCCGACGGTCGCCGCGACGCCGACGCGGTCGCCGGTGGAGACCCCGACGAGCACCGGGACGGCGGCGGCGGTCACCGCGGTGGTGGGCGCGATGACGCTCATCACGCCGCCGGCCAGCGCCCGGAAGAAGACCAGCAGCCCGGTCGACCCGGCCAGTCCGGCGGCGGCCCCCCACAGCAGCTGGGTGCCGGTGACCGGTCCGCCGAGCCAGGGGAGCAGCAGCAGGAGGGCCGCGAGGCCGGCGGCCTGGGACAGCGCCACCACCGCGAACACCGTGGCCCGGCGGCTGGCCAGGCCGCCGAGGAAGTCCGAGGCGCCGTAGACGACCGCCGACGCCAGGGCGAGGACGACCGCCACACCCCCTCCTCTCCCTCGACGAGATCTGCACGGTCGTCGCCATCGGGCGCCGACGCCGTCCACTGTGCAGATCTCGCCGAGGCGGTTCGCAGGGGGGTCGGAGAACCCACGCGCGTCGCAGCGGCCCGGCCGGGCAGAATGGCCTCCCGTGTCTGGCGCCAACGACCCCTACGACCCCAAGCAGGTCGCCGCGCTCTCCGCCGAGGCGCTCGACGAGGCGGTCGCCGCCGCGGTCGCGGCGTTCGGCGCCGCGGCCGACCTGGCCGCGCTGGCCGCCGTCCGTCCGGCGCACCTCGGTGACCGGGCGCCGGTGCTGCTGGCCCGCCGCGAGCTGGGTGCCCTGCCCCCGGCCGCCCGTTCCGACGCGGGGAAGCGGGTGAACGCCGCCCGCGTCGCCGTCACCGAGGCCTACGAGCAGCGGCTCGCGGAGCTGGAGGCCGAGCGGGACGCGCGGGCCCTGGCCGAGGAGCGGGTCGACGTCACCCTGCCGTGGGACCGGGTGCCGCGCGGCGCCCGCCACCCGCTGACCACGCTCACCGAGCGGATCGCCGACGTCTTCGTCGGCATGGGCTACGAGGTCGCCGAGGGGCCCGAGCTCGAGGCCGAGTGGCTGAACTTCGACGCGCTCAACATCGGCCGCGACCACCCGGCGCGGACGATGATGGACACCTTCTTCGTCGGGGGTGGGCCGGGTCAGGACGCCGACTCCGGCCTGGTGCTCCGGACGCACACCAGCCCGGTGCAGGCCCGCACGATGCTGTCGCGCACCCCGCCGATCTACGTCGTCGCGCCCGGGCGGGTCTACCGGACCGACGAGCTCGACGCGACGCACACCCCGGTCTTCCACCAGGTCGAGGGCCTGGCGGTCGACCGCGGGCTGACGATGGCCCACCTGCGCGGCACCCTGGACCACCTGGCCCGGTCGCTGTTCGGCGCCGAGGCGATCACCCGGTGGCGGCCGAGCTACTTCCCCTTCACCGAGCCGTCGGCGGAGTTCGACGTCTGGTTCCCCGAGCACCGCGACGGCCCGCGCTGGGTCGAGTGGGGCGGCTGCGGGATGGTCAACCCCCGGGTGCTGGTGGCCTGCGGCGTCGACCCGGAGGAGTACAGCGGCTTCGCCTTCGGCGTGGGCATCGAGCGGGCCCTGCAGTTCCGCTCCGGCGTCGGCGACATGCGCGACATCGTCGAGGGCGACGTCCGGTTCACGAGTGCGTTCGGAGTAGAGCTGTGAGAGTCCCGATCGGCTGGCTGGCCGAGTACGTCGACGTCCCCGCCGGGACGACGGTCGAGGAGCTCGACACCGCCTTCGTCCGGCTCGGCCTCGAGGTCGAGGAGATCCACCGCCCCGAGCCGGTGACCGGTCCGCTCGTGGTCGGCCGGGTGCTGGAGATCGAGGAGCTGACCGGCTTCAAGAAGCCGATCCGGTACACGCAGGTGGACGTCGGCGAGGCCGAGCCGCGGGGCATCGTGTGCGGCGCTCGCAACTTCGCGGCCGGCGATGCCGTGGTGGTCGCGCTGCCCGGCGCCGTGCTGCCCGGCGGCTTCGAGATCGCCGCCCGGAAGACCTACGACCACGTCTCCGACGGGATGATCTGCTCGGTCCGCGAGCTGGGCGTCGGCGACGACCACGCCGGGATCCTGGTGCTCGGGGACGACGCCCCGGCCCCGGGCACGCCGGCCGGGCCGCTCGTCGGGCTGGACGACGTCGTCATCGAGCTCGCGGTCACCCCCGACCGCGGCTACTGCCTGTCCATGCGCGGCATCGCCCGCGAGATGGGCACTGGCCTGGGCGTCTCCTGGCGCGACGCCGGTGAGCTGGAGATGCCCGCCTGGTCCGGCGAGCCCGCCTGGCCGGTGCGCGTCGAGGATGCCGACCGCTGCGACCGCTTCTCGATGGTCGCGCTGGAGGGCCTGGACCCGACCGCGCCGACGCCGTGGTGGATGCGCCGGCGGCTGGCCCAGTCCGGCGTCCGCAGCATCTCGCTGGCCGTCGACGTCACCAACTACGTGATGCTCGAGGTCGGCCAGCCGATGCACGCCTTCGACCGCGACGCGGTGACCGGGCCGATCGTCGTCCGCCGGGCACGGGCGGGGGAGCGGCTCACCACGCTCGACGGCGTCGACCGCGCACTCGACCCCGACGACCTGCTGATCACCGACGACACCGGCCCGATCGGCCTGGCCGCCGTCATGGGTGGGGCCTCGACGGAGATCGGCGACGGGACGACGTCGGTGCTGCTGGAGGCCGCGCACTGGGAGCCGACCGGCGTGGCCCGCACGGCCCGCCGGCACCGGCTGCCCAGCGAGGCGGCCAAGCGGTTCGAGCGCGGCGTCGACCCCGAGATGACGACCGCGGCCCTGGCCCGTGCCGCGGCACTGCTCGCCGAGTACGGCGGCGCGCGGGTGGTCGGCTCGCCGGTCGACGTCGACACCCGCGGCCCGCGCCCGGTCATCGCGCTCGAGGCCGGGAAGCCCGCCCGCGTGGCCGGGGTGCCGTACACCGACGCGCAGGTGGTCGAGCTGCTCACCGCGGTCGGCTGCTCCGTGGACGGAGAGGGCGCGCTCCGGGTCACCCCGCCGTCCTGGCGCCCGGACCTCACCGACCCGGCCGACCTGGTCGAGGAGGTCGTCCGCCTCGCCGGCATCGACGACATCCCGTCCGTGCTGCCGACCGCGCCGCCCGGCCGCGGGCTGACCGAGGCCCAGCGACGCCGCCGCGCGATCGGCCGCGCCCTGGCCGAGGCCGGCTACGTGGAGGCGCCGTCCTACCCGTTCGTCGGGGAGAAGGCCCTGGACGCCCTCGGCCTCCCCGCCGACGACGAGCGCCGCCAGGTCGTCGTCGTCCGGAACCCGCTGTCGGAGGAGGAGCCGGCGCTCCGGACGACGCTGCTGCCCGGCCTGCTCGCGACCCTGGCCCGCAACCTGGCCCGTGGCCAGCGCGACCTCGCCCTGTTCGAGCACGGCTCGGTGTTCCCGGGCGGCCGGCGCTCGCCGGCGCCGCTCCCCGGTGTCGACGCCCGGCCCGATGACGCGACGCTCGCCGCGCTCCTGGGCGCCGTCCCGGATCAGCCGTGGCACGTGGCCGTGGCGCTCACCGGCGCCCGCGAGCCGCGCGGCTGGTGGGGGCCGGGCCGGCCGGCCGAGTGGGCCGACGCGGTCGAGGCCGCCCGCCGGGTCGCCGCCGCGGCCGGGGTCGAGCTCACCGTGCGCGCCGGCGACCGCGCGCCCTGGCACCCCGGCCGGTGCGCCGAGCTGCTCGTGGGGGAGACCGTCGTCGGACACGCGGGCGAGCTGCACCCGCGGGTCTGCGCGGCCCTGGAGCTCCCGCCCCGCACGTGCGTCATGGAGCTCGACGTCGACGCGCTGCCCCCCGCCGCGGTGCCGGTCGGGCCGTCGATCTCGGCCTTCCCGCCGGTGCTGCTCGACCTCGCGTTCGTGGTGGCCGCCGAGGTGGCCGCCGCCGACGTCGAGTCCGCACTGGCGGAGGGCGCCGGAGAGCTGCTGGAGTCCGTGCGGCTGTTCGACGTCTACACCGGCACCCCCGTCCCGGAGGGGCAGAAGTCGCTGGCCTACGCGCTCACCCTGCGGGCACCGGACCGGACCCTGACCGGCGAGGAAGCCGCGGAGGTACGGCAGCGCGCCGTGGCCCTCGTCGGCGAGCGGACCGGAGCCCAGCTGCGTGGCTGACCTCTCCGGCGTCGCGCTGGTGACCGGCGCGGGATCCGGCATCGGCCGGGCCCTGGCCGAGGGCCTCGCGGCCCGCGGCATGGCCGTGGCCGGCCTGGCGCGGACCGGGGACCGGCTGCGGACGGCGATGGACGAGATCGCCGCCACCACCGGGGCGCGCACCCTGGCGGTGACCGCCGACGTCACCGACCGCGCCCAGGTGGAGGCCGCCGTCGCGGAGGTCACCGAGCAGCTGGGGCGGGTCGACCTGCTGGTGAACAACGCCGGCCAGGTCGACGCGGCCGAGGAGCCGCTGTGGGAGACCGACCCCGACCAGTGGTGGGAGGTCGTGTCGACCCACGTGCGCGGCGGGTTCCTGCTCTGCCGCGCGGTGGTGCCGTGGATGGTCCTGCGCAACCGTGGTCGGATCGTGAACATCGCCAGCGGGATGAGCCTGCGGGCCCGCCCGGAGTACTCGGCGTACTCGGTGGCGAAGACCGGCCTGATGCGGATGACCGAGGCCCTGGCCGGCGCGCTGGAGGGCACCGACGTGCACGCCTTCGACCTGGCGCCGGGCGTCGTCCGAACCCCGATGACCGAGGCCATGCCGATGCACGCCGGCCGCACCGAGTGGACGCATCCGGCGCAGGTCGTCGAGTTCGTCGCCGCGATCGCGGCCGGGGAGCTCGACGCCTGGAGCGGCCGGTTCCTGCGGGTCGGGGCCGACGACCTCGACGACGCCCGCGCCAGGGTCCCGGAGGACGCGGCGCGGCAGCTGCGGCTGCGCCCGTACGGGGACGACGACCCGCTCGCCTGACACGCTGCGGGACCGGTCCGGGCTGCCTAGGGTCGGGACCATGCTGCAGCCACCGGCGATGGCCGAGATCTCCGACGAGGACGTCAACCGCGAGCTCGCCCACCTCTACGAGAAGCGGCACGACATCCTCCGCACCGGGTCCGCCGACGCGTGGGCCAACCACCGCGAGCGCACCGACCAGCTCGAGGCCGAGTACCTGCGCCGCTTCTCCCGTGGCGTCGCCGAGGCCGAGGCCAAGCTCGCCGGCTACGGCGGCTGACGCGGGGTCGGAGAACTGTTCCCCGCACGCTCGTGCTCTGCCCACATGGGTGGGCAGAGCACGAGCGAGGCAGACCCTCAGGTGCGGGAACCCGGCATGAGGAGTCATGCATGACCGTGTATGGTCATGCATCGTGAGCACATCGCGGACGTGGACGGTCGGGGTCACCGGCGCCACCGGGTATGCAGGGGGTGAGGTGTGCCGGCTGCTGGCCGGGCACCCGGACCTCCGGCTGACCGGGGTGCACGCGGCATCGAGCGCCGGCCGACGCCTCGGTGAGCTCCAGCCCCACCTCCTTCCCTACGCCGACCTCGAGGTGCAGCCCAGCGGCATCGAGGACCTCGCCGGGTACGACGTCGTCGTCCTGGCGCTGCCGCACGGCGAGTCGGCGGCGATCGCCGCACAGCTGCCCGACGACACCCTGGTCATCGACTGCGGCGCCGACCACCGGCTCGACGACCCGGCGGCCTGGGCCCGGTGGTACGGCTCCGAGCACGCCGGCACGTGGCCGTACGGGCTCCCCGAGCTGCCCGGCCAGCGGGAGCAGCTGACCGGCGCCCGGCGGATCGCGGTCCCGGGCTGCTACCCGACCTCGGTCACGCTCGCGATGGCCCCGGCGCTGGCCGCCGGCCTGGTCGAGCCCGAGGTGGTCGTGGTCGCGGCCAGCGGCACGAGCGGCGCCGGCAAGTCGGCCAAGCCGCACCTGCTCGGCAGCGAGGTCATGGGCTCGGTGAGCGCCTACGGCGTCGGCGGGGTGCACCGGCACACGCCCGAGATGGTGCAGACCCTCTCGCAGGCCGCCGGCGGGCCCGTCTCGGTCAGCTTCACCCCCACCCTCGTGCCGATGAGCCGGGGCATCCTCGCCACCTGCTCGGCGAAGCTCGCCCCCGGCATCGACGCCGACGCCGCCCGGGCCGCCTACGCCAAGGCCTACGCCGACGAGCCGTTCGTGCACCTGCTGCCCGAGGGCCAGTGGCCGACGACGGCCCAGGTGCTCGGGGCCAACACCGTCGCGATCCAGGTCGCGGTCGACCCCGACGCCGGCCGGCTGGTCGTGGTCGCCGCGGTCGACAACCTGACCAAGGGCACCGGGGGAGCGGCGATCCAGTGCGCCAACCTCGCCCTCGGCCTGCCGGAGACCACCGGCCTGCCGCTCGTGGGGGTCGCGCCGTGAGCACCACCGCAGCGCAGGGCTTCCGGGCCGCCGGCGTCGCGGCCGGCCTCAAGTCCAGCGGCGACCCCGACGTCGCGCTGGTCGTCAACGACGGGCCGCAGGACGCCGCGGCCGCCGTCTTCACCACCAACCGCTTCCCCGCGGCGCCCGTCGTGTGGAGCCGTCAGGTGCTCGCCACCGGCCGGCTCCGGGCCGTCGTCCTCAACTCCGGGGGCGCCAACGCCTGCACCGGCCCGGAGGGCTTCGCCGACACGCATGCCACCGCCGAGCACACCGCGGCGCAGCTGGGGCTCGGCGCGATCGACGTCGCGGTCGCCAGCACCGGCCTGATCGGCATGCGGCTGCCCATGGAGAAGCTGACCGCCGGGGTCACCGCCGCCGGGAAGGCGCTGAGCGCCGCCGGCGGTCCCGACGCCGCCCGGGCGATCATGACCACCGACTCGGTGCCCAAGACCGCGGTGGCCGGGGGCGACGGCTGGACGGTCGGCGGCATGGCCAAGGGCGCGGGCATGCTCGCGCCGTCGCTGGCCACGATGCTCGTGGTGATCACCACCGACGCCGTCGTCCCGGCCGAGGTCCTGCAGCCGGCCCTGGCCACGGCCACGGGTCTGAGCTTCGAGCGGGTCGACTCCGACGGCTGCCTCTCCACCAACGACACCGTGATCGTCATGGCCAACGGCGCGAGCGGGGCGACCCCGACCGCCGCGGAGTTCACCGAGGCGCTCACCGCCGTCTGCACCGACCTGGCGATGCAGCTGCTCGGCGACGCGGAGGGCTCGACCAAGGACATCGCGATCACGGTCCGGAACGCGGCCAGCGTGCAGGACGCGCTCACCGCGGGGCGGGCCTGCGCCCGCAACAACCTGCTCAAGACCGCGCTGTTCGGCAACGACCCCAACTGGGGGCGGGTGCTCGCGGCCATCGGCACCACCGACGCCGCGTTCGAGGCCGACCGGGTCGACGTGACGATCAACGGCGTCACCGTCTGCCGGGGCGGCTCGATCGGCGACCCGCGCGAGGGCGTCGACCTCACCGGCCGGGCGATCACCATCGACGTCGACCTCGGGGCCGGCGGCGAGCAGGCGACGATCTGGACCAACGACCTGTCCATCGCCTACGTGCACGAGAACTCGGCGTACTCGACATGACGGATCACCAGGACCCGACTCCGCCCGACGTCCGGATCGACGAGCACGCGCCCGACGTCGGCGCCGTCCGCCGCCGGATCGGCACCACGCGGAAGATGCGCCAGTACGACCCGGCCGGTGACGCCGCCAAGGTCGCCGTCCTCACCGGGGCGCTGCCGTGGCTCAAGGAGTTCCACGGCAACGTCGTGGTCATCAAGTACGGCGGGCACGCGATGGTCGACGACGAGTGCCGGCGGGCGTTCGCCGACGACATGGTCTTCCTGCGGACCTGCGGGATCCTGCCCGTCGTCGTGCACGGCGGCGGTCCGCAGATCACCGAGATGCTCGGCCGGCTGGGGATCTCCAGCGAGTTCCGCGGCGGGCTGCGGGTGACCACCGAGGAGACGATCGACGTCGTCCGCATGGTGCTCACCGGTCAGGTCACCCCCGAGGTGGTCGGGCTGATCAACCAGCACGGCCCCCTCGCCGTGGGCCTGTCCGGCGAGGACGGCGGCCTGTTCCGTGCCGAGCGGACGACGGCGCTGGTCGAGGGCGAGCCGGTGGACATCGGCCTGGTCGGGAACGTGGTCGAGGTCGACCCCGGCCCCGTGCGGGCGCTGCTGGACTCCGGGCACATCCCGGTGATCGCCACCGTCGCGCCCGACGCCGACGGCGTGGTGCACAACGTCAACGCCGACACCGCCGCCGCCGCGGTGGCCGTCGCGCTGGACGCGGTGAAGCTCGTCGTCCTCACCGACGTCGAGGGCCTCTACGCCGACTGGCCCGACCGCGGGTCGCTGGTGCAGCAGATCGACGCCGCGGAGCTCGCCGAGATCCTCCCGGACCTGGACTCCGGGATGGTCCCGAAGATGGCCGCCTGCCTGCGGGCGGTCGAGGGCGGGGTGAAGCGGGCGACCGTCGTCGACGGCCGGACCCCGCACGCCCTGCTGCTGGAGATGTTCACGAGTGAAGGCACCGGGACGATGGTCGTCCCTGCCCGGACGGACGGAGAGGAGCCAGCACCATGACCCGCACCGAGGAGCTGGCCAGCCGCTGGTCGGCCGTGATGATGGGCAACTACAAGACCCCGCCGGTCGCGCTGGCCCGGGGCGAGGGCTCGACCGTCTGGGACGTCGACGGCCGCGAGTACACCGACCTGCTCGGTGGCATCGCGACGACGATCCTCGGGCACGCGCACCCCAAGGTCGTCGAGGCGATCACGACGCAGGCGCAGACCCTCGGGCACGTCTCCAACCTGGCCATGCACGAGCCGGGGGTGCTCCTCGCCGAGCGGCTGCTCGAGCTCGCCGGGCGGCCGGGCCGGGTCTTCTTCTGCAACTCCGGCGCCGAGGCCAACGAGGCCGCGTTCAAGATCAGCCGGCTGACCGGCCGCACCGAGGTGATCACCGCGGAGGGCGCCTTCCACGGCCGCACCATGGGCGCGCTCGCGCTCACCGGCCAGCCGTCGAAGGCCGCGGCGTTCGCGCCGCTGCCGGGCGGGGTCCGGTACGTGCCCTACGGCGACGCCGATGCCCTCACCGGCACCGTCTCCGGCGCCACCGCGATGGTGCTGCTCGAGCCGATGCTGGGGGAGGGCGGCGTGCAGCCCCCGCCGCCGGGCTACCTGGCGACGGCTGCCTCGGCCGCGGCCGACGCGGGCGCGCTGTTCGCCCTCGACGAGGTGCAGACCGGCATCGGCCGCACCGGCCACTGGTTCGCCCACCAGGCCGAGGGCCTGCACCCCGACGTCATCACCCTGGCCAAGGCGCTGGGTGGCGGGCTGCCCCTCGGCGCCACGCTGGCCTTCGGGGACGCCGCCGAGCTGATGACGGCCGGCGCCCACGGCTCGACCTTCGGTGGGAACCCGATCGCCGCGGCCGCCGCGCTCGCGGTGCTCGACACCATCCGCGACGAGGGCCTGCTGGAGCGCGCCAAGGAGCTCGAGCACCGGTTCACCGCCGGCATCGAGGGGCTCGGGCACACGTCGGTGTCCGGCGTCCGGGGGAGGGGTGCGCTCCTCGGCGTCGTCCTCACCGCACCGCTCGCGGCCGCGGCCGAGGCCGCGCTGCGCGACGCCGGGTTCCTCGTGAACGCCGTCGCCCCCGACGTGATCCGGCTGGCCCCCTCCCTGGTGGTCACCGACGAGCAGGTCGACGCCTTCGTCGCCGCCCTGCCCGCGGCGCTGGACACGGCGGCCGAGCAGTGACCCGGCACTTCCTGCGGGACGACGACCTGTCGCCCGCCGAGCAGGCCGAGGTCCTGGCACTGGCCGCGGAGCTCAAGCGCACCCGGCACTCCGAGGAGGCACCGACCCCGCTGCGCGCCCCGAACGGCGTGCCGCGGGCGGTCGCGGTGCTGTTCGACAAGCCCTCCACCCGCACGCGCGTGTCGTTCTCCGTGGGCGTCGCCGAGCTCGGCGGCTACCCGCTCGTCATCGACGCCGCCAGCAGCCAGCTCGGCCGCGGCGAGCCGATCGACGACACCGCCCGGGTGCTCGACCGGCAGGTCTCGGCGATCGTCTGGCGCACCTTCGGCCAGGACCGCATCGAGGCCATGGCCGCGGCCAGCAGCGTGCCGGTGGTCAACGCGCTCACCGACGAGTTCCACCCCTGCCAGATCCTCGCCGACCTGCAGACGATCGCCGAGCACAAGGGCGACCTGGCCGGGCTGACCATGAGCTACCTCGGCGACGGCGCCAACAACATGGCGCACTCCTACCTGCTCGGTGGGGCCACCGCCGGCATGCACGTGCGGATCGGCTCGCCGGCGGAGTTCCAGCCCGATCCGTCGGTGCTGAAGCGGGCGGAGGAGATCGCCGCGGAGACCGGCGGCTCGGTGCAGTGGACCGCCGACCCCGCCGCCGCGGCCGACGGTGCCGACGTCCTCGTCACCGACACCTGGGTGTCGATGGGGCAGGAGTCGGAGTACGAGGAGCGCATCGCGCCGTTCCTGCCGTACGCCGTCGACGAGGCGGCGCTCGCGCGGGCGGCGACGCACGCCGTCGTGCTGCACTGCCTCCCGGCCTACCGCGGCAAGGAGATCGCCGCCGCCGTCATCGACGGCCCGCAGAGCGTGGTCTGGGACGAGGCGGAGAACCGGCTGCACGCCCAGAAGGCCGTGCTCGTCTGGCTGCTGGAGCGATCCGGCCGATGACCGGCGCGCTGTCCCGCAGCGCCCGCCAGGCGCGCATCCGGGAGCTGATCGAGGCCCAGGCCGTCACCTCCCAGACGCAGCTGGCGGCGCTGCTGGCGCAGTCCGGGGTCGAGGTCACCCAGGCCACGCTGTCGCGGGACCTCGACGAGCTGGGCGCTGTCAAGATGCGCGGCTCGGACGGCGCCCCCGCGAGCTACGTCCTCCCCCCGGAGAACGCGCCGCTGCGGCCGGCGCAGGCGGCACCGGCCCGGCTCACCCGGCTGCTGGCCGACCTGCTCACCAGCGCCGAGGGCAGCGCCAACCTCGCCGTCCTGCGCACGCCGCCGGGCGCCGCGCAGTTCCTCGCGTCCGCCTTGGACAAGGTCGGCCTCCCCGACGTCCTGGGCACCATCGCCGGGGACGACACTGTCCTGGCGATCTCCCGCGAGCCCGACGGCGGCCCGGCGTTGGCCGAGCGGCTCGCGGCGCTCGCCCGGCGCACCCCGCCGGTGTACCCCGAACTGAACGCCGACCTCGAGGAGCCCACCCCGTGACCGCCGACGCCCAGCCCTCGCAGACCCGGCTGTGGGGTGGCCGCTTCGGCGGCGGGCCCTCACCGGCGATGGCCGCGCTGAGCAAGTCGACGCACTTCGACTGGGCCCTGGCCCCCTTCGACCTGGCCTGCTCCCGCGCGCACGCCCGGGTGCTGCACCGCGGTGGCCTGCTCACCGACGACGAGCTGACCGCGATGGTCGGCGCCCTCACCGAGCTCTCCGCCGAGGTCGCCGACGGCACCTTCGGCCCGCAGGAGTCCGACGAGGACGTGCACGAGGCGCTCGAGCGCGGCCTCACCGAGAAGCTCGGCGCCCTGGGCGGGAAGCTGCGCGCCGGTCGCAGCCGCAACGACCAGATCGCCACGGACCTGCGGCTGTACCTGCGCCACCACGTGCGCGCGCTGGTCGGCGAGCTGGCCTCGCTGGAGTACGCGCTGGTCGGCCTGGCCGAGCGGTACCAGGACGTCGCCGCCCCCGGGATGACGCACCTGCAGCACGCCCAGCCGATCCTGATCGCCCACCAGCTGCTGGCGCACGCGCACGCGATCGCCCGCGACGTCGACCGGCTGCAGGACTGGGACCGCCGCACCGCCGTCAGCCCCTACGGTTCCGGCGCGCTCGCCGGCTCCTCGCTGCCGCTGGACCCCGACGCCGTCGCCGCCGAGCTCGGCTTCGACCGGGCTTGCGACAACTCGATCGACGGCGTCAGCGACCGCGACTTCGCCGCCGAGTTCTGCTTCGCCGCGGCGTTGCTCGGCGTCCACCTCTCCCGGCTGGGGGAGGAGGTCGTCCTCTGGACGTCGACCGAGTTCGGCTGGGCGCGGCTCGACGACGCCTGGGCGACCGGGTCGTCGATCATGCCGCAGAAGAAGAACCCCGACATCGCCGAGCTGGCCCGCGGCAAGTCCGGCCGGTTCGTCGGCAACCTGACCGGCCTGCTCACGATGCTCAAGGGCCTGCCGCTGGCCTACGACCGGGACCTGCAGGAGGACAAGGAGCCGGTCTTCGACTCCATGGAGCAGCTGCTCCTGCTCCTGCCCGCGGTGACCGGGATGATCGCCACCCTCACCCTGCGGCCGGAGGCACTCGAGGCGGCTGCCCCGCAGGGGTTCGCGCTCGCCACGGACGTCGCCGAGTGGCTGGTCCGGGAGGGCGTGCCGTTCCGGTCGGCGCACGAGATCTCCGGCGCGATGGTCGCCTTCTGCGAGTCCGCCGGTCTCGAGCTCGACGAGCTGGACGACGACCAGCTGGCCGGCATCGACGAGCGGCTCACCCCCGACGTCCGCTCGGTCCTCTCGGTGCGCGGTGCGCTGGCCGCCCGCAAGGCCCGCGGCGGGACGGCGCCGGAGCGGGTCGCCGGTCAGCTGACCCAGCTGGCCGAGCTGGCCCGGCAGCACGCCGAGTGGTCGACGTCGTCCCCGGTGGCCGCGGCTCTCTGACCGTGGACGTCGGCCCGTCGGTGACCGCCGAGCAGCTCCTCGGTCCGGTCGACGTCGTCGCGCCTTCCCTGCTGGGGTGCTGGGTGGTGACCGACCGGCCCGAGGGGCAGGTGGCGCTGCGGCTGACCGAGGTCGAGGCGTACTCGGGGGCGGGGGAGGACCCGGCGTCGCACGCCCACCGCGGGCCGACCCCGCGGGCGGCGATCATGTTCGGCCCGCCCGGACGGCTGTACGTGTACTTCAGCTACGGCGTGCACTGGTGCGCGAACGTCGTCGTCGGTCCGGAGGGCCGCGGGTCGGCGGTGCTGCTCCGGGCCGGCGAGGTCGTGGCGGGGGAGTCCCTGGCCCGGTCCCACCGTCCCGCGGCGCGGGTGTCGCGCGACCTCGCACGGGGGCCGGCCCGGCTCACCCAGGCGCTGGCGATCGGCCCGGACGACCGCGGGGCGGACCTGCTCGACCCGGCGTCCCCGGTCCGGTTGCACACCGGTCCGCCACCGGCGACGGTCTCGGCCGGCCCCCGGGTCGGGATCAGCGTGGCGACCGACCTGCCGTGGCGGTTCTGGGATCCCGCGTCGGACACGGTGAGCGCGTTCCGGCCGGGTGGTCGTCGGCGTGGTGGCGGCGCCGGGGCAGGATCGACCCCGTGACCGACGTGATCGACGAGCTGCACCGGCGCGGGCTGATCGCCCAGACCACCGACGAGGAGGCGCTGCGCGCGCACCTGGCCGCCGGACCGGTCACCTACTACTGCGGCTTCGACCCGACCGCACCGAGCCTGCACGTGGGGAGTCTGCTGCAGTACATGGTGCTGCGGGCGCTGCAGCGGGCCGGACACCAGCCGATCGTGCTGGTCGGTGGTGCCACGGGCCTGATCGGCGATCCCCGGCCGACGGCGGAGCGCCAGCTCAACGAGCGCGAGACCGTCGCCGAGTGGGTGGACAGCATCCGCCGGCAGGTCGCGCCCTTCCTCGAGGTGCCGGCGCAGCGCGAGGGGCTGCGGGCCCCGATCTACGTCGACAACCTGTCGTGGACCGGGCCGCTGTCGGCGATCGACCTGCTCCGCGACCTCGGCAAGCACTTCCGGGTGAGCCGGATGCTGGCCAAGGAGGCGGTCTCCGCCCGGCTCAACTCCGACGCGGGGATCAGCTACACCGAGTTCAGCTACCAGATCCTGCAGGCCAACGACTTCCGCGAGCTGTTCCGCCGGCACGGCTGCACGCTGCAGAGCGGCGGCTCGGACCAGTGGGGCAACCTCACGGCCGGCATCGACCTGGTGCGCCGGACCGAGGGCGCCGCGGTGCACGCCCTGTCGACCCCGCTGGTCACCAAGGCGGACGGTCAGAAGTTCGGCAAGAGCGAGAGCGGCACGGTGTGGCTCGACCCCTCGCTCACCTCGCCGTACGCGTTCTTCCAGTTCTGGCTGAACGCCGACGACGCCGATGCCCTGACGTGGCTGCCGCTGTTCTCGGAGCGGCCCGCGGAGGAGCTCGCGGCCCTGGTGGCCGAGAGCACCGAGCGGCCGGCCTCGCGGGCGGCCCAGCGCGCCCTGGCCGAGGAACTGACGCTGCTGGTGCACGGGCCGGAGGAGCTGCGGCAGGCCGAGGCGGCGGGTCGTGCGCTGTTCGGGCGCGACGAGCTGTCCGCCCTGGGCCCGGAGACCCTCGGGGCCGCGCTGCGGGAGGCAGGGAGCGTGACCGTGGACGGCGAGGTCCCCTCGGTCGCCCACCTGCTCCAGCTCACCGGTCTGGCCGCCAGCCTCTCCGACGCCCGGCGGACGGTGAAGGAGGGCGGGGCCTACCTGAACAACGAGCGGGTGACCGACGCCGAGGCCGTGCCGGGGGACGACGCGTGGCTGCCCGGAGGGTGGCTCGTGCTGCGCCGGGGCAAGCGGGCCGTGGCCGGTGTGCAGCGCGCCCCGTCCGCGCCCTGAGGACCCCTCTGGCGTGTGAACGCCAGGTGACGCGCCGGTTCCGGCCGGGTGTCGACCGTCACCCCCGGACCGGTTTGACACGGCCTCCGGCGGGCGCGTAACTTTCTCTCTGCGCCGCGCGAGACCCCGGGAGGGGCCGCGAGGAGGGGCCCGCGAGGGTCCGCCCCGTAGCGGCGTAGAGTGGACAAGCCGCAGTTGAAGAGGGCCTCTCCGGGGGTCTGGTTCTTCGCGCGTCCGTTCCTTGAGAACTCAACAGCGTGCCGAAAGTCAGTGCCAAGTAATACCCCGTGCACTGTTCTTCCCTTTGGGTTGGATGGTGCTGGGATTCCTTTGGTTGATTGATTCCGCGAGTGTCAGCTCGCGGTTCTCAGCCGTGATCAAATCATCTACGGAGAGTTTGATCCTGGCTCAGGACGAACGCTGGCGGCGTGCTTAACACATGCAAGTCGAACGGTGAACCCGCTTCGGTGGGGGATCAGTGGCGAACGGGTGAGTAACACGTGGGCAACCTGCCCTCAGCTCTGGGATAACTCCAAGAAATTGGGGCTAATACCGGAT
>NZ_JNIK01000006.1 GCF_000701365.1 Blastococcus sp. URHD0036
CACCAGACCATGCGGTCAGCGGAAATATCCGGTATTAGCCCCAATTTCTTGGAGTTATCCCAGAGCTGAGGGCAGGTTGCCCACGTGTTACTCACCCGTTCGCCACTGATCCCCCACCGAAGCGGGTTCACCGTTCGACTTGCATGTGTTAAGCACGCCGCCAGCGTTCGTCCTGAGCCAGGATCAAACTCTCCGTAGATGATTTGATCACGGCTGAGAACCGCGAGCTGACACTCGCGGAATCAATCAACCAAAGGAATCCCAGCACCATCCAACCCAAAGGGACGAACAGTGCACGGGGTATTACTTGGCACTGACTTTCGGCACGCTGTTGAGTTCTCAAGGAACGGACGCGCTCGTACTCGGGCCTTTGCAGGCATTCGTTCGAGGCGGTGTTCTCAATGTACCCCACGCTCCGCAACAGTGGACCCTCGGGGGGCGCTTCCGGCGGTTGACCGGGCTGGAGGCCCGGTCCGTTCTCGCGTGGTGCAGGGAGAACCATACACGCCTCCGAGGGGGTCGTGCAGGGGGGTCCCCGGAGGGTGTCGGAGGACCCCGATCAGAGCACCCCGCGCGGCCGGAACTGGACGCTGACCCGCGGTCCGACGGGCTTCGACGTCTTGGGGATGCAGTGCTCCCACGTGCGCTGGCAGGAGCCGCCCATCACCACGAGGTCGCCGTGCCCGACCGGGAAGCGGAGGCTCTCGCCGCCACCGACGGGCCGGAGCATCAGCGGGCGCGGCGAGCCGAAGGACACGATCGCGACCATGGTGTCGGCCGACCGGGCACGGCCCAGGCGGTCCCCGTGCCACGCCACGCTGTCGCGGCCGTCGCGGTACAGGCACATGCCGGCGCTGACGAACGGCTCACCAAGTTCGGGGCCGTAGTGCTCGGTCAGGGCCGTGCGCGCCTCGGCGATCAGCGGGTGCGGGAGCGTCTCGTCGACCCCGTACCAGCGCAGCAGCCGCGGGACGGCGACCTCGCGTTCGTACATCTGCCGCCGGTCGGCCCGCCAGCCGATGTCCCCGAGCAGGACCTCGAGCACCGACTCCGACCCGGTGACCCATCCCGGCAGGTGGTCCACCCAGGCGCCGCGGCTCAGCGGATGGCGCTCCACCGCGCCGGCCAGCGGCGTGAGGGCGGCCTCCTCCGCCAGGTCCCACATCGACGGCTGGTGCGCGAGCGACATGGTGGAAGACTAGCCCGGGTTTCGCACAGCTGTTCGAAAACCTGTGGACAACCGATCAGGCGGCGAGCGCCAACGCGAAGGGCAGGACACGAGAGGCCCCGGCGAGACGGAGTTCGCGGCCGGCGACCGTCATGGTCCAGCGCGAGTCGGCCAGGTCGTCGACCAGCAGTACGGGGACCGGCCCCAGCTGGTCGAGTCGCTCCCGCAGCTCGGGCCCGACCACGATGCGCTGCCAGACCCCGGCCAGGCGGAAGGCGCTGTTGCCGCCCGCGCCTCCGCTGGGTCCGCCGGAGGCCAGGGAGAGCTCACCCAGGTACGGCAGCCGACCCAGCCGGGCGAGGCCCTCGGCCAGTCCGGTCACCAACCGGGGCCGGCGCCGGGAGGGGATCGCCACGACCGCGGCCGGCCGTTCCGCCCAGTCCCAGGCCCCCAGCACCCGCCCGCACGCGCGGAGCAGCTCGTCGTCCGGCGGGACGTCGCTGATCGACCGCTGGACGGGCACGTCGAAGGCGGCGTCCGGGTCCTCCTCGATGCCCGGCGCCTCCAGGTCCAGCACGACGGTTCCGCCCACGCCGTCGTCCCCCAGGAGCGTGCGCAGCCGCTGACCCCAGCCGAGGTCGGTGAGCCGGGCGACGGCCCGGCCCGGGTCGAGCTGCTCGGCCGGGCTGATCTTGCCCTTCACGGTCACGCCGAGCCGGTCGGCGCCGGTTGGCCACTGGGCCCTGGGCGGCAGCTCGACGCCGGGGCGGTCGAGCGCGGCGGAGGCCGCGTCCGCGGCACCGGAGGGGATGTCGGTGGGGTACCAGGGCCCGGCGCAGACGTCGCAGCGACCGCACGGCGCCGCGGTCGGGTCGTCGAGGGCCTCCTGCAGGAACGCCATCCGGCACTGCGCCTCGTCGACCGGCCGGGCGTAGGTGATCATCGACCGCTGCTCGGCCTCCCGGGTGCGCGCCACCCGGGCGTACCGGTCGGCGTCGTAGACCCACGGGACGCCGGTCGACCGCCATCCGCCCTGGACCCGCTCGACCGCGCCGTCGACGGCGAGCACCTTGAGCAGCAGCTCGAGCCGGGACCGGCGCACGTCGGCCACCGTCTCCAGCCGGGCCACGGACCAGGCCTTGCCGTCGGCCATCGCGGTGAGGACGGCGGCCGCGTGGTCCTCCCGCGGCATCGACGAGGTGGCGAACCACTGCCAGATGGCGAGGTCCTCCGGGCCGGGGAGCAGCAGCACGTCGGCGTGCTCGACGGCGCGGCCCGCGCGGCCCACCTGCTGGTAGTAGCTGACCGGCGACGAGGGCGCCCCGAGGTGGACGACGAACCCGAGGTCGGGCTTGTCGAAGCCCATGCCGAGCGCGGAGGTGGCGACCAGCGCCTTGACCCGGTTCTCCCGCAGGGCCTCCTCGGCGTCCTTGCGGTCGGCGTCGTCCAGCCGCCCGGTGTAGGACCGCACCTCGTGGCCGGCGTCGCGCAGCAGGGACGCCGTCTCCTCGGCCGCCGCCACGGTCAGCGTGTAGACGATGCCGCTGCCCGGCAGGTCGCCCAGGTGCGCGGCGAGCCAGGCCAGGCGGGCGCGGTCGGTCGGCAGCCGCAGCACGCCCAGGCGCAGCGAGTCGCGGGCCAGCGGGCCGCGGACGGTGGTGACCTCCACGCCACCGACACCCAGCTGCTCGGCGACGTCGGCCACCACCCGCTCGTTCGCCGTGGCGGTGGTGGCCAGCACCGGCGTGCCGGCGGGCAGCGTGCCCAGCAGGTCGCGGATGCGCCGGTAGTCGGGGCGGAAGTCGTGGCCCCAGTCGGAGACGCAGTGCGCCTCGTCGACGACGACCAGGCCGCAGCGGGCGACCAGGCCCGGCAGCTGCTCCTCGCGGAAGCGGGGGTTGGTGAGCCGCTCCGGGGAGACCAACAGGACGTCGACGTCGTCGGCGGCGAGCCGGGCGGCGATGTCGTCCCACTCCGTCACGTTCGAGCTGGAGATCTCCACGGCACGGATGCCGGCGCGGGAGGCGGCGGTGACCTGGTCGCGCATCAGCGCGAGCAGGGGGCTGACCAGCAGCGTGGGGCCGGCGCCGCGGCGGCGCAGGAGCGCGGTGGAGACGAAGTAGACCGCCGACTTCCCCCAGCCGGTGCGCTGCACGACCAGCGCGCGCTGGGACCGCTCGACGAGGGCGGTGACGGCGGTGTCCTGCCCGTCGCGGAACTCCGCGTCGGGGCGGCCGGTGAGCTCGCGGAGGATCTCGAGCGCCTCGGCGGCCACCTCGGACGTCGGCAGGGCGGTGGTCATGGGCCCGACAGTAGGCACCTCCGCCGACATCCCGCGGCCCCCTGTGGAGAGCGACGCGGGAGTATGGGGGCGATGCCACAGGACCAGTCACTCCCGCCGGACAACCACGTCCACACGCACTGGTCGTGGGACACCGCCTCCACCTCCACGATGGCGCGCGCCTGTGAGCGGGCGATCGCCCTCGGGCTGCCGGCGGTCGCGTTCACCGAGCACCTGGACTTCACCGTCTGGGACCCCGACGACCGCGCCACCGACGAGGGACTCGTCGAGCGGCACGCCTCCCGGCACGCAGAGATCGACGTCGAGGGCTACTTCGCCGAGCTCGCGGAGGTGCGCGCCCGCTTCCCGGAGCTGCGCATCCTGTCCGGGGTCGAGGCGGGCGAGCCGCACCTCTTCGGCGCCAGCATCGCCGCCCACCTGCGCAACGGGCCGGTCGACCGGGTGCTCGGCTCCCTGCACTCCCTGCCGGAGGGCGGGCGGCTCTACGGCGTCGGCCACCTGCTGTGGGAGGACTCCGACGGCACGATGCGCCGCTACCTCGCCGAGGTCGTCGACATGATCGAGAGCAGCGACGTCTTCCAGGTCCTCGCGCACGTGGACTTCCCGCGCCGGTACTGGCCCGGCGGCACGCACCGGTACGCGGAGAAGGACTACGAGGAGGAGTACCGGGCGGTCTTCCGGGCCCTGGCGCAGACCGGCCGCGCGCTCGAGGTGAACACCAGCAGCCCGCTGGCCTCGGTGGACCAGGTGCGCTGGTTCCACGAGGAGGGTGGCGAGGCGATCAGCTTCGGCAGCGACGGGCACCAGCCGGCCGCCGTCGGCCAGCGGTTCGACCTCGCCGTGGACGTCGTCGAGGCGGCGGGCTTCCGGCCCGGCCGGGACCCGTTCGACTTCTGGCGCCGCTGATGAAGGACCTCCCTGCCCCCCACCACTCGCAAGCTCGTGGCGGGCCCCTGCACGGTGGCCGAGTACTTCAGCGCTGAGGTATTCGGGGCTAGGGTCGCCGGGGTGACCCTCCCCCGCCGCGCCGTCGTCGCGCTCGGGGGCAACGCGATGACCGGCCCGGACGGCTCCGCCACCCCCGCCGCCCAGCAGGCTGCGCTGCGCGTCGCCGCTGGCCACGTCGCCGAGCTGGTCGCCGCCGGCGTCGAGGTCGTCGTCACCCACGGCAACGGCCCGCAGGTGGGCAACCTGCTGGTGAAGAACGAGCTGGCCGCACACGAGGTCCCGCCCGTCCCGCTGGACTGGAACGTCGCCCAGACGCAGGCGACCATCGGGTTCACGCTCGCCGACGAGCTGGACGCCGCCCTCGCGGCCCGCGGACTCCCCCAGCGGACCGCCGCCCTCGTCACCCGCACGCTCGTCGACCCCGCCGACCCGGGTCTCCGCACGCCGTCGAAGCCGGTCGGCCGCTTCCTCCCCCACGAGCACGCCCAGCGGCTCATCGCGCTCGGCCAGACCTGGGAGGACCGCGGGCCCCGCGGCTGGCGGCGGATCGTCGCCTCGCCCGAGCCGCGGGCGGTCGTGGACTACCCGGCGGTGCACGCGCTCGTCGCCGCCGGCTTCGTCGTCGTCTGCGCCGGCGGCGGCGGCATCCCGGTGGTGGCGGACGACGGCAACGACCCCACCCACCCGGCGCTGCGAGGCGTCGAGGCGGTCATCGACAAGGACCTGACCGCGGCGGTGCTCGCCCGTGACGTCGACGCGGACGTCCTGGTCCTCGCCACCGACGTCCCGAACGTCATGGTCGGCTTCGGCACGCCGTCCGCCCGTCCGCTCGGCCGCGTCACGCCCGCCGAGCTGCGCTCGCTCGCCGCGGCCGGCGAGTTCGCCGGCGGGAGCATGGGCCCCAAGGTCGAGGCGGCCCTGCGCTTCATCGGAGGAGGCGGCGGCCGCGCCGTCGTCACCACGCTCGAGTCCATCACCGACGCCGTCACCGGGGACGACGTCGGCACCGTCCTGACAGCTCACTGAGAAGAGGAACCCCGTGCCCGCACCGATCGAGGTCCGCAAGGTCCCGCTGCACAACGTCAGCGACGCCTCCGAGCTGGCGAAGCTCATCGACGAGGGCGTCATGGAGGCCGACCGGGTGGTCGCCGTCATCGGCAAGACCGAGGGCAACGGCGGCGTCAACGACTACACCCGGATCATCGCCGACCGCGCCTTCCGCGAGGTCCTGCTCGAGAAGGGCAGCCGGTCGAAGGAGGAGGTCGGGGAGATCCCGATCGTCTGGTCCGGCGGCACGGACGGCGTCATCAGCCCGCACGCGACGATCTTCGCCACCCTCCCCGAGGACGCGGTGGAGAAGACCGACGAGCCGCGGCTGACCGTCGGCTACGCGATGAGCGACGTGCTGCTGCCCGAGGACATCGGCCGCATCGCGATGGTGGAGAAGGTCGCCGCCGGCGTGCGCACGGCGATGGAGGCCGCGGGGATCACCGACCCGGCCGACGTCCACTACGTGCAGACCAAGACGCCGCTGCTGACGATCGAGACCATCCGCGAGGCGAAGTCCCGCGGTCAGGAGACGTACTACGACGAGCCGCACGGCTCGATGGACCTCTCCAACGGGACGACGGCGCTGGGCATCGCGGTCGCGCTCGGCGAGATCGAGATGCCGGAGCAGAAGCAGGTCATGCGCGACCTCTCGCTGTTCAGCGCGGTCGCCTCGTGCTCGTCGGGCGTGGAGCTGGACCGGGCGCAGATCGTCGTCGTCGGCAACGCCCGCGGGCACGGCGGCGCCTACCGGATCGGCCACTCGGTGATGACGGACGCCCTGGACCAGGACGGCATCTGGAACGCCATCCGCGAGGCCGGCCTCGACCTGCCCGAGCGGCCACGCACCAGCGACCTCGGCGACCGGCTGGTCAACGTCTTCCTCAAGTGCGAGGCCGACCCGACCGGCTACGTGCGCGGCCGGCGCAACGCGATGCTCGACGACTCC
The DNA here is from genome assembly GCF_000701365.1 of Blastococcus sp. URHD0036. GTDB lineage: Bacteria > Actinomycetota > Actinomycetes > Mycobacteriales > Geodermatophilaceae > Trujillonella. The sequence continues at coordinate 6,415 of NZ_JNIK01000006.1, forward strand.
GACGTCTTCTGGCACCGGCAGATCAAGGCGACCGTCGGCGGGGTCGCGGCGTCGGTGACCGGCGACCCGGCGGTGTTCGTCTCGGTGGCCGCGGTGCACCAGGGCCCCTCGGGCGGCGGCCCGGTCGCCGCGATCGTCAAGGCCTGAGGCGGCGGCCAGCTGCCGCACGCACTGTGCGCTGAGTGCCCGTTCCCCGGCCGGACCGGGCACTCAGCGCACACTGCTCGTAGTGCGCTCAGGCGACGGTGGCCGTCAGCGTGACCGGGACGTTGCCCCGGGTGGCGTTGGAGTAGGGGCAGACCTGGTGGGCGGCCTCGACGAGCTCGTCGGCGGCGGCCTGGTCGATGCCGCCGAGCTCGACCTCGAGGGCGACGGCGAGCCCGAAGCCACCGGAGTCGTTCGCGCCGATGCCGACCTCGGCCGTGACGGCGGAGTCGGTGATCGGGAGCTTCTTCTGGCCGGCGACGAGCTTCAGCGCCGAGTGGAAGCAGGCGGCGTACCCGGCGGCGAACAGCTGCTCGGGGTTGGTCGCCCCGCCGGCGCCACCCATCTCCTTCGGGATGGCGAGGTCGACGTCGACGATCCCGTCGGAGCTGCGGGCGTGGCCGTTACGGCCGTCGCCCGAGGCGGTGGCGACGGCGGTGTAGATGGCGTCCATAAGGGCTCCTCGGCAGTAGGGAGAACGGTCGTTCTGCCTCCACTCGACCACAGGCACTGCCGCGATGCAAGACGGAACGTTCGTTCTCCCCTAGGATGGACGACGTGACCGCCCCTCCCCGCCCCTCGGCCGCCCGCGAGCGCCTGCTGCGCACGGCCGCCGAGCTCTTCTACGCGGAGGGGCTGCACACGGTCGGCGTCGACCGGATCGTCGGCGCCGCGGGGATCACGCGGGCGACCTTCTACCGGCACTTCCCCGGCAAGGAGGACCTCGTCGTCGCCTACCTGCGCGGGGTCGACGACGCCGTCCGCGAGTACGTCGGCGGCGCTCCGGACGACGCGGCGGCGGCCGTCGCCCAGCTGCGGCGGCTCACCGAGGCGATCGGCAACGAGCTGTGCCGGCCCGGCTTCCGCGGCTGCCCGTTCATCAACGCCGCCGCCGAGCACCCCGACCCGGCCGACCCGGTGCACCGCGCCGTCGCCGTCCACCGTGCGTGGCTCACCGAGACGGTCACCCGCGCCTACCGGACCGCCGGGCACGCCGACCCCGAGGAGGCGACCCGGCGGTTCGTGATGCTGCGCGACGGCGCGATGGTGGCCGGCTACCTCGGCGACGCCGAGGCGGCCCGGACCACCCTCACCGCCGGCGCCGAGGACCTGCTCCCGGCCTGATGCTGCGAGCGATGTGCGCTGGGTGACCACTCCCGCGGCGGAACGGTCCTCAGGCGCACAGCGCTCGGCACCTCACCGGGAGTAGTACTCCACGACCAGCTGCTCCTCGCAGATCACCGGGATCTCCTCGCGGGACGGCGTCCGCTCCACCCGGGCCACGAGGTCGGTGAGCCGGACCTCGAGGTAGGACGGCGGCTCGGCATGCGCACCCGACGCGGCGACGACGAACGGCTCCTTGGTCCGCGACCGCTCGGCGATCTGCAGGAAGTCCCCGGGCTTGAGCCGGTACGAGGGCCGGTCGACGCGGCGCCCGTTGACGAGGACGTGCTGGTGCGTGACGAACTGCCGCGCCTGGTAGATCGTGCGGGCGAAGCCGGCCCGCAGCACCGTGGCGTCCAGCCGCGACTCGAGGTCCTGGATCAGCGCCTCGCCGGTCTTGCCGCCGGTCCGCCTCGCCCGGTCGAAGGCCCGCCGCAGCTGCGTCTCGCTGACGTCGTACTGCGCGCGCAGCCGCTGCTTCTCCAGCAACCGGGTCGAGTAGTCGCTCGGCGTCTTCCGCTTGCGGCCGTGCTCGCCCGGCGGATACGGACGGCGCTCGAAGTAGGCCACGGCCTTCGGGGTCAGCGGCATCCCCAGCCGGCGGCTCAGCCGGATCTTGGGACGAGGTGTGTTCACGGAGCCTCCAGTTTGGTTAGGCTCACCTTACTACCGGACGACAGTCGCGAGGGCAGCCATGACCGCACGTCGATCGACCCGTACCTCCCCGCGGCTGGGCGCCGAGGCCCCGACCGACGCCGAGCGCGCCCGGACCGTCGCCACCTGCTCGGCGGCCTGGGTGCACACCCTCGGCCAGGGCACCGCGCCGCTGCTGGCCGCGACCACCACCGCGGCCGGCGACGTGCTGCTCGTCGTCCCGCGCTCCGGTGGCCTCGCCGCCGCCGTCCGCCGCTCGCCGCTCGGTGACCTGCCGGCCCGGCTGACCGTCACCCGCCGCACCGCCCTCCCGCTGCGCGACCCGGTGCGCGGTCAGCTGGAGCTGGTCGGCTGGCTGTCGCCGGTGCCCCCGGCCGAGGAAGCGCGGCTGGTGCTCGACTTCGCCGACGCGTGCTCCGCCGACGTCCTCCTCGACGTGGGCCTGACCGCCTGCCTGCTGCGACTGGAGGTGGCCGAGGTGCTGCTGGAGGAGGGTGGGACCTGCACCTCGATCGAGCCGGAGGAGTTCGCCGCGGCCCGCCCCGACCCGCTGGCGGCCGACGAGGTGGACCTCCTCGGCGAGCACGCCCACCCCCTGGCCGAGCTGTGCGCCCGCGTGCGGCTCTGGGCCGGGGAGGACGACGGCGTGCACCTGCTGGGCGTCGACCGGTTCGGCGTCCTCTTCCGCGTGGAGTGCCCCCGCTCCCACTACGACCTGCGCGTCCCGTTCCCGGCCGCGGCCGCCGACCGGACGGCGTTCGGGTCGGCGCTGGGCGAGCTGCTGGACTGCGCTCGCGCCCAGGCGTGAGTCCGCCGCCCGGCTAGGGTCGAGCGGGACAGGACCGCACGGTCGGCCGGACGAGGGGCGCCCAGTGAACCGACCTGCCGTGACGGCCCACGCGCTGCCCCTGGCGACGCTGGCCGCCGTGGTCGTGACGGACCTCCTCATCGGCCGCGAGCAGGTGCTGATCAGCCTGGTGGCCATCGCGCCGATGGTCGCGGCGACCGCGCTCGGCCGCCGGGCGACCGCCGGCTACGGCGTCGCCGCCGTGGTCACCGCGGCCGTGCTGGGCGTGTACGACCAGCAGTACACCGAGACCACCGTGGTGGCGCAGATCGCCCGCATCGTCGGCGTGACCGCTGGTGGGGTCGCGGCCGTCGCCGCCTGCACGCTCCGCCAGCGCCGCGAGGCGCAGACCAGGCGGCTCGTGGCGGAGCAGGCCGCCGACCGCGCCGTCCTGGAGCTGGCCGAGACGCTGCAGCGGAGCCTCCTCACCGAGCCGCCGACGCTGGAGCGGCTGACGACGGCGGTGCGCTACCGGCCGGCCACGGTCGGCGCGCACGTCGGCGGCGACTGGTACGACGCCTTCGCCGTTCCCGACGGGACGACGATGCTGGTCATCGGCGACGTCGAGGGTCACGACGCCCGCGCCGCGGCGACGATGGCGCAGGCCCGGGGGATGCTCCGCGGGCTGGCGCAGTCGGTGGTCGGATCGCCCGCCGCCGTGCTGTCGGCCCTGGACCGGGCGCTGCTCGACCTCGACGTCGAGGCGCTGGTGACGATCACCGTCGCCACGCTGGACGAGCGCGCCCCGGCCGGAGCCGTGGAGCTGCGCTGGTCCAACGCCGGCCACCCCCCACCGGTGCTGGTCGGTGCCGACGGCAGCGCCGGCCTGCTGGCCCGGCCGGTCGACCGGCTGTTGGGACTGGACGAGGCCGGGCCCCGGTACGACCACGAGCTGCTGCTCACGCCCGGCGACACCCTGCTTCTCTACACCGACGGCCTGGTCGAGCGCCGGGACGCACCCCTGGACGACGGTCTCGCGTCGCTCGTCGACCGCCTGCGCGGCTCGAGCGCCCGACCGCTGGAGGACGTCTGCGACTCCCTCGTCGCAGAGCTCGGCGGGCAGGCCGACGACGACGTCGCCGTGATGGCGCTGCGGGTACGGGTTTAGCGAACCTCGGCGGCGAGCGCGGTCAGTGCCTGCTCGAAGCACTCCCGCGGCGGCTGCACCAGCCCGGCGCCCACCTGGCCGGTGCCGGCGACCCGGCCCGCCATGCCGGTGTTGATCTGCGGCAGCCACCCGGTGCGCGCCACGGAGACGACGTCGATGCCGGTCGGCGACCCGCGGAAGCCGAGGATCGGGATCGCCATGGCCGGGTTCTCGGCGAGCGTGAGCTGGTACATCCGCTCGGTCGTGGCCAGGGCGTCGGGCACCGTGCCGCCGACGAACCGGACGATCGCCGGCGCCGCGGCCATGGAGAACCCGCCGACGCCGTAGGTCTCCATGATGGCGGAGTCGCCGATGTCGGGGTTCGCGTCGTCGGGCCCGTAGTCGCCGAGGTACAGCCCGACCGGGGTCTGCGCGGGGCCGGTGAACCAGCGGTCGCCGGTGCCGGCGGTCTGGATGCCGAACTCGGTGCCGTTGCGGGCCATGACCGTGACCATGGTCGAGCCGGGGACGTCGCGGGCGGCATCCATCGCCAGCTTCGCCGTCGGCATGCCGAGGTTGAGGAAGAAGTGCTCGTTGCCGCCGATGAAGCGCAGCACCGCGGCGATGTCGGACGACGCCGCGTCCACCTCCACGACCGCGGGCGAGAGCTCGCGCAGCGCCATCAGGGACCCGGCGCGGTTGCGGTTGTGCCCCTCGTCGCCCATCTGCAGCATCTGCGCGAGCACGGCCTTGACGTCGAGCGGGTCGCTCATCGACCGCACGGCCGCGGCGAGCACCGGCCCCAGCACCTCGCGCATCCAGGCCAGCCGGGTGAGCACCTCGTCGTTGAAAGCGCCCATCCGCAGCACCTTGCCCAGGCCCTCGTTGAGGTTGCAGTAGGCCTTCCCGCCCTGGACCGGGTCCTCGAGGCACCACATCCACATGGACGGCGACGTGACCCCGGCCATCGGGCCGACCGCGGAGTGGTGGTGGCACGGGTCGAGGGCGATCTCGCCGGCGGCCAGCAGCCGCTCGGCCTCCGCCACCGTGGACGCCCAGCCCTCGAACAGGGTGGCCCCGATCAGCCCGCCGCGGAGGGGGCCGCTGGCGTCGGCCCAGGTGATCGGCGGTCCGGCGTGCAGGATCGTGCGGTCGGTCAGTCCGAGGACCTCGCGCGCCGGGCGGACGTCGGTGAGCACCGAGCCCGCGGCCAGCACCCGCTCGACCGCCGTCCGGTTGGCCGTGCCCCGGCGCGGGTCCAGGACCAGCGCGGCGAGGTCGGCCGCGTCGCCGAAGCCCGGCGGCCGCCAGTCGACGTCGTGCACCTCGGCGCCCTGGGCGCGCAGCGCGTCGGAGAAGACGTCGACGCCGGCGGCGACGACGGCGGGCGGTCCGGAGAGCAGCGGGTTCACCGCGCGCCTCCCAGCAGGTCGAGGGCGAACCGGGTGGCCTGCGCGTTGGAGGCGAAGACGTGCGCGCCGGCCGCGGCGAGGGCATCGGCCTGGCGGCTCCAGCCCTGCGGATCGGCCTCGGTGCCGATCAGCGCGACGACCACCGGCAGCGGACCGGCCCGCCGGGCGGCGGTCAGCGTCGGCACGAGGGCGTGGGTCGGGTCCGGGTCGGCGCCGTACCCGAGGACGACGTCGAGCAGCAGGACGGCGGGCTCGCGACGGGCGGCGAGGTTGCTGATCGCCTCGAGCCGCAGGGTCGGGTCGATCATCGGGTGCGCGCGGCCGACGGTGAGCGCGTCGTCGCCGAAGTCCACGACCACGTGGCCAGAGGCGGCAAGGTTGGGGGCCGAACCAGAAGAGTCGAAACGGTCCGTCCCGAGGTCGAGGTCGGGGCGCAGTGGCGTGTTCGAGCGGACGTCGCCGAGCACCGGGGCGGCCAGGAGCATCGCCTCGTCGGCCAGCGTGCCGCCGGAGTAGAAGCCCTTGAGGACGGCGCCCGGGGCGGCCTGCACCTCGGACCCGCTCCGCGACGGCCACGCCGGCACCGCGACGCCGAGGTCGCCGAGCAGCGCCTCGACCGCGGCGGTGAGGTCGGGCGACTCGGCGCTCAGCGCGGCGGACCGGACCGGGGTGGAGAGGCCGGCCGCCACCTCGGCGACGCGCGCGGCGACCGAGGGCGCGGGGGGCTTGGACACCAGCAGCACCCGCTCGGTCGCCGGGTCGTCGTCCAGCATCGCCAGCGCGTCCAGGGTCGCGAGCCCGCCGACGGCCTCGGAGAGGTCCCGGCCACCGACGCCGAGGACGTGCGAGACGCCGACCCGGGCGATGTCGAGCAGACAGGAGACCTGCTGCGCGCCGGTGCCGCTCGCTGCGACCAGGCCCACCGGCCCCGGGCGGACGACGTTGGCGAAGCCGAGGGCGAGGCCCGAGACGATCGCCGTTCCGCAGTCGGGCCCCATGACGAGGACGCCGGCGTCGTGCGCGGCGCGCTTGAGCGCGACCTCGTGCTCGACGGGCACGCCGTCGGAGAAGACGAGCACGCTCTGGCCGGCGGCGATGGCGTCGGCTGCCTCGGCGACGGCGTACTGGCCGGGCACGCTGACGATGGCCAGGGCCGGGCCGTCGAGCGCGTCGAGGCCCGCGCCGACGGTGCGCACGGGCACGGTCTGTGCCGACGCCGTACTCCGCTGCCGCTCGGCCAGGGCGGTGTCGACGGCGGCGACCGCGGCGGCCAGCGCGTCGTCGTCGTCCGCCCGGATCGCGACGAGGAGCTGCTCCGGGGTGGCCGGCTCCTCGGGTGCCAGACCCATCCCCTGGGCCAGCTCCACGTTGAGCGGCGTGGCCATCGCGACGAGCACCGCGGTGACGCCGTCACGGGTGCCGATGTCGCGGCTGACCTGCATCAGCCGGACCGAGTCGGCATACACGCCGCTGCGTAGTGAGACGTGCCGGGACGGGGCGTTCACGGTTCCGGACGCTACCGCCGGAACTTCCTCAGCGGTGAGACATCCGGGGAATAACGATTTAGCGGTGAGGCACTTCCGCAGCCCCGCCATGCGGTGTCAGATGGGGCACCCCCATGGGATCGAGTGCCTCGAGGAGCCCCGCATGGCCTTCACCTGGAAGCTCTACGGAGACGGGAAAACGCCCCCGCTGGGCGAGGCGGTGGCACCCGACGAGCGCCTGACGTGGCCCCGCACGATCGGCATCGGCGCGCAGCACGTCGTCGCGATGTTCGGCGCCACGTTCGTCTTCCCGCTGATCATGGGGCTGGACGCCAACCTCGCGATCATGATGAGCGGGGTCGCGACGATCCTGTTCCTGCTCATCGTCCGGAACCGCGTCCCCAGCTATCTCGGCACCAGTGCGGCGTTCGTCGGCGGTGTCGCGGCGATCCGGACCAACGGCGGGGACTCGTCCGACGTGGTCGGGGCGATCCTGGTCGCCGGCGTCGTCCTCGCCCTGGTCGGCGTGCTGATCCACTTCGCCGGCCTCGGGGTGATCAACAAGGTCCTGCCACCGGCGGTCACCGGCGCGGTCGTCATGCTCATCGGCTTCAACCTCGCCCCGGTCGCGGCCAAGACCTACTGGCCGCAGGACCAGTGGGTGGCGCTGGCGACGATGACCTTCGTCATCGTCGCCTCCCTGGCGCTGCGCGGCTTCATCGCCCGCATCGCGATCCTGCTCGGCCTCGTGTTCGGCTACCTGCTCTCGGTGCTGCTGGACGCCACGGCCGGACAGATCACGTCGTTCGACCCGAACACCGGCGGGGACACCACCCGCGACCGGATCAACTTCGACAGCGTCGGCGACGCCGACTGGATCGGGACGCCGGACTTCACCGCGCCGCACTTCTCGGTGAAGTTCAGCCTCCTGGTGCTGCCCGCCGTCATCGCGCTGGTCGCGGAGAACGTCGGTCACGTGAAGGCCGTCGCGGAGATGACCAAGCGCGACCTCGACCCGATGATGGGCCGCGCCGTCGCCGCAGACGGGATCGCGACCGTCATCGCCTCCTCGGTCGGCGGCTCCCCCACGACGACCTACGCCGAGAACATCGGCGTCATGGCCGCGACGCGCGTCTACTCGACCGCGGCGTACTACGTGGCCGCGATCGTGGCGATCCTGCTCGGCCTGTGCCCGAAGTTCGGCGCGCTGATCAACATCGTCCCGGGTGGAGTGCTCGGCGGCATCACCGTCGTCCTCTACGGGATGATCGGCCTGCTGGGCGCCAAGATCTGGAAGGAGAACCGGGTCGACTTCGCCAACCCGATCAACCTCGTGCCGCTCGCGGCCGGGATCATCATCGGGATCGGTGACGTCACCCTGGAGTTCTCCGACGACTTCTCCCTGAGCGGGATCGCGCTCGGCTCGATCGTCGCCGTCGCCTTCTGGCACCTGGCCAAGGCGCTGGCACCCGCGGACATGCGGGAGGCGCTGACCCGGGAGGGCACGCACCCGGCCGCCGCCTCGACGCTCGGCCACGGCGCGGATCTCGGCGGGTCGGACCCGTCCTCGCTCGACGAGCTGGAGGCCGGGCGTGCGAGCACCCGGCGCGACGGCACGACGGGCACGCGCGAGAGGTGAAGCCCGCCCCCTTCCGGTACGCCGACCCCGGCTCCCTCGACGAGGCACTCGACGTCCTCGTCGCCGAGGGAGCGGGCGCCAAGGTGCTCGCCGGTGGCCAGTCGCTGATCCCGCTGCTCTCGATGCGGCTCGCGGCGCCGGCCACGCTGGTGGACATCAACCGGGTGCCCGACCTCGACACCGTCGAGGCCACCGGGGACGGCGTCCGGGTGGGGGCACTGGTCCGGCACGTGGGGCTCCTGCACGACGCCGCCGCCGCCCGGGTGCAGCCGCTGCTGGCCCGGGCGACGGCGAACGTCGCGCACCCCGCGATCCGGAACCGCGGGACGACGGTCGGCTCGATCGCGCACGCCGATCCGTCCGGCGAGATGACCGCGGTGCTGGCGCTGACCGGCGGCTCGGTGACGGTGGCGACGCCCTCCGGCCGCTCGACGGTGGGCTGGCGGGACCTCTTCGTGGGGCCGCTGGAGACCTCGGTGCACGGCCCGGCGATCGTGGTCGACGCCTTCTTCCCCGCGCTGCCGCCACGCTCGGGGACGGCGTTCGCGGAGATCTCGCGGCGCAAGGGCGACTATGCGGTCTGCGGCGCGGGCGTCGTCGTCACGCTGTCCGAGAACGGGACCGTCTCCGCCGTGCGCGCCTCCTACCTGTCCGTCGGGCTGGTGCCCGAGGTGTACGACCTGACCGACGCGGTGAACGGCCAGGCTGCCGACTCCGCGGACTGGGCCGCGGCCGGCGAGCTGGCCCGCACGCTCGTGGACCCGGACGGCGACCTGCACGCCAGCGCCGACTACCGGCGGCTGCTCGTCGGGGTGCTGACCGAGCGGACACTCGCAGAGGCCGCCGCCGAAGCCGTTCTGAGGAGTGCCGCATGACGTCGGTCGACACCGAGCGCTCGATCACCGTCACGGTCAACGGGGTTCCACGTGAAGCAACGCTGCCGGTGCGGCGGCTGCTGTCGGACGCGCTGCGGCACGACCTCGGGCTGACCGGCACCCACGTGGGCTGCGAGCACGGGGTCTGCGGGGCGTGCACGGTGCTGGTCGACGGGCAGCCGATGCGGTCGTGCCTCGTGCTCGCGGTCCAGGTCGACGGCGCCTCCGTCACCACGGTGGAGGGCCTCGCGCGCGACGACCACCAGGGCGGGCAGGTGCTGCACCCGGTCCAGGAGACGTTCCGCGAGTGCCACGCGCTGCAGTGCGGCTTCTGCACGCCGGGCTTCCTGGTCACGATCGCGGCCGGGCTCGAGGCGCGGGACAAGGCTGCGGAGATCACGGAGGAGGAGGTCGACGAGATCGTCGGCGGCAACCTCTGCCGGTGCACGGGCTACGCCAACATCAAGAAGGCCGTCCGGCACGCGGCCGCGGCGATGCGCCCCACGGGAGCCGACCACACCGGCCACTTCGGCGGCGGGGACGGCGCCTGGTGACCGCTCCCCTGCGCGGCATGGGATCCCATACCCCCGTATCCGCGCCTCTGACGTGGGCATGGGATCCGATGCCGCGGGAGTCCAGGCCATGACCACCAAGCTGTTCGGCGAGCCGGTCCGCCGGCGCGAGGACGCCCGGCTCATCGTCGGCAGGGGCCGCTACCTCGACGACATCGGCGCGCACGCCCTCGCCGCCGCCTTCGTGCGCAGCCCGCATGCGCACGCCCGGATCACCGACATCGACGTCGAGGGGGCGCTGGACGTCGATGGCCTGGTCGCGATCTACACCTACGAGGACCTCACCGGCCCGATGGCCGAGCCGCTGCCGGTGCTCATCCCCCATCCGCAACTGCACGCGCCGCGCACCGGCTACCCGCTGGCCAACGGCGAGGTGAACCACGTCGGCGAGCCGGTGGTCATGGTCGTGGCCACGGACCGCTACGTCGCCGAGGACGCCGCCGAGCGGATCGTCGTCCGCTACGAGGAGCTGCCGGTGGTCGTGGGGGTGGACGCCGCGCGCTCCGGCGAGCACGCCGTCCACGAGGAGATCCCGGACAACGTCGCCGCCCGGCACCACCAGGAGACCGGGGACGTCGAGGCGGCGCTCGCCGCCTCCGCCCGCACGCTCTCCTTCACGCAGTACATCGAGCGCAGCGCGTGCATGCCGCTGGAGGGCAAGGGCGTGCACGCGCGCTGGGACCCGGCCGATGCCTCGCTGCGGGTCTACTCGAGCACCCAGGCGTCGACGTCGGTGCGGGCGGCGATCGCGGCGAAGCTGGAGCTGTCGCTGGAGGACGTCGAGGTGATCGCGCCGGACGTCGGCGGCGGCTTCGGCGTGAAGATCGTGCACCCGTGGCCCGAGGAGCTGCTGGTGCCGATGGCCGCGATCAAGCTCGGCCAGGAGGTGAAGTGGGCCGAGGACCGGCGCGAGCACTTCATCGGCAGCGCCCACGAGCGCCAGCAGCGGCAGGAGATCACCGTCGGGTTCGACGACGACGGCCGGATCACCGCCCTCGACGTGCACGCCTGGCACGACAACGGCGCCTACACGCCCTACGGGATCATCGTGCCGATCGTGACGGCGACCCAGCTGGTCGGCCCGTACGCGATCCCCGTCTACCGGGTGGTCGTGGAGAGCGTCTACACGAACACGGTGATCGTGACGCCGTACCGCGGCGCCGGGCGGCCGCAGGGCTGCTACGCGATGGAACGGACGATGGACCGCATCGCCGACCTCCTCGACCTGGACCGCGCGGAGGTCCGGCGGCGGAACCTGATCCAGGCCGACCAGTTCCCCTACGACCACCACCTGACGTTCCAGGACGGCCGGCCGGTCATCTACGACTCCGGCGACTATCCGGGGCTGCTCGCCAAGCTCGAGGCGCTGGTCGACTGGCCGGGCATCGAGGCCCGGCGGGCCGAGGCGGCGTCGCGCGGGAAGCTGCTGGGCGCCGGGATGGCGATGTACGTCGAGGGCACCGGCCCCGGCCCGTACGAGGGCGGGCACGTGCAGGTGCTGGGCAGCGGCAAGGTGCTGGTCGCCACCGGCCTGACGTCGCAGGGACAGGGCCACGAGACGTCGTTCGCGCAGATCGTGGCGTCGGAGCTCGGCGTCCCGATCGAGGACGTCGAGGTGACCACCGGCGACACCCGCCGCTTCCCGTACGCGGTCGGCACGTTCGCCTCGCGGGCCGCGGTGATGAGCGGCAACGCCATCGCGCTGGCCGCCCGCGGGGTGCGGGAGAAGGCGCTCCGGATCGCGGCGGAGGTGCTGGAGGCCTCGCCCGACGACCTGGAGATCGAGGACGGCGTGATCGGTGTCCGCGGGACGCCGGGGGCTTCCATCCCGCTGCGCACGGTCGCCGTCCTGTCGAACCCGCTGCGGTACGCGTTCGACGAGGCGGCGAAGCAGGCGACGCAGTTCGCGCGGGGCTCGGACGACTCCAAGCCGCCGGTCACCCCCGGCGACGCGCCGGGGCTGGAGCACCGCGACTACTACTCGCCGATCCGGTCGACTTTCGCGTCCGGTGCCCACGCGGCGGTGGTGGAGATCGACCCTGCTACGTGGGAGATCGACGTGGTCTCGTACGCCGTGGTGCACGACTGCGGGAACGTGGTGAACCCGATGATCGTCGAGGGCCAGGTGCACGGCGGGGTCGCACAGGGTGTGGCCGGGGCGCTGTACGAGCGGATGGCCTACGACGCGGACGGGCAGCTGCAGAACGCCTCGTTCATGGACTTCCTGATGCCGTACGCGTCGGAGATCCCGGACGTCGTGATCGACCACCAGCAGACGCCGTCGCCGCTGAACCCGCTGGGCATCAAGGGCGCCGGCGAGGCCGGCGTCATCCCGGGGACGGCGGCGATCGCCTCGGCGATCGAGGACGCGACGGGGCGGCGGATCGCGGCGATGCCCATCTCGCCGACGGAGCTGTACGACGTGATGCGGTCCCCGGACCACGAGCGGACGGCGGCCGCGGGCCGCAGAGCGGGAGTTGGCGCGTGAACCTCGAGGGCTCGGCTGTTCTGCAGGGGACGCCGGAGCAGGTGTGGTCGGTGATCACCGACCCCGCGGTGCTGGCGCGGACGATCCCGGGCTGTGAGTCGCTGCGGCTGACCGGGCCGGACGAGTACGAGATGAACGTGTCGGTGGGCGTCGGCGCGATCCGCGGGACCTATGCGGGTGAGGTACGGCTGACCGACCAGCAGCGGCCGACGTCGTACGTGATGCACGCGTCCGGTGCCGGTGCGCCGGGGAACGCGCGGGCGAAGGTCCTGATCTCGCTTGCCTCCGACGGCGATGGGGCGACGACGCTGACCTACTCGGCGGACGCCGTGATCGGCGGTCCGGTGGCCGGTGTGGGTCAGCGGATGATCACCGGCGTCGCGAAGCGGATGGCCGGTCAGTTCTTCTCAGCGATCGACACCGAGCTGACGGGTGCGGGCGAGGCTCGGCCGACGGCTGCTGCTGTGAGTTCGACAACGGCGGACGTTCCCGCGGGAACGTCTCAGGCCCCGGCACCGCAGGTCTTCACCGGCAGGGCCGCGGCGTCGGCCGGCGCCCAGGTCGACCTGCGCTCCTTCATGCTCGGCGCCGCTTCCGGCGGCATCCTCACCGCCTGGGGCGTAGCCCTCGGCTACCTCCTCGGCCGCCGCCGCTGAGGACTCGGACGCCGCTGTGCAGTAGTCCACCTCATGCGTGGTCCATGAGGTGGACTACTGCACGATCGTGGTGGTGAGGGACCGCTGGGTTCAGTAGCTTCGCGGGACCGCCCACCCCGGAGGCCTCCCCGTGATCGACGCTGCCCACGGACACCACCGCACCATCGGCCGGCCGCTCCTCGCGGTACTGCTGGCCGCGCTCGCCTTCCTCACCGCCTGCTCGTCGGACTCGGACGACAGCGGTGACGCGTCGGAGGAGACCGTTGAGTCGAGCGCGCCGACGGGGACGGACAACCTCCCGCCGCTGCCGGACGACGTCGCGCTGCCGATCGTCTTCGTGCACGGGTTCGCGGGGTCGGCCCAGCAGATCGAGTCCAACGCCATGCGGTTCGCGGCCAACGGCTACCCCGAGGACCGGATCGTCGCCTACGACCACGACGGCGCCGGTCTGGAGATCGAGGCCTACGCCGCCGGCCTGAGCCAGGTCATCGACGACACCCTGGCCGAGTTCGACGTCGATCAGGTCTACGTCATCGGCCACTCCCGCGGGACCGCTGTCTCCAACCTCTATCTCAGCGACCCGGCACACGCCGCGCACGTCGCCAAGTACGTCGCCATCGACGGGCGTCCCTGCCCGGAGCCGGCCGTCGTCCCGTGCCTCGCCCCGACCCAGGCGCTGTTCCCCGGCCAGACGCACGTCGAGGTCGCCACCTCGAAGGAGTCCTTCGCCGCCCAGTACGAGTTCCTCGTCGGCGAGGCGCCCGAGGTGGTCGACATCGTCCCGCAGAACGACCCGGTCGAGATCGCGGGCCGGGCGGTCAACTTCCCCGCGAACACCGGCCGCGAGGCCACCCTCGACATCTGGGCCATCGACCCCGACACCGGCGCCCGCACCGGCGACGAGCCGCACGCCAGCGAGGTGCTCGGCCCCGACGGCGAGTTCGGCCCGATCGAGCTCGAGAACGGCGCGCACTACGAGTAGGCGCTGAGCAGCGACGCCTCCGAGATCGTCCATCACCTCTACCTGCAGCCCTACGTGCGCAGCAGCACCTTCGTCCGGCTGCTCTCCTCCGAGCCCGACGGCCCGGTGCGCAGCAACACCAACGTCGGCGACGACCACAGCGCGCTCGTCATCACCCGCATGCGCGAGTGGCACGCCGAGGGCGACGCCGACGTCCTCCAGCTCAGCGTCGACGGCGGCGAGCCCGTCGACGTCGTCACCGACTTCGTGGGCAACGGCGCCATCGGCCTCCACGTCCACGACGACGTCGCCACCCCCGGCGAGACCACTCTCGCGCCGCTGCCCTACTTCAGCGAGCAGCCCTTCCAGAGCGGCATCGACGTCTACCTGCCCGCCTCGCCCGACGCCGACGGCACCATCACCGCCACCAACCTGCCCCGCGGCGACACCAGCCGGCCGCAGACGCTCAACGTGCCCAACTGGCCGTCCAGCGGGCACACGGTGAGCCTCGTCTTCACCGACTGGCCGGTGGACGGCGCCGCCTGACGCACGCGGAACGGCCCCTCCCCGGGTGAGGGGAGGGGCCTTTCGCGCGATAAGTGCTCAGGAGACCTGGCGGCGGCGGGTCATCACCGTGCCGGCGATCAGGGCCACCCCGACCCACACGGTCAGGATCACGACCGACTGCACCTGCTGGTCACCCTGCGCCAACTCGAGGATCGCGTTGCCCGGGTCGATCTTGTCGGCCAGCTCCGGCTTCGTCGTCTGCAGGATGGGGAGCACGCCGAGGTTCAGCAGGTAGATCCCGGTCAGGGCGCCGGCGGTGTTGCCCACGGCCGCCCCGAAGCCGGCGCCGATCAGCGCGAACGCCGCACCGGCCACCGCCACCATGAGGATCGCCCGGCCCACGCCGTCCCACGGCCACGACGGCTGCACGGCCAGGAGCACCAGCACCGACAGCCCGCTCGCCACGACCGCGATCACGGCGCCCATCAGCGCCACGGCCGCGGCCTTCGCCGCCATCACCCGGCCACGCCTCGGCTCGAGCAGGAACGTCGTCTGGATCGAGCCGTGGGTCCACTCCCCCGCGGTCGACAGCGCCCCCAGGGAGAGGAGCACCAGCGCGCCGAGCAGCCCGGTGACGACCAGCGGGCCCAGCGCGTCGTCCAGGTCCTCGCTCGCGGTCCCGGCGGCGAGCGCCATGGCGGCCGGCCCGATGAGGAGGGCCGCGGCGGCGACGGCCATGCCCGACCGGGTGGAGAGCGACTTCCGGACCTCGAGCCAGACGGCCGACGGGAGGGACGGACCGGTCCGGCGTGCGGCGGGGCGGACGGCGACAGGAGTGGCAAGTGCAGTGGTCATGTCAGGAACCTCCAGAGGGGTCGCGGCTCAGGCCGCGGTGAGGGAGAAGAAGACGTCTTCCAGCCCGCGCTGCAGCGGCCGGAGTTCGGAGAGCACGTGACCACCGGCTGCCGCGACGGCGCCGACGTCCGAGGGAGAGGCGCCCGACACGACGAGCGCACCGTCGTCGCCAGGGGCGACGGCGAATCCGCGGGCCGTCAGGTCCGCGGCCAGCGACACGGGATCGGCCGAGGTGACCGAGACACCGTCGGAACTCAGCAGCGACGCCACGGGGCCGTCGGCGACGATCCGGCCGCCACCGATCACCAGCAGCCGGTCGACGGTGTGCTCGACCTCGCCGAGCAGGTGTGACGACAGCAGCACCGTGCCGCCGCGGGCCGCGTGGTCGCGCAGCAGCCCGCGCATCCAGCGGATGCCCTCCGGGTCCAGCCCGTTCGCCGGCTCGTCGAACATGATCACCGGCGGATCGGCGAGCAGCGCCCCGGCGATGCCCAGCCGCTGCCGCATGCCGAGCGAGTAGCCGCGGATCCGCCGTCCCGCGGCGTCGGAGAGCCCGACCAGCTCGAGCACCTCGTCCACCCGCGGGGCCGGCACGCCGATCGCGTCGGCCAGGAGCCGCAGGTGCATCCGCCCGGTCCGCCCCGGGTGCACGGCGGCGGCGTCGAGCAGCGTGCCCATCACCGAGCCCGGGTTCGGCAGCGCCGAGTAGGGCCGCCCGTCGACGAGCGCCGAGCCGGCCGACGCCGGCACCAGGCCGGTGATCATCCGCATCGTCGTCGTCTTGCCGGCGCCGTTCGGCCCGAGGAAGCCGGTCACCGTGCCGGGCTCCAGGGTGAAGGACACGTCGTCGACGACGGTCCGTGGGCCGTAGTGCTTGGTCAGTCCGCTGACCGTGATCATCGCGTCCTCCAGGGGGTCGTCTGCTGGCGACGACCAATCTGGCGACGACGAGCCCCTCCCCGCGTCGGCCGCAGGGTCAGACCCGGGGTCCCCGGACGGCGCTGCGCCGTCATCCGAAAGTCGACGCGGACGGCCCTCTTCCGGGCGACCCGGCGACGACGACCGGGCACCTACGCTCCGCTGCATGAGGCTTCGGGAGCGCGTCTGGCCCGGCCTCCGCACGCGCAGCATCTGGCTGGAGTTCACCCTCGCGCTGCTCAGCACGATCGCCATCAGCGCCGGCGGGGCGACCGGCGACCGCGGCCCGGTGTCGGTGGCGGTGTTCGCCGTCCTGACCGCGGCGACCTTCGTCCTGATCCTCACCACGCGCCGTCGCGCGCCGCTCATCCCCTTCCTGCTCAGCGCCCTGGTGTCGGTGCTGTCGCCGGCCATCAACGGCGCGCTGATCGTGCTCGGCTACGCGGTAGGCCGGTACGACGGCCGGTGGCCCGCCCGGATCGCCGCCGCGGCCACCGGGGTCCTCGTGGTGGCCGAGCCGTGGAGTGGCGGCCCGGCCGGCGAGCAGGTCAGCCGCTGGCTCGGCGGCGCCGTCCTGGTGCTCTTCCCCGGCGGGATCGGTGTCTACGTGCGCACCCGCGCGCAGCTGCTGGCCGCGCTGCGCGAGCGGGCCGAGCGCGCGGAGGCCGAGCAGGAGCTCCTGGCCCGCGACGCCGTCGTCACCGAGCGGACCCGCATCGCGCGCGAGATGCACGACGCGGTGGGCCACCGGGTCAGCCTCATGGTGCTGCAGGCCGGCGCCATCGAGATGGCGGCCCGGGACCCGGAGCGGGTCGAGCAGCTGGCCGGCCACGTGCAGACCGCGGGGCGCCAGGCGCTCGACGAGCTCCGCCAGATGGTCGGCGTCCTCCGGGCCGGCGAGACCGAGGACGCGCCGCTGGCCCCGCAGCCCGGCCTCTCCGCGCTGCGGCAGCTGGTCGAGGAGTCGCGGGAGGCCGGCATGGACGTCGACCTCGGCGACGTCCCGGTCGCGCCGATCGCCCCGGCCACCAGCCGTGCGGCGTACCGCATCGTGCAGGAGGCACTGACCAACGCGGGCAAGCACGCTCCCGGGGCGCACGTCGAGGTGACGCTGCACCGGAGCACCGACGAGCTGGCCGTCCGGGTGGTCAACGGGCCGGGACGCGCGGCCGCACCGGTCCCCGGCGGCGGCTACGGGCTCGTGGGGTTGGGTGAGCGGGTGCGCACCCTCGGCGGCCGGCTGACCGCCCAGCCCCGGCTGGACGGCGGCTTCTGCGTCGAGGCGGTGCTGCCCGCGTGATCCGGGTCCTGCTGGTGGACGACGAGGAGCTCGTCCGGTTCGGGCTGCGGACCGTGCTCGAGTCGGCGGGCGACTTCACCGTCATCGGGGAGGCCGGCACCGGGGCGGACGGCGTCGCGGCGGCCCGCGAGCTGAAGCCGGACGTCGTCCTCATGGACATCCGCATGCCGGTCATGGACGGCCTCACCGCGACCCAGCAGATCCTCGCGTTGCCGGACCCCCCGCAGGTCGCCGTCCTCACGACCTTCCACGTCGACGAGTACGTGTACGCGGCACTGGCTGCCGGCGCCGCCGGCTTCCTGCTCAAGGACACCCCGCCCCGCGAGATCGCCGCCGCCGTCCGGGCGGTCGCCGACGGCACGGCGTCGCTGTCCCCGGCGGTGACGGCGACCCTCATCGAGTCCTACGTCGACCGGAAGGCCGTTCCGCGCCGGGTGGCGGCGCTGCGCCGGATCGACGGTCTGTCGGACCGCGAGCGCGAGGTGCTCGTCCTGCTCGGCAGCGGCGAGTCCAACGCCGATCTCGCCAAGCGGCTGTTCGTCAGCGAGGCGACGGTGAAGACCTACGTCTCGCGGCTGCTGACCAAGCTCGACCTGACGAATCGAACCCAGGCCGCGATCCTCGCCCACGAGGCCGGCCTGCTCGACGGTTGATCCTTGACATCGTCGGCTAAGGGTCTTAGCTTTTTGGCTATGGACATTAGCTACTTGACCGTCGACGGCTCCCGCATCGCCGCCGAGATCCGCGGCTCCGGGCCGCTCGTCGTCTGCTCGCCCGCCATGGGCGACACCCGCGACGCGTACGGACCGCTCGCCGACCGGCTCGTCGCCGCCGGCTTCCGCGTCGCCCTCCTCGACCTCCGGGGCCACGGCGACAGCGACGCCGGCTTCGACCGGTACGGCGACGAGGCGACCGCCGGCGACCTGCTCGCCGCGATCGACGCGTTCGGCGACGGCGGCCCCGCCTACCTGGCCGGCGCCTCCATGAGCGCAGCCGCCGCCGTCATCGCCGCCGGCCGCCGGCCCGACGCCGTGGCCGGCCTCCTCCTCTTCGGCCCCTTCCTGCGCAACGGCGCCGGGGGCGCGGCCGCCCGCATCGGCCTGCGCGCGCTGCTGCTCCGCCCCTGGGGCCCGCTGGCCTGGCGGATGTACGCGACGAAGCTCTGGCCGGGGCTCGGCGACGGGGCCCGCACCCGCGCGGCGTCGACGACGAAGCTGCTCACCCGTCCCGGACGGTGGAAGGCCTTCCAGGCCACGACCCGGCTGAACCACGACGTCGTCGCCCCGTGGATCCCGAAGGTCACCGCGCCGTCCCTGGTGGTCATGGGCGAGGCCGACCCGGACTGGAAGGACCCGCGCGCCGAGGCCGACTGGATCCGCCAGCAGCTCGGCAGCGAGGTGCTCACGGTGCCCGGCGTCGGGCACGCGCCGATGCTCGAGGCCCCCGACGTCGTAGCGCCCCGGGTCCTCGCGTTCCTGGAGGAGGCGACCGATGCCCCGCGCCGGTCTTGATCCCGACGTCGTCGTGCGGCGGGCGAGCGCGCTGATCGACGAGCACGGCCTCGACGCCCTCACCCTCGCCCGCGTCGCCGGCGAGCTCGGGGTCGCGACGCCCAGCCTCTACAAGCACGTCGGCGGGCTCGACGACCTGATCGGCCGGGTGGCCGTCGCCGTCACGGCGGAGTTCGCCGCCCGGCTCGGCGCCGCCTCCCGCGGCCGCTCCGGCCGGGATGCCCTGGAGGCGATCGCCGACGCGTACCGGCGCTTCGCCCGCGAGCACCCGGGGACGTATCCGCTGACCCAGCGTGCCCGGGACACCGACGCGTGGACGGCGGCCGCGGCCGACGGCGTCTCGGCGGTCGTGGCCGCCCTGTCGGGATACGGCGTCGGGGAGGGCGACGTGCACCAGATCCGGTTCGCCCGCTCGGCGCTGCACGGGTTCGTCGACCTCGAGCTCCGCGGCGGGTTCGGCCTGCCCGAGTCGGTCGACGAGAGCTTCGCCGTCCTCGTCGACGCGCTCGACACGAGCCTGCGCGCGGTCGGCGGCCAGGAAGCCGTCAGCCGACGGTGAGCGCGACGCCGGTCTCGCGCTCGGAGACCGCCCACAGCTCGTCGATCCGCCGCTGCAGGTCCCAGCGGCGCAGCACCGGGTGCCGCACCGGCGGGCCGTTGGAGACGAACCGCGGCGCGTACAGCCCGCCACCCCGCGCCCGCGGGTCCGTCGCCGCCCGCAGCTGAGGTCGTGCGCCCTCCAGGGGCGTCATCCCCGACCGCGCCGTGATCGCCTCGAAGAAGGCCCCCGCCCAGCCCGCGCCGCCCTCGCCTTGTAGCGCCGCTCCATGTGCGGGTCCTCGGAGTCCAGCGGCCGGCCCAGTGCCCGAGGTTCGACGCCGAGCTGGGTCTCGAACCCGTCGACCGTGCGCCCCCGCGGCATCGCCATCACGCCGGCGTTGTCCACCAGCAGGTCGACGACGGGATGACCGGCCAGGACGGCGTCCGCGGCGGCCCGCACGCCCGCCAGGTCCCCGAGGTCTGGAAGCCGAGCCCGCCGTTGGCGCCGGTCACCACCGCCGTCCGGCCGCTGAGGTCGGGGATGTCCTTCTCGGTCCAGGCCACGCAGTCCCTCTCGAGGAGCGTCGTGCTCTGCCCAGCCCCACGGGGCAGAGCACGAGCAACCGGGGAGTACCTCTGCCGCCGCCCGTCAGAGCGCGGCGTAGACCGACCGGACGTAGGCCTCGGCCCGGTCGGAGCCGAGGATCCCCGGCGCCATGCGGTTCATCATGTAGCTGATCGTCAGCCGGCGGTCGAGGTCCATCACGACCAGCGAGCCGCCCCAGCCACCCCAGTAGAAGGTCCGGCCGGCCGGCACGTACGGCACGACGGGTGAGCCCAGGCAGTAGCCGATGCCGAACCGGAACGGCGCCTCCAGCACCAGGTCCAGGCCGTCGGACTGCTGCCGGAACACCAGCTCGATCGTCTCCGGCGACAGCAGCGTCACGCCGCCCGCGGTCCCGCCCAGCGACAGCACCCGCATCACGTCCAGCACACCGCGGGCGTTCGAGTGCCCGTTGAGCGCGCCGAGGTCGGCCGCCTGCCACTCGGGCGAGGTGGTCGCCTTCACCGACATCGTCGGCGCGGTGAACGTGCGGACGGCGATCGAGTCCGGGTCGATCTCCCCGGTCACCTCACCTCGCGGCGGCGCCACCAGCGGCGCGATCCGGTCCCGGTCCCACTCCTTCGCGCCCACCTGGAAGTCCGCGCCCAGCGGCCCGGCGATCTCCACCCGCACGAAGCGCCGGAAGGTCTCGTTGGTGATCCGCCGGATCACCTCGCCGACGAGGAAGCCCTGGTTGGCCGCGTGATAGCCCGAGGCCGTCCCCGGCTCCCACCACGGCCGCTGCGCCGCCAGCCGCTCGGTCGCCGTCGGCCAGTCGTACATGTCCTTGACGGAGAACGGCTGCTCCCAGCCCGAGACGCCCGAGGTGTGCGACATCAGGTGCCGGACCAGCACGTCCTTCTTGCCGTTGGCGCAGAACTCGGGCCAGTAGTCACCGACCGGCGCGTCGACGTCGAGCTCGCCGCGGTCCACCAGCATCAGCGCCGCCAGGTTGAGCACGCACTTCGTCGTCGACCAGACGTTGACGATGGTGTCCCGGGTCCACGGCGTCGTCCGCTCCTCGTCGCGGTACCCGCCCCAGAGGTCGACGACGGTCTCGCCGTCCAGGTCGACCGCGACCGACGCCCCCAGCTCGTCGCCGTCCAGTTGCCGCTCGAGCGCCTCGCGCACCCCGGAGAACCTGTCGTCGCACGTGCCCTGCACCTCAGCCATCTCCGCTCCCTACCCGGATCGCGCCGCTCAACCGTCACTAGCCTGCTCGGATGCCCACTGCTCTGATCACCGGCGCCAGCTCCGGCATCGGTCTCGCCTTTGCCGAGCGGCTCGCCGCCGACGGTTCCGACGTCGTCCTCGTCGCCCGCGACCGCGAGCGGCTCGAGGACCTCGCCGCGCGGCTGCGCACCGGGCACGGGGTGCAGGCCGACGTCCTCGTCGCCGACCTGGCCGACCCCGGGCAGCGCCGCCGGGTCGAGGAGCGGCTCCACGAGGGGGTCGACCTGCTGGTCAACAACGCCGGCTACGCGACGCCCGGCGAGTTCGCCGACACCCCGCCCGAGGTGCTCGCCGCCAACCTCGAGGTCAACGTGGGCGCCGTCCTGGCGCTGAGCCGCGCGGCGCTCCCGGTCATGCAGGCGCGGGGCAGCGGCGCGATCGTCAACGTGTCGAGCATCGCCGGCTTCCTGCCCGGCCGGGGCTCGGTCTACGGCGCGGGCAAGGCGTACGTCACCACCCTGTCCGAGAGCCTGGCGCTGTCCGCCGCGCCGCACGGGGTGCGCGTCATGGCCCTGTGCCCCGGCTACACGAAGACGGAGTTCCACCAGCGGATCGGGCAGGAGCGCTCGGGTCCCGCGTTCCTCTGGATGGACGCCGACCGCGTCGTGGACGACGCCCTCGCCGACCTCGCCCGCGGACGGGTGGTGTCGATCCCGGGTGCGGTCTACAAGGCCGTCTACCTCGCCACCCGGATCGTGCCCCCGAGCCTGGTGCGTCGGCTCGCCGCACGGTCGGCCGCCGGCCGCGGCTGACGTCCCTCCCGCATATCGGCGGGATAAGCGGAATCGCGAACGCTCTCGCAACGGGCCGCTGGCTGGACTGCCCGCATGCCGATCCGCTCCCGCGCCGCCCTGCTCCTCGTCCCGCTGCTGCTCGGCGGCCTGACCGCCTGTGCCGACGCCGCCGGGGGCACCGCCCTCGACCGGGCCCAGAACGGCTTCGCCTCCTCCACGACGGTCGGCACGACCGACGACGGCCTCCTGACCGCCGCGGACGGCTACCTGCCGGACGGCGCCGGCGTCTCCGCCACCGACGACGTCCCCGCCGTCACCGACCTCGACCCGGAGTTGCGGGCCGCCGTGCAGGAGGCCGCCCGCGCCGCCGCGGCCGACGGCGTCGTCCTGCGGATCACCAGCGGCTGGCGCAGCGCGGAGCTCCAGCAGGCGCTCTTCGACGCCGCGGTCGCCGAGCACGGCAGCGTCGACGCGGCCCGGGCCTACGTCCTGCAGCCGGACGAGTCCGAGCACGTCACGGGCGACGCCGTCGACGTCGGCCCGACCGAGGCCATGTACTGGCTGGCCCGGCACGGCTCCGACTGGGGCCTCTGCCAGACCTACGGCAACGAGGCCTGGCACTACGAGCTGGCCACCGAGCCCGGTACGGCGTGCCCGCCGCCGCTCACCGACGCTCGCGCCGGCTGATCGGCACCCGCGCTGCATACGCCGAGCACATCCCCGTCTCCCTACCCTGGGCCCGTGCGGGTGCTGATCGCGGAGGACGAGCCCTACCTGGCCGACGCCGTCCGCGACGGGCTGCGGCTGGAGGCGATCGCGTCCGACGTGGTCCACGACGGGGACAGCGCCCTCGAGAACCTGGCCGTGAACACCTACGACGTCGTCGTCCTCGACCGCGACCTGCCGGGCACCTCCGGCGACGAGGTCGCCCGCCGGATCGTCGCCGACGGCCTGACCTGCCGGATCCTCATGCTCACCGCGGCCGACCGGCTGGAGGAGAAGGTGGCCGGCTTCGAGCTCGGCGCCGACGACTACCTCACCAAGCCCTTCGCGATGCGGGAGCTCGTGGTGCGACTGCGCGCCCTGGCCCGCCGGCCGGCCGACGGCACCCCGCCGGTCGTCGAGTTCGCCGGCCTCAGCCTCGACCCGTTCCGCCGCGAGGTCTTCCGCGACGGGCGGTACGTCGGTCTCACCCGCAAGCAGTTCGCCGTCCTCGAGGTCCTGCTCGCCGCCCGCGGCGGGGTCGTCAGCGCCGAGTCGCTGCTGGAACGGGCGTGGGACGAGAACGCCGACCCCTTCACCAACGCCGTCCGCATCACGATCTCCTCGCTGCGCAAGCGGCTGGGCGAGCCGTGGCTGATCGCCACCGTGCCCGGCTCGGGCTACCGGATCGCCCGGCCCGAGGACGCCGCGGCCGGCACGGCCCCGCGGTGAGCGCACGGCTGCGGCTGACCCTCAGCTACGCCGCCTTCCTCTTCCTCGCCGGCGTCGCCTTCCTCGCCCTGCTCCTCTACGTCCTCCACTTCATCCCCTCCGGCGAGCTGGGGTTCGCGCCGGGCAACGGCTCGCCGCCCGGCTTCGTCCCGGACCGCGACGACCTGGTCGAGGCGCTGTGGCCCAAGGCCTGGACCGTGCTGGCCGGTCTCTCGGTGATCGGCCTCGTCGGCGGGTGGCTGCTCGCCGGCCACATGCTGCGGCCACTGCGTCGGATCCACCGCGTCACCCAGCAGGTCGCCGCCGGGTCATTGGACCACCGGGTGCGCATGACCGGGCCGCGCGACGAGTTCCGCGAGCTCGCCGACACCCTCGACACGATGCTCGACCGCCTGCAGGCCTCCCTCGACGAGCACCGCCGCTTCGCCGCCAACGCCTCCCACGAGCTGCGCACCCCCTACGCCGTCGAGCGCTCGATGCTCGACGTCGCCCTCGCCGATCCCGCCGGTGTCGACGTGCCGCAGCTGCTGCACCGGCTCGACCGCACCAACCGGCGCGGGACCGAGACCGTCGAGGCCCTGCTCGCGCTGGCCGCCCTCGACCAGGGCCGCCCCCCGGCGCGCACCCCGGTCGACCTGGCCGAGGTCACCGCCGCCGTGGTCGCCGACCTGGCACCCGTCGCCGTCGAGGCGGGGGTGCACCTCCGCACCGAGCTGGGCGAGGGCGACCTCGACGGCGCGGAGCCGCTGGTCCGGCAGCTGGTCACGAACCTCGTGCTCAACGGGATCCGGCACAACACCGGGCCCGGCGGGGACGTCTGCGTCACCACCGGGACGACGGACGACGGCCGGGCGCACCTGCGGGTGACCAACACCGGCCCGGTCGTCCCGCCGCACCTGGTCGGCACGCTGACCGAGCCGTTCGTCCGCGGTGTCGGGCGGGTGTCGGCCGGAGCGGAGCCGACCGGCAGCGGGCTGGGCCTGGCCATCGTCTCCCGGGTCTGCCGCGACGCCGGTGCCGACCTGCACCTCTCCGCCCCCCCGGCCGGCGGCCTCGACGTGCGGGTCGTCTTCGCACCCCCGGGGGCACTCACGCCTCCCGCCGCCGGACCGCCTTCCGGTAGCCGGCCAGCAGGTGGGCCCCGAGCTCGGTGAGCTCCTCGCGCAGCCACTCGTCCGACGCGTCGGCCGGAGCGGCCAGCAGCGCCCCGGGGAGTGCCTGCATCAGCGCCGATCCCCAGACCGCGCCCAGGGCGTCGGTGTGCCGGCCGACCAGCATCGCCTCGGTCCGCTCGCGCACCTGGGTCGCCTGCTCCAGCACCGCCGCCCGCGTCATCGCCGTGGCGTCGCGGGTCAGCCACGCGGTGACCCGGCGGTGGCGCAGCAGCACCTCGACGTAGCCGCCGAGGTCGACCGTCCGGCCGGCCCGCGAGCCCGCCTGCCGGTTCTCCGCCTCGGCCACCAGGGCGAGGAAGTCGTCGAAGGCCGGCTGGATCAGCGCCAGCAGCAGCTCGTCCTTGGTGTGGAAGTGGTAGTAGACGGCGGCCTTGGTGACGCCGAGCCGGTCGGCGATGTCCTGCAGGCTCGTGCCCTCGAAGCCGTGCTCGCTGAACAGGTCGAGCGTCGCGTCGAGCACCCGCTGCGCGCCCGCCGAACGCCCGCCGGACGACGGCGGCGCGGCGGCGGAGAGCGCGGGAGGCGAGCTGGTCACCGGCGCAGCGTAGACGCATCCGGACGTGATGCGAGTCATCCGATCCCTAGCCGTTCGGCTAGTAGAGTCCTTGCCGATCGGCTAGGCGCCGTCGCTGTCGCCTCCCACGACTTCCCGAGCACCTGGAGCACTCCCGTGGCCGTCTTCCTGCACCGTCTCGGCCGCTGGGCCTTTCACCGCCGCAGGACCGTCCTCTTGGCCTGGGTCCTCGCCCTCGTCGCGCTCGGCGGCCTGGCCGGAGCGTTCGGCCGCGACGCCGACGCCCAGCTGAGCATCCCCGGCGTCGAGTCGGTCACCGCCCTCGAGACGCTCGACCAGCGCTTCCCGGAGAGCGGCGCGGCCGGCGCCTCGGCCCGCATCGTCTTCGCCGCACCCGAGGGCAGCGCGGTCACCGACCCGCCGTACGCGGCCGCGATCACCGACGCGCTGGCCCGGGCGGCCGACGCCGACCAGGTCGCCGCCGTCAGCGACCCCTTCCAGCGGCAGGGCGTCTCGCCCGACGGCTCGATTGCCTACGCCACCGTCAGCTACCACGCTCAGGTCGACGAGATCACCGACGACGCCCGCGCCCAGCTCCTCGCGGTCGCCGACGACGCCGAGGACGCCGGCCTGCAGGTGGAGTTCGGCGGCGAGGCCACCCAGGCCGTCGCGGCACAGGGAGCGGCCGAGGCCATCGGCGTCCTCGTCGCGCTGGTCGTCCTCGCGATCACCTTCGGCTCGCTGCTCGCCGCCGGACTCCCCCTGCTGACCGCGCTCATGGGCGTCGCCGCCGGCATGGCGGGCGTCACCGCGCTCTCGGCCGTCGTCGACCTGACCAGCACCGCGCCCACGCTCGGGCTGATGATCGGGCTGGCCGTCGGCATCGACTACGCCCTCTTCATCACCGTCCGGCACAAGGAGCAGCTGCGCGCCGGCATGGACCCCCGGGAGTCCGCCGGGCGCGCGGTCGGCACCGCCGGCAGCGCGGTGGTCTTCGCCGGGCTGACGGTCATGATCGCGCTGGCCGGGCTCACCGTCGTCGGCATCCCGTTCCTGACCACCATGGGCCTGGTCGCCGCCGGGATGGTCGGCGTCGCCGTGCTGGTCGCGCTCACGCTCGTCCCGGCCATGCTCGGCTTCGCCGGGAACCGGTTCGACCGGTGGAAGGTCCCCGGACTCCGCCGCCGCCAGGCCGCGCTGGCCAGCGGGGACTCGGCCGGCACCCGCTGGGCCCGCTGGGTGACCCGCCGTCCGGTCGCCGTACTGGTCGCCGGCGTGGTCGGCCTGGGCGTCATCGCCCTGCCCGCGCTCGACCTGCGCCTGGGCCTGCCCACCGAGGGCGACCTCGGCGCGGAGACCACCCAGCGGCAGGCCTACGACCTCCTCGCCGGCGCCTTCGGCCCCGGGTTCAACGGGCCGCTGACCGTCCTCGTCGACGCCACCGACGCCCCCGACCCGCAGGCCGCCTTCGCCGCCACCGCCACCGCCATCGGGGAGCTGGACGGCGTCGCGACCGTCGCCCCGCCGCAGCCCAACGAGGCCGGCGACACCGCGATCGTCTCCGTCATCCCGGCGGACGGTCCCGCGGCGGCCGGCACCGAGTCCCTCGTGCACGACATCCGCGATCTGCGCCAGGGCCTGACCGGGGACACCGGCTCCGAGCTCGCCGTCACCGGCAACACCGCGCTCGGCATCGACATCTCCGAGAAGCTCGGCGCCGCGCTGCCGGTGTTCCTCGTCGTCGTCGTCGGCCTGGCGTTCCTGCTGCTGATGCTCGCCTTCCGGTCGATCCTCGTGCCGATCAAGGCGACCCTCGGCTTCCTGCTCAGCCTCGCCGCCACCTTCGGCGCGCTGGTCGCCGTCTTCCAGTGGGGCTGGCTGGCCGACCTGCTCGGGGTCGAGTCCACCGGGCCGGTGCTGAGCTTCCTGCCGATCCTGCTCATCGGGCTGCTCTTCGGCCTGGCGATGGACTACGAGGTGTTCCTCGTCAGCCGGATGCGCGAGGAGCACGTGCACGGCGCGGCGCCCACGGAGGCGGTGGTCGGCGGTTTCCGCTCCGGCGCCCGGGTGGTGACGGCGGCGGCGCTGATCATGGGCTCGGTGTTCGGCGGGTTCATCCTCGGCCACGACGCGACCGTCAAGAGCATCGGCTTCGCGCTGGCGTTCGGTGTGCTGGTCGACGCCTTCGTCGTGCGGATGGCGATCGTGCCGGCGGTCATGACGCTGCTCGGCGACCGCGCCTGGTGGCTCCCGCGCTGGCTGGACCGCGCCCTGCCCGACGTCGACATCGAGGGTGCGGCCCTCGAGCGGCGCGACGCCGATGCCGAGCGCGAGCTCGCCACCGCGCACAGCTGACCGGCGGACGCTCCGGCAGTGCCCCTCCCCAGGGGGCACTGCCGGAGCGTCCGAGACCTGTTCGTGCTGGATCCCGCGGACCGGCCCGGCTAGGTTCCGCGGATGCGCGCCTCCGGCTCTCGGCCGCGGCGCGCCCTGCGCCGGCTGCGGATCGCGCTCGTCCCCCACCGCGACCAGGCACTCGCCCTCGCCGTGCTGGCCGCCGTGCTCGCCGCCGTCGCCGTCTCCGTCCCGCTGCTCACCGGCACCGCCGAGGAGGGCAGCTGGGAGCGCGAGCGGGCCCGGACCGCGGCGGTCGACGTGGGCACCACGTACGCGACGACGACGATCACCGATCCCACCGACCCCGAGCCGCCCTCGGCCACCCGCGCCGCGCTCGTCGACGACGCGGTCACCGCGACCGTCGTCGAGCTCGGCCTGGACGCGCCGCGTGCGCTGCTCCGCGTCCGCGACACCTTCTTCGTGCCGACGCCGGAGGGGGCCAACCGGGTCCTGCTGTTCTCCCGCACCGACGCGGAGGACAACGTCGACCTGGTCGCGGGCGAGGCCCGCGCCGACGCCGTCCTGGTCCCGCAGCGCTTCGCCGAGCTCACCGGACTGGGCCCCGGCGACGTCCTGGTCACCGAGATCCCCGGCGGGGCACCGCTGGAGCTGCCGATCGGGGGCGTGTACGCCGAGCTCCCGGCGGAGCTGCCGGACTACTGGACCGGGCAGGACGCGCTCCTGACCCAGCCCCGCTACCGCGGCCTCGACGACCCCGTCTACCCGACCGTCGCGGTGATCGCCCCCCGGTCCCTCGTCCTCGAGGCCGCCGACCAGCTCGAGAGCAGCGTGTTCCTCGAGTGGTTCCTGCCGCTGCCCGACGGCCTGGACGTCGACGAGGCCCGCGCCGCCACCGCCCAGCTCGACCGGCTCCGGTCGCGGCTGGCCTCCGCGTCAGGAACGGTCGGCCGGCTCGCCGCGGCCGCCGGCATCGGGCCGCCCGCGCCACGGTCCCGGCTGCCCGAGGCCCTGCAGACCGCCGAGCGCACCGTCGAGCTGCTCGTCCCGCCCGTGACCGCCGTCGGCGCCGGCGGGTCGCTGGCGGCCCTGGTCCTGGTCGGCGCCTGGGCCGGGCAGCGCGTCCGCCGGCGCGAGGGCGAGCTGCGGGCGCTGCTCGTGCGCGGGCTCTCCCCCACCCGTGCGGCCGGCTCCGCCCTGCGCGAGGCGGTGCTGCCGGTGGTCGTCGGCACGGCCGCCGGCGGCGCGGCGGGGTGGCTCCTGGTCCGCGCGTTCGGCCCCTCCCCGCACCTCCCGGACGGCGTCGCGGTACGGGCCGTCGCCGTGCTGGCCGGCGGCGCGCTGCTCGCGGTCGCCACCGTCGGCGTCGTCACCGCCGCGGCCGTCGGCCGGATGGACGTCGTCGGCCGCCGGCCCCGCCGCGCCGTGCCGTGGGTGGCGGTCAGCGCGGGCATCACCGTCGCCGTCACCGCGCTGGTGCTGACCGGGGACACCGACGGCGACGGCGACCTGCACCTGCTCCCGCTGGTCCTCCCGCTCCTGGCCACCGTGGTCGCGGCCGGCGCGCTCACCGCCCTGCTGCCCCGGCTGGGCCGCCGCGGCCGCGCCCGCCTGGGCCGGCTGACCCCCGCCCCCTTCCTGGCGCTCTCCCGCGTCGCGGCCGGCCGCGGCGCCGTCCGGCTCGTCGTCGTCACCACGGCCCTGGCGCTCGGGCTCGTCGTCCAGGCCGGCACCCTCGCCGACTCCGCGGCCCGCACCGTCGACGCGAAGGCCGCGGTCGCCGCGGCCAGCGACGTCGTCGTGCCGTTGCTGCGCCGGGTCCCCGAGGCGGGACCGGCGCCGGAGGGGACGACGGTCGTGGAGCGCACGACCGGACCCCTCACCCTGGTGCCGGGCGGGCGCGAGGTCGACGTGCTGGCCGTGCGGCCCGACGACCTGACCGGTGTGGTCCGCTGGGACCCGCAGCTGGCCGACCGCTCGCTGGAGGAGCTCGCCGCCGCGCTGGGCGACTTCCGGGGCGACCGGGTACCGGTCCTGCTCGCCGGGCCGTTCCCCGAGGACCTCGGCGACGAGCTCGTGGCCGAGTTCGCCCGTGTCTACGCCGTGCCGGTCGAGGTGGTGGGTCGGGTGTCGGCCTTCCCGGGGCAGACCGACGGCCCGCTCCTCGTCGCCGACCAGGACGGTTTCGCGGCCGCCATCCGCGCCACCGGCCGCGACCCGGAGACCTTCCTGGACCAGGAGCTGTGGGCCCGCGGGGAGGCCGCTCCGCTGCTCGGCGCGCTCACCGCCGCCGGCTGGGCGTTCGACCCCGACCAGGTCGTCACCGCCGGGGACTTCGCCGTCCGGCCCGAGCTCAGCGCCCGCGCGTGGTCCTTCGGTCACCTCCGCGCGGTCGCGGCCCTCGCCGGGCTGCTCGGCCTCACCGGCCTGGCGCTGCAGGCAGCCGCCCAGCAGCGCCGCCGGGCCGCCGCCTCCGTGCTGCTCACCCGGATGGGCGTCGGGACGGCGTCCCAGCGCACCGCAGCGGCGCTGGAGACCGGTCTGCTCGCCGGCCTCGGCGCGCTCCTCGCGATCGCCGTGGCCCTGCCGGTCTCGGTGCTGCTGGTGGACCTGCTCGACCCGGTGCCCGACGTGCTGCCCGGTCCCGTGGTCGCGGTGCCCTGGGGGAGCCTGGTCGCCGTCGTCGCGGGCGCCGTCCTCGCCACCGTCGCGGGGGCGCTCCTGACCGGCCGCGCCGCGCGGCAGGCCGACGGCGGGCGGGTGATGCGCGATGCCACATGAGGCCCCGGCGGCCGTCTGTGAGGGACTGGTCCGCATCTACTCCTCGCCCAGCGGTGAGGTGCACGCGCTCAAGGGCGTGGACGTCGTCGTCCCGGCCGGCCGGGTCACCGCGATCACCGGCCCGTCCGGCTCGGGGAAGAGCTCCCTGCTGCGCATCCTGGCCGCGCAGGACCGGCCGACCGCGGGCCTCGCCGAGGTCGCCGGGCAGTCGCTCACCGGCCTGTCCACCCGCCGCCTGCGGGCGCTGCGCCGCCGGTCGATCGGCTACGTCTTCGCCCGCCCGGCGCAGAACCTGGCCCCGCACCTGACCGCCCGGGAGCACCTGGCCGCCGCCGCACGGCTGCGCGGCACGAACGGGGACGACGCCGCCGAGCTGCTGGAGCGCCTCGGCCTCGCCGACCGCGCCGACCACCTGCCCGCGCAGCTCTCCGGCGGGGAGCAGCAGCGGCTGGCGTTCGCCCAGGCGGTGACCGGCCGGCCCGCGCTCCTGGTCGCCGACGAGCCGACCAGCGAGCTGGACAGCCGGACGACCACCGACCTGATGGCGGCCGTGCGCGGCCTGGCCGACGCCGGGACGACGGTCGTGCTGGCCACCCACGACGCGCTCGCCGCCGCCGCGGCCGACCGGGTGGTGCACCTGCGCTCGGGGACGGTCGCGCACGAGGAGGTGGCCGGCCGCCGGCTGGCGGTGATCGACGGCGACGGCCGGGTGCAGCTGCCGGCGGACGCGCTCGCCCTCTTCCCCGAGCGGCGCGCGCTGCTGGAGATCACCGAGGACGGCGTCGTGCTGCGGGAGCCCGGGTCGTGAGCGCACTGCAGGGCGTGGGCCTGGTGAAGTCCTACCGCCGTGGCCGCGAGGACGTGCACGCCCTGCGCGGGGTGTCGCTCGAGGTGGCGCCGGGCGAGCTGGTGGCGCTGCTGGGCCGCTCGGGATCCGGCAAGTCGACGCTGCTCAACTGCCTGCTCGGCTGGGAGCGGCCCGACGCCGGCACCGTCGACGTGCCCGGGGTGCTCGTTCCGCAGGACGCGCCGTGGACGACCGTCGCCGTCGTCCCCCAGCAGTTCGGCCTGCTGGAGGAGCTGACCGTCGAGGGCAACGTGGTCCTGCCCGCCCGGCTGGCCGGCCACGAGGACCCGGCCGCGGCCGCGACGGCCGTCCTCGAGGCGCTCCGGCTGGACTCCCTCGCCGACCGGCTGCCCGCCGAGGTGTCGCTCGGCGAGCAGCAGCGGACGGCGCTGGCCCGCGCCCTCGTCGTCCGCCCGGCCTTCGTGCTGGCCGACGAGCCGACCGGCCACCTCGACGAGGAGCTCACCGGCACGGTGCTCGGCGTGCTCCGGTCCGCCTGCGCGGCCGGCACCGGGGTGCTCGTGGCCAGCCACGACCCGGCGGTGGTGGCGTCGGCCGACCGGGTGCTGCGGCTCGAGGACGGCCTGCTGAGCTGATCAGCCGGCCTGCAGCGTCGGGTAGTCGGTGTAGCCCTCGGCGCCGTCGGCGTAGTAGAGGTGCGGCCGCTGCTCGTTCTCCGGGTGCTGCCCGGCCCAGCGCTCGACGAGGTCGGGGTTGGCGATCACGGCCCGCCCGACGGCGACGACGTCGGCGTGGGCGCTGTCGACGAGCGCCGTCGCCTCCTCGCGCGTGGTGATCGACCCGAAGCCGCTGTTGGCCATGAGCGGTCCGTCGAAGCGACGGCGCAGCTCCTGCACCAGGTCGCCGGCCGGCTCGCGGTGCAGCACCGAGAGGTAGGCCAGGCCCAGCGGGCGCAGCTGGTCCATCAGGTACCCGTAGGTGGCGAGGACGTCGTCGCGGTCGGGCTCGAGCGCGTCCTGGATGCCGTGCTCCGGGGAGATCCGCAGGCCCACCCGGCCCGCGCCGACCGCCTCGGCGACGGCGGTCGCGACCTCGACGACGAAGCGCGCCCGGTTCTCCGGGGAGCCCCCGTACTCGTCCTCGCGCCGATTCGAGGCCGGGGAGAGGAACTCGTGCAGCAGGTAGCCGTTGGCACCGTGCAGCTCGACGCCGTCCAGGCCGGCCTCGATCGCGCGGCGGGAGGCGTCGACGAAGGTCTGCACCCGCTCGCGCACCTCGGCGGTGGTGAGGGCGTGCGGCACCGGGTAGGCGTGCTTGCCGGCGGCGGTCCGCGCCTCGCCGTCGATGGCGATCGCGCTCGGCGCCTCGACCCGGCGGCCGCCGTTGATCTCGGGGTGGGTGACCCGCCCGCCGTGCATGACCTGCAGGACGATGCGGCCGCCGCGGGCGTGCACGGCGTCGGCGACGCGGCGCCAGCCGGCGACCTGCTCGTCGGTGACGATCCCCGGCTGGCCGACGAAGGCCTGCGACTCGTGCACCGGGTAGGTCCCCTCGGTGACGATCAGGCCCAGGCCGGCGCGCTGGGCGTAGTGCTCGACGACGACGTCGCCGGGGATGCCGAGCGGGCCGGAACGCATCCGGGTCAGCGGGGCCATCGCCACGCGGTTCGTCAGCTCGAGGTCGCCCAGGGTCACGGGGGAGAAGAGGTCCACGCCTGGTTCCGACGCACCCACCGGCTCCGGCATTCCGGGAGGCGACGGGAGTCACTCCGGCGATGCTCGTGCTCTGCCCAGCATGCTGGGCAGAGCACAAGCGTCCGGAGGTGGGGACCTCAGGCCGCGGTGGCGGCCAGGTACGGCTCGAGTGCCTGCATGATCATCGCCTGCGGCCGGGCGCCGACGACGGTCGTGACCAGCTCGCCGCCGACGAACAGGCCCAGGGTCGGCATCCCCATCACGCCGTAGCGGCGGGTGGTCTCGGGGTTCTCGTCGACGTCGAGGGCGAGCACGCCCATCCGGCCGGCCTGCTCCTCCGCGATGCGCCCCAGCACCGGCGCGATCATCCGGCAGGGCCCGCACCAGGCCGCGGTGAACTCGACGAGCACCGGCGTGGTGCTGGCGAGCACGTCGGCGGCGAAGGTGGCGTCGGTGGTGGTGGCCAGGTCGGCCATGGCGATCTCCCTGTTCGACGAGGGCCCGGTCAGCGGTTGACCTGGGCGACGAGCCGTTCCCGCGGGGCGATCTGCGCCCCGCACTCGCAGGTCAGCCGGGCCGTGACCCGCCCGCCGCAGCCGCCGTGCCGGTAGACGACGTCGGCCTGCGTGGTGGCGCCCAGGTGCCGTTCGCCCCAGTCCGACATCGCCGCGAGCAGCGGCAGCAGGTCGTACCCGGCGTCGGTGAGCACGTACTCCGACCGCACCCGGCTGCCGGGCAGCTGGTACGGCCGCGTGGCGAGCACCCCGGCCTCGGTGAGCCGGCGGAGGCGGTCGGAGAGCACCGTGCGCGAGGCCCCGGTGGCCGCCTCGAGCTCGTCGAAGCGCCGCAGCCCGAGGGACACCTCGCGCACGACGAGCAGCGCCCAGCGCTCTCCAACCAGCATCAGCACCTCGGCCACTCTCTCGCGCACAGTGCTGAGTCTGGATCCAGCATCCAGCTACGTCAAGCAGTACGGGCCCTGGGCGAGCCGCCGGGCGCTACTCCCGGCCGTCGCCCACCAGGGTCGCCCCGGCGACGACCGCGGCCTGGGGGTGCCGCTCGGGGACCGCGGGCTCCTCGTGGGTGACCGGGTCCCTCCGGACCGCCGGGATGAGCAGGCCGGCGACCGCGGCGAGCAGGAGCCCGCCGGAGGCCAGCAGGAACGCAGCCTGGTAACCGGACTCCTGCGGGAGCCCGGACGCGGTGGCGCCGGCGGTGACGACCCCGGCGAGGACCGCCGTCCCGATCGACCCGCCGATGGTCCGGATGTTGGTGTTCATGCCGCTGGCCACGCCGGTCTGGGTCGGCGGCACGGCCGCCACCACGAGGTTGGCCATGGCCGAGAAGGCCAGGCCGAACCCGATGCCCATGAGGACGCAGATGAGGCTGACCTCCCAGAGCGAGTCGTTGACGAACGCGATCAGCGCGAAGCCGACCGCGGTCGACAGCGCGCCGGCCATGAGCAGGTTCTTCGAGCCGAAGCGCCGCGCCAGCCGGCCCGACGCGAGGCCCGTGGAGAAGGACGCGGCGGACTGCGGCAGGAGCACCAGCCCGGACACGGTGATGGACGCGCCGAGCCCGTAGCCGCTGATCACCGGGGTCTGGAGGAACTGCGGGATGAAGGCGAACCCGGAGTACATGGCCGCCCCGAACAGGAACCCGACCACGTTCGCCGTCCAGACGCCCCGGACCCGCATCATCCGCATGTCGACCAGCGGCTGCCGGGCCCGCGACTCGACCGTCACCCAGAGGGCCAGCAGGACGACGGCGGCGACCAGCAACCCGACCACCGTGGGCGAACTCCACCCCCACTTCGGGGCCTGGCTGATCGCCAGCAGCAGGCAGACCAGCCACGCGGAGAGGAGCACCGCCGCCAGGGGGTTCAGGGTGCCACCGGGCCGCGACCGGGACTCCGGGATCACGAAGTGCGCGGCCACGGCGGCGATCACCACGAGGACCAGGGGGACCCAGAACAGCCCGTGGTAGCCCAGGGTGTCGACGATCGGGCCGGCGAGGACGACGCCCAGCGCGCTGCCGACCGCCATCAGGGACGAGATGGTGCCCACCGCCCCGGGCACGCGGTGCGACGGGAACTCGTCGCGGATCATGCCGAAGGCCAGCGGCAGCACACCGCCGCCGCAGCCCTGCAGCAAGCGTGCCGCGATCATCAGCGGCAGTGCCGTCGCCAGCGCCGCGAGCAGGCTGCCGAGCGCGACCAGACCCAGCGCGAGGACGAAGATGCGCTTCTTGCCGACCATGTCCCCGAGCCGGCCGAGGATCGGCGTGGCCACCGCGGTGGCCAGGAAGTTGGCGGTCAACACCCACGCGATGTCGGCCTGCGTGGTGCCGAGCTCCCGCTGGAGCGTGGACAGCACCGGCGCCACCAGGCCCTGCTGGAGGACGAAGGCGACCACGCCGAGGGCCAGGACCGCGTAGGTCACCTGGTAACGAGCGCGCGGCGGCGCGAGATCGGCGGTCACGATGCTGGCAGCCCTCCGTTCTCGTTGCTGAACGCAACCGAAGATACGGGACGCCTTTCGATACGGCGCACTGCCGACGGTGTGACGTACGCCCGTGCGGCGCGGTCCCTAGGAGTCGGACGGCAGCGGGGCCAACGGCGTCGCGGCACCCGCCACGGCGGCCCGGCGGGCGGCCCGCCGGGGGTCGGGCATGACCCGGGTGGCCAGGGTGGCCCCGACCATGGCGACGGTGAGCAGCAGGAAGCCGGTGGTGTACCCGGCCTCCGTCGGCAGGCCGCCGGGCGGCGCGGTCGAGGTGACGACGGTGGCCATGACGGCCGAGCCGATGGAGCCGCCGATGGTGCGGATGTTGGCGTTCATCCCGCTCGCCGCGCCGGTCTGCTCGCGGGGCACGGAGGTCACGACCACGTTGGCCAGCGCCGCCTGGGTCGTGCCGGTGCCGAAGCCCAGCAGCACGAAGGCGATCGCCAGCTGCCAGTGCTCGTCGTGCGCCACGGTGACCACCGCGTAGGCCAGGGCGGTCAGCAGCGTGCCGGCGGTGACGATGTTGCGGGAGCTGAACCGGCGTCCCAGCCGGCCGGCGGCCAGGCCCGCGCAGAAGCCGGCCGCGGTCTGCGGCAGCAGCGCGAGCCCGACCTGGCTGATCGTCGAGCCGAAGCCGTAGCCGGCCGAGGGCGGCGTCTGCATGAACTGGGGGATGAACGCGAACGCGGCGAAGATCGTCAGCCCGACGAGGAAGGCGATGAGGTTCGCCGTCCAGACCGCGCGCAGCCGCATCATCCGCATGTCGATGAGCGGCTGCGCCGACCGGGTCTCCACGGCGATCCAGCCGCCGAGCATCAGCGCTCCGGCCGCCAGGAGGCCCAGCACCCGCGGCGACCCCCACCCCCACGCGGTGGCCCGGCTCACCCCGAGCAGCACGCAGACCAGCCAGCCCGACAGCAGCAGCGCGGCCGGGACGTTGACCCGGCCCGGGGTGCGCACCCGCGACTCGGGGATGACCCGGTGGGCGATGGTCGCCGCGACCACGCCAACGCCCATGGGCAGCCAGAACAGCCAGTCCAGGCCGAGCGCGGAGTCGATGGGGCCGGCGATCACCAGGCCGGAGCCCGAGCCGACCGCGATGAGGGACGACAGCGCACCGATGGCGGTGGCCACGCTCGCGTCGGGGAACTCGTCGCGCAGGATGCTGTAGCCGAGCGGGATGACACCACCGCCGATCCCCTGCAGCGCGCGGCCGACGATCATCAGGGGCATCGCGCCGGCCAGCGCGGACAGCAGGCAGCCGAGGCTCAGCACCAGGAGCACGGTGACGAACAGCCGGCGCTTGCCGAACATGTCGCCGAGCCGCCCCACGATGGGCGTGGCCACGGCGGCGGCCAGCAGGTTGGCCGTCAGCACCCAGGTGACGTCGGCCTGGGTCGTGTTCAGCTCGGCCTGGATCGCCGGCAGCACCGGGATCACCATCGACTGCAGCAGCGAGTAGGTGCACAGCCCCGCCGCCAGGACGAGGAAGGTCACCCGGTGCGACGTGCGACCGTCCCGCTCGTCCACGCTGCTCACCCCGCCCGACTGGTTGCTGCCGCCAACTGAGCACTGTGACAGGCGGCCGCCGGGGTGGCCCATCCGGGTGAGCACCGCTCAGTAGCCGGCCGGGGGCTGCCGATGGAGGGGGACCACCTCCGGAAGGGACACCCCGTGCGTCGTCAGCGTTCGGCCGCAGACCAGCAGATCGCCGAGCTGCTCGGCACGGCCCGCAGCGCGCTCGGCATGAGCGTCGCCTTCCTCAGCCGGTTGGACGGGA
This sequence comes from Blastococcus sp. URHD0036, assembly GCF_000701365.1. Classification (GTDB taxonomy): domain Bacteria; phylum Actinomycetota; class Actinomycetes; order Mycobacteriales; family Geodermatophilaceae; genus Trujillonella. Next base: position 43,705 of record NZ_JNIK01000006.1, read on the forward strand.
CCACCCAGCACCTGGAGGTCGTGGAGGCTTCCCGCCCGGCGTCGGTGCTCGTCCACGAGGGCGCCCGCGTGGTCCAGGAGACCTCGTTCTGCCAGGCGATCCTCGACGGCCGGCTGCCCGCGGTGATCCCGGACGTGAAGGACTCCCCGCTGGCGATGTCGCTGCCCTCGGCGCGCATCCCCCGCATCCGCAGCTACGTCTCCGCTCCCGTCCGGCTCAGCGACGGCAGCCTGTACGGCACCTTCTGCGCGTTCGGCTTCACGTCCGACCCCGAGCTCGGCAAGCGCGACCGCGCGCTCATGGACGTCCTCGCCGGGGCCGCGGCCGTGATCGTCGAGCCCGAGCTGCGCGACCAGGAGCGGCGCAGCGAGATCGACGCCCGCCTCGACCCGATCGTGGCCGACGGCGGGCCGACCGTCGTCCTGCAGCCGATCGTCGACCTCGCCACCGGCGCCCGCGTCGGCGCCGAGGCCCTCAGCCGCTTCCCCGCCCAGTGGGAGAAGGCCCCCGACGTCGTCTTCGCCGAGGCGCACAGCGTCGGCCGCGGCCACGAGCTGGAGATCCTGGCGCTGCAGGGCGCCGCGGCGCACCTGGACCGGGTCGGCGGCTACGTCGCCATGAACGTCTCCCCCGCCACCCTGCTGACCCGGCCGTTCGCCGACCTGCTGGCGACCCTGCCGCTGTCGCGCGTGCTGCTCGAGCTCTCCGAGCACGACCAGGTGGAGAGCTACGACGACCTGACGTCGGCCCTGCTGCCGTTCCGGGCCGCGGGCCTGCGGCTGGCGATCGACGACGTCGGCGCCGGGTTCTCGTCCCTGCGGCACATCGTCCTGACCTCCCCCGACGTGCTGAAGCTCGACCGGAGCATCGTCGCCGGCGTGGGCACCGACCCCGTGCTGCGCACCCTCGTCTCGTCGCTGGTCACCTTCGGCCACGGGTGCGGCGCGACGCTCGTCGCCGAGGGGATCGAGACCGCGGACGACGCCGGCACGCTGCTCGCCCTCGGGGTGGACCTCGGACAGGGCTGGCACTTCGGCCGTCCCGGCCCGGTGGAGGCCCTGGCGCCGGCCGGGGTGTCCACCCCCGGGCTGTTCTCGCCCGTCGGTTCGCCCGCCTCCGTCTAGGCCGGCCGGCCGATGCGGTAGACGACGTGGTCGGGCGGGTCGACCGGGTTGTCCGGCGTCAGAGGCCCCTCGGCGAGACGGGTGAAGCCGGCCCGTTCCAGGGCCCGCCACGAGGCGACGTTGCCCAGCGCCACGGGGACGACGACGTCGGCCGCGGCCGGGTACCGCGCCCAGCCCTCCGCCACGAACGCCGCGATCGCCGCGGCACCGGCACCCCGGCCGCGCATCGAGGGCTCACCGATCAGGTAGTCGATGCTCAGCGCCCCCTCGGGCACCCCGAACACCGGCGCGAGCTCCACCCCGTACTCCGGGTTGTCCGCGAAGGTGTAGCGCTGCAGCAGGCCGAAGGGCCGCCCGCCGGCGCAGGCCAGCTCGATCTCGGTGGGATCGGCGCCATCCAGCACCGGCCCGAAGTCGGCCTCCACCGCCTCGGGCGAGGGGTCGTGGGCCCACCACCGCGCGACCAGCGGCTCGGCCAGCCACCGGCCCAGCAGCGGCAGGTCGGCACGCTCCAGCGGGCGGAACGCGATCCGGAGCTCCGGCACCCGGCTGAGGGTAGGGGCCCGAACCCGGCCACGACCTGACACCGTTCCCCCCTACCGTCTCCGGCATGACGCTCTCCGCGACCGCCGGCCAGGTCCTCGGCGCCCGCGTCCGCGCCCAGCAGCTGGACCGGGACGCCGGGACGGCCGGCGACACCGCCGTCCTCGACATCGGCGTCCAGGACACCGGCACCGACGGCGGGCTGTGGGCGCTCGCCCTGCGCGGGGTGCACCCGGAGCCCGGTGAGCTGGCGACCGTCTGGACGGTCCGCGGCGCCCCGCACCTCTACCGGCGGGCCGACCTTCCGGCGGTGGCCGCCGCGACGGCGCCCCTGTCGGAGGCCGACGCCGCCAAGCGGGTGTTCGACGCGGCCAAGCAGCTCAAGGCCGCGGGCATCCCGGTGCTGACCGGTCTGGACACGGTGGCCGCGGCGATGCGCTCGATCGTCGACGGGCCGATGGTCAAGGGCGAGATGTCCGGCCGCCTCCGCGAGGTGCTCCCGGAGCCCTACCTGCGCTACTGCCGGCCCTGCGACGCGATCCACGCCTACGAGCAGACCTTCCGGCTGGCGGCGCTGCGGGCCGGGCTGGAGCTGCAGCCGGGCACCTCCCCGCCGGTGCTCCAGCCGGTGCCCGGTCTGGTCCCGGCCGCGGAGGTCCCCGAGCGGTTCGACGTCGTCCGCGCCTACCTGCGGCTCCTCGGCCCGGCGACGCCGCAGCACGTCGCCGGCTACCTCGACGGACCGGTCAAGGAGGTCAAGGCGCACTGGCCCACCGACGCCGTCGAGGTGGACGTCGACGGCGAGCGCCGCTGGACGCTCGCCCCGGACACCCTGGACGGCGGACCGCCCGCGGTCACCCGCCTGCTCGGGCCGTTCGACCTCCTCCTCCAGGGCCGCGACCGCGAGCTGATCGCCCCCGACCCGGAGCACCGGAAGGCGCTGTTCCCGGTGCTGGGCCGGCCCGGGGCGGTGCTGTCCGGCGGTGCGATCGCCGGGGTGTGGCGCCCGCGCAAGGCCGGGTCGTCGCTGACCGTCGCGGTCGAGCTGTGGATACCTGCGACGGCGTCCCTGCGCAGCGCCGTCGAGGAGCAGGCCGAACGCCTGGCCGCCTTCCGCGGCGTCCGGCTGAAGGCCGTCGAGCTGACCTAGGGGCGTTTCGCGCGCGAAAGTCCTCAGGCCGCCAGCACCGCCTCGCGCTCGCCGACGGCGACGAGGTCGGCGTACCTCCCGCCACGGGCGACCAGTTCGGCGTGCGTGCCGGTCTCGGCCACCCGCCCGCCGTCGAGGACGACGATCCGGTCGGCGTCCCGCACGGTGGACAGGCGGTGGGCGATGGTGATCGTCGTCCGGCCGCGGCGGGCCTCGTCGAGCGCCACCTGCACCGCGCGCTCCGTCCGGGTGTCGAGCGCGCTCGTGGCCTCGTCGAGCACCAGCACCCGCGGGTCCCGGAGCAGGGTGCGGGCGATGGCGAGCCGCTGCTTCTCCCCGCCGGAGAACCGGTACCCGCGGGCACCGACCACGGTGTCGTAGCCGGCCGGGAGCGCGGCGATCACGTCGTGCACCTGGGCCCGCCGGGCCGCGGTCTCGATCTCGGCGTCGGTGGCCTCCGGCTTCGCGTGCCGCAGGTTCTCGCGGACGGTCGTGTGCAGCAGGTAGGTCTCCTGAGCCACGACGCCCACCACCTCGGCGAGGGTGGCCAGCCGCAGGTCGCGCAGGTCGACGCCGTCGAGGGTCACCCGGCCGCTGGTCGGGTCGGCCAGCCGGGCGACCAGGGAGGCCAGGGTGCTCTTGCCGGAGCCGGTCTCGCCCACCAGTGCGAGGGTGCTGCCGGCCGGCACGGTCAGGTCGACGTCGTCGAGGGCCGGCCGGGCGCCGTCGGGGTAGGTGAAGCCGACGTGCTCGAAGCGCAGCTCCCCACGGACGACGGCGGGGTCGAGCTCGACGGGCCGCGCCGGGTCGTCGATCTCCACGGGCAGGTCCAGGTACTCGAAGACGCGACTGAACAGCGCCATCGAACTGGTCACCGACACCCCGACGTCGAGCAGCTGCATCAGCGGGCGGAACAGCGCGCCCTGCAGGGTGGTGAAGGCGACCAGGGTGCCGATCGTCATCCCGCCCGAGGTCGCCGGGAGGCCGGCGAACAGGTAGATCAGCGCCGGGATGCCGGCGAAGACGATGCTCATCGTCGCCATCCGCCAGCGGCCGGCCAGCTGGGAGCGGACCTCCAACGCGACGAGGTCCTCCGACGTGGTGGCGAACCGCCGCGACTGGGCCGGGCCCGCGCCGAGCGTCTTGCCCAGCAGCACGCCGCTGACCGACAGCCCCTCCTCCACCTGCCCGTGCAGGTCGGCCAGCGACCGCTGCCGCTGCGCCGTGACGGCGCGCCGCATGCGGGCGACCCGGCGGGTCAGCACGATCGCCGGCGGGAGGACGACGAGGGAGAGCAGCGACAGCCGCCAGGACAGCGCCACCATCGCGACGACGGTGCCGACGACGGTCGTGGCGTTCGACGCCAGCGAGGTCGCCGTCGACGTCACGACCGACTGCATGCCGCCGATGTCGTTCATCAGCCGCGACTGGACCTCGCCGCCGCGCGTGCGGGTGAAGAACCCGAGCGACTGGCGCTGCAGGTGGCCGAAGACCGCCGTCCGCAGGCCGTGCATGACGCGCTGGCCGACGGTGGTCGACAGCCAGGTCTGGACGACGCCGAGGACGGCGGTGAGCACGGTGACCGAGACCATGCCGGCGACGGCCCAGGCCAGCAGCCGGACGTCCTGGTCGGGGAGCGCCTCGTCGATCACCAGCCGGACGAGGAACGGTGTCGCCAGGGCCACGGTGGACGAGGCGACGATCAGCGCCACCACCGTCGCGACCTGCGCGCGGTAGGGGCGGAACAGCGCCGTCACGCGGCGCAGCGGGACCGGGGAGCGTTCGAGCTGCGCCCGGTCGGCGGGATCCCGGGTGCGACCTCCGCGGCCGCCCCCTCCCTGCATCTGGATGTCGTCGACGACGACCACCTCCTGGAACCGAAGAATGCTGAGGCTACCTCACGTTCCGGTAACCGCTGCGTTCTCGCTACCATTCCCCGGTGTCCGACTCCGCCGCCCTGGGCGAGCTCCTCATGCGGGCCGCGCGCGCCCAGCGCCGGCGCTGGCGGGAGTCGCTGGCCCCCTGGGACCTGTCGCCGCACCACGCACGGGCGCTGCGGGTGGTCGGCGGCCGTGAGGGCATCCGGCTGTCGGAGCTCGCCGAGGAGCTGCACATCGCGCCCCGGTCGGCGACCGAGGTGGCCGACGCGCTGCAGGCACGGGGACTGGTCGAACGGACCGCCGACCCCGCCGACCGCCGCGCCGTCGTCCTCCGGGTGACCGAGCAGGGCCGGTCGGTGCAGCGGGAGGTGGCCGCCGCGCGCGACGCCGACAACCGCGAGCTCTTCGGCCGGCTCTCGGAGTCCGACCGCGCGGAGCTGGCCCGCCTGCTGACCGCGCTGGGCGACTGAGGCTCGGCGACAGCTTCCCGGCGCGATTCCTCAGCCCTAAGGTTTCGGCATGAGCGTCCCGACCGCCGCGCGGCGGATCCGCATCGGCATCGACACGGGGGGCACCTTCACCGACGTCGTCGCGGTGGACGAGGAGACCGGGCGGACGGCGACCACCAAGACGCCGTCGACGCCGGCCGACCCCGCCGAGGGCTTCCTGGCCGGCGTCCGCAAGGTGCTCGACCTGATGGACCTCACCGGGGAGTCGGTGACCGCGGTCAGCCACGGGACGACGGTCGCGACCAACCAGCTCCTCGAGGGCAAGCTCGACCGGATCGGGTTCATCACCACCGAGGGCTACGAGTCGGTGCTGGAGATCGCCCGCCAGTCGGTGCCCGACGGCTACGGCAACAGCTACTTCTGGGTCAAGCCGCCGCGGATCGTGCCGGCCGACCTGGTCCGCACCGTGGGCGGCCGGCTCGCGGTGACCGGCGAGGAGGTGCGCCCCTTCGACCGGGACGACGCCGTGGCCGCCGCCCGCTTCTTCCGCGACGCCGGCATCACCACCCTCGGCGTCTGCTTCCTGCACTCCTACGCCGACGACGCGCACGAGCGGGCGATGCTGGCGGTGCTCCGGGAGGAGCTGCCCGGCGCGGTGGTGTCGCTGTCGAGCGAGGTGCTGCGCGAGTACCGCGAGTACGAGCGGTCGGTGACCACGCTGGTCGATGCCGCGGTCAAGCCCCGGGTCGGCGCCTACGTGACCAACATCCGCACCCGGCTCGACGAGATCGCGCCCGGCGTGCCGTTCTACGTGATGAAGAGCAACGGCGGCGTGCTCTCGGCCGAGGAGGTCGTGCACCAGCCGATCACCACGATGCTGTCCGGTCCCGCTGCCGGGGCGCTCGGCGCGGCGCTGATCGCCGGAGCAGCCGGGTTCGACCGGGTGCTGACCTGTGACGGCGGGGGCACCTCCACCGACGTGACGGTGGTCGTGGACGGGGAACCGACCCTGACCACCGAGGGCTCGGTCGGCGCCTATCCCTCGAAGATCCCGATGATCGACGTCGTCACCGTGGGCGCCGGAGGGGGCTCGATCGCCTGGCTCTCCCCGGAGGGCACGCTCAAGGTGGGACCGCAGTCGGCCGGCGCGGACCCCGGCCCGATCTGCTACCCCTCCGGCGGCGATCGGCCCACCGTCACCGACGCGCACGTGGTGCTCGGCCGGATCCCGCCACACCTGCTGGGCGGGGAGATCCCGCTGTCGGTGGACGCGGCGCGGGCCGGGCTGCAGCGCCTCGGCGAGTCGCTGGACATGGACCTGGAGCGCACCGCCACCGGCATCCTCGAGATCTCCGCGTGGAACCAGGCCAACGCGCTGCGCCAGGTGACCGTCGCCCGCGGCCTCGACGTCCGGGACTTCACCCTCACCACGTTCGGCGGCTCGGGCTCGCTGCTGGCCTGCCGGCTGATGGACGTGCTCGGCCTCCCGCGCACCCTCGTCCCGCCGAACCCGGGCAACGTGAGCGCCTTCGGGCTGCTCACCGTCGACGTCCGCAACGACTACGTGCAGACCGTGGTCAGCAAGCACGCCGACCTGGACCTCTCCCGGGTGCGGTCGGTCTACGCCGGGCTGGAGGACCGCGCCCGCGGGGCGCTGGACGGCGAGGGCTTCGCCCGCGACGAGCAGCGCATGCAGCGGACGGCGGACCTGCGCTACGTCGGCCAGGCCTTCGAGGTCCGGGTGCCCGTGGCGGACGGCGACCTCGACACGGCCGCCGCCGACGACGTCGCCCAGGCCTTCCACGCCGCACACCGCCAGCTGTACGGCTACGACTTCGCGACCGATCCCCGCCAGGCCGTCGAGTGGGTCAACCTCCGGGTGAGCGGGATCGGGCCGATCCGCCGTCCCGACCTGGTCGAGCTGCCACCGGCCGCGGGTGGGGCGGACCGGGCCGTCACGGGCTCGCGCCGGGTGTTCTTCGACGACTGGGTCGACACGCCGACCTACGACCGGATCCGGCTCGCACCGGGCGACGTGGTGGCCGGACCGGCCATCATCGAGGAGTTCGGGTCGACCGTGCCGGTGCACCCCGGCTTCGCGGCGACCGTCGACGCCCACGGGAACCTGCTGCTCACGAGGGAGTCCGACCGATGAGCACGTCGCGCGGGAAAGTCCCCTCCGAGACCAAGGTGGACGCCGACCCCGTCCTCGTCGAGATCGTCGCCGGGACCCTCGCGGCGATCGAGCGCGAGGTCGAGACGGCGATCGGGCGCACCTCGCGGTCGCCGATGATCCGGGACGCGCACGACTTCCGGGCCGGCATCCACGACCGGCAGCTGCGCAAGCTCACCGGCCGCTCGTACTCGGCGCTGGTGCACCCGGTGGTGCGCGACTACCCGATCGAGACGATGAACGTCGGTGACGTCTTCTTCCACAACGACGTCTACCTCTCCGAGGGCGGGATCGGCCACCTGCCCGACCTCTGCGTGACGGTGCCGGTCTTCGCGGGGAACGCGGAGACGGGGGAACCCGAGGTCGTCGCCTTCGTGCAGGCCTTCGGGCACCACGACGACATCGGCGGCGCGGTGCCGGGGTCCATGCCCTCGGCGGCCACCTCGGTGTTCGAGGAGGGCCTGATGGTCCCGCCGATCAAGCTGTGGGACCGCGGCGTGCCCAACGAGAGCGCGCTGAAGATCATGACGCGCAACTCGCGGATGCCCGACTCGCTGGCCGCCGACCTCGACGCCGAGTGCTCGGCCTGCCTGGCCGGCGCGCGGCGGCTGGGTGAGCTGTTCGACCGGTACGGCGTCGCCGCGGTGCAGGCCTGCTTCGAGGCGATCCTCGCCAACTCCACCGAGGTCTACCGGCGGGAGATCCTGAGCCAGATCCCCGACGGCACCTACGTGTGGGAGGACTACGCCGAGCACGACGGCGTCGAGGAGCCCCAGCTCCACCGCCAGCGGATCACGCTCACGATGGACTCGACGGCACCGGTGCCCCTGGTCATCGACTTCACCGGCACCGGCCCGCAGGCCAAGGGACCGATCAACCACTGCGGGGACTACGCCGACGGCAACTTCCTCAAGAAGTGGCTGGCCCCGATCCTGCGCAACCTCGCCGCGACGCCCGAGCGGATGGCGCAGCTCGACGTCAACGAGGGCGTCGTCCCGCTGATCGAGATGCGCTTCCCGGAGAAGGGCACGCTGCTGACGCCGGTCTTCCCGGCGCCGACCAACGCCCGGACCTTCGTGATCCTGCGACTGCTCGGCGTGCTGGCCGGCGTGCTCGCCAAGGCCACCGGCGGCCGGATGCCCGCCGACCAGGAGACGATCCGCTACACCGGCGTCTACGGCACCGACGCCGACGGCCAGCCCTACCTCATGCGCGAGGTGCTCGGCGGCGGCTCGGGCGGGCGGTACTACGCCGACGGCGAGGACACCATCCACGTCGTCCCGGACTCGCGGAACCTGCCGACCGAGTTCACCGAGTCGCGGTTCCCGCTGCGGGTCGAGCGGCTCGGGCTGGCCGTCGACTCGGGCGGGCCGGGCCGGTACCGCGGCGGCTGCGGGTACGAGAAGGACATCCGGGTGCTGCGGGACGCGCACTTCATGTCGATCGCCGACCGCTCGATCCTCGCCTGCTGGGGCGTGAAGGGCGGCAAGGCGGGACGGCCGTTCTCGATCACCGTCGACCCCGGCGGACCCGGCGAGCACGAGGTCGACGCGCTCGCCGACGCCGAGCCGCTGCCCGCGGGCACCGTCGTCCGGATCCGGACCACGGGCGGCGGCGGCTGGGGCGACCCGCTGGACCGGCCGGTCGCCGACGTCCTGCGCGACATCGCCTGGCGCAAGGTCTCGGTGGCCGGCGCGCGGGCGGACTACGGCGTCGTGGTGCTCGACTCCGGAGAGGCCGACGAGGTGGCGACGGCGGCGCTGCGCGACGAGCTCCGGGCGGCCCGGACCGGCGAGGAGCCGTTCTTCGACCGCGGACCCGGCTACGCGACGCTGTCCGGCGGGGCCGCGTTCAACGAGTTCGACGTCCTCTGACACCTCCTCCCCGCACGGTCGTGCTCTGCCCCGCCCCCATGGGCAGGGCACGGTGATTCCCCGTGCTCTGCCCACGGAGGGTGGGCAGAGCACGAGCGAGCCGGAGGACACCCGGCGGGCGCGTCCCGGAGAGGGCAGGCTGGGCGCATGAGCGAGCCGCGCGAGGAGAACGAGACCGGCGGCAACAACCTGCGCCCCGGCCAGCACGACGAGGGTGGGCACGGCGGCATGGCCACCCGTGAGCTGGAGGCGGAGCAGGCCGAGGAGGACGGCGAGGACTAACCCGCCCGACGCAGCGCCTCGGCCGTCGCGGTGTCGGCCGGCAGGAACGCCTCGACGCTGAGCTCGGCGGCGGTGACGTCGACGGCGGTGCCGAACGTCGTCACCGTGCTGACGAACGAGAGCAGCCCCCGGTCGGTGCGCAGCCGCAGCGGGACGACGATGCCGTCGGGCGTCGTCCGGTCCGTTCCGCCCGGCATCGCGGCGAGCTCGCGGTGCAACGCGGCCAGCGCCGGGTCGCCGGTGAGGTGGGCCTCGCGGTCGAGCCGGTGCAGCACGTGCCCCCGCCACTGGGGCAGGTTGGCGATCCGGGGCGCCAGGCCGTCCGGGTGCAGGCTCAGCCGCAGCACGTTGACCGGCGGCTCCAGCAGGTGGGCGGCGGCGCCCTCGGTCAGCAGAGCGACCGTCCGGTTCGCCGTCACCAGCTCCCACGAGCGGTCGACCACGAGCGCGGGATAGGGCTCGTAGGCGGTCAGCACGAGGTCCAGGGCCCGGCTGACCGCGGCCATGTCGGGGTGGTCCAACCCGCGGGAGCCGTAGGCCGGCGCGAAACCGGCGGCCAGCAGGAGCACGTTCCGCTCCCGCAGCGGCACCTCGAGCCGGTCGGCGAGGTGCAGCACCATCTCCCGGCTGGGCCGCGCCCGCCCGGTCTCGACGAAGCTCAGGTGCCGCGTCGAGACACCCGCCTCGCTGGCCAGGTCGAGCTGGGACAGCCGGCGGCGCCGGCGCCAGTCGCGCAGCAGGTCCCCGACGGGTGGGCGGACGGCGGTGGTCACGCCGCGGACGCTAGCGACGACCCGGCGTCGCGTCGCTTACCCGCGAGGTAATCGACACCGTTCCCCCGGGCGGCAACCGTCGTCCTCGGCAGGACCACCCCGACGAACGGAGAACGACATGACCGCCACCCCCGACCACGCCGAGCGCTACCTCGCCGCCTGGAACGCGACCGACCCCGCGGCCCGCCGCGCGGCCGTGGCCGAGGTGTTCGCCGCCGACGCCCGCTACACCGACCCGCTGGCCGACGCCCAGGGCCGGGAGGCCATCGAGGCGACCATCGCCGCCGTCCAGGCGCAGTTCCCCGGCTTCGTCTTCACGCTCGCCGGGCCGGCCGACGCCCACCACGACCAGATGCGCTTCACATGGCACCTCGGCCCGGCCGGGCAGGAGGCGCCCATCGTCGGGTCCGACGTCGCGGTCGTCGACGCCGACGGGCGGATCCGCACCGTCCTGGGCTTCCTGGACCGGGTCCCGACTTGAACGGCACAGCCCGAGGAACGCCCGGCTGGTCCTCCGCGGAGGGCCGGCCGGGTCCCGCTCAGCCGAGGGGCTCGGTGGGACCGGGCGTGGGCTTGGCCTCGTCGCCCGTCGTGCCCTCGCCCGCGTCGGGAGCGTCCTCGACGTCCTCCGGCGCGGTCGGCGTCTGCTCCTTGACGTTCTCCCGGGCCTGGTCGCGGTCGGTGCCTGGTACCTCGGACATGACGGTCCTCTCGTCGGTGACGGACCCTCAGGACCTACCCCGCCCGGCGACGACGACCCCGGCGTTCGCCCGCGGCGCAACGGCAGCTGTCAGCCGCGGCGCCACCACCGGCGACGCCGCGGCTCGGGCGGTGGCTCGGCGGCCGGGGGCGGGGGCCGGGTCGCCGTCCAGTGGCCGACGAGCGCCTCGACGTCGGCCAGGCCCGGGACCGGCGCCCAGCGGCTCTCCTGCGGCCGCCGCCAGAAGGCCTCCACCCGCGCGTTGTAGTCCTCCGCGAGCGCGCGGACGGCGTCCTCGCTCGCCAGGCGCAGCACCCGCTCCGGCAGCTCGTCGCGCTCGCGGCGCAGCCGCAGCCCCGGCGGCAGCATGTCCGCCGTCTGCACGCCCTCGCGGCGGGCCTTGGCCAGCGCCCAGTCGTAGGCGGTCTGCTCGGGGTCGATCTGCAGCGGCTTCCCCGAGCTCGGCAGGCCCGAGAACGCGCCGCGCTCCTGGGCCTGCCTGATCTGCTGCTCCACCCAGGTCTCGAAGGAGACCCCGGTGGGTTTCCGGTCGGTCATCGCTCCCCATGGTCCCCGGTCTGAGAGGGTCGGGCACGTGCGGACGACCAGCAGCCGGGAGGTGTACCGCAACCCGTGGATCCGGGTGCGGGAGGACGCGATCGAACTCGCCGACGGCTCCAGCAGCGTCTACGGCGTCGTCGAGAAGCCGGACTTCGCCCTCGTGCTGCCCGCGGAACGCGACGGGTTCTGGCTGGTCGAGCAGTTCCGGTACCCCATCGGCCGTCGGGCGTGGGAGTTCCCGCAGGGCGGCTGGCCGCACGGCGCCGGCGGGACAGCGGAGGAGCTGGCCCGCGCCGAGCTCGCCGAGGAGACCGGCTTCCGCGCCGGCGCGCTGCGCCACCTCGGCCACCTGGACCTCTCCTCCGGGCTGTCCACCCAGGAGTTCGACGTCTGGCTGGCGACCGACCTGACGCCGGGGCCCACCGCGCGGGAGGCGAGCGAGGCGGACATGCAGCAGGCGTTCGTGACCGAGGCCGAGCTGCGCGAGATGGTGCGCACCGGCCGGTTCACCGACGCCCCGTCGCTCGCGGCGTACTCGCTGCTCCTCCTCGATCGCACCGGAGGAGATCCGTCGGCGTGACGCCGACGGATCTCCTCCGCGGTCAGGCGGCGCGGAGGGTGCTCAGGGCGCCGGTCACCCGCAGCAGCTCGTCCAGCATCGCCTTGCCACCGGCCTCGAGCTCGGCGTTGGCGACGAAGACCTCGTCCTCGTCGAGGAACTGGGGGAAGAACGGGATCGAGACCGCCTCGGGCACCGTGTGCAGCCGGAGCGCCGCAAGGACGGGCTTGAGCGCGGTCGCGGCGCGCAGACCCGCGGAGACACCGCCGTAGGAGACCAGGCCCGCGGCCTTGTCGGCCCACTCGCCGTGCAGGTGGTCCAGCGCGTTCTTCAGCGAGGCCGGGAAGGAGTGGTTGTACTCCGGCGTCACGAACACGAACGCGTCGCCGCGGGAGACCGTGGCGCTCCAGTCGCGGGTGGCCTGGTGCACGTACTGCCCCAGGCGCGGGTGGTTGGGCTCGTCGAGCAGCGGCAGGCCCACCTCGGCCAGATCGACGAGCTCGACGTCGAAACCGCCGTGCGCCTCGGCCAGCTGCTGCACCCACCGGGCGATCGCGATGCCCTTGCGGCCGGGACGGGTGCTGGCGGCGACCACCTGCAGGACGGGACGGGACACGGTGCGCTCCAAGGACGACGAGACGTTTCGTTGAACTCTCAACTCTGCCGTCCGCTCGGCATTCCGGTGTGCGCCCGTGACGGATCTCGCATCCGCCTCCACCCGCGGGGGCGGGGGCCCGGGCAGGATGGGGCCACGTGCCGCCTGCGCTCGCCGATCTGCGTCCGACCCGCCCCGCGTGGCTGGCTCCGCGGGTCGCCCGCACCGAGGTCCTCGCCGGCCTGGTGACCGCCCTGGCGCTGATCCCCGAGGTCATCAGCTTCTCCATCCTGGCCGGCGTCGACCCCCGGGTGGGCCTGTTCACGTCGTTCACGATGGCCGTCGTCATCGCGTTCACCGGCGGCCGGCCGGCGATGGTCAGCGCCGCGGCGGGAGCCACCGCCCTCGTGGTCGCGCCGCTGGTGGCCGACCACGGCGTCGAGTACCTGGTCGCCGCGGTGATCCTGGGCGGGGCGTGCCAGGTCCTGCTCGCGGCGGCGGGCATCGCGCGGCTCATGCGGTTCGTCCCGCGCAGCGTCATGGTGGGCTTCCTCAACGCGCTGGCGATCCTCATCTTCAGCGCGCAGGTGCCGCACCTCATCGGCGTCCCGTGGCTGGTCTACCCGATGGTCGCCGCCGGCCTGGCCGTCATGGTCGGCCTGCCGCGGCTGACCACCGCCGTCCCGGCCCCGCTGGTCGCCACCATCGTGCTCACCGGCGTCACCGTGCTGGCCGGCTGGTCGGTGCCCGACGTCGGCGACGAGGGCGCCCTGCCCGACAGCCTCCCGTCGCTCGTGCTCCCCTCCGTGCCGCTGACCTGGGAGACGCTGACCATCGTCGCGCCCTACGCGCTGGCCATCGCCTTCGTCGGTCTGATGGAGTCGCTGCTGACGGCGAAGCTGGTCGACGACCTCACCGACACCCGCTCGGACAAGACGCGGGAGTCGTGGGGCCAGGGCGTGGCCAACATCGTCACCGGGTTCTTCGGCGGCATGGGCGGCTGCGCGATGATCGGCCAGACGATGATCAACGTGCGGTCGGGCGGCCGCACCCGGCTCTCGACCTTCCTCGCCGGCGTCTTCCTGCTGGTGCTGGTCGTCGCGCTCGGGGACGTCGTCGCGGTCATCCCGATGGCCGCCCTCGTCGCGGTGATGGTCTTCGTGTCGTTCGTGACCTTCGACTGGCACAGCCTGCGCACGCTGCCGTCGATGCCGTGGAGCGAGACCGCGGTGATGGTCTCCACCGTCGCCGTCGTCGTGTGGACGCACAACCTCGCCATCGGCGTCGCCGTCGGCGTCCTCGTCGCCTGCGTGCTCTTCGCCCGCCGGGTGGCCCACCTGGTACGGGTCACCGGCCGCACCGCGGACGACGGCACCCGCGTGTACACCGTCACCGGAGCGCTCTTCTTCGCCTCCAGCAACGACCTCGTGGAGCAGTTCGACTCCGCCGGCGATCCCGACCGCGTCGTCGTCGACCTGTCCGGGGCCTCGGTGTGGGACGCGTCCACCGTGGCGACCCTCGACGCGATCACCACCCGGTACGCCGCCCGCGGCAAGCGGGTGGAGATCACCGGCCTGGACGGGCACTCGGCCGACCGCTACGAGCGGCACACCGGCCGGCTCGGCTGATCGACCCGGCCGACCGGCGAACGGGATCCGGCGCGACCCGATCGTGACTTGACTCCCGGCCGGCGCTCGTGCCGCTGAGCGGCGGCGACGCGGAGCGTGGCGACCCTCCACCGAACGGGTGATCCCGTCCGCCGGGAGACTGCGACGCGTCCGGGGAGCCCCCAGGCTGGCCGTCGTGCCCCTGACCGCCCCCGGCTTGCCGGACCTGCCGGCGGACCTGGCCGGTCCGGTGGCGGTGCAGCTGGCCAAGCCCGCCCGCGCGCTGCCGCCGCCGAACGGACTGCCCGGCGGCTGCCTCTACGAGCCGAAGTGGGACGGCTACCGGCTGGTCGTCGTGCGGACGGCGCGCACCACCCGCCTGTGGTCCAAGCAGGGGCGCGACCTCACCGACCGCTTCCCCGACGTCGCCGCGGCGGCACTCGCCCAGCTCCCGGCCGGCAGCGTCGTCGACGGCGAGGTGGTGATCTGGCACGACGACCGGCTGGACTTCGGCCTGCTGCAGAAGCGCATGGTGACCGCCCCCGGCCGGATCGCCGCCCAGGTCGCGGCCGCCCCGGCGTCCTACGTCGCGTTCGACCTGCTCGCCGCCGGCGGCACCGACCTGCGCCGGCGCACCCTGCGCTCCCGTCGTGCCGAGCTGGAGCGGCTGGCCGCCCGCTGGGCCCCGCCGCTGCAGCTCTCCCCGATGACGGCGGACCCGGAGGAGGCGGCCCAGTGGTCCCGCGACTTCCGGGTGGCCGGGGTCGAGGGGCTGGTCGCCAAGGGCGCCGGGACCCGGTACGCGCCGGGCCGCCGGGAGTGGGTCAAGGTCAAGTCCTGGGAGACCACCGAGGTGATCGCCGGTGGGATCATCGGCTCCCTCGACCGGCCGAGCCAGCTCGTGGCCGGGCGCTACCGCGACGGCGAGCTGGTCGTGGTCGGCCGGACCAGCCCGCTCACGCCGGCCGCGGCCGAGGAGCTGGCGGCCGTCCTCGCGCCCGCGGGGGACGAGCACCCGTGGCCGGACCGGATCGGCACCGGACGCTTCGGCGGTGGCCGGCTCAGCGTGCCCCTGACCCGGGTGCGTCCCGACGTCGTCGTCGAGGTCAGCGCGGACGCCGCGCTGCAGGCCGGCGTCTTCCGGCACCCGCTGCGCTTCGTCCGCACCCGCCCGGACCTGCGGCCCGACGACGTCGACCCGATCGACTGACCCTCCGGGCCCCGCTCGTCACGGGCGTTGGGGCAGCCGGCCCAGCGTGACCAGGAAGCGGCGGAGCAGGTCGGCCAACTGCTCCCGCTCGGCCTCCGACAGCCCGGCCAGCAACCGCCGCTCGGTCTCCAGGTGGTCGGGCAGGGCCGCGTCGAGCGCCGCCCGCCCGGCGTCGGTGAGCGTGACGACGACGCCCCGCCCGTCGGACTCGCTGCGGGTCCGGGTGATCAGCCCGCGCTCCTCGAGCCGGTCCAGCCGCTGGGTGATCGCCCCGGAAGTCACCAGCGCCGTCCGCATGAGGTCGGTGGGGGTGAGCTGGTGGGGCGGCCCGGCCCGGCGCAGGGCCGCCAGGACGTCGAAGGCGGGCGCGTCCAGGTCGTGGCGGGCGAACGTGGCGCGCTGCGCCAGGTGCACCTCCCGCTGCAGCTGGGTGATCCGGCCGACGATCCCCATCGGCGAGCAGTCGAGGTCGGGCCGCTCCCGGGCCCACTGCTCGAGGATCAGGTCGACGGAGTCGGCCGGCTCGCTCATGCCCTGATCATGCAGCGGCCAGCAGGTCGGCGAGGTGCTCGGCGTAGGGACGCGGGGGTCGCCCGAGCAGCGCCGTCGCCACCCGGGGGCTGCCGACGAACCCGTGCGCGCGGTAGTGGTCGAGCATCAGCCGGCGGCATCGCGCCCGGTAGGAGACCGGCACGTCCCCGGCGGGGACGACGTCGTCAGCGACGACCTCGCGCCCCAGCGCCTCCCCCATCAGCTCGGCCAGCCGAGGAGCGGTGAGCGCCTCGGGACCGGCGACCTCGAAGGTGCCGCCGTCCAGCCCGTCCTCGGTCAGGAGCACGGCCGCGGCCTCGGCGACGTCGGCCAGGTCGATCAGCGACTGCGCCGTCCGCAACCCCCAGAAGCTGCGCAGCACGCCCGTCTCGCCGGCCCGGCGCACCTCCTCGTCCAGGTTCTGCGCGTAGGCGCAGGGCTGCAGCACCCGCCAGGTGACGCCGGCCCGGTCGAGGGCCTCCTGGGCCCGGTCCTTCGCCGTGTGGTGCGGCATCGAGTGGGCCTGCGGGCGCAGCACCGAGTGGTAGACGACGCGGCCGACGCCCGCCCGCCGCGCCTCCCCGAACAGCGCAGCCGCCCCCTCGGCCTCGTCCGGGTCGAAGTTCGGCCAGATCAGGTAGAAGGCGTCCGCGCCGGCGAGGACGCGGCTCCAGGCCAGCGGCTGGGTCAGCTCGGCCACCACGACCTCGGCACCCAGCTCCACCAGCTCCGGCCGGGGCCCGCGGTGACCCACCACGGCGCGCACCGGGAGGTCGCGCGACCGCAGCGCCCGGACGACGGCCCTGCCCGTCTGCCCGCCGGCCGCCGTCACCACGATCACGGGAGTAGCTGAGCAGTGAGGTACCGCCGAGGTCAACTCCGCGGGCTCCTCGGCGCGGCGCCCCGGCCCTCGCTCAGGAGCGGGGCGCGCGGACGAGCTCGGTGCTCAGCCGGACGGTCAGCCCCGGCCCCGCCGACAGCAGGTCGACGGAGTCCCAGAGCTTGCGGGCCAGCCACAGGCCCATGCCGCCGTGGGCCAGGTCCTCGCCGTGCGCGGGCTGCAACCCGGCCAGCGGGTCGTCGTAGCCGCGTCCGGAGTCGCTCACCGTGCACACCAGCCGCCGGCCGTCGCTCCACAGCCGCGCCGAGACCGGCGGGCGACCGTGCCGGAACGCGTTCGCCATGACCTCGGCGACGGCCAGCAGGAGGTCCTCGCGCTGATCGGCGTCGGGCACCGCCGCGCCGAGCCCGGCCCGGAGCCGGCCGCGCAGCTCGGCGAGCACCGTCGCGCCGTCGACCGCGAGCAGGGGAGCCAGGTCCTCCACCGGCTCCCGCGGCACCGGCAGCGAGCGCAGGTAGGACCCGGGCTCACGGAAGCTCCGGTTGTCCACGGTCCCGTCGGCGGTCGACAGCTGCGGGTGCGCGGCGACGGCCTGAGCGACCAACCGTTCCCCGAGCACGGTGGTGTCCAGGGCGCAGAGCACCGACATCGGGGCACCCGCGAGGAGTGCGCTCCCGGCGATCTCGTACCGCAGCCACTCCCGCGCCCCGCCCGGGATGTCGTCGCACAACCCCTGGCCGATCAGCCGAAGCCGCCCGGAACCGCGCCCCTCGGCCCGGCGCAGCGCCTCGCGCAGGGCGATGAAGGCGTCCGGCACCCGGGTGTCCTGGAGGCAGATGCGGGTGTCGCTCTCGATCGAGCCCGCCCGCTCACCCAGAGGCCCGGTGATCACCTTCGCCAGCTCGGGGGTGGCGGCCAGGACGACCAGGTCCCCGGCGCGCAGCCCCTCCTCGATGAAGGGCGTGGTGGCGGCGAGCAGCACGTCGGGCGACTCGTAGAGGACGGCGGCGTGCCCCAGTCCCGCCGCGGAGCCGGCCCAGCCGCGCGCCGGGGACGGGGCGTGCGCGGCGCCGTCCTCAGCCGTTGCTCTCACCTGTTCCTCGACACCTGCAGGGCCGGGTGGGCCGGCCGACCGGAGAGAATTGTGCGACACCGGACCGGCGCAGGCGGCAGGAGGTCCGGGTTGCCGTCTGCCCGGTGCCGTCCCCCGCGAAACCGGACACGCCCCTCGCCCACCCGTCCGGGGGAGGCACCGGCGTCAGGAGCCGCCTCCCGCCAGGTCCGCCGGCAGTCCCGACATCCGCAGCACCCGGTCGGGGGCGCTGCCCGGGACGGTGTCCAGGCGGAGCCGGCTCCCCGCCCGGCGGACGGCAGCCGCGGTCTCCAGCAGCAGCCCCACGCCGGCGCTCGCCAGATAGCTGACCGCGCGCAGGTCGAGCACCGTCCCGGCGCCGTCGTGCGGGCTGCCGTCCCGCGTCGCAGCGGCGAGGACGTCGTCGCGCAGCCGGCTCACCGCGGCGAGGTCCAGCTCGCCGGAGAGCACGAGCACCGGCCCCGCCGGCCCGGAGCGCACCGCCAGCGCCGCCTCCCCGTCGTCGGCCGCCGGGACATCGGCGGACGGGTCCGTCGACGCCTCGCCGGCCGGCGGGGGGACGACCCGGAAGACGGCCTCGGTACCGCCGCCCGGGGCCGGCCCGATGCCGACGTCCTCGGCGAGCGCCCGGATGAGCTCGATGCCCCGGCCGCGGAAGCCCTTGTCGGCCGGCGGCGGACGCCACGTCCCGTTGTCCCGGACGCGCACGCGGACCGAACCGTCCGCGTCCCGTTCCAGGGAGTACTCGGCCTCGCCGGCGTGCCCGGAACCCGCGTAGGCGTGCTCGACGGCGTTGGCGAGTGCCTCGCCCAGGGCCAGCTGCAGGTCGTCGACGCTGTCGGCGGGCAGGCCGGCGGCCAGGGTCCAGGCGGAGACCGTGCGGCGGATCCGGCTCAGCCGCGCCGGATCGGCCGGCAGCCGCTCGGCCAGTGGCGGGGGGACGACGCGGGCGGCGATGACGGCGACGTCGTCGGGCCGGTCGTTGTCGGCCAGGACGTCGGCGAGCAGGTGCCGGACCAGCCTCCCCGGTTCGGCAGCCGCGTGCCGCTCCGCCGCCGCGGTGATCCGCGCCAGACCGGCGTCGAGGGCCTCGTCCCGCCGTTCCACGAGGCCGTCGGTGTAGAGGACCAGCGTCGTCCCGGGTGCGACCGCCGCCGTCCCCTCCGAGTAGGGCGGCCGGTCCGGCACCCCGAGGACGGCACCGGAGCCCGCGCCGTCCAGCAGGGTCACCCCCTCGCCGGTGACCAGCAGCGGCGGCGGGTGCCCGGCGCGGGCCCAGCGCACCCGGCCGGCCGTGCGGTCGACGACGAGGCAGGCGGCGCTGGAGGCGAGGGCACCGGGGAGCCGGGCGGCGAACCGGTCGAGCAGCTCGAGGGCCTCGGCCGGCGCGCATCCCTGCATCAGCGCGGCCGACAGGGCGCTGCGCAGCTGCCCCATGACGGCGGCCGCGGCCGGGCCCTGGCCGACGACGTCGCCGACGGCGATGGCGACCCGGTCCTCGTCGAGCTCCACGACGTCGTACCAGTCGCCGCCGGCCGAGCTGCCCACCGCGCCGGGCAGGTACTCGGCGGCGAGGGCGAGCCCGGCCAGCTGCGGGAGCGCGGCGGGCAGGAGGCTGCGCTGCAGCGTCGTGGCGATGTCGAGCTCGGCGCGGTACAGCCGGGCGCGGTCGAGGGCGAGTCCGATCTGCTCCGCCACCGCCAGCAGCAGACCCCGCTCGCTCTCGGGGAACGAGTGCGGGCCGCGGTACGCGATGCCCAGCACGCCCAGCACCCGCCCCCCGACGCTCAGCGGAACCGCCGCGGCCGCGGCCAGGGGCGCGGCGACGATGCTCCGGACCTGGCCGCCGGTCAGCCCCGCACGCTGCGCCAGCCGCTCGTCCGCCGTCTCGACCCACTGGGGACGGCCGGAGGTCACCGCAGTGGCCAGCGCCAGCGGGGCGGTCAGCGGGACGACCCGCCACGGGGCCCGCTCGACGTCGTCGGCGCTCCCGCTCATGGTCAGGGCGACGAGTGCGCGCTGCGCCGGGTCGACCTCGTAGACGCCGACCCGGCCGCCGTCGGGGGTGAGGCCGTTGAGGGTGTGGGCGGCCACCTCGGCCACCTCCACCGGCGTCGTCGCGGCCGACAGCTCCGCGGTCACCTGCTGGAGCACCGCCAGCCGGCGGGCGGTGGCGCGCTCCTCGGCCAGGAGGAGCACGTTGTCCACGGCGAGGGCAGCGCGGGCGGCGACCTCCTCGACCAGCGCCCGGTCGTCCTCGCCGAAGGGCAGGGAGTCCGCGAGCCGCGCCATGCCGAGGACGGCCAGGACGCGCCCGCCGACCGAGAGCGGCACGGCCATGCCGGAGCCGACCGTCAACGTCGCGCCGAGGTCGGTGCGGTCCGCCGGCGGCCAGGCCACCCGGTCCGTGGTGACCGTCCGCCCGGTGCGCACCGCCTCCGGGCCGATGCCGACGTCCGGAGGCGTGCTCGCGACGGCCGCCTCCGACTCGCGATCGAGCGCGGCGATGCCCGCGAACCGCAGCCGGCCGTCCTCGCCGGTCACCCGGGCGGTGCACACGTCGGCGATCCGGCGGTCGACGAGCAGGCGGCAGAGCGCGGCGAGCTGACCGTCCACCGAGCGCTCCCGCTCGAGGGCCTCGCCGACCTGCGCCAGCAGCGCCAGGCGCTCGGCCTCGCGGTGCCGGACGCTGATGTCGGTGCAGACGCCGACGTATCCGGCGGCGGCCCGTCCCACCCCGATCGGGACGGCCCGTTCCAACAGCCACGCGTAGGCGCCGTCGGCCCGGCGGAGCCGGAACTCCACCTCCCAGCCCCGCTCGGCGGCGATGGCCTCGGCCACGGCCTGCCGGTGCCGGTCGCGGTCGTCGGGGTGGATCCCGTCCCGCCAGCCCTCGTCGAGCTCGGCGCCGGCGTCACGGCCGGTGAAGGCGGTCCAGCCGGCGTTGACCAGCACCCGGCGGCCGTCGCGGTCGGAGACCCAGATGAGGGCCGGCGCGAGGTCGGCGATGGCGGTGAAGCGCTCCTCGGCCTCCCGCCGCGCCCGCCCCAGGTGCACGTGCGCGCCGACCCGCGCCAGCAGCTCCTGGGCGGCGAAGGGCTTGACCAGGTAGTCGTCGGCGCCGGCGGCCAGGCCCTCGACGGCGGCCTCCTCGCCGGCGCGGGCGGACAGCAGCAGCACCGGCACCCGGGAGGTGCGCGGATCGCCCCGCAGCTCGGCCAGCAGCGCCATCCCGTCGAGCCGCGGCATCATCACGTCGCTGACGACCAGGTCCGGCGGGGCGGCGCGGGCGGCGTCGAGCGCCTCCTGCCCGTCGGCGACGGCGGTGACCGCGTACCGCGGCGCGAGGAGCCGCACCAGGTAGTCCCGCATGTCGGCGTTGTCGTCGGCGACCAGCACGCGACCGGCCGGAGCGGCCGCGGGGGCGTCGTCCGCCGCGGGATCGCCGGCCCGCTCGCCGGTGTCCGCGGCGGGCAGCCAGCGCAGCGCCTCGGCGACGAACGGCGTGGCCGCCCGCGACACCGCCGGCGCGTCGGGGGTGGGCGGCGCGAGCCGGTCCTCGGGGAGGTGCGCGGTCCCGAGCGGCACCGTCACCGTGAACGTCGTCCCCGCTCCGGGGGCGCTCTCGGCGGTCACCGTCCCGCCGTGCAGGCCGACGAGCTCCTTGACCATGGCCAGCCCGATGCCGCTGCCCTCGCCGGAGCGCGAGCGGGCGCCGGCGACGCGGGTGAAGCGCTCGAAGAGGCGGGGCAGCTCCGCGGCCGGGATGCCGATCCCGCTGTCGGTGACGGTGAGGACGGCGCTCCCGGGCCCGGGGCGCAGCCGCACCGTGATGCCGCCCTCGAAGGTGTGCTTCAGCGCGTTGGAGAGCAGGTTGAGGACGACCTTCTCCCACATGTCGCGGTCGACGTGCACGGCCTCGGGCAGCGGCGCGCAGTCCACGTCGTAGGCCAGGCCGGCCCGGGCGACGGCGGAGCGGAACACGCTGGCCAGCTCCGCGGTGGCCGCGGCGAGGTCCACCGGCTCGAAGCGCGCGTCGATGCGGCCGGCCTGCAGGCGGGAGAACTCCAGCAGGGTGTTGACGAGCTTGCCCAGCCGCAGCGCGTTGCGCTCGACGACCTCGAGCTCCTCGCGCACCCGCGCGGTGGACAGGTCCTCGGCGGCGCGCAGGTCCGCGAGCGGCCCCATGATCAGGGTGAGCGGCGTGCGGAACTCGTGGCTCACGTTGCTGAAGAAGTCGGTCTTCGCCCGGTCCAGCTCGGCCAGCGCCTCGGCCCGCTCGCGCTCGGCCTCGTAGCTGTCGGCGTTGACCAGTGCCGAGGAGATCTGGTGCCCGACCAGCCCGAGGAACCCGGCGTAGCTCTCGTCGTGGGGCCGGTGCGGGTTGAGCCCGACGACGAGGAAGCCGGCCAGGTCCTGCGGCCCCTGCCCCGTCGAGGTGAGGGGGACGACGACCGCCCGCTCCACCGGTCGCGTCCAGGCCCCGGTCGGCAGGTCGGGGAGCCGCTCGGCGAGGCCCTCGACCACGACCGGATCCCCCGCGCGCAGCTCGCTCCGCAGGCGCGCGCGGCGGGGGTCGTCGGCGCCGATCACGGCCGGCAGCACGCCCTGGTCCGCGTCGATCCCGGCGGTGGCCCGGACCCGGGCAGTCCCGTCCTCGTCGTAGAGGTAGACGGCGCTGAAGGGCAGGTCGGCGAGGTTGCCGAGCAGCTGGGCGCCGGCGGCCGCGAGGACCTGCTCGCGGGTCCGGGCCGGCGCCAGAGCGGCCGAGAGGTCCCGCAGGGTGGCCATCCGGCGTTCGCCGATGACCTGGTCGGTGGTCTCGGTGACCACGCACAGCAGGCCCTCGGTGCGGCCGTCGTCGCCGCCCAGGGGGCTGTAGGAGAACGTGTGGTACGTCTCCTCGGGGAAGCCGCTGCGCTCGAGGAACAGCAGGAGGTCCTCGTCCCAGGTGGCCACACCGGTGTCGAGCACCGAGCGGACGCGCGGGCCGATGTCGTCCCAGATCTCGGCCCACACCTCGGCCGCAGGTCGCCCCAGCGCCCACGGGTGCTTGGCCTGCAGGGTGTCCCGCCGGTAGGCGTCGTTGTAGAGGAAGGCCAGTTCCGGGCCCCAGCCGGCCCACATGGCGAACCGGGACGTCAGCAGGATCCGGACGGTGTTCCGCAGCGACGCCGGCCAGGTCTCCGGCGGTCCGAGCGGCGTGCTGGCCCAGTCGCGCGCGGCCATCGCCTCGCCGAGGTCCCCCCCGGCCGCGAACAGGCTCCGGCGGAGCGTGTCGTCCGTCACCGGGGCATCACGCAGGGATCGTAAGCGGCGCGCAGAGGCGTCGTCCGGGCGCCTCGCGGGTCAGCCGGGCGTGCCCGGCCGGCGCTCCGCCGGCGCCGGACCGCCGGTCAGCCGCCCGGCGGCCGACGCCGTGCCGAGCCAGCTGTGGGGCGCGCCCTGGTAGCACCAGCCCAGCCGCGGACGGCGGCCGCTGACCCACAGCGCGGGCACCCGCTTGTCCCCCACGCGGGAGCCGAGCAGGGAGTAGCAGCCCCGCGAGCGCAGCACCCCCGGGTCGGAGACCAGGAGCGCCAGCCCCTCGGCCAGGGTGAGCGGGGAGCGGCCGGCCGCGGCCAGCCGCGGTGCGACGTCACGGGGCGGGACGCCGAGGGTGTCGGCGCCGGTGTCCACGTCGACCAGCAGGTAGGGCACCGGGGGCACACCCAGCTCGGGGAGCGGCCGGAAGCGGGCCAGGTCCTCGGTCCCCATCGTGCTGAAGCCGCCGCCCCCGGCCGTCTGCACCGTGGCGAGGACGTCGAGCACCGGCACGTCGGGGACGACGACCACGAACGGGACGCCGTCGCCGGCCGGCCAGGTCGGGAGGACGTCCCGCAACGGTTCGCAACAGGCGCGGAAGCACTCCTCGGCCAGCCCGAGCATCGCCGGCAGACCGGTGGCGACGAGCGCGTGCACCTGCCGGTCGAACTCGAGCTCGACCGCGGTGGCGACGGGGAGGGCGGGCAGCGCGGGCAGCGCGGACACGGGGTCTCCTGCTCTGGACGGCGACGGTGCGCCGGGCTCCTGATCCCCCACCCGGCGCGTCCTCCTGCGGCGGCCGAGTCTGCACCACATCCGCCCCACACGTCACGGCCCGGACACGATTCACCTCCCGGCCACGGTCCCGCTCAGCGGGCGGGCCGGCCCCCGACGGCGGCGAGGTCGGCGATCCGCCGCTCCGTGGCCGCCTCGACCTCGGGCACGTCCAGGGCGCCGCAGTCCAGGCCGCGCAGCACGACACCGGCCAGGGCGCGGGCGGTCGCGGGCTCGTCGAGCACGCCGCCGTTGACCCGGTCCAGATAGGCCGCGAGCCGGGCCGCGGCCGCCGGCAGCGCGGCCCGGAAGAAGGCGTAGGTGGCGGCGTACCGGGTGACCAGCTGGGCCGGGTGCAGGTCCCACCCCTGGTAGAGCCCGCGTTCCAGGGCCCGGCGGACCAGGCCGGCGTGCAGCTGCCAGGCCGCGTGCACCTGCTCCGTCGTCCCCACCGGGAGCACGTTGGTCGAGCCGTCGACCGCGACCGCGCCGGTGCCGGCGACGGCGACCTGCATGAGGTCCTTGGCGAGGTCGGCGGCCGGGTGGTCGGAGGACTGGTGGGCGGCGGCGATGCCGAGCGCCGCGCTGTAGTCGTAGGTGCCGTAGTGCAGGCCGCTCAGCCGCGGCCCGGCGGCGTGCACCATGCGGGCGAGCGCCACGGTGCCGTCCGCGCCGAGCACCGCCTGCGGCGTCTCGACCTGCAGCTCGAGGTCGAGGACGAGGCCGTGCGAGCGCTCGAGGGCCTCGAGGACCGGCAGGAAGGCGTGCACCTGCTCGACGTCGGTCACCTTCGGCAGGGTGACGGTGATGCGCACCGGGGCGTTTCGCGCGCGAAGTGCTCCGGCCAGGCCGCCGAGGAAGAGGTCCAGGGTGCGGACACCGCGGCGCCGGGTCGCCTCCTCCAGCGACTTGGCCCGGACGCCCAGCGACGGGGGCGCGGCCCCGGCGGCGAGGTCGGCGGCGACGGCGGCCGCGGCGGCGCGCACGTCGCCGTCCTCCTGGGCCGGCGGGCCCCGGTAGCCGTCCTCGGCGTCGACCCGCAGGTCCTCGATCGGCTCGGCGGCGAGCTTGGCGCGCACCCGTGGCCACACCTGCCGGGCCAGCGCCGGCTCCAGGCCGAGGTCGGGGAGGCCGTGCTCGTCGAGGGCCGCGAGCGCCGCCGTCCCCCAGGTCTCCGCCAGCCCCGGGACGACGGCGTCGGCCGGCACGTAACAGGTGTGGACGGGCTGCCGGCCCGGCCGCGCGCCCGGGTAGGCGGCGACCCGGGCCGCGTCGACCGGGGCCAGCCGCCGGTCCAGCTCGGCGTAGAGGGACTCCTCCAGCATCAGTCGACCAGCTCGTAGGCGGGGAGGGTGAGGAAGTCGGGGAAGTCGGCGGCCAGCGCCACCTGCTCGAACAGCCGGCGGGCGTCGTCCAGGTGCGGCAGCTCGCCGATCCCGGCCACCTCCTCGGCGACGACCCGGCGGACGAGCTCCTCGGTGACGGTCTCGCCGGTGTCGAGCACGACCTCGTTGTGCACCCACTGCCACACCTGCGAGCGGCTGATCTCCGCGGTGGCGGCGTCCTCCATCAGGCCGTGGATGCCGACCGCGCCGTTGCCGCCGAGCCACGCCGCCAGGTAGCGGATCGCCACCTCGACGTTCGACCGCAGGCCGGCCAGGGTGCGCTCCCCCGGGACGCCGGGCACGTCGAGCAGCTGAGCCGGCGTGACCGACACCTCGGGCCGCTGCCGGTCCAGCTGGTTGGGCCGGTCGCCGAGCACGGCGTCGAAGGCCTCCCGGCAGGTGGCGACCAGGTCGGGGTGGGCGACCCACGACCCGTCGAAGCCGTCACCGGCCTCGCGGGTCTTGTCCTCGCGGACCTTGGCG
Source organism: Blastococcus sp. URHD0036 (assembly GCF_000701365.1). Classification (GTDB taxonomy): domain Bacteria; phylum Actinomycetota; class Actinomycetes; order Mycobacteriales; family Geodermatophilaceae; genus Trujillonella. The sequence goes on from NZ_JNIK01000006.1 coordinate 69,596, forward strand.
AGCGCCCGTTCGTTGGCCTCGGCGTCGCGCCGGCTGGGGATGGCCGCGGCCATCCCGCCGATCGCCATGGCGCCGCGGCGGTGGCAGACGGCGACCAGCTGGTCGGTGTAGGCCCGCATCATCGGCGCGGTCATGGTCACCGCGCCGCGGTCGGGCAGCACGAACGACGGCCCGGCGTCGCGGAAGGTCTTGATGACGCTGAACAGGTAGTCCCAGCGGCCGGCGTTCAGGGCGGCGGCGTGGCTGCCCAGGGCGTGCAGCATCTCCTCCATCTCGAAGGCGGCCGGGATGGTCTCGATCAGCATCGTGGCGCGGATGGACCCGGCCGGGAGGCCGAGCGCCTGCTCGCTGTGGTCGAACACCAGCGCCCACAGCGCCGCCTCGAGGTGACCCTCCATCTTCGGCAGGTAGAAGTAGGGGCCGCTGCCGCGGTCGAGTTGCTCCTGCGCGTTGTGGAACAGGTACAGCCCGGCGTCGACGAGGGCGCCGACGGCCGGCTCGCCGTCCACGAGCAGGTGCCGCTCGGGCAGGTGCCAGCCGCGGGGGCGGGGCACGATCGTCGGCAGGTCGCCGTCCTCCCGGAGCCGGTACTCCCGGCCCTCCGGCGAGGTGAAGGCGAGCGTCCGGCGGACGGCGTCGCGGAGCACCACCTGCCCGCCGACGACGTTGCGCCAGTGCGGGGTGTTGGCGTCCTCGAGGTCGGCCAGCCACACGTCGGCGCCGCAGTTGAGGGCGTTGACCGCCATCTTCGGCTCGGTCGGGCCGGTGATCTCCACCCGGCGGTCGACCAGCCCCGGCGGTGGCGGGGGCACCCGCCAGTCGCCGTCGCGGACCTCCGCCGTCCCCGGGCGGAAGTCGATGGTGCCGGCGGCCGCGATCTCCGCCCGGCGGGCCCCGCGGGCGGCGAGCAGCGCGTCGCGCTGGGCGCCGAAGCGGGACTGCAGGTCGCCGACGAAGGCCAGCGCCTCCGGGGTGAGCACCTCATCGCTCCGGTCGACGTCGGGTCCGACCACGCGCACGTCGGTCATCAGGCCTCCTGGAGGTGGCGGGCTGGCATCCTCGCACCGTGCCCAGCCTCGACGAGTTCAACTCCGAACGCGCTGACCGTGCCGGAGAGGCGTTGCGGGCCTGTAACGCCGCCCCGCGCTTCGCCGCCGAGGTCGCCGCCGGGCGGCCCTATCCGGACGTGGCGACGCTGGTGCGCCGCGCCGGCGAGGTGAGCCGCGGGCTCTCGTGGGACGAGGTGTCGACGGCGCTGGCCGCGCACCCGCGGATCGGCGACCGGGTGTCGGGCTCCTCGGCCGAGGCGGCGTCGTCGCGGCGGGAGCAGGCGTCGATGGGCGGGGCGGACGACGCGGTGCGGGCGGCCCTGCTCGAGGGCAACCGGGCCTACGAGGAGCGGTTCGGGCACGTCTTCCTCATCCGGGCCGCCGGCCGCTCGCCGGAGGAGATGCTGGCCGAGCTGCGGAGGCGGCTGGCCGCCGAGCCCGAGGCCGAACGGGCCGAGGTGACCGAGCAGCTGGCGCAGATCACCGAGCTGCGGGTGGAGGGACTCGTCTCATGAGCGTGTCGACGCACGTGCTGGACGCGGTGGCGGGCCGGCCCGCGGCGGGTGTCGCCGTCCGGCTCCTCGCCGGGGAGGAGCCGGTCGCCGAGGGGGTGACCGACGCCGACGGGCGGTGCCGGCTGGTCGAGGGGCCGACCGCGGCGGGCACCTACCGGCTGGTGTTCGACACCGGCGCCTGGTTCGCCGCCCGCGACGTGGCGACGTTCTACCCCGAGGTCACGCTGACCTTCGCCGTCGTCGACCCGGCGCAGCACTCCCACGTGCCGCTGCTGCTCAGCCCGTTCGCCTACAGCACCTACCGCGGCAGCTGACCGACCGCGGAGGAGATTCGTCGGCGTAACACCGACGAATCCACTCCGCCACGTTCCACGTGCAACAGTCCCGGCCATGGCGATCCGGCTCGGGGCGAACCAGTACGGCAAGGCGGAGGTCCGCGTCGTCGCGGTGGACCGCAGCTCACCGCGGCACGAGATCGTCGACCTCAACGTGTCCAGCGCGCTGCGCGGGGACTTCGCCGACGCGCACCTGGCCGGCGACAACGCGCACGTGCTCAGCACCGACGCGCAGAAGAACACCGTCTTCGCGTTCGCCCGCGACGGCATCGCCTCCCCCGAGGCGTTCGGGCTCCGGCTGGCCCGCCACTTCGCCGCCTCCTATCCGTGGATCACCGGCGCGCGGGTGGCCGTCGAGTCCTACGGTTGGGAGCGGATCGCCGTGGACGGCGTGCCGCACGACCACGCCTTCCGGCGCCCGGGCGGTGAGGTGCGGACGGCGGTCGTCACGGTGGACGGCGACCAGGCGCACGTGCTGGCCGGGCTGACCGACCTCGTCGTCCTCAAGACCACGGGCTCGGAGTTCTGGGGCTTCCCCCGGGACGCGTACACGACCCTGGCCGAGACCCGGGAGCGCATCCTGGCCACCGCGGTCACGGCCCGCTGGCGGTACACGTCCGCCGAGCTGGACTGGGACGCCACCTTCGCCGGGGTCCGGACGACGCTGCTGGAGACCTTCGCCGCGACGCACTCCCTCGCCCTGCAGCAGACGCTGTACGCGATGGGCGAGGCGGTGCTGCAGCGGTTCCCGGACGTCGCCGAGGTGCGGATGTCGATGCCGAACAGGCACCACTTCCTGCAGGACCTCTCGGCCTTCGGCCTGGACAACCCGGACGTGGTCTACCACGCCGACGACCGGCCGTACGGGCTGATCGAGGCCTCCGTGGAACGGGACGACGCGCCGCCGGCCGGCACCGCCTGGCAGGGCACCCCGGGCTTCTGCTGACTCCCCCGTCGCTCAGTTCCGCCGTCTCCTCCTCGACGACGGACGAGAGCCGTTCGCCGACTTCGTCAACGGCACGCCCAAGCACGTCGTCACCTCCCGGCCGCTGGAGCCGGAGTGGGCCGCCACGACCGTCGTGACGGCGCCGGCCGAGGAGTACGTGCGCGGCCTCAAGGCGGGCAACGGCGGGGACATCGGCGTGCACGGCAGCATCGCGCTCTCCCGGTCGCTGCTGGCCGCCGGCCTCGTCGACGAGCTGCACCTGGTCGTGGCGCCGACGCTCGCCGGCCGCGGCCGCCGGCTGTTCGACGGCGACCACGAGCTGCGCCGGGCGGACCTGCTGTCGGCGCGGAGCACCCCCGCCGGACTGCTGCTGCTGGACTACCGCCTCCGGCCGTGACCTCCGGAGACATGCCGGCAACGAGCTCCTGGCACCATCGGCGGCCGTGAGCGACGAGCGCGAGGTCCTGTCCTACGAGCTGTTCGGCACCGCGAGCCGGGAGCTCGCCGAGCAGGTCGCGGCCGACGGCTTCGAGCCCGACCTCATCCTGTCCATCGCCCGCGGCGGGCTGTTCCTCGGCGGGGCGCTGGGCTACGCGCTCGACGTGAAGAACCTCTTCGTGATGAACGTGGAGTTCTACACCGGCGTCGACGAGCGGCTGGACCTCCCGGTCGTGCTCCCGCCCACCCTCGACCAGGTCGACATCACCGGCGCGAACGTGCTGGTCGCCGACGACGTCGCCGACACCGGCAAGACCCTCGAGCTGGTGCGCGACTTCTGCACCGGTTACGTCGCCGAGGTGCGGACCGCGGTCATCTACGAGAAGCCGCGGTCAGCGGTGCGCTGCGACTACGTGTGGCGGCACACCGACCGGTGGATCGACTTCCCCTGGTCCTCCCAGCCGCCGGTCCGGAGCCGGAGCGCCCGCCCCGCCCACTAGTACTGGAAGTGGGCCACCGAGGCCTGCAGCGAGGTGGCCATCCGGGCCACCTCGTCGATCGCCACGCGGGCGTCGTCCATCGCGCGGGTGGTGGCCGTGCTGGCGCCGGCGACCGCGGTGATGTTCTGGGCGATCTGCCCGGCCGAGAGCGCGGCCTCGCCGACGTTGCGGTTCATCTCGGTCGTCGTCGCGGTCTGCTCCTCGACGGCCGCGGCGATGGTGCCCTGCGCGTCGTTGATCGTCGCGATGATGGCGGCGATCTGGCGGATGGCCTCGACGGCGCCGTCCGTGTCGCCCTGGATGGCCGCGACCCGCGCGGTGATGTCCTGGGTGGCCTTGGCCGTCTCCTGCGCCAGCTCCTTGACCTCGTTGGCCACCACGGCGAAGCCCTTGCCCGCCTCGCCGGCCCGCGCCGCCTCGATGGTGGCGTTGAGCGCGAGCAGGTTCGTCTGCTCGGCGATGCCGGTGATGACCTTGACGACGCCGGCGATCTCCACCGACGACTGCCCGAGCTTGGCCACGGTCGCGGTGGTGGTGTCGGCGACGCCCACCGCCTGGCCGGCGACCCGCGCCACCTCCGAGGCGTTCTGGGCGATCTCGCGGATCGAGGCGCCCATCTCCTCCGAGCCGGCCGCGACGGTCTGCACGTTGAGCGACACCTGCTCCGCGGCGCCGGCCACCGCCTCGGTCTGCGCGGAGGACTCGACGGCGAGCCGGCCGAGGTCCTGGGCCGACGCGGACAGCTCCTCGGTGGCCGAGGCCAGCGTCGTGGAGCTGTCGCCGATGGCGGTGAGGACGTCGCGCATGCTCGCCATGGACGCCTCGAGCGCGACCGCCATGCGGCCGACCTCGTCCTGGCTGCTGACCCCGGCCGAGCCCCGGAGGTCGCCCGCGGCCAGCTCCGACACGAGGACGCCGACCCGCCGCAGCGGCCCGACCACCGAGCGGGTGACGAACCAGCCCAGCAGCGCGAGGACGGCGACACCGGCGACGGCCACCGAGAGGGAGACGGTGACCGCGGTCGACCGCTGGTCCGTCGCTCCCGCGTCGGCTGCCGCGGCGTAGTCGTCGACCCGGGCGGCGAGCGTGGGGAGCTGGTCCTCGAGCGCGCTGAACGCGGTGGAGAACGCCGGGTAGAGCGCCTGCCCGGCGGCCAGGTCCTGTCCGGTGACGGTGACGATCTGGTCCGCCGACACCAGGTACGCCTCGACGGCAGGAACGACATCGTCCAGCGCGGAGATGACGGCCGGGCTGAGGTCGTCGGCGCGGACCTCGTCCAGGATGCCGCGGAAGGTCTCCGCGTGGTCGGCCAGATCGCTGACCGCCTGCTGGTAGAGCGGGCCGGCTCCGGCGCCGACCAGCGCCTGCAGGACGTCCCCGCGGACGGCGTCGTGCATCATGTCGGCCTGCAGCATGTCCTGGCCGGCCTCGTTGCTGGCCAGCAGGTCGTCGGCGGCATGCCCGGTCCCGGCCAGCGCCTGCAGTGTCACGACGGCGAAGACCCCCAGCGCGAGCGCACCGGCCGCGACGAGGGCGGCCAGCTTCACACCGAGCGGACGGTCGGACCAGTAGCGCGCCATGATGAGCTCCGGGATGCCTGCGGCGGCGACCGTCAGCACGGTCACCTCGGCGCCTACATCGGCGGCTCAGTGGAGTCGGTCCAGCCGAATTGCCCCGACGATCATGGACTTCGGGTTCCGGTAAGCGCGCGTCACACCGGCCGCGTCGACACGGTGACGGTGAACTGCCGTCCGGCGTCGGCCACCCGGGTGGGCCCCACCAGGCGCCGCAGCGCCGCCCGGTGCGGGAGCCGGTTGTTGTAGACGGTCCACAGCTCGCCGCCGGGGCGCAGGACCCGTGCCGCCGCAGCGAACAGCCGGTCCGCGGCGGCGGTCACCACGGAGGTGCCGAGGTGGAACGGCGGGTTGCAGACGACGAGGTCCACGCTGCCGGGTCCGATCGTCGACGCCGCGTCGTCCCGGCTCGTCCGGACCCGGTCGGCGACCCCGTTGGCGGCCGCGGTGGCCGCCGCCGAGCCGACCGCGGCGGCGGACTGGTCGGAGGCCACCACGGTGAGGTCCAGGCGGGCGACCGCGAGGGCGACGGCCAGCACGCCGGTCCCGCAGCCCAGGTCGAGGGCGGTGCGGGCATCGGGAGCCGCCTGCGGCAGGTTGCGCAGCAGGGCCCGGGTGCCGTCGTCGACCCGGGTGCCGGCGAACGCGGCCCCGTGCGCGCACACCGTGAGGCCGCTGGGCTCGTCCCGCCGGCTGCGCGGGAAGGACGCCGGCACGTCGCCGCGCGGGCCGCGCGCCACGAGCAGCCGGGACTTCTGCCGCGCCAGGCTCGCCGTGACATCGGCGAAGCCGAGCCGCAGGACGTCGTTCATCCCGTGCGTCATGTGCTTGATCCGCCCGCCCACCAGCAGGGTGACGTCCGGCGCGGCGTGCGCGGCGACCAGCTCGGTCACCTCCCGCAGCGCGTCGAGGGCCTTCGGCGCCTTGGTGAGGACCAGGCGAGCGCCGGCGAACAGCTCGCCGTCCAGCGGCATCGAGCGGTAGGTGCCGGCCAGGCCGGTGCGGTCGGCGTTGGCCGCCAGCGCCAGCTCGCCGACCAGCAGGTCCTGGTGCACGCGCACGTCGCGCGCCCCGTGCAGGCCGACGGCGCCGAGCGTCAGCGCGCCGTGGGAGTCGTCGACGACCACGACCTCGCCCGGGCCGGCCGCCGCCAGCAGCGGCGCGGCCTCGTCGAGCAGCAGCCGGTCGGTGGCGTCGACGGCGACGAGCTCCGGCGCCTCGACGTCGGGCTCCCTCCGGAGCTGCGCGAACAGCTCGCTGCTCCCCCGCTCCGACGTCATCGGCCCTAGTCTCCCCCCGGCGGTCTCGACGAGGAGGAACCGGTGTCCGACGACGGCGTGCTCGACCCCTGGGTGGCGGACTGGCTGCAGGCGAACCCGCAGGGCTTCGCACTGCGCGACGTCCTCCCGTACGCCCGGCAGCCCATGGCCCCGGTCCCGGTCACCCGGGAGGTGGGCCGCGTGACCGACGAGGTGGCCGCCGGCGTGCCCGTCCGCGTGTACGAGCCGCGCGAGGAGCCCACCGGCCTGCTCGTCTACGCGCACGGCGGCGCCCACTGCGTCGGCAGCGTCGCCCTGATGGACGGCCTGGCCCGGGAACTGACGCACGCGACCGGCGCCGTCGTGGTGTCCGTCGACTACCGGCTGGCGCCAGAGGACCCCTTCCCGGCCGGCCTCGACGACAGCGAGGCCGTGACCCGCTGGGCGCTGGCGAACACCGCCCGCTTCGGCCTCCCGCCGGACCGCGTGGCGGTCTGCGGCGAGAGCGCCGGCGGCACCCTCGCCGCCGGGGTTACGCTGCGGCTGCGGGACGACCCGGGGGTGCGGCTGGCCGGGCAGGTGCTGATCTACCCCGCCGTGGACGACGGCACGACGCCGCTGCCGTCCCGGCAGGAGTTCGCCGCCCTGACCATGCCCGAGGGCGAGATGGACTGGATCTGGTCGGCCTACACCGGCGGGCGGGACCTGCGCGGGGACCCGTTCGCCGCGCCGCTGCACGCGGAGAGCCTGGCGGGCCTGCCCCCGGCGCTCGTCGTGCTGGGCGGGTGCGACTTCCTGCGCGACGAGGGTCGGCTGTACGCCGAGCGGCTGCGGGCCGACGGGGTCGAGGTGGAGGACGTCCTCTACCCCGGCCAGATCCACGGCTTCCTCAACCACGGGTTCCCGGCCGCCGCGGACGCCCACGCCCGGATCGGCACCTGGGTCCGGGCCCTGTTCGCCGGGGTGCCCGCCGCCTGACCAGGCAGTGGATCCTTTCCCCACGTCTTCGGGCCGGAGACGTGGGGAAGGGATCCCATGCCTCGGCCCTCAGACCCCCGAGAGGCCGACCGGGCAGGAGACGCCCGTCGAGTGCACCGGGCAGTAGCCGTTCGGCACCTTGTAGAGGTACTGCTGGTGATAGTCCTCGGCGTAGAAGAACTCACCGAGCGGGGCGATCTCGGTGGTGATGTCGCCGTAGCCCGCGGCACGCAGCCGCTCCTGGTAGGCGTCGCGGGTGGACCGCGCGGCCGCCTCCTGCTCCGGGTCCGCGTAGTAGACGGCCGAGCGGTACTGCGTGCCGACGTCGTTCCCCTGGCGCATGCCCTGGGTCGGGTCGTGGTCCTCCCAGAAGGCCTTGAGCAGCTGCTCGTAGGACGTGAGCGCCGGGTCGAACACGACGAGGACGACCTCGGTGTGCCCGGTGCGCGCCGAGCAGACCTCCTCGTAGGTCGGGTTCGGGGTGTACCCACCCGCGTAGCCGGCGGCGGTGGAGTAGACGCCCGGCAGCTGCCAGAACACCTTCTCGACGCCCCAGAAGCAGCCGGCGCCGAAGACGGCGGTCTGCATGCCCTCGGGGAACGGCGGCCGGATCCGGTTGCCGTTGACCGCGTGCAGCTCGGGGACGCCGGGGAGGGCGTCCGGGCGGCCGGGCAGCGCGTCCTCGGAGGTCACGGGCTCGGTCTTGTGGCGCGAGAACAGCGACATGCGCCGAGCCTAGGACCGTGCCGCCACCCCGGAGGGCGCCGCCGTCGCGGGCGTTGGAGGATCGTCCGGGTCGTCCGTCCGCGTCCCCCCGGAGGTCCCCGTGCCCGTTCCCGCCCGCGAGTGGCACCTGGCCGCGACCCCCCACGGCGAGCCGACGCCGGCCGACTTCCGGCTGGTCGAGGTCGAGCACCCCGACCCGGCCGACGGGCAGGTCGTCGTCCGCATGACGGCGATGTCGGTCGACCCGTACATGCGCGGGCGGATGCGGCCCGAACCCTCGTACGCGCCGCCGTGGGAGGTCGGCGCGGTGATGCAGGGCGGCGCGATCGGGCGGGTGGTCGAGTCGCGCTCGGACGACGTCCCGGTGGGGGCACTGGTGCTCACCAATGCCGCGTGGCGCGACGTCGCCGTCCTCGGTGCCCGCGAGGTGCAGGTGCTGCCCGAGCTCGAGGGCGTCTCCCCCACCCACCACCTCGGCGTCCTGGGCATGCCGGGACTGACGGCCTACGCCGGCCTGTTCCGGGTCGCCGAGTTCGTCCCCGGTGACGACGTCTTCGTGTCCGGCGCGGCCGGCGCGGTGGGCAGCGCGGTCGGCCAGTTCGCCCGGCTGCGCGGGGCCGGCTCGGTCATCGGCAGTGCCGGCAGCCCGGAGAAGGTCGCCTGGCTGACGGGGGAGCTCGGCTTCACGGCGGCGTTCGACTACCACGACGGCCCGGTGTCCCGGCAGCTGCGCGCGGCGGCGCCCGACGGCATCAGCGTCTACTTCGACAACGTCGGCGGCGACCACCTGGAGGCTGCGATCGGGTCGCTGCGGGTGCACGGCCGGGCGGCGCTGTGCGGGTCGATCTCCGGCTACAACGCCACCGAGCCACCGCCCGGGCCGCGGAACATGAGCCTCATGGTCGGCAAGCGGCTGACCCTGCGCGGCCTGCTCGTCGGCGACCACACCGACCTGCGCGGTGAGGCGACCGAGGCGATCGCCGGCTGGCTGCGGTCGGGGGAGCTGGTGGCGCGGGAGACCGTCTACGAGGGGCTGGACCAGGCGGTGCCGGCGTTCCTGGACCTCCTGCGCGGGGCCAACACCGGGAAGATGGTCGTCCGGCTCGCGCCCGACGCGCCGTGACCTCCGCGTTCGCCCCGGCCCTCGAGCACGCCGCGGCACCGGGGACCGCCCGCGCCGTGGCGCTGTTCTGCCACGGCGGCACGGTGGAGAGCGTCCAGCCGCCGCGCGAGCGGGCGCTGTCCCTGCTGCGGATGCGCGCGATCGAGGAGTTCGTGCGGCGGTCGGTCGGGCCGCGGGGACTGGACACCTACCTGCTGCGCTACCGGGTGGCCGGCTGGAACGGGGTCGCCGCCGACCCCTACGCCGACGTCCGGTGGGCGCTGGAACGGATCCGCGCCGAGCACGGCGACGACCTCCCCGTCGTCCTCGTCGGGCACTCGATGGGTGGCCGGGCGGTGCTGCGCGCCGGCGGGGAGCCCGGGGTCGCCGCGGTCTGCGCGCTGGCGCCGTGGACACCGCCGGGCGAGCCGGTGGGCCACCTGCGCGGGCGGACCGTCGTCCTGCTCCACGGCCGCGGCGACCGGTGGGTGCCCACCCGCCTGTCGGCCGACTACGCGGTGCGGGCGCAGCGGGCCGGCGCGCGGATCGCCCGGTTCACCGTCGCCGGCGGGCACTCGATGGTCCGCCGGTCGGGGCTGTGGCACGCCCTGGTCCGCGACGTCGTGCTCGCCGGGGCCGGGTTCGCGCCGGAACGGGACGACGTCCGCGCGGCGCTGGACGCGCCGCCGCCGGACGGCCTGGCCGTGCCGCTGGACCCCCCGCGCCGCCGCCGCTAGCCGCTGATGGAGTGCCTGGAGCGAGGTTTCCTCGCCTCTCGCACTCCACTCGGGCGACTCGGGTTGGCAGGAACGGTGCGGACGACGGCAGTCGGGCCGCTCGTCCGCGCGCCGGCCGCCCGTCAGGATCGCGGCGTGAGCCTGGACTGGACGACCGACCCCGCCGACGCCGCCGCGCACTTCGCCCGCAGTCTGGCGGTGGAGACCGACGTGAGCGACGTGCACGCCGCCCTGGAGTCGGGCGACCCCGGCTTCGTCCTGCTGGACAGCCGGAGTGCCGAGTCGTGGGCGCAGGGACACGTGCCGGGCGCGGTGCACCTGCCCGGGCGGGAGATCACCGCGCGGGTCGGCGAGCTGGACCGGTCCGTCCCGGTCGTCACCTACTGCTGGGGGCCCGGCTGCAACGGCGCCACCCGCGCCGCCCTCGCGCTCGCCACGCTGGGGTTCCGCGTGCGGGAGATGATCGGCGGCTTCGAGTACTGGGCGCGGGAAGGGCTGCTGGTCGAGACGGCCGAGGGGGTGCACCGGCCCGATGTCGACCTGCTCACCGCCCCCGCCGGGATCAGCTGCGGCTGCTGAGCGCCGGCGGCGGGTCGTCGGCCAGCCGCGCCCACAGGAACTGGTCGAGCTTGACGCCGTCGTAGCGGTGCGACCGGCGCAGCCGGCCCTCCCACGTGAAGCCGGCCTTCTCCGCGACCCGGCCGGACGCGGCGTTGGCGATCGCGTGGAACAACTCGACCCGGTCGACGGCCGTGGTGGCGAACAGATGGCGGCAGGCGGTGTCGACGGCGAGCGGGGCCAGGCCGCGGCCGCGCGAGGCGGGCGCCGTCCAGTAGCCGACCATGGCCAGCCCCTCGACGGGGTCGAGGAACGAGAAGCCGACCGATCCGGCGAGCGCACCGGTTCCCGGATCGACGACCGCCCAGTGCAGCCGGTCCGGCGCCGGCTCCAGCCGGCGGCCCAGCCACGCGGCGGCGTCCTCGCGGGAGTCGACGGCGAGCCCGCCCCAGCGGCGCATCTGCTCGTCCTGGAAGGCGGTCCAGGCGTCGTCGAGGTCGTCGGCGCGCCACGGCCGCAGCCGCAGACCTCCGCCGTCCAGGTCGACGGGCTCCGGTGACTGATCGGGCTGCACGGGAAGAGATCCTGCCCCGGAGGAGATCCGGAGGCGTTACGCCTCCGGATCTCCTCCGCCGTCAGACGGGGATGGAGACGCCGACGCCGCCGCGGGTCTGCGCGCCGTAGCGGGCGATCTCGCCGGGCAGGTCGAGGCGGCCGATGCGGGCGCGGGCGTCGGCCACCTCCGGGGTGATCAGGTCCGCCGGCACCAGCCACGACACCTCGAACTCCAGGCCGTCGGGGTCGTGGGCGTAGAGCGCCTTGGTGGTGCCGTGGTCGGAGGCGCCGGTGAGGGCGCCGGCCTGCAGCAGCGCGTCCTGGATCCGGGAGAGTTCGGCGAGCGTGTCGACCTCCCAGGCCAGGTGGTACAGCCCCACGGTGCGACGGCCGGCCTCCGACGCCCCGGCACGGTCCCCCAGGGCGAACAGCCCGAGGTCGTGGTCGTTGGTCGAGCCCTCGGCCTGAAGGAACGCGGCCCGGCCCGGGATCTCCATCACCGGCCGGAAGCCCAGGACCTCGCGGTAGAAGGCGACGCTGCGGTCGACGTCGCGGACGTAGAGGACGGCGTGGTTCAGGCGCTGGACGGGCACGGTGGGCTCCCTCGGGGTGACGTGACCCCAGTGTGCGCCTATTTAGATGAGAGTTCAAGTATCCGGCCCGGGGAACGAGAACGACAGGCGCGTCCGGCCCGGTGGGCAGCGGCGCGAGGTCCGAGCCGGTCGGCTACCGGGGCCAGCGGTGGACGAGCTCGTCCGGAGCCCAGTCCGGCCAGCGACAGGCGCCGACCGACAGCCCGCCGGCGAACCTGGCCACCTCGGCGGGCCCGTCGACACGGGAGTTGTCGAAGACGGCGGAGAGGTCCGCCTGGCCGATCGCGTCGGCGACCAGTGGCCAGAGTCGGGCGTAGCGACTGCGGATCTTCTCCTCCGGGACGGCGTGGCCCCCGGCGGCGACGCGGTGCAGGACCCGGTGGACCGAGAGCTGCTCCGGGACCAGCAGCACGTGCAGCGCGACGGTGTAGCCGGCCGCCTGCGCCCGGGAGACGAGGTCGAGCTTGGACGGGTGGGAGAACACCGTCTCGGCGATGAAGGGCACTCCGGCCGCGATCAGCGCCTCCCGGGTGTCGGACGCGACGCGGGCGGCGTCGTAGGCGTGCCCCGATGGGTCGTCGGGCCAGCGGGCTGACGCGATCACATCGGCGTTGACGAACGTGACCCCGGGCCGGAGTGGGGCGAGCACGAGCTCGACGAAGGTGGACTTCCCGGCACCGTTGGGGCCGACCACCAGGTCCAGACGCACCGGGGCGCTATGCGAGCAGGCTGGTGGTGCCGTCCGGGTGGTAGCGCGTCAGCCGGCCGTGCTCGTCGAGGGCGACCGTCGTGACCCCGCGGGCAGCGAGCACCTCGCCGAAGCGGATCGTGCGGGCCGCCTCGGAGACGGACGCATCCAGCTCGGCGTTGAACACCACCCGTTCGTCCCCACTCAGCTCGCGCTCGTCGAGCTCCCCGGCGAGAGCGGCCTCGACCCGGCGACGAGCCAGGGAGGTCTGCATGGAGACGGCCCGACCGACGCGGGCCCAATGGTCGAGCTGCTGCTTGGCCGAACGGGACTGTCGCTCGCCCTCGGCCGCAGCAGCCTCCAACAAGTCCGCCGCGACCCGGGTCGGGCGGTCTGCCACTGTCTTCACCACGCCACCTCCTGTAGCAGGATGCTACGCCGTAGCAAGATGCTACGCAACGGTGGTGCAGGACGACCGGACGGCCAACGCGACTTCGGCCCCCGGGGGCCACGGGGTGGCCCGGGAGTGACACCCCCGCCGGGCAGGAGAGGAGCGCCAGCCCACCCTCCCGCCCCTGCGAGGCCGCCGTGTACCTCTCCAAGACCGAGGCCGCCGTCCTGCCGACGACGCTCGTCAGCGCCCCCCGACCCGCTCCGACGCCGACGCCGGCCCCCGGCAGGCGGCGGATCTGGCCGATGCTGGGCCCGGCCTTCGTCGCCGCGGTCGCCTATGTGGACCCGGGCAACTTCGCGACCAACTTCTCCGGTGGCGCGGCCTTCGGATACACGCTGCTGTGGGTGATCGTCGCGGCCAACCTGATGGCGATGCTGATCCAGTCGCTGACAGCGAAGCTGGGCCTGGCGACCGGCCGCGACCTGGCCACGCTCTGCCGCGAGCGGATGCCGAAGCCGGTGACCCGGATGCTGTGGGTGCAGGCCGAGGCCGTCGCGATCGCCACCGACCTGGCCGAGATCGTCGGCGGCGCGGTGGCGCTCGACCTGCTCTTCGGGGTGCCGCTGCCGATCGGCGGGGTGATCACCGCCGTCGTCGCGTTCCTGCTGCTGGGCGCGCAGTCCCGCGGCCACCGGCCGTTCGAGCGGGTCATCACCGGCCTGCTGCTCGTGATCGGCGGCGGGTTCCTCTACACGCTCCTCGGGTCAGGGGTCTCCCTCGGCGGGGTGGCCGGCGGGATGGTGCCGAGCTTCGAGGGGCCCGACAGCCTGGTGCTGGCCACCGGCATCCTCGGGGCGACCGTCATGCCGCACGTGATCTACGTGCACTCCGCGCTGACCCCGGGCCGCTACGGCGACGTCGTCACCGCCGGCCGGACCCAGGAGGGCCGCAGCCGGCTGCTCAAGGCGCAGCGCCTCGACGTGCTGCTCGCGATGGGGCTGGCCGGCCTGGTGAACGCCGCCATGCTGGTCATCGCCGCGCAGCTGTTCACCGGCGGGGACCAGGCCGACTCGCTGGAGTCGGTGCACGCCGGGCTGGGCGACCAGCTGGGCGCGGGGGCGTCGATCGCCTTCGCGCTGGCCCTGCTGGCGTCGGGCTTCGCGTCGTCGTCCGTCGGCACCCACGCCGGGCAGGTCGTGATGGCCGGCTTCCTGCGCCGGCACATCCCGGTGCTCGCGCGCCGGCTGATCACCCTCGCCCCGGCGCTGGCGGTCCTGGTCCTCGGCGGGGACCCGACGACCGCGCTGGTCTGGTCGCAGGTGGTGTTGAGCTTCGGCATCCCGTTCGCGCTGGTGCCGCTGCTGTGGCTGACCAGCCGGCGGGACCTGATGGGCGGCTGGGTGAACCGGCGGATCACCACCGTCGCCGGCTCGGTCGTGGCCGCGCTGATCATCGGCCTGAACGCCCATCTGATCGTGGGCTTCGTCAGCTGACTCCTCGAGTCAGCCGGCCGGCCACCAGCGGGCGAAGTGGTGCACCGGGCCGTGGCCGGAGCCGATGCCGAGCGACTCCCCCGCCGCCAGCGCCTCCTGGAGGTAGTCGCGGGCCTGCTCCACGACCGGCTCCCAGGCGCCCGGGCCACCGACCCCCCGGGCCACCAGCGCGGCGATCGCCGAGGACAGCGTGCAGCCGGTGCCGTGGGTGGACGACGTGGCGACCCGCGGCCGCCGGGTGACGGTGACGCCGTCCGCGGTCGCCAGGACGTCGACGCTCTCCGGACCGCCCAGGTGCCCGCCCTTGAGCAGCACGGCGCCCGGCCCGAGGGACAGCAGCGCCCGCGCCTGCTCGACCATCTCCTCCACCGACGTCGCCGGGACCCCGTCGAGCAGCGCGGCCGCCTCGGGCACGTTCGGCGTGACGAGCTGGGTCAGCGGCAGCAGCTCGGTGCGGATGGCGTCGACGGCGTCCTGGCCGACCAGCCGGTCGCCGCTCGTCGCGACCATCACCGGGTCGCACACCACCGGCCCCGGCCGCCGCTCGGCCAGCACCGCCGCCACCTCGCGGACGACGTCCGCCGTCCCGAGCATGCCGAGCTTGGTGGCGCCCACCGGCACGTCGTCCAGCAGCGTGCGCAGTTGCTCGCCCACGAACGCCGCCGGGACGGCGTGCACGCCGGTCACCCCGCGGGTGTTCTGCGCGGTCAGGGCGGTGAGCACCGCGGTGCCGTAGACGCCGAGCGCGCTGAAGGTCTTCAGGTCGGCCTGGATGCCGGCGCCGCCACTGGGGTCGCTGCCGGCGATGGTCAGCGCGACGGCGGTCACGGGGCCAGCACCGCCCGCAGCTCCCGCGCGGCCGCGGTGGGGTCGTCCGCCGCGCAGATCGCCGAGACCACGCAGACGCCGTCCACGCCGGTCACCGACGCGGCGTTGGCAGCAGAGATCCCGCCGATCGCGACGGACGGCAGCCCGGCGGCCCGCGCCTCGGCGGCCAGCGCGGCCACCCCCGAGGGGCCGAGCCCGGTGCCCGCGTCGGGCTTGGTGGGGGTCGCCCACACCGGCCCGATGCCGACCAGGTCGACGGTGCCCGGCGGCAGCGCGAGCGCGGCCGCCATCTCCTCCGGCGTCCCCGCGGACAGCCCGAGCAGCCGGTCGGGGCCGATCAGGGCACGGACCTCGGCCGGAGGCAGGTCGTCCTGGCCGACGTGCACGCCGTCCGCCCCGGCGAGCAGGGCGACGTCCACCGCGTCGTCCACGAACAGCACGACGCCCGGGGGGAGCACGGCACGCACCGCCAACGTCAGCTCGTACAGCTCGCGGCGCGAGGCGGTCTTGTCCCGCACTTGCACCGCCGTGACCCCGCCGGCGACCGCCGCGCGGACGACGTCGGGCACGGTCCGCGGACGCGACAGGACCGTGTCGGTGACCAGGTAGAGGGTCGGGTCGAGGCCCGGCCTCACGACTCGTCCCGGACCTGGGCGCGCAGCAGGTCCTCCGGGGTCACGGCGTCGAGCGCGTCCACCCACGCGGCGGCGAAGGTGCCGGGGCCCGAGCAGACCGCGGCCGCGGCCTCGGCGGCGAGCGCCACGTGCGCGTGCGCGGCGACCGCGCCGGTCAGCCGGTCCCCCGCCGCGGCGACGTAGGCCGCGGTCAGCGCCCCGAGCGCGCAGCCGGCCCCGGTGGTGCGGGTCAGCAGCGGGTGCCCCCCGCCGACCCGCACGACCCGCGAACCGTCGGTGACCAGGTCCACCGGCCCGCTGACCGCCACCACGCCGCCGGTCCGGGCACTGAGGGCGACGGCCGCCTCGAGCGCGTCGTCCGCGGTCGCCGTGGAGTCCACGCCCCGCCCGCCCGCGCCCGTGCCGGCCAGCGCCATCACCTCCGAGGCGTTGCCCCGGACCACGGCGGGGCCGCCCAGCGCCAGCTCGACGGCCAGGTCGGTGCGGAAGCGCAGACCGCCGACCGCCACCGGGTCCAGCACCCACGGCGTGCCGGCCGCGTCGGCGGAGCGGACGGCGATCCGCATGGCCTCGGCCGACTGCCCGTGCACCGTGCCGACGTTGACCAGGAGCGCCGACGCGATCGCGGCGAAGTCGCCCGCCTCCTCCGGCGCGACGACCATCGCGGGCGCGGCGCCGACGGCGAGCAGCACGTTCGCGGTCAGGGTCTGCACGACGGTGTTGGTGAGGCAGTGCACGAGCGGTGCGCCCTCGGTGAGCGCACTGCGTGCGGCGGCGAGCGCGGTGGCGTCCACGTGACATCCCTTCGCCAGCATGACCTGGGCAGGTTCGACGGGTGTCATCTCAGCCCGGTGCGCGGGCACCCCGTGTCGGAGCCGAACCTAGCAAGCGGTCAGTGGGCTGCCGCGTCGAAGAACGCCACCTCCAGTTCCATCGCCCGCCGGTACGCCCGCGCCACGGCGGGGGTGTCGGCGGCGTACCGGTCGAGCAGCTCCTCCAGCGTGACCGCGAGCTGCTCGAACCCGAGGTCGGCGTAGGTGGCCACCCACTCGGCGTACGGCTCGGCGGAGCGCCCGGCCAGCGACTGCCCGAGGAAGGCGTAGAGCCGCATGCAGGGCGTCATCGCCGCGCAGATCTCGCCCAGGCCGGCGGTGGCCGCGGTGGCGAGCAGGAAGTCGGCGTAGGCCGCCGTCGCCGGGGCCGGCTCGACGGTCGCCAGGTCGATGCCCCATCGCGCGGCGTAGCCGTCGTGCAGCCGCAGCTCCTCGCGGACCCCGGCGAGCAGGTCGGCGAACGCCTCCAGCCCGGCCCGGTCGGGACTGCGGACGACGGCCATGGCGTAGCCGCGGGCGAAGGCCTGCAGGAAGAACGCGTCCTGGGCGACGTAGCCGGCGAAGCGCTCGCGCGGGAGCGACCCGTCGGCCAGGCCGCCCACGAACGCGTGGCCGAGGGCGGCGTCGGCCAGGTCGGCGGAGCCGGACCACAGGCGGCGGGCGAGGCTCACGCGGCGTCCAGCGCCATGCCCCAGAAGGCGACCTCGGCGGCGAGCACCTCGAGGACGACGTCGTCGTGCCGCCCGCCGAGCGCGTCGGCCGCCGCCGCCAGCCCGTCGACGTAGGCCGCGAACCCGGGCGTCGTCCAGTGCTCGACGTACGGGGCGTACTCCGGGGCGCCGGGCGCGGCGACCGTCCAGGCGTCGAGGTAGACCCGCTCGACCGCCCAGAGCGCGGTGAGGGCCGCGGCGACGTCGGCGCCGTCGAGCCGCCGCAGCAGGTCGCCGTAGGCGGTCGTCGCGCGCAGCCGCGGCGCGTCGAGGTCCAGCCCCCGGCGCGCGGCCAGCTCCTCGAACCAGTCCAGCTCCTCGACGAGCGCGACGGCGCCGGCGGCCAGCACCGCCTGCACCGGCCGCGGGGCCCGGGCCAGCAGCCGGGCCTGGAACCGCAGCAGGTCGGTGACGTAGTGCCGGTCCTGCACGAGCCACGTGTCGAAGGCCCCGGCGGGCAGGCTCCCGTCGCGCACCCCGAGGAGGAACGGGTGCGCCGTGGCCGACGCCCAGGCGTCGCGGTGGTCGCTGAGCAGGTCCGACGTCGGCACGGCGCCACCGTACGGGCGGGGCTACAGTTCCCCCGCACTGTGCGGGAGCTCGGGTCGACCGGGCTGAGAGGGCGGCTGAAGGCGCCGCCGACCGCTGGAACCTGACCGGGTAATGCCGGCGTAGGGAGCAGCCATGAGCGACGCCGTCCGTACGTCCCCTGCCGGGGCCGATGCCCCCCTGACCCTCGGCGAACCGCCGACCCGCTCGCTCGGGCTCCGGGACTCCCTGGGTCTGTGGGGCAACCTCGGCGTCAGCCTGCTGCTGCCGGTCGCCGCGGTCTACGTCGTCCTGCCCGGGCGGCCGCTGGCCGAGACGCTCGGCGCCGTCGTCGTCGGCGCGGCCATCGGGGCGCTGCTGCTCGGCGTCGGCGCCGCCGCCGGCGCCCGCGAGGGCGTGCCCGCGATGGTGCTGCTGCGCGGCCTGCTCGGCCGGCGCACCTCCTGGGTGCCGACGGCGTTCAACCTGGTGCAGTGCGTCGGCTGGGCGACCTTCGAGATCGTGATCATCGCGGAGGCGGCGTCCCGGGTGCTGGACGCGCCGCGCTGGCCGTTCGTCCTCGGCGCCGGCGTCCTGGCCACGCTCATGGCCCTGCGCCCGCTCGGCGTCGTCCGGGTGCTGGCCCGGTACGCGATCTGGGCGGCGGTCCTGGCGATCGGCTACCTGTTCGTCGAGGTGCTGGCGGAGGGGCTGCCCGAGCTGACCGACGGCGCCGCCACGTCGTTCTGGACCGCGGCCGACATCGTCATCGCGCTGCCGATCTCCTGGTTCCCGCTGGCCGCCGACTACACCCGGCACGTGCGCACCGGCCGCGCTGCCTTCGCCGGCGCGAGCATCGGCTACGGCCTGGCCACGGTCGTGATGTTCACCCTCGGCGTGCTGGCGCTGGCCGCCTACGGCAGCTCCGGGCTCGACGTCGTCGACGCGCTGCTCGCGGTGCCGCTGGGCACCGTGGCCGTGCTGGTGCTGGTCGCCGTGGAGCTCGACGAGGTCTTCGCCAACCTCTACTCGACCGCGGTCTCGGCGCAGAACGTCGTCCCGCGGGCCGACCGGCGGGTGCTCGCGGTCGTCGTCGGCACCCTGGCGACGGTCCTGGCGCTGACCTTCGACATCGCCGCCTACGAGCCGTTCCTGTTCCTGATCGGCGCGGTGTTCGTCCCGCTGGTCGGCGTCTTCGGCGTCGCCTACGCGCTCACCCCCCGCGGGGCCTGGGACACCTCCGACACCGCCCGCGCCCGCCCGGCGTTCCTGCTGCCCTGGGCGGCCGGCTTCGTCGCCTACCAGCTGACGCTGCCCACGTACTTCAGCGGGCCGGGCTCGTGGTGGACGACGTGGTGGACCGCCCGGCAGACCGACCTGGGCATCGACCCGGCCAACGGCTGGTCGGCGTCGCTGATCAGCCTCGGCGTCGCGGCGGCACTGACCGCGCTGCTCTGCTGGCCGGCCGCACGGCGCGGGAGGCGGGCGACCCGGTGACCGACGTCGTCGTCGCCGGCGCCGGGCTGATCGGGCTCTCGGTCGCCTGGCGGGCGGCCCAGCGCGGCCTGTCGGTGACGGTGGTGGACGACGCCCCGGGCGGTGGGGCCTCCCGCGCCGCCGCCGGGATGCTCGCGCCGGTGTCGGAGGCCGGCTACGGCGAGGAGGCGCTGCTGCGGCTGTGCCAGGCCTCGCTGGAGCGCTACCCCGCCTTCCTCGGCGAGCTGGCCGCGGCCACCGGCCGGGACGTGGTGCTGCGGCCCGCCGGCACGCTTGTCGTCGGGTTCGACGACGACGACGCCCGCGCCCTGGCCGACCTGCACGGGTTCCACGTGGAACTCGGCCTGGAGGTGCACCGGCTGACCGGGCGCGAGGCACGCCGGCGCGAGCCCTCGCTCACCCCGCGGGTGCGCACCGCGGTGCACGTCGCCGGGGACCTGTCCGTCGACCCCCGCGAGCTGCACCCCGTCCTGCTGGCGGCCGCCGAGGCGGCGGGCGTGCGCCTGGTGCGGGCCCGGGCGGCCGGTCTGCTCACCGGCGACGGCCGGGCCTGCGGGCTGGCGCTCGAGGGGGGCGGGGAGGTCCGCGCCGGGGCGGTCGTGCTGGCGCTCGGCGCGCACAGCGGCGCCCTGCCCGGCGCCCCCACCGTGCCGGTGCGGCCGGTGAAGGGCCAGATCCTGCGGTTGCGCGGCGCGGCCGGCCTGCTCGACGGCACCGTCCGGGCGCTGGTCCGCGGCCGCTCGGTCTACCTCGTGCCGCAGGGGGACGACGGGCTGGTCGTCGGCGCCACGGTGGAGGAGCGCGGCTTCGACGCCACCGTCACCGCCGGCGGCGTGCACGACCTGCTGCACGACGCGATCGAGGTCGTGCCCGGGGTGACCGAGCTCGAGCTGGTGGAGACCCTGGCGCGGTGGCGGCCCGGCACCCCCGACAACGCCCCGGTGCTGGGTTCCACCGACGTGCCCGGGCTCGTGCTCGCCTCGGGTCACCACCGCAACGGGGTCCTGCTCACCCCGCTCACCGGCGAGCTGGTGGCCGACCTGCTGGTCTCCGGCGAGACGCCCGCGCTCGCCGCTCCCTTCGACGTCTCGAGGTTCGGGTGAGGACATGCAGGTGAGGGTCAACGGCGCGAGGGCGGAGATCCCGGACGGCGCGACGGTGGCGGCACTCGTGGCTGCACGGACGAGCGGCCACTCCCGGGTGGCGGTCGCCCGCAACGGCGACGTGGTGCCGCGCAGTGCGTGGGAGACGACGGACCTCGCCGAGGGCGACGTGCTCGAGGTGCTGGCCCCGACGGCGGGAGGGTGACGATGGCCGACCACGACCTCGAGGTGGGCGGGGAGACGTTCACCTCGCGGCTGGTGCTGGGCACCGGCGGCATCACGAGCATGGAGGCCCTGCAGCGGACGGTGCGCGCCTCCGGCACGCAGATCGTGACCGTCGCGCTGCGCCGGGTCGAGGCGTCCGCGGACGCGGCGATGATGCAGGTGCTGGACCGCTGCGGTGTACGGCTGCTGCCCAACACCGCCGGCTGCCGGACGGCGCGCGAGGCGGTGCTCGCCGCCCGGCTCGGGCGCGAGGCGTTCGGCACGGACTGGGTGAAGCTGGAGGTCATCGGCGACGAGCACACCCTGCTGCCCGACGCGGTCGAGCTGCTGGACGCCGCCGAGCAGCTGGTGGACGACGGGTTCCGCGTGTTCGCGTACACGACCGACGACCCGGTCCTCGGCCGCCGGCTGGCCGACGCCGGGTGCGCCGCCGTCATGCCGCTGGGCTCCCCGATCGGCAGCGGCCTGGGCATCCGGAACCCGCACAACATCGCCCTGCTGCGCGAGGCGGTGTCGGTGCCGGTCGTCCTCGACGCGGGGGTCGGCACCGCCTCCGACGCCGCGCTGGCCATGGAGCTCGGCTGCGACGCCGTCCTCCTCGCCTCGGCGGTCACCCGTGCCCGCGATCCCGAGCGGATGGCGCTGGCCATGCGGCAGGCGGTGGAGGCCGGCCGCTCGGCGATGCTGGCGGGACGGATCCCCCGGCGATGGCACGCACAGGCGTCCACCCAGTTCGAGGGCCTGCCCCAGCTGTGACCCTCCCCCGGCTGCTGGTGCTCACCGACCGCACCCAGTCCCGCGCGTCCCTGCCGGAGACGGTGGGCGCGGCGGTCGACGCCGGTGCGCGGGCGGTCGTCCTGCGGGAGAAGGACCTGCCGCTCGAGGAGCGGGCCCGCCTGGCCGAGGCGCTGGCCGCGCTGCTCGCGCCGGTCGGCGGGCTGCTGGTGTGGGCCGGCGCCGACGGCTCGTCCGGCCGGCCGGCGGTGCACCTGTCAGCTCGTGACCTCCTCCCGGCGCCGCCGCCGGCGCTGGTCGGCCGCTCCTGCCACGACGCCGCCGAGGTCGCCGCTGCGGCGGCCGAGGGCTGCGATTGGGTGTTCGTCTCCCCGGTGCACGCGACGGCGTCCAAGCCCGGCCACGGTCCCGCCCTCGGAGCGGCCGGCCTGGCCCGGCTGGTCCCGGGCGCGCCACCGGTCTACGCCCTCGGTGGGGTCACGCCCGCCGACGCCGCCGACTGCCTGCGCGCCGGTGCCACCGGGATCGCCGTCATGGGCCCGGTCATGCGCGATCCCTCCCTCGTCGCCGGGTACCTCGCAGCGCTGGCCGCGCCCGGCGGCGGACCGGATGCACCCGGCGCCGGTGATGCCGGTCACCCGCGCGTTTAGGTGCCCCACCCCCGGCGCATACGCAGGTGTTCGGTCCAGCCGATGGCCGGCGCGAGGATGCGAGGTAGCACGGGCGTGACACGGGAGCCGGCCGGGTCCATCTGGCTGCCCGCGACCCCGCCCCCCGCCTCGCACGGCCGCACCTGGGACCTCTCGGAGATCGCCGAGCTGCCGCAGATGCGGGCGGAGCTGAGAGAGCTCCTCGGCACCGCGGCCGCAGCCGAACTGCGCGACCAGCTGGTGCTGGCCCTCGACGAGATGGCCTCCAACGCCCTGCGCCACGGCGGTGGGGACGTGCGCGCCGCGGTCCGCCGCGCGGAGTCCGCCTGGCTGCTCGAGGTCTCCGACGCGGCCGCCGACCAGCCACCCACCCCGGCCGTCGGCCGCGACCCGAGCGAGGGCGGGCTGGGGCTCTACCTGATCGCCGAGCTCTCCAGCGCGCACGGCTGGTACGTCGAGAACGGCGCGAAGCACGTCTGGGCGGTCCTCCCCGCCTAGCCAGGACCGCGCGCGGGGTCGTCGACGATCCGGTCGAGCCACTCGCTCAAGAGCCGTTGCTCCGCCGGGCTCAGCGCGTCCAGCCGGGGCGCGACCGCGCGGAGCGCCACGGCCGCCGCCGCCGTGCCTCCTCGAGCCGAGACCGTCGGCTGCTCCGGATCGGTGAGGACCTCGCGGAGCACGGCCTCGTACGCAGCCTCGGCGAGACCCTCGTCACGCTCCTCTGCCGGCGTGGACAACAGCACGGTCAGGACCCCGGTCCCGGCGGCCTGCACGAGGCCGACGGCGCGCCGCTCGCTCACCCGCAGCCGCCCGGTCGCCGCGACCCGGTGCACCCGGGCCTCCAGCACCTCCAGCCCGGAACGGACGACGGGTGAGTGCAGTCCCCGCTCGGGGTCGCTGAGCAGCCGGAAGAGCGCCGGGTGGGCGAGCCCGAACTCGATCTGGGCCCGCCAGCCGGCGCGGAGGTCCTCGAGGGGGTCGACATCGCCCGCTGCGGCTGCCTCCACCACCGCCGCCTTCTGGGCGACGAAGTCCGCGAGCACGTGCTCGGCGACCGCGTCGAGCAGGCCGTCCTTGTCGCCGAAGAGCCGGTAGATGGCAGGGGCCTGGACGCCGGCCGCCTCGGCCACCCGCCGGGTGGTCACCGCCGACGTCCCGTGGTCGCGGAGCAGGAGGGCCGCGGCATCGACGATCCGCTCCCGCGTCTCTGAGCGCCCGCTCACCCCGTCCACGGGACCACGATAACGGCGGATTGTTATCGATGGAAATATCAGTGATACGGTCGTTGTGTTTCCATCGATAGCGAGGAGATCGTCATGATCGTCGTCACCGGAGCAACGGGCGCCCTGAACGGGGCGACCGTCGACCACCTGATGGACCGGCTGCCGGCGCGCGACATCGCGGTCGCCGTCCGGGACGTGTCCCGCGCCGACCGGTTCGCCGCCCGGGGCGTGGAGGTCCGCCGTGGCGACTACGCGGACCCGGCGACCCTCGCCGATGCCTTCCGGGGCGCCGACCAGGTGCTGCTGGTCTCCGCCAGCGACCCGGGGGCCGACGCCGTGGCCCTGCACCGCACCGCCATCGAGGCAGCCGTCGACGCCGGGGCCGGACGGATCCTCTACACCAGCCACCAGGGTGCGGCCGCCGACAGCCCGTTCGGCCCGGCGCGCGACCACGCCGCCACCGAGCAGGTGCTCGCCGGCTCCGGGGTCGCGTGGACGGCGCTGCGCAACGGCTTCTACGCCCATTCCCTCGGCTGGCTCACCGGGCCCTGGCGCGAGACCGGCCGCATCGTCGTGCCGGCCGACGGGCCGGTGTCCTGGACGGCGCGGGAGGACGCCGCGGAGGCAGCCGCCGCCGTCCTCACCTCCGACGGCGCGTTCGACGGGCCGGTGACGCTCACCGCAGGAACTGCACCGACGTTCGCGGAGATCGCCGAGATCGCCTCGGACCTGTCAGGGCAGCGGATCGAGTGCGAGGTCGTGGAACCCGAGGAGTGGGTCACCGGCGCGGTCGCCGCGGGCCAGTCGGAGTTCCTCGCCCGCTTCACCCTCGGGATCCACCTGGCCGCGCGCGACGGCTTCTTCGCCGGCGTCGACCCACTGCTCGGCGACCTCCTCCGGCGAGAGCCGCGGACGGTCCGGGACGTCCTGGCCGGAGCGGTTCCCGCGACCCCCTGACGAGTCCGGGCGAGGTCAGGCGCCCGGGACCGGCGGCACGTGCGTCGAGCCGGCCTCGGGCGGACGCGGGCGGTCCTCCGGGTGCAGCCGGACGGCGACCAGGGCGACGTCGTCGGCGACGCCGTGCGGCCGCAGGCGGGCGAGCAGCCCGTCGCAGAGCTCGGCCAGCGGCCGGTCGCCCAGGTCGGCCAGCGCCTCGCGCAGCGCCGCGATGCCCTCGTCGAGCCCCTGGTCCCGGGCCTCGACCAGGCCGTCGGTGTAGAGCAGCACGGTCGCCGGCCGGTCGATCGTGACCTCGGAGTCGGTGCGCCGCGCCGCGGGGTCGACCCCGAGCATCAGTTCCGCCCGCGACCGGGACAGCTCCTCGACGACGCCGTCCCCGCGCAGCAGCAGCGGCGGCGGGTGCCCGGCGTTGGACCACCGCAGCGTCGTCGTCCCCGCCGCGCGCTGCTCGGGGGACTGCTCGATGCGGGCCACGATCGCGGTGGCCATCGTGTGCATCTCCAGCCCGTGGACGGCGACGTCGAGGTCGGTGAGCACGGTGGCCGGCGTCGCTCCCTCGCGGAACGCGATCCCCCGCACGAGGCCGCGCAGCTGGCCCATCGCGGCGGCCGCGGCGATGTCGTGGCCCACGACGTCGCCGATGACCAGCACCGTGGCGCCGCCGGGCTGGAGGAAGGCGTCGTACCAGTCGCCGCCGACCTGCGCGGCCTCCACGGCCGGCAGGTAGCGGACGACGACCTCGGCGTGGTCCGGTCGCGGCGGCGCGGTGAGCATGCTGCGCTGCAGCTCCTCGGCCAGCCGGCGCTGCTGGTCGTGCAGGCGGGCGTTGTCCAGGGCGAGCGCCACGCGCTCGGCGACCTCGCGGGCCGCGGCGACGTCCGCGTCGTCCGCCGGGCGGCGGCCCGCTCCGCGGTACAGGCTCAGCGCGCCGAGGGTCCGGCCGTGCGCGGTCATGGGCAGCGTGAGGGCGGTGCGCGGTGCGAGCCGGTCGAAGACGTCGCGCACCTCGCCGGCCGGAAGCGTCGGGCGGATCGCCGCCGGGACGTCGTCCACGCGCAGCGCCTGGCCGGAGGCCAGCGACCGCAGCACGGGAGCGTCGTCCTGCACCGACGACAGGCGCAGCTCGGCGTACCGGACCGTCGCCGCGCGCTGCGCGGGGTCGGCGTGCCAGCTGGCGACGTCGTGCAGGCGGCCGTCCTCGTCGATGAGGGTGGCGATCGCCCAGTCGGCGAAGACGGGCACGACCGCCTCGGTGACCCGCTGGAGCGCCGCGCGCTGGTCCTGCACCCGGCCGAGCTGTTCCACCATCGCCGCGCTGATCTCGGCGATGGCGCGCAGCCGGCCGGCGGCCTCGCGCGCCCTGTCCTCGGCGCGGCGGCGCTCGGTGACGTCCAGGAAGTAGACCGACAGCCCGTCGGGGCTCGGCCACGCCCGGACCTCATACCAGGCGTCCAGCGGTGCGGGGTAGTACGCCTCGAAGACCCGGACCTCACCCGTCGTCACGGCGCCGCGGTAGTGGGTCTCGAAGGCGCTGTCGACCGCGTGCGGGAACAGCTCCCAGATGTCGCCGCCGACCATCTCGGAGCGAGTGCGCTGGAGCACCTGCTCGGCCCGGCGGTTGACGTAGGAGAACCGCCACTCCCGGTCCAGGGAGAAGAACGCCTCGTTCATCGCCTCGAGCACCCGGGCGACGTGCAGGTCGGCGGCGCGGGCGCTGGTGGTGTCGTAGGCGGCGCCCAGCAGCCGCACGGCGGCGCCGCTCTCGTCGCACAGGGCCCGTCCGCGGCCGCGCACCCAGCGGGTGTCCCCGCCGGGCAGGACCACCCGGAACTCGGCGTCGTAGGCGCCACAGGTCTCGACGGCCTGCTGCAGAGCGGCCGTGGTGGCGTCCCGGTCGTCGGGGTGCAGACGGCCGAGGAACGCCTCGATCCGCTCGTCCCACTCCTCGCGCGCGTAGCCGAAGAGCTCGACCAGCCGGTCGTCCCAGTCGAGCCGGCCGGAGACGAGGTCCCAGTCGAAGCTGCCGATGCCGGCCGCCTCGACGGCGAGCTCCAGGCGCAGCCGCTGGGCCGCGTCCGCGGTGCCCGGCGGGCCGTCCTGCGGTACCGGACGGGACGGGGGCGGTCTCACCGCGATGCGCCCGGCCCGTTCATCCCGTTCTTTCTCCCACAGCGGGCCTGCTCCGGCCAGCCGGTGTGCGGCAGGACACCGGCCGCGGCGGCCGGCCACGCCGGCGGCCCGAGGCCGGGGACGACGACGGCGGGCGCCGCCCGGGAGACCCGATCGCTGCTGTGGATCGGGGTCCCGGACGAGCGCCCGCCAGGGGTTGTCGATGCGGACGGACCGGGTCCGTCCGCGGCCGCCGCCCGTTCGCCGTCCAGGAGCACCGGGGCCCACCACCGGAGCGGACGGCGACCGGTCTGCGACGAGTCCTCGTCTCCCTCGCGGACCGCGCGTCGCCTGCCGGCCAGGTCGGAGCCGGTCGGAGACCCGATCACGGGCACCGGCTGGACCTGTGGGCCACTCCGCGGACCGGTCCCGCGTCGCCTGCCTGCTCGCACCGCGGTCCGTCTGCGCCTCCCTGGAGGGTCCGCTCGCCGCTGCTCGGGAGCAGGGTCGGCGGGAGGTCGAGGCGCGTACGTACTGCGGTGCGGTCTGGCGGGCGGTGCGGGCGTGCACCGTCGGGAGTGGGCCGGGGGCGCCTGGCGGACGGCCAGGGGGGAGCTGAGGAGTCGGCGACGCGGGTCGACGGTCGCGGCCGCGGGATGCGGCCGGTTTCCGGCGGTGCGGTGCCTGGAGGACGGCGGCCGGGGTCGGCCGGATGTGCTGTGCCGGAGCGGGTCAGGGAGGCGAGCCCCGGACCCGGCACGCGGGCGGATCGCCGCGTGTCCGGGCGCGGCCCGGGCTGCGCGCGCAGGCCCGGACGCCGGGTTCTCGGACCGGCCAGCCGGACGGCGCTGGCAGTGCGGGGCAGGGCTCCGGTCGGACGGCGGGCCATCCGGTGAGCTCCGATGCCCGAGGCTGCGACGCCCGGGGAGGCCGGGCCGCAGCCCGGGAGAGGGAACCGGCCGCCCGGAGGTGGAGGGCCGGAGAGAGCGCCGCGGCGGGGGAAGACGCCGCGGGCTTGATCGTGGGGGTGCTGGGCAGTGCGGTCAGCCGCACCACCCCGGAGCTCGCCGGGCGGACCGGGAGCCGGGCGGAGTAGACGCGCGGCGGAGGCGGCGCGTTCCAGGCGAGGTGCTGACCGTCGGCACCGGCGCCCCAGAGGGCCAGGCGCCGGACCTGCCGGCGGAGCCGCCCGGCCGCGGCCGCCCGCAGCGAGGGCCGCGGCGGGCCGGCCACCGTGGGCACGGACACCGGGGCCGGGGCGGTCCTCGGGCGCGGACGGTTCCAGGCCAGGTGCTCGCCCTCCGGGCCGGCGCCCCACAGGGCCAGGCGCCGGACCAGCCCGGGCTGCGGGGCGGGAAGGGCCGGCGGCGCGACGGGTGCCGGTGCGTCCGCGAGGTCCCGCCGCCACATCACCGGCGCCGGGGCGGTCGCCCGCACGGGGACCGGCTGCGCGGTCGGCCGCAGGCGCGGGGCGGGGACCGGCCGGGCCGGCTGCCGCAGCCGCTGACCGCGGGCGCCCGCCGAGGTGTGCAGGACCGCGCGGCGGGGACGGGACCGCCCCGCCGAGGGAAGCGCGTCGGCGCGCTCGAGCACGGTGAGCAGGCCGCTCAGCGTGTGCTCGTCGGAGGACGACGACGAGGACCGGGGGGTCCGTCCGTTCGTCATGTCGCCTCCTCACGTAGTGGCCGCGGCAGCGGGGGAAGGTGCCGCGGACAAGGAGAAAGGTAGGCAGCGGGGCCCTGCGGAACGGCCCGTCGGGACACCCCTCCCGGAGCGCGTGACCGAACCGTTGCGGGGGTCGCCGGAACGGTTCGGCGACCCCTCCTCCGCACCGGTCGCTTGTCGACAAGCAGCGGTTCCCCGAGCGTGGAACGGTCCGTCCGGGGGTGCGGTCATCCCGGCGACACGGACGACGCGCGGGCGTGTCGGCCGGACGAGGGACGTCCCCGCGCCCCGGTTGCCGGACGTCGTCGGGCTCCTGAGACTCGATCGGTGACCCAGCGCCCGGACACCTCTGCGCCGCCCGCCGCTCCCGAAGCGGAGCCCGACACGCGCCTGAAGCGGTCGGTCGGCGGCCGACTGCTCTACCTCTTCATCCTCGGCGACGTCCTCGGCGCGGGGGTGTACGCCCTGGTGGGCGAGGTGGCCGGGGAGGTCGGCGGCGCGATCTGGGTGCCGCTGCTCGTCGCGCTGCTGCTCTCCCTGCTGACGGCGGCGTCCTACGCCGAGCTGGTGACGAAGTACCCGAGTGCCGGCGGCTCGGCGGTCTTCGCGGAGAAGGCGTTCCGGCGGCCGGAGATCGCCTTCCTCGTCGGGTTCTGCATGCTCGCGGCCGGCGTGACCAGCGCGGCCGGGCTCGCGCTGGCCTTCGCCGGCGACTACCTCGGGGTCTTCCTCGACGTCCCGGCGGTCCCGGCGGCGCTGGTGTTCCTCGCCCTGGTGGCGGCGCTCAACGCCCGCGGCATCCAGGAGTCGCTGCGGGCGAACATGGTCATGACGCTGGTCGAGTCCTCGGGCCTGGTGCTGATCGTGGTGCTGGGGGCGCTGGTGCTCGGCCGCGGGGACGGCAACGTCGGCCGGGTCACCGAGTTCCCCGAGGGGACGTCGATGGCGTCGGCGGTGCTGGCCGCCGCGGTCCTGGCCTACTACTCGTTCGTCGGGTTCGAGACCTCCGCCAACGTGGCCGAGGAGGTCCGCGACGTGCGCCGGGTCTACCCGAGGGCGCTGTTCGGCGCGCTGCTGACCGCCGGGGTGCTGTACGTCCTGGTGGGGCTGGCCGCCTCCGTCGTCGTCGACCCGGGGCAGCTGGCCGGCTCCAGCGGCCCGCTGCTGGAGGTGGTGCGCGCCGCCGACGTCGGGGTCCCCGACCGGCTGTTCAGCGCCGTCGCCCTGGTCGCGGTGGCCAACGGCGCACTGCTCACGATGATCATGGCGAGCCGGATGGCCTTCGGGCTGGCCGAGCAACGGCTGCTGCCGGCGGCGCTGGGCCGGGTGCTGCCGAACCGGCGGACGCCGTGGGTCGCCATCGTCGTCACCACCGCGGTGGCGATGGTGCTCACCGCGACCGGCGACCTGGCGGCGCTGGCCAACACCGTCGTCCTCCTGCTGCTCCTGGTGTTCCTCAGCACCAACACCGCCGTCCTGGTGCTTCGTCGCGACCGGGTGGCGGCCGACCACTTCCGCGCCCCGGTCGTGCTGCCCTGGCTCGCGATCGCCTCGTGCGTCCTGCTGCTCACCCGGCAGACCGCGGAGACCTGGCTGCGCGCGGCCGTGCTGCTGGCGATCGGCCTGGTGCTGTACCTGCTCAGCCGGCTGGCCACCCGCCGGGAGGAGCGGACGGCCGCGTGACCGAGGATGGCCCCGTGGAGCAGCCGACCCCCCTCGTGATCGACACGGACCCCGGCATCGACGACGCCGTGGCGATCCTGCTGGCGCTGGCCAGCCCGGAGGTGGACCTGCGCCTGGTGACCACCGTGCACGGCAACGTCGACCTCGAACAGACCACCGAGAACGCGCTGCGCGTCCTGCACCTGGCCGGCCGGTCCGACGTGCCGGTGGCCGCCGGGGCACGCGGCCCGCTGGTGCACCCGCTGGCCGAGCGCGCCGGGCACGTGCACGGCGCCGCCGGCCTGGGCGGGGTGGAGCTGCCGCCCTCGCCGGCGTCGCTGGACCCGCGGCCGGCGGTGGTCGCCCTCGCCGAGCTGCTGACCTCCTCGGCGCAGCCGGTCACGGTGGTGGCGATCGGCCCGCTGACCAACATCGCGCTGCTGCTGGCCGTCTTCCCGGAGGCCGCCGAGCGCATCGGGCGGCTGGTCGTCATGGGCGGGTCGGCCGGGGCCGGCGGGAACGTCACGGCGGCCGCGGAGTTCAACGCCTGGGCCGACCCCGAGGCCGCGCAGGCGGTGTTCTCCTCGACGGTGCCCACCGTGCTGGTCGGGCTGGACGTCACGCTGCCGACCGTGCTGGGCGCCGACGGCGTGGAGCGGTTCGCCGCGGCCGGCCCGCTCGGCGAGACGGCGGGCGCGATCCTGCGCCAGTACATGGACCACGCGCGCCGCACCTACGGGACGGCCGGCGTCGTGGTGCACGACGCGCTGGCCGTCACCGAGGCCGTCGTCCCGGGCACGCTGGGCACGGTGCCGCGGGACGTCGTCGTCGACACCGGGCTGGGCGTCACGCGCGGGCAGACACTGGTGGACCGGCGGCAGCCGTCGGGGTCGGCCACCGCCGTGCAGGTCGCGGAGCGGGTCGACAGCGCCGCGGCGGTGGAGTTGCTGGTCTCCCGGCTGGAGTCCTTCGCCGCCGCGCGCGGCTGAGCCGCCCTACTCCTGGGTCTGCGGCTGGGTGGAGGCGACCACGCCGGCCGCGATGTCGCGCAGCTTGCGGTTGGAGCGCTGCGAGGCGCCGCGGAGGATCTCGAAGGCCTGCTCGGCGTCCACGCCCTGCTGGGCCATCAGCACGCCCTTGGCCTGCTCGATGACCGAGCGGGAGTCCATGGCGATCCGCATGTTGCGGGCCTGCTCGCCCAGCTGGTGGTGGGCCTCGGCGTTGGCGACCGCGACCGCGATCGCCTCGGCGACGTCGGTCCCGGCGGCCAGCGACTCGGGCGAGGCGAAGGCCCCCGGCTCCGACGAGTAGTTGTTGAGGGCGCCGATCACCCCGCCCTGGTACGGCAGGGGGACCGACAGCGAGCTGCGGACGCCGATGGCCGCCGTGCGCTCGACGTACGTCGGCCAGCGCTCCTCGGTGAGCATGTCGTCGATCCGGAGGACGACGCCGCCGCGACCGGCGTCGAGGCAGGGACCGGAGTCCTCCTCGTACTGGAGCTCGTCGGCGGCCAGGGCCATCTCGCCGTGGTACGCGGCGGTGTAGGCCTTGTCGCCCCGGAGCAGGGTGATGGACGTGGCCTCGCTGCCCGGGATCCCCGAGGTGGCGATCCCGGTGATCTCCTCGAGCACCTCGCCCAGCGACCGGTCGGCCAGGGCGACCCGGCTGAGGTCCCGCAACAACTGCTCCATGCCGGCGAGTGTGCCCGAACCGGGGGGTCCGGTATGCATCCTCGGCCGAGTGGAAACCGGCCCTGCTGCTGCGAGACCGGCCGGCGTCGGTCAGGATGGGCCGACCAGAGCTCCGGCCGAGTCACGGCCGAGCAGACCCGAGGGGGAGCGATGGGCCAGCAGGCGTGGCCGCACGCAGCGGTGCCCTCCGTGGCAGGCGACGTCTGGCACTGGCAGATCGAGGCCATGCACGTCATCTCCCGGGTGCGCTCGGACCTGCGGGCCCGCATCGCCCACCCGTCGGTCTCCTCCACCTCCACCGAGGACGCGCGGGACGGGCTGCTGCTGGTCTTCGAGGAGCTCGCCTCC
This sequence comes from Blastococcus sp. URHD0036, assembly GCF_000701365.1. Taxonomy (GTDB): domain Bacteria; phylum Actinomycetota; class Actinomycetes; order Mycobacteriales; family Geodermatophilaceae; genus Trujillonella. The sequence goes on from NZ_JNIK01000006.1 coordinate 101,438, forward strand.
AACGCGCTGCGGCACGGCGGCGGGGCGGTGCGGGCACTCGTGGTCGCCAACGACGAGGGCTGGCTGCTCGACCTCAGCGACGAGGCCCCCGAGAAGCCGCCGATCCCGGCGGTCGACCGCGATCCCTCCCTGGGCGGCATGGGTCTGCACCTGGTCGCCCAGCTGTCGGTCCAGTACGGCTGGGAGTGCCGCCCCGGCCGCAAGCACGTGTGGGCCCGGCTGCCCTCCGGCCTGCGCTCGGTGCAGACCGGCTCGGACTCGGTGCCCGAGCCCCGCTCCCCCCGCCTGCCCCAGGACTAGCTCCTCCCCCGCCACGATCAGGGAACCTGATCCCCGCGCGTCCTCCCCCACCGCAGACGGTGAGGGAGGACGCGCTGCGGTGAGGGAGGACGGCGGGTCAGCCGGCGCGGGCGAGGGCGGCGGCGAAGCGGTCGTGGTCGGCCCGGACGCCGGCCATGGGCGCGAGCAGCTCCTCCTCCCCGACCGCGGCCACCGCGGCCCGCAGGCGGAGCTCCGCCCGCCGTCGCCGTCGGCGCGCCCGCATCGCCACGAACGGGCGGGAGAGGACCGCGAGCAGCGCACCGCCCAGCAGCCCCCCGACCAGCAGGAGCGTCGGCACCGGGATGCCCTCCACGCGGGGCAGCGGCACCACGTCGTCCAGCTGCAGCAGCCCCAGCCCGGCCAGCGCCAGCAGCCAGAGGACGCCGACGAGGGCCACCCCCGCCAGCAGCCACTGCAGTCCGCCGACGGCGCGCTGCCACAGCGGCGTCCGGTCGGGACCGAGGTCGGTCCGGGCGACGGCGGCGTCCAGCCGGTCGGCCAGCCGCTCCTCGCTGACCGCCACCTCGCGGCGCAGCGCGTCGGCCCAGGGCCGGGGCAGCCCGGCCCCCGCGGTCTCCCGCGCGGCCCGGACGGCGGTGCTGAGGGCCGCCTTCTGCACCGCCCCCGCCTCGGGCAGCGAGGTGCGGGCCACGACCCCCTCCCCGGAGCCCTCTCCCAGGTGCAGCCGGCGCAGCGGGTCGGGGCGGAGCTTCCGGGTCCAGCGGACCAGCGGCCAGCCGGTGGCCGCCGAGCCGTCCCGGCGGACCGAGCGCTCCACCGCCGCCCCGACCACCGGCACCCCGGCCGCGCCGGCCAGCGCGTCGGTCAGCCGCCCGCGATCGGCCCGGCCCACCCGGGCGTCCCCGGTCTCCCCGGCGCAGGCCCGCAGCTCCTCGACGGCACCGGAGACGTCGGCCCCGAGCCGCTCGACGGCGGCCTTGCGGGCGGCCACCCGGCGGACGAGGTCGGCCCGCAGCTCCCCGAGGCCGGTCCCGGCGCGGGCGGAGACGGCGAGCAGGGGGGTCCCGGTCAGCCCCTCGCGGTCCAGCAGGCCGCGCAGGTCGGTGAGGCAGGCCCGCGTCGCCGCGGCGTCGAGCCGGTCGACCTGGTTGAGCACGACCAGCAGCACCCCGGCGTGCCCGGCCAGCGGCACCAGGTAGCGCTCGTGCACCGCGGCGTCGGCGTACTTCTCCGGGTCGAGCACCCAGACGAGCACGTCGACCAGGCCGACCAGCCGGTCCACCTCGAGCCGGTTCTCCAGCCGGACGCTGTCGTGGTCGGGCAGGTCGAGGAGGACCAGTCCGTCCAGTGCCGGGTCCGGCGGGTGCCGGTGCCGCCGAGGCACCTCCAGCCAGTCGAGCAGCCGGTCCTGCGGGTCCTCGCCCCAGACGGTGGCGTGCGCGACGCCGGTGGTCGGCCGGCGCACACCCGGGCTGCTGACCTCGGCGCCGGACAGCGCGTTGAACAGCGTGGACTTGCCGCTGCCGGTCGCCCCGGCCAGCGCGACGACGGTCGCCTCGCCCAGCGCCGTCCGCGCGCCGGCCTTGGCCAGCAGCGACCGCGCGCGGCCGACGGCGGCCGCCTCCGCCGGCCCCTCCAGCCGCTCGGCGGCGACGTCGACGGCCTCCCGCAGGGCCGCCAGGCGGTCGGCCAGCGGCACCTCCCGGCGCCTCATCAGCCGGCCCGCACCGCGGCCACGAGACCGGACGCCGCGTGCCGGAGCCCGTCCGCCGCACCCTCGGCCGGCGCGGCGGCGACGATGCGGAGGTCGAAGCGGTCGCGCTCGGTCTGCAGCAGCTGGTCGGTGCGGCTCAGCAGGTCCTCCCGTGCCCGATCGGCCAGCGACCGGACGGCGGCGTCGCCCAGCATCGCCTCGAGCACCCGCTGGCCCAGTGCCGTCGTCCCGCCGGCGACCGCGATCTCGCCACCGGTCAGCCCGCCGGTCGAGGCGAAGACGGCGACCATGACGACCGCGCCCGCGCCGTTGACGCCCCAGGAGGTGAGCCGGGCCCGCGTGCGCTTGTCCGCGCCCTGCTCGCGGACCAGGTCGAGCACGCCGCCCTGCCAGTCGCGGACCTGGGCCGCGGTGGCCTCCGGGAAGTCGGGTGAGACGCGGGCGAGCGCATCGGCGTCCTCCGCCAGCAGCGCCGACCCGCCGGGCAGGGCGAGCCAGGTGCCGACCGTGCGTTCGGCGGCACGGTCGGCCTCGGCGCGCAGGAGGGTGGCCACCCCGGTCTCGAGGGCACCGGAGACCTCCTCGGCGGGGGTCGGACGGCCGGTGAGCGCGGCGGCGAGCCGGTCCCGCAGCCGGCCGACCGAGCTCTGCAGCGAGCGCATCCACTCGCCGGTGCCCACGAAGTCCTGCCAGCGGGACAGGACCTCGCCGCGCAGCAGCGCCCCGCCGCGGACCCCCTCGTCGATCGACGCGCAGGCCTCGGCATAGGCGGCGCGGGCCGACGACGACAGCTCCCGGGCGGCGCGGTCCTGCTCCTCCACGGCGGCGGCGACGGCGCCGACGCGGGCCTCCAGGCTGGCCAGCGCCCCGGTGAGGGTCTGCCGGACGACGGCGGCGCGCTGCTCGCGGTCGGCGGCCAGGGCGTGCAGCCACCCCCGCAGCGGCGCCACCTGCTCCTCGGGCAGCCGCCCGTCGGGCAGCGGACGCTCCTCGACGACGAACAGCCGGGCGGCGGCGAGACCGGCCCGCTGGAGCATCCCGCCGAGATCGGCGGCCACCTCCGCGGCCGCCTCGGGAGGCACGCGGTCCAGCACCACGGCCAGGGCGGTGCCCCGCTCCTGCGCCGTCCGCAGCAGGTCCCACGGGACGGCGTCGGCGTACCGGGCCGCGGTGGTGACGAACACCCACAGGTCGGCGGCCGACAGCAGCTGCGCCGCCAGGTCGCGGTTGGAGGCGACGACGGAGTCGACGTCGGGCGCGTCGAGCAACGCGAGCCCCGCGGGGACGGCGTCACTGGGGACCAGCTCGATGGTGCCCGGCCCGCCCGGCCCGCCGCTGACCCGCGCCAGGCCGGGCAGCACGCGGTCGCCGGCGAACGCGGGAGCGTCGGACGGCGCGCAGACCAGCACCGGCGAGCGGGTGGTGGGGCGCAGCACGCCCGAGGCGGAGACCGGGGCACCGACCAGGCTGTTGACCAGGGTGGACTTCCCCGCTCCGGTGGAGCCGCCGACCACGGTGAGCAGCGGGGCGTCCAGGTCGCGCAGCCGGGGCAGCAGGTAGTCGTCGATCTGGTCGACGACGGCGCGGGCGGTGCGCCGCGCGTCGTCCCGCCCGGCCGTGGCCAGGCCGAGCGGCGCCTCCGCGAGCCGGTCGCGCACCTCGCGGAGTGCGTCGGGGAGCCGCGCGGGGAGGGTCACGAGAGCCGGAGTGCCCGAAAGCGGTGCCGGCTACCCGCCCGGGTTCAGTCGACGGCGGTCCGGGCGGCGCGCTCCTCGCGCAGCGCCTGGAAGACGCGGCGGCGCAGCCGGTCCTGGTCACGCTCCTCGGGATCGACGAGCCGGAGGCTCATCAGCCAGTCCTGGCCGCGGTTCTGGTGCACCCGGACGATCTCCGCGCGGTACCGCTCCGGGCCGTCCTCGAGCCCCAGGTCCACCCCGAGCACCGTCCCGGGATCGGGCTGGTGGCCGAATCCCTCGATCAGGACCCGGATTCCCGCCTCGCTGATGTCCTGGGTCCGACCGGGCAGGTCCGTGCCGCGCAGCGTGACGGTCACCGGCAGGCTCAGCCGGCAGCGCACCGCGATGCGGCGCTGGCGGTCCTCGGCGGGCGCGGTGACGGCCAGGTGCCAGCGGGGTGCCGCCCCGTACTCGACGTGCGCGACGGAGGCGAGGAGGGCGCGGCCACCGTCCGGTCCCTTCCAGAACACCTCGACGTCCTCGCCGACGGCAACGACGTCCTGCCCGACGAAGTCCCCGACGGACGGGCGCACGACCACCGCGTGCAGATCGGCGGCCTCCACCCGGGCGTCGACCGACAGCCCGCGGCCCAGCGACGTGACGTCGGCAGCGCTGTCGACCACGGGGTGGTCGACGCCGGGAACGCTCATGGGCTTGCTTCCAGGTGACTGCGGCGGGTGCTGCCCGGACGGTTCGTCCGGGGTCTGGAGACGCTAACCCCGGCCGGACGGATCCGTTCCGCCGACGGGCCGGGCCTCATCCCACGGGGTCAGCGGGCCGGGGCCGCCCGGTCCGCGGTGCGCGGCCGCGGCAGCGGGGCGCCGACGGCGTTGCGGGTCGCCTTGGCGGCGTAGAGGCGCTCGTCGGCCCGGGCCATCAGCTCGGCGGGTGCGAGGCCCTCGCCGGCGGCCACCCCGAGCGACAGCGTCAGCTCGCCGGGGGCGAACCCGGGCGGGACCAGCGACGCGACCGCGCCGCGCAGTGCCTCGGCCAGTTCGGTGGCCCGCTCGGCGTCCGAGCCGGGCATGAGGACGGCCAGCTCGTCACCGCCCAGCCGGGCCACGAGGTCCCCGGAACGGACCCGGCGGATCAGCAGGCGGGCGACCTCGCGCAGGGCGGCGTCCCCGCCGGCGTGCCCGTGCCGGTCGTTGACCTGCTTGAAGTGGTCGACGTCGATCACGACGACCGCGATCGGTGCGCCGCCGCTGCCGGCGACCTCGCAGGCGGCCGCGAGCTCGGCGTCCCAGCGGCGGCGGTTGGCCAGCCCGGTGAGGGGGTCTTCGAGGCTGAGCCGCTCGAGGCGGTCCAGCAGGAGGCGGGTGCGCTCCCGTTCGCGGAGCAGGTGCACGCGGGTGGAGAGCTCGCGGGAGCCGAGGGTGTGGCGGACGGCGTGGGTGACGGTGGCGACCACGGACGCCGTCGCGAGCCAGAAGACGATGGCGGCGATGTCGCCGTCGGGGATCCCCACCGGGGAGAGGGCGATGGCGGCGCCGAGGGCGGCCCACGTGGTGGCGGTCAGCGCCACGGTCCAGCGGACCTGGGCGGCCAGGACACCGCCGCAGCCGTAGATCGCCAGCGACAGCCCGGAGGCGTAGGACTCGGTCTCGTGGACCTGGGCGACCATCCAGCAGACGGAGAGCTGGACGACCGCCAGGATCACGAAGGTCAGCGCCTCGGGCCGCCGGCGCCCGAGGTCGGAGCGCCACAGCAGGTACAGGCAGATCAGCATCGGGATCTCGGCGAGCGCTCGCACGAGGAGGAACTGCCCGGCCAGGTGCGGCTCCAGGTAGCGGTCCAGCAGCGCCCAGACCGGCCACACGGTGACGGCCACCAGGCCGATGACGATGCCGGAGGCGCGGGCCCGGCGCAGCCACTGCGCCGCCACCTCGGCCTCGCTGCCCGGGTCGCTGCCAGGGCGGTCGAGGGCACGCCCGTCGTCACCGGCCGGCTGGTCGCCGGCGAGCAGCGCGCCGACGAGGCGGCGGACGACGGAGGTGGGCACGGTTGTCCATCGGCACGGGGAGGCACCGACCTTGAGGAGCGGGGACCCACCCCCCTCCGCGGGGTGAGACGGGGTTGCCGGGCGTCAGCCGCTGCGGCGGGCGGCGTACCCCGCGACGAACTCGCGCAGCCCCTTGGTGGGCCGCAGCCAGGCGCCGTCCGGCGGGAGCGCGTCGAGGCGGACGCGGTCCAGCGGAGCCGCGAAGGCCCCCGGCACGTCCTCGATGTCGATGAACTGGATCAGCTCCGAGCCGATCGCGTAGCCGGCCACCTCGCTGAAGGCGACGACGACCACCTCGGTGCCGGCCCGCACCAGCTCCTCGAGCGGCTCGGCGAAGTTGCGGCCGTCGCCGGAGAACACGACCAGCCGGCGCAGCCGGTGGCTGTGCGCCCGGACGGCGATGTGGTCGAGCATGTCCTGGTCGATGTCGTCGTCCGGCTGCGTCTTGGGCCGGGCGAAGACCGAGTAGCCGAAGCCGCGCAGCGCCTCCACCCAGCCGCGCAGGCTGCTGACGACCGGCGGGATGTTCGCGAAGACGCACGCCTCGACGTCCGGCGCGTCCGGGGCCTCCGGATCCCCCGCGGCGTCCACGAACCAGGCGGCGATCGCGTCGAACCGCGGGCGCGAGGCGGCGGTCGGGCGGGCGCCGATCACGGTCGACAGGGTCATGTCGATGTTCGGCGCGTCCCAGATCAGCAGGTCCAGCGCCGGACGCTGCCGGTTCTCCGCCGGGGCGGCCGCGGGCTCGAGCAGTTCCGTCACGGGAGCAGTCTGCCCCAGCGGCTGCGGTGGGCCACCGGGCGAGCGGGCGCGTCGACGCAAGACGCCTACCGCAGGGACCCCGCGAGGGCGAGGGCGCAGGAGTCGCCGCCCCCCGCGCGCACCCGCCCGGCCCAGGTCATGACCGCGTCGGCGGGCATCGGCCGGGCCAGCAGGTAGCCCTGCGCCAGGTCGCACCCGGCCTCGCGGACCATGTGCAGGTGCTCGGGCGTCTCCACGCCCTCGGCGACCGAGCGGATGCCCAGGGTCCGGGTGAGCGCGACGATCGCCGTCAGCACCGCGCCGGTGCCTCCCGTGGTCAGCCGCTGGGCGGCGATGAGCAGCGAGCGGTCGATCTTCAGCGTCCCGATGGGCAGGGCCATCAGCTGGGCGAGCGAGGACCAGCCGGTGCCGAAGTCGTCGATCGCCACCCGGACGCCGGAGTTGCGCAGGACCGAGAGCTGGTCCTCGGCGCGGGTCGGGTCCTCCGCCACGCTGGTCTCGGTCAGCTCCAGCACGAGCTGCTCGGGGGCCAGGCCGGAGTCGTGCAGCGCCACCCGGACGTCGCGCACCAGCGTCTCGGCGGAGAAGTGCCGGGCGCTGATGTTCACCGACATCCGCAGGTCCAGCCCCTGCGCGGCCCACTCGGCGCACTGCCGGGTGGTCTCCCCCAGCAGCCACCGGGTGATCGGGATCAGCTGGCCGGTCTCCTCGGCGACGGCGAGGAAGGCATCGGGACTGAGCAGGCCGTGCTCGGGGTGCTGCCAGCGCAGCAGCGCCTCGACGCCGTCGATGGCGCCGGTGTCGACCCGCACGACCGGCTGGTAGTGGACGACCAGCTGCTCCAGCGCACCGTCACGGAGGGCGTTGGCCACCTCCAGCCGCCAGCGGGCGGCGTCGCGCAGCCCCGGCGAGAACAGGTGGATGTGGTCGCGGCCGGAGCCCTTGGCGGCGTAGGCAGCCGCGTCGGCGTCGCTCAGCAGCTGGTGCGCCTTGCGCTGGCCGGGCTGGCCGACGGCGACGCCGATGCTCGCCGACAGCGGGACGGAGATGCCCTCGCCGACGAAGGGCGCGGCGAACGACTGCTGCAGCCGGAAGGCCAGCGCCGCGGCCTCGGACAGGTCGCACCCGCGGGCCAGCACGAGGAACTGGTCGCCGCCCAGCCGGCCGACGGCGTCGTCCGGGCGCACCTGCGCGGCCAGCCGGCTGCCGACCTCCCGCAGCAGCTCGTCGCCGACGTCGTGACCGAGGGAGTCGTTGATCGTCTTGAAGCCGTCGAGGTCGAGGAACAGCAGCGACGTGTGGGTGGGGTCCTCGGCCAGCGCCTCCCCGATCAGGTGCAGCAGCCGCCCGCGGTTGGGCAGGCCGGTGAGGTCGTCGTGCGTGGCCTGCCAGACCAGCGCCTCCTGCTGGCGCACCCGCTCGCTGATGTCGGTGTTGGCCATCACGACCTGCCCGGTGGGCTCCACGCGGGCCGCCTGCAGGCGGAACCAGACGGTGTGGTCGCCGACGGGGTGGGAGAAGTCGTGGGTGAACACCGGGCCGGGGCCGGCCAGCAGCCGGCCCACCCCCTCGACGATGCGGTCGCGATCGGCGGCGGCGAGCCCGTGCTCCATCAGCTCCAGATAGGAGTCGCCGATCTGCCCGGCGTAGCCACCCCTGGCCCGGATCCGCTGCGCGTTCTCGTCCCAGACCCGGTTGAGGGTGAGGATGTGCCCGTCGGGGTCCAGCAGCGCCGTCGGCGAGGGCAGCGCGTCGAGCACCGCGGAGAGCCGGCGCACCTCCGCCGCCTGCTCGTCCCGGATCCGGCGCTCCTCCTCGACGTCCCGCAGGAACACCGCCAGGCCCAGGGCGTCGGCGAACGCGCGCACCTCGAACCAGCGGTCCACCGGCTCGTACCGGTACTCGAAGCTGCGGGGCTGCCCGTCGGCCAGCACCGCGGCCAGCTCGCGCTCCAGCTCGGAGTCCCGCAGCGCCGGGAACGCCTCGAACAGGTCGTGGCCCAGCAGCTCCTCCGCGGGCCGCCGGACGAGTTCCTCGACCGCGGCGTTCAGATAGGTGATCTGCCAGTCGCGGTCGAGGTGGTAGACGGCGTCGGAGACCGTCGCCAAGAGGTCGCGCTGGCCGGCCGGCACCGCACCGCGGTCGTCTCGCTGCACCAATTCCGCTTCCTTCTCCCCCTGCGGAGCGCCGCCCCCGTGCCCGGGGGCGGGAACACCCGAGCGGCGCCGCCCCACGACGGCACGGAGACCGACGCACCGCCGAGAGTAGTGGCACGCCGCCGCTGACGGGCAGGGCTGAGTCAGGCGGGGGCGACGACCGCCCGCTCGGCGATGCGGGCCGCCGGGGTGCCGGCCGGGAGAGTTCCCAGGACAGCGCCCCAGTCCCCGCCCAGCCGGGTGGCGCAGAACGCGTCGGCGACCTCTGCCGGGGCGTGCCGCAGCAGCAGCGAGCCCTGCAGGCACAGCGCCAGCTGCCCAGCCACCCGCCGGGCCCGCTGCTCGAGGCCGTCGGGGTCACCGAGCTCGGCGTGCAACCGCTTCACCGCGTCGTCGTAGCGGGCGTCGGCCCCGCGGGCGAGCTCCAGCTCCGCGCCGACGGCGGCCAGCGACTCCGCCGACCGGCCCAGCGCCCGGAGGACGTCGAGCGCGATCACGTTGCCCGAGCCCTCCCAGATGCTGTTCAGCGGCGCCTGGCGGTAGAGCCGCGGCATGCCCGACTCCTCGACGTAGCCGTTGCCGCCGAGCACCTCGAGCGCCTCGGCCACCACGCCCGGCGTCCGCTTGCACACCCAGAACTTGGCCGCCGCCCCCGCCAGGCGCAGGAACGCCGACTCCCCCGCGTCGACCGCGGCCGCCAGCCGGATCGCCAGCGCGGTCGCCGCCTCGCTCTCCACCGCCAGGTCGGCCAGCACGTTCTGCATCAGCGGCTGGTCGGCCAGCAGGGCGCCGAAGGCCCGCCGGTGCCGGGCGTGGTGCAGCGCCTGGGTCAGCGCCGCCCGCACCGTGGCCGCCGAGCCGATCACGCAGTCGAGCCGGGTCGAGTTGACCATCTCGATGATCGTCGGGACCCCGCGCCCCGGCTCCCCCACCAGCCAGGCCGTCGTCCCGTCGAACTCGACCTCGCTGGAGGCGTTGGCGCGGTCGCCGAGCTTGTCCTTGAGCCGCTGCAGCCGGAACACGTTGCGGCTGCCGTCGGGCAGCACGCGCGGCACCAGGAAGCAGGAGACGCCCTCGGGCAGCTGGGCGAGCACGAGGAACAGGTCGCTCATCGGCGCCGAGGTGAACCACTTGTGGCCGGTCAGGGCGTGGCTGCCGTCGGCGTTCGCTACCGCGCGCGTGGTGTTGGACCGGACGTCGGAGCCGCCCTGCTTCTCCGTCATCCCCATGCCGGCGACCAGCCCGGGCTTGGCGGCCGGCGGGGTGAGGCCGAAGCGGTACCCCCGCCCGGTGAGCCCGGGCTCGTACACCGCGGCCAGCTCGGGGGCGGCGCGCAGCGCGGGGACGGCGGCGTAGGTCATCGTGACCGGGCAGCCGTGGCCCATCTCGACCTGGGTCCACCCCAGGTAGCCGACGGCGCGGCGCACGTGCGCGTGGCGCGCGGCCGGGGTGGCGGGGTGGGTGGACGACACAGCCCACGGCGCGCCGGCCAGGCCGTGCTCGAACGCCGTCCGCATCAGCTCGTGCCAGGCCGGGTGGAACTCGACCTCGTCGATCCGGTTGCCGTAGCGGTCGTGGGTGCGCAGCACCGGCCGGTTCTCGTCGGCCAGCCGCCCCCACTCGCGGGCCTGCTCGCTGCCGGCCAGCGCACCGAGCTCGGCCAGGGAGGCCAGGGTCGCCTCGTCGGCGTGCCGGACACAGGCCTCGGCCAGCGCGACGTCACCGGCGATCGGGTCGTGGCCGGCCAGCGGCGGCACCTGGTTGGTGACCTCGTGCGTCGTGCTCATGGCAGGAACGGTAGGACGGCGGGGGTTCCACGTGGAACCCGCGGTCAGCGGACGAGGCGGTGCAGCGCCCACTGCGCCAGCGGCGCGTAGGCGAGGACCAGCGGCGCCGGCCCGGTCGTGCGCAGGCCGGTGGTGGTGCCGCCGTCCGGCCCGTCGGTCACCCAGTGGTGCAGGTGCATCCGGAGCGGCCCCACGGCGACCGTCCAGGACCAGGAGCGGTCGGCCCGGTCTACGGCCTCGATCGTGAAGGGCAGCGGCACGCCGAACCCGTGCACCCGGCCGCGGGCGCCGGGGATGAGCAGCCGCTGGGGACAGTCGACGGCGGTGATCTGCGGCGCCCACTCCGGCCAGCGGTCCAGGTAGCGGTAGCGGTCCCAGGCCTGCGCCGGTGGGAGCGGGCCGGTCGCGTGCAGCGTCGTCGTCGTCACGCCGGCGGACCGCCCAGCAGCAGCTCGCGCAGCATCTGCATCGCCAGGACGACGGAGCGCTCCCGCACCGCCGACCGCGAGCCGGGCAGCCGCACCGAGCGGGCCACCACGCCGTCGGGACCGGCCGCGCACAGGTGCACGGTGCCGACCGGCTTCTCCGCCGACCCGCCGCCCGGGCCGGCGACCCCGGTGATGCCCACGCCGACGTCGGCGCCGAACCGGGCCCGGGCGCCGTCGGCGAGCGCGCGGGCCACCTGCGGGCTCACCGCACCGTGCTCGGCCAGCATCTGCGCCGGGACGTCGACCATCGCCTCCTTCGCCGAGTTCGCGTAGGAGCACACCCCGCCGAGCACCCAGGCCGAGGAGCCCGGACGCTCGGTCAGCCGGGCGACCAGCAGCCCGCCGGTGCACGACTCCGCGGTGGCGATCGTGAGCCCCTGCGCCTCGAGCGCGCCCGCCACGAGGTCGTCGACGGTCGGGCCGGTGGAGTACAGGGTGTCGCCGTAGTCCGCCGCCAGCAGTCCGCTCAGCCGGTCGTAGGCGGGCTGGGCCTCGGGGCCGAAGCGCGTCACGATCTCGAGCTCGCCGTCGCGCAGGCACGTGGTGATCTCCAGGCCGCCGAGCTCCGCGTCGTGGTCGCGCAGGGTGGCGGCGAGCTGCGCCTCGAGGGTGCCCCACAGCCGGACCGTCTCCTGCCGCAGCTCCGCGCCGCTCGCCAGCACCCCGGCCACCGGCCCGGCGGCCAGCACCGCCGGCCACATCCCCTGCAGCTCCGGTGGCGGCCCGGGGAGGACGACGACCGGTGGGCCGCTGCGCCCCTCCGCCGGCGGCACGACGAGGCCGGGCGCGGTGCCGACCGGCTCCAGCACCGTGGCGCCCGCGGGCACCCGCGCCTGCTTGGCGACCCCCGCGGCCTGCGCCTCCGGGTCCACCCGCCAGCCGCGCCGGGCGGTCAGCCGCGCCACGATCGCCGCGATCCGCGCCTCGAGCTCCGGGTCCACCGCCGAGGGCCGGCCGTGCCAGTCCCCGACCACCTGGGCGGTGAGGTCGTCGGCCGTGGGACCCAGCCCGCCGGAGGTGATCAGCAGGTCGACGCCCGCTCCGGCCAGGAAGTCCAGCGCGGCCCGCAGGTCCTCGGGCCGGTCCCCCACCACCACGACCGACGCGACGTCGAGGCCGTGCTGGCGGAGCTGCTCGGCCAGCCAGGGGCCGTTGCGGTCGGTCACCCGCCCGGTGAGCACCTCGGTCCCGGTGACGACGACGCCCGCGCGCATACCCACGGGCCGACCCTAGGTGCGCGGGCCGGAACCCGCCGTCGCGGGCTCAGTCCGGCGGGGGCGTCGTGGTGCCGGTGGACGTGCTGGTGCTCGTCGTCGTGGTCGGCCCGGTGTCCGTCGTCGTCGGGCTGCTGGTACCGGTCGGGGTGGTCCCGGTCGGGGCCGTCGAGCCGGTCGGGGTCGTCCCGGTCGGCGCCGCCGTCCCGGACGGGGTCGTCCCGGTCGGAGCGCTGGGCGGAGCGGGATCGGTCGAGGGGGCGGGCGGGACGGCGACCGTGGCCGGGGTGTCCCCGTCGACGACCGCGACCCCGCCACCGCCGGGTCCGCTGCTCCCGGTGGTCCGGCGCGCGGCCGGTGCCACGGCGTACCAGACCGTCACGTCGTCGCCCGGCTCGAGCGTGGTGCCGGTCGGGCTGATCCGCGTCACCGTGCCCGGCGCGACGAGGCTGGTGACGTCGGTGCGGCGGAACACGCTCAGCCCGAGGGCGGACAGCTCGCCGGCGACGTCCTCGATCGACCGGTCCACGTAGTCCCCCGCGACCAGCACGAGGGTGTCGGCCTCCTGCGTCTGCGCGGCCGCGACGGGCGTCGACGGTGCCGGACCCGACAGCGCGAGGAACACCCCTGCGGCCGCGGCGGCACCCAGCAGCAGGGCGACCAGCGGCACCAGCAGCGCGGTGGCGCGGCGGCGGGCCGGCGGCGGCGGTGTGCGCCGCGCGCCGACGAGCGCGGTGTCGGGACCGTCGCCGGCCGAGGACGGCGGCGGGGACGCCGGCACCGCGACCAGGCCGGTCTCCCGCGGCTCCCAGGCCGGCACCCGCCCGGCCCGCACGGCGGCGACCGCCTCGGCGAACGCGTCGCCGTCGGGCATGCGCGCGGCCGGGTCCTTGGCCAGGGCCCGCGAGATGATCGTGCGCACCCCGGTCGGCAGCTCACCGGACAGCGGCTCCGGGTCCTCGCGGAGCTGCTTCAGCGCGATGGTGACGGCGTTGTCGCCGTCGAACGCCGGATGGCCGGCCAGGCACTCGTAGCCGACCAGGCCCAGCGCGTAGACGTCGCTGGCCGGGGTGGCCAGCCGGCCCTCCGCCTGTTCCGGCGACAAGTACTGCGGGGTGCCGATGACCTGGCCGGTGCGGGTCAGCGGGACGCTCCCGGCCGACCAGGCGATGCCGAAGTCGGTGATCTTCACGCTGCCGTCGGGGCAGACCAGGATGTTGCCGGGCTTCACGTCTCGGTGCACCAGGCCGACCCGGTGGGCCTCGCCCAGCGCGGCGGCGGTCTGCTGCAGCACCGACAGCGCGGTGGCGGTGTCGAGCCGGCCCTCCCGGTGGAGGACCGCCGACAACGGCTCGCCCTCGACGAGCTCCATCACCAGGTAGGCCAGCGTCTCCCCGTACTGCGACTCGGTCTCGCCGTAGTCGAAGACGCCGGCGATGTTGCGGTGCGACAGGGCGGCGGCGTGCTGGGCCTCGGCACGGAACCGGGCGAGGAAGGTCGGGTCGCCGGTGTACTCGCTGCGCAGGACCTTGACCGCGACCGGCCGGCCGAGCAGCACGTCGGTGCCACGCCAGACCTGACCCATGCCTCCGGAGGCGATCAGCTGGACGAGCTCGTACCGCTCACCCAGGTCCTGCCGCCCCGGCTCCACCACCGCGGTTCCCCCCTCGCCACCGAGCCCCGTGCACACGGAGGGCGCCGGTCTCCCGAGGTCCACCGACGCCACTCCCGCCCCATCCTCCCAGGCAACGGAGGATCGCGGTACGTGATCCCAGGCGTCACTCTGGTAACGGCGCGGGAACGGCTCTGTACGCCGCGCGGGCGGTGTGGGACGGGCGGCGGGTGCCCGCGTCTCCTCAGCCCTCGAAGAGCGTGCGGCCCCACCAGTCGCTGTCGTCGCGCACGCCCGGAGGGCAGGCGAAGACCGCCGAGGAGGTGTGCCGGATGTACTCGTTCATCGCGTCGGTGCGCAGGTTGCGCTGCACCTGCACGAACCCCGTCTCCGGGTTGGCCTGGAAGGCGATGAAGAACAGCCCGGCGTCCAGCCGGCCCAGGCCGTCGCTGCCGTCGACGAAGCTGTAGCCGCGGCGCAGGATCGCCGTCCCCGAGTTCGTCGGGTGGGCGAGGAAGACGTGACTGGTCTCCGGGATCGCGAACTCGCCGTCGACCTGGGCGGTGAAGTCGACCGGGTCGAACTCCTCCCGCTGCCCGAGCGGCGCCCCCCGGCCCTTGGTCCGCCCGATCGTGGCCTCCTGCTCGTTGAGCGGAGAGGAGTCCCAGGGCTCGATGAGCATCCGGATCTTCCGGGTGACCAGGTAGGACCCGCCGCGCAGCCAGTCGGCGTCGTCGTCCCCGACCCAGACGAAGCGGTCCAGCGTGCTCGCGTTCTCGGCCTTGAGGTTGTCGGTGCCGTCCTTGAACCCGAAGAGGTTCCGCGGCGTGGCCTGCCCGGTGCTCGTGGACGACGTCCGCCCGAACCCCAGCTGCGACCAGCGCACGCTCACCACCCCGGCGCCGAGGCGGACCAGGTTGCGGATGGCGTGCACGGCCACCTGCGGGTCGTTGGCGCAGGCCTGGATGCACAGGTCGCCACCGCTGATCGCCGGGTCGATCTGGTCGCCGGGGAACGAGGGCAGCTCGACGAGCGGCTCGGGCCGCTGCGCCGCGAGCCCGAAGCGGTCGACCCCGTCGGGCGTCGTGAACAGCGTCGGCCCGAAGCCGACGGTGATCGTCAGGCCGGCCGGCGGCAGACCGATGGCCTCGCCGGTGTCGTCGGGGACGTCGTAGTCCCCGCCCCCGACCGCGCCGACCGGTCCCGCGTCCTGCCCCGCGGTCATGCGCCGCGCGGCCGCGGTCCAGTCCTTCAGCAGCTGGACCAGCTCGTCGCGGTCGTCGGTCCGGACGTCGAGCGCGACGAAGTGCAGCCGGTCCTGCGCCGGGGTGACGATCCCGGCCTGGTGCTCCCCGGAGAACGCGACCGCCTCGGTGGCCGCGGTCGCGACGTCGGTGGGTGCCGCGTCGGCGGTGGCGCGGCCCACCGCCGTCCCCGCGACGCCGCCGGCGAGCACACCGGCGGCGCCGATCCCGAAGGCGCCGAGCAGCCGCCGGCGGGACAGGCCCGCGGGGGGCGTCTCCGGCGGGGCGTCGGGGATCGGGGTGTCGGTCATCGCCGTCCTGGGTCCAGGGGAGGGGTCAGGGGGTCACTGCTGGTCGGCCACCACGGAGGCGACCCGGCCCACGGACTCCGAGAGGGCGGTGATGCTGTCGCTCAGGCCCTGCAGCTGGTCCTCGGTGAGCTCGGTCTGGAGCATCCAACCGTCGCCCGACCGGTACTGTTCCAGCTCGGCCTCGGCCGCCGCGAACCGCTCGTCGATCTCGCCGACGAGGTCCGGGTCGGCCTCCTCGAGGAAGGGCCGCAGCGCCTGGACGGCGGCCTGGCTGCCCTCCAGGTTGGCCGCGAAGTCCCAGAGGTCGGTGTGGGAGTACCGCTCCTCCTCGCCGGTGATCTTGCCGGAGGCGATCTCGTCGAGCAGGGCCTTGGCGCCGCTGGCCAGCTGGAGGGGGTCGAGGGTCACCTCGTTCGCCTTGTCGACGATCTCCTGCACGTTGACCAGCAGCTGGTCGGCGTAGGGGCCCATGTCCGAGACGTCGCCGGCCACCCAGAGCGCCTGCTCGATGCGGTGGTACCCGGTGAAGTCCTGGCCCTCCTCCTGGTCGCCCTCGCGCCCGTCGATGATCGGGTCGAGGTCGCCGAAGCTCTCCGCCACGGGCTCGATGCGCTCCCAGTAGGTCCGCGCCACCGGGTAGAGCGCCATGGCCCCCTCGATGTCGCCGGCGTTCACGGCCTCGACGAAGGCCGTCGTCTGCTCCAGCAGCGCGGCGGTCTGGCTCTGCACGTAGCGCTGGTAGTCCTCGCCGGCCTGGGCGAGCGCCTCGTTGTCGCTGAGCTGCTCGGCCTCGCCGGTCACCGTGAGGGCGTTGCGGATGCCGTCGCCGACCATCCCCGGCTTGCAGACGGTCTCGTAGTCGCCGGCGGGGAGCTCGACCAGCAGCGGGCGGGCCACGCCGGGGGCGATGTTCTCCACCTCGGCCATGACCCGGTCGCCGTCGGCGTAGACGTAGAACTCGGTCACCTGCGACCCGCTGTTGGTGATCTGGAACTCGTGCGTGCCGGCCGGCAGCTCGCTGGCGTCGACGTCGCAGGCGTCGTCGGACGCGGCGACGGCGATGGTGTCCTGCGCGTCCCCGGAGCTCCCGGACCCGCCGTCGTCGGAGGAGCAGGCGGCGGCGGTCAGCGCGGCGAGCAGCCCGACCGCGACGAGGGGGAGGCGGCTGCGACGGTCACGAACGGACATGCTCGGTGGTCTCCGACTGGGTGGTGGGGATGGGAGCCGGCGCGGCGCCGGGAGTGCGGAGGGCCGGGCGGGACGGCCAGAGGAACAGCACCAGGACGGGCACGAGGTACAGCAGCCACGCCACGGTCTCCAGCACCGACGGCTGCGGGGTGAGGTTGATCAGCCCGCGCAGGAACTCGGCGTACCAGGTGCCCGGCGTCAGCCAGGAGGACGCGTCGAAGGCCTGCGTGGTCAGGCCGGGCAGGACGCCGGCCTCCTGGAAGTCGTGGACGGCGTACTTGAAGATCCCGGCGGCGACGAGGATGAGCAGCAGGCCGCTGATGGTGAAGAACCGGCCGATGTCGATCCGCACGGCGCCGAGGTAGAGCGCGACCCCCAGCACGATGGCGACCAGCAGGCCGACGCCGAGCCCGAACAGCGGCTGCGAGCTGACCGCGCCCTGGGCGGAGGCGAAGAAGAGCAGGGTCGTCTCCAGGCCCTCGCGGACGACGGCGAGGAACGCGATGCCGACGACGGTGACGACGCCCAGCCCGGCCGTCCGGCCCATGGCGCCGTCCATCTGACCGCGCAGTTCACCGGAGATCCGGCGCCCCGCGGTGCGCATCCAGAAGATCATCCACGTCACGAGGGCGACGGCGATCGTCGAGGTGATGGCGTCGAAGAGCTCCTGCCCGGGCCCGCCGAGCACGGTGGTCGACACGTAGGAGAGGACCGCGCCGAAGCCGATGGACAGCGCGGCGGCGGCCCCGACGCCGGACCAGACGGCGGGCAGGTGCTGGCGCCGGTCGGTCTTGACGAGATAGGCGACGAGCACCGAGACGACGAGGACCATCTCGATGCCCTCACGCAGTCCGATGAGGAAACTCGCGAGGAACACGGGCCACCGCCCTTCCGCGATCGACGGGACCCCGCCATCCGGCTCAGGGCAGGCACACCTTACTCACGATTCCTGGGGCGTCAGCCACTGTCGCAGAACTGACTCGGGTGACGGGCGGACGTTGCTCGACGTTGCACCGGAGGCCGGTGGTCTTGCCCGGCGCCCGCGGCACTGTGACCGTGGACACGTCCCGCCACCCCTCGACGACGAGGAGACCGACGTGCCCGATGCGCCCGACATGACCGAGGTCCTGGCCGATGCCCCGACCAACTGGGGGAAGTGGGGCGAGGACGACGAGGTCGGCTCGCTCAACTACCTGACCGCCGACGAGGTGATGCGGGGCATCCGGCACGTGCGGCAGGGGAAGGTCTTCACCCTGCAGCGGCTGATCGGCGACCCGAAGGGCGACCCGGTGTGGCCGGGCCGCACCCCCGCCGAGCGCACCCAGGTGCTCGACGAGTCCAGCTGGGACGTCGAGGGCGCTCCCGCGTTCCCCGGCGGGCTGCACTACGCCGACGACAAGATCAACGCCTACCTCCAGGGCTCCACGCAGTACGACGCGCTCGGCCACGTCTGGTACGACGGCAAGATCTGGAACGGCTTCGACGCCCGGACGACCGTCGGCGGCATGGACCGGGCCAGCGTCGAGCCCATCGCCCAGCGGGGCGTCGTCGGCCGCGGCGTGCTGCTCGACATGGCCCGCTTCCGCGGGAAGCCGACCCTCGACAAGGGCGAGACGTTCACCCACGAGGACCTGCTGGCGTGTGCCGAGGCGCAGGGCGTCGCCATCGAGAAGCGCGACATCCTCGTCGTCCGGACGAACTTCCTGCAGCTCTTCCACGACCAGGGCGACGCCTTCTACGAGGGCTTCAACGAGCCCGGCCTGGTGTACAGCCCGGAACTGGTCCGCTGGTTCCAGGACATGGAGATCCCGAACCTGGCGACGGACACGATCGCCAACGAGGTGACCTACGACCCCAACAACGGCACCGCGCTGCCGCTGCACTGCGCCCTGATGCGCAACCTGGGCGTCGCGCTCACCGAGATCTGCGACCTCGAGGCGCTGGCCGCCGACTGCGCCGAGGACCGCCAGTACACGTTCCTCTGGGCCGCCGCGCCGCTGAAGGTGCACCTGGCCGCCGGCTCGCCGGCCAACCCGCTGGCGATCAAGTAGGCACCGAGGTGAGCGTCTACGACGAGCGGCCGTGGCTCGCCCGCTACGGGGACCAGCCGGCCGACTACGAGATCGAGTTCGACGACGCGCTCGACATGTTCCGGGCCGGCGTCGCCGCCGACCCGGACGGCGTCGCCCTGCAGTACTTCGACGGCAGCGTCTCGCGCCGGGAGCTCGACGAGCTGAGCGACGCCCTGGCCGTCGGGCTCCTGGCCTCCGGGTTCTCCGCCGGCGACCGGCTCGCCGTCTACCTGCAGAACGTGCCCCAGTTCGTGATCGCGATGGTCGCGACCTGGAAGGCCGGCGGCGTGATGGTGTCGATCAACCCGATGAGCCGGAAGCGGGAGCTGTCGTACCTGCTGGCGGACTCCGGCGCCACGGTGCTGCTCTCGCTGGAGGGGCTGTACGGCGAGGTCGCCCGCGAGGTGGTGCCCGACACCGACGTCCGCCTCGTCCTGACCACCAGCGAGCTCGACTTCCAGACCCGCGACGACGAGCGGCTGTTCGCCGGCACCCGGCGGCAGCGGCACGAGGGCACCGAGGACCTGCTGGAGTTCGCCGGGCGGTACCGCGGGCAGACGCCGCCACCGGTCGACCTCGGCGCGGACGACGTCGCGTTCCTGACCTACACCTCCGGCACGACCGGGGTGCCCAAGGGCGCGATGAACACCCACCGCAACGTGGTCTTCACCGCGCAGGTCTACCGGGACTGGGTGCACGCCGGGCGGGACGGCGCGATCTTCGGCGTCGCGCCGCTGTTCCACATCACCGGACTGATCGGTCACGTGGCGGTGAGCATGCTGGTGCCGGCGCCGCTGGTGCTGGCCTACCGGTTCGAGCCGCAGGTGGTGCTCGACGCCCTCGTCGAGCACCGGCCGACCTTCACGATCGGGGCGATCACCGCGCTGAACGCCCTGCTCAACGCCCCCGGATTCACCCGCGACCACTTCTCCTCGTTCACCTCCGTCTACTCCGGGGGCGCGGCGATCAGCCCGACCGCGGAGAAGGCGTTCAAGGAGGCGACCGGCATCCAGGTGCACAACGCCTACGGGCTCACCGAGACGACGTCCCCGATGACCGTGACGCCGTTCGGGTCGCCGTCGCCGGTGGACCCGACCTCGGGCGCGCTGTCGGTGGGCACGCCGGCACCGAACACGATCGTCCGCATCCAGGACGACGACGGGCGTGACCTGCCCCTGGGCGAGGTGGGCGAGATCGTCGCCGAGGGCCCGCAGGTCGTGGCCGGCTACTGGGGGAAGCCGGAGGAGACCGCCGCCGGCCTCCCCGGGGGCGCGCTGCACAGCGGCGACGTCGGCTTCATGGACCCCGACGGCTGGGTGTTCATCGTCGACCGCAAGAAGGACATGATCAACGCCTCGGGCTACAAGGTCTGGCCGCGCGAGGTCGAGGACGTGCTGGCCGAGCACCCGGCGGTGCGCGAGTCCGCCGTCGTCGGCGTCCCCGACGAGAAGCGCGGGGAGACGGTGAAGGCGTTCGTCAGCCTGCGGGCCGGGGCGCAGGTGACGCCGGAGGAGCTCATCGCGCACTGCAAGGAGCGGATGGCCGCCTACAAGTACCCGCGCCAGGTGGTGGTCATCGACGAGCTGCCGAAGACGGTGACGGGCAAGATCCTCCGCCGCGAGCTCCGGGATCAGGGGAGCTGATCCCGGCGCGTCCTCCCTCCCGGTGTGCGGTGGGGGAGGACGCGCTGCGGTGGGGGAGGACGACGGCTGGCAGGGTGACGTCCGGGTCGCGGGGGTCGCGGCTCTCGACGGCGCGGGAGGACGACGGATGGCCGACACGGTGACCCGGGAGGACGCGGACGGCGTCGCGACCATCACGCTCCTGCGGCCGGGGCTCACCTCGGCGCTGCGCCGGGAGCTGCTCGACGTCGTCACCGAGGTGGCGGCGGACGAGTCGGTGCGCGCGGTGCTGCTGACCGGCTCGGGGCGCGCCTTCTGCGTCGGCCAGGACCTCGCGGAGCACGTGGAGTCGCTGCGCGGGAACGCCGAGACGTCGCTGTCGATCGTCGAGGCGGAGTACAACCCGCTGGTCCTGGCGCTGTCGGGCCTGCGGGTCCCCGTCGTCGTGGGGATCAACGGCGCCTGCGCCGGTGCGGGCCTCGGGATCGCCCTGGCCGGCGACATCCGCGTCGCCGCCGCCGGCGCGAAGTTCACCACCGCGTTCACCGGCATCGGCCTGTCCTCGGACTCGGCGCTGGCGTCCCGGCTGGTGCACTGCGTCGGGGGCTCGCGGGCCGCGCAGCTGCTGCTCCTGCCCGAGCCGTTCCCCGCCGAGACCGCCGAGCAGTGGGGGCTCGTGCACCGGGTGGTCCCGGCCGACCAGGTCGCCGACGAGGCCCGTGCGCTGGCCGTCCGCCTGGCCGCCGGTCCCACGGCCGCCTACCGGGCGGTCAAGACCGTGCTGGCCACGGCGGCCACCGACTCGCTCGAGGAGACCCTCGCGCTGGAGGCCCGGCTGCAGACGCCCCTGGGCACGAGCGTCGACCACCGGGAGGCGGTCGAGGCGTTCCTCGCCAAGCGCCCGGCGGTGTTCACGGGCCACTAGTTGCCGGCTCGCCTGAGCCGGAGGGGTCGGTCAGCCGGCCAGGACGACGCAGGAGACGCAGACGTCGCGGTCGGCGACGGGCCAGGCCTGCTCCACGCTGATCCGTGCGAGCGACCCGCAGAGCGTCAGCTCGCAGGCGCCGTCGACCTCACTGGGGTGGCGGTGCACCTCGACGGCGTGCCACAGGGCGGCGGTCGGGCCGTGCGCCCGGCTGCGGGCGGCGACGAAGGTGGTGGTCCGGGCGAAGGCGGTGGTCATGGACCAGTGGTCGGCCTCGGACGCCCGCCGGCGGAGTCCCGGCCGTTCCGCCTCACCCCTCCGGGGGAGGCCCGGTACGCCCGGCCGGTCGTCGGCGCGCGGGGCAGGATGGCGTCATGGAGATGACCAAGCAGGGGCACGCCTGCGTCGTCGTGAGTGACGCGGACCGCCGGCTCGTCCTCGACCCGGGCATGTTCACCGACCCGGCGGTCCTCCGCGGGGCCAGTGCCGTGCTGATCACGCACGAGCACCTCGACCACTTCGCGCCCGAGGCGCTGCGCGCGGCGATGGCCGACGACCCGGCGCTGGAGGTGTGGACCAACGGCTCGGTCGCCGGCCAGCTGGAGGGCCTGGGGAGCCGGGTGCACGTGGTGGGCGACGGTGACGCGGTCGAGATCGCGGGGTTCGACGTCACGGTGCACGGCGAGCTGCACGCGGTCATCCACCCGGAGATCCCGCAGATCGGGAACATCGGCTTCCTGGTGGGCGGCGAGGTCTTCCACCCCGGTGACGCGTTCACCGTGCCCGGCGCCCCGCTGACGACGCTGCTGCTCCCCGTCTACGCGCCGTGGCTCAAGGTCTCGGAGGTCATCGACTACGTGCGGGAGGTCGACGCGGCCCGGGCGTACGCGGTGCACGACGCACCGCTCAACGACATCGGGCTGAACCTCGTGGGCGGCCTGCTCGGCGAGCGGGGACCGGGGACCCCGACGCCGTACCGCCGGCTGGCGCCGGGGGACTCGATCGAGCTGTAGCGCCCGACCGGGTCCCCCGGCGACCGGCTGGGTCAGCGCAGCGTGCGGCTGCTGCGACCCGAGGAGAGGCGCTCGGCGATGCCCACCAGGAGCACCGCGGCGATCACGGCGAAGACGAAGCCGAGGAAGTTGAGCTCGAACGGGCTCGTGTTGTCGTTGAGCAGGCCGCCGATGAGGCCACCGATGATCGCGCCGACGACACCCAGGGCGAGGGTCGCGACGATGCTCATGTGCTGCTTGCCCGGGGTGATCAGGCGAGCGAGGGCACCGATCACGAGTCCGACGACGATGAGCCCGATGATCTGACCAATCACAGCTGTCTCCTTCAGTCTGTCCGGCCGGGGGCGTTCCCGGCGGTCGCCGGGTGCCCGTGGCCGGTGCACCGGAGGCGCCGTCACCCCCGATCGGGCGCCTGGTGGGGACTCCATACCCGCCTCGACCACCGGTGATGCACGCGTGATCGTTCCGTCACCCGACCGGGTTGCTGCCGGGACCGGTGACCGAGACCTCGAACTCCACCCGGCTGACGTCCGGCCGCAGGCGGGAGAAGCTGTGCACCAGCGGCCTCCCGGTGCTGTCGCGCACCGTCGTCCGCACGACCAGCAGCGGCGAACCGGCCACGATGTGCAGCTGCTCGGCCTCCTCGGGAGTGGCCGTGCCGACGTCGACGACGATCCGCGCGTGCGCCAGGTCGGCGTCGTAGCGGGCCCGCAGGAGGTCGTAGAGGGAGCCGTCGTCGAGATCGGCGTCGACCGTCCCGGGGAACCGCCCGGCGGGCAGGAAGCTGTGCGCGACGTGGTTGGGCAGCCCGTCCACGCTGCGCAGGCGGACCAGCTCCACGACGTCATCGGCGACGTCGATGTCCAGTTCGGCGGCGACCGGCACCGGCGCCGGCACCACCCGCTGGGTGAGCACCGTGGTGCCGACCTGCGCCCCCTGCTCGGTCATCACCGAGCTCCAGCCCGCGATCCGGTGCACGAAGCTCTCGCGGTACTCGTGCCGGATGCCCGGGCGCTTCACGAAGGTGCCCCGGCCCTGCTCCCGGACCAGGTGGCCGTCGGCCACCAGCCCGTCGACCGCGCGGCGCAGCGTGATGCGGCTGACGCCGTACTCGGCGCACAGCACCGGCTCCGGGGGGAGCAGCGTCTGCTCGGGCATCGCCGAGACACGGCGGCGGAGGTGCTCACGGACCGAGAGGTACTTCGGGCCCGACACTGCGCTGGTCACCGTTCGACGGTACGTGAAGAATACGTACGGACGTCATGTCGTCTGGGACGTCTAGTGTGTTGCGACAGAATGTGCCGCGATGCCACGAGAGGTTGCCGTCGTGTCCGAGGACCCTCGCAGCCGCCGGCGCGCGGCCACCCACCGTCGGCTGTACGAGGTGGCGATGGAGCTGTTCCTCGAGCGGGGCTACGACGCCGTCAACGTCGGCGACATCGCCTCGGCCGCCGGGGTCTCCGTGCCGACCTTCTACGCGCACTTCGCCAACAAGGAGCACGTCGTCCTCCCGCTCCCCGATCGGCGCGCGGTCCAGGCCGTCCTGGCCGACGCACTGGCCGGCGGCCCGGTCGAGTCGGTCTTCATGACCGTCCGCGACGCGATGCTGGCGTGGCTGGCCGCGGCGCAGGGCCGGGAGGCGGAGGAGATGCTCGACCGGTGGCGGGTGGTGGTGGCCACGCCGGGGCTGCGGCTGCGAGCGGCCGAGTACGAGCGCGCGACCGCCGAGATCGTCCTGAGCACCCTCCCCCCGGCGGTCCTCGCGCCGGCGCGGAAGCTGGCCACCGAGCTCGTGGTGATGGCGCTGTTCTCGTCCTACACGCTGGTACTGCTGCGCTGGGCGGAGGAAGAGGGCGCCCGGCCGGTGCAGGAGGTCTTCGACGAGGTGCTCACGACGTTGCGCACCATGGGTGGCCCGGTCACCTGACGGAGCTCGCCGACGGGAGGAGCTACAGGTCGGCGCGGCGATGAGTGCCTGCACCGGCTCCCGCCAGGACCGATTCCGTGGGAGGTTGCGACCGTGTCCGGGGACCTGCGCAGCCGACGGCGTGCCGCCACCAACCGCCGCATCTACGAGGTGGCGATGCAGCTGTTCGAGGAGCAGGGCTTCGACCAGGTCAGCGTGGGCGAGATCGCGTCGCGCGCCGGCGTCTCCGTCCCCACCTTCTACGCGCACTTCCCCAGCAAGGACCGGATCGTCCTGCAGGCCGCCGACCACGGCGAGATCAGGCAGCTGCTCGACGGGGCGGGGCCCGCGACGTCGGTCACCGAGCACGTGGAGCGGGTCATCCGCCTCTGGCTGGAGGCGTTCGAGGAGGGCGACGCGCGAGCCGAGCTGCTGCGCCAGTGGCGGCTGGTGGGCGACACCCGGTCGCTGCAGATGCGGGCGTCGGAGATCGAGCGGGACGCCGCGTCGGTCGTCGTCGAGCACCTCGAGTACGTGCGGTGCGATCGCACGTCGCTGGCCGTCCAGCTGACCGTCTTCACGCTGTTCGCGGCGAGCACGCAGATCCTCATGCGCTGGGCGAACGAGGACGGCCGCCGCCCGCTGGCGGAGGTGTGCGACCACGTCATGGGCGTGCTGCGGTCCCTGCGCACCGATCCCGTCTGACCGGTCAGCGCCCTGGGGCGCGCAGCTCCACCACGGTGACCTCCGGCCGCGCCCCGATCCGCATGGGCGGTCCCCAGTACCCCGCGCCCGAGGTGACGTACAGCTGGGTGTCGCCGTGCCGGGAGAGCCCCTCGACCGACGGCTGGTCCAGTCGCACGGCGTAGTCGAAGGGCCAGAGCTGACCGCCGTGGGTGTGGCCGGACAGCTGCAGGTCCACGCCGGCGGTCCGCGCCTGGTCGACCATCACGGGCTGGTGCGCCAGGAGCACCACCGGAACGGCGTCGTCCCGGCCGTCCAGCGCGGCGTCGAGGTCGGCTCCGTGCCCGGCCAGCCCGGAGTCGGCCGCCGTGCGGTCGTCGATCCCCGCCAGGTCGAACGACGCGGCGCCGCGCCGGATCGGCACGCGCTCGTTGCGCAGCACCTCGACGCCGAGCGTGGGCAGGTGGCGCAGCCACGCGGTGGTGTCGACGAAGTACTCGTGGTTGCCGGTGACGAAGAAGACGCCCTGCTCGCTGACCAGGTCCGCCAAGGGGGCCGCGTCCGCGGCCAGCTCGTCGACGTCGCCGTCGACCAGGTCCCCCACGATGGCGACGACGTCGGGGCGCTGGTCGTTGACGATCTCGACCAGCCGCTCGAACCGCCGGCCCCCGTAGGTCGGTGACAGGTGCCCGTCGGAGAAGGTGACGATCCGCAGCCCGTCCAGCGCCGGGTCCAGGCGCTGCAGGGTGACCGGCACCCGCCGGACGACCGGCGCGGCGTTGGCGAGGTACACCCCCGTGCCCGCGGTGCCCAGCGCCACCACGCCGGCCGTTCCGGCCAGCGAGCGCGCCAGGAACAACCGGCGCGAGGGATCCGGGACCGCCTCGCGTTCCGCGTGCGGGCCCCCGGCGGGCTGGAGGACGGCGTCCGGCCGGCGGCTCCAGCGGCGGAGGGCGAGGCGCACCGGCTCCAGGACCACCAGCGTCAGGAACAGGTAGAACGCCGTGCCCAGCCAGGTGTAGGCCACCCAGTCCAGCGGGGTGGCGACGCCGAGGGGCAGGGACCGCCGCAGGAGCAGCGCGGCGGCCGGGAGCACGAAGAGGACGGCGAGCAGCACGGTCAGCCGCCGCCGGACCGGCCCGGGTCGCGTGGTGCTCCGGACGAGCCGGGACCAGAGGTAGACGTGCACCAGCCCGAGGACCAGCAGGAGGACGGTGCCGAACCCCAGCAGGGCGAAGAAGGACACGCGGCCCCTCAGCGCGTCGCGGCGCGGACCGCTGCACGGAGCCCGGGCTCCTGCGCCCAGAACTCCGCCGCGCAGCTCGCGGCGCGGGCCTCCTCGAGCGCGTGGAGCCGCCCCCAGGTCCAGGTCGGCTCCCCCGCCGCGCCGGCGGCCCGGCCCAGCCGCAGGCACAGGTCCCGGGTCACGACCGTGTCCTGCGCGTTCCCGAGGACCTCCTGGACGTCCTTCATGGTGCCGATCAGCTCCTCGGCCGGCCTCCCCAGCACGGGGACGGCGACCTCCGCCGTGTACCGGACGCGCTTGGCGGCCTTGCGGACGTCGTGCAGCGGCGAGTCCTCCCCCACGGTCTCGCCGTGCACGGCACGGGCGGCCTCGATCCGTGCGTACATCCGCTTGCCGCTGCGGTGGATCGCCTTGGCCAGCACCGGTCCGGCCGGGTCGCCGGCGGACCCGGCCAGCGGAGGAGAGGCGAGCAGGTCGTCGAGGGAGTCCAGGACGGCGAGGTACCGGCGGTCGGTCAGGGCGCGCAGGGTCGCGCGCCGTGCCGCGTCGCCCTCCTTCACCGTGGCGGTCCGCAGCCGCGCCAGGACCGGGCCGCGCACCTGTTCGACCGGCTGGGCCTCGACGAGCTCGCGCAGGTGGGCGAGGGCCACCTCGCCGTCCCGGGCCGGGGAGAGCGCCGCCCCCACCCAGCGGAGCTCCTCCCGCAGTGGATCCGTGGCCTCGCGCTCGAGCACGGGCCGGAACGCCGCGAGGATGCTGCGCAGCCGCCGGCAGGCGACCCGGAGGTCGTGCACGCCCTCGTGGGCTCCCTCTCGTACGGACAGGTCCGCGGCCTGCAGCGCCGCCGCCTGGCCCCGCAGCGCCTCCAGCACGACGTCGCCGGCGGTCGCCCCCGCCGGCTTCGCCTTCTTGCCCTTCCCGCCCTTCTTGCCCCTGCCGCCGTTCGTCCCGGCCGTCGCGGCCGGCACCTCGGGGAGGCGGTGGGCGAGCACCCGGGAGAGCTTGGAGGGCGAGTCCGAGGGCGCGGCACCCGCCTCGACGAGGGCGCCGACCAGGGCGTCCAGGAGCGTCTCGTCGCCCTCGACGAGCTCGACCTCGACCTCCCGCCAGGTGGTGACCGTCGCCGGGTCCCCCGGGTCGGGCGCGAACGCGGTGCCGGTGACGGAGTCCTCGGCGACCTCGGCGAGCACCCGGCCCCCGTCGGCCAGGACCGTCGTCACCACCCGGGTCGTGTCCAGGGCCGCGACGGCGGCCACGGGCGCGGTGCGCACGATGCCCAGCACCGGCGCGACCACCGCCTTCGGCGGGACGGCACGGCGTGGGCCGAGTGGGTGGTGCACCTCCGTGCGGGCGTGCCCGGCGGCGGGCAGCTTCAGGTGCCAGCCGGCGTCGGTCCCGCCGGTGCGGCGGCGCAGCGTCACCCCGGCCCGTGCCAGGCGCAGGTCGGCGGTGTCGAAGTAGGTGGCCGCCAGGTGGTGCTCGACCGGTTCGCCGACCGCCGCGACGCCGTCGACCGCGGTGAGGTCCGGAACGGCGAAGTCCGGGCCGGGTTCGACCTTGCGCTCGATCTCCACGTGCCCGTCCACCACGTCGTCCTCCTCCGGGGACCGGGTCCTCCGGTCGCCCTCCCCGCCCGACGGTAGGGCACAGGGGCGACCCCCGGCCCGCCCACGATGTTCACCCGGCCCGACGGCTGGGCACGCTCAGGCCGAGCACCGTCCGACGGACGGTCTGCCTGAGGGGAGCCCACCCATGTTGAGCGAGCGCGAGGTGTCGGCCGCCATCGGTGGCCACGCATACGGCCAGGACGGAGAGCGGATCGGCACCGTCGAACACTTCTTCGTCGACGACCGCACGGGGGCGCCGACCTGGGCCGCCGTCACCACCGGGCTGTTCGGCACGAAGCACTCGATCGTGCCGGCGGTGGACGCGTCCTACGCCGACGGCGGCCTCCGGCTGCCCGTGACCAGGGACGCCGTCCGGGCGGCGCCGCACCTGACCGGGGACCACCTCGACCCCTCCGACGAGGCGGAGCTGCGCCGGCACTACGGGCTGGACACCGCGCTGCCCGCCACCCCGGAGACCGCTCCGCGCACCGATCCGGGCATCCCGGTGGCCACGCCGACGGACACCGCCGAGACCCCGGTCGTCGCCGCCGCTCCCCCGCCGCCGCCGGCGCCCGCCGCGGCGCCGTCCGGGGACGGCGGCATGGTGCGCAGCGAGGAGCGGCTGCAGGTCGCCACCGAGCGGGTGGCCGCCACGCGGGCCCGCCTGGTCAAGTACGTGGTCACCGAGGAGGTCCAGATCACCGTGCCGATCCGGCGCGAGGAGATCCGGGTCGAGGAGGTCCCGATCGACGCCCCCGACCCGGGGCCCGGCGAGTCGCTGACCGGCCCGGACGAGGTGGCGGCGGGTGCACCCACCACCTCCCCCATCCCGGTCGTGGGCGGCGGGCTGCCCGAGGAGATCGTGCTGTACGCCGAGCGCCCGGTCGTGACCGTCGAGGTCGTGCCGGTGGAGCGCGTGCGACTGCGCACCGAGGTGGTGACCGGCACCGAGACGGTCACCGACCGGGTGCAGCGGGAGCAGGTCGTGGTGGACCAGAGCGGCTCTCCCGCCGGGGCCTGATGCGGAGTGCGGCAGCGCAGGAAACCTGCGCTGCCGCACTCCACTACAGGGCGCGGCGGTCGGGGAGGAAGCGCAGGCGGTCGCGGGTCGCGGCCACCTCGGCCGGGTCGACGTCGGCCAGGACGAGGGTCTCCACGCCGGCCGCGGTCGCCAGGAGCTCGCCCATCGGGCTGACGATCCGGCTGTCCCCGGCGTGCTCGGTGCCGTCGCCGGCGACGCCCACCCGGTTGCAGCCGACCACGTACGCCTGGTTCTCGATCGCGCGGGCCTGCAGCAACGTCTGCCAGTGCAGCCGCCGCGCGGCCGGCCAGTTCGCCGTCACCAGGTAGACGTCGGTGTCCGTCGCCGCCCGCCAGAAGACGTCGGCGAAGCGCAGGTCGTAGCAGACGAACGGGGTGACCCGCAGGCCGCCGATCTCCACGGTCAGCGGCGCCTCCCCGGCCCGGAAGCGCTCGTGCTCGCCGCCGTGCGTGAACGGGTGCAGCTTGCGGTAGCGGTGCACCGTTCCGTCCGGTCCGGCGAGGACGAAGGAGTTGAACGGCAGCGCGCCGTCGTCGGCGATCTCCGGGCAGCTGCCCGCCACCCAGACGCCGTACTCGGCCGCCTGCTCCCGCAGGAACGTCGACGACGGGCCGCCCTCGGGCTCCCCGATCCCGGGGGTCATCGAGAAGCCGGTGGAGAACGTCTCGCTCAGCAGGACCAGCTCGGCACCGGCCGCCGCGGCGCCGGCCACCCGGGGGCCGAGCCGGGCGAAGTTCGCGTCCCGGTCCTCCCAGACGATGTCGTGCTGGACCACCCCGATCCTCATCGCCCCATCCTGCCCAGCCGCGCCGGCCGCCGTGTCACCGAGCCTGCTCGAACCGGACCGACCGCTTCCCGGGGTCGGCCTCCGCCAGGCGCACCCGCACCCGGGTGCCGGGGGTCAGGTCCCCGGTGCAGCGGGCCCGGATCACCGGGTCGGTGAGGACGACGGTGCCCCGCGACCCCTCGGCGTCCACCACGACGGCGTCGAACTCCTCGCCGACGCGGTCGCTCAGCAACCACGCCTCCGTCGCGTCGACGACCGCGCGCTCCACCGCGTGGGTGCGCCGGTCGGAGGCGGCCATCAGCGCCGGCAGCTCGGGCAGGGCCGCGCGGATGGCCGGGTCCGGCTGCTGACCGGCGGCCAGCGCGAGGCAGACCTCGGTGCCGAACCGGTCGACCAGCCGCCGCAGCGGCGCGGTGACGTGCGCGTACGGCGCGCCGACCCCGCCGTGTCCGGCCTGCTCGGGCGGGCTGCCGTCGAACGGGGTGTAGGCCGCTCCGCGCAGCAGGGCGGCGGCCTCCTCGAGGAAGGCGGCGTGCTCGGGCCGGTCGGCGTCGAGGGCGGCGATCACGGCGCCCGGGCTCGCCCCCTCGGGCCAGTCGACCCCCAGGTGCGGGGCGATCCGGCGCAGCGCCGCCACGGCCTCCGGAGCGGCCGGCGGCAGGGTGCGGAGCAGGCCGACCCCGCCGTCGAGCATCAGCGCGGCGGCGCACCGGCCGGTGAGCAGCGAGATGGTCGCGTTCCAGCCCTCCACCGGGAGGGCGCCGCGGGCGGTCAGGGTCCAGCCGCCCGCGGGGGTCCGCTCGACCTGCTGCTCCGGGGTGCCGAGCTCGGTGGCGCCCCGCGCCAGCGCGCCCTGCTGCAGGAGCCGGCCGAGCTCGGGGAGCAGCGCGAGCGGATCGGGCAGCCCGCCCGCGTCCGCCTGGCGCTGCACGTCGGGATAGCCGAGCTGGGCGCGGCTGCGGACCCGGGCCCGGCGGACGTCGACCTCGCGGACCCCGCCGTCGGCGTCCAGCCGGATCGTCCAGAGGGCGGCGGCGCGGTCCTGGCCGGGCAGCAGGCTGGCCGCGCCCTCCGACAGCACCGGCGGGTGCAGGGGGACGCGCAGGTCGGGGGTGTAGAGCGTCTGGCCGCGACGCCGGGCCTCGGCGTCCAGGGCGCTGCCGGGCCGGACGACGGCGCCGACGTCGGCGATCGCGTAGCTGACCCGGTAGCCGGCGCCGTCCCGGGCCAGGTGCACCGCCTGGTCGAGGTCCTGGCTGCCCGGCGGGTCGAGGGTCACCAGCGGCAGGTCGGTCGCGTCCAGCTCCGGCATCGGCGGGGTCGCCGCGGCGGCCCGGGCCTCGGCGAGCACCTCGGGCGGGAAGTCGACCGGGACGTCGAACTCGGCACGGACGGCGGCGAAGTCCGGGCCCCCGGGCGCGTCGGCCGGCCAGCGCGGGGAGCGCCACGGCCCCGTCCCGGCCCGGTTCCACGTGGAACCGGTGCCGACGTCCACCGCTCTGCCCTCGGTCGGCTTCCGCGCCCGGTCCGCTCCTCGCTCGTCCCTCGCTGCGATGCTCCCGCGGCTGTCACCCGACACGGATCTCCTCGACGCCCTCGATGGAGACGACGTCGCCCTTGCGGACCTGCCGGCCGCGCCGGTCCTCGGGCTCGCCGTTGACCCGGACGTCGCCGGTGACCAGCACGTCCTTCACCTGGGCGCCGGTGGGCACGGCGTCGACGAGCTTGAGCAACTGGCCGAGCCGGATGGAGTCCTCGCCGGGGCGGAGGGAGACGGTGCGCACGGGCTGATCCTGCTCCTCGTCGGCTCCGCGCACCTCAGCGCGCGGGGTCCCAGGCCAGCGTCCACGTCCCCGACCAGGTCGCCGCGGGCTCCAGCACCACGAGGTCCACCCCGTCGGCCAGGGCGTTGGGCGGGCACGTCATCGGCTCGACCGCGACGCTGCGCCGGCGCTGGCCGGCCGGGAGCGTGTCGCCGGTGTAGACCTGCAGCCACGGCCAGGCACGGTCGACGGCGAGCTCCACCGAGCCGGCCGGGCCGCGCAGCCGCACCCGGGCCCAGCCGTCGTCGTCCCGCTCCAGGCCGGTGAACGGGGTGTCGATCGCCCGGTCGCCGATCCGGCCCACCGCGCCGTCGAACGGCTCCCGCCCGCCCGTGGGCAGCCCGCCGTCGGTGACCAGCGCGGTGGATGCCGGCACGGTGAGCTCCGCCTCGGCGATCGCGCCGTCGCCGTCCCCGCCGACCGCGAGGTAGGGATGCATCCCGACCCCGAACGGAGCCGGCTCGGCGGAGGCGTTGCGGACCCGCACGGTCACCGAGAGCCGCTGCGGCGTCAGCGCGTAGTCCAGCGCCACGAGAAGCCGGAACGGGTAACCCGACCGCGGCTCCAGCACGGCGCCGACGGTGACCGCGTCGGAGAAGCGGCTGAGCACGCCGAACGGCTGCCAGGAGAGCAGTCCGTGGATCGCGTTCGGCGCGGCCGGCGACACGACGTCGAGCTGCCGCTCCCGGCCGGCCCAGCTCCAGCGCCCGCCCCGGAGCCGGTTGGGCCAGGGCAGCAGGACCCCGCCGCGGCGGCCCGAGGGCACCGTGCCGGTCGGGTACCCGTCGACGACGGCCCAGCCGCCGGCCGACAGCGCCCGGATCCCGCCGCCGCGGAGGTCCACGGCCAGCCGCGCGTCGCCGCTGACCAGCTCGACGTCGAGCGGCTCGATCGGGGGCCAGGTCGTGTGCGGCGGCACGCTCATGCCGAGCAGCCCACCACATCCCGGGCGGTCAGGTCAGGTCGTAGTCCAGGGTCAGGACGGCGCCGGACTCGTCGTGCGTCAGCTCCACGGTGCCGCGCAGGCCGGAGAGCTCGCCCGTGCCGGTCCCGGGCAGCACGACACCGGAGGCCCGTGAGTCCGCGCCGTCGACCACTCCCGAGTGCTGGACGACGAACGTGCCGGTGCGGCCCTCGAGCGTGCCGGTGACCAGCTCCTGCGCCACGTAACCGGCCGGGGTCTCCCCCACGGCCGCCGAGGTCATGGCCACCACGCTGGTGCCGGTCAGCGGGCCGTGGAACGTCTTGCGCAGCGTCACCCGGCCGAAGGCGACGGGGCCCGGCTCACCGAGCACGAGCTCCTCGGGCTCCCAGCCGGTGACCTCGAACGGGATGCGGACGACGGTGCTCACGGGTCCTCCAGGAGTGGGTGGGTGGACCAGCCACGTTGCCGCACCCCACCGACGAGATCGTCACGCGCCGGCAAGCCCCGCTCGAAGAAGACCGCGAAGGGGTCGTCGTCGGCCACGTAGGCGCCGAACGCGGGGATCGGCCGGTAGCCGGCGGACTCGTACAGGCCGACGGCCTCGGGCTGGCGGGTGCCGGTCTCCAGCCGGAGCGTCGTCCAGCCCCGTTCCAGGGCGGCGGCCTCCAGCGCCGTGAGAAGCCGGCGGGAGACGCCCCGGCCGCGGGCCGCCGGGACCACGTACATCCGCTTGAGCTCCGCGACGCCCGGCTCCAGTTCGCGCAGCGCGCCGCAGCCGATCGCCGTCCCGTCGGCGTCCCGGGCCAGGAGCACCACGCCGACGTCCGCCGCCGAGGGCGGGACCCCCGGCTCGCCGGCCCCGTCGTACCGGGCCCGCAGCTCGACCTGCTGGGCGGCCGTCAGCCCGCGCACCTCGGCGTCGTCCCAGGCGGCCGGCTCGATCCTCACCGGCTGATCCCGTGCAGCAGCAGCGCGGCGAGCTCCCGGTAGGCGGCGGCGTCGCTCAGGCCGGTGGCCCGGCCGGTCTCGCCGCGACCGATGCGGAACATCAGCGTGGTGACGGTGTCGGCGACCAGCGCCGGGTGCGCACGCCGGAACCGGCCGGCGGCCACGCCCTCGTCGACCAGCTCGCGGACCCGCTCGGCGGCGAGCGCGGTGTGCCGCTCGTACACCGCGCGGGCCGGCTCGAAGCGGTCGAGATCGCGGTGGAACGCCGGGCCGGCCGGCGCCAGCTCGCGCGCGACGGCGGCGAGGTAGGCGGTCACCCGGAGCGCCGGGTCGTCCTCGTCGACCGCCGAGGCCTCCACGGCGGCGGCGGCCCGGCGGAAGAAGTGGCGGACCACCCGCGCGGCGAGCTGCTCCTTGCTCCCGGCCAGCGCGTAGAGGGTGCTCTTGGAGCAGTGCAGCCGGTCGGCCAGCTCGTCGAGCGTGAAGCCGGCGAAGCCCTCGGCCAGGAAGAGCTCCTCGAGCTGGTCGAGCAGCTGGGCCTGCCGCGCGGTGAGCACCCGCTCGCCCGTCGCCTCCAGCGACATCGTCACCTCCTGACTCGGCGGGCCAGCATCCCCCAGGACGACGAACAGTACGGAGGTACCGTTCTCCGTACTGCTCCCTTCTGGAACGAGGACCCCGTGCCCGTCGTCGACCGCGAGCTGCCCACCCCGGAGGCGGCCGACCTGATCGCCCTCACCCGCGAGATCGCCGACGGCGAGCTGGCCCCGAAGGCTGCGGCGTACGAGCGGGAGGAGCGCTTCCCGCGCGAGGTGTTCACGCTGCTCGGGGAGGCCGGGCTGCTCGGCCTGCCCTTCGGTGAGGACGTCGGCGGCGGGAGCCAGCCCTACGCGGTGTACCTGCAGGTCGTCGAGGAGCTGGCCGCCCGCTGGGCCAGCGTCGCGCTCGGCGTCAGCGTGCACACGCTGGCCTGCTTCCCGGTCGACCGCTTCGGCACCGACTCGCAGCGCCGCGAGTGGCTGCCGGAGATGCTCGGCGGCCGGCTGCTCGGCGCCTACTGCCTCTCCGAGGCGCACGCCGGGTCCGATCCCGCGGCGATGCGGGCGTCGGCGAAGGCCGACGGCGACGGATGGACGGCGACGGGCGAGAAGGCCTGGGTCACCCACGGCGGGCAGGCGGACTTCTACTCGACGTTCCTGCGGACCCCGGACGACGGCGAGCGGGCGATCTCCTGCTTCCACCTCACCCCGGACCTCGCCGGGTTCAGCGCCGCGCCACCGGAGCAGAAGATGGGCCTGACCGGCTCCACCACCGCGGCGATCCGGCTGGACGACGTCCCCGTCCCGGCCGACCGGCTGGTCGGCGATCGCGGCCGCGGGCTGGGCATCGCCCTCGCGGCGCTGGACTCCGGCCGGCTCGGCGTCAGCGCCGTCTCCGTGGGCCTGGCCCAGTCCGCGCTCGACCTCGCCGTCTCCTACGCGTGCGAGCGGGAGGCCTTCGGCAAGCGGATCGTCGACCACCAGGGCGTCGCCTTCCTGCTGGCCGACATGGCCGCCGCGGTGGAGTCCGCCCGCGCCACCTACCTGGCCGCTGCCCGCCGCAAGGACGCCGGCAAGGACTACGCGCGGCAGGCGAGCATCGCCAAGCTCGTCGCCACGGATGCGGCCATGAAGGTGACCACGGACGCGGTCCAGGTGCTGGGCGGTGCCGGCTACACCCGCGACCACCCGGCCGAGCGGTACATGCGCGAGGCGAAGGTCATGCAGATCTTCGAGGGCACGAACCAGATCCAGCGGATGGTCATCGGCCGGTCCCTGGCCCGCGAGGCGGCGCCGGCCGCCGGCTGAGCCCCGCCACCGGCGCAGGACCGCCGTTCCGCACCCCGGATCCGTGACGTCCGTCAGTGGTGGGACGGCGATCGCGGCCGCCACACTGGTCACATGCCCGAGCCGCACCTCCGCGCCGCCGACGCCGACCGCACCGCCGTGGCGGAGCTGCTCGGCCAGCACATGGCCGCCGGGCGCCTGACGGTCGCCGAGTACGAGGAGCGGCTGGCCCGCGCCTACGCCTCACGCACCTACGGCGACCTCGACGAGCTGACCACCGACCTCCCCCCGCTGCAGCCGGCCCGGCCCGCCACTCCCCCGGCGCCGGTCCCGTCCCGCGCGGCCGCGTACCGCGCCGGCGTCTGCGGACCCTGGGCGGCCGCGCACGGCGCCGGGGGCTGGGGCTGGGCGGCGTGGGGTGGCAGCCGCGCCGCCGCGTGGGGCAGCTGGCTGTCCACGGCCGTGATCGTCGTCGGCATCTGGCTGGTCACCTCGCTGGCGTCCACCGACTGGATCTACCCCTGGCCGATCTGGGTGATCGGCCCGTGGGGCGTCGTGCTGCTCGCCCAGACCCTCACCGAGGGGCGCGGCGACCGGGACCGCGAGCGCCGGCTGCACTCCTGAGGAGGTCGCCTGCGCGCCGCG
This sequence comes from Blastococcus sp. URHD0036, assembly GCF_000701365.1. Taxonomy (GTDB): domain Bacteria; phylum Actinomycetota; class Actinomycetes; order Mycobacteriales; family Geodermatophilaceae; genus Trujillonella. Next base: position 137,005 of record NZ_JNIK01000006.1, read on the forward strand.
TGCGGGCGGCCCGTCGCGTCCCTAGGCTCCGGCCATGACCGTGGTCGTCGGCTACGTCCCGGGCCCGGGCGGGGAGGCGGCGCTGGAGACGGCGCTCGCCGAGGCCGACCGGCGCCGGGAGTCGCTGCTGGTGGTGAACGTGGGCCTGCCGGACGCGGCGAACGACCCCCGGTTCCTCGACGAGGGGGAGCGGGTGCGGCTGGCCGACCGGCTGCTGTTCGCCGGCGCCGCCTTCGAGATCGAGCAGCTGGTGCGGGGCCGCGACGCCGCCGAGGAGCTCGTCGAGGCCGCCGCGCGGGTGCGGGCGAGCGTGATCGTCATCGGCATGCGCCGCCGGACGCCGACCGGGAAGCTGCTGTTCGGCAGCCAGGCCCAGCGCGTGCTGCTGGACGCCGACTGCCCCGTGCTGGCGGTGAAGGCACCGCACTGACCGCGCGGGCGCCCCGCCGCGGGGTGGTCGTCGGGCCCGGGTGACGCAGGTCATCCCTATGCTGCGCCGCATGACCGTCGTCGTCGGCTACACGCCGAGTGCTGAAGGACAGGCCGCCCTGGACGCGGCCCTCGAGGAGGCCGGCCGCCGGGGGGAGTCCCTCCACGTGGTGAACGTCGGCCAGAGCAACGCGAGCAACGACCCCAAGTTCCTCGACGAGGGCGAGGTCGAGCGCCTGCGCGCCCGGCTGACCGCCACGGGAACTGCGTTCGAGATCGAGCAGCTCGTCCGCGGCCGCGACGCCGCCGAGGAGGTCGTGGACGCCGCCGAACGGGCGGGCGCCAGCCTCGTCGTCATCGGCATGCGCCGCCGGTCGCCGACCGGGAAGCTGCTGTTCGGCAGCCAGGCCCAGCGGATCCTGCTCGACGCCGACTGCCCGGTGCTGGCGGTCAAGGCCACCCGCTGACCTCTCCCCACCCCGCAACGACGGAGGAGCCGGCCCCCGAGGGGACCGGCTCCTCCGTGCTGGTGGGCAAGGGGGGAGTTGAACCCCCACGTCCTTTCGGACACACGGACCTGAACCGTGCGCGTCTGCCATTCCGCCACTTGCCCGGACGCCCGACGAGATTAGCAGCCACCGCAGGCGGTCCCGGGAGGGGGTCGGACTCCTGCGGACAGGTCCGGGGAGTCGCGGTCCACTGCCCGGTCCGGGCGGCGGTGCCCGGCTACGATCACGGGTGGACCGGACGTCGGCGCCGAACGAGCCTGGAGGAGCGACTGTGGGTGTGCTGCAGCGCTTCGAGCGTCGGCTGGAGGGCATGGTCGGACTGGCCTTCGCCCGGCTCTTCAAGGGCAAGGTCCACCCCGCCGAGATCGCCAAGGCGCTGACCCGCGAGGCCGATGAGCAGCGCTCGGTGCTCGGCGAGGGGCGGGTGCTGGCACCCAACGTCTACGACGTGCGGCTGGGCCGCGCCGACTTCGACAACCTCGCCGAGTGGTCCGCGCAGCTGGCCGCCGAGCTGGCCGACATGGTCGCCGAGCACATCGCCGGCGAGGGCTACCAGCTGTTCGGCGACGTGCAGGTCCGCCTCGAGCTCGACGAGTCGCTGCCGACCGGGGTCTTCGAGGTCGGCTCGCACGTCGCCGACCCGGCCCGTCCCGGCTCGCGCGCGGACGCCGTCGGGGTCGCACCGGCCGTCCCGCCGGGCGCGGAGGGCGTTCCCCCGCTGCCGCCGCTGCGTGCGCGGATGGCCACCGACACCGGTCGCCAGCAGCCGTCGTCGGTCGTGGGCCGGGCCGGCTCCAACCCCGGCGTCACCCACGTGCTGATGGTCGACGGCCCGGGCACCCGGCACGAGCTGACCACCGGCCGCAACGTCATCGGCCGCGGCACCGACGCCGACATCCGGCTGCCCGACACCGGCGTCAGCCGCAAGCACGTCGACGTCGTCCTCGACTCGGGCACCGCGTTCGTCGAGGACCTCGGCTCCACCAACGGCACCCTGGTCAACGGCCGCCGGGTCACCCGTCAGGCGCTGGCCGACGGCGACGTGATCCGCATCGGCCACTCCGTCCTGGTCTACCGCCAGGAGGGCGCGTGAGCGGGCAGGGCTGCCCGTGCGCCTCCGGGGTGGCGACGCCGTGACGGCCGAGATCGTCCTGCAGATCTTCCGTTTCGGCTTCCTGCTGCTGCTCTGGCTCTTCATCTTCGCCGCGTTCCGCGTCGTCCGCGCCGACCTCTTCGGGGGGCGGGTCGGCCGGGTGGCCGCCGTCCCGCCGCGCGCGGCCGCGGCCGGCAAGCGCAAGAACAAGGGGCCCCGGACACTGGTGGTGACCGCAGGGCCGCTGGCCGGTACGAGGATCACCCTCGGCGAGCAGCCGATCCTGATCGGGCGGGCAGACGACTCCACCCTCGTGCTGACCGACGACTTCGCCAGTTCCCGGCACGCCCGGCTGACCAACAGGGGTGGCCAGTGGTACGTCGAGGACCTGGGCTCGACCAACGGCACGTTCCTGGACCAGCAGCGGGTGCAGGGACCGCTGCTCGTGGCCCCCGGCCAGCCCATCCGGATCGGCCAGACGGCGCTGGAGCTGCGCTCATGAGCACCGACGGGAGCCCGCTCCGATGACCCTCGCGCTGCGCTACGCGGCCCGGTCCGACCGCGGCCTGGTCCGCGGGAACAACCAGGACTCCGTCTACGCCGGGCCGCGGCTGCTCGCCGTCGCCGACGGCATGGGGGGGCACGCCGCCGGTGACGTCGCCAGCAAGGTGGTCATCGCGGCGCTGGAGCACCTGGACGAGGACGCCCCGCCCAGCGACATGCTCGAGGCGATGCGGGCCGCGGTGTTCGACGGCAGCGAGCACCTGCGCGAGGTGATCCGGGAGTCCCCGCAGCTGGAGGGCATGGGGACCACGCTCACCGCCATCCTGTTCGCCGGTGGCCGGCTCGCGCTCTGCCACGTCGGCGACTCCCGCGCCTACCTGCTGCGCGACGGTGAGCTGTCGCAGATCACCCACGACGACACCTTCGTGCAGACCCTGATCGACGACGGCCGGATCACGCAGGAGGAGGCCAACCACCACCCGCAGCGCTCGCTGCTGCTGCGGGCGCTGAACGGCCAGGACGTCGATCCCGAGCTCTCCATGCGCGAGGCGCGCGCCGGGGACCGCTACCTGCTGTGCTCCGACGGGCTGTCCGGCGTGGTCAGCGAGGAGACGATCGCGACCACCCTCGCCGACCCGGACCCGCAGTCGTGCGCCGACCGGCTCATCGAGCTGGCCCTGCGCAGCGGCGGCCCGGACAACATCACCGTGATCGTCGCCGACGTCATCGAGGACGACGGCTCGGGCATGCTCACCGAGCCCGTGGTGGACGGCGCCGCGGGGGCGAACGTCGGCCAGCGGGCCGTCGACCCCGGGTCGGCCGCCGGCCGCGCCGCCCTGCACGACCCGCCGGCTGCCCCGCCGCCCGCGACCCCGATGGCCAGCGCCCCGCCGCCGGACCGCCGTCGCACCCGGCGCCGCTGGTGGTTCGCCCTGGCCGCGCTGGTCGTCCTGGTCGGCGCCGGGATCGGCGCCTACGCGTGGGTGTTCGACCACTGGTTCGTCGGGGTGGACGAGGAGACCGACACGGTCACCGTCTACCGGGGGATCAACGCCTCCGTGCTCGGTGTGGACCTCTACCGCGAGGAGACCGGCACCGACGTCGCCGTCGAGGACCTCAGCTCCGACGTCCGGAGCAAGGTGACCGATGGGATCGCCGTCGACGACCGCGCGTCCGCGCAGGACCGCGTGGACATGCTGCGGGAGCAGTCGCTGCCGCGGTGCGAGGAGGAGCCGGCCCCGGCCACGTCGACCCCGACGCCGACGCCGGAACCGTCTCCGCTCGTCCCGCCCGGCCTCCCCTCCTCTCCGCCGGCGGTGGGCTCGCCCTCGGAGACCAGCACCACGGGCACGACCGCGCCCCCCTCGAGCGAGTCCACCTCCTCGTCCGGCACGGGACGGGACTGCCGGGAGGCGGAGTGATGGCGGGCGCGGCCACCGACGCGGCGTCGGCAGGCGCACCCGGTACGGCGGCGGCCGCACCGACCCGGCGCGGCACCGAGCTGCTGATGCTCGCCTTCGCCGTCGTCATCACGCTGGCGGCCCAGTGCGTCGTCGACATCACCCTGACCGGGTCGCTGCGCCCGGAGCTGGCCACCTTCGGCGGCTGGTTCACCGCGCTGTGGGCGGTCATGCACCTCGCCGTCCGCCGGTTCGCCCCGTACGCCGATCCGCTGCTGCTGCCCGCGGTCGCGCTGCTCACCGGGCTGGGCCTGACGATGATCCACCGGCTGGACCTGGCCGGGGACCAGGTCGGTGCCGCGGCGACCCGCGAGGACGCCCCCGTCCAGCTGGTCTGGGCCACGCTCGGCGTCGGCCTCTTCGTGGCCGTGCTCGTGGTGGTGCGCGACCACCGGATGCTCTCGCGCTTCGCCTACACGCTGGCCCTCGTCGGTCTGGTCCTGCTGGCCCTGCCCGCGCTGCTGCCGGCGTCGATCTCGTCGGTCAACGGCGCGAAGATCTGGATCCGCCTGGCGGGCTTCAGCATCCAGCCCGGCGAGTTCGCCAAGATCTGCCTGGTCATCTTCTTCGCGGCCTACCTCGTGGACAAGCGCGACGTCCTCGCCCTGGCCAGCCGGCGGGTCATGGGCCTCGAGGTGCCCCGCGCCCGCGACCTCGGCCCGGTGGTCGTCGCCTGGCTGCTGTCGATCCTCGTGCTGGTCTTCGAGCGCGACCTGGGCAGCTCGCTGCTGCTGTTCGGGATCTTCGTGGTGATGCTCTACGTCGCCACCGAGCGGGCGAGCTGGCTGGTCATCGGCGTCCTGCTGTTCGGCGCCGGGGCCTCTCTCGCCTACAAGCTCTTCGGCCACGTGCAGGTGCGCGTGGACACGTGGCTCGACCCGTTCGCCTACCGGGACGGCGGCGGCTACCAGATGGTCCAGTCGCTGCTGGGCCTGGGCACCGGCGGCCTGTTCGGTGCCGGACTCGGCGGCGGGCGTCCCGACCAGGTGCCCGTGGCCAAGAGCGACTTCATCGCGGCCGCCATCGGTGAGGAGCTCGGGCTGTTCGGCCTGGTCGCCGTGATCGTGCTCTACCTCGTCCTCGTCGAGCGGGGGCTGCGCAGCTCGCTGATCGTCCGCGACGCCTTCGGCAAGCTGCTCGCCGCCGGCCTGTCCTTCGCCATCGCCTGGCAGGTGTTCGTCGTCCTCGGCGGCGTCACCGGCCTGCTGCCGCTCACCGGCCTGACCACGCCGTTCGTCGCCTACGGGGGTTCCTCGCTGGTCGCGAACTTCGCGCTGCTGGCGATCCTCGTGCGGATCAGCGACGCCGCCCGCCGGCCCGCCGCGCCGCCTCCGCCGCCCGGTCCGGCCCGCGTGGTGCTCGGCGACGCGCCCACCGAGGTGGTGCGCCCGTGAACGCCCCCCTGCGCCGGGTCGCCATCAGCGTGCTCGTCCTGTTCACGCTGCTGATCGTCAACGTCAACTACATCCAGGTGGTCCGCTCCGAGGAGCTCCGCGCCGACCCGGGCAACCGCCGGGTGGTCTACGAGGAGTACGACCGGCAGCGCGGCTCCATCGTCGTCGACGGCAACGAGGTCGCCCTGTCCACCGAGACCGACGACGCCCTGACCTACCTGCGCCAGTACCCGCAGGGCCCCCTCTACGCCGCGGTCACCGGCTACTACTCCGTGCGGTTCGGCTCCCGCGGCATCGAGCGGGCCGAGAACGACGTGCTGACCGGCGACGACGCCCGCCTGTTCACCCAGCGGCTGAGCGACCTGTTCACCGGGCGCGACCCCTCCGGCGGCGACGTCGTCCTCACCCTGGACGCCCCGACCCAGGAGGCCGCCATGGCCGGCCTGGACGGGGTCACCGGCGCGGTCGTGGCGCTGGATCCCTCCACCGGCGCGATCCTGGCGATGGCGAGCACGCCGACGTACGACCCGAATCAGCTGTCCAGCCACGACGCCGCGGCCGTCGACGCGTACGCGGCCGGCCTGGAGGCCGCCGACCCCGACCCCCGGCTGAACCGGGCGATCAGCGACAACTACCCGCCCGGCTCGGTGTTCAAGGTGATCGTGTCCGCGGCCGCCCTCTCCAGCGGCGACTACACGCCCGACACCGTCATCCCCGCGCCGGACGTGCTCACGCTGCCCGGCACCTCCACGACCCTGGAGAACTTCAACGGCTCCCGGTGCGACGCCGCGCAGGAGCAGCCGCTGATCCGGGCCCTGACCATCTCCTGCAACACCGCGTTCGCGCTGCTGGGCATCGAGCTGGGCGAGGACCGCGTCCGCGACATGGCCGAGGCGTTCGGGATGGACGGCGAGGGGTTGTCGATCCCGATGGAGACCGAGGGCAGCAGCGTCGGCGAGATCGAGAGCGACGCCGCGCTGGGTCAGACGTCGATCGGCCAGCGCGACGTCCGTGTGACCCCGCTGCAGGCGGCCATGATCGCCGCCGGCGTGGCCAACGACGGCACGCTCATGACGCCGTACCTGGTGGACCAGCTGCGCGCGCCCGACCTCACCGTCATCGAGCAGACCGATCCCGAGGAGTTCTCCCAGCCGGTGTCGCCGGAGGTCGCCGACCAGCTCACCGAGATGATGGTGAGCGTCGTCGAGAACGGCAGCGGCCGCGCCGCCCGGATCCCCGGGGTGGAGGTCGCCGGCAAGACCGGCACCGCCCAGGTCCGCGAGGGCGTGCCGGACCACAACTGGTTCATCGGGTTCGCCCCGGCCGACGACCCGGAGATCGCCGTCGCGGTCTTCGTGGCCAACGGCGGGGGTACCGGCGGGGACGTGTCGGCACCGATCGCCCGCCAGGTCATGCAGGCCTACCTCGACGGTCAGGGCGACTGATGGCGCTGTCGACCGGCACCGTCCTCGCGGGGCGGTACGAGATCACCTCCCCCATCGCCACCGGCGGGATGGGCGAGGTCTGGCGGGCCCGTGACCGCGTGCTGGACCGGGTGGTCGCCGCCAAGGTGCTCCGCAGCGAGTACACCGGGGACCCGAGCTTCGTCGCCCGGTTCCGCAACGAGGCCCGGCACACCGCGGCGCTGACGCACCCCAACATCGCCTCGGTCTACGACTACGGCGAGACCGAGGACGAGCGCAACCCCGGGCAGCGCCTGGCGTTCCTCGTCATGGAACTGGTCGAGGGCCAGCCGCTGGTCACGATCCTGCACGAGGAGGGCCACCTCCCCGTCGACTGGACGCTGCACGTCCTCGGGCAGTCCGCCGACGGCCTGTCCGCCGCGCACGCCGCGGGCGTGGTGCACCGCGACATCAAGCCGGGCAACCTCATCGTCCGTCCCGACGGCGTCGTGAAGCTGACCGACTTCGGCATCGCCCGCGCCCGGGACGCGACGCCGCTCACCCGCACCGGCATGGTCGTCGGCACCGCCCAGTACCTCTCCCCCGAGCAGGCGCAGGGCTTCGAGGTCACCGCCGCCTCCGACGTCTACTCGCTCGGGGTCGTCGGCTACGAGTGCCTGACCGGCTCCCGCCCGTTCGACGGCACCTCGCAGGTGGCGATCGCCCTGGCGCACATCAACCGGCCGCCGCCACCGCTGCCCGCCGAGGTGCCGCTCGCCGTCCGCCAGCTGCTGGCGCGGGCGCTGGAGAAGCACCCGGAGGACCGCTTCGACGACGGCGCGGCCTTCGCGGCCGCCATCCGGGCCGTCGCCGCCGCCGTCGGCAGCCGGGCCCCCGCCGGGACCGGCATGGCCGCCGCCGCCGTCGCGGCCACCCAGGTCGTTCCCCTGCCGGTCGACGAGCCGGCACCGGAGGAGCCGAGCACCCAGGTGCTCGATGCGGCGCCGGTCGCCGCCGCGACGGGCCTGCGCACCTCGGCACGGCCCATGCCGCCGCTGGAGGGCCCGCCGGCCGACGAGGACCCCTGGGACGGCGACGGGGCCGCCGCCGCACCGCCACCCCGCCGGGGCCGGCGCTGGGTGTGGCCGGTCGTCGCGGCCGTCGTCCTGGCCCTGCTGCTCGGCCTGGGCTACGTCCTCTACAGCGGCGGTGGCGCAGGGGACGGCGACACCGACCGCGACCCCGCCTCGACGTCGGCCTCGAGCTCGGCTCCGTCGTCCGCGCCGGCGGCGGGGACGGCGCTGTTCGACCCGGCCGCGCTGCTCGGCGAGGACGTCGACGCGGCGGTCGCGGACCTGCGCGCGCAGAACTTCACCGCCGTCACGACCGAGGAGGCCGGCGACCAGCAGCTGGCCGACTACGGAGCGGAGCTCGCCGAGGGCGGGATCGCCGCCACGGACCCGGCGACCGCCGGGACGATCCCCCTCGACCAGCCCATCACGCTCTACTACGCGCCGGACGGCTACACGCCTCCGGCGGAGCAGACCGAGGAGGAAGAGGAACAGGGCGGCGACGACGCGCCGGCCCCCGCCCCGACGTCGGCCTCCGTGCCCACGAACTCGTCGCCGGCGACGGTCTCCTCGTCGACGTCGACTTCCGCCTCGACGTCCACGTCCACGTCCACGTCGGTCTCGGCGCCGGGCACCACGCTCCCGCCACCGCCGCCGCCGGAGACCTCGGCGGAGCCCCCCGCCGATGCTGGCGCGCCCGTTGGGGCGCAGGGGGTGGCCGGGTGAGCGACGCCGCTCGCGCCGTCCCGGTGCGGTCCTGCGCCGTCGATACGCTGCCGGACGGTCCCGCTCGCGAGGACCGGCTGTGCCCCCGCTCCGCCCGGAAGGACCCGCGATGACCACCCCCCAGGTGCTCGGTGAGCGCTACGAGATCGGCGGGGTGCTCGGCCGCGGCGGCATGGCGGAGGTGCACCGCGGGCGCGACCTGCGGCTGGGCCGCGAGGTCGCCGTCAAGGTCCTGCGCAGCGACCTGGCCCGCGACCCGTCGTTCCAGGTCCGCTTCCGGCGCGAGGCCCAGGCGGCCGCCTCGCTGAACCACCCGGCGATCGTCGCCGTCTACGACACCGGCGAGGACCGCGGACCGACCGGGAACACGCCCTACATCGTGATGGAGTACGTCGAGGGCGAGACGCTGCGCGACGTGCTGCGCCGCGAGGGCGTGCTCCCCCCGGAGCGGGCGATGAGCCTGGCCGCCGACATCTGCGGCGCCCTGGACTTCAGCCACCGCAACGGCATCGTGCACCGCGACGTGAAGCCCGGGAACGTGATGATCACGCCGGCCGGCTCGGTCAAGGTCATGGACTTCGGCATCGCCCGTGCGGTCTCCGACTCCGCGGCGACGATGACCTCCACCGCCGCGGTCATCGGCACCGCCCAGTACCTCTCCCCCGAGCAGGCGCGCGGCGAGGGCGTCGACGCCCGCTCCGACGTCTACTCGCTGGGCTGCCTGCTCTACGAGCTCGTCACCGGCGCCCCGCCGTTCACCGGTGACTCCCCCGTGTCGGTGGCCTACCAGCACGTCCGCGAGGACCCGCGGCTGCCGTCGTCGATCAACCCGGCCATCTCGCCGGAGCTGGACTCGATCCTGCTCAAGGCGATGAGCAAGAACCCGGCCAACCGCTACCAGTCGGCCGCCGAGATGCGCAACGACCTGCTCCGGGCGCTCGCCGGTCAGCGGGTCGAGGCCACCCCGGTCATGGGCGAGGCGGAGCGGACGGCCGTGATCGGCGTCGTCCCGCCGGCCACCGGCCGCGGCCGGGACGACTGGGACGACGACGATGAGGCGGCCCGGCGCAAGCGCAACCGGATCATCGCCGCCGTCGTGGGCGCCCTCGTGCTCATCGGCGCCATCGTCGGGATCGCGATCGCCATGAGTGGCGGAAACGACGAGGATCCCCCCGCCGCGGCGGCCACCGTGACGGTGCCCCCGAGTCTGGTCGGCATGCAGCAGGCCGACGCGGAGGCCGCCATCACCGGCGCCGGCCTGGTCGTCGGCGACGTCACCCAGCAGGAGGTCCAGGACGAGTCGCAGGTCGGCACCGTCCTCGACACGCAGCCCGGCAGCGGCGCCGAGGTCGACGAGGGCAGCGAGGTCGACCTGACCGTGGGCCAGGCACCGGACACCATCACCGTCCCCTCGGTGGTCGGTCTGTCCGCGGACCGCGCCCAGGCAGCGCTCGAGGACCAGGGCTTCACCCGGATCAACACCGTCGAGGTCGACTCGCTCGAGGACGAGGGCCAGGTCATCGCCGTCGACCCGGAGGAGGGCGCCGCGGTCGCGCCCACCACGGCGATCAGGTTGTCGGTCTCCAACGGCACCCTGCCGGTCCCGGCGGTGGCGGGCCAGACCCAGGACGCCGCCACGCAGGCGCTGCGCGGCCCGGGCTTCACCAACATCACCGTCGAGGAGGTCGAGGACCCGGCCGCGGCCGGCACCGTGCTCGGCACGACCCCGGCCGCCGGTACGCCCGCCACCGCAGCGACCGAGATCGTGCTGCGGGTCTCCCAGGGCCCGGCGCAGCCCACCACTGTGGCGGTCCCCTCGATCGCCGCGAACACGGCGGGAGACCAGGCCTACGCTCGGCTCCAGAACGCCGGCTTCACCAACATCGCGATCGTCGACCCGGCTGGCAACGAAGCAAGCCCTGACGCCGCCGCGCGGTTCGTCCGCACCGACCCGCCCGCCGGCACTCAGGCGGACCCCGATGAGCGCCTTGTGCTCATCGTCCAGCCAGCGACGACGCCCGGCGGCAACGGGAACGGGAACGGCAACAACAACTGACGCGGCCGCACGGGACGACAGAGGGGCTCCACCCGGTGGGTGGAGCCCCTCTGTCGTTGCGGGAGAACTAGGCGCTGACGGTCGACAGCCGGCGCGCGCCGGCGGCGGCGGCCTCGACGACCGCGGGGTCCGGCGCCTGACCGCAGGCCGCCAGCCAGGTGGCGAGCATCTGGTGACCGCCCTGGGTGAGCACCGACTCCGGGTGGAACTGCACGCCCTCGATCGGCAGCTCGCGGTGCCGCAGGGCCATGACGACGCCCGACGGGGTGTGGCCGGTGACCTCGAGCTCGTCGGGCACGGTGGCCAGGTCGACGGCCAGCGAGTGGTAGCGGGTCGCGGTGAACGGCGACGGGAGCCCGGCCAGCACGCCCACGCCGTCGTGGACCACCTCGCTGGTCTTGCCGTGCAGCAGCTCGGGCGCGCGCACGACCTCGGCCCCGAAGGCCTCGGCGATGGCCTGGTGGCCCAGGCAGACGCCCAGCACCGGCGTGCCGGCCGCCGCGGCCGCCCGGACCATCGGGACGGTGACGCCGGCGTCGGCGGGGGTGCCCGGCCCGGGGGAGAGGAGGACGCCGGCCACGTCGAGGTCGGCCAGCTCGTCCACGGTCACCGCGTCGTTGCGCCGCACGATGCAGCGGACGCCGAGCTGCCCGAGGTATTGGACCAGGTTGTAGACGAAGCTGTCGAAGTTGTCGACGACGAGGACCGGCCTGCTCACTCCCCCTGTGTACCAGCCGGGGAGCTACCGGACGGGGGTCGCGTACTCCATGGTGGGGGTGCCGCTGTGGGCCGGGAGGTCGACGGTCTCCACGCCGCGCACGGAGAAGGTCAGGCCGAACGCCGAGACGGCCTCCTGGAAGACGCCGACCTGGGGCGAGGCGGCCAGCTGGTCGACGAACGCGTCGACGTCCCCGATGGCCGCGATCTGGAAGGGCGGCGAGTAGGTCCGCCCCTCGAGCAGCAGGACCGGGCCGACGCAGCGGACGGCGCTGGTCGCGACCAGCCGCTGGTCCATGATCGAGACCCCGTCGGCCCCCGCGGCCCACAGCGCGTTCACCACGGCCTGGACGTCGCTCTGGTGGATGACGACGTCGTCCGGCCGCGCGCCGCGGGGCAGGCTGCCGTCGGGCCGGCGGGGCGCGTCGTCCAGGGTGATCCGCACCCCCGGCCCGGTGAGCGGGACGAGGCCCGCCGACAGGGTGAGGGCCTCGGCCGCCATGCGGGCCGCCGCGACCGCACCGTCCTGCGTGGCGGCCTCCCCGGCGAGCCGATCGACCTGGGCCTGCAGGTCCTCGGCCTCGGCCGTCTGCGCCGCCACGGCCGCCCGCCGCTGGCTGATCAGCCCGGACAGCTCGATCACCTCCCCACCGCGGAGGTCGGTGCCGCGCGCGGTCTGCCCCGACGTCGCGAACAGCAGGCCGGCGGCCAGCGCCACGACGGGCACCAGCGCCGCCCAGGCCGCGCGCCGTCCGCGCAGCCGGCCTCCCCGGCGACCCAGCAGGCCACGGACGCGGTCGCGCAGCACGGGCACCTCCTGGCGTGGGCGGGGACGGGGGCGGGACACCCGCAGGGGGCGGGTTCCCGGCGTCGATGACCCACCGCCTGCCCCTCGCAGCTTAGGCTGGGGGGAGATCCGGCCGGTGCAGACCGATCCCGGCCGGTGCGCGGAGGGAGAAGCAGGGTGCCCAAGTCGAAGGTGCGGAAGAAGTCCGCCTACACACCGCCACCGACGGCCCTCCAGCCGGGCGCTGCGCGCGCACTGGCCCCGAGCCCGCGCTGGTACGCCCCGCTCATGGTGGCGCTCATGCTGGTGGGCCTGCTGTGGATCGTCGTCTTCTACGTCGCCGGCGACGAGATCGGGTTCATGGTCGACCTCGGTTCCTGGAACTTCGCGATCGGGTTCGGCGCGATGGTCGCCGGCCTGGTCATGTCGATGCGCTGGCGCTGAACCGAACCGCCGCCGAGGCCCTCGTCCCCCTGGGGACGGGGGCCTCGCTGCGTTCCGGGCCCGGCGAGTGCCTGTGGGTTCTGTGCACAGCCGCCCATGCTGTCCACAGGTCGACATGGCGCTGGATACCCAGGGTTGTCCACCGGATGTGGAGTACGCATGTTCGACGACAACCCGTTGACCTGCGCTTTTCCCCGCATTGAGACGGGTGTGACGGGGAGGACGCGCAGGTAACTACAGCCCTGTGCTTCTGTCCCCAGCTGTGTACTCAGCTGTGGAGAAGTCGACATACCGAGCGTGACAGGGCGCTGACCTGCAGTGGAGCACTACCCACAGCCCCCTCTGGGGACACCCGCCGCTGCGGACCTCTGCCCCGGCGTGCACGCTGGGGGTGTGGAGTGGTCGGCGCGTCCGGGGACCGTCACCGCGCTCGCGGTCGCCGGCCTCGCCCTGGGGACGGCGGCGTGGCTGCTCGAGCCGGTCGGCCGGGTCCTCGTCGGTGCCGCGGCGGTGCTGCTGCTGGCGATCGCCGGCCGGTCCGCGGTGCTGCGCCCGCGACTGGCAGCGGGACCGGACGGCGTCGTCGTCCGCACCCTGACCGGTCGCCTCGTGCTCCCGTGGTCGCACGTGCGCGTCCAGGTGCGGGAGACCCGGCGCCGGGGCCTGCGCTCCCGGCTGCTGGAGCTCGACACGGCCACCGGGACCGACGCCGCCGGCCAGCTGGTGCTGCTGGGCCGCTGGGAGCTCGGCGCGGACCCCGACGAGGTCGCCCGGTCCCTGGCCGGCCGGCGGCCGGCCTGAGGCCTAGAGGTTCAGGACGACGATCGTCGACGCGGTCAGCGCGGTCACGGCCAGCACGGCGGTGAGCAGCAGCAGCCCGAGCACCTGGAGCTCGGTCCGCCCGCGGGCGAGGACCACCACGGCCGAGGAGAGCACGCCGGCCACGAACCCGCCCAGGTGGCCGAGCAGCGAGATGCCCGGGACGAAGACGCTGATGGCCAGGTTGATCGCCAGCAGGGTCGCGATGCCGCGGACGTCGCCGCGCTGGGTGAGGGCGAGGACGGCGAAGGCGCCCATCAGGCCCCAGATCGCCCCGGAGGCGCCGGCCACGGGTTGGAAGGGGTCGCCGAAGAGCTGGATGGCCACCGAGCCGCCGAGCGCCGACAGCAGGTAGACGGCCAGGTAGCGCCACCGGCCGAGGGTGCGTTCCAGCTCCGAGCCGAAGAGCAGCAGGGCCAGCATGTTGAGGGCCAGGTGGGTGATGCCGATGTGCAGGAAGGCGGAGGTGATCAGCCGCCAGTCCTCCCCCGACCCCTGCACGAGGGCCGGCGCCAGCAGCAGGTCGCCGAACAGGGGCGAGCGCTGGTTGTCCAGCGGGCTGGAGCCGTCGATCCCCGCCGAGACGGCCGTGGCGACGAAGACGGCCACGTTGATCGCGATCAGCGTCAGCGTGACCACGCCGAAGCGCTGCCCGGCCGAGCGCACCGCCGGCGCCCGCTTCGGGGCGCGCACGGACGCCTGGCCGGCGCGGATGCACTCGGGGCACTGGAAGCCCACCGAGGCCGAGGTCATGCACTCGGGGCAGATCGGCCGGCCACAGCGGACGCAGGAGATCCCGGTGGGCCGGTCGGGGTGCCGGTAGCAGGTGGCCTGCGGCGGCACGGGCGGAGGCTGCTCACCCCAGCCCGTGCCGCCGCCGGGTGGCGGCTGGGTCAGCTGCGCTGCACCTCGACCGACTCGATGACGACGTCGTCGACCGGCCGGTCCCCGCGCGCGGTCGGCGTCGTGGCGATCGCGTCCACGACGTCGCGGCTGGCCTGGTCGGCCACCTCGCCGAAGATCGTGTGCTTGCGGTTCAGGTGCGGCGTCGGGCCGACCGTGATGAAGAACTGGGAGCCGTTGGTGCCGGGGCCGGCGTTGGCCATGGCCAGCAGGTAGGGCTTGTTGAAGACGAGCTCGGGGTGGAACTCGTCGCCGAACTGGTAGCCGGGGCCGCCGATGCCCTGACCCAGGGGGTCGCCGCCCTGGATCATGAAGCCGGAGATCACGCGGTGGAAGACGGTCCCGTCGTACAGGCGGTCGGTCGTCTTCTCGCGGGTGGCCGGGTGGGTCCACTCGCGCCGGCCCTCCGCCAGATCGGCGAAGTTGGCCACGGTCTTGGGCGCGTGGTCGGGGAACAGGTCGACGGTGATGTCCCCGCGGTTGGTGTGGAGGACGGCACGCCGGGCGGGAGAGGTCGCTTCGGTCACGACGTCCACTCTCCCACCGCCGCGCAGGTCGCGGGGCACCCGGGAGGGTTCTCCGTCGCCGCCGGGTGCCCTAGCGTCGCGCCGACGTCAGCACAGACCCCTGAGGAGGCCCGACGTGGGCGGTGAGACCGAGGCACCGGACGGCGGCTTCCTCGCTGCCCCGCCGTCCTCCCCCGGAGCCGACCGGCTCGCCGCCGGTGACCGGGAGCAGAGCGGTTTCGTCATGAACCTGACCCGCGCCTGGAGCCACCTGCCCGACGAGCACGACGCCCTGTTCGACCTCCTGGGCCGCGCCGCCGACGCGGCAGGCCTGGACCGGCGCGGCCGCGGTGTGCTCGTGGCCGCCACCGCCGGTGTGCTCGGCGATCCGCACTGCTCGCTCGCGTGGGGTACCCGGCTGGCCGAGGAGATCGGGGACGACGCGGCGGCCGGGGTCCTCGCCGGGGACGACACGGCCCTGGACGACCGGGACGCCGCCCTGGCGGCGTGGGCGCGCCGGCTGGCCCGCGATCCGAACGGCGCCGGGCCCGCTGAGGTGCAGCGGCTGCGGGACGTCGGCTTCGACGACCGGCAGATCATGGCGCTGACCCTGTTCACCGCGCTGCGCCTGGCGTTCTCCACGGTCAACGACGCCCTCGGCGCCCGGCCCGATCGTTCCCTGCGGGACGCGGCTCCGGCCGCCGTCCGCGCCGCCGTGGGCTACGGACGTCCGGTCGCCGCGGCCGACAGCGCGCGCTGACCGCTGCCGAACGCCCTCCGGGGCGGACGGGGCGGCGACGCCGTCCTATCGTCGCGGGATGCGGACCCAACCGGCGGTGGAGGTCGAGGGGCCGGTCGAGGGTGCGCGACCGCCGTACGGGGCGCCGCCGGCCGAGGTCCTCGCCGCGCACGGCTACGTCTGCGAGGAGTTCCGGATCAGCGGGGAGGCCGCCGCCTACGCGCACCCGGCCGGCGCCCCGCCGAGCGACGACGGCCGGTGGACCGCCGAGCCGGTCGCCACGGGCTCCTACCGGACCCGGCTGCTCGTCGTCCGCCCGGCGGACCCGGCCGTCTTCACCGGAACGGTCTTCCTGGAGTGGCAGAACGTGTCCGCCGGCGCCGAGCAGCCGGCTCCGACGGCGGGCGAGGTGTACCGGGGCCACGCGTGGGTCGGCGTCAGCGCGCAGATCGCCGGCGTCTACGGATCCCCGAGCCGGCTGGCCCGCGCCTCCCGGCGGGCGCCACTGCTGGACGCCGACCCGGAGCGCTACGCCGAGTTGCTGCATCCCGGGGAGCCGGCCTGCTTCGACATCTTCTCGGCCGCCGCCGGCGCGGTGGGACGGCACCGGTCGACCGCCGTGGACCCGCTGGCGGGACTCCCCGTCGCCCGGGTCGTCGCGCTCGGCGGCTCCCAGTCGGCCATGCGGCTGTGCGCCTACGCGAACGCCATCCACCCGCGTCAGCCGCTGGTCGACGCCTTCCTGCTGACCGTGTGGGAAGGGCGCGCCCCGCGGCTGGATGCCGACACCGACCCGATGTACCGGCGGACCACCGTGCGCGAGGACCTGGGCGTGCCGGTGCTCGTGCTCAACAGCGAGTTCGAGGTGACCGCGACCGCCGACCTGGACCTGCACGACACGTCGCTGCGACGGGTCTGGGAGGTCACCGGGACCCCGCACGGCACGCTGCGGTCGTTCCCGCCTCCCGCGGCGGGCGAGTGGGGGCCGAACCCGGTCAGCTGGCGTCCGGTGTACGAGGCGGCGCTGCGCGCGATGCACCGGTGGCTCGCCGAGGACGAGCCGCCGCTGGTCCAGCCCCGGATCACCCTGGCCGGCCGGCCGAACCCGCGGATCGTGCGCGGCGAGGACGGGAACGCCTGGGGCGGGATCCGGCTGCCGGAGCTGGCGGTCCCGGTGGCCGAGCACCGCGGCCGCAAGGGCGGCACCGGCAGCGGTCCGGTCTTCGGCGGGCGCCGGGCGTATCCCGACGCCCTGGTGGCCCAGCTCTACCGCTCGCGGGCGGAGTACGTCGAGCTGTGGGAGCAGGCCGTCGACGACGCGGTGGCCGCCGGCGTCGTCCTGCCGGAGGACGCCGGGGCGATGCGGGCCCGCGGGGCCGAGGTGGCCGCGACCCTGCCGCTGCCCTGAGCCGGTGGAGTGGAGACGAGGGGAATCGAACCCCTAACCCCCGCCTTGCAAAGGCGGTGCTCTGCCAATTGAGCTACGTCCCCGTGGTGGCCGGCCAGCTGCCGGCCGGGGGTTCAGCGGGTGGTGGGCGTGCTCACCGCCTGCGGGCCGGTCGTGGCCTCCGACCAGAGGTCGGCCTCGTTCTTGCCGGCCGATCGCTTGCGCACGACGGCGGCCGTGGCCGCCACCGCCGCCACCAGGGCGATTCTCTTGATCACGCGGCTCCTCCTCGAAGGACGCCGCGGCCCCTGTTCGGCAGGGGCCGCGGGGACCGGTGGACGCCGGCGGACCGGCACACGGGTGGGCCTGGGAGGACTTGAACCTCCGGCCTCATCCTTATCAGGGATGCGCTCTAACCGCCTGAGCTACAGGCCCGTGGACCTCGAACAGCATACGTGGAGTCGAGGGGACCCCCGCAGGGGGGTCGTCCCTCTCAATCCCGCTCGGAGAGGGTGACCTCGAGCCCGCCGACGAGGTCGGAGCACAGGTTGTAGATGAAGGCCGCCACCGTGCACAGGGCGGTCATGAGCACGATATTGATGGCGCCGATCACCGCGGCACCGCCGAACACGATGCCGGGCGTGATGGCGTTGCTGGCGGCTTCCTCGCCGTTGTCGCTGCCGACCTGACCGATCAGGTCGTTGACGGAGTCGAAGACGCCGAGGCCGGACAGCACGCCGTAGAGGATCCCGACCGCGACCATCCAGATGAAGAACATCGCGATCGACAGGACGAGGGAGATCTTCAGGGCCGACCACGTGTCGATGTGCCGCAACTGCAGCCGGGCACGGCGCGGTCCGCGTGCCTTGCCCTTGCCGCCGGCCGGGCGGCCCGAGCCGTTCCGAGGCGCCACCGTCTGGCCGGCACCGGTCGCCGTCCCACCGGCCGGCGGGACGCTCCCGGCCGGCGTGGCACCGGCCGGGGGGACGCTCTCGGCGGCGGGCCCCGAGGGCGCGCCGGCGGGAGGGGCGGAGTCGGTGGCCTGGCCGGGCCGGGTGCCGGTCTGCACCGCACCCTGGTTCCGGTCGCTCATGCTGGTCTCCGCTCCCCGGCGGGTGTCCGCCGCCGTGCCGCGCCCGGGGTCTCCGGGCACGCCCGGAGGCGCCCGGAGCGCCGGTCAGATCCTGGTCATCGGATCGGACGACCCCGGTGTCCGCGCACAGCACGGCACCGGGGGCCTCCGGCCCTGCTCCCCACCCTAGGCGGCGGGCTCGTCGTTGTCCGTCGTACGCGCGATAGCCACGATGGAGACGTCCTCCGGCAAGTTCATGAGCTTGACACCCATGGTGGCGCGGTCCTTGTTGTGCCGCACGCCGTTGACCGGCGTCCGGATCACGCCGCCGCTGGAGGTGATGGCGTAGAGCTCGTCGCCGAGCGTGACCGCGAGCGCGCCGACCAGGTTGCCCTTGCGGGCCTTGGGGTCGGCGGTGAGCACGCCCTTGCCCCCGCGGCCCTGCGCCGGGTAGTTCTCGATCCCGGTCCGCTTGGCGAAGCCGCGCTCGGTCGCCACGAGGACGTCGACGCCCTCCTCCACGACCATCATCGACAGCAGCCGGTCGTCGGACGCGAGCGAGATGCCGCGGACGCCCTCGGTGGCCCGCCCCATCGGCCGCAGCGCCTCGTCGTCGGCCCGGAAGCGGATCGACATCGCCTTGCGGCTGACCAGCAGCAGGTCCTTGTCCGAGGAGATCAGCTGCGCCCCGACCAGCTCGTCGCCCTCGCGGAGGTTGATGGCGATGACCCCGCCCTGGCGCGGGGAGTCGAAGTCGGTGAGCCGGGTCTTCTTGACCTGGCCCTTCGCCGTCGCGAGGACCAGGTACGGCGCGACGCCGTAGTCCTTGATCTGCATGACCTGGGCGATCTTCTCGTCGCCCTGGAAGGCCAGGATGTTGGCGACGTGCGCGCCACGGGCGGTGCGGTTGGCCTCGGGCAGCTCGTAGGCCTTCGCCCGGTAGACGCGGCCCTTGTTGGTGAAGAAGAGGATCCAGTCGTGGGTCGAGCCCACGAAGAAGTGGTCGACGATGTCGTCCTGCTTCAGCTGGGCACCCATCACGCCCTTGCCGCCGCGGCGCTGCGACCGGTAGAGGTCGCTCTTGGTCCGCTTGGCGTACCCGGTGCGGGTGATGGTGACGACGACCTCCTCCTCCGCGATGAGGTCCTCCATGGAGACGTCGCCCTCGTTCGCGACGAACTGGGTGCGGCGGTCGTCGCCGTACTTCTCGACGATCTCGGTGAGCTCGTCGCGGACGATCTGCCGCTGGCGCTCCGGGGAGTCGAGGATCGCCTGCAGTTCGGCGATGCGCGCCTCGATCTCGGCGAGCTCGTCCATGATCCGCTGCCGCTCGAGGGCGGCCAGCCGGCGCAGCTGCAGGTCGAGGATCGCGACGGCCTGGATCTCGTCGACGTCGAGGAGCTCCATCAGCCCGGTGCGGGCCGTCTCCGCCGAGGTGCTGTTGCGGATGAGCGTGATGACCGCGTCGAGCATGTCGAGGGCCTTGGCGTAGCCGCGCAGGATGTGCGCGCGCTCCTCGGCCTTGCGCAGCCGGTAACGGGTGCGCCGCTGGATGACCTCGATCTGGTGGATGACCCACTGGCGCACCAGCTCGTCGAGGCGCAGCGTCCGCGGGACGCCGTCGACGATGGAGAGCATGTTGCAGCCGAAGGAGGTCTGCAGCTGGGTGTGCTTGTAGAGGTTGTTCAGCACGACCTTGGCGACGGCGTCGCGGCGCAGGGTGAACACCAGCCGGCGGCCCACCCGGTCGGAGGACTCGTCGGCGATGTCGCTGATGCCCTGGAGGCGGCCCTCCTTGACCGACTCCGCGATCGACTCGGCGAGGCGGTCGGGGTTCACCTGGTAGGGGAGCTCGGTGACGACGAGCTGGACCCGGCCCTTGGCGTCCTCCTCGACGGTGACGACGGCGCGCATGCGGACCGAGCCACGGCCGGTCCGGTAGGCGTCCTCGATCCCCTCGCGCCCGACGATCAGGCCGTGGGTCGGGAAGTCCGGGCCCTTGACCCGCTCCATGCAGGCGGTGAGCGCCTCCTCGGCCTCGGCCTCGGGGTGGTCGAGCATCCAGAAGACGGCCTCGGCCACCTCGCGCAGGTTGTGCGGCGGCATGTTCGTGGCCATGCCGACCGCGATGCCGGCCGAGCCGTTGACCAGCAGGTTCGGGATCCGGGCCGGCAGCACGACCGGCTCCTGCGTGCGGCCGTCGTAGTTGCCCTGGAAGTCGACGGTCTCCTCGTCGATGCCGGCGAGCATCTCCATGGCCAGCGGCGTGAGCCGGCACTCGGTGTACCGCATCGCGGCCGCCGGGTCGTCGCCCGGCGAGCCGAAGTTGCCCTGCCCGTCGATCAGCGGGTACCGCATCGACCAGGGCTGGGCCAGCCGCACGAGGGCGTCGTAGATCGCCGAGTCGCCGTGCGGGTGGTAGTTGCCCATCACCTCGGCGACCGGGCGGGCGCACTTCACGTAGCCGCGGTCCGGGCGGAAGCCCTGGTCGTACATCGCGAACAGGACCCGGCGGTGCACCGGCTTGAGGCCGTCGCGGACCTCGGGCAGCGCGCGGCCCACGATCACGCTCATCGCGTAGTCGATGTAGCTGCGCTGCATCTCCTGCTGGAGGTCGACCGCTTCGATGCGGTCGCGGGCTGGGGTCTCGGTCACGTGTGGTCTCTCCGGTTCACGCACGGGGCTCGGACGTCAGGTGGCCCCCGTGCAGGGCCCCGGCGCGTGCTCGCGAGCGCTGGGGGGCACGGGGATCCGTCATCAGACGTCGAGGAAGCGGACGTCCTTGGCGTTGCGGGTGATGAAGCTGCGACGGGCCTCGACGTCCTCGCCCATGAGGATGCTGAAGATCTCGTCCGCGGCGGCGGCGTCCTCGAGGGTGACCTGGCGCAGGACCCGGGTCTCGGGGTTCATCGTGGTCTCCCACAGCTCGCTGGCGTTCATCTCGCCGAGCCCCTTGAACCGCTGGATCGACTCGTCCTTGATCTTGCGACCGGCCTCGGCGCCGGCCTTGACCACCGCGTCGCGCTCCCTGTCGCTGTAGGCGTACTCGTCGCCCACCTTGCCGCCCCACTTGATCTTGTACAGCGGCGGCTTGGCCAGGTAGACGTACTGGCCCTCGACCAGCGGCCGCATGAAGCGGAACAGCAGGGTCAGCAGCAGCGTGCTGATGTGCTGGCCGTCGACGTCTGCGTCCGCCATCAGGACGATCTTGTGATAGCGGAGCTTCGTGATGTCGAACTCGTCGTGGATGCCGGTGCCGAAGGCCGTGATCATGGACTGGACCTCGGTGTTCTTGAGGACCCGGTCGATGCGCGCCTTCTCGACGTTGATGATCTTGCCGCGGATGGGCAGGATCGCCTGGTACATCGAGTCGCGGCCGGACTTGGCCGAGCCGCCGGCGGAGTCGCCCTCGACGATGTAGACCTCGGAGTTGCGCGGGTCGGTGGACCGGCAGTCGGCCAGCTTGCCGGGCAGGCCGCCGACCGAGAGCACGCTCTTGCGGGCCAGCTTGCGGGCGTCCTGCGCGGCGCGGCGGGCGCGGGCGGCGGACGACGCCTTGGTGATGATCGTCTTGGCCTCGGTCGGGTTGGCCTCGAACCAGTGGCCGATCTGCTCGTTGCAGACCCGCTGCACGAAGCCCTTGACCTCGGTGTTGCCCAGCTTGGTCTTCGTCTGGCCCTCGAACTGCGGGTCACCCAGCTTCACCGAGACGATCGCGGCGAGACCCTCGCGGATGTCGTCGCCGGTCAGCTTCTCGTCCTTCTCCTTGAGCAGCTTCTTCTCGACGGCGTACCGGTTGACGATCGAGGTCAGCGCCGCGCGGAAGCCCTCCTCGTGGGTGCCGCCCTCGTGCGTGTTGATGATGTTCGCGAAGGTGTGCACCGACTCCGAGTAGGCGTCGGACCACTGCATCGCGACCTCGAGGCTCATCGCGGTGTCGTTCTTGCCGACGCCGTCGGCGGAGAAGCTGATCACCGACTTGTGGATCGGGGCCTTGCGGCGGTTGATGTGGGCGACGTAGTCCACGAGGCCGTGGTCGTAGCGGTAGGTGATCTCGGTGGGCTCGAAGGCCTCGACCTCGTGACCGGCCTCGGTGGCGGCCTCGGCGAGGGAGGTCTCCTCGGACATGCCCGTCTCGGCCTTGCTGTGCCCGGGGCGCTCGTCGCGCAGGACGATGGTCAGGCCCTTGTTGAGGAAGGCCATCTCCTGCAGGCGGCGGTTGATCGTGTCGAACGAGTAGTCCGTGGTCTCGAAGATGTCGCCGTCGGCCCAGAAGGTGATCGCGGTGCCGCGCTTCTTCGTGGTGCCGACCTGCTCCAGCGGGCCCGGCTTGGCGTAGGAGTAGCTCTGCTTCCACTCGATCCCGGTGTGGGCCCAGACGGTCACGTCCAGCCGGGTGGACAGCGCGTTGACGACCGTGACGCCGACGCCGTGCAGACCGCCGGAGACGCCGTAGCTCTTGCCGTCGAACTTCCCGCCCGCGTGCAGGACGGTCATGATCACCTCGACGGTGGGCCGCTTCTCCACCGGGTGCATGTCCACCGGGATGCCACGGCCGTTGTCCTCGACCCGGACGCCGCCGTCGGCCAGCAGGGTCACCCGGACCGTGTCGCAGTAACCGGCCAGGGCCTCGTCGACCGCGTTGTCCACGACCTCCCACACCATGTGGTGCAGGCCGCGCTCACCCGTGGAACCGATGTACATACCGGGGCGCTTGCGCACCGCCTCCAGGCCCTCGAGGACCGTGATGGAGGAGCCGGAGTAGCCGTTGTCGGACGTGCTGTCGGTCTTCGGTCGAGCGACCACGTGGGACCCTTCTGTCGCGCAACCGGCGGCCCGGGCGGCCCACTGCCGTGAGGCGCCCCGGGGGCACAGGGAGGCACTGAGCCGGTTGCTGGCGGTGTTCACCGTCCAGACTACCGGGTGGTACGACAGGAACGGCGCCGTCCACGCCCTCAGGGCGCTCCTGCGCCACTCCCGGCCCCTCCGCCACCACCGGGGCAGCCCCGCGGGTCGACACGCCCTCTCCGGGCCGCTGGGAGCTCAGCCGCGAGGGGCGTCCACCGGCTCGTCGGCCAGGTGCTCGGGGTCGATGCGGGCGGGGCCGGCGCCGGTGCGCTTGTTGACGGCGACCGTGACCCCCCAGAGGGCGATGCCGATCACGAGCAGGACACCGGCGATCCGGTACTGCTCCGCCGGGCGGCCGGAGAAGGGCGTGGCGAGGAAACCGCAGGCCAGCGCCCCGACCACGGGCAGGATCGTCGGCGTGCGGAAGTGGTCGGCGTCCACCGGGTCCTTGCGCAGCACGAGCACGGCGACGTTCACGACGGTGAAGACGACGAGCAGCAGCAGCGCCGTCGTCCCGCCCAGGGCCGGCACCTCGCCCACGAAGAGGACCAGGCCGAACGCCAGCAGCGTGGTGAACGCGATGGCGGTCCACGGCGTCCGGCGGCCGGGCAGCACCCGGCCGAGCACCGGCGGGAGCACCCGCTCACGGGCCAGGCCGTAGACCAGCCGGCTGGCCATCAGCATGTTGATGAGCGCGGTGTTGGCGACGGCGAACATGGTGATGACGCCGAAGAGGCTGAGCGGGAAGTCCGGCGCCCCGGCCTCCACCACCCGGAGCAGCGGCGGGGTGTCGGGGTCGCTGAGCTGGTCGGCCGGCACGAGCGCGATCGCCGAGATCGACACCAGCACGTAGATCAGGCCGGTGATGCCGAGGCCGGTCAACAGCACCTTCGGGAAGATCCGCCGCGGCTCCTTGCACTCCTCGGCCATGTTCACCGAGTCCTCGAAGCCCACCATCGCGAAGAACGCGAGGCCGGTCGCCGCGATCACGCCGGCCAGGACGCCCTTGTCGCCGGTGTCGAACTCGCTGACCCGGCCGAAGTCGCCCTCGCCGCCGAAGAGCGCCCAGGCGCCGATGCCGATGATGATCAGCAGGCCGGAGAGCTCGACGCAGGTGAGCACCACGTTGCTCTTCACGCTCTCGCCGACGCCGCGCAGGTTCACCGCGGCGACCAGGGCCATGAAGCCCAGCCCGATGAGCGTGATGCCCCAGCCGTCGATGTCGACCTCGAACACCTCGGCGGCGTTCTCGCTGAACGCCCGCGCCGCGGTCGACGCCGAGGTGATCCCCGAGCTCATCACGGCGAAGGCGACGAGGAACGTGACGAAGTGGATGCCGAAGGCCTTGTGCGTGTACAGCGCGGCGCCGGCGGCCTGTGGGTACTTGGTGACCAGCTCCAGGTAGCTGAAGGCCGTGATCAGCGCGACCAGGAAGGCGATGAGGAACGGCAGCCACACGACCCCGCCGACCTCCGCGGCGACCGTGCCGGTCAGCGCGTAGATCCCGGTGCCCAGGACGTCGCCGATGATGAACAGCAGCAGCAGACCCGGGCCCATGACCCGCTTCAGCGACGGCTGGCCGCTGGTGGTGGTCGCCTCGCCGGTCTCCGTGCTCGCCATCTGCGGCCTCCTGCTCGTCTCGGGGCTGGGACGACCGCCGTTGGTCGGTGGTCGAGATGATCTCCGCCCCGACCGGGGACCGCGACTCGGAGCGGGCACCGGGATGCCGGTGCCGCACGCGGCTGCGTTCCACGTGGAACGCGGGCGCCGGCTACGGCTGGACGAGCAGCTGCGCGGCGGCGAGTTCGCGGTACAGGGGGCTGGTCCCGAGCAGTTCGTCGTGCGTGCCGGCGGCGACGACCCGGCCGCCGTCGAGGACGACGATGCGGTCGCTGTCGAGCACCGTGGACAGCCGATGCGCCACGACCAGCAGCGCCCGGTCCGCCGAGGCCGCGGCGAGGGTGCGCCGGAGCAGCTCCTCGTTGCGGGCGTCGAGGCTGGCGGTCGGCTCGTCGAGCAGGAGCAGCGCCGGCCGCGCGAGCAGCGAGCGGGCGATCGCCAGCCGCTGCCGTTCGCCGCCGGAGAGGAGCACGCCGTCGTCCCCGACCAGGACGTCCAGGCCCCGGGGGGAGCGCTGCACCACCCCGGTCAGGCCCACGTCGGCCAGCACCGCCCACAGCTCGGCCTCCGCGGCGTCGGGCGCGGCGAGCAGCAGGTTCTCGCGGATGGTGCCGGCGAGCACCGGCGCCTCCTGCTCGACGTAGCCCAGCCGTCCGCGCAGCGCTGCCCGGGGCAGGTCCCGGACGTCGGTGCCGGCCCAGCGGATGGCGCCACCGGTGAGCGGGTAGAAGCCCTCGACGAGCGCGAGCACCGTGGACTTCCCGGCACCGGAGGGCCCGACCAGTGCCACCCGGGAGCCCGCCGGCACGGTCAGGGAGACCCGGTCCAGCACCGGCGTCCCGTCCGGATAGGCGAAGGACACCTCGTCCAGCTCCAGCAGCGGGGTCCCGGTCGCCGGGAGCCGGGGGACGGCGACGGCGGTGCCGCCCCGCTCGGGCCGGGCGTCGTCCTCCGCGTCGAGCGCGAGCACCTCCTGGATGCGGGCCAGCGCGCCGAGCCCGGTCTGCAGCTGGGTGTAGGCGTTGATCGCCTGACCGAGCGGCATCACGAGCAGGAACAGGTAGAGCACGAACGCGACCAGGTCGCCGACGGCGATCGAGCCGGACGCCACCCGGTAGCCGCCCAGGCCGAGCACCGCGAGGAACGCCCCCTGGACGGCGATCGACCCGGCGGGCTGGACCAGGGCCTGCAGCCGGGCCACCGCGACCCCGGCGCGGTAGGCCCGCGTCGCCGCGGCGTCGACGGTGGACACCTCGCGGGCGGTCGCGCCGCTGGCCCGGATCGTCCGCACCGCCGAGAGCGCGCGCTCCACCGCGGCGCTCATCGCGCCGACCTCCTCCTGCGCCTGCCGGGACAGCCGCCGCACGCGCCGGCTCGTGGAGAAGGCCACGGCCAGGCCGAGGCAGACCGCGCCGACGGTGACCAGCAGCAGCCAGACGTCGACGAGGGCCATGGCGATCAGCGCACCGACCGCGACGACCACCGAGCCGGCCATCTCGACGACGCCGGAGGTGACGGTGGCCCGCAGCAGCGTGGTGTCGGCGCCGACCCGCGACATCAGGTCGCCGGTGCGCCGGCGGTCGTACTCGGCCACCGGCAGCCGCAGCAGCCGGTCGGCGAGGGTGCGGCGGGTGGTCAGGACGACTCCCTCGGCCGCCCGCTGCAGCACGAAGGACTGGACGGCGCCGAGCAGCGAGGCCACCACCAGGACGAGGACGAGCGCGCTGACGATCGGCAGCAGCGCGCCGCCGTCTCCGACCGCGGAGATCAACCGGTTCACCAGCGCCGGCTGGGCCAGCGAGGCGGCGGCTCCGAACAGGGAGAGCACCGCGGCCAGCGTCAGTGCCCGCCGGTGCGGCCGCAGGAACGGCAGCAGCTGCCGCAGCCCGGCCGCCGGCCGCGGGGGCGCCGCGGGGTGCTCGCTCAGGGCGCGGACCTCAGCCGGCGACCGCGAGCGCGGCCACGACTGCCGCCAGCAGCCGCGCGTGGTGCTCGATGAGCTCGGGCCGGTGCCCGTCCGGGCGGATGGCCGCGACGTAGCCGCCGGACAGGCCGCCCTGTCCGCCCCCGGTGGTCCAGAACTCGTCGCCGTCGTCGCTGGCCAGCAGCAGGCTCCGCACCGTCGGGTCCTGCGCCAGCCGGCGCACCGCCGGGGTGTCCTCGCTGCTCAGCAGCACCCAGCGCCCGTCGAACTCCGGGTCCCCGCTGGGGACGGGGACCAGCCCGCCGGTGCGGTGCTTCCAGAACCGGGCCGGCGACAGCCGCAACCCCGGCACGGTCGCCAGGACAGGGGCGGCGGTGACCGCGTACTCCGGGACCACCCGGCGCTTGTCGGCGTACACGACGTCGAAGGCCACCAGCTCGAGCGCGCCGTAGCGGCCGCGCATCACGCCGGCCGCCCGGTGGTCGCGGGTGAGCCGGGTCGGCGCCGTCGCGACCAGCTCGGCCAGCCCGGCGTCGCCCGGGCCGGTGCCGTCGGAGATCTCCCAGCCGTGCTGCACCGCCCAGCCCTGCGCGCCGACGGTGTCGCCCTGGTAGGCGAACACCTGCTCGACGTCGGTCGGGCGGCGCGGACGGCGCGGTCCGAACAGGCCACCGCCGCGGGGCGGGGACTCCTGCGGCGGTGCCTGCCGGCCGCCCTGCTCCGGCCACGACTCGTAGCCCTCCCGGGGACGGGCCGGCTCGGCGGCCGGCAGGTCCCAGCCGGGCGGCTGCCAGCCGGCGTCCCCGGCCGGCCGGTCGGCACCCGCCGGCCGGTCCGGGCCCGCGGGCGGGACCGCTGGCGGATCGGCGGGCGGGGGCGTGCTGCCGCCCTGCGGCCCGCCCTCGCCGAGGTGCGCCGGCTCCTGCCAGCCGCTGCCGTCGCGGTCGTCGAACCCGTCGCGGTCCCGGTCCTGCGGACCGCTCATCGCCGTGCCCCGGTCGTGTCGCCGGTCATGTCGCCGTCCTCCCCGGGGCGGCCTCGCGCGAGGCCGCCCTATCCGTACGTGTCGCGTGGCCCTCGCCCGCGGACCGACCGCGGGCCCTTCTTCCAGCTCGGGGCCGTCGGTCCGACAACGCGCAAGCGGGTGACGACGTCCCCGCCCACCCCTGCCCGCAGCCGGCCGAGGATCGACGGCGCCATGTAGCGCAGCTGCGTGGCCCACGCCGTGGACTCCGCCTCCACCAGCAGCTCGCCCTCGGACAGCGACTTCGGGCGGCAGTGCGCGGCGATGTCCGCGCCGACCAGGGCGTCCCAGCGACCGAAGACGCTCCCCACCCGGGTGTGGGCCGTCCAGTCCTGGTCGGTGACCAGGGAGTCGACCAGCCGGCCCAGCGGCTGGGGGTCGTCGGCGCTGGGCCCGGCCGGCGTCCAGCGGCGGCGCGGACCGGCGATGCGGCGCCGGGTCGGCTGCGGACGCGAGGCCGCGGCCGCGCGCGCCGCCTCCAGGGCCGCCCGCGCCACGTCGCTGGGCCGGGCCGGCCGTTCCTCGGTCACGGCACTCCCTCGCTGCTCTCCTCGACGACGAAGGCTGCCCCGCCGGCGATCTGGACCCGGGTGCCGCGCAGCTCGGCCGGCACGTCGTCGAGCACGGCTGCGGTGATCAGGGTCTGCTCCGCCGTCCGCGCCACCGCCGCCAGTGCTGCCCGCCGCTCGGTGTCGAGGGTGGCGAAGACGTCGTCCAGCACCAGGATCGGCTCCTCCCCGTCGGCGCGGAAGAGCGCCAGGCAGCCGAGCTTGAGGGCCAGCGCCAGCGACCACGACTCCCCGTGGCTGGCGAACCCCTTGGCCGGGACCGGGCCGAGGGCGATGACCAGGTCGTCGCGGTGCGGCCCGACGAGCGTCATCCCCCGGTCGACCTCGTCCTGCCGCCGCTCGGCGACCCGCTCGCGCAGGGCGTTCGCCAGCTCGGCCACGTCCGGCAGCGGCGTCCCGGCGCTCATCGGGGTCCCGTCCCCCGCCAGCGCCACCGTGCTGGTGTAGCCCAGCCCCGCCACCGGCGCGTCGGGTCCGGCGACCTGCGCATGGGCAGCGGCCACGTGCGGCACCAGGTCCGCGACCAGCCGCAGCCGGGCGGCCAGGAGCTGGCTGCCGAGGTCGACGAGGTGCCCGTCCCAGACGTCGAGGGTGGCCAGCGCTCCGCCGCGGGCCAGGCGGGCGGTCTTGAGCAGGGCGTTGCGCTGCTTGAGCACCCGCTCGTAGTCGCTGCGCACGCCGGCCAGCCGCGGTGTCCGGCTGACCAGCAGGTCGTCGAGGAAGCGGCGGCGGTCCGACGGGTCGCCGCGCACCAGCACGAGGTCCTCGGGTGCGAACAGGACCGTCTTCACCAGGCCCAGCAGCTCCCGCGGCCGGGGCAGCGGCGCCCGGTTCACCCGGACCCGGTTGGCCCGCCCCGGGTTGATCTCGATCTCGACCAGCAGCTCCCGGTCGTCGCGGCGCAGCGCCGCCCGGACGACCGCCTGCTCCGCTCCGTGGCGCACCAGCGGGGCGTCGGAGCTGACCCGGTGACTGCCCATGGTCGCCAGGTACCCGACCGCCTCGACGAGGTTCGTCTTGCCCTCGCCGTTGCGCCCGACGAGCACCGTCGGGCCCGGGCCGAGAGCGAGGTCGACCCGCTCCCAGTTCCGGAACGAGCCCAGCTGGAGATGCCGGACGTACACCCTCAGACGCTCATGCGGGGCGCTCGGCCTCCTGCTCGCGGACGGCCTGGACCGCGTGCCCGCCGAACTGGTTCCGCAGGGCGGCGACGGCCTTCATCGTCGGGGAGTCCTCCTGCCGCGAGGAGAACCGCGCGAAGAGCGAGGCGGCGATCGTCGGCATCGGGACGGCGTTCTCGATGGCCTGCTCGACCGTCCACCGGCCCTCGCCGGAGTCCTCGGCGTAGCCGCGGATGCGGTCCAGCCGGGGGTCCTCCTCCAGCGCCCGGACCAGCAGGTCCAGCAGCCAGGAGCGGATGACCGTGCCCTGCGTCCAGGACTTGATGACACCGGGGACGTCCTCGATCAGGTCGACGGCCTCGAGCAGCTCGTAGCCCTCGCCGTAGGCCTGCATCATCGCGTACTCGATGCCGTTGTGGACCATCTTGCTGAAGTGCCCCGCGCCCACGGGCCCGGCGTGCACGAAGCCGGCGTCGTCGCCCACGGCCTGTCCGGACTCGTCGGTGGGGGCGGGCGGCTTGAGCGCGTCGAAGACCGGCTGGACCTTGGCGACGTCGTCCTTGCTGCCGCCGACCATCAGCGCGTAGCCGTTCTCCAGGCCCCACACCCCGCCGGAGACGCCGGCGTCGATGTAGCCGACGCCCTTCTCGCGGCACATGACGTCGTGCACCTGGTCGTCGGTGTACTTGGAGTTCCCGCCGTCGACGATGACGTCCCCGGCCTCGAGCAGCTCGGACAGCTCCTTGACCGTCGACCGCGTGGGATCGCCGGCCGGGACCATCACCCAGACCACGCGCGGCGCCTGCAGGGCCCCGACGAGCTCCTCGAGGCTGGTCACGTCCCGCTTGTCCGAGTGGCGGTCGTACCCCACGACCTCGTGGCCGGCCCGGCGGATGCGCTCCGCCATGTTGCCGCCCATCTTGCCCAGCCCCACCAGTCCCAGCTGCACGACGACGTTCCCCTCTCGGCGATCTGCGACATCCGTGTCCGGGACGTCGGTGTCCATCGTGCTGGTCGACGCCGCAGCGCGCGACGGCGGCCCGTCGCCAGGGCTCAGCCGGGCAGCCGCACCGGCATGATCAGGTAGCGGTAGTCGGGGCCCTTCTCCACCGGCCGGCCGCCGCCCGTGCCGTCGTCCTCGGCCGGCTCGGCCACGCCCGAGAGGACGGCGGGCTTGAGCGGGCTGGTGAAGTCCATCCGCGCCCGCGGGGTGTGCACCGCCGCCAGCCCGTCGAGCAGGAACGACGGGTTGAAGCCGATCGTCAGCGGCTCGCCGTCGAACTCGACGTCGCAGCGCTCCTCGGCCTGGCCCTCGTCGTCGGTGCCACCGGCCCGGAGGGTGACCTGGCCCGGCGTGAACTCGCAGCGCAGCGGCGTGCCGCGCTCGGCGACCAGCGCCACGCGCTTGGCCGCGTCGGTGAACAGGCCCACCGGCAGCGTCGCGTACGCGTGGGACTCGCTCGGCATGATCGCGCGGTACTTGACGAACTCCGCGTCCAGCAGCCGGGTCGTCGTCTGCCGGTCCTTGCCCGACAGGCCGAGGATGCCCTCGCCCGAGCCGCTCGAGGACAGCGACAGGAGGATCTCCGGGCCGCTGGTGAGGGTCTTCGCCGCGTCGGCGAGGGTGCGCGCGGGCACCAGGACCGCGGCCGACACCCCCGGCGTCTCGGGGCGCCACGCGAACTCCCGCACCGCCAGGCGGTACCGGTCGGTGGCCGCGAGCGTCACCCGGTCGTCGTCGATCTCCAGGCGGACGCCGGTGAGCATCGGCAGCGTGTCGTCCCGCCCGGCCGCCACCGCGACCTGACCGACGGCCTCGGCGAAGACGTCGCTGTCGACCACCCCGGCCGACGACGGCATCGAGGGCAGCGACGGGTAGTCCTCCACCGGCAGCGTCGGCAGGCTGAAGCGCGCGTTGCCGCAGGTGATCGCCAGCCGCGGCCCCTCGGCCCGGATGTCGACCGGGTGCGGGGGGAGGGCACGGGTGATCTCGGCCAGGAGCCGGCCCGGCACCAGGGTGCGACCGCTCTCGGTGGCCTGGACGTCGACCTCGGCCCGCGCGGAGACCTCGTAGTCGAAGCCGCTCACCGACAGCTGGCTGCCGTCCACCTCCAGCAGGATCCCGGCGAGCACCGGCACGGACGGCCGGGCCGGCAGGCTGCGCGACGTCCATGCGACGGCATCGGCGAGCACCTCTCGCGCCACCCGGAACTCCATGACCTGACCCACCCCTGCTCGTCGTCCACTGCATCGGCCCGCGGCGGTGGCCGGAGGCCGGACCGCGGGTGCGGTCCCCCATCGTGCCGTGCGCACCGGGCCGGGGGGAAACCGCTGTCCCGCGAACGGGTCCCATCGGGGCCGTTCCCGGTCCTGTCAGACCCTCCTGCTCTGCTGCCCTCATGAGCTCTTCGACGGCCCGCGAGGCGGCTGCCAGCGGGCCGTCCCCACCCAGAGTGCTGTTCAAGGATCTCCCGGAATAACTCCCTCATCCTCGTCATCACAGGTGTGGAAGCTGGGGAACGGGCCCCTTCGTGCAGGTCAGCGCCGAAGTCGACATGTGGG
The DNA here is from genome assembly GCF_000701365.1 of Blastococcus sp. URHD0036. Taxonomy (GTDB): domain Bacteria; phylum Actinomycetota; class Actinomycetes; order Mycobacteriales; family Geodermatophilaceae; genus Trujillonella. Next base: position 168,691 of record NZ_JNIK01000006.1, read on the forward strand.
CGCGCTGTGCGTGGCCACCGTCGCGCCTGTGTCGACACGTGGACAACTCCGCGGTTGTCAACCGGCGGCGGTCGTCGTCCACCCCTTGTCCCCGCCGTTCCCACGGTCGGTCCCCAGGCACTGTGCACCCGACGTGGCCCGCAGGTGTCGACGACGTGGCGCGCAGGGAACGAAGTCGCTGGTCAACAGGCTTATCCACCTCGGTGGACAGCGGATCCGGCGCGACGGTCCGACGTCGTCCGGCGGGAGTGCTCCACACCGGTTCCGGACCGGATTCCCCAACCTGTGCACATCCCTGGGGACAACTAGGCGACGTGTCGACCGAGGTCACCGCCCCGGGAGCGCCGATGACCGCCTCCCGAGCGGGCGGTGACCGCACCACGACGTCCCCAGGCCTGTGGACGATGGCGATGACATCGCGGTCCTCCGGACCGCACCGCGGCCACGCGCCGCCCCCGACCGTCGACGAGCCGCTGCCCGTGTCCGGCTACCGCTCTCCGTCAGCTGCGGGCGCGGCTCTTGATCCGGGCGGTCAGCTCGGTGACCTGCGTGTACGTCGCCCGGCGCTCGCTCATCAGGTTGGTGATCTTCTTGACGGCGTGCATGACCGTGGTGTGGTCCTTGCCGCCGAAGGAGGCGCCGATCCGCGGGAGCGACAGCTCGGTGAGCTCCCGGCACAGGTACATCGCGATCTGCCGGGCGTTGACCAGCGTGCGGCTGCGGTTGGAGCCCTGCAGCTCCTCCATCGTCACGGAGAAGTACTCCGCGGTGGCGGCCATGATGATGGCCGCGGTGATCTGCGGCCCCTGCTCGTCGCTGATCAGGTCCTTGAGCACGAGCTCGGCCAGGGGCAGGTCGACCTGCTGCTTGTTGAGGCTGGCGAAGGCGGTGACCCGGATCAGCGCGCCCTCGAGCTCGCGGATGTTGGTCTGCACCTTGCTGGCGATGAACTCCAGCACCTGGTCGGGAGCCTGCAGCCGCTCGCCGTAGGCCTTCTTCCGCAGGATCGCGATGCGGGTCTCGAGGTCCGGCGCCTGGACGTCGGTGATGAGGCCCCACTCGAAGCGGGTCCGCAGCCGGTCCTCCAGCGTCGTCAGCTTCTTCGGCGCACGGTCGGAGGTGATCACGATCTGTTTGCTGGCGTTGTGCAGCGTGTTGAACGTGTGGAAGAACTCCTCCTGCGTCCGCTCGGCGCGCTCCAGGAACTGGATGTCGTCGATCAGCAGGAAGTCGATGTCCCGGAACCGGCGGCGGAACTCCTCGGCCCGCCCCGAGTGCACCAGGTTGATGAACTCGTTGGTGAACTCCTCGGTGCTGACGTAGCGCACCCGCACGTTCGGGAACATCCGCGCGGCGTAGTGGCCGATCGCGTGCAGCAGGTGGGTCTTCCCCAGGCCGGAGTCGCCGTAGATGAACAGCGGGTTGTAGGCGCGGGCCGGCGCCTCGGCCACGGCGACGGCTGCGGCGTGCGCGAACCGGTTGCTGTTGCCGATGACGAAGGAGTCGAAGACGTACTTGGGGTTGAGCCCCGGGTCCGAGCCCGCCGGGCGCCGGTCACCACCGAAGAGCGGGACGGCGTCGCCGCCCCGGGCCGAGCGGCGCGGCCGGCCGGCCGGCTCGTCGTCGCGCTGGTCCGTCGCCGGCTCGTCGAACTCGAAGGGCAGGACGCCGGCCTCGTCGCCGCCGCCCCAGTCGCGCTCGGCGGCGCGCCGGCGGCGGCCCGCGGGACGCTCCGGCGGCAGCTCGGTCGGTGGCGGGGACGGCTCCCGCTCCCAGGCCGGCGGGGCGTCGGCGCGCACCCCGAAGGCGCTGCGCCCGTCGTCGGCGCGGTCCCGGGTCTGCTGGTCCTCCTCCAGGCGGGAGGCCTCGGCCGCCGACCACGGACGGCGGGTCGGCAGGTCGTCGGCGTCCGGCTCGGGCTCGGCCTCGGTCGGGGAGTCCTCGAGCTGGACGGCGACACGGATGGCCCGGCCCAGCTGGTCGGACAGCGCCTCGGCCAGCACCCGGCGCATGCGGGACTCGAGCACCGCCTGGGTGAACCCGTTCGGGGCGGCGAGCACCATCGTGTCCTCGAACAGGCCCAGCGGCCGGGTCAGGTTCAGCATCGCGTTCTGCTGGGGGGACAGGCTGGTCGCCAGCCGTTCCCGGATCTGGTCCCAGACCGTGGCCAGGTCCACCGTGGCATCGGCCATGGCCGTGTCCTCCTCCAGCTCCCGCTGTGTCGTCCGGCCGACCACTCCCGTGGCCGGGTGCCCTGCGCGACGCTCCCTGCCTCCGACAGCGGCTCCGCCGGGCTCGGGGAGTCCCTGGTGTGGACATCCGGACACAACGGTTCCACACCGGTGTCCACAGGATGTGCACGGCCGGCGGAGAACGGGGACCAGGCTGGAGGTGCTGGGCCCGGTACAGAGCGTCCACGCTGGTCAGAGCGGAGACGAGGTGCTGGCGGGCAGGTGTGGCGGTCGGCAGATCGGGGGATCGACCGGTGCAGCCGGACCGAGGAACTCGGGCCGGAGCGACGGCGACGCTAACAGCCCCGTCCACAGGCGGGCAACGGCCGGACGTCGCTGTCCCCGGCGCGTCGGGAGGTGTGTCGGGCCGTCTCCGGCGGCGCGGCTGCACCGTCCGCGGGCACCCGTGGGAGAACCTGGGGAGTCGCGGACCGACCGCCCGCCCGGGGAGTCGCCGTCCTCGGTTATGCTGGTCGGAGTCCGTGGCACGTCCGCGGCACCTCGGCGCGCTCGCGTGCCGGTGTGCACCGGGGGCCGTCGCGGTCCACCAGCTTCCGGGGTGCACCAGGAGCGGCGCTCGCCGCACCGGTCGCCCCGCGCGCACCCGCCCGCCGGCGGATGCGCACCGCCGATGTCGTGTAGTGGGAGTACCTCGTGAGCAAGCGCACGTTCCAGCCGAACAATCGCCGTCGGTCCAAGACGCACGGCTTCCGGCTGCGGATGCGCACCCGCGCCGGACGGGCCATCATCGCGACCCGTCGGCGCAAGGGCCGCGAGAAGCTCTCCGCCTGACGTGTTGCCCGCGCAGGCACGCCTGCGCCGGCGTCCGGAGTTCACCGCGGTCGTCCGGTCCGGTCGTCGTGCCGGTCGGCCGACCATGGTGCTCCATCTCCTCCCCGGACGCCCGGGGCCGACCCCTGAGGGGAACGGCCCCCGGGCGGGTTTCGTCGTGGGCAAGGCCGTGGGCAACTCCGTGGTCCGGCACCGGGTCACCCGCCGGTTGCGCGTGGTCGTCCGTGACGAGCTGCACCGGCTCCCCGCCGATGCCGACCTGGTGGTCCGGGCGCGCCCCGAGGCGGCCGAGGCCACGTCGGCGGCCCTGCGCGCCGACCTCGTCGCGGGTCTCGACCGGGTGCTGAACCCCCGGGTCCGGTCCCGATGACCAGCGCCGGTCGCGGGTGGGTCGCCCGGGCTCTGCTGTCCGTCATCGGCTTCTACTCGCGGGCGATCAGCCCGGCACTGCCGCCGCGGTGCCGGTTCGCGCCGACGTGCAGCGCCTACGCCGCCGAGGCGATCGCCACCCACGGCGCGGCCCGCGGCTCCTGGCTGGCGCTGCGCCGTTTGCTGAAGTGCGCGCCCTGGCACCCGGGCGGCTTCGATCCGGTGCCGCCGGCGCGCGGCAGCGGCGGAACCCCGGCGTGCGGCCACTCGTCGGGCAGTGCGGCACCCGCGCCGGCTCCCGGCGCCACTCTCGACCGGTCGCGACGCGACCCGACCACTTCGCCGGCCCCCCGCCGGTCTGCGCAGCAGGAGGCCCGCGTTGCTTGACTGGCTGTACACCGCGATCGCGTGGGTGATGAAGCAGTGGCACGCACTGTTCTCCACGTTCCTGGATCCCGCCTCGGGCATCACCTGGGCGTTGTCGATCGTGATGCTGGTGGTCACGATCCGGATCCTGCTGTTCCGGTTGTTCATCAAGCAGGTGAAGAGCCAGCGGGCGATGCAGGAGATCCAGCCGGAGATCCAGAAGCTGCGCAAGCAGTACGGGTCGGACCGGCAGGGCTTCTCCGAGGCCATGATGAAGCTGCAGAAGGAGCGCGGGGTCAACCCGCTGGCCGGCTGTCTGCCGATCCTGCCGCAGATCCCGATCTTCATCGCGCTGTTCCACGTGCTGCGCCGGCTGCAGCCGGGCGC
>NZ_JNIK01000007.1 GCF_000701365.1 Blastococcus sp. URHD0036
ACCGCTACGACCGGGACGCGCCGACGCACGGCGTGCCGACGGCCGAGTTGGCGCTCCTCGAGACCTTTTACGACCGCGGCGCCGAGGCCGTGCAGGTCTTGGTGGATGCCGGAGGGCTGTACCTGAACAGGGAGCGCGGCCACATCTTTCCCGACTACCACGCGGATCTGCCGCAGAACGCTGCACCGATCGGACGTTCCTTCGGCCCGGCCATGCCACCGGAGCAGGAGCTTGCCGCCGGCCAGGCGGTCAACGCGAACCTGCCCGGGGGCACCATCCTCATTGAGGTGCTGCGCCAGGCGGCCAAAGCGCGCGGGGTGAAGCTGCTGTTGGGACACCGCGTAGTCCACGTGCACCAGGACGACGACGGCGCGGTGGTGGGCGTTGAGGTCCATGCCGGTCGTGGCCGAGGAACGGTCCTCGTGGGAGCCCGCCGCGGCGTCGTCTTCGCCTCTGGCGGCTTCCTCCACGACGAGCAGCTCGCCCGCGACTTCCTTCGCGGCCCACTGCTGGGCGGGTGCGCTTCCTCCGGGAGCACCGGAGACTTCATCCGGATCGGTATCGAGGCGGGGGCGCAGCTCGGGAACATGCAGCAGGCCTGGTGGACGCAGACCGTCCTCGACGTGGTCCTGCGCGCGCGAGAGACCGCCGAGGACATCTGGTTCCCCTTCGGCGACAGCATGATCCAGGTCGACAAGTACGGCCGCCGGGTCATGGACGAGAAGCAGACCTACAACGACCGGGGTCCCGTCCACTTCGCCTGGGACGCGGGACGCCGCGAGTACCCCAACCTCGTGCTCTTCCAGATATACGACGACGCTGTCGCCCAGAAGGAGTCGCCCGAGGGGTTCCGCGGCTACATCCCATTCCCGGGACAGCCGGCCCCCTACGTGATCAGCGGCACGACATTCGCCGAGCTGGCCGCCAACATCGACTCCCGCCTGGTCGAGCTGCAGGCGGAGACCGGAGGCGTGAGACTGGCCGCCGACTTCACGGAGACCCTCACCCGCTCGGTCGAACGGTTCTCGGAGTTCGCCCGTCAGGGGGTGGACCGGGACTTCGGCCGCGGCGACAAGCCCATCCAGCAATCGTGGCAGCTCTGGCAGGGAACGCCACGCGGTGGCGTACCCAACCCGTGCCTCGCCCCGTTCGCCGATCACGGCCCCTATCACTGCATCCTGCTCGTCGCGGCCGCCCTGGACACGAAGGGTGGTCCGCGGATCGACCCGTCCAGCCGCGTGCTGGGGACCGATGGCCAACCGATCGCGGGTCTGTACGGCGCCGGTAACTGCATCGCCTCGCCAGCTGGGGCGGGCTACTGGGGCGCTGGCGGGACGATCGGGCCTGCCGTCGTCTTCGGTGTCATCGCCGGCCAGCACGCGGCTCGGCAGCAGGACCGGATCCAGTGAACAACCCCGGGGGCCAGCTCGGGCGCCGTCCCTCCCGACCGCGAGGAGCCACTCGATGAAGGCCTGGCGGATTACCTGCTACGGGCATCCGCTCGACCTCCGCGACGTCCCTCGCCCCTCCCCCGGGCAGGGGCAGGTGCTCGTCGACGTCCGCGCCGCCGGCCTGTGCCACACCGACATCTCGGAGATCGCCGGCCGCCTCACCGTGCTCAACCCCCCGCTCCCGTTCACGCCAGGACACGAGATCGCCGGCGTGGTCGCCGAACTCGGGCCCGGCGCCACCCGACTCCACCTGGGGCAGCGAGTTGCGCTGCCCGCGTCCGGTTCCAGCCCGGGTATCGCCAGTGACGGCGGCTTCGCCGAGTTCGTCGTGGCCACAGAGTCCGACCTGATCTCGATTCCGGAGTCCGTCGACTTCTCCGACGCAGCGCCCGCCACCGACGCCGGCATGACCTCGATGCACGCGCTCCGGGTCGGTGGTGTCGGCAAGGGCACCCGCGTGGGCGTCATAGGCCTCGGCGGGCTCGGGTCGATGGGCAGCCAGATCGCCGTCGCACTGGGCGCCGAGGTCTACGCCGCCGAGCTGAACGAGGACGTGTGGGAACGGGCCGCCGGGTGGGGCGTCCGCCGCTGCGCACGCGACATCACGGAGTTCGCGGCTGAGGAGCTCGAGGTGATCGTCGATTTCGCGGGAGCGGGCACCACAACCTCCGCGGCGATCGAGGCCCTGGGCCACGGCGGCCGAGTGGTCCAGGTCGGCAGCACGAGGCACGAGGCGCTCATCAGCACGCGCACCATGCTCTTCAAGGAGCTCTCCCTCCACGGCTCGCAGGGTGGCTCGCGTCAGGACGCCCTCGACGTCATCGACCTCATCGCGCGGGGCGCGGTCATACCGTTCGTGACCCCGATCCTCTTCGACGAGATCGGCGACGGCATCGACCGGCTGGAGGGCGGTGACGTCCGCGGTCGCCTGGTCGCGCTGCGGTCGCCGTCCTGACGATTCGGTCCCACCACCAGCGCGGCTGCCAGCTCAGAAGTGGCCTGAGGAGGCCGGCGCTGCGGCGTGGCGACGGCCAGAGCAGGCGCCCGCACTAGGGGAAACCCACGAGTGGATCCAGGACACGGCGGCGTGTAGCCTGGCACATAGAGGGTCGAACAGCCACAACTGTCGCGCACCGCACCTCTCGACAGCAGCCCTTGAGACCGGAGTGCCGATGTCAGCGCCCGCCCAGCAGATGCCGGAATTCGACCACTACTCGGACCATTACACGCAGAACACCGAGCAGGTGCTCGCCGACCTGCGCCGCAACAGCCCGGTTGCCTACTCCGGGGCGTACGAAGGCGGGTTCTTCATCGTCAGTCGGTACCAGCAGGTACGTGACCTCCTGGCCGACCACGAGGGCTTCAGCTCCGCCAAGTGGGTGGACGATGACGGCACCCGGAAGGGCGGCGACAGCATCCCGTCCAGCGGTCAGCCGCCGCTGCTGCCGATGGAGCTGGACCCTCCCCAGGCCACGGACTATCGCCGGCTGCTGTCCCCCTGGTTCAGCGTCAAGCGCGCAGAGCAACTGCGCCCGCGCATCACGGAGTTGACGAGCGCGCTGATCGACGAGCACATCGAGCAGGGTCGGCTCGACGTCGTCCTGGACATCGGGAACCCCGTACCCGCCATCGTCACCTTGGAGCTGATCGGGCTCCCCGTGGACGACTGGCACAGCTTCGCCGACCCGATGCACCAGATCGTGGCGGCACTGCCCGGTAGCGAGCCCTTCCTGCGGGCCGCCGAGGGAGTGGCTCGCGTCTCGGCGGCCTTGGCGGAGCTCGTGGCGCAGCGGCGCGCCAGCCCGGCGGACGACCTGGCCAGCCACCTCTGCCAGGCCCAGGTGAACGGCGCCCCGATTCCGGACGAGGACATCGTCAACATCCTCATGACCGTCGTCGGTGGCGGGGTGGACACCACCACCAGCGCCATCGCGGGCGCGATCGGCTGGCTCGACGAGCATCCCGAGGACCGGCGGCGGCTCATGGAGGAACCGGAGCTGCTGCCCGTCGCGACCGAGGACTTCATCCGCTACCTCACGCCCGCCCAGTTCCTCAGCCGGACCGTGCGCAGGCATGTCGAGGTGGCCGGTCAGCCGCTCGTCCCCGGAGACCGGGTGGCGCTGTCGCTGGCCTCGGCAAACCGGGACGAGACGGTCTTCGAGCGCGCCGACGAGGTCGTCGTCGACCGCCAGCCCGTCCGTCACATCGGTTTCGGCTTCGGCGTCCACCGCTGCATCGGCGCCCACCTCGGGCGGGTGGAGCTGCAGGTCATGCTGGGAGAGCTGCTCCGCCGAGTGCCGGACTTCCGGGTCCAGGCGGACGACGTCCAGCGCTATCCGAAGCGGGCGAAGGTCAACGGGTACGTGCAGATGCCCATCACTTTCCGCCCCCGGCCGCGCCAGGGCGGCGACTCCATCTGACCCGGCCGGTTGTGCGCGGCGGCGAAGGCGTTCGCCTCCGACGTCGCGATGAAGGTGACCACCGACGCCGTGCTGTTGTTCGTCGGTGCGGGCTACACCTCCGACTTCCCGGTCGAGCGGATGATGCGCGACGCCAAGATCACCCAGATCTACGAGGGCACCAACCAGGTCCAGCGCATGGTCATCGCCCGCAGCCTCCTGCGGTAGCACCCTCCCACCCGCGAGGGGCCGGCTGCACCGCAGCCGGCCCCAAGTCCCGTTCCGCTGAGCCCTGCGAGGCCTCTACCCGACGACCGACGGGGGCCTGAGCGGCTGTCGTCCCAGGAGCATCAGCGCGGCGCCATGCGGATGGCGCCGTCCAGGCGGATCACCTCGCCGTTGAGCATCGGGTTGGCGATGACCTGTGCGACCAGGAGGCCGAACTCGTTGGGCCGCCCGAGCCGCGAGGGGTGGGGAACCTGACGCCCGAGCGACTCCTTGGCGTCGTCCGGAAGGGAGGCCAGGAGCGGCGTGTCGAAGAGCCCCGGCGCGATGGTCATGACCCGGATCTTGTGGCCGGCCAGGTCCCGCGCCACCGGGAGTGTCAGACCGACGATCCCGGCCTTCGACGCGGCATAGGCTGCCTGGCCCACCTGACCGTCGAAGGCGGCCACGGAGGCGGTGTTGACGATGACGCCGCGCTCCCCCGCGATCTCGTCGACCGCCGCGATCCGCTCCGCGGCGAGGCGGAGCACGTTGTAGGTGCCCAGCAGGTTCACCGTCACGACTCGCGCGAAGCCGTCCATCGGTGCGGGTCCGGACCGGCCGAGGGTCCGCGCCGCGGGGCCGATACCAGCGCAGTTCACGGCGACGCGGAAGTCGCCCAATCCGGTCGCGACGTCCAGCGCCGCGCGGACGTCCTCCTCACTCGTGACGTCGCCGGGGCTGTAGCGAGCAGCAGCCCCCAGTCCCTCAGCGGCAGCGGCCCCGTCGGATCCGGGCAGGTCGAGGAGGACGACGCGCCCCCCCGCGGCGACGAGGCGCTGTGCGACCGCAAGCCCGAGGCCGGAAGCGCCCCCGGTAACCACTGCCACCGAGTCCTGGATGTCCATCTGTGCTCCTTCGGCTGTGTCTGTCGGGTGAGCACGGTGCCACTCGACCGCGGTGGTCCTGTGCCCGTCGTGCCGCCGCGACGGGGCCGGTCGCGTGGGCGGGGGTCGTCAGCTGTACGTGTGGAAGCCCCGACCGGACTTGCGACCGAGCAGCCCCGCGTCGACCATCCTGGAGAGGAGCGGCGGTGGCGAGTACAGCGCCTCCTTGAACTCCTCGTACAGCGACTCGGCGATGGACTTGGTGGTGTCCAGGCCGATCAGGTCGGCGAGCCGCAAGGGGCCCATCGGGTGCGCGCACCCCAGGACCATCCCGCGGTCGATGTCCTCGGGTGAGGCGAACCCGGACTCGACCATGCGGATGGCCGAGAGCAGGTACGGGATGAGCAGCGCGTTGACGACGAAGCCGGCACGGTCCTGGCTGCGGACGATCTCCTTGCCGAGGACCTCGGTCACGAGCTGCTCCGCCGCCGTCCGCACGGCGTCGGCAGTGAGCAGTGAGGGAACGATCTCCACGAGCGGCAGCACAGGCACCGGGTTGAAGAAGTGGACACCCAGCACGTACTCCGGGCGGGTGGTCGCCACGCCCAGCTTCATGATCGGGACGGAGGAGGTGTTGGACGCGAGGATCGCCTCACGGTTCTCCACCACCTTGTCCAGGCGGGCGAACACCTCGGTCTTGAGAGTCTCGTCCTCGGCGATGGCTTCGAAGACCACGTCCCTGTCGGCGAGCTCGTCGAAGCAAGGACTGACGCGGACGCGCTGTAGCACCGCCGCGCGCTCCCCACCGGTCAGCTTGCCGGAGCGCACCGCCCGGTCCAGCGACGCCCGGATGCGGTCCCGACCGGCCTCCGCCCTCACCTCGTCGACCTCGTTGACGACCACGTCCAGCCCCGCGCGCGCGCAGACCTCCGCGATCCCGGCCCCCATCAGACCGCATCCGACGACACCGATCCTGGTCACACGAACACCCCTCACGCCGAACATCTCGCAGCGGTTACTGAATCCAGGATACGTTACTGTGCCTCTGCGCCCGAACGACGGAAGGTGGACCAGCAGGTGGCCGACTACTTCAGGGACGACTGCCTGCAGGGCAAGGTCGTGTTCGTGAGCGGCGGGTCGAGCGGGATCAACCTCGGCATCGCGCAGCAGTTCGCTGCCAAGGGCGCCCGGCTGATGCTCTTCAGCCGCACGGAGGACAAGCTGCGTGCGGCTGCCCAGACCATCACCGAGACCGGAGGCACCGCCCTCTGGGCCGCCGGTGACGTCCGGGACTGGGAGGCGGTCCGTGCCGCCCTGGCCCGCTGTCACGTGGAGCTGGGGCCGCTCGACGTCGTCCTGTCCGGAGCGGCGGGCAACTTCCTGGCCCCCGTCACGGGACTCTCGTCCAACGGGTTCAAGACCGTGATCGACATCGACCTGTTGGGGACGTACAACGTGCTAAAGCACAGCTACGAGTACCTCCAGCGCCCCGGGGCATCGCTGATCTCGATCACCGCTCCCCAGGCGGTGATGCCCATGGCCGAGCAGGCACACGCCGGAGCCGCCAAGGCCGGGATCAACATGCTGACCAAGGTGCTGGCTCGGGAGTGGGGCCCTGAGGGTGTTCGCGTCAATGCCATCTCCCCCGGGTTCATCGCCGACACGGAGGGGACCGCACGGCTGGTCGACACGGCCGAGAAGTCGGTGGCCCTGCTGAAGTCCATCCCGTTGGGTCGACTCGGCGAGAAGAACGAGATCGCCGACATGGCGCTCTTCCTGTGCAGTGACAACGCGCGTTACGTCACCGGGTCGATCTTCGACTGCGACGGCGGCTACGTGCTGGGTACAGCCTGACTCCAACGTTCAGAGAGGACCCTCCGTGACTCGAGATGCAGTCATCGTGGCGGCCGTCCGCACCCCGACGGGCAAGCGGAACGGCGCTTTGTCCGGCGTTCACCCGGCCGACCTGTCGGCCCACATCCTCCGTGCCCTGGTTGAACGGACGGGCATCGACCCCGGACTCGTGGACGACGTGGTCTGGGGATGCGTCAGCCAGGTGGCCGAGCAGACGTTCGACCTGGCCCGGACCGCAGTGCTCTCCGCCGGGTGGCCGGAGACCGTACCCGGAGTCACGGTGGACCGGCAGTGCGGATCGTCCCAGCAGTCGATCAGCTTCGCTGCGGCCGGCATCATCGCCGGCCACTATGACGTCGCCGTCGCCGGTGGGGTCGAGTCGATGTCGCGCGTGCCCATGTTCTCGGCGGTCTCCGAGGGCACCTCCCCCCTCGGAGACTCCTACGCGGCGCGATACGGCGCCGACATGCCCAACCAGGGCATCGGGGCAGAGATCATCGCAGAGCAGTGGGGACTGCCGAGAATCCAACTCGACGAGTTCAGCGCCGCCTCGCACGAGAAGGCCGCCGCCGCTGCCGACAGTGGGGCTTTCGACGACGAGATCGTCCCCGTCACGCTCCCTGACGGCTCGGTCGTGCGCGCCGACGAGGGCATCCGCCGCGGCACGACGGTGGAGAAGCTCGCGGCCTTGAAGACGCCGTTCAAGCCGGACGGTGTCGTCACCGCGGGGAACGCCTCCCAGATCAGCGACGGCTCCGCCGGACTGCTCCTCATGACGAGCGAGCGGGCGCGCGAGCTGGGACTGACTCCGCTCGTGCGGGTGCACAGCTCGACCGTCCTCGGCGCCGCGCCCATGCCGATGCTGACCGCGCCCATCCCGGCGACCCAGCGCCTGCTGCAGCGGAGCGGGCTCACGGTCGACGAGATCGGGGCCTTCGAGGTGAACGAAGCTTTCGCCCCCGTGCCTCTGGCCTGGCTCGCGGAGATCGGCGCCGACGCGAAGGCACTCAACCCGCGTGGTGGCGCCATCGCCCTCGGCCACCCCCTGGGCGGCAGCGGCGCGCGCCTGGCAACGACACTGGTGCACCACATGCGCGCCAACGGCGTCCGCTACGGACTGCAGACGATGTGCGAGGCCGGGGGCCAGGCCAACGCCACCCTCTACGAACTGGTCTGACGGGCCACCTCCGGGCAGGTCACCCACCGGTGGTGAGCTGATCTGGCCGGAAGCGGCGGTCGAGGCGCCCGGGTCTGATCAGCGTCATGCCTGCGGCGGCTCCCGCGGCTGTACTCGTCGTCTCATCAGCCCTGGTGGACGCGCGGATCCGCGCCGGCGCAGAGCAACCGCCTCCCGACGGGGCGCGCCCGGGGCATGAGCCGGGCAGGAGCCGGAGCCTCAGGGGGCCCGCCGTCCGCCACGCCATGGGTAGGCGGCATGGCGGACGGCGAGCTTCCGGGACAACCCCTCAGGCCAGGGCGGCCGCCTTGAGTGCCTGGGCGGCCTCCTGGCCGGCGATCCGCCCGAACGTCAGCGAACGCAACACCGAGGATCCCGACGGGTAGACGTTCCCGTGGAAGATTCCGGTGATCTCGCCTGCCGCGTGCAGCCCGTCGATGGGCCGGTCCGCGGTGTCCAGGACGTGCGTGGTGCCGTCGACCTTCAGCCCCCAGAACGTGAAGCAGATCTGCGCCCCGACCGGCCAGGCCTCGAACGGCGCCTGGGTGAGCGGCTGGGCCCAGTGCGACTTGGGCGGCGCGATGCCGACGGTGTGCTTGTTGTCCAAGGCGGTGGCGTCGTACGGGGCGTCAACCGAAGCAGCGTTGTACTCGTCGACCGTCTGCCGCAGGGCGGCAGCATCGAGGCCGAGCTTCTCCGCCAGTTCCTCGATCGAATCCGCCGTGATCGGGCCGACATCCGTGGCGTTCAGGAACTCGAAGTAGGGGTTGCCCGACCTGACCGAGGCATCGTTGATGGCGTAAGCCCTCCCGCCCCGCGCGAGGATCTCCTTGGCCACGAAGTCGAACTGCATGTCGAAGCTGGTGGCCGCCTCGTCCATGAAGCGCTTACCCTCCGGGTCCACCAGGATGCCCCAGAACCACGAGCTGACCAGGGGTTCGGTGACCTCCGACCTGGGGTCGACGGGCTCGAGGTGAGACCCGGAGAAGTCACCCGCCGTGGCAGCCCCGATCGCGACGGCGGCGTCGATGCCGCGCCCCGTGTTCACTCGCGTACCCCGCGAGACGGTGTCCAGCGTCTCCCCGCCAGGGAAGCGCTGACCGAGCTTCTGGCGGTCACCCTCGAAGCCACCGCACGCGAGCACGACGGCGCGGGCGGCGAAGTGGCGTTCGGAGCCGTCCGCGGCCCGGGCATGGACACCCGTGACGGGACCGCCCGGCTCACGGTCGAGACCGACCAGGTCCATCTCGTAGAAGCACTGGGCACCCCGCGCCTGCACCAGCTCCGTGAAGACCTCGACGAAAGCCCGCCCGCCGCCCTGAAGGGCGTACCCGTGCCGGCTGAACATTCCCGGAAGGGCGGCGTTGCGGATCGTCAAAGTGCGCACGCCGTTCTGACGCAGCCAGTTCAGGGTGTCGACGCAGTTCTCGTAGAACGTGTCGACGTACCCGGCGTTCACCTCGTCGCCGGCCGTCTCCGTCACGATCTTGCCCCAAGCGGGGTCGAGCTGGCCGTCGTCGTCGAGCCGGAAGTTCGCCGACGTCCAGGCGGTCGAACCGCCGCGCTCCTCGAAGGGAGCCCGGTCCAGGACGGCGACGCGAGGCTGACCACCCTCAAAGCGCTCAAGGAACGATGCAGCGGCACTGAGGCCCGCAGCCCCATGACCCACCACCACGAGATCCCACGGGCCGGTCCACTCTTCGCCGCTTGCGGTCAAGTTGACACTCCTTGCTACGGCCGGCATCTGAGCGGCCGGCGACTGTTGGAACACTGTGACTGGGGTCATGGTAGAACACTCGTTAACCGGCTAGTCAACAGCGCTGCGCATTCATTCCGGCCGCATCTCAGAGCAGCCGAGCCAGCCGACCGACCCGCAGCCGCACCGGCCGAGAGGGGCATGAGGATGCAGGACGAGCAGCTCACCGACGGAGCCACGACGGCACGCTTTCCCGACTTCCCGGCGGACGCCGAGTACGGGCTGCTGATCAATGGTCAGTCGGTGCCGGCCATGGACGGCAGCACGTTCGCCTGCGTGGATCCCTTCGAGGACCGCGAGTGGGGCGTGGTCGCCTCCGGATCCGCCGCCGACGTCGACCTGGCCGTCTCCAGCGCCCGCGCGGCATTCGAACGCTGGCGGTCGGTCAGCCCGGGCAACAGGGCGCGCATCCTGCTTCGGTGGGCCGCGCTCATCGAGCAGCACGCAGAAGAACTCGCGCGACTGCAAGTGCACGAGAACGGCAAGACGATCACAGAGATGCAGGGCGCCAGTCTGGGCACCGCGGCTGCGGCGTCCTTCTACGCGAGCCTGGCCGCAAACATGCATGGGGAGACCTTCGAGTCCCCCCTCCCCCGGCACCGCGCCTGGACCGTGCGCGAGCCCATCGGCGTTGTCGGTGCCATCACCCCGTGGAACAACCCTCTGGTCCTGCTGTCGTGGAAGCTCTTTCCGGCCCTGGCGGCGGGCAACACCATCGTGATCAAGCCGAGCGAGGTGACACCGCTCTCGACCCTGCGTCTGGCCCAGCTCGGCCTGGAGGCGGGTCTCCCCGACGGAGTCGTCAACGTGGTCATGGGGGCGGGGGCTGCGGGTAAGGCACTGGCCGAGCACCCCGATGTGGACAAGCTGGCCTTCACCGGCTCCACGGCCACCGGTCGGGCGATCGCCCTGGCGGGCGCGGCACGTTTCGCCCACGTCACCCTGGAACTGGGCGGCAAGGGCCCGCACATCGTGTTCCCCGACGCAAACCTGGACCGGGCCGTCGAAGGTCTGGTGACCGGACTCACCGCCGGAACGGGACAGGCGTGCAATGCGGGCAGCCGGGTGCTCGTCCACGCCGACATCCATGACGAGGTGATCGAGCGGGTTGGACGCCGCCTGAGCGAGTTGCGTGTGGGGGATCCGCTGGATCCGGAGACGGAGATCGGTCCGCTGGCCTCGCGGCCGCAGCTGGCTAAGGTGACGAGCTACTTCGACATCTCCCGGGAGGAAGGCCACCGACTGGTGACCGGGGGGCAGCGAGCCTCCGGAGATGCAGCCCTCGAACGAGGTCTGTTCGTCGAACCGACCCTGTACGCCGGTGTCGACAACCGCTCTCGCCTGGCCCAGGAGGAGATCTTCGGTCCGGTCGGGGCGGCGATGAGCTTCACGACTGATGAGGAAGCGGTCCGCCTGGCGAACGACATCCCCTACGGCCTGACCGCAGGTTTCTGGACCAAGGACGTCGACCGGGTGCACCGCCTCTCCGGACAGCTCCGCGCAGGCACCGTCTGGGTGAACACCTGGCGCGTGGGGGGGCTGCAGCTGCCCTTCGGCGGCATGAAGGCCAGTGGCGTCGGCCGGGAGATGGGCCTGAATGCGCTGGACGCCTACACCGAGACGAAGTCGGTCTGGCTGGGTCTGGACTCATGACCACGTCCGCACGGGCCGGCCACCGGCGGGGCGCGACCGGACAGGCTCCCCGGCTGTCCGCGCCTCGTTGCTTAGTCGCCTCTGCCTACCGCGCGACACCATCCACGAGGAGCGATCGATGAGCACGCTGAACGGAACCCGCGTCGTCGTCACGGGCGGGGCGACCGGGGTAGGACGCGCTCTGGCGCGCCAGGCCGCCGCGCGGGGAGCTGAGGTGATCGTGGCCGACCGGGACGACCCGGGCGAGACCGTCGCGATGATCACCGACGAGGGCGGCCGGGCTCGCGGGATCCAGGCCGACGTGCGCGACGAGGCCTCGCTCCGCGCCGCCGCCGAGGAGGTGGCAGGTGGGGACGGGATCATCGACATCGTCTGCGCCAATGCGGGCACCGGTGCGGGCGGGACCATCGACGAGCTCACCGGCGACGGGCTGCGCGCCATCCTCGACACGAACGTCGTGGGAGCGCTCCTGACGGTCCAGGCCTTCCTGCCGGCGCTGCGCCGAGCGCGGGCCGCCGGCCGGCAGGTCCACGTGCTCATCACCGGCTCGGAGCACTCTCTGGGCGTTCCGCCCTACGTACCGCCGATGACGGCCTACACCACGTCGAAGCATGCGCTGCTCGGGCTGGCGGGAACCATCCGTCGTGATCTCCAGGGTGACGGGGTGGGCGTGTCGATCTTGTGCCCTGGATACGTGCGCACCGAGATGCTTCTCGCATACGCCGCGGCCCAGCCGGCGATCGCCGAGGTGCTCGACACATACGGCCAGGACGCGGAGCTCGTCGCCGCACGGGCGTTCGACGGTCTGGCCGCGGGAGCCTTCGTCATACCCACCAATCCCTCCAGCGTGGACTACGTCGTAGACCTCCACACGGAGATCGTCGACGCGATGAAGAAGATCCCGACCGAAGGCTGATCACCGACGACGGTGGGCTCCATGGTTCGACGGCGTGACCGTGCCGTTGCCGGAGCTCAGCCGGGTGTGCTGGAAGACGCGACGCGGTCAGCGGTCAGCGCCGCCGGCACGACGACGTCCGGGCCGAGGAGCGGTACCTGCACCGCTCCTTCGGCCCGGACGTCGTCGTGCCTTCGTTCAGTGGCCGGCGGACCTGCCCGACGGGCTCACTGGCAGACGACTGGGAGTGCGAACAGCTGGTTGATGAACGTCGACCAGCCGCGGGTCGGCTCCCCGTTCGACGTGATCCGGATGTCGCGGGCCACCAGGCGCTCGAGCAGGATCTGGACCTCCAGGCGCGCGAGGTGGGCACCGATGCAGAAGTGCGGGCCGCCGCCGCCGAAGGCCTGGTGCGGGTTCGGCCTACGGTCGATGTTGAACGTGTGCGGGTCCGTGAAGACCTCGGCGTCGCGGTTCGCCGACACGAACCACAACAGCACCATGTCGCCCTTCTTGATCGTCTTGCCGTGCATCTCGACGTCCCGGGTCGCGTGGCGCGCCATGTGCATGGCCGGGGTGACCTGGCGCAGGAACTCGTCCACCAGGGCGCGGCTACGCCCCTCGGTGATCGCAACCCGCGCCTGCTCCGCGATCTCAGGTTGCTCGAGCATCAGGCGAAAGCTCTGACTGATGAGGGTGTGCGTGGTCTCGAAGCCCGCGATCAGGAGTGCCATGAACATCTGCATGAACTGCGAGTCCGTGATCTTGACGCCGTCCCGCTCGAACGACGCCAGCTCACCGAGCATGTTGTCGCTCTGGACGTCACGGTTCTTGGCCCGCAGCTCCATCGCGTACTGCATCACGGCCATCGTTGCCGCAGTCGCCCTCTCCGGACCGATGTCTTCGCGCTCCCGGCCGAAGATCTCGTCGGCCCACTGCACGACCCTCGTCCGATCCTCATCCGGAACGCCCATGACCGAGCAGATGACCTGGATCGGCAACTCGACCGCGATGAGCGGCACCAGGTCACACTCTCCTCGCCCCTCGAGCCCGTCCAGGATGATGTCGACCCGCTCGGTGATCCAGTCCGCGAACCGGGCCACCATCCGAGGCGTGAAGGCGGCACCGGCCAGCTTCCGAACCTGCGCATGCTCGGGCGGGTCGTTGAACATGACGTTGTCGACCATCATCGCCGACTCTTCGTAGTTCGAGGGGTAGCAGATGCCCAGCGTGCTCGTGAACGTCTGCGTGTCACGGCTGGCAGCGGCGACGTCCGCAGCGCGGGTCAGCGACCAGAAGCCCCCCGTCGCGGTTCCGGAGGCCGTCGGCGTCCAGGACAGGGGCTCTTCGTTTCGGAGCCGCTCGAACTCCTCATGAGGAACCGCGTGGTGGAAGCTCTTCGGGTCAGACAGGTCGACAGCCATCGCGGTCCGTACTCCTCGGTCATCAGTTATCAAGCCGACGGAACTTCCCCGTCGCTCGCCTTCCGCGGACATGCATCCCTGGCACCCTGGCCATCGGACGCAAGGTCCGAACGCGGCGTCGCGGGTCGCCGAGATCACTCGCCCAATTGTCGGCTGAAAGGTATCCGAGAAGCAGGATCCTGCCTAGTCGCCGGGCGACCCGCTGTCCGTGTTTCCTGAATACGGCATCCAGTTGCGTCCTGGGTATGGCGCGGGTTACGTTCCGGTTGTCCTGAGCAACAACGGCATCCTTCGCGCGAGAGGGTGGGGCGACGTGGCTTCCAGAGCTGGGACGACCGTTGGCAGACCGGGTGTCGACCTCCCGGACGTCACCACATACCTGTACGGCGGCTCGTCGGGTCTCCCGCTGTTCATCGAGCCGGCCGGCGAGCGGGTCACCTCTCTGGAGGGCACCCTCGCGTGGTTCGGGGACCACCGCGAACAGCTGGACACCCTCGTGACGGAGATCGGTGCGGTCGTCCTCCGCGGGTTCCCGATCGACACCACCCCAGCCTTCGGCGCGCTCGTCGAGGGGTACGACTCCGATGAACACGGTTACGTCGTCGGTGCGGCACCCCGGGCACAGGTCGAAGGCCGTGTGTTCGAGGCGACGAAGGCGCCCGCGCCGCTGCGCATCGGGCTCCACCAGGAGATGGCCTACCTCCCGCACTTCCCTGCCAAGCTGGCCTTCTACTGCCTGCGGCCCTCCGAGACCGGCGGCGAGACGATCATCGGGGACATGCGCCGGTTCACCGACCTGGTGCCTCCCCGCTTCCGTGACGCCGTGAAGGAGCGGGGAGTCCAGTACCGGCGCAACTTCCGCTCCCCCGACTGGAGCAGCGGCGACGCCAACCTCGACCTGATGCACAAGCCGTGGCCGGATGCGTTCGGCACCGCGGATCCTCGCGCGGCCGAGGCCGCCTGCCTGAACATGGGCCTCCAGTACGAGTGGGTCGACGGCAGCCTGACGGTGCTCTACAACGCCCCCGGCTTCCTCGAGCACCCGGTCACGGGTCAGGAGGTCTGGTTCAACCAGATCGCCACGATGTCGAACTCCGTGGAGTACAACGGGGCGGAGCGCCTGGCGCTGACCCAGCGCCTCTACGGCGATCGCCCCTGGCCGCTCGACACCCGCTTCGGCGACGGCGCACCCATCCCGCCCAGCGATGTCTCCTCGCTCTACCCAGCCCTCGACGAGGTGACGGTGGCCTTCCCGTGGCAGCACGGCGACGTGATGCTCCTCGACAACCTCAACACCGCCCACGGACGCAACCCCTTCACCGGTGAGCGCGACGTCCAGGTGTCCCTTCTCTACTGAGAGGTCCTCCCGATGACCACCCTCATGGACCGCCCCGCCACCATCTCGGCGGAGGAGTGGGCAGTCCGCCGCGACCTGGCTGCCTGCTATCGCCTCGTCGCCCTATATGGGTGGGACGACCTGGTGGCCAACCACATCACGGCCACCGTTCCCGGCGAGCCGGGCACCTTCCTCATCAACCCTTACGGGTTGATGTTCGACGAGGTGACCGCGTCGAACCTCATCAAGATCGACAGCGACGGTAACGCCCTGAGCAAGAGCGATTGCCCGGTGAACCAGACGGGCTTCGTCATCCACGGAGCCATCCACGGAGCCCGGGAGGACGTCGCCTGCGTCATCCACCTGCACACCCGCAACGGTGTGGCGATGTCCATGCTCGAGGAGCGGGTCGAGCCGCTGAACCAGACGGCGATGCTGATCGCCGACCGGATCGGCTATCACGAGTACGAGGGCATCGCGCTGGACATGGCGGAGCGCGAGACCCTCCTCCGGGATCTCGGCGACAACGACATCATGTTCCTCCGCAACCACGGCACCCTGGTGGCGGGACGCAGCATCGCGGATGCCTTCCTCCGCTTCTACTACCTGGAGTGGGCGTGTGACGTCCAGCTGCGCGCGAAAGGCGGTGGACGGACGGTCCATCCAGCCGACCCGGACGCCGTGGCACGGGTGTCCGCGCACATGAGCCGGGAGAGGGCCGAGCAGCAGGCAAGCGGCGTTGTGTGGCCGGCGCTCCTGCGCAAGCTGGCGCGGGAGAACCCCGGCTACGACTGCTGACACGGCCCCTGCCTCCTTCCCCGTCGACCCCGAGCTGCTCCGAGCCGAGATTCGTGGCCCGCGGCGGCTGAGGGACAACCGGGGTTCTTGATCCGTTGTCAGGATACGAATTCATGCTGGGTGCTCGGCGGTTTCGAGCTTTGAGCGTTGCGGTCGTGACCGGTGTGGTGCTCTCGGCGTGTGGGGGTCACATCCAGTGATGACTTCGACGCCGGCGGAGGGACGCTGGACACCTCGGCGTCGATGTCGTTGGGCGTGCTCTCCACTCCCACATCCTTCGACCCGGCGCTGAGCCGCGTCCCGTACGTGAGCGATGCGCAGTTCCTGTCACCGGTCTACGACCAGCTGCGCGTGCTGGACGAGGACCTGCAGATTGCTCCCCTCCCGGCCTCCGCCTGGGAGATGAGCGAGGACGGCATGGCCCTGACGTTGACGCTGCGCACGGACGTAACGTTCCAGGACGGCAGTGCGTTCGACCAGGTGACCGCCGACTGCGCCACCGACTGGATCGACCGCCACCGGATCGAGCGACCGACGACCGGCCCCGACCTGACGCTCGGCTCCTGAGCGACCGTGTGATCTGGCGCACTTCAGGTGCGAAACCGACCCCCGGCGAGCTGGTCATCGTGCTCAAGGAGGAGATACCGGTGGACGGCCAGACACTGGGCCGCGGCCGCAGGCCTACACCGACGCGCACACCGTCTACGGAGCCGAGGTGGCAGGCCGGGGCGGCTGCGAGTTCCTCCTCGTCCGTAGGGCGTACGCCAGGACGACGCTCGTCGAGCACGGCGGGCCGGTCCGATGAGCGGCGCGACTGCCCTGCCGACACGTCCGGTCCCGATGCGTTCCCCCGCGATGGCCGGTGGGCACCGGATCGGCCGGGAACGCCAGCGAGTAGGCCGCCGGAGCCCGCCGACGGAAACGGTCGAGGCCGATGGACCGAGTGACCCCCGTCATGCTATGAACTGTGTTGACCAATTGGTCAACACAGTGCCGGAGCCTGCTCGCGCTCCCGTTTCGACCTGAACGCTCCCTCCGGGGCGGGCATCGACCCCGACCGCCCGTCCGGGGGCGCTAGGCCGGCCCCCGCGGAGCGCACGCCGCAGCGCGAGAAAGAGAGTCCTCGTGGAGAACCCCGTCCAGAACGTCTCCTTCCCCAGTGGCGGAGGCGAGGCCTTCGGCTACCTGGCCACCCCCGAGGCCGGTAGCGGCCCTGGCGTCATCGTCATCCAGGAGTGGTGGGGTCTCACCACCCACATCGCCGACATCGCCGACCGTCTGGCCAAGGCCGGGTTCGTCGCCCTGGCGCCGGACCTCTACGGGGGGCCGACCACCCACGACGCCGCAGAGGCCATGGAGATGGCGAAGAAGCTGCCGCCCGCCCGCGCCGCCCAGGCCCTCGCAGGCGCCGTCGACCACCTCCTGGCCCTGCCCCAGGTCAGTTCGTCGACCGCCGGCGTAGTGGGCTTCTGCATGGGCGGGGGGTTCGTGCTCTCCCTGGCCGGCCTTCAGGGGGGGAGGGTCTCGGCGGCGGTGCCCTTCTACGGATTGCCCCACGACCTGCAGGTCCCCGCCGGCCTGCAGTGCGCGGTGCAGGGTCACTTCGGCGAGCAGGACCAGATGGTGCCCCTACCCAACGTCCGAAAGTTCTTCGACCGCCTGTCGACGGGCACCACCGGCCCGGTGGAGCTCCACGTCTACCCGGCCGGCCACGCGTTCGTGAACGACGAGAACCTCATCGGCACCCACGATCCGGACTCCGCCGCACTGGCCTGGGACCGGGCCGTGTCCTTCCTCCGGGAGCACGTCCGTGGCTGAGCCCGATACCCGGGCCGAGAGCCTGGTGACCGAGGAGATGCGCGCCCTGATGGGCGCGCGGTCCGAGCCGCGGACGGCAGACCTGCCGCTGACCGCCGAGATGCTGCGCCGGTTCGTGCACGGGGTCATGGAGGAGGACCGGGTGCACTGGGACCCCGAGGCTGCCGCGGCGTCGCGGTACGGCGACGTCGTCGCAACTCCTCTCTTTCCGTTGCACGCCTTCCGGCGCGGCCCGGGGGACGCCGATCCGTTCCGGGCTCTCGACGACGACCCGGACGACGACGGCACGTTCGTCGGCAAGGCGGCCCCGTTCGGCCTCCCGCCCATCGACCTCCCGCTCACGCGACGGCTGAACGGCGGGACCGAGGCCGAGTTCTTCCAGCTGGCGAAGCTGGGCGACGTGATCACGGCTCAGTCCGAGTACGTGGACATTTCCGAACGCCGGAGCCGCAACGGTGCACCGATGATCGTCCTGCGCGTCAGGACGGACTACACCAATCAGGACGGCGCCCCGCTGGCGGCCATCACCACGACCATGATCGCGCGATAGGCGAGCCTGCGATGACTTCCAGCGACACGACCGAGCACGGCACCGTGGTCTTCACCGACCTTCAGGTGGGAGATCGGATCCCTGACCTCGTCCGGGGCCCCCTGCGCGAGCCGCACCTGATGCGCTGGTCCGCAGCCATCGAGAACTGGCACCGGATCCACTACGACCAGCGCTTCGCCGTCGAGCACGACCGCCTCCCCGGTCTGCTGATCAACGGCAGCTGGAAGCAGCACTTCCTCGTTCAGCTGGTCCGCCAGTGGGCGGAGCCCGAGGGGTGGCTGCGGCAGATCGCGTTCCAGTTCCGGGGCATGGACGTCGTCGGCGCGACCCTGACGGCGTGGGGCCAGGTGGCCCGACTGGACGAGGAGGACGGCTACGGCGTCGTCGGGCTGGAGATCGGCATCCGCGACCAGGACGGCAACCAGAACACCCCCGGCACCGCCACCGTCGTGCTGCCGCTGCCGGGCGGCCCCGCAGTCCCCTACCCCTACCCGCCCCGATGACCGGCCCCCTGCACGACGTACGGGTGCTGGAGGTCGGGCGTGGCCGAGCCATCCCCCTGGCGGCGCGGGTGCTCGCCGACCTCGGCGCCCAGGTCGTCAAGGTCGAGTCGCCGGAGGGCGACCCGACCCGCGCCCAGGCTCCCTTCTACGTGTCCGACTCCGGGGACGAGCGCAGCGCCCTGTTCGAGTACCTCAACTGGAACAAGTCCGGCGTGGTGCTCGACCCGGGAACGCAACGGAGCGACCTGCGTCGGCTGGTCGCCGACAGCGACGTCCTGCTCGTCGGGGACGACCTGGACCAGCTCGACCGCTGGGGGATCGACCCGGAGGCACTGCTGGACGAGTTCGGGGACCTGGTCGTGGTGACACTGACGCCGTTCGGGACCACCGGGCCGCACGCGCGGTGGTCGGCCACGGATCTGACACTGCAGGCCGGCAGTGGCCTCATGTCCTTCAGCGGGACTGCCGACCGTGAACCGCTCAAGCGGGGACTCCTGCAGAGCACCTACGAGACCGGTCTGACGGCGGCGTACGTCGCCCAGGCCGGCGTGCTGGCGGCGCGCAGCGGCGCCGGAGGCACGTTCGCGGACATCTCGATGTCGGAGTGCATGACCTCCGAGATGGTCCTGACCGTTCCCGAGTACACCTTCCTCGGCGCCCTCTCGGCACGGCGGCCGCCGGTCCTGGACCCGCTGACCTCGGGAGCCCCGCTGCCCGCCGGCGACGGCTACGTGACCGTGCAGATCAACCCGCAGATCCCGCCCAGCGCCTTCATCGAGATGACCGGCGACGAGCGGCTGGCCGACCCGCGCTTCGTCACCCCCGAGGGGCGAGCGCTCAACGCCGGCGAGCTGCGGGAGATCTTCCACACCGCGCTCGCCGAGAGTTCGCCCCGCGAGTTCTTCGTCGAGGCGTCCCATCGCGGCCTGCTGACCGGTTTCGTACAGACCGCCGAGCAGCTGCTGACCTGCGAGCACCTGGCTTCGCGTCAGGTCTACGTCGAGATGCCGGGCCTCCTCGACGGCCGGCCGTGGCGGATGCCCGCTCTGCTCCCGGGCCTCTGGCGCGAGCCCGGCAGCGCGGTCCGACCGGCTCCGGCCCTCGGGGAACGTGGCACGTCCCCGCGCGACGTCGCGGCGGTGTCGGCATGACGCCCGAGCGCACGACCTCCGACGGGCCGCTGGTGGGCGTGCGGGTCCTGGACCTGTCCGCCGTCTTCGCGGCGCCGTACATGGGCGCCCTGCTGTCCGACCTCGGCGCCGAGGTGATCAAGATCGAGCCGCCCGCCCGCCTCGACCAGACGCGGGGAGGCGGCTTCGGGCCCTACCTCGACAACGACCCGGGAACCGACGGGTGGAACTGGTCCGGGACCTTCCACAGTCTCAACCGGGGCAAGAAGTCGCTGGTCCTCGACCTCAAGCAGGAGGACGGGCGGGCCATCCTGCGGGACCTGGTCGCCAACGCCGACATCCTGCTGGAGAACTTCACGCCCCGGGTCATGCGGGGTTGGAGCATGAGCTATCCCGACCTCGCCCAGCTGAACCCGCGGCTGATCATGCTGTCGAACACCGGGTACGGGTCCACCGGACCCTGGTCGGCGTTCAAGGCCCAGGGCACGACGCTCGAGGCGACGATGGGCCTCACCTTCTACACGGGGTACGACGGTGCCGAACCGCGGAAGACCGGGCAGTCCTACCCCGACTTCATCGCCGCATGGACGGGTCTGACCGCCATCATGTCGGCCGTCCTGGCCCAGTGGCGCACCGGTCGTGGCCGGTGGATCGACCTCGGGATGTACGAGCTGGGCGGCACACTCCTGCCGGAGGCACTCATCGCAGCGCAGGCGGGCGCCCCGATCACGGCCAGGACGGGCAACCGGGAACTCGGCACGCGCCTGTCCGGCGTCTACCCCTGCCGCGAGCGGGAGGACTGGTTGGCCATCGGGATCGCGGACGACGCGATGCTCGCTGCCGCCGGCAACCTGATCGACGGGCTTCCTCCCCGCATCGCCGGCACGGAGGACGCCGAACGCGCGGATGCGGCCGTGGCCGCCTGGGCCCGGTCGACGTCCGCGGACGAGGCCGCGGAGCAGCTGCAGGCTGCCGGCGTCGCTGCTGCTGCGGTGGCCGACGTGCCGCGACTCCTGCGCGATCCCCAGTACATCGAGCGCGGATTCTTCGAGTGGACCCAGTTCCGGGGCCAGTCGCGGCCGGTGATCGGCCGCCCCTACAACTGGCACGGCCGGCACACCGTACGCATCCGGGGCCGGGGACCGCTCTTCGGCGAGCACAGCGACGCCCTCCTCACCGAGCTCGGCGTGTCCCCGCAGCGGATCGCGGAACTCCGCGAGAAGGCGGTCGTCGTCGATGTCCCCCTGGGGGTGTCGATGCGGCCCGCCAACCTCGATGCTCTGATCGCGGGCGGCGTCTTCCGCGGGTTGGACACCGAATACCGCGAGACCATCGAAGAGGCAGCGCGGCAAAGCCTCGTTGCTGAGCGGGCGACCGAGGCGCAAGGAGGACCCCGATGAGCTACCCCCGAGTCCATCTGAACGAAGAGGTCATGCGCGAGGGCATGCAGATCGAGTCCGTCGACATCAGCGTCGAGGACAAGGTCGAACTCCTCACCCTCCTGTCGGGCTGCGGCCTCGAGGCGATCAACGTCGGGTCCTTCGTCAGCCCGCGGTACACCCCGCAGATGGCGAACCTGGAGGACGTGCTGCGCAAGTTCACGCCGGCCGAGGGGACCGACTACTACTGCCTGGTGATGAACCAGAAGGGCATCGAGCGCGCCGCGGAGTTCCCCTGGCTCCGGCCGGCGACCCAGCCGACCACCGTGGCGCATCTGTGCGACACCTTCGTCCGGCGGAACATGAACCGGTCCCAGGCCGACGAGATCGCGGGATGGTCGGCGACGGTCGACCGGGCCCGCGAGGCAGGCGCCTCGGCCGGCACCATCGGGGTGGGTGCCGCCTGGGGCTCGAACTTCGAGGGCGCCTTCACCACCGCCCAACGGCTGGACATCCTGCGCCGGCAGCACGAGCTGTGGACGCAAGCCGGCATCCGCGTAACGGGCATGATCTTCGCCGACCCGATGGGCTGGTGCATGCCGCACTGGGTCGAGGAGACGCTCGAGGCCGTGCGTGCGGAGTGGCCCGACATCACCCGCTTCACCCAGCACCTGCACGACTCCCGCGGGATGGCGTTGCCCAGCGTCTACGCCACCATCCGCAGCCTCGACGAGACGTGCGAGGTGTGGTTCGACGTCACCGCCGGGGGGATCGGCGGCTGCCCCTACTGCGGCAACGGTCGAGCCACCGGTATGGCGGCCACCGAAGACGTGGCGATGATGTTGCAGGCCATGGGGATCGACTCCCCCGTCGACCTGCCGAGGCTGATCGAGTTCGTGGTCCGGCTCGACCAGGTCCTCGGCCGTTCGACCCCGGGCCGGACCTCGAAGGCCGGTCCTCTGCCGCTGCGCCCGGGCGACTTCTACGACCCAAACCTGCCGCTGGTGGAGACGTACGAGGAGGCACAGCACTTCCGGCTGGGGCCGGCGGTCGCCGAGCACCAGATTCGGCCATGGCGGGAACCCATCCCTCAGCCGCAGACCACCTGACTGTCAGGAGCGGGTCGAGCCGCGCGGGGCTCGGCCCGCTCCCGTCTTCTCGCGATCGAGGCGCCCAGGGGGCGTATCCCCGATGCGCACCTCGTCCCTACAAGGCGGGGGTCTGGGTTCAGGATCCAGCATGTCTGGTCGTAGCCTTTCCGTCACCAGCCAGATCGTCGGACGGGGAGGTGGGGGCAGGGCCGCGGACTCCATCGCCGTCAATCCGTTGCAGCGCGTTCGCCTCGTCGACCAGGTGACGGATCGCTTGCGCGACATGATCATCAGCGGCGAGGTGTCTCCGGGCTTCCCCTGTTGCAGATCCAGCTGTCCGAGCAGTTCGGCGTCCGCCGCACCCCTCTCCGCGACGCGTTCCGGATCCTCGAGCGCGACGGGTTGGTCCGGGTGACCAACGGCAACCAGACCGTCGAAGTCATCGAGATGACCCCGGCGGAGATCATCGACCTGTACCAGATCCGCGAGTCACTCGACGGACTCGCCACCAGACTCCTCGCGACCTGCGGGATGAGCAGCCAGGCCGAACAGCGCCTGGTGCGGTCCCTCGCCACCTTGGACGAAGTCATGTCGGCCGAGCGACTCGACATCGCCGCATACAACCCGGCCTACATCGACTTCCACCTCGGCATCATGCTGGCCAATCCGAACCGGCGCCTGCAGGAGCTGCAGCACATCGTGCGTCTCAGCTCGCAGATGTTCCTGCCCCGCTACCTGAGCAGGACGAGCGGCGACGAGTCCGAGTCCTTCAACGAGGAATACCTGCGGTCGCTGCTCATCGCGGGCAATGACGACCACCAGCAGATCTCTGAATCCATCAAGGCCGAGGACGCAACGAAGGCCGAGTCGTTGGCGAAGCGGCACATCCGCAAGACGATCAGCGAGATCTCCCGCGCCACCAAGCGGCCCGAATAGCCGTCGGGAAGCGTCCGCCCCACAAGGCCGCCCGAGAAGGCCGCCCGAGAAGGCCGCCGGAAGCGTTCACCGGGGCCGAACACCATGCCAAGCGCACGGGCGCGAATCGCTCACCGTCGCGCGTGATGAACCGCGCGATGCGTCCCAAGCACGTCACGAGGCCCGGGGTGTGGTGAGGAAGCGGGCTCTACGGTAGCGCACGCCGTCGTCTGCACCCGCGCCGTCCTATGCCCGCCCGGCTCGGTGAGCGCCACCGACTCCACTCCATGCAGAGCGGAGCGCGGTCGGTCCGCCCCGGATGCACGGGGCATCACCCCCCAGTATCCGGCACCCCCCGCTTCGGGAGCGGCCGGCCGGCCCCAGCGCGAAGAATGCTGGCCGCGTCGACAGAGGGTCCGACCGTCGGCGCGGTCCCCGCACGTCGGGCGCCGGTGTGCCCGGCACGGGACCACGAGGGTCCCGTGCCGGGCACACCGGTCGCGCTCGGAGGCCTGACGTCGGCCGACGTCGGCCGCCCGCCTACCGCTCGATGCCGATGTGCCGGAGGTCTGGAGACGCACCGACCCGGGTAAACGTCATGTCTTCCACGCCCACGACCTCGGGGCTGGCGAGCCAGACGTTCTGGATCCGGAAGAACGGGATCTGCACCGACTGTTCAGTGATGATCCGGTTGATCTCCTGGAGGGACTCCTCCCGCGAGGGGTCATCGAGAGGAATCGCCTGGAGCTCTGCGAACGCCGCCTGGAGCTCGGGCGACGCGCCGCCCGGGTTCTGTGGGCCGAGCGCCCAGTAGGTGAGGTACGTCATCGGGTCACCACCGTTGACGGCCGCGACCGCGTACGCCCCACCCTCGCCGGCACGGAAGGCCGATCCGGCCCCGGTCGGCGGATACTTCTTGGTCTCCACGTTGATGCCGACCTCGGTCAGCTGTGCCTGCACGATGGTGGCGATCGTGTCCGAAGGCTCGGTGCTGTTCATCACGATGGTGACCGTCGGGTTCGCGATCCCAGCCACGAGTTGCCGCGCCTCATCGGGGTCGTACGCGTCCTCGTCCAGCTCCGGCAGATACCCCGGCGTCCCCTCGGGGAACCACTGGTACGCCACCTCGCCCGCGCCCCCGGAAGCCGCCTCGGCCAGCGACTCCCGGTCCACGGCGAGCGAGACCGCCCTGCGCAGATCCTCGTTGTCGATTCCCGGCACGTTGGTGTTGAAGAGAATCCCGAAGGTCTGACCACCGTTCGGGTAGGTGGTGGCCTCGAACTGGCCGGAGTCGACAATGGGCTGCCACGCCGCGCTTGCGAAGGCCGTCGCATGGGACAGCTGGATCTGCCCGCTCTGCAGTGCACTCAGCCGGGCGTTCTCATCTGGGATGCCGATGATCGTGGCGCGCCGTACCAGGGCCGGATGCTCCTCATCCCAGTACTCGTCCCAGCGCTCGTACGTGGCACGGTCTTGGCCCAGCTCGGCCAGCGTGAACGGCCCGCTGCCCGCAGGCGTGCGGCTGAGGTCGGCGCCGTCAGCGATCGCCTTGCCACTGATCATCGACGAGAGGCCGTAGTACTCGGCCAGGGTGTAGGGGAAGGAGTGGCTCGGCGTCTTGAAGGTGATCGTGACCTTCGTCGGCCCGTCCGTCTCCACCGAGGCGATGTTGGCCACAAGGTTCTTGATGGTCGACGTCTCCAGGGTCGCGGCCCGGTTGAAGTTGGCCTTGACCACCTCGGAGTCGAAGCCGCTCCCGTCCTGGAACGTCACGCCCTCGCGCAGCGTCATCGACATCGACAGGCCGTCGTCGCTCACCTCCCACTCCGTGGCCAGCCCCGGCGTGATCTGCAGATCCGCGTCCAACGTGAGCAGCTGGTCGTACACCGGCGACAGGTAGCCTGGGTCACTGAACAACGGGATGCGGGACTGGTGCGGGTCGAAGGACGTGGGCACGGACGTATAGCCGGCGGCGATCTCGGCATCGGGGTTCAGCTCCCCCGCTTCCTCGGATCCCGACGACGACGAGTTGTCATCGTCAGCCCCGCCGCACGCAGTGACGAACAGCGTTAGCGGCAGCACGATGGCGGCAAGCCGCATTGACCTCGAACGCTTCATCCTAATCTCCTGGCTGTTGGATCTCCTGCTCCGCGCGGAGCGGGCGCGACGGTGGAGCCGTCGGATGTGGGGCACATTACATAGACCTGGGTGCTGGATCCAGGACAGCAGGCACGAACCAGGTCGTTGCAACCCAACGGTTACCCGGCCGGGCAGGAGCACTCTGGCCAACGGGATCGGTATCCACAGAGCCTCGTCACGCCGACTCAGGGCCGGCGGCCCTCGGCACGAGGCGCAGTGGTCCCATGCACCGGGCCACTAACTTCCCGGCACGCCTCGCGCCGGGGATCGCGTCGTCGAGAAGCGCCGGTGTGCCCGGGACGGGACCACGAGGGTCCTTCCCGGGCACACCGGTCGCGCTTGGAGGCCCGACGTCGGCCGGCGTCGGGCGACCTCCGACTTCTCGACGCCCACGATTCGGAGGTCGGGGGCCGAGTTGGCCTGCGTGAACGTGGAGTCGCCCAGACCCACGAGCCCGGGGGCAGAGAGGTACTGGACCGAGACCTGGACCCACGGGATCTGCACCACCTGGTCGGCGAGCCTCCGGTTGATGTCCTGCAGGATCTCGTCCCGCGCAGGGTCGTCGAAGGGCTTCTGCTGGAGTTCGGCGTACAACTGCTGGACCTCGGGCCAGAGGCCGCCCGGGTTCTGGATGCCGAACACGTTGAAGGCCAGAAACGTCATCGGGTCACCGCCGATCTGGGCGGAACTCAAGTACGCGCCACCCTCACCGGTCCGGAAGGCGGGGGCGGCCCCGGCCGGCGGGAACGGCCTGACCTCCACCGTGATGCCGACCTCGGCCAGCTGCGCCTGCACGATGGTGGAGATCGTGTCGAAGAGCTCGACGCCGTTCAGGATGATGGTGACGGTCGGGTTGGCAATGCCCGACTCGGCCACCAGCCGCCGGGCATCCTCCGGGTCGCCGCGTCCTCGTCGAGGTCGGGCACGTACCCCGGTGTCCCCTCGGGGAAGAACTGGTACGCCACCTCGCCCTCGCCTCCGGTCACCGCCTCGGCCAGCGCCTCCCGGTCCACGGCGAGCGAAACCGCCTTGCGCAGGTCCTCGTTGCCGGCTCCCGGAACGTTGGTGTTGAACACCGTTGCGTAGATCTGCCCACCGGGCTCGAAGGTGGTGAGCTCGAACTGACCGGAGTCGACCAGCGGCCGCCAGCCCGCGCTCGAGTACTGCAACACCTGCGCCGCCTGGATCTGCCCGCTCTGCCGCGCACCCTGCCGGGCGTTGTTGTCCGGGTTGGCGACGATCGTGGCGCGCCGGACCAGCCGCCGGATGCTCCTCGTCCCAGTACCCGTCCCAGCGCTCGTACGTGGCGCGGTCCTGGCCCAGCTCGACCAGGCGGAACGGTCCGCCGCCGGCAGGCTCGCGGCTGACGTCGGTGCCGTCGGCGATCGCCTGGCCGCTGATCATCGCCGAGAGGCCGTTCTCGGCCAGGGTGTACGGGAAGGACTGGTTCGGCGTCTTGAACGTGACCGTCATCGGCCCGTCGGTCTCCACCGAGGCGATGGTGGCCACCAGGCTCTTGGCGGTCGTTTCCTCAAGGGTCGCGGCCCGGTCAAAGTTGGCCTTAACCAGCTCGGAGTCGAAGCCGCTGACGTCCTGGAACGTCACCGCCTCACGCAGCGTCATTGCCATCGACAAACCGTCGTCGCTCATCTGCCAGTCCGTGGCCGGCAGCCCCTCCGGCTCCAGGTCCGCGTTCAGCCGGATCAGCTGTTCGTACACCGGCGAGAGGTAGCCCGGATAGCTGAACGCCACCGAACGGATCTGGTGCGGGTCCATCGACGTCGGCGGGGCCGTCTGGGCGACCGTGATCTCGGCGTCGGAGTTCAGCTTCCCCGACCCCTCGGAGGACGATGACGAGCCGCCGCCTCCGCAGGCAGTGACGAAACCGTCGGAAGTCGGAGACCCTACATAAAAGTAGGTGGTTGACAACAATCTTTTTGCTGGTCACGATCGCGCAGGTGGACGACGGACTCAAGAACGACGCGTCCGTTCCAGCCACGCTGGGCGGCGTCGAGGTCAAGCAGCAGCGCTCAGTGCTCTCCACGCTGGCCATGCTCGACGCCGCCGCCGAGCTGGTGGTCGAGGTCGGCTACGAACGCGCGACGCTTGCCGCGATCGCGCAGCGGGCGGGCTACAGCCACGGTCTGGTGACGCAAAGGTTCGGCAGCAAGGAAAGCCTGCTGATCGCGTTGATCGAGCGGATGACGACGGCCGCGGACGGAGCGGCCGGCCCGGAGGCGCCGCACGGGATGGCTGCTGCGCTGGGCGCCTACGACACGGTGCTGAACGGATGGCGCCGTTCCCCGTTGTCGATGCGTGCGCTCTACGTCCTCATGCTCACGTCGATCGTCGCGCAGCCGGCGCTGCGGGACCGGATGGTGCAGTTGCACCGCGACTTCCGGGCCCGGATGGCCTCCGAGATCCGGCACGCCGTCGACAGCGGCGAGCTCGCACCGGCCATCGATGCCGACGAGATCGCGGCGTCGGTCCTGACCAGCCTGCGCGGCTGCGCGTACCAGTGGGTCCTCGACCCCGAGGGGTTCTCCTTCGAGTCGGCGCTCACCGCGGAGCGCCGTGCGATGCAGCAGCGGCTGGACCCGTTCCTGCTCCGCTCCAGCCCTACGACGGGAGACAGGGACATATGACCCCCGAACCGGTGCTGGTCGAGACCACCGAGGGCCACGTCCGCACCCTGCGGCTTAACCGCCCCGCCCTCGCCAACGCGCTCAATCAGGAGCTCATCAGCGCACTCGCGGCCGCCCTCGTCGCTGCCGAGCAAGACCTCGACGTGTGGGTCGTCATCGTGACCGGCACCGGGACGACGTTCTGCTCGGGCGGCGACCTGAAGGAAATGGCGGCTGAGGACGCAGCGACGAACCCCGGGCGCCCGCGGCAGGTGCGCCCGAAGGTGAGCACCGCCCCGAACGTGCTCCAGCTGCTGCTCCAGATGGAGACCCCCGTCATCGCCGCACTCAACGGGCACGCCGTCGCAGGCGGGTTCGAGCTCGCCCTCGCCTGCGACCTCAGGGTCGGGTCCGAGGACGCGCGATTCGGGCTGCCGGAGGCGAAGCGGGGCATGGGGGCCGCGTTCGGCACGGTCGTGCTGCCGCGGCTCATCCCGGAGACGGTCGCCCTGGAACTCCTCTTCACGGGGCGCCTGATTGACGCCGCCGAGGCACAGCGTCTCGGGCTGCTCAACCGCGTGGCCCCCGCCGACGCGGTGCTGGACGTAGCGCGAGCCCTGGCGGAGGAGATCGGCGGCAACGCGCCCCTCACCGTGCGGCGCATGAAGGCGAACGTGCGTGCCGCGTCGGGTCAGCCGCTGTCAGCAGCACTGCAGATGGACGCGGGCCCGGACCCGTACGCCAGCGAGGACCGGGTCGAGGGCGTGCGCGCCTTCGTCGAGAAGCGGGAACCACGATGGAGGAACAGATGAGCGCGAAGAACCTGATCGGGCTGTTCGCACCGGCCTCCGTGGCGATCATCGGGGCCAGCACGACCCCTGGCAAGATCGGCACCCGCGTCGTCGACAACCTCCTGTCCAACGGCTATCCGGGCCGCGTGTACCCGGTTAACGCGCGCGGCGGCGAGATCGCCGGCCTCCCCGTGTACCGCGACATCGCCTCGTTGCCCGAGGCCCCCGAGGTCGCCTACGTCCTGATCCCCGCGGACGCCGCGGTCGCGGCCGCCCAGGAGCTGGCCGAGCGCGGCACCGCCTACATCATCGTCGCCGCGGCCGGGTTCGCCGAGTCGGGAACCGAGGACGGACGCCGTCGGGAACTGGCCCTCCGGGAGATCGCCGAGGCGACCGGCACGCGCATCGTCGGCCCGAACTGCAACGGCACGTACAGTGCCACGCACCAGGCCTCGATCGGCTTCAACACCGCGCACGGCATGCGCCACCGCGCGGGCGGCGTGGCCATCCTGTCGCACAGCGGCGCCCTGTTCTCCACCCTCATGCTGCGGGCCGCGACGCAGGGCATGGGGCTCTCGGCCTTCGTGTCCGTCGGCAACGAGTGCGACCTCACCGTCGTCGACTACATGGCCCACTTCGTCGACGATGCTGCGACCTCATGCATCGCGTTGATCATCGACTCGATCCCTGACGGTGACCGGTTCCGGGAGCTGGTGGGGTCCGCGCACGCCGCCGGGAAGTCGGTCCTCGCCCTCAAGCTCGGCACCTCGGACGTCGGTGCGAGCGCGGCGGTGGCCCACTCCAGCCGGCTGGCGGGGCGAGCGGAGGCCTACGAGTCCTTCCTCGGGCACCTCGGGGTCGGCCTCCTCGACACCGTGGAGGAACTCGTCGCCGCGGCCGCGCTGGTGGACACACCTCGCCGTATCCGTGCGCGCGCGTCGGTCGGCGTCGCCGCCATGTCGGGCGGCGCCGCCACGATCCTGGCCGACGCCGCCACGCGCGCCGGCGTGCGCGTCCCTCCGTTGAGCGGCACCACGCGCGACCGCATCAGCAGCATCGCGCCGCAGGCACTCATCGAGAACCCGATCGACCTCGGCGGCAGCTACGGCCAGATCGACACGCCCACAATGTTCGAGCTGCTCGCCGACGACCCCTCCATCGACGTGGTGCTGCACTACTACCACCCGATGAGCGAGGACGCCGACCGCGCCAGGCTCGCCGACCAGTTCATCGGCAGTGCCGAGCGTTCGGGCAAGCCGCACCTCCTGCTGGCGCCCGGTGGGATCACCGACGCGGAACGGGAGCGCTACGACGCGGCGCGGCTGCCGGTCATGATCGACACCGGGACGGCGATGACCGCCATCGCCGCGGCGTCCGCCCAGGCACCCGAGCCGGTCGCCCCGCAGCCCGCCGCCCGGCCGATTACAGCGCTCTCCGGGAGCGGCGTCCTCGACGACGCCGTGAGCATCGCACTGCTCGCCGAGGCCGGCGTGCCGATGACGCCAGTCCGCACCGCCACGACCCCGGCCGAGGTCCTGGCGGCGGCGCACGCCACCGGTCCGATCGTCGTGCTCAAGGGGCTGCTCGAGGGGGTCGCGCACAAGTCCGACCTCGGGCTGGTGGCCGTCGGCGTCCGAGGCGACGAGGAGGTCGCGGCCCAGGCCGAGCGCCTGTTCGGCCTCGGCGTCCGCACGGTGATGGTCCAGCCCATGGCCACGGGCGAGGTGGAGGCGCTGCTGGGAGTCGTGACCGAACCCCGCCTGGGCAGATTTGTCGTCTTCGGGCTGGGCGGCGTGTTCACCGAAGACCTCCGTGATGTCGCCATGGTGCCGGTGTGGGCCAGCCCGGAGCAGATGCGCACAGCCCTGTCCGCCACCCGACTGGGCGCCGTCCTCCACAGCCCACGCCGGCAGGCCGGGGCCTCGACCGAACGGTTCCTGGACGCAATCGTCACCCTCGCCCGCTGGGCGCGGACCGTCCCCCAACTCGAGGCTGTCGACATCAACCCCGTGCTCATCGGCACCGATGACGTGGTAGGAGTCGACGGCCTCATCGTCCTGGCCGACTCGACAGCTCCCGGCAGCGTCTGAACCCCCTGGCCGTGCCACTTGATCCCGGTGCATGCAGCCTGCGCGGGCCCAGGACCCCCTACTCGACAGCAGATCGGGCACGGGTCATGTGCGAATCTGGGCATCTCGAGCCGCCAGGCACTCGTCAGTGGGAGGTGCCCGCGCCTCTCGGTTGTCCCTTCTGCGCTCGACCGGGGCGCGAGGGCCGACTCACCGACCGGCGCGAATCCGTCGTCCCCACCGATGCGCTGCGCCGCCGGCGCACGGCCGGGGGGGGCCGGTCGTCGCCGATGAACCGGCTCGCAGGTCGACGTGCAGGAGGGGGACTCCGATCTGGGCTGTCCCTCGATCGCCTGGCCCTTGTTGCAGCGAAGATGAGCTCGACCGAGTGTCACTTGGACCGCGCGAATTGCAGACGGAGAGGAAGTAGCGGCCATGGAGGGTGCGGACGGGGTTCAGACGTCCATCTGTCGCATGCTGAACCCCCGCTCGGTCGCGGTAGTGGGAGCAACCAAGTCTCCTGGCTACGCGAGTCGCATGCTGTCGTCGCTGCGCGGGGGCCGAGCCGAGCTGACGATCTACCCGGTGAATCCGAAGTACGACGAACTCGACGGTCTGCGGTGCTACCCGACGCTGCGGGACCTGCCCGAGGCTCCGGACGTGGTGGCTGTCGTCGTCCCTCAACCCCTGGTCGCCGATGCGATCGCCCAAGCGGGAGAACTCGGCACCACGGCGGCCGTCGTGATCAGCGCCGGGTATGCCGAGCGGGGTGATGACGACGGGCCTCATCGGGAGGCGGCGCTGGCCGAACTCGCCCGGCGTTCGGGGGTCCGGATCTGCGGGCCCAACTGTCTAGGGGTCAGCAACGTCAAGGACGGCATCTGGGTCGCCGGCGCACCCGTCCCGCAGACGCGGAAGGGTCGCGTCGGCCTGATCTCGCAGAGCGGTGCCCTAGGTTTCGGGACGCTGATCCCGCGCGCATTCGCCGCCGGTGTCGGCTTCAGCTACGTGGTGACGACCGGGAACCAGGCGGACATCGAGTTCTCCGACTACGCGCGGTACCTGGTCGAGGACGACTCCACGTCGGTGATCGCGGGCTACGTCGAAGGCTTCAGGAACCCCGAGGCGTTCGCAGAGGTCGCCCGGCTCGCGGCGGATCGCGGCAAGCCGATCGTGCTCCTGAAGATCGGTCGCGCCGAGGCCGGTGCGCGAGCGGCGCGCTCCCACACGGCGGCACTGTCGGGCTCGGACTCGGCCTATGACGCCCTGTTCAGGCAGTACGGCGTGATCCGCGTGTCCGACTACGAGGAACTGCTCGAGCAGGCGCTCCTGCTGTCGACCGTCCGGCGACCTGTCGCGAGGGGAGTCGGCGTGCTGTCGCATTCGGGCGGACTGGGGACGGTGGTCGCCGACACGCTGGGAGCTGAAGGTCTCGCGCTGCCGCAACTGTCCGACCAGGCACGGGACGGCATCCAGGGCGTCATCGGGAACCTCGGCTGGGCCGCGAATCCCGCCGACGTGACCCGCTTCGCGACGCAGCCGACGAGCTTCGCCACGATCGCCGGCCACCTGCTCGCCGAGCCGTCCATCGGTACCTTGATCGTCGCCGGCCAAGCAACCGAGGAACTGGCGCGCGGCTGCATCGAGCAGGAGAAGGCCACCGGCAAGCAGATCGTCTACCTCTGGTCGGACGCAGTGCGCGGCCAGGAGCCCGGGATCGACGTCCTGAGGGACGGCGGGATCCCGGTGGTGGTCTCCCCGGCCCGCCTCGCCCGCGGCCTCCGTACCACCTGGGACCACCACGACTGGCTCGACACCTGGCGCCGACGCGCCGCCGACGCCGCCCCTCCCCCGCCGCCGGCCGAGGCGCTTGCAGCCCTTCACGGTCTCCAGCCCGGGGCGGCCATGTCCGAGCGCGAGAGCCGGTCCCTCCTCGAACGATGGGGCATCCCCGGCGTCACAGAGGTGGCGGTCTCCGATGCCGAAGGAGCCGTTGCCGCTGCTTGGCAGATCGGCTTCCCGGTCGTCGCCAAGATCGACTCCCCCGACATCGCCCACAAGAGCGAGAGCGGTCTGGTCCGTCTCGGGTTGCAGGACGACGACGACGTCCGTGCCGCGGTCGAGGAGTTGGAGGCCGCGGCCGCCGACGCCCACCCGGACTCCAGGATCAACGGCATCCTGATCCAAGAGATGGTGCGCGGCGCCGTGGAGGTCATCGCCGGGCTGTCCCATGACGAGCAGCTGGGGCCGGTGCTGCTCTTCGGCACGGGCGGGGTCACGGTGGAGGTGTTCTCCGACGTCGCGCGTCGGATCTGCCCGATCACCACGGACGATGCGTTGGAGATGATCGCGGAGACGCGGGGCGCGAGGTTGCTGAACGGATTCCGCGGTCGCCCTCCGGCGGATGTCGAGGCCCTCGCGCAGGCGCTCGTCTCGCTCTCGCTGTTCGGGCACCACGCGCGCGACGTGATCGCGGAGGTGGACGTGAACCCGCTCATGATCCTTCCCCGGGGACAAGGAGTCAGGGCTGCGGACGCCCTGGTGATCGGTCGGTGACCGCATCCCCCGACGCCGTCGCGGATCGACCCGCCCGCCGTTCCTGGTTGGTGGTTCCGGTCCCGGGACCCGACGAGTGGGCGAGCCTCGACACGACGGCCGCCGACGTCGTCGTCCTCGACCTGGTCGAGTTCGTGCAGCCGCGCTATCGAGGTGACAGCCGGCTCGAACTGCCCACCGCGATCGCCAGGCTGGCCGGGAACGGCCACCAGGTCTTCGTCCAGACGACGGCCGCCGACCCGTTCGACGATCTCGATGCCGCAGTGCGTGCCGGTCTGACGGGGATCGTCGTGGCCGACGCCGAGACGAGGGGACAGATCGAAGCAATCGATGGCCTCCTGGATCGCCAGGAACGCGAACGCGGGCTCTCGCCGGGTGCGATCGAGATCGTGGTCGCGCTCGAGTCGGGACGGGGCAACTGGGATGCCTTCGAGATCGCGACCGCCAGCAGCCGCGTGACCGGCGTGACGCTCGGCCGCGTCGACCTGAAGATGGACCTTCGTGCCGAGCCGAGCGGTGAACTGCACCTGCTCCCCTATCTCATGGAGCGGCTGATCGTGGTCGCCGGCGCGTGCGGCAGGTCGCCCATCGGGGCATGGTGGCGCCATCCTGCGCGCGGAATGCTCGCCGACGAGCAGCGCACGTATGAGGCTGCCGTGCGCGGCGCCGCGATCGGTTTCCGGGGCGGCATGTGCCTCACCGAGGAGCAGGTTCGATCGTTCAACCGCGCCTATGCACCCGCAAGTGATCGGGCGAGCCGGTGACCGAACCCCTGGTCGATCGATCGGCGCTGATGATGCCCATGGTCACCGAGCGCTTCGTGGCGGCTGCGTGGACGCGAGGCGCCGACGCGATCATCCTCGACCTCGAGGACTCGGTCCCCATGCACCTCAAGCACCACGCCCGGCGGTTGGTGAAGGACGCCATCGCGCTGGTGTCCCGGGGTGGCGCCCGCGTGCACGTGCGGCTGAACCACGCCACCGCGGTAGAGGAACTCGATGACGTTGTCTGGCCGGGTGTCAGTCTGTTGATGTACGCGAAGACCGAGACAGCGCAGGAGGTCCGCCTCCTCGACGAGCGGATCTCCGTTCTCGAGGAGGCGCGAGGAATTCCCCCCGGCAGCATCGAGCTGACGGCGATCATCGAGACACCGCGCGGGGTCGCGAACGCCATGGACATCGTGCAGGCGTCGACGCGCATCGTGCGGTTCGGCGGCGGCGCCGGCTACGACATGGGGAACGAGTACAAGGTCGACATCTTCACGGACACGGACCCCTGGCTCTACACCAAGGGTGAGTGCGAACTCGCCGGGCGCGCCGCGGGAGCGGCACCGAGCATGTCGGTCTTCCTGCCCAATCCGGAGGGCAGCGTTTCCGACGCTGCGTGGACCCGGAGTCAGGCGCTCGCCTCCATGCGCTGCGGCGCGCGTGGCGGAGTGGCGTTGCACCCAGGCGTCGTCGAGGCGCTCACCACGAGCTTCACGCCCGCGCAGGACGACCTGGTGACCGCTCGGACCGTACTGCTGGCGTATCACCGGCTGTGCCGGACCCGCGAGACGTGGACCCGGGCGGGCGATCTCGTCGTCGACCGCTACGAGGCGGAACGCGCGCGGGAACTGCTCTGGTGGGGAGTCCTCTGTCGGCAACGGGACGACGAGAAGCGTGAAGCGCTCGCCAGGGCAGAAGGGGTGACGTAATGCGTCTCGTTCGCCGGTCCCTTCTGGTAACGGACGACATGGGGTCGCTGACGGGCGGGCCGGATGCCGTCGTCCTGGCAGACACGGTTTCCCAGACCGACGTCGACCTGGCTGTGGAGGCGGGAGCCGACGTTCTCCTTCATCACACGGTGGGAAACGCAGATCGACTTCCCTCGGGTGCGGCCGGCCTGGTCGTCGATGCCGACACGTCACGGGATATGCACGATGCGATCGGGCGTCTCGCGGCGACCGAGGCCTATCTGGGGGCTGGCCACCCGTTCTTCGAGTTGCTGCCGGTGATCTCTTCGCCGCTGGGGGTCTGGCGCGCTCGCGAGATCGCACGGTTCTCACGTGTCCGTCAGGTTGGATTCTGCGAGGACGCATTCATCCGTGCCATCGGCGGTGCTGTCGACGGCGGCGTGGATCCGTGCTTCTACGCTCGCGGACGAGTCGTCACCGAGGCGCTCGTCGCCGGAGCTCAACCAGTGTGTCGGGCGGAACGGCTGAGCTCGTCGATGTTGTTCAATGCGGGGTACCGCGGATTCCTGATCGACGATCCCGTCCTCATCGATCTGACCAATGACGTGCTGACGCCATCGGCTGAGGACGTTGCCTACGCAGAACAAGTCAGGGACGCCTTCATGGAGGGGGTCGCGGGTGGTACCGCTGCCGTTAGGCTCGGACAGCGGATGATCGACGTCCCCGTTTACAAGGCGGCGCTCGGCGTCCTCGAATGGGCGGATGCATGCGCGGCGCGCGAGAGCACGAAACGCGTCCCCAGGCAGAATCACTCCATGTAACCCGAGGAGATCGCGCAGGATGGCCGGACCACAAGCTCGGTCCGAGAGCGCCCAATGTGCTGTTGAGGTCGTACCTCATGGACCGGCGGGGCCTGACCCCATCCCGGTTTGACCCCTGTTTCCCGGCTCCTCACGATCGAGGGTGTAGTCGGGTCCTGAATCCGCCGGTCGCGAGCAGGCTCCTGGTGATGTAGTTGGTGAGGTTGCGGAAGCCGAGCGCGGAGCCGCGGAGGTGCTCGAGTCGTCCGTTGAGGGCCTCGGTCGGCCCGTTGCTGGTACCGGGGCGGTTGACGTGCGCCAGGACGTCGGCGGCCCGCATCTTCAGCGTCCGCCCCAGCGTGATCAGCGCGGCCGAGACGCCGCGCGCGAGCGCGTCGATGAGGTCGCTTATCAGCCGCCCGTGGCCCGGTCAGGCTCGCGGTAGGCGCCGATCATCCGCTGGTAGATGCGCCAGGTGGCCTCGACCCGGACGTGCTCGTCGACGGCGAACAACGCGGTCAGCCGCTGCTGTTGCCGGTCGGTGAGCAGGTCGGCGCCGGTGTGCAGCGTCCGCCGCGCGGGGTAGAGCGGGTCGTCATTGCGGCCGCGGTGTCCGTGCAGGGCCTGCTGAACCCCGGCGCCGGAAGCGGCCAGGACGTCGCCGGCCAGGCGCACGACGTGGATACGGATCCATCACCGCGGTCGCGTCCGGCAGCTCCTCGGTGGTGGCGATCTTGAAGCCGGTGAACCCGTCCATCGTCACCACGTCCACCGCGTCGCGCCAGGCCGGGTCGCGCTCGGCGAGCCAAGTCTTGAACGCCTGCTTGGAGCGGCCCTCGACCATGTCCAGCAGCCAGGCCGGGCCGGTGCCGTCGCGGACGCGGGGCAGGTCGATGATCACGGTGACGTACTTGTCGCCGCGGCGGGTGTGCCGCCACACGCGCTCATCGACACCGAGCACCTGCACGCCGGCGAACCGGCCCGGGTCGTCGATGAGAACCCGCTGGCCCTCGGCCAGGACGGCGTCGTTGGCGGTATTCCAGGCGACCCCAAGCCCGTCGGCGACCCGGGCGACGGTCAGGTGCCCGACCACGATGCCCTCCAGCGCCCACCGCAGCCCCCGCCGGGACAGCTTCGCCCGCGGCTCGGCCGCCCGCTGAGTGTCCTGCCGCACACGTGTCCGTGGCCGCTGCACCAGTAGCGGCGGATCGTGACCAGCAGTGTCGTCGGACGCCACCCCAGCGGCTCGTGCAGCCAGGCGCCGCAGAACGGTGTCGCGCGGCGCGCCCTCGCAGCCGCAGCGCCGACACCACTGGTCGGGGTCGACGACGCGGCAGGCGAGCACGGCCCGATCCGGCTCCACCGCTGCCCGAGCACCCCCGGCCGTGCCCGTCCAGCCGGCAGAAACGTGGTCAGGTCAGGGCGAGCGAAGGTAGCGTCAGACAAGTCGAGGTCTTCCGGATGGGCGGCGTGAGAACCTCCATCTTCGGAAGACCTCGAACCCTATCCGGCCAC
Source organism: Blastococcus sp. URHD0036 (assembly GCF_000701365.1). Taxonomy (GTDB): domain Bacteria; phylum Actinomycetota; class Actinomycetes; order Mycobacteriales; family Geodermatophilaceae; genus Trujillonella. The sequence continues at coordinate 37,390 of NZ_JNIK01000007.1, forward strand.
CGACGCGCGGCTCACCAATAAACCCTCATCTGCGAAGAGCCCTATTAGTACGAACATCTCGGCATGCTGGGGCCTCCACGGTGCCGACGAGGTCGCGCACCTACAGCGGGCCGACGTTGCGACCACCCTTGACCGAGATGAGCACTCGGCCAGCGCCGCCGCGGCCCCGGTGGTGGAGGCGCCCGTTCCCTGACCTGTGCCGCCAGCCGGCACGCGCCTGCGGTCGCCCACCGGGTGGTCGGGCGGATGGGGCGCTCGGCTCCGCTGGGTCGACCGGCCGCATGCCGGTGTCGGACCCGACCCCGTGCCGGTGAGGCCGTGACGATCGCGGAAAGGCCTGGACTACGGTCGTCCAGGCCGTGATCCGTCAGGAGGGGGGCGCGGCACATGACCGCTGACAGGCACGTGGCCGTGGTTCCCGGGGACGATGCGGCACCGGAGGCGGTGGACGCCACCATGTCCGTCCTCGAGCAGCTGGCGCTACCGGTCACATGGACGGTGCTGAAGCCGGGCGAGTCGCTCACCGCCGAACTGGCCGACGCCAGTGACACCGTGCTGTTCGGCTCGAGCAACGGGCACACCGGCGGACTGATGCAGCTGCGCTTCGGCTGGGGCACCTACGCGAATGTCCGTCCGGTGCGGTACATCCCCGGGGTGCCGAGCTCGCTCCGTCGACCCGACGACGTGGACTACGTGATCGTCCACGAGGCACTGGAGGACGTGTACGCCGGCATCGAGGGCCCGCTGTCCCGGCTCGCTGCCGCCGGGGTCGACCTCACCACGCAGTACGAGACGGCCGGCACGCGACTGCGGTACCCGTTCACCGCCGCGGGTGAGGGGGTGTACGGCATCAAAATCTACACCCGGGAGGGGGTCGAGCGCGTGGCCCGATTCGCGGCGGCCCTCGCCCTCCGGCGCAAGGCGCAGGGGCACGCGGGCCGGGTCACCATCGGCGGCAAGTGGAACGTGAATCCCGGCACCGACGGCTTCTTCCACGACGTCGCCCGAGCGGTGATCGAGGAGACGCCGGGCGTCGCGTGCGACTCCTGCCTCGCGGACGACCTCGGTCGCCGATTCGTCATGAGCCCCGAACAGTTCGACGTCGTCCTGCTGCCCAACCTGCTCGGCGACGTCCTGTCCGATGTGGGCGCCGGCACGGTCGGCGGCCTGGGGATGGCGCCGAGCGGAGGCTACGGCGACAGCCGCGCGTACTTCGAGCCCGTCCACGGGTCGGCACCGGACATCGCCGGTCGCAACGTCATCAACCCGACGGCCACTCTCCTGTCGGCCGCCATGATGCTGGACCACCTCGGGCTGACCGACGCGGCACAGCGGCTCGACTCGGCGGTGCGGACCGTCATCAGCGCCGGGGACTGCGCCACACCGGATCTAGGCGGCACGGCGTCCACAGGCGAGTTCGCCCGCGCGGTCGCCGGCTCCTGCTGATGGGGCCGGATGGGATGCGGCCGCTACTGCACGGCTCGACCTGCGTGCGGCTGGCCTCGGTCTTCGATCCGCTGTCCGCGCGCATGGCCGCGGAACTCGGTTTCGAGGGCTGCATCTTGGCCGGTTCGGTCGCCTCGCTCGCCGTGCTGGGGGCGCCCGATCTGATTTTGGTGACGCTCACGGAACTGGCCGAGCAGGTCCGGCGGATCACCCGTGCCGACCCGCCACCCCTGGTGGTGGACGCCGACCACGGCTTCGGGAACGCGTTGAGCGCCGCCCGCACGGTGCAGGAGCTCGCCGCGGCGGGCGCCGCGGCCGTCACCATCGAGGACTCCGCCCTGCCCGAGGCATTCGGATCCGGCGCGGCGGACGTGGTCGGTGTCGACGAAGCGGTCGGGAAGCTGCGCGCAGCCGCCGAAGCGAAGGCCGGCACCGACACGGTGGTGATCGCCCGGACCTCCGCCTACGGGGTCGAGGGCCTGACCGCCACTCTCGAACGGGTCCGCCGCTACGCCGAGGCCGGCGCGGACGCGATCTTCGTGGTCGGGCTGCAACGGCTCGAGGAGGTCGCGGCCGTGCAGGACGCGGCAGGGGGACTGCCGCAGATGCTGTACGCCACGGGACCCGACATCGCGACGGGCGACCTCGCTCCGTTGGGCGTGCGCCTGCTCGTGGAAGGACACCTGCCGATGGTCGCGGCCGTCGAAGGCGCCTGGGAGGCGCTGTCGGCACAGCGGGACCGAGGCGCGTACCAGCCGCGGCATCCAGGACTGATCTCCCGGCTCACGCGGGCCGACGACTTCGAGCGACGGACGACGCGTTTCCTGCGACCCGACGGCACCGACCATGACTGACGACCAGGAACCCGAGTTCGCGACGCTGCACGAAGTCGTGGCCGCGGCACGGGGGCGGCTCGAACCCCCGATCTGGGACTACCTGACCGGCGGCGGCGGCACCGAGACGACCCTGGCCCGCAACCGGCTGGCGCTGGACCGGCTGGCGCTGCGGCCGCGCGTGCTGCGGAACGTGCGGGGCGTCGACGCAGGCACGAGCGTGTTCGGACGACCGATCGCCCTGCCGGTGGCACTGGCCCCGGTGGGCTCTGTCGACAGCTTCGACTCCGGCGGCCTCGCCACCGTGGCGGCCGCGGCCGATCGATGCGGCGTGCCGATCTTCTGCGGTGGCCTCGCCCCGGAGGGTGCGGAGACGGTCGCCGCCGGAACGTCCGGGCCGAAGATCTATCAGGCGTACCTGCGTGGCGACGACCCGAGACTCGACGAGCTCGTCGAGCGGGTCGCCGCCCTGGGCTACGACGCCTTCTGCATCACCGTGGATGCTGCCCATCCCGGCCGGCGCGAGCGCGACATCGCCCGCCGCTTCGTCAAGCCGTGGGTCGGTGCGGGTGCCCACCTGCTTGATCAGCCGACGCTGAGCTGGTCCGACGTCGAGCACTACCGAGCACGACACCAGCTGCCCTTGATCCTCAAGGGAATCGCGACGGCCGAGGACGCCGTCCTCGCGGTCGAGCACGGCGTCGACGTGGTTTACGTGTCCAACCACGGCGGTCGCCAGCTCGATCACGGCCGGGGTGCCCTCGACGTGCTGCCGGAGGTGGTCGCCGCTGTCTCGGGGCGGTCCCAGGTCTGGGTCGACGGCGGGGTGAACCGCGGGACCGACGTGGTAAAGGCGCTCGCGCTCGGCGCCGATCTGGTCGGCATCGGCCGGATCTACCTCTACGGCCTCGCCGCAGCCGGCCAGGTGGGCGTGGAGACCGTGCTCCAGCTACTCGCCGCAGAGGTGCGCGAGGCCTTGGCGCTGTGCGGAGTGACGTCTCCCCGCGACCTGGGCCCTGCCTTCGTGACGACGGCCGAGGCGGTGCGGCCCGTCCACGTGCTGAGCGCCTTTCCCTTGCTCGCGCCAGCGCTCGATTCTGACCCGACGGTGTGATCCAGCTGTTGCCCGTGTCGACCATCCGATGCGCATGGGGGAACAGCGCGCCCGAGTACGTGGACTACCACGACGAGGAGTGGGGAGTGCCGCTGCACGGGGACGACGCCCTGTTCGAGCGGCTCTGCCTCGAGGCGTTCCAGTCGGGGCTGTCCTGGCTGACCGCTGTGACGTGCGCCGCGGTCCGCATGGAGACGTCCCCGTTCAAACCGCGTTCCTGTACCGGTTGGCGCACGGCTTCCACGCGCTCGGGCGTGTGGCCGCGGGATTGCGAACCGCGGCGCCGCAGTGGCTCAGGAGGCGGTACGCGTCACTTTCGCGCGCCGCGGACAAGGGCGCTGCACACACCCCCCGGTCCCGCTCCAGGTCTCCAGGGCTGCATGAAGCACGACTAGGAGGCGCCTCCTCCGTCGGCCCCATCACGGGCTGTCAGTTGCCGGCCTCGCGATACGCCTGGATCACTTCGTCCTTGATCCGGCCCCGCGGCGAGACGGTCATGCCGTTGGCCGCGGCCCACGCCCGAACAGCGGCGGTGTCGACGCCGTTGAACTCCGGCTTCGCGGCCCTGGCGGGGGCGCGGCGACGACTGCGGGCAGGCTTCGCCGGCTCTTCGGCTGCGACCGGCTGCGGCGCAACGTCGGCAGCCGATCCGGCGGCGGTCTCGGCCGGCTCCTCCTCGCCGCCGGGTTCGACCTCCGGCGATGCGTCGAGGGTCGTGTCGTCCTCGCCAGTCGCACTCTCGTCGGGCACGCCAGGCTGCGGCTCACCGTCCGCCGGAGCGTCCGTCTGCGCGGCGTCCGTCTCGAGTCCGTGATCGGCGGCCTCGTCCACCGGTGCGACATCGACGGCGTCTGCAACGACCTCGTGATCGTCGCCAGCCGCCTCGTCCGCCGCCGACTCCGCAGCACGGCCCGAGGTCGACCACTTTAGCTCCAACTCCAGCTCAATCTCGTCGCCGTCGACCACCACCTCGAGCTCGCACCGTAGCTGCTCGGCCACCTTCAGCTCCAGCGTGCTGTTCCCCAGCTGGACGGTCACCTTGCCGTCGCCGCTCAATCCCTCGGCCAGTTCAACGAGGAGGCGCGCGACCTCCTGCCGGCTCAGCGACTGCTTCTGCTTGACCTTAACGTCAGACACGTCTTCTCCATCCAGGGCACCGAGGCGCTTCAATCGGCGGCATCCGCCACCCACTGCGCCCCATTCAAGCCCTACCTCCCCTTCACTGGCGCCGGAGCCGCTCCACTCCGCTCGATCGAGCGAGGATCCGGCAGCAGCTACGGATCCCGCCCCCACGGCGGGGCGCATCGCCGACTCGACCGCGAGGCCTGCATCGGCTGCTGCATTCCAAGACGAACGAGCTTGCCTGCGATTACGCGACCAGGGGCTGGACAGCGTCGGCAGCTACTGAAGGAGCAGGTCAGCCAACGTGTCATGCGTTGCGGAGTGTTGGCTGACGCGTGCGCTGCTGGGTTGATTGTTCGTCGTAGGTTCGTCGCCTCCAGCCCGTGTCGCAGCAAGCTCGGTTGAGCGACTGACTCCAAGCGGCGGTCACGAAGGAGTACTCGCCACCATGTCGGTCGGCTGTAGGCACAGGGGTTCGCGGTGCGACGTGCGGAGCTCTTGAGCTCAGCTCGATGCGAAGCGCGTTGATGTGTCCGTTGCTGTAGCGAGGGGCCGACACCCACCTGCCGGTCGGGGCCAGGAGCGGCCTACTGGTGAAGGGCTCGCGGTGCCAGCAGTAGGACGTCGGTGTCGTCGGTGGTCACGCCGAAGACGCCCTGGTGGTCGCGTGTGATGGCCAGGGGGCTCGCCGCTCCGGGGACCGCGACGGTGGTGGTCGACCGGGTGGCGGCGTCGTAGGTCACGCGCAGCGTCATGGTGCCTTCCTGCCGGCCCCAGCCACGGCCGTCGTCATCGAGGGCGGTCCACCACAGCGAGTCCTCGGTGCAGACGGTGGTGTTGGTTCGCAAATCGACGAGGTTGCTGCCTACGACGACGTACCGGCCGTTGGGTGATTCGGGGACCAGGCTGAAGCCCATGCGGCAGGGCAGGTCGACCCGCAAGCCTTCGGGGCGGTCGGCCAACAGCCGCTGGCCGGCCTCGGTGCCCAACAGGACCCGGGGCAACAGCAGGAGGTCGCTTTCGGAGTCGTACTGCTGGCCGTCGTAGACCAGCCCTAGCTGCGGGCATGCGTCGGCCGCCGGCGTCGCGTCGCGGATGTAGGTGCAGCCGCGGGTGTAGATGGGCTCGCCTTCGAGGAAGCCGGTGACCGAGTCCAGGTAGGCGATGTCGCCGGTGTCGACCTCGGGGTTGTCGAACCGCTGCTGCTCCCCGGTCTGCAGGTCGACCAGCAGGGTGTGGAAGGTCAGGTACTCCTCGTCCAAGACCGCGAGGCTGAGGGAGTCCACGCCCGGGACGACCGACACCCGGGTGGTCGGCAGGGTGAAGTCCAGGACCAGTTCGCCGGTGTCGGCGTTGAGGGTGAGCACGCGGGTGGCGAGCGGGCCCGTCGGTGTCTGGCTGCCGATGTTGGTCACCACCAGCCAGTCCGGGCCCTCGGTGGTGGGGATGCGGTTCAGAATCGGTTGCAGCGGCTGGTCCCCGGCGGGGTCGAGGAGCTCGGGCAGCTGGGTGTGCCAGATCGGTGCGCCGTCGAGGTCGACCAGGGTGACGTACTCGGCGCCGGCGTCATCGCGCCACAGCGTCGCCAACCGATCCCCCACCAGTTGCCAGCTGGCCCGCCGGAAGCCGTCGGTCTCGGCACCGGCGTCTGCGGTGCGGAAGCCACGGGCGCCGGCCAGGTCGAACTCCGGCGGCAACGTGACCCCGGACAACGACCACTGGTCGGTGAGAGCCGTCGGCACATCCGGCGCCGGCGGCGCCGTCCGAGCCGCCTCCGGAGAGGGGGACGGTCCGTCGCCGCTGCACGCACTGGTGAGCACGATGACGGATCCGAGCAGCCCGATGACCCGCTTCAACACCCGATTCCTGCCTTTCGTCTACCCCGCGAACGCCCCGCAGTCGCCAGCCGACGCCCTGGGGAGGTGATCACGGAGTTCGCTGGTGGATCCGCCCACTCAAGGAGCCTCGGCCTCCCTTCGGGCCTTGCCCTCATCCATGCCGTTTCCGGCGGAGGCGCGATGGTCCGTGACCGCTCTCCAGTAGTTCTCCGGTCCTCCTGCCGTCCGGTCCGCTGGGCGCTCACCATGTCGAAAGCCGTGTACGGGTAGGGATGTGGTGAGCGGCAGCTGGTTGTGGGCGACTCCCGGCCGGGCCGCCGCAGTCCGGCCGACCGGACAGGAGAACAGGAGGCGCCGTTCGGAAAGCTGACCGCACATAGCGGCGGCCCGCTCCGATCCGCACAGCTACTCCCCCGCGTGGTCGTCGGTCCCGGGGCCCCGCAGATGCTCACGGATGCGTTCGGCTGGTTCACGGTGCTTCTTGGCGCGCGACAGCAGCTCCTCCGCCTCATGCGACCAACCTCGGTGCGGCTTGCCCGGACGAGAAGGCGGAGAGATGCCCATGCCACCCAGCATCGAGATACGGAACTCATTGGACTAGGACAACGTCGCGCACTGTCACCGGAGCGGGGGCCTCGTTCACTCGGCCGGGCCTATGCACGCCGTACGCGCACCCGGGCCGCCAGGAGCCGACCAAGCGCGGGTGTGTGCATCGGACCGCTATCCACGGACGCTGCCGTACTGATTACTGCTAATGTGCCGACCGTCGGCGAATCGGACTGCCGGCGCGAAGCGGCATGCCCGCCGGCTACCCGCACGGGCTGGGGTGGAAGTCGCCGCGCGAGTACCGCAAGCCCACGATTACGGCGGTCAACGGCTACGCACTCGGCTCCGGCTGTGAGCTGGCCCACATGACGGACTTCATCGTCGCGGGCGACTCCGCGGAGTTCACGGCCGCCGAGATCGAGGTGGGCCTGCACCCCTTCGCGTCGACGACGAACTACCTGCCGAAGATGGTGGGCAAGCACCTCGCGATGGAGCTTGTCCTCAGCGGTCGGAAGCTGAGTGCCCAGGAGGCCCCGGAGCTCCGCCCGCTCAACAAGGTGGTCCCCGACGGTGACCTGCTGACCGAGGCCAAGGCCCTGGCGAAGCAGATTGCCGCCCGATCACCGTCGCCTTCGCCTTCGCCTTCGCCTTCGCCTTCGCCAAGAAGTTGGTGAACCGCGCGATGAATGTCATGGAGGACTACGAGCTCGAGCGGGGCTTTGGTCTACTACCTGCACACCATGGACGACACGCGTGCGGCGTGGACCGCCGCTGCCGCCCGTGCGCCCCTCCCGGAGTTCCACGGCCGTTGACGTCGTCCGGAGGTCCGTCCGCCGCACCCTTGCGGCACGGCGGGTGGCCGCAGTACCGCCCGCGACCCGCCCGCGGACGGTGAACCCTGACCCGTAGTGGGGACCTGATCCCTGGATTCCGGACTCACGCACCCGCGCTCGTCTACAGTATCCCTCACGACTTCCGACGGCACCGGAGAGATGTGAGGTCCCATGGCGGACGAGTTGGGTCAGGCGAGTCCGCTTCAGCGGGTGCGACTCGTCGATCAAGTGACCGATCGGTTGCGCAGTATGATTGTCAGTGGGGAGCTTTTGCCGGGCCACCCGCTGCTTCAGATCCAGTTGTCCGAGCGTCTCGGCGTCAGTCGCACCCCGCTGCGCGAGGCGTTCCGGATCCTCGAGCGGGACGGGCTCGTCCGGGTCAGCAACGGCAACCAGACCGTCGAGGTCACCGAGATGACGCCGACGGAGATCACCGAGATCTACCAGATCCGGGAAGCCCTCGACGGACTCGCCGCCCGGCTGCTCGCGTCCGCGGGCATGACGGCCGAGGTTGAGAAGAGCTTGTCCCAGTCGATGACCAAGATGGACAAGATCCTTGCCCGCAAGCGCCTCGACGTGGCCGCCTTTCAACCCGCGCACATCGACTTCCACGTCGGCATCATGCTTGCGAACCCGAACCGTCGCCTGCAGGAGATGGCCCACATCGTGCGGCTCAGCTCCCAGATGTTCCTCCCCCGCTACTTGAACCGGACGCACGGCGGCGCAGCGAGAGCCGACGACGAGAAGTACCTTCGCTCTCTTTTCGACGTCGCGGCGGACGACCACAAGGTGATCTTCGAGACGATCATGAGCGGCGACGCCGACAAGGCCGAAAAGATCGCCAAGCGACACATCCGCAGGTCGATCGAGACGATTGCGCGCACCACCCATCTCGACGCCTGACCGCCGCCCGGCACGCTTCGTCCACCCCGCACGGGTCGAGCCGGCATGACACGAAACAGTCACCCGGATGTCGCGTCCTCGTTGCGACAATCGGCACGGAGCACCTGCGACACCTCGGAAGGGCATCCCTCGGCGTTGACGGGGCAAAGCCCCTGCCTCGTCGCTCCCTGAGTCGACACGGCAGCGGGCGACCGGGATGCCCTCCCGGTTCAGAGCCCGCCAGACCTTGCGGGCGCCATAGACGCCGAAGTCGGCCTCGTGCACCCGGACGACCTCGGCCTTGAGCTGCTCGTCGGCCACGGCCCGGGCCGAGGACGGCCGGGATCGCGCGGCGTAGTAGGTGCTCGGAGCGATCTTCGCGCCCGCCTCGGTGAGGGCCCGGCAGATCGGCTCGACTCCGAACTGCTGTCGATACTGAACGATGAAGTCGATCAGCGCTGGGACGGCCGGTCGAGCTCGGCCGCGAAGAAGGCCGGGGCGCTCTTGAGGATCGTGTTCGCCCGGCGCAGCTCCCGATTCTCCCGCTCCAGCTCGGCCAGCCGCGCCCGTTCATCAGTCGTCAGACCTGCCGCGCTGCCGTCGTCAATGCGCGTCTGCTGCACCCAGTTCCGCAGCGAGTCCGGCACGATCCCCAACTGCTCACCGACCCGCTTGCACGCGGCGTTGACGCTCAGCTTCTCCGGCCCCTCCACCAGATCGACCGCGAAGCGAATCGCCCGCTCACGCAGCTCGACGGGGCAATTCCTCGGTGCCGCCATGACTTCCATGCTTCGGTGGTTGGAAGCCTCCATCAATCCCGGGGCGGTTCACGCTGCGGGCCGGCACGCAAAGTTCGGCGCCGATCCAGGCCGGTCCCCGCTGCTCCCGACGGCCGAGTTCGACGACCCAGTCTTCTATCTCTGCAGCAGCGCGCCGGGGGCTAGTGTGCGGCCGGCTGGACCGGTCGACCAACCCCGCCTCGCCTTCAGCCTGCAAACGGCTGACCCAGGTGTTGGCCTTCGACAAGCCACACACCCCACTCGGAGGTTCTCCTTCGTTCAAGCCCAGATCGCTGTCACCAACGTCCTGGCTCGGTACATCTAGGGCGCTGGGCTCGACCGGACCGGCATGGGAGGAGCGGATTGCGGGATCAGCCGGCTGTTGCTGAAGGCCGGGCGGGTGGGCCCGCGGCCGTGTATGCGGTCCCGGGCGGATCCAGCGCCCACTCCGGTGCGGAACCCCACGTGTCCTCGAAGACCAGTTCGGCGAGAGGGCGGCGGCGAACGGGGCCGTGACCCCCTTGGGGGCGCCCCAGGGTGATCGTTGCAGCGATGAACGCCTCCGCCGGCACACTGAGCAGCTCGCTCAACTGAGGTTCGATCCCGCGATGGAAGCCGGTCATGACGCCGCCGTAGCCCAGTGCGCGGGCGGCGAGCAGGAGGTTCTGGCAGGCCGGGTAGACGGAAGCGCCTTCCATCGGAGCCGGTTCGCGGTACCGAACCAGGCACGTCAGGACGACGACCGGAACGGACTCGAAGCCCCCGACGTACTCGGCCATCGTCCGGGCCATCCGTGCCTTGGCGGACCGGGGCTCCGCATCTGAGCGGTAGCCCTCCCGCTGCCCCTTGCCCGCCCAAATCTCGCGGGCCCTCTCGCCGAGCAGACGCCGAGCGGCGACCGCCCTGGGGCCGTCGATGAGCACGATGAACCGGAACGGCTGTCGATTTGATCCACTGGCTGCCCGGGTAGCTGCGAAGAGGATGTCGCGCAAGACCTCGGGCGGCATGAGGTCACCCGTGTAGCGCCGGATGGCACGGGTGGTCGTCAGCCCCTCGAGGAGGCCCACCGAGTCCGCGGGAAGCGGCCGGACCTCCGGGGCGGTCACACCAGCCCCGCGATCCGCGCAGCCCGGTTTAGAAGGGTCGGCACGCGGTGCTCGAAGCTTGCGTGTCCTGGGTCGTCACTCTGCCCGCGCGCGTACCGCGCCCAGCTGCCCTCGACGAGGCAGGACACCTTGAACAGGGCGAGGACCTGGTAGTAGTCGACGTCCTCCAGCGGTCGGTCCGTGCCCTTCGCGTATCGCTCGATCAGCTCGCGGCGGGTGAACTGGCCAGGCAGGCTGCAGAACAACGTGCTGGGGTCGCGCCCTTCGGCCGGCTCTCCGGGCTCCTGCCACAGCCCGATCAGCCACCCGAGGTCGAGCAGCGGGTCACCGATCGTGGCGAGCTCCCAGTCGACGATGGCCGCCAAACGACCCGGCCGACCGTGCGCGCACATGACGTTGGACCAGGTGTAGTCCCCGTGCATGAGCCCGGGCCTGGAACCCGTCGGCACGTGCGTGCGCAACCACTCGGCGATTTCGCCCACGTGTGGAAGCTCTCGCGTCCTATACCGATCCAATTGGGCAAGCCACCGGTCGGCCTGACGCTCGAGGAACCCGTCGGGCCGCCCCAGGTCCCCGAGGCCGGCGGCGCGCCAATCGAAGCGACCGAGCGCCGCGAGGCCGTCGACCAGTGCGCCGGTCAGCTCCCGCTGGGCCGCCGCGTCATCGGTGAAGGGCTCCGGGAGGGGCAGCCGGGGCGCGAAGCCGTGCACCCACTCCTGGAGGAGGAACGGCGCGCCGATGACGGCCTCATCCGTGCAGTAGGCGACCACCCGGGCGTGGGGGACGTCGCTGTCGCGCAGGGCGCTGATGACCCGGTACTCGCGCTCGAACCCGACCGGTGGCCTGCCCGACGTCACGCGCGGGGGGCGCCGGAGCATCCACGACGACGAGCCGCTCGACACCCGGAACATCTCGTTGGAGTGCCCGATGGTGATCCGCTTGACGGTGGGCGGCTCGTCGATGGCCACGACGTCGGCGAGGTAGGCCTGGAGTCGCTCGACCGGTACCAGCGCCGCGGTCAGTTCGTCGTCGGTGAGCGCCCGGGACGGCCCGGTCACCGCGCGCCTCCGGCGGGGGTCCCCATAACGTCGGCGGCGGGCGCGATGACCGGTAGGTCGTTCTGGACGGCCTCGAGGATGGATCGCGCCACGGCGTTCGCGTCGATGCTGGGCGATCCCCTCGATGGGCGCCAGCCGTCGCTCGCAGGTGGCGCCGCCACCCGGAGTCCCTTGGGCCGGTTTCGGTCGGATTCGCTGATGTTGGTGGCCACCAGTCCGGGCAGGACCAGAGTCACGCCGACCGCGGACCCGATCCGGCCCAGCTCCTCGCGCAAGCTCTCGGTGAGGCCGACCACGGCATGCTTGCTGGCGGCGTAGACCGCGTTCCCCGGGAGCGGCGTCACGCCGCCGCGGGAGGCGACGTTCACGACTTGCCCGGCACCGCGGGCAACCATGCGCGGCAAGAACGCCCGCAGCCCGTGGACGACCCCGTCGAGGTTGACGCCGAGGACCCACCGCCAATTGGCGAGATCCTGTTCCCACGTCGGCGCCCACGGGCCGACCACGCCGGCGTTGTTGCAGAGCAGGTCGACCGGTCCCACCTCCATGGTGACGACCTCCGCCAGGTGCTGGACCGACGGCCACGACGACACATCGGTGACTACGGGGCGCGTCCGGATCCCTTCCCCGTCGAGCGTCTTCGCCGCCGCGATCAGCGTGCCCGCTTCGACGTCCGCCATCACGACGATGACTCCGAGCCGGCCCAGCGCTCGCGAGAGGGCCAGGCCGATTCCGCTGGCGGCTCCGGTGACCACGGCCACCTGCCCCTCTTCGATGTTCATCTGAGCGAAGCGCTCTCGGCCGCGGCGACGTCCTGGCTCCCGAGCGCGGCGAGAGCCGCGGCCCGACGGGTGGGGACGTGCTCGCTCGGCCACATACCGGTCACCGGCGTGTACCCCCGTAGCACCCGGCGGGCCACGGTGACGCGGTGCACCTCGTCAGGGCCGTCGTAGATCCTGGACGCGCGAGCCCGGCGGTACAGGTACTCGAGCGGCATGTCCGAGGAGACGCCCAGCGCGCCGTGGACCTGGATCGCCCGGTCGAGCACATCCATCAGGACCTTCGCCCCGTGGTACTTGATCGCCGCGATCTCCGTCCGAGCCTCGGGCACGCCCTTCTGGTCGATCACCCAGGCGGCGTGCAGGGTCATCAGCCGCAGGCCCTGGATCTCGGCGTAGGAATCGGCGATCCAGTTCTGCACGGTCTGCTTGTCGGCCAGCAGGCCGCCGGAGACCTCGCGGCTGACGGCCCGCTCGCACATCATGTCGAAGGCACGCCGGCACACACCCAGCCAGCGCATGACGTGGTGGATGCGGCCAGGCCCCAGCCGGCGCTGGGACATCTCGAAGGCGCGGCCCTGCTCACCCAGCAGGGCCGCGGCAGGGACCCGGCAGTCCTCGAACGCGATCTGCGCGTGCGTGCCCTCGGCCCCCATGAGGTCGCTCTCCCCCACGATCCGCAGCCCCGGCGTGCCGCCCGCCACGAGCAACGTGGAGAACTGCTGATGGCGGGGTGCGTCGGGATCGGTCTTGCAGACCACGAGCAGGACGTCGGCGAAGGCGGCATTGGACGCGAACCACTTGCCCCCGTTGATCACCCACTCATCGCCGTCACGGACCGCGGTGGTCGTGATCCGCGTGGGGTCCGACCCGGCGCCCGGCTCGGTGAGGCAGAACGCGGAGAAGATGTCGCCGTCCAGCAGGGGCCGCAGGTACGACGCCTTCTGCTCCTCGGTGCCGAAGAGCGCGAGGATCTCGGCGTTCCCGGAGTCGGGGGCCTGGTTGCCGAAGACCGGAGGAGCAAAGCGGGTGATCCCGATGACCTCATGCAGCAGTCCCAGCTTCACCTGGCCGTATCCCGCTCCACCAAGTTCCGGGCCGAGGTGGCACGCCCAGAGCCCGGCGTCCTTGACCTGCTGCTTGAGCGGAGCCGTGCGGGCCAGCAGTTCGGGCCGGTCGAGATCCAGCGTCTCCAGGGGGAGGATCTCGCGGCGGACGAACTCATCGGCCCAGCGCAACTTCTCCGCGTACGCCTCGTCGGTGCTGAATTCCCACATGGTGATTCACTCCTCCGGTCGGGCCGCGGGGATGCTCCGCGTGCCCAGTAGTTGCTGGTGCAGGCTCAGTCCGAGCCAGTGTTCGTAGCGGTCGGGAGACCAGCCGCGTGCGAGGAACTCCCGGTAGACGGCTGTTCGTGAGAGCGCCCAGACCACGTCGACCGCGGAGTCGACGTCGAGTCCCGTGGCCAAGGCGTCACCAATCCCGGCGATCACGGCATGGATCCGGTCGTCGGCCTCCGATCGGAGGGACGTCCAGGTGTCTGCGACCCGCTGGTCGGCCCGGACCGCCTCCTCGATGACCATCGAGAGGGTCGAACCGACCTCGTGCTGGTGACGGATCCACTTTGCGGTGAGCTGCAGGCGCCGCCTGGGGTTGGGCTCCTGCAGCGCTTCGTCCACCAGCCGGGTGACGTCGGCCTCGCTGAACCACAGCTTGCGCAGGTCGACGAGGATCTCGCGCTTGGAACCGAAGATCGCGTAGACAGTCTGGACGGAGACGCCTGCGGCGCGGGCGATGTCCTCGACGGTCGTACGCGCATAGCCCTGTTCCGCGAAGCGGTCCAGCGCCGCCCGCGCCACGGTCTCCCGCGTGGCGGCCGCCTGCCGCTGGCGGTGATTCACCCGCTTGGTGCCGCCTGCGAGCGGGTCGACGGTGTCGGCGGCCGTCACAGCGGCGCCGAACCGAAGGCCGCCGGCTTTGCCCGGCGGCGGTACCGCTCGAGGTCGGTGACGGTGGCACCGCCGTCCACGTTGAGCACCTGTCCGGTGACCCAGCCGGCGTCTTCGCTCAACAGGTAGCGCGCTGCGGCGGCGATGTCCTCCGGACTGCCGAGCCGGGCCATCGGGGGGATGCGGACGGTCGGCGAATTCCACAACGCCTCGGCCTTCTCGGTCGCGACCAGCCCAGGGGCGATCGAGTTGACCCGCACCCGGGGCGCCAGCTCGACGGCGAGGAACCGCGTCAGGAAGTCCAGACCGGCCTTCGTCATCGCGTAGGGCCCGTTGTCCCCCGTCCAGGCCTGCCCGCCGATGGAGGAGATGTTGAGGATGGACCCACCGTGCTCCCCCATGTGTGCGCGCCACACGGCCTGGCTCCACAGCAGCGGCCCGCGCAGGTTCACATCGATGATCTTGTCCAACAGTGGGAGCTCGACCTCGATCATCGGCCCGGTGCGCGGAGTGGTGGCGGCGTTGTTGACCAGCACGTCGACCGCGCCGAACCTGCTCATGGCGAGATCAACCGCCGCCCCGATGGCCTCCGGGTCGCCCGCGTTGCCGGCGAGGACCTCGACCTTGCCGCCGCCGAGCGCGCGCAGCTGCTCGGCCTGCTCCTCGAGCGGGCCCTCCTTGCGGGCCGTGATCAGGACCGAGGCCCCGCCCCGTACGAGGTCAGCAGCGATCGCCGCACCGATCCCCTTGGAACCTCCGGTGACGATTGCTGCCCGCGCCATGACCCGCTCCTGGACGTCGACTTCACTGACTGGAGGCGAACTCTAATGAGAGTTCCGGCTGATGTCCAGGATCCGATATCCTGGACACAGAGACTCGGCCCATCCGAGCCTCTATCTTCAAATGAGGAGAGACCTCATGCAGTACCGCCCCCTGGGACCCACCGGTCGGCACGATGATGTTCGGCGCGCGGGGCCCTGGCCACGGCGAGTCCATCCGGATAGTCCACGGCGCGCTCGACGCCGTGGTCACCATCGTGTCCACGTGGTCGACCCGGAGCGCCGTGCCGACGGACGCCGGAGCCGGCCGACGTCCGGGCCGACTCGGCCGTGCCCCAACGACTGGTCCTGGGTTCAGGATCCAACCTACTGCGATACTCTCTGTGAAAAGCAATCTAGGTCGGCGAAGGGAAGGTGAGGGCATGGCCGCGGACCCCGCAGCCCTGTACCCGCTACAGCGCGTACGCCTCGTCGACCAGGTGACAAATCGCCTACGGGACATGATCATAAGCGGTGAGCTGTCGCCCGGTCTCCCTTTGCTGCAGATCCAGTTGTCCGAACAGTTCGGCGTCAGCCGCACACCCCTACGCGAGGCGTTCCGCATCCTCGAGCGCGACGGGCTGGTGCGGGTCACCAACGGGAACCAGACCGTTGAAGTCATCGAGATGACACCGGCGGAGATCATCGACCTCTACCAGATTCGAGAGTCGCTCGACGGGCTCGCCGCCCGACTGCTCGCGACCTCCGGGTTAAGCAGCGAGGTCGAGGCGCACCTGATCCGCTCCCTCGCCACCATGAGCGAGGTCATGTCCGCCGAGCGACTCCAGATCGCCGCGTACGATCAGGCGCACATCGAGTTCCACCTCGGGATCATGCGGGCCAACCCGAACCGACGCCTGCAGGAACTGCAGCACATCGTGCGCCTCAGCTCACAGATGTTCCTGCCGCGGTACATGAACCGGACGAGCGGCGACGAGTCCGAGTCCTTCAACGAAGACTGCCTACGGTCTCTCCTCATCGCGGGCAACGACGACCACCGGCAGATCTTCGAGTCCATCAAGGGCGGGGACGCCGCGAAGGCCGAGACTGTCGCGAAGCGGCACATCCGCAAGTGGATCAGCGAGATCTCCCGGGTCACCAACCGGCCCGTGTAACTGGCTGAGATCCGCCACGCCATCGACAGCCGCGAGCTCGCGCCGACCATCGACGCCGACGAGGTCGCAGCGTCCGTTCTGACCAGCCTGCGCGGCTGCGCCTACCAGTGGCTCCTCGACCCCGAGGAATTCCCCTTCGAGTCGGCGCTCACCGCGGAGCGCCGTGCGATGCAGCAGCGGCTGCACCCGTTCCTGCTCCACTCCAGCCCTACGACGGGAAGCAGGGAAGCATGACCGCGGTCCGGTGCTGGTCGAGACCTCCGAGGGCCGCGTACGCATCCTGCGGCTCAACCGTCCTGAGCGCGCCAACTCCCTCAACGCGGAGCCCGTCACGAACCTGGCCGGCGCGCTCGCCGCGGCCAAGGCGGACCCCGATGTCTGGGTCGTCATCGTGACCGGCACAGGGACGACGTTCTGCGCCGGCGGCGACCTCAAGGAGATGGCCCCGCGGACGCCGGGCAGACCCGGCAGGTGCGCCCGAAGGGCGGCACAGTGCCCAACCTCCTCGAGCTCCCCCTCCGGATAGGGGACGCCGGTCATCGCCGCCCTCAACGGGCACGCCGTCGCCAGCGGCCTCGCGCCCGCTCCGGCCTGCGACCTGCGGATCGGGTGGGAGTCGACGGCCTCGTGTTCCTGGCCACGTCGACAACTCCCGACGGGGCAGTGTCAATCCGTCAGGTGCGTCCGCTACGCCCGCTCGACGAAGTGGTTGATGCTGAGCCAGGCCAGGGTGCTGACGCTAGGGATCGTCGCTCGCCCGCCGATCACGATGCGTCCCGATCAGTTGCTGTCGGGAGGCGTGAGGAAGGCAACGAACTGGAGGAAGAAGTCGTCCTGCATCTCCTGGAAGCGCGGATCGTCCGGCCGGTTCCCGGTGATGAGCTCGACCACCTGCGGGAACATCTGAGGGAAGTTGGCCATGGCGAGGAGTGAGACCGCGATCATCGCCGGGGCGAGGTCCGCTCGAACGCGACCACTCGCCTGCGCCTCCTCGATCCGCTCCTGGTACAGCCGGAACGACGCCGTCCGCTCGTCGCGGAGCGTGATGCTGCCGGGCGTGCCGTCGAGCGCTTCCCAGAGCCAGAGCCGTCGCCAGTCGGCCTCAATGTCACTGCCGATACCCGCCTGGCGGCGCAGCCAGTCCAGGAGGTCTCTCGACCCCTCCTCCAGCGCGTCCATCCGGGCGTGGGACTGCTCGATCATCCGCTTGAGCGATTCGGCATACAGGCCCGACTTGTCGTTGAAGTAGTAGTAGATAAGGTTCTTGTTGCAGCCGGCGATGCGGGCGATCTCGTCGACACGCGCCCCTGCCAAACCCTTCTGGCGGAACTCCGATGCCGCCGCGACCAGGATCCGCTCGCGACTGTCGGGCGCGTCCGATGGGGGCGTCGACGACCTACGCCGGTTGCTCGAAGTCACCTAGCGCCACCCTTCCGTTCGTCCGAACGCCCGCCCAGCTGCACTCCGTCGAGGAGCTGATCGGGCGCGCAACACACTAGCCGTCGGGCGCCAGCCCGTCGGGCACCAGGTCCGCCCGGCCGCGCCTCCCGACCTCCTGGCGGCGACGCTCAGCGGCCACTGAAGACCGCCCGGCCCGGCCCGTGCTCAAGGAACGAGCGCATGCCCGTCCGCTGATCCTCGGTGTCGAAGAGACCGGCGAACAGCTGGGTCTCGAGCGCCAGGCCCTTCGCGAGCGGCAGATCCAGGCCCTCGTCGATGGCGCGCTTCGCCGCCGCCAGAGCCAGCGGCGCGCCCGCTGCCAGCCCCCGGGCCATCGCCACGGACGCTGCGTAGACCTCGCCATCCGGGACGACTCCACCCGCCAGGCCGATGCCCATGGCCTCGTCGGCACCGATGTGCCGGCCCGTGAAGACGAGCTCTTTGGCCTTCGCCGGGCCCACCAACCGGGCGAGCCGCTGAGTGCCTCCGGCACCTGGGATCACGCCCAGTGTGGTCTCCGGCAGGCCGACCTTCGCGCTCTCAGCAAAGAGGCGGAAGTCCGCACACAGAGCCAGTTCCAGTCCGCCTCCCAGGGCGTAGCCGGCCACCGCGGCGACCACCGGCTTCGGGATCGTCTGGACGGCGTTGAACGACTTGGTCAGCTCACGACCCCACTCCGCCATTCCTGCCGCGTCCAGCTTAGACATGGCCTTGATGTCGGCACCGGCGGCGAACGCCCGCTCACCGCCGTACAGGACCACGGCGCGGACGTCGGGTCGAGCGGCTGCGTCCTCCGCAGCCGCACGCACCTCGAGATGCAGCTGCTCGTCGATCGCATTCATCTTCGGCCGGTCGAGACGGATGGTGCCGACCATGTCCTCGACCTGCAGTGTCACGTACTCCGAGTTCCCCATGCCGCCTCCTCGCCTCGGGTGGCGGAGCCCTCACCGGCCCGCCCTCGGCACCGCTTTCGCGTCACCGCGAGCCCGACACCGCTTTCACTCCCGGGCCAGATGTTCGACACGGTGTGCGCAGTAGTATCCAGGATACAAAGCTGATGCTGTCGGCGCCTCGGGTGCCGGCCCTGCCCTGACGGGAGACCCACCATGGCCGGCACGACCGCTGCCCCCTATAGCCTCACGGGTGAGCACGACGCGATCCGGGCCGCGGTCCGCGACATCGCCGAGCGGGAGATCAAGCCGTTCGCGGCCGAGGTGGACGCGGAGTCCCGCTATCCGATCGAGGCGCAGAAGGCGCTGACCTCGGCGGGCTTCCACGCCACGCACATCCCCGAGGCCTACGGCGGTGAGGGTGCCGACGCGATCGCGACCTGCATCGTGATCGAGGAGGTCGCGCGGGTCGACGTCAGCGCCTCGCTCATCCCGGCGGTGAACAAGCTCGGCTCGATGCCGATCCTGCTGTCGGCGTCGGAGGACCTGAAGCAGCGGGTGCTGCCGTCGATCGCCGAGGGCCGGGCGATGATCAGCTACGGGCTCTCCGAGCGGGAGGCCGGCTCCGACGCCGCCGCGATGAGGACCCGCGCCCGGCGCGAGGGCGACAGCTGGGTGCTCAACGGCACCAAGGCCTGGATCACCAACTCGGGGATCTCCGAGTGGTACACGGTCATGGCCGTCACCGACCCGGAGAAGCGGGCCAACGGCATCTCCGCGTTC
>NZ_JNIK01000008.1 GCF_000701365.1 Blastococcus sp. URHD0036
CCAATTCGTGACCGGTGGGCCGCGTCGGGCTGGGAGACTGGGCCGCTGGGGTACCCGGTGGCCGAAACGGTGTGCGGGTTGCGGGACGGCGGTTGTTTCCAGCACTTCCGGGGTGGGTCGGTGTACTGGTCGCCTGGGGCGGGTGCGTGGGCGGTTTCCGGCCCAATTCGTGACCGGTGGGCCGCGTCGGGCTGGGAGTTCGGGCCGCTGGGCTACCCGGTTCGGCCGCAGGTCTGCCGCGACACCGGTGCCTGCTACCAGGACTTCCAGGGCGGGCGGCTGTCCGCCACCGTCTTGCGTTGACGACAAGGGGCTCGGCACCGCGTTGCGCGGTGCCGAGCCCCTCCTGCTCGAGCGGGACTACTCGGCGTCGGCGATCGTGCAGATGACCGCACCGCTGGTGACGGTGGCGCCGACCTCGGCCGACAGGCCGGTCACGGTGCCGGCCTTGTGAGCGGTGATGGGCTGCTCCATCTTCATCGCCTCGAGGACGACGACCAGGTCACCGGCCTCGACCGTGGCGCCGTCCTCGACGGCCACCTTGACGATCGTGCCCTGCATCGGGGAGGTCAGGGAGTCGCCGGACGCGGCGGAGCCGCCGGAGCCGCCGCCGCGCTTGCGCGGCTTCGCGCCACCACCGGCCGCGACCGGAGCGCCGCCACCGAGCGCAAGACCGGCCGGGAGGGACACCTCGAGCCGGCGGCCGCCGACCTCGACGACGACCGTCTGCCGCTCCTGCGGCTCCTCGCCGTCGACGGGCGCGGCCGAGTACGGCGGCACCTGGTTGTCCCACTCGGTCTCGATCCACCGGGTGTGCACGCTGAACGGCTCGCTGGTGAAGGCCGGGTCGCGGACGACGGCGCGGTGGAACGGGATGACCGTCGGCATGCCCTCGACCACCAGCTCGTCCAGCGCGCGGGCGGCCCGCCGGAGGGCCTCCTCGCGGGTGGCGCCGGTGACGATCAGCTTGGCCAGCATCGAGTCGAACGCGCCGGCGACCTCGCCACCGGTCTCCACGCCGGAGTCCCAGCGGACGCCGGGGCCCTGCGGGATCTCGAGCCGCTCCACGGGGCCGGGGGCCGGCATGAAGTTGCGGCCGGCGTCCTCGGCGTTGATGCGGAACTCGATGCTGTGGCCGCGGGGCGTGGGGTCCTCGGTGATCTCCAGCGGGAGGCCCTCGGCGATGCGGAACTGCTCGCGGACCAGGTCCAGGCCGCTGGTCTCCTCGCTGACGGGGTGCTCCACCTGCAGCCGGGTGTTGACCTCGAGGAAGGAGATCGAGCCGTCGACGCCGACGAGGTACTCCACCGTGCCCGCGCCGTGGTAGCCGGCGCCCTTGCAGATGGCCTTCGCCGACTCGTGGATCCGGGCCCGCTGCTCGTCGGTGAGGAACGGCGCGGGCGCCTCCTCGACGAGCTTCTGGTTGCGCCGCTGCAGGGAGCAGTCGCGGGTGCCGACGACGATCACGTTGCCGTGGGTGTCGGCGAGGACCTGCGCCTCGACGTGCCGGGGCTTGTCCAGGAACCGCTCGACGAAGCACTCGCCGCGGCCGAAGGCCGAGACGGCCTCGCGGACGGCGGAGTCGAACAGCTCAGGGATCTCCTCGATGGTGCGGGCGACCTTGAGCCCGCGACCGCCACCGCCGAACGCGGCCTTGATGGCCACGGGGAGGCCGTGCTCCTCCGCGAACGCGACGACCTCGTCGGCACCGCCGACCGGGTCCTTGGTGCCGGGCACCAGGGGGGCGCCGGCCTTCATGGCGATGTGGCGGGCGGCGACCTTGTCCCCGAGGTCGATGATCGCCTGCGGCGAGGGCCCGATCCAGGTGAGCCCGGCGTCGATCACGGCCTGGGCGAAGTCGGCGTTCTCGGAGAGGAACCCGTAGCCCGGGTGGATCGCGTCCGCGCCTGATTGCTTGGCGGCGTCGAGGATCTTCTCGATCACGAGGTAGGAGTCGCCCGGCGTCGTCCCGCCGAGGGCGAACGCCTCGTCGGCGGTGCGCACGTGCAGGGCGTCCCGGTCGGGCTCGGCGTAGACCGCGACGCTGGTGAGCCCCGCGTCCTTGCAGGCTCGCGCGACGCGGACGGCGATCTCCCCGCGGTTGGCGATCAGGACCTTCTGCACTGGCGTACTCCCTCTCAGTGGACCGACCGGACAATAGTCAGTCGCCCGCGGACTGCTGCGCCGAGGCCCGGCCGCCCCCGCCCGGAGGGGGCACCCCGGGCGTGCGGCGCATCGCGTGCGCAGCCCGGGCGAGCGGACACCCCCGCACCGGCGGGGCCGTCGCGCGGGAGGTCAGCGCTGCCAGAGGTCGGTGACCGCCACGTCGCGCGCCGCCAGCTGGTTGCGCAGCGTGGCCAGGGACAACCCCACGACCGACGCCGGATCGCCGTCGACCCGGCGGACGAACGACGCGCCGAGCCCGTCGAGGGTGAAGGCGCCGGCCACGGCCAGCGGCTCGCCGGTGGCGAGGTAGGCCTCCAGCTCGGCCGACGTCGGCCGGGCGAAGTGCACGGTGGTCGAGACGACGACGACGTCCCGGCCGACCACGGCGCCGTCTTGGACGTCGAACAGGGCCTGGCCGGTGTGCAGCACACCGGAGTGACCGCCCATGCGCTGCCAGCGGTCCCGGGCCTCGTGCACGCCGGCCGGCTTGCCCATGGCCTCCCCGCGGAACTCCAGCAGCGAGTCGGCCCCGATCACCAGGGCGTCGGTCTCGCGGTCGGCCACCGCCGTCGCCTTGGCCGCCGCCAGCAGCGCGACGCGCTCGGCGACCCGGGGAGCGGTCACCGTGGACTCGTCGACGTCGCTGACGACCACCTCGGGCGACAGGCCCGCCTGGCGCAGCAGTGCCAGCCGCGCCGGGGACGCCGACGCGAGCACCAGCCGGCGCAGGTCGCTCATGCCGGCCGCCCGGCCGCCTGCCAGCCGCCCGGGCCGGCCTGGAGGGGACGGCGGTGCGTGCGCGCCGGCGAGGCCCACGCGCCGACCGGGCGGGGCCGGCGACGGGTCCCGCCCCGCGAGGCGAGCGCGGCCACGACGACGGTCAGGGCGGCGAGCTCCTCGGCGGTGGGCTCGCCCCGCACGACCCGCAGCAGCGGACGCTGCGCCGCCTGCTGCGGCTGCTCGGTCGGCTCGGTCACAGCGGGATGTTCCCGTGCTTCTTCGGCGGCAGCGTCTGGCGCTTGTTGGCGAGCAGCCGGAGCGCCTTGGTGATCTCGACGCGGGTCTCCGAGGGGCGGATCACCTGGTCGATGTAGCCGCGGTCGGCGGCGACGTAGGGGTTGAGGAGCGTGTCCTCGTAGTCCGTCATCAGCTCGGCCCGGCGGGCGTCGGCGTCCGGGGAGTCGGCGAGCTCGCGCCGGTACAGGATGTTGACCGCGCCCTGGGCGCCGACCACGGCGATCTGCGCCGTCGGCCAGGCCAGGTTCAGGTCGGCGCCGAGGTGCTTGGACCCCATGACGTCGTAGGCGCCGCCGTAGGCCTTGCGGGTGATCACGGTGATCTTCGGGACGGTCGCCTCGGCGTAGGCGTAGATGAGCTTCGCGCCGCGGCGGATGATGCCCTCCCACTCCTGCGAGGTGCCGGGCAGGAAGCCGGGCACGTCGACGAAGGTCAGCACCGGGATGTTGAACGCGTCGCAGGTGCGCACGAACCGGGCGGCCTTCTCGCTGGCGTCGATGTCGAGCGTGCCGGCGAACTGGGTCGGCTGGTTGGCCACGACGCCGACCGGGCGGCCCTCCACGCGGCCGAAGCCGATGAGGATGTTCGGCGCGAACAGCGGCTGGACCTCGAGGAACTCGCCGTCGTCGAGCACGTGCTCGAGCACACCGTGCATGTCGTAGGGCGTGTTCGCCGAGTCCGGGATGACGGTGTCGAGCTCCCGGTCGTCGTCGGACACGCCGTCGGGGGTGGCGTCGACCGGCCCGACCTCGATGGCCGGCAGCGGGTCGAGGTTGTTGCTCGGCAGGTAGGACAGCAGCGCCTTGACGTAGTCCAGCGCGTCCGTCTCGTCCTCGGCCATGTAGTGCGCGACGCCGGACTTCGTGTTGTGCGTGCGGGCGCCGCCGAGCTCCTCGAGCGTGACCTCCTCGCCGGTCACGGTCTTCACCACGTCGGGCCCGGTGATGAACATCTGGCTGGTCTGGTCGACCATCACGATGAAGTCGGTGAGCGCGGGGGAGTAGACGTGCCCTCCGGCCGCCGCGCCCATCACCAGGGAGATCTGCGGGATCACGCCGGAGGCGTGCACGTTGCGCTGGAAGATCTCGCCGTAGAGGCCGAGGGAGACCACGCCCTCCTGGATCCGCGCGCCGCCGCCCTCGTTGATCCCGATGACCGGGCAGCCGTTCCGGATGGCCAGGTCGAGGACCTTGACGATCTTCTCGCCGTAGACCTCGCCGAGGCTGCCGCCGAAGACGGTGACGTCCTGGGAGAAGACGCAGACCGGGCGGCCGTCGACGGTGCCGTACCCGGTGACGACGCCGTCGCCGAACGGGCGCTTGGCGTCCATGCCGAAGTTCGTCGAGCGGTGGCGGGCGAACTCGTCGAGCTCGGTGAACGAGCCCGGGTCCAGCAGCGCCTCGATCCGCTCGCGCGCGGTCATCTTCCCCGCGGCGTGCTGCTTCTCCACCGCGCGCTCGGAGCCGGCGTGCGTGGCCTCCTGGACCCGCCGCTCGAAGTCCGCCAGCTTGCCGGCGGTGGTGTGGATGTCGATGTCGCCGGGGACGCTGTCGCCCGCGCTCTCCAGTTCAGCCGCGCTCACAGACCTGCCTCGCTCTGCTCGGGAATCAGGCCGGCCTGCTCCAGGGAGCGGCCGGGCTCGCGGCCGTAGCGTAGGGGAGTGCCCGGAGACCCCTCGTCGTCACCGTCGGAGTCGCGCTGGTCGGACCTCGAACGGCCCGCCCTGGACGGCGCCGCGCTCGGCGCCGCGCTGACCCGCGAGAGCCGGTTGTGGCGGTCGGTGGAGGTGGTCGGGTCGATCGGCTCGACCAACGCCGCCCTCGTCGCGGCCGCGGGGGAGGAGGCCCCCGAGGGGACGGTCCTCGTGGCCGAGCACCAGGAGGCGGGCCGCGGGCGGCTGGACCGCGTCTGGACCTCCCCGCCCCGGGCCGGGCTGACCGTCTCCGTGCTGCTGCGCCCCGACGTCCCCGCCGCGCGCCGCGGGTGGCTGCCGCTGCTGACCGGTGTCGCGCTCGCCGAGGCGGTCGGCGCGGTGCCCGGCTGCCGGACGGCGCTGAAGTGGCCCAACGACCTGCTGGCCGCCGACGGCAGCAAGCTGGCCGGGATCCTCGCCGAGGCCGTGCCCGGCGGCGCGGTGGTGGTCGGCGTGGGCCTGAACGTCTCCACCCGGCCGGACGAGCTGCCCGAGGGGGCGTCGTCCCTGGCCATGGAGGTCGGCCGCACGGTCGACCGGGCGCCGGTGCTGCTGGAGTTCCTGCGGGCGCTGGAGCGCCGCTACCTCGCGTGGACGGCGGTGCTCGGCGACCCGGTGCAGAGCGGCCTCGCGCACGACTACCTCTCGTGGTGCGCCACGGTCGGCACGGAGGTCGCCGTGTCCCTGCCCGACGGCAGCCGCCTCGACGGGGTCGCCGAGGCGGTGGACTGGGACGGCCGGCTCGTCGTCCGCACGCCGGGCGGCACGGTGGAGCTGGCCAGCGGCGACGTCCGCCACGTGCGGAGCGCCCGGTGACCCTGGGACCCGTGGGACGGATCCGGGCGCGCCGCGCACCCGGGGCTCCCGCTCGGCCCTGACCTGCGTCACCCTGTCGGCCATGGGCTACCCCGACAAGCTGCTGGCCTCCGACGAAGAGGTCGTGCGCCACCTGCACCCGCACTGGCTGACCGTCTTCTGGCCGGTGCTCTTCCTGCTGCTCATCGTGGGCGGTGCGTCCTTCGGTGCGGCGCTCGTGGACTCCGACGCCGACCGGGCCGGCACCTACCGGCTCCTGATCGCGGGCGTCGGCGTCCTGCTGCTGATCGGCTTCGTGCTGGTGCCGCTGCTGCGCTGGCGGACGACGCACTACGTCGTCACCACCCACCGGCTGCTGTTCCGCGAGGGCATCCTCGCCCGCAAGGGCCGCGACATCGGCCTGTCCCGGATCACCGACGTCTCCTACAGCCAGAACATCTGGGAGCGGCTGATCCAGTCGGGGACGATCACCATCGAGTCCGCCGGCGACAGCGGCGCCACGGTGCTGCGGCAGATCCCCGACAGCGACGGCATCCAGCAGCTCCTCAACCACATGATCGAGGAGGACGCCGACCGGCGCGGCCGGGAGAACGCCGGCTTCCTGCGCGGCGACGACCAGGCCTACGGGGCACCGACGCACTGATGCCGCCCGGCCTCCCGTACCGGGTGTGACGGATCGGTCACGGCGAGCCTGGCCGGTTCTGTCGGTGGGCCGACCTACCGTCCCGGTCCATGCGGCTGCTGCACACCTCCGACTGGCACGTGGGGCGGTCGCTGCACGGCACCGACCTCCTGCGTGAGCAGGAGACGGTGCTGAGCGGGCTGGCCGGCATCGTGGCCGCCGAGGGCGTCGACGTCGTGGTCGTCGCCGGCGACGTCTACGACCGCGCCGTGCCCTCGGCCGACGCGCAGGCCGTGCTGGACCGCGTCGTCGGCCGGCTGCGCCGCGCCGGGGCCACGGTCGTGCTCACCCCGGGCAACCACGACTCGGCCCGCCGGCTGGGCACGTTCTCCGGCCTGCTGGCCGCCGCCGGCCTGCACGTGCGGACGACGACGGCGGAGCTCGACGAGCCGGTGCTGCTGGCCGACGAGCACGGCGACGTGGCCGTGTACTGCCTGCCCTACCTCGAGCCGGAGTTCGCCCACGACGAGCTGGGCGTGGGCGGGGCCCGGTCCCACGAGGCGGTGCTCACGGCGGCCATGGAGCGGGTCCGGGCCGACCTGTACATGCGGCCGGGCACCCGGTCGGTGGTGCTCGCGCACGCCTTCGTCGGCGGCGGGATGCCCAGCGAGAGCGAGCGCGACATCGCCGTGGGTGGCGTGGACCGGGTGCCCGTGCCGGTGTTCGACGGAGTCGACTACGTCGCGCTGGGCCACCTGCACCGCCCGCAGACCCTCACCGAGCGGCTGCGCTACAGCGGCTCCCCGCTGGCCTACTCCTTCGGCGAGGCCGGGCACCAGAAGCAGGTCTGGCTGGTCGACCTCGACGCCACCGGCCTGGCCGGGGTGCGGGCGGTCCCGCTGCCGGTGCCGCGGCCGCTCGTCGTGCTCACCGGCACCCTCGACGCGCTGCTGACCGACGCCGCGTACGCCGACGCCGAGGGGGCCTTCGTCAGCGCCCGGCTGACCGACCCGGTCCGGCCCGCCGACCCGATGCGCCGGCTGCAGGTGCGCTTCCCCCACTGCGCTCATCTGGAGTGGACCGGCAGCGGCCGGGCGACCGACGGCCGCAGCTACACCGAGCGGCTGGCCGGCCGCGACGACGCCGCGGTGGTCGGCGAGTTCGTCAGCCACGTCCGCGGCGGCGTGGGCGTCACCACCGCCGAGCGGGAACTGCTCGGCCGGGCCCTCGCGGCGGCCGCCCGCGAGGAGGTCGCCGGGTGAGGCTGCACCGGCTCTCGCTGACCGCCTTCGGGCCCTTCCCGGGCACCGAGGTCGTCGACCTCGACCAGGTGTCCCGCGACGGGCTGTTCCTGCTCTGGGGGCCCACCGGCTCGGGGAAGACGACGCTGCTCGACGCCGTGGTGTTCGCCCTCTACGGCACCGTGCCCGGCGCGCGCGGCGAGGAGAAGCGGCTCCGCAGCGACCACGCCGATCCCGGTGTCCGTACCGAGGTCAGCTGCGAGCTCACCCTCGGCGGTGAGCGGCTGCTCGTCACCCGACGGCCGGAGCAGACCCGACCGAAGAAGCGCGGCACCGGGACGACCACCGAGCCGGCCCGGCTCGTCGTGCAGCGGCGGGGGCCCGAGGGCTGGGAGGCCGTGAGCACCCGGATCGACGAGGGAGCCGAGCACCTGCGGCTGCGGCTCGGCCTCGACGTCCACCAGTTCTGCCAGGTGGTGCTGCTGCCTCAGGGCGACTTCGCGCGCTTCCTGCGGGCCGAGCCGGAGCGCCGGGCCGACCTGCTCCGCACGCTGTTCGACGTGGGCCGGTTCGCCCGCGTCGAGGACTGGCTCGCCGGTGAACGGCGGGGCGCGGAGGAGGCGGTCCGGGAGGAGCGCCTGCAGCTGTCCACCCTGCTGGCCCGGGTCGCGCAGACCGCCGACGCCGACGTGCCCGAGGAGCTGGTCCCGGAGCTGGTCGGCGCCTCGCCTGGTGCGCCGGTCGACGCCTGGGTGACCCGGCTGCGCGGCCGCGCCACCGCGGAGCTGACCACCGCCGGGGAGGCCGCCGACGCCGCCGCGGCCGGCGCGACCACCGCGAGCCAGGAGCTCGCGGCCGCCCGTCTGCTGGCCGACCGGCACACCCGGCGCGCCCGGGCGGAGCAGGAACTGCGCCGGCTGGCGGCGGCCGAGCCGGCGCTGGCGCCGGTGCGCACGCGACTGGACGCCGGTCGCCGCGCCGAGACACTGCGCGAGGTGCTGCTCGCCGCCGCGCGGGCGGCCCACGACGCGGAGACCGCCGAGGCCGCGCTGGCCACCGCCGGCCGGGCCTGGGCGGCCACCGGCCAGGAGGAGCTGCCGGCCACCGATCTGGCCCGCCGGCTGCGCGACTCGGCCGCCGAGGCGCGGGCGCTGCAGCCCCAGGCCGGGCGCGCCGCCGAGCTGGAGGAGCGGCTCACCGGCCTGGCGGCCGAGACCGCCCGCCTCACCCGGCGCTGCGCCGCCGCCGAGGAGGGCCTCGGCGGGATGCCGCAGGCGATCGCCGGCGCACAGGCCCGCGTGGACGCCGCTGCTGCCGCCGCGGCCGAACTCCCCGGCCGGACCGCCGAGGCGGAGACCGCACGCGCAGCTCTGGCGGCCGGCCGCGACGCCGACCGGCTGACGACCCGGCTGGGCCGCGCCCGGGCCACCGCCGACGCCGCCCGCGAACGCTGGCTGGGCGCACGGGAGGAGCTGCTCGACGTCCGCACCCGCCGGCTCGAGGGCATGGCCGCCGAGCTCGCCGCCGGGCTCACCGACGGCGTCGACTGCCCCGTCTGCGGCGCGGTCGAGCACCCCCGGCCGGCCACCGCGGCCGGGCCGGCGGTGTCCGCCGCCGACGAGGACCGGTCGCGCGAGGCCGTCGAGGCGGCCGAGGGCGCGGTCACCGCGGCCACCGCCGCCGTGGAGCAGCTGGCCCGCGAGCTGGCCGTGCTGCGGGCGCGGTCCGGTGAGCGGGAGCCGGCCGAGCTGGAGTTGGCCGCCGCCGACGCCGAGCGGGAGCTGACGCGGGTCCGTGCCGCCGCGGGCGAGCTGCCCGCCGCCCGTACCCGGCTGGCCGCGCTGACCGAGGAGAGGGACGCACTCACCCTGCGGCTGGCGGCCGACCGCGAGGAGCTGGGCAGCCGGGCCGCCGAGCGCACCGCGCACGAGGCGGAGCTGGCCGCCCTGACCCTGCGGCTGGACGCCGTCCGCGGGGACGACCCGGACCTCGTCAGCCGCGCGCGCCGGCTGACGACCGCCGCGGAACGCTGCGAGGCGGTGCTCGACGCCGAGGCCGCCGAGCTGCGGGCCCGCGTCGCCGCTGACGCCGCACGGCGCACCGCCGAGGAGCGGGCCGCCGGCGCCGGTTTCGCCGACGTGCTCGCCGCGGCCGGCGCGCTCCTGGAGCCGGTGGAGCTCGCCGAGGCGGAGGAGCGCATCGCCGCCCACGAGCGGGCCCGGCAGGCGGTGCAGGGCGTGCTCGCCGACCCGGAGCTGGCCGACCTCGCCCCCGCACCCGACCTGACCGAGGTGGAGGCCCGGTGCGCGCAGTCGACCGCGGCACGCGAGGAGGCCGTCGCCGCGCTCGACCGCGCCCGCCGACGCAGCTCCGACCTGGACGCACTCGCCGGTGACGTGGTCGCCGCGGAGGTCCGCCTCTACGAGCGGCGCACGGTGGCCGAACAGGTCGCCGGTCTGGCCGACCTGGTGAACGGCCGCGGCGCCAACACGCTGCGGATGCGGCTGCAGTCCTTCGTGCTCGCCGCCCGGCTCGAGCAGGTGGCCGAGGTCGCCAGCCGGCGGCTGCTGGAGATGTCGGGCGACCGCTTCACGTTCCGGCACAGCGACGCGCAGGGCCGCCACGGCGCCCGCGGTGGCCTCGGGCTCGAGGTGTTCGACGAGTACACCGGCACCCTGCGCCCCACCAAGACCCTCTCCGGCGGCGAGAGCTTCATGGCCTCGCTGGCCCTGGCCCTCGGGCTGGCCGACGTGGTGACCGCCGAGAGCGGCGGGGTGCAGATGGACACGCTCTTCGTCGACGAGGGGTTCGGCACCCTCGACGCCGTCGCGCTCGACGCGGTGATGGACGTCCTGGACGAAATGCGCCGGGGTGGCCGGACGGTCGGCGTCATCAGCCACGTCGAGGAGCTGCGCACCCGCATCCCCACCCGGCTCGAGGTCGTCACCGGCCGGACCGGCTCGCGGCTCGCCGGCTGAGCACGGGCCCCCGGGGCGGGCGTGCCGGAGGGGGATCGGGCCCGCAGTAGGCTCCCCGACCGATGGCCGGCACCCTGGACCCCCGCACCGGCCTCCCCGTCGTCGTGATGGTGGGTGGCGGGCAGCTGGCCCGGATGACCCACCAGGCCGCGATCGCCCTCGGCCAGTCGCTGCGGGTGCTGGCGACCGACCCCGGCGAGTCCGCCGCCCTCGTCGCGGCCGACGTCCGGCTGGGCGACCACCGCGACCTCGAGGCCCTGCGGGCGGCCGCGGCGGGTGCCACGGTCGTCACGTTCGACCACGAGCACGTGCCCACCGACCACCTGCAGACGCTGGAGGCCGAGGGGGTCCGTGTCGCGCCCGGCTCGGCGGCCCTGGTGCACGCGCAGGACAAGCTGGTCCTGCGGCACGCCCTGGCCGAGACGGGCGAGCCCCAGCCGGCCTGGGCCGAGGTGACCACCGGCACCGGCATCGCCGACTTCGCCGGCGCCACCGGCTGGCCGATCGTGCTCAAGCCCCCGCGCGGCGGCTACGACGGCCGCGGGGTGTTCGTGGTCGACGAGCTCGACGAGGCCCTGGCACTGCTGGCCGAGCACGGCCGGCTGCTCGCCGAGGAGCGGGTCGACATGGTCCGCGAGCTCGCCGTCCAGGTCGCGCGCTCCCCGTTCGGGCAGGTGGCGGTCTGGCCGGTGGTCGAGACGGTCCAGCGCGACGGGATCAACACCGAGGTGCTCGCCCCCGCGCCCGGCCTCGACGAGGAGACGGCCACCGCCGCCCAGGAGCTCGCCATCCGGATCGCCACGCGGCTGGGCGTGGTCGGGCTGCTGGCCGTCGAGCTGTTCCAGACCCCCGACGGCGTCGTCGTCAACGAACTGGCCATGCGCCCGCACAACTCCGGGCACTGGACCATCGAGGGGGCGCGGACCAGCCAGTTCGAGCAGCACCTGCGCGCCGTCCTCGACTACCCGCTGGGGTCGACGGCGATGACGGCCCCGGTCGTGGTCATGGCCAACGTCCTCGGTGGCGACGCGGCCGAGCCCGACTGGTCCGGACCGCCGCTGGACGAGCGGGTGCACCACCTCATGGCGCACTGGCCCGACGTGAAGCTGCACTGGTACGGCAAGGGGCAGCGCCGTGGCCGCAAGCTCGGTCACGTGACCGCCCTGGGCGACGACCTCGCCGAGGTGCGCGCCAGGGCCGTGGCCGCCGCCCGCTACCTGGCCGACGGCGTCGTCGACCCCGCCTTCGCGTTCCCCGAGGAGCACTGAGTGGCAGAGCAGCCCGCCGGTCCCGTCGTCGGCATCGTCATGGGCAGCGACTCGGACTGGCCGATGATGCAGCCGGCCGCCGAGGCGCTGGCCGAGTTCGGCGTCCCGCACGAGGTGCACGTCGTCTCCGCGCACCGCACGCCGCGCCGGATGCTCGACTACGCCGAGTCGGCGGCCGGCCGGGGCCTGCGCGTGGTGATCGCCGGCGCCGGGGGAGCGGCGCACCTGCCGGGGATGGTCGCCGCGGCGACACCGCTGCCGGTGATCGGCGTGCCCCGCCCGCTGGACCGGCTCGACGGCCTGGACAGCCTGCTGTCGATCGTGCAGATGCCGGCCGGCGTGCCGGTGGCGACCGTCTCGATCGGCGGCGGCCGCAACGCCGGCCTGCTCGCGGTCCGCATTCTCGCCGCCTCCGACGACACGTTGCGGGCGGCCGTCGAGCGGTTCCAGGCCGACCTCGCCGAGTCGGTGCTCGCCCGTGACGCGGCTCTGCAGGACCGGCTCGCGACTGACACGGCCCTCGACTGAGTGACGTCTGCGGGACCGGCAGCGGCCCCCGGGACGCACAGCCTCGCGGAGGGACGCTGGTAGCTTCACCGGGTCGGCCGCACAGCGGCTCGGCGTCGGCGCGCCTCTCGTCGTGCGAGTCTCAGGCGCTCTCTCAATTGATCTCCGCGGGGGCTTCTCCAGCTATGACGCAGAGGGCAGAGGGCGTCTACGCCGTCTGGCCGTTGCGTGCGGGTCTCGTCTACGAGGTGACCGAGGCGTCGGATCGGGTCATCGACGTCCTGCTGGATGGGCGCCGTGTCTGGTCCTTTCGCGAGAACGACCGCGCCGTCCCCGAGGGTGTGCCGACGGAACGGCCCCACGGCGGAGTGGTGCGCTTCGAGCCGTGGCCGCCGGCTCTCGTGACCTACCTGCAAGGGACGTTCGAGGTCGCCCTCCGGGTGGTGGAGGTCGACGGTGATGGTCCGGCGACGACGCCGACGCCGACGGCGACGGCGACGGCGACGGTCAGCCTGGACGGCAACCCGGGGCCGATGCGGCTGGCCGATCGGTTTGGCCGGCCCCTCGTGGTCAACAAGTGGGGTCACATGGGGCACGCGATCGCCGACGCCGACCCCGGCATGGTCCAGCGGATGCTCGATTCCATGGACGGCATCCGAGACGTGCTGCAGGCCCGTCTCGGGGACCGGGTGTACGTCACCGGCGGCACGCTCCTGGGCCCCGTCCGCGAGGAGGGGCACGTGCTGCCGCACGATGACGACGCCGACCTCGCGTACCTGAGCAGGCTCGCGCACCCGGCGGACGTCGCCTTGGAGAGCTTCGAGCTGGGGCGTCTCCTGCGCGAGGCAGGCTACGAGGTCCGCCGGCTGTCGGTCGGCCATCTGCAGATGCCCTTCAGCCGCGGCGGCGTCCCGGACCACTACGTCGACGTCTTCACCGGCTTCCTGCTGGACGGGCGCTGGTTCCAGCACTTCCCGATCCGCACGGTGGCGGGAGAGGACGACCTCCTGCCCCCGTCGGTCGTCATGGTCGAGGGCCGGCCTGAGCCCGCACCCCGGAACGCCGAGCGCATGCTGCACGAGCTCTTCGGTCCCGGGTGGGCCGTGCCGGACCCCGCGTACGTCTTCGACATCCCGCCGGAGACGGCGGACCGCTTCTACGGCTGGTTCGCCGACTACAACGTGGAGCGCGAGGACTGGGGAGCCGAGGTCCTGCTCGCGCCGCGGACGCCGCGCCCGGACGAGGCGATGAGCGCGTTCGCCCGCTGGGTGGACACCCGGACGCCGGCGGGGACGGCCCTGCTGGAATTGGGCTGCGGGCTCGGCGGGGACGCCCTGGCCCTCGGTGCCACGGGGCGTACCGTGCGGGCGGTCGACTTCTCCTCGCCTGCGATCGACATCGCGCGGGAGGCGCTGCTCGAACGGGGCCTCGACGTGACCGTCGACCTGCTCAACCTCCTCGACACCCGCGCCGTCGTCCGGCTCGGTGCGGAGGCGGCCGCCCGGCCCGGCCCCTGGACCGTCTTGGGGCGACGGCTGCTCAACGCCCTCGAGGACCGCGGCCGGGACAACGTGTTCCGCCTCTGCGGCATGCTGCTGCGCCGCGGCGGCGCAGCCCACTTCGACCTGGTGGCCGATACGAGTTACCCCGGTATCGCCCCGCACCGTCACCTCTCGCTCGACGGCGTCGTGGAGGAGGCCGCTCGACACGGCCTGGTCCTCGACGAGGCCACGCGATGCGTCGAGCCCCTCACCTGGTTCGACGCTCCGGACGAGGTGCTCACGGAGCTGTGGCGGACGACGTTCCGACGGAGGTCCCGATGACGACACCCGACCCCAGCACCCCGCGATCGGCTCTGGCGGGTCCCGCCCGGCTGGTGCGTCGTGCCCTGGCGCCCGCCGGCTTGGAGCTGGAGGGGCAGCTGCGCGGCCTGCAGGACGAGTTCGACCGCCTCCGCGCGGAGGACGAGCAGCTGCGCCGGGAGAACGCCGAGCTGCTGGACCGGTTGTTGGCGACCGAGCGGCGGCTGGCCGAGCTGGAGGAGCGTGCCGGGCGGACGGAGCGGTGCCTCGACGGGCCGGCCGACGCGCGGGACGGTG
The DNA here is from genome assembly GCF_000701365.1 of Blastococcus sp. URHD0036. GTDB lineage: Bacteria > Actinomycetota > Actinomycetes > Mycobacteriales > Geodermatophilaceae > Trujillonella. The sequence continues at coordinate 14,408 of NZ_JNIK01000008.1, forward strand.
GGCTGGTCGCGGAGGTCGACCGGTTACGGGACGGGCTGCGGGAGGAGCGCCGGCTGCACCTGCGCGTCGCCGAGCTCACCGACCTCGTCATCGAGCTGGTGCTGCCGCTGCACGACCGGGAGGTGGACCCGGCCGTGCTGCGCAGGCTGCGCCCGGACACCCGGTGACCTCCCGGCACGACGGGGTTCGGGTGCTCACCTTCGGGACCTTCGACGTCTTCCACTCCGGCCACCTGCGCCTGCTCGAGCGGGCCGCGGCGCTCGGGGACGAGCTCGTCGTCGGGATCAGCTCTGATGAGCTCAACGAGGCCAAGAAGGGGCGGGCGCCCGTATATGCGCTGGCCGACCGCATGGCCATCGTCCGCGCGTTGCGCTGCGTGGCGGGTGTCTTCGTTGAGCGCAGTCTCGAGGCGAAGCGGGAGTACCTGGTCGAGCAGGGGGCAGACGTGCTTGTCATGGGCGACGATTGGACTGGCCGGTTCGATCACCTGTCCGACGTGTGCGAGGTCCGGTACCTGCCACGCACGCCGAGCGTGTCGACGACCGCGATCATCGAGCAGATACGCGGCGAGACCTGAGCGGACCGCAGCTGACTTCGCGGGGCGAGCGCCCGTGCCGGTGCGTGGACGTCCTAGCATCGATGGTGTGAGCACCACCGGGCTGTACCAGCTGACCGAGGACCACGACGCGATCCGGGCCGCCGTCCGCGACATCGCCGAGCGGGAGATCAAGCCGTTCGCCGCCGAGGTGGACGCGGAGTCGCGCTACCCGATCGAGGCGCAGAAGGCGCTGACGGCGGCGGGCTTCCACGCCACGCACATCCCCGAGGCCTACGGCGGTGAGGGCGCCGACGCGATCGCGACCTGCATCGTCATCGAGGAGGTCGCGCGGGTCGACGTCAGCGCCTCGCTCATCCCGGCGGTGAACAAGCTCGGCTCGATGCCGATCCTGCTGTCGGCGTCGGAGGACCTGAAGCAGCGGGTGCTCCCGTCGATCGCCGAGGGCCGGGCGATGATCAGCTACGGGCTCTCCGAGCGGGAGGCCGGCTCCGACGCCGCCGCGATGAAGACCCGCGCCCGGCGCGAGGGCGAGAGCTGGGTGCTCAACGGCACCAAGGCCTGGATCACCAACTCGGGGATCTCCGAGTGGTACACGGTCATGGCCGTCACCGACCCGGAGAAGCGGG
>NZ_JNIK01000009.1 GCF_000701365.1 Blastococcus sp. URHD0036
TGTTCGTGGTGTGAAGGGGTTGTGTGGTCAAGCCCTCGGCCTATTAGTACCGGTCAGCTCCACACCTTGCGGTGCTTCCACTTCCGGCCTATCAACCCGCTGGTCTGGGCGGGGGCCTTACCCCATTGACTGGGTGAGAGACCTCATCTTGAAGCGAGCTTCCCGCTTAGATGCTTTCAGCGGTTATCCCTGCCGAACGTAGCCAACCAGCAGTGCACCTGGCGGTACAACTGGCACACCAGAGGTTCGTCCGTCCCGGTCCTCTCGTACTAGGGACAGCTCTTCTCAAGTCTCTTACGCGCGCGGCGGATAGGGACCGAACTGTCTCACGACGTTCTAAACCCAGCTCGCGTACCGCTTTAATGGGCGAACAGCCCAACCCTTGGGACCTACTCCAGCCCCAGGATGCGACGAGCCGACATCGAGGTGCCAAACCATCCCGTCGATATGGACTCTTGGGGAAGATCAGCCTGTTATCCCCGGGGTACCTTTTATCCGTTGAGCGACACCGCTTCCACATGCCGGTGCCGGGTCACTAGTCCCAGCTTTCGCTCCTGCTCGACCCGTCGGTCTCGCAGTCAAGCTCCCTTGTGCACTTGCACTCAACACCTGATTGCCAACCAGGCTGAGGGAACCTTTGGGCGCCTCCGTTACATTTTGGGAGGCAACCGCCCCAGTTAAACTACCCACCTGACACTGTCCCTGATCCGGATCACGGACCGAGGTTAGACATCCAATTCGACCAGAGTGGTATTTCAACGGCGACTCCACGAACACTGGCGTGCCCGCTTCACAGTCTCCCACCTATCCTACACAAGCCGAACCGAACACCAATATCAAGCTATAGTGAAGGTCCCGGGGTCTTTCCGTCCTGCCGCGCGTAACGAGCATCTTTACTCGTAGTGCAATTTCGCCGAGCCTGTGGTTGAGACAGCTGAGAAGTCGTTACGCCATTCGTGCAGGTCGGAACTTACCCGACAAGGAATTTCGCTACCTTAGGATGGTTATAGTTACCACCGCCGTTTACTGGCGCTTGAGTTCTGAGCTTCGCCCCGAAGGACTAACCCGTCCCCTTAACGTTCCAGCACCGGGCAGGCGTCAGTCCGTATACATCGTCTTACGACTTCGCACGGACCTGTGTTTTTAGTAAACAGTCGCTTCTCACTGGTCTCTGCGGCCACCCACCGCTACCCCGCGCAAGGCGGTTGACAGTAGATGGCCCCCCTTCTCCCGAAGTTACGGGGGCATTTTGCCGAGTTCCTTAACCACAGTTCGCTCGATCGCCTTGGTATTCTCTACCTGACCACCTGAGTTGGTTTGGGGTACGGGCCGCTCGGAACTCGCTAGAGGCTTTTCTCGGCAGCATAGGATCATCCCATTCGCCTCATTCGGCTATGCGTCAGGCCTCACCCTGTATGTGGAACGGATTTACCTATCCCACGGGCCACACCCTTGCACCGGTACTACCACTCACCGGTAGGACTACCTTCCTGCGTCACCCCATCGCTTGCCTACTACCAGTCCAGGTCCCGCGCTAGTCCCCGCACCGACCCTCGAAAGAGCCGGCAACGGGTGTTCGGGCGGTTAGTATCGCTGGGTTCAGCATGGGCGTTCCTTCGCGGGTACGGGAATATCAACCCGTTGTCCATCGACTACGCCTGTCGGCCTCGCCTTAGGTCCCGACTCACCCTGGGCGGATTAGCCTGGCCCAGGAACCCTTGGTCTTCCGGCGGGGGAGTTTCTCACTCCCCTCTCGCTACTCATGCCTGCATTCTCACTCGCGTGGCGTCCACGGCTGGATCACTCCGCCGCTTCTACCGCCACACGACGCTCCCCTACCCATCCACACACCTGGCCGTCC
>NZ_JNIK01000010.1 GCF_000701365.1 Blastococcus sp. URHD0036
CGGCCGTCGGCACGCCGTGCGTCGGCGCGTCCCGGTCGTAGCGGTCAGGGAAGGCGATGCGGGACATGTAGTCCAGCGCCTCGGCCCGGGGGTCGAGCAGGCCCTGCCGCTGCATCAGTGGTCGCATGGCGGAGTCGGGCTTCGCCGTCCTCGGCTGCGCGCACCCCATGGGTCCTCTCAGGCTCGCCGACCTGATCGGCCTGGACACCACGAAGTCGATCGCCGAGTTCCTCTACGAGGAGTTCAAGGAGCCGCTCTACTCGCCGCAGCCCACGCTGTCGCGGATGGTCGACGCCAGCCTGCTGGGCCGGAAGAGCGGCCGCGGCTCCACCAGTACGAGACGACGCCCGCCTCCGGTTGAGCCGGCGCCGGCCGTCGAGCACGACCCCACGACGGAACTGGTCAGACAAGGAGAAGTACATGGAGATCCGCGACGCAGTGGCCCTCACCACCGGCGGAGCCTCCGGGCTGGGACTGACCGCGGCCCGGTGGATCGTCGCCGCGAGTGGCCGGGTGGTCCTGCTCGACCTGCCCGGGTCCGACGGCGCCGCGGCATGCGAGGAGCTGGGCTCCGGCGCACGCTTCAGCCCAGGGGACGTGACGAGCGAGGAGGACGTGCGTGCGGCGCTCGACCCCGCCGCCTAGCTGGGGGTTCTCCGCGTCGTCGTGAACTGTGCGGGCATAGGTCCCGCGAGTCGGACGCTGGGTCGCTCGGGCCCTGCGCCGATGGACCTCTTCGCCCGCGTCGTCACGGTGAACCTGCCCGGCACGTACAACGTGCTGCGCCTGGGGGCGGAGCGGATCGCGGCCGCCGAGGAGATCGACGGCGAGCGCCGCGTCATCGTCAACACGGCCTCGGTGGCCGCGTTCGACGGTCAGGTCGGCCAGGCGGTCTATGCCGCGTCTAGGTCCGGCATCATCGGGCTCGGCCTGACGGTGGCCCGGGACCTCGCCGATCGCAGGATCCGGGTCATGACGATCGCCCCCGGGCTGTTCGACACGCCGCTGCTGGCCGCGCTTCCGGCGGAGGCGAGGGTGTCCCTTGGCAGCCAGGTGCCGCATCCCTCGCGCCTGGGAGACCCCGACGAGTTCGGCCTCATGGTCGAGCAGGTCATCGCGAACCCCATGCTCAACGGAGAGGTCATCCGCCTCGACGGCGCCATCCGGATGGCGCCCGGCTGACCGGCCGTCCGGGAGTGCGAGTTCTGAGAGCCGCACCCCCGGCACCGGCTACTTCAGGAGGCTGCGGGCGATCACCATGCGCTGGATCTGGTTGGTGCCCTCGTAGATCTGGGTGATCTTCGCGTCGCGCATCATCCGCTCGACCGGGAAGTCCTGGGTGTAGCCGGCACCGCCGAACAGCTGGACGGCATCGGTCGTCACCTTCATGGCGACGTCGGAGGCGAAGGACTTCGCCGCGGCGCAGAGACGACCGAGGTCGGGGTCGACCTTCCCGCCGTCGTGGGCGGCCTCGCCGCGGGCGGCGGCGACGTAGACCAGGTGCCGAGCGGCCTCGATCTGGATGGACATGTCGGCGAGCATGAACTGCACGCCCTGGTTGTCGCTCACCGCGCGGCCGAACTGCTTCCGCTCGCGGGTGTACTCCACGGCGGCGTCCAGCGCGCCCTGCGCGACACCGACGGCCTGCGCGCCGATCGTCGGGCGGGTGAAGTCCAGCGTCCGCAGCGCGGTCTTGAAGCCGGTGCCCTC
>NZ_JNIK01000011.1 GCF_000701365.1 Blastococcus sp. URHD0036
TTCGACAAGGAGCTCAACGGCTCCGGCTTCACCGTCAAGGTCGACCAGTTCGGTGCCATCAAGTCCAACGGCCCGACCGGGTCCATCACCACCGACCTGGTCATCGCCGGTGCCGGCGTGACCGGCACCGCGACGTTCAACGCCGCGGCTGCCTCCGGCGCGAGCGCGGCCATCAGCGCCATCGACTCCGCCATCAGCACCGTCTCCACCACCCGGGCCAACCTGGGTGCGCTGCAGAACCGGTTCGAGCACACCATCAACAACCTCAACGTGTCGGTGGAGAACCTGTCCGCGTCGGAGTCGCGCATCCGCGACACCGACATGGCCCAGGAGATGACCAACTTCACCCGCACGCAGATCCTGAGCCAGGCCGGCACCGCGATGCTGGCCCAGGCCAACCAGGCCCCGCAGGGCATCCTGAAGCTGCTGGGCTGATCCACCGCACCACCTCGGCACCACCCGGTGAGGGGGGAGGCACACCGCCTCCCCCCTCGCTGGTCCCGACGGCACTGCCCCCCGAGACGGAGGAACCCGCATGGCAGGCATGAGCGTGAACACGGGCCTCATCTCGGGCATCGACTACGCGACGATGATCGACCAGCTGATGCAGGTCGAGGCCAACCCGCAGACGCTGCTGAACAAGCAGCTGTCGGCCACCAAGGCCGACGCCGCCGCGTATCGGGCGGTCAACACCCGCTTCGAGGCCCTGCGCACCGCCGCCGCGGCCCTGGGCAACGACGCCACCTGGAACGCGGCCAAGGCGACGTCGTCCTCGAGCACCGTCGCCGCCTCGGCCGGTGCCGGTGCCGCCGCCGGGTCGGTCACCTTCACGGTCGACACGCTCGCCGCCGCGCACTCCCAGCGCAGCAACGCCACGTTCACCGTGCCCGCCGGGCAGACCGCGAAGGACGTCGACTTCGGCGCCACCAGCCTCACGGTCTCGGTGAACGGCGCGGCGATGCCGGCGATCGACCTGGACACCGACGGCAGCGGGACCACAGACCTCACCGAGGCTGCCGCGGCGATCAACGCCCGCACCGACCTCGGTCTCACGGCCAACCTGGTCCAGGTCGCCCCGAACACCTACCGGCTCCAGGTCGCCACCAAGACCTCCGGCGCGGCCGGCAAGTTCGAGCTCGGCGGCGGCGCCGGCTTCACCACCCTGACCGAGGCCGCCGACGCCGAGCTCGTGATCGGATCCGGGCCCGGGTCCTTCTCCGTGGTCTCCACCACCAACACCTTCGCGGGGCTGCTCCCCGACAGCTCGATCACGGTCAGCAAGGCGGGCGAGACCGCCACCGTCACCGTCGCGCGGGACCCCGACGCGGTCGCCGGCAAGGTGCAGGCGCTGGTCGACACGGCGAACGGCCTGCTCGACTCGGTGACGTCGTACACCGACACGAAGAGCGAGACGGCCCTGCTCAAGGGCGACAGCACGCTGCGCGACCTCGCCGGACGGATCCTGGACATCGTGTCCAACGCGGTCGGGGGGACCTCAGCCTCGGTGGCCGGCCTGCAGCTGACCCGCGACGGCAAGTTCACCTTCGACAAGGCGAAGTTCACCGCGAAGCTGGCCAGCGACCCTGCGGTCGTCCGCGATCTGTTCAGCAAGACGAACCTGGTCTCCACGGGCATCGACGGCGTCGCCGGGAACGCGGACGACGTCACGGCTCCGGTGGGCATCGCCGCGCAGCTCGAGGCGCTGGCCAAGTCGGCGTCGGACACCACGACCGGCTCACTGGTCCTGCTCGCCACCAGCCAGGACACGCTGGCGAGGGACCTGACGGACCGCATCGCCAACTGGGACATCCGGCTGGAGCTCCGCCGCGCAACGGTCACGGCGCAGTTCACCGCCATGGAGAAGGCGCTGGGCACGATGCAGAACCAGGCCTCCTGGTTGAGCTCGCAGATCGCCGGCCTGCCCTCCTGGTCCCAGTCGGCCAAGTCCTGACCATCGTCCCGACCTCAGGGTCTGACCTCCCCGTCACGCTGACTCCCTGGAGTACCTCCCGATGAGCACCGCCTCCCTCCGCGCGCGCTACCTCGGTGACGCCGTCACCACCGCCTCGCCGCAGCAGCTGCTGGTCATGCTCTACGACCGGTTGGCCCTCGACCTCGCCCGCGCCGGAACGGCGCTCGAGGCCGGTGACCGCGAGACGGCGAGCGAGCAGCTCACGCACGCGCAGGACATCGTGCTCGAACTGCGCAGCAGCCTGGTCGTCGAGGCCTGGGAGGGCGGCCCCCGCCTGGCCTCCCTGTACAGCTGGCTGATGACCGAGCTGGTCCAGGCCAACGTCAAGTGCGACCGCAACCGCGTGGCCTCATGTCTCCAGGTGGTCGAGCCGCTCCGGGACGCCTGGCGACAGGCGGCCACGACCCTGGCCGCGGCCTCGGCATGACCGCCGACCGCCCCGCCCCCGAGGCGTCGTCCGGAGACTGGGCGACGGTCCTCGAGGAGATGGAGGGCGAGGTCCTCGCGGCCCAGCAGTCGCTCAGCGGCGGGCGGGCGGAGGAGATCGCCGCCTGGGGCCGGCGCACCGGCGACTGGGAGCCCCCGACCGCGATCGGGCCGCTGCCCATGGACCTGCGCGAGCGGGCCGCACGACTGCTGCAGCACCAGCTGGCCGTCGCCGAGGAGCTCGCCGAGCGGATCCTGCAGTCCCGCCAGCAGCGCGACCTCGCCGCGCGGATGTCCTACGCCCGCACGCGCCCCGTCGCCGCATTCGTCGACCGCGCCCTCTAGCACCGGAGAAGATCCGCGGGCGTCACGCCCACAGATCTCCTCCGCACTCCCCCACGACCGGGTCCGCCACCAGGCGGGCCCGGTCGTCGGCGTTCCGGGCCACTCGCGCGCGAGGGTCGCCGAGGAGGAGGACTTCGCGCGCGAAGTGCTCCGAGGCACGCACGTCACAGCAGCACCGGCACACTCGCGCGGCCCGTGCGGACCGGGCGCCCCGCACGTCACCCGAGTGGCGGACGCGAGGTCATCCGCGCAGGCCGGACTGCCGATGTCCTCCTTGCACGGACAGCACCACTCTCGCCACGGATCGGCGGCCCCCCACTCGCTCGCGAGTGTCTTCTGCGTACCCGGAGGCCCGTCGTGTCCTGCCGTCCTGCCCGCCTGCGCTGTGCCGGCGAGTGCACCGAGCGTCTGCGCGCTGCCCGATGATCGGCGACGTCACCATGACGACGCTGCACGCGGCCCTCTCCGGGCTCGCGCAGCGGCAGCGCGTCACCAACGACAACATCGCGAACATCAACACGCCGGGCTACCTGGCCGGGCGCACCGACTTCGAGTCGACGCTGAAGAGCGAGCTGGCGCACGGGAAGTCGCCGCGCGTCGGCGGTGGCTCGATCGCGCGCTCGCTGGAGCCGACGAACACCAACGGCAACAACGTGAACCTCGACGCCGAGACGGTCACGGCCACCGAGACGGGGCTGCGCTACCAGCTGGCGCTCAACGCCCTCGACGGCAAGTACGGCCTGCTGCGCTCGGCCCTCAGGACGCAGTGACGTGTTCGACGCCCTCAACATCTCCGGCACGGGTCTCTACGCGCACCGCAAGTGGCTGGACGCCGTCTCCGACAACATCGCGAACATCAACACCGTCAGCTCGACTGACGGCGACGCCTTCAAGGAGCGCTTCGTCGTCGCGCAGGCCGTCGACTACGGCAGCGGCGAGGGCGGCGTCCGCGTCGCCGGCGCCCAGTTCGGCACCGGCGAGGGCCGGCTGGTCTACGAGCCGACCCACCCGCTCGCCGACGAGGACGGCTACGTCCGGTACCCGGACATCGACCTCGGCGAGCAGATGACCCAGTTGATCATCGCGCAGCGCGGCTACCAGGCGAACCTCGCCTCGGTGGAGCGCGCGACGGACGCCTACAAGGCCGCACTCAACCTCGGTAAGGGCTGACCATGACGCTCCCCATCGGCGGGATCTCGATCCCCTCGTTCCCCACCGCCCCCGACATGAGCGGCATCGGCGGTATCGGCGGCACCTCCGCCGCGACCGGTGCGCCGCCGGTCTCCACCGGCGACAACGGCTTCGCCGACATCCTGACCGGCGCCATCGACAACGTGCAGGGCGCGCAGTCGAAGGCCGACGGCCTCGCCGTCCAGGCCGCCACCGGCGACCTCAAGGACGTGCACGACTACATGATCGCCGCCCAGGAGGCGTCGCTCACCACCGAGATGTTCGTGACGATCAAGAACAAGGCCGTCGAGGCCTTCACTGAGATCATGCGGATGCCTGTCTGATGCCCGCCGTCCTCGCCGGCCCGTTGGGGCGGCTGCGCTCCGCCCTGGAGACGATCAGTCTCGGGCAGAAGGTCGTCATCGGCCTGCTCGTCGCCGCGCTGGGGCTCGGCGGGTTCTTCTTCTACAACTGGATCACGACGCCGACCATGGCGCCGCTGTTCAGCAACCTGGCCTCCTCCGACGCCTCGGCGATCGTCGAGGAGCTCAACGCCGAGGGCACCTCCTACGAGCTGGCCGACGGCGGGCAGACGATCCTCGTGGCCCAGGACCAGGTGTACGACCTGCGCCTGGCCATGAGCGGCAAGGGCCTCCCGGCCGGCAACGACACCGGGTACGCGCTGCTGGACGAGCAGGGCATCACCACCAGCGAGTTCCAGCAGCAGAAGACCTACCAGCGGGCGATCGAGGGCGAGCTGGCCAACACGCTCGAGTCCCTGGACGGCGTCCAGCAGGCCATCGTGCACGTGGCCCTGCCCGAGGACGAGGTCTTCGCCACCGACGAGAGCGACCCCACCGCCTCGGTCATGCTCGACCTGTCTCCCGGCACGCAGCTGTCCGGCGAGCAGATCCAGTCGGTGACCAACCTGGTCTCCTCCAGCATCGAGGGGATGTCCCCCGAGCAGGTCACCGTCTCCGACACCAGCGGACAGCTGCTGTCGGCCGCGGGCCAGGGCGTGACCGCCGCCGCCGGCGACGCCCGGTCGCAGGTCGAGACCGACTACGAGAACCGGCTGGCCGCCAACGCCCAGAGCATCCTGGACCGCGTGCTCGGACCCGGGCACGCCCAGGTGTCGGTGCGCGCCGACGTCGACATGAACCAGACCCAGGAGAACTCCACCACCTACGGCGACAGCGGCGCTCCCCCGGTCTCCGAGCAGAACACCAGCGAGAGCTACACCGGCAGCGGTGCCGCGGTCGGTGGCGTGCTGGGACCGGAGAACACGGCGGACGCCGGTACCGGTGGCGGCGACTCGACGTACCAGACCGACTCCAACACGGCGAACAACTCCGTGAACACCACCGTGACCAACACCGAGATCACCCCCGGGGCGATCAACCGGCTGACGGTGGCGGTGGTCCTGGACGGCACCCGCGCCGGCACCCTGAACCAGGCCCAGGTGCAGGAGCTGATCGGCAACGCGGTCGGCCTGGACCCGGCCCGGGGTGACGACATCTCCGTCGCGGCCATGCCCTTCGACACCTCGGCCGCCGAGCAGGCGGCCGCGGAGATGGCCCAGGCGCGCGAGGACGAGAAGAACGCGCAGATGTGGTCGCTGGTCAAGAACGGCGCCATCGGCCTGGGCATCGCCCTGCTCGTCCTGATCGTCTGGCTGCGCAGCCGCCGCCGGGACGACGACGAGGACGACGAGCCGTTCGAGCTCGACGACGAGGTGATGGCGGAGCTGGAGCGCCTGCGCGTGGCCAGCACCCGCGAGGAGACCGTCGTCATCGACAACCGCGCCCTGGAGCTGGAGGCCGCCGAGCGGGCCCGGGTCCGCGGCGAGATCTCCACGATGGTCAGCGAGCGCCCCGACGAGGTCGCGGCGATGCTGCGCGGCTGGCTGAGCGAGGTCCCGACCCGATGAGCACCCGTACCGAGGAGACCCTGCCGTGAGCATCGCGAGCGTCGAGCAGCTGGTCGGGGCCGCCCCGGACAACCTGCCCGCCCTGCCCCCCGCGCCGAGGCCCCCGGACATGCCGGGGCTGCGCAAGGCCGCCGTCTTCCTGGCCCAGATGACCAAGGACGAGGCCGGCGTCCTGCTCGGCAAGCTGCGGCCGCGCGAGGTCGAGGCGATCACCCGCGAGCTGATGAAGCTCAACACGGTCGCGCCCGAGGACGTCGACGGCGTCCTCACCGAGTTCCACCAGATGATGGCCGCGCAGCGGTTCGTCGGCCGCGGTGGCGTCGACTTCGCCCGCGAGATCCTCGCCGCGGGCCTGGGCGAGGACAAGGCCGAGGGCATCCTCGCCCGGCTGAACGTCGTCTACACCGAGGTGCCGTTCGCCTCGCTGCGCAACGTCGACGTCCGCCAGCTGGTCACCTTCCTCAAGGACGAGCACCCGCAGGTCATCGCGCTGGTGCTGGCGCACATGACGCCGGCCCAGTCCGCCGAGGTGCTGTCGGGCTTCGCGCCCGAGCAGCAGGCCGCGGTCGCCCACCGGATCGCCACGATGGACCGCACCACCCCCGAGATGGTGCGGCTCGTCGAGGAGGAGCTGGGCCGGCGGATGGGCTCGCTGCTCGCCCACCAGGACATGTCGACCGTGGGTGGCGTCGAGACCCTCGTCGAGATCATCAACCGCTCGCCGCGGCCGACCGAGCGCTCGATCCTCGAGTGGCTCGACGCGACCGACCCCGAGCTCGCCGAGCAGGTCCGCGCGCAGATGTTCGTCTTCGAGGACATCGTCACGATCGACGACCGCTCCCTGCAGCTGGTGCTGCGCGAGGTCGAGGCCAACGACCTGGCCACCGCGCTCAAGGGCGTCCGGCCCGACGTGCGCGACAAGGTCGTCCGGAACCTCTCCGAGCGGGCCGCCGAGAACCTGGCCGAGGAGATCGAGCTGCTCGGCCCGGTCCGCGCCCGGACGGTCGAGGAGGCCCAGGCCAAGGTCGTCGGCATCATCCGCACGCTCGAGGAGCAGGGCACCCTGACGATCAACCGCGGCGGGGACGATGAGTTCGTCGCCTGAGGCACGCCCGACCCACCCGCAGCACGCCCGCGGTGGGGGGCTGGACGGCGGCGGCACGGGTACCTCGGTGCTGCTGAGGGGTGCGTCGGCGCAGGCCGCCACGCCCTACCGGCAGGCCGACGGCGTCCTGCTGGCCCCGCCGGTCGGCCTCCGGCCCCCCGTGCCGGAGGCGCGGCCGGAGCCGGAGGTCATCGAGCGGCGCACCACCGTCCGCCGCGCGGCCGACGTCCCGGTGCCCAACGGCCGGGGCGTGCTCCGGCTGGGCGACGTCTACGCCGAGGAGCTCGCCCGGCTGCGCGACCGCGCGCAGCAGGAGGGGTTCGCCGCCGGTCACGCGGAGGGCGTCGCCGCCTCGGCCAGCGCTCTGGCGCAGGCCGAGCGCGAGGCGCAGCAGCGGATGGCCGACGCGCAGAACCGCTGGGAGCGCCGGCTGGTGTCGGCGACCGCCGCGCTCGGCGCCGCCGTGACCCAGCTGGAGGCGAGCGCCGTGCCGGCCGCCGAGGTGCTCCGCGAGGAGATCCTGCAGTCGGTCCTGGTGCTGGTGGAGGACCTGCTCGGCCGCGAGCTGGCCTCGGTGGACACCGCCGGGGTCGACGCGCTGCGCCGGACCATGACCCTGCTGCCCACCGACGCCCCCAGCGTCGTGCGGCTGCACCCCGACGACCTGGCGGAGGTGCCCGCCGAGGCGCTGGCCGCCCTGCCGCCCTCGGTCACCGTCGTCGGCGACCTCTCCGTCGAGCGGGCCGGCGCGGTCGCCGAGAGCGGCGTCCGGCGGGTCGACGCCCGGCTGAGCACCGCCCTCGCCCGCGTCCGGGAGGCGCTGCGCGCATGACCATCGCCACCGTGCTGGACCGCGCCCGCGTGGCCGCGCGTCCCCTGCTGACCGGGTCGGTCGTCGGCGCGATGGGCCTGACCCTGAGCGTCGAGGGCGTCGGAGCCGCCGTCGGCGACCTCGTCGAGGTCAACCCCGGCGCCAAGGGGCTGCTCGCCGAGGTGGTCGCCGTCGGCCGCGACCGGCTGACCTGCATGCCGCTGGGCGAGCTGGGGGGCGTGCAGTCCGGCGCCCCGGTGCGCACCACCGGCATGCCGCTGCAGGTCCCGGTCGGGCCGGCGCTGCTGGGCCGGGTGCTCGACGGACTGGGCCGCCCGATCGACGGTGGCCCCTCCCTCGGCGCCGGCGTGCACTGGGTGGACCTCGCCAGCGAGACCCCGCACGCGCTGTCGCGGCGCCGGGTCGACGAGGCGCTGCCCGTCGGCGTCCGCGCACTGGACACCCTCGTCCCGGTCGGCAAGGGCCAGCGCCTGGGCATCTTCGCCGGCTCCGGGGTGGGCAAGTCGACGCTGCTGGCGCAGATCACCCGCGGCACCCAGGCCGACGTCCGGGTGATCGCCCTGATCGGCGAGCGTGGCCGCGAGGTGAAGGAGTTCCTCGAGGAGAACCTCGGCGAGGAGGGCCTGGCCCGCACCGTCGTCGTCGTCGCCACCTCCGACGAGCCGCCGCTGGTCCGCCTCAAGGCCGCGTTCGTCGCGACCCGGATCGCCGAGGGCTTCCGCGACCAGGGCCGCGACGTCCTGCTGCTCATGGACTCGATCACCCGTACCGCCATGGCCCAGCGCGAGGTCGGGCTCTCCGCCGGGGAGCCGCCCGCGACCCGCGGCTACCCGCCGAGCGTCTTCGCGATGATGCCGAAGCTGCTGGAGAAGGCCGGGCCCGGCGCCGTCGGGTCCATCACCGGGCTCTACACGGTGCTGGTGGAGGGCGACGACCACAACGAGCCGATCGCCGACACCGCCCGGTCCATCCTCGACGGGCACGTCGTCCTGACCCGGAAGCTGGCCACCATCGGCCACTTCCCCGCCATCGACGTGCTGGAGTCGATCTCCCGTGTCGCCGGCGCCGTCGTGCCGGCGGCGCAGATGGCCGACGCGCGGGAGGCCCGCCGGCTGCTCGGCTCGCTCCGCGACGTCAAGGAGCTCATCGAGATCGGCGCCTACCAGGCCGGCAGCGACCCGCTGGTCGACCGCGCCCGGGCGCTGTCCCCCGCGCTGGACGCCTTCCTGCGCCAGTCGATGGACGACACCACCAGCACCGCCGAGGCGTGGGACCGGCTGCACGGGATCGTGACCAGCGCCTGATGGGCCGGGTCTGATGGGCAAGCGGCAGGCCTTCCGGCTGGCGCCGGTGCTGCGCGTGCGGGAGGCGGCGGAGCAGGCCGCCTCCCGCGCCTACGCCGACGCGGAGACGGCGGCCGGCGACGCGGTCCGCCGCGCCGACCAGCTGGCCGGGGAACTGCACACCTGGGCGGTGACCGGATCGCACTCCCCGCAGACCTTCCTCGCCGCGATGGTCGCATCGCAGGCCGCGGCTGCCGATGTCTCTGCTGCACGGTCCACGGCCCAGGCCTCGGCCGAGCACGCGGAGCTCCTGCGCACGCGGTGGACAGCCGCCGCGCAGGAGACCAAGGCGCTGGAGAAGCTGCGCGACCGGCACGAGCTGGCCCTGCGGCACGCCGAGGACGCCGCCGAGACCCGGGCCGTCGACGACCTGGTGACCGGCCGGTACTCCGCCCGCGACACCGGACCGACCGCACACGGAGAGGAGGAGACGTGGAGGGACTGACCGCCGTCCAGGGACGCGTCGCAGAGATCCAGAACCGGATCCTGATGATGTCGGCCACCCGCGCCCCGTCGACCTCCGCCGCGTGGTCGAGCGCGGCCGCGGCCGCGGGACTCGGTGGCACGTCGGGCACCGGGACGAGCACCTCGCCCGGCGCCGGCGACGGTTCCGCCGGCGCGCAGGTCGTCGCGGCCGCCAGCAAGTACCTGGGCGTGCCGTACGCCTGGGGCGGCACCGACCCCGCGTCGGGCCTGGACTGCTCCGGTCTCGTCCAGCGGGTCTACAAGGACCTGGGCATCGACCTGCCGCGGACCTCCTCCCAGCAGGCCACCTCCGGCCGTCCGGTCGCGAGCATGGCCGAGGCCCGCCCCGGGGACCTCGTCTTCTTCGACAACTCCTCCGCGCGGGCCGGCATCGACCACGTCGGCATCTACATCGGCGACGGCAAGATGATCGCCGCGCCGCAGGAGGGCGACGTCGTCAAGGTGCAGTCCGTCGGGAACCCCACGCTGATCCGGCGCGTGCTGCCCGACTCCCCCGCCGCGGCGCCGACCGCCGCGGTCTCCTCCGGCGCCGGTCTCGCCGGGGTCCCCTACTCCGACCTGTTCGTCTCGGCCGGCGCGAAGCACGGCATCGACCCGTCGCTGCTCGCCGGGGTGGCGAAGGTCGAGTCCGGGTTCAACTCCGCGGCCGTCTCCGCGGCCGGCGCCACCGGGCTCATGCAGTTCATGCCGGCCACCGCGCGCGGCCTCGGCGTGAACCCGGCCGACCCGGCGTCGGCCATCGACGGAGCGGCCCGCTACCTACGCCAGCTCACCGACCAGTTCGGCTCGACCAGCCTCGCGGTGGCCGCCTACAACGCCGGGCCGGGCGCGGTCTCGCGCTCCGGGGGCATCCCGCCGTACCCGGAGACCCAGTCGTACGTGTCCAAGGTCCTCAGCGCCGCGGAGGCGTACTCATGACAGCTCCCACCCTCACCCCGCTGCTGCCGATCGCGCCGGCGGCGACCCCGCCGGCATCGGCGGCCCGCCCGTCGCCCGGGTTCGCGAAGTCGCTCGACGACGCCCTCTCCGGCGACCCCGGCACCCCGGACGAGAAGCCGGCCACCGTGGCGGACGACGATCCCCCCGCCACCCCCGTGGCGACCGTCGAGGAGGAGCCGGCCCCCACCGACGAGACGCCGGACACCGCACCGGTCCTCGACGCGGCCGCCTGGGCCTTCGCCCTCGCGATGGCCGCCGGGGCGTCGGCTCCGGCCGCCCAGGCAGGCGCCTCCGCCACGCCGGCCGACGGTGGGACCGCCGTGACCGGCGCCGTGCCGGGTGCCGTCCCCGCCGTCGACCTCACCGCGGTGGCGCCGGCGGCCGGCGCCGCCCCGGAGGCCCTCCCGGCACCCGTCTCCGCCGTCACCCCCCGAGCGGGCGAGGCGCCGGCGGCTCCTCCCGCCGCAGCGCTGCCCACCCCCGCAGCAGCCCCCGCGCCGACCGTCCCCGCGACGACCGCGGCCACACCCGCCGTGCAGATCGTGCAGGCCGCGGTGCTCCCGCCGGGGGTCGTGGTCGTCGCCGCACCGACCGCCGAGGAGCCCGCGACCGCGACGCCGGCCGCCGGCGGGTCCTCCGCGCCGGCGGTCGCCGGCCCGACCGACCTGCCGGTGACCGCTCCCGCCGCTCCCGGCCAGGAGCAGCCGGGTGCCGACGCCCAGGGCGGCGAGCGCCCCGCCGGCACCCTCGGCCCGCTCGCCGCTCCGCCGGCGCCCGCGCCGGCCGGCACCGTCGCGGCCCCGACCGCTCCCGCTGCCCCGGCACCGCCACCGGCCCCGGTCGCCACCCAGGTCGCCCCGGTGGTGGCGCAGCTCGCCAGCGGCGCGGACGGCACCCACACGATGACCCTGGTGCTGCGTCCCGAGACCCTCGGCAGCGTCGAGGTCCGCGTGACGGTGTCGCACGGCAGCGTGGACCTCACGCTCCGGCACGCCTCCGAGGCCGGCCGCGCCGCGCTCCTCGACGCGCTGCCCGACCTCCGCCGCGACCTGGAGGCCTCGGGGCTGACCTGCTCGAAGCTCGACGTCAGCCGGGACAGCGGCACCGGCTGGACGTCGTCCCAGCAGCAGCAGGCCGAGCAGCAGCGGGCCGCCCGGGAGGCCGGAGAAGGTCGCGGCCGCCCGTGGCTGCGCGGCGCCGACCCCGACGGCGGCCGCCCGGCACCCGTCGCCCACACCCCGTCGTCCGGACTCGACGTCCGGGTCTGAGAGAGGAGACCCCCGATGACCGATCCGATCAGCGGCGTGGGCGCCACCTACGCCACGTCCGGCGCCTCGAGCACGGTGGACCGCACCGACCAGAACAGCAAGGACATGTTCCTCAAGCTGCTCGTCGCCCAGATGCGCTACCAGGACCCCAGCAACCCGGCGAGCACCACCGAGTTCATGTCGCAGACCGCGACGTTCACCCAGGTGGAGAAGCTCGAGGAGCTGGCGACCCAGAACGCGTCGCTCGTGACGCTGCAGAAGTCGCTGTCGGCCGGTGCGCTGGTCGGCCACACCGTCAGCTGGACCGACGAGAACGGCGCCACGCAGACCGGCACCGTCAGCTCGGTCCGCTTCGGGGACGACGAGCCGACCGCCGTCGTCGGCGGCAAGGACGTGCCCTTCGGGCGCCTCTCCGCCATCTCCGTCCCGAACGACTGAGCCAGGCCACCACCTCTCTCCCCACCCGCCACCGAAGGGACCCCTCTCGTGCTGCGCTCCATGTACTCGGCCATCGCCGGCCTCAAGGCCCACCAGGTCAAGCTCGACGTCACCGGCAACAACATCGCGAACGTGAACACGGTCGGCTTCAAGAGCAGCCAGGCCACGTTCGAGGACACGCTCTCGCAGGTCATGCGCAACGGGTCGGCACCGACCGACACCGCCGGCGGTACGAACCCCGCCCAGGTCGGTCTCGGCGTCAAGGTCGCCGGGATCACGACCAACTTCGCGCAGGGCACCCAGCAGACCACCGGCCGCGCCACCGACTTCATGATCAGCGGTGACGGCTTCTTCGTGACCAAGACCGGCAACGAGCAGCTGTACACCCGCGCCGGGTCCTTCGACTACGACGCCTCCGGCAAGATCGTCACGCCCGACGGCGCGGTGCTGCAGGGCTGGATGGCCGGTCCCGACGGGGTCGACACCAACGGCGCGATCGGCGACCTCAAGGTGCCGTTCGGGCAGAACATGCCGCCCACGGCGACGACGAAGGGCGCGATCGTGGGCAACCTGTCGACCTCGGCCGTCGTCGCGGTCACCGGCCCCCCCGCCGTGCCCGCCACGCAGCTGCAGACGCAGGTCACCTCCTACGACTCGCTCGGCACCGCCCACCAGATCACGCTGAAGTTCACCAAGACGGACGTGAACACGTGGGAGGTGCAGGCGAGCGAGAACGGGACCGACATCGGTTCGGCCGCCGACCTCACCTTCGACCCGTCGACCGGCCTGCCCGACAGCGGCGCCGACTTCGAGATCGGCGTGTCGGGGGACAACTGGCCCGGCACCATCGCCCTCGACCTCAGCGGCATGACCGAGTACGGCGGCAAGTCCGCGCTGGCGCCGCTGGACATCGACGGCAACGCCATGGGCACGCTCCAGTCCATCGCCCTCAGCGGCGACGGCACGATCATGGGCGTCTACTCCAACAACCTGCGCGAGCCGATCGGCAAGCTCGCCATGGCCTCGTTCGCCAACCCCTCCGGCCTGGCCAAGGCCGGCAACACGTCCTACCGCGTGGGCGACAACTCCGGCCAGCCCGCCATCGGCGAGGCCAACGCCGGCGGTCGCGGTTCGCTCGTGGCCGGCGCGCTGGAGATGTCCAACGTCGACCTCGCCGAGGAGTTCACCGGGCTGATCGTCGCCCAGCGTGGGTTCCAGGCCAACAGCCGCGTGATCACCAGCTCCGACGAGGTCCTGCAGGACCTCGTCAACCTCAAGCGCTGAGTTCCCGCGCGCCGCCCGCCCACCCGACGGTGGGCCGGGCGGCGCGCGGGCCGCCACTCCCCCGCAGGGGTGAGGCGGCCGACCGGTGTTCGGCTCAAGAGCCTCCTGGCCAGGGCCGATATCTCCTACAGCCGCGCGGACGCGCCGTACCGGCTGCTTCCCCTTCGATCGAGCAAGAGGTCAGACCCGTGATCCGAGTGACGCGCCTGAACGGGGAGCAGTTCGCCCTCAACCCCGACCTGATCGAGCGGGTCGAGGGCCACCCCGACACCGTCGTGTTCCTGGTCGACGGCACCCGGTACATCGTCCGCGAGGACGTCGACCAGGTGCTCACCGAGATCCGGGAGTACCGGGCGAGCATCCTCGCCACCGCCTACGAGATGGACCGGGGCACCTACCGCTCGGTCCTCGCCGAGCAGGAGTCCACCGACTCGTCCGTGGTGCCCTTCCCGATCCGAGAGGAGCGCTGACCCGTGGATCCCGCCACCCTGATCGGGTTCGGTGTCTCCGTCGTCGCCCTGTTCGTCTTCATGACGATGGAGGGCGTCTCGCCGTCGGCACTGATGTTCCTCCCGGCGATCGTCCTGGTCATCGTCGCGACCTTCGGAGCGGCGGCGGCCAGCCAGACGATGGACGACCTGAAGAAGCTGCCCACCTGGTTCAAGATGGCCGTCATGCCGGCGAAGGTGCCGCCGGCCACCGACCAGATCCAGACCCTGGTCAGCCTCGCCGAGAAGGCCCGCAAGGAGGGCCTGCTCGCGCTCGAGGCCCAGGTCAAGCAGATCGAGAACCCCTTCCTCAAGCGCGGCCTCCAGATGGGCATCGACGGCACCGACCCCGAGCAGCTGCGCGACGTCCTGGAGGCCGAGATCGCGGCCAAGAAGGCCGAGGACAAGGTCGCGGCCAAGTTCATGAACGCCATGGGCGGCTACGCGCCGACCATCGGCATCCTGGGCTGCATCGTCGGCCTGATGAACGTCATGGGGAACCTGAACAACCCGGAGACGCTGGGCCCGATGGTGTCCGCGGCGTTCATCGCCACGCTGTGGGGCGTCATGGCCGCCAACTTCTGGTTCCTGCCGATGGGCGCCAAGATCATCCGGGTCAGCGAGCTGGAGGCCGCGCAGATGGAGATGCTGGTCGAGGGCATCGCCGAGATCCAGGCCGGGACGAGCCCGCGCGCCGTCCGGCTCAAGCTCACCTCGCTCATCCCGCCCAGTGAGGCCGCCAAGGAAGCCGCGTGAGCGGCAGCCACGGGGGGCGTCGCAAGAAGCACCCCGAACACGAGGAGCACGAGAACCACGAACGGTGGCTCGTCTCGGCCTTCGACATGATGACGCTGCTGTTCGTGCTGTTCGTGGTCCTCTTCGCGATGAGCAAGGTCGACGAGGAGAAGTTCGCCGCCCTGGCCAGGGGCATGGCCGAGGCCTTCGGTGCGCCGGTCCAGGCCATCACCGGTCCCGGCACCAGCGAGGACGCCTCGATCCTCCCTGCCCTCGACGCCGCGGTCGACGTGCAGATCCCCCCGGCCCCGTCCGCGGAGGACTCCGTGGACACCGCGGCCGCCGCCGAGGCGACCGCGGTGGCCGCCGAGGCCCAGGCCCAGTACGACGCGCTCGACGGGGTCCGCGAGCAGATCGACACGGCGCTGACCGCCGCCGGCTACGCCGGCGCGGCCCGCTACGAGATCGACGAGCGCGGCCTCGTGGTGCACATCGTGTCCGACCCGGTGCTGTTCGACGCCGAGAGCGCCACCCTGCTCACCCAGGGCCGGGCCATCCTCGACGCGGTCGCCCCGGCCCTGGCCGCACTGCCCAACCAGCTCGACGTCGAGGGGCACGCCAACCACCTCCCGGTGACCCCCGGCGGTCCGTGGCCGTCCAACTGGGAGCTGTCGGCCAGCCGCGCCTCGACCGTCGTCCGCTACCTCGCCGGTGACGGCGTCCCGGAGGTCCGCATGGCCGCCACCGGCTACTCCTCCACCCGGCCGATGGTGCCGCAGACCGACCCCGGCGCGATCACGCTCAACCGCCGGGTCGACATCGTCGTCCTCTCCACCGCCTCCGCCGAGGCCAACGAACTGCTGCCCGGCCTCGAGGCCGGAACCGCAGCGAGCCCCACCACCCCAGCACCGACCACCGCCACCGAAGGGGGCCACCCGTGAGCAAGACGAAGACCGACGACGCCGAGGCGCCCGAGGAGGCGAAGGGCGGCAAGAAGAAGCTGCTCATCATCGCGCTGGTGGCCCTCGTCGGCCTGGGCGCCGGCGCCTACTTCATGTTCTTCGCCGGCGGCGGCGAGCACGAGCCGGTCGCCGGCGAGGTGCTCCCGCTGGAGTCCATCGCGGTGAACCTGGCCGGCGGCGGCTACCTCAAGGTGGGCATCGCCCTCCAGCTGACCGAGGACGCCGCCAGCGGTGGCCACGGCGGTGCCGCGGTCGACGGGTCCAAGGCCCTCGACCTGGTCATCTCCACGTTCTCGCAGGCCCAGCCGGCCGACGTGACCGGCGCCCGCGACGCCCTCAAGGAGTCGCTGCGCCATCAGATCGTCGAGGCCTACGCCGACCACGAGGCGGGGACCGAGATGGTCATGGACATCTACTTCACGGAGTACGTGACCCAGTAGCTCCCCCGGCACCGCACCACGGACACCACGGCTCCCGTCCGTCACGTCCTCCCCGGCTGACCGGCGGCGTCCCGCGCCGCCGGTCAGTTCCGGACCGGGGCCCGCCGATGAGGGAGGGGTGACCCGCCCCGAGAACGGACCCGTCCCCGGGGGCGCCGGGACGTCGTCCGCGGGTGGCCGCCGGCGCGGCGCTCCCCGCACCTACGACTTCCGACGCCCCACCAAGCTCTCCCGCGAGCACGTCCGCGTGCTGCAGATCGCCCAGGAGGCGTTCGCCCGCCAGGCCACGACGGTCCTGACGACGCTGCTGCGCACCGGCGCCCGGATGGAGCTGCTCGGCATCGAGCAGCAGTCTTACGACGACTACGTCGCGACGCTGCCCAACCCCTACTTCCTGACGACGTTCACCCTGGAGCCGCTGGCCGGCAAGGGGCTGCTGGCCTATCCGCTGGACATGGCGATGGCCACCGTCGACCACATGCTCGGCGGGTCCGGGGCGGCCGACCAGCCGGACCGGCCGATGACGGCGATGGAGACCACCATCACCGGCCAGCTGCTGACCCGGCTGCTCGAGGAGTTCGCCGCGGCCTTCGCGCACATCACCGAGATCCAGCCGGTCCGCGACGGGCTCGAGTACAACCCCGCCCTCGCGCAGGCCGCCGCGGGCTCGGACACCGTGATGGTCGCCAACTTCGAGCTCGCCGTCGGCGACCGCGACGGACAGGCGACCCTCGTCCTGCCGTTCTCCTCGTTCGCCACCGCGCTGAACAACGCCACCTCGCCGCACCTGTCCGAGGCCGCGCAGCGCAAGCGGCAGCGCGCCGCGGAGCTCCTGTCGGTCCGGCTGGAGATGGTCCCGGTCGACGTGAGCATCCGGTTCAGCCCGCTCGAGGTCTCCTCCAGCGACCTGCTCTCGCTGGCCATCGGTGACGTGCTGCTGCTGCGCCACCCGCGCGACAGCCCGCTCGAGGTCACCACGAACGACGTCACGTTCGCCTACGCCATCGCCAGCAACCACCGGCGCCGGCTCGCCGCCTCCATCGTGCCCACCCCGTACGCCGCCCGGGACACCACAAAGGACACCGCATGACCGCCTCGCTCGACACCGTCCAGGCATCCGAGACGATCTCCGCCGTCGTCGTCGCCGCCGCGCACGCCGCCGCCTCGCTCGTCCCCTCCCCCGTGGACCTGGTGCCCGGCGAGGCGGTCACCGACCCCGACCTGGTCGCGCTGCCCCCGACGGCGGCCGCGGCGGTCAGCGCCCGGCTCTCCGGCGAGGTCACCGGCGACGTCGTCCTGGTGCTCTCGGCGGAGATCGTGGAGGCGCTGGACAACTCCCCGGTCGGCCCGATGGACGTCCCGACCGCGCTCCGGCCGGCCCTCGAGGCCGCCGCCTCGGCGCTGGGCCGGGTGCGCGTGGACTCCGAGCGCACCGAGGACCCGGTCACCGCGCTGGACGGGCTGCGCGACAAGGGCATGTTCGTCGCGGTCCCCCTCTACGGCACCACCGACGAGGGCACCGAGCACACCGCCACCCTGGCGCTGCAGGTCACGCTCCCCCAGCCGCAGCGCACGCAGCGCGGCAGCCTGGAGCTCCTGCGGCACGTGGCCATGGAGGTCACCGTCGAGATCGGCCGGACCCGCATGACCGTCGGGGAGCTGCTCTCGCTGCACCCGGGCGAGGTCGTCGAGCTGGACCGCGCCGCGAGCGCGCCGGCCGACCTGCTGGTCAACGGCACCCTCATCGCTCGCGGCGAGGTCGTCGTCGTGGACGAGGACTTCGGTCTGCGGATCAGCGAGATCGTCAGCGACGCAGCCGAGCTGGGGGGCATGCACTCGTGACGTGGATGCTGATCCGCCTCGTCCTGTCGCTGGCCTTCGTCGGCGGGATCCTGTGGTTCGCCGCCCGCCTGGCCAAGAAGAAGGGCCTGGGCCAGTCCAACGGACTGGTCGAGATCGTCTCCTCGCAGCGGGTCAGCCGGGCGAGCACGGTCAACGTCATCCGCATCGCCGACCGCGTCCTGGTCGTGGGGGCCACCGAGCAGACCGTCACCCTCCTCGCGGAGATGGACGCCGAGATGGTCGAGGCCACCCTGGCCGACCGTGAGCTGGCCGCCGTGACCGGCAGCGAGGCCGATGCCGGCCCGCGCCGGGTCGTGGCAGCGCGGGGCACCGGGCTGCTGGCCGGCTCGGTCCTCGACCGCGGCAGCTGGGGCGGGATCGTGCAGCAGATGCGCGAGCGGACGGTCCGACGCTGATGACCACCGCCACCTGCGCGCCGGCACGGACGACCTCGCCGGCGCTGCGCCGGACCGCCGTCCTGCTCCTGGTGCTGCTCGCCTGCGCGGTGGTGGCCGTCCTCCTGGCCGGTCCGGCTTCCGCGGCGCCGACCACGCCCACCGCGCCGGCGGCGCCGACCGCGCCGGTCGCCCCCGTCGTCGACGGTGGGGTGGACATCTCCGTGGGCGGCGGCAGCCCGAGCAGCTCGGTGACGCTGATCCTCGCGATCACCGTGCTCTCGGTGGCGCCGTCGGTCCTGCTGCTGTGCACCTCGTTCACCAAGATCGCCGTGGTGCTGTCGCTGACCCGCAACGCGCTGGGTCTGCAGTCCTCGCCGCCGAACTCGGTGCTCACCGGCATCGCGCTGTTCCTCACGCTCTTCGTGATGGGCCCGGTGTTCTCCAACATCAACGAGATCGCCGTGCAGCCCTACCTGGACGGCGAGATGTCGATCTCCCAGGCCTACGACACCGGCGTCGTCCCGCTCAAGGAGTTCCTGCTCCACAACACCCGCGACGACGAGCTCGAGCTCATGGTCGGGCTCTCCGGCGAGGAGAAGCCCGAGGCCCGCGAGGACGTCAGCATGACGACGCTCATCCCGGCGTTCGTGCTCTCCGAGCTGAAGAGCGCCTTCATCATCGGGCTGGTCATCTTCATCCCGTTCCTGGTGCTGGACATGCTGGTCAGCTCCGCGCTCATGGCGATGGGCATGATGATGGTGCCGCCGTCGATCGTGTCGCTGCCCTTCAAGCTGCTGCTCTTCGTGATCGTCGACGGCTGGGCGTTGATCACGACATCCCTCGTGGGGAGTTACACGTGAGCGACGCCGACGTCACCGAGATCGCCATCCGCACGATGATGGTGGCCGCGAAGGTGGCCGCCCCGATCCTGCTGACCGCGCTGCTGGTCGGCTTCCTGATCTCGCTGTTCCAGGCGGCCACGCAGATCCAGGAGGCGACGCTCTCCTTCGTCCCGAAGATGATCGCCGTCGCGATCGCCCTGCTGATCACGGGCAACTGGGTGCTGTCGGAACTGGTCAGCTTCACGCAGAGCCTGTTCGACACGCTCCCGCGGTTGCTCGGGCGGACCTGACCGGCATGGACCTCGAGGTCCCGGCAGTCACCCTCGTGGCGCTGCTGCTGGCCACGGCGCGGGCGACGGGCTTCGTCCTGCTCGCCCCGCCGTTCAACACCCGGAGCATCCCCGCCCCGGTCAAGGGAGCGCTGGCGCTGGCCCTGTCGGTCGCGCTGTTCACCCGGATCGCCCCGGACCTCCCCGAGCCGACCGCCGGCTTCGTCATCGTCGCCGCCGTCACCGAGGTGGTCATCGGCGCGGGCCTCGGCTTCGTCGTCCAGGTGTTCTTCGCCGCCGTGCAGATGGCCGGCGACCTCATCGACGTCACCGGCGGCTTCTCCCTGCAGCCGGCGTACGACCCGCTGTCGCAGAACACCAGCGGCGCGATCGGCCGGCTGCACTACCTGCTGGCGACGACGTTGCTGTTCACCAGCGGCGGGCACCTGATGATCGTCCGCGGCTTCGCGACCTCCTACGAGGGGATGCCGGTCGGCGGTGGTGTGCCCACCGACCACCTCGGGGAGGTGCTGATCACCGCCTTCTCGATGATGTTCCTGGCCGCCCTGCAGATCGCCGGCCCCATGGTCGCCGTCCTGCTGCTGGCCGACGTCGCCCTCGCGCTGCTCTCCCGCGCGGCACCCGCGCTGAACATCTTCGCGATCGGCTTCCCGGTGAAGATCATGCTCACCCTCGCCCTGCTGGGGTTGACCTTCCCGCTGCTGCCCCCGGCCCTCGACGCGCTCGTCGAGCAGGCCACCCGCGCCATCGTCTCCATGAAGAGCGGCTGATGGACGCGCGCACGTGGGGCCGCACCTCCCGGTGTGAGGGGGTGAGCTAGTGGCCAAGGACGGTCCCGGTGGGGAGAAGACCGAGAAGCCGACACCCAAGAAACTCAAGGACGCCCGCAAGGACGGGCAGATCCCACGGACCCAGGAACTGGGGACGTGGGCGGGGATCGCGGCCGCGAGCGTGCTCATGCCGATGCTCGCCGGAAACGCCTACGAGGCGGTCGGCGAGCTGTTCGTCCAGGTCGGCGCGGTGGCCGACGACCCGGTGCCCGAGCGGGTCACGGCGATGCTCGGCCAGGCGCTGACGGCGTTCCTGACCACGCTCATGCCGACCGCGGTGGGACTGATGGTCGTGGGCCTCGTGGCCTCGGCCGCCCAGGGCGGCGTCACCGTCTCGGCGAAGGGCATCAAGCCGACGCTGAAGAAGCTCAACCCCTTCCCCGGGATCAAGCGGATGTTCGGCACCCAGGGCATCTGGGAGGCGGCGAAGGCGGTCATCAAGACGGCCGCGCTCGGCGTGGTCGTGATCATCACCAGCACACGGGCGCAGGCGCTGGTCTCCTCCGCCGGCGCCCTGCCGATCTCCGCCATCGTCTCGACGTTCGCCGACTCGGCCGTGCAGATGCTGCGGGTCGTCGCCGTCACCGGCCTCGTGATCGCGATCGCCGACTACGTGATCGTCCGCGTGAAGATGATGAAGCAGCTCAAGATGAGCCGCTACGAGATCGAGCAGGAGCACAAGTCCTCCGAGGGTGACCCGCACGTCAAGGGTCAGCGCCGGGCCACGGCCCTCGCGATGTCGCGCAACCGCATGATGGCCGACGTCGCCGACGCCGACGTCCTGCTGGTCAACCCGACCCACGTCGCCGTCGCCCTGAAGTACGACGCGGCGAAGGGCGCCCCCCGGGTGGTGGCCAAGGGTGCCGACCTCATCGCGGCCAAGCTGCGCGAGAAGGCCGCCGAGGCGCGCGTGCCGATGGTCCAGGACATCCCGCTGGCGCGGGCGCTGCACGCCTCGTGCGAGGTCGGCCAGGAGGTGCCGCCGCAGCTGTTCACCGCGGTGGCCCGCGTGCTGGCGTTCGTCATGCAGCTCGGTGCCCGGGGCATCCGCGGCGGGATGCACGCCCCCGGCTTCCAGGCCCCCGACGTCGAGGACCTCCCGAAGGCCGGTCGCAGGAGGCTGCCCGCGGCGTCCTGACCCCGTCCGCGCGACCCCGCGCAGCCGTCCCGCACCCGTGACGGCTGTGCCGACGACGCATGCCCGGGGACAGGGGGGCGGCTGGGACGGGTGGGTCCGGATCGGGTGCCCGCTCGACTGGAACTGCCGATGTCTCTGCCGTGAAGGGCATCAGCAAGGCCGCCGTCCCCATCGGCGTCGTGGCCATCGTCCTGATGCTGGTGGTGCCGCTCCCCGCGGCCTTCCTGGACGTGCTCCTCGGCTTCAACATCACCTGCTCGCTGCTGATCCTGCTGGTCTCGATGCAGATCAAGAAGCCGCTCGACTTCGCCGTCTTCCCCTCGCTGATCCTCATCGCGACGCTGTTCCGGCTGGCGCTGAACGTCTCGTCCACCCGGCTCGTGCTCAGCGACGGGTTCGCCGGGAAGGTCATCGAGGCCTTCGGGCACTTCGTGATCGGCGGCTCGCTGATCGTCGGCCTGGTGATCTTCGTGATCCTGACGATCATCCAGTTCGTCGTCATCACGAACGGTGCCGGGCGCGTGGCCGAGGTCGGCGCCCGATTCACCCTCGACGCCATGCCCGGCAAGCAGATGGCGATCGACGCCGACCTCAACGCCGGCCTGATCAACGAGGAGCAGGCGCGCAAGCGCCGCAGCGAGGTCACCGCCGAGGCCGACTTCTACGGGTCGATGGACGGTGCCTCGAAGTTCGTCAAGGGCGACGCCATCGCCGGCATCATCGTCATCCTGATCAACCTCATCGGTGGCTTCGCCATCGGCATCATGCAGAAGGGCCTCGCGCCCGCCGAGGCGGTCAGCACCTACTCGCTGCTGACCGTCGGCGACGGCCTGGTCTCCCAGATCCCGGCCCTGCTGCTCTCCACCGCGACCGGCATCATCGTCACCCGCTCGGCCACCGAGGGCGACATGGGCAGCGACCTGATCGCCCAGCTCGGCCGCTTCAAGCAACCGGTGCGGATCGCGGGTGGCGCGGCGATCGCGCTCTGCCTGATCCCCGGCCTGCCCAAGCTCCCGTTCCTGATCATCGGTGGCCTCTTCCTCTTCATGGCCTCCCGGATGACCGACGAGGTGCCCGAGGACGACGAGGCCGAGACCGCGACCGCCGGCGACGACGAGCCGCGCCCCGACTCCCCCGAGGCCATCGCCGAGAAGATGCGGGTCGACCCGCTGGAGCTCGAGGTCGCCTTCGACCTGGTCGACCTCGTCGACGCCGCCCGCGGCGGTGACCTGCTCGACCGCGTGAAGGCGCTGCGCCGCAAGGTCGCCATGGACACCGGCCTGGTCATCCCCCTGGTGCGCACCCGCGACAACCTGGACCTGCCGGCCTCCCAGTACGTCATCTGGCTCAACGGCGTCCCGGCCGCGAAGGGCTCCTCCCCCGCCGGCATGGTCCTGGCCATCGGCGACGGCCTGGAGGGGCTGCCCGGCCGGGCCACCCGCGAGCCGGTGTTCGGGTTGGCGGCCAAGTGGGTGCCCGCGGAGCTGCAGCGGCAGGCCGAGATGGCCGGCGCCACGGTGGTCGACCGCTCCTCGGTCATCACGACGCACCTGGCCGAGGTCGTCCGGCAGAACGCCTCCGAGCTGCTCGGCCGCGAGGACGTCAAGCTGCTGGTGGAGATGGTCAAGCGGACCCACCCGATCGTCGTCGACGAGCTCACCCCCGCGCTGCTCACCCTGGGCGAGGTCCAGCGGGTGCTGCACGCCCTGCTCGCGGAGAACGTCTCCATCCGCGACCTGGTGCGCATCTTCGAGGCGCTGTCGGTGCGGGCGAAGACCTCCAGCGACCTCGACGGGCTGGTCGAGGCCGTCCGCGGCTCGCTCGGCGCCGCGATCAGCCACCCCTACGTCACCCCCGACGAGCGACTGCACGTCCTCACGCTGGACCCGGGCTTCGAGCAGCGCCTGCTCGAGTCGGTCCGCCAGAGCGACGCCGGTCAGGTGCTGGCGCTGGACGCCGGCAACGTCGACGCGCTCGTCACCGGGTGCTCCGGACACCTGGAGGAGGCCGAACGCCACGGCTTCGCCCCGGTGCTCGTGTGCTCCCCCCAGGTCAGGGCGGCTCTGTCCCGCCTGATGCGCCAGGTCCTGCCCCGGCTGCCGGTGATCTCCTACTCGGAGGTCTCCCGGACGGCCACGATCGAGTCACTGGGAGTGGTGAACGGTGCCGTTGCCATCCGTTGAGGCAACCACGCGTGAGGGCGCCATCGCCGCCGCGCGGGAGAAGTACGGCTCGACCGCCAAGGTCGTCGCCGTCCGCAAGACCCGCAGTGGCGGGGTCATGGGCTTCTTCGCCAGCGAGCGCTACATCGCCGAGGTCGAGGAGGTGCCGGCCCGCCGTCCCGCGCCGCTGTCGGACTCCCGCCGCCGGATCGAGGCCGCGCTGAGCCGGGACGACCGGTTCGTCGACGACTGGGACGACGACGGCTACACCCCGCCGCGCTCCGAGCCGGCACGGGGTCGGGCGGGCCGAGATGGAGCACGCGCGTCCCGGCCCGACCCGGTCGACGAGCTCGCCGGCCTCCTCGGCCACGGGGGCGGCGACGCGCCGGAGCTGGACGTGTACTCGCGCAGCAGCTTCACCCGGGCCGCGGCCGCGAGCCGTCCCGCCGCCTCGCGGTCCACGGCTCCCGCTGCCTCGGCGCCGGCCGCCCGCACTGCCGCCGCCGCGCCCGCCGCCCGCGCTGCAGCACCGCAGCGCGCCCGGACCGGTGCCGCCGCCCGTCCGCCGGCCACCCCGCCGCTGGACCTCGACGAGCCCGCCGCTCCGTCGCTGTTCACCTCGGCCCTGGCCCAGGTCGTGAGCGACGACTCCGAGGTGCGCGCCGCCGTCGAGGAGGCGGTGGCCACCGCGGCACCGCAGACCCGCGCCACGTCGCCTGCCGCCGGCACCCCGGCCGGCTCGGCTCGCCCCGGCCGTCGCACCTCCGCCTCCGCCGCGCCCGCCGCCGGCGCCGGGCTGGCCGCCGCGCTGGCCGCCGTGCAGCAGGCTGCGGCCGACCGGGCCGCCGCCGAGCAGGCCGCCGCCCAGCGCGCCGAGGCCGCCCGTCTCGCCACCGAGCAGGAGGCCGCACGGATCACCGCCCAGCGCGAGGCCGCCCGCCTGGCCAAGCAGCGGGCAGAGGCCGAGAAGGCCGCGGCGGCCGAGGCCGCCCGCATCGCCGCCGAGCAGGAGGCCGCCCGTCTCGCCGCCGAGCAGGCGGAGGAGGCGCGCGTCGCCGCCGAGCAGGAGGCCGCCCGCATCGCTGCCGAGGAGGAGGCCGCCCGCCTGGCGGCCGAGCAGGAGGCCGCCCGCGTCGCCGCGGAGCAGGAGGCGGTTCGCCTGGCCGCCGAGCAGGAGGCCGCCCGGATCGCGGCGGAGCAGGAGGCCGTTCGCCTGGCCGCCGAGCAGGAGGCCGCCCGCATCGCCGCCGAGCAGGAGGCCGCCCGCATCGCCGCCGAGCAGGAGGCCGCCCGCATCGCCGCCGAACAGGCCGCGGCCGCCGAGGCCGCCCGCGTCCTCGCCGAGCGGGAGGCCGCGCGTCTGGCCGCCGAGCAGGAGGCCGCCCGTCTCGCCGCGGAGCAGGCCGCCGCGGCCGAGGCCGCCCGTCTCGCCGCCGAGCAGGCCGCGGCCGCCGAGGCCGCCCGCATCGCCGCGGAGGAGGAGGCCGGCCGTCTCGTCGCCGAGCGGCGGACGGCGCTCCTGGCCGCCGAGCGCGGAGCCGCCCGGCTGCGCGCCGAGCAGGCCGCCGCGGTGGCAGCCGCGGAGATCGCCGCCGAGCGCGAGGCCGGCCGGGTCGAGCCGGTGACCACCGAGTTCGCCAGCGCGACGGAGTCCCCGGTCGTGCCGGAGTGGCTGTCGGAGCCCGAGCTCGCCGCCGGTCCGGCCACCGTCCGCGAGGAGGCGATGGCCGAGGTCCTGCGCGCCGCCCTGGCGCACGACACCTCCGACGACGTCCTCACCGACATCCTGCGGGGCGTGCTCGCCAACGCCTCCCAGCGTCCGGTGGCCGCTCCCGCGCAGCGCCAGGGCTGGGTCGAGGGTGCCGCGGAGTCCGACGAGTGGGAGGTCGTGGCCGACGTCCTCGCCCCGACGGCGAGCGACCCGGCTCCCCTGGCCCTGGACGCCACGGCGATCCTGCCGCCGCTCTCGCTGCTGCCGCCGCGGACCCCGGGCGCGCAGCTGGCGATCCCGCCGCTGCTGGGTGGCCGCCCGCCGGTGCCGCCGGCACGCCGTCGTCCCCCCGTGCCCGGGCAGGCCGTGGCCCGCGTCGCCTCTGCCCGCGCTCCGCAGGGCCTGGCCACGGTCACCTCGCTGCCGACGTCCCGCGTCGGCGCCGTGCAGGGCGGTGGCGGCGCCGTCGTCGTCTCCTCGATCCGCGAGCGCTCCGGTGCCCTCGTGCCGACCGGCGCGATGGTCGACCCGCGGATGATCGAGGCGGTGGGGGTCGTCACCCGGCTGCGCGCGCTCGGCCTGCCCGAGGCGCTGCTCGGCGGCGGCTTCGCGGCCGACATCGCGGCGAACGGCACCTACGCCGCGCTCACCCGCGTCCTGGCGATGCTGCCGGCGGCGCCGCCGGTCCCCAACGGCCCGGGCGAGGTCCTCCTCGTGGTGGGTCCGGGCGCCGAGACCCTCGCGGCCGCCCGCTCCCTCGCCGCCTCCCTGCGGCTGGACCCGGACCGGCTGCAGTGGGCCAGCCGCGGCGACCTGGCCGGCCTGGTCCCCCAGGCCAGCCGGATCTCCTCGGTCGACATGGCCATGGAGCGCAAGCAGGACACCGCGCACGCCGGCGGCCTGACCGTCGTCGCCGTCGACGCGCCGCTGCGGTCCGGCGGGCGCACCTGGCTCGAGCAGATGCTGGCCATCTGGGCGCCGTCCGCGGTCTGGGCGGTCGTCGAGGCCACCCGCAAGGCCGAGGACGTCGGTCCGTGGCTGGAGGCCCTCCCGCGGGTGGACGCCCTCATGGTCCAGGACACCGACCTCACCGCCGATCCCGCCGCCGTGCTGTCCCGCGCCGCCGTCCCGGTGGCGCTGCTGGACGGCGCCCGGGCCACCGCCCACCGCTGGGCCTCTCTCCTCTGTGAGCGGCTGGAGGCCGTCGAGGCATGAACCCGCTGCGCTGGGAGGTCCTCGGGCTCGCGTTGGTGCTGGCCCTGCCGGTGCTCGCCATGGGGTACCGGGGAGACCTGACGCTCGACGACATGGTGACCCGGCTCCCCTGGTGCCTGGTCGCGGCCTGGGCAGTGGTCGCGCTGCTCTCCGCCGTCGCCCGTCCGCGGACCCCCGCGGAGAAGCCGTCGCGGCACGCCCAGCCGGCGACGGAGCCCGAGCCGGAGTCCACGCCGGCCCCCTGACACCGCCCCCCTCCCGCGCTTCTGCGGTGTTCCTCGTGCCTCTGCGGCGTTGCAGTGCCGGAAAGGCGCGAGGAACACCGCAGACGTATCCGGGCGCTGTCCACAGATCCGCTCCCGGGCGCCCGATCGGCCGGATCGCTCACGACGCTCGCCGGGTGACTCCCGACGACCACCCGCTGCTGCTGCGTCCCATCGCCCTCGCCCGAGGACTCTCCGACGACGAACTCGCCCGCCTGGTGCGGCGACGAGAACTCGTCCGGCTCCAGCGGGGCGCCTACCTCGGTCCGGACGTCGCCCCCGACGAGCGACTCCGCCTGCTGGCGACCGTCGCCGGACTGCGGGTACCGGGAGTGGTCAGCCACGCCTCGGCGGCACTGCTCCACGACCTGCCGCTCTGGCGTATCCCCGCCGCCCGGGTGCACGTGACGCGCCGTCCGCCGGCCGCGGGCAGCGGGAGCGCGCGCGTCCACCTGCACGTCGCCCGGTTGCCGGACGAGTCCGTGGCGCAGGTCGACGACGTCCCGGTCACCGACGTCACCCGCACCGTGCTCGACCTCGCGCGGACGACGCCGTTCGAGTCCGCCGTCGTCGTCGCCGACGCCGCCCTGTCCCGGAAGCAGACGACCAGCGAGCTGCTGCAACGCGCCCTCGCGGAGATGGGTCCGGTGCACCGAGCACGGCGGGCCGCGCGTGTGGTGAGCTTCGCGGACGGACGCAGCGAGAGCGTCGGAGAGAGCCGCAGCCGGGTGCTCATCCACCGGCTCGGCCTCCCTGCGCCCGACCTGCAGACGCCGGTGTACGGCGCACGTGGCGAGTTCCTCGGGCGGTGCGACTTCAGCTGGGAGGAGGAGCGGACCGTCGCCGAGTTCGACGGGCGGGTCAAGTACGGGCGGCTGCTCCGGCCGGGACAGGACCCCGGGGACGCCGTCTTCGACGAGAAGCAGCGCGAGGACGCCATCCGCGACGCCGGGCGGGAGGTCGCGCGGTGGATCTGGTCCGACCTCGGTGCGCCGCGAGCTGTCGGCGACCGGCTGCGGCGGGCCTTCGCGCGTGGCCGTCGGCGCCCCTGACCGGGCGCCTCTGCGGTGTTCCTCGCGCGCTTGCGGCGGTGCAACACCGCAAGAGCGCGAGGACAACCGCAAACGCCGCCCGGCGGGCGGGTCAGAGGGGGAGGTCCTCCAGCATCTCGGTGACCAGCGCGGCGATCGGCGAGCGCTCCGAGCGGGTCAGCGTCACGTGCGCGAACAGGGGGTGGCCCTTCAGCGCCTCGATGACCGCCGCGATGCCGTCGTGCCGGCCGACCCGCAGGTTGTCCCGCTGCGCGACGTCGTGGGTGAGCACCACCCGCGAGCCGGAGCCCAGCCGCGACAGCACCGTCAGCAGGACGCCGCGCTCCAGGGACTGCGCCTCGTCGACGATCACGAAGGAGTCGTGCAGCGAGCGGCCGCGGATGTGGGTCAGCGGCAGCACCTCGATCAGGCCGCGGGAGGCGATCTCGTCGGTCACCGCCGGGGAGACCAGCGCGCCGAGCGTGTCGTAGACCGCCTGCGCCCACGGCGACATCTTGTCGCCCTCGCTGCCCGGCAGGTACCCGAGCTCCTGGCCGCCGACGGCGTAGAGGGGCCGGAAGATCACGACCTTCTTGTGCGCCCGACGCTCCATCACCGACTCCAGCCCGGCACACAGGGCCAGCGCCGACTTGCCGGTGCCGGCGCGGCCGCCGAGCGACACGATGCCGATCTCCGGGTCCAGCAGCAGGTCCAGCGCCACCCGCTGCTCGGCGGACCGCCCGTGCAGGCCGAACGCCTCCCGGTCGCCGCGCACCAGCCGCACCTGCTTGTCGGGCGTGACCCGGCCCAGCGCCGACCCGCGGGAGGAGAGCAGCACCAGCCCGGTGTGCGCCGGCATCTCCGCGGCGGCCGGCACGAAGGCCTCGCCGGAGTCGTAGAGGCTGTCGAGCTCGGCGTCCTCCAGAGAGAGCTCGGCCATCCCGGTCCACCCGGCGTCGACGGCCTCCATCACCCGGTACTCGTCGGTGTCCAGGCCCACGGCGGCGGCCTTGACCCGCAGCGGCACGTCCTTGGTGATGAGGCAGACGTCCCGGCCCTCGGCGCGCAGGTTCAGCGCCACCACCATGATCCGGCTGTCGTTGCTGTCGTTGCGGAAGCCGGCCGGGAGCACCGACGGGTCGCTGTGGTTCAGCTCGACGTGCAGCGTGCCGCCGTCGTCACCGATCGGGACCGGGGCGTCGAGCCGCCCGTGGGAGACGCGCAGATCGTCGAGGATCCCCAGGGCCTGGCGGGCGAACCACCCGAGCTCGGGGTGGTGCCGCTTGTCCTCGAGCTCACCGATGACGACCAGCGGGAGGACCACGTCGGAGTCCCCGAAGCGGCGCATCGCGCCCGGGTCGGAGAGCAGGACGGAGGTGTCGAGGACGAACGTGCGGCGGCGAGTGGTCACGGATCGACTCCCGTGGGGTGCACAGCGCACCCCGGCTCGAAGGCGGCCGGGCCCCGGCTGGAGAGCCGGGTACCGGCCCTCCTGGTCGACGAACTCGTCAGCACCAACCGGGCCTCCCGTGGACGCCGGAGGGATCCCCGTCGTCCATCCCGGACGCTAGGCCCGGGAAGTGACAGGAACATGTCGGGCGGGCCACGTGTCCCTCGAACGGAGCACCAGCCGCACCACCCGTCCGGCCGGTCCCGGAGGGGATCACCAGTCCCGGGGCAACCGCTCCGGGGGCACCCGCGGCAGGGTCGGCGCCTCCCGGGTGGCCGGGAAGGGCTCGGCCTCCGGGAGCGCGTCGCGGCCGGTCCCGCGGCGCGGCCGTGCGGCCACCAGCGCCCAGACCAGCGGCACGACGAACACCGGCCACTGCAGCGACAGGTCGCCGAACGCCAGGATGCCGGCCAGCAGCAGGACGGCGAGGCAGCCCGCCGTCCAGAGCCCGAGCAGCCGGGCCTCGCGGGGGTCCCGCCGCACCGCGCGCCTCAGGCGGCCTGCAGCTCGCCGGACACGACGGCCGGGGTTAGCGGCTCGTCCAGCAGGCGCAGGAAGCGGTCGGACCCGGACTGCTCCGCGGGGCGGGCGTCCAGCCAGCGGGAGAGCAGCTCGTACCCCTCGACGTAGGTGGTGATGTAGGCACGCCACAGCGGGTGGGTGAGGAAGCGCAGCTGCTGGCGGGCCCGCTCGTCGCTGACCAGCGACCAGCGCTGCAGGTGGGCGACGACGTCGTCGGGGTCGGCGCCGCGGTCGTGCAGCATCAGCGCGGCGTCCTGACGCACGCGGTTGAGCGGCGCGGCCGCCGCCGACACCCGCTCGGCCAGGTCGCCGTCGAACCGCAGGCCGAGGTCGCCGAGCACGTCGGCGGCCCACGCGCCCCACCCGTCACCGATCGAGGCCTGCACCCCCAGGTCGGCCAGTCCCTCGGCCATCAGGCACTCGGGGGTGTTGACGAGGAACACCGTGTGCTCGACCCGCCCGGCGCGCTCGACGAGGCCCTGCTCCTTGCGGCAGTGCTCGGTGTGGTGGCCCGGGTAGGACTCGTGCGCGACGAGGTGCGGCAGCTGGCTGAGCCGGTGCGGCAGGTCGGCGTTGATGGCGACCCGCGAGCGGTAGGCGCCCTCGTAGTAGTTGAAGCCCGACCACGGCTTGTCGGTGACGACCTCGTACCGCACCGTCTCGGCCTCCGGCAGCCCGTACCCGGTGCGCACCCGGTCGCGCAGCGCGCTGGACAGCGCCTGGACGGCGACCTCCAGCCGCTGCGGCGGGCACTCCTCGCGGCGGCGGTGGCGGGCGTAGCGCTCGGCGAGGGTGCCGTCGCCGGGCAGCAGCTCCTCCAGCGCGGCGTGCGCGGCCGCGTACTCGGCCGGGTCGCCGAGGACGACGTCCACCTGGAAGTAGCTGCGGACCTCGTCGCGGAACGCCACCGGCTCGCCGCTCATCTTCCGCGCGCTGCACTCCAGCGCGGTCAGCTGGCCGCGGAGGAACTCCGTCCGGTCGGCCGGGAGACCGGCGGCGTCGAGCTCACCGAGCAGCACCCGCGCCTGGTCGCGCAGGCCCCGGGGAGTCGGTGCCGGCTCGTCCTCGACCGCGGCCCGCACCCGCGGGTCCCCGGTGTAGGCGTCGACGAACCCGCTCTCCAACCGGTCGAACCGCAGCCCCAGCCGGACGTACTCGAGGGCGAGGTCGGCCTGCGCAGCACTCATGACCGGAAGTCTCTCAACCACCGAAGCGGCGGTGCCGCGCCGAGTAGGCCCGCAGGGCGCGCAGGAAGTCGACCCGGCGGAACTCCGGCCAGTAGACGTCGGTGAAGTAGAACTCCGAGTGCGCGGTCTGCCAGAGCAGGAACCCGGAGAGCCGCTGCTCGCCGCTGGTCCGGATCACCAGGTCCGGATCGGGCTGGCCGCGGGTGTAGAGGTGCTCGGCGATGTGGTCGACGTCGAGGGACTCGACCAGCTCCTCCAGGGACGTGCCCCGGGTGGCGTGCTCGGCCAGCAGGGAGCGGACGGCGTCGGCGATCTCCCGCCGTCCGCCGTAGCCGACGGCGAGGTTCACCGTCGCCCCGGGCCGGTCGCGGGTGGCCTCCTCGGTCTGCTTGAGCACGGCCACGGTCTCCGCCGGCAGCAGCTCCAGGGCGCCGACCGGGTGCAGCTGCCACCGCCGGCCGGGCGCCGACAGGTCCTCGGCGACGCCCTCGATGATCCGCAACAGCGGGAGCAGCTCGGGCTCGGGCCGGGTGAGGTTGTCGGTGGAGAGCAGGAAGAGGGTGACGACCTCGACGCCGGCCTCGTCGCACCAGGCGAGCATCGAGGCGATCCGGTCGGCGCCCCGGCGGTGCCCGGCGTTGGGGTCCTCGAGCCCGATCGACCGCGCCCACCGGCGGTTCCCGTCGACGATCACGCCCACGTGCCGCGGGGTGTCGGCGCCGACCAGCCCCCGCGCCAGGCGGCGTTCGTAGAGCTGGGTGAGGGCATCGCGAACGAACTGGCGCACCCCCACGCCGGTCACCCTAGGCCCCGGCGCGACCGCCGTCGCACCCCCGGAGAGGCCGTCGGACGCCCAGCCGGTTGACAGGCAGCTCACAGCCGCGATCTGGTGCAGCGGCACCTACGGCTCCGTAACCTCGGAGCATGAGCGGTGTGCCCGAGCAACGGGACGAGATCCTGGTCGAGGCCGACGGGGCGGAGATCCAGGCGCCGCGGGGGCAGGCGCTCACGGCCGTCCACGAGGAGGGCGAGCGGGTCGAGCACACCTGGACCGCGGCCGACTTCGGCGACGACGCGGACTGGGACCACCCCGACACCCGTCCCCGGATGCGCGGCTGGCTGCACCTGTTCGCCTTCTTCGGCGCCATCGTCGCCGGCGCCGTCCTCATCCCGCTGGCCGCCGTCCAGGGCGCCCGCGCCGGGTTCTCCGTCGCCGTCTACTGCCTCACCATCTGCGGGCTGTTCGGGATCAGCGCCCTGTACCACCGGCGCCGCTGGTCACCGCGCGGCTGGAAGATCATGAAGCGGCTCGACCACTCGATGATCTTCCTGTTCATCGCGGGCACCTACACGCCGTTCGCCCTGCTCGCCGTCGACCAGCCGACCGGCTACTGGGTCCTGGTCATCGTGTGGGCCGGCGCCATCGCCGGCGTCTCGCTGAAGCTGAGCTGGCCCACCGCGCCGCGCTGGCTGGGGGTGCCGCTCTACATCGGGCTGGGCTGGGTCGCCGTCTTCATCCTCACCGACATCCTGCACATCGCCGGCGTCGCGTCACTGGTGCTCCTGGCCACCGGCGGCATCCTGTACACGCTCGGCGGTGTCGCCTACGGGATCAAGAAGCCGAACCCGTGGCCCGGGGTCTTCGGCTACCACGAGGTGTTCCACGCGATGACGATCGTGGCGGCGATCTGCCACTACATCGCCGTCTACTTCGCGGTGTACAACAGCCCGTTCAGCTGAACGGCGCGCGGTCGTCCAGCCGCGTCGAGCCCTTCCCGGCGGCACGCCACAGCCGGGCGACGACGTCGCGGTCGGCCTCGGTGACCAGGTTGCCCATCACCCGCAGCGCAACCGTCATGAGCGACCGCGACCGCATGCCGACCGGGCCGGCCGCGGGGAGGAACCGCGGCACGGTGAGCAGCCCGGCGAGCCGGCGGGCGATGGAGAACGCCTCGCCGTAGTGCTCCCGCAGCGTGGCCGGCCAGGCGCGCGTCCAGTCCGGCTCGTCGAACAGGTCGACGACGGTGCGGCCGGTCTCGAGTCCGTAGTCGATGCCCTCGCCGTTGAGCGGGTTGACGCAGCCGGCGGCGTCGCCGATCAGCGCCCAGTTCGGCCCGGCCACGCCGGAGACCGCACCGCCCATGGGCAGCAGCGCCGAGGCGGGGGCCCGCACCGGACCCTCGAGCTGCCAGTCCTCCCGGCGGGCGGCGGCGTAGGCGTCCATCAGCGGCCGGAGCTGGATCCCGGCCGGCCGCTTCGCCGTCGCGAGGGTCCCCACGCCGATGTTGACCTCGCCCGCGGCGGAACCGAGCGGGAACACCCACCCGTAGCCCGACAGCAGCTCGCCCTCGACGCCGCGCAGTTCCAGGTGCGAGGAGATCCACTCGTCGTCCGCCCGGCCGGAGGGCAGGTAGCCCCGGGCCGCGACGCCGTACGCGGTGTCGCGGTGCCACTCCCGGCCGAGCAGCCGGCCCAGCGGCGAGCGCACGCCGTCGGCGACGACCAGCCGCGCGCAGCCGACGGTGACCCGCTCGCCGCCGACCTCGAACACGACGCCGGTGACCCGGTCGCCGTCCCGCTCGACGTCGACCGCCCGGGCGCCCTCCAGCGGAGCCGCCCCCGCCTCGAGCGCGCACTCGCGGATCCGGGCGTCGAGCTCGGTGCGCGGCACCGCGCTGCCGTGGTCGGGGAACTCGCCGCCGGGCCAGGGCAGCTCCCACTCCTGGCCGAACCCGGCCGCGCGCAGCCCGCGGTTGCGGGCGCGGGACCGCGCCCAGTCCCCCAGCCCCAGCCGGTCCAGTTCCGCGATCGCCCGCGGGGTCAGCCCGTCGCCGCAGGCCTTGTCGCGCGGGAAGACGGCGGCGTCGGCGAGGACGACGTCGCGGCCGGCCCGCGCCGACCACGCGGCCGCCGCCGAGCCGGCCGGTCCGGCGCCGACGACGAGCACGTCGGTCGTGTGCGGGACGACGGCGCTGGTCACCGGCCCAGTGTCCTACCCGAACAGCGGGAGCCGGTCGGCCGCCTCGCCCAGGGCCGCGCGGTCGCCCTCGGACAGCGGTTCCCGGCCGGTGCCGCGGCGGGCCGCGGTGGCGTCGTCCCACGCCGCGGGGAGCGGCTGCCCGAGCAGTGCCTCCAGCACCCGGCGCACCTCGGCCAGCGCCTCCGCGGCCGGTCCGGGCCGGTCCAGGTGGGCCACCAGGTCGAGGTGGTGGACGGCGGCCTCGACGGCGAGCGTGGAGACCAGGTCGGCGACGGTCAGGACGTGCCCCTGCGTGGCGACCAGGTCCTCGTCGTCCACCCGCGTGGCCGACACCAGGACCGCGGCCACGGTCTCGGCGTACGGCTCCCGGATCGCGGCCAGACCCCCCGTCACGCTGGCCGAGACGCGGGTGGCCCAGAGGTCGCGGTCGTCGTCCTCCGCGCTGGGCTGCCAGGAGCGCCAGTAGCCGACCGCGTCGGTCGTCGGCGGCCCGTCGGCGGGGGTGGCGAGTGCCACCAGCCCCCGCCGGGCGTCGGCCAGCATGTGCCACCCGAGGTCGACCGGCGTCCAGCCCGCGCAGCCGGTCGGGCACCACTGCTCGGCCGGCGCCAGCCGGCCGAGCAGCCGCGAGAGGTCGCCGTAGACGGTGCGCAGCAGCGGGAGGACCACCCCGCCAGCGTGCCTCAGTCGGCCTGGGGTCCGCGCGCGCGGACCTCCTCCACCGTGGTCATCGCCTGGCGCAGCTCGGCGAGCCAGGTGTCGGCGTTGCGCCCGACGAGCCGGACCGCCCAGGCCAGGGCCTCCGACCGCGACCGCGCGACCCCGGCGTCGACCAGGGTGTCGAGCACCAGCCGCTCCGGCTGGCGCAGCCGCGTCATCACCGGGACCGACAGCGTGGTGAACAGCTCCCGCGCGTCGCCGCAGGAGGCGCCCCACGCCACCGACCGGCCGTAGCGCTCCTGCGCGGCGTCGGCGATCGCCATCCGCTGCTCGCGGGTGTCCTCGCGGAACCGCGCGATCCGGCCGGCCCGCGCGGCAGCGGGATCGCCCTCTCCCGCCTCCGGCTCGGCCAGCGGGCCGACGACGGTGATCTCGTCGCGGTCGACGGTCAGCTCGGCCGGGCCGGTGAACCAGCCGTCGGGCAGCCGGCCGGCGAACCAGCCGGCGACCTCGGCGCGCTCGACCGGCGGCGGGCCCTCCTGTCCGCGGCCACGACCGGCCGCGCGGCCCCGGGCCCACGGTCCCCGGCCCGGACCGAATGCGGCATCGGCGAAACGTCCTCCGTGCATGACTGCCTCCTCAAGCGTGCTGATTACGTGATTACACGGTAAGACCGGCGACCCGCTGACGGCGACCGCAGCGCTGCGCCGACGGCGAACAGGAGTGCTTGACCCCTGATACTCGGAGTCGGATACTCGCTCCCGACGAGGAGGTCCCGTGACCCGACGGCGTGTGAACAACCCCCTGGCGCTCGCGGTGCTGAGCTGCCTGACGGAACGGCCGATGCACCCCTACGAGATCTCCACGACCCTGCGCACCCGGGGCAAGGAGGCCAGCATCAAGCTGAACTACGGCTCCCTGTACTCCGTCGTCGAGTCACTGCAGAAGCACGGCCTCGTCGCCGTCCGGGAGGTCGTCCGCGAGGGCCGCCGTCCCGAGCGGACCGTCTACGAGATCACCCCGGCCGGGCAGGACGAGTTCGAGGACTGGCTGGCCGAACTCCTCTCCACCCCGCAGCACGACCCGACGTCGCTGGAGTCGGCGCTGTCGCTGATGCCGGGCCTGCCGCCGGGCGAGGTCGTCCGCCTGCTGGGCGAGCGGGCCGAGCGGCTGCGCACCGACCTGCGCTCCCTCGACGCGATGTTCTCCGTCTCCGAGGAGCGCGGCCTGCCCGAGCTCTTCCTGGTGGAGAGCCGCTACCGCCGGTGCCTGCTGAGCGCGGAACTGGACTTCGTGACCCTGCTCGTCCGCGACATCGGAGCCGGCACGTTCACCGGGACGACGGCCTGGCGCCGGCTGCACGAGCTGCGCGACGGCGGCATGTCGTGGGACGAGGTCATGGCCGACCCCGTGCGTCACCTGGGAGAGGAGGGCCGCGTCCTGGTGACCCCCCAGACCGACTGAGCGACCCCCGCCGACGAGGCGGGAACCCCTGCCCGGTGCGGCAACACCGGACAGGGGCCGTACACCCGAGCGGACCGTGGCCCGTCCGAGGCGCGACTCCACGATAGGCGCCACGGCTCCCGCTCCCCCACCCCCGGAGGAGTACAGCCATGCCCTGCCCACCCCCCGCGGCGCTCGTCGCCACGGACCTCGTCAAGACCTACCGCTCCACCCGCGGCGCTCCGCCCGTGCAGGCCCTCGACGGCCTCTCCGTCGAGGTCGAGCCGGGGACCGTCTTCGCCCTGCTGGGCCGCAACGGCGCCGGCAAGTCCACCGCCGTCCGCGTGCTCACCACGCTGACCCGGCCCGACTCGGGCACGGCACTCGTGGCCGGCCTCGACGTCCTGCGCGAACCCGACGCCGTCCGCCGGAGCATCGGGCTGGTGGGCCAGAAGCCGTCCGGAGACCCGATCGCCACCGGACGGGAGAACCTCGTGCTGGCCGCGCGCATCCACGGGATGGGCACGACCGCCGCCCGTGCCCGCGCCCAGGAACTGCTGGACCGCTTCGACCTCTCCGACGCCGCCGACCGGCCGGTCCGCACTTGGTCCGGCGGGATGGCCCGCAAGCTCGACGTCGCCCTCGGCATCACGCATGCCCCCCGCGTGCTGTTCCTCGACGAGCCCACCACCGGCCTGGACCCCGAGGCCCGGGGGCAGCTCTGGGCCGAGATCGGCCGGCTGACCGTCGAGGAGGGCGTCACGGTGCTGCTCACCACGCACTACCTCGACGAGGCCGACCGGATGGCCGCGCGACTGGCGATCGTGGACGCCGGACGGGTGGTGGTCGAGGGGACGCCGGACGGCCTCAAGCGCGAGCTGCGCGGTGACGCCGTCCAGGTCGACGTGGCCGAGCACGACGTGCCCGCCGCGCTGACGGTGCTCCGGGGTCTGCGCGGCCTCTCCGCCGCCGCGTCCGCCGGGCGCACCGTCCGCGCGCGGACCGAGGGGGGCGCCGCCGCGGTGCCGGCCGTGCTCGGCGCCCTGGAGGACGCCGGCGTGCACGCCGACGCCGTCACGGTGTCCCGGCCGTCGCTGGACGACGTCTACCTGAGCGCCGTCGGCCGCAGCCTGGCCGGTGCCGCGTGACCGGGACGGCGGTCCTCGCGGCCGCTCCACCCCTCCCGCCGGCACCGCGCGGGGAGCTGCTGCGACACTCGGCCGCGCTCACCGCCCGGTCCACCCGCTCGCTCATCCGCCAGCCGGCGTTCGCGGTGATGACGCTGGTGCAGCCGATCATCTGGCTGCTGCTCTTCGGCT
The DNA here is from genome assembly GCF_000701365.1 of Blastococcus sp. URHD0036. Lineage (GTDB taxonomy): Bacteria > Actinomycetota > Actinomycetes > Mycobacteriales > Geodermatophilaceae > Trujillonella. Next base: position 37,447 of record NZ_JNIK01000011.1, read on the forward strand.
CGCTGTTCCGGCCGGTGGTGGAGATCCCCGGCTTCGCCGAGCCGGGGGTGTCCTACCTGGAGTTCATCACCCCCGGCATCGTCGTCATGACGGCGCTGTTCTCCAGCGGCTGGGCCGGCACCGTCTACATCGAGGACATGGAGCGCGGCGTCATGGACCGGCTGCTGGCCTCACCGGTCCGCCGCGGCGCGATGATGATCGGGACGCTGGCCTACCAGGCGCTGACGACGGCGGTGCAGACGCTCATCGTGCTCGGCATCGCCCTGCTGGCCGGGGCGCGGTTCCCCGGGGGCCTCGCCGGCGCCGGCGTCACGTTGCTGGCCGCCGGGCTGATCTCGGTGGTCGTCGCCTCGCTGTCCAACGCCCTGGCCCTGCTGCTGCGCCAGCAGGAGGCGCTCATCGGGATCAGCCAGTTCATCGTGCTGCCGCTGCAGTTCCTGTCCTCGGCGGTGATGGACACCCGGCTCTCCCCGGACTGGGTGGCCACGATCGCCCGGTACAACCCGGTGGACTGGGCGGTGGTCGCCGCCCGCGAGGCGCTGTCGGCGACGCCGGACTGGGCGGTCGTCGGGGAGCGGATCGGCCTGCTGACCGCACTGGCCGCCGGGATGGCCTGGCTGGCGACGCGCGCCTTCGGCACCTACCAGCGGTCGCTCTGAGCCGTGTCCCGCGCCGGCCGGCAGGTGCGGGCCGGCGCGGGCGCGGTCAGGTGGTGGTCAGCCCGCGACGGAGCAGGACGCGGCGCTCCAGCGGGGCGAAGACCAGCAGCTCGATGGCGATGCCGACGGCGAGGATCAGCGCGATCGAGGTGATGACCAGCGACATCTGGGAGAGCTCGCGGCCGACGTTGAGCAGCTGGCCCAGCCCCTGCCCGAGCTGCGGCGAGTAGGTGATCAGCTCGGCGGCCATGAGCGAGCGCCAGGCGAACGCCCATCCCTGGCGCAGACCACCGAGGTAGCCCGGCAGCGCGGCCGGCAGGAGCACGTAGCGGGTGCGCCCGAGCGTCGACAGCCCGAGCACCCGCCCGACGCGGTCGAACAGCGGCGGGACCTGCTTCATGCCGCTGAGCAGGCCGTTCGCGATCGACGGCGCCGCGCCCAGCAGCACCACGGTGTAGATCGCGGCGTCGGTCAGCTGGAACCAGATGATGGCGGCCGGGACCCACGCGACCGAGGGCAGGCTCTGCAGACCGCTCACGATCGGGCCGATGGCCGCCCGCAGCCACCGACTCCACCACATGGCCAGGCCGAGCGCGGTGCCGATGACCAGCGAGAGGGCGAAGCCGACGGCGCCGCGGCTCAGGCTGGTCCAGATCGCCTCGAACGCGCTGCCGTCGGTGACCCGCTCCCAGAACACCTCGGCGACGTCGCCGGGCGAGGGAAGCGCGTAGGACGGCTTGATCTCGGCGTCGTAGGCCAGCTGCCACACGCCGACGAGCGCGGCGAGGAAGACGATCGGCGGGAGCACGGTCCGCACGAACCGCTTGCCCAGGCTCGGGCCCGGCGGCAGCGTCGCGGTGCTGTCGAGGGCGTCGAGCCCCGCCTCGATCGCCCGGGTCCCGACCTCCGGCTCGTCCGACGTGCGGTTGCTGCTCGTCGTCTGGCTAGGCGGCATGGCGGCTGATCTCCCGGTGCAGCTCGCTGGTGATCTCCGTGGCCAGCGCGCTGACGCCCGGCGCCTCGATCGTGCGGGGCTGGGTCAGCTCGACGTCCCACTCCCGCACGATGCGGCCCGGCCGCGACCCCATCAGGACGACGCGCGTGCCCAGCCGGACGGCCTCACGGACGTTGTGAGTCACGAACACGACCGACAGCTGCTGTTCGGCCCAGATCCGGGCCAGCTCGACGTGCAGGACGTCGCGGGTGATGGCGTCCAGCGCCGCGAACGGCTCGTCCATCAGCAACACCTTGCTGTCCTGTGCCAGGGCGCGGGCGAGCGCCACGCGCTGGCGCATGCCGCCGGACAGCTCGTGCACCCGCTTGGGCCCGGCGTCGGCCAGGTTGACCAGGGAGAGCAGCCGGGCGGCCTCGGTGCGCCGCTCGGCGCGCTTGACGCCGCGCGCCTTGAGCGCCAGCTCGACGTTCCCGCTGGCGGTCAGCCACGGCAGCAGCGCCGGCTCCTGGAACATCAGCGCCGGACGGGCCGCGCTCACCTCGACCGTGCCGGCCGTCGGCTGCACCAGCCCGGCGACCAGGTTGAGCAGCGTCGACTTGCCGCAACCCGACGCACCCACCAGGCAGACGAACTCCCCCGGCGCCACGGTGAGGTCCACCCCGTCGAGCACCGGCGGGCGGCCGCGCTCGAAGACCTGGGACACCCCGCTCACCCGCACGGCGGCCGCGCGCCCGTCGTCCGCCGACGGACGGGCTGCGGGGCGGACCCGCGGTTCGCGGACGGTCAGCTGTTCCGTGGCCATGACGTGCCTTCCTGGCGGTTCGGTCAGTCCTCGCCCAGGCCGCCGGCGGACACCGGCTCCTGGTCGAGGTCGGAGAGGACGGCGTTCAGCGGGCGCAGGTCGTAGATGCCCTCGATGTCCACGAGCTCCGGCGTCGTCCCGGCGTCGAAGCTGTGCTGTGCGGACTCCTCCAGCGTCGAGGCCAGCGGGTCCCACGTGACGGAGAGGTTGCTCCAGGCGCGGTCGAGGACCTCGGCGTCCAGCGCCGAGCTGCCGGCGTCCTCCAGCCCGGCGTTCACCGCGGCCTTGGCGGCGTCGGGGTCGCTCTCGGCGAGCTGGACGGCGGCGACGTGTCCGCGCAGGAAGGCGGCGACCGTGTCCGGGTACTGCTCCAGGAACTCGGTGCGCACGATGATGTTCGTGGTGACGAACTGGCCGTCGTCCCACAGGTCGCGCTCGTCGACCAGCACGTGGGCACCGGCCTCGAGCACCAGGCGGGAGGCCCACGGCTCGGGCAGCCAGGCGCCGTCGAGATCGCCGGACTGGAACAGTCCCAGCGTGTCGGCGTTCGCCGTCGGCGCGATCGTCACGTCGCCGCCGCCCTCGATGCTGTTCTCGAGGCCCTCGTCGGTCAGCCAGGTGCGCAGTGCGACGTCCTGGGTGTTGCCCAGCTGCGGCGTGGCCAGCGTCGTGCCCTGCAGGTCCTCCGGGGAGTCGATGCCGTCCCGGACGACGAGCTGGGCACCGCCCGAGGCGGCCCCGGAGATGATCCGGACAGCGTCGCCGTCGCTCTGGCCGTAGGCGTTGATCGCGGGGCTGGGGCCGATGTAGGCGATGTCCAGCGCGCCACCGAAGACTGCCTCGACGACGTCGGGGCCGGCGTTGAAGACCTGGGTCGACAGCTTCGTGTCGCCCAGCTCGTCGGCGAACAGGCCCTGGTCGACGCCGATGAGGGCGGCCGCGTGCGTCACGTTGGCGAAGTAGCCGAGACGGAGCTCGTCGGCGACGCCCGAACCGCCGGAGCTGTCGGAGCCCCCGGAGCTGCTGGAGTCGGAGTCGTCGCCGCAGGCGGCCAGTGCGGCGGCGAGCGGTACCAGCGCCATGAGGGCGAGGGCGCGGCGGCGGGTGGTGCGATGGGTGGTCATGGGTCCTCGTCTGGGCGGAGGCGCACGGCGACGACGGAGCCTGGGGCCAGGGGGCGCACGTCGACGGACCGCGCGCCGGGAATGGGATCGGACGCGTCGGCTCTAGGTCGACGGACAGAGAGTGCTGCTCAGCCGGCCGTTGTCGACGTGGCGGCAGGCCACGAGGACGGGCAGCGGAGGCATGGCGGAAAGATAACCCACATCTTCCGCACCATGTCAGTGGGGTATCACACGTCTTCCCGGGCCGCGGATCGCCAGGCCGTCCGTCGCCTGTCAGATGACGCCCAGCCGTTCGGTGATCGAGCGGTGACCGATGCGGCACCTTGCCAAGCAACACGCCGGAGCTTCGTCGGTTCTGGACATCTCAGCCCGTTGCTGCTAATCGGCGCGTCGGCGGACTCTGCCGGACATCAGCTCCACTCCCCTCGGAGGCCATCATGTCCATCCAGCCGACGCCCCGCCGGACCCGCTGCACGCGCCGCCTCGTCACCGCCCTCGCCGGCGGCGCCGTCCTCGGCGCCACCGCCCTCGCCGCACCTGCGTCGGCCGCGCCCGCGGCCGGCTGCGCGACGGCCTGGGGCTCGCTGCCCGAGGCGGCCGGCCCGCTGGGCACCGGCCGGGTCGACGACATCCGCGCGGGCCGGCACGACTGCTTCGACCGCCTGGTGGTCGACGTCGACGGCGCCGGCGGCAGGGACGTCGGCTACGACGTCCGCTACGTGTCGGTCTTCACCGAGGACGGGAGGGGCGACGCCGTGCCGCTGCGCGGGGCCGCGGACCTGCAGGTCGTCGTGCGCAGCCCGGCCTACGACCACGCCGGCCACTCGACCTACGACCCGGCCCCACGCACGGAGGCGGTGGACGTGTCCGGCTACAGCACCTTCCGGCAGGTGGCGTGGGGCGGCTCGTTCGAGGGCTACAGCACGATCGGGCTCGGCGTCCGGGCGCGGCTGCCCTTCCGTGTCACGGTCCTCGACGGGCCCGGGAACGACGCGCGCGTGGTGATCGACGTCGCCCACACCTGGTGAGCGGGAGTGCGGGCGCGGTCAGCCGGCAGAGCCGGAGCCGCGCCCGTCCTCGCGCGGGGGCTCGATCGCCCTCGGCGCCCGTCTCAGCGTGTCGAGGACGTCCGCACCCGGCTCCCGGCGCTCCTGCAGCAGCTCCTCCGGGGTGTCGGGGACGTCGACGCCGGGCTCCTCCTCGACCGGGTCGAAGCTCACCGGCACCCGCTTGAGGTGGCGGGTCATCGACCGCACCAGGAAACCGACGGCGATGAGGCCGAGCACGAGCAGGAGCAGACCGAACGGCCCGGACTTGCCGACGTCCTCGGGGAGCTGGTCGCTGGCCGCCCACACGATCGTCATCGGACCGTCACCTCGGAGCGGATGCCGGCGAAGAGGTCGTCCTCGGGCGTCGCGACGTCGACCAGCGAGCGGGCCAGCTCGTAGTCCTCGGTCGGCCAGACCTGCTGCTGCAGCTCCATCGGGACGGCGAACCACCGGCCCGTGGGGTCGATCTGGGTCGCGTGGGCGATGAGGGCGGCGTCGCGCAGCGGGAAGTACTCGGCGCACGCGACGCTCGTGGTGACCCGGTGGGAGATGTCGTGCTCCGGGTCCCAGTTCTCGAGCCACTCGGCGTACGCCGACTCCTGGCCGGACGCGACGATGGCCTCGTGCAGCGCCCGGATCCGGGGCAGCGTGAACGTCATGTGGTAGTAGAGCTTGCTCGGCTGCCAGGGCTCCCCGAGCTCCGGATAGCGGTCCGGGTCACCCGCGGCCTCGAACGCGTACATCGAGATCTCGTGCGTCTTGATGTGGTCGGGGTGCGGGTAGCCGCCCCGCTCGTCGTAGGTCGTGATCACCTGCGGGCGGAACCGGCGGATCAGCGCCACCAGCGGCGCGGCGGCCTCCTCCAGCGGCAGCAGGGCGAAGCACCCCTCGGGCAGCGGCGGCAGCGGGTCGCCCTCGGGCAGCCCGGAGTCCACGAAGCCGAGGAACTCCTGCTCGACGCCGAGGATCTCCCGCGCACGGGCCATCTCCTCGGTGCGGATCTCCGGGAGCCGCTCCCACACCTCGGGCTTGTCGAGGGCCGGGTTGAGCACCGATCCGCGCTCGCCGCCGGTGCACGTGGCCACCATGACGCGGGCGCCCTCGGCGACGTACTTGGCCATCGTCGCGGCGCCCTTGCTCGACTCGTCGTCGGGATGGGCGTGCACGGCGAGCAGCCGGAGCTGGTCTGCGTCGGTCACCGGGCCATCATCCCCCGTGCCGGGGACAGGGTGCGGCGGGCGGGCACCCGGACGGGTGTGGTGTGCCACGGGTCACTCCGGGACGGGGTAGGTTCCGCAACTCCCGTCGACGTGTGCACCGGCTCCGAGCCCGGTGTTAGCTTGGCGGATCACCGTGAGCGCCGTCTGACCGGACGGTGACCCCCGAGCTGCAGGAGTACCCCGGCGTGACCACCCCCACTGAGCACGAGCAGGGCATCTGGCTGACCCAGGAGGCCCACGACCGGCTGAAGGCCGAGCTCGACCAGCTGGTGGCCAACCGCCCCGCCATGGCCGCCGAGATCAACGCCCGCCGCGAGGAGGGCGACCTCAAGGAGAACGGCGGCTACCACGCGGCCAAGGACGAGCAGGGCAAGCAGGAGGGCCGCATCCGGCAGCTCGAGGACATCCTGCGCAAGGCCACCGTCGGCGACGCCCCCACCGAGGCGTCGCACGCGGCGACCGGCACCGTGATCACCATCCGCTTCACCGGCGACGACGAGACCGAGAAGTTCCTGCTCGGCTCCCGCGAGATCGCCGGCACCACGGACCTGACCGTCTACTCGCCGGAGTCCGCGCTCGGTGCGGCGATCATGGGCGCGAAGCCCGGCGCGACCGTGACCTACCAGGCGCCCAACGGCCGGGACATCACCGTGGACGTCGTCGCGATCGAGCCGTTCGTCCCCTGACCGGGGCGGATCTCCCGCGCATGGCGCGCTCCCGCCGCGCCGAGAACACCGGCTTCGAGTGCGGCCACTGCCACCTCGCCGTCCCGGCGAACAGCGACGGGCACTACCGCAACCACTGCCCGTACTGCCTCTGGTCGCTGCACGTCGACGACCTGCCCGGCGACCGGGCGAGCGAGTGCCGGTCGCTCATGGAGCCGATCGGGCTGGTGGAGAAGTCGGGCAAGGGCTGGCAGGTGGTCCACCGCTGCACGCGGTGCGGCCACCACCAGCCCAACCGGCTCGTCCGCGAGGGCGAGGCCCCCGACGACCTGGACCTGGTGCTCGAGCTGCCCTGGCTCTGACCCGCGGCTCTCGCCCGTCGGCGGCGACCCGTTGCGGGTGTTCCTCGCGCGTCACGGGTGCTGCAGGACCAGCAGAGGGCGAGGAACACCCGCAATGCAGCTCTCGGTGGCCGGGCGGCGGCCTGTTGCGGTGTTGCCCGTGCTCCTGCGGTGCTGCAGCGCCGCAGGAGCGCGAGGAACACCGCAAGAGCCCGGCCGAGGGCTCAGGCGGCGAGGCCGCGGCGGCGGAGCAACGGTCCGGGGTCGGCGTCGCGGCCGCGGACGGCACGGAACGCCTCCAGCGGGTCGACCGAGCCGCCGACGGCGAGCAGTCGCTCACGGAAGACGTCGCCGTTCTCCCGGCGCAGCCCCCCGTTCTCCTCGAACCAGTCGACCATGTCGGCGTCGAGGACCTCGGACCAGATGTAGGAGTAGTAGCCGGCCGAGTAGCCACCGGCGAAGACGTGCTGGAAGTACGTCGTCCGGTACCGCGGCGGCACCAGGTCCGACGCCACCCCGGCGGCGGCGAGGGCGCGCGCCTCGAACTCGGCCGGGTCGCCGATCTCGGTCTCCGGCGTGATCCGGTGCCAGGCCTGGTCGAGCAGCGTCGCCGCCAGGTACTCCAGCGTGCCGAAGCCCTCGCCCCACAGGGCCGCCGCCTCCAGTGCCGTCACGACCTCGGCCGCCAGCGGCTCGCCGGTCCCGACGTGCCGGGCGTAGTGGTCGCGGACCTCGGGCCACATCGCCCACATCTCGTTGACCTGGCTGGGGAACTCGACGAAGTCCCGGGGCACCGCCGTCCCGGCGAACCGCGGGTAGGTGACCGCGGAGCTCAGCGCGTGCAGCGTGTGGCCGAACTCGTGGAACAGCGTGTCGACCTCGGTCAGGGTGAGCAGGGTCGGCTGCCCGGGCGCGGCGCGGTTGACGTTGAGGTTGTTGACGACGACGGGGCGGGTCCCCAGCAACCCCGACTGCGACACGAAGCTGCTCATCCACGCCCCGCCGCGCTTGCCCTCCCGCGCGAAGAAGTCGCCGAGGTACAGGCCGACCGCGGCACCGGTGGCGTCGGTGACCTCCCAGACCCGGACGTCGGGGTGGTAGCCGGCCAGGTCGGCCCGCGGCGTGAACCGGAATCCGTAGAGGCGCTCGGCGGCGTGGAAGACACCGTCGACCAGCACCCGGTCCAGCTCGAAGAACGGGCGCAGTGCCGCGGTGTCGACGGCGTATCGCTCCGCCCGCACCCGCTCGCTGTAGAACGCCCAGTCCCAGGCGGCGAGCTCCACGCCGTCGGCGGCCGCGACCTCGGCGAGGACGGCCGCCTCGGCCTGCGCGTTCGCCACCGACGGACCGACCATCGTGGCGAGCATCGCGTCGACCGCCTCCGCGGTACCGGCGGTCTGGTCGGCCAGCACGAGGTCGGCGTGCGTCGTGAACCCGAGCAGCCGGGCCCGCTCGGCGCGCAGCCGGGCGATGCTGACGGCGACCGGCCCGTTGTCGTGCTCCCCGGACGACGCCCGGCCGACCGAGGCCTCGAACACCCGTCGCCGCAGCTCCCGGTTCCGCAGCTTGGCGAGCACCGGCTGACCGGTCGGGAGGACCAGGGTGAGCAGGTGCCCCTCGACCCCGCGGTCGGCGGCGGCCCGCGCCGCGGCCGCGATCTCCTCCTCGCCCAGGCCGTCGAGCGCGGCGACGTCGTCCACCTGGACGGCGGCGGCCTCGGTGGCCGCCTGCAGGTTCTGCGCGAACGTCGTCGACAGCTCCGACAGCCGGGAGTTGAGCTCGGTCAGCCGGGCGCGGCCGGCCTCGTCGAGCCGGGCCCCGGACAGCACGAAGTCCAGGTGGTAGCGCTCGACCAGCCGCAGCGACTCCGGATCGAGCCCCGCCGTCTCGCGCGCCTCGTGCACGGCGTCGATCCGGGCGAACAGCACCGGGTCCAGCCGGACGGCGTCGGCGTGGGCCGACTGCACCGGGGCCAGCTCGCGCTCGATCTCCCGCAGCCGCGGCGTCGACACCGACGAGGAGAGGTTGCCCAGGACGGCGTTGGCGCGGCGCAGCAGCCGGCCGGACCGCTCCAGGGCGACCACCGTGTTCTCGAACGTCGGGGGCTCCGCCGACCCCGTGATCGCCGCGACCTCGGTCCGCTGCTCCGCCATGCCGGCGAGCACGGCGTCCCGGCAGTGCTCGAGCGTGATGTCGGCGAACGGCGGCAGCTCGAACGGCAGCGGCGACGGGGAGAGCAGCGGGTTGGCAGGAGTGGCATCGGTGAGGCTCATCGACGCCATCCTGCTACGACATCAGCGGGTGGACGTCCGGCTGTACAGGCGCACGGCCAGCGGCACGAACACCGCGAGGAAGCCGACGGTCCACAACAGCGTGTACGCCACCGGGTTCTGCAGCGACCACGCGTCGGGCGGCGGCGCCCCGGCCACCGTGTTGCCGAAGAGATCCCGGGCGGCCTGGACGACGGCCGACACGGGGTTCCACTCGGCGAAGGTCTGCAGCACCGGCGGGAAGCTCTCCAGCGGCACGAAGGTGTTGGCGACGAAGGTCAGCGGGAAGATGACGATGAAGCTGGCGTTGTTGACGACCTCCGGGGTGCGGACGAGCAGGCCCACCACCGCCATCAGCCAGCTGATCGCATAGGCGAAGACCAGGAGCACGAGGAAGCCGCCGATCGCCTCCGGCACCGAGCTGTTGATCCGCCAGCCGACGGCCAGCCCGGTCAACGCCATGACGAAGATCGAGATCGCGTTCAGCCCGAGGTCGGCGACCGTGCGCCCGATCAGCACCGCCGACCGCGACATCGGCAGGGACCGGAACCGGTCGATGAGCCCCTTCTGCAGGTCCTCCGCCAGGCTCGCCCCCGTGGTCGTGCTCCCGAGCACGATGGTCTGGGCGAAGATCCCGGGCAGCAGGAACTCCGCGTAGCTCACGTCCCCCGGCACCTCGATGGCGCCGCCGAAGACGTAGCGGAACAGCAGCACGAACATGATCGGCGACAGGGTCGCGAACACGATCAGGTCGGGGACCCGCTTGACCTTGATCAGGTTGCGGCGGGTGATGGTCGCGCTGTCGGCGACGACCGCGGACAGGGCGCTCATCGGGCACCTCCGGACGTCGTGGCGGGCTCCCGGCCGGCCGCGTGCTCGGCGCCGGGTTCGCCGGCCTCGTCGGTGCCCCGGCCGGTCAGGGTGAGGAACACGTCGTCGAGGTCGGGGCGGCGCAGCCCGACGTCGAGGACCTCGACGCCGCTGCCCTCCAGCCGCCGCAGCGCCTCGGCGAGCGCGTCGGTGCCGCCGCTGACCGGGATGCTGACCCGCCGGGTCTGGTCGTCGACCTGCGCCTCGCCCGCCGCGAGCGGCCGCAACCGGTCGAGGACGACCATCACGTCCGGCTCACGCCCGACCGTCAGCTCCAGCCGTTGCCCGCCGACCTGAGCCTTCAGCTCGTCACCGGTGCCGCGGGCGATGACCCGGCCGCGGTCGATGACGACCATGGAGTCGGCCAGCCGGTCGGCCTCCTCGAGGTACTGCGTGGTGAGCAGGATCGTCGTCCCGCCGTCGGCGAGGTCGGCGATGAACTCCCACATGCCGAGCCGGCTGCGCGGGTCGAGGCCGGTGGTCGGCTCGTCGAGGAACAGCACCCGAGGCCGGGCGATGAGGGAGGCGGCGATGTCGAGGCGGCGGCGCATGCCGCCGGAGTAGGTCTTCGCCGGCCGGGACGCCGCGTCGGCGAGGTCGAAGCGTTCCAGCAGCTCCGCGGCACGCGACCGCGACTCGCGCTTGCCGAGCCGGTAGAGCCGGCCGACCATCTCGAGGTTCTCGTACCCCGTGAGGTACTCGTCGACCGCGGCGTACTGGCCGGTGAGCCCGATGGCCGCGCGCACCTGCGCGGCCTCGCGGACCACGTCGAGCCCGACCACCTCGGCGCGGCCCCCGTCGGGTTGCAGCAGCGTGGCGAGGACGCGCACCACCGTCGTCTTGCCGGCCCCGTTGGGGCCGAGCAGACCCAGGACGCTGCCCTCGGGGACGACGAGGTCGACCCCCGCGAGAGCGGTGGTGTCGCCGAAGCGCTTGACGAGCCCCTCGACCACGATGGCGGGGGTGCTGCCGGAGGTCATGAGCGGCACGCTAGGGCGAGGGACCGACAGTTCCCGAGTCGATTGCGCGACGGGTGCACGAGTTCCATGCCGGGGACGACCTCGCCGGGGCGCCGGACTCATCGGTGCCGCGCGTCAGCCCACCTCGACGGCGTACCCCACGGCGCGCAACGCGGCGATCAGCTGGTCGGCGTGGTCGGGGCCCCGGGTCTCCACGACGACGGCGATCTCGACCTCGCCGACGTGCAGCTGCGGCGAGGTCCGGGCGTGCTCCACCTCCAGCACGTTGGCGCCGCCGGCGGCCAGCGCGCCGAGGGCGGCCACCAGGGACCCGGGCCGGTCGGGCACGCGCAGCCGCAGCGAGAGATAGCGCCCCGCGGCGGACATGCCGTGCTGGACGATCTTCATCAGCAGCACGGGGTCGACGTTCCCGCCGGAGACGACGGCCACGACCGGCGGCCGGAAGGCGCCCGGGTCGGCGAGGACGGCGGCCACGGCGGCGACCCCCGCCGGTTCGACGACGAGCTTCGCGCGCTCCAGGCAGAACAGCAGCGCCCGCGAGAGGTCCTCCTCCGAGACGGTCACCACGTCGTCCACCTGCTCGCGCACGTGGGCGAGGGTCAGCTCGGCCGGCGCGCCCACCGCGATGCCGTCGGCCATGGTCGCGGTCGTCGCGATCGGGACCGGCCGGCCGGCGGCCAGCGAGCCGGGCAGCGCCGCGGCGCCCTCGGCCTGGACCGCGACGAGCCGCACGTCCGGCCGCGACGCCTTGACGGCGGCGGCCACCCCGGCCACCAGTCCCCCGCCGCCGGCCGGCACGACGACCGTGGCCACGTCCGGGCACTGCTCCAACAGCTCGAGGCCGACCGTGCCCTGCCCGGCGACGACGTCGGGGTGGTCGAACGGGTGGATGAACACCGCCCCGGTCGCCTCGGCGTGCGCGGCAGCGGCAGTCAGCGCCTCGGTGAGGTTCGCGCCGACCAGCTCGACCTCGGCGCCGTAGCCGCGAGTGGCCGACACCTTCGGCAGCGGGGCGGACACCGGCATGAACACGCGGGCGCGGATGCCCAGCAGCCGGGCGGCCAGTGCCACTCCCTGGGCGTGGTTCCCCGCGCTGGCCGCGACCACGCCGCCCGCCCGCTCGGCGGCGGTCAGCCGCGCGAGCCGCGTGTAGGCGCCGCGGATCTTGAACGAGCCGGTCCGCTGCAGGTTCTCGCTCTTGAGCCACACCGGCCCACCGACCCGCTCGGCCAGCGCGCGGGAGTGCTCCAGCGGCGTGCGGCGGACGACGTCGGCGAGCAGCACGGCGGCCGCTTCGACGTCGGCGCCCGAGACGAGTGCGGACGACGGAGACATGCGCACATCCTCGTCGTATGTTTGGCGAGGTGACGGACCCCGCCTCCACGGCACCCGCTCCCCCCGCCCCGACGACCCTCGGCGCCCTCCGCGCCGGCGGCGCGTCCTTCCGGCCCGTCAAGGCCGAGATCCGCGCCAACCTCCTCGCCCGGCTGGCCGCCGGCGAGCCCTCCCTGCCCGGCATCGTCGGGTTCGAGGACACGGTCGTCCCCGAGGTCGAGCGCGCCCTCATCGCCGGGCACGACCTGGTGCTGCTGGGCGAGCGCGGCCAGGGCAAGACCCGGCTGATCCGCACCCTCGTCGGCCTGCTCGACGAGTGGACGCCGGTGCTGGCCGGCAGCGAGCTCAACGAGCACCCGCTGCACCCCATCTCGGTGTGGGCGCACCGGCAGATCGCCGAGCACGGCGACTCCACGCCCGTGGGCTGGCAGCACCGCAGCGAGCGCTTCGGCGAGAAGCTCGCCACCCCGGACACCAGCGTCGGCGACCTGATCGGCGACGTCGACCCGATCAAGGTGGCCGAGGGCCGCACCCTCGGCGACCCCGAGACCGTCCACTACGGCCTCGTGCCGCGCACCAACCGCGGCATCTTCAGCGTCAACGAGCTGCCCGACCTCGCCGAGCGCATCCAGGTCGCGCTGCTCAACGTTCTGGAGGAGCGCGACATCCAGATCCGTGGCTACCGGGTGCGGCTCCCGCTGGACCTGCTGCTGGTGGCCAGCGCCAACCCCGAGGACTACACCAACCGCGGGCGGATCATCACCCCGCTGAAGGACCGGTTCGGCACCGAGGTGCGCACCCACTACCCGATCGAGTTGGCCGACGAGATCCGGCTGCTGCACCAGGAGGCGCACACCAGCGGCCTGGGCGCACCCGACGACATGCCCACCCTCGACTCCCCCGTGGTCCCCGAACACCTGGTGGAGATCATCGCCCGGTTCACCCGGCTGGTCCGCGAGTCGGGCTCGGTCGACCAGCGCTCCGGCGTCAGCGCCCGCTTTGCCATCGCGGCGTTGGAGACCCTCGCCGGCTCTGCCGTCCGCCGGGCCGCCGTCGCCGGCGAGACCCGTCCGGTCGCGCGGGTGGTGGACCTGCCGGCCGTCGTCCCGGCCAGTCGCGGCAAGGTCGAGTTCGCCGACTCGGGCAGCGACCCGGACGACGACCGGGAGCTGGAGGTGCTCGAGCACCTGCTCCGCCAGGCGACCGCGCAGACGTTCCGCGCCCGCTGCGCCGGGCTGGACCTGACCGGCATCCAGGAGCACTTCACCGGCGGGGAGACCGTCGAGTCCGGCGAGCTGGTGCCGGCCGCGGCGCTGCTGGGCCAGCTGGGCACGATCCCGAAGCTCGCCGAGCTGCTGGGCCGGCTCGGGGTGCCGGAGGGCGAGCAGTCCGCCGAGCAGGCCGCCGCCGCCGTCGAGTTCGCGCTCGAGGGTCTGTATCTGACCCGGCGGCTGGCCAAGGACACCGACGGCACCCGCACCGTGTACGGGGCATGAGATGACCCGCCGGCCCGGCAAGGGCTACCGGTACGGCCGCTGGCGGGGCGGCCCGGACCCGCTCGCCCCGCCGTACGACCTGGGCGACGCCGTCGACGAGATTGGTGACTCCGTGCTCGCCGGCAGCGGCGTCAAGGAGGCCATGCGGGAGCTGCTGCGCCGCGGCATGAACGGCCGCCGCGGGCTCGACGAGCTCCGCCGCTCGGTGCGCGACCGGCTGCGGCAGGCCCGCCAGGCCGGCCGGCTCGACGGCACCCTGGAGGAGGTCCGCGAGCTGCTGGAGAAGGCGCTGGAGGCCGAGCGCCGGGAGCTGTTCCCCGATCCGGACGACTCGGCGCGACTCGCCGAAGCCGAGCTCGACGCGCTGCCGCAGGACACCGCCGGTGCCGTGCGGGAGCTCAAGGACTACCAGTGGCGCAGCGAGGAGGCCCGGCAGGCCTACCAGCAGATCCAGGACACCCTGCGCCGCGAGGTGCTCGACAGCTCGTTCGCCTCGATGAAGCAGGCGCTGGAGAACGCCACCGAGCAGGACATGGAGGCGGTCCGCGACATGGTCGCCGACCTCTCCCGGCTGGTCGACGCGCACAACCGCGGTGAGGACACCGACGAGCAGTTCCAGCAGTTCATGGAGAAGCACGGCCAGTTCTTCCCCGACGACCCCCAGTCGGTGCAGGAGCTGATCGACTCCCTCGCCCGCCGGGCCGCCGCCCAGGAACGGATGATGGCCGGGCTCTCCCCCGAGCAGCGGGCCGAGCTGTCGGACCTGATGCAGCAGACGATGCAGGACATGGGCCTGGCCAGCGAGATGGCCCACCTGCAGGACGCGCTGCGCCAGGCCCGGCCGGACCTGCCGTGGGGCCAGCGCGGGCAGGTGCCCGACGGCGAGCAGTCCCTCGGGCTCGGCGACGCCACCAGCGCCGTGGCCGAGCTCGCCGACCTCGAGGCGCTGTCCAACCAGCTCTCCCAGGGCTACGCCGGCGCCTCGCTGGCCGACGTCGACGAGGAGCTGCTGCAGCAGGCGCTGGGGCGGGAGGCCGTCGACGACCTGGCGGCCCTGCGCCAGATGGAGCGCGAGCTGGAGCGGCAGGGCTACCTGAACCGCTCCGACGGCAAGCTCGAACTCTCGCCCAAGGCGGTCCGCCGGCTGGGTGCGACCGCGCTGAAGCGGGTCTTCGCGCAGCTGGACTCCACCGGCCGGGGCGAGCACGACGTCGCCGACGCCGGGTCGGCCGGGGAACTGACCGGCAGCTCCCGGGAGTGGCAGTTCGGCGACGAGCAGCCGCTGGACGTCGTCCGGACGGTCCGCAACGCCGTCCTGCGCAACGCCGGCGAGCCGCGCGAGGAGGGCCGGCGCCGGGTCAGGATCGCCGTCGAGGACTTCGAGGTGGTGGAGACCGAGCGGCGCAGCGGTGCCGCGGTGGCCCTGCTCGTCGACCTCTCCTACTCGATGGCGCTGCGCGGCACGTGGGGCGCGGCCAAGTCGACGGCGATGGCGCTGCACTCCCTGGTGACGACGAAGTTCCCGCAGGACGCGATCCAGATCATCGGCTTCTCGTCGGTGGCCCAGGTGCTCCGGCCGGAGACGCTCGCCGAGCTGAGCGTGGACACCCTGCAGGGCACGAACCTGCAGCACGGGCTGATGCTGGCCCGGCGGTTCCTCGCCCGGCACCCCGATGCCGAGCCGGTGGTCCTGGTGGTCACCGACGGCGAGCCGACGGCGCACCTGGAGCCGGACGGGACGCCGTTCTTCTGCTGGCCGCCGATGCCGGAGACCATCGCCCGCACGGTCGCCGAGGTGGAGAAGGTGGCCCGGTCCGGGGCGACGATGAACGTCTTCGCGCTCGACCCGGAGCCGGCACTGGTGCACTTCGTGCACGACATCACCGCCCGCGCCGGCGGCCGGGTGTTCACCCCGGACGGCGACCGGCTGGGCGAGTACGTCGTCGCCGACTACCTGCGGACTCGCAAGGGACGCCGCGCCCGGTGACCGACCCCGGGGTCAGCTCTCCAGGTGGGAGCCCGACGAGCTGATCCCGGGGATGGCGCCGGCGCGGAAGGCGTCGACGAACAGCCGGTGGTCGGTCTGGGTCTGGCGCGCGTAGCCGTGCGCGAAGTCGACGAGGTCGGCCACGAACTCCTCCCGCCGGTCCCCGACGAGAGCCGTGATCGCCTCCTCGGTCTGGAAGGGCACCAGCGTGTGGTCGCTGTCGGCGTCGCCCACGCAGTGCATCTTCGCCGTCGCCCGCCCGAGCTGGACCAGCACCGGGGCCATCTCCTCGGGCTCGGTGAGGTCGTCCCACTCCAGGTCGACCTCGTACGGCGACAGCTCGGCGACGACGAAGCCGACGCCGTCGACCTCGGTCCAGCCGAGGAACTGCGAGGCGTTGGCCTGCAGCGCCCGGCGGCTCACCGCGGTCCGGTGGCCCTCGTGCTCGAAGGCCTCGCGCACCTCGGCGTCGCGGACCACCCGGCTCGGCGCGGCGACGTTGCCCTGCTTCAGGGAGAGGACGACGTCGTTCTCCAGCGCCTGGTCGTAGCCCTCCAGCAGCACGTTGTAGGCGGGCAGCCCCGCGCTGCCGATGCCGAACCCACCGGTGCCGACCACGTCCTTCACGTCGAAGGTGACGTCGCGCCGGCGGCGGGGCGGCACCAGCGTGGACCGGTAGTGCTCCAGGGCCGCCAGCACCCGCTCCCGTTCGTCGTCGTCGAGCCGGCGGTTGCGCCGGTTGTCGGCGAACCGCCGCTCGAAGTCCTCCACGACGGTCATGCGGTCCAGCAGCTCGAGGCGGCTGCGGCCGGTCGTCGCGAGGATCGTGTCGCGGACCGCGCCCTCGGTGTTCTCCCGCGTCAGGGCGAAGGACCGGTCGTCGTCGGAGCGGGTGAAGGCCTCCACCTGGTCGAGATAGGCGGTCAGGTAGGTACGCAGCAGATCCGCGATGACCTCGTCGCCCAGCGCCTTGCTCCACGCCAGCAGCGCGAAGCTCGCCGCGAACCGGCGGAGGTCCCAGCTCACGTGCCCGAGGTAGGCCTCGTCGAAGTCGTTGACGTCGAACACGATCCGGCCCTGGGCGTCCATGTAGGTGCCGAAGTTCTCCGCGTGCAGGTCGCCCTGGATCCACACCCGGCTGGTCCGCTCGTCGCTCCACGGGTCGTCCAGCTGTGCCATGTCCGCGTAGAAGAGGCAGGCGCTGCCGCGGTAGAACGCGAACGGGTCGGCGGCCATCTTGCGGAACTTGGTGCGGAAGGCGTCGGCGTCGGCCCGCATGAGGTCGGCGAACGCCTCGACCAGCGTGTCGACGATCAGCTGCGAGCGTTCATCGGACGTTCCGCCGGGGGTGACCCCGAAGGGGGAATGTGGCACGGGGGAACCGTAGGCGCCGGTTAACCTGCGGGACAGTCGTTGCACGGCGAGAGCGATGGGGGGCGGCGGTGAGCGGAGCAGGCACGACGCGTCGGCTGACCGCTGCCGCCGGCCTGGGCGGCGGGCTCGGGGCGACGCTGGGCGGGCTGTTCCTGTTGCTGCGCGGAGAGGCCCGGCTGGCCCGGCGGGCGATCGGCGCCCGGACCACCAAGCAGCTGCCGCCCTCGGCCAACGGCGTCTACGGGCGCGGCCGCGGCAAGCCGCTCGTGTTCGCCGTCCTCGGGGACTCCACCGGCGTCGGGCTCGGGGTGCACCGCGCCGCCGAGACCCCGGGGGTGCTCCTGGCCGCCGGCCTGGCCGAGCTCGCCGAGCGACCGGTCCGGCTGGTCAACGTCGCGGTGTCGGGTGCGGAGTCGCGCGAGCTGCCCGAGCAGGTGGAGCAGGCGCTCGCGGAGAAGCCGGACGCCGTCCTCATCATGATCGGCGCGAACGACGTCACCAGCCGCACCCGGCCGTCGGTCTCGGTGGCGTTCCAGGCCGATGCCGTGCGGCAGTTCCGGGCGATCGGCGCCGAGGTGGTCGTGGCGACCTGCCCCGACCTGGGCACCATCCGCCCGATCGCGCAGCCGCTGCGGCAGTTCACCCGGCACTGGAGCCGGCAGATGGCCGCGGCGCAGACCGTCGCCGTCGTCGAGGCCGGCGGGCGCACGGTCTCCCTGGGATCGATCCTCGGCCCGACGTTCGCCCGAGACCGGTCGATGTTCGGCGACGACGAGTTCCACCCCAGCGCCGCCGGGTACGCGGCCGCGGCGGCGGTCATCCTGCCCTCGCTGGCCGACGCCCTCGGGGTGTGGCCGGCCGCCGCCGACCGGGGGCGGCGCTTGCGCCGGGCCACGGTGCGGCCGATCGAGCGGGCCGCGGCCCGGGCGGCCGACCGGCCGGGCACCGAGGTGCAGGGCACCGAGGTCCGCGGCTCCGACACCGGCCCGCGCGGCCCGTGGGCGCTGCTGCGCCGGCGCCGTCCGCCCGAGCTGCCCACGGCCGACCAGGCCGAGCGCGCGGAGCAGGTCCCCACGGCGTAGCGGGACCGCGTCGGCCCGGCGGCCTACCCGGGGGTAGTTTCGCGGTGACCGCACCGCCCCCTCGCCGTGGAGGACCCATGCCCGAAGCCGTCATCGTCGCCACCGCGCGCTCGCCCATCGGACGGGCGTTCAAGGGCTCGCTCAAGGACCTGCGGCCCGACGACCTCACCGCGACGATCGTGCGCGCCGCGCTGGACAAGGTCCCGGCGCTCGACCCCACCGACATCGACGACCTGATCCTCGGCTGCGGGCTGCCCGGCGGCGAGCAGGGCCACAACATGGGCCGCGTCGTCAGCGTCCTGCTCGGCATGGACCACCTGCCCGGGACGACGATCACCCGCTACTGCTCCTCGTCGCTGCAGACCACCCGCATGGCCATGCACGCCATCAAGGCCGGCGAGGGCGACGTCTTCATCTCCGCCGGCGTGGAGACCGTGTCGCGCTTCGTGAAGGGCAACAGCGACTCGCTGCCCGACACCGAGAACCCGCTGTTCGACACCGCCAAGGGCCGCGTGGCCAAGGTGGCCGAGAGCGGCGCGGACTCCTGGACCGACCCGCGGCAGAACGGCGAGCTCCCCGAGGTCTACATCGCCATGGGGCAGACCGCGGAGAACCTCGCCCTGTACAAGGACGTCTCCCGCGAGGACATGGACGAGTTCGCGCTGCGCAGCCAGACCCTCTACGCGCAGGCCGCGGCCGACGGCTTCTGGGAGCGGGAGATCACCCCGGTCACCACGCCCGACGGCACCGTCGTCAGCACCGACGACAGCCCGCGCGCCGGCACCACGCTGGAGGGCCTGCAGGGCCTCAAGCCGGTGTTCCGCCCCGACGGCCGGGCCACCGCCGGCAACTCCTGCCCGCTCAACGACGGCGCCGCCGCCGTGGTGGTCATGAGCGACACCAAGGCCCGCGAGCTGGGGCTCACCCCGCTGGCCCGCGTGGTCTCGACCGCGGTCACCGGCCTCTCGCCGGAGATCATGGGCTACGGCCCGGTCGCGGCCTCCGAGCTCGCCCTGCAGCGGGCCGGGATGAGCATCGGCGACATCGACCTCGTCGAGATCAACGAGGCGTTCGCCGCGCAGGTCATCCCGAGCTACCGGGACCTGGGCATCGACATCGACCGGCTGAACGTGCACGGCGGCGCCATCGCCGTCGGCCACCCGTTCGGCATGACCGGCGCGCGCATCACCGGCACGCTGATCAACGGCCTGCAGACCAAGGACAAGACCTTCGGCCTGGAGACCATGTGCGTCGGTGGCGGCATGGGCATGGCGATGATCCTGGAGCGCCTCTCCTGACGAAGCCGTGACATGACAGTGGCCCGGTCCCCGCGAGGGGGCCGGGCCACTGTCATGTTCAGGCGGGGTGCGTCACTCCTGGAAGTACGACAGCAGACGCAGGATCTCCAGGTACAGCCAGATGACCGTGACCAGCAGGCCGAAGGCGATGTACCAGGCGAACTTCGCGGGCGCGCCACGACGGATGGCCTCGTCGGCCATGTCGAAGTCCAGCAGCAGCGAGAACGCCGCGACGCCGATGACGACGAGGCTGAACAGGATCGCGACCGGCCCACCGTCACGCAGGCCGAGGGCGTCGCCGCCGACGAACAGGCTGGCGACGAGGTTGACCAGGATCAGGGCCAGGACCCCGAACATCGCGCCGACGATCCAGCGGGTCAGCTTGGGGGTGACCCGGATCGCGCCGGTCTTGTAGACCACGAGCATGCCGGCGAACACACCGAACGTGCCGATCAGCGCCTGCCCGACGATGCCGGGCCAGCGCTCGTTGAAGACCTCGCTGATCGCGCCGAGGGCGACGCCGTAGAGCGCGCCGTAGGCCAGCGTCGCGACCGGGTTGGCGATCTGCTTGAAGGCGATCACCAGGCCCAGCACGAAGGCGACGAGCACCGACGGCAGGGCCAGCCCGAGGGCGAGGTCCTGCGGCAGGAGCGCCCAGGTGAGGCCGGCCGAGACGACGGTGACGAGGAAGGACAGACCCGTCTTCTGGACGACGTCGTCCATCGTCATGTAGCGGGTGGTGGTGCGCGCGTACGGCGACGGGGCGGCGTACGGGTCCTGCGTCGGCGCACCGTACGGCTGGGGTGCTCCCCACTGGCCGTACTGCTGGCCGGCCGCGCCGTTGGTGGCGTTGGCGAAGCCCCGACCGAAGGCGGGGTTGTGGCTCTGCATCGTCATCTCCTCGAGGTGACTGGCGGTCGTGGGGTCGACGGTCCTGCACCCCACTCGGTCTGTCCAACGCCGCAGGTGCCCGCCGCGTTCCTGAGTCAGCGGGGGTCCCTCGCGCGGGTGCCCCCGGTGGGATTCGAACCCACACTCTGACCCTTTTAAGGGGCCTGCCTCTGCCGGTTGGGCTACGGGGGCCGAAGACGTAACGCTAGCGGCCGGCGAGCTCCGTGGCCCGGGTCAGCACCGCATCGAGCATCGGCTCGGTGAGCCGGCCGGTGAAGGTGTTCTGCTGGCTGACGTGGTAACTGCCCAGCAGGGTCAGCGGGCCGCGCGGTCCGTCGAGGGTCACCTCCACGCCGTGCCCGAAGGCCGGCCGCGGGCGGGGCAGCGCGTACCCGGCGCCGGCGAGCACCGGCCACAACGCCGTCCAGCCGAAGCCGCCGAGCACGACGACCACCCGCAGCCGTGGCAGCAGCGCCAGCTCGCGGGCCAGCCACGGCGAGCAGGTGTCGCGCTCCTCGGGGGTGGGGGCGTTGGCCGGGGGCGCGCAGCGGACGGCGGCGGCGACCCGGACGTCGGTCAGCTCCAGGCCGTCCCCGATGTGGGTGGAGTTCGGCTGGTTGGCCAGGCCGGCCCGCCAGAGTGCCGCGAAGATCCAGTCGCCGCTGCGGTCGCCGGTGAACACCCGGCCGGTGCGGTTGCCGCCGTGCGCCGCGGGGGCCAGGCCCACCACGGCGATCCGGGCGTCGTCCGGGCCCAGGCCGGGCACCGGGCGGCCCCAGTAGTCCTCCTCGCGGAAGGAGGCCCGCTTGACGCGGGCCACCTCCTCCCGCCAGGCGACCAGCCGCGGGCAGGCATAGCAGCCGGAGATCCGCGCATCGAGGACGGCGACGTCGCGCGTCGCCCCGGCCGAGCGGGCCACGCCGGCCGGGGTGCGGGTCACCGGGAACCCGCCGGCGCCGACATCTCGAGGCATTGGATCCTTTCCCCACGTCCCCGGCCCGAGGACGTGCGTATTGCTTCCTATGCCTGACCCCGGGCGAGCCGGAGGGCGATGCCGTCGAGGATGTCGTGCTCGCTGACGACGACGGAGTCCAGCGCGAACGCGTCCATGATCACCCGCAGGATCAGCGAGCCGCCGCCGATGACGTCGACCCGCCCGGGGTGCATGACCGGCATCGCCGCCCGCCGCGCCCGGGTGGCGGTGAGCAGCCCGGCGGTGACCGACCGGACGGCGGCGACCGGGATCCGCGAGCCGTGGATGGCGGTGTCGTCGTACTCGGGCAGACCCAGCGCGAGCGCGGCCACCGTGGTCACCGACCCCGCCAGGCCCACGAGCGTCGCCGCTTCGCCGACCGGTACGGCAGCCAGCACCTCGGTGAGTGCGGCACGGACGTCGGCCTCGGTCCGCTGGATCTCGTCGGAGTCCGGCGGGTCGCCGTGCAGGTGCCGCTCGGTGAGCCGGACGCACCCGATGTCGACCGATCGGGCCGCCCGCACGCCCGTGCCGTCGCCCAGCACGAACTCGGTGGACCCGCCGCCGATATCGACCACCAGGTAGGGCACCTCGGGGGCCGTCCCGCCGTGCGCGGCGACCGCGGCGTCCAGCGAGGCGGTCGCGCCGAGGAACGACAGCTCGGCCTCCTCGGAGCCGGGGACGACGTCGGGCAGCCGGCCCAGCGTCGTCAGGACCATCTGCTCGAAGTCGGCGCGGTTCGCCGCGTCCCGGCTGGCGCTGGTGGCCACCATCCGCACCGCGGTCGCGCCGAGCTCGCGGGCCTGCGCGGCGTACTCGGCCAGCACGCGGCGGGTGCGCTCGATGGCGGCCTCCGACAGCCGGCCGGTGGCGTCGACGCCCTCCCCGAGGCGGACCACCTCCATCCGCCGCAGCAGATCGGTGTGCGCGCCCTGGTCGGGCACGTCCGCGACGAGCAGGCGGATCGAGTTGGTGCCGCAGTCGATCGCCGCCACCCGGGTCATGCGTCGTCCTCGCGATCCGTGCGTGCGCAGGGCCCCTTCGCCCACCACTCCCCCATCTCGGCCACGGCGCGGTCGCCGATCGGGTTGACCCCCGGTCCCGCGGCCAGGCTGTGCCCGGCCAGCGCGTGCAGGCACTTGACCCGGTCGGGCATCCCGCCGGCGGTGGTGCGGGTCTCCAGCACCGCCTCACCGGGGCGGGCGGCGGCGTCACGGGTCGCCAGGTAGGCCTCGTGGGCGGCGCGGTAGCCGGCGGCGAGCTCCGGGTCCGAGGCCAGCTCGTCCTGCCACTCCCGCATCCGGCCGGCCGACTCCAGCCGGCTCGCGGCGGCCGACGCCCGGGGGCAGGTCAGGTAGTAGAGCGTCGGGAACGGCGTGCCGTCCTCCAGCCGAGGCGCGGTCTCGACGACGTCGGGCTGGCCGCACGGGCACCGGTGCGCGACCGCGGCCAGGGCACGCGGGGGGCGGCCGAGCTGCCGGGCGACGACGTCCCGGTCCTCCTCGGTGACCGGCTCCCGCACGGGGCCGCCGGCGGGGACGAGGTCCGTCACGGCTGCCCCAGGTCGTCGGCGGTGCCGAGCGAGCCCATCAGGGCGTCGTACCAGGTCTGCGGGCGCGGGGCGGCCGCCTCGGGGACGGTGCCGGCGTCTCCGTCGGCCTCGGCCCCGTCGACGACCCGGATGAGCCGGTCGCCCTCGGCCACGTAGAAGAACCGCTCCCTGGCCTCCCGGGCGAGCACCGCGGGGTCGCGCAGCTCGGCGAGGCGGGCCTCCTGCTCGGCGATGCGCTGGTCCAGCTCGGCGCCCTCGGCGGCGAGGCGGGCGATGTCCGCGCGGCCGGCCAGGTACTGCTGGACGGGTCCGGCCAGCGTCAGCGCCAGCAGCAGCACCAGCCCGACGAGGAGGACCCCGCGGCCGGTGAACAGCTGGTGGCGCGGCCGGACCGGCGCCGACGCCGTCCGGATCCGGCGGCCGGTACGGCGCGCCTCGGGCCGGCTGCCGGCACCGGGAACCCGCCCGGTGGGCAGCGGGCGGGAGGCGGCGTGCGCCAGCGGCCGCCCGGTACTCGCCCGCCGGGGGCCCCGCCGGGGCCCGCGCCGGTCCCCGAGACCGGCCACGTCAGCCGCGCGCGGCCAGCCGCGGGAAGGCCGCCGCGCCGGCGTAGCGGGCCGCGTCGTCGAGCTCCTCCTCGATGCGCAGCAGCTGGTTGTACTTGGCCACGCGCTCGCTGCGGGCCGGGGCGCCGGTCTTGATCTGCCCGCAGTCGGTGGCGACGGCGAGGTCGGCGATCGTGGTGTCCTCGGTCTCGCCGGAGCGGTGGCTCATCATGCAGCGGTAGCCGTTGCGGTGCGCCAGGTTCACCGCGTCCAGCGTCTCGGTGAGCGTGCCGATCTGGTTGACCTTGACCAGCAGGGCGTTGGCGGCGCCGCGGTCGATGCCGTCCTGGAGCCGGGTGGGGTTGGTGACGAACAGGTCGTCGCCCACGATCTGCACCCGGTTGCCCAGGGCGGCGGTGAGCGCGACCCAGCCGTCCCAGTCCTCCTCGGAGAGCGGGTCCTCGATCGAGACGATCGGGTAGTTCGCCACGAGGTCGGCGTAGTAGTCGGTGAGGTCGCCGGCGGTGAGGGTCTTGCCCTCGAACGCGTACCCGTCGCCGCTGTGGAACTCGGTGGCGGCGACGTCGAGCGCGAAGGCGATGTCGGTGCCGACCGTGTAGCCGGCCTTCTCCACCGCCTCGGCGATCAGGTCGAGCGCGTCGCGGTTGCTGGGCAGGTCCGGGGCGAAGCCGCCCTCGTCACCGAGACCGGTCGAGAGTCCGCGGCCCTTCAGCACGGCCTTGAGCGCGTGGTAGGTCTCGGTGCCCACGGCCAGCGCCTCGGCGAAGGTCGCGGCGCCGATCGGGGCGATCATGAACTCCTGCACGTCGACGTTGCTGTCGGCGTGGGCGCCACCGTTGAGGATGTTCATCATCGGCACCGGGAGCAGGTGCGCCGAGGGGCCGCCGACGTAGCGGAACAGCGGCAGGCTCGCCGAGTCCGCCGCCGCGCGCGCCACGGCCAGGCTGACGCCGAGGATCGCGTTCGCGCCCAGGCGGGACTTGTCCGGCGTGCCGTCGAGGTCGATCAGCCGCTGGTCGACCAGCCGCTGCTCGCTGGCCTCGAAGCCGACGAGCTCCGGGCCGATGACGTCGAGGACGCCGTCGACGGCCTGGGTGACGCCCTTGCCGCCGTAGCGCTCGCCGCCGTCGCGCAGCTCCACCGCCTCGAAGGCGCCCGTGGAGGCGCCGCTGGGCACCGCCGCGCGGGCGATGGTCCCGTCGTCGAGGGCGACCTCGACCTCCACCGTCGGGTTTCCGCGGGAGTCGAGGATCTCGCGCGCGCCTACTGCGTCGATGCTGGCCACGGGGGGCAGCGTAACGAGCCGTCCGAGCGCCGGTCGCCCCCCTCGCCGGGAGCTCAGTCCGGGGCGCGGGCGTCGGCCTCGGCGTCGAGCTCGCCGGCGTAGCGGCGGACCGCCTCGCGCAGCGCGTCCTCCACGTCCCAGCCCCGGGCGGTCGCGGCAGCGACGACGGCCAGCAGCCGCTCCCCCAGCTCCTCGGGGCTCGTCGTCGTCAGCTCCGCGGGCGCGGGCGTCGACAGCCCCGCGCGTCCGGCCCGGCGGACGAGTGCGGCCCCCCAGGACGCGGCCGGCTGGGAGCGGGAGACGCCCTCGGTCGGCGAGCGGCGCTGCTTCTCCGCCTTCTTGATCTCGTCCCAGCCCGCCTCGACCTGCTCGACATCGCGCGGCCCGGCGTCGCCGAACACGTGCGGGTGCCGGCGGACCAGCTTGTCGACCAGGTCGCCGGCCACGTCGTCGACGTCGAACCGGCGTTCCGGCCCGGCCTCGGCGGCCACCCGGGCGTGGAAGACCACCTGCAGCAGCACGTCGCCGAGCTCCTCGCGCATGGCCGCGGCGTCGTCGTCGACGATCGCGTCGTAGGCCTCGTGCGCCTCCTCCAGCAGGTAGCCGCGGAGGGAGGCGTGGGTCTGCTCGGCGTCCCACGGGCAGCCACCCGGCGAGCGCAGCCGGTCCATGACCGTGACGACGTCGAGCAGCCGCGCGCCGGCCGGTTCCGGGGCGCCCGCGACGACCGGGAGGTCGCCGACCGGCTCCCCCGCGGGGACCAGGCAGACCACGTCGCCGGGCAGGACGGCCGCGGCGGCGAGGTCCGCGACGTCGGTCACGTCGAGGCCCTCGGCCCGCAGCGCCGCCGCGGTGGCGGCGGCCCCGGGCAGGGCGGCCAGCGGGCGGTCGCCGGAGATCGCCCGCCACCCGGCGGGCCCGAGGAGGCCGGGCAGGCGGGGGCTGGTGGTGACGACGAGCGCGACCGGCACAGGCGTCAGTTCCCGGAACCGGTGGCCGGGTCGACGGAGCCGGGTTCGCGGGACTCGGGATCACCGGAGTCGGGGGCGGCGGAGTTCCCGTCGGGAGCCACGCCGAGCAGCTCGACCGCACTGCCGTCGGCCGGGACGACGCTGCCGTCGTCGAACGAGCCGTAGCGGGGGTTCACGTCGACGTCGAGCTCGGCCTCGTAGTCGGAGAGGATCGCGGCGCCGGCCGTCGCGGCGTCGTTCGTGGCCGCGGCCTCCAGCTGCGGGCGGACCTGCTCGAAGGTCGGCACGGTGGGCGGCGACACCACGACGACGAGGACCCCGGTCAGCTCCGGGACGGCGGTGGAGAACACGCTGCCCACCGGCGCGGCGGCCACCTGGGCGGCCAGGTCGGCCGGCAGCTGGCCGGCCAGGTCGTCGACGGCGGCGGTCTGCGGTGCCGGGAGCGTCGCCTGACCCGGGTACTGGCCGGCCACGGCGGCGTAGCTCCCCGGGTCGGCCTGCAGGGCGGCCACCGCCGCGTCGGCCGCCGCCTGGTCCGGGACGTTGACGTACCCGAGGTCGATCTGCGCCGGCTGCTGGGCCAGCTGCTGCTCGTAGGAGGCGCGCAGCGACGCCTCGGTGGGCTCCTCGGCCTGCCCACCGGCGACGGCGATCTGCTGCAGCAGCGCGACCTGCCGGACCCGCGCGAGGGCGTCGTCCCGGGTGTAGCCCTGCGCCGCGGCCTGGGCGAAGTACTCCTCGGGGTCCGAGCCGCCCAGCAGCTGGACGAGCAGGTCCTCCACGCCACCGGGGTCCGGGTCGATGCCGAAGTGCTCGGCAGCGGAGGCGAAGACCTCCGCGCGGACCAGCTCGGTGAGGATCGTCCGCGTGTAGTCCGCGCCCTCGCCGGGGGTGATGTCGGGGTCGGCCAGGTGGGCGGCGACCGCCTCGTCCAGCTCGTCGACGGTCACCGTGTCGTCCCCGACGTAGGCGGCCACGTTGGGTGACGTCCGGCAGCCGGTGAGGGCGACCCCGGCGATCAGGCCCAGGGCGAGGACGGCGGTGGGTCGACGCATGCGCACGACGGCGAGACTCCCACACGCGGTGTGACCCGCCTCGCAGGTGGAGGACATCCGTCGGCGTGACGCCGACGGATCTCCTCCACCTCAGGCGGCGACGGGCTGGTCCAGCACCGCGCGCAGCGTCGCGTGCAGGTTCTCCAGCAGGGCGACGTCGCGCAGCGGGGTCCGGCGGTCGGGACCGACCGGGACCTTGAGCGAGATCGTCGACGCCGCGGCCTTGTAGGTCGCGCCCTCCGCGAGCCGGGCCAGCCGCATCTGCTTGGACTCGGGCAGGTCCACGGGGCCGATCCGGATGACGCGCCCGGTGAGCGACACCTCGGTGATGCCCATGGCCCGCATCGCCACCCGGAACCGGGCGACCGCCAGCAGGTTGAGCACCGGGGCCGGCGGGGCGCCGTAGCGGTCGGTCAGCTCGTCGAGCACGGCCTGAGCCTGGTCGTCGTCCTGCACGGAGGCGACCTTGCGGTAGGCCTCCATCCGCAGCCGCTCGCCGGGGACGTAGTCGTGCGGCAGGTGCGCGTCGACCGGCAGGTCGACCCGGACCTCGGCGGGCTCGACCGGCGGGGACTCCCCGGTGACCTGGGCGCGGTAGTCCGCGACCGCCTCCCCCACCAGCCGGACGTAGAGGTCGAAGCCGACCCCGGCGATGTGCCCGGACTGCTCGCCGCCGAGCAGGTTGCCCGAGCCGCGGATCTCCAGGTCCTTCATCGCCACCGCCATGCCGGCGCCGAGGTCGGTGTTGTTGGCGATCGTGGTCAGCCGGTCGACCGAGGTCTCGGTGAGCGTCCGCGTCGGGTCGTAGGTGAAGTAGGCGTAGGCCCGCTCCCGCCCACGGCCGACCCGGCCGCGGATCTGGTGCAGCTGCGACAGGCCGAAGGTGTCGGCCCGGTCGACGATCAGCGTGTTGGCGTTCGGGATGTCCAGCCCCGACTCGACGATCGTCGTCGAGACCAGGACGTCGTACTCCTTCTCCCAGAAGCCGACCATGATCCGCTCGAGCTCGTGCTCCTTCATCTGGCCGTGGCCGACGGCGACGCGGGCCTCCGGCACCAGGTGGCGGATCTTGGCCGCGGCCTTGTCGATCGACTGCACCCGGTTGTGGATCACGAAGACCTGGCCGTCGCGCAGCAGCTCGCGGCGGATCGCCGCGGCCATCTGCTTGTCCTCCCACGCGCCGACGTAGGTCAGCACCGGGTGCCGCTCCTCGGGCGGGGTGAGGATCGTCGACATCTCCCGGATGCCGGTCAGCGACATCTCGAGCGTGCGCGGGATCGGGGTGGCCGACATCGAGAGGACGTCCACCGCCGTCCGCATCGTCTTCAGGTACTCCTTGTGCTCGACGCCGAACCGCTGCTCCTCGTCGACGATCACCAGCCCGAGGTCCTTGAACCGGGTGGTCGGCTGCAGCAGCCGGTGGGTGCCGACCAGGACGTCGACCTCGCCGGCGGCCAGCGCGCGCAGGATCTCGGTGCTCTCGGCGTCGGACTGGAACCGCGACAGCACCTTCACCGTCACCGGGAACTGGGCGAACCGCTCGGAGAAGGTCTTGAAGTGCTGGTTGGCCAACAGCGTCGTCGGCACCAGGACGGCGACCTGCTTGCCGTCCTGCACCGCCTTGAACGCCGCCCGCACCGCGATCTCGGTCTTCCCGTAGCCGACGTCGCCGCAGATGATCCGGTCCATCGGGACCGGGTTCTGCATGTCGCCCTTGACCTCGTCGATCGCGGCGAGCTGGTCGGGCGTCTCCTGGAAGGGGAAGGCGTCCTCCAGCTCGCGCTGCCACACGGTGTCCGGGCCGAACGCGTGCCCCTTCGTGGCCATCCGGGCGGAGTACAGCCGGATGAGCTCGGCGGCGATCTGCTTGACCGCCTTGCGCGCCTGGCCCTTGGTCTTCTGCCAGTCGGCGCCGCCGAGCTTGGACAGCGCCGGGGCCTCGCCACCGACGTAGCGGGTCAGCTGGTCCAGGGAGTCGGTGGGCACGAACAGCCGGTCCGGCGGCTGGTTCCGCTTGCCCGGCGCGTACTCGACGATCAGGTAGTCGCGCTGCCCGCCGTTGACGGTGCGGCTGATCATCTCGACGTACCGGCCGATGCCGTGGTGCTCGTGGACGACGAGGTCGCCGGGCTGCAGCTGCACCAGGTCGACGGCGTTGCGGCGCCGGGCCGGCATCTTCACCGCGTCGCGCATCGTGGTGCCACGGGACCCGGTGAGGTCGTGCTCGGTGAGCAGCGCCAGGCCGACGCCCGGGAAGGCGAAGCCGGACTCCAGGTTGCCCTGGGTGACCGTGGTCAGCCGCGGCTCGGGCGCGGCCTCGATGCCGGGCACCAGCGCGGCACCCAGCTCGGCCTCGGCCAGCTGGTCGGCGGCGCGCTGGGCAGGACCAGGGCCGGCGAAGGTGACGACCACCCGCCAGCCCTCGCGGTGCCAGTCGCGGATCGTCTCGATCGCCTTCGGCACGTCGCCGGCGAACCGGTCGACGGTCGTGGCGTCGAGGGTGATCTGCGTGTCGTCGTCCTCGGCCTGGATCGTGAACGACCCGGTCGTCCACCACGGCAGGCCACGGGCGAGCGCGGCGGCCTCGACGTCGACGAGGTCGCGGAAGATCGAGGCGCCCAGGTCCAGCGGGGCCTCGCCGGCCTCCGCGGCGGTCGTCCAGCTGGCCGCCAGGAACTCCTCGGCGGTGCGGACGAGGTCCGCGGCGCGGCTGCGGACCCGCTCGGGGTCGCAGACCAGGACGTGCGTGCCGCGCGACACCAGGTCGGTCAGCAGCTCCATCGACCGGTCCCCCAGCAGCGCCGGGGTCAGCGACTCCATGCCCTCGACCGCGATGCCCTCGGCGATCCGGCCCAGGACGTCGGCCAGCGCGGGGTGCTCGGTGGCCAGCTGCGCGGCGCGGGCGCGGACCTCCTCGGTCAGCAGCAGCTCGCGGCACGGCGGCGCCCACAGGCGCTCGGGTCGGTCGTCGAGCGAGCGCTGGTCGGCGGCGGAGAAGTAACGCAGCTCGTCGACCTCGTCGCCCCAGAACTCCACCCGCACCGGGTGCGGCTCGGTCGGGGGGAAGACGTCGAGCAGACCACCGCGGACGGCGAACTCGCCGCGCTTCTCGACCAGCTCGACGCGGGTGTAGGCGGCGTCGACCAGCGCACGGGCGACGTCGTCGAGGTCGGCCTCCTGGCCGGGGCGCAGCTCCACCGGGGTCAGGTCGCCGAGCCCCGGCGCCATCGGCTGCAGCACGCTGCGCACCGGCGCGACGATGACGTCGACCGGCGGGCGGTCGCCGGGGTGGGTCAGGTCGCGGAGGACGGCGAGGCGGCGGCCGACGGTGTCCGCGCGCGGCGAGAGCCGCTCGTGCGGCAGCGTCTCCCAGGCGGGGAAGACCTCGACCCGGCGGTCGGGGAGGAAGCAGCGCAGCAGGTCGGCGGTCGCGTCGGCGTCCCGCTCCCCCGCGGTGACGACGAGGACCGGCACGCCCGCGCCCGGTGCCGGCGCGGCCAGGGCCGCAGCGACCAGCGGCTGCACCGGTGGCGGGGCGGTGACCGCCATCCCGGCCGATCCGGCCGCGGCCACCACACGGGCCATCCCGGGGTCGGTGAGGACGACGTCGAGCACGCCGCGCAGGGACACGAGATCGAACTCCCAGAGGATCGCCGGCCCCACGACGGTGCCGCCCAGTGCGGCAGGGGCCGGTCCCCGAGGTTAGTCGCGGCTGCCGACAACTGCCGTCGGCCGGATCAGCTCGCGGGGGTCGGGGCCAGCCCGCGGACGCCGGCGACGAACAGGTCGATGCCGAGGCCGAAGTACTCCTCGTCGTCGCAGTAGGTCATCGCCACGGCGTGTGACACCAGGGCCGGGTACTTCTCCGGGGAGAGCGAGGCGATCAGCGCCTGCTTGTGCCGCAGGTGCTCGGCGCGGGTCTCGGCGTCCACACCGCTGGCGTCCACCTGGTCACCGGTGACCATGGCGATCGCCGAGCGCAGCGCCTGCATGGCCAGCGCGCTGGCCGCCTCGGGGGTGAAGCCGGCGGCGGCCAGCCGGGACAGCGCCCGCTCGGTCAGGTCCAGCCCCAGGGGGTGCGCCATCATCCGCGTGGCCACCAGCGGCGCCACCTGCGGGTGCGGGCGCATCGCGGCGACCAGCGTGGTGAGCACCGCGCGCAGGTCCTCGGCCCAGAGCTCGCCCGGCGGCGGGACGACCACGTCGTCGAGGACCCGGTCGGCCGCGCCGGCGAGCAGGTCGTCTTTGGTCTTGAAGTGCCAGTAGAGCGCCATCGGCGTGACGCCGAGTTCGGTCGCCAGGCGGCGGATGGTCACCGCGTCGATGCCCTCGGCGTCGGCGACGGCCAGCGCCTTGTCCACCACCCGCTCACGGGTCAGCGAGGTGCGGGCAGCTGCCTTCGTCTCCGTCACGGTTGACAACTGTACACCGTATGGTGTCGGCTGTACGACGTACACGTACGGTGTACATGTACAGCGCAGAGGAGACCTCCCGTGACCCCCACCCGCCGCCCCTGGGCACTGCTCGCCGTGTCCCTGGCGACCTTCATGACCTACCTCGACAACAACATCGTCAACGTCGCGATGCCGGCCATCCAGCGCGACCTCGGCCTGACCACGTCCGGCCTCGAGTGGGTGGTCAGCAGCTACGTGCTGGTCTTCGCCGCGCTCCTGCTGGCCGGCGGCCGGCTGGCCGACGCGTTCGGCCGGCGCCGGCTCTTCCTGGTCGGACTCGGGGTGTTCGTCGGCGCCTCGCTGGTCGCGGGCCTCGCCGGGTCGGTCGAGGTGCTCGTCTCCGCCCGCGCCGTCCAGGGCCTCGGAGCCGCTCTTGTCACGCCGACGACGCTGGCGATCATCAGCGATGCCTTCCGCGACCCGCGCGAGCGCGCGCAGGCCGTCGGTCTGTGGGCCGGCGTCGGGGCGCTCGCCCTCGCCGTCGGTCCGCTGCTGGGTGGCCTGCTGGCCCAGCACGCGTCGTGGGGCTGGATCTTCACCATCAACGTCCCGGTCGGCCTGGCCACCCTCGCCCTCGGCGCCTGGGCGATCCGCGAGTCCCGCGAGGAGGTCCGCCGTCCCCTGGACGTCCCCGGCCTGGTCCTCTCGTCGTCCGCGCTGACCGGTCTGACCTGGTCGTTGATCGAGGGCGGCGAGCGCGGTTGGACGTCGTCCCCGGTGCTCGGCGGCTTCGCGCTCGCCGCGGTGGCCGGTGCACTGTTCCTGCTGGCCGAGCGCCGGTCCGCAGCACCGATGGTGGACGTCGCGCTCTTCCGCGAGCGCGCCTTCTCCGGCGGTCTGGCCGCGATGATGCTGTGGGCCTTCGGCCTGTTCGGCATCTACTTCTTCACGTCGCTGTACCTGCAGGACGTGCTCGGGTTCTCCCCCACCGAGGCCGGGCTGGCCTTCCTGCCCATGGCCCTGTGCATGGTGGCCGGCGCGGTCGTCTCCGAGCAGGTCGCCCGGGCGGTCGGCGCGGCGCGGCTGGTGGGCGGCGCCATGGTGCTGATGGCCGCGGGCATCGCGTCGGTGAGCCTGCTCGGGGCCGACACCGGCTACTGGCAGCTGATGCCGAGCTTCGTGCTCATCGGCATCGGCGGCGGCCTGGTGACCCCCCTGACCGCGACCGTGCTCGCCGTCATGCCGACCTCGCAGGCGGGCATCGCCTCGGGCCTGTTCAACGCCTCCCGCGAGGTGGCCGGACTGCTCGGCATCACCGTCATCGGCGCGGTACTGACCGGCCGCCAGTCGGCGTCCCTGCGTGGCGGGTCGGCACCGGTGGACGCCTTCCTCGACGGCTACCGATTCGGGCTGCTCGGTGCGGCCACGCTGGTCGCCCTCGGCGGGCTGGCCGCCTACCTCGCGCTGCGCACCGCCACCCCCGCGGCGGCCGACGACGAACTGCTCGTCCCGGCGGCCCCGGTCCCGGTGCCGGCGGGCTGACCGACCGACGGGCGGACGTGCCCGTGCGCCCGCTGCCCTCCGCCGGTCCGGCGGTCGGCAGCGGGCGCGCGGCGGCGTCCGCCGAGGCTCAGGAGCTGAGAGCGTGAGCGGCCCGCGGCGCGGGGACCGAGGTCTCCATGGCGGCGAGGGCCCGGCGCAGAGCCGTGCTCGAGGTGTGCATCGTGTACGGGAAGTAGCGCACCTCGACGCCCACGGCGGCGAAGTCCCGCTCCAGCCGCTCGCCCTTGGGCGTCCCCCGCCAGTCGTCGCCCTTGAAGATGACGTCGAAGCGGACCTGCCGCCACGTGTCGATCTTGTCCGGCACGACCTCGGCGTGGACGTCGTCCACGAAGCGCAGCGACCGGACGATCTCCAGGCGCTCGGCGAGCGGGATCATCGGCAGGCGGCCCTTGGTCTGCAGCAGCATCTCGTCGGAGACGACGCCGGCGATCAGGTGGTCGCAGTTGTCCGCGGCGTGCCTGAGGATGTTCAGGTGCCCGATGTGGAACAAGTCGTAGGCACCAGGCGCATAGCCGATGACCGTCATGGGATCCCCCGATCCTCCCGTGGCGCCCGGCCCCCAGTCGGGGCCGACGCCTGATCACACTGAGTCATCGAGGAGCGACACTCATGGCGCTCGATGTGCGATGACCTCGGAAAACTAACCGAATCCCGTCACTCGCGGTGATCTCTTCAGGCATCTTCACCCGTTCGGAGAGGCGCCCTTGCGGGCAGGCCCCTCCGAGGGGTGAGGCCGACCCGTCGGACGGGGTCAGGGCCCTCACCTGCGGGTTACCGTCGGCGCTCCGACTGGGGACACACCGGACGGGCGTCGGCCGGCCTTCCGGCCGTCGACGCCCGCTGCAGGTGCGCGGGCAGGGAGTTGACGGCATGGAACTGAGGGACTACCTCGCCGCACTGCGACGGCACTGGGCCATCTGGGTGGGCGCGACGCTGGTCGGCGCGCTGGCCGGGTTGCTGGTCTTCGCGGTGACCCCGAAGACCTACGAGGCGAGCTCCACCGTCTTCGTGTCGGTGTCCCCGTCGATCCCCAACAGCGCCTCGTTCGTGCAGCAGCGCGTGAAGAGCTACCCGGAGATCGTGACGAGCGAGGCCG
The DNA here is from genome assembly GCF_000701365.1 of Blastococcus sp. URHD0036. Lineage (GTDB taxonomy): Bacteria > Actinomycetota > Actinomycetes > Mycobacteriales > Geodermatophilaceae > Trujillonella. Next base: position 71,300 of record NZ_JNIK01000011.1, read on the forward strand.
TGCTGGCCCCGGTCATGGACGAGCTCGACCTCGACGTGTCGCTGGCCGAGCTCCGCACCCGCGTGAGCGCGACCAACCCGGCGGACACCACGCAGCTGCACGTCACCGTCAGCGGAACCGACCCGGTCGAGGCGGCCGCGATCGCCAACGCCGTCTCCGACCACTTCGCCGACGTCGTCGAGACCCTGGAGACGCCGTCCTCCGGTGACGAGCCGGTGCACCTCACGGTCGCCGACCCCGCCGTGGCTCCCACGTCGCCGTCGTCGCCCGTCCTGCTCTACGTGCTTGCGCTCGGCGTCATCGCCGGGCTGTTCCTCGGCCTGGCCGGCGCGGTGGTGCGCAGCCGGATGGACACCACGCTGCACACCGGGGACGACGTCCGCCGCGCCTGGGGCGAGGAGCCCGGCGACACCGAGTTCCTCGTACAGCCCTCCGGCCGCGCGCGGCGCAGTGCCCTGACCGGCCAGGCGGCCAGCACGCTGGCCCGGCGGCTCGAGCTCCGCGCCGAGGAGCGGCCGGTGCGCGTCGTCGTCCTCTCGCCCTCCCCGTCGGAGGAGCGCGCCACGCGCGCCTTCGCCGAGCAGGTCACCGCCGTGCTCCACAGCCGCGGCGTGGACGCGACCGTCGCCGGGCCCGAGGCGCGTCCCGGCACAGCCGGGGACGACGGCGCTCGGGTCCGCCTGGACGTCGTCGACCCGCTGTCACCGCTGCGCGTGTGGAAGGACGTGGCCGAGCGCTACGACGGCGTCGTGCTGGTCGTGGCCAACGGCCGGGTCGACGAGCAGGAACTCAGCGAGATGCGCACCGTCCTCGCGTCGGCCGGCGTCACCCCGCTCGCCGTCGCCCTCGTCCCGCGCGGGCGGGACCGCCAGCGCGGTACGGACGACGCGCCCCGAGGCTCGCAGCCTCCCGCCCCTCCCGCGCGGCGGACGCCGGGGCCGGCCGCGGCGGCCGGCAAGCGGCCCGTCCTGAACGGAGCCGACCGCGGCTGATCCACAGAACGACGACGGCAACGGGCCGGTCGGGACACACGTCCCGGCTGGCCCGTCGTCGTTCCGCGTGTTGATCGAGCCGTTCCGCGGCTCGGGGAGTTAGACGACTCCCTCCGGGTTGGCCCGGCGATCACCGTGGGCTGGATCGAGAGAGCGAGGCGCGCCACGGTCCGCCGGCGCCTCTGTCGGGACCCCGTCGGTGGGTCGCCTGGGGAGGGCGGATCTCTCCACGGGAAGCAGCACCCGCGTCGGCATCGCGCTCCGCACGCGCCGGGGCAGTCCTATCGCATGCGCCCAGCTGTCCCTAAGGGCGGCCTATGGGACACCCCACCGGGCCCGGCGAGGGTAGCCGCGACAGCGCGGGGCTCGGAGGCTTCGACCAGCATGGAACATGAGGGCCTGGGCGGTCATTCCGAGGCGGGAGTTTCCGGTGGTTAGACGGCGAAGTGAGACGGCAATCCCGTCGGACCCTGTTGTCGCAATTGAAAAGTTGTTTGGAGACCTCACCCCGGATCAGCGCGTCTGGTTCGGCCAGGGACTTCTGGGATTGGTTCTGCTCGCAGGGTCGTCTCCCGTAGAGCTCGCCGTGCCGCTGGTCCGATTCGTGGGTGGACGGCGGGGAATCCAAACAGGGGCGGCCCTGGGGAGTCTGCTCTGGTTCCTGGCGGGCCGCGCCTACTCGGGGGCCATGCTGCGCCAGCTCATCGCGGAAGGCACGACCAGTGCGGACCCCGATCACGAGAGCTGGTACGAGCGTTACGACCGCTTGATCACCCGGCTTCTCTTCTCCGGCGCAGTCTGGCTGCCCTCCGCAGGTGCAGTTCTGCCCACGGTTGTGTTGCGTAAGCGGTCCCCACTGTGGGGCCTCGCGCTATGGCTTGTGGTACGGCTCTGCGCCGTGACCGTCCTGGCGGTCGATGCTTCTCGCTTGAAGAAGCGTCAGGAAGCGCAAGCTGCGGTCACTAGCGAGTGACCCCAAGTGGGCCGCTCAGAGCGCGCGGACGGCTTGATGACGCAGGTCCCCTCTGTACTGCAAAGCTCGCCACATGCTGGTTCGTGAGCTGATGGCCATCCTCGCCGAGGAGCATCCCGACTCCCCAATATCGGTAGAGGGGTCTGTCCTCATGGCGACTACCTCGTCCAGTACGACCTTGAGGTCACTCACGACGAGGGGCCGGCGCCTGACATTGAGGAGGTCGTCATCGCGTGGACCGCGACGTCTGAGGCTCAGCGTTTGGCCCGAGAGCGACAAGATCGCGGGCGCTCGGTGGATCAACCGGGGACCACGCAGCGGAGGCTGCCCTGAGAGGTTCGCCGGTGTCCCTAAGTGGGCCGCTCAGGGCTACGTGCCGTCGACGCCCGGAAGGCGACCTGAGGGACTTTCCAAATCGGCCGTTCGACGCGCCCAACTGAGAAGCCGAAAGGGCGAAGTCCAATCGGGTCGTTGGAGATAGATGGCTGCGTCGTCAAGTTCGGTGTAGTCCGGGGGTGCGTCCGGAAGGCCGTCGACGTGGACCTGATAACACGCGAACTCGGAAGCCGTAACGATCAGATCGCTGCCCCGCTCGACGCGCAGTCCCCAACGTAGAAGCCCGTCGGGTGTCGTCGACAATGCCGAGATTCCCACTTCACGAGCGAACCGATCTCCGAGCCTGGGAAGGTCATGCGTGCCCAGCTCCCAGCTCACCGCCCGTACACGGCGCGCGACGACCACACGAAGGTCCGGACCATCGATGATCATGGCACCGACGGTGGAGCGACCAGGGTCGAGTCGAACATCGAGAAGCTCGTGCCCCTCGAGAAACTCGCCTCCGAGCTCATTCCAGGGGCGAGGGGCCACGTCGGCAACGACCTCGTACGTCGGCCACAACAGGTCCGTCAGGGTCGCCAAGCTGCACCTCCCGAGCACGCGGATTGCCGAGCCTACGTTCGACGTGCCAGTCGTCTGGGGCGGTTACTGGTCGAAGTCGCCCTAAGTGGGCCGCTCAGGGCGCCGGAGGCTCGATCGCTATTCTCAACCCCAAGCGCTCCGTTTGGAGTGACATGGCCGCCCGCTGTCAGGCGCGGCGCCGCGGGGTCGGGCCGGATGTGAGCCGGCCGAGCCCCCTGCATCGAGAGATGCATCGCGATGTCGGGTTGCGTCAAGAAGTGCTATCCGTCCCGAGCTGCTGCCGTGCGGGCACTCGAGGCGATACAGGAGCGTTGTAGGGAACGGGATCGGAAGGCGCCGAGAGGCGCCTACCTCTGCCCCTCGTGCCGAGGGCAGTGGCACTTGACTTCCAAGTCGGCGACGCAGACCCCGCCATGGCAAAGAAGGCGCCAGCCGACCGTTCCTTAGTGGGCCGCTCTGGGACACCTGCCGGCGCACCGTGAGGGCGGCCTGAGGGCGACTCAGCGCTGAGGGATTCGAACCGGCGTCCCTGCGTCACACAGCCGAGATGTCGCTACCTCGCATGCTCGACGGCATGCTGAACCGCGTCGACGAGCCGGCCCCAAGCCATGTTGCACCCGTTTCCGGATGGATGTAGTGACCGTCGCGCCTCAGCCGGCGACTGAGGACGACGGCGCGAGGACACGCGGCCGCTCCGGAGCTCCGCCGGAAACGTCGTCGTCCGACAGTTCGTCCGTGAGACGGCGACGGGAGCCGCCCTCGACCAGCAGCGAGACGGCCAGGAACGCGAGGAACTCCGGCGTCGCGTCGAACAGCCCGCTCTCCAGCACGCTGCGCCCGAGGACGAACACCAGCAGCCCGAGGAACAGGGCCCGGTGGGCGCGCGGCGCCTGGAAGGCCCCGCGGAGAGCCCACAGCGCCCACAGCCCGGCCACGAGGCAGCCGACGAGGCCGATCTGGACGAGGACGGAGACCCAGCTGCTGTCCAGCGGCTGCTCGGTCCAGTACTGCCCCTTGACCGGGATGATCTTGACCGACAGGCCCCCGCCGAAGGCGAGCTGCCACCGGTCGTCGGCCCACGTGGTCGCGGCGTCCCAGGCGATGAAGCGGGACTGCACCGTGCTCGTGCCCTCGCCGTCGCGCTCGAGGAAGCTCCCGAGCGCGTCGGTGCCGAAGACGGCGACGGTCGCGGCGGCCCCGGTCAGGAGCGCGCCGACCACCAGCCCGACCCGGGCGCGGCGCATGTGCAGCGCCATGATCAGCAGCGCGGGGACCAGCATGAGCAGCGCGGTGCGAGAGCCGGTGAACCAGACGACGCCGAGGGCCACCACGATGACCGCGGCGGCGCCGGCGCCCGCCGTCCCCATCGTGATCCGCCACCCGGCGTACAGCACGACCAGGCAGGAGAGCAGAGCGAGCGTGTTCGGGTCGACCTCCGGGAAACCGCCGGCGAGCCGGCCGCTGGACAGCGTCGACAGGCCGGTGACCGCCGCCACACCGCCGATCACGGCACAGGCCCGCGCCAGCGCGGCGAAGAACTCCAGCGCGGTGTAGCAGCGCAGCAGCAGGACGACCGTGAGAGCCAGGATCGTCACGCGGACGGCGACGACCCCGCCCGCGACCAGTCGCCCGTCGGTCAGGGCGCCGAGCACCGACGCGGTGAGCAGCGCGCCCAGCACCCACAACGTCCCGGTGCCCACCCGCAGGTCCCGACGGCGGGTGCCCGCGTACGCCACCACCAGGGCGACCAGGCTCAGCGCGCCCTTCGCCGCGACGACCGGGTCCAGGGAACCCTCGAAGTAGGTGCCGCGCCGCCAGCCCACCGTGGTGAGCACGAGCAGGAGCATGCACACGAGGAGCCGGACCGGGATCCGCTCCGAGCGGCGGGCGGCGCTCACGCCGGCACCGCCTGCCGGATCGGCTCGCGCAGGGCCGGATCGGTCAGGCGCAGGACGACGGACTGGCGGACGGCGACGGCGGCGAGCACCGGACCGAGGGCGAGCGCCACCGGCGACCACTCCGCCTGGCCGGGCGCGAGGAGCACCAGCGCGGCCACGGCGGCCAGCGAGCCGGCCTCGAGCAGCCGCAACGCCAGGACGCGGCGCTGCCGGCCGTGGACGGAGGCCAGCGAGGCGTAGGGCAGGAGCGTCGCGCCGGCGACGGCGTAGAGCGTCCAGCCGACCACGCCCACGACCGGCACGTCGTAGTCGCCACCGGTGAGCGCCGGACCGAGCACCGGCAGCAGGACCAGGCCTCCGGCGCCGATCGTCGCGATGCCGCCGACCAGCCCGAGCGCGGCGCGGTCGGCGACCCGCAGGCTGTCGGCGACCGGCCGGGCGCGCAGCGTGACGAAGTGCGGCAGCAGGAAGGACCCGATGCCGGCGACCAGGGTCAGCATGGGAGCGGTGTAGACGCGGGCGGCCTCGACCGGGCCGTAGGCGGCCGCGCCGACCGCCGCGACGACGAGCAGCCGCAGCAGGGTCAGCGATCCGGGCCGGATGGTCTGCGCGGCGGCGCGCCACACACCGAAGTCGGCGACGGCGCGCAGGGCGGGCCGGCGCCAGGGGCCGGACGGGCGCTCGCCGGCGGGCAGCAGCGCCCACGCGACGACCGCGGCGGCCACCTGCCCGGCCAGCAGCGCGACGACGAAGGAGCCGAGGGTGACCGGACCGGCCAGGGCGCACAGCGCGAGCGCCGCCAGCGCGCCGATGAGGCTGGTGGCGTCCACGGCCGGGAGGGCTGCGTACCGGCCGGTGGCCATGAGCAGCCGGCGCAGGGTGTCCTCGACGACGAAGGCGGCACAGGCCGGGGCCAGCAGCAGCCCCGCCCAGACGGGAACGACGTCGGTGACCAGCGCGGCGAGGGCCCCGGCCAGGCCCGCGGCCGCGGAGACCAGCGCCGTCCAGACGTGCAGGCCGGCGCGGACCCCGCGGTCGTGGCGGTCCAGGACGGTGAGCGAGTCGCCGACCATCCCGCTGCACACGGCGGTGACCAGCACGAGCGCGCCGTAGACGAGCGAGAAGACGGCCAGCCCGCCCGCACCGAGCAGCCGCGCGGCGGCGACCTGCAGCACCAGCCCGGCCAGCGCCATCGTGGCCTGGCCGAGCACGGCTGCGGTGGCGCGCCTGCGGAGCAGGGCGGAGAGGGTCGCGAGCACCGTCAGGCCGCCCCGGCGGGGGCGGTCGCCGGCAGCGGACGGCGGACGCGCAGGGCGTGCCGGGCCAGCCGGGCGAGGAGGACGGCGCGCCCGTCCCGCGGGCTGATGTAGCAGCGCGGCAGGGTGAACCGGTCCCCCGGCTCGTAGTCGCCGGTCACGCAGGCGTTGTCGTAGCCGGCGGCGCGGACGGCCTCGGCGGCCGCGGCGTCGTAGGCGCCGTAGGGGTAGCAGAAGCCCGGGACCTCGGCCTGCAGCACGTCCTCGAGCACGCGACGGCTGTCGGTCACCTCGGCGGCCACGGTGGCCGGATCGGCGCCGGCGAGGCGGGCGTGGCTGGTCGTGTGGCTGCCCACCTCGTGGCCCGCGGCCGCCGCGGCGCGCACCTGGTCGGCGGTCATGATCGGGAACTGCGGGCCGGTGTCCCAGGAGTTGGTGGCCCCCATGTGCCCGGCCACGACGTACACCGTGGCGGTCATGCCGTGCCGCGCCAGCACGGGGACGGCGGTGCTCAGGAAGTCGGCGTAGCCGTCGTCGAAGGTGAGGCCGACCAGACCCGCGGACTCCCCACGGTCGACGGCCCGCAGCAGCTCGGTCTGCGAGACGCCGCGCAGGCCGAACCGGCGGAGCAGCCGCAGGTGCCGGTCCAGCCGGTCGGGGTGCACCCGGATGCGGTGCGGATCGGGCTCGGTCGAGGCGCTGATCGAGTGGTACATCAGCACGGCGGGAGCGGACAGCCGGTCCGCGCCGGCGGTCACGCCGCGGCTCCGGAGCCGGCGACGGGCGCCGGCGACGACTCCGCGACGACGGGCAGCCCGCGCGGCACCGGGACCACGGCGGGCGGGGTGCCGAGGACGGCGGCGACGAGTTCGGCGGCGTACCGCTCGGGCGACGAGCGGCGGCGCGCGACGGCGGCGTCGGCGAGGGCGGCGGTGCAGGTGCGGGGCCAGTCGGTGACCATCCGCGCCACGGCGTCGGCCACGGCGACGGGGTCGCCCGCGGGGACGGCGGAGACGGCGGAGTACCCGGCCGCGGCCTCGCGCAGGCCGCTGTGGTCGCTCACCACCAGCGGGCGGGCGGCGAGGACGGCCTCGACGGCGGTGTTGCCGAACGACTCGTCGCCGATCGCGGGGACCAGGACGACGTCGGCGCCGGCCACGTGCGGCCAGACGTCGGCGGAGAAGCCGAGGAACTCCACGCGGTCGCCGAGGCCGGCGTCGGCCACGGCGGCCCGCAGCTCCTCGGCGAACCACTCGTAGCCGGTGAAGACGTCGCCGACCACGGTGAGCTGGGCGTCGACGCCGCGGTCGTGCAGCTCGCGCAGCGCGGCGACCGCGACCTGCGGGCCCTTGCGGGGGTTCAGCCGGCCGACGAACAGCAGGCGCACCGGGCCGTCCAGGCGGGGGCGGGCCGCGACGACCTCGGCCGGGCCGCGCACGGCGTTGTGCACCACGGTGGCGCGACGGCGCAGCCGCGGCGCCACGTCGGTGAGCACGTCGAGCGTGAACCGGCTGTTGGCCACGACCCGGCCGGACAGCGCGGGGCACAGCGCCATGCCGCGCCGGAGCAGGCGCGGCGCGGACTGCTCGGCCTCGTGCACGTGGCAGATCGACCGGCGGCGGGCCAGCCGGGCCAGCAGCGGCCACGACGGCAGGGTCAGCGTGCTGACGTAGACCCCTCCGGGGTGCCGGCGCAGCAGGCGCCAGGCGGGGACAAGGCCGCGGAGGCCGTCGGCGAGCAGCCGCAGGGCTCCGCGGGGGCGCAGCGCGGAGTTGCGCAGCACCGGCATCGGGCAGATCTCGACCGGGATGCCGCGCGCCTCGAGCTCGTCCACCAGCGGACCGGGGCCGGGCAGCGCGACGGTGACCGGGCAGCTCCCGGAGAGCGCGACGGCCGACTCCAGCAGCATCCGGTCGGCGCCGTAGAGCTCCGAACCGGGGTGCACGATCAGCAGCGGCGGGCGGCTCATCGGGGCAGCCGTCCCATCTCGCGGAACCACTTGCCCGCGGCGAGGAGCAGGAAGCCGGCGGCCGCGAGGAAGAGGACGGTGTAGACGGGGACGAAGACCGACGTCCAGCCGAACAGCACGAACGTGCAGGCCAGCAGGCCGTAGTCGGTCGGCAGCGTCATGATCGAGCGGCCGATGCCGGCCGGCTGCGAGGTGCGCGCGGCCCGGGTGGGCGCCCCGTGCTGGGCGCGCAGCGCCTCGTTGAGCATGGTCGCGAAGTAGGTGACGGCGTCGACGACGCAGTAGCCCAGCGGCACCAGCAGCCAGACGGCGTCGAGGTCGGTGAAGCGGTACAGGCCGATCAGGACGGCGAGGTGCAGGCTGGAGGCCTTGGCCGCGTCGACCATGTGGTCCAGCCACTCCCCCGCCGGCGAGCCGCCGCCGCGCAGCCGGGCCAGCTGCCCGTCCGCGGCGTCCAGGCCGTAGCCGAGCACCAGGCAGGCGGCCACGGCGAGGCCCATGGGCACCGACGGCGAGACCAGGGCCAGCAGCGCGACGCCGGTGGCGGTGGCCGTGGCGCTGAGCGCGGTCACGGCGTTGGGCGTGAGGCCGGCGGAGAAGGCGAGCGCGGCGAACAGCCGGCCCAGGGGCCGGTTGACGAAGCGTGAGTACAGCGGCGCCCCGGCCGCGCCCTTCTGCGCGGCGGACAGCCGCGAGAGCGTGTCGCGCAGTCCCTGTGGCGCGGGGGTGTCCGGACGGCGCTCGGCGACCGTGGTCACGACGCCTGCCCGACCTGTGCCGGTGCGTTCCGCGTGCCGTCCACTGGTGCCTCCCGTACTGCTGGCCGTCCGATCGGACGGGGCGGGACCCTGCGGATACGCAGGGGCCCGGCCGTCGCTCTGACCAGCATCGACACCCGCAGCGCGGCTGGGGAGGCCTTGCCGGATGCCCTCACCCGCACGGGTCACCCGGACGGGCGCCCCCTCATCCGGGAGGGGGGGACGCCACCTCCGCGGCTACCGAGCGTCACGCGACCGCGCTGGGTCCCGGCCCCGGACAGCACGGTGCCGGGGCGGCACGAGGCCGCCCCGGCACCGGGGGTACTGCAGCGGATCAGCGGGCGACGGTGGCCGTGACCGCGTCGAACCGGACGTCGACCGGAGCGGTCGCGCTGCCCGACAGGTAGGCCGCGATCCCGATCGTGCCGGGCGCCTGGAGCGTCGCGGAGCCGTCGGTCCGGGCCAGGGTCGGGGTGGCCGGCGCCGGAGCGCCCGCCTGCCAGACCGAGAGCTCCAGGCCGGTGGTCCCGCTGCCGGTCACCCGGAGCCGCACCTCGAGCTGCATGCCCGCGGTGTAGGTCAGGCCGGGCACCGTGACGTTCCCGAGCACCGTCTCGACCCCGCCGACCTCGCGGGTCAGCGCCACCCCGACCGCACCGGTCGGCAGCACCTGCAGCCGGCCGCGGTACTGGTCGGTGCCGACCCGGCGGCCGGTCACGTAGACCAGCGCCCCGGAGCCACCGGTCGGCGTCGCCGACAGCGACACCGTGGTGCGGACGTCGACGTCGGTGGCCGAGACACCGGCCAGGTAGGCACCGGTGTTGTTGCCCGCGCCCACCGTCAGGACGGCGGCGCCACCGGCGACCGACTGCCGGACGAGACCGGCCACCGAGGTCCAGGCGCCACCGAGGTCGGCGGTGCCCAGCCCACCGGTCACCGACCGGTCGAAGGTGTCGGTCGCGACCGGCGCGGCCGGCAGCTCCACCGGCGGGGCCGGCGGCGCGGTGACGGTGATCGACCGGGTCGTGGTCGCCGTGGCGCCCTCGTCGTCGGTGACCGTCAGGCGGACGGTGTAGCTGCCCGCCGCCGCGTAGTCGTGCGTCGCGGTGACGCCGGTGCCGGTGGTCCCGTCACCGAAGGCCCAGTCGGCCCGGGCGACCCGGCCGTCGGCGTCCGCCGAGCCGGAGGCGTCGACGGCGACCGTCAGCTGGCCGGCGTCCGCGGTGAACGCGGCGGTCGGCGCCAGGTTGGTGTGCGCACCGGCGCCCACCAGCCCGACCCGGAAGGAGCTGATCCGGACGGCCGTGGCCACGGTGTTGCTGCTGGGCCGGTAGGCGGCCAGACCGACCGAGCCGGCGACCTGGAGGGCCTCGGTGGTGTCGGTCCGCGACAGCTGCGCGGTGGTGGGCTCGGCCTGGCCGGCCACCCACACCGACGCGGTGATGGCGGTCGTCCCGGTGCCCGAGACCTGCACCCGGCTGGCGAGCGTGGTGCCCGGCGTCCAGGTCAGACCCGGCACGAGGACCTCGCCACCGGGGAAGGACTCGACGCCCGCGACGACCCGCGACAGGGCCAGGTACACCGCGCCGTCGGTGGCGACCCGCACCCGCACCCGGTACTCGTCACCGGTCACCGTGCGGCGGCCGGTCAGGTAGACCCAGGTGCCGCTGGTGCCGGTCGGCGCCGCGGTGAGGGTGAAGGAGCTGCGCAGGTCGGCACTGGTGGTGCTGACCGAGCCCAGGTAGGAGCCGGTGTTGTTGCCGGCGCCGGGCAGGGCGAGCTCGGCGACCCCGTCGGTGACCGACTGGCGGGCGGCGCCGACCGTGACGGTCCACGCCCCACCGACGTCGGCGGTGCCGAGGCCCCCGGTGACCGAGCGGCCGAAGGTGTCCTTCGCGATCGGCGCGGTCGGGATCGGCGCGGTCACGGTGACCTGCTGCGAGGTCGTGTGCGTGGCGCCGTCGTTGTCCGTGACGGTCAGCGCGACGGCGTAGGTGCCGGCCGCGGCGTAGGTGTGCGCCGCGGTCTTGCCGGTGCCGTTGGCCGACCCGTCGCCCCAGTTCCAGCTGTAGCCGGCGACGGTGCCGTCGGTGTCGTTGCTGGCGGTGCCGTCGACGGCGACGGCCAGGTCACGACCGGTGGCCGTGTAGGCCGCCACCGGCGCCTGGTTGACCCGCGCCGGGGCCACGGTGACCAGCGTCTTCGCGGTCGTGGTGGCGCCCTTGTCGTCGGTCACCGCGAGGGCGACGACGTAGGTGCCGGCGGTGGCGTAGGTGTGCGACGCCGTGGCGCCGGTGCCCCGCTGGCCGTCGCCGAAGTCCCAGGCGTAGGAGGCCACGGTGCCGTCGCTGTCGGCCGAGCCGCGGCCGTCGAGCGCCGCGGTCAGGCCGGTGGGCGTGGCGGTGAGGCGCGCGGTCGGCGACATGTTGGCCGCCGGGCCGGTGGAGACGTGCGCGGCGATCTGCTGCGCCGACAGGGCCGTCGGGTACAGCGCGACCTCGTCGATCGAGCCGGTGAAGGTGCTGGCACCGGAGATGGACTTGTCGGCGCCGACACGGAAGAAGCCGTTGTAGGACTGCCCGCTGGTGGCGGCGGTGTTCGTGCCGACCAGGACGCCGTCCACGTACAGCGAGATGCCCGCGGGGCTCATCGTCGCCGCGACGTGGTGCCACTTGCCGTCGTTCACCGCGGCGGTGCTGGTGACGGTGCGGGTCGTGGTGATGCCGAGGATGCCGGGCACCTTGACGCTGAAGTTGATCCGGCCGTTGGTGCCGAGGTAGACCTGCCGGTCGTAGGTGCCGCTGGTGCCGGTGGCCTTGTTGGCGAAGCCCATGATCCGGCCGCCCGCGGTGGACGTGGTCGAGAACCACGCCTCCTGGGTGAAGGTGTTCGGCGCCGCCGTGGCGGTGCCGGTCGCCAGCGCGGCGGTGGCGCTGCCGTTGAACGCGTAGGCGGTGTCGCCGGGAACGGCGCCGGCCTGCCCACGGGTGACCCCGGCGCCGACCGTCATCGGCCGGGTGCCGATGGCGTCGGCCGCGGTGCCGGAGGCCTCGCCGAGCCGCCAGTAGGACGACGCACCGTCGGCGCGCACGCTGTCGGCGTAGGACACGGTCTGGGTGGGAGCTGCGGCGACCTCGACGGCGACCCAGGGGGTCGCGACCGTGTTGCCGAACGGGTCGGTGGCGGTGACGCGGTAGCGCAGGCTGCCGCTGACCCCGGCGTCGCCGGCGGACATCGCCGGGCGGTTCCACCAGGTCGAGGCCTGCACGGTCTCGGCGACCGGGAGGGCCTGGCCCTCGCGCTGGACGCGGTAGACGAGGTTGGCGTTGTCCTGGTCGGACGTCGCCGTCCAGGAGACGGTGACCTTGCCGGGGGCCGGCGAGGTGGCGGTGGCGGTGAAGCCGTCGGCCGCGGGGCCGACCTTGTTCGGCGCGGTGCCCGGCAGCGCGTAGCGCACCAGGCCCTGCTGGCCGATGCCGTTCACGCGCGGGAACTCACCGCCGTAGACGATGTACTGGCCGTTGCCGGTGACCGACCAGCCGGCCTGGCCCTGGCCGGTGAAGGTGCCCGGCGTCATGGTCGGGAACCAGGGCAGCAGCGCGCCGGCCGGCTGACCGCGGAAGTTGGCGTTGGTGATGGTCGAGGAGCCGACCGTCCCCTGCGGCGCGAGCGTGTACGCGGTGCCGAACTTGTGCACCCGGACGGGCTGCTCGGGGAAGCCACCGATGTTCTTGCAGTCGTGGGTGTGGCTGGCGATGTAGACGACGCCGTCGCTCACGTAGTTGGAGTACGAGTCGCCGCGGCAGTCGTTGATCTCGACGATCGAGCCGCCGTCGGCCTTGACCACGAACGAGCCCTCGAGGTTGCCGGGGCCGTAGAAGTCGTAGGCGGTGCCGATGACCATGTCGCCGTAGGTGGTGAGGCTGTAGACGGCGGAGTTCACGCCCTGGTTGGTCAGCCGCTGGTTGATCGCGAACGGCTTGTTCTCGCCGGAGACCGGGTCGAGGGCCGCGACACCGGTGGCCTTGACGCCGTTCATGCTGTCGAAGCGCCCACCGGCGATGACCTGGCCGTTGGAGGCGACGGTCAGCGCGAGGACGGCGTCGCTGGTGCCCTTGGCACCGTTGCTGTTGCCGGCGGTGGACCCGACGCCGGGCACCGGGGCCCAGGGCAGCAGGCTGCCGTCGACGGCGCTGACCCCGGCGAGCCGGCTGCGGCTGACGCTGCCGACCGCGGTGATGCTGCCGCCCATGTAGACGGTGTCGTTCGTGACGGCGAGCGCGGCGACCTGGCTCTGCACGGCCGGGGCGAAGTTCGCGACCACGGCGCCGGTGGCGGTGTCGAAGGCGACGACGCGCTTGCGGGTCTGCCCGTCGACGGTGTTGAAGTCGCCGGCCGCGTAGAGGCGGGTGCCGTCGGGCGAGGCCGCGACGGCCAGGACCTGGCCGTTGAGCTCGTGGGCGAACGAGGTGATCAGCTCGCCGGTCCGGATGTCGTAGGCGAGGAGGTTCGCCCGCGGCGTCTCGTTGACACCGGCCGCCGCACCGGCGGGGCGCGCACTGGTGAACGAGCCACCGACGTACACGGTGTTGCCGACCACGACCTGCGACCACGCCACGCCGTTGATCTGCACGGTGGGCAGCGCATCGGCGGTGGCCGTGACCGGCGTGCTCGCCGACGGCGTCAGCGGCGCGGAGTCCGCCTGCGCGATGCCGGGGAGGAGCGCCAGGCTGCCGGCCGCGAGCAGGAGGCTCAGGCCTCCGGCGACCCCGCGGATGGGCGCCCGCCAGGGCGCGGTCGAAGACGTGGACATGCGGTTCCCCCGTGTGCCAGGACCCGAGGCCGGCGGCTTCCCCCTGGATGCCGTCGTCGAGTACCGACAGTGACGATGACACGGCGTGACGGTCCTGCCGATCGCCCATATGGGTGGCGACCTGCGGTTTCCTCCCTCGTCGTGATGAGGTCGCTCACACAGTGTGAGTGCGAACTCGCTCTCGGCTGGGCGGAACGGCGCCGGGCCGGCCCCCGTGAGGGAGCCGGCCCGGCGTCGGGGATCACTGCGCGACGGTGACCTGCAGGTCGTCGAAGCGCACCGCCGTCGCGGCGGTGGCGCTGCCCGGCCGGTAGGCGCCGATCCCGACCGTCCCGGGCGCCTGCAGCGCCGCGGTCGTGTCGGTGCGCGACAGCTGCGGCGTCACCGGCTCGGTGCCGCCGGTCGCCCAGACCGCCCCGGTGACCGTGGTCGTGCCGGTCCCGGTCACCCGGACCCGCACCTGGAGCACCGAGCCCGGCGTCCAGGTCAGCCCCGCCACCTGCGTCTCCCCGCCCGGGAAGGTCTCGGTGCCGGCGACGATCCGGGACAGCGCGAGGAACACGCCGCCGTCCGGCGCCACCCGCATCCGCACCGTGTACTCGTTGCCCGCACCCACCCGGCGGCCGCCGATCTCGACGAACGTGCCGGTGCCGGTCGGCGCCGAGGAGAGGCTGACCGCGGCGCGGACGTCGACGGCGGTCGCGGCCACCGAGCCGAGGTAGGCCCCGGTCTCGTTGCCCGCGGTGGGCAGCGACAGCACCGCCCCGCCGGAGGCGACCGAGAGGCGGGAGGCCCCGACCGACGCCGTCCACGCACCACCGACGTCGGCGTTGCCGAGGCCTGCGGTCACCGCGCGCTCGAAGGCATCGGCGGCCAGCACCAGCGGCTGGGCCGGGCCCCCGGGTGCGGTGAGCGTGACCGGGCGCGTCGCCGTCGCCGTCGCGCCGTCGTCGTCGGTCACCGTGAGCGTCACGGTGTACGAGCCGGCGGTGGCGTAGGTGTGCGACGCGGTCGCACCCGAGCCGGCGGCGGTGCCGTCGCCCCAGTTCCAGGAGTACCCGGCGACCGTGCCGTCGGAGTCGGCGGAGGTCCGCCCGTCGACCGCCACGGCCAGGCCGGTGGCCTGAGCGGTGAAGGCCGCGGTCGGTGCCACGTTCGCCGGCGGCGGGGTCGGCGTCGCCCCGACCGCGGTCACGGCCAGGTCGGCGAACGCCACCGAGGTCGCCGCGGTCGCGTTGGCGGGCCGGTAGGCACCGATCCCGACCGAGCCCGGCTTCTGCAGGGCCGCGGTCGTGTCGGTCCGCGACAGCTGCGGCGTCGCCGGCTCGGCCTGCCCGGCCACCCACACCGAAGCGGTGATGGTCGTGGTGCCGGTGCCCGCGACCTGCACCCGCGTGGCCAGGGTGGTGCCCGACCGCCAGGTGAGGCCCGGCACGAGCACCTCCCCACCGGGGAAGGTCTCCACGCCGCCGGTCACCCGGGACAGCGCCAGGTAGACGCTCCCGTCGGGAGCCACCCGGACGCGGACCGTGTACTCCTCGCCCGAGCCCACCCGGCGGCCGGTCACGTAGGCGTACGTGCCGCTGCCGGTCGGGACGGAGGACGGGGTGAACGCGGTGCGGACGTCGGCGCTGGTCACGCTGACCCCGCCGAGGTGGGCGATGGTCTCCAGGCCGGCCGAGGGCAGCGTGAGCACCGCGGCGCCCCCGCTGACCGACTGCCGGGCCGCGCCGACGGACGCCGTCCAGAGACCACCCAGCGGGGCGGTGCCCAGGCCGCCGGTCGTCGACCGGTCGAAGGCGTCGGTGACGATCGGCGGGGTGGCGCCCGCCGCGGCCACGGCGACCCCACGGGTCACCGAACCGGTGGCGCCGTCGTCGTCGGTGACCGTGAGGGTCACCTGGTAGACGCCGGCCGCCGCGAAGGCGTGCGTGGCGGTGGCGCCGGTACCGGCCGCCGTGCCGTCGCCCCACGTCCAGCGGTAGGAGGCCAGGGTGCCGTCGGCGTCGGACGAGCCGCGCCCGTCCACCGCCACCGACAGGTCCGTCGCCGTCGCCGTGAACGCGGCCGTCGGGGCCTTGTTCGGCGGCGCCGCGACGATGACCTGCCGCTGCGCGGTACCGGTCGCGCCGGCCGCGTCGGTGACGGTCAGCCGGACGGTGTACGTGCCACCGGCGGCGTAGGCGTGCGTGGCGGTGACGCCGGTGCCGGTGGTGCCGTCACCGAAGTCCCAGCGGTAGCCGGCGATCGCCGCACCGTCGGGGTCGACGGACAGGGTGCCGTCGAAGGAGGCGGTCAGGTCCTGGGCGCTCGACGTGAACGACGCCTCGGGGGCGAGGTTCGCACCCGTCCCGGTGGTGCCCACCGCGTAGTGACGGGCCACCTGGTCGGCGGAGAGCACCGTCGGGTACACGGCGACCTCGTCGATCAGGCCGTTGAAGTACGGCGCCCCCGACCACGTGCGGTCGCCACCGATGCGCCAGTAGCCGGTGATGTACTGCGCCATGATCACGTCGGTCCGGCTGGCCACGAGCTTCCCGTCGACGTACAGCGACATGCCCGACGCGCCCACCGAGGCGACCACGTGGTGCCACTGACCGTTGTTCAGGGCGGTCGGGGTGACGAGCTCGGCGCCGAAGCCGGGGAACACCGCGAAGTGCAGCTTGCCCGACGGCTCGAGCCAGACCTGGCGGTCGTGGTTGTTGCTCAGCCCCGTCCGCTGGTCACCGAAGCCGAGGATCTTCCCGCCGGCGGTGCTGCGGGTCTCGAACCACGCCTCGACGGAGAAGGTGTGCAGGCCCTGGCGGGGGGTCTGGGTCGAGAAGTAGCCACCGACCCCGTCGAACCAGGTGGAGGTGTCGGTGTCACCGCGGAGGGCACCGGCGATGCCCCGGGCGAGGCCACCGCTGCCGACCAGGTCGTCGACGCCGTCCAGGTCCGAGCTCGTCGTCCCGGAACGCTCGCCCAGCGACCAGTGGTCGGTCGCGCCGTCGGCCTGCACGGCCGCGGCGTAGGGCCGGGTCGCCGTCGTACCCGACGACGTACCCGTGCCGGTGCCGATCGCGACCTCGTTGCCGAAGGGATCGCTCACGGTGACCCGGTAGGTGTGCGAGCCGGCGGCCGCCGTCCGGTCGGTCCACGCGACGGGCGCGACCTGCCACCACAGCGACGACCGGGTGAACGTCGCCACCGGCTGGGCGCCGTTGTCACGGAAGACCCGGTAGGTGAGCACCCGGTTGTCCTGGTCGGTGCTCCCCTGCCAGCCGACGCGGAGACCACCGGACGTCGGGGTGACCGAGACGCCCGGGGTCACCGACGGGCCCATCGCGTTCGGTGCCATCGAGGGGACGGCGAAGCGGACGAGGCCCTGCTGCCCCTGACCGTTCACCCGCGGGAACTCGCCGCCGTAGACGACGTACTGCCCGTTGCCCGTGACGCTCCAGCCGGCCTGGTACTGGCCGGTGAAGCTGCCCTGCGTGAAGGTCGGGAACCAGTTGAGCAGCTGCGGCGCCGGCTGCCCGGCGAAGTTGGCGTTGGCCTGCGTGATGGTGCCGACCCGGCCGTTGGCGGCCGTGCTCAGCGCCGTCGCAAACTTCCACACCTGCGGGTCCTGCTCGGGGTAGCCACCGATGTTGATGCACTGGTGGGCGTGCGAGGCCAGGTAGAGGGCGTCACCCATCGCGTAGCTGCTGTAGGTGTCACCCCGGCAGTCGCCGATCATCTTGACCTGGCCACCGTTCGCCGTCACGGCGAAGGAACCCTCGAGGTTGCCGGGTCCGTAGTAGTCGTAGCCCGTGCCGTAGACGGTGGTGCCGTCGGTCGACAGGCTCCAGACGGCGGAGTTCACGCCCTGGTTGGTGATGATCTGGTTGAACGCGAAGGGCCGGTTTGCGGCGCTCACCGGGTCGAGGGCGGCGATGGCCGTGGCCAGCGCACCGTTCATGGAGTAGAACCGCCCGCCGACGACGACCTGCGCACCACCGCCGGTCACGACGAGGGACGTGACGTCGATCGAGGTCTGGTTGTTGCGCCCCGCGTCGAGGGTCCCGGGGATGGGCTTGCCGGCGGCGTCGAAGAAGGGCAGCCGGTTACCACTGGTCGGCCCGGCACCGGGGACCGGCGCCCAGGGCAGCAGGCCACCGTCGGCCGCGCGGACAGCGGCCAGCCGGGTGCGGCTCACGCCGCCGACGGCACTGAGGCCACCACCGAAGTACACCGTCGTGTTGGTCGCGGCGACCGCGGCGACCTCACCGTTGACGCTGGGCTTGAAGCCGTCGACCAGGGCACCGGTGCGGGTGTCGTAGGCGGCGATCCGCTGGCGGGGCTGCCCGTCGGCGACCGTGAAGTCGCCGCCGACGTACAGCCGGGTGCCGTCGGGAGAGGCCGCCAGGGCCCGCGCCTGGGCGTTGAGGTTCGGCGCGAACGAGGTGATCAGCTGGCCGGTGCGGATGTCGAAGGCCAGCAGGTTGTTGCGCACGGTCTCGTTCGTACCGGCGGCCGCTCCGGCCGGACGGGCGCGGGTGAACGAGCCGCCGACGTACACGGTGTCGCCGACGACGACCTGCGACCACACCACACCGTTGATCTGCACGGTCGGCAGTGCGTCCGCCGTCACCGTCGTGGGGTTGGTCGCCGTCACCGGCGTCGGGGCGCTGTCGGCCCTCGCGGTCCCCGGGAGGGCCAGGGCCCAACTCCCTACCGCGACCGCCGCTGCCGCCATCGCCGCGACGGCGCGCTTGCGCACACCTGTCCTCACGTCCCCCATGCGAGCCCCCGCTCAAGTACCGATACACAACCGTCCCGAAGGGGCGGTCGATGGATACTAAGCGTGACGATCGCGGCGGGAACAGGGCCGGGCGACTACACGATCCGGTGATGACCTGCGCTTTCTCACCACAAGGGATGAGGCGCTGTCACTGCGAGTGATCGCGCGCTGGCCGGTAGGCGCGCCGGTCCCGGCCCCACGACGCACGACGACCCGCCCCCGCGGGTGCGGGGACGGGTCGTCGGGCGGAACTGGGTGGTGCGGCGGCTCAGGCCACCGGACCGGTGAACAGCAGCAGCGGGGCGCCGGCCTGGTAGCCGACCTCGACGGTGATCAGGTCGCGGTCCTGGGTCGGCACGGTGAAGACGTAGACGCCCTCGCCGCTCTCGCCCGGGGCCACCATGCCGGTGAACGGGACCCGCGACGGGTCGTCCAGCGGAGAGGCCGGCGTCCGGTCGCTCCCGCGGTACAGGTTCACCGCCACGCCGTCGAGCGAGACGGGCTCCGAGGTCCCGTTCTCGATGCGCACGGTCAGCCGGAGCGCCGGCCCGGCGATGTTGCCCGGACCGACGGCCGTCCCGTCGATGGCGTCGATAGCCGTGATGGTCGCCACGATGCCGTTCCCGACCGCGGCCGGGGCGTCGAGCGACACCTCCGACAGCGACGCCGGCGGCTCGTCGACGTCCTCGGTCGGCCCGGTGGGCGTGGGAGTCGGCGGCAGCGGCGCGATCGTCACGTCGGGAGCACCCGCGGTGGGCGCGGCGGTGGACGAGGCCGCAGCCGCATCACCCCCGTCGTCCCCCCGGGTGCTCAGCAGCCACACCAGCGCGACGAGGACGACGAGCAGGGCTCCCCCGGCGGCGACCACCCGACGGCGGCGCAGCGGGCTCTCCCCGCCGTCCTCCCTCGACGGCGCCGGCCGTTCCTGGACCTCCACGGTGTCTCCCCCCTGACGCCCCTCCGGGGGCGCCTCGTGTGCCTCGGTCCCGCGACCGGCGCGGGTCACTGCTGCGCTGCCGGCAGGTGGTGCCAGGCCGGCGACTGCGTGGGCCTGGGCAGGTGGAGCACGTTGTCCGGCCGCGGCTCAGCGGCCACCGCGACCGACGGCAGGTCGGCGTCGGTGGCGCGACGGGCCCCGCTGGGCCGGCGCTTCGGGACGTCGCGGGTGGCCAGGCGCCGGGCGAGGTCCTCGTAGCCGGCGGCCACGTGGTCCCAGTCGTAGCGCAGGGCCAGCTCCCGCGAGCGGCGACCGTCGCGGGCGGCCTTCACGGGGTCGGCCTCGACGCCCTCGACCTCACGGGCGACGTCCTCCGGGGTGCGGAAGAAGCGGCCGGCGTCGGCGATGACCTCACGGTTGAAGGAGCAGTCGAACGCGGTGACGGCCGCCCCCGCGCCGATCGCCCGCAGCAGCGACGGGTTGGTGCCCCCCACCGAGTGGCCGTGCAGGTACGTCGCGCTGTGCGCGTACAGCTGGTCGAGCAGCTCCTGGTCCCAGACCCCGCCGAGGAAGCGGGTCCGGTCGTCGGCCAGGTCGTGCACCCGCTGGGTGTACTCGTCGGCGTAGGGCGCCGAGCCGACGACGACCAGCGGCTTGACCGCCGCACTGCGGGTGTAGCCGTCCACGATCACGTCGACGTGGTTCTCCGGCTCGAAGCGGGCCACGACCAGGTGGAAGCCGCCCGGCTCCAGCCCGAGCTCGGCCAGCCGGTCCTGTCCGGGCCGGATGATCGGGGCGCCGTAGGTCAGCAGCGTGGTCGGCGCGGCGAAGGCGTCCTCGTAGTAGTCGGCGATGCCCTGCGCGTCGGCGATCAGCGCATCGGACCAGCGCACCGCCAGGCTCTCGGCCATGCGGTAGTAGCGCCGGCCGGCGCCGCCCCACTTCGCGCGCTTCCACTCCAGGCCGTCCACGTGCGTGGCGACCGGGATGCGGGCGGCGCGGAGCACCGGCAGCAGCGGCGAGTTCGCGGAGTTGAACACGAAGGCCGCGTCCGTCCGGTGCGTGACCAGGTGCGCGACCGACAGCGCGGTGTGGCTGAGCGTCTCCAGCGAGCGCTTCCGCGCCGCCGGCAGGTGCACCAGCTCCATGCCCTGGAACTCCGCGAGCGGCTGCTCCGTCGATCCGGGGACCGTGCGGCAGTAGACGACGACGCGGTGACCGGCGTCGGCGAGCCGCCGGCCGATCTCCTCGACGGCGGTCTCGAACCCGCCGTATCGCGCGGGGACGCCGCGCGTCCCCACCATGGCGATGCTCATGCGGTCCATCGGAGAAGTCCGTTCGTCGCGGGTCGGTCCCCACCTGATCGGCAGGACCTCATCCATCCTGAAGACGCAGGTCGCGGCGGGCGTCCCCCCGGAGGGTGAGGATGACCGCCGCGACCGTCACGGTCAGTAGGCGCCAGACCGGCTGAGGACGGCGCGGAACGTCTTGACGAGGATCAGCAGGTCCATGGCCATCGACCAGTTCTCGACGTAGCGCAGGTCGAGGCGCACGGCCTCCTCCCACGCGAGGTCGCTGCGGCCGGAGATCTGCCACAGGCCGGTGAGACCCGGCTTCACCAGCAGCCGTCGGCTGACCTGGGTGTCGTACCGGGCGACCTCACCCGGCAGCGGCGGCCGAGGGCCGACCAGCGACATGGAGCCGCCCAGGACGTTGAGCAGCTGCGGCAGCTCGTCCAGGGAGAGCCGGCGGAGCCAGCGGCCGACCGGCGTCACCCGCGGGTCGACGCGCATCTTGAACAGCAGACCGTCGGAGATGTTGCCCGCACTCAGGGCGTCGACCTGCCGGTCGGCGTCGACGACCATGCTGCGGAACTTCAGCATCGTGAAGGTCTGACCGTTCACGCCCACCCGCTCCTGGCGGTACAGCACCGGCCCGGGGCTGTTCAGCCGCACGGCGAGGGCGATGCCGAGCAGGACCGGCGCCATGAAGATCAGCGCCACGGCCGCGACCGTGCGGTCGAGGGCGGCCTTGGCGACGCGGTGCCAGCCCTCGAACCGGGGCTGCTCGACCGCCAGCAGCGGCAGCCCCTCGAAGGGGCGGATGTGCAGCCGGGGGCCGGCGACCTCGATGAGGCCAGGGGCGACGAGCAGCTCGATGCCGGTGCCCTCGAGCTGCCACGACAGCTGACGCAGGTACTGCGCGGCGGTCTCGCTCGCCGAGGTCACGGCGATGGTCTCCGCGCCGTGGCGGCCGGCCATCGCGACGACGTCGTCCAGGCCCCCGACGGGCACACCCAGGGAGGCGGCGACGAGGTCGCGGCTCTCCGGGGTGACGCAGGCGGCGACGACGTCCATGCCGGCGAAGCGCTCCTTGCGGATCCGCTCGACCAGCTCGAGCACGGCCCCGCCGCGGCCGACCACGATGACCCGGCTCGTGCACGAGCCGAGGGCGCGCAGCCGGCGCAGCCAGCACCGGGCGCCGAAGCGGACGATCAGGGAGGCCAGCGTCAGCGCCGGGACGGCGACGACGACCAGGCCGCGGGAGAGGTCCAGGGCGGCGGCGTAGGAGGCCAGGCCGAGCGCCGACAGCAGCAGGAGGCCGGCCCGGCCCGCCCGGCGGTACTCGTCGCTGCCGGTACCGAAGACCCGCTCCGAGTAGGCGCCGGTCGCGGCCAGCAGGGCCGGCCAGGCCAGGACGAGGGAGATGGCGGCCCACAGCAACGGCTCCCGCGCCGACAGCATCTCGCGGTGGGCGACCAGGACGGCACCTCCGGCGACCGCGGCGGCCAGTGACTCGATCGCCACCAGCGCCAGCGTGTAGCGGCGGGCCCACGCCGACGGGCCGCGGCGCACCGTGGCCCGGGGCGCGAACGGGACGGATGGGCGAGCAGTCGCCTGCAGCGACGTGGTTCCCAGTCGGATCTGATCGCGGTCGAGTAGCACGGTTCCCCCCGGACACCATGTGACAGTGTGTGGCCGCCGTCACCGCCCACCGCGTTCCTGACGTGCAGGTTCACCGGTGGAACGATGTCGAGCCACGGATGACCATCACAGTCCGTCACCCGAGGGTCAACACGCTCCGTGACGTTCACCCCGACGAGGGGCGAAAGGGGTCACCCGTTCACCACGGAGCGTGACGAGAGCCGTCAGGTCCTGGGGTGGACCACGTTCTGCGCGCCCTCGAGGCCCTTGCCGAGAAGCTCCTCCGTGGCGTCGGCCGCCTCGGCGATCAGCAGTTCGAGCTCCTTGCGCTCGGTGCCGGAGAAGTCCTTGAGGACGAAGTCGGCCGGGTCCTGCCGACCGGGCGGACGCCCGATGCCGACGCGGACGCGGAGGTAGTCCTTGGTGCCGGCGGACCGGCTGATGGAGCGCAGTCCGTTGTGGCCGCCCTCGCCACCGCCGCGCTTCAGCCGCACGGCCGAGAAGGGGATGTCGAGCTCGTCGTGGACCACGACGAGGTCGTCGGCCGGGATCTTCGACCAGTCGAGCAGCCCGCGCACGGGGCCGCCGGACTCGTTCATGTAGCAGGTGGGGCGGGCCAGGACGACGCGGCGCCCGGCCAGCCGGCCCTCGCCGACGAGCGCCCGGGACCGGGCGCCCTTGCCCGGCGACAGCTTCACGCCGGCGCGGGCGGCGAGCTCGTCGAGCACCATCGCGCCGACGTTGTGCCGGTTGCCCGCGTAGGCCGGCCCGGGGTTGCCGAGCCCGACCACGAGGAAGGGACCCTCGGACGGCGGCGACACCGCCGGGGACGCCGCAGGGGCGCCGGCGGTGCCGGCGCCCCTGCGGGTCGTGCTCTCGGTCAGCGGATGCCTCAGCTGTTCTCGGTGGCGTCCATCGACTCGCCGCTGCCCTGGTCCTGCGGCTCGGGGACGACGTCGCCCTCGCCGGCGGCCTGGGCCTCGTCGGACTCCTCGCGCTCGATGCCGGCCTCGGCCTCGGCCTCGGCGAGCTCGGCCTCCAGGGCCTCGGCCGTCGGGGCGCCCAGGAAGCCGATGACCAGCGCCTCGGGGTCGCTGACCAGCGTCGAGCCGGCCGGCAGCACCAGGTCGCCGGCGGTGATGTTCTGGCCGGCGGTGCGACCGGTGACGTCGACCTCGATGGAGTCGGGCAGGCGCGTGGCGTCGGCCTCGATCGAGACGGCGTTCATCTGGTGGTTCGGGATGGCGTCGACGCCCGGCTCACCCACGATGACGATCGGGACCTCGACCGTGGTCTTCTCGCCGCGGCGGACGGTCAGCAGGTCGACGTGCTCGTGCTGACGGGTCAGCGGGTCGCGCTGCACGGCCTTGGTGAGGGCCAGGTGCTCGGTGCCCTCGAGGTCGATCCTGATGAGGGCGTTGCCGCCACCGTTGCGCAGGATGGCCGCGAACTCGCGGGCCGGCAGGGACAGGTGGACGACGTCCTGGCCGTGCCCGTAGAGGACGGCGGGGATGCGGCCGGCACGGCGGGTACGGCGGGCGCTGCCCTTGCCGAACTCGGTGCGGGCCTCGGCGACGAGGCGGTAGTCAGCCACGGTGGTGTGCTCCTCGATCTCGGGTCTGGGGCCGGCGCACGCGCACGGCACACCTCACGGAGCACACGCACGTCGATCACGGAGAACGGGTCTCCCTCGCCGGGCAGGAGCGAGGATACCCCAGCGCCTCCAGCTCCCGGTCTTGCGGTTCTCCCCGTGCCCTTGCGGTGCTGCAGCGCCGCAACAGCACGAGGAAGACCGCAGAAGCTCTAGCTGGCGCCGTCGAAGAGGCTGGTGACGCTGCCGTCCTCGAAGACCTCCTTGATCGCGCGCGCCAGGAGCGGGGCGATCGAGAGGACGGTGAGCTTGTCGAACAGGCGGTCGGCCGGGACGGGCAGCGTGTTCGTGATGACGACCTCGCTGACCCGGCTGTTCTTCAGCCGGTCCACGGCCGGGCCGGACAGCACGCCGTGCGTGGCGGCGACGATCACGTCGGCCGCGCCCGAGTCGAAGAGGGTCTCGGCGGCCTTCACGATCGTGCCGCCGGTGTCGATCATGTCGTCGACCAGGATGCAGACCCGGCCCTCGACCTCACCCACGACGCGGTTCGCGACGACCTCGTTGGGCTTCAGCGGGTCGCGGGTCTTGTGGATGAAGGCCAGCGGGACGCCACCGAGCTTGTCGCTCCAGCGCTCGGAGACGCGCACCCGGCCGGAGTCGGGCGAGACGACCGTGATCTCGCTGCCCGCGAGCCGCTCCTTGAGGTGGTCGACCAGCAGGTCGAGCGCGAAGAGGTGGTCGACCGGGCCGTCGAAGAAGCCCTGGATCTGCGCGGTGTGCAGGTCGACGGTCATCAGCCGGTCGGCGCCCGCGGTCTTGAACAGGTCGGCGACCAGGCGGGCGGAGATGGGCTCCCGACCGCGGTGCTTCTTGTCCTGGCGCGCGTAGGGGAAGAACGGCGCGACGACGGTGATCCGCTTGGCCGAGGCGCGCTTGAGCGCGTCGACCATGATCAGCTGCTCCATGAGCCAGGTGTTCAGCGGCGCCGTGTGGCTCTGCACGACGAAGGCGTCGCTGCCCCGCACCGACTCTTCGAACCGCACGAAGAGCTCTCCGTTGGCGAACTCGTACGAGGCGGTCGGCGTCGGGGTGACCCCGAGGTGACCGGCGATCTCGTCGGTGAGTTCCGGGTACGCCCGCCCGGAGAAGAGCATGAGGCTCTTGCTGTTCGCCTGCCGGATCACGCTCATCGGTTGGATGCCCCTACTGGTCGAGATTCGTGCCGGAGGCCGGCGGCCGGCCCTCAGCGGTCCCGGGTCGAGTGTCTGCCGCCGGCGCGACACCTGCATCCCCGGCCGCTGCTGCGGCCTGCGCGGCTGCGGAGCCCGGACGGCGGCGGCCCACCCAGCCTGCCACATTGCGCTGCACACCCCGCGCGACGGCCATCGCCCCCGGGGGGACGTCACCGGTGATCACCGAACCCGCGGCGGTGTAGGCGCCGTCCCCGACGGTGATCGGCGCGACGAGCATCGTGTCCGAGCCGATGCGCACGTGGTCGCCGACGGTCGTGTGGTGCTTGGCCACGCCGTCGTAGTTCACGAACACGGTCGCTGCGCCGATGTTCGACCCCGTCCCGATCGTCGCGTCGCCCACGTAGGACAGGTGCGGGACCTTGGAGCCCGGGCCCAGCTCGACGTTCTTCGTCTCGACGAACGCGCCGACCTTCGAGCCCTGGGCGAGCCGCGTGCCCGGCCGGAGGTAGCTGAACGGGCCCACCGTGGCCGCCGGGCCGATGACCGCACCGGCGCAGTGCGAGCGGACGACGGAGGCCCCCTCCCCCACCTCGCAGTCGGTCAGCGTGCTGTCCGGGCCGACGACCGCGCCGGCGGCCACCCGCGTCGTCCCGTGCAGCTGGGTGCCCGGGTGCAGCACCGCGTCGGCCCCGACCGACACCGTCACGTCCACCCACGTCGTCGCCGGGTCGACGACGGTGACGCCGGCGACCATCAGCTCGTCCAGCACGCGGTCGTTGAGCACCCGGCGCCGGGCGGCCAGCTCGCGGCGGTCGTTGCAGCCGAGCACGTCGGCGGGGTCGGCCGCGAGGGAGCCCTGGACGAGGGCTCCCTCGTCGACGAGCAGGCCGACCACGTCGGTCAGGTAGACCTCGCCCTGGGCGTTGCCGGAGTCGACGCGGGCCAGCGAGCGGCGCAGGGCGCCGGCGTCCCCGATGTAGACGCCGGCGTTGACCTCGCGGATCGCCCGCTGGTCGGGCGTCGCGTCCTTCTCCTCGACGATGGCGCGGACCGCCCCCTCGCCGTCGCGCACGATCCGGCCCAGGCCGGTCGGGTCGTCGACGGCCGCGGTCAGGACGGTCAGCACCGCGCCGGACGCCCGGTGGTCGGCCACGAGGCCCGCGACCGTCGCGGCGCGCAGCAGGGGCGCGTCCCCGTTCACGATCAGCACCGGTCCCCGCAGGTCCGGGACGGCAGCCAGCGCCTGGGCAGCGGCGTGGCCGGAACCGCGCTGCTCCTCCTGCACCACCGGCAGCGCCCCGGGGGCGACGGCGGACAGGTGCTCGACGACCGCCTCGCGACCGGCACCCACGACGACGAGCGTGCTGCCGGCGGCCAGCGGCTCCGCGGCGGCCAGCACGTGGCCGAGCATGCTGCGGCCGCCGAGGGGGTGCAGCACCTTGGGCGTGGCCGAGCGCATGCGGGTGCCCTGCCCGGCGGCGAGCACGACGACGGCGGCGATGCCGTCCGCGCCCTGCTGCTCGAGGTGGTGGTTTCCCGACGGGGGCTGGCTCACGGATCTCCTCGGACGACGGGCGGCGGTGCGCGCCGGGCTGCGGTCGCGGCGGTCTGCCGGTACGGCTGCTGGGGGACTCGGACTCGAACCGAGACTGCACGGCTCCAAAGGCCGGCGGGCTGCCGATTACCCCATCCCCCATCCGCGGGCACGGTGCCGCACGCCGCGGAGCGCCCCGCGGGCGCCGTGTGCAGCCTAGTGACAGCAGCCGCTCCGATCGCGGGACCGCGCGCGTGCGGAGAGGCCCGGGGCGCTGACCTGCGGGGTTGGCCGACGCCCTCCCCCCGAACGGCGGCAGCCGCCGGATGCACGTAGGTTACGGAGCCGTAACCACGGTCGTGGACGCTGCGGCGAGCGACCCCCTTCCCACCCCCTTCCCTGGAGGACGTTCTGTCCGCTCCCACCCTCACCCGGCCCACGGCTCCGATGCGGCCGGCCGACCCGGACGCCGGCCTGCCGGCCACCGCCTACGGCAAGGAGAAGGGCGCGGTCGAACAGATCACGCTCTACCTGTTCGTGATCGTCCCGTTCCTGGCCGTCGCCGCGATCGTGCCGGTGGTGTGGGGCTGGGGGATCTCCTGGCTGGACCTCGGCCTCCTGGTCGGCTTCTACTTCATCCCGCTGCTCGGCGTGACCGTCGGCTACCACCGGTACTTCACCCACGGCTCGTTCAAGGCCGGCAAGCCGCTGCGCTACGGGATGGCGATCATCGGCTGCATGGCCATCGAGGGCCCGGTCGTCCAGTGGGTCGCCGACCACCGCCGGCACCACGCGTTCTCCGACCGCGAGGGCGACCCGCACTCCCCGTGGCGCTACGGCACGGACACCCGGTCGCTCATGAAGGGGATCTGGCACGCGCACCTCGGCTGGCTGTTCGACCGCCGGCAGACCAACGCCGAGCGCTACGCCCCCGACCTGCTCAAGGACAGGGGCCTGAAGGTCGTCAGCCGCCTCTTCGTCGTCTGGGCGTTCCTCAGCCTGGCGCTGCCCGCCGTGATCGGCGGTCTGGTGACCGGCTCCTGGGCCGGCGCGCTCTCCGCCTTCTTCTGGGCCGGTCTGGTCCGGACGTTCCTGCTGCACCACGTCACCTGGTCGGTCAACTCGATCTGCCACGTGATCGGCACGCGGCCCTTCACCTCCCGCGACCGCGCGACCAACGTCTGGCCGCTGGCGATCCTCAGCGGTGGCGAGTCCTGGCACAACCTGCACCACGTCGACCCGACCAGCGCCCGGCACGGCGTGCTCCGCGGCCAGGTCGACATGAGCGCCCGGATCATCTGGGTGTTCGAGAAGCTGGGCTGGGCCCACAGCGTCAAGTGGCCCGACCCGGTGCGTCTGGCGGCCAAGCGCCACACGCCTGTCCGGGCAGCCGGCTGACCACGGCCAGGAACGTCCCGCCGTCCGGGCCGCCTGCTCCCCAGCGGGCGCCCGGCCGACGTCGTCCCGAC
The DNA here is from genome assembly GCF_000701365.1 of Blastococcus sp. URHD0036. Taxonomy (GTDB): domain Bacteria; phylum Actinomycetota; class Actinomycetes; order Mycobacteriales; family Geodermatophilaceae; genus Trujillonella. The sequence goes on from NZ_JNIK01000011.1 coordinate 99,293, forward strand.
AGCGGACCGGCCGGGCGGCCGCGCGTGCGGATGACCGGCCCGCAGCGCCGGCAGCAGCTCATCGACATCGGCCGGGAGCTGTTCGGCCGGCGCGGCTACGAGGCGACCTCCATCGAGGAGCTCGCCGCGCTGGCGTCGGTGAGCAAACCGGTCGTGTACGGCCACTTCGGCGGCAAGGAGGGGCTCTACGCCGTCGTCGTCGAGCAGGAGATGCGCCGGCTGCTCGACCGATTCGCCGAGGCGCTCACGGCGGGCGGGCACCCCCGGGAGCTGCTCGAGCGGGCCGCCCTCGTCCTGCTGGACTACATCGAGGAGGACACCGACGGCTTCCGCGTCCTCTCCCGCGACTCACCGATCAGCGACGCGGCGGGCCACTACTCCTCGCTGCTCGGCGAGGCCGCGCACCAGGTGGAGCACCTGCTGGCCGCGCAGTTCTCCCGGAACGGCTACGACCCCCGGCCCGCGGGGCTCTACAGCCAGGCGCTGGTCGGGATGGTCGCCATGGTCGGCGCCTGGTGGCTGGAGGACCGGTCCCGCGGCAAGCGCGAGGTGGCCGCGCACCTGGTGAACCTCGCCTGGAACGGCATGGGCCACCTGGAGGACCACCCGCGCCTCTCCGGCGACGCCTGAGCCCCTCGGAGCTCAGCCGACGAGTCTCGCGCCGTGCACCGGGCCGTGGACGGCACGCACCGTCCGGAACGACCCCGTGGCGGCCAGTTGCGCGGCGAGGGCCTCGGCGCCGGCCTCGTCGTCGGCGAGCGCGGCCACGGTGGGCCCCGAGCCGCTGACCAGCGCGCCGACGGCCCCGGCCGCGGTCGCCTCCTCCAGCGCCCGGCGCAGGTCCGGCCGCAAGCTGATCGCCGGGTCCTGCAGGTCGTTCCAGAGCGCCGCGCCCAGCGCGTCGGCCGGGCCGCTGCGCAGCGCGGCGACGACGGGGTCGGGCGACACGAGCTCCTCCCCGGAGGGCAGGTCCCCGGCGGCGCGCAGCCGGTCGAGCTCGCCGTAGACCGCGGGGGTGGACAGCCCCGCACCGGCGATGCCCAGCACCCAGTGCCAGGGCCGGCGGGCGAGCACGGGGCTCAGCCGGTCCCCCCGCCCCGACCCGAGCGCCACCCCGCCGAGCAGGCTGAACGGCACGTCGCTGCCGAGCTGGGCCGCGAGCCCGGCGAGGTCGCCGCGGGTCGCGTGGGTGCCCCACAGCGTGTCCAGCGCGACCAGCGCGGCAGCGGCGTCGGCACTGCCGCCGGCCAGCCCGGCCGCGGCGGGGATGGACTTGTCGATGGTGACGGCGGCATGGGCCGGCACCCCGGCGTGCTCGGCCAGCAGCTCGGCGGCCCGCCACACGATGTTGCGCCGGTCGGTGGGGACCCGGTCGGGCCCTGACCGGCCACCGGCGAACTCCCCCGTCAGCTCGATCGACAGGTCGCCGGCGGGGCGCACCGTGACGGTGTCGAACAGCGAGACGGCCAGGAAGACGGTGCGCAGCTCGTGGTATCCGTCGGGGCCCAGCGGGGCCACGGCCAGGTGCACGTTGACCTTGGCCGGTGCCCGTGCCACGACCGCCCCGTCGCCCCGGATCCGCCCGGGGCCGCCGTGCGAGGTCGGGCTCATGCCGGTCCGGGTCCGGTCGGCTCGGCCGGGGTGGCTGCCAGGCGCGCGAAGTCGGTGACCGAGAGCCGCTCGCCGCGGGTGGCGGGGTCGATCCCGGCGGCCCGCAGCCGGGCTTCCGCGGCGGCCGGGCTGCCGGCCCAGCCCGCCAGCGCGGCCCGCAGCCCCTTGCGACGGGTGGCGAAGGCGGCGTCGACGACGGCGAACGTGGCGGCGCGGTCACCCGGGGGCGGCGGACGCCGGTCCAGCGCCACCAGCCCGGAGTCCACGTTCGGCTCGGGCCAGAACACCCGGCGTCCGACCGCTCCGGCCCGGCGGACCTCGCCGTACCAGGCGGCCTTGACCGAGGGGACGCCGTAGGCGGCCGACCCGGGAGGCGCGGCCAGCCGCTCGGCCACCTCGGCCTGCACGAGGATGAGCGCCCGCCGCAGCGTCGGCAGGAGCTCGAGCAGGGTCAGCAGGACGGGCACCGCCACGTTGTACGGCAGGTTCGCCACGAGCGCCGTGGGAGGCGGTCCGGGCAGCTCGCGCAGCCGCAGCGCGTCGGCCGTCACGACGGTCAGCCGACCGGCCAGCGCGGGTGTGCGCTCGGCGACCGTCCGCGGCAGGCGCTCGGCCAGCCGCGGGTCGATCTCCACGGCCGTCACCGCCGCGGCGGCGGGCAGCAGGCCCAGGGTCAGCGATCCCAGGCCTGGGCCGACCTCGAGGACGACGTCGTCGGGCCGCAGCTCCGCGGTGCGCACGATCCGCCGGATGGTGTTGGCGTCGTGCAGGAAGTTCTGCCCGAGGGACTTGGTCGGGCGCAGGTCGAGCTGCTGGGCGAGGTCGCGGATGGCGGCCGGGCCCAGCAGCCCGTCGGACGAGTCGGGAGGAGTGCTCAGGGGGTCGGCTCAGTCGTAGAGGTGGGACCCGCAACCCCACTGGCCGGCGCCAGAGCGGGCGTAGAGCATCTGGGCGCGCATCGTCTGCTCCTCGGGCGAGGCGGCGGCCGGGTCACCGCTGCCGCCCACCGACGCCCAGGTGGCCGTGGAGAACTGGTAGAGGCCCCGGTAGCGGCCGGACGCGCTGACGGCGTTGGGCCGGCCACCGGACTCGCACCGGGCCAGTGCCGCCCAGTTCAGCCCGTCGGCGGTGCTGGGGGCCGCCGCGACCGGGGCCGGGCGGGCCTTCGTGCCGACGGTGACGAGCTCGTCGACCGGGGCCGCGGTCACGGCGGTGGTGACCTGCTCGCGGCCGGTCTCCACGCCGTCGACGACGGTGACCCGCCAGGTGACCGACTGCTGACCGTCGGCGCCCTCCTGGGTGACCTCGTCGTCGCCCTCGAACGCCTCGGGGTCCGGGGTCTCGATGGTCTGGTGCGGGATGGCCACGGTCTCGACGACGTCGCTGACCTGCACGCGGAACACCTGCAGGCGCATCCGGGACAGCAGCGGCTGGGTCGGGTACATGCTCGTGCGGTCGGTCGGGCTCAGCACGATGCCCTGCTCGGCGAGCAGGTCGCCGACGGTCGGAGCCGTCGTGGTCACCACGCGCTGCTGGCCGTCGGCCACGAGGGTGACGTCCTTCGGGGTGGAGATCGACAGCACCATGCCGTCCAGCGGGAGACGGTCGCTGCGGCTGGCCGAGACGACCAGACCCTCCGCGCGCAGGCCGAGCTGCTCGAGGGCCTCGTCGACCGACAGCGCGGTCACGTAGACCTCGCTGGACCGGCCGTCCACGGTCAGCTGCAGCGGGCGCGCGCGGTTCAGGACGACGGTGTCGCCGTCGGAGACCGAGGCGCCGGGATCGGGCAGGACCACGTCGTGCGACCGCGGCTGCAGCCCCTCGTCCTCGAGCACCTCACCGACGGTGCCGGCGTAGGTCTGCACCTCTCGGACCTGACCGTCGACGGTGAGCGTCAGCGTCTTCTGCGCGGCGTAGAACGCCACGACGCCACCGACGAGTCCGAGGAGGACCAGGGCGAAGAGGGAGAGCTTGAGGGTTCGAGGCACGACACTTCCACGGGGTCACGGGACCGGGCAGAGGGGTGCCCCACCGGCGTGCCGCCGGCAGGCGGCCCGCCGGGCGGCTCCGTCCCGGACAGCTCCCCCCGGAGCCGGTGAAGGCTCCGGGCGACGCCGCCCAGGGGCGGTCCCCACCCCGGCTGGTCACGACACGATAACGGGCGCGATACAGGTGGCAACGGTGCGTACGGAGTGAAGCAGGGTGCCGACACGTCGACATGTAGGCGCGCCGACACAGAACGTGAGCGCCGGGCCGGTCCCGCCGGGCACACCGCCACTCAGCGTCGACGAACCCCTGTGAGGGAGGTCACCGGGTGGTCGCGGGCACAGCGGGTACCTGCGCCGGTCCTCAGCCGGCGAGCGCCCGCTCCGAGAGCTGCACCGGCCGCAGCCACGTGATCAGGAAGGCGGCCACGGCGAGGCCCGCGGCCAGGGCGGAGAACCCGCCCGCGACCAGCGCCACCGGCCGCAGGTCGACGCCCTCGCTGGTCGAGTCACCCAATCGCACCCCGGCGACCAGGAGGAGCGCCCCCAGGGGCAGCAGGGCGAGGACGCTGGTCGCCCCGGTCACCAGGTGCGCCGTCCAGGTGCGCAGCGCCTCGTCCACCGGGACGTCGGCCCCCTCGGCCGGCAGCGGCCGGACCAGGGCACGCAGCAGCGCGACCTCGGCCAGGGCCCAGGCCACGAGCGGCACCGCGAGCGCCACCCACGTCACGCGGTCGGGCAGGTCGTCGTTCCGCCACATCAGGACGGCGGTCAGCACCACGGCGGCGACGACGACCCGCATGGTCCACAGCAGCCACAGGGAGATCTGCTCCGACCGCCGGGGCCGTCGCACCGGGGTGCTCGACCGCCAGCGCGGGCGCGGGCGCGTGGCCTCGGCCAGCACGACCCCCAGGAGCAGCCCGAGCGCCACGGCCGGCGCCCAGAGGAAGACCGAGGCCTCTGCGAACACGGCCACGGTGCCGGCCACCGCGACCAGGCCGAGCAGCAGCCCGATCCGGCGCACGCGCCGGCCGTGCGTGGCCTGGCGCTGCACCGTGTCGCGGGCCTCCGGGGTCGGGGAGGCGAAGTCGACCGAGGCCGATGCGACGGCCCGCCGTCCGGCGGCCAGCGCCCAGGCCCGGGCGAGGAGGACACCTGGCACCAGCACGGCGATGAACAGCACGACGGCGATGAGGCGACCCACGGGACCATTGTCGTCCTCCGGACGACTCCACGGCCACGGCCCCGTCCCCTTATTCCGGAGCGTTCGCCTCCCACGTCCCGAAGACGCGCTCGGCGGTGGCGGTGAGTGCCGCGCAGAGCCGGTCCACCTCGACGCCGGTGACCTCGGCCAGCACCCGCACGGTGTGCGGCACCAGCCGGGAGGCGTTGGGCCGGCCGCGGTACGGCACGGGGGTCAGGAAGGGGGCATCGGTCTCGACCAGCAGCTGGTCCAGCGGGGTCAGCGCCGCCGCCTCCCGCAGGTAGGCCGCGTTGGCGAAGGTCAGCGTGCCGGCGAAGGACAGGACGTGGCCCCGCTCGACGCAGGCTCGGGCGAACGCGGCGTCTCCGGAGAAGCAGTGGAACACCGTGCGTTCCGGCGCCCCCTCGTCGTCGAGCACCCGCAGGATCTCGTCGTGCGCCTCGCGGTCGTGGACGACCAGCGCCTTGCCCCGGTCCTTGGCGATCCGGATGTGGGCACGGAACGACGCCTCCTGGGCGGCCCATCCCTCCGGTCCGGTGCGGAAGCGGTCCAGCCCGGTCTCCCCCACCGCCCGCACCCGCGGCAGCGCGGCCAGCCGGTCGATCTCGGCGAGCGCCTCGTCGTCCGCGGCGCCCTCGCCGGCCTCGTTCGGGTGGACGGCGACGGCGGCCAGCACGTTCGGGTGCCGGGCCGCGAGCTCCGCCGACCACCGGGAGGAGGGGACGTCGACGCCGACCTGCACCAGCCGGGGCACCCCGACCGCCTCCGCCGCGGCCACCTGCGCGTCGACCTCGGCGGCGTCGGGCGCCCGATCGAAGCCGCCGACGGCGATGTCGAGGTGGGTGTGGCTGTCGACGACCGGCGCCGGGAGCGGCTCCGGGTCCGGCGGCAGTTCCCCGCGCCGGTTGGCCCGGGACGACGACGACCGACTCACTCGCCGCCCTCCAGGCGGGCCAGCTCCTCCTCGACGATCGACTCGTCGAGCTTGGTGAAGACCGGGGTCGGCGCGGCCAGCGGCAGCCCGGGCTGCAGCGGCCGCGAGGCCCACACCGCCTGGGCGCTGTCGTAGTCGCCGGTGATGACCGGGTAGGGCGAGCCGTCGTCGAGGTCGGTGACCTCGTCGATCCGCGGCGCCGGCGACCAGACACCGGTGCCGCCGAGCAGCTCGTGGATCTGCTGCGCCGAGTGCGGCAGGAACGGCGTGAGCAGCGCGTTGCAGTCGCTGATCGCCTGGAGCGCGGTGTACAGCACCGTGTCCCGGCGGGCCGGGTCCTCCTTGAGCTTCCACGGCGCCTGGTCGGAGAGGTACTTGTTGGCCTCCGAGACCACCCGCATGGCCTCGCCGATCGCCGCCTTCTGCCGGTTGCGCGACAGCAGGTCCCCCACGCCGGCGAACGCGCCCGACGTGGTGGCCAGCAGCTCCCGGTCGGCGTCGGTCAGCTCGCCGGGCGTCGGCACGGCGCCCACGTTCTTGGCCGCCATCGACACCGAGCGGTTCACGAGGTTGCCCCAGCCGGCCACGAGCTCCTCGTTGTTGCGGCGGCGGAACTGCTCCCAGGTGAAGTCGGTGTCCTGGTTCTCCGGCCCCGCGACCGCGATGAAGTAGCGCAGCGCGTCGGCGTCGTAGCGGGCGAGGAAGTCGCGCACGTAGATGACGACGTTCCGGGAGGAGGAGAACTTGCGGCCCTCCATCGTCAGGAACTCGCTCGACACGACCTCCGTCGGCAGGTTGAGCCGGCCCAGCGAGCCGGGGCTGCCGCCCTTGTCGCCCTCGCCGTTGTAGCCGAGCAGCTGGGCCGGCCAGATCTCGGAGTGGAAGACGATGTTGTCCTTGCCCATGAAGTAGTAGGCGTCGGAGTCCGGCGCCTGCCACCACTGGCGCCAGGCCTCGGGGTCGCCGGACCGGCGGGCCCACTCGATGGACGCCGAGAGGTAGCCGACGACGGCGTCGAACCACACGTAGATCCGCTTGTCCGGCCGGTCCCGCCAGCCGTCGAGCGGAACGGGCACGCCCCAGTCGATGTCGCGGGTGTAGCTGCGCGGCTTGAGGTCCTCCAGCAGGTTCACGCTGAAGTTCAGGACGTTGGAGCGCCAGTTCTTCCGGGTGCCCAGCCAGTCGCCCAGCGCCCGGGTGAACGCGGGCAGGTCGAGGAAGTAGTGCTCGCTCTCGACGAACTTCGGCGTCTCGCCGTTGATCTTGCTCACCGGGTTGATGAGGTCGGTCGGGTCGAGCTGGTTGCCGCAGTTGTCGCACTGGTCGCCGCGGGCGCCGTCGTAGCCGCAGATGGGGCAGGTGCCCTCGATGTAGCGGTCGGGCAGCGTGCGGCCGGTCGAGGGGCTGATCGCGCCCAGCGTCGTCTGCGGGAAGACGTACCCGTTCTTCAGCAGCCCCAGGAAGATCTCCTGGCTGACCGCGGCGTGGTTTGCCGTCGTCGTCCGCGTGAAGAGGTCGTAGCTGAGCCCGAGCGACTGCAGGTCGCCGGTGATGATGCGGTTGTTGCGGTCGGCGATCTCCCGGGGCGTGACGCCCTCGGCGTCGGCGGCGACCGTGATGGGTGTCCCGTGTTCGTCGGTTCCGCTGACCATCAGCACCCGGTCCCCCACCATCCGGTGGTAGCGGCTGAAGACGTCCGAGGGGACGCCGAAGCCGGAGACGTGGCCGATGTGCCGCGGGCCGTTGGCGTAGGGCCAGGCCACGGCGGTCAGGATGTGACGATCACTCACGGCACGAGAGTAGTGAGCCGCCGGGCGGCACCGCTCAGTGCTGGCTGGTGGAGACCGGCGACGGCGTGCCGGCGTCGTCGTCTACCGGGTTCAGCAGGACCACCGAGAGCAGCGCGAGGCCGATGACGGTCAGCGTGGCGACGCGCACGGCCTGCTGGTCCTCGCTGAGCTGGGGGCGCGGGGCGCGCGGGCGCGGGCCGGCGTCCGACCAGGCGGTGGACGACGGCGCGGTGGCCAGCAGCAGCTTGCCGACCGGCACCGCGAGCGCGGCCAGGGCGAGCGCGGGCACCGGCAGGCCGGCCGCCGAGCCGAGGGCGGACGTGGCCAGGCCCAGCACGAGGACGACGGCCAGGACGGCCACCTCGGCGCAGGCGACGAGGGTCAGCAGCCGCGAGCCGGAGCCGTCGGCCAGCAGCAGGCCGCCGCCGGCGCCGAGCACCGCCCAGCCGGCGAGCACGAGCAGCCACAGCGCGGCCACGGCACCGGAGGGCCGGTCGGGCGACGAGAACAGCCCGTCCAGGCCGGTGAGGGCCGCGGCGACGACCGCCACCGCGTCGAGCAGCGAGATCCCGGCAGCGGCCAGCACGGCGGCCGGCGGCAGCACACGGGCTGCGTCGGCTCGGACATGGGGGGTGGTGCTCGCCACGGGGGTGCTCCCTGGCCGGGGACGGTCGGTCTCCGGTCAGGTCGTCGCCTCCGCTGCCGCTCTGTACGGCGGCGGGCGGCGTCTCACCCCATGGGGTCAGCCACCGCTGGGCCGGCCGCGGGCCTCGCGATCGGCGGTGAGGCGCTCGGCGGCCGCCTCCCCCTCGGCCCCGCCCAGCCGGCTGTGCCGCCGTCCGTACGTGAAGTAGACGACGAACCCGAGCGCCATCCAGATGAGGAACCGGACCCAGGTCTCCACCGGCAGGTTCGCCATCAGGTAGAGGCAGGCGAGCACCGACACGATCGGCAGGAAGGGCACCAGCGGGACGCGGAACGCCCGCGGCAGGTCCGGCCGGGTGCGGCGCAGCACGACGACGGCGATGGAGACGAGCACGAAGGCGAACAGCGTGCCGATGTTCACCAGCTCCGACAGCGCGCTGATCGGCAGGAACCCGGCCAGCAGGGCCACGACGACGCCCGTGATGATCGTGATCTTGTACGGGGTGCCGTACCGCGGGTGGACGGCGCCCAGCGCGGGCGGGAGCAGGTGGTCGCGGCTCATCGCGAAGAGCACCCGGGACTGGCCCAGCATCAGGATCATCACCACCGACGTCAGCCCGGCCAGCGCGCCGACCGAGATCAGGCTCGATGCCCACGAGAGGCCCACGCTGCTGAACGCGTCGGCGAGGGGCGCGGTCACCGACAGCTCGTCGTAGGGCTGCATGCCGACGACGACCAGCGACACCGCGACGTAGAGCAGCGTGCAGACCAGCAGCGAGCCGATGATCCCGCGCGGCAGGTCGCGCTTCGGGTTCTTCGTCTCCTCGGCAGCGGTGGCGACGATGTCGAAGCCGATGAACGCGAAGAAGACGATCGACGCCCCAGCGATGACCCCGCCCCAGCCGAAGGTGCCCTGGGTGATCCCGAACAGCTGGATGAGCGGCTGCTTCCAGCCGCCCTCGCCCTCCGGCGTGGCCTCCGACGGCGGGACGAACGGGGTGTAGTTGTCGGCGGTGACGTAGAAGACGCCGAGCACGATGATGAACAGGACGATGAGGACCTTGATCGCGACGATCACGTTCGTCACGACCGAGGAGAGCTTGATCCCCAGGACCAGCACGCCGGTCATGACCAGGGCGATGACGATGGCCGGGATGTTGACCGTCGCGTCCTCCCCCGCGATCGTCGTCGACAACGGGATGCCCATGTCGCCCAGCAGCTGGTTCAGGTAGCCCGACCACCCGACCGACACCGTGGCGGCACCGAGCGCCAGCTCGAGGACCAGGTCCCAGCCGATGATCCAGGCCAGCAGCTCGCCGAGGGTGGCGTAGCTGAACGTGTAGGCCGACCCGGCGACCGGCACGGTGGAGGCGAACTCGGCGTAGCAGACCGCCGCGAGGGCGCAGACGACGCCGGCGACGACGAACGAGATCGCCACCGCCGGGCCCGCCGTCGTCTTCGCCACCTCGCCGGTCAGCACGAAGATGCCGGTGCCGATGATCACCCCGACGCCGAAGACGGTGAGGTCCAGGGCCGAGAGGTTCTTCTTCAGCCGGTGTTCGGGTTCCTCCGTGTCGCGGATCGAGTCCTCGACGGACTTCACCCGCGCCGTGTTGCTGCGAGCCGTGCCCTTGCCGGTCTGGTTGACGGCCACGTGACGTCCCTCCCGACGGCCGGCGACGACCCGCCGGAACGCTGCCCGTCACCGTGGCACGGGTTGCCGCGGTCCGCATGCCTACGCTGGCGATCCCTGACCGGCGAGCGTGGAGGCGTGCCGTGACCGCGACCGACCCGTCCCGCGAAGCGACCCCCGAGGGGCCGTCGTCCGCCGTCGGTCCCCGGGAGCGTCCGCGGTTGCCGAGCAACCGCCCGCGGCCGGCCGGCGCGCCGCAGAAGACCACGAGCCGGCCGCCCGGACAGGACGCCGTCGTCGACTGCGCCGTCTACGTCGACGGCCGCCGGCAGCCACCGGTACCGCACGGCGAGGCGCTGTCCACCGCGGTCGCCGAGGGCGGGTTCGTCTGGCTGGGGCTGTACGAGCCGACCGAGGCCGAGCTGACCTCGATCGCCGAGCGCTACGGCCTGCACCCGCTCGCCGTGGAGGACGCCGTCTACGCCCACCAGCGGCCGAAGCTGGAGCACTACGACGACGACCTGTTCATGGTGCTCAAGACCGCGACCTACGTGGAGCACGACCGGCTGACGGCGACCAGCGACATCGTCGACACCGGCGAGGTCATGGTCTTCCTCGGCGCCCACTACGTGATCACCGTGCGGCACGGCCGGCACGGCGACCTCAGCGATCTGCGCCACCGGCTGGAGGACCAGCCGGACCTGCTCTGCCTGGGCCCCGCCGCCGTGCTCTACGCGGTCGCCGACCTCGTCGTGGACACCTTCGTCGAGGTGGCCGAGGCGGTGCAGGACGACGTCGACGAGCTCGAGGCCTCGGTGTTCAGCCCCGAGCGCACCGACGACATCGGCCGGCTGTACCAGCTGAAGCGGGAGCTCATGGCGCTGCGCCGGGCGGTCGCGCCGCTCGAGGTGCCGCTGCAGAAGCTGTCGGAGCGGCAGATCGACGTCGTCCCCGAGGCGATGCGCTCCTACTTCCGCGACGTGCTGGACCACGCGCTCCGGGTCCGCGACGCGGTCGGCGGCCTGGACGAGCTGCTCTCGTCGATCCTGCAGGCGTCGCTGGCCCGGACGCAGATGACCGACAACGAGGACATGCGCAAGATCTCGGCGTGGGCGGGCATCATCGCCGTCCCCACCGCGATCGCCGGGATCTACGGGATGAACTTCCGCTTCATGCCCGAGCTGGACTGGCGGTACGGCTACCCGCTCGTGCTGCTGGTGATCGCCGTGGCCTGCGCCCTGCTCCACCGCGGCTTCAAGCGCAACGGCTGGCTCTAGTCCGACCCGCTTGGCCCGCCGCTGTGCAGCTCCCGCCTGCGCCCGAGGCATAGGAAGCTCTCCCCACGTCGCCGCCCCCCGAACGGGCGGATTGCTTCCTATGCCTCGACCACTCCGAGCCATCCACACGCCGATCGGCTCTCCACAGGTCGACGACGACCCCCTCGGACAGGTGCCGTCCCCGACACGCTGCCCCGGTGCAGTGGCGTGAGGTCATCGACGAGGTCCTGAGACAGACGGGCGGGCTGGCAACCCGACGTGAGCTCCTGGCACGCGTTCCGGAGACCGTCCTCGACGGCTACGTCGGTCGACGAACCGTCGTCCGGGTCTTCCCACACGTGTACCGCCTCGCGAGTGCCCCCGTGACCGACGAGCTCCTCCTCCGTGCCGCCCTCCGTCACACCGGACCGGTCGCGGCGTTGAGCCACACGACGGCTTTGGCGGTGTGGGGCTTGATGCCCCTCGGGCGTCCCTTGCATCTGACGGTCGACCAGTCCGTGCGACGGGCAGGCTCCGTGGACCTCGTCGTCCATCGCCGTCTTCGCTTCCACCCCGAGGCACCGCAGTGCGTCGTGCGGAGAGGGCTGACGATCACCGTCCTCCCCCGCACCCTCGTCGATGCGTGGCCTCTGCTGCCCGCGGCCGAGCGCCGCCCTCTACTCCTCGACGCGGCTCGTCGAGGCCTCGTCAACCCCGAACACGTCCGGCAGGCACTCGCGGAGCGACCCAACGTCGGAGGTCATCGAACTCTTGCCCAGGCCATCGACCTCGTCGAGGACGGCTGCCAGAGCGAGCTGGAGGCCCATGGCGTTCTGAACGTCTTCCGTCACCGGTCGCTCCCGCGGAGCGTCGGGCAGTACCGGATCGTCCTCCCTCAAGGGCCTGTCCGCCTCGACCGGACCTGGCCGGAGGTCAAGCTGGTCGTCGAGTTGGACGGCGCCAGGCACCACACGTCCCCCGAGGACCGCCGCCGCGACCTGGCGCGGGACACAGCGCTCGCCGCCCTCGGCTGGGTCGTTCTCCGATTCACCTACGCGGACGTGCTTCGTGACCCCGACCTGGTACGCCGGCGGGTACTCGATGTCTACGCCACGCGCGCCGCGCAGCTCCGCGTCGGCTGAGCGCCTGGGGCATAGGAAGCAATCCCTACGTCTGCGGACTCAGGACGTGGGGATTGCTTCCTATGCCTCGACGGGCGACCCGCCCTTCGCGGCGACGACGGCGTCGTAGACCGTGCGGCGCGGGAGACCGGTGCGGACGACGACGGCGCGGATCGCGTCCTTGCGGGTGGCGCCCGCCGCCTCCTCCGCGGCCACCTCGGCGGCGAGCTCGGCCGCGCTCAGCTCCACCGCCACCTCCGGCGCCCCGGCCACGACGAGGGTGATCTCCCCGCGCACCCCCTCGGCCGCCCACTCCACGAGCTCGGCCAGCGGACCGCGCCGGATCTCCTCGTAGGTCTTGGTCAGCTCCCGGCAGACGGCGGCCTCGCGCCCGGCCCCGAAGGCCCCCGCCGCGTCGGCGAGCGCGTCGGCCAGCCGGTGCGGGGACTCGAAGAACACCATCGTCCGCCGCTCCCCGGCGAGGGAGGCCAGCAGCGACCGCCGCTCGCCGCCCTTGCGCGGGAGGAAGCCCTCGAAGCAGAACCGGTCGACCGGCAGGCCGCTGACCGCCAGCGCCGTCGTCACCGCCGACGGGCCGGGCACCGAGGTCACCGGGATGCCGGCCTCGATCGCGGCGCGGACCAGCGTGTAGCCGGGGTCGGAGACCGACGGCATGCCGGCGTCGGTGAGCAGCAGCACGGTGGCGCCGCCGGAGAGCGCCTCCAGCAGCCCGGGCAGCCGGGAGAGCTCGACCGACTCGTGGAACGTGACGATGCGGCCGGTGAACGTGACGCCCAGGTCGGCGGCCAGCCGGTGCAGCCGCCGGGTGTCCTCGACGGCGAGGACGTCGGCCGACGCCATGGCCTCGCGCAGCCGCGGACCGACGTCGCCGGGCTGCCCGAGAGGCGCCCCACCGAGCACCAGCCGTCCCGTCACGGCGTCGAGCCTGTCACGGCCGGCCCGCCACCTACCCTGTGGCCATGGCGGTGCTGGCTCCCGAACGCGCGGAGCAGGAGCCACCGGTCCGGCCACCCCGGCGGCGGCTGCCGGCACGTCGACTCGACCGGACCCCGCCGCTGCCCGATGACAACCGGCTGGCCTGGGCGCTGACCGCCGTGCTGGGCGTCGTCACGCTGGCCAGCCGGCTCTGGGACATCAGCTATCCGCGCGACCTGCTCTTCGACGAGGCCTACTACCCGCCCGAGGCCCAGGAGCTGCTCACCTGGGGCCACGAGTACAACCGCGGCTACACGTTCATCGTCCACCCGCCGCTGGGCAAGTGGCTCATCGCGCTGGGCATCAAGGTCTTCGGCGACGACTCCTTCGGCTGGCGGTTCCCCTCGGCGGTGGCCGGCACGATCGCCGTCGTCGTCCTCGTCCGCCTGACCCGGCGGCTCACCGGCTCGACCCTCCTCGGCCTGCTCGCCGGGCTGCTGATGTCCCTCGACGGCTTCGCGTTCAGCCTCAGCCGGATCGGCCTGCTCGATGTCTTCCTGCAGGTCTTCGTGGTCTCCGCGGTGGCCTGCCTGGTGGTCGATCGCGACCGCGTCCGACAGCGGGTGCGCGCCCTCGGCGAGGTGCCCCGCACCGGGTTCCGGCTCGGCCCCCGCGGCTGGCGGATCGCGGCGGGCTTCCTCTTCGGCTGCGCCTGCGCGGTCAAGTGGAGCGGGGTCTACTTCCTCGCCGCCGGCGTCGTCCTGTCGCTGTTCTGGGACCGCGCCGCGTGGCGGGGGGCGGGCGTGCCCCGGCCCACGCTGGTCGCGCTGCGCCGCGGACTGCCCGGGGCGGCCTGGGCGCTGGGTGCCGTCCCGGTGCTGACCTACGTCGCCAGCTTCACCGGCTGGTTCCTCGGCGAGACCTCGCAGGGCAAGGCGTGGGCCCAGCAGAACCCGGACACCGCCTGGCCCTGGATCCCCGACGCGCTGCGTTCGCTGTGGCACCAGCACGCGGAGTGGCTGGAGTTCCACAACGGGCTGTCGTCCCCGCACCCGTGGGAGTCCGGGCCGTGGACCTGGCTGGTGAACGGCCGCCCGATCCTGCTGTGGAACCCGCAGGGGCTGACCGACTCCGCGGGCGACCAGGTGGTCCGCTACATCCTCATGGTCGGGACGCCGACGCTGTGGTTCGCCTTCGCGCCGGCGCTGCTGTGGCTGGGCTGGCGGATCGTCGCGCGCCGGGACCCGGCCGCGATCCTCGTCGCGGTCATGGTGGCGGCCGGCTGGGGCACCTGGTTCCTCAACCCCGAGCGGACGATGTTCGCCTTCTACACCGCCCCCGTGCTGCCGTTCTTCGTGCTGGCCGTCGTCCTGGCACTCCAGGACGTGATCGGCCCCCCGGAGGCGCCGCGGATCCGCCGGCAGATCGGGCTGGGGGCGGTGTGCCTCTACGTGGGGGTCGTCGCGGCGACGTTCGTCTTCTTCTACCCGGTGCTCACCGGGCAACCGCTGTCGCACGCCGAGTGGCTGGCCCGGATGTGGTTCCCCTCCTGGTTCTGAGGGCGAGGGTCAGTACCGCCGGTCGACGACAGCGCCGGTCCGCAGGTCCGCGGTGACGTAGCCGCGCTCGAAGTCCTGCCGCCGGACGGTGCCGATCGCGTACTCGCCGCTGGTCGGGTAGCCGAGGTAGGACCGCTCCCAGCCCAGGCCACGCCAGCGGTCGAGGATCGCGCCGTAGACGGGATGGGCACCGGTCCGCGGCGTCCAGTAGATCGATCCCCCCTCGAAGTGGCTGTACCGGCCGGTCGTGTCCGGGGTGGCCGTCTCGTCGGTCACCGGGAAGCCGAGTCGGCTGCCCTCCCAGCCCATGGCTCCCCAGGCGGCGTAGATGGCCCCGAGGACGCTGCGCGGCCCCACTCCCGGCCGCCAGTAGATGCCGCCGTTCTGGAAGTCGTTGTAGCGCCCGCGGCCGTTGGGGGTGGCCTGCTCGGAGCTGCGGGGGTAGCCGTGCGGACCCCGCTCCCACCCGGTGGCCGACCAGAGCTGACGGATCTCGCCGTAGACCGCTCGCGCGCCGGTCTCCGGCGTCCAGTAGACCGACGCGCCCTGCAGCCGGAAGTGGTTGTACCGGCCGCGACCGTCCGGCGTGGTCGTCTCGTCCGTCGTCGGCTCCCCGAAGGCCACGTGACCGCCCGCGCCGAGGTAGGTGCCCAGGATGGCGCCGTGCACCTCGTGAACCCCGGCTTCCGGCGACCAGTAGAGCCGCCCGGACTCGTGGACGCGGTAACGGACCGCGGCGTCCCCGGCCTCGGCCCCGGTCGCCGGCCCCAGCAGCGCCCGGAGCGCCGCCTCGCCGTCGTACCGGCGGTCGATGGGCGTGAGGTAGGTGGAGGTCAGCACGACGTCGGCGTCGGGCATCACGACGTCGCGCTGCCGCGGCGCACCGTCGTCCCACCGCTCGAAGGTGGCGACGCCGTCGGCGGCCACCGTGGGCGCCGAGATCGAGACACGGGCTCCGGCGGTCACCGGGACGGTGGACTGCGCCACGCCGTTCACCGTGGTGGCGGCCGGGGTGGACGCGGCGAGCGTCAACGTCCGCAGCCGCGGCTGGGCGACGAAGCTCCGCTCCGTCCGGACGCCGCCGGCATCCGTGGCCGACGCGATGATCGTCAGGCGCGTCTGGTCGCCGTGGTCGTCGAACGGCCGGTCGAACGTCGGACCGGGGAACGACTCCCCCGGGTGGTCGTGGCAGTAGTCGGCGCTGCAGTGCACCAGGACGACCCGCCAGGTGACCGGCAGCGGCGCCCCGGCCGAGTCCGTGGCGGTGGCGCTCGCCCGGACGGGCTCACCGACCCCGAAGGTCGCCGTCGGCGGCGGTGCGGTCAGCACGAGGTCCGGCGCGCCCGCCGCCGGCGCGACCGTCAGGTCCCTGGTCCCCGCGCCGCCCTGGGGGTCGGTCACGGTCAGCCGCACGGTGACGGTGGTCGGCGTGGTGGCCGCGTAGGTGTGGTCCACCCGGACGCCGGTGCCGATGGTGCCGTCCCCGAAGTCCCAGGCGTAGCCCAGCGGGTCGCCGTCGAGGTCGGTGGAGCGGGCGGCGTCGAAGGAGACCGTGCGCGCGGCCGCGTTCGTGGTGAACGTCGCCTCCGCGGTCGGCGGCCGGTTGCCGGGCAGGTAGACCAGGCGCTTCAGCGTGCTGCCGGCGATGTCGGCGTAGACCACGTCGCCGTTGGCCGCGGTGCCGAAGGCGACCGGCAGCCCGTTCCCGGCGCCGAAGCCGGCGGCCTCGGGCTGACGGGTCAGCCGGCCCTGGGCGTCGTAGCGCAGCGTGTACACGCGCTGCGAGGCGTAGTCGCCGAAGAAGTAGGCGCCGCGGTAGGCCTCGGGGTACGACGACCCGGTGTAGACGACGCCGCCGGTCACGCTGCTGCCGAGGGGTCCGTGCGGATAGGTCCACAGCGGCGAGGTGTTCGTCGCGCCCTGGCAGCCGGGCAGGTCGCGGTAGCCCGGGGTCTGCGTGTCCCCCTCCCAGCACGGCCAGCCGTAGTCCGCCCCCGGGCGGATGAGGTCGACCTCCTCCCAGGTGTTCCAGCCGACGTCCCCGAGCACGGGCGCGCCGGAGGTGGGATCCAGGCTCAGCCGGAAGGGGCTGCGGAAGCCGCTGGCGTACACCCGGCTCTTCCACGACTGCGGGGCGGCCGCGTCGAAGTACGGGTTCGAGGGCACGCCCCGCCCGTCGGGGAGGAGGTGCAGGAGCTTGCCGTGCCCCTGTTCGATGTCGTGCGCGCGCAGGGCGAGCGGGTCGACCACCCGGAAGTCGGCGGCGTCCCCCATGGAGACCCACAGCGTGCCGTCGGGCGCGGCGACGATGTCGGTCATCCCGTGGACGTCGGCGTCCTGGCGCAGCTCGAGGACGACGCGCTCGGCCGCGAGGCCGGTGGGCTCGGGGGAACCGGTGACCGTCCAGGCGCTCAGGCGGGCGGTCCAGACGCCGTTCACGCTCAGCGTCCGCGACGTGTAGACCTGGCGTGACGTCGGGTAGTCGGCCGGCACGGCGATCCCGGTCAGCCCCAGGTCCTGCTGCGTGACCACCGGGAGGGTCGCCAGCGTGCGCGCTCCCCCGGCCGCCGAGACCCAGGCCACGCGCCCGTTCTTGCCGGTCGTGAACCAGCTGCCGTCGGGAGCGGAGTCGAAGTCCGTGAGGGTGTCGGACTGGCCGCTGGGCAGGTCGCGGACGACGAAGCCGGCCGGCAGGGACGGCGCCGCGGACGCCGGTGCGCCGGGCAGGACGGCGAGCACGCCCGCGACGAGCGCCAGGACCACGCCCACGCGGAGCGCGAGCTGGACGACGGTCGCGGCGGCGCGACGTTCCCTGGGCATCGGAGGGAGTGTCTCCGGGACCGGAGGGGGTTCCCGGTCGCCCCGACGGACCGGATCGGCAGCGGCCCGGTGTCCCGGCGCTGCGCTGCGGGATCGGCGCGCAGCCGTCACGGGGTGTGAGCGGGCGACTGTGGCGCTCCGCACCCCGAGCCGGTGGCCATATCGTTAGTTGTGTATTACAACTGGTAGACGTGTCGCACGCAGCCAGCTCGGGGTCGAGCATGTTCCGGCAGCCGAAGGCCGTCTACGCCGTCGCCTTCGCCTGCGTCGTCAGTTTCATGGGCATCGGCCTGGTGGACCCGATCCTCCCGGCGCTGTCCGAACAGCTGGACGCCACGCCCAGCCAGGTCAGCCTCCTGTTCACCAGCTACCTCGTCGTCACCGCCGTCGCGATGCTCGGCACCGGGTGGGTCTCCAGCCGGATCGGCGCCAAGAAGACGCTGATCACCGGGCTGGCCATCATCGTCGTCTTCTCGGCCCTGGCCGGCCTGAGCGGTTCCATCAACGGGATCGTCGGCTTCCGCGCCGGCTGGGGCCTGGGCAACGCGCTGTTCATCGCCACCTCGCTGGCCGTCATCGTCGCCTCGGCGACCGGTGGCTTCGCCGGCGCGATCGTCCTCTACGAGGCCGCGCTCGGGCTCGGCATCGCCGCCGGCCCGCTCATCGGAGGCCTGCTCGGCGACATCAGCTGGCGCGGCCCGTTCTTCGGTGTCGCCGCGCTCATGGCGATCGCGCTCATCGCGACCGTCGTCCTGCTCGACGAGATCCCGAAGCCCGCGCAGAAGACCTCGCTCCTCGCGCCGCTCAGGGCCCTGCGGCACCGCAGCCTGCTGACGATGGGCGTCACCGCGCTGCTCTACAACTGGGGCTTCTTCACCATGCTCGGGTACGCGCCGTATCCGATGGAGCTCGACGCGATCCAGCTCGGCTTCGTCTTCTTCGGCTGGGGTCTGCTCGTCGCCTTCTTCTCCGTGGTCGGCGCCCCCCGCCTGCAGGCCCGGTTCGGCACCGCCCCCTCGCTCTACGGCGCGCTCGGGCTGTTCGCGGTCCTGCTGCTGCTGATCGGCCTGTTCACCGACACCCGCTGGGCGCTGATCGCCTGCGTGATCGCCTCGGGGATCGTCGTCGGCATCAACAACACGCTGACCACCCAGGCGGTCATGCTGGTCAGCCCGGTGGAGCGGCCGGTCGCCTCGGCGGCCTACGGCTTCGTCCGGTTCCTCGGCGGCGGGCTGGCGCCCTACGTCGCCGGCAAGCTGGCCGAGCACTGGAACCTGCACGTGCCATTCGTCGTCGGCGCCGTCGCGGTCCTGGCCGGCATCGCCGTCCTGTCCACCGGCCACCGCATGCTGGCCGCGGCCGACGCCCGACTCGGGGCCGACGGCACCGAGGACGTCGCCGGCGAGGTCGCCGACGAGTTCGGCGGAGCCCCGGCCGCGGTCGACAGCGAGCTCCGGTCCGAGCACCTGCGGGCGAGCGCCTGAGCTGCCCTCCGCCCTAGGTTGGGAGGACCCGGCCGACGAGGGGACGACGATGACGAGCACCGACGCACGCCCTGCCGTGACCACCGCGGTCGACGGGGACCTCTGGCGGATCACCGTCGACCGCCCGGAGACGGGGAACGCGATCGACCCCGAGCTCGCCGACGCGCTGGCGGCGGCCGTCGAGGCCCGTCCCGAGTCGGCCCGCGCGGTGCTCCTGCTGGCCAACGGCCCGCGGTTCAGCGTCGGCGGGGACGTGCGGCTGTTCGCGCAGGCCGACGACCCGGGCCGGTTCGTCGGGGACCTCGCCGACGCCTGGCACCGCGTCGTCCGGGCGGTCCTCTACTGCCCGGTACCCGTGGTCGCCGGCATCCAGGGCGCGGTGGCCGGCGCCGCGGTCGGACTCATCGGCGCCTGCGACATCGTCGTGTGCGCCCGCTCGACCAAGATCCGCCCGGCCTACGGATCGATCGGCCTCTCCCCCGACGGCGGCACCTCCTGGGCGCTGACCCGCGCCCTCGGCGCGCCGCGCACGCTCGACCTCTGCCTCACCAACGGCTCGCTCACCGCCGCCGAGGCGCACGCGGCCGGGCTCGTGGCGCGCCTGGTGGAGGACGACGAGGTGCACGCCACCACCGCGGCGCTGGCCCACCAGGTGGCCGCCGGGCCCGTCCGGGCGATGGTCCGCACCCGGTCGCTGGTGCGCAGCGCCGCGATCCGCACCCTCGAGCAGCAGCTGGACGAGGAGGCCCGGCTCATCGCCGAGTCCGCCGCCGACCCCGAGGGCCGCGAGGGCGTCCGGGCGTTCGTGGAGAAGCGCACGCCGGACTTCCGCGGCGCGCGCTGACCCTCAGCCGGCGGCGCGGCGGGCGCGGGAGGCCGCGGCCAGCTCGGCGAGCAGCTGCTCGGTGGTCGCCGGGTCGACGCACGCGTCGGTGACGCTCTTGCCGTACTCGAGCGAGCCGGGGTCCCGCTGGTCGAGGTCCTGCCGGCCGGCGACGAGGTTGCTCTCGATCATCACGCCGCGGATCGCCGGCTCCCCGCCGGCGATCTGGCCGGCGAGGTCGTGCACGACGTCGATCTGCCGCAGGTGGTTCTTCTGGCTGTTGCCGTGCGAGGCGTCGACCACGACGACCTCGGGCAGCCCGCGGGCCCGCAGCGCCGCCCGGGTCGCCGCGATGTGCTCGGCCGAGTAGTTCGGACCGGACTTGTCGCCGCGGAGGATGACGTGGCCGGTCTCGTTGCCGGTCGTCGACAGCTGCGCGGTCATCCCGTGCCGGTCGACGCCCAGGAACTCGTGCGGCGCGCGGGCCGAGACCACCGCCTGGACGGCGACCTCGATGCTCCCCTCGGGCGAGTTCTTGAAGCCGACGACGGCCGAGAACCCAGACACCCGCTCACGGGCGGTCTGGTCGGTGACGTTGCGGGCGCCGACGCCGTTGTAGGTGACGAGCCCGTTCACGTACTGCGGGGTGAGCGCGTTCAGCGGCTCGGCCGCCACGGGCACGCCGAGGGCGGTGATCCGGCCCATGAGCATGCGGGTCGCGACCAGCCCGACGCTGATCCGGCTGGACCCGTCGAGGAACGGGTCGTAGGCGAAGCCCTTCCAGTCCACCTCGGTGCGGGGCTTCTCGGTGTAGGTGCGCATGAGGATCTCGAGGTCCTCGGCGTGCCGCTCGCGCATCCGGGCGAGGAAGGCCGCGTACTCCAGCGCGGCGGCGGGGTCGTGGATCGAGCAGGGGCCGGCGATGACGGCCAGCCGGCGGTCGGTCCCGGTGACGATGCCGGTCGTGGCCCGACGCCCGGCGCGCGTGGTCGCCGCGGAGGCGGCGGTCAGCGGCAGCACGGTGGCGACCGCCTCGGGCGTGACGACGACGCTGAGGCCGGCGATCCGGGCGTTGACCAGGTCGGAGACGTCGACGGGCTCGGCCTCGGCGACACCGAGCCGGCGACGCACGTCCGGCATCAGGCTCGCCTGCAGCAGGTCGACCTGGTCGTTCACCCGCTGCTGCACGGCCAGCAGGTGCTCGGCGATCCGCGCGGCCTCGGGCAGCAGCCGGTCGGCCGGCACCGTCTCCGTCGCGACCTGAGCCTCGCCAGCCATCCGCCGTCCCCTCGTCGTCGTACCGGGGACCGCCCTCGGACCCCGGTAGGACGGTACGGGCCTCAGATCACGCCGGACCCGCGCAGCCCGCGGAGCTCCTCCGCGGTGAACCCGGCGGCGGTCAGCACCTCGTCGGTGTGCTGCCCACCGCGGGGCGGCTCGGCGGTGGCCGGCGCGGACCGCGGCCCGTCGACGTCGCGCAGCCGCACCGGGCTCACCGGCACCTGCGTGCCGGCCACCTCGACGAACGTCCCGCGGGCCTGTGTCTGCGGGTCGTCGACGACCGCGCGGCCACGGTTGACCGGCGCCACGGCGGCACCGGCCGGACCCAGCAGGTCGATCCACTCCCGCATCGGCCGCGTGGCGAAGACGGCCGCGATCCGCCCGGTGACCGCCTCGGCGTCCTGCGGGTACGGGTCACCCGCCAGGTCGTCGAGGCCGAGCCCCGTGCACAGCGCGGCCCAGGTGCGCGGCTCGGCGGCCGCGACGGACACGAACTCGCCGTCGGCGCAGGCGTAGAGGCGCCGTCCCGGCGAGGGCGGGATGCCCGTGGAGCGCTCGCCCAGCGACCAGCCCTGGCCGGCGAGCACCCACGTCGTGGACTCGGCGAGGCTGATGTCGACCTGCCGCCCGGCCCCGGTGCGGTCCCGCTCCACCACCGCCGCGGCGATCCCCAGCGCGGCCATCGAGGCGCCCAGCGGCACCGAGATCATCGCGCCCGGGTGCCACGGCAGCTCCGGGGAGAGCACGCCGAGCAGGCCGGACTGCGCGAGGTAGCTGGGGTCGTGGCCGGCCCACGAGGCGTAGGGCCCGTCCTGGCCGTAGCCGGTGATCGAGCACCAGATCAGCGCGGGGTTCGCCTCGGCGGCCTGCCGGTAGCCGAAGCCGCGCGCCTCCATCGAGCCGGGCGGGCTGTTCTCCACGACGACGTCGACGGCGCGCACCAGCCGGGCGAGCACCTCGTGCGCCCCGGGCGCGCGCAGGTCCAGCGTCATCGATCGCTTGCCGCGGCTGAGCCCCACCTCGCCCACGACGAGGTCGACCGTCTCGGCGCGCGACGGTGGCACGACGCGGACGACGTCGGCCCCGAGGTCGGCGAGCAGCAGCGTGCAGTAGGCGCCCGGGGGGAAGCGGGTCAGGTCGAGCACCCGCAGGCCGCGCAGTGGTCCGTCGTCCGGAGCAGAGGTCACGGACGGAACCTAGCCGGGTCCGGGAACGACTCAGGGCGCCCTCCGGGAGGAGGACGCCCTGGGTGTCGGGGTGGAGCTGAGGGGATTCGAACCCCTGACCCCCTCGATGCGAACGAGGTGCGCTACCGGACTGCGCTACAGCCCCTGACCGGAGTCGAGAGTACCGCCCGCGGACCCCGGCGCCGCCACGGGGTGGCGGCGCCGGGGTGTCGTGCTCAGAGGCCGGCGACCCGGCGCGGCTGGTACTCGTCGATGTCGGCGAACCCGATGTCGTCGTCGTCCAGGCCGACGACGGCGCTGTTCTGCCAGCCGGCCGGCGCGCCGGTGCGGCCGCCGACCACCCGGCCGGGGCGCAGCGGGTGCACCGGGGCGAGCGGCAGGCTCGGGTGGCGCAGGCCGACGGTGTGGTGCACCGGCCCGGCCGCGACCAGCTCCTCCTCGAACTCCTCCGCCACCTCGACCGGCGCGGGGCGCGCCGTGCGACGGGCTGCCATCCGAGCGGCACGGCGGGCGGCCGCCTGCTCCCGGCGGGCGGCGGCGCGCAGCACCATGAGGTAGCCGACGACGGCGACGTCGAGCAGCGCCTGCAGCGCCCACACCCAGGGGGTGACGACGACCGCGGCGACGGCGGCGAGCACCGCGAGCGCGACGAGGCCGGCCAGCGTGCGGCGCCGCACGGCGTGCACGTCGACCCGCAGCTCACCGGACTCGAGGAGCCGCACGCGGTCGACCGAGACGCGCTCGGTGTCGGCGTGCACGACCGGGTCGACGACCCTGCGCCGCTGGAGCGTGCGACCGGAGTCGCTCGCCGTCGGTCGCTTCCGCTCGTCGCCACGGGTCACCACCATCGGGACCAGCACGACGAACCAGAGGACGACCAGAGCTGCGAGCAGCACACCTGATCCCATGGAGAACACCACCCGTCACACGAGTAACTTGCCGCGGCAGATTAAGCAGGCCGCTCGCTCATTCGAGGGAGGCGCGCGGTGTGTCGCGGGAGCGTTGTGTGACTGGAGTGCCGGCCGGGCGGCGTGTCGACACGGCGACCGGTGAGGACCGGTCGGTTCCGTGCTACGCGGGGCCACTACTAGTACCCCCGCGGAGCGCTGGCTAATCACGGGAACCGGCGCGCCAGCGGGTCAGCACGCCACCCGGCAGGTCCTCGGCCAGCAGTGCGTACGTGTAGTGGTCGCGCCAGTCGCCGTCGATGTCCAGGTACCGGCGGAGCAGCCCCTCCCGCTGGAACCCGAGTCGCTCCACCAGCCGCTGGCTGGGGCCGTTCTCCGGCCGGATGTCGGCCTGGACGCGGTGCAGCCCGGCGGGGCCGAACGCGTGATCGCACACCAGGGCCACCGCCAGCGAGGCGACGCCCCGGCCGGCGACCGCCCGGTCGATCCAGTAGCCGATGTTCCCCGAGCGCATGGCGCCGCGGACGACGTTGTCGAGGGTCACCTGGCCCGCGAGCCGGCCCTCGACGCGCAGGGTGAACGGCAGCGTCAGGCCCAGCCGGGCGCGTTGCAGCACCCGGCGGCGCACCGCCCGGTAGGCCGCGGGCGTGTGCCGCGGCGCCCACGGCTGGTTCCCGCTCGGCTCCCAGCGGGCGAGCCACTCCTCGTTGGCCAGCCGCACCCGGCTCCACTCCACGGCATCGGACCGGCGCAGGGGGTGCAGCTCGACCGGCCCCTCGCGCAGCGTCGCGGGCCAGCCGGGGCGCAGCGCCGGATCGGCGAGCACCTCAGCCGCCGAGCAGGAGCGGCATGACCGTCACCAGCCCGCCGGCGGCCACCTCGGTGACGTCCTCGTCCACGACGATCAGGCAGTTGGCGCGGGCCATGCGGGCGAGCATCGCCTCGTCGCCGTCCCCGAGCGGCTCGACCACGTAGCCGCCGTCGGGGTGCCGCATGACCTGGCCGTGCAGGTACTGCCGGTAGCCCAGCGGCGAGTAGACCGGTTGCGCGCAGATCGCCTGCACGGTGCGGCGGAACAGCTGCCGCTTGCCCAGCATCAGCCGGATCGCCGGGCGGACGAACACCTCGAAGGCCACCAGGGCGGCGACCGGCTCCCCGGGCACCACGATGACCGGCACCGGGTCCCGGCCGATCCGGCCGAACGCCTGCACCGGTCCCGGGTGCATCGTCACGGGACGGAACCGGACGTCGCCGAGCGCGCTCAGCGCCTCGCGGACCATGTCGCCCTCGTCGGGGAAGGTGCCCGAGATGAGGATCAGGTCGCTGCGCAGCGTCTGGCTCTCCAGGACCTCCGACAGCCGGCGCGGGTCGGCCGGCAGGATGCCCGACCGGTAGGCGTCGGCCCCGGCGTCGCGGGCGGCCGCGGCCAGGGCGTAGCTGTTGACGTCGACCGCCTGGCCCGGAGCCGGGTCGCTGGCGATGTCGACGAGCTCGCCGCCGCCGGAGAGGATCCCGACCCGGGGCCGGGGGCGGACGAGCACCCGCTCGCGGCCGACCGCGGCCAGCAGGCTGATCTGCGCCGGCCCGATCGGGGTGCCGACGGCGACCGCGGGGGTGCCGGCGGCGACGTCGTCCCCGGTGCGGCGGACGTAGTTCCCCGGCGCGACCCCGGCGTGCACGGTCACCGTGACGACGCCCCGGTCGGTCCACACGGCCGGGACGACGGCGTCGGACCCGCCCGGCAGCAGGGCACCGGCGGCCACCTTCTGCGCGAGCCCCGGGCCGATGGAGGAGGGACCGGCCGCGCCCGCGGCCGTCTCCCCCACCACCGACAGCCGGATCGGCGCCTCGAGCGTCGCCGGCGTCACGTCGTCGGCACGGACGGCGTACCCGTCGAGGGCGGCCTGGTCGTGGGCGGGCAGCGCGCGCTTGCTGACGACCTCCTCCGCGCAGAGCAGACCCTGGGCGTCGAGCACGGCCAGCTCGATCGGGTCGGGCTGCGGCACCGCGCCGAGGATCTCGTCGAGGTGCGACTCGACGGTGCGCGGCAGCTCCGGCGTCCCGGGTGGCGGCGGCACCGCGCCGGGGTCGATCTGCGCGGTGTGCTGGACACCGCCGGTCGGCGTCACGGCCCCGGACCGCAGGTCCAGCGCCGTCGTCTCCCGGTACCCGCGCACGCCCGTCGCGGCGTTGTCGTCGTCCACACCCATCACGACAGTCGATGCTCCCCCCTGCGGGGCCGCGGTCAGGCCTGCGACGCGCCCTCGGGGGCCAGCTCGGCGACGAACTCGGTCAGCCAGGCCCGCAGCGGCGGCCCCAGGTCGTCGCGCTCGACGGCCAGGCGGACGACCGCCTTGAGGTAGTCCAGCTTGTCGCCGGTGTCGTAGCGGCGGCCGTCGAAGACCACGCCGTGCACCGGCTGACCGCGCTCCACCAGGGTGGCCAGCGCATCGGTCAGCTGGATCTCGCCGCCGCGGCCGGGGGCGGTCTCGCGCAGCACGCCGAACACCTCGGGGGCGAGCACGTAGCGGCCGATGATCGCCAGGCTGCTCGGCGCCTCGTCGACCGGCGGCTTCTCGACCAGGCCGGTGATCGTGACGACGCCCTCCTGGACGTCCTCCCGGATCGCCACCGCGCCGTACTTGTCGATGTTCTCCCGGCCCACGTCGAGCAGCGCGACCACGCAGCCACCGTGCTCGGCCTGCACCGCGAGCATCTGCTCGAGCAGGTGGTCGCGGGCGTCGATGAGGTCGTCGCCCAGCAGCACCGCGAACGGCTCGTCCCCGACGAACGCGGCCGCCTGGAGGACGGCGTGCCCGAGGCCGCGCGCCTCGCCCTGGCGGACGAAGTGCACCTGGGCGACGTCGGTGGACTCCTGCACCGCGGCCAGCCGGCCGGCGTCCCCCTTCTTCTCGAGCGCCGTCTCCAGTTCCGGCGTGCGGTCGAAGAAGTCCTCGATGGCGGCCTTGTTGCGGCCGGTGACCATGAGCACCTCGCCGAGGCCGGCGCGGGCGGCCTCCTCGACGATGTACTGCAGGGCCGGCCGGTCGACGACCGGCAGCAGCTCCTTGGGCACGGCCTTGGTCGCGGGGAGGAACCGGGTGCCCATCCCCGCGACGGGGATGACGGCCTTGCGCGCGGCGCGCGTGCTCGAGGCGGACATGGGCGGGAGCCTAGCCAGGGCGGGACGAGGCCTAACCTGCGTCCGTGACCTCCCCCGACCCGGTGGGCGCGGCCAAGGTCGCGCTGCGGGAGCGACTGCTGGAGCAGCGGCGCCGCCGGCCGGCACCGGAACGGGCGGCGGCGGCCGCCGCGGTCACGGCCGCTCTGCTCCGCGGCCTGGGCTCGGCGCGCACCATCGCGGCGTTCTGCCCGGACGAGTTCGAGCCCGGGCACGGCCGGATCCCGGCGGCGTTCACCCAGCTGGGGGCCCGGATCCTGCTGCCGGTCGTGCACGACGGCGACCCCGAGCTGCGCTGGGCGGTGGACACCGGCCGGCTCGCCCCCGGCCGGTTCGGGCTGATGGAGCCGGTGGGGCCGCGGCTCGGGGCGACCGCGATCGGGGCGGCGGAGGCGGTCGTCGTCCCGGCGGTGGCCGTCGACCGGTCAGGGGCGCGGCTCGGCCGCGGCGGTGGCTACTACGACCGGGCGCTGCTGCACGTCCGGCCGGACGCGCTGCTGATCGCGCTCGTGCACGACGACGAGTTCCTGGACGAGCTCCCCGTCGCGCCGCACGACCGCCGGGTCGGCGTCGTCGTGACCCCCTCCGGCGGCTGGCAGGCGCTACCCGCCGGTTCCTGAGAGCGTGGTCCCCGTCACAGCCACGGCGTCGGCGGGAGCTCCGGTGTCACCCGAGATCGTCTCGATCCTGGCCCTGGTCGCGATCTTCGCGATCGCGGCCTTCCTGCCGATCAACATGGGCGCGCTGGCGTTCGTCGCCGCGTTCCTGGTCGGGACGCTGTCGGTCGGGATGACCACCGACGACATCCTCGCCGGCTTCCCCGCCGAGCTGGTCGTCACCCTGATCGGGGTCACGTACCTGTTCGCGATCGCCCAGAACAACGGCACCGTGGACCTGCTGGTGCGCGGCGCGGTCCGGCTGGTCGGCGGCTACGTGGCCGCCATCCCGTGGATCATGTTCGCGGTCACCGCGCTGCTCACCGCGATCGGCGCGCTCTCCCCCGCCGCGGTGGCGATCATCGCCCCGATCGCGCTCACCTTCGCCGCCCGGCACGGGATCAGCCCGCTGCTCATGGGGATGATGGTCATCCACGGCGCGCAGGGCGGTGGGTTCTCGCCGATCAGCGTCTACGGCGTCACCGTCAACACCATCGTCGAGGACGAGGGCCTGCAGTCCGCCCCGCTCACGCTGTTCCTCGGCAGCCTGTTCTTCAACCTCGCGATCGCCGTCGGGCTGTTCCTGGCTCTCGGCGGCCGGCGGCTGATGGGTCGGCGGATCGCGGCCGAGCCCCCGGTCGCCCCGGCCGACGCCGACGGTGACGGCGGCACGGTCCGCACCGCCGACCGCGTGACGGTCGACCAGGTGTTCACCCTGATCGGCCTGGCCACGGTCGCCGTCCTGGCGCTGGTGTTCGACCTCGACATCGGGTTCGTCTCCATCACCGTCGCGACCGTGCTCGCCGCGTTCGCCGCCGCCCGGCACAAGAACGCGGTCAGCCAGATCAGCTGGTCGACCGTGCTGCTCATCGCCGGGGTGCTGACCTTCGTCTTCGTGCTGCAGGAGGCCGGCACGATCGACTACGTCGGCGAGGCCGTCATCGGGCTCGGCGCCCCCCTGCTGATCGCGCTGCTGCTCTGCTACATCGGTGGGGTGGTGTCGGCGTTCGCGTCGTCGACCGCGATCATCGGTGTCGCCATCGCGCTGGCGGTGCCGTTCCTGCAGGCCGGGGACATCGGCACGGTCGGGGTGGTGGTGGCCCTGTCCGTGAGCTCGACGATCGTCGACGTGAGCCCGTTCTCGACCAACGGCGCGCTGGTCCTGGCCAACGCGCAGGACGTCGACAAGGACCGCTTCTACAAGCAGATCCTGGGCTACTCCTCGCTCGTCGTGGTCGTGGGACCGCTGCTGGCCTGGCTGGTGTTCGTCGTCCCCGGCTGGCTCTGACCGATCGGAGAACCCCCGTGCCCGGACCGCTGGACGGCGTCCTCGTCGTCGACCTGACCCGGGCGCTGGCCGGCCCGCACGCCGGGATGATGCTCGGCGACCTGGGCGCCCGCGTGATCAAGGTGGAGAGCCCCGGCACGGGCGACGACACGCGTGGCTGGGGGCCGCCGTTCGTCCAGCCCGACTCCGGCACCCGCGAGTCGACCTACTTCCTCTCGGCGAACCGCAACAAGGAGTCGATCACCCTCGACCTGAAGGACGACGGCGACAAGGCGCTGCTGACCGAGCTGATCCGCCGCGCCGACGTCCTCCTGGAGAACTTCCGCCCCGGCACGCTGGCCCGCCTCGGCTTCGGCACCGACGTCCTGGCGGAGCTCAACCCGCGGCTGGTGACCCTGGCGATCAGCGGCTTCGGCCACGACGGTCCCGAGGGCGGCCGCGCCGGGTACGACCAGATCGCGCAGGGCGAGGCGGGGCTGATGTCTCTGACCGGCCCCGGCCCCGATGACCCCCAGCGGGTGGGCGTGCCGATCGGGGACCTGCTCGCCGGCATCTACGGCGCCTACGGCGTCCTGGCCGCACTCCTGGAGCGGCAGCACACCGGCCGCGGCCAGGTCGTGCGCACCTCGCTGCTCGCCGCGATCGTCGGCGTGCACGCGTTCCAGGGGACGGCGTGGACGGTGGGCGGCCAGGTGAACCGCGCGCAGGGCAACCACCACCCGTCGATCGCGCCGTACGGGCTGTTCCGGTGCGCCGGCGGCAGCGTGCAGCTCTCCTGCGGGTCGGAGTCGCTGTGGCGTCGGCTGTGCGCCGAGTTCGGGCTGGACCCCGACGCCGCGGGGCTGGCCACCAACGGGGAGCGGGTGGGCAACCGCGAGCGGGTGATCGCCCTGCTGGAGGAGGCCTTCGCCGGCATCGACGCCCCGACGCTGCTCGCGCGGCTCGACGCCGCCGGCATCCCCGCCGGGAAGGTGCGCACCCTCGACGAGGTCTACGGCTGGGACCAGGTGCAGTCGCAGGGCCTGCTGGTCGACGTCGAGCACGAGACGCTCGGCCGGCTGCAGCTGCCCGGCCCGCCGCTGCGCTTCTTCGCCGCCGGCCCGGACGGCGAGACGGAGACCACCAAGCGCGACCACGCCGCTCCCCCGGTGCTCGGGGCGTCAGACTCTCAGCTCCGCGCCTGGCTGACCGAGGGGAACACATGAGTGGCACCGACGCCCGCACGCTCCGCGACCGGGTCCTGGACCCGGGGTCGTGGCAGTCGTGGGACGCGCCGATCCCGGAGCGGGACGTCGCCCCGGGCTACGCCGCCGAGCTGCAGAAGGCCGCGGAGAAGAGCCGTCAGGACGAGTCGATCATCACCGGCGAGGGCCTGCTGCGCGGCCGCCGCGTCGCCGTCGTCGCCGGGGAGTTCGGCTTCCTCGCCGGCTCCATCGGGGTGGCCGCCGCCGAGCGGTTGATCGCCGCGGTGGAGCGGGCGACCGAGGAGGGGCTGCCGCTGCTGGCCGCTCCTGTCTCCGGCGGCACACGTATGCAGGAGGGCACCGTCGCGTTCCTGCAGATGATCGGCATCACGGCCGCGATCGCCCGCCACAAGGAGGCCGGCCTCCCGTACCTGGTCTACCTGCGGCACCCGACGTTCGGCGGGGTGCTCGCGTCGTGGGGGTCGCTGGGCCACGTGACGATCGCCGAGCCGGGCGCCTCCATCGGGTTCCTCGGGCCGCGGGTGTACGAGGCGCTCTACGGCGAGCCGTTCCCCGAGGGCGTGCAGACCGCCGAGCACATGTCCGACATGGGTCTCATCGACGCGGTGGTGGCGCACGAGGACATCGCCGACGTCGCCGACCGGGCGCTGAGCGTGCTGGCGGCTCGGCGGACCTGGCACCAGGACGTCGCCGGCGCCGAGCGCCCGACCGCCGAGGACGGCACCGACGCCGACGACCCGGAGGACGGCCGCAGCGCCTGGGACGTCGTCACCGCCTCGCGCCGGGAGGACCGGCCGGGGGTGCGCCGGCTGCTGCGGACCGCGGCCACCGACGTCGTCGGCCTGTCGGGCACCGGCGCCGGCGAGAAGGACCCCGGCCTGCTGCTGGCGCTGGCCCGCTTCGGCGGGGCGCCGTGCGTGGTTCTGGGTCAGGACCGGCGCGGGCAGTCGCTGTCCGCTCCGCTCGGCCCCGCCGCCCTCCGCGAGGCCCGGCGCGGCATGCGGCTGGCCGCCGAGCTGCGGCTGCCGCTGGTCACGCTGATCGACACCCCCGGCGCGGCGCTGTCCCAGGAGGCCGAGGAGGGCGGGCTGGCCGCCGAGATCGCCCGCTGCCTGCAGGACCTCGTGATGCTCAAGGCGCCGACCATCGCCGTCCTGCTCGGCCAGGGCACCGGCGGCGGCGCGCTCGCCCTGGTGCCGGCCGACCGGGTGCTGTCGGCGGCCAACGGCTGGCTCGGTCCGCTGCCGCCGGAGGGCGCGAGCGTGATCGTGCACCGGACGGTCGACCGGGCCGACGAGATGGCCGCGAACCAGGGGGTGCGGGCCACCGAGCTGTGGCGCGCGGGCATCGTCGACCGGGTGGTCCCGGAGCGGCCGGACGCCGCCGACGAGCCGCAGGAGTTCTGCCTGCGGATGGGCCGGGTGCTGGGCGAGGAGCTCGCCGGGCTGCTCGGCCGCGACGACAACGAGCGCTTCCGCAGCCGCCTGCACCGCTACCGCCACCTCGGCCGGTAGCCCGTCGCGCGGGGATCAGGTGACCTGATCCCCGCGCGTCCTCCCCCACCGCACACCACGAGGGAGGACGCGCCGCGGTGAGGGAGGACGACGTCCCGCCAGGATGACCCCCGTGGACCGCCGCCCGATCCGACGCCTGCGGCCCGACCCCGGGGCGTCGGCGCCGGCACCCGACGTGTGGCCGGCCACCGTCCCCGCGGTGGCGCAGCTCCTCCGGGAGGGCCTCGAGCTCCGTGCGGGCGCGACCGTCCTCGTCGGGGAGAACGCCTCGGGCAAGTCCACGCTGGTCGAGGTGATCGCGGCCGCGGTGGGGCTGAACCCCGAGGGCGGCTCGGTCGGCGCCCGGCACAGCACGCGGGCCAGCGAGCCCGGCTCGCTCGGCCTCGTCGTCGAGCGGGCGCCGGGCGCGCCCCGCTGGGCGTACCTGCTGCGCGACGAGACGTTGCACGGCCTGTACAGCTACCTGGAGTCCAACCCGTCGCCGGCCGGTGAGCCGACGTTCCACGAGCTGTCGCACGGCGAGGCGTTCCTCAACCTCTTCCACGACCGGGCCACCCGTCCGGGCCTCTACCTGCTGGACGAACCCGACGCGGCCCTGTCGTTCACCGCGACGCTCGCCCTGCTGGCCTCGCTGACCGACCTCGTGGCCCGCGGCGCCCAGGTCGTCGTCGCCACGCACTCCCCCGTGCTCGCCGCCCTGCCCGGTGCGCACGTGCTCGAGATCGGCCCGTGGGGCATGCGGACGGCGCGGTGGGACGAGCTCGAGCTCACCGCCAACTGGCGCCAGTTCCTCGGGGCGCCGGAGTCCTTCCTCCGGCACCTGCACTGAGGAACGGCCTCAGGCGGCGGAGCGCTCGCCCGCCGGCAGGCCCCACGCCGCCGCGACCAGCTCCAGGCTGCGCACCCGCTCCTCGACCCCGTGGGTGGACGCCGAGAGCATCAGCTCGTCGGCCCCGGTGTCGGCCGCCAGCCGGCGCAGCTGGTCCACGACCGTCTCCGGCGAGCCGATGACGGCGTTGCTCGGCATCGCCTCGGCGGCCGCGCGCTCGGGGTGGACCTGCGCCTCCTCCAGCGTCGGGACCGGCCGCAGCCGGTTGGTGCGGATGGCCAGCCGCATCAGCTGACCCGGGAGGGCGAGCCGGCGGGCGTCGTCGTCGGTGTCGGCGGCCAGCACGTTCGCGGTCACGACCGTGTACGGCCGGTCGAGCACCGGGGACGGCCGGAAGGTGTCGCGGTACAGCTCGACGGCGGCCTGCACGTTCGGGCCGCCGAAGTGGTGGGCGAAGGCGAACGGCAGACCCAGCTGTCCGGCCAGCTGCGCGGAGAAGCCGCTCGACCCGAGCAGGACGACGGCGGGGGCGGTGCGCGCGGCGGGTGTGGCGCTGAAGCGCTCGGCGAGACCGCCCTCGACCCGGGGATCGCCCAGCAGGCCCAGCAGGTCGAGCAGGTGCTGCGGGAAGTCCTCGGCCGACAGGGCCGCCGGGTCTCGGCGCAGCGCGATCGCGGTGTGTGCGTCGGTGCCCGGCGCGCGACCGATGCCGAGGTCGATGCGACCGGGGTGCAGCGCCTCCAGGAGGGCGAACTGCTCGGCGACGACCAGCGGGGCGTGGTTGGGCAGCATCACCCCGCCCGAGCCGACCCGGATCCGCTCGGTGACGGCGGCCAGGTGCGCGATGAGGACCGGCGGGTTGGTGCTCGCCACCGCCGGCATGTTGTGGTGCTCGGCCACCCAGATCCGCGTGTAGCCCAGCCGGTCGGCCGCCTGCGCCACCCGCGTGGTGGCGACGAGCGCGTCGGCGGTCGACTGGCCGGTCCCGACGGTGGCCAGTTCGAGGACGGACAGCGGCAGCGGCTCGGTCATGCTGCGGGCAACGCCGCGGCAGCCGCCCGGCCTTCCCGCGTCAGCCCTCCGGAGCGGCGTCGGCGCCGTGCTCGATCCGCAGGCTGTGGTCGGGGTCGAGCCGTTCGAGCACCTGCTCGAGTGCCTCGCGGAGCGCCCGCGTCTGGTCCGCCGACAGCGGGGCGAACATCGCCTCGCGGACCGCCTCGACGTGACCGGGGGCGACCTGCTGGACGATCTCCCAGCCGGCGTCGGTGAGGACGGCCAGGTTGCCGCGGCCGTCGTCCGCCGCCCGCTCCCGCCGCACCCAGCCCCGCTCCTCCAGCCGGCCGACGGTGTGCGACAGCCGGCTCTGCGACTGGTTCGCCCGGCGGGCGAGGTCGCTCATCCGCCGGGCGCGGCCCGGCGCCTCGGACAGCATCGCCAGGACGACGTAGGCGGCATGCGTGAGGCCGACGTCGCGCTGCAACTGGGCGTCGAGCACGCGCGGCACGAGCTCGCTGACGCTCAACCAGGCCCGCCAGGCCCGCTGTTGCTCGTCGTCCAGCCACCGCGTCGCCACGCGCAGACCGTACGGCCGGGCGCGGAGATCACCGACCCGTGGCCTCCCGGTTTACAACGCTTCGATGGTTGTGGAACATTCGACTTCCGTTCACCGCTGGGAGGGTCCGTCCATGAGTGGCTACGACTACGTCATCGTCGGGGCCGGTTCCGCCGGCTGCGTGCTGGCCAACCGGCTCAGCGCCGACCCGGGGACGTCGGTCCTGCTCATCGAGGCCGGTGGCGGTGACCGCAACCCGTGGGTGCACGTGCCCAAGGGCCTGGCCTTCCTCGGCCCGGACAAGATGTGGATCAACCCCACCGTGCCGTTCGGTCCGCGCCAGCAGACCGAGTACTGGACGCGCGGCAAGATGATCGGCGGCTCCAGCTCGGTCAACGGGATGGTCTACAACCGCGGGTCGCAGGCCGACTTCGACAACCTGGTCGAGCTGGGCAACCCCGGCTGGGGCTGGGACGAGATCCTCCCGATCTACAAGCAGATGGAGGACCACAACCTCGGGTCCTCGCCGATGCGCGGCGAGGGCGGGCCGCTCGGTGTCACCGTGCGCACCAAGCCCGAGGAGCTCAGCGAGCTGCTGATGGACGCCTACGGGGCAGTCGGTGTGAAGCGCACCGACGACATCAACTCCTCCGACGAGGAGCGCATCGGCTACACCCCCGGCAGCATCAAGCGCGGCCTGCGGCAGAGCGCCGCGAAGGCCTTCCTGCACCCGGTGGAGAAGCGCCCCAACCTCACCGTGCGCAGCGGCGTGCAGGTGACCAGGGTGCTCTTCGAGGGCGACCGCGCGGTGGGCGTGAGCGCCCGCGCCGACGGCGGGACGACGGAGTTCCGCGCCCGCAAGGAGGTCATCCTCTCCGCCGGCAACCTGGGCTCGCCGCACCTGCTGCAGCTGTCGGGCATCGGCCCGCGCTCGGTGCTCAGCGAGGTCGGCGTCGACGTCCGCGTCGACGCTCCGCAGGTCGGCGAGGGGCTGCGCGAGCACCGGTGCTTCCCGCTCCAGGTCCGGATCACCGACAACATCGGCTACAACAAGGTGCTGGCCAACGTCGTCCGCCAGGGCGTCACGGGCGCCAAGTACCTGCTCGACCGGCAGGGCCCGATCGGCACCCCGGCCTACGAGATGCTCGCCTTCTTCCGCGCCACCGAGTCGGCTCCCCGCCCCGACGCCCAAGTGCTGGTCACGCCGTTCACGATGGGCTGGGCACCCACCAAGTTCGCCGTCGAGAACCGACCCGGCTTCTCCATGCTCGGCTTCGCGCTGCGCCCGACCAGCCTGGGCTCGGCGCACATCCAGTCGGACAACCCCGACATGCCGCTGCGCCTGGACCCCGGCTACCTGACCTCCGACCACGACCGCGAGGTCTCCGTCGGCATGTTCCGCAAGATGCGCGAGGTGATCCAGCAGTCGCCCATCGCCGACAAGGTGATGATGGAGATCCAGCCGGGCGCCGTGGTGAAGGACGACGACGACATCCTGGAGGCCGGCTTCCTCTACGGCGGCCCCGGCTACCACGCCTCGGGCGCCTGCGCGATGGGCCCGGACGACACCGACGTCGTCGACAGCCGGCTGCGGGTCCGCGGCGTGCAGGGGCTGCGGGTCATCGACACCTCGGTCTTCCCGGCGATGATCTCGGGCAACCTGAACGCGCCGATGATGGCCATGGCCTGGCGCGCGGCGGACTTCGTCCTCGAGGACAACTGAGCCCGGTCGCCCGTCCCGTGGCCCGGGGCGGGCGACCGATCACTTCCGGCGACCGCCCGGGTCTCCTCTCGCACAGCCGCCCCGCCGGGGCGTTCGAGGAGGAGGTCCGATGGCCAGGGTGATCGCGGGGATGTCGATGTCGCTGGACGGCTTCGTCGAGGACGCCGACGGGAGCTCCGCTCCGCTGTACGAGGACTTCGACGTGCTGGCCGGGTCCGACTACATGAAGGCCCTGCAGGCCGAGACCGGCGCGGTGCTCATGGGCCGGCGGACCTTCGACATGGGCGGCGACCCCGACTCGTGGGCGGACGAGGGCTACGAGTTCCAGGTGCCGATCGTCGTCGTCACCCACACCCCGCCGGCGGTTCCGCCGAAGGGCACCGACCGGTTGTCGTTCACCTTCGTGACCGACGGCGTGGCCTCGGCGGTCACCCGGGCCCGGGAGGCGGCCGGCGACCGCGCCGTGACCGTCGTCGGCGGCGCGGACCTGAACCGGCAGCTGCTGGCGGCCGGCCTGGCCGACGAGCTGCACGTCGACGTCATGCCGGTCCTGCTCGGCGCCGGTCTCCCGCTGTTCGCCGGCATCGGGCACCACCGCCTGGAGAAGCTCGGCGTCGACGAGGTGGGGGTCCGCACCTCCCTGCGCTTCCGCGTCTGCTGACCGGCCGGCCCGGGGCCCCCGGACGGCCGGTTCCCACGGTCGTCCTGCCGAGCACCGGCAACGGAACCGGGTCCCAGATCGCCGGGCGCCGACCTGTCCGCCGCACGACCCGGCGGGCAGGGTCGTGGCACGGACGGAGATCGACGCGCGGGAGGTGAGCCGGATGGGGAGACGGGAGCCGACGGTCGCGGTCGCGACACCGCCCGCCGGGCGCTCCTCCGACCGAGCGCCACCAGGACCGCGCTGACCGCACGGTCGCTCCGCGACGTCCCCGGGCGCGCTCCACCGATCGGTGGGCGCGCCCTCTGCTCATCCGTAGGAGAACACCATGTCCGTGGAACTCAACGCGCCGACCACCACCTCGACCGCGACCGCTCCGGCGCCGAGATGGGGTGCCTTCGCCACACTGCTCGAGGAGCAGCGCGCCGACGCCCTCCGGCAGCGCGAGCTCGCCCTGGCCGAGGTCGCCACCTCGATGCCGGACCCGGTGGCGATGCGACGGGCTGCCGACCTGCTGCAGAGCATCGACGAGATCGACGCGGCGCTGGGCCGGATCGCCGAGGGCGCCTACGGGACGTGCGTGCAGTGCGGCGTCGACCTCCCGAGCGAGCGGCTGCGGCTCCGGCCGTCCGCGGCCGGCTGCGTGTCCTGCCAGTCCTCGGTGCGCTGACCGGCCGGCCGCGTCCCGGGCGGCGGGCACGGCCCGCCGCCCGGGACGCCTGACCTACGGGGACTCCTCCCCCGCCACCGGCCCGCTGCCCGACACCGGCTCCTGTCCTCCCGACGCCGACCACCACCGCGACACCGCCCAGCCGAGCACGGCGGCGGCGGCCACGGCCGGCCCCACGACGACCTCGCCGAAGAGCAGCAGGAAGACCGCACCCCAGGCGGCACCGATCGTCCAGGCAGGCACGGACGGGCGCTCCCGTCGGGCCCGCTCGCGCATGTGGGCCGCGGATCTCCGCTCGCCCGGTGTCTCCTCGGCGGTGATCGCCCAGGACCGCTCGATCTCGTCCCAGACCCGCCGTTCGTGTGAACTCAGCACCAGTCCTCCTCCTCGACCCCACCGTCCCGCGACACCGCGGACGCGGACATGGGCCCGGCCGGTCGAACGGTGCAGGCTGTCGTTGCCGACCGTCGGCAAGGAGCGAGCAACGCGAGGAGGGGTCATGACCGACAGCGCACCTCCCGGCCGGGCCGCATCGAGCGCGGGGGACGACGACTGGCTGCGGACGGTGGGGGCCTCCGCGGCGTCCGCCGCCCGGGCCCCGGCGGACCTGCTCGGCGAGTACCTGCCGCTGCTGGCCGACGCCGCCATCCACGGTCGCCGCCCCGACCCGTGGGAGCTCGACGCCGTCCGCGAACTGGGCCGGCGGGCCGCCGCGCACGGCGTCGGCGCCGGCCGCGCGGTCGACCTGTACCTGTCCGCGGCCTGGCGGCTCTGGCGGCGGCTGCCGCTCGTGGCGCGCTCCTCCGATCCGGAGAAGGTGCGTCGCGCGGCCGAGGCGGTGCTGCGCGTGCTGGACGACGCGGTCGGCGTGCTCGTCGACGGGCACCAGTCGGAGCGGCGGGACATGATCCGCCGCGAGGAGACGCTGCGTGCGGAGTTCGTCGACGACCTCCTGCGCGGGAACGCCGACGTCTCCGCGATGGTCGAGCGCGCCGAGCCGTTCGGCGTCGACCTCGGCAAGCCGCACCACGTCGCCCTGGTGGCACCACGGGACCCCGACTGCGACGTCGCCCGCGCCGCGATCGTGCTGGAGCGGGCCGCCGTGAACCGGTTCGGCGACCGCGAGGTGCTGGTCGCCACGAAGGACGGGCGCGTCGTGGTGCTCCTGCCCGGCAGCGGCACGCCGGCCGGCGGCCCCGACGTCGGCGAGGAGTTGCAGCGCGACATGGTCCGGCTGCGCATCGCCGGACGCTGGCGGGTGGCCGCCGGGCGCGCCTTCGCCGGGGCGTACGGCGTGGCCCGGTCCTACGAGGAGTGCCGGGAGAGCCTGACGTTCGCCGACCGGCTCCACCTCGACGACGACGTCGTCCACGCCCGGGACCTGCTGGTGTACCGGGTGCTCGCCCGTGATCAGGCGGCCATCGCCGATCTGGTGCGCGACGTCCTCGGCCCGCTGGCGGCGGTCCGGGGCGGTCCCGAGGTGCTGCTGGAGACCCTGCAGGTGTACTTCGCGGCCGGCGACGTCGCCACCGAGGCCGCCCGCCGGCTGCACGTCTCGGTCCGGACGGTCACCTACCGGCTCTCCCGGGTCGCCCAGCTGACCGGGTACCGGGTGTCCCGGCCCGACCAGCGCTTCTCCCTGCAGACCGCCGTGCTCGGCGCCCGCCTCCTCGAGTGGCCCGCGAGCCCGCTGCCGGCCGACGGCTGACCGGTGGGGTTGCCGGTCACCGGAAGACCGGGCGGCGGGAGATCGACCGGCCGCCGCCCTGGGCCGGCCGACCTGCCGGCGGGAGGCTGGAGAGCGCCACCACGACGACGGAGGACTCCGTGACCGCCACCCTCACCCGCCCCCACCTCGTCCACCTGCCCGGTGCCGGCGAGCGCACCGCGTCCACCGGGCATCGACGACCGGCCCATGGCGCCCCGGACCCCGACGTGGTCGACGTGGTGGACCAGTGGGGCATGCACTCGTTCCCGGCCAGCGATCCCCCGGCCAACTGGTGACCGCCCCGGCCCGCCGGGACCCCCGCACGGCGCGGGCCTCGTCCTCGTCACAGTGATGGACGGACGGCGGACGAGGGCGCATCATTGGCAGTCGCCGGGCGAGAGTGCCAGACCCGGCGCGCCCGACCCCCGCCCCACCAGGAGCCTCCCGCCGTGCCGACCTACCAGTACGCCTGCACCAACCCCGACGGCAAGCACGAGTTCGAGGTCGTGCAGTCCTTCACCGACGCGCCCGTGACCGAGTGCCCCGAGTGCGGCGCCCCGGTGCGCAAGGTCTACGGCTCGGTCGGCGTCGTCTTCAAGGGCTCGGGCTTCTACCGCACCGACAGCCGCAAGAGCTCGTCGGCGAGCGAGTCCGCGTCCTCCTCCACGTCGAGTTCCTCCACGTCGGGTTCCGACAGCGGCGGCAGCAGCAGCGCGAAGAAGGAGTCCTCGACGAGCTCGTCGACCCCGTCCTCGACGTCCGGCAGCTCCTCCAAGGCGGCCAGCGCCGGCTGACCGGTGGACGGCGGTCGCCGTCCACAGCGTCCGCGCGCATCCACACCTCGGCGGCCGGCTCCCCACGTGGGGAGCCGGCCGCCGACGGTGGGGGGATGATCCGCCTGCGTCGCCCCCGCTCCGTCGTCCACCTGGTCCGCCAGTGCCTCGCCGGCCTGCTCGCGACCGCCGCCCTCGTCCTCGCCCTGCGGCCCGATCCCGTCGACCCCAGCGGTCCGGACCCGGGCGTGCCCGTGGTCACCGCCGCGGCCGACCTGCCCGCCGGGACGCCGCTGGAGCGCGGGCACCTCGCGGTGACCCGGTTGCCGACCTCCCCCGGCGGCGCGGTCGCGGACCCGGCCGAGCTGGTCGGGCGGACGCTGGCGGGCGCCGTCCGGGCCGGGGAACCGGTCACCGACGTCCGGCTGGTCGGCTCGGCCCTGACCTCGCTGCTGCCGGCCGGGACGGTCGCCGCCCCGGTGCGCCCGGCCGACGTCGCGGTGAGCGCGCTCCCGCAGGCCGGGGACCGCGTCGACGTCCTCGCCACCGCCGACGGCGAGCCGAGCGCCCGCGTGGTGGCTCCCGGGGCCCTGGTGCTCATGGCGGCACCGCCGTCGGAGGACCCGTCCGCCGGCTTGCTGCTGCTGGCCGTCGACAGCTCGACCGCAGCGGATCTCGCGGCCGCGGCGACGACCTCCACCCTGACTCTCAGCCTTCCGCCGCCCTGACCAGCGAGTCGGCTCATCGCGGGCCCTGTCGGTGTGCGCCAATGAGGCCCATGTTCAAGGGATTCAAGGACTTCCTGCTGCGCGGCAACGTCGTCGAACTGGCGGTGGCCGTCGTCATCGGCGCCGCCTTCACGGCCCTCGTCAGCCAGTTCACCGCCTCGTTCCTCGAGCCGCTGATCGCCCTGGTGGGTGGCGGCGGCCTGGAGGGCGGGACGTTCATCATCAACGGCCAGGTCTTCGACTGGGCCGCGTTCGTCAACGCGGTGATCACCTTCGTGATCACCGCGGCGGTCGTGTACTTCCTCGTGGTGCTGCCGCTGAACAAGCTCATGGAGCGGCGCAAGCGCGGGGAGGAGGCCGGCCCGGCCGAGCCCACCCAGGTCGAGCTCCTCGTGGAGATCCGCGACCTGCTGCGCGCGCAGCAGGGCGCCGGCCCGGGCCGGGACCCGTCGGGCCCCGGGACCACGACCCTCCCGGGCCAGCTCTAGTCGCTGCCCCAGTGCGGGGGTCGGTCCTCCAGGTAGCGGCGGTCGGCGTCGGAGGGATCGGCCGGCCGCTCGCCCCAGCCGACGTCGCGGTCGTCCGGCGCACGCTCGCGGACCGGCTCGGCGGGTCGCGGCTCAGGCTCGTCGGGCACCGGCCGGCCCAGCCCCTCCAGCACCTCGGCGCCGGGCAGCGACGCGAGCACCGATCCGGGGACGGCGAGCTTGCTGCCCCGGGTCCCGGACCCGACGACGAGCAGGTCCCCGGCGGCCACCGCGGCGTCGACCAGGACCGGCCAGCCGGCGGGGAGCCCGACGGGGGTGATGCCGCCGTAGGCCATGCCGCTCTCGGCGACCGCGACGTCCTGCGGCGCGAACGAGGCCTTGCGGGCGCCGAGGTGGCGGCGGACCAGGCCGTTGACGTCGGCCCGGGCGGTGGCCGGGACCAGGCAGGCGGCGAGCACCGTCTGCCCGGCGCGGCGGGCGGCGACCACCACGCAGTTGGCCGACGCCGCCGGCGGGACGCCGTAAGCCTCGGTGAACGCGGCCGTGTCGGCGAGCTGGTCGTCGATGGCGGCCACCCACGCGGTGCCCTGCAGCGCGGGCAGCGCAGCGGCGACGGGCGGACCCAGGAGCTCGGGGTGGTCGGCCGCGGGGAGCCAGGTCAGCGAGCCGAGGCGGGGGGCGGAGGCGGCGTCGGGCACCCCCCGATCCTCCGTCACGGACCGGAGCACCCGCCTCCCGGGCAGAACCGCCATTCCGCACCGTGCAGAACCGCCATTCCGCGCGGAAGTGCCGGATCGGTGCCCTCTCTGGCCGGATCCCCGCTGGGCCGACCGGCGCCGACGCCGCCAGGATGGAGGCCATGATCGGCCAGCTGCACTCCGTCGTCCTCGATGCGCCCGATGCGCACGCCCTCGCGACCTTCTACGCCGAGCTGCTCGGGATGGAGGTGAGCAGGGGCGGCCCCGGTGACGACTGGGTGGTGGTCACCGGCCAAGGGCACCGGCTGGCGTTCCAGCAGGCGCCGGACCTCCAGCCGCCGGACTGGCCCGACCCCGACCGCCCCCAGCAGTTCCACCTCGACGTCTTCGTGACCGACATCGACGAGGCCGAGCCGAAGGCCCTCGCGTTGGGCGCCCGCAAGCTCCCCGGAGGCGGCGGCGACTTCCGCGTCTACGCCGACCCGGTGGGCCACCCGTTCTGCCTCGTCTGGGATGCCGCATGAGCGCCGAGCTGCCGCCGGTCGACCTGACCGCGGCCAGCCCGTTCGTCGCCACCACCGCGTTCGACGTCACCGAGGCGACCGGCACCCGGGTCACCGGCACCGTCGAGACCGGGCCGCAGCAGCACACCCCGTGGGGCGTGGTGCACGGCGGGCTCTACTGCGCGGTGATCGAGTCCGCGGCGAGCATCGGCGCCAGCACGGCGGTGGCCGACCGCGGCCAGTTCGCCGTCGGCGTCAACAACAACACCGACTTCGTCCGGCCGATGACCGCCGGTCGCCTCGACGTGGTGGCCCAGCCGATCCAGCAGGGGAAGACCCTGCAGCTGTGGCAGGTCGTGCTGACCCGCGCCGAGGACGGCAAGCTCGTCGCCCGCGGCCAGGTGCGGCTGCAGAACGTGCCGCTGCCGGGCGCCTGAGGTCTCAGCCGC
Organism: Blastococcus sp. URHD0036; assembly: GCF_000701365.1. Taxonomy (GTDB): domain Bacteria; phylum Actinomycetota; class Actinomycetes; order Mycobacteriales; family Geodermatophilaceae; genus Trujillonella. The sequence goes on from NZ_JNIK01000011.1 coordinate 141,096, forward strand.
TCGGTACGTGGGCGGGGTCGAGGACGACGGAGAAGAGGGCACGCGGGTCCTGCAGCGTGGCCGGCGGGCGGGCGGCCGACCGCGGGACGACGCGGTCCCACCGGGCCGGACGGCGGTGCGGCAGCAGCTCGCGGCCCTGGAACCCGTAGTCCCCGACCACCTCGCCGAGCAGCAGCCCGGCGCCGTGCTCGATGGGCAGTCCGACGAGGTCGCCCGGCTGGATCTCGTCGAGGAACGCCGAGAGCTGGCGCAGGTCCTTGGCCGGGCGGCGTCCGGTCAGCTCCTTCGACAGCGCCCGGAGCTCCGCGGGCTCCAGGCCGGTCGCGTCGACGTCGATCCCCGACTGCGTGCCCAGCCCCACCACGCCGGCGGCGAGGCACGCGCCCAGCTCGTTGTGGTTGCGCGGCCGGACCACCCACACGCGGACCCCCTCGGGCTCGGGCGCCGGGGGCACGTCGTCGGGCTCGGGCCAGACGTAGGGCAGGTCGTCGGGCTCGGATCCGAACCGCTCGGTGAACCGCGGCCGGTAGTACTCCGGCTCCTTGGCCAGCAGGTTCGACCGGTGTGACAGGTGCAGCGCCGGGTCGCCCAGCCACGACGGCAGCAGTCCGGCCGCGGCCAGCTCCTCCTGCGAGGCGTCGACGACGTCCGGGGCGAACTCCCCGATCTGCGTGAACGTGCTGTCGGCGAAGCCGCGCTCCCGCCATACCCGCACCGTGGCCAGCCCGTAGGCGACGAGGGCGGGGGTGCGGCCGCGCCACATCCGGACGACCGGGTGCGACACCCAGCCGTAGTCGGGCAGCTCGAGCGCACGGAGCACCTGGAGGGTCTCCACCCGCTGCTTGCCCAGCCGCGGCGAGTCCAGCAGCCGGGCGCTCTCGGCGAAGTCGGCCACCGGCAGGAAGGTCTGCATCGCCCTCGATCCTTCCCGACGGCGGCGCGGACCGCCCGCTCAGTCCAGCGCGTCCAGCTCGCGCAGTGCCGTCTCCCAGCGTGCACGCCGGGCATCGTCGTCCTGCTCCCACCAGGCCTCGCCGCGCTCCCCCAGCCCGGTCTTGGCCAGCTGGACCCGGGCCCGCGCGGCGGCCAGCGCCGTCGGGTCGTCGGCCCGGCCGGCGCTGCGCACCCCGGAACGCCCGACCCCGAGGTGGTGCAGCAGCCGGGTACGCACGTCGTCGGGCAGCGCCGGGTCGGCGGTCCGCCACCGGCGCCCGTCGACGACGATCCAGCGGCCGTCGTCGGTGTGCTCGACCTCGCGGGTCACGTCAGGCGGGTCACGAGCTCGGGCAGCACCGCGCCGAGCGGGGCGTCGACCTTCACGTCCACCTTGGCGTCGCCACGGGTCTCCCCCAGGTTGACGACGCCGACCGGGATGCCCAGCTCGGCCGCGCGCAGCACGAAGCGGTAGCCGCTCATCACGGTCAGGGAGGAGCCGAGGACGAGCAGGCTGCCGGACTCCTCGAGCAGCCGGAAGCAGCCGTCGACCCGGTCGCGCGGCACGGTCTCGCCGAAGAAGACGACGTCGGGCTTGAGCGGTCCGCCACCGCAGGCCAGGCAGTCGACCATCACGAAGCCGTCGAGCACCTCGTCGGGCAGTTCCGCGTCGCCGTCCGGGTTCACCTCGTCGGCTCGCGGCCCGAAGTCGGGGTTGGCCGCCCGCAGCCGCTCGTCGAGCAGCGCGCGGGAGGCGACGTCGCCGCACTGCAGGCAGATCGTCCGGTCCAGCCCGCCGTGCAGTTCCACGACGTCGCGGGCGCCGGCGGCCTGGTGCAGCCCGTCGACGTTCTGGGTGATGACGCCGCTGAGCAGCCCCGCGGCCTGCAGGTCGGCGACCGCCCGGTGGCCGGCGTTGGGCCGGGCCGCTCGCATCTGCCGCCAGCCGACGAAGCTGCGCGCCCAATAGCGGTGCCGGCCGCGGGGGTCCTTGCGGAACGTCTGCCAGGTCATCGGGGTGTGCCGGCGCAGCGAGCCGCTGGCCCCGCGGTAGTCGGGGATGCCGGAGTCGGTGGAGAGGCCGGCGCCGGAGAGCACCAGCACGTCGCCGTCCCCCACGAGGTCGGCCAGTTCCGCGAGGCCCGGGAGGGTGGGCACCTCCCCGCGCAGCTCGGCGGGCTCCTCGACGACGGGCAGCGCGGAACTCACCGGCCCATCGTCCCCCGCGAACCGGTTGTGCGCCGCCGACCGTCAGACGACATCAGGCTGCGGCGCCCAGCTCCCGCTCGAGGCGGCCGAGCAGGTCGAGGTACACCCGGCGCAGGCCCTTGGGCGCGAAGGTGCGCTCGAAGAAGCCGCCGATGCCGCCGGCCCCGTCCCAGGTGGTCCGCACGCGGACGGTCGTGGCGCCGGCGTCCGCCGGGTGGACGGTCCAGGTCGTCACCATCGACGAGCGGGTGTCGCGCTCGACGAGGGTGTCGGCGTCGGGCTGGGTGACCTCGACCAGCTGCTCGCGCACCCGCTTGGACGTGGCGGCGAACCGCCAGGCGACGCGGGTGCCGGCACCTTGCCCCCCGGACTCGACCCGGTAGTCGGAGAACTGCTCGGGCAGCACCCGGCTGCGGACGCCCGCGTAGTCGGCGAGCCCGGCCCGCACCTGCTCGGCCGGAGCGCGGACGACGTGTTCTGCGGTGGCGACGACCTGACCCATGACCGCCATCCTGCCGTCGTCCCTCCTCGGGGCCCCGGCAGGGGCGACTAGCCGCCCTCCTCGGCGTTGAGGTAGCCGCAGCGGAACCGCGCTCCGGCCATCGCCTCGGTGAACCGCGCCTCCCAGGCCGCGTCGTCGGCCGGGAAGGTGGCGAACACCCGCTCCTCGAGGACGACCGGCAAGCCGTCCAGCCCCGGGCACGACCGGCGCAGCAGGACGCGGGTCTGCCCCTCCACCTCGTCGTGCGCGGGTGCCCACCGGGCAGCGGCCACCGCCTCGGCCATCCGGGCCCGGTCGCGCGGGGGCAGCGCCGGCCGGCCGCCGAGCGCCTGCGCCCCGCGGACCGGCCGGACCATCCAGACGATCACGAGGGCGAGCAGGACCAGGAGGCCCACCGCTGCCAGCACCCCGGTCATCTCCCGACCGTAGAGCCCGGAGCGCCTGAGGTCCGGCCGGTCGGCCACGGCGGGTGACCGGCTAACCTCGGCGCACCCCGACGAGCGGCGGTCGCCGCCCGAGCCCCCGTAGCTCAGGGGATAGAGCATCGGTTTCCTAAACCGTGTGTCGCAGGTTCGAATCCTGCCGGGGGCACTCCCGCCGGGTGGCCGTGGCGCGGGGCCCGCACGGCATCTGGGCACCGGGCCGTCGGGTGTGCACCGGGGCAGCCACTACGCCGCCGGCCCGGAACGGCCGCGGTCCGCGCCGCGTTGTCCGGTGGAGCCTCCGGCTGGTCCGGCCCCTCCGTCCCGAGAGATCCATGAGCCCCGAGCACAGACCGCAGGCCACGCCCGTCCCCTCCACCGGGGAGGTGCGTGGCCGGTGACCGACCTGCTCACCCTCCTGCTCGGCGTCCTGGTCGTCCTCGGGATCACCGTGGTCACCGGCTACTTCGTGGCGCAGGAGTTCGCCTACATGGCGGTCGACCGCGCCGGCCTGGCGGCCGCCGCCGAGTCGGAGGACGCCACCGCGCAACGCGCCCTGGCCGTCACCCGCCGCACGTCCTTCATGCTCTCCGGCGCCCAGCTGGGCATCACCGTGACCGGGCTCCTGGTCGGCTACGTCGCCGAGCCCCTGATCGGCGAGTCCCTCGGCGGACTGCTCGGCGGCGTCGGCATCCCCACCGGGGTGAGCGTCGGCATCGGCGCGGTGCTGGCGCTGCTGTTCTCCACCATCGTGCAGATGCTCTTCGGCGAGCTGTTCCCGAAGAACCTGGCGATCGCCCGCCCGGAGCCGGTCGCCCGCTGGCTGGCCACCTCCACCACGATGTACCTGCGGGTGTTCGGCTGGCTCATCTGGGTGTTCGACCAGGCGTCGAACCTGCTGCTGCGCGTCCTGCGGATCGAGCCGGTGCACGACGTCGAGCACGCCGCCACCGCCCGCGACCTGGAGCACATCGTCGAGGAGTCCCGCGAGAGCGGCGATCTCCCGGCGGAACTGTCGATGCTCGTCGACCGCATCCTCGACTTCCCCGAGCGCGACGTCGAGCACGCGATGATCCCCCGGCCACGGGTCGGCACCGTCCAGCCCGACGACACCCTGGGCCACCTGCGGGCGCTGATGGCGGCGGGCCACTCCCGCTACCCGGTGCTCGACACCGCCACCGGGGACGTCGTCGGGGTGGTGCACCTCGCCGACCTGCTGATCACCCCCGAGCCCGACACCGCACCGGTGAGCGTCATCGCCCGGGAGTGCCCGGTCGTCTCCACCTTCACGCCGCTGCCCGACGCGCTGCGCCAGCTCGCCGACACCGGCAACCAGCTGGCCTGCGTGATCGACGAGTACGGCGGCTTCGCCGGTGTCATCACGCTCGAGGACCTCGCCGAGGAACTGGTCGGTGAGATCACCGACGAGCACGACGCCGACGTCGACCCCGCGTACGTGCCGGTGGACGGCGACGGCGTGTGGGAGATGGCCGGCGACGTGCACGTCGACGAGGTCGAGCGCGCCCTCGCCGTGGACCTGCCCCGCGGGCACTACGAGACGATCGCCGGCCTGGTCATCGCCGCCGCCGGCACCCTGCCGCCGCCCGGCGCCACGCTGACGATCGAGCTGCCGCCGGACCCCGGCGACCTCGTGCACGACGACGACCCGAACCCGCGCTTCCTGCACGTCCAGGTGCTCGCCGTCGACCGGCACGTGCCGTCCCGGGTCCGCCTCGAACTCCCGGACCGCGCCGCCACCCCCGAGGAGCACACCCGATGAGCGACAGCCCATGGGTGGTCGTCTCCGCGACCGTCGTCATCGTCGCGCTGAGTGCGTTCTTCGTCGCCGTCGAGTTCGCTGCCCTGGCCGCCAAGCGCCACCGGCTGGAGGAGGCGGCACCGTCCAGCCGGTCGGCGCGGGCGGCGCTGCGCAACTCCTCGGAGCTCACGCTGCTGCTCGCCGGCTCCCAGCTGGGCATCACCGCGGCCACGCTGGCGCTGGGTGCGATCAGCAAGCCGGCGGTGCACCACTGGCTGACCCCGCTGTTCGAGACGTGGGGACTCCCGCTGGTCGCCGCCGACGTCGTGGCGTTCGTCCTCGCGCTGATGATCGTCACGTTCGTCCACCTGGTCGTCGGCGAGATGGCCCCGAAGTCCTGGGCGATCGCCCACCCCGAGCGCTCGGCGACTCTCCTGGCAGCGCCGATGCGGGCGTTCATGGCGGTCTTCCGGCCGCTGCTGAGACTGCTGAACGCGGCGGCCAACCGGCTCGTGCGGCTGGTCGGGGTGGAGCCGACCGACGAGCTCGCCGTCGGGCACAGCCCCGACGCGCTGCGTCATCTGGTCGAGCACTCCGCCAACGTCGGCGCCCTGGACGCCAGCTTCTCGACCCAGATCTCCGGCGCGCTGGAGCTCCAGGACCTGACCGTCACCGACCTGGTCGACACAGCGGCGCCGTTGGCTGCTGTTCCTGGCGACGCCACCGTCGGCGCCGTCAGAGAGGTCACCCGACGGACCGGACACCTGCGGGTCCTGCTCGGTGACCGCGAACAGCTGACCGGCGTCGTGCACGTCCGGGACACGCTGGCTGCGGCCGAGGACCTGCCGGTGGTGCCCTTCGCCCGCCCGGTGTTCACCCTCTCCGCCGACACGACGGTGTATGCCGCGCTGAAGGCCATGCGCGAGACGCGCAACCACCTGGCGGTTGTCACCCGCGACGACACCGTGGTCGGCGTCATCACGCTGTCGGACGTACTGCGCCGGCTCTTCCCCCGCCAGGCCGCTCCCGCCGCCTGAGGTCGCCGACCCACCACGGCGTGCGAGATCCACGATTCCCTGATGAGAGATCGCACATCCGGACTGCCGCCGGTCCCCGCCGGGTAGTCACCCGTCATGAGCAACGAGGACAAGATCGGCAACAAGTTCGACGAGCTGGCCGGCAAGGGCAAGGAGACCGTCGGCCGGGCCACCGACAACCCCGACCTCGAGGCCGAGGGCAAGGGCGACCAGGCCAAGAGCAACCTCAAGCAGGCCGGCGAGAAGATCAAGGACGTCTTCAAGTAGACCGCCTGCGAGCGTGCGACGGCACGTTCGACCGTCGACGGGCCGGTCCGGCGCACCAGCGCCGGACCGGCCCGTCGGCTGTTCGGCCCAGGAGGCGGCGACCGGACATTGCCACCGGCTGGCCGCCGGAGGAGCCTCACCGCAACAAGAGGGGGACGCCGTGCGGCGCGACGAGGTGCTCGGGCTGTCCGAGCTGGCCGGGATGGGGTTGGGCGGGTGGACGCGGCGGATCGCCGAGTTCCACTCCGGCATCGCCGACCGGGCCTTCGGTGCCGTCGGCGATGCGGGCGCGCCGGTCCGGCTCGTCCACGACGCCGTCGCCGGGCTCGCCTACGGCGGGGTCGGGGCGGCGCTCGGCGTCGGCGCCCGTGCCGCCGGGCAGGTGGCGACCCTCGCCGCCGACGACTCCCCGCTCGACGGGTCGCCGGCCGGTCGCCGGGCGCTCGGCGTGCTCAACGGGCTGTACGGCGACTCCGTGGCCCGGCACGCGCCCGGTCTCGCCATCCCGATGGCCGTCCGCGTCGAGGGCAGGTCGGTGCCGACGACGCCGGGCGACCTCGCCGCGGCGTTCCCCGACGCCGGCGACCGGTTGGTCGTCCTGCTGCACGGCCTGACCGAGACCGAGGCCTCCTGGGACCGCGGGTCACAGCGCGAGGACGGCGTCCCGGGCACGAACTACGGCACGCTGCTGCAGCGCGACCTGGGCCTGACGCCGGTCTTCCTCCGCTACAACACCGGCCTGCACCTGTCCGACAACGGCCGGCTGCTCGACACGCTGCTGGGCGACCTGGTGGCGGCCTGGCCGGTCCCGGTCCGCGACGTCGTCCTCGTCGGGCACTCGATGGGCGGCCTGGTCGCCCGGGCCGCGCTGCACCGCGCCGGGAGCGGCACGCCGGACGGCCGCCCGTGGACGACGCTGGTCCGCGACACGATCACCCTCGGCAGCCCCCACCTCGGCGCCCCGCTGGAGCGCGGGGCGCACGCGCTGACCGGACTGCTCGCGCGGCTGCCCGAGACCCGGCCCCTGTCGCGGGTGCTCGCACTGCGCAGCGTCGGCATCAAGGACCTGCGCCGCGGCACCCTGGTCGAGGACGACTGGAGCGGCCGCGACCTCGACGCCGGAGAGGCAGCGGCACACACGCACGTGCCGCTGTCGGACGGCGCGCGCCACTTCGTCGTCCTCGCCACGCTGACCCGCGACCCGGAGGCGCGCACGGCCGACCTGCTGGGCGATCTGCTGGTGCCGCCGCGCAGCGCGAGCGGCGACACCGGCGACGACGACCGGCTGACCTTCCCGCCCGACCACGTGACACGCCTGGGCGGGCTGAACCACTTCGACCTGCAGAGCGACCCGCGCGTCTACCTCGCCATCCGGCGCTGGCTGACCGCGCGGGACGCCGACGTCTGAGACCGGCCACTCACCCGTCGGGGTGACGAGAGGGGTGGCTCGGTTGGAGATCTTGCTCCGTCGCGCCGATGGACGGGTCATGGAGAGGCGACAGGTGGGCACCGCGCAGCGGCACCCCCAGGTCCTGCTGTACCTCACCCTCGGTCTCACGGCCCTCTACGCGACCGGTCTCTGGGGTCGGCCGTTGTCCCCGTTCTGGGACCGGACCTACGACGTCGTCCTCTACAACCTGCCGTACCTGGCCGCCGCTCTGACCTGCTACGCCGCGGGACGACGGGTGCGTGCCGAGCGGAACGCCTGGTTCGGCCTGGCCGTGGTGCTCGTCCTCGGCGGCACGGGCAACGCGCTGCGGGTGCTCTCCGCGGGGCTCGAGGGGAACGGGCCGGCCTCCGCGCTGGCCAACGCCGTCTCCCTCACCTCGTACGCCGTCATGTACGTGCCGATCTTCGTGATGATCCGGACCCGCGTCCCGCGGTTCCACCGCAGCATGTGGCTCGACGCCATCGTCGGCGCCCTCGGGACCCTGTCGGCCGGTGTCGCGTTCGTGCTCGGCCCCTACCTGGCCCCCGGCGCCGGCGAGCCCGCGGTCGGCGCGATCGACCTCGTCGCGCCGACGACCACCATCCTGCTCATCGCCGTCCTGGTCGCCGTCGGGTCGATCCTCGGCGTGCGGCTCGACCGCACCCTGATCCTGCTCGGGGTCGGCCTGTTCTTCATCTGCGGCTCCGACATCGTGCTCTTCGCGCTCAAGATGCACGGCACCTACGTGGACGGCGGCCCGCTGGAGCTCGGCTGGCTGGTCTGCGTCGTGCTGACCGCCACCGCGGCGGCAGGTGCCCGCCCCCGCCCCGCGCCGATGGACCGTGCCGGCTCCCGCCTCGGGTGGCGCCTGCTCGCCGTCCCCCTGGCCTGCATCGTGGCCAGCCTCGTCGTCCTCGGCGCCGGCTGGACCCGGGATCTGCCCGCCGTCGCGGCGTGGCTCGCCATCGGGTGCGTGCTGGCCGGCATCACCCGCATCGGCGTGACGTTCGGCGAGGTGCGCAGCTTCAACCAGGTCAAGCGCGAGTCCCGCACCGACGAGCTCACCGGCCTGCCCAACCGCCGGTCGCTGCTCGAGGACGCCGAGCGCGTCGTCGCGACCGCGACCCCCAGCCACCCGGCGGCGTTCCTGCTGCTGGACATGGACGGCTTCAAGGAGGTCAACGACAGCCTCGGGCACACCGCCGGCGACGACCTGCTCCGCCAGATCGGGCCGCGGCTGCGCGGTTCGCTGCGCTCCCGTGACGTGCTGGCCCGGCTCGGTGGCGACGAGTTCGCCGTCCTGCTGCCCGGGACCGGCGTCCAGGAGGCCCAGGTCCTGGCCGAGCGCCTGCGCGACCTGCTGGTCGAGCCGTTCACGGTGTCCGGCGTCCGGCTGCACGTCGGCGTCAGCATCGGCGTCGGCACGACGCCGGCCCCGGCGACGACCGTGCAGGAGCTGCTGCACTGCGCCGACGTCGCCATGTACACGGCCAAGAACGACCGCGGAGGCGTGCACGTCTACGTCCCGGACCCGGTCACCGGCACCGCCGGCAGCGACCGGCTGCGCACGATGGAGGAGCTGCGGACCGCCCTCGAGGGCGACGAGCTGGTCATCCACCTGCAGCCGCAGCTGAGCCTGCACGACGGGAGCGTCTTCGGTGCCGAGGCCCTCGTCCGGTGGAACCACCCCACGCGGGGTCTGCTCTCCCCCGCGCACCTGCTGCCCGCCGCCGAGCAGGCCGGTCTGCTCCGTCCCCTGACCGACAAGGTCCTCGAGCTCGCGCTCGACGCGACCGCCCTCTGGTGGGCCGACCGCCGGGTGCCGGTCGCGGTCAACCTGTCGGCCGCCAACGTCAACGACCTGGACCTGCCCGAGAAGGTCGCCGCGGCACTGGAGCGGCACGGGCTGCCGATGGAGGCGCTCACGCTCGAGCTGGTCGAGGACACCCTCATGACCGACGCCGACCGCGGCCGCACGGTGCTGGGCGACCTGCGCCGCGTCGGCGTCCGGACGTCGATCGACGACTACGGGACCGGGTACAGCTCGCTGGCCTACCTGCGGCACCTGCCCGCCGACGAGCTCAAGCTCGACCGGTCGCTCATCGCCGACGTCGACCGCGACCCTCGCGCGGCGGCCATCGTCCAGCACACGGTCGCCCTCGCTCACGACCTCGGGCTGACCCTGGTGGCCGAGGGCGTGGAGACACTCGCCACCAGTGCGACGCTCGCCCGCCTCGGCTGCGACGTGGCGCAGGGCTTCGCGATCGCCCGCCCGATGCCGGTCGGCGACTTCCTGACCTGGCTCGCAGCGCACGACACGGGTGTGCTGAGCACCACACTGATCCCCGATGTCACGCAGGGAGTGCGCGCGTTCTGACCCGGAAGTGAGGGCGCGCTCAACCTATTGAGCGTAATGAGACCGGCTCGTGACCGTGAGTCATGCAGGATGGCCTCATGATCACGTCGACCTTCTCCGCACTGGTCTCTCCTCAGTCGCGCAACGGTGGCGACGGGGCGTCGCAACCGGAGGCCGGCGAGTGGCGCGAGCTCGCGCCGGAGATCCTGCGGCAGCGGTTGGTGATCGAGGGGATCCCCGCCCGGCCGGTCGACGACGAGCAGATCAGGACCTACCTCTCGGCACTGTCCCGCGAGGTCGACATGGTGCAGCTGATCGAGCCGGTGACGCACCGGTCGGACCTGTACGGCTGGGCCGGGTGGATCCACTGGGAGACCTCCGGCGCGCACTTCTACGCGTGGGAGCAGCCGCGGCTGTTCTTCTCCGTGGACATCTACACGTGCAAGGCCTTCTCCGCCGACGCCGCCGTGGCCTTCACCCGGGACTTCTTCTCCGCGGACACCATCGTGGCGAAGGCGTTCTGAGATGGCGCTGCGGCTGCTGATCGCCCACACGCCGGCCGAGCGCGACGCCGCCCGGCGGGTCGAGGCGCAGGTGTTCCTCCAGGCCTTCGGCAACACGACCGAGGTGATGGAGCAGGAGTACGGCCCCTACGAGGCGCGGTCCCGCTTCGTCACCGTGATCGACGACGCCGACGGCTCCGCCCTGGGCGCGGCCCGGCTGATCCTCCCCGACGACGCGGGCAGCGTGAAGACGCTGGTCGACATGGCGGCCGGTCCCTGGCGCCTCTCCCCCGCCGACGCCCTCGGCGCCCGGGGCCTGGCCGGCGGACTCGTCTGGGACGTCGCCACCATGGCCGTCGACCCGCGGTTCCGTGCCGGCAGCGCGGGCGCCGAGGTCAGCCTCGCCCTGTTCCACGGCACCTGGCGCTACGCGCGCAACTGTGGCGTCGACGGTCTGGTGACCCTGCTGGACGACCCGGTCCTCGAGCTGTGCCAGGCCATGGGCGTGCCGTGGTTCCCGATGGCCGGTGCCACCTCGCACCCCTACCTCGGCTCACCCGGCAGCACGCCGTGCGACCTGGTCGTGGCGACGGCCGCCGAGCTCGTGACGGCCGCGCAGCCCGATCTCGCCCCGGCGCTGGTCGACGGCCGGTTCCGGTCGATCACCATGGACCCGGCCGACCTCACGGCCGACCGCGGTGTCCCGCTCGCCGAGCCCGATCCCATGCCGGTGCGGACCGACGTCCCCCGCCGCGACACCACCGGCTGGCGCCCGCCGACCGCTCGGCCCGAGGCGGTCCCGGCACCCTGACCTCCGCCCGGCCGCCTACCTCACCACGGGTGATCCGACGCGCCTCGGGAGTGAACGGGCAACTCAGAGCGTGTCCGAGGCGTTACCTTTCGGGTAGGAACATCGAGCCCCGGCAACGGCGCCGGCGGCCACGAGAGGACGGTCAGAGCACGATGGAGACGAGTGTTGTCGACGTCCCCGACAAGGGGCGCTTCGAGGTCCGGCTGGGCGAACGTGTCGTCGGCCTCGCCAGCTACCACGTCGAGAACGGCGTCATGACGTTGCCGCACACCGAGGTCGACCCGAGCGTGGGCGGCCGCGGCATCGGGTCGGCGCTGGTGGCCGGCGTCCTCGACGCGGCGCGTGAGCGTGGCGTGCACGTGCTGCCGTACTGCTCGTTCATCCGGCACTACATCCAGCAGCACCCGGAGTACGTCGACCTCGTGCGCGAGGACGACCGTCCGCACTTCGGTCTGGCGACCGCCCAGGCCTGACGTCAGCCCGGGGAGCATCGCAGCGAGGAACGAGCGAGGAGCGGACCCGGGCGCGTAGTCAGGCCATGGGCACGATCTGAGCGACCGGCCCGAACGGCCGATGCACTGCGCACAACCGGAATCGCACCTACCGTGGCGCGGGTGCCCACCAGCATCCTGTGGTTCCGCCGTGACCTGCGGCTCGGCGACCACCCAGCGCTGCTGACGGCGGTCGAGACGGCCGGTGCCGACGGCGAGGTCCTCCCGCTCTTCGTCGTCGACCCGCGGCTCTGGGGGCCGTCGGGCGCACCGCGGCGGGAGTACCTCCGCCGCTGCCTGAGCGAGCTGCGCGACGCGACCGGCGGGGCGCTGGTGATCCGCTCCGGCGACCCGGCCGACGTCGTCCCCGCCGTCGCCCGCGAGCTCACAGCCGCCTCCGTGCACGTCTCGGCCGACACCGGCCCCTACGGCCGCCGCCGCGACGTCGCGGTCGAGCGCGCCCTGGGCGAGGTCGCGTTCGTGCGGACGGGCTCCCCGTACGCCGTCGGCCCGGGGCTGGTGACCAAGCGGGACGGCACGCCGTTCCAGGTCTTCACCCCCTTCGCCCGCGCCTGGCGCGAGCACGGCTGGCCCGCTCCCGCCCCGCACCGGGACGACGTCCGGTGGTGCGCCGGCGTCCGCTCGGAGGACCTGCCGCCGGCGCCGGACCTCGGCGGCACGGAGCTCCCGCCGGCCGGCGAGGCGGCCGCCCACGAGGCGTGGGACCGGTTCCGCGAGCTGCGGCTGTCGGGCTACGCGGAGGGCCGGAACCTGCCCGCCGGCGACGGCACGAGCCGGCTCTCGCCGCACCTGAAGTACGGGACCATCCACCCGCGCACGCTGCTGGCCGACCTCGGCCACGAGGGCGACGGCGAGGCGGTGCGGCGCTTCACCGACGAACTGGCCTGGCGGGAGTTCTACGCCGACGTCCTGTGGCACCGGCCGGAGTCCGCGCGGGAGTACCTGCGCCCGGAGCTGCAGGCTCTCGGCTACGACTCGGGGGCGCACGCCGAGGAGCTGGTGCGGGCCTGGGAGACCGGGCGGACCGGCTTCCCGATCGTCGACGCCGGGATGCGCCAGCTGCTGGGCGAGGCCTACGTGCACAACCGGGTGCGCATGATCGTGGCCTCGTTCCTGGTCAAGGACCTGCACCAGGAGTGGACACGGGGAGCGCGGTACTTCATGCAGCACCTGGTCGACGGCGACCTCGCCAGCAACAACCACGGGTGGCAGTGGGTCGCCGGCACCGGCACCGACTCCTCGCCGTACTACCGGGTCTTCAACCCGATCACCCAGGGCAAGAAGTTCGATCCGGACGGGGAGTACGTGAAGCGCTGGGTCCCGGAACTCCGCGACGTCGACGCGAAGTACGTGCACGAGCCGTGGACGGCGCCCGGCGGCGTGCCGGCCGGCTACCCCGAGCCGGTCGTGGACCACGCCCACGAGCGGAAGGTCGCCCTCGACCGCTTCGAGCGGGTGCGCCGTGCCTGAGGGCCACACCCTCTTCCGGCTGGCCCGCGAGCAGCAGGAGGCGTTCGCCGGCCGGCCGGTGCACGTGACCAGCCCGCAGGGCCGTTTCGCCGCGGGCGCCGACCTCCTCGACGGCCGGGTGCTCGAGGAGGTCACCAGCTACGGCAAGCACCTGTTCGCCTGCTTCGGCGCCGACACCCTGCACGTGCACCTGGGCCTCTACGGCACCTACACCAGCGGCACCGGCAGGCCGCCGCCGCCGCGGGGTGCGCTGCGGATGCGCTGGGAGGGGCCGGGCCCCGACGGCGAGGGTGTCTGGACCGACCTGCGCGGGGCGACGGCCTGCGAGGTGCTCACCACGCCCGAGGTCGACAAGATCCTCGACCGGCTGGGCCCGGACCCGCTGCGTGCCCGCAGCCGCGACGGCGCGCTCGCCCACAAGCGGGTCGCCGGGAGCCGCACCGCCGTCGGCGCGCTGCTCATGGACCAGTCGGTGCTCGCCGGCGTCGGGAACGTCTACCGCGCCGAGATCCTCTTCCGGCACGGGATCTCGCCGTTCCGGCCCGGCCGCGACGTCGGCGCCGAGGAGTGGACGGCGCTGTGGGCCGACCTGATCGCGCTCATGCGGTCCGGCGTCCGCCTCGGCCGGATCGTGACGACCCGGCCCGAGCACCGCGGCCGCAAGCGCGGGCCGGCCACGCGGGAGGACGCGCACTACGTCTACCGGCGCACCGGGCTGCCCTGCCGGATCTGCGGCACCGAGGTGCGCACCCAGGAGATGGTCGGCCGCAACCTCTACTGGTGCCCCGTCTGCCAGGCCACCTGACCCGGAGGAGATCTGTGGGCGTGACGCCGACGGATCTCCTCCGGGTGTCCCACCCGCGTGCCAGCATCCGGGCGTGCGGAACGAGCGGCGGATCCCCACCCGGACGCCGGAGTCACGGGCCTTCGCCGAGCGCGTGCAGGTGGTCATGACCCTGACCGCGCGGCTCAACGCCCTGCCGTTCGACGACCTCGACGGGCGACGGGCGCTGCTGACCGAGATCTTCGGCCGCTCGCTCCCCGACTCGCTGACGGTCCTGCCGCCGTTCTACTGCGACCACGGCCTGGCGACGGAGTTCGGCGAGCGGGTGTTCGTCAACCAGGGGTGCAGCTTTTCCGACCTCGGCGGCATCACCATCGGCGACCGCGTGCTGATCGGACCGCGAGTGACGCTGAGCACGTCGGGGCACCCGGTCGAGCCCGCCGAACGGTTCGACTTCCTGACCTGCGCACCGATCGTCATCGAGGACGACGTCTGGATCGGTGCCGCGGCCACCATCACCCCGGGCGTGACGATCGGCCGGGGCTCGGTGGTCGGCGCGGGCGCCGTCGTCGCGAAGGACGTGCCGCCGATGAGCGTGGTCACGGCGACCAGCGCGGTCGAGCGGCGGCGGCTGGGGCCGCCGCCCGACACGGAGCGCTGAGGGTCAGAGGGCGCCCTTGGTGCCGGTCGGGAGGGGCGTCAGGAGCTGGACCTCCGGGGCGCCGGTCACCTTGCCGGCCAGCTTCGGCCCGACCGCGGTCAGCGCCGGCGCGGTCATGTGCGTGTTCAGCGCCTCCTGGCTCTCCCACTTCTCGATCATGACGAGCACACCGTCGGCCTCGTGCAGGGCGTAGAGCTCGCAGCCGGGCTCGGCGTGCACCTGGGGCAGGATCTCCAGGAACGCCTCCTTGACGGCGTCCAGGTGCTCGGGCAGCGGGCGGATGTGGGCGACGACGACGACGGACATGCAGGTCCTCCAACGGCAGCGGTGGCGACAGGCCCGACAGGGGCGGTGGTTGGCGCATCCCGTCCCCGCGGGTCAGGATGCCGATCATGTCGGACGCCGAGGAGACTGCCACCACATCCGCCCCCCGCCGCCTCCGGGTGGCGGTCGTCGGCGCGGGACCGGCCGGCATCTACGCCGCCGAGGCGCTCACCCGCCAGGACGCCGTCCCGGTGGCGGTCGACCTGATCGACCGGCTGCCCACGCCGTTCGGCCTCGTCCGGCACGGGATCGCCCCCGACCACCTGCGCATGCGGGCGCTGCGCGACACCCTGCACGGGGTCCTCGACCACGAGCACGTCCGCTTCGTCGGCAACGTCGAGATCGGCACCGACCTGTCGCTGGAGGAGCTGCGCCGGCACGTCGACGCGGTCATCTACACCTACGGCGCCTCGCGCGACCGTGCGCTGTCCATCGACGGCGAGGACCTGCCCGGCAGCATCGCCGCCACCGACCTCGTGGGCTGGTACTGCGGGCACCCCGATGCCGACCGGGAGCGGATCGAGGCGGCACTGGAGGGCGTGCGGCACGCGATCGTGATCGGCGTCGGCAACGTCGCCCTCGACGTGGCGCGGGTGCTGGTGCGCACCCCCGAGGAGCTCGACCCGACCGACATGCCGCAGCACGTGCTCGACGCGCTGGCCGCCGCCCCGGTGGAGTCGGTGACCGTGCTCGGCCGCCGGGGGCCGGCGCAGGCCAGCTTCACCACCAAGGAGCTCGACGAGCTCGGCGACCTCGCCGGCGCGACGGTGCTCGTCGACCCCGCCGACGTGCCCGGCGAGGACGAGCCGCCCCCGGCCGACCGGCTGAAGGCGCGCAACGTCAAGGTGCTGCGCGGCTACGCCCCCAACACCGCCGAGCCCGGGCGCGCCACGATCACGCTGCAGTTCTTCGCCCGTCCGGTGCGGATCCTGGGCGAGGACCGGGTCACCGGCGTCGAGGTGGAGCGGACGGCGGTCGACGCCGACGGCCGCGCCGTGGGGACCGGCGAGCTCACCACGCTGCCCGCCGACCTCGTCGTCCGCTCCGTCGGCTACCGCGGGCTGCCGCTGCCCGGCCTGCCGCTGGACACCGCCTCCAACACGGTGCCCAACGAGGCAGGGCGGGTGCTCCGCGACGGCGCTCCGTCGAGCGGCGAGTACGTGGCCGGCTGGATCAAGCGCGGGCCCACCGGGGTGGTCGGCACCAACAAGCACGACGCACGGGAGACCGTGGCCACGCTGCTCGGCGACGTCGAGGCCGGCGTGATCGGCCCGCACGGCGACGAGGACGACCTGGTGCGCACGCTGCGCGCCCGCGGCGCCGACCCGGTGCTGCTGCCCAACTGGAAGGCCATCGACGCCGCCGAGACCGCGCTCGGTGCCACCCGCGGCCGGCAGCGGACCACCATCCACGACCGCGACGACCTGCTCGCGGCCGCGCGGGCCGCGGAGATCGAGGCCGAGGCGGAGGCTCCCGCCGGCGGCTGAGGTCAGCGGCGCGCGACGGCGGCGATCAGCTCCGCCGCCGTCGCTCCCGTGCCGGCGGCGGCGAACCGGATGAGCTCCTCGGTGTCGGGGCTCAGGCGCAACGGCTCGCCGTCGGCGGTCAGCGCCACCCCGCCGGCCGCGGCGAGCACCGCCAGCCCGCCGGCGACGTCGTGCACGTGGGTGCCGGAGCGGTCGAGGTCGTGCCACCCCGCGGCGGAGCCGTCGGCGACCAGGCAGATCTCCACGGCGGTGCAGCCGGTCACCCGGATCCGCCGGGCGGTGGTCGGGACGCCGACCGAGCGGCCACCGGGCGCGCTGGGGACGACCACGGTGGTGCCCTCCCGCGGCTGGATCGGGACGTCGTCCCGGCAGGCCCCGGCGCCCTCCCCGCCCGACCACCGCCGCCCCGACGACAGGTCGACGACGACGCCCGCGATCGGCCGCCCGGCGTGCACCAGCCCGGCGGAGAACGCCCACGGCGGCAGCCCGGCGCGGAAGTTGCCGGTGCCGTCGAGCGGGTCGAGCACGATCCACGGCGCGACGGGGTCGACGGCGACGTCCGGCCGCTCCTCGCTGAGCACGGGCACGCCGAGTGCGCCGAGCACCCCGACGGCAGCGGTGTGGGCGGCCTCGTCGGCGGCCAGCGACGGGCTGCCGTCGACCTTCACCCGGTCCTCCCCCGTGCCCCGGGCCAGCGACACCGCCGTCTCCACACGGGTGGCGGCCAGCGCCGCCGCGGCGAGGAACCGCTCGACGAGCGGAGCGTCCGGGCCCGGCAGGGCGACGGGACGGACGCCGCGACCACCGGGCCGGTCACGCACCCGGTCGCAGCCCCAGCCCACCGCGGTCGCCAGGATCGCGGGGTGGTCCGGGCCCATGCCGGCGGACGCGAGCACCACCGCCTCGGGCATCCCCTCACCGGTCCACTGCCGGCGCAGCAGGACCGCCTCCCCCGCGCCGCCGGCCAGGACCCGGTAGGCCGGATCGCTCACCGCCGGCGCCAGGGCCGCCGGCGCCAGATCGAGGTCCGCGGCCGCCCGGTGCAGGACCTCGCCGCCGGTCGCCGCGACGACGACGCCCTCCGCTCCCGCTCCCCCGCTCCCCACCCGGCCGACCCTGCCCGGTCAGCCGCTGTTGCGCAGCGCGGTGGCGATGCCGTTGATGGTCAGCTGGATGTTGCGGCGCACGAGCTCGTCGTCCGGGCTCTCGCCGTCCGGGTTGCCGCGCCGCCGGCGCAGCATCTCGACCTGGAGGTGGTGCAGCGGCTCCAGGTAGGGGAAGCGGTTGCGGATCGACCGGGCCAGCGACGGGTTGTCGGCGAGCAGCTCGTCGTCGCCGGTGACGGCGAGCAGCATCCGGCAGGTACGGGCGTGCTCGGCGGTGATCTGGTCGAACACCCGCGCCCGGAGCTCCTCGTCGGCCACCAGCCCGGCGTAGCGCGCGGCCAGCCCCAGATCGGTCTTGGCCAGGACCATGCCCATGTTGGACAGGACGGTCCGGAGGAACGGCCACCGCTCGTGCAGCTCACGGAGCTGCCCGAGGCGCTCGTCGGAGTCGCCCACCCACGACTCCAGCGCCGAGCCCGTGCCGTACCAGCCGGGCAGCATGATCCGGGCCTGCGACCAGCTGAACACCCACGGGATCGCGCGCAGGTCGGTGATCCGGTCGCCGGCCTTGCGCGACGGCGGGCGGCTGCCGATGTTCAGCTCGCCCAGCTCGCGGATCGGGGTCGCGGCGCGGAACCACTCCACGAACCCCGGCGTCTCGTGCACCAGCGCGCTGTAGGCCCGCCGGGCCCGCTCGGCGAGGTCGTCGAGCAGCGCGTAGGCCTCCTCGGCGGCGCCGCCGAGCCCCTCGACGTCGAGCAGGCTGGCCTCGAGCGTCGCGGCCACCAGCGCCTCGAGGTTGCGCCGGGCCAGGTCGGGGTCGGCGTACTTGGCGGCGATCACCTCGCCCTGCTCGGTGATCCGCAGCGAGCCCGACACCGCGCCGGGCGGCTGGGCCCGGATCGCCTCGTAGCTGGGCCCGCCACCGCGGCCGACGGTGCCACCGCGGCCGTGGAAGAGCCTCAGCCGCACCCCCTCGGTCCGGGCGACCTCGACCAGGGCGAGCTCGGCCCGGTAGAGCGCCCAGTTCGCCGCGAGGTAGCCGCCGTCCTTGTTGCTGTCGGAGTAGCCGAGCATCACCTCCTGGCGGTCCCCGCGGCCGGCGACCATGGCCCGGTAGAGCGGCTGGGCGAGCATCGCCGCGGTCGTCGCGCCGGCGTTCTGCAGGTCGTCGATCGTCTCGAAGAGCGGGGAGATCCCGACGGGACACGTCGGCTGCCCGTTCCCGTCGAGCTCGAGCAGCCCGACCTCCTTGAGCAGGACGGCGACCTCCAGCACGTCGCTCACCGACTCGCACATGCTGATGACGTAGTTCGGGATCGCCTGCGGCCCGAGCAGCGCGACCTGGTCGGCGGCCGCGCGGAGCAGGTCCAGCTCCCCGCGGGCCAGCTCCGACAGCTCGGCGTCCGGCCGCACCAGCGGGCGGCGCAGCCGCAGCTCCCCGGCCAGCAATCCGACCCGCGCCTCCTCGTCCAGGCCGGCGTAGTCCTCGCAGACCCCGGCCCAGGCCAGCAGCTCGGCGAGGACCTCCTCGTGTACCGAGGAGTTCTGCCGCATGTCCAGCCCGCACAGGTGGAAGCCGAAGACCTCGACCGCCTCGCGCAGCCGGGTCAGCCGGTCGTCGGCCAGCGCACCCGCGCCGTGGCTGCGCAGCGACGCGTCGACGACGGCGAGGTCGGCGAGCAACTCCACCGGGTCGGCGTAGGGCTCGCCCGGGACCGGGGGCGCCTCGCCCGGCACCCGGCCGAGCACCCGCTCGGCGGTGGCCGCCAGCCGGGCGTGCAGGCCGATCAGCGCGCGCCGGTAGGGCTCGTCGGCGCGGAACGGGGACTCGTCGCCGGAGCGGACGGCGAGCTCCCGGAGCTCGTCGGTGGGCGTCACCAGCCGGTCGGACATGGAGAGCTCGGTGCGCAGCTCGACCAGCTCGGCGAGGTGGTGGCCGAGTGCCGTCTCCGCCTGCCGGGTGGTGGCCCGGCGGACGGCGTCGGCGGTGACGAAGGGGTTGCCGTCGCGGTCGCCGCCGATCCAGGAGCCCGGCTGGAGCATCGGCCGGTCGAGCAGGCCGGCGTCGGGCCAGCGGTCCTGCAGGGCGCGCCGCAACTGCGTGTTGATCGCCGGGATGACCTCGAACAGCGACAGCTCGTAGTACCGCAGCGCCTCGTCGATCTCGTCCTGCAGCCGCAGCCGCGACAGCCGCAGCAACGCCGTCTGCCAGAGCGTCAGCACCGACCGCCAGAGCTTGCCCGACCACTCCGGGTCCCCGGCCAGGTCGTCGGCGGAGCGGTCCCGGCGCCGGATCAGCTCGGTGACCTGGCGCTGGACCTGCGTGATCGTCTTCCGCCGCACCTCGGTGGGGTGCGCGGTGACCACCGGGACGACCAGCGCGCCGGCGAGGGCCTCGGCGACCGTGCCGGCGTCGAGGTCGGCGTCGTCGAGGATCCGGAAGCTGGCGGCCAGGCTGCCCGGCTGCGGCGGGGACCCGCTGCGCCGGTGGAAGAGCCGCCGGCGCTCGTGGTGGATGTCCTCGGCGAGGTTGGCCAGCAGCGAGAAGTGGCTGAACGCCCGGATGACGTGGTTGGCGTCGCGGACGTCGAGCTCTCCGAGCGAGCCGGCCAGCTCGGCGCGGTCGACGTCGGACCGGCGGACCCCGAAGGCCGCGACCCGCGTGCGCTCGACCAGGTCGAGGACCTCGTCGCCGGTCTGCTCGGCGATCACCTCGCCCAGCACCCGCCCGAGCAGCCGGATGTCCTCCCGCAGGGGGGCGTCGGTGCCGGCGTCGGACTCCCGGCCGTGCTGACGCAGGTCTGCGGGGTCCACAGTGGCTTCGGACATGGCCGGAGTATGCCGCCGCCCGTGTGACGGCCGGGTGACGTGGGGAGGACGTGCAGATGCAACGGCTGACCGCGACGCCCGCCGCCCCTCCCGCCGCCGACCACGGGGAGGGTCCGCGCTGGGACGCCGCCCGTGGCGAGCTGCTCTGGGTGGACATCTCCGGCGGGCTGCTGCGGCGCGGCACCGTGGACGCATCGGGTGTCCTCTCCGAGATCGCCGTCCACCGGGGCGGGGACACCGTCGGCGCCGTCGCCCCCGCGGCCGCCGGAGGCTGGCTGCTCGCCGCGGGCGGCGGCTTCACCCGTCTGGCCGACGACGGCACCGCCCGCGTGCTCATCGACCTCGCCGGCGAGGGCGGCTCCCCCGAGTCCGGCGGGACGCGGATGAACGACGCGGCCTGCGATCCCGCCGGACGTCTGCTGGCCGGGACGGTGGCGTTCGACGAACACCCCGGGGGCGGCGCCCTCTACTGCCTGGACCTCGACGGCACCGTGCGCACGCTGCTCGACGGGCTGACCATCTCCAACGGCCTGGGCTGGTCGCCCGACGGCGGAACGTTCTACCTCTCCGACTCCGGGCCGGGGCTGGTTCGCGCCTACGACTACGACGTCGGCGCCGGGACGATCGCCCGCGGCCGGGTGCTGCTGGAGTTCCCCGCCGACGCCGTGGCCGACGGGCTCACCGTCGACGACGAGGGCTGTCTCTGGGCGGCGCTCTGGGGTGGTGGGCAGGTGCGCCGGTGGTCGCCGGAGGGCGAACTGCTCGCGGTCGTGGAGGTGCCGGTCGCGCAGACCTCGGCGTGCTGCTTCGCCGGCACCGACCGCGACCTCCTGGTCGTGACGACCTCGACGGAGGGGATGTCGTCCGCCGATCTGGCGGAGCAGCCCGACGCCGGGCGGCTCTTCACCGCGCGGCCCGGGGTCACCGGCCCGCCCGCGTCGCCCTACCGCGGCCCGCTCGACGCCCTCCGCCAGCTCCCCTGAGTCAGTCCTGGAAGAGCCGCAGGGCGGCGATGGCCAGCTCGTCGCCGGCCTCGGCGCCCAGACCGAACTGCTCGGTCGCGCCCTCCTGGTCACCGCGCCCGACCAGCAGCACCCCGAGGTTGTGGTGGCAGCGGACGTCGCCGGCCGCGATGCCGCTGCGGTAGGCCTCCTCGGCCGCCTCGTCGTCGCCCAGCTCGTCGCAGTAGAGGTTGCCCAGCGGCAGCCAGGATCCCGCCTCGCCCCGCTTGGCCCCCACCTCGAGCACGAAGCGCGCCTCGACGGCGCGGTCGGTCTCCCGCAGCAGGTCGGCGAGGTCGGCACGGGCAGGCGGGTACTCCGCGACGGCGGCCCGCAGCGCGTCCTCCAGCCCGAGGTCCTGGGTGGCGCACCACTCGCGGCAGGCCAGCACCGCCGCGGCACGGGAGTCGCCGGCCTCGGCCGCACCCCGCCAGGCGGCCAGCGCGCCGTCGGTGTCGCCCATCTCGTCGAGGACGACGCCCAGCGTGTGCCAGGCGTCCGCCTCGCCACCGGCCAGTGCGGTCTCGTACGCGACGCTCGCCTCGTCCCAGCGCTCCTGCGCGGCCAGGGCGTTGCCCAGCGCGAAGGCAGCCACCGCATCGCCCAGGTCGGCGGCACGGCGGAAGCACTCCTCGGCCTCCGTCAGCCGCCCGTCGGCCAGCAGCTCACGGCCGAGGGCGATGAGCGCGGGCGCGTCGGCGGCCGGCAGTTGCCGGAGGCGCTCGTGCAGGTCCTCGGTCATGTCGATCATCGTGGGGTGCCGGACGCTCCCGCGGCGTCCTCCGAGATGGTGACCTGACCCGAACGTGTCTCCCCCGTCAGGAGCCGAAGGCCTCCCGCCAGGCCGGCATCAGGTCCCGCTTCGCCCACTCGAGGTACGGCGCCTGCTGGTCGCCGCCGATCTGCACCAGCGCCAGGTGGGTGAAGCCGGCGTCGGCGTACTCCTGGGCACCCTCGATGACGGCGTCGACGTCCGCGCCGCACGGGATGCTCCCCGACACGTCCTCGGGGCGGACGAACTGGCTGGCCGAGTCGAACGCCGACGGGCCGGGCAGCTCCGCGTTCACCTTCCAGCCGAGGCCGAACCAGCGGAACAGCCGGTGCGCGCGCTCGACGGCGGCGTCGCGGTCGGTGTCGTAGCTGATCGGCATCTGCGCGATCCGCGGCTTCCCCACCCCGCCGGCGTCGTCGAACCACTCGCCGAGCTCGGTGCGCGGCTCGGTGGCGATCATCGCCTCGCCCAGCTCGCCGGCGATCTCGCACGACTGCTGACCGGACACGGCGATGCCGATCGGCACCCGCTTCTCCGGCAGGTCCCACAACTTGGCCGACTCGACGTCGAAGTGGTCGCCGCGGAAGTTGACGTGGCCCTCGCCGTCGAACAGCTCGCGGATGACGTGCAGCGCCTCGACGAGCATCTCGTGGCGGACGTCGGCCGGCGGCCACCCCGCACCCACGACGTGCTCGTTGAGGTTCTCCCCCGCGCCGATGCCCAGGGTGAACCGGCCCTCGGACAGGATCTGCAGCGTCGCCGCCTGCTGGGCGACCACCACCGGGTGGTACCGGATGATCGGACACGTCACGTAGGTCATCAGCGGGATCCGGCTGGTGGCCTGCGCTGCGGCCCCGAGGGTGACCCAGGCGTTGGGCGAGTGGCCCATCTCCTCCAGCCACGGGAAGAAGTGGTCGCTGCTGACCGCGAAGTCGAAGCCCGACTCCTCGGCCCCGACCACGTGGCTGACCAGGTCCTTCGGGCCGGCCTGCTCGGTCATCATCGTGTAGCCCAGTTGCATCGCCATGCGGCCCGGCTACCCGGGGCCGGTCGCACCCAACCGACCCCGGGGCGTGCCGCTAGGCGCGCTCGGCGCGCAGCGCCTCGCGCAGCTTCGTCTTCCCACTGGTGCGCAGCAGCGCGCCCGCGTAGACCCGACCACCCAGCCGGACGACGAGGGCGATCGCGACGAGCATGAGGACGACGGCGAGGCCCACCTCCCACACCGCGGCCTCCCCCGCCGCCTGCCGCACCGGCATCACCAGCGGCGACAGGCCCGGCACGAACGAGGTGACCGTGGCCAGCGTGCTGTCGGGGTCACCGGCGGCCTGCAGCCCGACGAAGAAGCCGGCGACCAGCACCAGCGTCGTCGGCGTCAGCACGCTGCCGAGGTCCTCCTGGCGGCTCACCAGCGAGGCGGCGACGGCGAACACCGAGGCGTAGAAGGCGTAGCCCAGGACGAACCACAGCACCACGGACACCACCGTGCTGATCAGGTCGCCCGGCACCTCGACGACGTCGAAGGCCAGCGCCCCCGTCACGCCGATCACGCCGATGACCACGATCTGCGCCAGCCCCAGCACGCCGAGCCCGAGGATCTTCCCGGCGAGCAGCTGCCACGGGCGCATCGTCGCCAGCAGCAGCTCCACCACCCGGCTGGACTTCTCCTCGACCACGCCCTGCGCCACGAACTGGCCGAAGAGGATCAGCAGGCCGTAGAGGACGCCGACACCGATGAGCGCGACGACGATCCGCTCGCCGTCGTCGTCCCCCTCGTCCAGCGACGAGACCGACACCTCCGGGACCGCGGTGAGGTCGACACCGGCCTCGGCGAGCTCCTGGCTGATCGCGACGCCGGCGACCGCGCCGTTGACGACGGCCTCCAGAGTGGCGTCGCGCTCCTCGACCAGGAGCTGCGGCTCGTCCCCGGTGCCGCCGAGCAGTGCGCCGTCGACGTCCCCGTCCTCCACCGCCTGCCGGGCCGCGGCGTCGTCGTCCAGCTCGACGATCGTGACGTCGACCCCGACGGCCGCGCCTTGGGCCTGGATCGCCGGGCCCAGCTCGGACGTGTCGCCGACGACGCCGACGCGCCCCTCGTCCTCACCCGAGCCGACGACGACCTGGAAGGCCATGACCGCGATCAGGACGACGATGATCACGACCGAGCTGATGATGAAGTTCTTGTCGCGCAGGCGGGTGGAGATCTCCCGGCCGGCGACGAGCCGGACCAGGGCGGCGCTGCCCAGCGGCTTCTGCCCGCTCACGCCGCGACCTCGTCCAGGACCGGCGCCGGGTCGGCGACCGCCTCGCGGAACAGCTCGACGAGCGTGGGTTCGCGCCACGCGAAGTGGGTGACCCGCCCGGTGCGCAGCGCGGCGGCGAGCACCGCCTGGTCGTCGGTGCCGGCGGCGAGCTCCAGCAGCGTGTCCCCCGCCTGCTGGGAGACCACCCGCACGCCGGGGACGGCCGCCGCCCAGCCCTGCGGGGCCTCGGGGACGACGACCCGGAGCAGCCGGCCGGCCTCGCGGCGGCGCAGCTCCTCGACGGTGCCGCTGGCGACCATCCGGCCGCGGGCGAGGATGCCCACGGAGTCGCACAGCCGCTCGACGAGGTCCAGCTGGTGGCTGGAGAAGACGACCGGCACGCCGTCCCGGCACTGCTCCAGCAGCGCCTCGGCGAGGGAGTCCACGCCGACCGGGTCGAGTCCGGAGAACGGCTCGTCGAGGATCAGCACGTCGGGGCGGGAGACCAGCGCGGCGGCCAGCTGCACCCGCTGCTGGTTGCCCAGCGACAGCTTCTCGACCGCGTCCTTGCGCCGGGCGCCCAGGCCCAGCCGCTCGGCCCAGTGCTCGGCGGCACGGGCGGCCGCGGCGGCGTCGAGGCCGTGCAGGCGGGCGAAGTAGGTGAGCTGCTCGCCGACCTTCATCTTCGGGTAGAGCCCGCGCTCCTCCGGCATGTAGCCGATCCGCCGCCGGGCCGCGGCGACCAGCGGGGTGCCCTGCCAGCGCACCTCCCCGGCGTCCGCGCGGGCCAGGCCCAGCGCGATGCGCATGGTCGTCGTCTTGCCGGCGCCGTTGGCGCCGCAGAACCCGAACATGGACCCCGGCGCGACGGTGAAGCCGACACCCTCCAGGACCCGGTTGTCGCCGTAGCTCTTGTAGAGCCCGTCGAACTCCAGCACTGTGCGTCCTCCCTCGGCAGCCCTCCGTCGACCGTATCCGGCGTCCGGCGAGCGGCACGGCGCCGACTGCGGTGTCATCGGGACATGAGCCAGGAGAACGTGCCGGCCTCCCCGCCGTCCGGCGTGGGGCTGCCCGGGCTGCGGACGGCGGCCGCAGGGTGCCGCGCCTGCGAGCTCTGGGAGCCGGCCACGCAGACCGTGTTCGGCGAGGGCCCGGAGACGGCGCGGATCGTGTTCGTCGGGGAGCAGCCCGGCGACCAGGAGGACCGCAAGGGCGAGCCGTTCGTCGGGCCGGCCGGGCGGCTGCTGGACAGGGCGCTGGAGGGGGCCGGCATCGACCGCCGCGACGCCTACGTGACCAACGCCGTCAAGCACTTCCGGTTCACCCCGACCGGCAAGCGGCGGATCCACCAGTCCCCCGGGCCCGAGCACCTGCGCGCCTGCCGGCCGTGGCTGGAGGCGGAGTTCGAGGTGCTCAAGCCCGAGGTCGTCGTCTGCCTCGGTGCGACCGCGGCGAAGGCCCTCATCTCGCCGTCCTTCCGGATCACGAAGGACCGCGGACAGCTGCTCCCCTGGACCCCGCCGGGCGTCGCGGCGGTCGACCCGGCCGACGACGACGAGGACGCCCCGCACCAGACGTGGATGCTCGCGACCACGCACCCGTCCGCGGTCCTGCGGACGCCGGAGGACGCCCGACCGGCGGCTTTCGACGCGCTGGTCGCCGACCTCCGGGTGGTCGCCACGGCACTCGCCCGATGAGCGCCCGGGATTACTGAACGATCAAGTACCCTGCCCGCGCCCCGCTCGTCACGACGGGGTGGAGCCCGGCCGGCCCTCGCCACTCTCGGGGGCGGGCGAGACCGGTCGGGCTCCGCCTGCGCCGGGCTGGGCGCCGTCGTCCGGCCGGGCCGCGCGGGAGGCGCGGAAGAGCCAGAACGACGGCACCGCCAGCGCCACGACCACCATCGCGACGACGGTGGCGATCCCGCCGGACACCATGGCCACGCTCACCCCGGCCGTGCTGGCCAGCGCCCCGGCCCGCAGGTCCCCCAGCCGCGGGCCGCCGGCGACCACGACGATGAAGACGCCCTGCATGCGGCCGCGCATCTCGTCGGGCGCGGCCGTCTGCAGCATCGACGAGCGCAGCACCGCGCTGACCATGTCGCCGGCGCCGGCGACGGCGAGGCACAGGACGGCCAGCCACAGCGACGGCGCCAGGCCGAACCCGATGATGGCCACGCCCCAGACGACGATGGCGACCAGCACCACCGCGCCCTGCCGGTCGACCCGCGACACCCAGCCCGAGGTCAGTCCCATCAGCAGCGCGCCGATGGAGACGCCGGCGAACAGCCACCCCAGCGCGTTCGGCGAGTCGGCGAAACGGGTGTCGGTCAGCTCGGGGAACACCGCCTGCGGCCAGGCGAAGACCATCGCGATGATGTCGACGACGAAGGTCATCAGCAGCACCGGCTGGGTGCGCAGGAAGGCGAACCCCTCGCCGACGCCGCGCACCGCCGCACCCAGCCGCAACCGCCCCGCCACGACTCCGGCGGGCGGCAGCGACGGCAGCCCGCGGAGCAGCAGCAGCGCGACGACGAACCCGACCGCGTCGACGGCGTAGGCGAGGAAGAGGTCACCGAGGCCGATCAGGATCCCGGCCAGCAGCGGCCCGACGATGACGCCTGCCTGGCGCACGGTCATGGACAGCGCGTTGGCCGCGGGCACCCCGGCGGGACCGACGATCGCCGGGATGACCGCACTCCGGGCCGGCTGGTTCACCGCGCTGAACCCGGAGACCGACGCGGTGAGCAGCCACAGCAGCCAGATGTTGCCGCCGCCGGGCAGCAGCGCCTGCACCGCCAGCAGCGCGCTGGTGACCGCCGACCCGGTCGCGGTCACGAGCATCAGCCGGCGGCGGTCCATCGCGTCGGCGATCGCCCCGCCGAGCAACCCGAAGACGACCAGCGGCACCAGCGCGACCACGGAGGTGACACCGACCAGCAGCGAGGAGCCGGTGAGGTCGTAGACCTGGTACGGGACGGCGACCAGCGTCATCTGCTGGCCGAGCATCGTGGCCGCGATGCCCCAGAACAGCCGCCGGTAGTTCGCGTTCTGCAGCGGGCTGGTGTCGATGGCGAACGAGCGGCGCGGCGCCGGCACCGGCTCCTCGAGGGCCCTCCCGCCCTCGACCGGGTCGACCGGCGACGTCATGGGGCGAGGCGCTGCACAAGCCAGCCGCCGCCTTCCTCGTCGTCCCGCACGAAGCGCAGGCGGTCGTGCAACCGGCCGGGGCCGCCCTGCCAGAACTCGACGGTCTCCGGGACGACGCGGTAGCCGCCCCAGACCGGCGGGCGGGGCACGGATCCCTCCGGCGTCTCGGAGTCCAGCAGCCGCACCCGCGCCTCCAGTTCGTCCCGGGAGTCGACGACGGTCGACTGCACCGAGGCGACCGCGGCCAGCTGCGCCTCGCGGGGCCGCGGGTCCCACAGAGCGTCGGAGGCGGTGTCGCCGATCCGCTCGACCCGGCCGGTCACCCGCACCTGCCGCTGCAGCGCGTGCCAGGGGAAGACCAGCGCCGCGCGCGGGTTGACCGCCAGCTGCGCCCCCTTGGCCGAGGCGTAGCTGGTGCCGAAGACGAAGCCGGCCTCGTCGTAGCCCTTCACCAGCACGATGCGGGCGTCGGGAGCGCCGTCGGCATCGGCCGTGGCCACGACCACGGCGTTCGGGTCCGCGGCCCCCGAGGCGACCACGTCGGCGAACCAGCGGTCGAACTGCTCCACCCAGGTGGCGGCGAGGTCGTCTTCCCGCAGCACGGGCTGGTCGTAGTCCCGGCGCATCCGGGAGAGGTCGGGCACGCATCCGATGCTGCCACCGCTCCCGCCCCGGCTGCGCCGGGCACCGGACCTGGGCCTACTGTTCGATCGTTGTCGTGCGCCGCGACCCGGCGCACGATCCCGCGCGCAGAGGAGCATGCGAGATGGCCGACGACTTCGTACCCGGACTGGAAGGCGTCATCGCCTTCGAGACCGAGATCGCCGAACCGGACAAGGACGGCGGCGCCCTGCGTTATCGCGGCGTCGACATCGAGGACCTGGTCGGCAAGGTGACCTTCGGCAACGTGTGGGCACTGCTCGTCGACGGGAAGTTCGGCCCGGGCCTGCCGCCGGCCGAGCCGTTCCCGATCCCGGTGCACAGCGGCGACGTGCGCGTCGACGTCCAGGCCGCGCTGGCGATGCTCGCGCCGTTCTGGGGCTACCGCCCGCTGCTGGACATCTCCGCTGAGGAGGCCCGCGACCAGCTGGCCCGCGCCGCCGTCATGGCGCTGTCCTACGTCGCGCAGTCCGCCCGCGGCATCGGCAACCCCGCCGTCCCGCAGGCCCGCGTCGACGAGGCCAAGACGATCGTCGAGCGCTTCATGGTCCGCTGGCGCGGCGAGCCCGACCCCCGCCACGTCGCCGCCGTCGACGCGTACTGGACCTCCGCGGCCGAGCACGGCATGAACGCCTCCACGTTCACCGCCCGCG
Source organism: Blastococcus sp. URHD0036 (assembly GCF_000701365.1). Lineage (GTDB taxonomy): Bacteria > Actinomycetota > Actinomycetes > Mycobacteriales > Geodermatophilaceae > Trujillonella. Next base: position 169,978 of record NZ_JNIK01000011.1, read on the forward strand.
TCATCGCCTCCACCGGCGCCGACGTCGCCGCCGCCATGTCCGGTGCCATCGGCGCCATGTCCGGCCCGCTGCACGGCGGCGCCCCCTCCCGCGTGCTGCACATGCTCGACGAGGTCGAGAAGACCGGTGACGCCGAGAAGTACGTGAAGGACCTGCTCGACCGCAAGGAGCGGTTGATGGGCTTCGGTCACCGCGTCTACCGCGCCGAGGACCCGCGCGCCCGCGTGCTCCGCCGCACGTCCGAGGAGCTCGGCGCCCCGCGCTTCGAGGCCGCCCGCGCCCTGGAGCAGGCCGCGCTCAAGGAGCTGCGCGAGCGGCGTCCGGACCGGCCGGTCGAGACCAACGTGGAGTTCTGGGCGGCGATCGTCCTCGACTTCGCCGAGGTGCCCAGCCACATGTTCACCTCGATGTTCACCTGCGCCCGCACCGCCGGCTGGTGCGCGCACATCCTCGAGCAGAAGAACACCGGCCGCCTCGTGCGCCCGTCCGCCCGCTACATCGGGCCGGACCCGCGCAAGCCCGATGAGGTCGAGGGCTGGGAGAACGTCGCCACCAAGTCCATCAGCCAGGCCGCCCCCGCCTCCTGACGCATGGGCCGCACCCGAGGAGACCGTCGATGAGCATCACCATCCCCGCCGACCTGCTGCCGAAGGACGGACGCTTCGGGTGTGGCCCGTCGAAGGTCCGCCCCGAAGCGCTGCAGGCGCTGGCCACCGACGGCGCGGCGGTCATGGGCACCTCGCACCGCCAGGCGCCGGTGAAGAACCTGGTCAAGCGGGTCCGCGAGGGCCTCGGCCAGCTCTTCTCGCTGCCCGAGGGCTACGAGGTGGTGCTCGGCAACGGCGGGACGACGGCGTTCTGGGACGCGGCGGCCTTCGGGCTGATCCGCGACCGGGCCGCCTTCGGCACGTTCGGCGAGTTCTCCGCCAAGTTCGCCTCGGGGGTGAAGGAGGCGCCGTTCCTCGGTGACCCGGTCATCACCAAGGCCGAGCCGGGCACGCTCGCGCTGCCGGCCGGCGCGGCCGGGATCGACGCCTACGGCTGGGCGCACAACGAGACCTCGACCGGGGTCATGGCGCCGGTCGAGCGGCCCGCCGGTGCCGACGACGACGCGCTGGTGCTGATCGACGCGACCAGCGGCGCCGGTGGCCTGCCGGTCGACGTCGCCCAGGCCGACGTCTACTACTTCGCCCCGCAGAAGTCCTTCGCGGCCGACGGCGGGCTGTGGGTCGCGCTGATGTCGCCGAAGGCGCTCGCCCGCGTGGCCGAGATCAAGGCGTCGGGCCGGTGGGTCCCCGGCTTCCTCGACCTGTCGATCGCCGTCGACAACTCGAGCAAGGACCAGACGTACAACACCCCCGCGGTGGCGACGCTGTTCCTCCTCGCCGACCAGATCGACTGGCTGAACGGTCTCGGCGGGCTGTCCGGCGCGGTCGACCGCACCCGGGAGTCCTCGGGCCGGCTCTACGGCTGGGCGGAGAAGTCCGAGATCGCCACCCCGTTCGTCACCGAGCCGGCCGAGCGCTCCCTCGTGGTGGGCACGGTCGACTTCGCCGAGGGCGTGGACGCCGCGCAGATCGCCAAGACCCTGCGGGCCAACGGCGTCGTCGACGTCGAGCCGTACCGCAAGCTCGGCCGCAACCAGCTGCGCGTGGGCATGTTCCCCGCCGTCGACCCCGACGACGTCAGCGCGCTGACCGCCTGCATCGACCACGTCGCCGAGCGCCTGTAGCGGAGTGCGGGAGCGCAGGTTTCCTGCGCTCCCACACTCCGGTCACAGCCAGCGGTCGAAGAACCCCGCGACCCGCTCGGACAGCTCCACCAGGTGCTCGCGGCCGACGACCGTGTGCCCCTCCCCCGGCAGCAGCAACAGCTCGCTGCGCGCGCCGCGTGCCTGCAGCGCCTGGTGGGCCTGCACCGACTCGCCGACCGGCACGTTGGTGTCGCGGTCGCCGTGGGCCAGCAGCACCGGGGCGGTCAGCCGGTCCAGCGCCGTCATCGGGGAGAGGGACGCGAGCAGCTCCCGGTCGGCCACCGGATCGCCGTACTCGGTCACCGACGCCGCGGCCATCCACGGCTCGGTCGCGGCGAAGAAGGTCCGCAGGTCGCTCATCCCGGCCAGGGACACCCCGGCCGCGAAGAGGTCGGGCCAGCGGGTGAGCGCCACCAGCGTCAGGTAGCCGCCGTAGGACCACCCGTGGGCACCGAGCCGTCCGGGTGCCGCGATGCCCGCCTCGACGAGGAAGCGCACGGTGGCGGGCACGTCGTCGAACGAGGCCTCGCGGGCGGCGCCGTCGTCGGCACACATGAACGCCCGGCCCTGCCCGCCGGACCCCCGCACGTTCGGCGCGAACACGGTGAGGCCTGCCGCGACCAGCGACTGGGCGACCGGCGACCAGGCCGGGCGCTCCTGGCCCTCCGGACCGCCGTGGAAGCTGACCACCGTGCGGTTGGGCCCGTGCCCGTCCGGCGGGGCGTAGAGCCAGCCGTGCAGCGGCGTGCCGTCGGTGCCGGGGTAGTCCACCCGGACCGGCTCGACCGACAGCGCGCGGTCCGGACGGCGCGGCAGCGACGGCAGCCGCTCCGGGGCGCCGCCCGAGCACAACGGGACGGTCCACAGGGCCCGCGGGGCGTGCGGCCCGGTCAGCTCGGCGAGCATGGTCGCCCCGTCCGCCGCCAGCGACCAGCCCGGCAGGACGGGCTCGGGCAGCGCGACCCGCTCGAGCACCGTGCCGTCGGCGCGGTCGTGCACCAGCAGCTCGGAGACCCCACCGGCGTTCCACACGGCCAGGACCGTGCCGTCGGGCCGCAGCGCGTAGGCGTCGAGGTCGGCGTCGGGCCGGCACAGGACGACGCGCGCCGAGCCCAGCTCGCCGTCGCCGGAGAGCGGGACCTCGACGAGGCCGGCGCGGTCGGCGGACGGGGGCCCGGGAAGGGACGCGCGCAGCAGCACCGACCCGCAGTCGGGGGCGAACCGGCCGTCCTCGGAGGCGATGCCGCCGGGAGCGTCCCGCGGGATGACCCGGCGGGTCCCGCCGGTGGCGACGTCGACGAGGACGACGTGCCGGTGACCGCGCGGCCCACGGCGGGCCAGCACCCACCGCTCGTCGGCCGACACCGCGGTCACGGACAGGAAGCCGCCACGGGCCAGCGTCCGCTGCGCGCCCGTGCCGACGTCGACCAGGACGACGTCGGCGTCGGGTCCGGTGCCGGGAGCGATCGAGCACACGTAGTGGCCGGGGCGGGTCCAGTGGCCGGCGAACACGGTGGCCCGCGCGTCCTCCCCCGCCACCAGCCGCGCCTCGCTGCCGTCGGGCCGGACGACGTGCAGTTCCGCGCAGATGGAGCCGCTCGGGCTGACCAGGTACGCCAGCCACTCGCCGTCCGGTGCCCAGGCGACCGAGACGACCTCCTGCCCGGGCCCGGAGAGCACCTGCGGCAGCGTGGCGGCCGAGCCGCCCACCGGCAGCACCTCCAGCCGCGGGATGCCGGAGCGGTCGGTCACGTACGCGACCCGGTCGCCGGCCGGCGAGAGCGCCGGGCACCAGGCGCCGGCGGCTCCGGCGATCTCCGCGACGGCCAGCCGCACCTCGGTGGGCAGGCCGACGTACGAGGTGTCGGCGGCCTCGGACACGTCGGGGGACGGCAGGGTCGACAGGGGGCTGGCCACGGCACCTCCTCGGCTCGAGCGGGGTTCGGGCGGCGGCTGCGCGCAGCGGCCCGCGGGAGCGTCGCACGCCCGGGCAGTGTGGCCCCGCACGCACTCTCCCGGCGCTCCGCCGTGCACGGGGCCGCCGACCCACCCGCCCCACGTGCCACAGTGCCGAGGCGGTGTTGCGGCCAGATGACGGCGGCAACAACTCCCGCCACGCCGGGCGTGCCTGCCGGGCCGTCCCGCCGGCCGTCGATAGCCTCGGACGCCGGTCCATCCCGGCTACGACCCGACGACGGAGGACGCCCATGCGCTCGTTGCGCCTCGTGGGGCTGTCCGACGACGGCTCCAGCCTCGTGCTGGTCGCCGAGGGGACCGAGCCCGGCGACGAGGGCGAACGCTTCGAGCTGCCCGTCGACGACCGGCTCCGGGCCGCCGCCCGCGGTGACGCCCGCCGGCTCGGTCAGATCGACGTGGACCTGGGCATGAGCCTGCCGCCCCGGGTCATCCAGGCCCGCATCCGCGCGGGCGAGACGCCCGAGCAGGTCGCGGAGGCCGCCGGCATCCGGGTGGACCGGGTGCTGCGCTTCGCCGGCCCGGTGCTGCAGGAGCGCGAGCGGATCGCCGACCAGGCGCGGGAGGCCCGCGTCCGGCTCTCCGACGGCGTGATCACCTCACCGCTGCAGCAGTTCATGGCCGAGCGGCTGCGGTTGCTCGGCAGCGACCTGGACGCCGTCCGGTGGGACGCCGCCCGCGGCAGCGACGGGGTGTGGCAGGTGACCGCCGCCTGGCACGCCGGCGCCAAGTCCGGCCTCACCCGCTGGGCCTACGACATGCGCGGCCGGATCGTCGCCCCCGTCGACGCGGCCACCACCGACTTCGCCGAGGGCACCCGGCTGGTGCGCGTCGTCCCGGACGTGCCCGCGGGGCTGCCGGCCTCCCCGCTGCAGCGCTCCCGCCCGGTCGCCGTCGTCACCGAGCAGGTGCCGCCGGCCGAGCCCATCGAGGACGCCGTTCCCGAGGAGCCGGCCGAGTCCTCCCGGCGGACCGCGGACGCCGAGGTGGACATCGACGACATCGCCGAGCACGACACCCTCGTGCTCGGCCGCCCCGACGGCGACGACGAGGACCCCCGGGTGCGGGTCCCGGCGTGGGAGGACATCGTGTTCGGGGTCCGCCGCCACCGCTGACCAGGAACAGCGCCGGCGTGCCCTCCGTTGACGCGGGGTAGGAGGTGCCCATGTCCATGTCGGTGTCCATGCCGCTCGGCGGCGTCCAGGTCGGGTCCTACGACAGCTACGAGCGTGCACAGGCGGCCGTCGACCACCTCTCGGACGAGAAGTTCGCGGTGGAGGACGTGACGATCATCGGCACGGACCTGCGGATGATCGAGAAGGTCACCGGCCGGTTGACGTGGGGCCGCGCGCTCGCGGCCGGCGCCGCCGCGGGCGCCTGGTGGGGTCTGTTCGTCGGCCTGCTGCTCGGGATCTTCTCCGAGGACGGCGGCAACTGGGTCGCCTCGGTCCTCTCGGGGCTGCTCATCGGGCTGGTGTTCGGGGCCCTGTTCGGTGGCATGGGCTACGCCGCCACCCAGGGCCGGCGCGACTTCACGAGCACCAGCCGGATCACCGCCAGCCGGTACGACGTGATGTGCGCGCCGAGCAGCGCGGAGGAGGCCCGCGCGATCCTCGCCCGCTTCTCCCTGCGGGGCTAACGCAGGGTCGCGAAGGCGACCGCTGCCGCGGCCGCGACGCCGAGGGAGTCCACCCCGGCACGCATCGGGATGCGGGCGCGCACCCGCGCCGCCGCCTGGGCCTCGGGCGTGAGGCCGGGCCCCTCGGCGCCGAGCAGCACCGCGGTCCGCGGGTGCGCCCGCGGATCGATGTCACCCAGGTCGACGGCGTCGTCGGCAGGGGTCAGCGCCACGGTGAGGTAGCCGGCGTCGTGCACCCGGCCGAGTCCGCCCGGCCAGTCGGGCAGGACGGCGAGCGGCAGCGAGAGCACGTGCCCCATCGACACCCGCACGGCGCGCCGGTACAGCGGGTCGACGCACCGCGGGTCGAGCAGCAGGCCATCGACCCCGAGCGCGACCGCCGAGCGGGCGATCGAGCCGAGGTTCTCCGCGTCGTTGAGCGCCTCCAGCACCGCCAGCCGCCGGGGCGCGGCCGGGTCCGGGCCGGCGAGCAGCGCGTCGACGTCGGTCGCGGGCCGACGGTCCGCCGACGCCAGCACACCCCGTGTCAGGCGGAAGCCGATCACCTCCGACAGCACCCACTTGTCGGCCTCGTACGCCGCCACCCCCTCGGGCAGGTCGAGCTCGGCCAGCCGGCCGGGGACGCCGATCACGGCGCGCACCCGGTAGGGCGAGGCCAGCAGCCGCCGCACCGCGGGCACGCCCTCCACGATCACCGGTCCGCTGCCCTTCTCCACGCCGGGGGGACGGTCCCCCGCCACGAGGTCGCGGAAGTCCGACACCCGCTCGTCGGTGGGGTCGGTGATCAGCTCGGGCGCCACAGGGCGATCTTCCCCGAGCGGGGAGCGCGTCCGGCGGCCAGGATCAAGCGGTGCCCTCCCCCGTGACCGTCATCGGCGGCGGCATCGCCGGCGTCGCCTGCGCCCGCGCCCTGGCCACCGGTGGGGTCGGCGCGGTGGTGCTCGACCGCGCACTCCGGCCCGGCGGCCGGATGGCCTCGCGCACCATGCGCGGCGGCCGGGTCGTGGACATCGGCGCCTCGTACCTCACCGCCTCGGACGGATCGGAGTTCGCCGGCGTCGTCGGCGGCTGGGTGGACCGCGGCCTGGCCCGGCCCTGGACCGACACGTTCGCCGTCGCCGGGGCCGGCGGCATCGAGCGCACGACGACCGGCCCGGTGCGGTACGCGGCGCCCGGCGGGCTGCGCTCGCTGGTCGCCGACCTCGCCGCGGACGTCGACGTGCGGCACGAGCGCACCGTGGAGCACGTGCGTCCCGGCCCGACGGTCGACGGCGAGGAGGTGCCGGCCGTCGCCCTCGCGATGCCCGACCCCCAGGCCCGCCGGCTCCTCGACGCGGCTACGGCCGACCGGCTGCTGGGCGACCGCACCTGGGAGCCGGCGCTCGCCGTCGTCGTCGGCTTCGAACGGCGCTCCTGGCCGGCGGACCTGCACGGGGTGTTCGTCCACGACGACGACGTCCTCGCCTGGATCGCCGACGACGGCGACCGGCGGGGGGACGGCGCCCCGGTGCTCGTGGCCCACACGACCCCCGAACTCGCCCGCGCGCACCTCGCCGACCCCGACGCGGCGATCCCCGCCGTGACCGCGGCGGTCGACCGCGTCCTGGGCCTGGGCACGGCCCCGGCCTGGACGACGGTGCACCGCTGGACCTTCGCCCGGCCCGCCGAGGCCCGCCCCGAGCCGTTCGGGCTCGTCGACGGGATCGGCGCGTGCGGGGACGGCTGGGCCGCACCCTCGCGGGTGGAGGCCGCCTGGACCTCGGGCACCGCGCTCGGCAGGGCGCTGGTCAGGGCGGGCTGATGCCGGCGGGACTCCAACCGCCGCCCGGCCCGGCCGACCAGTCCGTCGAGGAGCAGCGCTCCGCCGGCTCTCCGGTCAGGGCGGGACTGCGCGGCATCGTGCTGCCGGCCCTGGTGGCGGTCGCCATCGGCACGCTGCTGATCGTCGTCTACCTGGCGGCCTTCCCGGCCGCAGAGCCCCACGACCTCCCCGTCGGTGTCGTCGGGCCCGCGCCGCAGGTCGCCGAGCTCCAGGCCACCCTCGAGCGGGACCGCCCGGGGGTGCTCGAGCTGGAGCGGCTGCCGAGCGCCTCGGCCGCGGAGCGCGCGGTCACCTCCGGAGACCTCTACGCCGCCCTGGTGCTCGACGGCTCGGCACCCCAGCTCCTCGTGGCCGGCGCGCACGGGCAGGCGGTGACCCAGGACCTGACCGACGCGCTCGGACCGGTCGCCGGCGGCGGGCTGCAGGTCTCCGACGTCGCACCCCTGGCCGACGGCGACAGCCGCGGCCGGGCGATCGACCACACCGCGTTCGGCGTGGTCCTCGGCGGCTTCCTCTTCGGGATCACCAGCTACCAGGTGGCGCCCCAGCTACGGCTGCGGCTGCGCCTGGCGAGCGCCGTCCTCTTCGCCGGGGTCGCCGGGCTGGTCGCCGCGTCGCTGTCGGTGGTGGCGTTCGACGCGGTCCCCGCCGGCTTCTGGACCGTCGGCGGCCTGGTCGCGCTGCTCGCCCTGGCGTGCGGAGCGGCGTCGGCGCTCGCGCTGCGGCTGCTGGGCGCGGTCGGGACGTTCGTCGCCACCGCCGTCCTGCTGACCGTCGGCGCGGCCACGAGCACCGGCAGCTTCCCCGCCGAGTACCTGCCCGGGTGGCTGGCCCCGCTCGCCGACGTGCTGCCGCCCGGCGTCGCGGTCCAGGCGCTGCGCGGGACGGCGTACCTGTCCGGGCACGCGGTGGCGCACGGCGTCGTAGTGCTGGCGCTGTGGTCGGCGGTGCCCTTCCTGGTCGTGGGCGCGCTGGACGCGGTCTCCCGCCGCCGCTCTCCCGCCTGACACCCCCTCCTCGTTGACGGCGGTCCGGTAACTCATCTAGCGTTGAGTTCATCAGGCGTTGAGTTCCCTACGGAGGTCCCCATGGACGACGCCGTCACGGTCACCGATCTCGTCGTCGACCGCGGACCCCGCCGGGTGCTGCCGGGTCTCACCTGTGCCGTCCCGGCCGGCCGGGTGACCGGGCTGCTCGGTCCCAGTGGCAGCGGGAAGTCCACGCTGCTGCGCGCGGTCGTCGGCGTGCAGCAGGTCCGCTCGGGACGGGTCACCGTGCTGGGCGAACCAGCCGGCTCTCCCGCGCTCCGCTCCCGCGTCGGCTACGTCACCCAGGCGCCGAGCGTCTACGAGGACCTCACCGTGCGGGAGAACGCCCGCTACTTCGCCGCCCTGTTCGGCCGCGGCTCCGCCGCCGCCGACGCCGCGCTCGCCGACGTCGGCCTGCGCGACGCGGCCGGGCAGCTGGTCCGGAACCTCTCCGGCGGCCAGCGCGGGCGGGTCTCGCTGGCCTGCGCTCTCGTCGGCGAGCCGGAGCTGCTGGTGCTCGACGAGCCCACCGTGGGCCTGGACCCGGTGCTGCGGGTGGAGCTGTGGGACCGCTTCGCCGCCCTCGCCGCCGGCGGAACGACGCTGGTCGTCTCCAGCCACGTCATGGACGAGGCCGGCCGCTGCGACCGGCTGCTGCTGCTCCGGGAGGGCGAGCTGCTCAGTGACTCCACACCGGCGCAGCTGCGGGCGGAGTCCGGGACCGACGACCTCGAGGAGGCGTTCCTGCGCCTCGTCCGGGCCCGGCAGCAGGAGGTGGCCGCATGACCGCCGTCCTCAGTCCGAGGCTGACCGGCGCGACCACCGGTCGGGTGCTGCGCCAGCTGCGCCACGACCCCCGCACGCTGGCGATGCTCACCGTGCTCCCCGGCCTGCTCCTCGGGCTGCTCTACCTGCTGTGGCGCGACGTCCCGGCGGTCCCCGGGCAGGCACCGGTCTTCGACCGGGTCGGGCTCACGATGCTCGGCATCTTCCCGTTCGTCGTCATGTTCCTGGTGACCAGCATCGCGATGCTGCGGGAGCGCACCTCCGGCACGCTCGAGCGGCTGCTGACCACGCCGCTGTCCCGGCTGGACCTGCTGCTCGGCTACGGCACCGCCTTCGGTGCGGCCGCCGCGGTGCAGGCCCTCGTGACCGTCGGGGTGGCGACGACGGTCTACGGCCTCGACGTCGCCGGCTCCCTGTGGCTGGTCGTGCTCATCGCGGTGGTCGACGCGGTTCTCGGGGTGGCGCTCGGGCTCCTGGCCAGCGCGTTCGCCACGAGCGAGTTCCAGGCGGTGCAGTTCATGCCGGTCGTCGTCCTGCCGCAGTTCTTCCTCTGCGGCCTGCTGGTCCCCCGCGAGCAGATGGCCGGCTGGCTGCAGGCGGTCAGCGACGTGCTGCCGCTGACCTACGCGGTCGAGGCCCTGCAGGAGGTCGGCGCCTCGGCGTCGGCGACCGCGACGATGTGGCGGGACGTCGGCATCATCGCCGCCGTCGCCCTGGCGGCCCTGGCGCTCGCGGCGGGGACCCTGCGGAGGAGGACCAGCTGAGCGAGACCCCACGGCGCCCCGGCGGACGCCGCCCCGGCAACCCCGGCACCCGCGACGCGGTGCTGGCCGCGGCCCGGGCGGCGTTCGCCGAGCGCGGCTTCGACGGCGCCTCGATCCGCGGGATCGCCGGCGCCGCCGACGTCGACCCCGCGCTGGTGCACCACTACTTCGGCACGAAGGACAAGCTCTTCCTCGCCGCCGTCGAGGCCCCCGCCGACCCCGACGACCTCCTGCCCGACGTGCTGGCCGCACCCCCGGACGCCCGGGGCGCCGCCGTCGTCCGGATGGTGCTGCACGTCTGGGACGGCCCGGCCCGGCCCGCCGTCCTGGCGCTGGTGCGCTCGGCGATCACCCACGAGTTCTCGGCGAAGCTGCTCCGCGAGTTCGTCCTCGCGAAGATCATCCGCCGCGTCGTCGGCTCGCTCGACATGCCCGTCGGCGAGCGGGAGGCCCGGGGCGCCCTCGTCGCCTCCCAGGTGATCGGGCTCGTGGTCAGCCGGTACGTGCTCCGGCTGGAGCCGCTGGCATCGGCGTCCGCCGACGAGGTCGTGGCCGCCGTCGGCCCGACCGTGCAGCGCTACCTGACCGGCGACGTCGACCTGCCCGGTCGGAGGGACTAGCGCGGCAGGCGGGCGAGCTGCCGGCTCTGCGCGACCAGCCGGCCGGTGGAGTCCCAGATCCGGCAGTCCTCGTCGGTCCAGCCGCCGGCGACCTCGGTGTTGACGTTCTCGACCAGGCACCAGCCGGGCGCCGGGAGCGCGCGGACGAGCACCTGCAGCTGCACCGTGGGAGCCCAGCCCATCCGGCCGATCGCGAACCCGGCCGGCGGCAGCGCGTCGGCGAACATCAGCAGCGCCAGCGGATCGGGCTCGCCGCCGTCGGCCAGGCGCATCCACGCCCGCAACCGCGGCTCGGCCGCCGGCCGCCCTTGCACGAAGCCGGCCGTCGCGGGGTCGAAGCGGATGTCCAGGCGCTGGACGAGCCCCGGCACCGGGACGCCCGGCGGCCGCAGCGCGGCCGGGCACTCGTCGGGCGCCGGCACCTGGGGCATGGGGTTGGCCGACCAGTCGACCGGCTCCTCCCCCAGCGTGGCGGTGGTGACCTGCGCCGTCAGGATCGGACCGATGCCGGTGGAGAGGACGGCGGCCGTGTTGGCCAGCGTGCGCCCGGTCGTCTCGGCGAGGAGCTCGATCCGCGCCGTACCCCCGGCGCCGGCCCGCAGGAAGGTCGCCGAGACCGCCACCGGGTGCGGGTGGGGGCTGTCCAGGAGGGCCGCCCGCGCCGCGACCGCCATCAGGTAGCCGCCGTTGAGGATCCCGCCGCCGACCTCCCAGCCCGGGTCCAGCTCGGCGACGGCGCCACCGCCCTCGGCGCGGGCGACGGTCGTGGCGCGGGCGAAGGCACTGTCGGGGTGGTTCTGCGGCACGACCGTCAGGGTGCCAGGGTGGCTTCCCATGGAGTACACGCACCTCGGTCGCAGCGGTCTGTCGGTCTCCCGTCTCTGCCTCGGGACCATGAACTTCGGGTGGAAGACCGAGGAGGCCGACTCGCACGCGATCATGGACCGGGCGCTGGCCGAGGGCGTGAACTTCTTCGACACCGCCAACGTCTACGGGCGCAGCGCCGGCCGCGGCCGCACCGAGGAGGTCATCGGCGCCTGGTTCGCCCAGGGCGGCGACCGCCGGGAGAAGACCGTGCTGGCCACCAAGGTCTACGGGACCATGAGCGACTGGCCCAACGACTCGAAGCTGTCCGCCCGGAACATCGTGCGGTCCTGCGAGGCGTCGCTGCGCCGGCTGCAGACCGACTGGATCGACCTCTACCAGTTCCACCACAGCGACCCGGCCACGCCGTGGGACGAGATCTGGCAGGCGTGCGAGTCGCTCGTGGCCCAGGGCAAGGTGCTCTACGTCGGGGCCTCGAACCACGCCGGTTGGCAGCTGGCCACCGGGAACGCCGTCGCCGCGCGGCGCGGCTCCCAGGGCCTGGTCAGCGAACAGTCGCACTACAACCTGCTCACCCGGCACGTGGAGCTGGAGGTGCTGCCCGCGGCCGAGCACCACGGCATCGGTGTCATCCCGTGGAGCCCGCTGGCCGGCGGGCTGCTGGCCGGGGTGCTCGACGAGTCGGCCGGCGACCGCCGCAAGGACGAGCGCGTCCGGAAGCAGATCGAGCAGCACCGTCCCGCGCTGGAGGCCTGGGAGTCGCTCTGCGCCGAGCTCGGGCACGCTCCGGCCGACGTCGGCGTCGCGTGGCTGCTGCACCGCCCGGCGGTGACCGCGCCGATCATCGGGCCGCGCACGATGGAGCAGCTCGAGGGCGGCATGCGTGCGGTGGACATCGCCCTCGACGAGGCCACGCTGACCCGCCTCGACGAGATCTTCCCCGGCTACCGGCCCGCCCCGATGGAGTACGCCTGGTAGCAAGGGGAGGTTCGGTTGCCGTGTCCGGTGGCGGGCCCGGAGGGTCCCCTCCGGACGCGGCGGCGGGGCTCAATGCGACTCGGGCACGGCACCTGGCCGCGGTGCCGTCCGGAGGACGGCGATGACGTCGTGCCGGGGGTTCGCGCCCAGCATGCTGCGCACGAGCGCGACCTCCCCGACCGACCACTGCGGCCCCCGGTAGTCGGCGATCCGGTCGGCCAGCGTCGCGTCGGCGGGCCGTCCGGGACGCCACCGGCCGAGCGTGAGGTGTGGGCGGAAGGGCCGGTCGTCCACCGGCAGCTCCAGGGAGCGGGCGGCTCGGGCCAGCCGGCCCGCCAGGGCGGTGAGTGCGTCGACGTCCCCGGCCACCCCCGCCCAGAGGACCTGCGGACGCCGGAGGGAGCCGAACCGCCCACCGCCGATCAGCTGCAGCGTCATGGGCTGGGCCGCGGCGACGGCGCCGGCCACCCGCTCCGTCAGCGGCTCGAGGGTCGCCGGGGGCACGGCGCCGAGGAACAGCAGCGTGAGGTGCCAGCGCTCGACCGCCGTCCACGCGGGTGCACCCGGTGCCTCGCGCAGCGGCGCGACCACCGCGGCGAGGTGCGCGAGCGCGGCCTCGGGCGGGGCCACGGCGACGAACAGCCGGAGCGGTGGCGGTGCGCTCAGCGCGGGTCCAGGCCGGCGTCGGTCAGGGCGGCCTGCAGCCGCTTCCGTTCGGCGTCGCGGCGCGCTCCGGGCGACGCGAGGGTCATGGTGTGCGGCACCTCGAGCAGGGCCGCCGCCTCGACGAGGACGTCGTCGTAGGCGCTCTGCAGGCCGCGCCGGCGGGCGACGGGGACGCCGGCGGGCACGAGCGCGAGCTCACGGGCGAGCCGGCGGAGGTCCGCGGCCACGGCCTGCAGCGGGCGGTGGACCGGCTCGGCGGCCCCGCGACGCCGGGGGCGCAGCCGCACGGTGCCGCAGAAGAGCCCGGTCAGCAGGCCCAGGAGGGCGAAGGCGCCCACGAGTGCCGCGGTGAGCAACGCGATCTGCAGCAGAGCGCCGGCCATGGCGGCCTCCGGGTCGGCGGAGTGCGGGTGGCCGGAAGGGTACGCCGGATCAGCCTGCCCCGATGGGCGAGCGGCCGACCGTCGTCCGCTCCTCGGCCAGCTGCCGGGCACGCGTGCTGCGGGAGAGCCAGGCGGCGGCGCACAACCCGGCGACGACGAGCAGCCCTCCGCTCAGCACGAAGGCCCAGGGCGCGCCGAGGTGCTCGCCGATCCACCCGATGAGCGGTGACCCGATCGGCAGGCCGCCGGTGAGGCACACGAAGTACAGCGCCATGACCCGCCCCCGCATCTGGGGATCGGCGCCCAGCTGGACGAAGCCGTTGTTGGCCACCGTGAACATCATCGCGGCGGCTCCCATGGGGACGAGCGCCGCGGCGAACCAGGCGTATCCCGGCATGAGCCCGGCCACCACACAGCAGCTCCCGAGGACGACCAGCGCCAGGACGAGGAAGCCCTCCTTGGGGCGACTGTTGCGCCGGGCGGACAGCAGCGCCCCGGTGAGCGAGCCGACGGCGAAGAACGTCGTGAGCAGCCCGAACGCGCTCGCCCCGAGGTGGAACTCCTGCCGGGCCATGAGCGCGATCGTGACCTGGGTGCTCAACCCGAACGTGCCGACCAGGAAGGCGAGCGAGAGCGCCAGCACCAGATCCGGGCGCGACCAGGTGTAGGCCAGGCCCGCCCGGAGCTGGCCGCGCGCCCGGGCGACCGGCGGGCTGGGGAACAGCTCGGCCGCGCGCATGCCGAGCAGCGCGGCGATCGTGAAGGCGAAGCTCCCGGCGTTGATGAGGAACGCCGGGCCGGTCCCGCCCGACGAGGCGCCGATCAGCAGACCGGCGACCGCCGGGCCGACCAGCCGCGCCCCGTTGAAGACGGTGGAGTTCAGGCCGACGGCGTTGGTCAGCAGATCGGGCCCGACCATCTCCGAGACGAAGGACTGCCGGACCGGCAGGTCGATGGACGACACCACGCCGAGCGCGGCCGCGAACGCCAGGACGTGCCACAGCTGCACGTGGCCGGTGATCACGAGCAGGCCGAGCGCGAGCGCGATCACCCCCATCAGCGCCTGGGTGACCACCAGCAGCGGCCGCTTCGGGTACCGGTCGGCGAGGACCCCGCCGTACATGCCGAGGACCAGCCCCGGCGCGAACTGGAGCGAGGTGACGACACCGAGGGCCACCCCGCTGTCGCCCGAGAGCTGCAGGACCAGCCAGTCCTGGCCGATCCGCTGCATCCAGGTGCCGATGAGGCTGACCAGGTTCGCCGACGCGTAGAGCCGGAAGTTCCGCACCCTCAGGGACCGGAACATCCCCCGCGAGGACCTCGCCTCGGCGCCCGTCCCGGTCACCGTCCGGCCAGCTTCTCCATGATCGTCGAGGCCTCTCGCAGGACTGCCCGTTCCTCGTCGGTCAGCTCCGTCAGCGCCTCGTTCAGCCACGCCTCCCGGGCCTGCGCCTCGGCGCCGAGCAGCTCGGCCGCCGCCGGGGTGAGGTCGATGACGACCTGCCGCCCGTCGGTCGGGTGCGGGCTGCGGGTCAGCAGGCCCATCCCCTCCAGCGCCACCACGACCCGCGTCATCGACGGCGGCTGGACCCGCTCGTGCCCCGCCAGTTCGCCCGGGCTCATCGGCCCGTGCTGCTTGAGCGTCGACAACGCGGACAGGTGGGTCAGCGTCACCGAGGTGTCGACCCGCTGGTTCCGCAGCCTCCGGGAGAAGCGCATGACCGCGAGGCGCAGGTCGTGCGCGAGCGCCGCGGTGTCCAGCGTCGTCCGGGGCACGATCCGTAGCCTACCTAACGACCGCTCCGCCCCCTCAGACGAGCTGCTGGATCGGCTCCAGCGCGAAGTAGACGACGAACACGATCGCGATCACCCACATGAGCGGGTGGATGTCGCGGCGGCGGCCCACCGCCAGGCGGAGCAGCACGAAGCTGACGACGCCGGCCCCGATCCCGTTGGTGATCGAGTAGGTGAACGGCATCAGCGCGATGGTGAGGAACGCCGGGATGACCAGGGACATGTCGTCCCATGCCAGGTACCGGATCTGCGTGATCATCAGGGCGCCGACGATGACCAGCGCGGGCGCGGCCGCCTCCGACGGGACCATCTGGACCAGCGGCGTGAAGAACATCGCGACGAGGAACAGCAGGCCGGTGGCGATGCTGGCCAGGCCGGTGCGCGCACCGTCGGCGACACCGGCGGTGCTCTCGATGTAGGTCGTGTTCGACGAGACACTGCCCGCGCCACCCGCCGCGGCGGCCAGCGAGTCGATGAGCAGCACCGGCTGCGACTTCGGCAGGTTCTTGTCCTCGTCGAGCAGGCCGCCCTCGGCACCCACGGCGGTCACCGTGCCGACCGTGTCGAAGAAGTCGGCGATCATGATCGAGAAGACGATGAGCAGGGCGGCGATGATGCCGATCCGCTCGAAGCCGCCGAACAGCGAGAAGTTGCCGATCAGCGAGAGGTCGGGGCCGTCGACGACGTCGTCGGGCAGCTTCGGCACCTGCAGCGCCCAGCCGTGCGGGTTCTCGTCCCCGATGCGCGGGCCGATGTCGGCGATCGCCTCGATGAGGATGGCCAGCAGCGTCGTGGCCACGATGCCGATGAGCAGCGCGCCCTTGACCTTGCGGACGACGAGGACGGCCATCAGCAGCAGGCCGAACACGAAGACGAACAGCGGCCATCCGGCCAGCTGACCGCCGACGCCGAAGGTGATCAGCGGGCTGCCCGGGCGGATCACCCCGGCGTCGGCGAGACCGATGATGGTGAGGAAGAAGCCGATGCCGACGGCGATGGCCGTCTTGAGCTGGGGCGGGATGGCCTCGAAGACGGCCTTCCGGAAGCCGGTGAGCACCAGCACCGTGATCAGCAGGCCCTCGAGGACGACCAGGCCCATGATCTCGGGCCACGACAGCTGGGTCGCCGCGTAGACCGCGACGACGGCGTTGATGCCCAGCCCGGTGGCGAGCGCGAAGGGGTACCGGCCGACGACGCCCATGAGGATGGTCATGACGCCGGCGATGAGCGCGGTGACCGCGGCGACGGAGGCGAAGGACAGCGAGCCGCCGGTGACGTCCACGCCCGGCCCGTTGCCGGTGTCGATGGTCGTCAGGATGATCGGGTTCAGGATGACGATGTAGGCCATCGTGAAGAAGGTCGTCAGCCCACCGCGGAGCTCGCGGGCGACGGTGGAGCGCCGGGCGCTGATCTCGAAGTAGCGGTCGAGGCCGTTGCGCGGCCGGATGCGCGGGCCGTCACTGCGCCGCGGCGTGGTCGCCGACGTGGCCGCCGAGACGTCGGCGGGGGTGTCCCCCGTGGTCGGGTGGGACTGCTCGGGCATGACGGATCTCCCCGTTGTTCAGCCGGACGGGCGGCGACAGAGTGCCACATCCGGCGGGAACCGAGGTCACCGTCGGGTCACGCCTAAGGTCGGGGACATGCCCGGTCCGACGAAGCAGGCCCCGCCCCCGCTGCGGGTCGACACCGCGCGGGTCGTCCTCGCCGGGACAGCGCTGTGGGCGGTCGCGCTGGTGGTCCTGCTGCTGCTCGGCGACCGGGTCGACCGGGTGTGGACCTGGACCTGCGTGGCCGGGATCGTGCTGCCGTTCCTCGGCCTCGGCATCATGCGCTGGCAGGGCCAACTCGGCCGCAAGGACTAAGGCCCGAAGCCGCCCTGCGAGGGTCGTGCCCGAGTGGGGCCCGGAGGGTTCCGCGAAGGGTGCGACGGCGGGGCTCAGCGCACCGGGGGCACGGCACCTGGCCGCGGTGCGGTCCGGAGGACCGCAGTGCTACAGCAGGTCGAAGTCGGCCGTGTCGTAGCGCGCGGTGTTGACGACCTCGGTGGTGTCCTGCGCGACCAGGGACGCCTGGCTGTGCGCGCCGCAGCCGTAGTCGACGGTGACCACCCGGCCGTCGGCGGGGGCGTAGGCGTTCCCGCAGGCGCCGAGCGCCGCGCGCAGCGTCCCGGCCAGCGGGAGGAAGAAGCCGCAGGTCCCGCACGGTCCGGGGGCCTGGCGGGCCATGGGCGACCGCGGTCCGAAGTCGCCGTCGTTCCAGCGGGCCAGCGCGTCCGAGCGGCCCTCGTGCGACATCACCCGCTCGCGGCCGAGGCCGATCTCGCGGGCGACCACGCGGGCCTCCGGGTCGTCGGCCGCGTCGTCGTCGACGGTGTAGGTGGGCACCAGCCGGGGGTCGTCCTCGGTGGAGGGCAGGACGTCGCCGACCGAGAGGTCGCCCGGGCGCAGCCGCTCGTGCCACGGCACCCACGCGGGAGCGAGCAGCGCCCGCTCGCCGGGCAGCAGGACGACCTCGTCGACGGTCACGGTCTCCTCGCCGGTGGCCCGGGCGATCGTGACCGCCCAGTACCAGCCGACGTAGCCGGGCAGGGTGCTGGCGAAGGAGTGGGTCAGCACCTCGCCACGGGCGGGGTCGCCGGTGTCGTCCGAGACGGCGGCCAGGTGCTCGCCGACGACGGCGGCATCGCCGGCCGTCTCCACCGCGGCGGCGCGGGCGAGGTCGACGGCGGCGGCCAGGGCGGGCGGCGGGGTCTCGGACACGACGCCATTGTCGCGCACCTCCCGCTTGCCGACCCGCGCGGTGCGGCACGCGCGCGGCGCTCCCGCCTCCCCGCCCCTGTTCAGGCTCGTGCGGCACCATGGAGCGGTGTCCGACTCCCCGCCCCCCGGTCCGCGCCGCGGCGTGCTCCGCCGCAGGTCGGCGCGTGCGGTGAGCCCGACCCCGGACACCGCGCCCGTGCAGCGCCCGCGCGCGGCCACGCGCCCTCTGCCGACGGCCGACGCCGAGCACGTCACGGAGGTCCTGCCGCAGGCGCCCGGGCCGTACGTGCCCCCGCAGCCGCCGCCCGGGTACGGCGCCGGTCCCTACGGCCCGGTGCCGTACCCGGCGGGCCCGTACCCGCCGGGTGGCTATCCTCCGGGTGGCCATCCCCCGGCCGGTTATCCGCCACCGGGGGCGTACCCGGCGCCCTACCCCCCGGGCAGCTACCCGCCCGGGCCGTACCAGCAGCCGGGCCCGTACCAGCCGGGTCCGCCCGCCTCGTGGTACCCGGGTCAGCAGCCGCCGGCCTGGCCGGAGCCCGGCCCCGACGAGGCGGCCGAGACCACCGTCCTGGCGACCGACCAGCCCGACGGGCAGACCCAGCCGGCCGCCGCGCTCCCGCCAGGGCAGCGGCCGACGGTGACGCGGGTGGCGGTGGCCCGCTCCCGTGAGCTGACCGGCGCCGCCGTGGCCAGGGTCAAGGCCGCCAGCCGGGCCGACGGCGCCGCGGAGAGCGGTCTCACCCAGCTGCTGTGGACCAACGCCCTGCACGCCGCCGGGGACGCGATGATCGCCGTCTCGCTGGCCGGCACGCTGTTCTTCGCCGCGACCAGCGACGCCCAGCGCAGCAACGTGGCCCTGTACCTGCTGGTGACCATGGCCCCGTTCGCGGTGGTCGCTCCCGTCATCGGGCCCCTGCTGGACCGGATGCAGCGCGGACGGCGGTGGGCGATGGGCGGCGCGTCGCTGGGCCGCGCCGTCCTGGCGCTGGTCATGGCGGCCCACTACGACGACCTCTACCTCTATCCGGCCGCGCTCGGCGTCCTGGTGCTGTCCAAGGCGCACAACGTGCTGCGCGCCGCCGTCCTGCCGCGGGTGCTGCCCTCGGCGATGTCGCTGACCAGCGCGAACGCCCGGACGTCGGTGTTCGGCCTGCTCACCTCGGCGGTGTTCGGGGGGATCGCCGCGGGGCTGGCGTGGGCCTTCGGCTTCCGCCCGGAGCTCTG
Organism: Blastococcus sp. URHD0036; assembly: GCF_000701365.1. GTDB lineage: Bacteria > Actinomycetota > Actinomycetes > Mycobacteriales > Geodermatophilaceae > Trujillonella. The sequence continues at coordinate 188,996 of NZ_JNIK01000011.1, forward strand.
GGCCACCGCGATCGTCTTCGCCGTCGCCGGGGTGCTGGCCATCCGGCTGCCGGCGCACGTCGACGTGCCGGCCGGCGAGCAGCCCGCCGACGTCCTGACGACCTCCCCCCAGGAGACGGTGGGCAAGCGGCGGCGCCAGGTCAGCCCGCACGTCGTCGTGGCGCTGCGGGCGAACTCCGCCCTGCGTGGGCTGGCCGGCTTCCTCACGATCTTCTCCGCGTTCCTGGTGCAGGCCACGGCCACCGGCTGGGAGGCGACCGTGGCCCTCGGCGGCATCGCCGCGGCGGCCGGGGTCGGCAGCGTGCTGGGCACCGCGGTCGGGTCCCGGCTGCACACGGTCAGCCCCGACCAGATGGTGCTCGTCTCGGCCGGCGTGGCCGCCGGCATCACCGTGGTGGCCGCGGTCTTCTTCAGCTTCTGGACGGCGGCGCTGGTGGCCGGGGTCTCCGCGATCGCGAACGCCCTCGGCAAGGTGTCGCTGGACGCGATCATCCAGCGCGAGGTGCCCGACTCCCTGCGCGCCTCGGCCTTCGCCCGCTCGGAGACCATGCTGCAGCTGGCCTGGGTGGTGGGCGGCGCGCTCGGCATCGCCCTGCCGCCCACCGGCTGGCTCGGCTTCACCGTGGCGGCGGCGCTGCTCGTGCTGGCCGTCGGCGTCGTCCTGTGGGGACGGGAACGGCAGCGGCGCACCCCGCCGGCCGAGCAGTGGGCCTCGTGAGGCCCACCGCCACGGCGACCGCGGCCGCACTGCTGGTCCTGCTCACCGGCTGCGGGGAGGACGAGCCCGAGGGGCCGCCGTCGGTCCAGGTGACCGTGGGACCGCAGGACGTGAGCGTGCAGCCGGTCCAGTACTGCGAGGACGGCGAGGGACAGCGGTACACCTCGGTGCAGCCGCCGATCATCGAGGTGTCCGCGGACGCGCCGATCTCGCTCAGCGTCCCCGACGCGGTGGCCGAGCGCGGATGGAGCGTCCAGGTCTTCGACGACCAGCTCGAGGAGCAGCTCGGCGAGGTCGAGGTCGAGGCGGGCAGCACGACGTTCGACGACATCACCAGCTCCGACGTCGTCCCCGCCGCGTTCTACCTCGTCGTCGTCGAGGACAAGGGCACCGACTGCGGCGAGTTCTCCGGCGCCTGGCCGATCGGCTTCATCCGCGCCGAGTAGGGCCAGGGCCGGCAGCCCGCCTCAGTGCTCGAGGTCGGTGGCCACCGCCCGCAGCACGGTGCCGACCTTGCGGGCGTGCGAGCGGTCGGGGTGCCGGCCGTGGCGCAGCCCCTCGGAGACGTCGTCCAGCAGCTTGATGAGGTCCTCGATGATCGGCACGAGCTCGTCGGGGGTCTTGCGGTTGGCCGCGGCGTGCGCGGCGGTGACCGACGGGAGCGGGTCCAGGACGCGCACCTGCAGGGCCTGGTCGCCACGGCGACCGGCCACGATGCCGAACTCCACGCGCTGACCGGGCTTGAGCTCCTCGGTGCCCGCGGGGAGTGCGTCCTTGTGCACGAAGACGTCGGGACCGTCCTCGCGGGAGAGGAAACCGAATCCCTTCTCCGGGTTGAACCACTTCACTCTGCCGGTGGGCACGTCGATCCCTCAGTCACGTCGCGGTCGGTCCGGCGGGCTGCCGGCGGGCGGCGCGGAGCCCCCGGTGATCAGGTTAGTCGGGGTCGCCCCGCACCGGAGACCGCATTCGCCGGCGCCGGGCCGGGTGCCGGCTCAGGCGCCGGTGGTGACCGTCATCCGGCTGATCCGCCGGGCGTTCCAGTGCTGCGGGTCGTACTCGACCTCGCCCTCCAGCCGCGCGGTGTCCCCGAAGCGGCGGCGGAACTCGTCGAGCATCAGCCGGCCCTGCACCTTGACCAGGTTCAGCCCGATGCACAGGTGCGGACCGGCACCGAAGACGAGGTTCCCGGCGTGGTTGCGGGTGATGTCGAAGCGCAGCGGCTCGGGCCACTTCTTCGGGTCCACCCAGGCGGGCCCGAGCATGAAGTGGACGAACTCGCCCTTGGGCAGGACCTGCCCGGCGATCTCGACGTCCTCGCGGGGGAAGCGCGGGATGGCGCCGAGCTTCCCCATCGAGCCCCAGCGCAGCGCCTCGATGACCGCCGCCTCGTGCAGGTCCGGCCGCTCGCCGAGCAGCTGCCACTGATCGGGGTGGGTCAGGAAGGCGAGCAGGGCCATCGTGTGCAGGTCGACGGCGGTGTCGGCCCCGGCCGAGATGAGGGAGATCAGCAGCGCGACGATCTCGAGGTCGTGCAGCCGCTCGCCGTCGATCTCGGTGTCGATGAGCGTGCCGATGAAGTCGTCGGTGTGGCCGCCGCTGCGGGCCTCCCGCACCGTGTCGATGAGGTACTGCAGGCCGGGGATCGTGCCCTGCTGGAACTCGGCCCGCTCCTCCGCCGAGTACAGCGGGTTCGCGGCGCGCACGAGGTTCCAGCCGAGGCCGTGCTCGAACAGGGTGTCGGCGTCGGAGGGGACGCCGACCATGCGCGCGATGGCCCGGATCGGGACCTTGGCGGCGATGTCGTCGGCGACGTCGAAGCGGCGCGGGTCGGGGATCTCGTCGAAGACGCCGACGATGGAGTCCCTGATCCGGACCTCGATGACGTCCATCACCCGGCGGGAGAAGGCCGGCGCCGTCAGCCGCCGCAGCCGCATGTGGCCGGCCGCGTCCTGCATCTGTAGGTGGTACTGCATCACCTCGTTGTAGAGGGTCCACTCGGACCGCGGCTTGGGCGGCGGCGCGTGCTTGTAGTCGCCGAAGTTGGTGCTGAAGCGGGGACTCTTCATCACCTCCGCGGCCAGGTCGTGCGGCGAGACCATCCAGCACTGCAGGTCGCGGTGCCAGGCGACGGGGAACTCGTTCAGCAAGCGGTCCCAGGTCGGCCACGGGTCGCGGGCGAAGTCCATCGAGTACGGGTTGTAGACGGAGAAGTCGATCTCGGCCCGGGTGGTACTCGTCGCCGTCACGGTCACGGGGGGTCCCCTCGCCAGTCGCCGCACAGCGCTCCCGGGAGCTCCCGACCGGACACGCCGCCGACCACATAGTGGTTGGTATGTGACCGGCATCATGCTCGCTGAGCGCCGTTCAGTTCAAGAGGCCGGCTGCTCCACGATCCCGAGCCGGCCCAGCAGGACGAGGAAGACGACGGCGAAGTCGTTGCCCGCCGTGTCCCGCCGGACCTGGTCCCAGTCGACCTGCTCGCGCAGCGCGCGGGCGACCGGGAGCATCCGGGCGAAGTCGCAGTAGTGCTCGTCCAGCGCCATCAGCTTGGTGACGACGATGTCGGTCGCGGCGAGGACCGGCATGTGCACCGAGAGCACCGGCCTGTCCTCGGCCCGCTCGATGAGGTCGGTCTCCACCGGGCTGCCGCAGACCCGCCACAGCACGTCGACGAACGAGTTGCCCTGCACGACCTTGGTCAGCCAGTCCTCCGCGGGGTCGGCCACCTCGAGGCCCGCCTCCGCCAGCACCTTCGCCGCCCGGTCGGCCTCGGCGGCCGGCACCAGGAAGTCGGCGTCGTGGTCGGGCTCCGGGGCGCCGCGGACCCAGGCGGCGTAGCCGCCGCAGAGCGCGAAGGGCACGCCGCCCTCCTTCAGGGCAACGGCGGTGCGCTTCAGCAGGTCGCGGATCTCGTCACGGTCGTCGGGCTGCACCGCAGGCTGCTACCCGCTCGCGTCTGCCCCACGCACGGCATGGACCGCCCGCATCGGGGCATGGGGAGCACCGTGCGCATCGCGACGTTCAACATCCTGCACGGCCGCTCGCTCGCCGACGGCCGCGTCGACTGCGACCGCCTGGCGGCCGCGGTCAAGGCGCTGGACGCCGACGTCCTCGGCCTGCAGGAGGTCGACCGGGACCAGCCGCGCTCGATGAACGCCGACCTCACCGCGGTCGCCGCCGAGGCCATGGGCGCCGTCGACTCCCAGTTCGTGGCGGCGCTGTCCGGCACGCCCGGCGGCACCTGGATGGCGGCCACCGGAGAGGAGCAGCCGGGGTCGGCGAGCTACGGCATCGCGCTGCTGTCGCGGCTGCCGGTCGTGTCCTGGCGGGTGGTCCGGCTGCCGGCGCTGCCCTCCCGGGTGCCGGTGTGGTTCCGCGGCGACCGCCGGCCGAAGATCGTCGGCGACGAGCCGCGGGTGGCCGTGGCCGCCGTCGTGGAGGGGCCGCACGGCCACCTCACCGTCGCGAACACCCACCTGTCGTTCGTGCCCGGGTGGAACGTGTTCCAGCTCCGCCGGCTGATGCGCTCGCTGACCGGCACCCGCGAACCGCTCGTGGTGATGGGCGACCTGAACATGGAGCCGCGGCAGGCCGTCCGGGTGAGCGGGCTGCGGCCGCTGGGCTCGGCCGCAACCTTCCCGGTGGAGGAACCGACCCGGCAGCTGGACCACGTCCTGGCGCGCGGACCGGTCAGCGCCGACGGGCCGGCCGAGGCGGTCCGGCTGCCGTTGTCCGACCACCGGGCCCTCGCGGTCGACTGCCGGGTGGGCTGACCCGGTCCGACGGGTCGCGCGGGGGTGTGACCTGCGCGATCATCGGGGCATGGCCGCCCGAGCGCTCAACGTCGTCGCCACCGTGGTGCGGGTGGTCTGCTCCGCCATCGGTGCGGTCATCCTGCTGTACGCGATCTTCGTCTTCTTCGAGGCGAACCCGGCGAACGGCATCGTCGAGTTCACGCGGAACATCCGCGAGGACTTCGGCGGCTTCACGACGGACCTGTTCACGCCCGAGGACCTGAAGCTCCGCGAGACGATCAACGCCGCGATCGCGGCGCTGGTCTGGGTCGTCGTCGGGACGACGCTGTCGAAGCTGCTCGTCCGGCTGGCGCCGGCCCCCAAGGCGAAGGCCGGCTGACCAGCCGCTGCCCTCAGCGCTTCCGGCGGGGCGACTCCCCGGCCTGCAGGCCGGCCCGGTTGGGCTTGTCGGTCGGGTGCGCGTACCGCAGCCGCTCCGGCGGCAGCGGGAAGCTGTGGTCCTCGCCGAACGGCGACAGGGCACCGGCCAGCTCGCTGATGAGCTCGGTCACCGGCGGACCGTCCCCCTCCGACTGCCCCCAGGTGGGCTCGACCAGGTGCGCCTTCTTGGGGTCTCGCTTCGCCATGTCGCCTCCGAGGTCCGTTGCGCACGCGGTGCGCTCTCGCCGTCATCCTCCCCGACCCGCTGCCGCGGAGCGCGCGCGACACCGGCGCGGGCGGTTCAGCGGCGGCCTCGGGGCTCCCGGGCCCCCAGCAGGGTGCCCAGCCCGTCGGCGGTGAACACCCACTCCCCGCCGCCCACGGGGACGGCCCGGACGGCGCCGCCGTCGAGGCCCTGCACCAGCCGCGCACGCCAGAGCGTCGTGGTCTCCAGCTGCAGGCGCACGGCCTCCGGCTCGTCGGGCCCGCCGTGCTCGAACGACAGCACCGCGGGGCCGGCGGCCCGCAGCACGCCGTGCACCCACGGCGTCGCGGCCATCGCCAGCGCCCACCGGCGGGCGCGCAGCAGGGAACCGACCCCGATGGCGACGGCGACCGGTGCGACGAAGAGCAGCCCCACCACCGCGAGCCCCATGACCGGCACCCGGCGGCCGGTCTCGTCGGCGACCGCCGCGGCGGCGACCCCACCCAGCACGGCGACCACCCCGGCGACCGCGCCGCCGGCCACCCAGCGCAGGGCGCCGCCCCGGTAGGCGGTGAGCGCGGCGGTCGTCGCGGGGTCGTCGGCGGCCGGCTGCACGCGGCCATCGTCGCAGGCGCCGTACCGTGGTCCGGATGTCCGTCGAACTCCCCGCCACCCTGGCCGGCTGGCTGCGCACCCGCAGCGACGCCCAGGTGGCCGCCCTGCTGGCGGCCCGGCCCGATGTCGCGCGCCCCGCGCCGTCGGACGTCGTGGCCCTCGCCAGCCGGCTCGCCGTCCCGGTGTCGGTGGACCGCGCCCTCGACGAGCTCGACGCGGCCACGCTCCAGGTGCTCGACGTCGTCCTGCTCGCCCCGACCGACGGCGTGGAGGCCGCGGAGCTGTTCGGCGCGCTGCCCGAGGTGCCGGAGGAGGTGCTGACCGGGGCGATCGAGGCGCTGAGGGCCCGTGCCGTGCTGTGGGGGGACGACGTGCTGCACGCCCCCGACCCGGTGCGCCGCGCCGTCCGGCACCCCGCCGGGCTCGGCCGGCGGGCGTCAGAGCTCCGACTGGTGCTCCCGGCCGACCTCGCGGCCGCGATCGGCGAGCTGCCGGCCGACGAGCGCGACGTCCTCGAGCGGCTGTCGGGAGGCCGGCCGGTCGGGCACCTCCCCGACAACGCCGGCGGTCCGGCGACCCCCGCCCGGCGGTTGCTGCAGCGCGGCCTGCTCGCCCGCATCGACGCGCTGAACGTCGAGCTGCCCCGGGAGGTGGGGCTGATGCTGCGCGGCGACCGGCCCTATGGCCCGCCACGGGTGCGTCCCGAGCCCCAGGTCGTGACCTCGGACCCGGCGATGCTGGACCGGCGGGCGGCCGGGGCGGCCCTCGAGGCGGTGGGTCGCATCGGCGAGCTGCTGACCCTGCTCGAGGAGGAGCCGGCCGGACTGCTCCGCAGCGGCGGGGTCGCCGTCCGGGACCAGAAGCGGATCGCCCGCGCCCTGCATGTGGACGAGGCCGACGCCGGCTGGCTGCTCGAGCTGGCGCACGCGGCCGGGCTGCTCGACGTCGGCGGCCCGCACCGCGACGAGTGGCTGCCCACCCGCGCCTACGACGTGTGGCGCGAGCAGGACCTGGCCGACCGGTGGGCGACGCTGGTGGGCGGCTGGCTGGAGAGCGCGCGGATCCCGTCGCTGGTCGGGCAGCGCGACGTCGCCGGCAAGGCGGTCAACGCCCTCTCCCCCGACCTCGTCCGGCACACCGCGGCCGGCATCCGGCGCGGTGCGCTGGCCGCGCTCGGCGAGTACCCGCCCGGCTCGGGGCTCGCCCCGGACGAGCTGGTGGAGCTGCTGCGCTGGCGCACGCCGCGGCGCGCGGACCGGCTCACGCCGGTGCCCGCGATGCTCGACGAGGCGAGCCGGCTGGGCGTGCTCGTGGGCGGGGTCCTGTCGACCGGCGGCCGGGGGCTGCTGACCGCCGGCGAGGACGGCGCCGCCGACGGCATGCGCGGCCTGCTGCCCGAGCCGGTCGACCACGTGCTGGCCCAGCCCGACCTCTCGCTCGTGGCGCCCGGGCCGCTGGTGGCGGAGCTGGCCGACACCCTCGCCGTCGTCGCCGACGTCGAGTCCTCGGGCGGCGCGACGGTCTTCCGCGTCTCGGAGTCCAGCGTCCGCCGCGCCCTCGACTCCGGCTGGTCGGCCACCGACCTGCACGAGTTCTTCGGCCGCGCCTCCCGGACGCCGGTGCCGCAGGCGCTGACGTACCTGGTGGACGACGTCGCCCGCCAGCACGGCCGGCTGCGGGTTGGGTCCATCGAGAGCTACGTGCGCTCCGACGACCACGGGCTGCTGTCGCAGGTCCTCAACGACCGGCGGACCGCCAACGCCGAGCTGCGCCGCCTCGCTCCCGGCGTGCTGGTCAGCGGGCTCGGCGCCGACGAGGTCCTCTCCGTGCTGCGCGATGCGGGGTACGCCCCCGCGGGCGAGTCCTCCGGGGGCGCCGTCCTCACCCGGCCCCCGGCCCGGCCGCGCGCCCTCGGCCGGAAGGCGACGACGTCCACCACTGCCGCACCCCGGCCGCTGACCGAGGCCGAGCTGGCCGCGACCGTCCGGGAGATCCGGGCCGGCGACGCGGCGCTGTCGGCCCGCCGCGGGGAGGCCGTGCGGCAGGTGCCCGGCGTGACCACCGCCGGCACCCTCGAGCTGCTGTCGCGTGCCATCCGCGTGGGCATCCCGGTGTGGCTGGGCTACGTCGACGCCCAGGGCAGCGGCAGCCAGCGTGTGGTGCAGCCGGTGTCGCTCGGTGGGGGGTTCCTGCAGGCGTTCGACGAGGGCCGGGGCGAGACCCGCACCTTCGCCGTCCACCGGATCACCTCGGTGGCGCTGGTCGACGACGACGCCCCCGCACCCACCTGAGCGGTGGGCTCACCCCTCGTCGTCGTCGAAGGTGATCACGAGGGTGCTCCGGTAGGCCTCGCCGGGCGGGGACGGCGGCGGGTCGACCGGGACCGTGTCCGCCGCCCAGACCCGAACCGCCCGCCAGGTGTAGCCGTCCTGCCGCGCCGCCTCGTGCTCCAGCAGCACCCGGTCGCCGGCGGACAGCGTCCGGTACCCGTCGGCGGCGACGGCCGAGAAGTGCGCCCAGCAGCCGCCGGGCGTCGACGGGCTGTCGAGCACGCCCCAGCCGTCCTCGTCGTGCCACTCGCGCACCACCGCGTCGACCGCCATGCGAGCAGGGTGTCAGCCGGCGACGCGGAAGGGGATGTCGCCGCCGGGCGTTACCTTGGGTAGTCCGGCGCGACCGCTGCGCCGCAATCCCCCAGCGAAGGACTGCCCCGCGTGAGTGACGGCCCCCTGATCGTCCAGTCGGACAAGACCCTCCTGCTGGAGGTCGACCACCCGCTGAGCAAGGAGTGCCGGGCGGCGATCGCGCCGTTCGCGGAGCTGGAGCGCTCCCCCGAGCACGTGCACACCTACCGGGTGACGCCGCTCGCGCTGTGGAACGCCCGCGCCGCCGGCCACGACGCCGAGCAGGTCGTCGACGCGCTGGTCCGCTACTCGCGCTATCCCGTGCCGCACGCGCTCCTGGTCGACGTCGCCGACACGATGGACCGCTTCGGCCGGCTCACCCTCGCGAACAACCCGGTGCACGGGCTGGTGCTCACCACCACCGACCGCGCGGTGCTCGAGGAGGTCATCCGCTCCAAGCGGGTGGCGCCGATGATCGGCGCGCGGATCGACGGGGACTCCGTCGTCGTCCACCCCTCCGAGCGCGGCCGGCTCAAGCAGGCGCTGCTCAAGGTCGGCTGGCCGGCCGAGGACCTCGCCGGCTACGTCGACGGCCAGGCGCACCCGATCGAGCTCGACCAGTCGAACTGGCACCTGCGCGACTACCAGCAGGAGGCCGTCGAGGGCTTCTGGGCCGGTGGCTCCGGCGTCGTCGTCCTCCCCTGTGGCGCGGGCAAGACGCTGGTCGGCGCCGCGGCGATGGCCGAGGCGAAGGCGACCACGCTGATCCTGGTGACCAACACGGTCGCCGGGCGGCAGTGGAAGCGCGAGCTCATCGCCCGCACCTCCCTGACCGAGGAGGAGATCGGCGAGTACTCCGGCGAGCGCAAGGAGATCCGCCCGGTCACCATCGCGACCTACCAGGTGATCACCACCCGCCGGAAGGGCGAGTACCGGCACCTGGACCTGTTCGACGCCCAGGACTGGGGCCTCATCGTCTACGACGAGGTGCACCTGCTCCCGGCGCCGATCTTCCGGCTGACCGCCGACCTGCAGTCCCGCCGCCGGCTCGGGCTGACGGCGACGCTGGTCCGCGAGGACGGCCGGGAGGACGACGTCTTCTCCCTCATCGGCCCGAAGCGCTACGACGCCCCGTGGCGCGACATCGAGGCGCAGGGCTACATCGCGCCGGCCGAGTGCATCGAGGTGCGGGTCTCTCTCGACGACGAGGAGCGGATGACCTATGCCGTCGCCGAGCCCGAGGAGCGGTACCGGATCGCGGCGACGGCGACGTCGAAGCTGCCGGTGATCCGCCGGGTGCTGGACCGGCACCCCGAGGAGCAGAAGCTCGTCATCGGCGCCTACCTCGACCAGCTCGAGGAGCTCGGCCGCGCGCTCGACGCACCGGTCATCCAGGGGTCGACGACCAACAAGGAGCGCGAACGGCTGTTCGACGCGTTCCGCACCGGCGAGATCAAGACGCTCGTCGTCTCCAAGGTCGCCAACTTCTCCATCGACCTGCCCGAGGCCGCGGTCGCGGTGCAGGTGTCGGGGACGTTCGGCTCCCGGCAGGAGGAGGCCCAGCGGCTCGGGCGGGTGCTGCGTCCCAAGGCCGACGGCCGCCAGGCGCACTTCTACACGGTGGTCAGCCGCGACACCCTCGACAGCGAGTACGCCGCCCACCGGCAGCGCTTCCTCGCCGAGCAGGGCTACGCGTACACGATCGTCGACGCCGACGACCTGGCCGGCCCCGGCGAGGTCAACGGCCCCGACTGGGTGGACGAGCCCGCCGACTGAGGGATTACCCCGCTCGCCGGCGCCTTCGTGTTCCGGGATCGGCTGTCCGGTCGAGGGTGACGCCCGCCCCGACGGTGCGCGCAGAGGTGCAGCGCTGACGGCTCTGGCTGCACCTCCGCGCACGGTCGGCCGGGAACCCGGTGGACGGCCGCACCGGTCGGGTGGTGGGGTCGAGGACGTGACGACCGCCGACCCCGTGGACCTGTTGGTGCTGCCCGAGGGGCTCACCGCCCGTCGTCCCACCGAGGCCGACCACGCTCGCGTGCAGGCCACGCTCGGCGACTGGTGGGGACATCTGGGCGGGGAGTTCGGCGACCTGCAGCGGGCACTGCTCCTCCCCCGGCTGTTCTTCCAGCACTTCACCGCCACCAGCACGCTGGTGGAGGACGGCGACGGGCGGGTGACCGGCTTCCTCGTCGGCTTCCTCTCCCCCGACCGGCCGGTCGCCTACATCCACTTCGTCGGCGTCGACCCGGCCACCCGGGGCAGCGGACTCGGCCGGCGGCTGTATGAGGCCTTCTTCGCTGCGGCGGCCCAGTGGGGCGCCCGGGAGGTCCGCTGCATCACCGGCCCGGCCAACCTCGCCTCGGTGGCCTTCCACACCCAGATGGGGTTCACCCTGGAACCGGGCGACCGCGAGGAGGACGGCGTCCCGGTGCACTCCGACTACGACGGCCCCGGCCTCGACCGAGTCAGCTTCATCCGCCCGCTCCCCTAACGCAACCACGGATGCCCCATGGCCTCCTGGCACGCCCCCTAATCACCGACGACTCGACGGATTGCGACGGCCGCGTGTGCTGATTCCTTTCCACGCCGCCCGCCAGTCGCGACACACTCCGGACTACGAGCGCGCACCGTCGGCCTGATCTGACAAATGATTGGCAGGCTCAGCCGCTACCCCGAACGGACCCGGTGGCGCGTCACCTTCCTGCTTACGATGTGCCACGATGAGGACGTGCCTCTCCTGGACCAGTACCGCCGCAACCTGACGAGCGCCCGCGGAGCTCTGACTCGTGAACGCGCGACCGTCACTCAGGCGGAGCGCCGTGTGCGCGATAAGCGCGCCCAGCTCGCGCGCGCCCGAACCGACAGCTCCAAGGCTCAATACGGCCGCGATTTGGAGCGTCTACAAGCAGCGCTCGACAAGGCGGTCGAGGTCATGAGGAAGACCGAGAGCAAGATATCCGACCTGCAGGCAAAAATTGCCCGCGAGGAGGATAAGTTGCGAAAGACTGAGGCGCAGCAGGAGAAGCGCCGAGACGACGTTGCGCATCGCCGCGATCGACAGCTTAGTCAGCAATTGTCAAAGACTGGATCGGCGGTAGATGAGCTCAGTAGTCGAGTTGCGAACCTCGAAAGCGAGTTGCTGGACCGCGTACGAGAGGACGTCGCCGCCGACCCTGTTGGTCGCGAGCATGATGTCTTTCTTTCTCACGCCTCACCGGATACCGATGTTGCTCAAGAGCTATACGACGAGATGATGGCTCGAGATCTCGATGTTTGGTTCGACGGGGCGGAACTAAGGCTTGGCGAACCGCTTATGCGCCAGCTCGACCGTGGCATCGCTCGCTCACGCTGCGGCGTTCTACTCCTGACCGAGTCATTTTTGTCAGGTCGGTTCTGGGGCGAACGAGAAATGACGGCCTTGATCGGAAGCCGACGTCGCATAATCCCCATTCTCTTCGGCATTGGATTCGAAGACCTGGAGACCTATAGTCCGATACTCAGCACATTCGTTGGCCTAGACGGTGACCGTCATGGAATGTCCGAGGTGGCGGAGCAGATTGCTAACACTCTGCGCTAGCTTCCCGTACTGTCACACGGTGGAGGCGCGGATGCTTCGCTATTTCAACCACCAGTCCGGCTGCTGGCGCGCGTAAGCATGCATCTCATCAGAACCCTCGGCGGTGCGCAGGGCGGACCATGCCTGAAGACGGTCCGCAAGAAGGAACGACTCAATCAGTCGTTCCCAAGTATGAGTATGGGAGACGCTGTTCTCAAATACCAGCATTGGATACTCGATCCACTGCTGAAGGCGGCTCGCAATAAACTCGGCAAAGGCGCCGTCGGACTGAGAAAAGCCAGAGTCGTCCCGAAGGAAAGCGCGCGCATAGAGCGCTAGCTTCGCCAGATCTCGAGTCCTCGCATAACGATTCGCATGCGGGCCACTGTAAAGTCCTCGCGGCCTGACGTACGCTATTCCCTGACGATTGATCAACAATTTTTCGCCCACAGCTTTGCTGTTAAGGTCCTCGCTCTGGCTCAACACTCGCTCTACCAGTTCTGGCCGTAAGAGCTCGGCACTGGGTGAGCCAATCAGTGCTGCAACCAAATCCGGATTCAGGTTCTCAGTCTGCCTCTCCAGTTCCAATGGTTCGAGTGGCAATCCGAGAGAGAGGGCGAAGAAAGACTCATACCGACATGAGTCGCGCCCGCCGTCCTTTACGCCGCGCGCCAACATGGCCATCTCTCGGAATAGCGTGTCAACGGGAGGGATGGTCTTGGCTGATCGCAGCGACTGGACGCTAGTGAATGTCTGCCTGAGAGAAACGGCAGCGGGCAATCTGAGCCGAGCGCGCACTCCAAGGACCAAAATATCACCTGGGAATAGGTCTGCGGTCACGCTGTGAATCTCCCCGCGCAACGTGGGACTCAACTGCACGTTGCGATACGGAAGTTGCTTCGTCTCCTCCACGCCGTATTTGGCCATCGCCCTCGTGGCGAGGAGGTGAAAGCCATCTCGAGGGGCCAAGCTTAACGGAACCACCCACAATTGACGGGGGATGTCGTGTTGGCTAAAAAGGCCCTCGTGCGGCCGCGGTGATGAATAGCGCTCAAGCGCACGACTATTCGGCTGCAGACCACCCGCGGAGGTCGTTGCAAGCCAGGTAATCTCGACGGTAACGTCGCTTTTCTCTTCCATACGTGACGCGTCGGGGGTTCGAACCCCGTCCACAGCTCGAGGGCTGCGTCCGCTTCCACTGCGGCCGCGTCAGCCTCAGGGGCCGGACGTACGCGCGAGGTTAGCAACCCGCCGGAGCAGCGTTGGCCGGCTGTCAGGAGGCTGAGGCGTTGGCTTTGCCATGGGAACTGAGCACCCCGGTGAGCCGGGCCATCCCCTCGGCGATCTGCTCCGGGGTGTTGGTCGTGAACGACATCCGCAGCGTGGCCCGGTCCGGCGTCCCGGCGAAGAACGGCGCCCCGGGCACGAAGGCGACGTCGGCGGCGACGGCGTGGGGCAGCAGCTCCGCGGTGTCGACGTCCCCGGGCAACCGCACCCAGGTGAACATGCCGCCGTCCGGGTCGGTCCACGTGCTGCCGGCCGGCAGCGTCGACGGCATCGCGGCCATCATCGCGTCCCGCCGCTCGACGTAGGCCGCGTTCAGCCGGGCCACGTGCGCCTCCACGTCCGTCGCCGCCAGCCAGGCAGCGGCCGCGGCCTGGTCGACGGTGGAGGTGTGCAGGTCCGCGGCCTGCTTGGCCACGGTGAGCGCCGGCAGGACCGTCGACGGCGCCCGCAGCCAGCCGATCCGCAGGCCCGGCGCGGCCACCTTCGAGAAGCTGCCGAGATACAGGACCCGGTCCTCGCCGGCCGGCTCGGCCGCCAGCGGGCGCACCGCCGTGCCGCGGTAGCGGAGCTCGCCGTAGGGGTCGTCCTCGACCACCCACATCCCCGACGCCGCGGCGATCTCGGCGACGGCGGCCCGCCGCTGCGCGGGCAGCGTGCGTCCGGTCGGGTTCGCGAAGGTCGGCACCAGGTAGAGCAGGGCCGGCTGTTCCCGCGCGACGACGTCGGCCAGCGCGTCCGGGTCGATGCCGTTTTCGTCGGATCGCACCGGCACGATCCGCGCCCCGGCGAGGTGGAAGCACTGCAGGGCGGCGAGGTAGGTCGGCTCCTCGACGGCGACGACGGCCCCCGGGTCGAGCAGCGCGGTCGCCACCAGTGTCAGCGCCTGCTGGGAGCCGGTGGTGACGAGCAGGTCGCCGGCGGCCGTCGACAGCCCGCGTGCGGTCATCCGCTGCGCCACCAGGGCGCGCAGCTGCGGATCCCCCTCGGTCGGCGCGTACTGGAGGCTGCGGCGGGCCCGGTCGTCGGCCAGCGCCGAGTCGAACGCCGCGCGCAGCCCGGCGACGTCGAACAGCTCGGGGGCGGGCAGCCCGCCGGCGAAGGAGATGACCTCCGGCCGCTCGAGCAGGGCGAGCAGCTCGCGGACCGGGGAGCTGGCGACGTCACGCAGACGGGCGGCCAGCGCGGGCGTGGGGCGGGACGGGACGACGGCGGACACGGGTTGCTCCTGCAGGGCCTCGACGGAGGGGATGTCCGGCGCGGAGGGCGGGTGGTGTGCCGCGGGTCGACGCGCTCGGTCGGGCTGCCTGGTCGAGGAGCTCGCCTGCAGATTAGCCGCTCCGAGGTGCCCGCGGGCCCGGCCCGGTCCTAGTCTGCGGGGATGGCCGATGTGTCGGACCTCGTGCGCCGCCGACTGTGGGAGCTCCGCCGCAGCCCCCAGGAGGCCGCCCGCCGGTCCCGCTGGGTGATCCCCGCCGAGGTGCTGGAGCTCATGGCGCGGGGTGGCAGCAGCTTCGTCTCGGAGGGTCTGGCCCGCCCGCTCGCCCGGGCACTGGACGTCACCGAGACCCGGTTGCGCCGAGTCGCGGGGCTTCCCGACGTCCCCGATCCGCGGGTCGACATCGACACCCGCCCCCATCTCAAGGTGGTCGGGCAGGAGCGCTGAGCGCCTCCGGGGACGGCTGGGGACACCGGGACCGGCGGGGTGGGACGGACCCGTCCCGGCCCGGCATGACGCTCGCCACACCCGCCGGCACTTCGCGCGCGAAAGCGCTGGTCAGGACCGCGTGACCGGACCCCCATACGTCGTCGACGGGTGGGCACGCAAGCCAGATCGGGTTGGGCGTGTCCTGTCTCCGGACGGCAGGATGGGCTCCGACATGGGGAGTGCAGCACGAGCGGAGGCGGTCGCCCCGCAGACCACCAGCCGGCCGCTCCGCGCATGGCAGCAGGCCGCGCTCGGCCAGTACGAGGAGCAGTCGCCCAAGGACTTCCTCGTCACCGCGACCCCCGGCGCCGGGAAGACGACCTTCGCCCTGACGCTGGCCGCCCGGCTGCTGTCGCGCCGCGAGGTCGCCCGCGTCGTCGTCGTCGCCCCGACCGACCACCTCCGCCTGCAGTGGGCCGAGGCTGCCGACGCGATGGGCATCGTCCTCGACCCGAACCTGACCAACGCCGTGGGGCCGGTCCGCGCCGGCACCCAGGGGTACGTCACGACCTACGCCCAGGTCGCCGGCAAGCCGATGCTGCACGCCGCCCGCGCCAGCGCCGTCAAGTCGCTGGTGATCCTCGACGAGGTGCACCACGCCGGCGACGGCCTCTCCTGGGGCGAGGCGGTCGAGGAGGCCTTCGGCATGGCCGCGCGCCGGCTCTGCCTGACCGGGACGCCGTTCCGTACGAAGCCCGACGAGCGCATCCCCTTCGTCCGCTACGAGGAGGACACCTTCGAGGGCGAGGCCGGCGGGCTGGTCAGCCGCGCCGACTACACCTACGGCTACAAGGAGGCGCTGGCCGACAGCGTTGTCCGTCCCGTCGTCTTCGCCGCCTACACCGGCACCTCGCGCTGGCGGAACTCCGCCGGCGAGGTCGTCGCCGCCTCGCTGTCGGAGGCCGGCACCAAGTCGGTGGAGATGCAGGCCTGGCGCACCGCCTTGGACCCCAAGGGCCAGTGGGTGCCGCACGTCATCGCCGCGATGGACGACCGGATCACGCACCTGCGCGAGGAGGGCGGCATGCCCGACGCCGCCGGCCTGATCCTCGCCAGCGACCAGGACGACGCCCGCGCCTACGCCAAGATCGTCCGGCGGGTGACCGGCAAGGCGGCCGAGCTGATCCTCTCCGACGACCCCAAGGCGTCGAAGAAGATCGAGCGCTTCGCCACCGGGTCGGCCCGCATCGCCGTCTGCGTCCGGATGATCTCCGAGGGCGTCGACGTCCCGCGCGCCGCGGTCCTCGCCTGGATGACGTCCTACCGGACCCCGCTGTTCTTCGCCCAGGCCGTCGGCCGCGTGGTGCGCGCCCGCGCCACCCACGAGTCGGCGACCGTGTTCCTCCCGGCGGTGCGGCCGCTGCTGTCGCTGGCCGCCTCCATGGAGGAGCAGCGCAACCACGTCATGCCGCCGCCGAAGAGCCAGCCCGACGAGGAGCTCGAGGCACTGGACCTGCCTCCGCGGGAGCCGCGCGAGGGCGAGCTGAAGCAGTGGGAGGCGCTCGAGGCCGACGCCCGGTTCGCCCACGTGCTGCACAGCGGGACGGCGCACACCGGCGAGGGCTCCGGCCCGACCGTCGTCGTCCGCGAGGAGGACGAGGAGTTCCTCGGCATCCCAGGGCTGCTCACCCCGGCGCAGACGGCGGAGCTGCTGGCCAAGCGGGACGACGAGCTGCGGCTGCGCGTCGCCGCGAGCCACCGCGCCGACGACAGCGACTTCATGATCGTCGACGACCACCCCGACGAGGACGACGCCGGCCGCTCGTGGCGGGACGCCGCGGAGCTCCGGCGGGAGATCAACCGCCTGGTCAGCCGGGTGTCGGCGAAGACGTCGACGCCGCACGCGGTCGTGCACACCCAGCTGCGGACGCAGGTGCCCGGACCGCCGTCGGCCTCGGCGTCGGTCGACGTCCTCCGCGCCCGCCGGGAACGCCTCCGCACCATGCTGTGAGGCCCGTTGCGGGTCGAACTCGCGCCTCGCGGGTCCTGCAGGACGGTCAGAGCACGAGGAACACCCGCGACGGGACGACTTCTGCGGTGTTGTGCCGGCGATTGCGGTGCTGCAGCACCGCAGAGGCGCGAGGAACACCGTAAAGAGCGGGGGCCGGGCGCCCGGCGGGTCAGCCGGTCGGCTCGTCGACCGGCAGCAGGCCACGCGCCGCGGCGATACCCACCGCCTCGGTGCGGCTGCGGGCGCCGAGCTTGGCCAGGATGTTGCTGACGTGCACGCTCGCGGTCTTCTCGCTGATGTAGAGCTCGCTGCCGACCTGCCGGTTCGTGCGACCGCGGGCCAGCAGCGCCAGCACCTCCACCTCCCGCGGCGTGAAGACCGTCGCCGCGTCCGGCACCCGGCCCAGCCCCGGCAGTTCGACCGCGAGCCGGCCGCGCCGGGCCAGCGCCTCGACCGCCTGCTGCAACGGTGCGGCACCCAGACGAACCGCGACGTCGCCGGCCTGCTGCAGCTCGGTCGCAGCCGCCTCCCGGTCCCCGGACGCCAGCAGCGCCTCTGCCAGCCGCCACCGGGAGCGGGCCTGCTCGTAGACGTGCCCGTAGCCGAAGCCGTCCACCACCGCCCGCCACGCCGCCGCGGCCTCCCGGCCCTGCAGGCGCTCCCACTCCGCCTCGACCCGCGCGAGCCACGCCGCGGCCTCCGGCCCGTACTCCCCCACGTCCCGGCGGTGGGCCTCGACCGCTGCGCGCGCGTGCTCGACAAGCGCCTCGCCGCGGGCCGTCCAGCGCGGTGCCTGCTCCGGGTCGCCGCCCGCCCGGACCGCGTCGGCCAGCGCGCCGAGTGCCAGCGCCGCCAACCGGACGGCGGCCAGGCTGTTGCTGCCCCACAGCGCGCGGATCTCAGCGATCGCCCGCTCCGCCTCGGCGGCGGCCGCGTCGGCGTCCCCCGCACGGGCGGCGAGCTCGATCGCGGGTCCGACGGTGGCCAGCAGCAGGAGCACGTGCGCCTCCATGCGCGCGGCCAGCGCACGGGCGCCGGCCAGGCGCTCCCCGGTAGAGGGGTCTCCACGGCCGGCCAGCACCAGCAGTCCGGCAGCCCGCACGTGCGCCGCCATGTCCGGGACGCGGGACAGCCGCTCGGCCAGCTCGAGGCTGCCGTCCCAGTCGCCGGTGACGTACCGCGCCACCACACCGAGGTGCCGGATCTCCGCGGCGTAGAACGTCCAGGGCAGGCCGAGCGAGTCCGCGCGCGCCAAGGCCGTGTCGATCCAGCGCAGCGCCGTCGCGACGTCGCCGGCCTCGTACGGGACGGTGGCCAGGTTGAACAGCACCCGGATCTCGACGTCGCGGTCCCCGGAGCGGCGGGCTCGCGTCAGGGCCTCCTCCAGCCGCCCGGCGACGGCCGCCGGCGACCCGCCCCGCCCGCGGGCCGAGGTCACCGCGGTGTCGGCCCACGCGTCGTCCAGGCCCAGCGCGTCGGCGGCGGCGAGCGCCTCCTCGGCGGCGGCGTCCCCCTTCTCCCACCGGTCGACGTCGTAGCAGGTGCGCGCGTGGGTGGCGGCGGCCCAGGTCCGCACCACCGACGGCGGGGACATCGGCACCAGCTCCATCGCCCGGGAGCTCTCCCGGTGGGCGGCGACCGAGTCCTCGATCCGCCCCAGCACCTGCGCCAGCGTGTAGTGGACCCGGGCCCGGGCGGCCGGATCGCCCTCCGGCCCGAGCAGCTCCTGGGCGGCGCGCAGGAACGCCACGGCCCGGTGCAGCTCCCCGCCCGACCGTGCCGCGGCGGCCGCGTCCATGAGCACGCCGACCTGCGGCCGGCCGGTGAGGTCGGCCGCGCCGGGCACGGCCGGCCAGAGCGCGAGTGCTGCCTCCAGGTGCTGCAGGCGCTCGGCGGGCGCGCCGACCCGCGCGGCGTCCGCCGCCGCCTCCAGGGACGCCGTGAGCGCCGTGGTCAGGTCGTTGCTCTCCCGCGCGTGGTGCGCCCGCTCCGCCGCGGTGCCCGCGCCGGGGTGGGTGGCCAGGTGGACCGCCACGGCGGCGTGCAGGCGGACCCGCTCTCCCGGCAGCAGGTCGGCGAGCACGGCCTCCCGGAGCAGGGCGTGCCGGAACCGGTACCGGCCGTCGGGCGAGATCACCAGCAGGTGGCGGTGCACCGCCTCGGCCAGGGCCTGCTCCAGCTCGGCCGGGGGCACCCCGGAGACGGCGGCGACGAGCTCGTGCCGCACCTGCCGGCCGGCCACCGCAGCGGCGCGCAGCACCTGCTGGGCGGCCTGCCCCAGCTGCTCGACGCGGGCGAGCAGCACGTCGGCCAGGCCCAGCGGCAGACCCTCGCCGGCCAGCCCGGCGGCGACGAGCTCCTGGGCGTAGAAGGCGTTGCCCTCCGCGCGTGCCACGACGTCCTCGACCGTCGCCTCGGGCACGTCCGCGGCGAGGTCCCGGACGAGCTGGCCGACGGCGGGGGCGGGCAGCGGGGTGAGGTCGAGACGCTCGACCCCCGGCAACCGCACCAGCTCGGCCAGCAGCGGCCGCAGCGGATGCCGGCGGTGCAGGTCGTCGGCCCGGTAGGAGGCGACGATCGCCACCGGTTCCTCGGACAGCCGGGCCAGCAGGTAGCGCAGCAGGTCACGGCTGGACTGGTCGGCCCAGTGCAGGTCCTCCAGCACGAGCACCAGCGGGGTGTCGGCCCCCAACCCGGCCAGCAGCGCGGCGACCGACTCGAACAGCTGGAGCCGGCCGTCGTCGACCGGGACGAGCGCGGCGCGGTAGGGCGACGTGCGGCCGGGATCGCCGACCTCGCGGGGGTGCTCCGCTCCGTGACCCGGGCGCCCGGCCAGCAGGCCCGTCAGCGCCGGGGACTCCGCTACGGCCGGGTCGCCGGCGACCGGGCGCACCAGGTCGACGAAGGGCAGGTAAGGCAGGCCGACGTCACCGAGGTCCACGCAGTGCCCGGTGAGCACGCGCAGACCGCGCGCGGTGGCGCGGGCGCACAGCTCGTCGAGCAGCCGGGTCTTGCCCACCCCGGCGTCGCCGGCCAGCAGCACCCCGGCCGCGTTCCCGGCGGCGCCGCGTTCCACCGACTCCAGCAGCCGGGCCAGTTCGACGTCCCGGCCGACGAGCGGACGGTCCTCCCACTGCGGCACGCCCGGCATGGTGGCACGAGCTGCCGACGAGCCCGACCGGGTTCCCGTCAGTCCGCCCGCCGGCGCCGCCGCGAGAACCACGGATTGCGCCGGGTGCGGGTGCCGCGGCCGAGCTCCGACAGCAGCTCGCGGCGGTAGGCCAGCTCGGCCTCGAGGCCGGGGTTGGGATAGGCGCTGTACACGGCCGACTCCTCGTGTCGTCTCGTTCGCGGACGAGACCGACGCTGGTCCTGAGGGGTGCGGCGGGACATCGGCAGACCACGCATGCCCGGCGCCGGGAGACGACTGAGGCCCCTCAGGGGAGTTCCTGAGGGGCCTCAGCCGTACTGCGCGGTCAGGGTCCGGACCGGGCTCTGGTCGCCTCGCGGCGAAGTTGCACAACGCGGCTCCAGGCCCCCGACCGAGGTCGGGGCGGTAGTCCACGAAGGCGGTATCCAATTGGCACCCGGGGACACAGATAGCCCGGTCCGGACGACGTCCAGGCTACCCCTCCGCGCCCCGGGACGGGCCGGCTCAGTTGAATCCGCGGTCGTCCTGCTTCAGCGCGGTGTCGACGGTCAGCGCGGAGGCGATGACCATGCTGGCCAGCGGCTCGGGCAGCTTGAAGTGCACCTGGACGACGTACTTGTCGGCCGTGGTGAACAGCGTCCGCGCCAGCCCCTCCCAGTTCTTGGTGATCCGGGCGATCTCCGTGCCCCCCGCGTCGGTCACCGCGAAGTCCCAGGCCCGCCAGTTCTCGGCCTGGATGCCGCCGACCACCTGACCGCCGGCGACGAGGTCGAAGCGGATCTTGCCGAACACGTTGGCCTGCACGATCTCGCCGATCGGCTGCCCGTTCGGCCGCTCGACGAGGACCCGCGACTTCAGGACCTTCGCCGGCCGGGTGAGCACGAGGACGACGCCGGAGGAGTCGCGGACCTCGAGCCGGTGGGTCAGGAACTGGTCGAGGTTGGAGACGAAGCGCATCGCCTTCTTCAAGCCGCTCTGCCCGACCTGGACGACGGCGCCGATCTGCTGGCCCTGGGCGTCGAGAACCGCGTACTCGTTGGTCAGCTCGATCAGCTTGGTCTTCTGGTTCACCACGAGGACCGACTGGTCGTACAGCGAGGGGCCCGAGCCCGCGGGGACGTGCTGCACCGGGGACTGCGGCGCCGCGGGCGGTGGCGGGGGCGGGGTGGCCGCCGGGGGCGCAGGGGCCGGCGTCGGGGCTGCCTGCTGCTGGACGTGCTCGGTCCAGCCGCGGCCGTCCCACCAGCGCATGCCGCCGCTGCCGCCGGGATCGGGGAACCAGCCGGGGGGCGGAGGGGGTTGCGTCACGCCGCGGGAGTCAACACCACCGCGACGGAGAAGCGCCGCCCTGGCCCCACGGCTCGCCGGTCGGGCGCGTGCCAGACTCGGCCGCGTGGCCGATCCGACCGCCGCCGAGGCCGCCGTGCTGTCCGCCGTCGACCAGGCCTGGGCCACCGACCGGCTCGCCCGCCTGGTCGCCGTCCCCTCCGTCGGCGGCACCGCGGCCGAGGTCGAGGTGCAGCACCTCGTGGGCGACTGGCTGGACGAGCTGGGCTGCGACGTCGACCGCTGGCCGATCGACCTGGCCGCGGCGGCGGCCGCCCCGGACGCGCCGGGGCAGGAGGTCCTCCGCGAGGAGGCGTGGGGCATCGTCGGCACCCTCCCCGGCCTCGACGACGGCGACCCGGCCCTGGTGTTCTGCGGGCACACCGACGTCGTCCCGCCCGGCGACCAGGAGAAGTGGGACGGCGATCCGTTCGTGCCCCGCATCGAGGGCGGCGAGCTCCACGGCCGTGGCGCCTGCGACATGAAGGGCGGCCTGGTGTCCGCGCTGGCGGCGCTGGCCGCCATCCGGTCCGCGGGAGTGCGGCTGGCCCGGCCCGTGGCGGTGCACGCCGTCTCCGGCGAGGAGGACGGCGGGCTCGGGGCCTGGGCCACCCTCGCGCGCGGGCACCGCGGCGATGCCTGCGTCATCCCCGAGCCCACGGCCGGGTCGATCACCACCGCCGCGGCGGGCGCCCTCACCTTCCGGCTCCGGGTGCACGGCGCTGCGGCGCATGCGGCGATGCGCGACCGCGGGGTCAGCGCCGTCGAGCTCTTCGCCGCGCTGCACGCCGACCTGCTCGACCTCGAGGCGCAGCGCCAGCTCGGCGCCGACCCGCGCTTCGGCGAGGCCCGCTACCCGTTCGGGCTGTCGATCGGCACGGTGCACGCCGGCGACTGGGCCAGCACCGTGCCCGACCTGCTGGTCGCCGAGGGCCGCTACGGCGTGCGGCTCGGCGAGCCGGTGGCGGCCGCGAAGCAGGCCTTCACCGACCGGGTGGACGCCTTCTGTGCCGCGCACCCGTGGCTGGCCGCGCACCCCGTGGAGGTCGAGTGGACCGGCGGCTCCTACGCCAGCGGCGAGCTGCCGCCCGGCTCGGCGCTGCTGCCGGAGGTGCACACCGCGCTCGCCGACGCCGGTTCCGGCCCGGTGCCCGAGCGGGCGGTGGCGGCCGGGACCGACCTGCGGCTCTACACCGCCGCCGGCATCCCGACGCTGCACTACGGCCCCGGCGACCTGCACCTGGCGCACGCACCGGCCGAGCGGGTGCCCCTGGCGGAGGTCGTCACCGCGGCCCGGGCGTTCGCGCTGCTCACCCTGCGCCGCTGCGGGGTGGCATGACCGACCTGATCGGCTTCGACGCCTGGGTCGAGCTGGCCGGCGACTCGCCCACCTCCCGCACGGAGTGGGCCGCGGTCGTCGACGCCTGGGGCCAGCCGCACCGCCGGTACCACGACCTCGCCCACCTGGCCGCCGTCCTCGGCATCGTCGGGCGGCTGGCGGACGCCGCCGGCGACCCGGCCGCGGTCCGGCTGGCCGCCTGGTACCACGACGTCGTCTACGACCCCCGGCGCGGCGACAACGAGCAGGTCAGCGCCGAGCGGGCCCGCGCGGGGCTGCGCGGCCTGGTCCCCGAGGAGCGGATCGAGGAGGTCGTGCGGCTCGTGCTGCTGACCGCCGGGCACGACGCAGCGCCGGGGGACGCGAACGGCGCCGTCCTCTGCGACGCGGACCTGGCCGTGCTGGCCGGCCCGCCGGACGCCTACGCAGCCTACGCGTCGGCGATCCGCGAGGAGTACGGCCACCTGTCCGATGCGGAGTTCACCGCGGGCCGGATCGCCGTCCTCGAGCACCTGCTCGGCCTGCCCACGCTGTTCCGGCTGCCCGCGGTGGCCGCCGGGTGGACACCGCGGGCGCGGGCCAACCTGACCGCCGAGCTCACCCTGCTGCGGGGCCGGGCCGCTGGGGCGGGCGGGGCTTCCGGAGACGCAGTCCCGCCCCCGCCAGCCGGCTGAGCAGCTCCCGCGACCCGACCGGCAGCGCCCCGGCGGCCACCGCGTGCTCGTGCAGCTCCTCGGGGACGTCGTAGTGGTCGCCCTGGAACGCCCGCCGCGGGATGCCGAGCTCGGCGGCCACGAACGCGTGCAGCTCGTCGTAGGACACATCGCTGACCAGGTGCGACCAGCGCCGGCCGCGCCAGGGCCACACGGGGCTGTCGATGAGCACCGCCACCAGGCACCCTCCCTCCATGGACGACGTCGAGGTGCGCGCCTCCCCCATCCTCCCCGTGGCCGACCTGCGGCATGCCCTGGAGCACTACGCGTCCCTGGGCTTCGTCGTGAGCGAGCACGACGGGGACTACGGCTTCGCGGCCTGGCGCGGGCTGGAGCTGCACCTGGTGCGCTCCGCCGACCACGACCCAGCCCGCACCGCGACCGCCGTGTTCCTGCACGTCCGGGACGCCGACGAGGTGGCCCGCGCCTGGGCCGGTGCCCCGGGGACGACCGCGCCCACCGACCGGCCCTGGGGAGTGCGCGAGGGGGCGCACGTCGACCCGGACGGCAACCTGCTCCGGTTCGGCAGCCCGATACCGTCGGCCGGGTGAGTGCAGAGATCCGCTGGGGCGTCGTCGGTCCGGGCCGCATCGCCGAGAACGTGCTGCCGGACTTCGCGCACGTCGAGGGGGCGCGGGTGACCGCGGTGGCCTCCCGGTCGGCGGAGCGGGGCGCCGACTTCGCCCGGCGGCACGGCATCCCCCGCTCGCACGGCTCGTACGCGGAGATCCTCGCCGATCCCGACGTCGACGTCCTCTACCTGGCCACCCCGCACGCCCAGCACGCCGCCGTGGCCCTGGGTGCGATCGCGGCCGGCAAGGCGCTGCTGGTCGAGAAGGCCTTCACCGCGACGCCCGAGGGAGCCACCGAGGTGGTGGCGGCAGCGCGAGCGGCCGGCGTCTTCGTCATGGAGGCCATGTGGACCCGGTTCCAGCCCGCGGTGGTCGCGCTCCGCGAGCTGATCGCCGACGGCGCCATCGGTGAGGTCCGGTCCGTACAGGCCGACCTCGGCGTCGCCCGCGAGTACGACCCGGCCGACCGGCTGTTCGCTCTGGAGCTCGGCGGTGGCGCGCTGCTCGACCTGGGCGTCTACGTGGTCTCGTTCGCGCAGATGCTGCTGGGCACGCCGGACACGGTGGCCGTCGCCGGATCGACCTTCCCGACCGGCGTCGACGCCGAGGCCGCGCTGCTGCTCGGGTACGCCGACGGCCGCAGCGCGACCCTGACGACCTCACTGCGGTACCCGACGCCCGGGGCGGCGCGGGTGATGGGGACCGGTGGCTGGATCGACGTCCGGCCGCGCTTCCACCACCCCGACACGATCGTGCTGAACCGTTTCGGCGCCGAGCCCGAGACGATCACCCGGCCGCCGCTGGGCACCGGGTACAGCCACGAGCTGATCGAGGTCACCCGGTGCCTGCAGGCGGGTGCCACGGAGAGCCCGGTCATGCCGCTGGCCGACACCGTGGCGGTGCAGGACGTGCTCGGCCGGGCCGCCCGCGCGCTCGGCGTCGAGCACCGCGAGGACCCGTCGCCCCTCTAGAGGTCCTTCACGATTCAAGTTCTGCGTCGTGCTGCCGATCACACCGGTATGCCGCTGATCACGGGTCTCGCCGCCCTGGCCGCCAAGGTCGCCTCCGCCTCCACCGTCGCGCAGGTGTCTGCCGGCGTGGGCATCGCCGTCGCCGGGGTGACCGGCGCCGGCTTCACCGGTGCCCTGCCGGATCCGATCCAGAACGGCGTGGCGTCGGTGGTCGAGGGCGTGACCCCGCTCGACCTGCCCGACTCGTCCGACGACGACGCGCGCCCGCACACCGTGGCCGACGACGAGGCGGAGACCGACGACTCCGGCATGGACAGCCCCGACGACCTGGACGACAGCGACGAGGACCCGCCCGCCACGGGCACTCCGACCGCCGTCCCGAGCGCGACGTCCTCCCCCGACGACTCCGACGGCCGGGTCGACGGCACGCACGCGCCGCGCCCGACCCCGGCCGGCCCGGCGGCTCCGCGGACCGGCAACTCCGGCCCGGGCAGCATCTCCAGCGGGTCCGGCAGCACCAGCGGGTCGGGCAGCGGACGCGACCACCCCGAGGACGACGACCACACCGCCGGGCCCACGGCCGGCCCCACCTCCGCATCGCCGTCCGGCGCCGACGACTCGGGCTCGCACGACGTGGACGACGACTCCGACGACGACTCCGGGCACCACTCCGGGTCGGGTCACGACGACGGCGACTCCTCGGGACACGGCTCCGACGACGACTGAGCCGGCGTCCGCTCCTCCCCCGTCCAGGCGGCTCCGGTCGCCTGGTCGCGGGTGGGCACGCGGGTCGGCGTCCGGCCGGCCCGGCGGACCGCCTCGGCGAACCCGACCGCGTCGACGACGGCGTTCCCGCCCGGGTCGTTGTTGAAGTAGACGAGCACGTCCTCGGTGTCGCCGTAGGTCGCGGCGAGCCGGTCGGCCCAGGTCTGCAGCACCGCAGGCGGGTACCCCCACCCCTCGGCGCCGGTGTGGAACCTCAGGTAGCCCCAGTCGGTGGTGCGCCACAGCGGGGCGATCGGCCGCTCGGCCCGGTCCGCCCAGCACAGCGCCGCGCCGTAGCGCTCGAGCAACGCCCGGATCTCGTCGGTCCACCAGCTGTCGTGCCGCGGCTCGACAGCGACCCGCACGGTCGGGGGGAAGCAGGCCAGGCACTCCTGGAGCAGGGCGGCGTCCGCCTTCAGCGTCGGCGGCAGCTGCAGGAGGACGGCGTCCAGCCGCTCCCCCAGGCCCGCTGCCCGCTCCATCAGCCGGGCCACCGGCTCCTGCGGCTCCCGCAGCCGCTTGATGTGGGTGAGGAACCGGCTGGCCTTGACCGCCCAGCGGAAGTCCGGCGGGGTGCGCTGCCGCCACGCCTCGAAGGTGTGCTGCTCGGGCAGGCGGTAGAAGGCGGCGTTGCTCTCCACGGTGGCGAACAGGGCTGCGTGGTGCTCGAGCCAGAGCCGCTGCGGCAGCCGCTGCGGGTAGAGCCGCCCGCGCCAGTCGCGGTACTGCCACCCCGACGTCCCGATGACCACGCTCACCGCGACCGCCTACCCGGGTCCGGCGGCACCGACGCGTGACGGTCCCCCGTCCGGGGCACAGGCTGCCCGTGTCCGCTCCCGACCTGCCGCCCACCGTCTTCGTCGTCTTCGGCGCCACCGGGGACCTCGCCCGCCGGATGGTCCTGCCGGCGTTCTTCGAGCTCGCCCGCCTCGACCTCCTCCCCCGGGACTGGCGGCTGATCGGCAACGGCCGCGGCGACGTCTCGCACGTGGACTTCGCCGACCTCGTGCACGACGCCCTCGAGGAGTTCGGCCCGCTCGGGGACGGCGATGACGATGCGGCGGACTCCTGGCCGGCGTTCGCGGAGCGGCTGCGCTTCGCCGGCGGCGGGTTCGACAGCGACGACCCCGGCAGCCTGCTCGACGTCCTCGCCGAGGCCCGCGAGGACCTGGGGGACGGCGTGCAGTACGTGCACTACCTCGCCGTCCCGCCGTCGGCCTTCGACGGGCTGACCCGCGGCCTGGACGCGCACGGCCTCACCGAGAACGCCCGCGTCGTCTACGAGAAGCCGTACGGCACCTCCCCGGACTCCTTCCGGGAGCTCGACGAGCTGGTCCTGTCGGTGCTGGACGAGGAGCAGGTGTTCCGGATCGACCACTTCCTCGGCAAGGAGGGCACCCAGGACCTGCACGTGCTCCGGTTCGCCAACGGCATGTTCGAGCACCTGTGGAGCCGCGAGCACGTCGCCCAGGTGCAGATCGACGTGCCGGAGGAGCTCGACGTCGCCCAGCGCGCCACGTTCTACGACGCCACCGGCGCGGCCCTGGACATGCTGGTCACCCACCTGTTCCAGCTGGCCGCGGAGGTGGCGATGGAGCCACCCGTCAGCCTCGCCGCCGCCGACCTGCTGGCGGCGAGGGAGGGCGTGCTCGACGCGTTCCGCCCGCTGGACCCCGACGACGTCGTGCTCGGGCAGTTCGAGGGCTACACCGACATCGAAGGAGTCGACGACGACTCGGCCACCGACACCTTCGTGGCCGCCCGGCTCTGGGTCGACACCGACCGCTGGCGCGACGTGCCCTTCCTGCTGCGCACGGGGAAGCGGATGGCCGCCAGCGAGCAGCGGGTCAGCCTGTGCCTGCGGACGCCCGACGGTCCGCTGGACGACATCCCGGGCCAGGGCAACGTGCTGACGCTGTCGCTGTCCGGCTCGG
Source organism: Blastococcus sp. URHD0036 (assembly GCF_000701365.1). Classification (GTDB taxonomy): domain Bacteria; phylum Actinomycetota; class Actinomycetes; order Mycobacteriales; family Geodermatophilaceae; genus Trujillonella. Next base: position 216,609 of record NZ_JNIK01000011.1, read on the forward strand.
GCGCCGTCGAGCTGCGGCTGGTCGCCAAGCGGCCCGGCCCGGGGCTGGAGCTGTCCACGGGGACGGCCGTGCTCCAGCTGTCCGACGTCTCCGGCGGCACGCCGCTGCCGCCCTACGTCTCCCTGCTGCACGACGTCGTGACCGGCGACCGGTCGCTGTTCACCAGCAGCCAGGGCCTCGCCCGGGCGTGGGCGGCCTTTGCCCCGCTGCAGCAGAAGCCGCCGGAGGTGCAGCCCTACGCCCCCGGGTCGTGGGGCCCGGAGGCCGCCCTCGAGCTGCCCGGGCCGTGCGGCTGGGTCCTGGGCCCGGCCCCCGAGCAGGACTGAGCCGGAGACGCCGACAGGGGCGGCCCGCCGAAGCGGACCGCCCCTGCCGGGACGTGCTGGGTGCTACCGGGAGGCAGCGGCGGGACTCAGAAGTCCATGCCGCCCATGCCGCCGTCGCCACCGGGCATGGCCGGGGCGTTCTTCTCCGGCTTGTCGGCGATGACGGCCTCGGTGGTGAGGAAGAGCGCCGCGATGGAGGCGGCGTTCTGCAGCGCCGAGCGGGTGACCTTGGCCGGGTCGATGATGCCGGCCTTGATCAGGTCCACGTACTCGCCGGTGGCGGCGTTGAGGCCCCAGCCGGTGTCGGAGTTGCGGACCTTCTCCGCGACGACGCCACCCTCGAGGCCGGCGTTGATCGCGATCTGCTTCAGCGGGGCCTCGAGCGCGACGCGCACGATGTTGGCACCGGTCGCCTCGTCACCCTCGAGCTCGAGCTTGTCGAACGCGACGGCCGTGGCCTGCGCGAGGGCGACGCCACCACCGGCGACGATGCCCTCCTCGACGGCGGCCTTGGCGTTGCGCACCGCGTCCTCGATGCGGTGCTTGCGCTCCTTGAGCTCGACCTCGGTCGCGGCGCCGGCCTTGATGACGGCGACGCCACCGGCCAGCTTGGCCAGGCGCTCCTGCAGCTTCTCGCGGTCGTAGTCGGAGTCCGACTTCTCGATCTCGGCGCGGATCTGGTTGACGCGACCGGCGATCTGGTCGCTGTCGCCCGAGCCCTCGACGATCGTCGTCTCGTCCTTGGTGACGACGACCTTGCGGGCGCGGCCGAGCAGGTCGACGCCGGCGTTGTCGAGCTTGAGGCCGACCTCCTCGCTGATGACCTGGCCACCGGTGAGGATGGCGATGTCGGTCAGCATGGCCTTGCGGCGGTCACCGAAGCCGGGGGCCTTCACCGCGACGGACTTGAAGGTCCCGCGGATCTTGTTGACCACCAGGGTCGCGAGGGCCTCGCCCTCGACGTCCTCGGAGATGATCGCCAGCGGCTTGCCCGACTGCATGACCTTCTCCAGCAGCGGGAGCAGGTCCTTGACCGAGCTGATCTTCGAGTTGACGACGAGCACGTACGGGTCGTCGAGGACGGCCTCCATGCGCTCGGTGTCGGTCACGAAGTAGGGCGAGATGTAGCCCTTGTCGAAGCGCATGCCCTCGGTGAGCTCGAGCTCGAGGCCGAAGGTGTTGCTCTCCTCGACGGTGATGACACCTTCCTTGCCGACCTTGTCCATCGCCTCGGCGATGAGCTCGCCGATGGCCGGGTCGGCGGCGGAGATCGACGCGGTGGCGGCGATCTGCTCCTTGGTCTCGACGTCCTTGGCCGTCGAGAGCAGGTACTCGGTGACGGCCGCGACGGCCTTCTCGATGCCCTTCTTCAGGGCCATCGGGTTGGCGCCGGCGGCGACGTTGCGCAGCCCCTCGCGGACGAGGGCCTGGGCGAGCACGGTGGCGGTGGTGGTGCCGTCACCCGCGACGTCGTCGGTCTTCTTGGCGACCTCCTTGACCAGCTCGGCGCCGATCTTCTCCCACGGGTCCTCGAGCTCGATCTCCTTGGCGATGCTGACACCGTCGTTGGTGATCGTGGGAGCGCCCCACTTCTTCTCCAGGACGACGTTGCGGCCCTTGGGGCCGAGCGTCACCTTGACGGCGTCGGCGAGGGTGTTCATCCCTCGCTCGAGACCGCGGCGCGCCTCTTCCTGGAAGGCGATCATCTTGGCCATGTGGTGATGTCCTCCATGCATGGATCACTGCAGGTCGGGTGGGCGCCCGCGACGGACGACATCGGGGGGTGGCAGGCACTCTTGGCCCGCATCCCGCTGCCTCACCGTTCCGACCTGATTGGCACTCGGCACTGTCGAGTGCCAATCCGAGTCTGGCACTCGCCCCTGCCGAGTGCAAGAACGGGGGTTCCGGGCGAGCTGTTCCCGCAGCCGCCGCGACAGGCATGGGAAGCAATCCCCACGTCTTCGGGCGCCAGACGTGGGGAGAGCTTCCTATGCCTCGCGGTCGAGGACTCCCGCCACCGGACACGACAGAGGCCCGGCTCCCCTCTCGGGGAACCGGGCCTCTGTGAGGACTCCCGGACTCAGACGGCGCGGACGGCGTCGGCCTGGGGACCCTTCTCGCCCTGCACGACCTCGAAGCTGACCCGCTGGCCCTCGTCGAGGCTCTTGTAGCCGTCCATCTGGATGGCCGAGTAGTGGACGAAGACGTCCTGGCCGCCGTCGACGGCGATGAAGCCGAAGCCCTTCTCGGCGTTGAACCACTTCACGCTGCCCTGTGCCACGTGTGCTCCCACGTTCGTGCGTGCGGACGGATCTCCCGGATTCCGGGAGCCGGGTTACTCGCTCTTCCGCCCGTCGGGACACGTGCGTGGAACTCGAACCGCGCGGAAGGCTACGACAAGGAGACCTTCGACACAGCCGATCGGCGTGCGACGCGGCCACGAGCACGCGGACTTTCCGGTCTCGCCACCCGATCGGGTGACGGGACCGGGCCGTCTAGGTGATGAGCCCGGCCGCCCGGACCGACCTGAGCGAGGGCTCCACCCGGTGCGTCGGGCCGACGACGGGCTCGAGCGGGTCGAGGGTCTTGAGCCCCTCGCCGGTGTTCAGGACGACGGTCTCCTTCGCCGGGTCCAGCCGGCCGTCGGCGACCAGCTGCCGGAGGACGCCGATCGTGACGCCGCCGGCGGTCTCGGCGAAGACGCCGGTGGTCCGGGCCAGGTCGCGGATCCCCTGCACGATCTCGTCGTCGCCCACCCGGCCGACCGAGCCGCCGGTGCGCCGGATCGCGTCCAGCGCGTAGGGGCCGTCGGCGGGGTTGCCGATGTTGAGGGACTTGGCGATGCCCGTCGGCTTGACCGGCTTGACGACGTCCCAGCCGTTGTCGAAGGCGGTGGCGATCGGGTCGCAGCCGGCCGACTGGGCGCCGAAGATCGTCCACTCCGACGCCTCGACGATGCCGGCGGCGACGAGCTCCTTGAAGGCCTTGTCCACCTTGGTGAGCAGCGAGCCCGACGCCATCGGGATGACCACCTGGGCCGGGATCCGCCAGCCGAGCTGCTCGGCGATCTCGTAGCCCATCGTCTTGGAGCCCTCGGCGTAGTAGGGCCGGACGTTCTGGTTGACGAAGGCGCAGTCCTCGAACTCGTCGGTCTCGGCGAGCTCGCTGGTCAGCCGGTTGACGTCGTCGTAGGAGCCGTCGACGGCGACCAGCGTCTGGCCGTAGACCGCCGACTGCACGACCTTGCCCGGCTCGAGGTCGGAGGGGATGAAGACGAAGGAGGGCAGGCCGACGCGGGCGGCGTGGGCGGCCACCGAGTTCGCGAGGTTGCCGGTCGAGGCCGCGGCGATCTTCGTGTAGCCGAGACCCTTGGCAGCGGTGGCGGCGAGGCTCACCACCCGGTCCTTGAACGAGTGGGTGGGGTTGGCCGAGTCGTCCTTCACCCACAGCCCGCCGGTGAGGCCCAGCTCGGTGGCGAGCCGGTCGGCGCGCACCAGCGGGGTCATTCCCGGGTCCAGCGAGACGCGGCCGGCCGGGTCTTGGCCCACGGGCAGCAGCGCGACGTAGCGCCAGATGTTCTGCGGGCCCGCCTCGATCTGCTCGCGGGTGACCGCTCGCATGATCTCCGGGTCGTAGTCGACCTCGAGCGGGCCGAAGCACTCGGCGCACGCGTGCTCGGCGATCAGGCCGAAGGTGGCGCCGCAGTTGCGACAGACCAGGCCGCGGGCCGGACACGGGGCGACGGGGCCGCCCTCGCTGGAGTCGGCCTGCAGAGAACCGGGAGCGGTCAGAGTCATGCGACGACTACCTCCTCATCTTCCCCGCATCGGGCCGTCGAGCCGCGCGGGACGGAATTGGCACCTGCCGATGGGCGCAGCTCGGGAGCTGCGTCATCGCGGTTGCCGGGGCTTCATCGGGCCGTGTCCCTCTGCCCCTCTGGATGAGTGGAACGCGGTCATGCTACCCGCGTCCGGGCGGCCCTCCCCGCGCGGCCAGACTGCTCGCGTGGCTCCCCGCATCGTCTACACCGACCTCGACGGCACGATGGTGGGGCCGCGTGGCTCCTTCTGGCACACCGCCGGCCGCGACCTCACCGCCGACCCGGCCACCGCGCTGCTCGAGCTGCACCGCGCGGGGGTCGCGCTCGTGCTGGTCAGCGGGCGGACCCTGGAGCAGGTGATCGAGGCCGGGCGGATCTTCGCCGCGGACGGCGCCATCGCCGAGCTGGGGGCGGTGGTCAGCTGGAACTCCGGCCGCGACCGGCACCTGCTCACGGGCGCGATGCCCGACCACCATTCCGGCCGGACACCCATGGACGTCTTCGCCGAGACCCGCGTGGTGGAGGACCTGCTGGCCCGGCACGCCGGCCGGCTGGAGTGGCACGCGCCCTGGCACGCGACGCACGAGAGCGACGCCCTGCTCCGCGGCCGGGTCGATCCGCTGGCCGTCGACGCCGAGCTGGCCGAGCAGGGGTACGAGTGGCTGACCCTCAATGACAACGGCGCCATCCGTGCGGGGTCGCACATGACCCTGGACGCCGACCCGGCGCCGCCGCACGTCTACCACCTGATGCCCCGCGGCATCTCCAAGGGCGCGGCGATCGCCTGGGACCTCGAGCGGCGCGGCATCGACCCGGCCGACGCCGTGGCGATCGGCGACAGCGTCAGCGACCTCGAGATGGCCCCCGCCGTCGGCCGGCTCTGGATCACCGCGAACGGCGCCGCGGTCGACGGGATGCGCGCGCGACTGGACGCCGTCCCGAACGCCGCGGTGACCGACGCGCCCATGGGCGAGGGCTGGGCCCAGGCCGTCCGCGCCTCGCTGTAGCGGAGTGCGGGAGCGCAGGTTTCCTGCGCTCCCGCACTCCACTCAGGAGGTGACGTCGCGGCGGGCGAAGTGGCGGAAGCCGAGCGCGGTGAAGACGGCCGCGTAGACCAGCGACTGGACGACGCCACGGAACAGGTCACCGGAGTCGACCGGCGTCTGCAGCAGGTCGGTCCAGGCGAACTCCCCCGCGGTCGGGAACCAGTCGCGGATCGAGCCGAGCTGCTCCACCTGGTCGAGGATCGCGAACACGAACATCGTGAACACCGCACCGCCGACGGCGGCCAGGGGCGCGTCGGTGATCGTCGAGAACCAGAAGGCCAGCGTGCCGACGACGAGCAGGTGGACGGCGAGGTAGCCGACCATCCCCGCGAGCCGCAGCATCCCCTCGCCCTGGTCGAGGGTGACCCCGAGTGGCGTCCGGATCGCGTCGAACCCGAAGGCGATGCCGCCGGCGACCACCGCCACGGCGGTCAGCACCACGAGGGCGCCACCGGACAGCAACAGCGCGGCGGCGAACTTCTGCCGCAGCAGCCGCATCCGGGGCACCGGTGTCGCGAGCGTGTACCGCAGTGACCCCCAGGACGCCTCGCTGGCGACGGTGTCGCCGAAGAACAGCGCGTAGACCACGACCAGGAAGAACCCGGTGGTCGCGAAGAGCACGAACAGCGTGAAGTTCAGCCCGCTGGAGGTGGCGACGTCGACCAGGTTCAGCCGGCTGTTCTCCTGCGCGTCGTCGCTCGCCCCGAACTTCAAGGCCGCGATGAGGATCAGCGGCAGCGCCACCATGAGCGCGAGCGCGCCGAGGGTGCGCCGCCGCTTGAACTGCCGGCGCAGCTCCACCGACAACCGCAGGGTGCGCTCCGGCCGGTAGCCGGCCACCGCTCCGGTCGGCTGCACGTGCTCCGGAGCGGTCACGACTCCCCCACCAGTGCCAGGAACGCGTCCTCGAGCCGCCGCCGCGGGGTGAACTGGTCGACCGCCAGGTCCGCGGCCACGAGCGTCTGCAGCGCCTGCGCCCGGGTCGTGCCCTCGCCGAGGTCGGCGACCAGACCGTCGTCGGTGCGCTCGGCGGTGACCCCGGGCAGCGACTGCAGGACGGCGATCGCGCGCTCGGTGTCACCGGCGGCGACCCCCACCAGGACCTGACCACCGGTCCCGACGATCTCCTCCACGGTGCCCTGGGCGATCTTCTGCCCCTTGGCCATGACGACGACGTGGCTGCAGGTCTGCTCGATCTCGCTGAGCAGGTGGCTGGAGACGATGACCGTGCGCCCGGTCGCCGCGTAGGAGCGCAGCACCTCGCGCATGGCGTGGATCTGGGGCGGGTCGAGGCCGTTGGTCGGCTCGTCGAGCACCAGCAGGTCGGGCAGGCCGAGCATCGCCTGGGCGATCGCGACCCGCTGGCGCATGCCCTGGCTGTAGCGGCGCACCGGCCGGTCGATCGCGGCGCCCAGGCCCGCGACCTCGGTCGCCTCGTCCATGTGCGCGTCCGCGTCGGGCCGGCCGGTCGCCGCCCAGTACAGCCGCAGGTTGTCCCGGCCGGACAGGTGCGGCATCAGGCCGGTGCCCTCGACGAAGGACCCCAGCCGGGAGAGGACGGGAGCGCCCGGGCCGGCCGAGTGCCCGAAGACGCTGATCCGCCCCTCGGTGGGCCGGATCAGCCCCATGAGCATCCGCAGCGACGTCGTCTTGCCGGCGCCGTTGGGGCCGAGCAGGCCCAGGACCTGGCCGCGCCGCACCTCGAACGACAGGTCCCGGACGGCGACGAAGCCGTCCTTGTAGGCCTTGGTGACCCCCTCGAACCGCAGCGGCACGTCCTCGCCGTCGGGCTCCACCCGCGACGTCCGGCGCCGCTGCCGGCGACCCCACAGCCGCGCGGCGAGCCAGCCGAGCAGGGCCAGGGCCGCCAGCACACCGAGCAGCACCCACCAGCGGGCGCTCCCGCTGGTGCCGACCGGGGTGCCGTCGACCTCGGGCACGGCGAGCACCGCGCCGTCCCCATCCGCGAGCGCCACCGAGTACACCGCCGGCTCCGCCGGGAGGGCGAACGCCTGGTCGGTGGTCGAGACGAGGACGCGCAGGATGTGGCCCACCTCGAACCGGTGCACGATGCCGGGCAGGGTCACGGACACCTCGGTCGGCGTGGCCGGATCGGTCGATATGCCGCTGAGCCGCACCGGCGCGACCAGGCCCGACGGCAGCGTCAGGCCGCCGTCGGGATCGACGTCGTAGAGCTTGGCGAAGAGCACGGCCTCACCGCGGGGCGAGGAGACCGCGAGGTCGACGGTGGGGGCGCCGACGACCTCGACGGCGGCGGTCAGCGGCCGACTGGCGAAGGTGGCGAACTGTCCCGGGATCTCGAGGGTCGTCCCGCCCAGCGCCGCGGTCACCGCGCCGAGCCCCGGCACGGTGGTCAGCGCCGCGGGTGCCCCGCCGGCCGGGGTGACGACCGGCTGGGCCGGCCCGGAGAGCGCGACCGCGTCGCGTTCGGCCGGCCGGTCGCCGGCCAGGCCCGGGTACGCCCCGGCCACGACGGTCCGCGCGGCGCTGCCGCCCTGCACGGTCAGGCCGCTGGTCGCGACGCCGGTGGGTGCGGGGAACTCGAAGCCCGTGCCGGGGTCGCTGCCCCGCGCGGGGTCGCCCTCGTCGCGCAGGTACCAGGAGAACCAGTCCGCGACCTCGTCGCGCAGCCCGGCCGCGGTCCGGTCGGAGCCGCTGTCGTCGTGGCCGCCGTCGTACCAGACCACCCGCACGGGAGTGCCGTTGGCGGCGATCCCCCGGGCGTTCGCGTCGGCCTGGCCGAGTCCGAACAGCGAGTCCCGGGTGCCCTGGATCAGCAGCGTGGGCGCGGAGATGCGGTCCAGCACACCGGCCGGACTGCTCCGGTCGAGGACCTCGGCGATCTCCGGCGTCAGCGTCCCCGTCGCGGCCGCCTGCTGGTAGGCCGTGCAGACGTCGGCGCGGAACCGGCCGCAGGTCAGGAACTCCTCGACGGCGGCCGGGTCCAGCGTGCCCGGGTCGATGTCGGTCAGGTCCGGAGCACCGACCTGGTCCGCTCCCCCGCCGCCCAGGACGTCGAGCAGCCCGCCGCCGGTGGGCACCGAGCCGACGCCGAAGAACAGCCCGGCCCACAGCCGCTTGAAGACCCCGCCCTCGCCCTGCGGCGTGGCCGCCACCGTCGCGGCGTCGACGGTGCCGGACGAGTTCGGGAAGAGCGCGGCCGACAGCGAGTTCCAGGTGATCTGCGGGGCGATCGCGTCGACGCGGTCGTCGTAGGCCGCTCCCAGCAGGGAGAGCGCCCCGCCGTAGGAGGCGCCGGCGACGCCCACCCGCGGGTCGCCCGGCCCGTCGAGCAGGACGTCGTCCCGGTCGGCGAGCAGGTCCAGCAGCGTGGAGAGGTCGGCGACCTCGTAGCGCGGGTCGTCCAGGCCGATCCGGCCGGTGCTGGCGCCGAAGCCGCGCGCGGAGAACGTGAGGACGACGAACCCGCGCCCGGCGAGGTCACGGGCGTCGTCGGCCACCGACTCCTTGCTGCCGCCGAAGCCGTGCGCGAGGACCACCGCCGGGGCGGGGTCGTCGCCGTCGGGCAGGTAGAGCGTGGTGTCCAGTTCCACCGCGTCGTCCCCGGTCCCGGACGCGACCGTGGCGTCCTCGGTGCTCACCCCGGCCGCGGAGGCGGACGCGGGGACGACGAGCAGGGCGCCGGAGAGCAGGAGCGTGAGCAGGGCGACGAGCGTCGACCGGGCGCCGGGGCGCGGGCGGGGACGATCGGGCCCGCGGGGAGGGCGCACGGAGCGGCCAACGGACGGCGTCACGGGAGTGTTCCGCCGGCGCCGGGAGGCCGGATGCGTCAGGGCGTCCAGTCTCCGGCGGCGACCACGACCAGCCCGTCGGCCGCGGCCGCCGAGACCTCGAAGAAGCGCACCGCCGGACCGGACACCTCGGGATGTGCCTCGACCAGCTGCAGCGCGGACTGCCGCTGGGCCTCGTTCCCCTCGGTGAAGTACACGGTGGTCACCGCGACGTCGGTGCCCGGGTAGGGCCCCGTCTCGAGCGTGGGCCAGCCGCCCTCGCCGAGCACGTCGGCGATGTCGCCGGCCAGGCCGGTGACGTCGGTGGAGTTGAGGACGCTGACCGGCACCCGCACCGGCGTGGCCGGCGCCTGGTCCACCGGTGGCAGCGGCTCGGCGCTCAGCGGCGGCAGCGCGGCACTGGTCGGCAGCGGCGCGGAGGTGGTGGGCACCGCGGCACGGCCGTCGTCGGAGGCCTCCTGGGTCTCCGGGGAGGCGAAGGAGTACACGCCGAGCACCAGCAGGGCGACCACCACGACGGCCACCAGTGCACCCACCCCGCGTCGGCGGGTCGGGCGCGGCTCGTCCTCCTCCGTGCCGGGGACGGTCACCCGGACGTGCTTGACGCCGTTGCGCTTGTCCTCGCGGCGTCGCTCCTCCTCGGCGGCCCGGCGCTCGGCGCGCAGCGCGGCCCGGCCACCCACCACCCCGGTCTGCGATCCGCTGGTGGGACCGGTCGACCTGGGCCGTTCGCCCCGGCCCTGGTCGGGGAGGCCGGAACCGCGACCGCCGGAGAACCGGTCGTCCGCGGGAGCGTCCACCTCGTGCGGGCCGGCGTCGGGCACCTCCGTGGCGGGGGCCGCGAGAGCCGGGACCTCGGTGGGCGGGACGACGGTCTCGGGCGCCGCGACCCGGTCGCGGACGATCTCCCGGTCGGGGATGGCGGTCGTCGCCGGTGCCGCCCCCGAGCCCGACGGCCGGGTCCAGTCGCGGTAGGCCGGGTTCCCGTTGGGAACGGCGGGGGACGGCGCCACGGGGGCGCGGGAGGCCTTGCCGGGACGCTGGCCGACGGTGGGGACGACGGTCGCCGGCGCGTCGGCGGGCGGCGCCTCGTCCAGCCAGGCGCGGTCCCACGACGGGGAGGACACGTCGGGCAGCGGCGCGGACGGGTGCTCGGTCGGCGCCGGCGCGGGCACCGCCTGGAACGGGGCCATGGTGGTCCGCGGCCCGGCCGACGCCGCGGGCTGCGCGGCGGGAGCGGCTGCCCGGGCGGACGCCGCGGGCTGCGCGGCGGGAGCGGCTGCCCGGGTGGATGCCCCGGCGACCGCCGGGGCGGCCACGGGGCGGGCCCGGGAGGGTGCCGGGGGCTCGACCGGCCGCGGTCGGCCGGCAGGCGGCGCGGCTGCGGTGGCCACCGCCGGCGTGGGCCCCGCAGGTGGTGCCGCTGCCGGGCGGCCCGGCGCGGACGGGCGGGCCGCCGCGGGAGGCGCGGGCGGGCCCAGGCGGGGCGGACGACCGGGGTCGATCCCGGCCTCGAGCAGGCCGTCGCGACGCCGGTCGGCCCGGCTGCGGGCCGGCGAGGTGGGGTGGTCGTCCGGGTCCTCGGCGGCGTCGACCCGCGGCGGCAGCGCCGCGTCGGTACGGCGACGGTTCAGCGGAGCCGAGGGGTTCCCCCGGTCGCGTCCGTCACCGCCTGGTGCGTCATGCCTCCCCACAGTGGTCGAGGCTAGACAACACGGTTGTCATTTCCCAGCAGGTGCGACGAACGACGCTGCCCGCGCGCGGCGCGCAGCCGTCGAAGACGCCGCACGAGCAGGGGGTCGACCGCCAGTGCCGCCGGCCGGTCGACCAGCGCGTTCAGCGCCTGGTAGTACCGGGTCGGAGCGAGCTCGAAGCGCTCGCGGATGGCCGTCTCCTTGGCCCCGGCGTGGCGCCACCACTGCCGCTCGAAGGCGAGCATCTCGAGCTCGCGCTCGGTCAGGACGGGGCCGGGGTGCTGGAGAGCCGCCTCGGCCGCCGGTGCGGCGGGCTCGGGCGGGACCACCTCGCCCCCCGGCGGGGAGACCGCGGAGGCTGGATCGGACTGCATCGGACGTCCTTCGGTTCTGCGCGCCCGGGAAGTGGCGCGACACCCGCGACGCTAGTCCGGGGTACCGACGATCTGGAGCCCGTCAGACCGGCTCGGGCACCGTGTCGGCAGCCCGCCGGCGGGCACCGGCGCGGGCGTTGCGCAGGCTGTCGAGGCTGAACACCGCCAGCGCCACCCAGACGATGACGAAGCCGGCCAGCCGGGCCGGGGGCATCGGCTCGGAGAAGACGAAGACGCCGACGGCGAGCTGCAGCAGCGGGGTCACGTACTGCAGGAGCCCCATCGTCGACAGCGGCACCCGGCGACTGGCCGCGGCGAAGAGCAGCAGCGGGACCGCGGTCGCGATGCCGGTGCTCATCAGCAGCAGCAGGTGGCCGACGCCCTCGCTGCCCGCCGTCCCCTCGCCGCGCCCCTCCAGGAGCACGAGGAAGACCGCGGCGGGGATCACCAGGACCGCGGTCTCGACGAACAACCCCGGTGCCGCCTCCACCCGGACGAGCTTCTTCATCAGGCCGTAGAAGCCGAAGCTGGCCGCCAGGGCGAGGGCGATCCAGGGCGGCCGGCCGTGGTCGACGGTCAGCACCACGACCGCGACGGTGGCGATGCCCACCGCCGTCCACTGCATCGGCCGCAGCCGCTCGGCGAAGAAGACGACGCCCAGCAGGACGCTGACCAGCGGGTTGATGAAGTAGCCGAGCGAGGCCTCCACCACGTGGCCGGAGTTGACGGCCACGACGTAGACCAGCCAGTTGACCGCGATCAGGACGGCGGCCACGGCCAGGACGAGCAGGGCGCGCCGGTCGGCCACCACCGGCGGCACCGACCGCCACCGCCGGATCACCGTCAGCAGCAGGGCGACGAAGACGACCGACCACACCACCCGGTGGGCGACGATCTCCAGGCCCCCGGCGGGCTCGAGCTGGCGGAAGTAGAGCGGGAAGACGCCCCAGAGGAGGTAGGCCCCGAGGCCGCACAGCACCCCGAGCCGGCCTTCCTGCACCGTCGAACCGTACGCCCGGCCGGGGCGGGTCGTGAGCCGGGCTCACGACCTGCCGGTCAGGCGGTCTGGATGTAGTCGACCAGCTGCGCCCGCTCCTGCTCCAGCTCGTCGAGCCGGGCCTTGACGACGTCGCCGATCGAGACGATGCCGATCATGCGGCCGTCCTCGACCACGGGGACGTGCCGGATGCGGTGGTCGGTCATCGTGCGCGCCAGGTCGTGCACCGAGGCGGTGGCGACGCAGGTCCGCACGTCGGGGGTCATGACCGCCGACACCGGCTCCTCGAGCAGCGCCGCGCCCCGCTCGGGCAGCGCCCGGACGACGTCCCGCTCGGTGACGATGCCCTCGATCGTCCGCCCGTCCGGAGAGACGACGAGGGCGCCGATCCCCTTCTCGGCGAGCAGTGCGAGGACGGCCGCGACGGTGGCCTCGCGGTCGATCGTGGCCACCTCCTGGCCCTTGCGGCGGAGCAGCTGGGCGATCTGCACGGGATCTCCTCGGGATGCAGTGACGGCGAGGAGTGTGCTCGCGGTCACATCTGCGTGGCAATGGCGCTGCCGCGGTTCACCCGGGAGGCCTACCGTCGAGGCGTGCGCACGAAGCAGACCGCGCAGCCGGCCCCGCCCCGGCCCGGGCCCCTCCGGTGGCTCCGCTACGCCCTCGGCGGCGGGCTGCCCGAGCGGTTCTCGCCGTGGGTGCTGGCCGACACGACCGAGCGCGGGTGGATCCGCAGGCACATCGCGCGGGCGGTGGTGCAGATGCTGCCCCTCGTGGCGCTGTGCCTCGCCGTCCCGGTGCCGTGGGCCTACCGGGTCTCGGCGGCCGCCGGCGGGCTGTTCATCGGCCTGACCTTCTCGATGGCGTTCATGGTGGAGACCACCGAGCACCGGGTGGCCAAGGCGGGATACCCGGCGGGGACGGCGGCCGCGCTGCGCGAGGAGCGGACGGAGCGCGAGCGGGTGGAGCGCCGGGCGCCGCACCGGGTGGACGGCGCGGGCAGCTTCGACTGACCGGGAGAGCCGACGAGGGGACTCGAACCCCTAACCGCCTGATTACAAGTCAGGTGCGCTACCAATTGCGCCACGTCGGCGGGACGCGGGAGCCCGCGCCGACCCCCAGGATAGGGACACGGCAGCGACGACCCGTGCCGTCGCCGCGGTCCCCTCCCCCGGGGGAGGGCTCAGACGGCGTCGGTGCCGGCCGCGCCCGCGCGGAGGTAGCGCGCCGGGTCGGTGGCCGAGAGCGGACCGGCGGCCAGCCAGCGGGCGAAGCCGGCCGGGTCGCGCCGCTCGAGCTCGTCGAGCACGGCCTCCCGGCGACGGACGATCGCCGCCCGGGACCGCGGGTCCAGCGTCAGCCCCAGCGCCGCCGACGTCGACACCCACTCCTGGGCCAGCGCCTCGATGCGCAGCGCGGCCAGCGGACCGCCGGACGCCGGGGTGCCGGCGACGTTGCCGGTGACGACGGCGGCCGGGCGGGCGGGCGGCGTCGCGGGAGGCGCCTGACGGGCAGGTGCGGCCGGCGTGGCCGAGGACGGCGGCACGACGCGCGTCGGCTTCGCGGCCGGCCGCGTGCGCGCCAGCCAGACCGCGAGACCGGCCACTCCGGCTCCTGCCCCCACGAGCGTGGTCACCAGCGCACCGGCGATCGCGGCGACCCCGGCCAGCACCAGCAGTACGCCGATCGTCCACGCCGCCGTCTGCCAGGTGGCTTCCAGCGTGGCCCGCAGGTCGTCGTCCGAGGCCTCGCGGGCGATGCCCGCCGCCAGAGCGCCGGTGACGACGGCGGCCAGCCCCACGGCCAGCAGCCCGGCCGGGCGGAGGGACAACCCGCCCACGAGAGCGATCGCTCCGACCACGAGGAACGCGGCACAGGCGAGGCAACGGACGAGCAGACCGCGGGACGACACGGGACGGCCTCCGGAACGAGCGGGTCGGGCAGGGGCGGCGCCACCGGGAGTGTGGCCCGCGGCGGGGCTCTACCCACCCCCCGGCCGCGCCCACACCGCACCGGCGGCGTGTCGGTGCCCCGGCGTGTCGTCCCAGGGAGCTCACAGCCGCCGTCCAGCCGGGTCCGAGGCCGCGAGCCGACCGTGGTCCCCGGAGCAGCGAACCGGCTGCACCGGAGGAGGAGACCGAGATGGACCAGCAGGACCCCCGGGCCGGGACCGGCAACGGACCCCAGCACCCAGCAGCACCGCAGCAGCCAGGAGCGCAGCCCGGAACGCAGGGACACGTGCCGCCGGCGTGGTCGCCCCCGGCTCCCCCCACCCCGCCCGCGCAGGTCTGGCACACCGCCCCTGCCCCCGCCGCCGGCCCGTTCCTGACGGCACCGGCCGCGCCGGCCCGCCGGTCCGGGCGGCTGCGGATCGGCGTCGCCGGACTGGTCGCCGGTGCCCTGATCGGTGGTGGCGCCGGAGCCGGCGTCGCCACCCTGGCCGACGACGGCGGGAGCTCCGGCGGTTCGACCCCCGTGGCCGCCCAGGCGGTGACGATCACCGACCCGGAGAACGCCACCGCGGTGACGGCGGCCGCCGCCAAGGCCACGCCCAGCGTCGTGACCGTCTACGTCAGCAGCGGCTCGTCCAGTGGCAGCGGCTCGGGCGTCGTCCTCACCGACGACGGCTACGTCGTGACCAACAACCACGTGGTCACCCTCGACAGCAGCACCACGACCGCGCAGGTGCAGGTGCGCACCTCCGACGGCACCCTCTACGACGCCACGGTCGTCGGCACCGACCCGACGTCCGACCTCGCCGTGATCAAGCTGGACGGCGCGAGCGACCTCACGCCGGCCACGTTCGCCGACTCCGACGACGTGCAGGTGGGCGACCTCGCGGTGGCCATCGGCGCCCCGCTCGGGCTCTCCGACACGGTGACCGACGGGATCGTCAGCGCCACCGACCGCGCCGTCGCCACCGGCTCGACGCAGGACGACGCCACCGTGATCGACGCGCTGCAGACCGACGCCGCGATCAACCCGGGCAACTCCGGCGGCGCGCTGGTCGACGCGGCCGGTCAGGTGATCGGGATCAACAGCGCCATCGCCACCGTGGCCTCGGGCGGCCCGGGTTCGTCGGGGCAGAGCGGCAACATCGGCGTCGGCTTCGCGATCCCGAGCAACACCGCGCAGCGGATCGCCGAGGAGATCATCGCCGACGGGTCGGCCGACACCGCCTACCTCGGGGTGAGCGCCCGCACCGCCGGCGAGGGCGAGGTCGGCACCGGCGCGCAGGTCGTGCAGGTGCAGCCGGGCTCCCCGGCGGCGGAGGCGGGCCTGTCGGCCGGCGACGTGATCACCGCGGTCGGCGACCGGCCGATCACCACGTCGACCGAGCTGACCGCGGCCGTGCGCAGCTACGCGCCCGACCAGAAGGTCTCCCTGACCGTCCAGCGGGACGGCGAGACCCGCACCGTCGACGTGTCCCTGGCGACCGCCACCAAGTGACCGCGGGCGCGGAGACCGGGCGGGGTGCCTAGGCTCGGAGACGATGCCGGCACCCCGCCCGACCGCGCCCCTCGCGGGCTCGCTCGACGACCCCCAGCGGGCCCGGGACCTCTCCCGGATGAAGCGGCTGGCGACCGGCCTGTTCCTGGTCGCCGCCGCGGTCTTCCTCGCCTGCGTCCTGATCGGGGAGGACGCCGGGGCCTGGGTCGGCTACGTGCGGGCCACCGCCGAGGCCTCGATGGTCGGCGCGCTGGCCGACTGGTTCGCCGTCACCGCCCTGTTCCGGCACCCGTTGCGGCTGCCGATCCCGCACACCGCGATCATCCCGCGCAAGAAGGACCAGATCGGCGCCAGCCTCGGCGCCTTCGTGCAGGAGAACTTCCTCACCCGCACCGTCGTCGAGGAGAAGCTGGCCACCGTCGACGTCCCCGGCCGGCTGGGCGCGTTCCTCGCCGCCCCCGGCCGGGCCGAGCGCCTCGCCGGGGACGCCGCGGCCGCGCTGTCGGGCGTGACCGACCTGCTCCGCGACGAGGACATCCAGCCCGCCGTCGCCGCGCTGGTCGACCGCAAGCTGCACGAGACCCCCGCCGCCCCGGTCCTGGCCCGGGTGCTGGAGCTCGTCGTCGACGGCGACCGGCACCAGGAGGTGCTGTCGGCCGCGCTGCGCTACATGGCGCGATTCCTCGAGGAGAACCGCGTCGTGTTCCGGGCCCAGCTCGGTGACGCCTCCCCGGCCTGGGTGCCGGACTGGGTCGACGACCGGATCTTCACCCGCGCGTTCGCCGGCCTCCAGGAGTTCCTGGAAGAGGTCGGCGCCGACCGGCACCACGAGCTGCGCCGGGTCTACGACGCGCGGCTGCGGGCCTACGTGCACGCGCTGCGGACCGACGAGGCGACGGCGGCACGGGTCGAGGAGTTCAAGAAGGACCTGCTGGAGCACCCGGCGATCCGGACCTGGTCGGCGTCGCTGTGGACCAACGCCAAGGACGCCTTCCTGGCCGCGGCGGCCGATCCCGACTCGGCGCTGCGCGCGCGGGTGACCACCCTCATCCGCGACGGCGCCCAGCTGCTGCAGACCGATCCGTCGGCGCGCGAGCTCGTGCAGCGGCAGACCCGGCGCGCGGTCGGGTACCTCGTCGAGCGGTTCTCCGGCGACCTCGCCGACGTCGTCGGCAGCACGGTCGCGCGGTGGGACACCGAGGAGACCAGCCGGCGGATCGAGCTCCAGGTGGGCCGGGACCTGCAGTTCATCCGGATCAACGGCACCGTCGTCGGCGGGCTCGCCGGCCTGGTGATCTACACCGTCGCCCAGCTACTGAGCTAGCGCCGCGAGCCGCCGCTCGAGGAAGCGGCGCTCGGCCGGGTCCTCGGTGAGCTCCAGGGCCCGCCGGTACGCGGTCGCGGCGTCGGCGTCGGCACCCAGGCGGCGCAGGAGGTCGGCCCGCGTGGCGTGCAGGTAGCGGTACTCCTCGAGGCCGAGGGAGTCCACCAGCCGCAGGGCGGCCTCCGGGCCCTCGGTCTCGGCAACGGCGACCGCGCGGTTCAGCTCGACCACGGGTGAGCCGGTGACCTCGCCCAGCCGGCGGTACAGCGCCTCGATCCGGACCCAGTCGACCGGGTCCTCGGTGTGCAGGACGGCGAGGGCGGCCTGCAGCACGTACGGGCCACTGCCCCCGAGTGCGACGGCCCGGTCGAGGACGGCGCGGCCGCGGGCGAGCTCCGCAGCGTCCCACCGGGACCGGTCCTGGTCGGCCAGGAGCACCACGTCGCCGTCGACGACCCGGGCGTCGCGCCGGGAGTCGTTGACCAGCATGAGCGCCAGGAGACCGTGCACCTCCGGATCGGTGGGCAGCAGGTCGGCGAGCGCGGTGCCCAGCCAGAGCGCCTCCGCGGCCAACTCACCCCGGCCCCCGTACCCCTCGTTGAACACGAGGTAGACCACCGCGAGGACGGCGGCGAGCCGGTCGGGCAGCTGGTCGGGGCCGGGCACCCGGAACGGGATCCCGGCGGTGCGGATCTTGCGCTTGGCCCGGACCAGCCGCTGGGCCATCGTCGCCGGCGGCACGAGGAACGCCCGGGCGATCTCCTCGGTGGTCAGCCCGCCCAGGGCGCGCAGCGTCAGCGCGACCTGGGCGTCCACGGCGAGGGCCGGGTGGCAGCAGGTGAAGAACAGCTCCAGCCGCTCGTCGCGGAACGTCGCCGGCTCCGGCGGGGGCGGCTCGTCGGGCACCTGCATCGTCGCCACCTTCGAGGCCAGCACGCGCTCGCGCCGGATCCGGTCCACGGCCCGGTTGCGCGCGGTCGTGATCAGCCAGGCGCGGGAGCTGGCCGGCGTCCCCTCGCGCGGCCAGCGCTCGGCGGCGGTGGTGAACGCCTCCTGGGCGGCCTCCTCGGCGAGGTCGAGATCGCCGAGGAAGCCGGCCAGGGACGCCACCACGACACCCCAGTGCTCGCGGAAGGCGCCGTCGAGCCCAGCCGGACCGGTCACCAGTAGGTCTGGACCGGCCGGATCTCGATGGCGCCGCCAAGCCGGGCGGCCGGCACCTTGGCCGCCACCGCGATGGCCGCGTCCAGGTCGTCGGCCTCGACGACGAACCAGCCGCCGATCGCCTCCTTCGTCGAGACGAACGGCCCGTCGGTGACCAGCGGGCGGCCGTCGGCCACCCGCACCGTCGTCGCGTCCTCCGGCAGGCCCAGCGGCAGCCCGGGGGTCATGCCGGGCGTCTGGTTGAGCTCCCCGTACTCGGCGTAGACGCGCTGCTGCTCCTCGGCCGGCATCGCCTCCCACTCGGGGCTGCCGGGCAGCGGGGTCGAGCCCTGGTAGATGAGACCCACGTACTTCACGTCGTCCTCCTGGTCGCTGGTGCGGACTGTCGTGAAGGAGACGAACGGCGACAGCTCCGATCGACACCCTGCCGGAGGAACTTCCTGCGGCGACCGCTACGCGAGCCGGAAACCGCTCCACTCGAAGCCGGGACTGACCACACAGCTGACCAGCACCTCGTCGTGCACCGGCTCGGTGGACTGCTCCAGGCCGGCCGGCACGAGCACCTGCGGCTGCTCCGGCCCGAGCACCAGCCGCTCCTCCCCCACCCGCAGCGCCAGCGTGCCGGTGCCGTGCCAGAGCCACAGCTCGTCGGCGTCCACCACGTGCGGCGCGGACCGCTCACCGGGCGCGAGCAGGAAGAGGATCGCCGTGGCAGCCGGCCGGCCGCCGTCGAGGAGCGCCGGCGAGGCCCACGTCCGCCGGAACCAGCCCCCCTCGGGATGCGGCTGCAGTCCGAGGCGACGAGCTGTCGGGTTCGGTGGCGGGCCCGGAGGGTCCCCGCCGGGCAGGACGGAGGGGCTCATCGGCTCAGGGGGACGGCACCTGGCCGCGGTGCGGTCCGGAGGACCGCGATGTCATCGTCACCGCCGTGCGGCCGCCGCGGCGTAGAGGGCGATGCCGGCGGCGACGCTGACGTTGAGCGACTCGGTCTCCCGGGTGATCGGGATGCGGACGACGACGTCGCAGCGCTCCCGCACCAGCCGCGACAGGCCGGTGCCCTCCGCGCCGACGACGAGCGCCACCGGGTCGGCGAAGCCGTCGTAGTCGTGCAGGTCGACGTCGCCGTCCCCGGCCAGGCCCACGGTCTGCAGGCCGGCGTCCTGGTAGGAGCCCAGGGCGCGGGCGAGGTTGACCGCGCGGGCCACCGGCAGGCGGGCCGCGGCACCCGCGCTGGTCCGCCAGGCCGACGCCGTCATGCCCACCGCCCGTCGCTGCGGCACGACCACGCCGTGCGCGTCGAACGCCGCGGCCGAGCGGACGACGGCGCCGAGGTTGCGCGGGTCGGTGACGCCGTCCATCGCGACCAGCAGGGGCGGCCGGCCGGAGTTCCGGGCCAGGTCCAGCAGGTCGTCCGGGTGCGCGTAGTCGTACGGCGGCACCTGCAGCCCGATGCCCTGGTGCAGCGCGAAGTTCGACATCCGGTCGAACTCGGCCTTGCCGACCTCGAGCAGCGGCAGCCCGCGGTCGGCGGCCAGCGTGAGCGCCTCGGTGATCCGCTCGTCGGTGCGACCGGCGTCGGTCACCACGTACAGCGCCGTGGCCGGGATCGCCGCGCGCAGCGCCTCCACGACGGGGTTGCGGCCCAGCAGCAGCTCCGGTGCCTCCTCGGCGCGCTGGCGGCTGCGGTCGCGTTCGGTGCGCCGCCGGGCCTCGGCCTGCGCCTTGCGCTGCGCGGGGTGGCCGTAACGCTCCGCGGCGGGCGGGGTGGCGCCCCGACCGACGAGCGAGCGGCGGTTCTTGCCGCCGGTCCCGGCGCTGGCGGTCTTCTTGCCGGCGCCGGTGGACCGGCCTCGGCGCTGACTGTTGCCGGCCATCAGCGGCTCAGCTCCCATCGGGGTCCTGCCGGGGTGTCCTCGACCTGCACGCCGAGAGCGGTGAGCTGGTCGCGGACCGCGTCGGCGGTGGCGAAGTCCTTGCGGGCGCGAGCAGCCTGCCGCTGCTCCAGCGCCAGGCGCACGAGGCCGTCGGTGACCTCGGCGAGCTGGCCGTCGGAGCTCCCCCCGGCGGCCCAGCGCGGGTCGAGCGGGTCCAGCCCGAGGACGTCGAGCATGGCCCGGACGGCGCCCAGCGCGGCCGCCGTCGCCTCGTCGTCCCCCCGGTCCAGGGCGCTGTTGCCCTCGTGCACGGTGTCGTGGACGACGCCCACCGCGGCCGAGGTGCGCAGGTCGTCGTCCATGGCGGCGTCGAACGCCGGCACCCGCTCGCCGGGGGCGACGACGCCGACCCGCTCGACCGCCCGCTTCACGAACGACTCGATCCGCCGGTAGGCGACCCCGGCCTCCTGGAGGGCGGCGTCGGTGAACTCGATCGTCGAGCGGTAGTGCGGGGTGACCAGGTAGTAGCGCAGCTCGACCGGGCGCACCCGCGTGACGACCTCGTCGACCAGCGCGGTGTTGCCCATCGACTTGCTCATCTTCTCGCCGCCGAGGGTCACCCAGCCGTTGTGCACCCAGTACCGGGCGAAGGCGTCACCGGCGGCCCGGGACTGGGCCTGCTCGTTCTCGTGGTGCGGGAAGCGCAGGTCCAGACCGCCGCCGTGGATGTCGAACTCCGCACCGAGGTACTTCCCGGCCATCGCCGAGCACTCCAGGTGCCAGCCGGGCCGGCCGCGGCCCCACGGCGTCGACCAGGCCGCCGTCTCCGGCTCGCCGGGCTTCTCGGCCTTCCAGAGCGCGAAGTCCCGCGGGTCGTGCTTGCGCTCGTCGGTCTCGGTGTCGGCCGCCGGCTGGAGGTCGTCGAGCCGCTGGCCGGTGAGGGCGCCGTACTCCGGGAACGAGCGGACGTCGAAGTACACGTCGCCGTCGAGGGCGTAGGCGTGCCCGCGGTCGATCAGCCGCTGCATCAGCTCGACCATCTCCGGCACGTGCCCCGTGGCCCGCGGCTCGTAGGTCGGCGGCTCGACGCCGAGGACGTCGTAGGCGCGGGTGCAGGCGAGCTCGTTCTCGTAGGCCCACGCCCACCACGGCACGTCGTTGGCCGCGGCCTTGGCCAGGATCTTGTCGTCGATGTCGGTGACGTTCCGGACCAGGGTCACCCGGTACCCGGTGGCGGTCAGCCAGCGGCGGAGGACGTCGAAGTTCAGGGCGGCCCGGACGTGCCCGACGTGCGGCGGCCCCTGCACGGTGAGGCCGCAGACGTACATGGAGACCTCGCCGGCCCGGAGGGGCTCGAACGCGCGGACCGCACGGGCGGCGGTGTCGTGGAGGCGGAGGCTCACCGCGGGGAGTCTACGGAGCCCGGGCGGGTGCTCCTGACCACCAGGGCGGTGGCCATCGCCGCACGGCCCTCACCGCGGCCGACCAGGCCCAGCCCGTCGGTCGTCGTCGCCGTGACGCTCACCGGTGCGCCCAGCGCCTCCGACAGCGCCGCCTCGGCCTCGGCCCGGCGGGGGCCGAGCTTCGGCGTGGGCGCGATCAGCTGCACCGCGGCGTTGCCCACCCGCCAGCCGGCCTCGGCGAGCACCTCGCGGACGTGCTCGAGGACGGCCACCCCGCGGGCACCGGCCCACCGGGGGTCGTCGGTACCGAGCAGGCCGCCGATGTCGCCGAGCCCGGCCGCGGAGAGCACGGCGTCGGTGAGCGCGTGGGCGACGACGTCGCCGTCGGAGTGCCCGGCGCAGCCGTCGACGCCCGGCCACTCCAGCCCGGCCAGCCAGCAGGCGCGGCCGCTCTCGACCGGGTGCACGTCGACCCCGGAGCCGACCCGCGGCAGCTCGGTGCTCATCGCTGCACCTGCAGTTCCGCGAGCGCCAGGTCGTGGGCGACGGTCACCTTGGCGGCCCGCTCGTCCCCCGCGACGGTGCGCACGGGAACGCCCAGGGCGCGGACGACGGCGGCGTCGTCGGTCAGCTCTTCGCCGAGCGGCAGCGCTCGGTACGCCTCGGCCAGGACCACGCGGGAGAAGCCCTGCGGGGTCTGCACGCGGCGCAGCGTGGCGCGGTCGGGGGCGGCGGTGACGACGCCGTCGGCGTCCACCACCACCGTGGTGTCGACGACCGGCAGCACCGGCACCACGGCCGGGGCCCCGGCGGCCAGCGCCTCGAGCACGCGGACGACCACGCCGGGCGGGGTCAGCGGGCGGGCGGCGTCGTGCACGAGGACGGCGGCCGCGCCCGGGTCGCTGGCGTCCAGCGCCGCGCGGACCGACGCGGTGCGGGTGTCCCCGCCGTCGACCAGGGTGGCCGTGCCCCGCAGCACGGTGGCGAAGGCCTCCCGCTCGGCGGGCGGGACGGCGACGACGACCTCGTCGACCCCGCCGTCGAGCAGCGTGGCCACGGCCCAGACCACCAGCGGCCGACCGCCGAGCGGGACGAGCGCCTTCGGACGGTCCGCCCCCAGACGCAGACCACTCCCGGCCGCTGCGACGATGCCGACAGCGGACACGGGAGTGGTCTGGGTGGTCTTACGACGAGCGCGGGACGGCGCTCAGCTGGCGAGGACCTCGTCGAGGAGGATCTCGGCCTTGTCCTCGTTGGTGCCCTCGGCGAGCGCGAGCTCGCTGACGAGGATCTGACGCGCCTTGGAGAGCATCCGCTTCTCGCCGGCGGACAGCCCACGGTCCTTGTCGCGGCGCCACAGGTCACGCACGACCTCGGCCACCTTGTTGACGTCGCCGGAGGCCAGCTTCTCGAGGTTGGCCTTGTACCGGCGGGACCAGTTGGTCGGCTCCTCGGTGTGTGGGGCGCGCAGGACCTCGAAGACCTTGTCCAGCCCCTCTTGACCGACGACGTCACGGACGCCGACGATCTCTGCGTTGTCGGCCGGTACGCGCACCGTGAGGTCGCCCTGGGCGACCTTCAGCACGAGGTAGGCCTTCTCGACGCCCTTGATGGTGCGCTGCTCGATCGCCTCGATCAATGCCGCACCGTGGTGCGGGTAGACGACGGTCTCGCCGACAGTGAAGCCCATGTGGATGTGACCCCTTTCGCTGTCCCCAGCCTACCACGGCAGACTGCATCCAGGGCTGGCCCGAGATCGCCAAAGGTGCAGGTCAGAGGGCACCTCGTACGCCTGGGAGGGGTTGACACCGGCATGGTCGATGTGCCTGCGGAGCCCCTGCGGAGGACCCCGTCCGCACGCGCGCTGGTGCTGGCCACGCACCCCGGCCCGGCCGCCGCCGTCACCGTGGTGGCGACCCTCCTCGCCGTGGCCGCCGACGTGCCGGCGGGGCGGGTGGTGCTGGTGTGCCTGGCCGTCCTCGCAGGTCAGGTGTCCATCGGGTGGAGCAACGACTGGCTCGACGCCGACCGCGACCGGGCCGTGGCCCGCGTCGACAAGCCCGTCGTGCAGGGCGCGGTGAGCCCCTCGGTGCTGCGCTCGGCGGCCCTCGTCAGCGTCGTCCTCGCCGTCGTCCTGTCCCTGCTGCTGGGCCTCGCCCCGGGCCTGCTGCTGCTGGCGCTCGTGGCCAGCGGATGGGCCTACAACGCCGGCCTCAAGCGGACCCCGGCGTCCGTCGTGCCGTACGTGACCGGGTTCGGACTCCTGCCGGCCGGCGTCGTCGCGGCGGCCCCGGGCACCCCGGCCGCGCCATGGTGGCTGGTGGCCGCCGGCGGGGCGCTGGGCGCCGCGGCGCACCTGGCCAACGTCGCCCCCGACCTCGAGGACGACCTCGCGACCGGCGTGCGCGGGCTGCCCCACCGGATGGGCGCGGCGACGTCGGCCGTCACCGGTGCGGTGCTGCTGTTCGCCGCCTCGCTGGTGCTCGTGTTCGGTCCCGACGGCCCACCGACTCCGGCCGGGTGGGCCGCCCTGTGCCTCGCGGTGCCCGCCGTCGTCGTGGCGGCCCTGTCCGGGACCGAGCGGTTCCGGCGGCTGGCCTTCCCCGCGGTGATGCTCCTGACGGTGCTCGACGTCGTCCTGCTGCTGGCCGGTGGGGCCGCGCTCACCTGAGCGCGGCCCCACCGCCGGATCAGCGCGGGCCGCCGCCGTTGCCCCGGTTGCCGCCGTTGCCGTTGCCATTGCCGTTCCCGTTGCCACTGCCGCTGTTGCCGTTGCCGTGGCCGCCGGAGTTCCCGTGTCCGCCGGCCGAGCCGGTGCTGCTGGACCCGGTCGGCGCGGGCACCGGCTCGGCCGTGCCCTCGATGTCGGTCTCGTCGGTCGGGACGACCGGCTCCTGGACCGGCGCCTGCGCGACCGGCTCCGCGGCGACGGGGGGCGCGGCGAGGGCCTGGCAGTCCGCGACGGTCGGCTTGTTCGGCTTGTCCTGGCGGGCCTGCGCGAAGCAGCTGACGACCTCGCCGCGCACCAGACCGACGTTCGCGCCGGCGCTGACCCACTGGCTGAAGGTCTGGGTGCCCTGCGGGCCCAACGCCCACGACTCCGCCGTGAGCGGCGGCACGTCGCCCGGGCCCTCGGCCGTCGGGTCCTCGCCGTCGACCTGCTCCTGCTCGGAGCCGTCCGACTCGTCGCCCGTCGCGTCGTCCTGGTCGGTCGCGTCGTCCGTGCTGTCGCCGGAGGTGTCGGTCGCGGTGTCGTCGACGGTGTCGGTCGGGGTGTCGTCGGTCGCGGTGTCGCCGGCCTCGGCGACGCCGGTGTCGCCGGGGAGGGGCAGCACGTCGGTGGCTGCGCCGGTCAGCGCCAGGGCGGCCACGGCACCTCCGGCGACGGACGCCTTGGCGACGGCGCCGGCTGCGGCGAACTTGGTGACGAGGGCGGTGAGGATCATGCGGGGTCTCTTCCGTGAGCTCCGGGCGGATCGCCCGACCGTCCGGGTGGACGCGTCGGGGAGGAGACCGGTCGCCAGGAGCTCGGCCAGGGCCGCGTTCGGCCGTCCGGGCGCGGTGGCCTCGGACCGGACCGCGTCGGTGAACGCGGTCAGGTGCCGGGCACCCGCGGGTACCGGACGGCCGGCGAGGGCTGCCTCGAAGGCGTCCTCGGCGGCTCGGGCGTCGGCTGGCGTGGTCATCTCACTCCCGTCATCGCCGGGCGGGCCCGTAGGGGTGCGCCGGCCGTCCGGACGTCCCCCGACGGGGTGACGCCGACGGGGTCCAGCTCCTCCCGCAGGCGGCGCAGGCCGCGCCGCTGGAGCGCCTTGACCGAGCCGACCGAGCGGCCCAGCGCCGAGGCGACCTGCTCCACCGTGAGGTCGGCGAGGACGCGCATCAGCAGGACCGAGCGCTGGTCGGCGGGCAGCCCGGCGCACAGCCGGTGCACCGTCTCGGTGCCCAGCCGGTCCAGGACGTCGTCCTCCACGTCCCCACCGGCGGTGTCGGGCACGAGTTCGTCGCCGCCGTCGGCCAGCTGCGGACGGCGGCCGCGCCGCCGCCAGTCGTCGACCAGCCGCCGGTGGGCGATGGTGAACACCCACGACCGCAGGCCCTGCTCGTCGCCGGCGAACCCGGCCAGGCCGCGGAAGACGTCGAGGAAGGTCTCGCTGGCCAGGTCGTCGGGGTCGGGGGCGCCGTGCAACCGCAGGTAGCCGGTGACGGCCGGCGCCAGGTCGCGGTAGAGCACCTCGAACGCCCACGCGGCGCCCGCCCGGGCCGCCGCGAGCACGTCGTCGAAGACCGGTCCGGTCGTCATCCCACCTCCGCCGTCTCCCCCGTGCGGGAAGGGCATCGGCAGGGGTGGTCCGGATCTGGACGGGATGTCCCCCGGACGGGGAGCGCGATCAGGGGGCGGCGGTGCCGCGGTCTCGTTCCTGCTCGACCACCAGGGGCAGGTCTTCCAGCCGGTCCAGGCCCTGCAGCGGACGGCGCATCCGCTGGTTGGCGGCCAGCCGGTCGCGGTTGCGCTCGAGGAACGCCCAGTAGCCGGCGGTGTACGGGCAGGCGTCCTCGCCGACCCGTTTCCTCGGGTCGTAGCGGCAGCCGCCGCAGTAGTCGCTCATCCGGTCGATGTAGGCACCGCCGGAGGCGTAGGGCTTGGTCGCGAGCACCCCGCCGTCGGCGTGCTGGCTCATGCCGACGACGTTGCTCACCATCACCCAGTCGTAGCCGTCGACGAAGGACCGGTGGAACCAGTCGGTCATCTCCAGCGGGTCGATGCCGCGCTGCAGGGCGTAGTTGCCCAGCACCATCAGGCGCGGGATGTGGTGCACCCAGCCGTCCCGGCGCAGGTCGGTGAGGACGCCGGACAGGCAGGCGGCCTCCACCGCGTCCCCGTCGAGCTCGGCCAGCCACTCCGGGACGTGTTCGGTCGCGGCGAGGGCGTTGCCGTGCCGGTAGTCGCGGCCCAGGTACCAGTAGAGGTTCCAGACGTAGTCCCGCCAGCCCATGACCTGGCGGACGAAGCCCTCGACGCTGTTCAACGGCAGGAGCTCGCCCGCCGCGGCGCGGTCGCGGGCGTTCTGCTCCGCGGCGACGACGACCTCGAGCGGGTCGAGCAGCCCGAGGTTCAGCGCGGGCGAGAGCAGGGAGTGGGCCAGCCAGCGGTCGCCGGCGAGCATCGCGTCCTCGTGCGGGCCGAAGGCGCCCAGCCGGTGGTCGAGGAAGTCCTGCAGCCGGCGCAGGGCCTCCGCGCGGGTGACGGGGAACCGCCGCGGGCCGTCGTCCCCGACGAACGAGACGAGCCCCTCGGCCTCCCACCGGTCGAGGTCGGCCCGCACCTCCTCGTCGATCTCGTCCTCCTCCGGCCACCACGGCTCCGGCACGCCGATCCGGCCGTCGGCCGGCGGCGGCTCCCGGTTCTCGGCGTCGAGGTTCCACCGGCCGCCGACCGGCTCCGTGCCGTTCATGAGGACGTCGTGGCGGCGGCGGGAGTCGCGGTAGAAGTCCTCCATCAGCAGCCGGCGCCTCCCCCGGCCGTCGGCCCAGGCGGCGAACTCCGCCTGGGTGGCGACGAAGCCGCGGGCGGCGAGGACCTGCAGCCCCGGTCGGCGCAGCACGTAGTCGCGGCTGCTCCACGTCGTGGGCGCGCACACCGACAACGGCTCGCCGACCCGGTCGAGGGCCTCGGCGTAGGTGGTCACCCGGTGGTGCTGCCCCCGGTCGCCGAGCTCGGCCGCCCGGTGGCGCAGCGCCGACAGCACGAGGTGGGCCTTCTGCCGGTGGAACCGACGGCGCGCGAACACCGCGCGGGACTCGATCAGCAGCACCGGCTGGTCGGGGGCGTCGAGGAAGTGGGGGCCGAGCTGGTCGGCGAAGCACCACCGCCGAGTACCGGGCGCGCGCTCCGGGTACTCGGCCGTCGCCGGATCGTCGTCCTGGCGGGGACCCACGGCCTCACCTCCCGGCGGACATGGTGGGTCGACCGTTAGGCTCGGCGCGACTCGGGCCACCGAACTCACGGTGGCCGGCACGTGCTCCTGGAGGTCGACGGCTGTGAACCGCCGCGCGCTTCGCGCCGCCACGATCGGGGCCCTGCTGGTCGCCCCGATCGCCCTGTCCGCCTGCAGCGCCGGACAGGTCAACCAGACCAGCTCGCAGAACCGCGACAAGGTCGGCCCGACGGCGGAGATCGGCGACCTCGAGCTCCGCCAGGTCGCGATCGCCAACCCGTGCGAGGCCGGCGACGAGGACGCGACGGCCTACGAGCGCGGTGACGACCCCGAGCTCATGCTGACGATCGTCAACTCCAGCGAAGAGGACGACACGCTCACCGGCGTCGAGGGCGAGCTCTTCGACGGCGTCTACGTGGACGAGCTCCCGACCGCGACGACCACCGCGCCCACGACGGCTGCCGCGCCGAGCACCACCGCCCCCGGGACCCCGACCGGCACGGCCGCCCCCACCGGCGGCGCCCCGGCGCCCGCGACCCCGACCCCGCCGCGGGCCGCACAGCCGACGGCCACCGACGACCCGGACATCGTGAT
The DNA here is from genome assembly GCF_000701365.1 of Blastococcus sp. URHD0036. GTDB lineage: Bacteria > Actinomycetota > Actinomycetes > Mycobacteriales > Geodermatophilaceae > Trujillonella. The sequence continues at coordinate 244,387 of NZ_JNIK01000011.1, forward strand.
CCCGGCACAGTCGTCGATCACGATCGGGCTGCGGCAGTACGACGCGGACTCGCCGTGCGATCCGGAGATCGCGGCGGACACCACCCGCCTGTTCCTCGCCGACCTCGACGTCGACGCGGAGTCCCCGCTCACCGCGAGCCAGTCGGTGGTCGTGACGTTCACCTTCGAGAACGCCGGCGAGGCGACCGTCGCGGCCCTGGTGCAGGGACCGCACGGCGCCGTCGAGCGTGGCGAGGCGTTCGACTTCCACGAGGAAGAGGGCGCCGCGGAGGGCAACGAGCAGGACACCGAGGCCGAGTAGGGAAAGGACCCCGCTGCCCCCCACGCCTCGCGAGCTCGGCGCGGGCCCCTGCAGCGGAGCCGGCTGCAGGAATTCGTCGGACCCCGCGGCTAGCGTCGGGGCGTGCCTCCCGCCGCCCGCGCCGCTCGACCCGCCCACCGCTGCACCGAGTGCGGCTTCGCATCGGCGAAGTGGGTGGGTCGCTGCCCCGAGTGCCAGGCGTGGGGCAGCCTCCAGGAGGTCGGCGCCGTCGCGTCCGGTGGCCTGCGGGCGGTGAGCGCCGGGCCGGTGACCGCCCCCGCCCGCCCCATCGCCCAGGTGGAGCTGACCGGCGCCCGGGCGGTGCCGACCGGCATCCCCGAGTTCGACCGGGTGCTGGGTGGCGGGCTCGTCCCCGGTGCCGTGCTGCTGGTGGCCGGCGAGCCGGGCGTGGGCAAGTCGACGCTGCTCCTGGAGGTGGCGCACCGGGTGGCCGCCGCCAACGGCCCGGCCCTGGTCGTCTCGGGCGAGGAGTCGGCCGGGCAGGTCCGGCTGCGGGCGGAGCGGATCGGCGCGCTGCACGACCGGCTCTACCTCGCGGCCGAGACCGAGCTGTCCGCGGTGCTGGCCCACGTCGACCAGGTCCAGCCGACGCTGCTGGTGCTCGACAGCGTCCAGACCGTGCGCTCGCCCGCCGTCGACGGCACCGACGGCGGCTCCACCCAGGTCCGTGCCGTGGCCAGCGCGCTCAGTGCGGTGGCCAAGAGCCGCGGGATGACCACGATCCTCGTCGGCCACGTGACCAAGGACGGCGCGATCGCCGGACCCCGCACGCTCGAGCACCTGGTCGACGTCGTCATCTCCTTCGATGGCGAGCGGCACTCCACGCTGCGCCTGATCCGGGCCACGAAGAACCGGTTCGGCCCGGCCGACGAGATCGGCTGCTTCGAGATCGGCGACGCGGGGGTGGTCGGGGTCCCCGATCCGTCACACCTGTTCGTCTCGCGCCGGTCCGCCCCGGTGCCGGGCAGCTGCGTCACCGTGACGATGGAGGGCAGCCGGCCGCTGCTGGCCGAGGTGCAGGCGCTGGTCGCCCCCAGTGGCGGTGGCTCCCCGCGGCGGGCGGTGAGCGGTCTCGATCCCCAGCGGGTGGCGATGATCAACGCCGTCCTCGAGCGGCGCGGCGGGGTGCGGCTGGCCGAGGCCGACGTCTTCGCCGCCTCGGTGGGCGGGGTCAAGATCGCCGAACCCGCGGCCGACCTGGCGCTGGCCCTGGCGATCGCGTCGGCGTCCCGCGACATCCCCCTCCCGGCGGGCATGGTGGCGCTCGGCGAGGTCGGTCTCTCCGGCGAGATCCGCCGCGTCGGCGGTACCGGCCGGCGGCTGGCCGAGGCCGCGCGGCAGGGGTACCGGGTCGCGCTGGTCCCGGAGGACGCCGGCACCGCCCCGGCCGGGATGCGGCTCATCGAGGTGCCCGACCTCGGGCGGGCGCTCACCCGACTCAGCTGATCTCCGACCGAGCCGCACCAGTACCGTTGCCTCCCACGTAGACTCAGCCGCCGCACCACGTCGACCGTCAGGAGCGCTCGTGCCCCCCGCTGTGGACACCGAGGCCGCGCTGCGCGAGCTCCTCGGCCGCATCGCCCCCGGGACGGCCCTGCGCGACGGTCTGGAGCGGATCCTCGCGGGCCGCACCGGAGCGCTGATCGTGCTGGGTTACGACCGGGTGGTCGAGTCCATCTGCACCGGCGGCTTCGCCCTCGACGTCGCACTCTCCGCCACCCGGCTGCGCGAGCTCGCCAAGATGGACGGCGCGGTGATCGTCTCCTACGACGGGCTGCGCATCGTGCGGGCCGGTGTGCACCTGATGCCCGACCCGACCGTGCCGACCGAGGAGTCGGGCACCCGGCACCGCACGGCGGAGCGGGTCGCGATCCAGACCGGTTTCCCGGTGATCTCGGTCAGCCAGTCGATGCACATCATCAGCGTCTACGTGGCCGGCCGCCGCTACACGCTCGAGCACCCCACCACGATCCTCGCCCGCGCCAACCAGGCGCTGGCCGCTCTGGAGCGGTACAAGCTCCGGCTCGACGAGGTCGCCAGCACGCTGTCGGCGCTGGAGATCGAGGACCTGGTCACCGTCCGCGACGCCATGAGCGTCAGCCAGCGGCTGGAGATGGTGCGGCGCATCGCCGACGAGATCGAGGGCTTCGTCGTCGAGCTCGGCACCGACGGCCGGCTGCTGGCCCTGCAGCTGGACGAGATGCTCGCCGGGGTGGAGGAGGACCGCGGCCTGCTGGTCCAGGACTACCTCCCCGTCACCGGCCGGCGGGCGCGCAGCACCGAGCAGGTGCTCACCGACCTGCGGGCGCTGTCGGCCACCGAGCTCCTCGACCTGTCGGCCGTGGCCCGCTGCTACGGCCTGCCCACCACCGCTGACGCCCTGGACTCCCCCGTCAGCCCCCGCGGCTACCGGCTCCTGGCGCGGGTCCCGCGGCTGCCCGCCGGCATCATCGACCGGCTGGTCGACCACTTCGGGGGGCTGCAAAAGCTGCTGGCCGCCACGATCGAGGACCTCCTCGCCGTGGAGGGCGTCGGCGAGGCCCGGGCACGGGGCATCCGTGAGGGCCTGTCCCGGCTCGCCGAGACCTCGATCCTCGACCGCTACAGCTGAGGCTGCTCCCGCTCAGGTGAGGGCCAGCGGGGTGTCACCGCTGGGCTTCGTGTCCAGCCGGCCGCGCAGCGTGTACTGACCGGGCGGCATCGCCGCTCGCGTCCCGGCGCAGTCCGGCTCGCTCGACAGCCCGCTCCAGACCAGCGGGAAGACGACCTGCTCGCCGGGAGCCAGGACGCGGACGTCGTCACTGGTCTCCGGCCGGCAGTCGTTGCTCCCCCACACCCGGGTGCCTGCGCCGTCCAGCAGGACGATCTCCTGGAGTTCCTTGTCCAGCACCCGCTCACAGGGGACCGGGGACGTGTTGGTGACCACCAGCTCGAGGGTCGGGCCGCTGCCGGCCGGCACGCTGGCCGGACCGCGGACCTCGACGGCGATCATCTCGTCGCCGCACGGGCCGCCCGGCTCGGGTCCGGCGGGCGCCTCCGGCGCGGGTGCCGTGACGGTGGCCGGCGCCGGCGGGGTGGGGGTCTGCACGCTCGCCAGCGAGGGGACGACGCGCTCGAGGGCCGGCGTACCGGCCGCCGACGGGCCCACGGTGGTGCTGCTGGCCGCCGGTTCCGTCCCGCCGGGCTCGCGGGTGGCCAGCGCGACCCCCAGCCAGCCGCCACCCCCCAGCACGGCGAGCAACAGGGCCACGACCATCAGCCGCCGACGCCAGTAGACGGCGGCGGGCAGGGGCCCGACCGGGTGCAGCACGGGCAGAACGGTAGTGCGGCGCCCACCGGGCGGAGCCCCCGGCACGCCGGGCCCCGCGGACGGCACACTGGACCCCCGTGGACAGCCCTGCCCCTCCGCTCCCGGCGCCCGCCGGCCTCACCGGTCCGGCCCTCGGGGAGGCGCTCGTCGACTGGTTCGCCGGCGCCGCCCGCGACCTGCCGTGGCGCCGTCCGGACACCGACCCGTGGGCGGTCCTGGTCAGCGAGGTGATGCTGCAGCAGACGCCGGTCGCCCGGGTGGAGCCCGTGTGGCGGGCCTGGATGGCCCGCTGGCCGACCGCCGCCGACCTGGCCGGCGCCTCACCCGCCGACGTCATCCGGGCGTGGGGGAAGCTCGGCTACCCACGGCGGGCGTTGCGCCTGCGGGAGACCGCCGTCGCGCTGGTGGAGCGGCACGACGGTTCGGTGCCCGCTGACGTGACCGCGCTGGAGGCGCTCCCGGGCGTGGGCACCTACACCGCCCGCGCGGTCGCCTGCTTCGGCCACGGGCAGCCGCAGCCGGTGGTGGACACGAACGTCCGCCGGGTGGTCGCCCGTCTCGTGCACGGCCGCGCGGAGGCGCTGCCCGCCCGGGTCGCCGACCTGGCCGACGTCGCGGCACTCGCACCCGCCGACCCCACCCGTGCGGTCCGCTTCTCGGTCGCCGCGATGGAGCTCGGGGCGCTGGTGTGCGTGGCCCGCTCTCCGCGCTGCGACGCCTGCCCGGTACGGCGGTCCTGCGCCTGGCGGCTGGCGGGCAGCCCCGCGGCCGACGGCGTCCCGAAGCGGGTCCAGCGGTTCGCCGGCACCGATCGGCAGGTGCGGGGGCGGCTGCTCGACGTCCTGCGGGCGGCGCACGAGCCGGTAGCCGCGACCGCCCTCGACCGCGTGTGGGCCGACGCCGTCCAGCGGTCCCGCTGCCTGGACTCCCTGCTCGCCGACGGGCTGGTCGAGCAGACCCCGGACGGCCGCTTCACGCTCCCCACCTGATCGACGAGATCTGCACAGTCGTCACCATCAGGCGCTGATGCCGCCGAGTGTGCAGATCTCGTCGAGAGGACGGGACGACGAAGGGCCGCCCCCGCGTGTGCGGGGACGGCCCTGTCGTCGTGCTGAGGAGCGTTACTCGGCGGCGGCCGCCGGGCCGTCCTCGTCGCCGTCGGCACCCGTGAGGGCGACCGGCGGGGTGTCGGGCAGGTCGATCGGCTTGGCCTCGCCGCGGAAGGTGAACTTCTGCAGCGGGCCCTCGGCGTCGTCGACGTCCACCACGATGATCTGACCCGCGGTCAGCTCGCCGTAGAGGATCTTCTCCGACAGCGCGTCCTCGATCTCGCGCTGGATGGTCCGGCGCAGTGGCCGGGCACCCAGCACCGGGTCGAAGCCCCGCGCCGCGAGCAGCTTCTTCGCCGCCGGGGTGATCTCCAGCGACATGTCCTTGTTCGCCAGCTGGCCCTCGACGCGGGCGACCATGAGGTCGACGATCGTGATGATCTCGTTCTCGGTCAGCTGGTGGAACACGACGATGTCGTCGATGCGGTTGAGGAACTCCGGCCGGAAGTGCTGCTTGAGCTCCTCGTTGACCTTGAGCTTCATCCGCTCGTAGTTGCTGGTCTCGTCGTTCCCGGCCTGGAAGCCGAGGCCGACGGCCTTGGAGATGTCCCGCGTACCGAGGTTGGTCGTGAGGATCAGGATCGTGTTCTTGAAGTCCACGATCCGGCCCTGACCGTCGGTGAGCCGGCCGTCCTCCAGCACCTGCAGGAGCGTGTTGAACACGTCCGCGTGCGCCTTCTCGATCTCGTCGAAGAGGACCACCGAGAACGGCTTGCGCCGCACCTTCTCGGTCAGCTGGCCACCCTCGTCGTACCCGACGTAGCCGGGAGGGGCACCGACGAGCCGCGACACGGTGAACCGGTCGTGGAACTCGCCCATGTCGATCTGGATGAGGGCGTCGTCCTCACCGAACAGGAAGTTGGCCAGCGCCTTGGCGAGCTCGGTCTTACCGACACCCGAGGGGCCGGCGAAGATGAACGAGCCACCGGGGCGACGCGGGTCCTTGAGGCCCGCGCGGGTGCGCCGGATCGCCTGGCTGACGCTCTTGATGGCCTCTTCCTGGCCGATGATCCGCTTGTGGAGCTCGTCCTCCATGCGCAGCAGGCGGGAGGTCTCCTCCTCGGTCAGCTTGAACACGGGGATGCCGGTCCAGTTGGCGAGGACCTCGGCGATCTGCTCGTCGTCGACCTCGGCGACGACGTCCATGTCGCCGGCCTTCCACTGCTTCTCGCGCTCGGCCTTCTCGGCGAGGAGGGTCTTCTCCTTGTCGCGCAGCGACGCCGCCTTCTCGAAGTCCTGCGCGTCGATCGCCGACTCCTTCTCGCGGCGGACGCCGGCGATCTTGTCGTCGAACTCGCGCAGGTCCGGCGGGGCGGTCATCCGCTTGATCCGCATCCGGGCGCCGGCCTCGTCGATCAGGTCGATCGCCTTGTCCGGCAGGAAGCGGTCGGAGATGTACCGGTCGGCCAGCGTCGCGGCGGCGACGAGAGCGCCGTCGGTGATGCTGATCCGGTGGTGCGCCTCGTACCGGTCGCGCAGACCCTTGAGGATCTCGATGGTGTGCTGCAGCGTCGGCTCGCCCACCTGGATGGGCTGGAAGCGGCGCTCGAGAGCGGCGTCCTTCTCCAGGTGCTTGCGGTACTCGTCGAGCGTCGTGGCACCGATGGTCTGCAGCTCGCCGCGGGCCAGCATCGGCTTGAGGATGCTGGCGGCGTCGATCGCGCCCTCGGCGGCACCGGCCCCGACGAGGGTGTGGATCTCGTCGATGAACAGGATGATGTCGCCGCGGGTGCGGATCTCCTTGAGGACCTTCTTCAGCCGCTCCTCGAAGTCACCGCGGTAGCGGGAACCGGCGACGAGCGCGCCGAGGTCCAGCGTGTAGAGCTGCTTGTCCTTCAGCGTCTCGGGCACCTCGCCCTTGACGATCGCCTGGGCCAGGCCCTCGACGACGGCGGTCTTGCCGACGCCGGGCTCGCCGATGAGGACGGGGTTGTTCTTCGTGCGGCGCGACAGCACCTGCATGACGCGCTCGATCTCCTTGGCCCGCCCGATGACCGGGTCGAGCTTGGAGTCGCGCGCGGCCTGGGTGAGGTTGCGGCCGAACTGGTCGAGCACCAGCGAGGTCGACGGCGTGCCCTCGGCGGGCCCGCCGGCCGCGGCCGGCTCCTTGCCCTGGTAGCCGGAGAGCAGCTGGATGACCTGCTGGCGGACGCGGTTGAGGTCGGCACCCAGCTTCACGAGGACCTGGGCGGCGACACCCTCGCCCTCGCGGATCAGGCCGAGCAGGATGTGCTCGGTGCCGATGTAGTTGTGGCCGAGCTGCAGCGCCTCGCGCAGGGACAGCTCGAGCACCTTCTTGGCGCGCGGCGTGAAGGGGATGTGACCGGACGGGGCCTGCTGGCCCTGACCGATGATCTCCTCCACCTGCTGACGGACGCCCTCCAGCGAGATGCCGAGGGACTCGAGCGCCTTGGCGGCGACACCCTCACCCTCGTGGATCAGGCCCAGGAGGATGTGCTCGGTGCCGATGTAGTTGTGGTTGAGCATCCGGGCCTCTTCCTGGGCCAGGACAACAACGCGGCGGGCTCGGTCGGTGAACCGTTCGAACATCTGCTGCTTCTCCTTCGACCGGCTGGTCCGGCACCGCCCTCCCCGTGTGTGGGGAGGAGCACCCGACATCCGTCGGCGCGCGGGGCGCCGGTCTTTCCACTGTAGTCGCGGACTCCGACTCCCCGTCGGCGCACGGCCGGGGGTGGGGAGGAGGAGTTGTCCGGTCCAACTGATGCTGACGGGGCGGTGTTCCGCTGCTGTTACGCCGTGAGCGAAGAGGGAAAGACGACGGCCCGGTCCCCCCGCGCGGGGGGACCGGGCCGTCGACGGTCGTGCGACGACGTCAGTGCGCGGCCTCGTAGGCCTCGACGACGGTCCCCGGGATGCGGCCGCGGTCGCTGACCGCGTGGCCGTTCTTCCGGGCCCACTCGCGGATCGCGCCGGCCTGCTCGCGGTCCATCCGGCCGCCGCCACCGGTCGCCCGGGAGCGCCCGGCACCGGAGGCGCGGCCGCTGCCGCGGCCGACCTTGCGGGCGGCCTGCACGTACCGGGAGAACGCGTCGCGCATCTCTCCGGCGTTCTTCTCCGAGAGGTCGATCTCGTAACTCGTACCGTCCAGCGAGAAGCTCACCGTCTCGTCCGCCGGGAGGTTCTCGTCGAGGTCGTCACTCAGGATGACCTGGACCTTGCGCGCCATTCGTCATTCCCCACTTCTGTTTCCAGCCCCGTGACCGGATGATGCCGTCACCGAAGGCGACGACGCCATTACATCACATCTCCGGTCCATTACGCGCGAATGTCCACACGTCCCGCTTAATGGGTGACGGGTGAGACGCCCGTTCTCGCAATTCTCAGGAACTGAGCGGGCGCACCAATGGGAACAGGATCGTCTCCCGGATCCCGAGTCCGGTCAGCGTCATCATCAGCCGGTCCATGCCCATGCCGACGCCGCCGGTCGGGGGCATCCCGTACTCGAGCGCCTCGAGGAAGTCCTCGTCCAGGACCATGGCCTCCGGGTCGCCGGCGGCCGCCAGCAGCGCCTGCTGGGTGAACCGCTCCCGCTGGACGACGGGGTCGACCAGCTCCGAGTAGCCGGTGCCACGCTCGATCCCGCCGATGTACAGGTCCCACTTCTCGGCGAGGCCCGGTGTCGAGCGGTGCGCCCTGGTCAGTGGCGAGGTGTCCACCGGGTAGTCCATGACGAACGTCGGCGCCTGCAGGTCGTCCTGGACCAGCGCCTCGAAGATCTCCTCGACGACCTTGCCCGGCAGCCAGGCCGGGTCGACGCCGATCTCGTGCCGCTCCGCCAGGGCCCGCAGGCGCGCCACCGGCGTCTCCGGGGTGACCTCCTCGCCGACGGCGGCCGACACCAGGTCGTAGAGGCGGACCTGTGGCCACTCCCCGGACAGGTCGATCTCGGTGCCGTCGTGGTGGCGGGCGACGTGGTCGCCGAACAACGCCGCGCAGCACTCCTGGATCAGTTCCCGCGTGATGACGGCGACGTCGGAATAGTCGGTGTAGGCCGCGTAGAACTCGAGCATCGCGAACTCCGGCGAGTGCGAGCTGTCGGCGCCCTCGTTGCGGAAGTTCCGGTTGATCTCGAAGACCCGGTCCAGACCCCCGACGATGCAGCGCTTGAGGAACAACTCCGGCGCGATCCGCAGATACAGGTCGAGGTCGAAGGCGTTCATGTGCGTGCGGAACGGACGGGCCGCGGCACCGCCGTGGATCGTCTGCAGCATGGGGGTCTCGACCTCGAGGAAACCGCGCGAGGTGAGACCCGAGCGCAGTGTCGCGTTGACCGCCGAGCGCTGGCGCACGGTGCGCCGGGCCTCGTCGCGGACGATGAGGTCGACGTAGCGACGCCGGACCCGCAGTTCCTCGCTCATCGGCTTGTGCGCCACCGGCAGCGGTCGCAGCGACTTCGCCGTGATCTGCCACGAGTCGGCGAACACCGACAGCTCCCCGCGGCGCGACGTCCCCACCTCGCCGGTGACCAGGACGTGGTCACCGAGGTCGACGTCGGACTTCCACGCGGCGAGCGACTCCTCGCCCACCCGGTCGCGGGAGAGCATCACCTGGAGCTCGGCGTCGCCCTCGCGGAGGGTCGCGAAGCACAGCTTGCCGGTGTTGCGGGAGAAGATGACGCGCCCGGTGACGCCGACGGTCCGGCCGGTCATGGTGTCCGGCTCCAGGTCCGGATGCGTCGCCCGCACCTCCGCCAGCGAGGTGGTGCGCCCCACCTCGACGGGGAACGGGTCGACCCCCGCGTCCCGCAGCCGGTCGAGCTTCGCCCGCCGCACCCGCATCTGCTCGGGCAGTTCGTCGTCCTGCGGCCCCGGCGGTTCCTCGCTCACGGAGGGTGAGCCTACGGGGAGGCCGGCCGGCGGCCGGCCGCGGAACGGTGCGTGGCCTGCTGCCGGTCGAACGCCAGCCGCAGCCCGTGCACGGTGAGGTCGGGTTCGCGGGCGGAGATCGTGCGGCAGCTGTCGGCGACGAGCGGCGCCAGCCCCCCGGTGGCGACGACGACCGGAGCGGTCCCGAACTGCTCGACGATCTCCGCGGAGATGCGCGAGACCAGGCCGTCGACGAGGCCGGCGAACCCGAGGACCAGGCCCGACTGCAGCGCCGCGACGGTGTTCTTGCCGATCGCCTGCGGAGGCACGGTGAGCTCGACCGACCGCAGCTGGGCCGCCCGGCTGGCCAGCGCCTCCAGGCTGACCTCGACACCGGGCGCGAGCGCACCGCCGAGGAACTGCCCGCCCGGGCCGACGGCGTCGACGTTGGTCGAGGTGCCGAAGTCGACGACGACCACCGGGCGCGCCTGCCCCTCCGGGTCGCGGCCGTACAGCTCGTGGGCGGCGAGCGCGGTCACCACCCGGTCCGCGCCGACCTCCCTCGGGTTGTCCACGTGCAGCGGCACCCCGGTGCGGACGCCGGGGCCGATGAGCACCACCGGGACGTCGAGGGAGTCCAGCAGCCGGCGCAGGGCCGGCAGCAGCGCCGGGACCGTCGAGCACGCCGCGACCCCGGTGACCTCGGTGTCGCGCAGCAGCCCGCGCCACAGCATGGCGATCTCGTCGGAGGTGGCCCGGGAGTGCGTGGTGACCCGCCAGCCGCCCACCCGGCGGTCGCCGTCGAAGGTGGCGAGCACGGTCTGGCTGTTGCCCACGTCCACGGTCAGGAGCACCGCTCAGCCCGCCCGCAGGTCGAGCGCGAGGTCGAGGATCGGCGAGGAGTGGGTGAGCGCACCGACCGACAGGTAGTCCACACCGGTCTCGGCCACCTCGCGGGCGACGGCGAGGGTCAGCCCACCGGTGGCCTCCAGCTCGGCGCGGTCGCCGACCGCGGCGACGACCTCGCGCAGCTGCGCCGGGGTCATGTTGTCCAGCAGCAGGAACTGCGCGCCGGCCTCGACCGCCTCCAGCGCCTGGGCGGGGGTGTCCGCCTCGACCTGCACCGGCACCCGCGGCGCCCGCTCGCGGACGGCGGCCACCGCCGCGGCCACCGACCCGGCGGCGGCCACGTGGTTGTCCTTGACCATGGCGACGTCGTACAGGCCCATCCGCTTGTTCGACCCGCCGCCGCAGCGGACGGCGTACTTCTCCAGGGGCCGCAGCCCCGGCGTGGTCTTGCGGGTGTCGAGCACCGTGGCCCCGGTGCCGCTGACGGCGTCGGCCCAGGCGCGGGTCGCGGTCGCGATGCCGCTGGCCCGGCTGGCGATGTTGAGCGCGCTGCGCTCGGCGGCCAGCAGCGCCCGGACCGGGCCCCGGACGGTCAGCAGGACGTCGCCGCGCCGCACCCGGTCCCCGTCGGCGGCACCCGCGGTGATCGTGGCCCCGGGCGCGAGGCGCAGGAAGACGCGGGCGGCGATCGGCAGCCCGGCGACGACGCCGTCGGCCCGGGCGACCAGGTCCGCCGTCCCCATCTGGGCCGGGGGCACGGTGGCGGCGCTGGTGACGTCGTAGGCGACGGCCAGGTCCGGGGCGGAGGGCAGGGCCGCGCCTCCGGTCAGGTCCTCGGCGAGGGTGCGCTCGACGAGGGCGTCGACCCACGCCTCGTCGAGCCCGGTGCCCTCCAGCGAGCGGGCATCGGTCACCACGGGACCACCACCGCCGCCCCCACCGGACGGCGGGTCAGGTGCAGGTCCCCGGTGCTGTCCAGCCGGACGTCGAGGTGCACCCGCCACTCCTCGGAGGTCTCCGGGTGGTCCTCGCGCCAGTGGCAGCCGCGGGTCTCCTCGCGGGCCGCGGCGGCGACGGTGACCGCGGAGGCCACCGTGAGCAGGTCGGTGGCCTCCCAGCTCGCCACCCCGGGCACGGCGCCGGCCGACTCCCCCAGCGCCCGGCTGAGGGCGGCCATGATGGCCAGTGCGCTGTCGAGGCCGGCGCCGGTGCGCAGTGCCGCGACCGAGCCGGACATGGTGTCGGTGACCCGCTCGCGGCCCGCCGGGTCCAGCAGCCCCGACAGGGCCGGCGCGCCGGCCAGGGGCGCGGCGGGCAGCGGCAGCGACCGGGCCAGCTCGGCGCCGATCCGGGCGGCGAAGACGAGGCCCTCGAGCAGGGAGTTCGACGCCAGGCGGTTGGCGCCGTGCACGCCGGTGCTGGCCACCTCTCCGCACGCGTACAGACCCGGCACGGTCGTGCGGCCGGCGAGGTCGGTGACCAGTCCGCCGGAGGCGTAGTGCGCCGCCGGGGTGACCGGCACGAGGTCCGTGACCGGGTCGATGCCGGCCTCCCGGCAGCGGGCCACGATCGTCGGGAACCGTTCGGGCAGTCCGGGGATCGAGCGGGCGTCGAGCCAGACGTGGCGGACGTCGTCGCGCAGCATCACGCGGGTGATCGCCTTGGCGACGACGTCGCGGGGAGCGAGCTCGGCCAGCGGGTGGACGCCGACCATGAACCGGTCCCCCGCGTCGTCGCGCAGCACCGCCCCCTCGCCGCGCAGCGCCTCGCTGACCAGGGGCTGCTGACCCCGCGCGTCCGGACCGAGGTAGAGGGCGGTCGGGTGGAACTGGACGAACTCCAGGTCGGTCGCGACCGCGCCCGCGCGCAGGCCCAGCGCGACGCCGTCGCCGGTGGAGACCGAGGGGTTGGTGGTCGCGGCGTAGATCTGTCCCATCCCGCCGGTGGCCAGCACCACCGCGCGCGCCCGGACCGCACCGACGCCGTCGGCGCTGCCCTCGCCGAGCACGTGCAGGGTGACCCCGGCGGCCCGGCCCTGGGCGTCGCGCAGCAGGTCCAGCACCATCGCGTGCTCGACCAGGGTGACCCCGGGGTCGGCCCGCACCGCCTCGTGCAGCGCCCGCTGCACCTCCGAGCCGGTGGCGTCGCCGCCGGCGTGCACGATCCGGTCGGCGGAGTGCCCGCCCTCGCGGGTCAGCAGCAGCCGGCCGGTGGCGTCGCGGTCGAAGGCGGCGCCCCAGCCGATCAGCTGGGCCAGCCGCTCCGGTCCCTCGGTGACCAGCGCCCGGACCGCGTCCGGCTCGCACAGGCCCACGCCGGCCACCTCGGTGTCGACGGCGTGCGCCTCCGGGCTGTCCGCGGGGTCCAGCACCGCGGCGATGCCGCCCTGGGCCCACCGGGTGGAGCCGTCGTCGACGCCGACCTTCGTGACCACGGCGACTGACAGCCCGGCCGCGCGCGCGTGCAGCGCGACGCAGAGGCCGGCGATCCCCGAGCCGACGACGCAGACGTCGGCGGCCAGCTCCCACCCGGGATCGGGAGCGGCCAGCCGCAGCGGGAGTCCGGTGACGGTGCCGCTCGCGGCCAGTGTCACCGAACCGGGACGCCGAGGTCGCTGCGCTTCTGGTCGGTCGCGCCGGGGACCGGGGCCGACGGGTCGCCGCCGAGCTCGACCACGCGGTTGGCGCCGTCGACGTGCACGACCTTCGGGATGTAGGCCTTGGCCTCGGTCTCGTCCATCAGGCCGTAACTGATCAGGATGACCATGTCGCCCGGGTGCACCAGGTGCGCGGCGGCGCCGTTGATCCCGATGACGCCGCTGCCGCGCTCGCCCGGGATGACGTAGGTCTCCAGGCGGGCGCCGTTGGTGATGTCGACGATGGCGACCTGCTCACCGGGGATCAGGTCGGCGGCGTCGAGGAGGTCCTCGTCGACGGTGACCGAGCCGACGTAGTGCAGGTCGGCCTGGGTGACGGTCGCCCGGTGGATCTTGGACTTGAGCATCGTGCGCATCATCGGGGGTCCCCCAAGCGGATCGGAGCGTTGTCGAGGAGTCGGGTGGAGCCGGCCCGGACGGCGACGAGCAGTCGGGCGGGACCGGTGGCGGGCACCGGCCCCAGATCTGGATCGGTCAGTTCGAGGTAGTCCTGAACCAGTTCGGGCCGCTCGGCGAGCACGGCCCGGGCCGCGGCGAGGACGGCGTCCGCCCCCTCCGGGCCGGCGGCGGCTCCTGCCCGCAGCGCAGCGGAGACCGCGGCGGCGGCCGACCGCTGCTCCGGGGAGAGGTAGCGGTTGCGCGAGGAGAGCGCCATGCCGTCCTCCTCCCGCACGGTGGGTACGCCGGTCACGCCGACCGGCAGCGCCAGCTCCCGGGCCATGGCCCGGATGAGGACCAGCTGCTGGTAGTCCTTCTCCCCGAAGAACGCCTCGTCGGGCCGGACCATGCCGAAGAGCTTGGCGACGACGGTGAGGACGCCGGCGAAGTGGCCGGGCCGCACCGCCCCCTCCAGCACCGAGCCCAGCGGACCGGGCTGGACGGTGACGCCGAGGGACGCGGGCGGGTACACGACCTCGACCTGCGGGTGGAACACCAGGTCGACGCCCTCCTCGGCGAGCGCGGCCAGGTCGGCGTCCCAGGTGCGCGGGTAGCGGTCGAAGTCCTCGCCGGGGCCGAACTGGGTCGGGTTGACGAAGACGGAGACGACGACGCTGTCGCAGACCTCGCGGGCCGCGCGGACCAGCGTGCGGTGCCCCTCGTGCAGCGCACCCATCGTGGGGACCAGTGCCACGCGGCCGGGCAGGTCGGCGCGCAGTCGGAGCAGGTCCCGATGGGTCTCGGCGACGGAGGGGCGGGTCAGGGCGGTCACCGCGAGCCGGCGGGGTCGTCGGACCGGGTGGCGGCCAGGAGGTCGAGCAGCGGGGCGCCCTCGTGCCGCTTGAGCCGTCCGGCGGCCAGCGCGCGCTCGGTGGTCCGCTGCGCCATGGCGACGTAGGCGTCCACCGACTGCGGCGCACGCTCGGCGAGGGTCTCGAGGTGGTCGCGGACGGTGCCCACGTCCCCGCGGCTGACCGGCCCGGTCAGCCCCCGGTCACCGCGCCGCAGGCCGTTGTCCAGCGCGGCGGTCAGCAGGGGGGCCAGCACCCGGCCGGGGTCGCCGACACCGGCGGTCCGCAGCAGGTCGGCGGCCTCGGCCACGAGGGTGACCAGGTGGTTGGCGCCGGTGACCAGCGCCGCGTGGTACAGCCGCCGGTCGGCCTCGGCGACGAAGAACGGCTCCCCGCCCATCTCCAGCACGAGGGTCTCGGCGACCGGGCGGAACTCGGGCGCGCTGGTCACCCCGAACGGGGAGCCGGCGAGCCGGTCGGCGTCCTCGGGGACGCCGGTGAAGGTCATGGCGGGGTGCAGCGCCAGCGGCAGGACGCCGATCCGGGCGGCCGGCTCCAGCACGGCGAGCCCGTGGGCGCCGGAGGTGTGGAAGGCCAGCTGGCCCGCGCGCCAGACGCCGGTCTCGGCGAGGCCGGCGACCAGACCGGCCAGCGTGTCGTCGGGGACGGCGAGGACGACGAGGTCGGCGGCGGCGACCACCTCGTCGGTCGGCAGCAGCGGCACACCGGGCAGCAGCCGGGCGGCGCGCTCGGCGGAGGCGGCGGAGAGACCGGCGGCGGCGACGACGTCGTGGCCGGCGGCGGCGAGGGCGGCGCCCAGCACGGCGCCGACGCGACCGGCGCCGACGATGCCCACGCGGAGGCGGGCGGGGGCGTCGGCCGGGAGTCCGGCGGCGCGGGGGGTCCTGCGGGCAGCAGGCATGGAGTGCTCCTCGTTCCAGTCCCAGTGCGGGTACCGGACGTCGGGTCGGTCTCCCCCATCGGAGACCGTCGGGATGGTGCGGGTGGTGCCGTGCGGCGGTGCGGTGGCCGACCTCCGCTGCGACCAGCTGTGTCACGCGGGTGACGTACCGATGGCGAGTGTGTGACCGCTTTCGGCTCCCCGCAACGCAACGCGCCTGTGGGGTCGGTCACGGGCACCGGGCGGGAGGGCCCCGGACGGCCCCACCTACCGTGACGCCGGCACCGACCGACGGAGAGGCAGGAGCACATGAGCGAGCTCGAGGGACGCACCGCACTGGTCACCGGCGCGAGCCGTGGCATCGGCCTGGCGATCGCGCAGAGCCTGGTCCGCCGCGGCGCGCGGGTCGTCGTCACCGCCCGCAAGCCCGAGGCGCTCACCGAGGCCGTCGCCGCCCTGGGCGGGCCGGTCGTCGCCGTCGGGGTCGCCGGCAACGCGGGCGACCCGCAGCACCGGGCGGAGGCGGTGCGCACCGCCGTCGACACCTTCGGCAGCCTCGACATGCTGGTCGGCAACGTGGGCATCAACCCCGTCTTCGGGCCGATGGTCGACCTGGACCTCGACGCCTTCCGCAAGATCCTCGACACCAACGTGGTCGGGACCCTGGGCCTGGTGCAGGAGGCCTGGCGGGCCTGGATGGCGGAGCACGGCGGCTCGGTGCTGGTCGTCGCCTCCGTGGCCGGCCTCAAGTCCTCCCCCGGCATCGCCGGCTACGGGGTGAGCAAGGCCGCGCTGATCAACATGGTGACCCAGCTGGCGGTCGAGCTCGGCCCGAAGGTTCGGGTGAACGCGGTCGCCCCCGCCGTGGTGAAGACCCGGTTCGCCGGAGCGCTCTACGAGGGCCGCGAGGAGGAGGCGGCGAAGGGCTACCCGGTCGGCCGGCTCGGGGAGCCGGAGGACATCGGCGAGGCCGCGGCCTACCTGCTCGGCGCCGGTGCCGGGTGGGTCACCGGCCAGACGCTCGTGCTGGACGGCGGCACGCTCTCCCGCGGCCCCGCGTGACGGCCCCCTCGCAGGGGCCCGCCGCGAGCGTGCGAGGGGCGGGGGGCGAGGGGGTCCTTCCTCAGTGGCGGCCGAGGACCCGGCCCAGGACGTCGTCGTCCTCGTCGTCGTCCCGGTAGCGGTGCCGCCGGCGGCCGGACCCGGCGGCGGCCGCCCCGCTCTCGGCGAGGATCTGCGCGAGCCGGGCCTCGCCCGGCGTGGGGACGACCGGGGTCTGCACGGTCATCGGCTCGGGGGGCAGCGGCTCCGGGGGCAGCGGTGCCGGCGGGCGCGGCCACGCCTCGCCCAGCAGGTCGGGCCGCGCCGCGGGCTCGTCCCAGACGTGCCGCTCGGCCGGCGCCGCGAGGGGCCGTTCCACGGTCAGCTGCTCAGCGGTCCCCGCGTCGTCGCGCCGGCGTCGTGGGCTGGGTGCCCCGGCGGGGGCCGCGGAAGGAGCGTCCTGCTCGACGTCCCGCCGCCAGCTGGGGACCTCCGACTGCCAGGAGGGCGCCGGCTCGGCCCGCCAGGAGGGCGTCGGGTCGGCCTGCTGCGCGCGGATGCCCTGCAGCGCCTCGTACCCGCGCGTCTCCGGCGCCGGTGGCGCCACCGGCGGCACCGGCGGCGGCGACCACTCCGGCGCCGCGGGGACCCGGGGTCCCTGCGCCGGGGGCTCGATGCGGGCGGCGGGCCAAGCGCCCGTGACCTCCCGCGGGGGCTGGTCCGACCAGCTGACCGCGTCGATGGTGCGCGTGCTCGGCCCCTCGACGGAGGCCGGCGTGGCCCGGGACGACTGCGTCCGCATGACGATCCGCTCGAGGAACATCTCGCTGGACAGCTGCTCGGTCAGCTCGGTGCGCAACCGGCCCACGTCGGCCCGGAGCTCGGCGAGCTGGCCCAGCTCCGCGCGGATCGCCGACACGCCCGCGAGCTGCTCCCGGAGCCCACCGGGCCCGGAGACGTCGTCGCGCAGGGTGTCCAGTGCGGCCAGCTCGGTGCGCAGCGTCCCGAGGGCCGCGACGTCCTGCCGCAGCGCGCCGAGGGCGGCCACCTCCCGGCGGAGGCCGTCGAGGGCGGCGAGGTCGTGCCGGAGCGAGCCGAGGGCGACCACGTCCTGGCGCAGCGCGCCCAGGGCCGCCACCTCCTGACGCAGCGCGCCGACGGCCGCCAGGTCCTGCCGCAGCGCACCCAGCGCCGCGACGTCACGGCGCAGCGCCGCGAACTCCGTGCGCATCGCGTCCTCGGACTCCCGGCGCAGCCGGTTCTCCGTCTCGAGCTCGTGCTGCCGGCGGCCGGCGACCTCGCGGGCCAGCTCCAGCTCGTGCGCGCGGCGCAGGGCGGAGGTGTCGGCCGAGGTCCCCGCCCGGCGCCGGCCGGTGGCCAGGAGCGCGAGCACGAACCCCCAGGCGCCGGCCAGGACCCCCAGCCGGAGCACCCGCGGGTCGTCGCTCAGGAACACCACGACCGTCGCCGCCACGGCCAGCAGGGCGCCGGCGGCGATCCCCCAGTGACGGCGGTCGGCGGTCGCGGGTCGACCCGATGAGTCGCCCTGATCGACCTGTCCCCCGCGCATGGCCTCCAGCGTAACGGCGGATCGCCCTCCGCTCACGCTCCGAACTGCATCCGTGACGCAGACGCCACGAGGCCCCCGCGGAGTTCCCGCGGGGGCCTCGTGGACGGCGGTGCGATCAGGACTGGGCCAGCGCACCGTCCGAGCTGAAGACCAGACCGAGCGAGACCTCGCCCTGCTCGATCGCGCCCTTGGTCAGCGGGCCACCGGCGTCCAGGGGGACGAACTCGGCGAACTGCATCCCGTAGGTGTCCTCGAGGCCCGGCTGGCAGAACGGCCGGGTCGGGCACTCCTCCGGACCACCGAGGACGAGCGAGCCGTCGCCGCAGGCGTCGGCGAGCTCCGACAGGGTCGAGACCCCGAGGCCGTCGGCGAACTCCTGGGTCACGGCGAAGGCGTTCTGGTCGGCGGCCTCGGAGGGCTCCCCGAAGGTGAGGCCGACCTGCTCGGCGAGCGTCTGCAGGGCGTCCCGCGTGGCCGTCACGTCGCCGCTCGCGACCGGGTCGGGGTTCGCGCCGTTGACCTGGGCGTTGAGCGCCTCGGTCACGGTCGCCAGGTACTCGGGGAAGACCTGCAGGTCCGAGCCGGAGATGAGCGCCGGGAGGTAGAGGTCGCGGTTGCCCACCGTGCGGACCGAGGCGTCGAAGCCGGCGGACTTGAGGACGTCGGCGTAGATGTTGCCCAGGATCGTCGACTCCGTGAAGTCCGCGGCGCCCACGACGATCGAGCCGCTGCCCTGCTCCAGGCCGTCGGTGACGCCGCTGTCCTCCACCCACGCGGCCGCGACGTCCTCGGCGCTCTCCCGCTGGAGGTCCACCGACGCGTTCAGCTCGACGAGGTCCTCGGTGGTGAGCGCGGCCGAGATCGCGTCGAGCGCCGGCAGGAGCGCGGGGTTGCTCGTCGCGGTCACCGACGTCACGGCCGGGATGATGTTGTCGGCGTTCTGCAGCTCCATGTCGTCCTCGAGGACGACGAGCTGGTCACCGGCGACCGGCGCGCACGCGTCACCGCTGGCGGCACTGCCGCTGGTCTCGTCGCCCCCGGTGCCCGACGAGCCGGAGTCGCCGCAGGCCGCGGTGGCGAGCACCGCGGCGATCGCGAGGGGGAGGAATGCACGGGAACGCCTGGTCACGGCCGCCGCCTTCTGTGTCCCGCCCGGCCGCGAGGCCCGGGCGCGTGTCTGGCGGGAGGTGTCCCGCGTCGGCCATGCAACCCCTCCCGGGACCGCACGGCCAAATCCGCGGCCGATGTGTTGTGCGCTTGTTATCCAGTGAGCGGCGTCACGAGGGGACGCCCGCGGCGGTCAGCTCCGGGGTGCCGCTCGCGGCCGCCGCCCGCGGCACGCGGCGGAACGGCAGCCTGCGCGGCCCGGGGGTCACGGCCCAGGAGACGGCGACCAGCAGCAGTTCGGTCCCCATCGCCAGCACGGCGACGAGGAGCGCACCGGCGATCATCACGCCGTAGTCGTGCTGGCCGAAGCCCAGGTTGATCAGCCGGCCGAGACCGCCGCCCCCGACCAGGGCCGCCAGCGTGGCCGTGGCGACGACCTGCACGGTCGCCGTCCGGATGCCGGTCAGCACGAGCGGCGCGGCCAGCGGCGCCTCGACGCGGCGGAGCACCTGCCCGCGGCTCATCCCCATTGCCCGCGCCGCTTCGCGCAGGTCGGCGTCCACGCCGCGGAAGCCCACGAACGTGTTGGTGAGGATCGGCGGCACGGCGAAGATCGCGAGGGCGAGCGCCGTCGCCTCGTCGCCGAACCCGATGGGGCTGACCGCGAAGAGGGTGAGCAGGGCGAGGGTCGGGATCGCCCGGCTGACGTTGGAGAGGACGACGACCGGGCCGGAGCCGCGCCGTGCCCGCCCCAGCAGGACCCCGAGCGGCAGGGCGACGACCATGGCGATGGCGACCGCGGCCAGCGAGACGCGCACGTGCTCGCCGAGCAGGTCCAGGATGCCGCCGCGACGGGTCCAGTTGAACGGGTCGTTGAGATAGCTGATCGCGCGCTCGAAGTCGTTCACCGGCGCCGCCTCACGTCCGGGCCACCCGGGCCCACGGCGTCAGCAGCCGTTCCAGCCCCGCCAGCAGCAGGTCGGCGACGAGGGCGAGCAGCACGCAGCCGAGCGCACCGGTCACGATCTCCGCGCGGTACTCGTTGGCGGCCAGGCCACCGGTGATCAGCTGCCCCATGCCGCCGTGGCCGACCAGGACCCCCACGGTCACCAGCGCGACCGTCGACACCGTGGCGATCCGCAGCCCGGCCATGAACGCCGGCAGGGCCAGCGGCAGGTCGACCCGCAGGAACAGCTGGGCCGGGCTCAGGCCCATCCCGCGGGCGGCCTCGCGGACCTCGGGCGGCACCCCCTGCAGGCCGGCCAGGAAGTTGCGCACGAGGATGACCAGCGAATAGGCCGTCAGCCCGATGAGGACGGTGGTCGCCGAGAGCCCGGTCAGTGGCAGGACGAAGGCGAACAGGGCCAGCGACGGGATCGTGTAGACGACCGTCGAGAGCGCCAGCACCGGTCCGGCGAGCCACCGGCTGCGCCGCGCCAGCAGCGCCAGCGGCAGGGCGATGACCGCGCCGAGGAGCACGGCTGCCACCGTCAGGCGGACGTGTTCGCCGAGGTACCCCAGAATGGTGTCCCAGTTGCGGGACACGTACGACGGGTCGAACCAGGGGTTCGGCGCCTCCTCCACCGCGAGGACGTCGCCCGCTGCGCCCAGCTCCGGGCGCACGGACAGGAGGACCACACCGTGGACGTTACTGCCGCCGCCCCGCCGGCCGCAGCTCCCGTGCAGGTCGCGGCAGGGGGCGACGCCCCGGAGATCCGCCTCGAGGGGATCAGCAAGGTCTACGCCGACGGCACCGTCGGTGTCGCGGAGCTGGACCTCACCCTCGCCTCGGGCGAGCTCACCGTGCTCGTCGGCCCCTCCGGCTGCGGCAAGACGACGACCATGAAGATGATCAACCGGATCATCGAGCCGACGACGGGTCGCATCCTCCTGGACGGCGAGGACGTCACCCGCGTCGACGGCGACCGGCTGCGGCGGCGCATCGGCTACGTCATCCAGAACGTCGGGCTGTTCCCGCACCAGACCGTGCGCGCCAACGTGGCCACCGTCCCCAAGCTGCTGGGCTGGGACCGCCGCCGCACCCGCGCCCGCGTCGACGAGCTGCTGGCCACGGTGGGCCTGGACCCCGCCGTGCACGGCGACCGCTACCCCGCCCAGCTGTCCGGTGGGCAGCGGCAGCGGGCCGGCGTCGCCCGGGCGCTGGCCGCCGACCCGGGCGTCCTGCTGATGGACGAGCCGTTCTCCGCCGTCGACCCGGTGGTGCGCGAGCGCCTGCAGGACGAGTTCCTCCGGCTCCAGGCCTCGGTGCGCAAGACGATCGTCTTCGTCACGCACGACATCGAGGAGGCCGTCCGCCTGGGCGACCGCATCGCGGTGATGAGCGCGGGCGGGCACGTCGAGCAGTTCGCCCCGCCCGCGGAGCTCCTCGGGCGGCCGGCCAACGACTACGTGGCCGACTTCGTCGGCGCCGACCGCGGGCTGAAGCGTCTCGCCGTGACGCCCATCGACCCCGGGGACCTGGAGCGGGCGCCGGTGGTCGGGATCGACGCCTCGCCGGCCGATGCGGCCCGCGTGCTGGGGGGTGCCGCCGGCGCGGTGGTGCTGGACGCCGCCGGACGGCCGTGCGGCTGGCTGCCGGCCGACCGGGCCGGCGGGGCGGGCACCGTCGCCGGGGCGATGCGCGCGGTCGAGCCCGTGCCGGTGACGGCGACGCTGAAGACCGGGCTGTCGGTGCTGCTGCGCGTCGACGTCGACGCGGTGCCGGTCGTCGACGGCGATTCCTACCTCGGCGTCCTCACCGCGGGTGCCGCGCACACCACCCTGCGCCGGTCGGTCGAGCGCGGCTGATCCCGGCTAGGCCCGGACGCCGCCGGCGGGCCCGTCGTCCTCGGCCGGCGGTACGCGGCAGACGTGCTCGAGCCACAGGGCCGCGGCGGTCAGGGCGGCCGACGCCAGGACCCCGATGCCCGCGGTGACGGCGTCGCCGGACGCGGCGTCCAGCCGGTCCAGCGCGGGCACGACGTGCAGCAGCACGCCGGCCCAGACCCCGACGAAGGCGGCCCCGACGTAGGCGCTGGCCTGGGCCAGGACCGCGGCGCGGGCGACGAGCATCGGCTCCACCGGCCGCACGTCCCCGGGCCGGACGGGGGCGGCGGCCGCCGGCCGGCCACGACGGGCGTCGCGGCGCGCCTCCCGGAGCACGGCGAGCCGGGTCCGCAGGGTCCGCGCGGCCAGCGCCTCGGCGACGGCGAGCAGGGCCAGCGGCACCGGCAGCCACCAGCGCAGCGGCGGCAGGTCGCCGTAGGCCGACCGGACGACCAGCCAGGAGGCCACCGCCAGACCGACGGCGACGACGGCGAGGTCGCGGCGGCTGACCGGCGTCACGGCCGGCCCTCCCACCGCACCACGGCGCCGACCTCCTCCGGCGGCAGGGCGGCCAGCAGGTCGGCCACCGGGCCGTGTCCGGGCAGGACCGCGTCGGGGTCCACGGACGACCACGGCACGAGCACGAACGCCCGCTCGTGGGCCCGGGGGTGCGGCAGCGTGAGGGTGGGGTCGTCGGAGACCACCGGCTTGCCGTCCTCGTAAGTCACCAGGACGACGTCGACGTCGAGGGTGCGCGCGCCCCAGCGGACCTCGCGGGTGCGGCCGGCGGCCTGTTCCAGCTCGTGCGCGCGGGCCAGCCAGCCGGCAGCGTCCCGGGGGCCGTCGACGAGCGCGATCGCGTTGAGGTACGCGGGCTGCTCGACCGGTCCCCACGGCGGGGTCTCGTACAGCGCGGAGGCGGCCACCAGACCGTCGGCGGACAGCGCGTCGAGCGCCGCGGTCAGCGTGGCGGCGCGGTCGCCCAGGTTGGCGCCCAGCGACAGCACGGCGCGGGTCACGACCGGGCCCGCCGGATCGCCACGGTGACGTCGTCGAAGGGCACGCCCAGCTCCGCGTCGGGCTTGTGCACCGTGATCTCGACCGCGTCGACCAGGGGGTTGGCCAGGCAGGCGTCGGCCAGCCGCTGCGCGAGGGTCTCCAGGAGGTCGACCGGCTCGCCGGTGAGGATCGCGTGCAGCCCCTGCGAGAGCTCGGCGTAGTTCACCGTCTTCGCGAGGTCGTCGCCGGCGGCCGCGGGTGCGGTGTCCAGCTCCAGGACGACGTCGACGGCGAACCTCTGCCCCCGCTCGCGCTCCCAGTCGTACACGCCGTGGTGGGCGTGGGCGGTGATGCCTCGGACGGTGATGCGGTCAACCACGGGATCGGCTCTCCTGTCGGGCGCGCTGGACGGCGGCGAGGGTGACGACGGCGTCGACCGAGGCCGCGGCGTCGTGCACGCGGACCCCCCAGGCGCCCGCCTCCGCGGCCAGCACCGTCGTCGCCAGGGTGGCGGCGTCGCGCTGCTCGGCCGGGCGCACCTCGCCGTCGGGCCCGGCCAGCTCGCGGCCGAGGAAGGTCTTGCGGGAGGCGCCCACGAGCACGGGCAGGCCCAGCCCCACGATGCGGTCGAGGCCGGCCAGCACCCGCCAGTTGTGCTCGGCCCGCTTGGCGAACCCGAGCCCCGGGTCGAGCACCAGCTGGCCGGGGTCGACCCCGGCGGCGACGACGTCCTCCACCCGCGCGGTCAGCTCGGCGCAGACCTCGGTGACCACGTCGCCGTAGCGCGCCGCGGCGTACATCTCCCGGCTGTGGCCGCGCCAGTGCATCAGGACCCACGGCACGCCGGACTCGGCGACGAGGTCGGCCATGTTCTTGTCGGCCAGGCCGCCGCTCACGTCGTTGACCAGGGTCGCGCCCGCGTGGATCGCGGCCTCGGCGACCTCGGCGCGGGTGGTGTCGACGCTGACCCGCACCCCGGCGGCGGCCAGCTCGCGGACCACCGGCACCACCCGCCGGCACTCCTCGTCGGCGTCGACACGGTCGGCCCCGGGGCGGGTGGACTCCCCACCGACGTCGACGTAGTCGGCACCGGCCGCGTGCATGGCCAGGCCGTGGGCGATCGCCGACGGGGCGTCGGCGAAACACCCGCCGTCGGAGAAGGAGTCGGGCGTCACGTTGAGGACGCCCATCACCACGCAGCGCCCCGGCTGCGGCAGCTCGATGCGGTCGTTCACTTCCCCAGCACGAGGCTCATCGCCTCGGCGCGCGTGGCCGCGCTGTCGCGGAACATGCCCCGCACCGCGGAGGTGACCGTGGAGGAGCCGGGCTTGCGGATGCCGCGCATGCCCATGCACAGGTGCTCGGCCTCGACGATGACGATGACGCCGCGCGGCTTCAGGACGTCGTTGAGCGCGTCGGCGATCTGCCGGGTCATCCGCTCCTGCACCTGCGGGCGCCGGGCGTAGATGTCGACCAGCCGCGCGAGCTTCGACAGGCCGGTCACCCGGCCGTCCTCGCCGGGGATGTAGCCGACGTGCGCGACGCCGTGGAAGGGCACCAGGTGGTGCTCGCAGGTCGAGTACATCGGGATGTCCTTCACCAGGACCAGCTCGTCGTGGTCCTCGTCGAACACCGTGGCGAGGACCTCGGCCGGGTCCTGCCAGAGCCCGGCGAACGTCTCGGCGTAGGCGCGGGCCACCCGCCCGGGGGTGTTCTGCAGCCCGGGGCGGTCCGGGTCCTCCCCCACGGCGATGAGCAGCTCGCGGACGGCGGCCTCGGCCCGGGCGTGGTCGATCGTGCCGGGGACGGGGCGCACCTCGTCCTCGGCCTCCTCCGGGATCTCGCTCACGGCTGGGCTCCTCGCTGCGGCGCTGCTACGACCTGGGAACTGACCAGCTCACCGTTGCACGGGCGCGCCGACGTCGCCCACCGGGGTGGACCCGCCGGACACGTGTCCGTTGCCGTTGCTGCCGTTGGCGAGCCCGGCCCGCTCCGTGGGCGTCAGCACCGGCGGCTGGTCGGAGGGGGTGCGCTTGCCGAAGCCGTTGTACGGCGCGAGCGAGGGACGCTTGGTGACCGGCGCGCAGATGCGGGCCATGTCCTCCTTGGTCAGCGTCTCCTTCTCCATCAGCTCGAGGACGAGCTGGTCGAGGACCGCCCGGTACTCGACCAGGATCTCCCAGGCCTCGTCGTGCGCGGCCTCGATCAGCGCGCGCACCTCGGCGTCGATGTCGGCGGCGACGGCCTCGGAGTAGTCCGGCCGCGAGCCCATGTCCCGGCCGAGGAACGGCTCGGAGTCGGTGCTGCCGTACTTCACCGCGCCGAGCTTGGCGCTCATGCCGTACTGGGTGACCATCGCGCGGGCCATCGACGTGGCCTTCTCGATGTCGTTGCCGGCGCCGGTGGTCGGCTCGTGGAAGACCAGTTCCTCGGCCGCGCGCCCACCGAGGGCGTAGGCGAGGGTGTCGATCATCTCCGAGCGGGTCTGGGTGTACTTGTCCTCGGTCGGCAGCACGAGCGTGTGCCCGAGCGAGCGGCCGCGCGGCAGGATCGTCACCTTGTGCACCGGGTCCAGGTTGGGCAGTGCGTGCGCCACGAGAGCGTGCCCGCCCTCGTGGTAGGCGGTGACCTTCTTCTCCTTCTCGCTCATCGCCCGCGTCTTGCGCTCCGGGCCGGCGAGGACGCGGTCGATCGCCTCCTCGAGGGCGGCGTCGTTGATCACCGTGCCGCCGTGACGGGCGGTGAGCAGCGCGCCCTCGTTCAGGACGTTCGCGAGATCGGCACCGGTGAAGCCCGGCGTCCGGCGGGCGAGGGTCTCCAGGTCGACGTCCGGCGCGAGCGGCTTGCCCTTCGCGTGGACGGCGAGGATCGCCTTGCGGCCGAGCAGGTCGGGCCGGTCGACGGCGATCTGGCGGTCGAACCGGCCGGGGCGCAGCAGCGCCGGGTCGAGGATGTCCGGCCGGTTGGTGGCGGCGATCATGATGACGCCGCCCTTGACGTCGAAGCCGTCCATCTCGACCAGCATCTGGTTGAGGGTCTGCTCGCGCTCGTCGTGCCCGCCGCCCATGCCGGCGCCGCGGTGGCGGCCGACGGCGTCGATCTCGTCGACGAAGATGATCGCCGGCGCGTTCTGCTTGGCCTGCTCGAACAGGTCGCGGACCCGGCTGGCACCGACACCGACGAACATCTCGACGAAGTCCGAGCCGGAGATCGTGAAGAAGGGGACGCCGGCCTCGCCGGCGACCGCGCGGGCCAGCAGCGTCTTGCCGGTCCCGGGCGGGCCGAACAGCAGCACGCCCTTCGGGATCTTCGCGCCGACGGCCTGGAACTTCACCGGGTTGGCGAGGAAGTCCTTGATCTCCTGGAGCTCCTCGATCGCCTCGTCGGCGCCGGCGACGTCGGAGAACGTCGTCTTCGGGGTGTCCTTGGTGATCTGCTTGGCCTTGGACTTGCCGAAGGCCATGACCCCGCGGCCACCGCCCTGCATCGAGTTGAACAGCCAGAACAGCAGGAGCAGGAGGATGACGAACGGCAGGAAGCTGATGAGGACGCTGACGAGGACGTTCTCCTGCGTCACGTTGGTGTCGAAGTCGACGCCGTCGCCGTCGCCCGTGCCGTTCTCGCCGGAGACGAGCTGGAAGATGTCGTCGGAGGCGCCGGCCGGGTACGACGTCGTGATCTTGTCGCTGCCCTCGACCGGGTTCGTCAGCTCGAGGTCGAGCGTCTGTTCCTTGTCGTTGATCGTGACCTTCTCGACGTTGCCGTCGGAGATCTGTTCGAGGGCCGTGGCCGTGGAGACGCTCTTGTAGTCACCACCGCCGCTGAACAGCGTGGAGAAGCCCACCGCCAGCAGCACGACGAGGACGACCCAGAACCACACGGAGCGGAAGATCTTCTTGCGTTCCATACACCGATGCCGGGCGACCCGAGGGCCAGCCCGTCGACCCTCCTGATCGTCCCGGGGACGCCCCCTGCGCGGCGGGCGGGCACCCGTGCGCGTCGGTGCAGCGTCGTTGCGATCGACGGTACACCGGGCACCCTGGCCAAACCCTCCACGAGAACTGTGAACCACCCGGATGCGCAGCGATCATTCTGCGGTCCTCCGGACCGCACCGCGGCCAGGTGCCGTCCCCGA
This sequence comes from Blastococcus sp. URHD0036, assembly GCF_000701365.1. GTDB lineage: Bacteria > Actinomycetota > Actinomycetes > Mycobacteriales > Geodermatophilaceae > Trujillonella. The sequence continues at coordinate 271,267 of NZ_JNIK01000011.1, forward strand.
CTGCTGCTGAGCCCCACCGCCGCACCCGGCGGGGACCCTCCGGGCCCGCCACCGGGCACGGCCACCCCTAACTGGAATAGACCTCGGGCTTGAGGGTGGCGATGTAGGGCAGGTCGCGGTAGCGCTCGGCGTAGTCCAGCCCGTAGCCGATGACGAACTCGTTCGGGATGTCGAAGCCGATGTACTTCACCGGCACCTCCACCTTGACCGCGTCGGGCTTGCGCAGCAGGGCGCAGACCTCGAGGGACGCCGGCGAGCGACCGCCCAGGTTCTTGAGCAGCCACGAGAGGGTCAGCCCGGAGTCGATGATGTCCTCGAGCACGAGGACGTGCTTGCCGGTGATGTCGCGGTCCAGGTCCTTGAGGATCCGGACGACACCCGAGGAGCTGGTGGCGCTGCCGTAGGACGAGACGGCCATGAACTCCATCTGCGTGGGCAGCTGGAGGGCCCGGGCGAAGTCGCTCATGAAGAGGACCGCGCCCTTGAGGACGCCGACCAGCAGCACCTCCTTGCCGGAGTAGTCGCGGGCGACCTGCACGGCGAGCTCGGCGATCTTCGCCTGGATCTGCTCCTCGCTGAGCAGGACGTGGTCGATGTCGGGCCCGTATCCGTGGTCGGGACCGAGTCCCCCGGTGGTGCTGTCGGGGTCCGTCACGCGGGTTGCTCCTCGGGGGGTGCGGTTCCTGGGTCGCCACCGCGGTGGACCGGCGGCAGCACGACCAGAGTGCCAGACGTCCGCACCACGCCCGCCCCGCCGGGTAGGTCCACCCGGCCCTGACCGCGCCAGTGCGTGACCAGTGTCTCCACCGCGTGCAGGTGGACGGCCTGCAGGTCGCCGATCCCCGCTGCGCGCAGCCAGCCGCGCAGCACCCGCCGGCGCAGCGCCGCGGGCAGCGGCTCCAGCGGACGCACGGGCAGGCTCCCGTCCCCGGCCTCGCCGGCCAGCCGGGCCAGCTCCGCCGCGGCCAGCCCGTCGAGGGCGTCCAGGTCCTCGCGCAGCAGCCCGGCGGTGCGCGCCAGCGCCGGCGCCACTCCGCCGCCGAGGACCTCCTCGAGCAGCGGGAGGACCGCGGTGCGCAGCCGGACGCGGGTGTACGCGGGGTCGGTGTTCCACGGGTCGTCCCAGACGGGCAGCCCCTGGTCGGCGCAGGCACGCCGGGTCGTCTCGCGGCGCACCCCCAGCAGCGGCCGCCACCAGAGCACGCCGTCGTCCTCCCGCTCGGCGACCATGCCGGCCAGCGAGCGGGGCCCGGACCCGCGCCCCAGGCCGAGCAGGACGGTCTCCGCCTGGTCGTCGAGGGTGTGCCCGAGGGCGACGCGGGCACCGAGCCCGCGGGCGACCTCGCTCATCACCGCGTACCGCGCGGTACGGGCGGCCGCCTCGGGCCCGCCGGCACCGCCCACCTCGGCGGACACCACCCGCACGGGGTCGAGGCCGAGGTCGCGCAGCAGCGCCGCCGTCCGCCCGGCCCGGTCGGCCGATCCCGGCTGCAGGCCGTGGTCGACGGTCACGCCGCCGACCCGCACACCGGCGGCCTGGGCCTCGAAGGCCAGGGCGGCGGCGAGGCCGACGGAGTCCGCTCCCCCGCTGCAGGCGGCGAGCACCGGCCGGTCCGAGGACCGCAGGCCGGACCGGACCGCGGACCGCAGGGTGGCGACCGCGCGGGGAGGCCCGCTCATGCCCGTCTCAGGCGGGGATGGCCGGGCGGCCGATCACGCGCTCGACCCAGCGCGCCGGCTCGGTCAGCTCCTCGATCCGCGGCAGCGCCTCGGGGCCCGACCAGACCCGGTTGAAGCCCTCCATGCCGACCAGGTCGACGACGCCGCCGACGAAGACCCGGCCGTCGGCGTACTGCTTCATCTTCTGCTCCAGCCCCAGGAGCCGGCGCAGCACGCGGTCGACGGGGCCGCGGCCCTTACGCCGCTGGGCGAACCGCTTGCGCAGCGTGCGCACCGAGGGCACGACGTCGGGGCCGACGCCGTCCATCACGTACTCGGCGTGCCCCTCGACGAGGCTCATCACGGCGGTCACGCGGTCGAGCACCGCCCGCTGCGCGGGGTCGCTGACCAGCGCCATCAGGCCCTGCGGCTCGTCGCCGTCACCGTCGCCGCCCCGGACGGCGTCGCCGAGGCTGCGGACGACGTCACGCAGCCGGTCCCGCAGCACGTCGGCGTCCAGGTCGGTCGCCTCGACGAACTCGGCGATCAGGGACTCGAGGTGGCCCTGCAGCCACGGGACGCCGGTGAACTGCAGTTGGTGGGTGACCTCGTGCAGGCAGACCCAGAGCCGGAAGTCGCTGGGGTCCACGCCCAGCCGGCGCTCCGCGTCGACGATGTTCGGGGCCACGAGCAGCAGCCGGCCGCCGGTGCCGAAGACCTCGTACTGGCCGAGCACGCGCGAGGAGAGGAAGGACAGCAGCGCGCCGGCCTGCACGCCCGTGGCGCGCGAGCCGATCGCGGTCGCGATGGCGCCGGGGCGGGAGCCCTGCTTCTCGGCGAGGGCGTCGACCAGGGGGTCCATCAGCGCCGACATGCCGGCCGTGTTGGCGTCGACCCAGCCGGGCCGGTCGACGACGGCGACCTCGGGCACCGGGCCGCCGGGGACCGGGCGCAGGCCGGTGAGCGCCTCGACGTGCGCGATCGCGGTGGCGGCCGCCTCGTGGAGTTCCCGGACGACGGCGGCGGCCTCCTCCCGCGTCGTCTGCGGACCCGCGCTGACCAGCCGGCGGGCGGTGCGTCCGGCGAGGTCCCAGTCGACCATCGAGGAGGCGCTGCTCATCGGCTCACCGTACGCGCGCCGACCGTCCGGGAGCCGTCACGAGCAGCCGCAGGCGGCCAGGGCCGACGCGGCGTCGTCGAGCGCCGCCTCGGCCGGCGCCTCGCCGCCGGAGACGCCGTCGGCGAGGAACGCGAAGGCCAGGAGCCGACCGTCCGCGGTGACGACGGTGCCGGCCAGCGCGTGCACGCCCAGCAGCGTCCCGGTCTTGCCGCGCACGGCGCCGGGCGCGGTCGCGGGGTCGTCGTCCCCGCGCTCGGCGAGGGTGCCGTCGTAGCCGGCGACCGCCAGCCCGGAGACGAGCGCCGAGAGGTCCGGCGCGGAGCCGTCGGCGGCGGCGGTCAGGAGCCCGGTGAGCAGCGCCGCGGGCACCCGGTCGACGGCCGACAGGCCGCTGCCGTCGGCGAGGGTCACCCCCTCGAGGTCGAAGCCGGCCTCGTCCAGCGCGGCGGGGACGGCCTCGGCCACGCCGTCGAAGGTGGCGGGCAGGTCGCGGGCCAGGGCCACGTGCCGGCCGAGGGCCTCGGCGAGCAGGTTGTCCGACTGCGCCAGCGTCTGCTCGACCAGGCGGGCGACCGGCGCCGAGCGGACGCTGCCGAGCTCCCGTGCCCCCTCGGGCGCGTCGCCCAGCCGGACGGTCGCCTCGGGGACGCCGAGGGCCTCGGCGAGGGCGCGCCCGGCGTCGGTGCCCGGGGCGCCGCTGCGCTGGGGGCTGCCGGGTGCGATCCGGGCGCCGTCCACCGCCGTGGCCGTGACGGGCGCGGCGTAGGTCGAGGGGGCGTCACCCGGCCCCCACCCGGGAGCCGTCAGCGGGCCGGTGAAGAGCCCGTTGTCGACGACGACGCTCGTCACGGGGATCCCCCCGAGGGTCTGCTGCACCTGGCCGGCGAGGTCGGCGACCGTGGGGGCGCCCGGATAGGTCAGCGAGGGGTCGGTCGTGGACAGCGTCGGATCGCCGCCACCGACGAGGACCACCTCGCCGGGGGCCGCGCCGGCCACGACGGTCGTGGTGAACGTCCGCTCCGGGCCGAGGGTGGTCAGTGCCGCCGCGGCGGTCAACAGCTTGGCGGTGGAGGCCGGGACCGCAGGGCGCTCGCCGTCCCGGTCCAGCAGGACGTCGCCGGTGGCGACGTCCACCACGACCGCCGCGGGGGCCGCACCGAGCGCGGAGCTGTCCAGCGCCGGCGCCAGCGCCGCGTCGAGCGCGGCCGGGTCGGGGGCCGGCGCGTCGGCGGACAGGGCCGCCAGGACCGGGGCGGCCTCCCCCACGTCGGGCAGCTGGGCACCCGCGACCCCGGTGTCGCCGGACTGCTCGGCCGCGTCGTCCCCGCCGGTCGAGCGCACCGCCCAGACGGCGGCGAGGGCGATCACCACGACCAGCGCCAGGAGGGCCAGGACCAGCCGCCGGCGGAAGCGCGAGTACTTCGGCGTGACGGTCGTCGAACCGCTCGACGCGATGGTGTCCACCCCCTGAGACCACCTCCGGCGCAGCAGCCGGGGCGTCGTGCGCCACACTACGACCCGTGCAGTTCGACGTGACGGTAGAGATCCCCAAGGGCCAGCGGAACAAGTACGAGCTGGACCACGCCACCGGCCGCATCCGCTTGGACCGGATGCTGTTCACCTCCACCCGCTATCCGGCGGACTACGGGTACATCGAGATGACCCTCGGTCAGGACGGCGACCCGCTCGACGCCCTGGTGCTCCTGGAGGAGCCGACCTTCCCCGGGTGCCTGATCACCTGCCGGGCGATCGGCATGTTCCGCATGACCGACGAGGCGGGCGGGGACGACAAGGTCCTCACCGTCCCGGCCACCGACCCGCGGATGTCGCACCTCAAGGACATCACCGACGTCTCGGAGTTCGACCGGCTGGAGATCCAGCACTTCTTCGAGACCTACAAGGACCTCGAGCCGGGCAAGTCGGTCGAGGGTGCCGAGTGGGTCGGGCGCGCCGAGGCCGAGGCCGAGATCGAGGCCTCCATCCGGCGTGCCGCCGAGGCCGGCCCCCACCACTGAGAAAGGACCACCCTTCCCCCCACGCCTCGCAAGCTCGGCGCGGGCCCCTGAAGGGTGGCCGAACCCCTGGCCCTCCTCAGAGCGGCCGCCGAGCGCACGACGGACATCGACGGCGGTGCACCCCCCGGGGTGCACCGCCGTCGGCGTGTCCGAGCCCCGAGGAGCCGGCTCAGCAGTTCGCCTGGCCCCACTCGTCGATCGCGCTGCCCGCGTCGACCAGCTCGGGCTGGAGGTCGAGCACCTGCTGGGTCAACGCCGGGTCCGGCGTGGGGTCGGTGGGGTCCACCGTGGCGAGCAGGTCGCGCATGTCGCGGATCGCGGTGACGAAGCGCTCCCACTCGTCGGTGACGTCGTCGGGAGGCTGCACCTGCTCCATCTGGCCGACCACGTCGGTCAGCGTCTGCACGGCCGAGGCCGGGTCGGTGGACACCTCGCCGAGCTGTGTGATGACGTCCTGCAGGAGGACCGGGACGTCGGTGCAGAACGTCTCGTGCCGGGCGTCGTCGGAGGGCACGCGGGCCTCACCGCCGGCCGTGGCGCTGCCGGTCACCTCCGAGGTGCAGCCGGTCAGCAGGGCGGTGGCGACCGTCCCCAGCATCAGCATGATCGCGCGTCGTCTCACGGCGGAACCGTAACGACCGCCAGCGGGCTCCCCCCGCACGTCCCCCGGGGACGACGACGCCGCGCCGGTGCACGGCCCCGGAGGACCGTGCACCGACGCGGCGGTCGGTTCTCGCCGCCCTCCTACGGGAGGGCGGTTCGACTCAGGCCGTCTGGGCCTTCTGACGGAGGTCGTACAGCTTCCGCCACTCGTGCTTGGAGCGGATCTCGGTGTCGACGTCCGGGCTCAGCGCACGCAGGGCGCCGACCGTGGCGTCCTCCTTGGCGATGTGCTTGAACGGGTCGAGGCCGAAGAACCGGGTGGTGTTCTCCCAGAGGATCTTGTGGACCTCGTCGTCCGGCACGCCGGACCCCTTCATCTCCGCGTTGACGAACTCGGGGGCGTTGGGCCAGATCGAGTCCGAGTGGGGGTAGTCGCACTCCCACGCGATGATGTCGACACCGATGTCGTGGCGGACCTTGAGCGCGGTCGGGTCGGTGACGTAGCAGGCCAGCGAGTGCTCCTTGAAGATCTCGCTGGGCAGCTTGCCCTTGAAGTCGTGCCCCAGCCAGCGCTGGTTGGTGTAGTGCCGGTCGCAGCGGTCCAGGTAGAACGGGATCCAGCCGATGCCGGCCTCGGACCAGGCGATCTTCAGGTCCGGGTACTTCGTCATCGCCCCGCCCCACAGCAGGTCCTGCGCGGCGAAGGTGGAGACCTGGGTGGCCAGGATGATGAAGTTGTCCAGGGGCGCCTCCGGGGCGCCGTTGATGGCGCCGAAGCCCTGGCCGATGTGCAGGCACACGACGACCTCCAGCTCCGACACCCGCTCGAAGAACGGCCCCCAGTACTCCAGGTCGTGGTAGCTCGGCAGGCCCTGCAGGTGCGGCAGCTCCGGCATCGTCACGGCCCGAACACCCTTGGCGGCGACCCGCTCCACCTCGGCGACCAGGGCCACCGGGTCCCAGACCGGCAGGATCGCGCACGGGATCATCCGGCCCGGGTACGCCGCGCACCACTCGTCGATGTGCCAGTCGTTGTAGGCCTTCAGCATGATCAGGGCGAGGTCCTTGTCCTTCGCCTCCTGGAAGTACCGCGCGCTGAAGCCGGCGAAGGACGGGAAGCACATCGACGCGAGGATCCCGTTGCGGTTCATGTCCGCGACGCGCTCGTGGATGTCATAGGCGCCCGGGCGCATCTCGGCGAAGGTCGCGGGGTTCAGGCCCCACTCCTCGTTCGGCCAGCCGACGACGGCGTTGAGGCCGACGGTCCCCATCGAGTTGCCCTGGAACCACCACTTCTCGTAGCCGTTCTCGTCCGGGATCGACTTCGGGGCCTCGTCCTTGTACTTCTCCGGGACGTGGTTCTTGAACATGTCGGGCGGCTCGACGACGTGGTCGTCGATACTGATCATGATCATGTCTTCGACGTTCATGCCCGTACCTCTCTCATCTGCGACATCTGGGGGGATCGGTGTGCTGGCCGGTGCGCGGTGGGGGTCACCAGGAGCTGACCTCCGGGATGACCTTCGAGCCGAGGACCTCCAGCTGGGCCTCGGAGCCGAGATCGGGCACCCACCCGTAGACGGTGGTGAAACCGAGCTCGTGCAGGCGGCGCAGGTCGGCCAGGACGCCGTCCACACCCTTGGGGCCCTCGACGTCGAAGGTCCACAGCGCCGTCTTCTCGATCTCGTCGGGGTCGCGGCCGACCTCGTCGCACCGCTCCCGCAGGCGGGCGATCTTCTGCCCGGCCTCGTCGCCGCCCCAGACGTTCATCGCGTCGGCGTACTGGGCGACGAGCTTCAGCGTGCGCAGCTCCCCACCACCACCGATGAGGATCCGCGGGCGGGGCTGGGACACGGGGCGGGGCTCGTTGAGCGTCTGGCCCAGCTGGTAGTGCTCGCTGACGACCGGGTCGTCGGTGTCGCTCCACATCTGCAGGCAGATGCGGATCGTCTCCTCCAGCCGCTGGTACCGACCGTCGTGGTGGTCGTACGGCAGGCCGAGGCCCGTGGCCTCCTGCTCGTTCCAGCCCTGCCCGATCGACAGCCACGCGCGGCCGCCGGAGAGCACGTCGAGCGTGGTGATCATCTTCGCCAGCAGGCCGGGGGCGCGGTAGGTCGCGGCGGTCACCAGCGGCTGCAGCTCGATCCTCGAGGTGGAGCCGGCCAGGAAGGCGAGTGTCGTGTACGCCTCCAGCATCGGCTCGTTCTCCTCGCCGATGAGGCTGATCTGCCAGAGGTGGTCGGTGACGCTCAGCCGGGCGAAGCCGGTCTCCTCCGCGGAGCGGGCGATGCGTGCGAGGGCCGGCCCCATCTCGCCCGGCTCACCCAGATGCGAGTAGTCGTTCAGGTGGAGACCGAGTCTCATGCAGCGCTCCTCGGCATCCGGCGGAACTCGCGGATGCTTCGACGAATAGACATCGATCGCATCATCGCTGGTGGACGGTGGCTTGGCAATCGTACGCCTTGCGATACCGGACTGTGACCCAGGTCATCGCCGTCCCGCCACGGTCCCACACAGGGGCACATGGCCCCGGAGACGACTCAGCGCCCCGGCCCAGGAGGGCTGAGGCGCTGGGAAGAGGAGAGCCGCCTGTCGGAATCGAACCGACGACCTTCTCATTACGAGTGAGATGCTCTACCGACTGAGCTAAGGCGGCGGACGTGCGCGACCAGCCTACGACACCGCCGGCGCGCGTCCGCGCACCGGTCAGGCGCGGTCGGCGGGGAGTCGCAGGGCCACCGTGAGGGCCTCGACGGCGATCTGCGGCTTCACGTTCTGCTCCAGCGCCGTCCGGCACGCCAGCACCGCGTCGATCCGCCGCAGCGCACCCTCGGCGCCGATCCGCGCGGCCAGCTCCTGCGCGTCGGCCCGGCGGTCGGGGTGGGCCAGGGGCGGCACCTGCCCCTCGGCCTCCCGGACCGCGGCGAGCACCAGCGCGTCGCGGTACAGCGCGGCGAGGTCGACCAGCGCCCGGTCCAGCGAGTCCCGGCCCAGACGGGTGGCCCGGGACTTCTGCCGCTTCTCCAGCTCCTTCAGCTGGCCGGCGCCACGGCTGGCCGCGGCGACCCCCGGGCCGCGGGCACCCACCCCCAGGCTGTTCTTGACCGCCTCCGTCTCCGCTCCGTCGAGCGCGGCGGTGGCCTGGTCGGACTCCTCCTTGGCCGCGGCGACCAGGTCGTCGGCGGCGTTGAAGCAGGCGGCCAGCGAGACCAGCGAGAGCGGCACGTCGAGCACCGCCTTGCGGGAGAGCCGGGCGCCCTCGTCGCGAGCCAGGTGACGGGCCCGGCCGACGTGCCCGCCGGACGCCGCGGCCGCCCAGGCCGCCATCGCCGGGTCGATGCCGTCGCGGCGGGCCAGCACGTCGGCGATCGCGTCGACGGGCGGGGTGCGCAGGGCCACCACGCGGCACCGGGAGCGGATCGTCACCATGATGTCGTCGGGGTGCAGGCTCGGCGTGCAGAGCATCACGACCGTCCGCGGCGGCGGTTCCTCGAGCATCTTCAGGACGGCGTTGGCGGCGTGCTCGGTCATCCGGTCGGCGTCCTCCACCACGATGACCTGCCAGCGACCCTGCGAGGGCGCGCGACCGGCGACCCGCACCAGCTCGCGGGCCTCCTTGGCCGCGATCGACAGCCCATCGGGCACGATCACCGCGACGTCGGCGTGCGTGCCGGCCAGCACCGTGCGGCAGGCGTGGCAGGTGCCGTCGCCGCCGTCGGGGCACTGCAGGGCCGCAGCGAACGCGCGGGCGGCCACGGACCGCCCCGACCCCGGCGGACCGGTGAACAGCCAGGCGTGGGTCATCGCCGTCGGGTCCTCGATCGCACCGCGCAGGACCTCGATGACGTCGTCCTGACCGACGAGGCCGGCCCAGACGCCCTCGTGCACCCCGACGCTCACCGCGACGCCGCCGGGTCGAGCAGCGCGGCCACGCCGTCACGGACGTCCGCCGCGAGGTCCTCCGGTCGCCGGGTGGCGTCGAGCACCAGGTACCGGTGCGGCTCGGCCGCGGCGAGTTCCAGGAAGGTCCGGCGGACCCGCTCGTGGAACTCCAGGGACTGCGCCTCCATGCGGTCGGCGGCCGCCCGGCCCCGGGCGCGGGCCAGCCCCGTCTCCGGTGGCAGGTCCAGAAGCACGGTCAGGTCCGGGACCAGCCCCTCGGTGGCCCAGCGGGACAGTCGGGCCACCTCCTCGCGCGCCATCTCCCGGCCCGCGCCCTGGTAGGCGAGCGAGCTGTCGACGAAGCGGTCGGTCACGACGACCTCGCCCGCGGCCAGGGCGGGCAGCAGGACGGCGGTGGTGTGCTGCGCCCGGTCGGCGGCGTAGAGCAGCGCCTCCGCCCGCGAGCTCAGGGCGAGGTCGGCGCGGTCGAGCAGCAGCTGGCGGATCACCGCGCCGGCCGGGGTGTCGCCGGGCTCGAACGTCGCCCGCACCCGGTGGCCCGCCGCGGTCAGCCAGTCCGACAGCAGGCGCACCTGCGTGGACTTGCCCGCGCCCTCGCCGCCCTCGAAGGCGAGGAACAGACCGGTGCGGTCGGCGGTGCGGATGGCGGTCTCCCGGGGGACGTGGCGGAGGCGGGCGCGACCGTGCGGGCCGGTCGCGCGGGCGCCACGCTACCGGCCGGGGGTGACGGTCCCGGTCCACTCGTAGGGTCGGCGGCGTGACCGGTCCCGACGCCCGTCCCGCCGCCTGGGACCCGGCGCAGTACCTGCGCTTCGGCGGCGAGCGGGCCCGGCCGTTCGCCGATCTGCTGGCCCGCGTCGGCGCCGTCGACCCGCGGGTGGTCGTCGACCTCGGCTGCGGCGAGGGGACGCTGACCGCCGGTCTGGCGGTCCGCTGGCCGCACGCCCGGGTGACCGGCGTGGACTCCTCGGCCGAGATGCTGGCCGCCGCCGCGGCACACGCCGTGCCCGACCGGATCTCGTTCGTCGCCGGCGACGTCCGGGACTGGCGGCCGGAGCACCCCGTCGACGTCCTGGTCTCCAACGCCGTCCTGCACTGGGTGCCCGGGCACGAGCAGCTGCTCGACCGCTGGGCCGGGACGCTGGCACCGGGCGGCTGGCTGGGCCTTCAGGTGCCCGGCAACCACGGGGCGCCGACCCACCGGCTGCTCGCCGAGCTGTGCACCTCGGCCCGCTGGGCCGACCGGCTGGCCGCCGCCGCTCCCCCGCCGCGCCCGGTGCTCGACCCCGCCGGGTACCTGGCGGTGCTCGAGGCGGCGGGGCTCCGGGCCGACGCCTGGGAGACCACCTACCTGCACGTGCTCTCCGGTCCGGACCCGGTCCTGGGCTGGGTGCGCAGCACCGTCCTGCGCCCGGTGCTGGCGCTGCTGGCGGACGCCGAGGCCGCCGAGCTGACCGGCGAGTACGCCGCGGCCCTCCGAGCGGCCTACCCGCCGCGCCCGGACGGGACGACGCTGCTGCCGTTCCGCCGCGTCTTCGCCGTCGGCCGGCGCGAGGGGTGAGTCAGACCGGCTGGAGCCGGTAGGCGTCGGTCCGGTACGGCAGGTCGAGAACGGTGCGGCCCCGGGTGTCGGGGTGCTCGGCCAGCAGCGCGCGCAGCCGGCCCAGGAAGACCTCGCGCGCCGCGTCGTCCATGGTGGCGACGTAGCTGCGGGTGCCGATGCCGGCGACCACATGCTCAGCGGTGATCCGCTGCAGAACCGACGACCGGGTGTGCGTGAGCGTCGCGGGCAGGGTCCGGGCGAACGCGTCGACGACTCCCTGGTCGGCCTCGTGCCCGCGGGCCTCGGCGGAGAGCGCCTCCCCGAGGGCGCGGACCCAGGGCACCCGTTCGTCGCGGGTGTTCCAGACGAACCCGATCGCGCCGCCGGGGCGCAGGACCCGCCGCAGCTCCGGCGCCGACCGCTCCGGGTCGAACCAGTGCGCGGCCTGGCCGGCGACGACCGCGTCGACGTCGGCGTCGGGCAGCGGGATCTGCTCGGCACCGCCCGTCGCGGTCCACACCTGCGGCAGCCGGGACCGCAGCTGCCCGAGCATCTCCGCCGACGGGTCGACCGCGACCACCTCGTGCCCGGCGGCGACCAGCGCCTCGGTGAGCAGCCCGGTGCCCGCACCGAGGTCCAGCACCCGCAGCGGCCGGTCGCCGACGAGGGAGGTCACGGCATCGGCCGGATAGCCCGGCCGCAGCGCGGCGTAGTCGGCCGCGACCGACCCGAACGACGTCCGCCGCGCCTGCCAGGCGGCCGGGTCCAGCGAGTCGGTCACGGTCGACCTCAGGCCAGCGGCACCGCGTCCGACGGCGAGGCGGCCTTCTTCTTCGCCGGCGCCTTCGCCGCGGTCTTCTTGGCCGTCGTCTTCTTCGCGGTCGTCTTCTTGGCCGTCGTCTTCTTGGTGGCCTTCTTCTTGGCCGGACCGGCGGCGCGGCGGTCGGCGAGCAGCTCGGCGGCGCGCTCGATCGTGATCGTCTCGACGTCGTCGCCCTTGCGGAGGCTGGCGTTCGTCTCGCCGTCGGTCACGTAGGGCCCGAACCGGCCCTCGCGGACGGTGATCGCGCCCTCGGTGACCGGGTCGTTGCCGAGCTCCTTCAGTGGCGCCTTGGCCGCCGCGCGCCCCCGCTGCTTGGGCTGGGCGAAGATCGCCAGCGCCTCGTCGAGCGTGGTGGTGAAGAGCTTGTCCTCGCCCTCGATGGACCGGGAGTCGGTGCCCTTCTTGAGGTAGGGCCCGTAGCGGCCGTTGAGGGCCTGGATCTCCTCGCCGTCCGGGGCGACCCCGACGGTGCGCGGGAGGCTGAGCAGCTTGAGCGCGTCCTCGAGGGTGACCGTCTCCGGGGACATCGAGGAGAACAGGCTCCCGGTGCGCGGGCCCTCCTTGCTGCCCTCGGGCACCACGGTCGTGACGTAGGGCCCGTAGCGGCCGGCCTTCACGACGACGGGGTGGCCGGACTCCGGGTCGGTGCCGAGCTCGCGGTCGCTCGAGGGCGCCTCGAGCAGCTCGACGACCTTCTCCTGCGTGAGCTCGTCGGGCGCGAGGTCCTCGGGGATGCTCATCCGGCCGCCGTCCTCACCGGCCTGCAGGTAGGGGCCGTAGCGGCCGACGCGGACGACGACGGGCTCCCCGCCGGGACCGGTGGCCCGCAGCGGGATGGAGTTCACGCCCCGGGCGTCGATCTCCTCCAGCCGCTGGCCGATGACCTGCTTCAGGCCGCCGGCCTGGGCGATCGCGCCGGCGTGCCCGCCCTCGCCGCCGAAGTAGAACTCGGTCAGCCAGGTGACGCGCTGCAGGTTGCCGCCGGCGATCTCGTCGAGCTCCTCCTCCAGGGAGGCGGTGAAGTCGTAGTCGACCAGCTGGGCGAAGTGCTGCTCGAGCAGGTTCACGACGGCGAAGGCGACGAAGGAGGGGACCAGCGCGGCGCCCTTCTTCCAGACGTACCCGCGGTCCTGGATCGTCTGCATGATCGAGGCGTAGGTCGACGGGCGGCCGATGCCCAGCTCCTCCAGCCGGGCCACGAGGCTCGGCTCGGTGTAGCGGGACGGCGGGCTGGTGGTGTGCCCCTTGGCGTCCAGCTGCCGGGTGTCCAGCTGCTGGCCGCGCTCGACGCGGGGCAGCCGGCGCTCGGCGTCGTCGCTGCCCTGGTCGTCGTCGCCGCCCGCGCTGCCCTCGTCGCGGGACTCGACGTAGGCGCGCAGGAAGCCGGGGAAGGTGATCGTGCGCCCGCTGGCGGTGAACTCGACGGCCTCGTCGGTGGCGCTGCGACCGGCCAGCCGGATGCTCACCGTCTGGCCCACGGCGTCGGCCATCTGCGAGGCGACGGTCCGCTGCCAGACGAGCTCGTACAGGCGGAACTCGTCACGCCCGAGCTCGGCGGAGAGCTGGCCGGGGGTGCGGAAGCTGTCCCCGGCGGGGCGGATGGCCTCGTGCGCCTCCTGGGCACCCTTCGCCTTCTTGGCGTAGCGCCGCGCCTCGGCCGGCACGTACGCGTCGCCGTAGAGCTCGCGGGCCTGCGTGCGTGCGGCGTTGATCGCCTCGTTCGACAGGTTCGTCGAGTCGGTGCGCATGTAGGTGATGTGACCGTTCTCGTACAGCCGCTGGGCCACCCGCATGACCTGCGCGGACGACCAGCCCAGCTTGCGGCCGGCCTCCATCTGCAGGGTCGAGGTGGTGAACGGGGCGTACGGACGGCGCCGGTAGGGCTTCTCGTCGACCCGGCTCACGGTGACCTGCCGGCCCTCGAGCCGGGCGGCCAGGCCCCGGGCGCCGGCCTCGTCCAGGTGCACGACCTCGCCGGTGACCCGGCCGGTCGCGGGGTCGAAGTCACGGCCGGTGGCGACCCGGCTGTCGTCGACGCTGACGAGCTTGGCGCGCAGCGTGGTGGGCTCGCCCTCGTCGGCGCCGGAGGTCTTGCCCGGGACGGCGAAGGTGCCCTCGAGCGACCAGTAGTCGGCGGCGTGGAAGGCCATCCGCTCGCGCTCCCGCTCGACGACGATGCGGGTGGCCACCGACTGCACGCGGCCGGCCGAGAGCTTGGGCAGGACCTTCTTCCACAGCACGGGGCTGACCTCGTAGCCGTAGAGACGGTCGAGGATCCGGCGGGTCTCCTGCGCGTCGACCAGCGCGGTGTCCAGCTCCCGCGGGTTGGCGACGGCGCGGGCGATGGCCTCGGGGGTGATCTCGTGGAACACCATGCGGCGGACCGGCACCCGCGGCTTGAGCGTGTCGACCAGGTGCCACGCGATGGCCTCGCCCTCGCGGTCCTCATCGGTGGCGAGGTAGACCTCGCTCGCCTCCTTCACCAGCTGCTTGAGCCGGCTGACCTGCTGCTTGCGGTCGGGGCTCACCACGTAGAGCGGCTCGAACCCGTTGTCGACGTCGACGCCGAGCCGCGCCCAGGAGGCGCCCTTGTGCTCGGCGGGGACGTCGGCGGCGTTGCGCGGCAGGTCGCGGATGTGCCCGACGCTGGCCTCGACGATGTAGCCGGCACCCAGGTAATCCGCGATCTTGTTCGCCTTGGTCGGCGACTCCACGATGACCAGCGGACGACCACCGGCCGCGGCCGTGCGACGGCGGGCAGGCGTGCTCGTCCCGCCGGCGGTCTCGCTGGCGGGGTCGGTGCCGGTGTTCGCGGTCTTCGTGGGGGCCACGGTGCTCCTGTCGGTGGTGCTCTGGCTGCGGGCTCCGGCGTCGGCACGCCGGGGGACGCCGGAATGCACGTCCCACCCTCGGCGAGGGCCACGGTAGGCCACGACCCCGCTGCGGCATGGAGTGGCGACCGAGCGTGGGCGCGCCGACACCCGCTCCAATGGGCGGCACGCCCCCCGTGTTCCCGCCCTCACCCGTCGTGGGTGCCGGCCACCACCTCGCCGATCGCGGCGAGCGTCGGGCGGTCGGGGTCGTAGTAGTCACCGTGGCCCATGTCCCACTCCGTGGGCAGCGTGACGGCGTCCAGGCCGGTGTCGGGGTCCCACGTCTGGCCGCCGTGCAGCTCCCGCCAGGTCACCGGGTCGGAGCCACCCGACGCCTCGTAGATCTCGTCGACCTCGAACCCGGCGCGGTCGTTGTCGACCCCGGGACTGCCCATCAGCACCACGGCGTCGGCGGCCAGGTCGCCCGGCCGGTCGGCCGCCTCGTCGGTCACCACGGTCCCGTAGCTGTGCGCGACCACCGTCACGCGGGCCGGGTCCGCGGCACGGGTGGCGGCGATGCCGTCGAGCGCCCTGTCCAGCGCCGCTCCTCCGATCCTGGCCGGCTCACGTTCGAGCCCCTGCGGCGGGTTCACGGGGGGCCGGTAGCCCAGGTAGGCCACCGTCGCGACCGCCAGCCCGGGCGCCGCGGTTCCCGCGGCACGGGCCACGGCGTCCGCGTCGTCGGCGACGTCGTCCAGCTCGCCGATCGGGTCGTTGCCGACGCCGGGGACCACGATCCCGATCGCGTCGGCGGTGTCGAGATCGCCCAGCGAGAGGGCCACCAGCTCGTGCTCGGGCGCGAACTGGAGGAGCTGCACCACCTCTCCGGCCTCCTCCCGCACGCGGATCTCGTTCGCCGTCGCCGTCGCCACGGCGAAGCCGGGGTCCCCCGGCAGGATCTCGTCGAGCAGCAGCCGGTTCGCCCGGTCGCGTGCCCAGGCCGGGACGCCGTCGAGGACCCCGATGAGGCCGGGCTCGGTCTCGATCCACCGCAGTCGGTGCTCCTCCGACATCGCCGCCCACCAGCCGGCCACCGCCGGCGGGGTCACCGGCGGTCTGACCGGCGCGAGAGGAGGCGCGCCGACGACGGCGCTCAGGTCCGCGAAGGTGGCAGGGGGCACCCCGCCGAACACGCCCACGACCGCCAGGGCCGCGAGCGCCTCGCCGGCCTGCTCGGCGGCCTGGTGCGCCCAGCCGCGCGCCGCGGTCGCGACCTCCGCTGCCTGCGCCGCGGCGACCGCCTGCTCGCCGATCCGGGCGTACTGGTGCGCGAGAGCGGTCGCCGGGTCCAGCCCCGCCTCCAGGGGGACCGGCGGCAGCGGACCGAGCACACCCTGCTCGTCCAGGGCGACCGGGACCGCGGCGGCTGCCGCCCGGGCGGCGCCGGCCTCGTCGGCGGCGCGGGCGGCGAGCAGCACCACCACGTCGGCGTGGACCAGCGACCGGTCCAGGGCGGCGCCGACCTCGGTTCCGACGGTCGAGAGCCGGACCAGGGTGCCCGCGGCCGCCTGACCGGCCTCACCCGACCAGCACTCCGCGGCCTGCAGGGCGCGGCCCACCTGCTCCACCCGCGCCCGCCACGAGGCCAGCCGGTCGCCGACGGAGCGCAGTGTGGTGACGGCGTTGCCGAGCAGCCGGGTGTCCCAGGCCGCGACGGCCGACAGCCCGGAGGTCACGGGACCGGGACCCCGGCCGCGGCGTACAGGTTGCGGTCGGAGAGCGCGGCCTCCAGCTCCCGGTAGGAGTGCACCGCCTCGTGCAGGCCCCGGCCCACCGTGACCGCGTCCTGGCCGAGGAGCTCGACCAGCCGCGCCCACGCGGAGCCCAGCTCGCCGGCCCGGGTGCCCAGCTCGCCGTCGACGGCTGTGGTGAGCGTGTGCGTCGCCGATCGGCAGAGCTCGGCCTCCCCCGCCAACTCGAGGCCGAGCAGGAGGAGCTCGTCGGCCAACGCCTCGAGGCTGTCGAGCTGGACGGCGATGCTGTCGGACACGAGGGCGACCTCCCGGACTGCGGAGCCGGCCCGAGTGGACCGGCGCCGCGGCACGTTAGGGATCGGCACCGACCCGGGGCCGCCCTCCGTCCACACCGGTGGCCGCCGTCCACAATTGCTGCGCCCCGGCCCTGCGGCGTCCCCCGCCGCCGCAGGGTCCGGGGCGTGCACTCACGGGACGGTCGCGGTCAGCTCCTCACCGGACGTCTCGGTGCTGGCGCCGCCCACCACGACCGAGCGGCGCTTGGAGACGACGATCGACGCGACGATCACCGCGGTCGCGGCCAGCGCGATCAGCACACGGACGGCGGTGTTCTCGTCCTCGCCCAGCGACAGGCTGACGACCCCCGGGGCGATGATGAGCGCCACGAGGTTCATCACCTTGATCAGCGGGTTGATGGCCGGCCCGGCGGTGTCCTTGAACGGGTCGCCGACCGTGTCGCCGATGACCGTCGCGGCGTGGGCCTCGCTGCCCTTCCCGCCGTGGGCGCCGTCCTCCACCATCTTCTTGGCGTTGTCCCAGGCGCCGCCGGAGTTGGCGAGGAAGACCGCCATGAGCGTGCCGGCGGCGATGGCCCCCACCAGGTAGGCGGCCAGCGGGCCGATGCCGAGGCCGAACCCGACGGCCACCGGCGCCAGCACCGCCATCAGCCCCGGGGTGGCCAGCTCGCGCAGCGAGTCCTTGGTGCAGATGTCGACGACGCGGCTGTAATCGGGCCGCTCGCTGTAGTCCATGATCCCGGGGTGGGTGCGGAACTGCTCACGCACCTCGAAGACGACGCGCCCCGCCGCGCGGGAGACCGCGCTGATCAGCAGCCCGCTGAACAGGAAGACGACCGAGGCGCCGAGGATCACGCCGACGATGTTGTTCGGCTTCACCAGGCTGAAGGCGTCGCTCAGGGTGGCGCCCGCCTCGTCGAGCGCCACGCCGATCTGGGCGTTGTAGGAGCCGAACAGCGCCGTCGCCGCGAGGACGGCGGTCGCGATGGCGATGCCCTTGGTGATGGCCTTGGTGGTGTTGCCGACGGCGTCGAGGTCGGTGAGCACGCGGGCCCCCGCCTCGTCGATGTCGCCGGACATCTCGGCGATGCCCTGCGCGTTGTCGCTCACCGGGCCGAAGGTGTCCATCGACACGATGACGCCCGCCGTGGTGAGCAGCCCGCAGCCGGCGAGCGCGACGGCGTAGAGCGCCGCGCCACCGCCGATGAGGAAGGCCAGGTAGACGGCGCCGCCGATGAGCAGGGCCGCGTACACGGCGCTCTCCAGGCCGAGCGAGATCCCGGAGAGGATCACCGTCGCCGGGCCGGTGAGCGAGCTGCGGCCGACGTCCTTGACCGGCTTGCGCGAGGTCTCGGTGAAGTAGCCGGTGAGCTGCTGGATGGCCGCGGCCAGGACGATGCCGACCAGGACGGAGAGGAAGCCGAGCACCTGCGGGCTGACGACGGTGTCCTCGAGGTCGGCGACGCTGGGCAGCACGGTGAAGGAGGCCGCGGCCACGAGGACCAGCGAGACGACGGCCGAGGAGAAGAACCCGCGGTTGATCGGCGCCATGCCGCTGGAGTCGTTGGTGCCGGGGTTGCTCATCAGGATGCCGGCGACGGAGGCGATCACGCCGATCGCGGCCACCACCAGCGGGAAGACCATGCCGTCGGCGCCGAGGAAGACCTGGCCGAGGATCAGCGCGGCGACGAGCGTGACGGCGTAGGACTCGAAGAGGTCCGCGGCCATGCCGGCGCAGTCGCCGACGTTGTCGCCCACGTTGTCCGCGATCGTCGCGGCGTTCCGGGGGTCGTCCTCGGGGATGCCCGCCTCGACCTTGCCGACCAGGTCGGCACCGACGTCGGCGGCCTTGGTGAAGATGCCGCCGCCGACGCGCATGAACATCGCCAGCAGGGCACCGCCGAAGCCGAAGCCCTCCAGCACCACGGGCGCGGTCTCGTCGAAGAACAGCAGCGCGAGCGAGGCGCCGAACAGGCCGAGACCGATCGTGATCATCCCGACGACGCCGCCGGTGCGGTAGGCGATCCGGAAGGAGGGCACGTACCCCCCGCCGCGGGCCGCGGCAGCCACCCGGACGTTGCCACGGGTGGCCAGCGTCATCCCGATGAACCCGACGGCCGCCGAGAACAGGGCGCCGACGAGGAAGAAGACCGCCCGGCCGACCCGGGTGCCCCAGCCGCCCTCGGAGACGGGGAGCACGAGCAGCACCAGGAAGACGACGACGGCGAACGCCCCGAGGGTGCGGAACTGTCTGCGCAGGTAGGCCGCGGCACCTTCCTGGACGGCTCGGGCGATGTCGCGCATGGTCGTCGTGCCCTGGTCGGCGGCCATGACCGCTCGGACCAGATAGGCGGCGAAGGCGAGGGCGGCGAGGGAGATGGCGAGGACGACGACGACGATCGCCACGTCCCCGCCGGACAGAGCGGATTCCGGCATGTGGTTCCTCCCAGCGGTCAGCGACTGCCGGGACACACACGCCCCGGACGGCGGAGGTCTCGTCCGCCGGCGGGACTCGCCGGGCCGGACGCCGCGCGAGTGTAAGCCAGATCACAGGCGTTTCCGGTAGTCCCGCAGTGAGACCGTTACTCCCCGTGCGACGGGCCAGGGGACGCCGCGGGTTGCCGGCAGGTGTGACAGTGGTGGGGTGGTGACGCTCCACCCGGTCCTGTCGGCTCCCCCTCCCGGCACGGACCCCGGCTCCGCGGGGCGGGACCAGGCCGCCGGGGTGCTGCCCGGCGCCGAGCTGCTCGACGACCTCCTGGCGGCCACGCCGGAGGACGAACAGCCGGTCACCCACGTCCACCGGCTGCCCGTCCGGGACAGCCGGACGCTGCCGTGGCCGGAGTGGGTGGCACCGGACCTGCGCCGCCGACTGGAGGAGCAGGGGGTGCCGGCTCCGTACCGGCACCAGGTCGAGGCCGCGGAACTGGCACACGCGGGCACGTCGGTGGTGGTGGCGACCGGGACCGCCTCGGGGAAGTCGCTGGCCTACCAGCTGCCCGCGCTGAGCCGGCTGGCCGAGGACGACCGCGCCTGCGTGCTGTACCTCGCGCCGACCAAGGCCCTGGCGAGGGACCAGCTCGCGTCGGTCGCTGCTCTGGCAGACCCGTCGGTCCGGCCGGCCGCCTACGACGGCGACACCCCCATGGAGGAGCGCGACTGGGTGCGCCGGCACTCGCGGTGGATCGTGACGAACCCGGACATGCTGCACCGCGGCGTGCTCCCGGCCCACCAGAAGTGGTCCTCGACGCTGCGCCGCGTCGCCTACGTCGTCGTCGACGAGTGCCACGCCTACCGCGGGGTCTTCGGCTCGCACGTCGGGCACGTGCTCCGCCGGCTGCGCCGGATCTGCCGCCGGTACGGCGCCGAGCCGGTGTTCGTGCTCGCCTCCGCGACCGTGAGCGACCCCGCCGGAGCGGCCGGCCGGCTGGTCGGCAGCCCGGTCGTCGCGGTGACCGAGGACGGCTCCCCCCGGCCGGGTGCCACCTTCGCGCTGTGGGAGCCGCCGCTGACGGAGCGCCTGGGCGAGCACGGTGCGCCGCTGCGCCGGTCGGCCGCCAACGACGCCGCGTCGCTCCTCGCCGACCTCGTGGAACGGCAGGCCCGCACCCTGGCGTTCGTCCGCTCGCGGCGCAGCGCCGAGTCCGTCGCGGACCAGGCCCGGCGCGTCCTGGTCGAGCGGGGCCGAGCGGACCTCGCCGCACGGGTGGACTCCTACCGCGGCGGCTACCTGCCCGAGGAGCGCCGCGAGCTCGAACGGGCGCTCTCCTCCGGAGAACTCCTCGGGGTGGCCACGACCAACGCCCTCGAACTCGGCATCGACATCGCCGGGCTGGACGCCGTCGTGCTGGCCGGCTATCCGGGCACGCTCGCGTCGCTGTGGCAGCAGGCCGGCCGGGCGGGACGAGCCCAGCGCGAGTCGCTGGTCGTCTTCGTCGCCCGGGACGACCCGCTGGACCACTACCTCGCCCACCACCCCCGCGCCGTCTTCGGCCGGCCGGTCGAGGCGACGGTGACCGATCCGAGCAACCCCTACGTCCTGGGTCCCCAGCTGTGCTGCGCGGCGGCGGAGCTGCCCCTGGTCCCCGAGGACCTGGCCGACTTCGGCGGCCCGGTCGCCGAGGCCCGGATCGCGGAGCTGGTCGAGGAGGGGCTGCTGCGGCGACGCCCCACCGGCTGGTACTGGGCCGGGAAGGGACGGCCGGACGTCGACATCCGCGGCGACGGCGCCGCACCGGTGTCGATCATCGAGGGGTCGACGGGACGGCTCCTCGGCACCGTGGACGGCGGGGCCGCCCACTCGACCGTGCACACCGGCGCGCTGTACGTGCACCGCGGCGAGACGTTCGTCGTGGACGAGCTCGACGTCGAGGACGCCTGCGCGGTCGTGCACCCGGAGTCGCCGGAGTGGACGACCGTGGCGCGCGACGTGACCGACCTGTCCGTCGTGGACGTCGACCGCTCGCGCCGGCTGCGCACGGTCACCGCGCACACCGGCGTCGTCGACGTGGTGAACCAGGTGGTGGCCTACCAGCGCCGGCGGCAGGGCACCGGCGAGGTCCTCGCCGAGTTCGCCCTCGACCTGCCGGCGCGGCAACTGCGCACCCGCGCGGTGTGGCTGACGCTGGACGAGCGGGCCATCGCCCATGCCGAGATCGACGACGCCACGCTGCCCGGCGCCCTGCACGCCGCCGAGCACGCGGCGATCGGCATCCTGCCGCTGCTGGCCACCTGCGACCGCTGGGACCTGGGCGGCCTCTCCACGGCCGTCCACCCGGACACCGGGCAGGCGACGATCTTCGTCTACGACGGCCATCCGGGGGGCGCCGGTTTCGCCGAGCGGGGGTTCGCCGTCCTGCGGCGGTGGCTGCAGGCGACCCGCGCCACCATCGCCAGTTGCGAGTGCGAGAGCGGCTGCCCCTCGTGCGTGCAGTCGCCCAAGTGCGGCAACGGCAACGACCCGCTGGACAAGGCCGGCGCGGTCCGCGTGCTCGACGTCGTCCTCGACGAGCTGGCCGCCGCCGACGACCGGATGGAGACGGACGGAACCGGGGACGGCGACCCGCCGGACGAGCCGACGACCGAGGGGACCGGCGCCGGCGCCCGCGAGGACGACCTCGTCTTCTGACGAGCCGACGTCAGGCGCGACCGGACCGGCGCGGGCCCGCGCGAGGGTGGAGCGGCTGCCCAGCGGGCCCAGCTCCACCGTCACCTCCACGGTGACCGCCACGACCGCGCCGCCGCCGACCGTGCAGCTGCGCAGCGACGCCCCGTTGGCCGACGCGACCTCGGCCGCGACCGCGCAGGCGCCGGGATCGCCGACCACCGCTCGCCCGGCGCCGGCGAGGGCGGCGAGGTCGGCCGCGGCCGTCGCCCGGTGCCGGGCCGTGACCGCGACCCCCACCAGGACGGCGGCCATCCCGACCGCGGCCAGCACGCCGCCCAGCGCGACGACCCACACCGTGGCGGACCCGCGCTCCCCCCGGAGAGCGCCCGCGCGCCCGCTCATCCCGCGCCGGCTCATCCCGCGCCGGCCGGGAGCACGCCCGGCTCCAGCTCCGCCACCGCGCTGGCGCTGACCCGGACGGTCAGGGGCACCGGCCCCAGCGGCGGGACCAGGACCGACACGGTGACCCGCACCCGGTCGCCGTCGACCTCGACCGCGGTCGTGGCCCCGTCGGGCGCCGCGCGGTCGGTGACGGCACGCACCGCGGCCGGCGCGTCCCCCCGGGCAGCCGCCCGCGCGCCCTCGCGGGCCGCGTCCAGGCACCGCAGGTGCGCGCCCACGACCACGACGGCGGAGACGGCCGCGGCCAGCACGAGGAGCAGCACCGGCAGCACGACCGCCGTCTCGGCGGTGACCATCCCGGCCTCGCTCCGGAGCCGGCGGCGGACCGCCCGGCACAGCGCGCGCACGGTCAGGAGAGGGTCGCCAGCGCGGACGCGACCAGGTCGGTCAGCGCGGTGACGATCGACCCGCCGGTCACCACCTTGTAGAGCACGGCCGCGAAGGCGCAGGCGGCGATCGTGCCCACCGCGTACTCCGCGGTGCTCATCCCCGCCTCGGGCTCCGCGGTCAGGCGGCCCCAGAGCCGCCGCAGCGCCGAGCGGCGCACCACCCGCGCTGCCGCTCCGGTCGCCGCCGGCCCGGTGTCCTCGTGCGTTCCGTCCATGGGTCCTCCTCGATCGGGAGCCCTCCGTCGGGGCCCTCGCACCGGACCCTCCCGGCGATCCGGGTCCGGATCCGCCGGGCCGGGCACTCTGTGGAGAGCCGCCCCGCCTGTGGACGGGCTCCGTTCACGGCAGGACCTCCGCGGCGATGCCGAGCACCACCGGCGCGATGCCGAGGCAGACGAAGGCCGGGAGGAAGCAGGCGCCGAGCGGAGCCAGCACCCAGATCCCGGCCGTCCGCACCCGGACCTCCGTGCGCGTCCGCAGGGCGGCGCGGGAGTCCGCGGCCAGCGCCCGCAGCGCTCCGACGACCGCGGAGCCGGACTCGCCGGCGCGCGCCACGACCCGCCCGAGCCCGGCGACGGGCGGGGACACCCCCGCCCACGCCTCGCGGGCCCCCGAGCCCAGCCGGGAGCGACCGGCGACAGCCGCGAGTTCCGCGCCCAGCGGACCGTGCAGCGCACCCGCGACGGCGGCCAGCGAGCTGCCGACGGGCAGCCCAGCGGCCAGGCAGACGGCCAGGAGGTCGCACGCCACGGGGAGCTCGTCCTCCGTCGCTGCGCGGATGCGGCGGGAGTCCCCGTCGCCGGACCGGCGGAGCCCCCGATCCACCCCCACCGCGACCAGGGCGGCGGCCAGCGCGCCGCCGGCACCACCGACGAGGAGCAGGGTGGCCAGGCCCGCCGCGGCCGGCAGCAGCGCCCGCCGGCCCCGGCCCGCCGGGCGGCCGCCGGTGTCGTCCGGCCGGGCGGGTGCCCGTGCACGCGTGAGGGCGCGAGCCCGCGTCCGGCCGGCCGGGCTCGACCACACCAGCAGCGCCGCCGCGCCGGAGGCCAGGAGCACCGGCAGGGATCCGGCCGTGCTCACGGCGCCACCCGCGCGACCAGTCGGGCCGACCACGCCAGCCCGGCCGCCTCCAGCGCCGTCCCGAGGACCAGCAGGACCTGTCCGGTGCCGGTCGTCGTCAGCACCCGCCAGGGGTCGGCGCCGATCCCGCTCCCCATGAGCAGCGCGAGCACCGGCAGTCCGGCGAGCAGCGCGGCGCTGGCCCGGGGACCGGCGAGTGCGGACCGCAGCTCCAGCCGGTGCCGCCGGCGGGCCCGGAGGTCGTCCTCGACGGCGCCGACCACGGCGGCCAGCGAGCAGCCCGTGCGGACGCTCAGCCGGACGGCGGCCGCCACGCGGGCCACCGCGGCGTCCCAGGCCCCCGCATCGGCCGCGGGCACGGGGAAGGACGCCGGTGCCCGGACCGCACGGACCACCGCCTCGGCCCCGGCACGGTCGCCGCACGCCGCGCCGGCGGCAGCCGCGGCCTCCTCCAGCGGCCGCCCGCTGCGCAGCTCCGCGGCGAGGGCGCTCAGCGCCTCGGTGAGCGCGGCGACCCGTTCCTCCTCGGCGTCCGCGCGGCGCGCCCGCCGCCACGCCGTCAGCGCGGCAGCCGCACCCGCCGCGGCCAGCCCGGCGACCAGGGGGGTGCTCGCCAGCATGACCGCGCCTCCCACCAGCACGCCCGCCGTCGCGGGCACCGGCAGCCGTCCCGCCCACGACGGCGGACCCGGGAGAGCAGACAGGCGGCCCGCAGCACGCCGGACCGGCCAGACCGCCAGCGCGCCGGCCAGGAGCAGCAGCACCGGGCCGACGGCGGGTGCGATCACCGCGCTCCCCCGCCGCCGAGGAGCGCATCGAGCCGGTCACGGCCGGGGCAGACGGCACCGTCGGACCGCCAGGCCGGCTCGACGACGACCAGCTCCCCGGCCCGGCGGAGCACCCCGAGCTCCTCGACGCGGCGCACCCCGGCACGACGCCGCAGGTGGACGACGACGGCGATCGCGGCGGCGGCCTGGCTGTGCACCGCGACCCGGTCCAGGCCGGCCGCCACACCGAGCGCCTCCAGGCGGGTCGGCACCTCCGCGGGCCGGTTGGCGTGCAGCGTGCCGCAGCCACCGTCGTGGCCGGTGTTCAGCGCCGCCAGCAGATCGGTGACCTCCGCTCCCCGGACCTCGCCGACGACCAGCCGGTCGGGCCGCATCCGCAGGGCCTGGCGGACCAGGTCCCGCAGCTCCACCGCCCCGACGCCCTCGACGTTGGGTGCCCGGGTGACCAGGCCGACCACGTGCGGATGCGCGGGCGCCAGCTCCGGTGCGTCCTCGCACACCACGATCCGCTCGGTCGGCGCGACCAGCCCGAGCAGGGCCGACAGCAGCGTCGTCTTCCCCGAGCCGGTGCCGCCGGTGACGAGGAAGGCCGACCGGGCCGCGACGACCGACCGCAGGAGATCGGCGGCCTCCCCCGGCAGCGCGCCGCGGTCGGCGAGGTCGCCGAGGCCGAGGGAGCAGCGGCGCAGCACGCGTAGCGACAGGCAGGTGCCCCGGG
Source organism: Blastococcus sp. URHD0036 (assembly GCF_000701365.1). GTDB lineage: Bacteria > Actinomycetota > Actinomycetes > Mycobacteriales > Geodermatophilaceae > Trujillonella. The sequence goes on from NZ_JNIK01000011.1 coordinate 296,340, forward strand.
TGGAGACGGGGAAGAGGACGGCGTGCAGCCGCGTGCCGTCCGGCAGCACGGCGTCCACCCAGGGCGCCGCGTCGTCGAGCCGGCGACCGGCCGCGGCGGCCAGCCGGACCGCCAGCCGCCGCACGGCGTCGTCGTCGGGGAACCGGAGGTGGACGCGTTCCAGGCCCCGGCCACGGTCGACCCACACGTCGTCAGGGCCGTTGACGAGGACGTCGCTGGTGTCGGGGTCGCTCAGCAACTCCTCGAGCGGGCCCGCGCCGGCGAGCTCGTCCACCGCGGCGCGGACGGCGGAGAGGACCGTCGTGTCGCCGGCCAGGCTGCCGGCCTCCTCCCGGACCAACGCAGCCACCGCGGAACGAGTGGGCGCCTCGGGACCGGTGGCGAGCCGGGCCCGGACCCGCTCGACGAGGGGCGCGCCCGTCACGGCGCACCGACCACGGCGGGGAGTGCGGCGAGCAGCGCACGGGCGGCGGCTCCGGACGGGGTACGCGCGCCGACCGGTGGCGGCTCGCCCCGTTCACTGCGCACGACCGCCGACCGGTCGTGGGCGAACTCGGCGAGCACGGGCCGGCCCACGACGTCGGCCACCTCGTCGGGGGCCAGCCCACCGGGGACCCGTCGCACGACCAGCCGGGCCGCGCTCCACGGCGCCCCCTCCCCGCCGTCCACGAGCACCCGCGCCGCGCAGGCCGCACGGATGCGGGCCGGCACCACGAGCACCGCCAGGTCGGCGTCCGCCAGCGCCGCTGCTCCCACCCCGGCGTCCGGGACGACCGGCCCGCGGGGCAGGTCGAGGACCACCGGCCACCCACCCGCGCGACCGGCCTCCAGCACCGCCACCGCCGCCTCCGGGGAGGGCCCCGCCGCCGCGGACCGGGAGGCGGCGAGGACCCCCACGCCGCGCACGGTCGGCAGCGCCGCCATCACCGCCTCGCCCGAGACCCGGCCGCGCAGTCCGTCGAGATCGGGCCAGCGCAGGCCCTCGACGGCCTCGGCACCCAGCAGCAGGTCCAGCCCGCCACCCCAGGGATCGCCGTCGACCAGGAGGGCACCCGTGCCGCTGCCCGCCGCGACGAGGGCCACCGCCGTGGCGAGCGTGCTGGCGCCCGCGCCCCCGCAGGCGCCGCCGACCACGACGAGCCGGCCGCGCTCGACCGGCTCGCGCAGCGCTGCACCAGCCCGCTGCAGCACCCACGCCTCGTCGGCCGGCAGCACCGCCACCCGCTCGGCTCCCAGCTCCACCGCGGCGGCCCAGCCGGCGGGCGGCAGCTCCGCGCGCGCCACCACCACGACGCCGGGCCGCCGCGGGAGGGCCCGGACCTCGCGCGACTGGAGCGCGTCGGCGCCCAGGAGGACCAGCGGGGCCTGGCGGTGGGCCCGCCGCAGCGCCGGCCCCCCGGTGGCGACCTCCGGTTCGGCGCCGGCGGCGGCCAGCAGCCGGAGGGTGTCGTCGAGCAGCTCGTCGTCGGTGCTCACGAGCAGGGGGATGGGGGTGGCGGAGGGCACCCGGCCAGCACAGGACCGGGCCGCCGGGGACGCGAGGGGGTCGTGGGATCTGTGGATTACCCGAACGGGTGTGGACACGGAGATGGCACCGGTCACACCCGCGGGCTGCCCTTACAGTCGTGAACCGTGACCCGCGCAGCGGCGTTCTTCGACCTGGACAAGACGATCATCGCCAAGTCCAGCACCCTCGCCTTCGGGCGTCCGTTCTTCGAGGGCGGGCTGATCAACCGCCGGACCGTGCTGAAGGGCGCCTACGCCCAGTTCGTGTTCTCCCTCGCCGGCGCCGACGCCGGGCAGATGGAGCGGATGCGCTCGCAGATCACCCGCATGTGCACCGGCTGGGACGTCGCGACGGTGCACGAGATCGTCCGGGAGACGCTGCACGAGATCGTCGACCCGCTGGTCTACGCCGAGGCAGCCGACCTGATCGAGGCGCACCGGGCCGCCGGCCGCGAGATCGTCATCGTCTCCAGCAGCGGCGCGGAGATGGTGGAGCCGATCGGCGAGATGCTGGGTGCCGACCGGGTGGTCGCGACCCGCATGGTGACCGTCGACGGCCGCTACACCGGCGAGATCGACTTCTACGCCTACGCGGAGAACAAGGCCGCCGCGATGGCGGAGGTCGCCGCCGAGAGCGGGTACGACCTCGCGGACTGCTACGCCTACAGCGACTCCATCACCGACCTGCCGATGCTGTCGGTGGTCGGGCACCCGACCGCCGTCAACCCCGACCGGGGCCTGCGGAAGGCCGCGGTGGAACGCGGCTGGCCGGTCCTGGAGTTCACCCGCCCGGTGTCGATGCGGTCCCGGTTCGCCGTCCCGACCGCGCCGGTCGTCACGGGCGCGGCGGTGGGCGTGGGCGCGGCCGTGGTGGGTCTGGCCTGGTACGCCCGGCGCCGGGCCCTGCGCGAGGCCGCGGGTCCGCCGACGACCCCCGCTCCGCTGACCGGCCGCCGGCGCCGCCGGGCCTGAGCTCCCGGCTCCTCGCGCTCCCGGCGGGGCACCGCCAGCTGCCCGGCGCGCGGGGGCATCCTCGCGACCGTGCTGACGGTCCCGCTCGCCTGGACGGCGGTGCTGGCCGCGGCCGCCGCCGCCGCGCTGTTCGGGCAGACCGCACGCACGGGCGCACACCCGCGCGGGCGGCGCCGGACGACGGCGCGTGCCCGCGTCGGGCTGGTCGTCTCGAGGTCGGGGCCGTGGCTGGCGCTGGGAGCCGGGATCGCCGCCGGCGCGGTCACCGGCGCGTGGCTGGCCGCGGCGGCCGGCACGCTGGTCGCGGTGGTCGGGGTCGCGACGGCCGGGCTCGTGCTCGCCCCGCACTGACCGGGGTGCGACGTTCAGCCGCGCAGGATGGCCTCCGCGACGGCCAGTCCCTCGACGGCGCCGTGCTCGGTGGCCCGACAGCAGTGCACCAGCCACCCGGCGACCCCGTCCGGCCCGCCGGAGGCGTAACCGGCGAGCGCGGCGGCGTAGGCCTCCCGGCCCAGCTCGGCGAAGCCCACCTCGGGGACCGAGACGGCCTTGGGGTCCAGGCCGCGGTCGATCCCGGTCAGCCGACCGGCAGCCCGCGCGACGACGCCGTCGGCGGTGCCGAAGGGCGCGAGCGCGGCCAGCTCGCCGTGCACGAGGCCGGCCACGAGGACGGCGGGCACGGTGCTGGTGCCGGTGACCACGGTGAACAGCGAGGTCAGCCGCTGGCCTGTGTGCGGTCCGGGCCGGCCCAGGTGGTCCCGGTCGGTGAGGTCCGCGGCGGCGAGCACGTGCAGCCGGGCGAGCACCTGTCCCGGTGCGCGCGACCACGTCTCCACGAGCGACCCCAGTGCCAGGGAGGCACGCAGCGCCCCCTGCACCACCGGGTCCTCGACCTGACCGGCCCGGAGCTCGGCCAGCGGGACGTCGACCCCCTCCAGGGCGGCCGAGGCCCGGGCACCGCGCAGCGCCGACTCGGCGCTGACCTCCGCCGACCGGTTGCGCATGAGCCGGTGACGCAGCAGCCGGTCGATCGCCTCCCGCGCCGCCTCCGCGGCATCGCGGACCCCCGGCAGCTCCAGCAGGGGTGCCAGCGGATCGGGCGCGGAGGAGCGCGGCGCGGCCGCGGGGGCCCCGGGACGGAGGGGGATGGTCACGACGACGACGGTACGAGGGCCGCACCCCTCCCCCGCCGCCCGGGCCCGCACCCGGCCCCCCGACCGGCCGCGGCGTACCGGCGTCCTAGGCTCCGCACGCCATGTCGCGCCCGCTCACCCTCCTCCTGGTCCGTCACGGGCAGAGCGAGTGGAACGCCGCCGGGCGGCTGCAGGGCCAGACCGCCGACATCCCGCTCACCGACCTGGGGCATGCCCAGGCCGAGAGCGCCGCCCGGGAGCTGGCCGGATCGCAGCCCGGCGCGCTCCTCTCCAGCGACCTGCTCCGGGCCCGCCAGACCGCCGAGCACTGCGCGCGCACGACGGGCCTCGCGGTGAGCACGACGCCGGCGCTGCGCGAGCAGGGGTACGGCGTCCTCGAGGGGCGGCCGTCGCGGGAGCTGTGGGACGTCGTCGACTGGACCGATCCGCACTGGGCGGCCGAGGGCGGCGAGAGCCTCGCCGAGCTGCACGGCCGGGTCGCCGCCTTCCTGGACCACCTCTGCGCCGAGCGACCGGCCGACGTGGTCGCGCTGGTCACGCACGGCGACACGATCCGGGCGGCGCAGGCCGTCGCCGGCGGTCTCGGTCCGGACGCGATGCCGGCGGTCACCCCGCACAACGGCACCGTCACGCGGCTGGAGATCTGCCGGTGAGCCGGGTGCTGGTGCTCGGCGGCTCCCGGTCGGGCAAGTCCGCGCACGCGGAGTCGCTGGTCGCCGACCGCGACGACGTGGTCTACCTGGCCGCGTCGGCCCCCGTGCCCGGCGACGCCGAGTGGGCGGCACGGATCGACGCGCACCGTGCCCGGCGTCCGGCGTCCTGGACGACGCTGGAGACCACCGCGCCCAGCGACCTCCTGCGCGGCGGCACCGTGCTCGTCGACAGCATCACGACCTGGATCGCCGCGCTGATGGACGAGACCGGCGTCTGGCGCGACGAGCCGGACGCGGCCGAGCGGCTGGCCGGCCGCTGCGACGCCCTGGTGAACGCCTGGGCGATGACGCCGGCGCACGTCGTGGCGGTCAGCGACGAGGTCGGGCTCGGCGTGGTGCCCGAGACCCGGTCGGGACGCCTGTTCCGCGACACCCTCGGCGCGGTGAACCAGCGCCTGGCCGGCACCGCCGACGAGGTGTGGTTCGTCGTCGCCGGGCTGCCCCAGCGGCTGCGGTGACCGCGCCCCGCCCGCGCTGGGCCGGGCTGCTGGAGTCCGCCGCCCTGCTGACCGTGCTGCGGGTACCGGCGCTGGCCGCCACGTCCACCCGCGGCGTGCTCCCCTGGGCGCCGCTGGTCGGCCTGGTGCTCGGCGGGCTCGCGGCCGGGATCGGCACGGCCGGCGCGCACCTGGTCTCGCCGCTGACCGGCGCGGTGCTCGCCGTCGCCCTGCTGGCCGCGCTCACCCGCGGGCTGCACCTGGACGGGCTGGCCGACACCGCCGACGGACTCGGCCCGCTGCGCGGCCGCGAGCGCGCGCTGCAGGTGATGAGGCAGGGGGACGTCGGGCCGTTCGGGGTGCTCACCCTCGTGCTCACGCTGCTGCTGCAGGTCGCGACGGGCGCGGCTCTGCTGAGCGGGGACGGCGGCTGGCTCGCCGTCTGGACGGCGGCCGTGGTCGCCCGCCTCGCGATGACCCGCACCGGACTGCCCGGCGTACCCACGGCCGAGGGGTCGTCACTCGGCCGGTCGGTGGCCGGCACGGTGTCGCTGCCCTGGCTGACCGGGTGCATCGCGGCGACCCTCGTCCTCGCCGGCGGCGCGGCCTGGCTGGTCCGCGGTGCGGACAGCGCCTGGCAGCTCCCGGTGGCGGCCGCCGCGGGGCTGCTGGCGGCGGAACTCCTACGCGTCCGTGCGAGTGCCCGGCTCGGCGGGGTGAACGGGGACGTGATGGGGGCGATGGGCGAGGTGGCGGCGACCGTCGTGCTCCTGGTCGCCGCCACCCTCACCCAGCCCTAGGGGCTCCCGCCGTCAGTGGCGGCGCAGCAACCCGTTCACCAGTCCGCCGATGCCGCCGGCGGACGCCGGTGCCGTGGCGCGGCCCCGGCCCATCCGGCGGCCGGTGGTCGTACCGGTCGACCGGCCCGTGCCCCGTGCAGGGCGCGCCGTGACGCGGCCGCCACGGGCGGCTCCGCGCGCAGCGCCCTTCGCCGTCGACTCTGCAGTGCCCATCAGTCGGTTCAGGATGCTCATGGCCTCATGGGTGCCCACCGTCACGCACGGCCACGCATGGACCCGGCCGGAACCGGCGTGGCGTCACGCTGAGCCACATCGGCTCAGGCGGGCGCGCCCTGCTGAGCAGGCGTCTCGCCGCCCTCGAGGTCACCCTCGGTGTCGAGGTATGCCTGCCGGAGCTCGGCCAGCAGCGCCGGGTCGGGCTCGGCCCACATGCCGCGGTCGACGGCCTCCAGGAGCCGCTCGGCGATGCCGTGCAGCGCCCAGGGGTTGGACTTCTCGAAGAACTCCCGCTGCTCGGGGTCGAGCACGTACGTCTGGGTGAGCTTCTCGTACATCCAGTCGTCGACGACGCCGGTCGTGGCGTCGTAGCCGAACAGGTAGTCGACCGTGGCGGCCAGCTCGAACGCGCCCTTGTAGCCGTGCCGGCGCATGGCCGCCAGCCACTTCGGGTTGACCACGCGGGCCCGGAAGACGCGGGCGGTCTCCTCCCCCAGCGAGCGCGTCCGCACCGACTCCGGCCGGGTCGAGTCGCCGATGTAGGCGCGCGGCGCGGTCCCGGTCAGCGCGCGCACCGTGGCGACCATCCCGCCGTGGTACTGGAAGTAGTCGTCGGAGTCGGCGATGTCGTGCTCGCGGGTGTCGACGTTCTTGGCCGCCACCGCGATCCGCCGGTACGCCGCCTCCATGTCCGGCCGCGCCTGCACGCCGTCCAGCCCGCGGCCGTAGGCGTAGCCGCCCCACACCGCGTAGACCTCGGCGAGGTCGGCGTCCCCGCGCCAGTTCCGGCTGTCGATCAGCGGCAGCAGCCCGGCGCCGTAGGCGCCCGGCTTGGAGCCGAACACCCGCGTGGTCGCCCGCCGGCGGTCGCCGTGCTGGGCGACGTCGGCCTCGACGTGGGCCTTCACGTGGTTCTCGGCATCCGACTCCGAGGCCAGCCCCGCGACCAGCGTCACCGCGTCGTCGAGCATCGTCACCACGTGCGGGAACGCATCCCGGAAGAAGCCGCTGATCCGCACCGTGACGTCGATGCGGGGGCGGCCGAGCTCGTCGAGCGGGATCGGCTCCAGGCCGGTCACCCGGCGGGAGGCGTCGTCCCACACCGGGCGGACGCCGAGCAGCGCGAGCACCTCGGCGACGTCGTCCCCGGAGGTGCGCATGGCCGACGTCCCCCACACCGACAGCCCGACCGACCGCGGGTACTCCCCGGTGTCGGCGAGGTAGCGGGCGACCAGCGACTCGGCCATCGCCTGGCCGGTCTCCCACGCCAGTCGCGAAGGCACCGCGCGGGGGTCGACGGAGTAGAAGTTCCGGCCGGTCGGCAGCACGTTGACCAGCCCGCGCAGCGGCGAGCCCGAGGGACCGGCCGGCACGTAGCCGCCGTCGAGGGCGTGCAGTGTGGCGTCCATCTCGTCGGTGGTGCGGGCCAGCCGCGGCACGACCTCGTCGACGGCGAACTGCAGCACCGCGGCAACTGCCTCGTCGTCCCGGTCCAGGACCGAGCGGATGACGGAGGGCACAGCGTCGCGGGTCCACCCGGCCGCCTCCATCCCCGACACCAGCCCGTGCGCCAGCTCCTCGACGGCGTCGGTCGGCCGCAGGCCCGCGGTGCCGTCCTCGGTCAGCCCGAGCGCCTCCCGCAGCCCGGGCAGCGCGACCGAGCCGCCCCAGATCTGCCGCGCCCGCAGCATGGCCAGCACCAGGCCGACCCGGTCGTCACCCTCGGGCGGCGAGCCGAGCACGTGCAGGCCGTCGCGGATCTGGGAGTCCTTGATCTCGCAGAGCCACCCGTCGACGTGCAGGATCATCTCGTCGAAGTGGTCGTCCTCGGGCCGCTCGTTGAGCCCCAGGTCGGAGTCGAGCTTCGCAGCCTGCAGCAGCGTCCAGATCTGCGCGCGGACGGCCGGGAGCTTCGCCGGGTCCATCGCCGCGACGTTGGCGTGCTCGTCGAGCAACTGCTCCAGCCGGGCGATGTCGCCGTAGGTCTCCGCGCGCGCCATCGGCGGCACCATGTGGTCGACCAGGGTGGCGTGCGCGCGGCGCTTGGCCTGCGAGCCCTCGCCCGGGTCGTTCACGAGGAACGGGTAGACCAGCGGCAGGTCGCCGATCGCGGCGTCCGGGGCGCACGAGGCCGACAGCCCGACGGTCTTGCCCGGCAGCCACTCCATGTTCCCGTGCTTGCCGACGTGCACCAGCGCGTGCGCGCCGAACTCCGACCGCAGCCACCAGTACGCGGCGAGGTAGTGGTGGCTGGGCGGCAGGTCGGGGTCGTGGTAGATCGCGATGGGGTTCTCGCCGAAGCCGCGCGGCGGCTGGACCATGACGACGACGTTGCCGGCGCGCAGGGCGGCGAACACGATGTGTGGGCGGGCGGGGTCGGAAGAGTCCACGAACAGCGAGCCCGGCGGCTGCCCCCAGTGCTGGACCATCGCGTCGCGCAGGTCCTGCGGCAGGGTGTCGAAGAACGCCTGGTACCTCTCGGCCGGGATCCGCACCGCCTGGCCCGAGAGCTGCTCGTCGGTGAGCCAGTCCGCGTCCTGGCCACCCGCGGCGATCAGCGCGTGCACCAGCGCGTCGCCGTCCAGGTCGGCCACGCCGGGCAGCGCGCCGGGCCCGTCGAACGGGCCGATGTCGTAGCCCGCACCGGACATCGCGGCCAGCAGCCGGACCACCGACGCCGGGGTGTCCAGGCCGACCGCGTTGCCGATCCGGGCGTGCTTGGTCGGGTAGGCAGACAGCATCACGACGATCCGCCGGTCGGCCGGCGCGGTGTGCCGCAGCCGGGCGTGCGCGACGGCGGTGCCGGCGACCCGCGCGGCCCGCTCGGGGTCGGCGACGTAGGTGGTCAGGCCGTCCTCGTCGGTCTCCTTGAACGAGAACGGCACGCTGATGATCCGGCCGTCGAACTCGGGGATCGCGACCTGGTTGCCGACGTCGAGCGGGGAGAGCCCGTCGTCGTCGGCCAGCCAGTCGGCGCGCGAGCGGGTGAGGCACAGCCCCTGGATCACCGGGACGTCGAGCGAGGCCAGCTGGCCGACGTCCCAGGCGCCGTCGTCCCCGCCGGCCTGCGCGGTGGCCGGGCGGGCGCCGCCGGCCGCGAGCACCGTCACGACCATCGCGTCGACGCCACGCAGCGTCTCCAGCAGCCCCTCGTCGATCGACCGGAGGCTGGCGGTGAACACCGGCAGGGCGGAGCCGCCGGCGGCCTCGATGGCGGTGCAGAGGTCCTCGACGAAGCCGGTGTTCCCGGACAGGTGGTGTGCGCGGTAGTAGAGGACGGCGATCTTCGGACCGACGGCGGACGACGACCGCTCCAGCACCCCCCAGTCCGGCGCGACCGACGGCGGCTCGAAGCCCTCGCCGGTCAGCAGCACGGTGTCGGAGAGGAAGCGGTGCAGCTGCACCAGGTTGTCCGGACCGCCCTGCGCGAGGTAGCCGTGCGCCTCGGTGGCCACGCCCATCGGCACGGTCGAGAGCTCCATCAGCTCCGCGTCGGGCACCTGCTCCCCGCCGAGGACGACGACCGGCGCCGGCCCCGCCAGCAGTGGCGCGAGCATCTCCTCATACTGCCGCCGGACGCCGAGGATCCGGACGACGACGAGCTCGGCACCCTCGACGAGCGCCGCGACCCCCTCGTCGCCGAGCCGGACCGGGTTGCCCAGTCGCCACTCCGCGCCACTGGCGCGGGCGGAGAGCAGGTCGGTGTCACTGGTGGAGAGCAGCGCGAACACCCGGGCGACGCTACCCGCGCACCCCCTGGTCCCCCTCGCCCGCGGCTGTGTAGTGTCCCGCCGCAGTTAGGTGAGGCTTACCTGCATGAGGGGAACCTAAGTGACGGAGCACACGCCCACGACGCACCTGTTCTCGGGAGCGACGGTCGACCACTACGCCGCCGTCGTGACCGCCACGCTCGGCACCCTCGCCGACCGCGTCCGGGTGATCCGCCGCCCCCGGTCGGGCGTTCCCCAGCACGACCTCGAGGAGCTCGTCGGGAGCGTCGACCTCGACGCCCCGCTCGGTGACACGTTCTCCGCGATCAAGGAGACGTCCCGGCTCTACCTCGAGCACGCGGTGTGGTTCCACGAGGCCGGCTACGTCGCCCACCTGAACTGCCCGGTCGCGATCCCCGCGCTGGCCGCGGACCTCCTCGCCTCCGCCGTCAACACCTCGGTCGACACCTACGACCAGTCGACCACCGCCACCCTCATGGAGCGTCGGCTCGTCGCGTGGACCGCCGGCCGGGCCGGTCTCGGCCCCGCCGCGGACGGCGTGTTCACCAGCGGCGGCACCCAGTCGAACCTGCAGGCGCTGCTGCTGGCCCGCGACGAGACGCTGACAAGGCTGCCCAGTCCGCTCCCCGCGGGCGCGCGGCTGCGGATCCTCGCCAGCGGCCAGTCCCACTTCAGCGTCTCGAAGTCCGCCCGCCTGCTCGGGCTGGGCGCCGACGCCGTCGTCCTCGTGCCCACCGACGCGGACCACCGGATGGACCCGGCCGCGCTGCGCGAGGCAGCGGCCGGCGTCCGGGCCGCCGGCGACGTCGTCATGGCGGTGGTCGCCACCGCCGGCACCACCGACCTCGGCCGGATCGACCCCCTCGCCGCGGTCGCCGACGTGTGCGCCGAGCACGGCGCGTGGCTGCACGTCGACGCCGCCTACGGGGGCGCCCTGCTGGTGTCCCGCCGCCGGAGGCACCTGCTGGACGGGATCGAGCGCGCCGACTCGGTGACGGTCGACTTCCACAAGGGCTTCTTCCAGCCGGTCGCCTGCTCCGCGGTGCTGGTGCGCGACGGCGCCACCCTGCGGCACGTCACCCACCACGCCGCCTACCTGAACCCGCGCGGCGAGCGGGCGCCCAACCAGGTCGACCGCAGCCTGCAGACCACCCGCCGCTTCGATGCGCTCAAGCTGTGGGTGACCCTGCGCGCCATGGGTGCCGACGCCATCGGCGACGCCTTCGACACCTGCCTGGACCTGGCCACGCAGGTGCACGCCGACCTCGGAGCCGACCCGCGGTTCGAGGTGCACAGCGCGCCGACGCTGAGCACGGTCCTCTTCCGCTACCGCCCGGTCGGCCCGGACGGTCGGCTGGACCCGGCCGCCGCCGACCGGCTGGTCGCCGGCATCCGCGAGCGGCTCTTCGAGGAGGGCGAGGCGATCGTCGCCCGCACCGTCGTCGACGGGCGCCCGTGGCTGAAGTTCACGCTGCTGAACCCGGGCAGCACCCGCGCCGACGTCCGCACCGTCGTCGACCTGGTCCGCGAGGCCGGCGACGACCTCCTGGGGATCCCCGCGACCCCGGTGCGCGCCCGCGAGGAGGTGCTGGCGTGACCGTCCACGACCTCGTCGGCGTCGGCATCGGGCCGTTCAACCTCGGCCTCGCCGCGCTGAGCGCGCCCGTGCCGGAGGTCGACGGGCTCTTCCTCGACGAGCACGAGGAGTTCTCCTGGCACCCCGGGATGCTCATCGAGGGCACCACCCTGCAGGTGCCGTTCCTCGCCGACCTGGTCACCATGGCCGACCCGACCTCGCCGTACTCCTACCTGGCGTACCTCAAGGCGACCGGCCGGCTGTACCCCTTCTACATCCGCGAGGACTTCCACCCGCTGCGCGCGGAGTACGACGCCTACTGCCGCTGGGTCGCCGAGCGCGTGCCGGGCCTGCGGTGGGGGCGCCGCGTGGAGCGGGTCGAGCACGACGGCGACGTCTACCGGGTGTCCGCGCGCGATATGCGCACCGGCGAGGTCGAGGTGCACCTGGGCCGCCGACTGGTCCTCGGCGTGGGGACGGCGCCCTGGCTGCCCGAGCCGCTGCGCGACCTGCCCGGCCCGGCCTGGCACGCCGCGGAGTACCTCCCGCACAAGGAGGAGCTGCAGACGCTGGGGCACGTCACCGTCGTCGGCAGCGGGCAGAGCGCGGCGGAGGTCTACCTGGACCTGCTGACCGACGCCGACCGGCTCGGCTACCGCGTCGACTGGGTGACCCGCTCGCCGCGGTTCTTCCCCATGGAGGTCACCAAGCTCACGCTGGAGATGACCTCGCCCGAGTACGCCCGCTACCACCACGGCCTGCCGATGGCCCGGCGCGACGCCCTCGCCCGCGAGCAGCGGCACCTCTACAAGGGCATCAGCGGCGACCTCGTCGACGCCGTCTACGACACGCTGTACCGGACCGGACGTCGTGGCGAGGTCCCGACGGCGCTGCTGACCGGCGTCGACGTGTCCGGCGCCGAGTGGGACGCCGGCCGCCGCGAGTACTCCCTGCGGCTGCACCACGCCGAGTCCGACCGCACCGGCACCCGGACGACGCGGGCGCTGGTGCTCGCGACCGGCTACCGCGCGCGGGTGCCCGAGTTCCTCGAGCCGGTCCGCGACCGCATCCGGTGGGACGCCCGCGGCCGCTACGACGTGGCCCTCGACCACTCGGTCGACGTCGCCGGCCGGGAGGTGTTCGTGCAGAACGCCGAGGAGCACACCCACAGCCTCATCGCGCCGGACCTCGGCATGGGCGCCTACCGCAACTCGGTGATCCTCAACGCGATCTGCGGGCGCGAGGTCTACCCGGTCGAGGAGCACATCGCCTACCAGGAGTTCGGCCTCGCCGGGAGCGAGATCCTCTCCTCGGTGGGGGCAGCGCGATGACCGCCGTCCTGCCCTGGTCCGTGCGCACCCGGGTCGGGGCGCTCTCGCTGGAGCCATTGGACCTCGACCGCGACCTCGACCTGCTCCACGCCTGGGTCACGCACCCGCGCTCGGCGTACTGGCTGATGCAGGGCGCCTCCCCCGCCGACGTGCGGGCCGCCTACGCCGCGATCGTCACCGATCCGGACCACGACGCGTGGCTCGGCCGGGTGGACGGCGTCCCGGCGTTCCTCGCCGAGACCTACGACCCGCGCCTGCGGGAGCTCGCCGGGGCGTGGCCGGCCGAGCCCGGCGACGTCGGGATGCACGTGCTGGTCGCACCGCCCGCCGGGGACCCCACGCCGGGCCTCACCTCGGCCGTCATGGCCGCCGTCGTCCGCTTCTGCCTGGACCTGCCCGGCGCGCGCCGGGTGGTCGTCGAGCCCGACGCCGGCAACGGCGCGATCCGGGCGAAGAACCGGGCGGCCGGGTTCGTCGAGCACGGCCCGCTCGACCTCGGGCACAAGACGGCGATGCTGAGCACCTGCACCGCCCGGGCCTTCGCGGGCAGCGAGCTCGCGGGGGTGCTGTCGTGACCGCCGTGGTGGAACGTGCGGGCCTCGGAGCCGAGCACCTGGAGCCCGGGGCGATGGGCCGGGCGCACCGGCACGTCGTCACCAAGGCGCTGTCGGAGTTCGCGCACGAGCGGCTGATCACGCCGGTGCCGGCCGACGGCGAGTCCGACGCCCTCGGCCGCACCCGGTGGTCGCTGACCCCCGCGCCGGGCACCGTCTACCGGTTCGCCGCCCGGGTGCTGCCGCTGGAGCACTGGGACGTCGACCCCGCCTCGGTGACCCGCACCGTGGACGGCGCCGACGCACCCCTCGACGCCCTCGCGCTCATCGACGAGCTGCAGGCCGACCTGGGCATCCCCGACTCCCTCCTCGGCACCTACCTCGAGGAGGTCAGTGCCACGCTCGCCGGAGCCGCGTGGAAGCTGCACTCCCGCCGCGCCGACGCCCGCGAGCTGGCCCGCGCCGACCTGCAGACGGTCGAGCGGTCGATGACCGAGGGCCACCCCGCGTTCGTCGCCAACAACGGCCGGATCGGCTTCGGCCTGACCGACTCCGCCGCCTACGCCCCCGAGGCCGGGACGCCGGTGCGGCTGGTCTGGGTGGCGGCCCGGCGCGCGCTCACCCACCTGGCCTGCGGCGCCGGTGTCGACGAGCGGGAGCTGTACGCGGGCCAGCTCGGCGAGGAGCTGCTGGACACCTTCGCCGGGCGGCTGCGGGCGCTCGGGCTGGACCCGGCCGACTACCGCTACCTGCCGGTGCACCCCTGGCAGTGGGAGCACCGGCTGGCGGTCACCTTCGCCGCGGACCTCGGCCGCCGCGACCTGGTGCCGCTCGGGCACAGCGAGGACCGCTACCAGGCCCAGCAGTCGATCCGGACGTTCTTCGACCTCGACCGCCCCGACCGGCACTATGTGAAGGTCGCCCTGGCGATCCAGAACATGGGCTTCCTGCGTGGGCTCTCGCCCGCCTACATGCGCGCGGCACCGGCGATCAACGACTGGGTCGCCGGGGTGGTCACCGGCGACCCGGACCTCGGCGGGTTCGCGATCCTGCGGGAGCTGGCCTCGATCGGCTACACCGGCGACGCCTACCACCGGATGGCCGCCCGGGGCGTCCGGTCGCCGTTCCAGAAGATGGTCGCCGCGCTGTGGCGGGAGAGCCCGGTGCCGGGGCTCGCCGCGGACGAGCGGGCGATGACGATGGCCGCGCTGCTGCACCGCGACGCCGACGGGCGGTCGCTGGTCGGCGGGCTCATCGCCGACTCCGGCCTCGACCCGCGGGTGTGGCTGCGCAGCTACCTCGACGCCTACCTCCGCCCGGTGCTGCACTGCCTGCTCGCCCACGACCTCGCGTTCATGCCGCACGGCGAGAACGTGATCCTGGTGCTGCGGAACTCGGTGCCGCACCGTGTCCTCATGAAGGACATCGGCGAGGAGGTCGCCGTCTTCGGGGACCGGCCGCTGCCCGCCGACGTCGAGCGGGTCCGCGTCGACCTGCCCGACGACGTGCGGCTGCTGTCGGTGTTCACCGACGTCTTCGACGGGTTCCTGCGCTACCTGGCCACGGTGCTGGACACCGACGGCCTGCTCCCGGCCGACGAGGTCTGGGGCGTCGTCGCCGAGTGCCTGCTGGACCACCGCGAGGCGCACCCCGAGCTGCACCGGCGGTTCGACCTGTTCACGCCTGAGTTCGCGCACTCCTGCCTGAACCGGCTGCAGCTGCGCAACACCCTGCAGATGGTCGACCTCGCCGACCAGGCGTCCTCGCTGCAGTACGCCGGGACGCTCGCCAACCCGGTCGCGCCGTACGGGCCGCCCCGGTGACCGAGCACGTCGCGCGCGAGAGGCTCCACGAGGTGCCCCGGGACGACTGGGGGATCCCGACGATCCGGGCGGGGTCGATCGACGACCTCGCGTGGGCCCAGGGCCGGGTCACCGCGATCGACCGCGCGTGGCAGCTCGAGGTGGAGCGGTGGCGCAGCGAGGCGACCCTGGCCGCACACGTCGGCGCCAGCGAGATCGAGTGGGACTCCTTCGCCGCCCGCGCCCGGCTCGACGACACCGCGCGCCGCTGCTTCGACGCCCTCGACCCGGAGACGCAGCGGTGGGTCACCGCCTACGTCGAGGGGGTGCGCGACGGGCTGGCCGAGGGCGCGGCCCGCTCCCCGGAGCTGCAAGCCCTGGGGTTCCCGGGCGGCGGGCTCGGTGAGTGGCGGCCCTGGACGCCGCTGGGCATCTTCTCGGTCCACCACGTCCTGTTCGGCTCTCTCGGCTCCAAGGTGTGGCGCGGGCACCTGCTGCGGTCCTTCGGCCCGGGGCTCGGCCGCGAGCTGGCCGGGGCGCTGGGCCTGTGCCCGCCCGACGGCAGCAACGCGGTCGCGGTCACCGGCTCCCGGACGGCGTCCGGGCTGCCGCTCGTGGCCGGCGACCCGCACCGGCTGCTGGAGCGGCCGGGCATCTACCAGCAGGTGCACCTGGTCGTGGACGGGGCGGCTGGGGCGGGAGGCAGCACGATCGACGTCGTCGGGCTGGCCTTCCCCGGCGTGCCCGGCGTCGCCCACTTCGGGCACACCGGCACGGTCGCCTGGGCGGTCACCAACGCGATGGCCGACCACCAGGACCTCTACCGCGAGCGTCTGCGCCGCGACGGCGACCGGGTGCTGGCCCTCGGACCCGACGGCGAGGAACCTGTCGAGGTCGCGACGGTGGAGCTGGCCGTCCGCGACGCCGAGCCGGTGTACGTGGAGATCCTCGAGACCGCGCGCGGCCCGGTCGTCGTCCCCTCCTGGGAGACCGACGGCGGGGAGCGCGAGGCGCTGAGCCTGCGCGCGCCGAACCGGGTCGACGCCGCCCAGGGCTTCGAGGCGCTGCCGCTGCTGCTGCGGGCGCGCAGCGCGGCCGACGTCGAAGCGGCGCTGGCCTCGTGGGTGGAGCCGGTGAACAGCTACCTGATCGCCGACACCACCGGCGACGTGCGCCAGCTGGTCGCCGGCCGGGTGCCCGACCGCGCCGAGGCCAACCGCTGGCACCCGGTGCCGGCCTGGGAGCCCGCGTCGGCCTGGCGGGGCACCGTCGATCTCCCGGCCGGTCTGCGCGTGACCGACGACGCGCCCTGGGACGGCGTCGCGGTGACCGCGAACGACGAGCGGCCCGACACCGCGCCGTACGGCACCGCCTTCGCCCGGCCGCACCGCGCGGCCCGCATCCGCGCCCTCGTCGGCGACCGCACCGGGCTCACCCCCGACGAGCTCGTCGCCGTCCTGCTCGACACCGCCACCCCCGCCGCCGGTCTGCTGGATCTCCTCGCCCGCACCGACGGGCCCGCGGCCGGCACCGCCGCCGCCGACCTGCGGGCCGAGGTCCTGGCCTGGGACGGCCGGATGGACGCCGACAGCATCGGCGCCGGTGCGTTCGCCGCCTGGCGCTCGGGGCTGGTGCGCCGGGTCCTGGGGCTCACGGTGCTCGCGCCGCTGCACCGGCCGGCCGGTGTCCCCGGGGTCCTGGCGCCGTGGCTGTCCCCCGCCGAGCGGGTCGGGACGTCGCTGGAGCGGCTGCTCGACGTCCTCCCCGGCCTGGGCGTCGACGTGGTCGCGCTCGTCCGTGACGCGCTGGCCGACGCCGCGAGCGACCCCGCGCCGGCGTGGGGCGCGACCCACCGGCTGCACACCGTGCACTCCCTCGACGGCACGCCCTGGCAGGACGCCGCCGTCCGGCCCGCCGACGGCACCCCGCTGCCCGGCGACACCGACTGCGTGCGGGCCACCGTGTCGCTGCCCGGGCTCACCGACCTCTGCCTGCGCGGATCGGTCGCCCGCTACGTCTGGGACCTCGCCGACCGCGGCCGCAGCCGGTGGGTGGTGCCGCTGGGTGCCGACGGCGCTCCCGGCCCGCACGCGGAGGACCAGACCCCGCTGTGGGCCGGCGACTCCTTCGTCCCCGTTCCCCCCACCCGTCAGGAGATCCCGTGACCGACGCCCGCCTCGCCGAGGGCACCTCCCCGTTCGGAGACGGCCGCACGATGCAGGTGCGCCGGCTCGACCCCGCCGGCGACGCCCCCCTGGTGCACTCCTGGGTGCGCGAGGAGCGCGCCCGGTTCTGGGGCATGACCGGCCACACCGTCGAGCAGGTCCGCGACATCTACGCGTTCGTCGACTCGCTCGACACCCACCACGCCTACCTCGTGTCGGTCGACGGCGCCCCGGTGGCGCTGCTGCAGACCTACCAGCCGGGCGAGGACCCGGTCTCGGAGGTCTACGAGGTGCAGCCGGGCGACCTCGGCATCCACCTGCTCCTGGCGCCGGCGAGCGCTCCCGAGCCGGGCTTCACCGAGCGCCTGGTGGCCGCGCTGGGCGCGGTCGTGCTGCTGGACCCGTCGGTGCAGCGGGTGGTGGTGGAGCCCGACGCCGGCAACGAGCGGGCGGGCGACCGCGTCCGCCGGACCGGATTCGACCTGGGCCCGCAGGTGGACCTGGGCGAGAAGCGGGCCCAGCTCGCCTTCCTCGACCGGGCCACGCTCGAGGCGCTGGCCCCCGCGGGGGTCTAGGGCCGCCGCACGCGGTGGCGGTGGAAGACCACGCCTGAGTCGAAGCTGCGGGTCTCGACGAGATCGAGTTCCACGCGGCGCTCGTTCCGGGAGAAGTACGGGAGGCCACCGCCGACCAGCACCGGGTAGACCCGGACCCGGTACTCGTCGATCAGGTCCAGATCGGCGGCCTGGGCGGCGAGGGTCGCCCCGCCGACGGCGATGTCGCCGTCGCCGGGCTCGGCCCGCAGCCGCTCGATCTCCTCCGCCAGGCTCCCGGTGGCCAGCCGGGCGTTGCCCTCCACCGCCGACAGCGAGCGGGAGAACACCACCTTGGGCAGCTCCCGCCAGAGGTCGGCGAACTCCTGCTGCAGGGCATCGAGGGCCGGCGCCCGATCGGGCTCCCAGTAGAGCATCGACTCGTAGAGCCGCCGGCCCAGCAGGTGCACGCCGGCCCCCCGGACCTCGTCGGTGGCCAGGCGGAAGACCCCCTCGTCGGGACCGCCGAAGTCGAAGCCCCCGTCGGGGCCGACGACGAAGCCGTCGAGCGAGGTGCTGAGCGAGTAGGTGACGCGGCGCATCAGGGGTTCTCCTCGAGGTCGGGTCCGCCGGTAGGACCGCCGGACCCGGCAGGACTCATCGCCGCGTCGACCGCCGTTCGGAACCGGGCGTACTGCTCGGCCCCCCGACGCGGTGGGCCCGGAGGACGGTCCACCACCCGCGGCGCCTGCACCACCTCGTCGGGTGCGAACTGCTCGCGGGTCAGGTCCACCTCCCGCCCGTCGGGCAGGCGGTTCCACCAGTGCACCCCCTGCCGGGAGCCGTCGGGGCGCACCACCTCGGCGAGCAGCAGGTCCCCGCCGAGCACGTCCTGCACCGTGAGCGCGGTGACCCCGCACTGACCGCGCGCCGGGTTGCCCGGTGTCCAGTCGGCGAGATCGACGTCGTCGCAGGTCTCCCGCGACCAGGACGCCCGGACGGCGGCGGTCAGCTCCCTCAGGGTGGTCACCCGCGCAGTCTCCCGCCGGCCACCGACAGTCAGGCCAGCAGCAGCCGGTCGACCGCGTCGACCAGGAAGTCCGCGTACTCCTCGACGCTCCAGCCACGGACCCGCACGAGGTTCGTGATGGGCTCGTGGGTGAACAGCGCCCAGGCGATCTCCGTCGCCCGGTCGGCGTCGAGTCCCTCCCGGAGCCACGGCTCGAACGAGCCGATGAGCAGCCGCTGGTCGGCCAGGCGCCGGCGCTCGTACTCCGCCCAGACCTCCGCGATGTCCGGGTCCCCCGCAGCAGCTGCGGCGAAGACCTCGATCATCGGCACCGTCTGCCGGACGAACCGCACCACCAGCTCGCGCACGGCGGCCAGCTTCCCCGCGCGGTCCGTCGCCTCGACCGGGGCGACGAACGCCGCGCGCTGGGCGAGCGGCGTCTCCTCGTCGTCGCCGACGACCGCCCGGTCGACACAGGCCAGGAGCAGCGACGCCTTGCTGCCCTGCCCGAAGACCGTCTGCACCGAGACCCCGGCCGCCGCCGCGACGTCCTTCATGGTCGTCGCCGCATAGCCCCGCTCCAGGAAGCAGCGGGCCGCCGCGTCGAGCACCGCCGCGCGCGTGCGCTGCGCCTGCTCGGCCCGCAGCGGGGAGTTGTAGATCCTCTTGCGCTCGGTCATGGGTTCACTCTACCGTGCCGCTATTCGTTGCAGTGCTACTCCAACCAATGAGGTGATCCCCATGACCGCCACCATCCCGACGACCGTCCCCCAGGTGATGCTCCCCGGGCAGGCCGCCGCGCCCGAGGGCCCCGTCGACATCGCGCCGATGTACCTGATGCACCACGCCTTCCGCCGCGACGTCCACGCCTTCGCCGCCGTCGTGCCGACCGTGGCCGCGACCGACCGGCGGCGCTGGGCCCGGATCGCCCGGCGGTTCACCTTCTTCACCACGATCCTGCACAAGCACCACTCCGGAGAGGACCGGGCGATGTGGCCCCTGCTCGCGGAGAAGGGCGCGGACACCGCCGTCCTGGACGCCCTCCAGGCCGACCACGCCGGCATCGACCCGCTGCTGACCTCGCTCGACGCCGGTCTGCGCGCCCTCGCCGGCGGCAGCGGCGACGCGGCGGACCGGGACCGGGTGACCGACACCGCCGTCCGGCTGCGCGACGCGCTCCTGGCCCACCTCGAGCGCGAGGAGCGCGACGGCATGGCCCTGGTGCAGCGGCACCTCGTCCAGGAGGACTGGGACCGGCTGGACCGGGAGGTCTTCCAGAAGGACTACACGGCGTTCGAGGTCCCCGCGGTCGCCGGATGGGTCGCCGACGGCCTGTCCGACGAGGACCTGCGGCGCATGCCGGACGCCGGTCCGGTGCTCCTGGCCGTCGCCCGTGCGATGGGCCGCCGCAACGCCCGCCGCGACGCCCGCGTCTTCGGTGGTGCCCGGTGACCGCGACGAGCACCCCCACGAGGAAGGACCGCGCGCTCACCGTCGTCACCAAGTACGCCGCGAAGGTGCACGTCACGCTGGCGCGCCGATCCGGCGGGCGGCTGGTCCGTACCTTCCGCGGCGGGGACCTGCTGCTGCTGTCCCACACCGGGCGGACGTCGGGGCGGACGTACACCACGCCGGCGCTCTTCGTCCGCGACGGGGAGGACTACGTCGTGGCCGCGTCCAACGGCGGCATCGACTCCGAGCCGCAGTGGTGGCTGAACCTCCAGGCCGACCCCCGCGGCGCGGTGGAGATCGGCGGACGGCGCACCGAGGTGCTCGCCAGTCAGGTGTCCGAGGCCGACCGGCAGCGGCTCTGGGACGCCCTCATGGCCAAGTGCCCGACCTACGACGACTACCAGTCCACGGTCTCCCGCCGGATCTCCCTCGTCCGGTTGTCCCCGGTCGGCTGAACCCGGTTACCCGGTCCGCCACCATGAGCGGGTGAGCGATCCCCTCGCGCCGGGCGCCTCCGACATCGGCGAGTACCTGGTGAGCTGCCGCTCGTTCGACGAGTACCGGGCCATGTTCGGGCTCACCGACGACGACCTGGCCGGCCGGGTGCTGGACTGCCCCGGCGGCGGAGCCGGGTTCACCGCGGTGGCGCGGGGGATCGGCGTGCGGGCCGTCGCGGCGGACCCGGTGTACGCCACCGCGCCCGAGGAACTCCTCGCACGGCTGCGCGAGGAGCTCGAGCGGGGCAGCGCGTGGACACGGGCGCACGCGTCCCGCTACGTCTGGTCCGCCTACGCCGGCGGACCGGAGGAGCACGCCCGCGTGCGAGCGGAGGCAGCGGGCCTGTTCGCCACCGACCTGCTCGCCCGGCCGGACGGCTACGTGGCAGCGGCCCTGCCGCACCTGCCCTTCGCCGACGACAGCTTCGACCTCGTGCTCTCCTCGCACCTGCTGTTCACCTACGCCGACCGCATCGACACGGCGGCCCACGAGGCGGCGCTGCGCGAGCTCGTGCGGGTCAGCCGCGGCCGGGTGCTGGTCTACCCGCTGGTCGACCAGGCCGGACGGGCCGTGCCCGACCTGGTCGACCGGCTCTCGGCAGCCCTGGGCGCCGACGGCGTCCGGGTCCGCGTGCGGGGCACCGACTACGAGTTCCAGCGCGGCGCCCGCCAGCTGCTGGAACTCAGCCGGCCGTGACCGCCAGGACCGGCTCCTCGGGCTCGGCGAACTGCGTCCGGTACAGCTCGGCGTAGCGGCCACCGGCGGCGAGGAGGTCCGCGTGCGTCCCGCGCTCGACGATCCGCCCCGCCTCCAGCACGAGGATGCAGCCGGCGGCGCGCACCGTGGAGAGCCGGTGCGCGATGACGATCGCCGTCCGGCCGTCGAGGGCCTCGTCCAGCGCGGCCTGCACCGCGGCCTCCGAGGTGGAGTCCAGGTGGGCGGTGGCCTCGTCGAGGAGCACCACCCGGGGGCGGGCGAGCAGCAGGCGGGCGATGGTCAGCCGCTGCCGCTCGCCGCCGGAGAGCCGGTACCCGCGCTCGCCGACCACCGTGTCCAGCCCGTCGGGCAGCGCGGCCACCAGGTCGGCCAGCCGGGCCCGGGTCAGGGCGGCCCACAGGTCGTCGTCCGTCGCGTCGGGGGCGGCCAGCAGCAGGTTGGACCGCAGCGACTCGTGGAACAGGTGCCCGTCCTGGGTGACCAGCCCCAGGGTCCGGCGGATCGCGGCGAACGACAGGTCCCGGACGTCGACCCCGCCCAGCCGGACGGCGCCGGAGTCGACGTCGTAGAGCCGTGGGAGCAGCGAGGCGATGGTCGACTTGCCCGCGCCGGACGAGCCGACGATCGCCACGACCTGGCCGGGCTGCACGGTGAAGGACACGTCGTGCAGGACGTCGACCCCGCCACGCGAGTCCAGCTGGGCGACGTCCTCCAGCGAGGCCAGCGACACCTTGTCCGCGGACGGGTAGCCGAAGGTGACGCCGTCGAACTCCACCGACACCGGGCCGTCGGGCACGTCGAGGGGGTCGGGCCGCTCGCGCACCAGCGGCACGAGGTCGAGGACCTCGAAGACCCGCTCGAAGCTGACCATGGCCGAGGAGACGTCGACGCGGGCACTGGCCAGCGCGGTGAGCGGGGCGTAGAGGCGGGTGAGCAGCAGCGCGAGGGCGACCACGGAACCGGCGTCCAGCGAGCCGCGCAGCGCGTAGAACCCGCCGAGCCCGTAGACCAGCGCCAGGGCGAGCGCCGACACGAGCATCAGCGCGCTCACGAACGCCCACTGCACCATCGCCGTCCGCACGCCGATGTCGCGCACCCGGCCCGCCCGCGAGGCGTACTCCGCGGACTCCCGGTCCGGCCGGCCGAACAGCTTGATCAGCGTCGCGCCGGGCGCGGAGAACCGCTCGGTCGTCTGGTCGGTCATGGCCGCGTTGTGGTCGGCCGCGGCGCGGCCGAGGTCGGCCAGCCGGGCGCCGATCCGGCGGGCCGGGAACAGGAAGGCCGGCAGGAGCAGCAGCGACAGCACCGTCACCTGCCACGACAGCGTGAGCATGACCGCGCCGGTCAGCACGAGGGTCACGGTGTTGCTGACGACGCCGGCGAGGGTGTCGCTGAACGCCCGCTGCGCCCCGATGACGTCGTTGTTGAGCCGGGAGACCAGCGCGCCGGTGCGGGTCCGGGTGAAGAACGCGACCGGCATCCGCTGCACGTGGTCGAAGACGGCGGTGCGCAGGTCGAGGATCAGCCCCTCGCCGAGGCTGGCCGAGAGGTACCGGCCCACCAGCGACAGCGCCGTCCCGGCGACGGCGATGACGGCGATGAGCACCGCGAGCCGGACGACCACCGACACGTCGCTGCCCTCGACGATCTCGTTGACGACCATGCCGGCGAGCAACGGGGTCGCCACCGTCAGCACGGCCTCGACGACACCCACCCCGACGAAGGCGGCGATCCGGCGCCGGTGCGGACGGGCGAACTCGCGCACCCGCCGCACGGTCGCCCACGAGAAGGGACGCCGCTCGGTGCGGCCGTGCATCGCGTTCGACATGGCCGACCAGGCCGACATCTCCATGCTCACCCGCCGACCGTAGGAGCTCCAGTGCACTGGAGGTCAACGACCGTTCTTGCCCATCTGTGCGGAATGGCGGTTCTGCACGGTGCAGAACCGCCATTCCGCCCCGGGGAGGAGGACGTCAGCGGGCGGCGCCGAGAGCGTCGGCCAGCCGGTGGTGGGCGGCGGCCTCGTCCTGCCGGCTCTGCCGCTCCAGCGTGCGGGCCAGCGCGCGGCGGGCCCACGCGTTGGACGGCGCCAGCTCCACGAGCCGGCCGAGCGTCTCCTCGGCACGGTTGAGCTGCGCGGAGCCGAAGTAGCTGCGGGCGAGGAGCTCGAGCGCGGCCTCGTTGGCCGGCTCGGCCTCGACCACCGGGACCAGGATCCGCGCGGCCTCGGTGGGCTGTCCCATGGAGAGGAACAGGTCGGCACGCAGGTACTCGGAGTGGAGGTCGGTCTCGAACTGCTGGGTGGTCACGCCCGCTGAACGCAGACGCCCGTCGGCTATTCCCGGGCCGGTCGTGCACGTCCGGATGGTGCGCATCCGTCTCGTGCGGCGGCGGCGAAGAGCAGGTGTCCGCCGAACCTCTGCGAGGAGGCCGCCATGACCCTGCATCTCTCCCGCCCCGCCTGGACCCACCGATCCGGCGCGCACGCCCTCTCCCCCGGCGAGCGCGTGCCGGTCGTGCACCGCGCCGGCGCCCTGGTCGTCGCCGCGGCCATCACCGTCTTCGGTGTCCTGGGCTTCCTGAACGGGCTCGACTTCTTCTCCACCGACGGCGACCGCGTGCTGGGGCTGAGCTCCAACGGCCTGCTGTCCACGATCTCCCTGGTCACCGCCGCCGTGCTCGTCGCCGCCGCACTGCGCGGACCGCGGGTCGCCTCGACCGTGATGATGGTCGTCGGCTCGCTCTTCCTGCTCTCCGCGCTGGCCAACCTCGCGGTGCTGGAGACCGACTGGAACATCTTGGCCTTCCGCTTCGCGAACGTCGTCTTCTCCGTCGTCGCCGGGCTGGTCCTGCTGCTGCTCGGCGCCTACGGGCGGGTCAGCGGGAACCTGCCGGCCGACAGCCCGTACGCACGCGACCGCGACGACGACCCGGAGCCGGTCGACGAGTCGCCGTCCACGCCCGCGGAGTACGAGGCGGAGCGGGCGATGCGCGACGCCGAGGTCGCCGTCGTCCAGCACCTCGCCACCCCCGACCAGCAGCGGCGGGTCGAGGCGATGGCCCAGGTCACCTCGCGGGTCGACCGGCGCCGGGTCTGGATGTCGTTCGACCGGTGAGCGCGGGGCGTCCGGGCACGTAGCCTCGCTGCCGTCATGAGCACCCCGATCCGCGACCGCGCCGACGCCTGCCCGGGCGCCCTGCAGACCCACGCGGCCGCCGACGGCGGGCTCGCCCGCGTGCGGGTCCCCGGCGGGCTGCTGTCCGCCGGTCAGCTGCGCGTGGTCGCGGGGGCCGCCCGGGAGCTGGGGGACGGCGCGCTGGAGCTGACCAGCCGCGGCAACCTGCAGCTGCGCGGCCTCGCCGACGGCGCCGAGGTGGAGCTCGGCGACCGGCTGGCCGCGGCCGGCCTGCTGCCCAGCGAGACGCACGAGCGGATCCGCAACGTGCTGGCCAGCACGCTGTCGGGCCGGGTGGCCGGCGGCGCCCTCGACGTCACCCCGTGGGTCGCCGCGCTCGACGACGGACTCTGCGCCGACCCGGCCCTCGCCGGGCTGCCCGGCCGCTACCTCGCCACGCTCGACGACGGCCGCGGCGACGTCGCCGGTCTCGGTGGGGACGTCGGGCTGGTCGCGCTCGACGCCGGCACGGTCGCGCTCACCCTGGCCGGCGCCGACAGCGGACTCCGGTGCACCCCGGCAGACGCGGTCGACCTGGTCCTCGCCGCCACCCGCGCCTTCCTCGCCGAGCGCACCGCCCAGGAGAGCACCGCCTGGCGCCTCGCCGAGCTGGACGACGGCCCCGCCCGCGTCGTGGAGCGGGTGGCGACCTCGATGAGCGTCTCGCGCGCGAAGGTGCAGGGACTCCCGCGCGCCGAGGTCTCGTCGGCCGCTGGGGTGGTCCGCCAGCTCGACGGCCGGACGGCGCTCGTGGCGGTCGTCCCGCTCGGCCGGCTGACGACGTACCAGGCGGAGCTCCTCGCCGACACCTCGGCCGGGACCCTGCAGGTCACGCCGAACCGTGCGGTCGCCGTCCCCGACCTGCCGGACGGCGCCGCCGCCTCCGCGCTGACCGCCGCCGGCCTGGTGCTCGACCCGGAGAGCCCGTGGCTGCTGGTCACCGCGTGCGCCGGCCGGCCCGGGTGCGCGAAGTCGCTCGCCGACGTGCGGGCCGACGCCACGCACGCCGTCGCCACCGCCACGCTGCCCGCCGACGGCGCCCGCCAGCACTGGGCCGGGTGCGGACGCCGCTGCGGCCGTCCCCGCGGCGAGGTCGTGGACGTCGTCGCGACCGGCAGCGGCTACGCGATCGGCACGTCCGCCGGCTGAGCCCAGGGCACACCTGCGGACGCTCGTGCTCTGCCCACCCCCAGTGGGCAGAGCACGAGCGAGCGCGGGACTACTCCCGGTCGGGGTCGGGGAAGCGGGCGCCGGCCGGGATCTCGGCGCCGTCGTCGACCCGCACACCCCGGCCGAGCAGCGTGATCTCGCCCTCGCCGCCGACCGAGGCCCCGCTCCCGATGTCCACGGTGTCGTCGACGACGGCCCGCGTCACCCGCGCCCCCGCCCGCACCCGGACGCCGGGCAGCAGCACCGAGTCCACCACCGTGGCGCCCTTCTCCACGATGACGCCGGGCGAGAGCACCGACCCGCGGACGTCGCCGGACACCCGGGTCCCACCGGACAGCAGGCTGTTCTCGATCCGCCCGTCGTCCAGCACCCGGGCGGCGCTGTGCCGGCCACCGCGGGTGTGCACCGGCCACGACCGCTCGTCGAGGTCGATGGGTGGCTCCTCGGCGAGGAAGTCCTGGTGGGCCTCCCAGTACGACGTCACGGTGCCGACGTCGCGCCAGTAGCCGTCGAACCGGAACGCGCGGGCGGCGCCGTCCCGGGTCTGCGCGGGGAGCAGGTGCGAGCCGAGGTCCTCGAGGCCGTCCTCCCCCACCTCGTCGGCGAGCGCCTCCAGCCGGTCGAGCGTCGGCCCGGGGGTGAACACGAACACCTCGTTGGTCGCGGTCGTCGTCGCCGGCTCGTCGGGCTTGTAGGCGTAGTCGGTGACCTGCCCGTCGTCGCCGACCCGCACGATGCCGTAGCGCGCGGCGTCGTCGGCGGCGACCTCGGTCGTGACCATCGTGACCTCCGCGCCGGACCCGAGATGCGCGTCGACGACGTCGCGGTAGTCCAGCTTGTAGACCGCGTCGGAGCTGACGACGACGAGCGCATCCGGGGCGGACCCGCGGATCAGCTCGGTCTGCCGCCACAGGCCGTCGGCGGTGCCCTCGGTCCAGCCGCCGCGCTCGCTGCCCTGGAACGGCGGCAGCATCATCAGCCCGCCGGTGGTGCGGTCCAGGTCCCAGGGTCGGCCGTTGGCCAGGTGCTCGGACACCGACTGCGGCTGGAACTGGACCGACACCCACACGTCGGCGATCTGCGAGTGCTCGCAGTTGGACAGCGGGAAGTCGATCAGCCGGTAGACGCCGGCGAACGGGACGGCGGGCTTGGCTCGGGTCTCGGTCAGCAGCTCGAGGCGGTTGCCCTTTCCGCCGGCGAGGACGAGGACGAGGACGCGGGGAAGGGCCATGCCCCGTCCGCTACCCGCTCCGGCGGGCGCTGCACCCGCGCCACGTAGCCTCCTGGCCGATGTACGCCTACGAGAAGGACGGCGCCGAGATCTACCGGCAGTCGTTCGCCACCATCCGCGCCGAGGCCGACCTGGCCGGCCTGCCCGACGACGTCGCCCGGGTCGTCGTGCGGATGATCCACGCCTGCGGGCAGGTGGACCTGGTGCCCGACGTCGCCTTCTCCCCCGCCGTCGTCTCCCGGGCCCGCGCCGCCCTGGACGCCGGCGCCCCGGTGCTCTGCGACGCGAAGATGGTCGCCTCCGGCATCACCCGCCGGCGGCTGCCGGCCGGCAACGACGTGGTGTGCACGCTGGACGACCCGCGGACCCCCGGCCTCGCCGCCGACCTCGGCACCACCCGGAGCGCGGCCGCGCTGGAGCTGTGGCGCGACCGGCTCGACGGCGCAGTCGTGGCCATCGGCAACGCCCCGACGGCGCTCTTCCACCTGCTCGAGATGCTCGCGGCCGGTGCGCCGCGGCCGGCCGCCGTCCTGGGCATCCCGGTCGGCTTCATCGGCGCCGCCGAGTCCAAGGACGCGCTGGCCGCCACGGACCTCGAGCACCTGGTGGTGCGCGGCCGGCGCGGCGGCAGCGCCATGGCCGTCGCCGCGGTCAACGCGATCGCGAGTGATCAGGAGTGACCGGGCGTCTCTACGGCGTGGGGCTCGGCCCCGGCGACCCCGAGCTGGTGACGGTCAAGGCCGCGCGGCTGATCGGCGCGGCCGACGTCGTCGCCTTCCACGCCGCCCAGCACGGCCGCTCGGTGGCCCGCGCGCTCGCGGCGCCGTACCTGCGCCAGGGCCAGGTCGAGGAGCTGCTGGTCTACCCGGTGACCACCGAGACGACCGACCACCCCGGCGGCTACCAGGGCGCGATCGACGAGTTCTACGAGGCCGCCGCCGCTCGCCTGGCCGCGCACCTGGACGCCGGCCGCGACGTCGTCGTCCTCGCCGAGGGTGACCCGCTCTTCTACGGCTCGTACATGCACATGCACAAGCGGCTGGCCCACCGGTACCGCACCGAGGTCGTGCCCGGCGTGACCAGCGTGAGCGGTGCCGCCGCGGCCGTCGGCCGGCCGCTGGTCGAGCGCGACGAGGTGCTGACCGTGCTCCCCGGCACGCTGCCCACCGAGGAGCTCGCCGAGTGGCTGGCGACGACCGACTCGGCCGCGGTGATGAAGCTGGGCCGCACCTTCCGGTCGGTGCGCGACGCGTTCGAGGCCGCCGGCGTGCTGGACCGGGCGCTGTACGTCGAGCGGGCGACCACCGAGCGCCAGCGCACCATGCCGCTGGCCGAGGTCGACCCCGACACGGTCCCCTACTTCTCGCTCGCGCTGCTGCCCAGCCCGCTGACCGAGCCCACTCCCGGCCCCGAGCAGTACGACGAGGACCGGCCGCGCACCGGCGAGGTCGTCGTGGTGGGCCTCGGCCCCGGGCAGCGCTCGTGGACGACGCCGGAGGCCGCTGCCGCGCTGGCCGCCGCCGACGACCTCATCGGCTACGGCCCCTACCTGGACCGGGTGGAGGTCAACCCGCGGCAGACCCGGCACCCGAGCGACAACCGGGTCGAGGCGGAGCGGGCCGCGCACGCCCTTGAGCTCGCGCGGTCCGGCCGGCGGGTGGCCGTGGTCTCCAGCGGCGACCCCGGCGTCTTCGCGATGGCAGCGGCGGTGCTCGAGGTGGCCGACCGGCCGGAGTTCGCGGGCGTCGCCGTCCGCGTGCTCCCCGGGCTGACCGCCGCGCAGGCGGTGGCCTCCCGGGTGGGCGCGCCGCTGGGCCACGACTTCGCCGTCATCAGCCTGTCCGACGTGCTCAAGCCGTGGGACGTCGTCCTCGACCGGCTGCGGCACGCGGCGCAGGCCGACCTCGTGCTGGCGCTCTACAACCCGCGGTCCAAGGCGCGCCCGCACCAGCTCGGGGAGGCGCAGAAGGCCCTGCTGGACGTGCGCGACGCCGAGACGGTGGTCGTGGTCGGCCGGGACGTCGGCGGGCCGGAGGAGAGCGTGCGGGTCACGACCCTCGGCGACCTCGACCCCGACACCGTCGACATGCGCTGCCTGGTGCTGGTCGGCTCCTCGCGCACCCGGGTCGGCCCGGGCGGCGCGGTCTACACCCCGCGGACCTACCCGGCCTGACGCGGCTCGTCACTGCGCGGGCCGAGTGTTCCGGCCGCGGGGGTCACCCGCCGCGACCCCTTGACCGACTCGAAGGCGGCCTCGAACCCCACGGTCGCGTCCGGGTCCAGCCGCGGGTCGGTGGTCAGCCCCTTGTCGCCGTCGCTGAGGATGAACCAGAAGTCCGTCTGCACGCGCTCCGGCGTGACGTCGAGGACGGCGAACCCGTGCCCGATGCCGTCGATGTACCGCACCCAGGGGTTGGCGGCCCGCCCCTGGGCGATGGCGTCGGTCGCCGCCTGCACCGAACCGAGGACCTCCTTGAACCCGTCACTGGTCACCGCCGGGCAGACGAACTCGACGCCCACGCTGTTGCCGTCGGACGGGTAGGCGGCGAGGTCACGGGGCAGGTCGATGGCCCACGACGAGTGGATGTCGCCGGTCAGGACGACCGGGTCGGACTGCGTGCCGGCCATCGCCTCCAGCAGCGTCTGCTGGTCGGCCTGGTAGCCGTCCCACTGGTCGGTGCTGAACACCGTGCCCGCCGCGAACGGCGAGTTCACCCGGGCGAACACGGTCTGGTTGCCGACCAGGTGCCAGTCGGTCCGGCTCTCGGTGAGACCGCTGGTCAGCCAGGCCATCTGCTCGGGCTCGGGGAGGTGCCGGGCCGGGTCGGCCAAGGCCGGGTTCGGGCCGCCGTCCACCGCCGCGGGCACCTGCTGGCTGCGGTTCTGCCGGGTCTCGATCACCGACAGCTCGGCGAGGTCCCCGAACCGGAACCGGCGGAAGAACTGGGTGCCCTGGTGGGGCTCGGGCTGCCAGCTCTCGGGCTCCCGGATCGGCATCCACTCCAGGTACGCCTGGTAGGCGGCCGCCTTGCGGGCGAGGTAGTCGCCCTCGGGGCGGATGCCGGGCGGGGAGCCGGGCGCGGTGTAGTCGGTGTCCGGGTCGTCCTGGGTCTCGTGGTTCTCGGCGCCGGTGGCGTAGCTGTCGTTGGCCACCTCGTGGTCGTCGAGGATCGTGATCCACGGGAAGCGCGCGTGCGCCGACTGCAGGTCGGGGTCGGTCTTGTAGAACGCGTGACGCAGCCGGTAGTCCTGGAGCGACAGGACCTCCTCCGGCGGCTGGGTGTCGCGCACCCCGGCGAGTTCCGGTGGTCCGTAGCGCTCCCCGGTGCCGGAGGCCCCGCCCTCGGCCGGACCGTTGCCGTACTCGTAGACGTAGTCACCGAGGTGCAGGACGAGGTCCAGGTCGCCGCGCGCGGCGACGCCGCGGTAGGCGGTGAAGTACCCGCCCGTGTAGTTGCTGCACGACACGAAGGCCAGGCGCAGCGCGTGCGTCGTCCCGGGTTCGTCCGGGGCGGTCTGGGTCCGCCCGACCGGTGACGTCGCCCCCTCCCACCGGAACCGGTAGAAGTACCGCGTGTAGGGCTCCAGGTCCTCGACGACCACCTTCACCGTGTGGTCCCGGGACTTGTCGGTGCGGGTGCTGCCCGAGGCGATGATGTCGGAGAACTCCTCGTCGGCGGCGACCTCCCAGTCCACGGAGACGTCGGGACCGAGGCCGCTGCCCGGGGTCGCCTCCTCGGTGGGCGTGACCCGCGTCCACAGCAGCACCGCCGTGCCGGTCGGGTCGCCGCTGGCCACCCCGAAGGCGAAGGCGTCCGACCGGGCCGCCGAGTCCACCCGCTCGCGGGCGTCGTCGGAGGTGCAACCCCCCAGGAAGGTCATCGCGGCGGCCGCCAGGCCACCCTGCAGGACGGCGCGCCGGCTGAGCGGTGTGGACAACGGTGTCGACATGCCGGAGAGCATGTCCGGTGCCGGTGGTCGGGAGAAGACCTCCGGGCGCACGCCGGGCGACGCGCCGGGGGCGGGAATGCCGATGAGGTCGTTCGCCTTGCGAAGCTTCGTGCCCTCCCCGACGCTCTCGCGCACCCCCGCGTTCTGGACGGCGACGGGTCTGCTGCTGCTCGCCCTGGCCGCCTCGGGGGTGCCGACGCCGCTGTACCGCGTCTACTCCGAGCGCTTCGACTTCGGCCCGGGCACGCTGACCGTCGTCTTCGGCATCTACGCGTTCGCCCTGCTGGTGGCGCTGCTGGTCGTCGGCGGGCTGTCCGACCACGTCGGCCGCCGCCCCGTCCTCGCGGGCGGGCTGCTGCTCATGGCGTCGGCGATGGTCGTCTTCCTGGCCGCGGACGGCGTCGGCTGGCTGCTGGCCGCGCGGGTCGTGCAGGGCGTCTCGATGGGTGCGCTCACCGGGACCCTCGGCGCGCTGCTGCTGGACACCCAGCGGCCGGAGCGACCGCTCGGACCCCTGGTCAACAGCGCCGCCCCGGGGCTCGGGCTGTCCATCGGCGCGGTCGGCGCGGGGCTGGTCGTCGAGTACGTCGCCGAGCCCACCGACTGGGTGTTCACCGTGCTGGCCGTCGCCCTCGTGCTCGCCGCCGCCACCGTGCTGCTGCTCCCCGAGACCTCGCCGCGCGCGCCCGGCGCCCTGGCCTCGCTGCGCCCCGCCGTGCGGGTGCCGCGCCCGCAGCGGCCGGCGTTCCTGCTGGCCCTGCCGGTCCTCGTCGCCGCCTGGGCGCTCGGCGGGCTCTACCTCTCCCTCGGCCCCTCGCTGGCGGCGACGGTCTTCGGCCTCGAGGACCACCTCGTCGGAAGCCTGCTCGTGCTGGCGATGCAGGGCTCGGCCGCCCTCGGTGCCGTGCTCGGCCGGACCGTGGAGCCGCAGCGGGCGATGGTCGGCGGCGCCTCGGTCTTCGCCGCCGGGGTGCTCGCCACGATCGCCGCCCTGGTGACCGGGTCGGTCACCGTCCTGTTCGTCTCGGCGGTCGTCTCCGGCCTCGGCTTCGGACTCGCCGTCCTCGGCGCGATCTCCACCACGACCGCCGGGGTCGCCCCCGCCGACCGCGCCGGACTGCTCTCGGCGTCGTTCGTGGTCGGCTACCTCAGCTTCAGCGTCCCGGCGATCGTCGCCGGCACCGCCGCGACGTCCGTGGGGCTGGAGACGGTGGCCGAGGTCTACGCCGCCGTCTGCGTCGTCCTGGCCCTGCTCGCCGTCGTGGGCGTGCGGCGCAACCGGCGCAGCGTCCGGCTCGCCGGCGCCGACGTCGTGGAGCCCGCGCAGCCAGTCGCCGCCTGAGCGCTCAGCGTCCCGGGTAGGGCGTGGCCTTCAGCGCCCGCGCCAGGGAGGCGGCGTTCTCCGCCAGCGTCGACGTCGTGGAGGCAACCGCCTCCGGGGTCTCGTCGAGGTCGAGGTAGTCGCGGCTGCCCATCGCCTCGTCGTTCCAGTACGTCCCGCCCTGCGCCGGGATCGTGAAGCCGATGTCGTTGAGGCCCTGCATGAGGTCGGCGGTGATCTTGTGCGCGCCGTCCTCGTTCCCGACCACGGCGGTGACGGCGACCTTGCCCGTCACCAGCGGCCGGCCCGAGTCGTCGGTCTCGGACAGCTCGCCGTCCAGCCGCTCCAGCACCCGCTGGGCGACGCTGCTCATGTGCCCGACCCACGTGGGCGTGGCCACCACGAGGATGTCGGCGGCCATCATCCGCTCGCGGATCGCCGGCCAGGCGTCGCCCTCGCCCATGTCCACTTCGACGCCCGGCTTCACGTCGTGGTCCACGACGCGGACGACGTCGCCGGTCACGCCGTGCTCCGCCAGCGCGTCGAGCACCTCGCGGGCCATCTTCTCGCTGCTCGACGGCTTCGGGGACGGCGAGAGGGTGCAGATCAGGGCGAGGGCGGTCAGCGGCGGCGCGGTCTCGGTCATGCACTTCCTCGTGCCCGGTCCGGTTGCCCGTCACACGTCGGCGAGCAGGCTCCTGACCTCGGCCGGGGTGCCGGCCACGGCCGCCGCACCGGCCGCGCGCAGCTCGTCCGGCGCCGGTCCCCAGCCCGCACCGATGCACGGCAGCCCGTGCGCCGCGGCACCGAGGACGTCGTGCTCCCGGTCGCCCACCAGCACCGGCCGCCGCCCCTCGGGATGTGCCGCGAGCGCGGCGGCCACCACCTGCGCCTTGTGCCGGACGGCGCCGTCGAGGGTCGCGCCGTGCACGGAGGCGAAGCAGCCGGCCAGCCCGGTGTGCTCGAGCACCCGCACGGCGAACGGCTCCGGCTTGCTCGTGGCGACGGCGAGCACCGCGCCCTCCTCGCGCAACTCCGCCAGGAGCTCGGGCACGCCGTCGTAGACGGTCACGTCGAGGAGGGCGCCCGCGGAGTAGTGCGCGCGGTAGGCGGCGACGGCCCGCGGCACGTCGCCGGCCGGGACGCCGAGGACCAGCGCGAACCCGTCCTGCAGGGGCGGGCCCACCATGTCGCGCAGCTGCGCCGGGTTCGGCTCCGGGAGGCCGAGGTCCGCCGCGGCCACCCGCACCGAGGCCCAGATGCCCGGCGTGGAGTCGACGAGGGTGCCGTCCAGGTCGAACAGCACCAGCCGCCCGTTCAGCGCTGCTGCACCGACTCGAGGAAGCCGTGCACCCGACGGCGCAGCTCCGCCGTCCGCTCGGCCACGACCTCGTCCGGGTCGCGCTCCCGCAGCCACTGCGGGATCTCCGTGCGCACCCGCTGGGCGCAGCCCAGGTCGGCGCAGATGTAGGTGCCGACGGTGTTGCCGTTGCGGCCGGCCTCACCGACCCGGCGGGCGGTGAACAGCGAGATCGCATCGCCGGGCTGGGCGGTCTGGCAGAGCAGGCACATGGCCGCCGTCCGGCCGGACATCTTCGTGTCCGCGGCGCGCAGCGAGATGCCCACCGGCCGGCCCTCGCCGGGGACGACGAGGTAGCCGCGCAGCGGTGCCTTCGCGTCGCGCCAGCCGAGCAGCTCGAGGTCCGCCCACGGCAGCTGGTCGAGGTCGCGGGGCAGGGTGACCGCGTTGGCCTCGCCCTTGGAGCAGTTGACGAACGACCGCCGGATCTGGGGCTCGGTCAGGGGTTCCACGTCTGTCGATTCTCCGCCAGCCAGTCCAGCGCTTTCTCGACGGTCGGGGCCACCGGGACGCCGGCCGGCAGGGGTGGTCGCCGGACCAGCACCACCGGCACGCCGAGCGCCCGGGCCGCGGTGAGCTTGGCCGCCGTCATCGCGCCGCCGCTGTCCTTGGTGACCAGCACGTCGACCGCGTGCTCGCGCATGATCGCCGTCTCCTCCTCGACGGTGAACGGGCCGCGGGCGAGGACGACGGTGGTGCGGGCCGGCACCGGCACCTCCGGCGGGTCGACCGAGCGCACCAGCACCGCGCCGGTCAGCCCGGCGAACGCGGCGAGCCCCTGCCGGCCGGTGGTGAGGAAGACCGAGCGCCGGCCGGCCACCGCGGCCGCCGCCTCGTCCAGGTCGGACACCCAGCTCCAGTCGTCGCCGGGCCCCGCCGTCCAGCCGGGGCGCTGCAGCCGCAGCAGCGGAGTGCCCGTGGCCGCGCAGGCCGCCGCGGCGTTGCCCGTCATCCCGGCCGCGAACGGGTGGGTGGCGTCGACGACGACGTCGACCTCGGCCAGCGCCTCCGCCAGCCCCTCGACGCCGCCGAATCCGCCGACCCGCACCCGGCCCGGCGGCAGCACCGGGTCGGCGACCCGCCCGGCCAGCGAGCTCAGGACGTCGACGCCGGACTCGACCAGCGCGGTGGCCAGCCGCCGCGCCTCGCCGGTGCCGCCGAGGACCAGCACGCGGCCGGGCCCTGTCATGGTTCGCTCCCGCGGGGCGCTCCGCTCCTCGCTCGTCCCTCGCTGCGATGCTCACGCCCCTGTCCGCTCACGGGCGAGGTCCAGGCATGCTGGACCCGTGAGCAGGGAGGGCAGCGGGCTGCGGCACGGCTGGACGACGGGCGCGTGCGCGACCGCCGCGGCCACCGCCGCCTACACCGCACTGCTCACCGGCGAGTTCCCCGACCCGGTGCAGATCGACCTGCCGAACGACAAGCACCCCTCGTTCGCGCTGGCCCGCGAGGCGCTGGTGCCCGGCGCCGAGGCGACCGTGGGCATCGTCAAGGACGCCGGCGACGACCCCGACGTCACGCACGGCGCCCTGGTCTCCTCGCGGGTCCTGCTCGGCGAGCCGGGCAGCGGGGTGGTGTTCCGCGCCGGGTCGGGCGTCGGCACGGTCACCAAGCCGGGGCTGCCGCTCGCGGTGGGCGAGCCGGCGATCAACCCGATGCCGCGGCAGTTCATCTCCGAGCACGTGGCCGCGGTCGCCGCGCGGCACGGCGGCACGGGTGACGTCGTCGTCGAGGTGTCGGTGGCGGACGGCGAGGAGCTGGCCCGCCGCACCTGGAACCCGCGGCTGGGCATCCTCGGCGGGCTGTCGATCCTCGGCACGACCGGCGTCGTCGTCCCGTACTCGTGCTCGTCGTGGATCGACTCGATCCGGCGCGGCATCGACGTCGCCCGCGCGGCCGGCCGCACCCACGTCGCCGGCTGCACCGGGTCCACCAGCGAGCGGGTGGCGCAGGAGCTGCACGGCCTGCCCGAGGACGCGCTGCTCGACATGGGCGACTTCGCCGGCGCGGTGCTCAAGTACCTGCGCCGGCACCCGGTGCCGCGGCTGACCGTGGCCGGCGGCATCGGGAAGCTGGCCAAGCTCGCCGAGGGTCATCTGGACCTGCACTCGGCCCGCTCGCAGGTGTCGTTCGAGGCGCTGGCCGGGCTGGTGCGCGACGCGGGGGGCACACCCGGGCTGGTGGCGGGCGTGCGCGGCGCGAACTCCGCGCTGGACGCGCTCCAGCAGTGCGCGGCCGCGGGGTTCCCGCTGGGCGACCTGGTGGCGGCGGGCGCCCGGGAGACCTCCCTCGGCGTGCTCCGCGGCGCCCCGGTCGAGGTCGACGTCGTGGTGATCGACCGCGCCGGCACGATCGTCGGCCGCGCCGGCTGAACGGAGTGTGAGAGTGCAGCTTTCCTGCGCTGTCGCACTCCGCATCAGCGTGGGCGGGTCGTCGAGTAGAGGTGGCTGTCGCGGAACTGCTCGGCGGTCAGCGCGCGACCCACGACCACGATCGCCGTCCGCCTGATCCCGGCGTCGGCGACCTGGGCGGCGATGTCGGCGAGGGTGCCGCGGAGCACCACCTCGTCGTCCCGGCTCGCGTAGGCGACGACGGCGGCGGGGCAGTCCGCGCCGTAGTGCCCGGCCAGCTCCGGCGCCAGCTCGTCCAGCCGCTGCACGGCCAGATGCAGCACCAGCGTGGCCCCGGTCGCGGCGTACGCGGCGAGGGTCTCCCCCGGCGGCATCGGCGTCGACCGGGCCGACGTCCGGGTGAGGACGACGGTCTGCGCCACCCCCGGCACGGTCAGCTCCCGCTTCAGCGCCGCGGCCGCGGCGGCGAACGCCGGGACGCCGGGGACGACGTCGTACGGCACCCCGGCCGCGTCGAGCCGGCGCATCTGCTCGGCCATGGCGCTGTAGACCGACGGGTCGCCGGAGTGCAGCCGGGCGACGTCGAGACCGGCCTCGTGCGCGGCGACCAGCTCGGCGGTGATCTGGTCGAGGTCCAGGTCGGCGGTGTCGACCAGCCGGGCGCCGGCCGGCGCGGTGTCGAGCAGCTCGCGCGGCACCAGGGCACCGGCGTAGAGGCAGACCGGCGCCGAGGCGATCAGGCGGGCGGCGCGCAGGGTGACGAGGTCGGCGGCGCCCGGGCCGGCGCCGATGAAGTGCACGGTCACCGCGTCACGCTCCAGATCGTCACCGGCAGCGCGGGCCGCATCGCGGTGAAACCGCCCACCGGGTCGGCGTGCGACACCTGCAGCCGGGTCAGCCGGCCGCCGACCTCGGTGTGCCAGCGGGCCACCCACGCCTCGCTCTCCAGGGTCACCGCGTTGACCACCAGCCGGCCGCCGGGCGGCAGCGCCTCCCAGCACGCGGCGAGCAGCCCGGGCACCGTGACCCCTCCGCCGACGAAGACGGCGTCCGGGGTGGGGAGCCGGGCGAGGACCTCGGGCGCGGAGCCGTGCACGACCCGCAGGTAGGGCACCCCGAGCCGGCCGGCGTTGCGGGCGATCCGCGCCGCGCGCTCCTCGTCGTCCTCCACCGCGACCGCACGGCTGGTGGGGTGGGCCCGCATCCACTCGATGCCGATCGACCCCGAGCCGGCGCCGACGTCCCACAGCAGCTGGCCCGGCACGGCGGCCAGGCGCGACAGCGTGACCGCGCGGACCTCGGACTTGGTCAGCTGGCCGTCGGACTCGTAGGCGTGGTCGGGCAGGCCCGGCGTGATCGGCAGCGGCATCGTGCCGCGGTCGGCCCGGCACTCGACCGCGGTCACCACGAGCGCCGGCGCCGGCTCCGACCAGCCGGCCGCCGTGCCGGTGCGCACGCTCTCCTCGGGTCCGCCGAGACCGCCGAGCACCGTGACGACGCTCTGCCCGTACCCGCGGTCGGCCAGCAGCCGGGCCACCTGGGCGGGGGTCCCGCCGTCCGAGCCGAGCACCAGCAGCCGGGCGCCGGGGTGCACGTGCGGGTGCAGGAGCTCCACCGGCCGACCGACGAGGGTCACCACGCAGGTCTCCTCGACCGCCCAGCCCAGCCGGGCGCAGGCCAGGGAGACCGACGACGGCGCCGGCAGCACGCGGACCCGCCCGGCCCCGAGCAGGCGGGTGAGCGTGGTGCCGATGCCGGACAGCATCGGGTCGCCGCTGGCCAGGACGACGACGGCCCGCCCGGCGTGCTCCTCGAGCAGCCCGGGCAGGCTCTCGCTCAGCGGCGACGGCCACGGCACCCGCTCGGCCGCGACCGACTCCGGGACGAGCGCCAGCTGCCGCCGGCTGCCCAGCAGCACCTCGGCCCGCTCCACCTCGGCGCGCGAGGTGGGGGCCAGGCCGTCCCAGCCGTCGGCGCCGATGCCGACGACGACGACCGGGGTGTCGGTCACTGCGCTCCCTGGCGGGACTCGGCGAGCAGCCGCTCGCGCAGCTCCTCCGGCAGCCGGTCGACGTAGACGGTGCCGTCGAGGTGGTCGACCTCGTGCTGCAGACAGCGGGCCGCCATCCCGGTCGCCTCGATGCTCACCGGGTCGCCGTTCGTGTCGACGCCGTCGACCCGGGCCCGGAACGCCCGCGGCAGCTCCGCGTAGGGCCCGGGCACGGAGAGGCAGCCCTCCTCGGTGACCTCCTCGGCCGGCTCGTCGTCCACCGGG
This sequence comes from Blastococcus sp. URHD0036, assembly GCF_000701365.1. Lineage (GTDB taxonomy): Bacteria > Actinomycetota > Actinomycetes > Mycobacteriales > Geodermatophilaceae > Trujillonella. The sequence goes on from NZ_JNIK01000011.1 coordinate 334,341, forward strand.
TCGAGGACCGTCAGCACCGGGTTCACCACGTAGCCGACGACGTCCTCCCCGGCGGCGTCCGGGCAGTCGATCACGAAGATCCGCGCGTCGACGCCGATCTGGTTGGCGGCCAGGCCCACGCCGTCGGCGGCCTCCATGCTGGCGAACATGTCGAGCACCAGTCGGCGCAGGTCGCGGCCGAACTCGGTGACCGGCGCGCACGGGCGGTGCAGGACGGGGTTGCTGCCGTACGTGACGATCGGGCGGGCGACGCCGTCGTAACGGCCGGGCAGGCGCATGCCCGCGATCCTAGGGACGGCGGTTGACACGATGGGCGGCGTGCGCGGCGACCGGGACCTGGCGACGGCGGCCGGGCTGGCGCTGGGCGCCGCCGCCGACCTGCTGCTGGCCGACCCGCGGCGGCTGCACCCGGTGGCCGGCTTCGGCACCGCGGCGGCCGCGCTGGAGCGGCTGACGTACCGGGACTCCCGGATGGCCGGCGCCGGATACGCCGCCGTCCTCGTCGGGACGGCGGGCGCGGCGGGGATCGCCCTGGACCGGTCCACCCGCGACCGGCACGTGATCCGCGCACTGACCACCGCCGCGGTCACCTGGGCCGTACTTGGCGGCACCTCGCTGGGCCGGGCCGCGCGGGGCGTGTACGTCCCACTGGTCGAGGGCGACCTGGCCGCGGCCCGCGCGCAGCTGCCGTCGCTGGCCGGGCGCGACCCCTCGGGCCTGGACGCCGGCGAACTCGCCCGCGCCACGGTGGAGTCGGTCGCCGAGAACGCTTGCGACGCCGCGGTGGCCCCGCTGTTCTGGGGTGCGGTGGCCGGACTGCCGGGGCTGGCCGCCTACCGGGCCGTGAACACCCTCGACGCGATGGTCGGTCACCGGTCGGCGCGGTACGCGCGGTTCGGCTGGGCCGCGGCGCGCGCGGACGACGTCGCCAACTGGCTGCCGGCGCGGCTGACCGCCGCGCTCACCGTGGCGGTCGCCCCCCTGACCGGTGCGTCGCCGGGCGGTGCATTGCGGACCTGGTGGCGCGACGGCGCGGAGCACCCGAGCCCCAACTCGGGACGGTGCGAAGCGTCGCTGGCCGGGGCACTCGGGCTGCGGCTGGGCGGCCGCAACGTCTACGGCAGCCGGGTGGAGGTGCGCCCGGCGCTCGGCGACGGCCGGCCCCCGCTCGCCGGTGACATCCCCCGGGCCGTGCGGCTGTCGCGGGCGGTGTGGACAGCGGCCGCCGGGGTCGCGGTGCTGTCCCGTCTGCTCCGACCGGGTAGAAGGAGCACGTGACGACGAGCAGCGGAACGGCCTCCGACAGCGACCGCTGGGCTCCGGGGGCGGTCAGCGGCCTGCACGTGCCCGCCGACGCCGAGGCGCTGCTCTCCGGGGGGACGGCGTTCCTGACCGAGGCGTTCCGGTCCTCCGGTGCGCTCTCCGGAGACAACTCGGTGAGCCGGATCGTCGCGTCGCAGGGGTTCGAGGCGGGCGGCACGGGCAAGAAGCTGCTGCTCACGGTGGCCTACGAGAAGCCCGGGCCGGGCCTGCCGGAGGAGCTCTTCGTCAAGTTCTCGCGGAACTTCGACAACGAGCTGTGGGACAGCGGCCGGCACCAGCTGGCCTCCGAGGTCGCCTTCGCCGTCCTGTCCCGGTCGCCGGACTTCCCGGTGCCGGTGCCGCTCGTGCTGTTCGCCGACGTCGACCCCGAGACCCACACCGGGTTGATCGTCACGGAGTGCATCCCCTACGGCCGCGACGGCGTGGAGCCGCACCACCCCAAGTGCCTGGACTACGTCGTGCCGGACCAGGTGGGCCACTACGAGGCGATCCTGCGCGGTCTGGCGAGGTTGTCGGGAGCGCACCGGGCCGGCCGGTTGTCCCCGGAGTTCGACCGGGAGTTCCCGTACGACCCCGCGGCGGGCGCCGCGACGGCCAAGGCCATGGCCAGGGCCCAGGTGCCGGGAGCCAAGGTCGTGCAGTGGGCGGAGCGGCTGTTCGACTTCGTCGACCGGTACCCGCAGCTCTTCCCCGCCCATGCGCGGGACGTGGCCTTCCGCGAGCGGTTCCTGACCGACATCCCCGTCGTGCTCGGCGCGGGTGAGCGGGTCACGGCCCTGCTGCACGGCAACCCGGACCTCATCGCGTTCGCGCACTGGAACGCCAACATCGACAACTGCTGGTTCCAGCGCGATGCGGAGGGCCGGCTGGAGGCCGGCTTCCTGGACTGGGCGAACGCCGGGCAGCTCAGCGTGGCCCAGTCGATCACCGGCGCGATCAGCGGCGCGGAGCCCTTCCTCTGGGACGAGCACCTCGACCAGTTGCTGACCGTGTTCATCGAGGAGTACGCGGCGGCCGGTGGCCCGCGGCTGGACCTCGACGAGCTGCGGCTGCACATCCTCGTGATGGCGGCGTCGGGCCTCCCGCACTCGATGGGTGCACCGATCGCGCTCACCCGCGAGGTCCCGGACCTCGAGTCGCTGGAGAGCAACCACGACCCGCGCCTGGTCGACCACGAGAACGCCCGGATCCAGCTGCACATGACGACGAAGCTGCTGCACCTCTGGGAGAGCCAGCACCTGGGCGACCTGATCCGCAGCCTCTAGCCGCTACCAGCTACCGGTCCGGCGTGGCGCCGTACCGCCTGCCCAGGCGTGCGCCGAGCCATGCCGCGGGCACAGTTGCCAGTCCGCAGGCCAGCAGCACGAAGCCGGCGGCGGCGCCCGAGACCACGAACTGCAGCACGACGAGCAGCGCGTACAGGCAGACGAGCGCGAGCAGTGCCCAGCAAGCTCCCCGAGGAAGACGACTCACGAGCGCTCGGGCACCGCGACTGCTGGTCGGCTGGTGCACGCAGCCGAGCGTAGGGCGGCTCGGTCGTCAGCGGACGACCGCGGGAGCCCCGCTGGGTGACACCCCTGTGCAACGCCACTCCGCCTCGGCCACTCTCGGTGCATGACCCGACGGGGAGATCGACTGCCGCTGGCAGGGGAGATCGGGTGGTTGCTCCTCTCGACAGCACTGCTGGTCATCGCGGCAGTGCAGAACCCGGGCCACTGGCGGCTCCTCTGGCTGGCGATGCTCGTCGTCAACACGGCCGTGGTCGGCTACCGGATCAGACGGATGTCGCGGCAGCTGGGAGCGCGGTCTGGTGCGTGACTCCGGGCCTGTCCTGGCACTCGCCGTCAGGCACACATCGCCGCCGCGAGCCCGACTGTCACTGTTGGACGCAAGTACTTGCGCGGATCTGTGGACAAGCCGCTGACCTGGGGAAAGGTGGTGTCGAACCCCCTCCGATCCGCTAGAATCGAACACACATTCGAAGCGGTCAGGAGGGGTCATGGGTGAGCTGCAGTCGGCACTGGACGCCCTGTCCGGCGTGGACCTGGACGAGCTCTCCGACGGGCCGCTGCTGGACCACGTGCGGGAGCTGGCCGTGGCGCGGAACCGGATCACCGCCGCGCTGACCCGTGCCGTCCGTCGTGCCGATGTCCGGGCCGCGTGCGAGCACGACGGCGCGAAGACGATGCAGTCCTGGCTGCGCGGGCACCTGCGGATGGCGGCCCCGACCGCCGGGCGGCTCGTCGGCCAGGGCCGGGCGCTGGACCACCTGCCGCTCACCGAGGGCCTGTTCACCGACGGAGAACTGGACGCCGACTCCGTCGAGGTGATCGCGGCGATCACCGAACCCAGGAACCGGGACAAGGCCGCCGCCCAGGGCATCGACCTGGCCTCGGTCGAGGCCGCGCTGCTGCTCGTCGCCACCCACGGCACCCACCGCGACCTGCGCATCGCCGTCACCGACTACCTGGCCAAGCTCGACCCCGACGGCCCCGAACCCGACCCCACCGAGGAGCGGGCCTTCACGATGGTCCAGCACCCCGACGGCACCTGGACCGTGCACGGCACCCTCGACCCCGTCGGCGGGCAGAAGCTGGCCACCGCCCTGGAATCCACCTCTGCCGCCAGCCGCTGCGCCGGCGACACCCGCAGCCGCGCCCAGCGCGACGGGGACGCCCTCGTGCAACTCGCTGACAACGCCCTCGCCTCCGGGCAGCTCCCGGTGCTGCGCACCGTCAAGCCGCACGTGATCGTCACCATCGGCATCGACGACCTCGTCGACCCCGCCACCGGGCATGGCGCCGCCACCACCGGTCTCGGCGCCACGATCTCCGCCGCCCGCGCCCGCTGGGCCGCGTGCGACTCCACGATCACCCGGATCGTGCTGGACCCCGACGGGCTGCCCATCGACGTCGGCCGCGACCACCGCGTCGTCCCCGCCCACATCCGCAAGGCCGTCGAACTGCGGGACAAGAAGTGCGTGTTCGCCGGCTGCGAAGCACCCCGCTGGTACTGCGACGTCCACCACATCATCGAGTGGATGAACGGCGGCCGAACCTCGGTCGGCAACTCCGCCCTGCTCTGCGAACGCCACCACGGCAAGGTCCACCACGGCTACCGCATCGAACGCGACGACACCGCCCCACCCGGACGACGATGGCGCACCTACCGCCCCGACGGCACCGAGATCATCGTCGGGACACCGCTCCTCGCTTGACCCCGCACACACCACCGCCCACCCGCGACCGAGAGGTCAGCGGGTGGGCGGCATGCGCATGTGCGGGCTGGGCGGTCAGACGTCGCTGTCGCGGTCCTCGGGCTTCTTCGAGGTCTCGATCTCGGTGTCGGTGAGCGGCACGCCGCTCTCCTCGTCCATGCCTCCGCGCTCGACGTCCTGGCCGTTGGTGGGTTCGCTCATGCCGAGCCCCTACCCCCGGGCTCCGGCCGATCCACCTGCCTCGTGGGGCCATCCGTCAGGCCGCGAGATCCGTCAGAACAGGTCGACCGGCACCGACGGCGTGAGCTGCCAGGCGGCGGGCACCGTGGCGGACGTACCGCCCTGCACCGGGGCCAGGTCGAGCACCAGCCGGGTGGGCTGGAACGCCTCCGCGTAGCCGATCCGCGCCTGCGCGCCCCAGTGCCGGGCGGAGGCGACGACCGCGTCGGGCTCGACCATCGCGGACTTCTCCACCTGCGTGGCGTGCGCGGCCAGGGCGGCGATCTTGCCGGACAGGTGGGCGGTCACGTCGGCGTAGACGGTCGGCGTGAACGACAGCGTCGACGGGCTCTGGTAGTGCAGCACCCGGGGCAGCCGGCGGGCCGCACCCTGCGTCGCCGAGGCGACGGCGCGGTGGTCCTGGTGGCTGTCGTCGGGCGCGTGCACGTAGACGAGGTCGGCGCGGCTCATGCGCAGCACGCGCTCGATCAGGCGGACCGTGTCGGAGTCCGGGACGACCTCGCAGTCGCGCAGTCCGCCCCAGACCAGGCGCGCCCCGATCATCTCGGCGGCCCGTTCCTGCTCCGCGCGCCGGCCGGCCCCGCGAGCACCGTCGCCGGGCCCGTTCTCACCGCCGGTCACCACGAGCATCGTCACGGTGTCACCCGCCGCCACGTGCGCCAGGAGCGTGCCGCCGCAGCCGAGCTCGATGTCGTCGGGGTGCGCGCCGATGGCCAGCACGCTGCGTCCCGCGATCCCGGTGTACCCGCCGTCCATGGCCGGTGTCCTCCGCTCCGGGGCGACACGCGCCGCCCGATGCACCTCCATCGGCATCTGCGCGGGGTGCCTCCAACGAAACGGCCCGGGCCTCCCCCCTGAGGGGGAGACCCGGGCCGGGTGGTGGATGAGCGCTCAGCCGACCAGACGCGGAGCCGGGACGAGACGGTGCGAGGCCGGGACGACGTCCTCGGCCCGCCGCCGCGGCACGGGCGCGAGGTCCATGACCATCCGCGTCGGCGCGAACGCCTCCGCGTAACCGATCCGCGCCTGCGCGCCCCAGTGCCGTGCCGAGGCGACGACGGCATCTGGCTCGACCATCGCCGACAGGTCCACCTGCGAGGCGTGCGCGCCGAGGGCGTGCAGCTTGCCGGTGAGGTGCGCGGTCACGTCGACGTAGACGGTCGGGCTGAACGACAGCGTCGACGGGCTCTGGTAGTGCAGCACCCGCGACAGCCGCCGGGCCGCGCCCTGCGTCGCCGAGGCGATGGCGCGGTGGTCCTGGTGGCTGTCGTCGGGCGCGTGCACGTAGACGACGTCGGCACCGGTCTCCTCGAGCACGCCCTCGATGAGGGCGACCGTGCCGGCGTCGGCGGTCAGCATGCAGTCGCGCATGCCACCCCAGACCAGGCGGGCACCGAGGCTGCGCGCGGCGGCCTCCTGCTCGAGCCGGCGACCGGTGACCTGCGCCGGGTCGCCGGGACCGTTCTCGCCCCCGGTCATGACCAGCATGGTCACGCTGTCCCCCGCCGCGGCGTGGGCGAGCAGCGTGGCGCCGCACCCCAGCTCGACGTCATCGGGATGGGCCCCGATGGCGAGGACGCTGCGCATGCCGGTCAGGCCGCCGCGTCGACCGACGGCGCGCCGCCGGAGAGCCGCGCCATCCGGCGGCGGAAGCGGTAGAGCATCGCCGCGCCGACGACGCCGGCCGCGCCCAGGCCCACCGCGGTCCCCGTGCCGTTGCCGTCGGCCGGGAGCTGGGTGGTGGGCGGGCAGACCGTCGCGTACTGCACGTAGTACGAGTACTGGAGGGTCGTGCCGTTGAGGACCCAGCGGGCGTTCTGCTGGAAGATCTCGGCGTAGGTGAGCTTCACGGTCCAGGCACCGTGCACGGTGCCGGAGTAGAACGTCTTGGGCTGCTGCCCCTGCAGGCGGGTCGGGTACACCTGGTTCGTGGTGCCGTACTCGAACTTCTTCTGGCCGGCAGCCGGGCCCTGGTAGCCGAGGACCACCCAGAACGTGCCGTCGCCGTTGTCGCGGTAGCAGTCGACGATCGGCGTGACCTCGCCGGCAGCCGAGGCGGTGCCGGGCGTGAAGATCGTGGCCAGTGCCGCGATCACCCCGATCGCGGCGATCCGTGCGAATCGCGCGCGGATGCGCGAGCCGGTCTTCGTGCTGGTGCCTGCCATGGCGTCGTCCCTCGGGTGCTCCGGAGCGGCCTTCCCGCTCCACCCGGGTGGCATCGGACGATCCGGCCCCGGACTGGAGGGTCTGCGGCCGCGGATCACCCCATCGAGGGAGCGGCCGGTCAGGCGACCGCGTCGGAGGGGGCTCCGCGGGTCCGCCGCCGGCGGCGCCACACCTCGAGCAGCAAGACGCCCGAACCGGCCAGGCCAGCCGCGCCCGAGGCCATCGCCGGTCCCCAGCCGTTGCCGGTGGCGGGCAGCTGCGTCGAGGCCGGGCACACCGTCCCGTAGGTCACCGCGGAGGAGTACTGCAGCGTCCGGCCGTCGAGGACCCAGCGGGCGTTCTGGTTGAAGACCTGGTCCAGCGAGACCCGGACGGCGAAGGCGCCGTGCACGGTCCCGGTCTCGAAGGTCGTGGGCTGCCCGCCGTTCAGCGCCGCGGGGAACATCTGGTTCTGCGCTCCGAGCGGGATCGTCGGCCGCGTCGCGCTGTTCGTGTAGCCGAGCACGGCCCAGTAGGTGCCGTCGCCGTTGTCGCGGTAGCAGTCGAAGATCGGCGTGATGCTCCCGGCGGCGGACGCCGTCCCGGGAGTGACGACCAGCGCGACCGCCGCGATCGCCCCGATCACCGTCAGCCGCGCGAGTCGCGTGCCGATGCGCCGGCCGATCGCCGCAGGGATCCCCACCATGACCTCGTCCTCCACCTCTGGGAGCGGTCGATCGCTCCACCGGGGTGGCATCGGACGCTCGTGCGGGCGACTGGAGGGGCGGGCGCCGGCAGCTCACCCGTCCGGGCGGGACCGCTCAGGCGGGGGTGACGGCCCCGGTGAGCAGGTCGAGGGCGAGCGCGGCGGCGGCGGGGAACGAGTCGACGACCGCCTCGGCCGCCGGCTCGTCGGGGGCGTGTGCGTACTCGCCCTGCCGGATCCGGATCGCCCGGGCGCCCACCGCGGCGGCCACCGCGACGTCCTTGCCCGGGCGGTCGCCGATGACCAGCAGCCGCTCCGCGGGGACCCCGAGGGCGTCCGCGAGCGCGACCAGGCCGACCGGGGACGGCTTGCGCGCGGCCCGGCCGCCCAGCGTGTCGGTCACCAGGACCGGCCCGAGCAGCGGCCGCAGGCCGGTGGCGGCCACCTTCGCGTCCTGGATCACCGGGTTGCCGTCGGTCAGGCAGCCCAGCGGGGCGACGGCGGCCAGCGCCGCCAGCGCCTCCGGCACGCCCGCGTAGGGCGCCAGGGAGTCGGGCTCGTGCCCGGTGAAGGCGGCCACCAGCGGCGGCACCAGGGCCGGCAGGTCGCCGGCCGGGACCCCGGCCGCCAGCAGCGCCCGGTCGATGGTGCCGCCGGCATCGGACCCGGCGGCCAGCTCGCGGACGAGCGCGGCGTGCACGCGGACGCCGTCGACGCCGAGGCCGGTCGCTGCGACGCCGACGGCGGCAGCGGCGCCGGCCAGGTAGTCGGCCTGCGGGTAGAGCGTGTCGTCGAGGTCGACGACGACGGCCAGCGGCGGGAGCCCCGTCACCAGGGCAGCCGCCCGTCGGTGAAGTCGGGCTCCTCGATGGCCAGCAGGGCGTCGGTGGCCTCGTCGGCGAGGATCGCGGCGACCTGCGGACCGGTGGTGCCGTCGCCGTACGGGCAGGGCAGCGACGCCGCCCGCGCCTGCTCGGCCGGGGTGGTGTGCCGGGCGGCGGCGGCAAGGACGGCGTCGGCGGCGGAGTCGTCGGCCAGGCTCGCCAGCGTCGTGGTGCCGGCCTCGACGCCCTCCCAGCGTGGCGTCGAGCCGCGCAGCACGACGACCGGCACGCCGAGGTAGGCGGCCTCCTCCTGGATGCCACCGGAGTCGGTGACGGCGATCCGGGCCGAGGCCAGGGCGGCCAGCAGCTCGTCGTAGCCGACGGGCCCGGTGAGCGCGATGTCCGGGTGCTCGAGCCCGGCGTCCAGGCCGGTGGCGGCGAGACGGCCCGCGGTCCGCGGGTGCACCGGGAAGGTCACCGGTCCGACCTGCTCGGCCAGCGACCGGATGATGCCGACCAGGCGCTTGAGCCGCACCGGGTCGTCGACGTTGGTCGGCCGGTGCGCGGTGACGAGGACCCCGCGGCGCTCGGCGAGCGGCACGGCCTGCACGCCGCGCGCGACGAGGGTGTCGACGACGGGGTTGCCCACCACGAACACCCGCTCGGCAGGCACCCCCTCGGCGGCGAGGAAGGCCGCGGCGCGGCGGGTCGGGGCCAGGTGGAGTGCGGCGACCGCGGCGGCCACCCGGCGGTTGACCTCCTCGACGCTGCGCGGGTTGAGGCTGCGCAGCCCGGCCTCGAGGTGGGCGAAGGGGACGCCGGCGCCCCGGGCCGCCAGCGCGTACGCCGGCACGGTGTTGGTGTCGCCGAGCGCGAGGACGACGTCCGGACGGAAGTCGGCGACCGCGCGGGCGGCGTCGGCGTACAGCGCACCGAGCCGGCTCGCGGGCGAGTCGGTGGGCAGCGCGAAGCGGTGCGTCGGGGTGAGGCCGAGGGTCTGCTGCAGCTCCCCGGCCAGCGCCGGGTCGGTGTGCTGCCCGGTGTCGACGACGTCGACGCGGTGACCGGCGTCGGTCAGCGCGGCCACGACGGGAGCGAGCTTGACCACCTCCGGGCGGGTGCCGAAGGGGACGAGGACGGAACGGGTGCGGCTCATGCGCGCACCCCGAGCGCGGCGGAGGGGTCGGCCACGGGGCTGCCGTCCTCGGCGGTGAAGACCTCGGCGAAGTAGCGCCGCATGCTCACCCCGGGGGTGAACCAGAGCTGCTGCGGCTGCCGCTCGGGCTCGCGGATGCCGGTGAGGTAGGCGCTGACGACGTCCGCCCCGGCGGCGAGGGTCAGCGGGAGACCGCCGGAGAACCGGGGGTTGATCTCCACGACCGTCGCCGTCCCGTCGGCGGCCACGAAGCCCTGCACGTTGGCCGGCCCGGTCAGGCCGACGGCCTCCAGGGCCCCGGCGACGACGTCGGTCACGGCGATCGAGTCGAACGTCGTGCCCTTCACCGAGATGCCGGCCTTGGTCTCCTCCCGCCACCGCGGGACGACGGTGAGCAGGTCGCCGGTGCGGGCGACCAGCGCGTCGGCGGTGAACTCCCGCCCGGCCAGCCGGGTCTGGGCGATCAGGGACCCGTCGGTGCGCAGCGCCTCGACCACGGCCGACCGCCGGTCCAGCAGCTGCAGGCCGCGGCTCCCCCGGCCGGCCCGCGGCTTGACGATCCACGGCCCCGGGACCTCGACCAGGCCGGCCGGGTTGTCCGTCGTGGCGGGGTGCGGCACCCCGGCCAGCCGCATCGACCGGGCGAAGGCGGACTTGTCACAGCAGATCTCCACGCTCACCGGGTCGGACAACCAGGTGGCGATCCCGGCGGCGGCCAGCCGGTCGGCCCCCGCGGTGAGCGCGGGCAGCTCCTCGGCCACCGTGGGCACGAGGGCGTCGACGCCGTGCACCGTGGCGACGCCGATGAGCGCGTCGATGAAGTGCGGGTGGTCCGCGCGCGGGACCATCACGCCGACGTCGGCCAGCAGGCAGCCGGTCGCCCGCGGGTCCGCGTCGGCGGCGACCACCCGGTGGCCGAGGGCCGTCAGCCGGCGGATCACCGCGACCCCGGCGGGGCCGCCGGCCCCGGTGACGAGGACGGCCGCGCCCGGCGCGGCGGGACCACCGGCGGCATACGGCCGCGCGTCGAGGGTGGAGGTCACCGGGGCATCTCCTCGGGGTGGGGCGGGTGGACCGGACGGGCGAAGCTGAGCTGCCGCTGGGGAGGACGGCTGTGGCGTCCCACCGGAGGAGGCGGCGGGGAGGGTGGGACGGCCATCCGGGCGACGGCCGCGATCCGGGTGGTCTCGTCGGTCAGCCCGGCGCCGTCGGTCTCGTCGGTGGCCGGCTCGTCGTCGTCCTGGGGGTCGCGGGCCAGCAGCCAGCCGCGGGCCCACAGCCGCAGGGAGGCCACCCGGTGCGAGGTGATCGGCTCCCACTGCCGGGCGGCGATGGCCAGGGCCAGGCAGTCCAGGACCAGCGGGTCCTCGTCGTAGGTGGCCACCGCGACCAGCGAGGCGGTGTGCGCGCCCAGTCCGTCGCCGACGAGCTCCCGGACGCGCGCGATGCGGGCCTCGGTCGGGAGGTGGCCGATGCGGTAGTCGATCCGCCCGCTCTCCCGCCGCGCGGCCAGCCGGCGCGACAGCCAGCCCGGGAAGACGTAGCGGTGCAGGAGCCCGGTCAGGGTCGTGCGGCGGCGCGTCGACGTCCCGGCGGCGGGCTCCTCCAGGACGACGCGGTAGCCGAGGCCCGGCCGGGCCCAGCTGTCGGGACGCTGGGCGGTGTGCCGGCCGTCGACGTCCTGCTCGGCGCGCTCCCGCGACGGGAGCGTCAGCCAGACCATGAGCAGGAAGCCGGCGAGTGTGGCCACGAGGTTCCAGAGCGTGCCGACCCAGTCGTGGAACAGCACGAGGGCGGCGTCGCCCCACCACATCCCGGCCAGGGCCGACAGCAGCAGCCGCAGGTGGTTGAGCACCAGCAGCGCGGAGATCGCGACGACCAGGCCCCAGAGGGCGTGCAGCTTGCGGCTGCGCAGCACGACGGCGGTCAGGGCCGTGAGACCGAGCACGGAGAGGATCGACGAGCACGACGCCGTCACCACGGCGTCGATGACCGCGCCCCCCTCGGGGAACAGCAGCACGTGCCCGGGCAGCACGTCCGACGCCCGCCCGGGATAGATCCAGGACATGACCTGGGCCAGGCCGCGGGCCTCCAGCTCCTGCATCGGCTGCGACAGGTAGCGGAAACCGAGCAGGCAGATCGCCGCGGCGAGCACCAGGTCGCCGGCGACGGGCAGCAGCCGGCGACCGCTCCCCCGCCGGATGAGACCGGGGCGGCGGGCCGGCGGCGGCGCGACGACGGTGGTCACCGGCTCCCCCTCTCCTCGGGGGCGGGTCCGGCGGCGGCGAAGCTGCGCGGCCGGCCCGGGGCGGCCGGCGCCACCGGGGCCGGCTCCAGGGCGCGGGCGAGCGGGGTCGGCGCCAGGACGGTCGAGGTGGCACCGGAACGGGTGGTCTTCACCCACGTGTAGGGGCGACCGAGCATGCCGTCGACGTACGCGCGGCTGGTGATCCAGATGGAGAGGGCGAACGCGGGCAGGAAGCCCAGCAGCCGCCACGCCGACCGGCGCTCGACCCGGCCGATGAGCAGGCCGACGCACAGCTCGGCCAGCGGGCCGACGAACAGCAGCATCGACAGCGGCAGCACCGCCACGGCCGGCAGGTCCCCGATGCCGAAGGCCCGCAGCACGGTGAGCAGCACGCCGAGGCCGGCGAAGACGGGCACGTGGTAGACGAGCAGGAACAGCGTCGTCTCGAACTTCTCGAGCAGCGACAGGTGCCTCGAGCGCATCAGCGGGCGCCAGTAGTCGCGCAGGCACTTCTGGTGGCCGCGGGCCCAGCGGTAGCGCTGCTTCCAGAAGCGCTGGGCGGTGACGACCGCCTCCTCGTAGTCGATCGCCGAGACGTCGTAGCGCACCCGCTGGCCGGCCATGACGATGCGCAGGGTGAGGTCGGTGTCCTCGGTGACGGTCTCGGGGTTCCAGCCGCCGAGCGAACGCAGGGTCGACATCCGCACCGCGCAGTTGGCGCCGCCGTAGGCGGGCAGCTCGAACAGGGCCTGGCGGCCGTACTCGTTGACCAGGTAGCCGGACAGGTAGTCGACGAAGACGGTGCCGGCCATGTGCGAGTCCTGGCCGTTGCGGATCACGCAGCGGCCCATGACCGCGCCCACCGAGGGGTCGCGGAAGTGCCGCACCAGCCGGCGCAGGGCCGTCGGCTCGGGCTCGTGGTCGGCGTCGAAGACGAGCACGACCTCGGCCTCGACCAGGGTCAGGGCGTCGTTCAGGGCACCGGACTTGCCACCGCCGGAGCCGACCGCCCGGTGCAGCACCCGGAGCCGCGGCTCGACCGCAGCCCAGGCGTCGAGCTTGGCGCCGGTCGCGTCGTCGGAGCCGTCGTCCACGACGACGAGGGTCAGCCGGTCGGCGGGGTAGTCCAGGGCCAGCAGCGCCGTGACCATCCCGTCGACGACGAGCTCCTCGTTCTTGCAGCCGACGAAGACGGCGACCTTCGGGGTGTAGCCCTCCAGGCCGACGTCGGCGGCGAGGAGGTCACGCTCGGCCCAGCGGGCGGCGGCGACGGCGAAGGCGAGGTGCCGGCAGAAGTAGATGCCGAAGACCACGTTCAGCGCCCCGGCGATGACCCCCAGGACCGGGTCGGCGCCGTAGAGCCAGATGAGACCCGCGAGCACGACGACGTACAGGAGGAGGACCCAGCGTCTCCCCTCGGGCCGTGCGCTGCCGTGGGCCACCGACCCCTCCTCCGGACGCGGGCACGCGAGCGGTGGAGCGACCACTCCACCTCAAGGCCTCATCGGCAGTCCGGGGCCCGACCTCAAGCGGAACGCACCCCGACGCGGCCGACCGGCGCCGACGACAGGTCGCGGGCCGGCGTGCGCCCCGCGGCGCGCCCCTCAGTGGGCCCCTCGGCGCGAGCCGCGGCGCGAGCCCCGGCCGGCACCCGGGCGAGGACGCCGCGGGGCGCGGGCGGGACCGGGAACCCGGACAGGTCGACCCGGGCGTGGCTGGCCGGCGGATCGGCCGGGCCACGGCCGCCGCGCACCGCCACCACCAGCGTGGTGACGGCGAGGGCGCCGAGGGCGAGGAGGAGGAACAGGACGAGGACACCACCGAGAGTCATGGGAGCAGCGTGGCACCGAGTGGACTGGTCTTTTCGAGTCCACTGCGGCATGGTGGCCTGCATGCCACCCGCCATCGAGCAGTCCACTCCGGCCCAGGAGCTGGCCAGTCTGGTCGGATCGCTGGAGAACGCACCCGGACCGCGGTACCTCGCTCTCGCCCGGCGGGTCCAGGAACTGCTCTCCACCGGACGCCTCGCCGCGGGCGGCCGGCTGCCCGCGGAGCGCGAGCTCGCCGCCGCCCTCGGACTCTCCCGCGTCACCGTCGCGTCGGCCTACCGCGAGCTGCGCGAGTCCGGTCACGCCACCACCCGGCACGGCTCGGGGACCGTGACCGAGCTGCCCGGCGGCACCGCGCTGGGCCCGGCCTGGGGCGTGCACAGCACCGACCCGCGGGTGCTCGACCTCGCCCACGCCGCGCTGGAAGCGGCCCCGGAGATGACCGGCGCCTACCGGGAGGCCCTGGTGGCGCTCCCCGCGTTCGCCGCCGGCCACGGCTACTCCGGCGACGGCCTGCCCGAGCTCCGCCAGGCGCTGGCCGACCGGTACACCGCCCGCGGGCTGCCCACCGACCCCGACCAGGTGCTGGTCACCGCCGGCACCGGGGACGCCACCGACGTCGTCCTGGCCGCGCTGCTGCAGCCGGGCGACCGGGTCCTGGTCGAGCACCCGACGTACCCGGGGATCCTCGGCGCGGTCGAGCAGCACGGCGGGCGGTGCCTGCCCGTGCCGGTGGACGCCGCCGACCCCGACGCCCTCATCGGCGCGGCCCAGCTGGCGGCGCGGCAGAGCAGCCCGCGGCTGGCGTTCCTGATGCCCGACTTCTCGAACCCGACCGGTGCCCGGGTGACCGCGGCCGGACGGCGGCGGCTGGCGGCGACGCTGTGGCAGCAGGGAGTCCTCACCGTCGTCGACGAGGTGAGCTCCGAGCTGTACCTCGACGAGGGCCCGCTCCCCCCGTTCGCCGCGGGCCTGCCGGACGCGGCCACGGTGACCGTCGGCGGGCTGTCCAAGTCGGTGTGGGGTGGCCTCCGGATCGGCTGGGTGCGGGCGGACGCGGCGCTCGTCGCCCAGCTGGGCGAGGTCCTGCGGCGGCGCCAGCTGTCGGTGGGCGTGGTCGACCAGCTGGCCGCCGTGACCCTCGTCCGGGACCTGGACGCCGTCCTCCAGGGGCGCCGCGCGACGCTGCGCGAGCGCCGGGACCTGCTGCGCGCCGAGCTCGCCCGGCAGCTGCCCACGTGGACGGTCCCGCGGCCGGCCGGCGGACTGTCGCTGTGGTGCACGCTCCCACCTGGGCTGAGCTCGGCCGCCCTGGTCGCCGCGGCGGCTCCGCTCGGGCTGCTGCTGGCGGAGGGCCGGGCGTTCGGCACCGGGCACGCCTTCGACGACCACCTGCGGCTGCCGTTCACCCGGCCGGCCGACCAGCTGTACCGCGCGGTGGAGCTGCTCGTCCAGGCCGAGGAGGCGGTCCGCGGCGGCGCCGACCGGCGGACGGGCGCCCGGGCACTCAGCGTGGTGTGAGACCGGGGGGTCTCGGGTGCGCGCCGGTCGGGCAGGAACTAAAGTCAGGGTGCGGCTGCGCCCCCTCGGGCCGGCCACGAGTGCGCAGGTCGAAACCACGGCCGAGCGGATCGCCGCCGGACAGTCGGCGGAGCCCCCGTGGAGTTCGCCATGACCACGATCCCTGCCCCCTCTCCCACCCGGCGCCGGATGGCGGACGTCCCGGCGGCGCCGCCGTCGCCACCCCTGTCGGCGGCACCTCTCCCACCGGCGGCCGACCGCGTGCACGACCTCGAACTCGAGGTCGCCCAGATGCGGACCGCGATGGCCAGCCGCGCGGTCATCGAGCAGGCCAAGGGCATCCTCATGCTCCTGACCGGCTGCACCGAGCAGGTCGCCTTCGACGTGCTCACGCACATCTCGAGCACGACCCACCGCAAGGTGCGCGAGCTCGCGGTGGCGATCACCGACTCGGCCTGCGGTCGCTCGGCGCTGCCGGCCGACGTCCAGGACGCCATCCGCGACGTCTGCCCGCCCCGCCGCTGACCGTCCGCGCCCGACCTGGCGTCGGGGGCGGAAGGAGCACCCGGCAGGATGCCGGGTGCCCGCGGCCGGTACCGACCGCGCCGGGGCACGACGGAGCGGGGGGCGCGGCGTGCTCTACGGAGTCGCGAGGTTCGTGCTGCGACCGCTGTCCCGCGCGGTCCTCCGCACCCGCGTCACCGGGCAGGAGAACGTGCCGGCCACCGGCCCGGTGATCCTGGCCAGCAACCACCTCTCCTTCATCGACAGCATGGTCATCCCGCTGTCGGCGCCGCGCCGGGTCCGCTACCTGGCCAAGGCCGAGTACTTCACGACGCCGGGGGTCGGCGGGTGGTTCACCCGCACCCTGTTCTCCGCGCTCGGCGCCCTGCCGGTCGAGCGGGAGACCTCCCGCGCCGCCCAGGCCGCGCTCGACACCGCCCTGGGCGTGCTGCACGACGGCGACGCCTTCGGCATCTACCCCGAGGGCACCCGCTCCCGCGACGGCCGGCTGGCCCGCGGCAAGACCGGCGTCGCCTGGCTCGCGCTGACCGCCGGCTGCCCCGTCGTCCCGGTGGCGGTGTCGGGGACCGACCGGGTCCAGCCGGTCGGCGCCACCTGGCCGCGGCCGCACCGCGTGACGGTCACCTTCGGCCCGCCGCTGACCTTCCCCGAGCACCAGGGAGCGGCCCGCAACGGTCGGGCCCGCCGCGAGGTCACCGACCGGATCATGGAGGCGATCGCCGAGCTGTCCGGCCAGGAGAAGGCCGGCTGGGGCGAGCCGCGCGAGGTCGCGTGAGCGGCGCCGCATCCGGGCGCGGCGCCGCCGGCGGCGCCCTCCTCGTCGCCGGCACGACCTCCGACGCCGGCAAGTCGGTCGTGACCGCGGGCATCTGCCGCTGGCTGGCCCGCCAGGGCGTGTCCGTGGCGCCGTTCAAGGCGCAGAACATGAGCAACAACTCCATGGTCACCGCCGACGGCGCCGAGATCGGCCGCGCCCAGGTGATGCAGGCCGCGGCGGCCCGGGTCGAGCCCGAGGCGCACATGAACCCGGTGCTGCTCAAGCCCGGCGGCGAGGACTCCTCGCAGGTCGTCGTCCTCGGCCGGCCGGTCGCCGACGTGACCGCGCTGTCCTACCGGCCGATGAAGGCGGCCCTGCTGGAGCAGGTGCTGGCGTCGCTGGCCCACCTGCGGTCGCGGTTCGACGTCGTCGTGTGCGAGGGCGCCGGCTCGCCCACCGAGATCAACCTCCGCGCCGACGACATCGCCAACATGGGGCTGGCCACGGCGGCCCAGCTGCCGGTCGTGGTCGTCGGCGACATCGACCGGGGCGGGGTGTTCGCCGCCCTCTACGGCACGGTCGCGCTCATGCCGCCGGCCGACCAGCGACTGGTCGCCGGGTTCCTGGTCAACAAGTTCCGGGGCGACGTCCGGCTGCTGTCCCCCGGGCTCGACGAGCTGGCCCGCCTCACCGGCCGGCCCACGCTGGGGGTGCTGCCCTGGCTGCCGGGCGCCGCGCTCGACGTGGAGGACTCCCTCGGCGTGCCCACCGGCGTCTCCTCGGCCGGACCGCCGCACGGGGCGGACGTGCTGCGCGTCTCGGTGGCCCGGCTCCCCCGGCTGTCGAACTTCACCGACCTCGACGCGCTGGCCGCCGAGCCCGGCGTCCTGGTGCGCTACGCGACCCGGCCCGAGGAACTGGCCGACGCCGACCTGGTCGTGCTGCCCGGGACGCGCTCGACCGTCGCCGACCTGGGCTGGCTGCGGGAGTCCGGGCTGGCCGAGGCGGTCGCCCGGCGCGCCGCCGAGGGGCGTCCGGTCCTGGGCATCTGCGGGGGGAACCAGATGCTGGCGCGGACGATCACCGACGAGGTCGAGTCGCGGGCCGGTGCCGTGGCTGGGCTCGGCCTGCTGCCGACGGACGTGGTCTTCGCCCGGGAGAAGACGCTGGGCCGCCCGGTGGGGACGGCGTTCGGCCGGCCGGTGCGCGGCTACGAGATCCACCACGGGGTGGTCGCGGTCGACGACTCCGCCGAGCGCTTCCTCGACGGCGCCCGGGCCGGGTCCGTGTGGGGCACCACCTGGCACGGCACGCTGGAGGACGACGAGTTCCGGCGGGCCTTCCTCACCGAGGTCGCCCGGGCGGCCGGACGGCGCTTCGTGCCCGCGCCCACCACGTCGTTCGCCGCGCTCCGCGAGGCCCGGCTGGACGCGCTGGGCGACCTGGTCGCCGAACACGCCGACACCGACGCCCTCTGGCGGCTGATCGAGTCGGGGCCCCCCGCGGACCTGTCGCTGCTGCCGCCCGGGGCCGCACCGCGCTGAGCCGTCGGCGGCTCCCGCTACCGTCGAGGGCGTGACCGAACCGACGCCGGGAGCACTGGCCGTCTACCGCGCGCCGAACCGGATCCCCCTGGACAAGGTGATCGACCGGGTCGACGACCACTGCCGGGCGTTCATCGAGATCTCCCCGTGGGCGACCCTGGCCACCGCCGACGCCGAGGGCTGGCCCGACGTCTCGCCCCGCGGTGGCGAGCGCGGCTTCGTCAAGGTCCTCGACGAGCACCGGCTGGTGCTGCCCGACCGCCCGGGCAACAACCGGATCGACAGTCTGCGCAACATCGCCGCCAACCCGAGGGTCGCGCTGATGTTCCTCGTGCCGCGGATCGAGGAGGTGCTGCGGGTCTACGGGACGGCGACCATCGTCGGCCCCGACGACCTCGACCTCGACCTCACCGAGTTCGGCAAGCCGCCGCTGTCGGTGCTGGTCGTGGACGTGCAGCGGGCCTACTTCCAGTGCGCGAAGTCGCTGATCCGCTCCGGGATGTGGGCTCCGGACAGCTGGGGGGACCGGGGCGACTTCCCGGCCATCGGCACGGTCTTCCGCGACCACTGCGACCTGCCGGCACCGCTGCCCCCGGACGACGTCCTGCGGGCGGGCCTGCTGCCCGAGCTCTGAGAGCGCCCGGTTGACCGGGCGGCGGGGCCGGAGCACCCTCCGCCGTCATGGCCCAGCAGGAGGCACGACCCTCCCTGTACGAGTTCGCCGGTGGTGCGTCGGCCCTCCTCGCACTGGCGCGGGCGCACCATGACCGGTGCCTGGCCGACCCCGAGCTGAACCACCCCTTCTCGCACGGGGTGCACGCCGAGCACGTCGAGCGGCTGGCGGCCTACTGGGGCGAGGTGCTCGGCGGTCCGCCGGCGGCGTCCACGGCCGGGATCGACCAGCCCGCCGTCCTGCTGATGCACGCGCACAACGGCGACATCGACGACCTGGGGAGGCGGTTCCTCGCCTGCTTCGTGGCCGCGGCCGACGACGCCGGGCTCCCCGCCGACCCGGCGTTCCGGGCCGCCCTCGCCGCGTACATGACCTGGGCCGTCGACGACGTGCTCGCCGTGTCGCCGGTCGACGCCGTGGTGCCCACAGACGCACCCATGCCGCGCTGGTCGTGGGAGGGGCTGCAGCGCCCGACGTGAGCGGCGCCGACGGTCCTCGTCCTGTCGGTGCCGTGTCCTAGCGTCCCGGCATGGCTACCGAGTTCCAGGTGACGATCGACGCGACCGACCCGCACGTCCTGGCCGACTGGTGGGCCGAGGCGCTGGGCTGGGGGGTCGAGCCCAGCGACGAGGACTTCATCCGGCGGATGGTCGCGGAGGGGCACGCGTCGGAGGACGACACGACCACCCACCGCGGCGTGCTGGTGTGGACCCTGGGGGCGGCGCTGCGTTCTCCCGACCCGGGCCGGCCGCGGGTGCTCTTCCAGCGGTCGACCGAGGAGAAGACGGTCAAGAACCGCGTGCACCTGGACCTGCACGTCGGGGCCGAGAAGCGGGAGGCCGAGGTCGCCCGCCTGCTGGCCATGGGCGCCCGGGAACTCTGGCGGGCCGGGCAGGGCCCGCTGGTGTGGGCCACGCTCGCCGATCCCGAGGGCAACGAGTTCTGCGTCGCCTGAGGGCTCAGCCGGCCAGGATGTCCCGGGCGAGCCGGCGGGAGGCGACGGTGCGCTCGGCCGCGGCCCGACTGCGGCTGCGCCGGCGCTTGCGCTCCGTGCCGAGATAGCGCGCATCCTCGACGAGCTGGAAGGCCGCCAGCACGCTGGCCTTCACCTCGCGCGGGTGCAGGACGTGGGACGGCACGGGCTCGGCCGAGGTCATGGGCCTCTCCTCTCGGAACGGGCCCCCCGGACCGTCCGAGACACATGGTGCCCCCCTATCGGCGTACCGAACCCAATCCGTGACCATTTGGTGCCGATGTGTCACGAGTGACACCTGGGCCGTCCAGGACGATCGGCACGGTGCCGTCCTCCGGCGCCGCGACCGCCGCTGCGGGGGCTCCGTACCGTGCCCGCATGGCGTCTCCCGTACGGCGGCTGGCCGCACTCCTCCGCTCCTCGCTCGGCGCCGCTGCGCGCACCGCCGGCCGGCCGGCCGCCGCACCGCCGCGGGCCCGACCGGCAGCCGCGAGACCGGCGCCCACGGACGGCCCGGCCGACGCCGACCTGGAGTACCGGCCGCGCGCCGACGGCCACCCCGATCCCGGCGAGGTCGTCTGGGCCTGGGTGCCCTACGACGAGGGCGACGGCCGCGGCAAGGACCGTCCGGTGCTCGTGATCGGCCGCCGCGGCCGCGACCTGCTCGGCCTGATGCTGACCAGCAAGGACCACGACCGGGATGCCGCCGACGAGGCGCGCCACGGGCGGTCCTGGATGGACGTGGGCACGGGTGCATGGGACTCGTCGCGGCGGCCCAGCGAGGTGCGGCTGGACCGCCTGCTGGTGCTCGAGCCGGCGAAGGTGCGCCGCGAGGGCGCCGCGCTCGACCGGACGCTGTTCGACGACGTCGTCGCCGCCGCGCGCCGCACCCAGGGGTGGTAGGTCAGCCGGCCGCCTCGTCGCGGTCCCGGCGGCGGGCCGGCGTGCGCAGGTGGTAGACCCCCGCCGCGCCGGGGAGTTCCTGCAGGTCGTAGCGGCTGACCACCTTGGGTCCGTCGTGCAGGTGCACGTGGGTCACCGTGGGCAGCGGGTCACCGTGCCGCGCCGGGCGCACCTCGACGCGGCCGTCGAGCGGGCCGCCGACGAACAGCAGCACCGTGTCGTCGGACTCCACCTGCTCGGACAGCTCGCTCCCCCTCGTCGCGTCGGACACCCGGTCGAGGGTAGGCGTGCCGGACGACGGAAGACCGTCTTCCGGGAGTTCTCCTGTGCACGAGGGGCCGACGGGTCGGGCCGTCTCGCGCGCGAAACGCTCAGGCGGCTCGGCGCAACCAGCGGGCCAGGAGCGGCGCCGTCCCGAGCATCACGAACAGCCGCAGCACCTGGACGGCGAGCACGAAGGTGGCGTCCGCGCCGCCGTCGGTCGCCGTCGCGAGGACGGCGTAGAGCCCGCCGGGCGTGGTGGCGAGGTACGCGTCGAGCTGGCTCGCCCCCGTGACCGCCGCCAGGACGACGCCCAGCCCGGCGCTGGCCGCGATCACGCCGGCGATCACGGCGAGCGCCAGGGGCAGCGCCCGGCCGATCGTGCGCAGGCTCGCCCGGTCGAAGTTCAGGCCGACGTTCAGCCCGATGACGACGAAGGCGGCCGCGCCCAGAAGCGCCGGCACCTCCGCGCCGCCGGACAGGCCCGAGAGGTCCAGCGCCGCGGCGACCACGAGCGGGCCGAGCAGCGCGGGGACTGGCACGTGCAGCAGCCGCGCCAGCAGCACGCCGGCGACCGCGCACCCCGCGGTGAACAGCAGCCCGAGCGGCCACCCCGGAGCGGCGTCGTCCGCCGGTCCGCCGCCGGAGCCGGGCGAGGCGCCGTAGACCGCCGTCGCCGCGACCGGCATGAGCAGGACGATGAGCAGCACCCGCAGGTACTGGAGGACGGCGACCATCCGGTCGTCGGCGCCGAGGTCCCGGGCCATCGCGGTGATCCCGGAGGCACCCCCGGCGATCATCGCGAACGCGCCGGTGACGGGGCTGATGCCCGGCTGCAGCCGCAGCAGCAGTCCGGCCACGAGGCTCAGCGCCAGGGTGCCGAGCACCACGAGCAGGACCGGCAGCCAGTCCTCGCCCAGCGCGGCGAGGGTGTCGACGTCGACCAGCGAGCCGATCGACACCCCGAGCGTCGCCTGCGCCGCCAGGACCGCCGGCCGCGGGAAGGCCAGCCGCCGGGAGCCGGCCAGTCCCCGGACCAGCCCGGCGAGCAGGCCGCCGAACAGCGCCGCCGAGGGGAGGCCGAGGGCGGCGAGGACCACGCCGGCGACTCCCGCCGCGGCGACGACCGAGGCGACGTCAGCCCACCGCCGCCGCCCGCTCATCGCGCTCAGTCTCCTCGGCCGGGGTTCCTGCCCTCGTCAGGCCCCGGTGATCCGCCGCAGCTCGGCGACGTGGGCGTCGAAGGCCCGCCGGCCGTCCTTGGTGAGGGCGAGACTGGTCCGCTGCCGGGAGGCGATGGTCGCCTTCGAGGCCTTGACGTACCCGGCCTCCTCCAGTTGCTTGACGTGTTTGGAGAGGACGGAGTCGCTCACCCCGACGGTGTCGCGGACGGTGGCGAACTCCATCGTGTCGACCGCCGCGAGCAGCCCGCAGATCTGCAGCCGGGGCGGCGGGTGGATGACCGCGTCGAACAGCGGGGTCGTGCCCGCGGGACTCACGCTCACAGCCCGCTCCGCAACTCCGCGTCGTAGCGGCGGCTCCAGTGCCGGCCGAACAGGACCACGGCGGTGCCGAGCACCGCGCCGGCGACGACCATGACCCAGTGCTGGTCGAAGCCCTCGGCCAGCACGAACGCCGGCACCAGGACCAGCAGGACGAAGCCGCCCCAGGCCGTCATCGCCGGCCCGGTGACGCTCACCCAGATGCCGGTGATCCGCTTGTAGGCCGCGACGAGGGCGCCCAGCCCGGCGCCGAACAGGACCAGCGCCGGGAAGGTGACCCACAGCGAGTCGAAGGCGTAGGAGGACAGGAAGGCGAACAGCAGCAGCCCCAGCGCGACGTCGTACCACCACGGCGCCCGCACGCGGTCGGCCAGCGCCACCCGGTCGGCCCGCAGCGCAGCGAGCTGGGCGGCGGCCTCGGCCCGGTCGATATCGTTGCTTTCCATGTCGGAAAGAGTGCCTGGTCACTTTCCATCTCGTCAAGTCGCGACCGGCTGTCGGCGCGCCCCCTTCCCGTGGTGTGATGGCCGCGCCACACGCGACGGCAGTGGAGGAAGCCCGGTGAGATTCCGGCGCGGTCCCGCCACTGTGACCGGGGAGTCCGACCCCATGCATGCCACTGCTCTCCGGAGCGGGAAGGCTGGGGCCGGGCGTCGATCCGGGAGCCAGGAGACTCTCGCCGTCGTCCCTGCCACCTCCGGGCGTGGACACCCGGGGAGAGGACGAGTGCCGTGCTCGCCGGTCCCATCGCATGACCTATCCGTTCTCCGCCGTCGTCGGCATGGCCGACATGCGCCTGGCGCTGCTGCTGAACGCCGTCTCCCCCGCGATCGGCGGGGTGCTGGTCCGCGGTGAGAAGGGGACGGCGAAGTCGACCGCCGTCCGCGCACTGACCGCCGTCCTGCCGCCGGTCGCCGTCGTCACCGGCTGCCGCTTCGGCTGCGACCCGGCCGCGCCCGACCCCGGCTGTCCCGACGGCCCGCACGACCCCGGTGCCCCGGCGGGCACGCGGCCGGCCCGGCTGGTGGAGCTCCCGGTGGGGGCGTCGGAGGACCGCGTCGTCGGCTCGCTGGACCTGGAGCGGGCGCTGACGGAGGGCGTCAAGGCGTTCGAGCCGGGCCTGCTGGCCGCCGCGAACCGGGGCGTGCTCTACGTCGACGAGGTCAACCTGCTGCACGACCACCTGGTCGACCTGCTGCTGGACGCCGCGGCGATGGGCACCGCCTACGTCGAGCGAGAGGGCGTCTCCGTCCGGCACGCCGCCCGGTTCCTGCTGGTCGGGACGATGAACCCCGAGGAGGGCGAGCTCCGGCCGCAGCTGCTCGACCGGTTCGGCCTCACGGTCGAGGTCGCCGCCCCGCGCGACCCGGCCGAGCGCGCCGAGGTGGTCCGCCGCCGGTTCGCCGCCGACGCCGACCCGGCCGGGTTCGCCGCGACGTGGGCCGAGGAGGAGGCCGGGCTCGCGGAGCGGATCGCCTCCGCCCGGGCGCGGCTGCCGCACGTCGTCCTCGGCGACGACGCGCTGCGCCAGGTGACCTCGGTCTGCGCCGCGTTCGACGTCGACGGGCTGCGCGCCGACCTGGTGACCGCCCGGGCCGCGATCGCGCACGCCGCGTGGAGCGGGCGGGACGCGGTGACCGAGGACGACGTCCGCGTCGCCGCCCGGCTGGCCCTGCCGCACCGCCGCCGCCGCAACCCCTTCGACGCCCCCGGGCTGGACGAGGAGACGCTCGAGCAGGCGCTCGACGACGCCCGCCCCGAGGAGCCGGATCCCGAGCCCGACGGCGACGGCCCGCCTCCCGAGGACGGCGGCCCGCCACCCGGAGGCACCCCCCCGCCGGACGACGCAGGCATAGGAAGCAACACCCCCGGATCGACCGGCGAGACGCAGGGAAAGCCTCCTATGCCTGGGCATGGCGAGAGCGGGGAGAGCGCGACCTCCGCGCCCGCGCCGGAGCGGGCGGCGGTGGAGGCTGCGGACCCGTTCCGCACCCGCCGGCTGGAGGTGCCCGGCATCGGCGCAGGTGCGGCCGGCCGCCGGTCGCGGGCGCGGTCCGAGCGCGGCCGGGTCGTCGGCTCCACCCGCCCCGCCGGCCCGGTCACCCGCCTGCACCTGGTCGACACGGTGCTCGCCGCCGCACCGCACCAGCGGGCCCGCGGCCGCACCGGCCCCGGTCTGCGCGTCGCCCGGGAGGACCTGCGGCAGGCCACGCTGGAGGGCCGGGAGGGCAACCTCGTGCTGTTCGTCGTCGACGCCAGCGGCTCGATGGGGTCGAAGGCACGGATGGGCGCGGTCAAGGGCGCCGTCCTCTCCCTGCTGCTCGACGCCTACCAGCGGCGGGACAAGGTCGGCCTGATCACCTTCCGCGGCGGGGACGCCGAGCTCGCGCTGCCGCCCACCTGGTCGGTCGAGGCCGCCGCCGCACGGCTTCGGGAGCTGCCCACGGGCGGCCGCACCCCGCTCGCGGCCGGGCTGCTGCGCGCACACGAGGTGCTCCGGGTGGAGCGGATCCGCGAGCCGCAGCGGCGGGCGCTGCTCGTCGTCGTCACCGACGGCCGGGCGACCGGGGCCCGCGGCTCCGACGCGGTCGGCCAGTCACACCGGACCGCGGGGCTGCTGGCCGCCACCGGGACGGCGAGCGTGGTCGTCGACTGCGAGTCCGGGCCGGTCCGGCTGGGCCTGGCCGCGCAGCTGGGCGTGCACCTGGGCGCGCAGACCCTGCGGCTGGAGGAGCTCGCGGCCGAGACCCTGGCCGGCACGGTCCGCAGCCTGCGAGAGGCCGCCTGATGCCGAAGGGACAGGTCGAGGTCGTCCCGAACGACGGGCTGAGCACGCGCCAGCGCCGCAACCGGCCGCTGCTCGTCGTCCACACCGGCGAGATGAAGGGCAAGTCCACCGCCGCGTTCGGCATGGCGATGCGCGCCTGGAACCAGGGCTGGTCGGTCGCGGTCTACCAGTTCGTGAAGAGCGCCAAGTGGCGCGTCGGCGAGGAGACCGCGCTGAGCGTGCTCGGCCGGGTGCACGAGGAGACCGGCGAGGGCGGTCCGGTCGTCTGGCACAAGATGGGCTCGGGCTGGTCGTGGTCGCGACGGCAGGGCAGCGACGTCGACCACGCCGCCGATGCCGCCGAGGGCTGGGCGCAGATCAAGCGCGACCTCGCCGCGGAGGCGCACCGGTTCTACGTGCTGGACGAGTTCACCTACCCCATGAAGTGGGGCTGGGTGGACGTCGACGACGTGGTCGAGACGCTCACGAACCGGCCGGGCACCCAGCACGTGGTGATCACCGGTCGGGACGCGCACCCGGCGCTGGTCGAGGCCGCGGACCTGGTCGTGCAGATGACCAAGGTCAAGCACCCGATGGACGCCGGCCAGAAGGGCCAGCGGGGGATCGAGTGGTGACCGCGCCGCGCATCGTCGTCGCCGCCCCGACCAGCGGAGCCGGCAAGACGTCGATCACGACCGGGCTCGTCGCCGCCCTCACCGCCCGCGGGCTGACCGTCTCGCCGCACAAGGTCGGCCCCGACTACATCGACCCCGGGTACGCGGGCCTCGCCGCCGGCCGCCCCGGGCGCAACCTCGACCCGTGGCTCGTCGGCGAGGAGCGGATCGCGCCGCTGTTCCTGCACGGCTCCCGCGGCGCCGACGTCGCGGTGGTCGAGGGCGTCATGGGCCTGTTCGACGGCGCCAGCCACCCGCACGTCGCCCCCGGCTTCGGCTCGACCGCGTACGTCGCGGGACTGCTGCGGGCGCCGGTGGTGCTCGTCGTCGACGCGAGCGCGCAGGCGCAGAGCGTCGCGGCGCTGGTGCACGGCTTCGCCACCTTCGACCCGACCGTCCGCCTGGGCGGGGTGGTGCTCAACCGGGTCGGCAGCCCGCGGCACGAGGCGATCCTCCGCGAGGCGCTGGACGCCTCCGGGGTGCCGGTGCTCGGCGCGGTCCCCCGCACCGACGCCGTCGGGACGCCGTCCCGGCACCTAGGCCTGGTGCCGGCCGCCGAGCGGTCCGGTGAGGCGGTCGACACCGTGCGCCGGCTCGGCGAGGTCGTCGCGGCCGGGGTGGACCTGGACGCCGTCCTCGCGCTGGCCCGCACCGCGCCCGACCTGGACGCGGTCCCGTGGGACCCGGCGGCCGAGGTCGGCGTCGTGCCCGGCCGGCCCCGGATCGCGGTCGCCGGCGGCCCGGCCTTCACCTTCGGCTACGCGGAGAACGCCGAGCTGCTCGCGGCCGCGGGTGCCGAGGTCGTGACCGTCGACCCGCTCCGCGACGAGCACCTGCCCGCGGGCACGGCCGGGCTCGTCGTCGGCGGCGGCTTCCCCGAGGTGTACGCCGCCGAGCTGTCGGCCAACGCGTCGCTGCGCGCCGAGGTCGCCGCGCTCGCCGCCCGCGGCGGGCCGGTCGCCGCCGAGTGCGCCGGCCTGCTCTACCTGGCCGGCGAGCTGGACGGGCACCCGATGTGCGGCGTCCTCGACGTGACGACGGCGATGGCGCCGAGGCTGACGCTGGGCTACCGCGCCGCCGTCGCCCCCGCCGACTCGGTGCTGGCCGCCGCCGGCACCCGCGTGCGCGGGCACGAGTTCCACCGGACGACGGCCACCCCCGGTGCCGGGGCGATGCCCGCCTGGCAGTGGTCCGGCCCGGCCGGCGCGACCGCCGAGGGGTTCGCGACCGGCTCGGTGCACGCCTCCTACCTGCACCTGCACTGGGCCGGCAGCCCGCAGCTCGCCGCCCGCTTCGTCGCCGCCTGCGCCGCGGCCGACCGATCGGAGCAGCATGCACATCGCTGAGGGGTTCCTCCCGCCGCTGCACGCCGTGGGCTGGACCGTCGCCGCCGCCCCCTTCGTCGTCCACGGCGCCCGTGCCGTGGTCAAGGAGGTGCGCGAGCACCCGGAGAACACGCTGCTGCTCGGCGCGGCGGGCGCGTTCACCTTCGTGCTGAGCGCGATCAAGCTGCCGTCGGTCACCGGCAGCTCGAGCCACCCGACCGGGACCGGCGCCGGGGCGGTGCTGTTCCGACCACCGGTGATGGCGCTGCTGGGCACGGTGGTGCTGCTCTTCCAGGCGCTGCTGCTGGCGCACGGCGGGCTCACCACTCTCGGGGCCAACGCCTTCTCGATGGCGATCGTCGGGCCCTGGGCCGGCTACGGCGCCTACCGGCTGACCCGGTCGCTCGGCGGCGGCCTCCTGCCGGGGGTGTTCGTCGCGATGCTCGTCGCCGACCTCGCCACCTACGTCACGACCGCCCTGCAGCTGGCGCTCGCCTTCCCCGACGCCGACAGCGGGTTCGCCGGCGCCGCGGTCAAGTTCCTCGGCGTCTTCGCGGTCACCCAGATCCCGCTGGCGGTCGGCGAGGGACTGCTCGGCGTCCTGCTGTTCCGGGTGCTCACCACGAACGCCCGGCCCGAGCTGGAGCGGCTGGGCCTGCTGCCCCCCGCCCCGGCGCAGGAGGAGGTCCGATGAGCCGCCGCAGGCTGGTCACCGTGCTGCTCGTCCTCGCGGTGGTGGCGCTGTTCGCCGTGCCACTGCTGATGGACGGCGGGTCCTCGGACTTCACCGGCACCGACAACCAGGCCGTGACCGCCATCCAGGAGAGCGATCCGGGGTACGAGCCGTGGTTCACCTCGGTGCTGCCGCCCCTGTCGCCGTCGGTGGAGTCCGGCCTGTTCGCCCTCCAGGCGGCCCTCGGCGGCGGCGTCCTCGGCTACGTCATCGGGAGACTGCGCGGCCGCCGGTCCAGCACGCCCGCACCGGAACCCGCCGAGCAGCCGTGACGGGCCTCGCCGTCGACGACGCCGCCTGGGCCAGCGCCTGGCGGCACCGCTCCCCCGGCGACAAGCTGCTGCTCTGCGTCGGACTGGTCGTCTGCGCGCTCGTCCTCCCCGCCTGGCCGGGCAGCGTGCTGGTGGGCGCCGTCGCCGTCGTGCTGGCGCTCGGACCGGCGCGGGTGCCTGCCGCGACGTTCGGCCGGGCGGTGCGCTGGCCGCTGACATTCGTCGCCGTCAGCGCGCTCACGACGGTGGTCACGGTCGACGGCGGCCTCGGCTGGGCGCCCGACGCCGCAGCGCGCGCCGGGTCGCTGGTCGGGCACGCCCTGGCCGGGAGCGCCGCGGTCCTCCTGCTGGCCACCACGACCCCGATGGCCGACCTGCTGCCCGCGCTGCGCCGGTTGCGGGTGCCGGCGGCCGTCGTGGAGGTCGCGTCGGTGACCTACCGGCTGCTGTTCGTGCTGCTGCAGAGCCTGAACACCATCCGCGAGGCGCAGACCGCCCGGATGGGCTACTCGTCGGTCCGCCGCTCCTACCGCTCCTCCGGGGTGCTCGCGGCCGCCGTCCTCACCCGGTCCTGGGACCGCGCCCGCCGGATGCAGGAGGGCCTGGCCGGGCGGGGGCTCGAGACCGGCCTGCGGGTGCTGCCCGAGGTGCTGCCGTCGTCCCGGCTGTTCCTCGCCTGCTCGGTGCTGGCCCTGGCCGGCATCGTCTCCGCGTCGCTGGCCGTCGCATGAGCCACCGGTCCCTGGCCGCCGACGGGCTCGTCGTCGGCTACGAGCGTGGCCGCCGGGTGCTCGACGGCGCCTCGGTCAGCGTCCCCGCCGGCCGGCGATTGGCGATCCTGGGCGCGAACGGCTCGGGGAAGACGACGCTGCTCCGCTGCCTCTCCGGCGCCCTGGAGCCGGCCGCGGGATCCGTCGCCGTCGACGACCAGTTGCTCCGGCACAGCCGCCGCGGGCTGCGCGCCCACCGGCAGGAAGTGCAGCTGGTCCTCCAGGACCCCGACGACCAGCTGTTCAGCGCCTCGGTCGCGCAGGACGTCTCGTTCGGCCCGCTCAACCTGGGCCTGGACGACGACGCCGTCCGCGAGCGGGTCGCCGAGGCGCTGCGACTGCTCGCCGTCGACGGTCTCGCCGCCCGCCCCACCCACCAGCTCTCCTACGGCGAGCGCAAGCGGGTCGCGATCGCCGGTGCGGTCGCCATGCGCCCCTGCGTGCTGCTGCTCGACGAGCCGACAGCGGGCCTGGACCCCTCCGCGGTCGCCGAGGCCCTCGCCGCACTGACCCGGCTCGAGGCGTCCGGGACCACGGTCGTCATGAGCACCCACGACGTCGACCTGGCGCTGCGCTGGGCCGACGAGGTCGCCGTCGTCGTCGACCGGCGGGTCGTGCAGGGCGACCCGGCGACGATGCTCGGCGACGACGACCTGCTCGCCCGCGCCCGCCTCGACCGGCCGTGGGCGCTGACCGTCGGTGCGCGGCTTCAGGAGATCGGCCTGCTGGCCGACGGTGCGCTCCCCCGCGACGTCGCCGCCCTGCTCGCCGCGCTGCCCGACCGGCCCGGGGTCGTCACGTGAGGGTCGGCATCGGCGCCCGGTCCGGCGTCTCCGCCGACGAGGTGCTGGCCGCCATCGACGCCGTTCTCCCCGCGGACGCCGCCGACGTCCGGCTGGTCACCCTCGACGTCCGGGCGGCCGAGCCGGGGATCGCGACGGCGGCCGCGCGCCGCGGCTGGCCGCTGACCGGGTACCCGGCCGCCGACCTGGCCGCCGTCGGGGTGCCGGAGCCGTCGGCAAGGGTCGCCGCGGCGGTCGGCACGCCGTCGGTGGCCGAGGCCGCGGCCCTCCTCGGCGGCGGCACGCTGCTCGTCGGCCGGACGGTGCACGGGCGGGTGACCGTGGCGGTGGCGGTCGCGTCATGACGGACCTCCACCACCACGGGGACGCCGAGCTCGCCCCGGGGCTCGTCGACCTCGCCGTCAACGTCCGCGCGGGCACCCCGCCGGAGTGGCTGCGCGCGGTGCTGCACCGGTCGCTGGACGACGCCGCCGCCTATCCCGACGCCGGCCCGGCGCGCGCCGCCGTCGCCGCCGCGCACGACCGGCCGCCGGAGGAGGTGCTGCTCGCCGCGGGCGCCGCGGAGGTGTTCGTGCTGGTCGCGCGGGCACTGCGGCCCCGCCGCGCCGTCGTCGTCCACCCGTCGTTCACCGAGCCGGAGGCAGCCCTGCGCGCGGCCGGGCACCCGGTCGAGCGGCTCGTGCTGGACGCGCCGGGCTACCGGCTGCTCCCCGCCGCCGTCCCGGCCGCCGCCGACCTCGTGGTGCTGGGCAACCCGACCAACCCGACGTCGGTGCTGCACCCCGCCGAGGCGGTGGCCGCGCTGGCCCGCCCCGGGCGGGTGCTCCTGGTGGACGAGGCGTTCGCCGACACCGTGCCCGGCGAGCCGGAGTCCCTGGCCGGCCGGCGCGACCTCCCGGGCCTGCTCGTCGTCCGCAGCCTCACCAAGACGTGGGGGCTGGCCGGGCTGCGGGTCGGCTACGCACTCGGGGCGCCCGACCTCGTCGCCGCGCTCGCCGCCGCCCAGCCCCACTGGCCCGTCTCCACCCCCGCGCTGGCTGCGCTGACCGCCTGCACGACGCCCGCCGCACGCGCCGAGTCCGCCGCAGCCGCCGCCGAGCTGACCGGGCACCGGGCGGCGCTGCTGGCCGCCCTGCCCGACGGGGTGGAGGTGGTCGGCGAGCCCCGGTCGTCGTTCGTCCTGCTGCGGGTGCCGCACGGGCCCCGGGTCCGCGCCGAGCTGCGCGCCCACGGCTGGGCGGTCCGCCGCGGCGACACCTTCCCCGGTCTGGACGGCGACCACCTGCGGGTCGCCGTCCGCGATGCGGGGACCTCCCGTGCGTTCGCCACCGACCTCGCTGCGATCCTTGGGTCGTCCTCGACGACGCGGACCGCACCCCCTGCCCTGGAGGAGATCCGCTGAGCACCGACCCGACCCCGTTCGCCGGCACGCTGCTGGGCGAGACGATCGCCGCCGTCGCCCCCCGCGACGCCGGCGCCGAGCGCGCCGCCCGCGAGCGGCTGGACCGCATGACCAAGCCCCCGGGCTCGCTCGGCGTGCTCGAGGACGTCGCCGCGCAGCTGGCCGGCATCGCGGGCGCCTGCCCCGCGCCCCTGCCGGTGCCGGCCGCCGTCGCCGTCTTCGCCGCCGACCACGGCGTGCACGCCCAGGGGGTCACCCCCTGGCCGCAGGAGGTCACGGCGCAGATGGTCGCGAACTTCCTGGCAGGCGGTGCGGTGGTGAACGCCTTCGCCGCGCAGCTCGGTGCCGACGTCGTCGTGGTGGACGTCGGGGTGGCGACGCCCTACGCCGTCGAGCAGACCGACCGCCTCATCCGCTCCGCGATCCGCTCCGGCACCGCCGACCTCGCCGTCGGCCCGGCCATGTCGCTCGACGAGGCCCGCCGCGCGGTCGAGGCCGGCATCGAGGTCGCCACCGCGCTGGCCGCCGACCACGCCTGCCTGGTCACCGGCGACATGGGCATCGCGAACACCACCGCGTCGGCGGCCCTGGTCTGCGCGTTCACCGGCGCCCCGGCGGCCGCGGCGACCGGGCGGGGCACCGGCGTGGACGACCCCACGCTGGCCCGCAAGGTCGCCGTCGTCGAGCGCGCGGTCGGCCGGCTGCCCGGCCGCCCGGCGACCCCCGAGCAGGCGCTGGCCACCCTCGCCGAGGTCGGCGGGCTCGAGCACGCCGCGATCGCCGGCTTCGTGATCGGCGCCGCCGCCGCCCGGCTGCCCGTGCTGCTCGACGGCGTCATCGCCGGCGCCGCGGCCCTCGTCGCCGCCGCCCTGTGCCCCACCGCCCTGGAGTACGCGCTCGCCGGACACAGCTCCGCCGAGCCCGGGCACGCCCTGGCGCTGCAGGCGCTCGGCATGCGGCCCCTGCTGGGACTGGACCTGCG
Source organism: Blastococcus sp. URHD0036 (assembly GCF_000701365.1). Taxonomy (GTDB): domain Bacteria; phylum Actinomycetota; class Actinomycetes; order Mycobacteriales; family Geodermatophilaceae; genus Trujillonella. The sequence continues at coordinate 366,416 of NZ_JNIK01000011.1, forward strand.
GCTGGGCGAGGGCACCGGCGCGCTGCTGTCGCTGCCGCTGGTCGCCAGCGCCGCGCGGGCGCTCCAGGACGTCGCGACGTTCGACTCCGCCGGGGTCACGGAGAAGAGCTGATGCCCGAGACACCCGTCGACCCCAGCACCGGGGTCGTCTATCCCATCGGCCTGCGGCTGCTCGGCCGCAAGGTCGTCGTCGTCGGCGGCGGCCAGGTCGCCCACCGCCGGGTGGCCGGCCTGCTGGAGGCCCGCGCGGAGGTCACCCTCGTCAGCCCGGAGGTGACGCCGGCGCTGGAGGCACTGGTGGCCCCCGGCTCGGTCACCTGGCTGCCGCGCCGGTACGAGCCCGGTGACCTGGCCGGCGCCTGGTACGCCGTGGCGGCCACCGACGACCGCGAGGTCAACGCGGCGGTGGCGGCCGAGGCGGAGGCGGCGCGGGTCTTCTGCGCCCGGGCCGACGACCGCGCGGCCTCGAGCGTGTGGACACCGGCCGTCGGCCGCCACGGCGACCTGGTCATCGGCGTGCACGGCGGTGGCGACCCGCAGCGGGCCGTCGGCGTCCGGGACTCGGTCCTCGCCGGCCTGGCCGACGGGAGCATCCGCGACACCGCCGGCCGCGCCACGGACGCGAGCCCGGCCGGCACCGTCGTCCTCGTCGGCGGCGGCCCCGGCGACCCGGAGCTGATCACCGTCCGCGGCCAGCACGCGGTGGCCCAGGCCGACGTCGTGGTCGCCGACCACCTGGCCCCGCAGTCACTGCTGGCCTCGCTCCCGCCCGACGTGGAGGTCATCGACGCCTCCAAGCTCCCCCGCGGCCGGTACATGGCGCAGGAGCAGATCAACCAGCTGCTCGTGGACCGGGCGCTGGCCGGCAAGCGGGTGGTGCGGCTCAAGGGCGGCGACCCGTTCGTCTTCGGCCGCGGCATGGAGGAGGTCGAGGCCTGCGTCGCCGCCGGCGTCCCGGTCGAGGTCGTGCCCGGCGTCACCTCGGCGATCGGCGTCCCGGCGCTCGCCGGCATCCCGGTCACCCATCGCGGGCTGACCCACGAGTTCGTCGTCGTCTCCGGGCACGTCCCGCCGGGGCACCCCGCCTCGCTGGTCGACTGGGCCGCGCTCGGCCGACTGCGCGGCACGCTCGTCGTCCTCATGGGCGTCGACACCGCGCCGCAGATCGCCGCCGCCCTGGTCGAGCACGGCCGGTCGCCGGAGACCCCGGTCGCCGTCGTCGCCGACGGCTCCACCCCCGGGCAGCGGGTCGTCCGCACCACCCTCGCCGGGCTGGGGCGGACGCTGGCCGACGAGGCGATCATGCCGCCGGCGGTCTGGGTGGTCGGCGAGGTCGTCGCGCTGGGCGCCTCCGGCTGACACCTGCCGTCACCCGCGGTGACCGGCTCGACCGCACGGCACCCGACCTCGTGACCTCGGGCGGGACACCCACCCGTCCGGGCGTCCGCACCGTTGCGCCCGGGACGGACGCCCGCGACGGTCGCCCGATGGGCACCGGTGGGACGCGGATCGCGCTGCTCGTGGACGCCGAGAACGCGCCCGCTGCCGCGCTCGGCCGGATCGTTCCCGAGGCGTCGGTGCACGGCTCGCTGGTCGTGCGCCGGGCCTACGGCGACTGGACGACGCCACAGCTGGCCCCGTGGACGGCGGCGATGCGTCCGCTCGGGGTGCAGGCGGTGCAGCAGTCCCCCTGCAGCAGCGGCAAGAACGCAGTGGACATGGCCATCGTCGTCGACGCGATGGACCTCTTCCACGCCCGCGCCGTCGACGCCTTCGCGCTCGTCTCCAGCGACGCGGACTTCACCCCGCTCGTGCTGCGACTCGTCGCCGGCGGCGCCCGGGTGCACGGTTTCGGGGAGGCCAAGGCGCCCGCTCCGTTCGTCGCGGCGTGCACCCGCTTCACCGTGGTGCAGGGCGCGCGCGGGCACGCGCGGCTGGTGACCCGGGTGCTGGCCGCGGTCGAGGCGACCCGCCGGGACGACGGCTGGGCCCCGCTCAGCACCGTGGGTCACCGGCTCCGCGCCTCCGGCGGTCTCGACCCGCGGGCACACGGCCACCGCCGGCTCAGCGAACTCGTCCAGGCGACCGGCCGCTTCGAGCTGCGCCGCGAGGGCCTGAGTCTCCTGGTCCGGGCCGTGCGCGCCGGTTGACGGCGGAGCCCGGCGCTACGGTGCCCCCGCCGCCGAGAGCAGGAGGAACGCCGTGCTGGGACGCAAGGACTTCGCCCCCGACGAGATCCGCCGTGCCCGCGAGGCCGCGGACCGCGTCCTGCGGGACTTCGCCGACGCCGGGTCGCCGGCCGGGCTGGAGGACGTCGTCTTCACCGACGCCCTGCTCGCCCTGGACCGGCGCTTCGTGCACCGGATCCGCGCGGTGGCGGGCAAGGACGGCACGCCCCTCAACGAGGTCGAGCTCATCGTCGCCGCCCTGGTCGAGGGCGACGGCCGGTTCACCACGACCAAGGTCATCCGCTACGCGCCGGAGCGGTCGGTGCTGGGCCTGCAGCCCGGGGAGCGGATCGAGATGACCGCCGACCGGTTCTCGCGGCTGGCCGACGCCTTCCTCGAGGAGCTCGGGGAGAAGTTCGGCTGACTCAGCGGATCGCGACGGCGTTCGCCGGGGAGCCCATCCCGCCGGGGATCCACAGCGGCGCCGCCACGAAGAGGAACTCCCACCGCCGGTCGGCCGCGCAGGCGGTGGCCAGGTCCCCGAGCTGGAACAGCTCGCCGAACGTGAGACCGAGGTCGCGCATCATCCGCACGTGCGCCGGCGGCTGGGCCAGCGGCACCGCCTCGACCGCGGCGTTGTCGGCGACGACCGCGGCCCAGCGCTGGGCGTGTGCCATCGCCGCGTGGTCGGGGCTGATACCGGCCTGTCCCGGGTTGCCGGCCGCGTCCCGGCCGGCGAGCAGCGCGCCGCGGCGGGCGTCGTCGGCGGCCAGGTAGGCCTCCGCCCAGCCGGTGCGGAAGCAGACGACCTCCCCGCTCTCGACGACCACGCCCTGGTGCCGGGCGCAGGCCTCGGTCTCCTCCGGCGTGATCACGTACCCGGGTGGCAGCGGGTCGGCCGCCCCGCCGGCCACCATGCGGGCGACGTCGAGGAGCACCCCGCGGCCGACGATGCCGACGCGGGCGACCTGGTCGATGCCGTTGCGGTGGGCGAACCCGTCCGCGTCGACCGCCGAGCGCGGCACGCCGTTGTAGAAGACGCCGTCGACGCCGTCCTCGTCGGCGCCGCTGTGGATCAGCGCGTCCCACTGCGAGGAGCCCTGCGTGGCGATGGTGAGGGAGTCGTCGTTGCCGACGAGGCCGTACCGGGCGTCGTTGATGCGGTGGGCCGGCTTCCGGTACGGCGGCGCCTCCGGCTTGAACGCCCAGGCCCCGCTCCCGGGTAGCCGGGGCTGGTCGACCGGTAGCGACAGCGGGTAGCGGTCCCCGAGCCGCACCGCGGCCACGCCCCGGAGCACCGCCGCGCGGGTCAGGAAGTTCAGCGTGCCGATCTGGTCGTCGTCGCCGAAGACGCCCCAGTTCGACAGCTCCGGGGAGCCGGGGCGCGGGTCGCGCAGCTGCAGCTCGTCGTCCGCCATGCCGGCCTCCGGGTCGTCAGATGTTGGCGCCGTCGGGCGGCGGGTCCTCCGGCAGTCTGGCCGCGACCCCGGTCCCGCCGGCGTCGGGGACGGTAGCGCCGACCGTGAACGAGGTCATCGACAGCGAGCCGTAGGCGTAGCCGTCGACCAGCACCTCGGCCTTCGCCCCCGTCGCCCCCGCCACCCCGGCCACGTACAGCAGCGGCAGGAAGTGGTCCGGCGTCGGGACGGCGAGGGAGTGGTCGCGGTGCCCGTCGAGCCGGCCCACGGCCGCCGGGTCGGTGAGCATGAGCTCGCGCGCCGCCTCGTCGAAGCGCTGCGCCCAGTCGAAGCCGGCGTCGGGCATCGCCCGGCTCACCCCGCCGAGGTTGTGCACCACGTTGCCGCTGCCCAGCACGAGCACGCCGTCCTCGCGCAACGGCGCCAGGGCCGCCCCGAGCTGGAGGTGGTAGTCGGCCGGCTTGAGCGCGTTGATCGACAGCTGGACGACCGGCACGTCGGCGTCGGGGAAGGCGTGCCGCAGCACCGACCAGGCGCCGTGGTCGATGCCCCAGCTGTCGAGGTCGGCCCCCACCCAGGTCGGCCGGACGACGTCGGCGATCTCCTCGACCAGCCCGGGCAGGCCGGGAGCCGGGTAGTCGACCTGGAACAGCTCACGGGGGAAGCCGAAGAAGTCGTGGATCGTGCGCGGCCGGGGCATCGCGGTCACGGCCGTGGCGTGCACGTACCAGTGCGCGGAGACCACGAGGACCGCCCGGGGGCGGGGCACCGATGCGCCGAAGGCTCGCCAGGCCTCGGTGTACCGGTTGCTCTCCAGGGCGTTCATCGGGTTGCCGTGCCCGATGAAGGCCGCGGGCATCAGTGCCATCAGGTCTCCCCTCCCCGTCCGAGGGGATCCTCCTACCCCGCGCGCCCGGCCGCGTCCCCCGCGTTCGAGGTGGGCGGTATGCGGCGCAGCGCCGGGGAGAGCCAGCGGGCGCCCGGCCCGTACGCGGCGGCGACGTCCCCCGCGTTCGACAGCGCGCACCGGGACAACGACAGGCAGCCGCAGCCGATGCACGCCGCCAGCCCGTCGCGCAGCTGGGTGAGCGCGGCGATCTGCTCGTCGAGGCGGGCCCGCCAGGTGTGCGACAGCCGGGCCCAGTCCCGCGCCGTCGGGGTGCGGCCCTCCGGCAGGGTCGCCAGCGCCTCGCGGATCTCCGGGAGCGAGAGCCCCACGTTCTGCGCCGCCCGGATGAACGCCAGCCGGCGCAGCACCGACCGCGGGAACCGGCGCGCACCCCCGGCCGTCCGCTCGCAGCTGACCAGTCCCTCCGCCTCGTAGTAGCGCAGCGCGGACACCGCGACCCCCGACCGTGCCGCGACCTCGCCGATCGCCATGAGCTCCACGGCGCCATCCTCTTGACCTCGAGTGGACTTGAGGCAAGACGGTACGCGGCATGGAGATCCGCACCGCTCTCGTCACCGGCGCCTCGCGCGGCCTCGGTGCCGCCCTCGCCACCGCCCTGAACGCCCGGGGATGGCACCTCGTCCTCGACGGCCGGGACCCCGACCGGCTGGCCGCCGCCGTCGCCGCGCTGCCCCGTCCCGACCTGGTCACCGCCGTGCCCGGGAACGTCGCCGACCCGGACCACCGCGCCGCCCTCGCCGCCGCCGTCCCCTCCCGGCTCGACGCCGTGGTCAACAACGCCTCCGACCTCGGGCCCACCCCGCTCCCCCGCCTCGCCGACCTGCCCCCGGCCGCGCTGGAGCGGGTGCTCGCGGTCAACACCGTCGCGCCGCTGGCACTGGTCCAGGCGGTGCTGCCGGCACTCCGCACCGCCCGCGGCCGGGTGCTGGACGTGAGCAGCGACGCCGCGGTCGAGCCCTACCCCGGCTGGGGCGGCTACGGCGCCAGCAAGGCCGCGCTGGACCACCTCTCCGCCGTCCTGGCGGTGGAGGAGCCGGCGCTGCGCGTGTACGCCGTCGACCCGGGCGACATGGCCACCGACATGCACCGTGCCGCCGCGCCGGAGGACGACGGGCTGCCGGGGCCGGAGACCGTGGTCCCGGCCCTGCTCCGCCTGCTGGACGACGACCTCCCGTCCGGCCGGTACCGCGCCGCCGACCTCGTGGCGGTGGCCCGATGACCGCGACGTTCACCCTCCCGCCCGGGAGCGAGGCGACCGCACCGCCGGAGCGCCGCGGTCTGACCCGCGACGGCGTCCGGCTGATGACCGTGCGGCCCGCCGGCATCACGCACTCCGCGTTCCGCGACCTGCCCGACCTGCTCTCCCCGGGCGACCTGGTCGTCGTCAACACCTCGGCGACGCTGCCGGCCCGGCTCGACGTCCGGCGGCGGGACGGCGTGCTCGTGCCGCTGCACGTCTCGACCACGCTGGACGACGGCGACTGGGTCGTGGAGCTGCGCCGTCCGGACAACGACGGCCCGGACCTCGGCGCCGAACCGGACAGCACCGTGCAACTCCCCGACGGGCGGGCCCTGCGGCTGGTCTCCGGACACCCGGACGCCGGTCGCGGTTCGCGGCTGTGGCGGGCCCGGCCCGAGCCCCCGGTGTCGGCCCGCACGGTCCTCGCCCTGCACGGCCGGCCGATCACCTACGGATACCTCCGCGGGCCGGTCCGGCTCGCCGACACCCAGAACGTGTACGCCACCGAGCCGGGCAGCGCGGAGAACGCCAGCGCCGGGAGGCCGTTCACCGACCGGCTGCTGGTGCGGCTCATGGCGCGCGGGGTGCCGGTCGTGCCCGTCGTCCTGCACGCCGGGGTGTCCAGCCCGGAGCTGCACGAGCCGCCCGCGCCCGAGCGGTTCGCCGTCCCGGAGGTCACCGCGCGGCTGGTCACCGCCACCGCGCGGGCCGGCGGGCGGGTGGTCGCCGTCGGCACCACGGTCACCCGGGCGCTGGAGTCGGCGACCGGGGAGGACGGCGTCACCCGGCCGGTGGTCGGGTGGACGCGCCTCGTGCTGGGTCCGGAGCGGCCCGCCCGGGTGGTGACCGGCCTGGTGACGGGTCTGCACGCGCCCGAGGCCTCGCACCTGCAGCTGCTCGAGGCGGTCGCCGGCGGGGACCTCGTGCGGCAGGCGTACGAGGAGGCCGTCGCCGAGCGCTACCTGTGGCACGAGTACGGCGACTCGATGCTCTTCCTGCCCTGATGTGGAGTGCGCGAGCGCAGGTTTCCTGCGCTCTGGCACTCCACATCACCCGATGCGCTCGGCGGTGTCCTCGAGGAGGACCTGGCGCTCGAAGGGCGTCCGGCGGGGGCAGGAGGTGCAGGTCGGCTCGTGCGGCAGCCGGTACAGCAGGCAGCACGAGGCGCGCTGGGTGAACCGCACCGCCCGCGGGCCGACGTCGACGTAGCGGGGTGCGGGCAGCGGTGCACCGACCGCCGCCGCGAGCGGGCCGGCCAGGGCGGTCACGGCCCCGACGTCCCCCAGCGCCCGCCCCAGCGCCAGCAGCCGGTTGGCGATCGAGTCGGTGGCGATCGCCCACAGCGGCGCCGGCCGCACCGCCCCCGCTTCGGCGACCGCCCCGATCACGGCCTCGAGCGTCTCGCGCAGCTCCGCCGCGACGTCGCCCCACGGCGCACCCGACACCGCGGCGACCGGGGTGCCGCCGGCCAGCAGGGTCAGCGACAGGTCCGGCAGCCGGGGCGACAGGGGGACGCCGGTGGCGAGGCCCGCCAGCGGCGGCGTCACGAGGACGGACGACAGGGAGTACCACCACACCGTCGCGAGCACCCGCCGGTCGTCGCTGCGGTACCGCTGCCCGAGCTCGGCGACCCGCTCCGCCGTCCACCCCGGGTCGGCCAGCAGCGGCCCGGGGACGACGCTGCCGACCGGCGGCGCGACCAGGCCGAGAGCACCGGCGCCGGGCACCCGCGCGGCCACCGCCGCCTGCCCGCCGTCCGTCACGCGCCCAGTCTGACCGGGCCCGGGGCAGCACCGTCGCAGCGGGCGGCGCGGAGCCATACGGTGTGCTCCAGAGCACGTCGAGCCGCGCAGAGCTGGAGGGATCGATGACCGAGTCGACCGAGGTGGAGGGCCGTCGCTTCCCGGTCCCGGCGGAGCTGGCCGCGCACGCCAACGTGGGGCCGGACGTCCACGCCGAGGCCGAGCGCGACCGGCTGGCGTTCTGGGAGACCCAGGCGCGCCGGCTGACCTGGACCCGGGAGTGGGACGAGGTGCTCGACTGGAGCAACCCGCCCTTCGCGAAGTGGTTCGTCGGCGGCACGCTCAACGTCGCCTACAACTGCGTCGACCGGCACGTCGAGGACGGGCACGGCGACCAGGTCGCCTACCACTGGGAGGGCGAGCCGGGCGACACCCGCACGATCACCTACGCCCAGCTGCAGGACGAGGTGTGCAAGGCCGCCAACGCCCTGCTGGAGCTCGGGGTGGCCGCCGGCGACCGGGTCGCGATCTACATGCCGATGATCCCGGAGACGGTCATCGCGATGCTGGCCTGCGCCCGCATCGGCGCCGTGCACATGGTGGTGTTCGGCGGCTTCTCCGCCGACGCCCTCGCCAGCCGGCTCGACGACGCCGGCGCCGTCCTCGTGATCACCGCCGACGGCGGCTACCGCCGGGGGGCGCCCAGCGCGCTCAAGCCGGCCGTCGACGACGCGGTGGGCCGCAGCCCCGGCGTCCGCAACGTCCTCGTGGTGAAGCGCACCGGCCAGGACGTCGAGTGGACCGAGGGCCGCGACCTCTGGTGGGACGACGTCGTCGAGCGCCAGTCCACCGAGCACAGCTGCGAGTCCTTCGACGCCGAGCACCCGCTCTACATCATGTACACGTCGGGGACGACGGCGAAGCCCAAGGGGATCCTGCACACCAGCGGCGGCTACCTCACCCAGGTCGCCTACACGCACTGGGCGACCTTCGACCTCAAGCCCGACGACGACGTCTACTGGACGGCGGCCGACGTCGGCTGGGTGACCGGCCACAGCTACATCGTCTACGGGCCGCTGGCCAACCGGGCCACGAGCGTCATGTACGAGGGGACGCCGGAGACCCCGCACCGCGGCCGCTGGTTCGAGCTGATCGCCAAGTACGGCGTGACCATCCTCTACACCGCGCCGACGGTGATCCGGACGTTCATGAAGTGGGGCGAGGACATCCCGGCCGGCTTCGACCTCTCCTCGCTGCGCGTCCTCGGCTCGGTGGGCGAGCCGATCAACCCCGAGGCCTGGCTCTGGTACCACGAGCACATCGGCGGCGGCCGCTGCCCGATCGTGGACACCTGGTGGCAGACCGAGACCGGCGCGCACATGATCACGCCGCTGCCCGGGGTCACCGACCTCAAGCCCGGCTCGGCGCAGACGCCGTTCCCCGGCATCAGCGCGAAGATCGTCGACGACGAGGGCAACGAGCTCGGCGACGACACCACCGGCCTGCTCGTACTCACCGCGCCCTGGCCGTCGATGCTGCGCACCATCTGGGGCGACGACGACCGCTACGTCGACACCTACTGGTCGCGGTTCGGCAAGGAGGTCTACTTCGCCGGCGACGGCGCCAAGAAGGACGCCGACGGCGACATCTGGTTACTCGGCCGCGTGGACGACGTCATGAACGTCTCCGGCCACCGCATCTCCACGACCGAGGTGGAGTCCTCGCTGGTCGGCCACCCCGCCGTCGCCGAGGCAGCGGTGGTGGGCGCCAGCGACCCGACCACCGGCCAGGGCATCGTCGCGTTCGTGATCCTCCGCGAGAGCGGCACCGACTCCGGCGACGAGCTGGTGCAGACGCTGCGTACCCACGTCGGCCGCGACATCGGCCCGATCGCCAAGCCCCGGCAGATCATGGTCGTGCAGGAGCTGCCCAAGACCCGGTCGGGGAAGATCATGCGCCGCCTGCTGCGCGACGTGGCCGAGAACCGGGAGCTGGGCGACGTCACCACGCTCACCGACTCGTCGGTCATGAACCTGATCAAGGACAAGCTCCCGGCGGCCCCCTCCGAGGACTAGTCCGGAGTGTGGGAGCGCAGGAAACCTGCGCTCCCACACTCCGTCCGGGGGACACCGGGACGCGGACGGGACGGCGATCCGGCACGATCACCGATGACAGACGTGGTGGCCAGCGGGCCGCCGCCCGACCGAGGAGGAGCCACTCGTGGCCCACAGCGCATCCACGACCCCGCCCCCGAGTCGGCCCACCGGCACCGTCGACCCGTCGATCGGGACCCTGGTCCAGAGCGCGATGGCCGACGTCTCGACGCTCATCCGCAACGAGATCGAGCTCGCCAAGGCCGAGGTCGGGAAGTCGGCGAAGAAGGCCGGCATCGGCGCGGGGGCCTTCGGTGCCGCCGGCGTCGTCGCGGGGTTCTCCTTCTTCTTCCTCTTCATCGCGATCGCCGAGGCGCTCACCGCACTCGGCCTGCCGCGGTGGCTCTCCTACCTCATCGTGTGGGTGTTCCTGCTGGTCGTCGCGGGCGTCGCCGCGCTGCTGGGCCGGCGCTTCATCAAGAAGATCGAGAAGCCCGAGCGGACCCTGGAGTCGCTGCGCGAGCTCCCCGACGTCATGCACCGCGAGGCGCCCGGCCAGCGCCGCCGCGACCTCCCGGTCGTGGCCCCCGGCGGCCAGGTCACCCGCCGCGACCCCGACACCTACCTGGTCTGACGCCTCCCCGGTGACGTCTCCGGCAGCCGAGGCGCCCGACGCCACCAGCGTCCTGCTCCCTGGCCCCTGGTCGCACCGGGCGCTGTCGGCCAACGGTCTGCAGCTCCACGTCGCCGAGGCCGGCGAGGGGCCGCTGGTGGTGCTCCTGCACGGCTTCCCGCAGTTCTGGTGGACCTGGCGGGCCCAGCTGCCCGCGCTGGCCGGCGCCGGGCTGCACGCCGTCGCCCCGGACCTGCGGGGATACGGGGCCAGCGACAAGCCGCCCCGCGGTTACGACCTGCCGACCGCCGCCGCCGACGTGGCCGCGCTGATCCGCGCCCTCGGGGAGAAGGACGCCGTCCTCGTCGGTCACGACTGGGGCGCGCTCGTCGCCTGGACCGTCGCGGCGCTGCACCCGCGCAGCGTCCGCCGTCTCGTCGTCCTCTCCATGGCCCATCCCCGGCGGCTGCGCGCCGGGATGGCCGATCCCGCGCAGCGCCGGGCGTTCCGCTACTTCCTGGGCGCCCAGCTCCCGCGGCTGCCGGAGCGACGGCTCACCCGCGCCGACGACGACCCGGTGGCGGACCTGATGCGCGCCTGGTCGGGGACGGAGTGGGCGCAGACCCCCGACTTCGCCGAGGCCGTCGACCGGTACCGCTCGGCCGCCCGCATCCCGCAGGCCGCCTACGGCTCGATGGAGTACTTCCGGTGGGCCGGCCGCTCCCAGCTGCGCCCCGACGGGTTGCGGTACGCGCGGCGGATGGCGGCGCCGATCACCGCGCCCACCCTCCAGCTGCACGGTGGCGCCGACGCGTGCGTCCTGCCCACCACCGCGGCCGGCTCGGGGCGCTACGTGGCCGGCGCCTACGAGTTCGCCACGCTGCCCGGGGTCGGCCACTTCCCGCAGGAGGAGGCGCCCGGCGCGGTGACCGACGCGATCACCCGGTGGGCCAGGAACTGAACCACCTCCGTGCGGAACTGCACTTCTGCACGGTGCAGAAGTGCAGTTCTGCCCGTCATTCGCAGGGGCCGGTGTCCACGGACGCGGTGGCGGTCTGGCCGGTGGTCGCGGCCTGCGACACCTGCGGCGCCGTCAGCGCGTAGCCGGTCGTCGGGTCGGTGATGGCCGAGGCGAACACCACGCCGAGCACCTGGCCGTTGCTGTCGAACAGCGGCCCGCCGGAGTTGCCCGCGCGGACCTCGCCGAACAGGGCGTAGACGTCGCGGGTCACGGTCTGCTGGTCCCGGAAGTCGGGGCCGCTGATGTCCCCGCGGTCGCGCACCCGCGCCGGGCCGACGAACAGCCCACCGCCGCCGGGGTAGCCCATGATGATCGCGTCGGCGCCGAAGTCGACCGGCTCGGCGGTGAAGACCAGCGGCACCTGCGGCAGGTCGGGCACGTAGAGCACGGCGACATCGACCTCCGGGTCCACGTACACCGGCACGGCCTCGTACTCCTCGCCCTCGGCGGTCACCACGGGGTCGCTCACCCCGGCGAGCACGTGGGCGTTGGTCATCACGCGTTCCGGGGCGTAGACGAAGCCGGAGCCGTCGATCTGGCGGGAGCAGGAGGGCGCCACCCCGCGGATCTGCACGACCGATCCCTGGACGCTGGCGACCACCGGGCTGTCCCGCAGGGCCGGGTCCGGCGCCGGGACGTCGCGGACCTCGGTGGGGGTCAGCGGATCCAGGACGTCGGGCAGCCCGCGCCGCTCGATGGCCTCCCGCAGCTGGTCGTAGACCGACCGCACGCCGTCCGGGACGCTCGCGTCGACCGCGCGCACGAGGGCCGACTGCCGCACCTGGCTGGCCACCTCGGGGAACGGGGCGGTCGCCAGGGGGGTCGCCACCATCCAGGCCACGAGCAGCACCGCGACCGCCGACAGCGCCGCACCCGCCACCGAGTCGACGACCTTGGCCGGCTCCCAGGTCACGCGGCTGCGCACGGCCCGCCCGATCGCCCCGGCCAGCAGCTGCCCGAGCAGCGCACCGGCGAGGACGACGACGAGCGCGGCGAACACCCGCGCGACCGGTGAGGCGTCGACGCTGTCGGCCACGGCACCGGACAGCTGCGCCCCGACGACCGCGCCGCCGAAGAAGCCCAGGAACGACGCCGCCGACACCAGCAGCCCCTGCCGGAAGCCGGAGAAGGCGAAGGCCAGCGCGAGGACGATGACGACGACGTCGACGAGGGACACGGCCTCAGGTCACCCCGCGACCGTCATGGTGCCGACCTGCCCGAGCTGGAGGTGGAAGCTGCAGTCGAAGCCGTAGTCGCCGACCGCCGTCACCTCGAACTCGATGGTCTCGCTCTCCCCCGGCTGGAGCACGGGGATCTCCTCGTCGATCTCCGCGGGCCCGTCGCCGGGTGTGAAGCGGAAGTTGTGCACCATCTGGTCGGCGGTGCTGTCGACGGTGAGCCGCACCCGGCCCGGCGCCACCGTGAAGGTGTCGGGCACGAAGACGTAGTCGTCCGGCGTCTGGATGGTGACCTCCTGGACGCCGTCGGCCCCCAGGGTCACCGTGCCGAGGGAGGGGTCGGCCGACTCCGACGCGTCTCCCCCGCCGCCGTCGTCGCTCCCGCAGCCGGCCAGCAGCACCACTGCGGCAGCGACCGCGGCGACCCTCGTGCCGGGCCCCGCCGCGAACCTACGAGTGGTGGGGGGTACGGAGGTCCTCGTCCCGCTCATCGCCCGGGAACCGTACGCGCCGGACCGCCCGCCTGCCCGGGATCGGCGACCGTCGGCGCGGCGGCGTCCTCGGTGCCCCCCTGGTCGACCGAGCCGGGCACCCGGCCGGGCCGGATCTTCTCGGGGTCGATCGGGCGGACGTCGGAGGTGTCCCACGGCCGGGCGAGGCCGGCCGCCTCCAGCACCGCTTCGAGCACGCCGGCGGTGAAGCCCCAGACCTCCATGTCCGCGACCGCGAACGCCGGGCCGAGGAAGCCGGCCGGGTGCTTGAGCCGGTAGCGGTTGGCGGGATCGGTGAGCTCGGCCAGCGGGACGCGCGCCACCCGGGCGACCTCCTGCGGGTCGGCCACGATCACCTCCGACGGCTTCTCCCACCAGGCCACGACCGGGACGACGAGGTTGTCCGAGGGGCCGAGGAACAGCTCCGGCAGCGTGCCGAGCACCCGCACGCCGGCCGGGTCGACCCCCGCCTCCTCCTGCGCCTCCCGCAGCGCCGTCCCGACCGGGTAGTCGTCGCCCGGATCCGCACCGCCGCCGGGGAACGCCGGCTGGCCGGCGTGCGTGCGCAGGTGCGCGGACTTCTCGATGAGCAGCACGTCGGGGCCGTCCGGACCCTCGCCGAACAGGACGAGGACGGCGGACCGGCGCGCCGTCTCGGTCCGCTCCTGCATCCGGTGCCGCAGCGGCAGCTCGGCGGCCGAGGCCATCAGCCGCCGGAGGAACTCGGGCAGGTCGTCGGTGCCGCTCACAGCTGCACCCCGAGGTGCTCGGCGACCAGCCCGGTGAGCTCCTCGAGGGACTGCACCTGCCCCACCTCGACGTAGGCGACGCCACCGTCGGCGTCGAGGAAGTAGGTGAACGGCAGCGCCGCGAGGCCGAGCTGGGCCAGCAGTTCGCCGTCGCCGTCGAAGGCGGTCGGGAAGGTCGCCCCGGCGTCCTCGGCGAACGACTCGGCCCGCGACGGGGTGTCGCGGCTGATCAGCCCGATCACGTGCACCTGGTCCCCGGCCAGGTCCGAGAGCTCCTGGACCAGCGGGAGCTCCTCGCGGCAGGGGCCGCACCAGCTGCCCCACAGGTTGACGACGGTCGGGACGCCGGGGGCGCGGCCCAGGTCGAGGGTGCCGCCGCCCGGACAGTCGAACGCGACGTCCGGCAGGGTCTCCGCGCCCTCGGCCGGCCGATCGGGCTGCTCGGGGCAGGGGTCGAGCGTGGTGTCGGCACTGAACCCGGACGACGGCGCGGGGTCGCCGTCGTCGTCGGCGTCCGCGGTGCAGCCGGAGAGGACGGCGACCAGGAGCAGACCGGCCGCCGCGAGAGCCCGCCTCACTCGGTGTCCGAGGCGGCCGGGGTCTTGACCAGCTTCGCGGCCACCTCGGGGTCGGTGGGGCCGATCCCGAACGAGGGGCACCACTGCGCAAGCCCGCAGGCGCCGCAGGCGGCCTTCTTGGCGTGGCAGACCCGCCGGCCGTGGAAGATCACGCGGTGGCTGAACATCGTCCACTCGCGCTTGGGGATCAGCTCGGCGATCTCGGCCTCGACCTTGACCGGGTCCTCCTCCGCGGTCCAGCCGAAGCGGCGCACCAGCCGGCCGAAGTGGGTGTCGACGGTCAGGCCGGGCACGTCGAAGGCGTTGCCGAGGACGACGTTGGCGGTCTTGCGGCCCACCCCGGGGAGGGTGACCAGGTCGCGCATCCGGCCGGGCGCCTCGCCGTCGAACCGCTCGACCAGCGCCTGCGCCAGCCCGATGGCCGAGTTCGTCTTGGCCCGGAAGAAGCCGGTCGGCTTGAGGATCTCCTCGACCTCGGCGCGGTCGGCGCCGGCCAGGGCCACGGCGTCGGGGTAGCGCGCGAACAGCCGCGGGGTCACCTTGTTGACCATCTTGTCGGTGGTCTGCGCCGACAGGACGGTGGCCACCAGCAGCTCGAAGGCGTTGGTGAAGTCCAGCTCGCAGTGCGCGTCGGGATGGATGACGGCGAGCTCCCGGGCCATCCGCCGGGCCCGGCGGGTGCGGGCGAGCGGGGACTCCTCCGGGTCGAACGGCACACCCCCGCGGGCGGCCGTGCGCCGCGCCGGCGCGGAACGGGGTGGGACGGGGCGCGCGTAGGCCGGCGTGGACACGCGATCGAGGGTAGGCGGCGTCACCGACGGGTTCGTCGTGAGACCATCGCGGGTGGCACCGCCCCGGGCACGGAGGCCCGACACGGGGGTGACCGGGAACGCGCAGGCAGGATCCACGCCGCCGTCCCAGCAACCGGAGGAGGAGGTACGGGTGGTCGCCCTCGTCGTCATCCTGTTCCCCCCGCTGCTGATCGCCTTCCTGCTGGTGATGGAGCGCGTGGAGGAGCCGCTGCGCCGGCCGACCAGCCAGCGCGAGGTCGCCGACTTCGTCGACACGGCCTCGGTCGGCGAGGTCGAGACGCTCACCAACTCCGGTGTCGGGCGGGCCATGGGCCGCTGGCGGCAGCGCCGGCGCGTGAAGCGCGCCACTCCACCACTCGTCTGACCGACCCGTTCCTCCCCCGTCCGGGGTGGGGGCCTCCCCACCGATCGGGTGACCACCGGCACAGCTCCCCTAGACTCGACCCGAGATCGACGACCACCGGCAATCCCGGCCGTCGCCGATGCGGAACACCGTGTGTGCCGAGGGATCGGTCGAGAGGACGCGTAGTGGACGAGGTGCTGGCCCAGTCCGGGCTCTTCCAGGGCCTGTCGGAGGAGGCCGTCACCCCGGTCATCAGCCGGCTGGAGACGATCACGCTGCCGCGTGGCCGGGTCGTCTTCAACGAGGGCGAGCCCGGTGACAGCCTGTACATCGTCATGACGGGCAAGATCAAGCTGTCCCGCCGGTCGCCCGACGGCCGGGAGAACGTGCTCGCCGTCATGGGTCCGTCGGACCAGTTCGGCGAGCTGTCGGTCTTCGACCCGGGCCCGCGGACGGCGACGGCCACGGCCGTCACCGACGTGAAGCTGGCCCGGATGCCCCAGGCCGTGCTGCGCCCGTGGATCGAGAGCCACCCGGAGATCGGCGAGAAGCTGCTCCAGGTGCTGGCCCGCCGGCTGCGCCGCACCAACGACTCCGTCGCGGACCTGATCTTCACCGACGTCCCCGGCCGCGTGGCCAAGGCACTGCTGCAGATGGCCGACCGGTTCGGCAGCCGCGAGAGCGACGGCCTCCGGGTCAAGCACGACCTCACGCAGGAGGAGCTGGCCCAGCTGGTCGGCGCCTCCCGCGAGACCGTGAACAAGGCCCTGGCCGACTTCGTGCACCGCGGCTGGATCCAGCTGCAGGGCAAGTCGGTCGTCGTCCTCGACGAGGACCGCCTGCGCCGCCGCGCGCGGTAGAGCAGTCTCTTCTCGGCGGACCGATCGCGGGGCCCGGAGGGTTCCCGATCGGGACGCCGCGTGGGGCTCAGCGCAGGTCGGGGACGGCTCCTGGCCGCCGTGTGATCCGGAGGATCACGAAGGAAGCGGCATGGCCAATCGCAGGCGGGTGCCGTCGGGGAGCACGGCCCAGCGGGCTTCGGCGTCCTTCTCGAACCGCGGCGTGATCGGGTGGATCGGCTCGGGCGGCGTGTGCGCGAGCACGTCGGCCACGTCGGTGTAGCGGCCGAGCTGCCCCAGCGTGTGCAGGGTGGGCGGCAGCATCGGCCGCAGTCCCGACGACGCCTCGGCCAGCGCGGCGGCCGGTGTCATCCAGCCGGCCTGGTCGGCCTCGCCGGAGACGTGCCGTGCCTCCTGCCCGACCGGGACGGCGGCCACGAAGAACCTCGTGTCGTAGCGACGCGGCTCGGACTCCGGTGCGATCCAGTGCGCGTAGGGGCGCAGCAGGTCCGAGCGCAGCTCCAGCCCGCGGGCGGTGAGCATCTCGGCGAGGGAGAGGTCGCGGCGCAGCAGGGCCTGCCGGGCCTCCTCCCAGTCGTCCCCGGTGACGTCCGGGACGACGGCGTCCGTGCCCGCCGGCCCGGCCAGGAGGACGCCGGACTCCTCGAAGGTCTCCCGGACGGCGGCGCAGACCAGTTCCCGCGCCACCCGCTCGTCGCAGCCGAAGGCGGCTCCCCACTCGGCCGGTGACGGACCGGCCCAGGCGACCGCGGTGTCGCCGTCGCGGGGGTCGACGCCGCCGCCGGGATAGGCGGTCATCCCCCCGGCGAAGGGCATCCCCCTGGTGCGGCGGAGGAGGTAGACCTCGAGGCCGGCGGCGCCGTCGCGCACGAGGAGGACCGTGGCGGCCGCCTTCGGCGTCGCGGGCGGCAGGTCCTCCCCCGCCCCCCCGGTCACCGCAGTTCGACCATCAGCTCGACCTCGACCGGTGCCCCGAGGGGCAGCTCGGCGACGCCGACGGCGCTGCGGGCGTGCTGCCCGGCCGGCCCGAACACCTTGCCGAGCAGCTCGCTGGCGCCGTTCACGACCCGCGGCTGGCCGGTGAACCCCTCGGCGCTGGCCACGTAGCCCACGATCCGCACGATCCGCGCGATCGAGTCCAGGCCGACGAGGTCGTCGATGGCGGCCAGCGCGTTGAGGGCGCACACCTTGGCGTCGTGCGCGGCGTCCTCGACGTCGACCGACCCGCCGACCTTGCCGGTGCGCCGCAGTCCGCCGTCGACGAACGGCAGCTGGCCGGAGGTGAACACCAGCTGGCCGGTGCGGACGGCCGGCACGTAGGAGGCGACGGGCGCGGCGACCGGCGGCAGCCGGATGCCCAGCTCCGCCAGGCGTGCGGTCCAGCTCTGGGTCGCGGGTGCGGTCACGGCGGCGTCAGCTCGCCGGGCGCTTGAGGTACGCGACGAGCTGTTCGGCGCCGCCGGGCCCGGGGAGCACGGTGACCAGCTCCCAGCCGTCGACCCCCCAGGAGTCGAGGATCGCCTTGGTGTTGTGGATCAGCAGGGGGATCGTGGCGTACTCCCACCGCTGCCGGGCCGCTTCGCTCATGGGGAGCGACGCTAGCGCAGGCCCGGACGGCCGACCGCCTGCACGGGCCGGGACGGCGTCCTGCTCCTACGCTGGCGACGGTGAGCACCCTTCCCTCCCCCGTGCGCTGCCACGTGGTGTCCGGCAAGGGCGGGACCGGGAAGACGACCGTGGCCGCCGCGCTGGCCCTGGCGCTGGCCGCCGACGGCGGTCACGTGCTGCTGATCGAGACCGAGGGCCGGCAGGGCATCGCCCAGCTGTTCGACACCCCGCCCCTGCCCTACGAGGAGCGCCGGGTGGCCGTGGCCCGGGGCGGCGGCGAGGTCAAGGCGCTGGCGATCGACGTCGAGGAGGCCCTGCTCGAGTACCTCGAGCTGTTCTACAACCTCCGGCGGGCCGGCCGGGCGCTGCGCAAGATGGGCGCGATCGACTTCGCGACGACCATCGCGCCGGGCCTGCGCGACGTGCTGCTCACCGGGAAGATCAAGGAGGCCGTGACCCGCCGTAAGGAGGGGCACCTGGTCTACGACGCCGTCGTCGTCGACGCCCCGCCCACCGGCCGGATCACCCGGTTCCTCGGCGTCACCGGCGAGATGGCCGGGCTGGCCCGTTCCGGGCCGATCAAGACGCAGAGCGACGGCGTCATGGCCGTGCTGAAGTCCCCGCAGACCGCCGTACACCTGGTGACGCTGCTCGAGGACATGCCCGTGCAGGAGACCGCGGACGCGATCACCGACCTCAGCGCGGCGGGACTGCCGGTCGGCTCGGTGGTCGTGAACATGGCCACCGAGCCCGTGCTCCCCGCCGCGGACCTCGCCGCCGCCGCGGCCGGCCGCCTCACCGGAGCCGACCTCGCCCCGGCGCTGGCCGCCGCGCACCTGCCCGACGGCGCCACCCTGGCCGACGCCCTGGCCGCCGAGGCCGTGGAGCACGCCCGCCGGTGGGCCGCCCAGGACGCGCTGCGCAGTCAGGTCGCGGAGATGGGGCGCCCGACCGTGGAGCTGCCGATGCTGACCGGGCCGATCGACCTGTCGTGCTTGTACGAGCTGGCCGACCGGCTCGAGGAGCACCTGACGGCCGGGGTGGCGGCGTGACCGGGCCGCTCCGTTCGGCGCTGCCGCTGGACCTCGCCGGGCTGATCGAGGACCGGGAGACCCGGATCCTCGTCTGCTGCGGCGCCGGCGGTGTGGGCAAGACGACGACGTCGGCGGCGCTCGCGCTGGCCGCCGCGGAGGCCGGCCGCACCGTCGTCGTCCTCACCATCGACCCGGCGCGGCGGCTGGCCCAGTCCCTCGGTCTGGAGGAGCTGGACAACGAGCCGCGGGAGGTCGAGGTCCCGGGGGCCGACGGCGAGCTCCACGCGATGATGCTGGACATGAAGCGGACGTTCGACGACGTCGTCGCCGCGCACTCGACGCCCGAGCGGGCCGAGCAGATCCTGGCCAACCCCTTCTACCAGTCACTGTCGTCGTCCTTCGCCGGGACGCAGGAGTACATGGCGATGGAGAAGCTCGGCCAGCTGCGGGCCACCGACCGGTGGGACCTCATCGTCGTCGACACCCCGCCGTCGCGGTCGGCGCTGGACTTCCTCGACGCCCCCAACCGGATGGGCCGCTTCCTCGACGGCACGATGATCCGGCTGCTCACCGCCCCAGCGCGGGCCGGCGGCCGGGCGGGGATCCGGATCGTCGGCGCGGGCTTCATGGTGTTCAGCCGGATCATCAGCAAGATCCTCGGCGGGCAGCTGCTGCGCGACATCTCCGCGTTCGTCTCGGCGCTGGACACGATGTTCGGGGGCTTCCGCGAGCGCGCCACCGCCACCTACGAGCTGCTGCGCCGGCCGGGCACGTACTTCGTCGTCGTCGCCACCCCGGAGCCCGACGCGCTGCGGGAGGCCTCCTACTTCGTCGACCGGCTGTCGGCCGAGGGCATGCCGCTGGCCGGGCTCGTGCTCAACCGCACCCACCCGCCGGCGAGCACGGTGCTGAGCGCGACCCGTGCCGAGGCCGCGGCCGAGGAGGTCGCCGAGGCCGGTGGCGACGGCGCGGAGCTGGCCGCCGGGGCGCTACGGGTGCACGCCGAGCGGATGCAGCTGGCGACCCGCGAGCAGCGGCTGGCCGACCGGTTCACCAGCGCCCACCCGGAGGTGGCCGTCCGGGCCGTCCCCGCGGCCGCCGGGGACGTGCACGACCTCGACGGGCTGCGGGTCATGGCCGAGGAGCTGACCGGCCCCGACGGCGACACGCCGACCGGGGTGCCGCGGACCCGGGTGCTGCCAGCGCGCCGCGCCTGAACCGGCCGCCGGGGCGGCGCGGCACCGTACATTCGTCGGCGATGTCGACTACAGCTGCCCCCTCCCGCTCCGCCACCCTGGCGAAGCTCGCGGGGACCATCGTCCTGGCCGGCGCCCTGGTCGCCGGCGTGATGCTGCCCTTCGTGGGCGGCACCGGCCTGGTGGCGCGGAACTCCGCGTCCCTGCTGGACGCCCTCCCCGTGGAGCTCACCGACGCCACGCCCGCGGGCAACAGCCGGGTGCTGGCCGCCGACGGCTCCCTCATCACGATGTTCTACGACAACAACCGCACCGTGGTGACCGGGGACCAGATCGCGCCGGTCATGAAGGACGCACTGGTCGCCATCGAGGACTCGCGCTTCTACCGGCACAACGGCCTCGACGTGCAGGGCACCCTGCGCGCGCTGGTCACGAACGTCGCCGCCGGTGAGGTCGAAGAGGGTGGCTCGACGATCACCCAGCAGCTGGTCAAGCAGACGCTGATCGAGACCGCCGACAGCACGGAGGAGATCGAGGCGGCCCGCGAGCAGGACGGCGCGGCCGGTGTGTCGCGCAAGCTCCGCGAGGCGCGGCTGGCGCTGGCTCTCGAGGAGACCTACAGCAAGGACGAGATCCTCACCCGCTACCTGAACATCGTGTACTTCGGGGAGGGCGCCTACGGCATCCAGGCCGCCGCCCAGAGGTACTTCAGCGTCAACGCGATCGACCTGACGCTGCCCCAGGCCGCGATGCTGGCCGGACTGGTGCAGAGCCCCACGAACGACGACCCGGTCAACCACCCCGAGGCCGCGGTGGAGCGCCGGGACGAGGTCCTCAGCCGGATGCTCGACCAGGAGTACATCGAGCAGGCCGACCACGACGCGATCGTCGGCACCCCGGTGGAGGTGGTGCAGGGCCAGTCCCCGCCCAACAACTGCGTCGACGCCGCGATCGGCGGCTTCTTCTGCGCCTACCTCGAGCAGTACCTGAGCGGCACGCTGGGGCTCACCGACCAGCAGATCCGCAGCGGTGGGCTGACCATCCAGACGACCCTGCGGCCGGACATGCAGGCCGCCGGCGACCAGGCGGTGCTCAACACCCTGCCGATGGGCGACCCGCTGGCCGCGATGTACACCAACGTCGAGCCCGGCACCGGGCACGTCCTCGCGATGAGCGTGAACCGCGTGTTCGGCTGCGACGCCAACCGGCCCGAGTGCGAGTCGGTCGTGCTGAACACCGCCGCCAGCCAGGGCGCCGGATCGACGTACAAGGTCTTCACCGCCGCCGCCGCCCTGGAGCGCGGGTTCTCGCAGTTCTTCACGCAGACGACCGGCGACCCCTACGTCTCCCGGGTGTACCGCGGACCGTGCGAGGGCCGGAACACCAACGGGATGTACTGCGTGCGCAACGCGGGCAACTACCCGGCGACGCTGGACATGGAGCAGGCGCTCTACATGTCCTCCAACACCTACTTCCTCGCGCTCGAGGACGCGCTGGGCAACGTCGAGGGCCCGGTCCGGATGGCCGAGCGGATGGGCATGCACTTCACCACGACGTCGGGTGACGACATCATCGCGGAGAACCGCGGGTCGTTCACCCTCGGCGCCGAGGCCACCAGCCCGCTGGACCTGGCGTCGGCGTACTCCACCCTCGCCGCGAACGGCACCCGGTGCGACCCCACCCCGGTCACCGCCATCCTCGACCGCAACGGGGACCCGCTGCTCGGTGACGACGGCGAGCCGGTGGTCAAGGGCGACACCTGCGCCGCCCAGGCCATCCCGCCGGGCGTGGCCACCACGCTCAACCAGATGCTGCGCCGGGACGTCGAGCCCGGGAACCCGGGTCAGACCGCCTCCCGCGCGTTCATCCCCGGGCACCAGATCGCCGGCAAGACCGGCACCTCGCAGAGCAACTTCTCGGTGGCGTTCGTCGGCTACACGCCCCAGTACACGGCGAGCGTCATGGTGCTCAACCCGAAGCAGAACCAGAACGTCGGCGGGTTCGGTGGCGGCAAGGGCGCCACGATCTGGCACGACGCGATGGCGCCCATCCTCACCGGCCAGCAGATGGTCCCCTTCCCGCCGGCGGACCCGGTGGTGCAGAACGGCAACACGCGTGCGGTGCCGGGCTGCTCGACGGTGAGCGGCTGCCAGCAGGCCATGAGCGCGGCCGGGCTGCGGTTCGAGACGGCGTCGGTCGACAGCAACCGGCCCGAGGGCACCGTCGTCGGCACCAACCCGCCGGCCGGCGGCCGTGCGATCCAGGACCAGGTCGTGACCATCCAGGTCAGCAACGGCTCGGACTACGTCGCGCCCGCCCCGGAACCCGCACCCGCGCCGCAGACCGCCCCGCCGGCGTCACCGTCGCCGCCTGGACCGGGCGGTGGCGGCAACGGCAACGGCGGCGGGGGGAACGGCGGCGGCGGCGGTCCCGGCCCCGGTCCAGCACCGGGCACCACCGCGCCCGGTGCCACCGCGCCCGGTGCCACCGCGCCCGGCGCCACCGACCCCGGCACCGTCCCACCCACCCCCGGCGGCTGAGCCGGCCGGCTCAACCGAGCTGGCGGCGGACCTCCGCGGCCACGCGTGAGCCCTCGGCCCGGCCGGCGACGGCGGCCGTCGCGGCGCCCATGACCCGGCCCATGTCCTTCATCCCGGAGGCACCGGTCGAGGTGACGACGTCCGCGACGATCGCCGCCAGGTCGGCGTCCTCCAGCTGCGCGGGCAGGTAGTCGGCCAGCACGCCCTCCTCGGCCCGCTCCCGCTCCGCCTGCTGGGTGCGCCCGGCGCCGCCGAAGGCCTCGGCCGCCTCCCGCCGCTTCTTCGCCTCGCGGCGGAGCACGGCCTGCACCTCGTCGTCGGAGAGCTCCCGGGCCTCCTTGCCGGAGACCTCCTCGGCGCTGATGGCGGCGAGCACCATCCGCAGCGTGGCCGTGCGCAGCTCGTCGCGGGCCTTCATGGCGGTCGTCAGGTCGGCACGGAGGCGGGGCTTCAGGTCGGACACGTGTCCAGCGTGACACGGCCCGCCCCGGCTCCGCGCACTCCGCCCGGGTCCGGCGGGCCCGTACCCTGGCTGGACATGCGCTGGTACACCGCCGCCCCCGCCCTGGCGCTCGCCTCCGGAGCGGCCACGCTCGGCTACGCCGGCCTCTACGAGCGGACCCGCTGGACGCTGCGGCGCTTCGACGTCCCGGTGCTCGCCCCCGGCTCGGCGCCCCTGCGGCTGCTGCACGTCTCCGACATCCACATGACGGCCGGCCAGCACTCGAAGCAGGCGTGGCTGGCCGGGCTGACCGGGCTGCGGCCGCACCTGGTCGTCGACACCGGCGACAACCTCGCGGGGCAGGACGCCGTCCCGCCCACGCTGCGCGCGCTCGACGGGCTGCTCGACGTCCCCGGCGCGTTCGTGACGTCGTCCAACGACTACTACGCGCCCAGGCCCAAGAACCCCCTCAAGTACTTCAAGAAGAAGCACAAGCGGGTGCACGGCGACCCGCTGCCCTGGCGGGACATGCGCGACGCGTTCACCGGCCGCGGCTGGCTGGACCTGACCAACTCCCGCGGCGAGCTGACCGTCGACGGACGGCGCATCGTGTTCGCCGGGCTCGACGACCCACACCTGAAGCGGGACCGCTACGAGGCGGTGTCCGGGCCGGCCGACCCCACGGCCGACCTGCGCATCGGGGTGGTCCACGCCCCCGAGCCGCGGGTGCTCGACCGGTTCGCCGCCGACGGCTACGACCTGCTGCTCTCCGGCCACACCCACGGCGGGCAGCTGCGCGTCCCGGGCTACGGCGCGCTGGTGACCAACTGCGGCCTGGACCGCGGCCGGGTGCGCTGGGTGAGCCGCTGGACCGAGCCGACCGCGGACCGGCCCACCGGCACGTACCTGCACGTCTCCGCGGGCCTGGGCACCAGCCCGTACGCGCCCGTCCGGTTCGCCTGCCCGCCGGAGGCGACCCTGCTGACGCTCACCGCCCGACCGGCCTGAGCCCGCCGCCGGACCGCGCCCGGCGGGGCGGTAGAGTGGTCGACGCACGGCCGGGGTGTGGCGCAGCTTGGTAGCGCGCGTCGTTCGGGACGACGAGGCCGCAGGTTCAAATCCTGTCACCCCGACCAGCTCAGGGGCCGCCGGAAGGCGGCCCCTGACTCGTTCTCGGACCGGCCTCGGGTTGGCGGCCCGCGCGATCGGGCACGGGAGCACCTGATGACCGAGTTGTTGCTCCTCCTCGCCGCGGTGCTGTTGACCGTGCTCACCGGGTTCTTCGTCGCCGCCGAGTTCTCCCTCACCACGGTCGACCGCGGCCGGGTGGAGGAGGCAGCCGAGGCCGGCGACCCCGGCGCCCGCGGCGTGGCGACGGCGCTGCGGAGCCTCTCCACCCAGCTGTCGGCCGCCCAGCTCGGCATCACGATCACCACGCTGGTGGTCGGTTTCCTGGCCGAGCCGGCCCTCGGCGAGCTGCTGCACGGCCCCCTGGAGGCGATCGGACTCCCCGAGGGCGCGGTGGCCGGGGTGTCCTACGGGATCGCCATCGCGCTGGCGACCGCCCTGCAGATGTGGCTCGGGGAGCTCGGCCCGAAGAACCTCGCGATCGCCAACCCGCTGGCGGTGGCCTCGTTCGTCGCCCCGGGGATGCGGATGTTCACCCGGGCGACCGGGTGGATCGTCACCGCGCTGCAGCGGCTGGCCAACGCCGTCGTCCGGCGGCTGGGCTTCGAGCCCAAGGAGGAGCTCGACTCCGCCCGCGGCGCCGACGAGCTGGCCGCGGTGGCCCGCCGGTCGGCGGCGGAGGGCGACCTCTCCCCCGTCGCCGCCCGCCTGCTCACCCGGTCGCTGGAGCTGCGGCAGAAGTACGCGACCGACGTGATGACCCCCCGGACCCGGCTGTGGACCGTCGGCTCCGCCGCGACCGCCGCCGACGTCATCCGCGCCGCGACCGAGTCCGGGAACTCGCGCTTCCCGGTGTACGGCTCCGACCTGGACGAGGTGACGGGCATCGTGCACGTGAAGCACGCCGTCGCCGTCCCCGAGGCCGAGCGGGACCGGCGGACGGCGGGCGAGCTGGCCGCCCCGCTGCTGGCGGTCCCCTCGTCGCTGCAGCTGGAGCGGCTCCTGGACCTCCTCCGCGAGCAGGGGCTGCAGGTCGCCCTGGTCGTCGACGAGTGGGGCGCCACGCACGGTCTGGTGACCCTGGAGGACATCGTGGAGGAGCTCGTCGGGGAGATCACCGACGAGACCGACCAGCCGCTGCGCACCGCCCGCCGCGTCGACGGCGACTCCTGGCTGCTCTCGGGCCTGCTACGACCGGACGAGGTGCTGGACCGGACCGGCATCGCCGTCCCCGAAGGCCGGTACGAGACCCTGGCCGGCTTCCTCACCGAGCGCCTCCAGCACCTCCCGGAGGTCGGCGACCAGGTGAGCGTGCCCGGCGCCTGCCTGACCGTCGAGACGCTGGACGGACGGCGGGTGGCCCGGGTGCGCGCCGAACGGCTTCCCGAGCCCCCGTCCGAGCCATCGGCACAGCCGGCCGGGCAGGAGGTGGCGGCATGAGCGACGCCGTCGCCCTGCTGGTCCTGGTCGCCCTCCTGCTGGGCAACGCCTTCTTCGTGGCCGCCGAGTTCGCGCTGGTCTCGGTGCGGGCCGACCAGCTGGAGCCCCGCGCGGAGGCGGGTTCGGCACGAGCGGTGAAGGCGCTGGCCGCGCTGCGCAACGTCTCGAAGATGATGGCCGCCGCCCAGCTCGGCATCACGCTCTGCTCGCTGGGGCTGGGCGCCGTCGGCGAGCCCGCGGTCGCGCACCTGATCGAGGCGCCGATGGAGGCGCTCGGCGTGCCGGAGCAGCTGCTGCACCCGATCGCGCTGGTCATCGCACTGTCGCTGGTCACGGTCCTGCACATGGTGCTCGGCGAGATGGTGCCCAAGAACATCACCATCGCCGGGCCCGACCGCGCCGCCCTGGCGCTCGGACCGCCGCTGGCCGCGTTCGCCCGGCTGCTCACGCCGGTCATCTGGTTCTTCAACACGACGGCGAACGGCTTCGTGCGGCTGTTCGGCGTGCAACCCACCGACGAGGTCGCGGCCAGCTTCGACGAGACCGAGATCCGCTCGATGATCGCCCAGTCGCGGCGGGAGGGCCGGCTCGGCGACGAGGTGGGCGAGCTGGCCACCGGCGCGCTCACCTTCGAGCAGCACGCGGTCGAGGACGTGCTGATGCCGATGCCGTCGGTGGTGACCGTGCCGCGGACGACGACGCCCCGGCAGCTCGAGGCGACCGTCGCCGAACACGGCTTCAGCCGCTACCCGGTGCGGAGCGAGGACGGCGCCCTGGCCGGCTTCGTGCACGTCAAGGACGCCCTCGGCGTCGAGGGCGAGGCGCGCGACCGGCCGATGCCCGACGACGCCGTCGTCCCCCTGGTGCCGCTGGCGCCGGGGACCCCGCTGCCCGACGTCCTCGCCGAGATGCGGACCCAGGGCGCGCACCTGGGCGTGGTGGGCCCCCTGGACGGCCCGGCCGGCGTCGTGGCCCTGGAGGACGTGCTGGAGCTGCTCATCGGCGACGTCCGGGACGCCGCCGCCGACCTCGCGGCCTCCGGGACCGGCGCGGAGACGGGAGCCGGTGCCGGGGGAAGATGAGCGGGTGACCGCCTCTGCTCCGTCGTCCGCCCTCTCCCCGGAGGTCACCGCCCGCTGGCAGGCCCGGTTCCGCGCCCCGCGGGTCAGCCTGCCCGACTGGGCGCTGGAGGCCCCGCACCGCAACCTCTACTCCTCCGACGTCAGCGGCGTCGTCGAGCAGTACGCCTGGGACCGCACGACCGACGTCCACCGGCAGGCCACCGACCGGCCCAACGGCACGCTGATCGGCACCCTCTCCCCCGACGGCGAGACCATCTGGTGGTTCGCCGACACCGACGGCGACGAGTTCGGCGTCTGGATGGTGCAGCCCTTCACCGGTGGCGAGGACCGCGTGGCGGTCCCGGAGGTCGGCCCGGCCTATCCCGCCGGGCTCGAGATCGGCGACACCGTGGTGGCGGTGGGCCGCTCCACCGACGACGGCAGCGAGCTGTGGCTGGCCCCGGTCGGTGGCTCCCCGCGGGTGGTCTACCGGCACGCCGACCCCGCCTCGGTCGACGCGCTGACGTACGACGAGGACCTGCTGGTGATCTCGCACTCCGAGCACGGCGACCCGCGGTACCCGGCGCTGCGCGTGCTGCGGACCGGGGACACCACGCTCGAGACCCCCGCGGTCGTCGCGGAGAAGTGGGACGGCGACGGCCGCGGGCTGCACGCCCTGGAGTTCGCGCCGCTGACCGGCGACCGCCGCCTGCTGGTGGGGCACGAACGGCGCGGCCGCGAGGAGCTGCTGGTCTGGGACGTCGAGGCCGACACTGAGACCGAGATCGTGCTGGACCTGCCCGGCGACGTGACCGCGGGCTGGTACCCCGACGGCTCGGCGCTGCTGGTCGGCCACGACCACGCCGCCCGCAGCGACGTCTACCGCTACGACCTCGCCACGGGGGCGCTGGAGCAGCTGGAGACCCCGCGCGGCGTCGTCCGCGGCGCCACGGCCCGGCCCGACGGCTCCGTCGAGCTCGCCTGGTCCTCGGCCGAGCTGCCGCCGGTGATCCGCCGGGCCGACGGTCCGGTCGTGCTGGCCGCGCCGGGCGAGGAGCCGCCGGCCGCCTATCCGGTCGAGGACCGCTGGGTGCCGGGACCGGGGGGCGACATCCACGCGCTCGTCGTCCGTCCGGCCGGCGAGGCGCCGTACGCGACCGCGTTCCTGGTGCACGGCGGCCCGGAGGCGGCCGACGACGACTCCTACCGCGCCCGGCGGGCGGCCTACGTCGATGCCGGCTACGCGGTCGTGCACGTCAACTACCGGGGCTCCACCGGCTACGGCAGCACCTGGCGGGACGCGCTGACCGGCCGCCCGGGACCGACCGAGCTGGAGGACGTCGCCGCCGTCTACGACGCCCTGGTCGACGAGGGCTTCCTCGATCCCTCGCGTGCCCTGATCACCGGCGGCTCGTGGGGTGGCTTCCTCACCCTGCTGGGTCTCGGCACGCAGCCGGAGCGGTGGGCGGCCGGCATCGCCGAGGTGCCGGTGGCCGACTACCTCGCCGCCTACGAGGACGAGATGGAGGGGCTGCGCGCCTACGACCGCGCCCTCTTCGGCGGCTCACCGGACGAGGTGCGGGACGTGTACGTGCGGTCGTCGCCCATCACGTACGTCGAGCAGGTGCGCGCGCCGGTGCTCGTGGTGGCCGGCGCCAACGACCCGCGCTGCCCGATCCGGCAGATCGACAACTACCTGGGTGAGCTGGAGCGGCTGGAGAAGCCGCACGAGGTGTACCGCTTCGACGCCGGCCACGGCTCCCTGGTCATCGAGGAGACCATCCGGCAGGTCGAGCTCGCGCTGGACTTCGCCCTCCGCCACGTGAAGCCCTAGCGGAGTGCGAGAGCGCAGGTTCCCTGCGCTCTCGCACTCCGCTAGGAGGCGGCGATGAGCTCCGCGATCTGGATCGTGTTGAGCGCGGCGCCCTTGCGGAGGTTGTCGTTGCTGACGAACAGCGCCAGGCCGCGGCCGCCGTCGACGCCCGGGTCCTGCCGGATCCGGCCGACGTAGCTCGGGTCGCGGCCGGCCGCCTGCAGCGGGTTGGGGACGTCGGAGAGCTCCACCCCGGGCGCGCCGGCGAGCAGTTCCGTGGCCCGCTCGACGCTGATCGGCCGCTCGAACTCCACGTTCAGCGACAGCGAGTGGCCGGTGAAGACGGGGACGCGCACGCAGGTGCCCGACACCCGGAGGTCCGGGATGCCGAGGATCTTGCGGCTCTCGTTGCGGAGCTTCTGCTCCTCGTCGGTCTCGAACGTGCCGTCGTCGACGACCGAGCCGGCCATCGGCAGCACGTTGAACGCGATCGGCCGCACGTACTTCTGCGGCTCGGGGAAGGTGACCGCGCTGCCGTCGTAGGCCAGCTCGTCGGCCTTGTCGACGACGGCCCTGACCTGCGAGTGCAGCTCCTGCACGCCGGCGATCCCGGAGCCCGAGACGGCCTGGTAGGTGCTGGCCACGATGCGGACCAGCCCGGCCTCGTCGTGCAGCGGCTTGAGCACCGGCATCGCGGCCATGGTGGTGCAGTTCGGGTTGGCGATGATCCGCCCGTGCGCCTTCGCGATGTCGCCGGGGTTGACCTCGCTGCAGACGAGCGGGATCTCCGGGTCGCGGCGGAAGGCGGAGCTGTTGTCGATCACGATCACGCCGGCCGCGGCGTAGCGGGGGGCCTGCGCGCGGGAGGTGGTGGCGCCGGCCGAGAACAGCGCGACGTCCAGCCCCGTGGGGTCGGCGGTGGCGGCGTCCTCGACGGTGATCTCGCCGTCGCCCCACGGCAGCGTGGTGCCGGCCGAGCGGGCGGAGGCGAAGAAGCGGATCGACGCGATCGGCAGGTCGCGCTCGGCGAGGATGGAGCGCATCGCGGCGCCGACCTGGCCGGTCGCGCCGACGACGCCGATGTTCAGCGGGCGCATGCTCATCGTCCGGTCCCTCCGTAGACCACGGCCTCGGCCTCGTCGGTCCCGAGGTCGAAGGCGTCGTGCACCGCGCGGACGGCGATGTCGACGTCGCTGTCGCGGCAGACCACCGAGATGCGGATCTCGGAGGTGCTGATCAGCTCGAGGTTCACCCCGGCGTCGGCCAGGGCGCCGAAGAACTTCGCGGAGACCCCCGGGTGCGAGCGCATGCCCGCTCCGACCAGCGAGACCTTGCCGATGTGCTGGTCGAAGCTCACGTCGGTGTAGCCGACGGTGTGCTTGACCCCCTCCAGCGCGGCCAGCGCGGCGGGACCGTCGCTCTTGGGCAGCGTGAACGAGATGTCGGCGAGCTTGCTCGCGTCGGCCGACACGTTCTGCACGATCATGTCGATGTTGACCTCGGCGTCGGCGAGCACGCGGAAGAGCTGGGCGGCCTCGCCCGGCCGGTCCGGCACCCCGTAGACCGTGATCTTGCCCTCGCTGCGGTCGTGCGCGACGCCCGTGATGATCGCCTGTTCCACCGGGAGGTCCTCCATCGAGCCGGTCACGATCGTGCCGGGGAGCTGTGAGTAGGAGCTGCGGACGTGCACGGGGATGCCGTAGCGGCGGGCGTACTCGACGCAGCGGAGCATCAGGACCTTGGCGCCGGAGGCGGCCAGCTCCAGCATCTCCTCGTAGGTGACGGTGTCCAGCCGCTTGGCGTTCGGGACGATCCGCGGGTCGGCGGTGAAGACCCCGTCGACGTCGGTGTAGATCTCGCAGACGTCGGCCTCGAGCGCGGCGGCGACGGCGACCGCGGTGGTGTCCGACCCGCCACGGCCCAGCGTCGTGACGTCCTTGGTGTCCTGGCTGACGCCCTGGAAGCCGGCGACGATGACGATCGAGCCCTCGTCCAGCGCCGACCGCAGCCGGCCCGGCGTGACGTCGATGATCCGCGCCCGGCCGTGGCTGGAGGTGGTGATCACGCCGGCCTGCGAGCCGGTGAACGACCGGGCCTCGTAGCCGTGCGTGCTGATCGCGATCGCCAGCAGCGCCATCGAGATCCGCTCGCCCGCGGTGAGGAGCATGTCGAGCTCGCGCCCGGGCGGGGCGTCGGTGATCTGGGCCGCCTGGTCGAGCAACTCGTCGGTGGTGTCGCCCATCGCGGAGACCACCACGACGACGTCGTTGCCGTCCTTCTTGGCGGCCACGATCCGCTCGGCGACGCGCTTCATGTGCGCGGCGGAGGCGACGGAGGAGCCGCCGTACTTCTGGACGACGAGGGCCACGGGGTATGAGGCTACCGACGCCTCCGGCGGTGGCCGTGGTTGCGTCCCCGTGGAGGGCGGGATGTGATCACCGGATGGGCGGACACGAGCAGCTGCTGGACGGCGAGGACCCCGAGCTGTGGATGCTCAGCGCGGAGGAGCGCGGCAACCCCGCGACCGACGTGCCGGGCTGGACCGCCGGCAACCTGTGCACCCCCCTCGTGCACGGATCCACCTACTTCGACCGGCTGGTGGAGTGCGTGGAGCGCCTCGACGAGGGGGACCACCTGTTCTTCACCGACTGGCGCGGCGACCCCGACGAGCAGCTGCGGCCGGGCGGACCGACCGTGGCACAGCTGTTCACCGAGGCGGTGCGCCGCGGGGTGACGGTGCGCGGGCTCGTGTGGCGGTCGCACGTCGACGGGGCGGCGTTCAGCAAGGAGGAGAACCGCGCGCTGGACCGCGAGATCGAGCACGGTGGCGGGGAGGTCATCCTCGACCAGCGGGTGCGCCGGTTCGGGTCGCACCACCAGAAGTTCGTCGTGCTGCGGCACGACCAGGACGCCTCGCGGGACGTCGCCTTCGTCGGCGGGATCGACCTGTGCCACAGCCGGCGGGACGACGGCGAGCACCGGGGCGACCCGCAGTCGCTGGCCATGGCGGAGGCCTACGGAGCGACCCCGCCGTGGCACGACGTGCAGCTGGAGCTCCGCGGGCCGGCCGTGCACGTGCTCGACACCGTGTTCCGCGAGCGCTGGGACGACCCCCACGGCGCCGACACCGACCACCCGATCGCCTGGGTGCGCGACAAGCTGAACCACGCGCGCACCCACGGCGACCCGCTGCCGGCCCAGCTGCCCCCTCCGCCGCCCTGCGGGCCGCACGTGGTGCAGAACCTCCGGACCTATCCGGCGATCCGGCCCCCGTATCCCTTCGCGCCGCAGGGCGAGCGATCGATCGCCCGCGGGTACACGAAGGCGATCGAACGGGCGCACCGGCTGGTCTACCTGGAGGACCAGTACATGTGGTCGCAGGAGGTCGCGCAGCTGTTCGCCGACGCGCTGCGCCGCAATCCGGGCCTGCACCTGGTGGTCGTGGTGCCCCGGGTGCCCGACCAGGACGGCGCCTTCGCCTCACGGCCGCAGTACGTGGGCCGCTGGCAGGCGCTGGAGCTGTGTCGCGAGGCCGGGCCGGACCGGGTGCACGTGTTCGACGTGGAGAACCACGAGGGGACGCCGGTGTACGTGCACGCCAAGGTCTGCGTGGTCGACGACGTCTGGGCCAGCGTGGGCAGCGACAACTTCAACCGCCGGTCGTGGACGCACGACAGCGAGCTGTCGAGCACCGTCCTCGACACCACGCGCGACGAGCGGGAGCCGCGGGACCCCACCGGTGTCGGGGACGGCGCCCGCGTGTTCGCCCGCGACCTGCGGCTGCAGCTCGCCCGGGAGCACACCGACCGCGACCCCGACGGCGCCGAGGACGTCGACCTGCTCGACCCCCAGGCGTTCGTGGAGACGCTGGAAGCCGGGGCCGAGGCGCTCGACGCCTGGCATGCCGGGGGACGCGTGGGACCCCGCCCCCGCGGCCGGCTGCGGCGGCACGCGCCCGAGCGGCTGAGCCTGTCCACCCGGCTCTGGGCCACGCCGGTCTACCGGCTGCTCGACGACCCCGACGGCCGCCCCCTCAAGCTCCGCCTCCGCGGCGGCTTCTGACCCCGGCATCGCTGCCTCGCTCGGCGCGCCCCCGCGGGCGTGGCGGGCCGGTGACGCACCTCACCGCACTCTCGACCTGCAGGGATGCGGACCGTTCCGTCCCAGGCCTTCCAGCGGCCGCTCTGCTCACCTAGTGTTCCCGTCCGAGCACGTAGCGCAGCGCATCCCGACGGTGACGTCGTGGCCGCCGCGCCGGCCGCGCCACCCCGAGCCCTTCCCCGGCCGTCCCCAGGAGCAGTCATGTCCCCGCAGCCCGCCCCGCCCCGCGGCGGTGGCCGGCATGCCCAGGCCCGGGTGGCCTACGCACCGCCGCCCGTGGACCGCGCCGCGCCGACCTCCGGCGCCTACCCGGTGGTCGAGCGCAGGCCACGGCGGGCCGCCCCGACCTCCGGGGGACGGGCGACCGCCTGGGTCGCCGCGCACATCGTCCTCGGGCTCACGCCGCTGGCGCTGTGCTTCGGGGAGGCCCGCGAGGGCCGCGGCTTCGTCGTCAACCTGTCGGTGGCGCTGGGTTTCGTGGCGCTGTCCGTGCTCGGCCTCCAGTTCGCCCTGGCCGCCCGCTTCACCGGCGCGGCCGCCCCGTTCGGGATCGACGCGGTCCTGCGCTACCACCGGCAGATCTCGTTCCTCGCCGTCGTCGCCGCCTTCGGCCACCCGGTGCTGCTCTTCTGCGTCTCCGACCACTACCGCCGGCTGCTCGACGTCGTCCACGACCCACTGCGGGCCAAGCTGGCGTGGTTGTCGGTCGTCGCACTGCTCGCGCTCATGGTCACGTCGATCTGGCGCCGGGCGTTGCGGATCAGCTACCCGGTCTGGCATGTCCTGCACTCGGCCCTCGGGGTCGTCATCGTCCTGGCGGGGCTGGGGCACGCGTTCGGCGTCCACTACTACTTCGGCGAGCCACTGGTCCGTCTGGTCTGGCTGCTCTACGCCGCGGCCTTCCTGTGGCTGGCCGTGTGGGTCCGGCTGGTCAAGCCCCTGATGCTGTGGCGGCGTCGGTTCCGCGTCGCCGAGCTGTGGCCGGAGCCGGGCGGCAGCGTCACCGTGGGCCTGGAGCCCGCCCGCCGGCACGCCCGACCCTTCCGCTTCCGGGCCGGGCAGTTCGCCTGGATCCTCCCGGGGCGAAGCCCGTTCACGCTGACCTACCACCCGTTCTCGATGTCCTCGAGCACGCATTCCTCGCGCGTGGAGTTCACGATCAAGCAGGTCGGCGACTTCACCGACTCGATCCGGGGCCTGCGGGTCGGCGACACGGTGTACGTCGACGGTCCGCACGGGTCGTTCACCCTGGAACGACACCCCGGCATGGGGTTCGTGTTCATCGCGGCGGGGGTGGGCGTGACCCCGTTCCTCAGCATGCTGTCGACGCTCGCCGACCAGGGCGACCAGCGGCCCTGCACCCTCGTCCTCGCCAACCGCTACGAGGACCAGGTGACCGGCGTGCGCCAGCTCGCCCGGCTGCAGGGCCGGCTCAACCTGCGGGTGGTCCACGTCATCAGTCGCCCCTCCGACCAGTGGGAGGGCGTCCGCGGGCACGTCGACGCAGCCCTCCTGGAGCGGCTCCTGCCGCAGCACCGCCGCTCCCTGCAGTACTTCATCTGCTCGGGGGGACAGATGGTCGAGGCCGTCGAGGACTACCTCGACTGGCTCGACGTCCCCCGCGACCGCATCCACAGCGAGAAGT
This sequence comes from Blastococcus sp. URHD0036, assembly GCF_000701365.1. GTDB lineage: Bacteria > Actinomycetota > Actinomycetes > Mycobacteriales > Geodermatophilaceae > Trujillonella. Next base: position 400,640 of record NZ_JNIK01000011.1, read on the forward strand.
TCGGGATGGTCTGACATGCGTTCACCCGGCACCACCGGCACCGCCCTGCTCACCAGTGTGGTGATCCTGCTGGCCTGCGTCCTCTGGGCGGCCGCGCAGGTGTGAGAGCCAGCTGCTCGGCGGGTCGACTCCCGGGCACCTCTCCTCCCCGTGCCCCGTGCTCTGCCCCGTCTCACGGGGCAGAGCACAAGGGGCGGCCGGCGCGCATACACCGCGCGACGCTCGTGCTCTGCCCACGGCTGTGGGCAGAGCACGAGCGTCCACAGGAGGACATGACGGCCCACCGGGGCCGGCACCCGGATCGACGATCCCCGTATGCGAGACGTCGACGTCGCCGGGCTGCTCCGCCGCATCCGCCGTACCGCTGACCTGTCACAGCGCGACCTCGCTGCCGCCCTCGGCGTCTCGAAGTCCGCCGTGGGGGCGGCCGAGGCCGGCACCGGTCGACTCGACCTGAGAACTCTCACCCGCGCCGCTGCGCTCGCCGGGCTGCGGCTCGCGCTGGTCGACGGGGAGGGGCGCGAGGTCAGGGCGATGGCCGACGACGCCGTGCGGGACAGCGCCGGCAGACGGTTCCCCGCCCACCTCGACACCCGCCTCTCCGACGACGGTTGGTGGCACGGGCCCGAGCGCTACAGCAGGAGACAGCCCACGTACTCCTTCGACCGGGACCGCAGGCGACGCGACGCCTCCCGCTCGATGACCGGCGTCCCGGACGACCACCGTCAGCCGGGGCCGGGCGACTCCCCTGCCGAGCGGGCGGCGGCGCGGCGGGACGGGATCCGGCGCAGACAGCGCGCGGAGTGGGAGCGCCGGCGGGACGCCGGGGAGCTCGAGCCGATCCCGGCCTGGGTCTGCGACTGCCCGCCCGGTTGCACCGAGGACGAGGCCGGCGTGCGCCAGCAGCACACCGACGACTGCGTGTGCAGGTGCGACCTCGGCTGAGCCGCTGATACCGTGGGGGCGTGCGCGGCAGCCTCCTGCTTACCCGCCGCGGCGAGGCCCTCTCCTAGGTCGGCCCCCTCGCCGCGGTGATCTGCCGTGAGCGGAAGCGTTCCCGGCGCCTGCTGACCGCCCCACCGGAGCTGAGTCCAGCCCGCGCCAGAGGAGCACCCCCATGAACGCGAACCACCCGCACGCCCGCAACCCGCAGCAGGCCTCCCCGATGCGGATCGGCCGCTACGCGCCGTTCACGCCCGTCGAACTGCCCGACCGCACCTGGCCGGAGAAGGTCACCACCGTGGCCCCCCGCTGGTGCGCCGTCGACCTGCGCGACGGCAACCAGGCGCTCATCGACCCGATGACCCCCGACCGCAAGCGCCGCATGTTCGAGCTGCTGGTCCGCATGGGCTACAAGGAGATCGAGGTCGGCTTCCCCGCGGCGAGCCAGACGGACTTCGACTTCGTCCGCCAGCTGATCGAGGACGACCTGGTCCCCGACGACGTCACGATCCAGGTGCTGACCCAGGCCCGCGACGAGCTGATCGAGCGCACCTACGAGTCGCTGGTGGGCGCCAAGCAGGCGATCGTGCACCTCTACAACTCCACCAGCACCCTGCAGCGCCGCGTGGTCTTCGGCTCCGACCGTGCCGGCATCGTCGACATCGCCGTCCACGGCGCGCAGGTGGTCCGCAAGCTGGCCGAGCAGATGCGCGACACCGAGATCCGCTTCGAGTACTCGCCCGAGTCCTTCACCGGCACCGAGCTCGACTTCGCCGTCGAGGTCTGCAACGCCGTCACCGACGTGTGGGAGCCCACCGTCGACCGGCCGACGATCCTCAACCTGCCGGCGACCGTCGAGATGGCCGAGCCCACCGTCTACGCCGACCAGATCGAGTGGATGCACCGCAACCTGGGCCGGCGCGACGCCGTGGTCCTGAGCCTGCACCCGCACAACGACCGCGGCACCGCCGTGGCCGCCGCCGAGCTCGGCTACCGCGCCGGCGCCGACCGGATCGAGGGCTGCCTGTTCGGCAACGGCGAGCGCACCGGCAACGTCTGCCTGGTCACGCTGGGGCTCAACCTGTTCAGCCAGGGCATCGACCCGCAGATCGACTTCACCGACATCGACGAGATCCGGCGCACCGTCGAGTACTGCAACCAGCTGGGCGTCCACGAGCGGCACCCGTACGGCGGTGACCTGGTCTACACCGCCTTCTCCGGCTCCCACCAGGACGCGATCAACAAGGGCTTCAAGGCCCTCGAGGCCGACGCCGTGGTCGCCGGCAAGCCGGTCGAGGAGATGCCCTGGGCGGTTCCGTACCTGCCCATCGACCCCAAGGACGTCGGCCGCAGCTATGAGGCCGTGATCCGGGTGAACAGCCAGTCCGGCAAGGGCGGCGTCGCCTACATCATGAAGACCGAGAACCACCTGGACCTGCCGCGCCGGCTGCAGATCGAGTTCAGCGCGGTCATCCAGCGGCACACCGACGACGAGGGCGGCGAGGTCACCGCCCAGCAGATGTGGGCCGCGTTCAGCAGTGAGTACCTGCCCGACCCGGCCGCGCCGTGGGGCCGCTTCTCGCTGACCGGCCACCGGCACACCGCGCACGGGGACGGCCAGGTCGACGAGATGTCGGTCGAGCTGGTCGACGGCGGGGTCCCGGTCACCGTCCAGGGCCGCGGCAACGGGCCGATCGCGGCGTTCGTCGACGCGCTGAAGAGCCTCGACGTCGACGTGCGGGTGCTGGACTACACCGAGCACGCGCTGTCGGCCGGCGGCGACGCCCGTGCGGCGGCCTACGTCGAGTGCGCCGTCGGCGACCGGGTGCTGTGGGGCGTCGGTATCGACCCCAACATCGTGAGCGCCTCCCTGCGGGCGGTCGTGTCGGCGGTCAACCGCGCCCAGCGGTAGCCGGCGGTTCCGGCCCGGCGTCCGCGGGCGCGTCACCGGACTGCTGCTGGTCGGCGTCGAACTCGTCGACCAGCAGCAGGTCGCGACGCACGTGCCGCCGCCGGTAGGCGACGCGGCTGATCATGTGCGCGCTCACGGGCGCGGTGAGCAGCTGGAACGCGGCCACCAGGAGCAGCATCCAGACGTTGGACCAGCCGTGCAGCCGGATCGCCGCGCCGACCATCACCAGCAGCACGCCGAGCACCTGCGGCTTGGTGCCCGCGTGCATCCGGGACAGCACGTCGGGGAAGCGCACCAGCCCGAGCCCCGCCGTCAGGCAGAGGAACGCACCGGCCAGCAGGCAGGCCATCGCGACGACGTCCACGACGGCGGTCACGACCGGGCCTCCCGCTCCTCGGCCGCCTGCGGAAGGCCGAGGTCCCGGCCGTCGCCGCTGGCCGACCGGCGCAGCATCCCGCCCACGTACCGGGCGATCGACACCGAGCCCACGAACGCCAGCAGCGAGACCACCACCAGCACCGGGACCACGGTGGGGTCCCGCTCCAGCGCCGCGTAGACCGCCAGCCCGGCGGAGATGATCACCAGCAGCGTGTCGGTGGCGACGACCCGGTCCAGCAGCGACGGCCCCCAGGCCAGGCGGACCAGGGCCAGGAGCGCTCCTCCGCCGATCAGCCCGTAGAGCACGTAGGTCACGACCGTCATCGCGGGGTCCCTCCTCTCGCGCGTCCCCGGCGCTCGAGGTCGCGGTCGATCGCCGCGAGGTCCTCGGCCGAGCCGAACGCCCGCACCAGCCGTTCCTCGACGACGAGGACGTCGGCCCGCTCCTGCTCGACGTGCGCGAGGTCGCGGACGTGCAGCAGGTGGACGGTGATGGTCCGGTCCTCGCGGTCGAGGTCGAGCACGAGGGAGCCCGGCACCAGCGACACGGCCTCGGCGACCATCGTGGACAGCAGGTCCGAGTCGGTACGCAGCTGCACCCGCACGATCGCCGAGTTGCCCTGCCCGCCGGGGCGCAGCGCCAGCCAGGCCACCTGCGCGCCGGAGAGCACGAGGTCCAGCACGAAGTGGCCGGCGAACGCCAGCAGCGGCAGGGGCCGCACGCGGGTCCCGCCCACCACGTGCGGAAGCGGCAGCAGCAGCGTCACCAGCAGCGCGACGGCGACGCCGGAGAGCACGTTCGCCCACGACCAGGTGCCCCAGAGCAGGATCCAGACGAACACCAGCCAGGCCAGCAGCGGCAGCTGGTGCCGCAGCCGCAGCGGCGACCGGTCGGCGTTGCCCGAACCTCTGGGCGAACTCGCGAGCTCGTTCACTCGGCGTCCTCGGCGGCCGGGGCGTCGAAGACGGCCTCGATGTACGGCGTCCGTTCCACGAGGTCGTCGGCGGCCCGGTCGGCCAGGCCGTAGAGGAACCCGGCGACGACGGTCAGGGCGACGGTCACCGCGACCAGCGCCGCCGTGGCGGACACCATCGCGCCCGGGAGCGGCCGGAGCGCCCGCACCGCGGACGCGGCCGGCGCGATGTCCGGGTCGGCCGCCGTCGCCACGCGGGTGTGCCGGCGCCAGGCCACCTGCCGCGCGGTCAGGTCCCCGTCCTCCGCCGCGGGCGCGAAACCGTCGCCGGAGGGACCCGCGGCGGCCGCAGCGGCTGCGGCGGTGTCCTCGGCGGGAGCCTGCGTCGGCGGCCGCCAGAAGGCGCGGGTCCACACGCGTGCGATGGCCACCAGCGTCAGCAGACTGGTGACGACGCCCCCGGCGACCAGCGTGTACGCCAGGGCGCTGCCGTCGGCCACACCTGCCTCGAGCAGCCCCAGCTTGCCGATGAACCCCGACAGCGGCGGGATGCCGGCGAGGTTCATCGCCGGGACGAAGAACAGCACCGCCAGCAGCGGCGCGCGCCGGGCCAGCCCGCCCAGCCGGTCGATGGACGTCGTCCCGCCCTGCCGCTCGATCAGGCCGGCGACCAGGAAGAGCGTGGTCTGGATGGCGATGTGGTGGACGACGTAGAAGATCGCGCCGGCCAGCCCGGCCGCCGTACCCAGGGCGATGCCGAACACCATGTAGCCGATGTGGCTGACCAGCGTGAACGACAGCAGCCGGCGCAGGTCGGTCTGCGCGACCGCGCCGAGGATGCCGATCACCATCGTGGCCAGCGCGGCCCACATCAGCAGGTCGTCCAGCGCGCCGCCGGGGAACAGCAGCGTCTGCGTGCGGATGATCGCGTAGACGCCGACCTTGGTGAGCAGGCCGGCGAACACGGCGGTGACCGGCGCCGGGGCGGTCGGGTAGCTGTCGGGCAGCCAGGCCGACAGCGGGAAGACGGCGGCCTTGATGCCGAACGCGATGAGCAGCATCGACTGCAGCAGCACCTGCGTGCCCTCGGGCAGGTCCCCCAGCTTGACGGCGAGGTCGGCCATGTTGACCGTGCCCGTGGCCGCGTACACCAGCCCGATCGCGGCGAGGAACAGCAGCGAGCTGGTCAGGCTGACGACGACGTAGGTGATCCCGCCGCGGATGCGGGGCGCGGTCCCGCCCAGGGTGAGCAGCACGTAGCTGGCCATCAGCAGGATCTCGAAGCCGACGTAGAGGTTGAACAGGTCCCCGGCGAGGAAGGCGTTGCTCACGCCCGCCACGAGGACCAGGAACGTCGGGTGGAAGATCGACACCGGGGTGTCCTCGTCGCGGTCGGCCGAGCCCTGGCCGACGGCGAACACGAGCACCCCGAGCGCCACGGTCGAGGCCACGACGAGCATCAGCGCCGAGAGCCGGTCGACGACCAGCACGATCCCCAGCGGGACCGGCCAGCCGCCGACGGCGACCGCTGTGGGGCCCTCGGAGTCGGCCAGGAACAGCAGCGCGACCGACACCGACAGCACCGCGGTCATGACGAGCAGGCTGAGCGTCCGCTGCGCGCGGGGGTGGTGGGCCAGCAGGAGAGCACCGGCCGCCCCGAGCAGCGGCATCAGGACCGGCAAGGGCGCGAGGACGCTGATCACCGGTTGCCCGCCGGCAGGTCGACGTCGTCGGCCGGCACGTCGTCGAGATCGGCGCCACGGAGGCTGTCGGCGTGCCCGGCCGGCCGGTCCCCGGGGACGAGGTCGTCCGGGTCGAGCTCGTCGGCGTCGGTGCCCTTCCGGGCGGCGACCCGGCGGTCCTCCTCGTCGGTGCCGACCACCTCCTGCCGGACCAGCCGCCACGAGCGGTGGATCATCGCGAGCACGAACGCCGAGATCCCGAAGGTGATCACGATCGCGGTGAGGATCAGCGCCTGCGGCAGCGGGTCGTTCATGTCCTCCGGGTCGGAGACGCCCAGGATCGGTGCCAGCCCGGCCGGGCCGCCGCTGGACAGCAGCAGCAGGTTGGTGGCGTTGCCCATCAGCAGGAAGCCCAGCAGCACGCGGGTCAGGCTGCGGTCCAGCAGCAGGTAGACGCCCGCGGCGTAGAGGCCACCGATGATCAGCGGCAGCACGACGGTGGGGGTCATCGGACGACCACCTCTCCCTCGTTCAGCTCGATCGGGTCGTCCTCGTCGTCCTGGCGGTCCAGCTCGGCGCCCAGACTGCGCAGCACGTCGAGCACGAGACCGACGACGATCAGGTAGACGCCCATGTCGAAGAACAGCGAGGTCACCAGCTTGACGTCGCCGAGAACGGGGAGCGTCGTCTCCAGGATCGCCGTCTGCAGCACCTCGCCGCCGAGCATCAGGCCGACCGCGCCGGTGCCGCCGGCGAAGAGCAGCCCGGTGCCCAGCAGCAGGCCGGGCGCGACCGGCGCCGCCTCCCCCAGCTCGTAGCGGCCGCCGGCGAGGTAGCGCAGGACGAGGGCGAGGCCGGCGACCAGCCCACCGGCGAAGCCGCCGCCCGGCTCGTTGTGGCCGGAGAAGAGCAGGTAGATCGAGAACACCAGGATCGTGTGGAAGAGGATCCGGGTGACCACCTCGAGCACCACGGACCGCCGGTCGGGGTCCAGGGTGGCGCTGGCGGCCAGCCAACTCGGCCGGTGGTCGGCCTGGGCGAGCTCGGTGCGGGCGGCGCGGTCCACCCCGCCGGTGCGGCTGCGCAGGAAGACCAGGCTGGCGACCCCGGTGGCGGCCACCACGAGCAGCGAGATCTCGCCGAGGGTGTCCCAGGCGCGGATGTCGACCAGGGTGACGTTGACGATGTTCTTGCCGCCGCCGAAGTCGTAGGCCGCCTCGGGGTAGTCCACCGACACCGGCGTCGCCGTCCGCGCGCCCAGGGCCACGGCGCCGACCGCGGCCATGAAGGCGCCGACGGCCACGGCGATCACGCCGCGCACCGCCCGCTCGCGGGGCAGGTGCCGCTCGCCGATGTCCTTGGGCAGCTTGCGCAGCACCAGCACGAAGACGACGAGGGTGAGCGTCTCGACCAGGAACTGGGTCAGCGCCAGGTCCGGTGCTCCCTGGAGGGCGAAGAGGACCGCGGTGCCGTAGCCGGTCACGCCGACCACGAGGACGGCCGACAGCCGCTGCCGGATGCGCAGGCTGAGGGCGGCCGCGCTGACGACGACGACGCCGACCATCGCCTGCACCGGGGTGTCCCAGGCCCGCCACTCCCCCGGCCACGGCGCCTGCGTGAGCAGGAGGGTCCCCGGCAGCGCCAGGACCACCACGAGGATCGTGCCGAGGTAGGCCGGCAGCGAGCCGCGCTGCGTGGTGCCGGTGACCAGGACCGACAGCCGGTCCAGGCCCTGGATGACGTTCCAGTACCCCTCGTCGGCCGAGGCCCCCACCGCGAACCTGCGCTGGAACCGGCGGACGCCGTCGCGGGCGGCGAACAGGGCGTAGCCGCCGAGCAGGGTGACCGCCGTGAGCCCGAGCGCCGGCTGGAGCCCGTGCCACAGCGCCAGCTCCTCGTACTCCGGAGCGAGCAGCGGCAGCGTGTCGGCGTACTCGGTGACCAGCGCGGCGAGCCGCGGGCTGGCCGGCCCGGCGAGCAGCCCGACCGACGCCAGGACGACGGGGGCGGCGAGGAACAGCGGGCCGGGCCGGTGCGCGACGACGGTGTCGGCGACGCCGGGCTTGCGGGCGAGGGCGCCCCACAGGAAGCGGAACGTGTAGGCGGCGGTCAGGATCGAGCCGACCACCAGCCCGGCCAGCTCGAACCCCGCGGCGGTGCGGGAGGCGAGGCCGCCCTCCCAGAGCGCGGTGAACGCCGCCTCCTTGCCGACGAAGCCGAACAGCGGCGGGACGCCGGCCATCGACGCGCCGGCCAGGACCGCGACGCCGGCCAGCACGGGCAGCTGCCGGCCCAGGCCGGAGAGCTCGCGCAGGTCACGGGTCCCCGTCGCGTGGTCGATGACGCCCACGCTGAGGAAGAGGGCGGACTTGAACAGCGCGTGCGCGACGGTCATCGCCAGGCCGGCGGCCGCGAGCTCCCGGCTGCCGGCACCGACGAGCACGAGCAGGAAGCCGAGCTGGCTCACGGTGCCGAAGGCGAGCAGCAGCTTGAGGTCGTTCTGCCGCAGCGCGCGGTACCCCCCGACGAGCATCGTCGCGAGGCCGAGGCCCAGCACGATCGGCCGCCACCCGGGCACGTCGGCGAACCCGGGGGCCAGCCGCGCGACGAGGTAGATGCCCGCCTTCACCATGGCGGCGGCGTGCAGGTAGGCGCTGACCGGGGTGGGGGCCTCCATCGCGGCCGGCAGCCAGAAGTGGAAGGGCACCATCGCCGACTTGGTGATCGCGCCCATGAGCACCAGCACGGTGCCGACGGTCATGACCGTGCCGCTGCCAGGGTCGGCGACGACCTCCGACAGCAGGTAGGACCCGCTGGTCTGGCCCACCATGATCAGCCCGACCAGCATGGCCAGGCCGCCGGCGGTGGTGAGGACCAGTGCCTGGGTGGCGGCGCGGCGGGCGGCCAGCCGGCGCCCGGACCCGCCGATCAGCAGGAACGAGAAGACGGTCGTGAGCTCCCAGAACACGTAGAGCAGGAGCATGTCGTCGGCGAGGACGAGGCCGAGCATCGAGCCGGCGAACGCGACCATCGTGCCGGCGAACCGCGCGTTCCCCTCCTCGTCCGCGGCGAAGTACCGCGCGCAGTAGACGAGCACCAGCGCACCGACGCCGGTGACCAGCGCGGCGAACAGCAGCGCGAGCGCGTCCAGCCGGAAGGCCAGGTCCAGGTCCAGGGCCGGGACCCAGGAGACGGTCTCGGAGACCTCACCGCCGTCGAGCACCACGGACAGCTGCGCCAGCACCCAGCCGAAGGCGACTCCCGGGACCAGTGCGAGCGCGAGGAAGGCCGATCTGCCCCACCACCGGACGAGCACGGGCGCGAGCAGCGCGGCGAGCAGGTGGAGGAGCAGCAGAACGAGCACGGGTCTCCCGGGAGTCGATGGCGGCTCGGGGACCACAGAACGTCGGTCGAACGACGGCCGGCGGTAGTGGAGAGCTTACCCACCGGACGTGACCACGCCCGGCGACGCCGCTCGTGCTCTGCCCACCATGGTGGGCAGAGCACGAGCGCGTCCGGGGCATGCCCGGGAGGTCAGCCCTCCGCGAGCTCGGCGGCGGCCAGCCAGTCGGTCTCGATCTGCTCCTTCTCCGCGAGCACCTCGCGCAGCTGGGCGTCGAGCTCGGCCGCCTTCGCGTAGTCGCTCGCCGCAGCGGCCAGCTGCCCGTGCAGCTTCTTCTCGTCGGCGTCGAGCTTCGCCAGCCGCCGCTCCAGGCGCGCCGCCTCCTTCTTCGCCGCGCGGGCGTCGGCGGCGGAGACCGCCGGGGCGTGCAGGGGGGCTCCGGTCCCGGTGCCCGTCCCGGCGTGCCCGCCGGACAGGGCGGCCTCGCCGGCGGCCCTCCGTGCCAGGTACTCCTCCACCCCGCCGGGCAGCGCGGCGATCGTGCCGTCGCCCATCAGCGCCACGACCGAGTCGCAGACGCGGTCGACGAAGTAGCGGTCGTGGCTGACCACCAGCACGGTGCCGGCGAACCCGTCGAGCAGGTCCTCCAGCGCGGTGAGGGTGTCGATGTCGAGGTCGTTGGTCGGCTCGTCGAGCACGAGGACGTTCGGTTCGCCCATGAGCAGCCGCAGCAGCTGCAGGCGCCGGCGCTCGCCGCCGGAGAGGTCACCCACCGGCGTCCACTGCCGGTTCGTGGCGAAGCCGAACCGCTCGGCCAGCGAGGACGCCGAGATCTCCTGGTTGCCGATCCGCGCGATCCGGGCGACCTCCTGCACGGCCTCGAGCACCCGCAGCCGCGGCGGCAGCTCGGCGACGTGCTGGGAGAGGTAGGCCGGGGCGACGGTCTGCCCCTGCACGATCCGGCCACGGTCGGGCACGATCTCGCCGAGCAGCATCCGCAGCAGCGTCGTCTTCCCGGCGCCGTTGACGCCGACGACGCCGATCCGGTCGCCCGGGCCGACGTGCCAGGTGAGGTCGGCGAAGAGGGTGCGCGGGCCGGCCGGGGTCTGCACCGCGTAGTCGACGTCCTCGACGTCGAAGACCGTCTTGCCGAGCCGGCGGGCGGCGAAGCCCTTGAGCGCCATGGTCTCCCGCGGCGGCGGTTCGTCGGCGATCAGCGCCTCGGCGGCCTCGATGCGGAACCGCGGCTTGCTGGTGCGCGCCGGCGGCCCCCGGCGCAGCCAGGCGAGTTCCTTCCGGACCAGGTTCAGCCGGCGCTCCTCGGTGACCGCGGAGATCCGCGCCCGCTCCGCCCGGGCCAGCGTGTACGCCGAGTAGCCACCCTCGTAGGCGTGCACGTCGCCGTCGGCGACCTCCCACGTGGTCGTGCACACCTCGTCGAGGAACCAGCGGTCGTGGGTGACGACCAGCAGCCCGCCGCTGCGCCGCTTCACGTAGTCGGCCAGCCAGGCGACGCCCTCCACGTCGAGGTGGTTGGTCGGCTCGTCGAGCACCAGCAGGTCCAGCGGGCGGATCAGCTGGGCGGCCAGGGCCACCCGGCGCCGCTCGCCACCGGACATCGGCGCGACCGGGCTGTCCAGCCCGAGCCGGTCGAGCTCCAGACCGGCCAGCACGCTGCGCACCGCCGGGTCGGCGGCCCACTCGTGCTCGGAGGCGAACCGCGTGGTCGGCAGGACGACGTCGCGCACCGTCGTCCCCGGCGGCAGCGTCCCGGACTGGTCGAGCACCCCCATCGCCAGGTCCCCGCGGCGGGTGACCCGGCCGGAGTCGGGCTCCTCGACGCCGGTGAGGACCGACAGCAGCGTCGTCTTCCCGCCGCCGTTGCGGCCGACGATGCCGATCCGCTCACCGGCGGCGACGCCCAGGGAGACGTCGTCCAGGATCACGGTGGTGCCGTGCGCCTTGGACACCCGCTCGAGGTTGACCAGGTTCACGGGTGCGCTCATCACGCCCAGTATCCCTGGCTGCCGCGGAGGAGATCCGCCGGTGTGACCCCGGCGGATCTCCTCCGGGCCCGGGGGACGCCGGCCTGGGCGTCCCAGTCAGCCGCAAGGGCCCCGCAAGTGCGCTCGCCGACGCTGTGCCCGCCGGCTCCTGCCGGTCGTTCCCGCACTACGTCCCGGAGGCCGTCATGACCAGCGCCGCACCCGCCCCCCGCTCGTCCGGGGGCGACCGACGCGATCCGGCCCAGCGGCTCCGCCTGGTGGCCCTGACCCCGCCACCGGCGCCCTCGGGGGTGTGGTGGGCACGGATCGCCGACAGCGGCCCGGAGTCGCGGGAGCACGCCCTCGTCGCCGTCGGCTCCGGGCGCTTCGCCGCCGGGACCCCCGTGGACATGACGGCACTGCAGGCGGGGGGCCGGCGGCCGGCGGGCTGGCTGGTCGAGGTCGGCTACCGGACCGTCGACGGCGCGGTCGTGCGGCTCGTCCCCTCCGAGGACCTCAGCGACCGCTGCCCGACGCTGTGGTTCGCCGAGCTGCACCACGCCACCAGCCCGATCGCGGCGTCCTCGCTGCTGGCCTTCACCGGTGGGCCGTTCCGGGCGGGCGCGGTGGTGACCCCGCGCGAGGTGGCCGCGGCCGGCCTGCGGATGGCCGACCGCATCGGCGAGGTCCGCTGGTACAACCGCTCGGGGATCGTCGACGACGTCCGCGTCGCCCCGGCGCTGCGCCGCCGCGGGATGGGCACCCTGCTGGTCACCGCGGCCGAGGCGCTGGCGGTGCTGCGCGGCTGGGCACCGCTGCGCAGCGACGGCCGGCTCACCGACGCCGGCGCCGCCTGGCTCGAGGCCGCGCCGCCGGCCTGGCGGCCGCGGCTCGCCGACCGCAGCGAGGTCCTGCCCGACCCCGACGCGGCCGTCGACGAGCCGGTCGGCGTCACCCGCCTGCTCAAGGACTACGCCTGATCTCCCGTGGAGCTCAGGCGAGGCGGGTGACCTCGACGGTGACGGTGTGCCCGTTGCTGCCGGCGCCGGAGAAGATGCCGCGGAACGGGGAGACGTCGCCGTAGTCCCGCCCCCGGCCCAGCGTCACGTGGCGGGTGCCGACCTCGACGGAGTTCGTGGGGTCGAACCCGCACCAGCCGCCGTCCCACCACTCCACCCAGGCGTGACTCTCGCCGGTGACGGTCCGGCCGATCTCGGCGTCCCGCTTCGGGTGCAGGTAGCCGGAGACGTAGCGCGCCGGCAGCCCCAGCGCCCGCAGCAGGCCGACGGTGACGTGCGAGATGTCCTGGCAGACGCCCTTGCGGTGCCGCCAGGCCTGCATCGCCGTCGTCTTCACGTGGGTGGCGCCCGACAGGTACTCGATGTGCCCGCGCACGAACCGGCAGACGGCGTCGGCGGCCTCGTGCGGCGGCAGGTCCCCGGCCACGGCGCGCGCCTCCGCGACCACCTCGTCGTCGACCGCGGTGAGCGGCGTGGAGCTGAGCAGCTCGCCGTAGGCGTCGCGCACCTCCGGACCGCGCAGGACCGCCCAGTCGACGTGCTCGTGCCCGACCGGGTCGGGGCCGGCCTCGACGATCGACGTGCCGGTGACCACCAGCTCCTCGTGCGGGGAGTGCAGGTCGAACGCGGTGACCGTGGAGCCCCAGTAGTCGCGGTAGGCGTGCACCGTCGCCGCCGGCTCGATCTCCACCCGGGAGCGCAGGGTCGTCTGCCGGCCGCTGTTCTCCGGGGTCAGGCGGGCCTCGTTGTAGGAGGAGCGGACCCGGCCGGCGTAGGAGAAGCGGGTGCGGTGCACGACCTGCAGCCGCCACCGGGACGACGACGGGCGCCCGCCGTGCACCTGCTGCTGCTGGACGCTCACGCCACGCCCTCCGGCACCCACACCTGAGGCGCCTGCTCGGTGAAGAAGTGGTTGCTCACCGCGGCACTGGCCGCCGAGCAGGTGCGCTGCAGCTCCTCCAGCCGCGCGGGCAGCCGGGACAGCAGCTCCGGGGTGCTCATGTACTCCAGCAGCGTCCGGGCCCGGCCGACGATCCGGTGTGCCTCGCCGGCGACGCCGATCCGGGTGGTGTCCCGGACGGTGCTGCGTTCCAGCTCGGCCAGGCAGCTCTCTGCCTGGTCCAGTGCGGCGAACACCGACCGCGGGAAGAGCCGGTCCAGCAGCAGGAACTCCGCGGCCCGGCTGGAGTCGACCACCCCGCGGTAGGTGCGCAGGTAGGGCTCGTAGGCGCCGGTGGAGCGCAGCACGAGCGTCCAGGACGGCGCGGCGTCCCCGGCCAGCACCCGCGTGGAGATGATCCGGGCGGTCATGTCCACCCGCTCCAGCGACCGCCCGAGCACGAGGAACAGCCAGCTCTCGTCGCGGCTCATCGTGGAGTCGGCCAGGCCGAACACCATCGCCGAGCGCTCCCGGACGAACCGGAACAGCGCGTGCGGCCCGTACCGCCGGGCCATCGTGCGCTGCTGCGGGAGGGCGTTGTGGGTGACGTTGAGCGACTCCCAGATCTCCCCGGAGAGGACCTCGCGGGCGCCGCGGGCGTTCTCCCGGGCCGCCGACAGCGCGCCGACGATCGAGCTCGGGCTGTCCCGCTCGAAGGCCAGCGTGGCCAGCACCCGCTCGGTGTCGGCCTCGTCCTCCGGGCAGGGCGAGCCCATCAGCGCGAGGAGGTTGGCGCAGGCCCGGCGCTCGTCGATCCACGGGTCCTCGACCAGCCGCTGGGTGTGCACGTCGAGGATCCGGGCGGTGTCGTCGGCCCGCTCGACGTAGCGGCCGATCCAGAACAGCGACTCCGCGATCCGGCTCAGCACGGCGTCGTCCCCCCGTCCTCCGGAGCGTTTCGCGCGCGAAACGCTCCTTGTTGCTGCTGCTGGGACTGGCCGACGACGGTGTCGTTCAGCGGCCCCGGGTCCTGCGCCGGCGGGTCGTCGGGCAGGTCGGCGGCGGTGAACTCGATGCGGGTCGACTCCGGCACCTCGCGGCTCGCGGCCGGGCGGGCGCCGCTGAGCACCCAGGTGTCCTTGGAGCCACCACCCTGGCTGGAGTTGACCACCAGCTCGCCCTCCGGCAGCGCGACCCGGGTCAGCCCGCCGGGCAGCACCCAGACCTTCGAGCCGTCGTTGACCGCGAACGGTCGCAGGTCCACGTGCCGGGGCGCGATCCGGCCGCCGATCAGCGTGGGGCACGTCGACAGACCGATCGGCTTCTGCGCGATCCAGTCCCGCGGGCGGGCCCGGACCTTCACCGCGAGGTCGGCCAGCGTCTTCTCGTCCGCGCGCGGGCCGATGACGATCCCCTTGCCGCCCGAGCCGTCGACCGGCTTGAGCACGAGCTGGTCGAGCGAGGAGAGCACCCACTCGGTGGTCTCGCGGTCGTCGAGCCGGTAGGTCTCGGCGTTGGCCAGCACCGGCTCCTCGCCCAGGTAGTAGCGCACCAGGTCGGGCACCCAGGTGAAGAGCAGCTTGTCGTCGGCGACGCCGTTGCCGACCGCGTTGGCGATCGTCACCCGGCCGGCGCGGGCGGCGTTGAGCAGGCCGGCGCAACCGATGACCGAGTCGGGCCGGAAGTGCACCGGGTCGAGGAACTCGTCGTCGATCCGCCGGTAGACGACGTCGACGCGGCGCTGGCCGTCCGTCGTCCGCATGCTGACCTGGTTGCCGGCGCAGACGAGGTCGCGGCCCTCCACGAGCTCGACGCCCATCTGGCGGGCCAGGAGGGCGTGCTCGAAGTAGGCGGAGTTGTAGACGCCGGGGGTGAGGACGACGACCGTCGGGTCGGCGACGTTGGCCGGCGCGGAGGCCTTGAGCGCGGCAAGCAGTCGCGTCGGGTAGTCGTCGACCGGCTGGATGCGGTGGTCGGCGAACAGCTCGGGCAGCACCTGGCTCATCGCCGCCCGGTTGGTGATGACGTAGCTGACCCCCGACGGCGAGCGCAGGTTGTCCTCGAGGACGCGGAAGTCGCCGGCCTCGTCGCGGACCAGGTCGATGCCGGAGACGTGCACCCGGACGCCGTTGGGCGGCACCAGCCCGTGCGCCTGGCGGTGGAAGTGCGCGCTCGTGGTGACGACGCTGCGCGGCACGACCCGGTCGGCGAAGACCTCCCCGGCGCCGTAGACGTCGGCCAGGAACGCCTCGAGCGCGAGCACCCGCTGGGCCACCCCGCGCTCGATGACGTCCCACTCCTCCGCCCCGATGACCCGCGGCACGATGTCGAGCGGGAAGGGCTGCTCCTCGCCGGCGTGGGCGAAGGTGACCCCGGCGTCGCGGTAGGTCTGGGAGAGCAGGTCGGCCCGGGCGGAGAGCTCCTCCCCCGCCATCGGCTGCAGCGAGGTGAAGAGCCCGGCGTAGGCCGACCGCGGCTGGCCGGGACTGCCGAACATCTCGTCCCACTGCTGCCCGAGGGGGTAGCCGTCGAACAGGTCCGCCATTCCCGGGAAGCTAGTTCCGGACTGTGTCCCGCGCGTTTCGGCCAGACGTCGTCCGGCGGGCACCGCCGTGCTCACCGCGCCGTCGCCAGCCCCAGCCAGGGGACGAGCGCCCCGTCCGCCAGCAGCCGGCCGACCCGGCCGGACTGCTCCTGCGCCAGCGCCCACCGCTCGTCGTGCCCGTGCCGCCGTTCGATCTCCGCGTCGACCGCGTCGGCCCGTTCGGTCCACTCCGCCGGACTGTCGGAGAGATCGGCCTGGCCGGTGGCGTCCAGCGCGAAACCCGCAGCGGCCAGCAGGCCGGGCAGCTCCTCGACCGTGGGGAACGTGTTGCCGTCGGGCTGCGGCCCGGTGAGCTCGCGGACGGCGGCGAAGACCAGCAGCCCCACCCGGCCGCCCGGCGTCAGCACCCGGCGCAGCTCGGCCAGGGCCGCCGGCTTGTCCGGGATCGTGCACAGCACCCCGAGGCACCACGCGGCGTCGAAGGACGCGTCGGCGAACGGCAGCTGCTGGGCGGTGGCCACCACCGCGGGCAGGCCGAACAGGTGGGAGGCCGCCCGCACGGCGCCGACCATCGGCTCGGCGCAGACCGGCCGCACGCCCCGCTCGGCGGCGAGCCAGCCGGCCGGGCCGCCGACCCCGGCGCCGTCGTCGAGCACCCTGCTGCCGGTGGAGAGGTCCATCCCGTCGGCGAGCCACCGCAGCGCGCTCTCGCTGCCGCTGCCCCGGCAGCCCGCGGGGACGGCGTGCTCCGGACCCAGCGCGCGGACGGCCTGCTCCGTCCAGCTCGCGACGGTGTCGAACTCGACCTCCATCGCCTCGTCGGCCAGCTCAGCCACCGTGCTCCTCCCTGATCCGTGCGGCCACCTCGGCCTTGACCCGTGCGCCCTCGTCCTCGCCGTCGGCCGAGGCCAGACCGGAGAGGTTCACCCCTGCCACGCCCTCGATCGCCAGCAGCGCCCGGGCCTCGGCCACCGCCGTCGCGATGCCGGCCTCGCGCGGGTCCGGCGCGGCCAGCACCTCCTCGATAGCGTCGTCGTCCACCTGCAGGCCGGGGAACCGCTGCAGCACGCGGGCCGACCGCTCGTCGGTGTAGACGGCGACCGCGGCGACGAACGGGATCGTGGCGCCGGCTGCCCGGGCCGCGGCGACGAACCGGGCGACCTCGGCCGGCGTCCGGACGTGGTTGAGCACGCACAGCTGCGCGCCGGCCAGCTGCTTCTGCGCGACCCGGGCCGGCCGCAGGTCCACCGGCGGCGCCGCGGGCGACTCGGGGACGGCGACGTTCAGCCCGGCCGCGGTGGCCAGCGCCACCAGCCGGGGCCCGTCGAGGTCGAAGACCTGGGTCGCACCGGGGCGGACGCCGGGGCCGCGGGCGTCACCGGTGACGCACAGGACGCCGTCCACCCCCAGCGCGGCGAGCCCCGCCACCTCCTGCTCCAGCACCACGCGGTTGCGGTCGCGGCAGGCCAGCGTCGTCCAGAGCCGGCCACCGGCGGCGTGTACCTCCGCGGCGACCACCGCCGGCGGGAAGTCCGGCCGGTTGGCGTGCTCACCGACCAGCAGCCCGTCCGAGACGGGGCCCACGACCTCGACCACGCGGCGCAGGGACGCCGGGTCGTAGGGGACGACGGAGAGGTCGGTCAGGATCACCGGACGGGTCCGCGCGGCCTCCAGGAGGCTGCCCGGCCGCGGTTCGGGTGCCGGCGCGGGCTCGGCCGGCCAGGTCACCAGCGGCTGACCGACGAAGACGCACCGGTGCTCGGCCACCTCGCACCGCTCGTCGGCCCGGACGCCACCGCAGGGGCCGAAGACCATCCGCTTGGGACAGCCCTCCCGGGCGGGCAGATCGGCGAGGAGGCTGGACGGCACGGTCACACCCTGACCGACCGCGGGACCTTTCGCGCGCGAAGTGCTCCTCGGGAACAGATCGAGGGCGATCCGCGCTAGGGTGGCCGCAAGGTAGTTGAGCTCTCAACTCAGAGGAGACCGAGATGCCCGCCATCACCGTCGAGGACACCACCGTCCTCCCGCGCGTGCCCGTTCCCGCCCCCGGGACGGTGCGCCGCCGGGTCCGCTCGGTCACCACCGCGCCGTCCGGCTTCGAGGGCGAGGGCTTTCCCGTCCGCCGCGCCTTCGCCGGCGTCGACCTGAAGGACCTCGACCCGTTCATCCACATGGACCAGATGGGCGAGGTCGAGTACGCCCCGGGTGAGCCCAAGGGCACCTCGTGGCACCCGCACCGCGGCTTCGAGACCGTCACCTACATCATCGACGGCACCTTCGAGCACGCCGACTCCCACGGCGGCGGCGGGCTGATCACCAACGGCGACACCCAGTGGATGACCGCCGGCAAGGGGCTGCTGCACATCGAGAAGCCCCCGGAGGCGCTGGTCCTCAGCGGCGGCCTGTTCCACGGTCTGCAGCTGTGGGTGAACCTGCCCCGGGCGCAGAAGTGGGCGGAGCCGCGCTACCAGGACCTCCGCGCGAACCAGTCCGTCCTGCTGGCCAGCCCCGACGCCGGCGCCTTCCTCCGCGTCATCGCCGGTGACGTGGCCGGCCACACCGGCCCTGGGTCGACCTACTCGCCGATGGCCATGGTGCACGCGACCATCGCGCCCGGGGCCACCCTCGACCTGCCGTGGCGGCCGGACTTCAACGCGCTGGTCTACGTGCTCTCGGGCGCGGGGACGGTCGGCATCGACGGCGCACCGATCCGCACGGGACAGCTCGCCGTCCTCGGCCCCGGTGACACCGTCACCGTCAGCGGCGCCAACCAGCAGGAGTCCCGGACCCCGGCCCTGGACGTCGTCGTCCTCGGCGGCCTGCCGATCCGCGAGCCGATCGCCATGTACGGCCCGTTCGTGATGAACACCCGGCAGGAGGTCATGGACGCGTTCACCGACTTCCAGGCCGGCCGGCTCGGCACGATCCCGGCCCAGCATGTTCCGCACGGCGACGTCCGGGGTGAGACTGGCCAGACGCCGGAAGCATGACGGCACTCTTCCCTCGACAGGCAGCCCCATGAGCGACCTCGACGCCCGTCCCGCCGCCCGTGTCCTCGGGGGGACGGCGGAGACGCCCGCCCGGCCCGTGCTGGACCTCCTGCCCGGCAAGGAGGTCCAGCTCGGCCGGAGCACGCGGGTGCGGCGCCTGCTGCCCACGCTGGGCCGACGGCTCGTCGGGGCGTGGGCGTTCGTCGACCACTACGGCCCCGACGACATCGCCACCGGCCGCGGCATGCAGGTCGCCCCGCACCCGCACACCGGGCTGCAGACGGTCTCCTGGCTGCTCCAGGGCCGGGTGCACCACCGCGACTCCCTGGGCAGCGACGTCGAGTTCGGGCCCGGCGAGCTGGCGCTCATGACCGCGGGGCACGGCATCTCCCACTCCGAGCAGTCACCCGTGTCGCACCCGCGGTACCTGCACGGCGCCCAGCTGTGGGTGGCACTCCCCGACTCGGCCCGCGAGGTCGCGCCGGCCTTCGAGCACCACGCCGTGCTCCCCGGCTTCACCTCCGACGGGCTCACGGCCACGGTGCTCATGGGCTCCCTCGGCGGAGCGACCTCCCCCGGCACGGCCTACACGCCACTGCTCGGTGTCGACCTCGACCTGGCCGCCGGCGCGGACGTCGAGCTGGCCCTCGAGCCGGACTTCGAGCACGCGCTGCTGGGCGCCTCCGGCGGCGCGGACGTCGAGGGCGCGCCGCTCGGGCACGGCCAGCTGCTCTACCTCGGCACCGGCCGGCGCACCGTCCGGATCCGCACGGAAACCCCGGCCAAGCTCCTCCTGCTCGGTGGCGAGCCGTTCGAGGAGCAACTGGTCATGTGGTGGAACTTCGTCGGCCGGTCGGGCGAGGAGATCGCCACGTACGCCGAGCAGTGGGACGCCGAGCACGAGCGGTTCGGCACCGTCGTCGGCTACGACGGCGACCGGCTGCCCGCGCCCGCGCTGCCTCCTGTCGCGTTGAAGCCCCGCGGCCGGGAAAGGTGAGGCCATGACCGATCCCGATCCCCGCCTGCTCGAGTTCGTCGCCGGCCGGAAGTGGGACGTGCTGGCCACGGTCAAGCGCGACGGCCGGCCGCAGCTGTCCAACATCGGCTACGCCTACGACCCCGACCAGCAGCTGTTCCGCGTCTCGGTGACCGCCGACCGGGCCAAGACGCGCAACCTCGAGCGGGACGCGCGGCTCACGCTGCACGTCTCGTCCGACGACTTCTGGACGTGGGCCGCCGTCGAGGGCACCGCCGACCTGACGCCGGTGACCACCGATCCGCACGACGCGGCGGCGGACGAGCTCGTGGCCTACTACCGCGGCATCAGCGGCGAGCACGACGACTGGGACGACTACCGCGCCGCCATGGTCCGGGACCGCCGGCTCGTCGTCCGCTTCCGCCCCGAGCACGTCTACGGCCAGCTGCCCTAGACCTCACCCCTCCGGCTGGACCTCCATGACGGAGAAGGCGGCGCCCCAGGGGTCGCCCACGACGGCGAAGCGGCCGTAGGGGCTGTCCTGGGCCGGCATGAGGACCCGGCCGCCCGCAGCCGTGACCGCGGCGACCGTCTCGTCGGTCGAGCCGACCGCGAAGCAGACGGACCAGCCCTTCGGCAGGTCGGGCTGGGCCGGGCCGAGACCGCCCAGCGGTCGCTCCCCGGTGGCGAAGGTGGCGTAGCCGCCCATGTCGGGGATCTCGTCGAAGCGGAAGCCGAAGACCTGCGAGTAGAAGGTCTGCGCCCCGGCCACGTCGTCGACCGCGGCCTCCTCCCAGGTCAGCGACCCCGGCTCGTTGAACAGCCCGACGCCGGTGTGCTGACCGGACTGCCACAGCCCGAACGCGTACCCCTGCGGGTCGCGCGCGATGACCATCGTGCCCATCGGGCCGACCTCCATCGGCTCCACGACGACGGCGCCGCCGGCCTCGCGGATCGCCGCGGCGGTCGCGGCCGCGTCGTCGGTGGAGAAGTACAGCGTCCAGCTCGGCGGGTCCGCCGGGTCCATCACCGGCCCCATGCCGGCCACCTGACGGCCGTCGCGCTCGGCGTTCAGGTAGCCCCCGTACTCCGGGTCGCCACCGGTGTAGGACCAGCCGAACAGCGACCCGTAGAACTGGCGGGCAGCGTCGATGTCCTTGGCGCCGTAGTCCAGCCAGCACGGCGTGCCGGCCGGCCAGGCGGTGTCCTGTGTGGGCATGACTCCTCCTCCGGTGTGGGAGAGGTCACCGTGGCACCGTCGTGCGACAGTTCCCAGGGGTCAGGCCGCGCGGGCCGTCGTCCCCAGCAGCGGCAGGACCTCCTCGCCGACCCGCCACGCCTCCTCCAGGTGCGGCCAGCCCGACAGCACGAACTCGTCGAAGCCCAGCGCGGCGTACTCCGCGATCCGCTCCGCGACCTGCTCGTGGCTGCCGATCAGCGCGGTCGCCGCGCCCTCCCGGACCAGGCCGATCCCCGCCCACAGGCCCGGTGCGATCTCCAGCGAGCGGGCACCGTCCCCGGCGCTCCCCCCGTGCAGCGCGGTCATCCGCGCCTGGCCCACCGAGTCCATCCGGGCGAAACGCTGCTGCGCCGCGGCGATCGCCGCCGGCGACATCTGGGCGAGCATCCGGTCGGCCTCGGCCCACGCCTCCTCCGGGGTGTCCCGGCTGACGACGTGGAGCCGCAGCCCGAACCGCACCTCGCGGCCGGCCGCCGCCGCCTTCTCCCGGACCCGGTCCAGCCGGACGGCGACCTGTGCCGGCGGCTCCCCCCAGGTCAAGTAGGTGTCGACCAGGCGCGCGGTCACGTCCTCCGCCGGGCCCGAGGCGCCGCCGAGGTAGATCGGCGGCACCGGGTCTGGCGGCGAGGCCAGCCCACCGCCCTCCACGGTGAAGTACTCGCCCGCGAAGTCCACCGGCCCGCCGGCGAAGCACGCGCGCAGCACCTCGAGGAACTCCCCGGTCCGCGCGTAACGGGCGTCGTGACCGAGGAAGTCGCCGTAGGCCCGCTGCTCGACCGGGTCGCCCCCGGTGACGACGTTGAGCCGCAGCCGGCCACCGGACAGCCGCTGGAACGTCGCCGCCTGCTGCGCGGCGAGCGTCGGCAGCGTGAAGCCGGGCCGGAACGCGACGAGGAAGTGCAGCCGCTCGGTCAGCGCGGCCAGCGCCCCGCAGACCACCCACGGGTCCTCGCACCCGGAGCCGACCGGGGTCAGCACGGCCTCGAAGCCCGACTGCTCGGCGGCCCGGGCCACCGACGACAGGTACGCCAGCGTCGGCCGGCGGCTCAGCGCCGTGGGGTCCGACCCGCGGGCGGTCGTCACCGGGTTGACGGCGCGGCCGTCACCGCGGGTGGGCAGGAACCAGGAGAACTGCACGGGGGTCCTCGGGGGCGTGGAGGGGTGGAGGCGGGCAAACCATACTTAACCGATGGGATTTGACGGGATAGCCCTCGGCGGCCTACCGTCCGCGGTCGTCGACCCCGGGACGCCCGTCCCGCCCCAGCCGGAGAGGAGTGCGCGCATGGCCCCCGCCCCGCTCACCTCCCGGCGCACGGTCGACCACGCGCTCGTCGCCAGCGCGCTCTGTCGCCGCTCCTGAGCCCGACCCCCCGGCGCCCGCCTCCCGTGCGGGTGCCTCCCTCGACGTGCGGCCAGCGCCGGCGTCCACCCCCAGGAGCACCGTGTCCGCCCTGCTGTCCGCCCCCGTCGCCGAGACCGCGCTCGCCGAGCCGACGACGGCCGCCGCCCGGCGCCGCCGCGGCTCCGGCCGCTGGCAGCGCGTCGGTGTGCGCGTCCTCGCCACGGCCGCCCTGCTCGGTCTCTGGCAGCTGCTGTTCTCCCTCGAGATCTGGAACCCGGTGCTGCTGCCCTCGCCGGGCGCGGTCTGGGACGCGTTCATCCGGACCTCGACCACCCACGACGACGGCACGGTCGGCTACCAGGGGAAGCTCCTGATCGAGCACCTCGCGATCAGCCTCGGCCGCATCGCCCTCGGGTCCGTCCTCGGCATCGCCGGCGGGCTGGTCATCGGCCTGCTGATGGGCACCCTCCCGTGGTTCCGCATCGTGGTCGAGCCGTGGGTGTCCTTCATCCGCGTGCTGCCACCGCTGGCCTACTTCAGCCTCCTGATCATCTGGCTGGGCATCGACGAGTCCCCGAAGATCTGGCTGCTGGCGATCGCCGCCATGCCGCCGGTCGCCGTCGCCACCGCGGCGGCCGTCGTCGGAGCGCCCACGGCCCTGGTCGAGGCCGCCCGCGCCATGGGCGCCCGCGGCTGGCAGGTCACCACGACCGTCGTCCTGCCCGCGGCGCTGCCCGAGATCGCCACCGGCATCCGGCTGGCCGTCGGCATCGCGTACTCGTCCCTGGTCGCGGCCGAGACGGTGAACGGCCTGCCCGGCATCGGCGGGATGATCCGCCAGGCGCAGACCTACCTCCAGTCCGACGTCGTGATCCTCGGACTGTTCGCCATCGGCCTCTCCGGCCTGGCCATCGACGGCGTCCTGCGCGCCATCGAGCGCCGCGTCCTCCCCTGGCGTGGCCGCGCCTGACCTCCCCGGCCACCCCGCACCGAACCCGCTGCGTGCCGTCCGGCACCGCCGCGCCCCCCGAGAAGAGGACCCACCTCGCATGAGCACGCCCCGCGGCTGGCGCCGACTCGCCGCCGCCCTCTCCCTGACCGCCCTCGTGACCGGCCTCGCGGCCTGCGGCGACGACGACAACTCCTCCGGTGGGGACGGCGGCGAGAAGTCGATCCGCATCGCCTACCAGGCCTTCCCCAGCGGTGACCTGATCGTGAAGAACCAGGGCTGGCTGGAGGAGGCGCTGCCGGACTACGACATCGAGTGGACCCAGTTCGACTCCGGCGCCAGCATCAACACCGCCTTCGTCGCGGGCTCCGTCGACATCGCCGCGATCGGTTCCAGCCCGGTCGCCCGCGGCCTGTCCGCGCCGCTGGACATCCCGTACCAGGTGGCGTGGATCCTCGACGTCGCCGGTGACAACGAGGCGCTGGTGGCCCGCGAGGGCACCGGCATCGAGTCCGTCGAGGACCTCGCCGGCCACAAGGTCGCGACGCCGTTCAGCTCGACCTCGCACTACAGCCTGCTCGCCGCACTCGACCAGGCCGGCGTCGACAGCGCGGACGTCGACCTGATCGACCTGCAGCCGCAGGACATCGTCGCCGCCTGGGACCAGGGCACCATCGACGCGGCCTACGTGTGGCTGCCCGCCCTGGACCAGCTCCGCGGGTCCGGCACCGACCTCATCAGCAGCCGGGAGCTCGCCACGAACGGCAAGCCGACCCTGGACCTCGGCGTGGCCTCGACCGAGTTCATCGAGGGCGACCCCGAGGCCATCTCGGCCTGGCGGCAGGTCGAGGCCCGCGCGCTGCGGCTGATCGCCGACGACCCGGACGCCGCCGCCCAGGCCGTCGCCGAGGAACTGGGCATCGACCCCGCGGACGCCGCCGACCAGCTCACCCAGGGCGTGTTCCTCGACCCGACGGAGCTGACCAGCGAGGAGTGGCTGGGCACCCCGGACGCACCGGGCAACCTGGCCGCGAACCTCGAGGACGCCGCGCAGTTCCTCGTCGAGCAGCAGCAGATCCCCGAGGCCCCGTCCCTGGAGGACCTCCAGGACGCGATCTACCGCGAGGGACTCGAGGACGACGTGGCAGCGAGCGCCGGTGACTAGGACGACCGACAGGACGCCGTTCCCGGCCGGGGACTCCTCCCCGGCCGGGGCGGCGCCCCTGCGCACCGGAGGGGCGCCGCTGTCGATCTCCGCCGTCTCCCACTCCTACGGCAAGGGAGCGGACGCCGTCCCCGCCCTCGGGCCCGTGTCGCTGGAGGTGCCGGCCGGCGAGTTCCTCGTCCTGGTCGGCCCCTCCGGCTGTGGCAAGAGCACCCTGCTGCGCCTGCTCGCCGGCTTCGAGGCGCCCACGAGCGGCCGGCTGCTGGTCGGCGGCGAGGAGCCCGAGCCCGGCCGGCAGGCCGGTGTGGTGTTCCAGCAGGCGCGGCTGCTGCCCTGGCGGACCGTCGGCGGCAACGTCGACCTGGCGCTGCGGCTGGCCGGGGTGCCGCGCGAGCAGCGCCCCGCCCGCGTCGAGCAGCTGCTGGACCGGGTGGGCCTGGCCGGCACCGCCGGGCGCCGCACCTGGGAGATCTCCGGCGGCCAGCAGCAGCGGGTCGCGATCGCCCGCGCCCTGGCCGGGTCCGCGCCCGTCCTGCTGCTCGACGAGCCGTTCGCCGCGCTCGACGCGCTCACCCGCGAACGGCTGCAGGAGGACGTCCGCCAGGTCTCGGCCGAGACCGGCAACACCTCGGTGTTCGTGACCCACAGCGTCGACGAGGCCGTGTTCCTCGGGTCCCGGGTCGTCGTCCTGACCCGGGCCCCGGGCACCGTCGCGCTCGACCTCGAGGTGCCTCTGCCGCGCTCCGGGCTCTCGCCCGACGACCTGCGCGGCCTGCCCGAGTACGCCGCCCTGCGCGCCGAGATCGGCGCCGCCGTCCGCTCCGTCGCCAGCTGACCGCTCCGAAGGGACCCCGCATGACTCTCACCACCGCCACCCGCGCGCTCGCCGTCGAGCGCCTCGGTGCGTACCACGGTGCCCGGATCACCGACGTCGACCTGGCCAGCGCGTCCGACGAGACGCTGGCCGCGGTCCGCGCCGCGCTGGTCGAGCACAAGGTGCTGTTCTTCCCCGCCCAGTCCCTCGACCCGGACAGTCAGGTGCTGCTGGGCCGGCGGCTGGGCGAGCTCACGCCCTCGCACCCCGTCGTCCGTGGGCTGGACGACGAGCACCCGGAGATCTACTCCCTCGACGCCGCCGACAACGGCTTCGCCGACACCTGGCACACCGACGTCACCTTCGTGCGCCGTCCTCCACTCGGCTCGATCCTGCGCGCCGTCCAGCTGCCCCCGCTGGGCGGGGACACCAACTGGGCCGACGCCGAGGCCGCGTACGCCTCGCTGTCGGCTCCGGTGCGGGCGCTGGCCGACCAGCTGACCGCGGTGCACGACGGCAACCGCGAGTGGGGCTACCACCTGGCCCAGCGCGGCGGGAACCAGTGGGAGGACTGCGAGTACACCCGCCTGGAGCCGGTCGAGCACCCCGTCGTCCGGGTCCACCCGGAGACCGGACGGCGCAGCCTCTTCGTCAACCCGGGGTTCACGTCGCACATCGCCGGGGTGTCGGAGGCCGAGAGCCGCGGCCTGCTCGACGCGTTCTACGCGCACCTGACCAAGCCGGAACACATCGTGCGGCACCGCTGGGCGGCCGGGGACGTCGCGATGTGGGACAACCGCTCGACGCTGCACTACGCCAACCGCGACTACGGCGACTTCCGGCGGATCATGCACCGGGTGACGCTGCGCGGTGACGTGCCGGTCGGCCCGGCGGCGATCGCGGGCTGACCTGATCCGAGCGCGTCCTCCCTCACGGTCTGCGGTGAGGGAGGACGCGCTGCGCCGAGGGGGGGACGACGCCGAGCTAGAAGCGGCCGCTGCCGCCGCGCCGGCCGCCACCTCCGCCGCCACCCCCGCCCCCACCGCCGTGCCGGCGACCGGATCCGCCGAACGAACCGCCGCGGTAGCCACCGCCGCCGCCACCCCCGCCGAAGAGGATCCCGCCGAGCACGAGGCTGCCGATGTCCGGCCCGCGGCCGTAGCCGGGGCCGGCGAACCCGCCGCCGTAGCCACCGCCGCCGTAGCCACCGCCGCCGTACCCGCCGCCGGAGTTCCAGCCGGAGACGTCGGACTGGGCCCGCTGCAGGGCCTGCCCGGCGAGGGCATCGGCCTGCTGCGCCTCCTGCAGCGCGCTGACCGGGTCGGTGGCGGCCAGCCCGCTCGCCGCCGACAGGTGCCGCTCGGCCTCCGCCAGCCGGGTGCGGGCCTCGGCCCCGACGGCGCCGCGGCGGGTGGCGATGAAGTCACCGGCGGCGGCGACGGTCGAGCGGGCGTTGAGCAGCGCCTGGTCGAGAGCGGCCGCGGCGCGGCGGGCGCGGGTCTGCGCGTCGCGGGCCACGCCCAGCGCCTGCTCCAGCGCGATGTCGGCCTCCTCCAGCCGGCGCAGCGCGGTGAACGGGTCGGGCAGCGCACCCCCGGTCGTCGCCATCGCCTCGTCGGCGGCCACGATCGCGGCCTCGGCCCGGGCGATCTGCGGCTGGAGGCCACTGCGGTCGCCGGACGCGACGAGCGCCCGCGCCTCGGCGAGGTCCTGCTCGGTGTCGGCACGCGCGGCCGGGATCCGCTGCACCGCCGCCTCGAGGTCGGTCGCCAGCCGGCCGATCGCGTCGAGGAGCTGGCCGGTCTGCACGACCGCGTCCTCGGCGGCGCGGATGTCGCCGACCGCGTCACCGGGCTTCCCCGCGTCGAGGCCGGTGCGGGCCTCGGTGACCTCCTGCTCGGCCGCGGCGAGCCGGGCCCGCGCCTGCTCGAGGTTGTCGGCGACCGGGGCGATCGCGGCCGGGGCGTACCGGCGCTGCAGCTCGCCCATCCGCTGCTCGTCGGCGGGGAGCCGGCCGTGCAGCGCGGTGATCCGGGGAGCCAGCGCCTCCAGCGCCTGCGGCGCGTTCTTCTCGAGGTCGCGCAACTGGTCGAAGGCATCGGCCTGCGCGTCGAGCCGGGCGTCCGCGGCGGAGGTCAGCTGCAGCATCTCGGTGAGCATCGCGCGGGTGGTCGGCTCGTCCTCCGGGATCTCGTCGTCGAGCTGCTGGCGGAGCGTGAACGCGCGGGTCAGCTCCTGCCGGGACTGGGCGAGCGCTTCGGTGAAACCGGTGACGGCGTCCTCGCCGTACTGGAGCCGGGCGAAGTCCAGATCCAGCTGCGAGCTCTTGACCGCCTCGTCGAGCTCGAGCAGGGCGGAACTCGCCTGCCCCTGGAGCGCATCGGTCGGCACGCCGGCGTGCGGGTCGGGCTTCTCCAGCCGCTTCACATCGGGGGCGGCGGACCTGCGACGGCGGGACCGGACGACGAGATAGGCCCCGCCACCGAGCACCGCCAGGCTGCCGACGACGGCCACGGTCCCCAGTCCGCCGCCTCCACCTCCGGTCGCGTTCCCCAGCCCCTCGGCGAAGGCCACGGCGCCGGCCGCCCAGTTCTCGTCGGTGAACTGCGGCTCGACGTCGTCGGCGAGGAAGTCGTCGACCTCCTCCGTCGTGATGTCCGCGTCAGCGTCGGGGCCGATCACGTAGGAGTACGCACGGTCGTCCACGGCCACCGCGAGCAGGACGTCGGACGACTCCAGGTTCGACTGCACCGCCGTCGCGTCCACCCAGTCGTCGGGGTCGATGCCGTCGAAGGACTCGACGAAGACGACGACCATCTCGACGCCGTCGTCGGACTGCAGCGTCGCCACGGCGTCCTCGACGTCGGACTGCTCGGAGTCGCTGAGCACGTCCGCCCGGTCGTCGACCTGCCCGACGACGTCGACGGGGGGCTCGGCGAGGGCGGCCGGCCCGGTCAGGACCACCGCCCCGGCGACGGCGAGGACGACGGAGAACCTGCGGAGGACCACGATGGCGACCCTACCGACGGCCCACGGTCGAGGACGGCCGTGAGCGGGTAGGGCGCAGCAGACCGCACGCACACGACCGAGTTGGAGACGACATGGCCGACGAGCCCGACCGCATCCCCGCCGCCGAGCTCCCCCCGGGGACGGTGCGCCGGGTCGGCGACTGGGCGGTGGGCGACCGCGGCGGCGCCTACTTCGCCGTCTCCCGCCGGTGCCGGCACCAGCTGGCCGACCTCTCGGAGGGCGAGCTCGACGCCGAGGGCTGCCTGGTCTGCCCGTGGCACCAGAGCCGCTACGACGTCCGCACCGGCGAGATGGTCAGCGGGCCGAAGGGGTTCCTCGGCTACCACGGGCCCACGCCGGGCTACACGCAGTTCGTCCGGAGCTACGGGAAGTACCTCAAGCTGCGCGTCCGCCGGGCCCTCCGCCGCGGCGACGACGTCGTCCTCGAGTAGTGGAGTGCGACAGCGCAGGAATCCTGCGCTGTCGCACTCCGCTCAGGCGAGGGACTGCCACGACGCGCGGCGGGCGGCCTGCTCGTCGGGGTCGGGCACCGGCAGCGACGCCAGCAGCCGCTGCGTGTACGGGTGCTGCGGCGCGCCGAGCACCTGCTCGCCGGTCCCCTCCTCGACGAGCTGTCCCCGGTAGAGGACGGCGATCCGGTCGGCCAGGATGTCGACGACGGCGAGGTCGTGGCTGATGAACAGGCAGGCGAAGCCGTACTCCAGCTGCAGCTCGGCGAACAGGTCGAGCACCCGCGCCTGCACCGACACGTCGAGGGCGGAGGTCGGCTCGTCGGCGATCAGCAGCTCCGGCCGCAGCGCCAGCGCCCGGGCCAGGCTCGCCCGCTGCCGCTGGCCGCCGGAGAGCTCGTGCGGGAAGCGGTCGGCGAACGACGTCGGCAGCTGCACGGCCTCCAGCAGCTCCTCGACCCGGCCGCGGGCCTCGTGCGCGTCCTTCGCCCGGCCGTGCACGACCAGCGGCTCGGCGACGGCCTGGGCGATGGTCAGCAGCGGGTTGAAGCTCGACGCCGGGTCCTGGAACACGAAGCCGATCCGCTCCCGCACCGGGCGGAAGCGCTTCTCCTTGACGCCGTTCATCTCGGTGCCGAGGACCGTGAGGGAGCCGTCGGTGACCTTGGTCAGGCCGGCGATGGCCCGGCCGATCGTGGTCTTGCCGCTGCCGCTCTCACCGACCAGGCCGAGCACCTCGCCGGGGCGGATGGCGAAGCTGACGCCGTCCACCGCGGTGAAGTCCGGCGCCCGCAGCCGGCCCGGGTAGACGATCCGCAGGTCGCGGGCCGCCACCAGCGGGGCCGCCTGCGCCCAGTCCGCGGGGCGGGCGGCCGCGCGTTCCTGCGTGCGCGCCAGTCCCTGGCCCAGCCGGGGCACCGAGCCCAGCAGCTGCTTCGTGTACTCCTCGCGCGGCGCGGAGAACAGCGTCCGGACGTCGGCCTGCTCGACCAGCCGTCCCTGGAACATCACGGCCACCCGGTCGGCGAGGTCGGCGACGACGCCCATGTTGTGGGTGATCAGCACGATCGCGGTGCCGAACTCGTCGCGGCAGCGGCGCAGCAGGTCGAGGATCTCGGCCTGCACCGTGACGTCGAGGGCGGTGGTCGGCTCGTCGGCGATGATCACGCCGGGGTCGAGGACGAGCGCCTGCGCGATGACGATGCGCTGCTTCTGCCCGCCGGAGAACTGGTGCGGGTAGTGGTCGATCCGCTTCTCGGGCTCGGGGATGCCGACCCGCCGGAGCACGTCGATCGCCTTCGCGCGGGCCTCGGCGCGGGAGTACCCGCCGTGCGCGCGCAGGCCCTCGATGATCTGCCAGCCCACCTTGTAGACCGGGTTCAGCGAGGTCGAGGGCTCCTGGAAGACCATCGCGGCGTCGCGGCCGCGGACGTCGCCGAGGTCGGACCGCTTCAGGGTGACGACGTCGGCACTGCTGCTGCCGTCCTTGCGGGTGAGCAGCACCGCGCCGCGGGTGGTGGCCGTCTCCGGCAGCAACCCGAGGATGCTGCGCGCGGTCACGGTCTTGCCGCTCCCGCTCTCGCCGACGATCGCGAGCACCTCGCCGGGCCCGACCTCCAGCGAGACGTCCTGGACGGCGACGACGCGGCCGGCGTCGGTGGCGAAGGTGACCGAGAGGTCGCGGATGTCGACGACGGGGCCGGTGGTGGAGCTCATCGCGTCGCCTCGATCCCCGCGAGCCCAGCGGGGCCCGCGCCGAGCGTGCCGCCGGGGACGACGGTGACCTCGCCGGTCTCGCCGGCGTCGGCCGCCCGCCGGCTGCGCAGCCGCGGGTCGACCAGGTCGTTGAGGCTCTCCCCGACCAGCGTCAGTCCCAGGACCACCCACACGATCGCCAGGCCCGGCGGGATCGAGGTCCACCAGATGCCACTGGTCACGTCCGACAGCGCCCGGTTGAGGTCGAAGCCCCACTCGGCGCCGGAGGTCGGCTCGATGCCGAAGCCGAGGAAGCCCAGTCCGGCGAGGGTGAGGATCGCCTCCGAGGCGTTCAGCGTCAGGATCAGCGGCAGCGTGCGGGTGGCGTTGCGCAGCACGTGCCGGGTCATGATCCGCCAGTGGCTCGCGCCGATGACCTTGGCCGACTCCACGTAGGCCTCGGCCTTGATCCGCACCGTCTCGGCGCGGATGACCCGGAAGTACTGCGGGATGTAGATGACCGTGATCGCGATCGCCGCGGCCATGATCCCGCCCCACAGGCTGGACTGGCCGCCGCTGATCACGATGGCCGTGACGATCGCCAGCAGCAGCGGCGGGAACGCGTAGACGGCGTCGGCGACGACCACGAGCACGCGGTCCAGCCAGCCGCCGAAGTAGCCCGACACCAGGCCGAGCAGCACGCCGATGAAGAACGACAGCACGATGCCGACGACGATCACCGCCAGCGCCGTCCGGGTGCCGTAGATGACCCGCGAGAGCACGTCGTAGCCGCCGACGGTCGTGCCGAGCCAGTGCTCGCCGGACGGGGACTGCTGGGCGCCGAACGGACCGTCGGCGTCGCGCAGCTGGTTGTAGCCGTACGGCGCGAGCAGGTCGGCCAGTGCCGCCGTCAGCAGGAAGACGCCGGTGAGCACCAGCCCGGCGACGAGCATGCCGCGCTGGAGGCCGACGGCCTGCTTCAGCTGGCGGACGACGGGCAGCCCGCGCCGGCGCCGGACCGGGACGGCGGTCGTGGTCGCGGCGGTGGACATCAGTACCTCACCCGGGGGTCGATGAGCGCGGCGACGACGTCGACGACGAAGTTGGTGACGGCCACGACGACCGCGAGCAGCACCACCATCCCCTGGACGGCGACGAAGTCGCGGGCCTGCAGGAACTCCGAGAGCTGGAAGCCCAGGCCGCGCCACTCGAACGTCGTCTCGGTGAGGACGGCGCCGCCCAGCAGGAGTGCGATCTGCAGGCCGATGACGGTGATGATCGGGATGAGCGCCGGCCGGTAGGCGTGCTTGCGCAGCAGCCGGCGCTCGCCGACCCCGCGGGAGCGCGCCGCCTCGACGTAACCCATCCCGAGCGTGCCGATCACGTTGGTGCGGACCAGCCGGAGGAAGACCCCGGCGGTCAGCAGCCCGAGCGCGACGGCGGGGAGGATCGCGTGCTCCAGCACGTCGCGGACCGCCTCGCCGCTGCCGGTCTTGATGGCGTCGATCAGGTAGATGCCGGTCGGGTTGTCGACGGAGGTCTGGATGAGGATCTCGGTCCGCGTCGATGCCCGGCCGTTGGCCGGCAGCCAGCCCAGGCTGCTGGAGAAGACCAGCTTCAGCAGCATGCCGAGGAAGAAGACCGGCGTCGCGTAGCAGAGGATCGCGAAGACCCGGAGGACGGCGTCGGGCCAGCGGTCGCGGGCGTAGGCGGCGAAGCGGCCCAGCGGGATGCCGATGACGAACGCGACGATGAGCGCGTAGACCGCCAGCTCCAGCGTGGCGGCGCCGAAGTCGGCGAGGACCTCGAGGACGGGCTGGTTGGTCGACAGCGTGGTGCCGAAGTCCAGCCGGACCAGCTGGCCCAGGTACTCGAGGTACTGGGTGAACAGCGGCCGGTCGTAGCCCGCGGCGGCGACACGCTCGGCCAGCTCCGCGGGAGCCAGCCGGCCACCCAGGGCCGCGGTGATCGGGTCACCGGTGGTCCGCATGAGGAAGAAGACCGTCGTCACCAGGATGAAGACGGTCGGGAAGATCAACAGGAACCGGACCGTGATGTAGCTGCCCAGCCCGCCGCCGGTGCGCCGCCGGCGCGTCGGAGGAGCGGCCTCGGGGACGGTGGCCGGCTCGCCGGTCAGCTCGGTGCTGGTGGTCGTCATCGCTCCTGCTCGTCCATCTGTCACCTGCCGGTGGCGGTCGCGCCGCACACGGGGAGGCCCCGGGCGATCACCGTGAGGAGATCACCCGGGGCCGGGTACCGCTGGTCGACCGTCAGGCCCGCTCGAGGGCCCCGTAGCGGAACTTGAACGACGCGTCGAGGGTGTCCCCGGCGCCGCTCACGCCCGTGCGGACGACGGCGATCTGCGCACCCTGCAGGTAGGGCAGCGTCGACAGGTCGGCGGCGACGAGGTCCTGGATCTGCTCGATCAGGGCCGTGCGCGCTGCCTCGTCCGGCGTGGCCAGCTGCTGCAGGATCAGGTCGTTGACCTGCTGGTTGTCGTAGTGATTGCTCAGGAAGTTCTCCGTGAGGAAGAACGGCGTCAGGTAGTTGTCGGCGTCGGAGTAGTCCGGGAACCAGCCCAGCTGGTACGCGGGGTAGGTGTCAGCGGTCCGCTGCTCCGAGTACTGCGTCCACTCGGTGGTCTGCAGGTCGACGGTGAACAGGCCCGAGGACTCCAGCTGGTCCTTGATCAGCGCGTACTCGTCCCCCGAGGACGGGCCGTAGTGGTCGTTGGAGTACTGCAGCGACAGCTGCACGGGGGTCTCCACGCCCGCGGCCTCCAGGACCTGGGCCGCCTTGTCGGCGTCCGGGCCACCCTGGCCGTCGCCGTAGAGCGGCATCAGGGAGTCGGTGGCGCCGGTCAGACCGTCGGCCACGTAGGAGTACAGCGGCGAGTAGGTGCCCTTGTAGACCTGGTCGGCGATCTCCTGCCGGTCGATCAGGTCGGCCATCGCCTGGCGGACGGCGAGCGCCTTGGCCGGGTCGGCCTCGGCCGTCGTCGCACCGTAGGGCTGGGTGTTGAAGTTGAAGACGATGTAGCGGATCTCGCCGCCGGGACCGTCCACGACCTCGACGTCGTCGTTGCCGCGCAGGTCCTCGACGTCGGTCGCCGAGAGGCTGCGGTAGGCGACGTCGACGGCACCCTCCTCGATGTCCAGCTTCAGGTTCGAGGACTCCGCGTAGTAGCGGACGTTGATCGTGTCCGTCTTCGGCGCGCCCAGCAGACCCTGGTAGTCGGGGTTGGCGTCGTAGGCGATGAGGTCGTTGATCTCGTAGCTGGTGATGACGTACGGGCCGGCGAAGGCGTTGCCCTCGACGATGTCGTCGTCCGGGGTCAGCTCGTCGGCGGAGAAGACCTCCTCGTCGACGATCGGACCGACCGGGCTCGACAGCACCTGCGGGAAGGTCTGGTCGTCGGGGTTCGTCAGCGTGAAGACGACGGTGGTGTCGTCCGGCGCCGCGACGCTGTCGAGGTTGGCCAGCAGCGACGACGGGCCGTTCTCGTCGGCGATCGCGACCTGGCGGTCGAAGGAGAACTTGACGTCCGACGAGGTGAGCTCGTGGCCGTTGGCGAAGGTCAGCCCCGGCTTGAGGGTCACCGTGTACTCGGTCGGCGAGGTGAACTCGGCCGACTCGGCGATGTCGGGCTCGACGTCCGGGCTGCCCAGCGGGGTGTTCAGCAGGAAGGGATAGACCTGGTTCATCACGGCGAAGGAGCCGTTGTCGTACGAACCGGCCGGGTCGATCGTCGTGATCTTGTCGGTCGTGCCGACGATCAGCGCGTCACCACCGCCTCCGCCGCCGCCCGAGCCGTTGTCGTCGTCGCTGCTCCCGCCGCACGCGGAGAGCGCGAGCGCCGTCACGGCGATTCCTGCCGTGGCCGCGCGCACGCGCCGGCCACTGGTGCCCAGGGGGGTCATCCACTACCTCGTTCTCGGATGTGGCGGCCCGTGCCGTCGAACGGCGGGCGCACGCCACCTAGATGGTTGGCTACCCATGAGTAGCACACGGCGCGGGGCCATGGTCCCGACGGTTATCGGACCGTGACAGCCGGAAGATCTCCGCGGTGTCCGACCGCCGGACGGACGATCGCCTGCCGCGCGGCGTGCGGCTACGCGTCTATCCGGCGGCGGCCCTCGAACGCCCGGCCCAGCGTCACCTCGTCGGCGTACTCCAGGTCCCCGCCGACCGGCAGCCCACTGGCCAGCCGCGACACCGCCAGACCCATCGGAGCGATCAGCCGCGCCAGGTAGGCCGCCGTCGCCTCGCCCTCGAGGTTCGGGTCGGTGGCGATGATCAGCTCGGTGACCTTCCCGTCCATCAGCCGGGTCATCAGCTCCTTGACCCGCAGGTCGTCGGGACCGACGCCCTCGATCGGACTGATCGCGCCGCCGAGCACGTGGTACTTGCCGCGGAACTCACGGGTGCGCTCGATCGCGACGACGTCCTTGGGCTCCTCGACGACGCAGATGACGTCGTCGGTCCGCCGCGGGTCGCGGCAGATCCGGCACTGCTCGCCCTCGGCGACGTTGAAGCAGGTCACGCAGAACCGGACCTCGGCCTGCACCCGCTGCAGGGCCGCGACCAGCCGGACGACGTCGGCGGACTCGGCGGCCAGCAGGTGGAACGCGATGCGCTGCGCGCTCTTCGGCCCGACGCCGGGAAGCCGGCCCAGCTCGTCGATGAGGTCCTGGACGGCCCCCTCGTACATGACTCTCCTGTCCCGTCCGGCTGCCGGCGCTCAGGCGCCGGGCAGCCCGAGGCCGCCGCCGAGACCCCCGGCGAGGGGACCCATCCGGCTGGCGGCCAGCTCGTTGGCGAGACGACCGGCATCGCGGACGGCGGCGACGACCAGGTCCTGCAGGGTCTCGATGTCGTCGGGGTCGACGGCCTCCGGCGAGATGGCCACCGCGGTCAGCTCGCCGCCGCCGGTCATCGTGGCGGTGACCAGGCCGCCACCGGCCGAGCCGGTGACCTCCTCGGCGGCCAGCCGCTCCTGGGCGGCGACCAGCTGCTGCTGCATCTGCTGGGCCTGCTGCATGAGCTGCTCGAGGTCGGGGGCGCCACCGGGGAACATGCCCCGAGCGTAGGCCCGGGGGACGACGTCCGTGGCAGGCTCTCGCGGGTGCGGCGCGCCGGGGCGGGAGCAGCGCTGGCCGTGCTCCTGCTGGCCGGCTGCGGCGGCGATCCGGCACCGGCTCCCGCCGCCCCCTCCGCGGCGACGTCCTCGTCGGCGTCGTCGTCCTCGTCCCCGGCCGTCGTCCCGGTCGAGACCCCGACCCCGCCACCGGCCGTCCCGGCTCCCCCACCGGCGCCCGCGCCCGTGGTGGTCCTCGATCCGGGCCACAACGGCGGCAACGCCGCCGCGCCGGGAGCGATCGGTGCGCCGGTGCCGGACGGGGCGGGTGGCACCAAGGCCTGCAACACCACCGGGACCGCGACCGACGCCGGGTACCCCGAGCACGCCTTCACCTGGGACGTCGCCCTGCGGACCCGCGACCTGCTCGTCGCGCACGGGGTCGAGGTGGTCCTCAGCCGGCCCGACGACACCGGGGTCGGGCCGTGCGTCGACGTCCGCGGGGCCCTACCGGGGCAGGTGGGCGCGGCCGCGTTCGTGGGGATCCACGGGGACGGCGCCGCGGCCGGAGGTTCCGGCTTCCACGTCATCACGTCGTCGCTGGACCCGGCCGGACCCGAGGTGGCGGCCGGCACCGATGCGCTGGCCGCAGCCCTGCGCGACGCGCTCGTCGCGGTGGTGCCGCCGGCGACCTACGTGGGGTCCGGGGGGCTCGACGACCGCGGCGACCTGGCCGCCCTCAACCTGGCCACGACGCCGGCGGTCTACGTCGAGTGCGGGAACATGCGCAACGCCGGGGACGCCGCGCGCATGAGCGACCCGGCCGGCCGGCAGGCGATCGCCGAACGCCTGGCCGCCGGGGTGCTCAGCTTCCTCGAGTGAGGTGCTGGAACGGCCCGACGTCAGGGCCCCGCGGCACGCGGAGCGTGTCGTGGGGGGACGTCGGGTCCTTCACTCGTCGATGGGGCGGGCGCCGAGCTGGGCGCGCAGCAGCGACAGCGCGGCCTGCTCCGGGTCGACGACGGGCTCGGGCGGCCGGTCACTGGTGGCCTCGGCGGCACGCTCGGCCATGAGCTCCACCGCCTCGGCGGCCTCCGCCACCCGCGCGGCCTCGCGGGCGGCCTCCCGGGTTGCCTCCGAGCCGCCCCGCGACGCGGCACCGGCTCCGCCGGCCCCGTCGGTGACGACCTGCACCTTCCACCGCACGCCGAGGAGCTCCTCGAGCGAGGACCGGATGATGTCCTTGTTCAGGTCGTCACCGAGCCGCCGGGCGAGCGCCGGGGACGTGGTGGTGAGGGTGAGCACGTCACCGCTGAGCTCGTGCACCTGCGCGTTCTGCAGCAGCGCGTCCGTGGTGCGCTTCTGGCGCTTCACGGCGGCCCGCAGCTCCGGCCACACCCGCCGGACGTCGGCGGTGGTGAGGGCGCCGCCGGATGCGTCCGCCGCACCGGCCGGCTCGGGGTTCGCCGAGACGACGGGCGTCGGTTCGCCACCCCGGGGTGCGGGCGCGGACTCCGCGGCCGCCCGTGGCGGAGCGGTCTCGCGCGGAGCACCGACCCGGGCGGCGGCGGCGCGGGCGGCCTCGGGCTCGGCCGGGTGCGGCCAGTCCTCGTCGTCCGTCGGCTCCGGGGGCAGCGGGATGTCCGGCTCGCCGGTGGCCACCGGCGGGCGCGGCGGGGCGGTCGCAGCCGGCGGGGCCGTGGCGGCCGGTCTCGCGGGCTTGGCTGCGGGCGGCGCGCCGGACCCGGGCTGGGTCGTCTCCGGCCAGTCGTCGTCGGCGGGGGCGGTCGCGGCCGGAGCGCTGGGTGCCGGGGGCGCCGGCGGCGCGGTCGGAGTCGTGGTCGTGGTCGTGCGCGACGGCCGCACGTACTCCCGGCGCGCGGCCGGCGCGGGGTCCGGCGTCGGCGGAGCGGCTGGCGGCTGCTCCGGCACCGGCGCCTCGCGCACCGCGGCCGCCTCGCGGACCGGCGGCGCCTCCCGGACGGGGGCCGCCGGGACCGGGACCTCGCGGTCCGGCGCGGCGGCGGGAGCGACGGGTGGACGGCCCGCGTGCTCGCCGGCGATGGACATCCGCCGCTCGAGCCGCTCCAGGCGCTGGAGGGTTGCGGCGGCCGCGTCGTCGGCGGCCGGCAGCAGCATCCGCGCGCAGACCAGCTCCAGCAGCAGCCGCGGCGCCGTCGTCCCGCGCATCTCGGTGAGGCCGGCGTGGACCGTGTCGGCCATCCGGGAGAGGGTCGCCGAGCCCAGGGCGCGGGCCTGCGAGCTCATCAGGTCCAGCCGGTCGGGCGGG
This sequence comes from Blastococcus sp. URHD0036, assembly GCF_000701365.1. GTDB lineage: Bacteria > Actinomycetota > Actinomycetes > Mycobacteriales > Geodermatophilaceae > Trujillonella. The sequence goes on from NZ_JNIK01000011.1 coordinate 438,260, forward strand.
CAGTCGAGCAGGCCGTTGCCCCCCGCGTCGGGAACGGCGTCGAGCACGATCAGGTCGCGCAGCCGGTCGAGCAGGTCGGTGGCGAAGCGCCTCGGGTCGTGACCGGCCTCGACGACCCGGTCGACGGCGCGGAAGACACCCGGGGCGTCGGAGGCGGCCAGCGCGTCGATCGTCTCGTCGAGCAGCGCGTCGTCGGTGACGCCGAGCAGCCCGACCGCGGTCGCGTAGGTGACGCCTCCCGGCCCGGCGCCGGCCAGCAGCTGGTCGAGGATCGACAGCGAGTCGCGGACCGAGCCCCCACCGGCGCGGACGACCAGCGGGAACACCGTCGGCTCCACGGTGACGCCCTCGGCGGCGCAGGTCTTCTCCAGCAGGGTGCGCAGCGTCGACGGCGGCACCAGCCGGAACGGGTAGTGGTGGGTGCGCGACCGGATGGTCGACAGCACCTTCTCCGGCTCGGTGGTCGCGAACACGAAGACCAGGAACTCCGGCGGCTCCTCGACCACCTTCAGCAGGGCGTTGAAGCCCTGCGAGGTGACCATGTGCGCCTCGTCGATGATGTAGACCTTGTAGCGACTGCTGACCGGCGCGAAGAACGCGCGTTCGCGCAGGTCACGGGCGTCGTCGACGCCACCGTGGCTGGCCGCGTCGATCTCGATCACGTCGAGCGAGCCGGGGCCGTCCGGCGCCAGCGCGACGCAGGAGCCGCAGACCCCGCAGGGGGTCGAGGTCGGGCCCTGCTCGCAGTTGAGCGAGCGGGCGAGGATGCGCGCCGACGACGTCTTGCCGCAGCCGCGCGGGCCGCTGAAGAGGTAGGCGTGGTTGATCCGGCCGCCGTCGACCGCGTTCACCAGCGGCGCGGTGACGTGCTCCTGCCCGACCACCTCGGCGAAGGTCGCCGGGCGGTACTTCCGGTAGAGCGCCAGAGCCACGGACGCAGGTTACGTGGGAGGAGTGACGACCTGTGCGGCCCGACGGATGGCCGCGGCACTCCGGCTTCCGGCGCGCGACCGTCGAACCCACGCGGCCCGAGACACCACCTGTTCCGGGCCACTCCGGTCCACTTCTCAGGCGACCTGCCGGGGGCCGGCAGCGTTGTCCCCGCACCGGCCAGACAACGGCTGGTCCTGGCCGCTCGGGGGACATCGCCCCGGACCGACCGCCGGCTCACGAGTGCTGTGCGGGCTTTCTCCCGACGTCGCGGGCGAGATCGCATCGGCAACGTCCCGAGGGCGCCCGCAGAGTGCGGCGGGTGCCCGGGAAAGCAGGGACCCCCCGCGCACCCGCCAGAGCCCGCTTATCCTTGCTGCCTTCCGGCCCTGGGGAGGTTCACAGGATGACGCCACACGAGGGGTCGGGTCCCACTGTAGAGGAGAGCGGACGGGCGCCGGCGACGCCGTCCCCTAGGCTCGCGGCATGACGCCCCGGCGCGCCCTCGTGCTGCCCCCGCCCCGCTCCTGACCCGGAGCGCCGCGCACCCCTGACACCCGCTGGGCCTCCCGCCCTCGGGTGCACCGCCCCGCGCTCCGGACCGCCCTCCGCCCGTCCGGACCGCCCAGGAGCGTCATGTCCACCCCCTCTCCGGCCGCGACCTCGCGTCGCGGTTCCCCCGCCGCGGCCTCCCGCCGCGGTTTCCTCTTCGTCGTCCTCGCCGCGCTGTGCTGGGGGACGTCGGGCCTGAGCGGCCGGGTCGTCGCCGACCGCAGCGACCTCTCCGCCCTCGACATCGCCTGGTACCGGCTGGCCATCGGCGCCGTCGTGCTGCTGGCCGCGTGGACCTGGACGTCGCGGCGCCGGGTCGCCCGGGTCGCCGCCGGCCGCCCGGTGGTGGCGCGGCTGTGTCTCGTGGCCGCCGGTCTCGCCGGCTACCAGTGGGCGTACTTCAGCGCCGTCGACCGCGCCGGGGTCAGCATCGCGACGCTGGTCGCCCTCGGTCTCGCCCCGCTGCTGATCGCGGTGGGCGCCGCACTGCTGGGGCACGGCCGGCCCAGCGGGACGACCCTGGCCGCGCTGGTCGTCGCCCTGGCCGGGCTCGCCCTGCTGGTCGGCGTGTCGGCATCCGGGGACGCCGGGACGGCGGTGCTGCTGGGCACGCTGCTCGCCTCGGGCTCCGCGCTCGGGTACGCCGTCGTCACGCTCGCCGGCGGCGGGGTCCCGGCGGGGGTGCCGGTCACCCTGGTCGGCTTCGGCGGCGGCGCGCTGCTGCTCACCCCCGCGGTGCTCGCCGCCGGGCCCTCCGTGCCCACCGACGCCGGCGCCGTCGCGGTGCTGCTCTACCTCGGCCTGGTGCCCAGCGCGCTCGCGTACGGCCTCTTCTTCACCGGCGTCCGCACGGTGCCCGGTCCGGTGGCCTCGATCGTGACGCTGCTCGAACCGCTGACCGCCACCGTGCTGGCGACGGCGTTCCTCGACGAGCGGCTGGCCCCGGGCGCCGTCGTCGGCGGGCTGCTGCTGCTGGCCGCCGTCGCGGGGCTCTACCTGCGCGAGCTCGGGCGCGCCCCGGAGGTCGAGGGCGGGGTGTGAACGCGACAGGGCCCCCGGCGGTGCGCCGGGGGCCCTGTTCTCACGTGCGGAGGATGGGAGATTCGAACTCCCGAGGGGTTGCCCCCAACCCGCTTTCCAAGCGAGCGCCATAGGCCACTAGGCGAATCCTCCCGTGCGTGCCCAGACTACCGGGCGCACCGGCGACGGTCAGCCGCGGCTCTCCACGACGAGCACCTGGTCACTGGCGCCGAGCGTGAGCACCTCGCTCTTGGCCGGGTTGAGCCGGACGGCACCGGTCGTCGCGTCGCGGTAGCCGAGGACCGACTCGTCGCGGGCGGCTCCGGCCGCGACCAGGGCCCCGTAGCGGACCGGCTCCCCGCCGATGTAGCGCTGCGCGGGCCGGAAGGACAGGCGCGCACCCTCCGGGGAGAACAGCTCGAGGAAGACCTGGGCCAGCTCGGTGCGCTCGGACAGCTGGGCCAGCATCAGGCTGGTGACCTCGTCGCTGACGATCCAGTCGTCGACGCCGCCGGCCTGGGCCAGCTCGACGTCGTCCCGGTCGAGCACCTCGGCGACGATCCGCACGCCCGGCCCGTCGGTCCCGGCGGGCCAGGCCCGGCGCAGCGCCAGCAGGGTCAGCAGCGTGCGGGCGTCGCTGTCGGCGGGGTCGCCGGCGTCCCGGTAGCTGAGCACGATGCCCTGGTCGTAGTGCTCGTCGGCGACGAGGGCGGCCAGCTCGTCCGGGCCCGCGCTGGACGTGTGCACGACCAGGTCGGTGTGCATGAGGTCGTCGACGCGGACGTCGGCCGGGTCGATCAGCGCGGGGTCGACGACGACCTCGATGACGGTCCCGGTGCGGGCGAACTGGTCGATCTCGCGGACCACCTTGGGTCCGAGCACGCTCCAGCCCACGACCAGCAGCCGCTGCGGCTGGGGCAGCTCGTCGGCCGACAGCACCGGCACCGGCACCGGGTGGGTGGTGACCCCGGTGCTGCGGAAGGTGGAGTCGTCCTCGGCCACCGCGACCACCTCGTCGCCCTGGCCGAGGACGGTGCCGCCCGGCGGGTTGACCAGCACGGTGCCGTCGGCGCGGGCGATGCCCATCACCGCGGAGTCCTCGAAGGCGGTCTGCACCTCGGCGTAGGTGCGGCCGGTGAGCTCGGGGAACGAGCCGAAGTAGATCTCGTCGCCGTCGAAGTCGAGGAGGTCGCGCAGCACCTGCGACAGCCCGCTCTGCCGGCACGACTGGGCGGTGATCTCGGCGATCACGTGGTCGGAGTTGACCGTGACGACCCGTCCGTCGGTGAGGCTCTGCAGGCTGGCGGCGTAGATGGGGTCGGAGATCTCGGCGACGACCCGCGGGCCGCTGAAGTCCGGGTCGAGCGTCTTGATCGCGAGGACTGCCTTGATCGCGTCGGCGTCCCCCGCGCCGGCACCCATGACGACGACCGAGCGGGCGCCGAGCAGGTTGACCATGCGCAGGTCGGCCGCCTTGGCCGGCGACCCGGAGCGGCACACGACCCGCGTGCTGCCGGTCTCGGGCACGGCCGCGGCCAGCGAGTCCTCCATGACCGTCTTGTCCTCGGCGCCGAGGACGACGATCGCGGCGTCCTTCTCGCTGGCGTTGGCGACGACCAGCTCGGAGACGATGGCGGCGATCCGCGGGGACCAGCCGAGCACCACGGTGTGGCCGGTCTCCAGGACGTCGCTGCGGCCCTTGCGCAGCCCCTCGATCCGCTGGTCGACGGCGTTGGCGATCAGGCCGATGAGGCTGCCGGCGATGAAGATGCCGGCGAGGGTGACGACGAACGACAGCAGCCGGATCGGCCAGCTGGAGTCACCGGCGAAGGTGCCGGCGTCGACCACCCGCAGCATCGCCTGCCAGATGCCCTCGACCGGGTTGGGCACGGGACCCTCGCCGTTGACGCCCTCCATGCGGAACGCCCAGAACGCCAGGCCCGCGACGACGAAGATCGCCAGCGTGAGCAGCGCCAGCCAGCCGATGACGACGGCGGGGCCGCGGGACAGGGCGTTGTCGAACCGGTAGCGCAGCCGCTGCCCGGACGTCGGGCGCAGCGTCGGCCGCGGCCGGCGCGCCCCCGGCGGGACCGGCGTCGGGGTGCTGCTCATCCGGCTGCGCCGGCTGACCGCCTTGCCCGGCCGGGCAGGGCGTGACGTGGCGGTCGTGATCTCGGGCATGGGAGGCTCCTCGCGGCGTGCCCGGCGGTCCGCAGCTCGGAGCGGTCGGGCGTCGGGGCACGGTAGCCCTCCGCCCCTGTGACCTGGGACGTCGCTGATGCGGCCGTGGCGGACGGTTGAGCGACGGACGCATGGGAATGGAAAACCGGTCGGCGCCGCCAGCGGCCCGGCCGGAACAGCCGGAGATCGGGAGGCGGTCGGGATGAGCGCAGCGGAGCCACGGCCCGAGGTGGTCGACGCCATCGTCGCGGTGCTCAAGGGCGCCGACCCGGCGGGGCTGCCGCCCGGTGCGACGAGCGAGGAGAAGTCGGCGGCCAAGGACCGCTACCTCACCGAGTTCGCCGCCGAGCGCAGCAAGCGGGACCGCCAGACCCAGGCGTGGGAGCTGCTGCTGACCCGCAGCTACGACGAGCCGCCGACCTGGTCGACGCTGTTCGACGACCTCTCCCCCGACGCCGTGCAGGAGCTGGGCGAGCTCTACGACGCCCTGCCCGCCGGCGCCCAGGAGGAGTACGCCCGCCGCTTCGGCGTGCCCAGTTCCGTCTGAGCCGGTGCCGCCCGGGGCTCGGCGCGAGGAGGACCGCACGTGCAGGTGATCGGTCCAGGCCACCTGGTGTCGGGCCGCTACCGGCTGATGGCGCAGATCGCCGGCGGCGGCATGGGCACCGTCTGGCGCGCCCGCGACGAGCTGCTCGGCCGGCAGGTGGCCGTCAAGCAGATCCTGCCGCCCGCCGGTGCCGACGAGCAGCTGGTCGACCAGCAGCGCCAGCGTGCCCTGCGCGAGGGGCGGATCGCGGCCCGGCTCAGCCACCCGCACGCCATCTCCGTCTACGACGTCGCCACGGACGGCGGTCAGCCGTGGCTGGTCATGGAGTACCTGCCGTCGCGGAGCCTCGCGCAGGTCCTGTTCGACGACGGTCCGCTGCGCTCGGAACCCGTCGCGCAGATCGGGGCGCAGGTCGCCGACGCGCTGGCCGCCACCCACGCCGCCGGCATCGTGCACCGCGACGTGAAGCCGGCGAACGTCCTCGTCGGCCAGGGCGGCGAGGTCGAGGGACTGGTGAAGATCACCGACTTCGGCATCTCCCACGCCATCGGCGACGTCACGCTCACCCAGACCGGCCAGATCACCGGGACGCCGGCCTTCCTGGCGCCCGAGGTGGCCCAGGGCACGGAGATGAGCGAGGCCAGCGACGTCTTCTCGCTCGGCGCGACGCTCTACACCTGCCTGGAGGGCCAGCCGCCGTTCGGCATGGACGACAACGCCCTCCGCCTGCTGCACCGGGTCGCGCAGGGCTCGGTCCGCCCGCCCGGCCGCGCGGGCTCGCTGACCGCGCCGCTCATGGAGATGCTGGCCGACGACCCGGCGGACCGGCCCACGATGGAGCGGGTCCGCGACCGGCTGGCGCGGCTCGCGGCGGGCCGGGACGGCGACCCGACGACCGTGCTGCTCGCGCGCCCCGAACTGCGGCCCTCCCCCGTGCGGACACCGACGTCGGCCCTGGCGAGCCCCGCACCCGGAGCCACCCCGGTCGCGGAGCCCACGCCCGTTCCCGAACCCACGCCCGTCGCGGAACCGACCCCGGTCGCGGAACCGACCCCGGTCGCCGACCCGACGCCGACCCCGGAGCCGTCCCCCGTCCCGGAGCCGGCGCCGGTCCCTCCCCCGGCCCCGGTCCCTCCCCCGGCCCCGGTCCGGGCGCCGGCTCCGGCCGTCCGCTCGACCGCCCGGCCACGTCGCCGCTGGCCACTGCTCGTGGCCGGCCTGGTCCTGCTGCTGCTGGTGGGCGGTGGGGTCACCTGGCTGACGCTGGCGGACGGCGACGGCGACGACCCGGCCGCCGAGCCGTCGGCCCCGTCGTCGTCCTCCTCCGCGGCACCGTCGTCGGAGGAGGCGGAGCCGACCGAGGGGACGACCTCGGGAGCCGGCGACGAGTCGTCCCCGAGCACGGAGCCGGCGCCGCCGACGTCGGAGTCCCCGCCGGCGGACGATCCCGTCGCGGAGGTCCAGCAGACGCTCGGCCGGTACTACTCGCTGCTGCCCGGCGACGCCCGGAGCGCGTACGCGCTCACCGGCCCCTCACTGCAGTCGCAGATCAGCCAGAACTCCTACGTCGGGTTCTGGGGCACGTGGTCCGACGTCGAGCTGCTCGACGTCCGGAACGTGTCGGTCGACGGGAACCGGATCACCGCGACCACCGACCTGCGCTACTCGCGGCCCGGCGAGACGCAGGACGAGACGCACGCGGTGACCTTCGTCCGCCGTGAGGACGGCGGACTGCTCGTCGACCTCGACGTCCCCGCGGGCTGATCCCGGAAGCACGACGGCGGCGCCGGCCCGGGCCTCGAGCCCGGACGAGCGCCGCCGTCGGTGTGCTGGCGGTGGCGGTGGGATTTGAACCCACGGAGGCTTGCACCTCACCCGCTTTCGAGGCGGGACCCTTCGGCCGCTCGGACACGCCACCGCCGGAGAGACTACAGGCTCCGCCGGGCCCGGAAGAACGTGCGTAGCAGCGTGGCGGACTCCTCGCCCCGGATCCCGCCGGTGACCTGCGGCCGGTGGTTGAGCCGCCGGTCGCGCAGCACGTCCCAGAGCGATCCGGCCGCTCCCGCCTTCGGGTCGTCGGCGCCGTAGACGACGTGCGCGACGCGGGCGAGCACGCTGGCCCCGGCGCACATCGTGCAGGGCTCGAGCGTGACGACGAGCGTCGTGCCGGTCAGCCGCCAGCCGTCGCCGACCACGCGGGCGGCCGCCCGCAGGGCGAGCACCTCGGCGTGCGCGGTGGGGTCGCCGCGCTTCTCCCGCTCGTTGGCCGCCTCGGCGAGGACCGTCCCGTCCGGCCCGAGGACGACGGCACCGATCGGCGTGTCCCCCCACTCGACCGCTGCGGCCGCGAGCTCCAGCGCCCGGGCCATGGCGGCGTCGAGCACCTCCCGGCCCGGTTCGGCGCCCCCGCTGCCGGTCACGGGGTACCCCCGCGGATGCTCGTGCTCTGCCCACCATGCTGGGCAGAGCACGAGCGAGCCGGAGTGACAGGTGCCGCCGCCTCCTTCGTGCTCTGCCCCGTGGGCTGGGCAGAGCACGAGCGAGCGGGGTCGGTGCTCACCGGCTGGTGCCCACGCCGGTCAGGTCCAGGTCGACCAGCGCCGAGAGCTCCGCCAGCGCCGCCGCGGGATCGACCACCTTGATCGTGTGCATGCCCAGCGCCCGCGCCGGCTTGAGGTTGATGCCCAGGTCGTCGAGGTAGGCGCAGTCCGCCGCCGCCACCGGGCGGCCCACGGCCTGGGACAACCGCTGCAGCGCCCGCCGGTAGATCTCCGGCTCGGGCTTGCGCACGCCCTCCACCGACGACTCCACGACCGCGTCGAAGAGACCGAGCAGGTCGCCCAGCCGGCCGGTCCGCTCCATCGGCGCCACGTTGTTCGACACGAGTGCCAACGGGACGCCGGCCGCCCGTAGCGCGTCGACGGCCGAGAGCATCGCCGGTCGCAGCTCCCCGGCCAGCGCGGCGAGCACCCGCCGGGCGTCCACCCGGTGCCCGGCGGTCAGCGCCTCCGCCTCGAACGCGTCGCAGAACCCGTCGGTGTCGAGCTCGCCGCGCTCGTAGCGGGCCCAGGCGTTCGCGTCCGGATCGGTGCTGTTCAGCCGGCGGATCAGCCCGTCGGGCAGGCCCGCCTCGGCCTCGTAGGCGGCGAAGGCGGTCATCGGGCTCTCGGTGATCACCCCGCCGAGGTCGAACAGGACCGCGGAGACCGTCGCGGTCACGAGGTCACCGCCGCGGCGAGCTCGTCGGCGAAGCCCAGCCGGCCGGCGATCCGCTCGACCATCTCGTCGGCCCACAGGTCGTCGGCGGTCACGATCGGCCGCAGCTCGTCGGCGGGCAGTCCGTAGTCGGCCAGGACGTCGAGGTCACCGCCGGGCCAGCCGGTCTCGTCGTCGTCGAAGGCGCCCTCGGTGTCCACCGCGATGCCGTAGCGCTCGACGACCTCGCTGGCCAGCAGCCACTCCTGCATCGTCGCGTCGGAGATGAACGCCCGGACCATGCCGCCGGGGCCGTGCCGGAGCAGCACGAAGTACAGCCGCGAGTCGACGACGACGACGAACGGCCCGGGCCACTCCCCTGCGCCCGGCTCCCCCAGCGCCCGCTCGAGCACGGGGAGCTCGTCCCCGGCGTCCTCGGCCAGCAGCTGCACCTGCCACCTGCCCCCGGTCTTGCGCACGAGCAGCGCGTAGCTGGCCGGACCGCCGGCGTCGGGTCCCGCGGTCATCGCCGGCGCAGCATCGTCAGGCCGTCGGCCAGCGGCAGCAGCACGGTCTCCCAGCGCGGATCGGCGGCCAGCCGCACGTTCAGCTCGGCGATGGCCCGGTCGTCGTCGCTGCGCGGCTCGAGCACGTGCCCACCGCGCAGCGTGTTGTCCAGCAGAATGACGCCGTTCTCCCGGATCCGCGGGTGCAGCTCGTCGACGTAGGCCGCGTACCCCGTCTTGTCCGCGTCGACGAACGCGAGGTCGAACGTGGGCTCGGCGGGCAGCGCGCGCAGCGAGGTCAGTGCCGGGCCCAGCCGCAGCTCGATCCGGTCGCCGACGCCGGCCCGGTCCCAGTACCGCCGGGCGACCGCGGTCCAGTCGGCGTTCAGGTCGAGACAGAGCAGGTGACCGTCGTCGGGCAGGCCGCGGGCGATGCTGAGCGCGGAGAGCCCGGTGAAGGTGCCGATCTCGATCGCCGTCCGCACGCCGAGGGCGCGGGTGAGCAGCTGCATGAAGGCGCCCTGGTCCGGGCCGATCTGCATGGTGGCCGAGAGCTCACCCCGCTCGGCCATGGCCGACGTCTCGGCGATGAGGTCGGTGACGACGTCGTCCGGCGCCTCGGAGCTCGCCCGGACGTAGTCGGCCATCTGCTGGCTGAGGAGGAAGGGACGGGGGGTCATGGCGCGCGGTGGTGGAGGAGCGCGTGGGTCATAGCCTCTGATCATGGCCGACGCCGCACTCCCGGTGCCCACGATGCCCACCCCGCCGGTCGGGGTGGTGGGCCTGGGCCAGCTCGGTGGGTCGCTGGCCGCCGCGCTGGTCGAGGCCGGCCGCGACGTCACCGGGTGGGACGTCGACCCCGCTGCGCGGGCCGCCGCCGCCGAGCGCGGGGTCCGCATCGGGTCGGAGCTGACCGGTGTCGTCGTCCTGGCGGTGCCGGTGCCGGCGATGCCCGCGGCGCTGGCCGAGGTCTCGCTCGACCCGGCGGCGACGGTGACCGATCTCGGCTCGGTCAAGGTGCCGGTGCTGCGGACGGTCGGGGCCACGGTCGGGAGCCGGTTCGTCGGGGGCCACCCGATGTGCGGGACCGAGCGCTCGGGGCACGCCGCGACCGACCCCGCGCTCTTCCGCGGCGCACGGTGGGCGGTGTGCCTGGAGCCCGGCACCGACCTGTCCCGCTGGCTGCGGGTCGCCGAGGTGGCGCTGGCCGTGGGCGCCGAGGTGGTGCCGGTGACGGCCGCGGAGCACGACGACGCCGTCGCGGCGATCAGCCACGTGCCGCACCTGCTGGCCGCAGCCCTGGCCGCCGCGGCGGGGCAGGCCGGTCCGCTGGCGCTCTCGCTGGCGGCGGGCAGCTTCCGCGACGGGACGCGGGTCGCCGGCAGCGACCCCGCGCTGGTCACCGCCATGGTGGAGGGGAACGCCGGGCCGACGGCAGCGGCGCTCGCCCGGGTGCAGGAGCAGCTGGACCGGCCCTGGGCCGAGCTGGTGGCCGCCGGCCACGCGGTGCGGGCCGCCGCACCCGCCGGTTCCCGGAAGCTCCGGGTGCCGCTGGAGCGGGCCGCGCTGCTGGCGCTGGGCCGGGCCGGCGGAGCGGTCACCCGGCGACTGGCCGCCTTCGTCGAGGGCCGGCTGCCCGAGCGGGTCTGACCGTTTCCCCGTCGGAGGCGGGGGGCAGGATGGCGATCATGGACGAGACCGACCTCCTGAGCCGCATCCACGCCCTGGTCGAGGAGGAGCACCAGCTCCGTGACAGCGGCGAGCACACCGACGACCAGCGCCAGCGCGTGCAGGAGCTCGAGGTGCAGCTCGACCAGTGCTGGGACCTCCTGCGCCAGCGGCGGGCCAAGCGCCAGTACGACGAGGACCCGGAGGACACCGAGGTGCGCCCCGCCTCGGAGGTCGAGGGCTACCTCCAGTAGCTAGGCGGCGGGCCGGGCAGCCCGCAGCTGCGGGGCGATGAGCAGCGCGAGCTGCCACAGCAGCCGGGCCCGCGGGTCGGTGACCTTGCGCCCGGTCACCGACTCGATCCGCCGCAGCCGGTGCATGACCGTGTTCCGGTGGCAGTACAGCTCGTCGGCGGCCCGGGTCGGCGAGCCGTCGGCGGCCAGGAACGCCGCGAGCGTCTCCAGCAGCACCCCCTGCTCCTCCTCGGGGAGCTCCAGCAACCCACCGAGCGACTGCCCGACCAGCCGGGAGCTGATCTCCGGCGAGTTGCTCAGCAGCGCCTCCGGCAGCCGGTCGTCGATGGTCACGACCTGACGGGTGCCGACCGGCAGCGTGCGGGCCGCGGTCTCGGCCAGGCGGTAGGCCGTGGCCACGCCGCCGGCGCCCTCGACCTCGGCGGAGACGCCGACCGGTCCGGTGGCCATCGCCCGCAGCCAGCCCAGGACGTCGGTCGACCGGCGGGTGCCGAGGGCCACGACGCCCACCTGCGCGCCGGAGCGCTCGCCCCACACCGACCGCACCCCGCGGCGCAGCAGGCCCGCGGCGGGATCCACCAGGGGCGCGGTCCCGCCGGCGTCCGGGATCGCCACGACGGCGAGCAGCCGGCCGGCCAGCGGCATGCCGAGCAGCTCCGAGGCCGCACGGACGAACGAGGGGTCACCGCCGCGGCCCTCCAGCAGCCCGTCCAGCACGTGGCTGCGGGCCGCCTCGTCGACGGAGTCCAGCCGCCGCTGCTCCTCGCGGTAGCCCTCGGCGAGCGCGGAGCACTCCACGTCGTTGGTCCGCCACACGGAGCCGGCCACCTCGACGAGGAGCGTGTCGTTCGCGGCGCCGGAATCCCGGGCGACCGCCAGCAGCGTCTCCCAGGTGATCTGCCCGCCGAGCCGGTAGGCGCGCAGCACGGCCTCCAGCGGGATGCCCTGGGCGGCACGGCGGCGGCCCACCTCACGCGCCTCCGAGCTGTGCACCTCGCTCGTCCCGCCGGCGAGGCCGACCAGGCTGCGGACGCCGCCGGCCAGACCGGCCCGGCTGGACCGGCGCAGTTCCACGAGGTCGAGCTCGCGGTAGGCCGGCTCGGTCCGCAGGAGCACGTCGACCATGCGATCCACCATGGCGTCCACCTGGTCGAACATCTGTGGCGCGACGTCACTGAGCCGGTCCGCCACCTCCGACGGAAACACGTGCACCGCCCACCTCCTGCCACGCTGCGCTGCGCACAACACGGGTTGTCGATCACTGTGCGTTGCGCCCATTGTGACCGCCGACACCAGCGGGCAATCTCCTGGGGACGTAGCCGTGACCCAATCGTCGCCGACCTCACCCGGTCGGGCGACCTCCTAGACCCCGAGGAGATGTGGGCCCGTGGCGGAACCGCCGCACGACCGCACCACCGAACGACCGGACCGGTCCCCCACAGCGCGGCTGGAGATGTCCGGCATCCACGTCGCCTTCGGCGGCGTGACCGCGCTCGAGGACGTGTCCCTGACCGTCGAGCCGGGCCAGGTCCACGGGCTGATCGGCCCGAACGGCGCCGGCAAGACGACGATGTTCAACGTCGCCTGCGGCCTGGTGCGGCCCTCGTCGGGCCGCATCACCTGGCGCGGCCAGGAGCTGCGCCGCCTCCGGCCGGCCCAGCTGTCCAAGCTCGGCATCGCCCGCACGCTGCAGGGCGTCGCCCTGTTCCCGGGCATGACGGTGCTGGAGAACGTCATGGTCGGCGCGCACCGGCACGCCAAGGCCGGGTTCTTCTCCGCCCTGTTCGCCGTCCCGACCGCGGACAAGGACGACGAGCGGCTGCGCCGGCGCGCGCTGGACGCGCTCGCCGAACTGGACGCCGTCGCCTACGCCGAGCGCTACCCCGGCAGCCTCCCGTACCCCGTGCAGAAGCGGGTGGCGCTCGCCCGGGCCCTGGTCGCCGAGCCGGAGCTGTTGCTGCTCGACGAGCCGGCCAGCGGTCTGTCCGAGGACGAGATGCACGAGCTCGGCGAGCTCATCCGCGTGCTGTGCAGCCGGATGAGCGTGCTGCTGGTCGAGCACCACATGGACCTGGTCATGCGGGTCTGCGACCGGATCACCGTCCTGGACTCGGGCAAGCAGATCGCCGTCGGCACGCCCGAGGAGATCCGCGCCGATCCCGCCGTCACCGAGGCCTACCTGGGCGACGACGTCGACGTCGAGGCCGACGCCGCGGAGCTGTCCGGCGGCCGGCACACCGCTCCGGCTCCGGCCGGCACCGAGGAGGCCCCCCGTGGCTGAGCCGCACGGCAGCACCGCATCCGGTCAGGGAGCGCCGGCCGGCGCAGGGACCGGCGGCGGCACGGCCACGGCCAGCGCGCTGCTCGAGGTGCAGGGCCTGACCACCTCGTACGGGCCGGTGCGCGCCCTCGACGGGGTGTCGCTGCGCGCGGAGGCCGGCCGGATCACCGCCGTCCTCGGCGCCAACGGTGCGGGCAAGACGACGCTGCTGCGCACGATCAGCGGCCTGGTCCGCCCCACGTCGGGCCAGGTCCTGCTCGACGGGCAGGACATCACCCGCGCCCCGGTCGAGGCCATGGTGCACAAGGGCATGGCGCACGTCCCCGAGGGCCGTGGCGTCATCGCCGAGCTCACCGTCGACGAGAACCTGCGGGTCGGCTCCCTCTTCCGCGGCAAGGTCGGCCGGGAGGAGTTCGACCGGGTCTACGACCTGTTCCCGCGGATCGCCGAGCGGCGCGAGAACCCCGCGCACACGCTCTCCGGTGGCGAGCGGCAGATGCTCGTGATCGGTCGCGCACTGCTCGCCCGCCCCCGGGTCCTGCTGCTCGACGAGCCCTCGCTCGGCCTGGCGCCGCGGATCGTGGCGCAGATCTTCGGCCTGGTCCGGCAGCTGGTCGACAGCGAGAACCTGTCGGTCCTGCTCGTGGAGCAGAACGCCCGCAGTGCGCTCTCGGTCGCCGACACCGGCGTCGTGCTCAACCTCGGCCGCGTCGTCGTCACCGACGACGCCCGCACCCTCGCCGCCGACGAGGACCTGCGGCACGCCTACCTCGGCTTCTGACCCACTCGTCTTCTGGAGGCAGTCCACTCGTGGAGCAATTCCTCAGCCTCACCCTCGGCGGGGTGGTGTCAGGCTCGGTCTACGCCGCCTTCGCCCTGGCGCTCGTGCTGATCTGGCGGTCCACCCGGATCGTGAACTTCGCCCAGGGCTCCATGGCCGCCGCGACCACGTTCATCGCGGTGGCGGTCATCGACGCCGGCGGGTCCTACTGGCTCGCGCTGGTCGTCGCCCTGCTGTCCGGCCTGGTCATGGGGGCGCTGATCGAGCGCGTCGTCATCCGGCCCGTCGAGGGTGGTCCCGAGCTCAACGCCGTCATCGTCACGCTGGGCCTCTTCGTCGCCATCCAGGGCATCGTCGCCCTCGTCGCCGGCGTCGACGAGCGGGCGTTCGTCCCGCCGTTCAGCAAGGTCGGCTACGAGGTGCGCGAGGGCTTCACCCTGCTCTCGCTGTCGCCCAACTCGATCTGGACCGTCGCCGCCGTCCTCGTCACCATGCTGGCGCTGACCGCGCTGTTCCGGTTCACCCGGGTCGGGCTGGCGATGCGCGCATCGGCCTTCGGCCAGGAGGTCGCCCGGCTGCTCGGCGTCCGGGTCGGCCGGATGCTCACCCTGGGGTGGGCCCTCGCTGCGGCGGTCGGTGCGCTGGCGGGCATGTTGATCGCCGGTGACGTCTCCTTCGTCGGCCCGACCTTCATGGACACGCTGATCGTCTTCGGCTTCGTCGCCGCCGTGCTGGGTGGCCTGGACTCGCCGATCGGCGCCGTCGTGGGCGGCCTGCTCCTGGGCCTGGCGCTCAACTACGTGCGGGGCTACCTCGACGACTCGCTGCTCGGCATGGCGTCGCTGGTGATCCTCGTCGTCGTCCTGCTGGTCCGCCCCGGCGGCCTCTTCTCCACCACCGCAGCGCGGAGGGCGTGACCGTGAGCGAGACCCAGACCCCCACCGGCGAGCCGGGCGCAGCGTCCGACGACGCGCCGTCCACCGCCACCGCGGCGGCGAACGCGTCGCCGGCCCGGGCGACCGGACGCCGGTCGTTCCTCCCCCGCCTCACCCTCCTCCGCCACCTGCTGATCCTGGTGGTCGGCGCCGCCCTGGCGGTGCTGCTGCTCGAGAGCACCGAGCTCAACACCAACATCAAGCTGGGCAACGTCGCCTACCTCGCCGTCGCCGCCGGGGGGCTGACCCTGCTCACCGGCCTGTCCGGGCAGATCTCCCTGGGCCACGGCGCGCTCATGGCGGTCGGCGCGTACACGACGGCGCTGATGCTCGACGTCGAGCGGGGCGACGAGCCGCCGTCCCTCTTCCTGGTCTTCCTGGCCGCCATCGCCGCGACGACGGTCGTCGGTGCCCTGGTCGGGGTCGCCGCCGCCCGCCTGCACGGCCCGTACCTCGCCGGCGCGACGCTCGCGCTCGCCGTCGGCATCCCCGGGCTCGCGCTGTACTTCAGCGACACCCTGGGCGGCGAGCAGGGCATCACCGTCCGGCCGCCGGAGCGGCCGGAGTGGTTCGACAACGCCGTCGAGCAGCTGTCCGGCGCGTCGGGGCGCGGCCTCAACGACAAGTGGGTCGCCTACATCGCCGTCGCCTGCCTGCTGGTCACCTACTTCTTCCTCGCCAACCTGATGCGCAGCCGGATGGGCCGCACCTGGCGCGCGGTGCGCGACCAGGAGGTGGCCGCCGAGCTCGCCGGCATCTCCCTCGGGAGCTGGCGCGTGCTCGCCTTCGTGGTGAGCGCCGCCGCCGCGGGCCTGGCGGGAGCCGTGCTGGCGATCGTGGTCCAGCTGGCCGCTCCGGGGTCCTTCCTGCCGGTCCTGTCGCTGTCGCTGCTGACCGCGGTGGTTATCGGTGGGCTCGGCTCCCTCACCGGGGCGCTGCTGGGCTCGGCGCTGCTGGTCTTCCTCCCGCCGTGGCTCATCGACATCGGCCGCGACGTCTTCGACATGGAGGAGGCACAGGCCTCGCAGGCCTCCTTCGTCGTCTACGGCCTGCTGCTGGTCGTGACGATGCTCTTCGCCCCCGCCGGGCTCGTCGGCACCGTCCGGCTGGCCCTCCTCCGACGGCGTGCCGCTCGCGCGACCGCCGCAGCCGGCGGGAGGTGATCCGCCACCACGAGACCGTCATCTCCCCCGTGGCCGGCATCCCTCGTCGCCACGCGCGCTGCATCCCCCAGTCTCCCGGGCAGAGCTGCCCGGGCTATCCACGAGGAGAACCCTTGACGCGAAACTCCCGACGCCTCGTGAGCGTCCTGGCCGCGGCGACGATCGCCACCACCATGGCCGCCTGTGGCGGCGACGACGACAGCGGTGGCGGTGGCGACAGCAGCGGTGGAGGTGGCGACACCGGCACCGCCGCGGACAACGAGGCCACCGGCCCGGGCATGACCGAGGACACCGTCACCATCGGGTCCCACTACCCGCTGACCGGCCGGGCCGCGCCGGGCTACAGCGAGATCCCCACCGGGGTGCAGGCGTACTTCGACTACGTCAACGCCAACGGCGGCGTCTACGACCGGCAGATCGAGTGGGTCTACCGCGACGACGGCTACAACCCCACCAACACCAGCACCGTGGTCCGCGAGCTGGTGCTGGACGAGGAGGTGTTCGCCATCATGGGCGGCCTCGGCACGGCCACGCACAACGCCGTCCTCGACTTCCTCAACACCGAGGAGGTCCCCGACCTCTTCGTCGCCTCGGGCTCCTCGCTGTGGGACGACCCGGAGAACCTCCCGTACACGTTCGGCTGGCAGACCGACTACGAGAGCGAGGGGAAGATCATCGGCCAGTACATCGCCGAGAACTACCCCGACGCGAAGGTCGGGCTGTTCCTCCAGGACGACGACTTCGGCGAGGACGGCGAGCGGGGCGTCCGGCAGTACCTGGACGACGACCAGATCGTCGAGGTGCAGACCTACACGTCCGGCAACATCGACGTGGGGCCGCAGATGGCGGCGCTGCAGTCCTCCGGGGCCGACTTCGTGCTCGGGTTCAACACCCCGCCCTACACGGCGCTGACCCAGCTGGCCGCCCGGAACCTGAACTACACGCCGCAGTGGTGGTACTCGAACGTCGGGTCCGCCCCTGACCTGGTCGGTTCGCTGCTCGGGGCCTTCTCGCAGGGCGCGGTGAGTGGCGCGTCGGCCCTGGCGGGCATCATGACCACCGCGTACATCCCGACGGTGGACCAGGTCGACAACCCGTGGATCCAGCTGTTCCAGCGCATCTGGGACGAGTCGGGCCAGGAGGGCGTGCTCACCAACACCCGCGTCTACGGCATGGCCCAGGCCTACACGATGGTCCAGGCCCTGCAGGCGGCCGGCCGCAACCCCACCGGTGACGACCTGGTCGCCGCGGTGGAGGAGGCCGGGAGCGACTGGCGCGGGCCGTCGTTCACGCCGTTCCGGTTCTCGACCGACCGGCACGCCGGCATCAGCGGCATGTCCGTGGTGCAGTTCAACGACCAGGGCGTCGGCGAGGAACTGACGCCGCTGCTGGTCACCGACACCGGCGACGCCGACATCGAGGAGTACGACGGCGAGCCCATCGCTCCGCCGGAGAGCGGCATCCCCGACGAGGAAGCCGTCGGATAACCAGCACCACCCCCGGCGGGCCGCCGGTCTCCTCGCGGAGGCCGGCGGCCCGTCGGCGTTCCCGGGGCAAACCACTTAGAGAGCTGAGTGTCGCCGTCCGCCGCCCGGGTAGGAGGGCGGAGGCGCGTGAGCAGGGCGCGCCGGGCCGGGGCTCGAGGAGGAGCTGGGATGGTGCACGCGACGCGGACGATCCGGCGGGCGGTGGTGACCGGAGGAGCCGGTTTCCTGGGCTCGCACCTGTGCGAGCACCTGCTCGACCGCGGGGTCGAGGTGGTCTGCCTCGACAACTTCCTCACCGGCTCCCCACAGAACGTCGTCCACCTGATGGAGCGCCCCGGCTTCCGGCTGGTGCGCTGCGACGTCACCGACTTCGTGCACGTGCCCGGCCCGGTCGACCTCGTCCTGCACTTCGCCTCGCCGGCCAGCCCCCTCGACTACCTGAAGATGCCGATCGAGACCCTCAAGGTCGGCAGCCTCGGCACCCTGCACACCCTGGGGCTCGCGCACGACAAGGGGGCCAGGTACGTCCTGGCGTCGACCTCCGAGGTCTACGGCGACCCGCTGCAGCACCCGCAGACCGAGGAGTACTGGGGCAACGTCAACCCGGTCGGCCCGCGCGGCGTCTACGACGAGGCGAAGCGGTTCAGCGAGGCCATGACCACCGCCTACCGGACGTCGAAGGGCACCGACACCGGCATCGTGCGGATCTTCAACACCTACGGCCCGCGGATGCGGCCGGACGACGGCCGCGCCATCCCGGCGTTCGTCGGTCAGGCACTGTCCGGGCGGCCGGTGACCGTGGCCGGCGACGGCTCGCAGACCCGGTCCATCTGCTATGTGGACGACACCGTCCGCGGCATCCTCGCCCTCGCCTCCTCCGGGCACGCGGGACCGGTCAACATCGGCAACCCCGACGAGCTGTCGATGCTGCAGCTGGCGCAGCGGATCGTGCAGATGACCGGCTCGGAGTCCCCCGTGGAGTTCATCGACCTGCCGGTCGACGACCCGAAGGTCCGCCGTCCCGACACCACCCGGGCCGAGCAGCTGCTCGGCTGGCGGCCCCAGGTGCCCTCCGAGGAGGGGCTGCGGCGCACCGTCGCCTGGTTCGCCGCCCAGCGGGAGGCAACACAGCTCGCCGTCGGCTGAACGCACGGTCGTCGCACCGGCACACCCCCTCGTGCCTCTACTGTGGGGTCGGCGCACGGGGTCGCCATGAGTGTCCGGACGACGACGGAGTGTATCGATGGGCCGCCACGCCTCCCCCAGCAGCGACGACGACCAGCGCGGCTGGCGACCATCCCCGGTCGTCCTCGTCGCCGCGCTGGCCGTGGTCGTGCTCGTCGCCGGCGGGCTGGTCTGGTGGCTGACCGGCTCCGACGACGACGCGGCGGCCTGTGACCAGACGCAGTCCATCCGGGTCACCGTGGCGCCCGAGCTCGCGCCCGTCGCCCAGCAACTGCTCGCCGACGACCCGCCCGGCGGGTGCGTCACGGCCGACGTGACCGCGGAGGACCCGCTGCAGACCTCTGCCGCGATCACTGCCGGGGCCGAGTCCGGCGTCCCGGACGTGTGGGTGCCCGACTCCTCCATCTGGCCGGCCCAGGTCGAGGGCGCCACCCTCGAGTCCGCCGGGTCGATGGCCACCTCCCCCGTCGTCCTCGCCACCAGCCGCGCCTCGGCCGAGGAGCTGGGCTGGACGGACGGCACGCCCGGCTGGCTGGACGTCGTCATCGAGGCCCTGACCGCGGGGCGCTCGGTCCCCTCCGCCGACCTCACCGGCCAGGCCCGGCAGCTCGGGGTCTCCCTCGCCGTCGAGGAGACCGGCAACGGCACTCCGATCTCCGATGACGAGCTCCGCGCGTCGCTGTCGTTGTCGGCGGCCGGCGCGACGCTGGAGGAGGTCCGCCAGGCCGCCATCGACGGCGACCCCGACGCCGGGCTGTTCGCCGCCACCGAGCAGGACGTGATCGCCACCTACCTGGCCGGGGACTCCCAGGCCGTGGCCGTCTACCCCGAGGGCGGCTCGCCCTCGATGGACTACCCGGTCCTGCGGGCCGCCGACTCCGACGGCGACCGGGGCGCCGCCGTCGACGCCGTGGTGGCCACGCTCACCTCCGACGAGGCGGCCGCCGCGGTGCGCGCGGCCGGGTTCCGCGACGCCGACGGGAACGCCCCCGACGCCGCGGGGCCGGACACCGGCACCCAGGTCGAGGAGCCGGCGCCCCTGCCGCTGGAGCCCGACGCCGCGATCGCGGCCATCGAGCAGGCCAACCGGATCCTCGCGCCGTCCCGGCTGCTCACGGTCATCGACACCTCGAAGTCCATGGAGGCGCCGGCCGCCGGCGGCACCCGGATCTCGCTGGCCGTCGACGCCGCGGCGACCGCGCTGGCCGGGCTGCCCGACGAGTTCTCCGTCGGGCTGTGGACGTTCGCGTACAAGGTCGACGGGGAGAACGACTACGTCGAGCGGGAGCCGCTGCGGGGGCTCGACGCGGACGTCGACGGCACCAGCCAGCGCGATGCCCTGGCCGCCGAGCTCGAAGGCCTGCCCTCGTCGCTCACCGGAGGCGGGACCGGCCTCTACGACACCGCGCTGGCGGCGGTCCGGGCCGCCCGCGAGCAGTACCAGGAGGGCGCGGTCTCCAGCGTCGTCCTGCTGACCGACGGGACCAACGACGACGACGCGGGCGGCATCTCGCTGCAGGGGCTGATCGACACACTGCGCGCGGAGGCCGACCCCGACCGTCCGGTGCTCCTCGTGGGGGTCGCCCTCGGCCCCGAGGCCGACCTGGCGGCACTGCAGCAGATGGCCGAGGCCACCGGCGGGGGCGCCTTCTCCGCGCAGGACCCCGACGACCTGCAGTCGGTGCTCTTCGAGGCGATCCGCCAGCGCTAGGCGGCCATCACCCGCTCCAGCGCGTCGAGGACCTCGTCGACGGTGATGCGGGCCAGTGCCGGGTCCAGCTCGGTGCCCCAGGGGTCGCCGGTGCCGTCGCCGTGCCAGAGGACGACGTGCCGGGGCCGCGGCGGTGGCCCCCACAGCGCGGGTGACACGGGCCCGAACAGCACCACCGAGGGCCGCCGGTAGGCCGTGGCCAGGTGCGCCACCCCGGTGTCGCCGCTGACCACGACCGCCGAGGCGGCGACGACGGCGGCCAGCTCCAGCGACGTCGTCCGCCCGGCCAGGACGGCGTCCTCCCCCAGGCCGGCCGCTCCCGCGATCGCCCGGGCCAGGCCCTCCTCGGCAGGACCCCCGGTGATCCGGACGTCGTGCCCGGCGCGGGCGAGGTACCGGGCGACGGCCGCGAACCGCTCCGCCGGCCACCGCCGGCCGGGGAACGCCGCGCCGGGGTGCACGATCGCGGCCCCGGCCACCGGTGGTGGCACGTCCGGGACGGCGAGGTCGAGCGCGTCCGGGTCGGCCTCGACGCCCAGCCCCTCGGCGACGAGCCGGCACCACCGAGCCACCTCGTGCTCGTCGGGGTACCAGGCCGGTCCGGGGTAGCCGGGGCTGTCGAAGGTGAGCAGCCGCCCGGGGTGCAGGTCGGCGACGACGACGTGCGACAGCGGCCCCTTGCCGTGCAGGTCGACGGCGAGCTCCGGCGGCGGGCCGGTCCAGTCCAGGGGTTCCAGCTCCCGGGCGGGCAGCACCTCGTCGACCGCGTCGATGAGTCCGGCGAGCGGCTCGAGCGCCTGTGTGGTGGCGAGCACGAGGCGGTGGTCGGGGACGGCGGCCCGCACCGCCCGGATCGCGGGCACCCCGGTCAGCAGGTCCCCCAGCCCCAGCGGCCGCAAGATCAACGCAACAGGTCGATCGGACCCATCACTGGAACGGCCCTGCTGCAGGGGCCCGCGCCGAGCCTGCGAGGCGTGGGGGGCAGCAGGGTCCTTCATGTGCGGGAGCGCTCGACCAGCGCCGTCGTGGAGTGCCCGTCGAGGTAGGGCAGGACGACGGCCTGGCCACCCCACGTCCGCAGCACCGCGGCCTCGGGGAGGTCGGCGCCGGCGTAGTCCCCGCCCTTGGCCCACACGTCGGGCCGGAGCCGGTCGAGCACCTCGGCGGGGGTGTCCTCGTCGAACACCACGACCGCGTCGACGAACTCGAGGGCCTCGAGCACCCGGGCCCGGTCGGCGGCGGTCACCAGCGGCCGCGAGGGCCCCTTGAGCCGCCGCACGGAGGCGTCGGAGTTGATGCAGACCACCAGGCAGTCCCCGAGCCCGCGGGCGGCCCGCAGGGTCGCGACGTGCCCGGGGTGGATGAGGTCGAAGCAGCCACCGGTCGCGACGACGACGCCACCGGCCGCACGCACCCGGGCGATGACGGAGTCCACCCCCGGCTCGGCGATGACGTTGGGGGCCGGGGCGTCGGGCCGGCCCGCGTCCCAGGCGGTGGCGCCGCCCCGGCCGACGAACGCCGACGCCGCGGCGACCGCGCCGGCCACCGCCTCCCCGGTGACGGCGCCGTCGGCCAGCAGCAGCGCGGCCGCGGCGGCGAAGGAGTCACCGGCGCCGCAGGGGTCCCCACCGGTCACCGGGACGGCGGGCACGACCATCGGGGCGCCCTCGCCGTAGGAGAGGAGCGCACCGCGCGCGCCCAGGGTCACCGCGACCGCGCCGACCCCCCAGCGCCGGATCAGCGCCTCGGCCCGGGCACCGACCGCGGCGAGCCCGTCGCCCTCGACGTCCACCGCCGCCACCCGGGCGGCCTCCGCGCCGTTGGGCGTGACCAGCCGGGTCGAGGGCACCGGGTCCGCCCCACGCGGGTGCGGGTCCCAGACCACCGGCCCGCCGGCGGCGGCGAGCGCCTCGCGGACCTCCGCGGACGCCGTCGTCCCGCGGCCGTAGTCGGCGACCAGGACCGCGGCGGCGTCCCGGAGGACCGCCCGCGCCTCCTCCGGCAGGGCGCCGAGGCCGGCCGTGGGTGCGCCGGAGTCGATCCGCGCCACCGAGTGGTCGCCGACCCGCACGCGCTGCTTGACCGCCGTGCCGCCGGTCGCCGGGATCTCCACCAGCCGGACCCGGCCGGCCAGCAGGGCGCGCAGCCGGTCCGCGCCGTCGTCGTCGGCCATCGGGGCGACCAGCACCACGGGCCGCGACGTCTGCGCCGCGGCGATGACCGCGGCCAGCGCGGCACCGCCGGGCCGCTCCCGCCGCTCGACGTCCTCGACGACGGGCACCGGTGCGTCGGGGGTGAGCCGGGACGCCGTGCCCACCAGGTCGACGTCCAGCAGGGCGTCGCCGACGACGACCAGCGGCCTCACCGGGCGACCCCGAGGCGAGTCGCCGGGACCCGCGCCGGCTCGGTCAGCACCGCCTCGTCGAAGGCGGCACACAGCAGGTGCAGCGCGACCAGGTGGCACTCCTGCACGGTCGCCGTCCAGGGCGAGTCGATGCACACCGCCTCGTCGGCCTCCGCGGCCAGCGGGTTCGGGGCCGGTCCGGTCATCGCCAGCACGGTCATGCCGCACTCGCGGGCGCGGCGGGCCGCGGTGACGGCGTTGGGCGAGCGACCGCTGGTCGACAGCAGCACGACGACGTCCCCGGCCCGGCCGTGCGCCTCCACCTGGCGGGCGAACAGCTCGTCGGCCGGGTAGTCGTTGGCGATCGCGGTCAGCGACGAGGTCTCGGCGGTCAGGCAGATCGCCGAGAACGGCGGCCGGTCGGCGCGGTACCTGCCGACGAGCTCGGCCGTGAGGTGCTGGGCCTGGGCCGCGCTCCCCCCGTTGCCGGCGGCCATCAGGCGGCCGCGCCGCTCGCCGCAGAGGACGTCGGCCAGCAGCCGGCCCCACCGGTCGAGGGTGTCGACGTGGCCGGTCACGTCCCGCAGTGCCGCGGTCAGGGACGCGACGTGGTCGTGCCCGGTGAGGTGGGTGCAGGTGTCGGGCGAGACGACCTCGCCGGCGGAGTGCGGGGCGACAGTCATCGGGCGACCTCCACGGCGCGCGTCGTGCGGCTCTCGGACTCGATCGGGGTGCCCACGACCGAGGCGTAGACGGCTTCGGTGTCGGCCGCGACGCGCGCCCACCGGTAGCGGGAGCGCGCCCGCCGCACACCGGCGGCGCCGTAGGCGGCGCGTCGTGCGTCGTCGGCCAGCAGCGCGGCCACGACCTCGCCGAGCCGGCCGGGGTCCCGGGGCGGCACGAGGTCGCCCGTGGTGCCGTCGACGACGCTGTCGACGAGCCCGCCGACGGCGGTCGCGACGACGGGGCGGCCGCAGGCCATGGCCTCCAGCGGCGTGATGCCGAACGGCTCGTACCAGGGCACGGCGAGGACGACGTCGGCGGAGCGGATCCAGGCGGGGACGTCGGGCCGCGCGACCGAGCCGGTGAAGGTCAGCCGGTCGGCGACGCCGGCCGAGGCGGCCACGGCCCGCAGCCGCTGCACCTCGGGGTCGCGGTGCAGCTCGTCGGCCGGCGGGCCACCGACGACCACCAACTCCGCGTCGGGGACGGCGGCCAGGGCGCGGACGGCGTCGTCCTGGCCCTTGCGCTCGACGATCCGGCCGAGCACGAGCAGCCGCGGCCGGTCGGTCCGCGGCGCGACCGGGCCCCTCGGGGTGAACACCGAGGTGTCCACGCCGCACGGGACGATCGACACCCGCTCGCGGGGCAGCCCCAGTCGGCGCAGCTCGAAGACCTCGTCGGAGCAGGTGGCCACGACGTGGCGCACGTTGCGGCACAGCGCGCGCTCCAGCGCGACCCGCTGCGGCGGCGAGGTGTCGGCGGCGCCCTGGTGGCGGCGCTTGACCGAGCCGAGGGCGTGGAAGGTCTGCAGGACGGGGATCGTCCCGGCCGCCGCGACCGACGCCAGCCCGCTCATCCAGAAGTGCGCGTGCACGACGTCGGGGCGTTCGGCGGCCCACCCGCGGCGCAGCACCCGCGCGAACTCGGGCATGTGCCGCAGCAGGTCGTCCTTGGGCAGGTTCTCCGCCGGGCCGGCGGCGACGTGCCGCACGCGGTAGCCGTCCTGGACGACGACCTCGTCGGGCAGCGCGACGTCGTCGCGGCGGGTGTGCACCGTGACGTCGTGGCCGCGGGCGGCGAGGCCCGCGGCGAGCGCCGCCACGTGCACGTTCTGCCCACCGGCGTCGACCCCGCCGATCGCGGCGAGGGGCGAGGCGTGCTCGCTGACCAGGGAGATCCTCATCGGGTCACCTCCGTGAGAAGGCGGTCCCAGTCCGCCAGGAAGCGGGCCAGGCCGTACCGCTCGAGCGCCGCCGCACGGGCGGCCTTGCCGGCGAGCCGGGCTGCGTCCGGGTCGTCGAGGAACCGGCGCACCCCCTCCCAGAGACGCTCCGGGCGGGTGGAGATGACGCCGGCGTCCGCGGGCACCGCCTCGACGACCTCGGTGGTCGCCAGCGCGACCACGGGCATGCCGAGGTGCATCGCCTCCAGGAGCGACAGGCCCAGCGAGGTCCAGCGCACCGGGTGCACGTAGACCCGGCGGCGGGCCAGCTCGGCATGCATGGCGGCCTGCGGCGGGTCGTCGAACAGCGCCACCCGGTCGGGGTCGAGGCCGTACCGCTCGTGCAGCCCGGTCAGGCCCATGCCGAAGACGTCGACCGGGGCGACGCCGGCGAGGCCGGGCAGCAGGTCGGCGCCGACCGTGCGGCCGCGGCGCACCGGCTCGTTGGTGACCACGGCGGCCCGGGCCAGCTCGCCGGTCCAGCGGTCGCCGGGGTCGACGATGCCGTGCTCGATCACCGTGGTGGGTGCGCGGCCGTTGTCGTAGAAGAGCCGGTTGAAGTGCGTGACGTGCGCGACCGGGATGTCGTCGCGGTCGGCCAGCGGGTGGCGGGTGTGCGGCACCGGCCCGTCGCCGGGTTCGAGGCCGGGGGCGTTGTGCTCGAGGAACACCGCCGGGAGGTCGCGCCCGGGTTCCCGGCCCAGCCACTCGCGGCAGAGCTCCAGGTCACGCGTGCGCTGGAGGACCACCACGTCGACGTCGGCGTCCCGCAGCTGTTCCGGCGTTCCCTCGCGGACCGACGCCGGCCAGTCCCACGTGCGTGCGCGCCCTCGGCCGTCGGGACCCCGATCGGGGGTGACGGGGACGAGGTAGTCGTGGTTGCCCGCCACGAAGGCCGTCGTCCAGGAGCCGTGCACGTGCCACAGCAGAACCCTCATCCACTCACCAGCTTCTCCACGGCAGCGACGACGTCGGCTGGGCTCACCGACGTCAGGCAGGGGTGGCCGGGCACCGGGCACACGCGGGCCCGGGTGTCGCGGCAGGGTGCGGACTGGTCGCCGAGCAGCACGCTCGGGACGCCGTAGGGCGCCCACCGCGCGGCCGGCACGACCGGGGAGAAGAGGGAGACGACGGGCGTGCCGACGGCGGCGGCCAGGTGCGCCGGTCCGGTGTTGCCGACGACGACGGCCGCGGCGCCGTCGAGGAGGGCGGCCATCTCGGCGAGGCTGGTGGCGCCGCCGAGATCCTCGCCGCGGGTGCCCGCGACGGCGGCAGTCAGCTCCCGCTCCCCCGGCCCGCCGGTGACCAGCACCCGGTGGCCGGCGTCGGCGAGGGCCTCGACCGCCTCCGCGCAGTGCCCGGCCGGCCAGGCCCGCGCCGGGACGGAGGCGCCGGGGTGCAGCACGACGTAGCCGGGGGCGTGCGCGGCCGGGGGCAGGGGCCGGCGCACCGCCAGCCGGCCGTCGTCGCCGTCGGGCAGCTCGAAGCCGGCGGCGCGGGCGAGGGACAGCGCGCGCTCGGGCTCGGGCAGGTCGTCGTCCACGCTGTGCCGGACGTCGAGCAGGCTGCCCGGGTAGTCGACGCTGATCGCCGAGATCCGCGGGACACCGGCGCCCCGGAGGACCAGCGCCAGGGGCAGCGGCGACTGGTGGAACGAGGTGGAGACCACGGCCTCGGCCGGCGATAGAGCGCGGAGGCGCCCGGTCAGCTCGGCCAGGTCGCCGGGGTCCACGGCGGGCGGATCGCCGAGGATCCACGGGCAGGCCCAGGTCCAGACCTCGTCGACCCCGGGCAGCAGCTCGGCGGCCGCGGCCCCGGCCGGCCCGGCGAGGAACACGACCCGGTCCGCCCCGGCCGCGACGGCCCGGACCAGCGGCCCCTGCAGGAGCACGTCCCCGGCGTTGTCGAGCCGGGCGACGAGCACGGTGCGCGTCACCACGCACCGGCCAGGACGTCGTCCACCGCGCCGGTCAGCGTCCCGGCCACGTGCGGCGCGGCGGCGACCTCGGACTTCCGGGTGACCGGCGTCGGCACCATGATCCCGACGGCGCCGGCGGCGGCAGCGGCCTCCACGTCGGCGGCGATGTCGCCGATCACCACGCAGCGGGCCGGGTCGACGTCGAGCTCCGCGCAGGCCGTCTTCACCATGCCGGGGGCGGGCTTGCGGCAGGCGCAGCCGTCGTCGGGGCCGTGTGGGCACCACTGGACGGTGTCGAACGGGCCCAGCAGCTCCTCGAGGCGGGCCATGCAGGCGTCGACCTGCTCCCGGGTGATCAGCCCGCGGGCCACGCCGGACTGGTTGCTGACCACCCCGACGCGCACGCCACGGGCGCGCAGCGCGTCGACGGCCTCGCGGGCGCCGGGCACCGGCTTCACGAGGGCGGGGTCTCCGTTGTACGGGTAGTCGCGGACGAGCGTGCCGTCGCGGTCGAACAGGACGAGATCGGGCAGGCCCTTCCACGGGGTCACGCGGCGGTGCTGCACCACCCCGCGGAGGAAGTGCCAGGTGGCCAGCGGCGGGATGACGGCGCTGGTGGCGAGCATCGTCGTCACCTCGGCGCGGTCCCGCGGGCCGGGCACGATGCGGGCCCGGGCGAACTCCGCGGTGCCGGCTCCCCAGGCCAGCGCCGCGACCGCGGCGGCGCGGGGCCGGCGGGCGAGGGCCAGGCCGAGGGCGCCGACGGCGGCAGCCGTGACGGCGAGGTGCCGCGGGCGGCGGCCGAGCGGGGCGTCGGCCCGGTGCGGCGCCCGCCAGTCGGGCCCGTGCAGGCGGCGCATGAGGACGTCGTCGGCGTTGCCGGCCTGCACGCGGACGCTGACCCACCGGTCGGTCGGCCGCACGGGGTGGGTGATCCACCGCTCGCCGCGGACCAGCCGGGCGCCGGTGTCCATCACCCGCAGGGCGAGGTCGGAGTCCTCCCGGAACGCGCGGGGGAAGCGCTCGTCGAACCCGCCGACCGCGGCCAGCGCGCTGCGCCGGTAGGCCAGGTCGGCGGTGATCCAGGCGCTGGTGGCCAGGCCCGCGGTGCCGCGCTCCCAGTCGGTGGGGCGGCGGTCCTCCGGCAGGGGCACCCGCACCCGGCCCTGGCTGCCGGCGACCTCCGGCGGCAGGTCGGCGAGGTCGGTGGCGAGCGTCTGGTACCAGTCGGCGTCCGGGACGACGTCGTCGTCGAGGAACGCGATCCACTCGGTGCGGGCGACCCGCCAGCCGAGGTTGCGCGCCCGGGCGGGGCCACCGCCGCCGGTGCGGACGACCCGGACCGGGGGGAGGCCGGGCCGGTCCGGCCGCAGCGGCTCGCCGGTCGGGCGGTCGTCGACGAGCACCAGCTCGGCGGGCCGGTCCCCGGGGGCGGCGGCGAGGGCGTCGAGCAGCGCGTCCAGCGACGGCCGGCCGATGGTCGGCACGACGATCGAGACGCGCGCGAGTACCCCTCCCACGATCTAGGTCGTGCCCTACCGATCCGGGCCGGAAACACTACGGGCTTGAAGTTTCGACCGTTCGTGAGCCGTTGGTGAGCAGACGCCACCCCGGGTCGGTCAGCGGCGGGGCCGGGCCGCCGCGGAGACCCGTGCCAGTGCGTCGGTGACCGCCGCGGCGTCGTTCCCCAGGTGTGCCAGGAGGTGGGCCACCAGCTCGTCGTGCGTGGGCGCCGCCTCCCGGAGCCTGCCCCGGCCGGCCTCGGTCAGCCGGGCGTGCAGCAGCCGACGGTCGCCGCTCGACCGCTCCCGCACGACGTACCCCTGGTCGACCAGCCGGCTGACGGTGCTGGTCACGCCGGCGCGCGAGAGGCCGAGCGCCTCGGCCACCTCGCCCATGCTCGCGCGCTCCCCCGGCGCCTCAGCGATCCGCCGCAGGGCCTCGAACCCGGTCAGCGAGATGCCGTGCTGGCGGTGCAGCGCGGAGTCGACCCGGCGGGTGATGCGGTCGTGGACCTGCACGATGCGCAGCCAGGTCTCCTCGGGCCGCGGGAGCGCCCCGGCCAGCTCGGCGACGTCGGGGACGGCGGGCGCCAGGGCCTTGTCCGGGGGCACCGGACCATGGTGACCGACCGCGGCCTCAGGCGCTCCCGGACGGCGGGCGGGCGGCACGCCGGCGCAGCGTCGACAGGCCCAGCCCGGCGACCGCGGCGACCAGCGCCACGCCGGCGACCGCGAGCGGCCAGACGGCGCCGCCCGCCACCGGGGTGGTGGCGGCGGCGATCTGCAGGTCGACGGCGACGGTGGTGGAGGTGACGGCGCCGACCACGACCAGGCTCGTGGCGCCGGACCGCGCGCCGTCGGGGATGGTCACCTCGGCGACGACGAGCCCGTCGATGTCGGCCACGGAGGCGCCGAGCTCCGTGCCGTCGGCCAGCCGGAGGACCACGTCCTCCCCGGCGGCGAACCCGGACGCGGTGACGGTGAGGACCTCCCCCGCGGCGACACCGGTGGCGCGGTCCGACGAGGCGACGGAGACCGCGGGGCGGGCCGGCGGCTCGGGCAGCACGCCGTCGGGCGGCAGGTCGTCGGTGCCGGCGTCCGACGGTCCGCCCACCGGCGGCACCGTGGCGGGGCCGGTCGGCGGCGCGATGGCGGCGCAGTCGGCCTCGGCGGGCCGGGTGAACTCGAAGCCCTCGAGCTCGTCGACCGAGGTGGCGCCGCTGCCGTCCAGCGCGGTGAACAGCACGCGGGAGTCGATCGTCTCGCCCCAGGCGACGTCCCCGGTGGTCAGCTGGACCGTCTGCCCGGGATCGACCCGCGCACGGTCCTCCCCGCCCGGCCGGCGGGTGGTGGCGAGGACGACGTCGTAGGCGACCAGAGCACCGGTGACCTCGACGGCCACGCCACCGGGGCGGCAGCTGGGCCCCTGCGTGACCCGGACGTCGGGCCGGGTGGGGTCGTCGACCGCGAGCGCGGGAACCGATCCCAGAGTGATGAGGCCGCCCACGAGCACACCGAGCACGGCGGACCTGCGGACGACCCTCGGCGAGGCACCGAAAGGCACGCAGTTCCCCCCAAGCAGTCGTACTGCCGGTGGCGATCGAGCGTCTCCACGGCGGCCTCCACATGATGGCTGCCGTGAGGGCTCCCCGACCGTCCGTCACGGACGGTTCTGGCGTGTCGGCGCGGCGTGTCGGGAGAAAGTCCGGCCGAGGGGCCGAGGCGCCGCCGATCGCGCGGCGTCCTAGCGTGACGGGCGTGACATCTGCAGCCGGGACCGGACGCCGTCGACAGAACGAGATCTACCGCGCGGGGGTGTACGGCCGCCTGCCCCGCGTGCCGACGGTCTTCGGCGGACTGCAGCGGGCCGCCCGCCGCCGGCTGGACGCGCGGGCCTACGCCTACGTCGCCGGGGGCGCCGGCGAGGAGGCCACCCAGCGGGCCAACCGTGCCGCGTTCGACCGGTGGGCGATCGTGCCCCGGGTGCTGCGCGACGTGAGCGTCCGCGACACCTCGGTGGAGCTGTTCGGCCGGCGGCTGCCCGCGCCGGTGCTGCTGGGGCCGGTCGGCGCGCTGGAGCTGGTGCACCCGGAGGCCGACCTCGCGGTGGCCCGCGCCGCCGCCGGGCTGGGCGTGCCCATGGTGTTCTCGAACCAGGCGTCGGTGCCGATGGAGACCTGCGCCGACGCGATGGGCGACTCCCCCCGCTGGTTCCAAATGTACTGGTCGACGTCGGACGAGCTGGTGGAGAGCCTGGTCGGCCGCGCCGAGGCCTCGGGCTGCGAGGCGCTGGTGGTCACGCTCGACACCACGATGCTCGGCTGGCGCCCCCGCGACCTCGACCTCGGGCACCTGCCCTTCGCCCTGGGGAAGGGCATCGCGCAGTACACGTCCGACCCGGTGTTCCGGCGGCTGGTGGAGGCCCGTGCGGAGGCCCCCGCGCCGGTGCAGCCGGGCGCCTCGGCGGAGCGGGACCGGCAGCCGCGGCCCACGCTCGCCGCCGTCCGCGCGCTGGTCGGCATGGCCCGGGCGTGGCCCGGACCGCTCCTGGAGAACCTCCGCTCCCCGCTGCCGCGCGCCGCCGTCGAGACCTTCCTGTCCATCTACTCGCGGCCCTCCATCACCTGGGCGGACCTGGCGTGGCTGCGGTCGCGCACGCGGCTGCCGATCGTGCTCAAGGGCGTGCTGCACCCCGACGACGCCCGCCGCGCCCTGGACGAGGGGGTCGACGGCGTGGTGGTCAGCACCCACGGCGGGCGCCAGGTGGACCGCTCCATCGCCGCGCTCGACGCGCTGCCCGGCGTGGTCGCCGCCATCGGGGACCGCGCGCCGGTGCTGCTGGACAGCGGTGTGCGCAGCGGCGCCGACGCGCTGGTCGCGGTCGCGCTGGGCGCCCGGGCGGTGCTGCTCGGCCGGCCGTTCGCGTGGGGCCTGGCGCTCGCCGGCGAGGAGGGCGTGCAGCAGGTCGTCTCCGACGTGCTGGGCGAGTTCGACCTGACGCTGGGTCTCGCCGGGCTGACCTCGGTGTCCGAGCTGTCCCCGGAGATCCTCCGGCGCGTCGACCGATGGGACACGCCGACCGGGGGTTGACCCCTCCGTGTGGCCTGGGTCACAGTGTTCCTGGGCGGGGGCAGCCGGGAAACCATTGGCCATCCACCGCTGGATGGACCGACCAACGCGGCCAGACCGCCAGAGCCGGCCCCCCGCCCCACAACCTCCTCCGCGCACGCTCGTGCTCTGCCCATCGGTACGGGGCAGAGCACGAGGACGCCGGGAACACCCCTGCAGGCTCCGGCGGGCGAGCGCAGGATGGGGCCGTGACCAGCAGCGAGACCACCGCGACCATCGAGGGGCTGAGCCGCCCCGTTCCCGTCCAGCTCTTCGTGGGCGGCACCTGGCAACCGGCCGGGGGCGGTGCGACGTTCGAGGTCCGCGACCCCGCGGACGCCTCCGTCCTGGCTCGCGTCGCCGACGCGACGGCCGACGACGCCCGCGCGGCCATGGACGCCGCCGCCGCCGCGGCACCGGCCTGGGCCGCCACCGCGCCGCGGGAGCGGGGTGAGATCCTGCGCCGCACGTTCGAGGCGATGACCGGCCCGCGGGCCGACGACCTGGCCCTCCTCATGGTCCGGGAGAACGGCAAGACGCTCACCGACGCCCGGGGCGAGCTCACCTACGCCGCGGAGTTCTTCCGCTGGTTCAGCGAGGAGGCCGTGCGGATCGACGGCGACTACCGCGTGGCCCCGGCCGGCGGCACCCGCACGGTCGTCGTCCGCCAGCCCGTCGGCATCTCGCTGGCCATCACGCCGTGGAACTTCCCGGCAGCCATGCTCACCCGCAAGCTCGGCCCGGCGTTCGCCGCCGGGTGCCCGGTGGTGGTGAAGCCGGCGTCGGAGACGCCGCTGACGGCGCTGCTGCTCGCGGAACTGCTGGCGGAGGCAGGGCTCCCGGACGGCGTGCTGAGCGTGCTCCCGACGACCAGCGCCAAGGACGTCGCCGGCACGGCGATGGCCGACCCGCGGCTGCGCAAGGTCAGCTTCACCGGCTCCACCGAGGTCGGCCGCGGGCTGCTCAAGCAGGCCGCCGACCAGGTGCTGGTCAGCTCGATGGAGCTGGGCGGGAACGCGCCGTTCATCGTCTGCGCCGACGCCGACCTGGACGCCGCGGTGGAGGGCGCGATGGTGGCGAAGCTGCGCAACGGCGGCGAGGCGTGCACCGCGGCCAACCGCTTCTACGTCGAGGACGCCGTCGCCGACGAGTTCGCCCGGAGGCTCGCCGACCGGATGGGCACCCTGACCCTCGGTCGCGGGGACGACGAGGGGGTCGGACTCGGCCCCCTCGTCAACGAGGACACGGTCGGCAAGGTGGAGCGGATCGTGAAGGAGACCGTCGAGGCCGGGGCGCGCGTGGTCATCGGCGGTGAGCGACCCGAGGGGCCGGGGTACTTCTACCCGCCGACCGTGCTCGTCGATGTCCCCGCCGGCTCACCCGCCACCGAGGAGGAGATCTTCGGCCCGGTCGCGCCGATCGTGCGGTTCGGGTCCGACGAGGAGGTGCTCGCGCTCGCCAACGGCACCGAGTTCGGGCTGGTCTCCTACGTCTTCACCGGCGACCTGGCCCGCGGGCTGCGCCTGGCCGAGGCCCTCGAGTCCGGGATGGTCGGGCTCAACCGCGGCGTCGTCAGCGACCCGGCGGCGCCGTTCGGCGGGGTCAAGCAGAGCGGCATCGGCCGCGAGGGCGGGCACGAGGGGCTGGCCGAGTACCTGCAGACGAAGTACATCTCCTTCCCGCTCTGAGCGCGTGGGGGCGGCCCGGCGCTCGCCCTCGCGGGACTACGCCGGAGAGGTCGGCGGGCGGTCCTCGGCGCCCGGGCCCGCCTCGGGTCCGGGGGTCGAGACGCCCTGCAGCGGGGCGATCGCCATGACGTCGACCGGCGGCGCGTCGGCGAGGGCCTCCTCGGGGGACCGGCGCGGGCGGTAGACGAAGGTGGAGACGAAGAGGAACCGGGCGAGGAAGGCCACCGCCAGGGTCAGCCCCTGGGCCAGGACCGACGGCACGCTCGCGGCCTCGACCAGGAACGCCAGGACCGGCAGCCGGACCAGGGTGTCGACGTTGTTGTAGAGCAGCGAGTGCAGGAACCGCAGCCACCGGGGGTGCCGGTTCTCGGCCCTCAGGTCGGCGAAGACGAAGCGCTCCTGCAGCACGAAGTTGTGCGCGATGGCGATCTCGGTCGCGATGACCGCCGCCGGCAGGTAGTGCAGGCTCGTGTCGCGCAGCAGCAGCCACATGATCAGCAGGTTGACGATGGTCCCGAGCGCCCCGACCGCGGCGAACCGAGACATCTTGCCCATCCGCAGGGCGGCCATCTGGTAGAGGAACTGGGCGCCGTTGCGCCAGGAGGCCTTGCTCTCGCCGTCGTGCCGCTCGCCGAAGGCGAAGGGGATCTCGGCGACCGCGAGGTCGTGGCGGGCGAGGATCTCGAGAAGGATCTTGAACCCGCGCGGGCGCAGCCGGTCCAGCTCCACGGCGCTGCGGCGGACGCAGAAGAAGCCGGTCATCGGGTCGGTGCAGACCCGGCCGACCCGGCGCGGGAAGCAGGAGCGGGCCAGCAGCGTGGAGCCGCTGGAGACCGCGCGCCGCCACGAGGAGGAGAGGCCGGAGGAGTCGCCGGAACCGCAGTAGCGGCTGGCCACGACCATGTCGACCGGGTCGGCGTTGTCGCGCAGCAGCGGCACGAGCTCCGGCGGGTGCTGCAGGTCGCCGTCCATCACGACGACGTACTCGCCGCGGGCCGCCGCTATCCCGGCGGCGACGGCACCGGCCAGCCCGCCTTCGCGCTGGTCGCGCTCCCGGTGCAGCAGCCGGACGGGGAGGGTGCTGGTCTGCGCGACCTCGCGCACGACGTCGGCGGTGTCGTCGTTCGAGTCGTCGACGAACAGGATCTCGGCGTCCCGACCGGCCAGCGCCGCATCCAGCCGCCGCACGAGCTCGGGGACGTTCCCGCGCTCGTTGAAGGTCGGCACCACGACGGTCGTGTCCACGCGCGATGCCTCCCACGGTCCGGCCGGTCGGAGAGGGGCCAGACCGGGTGTGACCTTACGAGGGTGCCACGCCTCGGGGGTGCTGCGCCGGACGGCCCGGCGCCGGAGGCCGCGCCGACCCCACCGGGACCGCACGCCCCACCCGCCCCGGGACGGTGGTCGGCCCGGCGACGTCAGGGACGGTCCCGACGACGGGGGCGGATGCGCCTCCGGATTGAGGCCCGGATCACAGAACGGGGAAAGATTCTCAGTGCCAAGATGTTGCTGCGGACACACCGGCCCGCCCGGCACGAGGAGGACCATGACCGCGACCGACGCCGTCGGCACCCACCCCCGGGACGCCGTGGACGAGATCATCGGCCAGTGGGCTCGGGTCCGCCCGGACCTGGACGTCTCGGCGATGCAGGTGTTCGGCCGCCTGCACCGCAGCTTCCTGCTCTACCGGTCCGCGATCGGGGAGCGCTTCACGGAGGCCGGTACGACCGAGCCCGGCTTCGACGTGCTCGCCGCGCTGCGCCGGTCGGGGTCCCATCACCGCCTGTCCGCCGGCGAGCTGGCCCGGCAGACGCTGGTCACGACCGGGGGGCTGACGCTGCGCGTCAAGCGTCTCGAGAAGGAGGGCCTCGTCCGCCGCGAGCGCGACCCCGAGGACCACCGGATGGTCTACGTGTCCCTCACCGACGCCGGCCGCGAGCTGGTCGACCGGACGGCCGACCTGCACTTCGTCAACATGGCGCGGATGCTCGAGGGGCTCACCGACGCGGAGCGCGACGACCTGGCACGCCTGCTCGGCCGGCTGTTCGACTGCCTGCAGGACGCCACGCCGGGTCTCGACCTGGCCGAGGCAGCCGCCGTCGGCGAACGCTGACGCGGCCGCACCCGGCCGACGATCGGCACGGTCTGGTCGGTGCAGCCGTCAGGCCCCGGAGGCGCTGCCCCTGATGCCCTGCGCCTCGACTTCGACCTTGAGGCCGGGGTCGACCAGGGCGGCCACCCCGACGAGCGTCGAGCACGGGAAGTCCCCGGAGAAGACCTCCGACCGCGCCCGGCCGACGGCGACCTTGTCGGCGACGTCGGTCAGGTAGACGCGCAGCACCAGGATGTCGTCCACCGAGGCGCCGCAGGCCTCGGTCAGCTCGCGCACCCGGCGGAAGGTCTCGACGGCCTGCAGGTAGGCGTCGCCCCCACCGACCGGACCGTCGGGCCCGCCGGCGTGCATGCCGGACAGGAAGAAGTGGTCGCCGTGCACCCGGGCGTTGCTGAACATCCCGGGCCGCGGCGGCTCCGGCACCGACTCCGCGGCGACCCTCACGCCCGTCCCGTCCTCTCGTTGGCCTCGCGGACAAGGCGCTGCCGGGTCTCGAGGAAGTCGTACGTCGGGTAGAAGTCGGTCTGGAACACGCCCCACGCGCGGCGCTCCAGCTCGACGTTCACCACCTGGAGCAGGCGGGGCGGCAGTCGCAGCGTCACGATCTGGCCCACGCCCATCGCGACCACCCAGGAGACGACCTCGCACCCCTCGGGCGGGAAGCCGTTCCACCAGTCGACCGCGTCGAGCCTGTCCCGTTGCTGCACCAGGTCCTGCGTCTGGTCGTGCCGCAGGAAGACGGTCAGCAGCATGGTCTCCCCGGCGGGGGCGGGCTCCTCCGGAGAGGCACCCTCCCCCGCCGGGCTTGACCCGTCAGGCATCGGCCGGAGTCGCCAGCTGGGCTGCCTGCTCCTTGGCATCGGCTCGGTACATCCGGCGGATCCGGGAGACGCCCAGGTCGTGCTGGTACAGGTGCTCGTCGACGTCGGCGTCGGCGGCGAGGGCCTCGAGGACGATGCGGTCCTGCTCGAGCACCGCCCAGTGCTTGGCCTCGAGCTGGGTCCGGTAGAGGAACCGCCACACCTCGCGCTCCCAGCCCTCCACCTTCCGCGTGCGCCAGTGGAAGATCGCCGAGTGGGTCTCGTCGATCGGCGTGGCCATGCCGACGATGCCGAAGACCCCACCGGGCCCGGCGTTCTGGCCGTAGGGGATCTCGAGGTCGACGTAGTCCATCGCGCCGCGGGCGAACTCCACCCAGTCGAAGTTCACGCCGCGCTGATCGGTCTTCTCGAAGAAGAACCCGCGGTCGGTCTCCCGGATGCGGAACCGGGCGGAGGTGTCACCGCCGAACATCGAGTGCGAGTCCCGGTGCAGGAAGGCGCCGTGCATGGGGTCGAGGACGTTGTCCATGTAGAACCGCCACGGCCCGGCCCACTCGGCGTAGTTGGAGAACCAGGAGACGGCGGGGTCGGCAAGCCGATCCGGCAGCGCGAACTCCGTCGGCCGTGACTCCTCGGTGAGCGGCACGAACGCGAAGATCGTGTCCGCCGCCTCCGTGACGCTCAACGAGACGGTGGCCTTCTTGCCCTCGAGCGCGCACCCGGGCATGCCGGGGACCGACACGACGGTCCCGGTGCCGTCGACCTGGACGCCGTGGTAGCGGCAGGCCACCCGGTCACCGAGGTGCTGCCCGACCGACAGCGGGGCGCTGCGGTGCGGGCACCGGTCCTCGAGCATCGAGATGGTGCCGGAGGCGTTGCGGAACAGCAGCCAGTCGACGCCCAGGCGCGTGACCTTGACCATCTCGCCGGCGCCGACGAAGCGCGAGGGGAGGATCGGGTACCAGCGGTCGCGCAGGCCGGTGGCTGCGAGCTCGTCGGCCGAGAGGGTGCGGCGGGTGCCGACGACCTTGGGGGTCTTGACCGGCCGCGGGCGGGCCGGCGCGGTCACCGGCGTGGTGGCGGGCGCGGTTGAGGGTGTGGTCATCTCAGTCTCCCAGTCGGCGCATCTCGTCGCGGAGCGAATCCGCGGTCCAGGGACCCCCGTCGGGGGCGTTGAGGCCCAGCCCGTTCAGTCCGTCGACCAGGCCGGGCAGGTCGTGCACGCCGCGCCCGAAGACCTCCATGATCGCGCCGGAGAGCTTCTGCTCGTACGGGCTGATGGGGTGCGGGTGCGTCTGGTGCTCTTCCAGGT
This sequence comes from Blastococcus sp. URHD0036, assembly GCF_000701365.1. GTDB lineage: Bacteria > Actinomycetota > Actinomycetes > Mycobacteriales > Geodermatophilaceae > Trujillonella. The sequence continues at coordinate 475,407 of NZ_JNIK01000011.1, forward strand.
ACTGCTCAGGCATGCGCTTCCTCCCTGGCCGGGGGCACGAGGGACGACAGCCCCTCGGCGATGGACATGAACGCGGTGACCCACTCGGCGAACGAGCGGGGGTTGCTGCGGTGCACGGGGGCGGCGGTGCCGTCGACGATCACCATCACGCCGTTGGCGACGCCGCCGGCGACGGTCTGGGCCTGCGAGGTGTCGGTGTCCGGGCGGGGCGCCGCGACGACGACGAGCGTCGGGCTGTGCACCTGGCGCAGCAGCTCCCAGTACGCGGGGTCGGCCTCGTCGACCTCGGGGTCGGCCGCCAGGACGCTCACCACGAGCTCGGGACGGCGCGCGGCCAGCAGCAGCGCCCGCGGCACCGCCGTCCCGGAGGCGAGCACGTGCACCGGGCCGCCGTCGGCCTGCCGGGAGATCGCCTCGGCGGCCTGCGCGAGCCAGGTCTCATGGTCCGGGTCGCCGTCGGGGCCCCACTCGACCGCGCCGAGGGCGTGGACCTGGTCCAGGAACCAGTCGGCGGGGTCCGAGCCCGAGCGCAGGCACAGGACGCCGGCGGCCAGTTCGTCGTCGACGGGCATCTCAGTGGCCCCCCTCGGGAGACGGGACGTGGACCGGCGGGGTGAAGGCGCCGGGCACGGGGTCGAGCGCGGTCACGTCGACCTCGACGAGCACCGGGCGGCGGGCGGCGACGGCCTCGCGGAGCACGTCCTCGAACCGGCCCGGGCCCTGCACCAGCCAGTACGGCATGGCCAGGGAGTCGGCGAGCTTCCCGAAGTCGGGGGTGAACAGGTCCACGCCGGTGACGTCGAAGCCGTTCGCGCGCTGCATGTTGCGCAGGACGCCGTAGCCGCCGTCGTTGAACACCAGGACGACGACCCACGCCCCCGTGCCGCACAGCGACGCGAGCTCGCCGAGGTGCACGGCCAGGCCGCCGTCGCCGGCCATGACGACCGTCGGCGACTCCGGTCGCCCCACCGCGGCGCCGATGCCCATCGCCAGGCCCTGGCCGATGCCGCCGCCCAGCGGGAAGACGTTCGAGCGCCGGTCGTAGAACTCCAGCAGCCGGTTGCCCCACTGGCTCGACGGGATGGTCACGTCCCGGGCGACGACGGACTCGCGCGGCAGCACGCTGCGCAGCCCGGTGCAGATCTCGGCGTACCCGCCGATGTAGGCGGACAGCTCGTCGCGGACCTGGTCGCGCACCGCCCGCACCCGGTCGGTCCAGCCGGCCTCGGTGGACGGCGCCGGTCGCCGGTCCAGCAGCGCGGACAGCACCGCGCGGGCGTCGCCGACCAGCCCGACCTCGGCGGGGTACACCCGGCCGACGGCGGCGGGGTCGACGTCGATCTGCACGTGCCGCTTGGGCAACTCGAGCGAGTAGCCCTTCGTCTCGTTGGACCGGAAGTGGCTGCCGATGCTCACCAGCAGGTCTGCCTCGGTCAGCAGCGGGGCGACGGCGGGGGTGGCGGCGAAGTTGCCGATGACCAGGTCGTCGTCCTCGGGGACGATCGCGCGCCCGGAGTTGCTGGTCAGCACGCCGGCGCCGAGCCGGTGCGCGAGCTCGGCCAGCTCCGCCGGCGCGGCCGCGGCGCCCCCGCCGACCCAGAGCAGCGGGCGGTGCGCGGCGGCCAGCAGCGCGGCGGCGGCGTCGAGGGCGTCGTCATCGGGGTGCGGGACGGGGGCCGGGGCGGCGGTGTACGCCTCTTGCGCGTCCGGACGGGCCAGGTACTGCAGGTCCGAGGGCCACTCGACGCTGGCCGGACCGCCGGGTGTGCCGCTGATCGCGGCGATCGCCTCCTCCAGCGTGGCCTCGGCGCGGTCGGCCGACGGGACCGTGGCGGCGAACGCCGAGATCGCCTCGAGCATCTTCCGCTGGCCGGGGAACTCGTGGATGACCCCGCGCGGGGAGCCCGGGGCGGCCGGGTCGTAGTGCTCGCTGTCGATCTGCCCGGTGACGTGCAGGACGCGGCTGCCGGCGGTGAGCGCCTCGATCATCGAGCCGGCCGCGTTGCCTGCCCCGGTCCCGGTGCTGGTGAGCGCGACGCCGATCCCCCCGGTGGCGCGGGCGTACCCGTCGGCGGCGTTGACGACCGCGGCCTCGTGCCGCATCTCGACGAAGCGGAGCTCGCGGGACACGGCCTCCACCAGCGGCAGGTTGTGCACGCTGATCACGCCGAAGGCGGTGTCGATCCCGTGCCGCTTCATGACGGCGACGAGGACGTCGCCGCCGGTGGGCTGTCGTTCGGTGCTGGACATGGGGGTCCTCACTCAGAGGTAACGGGAGATGCCGCCGCCGACGTCGATCGTGGCGCCGGTGCAGTAGGAGGACAGGGGCGACAGCAGGCTGACGATCGGGAACGCGACCTCGTCGGCGCGGCCGAACCGGCCCAGCGCGATGCCGCGGTCCGCGGCGATCTCGGCGCTCCACTCCTCGTAGCTCGAGCCGGTGCCGGCGGCGTCGTAGCGCCGCCGCCACTGGCCGGTGTCGACGAGGCCGAGGGCGACCGAGTTGACCCGGATGCTCTCGGGGCCGAGCTCGGCGGCCAGGGTCCGGGTCAGGTTCAGCAGCGCCGCGCGGGCTGCGGAGGTGATGGCCAGCCGCGCCTCGGGCTGCTTGGCCAGGATGGCGTTCACGTTGACCACCGAGGCCGCGTCGGAGGCGGCCAGGTGCGGGCGCGCGGCGCGGACGACGTTCCACGCGCCGAACACCTTGAGGTCGAGCTCCTCGCGGATCTGCTCGTCGGTCGTCTCGCTGATCGGCGCCATCAGCGACCGGCCGGCGTTGCACACCACGCCGTCCACCCCGCCGAACACCTCGACGCCCTCGGCGACCATCGCCTCGACCGACGCGCGGTCCACCACGTCGCACGCGACCGCGTGCACCTTGCCGGGGCCGGGCAGCGCGCCGACGGCAGACTGCAGGCGGTCCAGGTCACGGGCCGAGGCGACCACGGCGGCACCCTCGGCCACGAGCATGCGGGTGGTCGCCAGGCCGACGCCGGAGCTCGCCCCGGTGACGAGGACGGTGCGACCGTTCAACTGGAGGTCCATCTCGAGGCTCCCTACTGCACCATCGTGAAGCCGCCGTCGACGGCGACGACCTGGCCGGTGATGAACCCGGCCTTGTCGGACAGCAGGTAGGCGACGAGATCGGCCACGTCCTGCGGGGTCTGCTCGCGCGGGAGCACCCGGTTCTCGGCGTAGAGCCGGTACCGGTGGTCGGGCACGGTCTCGGTGGCCTCGACCCGGACGAGGCCGGGCGCGACGGCGTTGACCCGGACGCCGCGCGGGCCGGCGTCGCGGGCCATGGTCCGGGTCATCGACATGACCGCGCCCTTGGAGCCGACGTAGTGCACCAGCTTCGGCGAGCCGTAGATGGCCGTGTCGGAGGCGACGTTGACGATCGCGCCGGCGCCCTTGTCCAGCATCTGCGGGACCAGCCGCGCCGCCACCTGCCAGGTGCCGAGGGCGTTGACGGTCATGATCCGGCGGAACGCCTCGACGTCGAGCTCCCAGAACGCGTCCCCGCCGACCCCGTCGGCGAGGGCGGCGTTGTTCACCAGGGCGTCGACGCCGCCGAGGGAGTCCGTGCACTCGGCCAGCTCCGCCACCGACCGCGGGTCGGCGATGTCGAGGGCGAGCGCGTACACCTCGGCGCCGCCGTCCCGGAGCTCCGCGGCGGTCTCCTCGAGCAGCTCGCCCCGGATGTCGCCGAGGACGAGCCGGTCCCCCTCCGCGGCGAGGGTCTCGGCGATCACGCGGCCCAGCCCGCGGGCGGCACCGGTGACGACGCTCAGCCGGCTCATACGGTCCCCCACAGCTCGAGCACGGCCCGGGCCACCTCGGCCGGCTTCTCGGTCAGCGCCGCGTGGCCCGCACCGGGGACGACGACCAGCCGGGCGCCGGGGATCCGCTCGGCCAGCAGCCGCGACTCGTCGACGCCGGTGACGACGTCGTGCTCGCCGACGACGACCAGCGTCGGGACGGCGATTCCCGGCAGCAGGTCGGCGGTGTCGGTGGCCGCCATGAACTCGGCGGCGGCCTGGTAGCCGGGCAACCGCACCTCGGCCATCTCGGCGCGGACGGCGTCGGCCACCACCGGGTCGCAGCCGGGCGCGACCAGCCGCGGCGCGCGGGCGGCGGCGAAGACACGCCCGCCCTGCTCGGCCAGGTCGGCGACCCGGGCGCGCATGGCGGCGGCCTTCTCCGGAGCGGTGGCCGACCCGCGGGTGGAGTCGGCCAGCACCAGGGTGCGGACCCGCTCGGGGTGCCGCGCGGCCACCTGGGTGGCGATCACGCCGCCCCACGAGGTGCCGAACAGGTCCACACGGTCCAGGCCGAGCTCGTCGAGCAGGGCCAGGACGCGCGCGGAGTAGTCGACGTCCTCCCCCCCGGCCGGGTCGGCGGACTCCCCGTAGCCGGGGGCGTCCCAGGCGATCGCTCGGGCGCCCGCGACGGCCAGCTCGCTGGACAGCCCCGCGCAGGACGCGGCGCTGCCGCCGATGCCGTGCAGGAGGACGACCGGGCGGCCGGCGCCCTCGTCGGTCACGGCGAGGCCACCGGCCAGGCGGGTGCGGACGGGAGCGGACACGTCAGGCCTCGACCCCGACCCCGAGCCCGGCGCCGTTGTCCTCGGCGACGGGCAGGAAGTAGTCCGGCTTGGCGTCGACGCGCGCCCGCGCCCCCGCGTCGGGGATCCCCGCCATGGCGGAGCGGACCGACGTGCTCGGCGGTCCTGCGGTCCGCCACTGGTCGGAGAGCTCCGGGGTGCGCCGCCAGGTGCGGCACAGCCAGGAGTCCTCGTCGACCTGGATGACCTCCGAGGTGTACTCGCAGACCAGCTGCGCGGGGTCTGTGTAGTAGGAGAACGTGTTGTCGCCCGGGCCGTGCCGGCCGGGGCCCCACTGCGGCGTGACGCCGTGGACCTTGAGGCTGCCGATGCCGCGCATGAAGTGGTCCACCGACGCCATCTCGTAGGCCACGTGGTTGACCGACGTCCACGGCGCCTGGTTGAAGGCGATCACGTGGTGCTCGGGGTTGCAGCGCAGGAACGACATCTGGTGCTCCGACCAGTCGGAGACCCGCATGCCCAGCACCTGGCTGTAGAAGGCGGTGGCCCGGTCGATGTCGACGGTGTTGAGGACCACGTGGGCCAGCTTCTTGGGCAGCGCCGCGTAGCCCCCCTGGTCCTGCCGGACGACGGCGTGCACGTCGGCGGCCAGCTCCACGACCCGGCCCTCCGGGTCGACCAGCGCCAGGCCGTACCCGCCCGCGGCGTCGTCGTAGGGACCGGGCTCGCGCAGCAGCGGGATGCCGAGGTCGGTGAGGCGGCGGGCCGCGTCGTCGATCTCGCGCCGGGTCGCGACGGCGAAGCTGACGCCGCCGAGGGAGTTCTGCTCGGCCTTCTGGAGCTCGAGGACGTGGTGCTCCTCGCCGGTGCCGCGCAGCCAGAAGCGGTCGGTGTCGGCGTCGCTGAGCCCGAGGCCCCATGCCTCGTTGTAGAAGTCCTTCGAGGCGACCGGGTCGGGCACCCCGAGGGTGACCGAGCGCAGGGCCCGCAACCGGACCACCGGCTCGTCGGCGTAGTGCATGCGGTCGGTGCTCATGGTGTCTCCGATGGTGAGGTGCTGGTTCAGAGGTCGAGGACGAGCTCGCGGGACCGGCAGCGGGAGACGCAGACCATCATCGTCCCGGCCGCCTCGTGCTCCTCCGGGCTCATGAGGAAGTCGCGGTGGTCGACGTCGCCGCTGATCACGCCGGTCTCGCAGGTGCCGCAGATGCCCTCGGTGCAGGAGGAGAGGACCGGCACGCCGGCGTCCTCCAGCGCCTGCAGGACCGAGGTGTCCGGGCCGACGGGGATCCGCTCCCCGGTGGACTGCAGGACGACGTCGAAGGCCTCGTCGGTCTCGTCGTCGGGGACGACCCGCTCCGGCGCCTTGAAGCGCTCGAGCCGCAGCAGCGACGGGTCCTCCATGGCCTCGGCGACGGCGTCCATGAGCGGGGTGGGCCCGCAGCAGTAGACGAGCGTCCGCGGGTCCTGGCTGTGCAGGATCGCCTTGAGGTCGGGGTAGCGGCCGTTCTCGTCGTCGACGTGCACGTGCACCCGCTCGCGCGGGAGTGCCTCGACGTCGCGGAGGAAGGCCATCGTCTGCCGGCTGCGGCCGGTGTAGAGCATCGCCCAGTCCGCGCCGCGCGCCTGCAGCTCACGGGCCATGGTGATGATCGGGGTGATCCCGATGCCGCCGGCGATGAGGAAGTGCTTGGGCGCCTCCTCCAGGTGGAAGGCGTTGCGCGGCCCGTCGACGGCGACGTGCGCACCCACCGACAGCGCGTCGTGAACGCAGGTGCTGCCGCCGCGGGAGTCGGGGGTGCGCAACACCGCGACCGTCCACCGGGTCGAGTCCGAGGGATCCGAGCACAGCGAGTACTCGCGCACCAGCCCGTTGGGCAGGTGCAGGGCCAGGTGCGCACCCGGCTTCCAGGTGGGCAGGGCGCCGCCCGAGGGGTCGACCAGCGTCACGCTCGTGATGCCGTCGGCCTCCCAGGTCTTCTGCTGGACGCGCAGTGTGTGCGGCCCGTCCTCGCCCGCGAGGTTCCTCTCCATGCCCGGACTCCCCAGCTCGGTGTGGTGGATCAGGTGCGCGTCAGCGCGTGACGCCGTACATCTCGGACGACGGCGGGTAGGTCGGCAGCTGCGGCTTGGGGGTCCCGATGATCACGCAGATCAGCGCGTCCTCCTCGCTGACGGTGCGCAGCGAGCGGGGCACGCCGGCCGGCACCCGCAGGAGGTCGCGGTAACCCAGGACGCGGGTGGCCTTCTTGGTGCCGTCCTCGACGTCGTGGACGGCGAACTCGACGCGGCCCTGGAGGACGTAGAAGACCTCTTCCACGTCGTGGTGGGTGTGCTCGGGGCCGACGGACCCCGACGGCAGCAGCATGTTCGAGAAGGTGAAGTGATCGGCCTGCAGGATGCGGTCGTCGGTCGTGTGGTCGCCGGTCGCACCGGAGCCGATGTAGCGGATCTGCGCGCGCTTGAACTTGTCGCCGCCCTTGGCCGCCTGGAAGCCCAGGGTGTCCCAGTCCTCGTAGCGGCTGTCGGCGGTGGCGAGGCCGGAGTCGATGAGCGCCTCGAGGTCGGCGCCCGCGGCGGGGACGGTCTGCTCGGTGCTGGTGGTCTGCTCGGTGGTCACTGCGTTCTCCTCCGGGGTGTGTCGGGTGTGTGGGGCTCAGTGGGCGCGACCGCGGTGCGCGATCGCCTCGATCTCGACGGTGGCGCCGTAGGGCAGGCCCGCCACCTCGACGAAGCTGCGCGCCGGCCGCGGGTCAGCGAACACCTGCTGGTAGTGGGCGTTGGCCTCGGCGCGGAGGCTGAGGTCGGTGACGAAGTACGTCGTCTTCACGACGTCCTCCAGGGTCATGCCGACCGTCTCCAGCCGCTCGGCGAGCCGGGCGGTGGCCGCCTCCAGGGCCTCGGTGCGGCCGGGGACGGCGACGCCGTCGGCGTCCACCGACAGCGCGCCGGAGACGAAGGCGAGGTCGCCGACGGCGAAGGCGGGGCTGTAGGGGTGTGCGCCGCTGATCTGCGTGCTCGTGCTCATCGCTCGAACCCTCCCGGGGCGCCCCACGCGATCGGGCGTCCGCTGACGTCGACGTAGATGGACTTCTGGTGCATGTACGAGCGGATGCCGTCGCGGCCCTTCTCCAGGCCGATGCCGCTCTCCTTGAGCCCGGTGAACGGGGTGGAGATGCTGAACTGCTTGTAGGTGTTCACCCAGACCGTCCCGGCCCTGATCGCGCGGGCGATCCGCCAGGCGCGGGGGAAGTCGCGGGTCCAGACGCCGGCGGCGAGGCCGAAGACCGTGTCGTTGGCCTGCGCGACCAGGTCGCCCTCGTCGTCGAAGGTCAGCAGCACCGCGACCGGGCCGAACACCTCCTCCTGGCAGATCCGGTCGGCGTTGGCGACGCCGGTGAGGACGGTCGGCAGGTAGTACGCCCCGTCGGCCAGCTCCTCGTGCTCGGGCACCCGGCCGCCGGTGAGCACGGTGGCGCCGGCGGCGACGGCGTCGTCGACCATGCGCGCGACGCCGTCCCGGTGCGAGTGCGTGATCATCGGCGCGACGTGGGTGCGCGGGTCGTCGCCGGGGCCGACGACGAGCCGCTCGGTGGCGGCGACCAGCCGGGCGGTGAACTCCTCGGCGACGTCGCGGTGCACGAAGATGCGCGAGCCGGCGATGCAGCTCTGCCCGGTCGAGCTGAAGATGCCGTAGACGACGCCGGCGACGGCCTGATCGAGGTCGGCGTCGGGGAAGACGATCGTCGGCGACTTCCCGCCGAGCTCCAGCGTGACGGGCATGACCTTGCGGGCCGCGACCTCCCCGAGGTGCTTGCCCGTGGTGGTGCCGCCGGTGAAGCTGATCTTCGAGATCTCCGGGTGCGCGACCAGCGCCTCGCCGACCGTGCGGCCCGGGCCGGGGAGCACCGACAGCAGGCCCGCCGGCAGGCCGGCCTCCTCGGCCAGGCGGGCCAGGTGCAGCGTCACCCAGGGCGCCCAGACCGGCGGCTTGGAGACGACGGCGTTGCCGGCGGCCAGCGCGGGGGCGATCTTCTGCGCGTCGCTGGCGATCGGGGAGTTCCACGGGGTGATGGCGCCGACGACGCCCATCGGCTCCCACGTGGCGAAGGTGAGGTAGGAGCCGCGGGAGGGGGTGATGTCCCCGACCATCGTCTCCAACGTCGCGGCCATGTAGCGGAAGGTGTTGGCGGCGCTCAGGGCCAGCGCCCGGGTCTCGCCGCGGGTCTTGCCGGTGTCCAGCGTCTGCAGCGCCGAGATGGTGTCGGCGTCGCGCTCGATCGCCTCGCCGATGCGGTACAGGACGCGGGCCCGCTCGTGCGGCAGCATCGCCGTCCAGCCGGACTCGGTGGCCGCGCGGAGCCCGCCGCGCACCGCGCGGTCGACGTCCTCCTCGGTCGCGCCGTGCAGCGTGGCGAAGACCTTGCCGGTGGCCGGGTCGACCGACTCGATCGGCGCCCCACTCCCCCGCTGCCAGCGCCCGGCCACGGGGATCTCGTCCCGCAGCGACGCCTGCAGGCCCGCCGTGGAGGGGGGCCGCTCGGCGGGGGCGTTCGGCACGTCCCGCTCGAGCTCCAGCCGATCGGTCATGGGATCTCCTCGGTGGATCTCATCTGAGTACTCATCTTCTTAGCGCTCAGAGATATGTGTACGAATGTAGGTGTGGCCCGAGCCACGGTCAAGAGGCCCCAGCCCCCGGGACTCAGGCGATGATCGGGGGGCGGGCGGTCAGCCCGCTCAGCGTCCGCAGGATCGAGTAGGGCACGACCGCGCTGGTGCGCGGGTTGCCCGGCGTCGGGCGGTTCTGGACCTCGAAGACGTAGGAGCCCTGCGACCCCGAGGCCTCGATCCGGTGCGTGGTCAGGTCGGCGGCCGGGTCGGCGTGCAGCTCCACCCGCACGACGTCGGGGTCGCCGACGGCCAGTGCGAGCGCGGCGGCCACGTTGAGCGACTGGGGGAACAGGCGCGCCGCCTCGGCCGGGGTGCCGGCGAAGACGAGGACGTCCTCCACGGCGTCGGCGACGCGGCGCGACTCGGCCTCGTCCATCCAGTCCTGGACCAGCGCCGCCGGCTTCTTGGTGGTGCGCAGGACCGCGCGGTCCAGGCCACCGACGGCCGCCGCCGAGGCGAGGAGGTCCAGGCCGCCCAGCGCACCGTGGGTGCACCGCAACCGGCCGGGGCCCAGCTCGCCGAGCCGCCCGGACAGTGCCGGGTCCAGCAGGCCCGCGACCGAGCTCACGACGAGGTCGCGCCCCGCGGAGAGCACCGGCTCGACCGCCTCGACCAGCGCGGCCGAGCCGGCGCACTCCACGACGACGTCGGCGACCTCGAGGGCCTCGGCCAGCGACAGCCGGGGGACGGGCAGCTCCGGGACCTCGGAGCGGTTGACGACGCACACCAGCGTGGCGCCGTCCACTGCCCCGGCCAGGAGCTCCCGGGCGACCACCCGGCCGATGGCGCCGTGGCCCAGCAGGGCCACCCGGAGCCCGGGGGCGCCGGACGGACCGGCGATCTCGGGGAGGTCGGAGGCGTCAGCGGCTCGGGTGGTCATGGGCGGTCAGCTCTCCGGCACGTAGGTGTCGTCGGCCGGGTCGTAGCCGTCCTGGAGCAGGTCCTGGTCGACCAGGATGTCGTCGACCCGCTGGATCGCGTCGATGTCGGTCTCCGGCAGGAAGTCCGGCATCGCCATGTTCGCCGCGACCTCGGCAGGCACCTGGGCGATGGTCGGCAGCCAGGCGCGCCAGTCGGCCTCGTGGGCCTCGATGTCCTGGCCGGCGGCGTACATCGCCCGGGCGAACGCGGCGACCGTGTTCGGGTTGTCGGAGATGAACTGGTCGCTGGAGATGAAGTTGGAGACGGCGAGGCCTGCGTTGGGCCCGTCCGGGTCGGCGAGGTCGACGATCTCCCGCTCACCCGCGGCGAGGGCCGCCGAGGAGAACGGCTCGGGCGAGTAGCCGACGTCGATGGACCCGGCCTGGACGCCGGAGAGCATCTCCGGGAAGGGCACCTCGACGAACGTCGGCTCGACGTCGTCCAGGCCCTCCTCCTTGAGCAGGTTCTTCAGGGTCACGTCGCCGATGTTGTTGGTGGCGTTGATCCCGATGGTGGCGCCGTCGAGGTCCTCGAGGTCCTGGACGTCGGAGTCGGGGTTGACGTACACCGACAGCCCGCCGGGCCCCAGCGCGCTGGTGAGGACGACGGTCTTGATCGGCAGCCCGCTCTGCGCGGCGATCGACGTCGAGATGGTGTTCGAGAAACTCACGTCCAGCTCGCCGGTGGCCACGCTCTGCGCGGCCTGCGGGCCACCCTGGACCGGCTGGAGGGTGACGGTCAGCCCCTCGTTCTCGAAGAAGCCGTTCTCCTGTGCCCAGTACAGGGCGGAGTAGTCGGCCAGCGGCAGGGCGCCGACGGTGAGCTCGGTGGTCTCCAGCTCCCCGTCGGAGGAGCCGCTACCGCTGCCCCCGGAGTCGCTGCTGCTGCTGTCGTCGTCCCCGCCGCACGCGGCCAGACCGAGCATGGCGAACGCGGTGGCACCTGCGACCGCACCACGGAACCTCATCGAATACCTCCGGCGTAAGAATCTGAGCACTGAGTTGAATGGACGCACGGGAGCCGGCGGCTCCGTACGGGATCGGCGGTCCGAGGGACCTCCCGGGGTCAGGCGGAGGTCGCCTGCTCCTTGCTGCGGAGCAGCCGGGTCACGTGCCCGCGGATCTCGACGAAGCGCGGGTCGGTCTTGGTCGCGATGTGGTCGCGCGGCCGCGGCAGGTCGACGTCGATGACCTCGGCCACCACGCTGGGCGGCGCCGAGAGCACGATGATGCGGTCCGCCAGGTACACGCTCTCGTCGATGTCGTGGGTGACCACGAGGACCGTGATGCCGAGCTCGGCCTGGATCCGCATGAGCAGGTCCTCGAGGTCAGCACGGGTCTGCGCGTCGACCGAGGCGTACGGCTCGTCCATCAGCAGCAGCTTCGGGTGGCTGGCCAGCGCGCGGGCGATGGCCACGCGCTGCTGCATGCCGCCGGACATCTGCCAGGGGTAGAGCTTCTCCTTGCCCGACAGCCCCACCTCGTCGATGGCGAACCGCACGCGCTCGGCCCGCTCCTTGGCCGGCAGGTGCTTGATCGGGAAGGCGACGTTCTTGTCCACCCGCATCCAGGGGTACAGCGAGCGCGAGTAGTCCTGGAAGACCATCGCCAGGCCCTCGGGGACGCCCTTGACGGGGACGCCCTCGAACTCCACGCGCCCGGCGGTGGGCTCGTCGAGGCCGGAGATGATCCGCAGCAGCGTGGACTTGCCGCAGCCGGACGGGCCGACGATCACGCTGATCTTCGAGGCGGGGACCTCGGCGCTGATGCTGCGGACGGCGAGGTTGTCGCCGTAGCTGCGGGAGACGCCGTCGAGCAGCAGTTCGGCGCTGGTCCCGGTCGGGGGCACGGGGTTCTCGGTCACTCGGGCCTCAGTCATTCTGCTGTGTCGCTCCTCGGTGCCAGGCGAGCGCGCGGCGCTCGATCGCCAGGAAGATGAAGTTGAAGGCCACGCCGAGGACCACGAGGGCGATGAGCACCGCCCAGAAGCCGGCGTAGTCGAAGGTGCGCTGGGACTGGATGAGCAGGTAGCCCAGGCCGTTCTCGGACTTCTGCAGCTCCGAGATGATCATCAGGATCAGGGCGAAGGACAGCGACGTCCGGATCCCCGCGAAGATCTTCGGGGACGCCCCGGGGAGGACGATGGAGAAGAGGACGTCGCGCCCCGGGATGCGGAAGACCTGCGCGGCCTGGGCGCGGGTCTGCCCGATGGAACTGACCCCGTCGATGGTGTTGAGCAGGATCGGCCAGACCACGCTGAACGCGATGAGGAAGATCTTCGGCGAGGCCCCGGTGCCGAACAGGAAGAAGAAGACACCGAGCAGGGCCGGGCTGGGCAGCGAGCGCCCGAGGTGCACCATCGGCTGGAAGAGCGCGGTGAGGACCGGCGAGAGGCCCAGGACCACGCCGACCACGACCCCCACGACGATGGCGATGCCCAGGCCCGCGAGCGCCCGGCCGACGCTGGGGACCAGGTGGTCGTAGGTCGCGTCGCCGAGGAACAGCCGCGAGGGGTCGCCGGAGAGGAACTCGTCGACGAACCGCTGGAACGCCGTCTTCGGGTCCTTGACGAACAGCCCGATCCGCGGCGACTGCGACAGCAGCCACCAGACGAGCAGGATCGCGGCCGGCGCCAGCACGCGCAGGACCACCCGCACCGGCCACGGGATGCCGGAGCGGATCCGGCGGCGAGGGGCGAGCGGCTGGGCGGCGCGCTCCTCGACCGCCTCCGACTCGGGGGCGCTGAGCGGGACGTGCACCTCGGTGCCGTGCTGGGACAGGGTCACTGGGCCAGCCCCTTCTTCCAGCCGAACAGGACGTCGTCGAGCTTGGCCATGACCAGGTTCACGGTGACGCCGAGGACGCCGGCCACCAGCGTGGCCGCGTAGACCAGGTCCAGATTCGTGGCGTTGGCGGTGTTGGACAGGATGTAGCCGCCGATGCCCGAGCCGTTGCCGATGAGCAGCTCGGCGCTGACGGCGACGAGCAGGCCGATCGAGGCGGCGATCCGGACGCCGGTGTAGGCGAACGGCAGCGCACTGGGGATCTTGATCGACCGCAGCACGGCGAGACCGCCGTAGCCGAAGGTCTTGGCCGTCATCACCGCGGTGGTGTCGGTGCTGCGAACGCCGTACATGGTGTTCAGCAGGACCGGCCAGACGCAGGCGAGCGCCACGGTGAGCGACAGCGGCAGCCGGCCCTGGCCGATGACCAGCACCAGGATCGGCCCGACTGCGACCGACGGCAGCACGCGGAACGCCTCCACCGGCCACTCGAACACCAGGAAGGCGCTGCGGAAGGCGCCCATCAGGCCGCCGACGAGGACGCCCACCACGGCCGCGATCGCCAGGCCGAGCATCCACTCGCCGAGCGTGAAGACGACCGCATCCCAGAAGGTGCTGTCGGGGAGCAGGTCGCCGACACCGCGCACGACGCCGGAGGGCAGCGGCAGGCCCGGCACGTCGAGGAGGCCGGAGCGGATGACCCCCTCCCAGACCGCCGCGGTCCCGACGACGCCGACGACGCCGAGGACGACCTGCCGCTGGCCGCTGAGGGGTTCGTGCAGGAGCTTCACCCGGATCTCCCTTCCGTGGCCCTGCACCCCGAGTGGGGAAGGCCACATCCGTGGACGATGGTCGCCGGGGGATCCGCGAGCCGTCAATAGCTGAGCGCAAAGAGTCTTGGTTATTAACAGCCTCGCAACGCAGCGCGTCAGGAGGGTGACTCAGCGCACAGGCGGGCCCTGGTGCCGAGGAAGGGTGTACCCGTTCGCGGGTTCGTCAGCCGTCCGACCGGACATTCCCCAGACAGCCGCGACGACGACCGCCGAGGCGAGCGCGAGCAGCGGGGCGCCGGGAACGCCGGCGGCCATGAGCGCGGCACCGGCGAGCGCGGGCGGTAGCCAGACCACCGTCGGGATCCTCCGCGGCCGGTACCCACGGCGCCGGCGGGCGGCCTCCACCCAGAACGGCACCGCGATCGGCGGCCCGATGCCGGCCAGCAGGGAGAGCCAGTCGACGAGCCCGCGATGGAAGCCCAGCACCCCGAGGACGAGCCCGAGGGCCAGGACGACGGACGTCGCCATCCGGGGACGGACGCCGGTGAACGTCTTCAGGGCCAGCCCGCCGGAGTAGGCGGCCGCGATGGCCGGGGCGACGACGGCCACGACGACGAGCAGGTCGCCCACCGGCACCCCGCCCAGCCGCATCGCCGCGACCGCGGCGAGGCCGGCCTCTCCCCCGGTGTCACCGGACAGGCGCAGGGCCGCGCCGACGAGGACCAGCCCGAGTGCCGGGAGGACGAGCGCCGCGACGCAGGCGACGAGCCCGCCGCGGTGCGCCAGCCCCGCGGTGAAGTCCGGCGACCGCAGCATGAACACGGCGACGTAGCCGACGAACGCGCCGAGCAGGACCACGGCCTGCGCCCCGGCGCCGGGGCCGGCGGTCACCGGCGCCCGGACGCCGTCCACCCCCAGCAGCAGCAGCGGGGCGGCGAGCAGCGTGAGCACGGTGGTCGCGACGGCGACGCGGTTCCAGTACCGCACGTCGCTCAGCGCGAGGAGGCCCACCACGGCACCCAGCCCGAGCACGCACAGCCAGGCCGGGGCGTCCAGAGCCCGGCCCAGCGACTCGCCTCCGATGCCCAGGCTGAAGCCGACCCAGCCGACCATGCCCGCGGCGATGAGCACGCCGACCGCCGTCCGCGCCGCGGGCGGGAGGTAGCCGCGACTCAGCTCCGCGAAGCCCTGCCCGGCGCCCTGCGGCGGCCGCATGCCCAGCCGGCCCTGCAGCAGCAGGAGCGTCGCCATGAGCCCGGCCGCGGGGAGCAGCCACACGAGGGGAAGCGGCCCGCCCTCGTCGGCCAGCTGGGCCCCGAGCACGAGCGCACCCGGTGAGCTGCCGATCGCCAGCCAGGCGCCCGCGTACCGCGTCCAGGGGACGGATCCGTCGGCCACAGGAGAAACTTAGCGCTCAGGGACTTTCCGGCAAGAGGTCACTGGCCGGTCAGCCGATCGGCACGGTCCAGGCGTCGTAGCCGTAGACCCAGTCGGCGTTGCCGGCGACCTTCAGCCACTCGTTGCCGCGCGAGCCGACCTGCACGTCGGCGGTGCGCTGCCGGCGGGCAGCCTCGTACACCCGCAGTGCGGCGGCGGCGTCCGCCGGCTCGTGCGCGGCCAGCGCGCGGGCGAGCACGACGGCGTCCTCGATCGCCATGCCGGCCCCCTGGGCCATGAACGGCATCATCGGGTGGCAGGCGTCGCCGAGCAGCGTGCGCGTCCCGACCGACCACCGCGGCAGCGGGTCGCGGACATAGAGCGCCGACTTGAGCACCGCGTCGCAGGCGTCCAGCAGGGCGCGAGCCTCGGGGTGGAAGGCCGCATAGGCCCGGCGGAGCTCGGCCACGTCACCGGGCGCCGTCCACGACTCCTCGCGCCACGAGTCCTGTGGGCGGGTGGCGAAGACGAAGACGTCCTCGCCGCGGTTGAGCGGGAAGGTGACGATCTGGGTGGCGGGGTCGGGGCCCCACCACTTGGTGAACGCGCCGAGGTTGGGCACGCCCTCGAGCCGCGCCGCGGGGACGACGGCGCGGTAGGCGACGACCCCGGTGAACTCCGGCTGCTCGGGGCCGAACAGCGCCTCCCGGACGACGGAGTGGATGCCGTCGGCGCCGACCAGCACGTCGACCGCCGCAGACCCGCCGTCGGCGAACTCGAGCACGGTGCGGTCGCCGTCCTCGCGCAGCGCCGAGAGCGTGCAGCCGAGCCGCAGGGCGTCGGCCGGGAGGGCAGGCACGAGTGCGTCCAGGAGGTCCGCGCGGTGGATCGTCAGCTGCGGGGAGCCGTAGCGCTGCTCGGCGGCTGCACCCATCTCCAGCCGGGAGGTCTCCTCACCGGTGTCCCAGGTGCGGCTGATCCGGTGCGAGGGCCGGGCGGCCGTCCGGCGTAGCCCCTCCCCCACGCCGAGCTGGTCGAGGGCGCGGACGGCATTGGGCGTCAGGTTGATGTCCGCACCCACCCGGCCGAGCCGCGCGGCCTGCTCGAAGACGACCGCCTCGCGGCCCAGCTGCCGCAGCGCGATGGCCGCAGCCATCCCGCCGGGTCCGCCGCCGACGATCCCGATGACCTGCTGCTCGCCCATGGGCACCCCTCGGAGCTCCTCGACGGCGGGTCGGCCGCGAGATGTGTAAGTTCTTACATTGTTAGCCCATAGTCATCTTTGCGGCAAGGGATCTCCGGAGGGCGTCGTGGCTCAGGCATCCGACGAGGTCGACGCGGTCCTCGACAGTTGGGGGACGGCGCGGCCCGACATCGATCCGGCGAGCATCGGCGTCTTCGGCCGGATCGCGCGGCTGGACCTGATGCGGCGGGCCGCGGTGCGCCGCCTGCACGACCGGCACGGGATCACGACGGCCGCGTTCGACCTCCTCTCCCAGCTGCGCCGCGCCGGCCCCCCGCACCGGCGGACGATCGGGGAACTGGCCGAGGCCACTCTGCTCACCTCGGCCGCGACGACGATGCGCATCGACCGCCTCGAGGTCGAGGGCTTGGTCCGCCGGGTCCGGTCCGACGGGGATCGGCGCGTCGTCCACGCGGAGCTCACCCCCGCGGGGTTGGCGCGCATCGACGCCGTCTACGCCGACCACATCGCGCTGGAGGACCGGCTGCTGGCGGGCCTGGACACGGCCGAGCGCGCGCAGCTGGTCGACCTGCTGCGCGCGCTCGGCCGCTCGATGAGCGGAGTCGCCGCCCCCTGACCTCGCGGCAAGGGATCCCATGCCCACGTCCTGGCGCCGGACACGTGGGCATGGGATCCCATGCCACGCGAGTCAGTCGCGGGCCACCAGGACCGGCACCTCGTCGACCGGCCGCGGCGCGGGGACGGCGACCGGGACGGCGTCCTCGTGCCGCAGCTCCGGCAGCCAGCGCAGCCACCGCGGCAGGTACCAGTTCGCGTCGCCCAGCAGCCGCATCACCGCGGGCAGGAGCACCGCCCGGACCACGGTCGCGTCGAGCAGCACCGCGATCGCCAGGCCGAGCCCGACCTGCTTCATCGAGGTCATCGACAGCGTCACGAAGGTGAGGAAGACGAAGACCATGATCACCGCGGCACTGGTGACGGTCCCGGCCGAGGCCGTGATCCCCCGCGCGACCGCCGTGCGGGTGGGCAGCCCCTGGTCGTGACCCTCGCGGATCCGCCCGAGGATGAAGACGTGGTAGTCCATCGACAGGCCGAACAGGATCACGAAGAGGAACAGCGGGATCCAGTTCACGATGCCGTCGGTGCGGTCCAGGCCGATGAGGTCGGCGCCGACGCCCTCCTGGAAGACCAGCACCAGCACGCCGTACGCGGCGGCCACGCTCAGCAGGTTGAGCACGATCGCGGTGATCGCGACCGTGACCGAGCGGAACGAGACCAGGAGCAGCAGGAACGCCAGGACCAGCACGAACGCGAAGACCCACGGGGTCCGCTCGGTCATGAGGTCCTCGAACGCCACGGACTCGGCGGTGTCACCGGTGACCACAGCCGTCACCCCGTCGACCGCGCCGATCGTGGCGGGGACGACGTCCTCCTGCAGCGTCTCGAGGGCGTCCCGGGAGGCCTGCTCCTCGCCGTCGCCGACCAGCGGCACGCTGACCACCGCGACGGTGCCGGCGTCGTTGGTCTCCACGTCGATCGGGTCGTTCATCTGGCCGCTGGCCAGGGCCTGCTCGCGCAGGTCGGCGAGCGCGGCCTGCACCTCGGGGGCGTCGACGTCGGGCGCCTGGACGACGACCTCGGCCGGTGACGGGCCGCCGGGGAACGCCTCGGTGATCCGGTTGTAGGTCTGGATGATCGGGAGGTCCTGCGGCAGGTCGTTGACGCTCTCGTTGCGCAGGTCCATCGACAGCGCGGGGACGGCGAGCCCGATCAGCGCCGCGCCGGCGACGAGCGCGGCGACCAGCGGACGGCGCAGCACGACGCCGAGCACCGCGGGCCAGAACCGGCCGGGCCGGCCATCACGGCGGGCCAGGAACGGGATCCGGCCCTTCATGACCCGGTCGCCGAGCCACGCCATGGTCGCCGGCAGGACGGTGAGCGAGCCGAGCACCGAGGTGGCGACGACGAGGATGGTCGCCGACCCCATGCCGGTGAAGGCGGAGAAGCCGGTCAGGAACATGCCGGCCATCGCGACGACGACCGTGATGCCGGAGATCAGCACCGACCGGCCGGAGGTGGCGGCGGCGATGTCGAGGGCGTCGACCGGGCCGGCGCCCTTCGCCCGCTCCTCGCGCTCGCGCTTGAGGTAGAAGAGCGAGTAGTCGACGCCGACGGCCAGGCCGATGAGCAGCATGACGATCTGCGCGCTGTCGTCGACGTGCCAGACGTGGCTGGTCAGGCTGAGCAGCCCGAGCGCGGCGATGAAGGCGCTGAGGGCGAACAGCAGCGGCACGACGGCGGCCACGACGGCGCCGAAGGTCAGCAGCAGGACGAGCAGCGTGATGGGGATCGACAGCAGCTCGGCGCGGGAGAAGTCGTCGGCGAGGGTGTCGCCGATCGCGACGTCGGCGCTGGTGTCGCCGAACTGCTCGATGCGGACGTCGCCGTGGTCGGCGGCGACCGCCGCGACCGCGTCCTGGATCGGCGCGAGCCGCTCGTCGGCCGTCTCGGGGTCACCGGTGATGTCGAGGGTGACCAGCGCGGATCGGCCGTCCTCGGAGACCAGCGGCGCCCCGTCGAGCGGGCTGACGACGTTGGTGGCCTCGGGGGTGGCGCGCAGGGCGGCCACGAGGTCGGCGAGGGCGGCGTCGGAGGCGGCCTGGGGGACGTCGGCGTCCCGCTGGACGAGGACCATCTCCGCGGCCGGGTCCTCCCAGCCGTTGTCGTCGAGGATCTGCTGCGCCTGCCGGGACGAGCCGAGGCTGTCCTCGCTGTCGGTGACCTCGCCCTGGGGGACGAGCGCACCGACGGCGAGGGCAGCCAGGACGAAGGCCAGCCAGCCCAGGATCGCGGTCTTGCGGTGCCGGGCGCTCCACCGCCCGACCCGTCCGGCGAGGTTGCCCGATCTCTGCATGGCCGTCTCCTGTCTGGGGTGCGGGATCTTCCGCCCTGAATCTGCTGGTCACGGGCGCGCGGACCCATCCCGCCAGCTGGCGGAGACGGTGTCGGGCCAGCCCGACAACCTCCGGACCGCGCGCCGCGACGAGCCTGTCGACGGGACAGCCGCTCGCCCATCGGGGAGTGCCCCCATCCGTCCCTGGTCCTGCGCCGCGGGGGCTGGGGGTCTCCCCTCGGGTGGGCCCGTGCGGGGACGGCGGGCGAGGAGCCGCCGGCGACGTTCGTGTGACGGGTGTGACGGAAGGGGCTGAGCTGGCGATCAGCCAACTAGTTCGTGACGCATTACAGCGGTGTGATTACCGTCTGCCCCCGAAAGTTCTGGTATCCGGCGTCCGGCCAGGAGACAGGATCGAGAGGACGTACGGCGAGTGTCGACGACAGCACCCCCCCGGCCCAGCCGCCGGGATGTGGACCCCGTGCGCAACACCACCTCGCGGGCCAGCGTCCGCCGGGCGCAGACCCGCCGACGCAGGAGCCGGCTCATCTCCCTGGTGCTGGCCACCCTCACGGTCCTGGGTGGGGCGTCCTTCCTGGTCACGCGGATGGACCCGGCGGACGACGGCGGGACCAGCGTGTCGGACGCCGCCCGCCACCGCGCATGGTCGGGGGCACGCGCGACGCGCCCCCACGCCCCCCGCGCCGGCAGCGTGGTCACCGCTCAGCCGCCGGCCACAGCACCGCCGGCGACGGCCTCCGAACCGGCTCCCGCGTCGCCTCCGCCTGCGCCCGCGTCGGCGCCGTCCAGCAGCAGCAGCCCGCCGCCGGCACCGGCCGCGGCCCCTGCGCCGACCGGTGTCAGCGTGGCCACTTACGGCGCCCGCGGTGACGGCCGGACCGATGACGCCCCGGCGATCCGGGCGGCCCTCGCGGCCAATCAGCACGTCTACATCCCGGCCGGGAGGTACGTGCTCCGGACGTTCGAGAGCCCGCGGCAGACACGGCTGAACGCCGACTTCATGTTCTCGCTGCGCAGCGGCCAGACGGTGACCGCAGACCCGGGCGCCGTCCTCACCTTCGCCGACGGCATCATCGCGGGCTCGCCCACGCTGTGGGGCGGCAACCTCTTCATGATCGACGGCGCGTCGGACGTGACCATCTCCGGCGGCACCTGGGACTTCAACGGCGCCAACAACCTCGTCCCGGCCGGCCGCACGATCACCGGCTACGGCGTCTACACCTACGGCGCCAGCCACATCGCCGTCCGTGACCTGACGATGCGCAACACCCCGGGGCAGAACTACATCGTCATGCAGAACCGCGGCGACGACTTCCGCGTGGACAACTCCACCTTCCTCAACGGCGGCACCTCCCTGTCGGCCAACCGCGAGCAGGTCGACTTCTCGGCGATGTACTTCACCGGGTCGAACGTGGTGGTGGACCGCGTCCACATCTCCCATGACCGGCTGCCGTGGTTCTACAGCGGGGGCATCGAGCTGCACGGGACCCACAACGCCGTCACCAACAGCGTCATCGAGCGCAGCTGGCCGGGCGTCTACGTCGGGCCCGACGTCACGTCCGGGCTCGAGGTCATGGAGAACACCGTGGTCACCGGCAACCAGTTCCTCGACGCCGGCCGCGCGCTGATCTTCCACGCCGGCGGCACCGGCGCGATCGACGGCGTCGACTTCTCGGGGAACACGGTGCGGATGACGTCGTTCCCCGAGCTGGGCGCCGGCCGGGGCATCGACCAGGACAGCCCGCCGGACGGCGACTGGACCTACCACCACATCATCACGGAGCTCTCGGTCCGCGACAACGACTTCTACGACACCGACGGACGCAGCGACGCCGGCATCCGCCTGTCGCAGATCCACAGCGGGGTCATCCAGCAGAACCGCTTCCACGACATGTCCAGCGCCGTCTTCCAGCTGGGCGGCTCGCCGTGGGACACGCGGGACGTCGCGTTCACCGACAACAGCGCCACCTGGGTGGGCAGCACCGGCGCACCGGCGATCGCCCTGAGCTTCGAGAGCTACGCGGCCTCGGGCATCCGGGTCGACGGCAACCGGATCACCCGGACCGCCGGCAGCGGTTCGGCCTGTGCGGTCTACCTCGAAGGCGGGGCCGTCGGGTCGCCGACGGTCGCCGGCAACACCTTCGCCGGGATCGGGCTGCCGACGTGCGGGCCGTCCATGGGCAGCCTCGCCTTCGCGCCCTGAGCTCGGCCGTCGGACGACCGGCGCCCCCGGATGCGTTGTCCCGGGGGCGCCGGTCGTGACCGGCGGCTCGAAGGCCCGTGGCGCTACGGTGCAGGTTGCCCGCCATGCCCGGCCCGTCGAGGTCGCGAACGGCCGTCACCGGTCGACCACGGGAGCCGGCGGGCGGGCCATGCCTCCCGGCCCTTCCGGGCGCCCGCCGCGGGTGAGGCCATGGGTTCCGGCGGGCACGCTCTCCGTCGCGAGGCTCGTGTGGTCCCGGAGACGAATCTGCCGCGCCTCCCCCGTCGGGGCGGCGCGGCAGATCGGTGTCTCAACCAGACGTGCACCCGAAGGGACTCGAACCCCTAACCTTCTGATCCGTAGTCAGATGCTCTATCCGTTGAGCTACGGGTGCCTGTGTTCAGTTGTGTCGCGCGGAGGCTCCGGGATTTGAACCCGGGATGGGGATTAACCCAAACCGCATTAGCAGTGCGGCGCCATAGACCGGACTAGGCGAAGCCTCCCGGGGTCCGAGTCCCCTCGGAACCACCGGGGAAGAGACTACCAGCGGCCCGACAGCTCCTCGCAGGCCCCCGTCAGGCCGCGAGCCGCTCCCGCGACACGGCGGGGACGACGACGCGGCGACCCGGCACCAGCGTCACCGCGACCGCCACCGCGGCCCCGGCGACCGCGAGCACCAGGGCCCCGGGCACACCGGCGGACCCCTCGATCAGCGCACCACCCAGCGCCGCACCGACCGCCGAGGCCCCCACCGTGACCGTCGACAGCCAGGTGAACGCCTCGGTGGTGGCCTGCGCCGGGGCGATCGACCCCACCAGCGAGTTCTGCACCGTCAGCGTCGGCGCGACCACCGAGCCGCCGAGGAACAGCAGCAGACCGAGCACCCACGGGCTGGAGACGGCGGCCAGCGGTGCGAGGCCGATGGTCGTGCCGAGCAGCAACCAACGGTACTGGCGGGGCAGCGAGGCACTGAGCACGCGCGCGCCGAACCAGAGCCCTCCGGCGACCGAACCGAGCGACCAGACGGCCAGCAGCACGCCGGACATGCCGGGCGAGCCGGCGTCCTGGGCGAACGCCGGGACGGCGACCTCGATCGCGCCGAAGCCGACCATGAGCGCGGCGCCGCTGATCAGCACCCGCGGCATCCCGGGGGCGCGCACCGTGGAGAAGACGCCGGACTGCACGTGCGGTGCCGGCTCCCAGGCGCGCATCGCACGCGAGGTGGCGATCGACACGGCCCCGGCGACGGCGAGCAGCCCCGCCGTCCCCACGGCGACGGCCGGTGCAGCCAGCACCGCGAGCGCGGCCACGACCGCCGGGCCGACGACGAAGACGAGTTCGGTGGTCGTGGCGTCGAGCGCGAAGGCGGTCTGGCGCACCCGCGGGTCGGTGCGCGACCACAGCGCCCGCACCGTGCCGCTGACCAGCGGCGTCGCGGCGCCGGCCGCGGCGGACGCCGCGACGACGACCGGTGCCGGCGCGCCGGCGAGGACGACGGCGACGAGGACGGCGAGCAGCAGCGGGTAGACGACCGCCTGCGCGAGCAGGATCGGACGCGGCGAGCGGCGGTCGGCGAGACGACCGAGGACCGGCGCCATGCCCGCCATCGCGATGCCGAGCGTGGCCGACGCGAGGCCCGCCACCGCGTAGGACCCGGTTCGCTCCTGCACCATGAGCAGCAGCGCCAGAGGCACCATCGCGGAGGGCAGACGGCCGACGAAGCCGCCGACCAGGAGGGCCGGGGCGGACGGCAGCCGCCAGACGGAGAGGTACGCACGCACGGTGGAGCTCGTTTCAGGAGTTCGAGGAAGATGTAGGCGGTCATTCGACGTTGACCACCTACGAGCCACGGTATCGAGACAGGGGTAGGGAGTCAAATGAACTATGACACCTACGCGTCGAACGCCGTCGAGCTGGCCATCGACCTGGCCAACACCGACCGCGACGTCGAGTCGTGGGCGCCGGACTTCCTCCGCGCACACCACGAGTGGTTCTCCCCCGGCGCCGTCCTCGAGTTCGACGCCGGCGAGGCCCGGGCCGCCGCCGAGACCGCCGACCTCGTGCGCGCCGTCGCCCTGGCGCAGAGCCCGGCCGAGGTCCTCGACGGCCTGAACGCGCTGCTGACCCGCGCCCGTCCGCAGCCGTACGCCACCGATCACGACGGCGACCTGCACTTGCACTACACGCCCGACGACGCCCCGGTGCTCGACCAGATGACGACCACGGTGGCCATGGGCCTGTCGCAGGTGGTGACCCAGCACGGGTGGCAGCGGCTCGGGGTCTGCTCGGCGGAGGGGTGCGACGACGTGTACGTGGACACCTCCCGCAACGCCAGTCGGCGCTACTGCTCCAACACCTGCGCGAGCCGGTCGACCGTCGCCGCCTACCGCGCGCGCCGCAAGGCCTGAACGGGTGACTCCTGGTCGGAGAGGTTTGGGCAGCCCGGCCGCTGCCTAGTGACCACCTCCGCGGGGCCCCCTCTCAGCATCGGAGAACACCATGGACCTGCTCCTCTGGATCCTCGCCGTCGTCCTCGTCGTCTCCGGCATCGTGGCGATCGTCCGCAAGCAGTTGCTCTGGGGCATCGTGCTGATCGTCGTCGGGCTGCTCGTCGGCCCCGGCGGGGTGAGCGTCTTCAACTAGCGTCGCCGCGTGAAGTCACCGCGGCACTGGGACGCCCGTCTGCACGCTGCCATCGGCACGATCCCGGCCTCACCCGCCGACCGCTGGCTGCGCCGGCTCTCCACCTTCGCCGACCGCGGCAAGCTGTGGTTCGTCATCGCGGCGTTGCTGGCGACGCGCAAGGGCGAGACCCGGCGTGCGGCGATCCGGGGGCTCGGTTCGCTCGCGGTGACCAGCTCGGTGGTGAACGCCCTGCTCAAGCAGGTGTTCGCGCGTCGCCGTCCGGACCTCGGCCGGCACGGCCCGCACCGGCTCCTGCGGCGGGACCTGACCACGCACTCGTTCCCGAGCGGGCACTCGGCGTCGGCCGCCGCCTTCGCCACGGGGGTGGCCCTGGAGAGCCCGCTGGCCGGCGCCGCGCTCGCGCCGCTGGCGCTCGGCGTCGGCTACTCGCGGGTGCACGTGGGCGTGCACTACCCGGGCGACGTGGTCGCCGGCTTCGCGGTGGGGACGGCGGTTGCGGCGGCCAGCCGGAAGTGGTGGGCGGTCCGGCCGCGGACGCCGGCCCGGGTGCGACCGGCCTTCTCCGCACCGGCGCTGGCCGACGGTGAGGGCCTGTTCATCGCGGTCAATCCGCGGTCGGGCGACGAGAACTACGACCCCGCGTCCGACATCCGCCGGCTGCTGCCGAAGGCCGAGGTGCTCGAGATGTCGGAGGACCGCGGGGTCGCCGAGCTCCTGGGCGAGCCGGCGTCCTCCGGTCGGGCGAAGGCCCTCGGCGTGGCCGGTGGTGACGGCTCGGTCGCCGCAGCCGCGGCCATCGCGCTCGAGCACGGCCTGCCGCTGGCGGTCATCCCGGCCGGCACGCTCAACCACTTCGCCCGGGACGTCGGGGTGGACACCGCCGAGGAGGCCGCGGGGGCGGTGACCTCGGGCGCCGCCGTGAAGGTCGACGTCGCCTCGCTCAACGGGACGCCGTTCCTCAACACCGCGGCGATCGGCAGCTACCCGGAGATGGTGCGCCGCCGCGACGCGCTGGCCGGCCGGATGGGCAAGTGGGCGGCGATGACCGTGGCCGCGGCGCGGACCCTGCGCGTCGGGACGCCGGTGGAGCTCTCGCTGGACGGCCGCTACGTGAAGGTCTGGATCCTCTTCATCGGCAACTGCCTCTACACCCCGCGGGGGCTGGCGCCGGCCTGGCGCCCGCGGCTGGAGGACGGGCTGCTCGACGTCCAGTACCTGCGGGCCGACATCCCGTTCAGCCGGACCCGGGCGGTGCTGGGAACGCTGCTCGGCGTCTCCGACCGGGTGTCCGGGTACGCGGAGTCGAGCGGGACGTCGGTGAAGGTGCGCTCGCTGTCGGGTCCGCAGCAGGTGGCCTACGACGGCGAGATGGGCGACGCCGCGACCGAGTTCCTCTTCGCGAAGAGCGGCTCGCTGACCGTGTACTGCTGCCGGACCTCGTGAGGGGCGGCGCTTCTGCGGTGTTCCCCGTGCTCCTGCGGTGCTGCAGCGCCGCAGAGGCGGGAGTTCGACCGCAAGAGCGAGCCAATGCGGGTGTTCCCCGTGCTCTACCGGTCCTGCAGGGCACTCGACCCGCGAGTTCGACCCGCAATGGGCCCGATCGGGCGGTTGTCCACAGTGATGACTGCGCCGGCGCGAGGGCAGTAGCTAGTGTCCCCAGTCCGTGAGGACGGGGAGGCAACGCATGGCGGCGGGGTTCACCCGACGGACGACGGCGGTGCTGGCGGTGAGCGCGGCGGTGCTGTGCGGCTGCAGCGACGAGCAGAAGCCCGCCGAGACGCTGCCCGACGCGAGCAGCAGTGCGTCGACCTCGTCCGAGGCGCTCCCACCCCTGGGCCCGAGCGATTTCCCGATGCCCGCAGAGGCTCGCACCCGGGACGCCGCCGGGGCAGAAGCCTTTACTCGCTATTACATCGACCTCATCAATCGGACCTCCGCCGTCATGGACGCTGCCCCGTTGCGCGAATTCAGCGACGGCTGCGCTGACTGCATCCGCATTGCTTCGGACACGGAGCAAGACGCAGCAGCCGGTTACCACTACGAGGGCGGCGATCTGACGGTCACCTCGATGCAGTCTTCGTCATCGGGCTCTTCGACGGAGGTCGCATTCTTCGTCGATCAAGCGGCCCTCAGCGTGGTCGATGCTTCTGGACAGCCGGTCCCCGACTTGACGTTCACCGCTCAAGAACAGGCGTCGTGCGGCGCCACCATGAGGTGGGACGCTGAGCGATCGACGTGGGTTCTCATCAGCCTGACGCTCGGATGAGCCGCCGCCTGGTGCTCGTGATAGCCGCGGCAGCCTTCTTCCCTTCTGTCGTGGCATTGTCCGCGCGAGCGGACGACTGCCGGCGGCTATGCGAAGAGCCGAGCGTCGGTGTCGGCGAGGGAAGCCTCACCGCGGCCTATGTCGCCGCGGACGTCGGTGGTCTCCGCATTGCGAGCAATGCCGCACCGGAGGCACACCCCTATACCTACCGACTGCTGAGCCCGTGCGCCGCGGCCGAGGCCGCCGGAGAGCCATGCCAGGACTCGGATGACCGCGCCTGCCCATCTGGACCCGAGCAGTTGGTCCGTGAGCTCGTGGTCCAGCAGCGCCGAGTAGTCGTTCCAGGCCTCACGGAGATCGACGGCCTTCCGGTGCCGGCAGGCGTCCCGGCAGGGACGCAGTTCGGGGACTGGTTGGCGTTTCCGCGGGAGTGCATCGACATCACGGCGCTGAACCCGGCACCGTCGCCGGACGAGGTGTTCCGCTACTTCGAGCGGCTCCCGCTCCCCCAGCTGCCCACCCGCCAGCAGCCGCCGGGGAACGGCCTCGTCGGACTGCCGGTCATCTTCTTCACCGACGGTCCGACCACGCAGACCTACAGCCTCGACATCCGCGGCTTCACCGTCGACATCGTCGCCACCGCTCAGGGCTTCACCTGGCACACCGGCGACGGCGCGCACCTGACCACGATCGACCGGGGCGCCCCGTACCCGGCGCACACGATCACGCACGACTACGCCTCCGGCACCTACACCGCCTCGCTCACCACGACGTGGGGCGGGACCTTCACCGTCGACGGCAGCGCCGCCGTCGACGTCCCCGGGAGCACGACCACCGATGGCCCGCCCGTCACCTTCACCGTGGTCGAGGCGCGCGCCGTCCTGACGAACCCGTACGACTGAGCACCAGAGCCGCGACGCGCTGCAATACCGTGTCACCGTGCAGCTCTCCACCGCGATGGCCGACGTCATCCGGTCGCTGCTGTCCGACCGGGGCTGGTCGGGGCGGCAGCTGGCCCGCGAGACCGGGATCAACCAGGCGAGCGTGGCCCGCAAGCTGCGCGAGGACAGCCCGTTCGACCTCGACGACCTGCAGGCCATCGCCCACGCGCTGAGCGTCGACCTGACCGACCTGATCAGCGCAGCGGCCCGCCTGCTCGGCTGACAGAGGCGGCAGACCGGGGCGGCAGACCGGGGCGGCAGCGCGGGGGTCAGGCCGGCTCGCGCTTGGACCCGCAGCCGGCACACAGCTCGTACCGGCGCGCCTCGGCCTTGAACGCCGGGTTGAGCCGGTCCAGCCCCTGGCGCACGCGGCGGGACTCGGTCAGCGAGACGTCCTCGCTCCCGCACACGTCACAGGGACGCGAGCCGGGACCGAGGGAGGTCCTGCGTCGCCTCGTCTCCACCCATCCCATGCTGGCACTTCGTGCCGCAGGACGAGCGAGGTGGGACGGCGAGTCCCCTCACACACGCCGGCGGGCGAACCACCAGGTCAGGATGGCGGCCAGCACGGCGGCGAACATCATGCCGACACCGATGAGCGTGGTCTGCGTGGTGCCCAGCAGCACGAGGACGACGCCGACGACCACCACCGCGATCATCTCGACGGCGACCACGACGAGCAGCAGCCCCAGCAGCGCCTTCCCCATGCCGCCCAGCGTGCCGGGTGCGGCCGCCGGACGACAGGGGCCCTCACCCGCCCGGGCAGGGTGCCGCCGACCGTGCGGCGGCCGGGAACCCTCACTACGGTCCGGGGTGGGGTGTCCCGCCTGCTCAGCTGGGCATGAGGACATCGACACGGTTCCGCTCACGGAAGAGGTCTGCTCATGTTGGTCCGCCGGATCGCCCGGCCACTGCTCGCCGCACCCTTCGTCTACGGGGGGATCAGCACGCTGCGCAAGCCGCAGGACCGCGTGCCCGGCGCCGCTCCCGTCGTGGAGAAGATCGCCGGGGCCGCCGACAAGCAGCTGCCGGTCGAGGTCCCGCGGGACGTCGAGCAGTGGGTCAAGATCGACGCCGCGGTGAAGGTGGCCGCCGGTTCGCTGTTCGCGCTCAACAAGGCGCCGCGCCTGACCGCGCTGGTGCTCTCGGCGTCCATCGTGCCGACCACGCTGGCCGGCCACCGCTTCTGGGAGCACGACGACCCGACCGAGAAGTTCGGCCAGATCTCCAACTTCCTCAAGAACACCGGCCTGCTGGGCGGGCTGCTGCTGGCCGCCGTCGACACGGAGGGCAAGCCGTCCGTCGGCTACCGGGCGCGGAAGACCGCCAAGCTCGCCGCCAAGGCGACCGAGGAGGGCTACGAGAAGGCCAGCAAGCGCGCGGCCAAGAGCCAGAAGAAGGCCGCGAAGAAGGCCAAGAAGGCACAGAAGAAGGCGAAGAGCTGACCGAGCCACTCCCGCCCGCGGCCGCGCTCCGGAGGATCGCCTTCCTCCTGGAGCGCGCCCGCGAGCCCTCGCACCGGGTCGCCGCGTTCCGCACTGCCGCGGCCGTCCTGGACGGCCTCGACGAGGCCGAGCTCGAGCGGCGCATCCGCACGAAGACGCTCACCGATCTCAAGGGCATCGGGCCCAAGACGGGGACGGCGATCGTGCAGGCGCACAAGGGCGAGGTGCCCGAGTACCTGGCCAAGCTCGAGGAGACCCACGCGGACCTCGTCCCGATGGCCGACGACGTCGCCGAGTTCCGCGCCCTGCTGCGCGGCGACCTGCACAGCCACTCCGACTGGTCCGACGGCGGCAGCCCCATCCGCGAGATGGCCGAGGCCGCGATCGCGATCGGGCACGAGTACCTGGCCCTGACCGACCACTCGCCCCGGCTGACGGTCGCCAACGGGCTGACGGCGGCCCGGCTGGAGCGGCAGCTGGACGTCGTCGCCGAGCTGAACGAGGAGCTCGCGCCGTTCCGGATCCTCACCGGCATCGAGTGCGACATCAACGTCGACGGCAGCCTCGACCAGACCGACGAACTGCTGGAGCGGGTCGACGTCGTCGTGGCCAGCGTGCACTCCGACCTGCGGGCCGAGCGCTCGGCCATGACGCAGCGGATGCTGGCGGCGGTCGCGAACCCGCACACCGACGTCCTCGGGCACTGCACCGGACGGCTGGTGATCGGGCGCACGCAGCGCAACGGCACCCAGCGGCCGCGGCCGGAGAGCCAGTTCGACGCCGAGGCGGTGTTCTCCGCCTGCGTCGAGAACGGTGTCGCCGTCGAGATCAACTCCCGGCCCGAGCGGCTGGACCCGCCGCTGCGGCTGCTCTCCCTCGCCGTGGAGCTCGGCTGCGACTTCGCCATCGACACCGACGCCCACGCCCCGGGTCAGCTCGACTGGCAGGCAGGAGGCTGCGAGCGCGCGGTGGAGACCGGCGTCCCGGCCGAGCGGGTCATCAACACGTTGACCGCCGAGGAGCTCCTCGACCGGCTCGGGTGACCTCGCCCGGACCCGCTCGGTCAGCTGGGGCCGAGGGACCACCAGTCGTCGAGCGCATGCGCGTGTTCGACCGAACAGACCCGGCGGCCGCGGACCCGGTGGCGGGCCGACGGCAGCTCACGGCCGCACCACTCGCACCGACGTCGGGTGTCGAGCACCCGCGCCGTCCACTGCAGGACCCCGTTCATCGGCGACACAGTCCCCCGAACGGCGCCGAACTGCAACCGACGTGGTGAAACCGCCCCCGAGGAGGTGACACACCGTGAGGTGTGCCACCCCCTCGGGCGACGTCAGTTGAAGATGCTGACCCCGCCCGGGCCCACGAGGAGGCCCACGACGATCAGCACGATGCCCCACAGGAGCTCCTTGCGGACGATCGCGACGATGCCGGCGATCACGAGGACGACGGCGATGATCCAGAGCAGGGTGTCCATGAGAGATACCTCCGTGTTGGTGGTGAGCGAGCACTGACACCCGGTGTGCCGGAGTGCCAGCAACCGCCGTCGCCGGGCAGATCGCCGGGAGCGGACGGTCGTCGAAGTGGCGCGGGAATGCGCCGGAGAGGCGCCGGCTCATCGGCCGGCGCAGGGCGGACTACGCCCCGGGAACGCGCGTCAGTCGGGCGCGGGGAGGATGCCGCCGGCGCCGGCGCGCAGAGCTCCGCCATCGGCCGGCGGGCGGAACGCCGGAACGGCACCGGCGGGAGTCCGGTCGGACGGCGCCGACCAGGCGAGCGGCAGATCGGTACCGCCGGGGTGCCCGCCGGTCACGCCGCCCGTGGTGGCCGACGCCGTCGGCGCTGCGGGTGCGGGAGGGGGAACGGGCAGCGGCGCGTACGGCGTGCCGGACGACGCAGTCGGAGTTGCGGAGTCCTCCGCGGCAGGGGCTGCGGGCGGCGCCGGGTGATCCGCGGCGCGGGCCGGACCCGCCAGAGCGGGAGCTCGGTCGCTGGGCGCGGGCGCCGGATCGACAGCAGCGGAGTCGGCCGGAGCAGGACCTGCGGCAGTTGGCGAGCCGTGCACCACCGGATCGACGACGGCGATCGCGCCCTGGCCGGCATGTGCGGCGGGCGCGGCCGGCGGCGTGGCGGGCTGGGGCCCGGGGCCGCTGGGCTCCCCGTGCTCCGCTTCGTCCGACTGGTCCGCTGCAGCATTTGCGGGCGGCCCCGAGTGCGATGCACCGGAGGAATTGCCGTGCGACGACGCGGCGGCGGGCTGGGCCGGGCGGTTGCCGCCCTGGGCCTGCGGCGGAGGGCCGGACTCGGCGGGGGCCTGCGCGGACGGCGGAGGGCCGGGCTGGGCCGGGCGGTTGCCGCCCTGGGCCTGCGGCGGAGGGCCGGACTCGGCGGGGGCCTGTGCGTGCAGCGGCGGCCCGCCCTGTGCGTGCGGCGGGGGCCCGGGCTGGGCCGGGGGCTGCGCGGCCGGCGGCGGCACGGGCTGGGCCGGGGGCTGCGCGGCCGGCGTCTGGTCGGCCGCAGCGGAGTTGCCACCTGCGGCACGCGCGTCCGGCCCCGGGTGCGACGCCGGCGGTCCCTGCTCGTGGCCGGGAGCCGAGGCGGCGCCGTCCGGAGGGCCTACGGAATCCGGCTGGTCGGCACGGGCGGCGCCGGCCGCCAGCAGGTACAGCACGGCCAGCGTGAAGAGGAAGGCGATCAGCAGCAGGAGGCGCTGGAGGATCAGCAGCCCGTCCCGGGAAGAGCGCGCGACGGCATGGGGCACCCGTCGACCTCCTCCCGCCACACGACGACACAGCCCCCGCTGGCGTAGCGGATCGACCGTAACGCCGGTCCCCCACCTGCGCATTCGCAAGATCACGACGTCGCCCATGTGGGTGGGCGACCGACCCCAGACCGGTTCGACGCCGCCCTTCCGGGTCTAGGCCCCGAGCGCCTTCGCGACCAGTTGGGCGATCTGCGCCTGACCGTCTTCCGTGGGGTGGATGCGATCGGGCAGCACGGGGATCGCCGCGTCGATCAGCGGCACGTAGATCCGTCCCGAGGCAGCGGCCGCCTCACGCAGCGCCCGGTCGATCGTCTCGACGGCGCCCCGGTCGACCCCGGGGACGGCGGGCGGCCCCACCAGCACCACCGTGGGCACGTCCTGGAGCTGGGCCAGGATGTCGGCTGCCGCCTGCCCGACCGCGGCCGGATCGCCCACCGCGGCGTCGTTCACGCCACCCTGGACGACGACGGTGTCGGCCTCGGGCGGAGACTCCGCCAGCCGGTCGCCGTAGGTGACCGGGTCGTCCGCGCAGAGCCCCGCCGTCGTGAACCCCGTGGAGCTCATCCCGTCCACTGCGACGGGGACGCCGAGCATCCCGGCGAGCACCGCCGGCCAGGCGACTCCCGGCCCGGACAGCCCGGCGCCCTGCGTGTACGAGTCGCCGATCACGGCCACAGCGCTCTGGTCGTCGGCTGCGGCGAGCAACTCGTCCCGGGCTTCGGTGACCGCATCGCACTGTTTCTCGGCGTCGGACGGCCGCAGCAGGACGACGGCCCCGATGCTGACCACGAGCACCGCCACCGCGGCGGCAACAACCAGCCAGCGCCGCCGTGTCACCGCGGGGACGCTATCCGAGCTGCACCGGCAGCTCCCTCAGGCCGAGAGCGTGTCCAGGTACTCCTCGAGCGCATCGCGCCAGTCGCGCGGCCGGAAGCCCGTGGCGGTCACCTTCGACAGGTCCAGGAGGCTGTTGAGCGGCCGCGGCGCGATGCCGGACTTGCCGGCGAAGTACTCCGAGGTGCTGACCCGGCGCACGGCCCCCCGGTCGCGCCCACGGGCTGCGAACACGATCTCCGCGACGTCGGCCCAGGTGCTGGGCGGGCCGTCGCTGCTCACGTTGTAGGTGCCGAACGGTGCGGCGGTGTCGACGAGGTGGACGACGGCGGCGGCGAGGTCGTCGGCGAAGGTGAGCCGGCCGACCTGGTCGGCGACGACCGCGGGTTCGATGCCGCGATCGGCGAGCGAGGCCATCGTCCGCACGAAGTTGTGGCCTTCGCCGACGACCCAGCTGGTGCGCAGGAGGTAGTGACGGTCGACGGCCGTGGCGGCGAGGTCGCCGTCGGCCTTGCTCCGGCCGTAGACGCTGAGCGGCGCCGTCGGCAGGTCCTCGCGCATGGGGCCCTCGCTGCGACCGTCGAAGACGTACTCGGTGGAGAAGTGCACGAAGGTCGCACCGTGCCGGTCGGCGACCTGGGCGAGGTTGACGACGGCATCGACGTTCGTCGCGCGGACGGCGGCCAGATTGGCCGGGTCCTGCGCGGCGTCGACCTGCGTGTAGGCCGCGGCGTTGACGATGAGGCCGACGCCGCTCCAGTCGTGGGCCCGGACGGCGCCGGCGTCCGATGCGTCGATCTCCTCACGGTCGAGCAATTCTGCGTCCGGGAAGCGGCGTGCCAACGCCCGGCCGACCTGGCCCCGGGCGCCGACGACGACGGTCCGCATACCGCTCACTGACCGCGCGAGGCGTACTGGGCCTCGACCTGGTCCTTGAGCGGCCGCCACCAGGACTCGTTGGCCCGGTACCAGTCGACGGTGGCGGCGAGACCCGCGCGGAAGTTCGTGTACCGCGGACGCCAGCCGAGTTCGTCGCGGAGCTTGCTGGCGTCGATGGCGTAGCGGAGGTCGTGGCCCGCGCGGTCGGTCACGTGGTCGAAGGCGTCGGCCGGCTGGCCGAGCAGCTCCAGCACGAGCGAGAGGACGTCGCGGTTGTTGACCTCGCCGTCGGCGCCGATCAGGTAGGTCTCCCCCGCCCGGCCCTTCTCGAGGATCAGGTGGACGGCGGCGTTGTGGTCGTCGACGTGGATCCAGTCACGGACGTTCTCCCCCGCGCCGTAGAGCTTGGGCCGGCGCCCGGTGAGGACGTTCGTGATCTGCCGCGGGATGAACTTCTCGACGTGCTGGAACGGCCCGTAGTTGTTCGAGCAGTTCGAGATCGTGGCGTGGACGCCGAAGGAGCGCACCCAGGCCCGTACCAGCAGGTCCGACCCGGCCTTCGTCGACGAGTACGGGCTCGACGGGTTGTACGGCGTCTCGGGGGTGAACTTGGCCGGGTCGTCCAGCTCGAGGTCGCCGTAGACCTCGTCGGTGGAGATGTGGTGCAGCCGCACCCCGTGCCGGCGGACCGCCTCGAGGATCGTGAACGTGCCGATCACGTTGGTGTCGAGGAACGGCCGCGGGTTCGCCAGCGAGTTGTCGTTGTGGCTCTCGGCGGCGAAGTGCACGACCGCGTCGGACTCGGCGACGAGCCCGTCGACCAGGTCGGCGTCGCTGACCGAGCCCGTCACGAAGCGGATGTCGTCCCGGACCTCCGCCAGCGACGCCTCGTTGCCGGCGTAGGTGAGTGCGTCGAGCACGGTGACCTCGTGCTCCGGGTGCTCGCGGAGGGTCTGGTGGACGAAGTTGGCGCCGATGAACCCGGCACCTCCGGTCACGAGCAGTCGCACGAACCCCGTCCCATCTGCACGTCGTGGCGCCACCCCCGCCGGATGGCCCCCGCATCTTGCCCGATCGCCGGGCCGCGGACGGCCGCGAAGCACTCGGCTGTCCCTCGCCGGGGTGGCGCCTCGCCGCTCGGGGAGATATCTCTCCGTTCAAGCTTCTCACGGAGAGTGATCGAACACGGCGTGGCATGAGGTAACGGGCCCGTCTCGGTTGACTCGCCGTGAGCGCACCACCACCGTGTTGACGGTGGGCGTCCTGGCATCTGGTGTAGACCAGGCGCACTCGACTGCCCGGCTCCCTGTCGGCCGGCTGCTGCTCCGCCTCGTCGGGGTCCTCGGCCTGGCGCTGGTGGCCTGGCTCCTCCTGGCCCTGGTGAGCGACCGCGCCCGTGCCGACGAGAACGGGACTCCACCGACGGCGGCCTCCGGCGCCGGCCCTCACGACGATGCCTCCTCCGAGGCGCCACGGCCGCAGGAGCGCTCGTCTCAGCAGGCCTCGTCTCAGGAGCCCTCGGCTCAGCAGCCTGTCTCTCAGCAACCGGCCGCCGAGGAACCGGTCGTCGAGGAACAGGTCGTCCAGCAGCCGGCCGTCGAGGAACAGGCTGTCCAG
Source organism: Blastococcus sp. URHD0036 (assembly GCF_000701365.1). Classification (GTDB taxonomy): domain Bacteria; phylum Actinomycetota; class Actinomycetes; order Mycobacteriales; family Geodermatophilaceae; genus Trujillonella. Next base: position 510,208 of record NZ_JNIK01000011.1, read on the forward strand.
CAACCGGTCGTCGAGGAACAGGCTGTCGACCAGGCCTCACCGGAGCCGGGGGGCGGCGAGATCGCGGACCCACCCGCAGGCGCGCCGCTGACGACCACCGCGCCGACGACCACGACCACGACCACGACAACGACCACTACGGCGACGACCACCCCCACCACGACGACCACGGCAACCACGGCGACGACCACCCCCACCACGCCGGCCGTCACCGCGACACCGGCGCCCCCCGGGACGGCTCCGCTCACGTCCTCGACGGACGCGGCCACGACCGGCCAGGTCGGGACGTCGGCTGCGTTGCCCGCGACGACCATCGCGCCCGTCTCGATGGCAACGAGCACGACGACGACCGGGGTGGCGGGCGCGCTCGCGGCCCCCACCGGCTCCCTCAGTGCAGGTCCGCCGCCGGGAACGGACCCGTGCGCCGCGAGTCCGACCGTCGGGCCGACTGCCGCGGCGGCGGCGGTCTCGTGCGTGCCCCTGTCGTCGCTCCAGCCCGCCCTCCAGCCCGCCGACGTGGACGTCCGCCGCACGGCCACCCCGTCCGACGTCGCCCAGAAGACCCCTCAGTGCGCGATGACGAGCGGCGTCGCCTCGCCGTCGACCCGGAGTTCCGCGGTTCGCGCCGCGCCGGCCCGAACTGCGGCCGGTTCGGGCACCGCCCATCAGACCGCGGTCCCGACGCCGGCCGTCGACGCGCCGCCTCCGACGCCGCCCCTTGCCCCCGTCCAGCAGTCCCCGCCACCGCAACCGACACCAGCGCCCCTGCCTCAGGCCCCCACGACGTCCGCCGCTGGCGGCTGCTCGTCCGGCGGCACCGGAGCACAGGAGCGGACGCGCGGTGCCGAACTCGTCATGGCCATCGGCGGCGTCACGCTCTCTGAGGGGCTGGCCGCGTCGTCAGCCGCCCTGCCACCTGCGCCGGACGCCTCGGTCTCCGATGCATCCAGCGACCCGGCGAGCCGCCCCGACTGACCCGCCTGCTGTCCCGGTCGGCCGCTCCCGCCACACGGGCCGGCGCCGCGGCCTTGCCGCGCGACCGATGTACGCCGCTCCCCCGATGCCGTCCTCCAGGACGAGGGCCCGCGCTGGGCCCATGGGCCACCGCCCGCCTCCGTCCTGCGAACACACCCCGCGTCCGCGCTCACCGGCCGGATCCGAACTTCGGCGCCCCGCGCCACCGCACGACCGCCCCCACTGCCCCTGAGAGGCGTTGCCATGTCGTTCACATCCCTCGACCGGCGGCCCCAGCCCCGACCGCGCCGGTTGATCAAGCCCCTGGTCGACGGTCTCGCCGCCGTCCTGCTCCTGCTGTTGGCTGCCCCCTGGCTGGTCCTCATCACGGTCGCTCTCTGGCTCGCCGACGACGGCCCGCTCCTCGAGCGCGACCGCCGCATCGGGCCAGGGGGGCGCCCCTTCTCCCTGCTCCGGTTCCGCACCTGCCCCGAGGGACCTCACGGTCATCGAGCAGAGGCCAGTGGGGTCCGCGGTCTCGTCCGCCGGACCCACTTGGACGAGTTGCCGCAGCTGTTCAACGTCGTCCGCGGCGATGTCTCGCTCGTCGGGCCCCGTGCGTCCCGGTCGCGCGATGCGGGCCAGGACCTCCCCGGAGAACTCAAGCCCGGCCTGATCGGCCTCACGCAACGTGGAGACCGGGCCGAGGAGGACCCCATGACGGCGCAGCGCTATGCACAGGAGTGGTCCCTGCGGCTCGACGCGGTGATCGTGTGGCGGGCACTCCGCCACGCACTGCGGGACGCGGGCTGAGCGCCTACTCAGGCGGAGTCGAGAGAACGGGGCCCGCCATCGGCGCCGCCGTCCTCGGCCCGGTACCACCTCTCCAGCTCGGCCAGATCGAGCAGGCCGAGGGCCGGCCGGGACGGCGAGCTGGGGCGGCGCTGCGCCCGGTGCACCAGTCCCACATCCCGGCTCACGGCGTCGTCCCGACGGTCGGCGTACCGGATCGCTCTACCGACGACCACGAACACGCCGAGTGTCAGGCACAGCCAGACGCACCCGATGACCAAGATCGTCGTCATGGGGCCCTCGTGACTGGATGGCATGCGAACGGAGGCCGCGGGACGGCGGCGAGATGATCGTCACCCTGACGGGTGACGGATTCAAGCTCCGGCCGGAATCTGTGGACGGGTCATGACGGAGCCCGCACGGTGCTTGTCTCTACGTGAGGACAGGCACGACTTTCCGCGTCTCGGACCTCTTCCGGAGAACGGGCGCAGCGAGGGGCATTGCCTCCTGGCTGCCGAGCCCGCTTGAGTTGCCGCGCCCGAGCCGCCGCCCTCTCACCCGCACGAGGACCGCCCATGCTCTCGATCGTCGTCTGGAAGCTCCGCCGCATCGCGCAACTACTGGGCTCTGCACGCCGGGACCGCGGGATCCGGGGGCTGAGGAACGAGCTGCTGCGCATCGTGCGTCTCGCTGCCGGCATCCCGCTCGCTCTGACCCGCGAGTACGTGTTCGACGTCCGGCGCGGGGTCCGCACCCGAGGTTTCCTCCGCAATGCCGACGACATCACGCCGCTCTCGGTCGGCCGCGACGCGCAGTACTACCAGCCGATCGGCTTGCGCCCGCTGCGCGATCTCGTCCGGACGATCCCGCTGTCCCCGGCGACCACGAGCTTCGTGGACCTCGGCGCCGGCCGAGGTCGCGCAGTCCTCCTGGCGGCGGAACTGGGCTTCGCCACGGTCCTCGGGGTCGAACTCGACGACCGCCTCGCCCACGAGGGACAGCAGAACATCGGCAGGTGGCGGCACAGCCGCGTGGGCGCCGGCCGGGAGTCGCAGGACGTCCGCATCATGCACGGTGACGCGGCGCGGGCCTCCCTGCCGGACGGGCCGCTCGTCGTCGCCATGTTCAACCCGTTCGGCGCGACGACGCTGAGGCTCGTGGTGGACCGGCTGCTGCGGGAGCAGCGCACGGGGGATCTCTACCTCGCCTACATCCACCCGGTCCACGCGGTTGTCCTCGAGGAGAACCCGCAGCTCACCCTGCACGCCGCAGCCGACGACTGGCAGGTCTTCCACTTCCGGCCAGTACGCGACGAGGTCCGTGCCGGCGCGGCGACGGCCGGCTGACGGCCTCGGCGCACGACGTCAGGCCCCCACCGGGGCCTCGAGCGACTCGATGACGGTGCGCTCGGCCGACGGCGACGCCTGAGGCGGGACCGAGCGGGTCCGGGCCGGAGCGGAGCCGGTCGCGGTCCGCCCGCTCAGCCACCCCGTGCCGTCGTCGGCCGCGCGGAGCACCTGGCCGATGCGCAGCCCCACCAGGACGACGACCACGGGCCAGATCAGGGCGACGGCGACCAGCGCGGTCATGGGATCCACCTGTGCACGTGATGCCTCCCCGCTGGTCGCGGTCGCTGGGCCGGCTACGCCGGACCCGGTGCAGGCACCATACCCCTCCGCACCTGCTCGGTGACAGAAGGTGATGGAAGAGTTCCTCGGACTGATCAGCCGCCGTCCACGGCCCCGGCCCGGGGACCGCACAGGTCGTGGTCGACGGACCGGATGTCGTTGCCATGCACCGTCACGTCGCTCACCTCGGCCGCGTCGGGCCACGTGGCGTTGACCGCACAGGACCTCGACTCCGGGTCCTCGAGGACCAGCCGGTTGCCGGTCACCGTCACGTCGCGGGCGTTGAAGGCCTCGCGCTCGGGGACGGTGGAGCTGCCGTCGAAGGAGAGCGAGATCGCCGGGGTGCCGCCTGTCCCTGCCCAGCTGATGTCGTTGCCCGAGAACATCACGCCGGTGGTGTCCCACGGCGAGCTCTCCAGGGTGAACACCGTGCCGACGACGTCCTCGATGCGGTTCCCGCTGATGGTCGCGCTGTGCACCTGGGACAGCCGGATGACGCCGTCGCTCGCCTCGCCACCTCCGCGGAAGGTGTTCCCGCTGACGGTCATCCCGGTGATGATGTGGTGGTACGTCCAGTTGCCGTCCGGGGGCATGTCCTGGTCCACGCCACGGACCGGCTCGCCCGCGAAGACCTCGAACGGAGCGAGCACGAACTCGTTCCGGGAGATGTCGACGCCGTCGATGTCACCGGTCCCCAGGGCGTTGAAGACGACACCGCGACCGACGTCGAGGAACCGGTTGCCCGTGACGCTGACATCCTCCTGCACGGCCAGGTCCGAGTAGGTGTCCGGGCCGATGTACACCGCCGGCCAGCTGTCCCTGATCTCGCTGTTGGTGACGGCCTCCCGCGAACCGTGCAACTCCACCCCACCGCTGAACCCGAACGGCTGCTCGTCGTGCTCGATCGTGACCCCGTCCACGAGGACATCCGTGGCCGTGAAGTACATGGCGGAGAAGTCGGTCTGTTCCTCGTTCCCCGGGATCGACGTGCCGCCGTTGCGGAAGGTGGAGTCCAGGACGCGGATCCCACTGCCACCGCCCTGGACCACGACGTAGTTCTGCCCCGGGGTGTCGGCCATGGTGACGTCCCGAAGGGTTATGTCCTGCGCCTGCCACGTGTAGAGGCCGTAACCGGTGATGGTGCGGCCTGCGGACACGAGGTTGCCCGGCCCGTTGAGGTCGAGTGTCAGCCCGGAGATCGTCACACCGGCCACCCGGTCGGCGAGGAAGACGTTGCCACCCCACTCCGCCGTCGAGCCGGTCACCACGCCGTCGGCCATGACGAAGACCGCGTCCGGATCGGCCGTGATCGTCTGCCCGGAGCGGAGCGAGAACACGAAGTCGGCGGGGATGACCGTGGTCCGGGGAGTGGCGTAGGAGGCGAGCAGGTACGTGCCCGCCGGCACGTGGACGGCGTCGGCCTCGGCCAGCGCCCGTCGGATCGCCGGGGCGTCGTCGGTGACCCCGTCGCCGGTCGCGCCGAAGGTGCGGATGTCCACTCCTGCAGGGAGCGGCACGGGTGTGGGGGTCGGTGGTGGCGTCGCGGACGCGCTCGGGGTGTCCGTGGCCAGCGGGGGCGCCGCCTCCGAGGGCGCATCGTCCCCGCGCGTCGCGAGCACCACGCCTGCGACCAGGACGACCGCCAGGGCGACCGCGGCGACGACCCGCTGCCGGGGCGATCGCGTGCGGCGCGGATGCCGCGCCCCCTCGCCGGGGGGCGACGGATCGGCGGGCGTCACCGGCCGGGTGTCGGTCACGCCGGGTCCAGCGACCCGGTGCCGGAGGCGGGGTGGACCGCACCTCCCGCGGCGGGAGCCGGGAGCTCCGGGAGGCGCAGCGCACGACGGAACGCCGGCTCCCACGCCGCGTAGCTGTAGTGCTCGGCCACGGCGCGACGCGCCTGCAGACCCCGGTCCCGCCGCTGCTGCTCCGACTCCTCCAGCAGCGCGACCAGAGCGTCCGCCCACTCGTCCGGGCCGGTCGCGGCGAGTCCGCCGAGCTGGTCGAGGACCCGGGCGTTGACCCCGATCGGCGTGGCCACCGCCGGCAGGCCGGCGGCTCCGTACTGCAGGAGCTTGTAGGCGCACTTGCCCCTGCTGAACGGCGTGTCCGGGAGCGGCATGATGCCGCAGTCGGCCTCGGCCAGCATCGCGTTGCTCCGCGTGCCGTCCCACGCCACCCGGTCGACCATGACGTCGAGCTCCCCGAGCGAGCGCTCCCCCGCACTGATCACGGTCAGTCGCGCGCCGGTGCGCCGGTGCACGGCGAGCAGCCCTGCGGCCACCTCGGCGAGGTACGGCTCGGTGGAGGGCGAGCCCAGCCACAGCAGCCGGGGCGCCGCACCGACCGTGTAGTCGGACTTGTCGGGGTAGTCGCCGGGGTGCACGCAGCTGGGGATGACCTCCACGTGCGGGTTGTGCCGGAGGGCCTCCTCGGCGAGCACCTCGTTGCCGGCGATCACGAGGTCCGCACCGCCGACCGCCGTCGACCATCCCGCGCCCTCGCCGAAGAACCGGTGGACGCCACCGCGCCGGTCGGCGTACAGCGCGTCGTCGAAGTCGTACACACCCCAGTCGGCGCGGCGGAGCAGGTCGGCCTCCAGCCGCCCCCGCGTGAACGGGCCCAGGGACCGGGAGATCAGCAGTCGCCCCCAGTCCGGACGGCGGCGCAGAGCGCTCAGCCGCCGCTCCGCCGCGAGGACCGCCAGCGGGCGGCGCAGCAGTGTCCCGGGACGCGCGTTCGCCGCGCCGAGGTAGTCGAGGACCTCGGCGTCGAGATCCAGCAGCCGCAGCCACTCGAGCACCCGCACCCGGGTGCTGGCCGCCTCGAGACCGTAGGACGCCCCGACGACCAGCTCACCTGCAGCCACTCCACGCCCCTCCCAGTCCCCGTCAACCGTCCAAGCCTAGGACGGCTGGGGGGCGCTGCGAGGTTCCCGCTCCTCTGCACCCGATCGGATGACCGACGTCACGGGCAGGGCAGGGGCTCGGTGAGGTCCAGGAACACCGTGCGGTTCCGCGCCACCGCTGCGGGGTCGAACCGACCCGACGCGTCCCGGTCCTGAACGTATCCCGGCCAGTCACTGCCCAGACCCGCGACGTGCAACTGGGGGATCGGTACGCCGAGGTCGATGAGCACGTACGCGACCTCCTGCGCCCGCAGCTCGCTGAGGCTCTTCCGGACCGCGGGGTCGCCGACGGCGGCATAGGTGCCGAAGACCTCGGCGATCACGTCGCCGTCGGCGATCATCTGCTCGGCGTAGGGCCGGAGCGCCTCGGTCGCGGCCCGCCGGTCCGACAGCAGCGGTTCCCCGGGCTGGAAGCCCAACGGCCCCCCGGTGAGGGTGATGCGACCGGGCACGCAGGAGATCCCCGGGTCCACGGGGACCGGCGTCACCACCGGGAGCGCCTCCTCGGGACCGTCCGTGGGGCCGGTCTCCACCACGACGGCCACCGCGCCGGCGCGCTGGACGACGGCCTTCCAGATCTCCACGAGCCGCACCCGGCGCGCCGGGTCGAGCTCCTGCTGCGGCGCGGTCGTGACCCCGAGGCCCTGGAGGACGACCGAGAAGCCCCGCAGGTCGGGGAGGCTGCCCGTGTCCGCCAGGGAGTCAGCCACCTCGACCGGATCGGCGTCCAGCAGGCCCGGACGCCCGAAGTCGAGCGGACCACTGGTCGACAGCCCCGAGTCGACGACGACGAGCGTGCGGACCCCCGACTCGTCCGGGAGCGTCTGCACGGCGAGGTCCATCGCGGTGATCAGGTCCGTCTCCGGCACCCTCGCGGCAGCCTGCTCCACGGACGTGTCGACGCGCCGGCGGTTGTCCTCCCGCTGCTCCGCGCGCGCCGCCGCGGTGTCGCCGTCCGCGAGGAGCGGGCCGAAGCCGTCGGTCTGCCACGGCGCTCCGTCCGCGACGACGAGAGAGAAGTAGGACTGCTGGGCGACGGCGAGGTCCCGTGCCGCCGCCGCACTCCCCGCGAGATCGGGATCCGGCGCATTCGCGTGGGCACCGACGACCACGGCCAGGACCCCGCTCGGCTCGGCGGGCTCACCGGCGGCATCCCCCACGGAGGCGCAGCCGGCGGCCGAGGCGAGGACGAGTACACCCACGAGCAGTGCTCGCCGGCTCGACCCGAACGTCCTGGTCACACGGCCCCCCTGGTCGTGGCTCCCCGTGCTGGTGCCCTTGCTCCGTCTCCCACGACCGGCGATGGCCGCACATCGGCACGCAATATAGACCCCGGATCGTCCGGTTGATCTTCGCCGCGCTGCTGGCGTCAGCAGTCCCCCTCGACGACTGCAGCGGCCAGCCCCCCGAACTCGTGCAGGATGGCGCCGCTCCAGCGGAGCACCGACATGGTGGGCCTCCCCGCCACGACGGTCACGTCGGCGTCGGTGCACCGACGGATCAGCACCCCCGCCCGCTGCACGTGATAGCTGCTCGTCACCACCGTGACGGCCGTCCAGTCGTACCGCTCCACGAGCTCGCCGATGACGCGCGCCTCACCGCGGGTGCCCGGCGGGTCCTCGGGAGGCGTGAAGCACCGGATCTCCAGGCCCTCCTGCGGCTCGTCGCACAGTGCCCGGGCCGGGTCGTTGACCTCGCCGGGTGGCGTGGAGACGACGAGGACGCCGGGTCCCTCGCGGGCCAGGTCCAGCGCGAGCGGGATGCGGGTCTCCGGGTCCCCCGCGAGCAGGATCACCGCGTCCGACCGCTCCGGCGGATCGTCCCCCGGGAACACGAAGAGACGGACGCTGACCGCCACCAGGAGGGCCAGCAGCCCGACTCCCACGCCCAGCCACCTCCGCACGCCGCCGGAGGCTCCCCGACGTCGGGGCACCACCACGGCCGCGGCGTTCCGCGTCACACCTCGCGTGGCGCTCTGGTGGTGCGTCGTGACGTACGGCAGTTGAACGGTCACTACGGGGCCGCCATGTCCCCCGATCGGGGGCCCGCATCACGCTGTGAAGGGGTCGACGGAGCGCCCTCCTGACGTACCTTGTGCCTGCTCCAGTGGCCGAGAGGAGGCTCGAGCGTGGTGTCCGGGGCACTGGGGACCGGTGTCCATCTTCATCGAGCGGGGGCGAGTTGAGCCTGGAGGACGTGGGCCGTGCACTGCGGGCCCGGTGGTGGCTGCCGCTGCTCGGTGCCCTCGCCGGCCTCGCTGTGGCCTTGCTCGTCGTGGCCCGGGCGACCCCTGTCTACTCGTCGACCACGCAACTGTTCGTCGGCTGGAACGGCGTGAACCAGGTGGGTGGGGCGGGCCCCTCGGACGTCGCGTCCATCTACGCGGCCAACCTCTTCGCCCAGCAGCGCCTCTCGTCCTACGTCGACGTGATCGAGAGCGAGGACATGGCGCGCGACGTCGTGTCCGCGCTCGACCTCGCCGAAGACCCCGCAGACCTCGCCCGCCGGATCAACGCGACCGCGGTCTCCGAGACCGTCGTCCTCCGGGTGACGGTCAGCGACGAAGACCCCGCGCAGGCCCGGGCCGTCGCGGACGAGATCGGACGTCAGTTCTCCCAGCGCGCGAGTTCCCTCGAGACCGTGCCGGGCTCGGTGACCCCCGCGGTCGTGGTGTCGGTGATCGACTCCGCGGACGTGCCGACGGACGCGATCAGCCCGGACACCGGCCGGGACATCGGCTTCGGGCTGGCCGGCGGCGCGCTGCTCGGCCTGGTCCTCGCCCTCCTCCCCGTGCGCTTCCGTCGCTCGGTGGAGACCGCCGGCGACGTCCGCGACGCCACCGGCAAGCAGGTCCTCGCCACCTTCGTGGCGTCGGGGCGCGGGCAGGGTACGTCGCCGACGAACGACGCCGCGCTGCGCGCAGTCCGCGCGCAGTTGCGCACCGGACACGCGCAAGCTCTCCGCCTCGTGCTCGTCACGGGGACCGAACCGGGGGTCGGCGCCTCGACGCTCGCAACGGAGCTCGCCGTCTCACTCGCCGATTCCGGCGTCCGGACGATCTTGGTCGACGCCGACCTGAGATCACCGCGCTCGGTGACCGCCTTCGGGCTGGCAGACGGCCTCGGTCTGTCGGACGTCCTCTCCGGCACCGCCGCGGTGACCGAGGCCGAGCGGCCCGTGGGGAACGGGACGCTCACCGTGCTCGCGGGGGGAACCGCACGGCTCGATCCGAGCAACGACGCCACGGCCGCACGGCTGCGGGAGCTGCTGCGCGACCTGCGGGGCTCGACGGCCTTCGTCGTCGTCGACGCCCCCCCGCTGAACCCGGTGCCGGACGCGGCCGGGCTCGGCCCCGCCGTGGACGGCGTCCTGCTCGTCGCCCGCTTCGGTCGCACCCACCGGACGGGGCTCGCCGACGCGGCCGCCGCGCTGACCGACGCCGGCTCGCCCCTGCTCGGGGTCGTACTGACCCAGGCGCCCGTCCGTGCCGCACGACAGCTGGGACTGCGCTTCGAGTACCCCGTCGACCGCCATCGACAGCGCGATCCCGCCCCCTCCCACCCCGGAGGGCCGCGCGCCTCGACCGTCGTCCCGGCGCGACGCGCGGCGATGGAACAGGAGCTCACGTGACGGCCGGGCCGACGACCCCGACCCTGGGGGACCCGACACCTCCCGGAGGCGCGCCGCCCGTGATCGCGGCGGAGGGGATCCCGTCCAGCCGTGGCCTCCGCGGTCCGCTGGCCGCACTGCGGGCCGGCGGCGTGATCGACCTCCTCGTCGCCCAGGCCGTGCCCCTGGGCGTCACGTTCGTCCTGACGCTCGTGTCGGCGGCCCTGCTGGGGCCCGAGCGGCGCGGCGTGCTCACCGTCCTCCTGACGGGCTCCCTCCTGATCGGGGCCCTGGCCTACGGCAGCCTGCACGTCCCGGTCGTGGAGGGACTGCGGGTGCGCGACCGCAGCAACCTCCGGCACGGGATCCGGCTGGTCGCGGCGATGTCCGCCGTCCTCGCGACCGGCGGCGTCGTCGTGATGGTCATCGGCGAGCTCACGCACCGCGGAGCCGGGTACGGGACCGCGACGACGGTCGGCTTGAGCATGGTCGGCGGCGCCATCCTGGTCGCGGAGCTGTTCGCCGGCCGGGTACTGCAGGGTCTGTCCCGCAACCGGGGCTACCAGGCGGTCGTCGTCCTGCAGAGCCTGCTCTACCTCGCCGGGGCGACGCTCGTGCTCGCCACCACCCGGTCGCCGTTGCTGGTCTTCGGCGCCTGGGCCCTCTCGATGCTCGCCGGCCTGGCCCTCGCCGCCACACTGCTCGCCCGCGACATCCGGGAGCGCGGTCCCTGGGCCGAGAGTGCGTGGACGTGGCAGATGTTCCTGCGCTCGGCGACCGCGAACAACGTCGGCAGCATCGGGCAGATCGTCATGCTCCGGGTCGACGTGCTGGTCGTCGGCGTGGTCGTCGGCCCCGCGGCCGCGGGCGTCTACGGGCTGGCGCTGTCGCTCACGGAGCTCGCGCTCATCGTGCCCGAGGTGTTCGCCCTGTCCGTCTACTCCAGTCGGGCCCGGTTGGACGGCCCGGGCTGGCACCGGTACCTGCGGCGCACCCTGCGGATCAACTCCGCGGTGATGGTCCTGTCGGTGACCGCCATCGCCGCGGCCGCGATCATCCTGCACCTGGGGCCGCTGGCCGACTACGACGGCCTGGTCCTGATCGTGCTCCTCGTGCTGCCGGGCGCCGTCTGCGCGGGCTACTCGCGCGTCGCCCTCAGCGCCCTGCAGGCACTGGGCCGTCAGTCCCGGGTGTGGACCTTCGGCGTCCTCGCCCTGGTCCTGGCGTGCGGCTACGTGCCGGCCTCGATCCTGGCGGGGGCCAACGGCACCGCGGTGATGTCGACCGTGGCCTACGCGGTGACCGGCGCGTACCTGTGGACGAGCCTGCGAGCGGCCACCGCGGAGGTCCCGGCATGACCAGGACGTCGGTGGTGATCGTGGCGTTCCGATCGGCCCCCTACCTGGAGCGGGGTCTCCCCCCGCTGCTCGCGGACCCGGCCGTCGGGGACGTCGTGGTGGTGGACAACTCGAGCGACGAGGCGACGGCCGCGGTGGTCGCCGCCATCGGCGGCGGTCGCGTGCAGCTCATCGACCCGGGCGCCAACCTCGGCTTCGCCCGGGGGTGCAACACCGGCGCCCGCGCCACGCGGGATCCCGTGGTGACCTTCCTGAACCCCGACGTGCTGCTCGAGCAGTCGCTGGCCGATCTCGTCGCGGCCTGCTGCGCCCAGGGTGACGTGCTGCTGGCCGGCGGCCTGGGTCAGGACGAGACCGACGGCCCGCTGGGGAACGCCAGGCACCGGGTGACGCTGGGGCGGGAGGTGGCCCGCGCGACGCTGGGTGCCCGCTCGTCCTTCCAGACGGTCGCGCCCGGGACCGCGACGGTGCCCGTCGACCAGATCGACGGCGCGTTCATCATGGGGACGCGCGCCTTCCTCGACCGCCTCGGCGGATACGACGAGCGCTTCGAGCTCTACTTCGAGGACGTCGACCTCTGCGACCGGGCCCGCGCCGCGGGCAGGGTCCGGCTCGACACCCGCCGGTTCGGCAGCCACCCCGGCGGTGCCAGCTCCCGGACCGTCGCCGGCCCCTCCTACTGCGTGTTCCGGGTCTCCCGGATCCGGTACTTCGCCAAGCGGCTCGGGGCGGCCGGCGCGTGGGCCGCCCTGGCCGTGGCGGCCCTCGAGGCCGTGGTGCGCACCGTCACCCGTCAGCCCGAGGGGATGCGGGTCCGGCTGCGCGCCCTGGGCCTGTCCGCGCGCGAGACCCTCCGGCCGGGCAGCGTCCAGGTCCTCGACGGGCCGGTGGCCGGCACATGAGCGCCGCGCTGCTGCTCCTCGGCTGCACGGCCCTGCTGATCCCCAGCTGGCAGCGGTTCGGGATCATCCACCCGCTCACCATCACGCTCGCGCTGTGGACCGTTGTCGGACTCCTCTTCGTCCTGCGCCCGTTCAACCTCGAGCAGCCCAGTCTGCGGGTCACCTCGGCCCTGCTGCTGGGACTCGCCGCCCTCTCGCTCCCGGCTCTCCTGCTGGACAAGCGGGCCGAGAGCCGCACCGGACGGGGGGCTGCCGACCGGCGCCCCGTGCAGATGCAGGTGCGACTGGTACCGCTGACCGTCGCCGTCGTCGTCGTCGCGGCCGCGGTCATCTGGGGGACGCTGCAGTACCGCGCCGAGGTGTCCGCGGTGCTCGGCATGCCCTTCGACCAGGTCGACACCAAGCTCATCCGCTGGGCGGAGCTCTACGGGGACCTCTCCCTGAGTGCGCCCGGGGGTCTGGCCCAGTCGCTGGGGCCGCTGCTGGGCGTCCTCGGCATCGTGGGCGGCCTCTACCACCGGTGGTGGTGGTATGCGCTGGTCCCCGTCGCCGTGTACGCGAGCATGCAGTCGCCGTCCCGGACGGGCACTCTCACGGTCGCCGTCACGTGCGTCTTCTTCTTCCTGCTCATGTCCCGTTCGCGCAACGCGTCGCTCGGGCGGCAGTCGGGCGGGTCCGCCTCGCGGGTGGCCACCATCGCGGTCTTCACCGTGGTCGGGGCCCTCGGGCTGGTCTACTTCGGCACCACCGCCCAGGACCTGGACAAGTCCGAGCTGCCGGCAGGGCTCGAGGTGGCCGAGTGGATGCCTGCGGAGTCCATCCAGCCGCTGCTCTACCAGGTGGGTGGGGTCAGCGCCTTCACGGCCGCGCTGGACGAGACCGAGGGGACGGCCAGCCCCTACGGCGACACCGGCCGATCGGTGTACGGCCTGGTGAAGGTCGTCCAGGGGCTCGGGTTCGACGTCCCCACCCCGGCGCCTTTCGCCACCTACGTGGACATGCCGATCCCGTTCAACACCTACACGGCGTTCGGCGATGCCTACTTCGACTGGGGGTTGGCCGGCGTCGTCGGGGTCTTCCTGCTCCTCGGGCTCGTCCTCCACCTCGTGGGCACATGGCCCTCGCGCGGTCATCCGGTGTCGGTCTGGGCGATGAGCCTCATGGGCTCGGTGCTGACCGCGACGCCCATCCACATGCGCCTGCTGGACATCGACATCCTCATGCCCGGTCTCGTCGGATGCGTCGTGCTGAGCCTCGTCCTCCGGCCGGTCCGCGGCGCCGAGGCCCCGGGGGCGACGACGGTCCCCACGGAGTCGGCCGACGAGGGATCCGGGAAGCGCCCCGCGGGCTCCCCCGTGGCCGTCTGACGTGAGTGCGACCGAGAGGACGGAGACAGGCATGGGCGAGGCGGTCCGGATCGGGCTGGTCACGAGCGTGGGCCGCACGCTCGACGGCTTCTTCCCGCAGATCGTCAGCCGGCTGTCCAGCCAGGGGTTCGTGGTGACCTCGGCCAGCGGGTCGCACTCCGACCTCCCCGACTGGACCCCGCTGGCCGGCTTCACCCAGCGCCCCTCGCCCGCACTGGTCTCGGCCGTCCGCGCCCTCCGCGCCTGGTCTCGCACACACCAGCACGACGTCGTCGTCACCAACACGGCGACCGCCTCGGCGATCGTGCGACTGGCCGGCCTGTCCGCCCCCGTCGTCTACTTCTGCCACGGCCTCCACTGGGGGCGGGAGTCGGATCCGCGCGCCCTGCCCTGGCGGATCGTCGAGCGCGGTCTGCTGCGCCGGACGGCCGGGGTCATCACCATCAACTCCGACGACCAGGCCTGGTTCGAGCGGCACCACGCGCCACACGTCCACCGACTGCCCGGTGGCGTCGGGGTACCGCTCGCGGACTTCCCGCGCTCGGCCGTCCCGGACGCGGCGGAGCTCCGGCTCGTCTGGATCGGCGACTTCACCCCGCGGAAGCGGCCGGAGCAGGCGCTCGCCGTCGTGGAGCACCTGGTCGGAGCCGGGGTGCCCGTCACCCTGCGCATGCTCGGCGACGGCCCACTGATCGACACCGTCCGGGAGCAGATCCGCGCGCGGGGCCTCGCCGACGTCGTACGGGCGGACGGCCGGGCCTCCGCCGCCGCCGCCTTGGCGGAGGCGTCCGCGCTGCTGCACACGGCGACGTGGGAGGGCCTCCCGCGCGTCGCTCTGGAGGCTGCCGCGGTCGGCCGTTGGACCTACGGCTTCGACGTCAAGGGCCTGCGGGATGCGCCCCTGGTCCGCCTGGCGCCCGACGGCGACGCCGCGGCGCTGGCTCGGCGGATCGCGGACGACGTGGCTGCCGGGACCGTGCGTTCGGTGCCGGACGTCCGCGACCGGCTGGGCGTGGACGCGGCGGCCGACGGCATCGCCGCTGCCCTGCTGGACGTCCTCGGACGACCGGCGCCCGCATCGGCCGGCCCGGTCCTGCCCGACGCGGGCTGATCACCGATCGGAGCGACTGTCAGGCCGGAGCGCGCCACGGGGGGAAGAACCCGTCGGTCGAGTCGCTCCCCGCGAGCTGCCGGTACCGCTCGGGGTCGTGCACCATCTTGGCGATCTCGAAGGCGCGGGGCTCGCCCGCAGGGTCGAACCTGCGCTTGAAGGCGTAGAGGGAGTCCTGCTCACTGCCCCCGATGCCGCCCCCCAGGTGGAGCCCGGCCATCCCGTGTGCCTGGGCCCACTGCGCCGCCGTGAGGTAGCAGCGGTGCGTCGCACCGAGCGACCGCGCCACGTCGGCGCTCCCCGCGAGGTGGACGTGCAGCCACCGCGTCGAGCCCAGCAGGAGCACCCCGGCGATGAGCTCGCCGTCGGACCGCGCTTCCACGAGCAGCGGCGCGAGCACGGAGTCGCCCACCAGGAGCGCCTTCCAGTACGCATCCGGGAAGTAGTAGAAGTCGTCGGCGTGCTGGCGCCGCATCGTCGTGACGTACAACGCCCGGAACTCGTCGAGGTCGTCCGGCTGGGGCACGACGGAGAACTCGATGCCGGCGCGGTCGGCCCGCTTCGCCGAGTGCCGGTGCTTGGCGTGCATCCCGGCCATGAGGTCGCGCCCGGCAGGGGTCTCCCACGCCACGGTGCTCCCGAGCCGGATCCGCTCCGCAGAGGGAGGCAGCAGGTTCCCGTTGCCCAGCAGGGGGTTCAGGCGGAGGAACGACGTCACGACGCCGTTCTCGCGTGCCCAGGAGTCGAGCGCGGTCCCGAAGGCGGTCGTGTCGGGCTGCCCGAGTGCGACCGGCCCCCCGTATCCGTAGGCGCTGGTCGCATCCCACCCGTCCCCGGCCGGCAGCGGCCGGAGGAGCAGCGGGAGCGCCAGTTCACCTGCATCGTCCCGGTAGTGCAGCACGGTCGGCCGGCTCCCGGGCGATTCCAACTGCGTCGACGCCTCGAGGTACGACCGGCAGGTGTAGAGCTCCAGCGCCCCGAGGCGCTCCAGCACGCCGTCCCAGTCCTCCTCCGGCACGACCCGCAGATCCCGGGCCGGCCGGAGCAGCGGCACCGGGACCGCCGGCCCTGACGTCGTCCCCTTGGCCGTGGCCGAGCTCACCGGCGTTCCACCGCCCTCTCCCGGAGGTCGTTACCGTCAGTGACTCCGGTCACGTGTCCGGAGCCCATGAAGGGCAGCATGTTCGCCTCGCCCGGAGCTGACACTCCGTGACGCTGGAGCACCTTCACCAAGGTGGCCAGGAGGATGCGGAGGTCCATCCGCGGACCCAGGCCGTCGACGTACTCGACGTCGGCGGAGAACTTCTCCTCCCAGCCCAGCAGGTTGCGTCCACGGACCTGGGCGAGGCCCGTGATGCCGGGGCGCACCTCGTGACGGCGCCGCTGCTCGGGGCTGTACCTGTCGAGGTACTCCATGAGCAGTGGCCGCGGTCCGACCAGGCTCATGTCGCCGCGCACCACGTTCCAGAGGCTCGGGAGCTCGTCGAGACTCGTGCTGCGCAGCCAGAGCCCGAAGGGGGTCAGCCGGTCGGCGTCGTTGGCGACGCCGTCCGAGGGGCCGAGCACCCGCATCGTGCGGAACTTGAGGAGCTCGAACGGTCGCCCGTCGAGCCCGGGCCGCTGTTGGCGGAAGAACACCGGTGAACCCAGCTTCCAGCGGACGGCTGCGGCCACGGCCGCCATCACGGGGGATGCCAGCACCAGGCCCGTCGCGGAGACGAGCACGTCGACACCGCGCTTGACGGCGGGGTACCCCGGACGCCAAGGCCGCCCGCGCCGCGCGGGAGGGACCGTCGCCACGGCGCGCTTCGTGCCGACGGTACGACCGCCGGCGCCCGCGAGAGGCAGGGGGCTGGACACGTCCGGGAGGCTATCCCGGCGGGGAGCCGTTCGGGGGGTGACCAGACGCAACGGACGATCATGCACCCGTTCGGATGGATGGCCTAGAGCCGTAATGCTTCGAGCTTCCAATTACTCTGAGTGACGACAGGCCGCAGGGTGCCGCATCTTCCGGACCGTCACGCTCTGTTCACCCATTGCTGCGGCCTGCAGCGTTTACGTTCGCCGTCGTTGCCAGGAGCCGGCGACCCCCGGACAGGGGGACGACGACCTCCCGCACGCCCCGGCGAGAAGCTGCCAGGGCCGGTGACCGGCATCGGGGGACCGTAGGACGACACGAGGACGGACGGACATCGAGTGAGGCGCATCGACCTGCTGACATCGGTACGGCGGCACCGGGCCTGGTTGGTGGCCGGGCTGCTGCTCGGGCTCCTGGTCGGCGGTGTGCTGAGCCTCACCGCGGTGCGGACCTACACCTCCTCGACGCAGTTGTTCGTCGGCACGGCCGGCACCACCGCGACCTCGGACGCGTACGAGGGCAACCTCTTCTCCCAGCAGCGGGTGGCGTCCTACGCCCAGATCCTCACCTCCCGCGAGCTGGCTCAGGAGGTCATCGACGCCCAGCAGCTCCCGCTGACCAGCCGCGAGGTGGCCGCCAAGGTCACGGCGACCCCGCGGCCCGAGACGGTCGTCCTCGACGTACAGGTCACCGACACGTCGGCCGAACGGGCTCAGTCCATCGCGACCGGCCTGGCCCAGGCGTTCACGGCGCGGGTCACCGAGCTGGAGACGCCGCCCGGTTCCACGACGTCCACCGTCCGGGTGGAGACCATCCAGGCGGCGGACTTCAACCCCGACCCAATCAGCCCCGACGTCGTGGGCAACCTGTGGCGCGGCGCGGCCACCGGCCTCGTGCTGGGCCTCGTCGCGGCTCTGCTGATCGGCCGGCTGGACCGGAGCGTGCGCGACGTGGAGGACGCGGAGGGCTCGACGGGGGCCGCCGTGGTCGGCCGGCTCTTCGAGAACCGCGAGCTGCGGCGCAAGCACGTCTCGGGCGGCCTCGGGGACCAGTCCGCCACGGCCGAGGCGTACCGGGCCCTGCGCGTGAACCTCCGCTATCTCTCCGGGGACCGCGCACCCGGCGTCGTGGTCGTCGCGGGCCCGGTCCGGGGCGAGGGTGCCTCGACCGTGGCGGTCAACCTGGCCGTCTCCCTGGCACGGGCGGGCAGCCGGGTCACCCTGATCGACGCGGACCTGCGCCGCCCCCGCGTCCGGCGCTACCTCGGCCTCCCCGACGGCCCCGGCCTGGCCGAGGTCCTCGCCGGCACGTCGGAGCTGCGGTCGGTCGTGCAGCCCTGGGAGGACGGCCGCCTGAGCGTGATCGGCGCGGGCGCCCTCCCGGCCGACCCGGAGGCCGCGCTGGGCTCGCCCCGGATGCGGGCTCTCCTCGACACCCTGCGGGACCAGCAGGACGTCGTCGTCGTGGACGCCCCTCCGCTGCTCCCGGTCGTCGACGGCGCGGTGATCAGCGCCATGGCGGACACCAGCCTGCTGGTCGCCCGCTACGGCCGCACCCGCCGCGAGCACCTGGCCGAGGCCGCCGCCGCGGTGGCACGGGTGCGCGTGCCCTCGATCGGGGTCGCGATCAACCGGATGCCGCGACGCTCGGTCGAGGCCACGGCGGGGTCGCGAACCTATGGGCCGGACTCCCGGCGTCCGCGCGCGGGCGCACCCGTCGGCGCCCCCTCACCGACGACAGACCACAGAGGTACGCGCGGCCCCGGCGGGGCCGATGCCAGTTCGCTGGAGGAAGCGTGAGCGACATGCACGAGTCGGAGTCGGTCGGCGGTGGGGACGACGTCCTCGGGCGGCGCGACCCGTCGACCGTCGAGGTGGCCGGGACGGTCATGCGGGAGCCCAACACCCGGTGGCGGCTCATCCGCCTCGCGATGCTCGCCTTCGACGTCCTGTCGGTCCTGGCCGGCATCGTGCTCGCGACGACGGCCAGGTACGAGGGGTCGCTCGACGAGCTGAACGGCCGGGGTCTGGCCGTCGGTCTGGCGTTGTCGGTCCTGGTCTTCCCGCTCGCGTCGACCTCGCTGCGCCTGCACCAGGGTCGCTACGCGGTGGGCAGCCTCGAGGAACTGCGCAGCCTGGGTGTCGCCGTCGGCATCACGGCCGCCGTCGTCCTCGGCGCGGTCGTGGTCGTCGGTGGGAATCCGCGCCTCCTGCCGCTGAGCGTGCCGCCGATCGCCGCGGTCGTGTCCGTCTTCATCATGATGATGTTCCGGCTCGCGATCCGCAGTCAGCGCGAGGGTGCCGTCCGACCCCGTGCGGGCCAGCGCACGCTCGTGTTCGGCGCGGGCAACGCCGGCGAGCAGCTGATCCGCTCCATGCTCGCCGATCCGTCCAGCCCGTT
>NZ_JNIK01000013.1 GCF_000701365.1 Blastococcus sp. URHD0036
CGGATGGCCGAGCAGCTGACGGCGACGTACGCCCAGCGCACCGCGGGCCGGTTCCTCTCCGTCCGGTTCGGCAACGTCCTGGGCAGCCGTGGCTCCGTCCTCGAGACCTTCGCGGCGCAGATCGCCCGCGGTGGGCCGGTGACCATCACCGACCCCGAGGTCACCCGCTACTTCATGACCATCCCCGAGGCGGTCCAGCTGGTGATCCAGGCCGGCGCCATCGGCCGGGGCGGGGAGGCTCTGGTCCTCGACATGGGGACGCCCGTGCGGATCGGCGACGTCGCCGCACACCTCATCGGCCTCGAGGACCGGCCGATCGCCATCAAGGTGACCGGCCTGCGCCCGGGAGAGAAGCTGCACGAGGACCTGTTCGGCGCAGGCGAGGGGGACAGCCGGCCAATCCACCCGATGATCAGCCACGTGGCGGTCCCGGCCCTGGAAGCCGACGCGCTCGAGAGGCTCGGGACGACCTACCCGACCGGGACAACTAGCCGGACGGCCGCGCTGCGGGACAGGGTGGGCGAACCTCCCCAGCGCGACGCTGGAGTCGATCAAGAGCATGGCGCGACGGCGCCTCGTTGACCCTCGACATGGGATGGCAAGGTCCTGCCTTTGTATTACCGGGTCCCAGAGCGTAGGCGGTGAACCGCGGGCTGCTAGACCATCTGGGCAATCCAGAACGTCCAGCAACGCTGAAGGGCTCACCGTGGCGCTGATGCCAGGCCCCACTCGGCAGGCTTGGACACCAGCTCTCGCGACGCGCAGCTCACCGCGCTGATTGGGGCCAGGGACGTCCGAGCCTGAGCGACGGAGCCGGCCCACACCGCCGCCAGCGTCGGACTTGGTTGCGGTCACCGCGGACCTACAGTAGGCCCCGAAACGGTATGGTCCGCGCCAGGCCGGACCAGCGCGCGATCTGGCTGCGCCGACGCCTCGACTGAGGCTGACCCCCATTTCGTTACGTCGACGCCCCCTGGACGGCGCGCCCACACCGCGACCACCGGCCTCACTGATGAAGGTCAAGCGGTGCGCCTGGGGATACCGAAGGAGCGGGTCGGACATCCAGCACTCCGGGCAGATCGCTAGCGTTGTCTTCCTGGCCGGTGTCCCAGCGTTGCCCACCACGGCGACTGACAACGGTGTCCCATAGACCGCCGTCAGGGACCCTTGACCGCTGTTGGACGGCGCTCTCGATCTCGCAGGCTGCGAGGGTGCCCGGTCAAGCGACCCAAGCGGCACGCTAACGCCTCGACGGCTGAGCATGGTCCGGCCCAATTACCCCAGACCCACGCTTCGGCTCATCCTGAGGCCGCTGACGGCTTTTCGGCCGACAGGCAGTGACCAGATAACTGTGGGGAGTATGCTCGAACGCGCAGGTCAGTGACCTGCAGGGCCGTCGAGCAGCACAGCGTTCGGCCCCGGACAGCTTCTAAGCACTTGGCCGCAGGTTCGAGTCCTGCCGGGCGCGCTTCACAAGGCTCTCACCTGCGAAGAAGAGAGGCATGTCCTCCAAGCGCGCCAAGCAGCTGCGGCGAAGCTGCGGGCGTTCCACCTGGCGGTTCCATGGTCTTTCGCCATGCCGCTATTGCCGCGCACAGCGCTCAGTGACCGGATAACTTTCGGCCGCGGTATCGGGCCAGCGCCTCGATTGCCGCAGCCCCCAGACGCGGGAGCGCCGGTCAACGCGCATGCCACGGATGGGGTCAACAGCTTGGAGGCCTTTCACCAGCTCGACAACTCCCCTGAGCGCTGAATGCGGTACACCGCTCGGTGTGCAACCGCTGACAGGCACCTTTCCTTTCGGTCAGCCCTCCGGCAGATGTGAGCCGCGCCGGGTCCACAACCCGCAGGCGCTCGTGCTCGGCGTGTACCCCTCCGCCCTGCACATCCGGTGGGGGCATCCCGAGGCGAGCATCGCGGCTCTCGCCGTCTCCGAGGAGCCGTGGCCGTTCTGGGCCGGCGAGGACGAGGCGAAACTGGTGGAAGCGTGGCGGCAGGCGGTCGGCTGGCGGAATGAGTGGGGCACCGCCACGCCGGTCGGCCGGCTCAACGGCTCCTCCGGACGCGCCGTCATCGACCGGGTCCTGACTCCGCTCGGCTTGGACCCCGCGCGGGTATGGACCACCGACGCTCTGCCCTTCTTCCACGTACACCGGGCGCCGGGCAGCCAGGGCGAGGCGATGTCCACCCGGTACGACCCGTTCGCCCGCGCCCACGGACTCCCCGCGCATCACCTGCCGGACCGGCCATCGACGAAGGAGCTGATCCGGCGCGCGGTCGCCGAGGAGGGCGACCGGCTCATCGCGGAGATCCGGGACGCTGCGGCGCCGCTGCTGATCACCCTCGGCAACGAGGCGCTGGCCGTCGCCGCGCAGCTGCTCGACGGCGACCTACCGGAGCGACTGACCCCGGACGGGACCTACGGTCGGCGGCATCACGCCAGTGCGCTCCGCAACGACGTTGAGGTGCTCCCTCTGGTGCATCCCGGCCAGCGCAGTGCGGAGTGGACCGGAATTCATCAGCGGTGGCTCGAGCGTTCGACCGGTCGCTGAGCAAGCGCCAGGTGACCGGGCGAGTCGCTCTTGGGCCGCGTCAAGCCGTGCCTGCACCGCCCCGCCGGTGCCCGGTGGGGTGGCCCGCGCAGACCGCTCAGACACCTCCACGCCGCGGCCGGACTGACCTGGCGGGCGTGAATGATGGCGACCCGGTAGTAGCTGCGCGGCAGCGCCCAGCCCTGAAGCCGGCGTTCCCGTTCGACCGCGGTAAGGACCTCCGCCAGAACTTCGAGGCTCGCGTCATCGTCCCCGGCGACAAGGCGCCATTGGCCGCACGGCCCATCGAGTTGGAAACACTGACCCGGACCGCTCACGCGGCCGGATCGCCCCTACCGAACCGAATCAACTGGGGGCAGGCCCGTTCAGGTGGGCTCTGGGCCAGCCGCGTGTGCGTGTGGGATGCCCCACTTGCGCTTCCACTCGAGGGCGGCGATCGCCGCGCGTACCTGCGGCGACACCGACGTCCGGAAGCCACGGCGACGCCACCCTGGCTGGCGGCGTCGACACACCGTCCACTCTGAGGGCCCAGCCCCCTACGTCAGGCGCGGCTCTAGGCAGGTCGACCCCTCCCCCACACGAACCTGCCTCCCCGACCTGTCGCTGGGGACGCACGGGACGGCAGTGCCCGGGCTACGCCCCTGAGAGCCTCAAGGCGAGCAGACCGGGGCGGGTGCGATCACCGTCCAGCGGCGTCGGCGGGCAGTCCCGGGCCCGGCCGAACGACGCGATGCCGCATGAATTCGGACCACCGCACCCCCGGCCGCACCCCGAACAGTCCCGTGCACTGGAGGAGTCCTGTCGTGGAGCCGGTCTTACGAGGGCGCCGGTCGAACGAGCTGTCCACACGCCCGTCGACTGCGACTTGCCGGCGATTTGGCAACGTCGCAGGTCTTTCCAGCGCAACCTCTTGACGTACTGCAGGACTCCTGTAGTGTTCTCAACAGTGGACCTTCGAGTCCACCCAGCATAGTCGAGTTACAAGGAGACGCTTCATGTTCACCCTCAACGATCCGCAGCACGGCCCGATCGTTCTCATGCCAGTCCCGCTCGCACACGCCCACGCGGTCGCCGAGTACGCCGCCAGTCTTCGGGGCGACAACCTGAACCTCCTCCCCCGTGCCAACCCGGGCACGGTCCCCGCGCACACCAGCACCGATCAGGACACGGACGCAGACACCAGCGCGCTGCCCTCCACGAGCAACGCCGCCCTGTCCGACCTACAGTGGACTACGGAGCGCCTCACGACTTTCGCCGCGTCCGAGGCCGTCAGCGTCCAGCGGTTCGTCGCCGCGCTCGACGTCCTCGCCGTCGACTCGTCCCGCACGTACGGCACCGCCGAGCTCGCCGAGGCCGCCGGCCTGGCCTACAGCGCGTTCAAGCACGCGACGACCCGCATGAACAGCCATCTGGCCAAGCACTACGGCATCGAGGCGTGGCCCATGACCGCGACCTGGAATGACGTTCGCGAGGAGGTCGACTGGTCCATCACCGAGACCGTCGCAGCACGCTGGCGCGAGATCCGCGGCCTGTAGTTCCGGACGATGCTCGGCGCCGAGCATTCGCACCAGCAGCCCTCTGACGACGCCCCGACCACCAAGTCGGGGCGTCGTCGCGCGTCCCGACCGGGTCGCCTCCGCATCGGGGCGGAGCACCTTGCATGCCGCCGCGAATGATCACCAGCACGACGGAACGTGGCGTCAAGCAACCACCGTGGGGACGGAATCGGCGGACGGCTCGTTCCCACGGGCAGCGGAACCTAGCATCCTCATCTGCCGCTGGCTGCTCTGGCGGTTGCGACTGCAGCGGCTCAGGACGAAGTCTCGCTCGACAGCCGTAGTGGCCGATCTGGTGGGCCATCTTGCCGATCGCATCCGCCAGGGTGCAGGCAGGTGTCAGGCCCCTGTCGCCGGGCGCCAGCCTGATCCTGACAAGCAGGTGACGTCACGCTGTCGGCCATCTTCAGCGACGGGTTCAGCGGTGCTCGTCACCCGTATCTCTCTCGAGAGGTTGACCCTCGACAACATCGCCTGCGACGACAAGACGCTTGAGCAGTGAAGAGGCCACTACCGGCACCGCCAACTGCAGCTCGAACACCTGCTCGCAGGTGACCACCCGCTCCCGGGCCGGGATGGCCGCGCACAGGCAATTGAGCAGCCACACCCGTGCGAATCGACATATGTGGCCGCCGCCTTGGATTCGAAGGCGAGCGATCCGCCGAGCCGAGGCACCTGAACCGCGACCCCGAGCGAAGAGACGTGCGCCAACCCCCAAACGGCGCCTCCACCTGGAAACTAGGCACATGAGGTGGTTTGGGCGTCCCCACGAAGCAGACAACCCTGCCGGTGTCGACTTCACAGAGGCAGGTTCGGCGGCGTTCCGCGAACAGCCGTTGGTGGCCGGCTGCCGGTGTGGGTGTGGGGATCAGGTCGGACGGGGGGCCCTGTACCGACCAGGGCACGACGGTCGGCACGTTGGCCAGGTCGGCCGCGCCATGGTCGAGGCGGGGGCCGAAGACCCGGGCCTGCTGGCCGAGCTGCCGAGCGAGGCGCTGCGGGCGCAGGCCCGGGCGATGCTGAACCCGTCCGCGTCCCGGGGCCAACTGCCGCCGCAGGGCACGGTCCGTGTCACCGTCACAGATCCTGGTCCGGCACCGTTCCGCGAACAGCCGTTGGTTGCCAGCTGCCGGTGCGGGTGTGGGGAGCAGGTCGGACGACGATCCAACTATCGACCGGGGCACGACGCCCGGCACGCTTCTCAGATCGGCCGGGCGATGATCGCGGCAGGAGCGGAGAACCCGGTCCTGCTAGCGGAACTACCGAGCGAGGCCCTGCGGGAGAAGGCCCGCGCCATGCTGGTGAACCGCTCGCCGACGCGAGGTCTCTTGCAACCGGATAGCGCGTCCGTGCGCCACAGCTCGCAAGAGAGGCCGGCCGTGGAGTCCGAGGCGCTGCCCGTGCCGCCGGGAGACTCGTCCGAGCAGCAAGGCGCCGAGGCAGTGATGCTCGCGGCGTTGGGCGAGCGACTCGGGTTGGCGTTGGCGCCGACGCGCTTGTACCTGCCGGACGGGTCCCGCGTAGCGGTCGACGGTGTCAGCACCAGCCCGGCCGTGCTGGTTGAGGCGTGGGCGCATCAGGGGCCAACGAAGCCGGCGCAACGGAACAAGGTGCTGGCGGACGCGCTGAAGCTCGTGTACGTCGCGTCCCAGTTGCCAGGAGCTCACCGAAAGGTGCTGTGTCTGAGCGACGAGGAGGCTGCCCGGCCGTTCTTGGGGCGGTCCTGGTACGCGGGGGCACTGCGCTCCATGGACGTGGAGGTCGAGGTCGTCCCGCTCGGGGAGGAGTGGCGGGAACGTGTTCTCAACGCCCAGGCTCGGCAGTACCGCTGAGCCCACGTCCGGATTCCTCGGGCCACTCACATCCCGGCCCACCGACTGGTGCACCTTGCCCCAGACCCGCGCTTCGGCTCATCCTGAGGCCGCTGAGGGCGTTTTGGCCGATAGGCAGTGGCCAGATAACTGTGGGCGGCACGCTCAAACGCGCAGGCCACCGACCTCCAAGGACGTGGAATCGCACAGCGCTGGGCCCCGGACAGCCTCTAAGCACTTGGCCGCAGGTTCGAGTCCTGCCGGGCGCGCCACCGGACGCTCAGTCGCCGCGCAGGGGACCGACGAGCTCGACGAAGTGTCCGTCGACATCGGCGACGACTGCGGCCCGCACGCCGTGCTCGGTGTCCTGCCCGGCCTGGAACACGCTGCCGCCGTGCCGGAGCACCGCCTCGCAGGCCTCCTCCACGTCGGGGACGCCGATGCAGATCCAGCTCTCCCCCGGGTACACGGGCCGCGGCGGCGGATAGGCGAGGAACCGGCACAGGACCAGCTGGTGCGACCGCTGTTCGCCCGTGGTCGACATGTACGTCTGCTCCTGGTGGCCCCGGTCGTCCCCCTCGCCCGCGACGATGCGGTTCGTCGTGGTGAACCCGAGGGCCGCGTAGAAGCGCTCGGCGGCTGCCACGTCGGCCACGATCCGTTTGGTGTGACCCCATCTGGTCGCCATGCGCCGGTCCTCTCGTCCCGACCCGGGGAGCCGTGAGACGTGATCGGGGTCTCATCCGGGTGCGTGCGCACCCTAGGGTCGGTCCCCGGGACGACGCACCAGGGGGCGACACGTGACCGACGCGGACCGCACGGCGGGGAAGCGCTACCTCTTCGACCGGCACACGCCCGACTACCGGCTGCGGTTCGACGCCGTCCGGCGGGAGATGCAGGAGCGGTGCCCGATCGCCTGGACCGACACCTACGGCGGGCACTGGGTGGCCTCGGGCAACCGCGAGGTCTTCGAGCTGGTCCGCTCCTCGGAGTACCTGTCCAGTGACCACGACGTGCACGGCGAGCGCGGCGGCCCCCGCTACCAGGGCATCACCATCCCCAGCGGCGGCTCGATGCGGGCCGTGTTCCAGGAGATGGACCCGCCGGAACAGCGGTACTACCGCAACGTCCTGAACCCCTACCTCTCCCCCGCCGCGGTCGAGCGGTGGCGGCCGTTCGTCGTCGAGCTGACCCACGCCGCCCTCGACGAGCGGATCGAGTCGGGGCGGATCGACTTCGTCGACGACCTCGCCAACATCGTGCCCGCGGTGTTCACGCTGGCCATGATGGGCCTGCCGCTCGCCGACTGGACCGTCTACTGCGAGCCCACCCACGCCGTCGTCTACACCCCGCCCGACTCACCGGACATGGCGCGCGTCATGGAGCAGAACGCCGAGGTCTTCGGCCGGCTGTACGCAGCCGTGCAGGACGTGCGGGCGGACCCCCGGCCCGGCCTCGTCGACGCGCTGGTCCGCGCCACGATCGGCGGCGAGGTCCCGCCGGACACCGACCTGGCGATGGTGCTGATGCTGCTGATCGGCGGGGGTTTCGACACGACGACGGCGCTGACCGCACACAGCCTCGAGTGGCTGGCGGAGAACCCCGGAGAGCGCGCGCGGCTGGCTCGCGAGCAGGACACGCTGCTGGACCCGGCGACAGAGGAGTTCCTGCGCTTCTTCACCCCCGCCCCCGGCATCGCCCGCACCTTCCGCGCCGACTGCACCGTGATGGGCACCGACTTCCGCGAGGGCGACCGGCTGTGGCTGTCGTGGGCGATGTCCAACCGCGACCCCGCGGTGTTCCCCGAGCCCGACCGCGTCGACCTGGACCGCACGGGCAACCGGCACACCAGCTTCGGGCTGGGGATCCACCGCTGCATCGGGTCGAACGTCGCCCGGATGGCGTTCAAGACGATGCTCACCGCCGTCCTGGAACGCATGCCCGACTACTCCTGCGACCCGGCCGAGGCGGTGCACTACGACACGGTCGGCGTCATCAACGGGATGAAGCACCTGCCCGCCACCTTCTCCCCCGGCCCGCGGCGGGGGCCGGGGCTCGACGCGACGCTCGCCGCTCTCCAGCGGGTGTGCGACGAGCAGCGGCTGGCCGAGCCGGTCCGGCCGCGTCCCGCTCCCGCCTCGGCCTGACCGGCGCCGCGGCCTGACCGGCGCACCGGTCAGCCGGCGCGGTCCCAGAAGCGGGCCGCGTTCGCGTACCCGACCCGGCGCAGCTCGTCGTCGGTGAGCGGGAGGTCCCGCAGGGCCCGGGCGTGGGCCGCCTGGTCGATCATCGGGTAGTTGGTGCCGAACACCACCCGGTCGACGCCGATGCGACGGATCGTGGCCGCCACCGCCTCGCCGTCGAGGGGTTCCCCCATGCCCCCCAGGCGCATCGCGGTGTCGGTGACGACGTTCTCGGACAGCCGGACGATCGCGGCGGTGTCGTCCTCGGCGCCCCAGCCGAGGTGGGCGATCTGGAGCCGCAGCGCCGGATGGCTCCGCACGACCTCGGCGAAGTGCCGCGGGTGCCCGAACGCCTCCCCGGGGGCGACCGCGCCGCTCTCCGACAGCACCGGGACGTCGAGCTCGACGGCCAGCCGCCAGACGACGTCCATGCGCTCGTCGTCCGGCCGCCGGCGCAGGAACATCGGCGCCACCTTGATGCCGCTCGCACCCGCGGCGAGCTGGGTGCGGACCTCTCGCTCGACCTCGGCATCGGTCATCAGGACCGGGTCCACGCCCACGACGGCCTTCAGCCGGTCCGGCCTCGCCGCCGCCGCGCCGGCCGCCCAGGAGTTCTGCTCGTGCCAGGCCGCCAGCACGTCGGCCGTGGCCGCCTCACGGTCGGCGCCCGCGGTCACCGCGGCGTCGACGGCGTCCTGCGCGAAGACGACCGAGACGATCAGGGACCACGCGATGCCGGCCCCGTCCATGCTCGCCACGACGTCGTCCGGCGTCCCGTCGCGCTCCACCGGCATGCCGAGGCCGCCGACGAAGGCCCGCGTCGCCGCCGCGGACGGCTGCGTGTGGGTGTGTGCGTCGATGAGTCGGACGTCGGCCCGGCTACCGGACGTGGGGGTCGTCACGCTCCTGTCCTACAGCAGCGCGGGGCGGACCTGTTCAGCTGCGCGAGCGGTCGGCTCCGCCCGCGACGGCCGTCTCGGGCACGACGGCGACCGGGATCTCCGGGCCCGGCGACCGCAGCTCGTCGAGCTGGACCAGGCCGATGCCGCCGAGCACGAACAGGCCTCCGACGAGCTGCCAGACCGTGAGCTCCTGGCCGAGCAGCAGCCAGGCGAAGAGCACCGCGAACAGCACCTCGGTCAGACCCACGAAGGAGGCGATCTTCGCGCCGAGCAGCCGGGCACCGATGACGCCGGTGACGTAGGCGACGACGGCTGCGACCAGCGACAGCCCGACGACCGGGACCAGCCAGCTGACCTCCCGGTCGAGCAGGACGACGTCGACGCGCGGCGCGGCGAGCGGCAGCACCCCGAGCGCTCCGGCGGCGGCCAGCACCGCACCACCGACGGTCAGCCCGCCCCAGGCGACGACGAGCGGTGGCAGCGCGTCGTCCTTCCCGGCGGAGAGCACGAAGTACGTCGCCAGCCCCACCGCGGCGCCGAGGCCCCACAGCACGCCGATCGGGTCGAGGTCCGCGCCGCTGAACAGGTCCAGGACCAGCGCGAGGCCGCCCACTGCCACCGCGGCCCCGGCCACGGTCAGCGCCCGCGGCCGCTGGCCGTGCCGCAGCCAGAGCCAGCCGATGACCAGCAGCGCACCGGAGTACTCGAGCAGCAGCGCGACGGCGACCGAGAGGTGCTGGACCGCGTTGAAGTAGCAGAGCTGCGCGCCGGCGACGGCGGCGATGCCGTACACGGTCACGGTGCCCGCGTCACGCCGCAGCCGGCCGAGCTGACCGCGGAGCAGGACCAGCGCCACGGGGGTCAGCACCAGGGCGGCGACGACGACGCGCACCGTCACCGCCGCGCCCGGCGTCCATCCCGCCTCGAGCAGACTGCCGGCGAAGGCGCCCGAGGTACCGAACGTGGCGGCCGAGATCAGGGCCAGCCCCAGACCCACCCCGCCTGCTCGCTGCTGCATCGCGACGCTCCCGTCAGGGGTGTACTGGCCTATGCTCCTTACAGGTCGTCACCGTAGGGGCAGCGGAGTAAGGAGTCAAAATGGTGTTCGCACATGACACCGAGCTCGCGCTGGCGGCGGCCGCGTCCCTGGTGAACACCGACCAGGCCGACGGCGACGAGCTGACGACGACGGCCGATCTCGCCGGGTTCGTCGAGCGGTGGCGGTGGACCGGCCGGCTCACCGGCGACGTCGCCGAGCTCGACGAGGTGCGGGCGCTGCGCCCCCGGCTGCGCGAGCTCTGGCAGCTGGACGAGGACGCTCTCGTCGACCGGGTCAACGCGATGCTGCGCGACGCCCGGGCCCTGCCCCAGCTGGTCAAGCACGACGGCTTCGACTACCACCTGCACGCGACGCCGTCGGACGCCCCGCTCGCCGACCGGATGCTGGTGGAGGCGGCGATGGCCTTCGTCGACGTCGTCCGGCAGCAGGAGCTCGATCGGCTGCGGACCTGCGAGGCCGACGACTGCGCGGACGTCTACGTCGACCTGTCGCGCAACCGCTCCCGGCGCTACTGCGACACCTCCTGCGGCAACCGGATGAACGTGGCCGCGTTCCGCGCCCGGCAGGCCTGACCCTCACCGCAGGTGCCGGGCGAAGAACCGGTTGCCGGCGTCGCCCTCGAAGTGCGGGATGCCGGTGTGCCCGCCCGTATTGGCGTGCAGCGTCTTCTCCGCCGACCCGAGCGCGTCGAAGAGGTCCAGCGCCATCTGCCGGTCGTTGCCCTCGTCGTCCCACTGCAGGAGGACCAGCAGCGGGACGGTGACCCGCCGGGCCTCGTCGAACGAGGCGCGGGGCACGTAGCTCCCGGCGAAGAGCAGGGCGGCGGCGATGCGCGGCTCGACCGCAGCCAGCCGGACGCCGACGGCCGTCACCCCGCCCGCGAAGCCGACCGGGCCGCCGATCCCGGGGAGCGGGAGGAGGGCGTCCAGTGCGGCCCGCCACTCGGGGACCGCGCGGTCGACCAGCGGGAGCACGAGCCGGTCGACGACGTCGTCCCCGACGGGCTCCCCGGCCGTCACCGCCCGCCGGAGCTCCGCGCGGGCCTCCTCCACGGCCGGGATGCGGGGCCGGTCCCCGCTCCCGGGCAGCTCGAGGGTGGCCGCGGCGAACCCCGCTGCCACGGTGTCCCGTGCCCGGGCCGCGATCCGCGGGTACATCCGGTCGAGCCCGCCGGGGTGGCCGAGCAGGACCAGCGGCGCCTCGGCGGAGGCCGATGCCGACGTCCACAGGAGGCCGGGGACGTCGCCGAGGGTGAAGCCGCGCTCGAGGACGTCGTCGTCGAGGCGTCGTTCGGAGGTGAGGTGCATGGTCGTGTCGTAGCAGCGCCCGCCGCCGTCCGCCGACCGCTTTTCGGTCCTCGTGCGCGGCGCGGTCCCCACCCCTGCAAGCGGCGTGCAAGTGGCGCCGAAGCGCCCGCGCGCACGGTGTTCCTGCCCACCCCGACAGGAGGAACACCATGACCCAGATCCAGCAGCCCCAGCCGTACTACGGCCCGCCGCAGCAGTACGCGCCGTTCCCCGGCTCCCAGCCGCCCGCTCCCCCGCGCCGGCGCACCGGCCTGGTCGTCGGCTCGGTCGCCGGCGCTGTCGTCGTCCTCGGCGGGCTTGGAGCCGGGGCCTTCTTCCTGTTCGGCGGCTCGACGCTCGACGACGCCGACGCGGAGGGCCAGATCAGCGCCCAGGTCCAGGAGCAGACCGGGATCGCCCCGGACGGCGTCGACTGCCCGTCCGGAGTGGACCTCGCCGAGGGGACGACGACCACCTGCACCGTCACCCTGCAGGGCCAGACCTACGACTACACGCTCACCCAGCTCGACGACGAGGGGAACGTGGAGTTCAGCAGCGACGCCGTCTACGTGCAGCTGGCCGACGTCGAGGAACTGCTCGCGGGCGCCTTCGCCGACGAGAGCCTCGAGGTCGACGCGAGCTGCGACGCCGGGGAGCGCACCGTCCTCATCGCCGCCGACGGCCTGTCGATCCCGTGCACCGTCGTCAACGTCGAGGACTCCACCGACGACGCCGACGTCACCGCCCTGATCGACGCCGCCGGAACGGTCACCTTCGAGTGACCGGGCTCGTCAGTGCCCGCCGTGCGGCGCCCACCCGATGGCCGGCGCGACGTGCCGGGCGATCGTCTCCAGCAGGTGCGCGTTGTAGTCGACGCCGAGCATGTTCGGCACGGTGAGCAGCAGGGTGTCGGCATCGCGGACCGCGGCGTCCTTGGCCAGCTCCTCGGCCAGGACGTCGGGCTCGCCGGTGTAGCTCTTCCCGAACCGGGCCCGCACCCCCTCGAGCAGGCCGACCTGGTCCTCGCCGGCGTCGGCGCCGAAGTACATCCGGTCGGTGTCGCTGACGATCGGCAGCACGCTGCGGCTGACCGAGACCCGCGGCTCGCGGTCCCAGCCGGCGTCGGCCCAGGCCTGACGGAAGCGGGCGATCTGCTCGGCCTGGAGCTGGTCGAACGGCACGCCGGTGTCCTCCGACAGCAGCGTGGAGCTCATGAGGTTCATGCCCTGCTCGGCGGTCCACACGGCGGTGTCGAAGGTGCCCGACCCCCACCAGATCCGGTCGGCCAGGCCCGGCGACTGCGGCTGGATCGGCAGCCGCGCCCGGGCGCCCCCGGTCATCCGCGGATCGGCGTCCGCCACGGAGGCGCCACCGAGCGCGGCGCGGAACAGCGCGGTCTTGTCCCGGGCGAGGTCGGCGTCGGTCGTGCCGTCCGGCGGCACGTAGCCGAAGGTCTGCGAGCCGCGCAGTGCCGTCTCCGGCGATCCCCGGCTCACGCCCAGCTGCAGCCGGCCGGCGCTGAGCAGGTCGGCCGCGGCGGCCTCCTCGGCCATGTAGAGCGGGTTCTCGTAGCGCATGTCGATGACGCCGGTGCCGAGCTCGATCCGCGAGGTGCGCATCGCCATCGCGGTGAGCAGCGGGAACGGCGAGGCGAGCTGCCGGGCGAAGTGGTGCACCCGCACGTAGGCGCCGTCCAGGCCCAGCTCCTCCGCGGCGACGGCGAGCTCGACGCTCTGCACGAGCGCGTCACGGGCCGTCCGCACCTGGGAGCCCGGAACGGGCTGCCAGTGCCCGAAGGAGAGGAACCCGATCCGCTTCGGCAGTGCGCTCATGCCTCCTCCAGCGGCGGCACGGACGACGGGATTCCGCCGTGCCCGGAACTCGTTCGTCACACGGCTCACTCGTGGCACCCCCACCTCGGTTTCTCACGCACTGTGATCGATTGACCACGACATACCGGGGACGGGTTCCGTCACTCCTCGGCACGGGTGCAGCACCCTGAGCCGGTGACCCTGCACGCACACGACGTCCCCAAGCCCCGGTCGGGCTCCGGGAACGACCCAGCCGCCGCCCGGCTGCGTGCCATCGACACGCTCCTCGCCGACCGCGGCCAGCTCTTCCGCGCGCTGTTCCTGACCGCGCCGGTGCCCAAGGCGCTGGTCGACCTCGACGGCCACTTCCTCGTGGTCAACGAGGCGCTGTGCGCGATGACCGGCCGCACGGTCGACGACCTCGTCGGCCGGCACGTGGACCTGCTCGCCCACCCCGACGAGGCCCCCGTCCCGGACGCCGTCGCCGACGGCTCGGGACCCCTGGACCCGTGGCTGCAGGTCGACGGCGAGCGGCGGCTGCGCCGTGCCGACGGCAGCGAGCTGTTCGTGCTGCAGACCCACGAGGTCGTGCACCGCAGCAGCGGCGAGCCGCACTTCGTCGTCCTCTCGCTCGTGGACGTCACCGACCGCCGCCGTGCCGAGGAGGACCTCGTCCGGCGGGCCTTCACCGACCCGCTGACCGGGCTGCCCAACCGCCGGGCCCTCGGCGACCGGCTCAACCACGCCCTGGCGCTGTCCAAGCGGCGCGGGCTCCAGGTCGGGCTGGTGCACCTCGACCTCGACCGGTTCCAGGCGGTCAACGACGCCCTCGGGCACGAGGCCGCCGACCAGGTGCTCATGCAGGTGGCCGACCGGCTGCGCTGGAGCACCCGCGTGGAGGACACCGCCGTCCGGCTGGGCGGCGACGAGTTCCTGATCCTGGCCGAGGACGTCGAGGACCTCGACGGCCTGCGCGCCCTCGCCGACCGCCTGCTGTCGGTGCTGGACGACCCGGTCGTCGTCGGCGGGCGGGAGATCGTGCTCTCGGCCAGCGTGGGGCTCACCCTCGGCTCCGACGTCGCCCCCGACGACCTCCTCCGCCAGGCGCACGGCGCCCTCATGCGGGCCAAGTCCGACGGCAGCCGCGCCCGCATCGAGGTCTACGACGGCGTGCTCTCCGACGACGAGATCGACCAGCTGCAGCTGGAGGCCGACCTCCGGCACGCGCTGGACGGCGACGAGCTGCGGCTCTTCTACCAGCCGATCGTGTCCCTCTCGGACGAGACGCTGCTGGGGTACGAGGCGCTCATCCGCTGGGAGCACCCCTCCCGTGGCCTGCTGATGCCGGGCGCGTTCCTCGCCTGCGCGGAGGACAACCGGCTCACCGCCAAGCTCGGCGCCTGGGTCCTGCACCGCGCCTGCAACGACGCGGCCGGCTGGCCGGCCGGCCTGCGGGTGCACGTGAACATCTCCGCCCGGCACCTCGCCGAGCCCGGCTTCACCGACCTCGTCGTCGACGCGCTCGCCTCGTCCGGTCTGCCGCCGGAGCGCCTCGAGCTGGAGATCACCGAGTCGACGGCGTTGTTCGCCGCCGACGCGACGCTGCAGGCCGTCAGCGAGGTCACCGACCACGGCGTGACGCTCGCCCTCGACGACTTCGGCACCGGCTACTCGGCCATCACCGCCCTGCACCGGCTGCCCATCCACACGGTGAAGATCGACCGCTCGTTCGTCGCCGACGTGGTGACCCAGCCCGCCACCGCGGCGCTGGTGCAGGGGCTGCTCCAGCTCGGCATGGGCATGGGGCTGCAGGTCATCGCCGAGGGCATCGAGGACCTCGACCAGGCCGAGTGGCTGCGCGAGCACGGCTGCGTGATGGCCCAGGGCTACGCGTTCGGCCGGCCGGCTCCGCTGCCCGGGCCGAGCGCACTCAGCGAGGACGCCGCAGTGGAGCAGCTCGTGCCGGCGGAGGTGCGCAGTGACGCGCCCCTGACAGCCGAGGAGGTCATCGTCGCGGCCGACACCCCGGCGCCGTCGCTGGACGAGCCGACCGCCGACGTGCTGGCCTTCCCCACCGCTCAGGCGGCCGCGGTCCTGCCGCCGACGGCGCAGTTCGACGCGCTCGCCGGCTGGGACGCCGACGACGACGACGCCGTGGTGCCCGCTCCGCGCCGCGACGCGGGGCTGCCCGAGGTGCCGCACCTCTACGCCGTCCTCGACGACACCGGAGAGACCCCGCCGGTCCGCGACTAGGTCCGCGCGTCCTCGTGCTCTGCCCACCCCCTGTGGGCAGAGCACGAACATTCGTGCTCTGCCCACGCAGCGTGGGCAGAGCACGAGCGTGTGCGGGCCCCCTCTCCAGCCCGGCGCGTGACCGCCAGGTGACGTCTGCGGGACGGTCGTGTTCCCGACCGGCGGCCGGGCCGCGGGCCGGTCAGGATGCCGCCATGCCCACCGACGTCGCCGCCACCATGACCGTCACCTCGACCGGCCCCGCGACGGCGTTGCTGCAGGTCGCGGTCGCGTCGCCGCTGACCGAGACGCTCACCGTGCTGTGCGACGGCGAGCCGCTGCCGACCGAGGAGTTCACGGTCGGCGAGGCCCGGGTGCACCGCGTCGAGCTCCGCGAGGGGACGACGACCGTGGCCTACACCGCGGCCGTCGACCCCGCCGGTCCGCCGCGTCCGGTCACCCCCGCGGCGTGGGCCGAGGCGCTGCGGCCGAGCCGCTACTGCCCGTCCGACGAGCTGGAGGGCTACGCCGCCGCCGAGTTCGACCGGACGCTGCCGCGCGGGGAACTGGTCGGCGCCGTCGCCGGGTGGGTCCACGACCGGCTGAGCTACGTCTCCGGCGCCAGCCGATCGATCGACACCGCCGTCGACACCCTGCTACTCGGCCAGGGCGTGTGCCGGGACTACGCGCACCTGACCGCCACCCTGCTGCGCGCCCTGGAGGTGCCGGCCCGGCTGGTCGCCGTCTACGCGCCGGGACTGGACCCGATGGACTTCCACGCGGTCGTGGAGGCCGACGTCGACGGGACCTGGTGCGTCGTCGACGCGACCCGGCTGGCGCCGACCAGCGCCCTGGTGCGGATCTGCTCCGGGCGCGACGCCGCCGACACCGCGTTCCTCACCCTGCTCGACGGCGTCGCCCGCTTCGAGTCGATGACCGTCACCGCGACGGTGGACGGCGACCTGCCCGCGCCGGCGACCGCGCCGTTCCCGCTGCCCTGAACCCGGTCAGCCGGCGTCGTCGGTGTCCGCGCCGTCCGGGGCGGCCGCGAGCCGGGCCCGCTGCTCGGCCGGGAGCAGCTCCAGGAGCTCACCGGGCAGGTAGGGCAGGTCGACCAGCGAGAGCTTCACCCGGCTGCGCGCTGCGGAGCGGGAGCCCTCGATCCGCACCAGCTGCCCGGCGCGGGCGCGGTAGGTGACCTCCACCTCGTCGCCGGGCTGCAACCGGCCGCCGAGCACCCCGTCGAACTCCATCGCCGGGTTCCCCGCGCTGATGGTCAGCCGCAGCGGCTCGCTCGGCGCCAGCAGCACCGACCGGGAGATGCCCGACATCGGCGCCGCCGGGGTCACCAGCACACCCTCGATGCCGGGGCTCACCACCGGGCCGCCGGCGGCGTAGTTGTAGGCCGTCGAGCCCATGGCCGTCGCCACGATGACGGCATCGCAGCGCAGGTGCCCGTAAGGCTGGCCGCCCACCGACAGGGTCGCGCTGACCATCCCCTCCCCGGGCACGCGCGCCAGCACGGCGTCGTTGAACGCCAGCCACTCCCAGTCGCGGTGCCGGACGACGAGGCACCCGCGGGACTCCGTCGTCACCCGGCCCTCCGCCATGGCGGTGAGTGCCGTGCGCAGCTCGCGGGCCTCCACCTCCGCGAGGAAGCCCAGGTGGCCCAGGTTCACCCCGAGCACGGGCACCGGCCGCGCGCTGACCAGCCGCATGGCGCCCAGGATCGTGCCGTCGCCACCCATCGCGATGATCCCGTCGCAGGTGTCGGCCAGCACCTCCTCCGGCACGGGCACCACGCCGTCCACCCCGGCCCGGCGGGCGTCGCCCGTCGCAGCCACGAGCTCCGCCGCGCCGTCGCGGGCCCAGTCGGCCACCTGGGAGACCGCGGCCGTGACGTCGCGGGTGGGGTGCAGGACCAGCCCGATGCGCGCCACGGTCAGCCGTTCCGCCAGGTCTCCAGCAGCCGGAGCCAGACCTCGCTGATCGTCGGGTAGGCCGGGACGGCGTGCCACAGCCGGGCGATCGGCACCTCGCCGGCGACCGCGATCACCGCGGAGTGCAGCAGCTCGGCGACGTCGTAGCCGACGAAGGTGACGCCGAGCAGCACCTCGCGCTCGGTGTCGACGACCGCGATCGCCGTCCCCTCGTAGCCGTCGCGGTGCACCGAGGCGCCGGCCACCGACCCGATCGGGTACTCCACGACCCGGTGCGGCCGGCCGGACTCGGCCGCCTTGGCGCTGGTCATCCCGACGCTGGCGACCTGCGGGTCGGTGAAGACGACCGACGGCACGGCGTGGGTGTCCGCGGTGGCCACGAACGGCGACCAGTCGGACGTGTCGACGTCCCGGCCCTCCGCGCGGGCGACGATGGCCGCGGCCGCCTGGCGGGCCTGGTACTTGCCCATGTGGGTCAGCAGCGCCCGGCCGTTGACGTCGCCGACGCCGTAGAGCCACGGCAGGCCCCGCACCTGGAGC
Source organism: Blastococcus sp. URHD0036 (assembly GCF_000701365.1). Taxonomy (GTDB): domain Bacteria; phylum Actinomycetota; class Actinomycetes; order Mycobacteriales; family Geodermatophilaceae; genus Trujillonella. The sequence goes on from NZ_JNIK01000013.1 coordinate 17,874, forward strand.
GTGTCGTCGACGTCGAGGAAGCCCTCGCCCTCCAGGCCGACGCTCTCCAGCCCGATGTCGTGCGTGCGGGCGCGGCGGCCGGCCGCGACGAGCACCTGGTCACCGCGGACCTCCTCGGCCGGTCCGTCGCCGGCCGCCACGGTGACGACGACCTCGGTGCCCTCCCGCCGGGCCGCCTGCACCGCGGTACCCAGCCGGACGTCGACGCCGGCCGCGCGCAGGGCCGCGGTGACCGCGTCCCCGGCGACCGGCTCGGCACCGGCCAGCACCCGGTCGCCGCGCTCGAGCACCGTGACGGTCGAGCCGAGCGCGCTCCAGGCGGTGGCCATCTCGCAGCCCACGTAGCCGCCGCCGACGACGATCAGCCGGCCGGGCACCTCCTTGGCGCTGGTCGCCTCCCGCGGCGTCCACGGCTCGACGTCGCGCAGACCCGCGACCGGCGGGACGGCTGCCTCCGAGCCGGTGCACAGCGCGACCGCGTGCGTGGCCGTCAGCCGGGTCTCGGCGCCGTCGGCATCGGTGACGACGACGGTCTTCTCGCCGTCCAGCCGCGCGCTGCCGCGGACCAGGTCGATGCCGGCGACGCGCACCCACTCGACCTGGCTCGCGTCCGACCAGTTCGAGGTGAACGAGTCGCGCCGGGCGAGGGTGGCGGTCGCGTCCTGCTCGCCGGTGACCGCGGCCGCTGCCCCGGACACCGCCCGGGCAGCCGACAGCGCCTCGCTGCCGCGCAGCAGGGCCTTGCTGGGCATGCAGGCCCAGTAGGAGCACTCGCCGCCGACCAGTTCGGCCTCGACCAGCACCGCCGACAGCCCACCGCGGACGACGACGTCGGCCACGTTCTCGCCGGTCGAACCGGCACCCACCACGACGACGTCGTACGTCCGCTCTCCGCTCACACGGCCCATCCTCGCTGGTGTGGTCGACTGGCGGCCATGCCGGTCGACCCGAGCGAGTTCGCCGCCGCGCTGCGCTCCTACGCCGCGGGCGTCGCGCTGATGACGGTGCGCGACGGCATCGACGACGTGGGCACCACCGTCTCCTCGGTGATGAGCGTGTCGGCGGCCCCTCCGCTGGTCGCCGTCGGGCTGACCGCCACCGGGTATCCGCGCGAGGTGCTCGAGGACGTCGGCCGGTGCGGGCTCACCGTGCTCGGCGCCGGGCACGCGATCCTGGCCAGCAGGTTCTCCTCCGCCGGCCGGCCCAGCGCGCGCCACCTGCTGGAGTCGGTGCCGTGGTCCCGGGCCCCGGTCAGCGACGCGATCGTGCTCGACGGCGGGCTGGTCGCCCTGGACTGCCGGCTGGAGCGGGTGGTGGAGGCCGGCGACCACGTGCTCGCCCTGCTGGAGGTGGTCGGCGTCCCGGTGGCGCCGTCGTCCGGCGACCCGCTGGTGCGCTTCCGCGGCCGTTACGTGCCCGTTCCGCCGTCCTGAGAGGGACTTTCGCGCGCGAAAGTCCCCTGCCACCCGGTCGGGGCAACGAAGCAGACACCCGTCGGGGTTAGCGTGCAGGGGCCATGAGTTCGCAGCCCGCTCCCGACCATGCCCTGCGTCGCGCCCTCGCCCGGGCCGAGCGGGGCGTCGCGCTCGACGCCGCGGAGGCCGAGGCGCTGCTCTCCGCCCGCGGTCTGGGCGAGGGTGAACCGCTGGACCGGCTGCTCACCGCGGCCTCGCGCGTCCGTGACGCCGGGCTGGCCTCGGCCGGCCGGCCGGGGATCATCACGTACAGCCGCAAGGTGTTCATCCCGCTGACGCACCTGTGCCGCGACCGCTGCCACTACTGCACGTTCGTGACCACCCCCGGCCAGCTGCGGTCCCAGGGCAAGGCGCCGTTCCTCTCGCCCGACGAGGTGCTCGACGTCGCCCGCGCCGGGGCCGCGATGGGCTGCAAGGAGGCGCTGTTCACCCTCGGCGACCGTCCGGAGGCCCGCTGGCCGGTGGCCGCCGAGTGGCTCGAGGCGCACGGTTTCGACTCCACGCTGGGTTACCTGCGGGCGATGGCGATCCGGGTGCTCGAGGAGACCGGGCTGCTCCCCCACCTCAACCCCGGCGTGCTGTCGTGGGAGGAGATCCAGCGACTCAAGCCCGTCGCCGCGTCGATGGGGATGATGCTGGAGACGACCGCGACCCGGCTGTGGTCGGAGCCCGGTGGCCCGCACTTCGGCAGCCCGGACAAGGAGCCCGCCGTCCGGCTGCGGGTGCTGGAGGACGCCGGCCGCTCCGCCGTCCCGTTCACCACCGGCGTGCTGCTGGGGATCGGCGAGACGCCGGCCGAGCGCATCGACGCCGTCCTGCAGATCCGGGCCACGCACCAGCGGCACGGGCACGTGCAGGAGGTCATCGTCCAGAACTTCCGGGCGAAGCCGCGGACGGCGATGGCGGCCACCGACGACCTGGAGCTGCAGGAGTACGTCGCCGCGGTCGCGGTCACCCGGCTGCTGCTCGGCCCCAAGGCGCGGGTGCAGGCGCCGCCGAACCTGTCGGACTCCGCCGAGCTCGGGCTGCTGCTGCGGGCGGGGGTGGACGACTGGGGCGGGGTCTCCCCGCTGACGCCGGACCACGTGAACCCCGAGCGGCCCTGGCCGAACATCGACAAGCTCGCCGAGCTCACCGCCGACGCCGGGCTGACCCTGCGCGAGCGGCTGGCCGCGCAGCCGCCGTACGTGCTGGCGCCCGAGCCGTGGCTGGACCCGCGGGTGCGCCCGCACGTGACCGCGCTGGCCGGCCCGGACGGGCTCGCCGTCGAGGGCCGCATCCCGGCCGGGCTGCCGTGGCAGGAGCCGGACGAGGCGTGGACGTCGTCCGGCCGGGTCGACCTGCACGTGGAGGTCGACACCGTCGGGCGCACCGACGACCGGCGCAGCGACTTCGACGCCGTCTACGGCGACTGGTCGGAGCTGCGTTCACGGACCGAGAGCGCGCGCGACGGGCACTCGACCGCGCTGGCCGCCGGGGACCCGGAGGTGCGGGCAGCACTGGCGCACGCCGAACGGGATCCCGCCGGGCTGTCCGACGCCGAGTACCTGGCGCTGCTGGGCGCCGACGGGCCGGACCTGGAAGCGCTCGCGGCGCTCGCGGACGCCGTGCGCCGGGACGTCAACGGCGACGACGTCACCTACGTCGTGAACCGGAACATCAACTTCACCAACGTCTGCTACACCGGCTGCCGGTTCTGCGCGTTCGCCCAGCGGCGCACCGACGCCGACGCGTACACGCTGTCGCTGAGCGAGGTCGGCGACCGCGTGGACCGCGCGTGGGCCGCGGGTGCGACCGAGATCTGCATGCAGGGTGGCATCCACCCCGACCTGCCCGGCACCGCCTACCTCGACCTGGCCCGCGAGGTGAAGAAGCGGCAGCCCGGCATCCACCTGCACGCGTTCTCGCCGATGGAGATCGTGAACGGCTCGGCGCGCACCGGGCTGTCGTTCACCGAGTTCCTGACCGCGGCGAAGGAAGCCGGGCTCGACTCCGTGCCGGGGACGGCGGCGGAGATCCTCGACGACGACGTCCGCTGGGTGCTGACCAAGGGCAAGCTGCCGGCCGCGACGTGGGTGGAGATCATCTCGACCGCGCACCGCGTCGGGATCCCGACGACCTCGACGATGATGTACGGCCACGTCGACACCCCGGCCCACTGGGTCGCGCACCTGCGCACGCTGGCCGGGATCCAGGACGAGACCGGTGGCTTCACCGAGTTCGTGCTGCTGCCGTTCGTGCACCACAACGCGCCGATCTACCTGGCCGGCGTCGCCCGCCCGGGACCGACGGTGCGGGAGAACCGGGCCATCCACGCGGTGGCCCGGCTGCTGCTGCACGGGCGGATCTCCAACATCCAGACGTCGTGGGTGAAGCTCGCCGAGGCCGGCACCAAGGCGGTGCTGCAGGGCGGGGTCAACGACCTGGGCGGCACGCTGATGGAGGAGACGATCAGCCGGATGGCCGGCAGCGAGAACGGCTCGCTGAAGACCATCGCCGAGCTCGAGGCCATCGCCGCCTCGATCGGCCGCCCGGCCCGTCAGCGGACGACGGAGTACGGCACGCCGTCGGCCGAGCGCCTCGCGACAGCGCGCTCCGACGAGGGCCGTCGCAACCTGAGCCTCTCGATCACCCCGGCCTGACGGAGGCTGGCACCCGGCGTGTCGGGGGCGTCGTCACCCGACAGCGGCCGGATGGCCCTGGACACCCGGCGCGGCCGGGTCTCCAATGCCACCCATGGGCGAGGAGGCCGGGGCGGCTCGGCATCGAGCTCCCCCGCCCGAGGCCGGAGTGGTCCGCCGCGCTTGTCACCGCCTCAGCAGCAGCCCGTGGACGACGACGCGAGCGGGACCCCGAGGGCAGCCGTCGCCTGCACCGGCGCGGACCCGCCGGACCGTCCTCCCACTGCTGGGCCTGGCAGTCGTGCTCGGCGTCGCCCCCGGCCCGGCCGCCCCCACTCCGACCGTGACCGCCTCTGCCCGCCACGGCCCCGAGGCGGCACCTCCACGGCTCGGCGATCCCCTCGACCGCGAGACCGGCGTCGCCGCCGGTGGCCCGTTGGCCCCGGTGTTCGGTGTCCTCGGACCCGACGTCCCCGCCTTCACGCTGCCGGACCCGGTCGTCGTGACCGCACCGCCGCCGCCGACTCGCAGACCGGCCGTCGAGCCCCCCGCGGCGAGGACGGACCCCGGCGACATCCCCGCGGCCGCACTCGACGCCTACCGGAGCGCAGCCGCCACCGCCGGCTGCGACCTGGACTGGTCCCTGCTGGCCGCGATCGGACGCGTCGAGTCCGACCACGGGCGCTTCCGCGGAGCCAGGCTGCAGCCGGACGGACGCACCACTCCGCCGATCCTCGGCCCACGACTCGACGGCACCGCCACCGCGCGGATCAGCGACACCGACGGCGGGCGCCTCGACTCCGACAGCACCTACGACCGCGCCGTCGGCCCGATGCAGTTCATCCCCGGCACCTGGGCGACGTACGGGCGCGACGGCGACGGTGACGGGACCAGCGACCCGTCCGATCTCGACGACGCCACCGCCGCGGCCGCCGCCTACCTGTGCGCCGCCGGTGGGGACCTCGGCACCGTCGACGGCCGCGCCCGCGCCGTCTACGCCTACAACCACTCCGCCGACTACGTCGTCACGGTGCTCGCACTCGCCGCGCGCTACTCCGGCCGACCGGCACCGATCGCGCCGCCGCAGCTCCCCGCACCGACGCTGCCACCGGTCAACCCCGCACCACCACTCGCTCTGCCACCGGAGGCACCCGCGCCTCCCGCCGTCCCGGCGGAGCCGCCCTCGACCCCGCCGAGCCCGCCGCTGCCGACCTCCCTCTCGGAGGCCAGCCCGGCGGGACCTCCCTCTGAGGCACCGGCCTCCCCGGCCGAGTCGACCCCGACGGAGCCCCCGACTCCCGGCAGCACTCCCCCGCCGGACCCTGGGACGCCCTCTGATCTCGGGACACCGACGGGCGGCGACACCCCGGCGCTGTCCACGTCCGCGCCGCCCGCAGAGCCGCTGCCGCCGACGACAACACCTGGGCCGTCTGCCGAGCCGTCTTCCGAGCCGTCTTCCGAGCCGTCTTCCGAGCCGTCTACCGAGCCGTCTACCGAGCCGTCGCCGACGACACCCACGGCGTCGCCCGAGCCGCCGCCGACGACGTCACCCGCGCCGGAACCCGAGCCGCCATCGACGACGACACTCCCGCCGCCCGAGCCGGCACCCCCGCCGCCGCCCGAGCCGAGCGACCAGCCGTGCGATACCGACGGCAACCTGCCGGCGATCGTCGACATCGCCGGCGCCACGGACGACCCACAGCTCGTCGAGCAACTCACCGGGACTCTGAGCGCTGCCGGTGTCAGCATCGGCGACAGCACTCCGTCCGACTCGACCCTGTCGGCCGTCAGCTACCCGGACGGCGAGCTCGACGCCGCCCTCTCACTCGCGGCCCTGCTCGGCATCGACGACACACAGGTGATCACCGCCGACGTCCCTCGCGTCCAGCTGGTGCTCGGGAGGGACGACGGCGAGCAGCTGCTCGCAGCGGCGCCCGGGGAACGGCCGTGTTCCTGAGAGGAAGCACGCCCGGTCAGTGGGTCAGCAGTCGCCGGGCCACTCGCACGTGTCGTAGCCCTAGTAGTCGGAGTACTGGTTCAGCTCGCTGATGCTGATGCCGTTGCCGCTCTCGAAGAGCCGCGCGACGTCGTCCGCCGAACCCGTGTCCGACGAGCCGACGGACAGCCCGATCGTCAACGCGACCACCGCGACGAGGACGGCGATGACGACCGTCCACACCTGCGCCGGGTCGAACCGCGACGTGTGCGGGGCGTAGTAGGACTGGGGTGCCGTGGTCATGGCGTCTCCTGGAGCGGTGGATCTGGTCAGTGGGCGACGAGCGGAGCCGGCTCCTGCGCAGCAGCCGACACCGACTCGCGGTCGGCGGCCTGCGGACGGCCGAAGAGGAAGCCCTGGGCGTGGGAGCAGGCGAGCTCGGTGAGCACCGCGTTCTGCTGCGGGGTCTCCACACCCTCGGCCACGACGGTCAGCCGCAGGCTCCGGGCCAGCTCGATGATCGAGGCCACCAGCGTGGTCGACGCGCCCCCGGCGTCGAGGTCCTGCACGAAGCTTTGGTCGATCTTGATGATGTCGGCGGGGAGGCGGCGCAGGTAGGACAGGCTGGAGTAGCCGGTCCCGAAGTCGTCGATGGCGATCCGCACACCGAGCCGGCGCAGCGCCTGCAGCTGGTCGATCACGGTGTCGATGTCGTGCACGAGCACGCCCTCGGTCACCTCGAGCGTCAGCTGTCCGGCCGGCAGCCCGGTCGTGGCCAGCACCTCGTGCACCGTGGCGACGACGTCGTCGTCGGCCAACTGGCGCGGGGAGAGGTTGACCGCCATCTCGATGGCGATGCCGGACTCCGCCGACCAGGCCACGGCCTGGTGCGCGGCCTGCTCGAGCACCCAGCGGCCGATCTCGACGATCAGGCCGCCCTCTTCGGCGAGCGGGATGAACTCCCCCGGCGACACCATCCCGCGCAGCGGGTGCTCCCAGCGCAGCAGCGCCTCGTAGCCGGTTGTGCTGCCGTCGGAGAGCCGGATGGTGGGCTGGTAGTGGACGCGGAGCTGACCGCCGGCGACGGCACCGGCGAGGTCCTCCAGCATGCGGACCTTCTCCTCGGCGGCCTGGGCCATGCCGTCGGCGTAGTGGACGAGCCGGTTCTTGCCGAGCGCCTTGGCCATGTACATGGCCAGGTCGGCGTTGCGCAGCAGGACGCCGGCGTCGCGCTCGGGCGTCGAGACGGTGCTCGCGGCACCGATGCTCACGTGCGGCACGTGCGGGCGGCCGTCGATGGTCATGGGGTCGGCCAGCGCGACGAGCATCCGCTGCCCGATCACCGTGGCGATCTCCGGGCCGCCGGCGACGACGACGGCGAACTCGTCGCCGCCGATCCGCGCCACCTGGTCGCTGGGCCGCACGCAGGTGCTCAGCCGCTGCGCGATGCCGCTCAGCAGTACGTCGCCGGCCGCGTGCCCGCGGGAGTCGTTGACGTCCTTGAAGTCGTCGAGGTCCAGGAACAGCATGCTGACCTCGCCGGAGGTGCGGGCGAGCAGCCGGTCGGTGGTCTCCATGAGCAGCGTGCGGTTGGCCAGCCCGGTGAGCGGGTCACGCAGGCCCTGCTGCTCGTTGAGCCGCCAGGCGGCCAGGTGGGACAGGCTGGCCGCGAGCACGAAGCCCGCGTGGATGCCGGCCCAGGTCCACGGGTGGTGGTGGGCCGCGGCGTGACCGAAGACCGAGTGCGGCAGCAGTGTGCCCAGGACGCCGTGGTGCAGGACGACGACGAGCAGCGCGACGCCGAAGGGCACCCAGTCCTGGTACAGCGCGACGAGGCCGATGACGACGAAGAAGTGGAAGTGCGCCTCGGTCTGCCCGTCCATCAGGTAGACCAGCAGCACCGACGCGGCCAGGAGGCTGAGCGTGGCGGCCGCGGCCCGCAGCGTGCGCCCGGCGCCGGGCAGCAGCGCGAAGGCCAGCGGGTACAGCACGGCGGCGGTCTCCATCGCCGTGGCCGTCACCCCCTCGCCGAGGGCCAGCGCGAGCATCGCCAGGGCGACCGCCTGCGCCGCGGCGACGGTGAGGATGATCCGGTGCCGTCGGTGCCAGACGTCGTCGGGCAGCACGCGTCCCTCGGGGAGGAGGGCGACGAGGCGTGCGGGCAGCTTGAGGCTCACCTCCCGTGCATCGGCGCAGGTCAGGCACTCCTGGCGCGCTGTGCCGCGACCCTCACCCCTCAGGGTGAGCGGAGTGCGGGAGTGCAGGAAACCTGCACTCCCACACTCCGCTGACGGGCGTTGCGCGCCGGTTCCCGGGTACGGCGACCCCGTGCGAGCGATCACCTACACCGAGAACGGCGGACCCGAGGTCCTCCGGCTGACCGATTCCCCCACTCCCGACCCCGGCCCCGGCGAGGTCCGCGTGCGGCTGGCGCTGGCCGGCGTGAACCCGACCGACTGGAAGTCCCGGCAGGGCACGCCGCCCGCGGGCGGGGTCCAGGTGCCCGGTCAGGACGGCGCCGGGACGGTCGACGCGGTCGGCCGGGGCGTCGATCCCGCGGTGCTCGGCCAGCGGGTGTGGGTGTGGGAGGCCGCCTGGCAGCGCCCGCACGGGACGGCGGCCGAGTACACCGTCGTCCCCCTGCGGCAGGCCGTGCTGCTCGGGGAGGCGCCGTTCGAGATCGGCGCCGCGCTCGGCATCCCGTTCCTCACCGCGCACCGCTGCCTCACCCTGGGCGAGTCGGTGCCCGACCGGCTCGGCCCCGGCGCGCTGACCGGGCGGACCGTGCTGGTGCAGGGTGGCGCCGGGGCGGTCGGCAACGCGGCGATCCAGCTGGCCCGGTGGGCGGACGCGACGGTGATCGCCACCGTGAGCAGCCCGCGCAAGGCGCAGCTGGCCGCGGCCGCGGGTGCCTCGCACGTCGTCGACTACACGCAGCAGGACGTCGTCGCGTTCGTGCGAGAGGTCGTGCCCAAGGGGGCCGACGTGATCGTCGAGGTCTCCGCCGCGCGGAACGCCGCGATCGACGCCCAGGTCGTCGGCATGCACGGCGCCGTCGCGATGTACGCCGACGACGGCGGTGCGGAGGTGACCATCCCGGTCCGTGCGCAGATGGCGCCCAACGCCCGGTGGAACTTCGTCCTCGTCTACACCCAGCCGGAGCGGGCGAAGGTGCTCGGCGTGGAGGACGTGAACGCCGCGGTGCTCGACGGCGCCATCCGGGTCGGCGAGGACGCCGGGCTGCCGCTGCACGTCTTCCCGCTGGCGCAGACCGCCGACGCCCACCGCGCGGTGGAGGACGGCGTCGTCGGCAAGGTCCTCGTCGACGTGACCGCCTGAGCCCGCGGAGGAGATCCGTGGGCGTGACGCCGACGGATCTCCTCCGGTCAGGCGGGGGTCATCGACGGCATGACGTCGGTGCGCCCGGCGAACCGCTCGGCCGCCCAGTCCGGCAGCCGGCCGAGCCACGCCTCGCCGTCGTTGGTGCGGCGGCCGTCGCCGTGCATCGGCGGCAGCCCGCGGACCACCTGCAGGCCGGCGGCCGCTGTCGCGAGCTTCAAGGCCAGACCCCGGCGCCGCGCGGCCGGTGCCACGTAGATCTGGTGTCCCAGCCCGGTGTCCGGCCACCAGCGGACCGCGGCGACCTGCCGGCCGCCGTCGACGCCCGCCGCGCGCGCCTCGGCCGCGATGAGCACCGTCCCCTCGGCGTACCGGGAGTCGGAGAACGCCACCAGGGTGCGGGCCGCCGGAGTGGCGTCGGGCTCGTCCAGCTCGACGTACCAGAGCAGCGGGACGTCGGGCAGGGCGACCTCGACGCGGTGCACGCGGTCGTCCGTCGCGGACGCCCGGACCGCGATGAGCCAGCCGGCCGGGCGCCGGCCGCGCGGGTGGTCCACAACGCTGGCGGGCGGGAACTGCGGTCCCTGGACGGCGACCCACTCCCGGGTCGCCGGCCGGCCCGCTCCCTCCTCGACGGGGTAGCGGGCCCACCAGGACGCGCGCGACGTGTCAGCCACGCTGCTCGCGTGCCCGGCGCCGCATCCAGAGCACGAGGAAGAACACCAGGGCGACGAACAGGATCCCGAAGCCGACGAGGCCGGCCTCGAGGACGTTGGTGCTGCTCTCCGTCCGCAGAGCCGGAGCGGGATCGGCGAGCGCGCCGGCCGGAGCGGCCGGCTTCGCGGTGCCCGAGGGGGTGGCGGGCCTGGTGGCCGGGGTCGGCACCGCCGCCGGCGCACTGGGCGCCGCTGCCGGAGCGCTGGGTGCGGCCGCAGGAGCGCTGGGAGCTGCGGGAGCGCCGGCCGGCCGGGCGCCGGCAGCCGGACCACCCGGGGTGGAGCCACCGGTCCCCGCGGGAGCGGGAGAGCCGCCCGTGCCGCCCGTGCCGCCCGTGCCTGCCGGCGGGACCGGCGCCTGCGGGGTCTGCGTCCCCGGCGGGACGACGACCGGCGGGACGGGCGTGCTGCCGACCGGCTGCAGCCGGGCCGTGACGCTCGCCCACTGGACCAGGACGCCGTCCTCATCGCGGAAGGTGTCGGCCAGGAGCACCGGCACGTCGGCGGACACGTAGCCCGCGGGAGTCGTGACCGCCTCGAGGGTCCAGGCGCCGGGCAGGAAGCACCCGAGGTGGGTCAGGACCCCCTGCTCGTCGCTGGTGGGGAGAGCGACCTCGGCCGACGCGGGGGACGCGGCTGCGACGGGGCTGTCGTCCGCCTCGGGCGCCGGCTCGGTGACGGGGTCCGCCGCCTGCTCGGCCCCGAGCGGGACGATCTCGACCAGCGGCAGCGGGAAGCCGGGGAGACCGGGGATGCCCGGGAAGCCGGGGCCGCCCGGCAGGCCGATCGGGGGCAGGTCGTCGCCCTCGTCGCCGGTCTCCTCCTGCTCGTCGCCGGTCCCGCCCTCCTCGTCCACGGGGGCGTCGGGGACGCAGTCGTCGGCCGGCGCGCCGTCCAGACGCGGGTAGTCCGGGCCGCCGGTGAAGCGGTAGGAGGCGCCGGCCACGGGCGCGAGGGTGTCCGCGTCGACCACGGTCGTGACGACCTCGTTGGTGAACAGCGAGTCGTTCGGGATCACACCGGTCGCGCCGACCATCCCGGCGATCATGCAGAAGAAGCCCTCGATCGACCCCACCGACGGGTCGCAGATCTCGATCGTCCAGGTGGCGCCCGTGGCCGGGGCCAGTCCCGTTCCGCCGCCGGTCTGCTGCACCGCGTAGGAGCCGGGCGGCACCGCGACCGACCCGCCGGCCGCCTCGGCCGCCGCGAGCACCTCGTCGGTGCCCTCGTCGGTGCCCTCGTCGCCGCCCTCCTCCGGTCCGTCGACGTAGACCACGCAGACGCCGTCCGCGTCCGTCGTGCAGGTGAGCGGGTCGGCGTCGGCCGACTCGCCGGTGAGGGTGAGCACGGCACCCGAGCGGTCGAGGTCGGCCGGCGCGACCCCCTCTACCCCGATCACGAGGGCGACGTAGGGGGAGGGCTTGCCGAGTCCGAAGTCCCCGCCCAGCTCGCGCTCGGACCCCGGCGTCTCCTCGAGCTCCAGGGCCCCGCCGACCTGAACCTCACCCGGGTCGGGCTGGGTCGTCGGGAGGTCCGGCGGCGTCGTCTCGTCGTCGGCCAGGGCGACCGGCGCGGCGGTCGACCCGGTGGCGACCAGCAGGCCCAGCCCCAGGAGGGAACCGCGCGACACCGTCCTCCGCAGGGGGTGGTGCGCTCTGGTCCGGGTGACCGACATCGTTGCTCCTCGGCGGACCCCACCGACCGTCGGCGGGAGCCGGGCGCAGCGTGTCGGCACCTGCCTCGCGCAAGCCCCTCGCCCGATCCGACACGCCGCCGGCACCTGCGACGACGCCCCGCCGCCCCCGGACGTCCCACTGATCGAACGTGACCGTCCGGTATCCCACGCCCCGGCGGCCCGCCCCGACTGCGGGGTGGTCCGCGCGCGCTCGTGCTCTGCCCAGCCGGGGTGGGCAGAGCACGAGCGTCCGGGGACCGACACCTCCCGGCGCTGGGCGCGGGAGGAGAGCCGCGGCCGGGCGGTCAGCCGAGGCCGAGGTCGCGGGCGATGAGCATCCGCTGCACCTCGCTGGTGCCCTCGCCGATCTCCAGGATCTTCGCGTCGCGGTAGAACCGGCCGACCGGGAACTCGTTCATGAAGCCGTACCCGCCGTGCACCTGGGTGGCGTAGCGGGCGTTGTCCATCGCGACCTCGGAGCTGTACAGCTTCGCGATCGACGCCTCACGCTTGAACGGCTCGCCGCGCAGCATCTTCTCGGCCGCCCGGTAGTAGGCCAGCCGCGCCGTGGAGGCCCGCACCTCCATGTCGGCGATCATGAACTGGATCGCCTGGTTGGTCCCGATCGGCCGGCCGAAGGCCTCCCGCTCGCCGGCGTACCGCAGCGACTCGTCGACGCAGCCCTGCGCCAGACCGACCGACAGCGCGGAGATCGCGATCCGGCCCTCGTCGAGGATCGACAGGAACTGCGCGTAGCCGCGGCCCCGCTCCCCCACCAGGTTCTCCGCCGGGACGTGCACGTCGGTGAACGACAGCTCCCGGGTGTCGGACGCGTTCCAGCCGACCTTGGAGTACCGCTTGCCGACGACGAACCCCGGCGTCCCCGACGGGACGGCGATCGCCGAGATCTCCTTCTTGCCGTCGGGGCGGGTCCCGGTCACCGCGGTCACCGTGACCAGCTCGGTGAGGTCGGTGCCGGAGTTGGTGATGAACGTCTTGCTGCCGTCGACCACCCAGGTGTCGCCCTCGAGCCGGGCGGTGGTGCGGGTGGCCCCGGCGTCGGACCCGCCGCCGGCCTCGGTCAGCCCGAAGGCGGCCAGCGCCTCGCCGGAGCACAGTCGCGGCAGCCAGCGCTGCTTCTGCTCCTCGGTGCCGAACCGGTAGATCGGCATCGCGCCCAGCGACACCCCGGCCTCGAGCGTGATCGCCACCGAGCTGTCGACCCGCGCCAGCTCCTCCAGCGCGACGCAGAGGTCGAAGTAGGTGCCGCCGCCCCCGCCGTACTCCTCGGGGAACGGCAGCCCGAACAGCCCGAGCTCCCCCATCTGCCGCACGATGTCGGTGGGGAACTCGTCGCGCTCGTAGAACTCCCCGATCTGCGGGGCCACGACCTCGCGGGCGAACTCGCGGACCGTCGTCCGCAGCGCCTCGGTCTCCTCGTCCAGCCGGTAGTCGAGCACTCTCGTCACTCCCCCTCGGCGGGGGTCGGGGCACCGGTCTCGTCCGGCGTCACCACGGCCACCCGCTCGTCGAGCCGGACCTGCTGGCCGGCCGTTCCGGTGAGCTCGGTGACCGTCCCCGCGACGGGCGCGGTCAGCACGTGCTCCATCTTCATCGCCTCGACCACGAGCAGCGGATCGCCCGCCGCCACCCGGTCGCCGACCGCCGCGCGGACGACGGTCACGGTCCCGGGCATCGGCGCGGTCACGACCCCGCTGCCGGCCGCTCCCTCGGCCGCCGCGTGCAGCCGCTCCTGCTCGCGCAGCGCCACGGTCCGCCCGGCGCCGGCCAGCCACACCGTGCCGCCGTCGTGCGCGAGCAGGTACCGGGTCCTCGTCCCGTCGAGGGTCACGGTCAGCTCGGCGCCGTCGCGGGAGACGCGCGCCGGGACGGCGTCGCCGTCGGCCACCCGGACCTGCGCGTCGCCCGCCCGCCCGCGCACCCGCACCTCGACCAGCTCCCCGCCGGCGAGCTGGAGCCGGCGCAGCGTCCAGGCCGGCTCGCCGACGCGCCAGCCGTCGGGCACGTCCCACGGGTCGACGACGTCGCCGGCCGGCTCGATCTCCAGCAGCAGCGCCAGGGCGGCCGCGGCCAGGACGTCGTCCGGCACCTCGGCGGCCGCGGTCAGCGACTCGCCCCGGCGCTCGATCAGCCCGGTGTCGAGCCGGCCGGCGGCCACGTCGGGATCGGCGAGCAGCGTGCGCAGGAAGGCGGTGTTCGTGGGGACGCCGAGCACCTGGGTGCCGGCCAGTGCCGCGAGCAGCCGGGTCCGGGCGGTCTCCCGGTCCGGGCCCCACGCCACGACCTTCGCCAGCATCGGGTCGTAGTCGGTGCCGACGACCGAGCCCGCGGCCAGCGAGCTGTCGACCCGGACGCCCGGGCCGGTGGGCTCCCGCAGGCCGAGCACCGTGCCGCTCTGCGGGAGGAACCCGCGGGCCGGGTCCTCGGCGTAGACCCGGGCCTCGATCGCGTGCCCGTCGAGGGGAACGTCGTCCTGCCCGAACGGCAGCGGCTCGCCGGCGGCCACCCGCAGCTGCAGCTCCACCAGGTCCAGGCCGGTGACGCACTCGGTGACCGGGTGCTCCACCTGCAGGCGGGTGTTCATCTCCAGGAAGAAGAAGTCGTCCGGCGCCTCCGCGTCGACGATGAACTCGACGGTGCCGGCGCCGGTGTAGCCGACCGCGCGGGCTGCCTCGACCGCGGCGGTGCCCATCCGGGCCCGCATGCTGGCGTCCAGCAGCGGGGAGGGCGCCTCCTCGATCACCTTCTGGTGCCGGCGCTGCAGGCTGCACTCCCGCTCGCCCAGGTGGACGACGGTGCCGTGCGCGTCACCGAGCACCTGCACCTCGATGTGCCGAGCGGCGCCGATGTAGCGCTCGACCAGCAGGGTGTCGTCGCCGAACGACCCGCGGGCCTCCCGGCGGGCGGCGGCGATGGCCTCGGGCAGCTCGGCGGCCGACCGCACCACCCGCATGCCCTTGCCGCCACCACCGGCCGACGGCTTGAGCAGCACCGGGAAGCCGGCCTCGACCGCGGCGGCGGCGACCGCGTCGTCGTCCATGCCGGGCTCGGTGCGGCCCGGGACGACCGGCACCCCGGCGGCCATGACGGTCTGCTTGGCGCGGATCTTGTCCGCCATCGCCTCGATCGCGGCGACCGGCGGGCCGATGAAGACGAGGCCCGCCTTCTCGCAGGCCCGGGCGAACCCGACGTTCTCCGACAGGAAGCCGTAGCCGGGGTGCACGGCCTGGGCGCCGGAGCGCAGCGCGGCCTCGACCACCCGCTCGACCGAGAGGTAGCTCTCCGCGGCGGGCGCCGGCCCGAGCCGGACGGCGACGTCGGCGACCCGGGTGTGCAGCGCTCCGGCGTCGGCGTCGGAGTACACGGCGACCGAGCGGATGCCCATCTCGCGCAGGGTCCGGATCACGCGGACGGCGATCTCACCGCGGTTGGCGACGAGGACGGTGTCGAACATGCCGGTCCTCACATCCGGAAGACGCCGTAGCCGACGTCCTCCAAGGGCGCGTTCGCGCAGGCGGACAGGGCGAGGCCGAGCACGGTGCGGGTGTCGGCGGGGTCGATCACGCCGTCGTCCCACAGCCGGGCGGTGGCGTAGTAGGGGTGGCCCTGCGTCTCGTACTGGTCGCGGATCGGGGCCTTGAAGGCCTCCTCGTCGGCGGCCGGCCAGTCCTCGCCGCGCGCCTCGAAGCCCTCCCGCCGCACGGTCGCGAGCACCGAGGCCGCCTGCTCCCCGCCCATCACCGAGATGCGGGCGTTGGGCCAGGTGAACAGGAACCGGGGCGAGTACGCCCGGCCGCACATCGAGTAGTTGCCGGCGCCGAACGAGCCGCCGATGACGACGGTCAGCTTCGGCACCCGGGCGCAGGCGACCGCGGTGACCATCTTCGCGCCGTGCTTGGCGATGCCCGCGGCCTCGTAGTCGCGGCCGACCATGAAGCCGGTGATGTTCTGCAGGAAGAGCAGCGGGATCCTGCGGCGGTCGCACAGCTCGATGAAGTGCGCACCCTTGAGTGCCGACTCCCCGAACAGGACGCCGTTGTTGGCCACGATCCCGACCGGGTGCCCGTGCAGCCGCGCGAAGCCGGTGACCAGCGTCGCCCCGTAGAGCGGCTTGAACTCGGCGAACCGGCTGCCGTCGACCAGCCGGGCGATCACCTCCCGCACGTCGTAGGGCGTGCGGGAGTCGGCCGGCACCACCTCGTAGATCGACTCCGGCGGGTGCAGGGGTTCCTCGGCCGGCTCGACGTCCCACGGCCGCGGCTCGCGCGGGCCGAGGGTGCCGACGATCTGGCGGAGGATCTGCAGCGCGTGCGCGTCGTCCTCGGCGAGGTGGTCGGTCACCCCGCTGACCCGGCTGTGCAGGTCGCCGCCGCCCAGCTCCTCGGCGGTCACGACCTCGCCGGTCGCGGCCCGCACCAGCGGCGGCCCGCCGAGGAAGATCGTCCCCTGCTCGCGGACGATCACCGCCTCGTCGCTCATCGCCGGCACGTACGCGCCGCCGGCGGTGCACGACCCGAGGACGGCGGCCAGCTGCGGGATGCCCTGCTTCGACAGGTTGGCCTGGTTGAAGAAGATCCGGCCGAAGTGCTCGCGGTCGGGGAACACCTCGTCCTGCATCGGGAGGAACGCGCCGCCGGAGTCGACCAGGTACAGGCAGGGCAGCCGGTTGTGCAGCGCCACCTCCTGGGCGCGCAGGTGCTTCTTCACCGTCACCGGGTAGTAGGTGCCGCCCTTGACGGTGGCGTCGTTGGCGACGACGACCACCTCGCGTCCGGCCACCCGCCCGACGCCGGTGACGATGCCGGCGGCCGGGGCGTCGCCGTCGTACATGCCGTGCGCGGCCAGCGGGGAGAGCTCGAGGAACCGGCTGCCGGGGTCCAGCAGCGCGTCGACCCGCTCGCGGGGCAGCAGCTTGCCGCGCTCGACGTGCCGGCGCCGGGCCCGCTCGCCACCGCCCTCGGCGACCAGCGCGAGTTGCGCGCGCAGGTCGGCCGTCAGCTCGGCGTGCGCGGCGGCGTTGCGCGCGGCGGCGTCCGGATCGGACGGGGTGGTGCGGCTCAGCACGGGGGCGTCCACCCCGCGGAGGTTAACGACGGTTCACCCCGGGGTCAACGGCGGTTAACATCGTCGGCGTGACCGCGGGGACCGAGCAGGCCGACACCGCCCTGCACGCCGACGCCGCCCGGCCCTCCCGGCGCGAGCAGATCCTGCGTGCCGCGGCCCAGCTGTTCGCCGAGCGCGGATCGCGGGCCGTGGGAGTGGACGACGTCGGGGCGGCCGTCGGCGTCACCGGCCCCGCCATCTACCGCCACTTCGCCAGCAAGGACGCGATGCTGGCCGAGATGCTGCTGCGGATCAGCGAGCGGCTGCTGGCCGGCGGCACCGCGGAGGTCGCCGCAGCCGGCGACGACCCCCTGGCCCAGTTGCGGGCGCTCATCGCCTTCCAGGTCGACTTCGCCCTGGACAACCCCGCGCTGATCACCGTGCAGGACCGCGACCTGCAGAACGTCCCGGACGCCGACGCGCACGAGGTCCGCCGGCTGCAGCGGCGCTACGTCGAGGTGTGGGTCGGGGTGCTGACCGCGCTGCACCCGGACGCCGGCACCCAGGCCTGCCGGGCACGGGCGCACGCCGTGTTCGGGCTGGTCAACTCCACCCCGCACAGCGGCGGGCGGCTCCCCCGGGCGCGGATGGCCGAACTGCTGACCGCGATGGCCGAGGCCGCCGCGACCGCTCGGGTATAGGAAGCGATCCCCACGTCCTCCGGTCCGGGACGAGGGGGAAGCTTCCTATGCCCCGGGGGTCGGGTCGGGCATCTCGAGGGCGAGGGCCAGGCCGGCCACCCGGTCGAGGTCGCCCGACGAGCCGCCGCCCGGACCGGCCCACGCCGTCTCCACGACGGTGACGACGCCGCCGCCCTCGGGCAGGGCACTGGCGTACTGGGCACCGCGGCCCAGGCTCGCCGGCGCCCCCGGATACGCCTCGCCCTCGCGCAGCAGGTCGTTGACGTTCCCGCTGCCGTCGGTGTCGACCAACGCCTTGAACTCCGTCGCCCGGCCGGCGGCGCCCAGGTCGACCGCGGAGATCGAGACGACGACCGGCCGGCCGCCGACCTCGGTCGAGTAGAGGGCCCGCGCGAGTCCCGCGCAGTCACCCTCGGCGAAGAACCCCGGCACGTCCCTGCCGTAGGCGTGATCGGCACAGCTGTCGTCCTGCCGCACGACCTGGACCGTGAACGTGAGGTCGTCGCGCGCCGTCTGCTCGCCGACCTCGGGCCCGGTCACGGCCGGGGCCGCGGTGGTCGGTGTGGGGTCGGCGGTGCCGGATCCGCCGTCGTCGTCGCCGCCGCCGCCGGTGAGCAGCAGGAGCCCGCCCACGACGACGAGGAGCAGCAGGACGACGGCGCCCGCCATCAGCGCCAGACGGCGGGTCCGGTCCGGTCGCCTGCGCGCCACCACCAGCGGCATGCCCGGCGGCCGGTCGTCCGACCAGCGGGTCGCGGTCGGGACGGCCGGGCTGACGAGCGTCCGCGGCTGTGCCGGGCTGCCGGGGTCGGTGGACTCTGCCTGGCCGAACAGGCCGCCGATGCCGTCGGTCTCGTCCCGGGCCGCCGGGATCGCGGGCTCCGCCTGGCGGGGAACCGCCTCCGGTGGGGCCGCGACATGGGTCGCGCGCGCGGTCACCGTGGCCGACTGCGCCGCCGACGCCTCGTCGGCGCGGATCGCGGCGGCCGCCACGGCTGCCGCCGCCGCGGGGTCCACCCGCGGCCCGTCCGGGTGGGCGGCCACGAAGCCACCCGTGGCCGGGAACGCCGGGGACGGAGCCGGAGCGGGGACGGCGGGAGGGGGCGCGACCGGCGGCGGGGCGACGGGGGCCGGGGCCGGCGGCGCCATGGGAGCGGCGGCCTCGGAGGCGGCGTTCATCGCGGCCGGCGTCAGGAGCTCGCGGCGGCGCAGCACGTACGGCGAGTACGGGAAGCCCTCGCCGTTCAGCTCCTCGACCGAGGGGCCGCGGCCGGGGAGGCCGAGCACCTCCAGGGCGGTCCGCACGTCCGCCGTCGTCCAGTACCGGGGGTTGGCGACACCGGTGTAGTGGGCCGCGCGGGCGATGCCCAGCAGCAGCGAGCGGGTGTCGAGCAGGGCCACCTGGTCGCCCTCGCCGAGGTCGCCGTCCTCCGGCCGCAGACCGGTGACGTCGCCGACCAGCACGGTGAGTCGGGCGATGCGGCCGGGCTCCAGTCCCGCCTGGCGCAACCGGGTGGCGGCGTCCATGCCGGCGCGCATCAACGCGTCCAGCGGCGAGGAGCCGCCGCCGGCGATCTGCAGCACCTCGCCGGGTCCGGCGTCGGGCGCGATGCTCCAGGAGCCCTCGGGCACCGCGGTCACCACGCCGCGCTGCTTCGGGACCTCCGCGATGCGCACCACCGCGAGGCCCTCGGGCACGAAGAGGACGGCGTCGGAGATCCGGCGGCCCATCGGACCATCGACCATCGGCAGCGAGGCGACGATGGCCGAGCGGACGGTCCCGCCGGTGTCCCACCGGGTCAGCTCGGCGAAGAGGGCACGCTCCCCCGCCGTCTGCAGCGGCTCGGGGGTGAGGGCCAGCACGTCGTCGTCCTCCGGCGGGTCAGGGGTCTGGGGCGCGGATCGGGGCGCGGGCGCTCGGGCTCCGCGACGCAGGCGGGCCCGCCCGGGCAGGGCGCACCTCGACGCTACGTCATGTGACGGCTCGGTCCGTCGCTCAGCGGAGCGACGCGCCGCCCACGGCGGCAGGGAGCTGCACGTCCCCGGCATCCGGTTCGCTCGGCGCGCGCCAGCCGGCGAACCAGGAGCTGCGGGCCACGACGTCGACTCCGGACCACAGCACGGTGAACGACGCCACCACGAGCGCGATCGACCACCAGGTCCAGTTCCACGGCGGCAGCATGTCCGCGGCGTCCTGCAGCCAGCCGGCGCCGTAGACCGCCAGCGCGGTGACCGGCGCGGCGCTCCAGCCGGGCAGCCCGTAGGTGATCGCCAGGTCGACGCACACCGCGCCGACCAGCATCACGAACGGCAGCACCGACTCGGGGAAGCCCATCCCGGCGAGCGCGAGCCACATCACGGCGCGGTAGGCGAGGTACACGGCGACGACCGTGGTGGCGGTGAACCGGAGGCCGACCACCTTGCGGGCGACGACGAGCGACAGCAGGCCGGCGCAGATGATCCACGCGGGGTGCACCCAGGAGGGCACCGGCAGCATGAACATCGTCGGGGTCTGCCCCTGGGAGGCGGCGAAGTCCAGCAGCTGCTGCTCGGCGGTGGTGTGGCCGGCGAGGTAGTCCCGCAGCGACAGGACGCCGTACTCCTGGTGCTGGTTGGGGAAGACGACGTTCTCGACGAAGAACAGCCAGAGGCCCAGCGAGACCAGGTCCCGCACCCGTCCCGGGGCGGCGTAGAGCCACCAGCCGCGGATCGCACCGGCCAGCATGATCGCCGTCCCCAGGTAGAGCAGGGCGTGGCTGGGGCTCCAGCTGGTGATGTCCAGGCCGTTGATCCGGTGGTTGACGATGTCGATCGGGATCGCGATCAGGAACGTCGCGATGCCGGCCTGCATCAGCCGCAGCGCGCGCCGGTCCACGCCGTAGCCGCTGTAGCTGTGGAACAGGACCAGCCCGATGACGACGGCGGTGCCGGCGGAGTTGAGCAGGTGCGGCGGGGCGAGGTCGTCGCGCAGCCACTTGAAGTGCCAGGAGACGTCCCACGAGGAGCCGAGCATCTTGAGCAGGAAGGCGCCGAGCCAGGCGGTGTAGATCCACCGCAGTTCCTGCTGGGAGGTGTGCCGGCCGGGCCGCCCCGGGGTCATGTAGGCCGGCCACAGCCACCGCAGCGTCGCGAACGGGTGTCGGACGGCGGCGCCGAGGGACCCGGGGGGCTCGGGGACCGTGCGGGCGGCGGTCGCGGGGCTGGGCACGGGGGTGCTCCCTGCAGATCGGGGTGGGGGCACGGCGAGCGTAACGGCGGGAGCGCCCGAAACCGACCCTCCGAGTGGACCCACGCGGCGCGTGCGAGGGGGCAGGCAGGCGGGGCGCGCGGGACGGGCGTTGCGTAGGGTCGTGCCCCGTGGCGGAGAGTGCGGGACACCTGGTCTGGATCGACTGCGAGATGACCGGGCTGGACCTGATCAAGGACCAGCTGATCGAGGTGGCCGTCCTCGTCACCGACTCCGACCTCAACGTGCTCGACCCCGGCCTGGACCTCGTGATCCACGCCGACGACGAGGCGCTGGCCGGGATGGTCGACGTCGTGCAGGAGATGCACCGCAAGTCGGGGCTCACCGAGGCCGTCCGGGCGTCGACGCTGACGGTCGCCGAGGCCGAGCAGCAGGTGCTGGCCTACCTCAAGCGCTTCGTGCCCGACCGGCGGACCGCCCCGCTGTGCGGCAACTCGATCGGCACCGACCGCGGCTTCCTCGCCCGCGACATGCCCGAGCTCGACGACCACCTGCACTACCGGATGGTCGACGTGTCCTCGATCAAGGAGCTGGCCCGGCGCTGGTTCCCCCGGGTGTACTTCGCCCAGCCGCCGAAGGGCCTGGCCCACCGCGCGCTGGCCGACATCATCGAGTCCGTCCGCGAGCTGGCCTATTACCGGAAGACGCTGTTCGTCGACGGCACCGGGCCCAGCTCCACCGAGGCGCAGGCCGCCGCCGGGCAGGTCACCGAGACCTTCGCGGCGGTCCTCGCCGCGGGCGACGCGACGACGCCCCCGGAGGGCTGACCGGACCGGCTCCTGCCCTCGGGTATCGTTGCCCCGGTTCCCGGTCTCCGACCGGGTGCACGTGGTGGGTGTAGCTCAGCTGGTAGAGCACCAGGTTGTGATCCTGGGTGTCGCGGGTTCGAGCCCCGTCACTCACCCCACGCGGAGGCCCCGGTCAGGGAACTGACCGGGGCCTCCGACGTTCGCGGTCGCGTCGCCGAGCCGGTCCAGCACAGAACCGGCTGAGCCTTCTCGAGAGGGAGTCCGTGTCCGATCAGCGCGCCGGGTCGTCCCCGGCTGCGACCCGGGGTCCCGGAGCCGGAGACACCGCGGAACCGCCGCGGGGGTGGTCACCGTGGCGGGCCGTCGTCGGTTTCGGCGTGGTGAGCCTGGCCGCCGACATGGTCTACGAGGGCGCCCGCTCGATCACCGGCCCGTTGCTGGCCTCCCTCGGCGCGTCGGCCCTGCTGGTCGGGCTGGTGACCGGAGCGGGCGAGGCGCTGGCACTGGTGCTGCGGCTGCCGTTCGGCACCCGGGCCGACCGCTCCGGCAGCTACTGGCCGATGACGATCGCCGGCTACGCGCTGACCGCCGTGTGCGTGCCCCTGCTGGCCGTGACGCCCTTCCTGGGCGCGGCCGGGCTGACGGTCGGGTGCCTCCTCGTGCTCGCCGAGCGGACCGGGAAGGCGGTGCGCAGCCCGGCCAAGTCCACGCTGCTCGCCCACTCCGCCGGGCCGGTCGGCCTGGGCCGCGGGTTCGGCGTCCACAAGGCGCTGGACCAGATCGGCGCGTTCGCCGGCCCCCTGGTCGTCGCGGCACTGGTCGCGGTCACCGGTCTGCTGTGGCCGGCGCTGGCCGTGCTCGCCGTCCCCGGACTGGCCTCGATCGCGCTGCTCCTCTGGCTGCGCCGCCGGACCGGTGACCCGCTGCGCGACCAGGCACGGGCGGAGGGGGCGCAACCGACGGTCTCGCTGCTGCGGGCCGGCCGCGAGCTGCCCCGCGCCTTCTGGCTGTTCGCCACGTCGTCGGCACTGACCACCGCCGGCCTGGTCACCTTCGGCGTCATCTCCTACCACCTGGTCACCGACGACCTCGTGCCCACCGCTGCCGTCCCCGTGGTGTACGCCGCGGCGATGGCCTCGTCCGGGCTCGCCGCGCTGGCCGTCGGCTGGCTGCACGACCGCCGAGGCGCGCGGGTGCTCCTGGTGCTGCCGGCCATGGTCGCCGTGGTGCCGGTGCTCGCCTTCACCGACGCCTGGGGGGTCGTCGTCCTCGGGGTGCTCGTCTGGGGAGCGGCGACGGGCCTGCAGGACTCGACGGTCAAGGCCCTGGTCGCCCAGCTGGTCCCGGCCGGCCGCCGGGGAACCGGGTACGGGATGTTCGCCGCGGTGCAGGGCGTCGCCGCGGTCGCCGGCGGCGCGCTCGCCGGGTGGCTGTCCGCGGAGTCCGTGCCGGCACTGGTCGCCGTCGTCGCCGTGCTGCAACTGGCCGCGATGGCGCTCCTGGTCCGGACGCTGCGGACGACACAGCCGGCCTGACCCCGTCGGCGTCCGCGGGTCTCGCTACTCGCGCACCGGAACGGCTCCCGCCCGGCGCTGGACGGCGTGCTCGACGGGAGCGCTGAGGAGCAGCAGCAGCGTCGCCCAGTAGTTAACCGCCGGCACCGCCACCCCGAGGACGAAGGCCACCAGCAGCAGCGCACTCGTCGTCCACCAGCCCGGCGGGGTGGCGTGCTCGGGCCGCACGTCGTCGCGGCGCAGCGCGTCGCGGCGGCCGATCAGCAGCGACATGACCGCCAGCAGCACGGAGCTGATCGCGACCGTGCCGAGGTACAGCGCGACGGCCAGCCGATCTTGGCCGCCGTAGACCGCAGCCACCTGCGTGGCGAACGGCAGGAACACGATCGTCAGCAGCCACCCGAAGTTCAGCGACACGAACACCGGGTCGTAGCCGCCGACCCGCTCGAACATGGCGTGGTGCGCGCGCCACAGCCGCGCGATCACCACGAAGCTGAGCAGGAACGCGCCGAAGCGTCCGGCGTTGTCCGACAGCACCGTCGACAGGCTCTGCTCGTGGTCCTCGTCGAGGACGTCGACCAGGGGCAGCACGAGCAGCGTGATGGCGATGGCGACGACCGCGTCCAGGAACGTGATCAGTCGGTCCAGGCCGCGGCTCGTGCGCACGCGGCGAAGGCTAGGCGCAGGTCAGCACGCTGCGGCGGTCCCGGGACCTCAGCCCTGGGCGGCCTCGACGGCGGCGCTGAGCGCCTCGGCGGTCGGGGCCTCCAGCGGCTCCCCGTCGACGAGGATCCGCGGCGTGCCGGTCAGCCCGTCCCGGCTGGCCCGGTCGGTGGCGCTCGCGACCCAGTCGCCGAACCGGAGGTCCCGGATCGCGGCCGCGACGTCGTCCCCCTGCGCACCGGCCTGTGCGGCGGCGTCGATCAGCTCGTCGTCGGTCAGCCCGGGGCCGTTCTCGGCGGGCTGCTGGGCGAACAGCGACTCGCTGAACGCGTGGAAGGCGTCGGCCCCCGCGGTGTCGGCGACCACCGCGGCCGCGTTGGCCGCCCGGGTGGAGTACGCGTCGTCGGAGAACCGGTCCAGGATGGCGACCGGCCGGTAGCGGACCAGCACCTCGCCGTCGGCCACCAACTGGTCGAGCGTGTCGCCCGTGCTCTCCTCGAACGCCCGGCAGGCCGGGCAGAGGTAGTCCTCGTACACGTCGACGGTGACCGGCGCGCCGGGCGAGCCGACGGCGAACCCGGTCTCCGCCGTGCCCGCCGCGGTGTTGGCCGGCGCCACCGCGTCGGCGGTGTCGGTGCGGGCGGACTGCACCAGCACGGTCACGAGCACGGCGGCCACGACGACCACGGCGACCGTGATGCCGGCGATCAGCTGGCCGCGCCTGCGCCGGCGCAGCCGCTCGGCCTCCTGCTCGGCGGCCCGCTTCGCCGCGATGCGTTCCCGGGCGGCCTGCCGGCCGCGGGTCGGGGAACGGTCAGGACCCGGCATCGGGACCTCCTCGGGACGTGGGGGCACGGTCGAGCAGCGCCCAGCGGGTACGCGGGCGGGCGACCAGGAACAGGGCCGCGACGAGCAGGGCGCCGTCGCGGACGATCTCGGACAGGTAGGCGGTCGAGTCCGCGTCGACCTCACCGCCACCGCCGAAGCAGCCGCAGTCGATGCTCAGCCCGCGCGCCCACGCCGAGGAGACGGCGGCGATGAACCCGGCCAGCAGCAGGGCGGACACCACCGCCGCCGGCCGCACGAAGACCCCGGCGAGCAGCAGGATGCCGACGGCGATCTCCAGCACCGGCAGGCCGAAGGCGAGCAGCGGGACCAGGCCCTCCGGCGCGAGCTGGTAGGCACGGACGGCGCGCTCGGCGGCCGCCGGGTCGGGCAGCTTCAGCGACCCGGCGACCACCCACACCGTGCCGACCACCACGCGCAGGACGGTGCCGACCCAGGGCAGCACACCGGCACCCCGCTCGAGAAGGGGCGCCCGGACCGGCGCCACGGTCAGCTGCGCCGGCGGGTGGCCAGCCCGAGTCCGAGCCCGGCCAGGCCGGCGACCAGACCGACGATGCCGACGACCAGCGCGGTCACCGCCAGGCCGTCGGAGTCGTCGGAGTCGTCCGCCGTCGCGTCGGAGGCGTCGGTCGAGTCGTCAGAAGACGCCTCGTCGGCATCGTGGCCGGCGTCGTCCGACCCGGTCAGCGAGAGGACCGGAGCGGGGTTCTCGGGCTCCTCCTCACCCTCGACGGTCGGCTCGATCCAGGCCGACTCCTCGCCGTCGTCGTAGGTCTGGATGGTCGGCAGGACCAGCTCGTCGACGTCCGGGATCGGACCGGCGCTGATGGAGAAGGTCTGGTACTCCCCCGGCGCGATGCCCGCCCCCGCGTCGGCGGTCCAGGTGATCTCCGTGACCGCCTCGGTGACCTCGCTGCCGTGCACCTCCACCGGCGGGTCGATCGCCCCCGTGGTGGTCGTCGCCGTCCAGCCCGGCACCGGCTTCACGCTGACCGAGGCCAGCGGGGTGTCGGTCGGGATCTGCACCCGCAGCGAGACGGTCGAGGCCGTGTCGCTCTCGTTCGGCACCCGGAACGTCAGCTCGCCGTAGCCGCCGGGCGCCGCGTCGGCGGAGGACACCCGGATGTGGGCGGAGGCAGTGCCCACCCCGGCGGCCAGGACGGCGACGGTCGTGACGGAGACGGCGGCGAGCACGCGCAGGGGACGGACGGGCACGGAGAAACTCCTCGGTCGATCGCCGGACCGGCCTGCTGCCGAGGTGCGTGCGATGACCCAGTAGTCGCTCCGGCTCCGGTCCGGGTTCCGCCCCCGCTCCGGAAGTGACGACGATCACCGCCCGCCCGGCGCCGGTCGGGGCAGTCGCGGGCGGCGCGCTAACCTGGGGTGTCGGGCGGACCGGCCGCGAACAGCTCGACTCGCGGACTCCGAGCCCCGTCGCCCCCGTACGGAGACCCCGGCCGCACTGCGACCGGGAGATCGCCACGTCCGGGTGGACGCCCCGGGCGGCCGACACCGCACCCGTCGTCAGGGAGAACCACTCGTGAGCAGCACAGCACCGACCGCCCCGGGCTCCGCGGTGCCGTCGTCGCGGGCCCCGCAGGTCGGGGACGTCGTCGCCGAGGCCGGCCGGCGGCGGACCTTCGCCGTCATCAGCCACCCCGACGCCGGCAAGTCGACCCTGACCGAGGCCCTCGCCCTGCACGCCCGGGTGATCGGCTCGGCCGGTGCGGTGCACGGCAAGGCCGGCCGCCGCGGAACGGTCAGCGACTGGATGGACATGGAGCGCGACCGCGGCATCTCCATCACCTCCGCCGCCCTGCAGTTCGCCTACCGCGACGCCGTGGTGAACCTGCTCGACACCCCCGGGCACGCCGACTTCTCCGAGGACACCTACCGCGTGCTCACCGCGGTCGACGCCGCGGTGATGCTCGTGGACGCCGCCAAGGGCCTCGAGACCCAGACGATGAAGCTCTTCGCCGTCTGCAAGCACCGCGGCATCCCGATCATCACCGTGATCAACAAGTGGGACCGGCCGGGCATGGACGCGCTCGCGCTGATGGACGAGATCACCGAGCGGACCGGCCTCATCCCGACGCCGCTGACCTGGCCGGTGGGCATCGCCGGCGACTTCCGCGGCGTGCTCGACCGGCGCGACGGCAGCTACCGGCACTTCACCCGTACCGCCGGCGGCGCGACCATCGCCCCGGAGGAGGTCTTCCCCGCCGAGGCCGCGGCCGCCCGCGAGGGCGACGCCTGGACGCAGGCCGTGGAGGAGTCGGAACTGCTCGCCGAGACCGGCGCCGAGCACGACCAGGAGATGTTCCTGGCCGGCGACACCACCCCGGTGCTGTTCGCCTCCGCGGTGTCGAACTTCGGCGTCGGCCAGCTGCTCGACGTCCTCGTCGACCTGGCGCCGGCCCCCACGCCGCGGCCGGACGCCGAGGGGCAGCCACACCCGCTGGACGCCCCGTTCAGCGCCTTCGTGTTCAAGGTCCAGGCCGGCATGGACACCGGGCACCGCGACCGGCTCGCCTACATCCGGATCTGCTCGGGCGTCTTCGAGCGGGGCATGGTCGTCACGAACGCCTCGACGGGCCGGCCCTTCGCGACGAAGTACGCCCAGCAGGTCTTCGGCCGGGACCGGGAGACCATCGAGACGGCCTGGCCCGGCGACGTCGTCGGCCTGGTCAACGCGGCCGCGCTCGGCGTGGGCGACACCCTGTACGTCGACCGGCCGGTGACCTATCCCCCGGTCACCACGTTCGCCCCCGAGCACTTCGCGGTCGCCCGGGTCGCCGACACGAGCAAGTACAAGCAGTTCCGCAAGGGCATCGACACGCTCGCCGGCGAGGGCGTGGTGCAGGTGCTCGTCTCCGAGCGGCGCGGCGACGGTTCGCCGGTGTTCGCCGTCGTCGGCCCCATGCAGTTCGAGGTGGCCAGCCACCGCATGGAGCACGAGTTCGGCGCCCGGATCTCCCTGGACTCGCTCCCCTACTCGCTGGCCATGAAGACCGACGAGGCCTCGGTCCCGGCCATCACGTCCAGCAGCGGCACCGAGGTCATGGAGCGCGCGGACGGGGAGCTGCTCGCCCTCTTCACCACCAAGTGGGTCATGGGCATGGTCCGGGAGAAGCCGGGCGTGACCCTCGAGCCCCTGGTAGCCGCCCAGCTCTGAGCCGTTCCGCGCAGGTCAGCCGATCTGGACGGTGGTCCGGCCGCGGAGCACCCACCGGCCGTTCCGGCGCTCGAGCGCCGGCGGCGGGGTGTCCGACGGGCGCTCGGTGCCGGCCACCCGGGAGAAGGGCCGCGTCACGTCGGTGCCCAGCAGCTCCCGGCCGCGCGCGCTGAGCGCGAAGGTCTCGGTGATCTGACCCGGCTCCCGCGGCAGGGACTCGAGGTAGCCGGCCGCGTGCGCGCTGGTGAAGCAGCCCAGCAGGTCCACCTGACGCTGCCGCCACGCCACCCCGTCGCCGTCCGCGGGCCGGGGGTTGAGCCGCTGCAGCAGCGCGAACATCGTCACGGGCTGGTCGTCGGCCTGCAGGGCCTCGAGGACGGGACGGACGGCGGCGCGGCTGGACATGCCGGAGACGCTAGGCGCACCGGCCGAGCGATCCCGGGGCGCTGACCTGCCGAAACTCGCCGGGAACCCTGGGGAGAGCTGCCATGCGATCACTCCCCGGCGACGACGCGTTGCAGGTCGGCGGCCATCCGGTCGGCCTCCCGTGACGCCCCCGCGATCGCCTCCTGGGCCTGGATCGACGCGGCGCTCTGCTCCTCCACCGCGGCGGCGATCGTGCTCTGCGCGTCGACGACGCCGCGGATGATCTCCTGCACGCCGCCGAGGGCGACGCCCGCGGAGCCGACGTCGGTGCGGACCGTCTCCACCACCCGCCGGATCCGCTCGGTCGCCCGGGCCGTCTCCGACGCGAGGTCCTTGACCTCCCCGGCGACGACGGCGAATCCCTTGCCGGCCTCCCCGGCGCGGGCCGACTCGATCGTCGCGTTCAGGGCGAGGAGGTTCGTCTGGTCGGCGATGCCGGAGATGGCCGCGGCGATGTTCTCGATCTCGGTCATCGTGCCGGCCAGCCGCTCCACGGTCTCGGCTCCCGCCCGCGACTGGGAGCTGGCCTCCTGCGCGGTTCCGCTCGCGTGGCTCGCCGCCGCCGCGATCTCGCCGATGGCCGAGCGCAGTCCGTCCATCACCCCGGTCGCCGTCTCCACGTTGGAGTTCAGCCGGTGACCGGCCTCGACCAGTTCGCGCAGGCTCTCCTCGCGGCGCGCCGCCCGCTCCGCGCTCTCCCGCGCCTGCCGGGCCGCCTCGTCCGAAGCCCGGGCGCGTTCGGTCGCCAGCTCCAGCTCGGCCTGCACCTGGCCGGCCCGCTGCTCGTCGGCGAGCCGGCGCTGCTCCCGCCGCTCGCGGTCGGCCTGCTCGGTGAACTTCCACCCGTAGGCGAGGAACGTGGCCTCGATCAACAGGAACACCGCGTGCAGCGCCACGAACGCCAGCGGGTTCTCGTGCGCCTGGTGGGTGCTGAACACCGACTCCGGCATCCAGACGCCCATCGCCGCGTGGTGGACGGCGACGAAGCCGACGGCGGCCAGGAACGGGGTCCACATCTGGTACAGCGCGACGAGGGGCAGCAGGGCGTAGAACCAGATGTGCAGGTCGGTCAGGCCGCCTCCCACGTGCACCAGGACGTCGGCGCCGATCATCAGGCCCAGGCACACCGCGGTCGCCCGTGCCACCGGAGCCCGGAGCACGACGCCCAGGACCGCCATGCCGGCGAGGGCCGCGAGCTGCCCCCAGAGCAGCCAGCCGCCGACGTCACGCGCGAGCCCGACACCCGCGAGCACCGGCACGTGCGCCACCAGGACGGCCAGGGTCACCCGGTGCCGGGCCTGGAAGCTGCGCTCGTCGAGCCGGGCTCCCCGGGGCACCCAGGACCACCCGGTCCCGCCGCGGTCGGCGGCGACGTGCGGGACAGGGAGAGGCGCGGACGTCGTCGTCATGTGCGGGACATCGGTCGCGCGCAACGGAACTGAAGCGCAATCGGTGGAGCGACTACAGCTATCCGGAACCGGCCCGCACCGCTCGCTCCCTGCCCCGCCGAGCCGGCTGGGGCGGGTGAGGCGGACGGGCCGGACACGCGCCCGGCGGTGCTGGCCCGCCCGTCCCCCGGCTCGGACCCTGGCGACATGACGACGACCTACGCGTACGGCACCGCGCACGCGGTGGTCATGGTCGGCGCGGTCGGGACCGCCGACGGGCTGCAGCCGCGCCGGATCGGCCCGCTGCACGCCACGATCGGCCGGGTCCACGGACGCAGCCGCAAGTCGCTGTGCGGCGCCTACGTCGCAGTGGACGAGCAGACGCCGTGGCCGCCGCAGGGCTACGACGACGAGCAGCTGTGCCCGGAGTGCGCGGAGCTGGCCACCCTCTGACCCCTGGCTCAGCCCCCGGCGACCGACGGCAGGACCTGCACCACCGCGCCGTCGGCCACCGGCGTGGCCAGGCCCTGTGCGAACCGGACGTCGTCCCCGTCGACGTAGACGTTGACGAACCGGCGCACCGCCCCGGTCTCGTCCCGGATCCGCCTGCCCAGCAGCGGGTGCTGGACGTCGAGCCGGTCCAGCACGTCGGCCAGCGTCCCGCCGCCGTCGACGGTGAGGTGCTTGGCCCCGCCGGCCAGGTCGGCGAGCACGCCGGGCAGGACGACCTCCGCGCTCATGGCAGCCGCGCCGCGCGGACGACGAGGACGTCGGGCAGGTGCGCGGCGACGGTGGTGAAGGTGTCCCCCTCGTCGGCCGAGGCGTAGACGCACCCGTCCCGGGTGCCCACGTAGACCCCCGTCGGGTCGCCCTGGTCGGCGCAGGAGGCGTCGCGCATGACCGCGGCCCAGCTGGCGTCCGGCAGCCCCTCGCCCAGCTCCGTCCAAGTCGCGCCGGCGTCCCGCGTGCGGTGCACCCGCAGCCGTCCGCCCGGTGGGAGCCGCTCCATGTCGGCGACGAGGGGCACCACCCAGGCGGTGCCCGGCTCCCGGGGCGAGGAGACCACCGGGAAGCCGAAGTCGGCGGGCAGGCCGTCGGCGATCGACCGCCAGGAGACCCCGGCGTCGTCGGTGCGGAACACCCCGAAGTGGTTCTGCGCGTACATCCGGTCCGGATCGGCGGCGTCGACGGCGACCTTGTGCACGCACTGGCCGTACTCGGGCAGCTCGTCGGGGAGGAACACCGCGGTGATCCCCTTGTTGCGCGGCGCCCACGCGGCCCCGCCGTCGTCGCTGACGTAGACGCCGCCGGTGCTCATCGCGACGACGACCCGGTCCGACGCCGGATCGGGCAGCACGGTGTGCACCGCTCCCCCGCCGCCGCCCGGTTCCCAGCTGGGCCGGTGCGGGTGCTCCCACAGGCCGCGGACCAGCGAGAAGGAGCAGCCGCCGTCCTCGCTGCGCCACAGCGAGTGCGGCTCGCAGCCGGCCCAGACCACGCCCGGGCGGTCGACGGAGTCCGGCCGCAGCTGCCAGACCCGGGCCAGCGCCGCCCCGGTGTCCTCCGGGAAGCGGATGGCGCCGGACTCCGTCTCCTGCCAGGTGCGACCGAGGTCGTCCGAGCGCATGACCGTGGGACCCCAGTGGCCGTACTGGACGCCGGCGAGCACCCGCGGCACCGGGCCCCGCGTGTCGACGGAGACCGCAGCCACCTCCTGGGACAGCAGGTGCGGCCCGTCGAGGCTCCAGCTGTGGCGGTCGTCGTCACTGCGGGCGAGCCACAGGCCCTTGCGGGTGCCGATGGCGAGAAGGTCGGTCATGGCGCCTCCCTGGTCCCGGGGACGCGACTGCGCCCCTCGCCAGACGTGACCGGCGGGGGGCGCAGAAGTGAGCGGTGCTAGCGGCGGGTCGCACCGCCCTCGGGATACCGGTCGCCGTCGGCGGCCACCCCGTCGGCGTGCCGCGCCTGCTCGGCGGAGAGGCCGGGCGCGAGCTTCTCGGCCTTGGCGCGCAGCTCCTCGGCGGCGGTGGCGTGCTCGTGGGCGGTGGAGGCCCGCTGCGCGGCCTCCTGCTCGGCCAGGCGGGTGCGCTCCTCGACCTCGGCCCGCTCGCGACGGGCGCGGGCGGCCTGCTCCTCGGCGAGAGCCTGCTCCTTCTCCGCCTGCACGCCGCGCAGCTGCGCCTCTTGCAGGTGCTCACGGGCCTGCTCCCGCTTGCGGACGGCCCCCACTCGCCGGCGCTTGGCCAGGGCCAGCGCGAGCGCGGCCAGCAGCAGGACGGCGACCACGACGATCAGCACGATCACCCAGGTGTCCACGGGTTCCTCCTCGTTGGATGGACCCCGGGAGTTCCCGCCAGGCCGGGCCGGTAACCACCGGAGCCGGCGGCCGGCTACTGCAGCGCGCTCCCGGCCCGCCACTCGTCCCAGGAGATCGTCCAGTCGTAGATGTCGCCGTCGGCCCGGCCGAGCGGCGGCCCGATCGAGTTCTTGATCTCCACGACGTCGCCGGCCTGGGAGAAGTCGAAGAACCAGGCCGCGCGCTCGGTGGACATGTTGATGCAGCCGTGCGAGACGTTGGTGTTGCCCTGCTGGGCCACCGACCAGGGCGCCGCGTGCACGAACTCGCCGTTGTTGGAGATCCGGACGGCGTACTCGACCGGGGTGCGGTAGCCACCCGGGGCGTCGGACGGGACGCCGAAGGTGCTGGAGTCCATGATCCGGTCACGGTTGAGCTCGGTGACGACGTGGATGCCGTTGTGGCTCGGGTTGTCCGGGCTGCCGGCGCTCATCGGGTAGCTCTGCACGAGCTGGTCCCCGTCGTAGACGTCGATGACGTGCGTGCCGGCGTCGGCGACGGACACGTGCTTGGCGCCGATGCTGAACTCGATCGTGCGGTCCTTCTCACCCCACACGCCGTCGCCGAAGGACACGCCGTAGAGGTCGGCGCTCAGGGTGACGTCGGTGTACGCCGGCCAGTAGGTGGACGGCCGGAAGTGGACCTCCGAGTCGCTCACCCAGCTCCAGACGCCGTCGGTGGGTGTCGAGCTCTCGACGTGCAGGTTGCTCTCCACCGAGGCCTGGTCGGCGACCGGCTCGTCGAAGTACACGCGGATCGGCATGCCGACACCGACGGTCTGCCCGTCCAGCGGGCCGATGTCGGGCGTGGAGACCTGGTCCGGCGTGACCGTGGTGAAGGTGGCCGACTGCTCGACCGTCTCCTCGTCGCCGCCCTCGGCGCTGGCGGTGAGCGTGTAGCTGGTGCCGTAGGCGAGCTCGACGTCCGGCGTCCACACGTCGACCGCGGGGTCGTCGGGCGAGTCGGTCACGTTGCCGGCCACCGGGGCCCCGTCGCCGTCGGTGACGGTCACGTCCTGCAGGTCGCCGTCGGACACGGTGATCTCGAGCGGGACGACCGGCGAGACGTCGACGCTGCCGTCGGCCGGGCTGAGCGACACCTCGGCCGGCTCCGCCTCGGCGGACGAGGACGCCGCCGCTCCCCCGCCGTCCCCGTCGTCCTGGCACCCCGCGAGCAGGAGCACCGCCCCCACCATGGCCACTGCGGCAGTCCGTCGCACTCGGTCCTACTCCCCTTCGGTCCCCGCCGGCTCCGCGTCCGGGGCCGCCCGGGTCCAGGCTCCCACGCAGTAGCGGAACGAGAGCAGCCGCCGCGCACGGCGCAGAGGGGCCCCGACCGGCGACCACTCCGGCGCTGGTATCGTTCTCCCTCGTTGCCCGGCCAGCCGGACGACACGCGCCATTAGCTCAATTGGCAGAGCAGCTGACTCTTAATCAGCGGGTTCGGGGTTCGAGTCCCTGATGGCGCACCCCACACGTTCTCCCCGGCCGACCATCCCGGCGCGGGCGGCTCATCGAGCCACTCCAGCTCGCCCGCGCGCATCTGGCGCGTCGTCGCCGCGGCAGACGCTCCGCCGCGTGACCAGCCCCCGGGGCCGGGCGGCCGTCACTGCACGACGAGGACGCCGTGCATGTTGCCGTGGAGGAGGCAGCTGAACGCGTAGCTCCCCGGCGTCGTCGGTGCGGTGAACACGGCCGTGGCGCCCGGGAGGATGGTGACGTCGAACGCGCCGCCGTCGTCCGCGGTGACGGTGTGCGCCTCGGCGTCCGCGTTCGTGACCGACACCATGGCTCCCGGGGGGACCGAGGCCGGTGTCGTGTACGCGAACGCGTCGATCGTGATCGCGGTGGCGGACGTCGTCGTCGTCGACGGTGTGGCGCCGGCGGAGGCTGCGGTCGAGGACGGGCCGCTGGACGACGACGCGCTCGACGTGGGAGCCGAGCCGTCGGTGTCAGCCGAGGACCCGCAGGCCGCGGTGGCGGCGATCAGGAGTGTGCTCACCGCCGGCCCCAGGAGCCGTCGCCGCCAGGTGGCGGCCCGAGGGCGTCGACGGGCTGCGGTGGACGAACTGCTGCTGATGCCCACGGGGGATCCCTCCAGGAGTCGGTCGCCGGGGTCGACGACCGGTGTCGTGCCGCTCTGGCACACGGACCCGCCCGTGCCGCCGCGTCGTCCCGCGACTCCGGGGGCGGGTCGGGCAGGCCCCTCCTGCCGGAGGGGGAGACACACGGCGTTCGTGCCGAGGTGCCGGCCTGGTTCACCCGACCGGCGATTGCCGAGGTGACCATCCGGAACGGGTGAGGCCACGCCTCCCGGCCGCCGTTAGCTTTCTGCCCGCAGGGCCGGGCGAGCGCGGATCGGAGCAGCGATGGACGCGACCGTCGCCGCGCTGAACGCGGCACCGCCCGAGCCGCCGCCATGACGACAGAGGCGCCCGCGGGTCCTGCGACCGGAGGCGCCGCACCTGGCGGCCCCGCGGCGACCGCCGGGGGTGACCCGGCGACGCTGCTGCGCAGCACCTCCTACCTCCGGCTGCTCGTGATCGCCGCCGTGCTCGGCGTGCCCGTCTCCGCCGTCGCCTACGGCTTCCTCGTCCTCACCTCCGGTCTCGGCGACTGGCTGTACACCGATCTGCCCGAGGCCCTGGACCTGGACCCGACTCCCGTCTGGTGGCCGCTGCCGCTGCTGGGGGTAGCCGGCCTGCTGGTCGGGCTCGTCGTCCGCTTCTTCCCCGGCGGGGGCGGGGAGTCCCCGCTGGACGGCTTCCACCCCGGCGGCGGGGCGCCCGCTCCCCTGCCGTTGCTCGGCATCGCGCTCGCCGCGCTCGTCAGCCTCGGCCTCGGAGCCGTGGTCGGCCCCGAGGCGCCGCTGATCGCGATCGGCGGCGGCCTGGCCGCGGCGGCGGTGCGGCTGGCCCGCCGGCCGATACCCGCGCAGGCGCTCGCCCTCGTCGCGGCGACGGGCAGCTTCGCGGCCATCAGCGCCCTGTTCGGGTCTCCCCTCGCCGGCGCCTTCCTGCTCATGGAGGCCGCGGGCATCGGAGGCCCGATGCTCCGGCCGCTGCTGCTGCCCGGTCTCCTCGCCTCCGGCATCGGCTCGCTGGTGTTCATCGGCCTCGACGCGTGGTCCGGCGAGGGCGTCGTCTCCTTCGCGATCCCGGACCTGCCCCCGTTGGCCCGGCCGGACGTCGCGCAGTTCGCCTGGGCTCTGGCCATCGGGGCAGCCGCCGCCGTCCTGGTGGCGGCGATCCGCCGGGTCGCGGTACCGCTGCGGGCCCCCGTCGAGCGGCACCTGCTGGTCGCCACGCCGCTGGTCGGGCTGGCGATCGCCGGCCTGGCCATCGGCTACGCGCAGGCGACCGGCCACGACGTCACCGACGTCCTCTTCTCGGGCGAGGAACAGCTACCGCAACTGGTCGCCGCCGAGGCGGACTACACCGTCGGTGCACTGCTCCTGCTGCTGCTCTGCAAGTCGCTGGCCTACGCGGGCTCGCTGGTCGCGTTCCGCGGCGGCCCGACCTTCCCGGCCCTGTTCCTCGGCGCGGCCGGTGGGATCGCGCTGTCCCACCTGCCGGGTCTGCCGATGGTCCCGGCCCTCGCCATGGGGCTGGCCGCCACCACTGCCGCGATGCTCCAGCTGCCGCTGACCTCGGTCCTGCTGGCGACCCTGATCCTGGGGGCCGACGGGGTGGCCGTCATGCCGGTGGTCGTCGTCGCCGTGACGGTGGCCTACGTCGCCACGGCCTGGCTGGCCCCTCGTCCGGCCGGGCTCGTGACCGCTTCCGGCGCTGCCGGCCCGGTCCCCCAGCCGAGGTAGGCGCCGGCTCACCCCGGCCGGGCGATGCTCCCGACGGCCGGCGCGGCGACGCTCCTGGCATGCGACGACTGCCCGCGCCCGTCCTGGTCCTGTTCGCCGGCATCCTGCTCGCGGGCTGCTCCGACGACGACTCGTCGAGCGCCGACTCCTCGAGCTCGAGTGCGGCCTCGTCCAGCAGTTCCTCGTCGAGCAGCGCCGCCTCCGGTTCGGCGACCGGCACGGCCGCGGTGTGCTCCTCGCTGCAGCAACTGCAGAGCTCGGTGTCCGCCCTCTCCGACGTGCCCGTCCGCGAGGGCGGCATCCCGGCCGTGCAGTCCGCGTTCACGACCGTCCAGCAGAACGCCAACCAGGTCGTCGACGACGCGCAGGACGAGTACGCCAGCCAGTCCGATCAGCTGAGCACGGACCTCACGGCCGTGCAGACGGCGCTGTCGGACGTGACCAGCAGCCCCTCGGCCTCCACCCTGCGAGCCCTGACCTCGTCGATCTCCACCCTCGCCAGCGACGTCACGTCCTTCGCCGGCGACGTCGGCTCGACCTGCTGACTACGGGGCGCCGCCCCGGAGGTGCCGGACGACGTGTTCGAGCTCCTCGGTGGGCGAGACGTCGACGTACTCGCAGTCCTCGATCGCCTCGGGGGCGTGCCCCGGGGCCCAGTAGAAGGCCTGGCCGGCCGTGTAGGTCTGGTCACCGTCCTCCGTGTGCATGACCAGCCGGCCGGAGATCATGTAGCCCCAGTGCGGGCATGGGCAGAGGTCCCCGGGCAGCCCGACCAGGCCCGGTCGGAGGTCTGCGCCGGCGGGGAGCCGCACCCAGGCGATGGTGTGCCCGCCGGCCCGATCCGTGCGGAACTCGACACCTCCGCCCTCGATGGCCATCGGCAGGTCGGTGCGATCGATGACGCGCATGACACTCCTCCTCGTGCGGTGGTGGGCCCTGGCGCCGGCCGTCAGGGGGCGATGTTCTGGTTGAGCCGGAACAGGTTGCCCGGGTCGTAGTGCCGCTTGACCTCCAGCAGCCGGGAGTAGTTCGAGCCGTAGTTGTCGGCCACCCGCGACTGGTCGTCGGCCGAGGCGAAGTTGACGTAGCCGCCGGGCTGCGAGTGCGGGGCGATCGCGGCGTAGTAGTCCTTCACCCACCGGGTGTTCGCCTCGTTGTCGGCCGGATCGGGCCACATCCCGGCGATGACGGTGGCGAAGTTCGCCTCGCGGTGTCCGAACGCGGTCGCGCCGGGCGCCACGTCGTGCACCGCACCGTTGATCGGGTAGAGGTGCATCGTCGAGTTGACGCACGGCACCCGCGCGCCGTGCTCCACGTGCGCGGCGATCGCCTCGTCGGTGAGCTCCTCGACGAACGCCGCCTTCCAGTAGTGCTGCAGGCCCGGTGGCAGCAGGGCGTCGAACGCGCTGTTCAGCGCCTGGAGCGGCATCACGCCGACGTGCTCGGCGACCGGCCGGGCCACCTGCCGGAACCCCTCCAGGACCCGCTCCCCCTCGGCGACCGACCCGGTCCAGCAGGAGACCACCATGATCAGGGGGTCGCCGACCCGGTCCTCCGGCACGAACGGCAGCGGTGGCGCGATCTGGAACCCCGGGAACCCGCCGTACTCACGCGGCGCCGTCGCGATGAACTCCCGGAAGTACGCCAGGACCGCGGGAGCGTCCGCCAGCTCGAAGAACATCGGCCCGCCGAGGACGTCGGCGACCGGGTGGCACCGGTAGGTGAACCTCGTGACGACGCCGAAGTTCCCGCCGCCCCCGCGCAGGCCCCAGAAGAGGTCCGGGTGTTCCTGCTCGTCGACGGTGAGCACCGAACCGTCCGCGGTCACCACCTCGGCGGCGATCAGGTTGTCGCAGGTGAGCCCGTACCCGCGGGACAGGTAGCCGATGCCGCCGCCGAGGGTGAGGCCGCCGATCCCGGTGCTGGAGATGATCCCGCCGGGCACGGCCAGCCCGTGCGCGGCGGTGACGTCGTTCAACCGGTGCCAGGTGGTTCCTCCGCCGGCCCGGGCGGTCCGTGCGCCGTCCTCGACCTCGACCGACTGCAGCCCGGACAGATCCGCCACGATCGCGCCGTCCGCCGTTCCGAAGCCGGGCACGCTGTGCCCGCCGCCGCGCACCGCGAGCGGGCTCCCGCTCTCCGCGGCGTAGCGCACGGTGGCCACGACGTCGTCGGTGCTCGCGCAGCGCACCACGGCAGCCGGGTGCGCGTCGATCATGCCGTTGTAGACGTGCCGCGCGTCCTCGTAGTCGGCGTCCTCGGGCCGGACGACGGTTCCGCTGACCCGGTGGGCCAGGGTGTCCAGGGCGACTGTCATGACCACTCCTCGGTGGATCGGGTGCCCCGGCGCGATGTCGGGACGCGTTCCACGCTAGGAGCGACCGGTGGCCGTCCACATGACCAGAAGTGCGCGACCTCGCGACTGGTCCGGATGGCCAGATCTGACCATCCCTCCACGGCGGCCGGCAGGGCTACCGTCTGGGAGATGTCCGGTTGGGCACCCCCGCCGCTGCCGACGCGCTGGTCCAGCCCCGCGCGCCCGGCGTTCGTCGGCCGGCGGTCGGAGCTGGGAGTGCTCGAGGAGGCGTGGACGGCGGTCCGTGCCGGTTCCCGCCAGGTCGTCTTCCTCGGCGGGGAGCCGGGCGCCGGGAAGTCCCGGTTGCTCGCCGAGGTGTGCACCGTGCTGCACCGGCAGGGCGCGGCCGTCCTGCTGGGCACGTGCGCCGGCGAGTTCGGGCCGCCCTATCAGCCCTTCGTCGAGCCGATCGAGGCGTTGCTGTCGGACGCGGCGGACACAGACTCGGACCGGAACGGCACCGCGTCGAGCCGGCCGGACGCCGCGGCCGTGGCGGACGAGCGGTTGCGGACGCTCGCGGGGCGGCGGGCACCGCCGGCTGATGACCGGCACGGGAGACGCGAGCACCGCCCGGAGCTCTACGACGCGGCGGTGGATGCCTTCCGGGCGGTGGCCGGGCAGCGCCCGCTGGTGCTCGCCCTGGAGGACCTGCACTGGGCCGGGCGAGCGTCGCTCCAGCTGCTCAGCCACCTGGTGGAGCAGACCGCCGAGTGCCCGGTCCTGGTGCTCGGCACGCACCGCACCACCGCACCGGACCGCTCGCCGGCGCTGGTCGGAGCGATCGCCGCGCTGTACCGGCTCGACGGTGTACGGCGGCTGGACCTCGGCGGGCTGGACACCGAGGACATCGCCGAGTACCTCACCCT
Organism: Blastococcus sp. URHD0036; assembly: GCF_000701365.1. GTDB lineage: Bacteria > Actinomycetota > Actinomycetes > Mycobacteriales > Geodermatophilaceae > Trujillonella. The sequence goes on from NZ_JNIK01000013.1 coordinate 56,803, forward strand.
CGAGGGACGGCTCCCCGCCCGCCGAGCCCGGCGCACCGCCGCGGTGCTGCGGGACCAGACCGGCGGCAACCCCTTCCTCCTCCGCGAGCTCTGGCGGGACCTGTCCGCGCGGGGCGTCTCCCCGGCCGGTGGCGGTGCCGGAGCGGCCGCTGCCGTGGACACCGCCGGGTGGCAGGCCCCGGTGACGGTCCGGGACACCGTCGCCGGCCGACTGGACCGGTTGAGCGCACCGGAGCGGGAGACGCTGGAGCTGGCCGCCGTCGTCGGTGAGGACGTCGACGTCGCCACCGTGCTCGCCGCGTCCACCTGGAGCAGCGACTCCACGCTGGCCGCCCTCGACGTGGCGGCGGCCTTCGGCCTGCTGGAGCCCGCGTCCGGCGCCGGCGGGATGTTCCGCTTCCCGCACGCCCTGGCCCGGCAGGCGATCCTCGATCTGATGCCCCCCACCCGCCGGGCCCGCCAGCACGCGCGGGTCGCTGCGGTCATCGAGGCCATCGCACCGGTGTCCGAGCGGCGCGCGCAGCGGCTGGCCTCCCACTACGCGCAGGCCCAGGCGCTGGGCCCCGACCTGGCCGAGCGGGCTGTCCGGTACCTGACGGAGGCCGCCCGGGCCGCGGACGCCAGCCTCGCCCACGGGGACGCGGCCCGGTGGTTCGAGCAGGCCGCCGCACTGTCCGTCGCCGGCCGGCAGGACGAGTTGCTGCTGTCCGCGGCCCGGAGCCACCTGCTGGGTGGTGACTTCGCCCGGGCCCGCACGCTCGGCGAGCAGGTCGCCGGCACCGGGGCGGGGACGGTCCGGCTGCGGGCCGCCATCGCCTACGAGGACGCCTCGTGGCGCCCGGGCCGGCCGGGACACCGGGCCGTGGAGCTGTTGTCGGCCGGTCTGGCCGGCATGGTGCGGGACCCGGCCGACCCCCTCCACGTGCGGGCGGTCGCCAGTCTCGGCCGGGCGCTGGCCTTCACCGGCGCGACCGAGCAGGCCGGCGTCCTGGGTTCCCGGGCGATCGCGCTGGCCCGGGAGCTCGGCGACGAGGACCTGCTGGCGCACGCCCTGCAGGCCAGCCTCTGGAACGGACTGCGGCCGGTCGACGCCGGGGCGAAGCTGGCCCGCGCGGTGGAGCTGTCCCGGCTGACCGAGCGGACGGGCGACCTCGAGCAGCTCGGTCCGGCGGCCTACTACCGCGGGGTGATCAGCTACCTGCAGGGCGATCCGGTGGGGCTCGGCCAGGCACAGGAGGACCTGGTGCGGATGGCCCGGGGAACCGGCCAGGGGTTCTTCGACTACATGGCCGGCTGCCTGCGCTACGCCCGGCAGTTCGTCGTCGGGGACTTCGGGGCCGCCCACGACACCTGCGCCGCCCTGCTGGAGATGGGCGAGTCCTTCGGCAGCGACGACACCGAGGGCCCCTGCGCCGTGCAGGGTTACCTGATCCGCCGGGAGACCGGAGCCCTCGAGCGGATCCGCCCGCTGGTCACCGGGACGGAGCTGCCGGCCGACCGGTGGGCGCCGGGCCTGCTGGCGCTGTACACCGAACTGGACCTGGACGAGCCCGCGGCCCGGCTGCTGGGCTGGCTGCTGGACGGACAGCTGGGCCGGTACCAGGAGTCGGCACAGTGGCCGTGCGTGCTGGTCTTCCTCGTGGAGGCGGCACTCGCGCTGGAGGACGAGGCGGCGGCCGGCGTGCTGCGCCCGATGCTGGCCGAGTACGCCGGGCTCAACCTGGTCGCCGGGCAGTTCGTCGGCGTCTTCGGCAGCGCGGACCGGTATCTCGGCGCCGTCGACTCGCTGCTGGGCCGGGGGACGGCGGAGGAGCTGTTCGCCACGGCGCTGGACATGGACACCCGGATGGGCGCCCCCGTCCACCGGGCGCACACGCTGGCCGCCTGGGCGCGGCACCGTCGGCGCGCCGGGCGACCGGTCGGCGAGCTCGTCGAGCAGGCGGACGCGCTGGCCGGGCCGCTCGGACTGGTGCGGGTGCGCAGGTCCCTCGGACCGGCTCCCGCGCGGCACGTCGTCCCGCGCCGTCCCGACTCGCTCACCCCGAGGGAGCTCGAGGTCGTGCGGCTGCTCGGTCGCGGGCTGCTCAACCGGCAGATCGCCGAGCAGTTGGTGATCAGTGAGAACACCGCGGCCAACCACGTCCGCAGCATCCTGACCAAGACGGGCTCCGGGAACCGGACGCAGGCGGCCATGTACGCGGCCGCGCAGGGACTGCTGGACTGAGTCCGCTCAGAGCGGGGTGAGCGAGCCGTCAGGCTGCATGGTCGCGGTCATCTCGACGACGACGTCCGCGGGCAGACCGGCCCGCTGCGCGGCGCGGCGGATGGCCTCGGCCGAGGGTGCCTCGTACAGGCAGTAGGTCTTGCGCTTGTCGGCGGACAGGAACGAGTACAGCCACTGCACACCCTCGTCGTCGTTGATCCGGTTGACACCGTCCGCGTCGTCGGCGGTGATGTCGAGGTCCTCGACGAATCGGCGTTCGATCATGAAGACGGGCATGGGGTTCCCCTTCAGCGGCGACGGTCCGGTGACCGTGGCCCCCCTGACCCTGCTCAGCGGACCCCGTCCTGTCCACCGCCCCCGGCGTCGCCGCCACCGGTCACGCCGGCCGGGGCGAGCGGCCGCTCCTCCGCAGCCCGGGCCTCCGGCACCGTCGCGACCGGCGAGGGCGCCACCCGCAGCACCCGCGCCAGCCCGGCCGGCAGCCACCAGTTCCACCGGCCGAGGACGCTGACCAGGGCCGGCACCAGCAGCGCCCGCACGAGGGTCGCGTCGATGAGGATGCCGACGCCCAGCGCGGTGCCCAGCACCTTGATGTCGGTGCCGGGCGAGGAGGCCAGCGCCGCGAAGGAGAAGAACAGGATGAGGGCGGCGGAGGTGACCAGCCGGCCGGTGCGTCCCAGCCCGGTGACCACGGCACGGGAGGTGCTCCCGGTCTCGTCGAACTCCTCCCGCATGCGGGCGAGGATGAACACCTCGTAGTCCATCGAGAGGCCGAACAGGAACGCGAAGATGATCACCGGCAGCCAGAAGGTGATCGCGCCGGTGGCCGACACCCCGAAGATCGCCTCGGAGCCGTGCCCGTCCTGCCAGAACCAGGTGATGAACCCGAAGACGGCGGCGAGCGAGACCAGGTTGAGCAGCACCGCCTTGATCGGCAGCAGCAGCGAGCGGAACGTGCGCACGAGCAGGACGAAGGTGATCAGGGCGATCAGCCCCAGGACGTAGGGGAAGTTGTCGTACACCGCCCGGAAGTAGTCCTGCACGATCGCGCCGGTACCCGTGACGCCCACGTCGCCGTCGACGGCGTCCTCCACGGCCGTGCGGACGTCGTCGACGACGGCGATGCTCGTGCTGTCCACGGTCTCGTCGTCCGGCACGACGTCGACGACGGTCGTGCCGTCGGCACTGCCGCCCACCACGGCGGTGCGGACACCGGGCACGTCGGCCGCCGCCGCCACCGCTGCATCGGCCTCCGCGTCGGGCACCAGCAGCACGATCGGGGTGAGGACGCCGTTGCCCACCCCGCCCTCCTCGAGCGTCTGCAGCGCGTCGAACGCCGGGCCACTGCTCGCCAGCGACTCGGTGTTCGACTGCCCGATCTTCAGGTGGAACACCGGCGCGACGAGCAGCGCCAGCAGCACGACGGCCACAGCGGTGGCGAGCCAGCGGCGGCGGACGATGAGCCGGGCCCACGCCGACCAGCCGCGGGCGGCCTTGTCGTCGTGCCGCACGTGCGGCCAGTCGACCCGTGGCCCGATCGACGACAGCAGCGCCGGCAGCAGGGTGAGAACCACCGCCACGCTGACCAGCGGGATGAGCATGCCGCCCAGGCCCATGCTCCGGAGGAACGGCACCGGCACCACGATCAGCGCCAGCAGGCTGATCGCGACCGTCACCCCCGAGGCGAGCACCGCGTGCCCGGCTGTCCGGGTCGCGATGACCACGGCCTCCTCGTTGCTGTGCCCGTGCGCGCGCTCCTCCCGCCAGCGCGATACGAGCAGCAGCGAGTAGTCGATGGCGACGCCGAGGCCCACCAGCGCGATGAGGAACTGGACGACGAAGCTCACGTCGGTCAGGTAGGTCAGGCCCAGGACCAGCAGGAACGTCGTCAGGATCGACACGGCGGCGATCATCAGGGGGACGAGGGCGAGGAACGACGCGAAGACGAAGACCAGCACCGCCAGCGCACCGACGGCGCCGAAGAGGGTCTCGACGAGCACGCTGGGGCCCTCGGTGTCCCCGCCCGCGGCGAGCAGGTTGTACGACGTGAGGCCGGTGTCCAGCCCGGCCGCCGCGGCCGCCTGCTCGAACACCGGCTGCAGCTGCGCCTCGAAGCCCGGCCCGAAGCCCGTGGGCTCCGGCCCCTGTACGAGGGCGAAGGTGCTGCGGCCGTCGTCGGTGACGAACCGGTCGTCGCCGGTGCTGGCCAGGTCGACCACCCGGGCCTGCGGGAGCTCGGTGCGGACGGCGTCGAAGACGGCCGCGACGTCCGCCTCCTGCTCGGCCACGGTGCTGCCCTCGGGCACGGTCAGGACCGGCACGAAGGTGTCGGCGGTGCTCGCCCCGAAGGTGTCGATCAGGTCCTGCTCGGCCTCGTACCCCGGCTGGCCGGGCAGGGAGAAGTCGACGGTCAGCCGGTCGGAGACCGGGCCCGCGGCGATCCCACCGGCGATCATGAGCGCGAGCCAGCCGAAGACGACCCATCGGCGGTGCCGCAACACCAGACGTGCGAGAGACTCCACGGACGCTCCCCCGGGCAGGCTCTCGGCAGCGGCGCTGCGGTGAGCGATCCGCCGGGAACCGTACTGCCGGGGCGGCCCGCGCGGCGCGTTCCGCGACGGCCTCGTTCGAAGGGCGCCCAGGCCGCCTCAGCGGCGGTCAGCCGGTCACCAGAGGCGGTAGAGCTCCGCGGCGTTGCCGCCCATGACGGCGAGCTGGGTCTCCGGGCGCAGGGCCGCGATCCGCTCCTTGACCATGTCGAGCGGGTTCGGGTGCAGCGACGTCGGGTGCGGGAAGTCCGTCTCGAACATCACGTTGCCCTGGCCGACGGTGTCGATCAGGTGCTGGAGGTCGCCCCGGCCCTTCTCGAACCAGAAGGTGGCGTACCAGTTGTCCCGGAAGTACTCCGAGGGCAGCTTCTGCAGCTTCTCGAAGTACTCGGGCGCGTTCTCCTCGAGCTCGTAGTCCATCGCCTCGAGCATGAACGGCACCCAGCCGATGCCGCTCTCGACGGAGACCATCTTCAGCTCCGGATGCCGGTCGAACATCCCCGAGTAGGCGCTGTTGAGCAGCACCTGGGAGTTGTTCAGGAACAGCGAGGCGCCCCCGATGGCCGGCTTGACGTACTCGTCCTGGCTCGGCCAGTAGGTGGTGCCGAAGTACGACAGCGACGTCTGGCTGGCCCCGATGTGGAAGTGCACCGGCAGCTTCCGGGCCGCGCACACCTCCCACAGCGGGTCCCACGCCCGGTTCCCGAGGTCGGCGGAGCCGGCGTCCTGCGGGTGGGCGGTCATGTTGATCCCGCGCATGCCCAGGTCGGCGCAGCGCTGCGCCTCGCGCACGCAGGCGTCGATGTCCCAGGCCGGCATGATCGGCATCGGCAGCAGCCGGTTGCCCGACTCCGCCTGCACCTCGGCCATGTGGTCGTTGTAGATCTCGACGACCAGCCGCAGCAGCGCCGGGTCGGACCCGGACTTGGCGAAGTTCTGACCGCCCAGCCCGATCGCGTTCGGGTAGATGACCTGGGCGTGGATGCCCAGCTCGTCCATCAGCTCGATCCGGGCCGCCGGGTCCCAGGCGGCCTTGTGCACGTCCTGGATCCCCCACGAACCGCCCTGCGAGTCCCGCCACGGGTGCTTGTTGCCCTCGAGGTCGATGGTCCCGCCCGAGCCGGCCCGGCCGAACGTCTTCCCCTCGAGGACCCACATGTCCAGGCCGTCGATCCGCTCGACGTGGGGGACGCGGTCCTCGTACCCCTTCGGCGCCCGCGCGGTGAACAGGTCATGGCGTTCCGTCATGTGGGCGTCGGCGTCGACCACCCGCAGACCCTCGGCCAGCGCGACCATCTGTGCCTCCTCGTGCTGGGGCACCGAGGTGCCCGCGACGTCGTCCGCCCGGAGTCGGGATGTGACGCACGCTACGGACGACGGCGGAGGTTTACAACAGTTGATTTAAACCGGGTCGCCGTGTTGGCTCACCGGCGCGAGCCACAGCCCGACCACCGCGTCGACGATGCCGGTGGCGGCCTCCTGCCAGGTCGCCCGCGGCGTCGGCCGCCCCTCGGCCAGCGCCCGTTCGCGGTCGGCGCAGCCGTGGACCAGCAGCTGCACCTCCATCGCCCGGCGCTCCTCGTAGACCGCCTCGGGCAGCTGCCGCACGCACTCCCGGAGGCCCTCGACGACGCGCCGCAGCGCTCCCGACCGCGCGCTGTCGTCGAGTGCGAGCTCGCGCAGCGCCGGATCGGTGACCACCAGTGCCCGGAACCGGGCGAACCACGTCGGGTCACCGAGCTCGGCGAGGTGGTCGGTGGACGGGCACACCAGGCACGCCACCCAGTCGCGCAGGTCCGGGTCCGGTCCCAGCGCCTCGACCATCTCCTGCCGCCGCGCCTCGATCGGCTCCGAGTGGCTGCGCAGGATGGCCAGCACGAGGTCGGGCTTGGTGCCGAAGTGGTAGCCGACGGCGGCACTGTTGCGCTGACCGGCCGCCTCGCTGATGTGCCGGTGGGACACCGCGGCGACACCGCGCTCGGCGAACAGCCGTTCGGCGGTGGCCAGGATCAGCTGGCGCGAGGCGGCACTGCGCTCCATCCGCACCCGGCCCCCGGGTCGGATGTCGACGGGACGGTCCGCCGTGCCCTGCGCGTCGGTCACCGGGCCGAGGCTAGCCGCGGACGCCGTCGGGGCCCGCGGCCACGGGCTCGCGCTCGGCGGCCAGGCGGGAGCGGTTGATCTTGCCGGCGCTGGTGCGCGGGAGCTCCTCGACGAACTCGAACGCCTTGGGCACCTTGGGCCCGGACAGCCGCTCCTTGCACCACGCGCGCAGGTCGGCAGCCGACGGCGGGGCCGCCCAGGACCGCGGCTGGACGATCGCGTGCACCGCCCGCTGCCACTCCGGGTCGGGGACGCCGATCACCGCGACGTCGGCGACCTCGGGGTGCTCGGACAGGGCCGCCTCGACCTCTGCCGGGAAGACGTTCACCCCGCCGGTGACGATCATGTCCTGGCGGCGGTCGGCGATGTAGAGGAAGCCGTCGGCGTCGAGCCGCCCCATGTCGCCGAAGCTGCGCCAGCCGCCGTCGGCCGGCGCCGGCGTCTCGGCGCCGACGTAGCGGAAGGGATCGGCCTCGCCCGAGCGGAGCCGCAGCCAGATCTCGCCGACCTCGCCCGGCGGCAGGTCGCGGCCCCCGGCGTCGCGGATCGCGATGTCACAGTCGGCTCCACGCCCCGTCGTCCCGGGGTGGTCCAGCCACTCGCGGCCGGTGCAGGCGACGATGCCCAGTCCCTCGCTGCCGCCGTAGGTGAACATGAACCGCTCGGGTGGCACCAGCTCCAGCCAGATCCGGGTGACCCACTCGGGCAGCACCGCGGCGCCGTAGACGACCCGCTGGAGGCTGGAGAAGTCGCGGTCGCGGACGCCGTCCAGCCGGGCGATCCGCTGCAGCATCGTCGGCACCATGATCGCCGCGGAGGGCCGGTACCGCTCGATCAGGTCGACCACCCGGGCCGCGTCGAACTTCTCGACGAGCACGACGGGGTCCCCGCCCAGCAGCGTCGGGAAGCAGGAGGCGAACCCGTTGGTGTGGTAGAGCGGGCAGACCGCCAGCACCGACTGGCCGGCGTCGATCACGGTCGTCGTCGGCACGTACCGGCCCAGCGACGGCGCGACGATGATCTTCGGCGTCCCGGTCGAGCCCGACGTGGCGATCAGCCGGGCGTAGGGCGGCACGGGGTCTCCGGGCGGCGGGCCGTCGTCCTCCCCCGTCGTCACCCGGACGTCGGCGAGCGTCAGCGTGCCGGCCGGTGCGTCCGCCCAGTCGCCGACCAGCAGCCGCGGCGTGGCGAGGGCGAGCAGCCGGTCGCGCTCCCAGCCGGGCAGCTCGGGCCGCAGCGGGAGGACGGCGGCGCCGAGCTTCCACGCCGCGAACGTCGTGACGACGTGCTCGGCGTTGCTCGGCAGGCCGACCGCGAGCAGGTCGCCCTCGGCGACTCCGGCCCGGGCCAGCAGGTGCGCGACCTGGTTGGCCCGCCGCTCCAGCGCCGTCCACCCGAGGGTCTGCTCCGAGCCGTCGGCGGCGGCCACGACCAGCGCCGGCGCCTCCCCCAGCTCTCCTGCCAGCTCCGTCAGCCGGCGCCCGTACGGGATCCCCACGTCGGCTCCCACTCCGCCTCCTCCACCTGGTCCCAGCGTGTCGACCCTCACACGGGAAGGCTTTCCGGTCCAGCGACGGGGCGGGCCGGGCGTGCGACCATCGACGGGTTCCGCAGGGCCAGCCACACCGGCTGCACGAGCCGGAGGGCACGGTGCACGCGATCGATCCCGGCACGACCCGAGGGCGGACCTGGGTCACCGTCGCGCTGCTGCTCGGGCTGTTCACCACGTCGTTCCCCTCGACGATCCTGACGATCGCGGTGCAGCCGATCGCCGAGGACCTGCACTCCCTCCCGTCCACGGTCGTCTGGGTGACCACCGCGCCGCTGCTCGCCGCCGCCGTGTGCACCCCGCTCTTCGGGCGGCTCGGCGACCTGTTCGGGCACCGGCGCGTGTACCTGGCCGGGATCGTCACGGCCATGGTGTTCGCCCTCGCCAGCGCGCTGGCGTGGGATGCGACGAGCCTCATCGCCGCCCGCACCCTGTCCCAGGCCGGCGCGGCCGCCACGGTGCCGACCGCGGTCGCGCTGCTGTTCCGCGTGAGCCCGCCCCGCGAGCGGGTCCGGGCCAGCGCACGGATCGGCGCCGTCACCTCGGGGGCCGCCGTCATCGGGGTCGTCGTCGGCGGCCCGCTGGTCGACGCGGTCGGCTGGCGGGCGATCTTCGTCGGTCAGGTCGCGCTCTGCGCGATCGCGCTGACGCTCTCCGTCCTGGTGACGCCGGCCGACGCACGGGACCGGGCGCGGGCGTCGCTCGACGTGCCGGGGGCCCTGGCGCTCGCCGTCGCGACGCTCACCCTGACCCTCGGCATCAACCGGCTGGCGGTCTGGGGCCCGACGCCGCTGCCGATCGCCTGCCTGATGGTGGCACCGCTCGCCGTGTGGGCGCTCGTCCTCGTCGAGCGGCGCGCGGCCTCGCCGCTGTTGCCGGTACGCGTGCTGGGCTCGCGCAACGTGCGGGTGATCACCGGCGCGACCGTCCTGTTCGGCGCCGGCTACATGGGCAACTTCGTCGTCACCCCGCTCTTCCTGCAGGGGGTCCTGGGCGTGACCGCGGGCGTGACCTCGCTGCTCACCGTGCCCCGCGCGCTGTCGATCCTGCTCGCCTCCCCCACCGCCGGGCGGGCCGGCATGCGGTTCGGCGAGCGCCGGGTGGCGCTGCTGTCCGGTGCCGCGCTCACCGTGGCGCTGACCGTCATGGCGGTCGGCGGCTGGGTCGCCTCGCTGGTCGTCGTGGCGATCGCCATCGCCCTGAGCGGCTACGCCCAGGGGCACCTGAACCCGTCGCTGCTGTCGGCCCAGAGCGGCGCCGTCGACGAGCGCGACGTCGGCCTGGCCGCCTCGCTCCAGCAGACCGGCTTCCAGGTCGGCGCCGTCATCGGCATCGGGCTGTTCACCGCACTCGCCGGCGACGCGACGACCGCAGGGCCGTTCGCCCTGGTCTTCCTGCTGACCGCCGCCTGCTCGCTGGTCGCGACGGTCGTGCTGCTGCGCATGCGCGATCCGCGCCGCGTCGTGCTGCCCGTCGCGCCCGACCGGATCCCCGACCAGATCGACGCCTGACCGGCCTCCGGTCGCCGGCCGGCGGCGGTGCGGCACGATGCCGGGCGTGACCGCTCCTGCATCCGCGCTGCCGTCCGAGGTCGTCGTCGACGGCGTCCCGGTCCGGTACGGCGTCACCGGCACCGGCCCCGGCAGCCTCGTGCTCGTGCACGGCCACGGCGCCCACCACGTCTGGTGGCACGCCGTCGTCCCGCTGCTGGCCGACCGCTGGCGGGTCGTCACGCTGGATCTCAGCGGGCACGGCGACAGCGGGCACCGCGCGGAGTACACCGGGCCGCAGTGGGCCCGGGAGGTGGTCGCGGTCGCCGACGCCGCCGGGGTGGAGCGGCCCGTGGTCGTGGGGCACAGCCTCGGTGGCCGGGTCGCCGTCCTCGCCGGGGGCCTGCACCCCGACCGGGTCGCCGGTCTGGTCCTGCTCGACTGCGGGATCCTGATGCCGGACACCCTGCGCGGCCGCACCCTCCCGCCACCCCGGCCGTCGCGGGTCCACCCCACCCGGGAGGCCGCCGTCGCGGCGTTCCGCCTGGCACCGGCGCAGCCGGAGCCGGCCGCCGAGCTGTTCGCCCCGGTCGCCGAGTACTCGGTGCGGGCGGTCGAGGGCGGCTGGACGTGGAAGCACGGCGGGCAGCAGTTCCCCACCCTCTACGACGACCAGGTGATGCACGCGGCCACGACCCTGTCGGTGCCGGTGGCCTACGTCTCCGGCGGCGAGAGCCTGGTGGTGGACGACGCCAAGGCGGCCGAGGTGGCCGGGATGCTGCCCGGCGTCCGGACAGTCCGGGTCCCCGGCCTGCACCACCACCTGGTCCTGGAGGACCCCGCGACCGTGGCGCGGCTGATCGACGAGCTCGCCCGGGTCTGAACGCGCGGAGGAGCCGGTGCGGCGTGCCGCACCGGCTCCTCGCGTTCCCCCTCGACCGGACGCTGCGTCCCCCCGTGCGTCGCAGATCCCGGTCGGACCCCTGCCTCCCGCGGTGCCCGTTCCCCCTCGACCAGCCGGCGCCGTTCCCCCGTGCAGCGGCGACGCTGGTCGAGCCGGGCCCGCGAGGGGCTGGCTCGTGGCGCTCTATCGAGCGGCGCCGTCCCGCTGGACGGCGGTGAAGGTGAAGTCCAGGTGGCTGGAGGCGCCGCCGACCGACCCACCGCCGGCCGTGCTCGGCAGCGAGGCGGTGAGCAGCAGGTGGTCCACGCCGCCGGGCGCCAGGCTGTCGACCCCGGGCAGGGCCTGGTCGAGCAGGATGCGGCCGGAGTAGAGCGTCGTGGCGGTGCCCGAGCAGCTCCACGCGCCGTTGACCTTCGCCCAGTCCGCGGAGCAGTCGCGGACGGTGAGCTGCAGGCCGTTGACCGGGTCGGTGTCCAGCGCGCTGGAGGTCGTGGCCCGCGAGGCGAGCGAGACCCGCGACAGCGCGGTGGTGCCGTCGTTCACCAGGTCGACCGGGCTGCTCTCCGAGTCGCCGGCCAGGAAGCCGCCGTTCGGGAAGAGCGAGAGGGTCGCCGCCCCGGCGGCCTTGGTGAGGTCGATCGACAGCACGCCGGTCGAGGTCGTGGTGACCACCGGGCTCGTGCTGTCGGTGAAGGTGCCGTAGGTGGCGAGGCCGGCCACGGCACCGGTGACACCCAGGACGGCGACCGAGGCCGCCACGCGGGCACGGGTCCGGCGCCGGCGGGCGGTCGGAGCGGTCTGGGTGGTCACTGCGGTTCTCCTTCGTCGTCCCTGCCGCGGGCGTTCCCGGCGACAGGACAGACTCTGGGCTCCGTTCCGCAGGTGTCCCGCCCGGCAACCGCAAGGTCCCCGCAAGATGCGCGGACCCGCCGGAAGCGCCGTGCCGGCCGCGGCGTTGACCGTCCGTGAGCAGCACCCGGGACGTCGACGTGGTCGTGATCGGCGCCGGTCAGGGCGGCCTGAGCACCGCGCACCACCTGGCCCGGCTGGGGTTCGAGCCCGAGAACGGCTTCGTCGTCCTCGACGGCGACGACGGCCCCGGAGGCGCCTGGCGGCACCGCTGGCCCTCACTCACGATCGGCACCACCCACCGGGTGCACGACCTGCCCGGCATGCCCTTCCCCGGGCGGGGGGAGCAACCGGCCGCCGAGGCGGTGCCGGCCTACTTCGCCGCCTACGAGCGGCGGTTCGACCTGCCGGTGCACCGTCCCGTGCGGGTCACCGCGGTGCGCCGCGAGGGCGAGGGGTTCCTCGTGGAGACGTCGGACGGCGACTGGCGGGCGCGTGCCGTGGTCAACGCCACCGGCACCTGGACCCGCCCCTTCGTGCCGCGCTACCCCGGTCAGGACACCTTCCGCGGCCGGCAGTTGCACACCGTCGACTACCGCTCGGCCGCCGAGTTCGCCGGGCAGTCGGTGGTCGTGGTCGGCGGGGGCGCGTCGGCCGTCCAGCTGCTCGCCGAGATCAGCGAGGTGGCGACGACGACCTGGGTCACCCGCCGGCCGCCGGTCTGGCGGGAGGGACCCTTCGACGAGGACGCCGGCCGCGAGGCGGTCGCCCGGGTGGCCGCGGCGGTCCGGGAGGGTCGCTCCCCCGGCAGCGTCGTCGGCAACACCGGCCTCGTCGTCACCCCGTGGATCAGCGGCGCCCGGGACCGCGGTGTGCTGACGCGGCTGCCGGTGTTCGACCGGATCACCCCCGACGGCGTCGCGTGGGACGACGGCCGGTCCGTCCACGCCGACACGATCCTGTGGGCCACCGGCTTCCGCGCCGCCGTCGCGCACCTGGCTCCGCTGCACCTGCGCGCCCCCGGCGGTGCGATCCCGGTCGACGGCACCCGCGTCGTCGGGGAGGCCCGCCTCCACCTGGTCGGCTACGGACCGACGGCCAGCACCATCGGCGCCAACCGCGGCGGCCGCGCCGCCGCGGTGGACCTCGCCCGGCAGCTCCTCCCCGCCCGCGCCGCCGCCTGACCCCTGGGGGACGGATGGGGGTCGGGTCAGGGCACTCCCGGATGTACCGGGGCGGCGCCGGCCGCCAGCCTCGACGGCATGACCACACCCACGCCCTGTCCGACGGGAACGCCGTGATCGTCGCCCGGGAGCTCACCAAGACCTACGGCGCGCGGACCGCCGTCGACGGCATCTCCTTCACCGTCGAGCCCGGCCGCGTCACCGGCTTCCTCGGCCCGAACGGCGCCGGGAAGTCCACGACCATGCGCATGGTGCTGGGCCTGGACCGCCCCACGTCCGGCAGCGTCACCGTGAACGGCCACCGCTACGCCGACTCCCCGGCGCCGCTGCGCGAGGTCGGTGCCCTGCTCGAGGCCCGCGCGGTGCACCCGGGCCGCTCCGCCCGCAACCACCTCCGGTGGCTGGCCGCGAGCAACGCCCTGCCGGCCGCCCGGGTGGACGAGGTGCTCGGGATCGTCGGCCTGGAGAGCGTGGCCGACCAGCGGGTCGGGCGCTTCTCCCTCGGCATGGGCCAGCGGCTGGGCATCGCCGTGGCCCTGCTCGGTGACCCCGCCGTCGTCGTCCTCGACGAGCCGGTCAACGGGCTGGACCCCGAGGGGATCCGGTGGGTCCGCACCCTGGCCCGGCAGCTGGCCGACGAGGGCCGCACCGTGTTCGTGTCCAGCCACCTCATGGCCGAGATGGCGCTCACCGCCGAGCACCTCGTCGTCATCGGGCGGGGCCGGGTGCTCGCCGACTGCACGACCGCGGAGTTCATCGCCCGGCACGCCGCCTCGCACGTGCGGGTCCGCAGCCCGCAGGCCGGCGAGCTCGCCGCCCTGCTCCGCCGCTCCGGCCCGGACGTCAGCGTGGACGGCGGTCCCGGCGAGCTGCGCGTCCGCGGCATCGACACCACCGGCGTCGGCGACCTCGCCGGCGCGCACGGACTCACCCTGCACGAGCTCACGCTGGTGCAGTCGTCGCTGGAGGACGCCTTCATGACCCTGACCGCCGACAGCGTCGAGTACGGCGCGGCACCCGCCGGAGCCGTGCGATGACCGCCTCGGTCCTCCCCCGCGCCGTCGTCCGCGCGCCCCGCCCCGGCTTCGGGAACGTCCTGCGGGCCGAGTGGATCAAGTTCTGGTCGGTGCGCTCCACCGCCTGGTCGGTCGGGATGCTGTTCGTGCTCGGGGCCGGGCTGACGGTCCTGGTCTGCGCCACGAGCGCGGCGGACCTGGCCGACGGCGGCATCGACGAGGCACCCGGCTCCTTCATCACCTGGGGTCTGATGATCGCGCAGGTCACGGCCGTCGTGCTGGGCACGCTCGTGGCCACCAGCGAGTACGGCACCGGCATGATCCGGGCCACCCTCGCAGCGGTGCCCCGCCGCGGGACCGTCCTCGCCGCCAAGGCCGTCGTCCTCACCGGCACCCTGCTGGTCGTCGGGATCGTCACCGCCTTCGCCGGCTACCTGGGCGGCAACGCGTTCCTCGCCGCCGAGGGGATCGGCCTGTCGCTGGACGACGACGGCGTGCTCCGGGCGCTGGTCGGCAGCGGCCTGTACCTGGCGGGGCTGGGGCTGCTGTCGATGGCGGTCGGGCTGCTCGTCCGGCACACGGCCGCGGCGCTGTCGACGGTGCTCGGGCTGGTGTTCGTCGTCGGCAACATGGCCTTCCTCCTGCCCGGCGAGTGGGGCGAGTGGGTGGCCAAGGTGCTGCCGGGCAACGCCGGCTCGCCGGTGACGATGCCCGTGCCGTTCAACCCGATGCTCCTGGACCCGTGGCCGGGCTTCGCGGTGTTCGCCGCCGAGGTCGCGGTGCTGCTCGCGGTGGCAACGGCTGCCTTCCGCCGTCGGGACGCATGACGGCCGGCCGGCGGTGGGACAGTGGGCGGGTGACCGATCCCGCTGACCTCACCGCCGGCCGCGCCCGCGCCGACGAGCTGCTCCGCCGCCTGGCCGACGACGAGGCCGGCGCGGACGCGTTCCTCGCGGAGCTGACCGAGGTCCGCGACCTCGCGTTCGTCGGGGCCGGCCTCACCGCCATCGCCCGGAGCGAGGGCCGGCAGTTGCCGCCGGCGCAGCGGGCCCAGGCGGCCACCCGCCAGGTACACCTCGGGGCGCTGCGCGACCGCTCGCGCACCGATCCCGCGGGGCTGCGCTTCTGGCTGCGCCGGGCGGCCGAGGAGGTGCAGCTGCTGCGCCGGCTGCGCGAGGCCGCCGACCGCCTCGCCGGCTGAGGTGCCTCGGCCCCAGGCATGGGAAGCGATACCCACGTCGAGGGCGTCCTGACGTGGGGATTGCTTCCTATGCCTCGCGGGGGGCGGGCACGGGGCGGGCGGCCCGCACGGCGAGCGGCAGGGTGCCCGCCAGGAGCGCGGCGACCACCACGTAGGTCCAGGACAGCCCGAGCCCACCGGCCACCCAGCCGAGCGTGAGCGCGCCGACCGCGGTGCCGACGTCGAACGAGGCGTTCCACATGGCGCTCGCCGCCGTGGCGCCGTCCGAGCCGGCCCGGGCGAAGGCGGTCAGCAGGGTCAAGTTCTGCACCGAGCCGTAGCAGACGCCGAAGAGGGCAGCGGCGGCCAGCAGCCAGCCGTTCCCCCAGCTCAGCCCGGCCCCGAGCAGCGCCATCCCGGCGGCACCGACGGCGAGACCGGCCGGCAGCAGCCGGCGCACGCCCACCCGGTCGGCGAGCACCCCCACCCGCCAGCGCGCCAGCGCCGTGGTGATCCCGAAGAGCAGCAGCGCCACGGTCACCACCGCCCCCTCCGGCCGCTCGATCGGCAGGAAGGTGACCAGCCCGCCCCCGGCGAGGGTGACCACGAACAGCACGGCCGACGGCGGGAGCGAGGCCACCACCGCGCGGCGCCCGGCCCCACCGCCGGGCGAGGGCGCGGGCGGGGTCGTCGTCCGCAGCAGCGCGGGGAGGAACAACAGGCCCAGCACCGGCGAGGCGGCCAGCCACGCCAGCCAGGCCACGTGGCCGGCCAGGACGAGAGCCACCCCCGCCGGGACGGCGATCAGGTTGGGCACCGCGATGGCCAGGCCGTACAGGCCGATGGACTCCCCCCGGCGCTCGGGCGGGGCGACCGCGGCGGCCAGCAGGGCGCCGAGGACGGTGATGATCCCGAAGCCGATGCCCCGGACCGCCGACAGCGACGAGACCCACACCAGGCCGTTCCCCAGCGCGTACAGCGGCGCGGGGAGTCCCAGCGCGAGGAGGCCCGTGGCCAGCACCGGACCGCTGCCGAACCGGGCCGTCAGCGAGGGGACCGCGACCTGCGCGACGATGGTGACGACCAGGAACACCGCGGTCACCACACCGGCCGCCGCCTCCGGCGCCCCGCCCGCGACGGTGTAGGTGGGCAGCGACCCCAGGGTCAGGCAGTAGCTGGCGAACCCCAGCGCGGTCACGCCCAGCAGCGACCGCATGGCCGGCAACCGCAGCAGCGACGTCCGCACCGCCGGCCCCCGTGTCATGCCGCCATCGTCTCCCGGAGGAGATCCGTGGGTGTCACGCCTCCGGATCTCCTCCGGTCAGGACATGTGCGGGTAGCGGTGGTCGGTCGGCGGCACGAACGTCTCCTTGACCACGCGGGTACTGGTCCAGCGCATCAGGTTCTGCGCAGCACCGGCCTTGTCGTTGGTCCCCGACGCCCGCCCGCCGCCGAAGGGCTGCTGGCCGACGACGGCGCCGGTGGGCTTGTCGTTGACGTAGAAGTTGCCGGCGGCGAAGCGCAGGAACCGGCTCGCGTGCGCGATCGCCGCCCGGTCCTGGGCGATCACCGCACCGGTCAGCGCGTAGGGGGCGACCGACTCCATCTGCCGCAGGACGGTGTCGTAGTCGGCGTCGTCGTAGACGTGCACGGCCAGCACGGGCCCGAAGTACTCGGTGGTGAACACCTCGTGCCCGGGGTCGGTGCCCTCGATGAGGGTCGGCCGCACGAAGTAGCCCTCGGAGTCGTCGACGGTGCCACCGGCGACGACGGTGAGCGCGTCGTCGGACCGCGCCCGGTCCAGCACCCCGGAGAGCCTGCTGAACGACCTCCGGTCGATGACGGCGCCCAGGAAGTTCGACAGGTCGGTGACGTCGCCCATCGACAGCGACTCGGTGGTGCCGACCAGGTCGTCGCGCAGCCGCGCCCACACCGAACGGGGCACGTAGGCGCGGGAGGCGGCCGAGCACTTCTGCCCCTGGTACTCGAAGGCGCCGCGGACCAGCGCGGTGCGCAGCACGTCGACGTCGGCCGAGGGGTGGGCGACGACGAAGTCCTTGCCGCCGGTCTCCCCCACGATCCGCGGGTAGCCCCGGTAGGAGGCGATGTTCCCGCCGACCGTGCGCCACAGCTGCTGGAAGACGGCGGTGGAGCCGGTGAAGTGGATGCCGGCCAGGTCCGGGTCGGCGAGCGCGACGTCGGAGACCGCGATCCCGTCCCCGGTCACCATGTTGATCACGCCGGGCGGCAGCCCCGCCGCCTCGAGCAGCCGCATCAGCTGGTACGCGGCGAACTGCTGGGTGGGCGCCGGCTTCCAGACGACGGTGTTGCCCATCAGCGCCGGCGCGGTCGGCAGGTTCCCGGCGATCGCGGTGAAGTTGAACGGGGTGACCGCGTAGACGAACCCCTCCAGCGGGCGGTGGTCGATGCGGTTCCACGTGCCGGGCGAGGACTCCGGCTGCTCGGCCAGCACCTGCCGGGCGAAGTGGACGTTGTAGCGCCAGAAGTCGATCAGCTCGCAGGCGCTGTCGATCTCGGCCTGCTGGGCGGTCTTGCTCTGGCCGAGCATCGTGGCCGCGTTGAGCGTCTGCCGCCACGGGCCGGCCAGCAGGTCGGCGGCCCTCAGGAAGACCGCGGCGCGGTCGTCGGCCGAGAGGTCCCGCCAGCCCGGCGCCGCCTCCTTCGCACAGCGGATCGCGTCGGCGGCGTCGGCGTGCGTGGCGTGCGCCGAGGTGCCGAGGACGGCCGCGTGCCGGTGCGGCTGGACGACGTCGAAGCGCTCCCCGCCGGCCATCCGCCGCTCGCCGCCGAGGGTGGCGGTCAGCTCGAGCGGCTCGGCGGCCAGCTCGGCCAGGCGGGCCTCGAGCTCGGCGCGCTCCGCCGAGCCGGGGGCGTAGCCGAGCACCGGCTCGTTGCGAGGTGGGGGAACGCGGGTGGTGCCGTCCATGGCGGTCTCCTACGACGTCGTGACGAGGGAACGGAGGAAGAAGCGGAGGTTCGCCGGGCGCTCCGCGAGGCGGCGCACGAGGTAGCCGTACCAGTCGGCCCCGTACGGCACGTAGGCCCGCACGCGCACCCCGGCGGCGGCCAGCCGTGCCTGCTCGCCGGACCGGATGCCGTACAGCATCTGCACCTCCCAGGACTCCGGCGCGCGCCCGTACTCGCCGGCGAGCCGCTGGGCCAGGGCCACCATCCGCGGGTCGTGGCTGCCCACCATCGGGTACCCACCGCCGCGCATGAGGACGCCGAGGCACCGGGCGTACGCGGCGTCGACCTCGTCCTTCCCGGGGTGCGCGACGGACGGGGGCTCGTCGTAGGCACCCTTGACCAGGCGCACCCGTGATCCCGGGACGGCGAGGGCGGCGACGTCGTCCTCGGTGCGCACCAGCGCGGCCTGCAGCACCGCACCGGTGCGCGGGTGCTCCCGGCGCAGCTCCGCGAGGACCCGCAGCGTCGAGTCGACGGTGCCCGACTCCTCCATGTCGAGGGTGACGGTCGTGCCGATCGCGGTGGCGGCCTCGACGACCGGCCGGACCAGCTCCAGCGCCAGCTCCTCGCCGCCGGGGAGCGCCTGACCGAACGCCGACAGCTTCACCGACACCTCGGCGTCCGGGCCCAGGCCGAGCGGGGCGAGCCCGTCGAGCGCGGCGAGGTAGGCGTCCCGCGACCGCCGGGCCAGGTCGCGGTCGGTGACGTCCTCGCCGAGGTGGTCGAGGGTCACCGCGATGCCCGACCCGGTCAGGCGGCGGACGGCGGCCAGAGCGTCGTCCAGCGTCTCGCCCGCGACGAACCGGTCGACCACCCGGCGGGTCGCCGGCACGCCGACCAGGGCGCGGCGCAGCGCCGGCCGGCGGGAGGCGGCGAGCAGCAGGGCCTTCGAACTCAGCACGGGCACCTCCGGCAGCGGGCGACGCCGTCGACGCTAGGTCCGCGCCGGGGGCCCGGCCAGGGACGGACGCACGCCCGGGTCCACCCGGACCGGAGGGCCCCGACCGACGCGCCGTGCGTCATCCGGTGACCTACGCTCGGAGTCGTATGGCTGAAGACGGAGAGGCGTTGCCTCAGGAGACCGGGGGCGACGTCCTCCGTCGGCTGCGCACCGCGACGGCCGCCGAGCACGAACGCGTCGAGGAGACCCTCGGCCTCACGGATCCGCTGCTGACGCGGGACCGGCTGGCCACGGTCCTGGCGCTCATGCACGGCTTCTGGCTGGCTGCCGAAGAGGGCCTCGACGACTGGGCTGCCCGCGAGCCGGCCGACGCCGGCGCCCTGCAGTGGGACCGCCGCCGGCGTGCCGCTCTCTTCGCCGGCGACCTGGCGACGCTGGGCAGCCCCGGCGGCCCGCCCGAGCGGCCCGCGCTGCCGGCCGTCGCCGACACCGACGAGGCGCTGGGCCGGCTCTACGTGCTGGAGGGCTCGACGCTCGGCGGCACCTTCATCGACCGGCACCTCGCCACGCTGCCCGACCTCTCCGACGGCGTCCGGCTGCGGGCGTTCAGCCCCTACGGCTCCCAGACCGGCGCGATGTGGCACGCCTTCCGGCGGGCCACCCGCGCCCACGTGGACGGCGGAGGGGACGCCGACGCGGTGGTCGAGGCCGCCCGCACCACCTTCACCGTGCTCGCCGACTGGTGCCGGCCGGCGGGCGCGGTCGTGGGGACGTGAGCGACGTCGACCTGGACGTCGATGCCGGCCTGCTGCCGCCCGGGACCCCGATCGACCTGGACAACTGCGCGCGCGAGCCGATCCACGTGCCCGGCAGCGTGCAGCCGCGCGGAGTGCTGCTGACCGTCGACGAGGCCGGGCAGGTCGTCTCGCAGGCGTCGCGTAACCTCGCCGACCTGATCGGCGTCGAGTGGGCGGAAGCCCTCGGCCGGCCGCTGGCGGAGGTCATCGGCGTCCCCGCGGCCGCCGCGGTCGCGCGTTCGGCCAGCGCCTTCGGCGACCTCC
Source organism: Blastococcus sp. URHD0036 (assembly GCF_000701365.1). Taxonomy (GTDB): domain Bacteria; phylum Actinomycetota; class Actinomycetes; order Mycobacteriales; family Geodermatophilaceae; genus Trujillonella. The sequence continues at coordinate 76,801 of NZ_JNIK01000013.1, forward strand.
GGGACCGCAACCCGGTCGAGCTCATCCTGGACGTCGACGGCGATCCGGTGCCGATGGACGCGATCCTGCACCGCGTGGCCCTGCGGGCCGACGGCGACGCGACGCCGGACCTGCCGGCGACGACGACGCTGGTGGTCGAGCTGGAGCCCGCCCGCGGGCCGCGCCCCTTCTCGTTCCCGAACACCTACCAGGCCATCCGCGGCACCGTCGGCGAGCTGAACCGGGCCTCCTCGCTGCAGGAGCTGTACGACATCACCGCGCAGGCCGTGCGGTCGCTCACCGGCTTCGACCGCGTGATGGTCTACCGGTACGACGCCGACTACAACGGTGAGGTCGTGGCGGAGGCGAAGACGCCGGAGCTCAACTCCTTCCTGGGTCTGCACTACCCGGCGTCCGACATCCCCGCGCAGGCCCGCGCCCTGTACGAGAAGAACTGGGTCCGGCTGATCTCCGACGTCGACTACCGGCCGGCGCCGATCGAGCCCGCCGACCACCCCGCCACCGGCGCGCCCCTGGACCTCACCTACTCCACCCTCCGCAGCGTCTCCCCCATCCACGTCGAGTACCTGCACAACATGGGCGTGCGGGCCTCGATGTCGATCTCGCTGCTGCGCGACGACGAGCTGTGGGGACTCATCGCCTGTCACCACTACGCCGGCCCGCACGCACCGCCGTTCGCCACCCGGGCAGCCGCGGAGTTCCTCGGCTCCACCCTGTCCCTGCGGCTGGTCGACCGGGCGTCGGAGGACGAGGTGCACCGGGCACTCCAGGTGCGCTCGACCCTGGCCTGGCTCACCGCGGCCGCGCTGGACGAGGACCGCGAGCTGACCGACACCCTCTTCGGCTCGCCCAGCCTGCTGGACCTCCTCCCGGCCGACGGCGTGACCGTGTGCCTGCAGGGCAGGTCGGCCGCGCGCGGGGCCCCGTTGCCCGACGGGCTCGCGGCGAGCATCGCGGCGTGGGCCGCCGACCAGGGCGACGACGTCGTCGCCACCGACTCGCTGCCGGTCGTGGCGCCGGAGCTGGGAGCGCCGGCCGACGTGGCCTGCGGCGTGCTCGTGGTCCCCCTGCCGGAGGGGCAGTACCTGCTCTGGCACCGCGCCGAGACCGAGCGGCACATCGACTGGGGCGGGGACCCGCACAACAAGGCCATCGCCGAGCGCGAGGGCGACGGGATCCGGCTCAGCCCCCGGAAGTCCTTCGAGCGCTGGCGGGAGACCGTCCGGAACCGGTCCGAGGCCTGGACGCCGGAGCAGGTCGACGAGATCGGCGAGCTGCGCAGCCACCTGCTGGAGGCGCTCTACGCCCGCCAGCGCAGCATCGTCCGCGCCGCCGAGACGCTGCAGCGCAGCCTGCTCACCGAGCCCCCGGTGCGGCCGGACCTCGAGGTCGCCGTCCGCTACGTGCCCGCCGCCCGCGAGGCCCAGGTCGGCGGCGACTGGTACGACGTCTTCAGCCAGCCCGACGGCTCCACGGTCCTGGTCATCGGTGACGTCGTCGGCCACGACACCGCCGCCGCCGCAGACATGGCGCAACTGCGCGGCCTCCTTCGCGGCATCGCCTACGACAACCCGGACGGCCCGGCACGCGTGCTGTCGCGGCTCGACGCCGCGATCGAGGGGCTGGGTCTCGGGGCCCTGGCCACCGTGCTGCTGGCCCGGCTGGTCCCCACCGGCGACGGCGGGGTGACCGTGACCTGGTCCAGCGCCGGCCACCTGCCGCCGGTCGTCGTCGGCCCGGAGGGTGCGGCGCGGACCCTGAGCGGCGGCCGCGCGGACCTGCTGCTCGGCGTCTCCCCCGGAGCCGGCCGCACCGACTCCGAGGCGGTGCTCGCGACCGGGTCGACGCTGGTGCTCTACACCGACGGTCTCGTCGAGCGCCGGGACCAGCTCTTCGACACCGGCGTGGCGCGCCTCGGCGCGGCGCTCGCGGAGTTGCGCGCAGCACCCGTCGACGAGGTCTGCGACGGCGTGCTCGCCCGCCTGGCGCCCGGCGCCACCGAGGACGACGTCGCCCTCGTCGTCGTCCGGCTCGGGCCGGTCAGCCCGGTTCGGGTGCGCTGAACTCCGCCGTCAGCCCGTCACTCGGCGCGCCGCCCTCAGCCGGCAGCGGCACCTCGTCCGCGGCTGCCCGCAGCTCGGCCTCGTTGTCGGGGCGGCTGCCGGCGTCCGCTCCGCGCTGCAGGTCGGCCAGCAGCCGCTGCTCGTCCGGGCTCAGGTCGCCGCCGTCGAGGCGCTCGCCGGGCGCGCCCGCGTCGGAGCCGCTGGCCATGCCGCTGTCGGGGAGATCGGGGTCGGTCACGTCGGCGCTCCTCATCGGGGGGAGTCCGGCTGGTGCGCCGGTCATCGGGGGAAGTTCGGTTCGAGGCGAGGGACGATCTGCATCTCCGGCACGAACGCCGCCGGGTGCAGCGTGACCAGGTAGCGGACCATCTCGGCCACCGCGGCCGGCGGCATCATCAGGTGGGACGGGATCCCCCACTGCTCCATCATCGGGGTGTCCATCGCGGCCGGGATGACGGCCTGCACCCGGCACGGGAACGGCCGCTCGGTGCCGTCGTCGGCGCGGGTCGCCTTCTCGCGCAGCTCGCGCTGGATGCAGCGGGTGGCGTTGAGGAACCCGGCCTTCGAGCCGTTGTAGGCGATCGCGCCGCTGCCCGAGGTGATCGCCGAGAGGCTCACCACGTGGACGACGTCGGCGGTGCGCCCCTCGGGAAGGTGCTGCACCCGCTTCATGAACTCGCTGGTCAGGAAGATCGGGCCCTCGCAGTTGACCGCCTGCACCCGCTGGTAGTCGGCGAGGTCGATGTCGGTGACGTACCCCGGCCGGTCGATGCCGGCGACGTTGGCGAGGACGTCGAACGCGTCGCCGTGCTGCTCGAACAGCTGCGCGACCACGGCCCGGCGGCTGGCGTCGTCGGTGACGTCGAGGGCGACGACGTCGGCCTTGCCACCGGCCTCGCCGACCAGCTCCGCCGTCCGCTCGCTGCCGGCCGCGTCGATGTCGGCGATCGCGACGTGCGCACCGGCGTCGGCCAGCGCGAGGCAGGTCGCCCGCCCAAGCCCGCTGGCCCCTCCGGTGACCAGCGCCACCCGCCCGTCCAACGACCCGCTGCCCGCCATCCACGCCTCCTCGTGATCCCTGCCGCGATGACCACGGCCACCTCCGCCAGCCTCGCCGATCACCGCCCGGTCCGCAGGTCGGGCGCCCGCACCCGGGCGGAATGGCGGTTCTGCACGGTGCGGAATGGCGGTTCTGCTCAGTGCGGGGCAGCCCACACGTCGGCGAGGGTGACCGTCTCCAGCGCCCGCTCGTCGATGAGCGCCCGGAGCTCGTTGAAGACGGTGGTGACGGTCGCGTGGTTGGCGTGGCCGATGGTGATCGACTGCGCGGCGAACCACCGTCGCGCCGAGGCCATCAGCTCCCCGGGCGTGAGGACCCGGTCGTCGCCGAGCGTGCCGTTCCACATGGCCACGGTGGGGTGACCGCAGTCCGCGGCGATCCGGTCGACCCGCCCGTCGTGGCTGCCGAACGGAGGCCGGAAGAACGGGGTCTCCCCCGCGCCGAAGGTGTCGGCGAGGAACCGGCGGTTGGTCTCGATCTCGTCGGCGACGGCGGCGTCGTCCAGGGCGCGCAGGTCGGGGTGGGACCAGGTGTGGTTGCCCAGCGCCACCTGCCCGGACTCCACGAGCGGGCGCAGCGCCGGGGCGTTGTCGGTCCAGGAGCGGTAGCAGCCGTTGGGGAAGAAGGTGAGCCGCAGGCCCGTGTCGGCGGCCAGGTCGGTGAAGGCGGCGACCACGTCGGAGCTGACGCCGTCGTCGACGGTCAGGGCGAGCCGGCTGCCCTCGCCCGGCAGCCGGTCGACCACGCCGAGCGGCGGCGGCACGGTGCCCGGCGGCTGCGTCGGCGTCGCGGCCGCGGGCCGCAGCTGCCGGCCGGACCGGGACGGCGGGTCCTCGACGAGCTCCGCGGTGCCCCGCCCGACCGCGGCGCCGAGCACGCCGGCGGCCATCAGCAGGACGAAGCGGCGGCGATCCACGGGGCGGGACGCTAGGAGGGGGACCGCGCGCGTCCCCGCCAGCGACACCCCGGCGTCCGCGCGCCCGCCACGCGCCGTCGTCCCCCGGCTACCGGGCCGCCGTCGGGAGCGTTTCGCGCGCGAAAGTCCCCGGACTCCCGCGCGCGGAGTGCTGTCAGGTGGTGGGGACGAGGCCTGCCTGCTCGATCAGCCGGGCCTGCTCGCGGCACCACGGGGACCAGGCGTCGCCCTCGGTCTCCTGCCGCTGCCGGAAGGCGGCCCAGTCCAGCAGCTCCCAGTCGCCGACCTCGGTCGGGTCCGGAGCGGGGGTGCCGGTGAACCGTCCCAGGTAGACCGGGCACACCTCGTTCTCCACCACCCCGCGGAACTCGGCCCGGTAGCGGTACCCGGGCAGCGCCGGGCGCAGGTCGGCCACCCCGAGGCCGAGCTCGAACGCGGCCCGGCGGGCGATCGCGTCCGGGTCGGCCTCGTCCGGGCCCGGGTGGCCGCACACGGTGTTGGTCCACATGCCCGGGAAGGTCTGCTTGTCCAAGGCTCGGCGGGTCACCAGCAGCCGGCCGTCGTCGGCGAACAAGTAGGCGGAGAACGCGCGGTGCAGCGGCGTCTCGCCGTGGTGGACCAGCGGCTTGGGCATGGAGCCGATCGCCGCCCCGTCCTCGTCGACCAGCACGATCAGCTCCACCGTCACGCCGACCATGATCCCCGACGACGCGATCAGGTGCTGGGGGCGCCCGGAACGGGCACAGTTCGGTCATGGACAGCTTCCGCCGCCAGGGGATGGAGTTCGACGTCCGGGACGCCGGTCCGGCCGACGGCGAGCCCGTCGTCCTCCTCCACGGCTTCCCGCAGGACAGCACCGCCTTCGACCGGATGGCCCCCGTGCTGCACGGCGCCGGCTTGCGGACCCTCGCGCCCGACCAGCGGGGCTACTCCCCCGGTGCGCGCCCCACCGGCCGGGGCGCCTACCGGCTGCGGGAGACCGCGCAGGACGTGCTGGCCCTGCTGGACGCCGCCGGCCTGGAGTCCGCGCACGTCGTCGGGCACGACTGGGGCGCGGCCGTCGGGTGGGCCCTCGGCGCCTGGTACCCCGACCGGGTCCGGACCCTCAGCGCCCTGTCAGTGCCCCACCCGGCCGCGATGGCCAAGGCCCTGGTGACCAGTGACCAGGCGCTGCGGTCCTACTACATGGCGCTGTTCCAGCTGCCCGCCGTCCCGGAGCGGCTGATCCTGGCCCAGGGCGGCGCGCCGCTGCGGAAGATGCTCCGCAACGGCGGCCTGCCCGACGACGCCGTGGAGCACTACGTGCAGCGGATGCGGGAGCCGGGGGCGCTCACCGCGGCGCTCAACTGGTACCGCGCCCTCCCCTACGGCGCCCGTGACGGCGTCGGCCGGGTGTCGGTGCCGACCCTGCACGTGTGGAGCACCGGGGACGCCTTCCTCGGCCGCGCCGCCACCGAGGGCACCCGGCAGTACGTGACCGGCCCGTACCGGCTCGAGGTCCTGGAGGACGTGCCGCACTGGATCCCCGAGCTCGCCGCCGAGCGCGCCGGGGAGCTCGTGGTCGCCCACACCCGCACGTCGACCTGAGCCGGGGTGTGCGAAACGCGCTCGACCGACTCCGCAAGATGGACGGCGTGACCTATCCGGCCAGCCCCCGCACCGAGCCCACCCGCCTGCGCGACCGCGTCGGCTACGACCGCGCCACCGTGCACGCCGTCCTCGACGAGGCGGTGGTGTGCCACGTCGGGTTCGTCGTCGACGGCCGCCCGGTGGTCCTCCCCCAGCTGCACGCGCGGGTCGGCGACCGGCTCTACCTGCACGGCTCCACCGGCGCCCGCGGGCTGCGCCTGGCGACCGACGGCGGGCTCGACGTCTGCGTCACGGTCACGCTCGTCGACGGGCTGGTGCTCGCCCGCTCGGCGTTCCACCACTCGATCAACTACCGCTCCGTCGTCGCCCTGGGGACGGCGACCGTGGTGATCGACCCGGCGGAGAAGTCCGCGGCGCTGGCCGCCCTGGTGGACGGCGTCGTGCCGGGCCGGTCGTCCGGGAGCCGCGTGCCCGACCGCAGGGAGCTGGCCGCCACCACCGTGCTGGTGCTGCCCCTGGAGGAGGTGTCGGTCAAGGTCCGGACCGGGCCGCCCTCGGACGACGACGAGGACCTGGGCCTGCCGCACTGGGCGGGGGTGCTGCCGCTGCGCACCCTGGCGGGCCCGCCGGAGCCGGCTCCGGACCTGGCCGAGGGGATCGACGTCCCGGCGCACGTGGCCGACTGGAGCCGCTGATCCCCCGCTACGCGACGTGGTGGGTGGTGCCCTCCGTCGGGGCGGAGACCTCGGCGGCCACCTCGCGCGGGCGGGGGGCGGAGACCCGCAGCGGCACGGTGCAGCCGGAGCACTCGACGGAGTCGCCGGGCAGGACGTCGGTCTGGGTGCTCGCCGTGCAGTGCGGGCACCACACCTGACGGAGTTCCCCGCCGGTCACGACGGAGCGGATCTCGGCGCCGTGCATGCCCAGCCGCAGGGCGGCCTCGCGGGCGGCCCGCACGTCGGCCTCCGGCCCGGCGAGCATCAGCGCCCACCCGGGAGGCGCTGACCGCACCGAGCGCTCCAGCTCGGCCAGGCTCATGGCGTCCGCCCGCTGGGCGGCACCCCACGTGACCGGCGTGCTCGGGGGCACCTGCTGGATCCAGTGCCGGACGACGCGCATCCCGGCGGCACCGAAGCCGAGCATGCCGATCGCCCGGGCGGAGGGATCGACGGCCGCCTCGGGTCGCCCGAGGAGCGGAGGCGGGACGCGCTGCGGCATGGGAGCTCCGGGGAAGCGGCGGACGACGGACCACCGATGCTAGGGCCTTTGGACCCCGGCGTGGTTACCCGATCGTTACCGATCCTCCACGCCGCGTGCAGTCCGGCACGGATTCCCGTCCACCGACCCCCGTCCGGGGCGGAGGGGTGGACTCCGGACGGGCCGGGTAGCGGCCGGACATGGCCGATTCCTCTCCCGGACACCTGCGGGGTCTCCGCGTCGCCGTCACCGGCGCCAGCGGCAACGTCGGGACGGCGTTGCTGCGGCAGCTGACCGACCCCTCGCTCGGCGTGGCCGAGGTCCGCGGGCTGGCCCGGAGGCGGCCGCCAGACGTCGCTCCCTACGCCGGCGTCGACTGGCGCCTGGTCGACCTCGGTGTCCCGGCCGCCGAGGACGACCTGGCGCGGGCGCTGGACGGCGTGGACGCGGTCGTGCACCTGGCCTGGGCCCTGCAGCCCGGCCGGCACCCCGAGCAGCTGCACGCGGTCAACGTCGACGGCACCCACCGGGTGGCCCGCGCGGCGGCGCTGAACGGGGTGCCGCACGTCGTCCACATGTCCTCGCTCGGGGCGTACGCGGCCGGCGCGCGGGACCAGCAGGTCCGGGAGGACTGGCCGGTCACCGGCATCCCCAGCTCCCAGTACAGCCGGGACAAGAGCTCGGCCGAGCGGGTCGTGCGGCAGGTGCTCGGCAACCGGCCGGACACCACGCTGACCGTGGTCCGACCCACGCTCGTGCTGCAGCCGGACGCGGCGAGCGAGATCGGCCGCTACTTCCTCGGTCCGCTGCTGTTCGCCGCCGCGCGGGCCGTGCCCGGCCCCGTGGCCCAGGTGCTGCCGCTCCCGCTGCCGGCCCTGCGGGTGGGCTTCGTGCACGCCGACGACGTCGCCGATGCGCTGGTGCGGATCCTGGACCGGCGCGCGTCCGGGCCGTTCAACCTCGCCGCCGAGCCGACGCTGGACGCCGACGGGCTCGCCCGGGCGCTCGGCACGCGCCGGATCCCGGTGCCCGCCTTCGTGCTGCGCGCGGCGCTGACCGCGGCGCACGTCGCCCACCTGGTGCCGACCGAGCCGGGCTGGCTGGACCTCGGGCTCGGCGCCCCCGCGCTGGACACGACCCGGGCCCGCACCCTGCTCGACTGGGCGCCGGTGCACCCCGGCGACGCGGTGCTGCGCCAGTTCGTGGCCGCGCTGGGCTCCGGCGACGGCGCGAGCGGCCCGCTGCTGGAGCCCTCCGGGGGCACCCGGCACGGCTGAGGGCGCCGATCAGGCGATGACGTCGTCCCGGGCCCGGACGATCGCCTGCAGCCGGGTCGCGACCTCGTCGGCGGAGTGGTCGTCGGTGAAGACGTACGCGCGGTCGCGGCGGATCGCGTCGACGACGTTCGCCGCGACCTGCTCGGCGGTCACCGTGCCGTAGGGGTTCATCCCGGTCTTGATGGCGCCCGGCATCACGACGCTCACCCCGACCGGTGCGCCGAGGGCCGCGAGCTCCGCGCGCAGCACGTCGGACAGCCCCAGCAGCCCGTGCTTGGCGACCGTGTACGGGCCCAGCTTCGGGATGATGTTCACCGCCGCCATCGAGGCCGTGTTCACCACGTGCCCCTCCTCCCCGGTGGCGAGGATCCGGGGGACGAAGGCGCGGACCCCGTGGATCACCCCCCACAGGTTCACGTCGAGCACGCGGTGCCACTCCTCCAGGGAGAGCTCCCAGGAGTTGCCGCGGTTGACGATGCCCGCGTTGTTCACCGCCACGTGCAGCCCGCCGAAACGCTCAACGGCGGCCTCCCCGGCCCGCTCGACCGCGTCGGGGTCGCGGACGTCGACGGCCAGCGCGTGCACCTGTCCGCCGGCGGTGGCCAGCCGGTCGGCGTGCGCGCGGACGGCGTCCCCGTCGAGGTCGGCCAGCACCACCCGCATGCCCTCGGCCACGAACGCCTCGCTGACCGCCAGGCCGATGCCGCTCCCGGCGCCGGTCACGACCGCGACCCGCCCCTCGAGCCGTTCCATGCCGCTCACGGGATGCCTCCGTCGACTCGCAGGGTCGCGCCGGTCGTGTAGCTGGAGGCGTCGGACGCCAGGTACAGCGCGGCCCCGACGATCTCGCTGGGCCTCCCCGCCCGCTGCAGCGCGTGCCCGGGGAAGATGCCGTCGCCGGTGCCGGTGTGCTCGACCCACTCGGGGTGGGCGTCGGTGGCGTGCGGCCCGGCCATGAGGGTGTTGACGCGCACGGTCGGCCCGAACGCCAGCGCCAGGGAGTCGGTCAGGGAGTTGAGCCCGGCCTTGGCCGCGGCGTAGGGGGCGATGGCCGCGTTGGGCCGGATGGACCCGGTGGAGCTGACGTTGACGATCGACCCGCGGCCGGCCGCGACCATCCGCTCGCCGACCAGGGTGCTCAGCCGGAACGGCCCCTTGAGGTTGAGGTTCAGCACGACGTCGAAGAGCTTCTCGGTGACGTCGCCGAGGCCGTCGTAGACCGGTGACATGCCGGCGTTGTTGATCAGCACGTCGATCCGGCCGAACCGCTCGTAGGCGGCGTCGACCAGGCCGGGGAGCTGGTCCCACCGGCCGGCGTGGACCGCGTACGGCAGCGCGGCGCGGCCGGTGGTCGCCTCGACCTCGGCCGCCACCGCCTCGCACGCGGCCAGGTCCCGGCTGGCGATCACGACGTCGGCGCCGCAGCGGGCCAGGCCGAGCACCATCTCCCGGCCGAGCCCCTTGCTGCCCCCGGTGACCAGGGCCACCCCTCCGGTCAGGTCGAACAACTCGTCGGCGTAGCCCACCGCGGCGCCTCCCCTTGTCGCTTCCGGTCGGTCGGGTCAGGGCCTCGGCCAGGCGACGGCCTTGGTCTCCAGGTACTGGTCGAAGCCGTAGCTGCCGTTCTGCCGGCCGACGCCGCTGCTCTTGTAGCCGCCGAAGGGCATGTCCGGACCGTAGGTGTTCCCGCCGTTGACGCCCACCTGCCCCGCGCGGATGCGCTTGGCGAGGGCCTGACCGCGCTCCAGCGAGCCGGTGAAGACGCCGCCGCCGAGGCCGTACTCGCTGTCGTTGGCGATCCGCACCGCGTCGTCGTCGTCGTCGAACGGGATGACGACGAGCACCGGGCCGAAGATCTCCTGCTGGGCGATCGCCATCGAGTTGTCGACGTCGGCGAACAGGGTGGGCTCGAGGAACCAGCCCTTCGGCAGGTGCTCGGGCCGCTTGCCGCCGAGCACCAGCCGGGCGCCCTCGGCCACGCCGGTGGCGATGAGCTCCTCGACCCGGTCCCGCTGCTTGGCCGAGACCAACGGGCCCATGATCACGTCGGGCCGCTGCGGGTCGCCGTAGGGCACGTTGGCGAACATCTGCTCGAGGATCGCGACGCCCTCGTCGTAGCGAGAGCGGGGCAGCAGCATCCGCGTCTGGATCGCACACCCCTGACCGGCGTGGTAGCAGGCGCCCATGCCGGCCATGACCGCCGAGGGCAGGTCGGCGTCGTCGAGCACGATGGTCGCGGACTTGCCGCCGAGCTCGAGGAACAGCCGCTTCATCGTCGCGGCGCCCTTCTCCATGATCCGCCGGCCGACCGCGGTGGAGCCGGTGAACGAGATCAGGTCGACCAGCGGGGAGAGCGTGAGCTGCTCGCCGACCAGGTGGTCGGCGGAGGTCACCACGTTGAAGACGCCGGCGGGGATGTCGGTGCGCTCGGCGACGAGCCGGCCGAGGCGGGTCGCGGTGAACGGGGTGTCCGGCGCCGGCTTGAGGACGACGGTGTTCCCGGTGGCCAGCGCCTGCCCGATCTTGTTGAGGTTGACCTCGAACGGGAAGTTCCACGGCGTGATGGCGCCGACGACGCCGGCCGGCTCCTTCCACACCTGGCGGACGTGCGTCTCGCTGCTGCCCAGGCCCACGCCGTCGGGCAGGTCGGTGACCCACGGGTACTCCTCGATGTGCTTGGCCGGCCACTTCAGGCCGTCCTCGAGGGGCGCCTCGAACTGCGGGCCCGCGGTGATCATCCGGGGGCAGCCGACCTCGAGGATCAGCTCCTCGCGGATCTCCTCGCGCTCGCTCTCGAGCGCCTCTTGGAGCTGCAGGAGGCAGCGGGCCCGGAACGCGTGGTCGGTCGCCCAGCTCGTCTCCTCGAAGGCGCGCCGGGCCGCGGCGATCGCGCGGTCCATCTCCGCCGCGGAGGCGTCGGCGACCTCGCCGATGACCTCCTCGGTCGCCGGGTTCACGTTGTCGAACGTCTTCCCCGAGTCGGCGAGGACCAGCTCGCCGTCGATCAACATCCGCTTCTCGCCCTGAGACATCGTCGTCCTCGTTCGCTGGTCGGTGCTGGAGGTGGGGGCACGGCGGCGTCCCGCCGGCCCACGCACGTGGACCGGCGGGACGGCCGGGTGAGGCGGGGTCAGCCGCGGTAGTCGCTGCTCGCGGCGAGCTCGGCGGCGTCCGTCATCATCGAGAGCGCGATCGGCCCGAAGGCCTCCCGCGTGGACCCCGGCGTCGAGCGCTGGAACCCCTGCTCGAGGACGATCGCGTGCTTGAACTTGATCAGCACGTTGTAGTAGTCCATGTCGTCCACCTGGCGGCCGGCGCTCTCGGAGAAGTACTGCAGGAGCTCCTCGCGCCCGGGCATCCCGCTCAGGTCCACGTACCCCTGTCCCTTGTCGGTGGGGGCGTCGGGGTCGTCGGGCCAGCCGCCCACGACGAGGGCCAGGTCGAGCTTCGGGTCCCCGATCGTGCCCATCTCCCAGTCGATGATCGCCGCGAGCCGCGCCGGCGCACCGTGCTGGAACATGACGTTGGCGAACTGGTAGTCGCCGTGCATCAGGCCGGGCACGAAGTCCAGCGGCTTGTGCGCCCGCAGCCAGGCCGACGTCTCCTCGAAGCCGGGCAGCTGCCGGTGCCCCTCGATCCGGTTGAGGAACGTCGTCCAGCGGTCGACCTGCCGCTCGTGGAAGTCGTCCGGCCGGCCCAGGCCCTCGAGCCCGGCGGCCTTCCAGTCGAGCTTCGACATCAGGGCGATGCCCTCGACCAGCTGCAGGGCCAGCCCGCGCCGAGCGGTCAGGTCGCTGCCGAACGGCTCGGGCCACTTGCGGTCGGCCATGTTCATCGGCGACCAGCCGTCGACGAACCCCATGAGGTAGAACGGCCGGCCGAGCACCGAGGAGTCCTCGCACAGCGCGATGGCCGGAGTGTGCGGGACCTCCGTGCCGTCGAGCGCCTCGATGATCCGCCACTCCCGGACGATGCCGTCGTCGCGCTGCTTCGGCGCCGAGACCGGCGGCATCCGCAGCGCGCCGTGGAGGTCGCCCCGGCGGATCTCGTAGATCTCGTTCTGCGCACCGCCGGAGACGAACCGGTGCTCCAGCGGGGCGCCGACCCCCAGGCCCTGCGCGTCGAGCCAGGTGCTCAGCGCCGCGACGTCGAGGGTCTTGGTGTCCTCCTCGACCGCGCTCATGCCTGCGCCACGAGCTCGGCGTCGGGCTGCACGGCCTCGGCCAGGAAGCCGGCGGCGTTCGCCGCGGCCGCGGCCGGGCTGCCGGGCCACGGGTAGTCCGCCTGCACCGACGGCACGGTCCCCTCGAACGGCTCCGTCGGCGAGGGGTTGGGCGCGGTCATGCGGTACTTCGCCAGCGCGGCGGCCCGCCGGCTCGGCAGGAAGGCGCTCGGGTTGCCCTCGACCGGCGTGTAGTCGCGCAGCACCTGCCGGGCGACGGTCACCTGGTGGACCTCGGTCGGCCCGTCGACGACGGCCATGGTCTCGGCGCCGAACATCATGTGGGCCAGCGGCATGTCGTTGCTGACGCCCAGCGCCCCGTGCAGGTGCAGCGCCCGCTGGGTTATGTCGTGGTAGACCTTCGGCATCACGGCCTTGCAGGCGGCGATGTCCTTCCGGACCTTGCGGTAGTCGTTGTACTTGTCGATCTTCCAGGCGGTCTGCAGCACCATCAGCCGGAACATCTGCAGCTGCGCCCACGAGTCGGCGATGTAGCCCTGCACGAACTGCTTGTCGGCCAGCAGCGTGCCCTGCGTGCGGCGGCTGATCGCCCGCTCGGCCAGCATGTCCAGCGCCTGCCCGGCCTGGGCGATGGTGCGCATGGCGTGGTGGATGCGGCCGCCGCCGAGGCGGGTCTGGGAGATCACGAAGGCCTGGCCGACGCCGCCCAGGACCGAGTCGCCGGGGATGCGGACGTCGACGAACCGGAGGTCGGCGTGCAGCGCCTCGTCCTCGGTGTCGAAGGCGAGCCCGACGTTGCGCTCGATGCGGATGCCGGGAGTGGTGGCCGGCACCAGGAACATCGTCATGCTCTTGTACGGGTCGGCGTCGTGGTCGGTCTTGGCCATCACGATGAAGAACGACGCCGTCTTCGCGTTCGACGCGTAGTACTTGGCGCCGTTGAGCACCCAGTCGTCGCCGTCGCGGACGGCCTCGGTGGTGAACTGCTTGGGGTCCGAGCCGCCGTGCGGCTCGGTCATCGCGTAGCAGGAGAAGATCTCGCCCTCCAGCAGCGGCTGCAGGTAACGCTTCTTCTGCTCCTCGGTGCCGTAGTGGGCGAGGATCTCCGCGTTGCCGGTGTCGGGCGCCTGGGTGCCGAACACGATCGGGGCCCAGCTGGAGCGGCCCAGGATCTCGTTGAGCAGCGCGAGCTTGACCTGGCCGAAGCCCTGGCCGCCGAGGTCGGGGGTCAGGTGGGTGGCCCACAGGCCCTGCTCCCGGACCTTCTGCTTGAGCGGCAGGATCACCTCGCGGGCCTTGCCGCGCAGCGGGTCGAACATCTGCATCGGGAAGGCGAGGTCGAGCGGCTCGACCTCCTCCCGGAGGAAGGTGTCCGCCCAGTCCAGCTTCTCCTGGTACTCGGGGTCGGTCTCGAAGTCCCACGACATTGCTTGCTTCCTTCCGCTCACTGCTCGCTGCCGTCCCGACAATCGCAGGACATTGTTCTTGCCGTCAAGAACCTCATTCTGGCATGGTGACCGCCGTCACCGGACGGCGTGCGTCACAGCATGCACCGGCGGCCACCGCCCCGGTCCGCCGTGCCTCACGGACCGACGGGCGGTCAGGGCGATGACCTCTCGTCCGGCCGGAGACGTGGTCTCCGCCCTCTCGACGCGCCACCGTCCTGGCCCCATCCCGTTCGACGCACCATCCCGCACAGCTCGCTCGACGACGAGGAGACGACGGACATGCGAACGACACGACTGACGGCGATCGGCGCGACCTGCGCCGTGTTGATCGCCATGGCCGCCTGCGGGAGCGACGACGAGGACTCCGGGGGCGAGGCCTCCGGCGGGGGCGGCGGGACCCCGGAGAGCCTCAAGATCGGGCTGGTCACCTCGCTGAGCGGACAGTCCGCCGCGACGTACGGCGACGCGGCCGAGCGCGGCGTGAACGCCCGCCTGGACACGTACGCCGAGGAGGGTGGCGAGTGCTCCGACATCGACTTCGAGGTGGTCGTCGGCGACGACGCCGGCACCCCGGCGGGAGCGCTGGCCGCCTACCAGAAGCTCGTCCAGCAGGACGGGGTCTACACGGCCCTGTCCGTCAGCCCCTTCACCTTCGGCGCTGTGCAGTACCTGACGACGCAGGCTGCGGACATCCCCGTCCTGGGGGACACCTCCGACCAGAACCCGGTGTGGCTGGAGCCGGACAACAACATGTTCCCGGCATCCCCGATCCAGAACCCCGGCGCGGTCTACGAGACCGTCGGCAACTACCTGGAGACCGCCGGGGCCACCAAGGTCGGCGGCGCTGCCTTCGGGGTCAGCGAGAGCTCGCGGAACGCCCTGACGTCGGCCGTGGAATCCGCCGCGGCGGTGGGGATCGACGAGGGCTACGTGAACCGGGACCTCACCTTCGGCAGCAGTGACGTCGGCCCGATCGTGCTCGGCATCCGGGACACCGGCACCGACTCCCTCTACCTGCCGGTCACCCTCGACACCACGCTGGCCGTCGCGACGGGGCTCCGCGAGGCCGGCATCGAGATGAAGGCCATCCTCGCCGCCACCGGCTACGGCAACGACCTGCTCCAGTCGCCACTGGCGGTCGAGGCGGCGCAGGGGATCAGCTTCTCCCTCGCCTACGCGCCGGTGGAGCTGGACACCGCGGCGACCCAGGCCCTGCAGGCCGCGTTCATCGCGGCGGGCTCGGAGACCGGCATCCCGACGTACGCCGAGCAGGGCGGCTGGAACACCGCCGACCTGCTGATCCACGGCCTGGAGGGGGCCGGCTGCGACGCCTCCGGCGCCGACTTCATCTTCTACCTCCAGGGAGACGACACCTGGGACGGCGGCGGCCTCTTCCCCCAGCCCGTGGACTTCACGACCGACACGGTGGGCCGGCTGTGCCAGTACTTCCTCACGCTCGAGGGCGAGGAGTTCGTGCCCGTGGAGGACGCCTCACCGCTCTGCGGCGACCTGATCGAGTAGCTCGCGCCGCCTCCGGCCGGTCCTGGCGACGACGTCGTCGCCGGGACCGGCCGGCTCCGGCGTCCCGCATGTCCACCGTGCACCGAACAGAGGAGTGAGGACCCCGTGGGGAAGTCGATGGAAGGCAAGGTCGCGTTCGTGACCGGCGCGGCGCGCGGCCAGGGCCGCAGTCACGCGGTCCGGCTGGCCGAGGAGGGCGCCGACATCATCGCGGTCGACATCTGCCGGAAGATCGAGTCGTCGTCGCACAGCATGGGCACCGAGGCCGACCTGGCCGAGACCGCCCGGCTGGTCGAGCAGCTGGACCGGCGGATCGTGACCCGGGTGGCCGACGTCCGGGAGCGGGCCCAGCTCGCCGCCGCGGTCGAGGCGGGGGTCGCCGAGCTCGGCCGGCTCGACGTCGTCGTCGCCAACGCCGGCATCTCGCCGATGGGGCCGGGCGTCCCCGTGATCGGGTTCTTCGACGTCCTCTCCGTCAACATGTGCGGGGTCGTCAACACCGTCGAGGCGGCGTTCCCCCACCTCGGTCCCGGCGCCTCGATCGTGTGCACCGGGTCGATGGCCGCGCTCATCCCGGGCGCGATGGACAGTCCCGAGGCCGGGCCGGGCGCCGCCGCGTACGGCCACGCCAAGCGGGAGGTGGCCCGGTTCGTGCACGACGCGGCCCTGACGCTGGCGCGGCACTCGATCCGGGTCAACGCCGTGCACCCCGGCAACATCGAGACCGACATGCTGCACCACGACGCGATGTACAAGGTCTTCCGGCCCGACCTGGAGAACCCGACCCGCGAGGACGCCCTGCCGGCCATCGGCGGGATGCACCGGATGCCGGTCACCACGATCCCCCCGCGGGACATCAGCGAGGCGGTCCTGTTCTTCGCCTCGGACGCCTCCCGGTACGTCACCGGCGCCCAGCTCCGGGTCGAGGCCGGCGGGCTCCTCCCGATGATGACGTCGGGGGCCCCGGGCTGACCCGCACCACCGGCGGACACCGGATCCCTGCACGGACGATCGAGGAGTGAGATGAAGGCAGCCGACCTGTTCCACCTGGGGTTCGTCACCGACGACCTGGCGGGGATGCGCGACGAGATGACGGAGCTGCTCGGCTACGAGTGGACCGCCGAGACGACCAACGCGACGCCGGTGTGCCTGCTGGGGGTGGACACGACGCTGGACCTGCGCCTCGTCTACTCGCGGTCGACACCGCGGGTGGAGCTGGTCCAGTCCGTCCCCGGGAACCCCGTGTGGGCGCCGGCCGGGGGCGTCCACCACCTCGGCTACTGGTCCGACGACCTGGCCGCCGACCGGGCGGACCTCGAGTCGCGCGGGTTCGTCGCCGAGGCACTCGGCCAGCAGCCCGGTGGCACCCCCATGTGGGCCTACTTCCACCGCGCGGGGGGTCCGCGGATCGAGCTCATCGACCGCGGCCTGCAGCAGTACATGGAGCAGTCCTGGACCTGAGGTGCGGTCGGGACGCGTGACACTCCCCCGCACCCTCGACGAGCTGGCGCCGCTGATGGACCTGCGTCCGACGGAGCGGGGCTTCACGGTGGCGACGCTCGCGACGGAGCACGGCGCGATCATGGGCGCGTACCAGCTCCTGCAGCAGGTCCTCGCTGCGGAGCGGGCCGACCCGGACAAGCGCGTCCTCTCGCTGCACACCGCCTTCGTGCACGGGGGGCGCAGCGGCGAGCCGGTCGACATCGCGGTGGAGTTCGGCCAGCGTGGCCGCTCGTTCTCCTCCGCGACGCTGACGACCACCCAGGACGGGCGGCTGGTCAGCCGGGCCGTCGTCCTCCTGACCGCCGACGAACCAGACTTCCTCCGCCACCAGGCCCCGGCGCCCCGGCCCGCGTCCGCGCAGGACTGGACCGAGGTGGCCGGCCTGTGGCCGGGTGCCTCGTGGCGGTCCCGGGCCGGCACGCCGGGCGAGTCCGTCGTGCGGCTGGGCGTCGAGGGCGTGGTCCCCGACGGCACGGTGGGCCGCGCGCTGACCGCCATGGCCACGGAGGGAGCCGTGATGAGCGCGCTGATCGAGATGAGCGAGGGCTGGGAGTTCCGGCAGGGATCGGCGAACGTGCTGACCCAGAGCGTGACCCTGCTCGAGCCGATCGGCTCGACCGGCGGCGTGGTCGTCACCGGCGCGGCCAACTACGCCGGCCGGGGGCGCGCCCACGGCACCGGCACCGTGACCGACGACGACGGGCGGTTGCTGGCCACGTTCCAGACCACCGGCGTGCTGCGAGGCCCCGCGCCGCCGGCGGTCTGAGGCATCCGTTCCCGTAGCATCCGAACGATGTTCTGATGGTCGGGAACAGAGATCCGCCGGGAGGCAGCGTGAGTGAGGACGTCCTGGGTCGTGTGGTTCAGCGCGCCCTTGCCCAGCGCGGCATGACCTACGAGGAGGAGGTCCGTCGCCTGCTCGACGCCGGCCTCGAGGTCATGATCCGCTGCGGGACGTCGGCGAGCCCGCGGGTGTCCGACATCGTCGCCGCCGCCGGGCTGTCCAACGACGCCTTCTACCGCTACTTCCCCTCCAAGGGCGCGCTCGTCGCCGCTCTCCTGGAACGGGGCACCGAGCAACTGCGCAGCTATCTCGCACACCAGATGGACAAGGAGTCCGCGCCCGAGGACCGGATCAGGCGCTGGGTGGAGGGCGTCCTCATCCAGGCCCAGGACGACGTCGCCGCCACCACGCGCGCGGTGATGTGGAACGCACCCACGGCCGGCAGCGGAGCGCCCTACGGGCGGCACTTCGCGAGCGAGGTCCTGGCCGCTCTCCTGGAGCCCGAGTTCCAGGCGCTGGGCAGCCCGGCCCCGGCGACCAACGCGATGCTCTCGACCTACGCGATGCTGGGGGCACTGGCCGAGCACGTGTGGAGCGAGACGACCCCGTCGGCCACGGAGCTGGCGCAGCTCACCGCCTTCTGCCTCGCCGCGGCCCGGGCGCCCGAGAGCGCGCCCGTGGCCTGAGGCCGTCAGCCGACGGGCCCCTCGAGGGACCGGGCCACGGCATCCAGCGCCCGCACGACCTGCGCCGCGCGGGCCGCGTCCGGCACGGTGAGGCCGAGGCCCGCGCCGAGCCGCTCGCCGAGGACGAGCCCGGCCGGCCGCCGGGAGGACACGACGGCGGACCCGACCCGTCCCAGCGTCGCGACCCCGAGGCCTCCGCCCAGACCCCAGTCGCCCTGGGCGCGGGTGCGGCTCCCCCGCGCGTCGACCACCGTGAGCGTGCCGGCGTCGGCGGGCGGCAGCTCCGTCCCGGGTGCACCCAGCACCGCGGAGAGCCCGGGTGCCGACCGGTCGACGGCACCGTCGACCCGGACGCCGGCGAACCCCCCGTCGGTCGGCGTGACGACGCGCAGGGCGGATCCGACGTCGACCAGCCCCTCGCGGTGGCAGGCGGTCAGGAGCCGGACCACGACCTCGGCGAACAGGTCCTCCGGTGAGCGGCCCGCGAGGGCCGTCAGGTCGAGGTCGACGTCGGCGGAGAACGCCCCCGTGCCGTCGGCGGACCGAGCGGGGGCCGGGCCGGCCGCCGGCGTGGGCACCGCAGGTGCGCGGTCGTGCCGGACGAGGCCCTCGGGAGCGCGTTGCGGCTGGTCCGCGGCCCGCGGCGCGCGCTGCACCCTCATCGCGTACCGACCTCCATCAGGCGGCGCAGGGCGTCGGCGACGACCGCCCGATCCGGCAGCCACGCCTTCTCCAGCGCGGGCGAGTAGGGCGCGGGCATGGCCTGCGGGGCCACCCGGACGACCGGCGCGTCGAGGTGCCAGAAGCCCTCGTTGGCGGCGAGTGCGGCGATCTCGGCGCCCACCCCGAAGTCCATGACCGCCTCGTGGGCGATGAGCAGCCGGCGGGTGCGCTGCAGCGACTCCAGCACCGCCGCGCGGTCGAACGGCGCGATCGTCCGGAGGTCGACCACCTCGACCTCGATGCCGTCGGCGGCCACCTCGGTGGCCGCGGCCAGCACCTCCTGCAGCATCCGCGACCAGGTGACCACCGTGACATCGCGGCCGGGCCGGACGATGCGCGCCTTGCCGAGCGGGATCAGGTGGTCAGCGTTGGGGCGGGGCGCCTTCATGCCGTACTGGAGGCGGTTCTCCACGAACACGACCGGGTTCGGGCTCCGGATGGCCGACCGGAGCAGCCCGTAGGTCTCGACCGGGTCCGAGGGCATCACGACGGTGAGCCCGGGGATGTGCGCCAGCAGCGCCTCCAGGCTCTGCGAGTGCTGACTGCCCGAGGACCGGCCGGCGCCGAACTGGGTGCGGACGACCAGCGGCAGCGAGGCCTTCCCGCCGGTCATGAACCGCAGCTTCGCCGCCTGGTTCATCAGCGCGTCCAGGCAGACGCCGATGAAGTCCATGTACATGACCTCGACCACGGGCCGCATCCCCGCCATGGCCGCACCGACGGCACCGCCGACGATGGCCGTCTCCGAGATCGGAGTGTCCCGCACCCGGCCGGGGAACCGCTCGGCCAGGCCGCGGGTGAGCCCGAAGACGTTGCCGCCCCGGCCCACGTCGATGCCCGCCACGAAGACGGTCGGGTCGTGCTCCAGCTCGAAGGTCAGCGCCTCGCGGACGGCGTCCATGGTCTTGAAGACCTCGCCCTGCTCGGGTTCCCGCTCCGGGGTGTCGTCCTCCTCGACCCACACGAAGTCCAGCAGGGACGCCGGGTCGGGGAACGGCGAGCGGCGGGCCTCGTCGATCGCCGCGCGCACCTCCTCGTCCACCTCGCGGTCGATGCTCATCGCCACCGCGGCGTCGACGCCGAGGTCGGCCAGCCGGGCGCGGGCGACGACGAGCGGGTCGCGGAGCTTCCACGCCGCGAGCTCCTCGGCCTCCCGGTAGCGGATCGGGTCGCCCTCGTAGTGGCCGTGCCAGCGGTAGGTGTCGGCCTCGACGATCACCGGGCCGGCGCCCGCGCGGAGCTCGCCGACCAGCCGCTGCATCAGCTCGGCCACCGCGACGACGTCGTTGCCGTCGACCGACTCGTACCGCACCCCGTAGCCGACGGCGCGCAGCGCCAGTCCGGCTCGGTGCTGGTCCTCCTCGCGGGAGAACTCCGAGTAGTGGTTGTTCTCGCAGAAGAAGACGACCGGGAGGTCCCAGACCGCGGCGAGGTTCACCGACTCGTGGAACATGCCCTGGGCCACGGCGCCGTCGCCGAAGAACCCGACCGCCACGCCGCCGTCCCCGCGGATCTGCGCCGCGGTGCCCGCTCCGGTGATGATCGGCAGGCCCGCGCCCACGATGCCGTTGGCCCCGAGGATGCCCAGCCGGGGGTCGGCGATGTGCATCGACCCGCCGCGGCCGGAGCAGGTGCCGCCCTCGCGCCCCATCAGCTCGGCGAACATCTCGGTCATGTCCAGGCCCTTGGCCAGGCAGTGGCCGTGCCCCCGGTGGGTGGAAGTGATGGCGTCGTCGTCGCGCAGGTGCCAGCAGGCGCCGACCGCGGTCGCCTCCTGGCCGATCGACAGGTGCACGAACCCGGGCACCTCGGTGTCGGCGTAGAGCTTCGACGCGGCCTGCTCGAAGCCGCGGATCCGCGCCATCCGCCGGTACATCTCCACGACGTCGTCCACCGCGACCGAGCCTGCGGCCGACGAACCGGAGCCCTCGGCCTCGCGGCTGTCGGCCGCGCTCTCGACGCTCATGAGTCCTGGACCTCGGGCATCGTCCGCAGCTCCCTCTTCACGACCTTGCCCGACGCGGTGCGGGGCAGCTGCCCCACGACCGTCGTGTACGCCGGGACCTTGAACTTCGCCAGCCGCGCCCGGCAGAACTCCGCGACGTCCTCGGAGGTGAGCGTGGCGCCGGCGCGGACGACGACGAAGGCGTGCGGCACCTCCCCCCACCGCTCGTCGGGGTGGCCGATGACGGCGGCCTCGACGACGTCGGGGTGCTCGTAGAGCACGCGCTCGACCTCGGGGGTGGCGATGTTCTCGCCGCCGGAGACGATCATGTCCTTCTTGCGGTCCTCGATGTAGAGGAACCCGTCCTCGTCGAGCCTGCCCACGTCGCCGGTCTTGAACCAGCCGTCGACGAACGCCCGCTCGGTCGCCTCGGGGTCGCGCCAGTAGCCCGAGAACACCTTGGCGCCGCGGATCAGGATCTCCCCGACCTCGCCGGCGGGCACGTCGCGGCCCTGCTCGTCGCCGACACGGACCTGGTGCTGGGACAGCGGCTTGCCGACGGAGCCGAGCTTCGCGCGCATGTGCGAGTGGGGCAGGAAGGTGTCGCTGGAGACGGTCTCGGTGAGGCCGTAGGCATCGGCGAACCAGACGTCGGGCAGCACCTCGAGCATCTGCCGCAGCCGGGCCTCGGGCATCTTCTCGCCGCCGGACATGATCACCCGCAGCGAGCCGAGGTCGGCCTGCGCGAGCTCCTCCCGCTGCAGCAGGGCGTTGACCATGGCCGGGGCGAGCCAGACCGTCGTCGCCCGGTGGACGGCCATGAGGCCGATGAGCTCGGCGGCGTCGAAGCGCCGCTGGATCACCAGGCTCCCCCCGGCGTGCAGGGTCGCCAGGCCGCCCATGTCGAGGGCCCCCACGTGGTAGAGCGGCCCGGCCACGGCGGTGACGTCCCGGGCGGTCAGGCCGAACTCGATGATCATGCCGAGGTTCTTGGCCAGCAGGTTCGCGTGGCTGATGCACACGCCCTTGGGCCGCGAGGTCGTGCCCGAGGTGTACATGAGCCGCTGCAGGGCCGACCCGGGCACGTCGTCGACCGGGACGACGGCGCCGTCGTGCGCTCCGACCAGCTCCTCGTACCCGGTCCAGCCCCCGGGGGCCGCGCCGGCGCCGGGGACCAGCAGGGTGTGCAGGCCCCGCAGCCGCGGCAGTACCTCCGCCAGCCGCGGCAGGAACTCGGCGTCGGCGACGAGGGCCACCGCCTCGCTGTGGCCGAGGATGTACTCCCACTCGGCGGGCGCCAGCCGGGTGTTGAGCGGCAGGAAGGCCGCGCCGATCCGGTTGACGGCGTAGACGAGCTCCAGGAACTCGACGCAGTTCGGCAGCAGCATCGCGACGACGTCGCCGCGCCGGACCCCCTCGGCGGTCAGGCCGGCAGCCAGCGCCTGCACCCGCTGCAGCAGCTCCGCGTTGGTCCGGGTGGTGTCGCCCTCGGCCAGGACGACCGTGTCGGGGCGCCGGTCGGCGGCGTGGTCGAGGGTCGCGGCGAAGTTGTCCATGTCAGGTCCCGGGCCCGGTCAGCGTCCGGAGCCGGCGAGCACCAGGCGGGCGATCACGTTGCGCTGGATCTCGCTGGTGCCCTCGCCGATCTCGAGGATCTTGGCGTCGGAGTAGAAGCGGGAGATCGGCGACTCGACCATCCAGCCGTAGCCGCCGTGGATCTGGACGCTGGCGCTGGCGACCCGGTTCGCGACCTCGGATGCGTAGAGCTTGGCCATCGCCGCCTCCTTGCGGTTCGGCAGCCCCTGGTCGGCCAGCCAGGCGGCGCGGTAGACCATCCAGCGGGCCGCCTCCACCTCGGTGGCCATGTCGGCGATCTTGTGCTGGATGGCCTGGAACGAGCCGATCGTCTTGCCGAACTGGCTGCGCTGGCCGGCGTACTGCACGGCGAGCTCGAGCGCCGCCTGCGCCAGGGAGAGCCCGAGCGCCGCCACGCTCACCCGGCCCGGGTCGAGGGCGGTGAGGAACTGGCTGAGCCCGTTCACCGGGTCCCCCACCAGGTGGTCGTCGCCCACGAAGCAGTCCGTGAAGGTCAGCTCCCGGGTGTCCAGGGCGTGCCAGCCGAGCTTCTTGAGCGGCTGGCCCATCCCGTAGCCGGGAGTCCCCGTCGGCACGAAGAACGCGCCGGTCTGCTTGCGGCCGTCGGGCCCCACCCCGGTCTGGGCGAGCACCGTGACGCCGAGGCTCATCGGCGTGCCCGGGTTGCTGATGAAGAGCTTGGCGCCGTCGAGGACCCAGCCGCCGTCGACCCGCTTCGCCCGGGTGGAGATGCCCGCGGCGTCCGAGCCGGCGCCGGGCTCGGTGAGCCCGAAGGCGGCGATCTTCTCGCCCGCGGCCAGCGGACGCAGCCAGCGGTCCTTCTGCTGCTCGGTGCCGAACAGGCTCAGCGGCAGCGAGGCGATGGTCGAGTGGGCGTTCCACGCCGCGGCCACCGACTGGTCGGCCCGGCCGATCTCCTCCATCACGGCGACGTAGGCGACCATGCCGGCGTCCATCCCGCCGTACTCCTCGGGCAGCAGCATGCCCATGAGGCCCAGCTCGCCGAGCTTCTGGAAGACGGCCACGGGGAACTCGCCCCGCTCGGACCAGCCCGCGGCGTGGGGGGCGATCTCCTTGTCGGCGAAGTCGCGGACCATCTCCTTGAGCTGGAGGATCTCGGGGTCCAGGGAGAAGTCCATCAGGTCTCCTGCGGGGTGAGCAGCACCTTGACGTGCTGGTTGGGCGAGGAGAGCTCCTCGAGGGTGGCCGCACCGTCGGCCAGCGGCCGCACGTCGGTGATGAGCGGCGCGGCGTCGATCGCGCCCGAGGCCATCAGGCCGAGCACCCGCGGGATGTCGAAGTTGTAGCCCAGCGACCCGACGACCTGCCGCTCGTAGAGCACGATCTGGCGGATGTCGATCGCGAGCTCCGCGGGCGAGATGCCGGCGATCGCCATGCGCCCGCCCCGCCGCAGGCTGCGGAGGCCGAGGTCGATCGCCTCGGGCCGCCCGGTGCCGTCGATGACCGCATCCGGCCCGATCCGGCCGGTGCCGGTGAACACGGCCTTCCGGACGTCGTCGGTGGTCGGGTCGAACACCTCGGTGGCCCCCATCGAACGGGCGACCTCCGCCCGGGCGGGATTGGGCTCGCTCACGAAGACGGTCGCCGCACCGGCCACCCGCGCGCCGATCAGCGCCGACAGCCCGATCGGGCCGGCGCCGAGGACCAGGACGTCGTCCCCCGGGCCGATCTGGGCGCGCGACGCCGCGTGCAGGCCGACGGCCAGGGGCTCGGCGAGCGCGGCGTGCTGGTCGGAGACCCCGTCGGGCACGGCGTGCAGCTCGATCAGCGGCACCCGGACCAGCGGGGCGAGACCGCCGTCCGCGGCCAGGCCGATCGAGCCGCCCTTCGCGCAGATGTGGTACTCGCCGCGCAGGCACCAGCGGCAGACGCCGCAGCGCAGGCACGGATCGGCGACGACGCGGGTGCCGACGGCGATCCCGGGCACCTCGCCGTCCATCGCGACGACCCGGCCGCTGAACTCGTGGCCCATCGTGATCGGCGGCCGCGCGCCGCTCAGCGGGTGCGCGCCCTCCCGGATCATCACCGGGCCGTGGGTGTACTCGTGGACGTCGGTCCCGCAGAGGCCGCAGTACGCGACCTCCACCAGCGCCGTCCCCGGCAGGAGCTCCGGCTCCGGGACCTCGACCAGCCGGACGTCGCGGGCGGCATGCCAGCGCAGTGCCTCCACAGTCGCACCTCTCCTCGTCGGGACCGCTCCGTCGCGGTCCGCGGTGTCCAGCTCGCGTCGCCTAGCGGAGTGAGTAGCCGCCGTCCACGGTGAGGGTCGCGCCCGTCACGTACGCCGAGGCCCCCGATGCCAGGTACAGGTACATCCCCGCCAGGTCGGCGGCGTTCCCCCACCGGCCGAGCGCCGTGTGCTCGACGATGCCCTGCTCGCGCTCGGCGTCGCGGTGCCAGTGGGCGCCGAGGCCGGTGTCGAACCAGCCGAGGGCGACGGTGTTGACGGTGATCGCCCGCGGGCCGAGCTCCTGCGCCAGCGCCTGGACCAGCGCCCGCACCCCGCTCTTGGAGGCGGAGTACGCCCCGAGGCCGCCCAGGGGACGGTCACCGAGGACGGAGCCGGTGACGATGATGCGACTCCCCTCGCCCATCACCGCGGCGGCGGCACGGGCGCCGAGGAAGGCGCCGGTCAGGTTGACGTCGACGATCTCGCGCCAGGCGTCGGGCTCCATGTCGAGCACGGAGGTGAACTCCGGGGAGACGCCGGCGTTGGCGATCCAGACGTCGAGCCCGCCGAAGCGCTCCACCATGCCGCGCGCGACGGACTCGTTGAAGTCACCGTCCCGCACGTCGCCCGGGCAGACCAGCGCGTCGCCGTCGAGGGAGGCGGCGACCTCCTTCAGGGCGCCCTCGGACCGGGCGACCAGGCCCACCGAGGCCCCGGCGGCGTCGAAGGCGCGCGCCAGCAGGCGGCCGAGGCCGCGCCCGGCACCCGTGATGACCACGCGCCGGCCCGCCACGTCACCCCAGCCGGAGGTCACCTGGCGGTCACCACGTAAGTTTGACCGGTCGGTACAGACACAGCGCGAAACTAACACAGGACGCGGAGGGCCCGACAGTGACCAGCACGCCGCAGACCGCCCCGGTGACGCTCTCCCCGCACCCCGCCGACGAGCGGCTGGCGGTCCTCCGGCTCGACCGCGCACCCGTGAACGCGCTCGACCAGGCGATGTGGGACCAGCTGGCCGCGGTCGCCGCCGAACTGCACGACGCGGGCACCGGCTACCGGGCCGTGGTGGTGACCGGCGGGCCGCGGCACTTCGCGGCCGGCGCCGACATCACGGAGATGGTCGACCTGACGCCGGAGCAGTTCGACCGCCGCAACCGCGTGCTGCAGGGGGCCTTCCACGGCCTGGCCACGGCGCCGCAGATCACGGTCGCCGCCGTCAACGGCTACGCCCTGGGCGGCGGCTGCGAACTGGCCCTCGCCTCCGACTTCCGCGTCGCGGGGAGCCGGACGGTGCTGGGCCTGCCCGAGGTGACGCTCGGGATCATGCCCGGCTCGGGCGGCACCCAGCGGCTCGCGCACGTGGTCGGGCTGCCCCGGGCCAAGGACCTGGTCCTGTCCGGCCGGCGCGTGGCCGCCGACGAGGCGCTCGCCATCGGACTGGTGGACCGGCTGGTGGACGACGCCGAGGTGTTCGACAGCGCCGTCGAGCAGGCCCTCGGCTTCGCCCGCGGCCCCCTGGCCCTCCGGCACGCCAAGCGCGCGCTCGACGCCAGCGTCGCCCTGCCCATCGAGGCCGGGCTCGCGCTCGAGGCCGACCTGATCACCGCCTGCTTCGCCAGCGAGGACGCGCAACGAGGACTGCGTAGCTTCGTGGCGGAGGGCCCGGGGAAGGCCACGTTCACGGGTCGCTGATTGTCTGTATCGATCGGTCTGTCTAGCGTGACGGTCCGATGACCAGGTCCACCGACGGCAGGAGCCACCGATGAGCACGTACAGCTTCGAGGGCCGGGTGGCGGTCGTCACCGGCGCCGGCCGCGGGATCGGGCGGGGGTACGCGCGCCTCCTGGCCGCGCGCGGCGCGAAGGTCGTCGTCAACGACCTCGGCGGGTCGATCGGCGGCGACGGCACCGACGCCGGCCCGGCGCAGGCCGTCGTCGACGAGATCGGAGCCGCGGGCGGCGAGGCCGTCGCCGACACCCATGACGTGTCCACCGCCGAGGGCGGCGAGGCCATCGTGGCCACGGCGATCGAGCGGTTCGGCCGGATCGACGTGCTGGTCAACAACGCCGGGATCATCCGGTGGGCCGGCCTGCCCGAAGTCGACCTGGACAACCTCGAGCGGCACCTGGCCGTCCACCTCGCGGGGTCGTTCAACACGATGCGGGCCGCGTGGCCGCACTTCGTCGCGCAGCAGTACGGCCGCGTCGTGCACACCACCTCGACCGGCCTGCTGGGGCTGCCGAACAACCTCGGCTACGCCGCGGCCAAGGCCGGGACCATCGGCATGGCCCGCAGCGCGAAGCTCGCGGGCGCACCGCACAACATCACGGTCAACTGCATCGCTCCCGCGGCGATGACGCGCATGGGGGGCGGCGACGACCGCGTCGCCGAGGCACCCCGCCGGGAGGGCCGGCCGTACATGCCCTCGGACGCCGTGGCCCCACTGGTGGCCTACCTGGCCCACGAGGACTGCCCGGTCAGCGGCGAGGTCTACGTCGCCGGCGCGGGCCGCTTCGCCCGGCTCTTCATCGCCTCGACCGAGGGCTGGCTGCACGACGCCGAGGGCACCCCCACGATCGAGGACGTGGCGGCCAACTTCGCGACCGTCAACGACGAGACCGGCTACTACGTGCCCGCGGACCTCATGGCCTGGTCGGCGAGGTTCTTGGAGCACCAGCTGGGCTGAGCGCTCCCCCGCCGCCGGGGAGCTCTCGGCGGCGGGGCCGGCCGCCGCCGGTCAGGACGCGACGTCGGCCGGGATGCGCAGGGACTCCAGCAGCGCCCGGCCGCGCGTCAGCTCCTCGGCGTCGCCGGTGTCCTCGGCCGCGGCCGACGCGATGCCGTCCAGGAAGATCCGGCAGTAGAAGGCCGCCAGGCCCTCGACCGTCAGGTCGTGCCGGCCGCCGAGCCACTGGTACGTGTAGTTGTGCAGGTTGAGGAACGCCAGGGTCGACAGCTCCAGGTCCTCCGCCTGCACCAGGCCCTGCTCGCGCCCCTGCGTCAGCGTGTCCCGGACGCGCTGCTCGAAGCGCTGCCGCTTGGCGCGGAACAGCGTCCGCGGCTCCCCCTGCAGCTGCTGGTACTCGTGCAGGAAGACCCAGACGTGGTCGCGCCGGTGGATGATCTGCCAGAGCAGCGACTCCGACAGCAGCCGCAGCCGGACGCGGAAGCCTGCGTCGAGGTCGGCGATCGCCGCGGCCTCGGTGAGCAGCGGGTCCATCACGCGGTCGTGGATCTCCGCGAGGAGCGTCTCCTTGGACCCGATGTAGTAGTACAGCGCGCCCCGGGCCAGCCCCGCGGCGTCGCCGATGTCGGCGACCCCGGTGCTGGCGTACCCGTTCTTGGAGAACAGCTCGACCGCCACGTCGATGACGTGCTCGCGCTTGCGGTGGTAGCGCGTCGTCTTGGCGCGCTCGCTGCCAGGTGTGGACATCTCACCGTTCCTCGAAGCCGGACGCCGTGACCGGGCACGGAGGTCAGACCCTCGGCGTCGGGCACCGGGGGCGTCACGCTACACATCGTGCGCGCACCGCCCGCCGACCGCGCAGGCCCCTCACCCGGGCGGAGGAGCACCCCCGCCCGGGGAAACCGCCGCACGGGTCAGACGGTGGCGACCGGGGTCAGCGGGGAGCCCTGGGTGCCGGGCAGCCGCAGCGGGGGCGCGGTGAGCAGGAAGCGGCTGCGCCCGTTCTCCCGCAGCCACGCGGCGAGGTCGTTGAGGTACCAGAGCTCGCCGAGCGGGACGCCGAGCTTGAACAGGCACAGGTGGTGGATCGGGAGCAGCGTGTGCGGCTCGCGCTTGTGGGTCGCCCACCCCTCGACGGCGTAGTTGTCGGCGATCAGCGCCGAGATCTGCGACTCGGCGATCCACTGGAGGAGGTCCTCGTCGTTGCCGTCGAGGTGGGAGTGCATCGCCTGGATGCGGCTCGCGTCGGGGTTGCCGCCCCACTCCAGCACCTGGGTGGCGAAGCCGGTGTGCAGCAGGAGCATGTCGCCGGGCTCCACGACCACGTCGTCCGCGGCCATGATCTCCTTCAGCTTCGCCAGGCCGACCGGCTGCCAGTCGTCACCCATGTGGTGGCGCAGGTCGACCAGGACGCCGCGGCCCTGCACGCCGTGCGCGGCCATGTGCTCGAGGCCGAGGTGGCGGGCGAAGCTCTTGCTGCCACTGCCGTCGCCCTTGGCGTCCTCCGCCGGGCCGACGATGTCGGTGCCGGCGCGGTAGCCGTTGTAGTAAACGGCCTCGGCGACGCCGTCGCCGTCGGCGTCGAATTCGGCACCCTGGTGGGCCAGCGCGTCCCACTGCGTCGAGTACTGCAGCCACATCGTCACGACGTCGTCGGACCAGACGTCGACGTAGTGCTTGTTGATCGACTCCCGCGCGACGACGTTGTAGAAGACGTCCTGGTTGTGCTGCAGGTCCTCGGTGGGCCGCAGGATCGGCGGGTAGCGCCGCTGGTTGAGCGACGAGCCGCCGGGGAGGTCCAGCGGGAGGCTCAGGCTGAACGCCCTGCCCTCCCGGACCTCGCGGACGCCCTGCAGCACCTTCTCCGCGGTCAGCAGGTTGATCCGGCCGAGCTCGTCGTCCTCGCCCCAGTCACCCCAGGTCGAGCCGTCCGGACGCTGCTGCCATCGCTTGGCCATTCGGCGCTCCTCGTCGTCGGGACCGTCCGCGGTGACGGC
This sequence comes from Blastococcus sp. URHD0036, assembly GCF_000701365.1. Taxonomy (GTDB): domain Bacteria; phylum Actinomycetota; class Actinomycetes; order Mycobacteriales; family Geodermatophilaceae; genus Trujillonella. The sequence goes on from NZ_JNIK01000013.1 coordinate 106,170, forward strand.
CCGTCGGATACTATGGATTCTTGTACCGATCGGTCAATTGAGCGGAGACGGCATGACGGCGACCGAGGACGCGGCCATCGACGCGGGGGTGCGCGCTGCGATCGCGGCGCTGTCCCGGGCGCAGGACGCCGGCCGGCCCGACGAGCTGGCGGCGCTCTACACCGACGACGCCGTCCTCGAGCTCCCCGGCATGGAGCCGGTCGCCGGCGCAGCGGCGCTCCGGGAGGCCTTCGCCGCCTGGGCGCCGAAGGCCCCGCAACTGCACCTGGTCGGCAACGTCCTCGTCCGCCCCCGCGGGCCGGGCGAGGCGACCGCCACCAGCGACGTCGCGATGGTGCAGCGGGGTGAGGCCGGGTGGGCCGTGCAGGTCGTCGGCCACTACGAGGACACGTTCCGGCTGACCGACGGCGCCTGGAAGCTGCACCGGCGCAGCACGACCTTCTCCTTCTGACCCGCACCCGCACCCGGAGGACCCGTGACGCTCCCGCTCGACCCGTCGGTCTCGGCGGCCGTGCTCAACGCCGTCGCCGCGTACGCCCAGGCGCTGGACGCCGGGCGGACCGACGACCTCGCCGCGCTCTTCACCCCCGACGGCGTCGCCGAGATCGTGGGCAGCTCCGCCTTCACCGGCCGCGACGCCATCCGCGAGGGCTACGCGGCCTTCGCACCCTCCGCTCCGCAGCTGCACCTGGTGGCCAACACCGTGGTCACGCCGGCGTCCGAGGACGAGGTCACCGCGGTCAGCGACCTGGCCTTCCTGCACCGCGGGAAGAGCGGCTGGCGGGTGCAGCTCACTGGCCGGTACGACGACACGCTGCGCCGCACCTACGAGGGCTGGCGCTTCACCCGCCGCGTGCTGACCCTCTCGCCCTGACGCCCCTGACCGAGCCCGCGGCCCGGTCAGGGGCGCGAGCTCAGACGGCGGGGACCTGCACCTTCGTGAACGTCAGCGCCGGGAACCCGGCCTCGGCGTCGCGCGCCATCAGCTTGCGCAGGGTCGGGCGCCCCGTCGGGTTCAGCAGCTGCCGGACGGGCTTGCCGGGGATGTTGGCCCCGTAGAAGTAGCTGCTGTCGAGGAACGACGACATCCGCGAGCTGTCGTTCATCATCGTCGTCCACTTCTCCTCGGCCGCCTCGTCGACCTCGACGACGTCCTGCCCGTGCTCGCGCGCGTGCAGCAGCACGTCCATGACGTAGTCGACCTGGTCGCCGGCGTAGCGCGGGTTGTTGCCCTGCGCACCGTGCGGGCCGCCGGGGAAGAAGAAGTTCGGGAAGCCGGCGGTCATGATGCCAAGGTAGGTGTGCGGGCCGTCGGCCCAGTGCTCCTCCAGCGGCAGACCGTCCCGGCCGCGGACGCCGAGCCGGTTGAGGGCGCCGGTGCCGAAGTCGTAGCCGGTCGCCCAGATGATCACGTCGTACTCGCGGTGGCCCTCACCGGTCTCGATGCCGGTCTCGGTGATCCGCAGGATCGGCGTCTCGCGCAGGGAGACCAGGTCGACGTTCGGGTTGTTGTAGGCCTCGAAGTAGCCCGTGCCGAAGGGGGGACGGCGGCCGCCGTACCCGCTGTCCTTGGGGATCAGCCGCTCCGCCGTGACCGGGTCGGCGACGATGCTGCGGATCTTCGCGGCCATGTAGTCGCACCAGGCGGCGTTGACCTCGGGGTTGAACAACAGGTCGAAGTAGCTCTCGGTGAGCTTGCGGAAGCCGGAGCTGTTCCACATCTGCTCGAAGACCTCCTGCCACTGCTCGCGGGTGTCCTCGACGGACTTGCGGCCGATCGGCGTGTGCATGAAGCCGCTGGGCGAGGCGTCGAGCGCGGCGACGATCTCGGCGAACCGGGCCTTGAGGTCGGCCTGCTCCTCGGGCGGGATGGGCCGGTTGTTGAGCGGCGTCACCCAGTCGGCGTTCATCTGGTAGACGGTCAGGTTCGCGACCTCGTCGGCGATCGCCGGCACGATCTGCACGCCGCTGGAACCGGTGCCGATCTGCGCCACGCGCTTGCCCCGGAAGTCGACGGGCGTCTTGGGCCAGAGGCCGGTGTGGTGCTGCGGCCCCCGGAAGCGGTCCCGCCCCTCGATGGCCGGGATGAAGGGCACCGAGAGGTTGCCGCTGGCGGCCACCACGTGGCGGGCGCGCCAGGTCCGGCCGTCCGCCGTCCCGACGGTGGAGGTGCCGGTCGCCTCGTCGAACACCACCGAGGTCACGCGGGCGCCGAACTCGATGGACCGGCGCATGTCGCACCGGTCGAGCACGAACTCGAAGTACCCCTCGATCTCCGGCTGACCCGCGTACTGCTCCGACCACTCCCACTCCTGCCACAGCTCCTCGGAGAAGAGGAAGCCGTAGGACCAGCTCTCGGAGTCGAACCGGGCGCCCGGGTAGCGGTTCCAGTGCCAGACGCCACCCGGGCCGTCGGCAGCCTCGAGGAGGGTCACCGAGAAGCCGGCCTCCCGGGCCCGCCGCAGCTGGTAGATGCCCGTGACACCGGCACCGATGACCAGGACGTCGACCGTGTCCCCCGGGTCGACCCCAGCCGCACCCGTCGACGGTCCAGTCATCTGTCCTCCGCTCCCATCCCGCCGCAGCACCGCGACGGAACCAGTGTTTCGACCGATCGGTCCAATTACAGGCTAGGCCAGACCGTCGCCCGCGGGCAACGGCCCGTCGGCGCAAGAGGAGGCGACCGGGGCCCATTGCCTGTACCGACCGCTTGTTCTAATTTCAGCCGACCGCCCGTGGTACCGGTGCCTGCCCTGGGCACGGCGGCCGCGCACGCCGCCGGCACGGGAGGATCCCGCGGCCGGCCCCCCTTGCACCACACAGACGAGGAGCGCACATGTCGCTGGACGGGAAGGTCGCGGTCGTCACCGGCGGCGGCCGCGGTATCGGGCAGGCCATCGCCGTCGTGCTCGCGCAGCACGGTGCCGCCGTCGCGGTCTGGGACCTCGACCTGCCGGGTGCCGAGGCGACCGCCACCGCGATCCGCGACGCGGGTGGCCGGGCCGTTGCCGTGGGTGGCGACGCCGCCGACGCCGTCCAGGTTCGGGCCGCCGTCGAGCGCACCCACACCGAGCTGGGCCCGGTGACCGTGTTGGTGAACAACGCCGGCATCAACGAGACCGTCCGCTTCACCGACCTGTCCGAGGAGGCCTGGGACCGGCTCATCCGGATCAACCTCAAGGGGCCGTTCCTCGTCACCCAGGCGCTCGTCCCCGACATGCTCGAGGCCGGCTGGGGCCGCATCGTCAACATCTCGTCGTCGTCGGCGCAGACCGGGTCGCCCAAGATGGCGCACTACGTCGCCTCCAAGGGCGGCGTCATCGGGCTGACGAAGGCGCTGGCGATGGAGTACGTGGCCAAGGGCATCACGGTCAACCACGTGCCGCCGGGCTTCATCGACACCCCGCTGACCCGGCAGACGCTCGGCGACGTCCAGGCCGTGGCCGCGATGATGCCGATGAAGCGGGCCGGCACCCCGGAGGACGTCGCGCACGCCGTCGCCTTCCTCGCCTCGGAGGAGGCCGGCTACGTGACCGGCCAGACGCTGAGCCCCAACGGCGGGCGCTACCTGGTCTGAGCTCGAGGCGTCCGGGGGTCCCCCCGTCGTCAGTCATCGCAACGCAGCGAGGAGAGACATGGACGAGAGCACCCCCCGACCCATCCGCGTGGTCCAGTGGGCGACCGGCAACATCGGCTCCCGCGCACTGCGCGCGGTGCTGGCGCACCCCGACCTGGAACTGGCGGGCGTGTACGTCACGAACCCCGACAAGGTGGGCCGGGACGCCGGCGACCTGGCGGGCAGCGGCACCACGACGGGCGTGCTGGCCACCGACGACGCCGACGCGATCGTGGCCCTCGACGCCGACGTCGCGCTGTACATGCCGCTGCGCTGCGACTTCGACGAGGTCTGCCGGCTGCTCGCGTCCGGCAAGGACGTCGTCACCACGCGCGGGGAGTTCCACCACCCCGCGAGCCTCGCCCCCGACGTGCGCGCCCGCGTCGAGCAGGCATGCGCGGAGGGTGGCACCTCGATCCACGCGACCGGCAGCAGCCCCGGGTTCATCACCGAGGCCATCCCCCTGGTGCTGACCTCGATCGTGCGCCGGCTGGACCACCTCTCCATCGACGAGTACGCGAACCTCGAGCAGCGCAACTCCCCCGCGCTGCTGTTCGACATCATGGGCTTCGGCAAGCGGCCGGAGGAGCTGGGGAAGAAGCGGGCCGCGCACCTCGCGGCGGCGTTCGGGCCGTCCCTGCGCGTCACCGCCGAGGCCCTGGGGCTGCCGCTGGACAGCATCGAGGCCACCGAGGAGCTGGCGCTCGCCACGCGCGACGTGCAGATCGCGGCCGGCACCGTCGCCGCGGGCACCGTCGCGGGTCAGCGGACGGTCATCTCCGGGATGCGCGACGGCGTCGAACTCATCCGCTTCCGGGCCAACTGGATCTGCACGACGGAGATCGACGCGGACTGGGACATGCAGGCCACGGGCTGGCGGGTGCAGATGGCCGGCGACACGCCTCTCGACGTCCGCCTCGAGTTCGACGTCCCCCCGGAGCGGATGGCCGAGTACTCCCCCGGCTACACCGCCCACCGCGCCGTCAACGCCATCGCGGCGGTGCGCGCCGCGGCGCCGGGGATCCGCACCAGCGTCGACCTGCCGCAGGTCGTGGCGTCGCTGGGCAGCGCACCGATCAGCGACGCCGAGGCGGCGGAGCTCGCCGGGCTGGTGACCGCCGGCGGTCAGGACCCCAACTTCCTCCCGGTGGAGGCCGACCGGCTCGCCGAGGAGCACGCGGCGCACACCGCTCACCGGGGCGACGACGAGGCGGCCACGGGACTGGTCGGCACGCCCAGCCACGACCCGAACTTCCTCCCGGTCGAGACCGGACGCGTCACCGGCGACGACGACGCCGGGGACCTGCAGCGGTCGTGAGCGACGACCTGGGCACGCCCTTCCTCCGGCTGACCCGCGAGGGGCCGGTGGCCTGGTGCGTGATCGATCGCCCGGCCTCGCGCAACGCCCTGACGTCGGCCATGTACTACGGGATCAAGCGGGCCGTGTACCTGGTGGACGCCGACCCGGACCTGGCGGCGCTGGTCATCACCGGCACCGGAGACGTCTTCGCTCCCGGCGGCGACCTCGGCGGCGGATCGGCCGAGGGCGAACAGCCGGTGCCGGCGATGGGTCCGGACACGTTGCCCTTCACGGCGATCCGGGACAGCCGCGCGCCGGTGGTCGCCGCGGTCAACGGCATCTGCCAGGGCGGCGGCCTGCTCGTCGCGATGATGGCCGACATCGCGGTCGTCAGTGACCGGGCGACGTTCCGCGTCCCGGAGCTGCTGCGCGGCATCCCGGACGCCACGTTCGCCGCCACGCTGCCCGCGCACGTGGGCGTCGCCGTCGCGCGCGACCTGCTGCTCTCGGCGCGCCGGTTCGACGCGGCCGAGGCCCTGCGGCTCGGGCTGATCTCGCGGGTGGTCCCGCACGACGCCCTGCGGACGGCGGCGCTGGAGGCGGTCGCCCAGGTCCTGCGGACCGCCCCGGCAGCGCGCGCCCAGGTCAAGCGGATGCTCAACGAGCACTACCCGCCGACCGACCACCTGACGATGTTCGCCGCGCTCGCGGAGTCCCCGGAGCCGCGCGAGGGCATGCGGGCGTTCATGGAGAAGCGCCCACCCGCCTGGGTCCCGCCGGACCTGCCGTCCTGACGGCGGTCCCGGGGTGTCCGCGCCGACCGGCGCGGACACCCCGGGCCCGGTTCAGCCGAGGGCCGGGGTCACCGCGTCGGAGTCCGCGCGGTCGTGCGGCGCGAAGCCGGCCCGCGCGGCCCACGCCGGGTCCTCGCCGGGGTCGACGGGCTCGATGCCCTCCTCGATGGCCTTGATCTGCAGCGCCATGAACTTCGAGTAGTAGCGCGCCATCCGGATGAAGCCGGTGCCGAACCACAGCCCCGGCTGGGCCGATCGCCGCCAGGTGTTCGCGTACTCGCCGTCCGCCGCGCGGCCGTAGGCCTTGTCGATCCTCGCCGCCGCGGTGCCGAGGGTGGGCCGGATGGACGCCCACAGCCAGTCGTAGCCCGTCGCGAAGACGATGAGGTCCAGCTGCAGCTCGGAGCCGTCGCTGAAGACGCCGGTCCGCCCGTCCCGGATCTCGACGAGCTCCACACCCTGCTTGACCTTGATCGTCCCGTCGGCGATCAGCTGGGCCGCGCCGATGTTGATGTGGTAGCTGTCCTTGCCGACCGCGATGGAGCCGTAGATCCCCCCGCCGTCGGCACCCCAGTCCAGCTTGAAGCCGCGGGCCACGAGCGCGTCGAGCAGCTCCTGGTCATCTTTCGCCGCCAGCTTCACCAGCTTCTTCTGCAGCTCGTCGGACAGCGCGTTCGGCAGCGCATAGGCCATCTGGTCGGCGTAGTCCGGCGGCACGGTGGTGTCCTCGTGGAACAGCCCGGCCCAGATCTTGTGGTAGGTCGGGAAGTCCACGACGTAGGTGGAGCTGCGCTGCAGCAGCGTCACGTCGGTGCCGTGCTCGGCGAGGTCGTGCGCGATCTCGTGGCCGCTCACACCGGCTCCGACCACGAGGGCGGTCTTGCCCGGGTGGCGGTCGCCGTCCTGGAACGCGTCGGAGTGCGTGTACACGCCGGTGAAGGTCTCCAGCCCCTTGATCGCGGGGATCCGGGGGTTGCCGTAGAGGCCGGCGGCGACGACGAAGTGCCGCGGGTGCAGCTCCCGGATCGAGCCGTCCTCCCGGCGGACGCGGACCGTCCAGCGCTGGGCCGACTCGTCGTAGTGCGCGTTGACGAACGTGGTCGAGGTCCACACGTTCAGGTCCAGCAGCGTCACGTAGGACTCGAGGAACTCCGCGAACTTGTCCTTCGGCGTGTGCTCGGTCCAGGTCGGCGGGAGCGGCAGGTAGGGCAGGTGGTCGCCGTACACGCTGCTGTGCAGCGCGAGCGAGGCGTAGCGCTTGCGCCAGGTGTCCCCGACCCGCGCCTCGCGGTCGATCACCAGCGTCGGCACGTCCAGTGCCTGCAGCCGCGCGGCGATGGACAGCCCGTTGTGCCCGGCGCCGAGCACGAGCACCGCCGGCTCGGAGTCCTCGAAGGCCAGCTGCTTCTGCCGGTCGGCGCTCCAGCGGGTGCGGTTGGGGACGTTGCCGTGGACCTTCCCGGTCGGGCGGTGGTGACGGATCCGCTCGGGGTGGCCCTGCAGCCCCTCCACCTGGCTCTGGAACACGGTCGCCAGCGGGCGCCCGGTCGCCGTGCTGAGCCGGACGTGGCCCCGGTCCACCCGGTCCCTGGTGGTGAAGTCGAAGAAGGCCGCGATCTCGCCGTTGAAGACGAAGGCCGGCTGGTCGGTGTTCAGCCGGAAGTCCCGGGCCTCGGCCGCCTTCGCGAGCTCCAGCAGCCGCGGGACCAGCTCCGCCCGGCCGATCTTGTGGCTGAAGTCCCACGTGAAGGCCATGAAGTCCCGCCAGGAGGCGTCCTCCGCGAACAGGGCCTCGAGCTCCGGGGCGGACCCGCGCTCGAGCGCCGCCCCCAGGGCCGCGACCCAGGCGGCGGCGACGGCGGCCACGTCGTCGGTGGACGCGGCCTGCGACGCGAGGTCCTGGGTGCTCTGCTGCAGTGTGTCGGTCACTGTTCCTGTCCTCCGGACGGGTTCTCGGTCTCGGTTCGGGGAGCGCCCGCACGCGCCTGCGCGATGAGCGGGCGGCAGGGGCTCGGGGACGTGGTCACGGGGTGCCCGCCGCGGCGACGGCCGCGCGGTCGCGGACGGCGGCCCGCCCGGCGTAGAGGCCCCACACGCCGGCCACCGCGAGCGTCGCCCCGGCGCCGCCGTAGACCATGCCGGCCGGGCTGGCCATCGCGTTGCCGGCCGCGTACAGCCCGCCGATGACGTCGCCGTCGACGTCGAGGACCCGCCCCTCGCGGTCGGTGCGCGGGCCGCCCTTGGTGCCCAGCGCGGAGATCGCCACCTCGACGCCGTAGAACGGGCCGGTCTCCACCGGGCCCAGCGTCGAGAACGGCGAGTCGGGGTCGCCCATCCGGCCGCCGGGGAAGCGGTCGAACGCGCTCTCCCCCCGACCGAAGTCCGGGTCGACCCCGGCACGGGCGTTCTCGTTGAACCGGTCGACCGTGGCGCGGAACTCGCCTGCCGGGACCCCGAGGGCCTCGGCGAGCTCCTCCAGCGTGTCGGCGCGGGTCACCCAGGCCGGCAGCTCGGCGCCCGGGGCACCGCCGAGGACGCCGAACCGGTCGACGGTGGACCGGTCGAACACCATGTACGCCGGCACGTTGAGGTAGTCCAGCTTCGACTCGTCGAGCCGGTGGAAGGCGCCGCCGATGGCGTTGTAGTTCGCGGCCTCGTTGGCGAAGCGGCGGCCGTAGCGGTTGACCATGATGGCGCCGGGCAGCGCCCGCTCCCGCGAGGCGAGCAGGCCGTTGCGCCCGCCGTCGCGACGCGTCCCCGGCGACAGCACGATCGGCGACCACCAGGCCTCGCGCATGTTGCCCAGCTGCGCGCCGATGCGCATGGCCATGCGCAGACCGTCGCCCGTGTCGGTCGGCGCACCGAACGGCTCGGTGAGCGGCCCGCGCAGGAAGTCGCGGACCAGGGCGCGGTCGTACTCGAAACCGCCGGTCGCCAGGACGACGGCGCCGGCCCGGAGGCCGTGCACGCCGTCGGCGTCCTCGACCTCGACCCCGGTGACGGCGCCGTCCTCGGTCAGCAGGCGCAGGCCGCGGGTCCGGGTCGCGATGTGCACACCCCGCTCCAGGCACGCCTTGAGCAGGCCGCCGACGAGCGCCCGGCCCAGGCCCTCGAGCCGGGCCTCCTCACGCTCGGCGAGCACCTCCGGCGTCAGCGAGCCGGTCCCCCCGCCCAGCGGCGTCTCGGCGATGAGCATCCGGCGGACGTCACCGGCGATGCGGTCGACCCACTCCTCCATGCCCACGAACGAGAAGAAGTCCGGCTCGATCGAGCGGCCCCCGCCGGGCATGCCACCGGGGTGCTCCGGGTGGTAGTCGGGATAGCCCTCCACCAGGCGCAGCCGCAGCTCGGTGTTCGCCTCGAGGAAGTCGACGAACTGCGGGCCGCCGTCGACCAGCGCCTCGGCGAGCTCGGGGAGGATCAGCCCGTTGGACAGGCTGGCCAGGTACTCCAGACCGCGCTCGCGGGAGTCCTCGATCCCCGCCGCGCGGGCCGGCTGGTTGTCGGGGAACCAGATCGTTCCGCCGGACAGCGCCGTCGTCCCGCCGAGCAGCTCCGCCTTCTCGAAGAGCGCGACACTGCCGCCCTCCACAGCCGCCGCGAGGGCCGTGGTCAGCCCCGCCGCTCCCGATCCGAGGACCACCACGTCGTAGGTCTGTCGCATCGCACGCCCTCACCGCTCCGGGGATCTGCGTTCGCAGTTTGCACAGCAATGTTCATAGATAGCTACAGGCGAGAGTAGGCAGCGGTCCCGGCGCCCGCAAGGGCCCTCGGGAGGCTCAGTCGTCGTCCTCGCCGGCCACGCTGAGGGCCCCGGTCGGGCACGCCGAGATGGCGTCCCGGACCTCCTCCTCGGTGCCGCCGTCCGGGTCGAGGACGTAGGCGATGGTCGCGTCGTCCTGGGCGAAGGTCCGCGGCGCGTAGATGGTGCACTGACCCGACCCCATGCACAGGTCGCGGTCCACACGGATGTCCAGGGTCACCGGCCCTCCTCGGTCGGTCGCCGTCACTGGGTGAACTCGAGGTGCAGCGTCATCAGGCCGCGGAACATGAACGTCGGCATGTAGTCGTAGTGGCGCGCGCCGGCCGGGCCGTGGTGGGCCTCGGAGATGGCGATGTCCGTGGTCCGGTCGAACAGCCGCTCGATGGAGATGCGGACCTCCGAGCGCGCCAGCGGCGCCCCCGGGCAGGTGTGCACGCCGTGGCCGAAGGCCACGTGCCGCCGGACGTTGGGCCGCTCGAGGTGGAACTCCATCGGGTCCTCGAACTGGCGGGGGTCGCGGTTGGCCGCCCCGTTCGCCAGGAAGACGCGCGTGCCGGCCTTCAGCTCGACGCCGCCGAGGGTCGTCGTCCTGCGGACGAGGCGGAAGGCGCCCTTGATCGGCCCCTGGGTCCGCAACACCTCCTCGAGGAAGCGTGGGATCAGCGCACGGTCGGCGCGCAGCGCCTTCTGCAGCTCGGGGTCCTCGGCGATGATCTGCAGGGCGGTGCCCAGCAGCCGGACGGTGGTCTCCTGGCCGGCGGCGAAGAGGTTGGACGCGATGCGCGCGACCTCGATCGGCTCCGGCACGGTGCCGTCGGGGAACGTCGACTGGGCCATCCCGGTGAGGACGTCGCTGCGCGGCTCGCGCCGGCGGTCCTCGATCGCCGCGACGAAGTAGTCGTACAGGGGGGCCAGCGAGTGGTGGGCCGACTTGTCGTGCAGTTCGGTGCTGCCCACGACTCCGCCGCCACCCATCCCGACCAGGGAGAGCAGCCGCTGGTGGTCGGACTCGGGCACCCCGAGCAGGTCGGCGATGATCAGCAACGTGTAGGGCTGGGCGTACTCGTCGATGTACTCGCAGGTGCCCTCGGCGAGGACCACGTCGAGCTGGCGGTCCGTCTGCCGCCAGATGAACTCCTCGTTCTGCTGCAGCCGCTTGGGGGTGATGAGCCCCATCAGCAGGGCGCGGTGCGCCGTGTGCAGGGGCGGGTCCCAGGCGACGATCTGGTCGGACTGCGGCCACGCCGAGCGGTGCTCCTCGACGAGGGCGGTGATGTCGTCACCGGACACCTCGACGTCCGCGGGGAAGGGCGATCGGGGCCCGGCGACGATGTTGGCCGAGGAGAAGGTGTCGGGGTCCCGCCAGACCGCGAGCGCCTCCTCGAACCCGGAGACGATGGCGCAGCCGTACCGCGGCTCGATGTACACCGGGGCGGCGCGCACGAGGGCGTCGTAGTAGGCGTAGGGGTCCAGCGCCGTGGCCTGGTCGGTGAAGTGGTCGATCGCGGTCACGTCGGTCATGCGTCGGCTCCAGTCGTGCTGTCAGCGGTCGTCGGGAGGGGGACGTGCGCCGGGGAGGTGTCCCGCGCGCCAGAAGGGGTCATCGACGCTCCTCCGGCGCGAACCCCTGGGCGCCGTCGTCGAGCTCGACGCCGAAGTTCTCGAGGGCCAACCCGAGCGCGTCGTAGGCGGCGACGGTGAAGACGAGGTCCATCACCTGCCGGCGGTCGAGGCGCTCCGACAGCGCCGCCCACACGTCGTCGCTGACGTAGCGGGTCGCGCACAGCTGGTCGACCGCGCGCAGCACGAGGGCGTCGGTGGCGTCCCAGACCGGGGAGTCGGGCCCCTCCTCCAGCGCGGCGATCTCCTCCTCGCTGATCCCCAGGCGTCGCGCCATGGCCACGTGCTGGGCCCACTCGTACTCGCTGCGCCGCAACCAGGCGGTCCGCACCGTGACCATCTCGCGGACGCGCGGCGACAGGGTGGAGGTGAAGAGGTGGTTCTGGAAGTGGAACCAGCCCGCCATGAGATCCGGGTGCTGGCTGAGGACGCCGATCAGGTTGCCCGGCTTGCGGCTGCGCCGTCGGGCCTTCGCCTCGTCAGCGGCGGCCGCGGCCGCCTCGGCCGTCGGCGCCCCGTCGCCCGTCCGCGCGAGGGGCTCGTCCCTCGGAGGCCGCAGCACGCGCACGGCGGCGAGCACCTCCGGACCCCACTGGTCGACCGGGAGGGGTGGGACGCGGGGCTCGCTCACGCGCCGCCCCCCGGGGCTGCGCCGCTGCGCCCGCCCTCCGGAACCGCTGCACTCCTCCGAGCTGCCACGTCCTCGCCCCACATCTGCGTCGATGTGCGCACCCGGACAGCAGCGCTGTCATCGAGGCGGCATTTCCGTACCGACCGGTTGGTCTAATTCAATCTGACAGACGTGCCGGGCACCGTCAAGGCGCCGCCGCCGCCTCGCCGGAGGGCGCGACGGGCACCGCTTCCCGGGCACGGCGACGAACCGCCCCGGGCCCGAGGTGGTCCTCGGATCCGGGGCGGTTCCCACCCGCCGTGGCGGGCATGTCAGCCGGTCAGACGGACGCCGGCTCCGGGGCCGGCGCCAGCTTCTTGCTGGTGTCGAGGCCGACGACCCCGGCGAGCGTCCCGCCGAGGATGGCGGCGCGGTCCTCGTCGGACACACCCTCGAAGTTCTCCGCGATGCAGTCCGCGCTCTCGCGGAAGGTGCCCTCGGCGTGCGGGTAGTCGTTGCCCCACATGATCGTCGACAGCCCGGTGATGTGGCGGGCCTTGACGGCCGTCGGGTCGTCGGCGAACTGCACGTGGATCTGGCGCTGCACGTACTCGCTGGGCTTGAGCGGCAGCGGCCACTTGGTGTTGATGTTGAACAGGCGGCCCATCGTGGGCTGGTCGGTCGGCGGGCGCGAGTCGTCCCAGAAGCCGAGCCACCAGTTCTCGTCCTGCCCGGTGCCCTTGCGCCAGGCCCGGTCCATGAAACCCATGTAGGACACCAGCCAGCCGGCGCTGAACTCGACCAGGTTGAAGTGCAGGTTCGGGAAGCGCTCGCAGGCGCCGCTGCTGATCAGGGCGGCGATGATGTTCTGCGGGCTGGCCGCACCGGTGTTGCCGCCGCCCCGCGTGCGCTGGGTCGCCATCTGGTCGGTCAGCTGACCCTTGCCCATGTTGACGGCCATCATCAGGCCCTTGACGGTGCTGGCGGTCTGGGACTGCCCCTCGTCCACCTTCACGCCACCGGTGGCGACGTGGAAGAAGACGGGCAGGCCGTGCGCCTGGGCCGCCGCCCACACCGGGTCGTACTCGCGCGACCAGTAGGGCATCGGCGGGACCTCGGGCAGCAGGACGGCCTTGAAGCCCAGCCGGGCCACGCGCTCGATCTCGGCGACCGCGTCAGGGATGTGCGTGAGCGGGATGGCCGCCGTCGGGACCATGCGGTTGCCGTACGGCAGGTACCGCTCGGCGACCCAGTCGTTGTAGACGCGAGCGTGCGCCATCGAGAGCTCGTGGTCGTCGGTGAAGAGCACGAACAGCGACAGGTTCGGGAACATCACCGCGGCGTCGACGCCGTCGAGGTCCATGTCGCGCATGATGTGCTCGGGCTCCCCGTCCGGGGTCGGGCCGCCCTTCTGCCGGTACTTCGAGATCGTCCAGCCGTCGAAGCCGATGGTGTGCAGCTTCTTGAACTCGGTGTGACCCCCCGGGACGATCGGCTCGTCGAGGGAGAACTCCTCCTCCCACAGCGCGCGCTCGCGCAGGTGGACGGGCAGCCGGGTCTTGAACAGGTCGACGGGCTCGATGATGTGCGCGTCCCCCGACACGACGAACTCCTTGAAGGCCACGGCGATCCTCTCGCTATTTGCACACCATTGGGCGACATCTGCATGGCCAAGGTAATGCAGCTCACGTGGCAGAGCAAGGGCCCAGGGGCACCGTGGCAGAGCGGGCGGCCTGATGACGTCGACCGACCGCCCGGCGCATCGGATCTGACTTCCCTCACGCCGACTCTGGCTATCCAGAACGTTGTTCTGGCATGCTCCCCGACGTCGAGAGACCTGGGCCACACCGGGCCGCGTTCCCCACCGGCCGGAGCGGCGCCGTGCGCCCTCCGGCCGGCCTGCTCGTCTCGGCACCAGCTCGGTCCGTCGTCCCCATCCCGCGAGGAGCCCGCCGTGAAGGTCACCGTCGACTCGACCGTCTGCCAGGGACACACGCTGTGCGCGATGACCGCGCCCGACCTCTTCGTCCTGAGCGACGAGGACGGGCACGCCGCCGCGGCCGTCGACGCCGTCCCGCCGGGGCGCGAGGAAGCCGCCCGGGAGGCGGCGCGGACCTGCCCCGAGCAGGCCGTCGCACTCAGCTGAGCCCACCCGTCATCGAGAGTTGGAGACAGCCATGAGCATCGACCAGATCGACCCCGGCTCCGTGGACGACGAGGCGCGCAGGCAGCCGCGGATCGACGTCGACCGGCACAGCACGGTCTGGCGGACGGCGTTCCGGGAGCTCGCCGACGAGCTGCCGGCGAACGCCCCGATCGCGTGGAACGAGACCTACGGCGGCTACTGGATGGTCACGGGGAACAAGGAGGTCTTCGACATCGTCCGTCGGGCCGACGTCCTCTCCAACGACAACGACATCCACCTGGAGCGCAAGGGCTACGACGGGATCTCGATCCCGCCGCCGCCGCGGGAGCAGCGCGTGGTGCGCGGCGGCATCCTCGAGATGGACCCGCCGGAGCAGCGGTACTACCGCAACGTCATGAACCCCTACCTGTCCCCGGCCGCCGTGGCCCGGTGGCAGCCGGTCATGGACGAGCTCGTGCGCGCGTGCATCGACGACCACATCGAGTCGGGGCGGATCGACTTCGTCGACGACCTGGCCAACATCGTCCCGGCGGTGCTGACGATGGCGATGCTGGGCCTGCCGCTCGAGGACTGGGTCGTCTACTGCGAGCCGTCGCACGCGACCGTCTACACCCACCCCGACGACCCGGACATCGGCCGGGTCCGCGAGCTCGGCATGCAGATGGGCATGCGTGCCATGCAGAGCATCGCCGAGCTGCGGGTCGCCCCCCGGCCGGGCCTCATCGACGGCCTCATCAGGGCCGACATCAGCGGGCACTCCCCCGACGACATGGAGGTGCTGTCCCAGGTCACGCTGCTCATCGGTGGCGGCTTCGACACGACCACCGCCCTCACCGCGCACGCCCTGGAGTGGCTGTCGGAGAACCCGGACCAGCGCGAGCGGCTGGTCCGCGAGTGGGACGACCTGCGCGACAGCGCGACCGAGGAGTTCCTCCGCTTCTACACGCCGGCCCCGGGCGATGGCCGGACGTTCTCCGCGGACGTGGAGATCGACGGGAAGCAGTTCAAGGAGGGCGAGCGGCTCTGGGTCGGCTGGGCGACGTCCAACCGCGATCCCGGTCTCTTCGAGGAGCCGCACAGCATCCAGCTGGACCGCAAGGGCAACCGGCACTCGAGCTTCGGCCTCGGCATCCACCGGTGCATCGGCTCCAACGTCGCCCGCGCGACCTTCAAGACGATGCTGAAGGGCGCCCTGGACCGGATGCCGGACTTCGTCTGCGACCCGTCCGGCGCCGTGCACTACGACACCACCGGGACGATCAACGGGATGAAGCACCTGCCGGCCACCTTCACCCCCGGCCGGCGTCTCGGCCCCGGCGTCACGGAGACCGTCGCCGGGCTGCAGCGGATCGTCGACGAGCAGCGGCTCGCCGAGCCGGTCACCGCCCGCAAGCAGGCCCGCCTCACCGACTGAACGAGAGCGCCCGCATGAGACGACGACGGATCGGCGACCTCGAGGTCTCAGTCCTCGGCATCGGCGGCAACACCTTCGGTACGGACTTCTTCGGTCCGGGCTGCGACGCCGGCACCGTCACCCGGATCCTGAGGACCGCGCTGGACGCCGGGGTGGACCTGGTCGACACCGCCGAGGAGTACAGCATCACGTCGTTCCTCGGCGAGGGTCACTCCGAGGAGCTGATCGGCCGGGCGCTCGGCTCGCGCCGGGACGAGGCGGTCATCTCGACCAAGTTCCTCGACGAGGACGCCGACGACCCGGACCGGCGCGGCGCGGCCCGCATCGTCGCCGCCGTCGAGGCCAGCCTGACCCGGTTGGGCACCGACCGCATCGACCTCTACCAGCAGCACTTCCCCGGCCCGGACACCCCGGTCGACGAGGTGTTGGAGGCGCTGACGCGGCTCGTCACGGACGGGAAGGTCCGCGAGATCGGCTGGTGCAACGCCACCGCCGAGCAGGTGGACGACGCCGCCGGGGTCGCGGCCCGGTCGGGCTGCCGCCCCTTCCGCTCCTGCCAGCTGCAGTTCAGCCTGCTGGAGCGGCCGGCCGACGAACTGCTCGGCGCGCTCGCCCGCAGCGACACCGCCGTCCTGGCCTACTTCCCGCTGGCCAGCGGGCTGCTGTCGGGGAAGTACTCCCGCGGGCTGCCCCCGCCGCCGGGCTCTCGGCTGGCCTCCGACGCCCTGGTGGCGACGATCCTCCGGGACGGGGCCATGTCGAGGCAGCCGCTGCTGTCCGACGCCCGGCTCGCCACCGTGGACGAGCTCGCCGCCTTCGCCGCCGACTCCGGCCACACGCTGCTGGAGCTGGCCCTCTCCTGGGTCGCCGCCCAGCCGGGGGTCGCCTCGGTGCTCACCGGCGTCACCCGGCCCGAGCAGGTGGCCGCCAACGCCGCCGCGATGGACTGGGACCTGACCCCGGACGACCTCGTCGCCGTCGACGCGATCGTCGCCCGTGAGGCGGGGGCGGCGGCCTCCTGACGCTCAGGCCGGTGCGGACCAGCCGGCCTCCATGCCGGCGCGCATCCCGGAGGAGACGAGCTCCAGGAAGATGCCCTGCGGGCCGCGGTTGAAGGCCACCGGTGCGACCGGGTCGCCGGGGAACGGGTACAGCAGGGCCTCCTGTCGGTAGCCGGCGTCGGCGAGCCGCCGGCTGTCGGCCATCGGGTCGTCGGACCAGAAGCCGAGGTGGTGCATGCCGCCGCCGGGCCGCCAGAAGGTGTCCGGCTTCATCACCGTCAGCTCGATGCGGACCGGGCCGGTGCGGGCGTAGACGGTGTCGAACCGCAGCGTCCGCCGGGTCCCCCGCAGGTCGACCGGGAACTCGGCCCGGCGGCGCTCCGCCCACTCGACCCCGAACAGCGTGCCGTACTCCTCCATCGCTGCGCCGACGTCCTCGACCACGATGCGCACGTGGTACGGCTCGCCGCCGAGCAGGCCGCTGACCTCGTCCAGCACGCCATCTCCTCCTGTCGGGACGACAGCGGGCGGGCGCGGGGAGCGCCCGCCCGCTGTCGCGTCAGACCAGCCCGAGGTCCTTGCGCGCCTGCTCGCGGCGGTGCGGCAGGAACTCGCTCGGCCACGTCGGGTCGGCCGCCGTGTAGCCGCGCAGCACCTGCTTGGCGAGCACGACCTGGTGGACCTCGGTCGGCCCGTCGGTCAGGGCCTGGATCTCGCCGCCGTGCAGGATCTGCATGAGTGGCAGCTCGTTGCTGATGCCGAGGGCGCCGTGCATGTGCACCGCACGCCGGCCGATGTCGTGGATCACCTTGCCGACCAGGACCTGGATCGCCGAGACGTCCTTGCGGATCGCGCGCCAGTCGTGGGTCTGGTCGTACTGCCAGGCGGTGTAGAGGACGTACAGCCGGAACTGGGCCAGCTCGGCGTAGGAGTTGGCGATGTCCATCTGGACGGCCTGCTTGTCGGCGAGCAGCTCACCCTTGGTGCGACGGGACAGCGCCCGCTCGGCCATCATGTCGATGGCCTTCTGGCAGCTGCCGATGGCCCGCATCGCCGCGTGCAGCCGGCCGCCGCCGAGCCGGGTCTGCGAGACGGCGAAGGCCTCCCCCGGCCGGCCGAGGATCGAGTCGGACGGCACCCGGGCGCCGCGGAACTCGATCAGCGCGTGCGCCCCGTCCTCCGGGGCGTCGCCCCACAGCCCGGTCTGGTGGACGAACGTCATCCCCGGGGTGTCCTTGGGGACGATGAACATCGACATGCGGCTGGTGAGCGGGGCGTCGGGATCGGTGACGGCCATGACGATCAGGAACTCGGCCCACCGCGCGTGCGAGGCCCAGTACTTGTCGCCGGTGATGACCCACTCCTCGCCGTCCCGGACGGCCTGGGTGGTGAACTGCGAGGGGTCGGCACCGCCGAGGGGCTCGGTCATCGCGAAGCACGACACGATGTCGCCGCCCAGCAGCGGCTGGAGGTACTCCGACTTCTGGTCCTCCGTGCCGTAGGCGGCGAGGATCTCGGCGTTGCCGGTGTCCGGCGCCATGGTGCCGAAGATCGAGGCGCCCCAGTTCGTGATCCCGATGACCTCGTGCAGCAGGGCCAGCTTGAGCTGCCCGTACCCCTGGCCGCCCAGGTCCGGACCGAGTTGCGTCGCCCACAGCCCGTGGTCGCGCACCTCCTGCTTCAACGGGTCGACGATCGCCTTGAGCTCGGGGCTCATCGGGCGCTTGAACTGCTCCTTCGGGAAGGCGTAGTCGAGGGGGACGACCTTCTCCTTCACGAACGTCCGGGCCCAGTCGAGCTTCTCCTGGTACTCCGGGTCGGTACTGAAGTCCCACGCCATTGCGGGCTCCTCTCCTGGTGGCCGGGTCCACCCGGCCACCATCGGTGGCGGCTCCCCGGCGTCCTGTCCAGCACAGTGGCAGAACATCGTTCTGGAGGGCAAGAACAGAAATCGAGCCCAAGACGCCCCGCGGCGAGCTCCCGCTCTTGTCCGAACGCCGTTCTGGCCGCTAGGAACAGTGTGTCGCCGGCCCCGTGGCCGGCCGGGGAGCGTGGGAATGACGCACGACGGGCTCATCATCGACGGCGGGTCCGGCACCCGATGACGATCGAGGGCGCGCGACGGGTCGCGTGGGTGACCGGGGCCAGCCGCGGGATGGGCGCGAACACCGCCGTGGAGCTCGCCCGCGCCGGGTTCGACGTGGCCCTCACCTCGCGGGACCAGGGCCGGCTCGACGCGGTGGCCGAGCAGGTGCGCGCGGTCGGCGGCGCCGCGCTGCCCCTCGCCGCCGATCTCACGGACCGGCGGGCCGTCGAGGCCTTCGCCCAGGCGGCCGCCGACCGGTTCGGCCGCTGCGACGTCCTGTGCAACATCGGCGTCTACCAGGGTCCGGCGATGCGGACGGTCGTGCTCGAGACCTCGCTGGACGAGCTCGCCGCGAGCCTGGAGGCCGACGTCGTCGCCCCTGCTCTCCTCTGCCGGCGGGCGGTGCCGCTGATGCTGGAACAGGGCGGCGGGACGGTCGTGAACATGAGCTCGAACGTGGTGGTGCTGGACCCGCGCGCCTCCGTGGCGACCACCGGGTGGAGCTTCGCCTACGCCGCCGGCAAGGCCGGGATCGACCGCCTGGCCCGGATCCTGGACGCGGAGCTGGGCGACCGGGGCATCCGGGCCTTCACCGTCCAGCCCGGCATGGTCGCCTACGGGGAGAAGCTCGCCGAGTTCCTGGCCAAGTACGCCGGCGCCCCGGTGTCGCCCCCGGAGGCGATCGGGCCGGGTGTCGTCTGGCTGGTCGAGTCCCCCGACGCCGACGCGCTCAGGACGACGCGGATCGACCTGCCGCGGTTGACCCACGAGCACGGGCTGCTTCCCGGCTGGGGCGGCCCCGGCTCCCCGCATCCCGCCTGACGAGCGCGATCGCGACGAGCTGGTCCTGCAGGTCGGCCAGGACGTCGCGCCGCAGCGCGTAGAAGGCGTTGCGCCCGCTGCGGCGCATCTGCACGACGTCGGCCGTGACGAGGATCTTGAGGTGGTAGCTGGCCGTGTCCGCCGGCAGGCCCATCGACTCCTCGAGCTCGCCGCGGGGCACTTCGTCGTGCCCGGCGATCAGCGTCAGCATGCGACAGCGCACGGGGTGGGCCAGCGCCCGGAACACCTCGACCGTCCGGTCCGCGTCCACGCCGGTCACCGGCTCGCGAGGAAGTCGACCATCAGCCGGTCGTAGGCCTCGGGCTGCTCCCACTGCGGCCAGTGCCCGGCGCCGGAGATCAGCCGGAACTCCCCGGCCGGCAGCGTGTCCGCCATGGCCATCCCGGCGCCGGCGGGCCCCGACGGGTCGTCCGACGTCCAGATCACCAGGGCGGGCTGCGCGATCGACCGGAGCTCGTCGTCGGTGACCAGGTTGCGCGCCCGGATCTCGGGGTCCTGCAGGCACAGCAGGTGCCGCATCGAGTCGGCGAAACCCGGCTGCGAGTAGATGCCGCGCCGCACGTCGACCAGTTCGTCGGTCACCGACGACGGATCGGCCATCAGCCACTCCAGGCGGGCCCGGATGCGCTCGGGGGACGGGTCGTCCGCGGCCGCCTGGCTCAGCGAGCGGATCCGCTCCATGACCTCGGGGGTGGCCATGGTGCCGCCGGGGGTGTTCAGCACCAGCCGGTCGACGCGCTCCGGGTGGGCAGCGGCGAACTTGATCGCGACCCAGCCACCCAGGGACTCCCCGCACAGGTGCGCCGACGGGACGTCGAGCACGTCCAGCAGCTGCCGGAGGTGGTCGACGTAGTCGGCGATCTCCAGGTCCCGGTCCGCGTGGGTGGTGAAGCCGTGCCCGGGGAAGTCGTAGGCGATCACGCGGTGGTCGCGGGCGAGCGCCTCGAGGTTGCGGGTGAACGCCTCCACGTGCCCGCCGGTGCCGTGCATCAGCACGAGCGCCGGCCCCGCGCCGGTCTCCAGGACGCGGGTGCGCCACTCCCCCACCTGGACGTAGCGCTGGGTCAGCGGGAGGTGGTTGATCGAGGTCCAGATGCTCATCGGGCTGCCTGTCCGGAGAGGGCCGTGCTCGCCTGCGGCACGGCGGTGACGGTCGCGAAGCCGGCGATCCACTCCGGGATCGGTCGGTAGAACGAGGAGCGCACGGTGTACGGCCCCGCCGCGCCGAGCGTGGCGAAGGCCGCGATCCAGGTGCGGACCTCGTGGGCGGAGTGGCCGCCCTCGGCGACGAACCAGTCGTTGTCCTGCTCGTCGATGGCCGCGGAGTCACCGGCGGCCAGCGAGCGCAGCACCAGTGCGTCCCAGTCCGGGTTGAGGGGCCGGAGCCCGGTGCCGCCGCCGGCGAACTCGACGGCCGCCGCGAGCGTCCGGCCCTCGCGCTGGGCGCGCTGCTCCGGCGTGGGGTTGCGCCCGTGGGTGAGGCGCTGGGCGACCTCCGGCGGCGCCTCGGCCAGGCGCGGCACCGGCGGGTCGTGCGAGAGGCCGCCGGAGCCGATCACCAGCACCCGCCGGTCGAGCCCGGCGAGGGTCTGCCCGATCGCGTGGCCCAGGTGCCGCGCCCGGGAGGCGGGCCCCAGCGGCTCGGCGACGCAGTTGATGAAGACCGGGACGACGGGGACGCTGGTCAGCGAGTCGAAGAGGAACGTCAGCGGCTGCACGAACCCGTGGTCGACCTGCATCGCCTCAGACAGGGCGAGGTCGACGCCGGCGTCCAGCGCTCCGCGGGCCAGCGCGTACGCCACGTCCCGGTCCACGTCCAGAGGCCCGGCCGGCAGCCCGTAGTCCCCCACGGCGGTCGCCGCGGCACCCACGCAGAACGGCGGCATCATGTCGTAGAGGAAGCCGTTGTAGTGGTCCGGCGCATAGAGGACGACGAGCTCGGGGTCGTAGTCGGCGACGAAGTCCCGCGCGGCGCCCAGGACCGAGTCCACCTCGGCCCGGACCTCGGGGGCCGGGTCGTTCCTCCCGATCAGGGGCGAGTGCGACGTCGCGACGAGGGCGAGAGGCATGTCAGGCCTCGACGGCCTCGAGCGAGTCGGCCGGCAGGACGGCCCCGGCGGCGGGGAGGGCCGGCGCCAGCCCGATCGCGTCGCTGACCGCCCGCACCATGGCCGAGGCCCGCTGCGCCGGGGACGCGCCCGCGACCACCCGGTCGGGCCGGACGAGCACCACGGTGTCGGGGCGGGTGTCGAACCACTCCTTGAGCCGCCCGGTGCGGTCGCCGACCACGGTCACGTCGTCGGCGTCCTGGTCGGGCCAGGAGAGCTGGCAGGCCGGGCGCAGCGCGACCAGGCGCCCGCCGAGGCGCCGGAACCGGTCCAGCGCGTCGTCGTCGAGCAGCGCCCGCGGGTCGTTGTTCCAGACCAGCAGCGCGAACCACGGCCCCAGGACGTCGTCCAGGAGGACGTCGGCGCGCTCGCGGGTGTCGACCCGCGGCTGGGGGAACAGCCGGCCGACCGGGGAGGGCTGGGCGACCGACTCGGCGAAGCTGAGCGCCCCGGCGGTGAAGGTCGGCATCGGCTTGAAGCGCATCTCCACCAGATAGCGCTTGGCCGAGGGGATCGCGGTGATGCCGCGGAAGAAGACGTCCCGAGCGCGGGCGACCAGCGTGTTCGTGGGCGAGATGACCCGTCCGACGAGCGTCGACAGGTCGATCATCGAGCGGGCGTGGCCGTGCCGCTCGGCGTCGTAGCTGGCGAGCAGCGAGGCGTCGCAGCGGCCCTGGAGGACGGCGGCGAGCTTCCACGCCAGGTTGCTCGCGTCGCGGATGCCGCTGTTGTAGCCCTGGCCCTGCCAGACCGGCATGAGGTGTGCCGCGTCGCCGGCCAGCAGCACCCGCCCGGCGCGGAAGTCGGAGACGATGCGCGAGTGGTGGGTGTAGACCCGCCGGCGCACGATGTCGACCCGCTCGGGATCGGGCACGAAGCCGTCCAGCAGTTCGGCGATGAAGCCGGGCTGCTCGACCATCTCCTCGGTCTCCCCGTCGAAGAGCATGAACTCGAAGCGGCGGATCCCGTGCGGGATGCTGATCGAGGCGTAGGGACGGCGCGGGTCGGCGCCGACGATCGCCCCGGGCTGGCCCAGCGGGTCGTTGCGCAGGTCGATGACGAGCCAGCGGGTGCTCGACGTCCTGCCCTCGAAGCCGATGCCGAGCGCGGTGCGGGTGGCACTGCGGCCGCCGTCGGCACCGACGACGTAGGACGCGGTCACCTCACCGGCGTGCGCACCCTCCAGGGTGAGCGTCACGCCGGCGTCGTCCTGGCGCAGGCCGGTCATCCGGGTGCTCCACAGCACCTCGACGTGCGGGTAGCGGTCGAGGCCCTCGAGCGACACCTGGTCGGCGAGCGGCTGGACGAACCCGTTGCGCCGGGGCCAGCCGTACTCGTCGGTGCGCGGCGCGATCTCCGCCAGGACCTTCTTGTCCCCGTTGAGGAAGATGAGCCGCTGGTTCGGCACGGTGTGCGGCAGCACGCGGTCGACCAGCCCCGCGGTCTGGAACGTGCGCAGGCACTCGTCGTCCATGCCCACGCCGCGGGGGTAGTCGATGATCTCGGGCCGGTCCTCGACCAGCAGGACGCTGATCCCGTAGCCGCCGAGCAGGTTCGCCGTCATCAGACCGACGGGGCCGGCTCCGACGATCACCACGTCCCGATGCGTCATGCCACCTCGTTCGATAGTTACAACTGAGGTTGAATTATCTGAGCCGGAACGTAACATCGGCTCGATGGAGGGTCAAGGAACGCCGGAGCCGCCCCGGCCCCTCCCGGAACCCCGGCCGGACACCTCCGCTCCGGCGCGGACCTTCGGCAACCGGACGCTGGCGCGGGGCCTCGACGCGCTCATCGCGGTGGCCGCGGCACCGGACGGGATGACCGTGCAGCAACTGGCCGCCGTCCTCGGCGTCCACCGGTCCATCGCCTACCGGGTGGTGCAGACCCTGCTCGACGTCGGACTCGTCCGCACCGACGACGAGCGCACATACCGGCCCGGCTCCCGGCTCGCGACCATGGGGGCCGGCGGCTCCTCCGGCCTGCGGGCGGCCGCGCTCCCCCCGATGCGCCGGCTCTGCGACCGGCTCGGCGCGTCGGTGGTGCTCGTCGTCGTCCAGGGCGACTCGGCGGTCGCCGTCGACCTGGTCCGGCCGACCACCCCCGGACCGCACCTCGCGCTGCGGCAGGGACGGCGCACCCCGCTGGACGCCGGACCCACGGCCGACGCCCTGCGGTCGGCCGACGCCCCCCGGGACGGCGAACCCGTCGGGGTGCAGCAGGCGCGGGAGCTGGGATGGGCCGCCGGCGCGGGCGCGGACGGGAACGGCGTGCACGAGGTCGCCGCGGTCGTCCCGGGCACCGTGCCACGCGCCTGCCTCACGGTGGTGACCCACCTGGCCGAGCGGGCGCGCGGGGCCGGGCCGGCCGTCGCCGCCGCGGCCCGGGAGGTGGCCGACCGCCTGCGCTGAGCAGGACGTGACAGCAGACCGATCAGGGAGCCGCGCCGGGCAGGAGGCGCCCGCGGGCGATGGTGCTCGCCAGCCCCGCGGCGGCCGCGCGGACAGCGGCGACGTGCAGCTCGGGACGCAGCCGCGTGGTCGGGCCGGTGACGCTCACCGCGGCCACCGCCTCCGTCCCGCCGACCAGCACCGGCGCGGCGACGCAGGTGATCCCGACGGCGGACTCCTCGTGCTCGAACGCGACCCCGGCCTCGAGCACCTCCGCCAGTTGCCGGGCCAGGATGCCGGCCGCCACGACCGTGCGGGGCGTGCGCCGCTCCAGCGGACCGGACAGCACGCTCCGGCGCAGCTCCGGGTCGGCGTGGGCCAGCAGCACCTTGCCCAGGGCCGTGCAGTGGACCGGCATGCGCCCGCCGGTCCGGGACGGGACGGCAGCCTGGCGGTGGCCGCCGATCTTGGCGACGTAGACGACCTCAGCGCTCTCCCGGACCCCCAGGTGCACCGTCTCGTGGGTGCGCTCGTACAGGTCCTGCAGGAAGGGCATCGCCAGCTCGAGCAGGCTGCGCTCCACCGACGCGAGCATCCCGAGCTCGAAGAGCCCGCCGCTGAGCCGGTAGCCGCCCTCCACCCGGTCGAGCAGGCGGTTGGTCACGAGCTCGCCGACCAGCCGGTGCACCGTGGCCTTGTGCAGGCCGGTGCGACGCACCAGCTCGGCGAGCGCCACCGTCCGGTCGTCGGGGGTGAAGGCGCGCAGGATCGTCACCGCCTTGCCCAGGACGGTGTTGCGGTCCGCTTCCTCACCCACCGGCACGCCTCACGGCCGGGACCGTATCGCTCAGCGAGACGCAGCGCTGGGCCCCGGCACCCCCGCGCGAGGAGGGTGAGCGGCGCCACGTCGTCGTCCGGGAGCGGAGCATGAGCACCAGCCAGTACCAGGTCCCCGGTGGACCCGTCGCCGCGCCCACCACCACCGTCGCCCCGGAGTCCCTGACGGCCGCCGTCGACCGGCTCGTCACGGCGCACTTCTCCGGCGTCGCCTGCGCCCCGGTCCGCGACCTCATCGGCCGGGACGATGTCGCCGCCGCCTACGCGGTGCAGCAGGGGCTGAACGCGGCGAAGGTCGCGCGTGGCGCCCGCGTCGTCGGCCGCAAGATCGGCGCGACCTCGGAGGCCGTGCAGCGGCAGCTGGGGGTCGACCAGCCCGACTTCGGCGTGCTCTTCGAGGACATGGCCTACGAGGAGGGTGCGGTCATCCCCCTCTCCCGGCTGATCCAGCCGAAGGCCGAGGCGGAGGTCGCCTTCGTCCTGGGGGCGGACCTCGCCGACGGCCCGCTGGACGCCGCCCAGGTCCGCGCCGCCGTCGCGTACGCCGTGGCGGCGCTGGAGATCGTCGACAGCCGGATCACCGACTGGGACATCTCCTTCGCCGACACCGTCGCCGACAACGCGTCGTCCGGGGTCTACGTGCTGGGCGACCAGCGCCGCACCCTCGCCGAGCTGGAGCCGGTCGACGTGACCATGTCGATGAGCATCGACGGCGAGGAGGTCTCGACCGGCACCGGTGCCGCCTGTCTCGGCGACCCGCTGGTCGCCGTCGCCTGGCTCGCCCACCAGGCCCGCACCTTCGGCGAGCCGCTGCGCGCCGGCCAGGTCGTGCTGTCCGGGGCCCTCGGCCCCATGCGCCCGATCCCCCCGGGCGCCACCGTCACCGCCGCGATCAGCGGCCTCGGCTCCGTCACCGCCCAGTTCAGCGTCCGGGAGGACCAGCCATGACAGCGAAGAAGACGAAGGTCGCCATCATCGGGTCGGGCAACATCGGCACCGACCTGATGATCAAGGTCCTGCGCGGCTCCACCGGCCTGGAGATGGGCGCGATGGTCGGGATCGACGCGGACTCCGACGGCCTGCGCCGCGCCGCCCGCATGAAGGTGCCGACGACGCACGAGGGCGTCGAGGGCCTCATCGCCATGCCCGGCTTCGACGAGATCGAGATCGTCTTCGACGCCACCTCGGCCTCGGCGCACAAGGCCAACGCGGCCGCCCTGGCGCCGTACGGCAAGCGGCTGATCGACCTCACCCCCGCCGCGCTGGGCCCCTACGTCGTGCCCGCGGTCAACCTCGACGAGCACCTCGACGCCGAGAACCTCAACATGGTCACCTGCGGCGGCCAGGCGACCATCCCGATCGTCGCCGCGATCTCCCGGATCGCCCCCACGCCCTACGCCGAGATCGTCGCCTCGATCGCGTCGAGGTCCGCCGGCCCCGGTACGCGCGCCAACATCGACGAGTTCACCGAGACGACCTCGCAGGCGATCGTCAGCGTCGGCGGCGCCCGGCGCGGCAAGGCGATCATCATCCTGAACCCCGCCGAGCCGCCGCTGATCATGCGCGACACGGTCTTCTGCCTGGTCGAGGCGCCCGACGAGGCGCTGCACGACGAGATCCGGGCGTCGGTGGAGAAGATGGTCGGCGACGTCGCCGCCTACGTCCCCGGCTACCGGCTCAAGCAGCAGGTGCAGATCACCGCGATCCCCGACGACCAGCCGGTGCACACCCTCCTCCCCGAGGGGACGACGACCCGGCCCACCCACCGGGTGTCGGTCTTCCTCGAGGTCGAGGGAGCCGCGCACTACCTGCCGGCCTACGCCGGGAACCTCGACATCATGACCTCGGCCGGCCTGCAGGTCGCCGAGCGGATCGCGGCCGCGAAGGAGAACGCGCGATGAGCGACGGCACGGGCACGCCCATCTTCGTCCAGGACGTCACCCTCCGGGACGGCATGCACGCCATCCGGCACCGGATCACCCCGGACGACGTCAGGCGCATCGTCACCGCGCTCGACGCCGCCGGGGTGGATGCCATCGAGGTCGCGCACGGCGACGGCCTGGCCGGCGGGTCGCTGAACTACGGCCCGGGCTCGCACACCGACTGGGAGTGGATCGAGGCCGCCGCCGACGTCCTCCAGCGGGCCCGCCTGACCACCCTGCTGCTGCCGGGCGTGGGCACCGTCGAGGAGCTCAAGCACGCCTACAGCCGCGGCGTCCGGTCGGTGCGGATCGCCACCCACTGCACCGAGGCCGACGTCTCCGCCCAGCACATCTCCACCGCGCGTGAGATCGGGATGGACGTCTCCGGCTTCCTGATGATGAGCCACATGGCCCCGGCGGAGGAGCTGGCCCGGCAGGCGAAGCTCATGGAGTCCTACGGCGCGCACTGCGTCTACGTCACCGACTCCGGCGGCCGGCTGACGCTGACCGGCGTGGCCGAGCGGGTGCGCGCCTACCGCGACGTGCTCGACGCCGGCACGGAGATCGGCATCCACGCCCACGAGAACCTGTCCCTGTCGGTGGCCAACTCCGTGGTCGCGGTGGAGAACGGCGTGTACCGGGTCGACGCCTCGCTGGCCGGGCACGGCGCGGGCGCGGGGAACTGCCCGATCGAGGCCTTCGTCGCCGTCGCCGACATCTACGGCTTCGACCACCGGTGCGACGTCTTCGCGCTGCAGGACGCCGCCGACGACATCGTCCGGCCGCTCCAGGACCGGCCGGTGCGCGTCGACCGCGAGACGCTGACGCTCGGCTACGCCGGTGTGTACTCGAGCTTCCTGCGGCACGCGGAGGTGGCGGCGGCGGACTACGAGCTCGACGTGCGCTCGATCCTGCTCGAGTGCGGCAAGCGGAAGCTGGTCGGCGGCCAGGAGGACATGATCACCGACATCGCCCTCGACCTGGTGGCGGCGAGGGCCTGATCCGCCTCCTCCGTCCCGCGGGGCGGAGTGGTCAGGTCACCGCCGCGCTGAGCGAGTCGGCGGCCTTGACGACGCTCGCCGTGGCGTCGTGGGCCCGCTGCTCGACGTGCGTGATCAGCGCCAGGCAGGCCCGCGGGTGCACTCCGTGGATCGGCGCCGCGACCGCGTGCGCGCCGGCTTCGACCTCGCTCTGGCTGTAGGCGAAGCCGGCCTCGCGCACCTTGCGCACGGGCTCGGGGTCGTCCGGGCTCGGCGGTAGTGCGGAGCGCAGCGCGTAGGCCGCCGCCCCGCGGTCGAGCGGAGCCCGCTCGCCCTGCCGGAAGGCGATGTGGTGCCCGGCGGAGATCGGCACGGCCATCTCGACGGCCACGGCCGATTCGCCCTCGACGACGAAGAGCGCCACGGACGCCCCCACCCGGTCGGCGAGCTCCTGCATGACCGGGAGCGCCGTGGCGCGCAGGCCCGGCAGGTAGGAGTGCGACAGCGCCGCGAGGCGGGCGCCGCCGTGGTAGCGGCCGTCGCGGCCGGCGTGCACGAAGCCGTAGTCGGCGAGCGTCTGCAGGATCCGGTAGGCGATCGACCGGTGCACGTCCAGCACCCGCGCGAGCTCCTGCACGGTCATGCCGGTCGGGGACTCCACGACGGCCAGCAGCGCGTTGAGCCCGCGCGCGAGCGTCTGGGTCCCCGACTGCGGGGTTCGTTCCTGGGCCGGAGGCACACCGGCAGGGTACGGCGTGACCCGCTCCGGCCCGGCCCCGCGCGACCGGCCCTCACCCCTCCCGGGGGGCGAAGGCCGTGCGGAGGGCCTCGTGGATGTCGCGCAGGAACTGCGCCGTCCGGGGGGTGCGCGGCGGCGCACCGAACCCGCCGTGGATGACCCCCGGGTAGACGTGCAGCTCGGTCGGCACCCCCGCCCCGGACAGCCGGACGGCGTAGTCGACGTCCTCGTCGAGGTACGCGTCGACGTCCCCCACCCCCACGAAGGCCGGCGCGAGCCCGCGCAGGTCTTCCGCGCGCGCCGGGGCCGCCGTCGGCGGGACGTCCCCGCCGGCCAGCGGGCCCAGGTAGGCCGCCCAGGCCAGCCGCTGGGCGCGGATGCTCCACAACCCGGGGTGGCCCGGGTCCTCGATCGCCCGGATCGACGCCGTCCGCTCCCGGTCGTCCAGCATCGGGTAGACGAGCAACTGCAGGGCCGGCTGCGGCCGGCCGACGTCCCGCAGCCGCAGGCACAGGGCGGCGGCCAGACCGGCGCCGGCGCTGGCCCCGCCCACGACCAGCCGCGCGGGGTCCAGTCCGAGCGGGGTCGCGTCCTCGACCACGCGGCTCCACACCGTCTCCGCGTCGTCCAGCCCGGCCGGGTAGGGGTGCTCGGGGGCGAGTCGCCAGTCCACCGAGACGACGGCGCAGCCCAGGTCGACCACCATCCGCTCCAGCCGGCCGTCGTTCTCGTCGAGGTTGCCCATGATGTAGCCACCACCGTGCAGCCAGACCAGGCAGGGCAGCGGGCCCTCACCCTGCGCCGGGCGGTACCAGCGCACCCGGACGTCGGGCCGCCCGTCCACCCCCGGGACCACGGCGTCGGTGCGCGTGACCCGCGGGTCCGCCGGCGCGGGCGGCGCCGCGGCTGCCGCGTAGGTGCGCCGGATCGTGTCGATGCTGGTGAAGTCCCAGCGCGGCAGGAGGGGGAAGATCTCGAGCGTCCCCGGCTCGACCCGGGCCTCGAGGTCGATGGGGGGCATCGGTCGTCCTCCGTCGATCAGGTGGGTTGCGGCGGCCATCAGACCACGCCGGTCAGGCCGGGCCGATGTCGAGGACGACCTTGATCCCGCCCACGGTCCGGTCCGCCGCGACCCGGAACGCCTCGGCGGCGTCCTCCATCGGGAACCGGTGGGTGATCAGGGTGTCGGCGATCTCCGGCCTGGCGGCGAGCATCTCCGCCGCCTGCTGCATCTCCCGCCGGCCCTCGAACGACGAGTAGCCCAGCGAGGCCACCAACGTCACCTCCTTGCGCAGCATGGAGGTGTAGGGCACGTCGAGCCCGCCGTAGTGGACGCCGAGGACGGCGATCTTCCCGCCCGGCCGGACCCGGTCGACGGCGCTCTGCAGCGCGCTGGCCGAGCCGGCGGCCTCGATGACCACGTCGTAGAGGTCGCCGTCGGGCTCGGCGAAGCCCAGCCGCTCCCGCGCCGCATGCTGGTGCGGGTGTCGGGCCACGAGGGCGACGTGCGCGGCACCCTGCGCGGTGGCGGCCGCGGCGGCGAGCTGACCGACGCTGCCCCCGCCGATGACGACGACCCGCGCGCCGGGGCCCGCGCCGCCCATCCGCGCGCCGTGCCACGACACCGACGCCGGCTCCGCCAGGGAGGCGCTGGCGACGTCGAGCCCACGGGGCAGCGGGATCAGCTTGTGGGCGGGCACCTGGTACCGCTCGACCATCCCGCCGTCCTGCAGGATGCCCAGCGCCCGCTGCGTGGACATCGCGCAGAGGTTGTTGCGGCCCTCGCGGCAGTAGCCGCACTCCCCGCAGCCGAACATGCCCTCGACCATGACCGGCGTGCCGTCCGCCCGGACGCCGGCCAGCTCGTGACCGAGCACGCGGGTCGTGCCGGCCGCCAGGTACCCCAGGTCGGAGGCGCAGATGCCGGCCGCCCGCATGGTGATGACCTCACCCGCGTGCCCCGGCGGCTCGTCGACCTCGACGAGGACCGGCGCGCCCTCCTGCCCGCGGACCGCCCGCATCCCTAGCCCACCGCTGCGGCGTGCTTGATGAGCGAGCCCGCGTCCACGCGGATCTGCTGACCGGTGATGTACCGGGACTCCTCGCTGGCCAGGAAGAGGACGAGGTTGGAGATGTCCACCGGCTCCACCCACGGGATCGGCATGGCCTGCCAGGCGACGAAGGCGGGCTTCACGTCGTCCAGCTCCGGCTTCTCCAGGTCGGGCCGGAAGACCTTGTACAGCTCGTCGTTGTGCAGCAGGTGCGTGTTGACGTTGGTCGGGTGGATGGCATTGACCCGGATGAAGCGGGGCGCCAGGTGCAGGCACATCTGCTCGACGTAGGAGATGAGCGTGCGCTTGGCCCAGCTGTAGCCGGCGCCGCCGGGCCCGAACTCCGGGTTGTCCGCGGCGCCCTTGAGCATCCCCGCGGTGGAGCCGGTGACGACGATCGAGCCGCGGTCGCGCAGGTGCGGGATCGCCGCCGCGACGGCGTTCATGACACCGAGCAGGTCGACGTCGGAGGCGTCCACGAAGTCCATCGCGTCCGCGGCGTCGCCCTTGCGCATCGGCATGATCCCGGCGTTGGCCGCGACGATGTCCAGGCCACCCAGCTCGGCGACCCCGGCCTCGACGGCCTCGCGCAGCTGCGCCCGCTCGCGGACGTCGGCCTGGCGGGTCACGATGCGCCGGTCCAGCGCCTCGACCTGCCGCGCGGTCTCGGCGAGGTCCTCCGGCCGCGACAGCGGGTACAGGTTGGACTCGATGTCGGCGCAGATGTCGACGGCGATGATGTCGGCGCCCTCCTGCGCGAGGCGGACCGCGTGACTGCGGCCCTGGCCACGGGCCGCGCCGGTGATCAGCGCGACCTTGCCTTCCAGACGTCCTGGCATGGGGTACCTCCGTGGATCGGTGGGGGGATGGGGTGCGCCGCCGGTCAGGAGCCGGCGGGGACCGGGATCTTCGAGAAGTCCCAGCTGAGGACCTTCTCGGGGACGAGGCGCAGCCACGCGTGCCGGCCGTCGTAGGAGAAGCCCCGGCCGCCGGCGTACTTGTCGCTGAACAGCCGCTCCGGCGTCTCCAGCTCCGGGTGCGGGGCGTCGGTCCGCGGCACGTCGCCGACGACCTCGACGTCCCCGATCAGCTCGACGCCCGCGAGCTCCAGGAACTCGTGCCCCGAGTCCACGAGCACGCTGACGGCGGGCGAGCGCACGAGGTTGGCCCACCGCTGGCTGTTGGTGAGGGAGTTCAGCCACAGGGCGGACCCGTCCCAGACGAACCAGAGCGCGGAGACGTGCGGCCGGCCGTCCGGGCCCACCGTCGCGACCCGGCACGTCCGCTGTTCCCGCAGGTAGCGGTCCCGCTCCTCGGGTGACAACGCGATCCGTCGACCTCGACGCTGCTCGGTCATGACCGCCCCTCCCGCGGCCCTCCGTTGGGCCTCGAGTCAGGATTCTGCCCACACAGAACAGTATTCTGGCAAGCTGTCGGTCGACGCGCGGCGGTGCGCGGGAGACGAGGGAGGGTCCATGGGCGTGCGCAGCCGAGGACGAGCCGGGCGGGTGGTCCGATGACCGCCGTCATGTCCGGGGTGCGGATCCTGGAGGTCGCCGAGCACACGTTCACCCCGCTCGCGGCGGGCATCCTCGCGGACTGGGGTGCCACCGTCATCAAGATCGAGCACGTCCAGCGGGGCGATGCGCAACGGGGCCTGGGCAACGTCGGTGGCCTGGACGTCGGCAGCGGTGGCGTCCACATGTTCATGGAGCACGCCAACCGGGGGAAGCAGAGCCTGGGCCTGGACCTGACAACCGATCGAGGGCGGGAGATCCTCTACGCCCTCGCCGCGACGTCCGACGTGTTCCTCACCAACAAGCTGCCCGCCGTCGCCCGCAAGCTGAAGGTCGACGTCGACGACATCCGCGCGGCCAACCCGGACATCGTCTACGCCCGCGGTACCGGGTACGGGCCGCTGGGGCCGGACAAGGACCTGGGCGGCTACGACCTGCTGGGGTTCTGGGTGCGCGCCGGCATCGCCACGGCCATGCAGGTGTCCGGGTCCGACCACCTGCCCGGCCCGCCGGGTGCGGCGTTCGGCGACTCCCTCGGCGCCATGGTCATCGCCGGCGGCATCTCCGCCGCGCTGTTCCACCGGGCGCGGACCGGCGAGGCCACCGTCGTCGACGTGTCCCTGCTGGCCACCGGCATGTGGGGGCTCGGCTCACCGATCGGGATGTCGCAGCTGACCGGTGTGCCGCAGTCCGCGGCCCCCCCGGAGGCCGCGGCGTCGCTCAACCCGCTGGTGGGCAACTACCGGACCGCCGACGGCCGCTTCATCTCGCTGTGCATGCTCCAGGGCTTCCACTACTGGCCGGAGGTGGCGCGGGTCCTCGGCCACCCGGAGTGGACGACCGACGCGCGATTCACCTCCCACGAGAGCCTGCAGGAGAACTCGGGAGCGGCCCGCGACCTGCTGCGCGCGGCCTTCCTCGGCGACACCTTCGACAGCTGGAAGCTGCGGCTGCGTGACCTCAAGGGCCAGTGGGCACCGGCGCAGGACACGGTCAACATCGCCGACGACCCGATGGTGCGGGAGAACGGCTACCTGCTGGAGACGCGCAACGAGCAGGGCATCCCCTTCAGCCTGGTCAGCACCCCCGTCCAGTTCGACCTCGAGCAGCGCACACCCGGCCGCTCACCGGGCTTCAACGAGCACGGCGACCGGATCCTGGCCGACGAGCTCGGTCTCGACGAGGCCGCCGTCCTCCAGCTCAAGATCGACGGCGTGGTGGCGTAGCCCGCCCCGCCCCGGTACACGTGCTGCACCGGAGGCTGCCGCCCACTCGACTCCCGGCCGCCGACGACGGCCGGGCCCCCGCCGACCCCTGAGGCCGGCACCGGAACCCCACGGAGGAGCACCCCATGAACGTCGAGGACATGCTGATGGTCAGCATCGACGACCACGTGATCGAGCCGCCCGACATGTACAGGAACCACCTGCCGGCGAAGTACATGGACCTCGCCCCGAAGTCCATCATCGACGAGAACGGCTTCGCGAAGTGGTGGTTCCAGGGGACCGCGCTGGGCTCGGTGGGGCTCAACGCCGTCGTCGGCTGGCCGAACGAGGAGTGGGGCCTGAACCCCTCCACGTTCGCCGAGATGCGCCCCGGTGCCTACGACATCCACGAGCGCGTCCGGGACATGAACCGCAACGGGATCCTCGCCTCGATGTGCTTCCCGTCCTACGCCGGGTTCAGCGCGCGGTACTTCCAGCAGGCGGAAGACAAGGACCTGTCGCTGCTGATGCTGAAGGCCTACAACGACTGGCACATCGACGAGTGGTGCACGGCCTACCCGGGCCGGATGATCCCGCTGGCGATCATCCCGGTCTGGGACCAGCCGGCCATGGTGGAGGAGCTCCGCCGGGTCGCGGCCAAGGGTGTCCGGGCCGTCACGATGCCGGAGCTGCCGCACGTCCAGGGCCTGCCCAGCTACCACGACCTGGAGTACTGGGGCCCCTTCTTCCAGGCCGCCTCGGAGCTGCAGGTCGTCATGTGCCTGCACATCGGCCAGGGCTTCGGCGCCATCACGATGGCCCCCGACGCCCCGATCGACAACATGATCATCCTGTCCAACCAGGTGTCGTCGCTCGCGGCGCAGGACCTGCTCTGGGGTGGGGCGTTCCACAACTACCCGGAGCTGAAGGTCGCCTTCTCCGAGGGCGGCATCGGCTGGATCCCGTTCTACCTCGACCGCTGCGACCGGCACTACACCAACCAGCGCTGGCTGGGCCACGACTTCGGCGGCAAGCTGCCCAGCGACATCTTCCGCGAGCACTCGCTCGCCTGCTACGTCACCGACCCGACGGCGCTCAAGGTCCGGCACGACATCGGGATCGACATCATCGCGTGGGAGTGCGACTACCCCCACTCCGACGCGATCTGGCCCAACGCCCCGGAGTGGGCGCACGCCGAGATGGGCGGCGCGGGCGTGCCGGACGAGGAGATGCACAAGATCCTCTGGCAGAACACCTGCCGGTTCTTCGGCTGGGACCCGTTCACGCACATCGCGAAGGAGGACGCCACGGTCGGCGCCCTCCGCGCCCTGTCCCCCGACGTCGACACCACGATCCGGTCCAAGCACGAGTGGCGCCGGCTCTACGACAAGCGCACGAGCTCCGTCTGACCGCGCAGGGCCCGGGGCACCCTCGTCGGGCGCCCCGGGCCCTGCTCGTGGTCAGCGCTCGACGAGGTCGTCGCGCAGGACGGCGAGCTCGGCCTCGGTCACCCCGGCGCCCAGCAGGTACTCCCGCGGGGAGCCGTGGGTCCGGCGCAGACCGTCCAGGAAGCCCTGCATCACCCCGCCGTCGACGGTGTTGCGCTGCGGCTCCTGCAGGTGCACCCGGTCGGCGTAGAAGTCCAGCGACCGCAACTGCGCCATCATCCGGTCCAGCGACTCGTTGGTGCGCACGTAGTCGGCCACGACGGCGTCGTCCGGGACCCCCACGGTCGACAGCAGCAGCGCCGCCAGGATCCCGGTGCGGTCCTTGCCGGCGGCGCAGTGGAAGAGCGCCGGCATCCCGTCGTCCACGAGCAGGTGCACCGCCCGGGCGATGCGCTCGGCACTGAGCTCGACCATGCCGACGTAGAAGGGGCCCAGCACCTCGGAGATCTGCGCCGGGGCCTGCTCGGCGACAGGCGTGGAGAGGTCGGCCGGCTTCGGGACCCGGAAGGGGATGTTGACGACGGCGATGTCGCTGTCGGCCAGGAGTCCGCAGCCCTCGGCGGCGGACTCCTTGGCGAACCGCAGGTCGATGACCGTGCGCAGTCCGATGCGGGAGCGCAGCCACTCGAGGTCTCCCTCGGTCATGAGCTGCGGCGTCGCACTGCGGAACAGCCGGCCCCGCCGCACCCGGCCGCCGCCGACGACCGGGAGACCACCCAGATCCCGGAAGTTGAGCACGCCCTCGGGAACCCACCCGGGGTCCGTGGCATCCGTCTCCTGCACTCGGCGATCCGTCATGCCCCGACGCTCCAGCACAGAGTTCTGCTGGTCAAGAACTTCGTTCTGCCAGCTGTCGACCGGCGAGCCCATCTGTCTCTAGTTGGACCGATCGGTCGTTACAAGACTGTGACCCCAGGCCGCCTCCGAGGCCTTGCCTGTCAGATGTGACTGCCGTTACGTTTCACATATCAGGACGTGTGATGCAGATAACGCACGTCAGCGACACGCAGCCGGGCGGCTCCCTGGCCCCGGTCGGCATCGCCCCCGGCGTGCGGCGCCCCACTCCCCCGATGCACCTCCCCCACTCGACCACGAGGAGACGACCGGACATGAGGACGACGACCCGGATTGCGGTGGGCGCGACCTGCGCTCTGCTGGCGCTGACCGCCTGCGGGAACGACGACGAGGAGGGTGGCGGGGACGCCGCTGCCACCAGCGGGGGCGGGGGCGGCGGCTCGCAGTCGATCAAGATCGGCGTCCTCACCCCCCTGAGCGGGCCTTCCGCCGCGACCTACGGGGACCTCGCCCGCAGCGGCGTCGAGGCGCGGATCGCGGCCTACGAGGACGAGGGCGGCCAGTGCGCCGACAACGACTTCGAGATCGTCGACGCCGACGACACCTCCTCCCCGGCCGGCGCGCTGGCGGCGACGCAGCGCCTGGTGCAGCAGGAGGGCGTGTACGCGGTCCTGTCGACGAGCTCCAACTTCTTCGGCGTGGCGCAGTTCGCCACCACGGGCGCCGCGGACACCGTGTTCATCGGTGACGCCTCCGACCAGAGCCCGGGGTGGCGCGAGCCGGGGAACAACCTGTTCCCGGCCCAGCCCGTCCCGGACCCCGAGGCGGTCTACCCGATCGTCGGCGAGTACATGGCGTCCCTCGGTGGCACCACGTTCGGCGGTGTCGCCTTCCCGGTCGCCGCCTCCCAGGGCGCCCTGAACGCGGCTGTCGAGTCCGCCACGGCAGCCGGACTGGACACCGGCTACGTCAACGACAGTTTCCCGATCGGCAGCAGCGACGTCGGCCCGATCGTCCTGGGCATCGAGGACTCCGGCACCGACGCCCTCTACCTGCCGATCACCTTCGACGGCGCACTGTCCATCGTGCAGGGGCTGGAGCAGAGCGGCGTCGAGACCGCCGGGATCCTGGCTGCCACCGGCTACGGCAACGACCTCCTGGCGTCCGCGCCCGCGGTCGAGGCCGCACAGGGCGTCAGCTTCTCGATCGGTTACGCCCCCGTGTCGTCGGGCACCGAGGCGACCGACCGGCTCAAGGCCGCGGTGCAGGCCTCCGGCGTGGAGACCGGCATCCCGTCCTACGCGATGACCTCCGGCTGGTTCAACGCCGACCTCCTGCTGCACGGCCTGGAGCTCGCCGGCTGCGACGCCTCGCAGGAGGAGTTCATGACCGCGCTGAACGAGGACGACACGTACGACGGCAGCGGCCTGTTCCAGAACACGTACGACTTCACGCTCCAGGACCAGCCCGAGTCGTGCCTGTTCTTCGTCACCCTCGAAGGCGAGGAGTTCGTGCCCGCCGGAGACGGCTCGGCGGTCTGCGGCGAGAAGCTCAACTGATCCAGCGCGACACCTGAGCCGGACCGGCTCCCCCTGGCGGGGGAGCCGGCCCGTTGCCTCAGGTCATCCGGCTGCCGCGACGAGTGTGATCTCTGCTACAGTCCCGCCGCTTTAAATCACCTGTTCGAATCCCGGCGGCGTCGATCCCTGCGGTCCTCGTGGGCCCGTCGCGCGCCCGGGTCCTGCTCTGCCCGCTTCACTCGACGACGAGGAGAACGACGGCACATGAGGACGACGAAGACCGTGGCCACGGCTGCCACGTGCGCGCTGCTGATCGCCATGGCCGCCTGCGGGAGCGACGACGAGGACCCCGGGAGCGGCGGTGACGACTCCGCCGCCGCCAGTGGCAGCGGCGGCTCGCAGACGATCAAGGTCGGCGTCATCACCCCCCTCAGCGGACCAGCGGCGGCGACCTACGGGCCGGCCGCGCGCAGCGGCGTCGAGGCACGCATCGCCGCGTACCAGGAGGAGGGCGGCGAGTGCGCCGACAACGACTTCGAGATCGTCGACGCCGACGACGCCTCCAACCCGGCCGGAGCCCTCGCCGCGACCCAGCGGCTGGTCCAGCAGGAAGAGGTCTACGCGATCCTGTCCAGCAGCTCCAACTTCTTCGGCGCCACCCAGTTCGTCACCACGCAGGGCGCGGGCACCCCGGTCCTCGGTGACGTCACCGACCAGAGCCCGGAGTGGCGCGAGGTCGGCAACAACATGTTCCCGGCCCAGCCCGTCCCGGATCCGGAAGCGGTGTACTCCAACACCGGCGAGTTCTTCGAGACCATCGGCGCCACCACGTTCGGCGGGGTCGCCTTCTCCGTGCCGGCGTCGGCGGCCGCGCTGCAGTCGGCCGCCGACTCGGCCGAGGCGGCCGGGCTCGAGGTGGGTTACCTGAACCCGAACGTGCAGTTCGGCAGCACCGACGTCGGCCCGATCGTGCTCGGCATCAAGGACTCCGGCACCGATGGGGTCTACCTGCCGATCACCTTCGACACCGCCCTCGCCGTCGTCCAGGGGCTGGAGCAGGAAGGCGTCGAGACGAAGGGGATCCTGGCCGCCACCGGCTACGGCGCCGACCTGCTGGACAACCCGGTGGCGATCGAGGCCGCGCAGGGCGTGAGCTTCTCGATCGGCTACGCCCCCGTGTCGCTGGGCACCGAGGCGACCGAGCGGCTGGCCAACGCCGTCCGCGACGAGGGCGTCGAGTCCGGGATCCCCGGCTACGCGATGTCCTCGGGCTGGCTGAACGCCGACCTGCTGCTGCACGGCCTCGAGGTCGCCGGCTGCGACGCCACCCAGCAGGAGTTCATCGACGCCCTGAACCAGGACGACACCTTCGACGCCAGCGGGCTCTACGGACAGCCGATCGACTTCACCGTCGCCGACCAGGCACAGTCGTGCCAGTACTACGTGACGCTGGAGGGCGAGGAGTTCGTGCCGGTCGAGGGCGCCTCGCCGGCCTGCGGCGAGCGCATCAACTGATCTCCGCGAGTGC
Source organism: Blastococcus sp. URHD0036 (assembly GCF_000701365.1). Lineage (GTDB taxonomy): Bacteria > Actinomycetota > Actinomycetes > Mycobacteriales > Geodermatophilaceae > Trujillonella. The sequence continues at coordinate 144,403 of NZ_JNIK01000013.1, forward strand.
ACCGGCCGGCCCCGCGCGGGGCCGGCCGGTGCACTGCCGTCAGGAGCGGGGCATGCCCGCCTCGCGCAGCAGCCCACCGCCGATGATCACGCGCTGCACCTCGCTGGTGCCCTCGTACAGCCGGTAGAGGCGCGCGTCCCGGTAGAACCGCTCGACCGGCGTGGTGCGCAGATAGCCGAGGCCGCCGTGCACCTGCACCGCGCGGTCGGTGGCGCGGCCGACCATCTCGCTGCAGTACAGCTTCGCCGCCGAGGGGCCGATCGCGGTGTCCTCGCCGCTGTCGTAGCGGACGGCGGCCTCGCGGACCATCGCCCGCCCGGCGACCAGCTCGGTGTACATGTCCGCGATCAGGCCCTGGACCAGCTGGAACCGGCCGATCGGTGCACCGCCCTGCTTGGCGGTGGCGGCGTAGGCGACCGACTCGTCCAGCACCCGCTGGGCCATGCCGACGCAGAGGGCGGCGATGTGCAGCCGGCCGCGGGAGAGCACGGTGAGCGCCTTCGAGTAGGCGCGGCCCTCCTCGCCGACCAGCGCGTCGCCCGGCACCCGGACGTCGTCGAAGAAGATCTCCGAGGTCCATGCCCCGGCCTGCCCCATCTTGCGGTCCTTCGGGCCGACGGTGACCCCGGGCGCCTTCGCGTCCACGACGAACGCCGAGATCCCGCGCCCCCCGGTCGCCTCGGCGTCGCTGCGCGCGAAGACGACGAAGAGATCGGCCCACGGGGCGTTGGTGATGTACCGCTTGTTGCCGTTGATCACCCAGCCGTCGCCGTCGCGGCGGGCGCTGGTGCGCAGCCCGGCGGGGTCGGAGCCGGCCTCGGCCTCGGTGAGCGCGAACGAGGCGATCAGCTCACCGGCCGCCAGCCGCGGCAGCCAGCGCTGCTTCTGCTCCTCGCTCCCCCACCGGGCGATGACCTGGCCGGCGATGCCGTTGTTCGTGCCGAACATGGAGCGGAACGCCGGGGTCGTGTACCCGAACTCCAGGGACAGCTCGACGTCCCCACGCATGTCGACGGCGAGGCCGCCGTACTCCTCGGGGAGGTTGTACCCGAACAGCCCCATCTCGGCCGCGGCCTTGCGGATCTCGTCCGGCACACGGTCCTCGAGGTCGATCTGCTCCTCGCGGGGGATGACCACGTCGTGCACGAGCTGGCGCACGGCGCTCTTGATCTGCTTGAGGTCCTCGGCGTCCATGGAGGACATGGTGGACCAGACCAGAAACGACGTTCACCCGGGTGCCGGGTCGCCCCCGCTCCTCGACGAGATCTGCACAGTCGTCGCCATCAGGAGCTGATCGTGACGACTGTGCAGATCTCGCGGCGTCAGGCGAGGGCGTCCAGGCGCTGCATGTCCTCGTCGGAGAGCGTGAGCCGGGCCGCACCGAGGTTCTCGGTGAGGTGGTCGACGGACTTCGTGCCCGGGATGGGGAGCGCCACCGGCGACTTCTGCAGCAGCCAGGCCAGCGCGACCTGGGACGGCGTCGCGTCCAGCTCGCGGGCGATGTCGGCGACCGGGCTGTCCGGGGCGGCGAGGTCGCCGGTGGCGATGGGGAACCACGGGATGAAGCCGATGCCCTCGGCGGTGGCGTGGTCCAGGACGTCCTGCGACTGCCGGTTGGTCAGGTTGTAGAGGTTCTGCACGCTGACGATCTCGACGATCTCGCGCGCCGCCCGGAGCTCCTCCACCGACACCTCGGAGACACCGATGTGCCGGACCTTGCCCTCCTCCTGCAGCTCCTTGAAGACGCCGAGCTGGTCGGCCAGCGGGACGTCGGGGTCGATGCGGTGCAGCTGGATGAGGTCGATCCGCTCGAGGCGGAGGTGGCGCAGGGAGAGCTCGACCTGCTGGCGGAGGTAGGCGGGCCGCCCGACCGGGGTCCAGATGCCGGGGCCCTGGCGGGTCAGGCCGGCCTTGGTCGCGATGACGAGGCCCTCGGGGTACGGGTGCAGCGCCTCGGCGATGATCAGCTCGCTGACGAAGGGGCCGTAGGAGTCGGCGGTGTCGATGAAGTCGACGCCCTGGTCGACGGCGGCGCGGACGACGCGCAGTGCGCCGTCGCGGTCGGCCGGCTCGCCCCACACGCCCGGGCCGGGGAGCTGCATGGCGCCGTAGCCGAGCCGGTGGACGGGCAGGTCCCCGCCGAGGGAGAAGGTGTCGCTGAGCTGTGCGGTGGTCATGCCAGGTGCCAAGACCTTCCCCCGCGCGGGTGTTCCCGGCAGCGTGTTGCATGGGCGGGGTGGGCGAGATCGTGGTGCTGCGGCACGGGCAGACCGAGTGGAGCCGCAACGGACAGCACACGGGTCTGACCGACCTGCCGCTGCTCCCGGAGGGCGAGGACAAGGCGCGTGCACAGGCGCCGCACCTGGCCGGGCGCCGGTTCGTCGAGGTGCGGGTCAGCCCCATGCAGCGGGCGCGGCGGACGGCGGAGCTCGCCGGGCTGACCGCCACCGACGTCGACCCGGACCTGCTGGAGGTCGACTACGGCGGCTACGAGGGCCGGACCACAGCCGAGATCAGCGACGAGCTCGGCCACGAGTGGTCGGTCTGGCGCGACGGCGTGGTGCCGGGGGCGACCCCCGGCGAGACGCTCGCGCAGGTGGCCGAGCGGGTCGACCGGGTGCTGGCGCGGGCCCGGGCCCGGCTGGACGACGGCGACGTCGCGCTGGTCGCCCACGGCCACGTGCTGCGCATCCTCACCGCGCGCTGGTTGGGGCTGGGCCCGGAGTCCGGCGCCCTGTTCGCGCTGCCGGCCGGCGCCTTCGGCGTGCTCGGCCACGAGCACGCCCGGCCGGTGCTGACCGGCTGGGGTCTCTAGACCGTCGCGGACTCGGGCTCCAGCACCACGGGGCGGCCGAAGTACCAGCCCTGACCGAGGTCGGCACCCAGGCCGGTGACCTCCTCGGCGGTCCGCTCGTCCTCGACGCCCTCGGCGACCACCTGCGCGCCCACGCCGTGCGCGGCGTCGACCACCCAGCGGACCATCGTGCGGGCGCCCGGATCGGGCAGGGCCTGGACCAGCCGCTTGCCGAGCTTGACGACGTCGGGGCGCACGGTCGCCAGCAGCTCGCGGCTGGCCCAGCCGGCGGAGACGTCGTCCAGCGCGACCCGCCAGCCCAGCTCCCGGTACCGCTCCAGCACCGACAGCAGGTGCCCGTGCTCGGTCACCGCCGGCGGCTCGGCGACCTCGATCACCAGCCGCCCCGGGTCCAGCCCGGCGTCGTCCATGAGCTGCCGGGTGCTCTCCAGGTCCGACTCGGGCCGGTGCACCGAAGTCGGGTGGGTGTTGACGAACAGGTCGGCGTCCCCGAGCCACGGGGCGGCGCCGGAGACGGCGCACTCCCGCCCGATGCGGTCCAGCCGGGGCAGCCAGTCGGCGGACTCGGCGACGAAGAAGAGGTCACCACCGCCGACCTCGCGGCCGTCGGCCAGGCCGCGCAGCAGGGCCTCGTGGGCGACGACGGCGCCGTCGGTCAGGGAGACGATCGGCTGGTAGACGCTCCACAGCTCGGCCTCGGCCAGGACGCCGACCTCCGCGGTGTTGCCGCGGCGGGCCAGCTCGACGGCGAGGGTGGGCGCGGTCAGCAGGCGGGTGACCAGGGCGGTGTACTCGCCGGGCGGGTCGGCGGCGACCCGCAGCACCTCGGCCTCGGCGGTGGTCAGCTCCCGGGAGAGCCGGTCGAACAGCCGCTCCACGCCGACCCCGTCGCGGTCGTCGGTGATGTCGAGGAGGCCGCCGGAGCGGTAGACCGAGAGCCCGACGGACCGGGCGATCCCGGCCACCACGGGGAGCGCGCTCTCCACGGGACTGGCCAGCAGCAGGCGGGTCGCGACCTCCGGGAGGTCCCAGGTCTCCCGCCGCCGGTGCGTGCTGATGGTCCGGGGCACGTCAGCAGGATGACCGAGGGGACGGGCGGGGACCGACAGGCGCGCGGAGGACCCGTCCGGGCGACTCGGCCACGAGCGGGAGGGCCGAGATCCGGAACTTCACAGCTTAAGTGTCTAAGGTCAACTGCATGGCAGTCGTCGCAACCACCGAGACAGTGCGCACGAGCCGCGGCGGGCGCCCGCGCGATCCCAGCCGGGACGGCGTGATCCGCGAGGCGATCCTGCATCTGCTGGGCGAGGTCGGCTACGGCGCCCTGACCATGGACGCGGTGGCCGCGGAGGCCGGCGTCGGCAAGGCCACCATCTACCGGCGCTGGCGCACCAAGCAGGACCTCGTCGTCGACACCATCGCGGTGATGAACAAGGCACTGGCCGCGCCGGTCGACACCGGTTCCCTCGAGGGCGACGTCCGCGCCGTCGTCCACCGGCTCGTCGACGTCGTCAACGGTCCCGTCGGGACCGCGATCCGGTCGCTGCTGCCGGCCATGAGCCACCAGCCCGCGCTGACCGAGGCGTTCCACAACGGTCCGCTGCAGGCGTGGCGGGACTCCTACGGGCAGATGTACACCCAGGCGGCCGAGCGCGGTGAGCTGAAAGCCGACGTCGACACATCGCTTCTGTCGGAGGCGAGCAGTGCACTGCTGGTGCAGCGGTGGCTGCTGACCGGCGATCCGGTCACCCACGACTACGCCGACCAGGTGCTGGACACGGTCGTCCTCCCGGGCCTGCGCAGCCTGCTCGGCTGACGCGGCGGGTCACCAGCCGAGCGTGCCGGGCTCTCCCTTGAAGGGCCCGACCACCTCGGGGGTGATCCAGCCGCCGTAGAAGTCGCCGGCCTGGGCGCGGACCGCGACGCCGTCCACCCGGGCGGCGTCGACCCGGCTCGGGTAGAACGCGACGGCGCCGCGCAGGTGCTCGAAGCCGGGCGTCGGGTCCTCGTAGGACCAGCCGACCGCCGGCACGCGCCGCCCGTCGACGACGGCGTCCCAGTAGCTCGCCGCGCCCTTCCACTCGCACCACGACGTGCCGCCGCCGGGCGCGAGCGCACCGGGGACGACGTCGTCGGCGGGCACGTAGTAGACCGGCGGATGGCTGGTCTCGCAGACCCGGACAGCACGGGTCGTGCGGGCGACCACCCGGCCCCCGATCTCGACCTCGACCAGCCGGCCGGTGACCTCCGCCGACGGCGGCCGGGGGTAGTCCCAGACGGACTCCTGGCCGGGCCCGACCGGATCGCGGCGCGGAACGGGCGTCAGCGCTTCCGCTTGCGGCCGCGGCTGCGGACCGAGTTGACGACGACGACGGTGACGAACAGCCCCACCGCGCCGAGGGTCGCCTTGCCCGCCGGGCTCTGGAAGAAGTGGACGACGGCGTCGCGCCCCTTCGCCTTCAGCCGGGTGGGGCTGCTGCGGAAGGCCAGCTCGTCGAGAGTGGCCGCCAGCGACTCACGGGCGGCGTCGATCTCCAGCTGGATCTGTCGAGGGTCGCGAGGAGGCACGGCCACAGCCTGCCAGAACGCGGCGGGAGCGGCGCGCGACCGCCGCGGGCAGCACCCGCACGGGCGACCCCGCCGAACTCGGTGGGCCGTCGACCACCCCGGTCGTAGACTCCGCAGCCGCGCGGGAGTGGTGTAACGGCAGCCACGCCAGACTTAGGATCTGGTGCCTTCGGGCGTGCGGGTTCGACTCCCGCCTCCCGCACCGGCCTCAGTCGCGGCGGCGCAGCCAGCCCCCGCCGTAGAGGGCCCAGAGCACGAGCAGTGGCTGGAAGAACAGCCGGACGAGCCGCGCCCGGTCGGTGTCGAGGCCGAACGCGTCGGCGCCCTCGAGGTACTGGGCGACGTTGCCCGGGAAGACTGCGACGAAGAACGCCGCCAGCAGGGCCCCGAGCGTGCGCCGCCGGCGCGGGAGCGCGACGAACGCCGCGCCCAGCCCGATCTCGACCACGCCCGAGGCCAGCACCGTCAGGTCCTCGTCGACGGGGAACCAGCCGGGCACCTGGGCCTGGAACTCCGACCGCTGGAACGTCAGGTGCGCGACGCCGGCGAAGACCATCGCCCCGCCGAGCAGCAGCCGGGCGGTGGTTCGGGGAGCGCTCATGCCGCGGACACTAGGCGTGATTGACATACCGAGTACTCGCTTTCTAACGTCGCGGCGTGCCGACCCAGGACCAGCGCCGTGCCACGACCCGCGCGGCCCTCCTCGACGCCGCGCTCGACTGCCTGGTCGACGGCGGCATCGCCGGCTGCACCACGGCTGCCGTCTGCGCTCGTGCCGGCGTCTCCTCGGGCGCACTGTTCAACCACTTCCCCAGCAAGGCGGCCCTGCTCGGCGCTGTCGCCGCCCGGGTGTTCGACGAGGCCGTCGCCGAGTACCTCGCCCGATTCGCCGAGGTGTCGGCACTCAGCGGCGATCCGCTCGGCGACGCCGTCCGGCTGCTCTGGCAGACCCACGACGAGCCCCGCCTGGCCGCCGTCCTCGAGCTCACGGTCTGGGCGCGCACCGACCGCGAGCTGGCCGCGCAGCTGGAGCAGGTGAACGGACCGCACACCGCGCGGGTACTCGGTGTCGCCCGGGACCTGCTGCCCGCCCACGTGGACCACCCGCAGTTCGAGGCGGTCTTCGACCTCGCGGTGAGCGCCGTCTTCGGAGTGGCGCTCGGGGTCGTCGGCGACGCCGAGCGCAAGCACCGGATCGAGACGCTCGTCGCCGTCGTCCACTCCCAGCTGGACGACCGCTGACCCACCCAGGAGGAGAGCACGTGGAACACCTGCGCGGCTCGCTGGCCGACATGGCCGAGGTCGACCTGATCCTCTACGCGGTCCCGGCCTTCGTGTTGCTGATGGTCGTCGAGGCCGTCGTGCTCGGCCGGGAGGCACGAACGGACGCCGGCGACCGCGCCGGCTACACCGTCGAGGACACGCTGGCCAGCCTCGGGATGGGGCTGGGCAGCCTCGTCGTCCCGGTCGCGATCACCACCGTGCTCGGCCTGGGCGGGTACGTGCTGCTGTGGAACGCCACGCCGCTGGACCTGGGCACCGGCTGGCTCGCCTGGACCGTCGCGCTCCTCGGCAAGGACTTCCTCTTCTACTGGTACCACCGCGCCGAGCACGAGATCCGCCTGCTCTGGGCGTCCCACGTCGTCCACCACTCCAGCGAGCGCTACAACCTGTCGACGGCGCTGCGGCAGCCCTGGACGCCGCTGACCGAGTGGCCGTTCGGGGCGGTGCTGATCCTGCTGGGCGTGAACCCGGTGCTGTACGTGCTGGCGACGTCGATCAACCTGCTCTACCAGTTCTGGATCCACACCGAGCTCGTCGGGAAGCTGCCGCGACCGGTCGAGTACGTCTTCAACACCCCGAGCCAACACCGCGTGCACCACGGCCGGAACCCGCAGTACCTCGACAAGAACTACGGCGGCGTCCTCATCCTGTTCGACCGGCTCTTCGGCACCTTCGAGCCCGAGGTCGAGCCGGTGCGCTACGGGATCACCAAGCCGGTCGCCAGCTTCAACCCCCTGCGGATCGCCGCGGCCGAGTACGTCGCCATCGCCCGCGACGTGCGCGCGGACCGCCGGTGGTCGCACCGGCTGGCCCGCCTGGTCCGCGGCCCCGGCTGGTCGCCGGCGCAGGCCCCGTCCACTCTCGCCCAGCCCGCGACGGCCGCCGGCTGAGTGCGTTGCACCCGCGGCGCCGACCGGAGCAGGCTGCGGAGGCATGGGGCTCTACAGCCGGTACGTCCGCCCGCGCCTGCTGGACGCGACCCTCGGAGAGAAGGCCACCGGCGCGATCCGCGACCGCGTGTGCGCCGGCCTGACCGGCGACGTGCTGGAGATCGGCTACGGGTCCGGCCGCAACCTCCCGCACCTCCCGCCCGCCGTCACCGGGGTGTGGGCGGTCGAGCCCTCGACCGGCGCCCTGCGGCTCGCCGCCGGACGGCGGGACAGCGCCGCCGTGCCCGTGACCGTCGCCGCGGCCGACGCGCGCGACCTGCCGTTCCCCGACGACCGCTTCGACTCCGCCCTCTGCACCTGGGTCCTCTGCGGGGTGCCCGACGCCCACCTGGCCCTGGCCGAGGTGGCCCGCGTGCTCAAGCCGGGCGCGGCGCTGCACCTGGTGGAGCACGGCCTCTCCCCCGACGCCGGTGTCGCAGGGTGGCAGCGCCGCAGCAACCGACTCAATCTGGCGATCGCCGGCTGCCGGCTGGACACCGACGTCGCACACCTCCTGGCCGCCTCGCCGTTGACCGTCTCCGCGCTGGACACCTACTACGAGCCGGGGTCACCGCGGCCGGCCGGCTTCATGTACGAGGGTCGCGCCACCGCCTGATCCGCCGTTTCGCCGCCTCCTGGGACCGGTGGGGTGGGTGGGGCGTGCCGAGTTGCGGATCGACACAGCTCAGGCGGGTCGACCTACCGGAACCGATCGGTTCTGCTCTTCTGTGCGCGCGTGGCGGGGGTCACGCGGGGCGGCAGGGAGTGGACGGCATGACGGGGACGGCAGTAGCGGAGCGGCGCAGCTCGGAGTGGGCCTGCGGAGAGGCCCTCGAGGCAGCGGCCGGGTACGTGCAGGGCGTGCGCACCGCCGCCACACCCGCGGCCCGGGCCCGTGCCGCGGCCTCGCGCGACGGCCTCGCCGCCGTCCGCACGGTGCTGCGCGAGCTCCCCGACCACCCGCTGTCCTTCAGCGACGCCCCGGCCGGGCGGGAGCTCCGCGCCTGGTTCCGCCCGGACCGCCGGCTGCCGTTCAACCGGGCACCGATCGCGGTCCTGGAGCTCCCCGGGAGCTCCGCGGAGTACCTGCGCGGACGGCCCCGCCAGGCGCTGCGGACCAACGCGGCCCGCGCCGCGGCCGAGGGCGTGCGGTGCGTGCCCGTCCACGACGCCGGCGAGCTGCACCGGATCGCGGTCGGCCTCGCCGGCCGGCGCGGCGCCACCCCCGAGCACCTCGCCCCGGACCACCAGCGGCCCACCGACGACCGGCTGTGGTCGGTGGCCTACGACGCCGACGGGGACCCGGTGGCGGTCGCGCAGACCGTCGTCGACGAGGGCCGGGCCGGTCTCATCGCCATGGTGAGCGCCTTCGGCCACCCCGCCGCCCGGGTCACCCGATACGCGCTGCAGGCGCACCTCGCCGACCGGCTCATCGACCGCGGGGTGACGACCCTCGCCGTCGGCGGGTCGATGCTCCTCACCAGCCCGGGGACGCGCTACTTCCAGCGCCGCACGGGCTTCGTCCCGGTGCACCTGCGGCCCGACGGCGGCCCGGTCCGCCGGCGGGGCCGGGTGCTCAGTTGACGAACCGCTCGCGGTAGTCCTCCCGCGGCTCGTACGCCACTCCCGCGGCGACCAGCTCGTCGATCTCCCGCTGCGTGAGGCCGATGCCGTCGAGCAGCTCGCGGGTGTGCTGGCCGACCAGCGGCGCGGGCCCGGCGATGCGGCCCGGGGTCTCGGAGAAGTCGATCAGGTGCCCGAACTGCCGGGTGCGGCCGTACAGCGGGTGGTCGTACTCGGCGACCAGCCCGAGCCGCACGTTGTCCGCGTCGTACAGCGGGGCGACGCCGCCCTGGGTGTCCAGCGGGAGCTCGCACGGCACGCCGGCGGCGTCGAGCGTGCGCTTCCAGTTCCAGGACGTGCGGCCGGCGAACGCGGCCTCGAGCACCGGCTCCAGCTCCTCGCGCGGGTCCCCCCGCCGGCTCCCCAGCTCCCCGGCGCCGACGGCGGCACACAGCGCCGTCCACTGCGCGTCGGTGGTGGCGACGACCTGCAGGTACTGCTCGTCCTGGCAGCGGTAGAGCCGGTAGCCGGGGCCGATGCCGTGCAGCCCGGCGTCCAGGTGCGGCCGCTCCACCGGCACGCCGTCGACCAGCAGCGCGTCGGAGGCGAACACCGCACCCCCGTCGAGCAGCGAGGTCCAGAGCTCCTGCCCCTCCCCCGTGCGGTCGCGGTGGGCCAGCGCCAGCAGCACGCCGACCACCGAGAGCACCGCGTTCGCCTGGTCGGTGAAGCCGAACCGGACGTACAGCGGTCGCTGGCCCAGGTGCACCGCGCCCTGCTCGAACTCGATGCCGCTGCTGGCCTGGTACAGCGGGTCCAGCCCACCGGAGCGGCCGAGGGGGTCGGCCAGCCCGTAGGCGTAGGTGTTGCAGTAGATGACGGCCTCGTTCACCGCCCGGCAGTCGGCGTAGCCGATGCCGATCCGGTCGGCCACACCCCGGGTCATGTTGTGGTGGACGACGTCGGCGGTGCGCACGACCTCGAGGGCGAGCTCCCGGCCGCGCGGGTTCTTCAGGTCCAGCGCGAGGGACCGCTTGCCGCGCTGGCAGCCGTTGAAGGGCGCCTGCGCCATCCGCATGTTGTCGCCGGTGACCGGCTCGATCTTGACGACGTCCATGCCGAGGTCGCCGAGCAGCATCGGGCCGAACGGGCCGGCCAGGTACTGGCCGAAGTCGACCAGCCGCAGGCCGCCCAGCGCCGTGGGCTGCGCCGGGCCACCCGACGGCACGGGACCCATCCGCTCGGCACCCCACCCGGCGGCCCGGACGGCCGCGCCGTGCTCGTCGAGCCGGGGCCGCGGGGAGACGATCGCGCCGGGGGTGCCGAGCAGGTGGATCGGCACCCCCATCTGCGTGGTCTCACCCAGCTCGGGGTCGGTCACCTGCGCGACCATGTCGTTGGCGGCCAGCTGCGGGTGCGGCTCGGCCAGCGCCTGCTCGGCCGGGACGATCGGCTCGCAGGCGTGGTTGTTCTCCCGGAGGACGGCGGCCAGGTCGGCGACCTTCCAGGAGAGGAACGCGGCCGCGCGCTCGGCGTGCCACGCCTCCCGCTGCTCCGCCGGCGCGGAGGCCTGCACGTAGGGGTGCGGCTGGTCGATGCCGAGGATGTCCTCGATCGACCGCTTGGGCGTGAGGCCGGACAGCACCGAGAGGTGGATCCAGCCGTCGGCGGCCTGCCAGATCATCCCCTGGTGGATGCCCGGCGGGTACGTCTTCGCCATCACGTCGTGGAAGGCCGGCGCCCAGTGCTCGACGTCCTGCCAGATCTGCGTCGTGTACAGGAACAGCCCCTGCAGCAGCGACGTCCGCACGTGCTGCCCGCGGCCGGTCGTGGCGCGCTGGTGCAGCGCGGCGAGGATGCCCATCGGGGCGAGGAAGACCGCGCCCAGCGAGGGGGTCGGGGCGTGGTTGTAGACCGGGCCCGTCCGCCAGCCGGGCTGCTCGGTCTGCGCGCCGCCGGCGGCCTGGACGAGGGCGTCCCAGCCCGCGCGCTGCTCGTTGCGGTGCCCGACCGGCCAGGCGGACACCGAGCAGTAGACGAGTCCGGGGTGGCGGTCGTGCACGGCGTCGAAGCCGAAGCCGAGCCGGTCCATGACACCCGGCCGGAAGCCCTCGACCAGCACGTCCGCACCGGCGAGGAGGTCCTCGAACACCGCGGCGTCGGCGGCTTGGGTGAGGTCGAGCGCGATCGAGCGGCGGCTGCGGTGCCAGACCGCGCTGCCGGAGTAGCCGCGGAACGGGTCGCCGCCCGGCGGCTCGACCTTGACGACGTCGGCGCCGTGCTCGGCCAGCATCGTCACGCCCACCGAGGCACCCGGGCCCCAGGTGAGGTCGAGGATGCGGATGCCGTCCAGAGCGCTGCCCGAGGGGATCGTCACCGTCGCAGTGTGTCCACGGTCACGCGTCGACACAATGCTCGCTCCGTGGATACCGTCAGCCTTCCGATACAGACCGGAGGACGACGATGTCCGCTCCCGCCGCTGCCTGGGCCGAGGCCGGCCTGGCGTTCCGCGTGGAGGACGGCGTCGCCTGGCTCGTCCTCGACCGGCCGCAGGTCCGCAACGCGATCCACCACCCCCTGCGCGATGCGTTGCTCGCCGCGATCGAGGAGGTCCGGGCCGATCCGGACATCCGTGCCGCCGTCGTCACCGGGAGCGGCACCGCCTTCTGCGCGGGGGCCGACCTCATGTCCCCGCCGCACATCGAGATCCCGCCCGAGCGGCAGCGCGGCGCCCTGGCCAACGTCGCCCGCGAGGACGGCCGGCGGTTCGGCTGGTGGCGGCTGGCCCGGGCCATCTGGGAGAACGAGAAGCCGTTCGTCGCCGCGGTGAACGGACCGGCCTACGGCGGCGGCTGCAACCTGGCGCTGGCCTGCGACCTCGTGGTCGCAGCCGAGTCGGCCCGGTTCAGCGAGGTGTTCGTCAACCGCGGCCTGCCCCTGGAGGGGGCGGGGGCGTTCCTGCTCACCCGGGCACTGAGCCCGGTGCGGGCCAAGGAGATGGCGCTCTTCGGCGAGCCCGTCGACGGGCGGACGGCGGCGGAGTGGGGGCTGGCCAACCGCTGCGTCCCCGACGACGAACTGCTGGCGTTCGCCGGCGACTGGGCACGGCGGCTGGCCGCGGGACCCACGATCGGGATCGGCCACGTGAAGGGCCAGATCAACGACGCGCTGGAGCAGACGATGGAGCAGGTCGCCAAGCAGGAGGTCACGCTGCTGGGCCTGGGCATCGGCTCCGACGCCAAGGAGGCCATGCAGGCGTTCGTCGAGCGCCGCGAGCCGCGGTTCACCGGCCGATGAGCGACAAGGTGCTGGTCGAGCGGCGGGACCACGTGCTGCTGGTGACGATCAACCGGCCCGAGGTGCGCAACGCCGTCGACGGCGAGGTGCACATGACCGTCGGCCGGCTGCTCGACGAGGTCGACGCCGACCCCGACGTCCGCGTCGTCGTCATCACCGGCGCCGGGGACAAGGCGTTCTCCGCGGGGGCCGACCTCAAGGCCCAGGCCCGCGGGGAGACCGTGCTGCCGCCGGGCTTCGAGCACTGGGGGTTCGCCGGCTGGGTGCGGCACCCGATCAGCAAGCCGACCATCGCCGCGGTCAACGGCGCGGCCATGGGCGGAGGCGCCGAGCTGCTGATGTCCTGCGACCTCGCCGTGGCCGCCGAGCACGCCGTCATCGGCCTGCCGGAGGTCACCATCGGGATGATCGCCGCCGACGGCGGCGCCTTCCGTGCCCTGACCCAGCTCCCCGAGCGGATCGGCATGGAGCTGGTGCTCACCGGCGACCCGATCACCGCCGCCCGCGCGCTGGAGCTGCACCTGGTGAACCGGGTCGTGCCCGCCGACCAGCTCGTCGACGCCGCGCTCGAGCTCGCCGGCCGGATCGCCCGGAACGCGCCCCTCGCGGTGCAGGCGAGCAAGCGGATCGCGCTCGGGCTGCGCGACGGCGCCCGGGCCGCCGAGCAGGTGCAGTGGGAGCTCACCCGAGAGCACGCCCACAGCACGTCCGGGTCCGCCGACGCGAAGGAGGGCGTGCGCGCCTTCCTGGAGAAGCGCCCGCCGGTCTGGACCGGGCGGTGACCCGCATGCGGATCGGGATGCCGCTGTCCTACAGCGGGGGCTTCCGCGAGGCCGCCGCCGTCATCGGCGAGTACGAGGCCGCGGGCCTGGACATCGTCTTCGTGCCGGAGGCCTGGTCCTTCGACGCGGTCAGCCAGCTCGGCTACCTCGCCGCCCGGACGACGACCCTGCAGCTGGCCGCCGGGATCCTGAACGTCTACTCCCGGACGCCGGCGCTGCTGGCGATGACCGCGGCCGGGCTGGACTCGGTCTCCGAGGGCCGGTTCACCCTCGGCCTCGGCGCCTCCGGCCCCCAGGTGGTCGAGGGCTTCCACGGCGTCCCGTACACCGCTCCCCTGGCCCGGACCCGGGAGGTCGTCGACGTCTGCCGGCAGGTCTGGCGGCGGGAGCTGCTCGAGCACGACGGCCCGCACGTGCAGGTGCCGCTGACCCCCGAGCGCGGCGGCAGCGGGCTGGGCAAGCCGCTGAAGCTGGTCAACCACCCGGTCCGCGACCGCATCCCGCTGATGCTCGCGGCGCTCGGGCCGAAGAACGTGGCGCTGGCCGCCGAGCTGTTCGAGGCGTGGGAGCCGGTCTTCTACCTGCCGGAACGGGCGGCGGACGCGTTCGGCGGGCCGCTCGCCGAGGGCACCGCGCGCCGGGATCCCGCGCTCGGCCCGCTCGACGTCGTCGCCGACACCTCCCTCCTGGTCACCGAGGACGCCGACGAGGCGGAGCGGGCGCTGCGCCGCGTGCGCCAGCACCTCGCGCTGTACATCGGCGGCATGGGGGCCCGCGGGCGGAACTTCTACAACGACCTCGCCGTCCGGTACGGCTTCCCCGATGCCGCCGGGGAGGTGCAGGAGCTCTACCTCGGTGGGCGACAGCAGCAGGCGGCCGCGGCGCTGCCCGACGAGCTGGTCCGCGGGGTGTCCCTGGTCGGGCCCCGCGGGTTCGTCGCCGAGCGGGTCGCCGCCTTCGCCGAGGCCGGGGCGACGACGCTCAACGCCACCGCGCTCGGCGAGGACCACCCGACCCGCCTGGCCTCGCTCGCCGTCCTCCGGGACCTCACCGCCTGACACCCCTCTCCTCAGCCCAGCCGCACCCGCAGCTCCAGCAGCGTCGAGGGCAGGGCGGGGTCGTCGTCGTCCACCACGGCGAGGAGCGTCACCACCTCGCCGTCCACCCCGCGCAGGGCCAGCCCCTCCACCTTGTGCACGCGACCGCCCGGCGTCGGCAGCGGCGTGACGTCGAGGAGCCGGTCGCCGTCGACCAGGGCCAGCGCGGTGGCGACCACCGGACCGTCGTCGACCGCGTTCGGCGTGTCCTCCGCCGCCGCGCTGAGCAGGGTCCGCCCGTCCGGCAGGGCGACGGCGTCGGTCACCGCCAGGCCGACGCCCGCGACCTCGCCCAGGTCGTAGCGGTGGACCGCGCCGACCGGTACCGACGCCGCACCCGTCCCGTCGAGCACGGCGCGGACCAGGGGCGCCAGGGGGAGGTCCACCCCCGCAGAGGGCACGCCGGCGGCCAGGTTGCCGCGCTGGAACCAGCGCACGGTGTCCCCGTGCCGGCTGGCGCCCTCGAGGTTCAGCCGGTCCGGCGGCACGCCGAGCGCCTGGGCGACCCGCTGGTACAGCGGGGTGAGGTCGGCGGCCACGGCGACCGGCACCCCACCGGCGAGGCGCACGAGCACGCCCCGCATGCGGCGGGGCGACGAACCGGAGCCCAGCGCGAGCACCGCCGGGGCGCCGTCGACCTCGACCGGGCAGGCGACCTCGAGGTCGGGCTTGAGGTGCTTGGTCCCCGCGCGCTCGCTGAAGTGGTCGAGCCCGTCGACCGGGGGGAGCAGCCGCACCGGGAGGACCGAGTCCGGCCGGAGCCAGGCGGCGGTCGTGGCGTCGTCCTGCACGACCAGCCAGCCGTCGCCGAGCGGGGCGATCCCGGAGGCGGCGGTCACCGGCGTCCCGTCGTCGAACCGCAGCTCGCGGACCGCCGCCACGTCGATGCGCACGGTTCCCGGATGCCCTCCCCCGGGCCGCGTCACTCCTGGACGGCGGGGCCCTCGACCGAGTGCGGGAAGGGGTCGGCGTCCGGGGAGAACGACCCGACCGACGCGACGAGGGGCAGCGCCGCCGCCGCGCCGACCACGGCGAGCGACGACAGCAGCTTCTGCAGGAGGGACGGCACCGGCTGATCCAAGGCGACGCCGTCCGCGCGCGGTACCCCCGCGGCCAATCTCCGCCCGATGCGGTTACGCCCCGCGGTCAGGAGCCGACCAGCGCCCGGTGCAGCACGGCGATGAGCTCGGTCCGCGTGATGATCCCGACCAGCCGTCCGTCGCCGTCGACCACGGGCAGGTTGCGCAGCCCGCGGTCGGTCATCAGCTCGACCAGCTCGGCCACCGGCGTGTCCTCGGAGACGGTGGTGACCGGCGTCGTCATCACCTTCGACACCGGGTCGAACTCGACGACGTCGCGGTTGAACAGGTCGAACACCGTGATGATCCCGACGACCCGGTGCTCGGCGTCGACCACCGGCACCGCCTTGACGTGGTGCTGGTTGATCACCATCCGGGCCCGGTACAGGGTGTCCCCCGGCAGGACGCTCTTCACGTCCCGCGCCATGAGGGCGCCCACCCGCAGTCGCCCGAGCCGGCGGTCCAGTGCGTGCGCCTCCGCATCACGGACGAGCGCGACGACGTCGCCGGGCAGCACGTCCAGGCCGCGGTCGAGCCGGGCGATCGCCCGGGTGACGTCCTCGGTGGAGACGCCGACCCGCTCGCTGGGCGCGAGGTCGGTGCCCTGGCTCGGCGGCGGGGGCGGGGGCACGTGCGGATACGGCCGGCCGGTCAGGTTGTTGACCAGCGCGCCGACCGCCAGCAGGACGACGGTGTTCACGCCGACCGGCAGGACGGCGAAGGCGTATCCCTGCTCGGCCACCGCCGAGCCGCCGACCGCGGCGAACAGCGCGCACGCACCGCCCGGCGGGTGCACGCAGCGCAGCAGCATCATGACCACGATCGCGCAGCCCACGGCGACCGCGGCGGCCAGCGCCACGTCGTCGATCAGCTTCCCGGCGGTGACCCCGACCAGCGTCGAGACGACGTTGCCGACCAGCACCGACCACGGCTGCGCCAGCGGGCTGGCCGGCGCGGCGAACAGCAGCACCGCGGTGGCGCCCATCGGCGCCACGATGAAGGGCAGCGCCGCCGGTCCGCCCGGCAGCACCCGGGCCGCGAGCGCGGCGACGACGATGCCCACCAGCGCACCCAGGCCGCCGCGGGCGAGGTCGAGGGGCCGGTAACCGACCGGCCCGGGACGCAGGGAGGCCAGCCAGGCCCGGCGGTCGGCGTGCACCCGGAGTCCTCTCCCGACGGCGCCGTCGCCGTCGACCGCGGCGACCCTAGCCGCGCCGTCGGCCCCGCGGCCGGCACGGCGCGTCACCCGATCGGGTCGGGTCGCCTCCGCCGTGACTGCGGGACGACGGCGACCGTGCCGACGTCCGGAGCATGACCGCTGTCCTCCCCCACGCTCCCGGCCGGCACCGCGCTCCCGAGACCGCCGACGAGCCCGGCTGGGCCTCGCCCGCCGACTTCCGCGCCGCGTGGATGCGCACCGGCCGCCACGCCGCTCCCGAGGCGGGCGACCCCTTCGACTGGCTGGGCTCCGCGCCGGCCGCCGGCTGACCCGGCGTCCTCGTGCTGCGGTTCAGCGCTCCCCGAGCGCCTCGGCGACCACCGGGACCAGGGCCGCGAAGGCCTGGGCCCGGTGGCTCCTCGCGTCCTTCTCCCCGGGTGCGAGCTCGGCGGAGGTGAGCTCCAGCCCGTCGGGCACGAAGACGGGGTCGTAGCCGAAGCCGTTGGTCCCCCGCGGCTCGCGGACCACCCGCCCGCGCCACTCGCGCTCGAGGACCCACTCCCCGCCGTCGGGGGTGACGAGGGCCGCGGCGCAGACGAACCCCGCGCCGCGCCGCTCGTCGGGCACGTCGGCGATCTGCGCGAGCAGGAGGGCGGTGTTGGCGGCGTCGTCCCCGTGCCGGCCCGACCAGCGCGCCGACAGGATGCCGGGCATCCCGTTGAGCGCGTCGACGGTGATCCCCGAGTCGTCGGCCACCGCCGGCAGACCCGTGTACCGGACCGCCTCGCGGGCCTTGAGCAGCGCGTTCTCCGCAAACGTCGCACCGGTCTCCGGCGCCTCCTTGTACTCCGGCACGTCGCGCAGGCCGACGACGGTGACGCCCGGGACCGCGCCGGCCAGCAGCCGCTGCAGCTCGGCCAGCTTGCCCGCGTTCCGGGTCGCGAGGACCAGCCGGGTGCTCATGCCGACAGGGCCCGCTGCTGGATCGCGGTCAATTCGGCGCAACCGGCGACGGCGAGGTCCAGCAGGGCGTCGAGGGTCGGCCGGTCGAACACCGCACCCTCCGCCGTCCCCTGCACCTCGACGAACCCGCCGTCGCCGGTGCAGACGACGTTCATGTCGGTGCCGGCGCGGACGTCCTCCTCGTAGGCGAGGTCCAGCCGCGGCTCGCCGTCGATCACGCCGACGCTGACCGCGGCCACCGACCGCGGCAGCGGCTGCGCCTTGCCCAGCTTCCCCCGCTCACCCAGCCAGGAGACGGCGTCGGCCAGCGCCACGTAGGCGCCGGTGATGGCCGCGGTCCGGGTCCCGCCGTCGGCCTGGAGGACGTCGCAGTCGAGGGCGATGCTGTTCTCGCCGAGCGCGGCCAGGTCGATCGAGGCGCGCAGCGAGCGGCCGATCAGCCGGCTGATCTCGTGCGTCCGTCCCCCGATGCGGCCCTTCACCGACTCGCGGTCGCCGCGGGTGTGCGTGGCGCGCGGCAGCATCGAGTACTCGGCGGTCACCCAGCCCAGGCCGGAGCCCTTGCGCCAGCGGGGCACGCCCTCGGTGACGCTGGCGGCGCAGAGCACCCGGGTGCGGCCGAACTCCACCAGCACCGAGCCCTCGGCGTGGTCGAGCCAGTTGCGGGTGATCGTGACCGGGCGCAGCTGGTCGGCCGCGCGGCCGTCGGGACGAGGGGTCTGCGGGGCGGGAGTCACGTGAGTCGACAGTAGTGCGCTGCTGTGGGCACACCCGGGCTGACCCGCGCTCCGGCGACGATCAGGTGACCTGATCCCCGCGCGTCCTCCCCCACCGTCTGCGGTGAGGGAGGACGCGCTGCGGTGCGGGAGGACGACGGACCGGGGCTCCGGCAGGATCGGCGCCATGCGATCCGAGCTCCGTGCCGTCCGGACCGGCGGTGCGCCCGCCGTCGTCGACCTGACCGACGAGTGCGCCGCGTTCGTCGCCGCCGAGACCGACGGCCTGCTGCAGGTGTTCGTGCCGCACGCGACCGCCGGCATCGCGATCATCGAGACCGGGTCCGGCAGCGACCCCGACCTGCTGGCCCAGCTCGACGTCCTCCTGCCACCCGACGACCGCTGGCGGCACCGGCACGGCAGCCCGGGGCACGGCCGCGACCACGTGCTGCCGGCGTTCGTGCCGCCGCACGCCACCGTCCCGGTGCTGGAGGGCCGCATGCAGCTGGGCACCTGGCAGCGGATCTGCCTGGTCGATCCCAACGGGGACAACCCGCAGCGCCACGTCCGGCTGTCCTTCCTCCGGGGCTGACCGGCCGGCCGCACCCTCCGGCGTGGATCCGGTCGGCCGAGCACGGCAGGATGCGCGGCATGACCGACACCGCCTCCACGGACGCCGCCCCCGTCCGGCTCTCCCCCGGTGACCCGGCGCCGGACTTCACCCTCCCCGACGCCGACGGCAACCCCGTCGCGCTGTCGGAGCACCGCGGGCGCCGCGTGATCGTCTACGCCTACCCGGCCGCGCTCACCCCGGGCTGCACGACGCAGGCGGTGGACTTCACCGCCGCCGCCGGCGAGCTCGCCGAGGCCGGGCTGGACATCATCGGGATCTCGCCCGACCCGCCGGCCAAGCTGCTGCGCTTCCGCGACAAGGAGCAGCTGGGCATCACGCTCGTCTCCGACGTCGACAAGGCGGTGCTGCGGGCCTACGGCGCCTTCGGGCCGAAGAAGCTCTACGGCAAGGAGGTCGTCGGGGTGATCCGGTCGACCTTCGTCATCGACGCCGACGGCCGGATCGAGAAGGCCGCCTACAACGTCAAGGCCACCGGCCACGTCGCCAAGCTCCGGCGCGACCTCGGTCTCTGACCCGCTCGCCCCCGACGCCCCGCCCGGCCCCGGCCCGGCGGGGCGTCGTGCGTGTGGGCTGCCCCCGCCGGCTGCGAGGGGTTGACCGCCGCGGAGCCGGGTGCTGGCACCCCCGCCGAGGGCCCCGGTCGGACCCGACGATCGATCCGTCGTCGTCCGTCCGCTCGAGAGGCCCGATCCCCATGACCCGCAGCACCCACCTCACCCGTGCCCTCGCGGGCGGCTCGCTCGCCACCGTGCTCCTGCTCGCCGGCTGCGGGTCCTCCGACGACGACGACACCGCCGAGGCGGCGTCGAGCGGTACGGCGAGCAGTTCCGCCGCGGCCGACGTGGACGACTTCTGCCAGGCGGTCATCACCATGGACGCCCTCCCCTCGCCCGAGAGCGACACCCCGAGCGCCGAGGAGTCGACCGCGTTCGGCGAGCAGCTGGCCGAGCCGGTCCAGACGATCGTCGACGCCGCGCCGGACGCGGCCGCCGACGCCGCGGCCGACCTCGCCGAGATCCAGCAGCGGCTGACGGACGGCGACGGCTCCGTCTTCGCCGATCCCGCGACCTTCGAGACCCTGAACACGATCGAGCAGGCTGTCGCCGACGAGTGCGGGTACACCAACGTCGCCGTGTCCGCCGTCGACTACAACTTCGAGGGCGTGCCGGCCACCCTCCCCGCCGGCGAGACGAACTTCCTCATGGCCAACATGTCCGACCACGACCAGGAGCACGTGATGCTCGTGGCCCGGCCGACCGACGGGCAGGCGATCACACCCGTCGAGTTCATGGCCGACCCCGAGGGCAGCTTCGGTCGCCTGGAGATCGTCGGAGGCGCGTTCGCCCCGCCGCACACCCAGGGCGGCATCACCCTCGACCTCGAGCCGGGCAGCTACCTGCTCCTCTGCCCGATCTCGGCCGACGAGACGTCTCCCCCGCACTTCGTGCTCGGCATGATCACGTCGCTGACCGTCGCCTGACCGTGACCGCCGCCGCGCACGGGCCGAGGTCCCGGGACCGGTTCCCGGCGGATCGGGACGGCCGTCCCTCGTGCCCGGGTCACGCGCCGCGCGAGGGTCCGGTGGACGCGACCACCGACCCTCGGGGAGACCTCCCATGTCCCGCACGACCACCTCGACCCGCCTGCTCGCCGCGGGCTGCCTCGCCGCGATGCTGGCGGCCGCCGGCTGCAGCACCGACGACGACGGCGGCGACACCCCGACGTCGGCCGCCGGCGACACGGCCGAGGTCACCCCGGCGGACACCGACGCCTTCTGCCAGGGCGTCGTCGACTACGACGCCACGCCCCGGCCGGAGGGCGGGGAGACCGGTGAGCCCAGCGCCGAGGACGTCGCCGCCTTCGGCGAGGCTCTGGCCGACCCGGTCGCGGCGATCGTCGCGAACGCCCCGGACGCCGCCGCCGACGCCGCCGCGACGCTGCACCACGTGCAGCAGCAGCTGGCCGGCGGCGACTCGAGCGGGCTGTACGAGCCCGGCACCGCCGACGCGGTCGGCACCATCGAGAGCACGGTGGCCGACGAGTGCGGTCACACCGCCGTCACCGTCACCGCCGTCGACTACACGTTCGAGGGCGTCCCTGCCGTGCTCGACGCCGGCCTCACCACGTTCGTGATGCCCAACGAGACCGAGGCCGGGGAGGAGCACGTCATGCTCATCGCCGCCGTGGCCGAGGGCCAGACGCTGACACCGGAGGAGTTCGTCGCCGACCCGGAGGGCTCGTTCGCGGAGATCGAGCTGCTGGGCGAGACCTACGCCCCCGCGGGCGCGACCGGCGGGGTCACCCTCGACCTGCCGGCCGGCGACTACCTGCTGATCTGCCCGGTCAGCCACGACGAGGCCAGCCCGCCGCACTTCATGCTCGGCATGATCGCGGCCGTCACGGTCGCATGAGCCGCGGTGCCGCCGGGAGGACCGGTCGCCCCGGCGCCCCCCGGCGGCCCCCGATCGGCGTGCTCAGCCGGCGGGCGCTGCTGGGCGGCGCACTCTCCGCGCTCTCCCTGCCCCTGCTGTGCGCCTGCACCGCCGACCCCGCCCGCTCCGCCGCTTCGTCGTCGCCCCGGCGCCCTTCCCCCGCGCTGGCCGACGACGGCACCCCGATCGTCGCTGCCCCGCCGGCGGCGCCCTCCAGGGTCGACGCCGACGGGGTCCGGGTCTTCCGGCTGCGGGCGCAGGCCGGGACCGCGCAGTTCCGCGCCAGGACCGACACCCCCACCTGCGGCTACGAGGGCGCCTACCTCGGCCCGACGCTGCGGGCGCGGCGCGGGGAGACGGTGCGGGTGGAGGTGGTCAACGAGCTGCTGGAGGAGACCACGCTGCACTGGCACGGCATGGAGCTGCCGGGCGCCGCCGACGGCGGCCCGCACGCCCCCGTCGCGCCCGGAGGCACCGTCTGGCCCAGCTGGACGGTCGCCCAGCCTGCGGCCACGCTCTGGTACCACCCGCACCCGCACGGGGCCACGACCGGTCAGGTGCTGCGCGGCCTGGCCGGCGTCTTCCTCGTGGACGACGACGACGCGCCACCCGGGCTCCCCTCCGAGTACGGGGTGGACGACGTCCCACTGCTGCTCTCCGACCCCCGGTTCACCACCGACGGGCGGATCGACGAGGAGACGCGGACGGCGATCGGGCCGCTGGGCGACGCGGTCCTGGTCAACGGGGTGGCCGGCGGCTGCCTCCCGGTGACCTCCACCCGGGTGCGCCTCCGGGTGGTCAACGCCTCCCCGGCCCGGGTCTACGCGCTGGCCGCCGCCGACGGCCGGGAGCTCACGCTGGTCGGCACCGACGGCGGTCTGCTCGCGGCACCGCTGCCGGTGCGGTCGGTGCGGCTCTCCCCCGGCGAGCGCGCCGAGGTGGTGGTCGGGCTGGACCCCGGTGAGCGGATCGGCCTGGTGTCCCTGCCGCCGGACCTGGGCCTGCTCCCCCAGCTGGCCGAGACCTACGGTGCCGCGGAGCCGCTGCCGCTGCTCGAGCTGCGTGCGGCCGCAGAGCTCGCCCCGTCGCCGGAGCTCCCGGCCGCGCCGGCCGACGTCCCGGCCCCCGACCCGGCCACCGCGACCGGGGAGCAGACGTTCCAGCTGTCGGCCGGCCGGATCAACGGGCAGGTCCACGACCCGGGGCGGATCGACCTGCGTGTCCCGCTGGGCGCCACCGAGGTGTGGACGGTCACCAGCGGGCACGAGCAGCCGCACAGCTTCCACCCGCACGGCGTCCGCTTCCGGGTGCTGTCGGTCGGCGGGGCACCTCCGCCGCCGGAGCTGGCCGGGTGGAAGGACACCGTCTACGTCCCGCCCCGCACCCCGCTCCAGCTGCTGGTGCACTTCGCCCAGCCGGCCGACGACCGGACGCCGTTCATGTACCACTGCCACGTCCTGTGGCACGAGGACCAGGGGATGATGGGCCAGTACGTCGTCGACCCCGCCGGCTGAGCCGCGGTCAGGCACTCCACTCCCCCGGCCGGGCCTGGCCGCCGGGGGGCTCGGTGTAGCCGTCGTCCCACGGGAAGCGGCCCTCGGCGTCGGGCCAGGTCAGCTGGTGGGCGGGCACCGAGAACTCGTCCGGCCGGCGGTACCAGCGGTTCGCGCCGAACACGACCTCGCCGGGGTTGGGGCACACCTCCACGACCAGCCGGCCGCCGGTCTCCCGGCTCAGCTCCTCGCCGGGGACGAGGTCGCGGCCGGCGATCACGAGCGCCGCGGCCCAGTTCAGCATGCCGCGGGCGACGGCGGGCCCGACCCCGCTGACGACGAGCTCGGGGTGCCCGAGGCCGAACAGCCCGATCGTGTAGGCGAAGGGCGGCTGGCCGGACTCCTCGCCGGGGCCGACCCACTGCACCGCCCAGCGGTGCTCGCGGAGGACGGCGGCGAGGTGGGCGTCCTCCTGGTCGAGGAAGGCGGTGATCTGCGGGTCGAGGGACATGGGCGGAGCCTGTCCGGCGGGACCGACCTCCCGCTGGACGCCGCCGGGCGGACTGTGGACGGCGGCCGGCCTGTGGACGGTGCCGCGGACCGTCGTACCCCTAGGTCTGCAGCGGGAGCAGCTCGGCGCAGAACTCGTCGACGAAGCGGTCCCACGAGGCGGGCGCCCCGGACGGGCGGACGACGAACTTGCTCACCCCGGCGTCCACGTGCGCCGAGACCACCCGGCGCAGCTCGTCCCACCCGTGCGGCACGAGCGCCCGGGGGTCGGTACCGGGGCGGCGCGCGGCCACGGCGGCGAGGGTCCGCTCGTCGGCGCCGTCGAGCGCGACCGGCAGGCTCATCCCGTAGTGGTCGTCGTCGATCGTGCGCCCGGCCTCGGCGGCGGCGGATCGGATCGTCCCGACGGCGTCCGCGGCCTCCGCCGGGGTGAGGAAGCTGCCCAGCCAGCCGTCGGCCAGCCGGCCCACCCGGCGCAGCCCGGCCGGGGCCGAGCCGCCCAGCCAGAGGTCCAGCGGACGCTCGAGCCGGAACCCGACGGATGCGTCCTCGACGGTGAAGAACTCCCCGGCGAACGTCACCCGGGGCTCGCTGAGCAGGCGCCGCACGAGCGTCAGGGACTCGTCGAGCACCGCGCCACGCCGGCCGGCCGGCACCGGGAAGTACGCCCGCTCGGCCTCGCGCGCCGGCTGCAGCCCGAACACCGGCAGGATCCGGCGTGGCGCCAGCCAGGCCAGCGACGCGAGCTCCTTGGCGACCAGCACCGGATGGCGGCCGGGCAGCACGCTGACCCCCGTGCCGAGCTTCAGCCGGCGGGTCCGCGACGCCGCGTACGCCAGGCCCACCACCGGGTCGACCAGCGGTGCGGCGACCTGCTCGGAGAACCACAGCGAGTCGACCCCGGCCTGCTCCAGCCGGTCGACGAGCGCGGTCGTGTCCTCCGCCGTCGCCGTCGGCCCCAGACCGATCCCGATGCGGACCTTCACGAGCCCTCCTCCGCCGCTCGCTTCGCGCGGGCCCGGCGGCGGCCCTCGTGCATCGCCGCCACCCGGGCCACGGGGATGGTGTGCCCCTCCGCGACCAGCTCAGCGGGGAGCGCCTGCGGTTCCGGTAGTGCCGCCGCCCAGGGGTCCCCGGCACCGAGCAGCTCGCCCGCCGTCCGCACGGTGACCCGGCGCGGGTCGGCAGCGGCGAGCTCCGCCCAGTCCACCGGCGCCGACACCGGGAGACCGGGGCGCACGCGGGGGCTGTAGGCCGCGACGATCGTCGCCGTCCCCGACCGGGTGGAGTCGACGAAGACCAGGCCGTGCCGGTCCTCCTTGATGTAGGCGGTGGTGGCGACCTCCGGGTCCAGCGCCGCCGCCCGCGCGGCCAGCGCACGGGTGGCCGCGGCCGCGTCCACGGGGTCGGCGTCCCGGATCGGCACGACGACGTGCACGCCCTTGGAGCCGCTGGTCTTCACGGCCCCGGCGAGCCCCGCTCCGTCCAGTGCCCGCCGGACGAGGTCGGCCGCCGCCACCACGACGGAGAAGTCCGCGCCCTCGGGCGGGTCGAGGTCGAGCACCAGGCCCGTGGGCTGCGTCGCCCCGGCCGGCAGGAACGGCACGTGGAACTCCACTGCCCGCTGGTTGGCCAGCCAGAGCAGCGTCCGGCGGTCGTCGCAGAGCACCTGGTGGATCTCCCGGGAGACCGACGCCGACCACGTCGCGACGGTGCGGACCCACTCCGGCGCGCCCTTGGGCACGTTGCGCTGCATGAACGGTGCCGCGCCGGGACGTACCCGCATCACCGACAGCGGCCGGCCGGCCAGCAGCGGCACCAGCCGGTCGGCGAACCCGTCGAGGTGGTCGACGAGGTCGCCCTTGGTCACCCCGAGCCCGTCCCCGAGCTCGGAGTCCAGCGAGGTCAGCCGGACGCCGTCCCTCTCGTCGTCGGCCATGCCCGCCCTCTCCTAGATCTCGTAGCTCGCGCCGGTGCGGACGAGTTCGGCGGCGGGGAAGACCGCGCGGGCCCCGGCCAGCTGCGCGTCGGGGTCCACCCAGGCGGGGACGTGGGTGACCAGCAGCCGCCCCACGCGCGCCGTGGCCGCGAGCTCGCCGGCCTGCCGTCCGGTCAGGTGCAGCGCCGGCGGCAGGTCCGGGACGTCGGGGTGCGCGGCCTCGGCCAGGAGCACGTCGGCGCCCCGGGCGAGGTGTGCCACCCCGTCGCTGGGCCCGGTGTCACCGCTGTAGACCAGCGACGAGCCGTGCGCGGTGAGCCGGACGGCGTGGCACTCGACGGGGTGCTCGGTCCGCGCCGTCTGCACGGCGAACGGGCCGAGCTCCGCGGTCACCGGGGTGACCCGGAAGTCGAAGACGTCGGTGAGCGGCTTGCCGCCCTCCTCGCAGATCACGGCCAGCCGCCGCTCGGCGCCCGCCGGGGCGATCAGCGGGATCCGCCGCCCCGAGCTGCGGCCCGACCAGCGGTGCCAGACCACGAACGGGGCGACGTCGAGGCAGTGGTCGGCGTGCAGGTGGGTGAGCAGCACCGCGTCGATCGAGTCGGGGTCGGCCACCGCCTGGAGCGGGCCGAACGCACCGTTCCCCAGGTCCAGCAGCACCCGGAAGCCGTCGTGCTCGACGAGGTAGCAGGACGCCGCCGACGCCGGGCCCGGCCCGCTGCCCGAGCAGCCGACCACCGTGAGCCTCACCGGTACTCCCGTCGCATCCCCATGGCGCGGGTCAGGCTAACCGGCGGCGGGACTCCGTGCGGGACGGGCGCCGGACCGCTAGGCCCAGAGCTGGCCCTCGAGCGCGGCGGTCGCCTCGTCGAGCGTGCCCGCGTAGGCGCCGGTGGACAGGTACTTCCAGCCGCCGTCGCAGACGATGAAGACGATGTCGGCCCGACGGCCGGCGGCGACCTCCCGGTCGGCGATGCCCAGCGCGGCGTGCAGGATCGCCCCGGTCGAGATGCCCGCGAAGATGCCCTCGCGCTCCACCAGCTGGCGGGTGCGGTGGATGGCGTCCTCCGGGCCCACGCTGAACCGCGAGTCCAGCAGCGAGGCGTCGTACAGCTCGGGGATGAAACCCTCGTCGATGTTGCGCAGGCCGTAGACCAGCTCGCCGTAGCGCGGTTCGGCGGCGATGACCTGGACGTCGGGCTTGCGCTCGCGGAAGTAGCGGGAGCAGCCCATCAGGGTGCCCGTGGTGCCCAGGCCCGCGACGAAGTGGGTGATCGACGGCAGGTCGGCGAGGATCTCGGGACCGGTGCCGGTGTAGTGCGCCTCGGCGTTCGCGGGGTTGCCGTACTGGTAGAGCATCACCCAGTCGTCGTGCTCGGCGGCGAGCTCCTTGGCCATGGCGACGGCCTGGTTCGAGCCGCCCGCGGCCGGGGAGCCGATGATCTGCGCGCCGTACATCTCCAGCAGCTGGCGCCGCTCGATCGAGGTGTTCTCGGGCATGACGCAGATCAGCTTGTAGCCGCGCTGACGGGCGACCATCGCCAGCGAGATCCCGGTGTTGCCGCTGGTGGGCTCCAGGATCGTGGCCCCCGGCTGGAGCCGGCCGTCCTTCTCCGCCGCCTCGATCATCGCGATGGCCGCGCGGTCCTTGATCGACCCGGTCGGGTTGTGGTCCTCGAGCTTGGCCCACAGCCGGACGTCGGGGGTCGGCGACAGCCGCGGCAGCCCCACGAGCGGGGTGCCGCCGAGGGAGTCGACGAGGGAGGCGAAGCGGGCCATGAGAGCTCTTCCGGGGAGGAGGGACAGGTGAGGCAGCTGCCTCAGCAGCCGCCGGCGACCGCGGGGAGGATCGTCACGGAGTCGCCGTCCTTGACCGAGGTGTCGAGCGCGCCGGTGAAGCGGACGTCCTCGTCGTTGACGTAGACGTTCACGAAGCGGTGCAGCTTGCCCTCCTCGGTCACGAGGCGGTTCTTGAGGCCGGGGTGCTGGCTGTCGAGGTCGTCGACGAGGGCGCCGAGGGTGGCGCCGCTGCCCTCCACGGTCTTCGCCCCACCGGTGTGGGTGCGCAGGATGGTCGGGATACGGACCTCGATGGCCATGGCGTGCGGTTCTCCTCAGGAGTGGGCTGGGTGCGGGCACCGCTGTACGACAGCGGGGTGGTTCGTCAGTTCGGGCAACGCCCGGTCGCCGTGCGGGATTCCGTGCCCCACGGCACAGCGCGGCCTAGTCGTAGACGACGGTGGTCGGCGAGTGGCCGAACAGGTAGGACTCGACGACCTCGACGTCCTCCTCGGTGACCGAGCCATCGACGATCCGGAAGCTGCGGAACTCGACGTCGTCCCCGGCCAGGCCGGTCTGCCCCTCGTGGTGCCGGGTGGAGACCAGCACGTAGTGGGCGTTGGGCTCCGACGCGTACGAGATGTCCGTGCGCGAGGGGTACGCCTCGGTGGCGGTGTGCGAGTGGTAGATCACCACCGGCTCCTCGTCCCGGTCGTCCATCTCCCGGTACAGCCGCAGCAGGTCGCCGGAGTCGAACTCGTAGAACGTGGGCGACCGCGCGGCGTTGAGCATCGGGATGAACCGCTCGGGCCGGTCGCTGCCCTCGGGACCGGCGACGACGCCACAGGCCTCGTCCGGGTGGTCCTCCCGGGCGTGGGCCACGATGGCGTCGTAGGTCGCGCGGTCGATGCGCAGCACGCCCGACAGTCTAGGCGCCCGGCATCCGGGCACTGCCGCCGTCCTCCGACCGGGGGACGGCGGGGACGTGGGCGACGCCGCATCCGTGGCGCCGGTCACGCCGAGCGCCAGGCGATACCGTTCCGTCCCGTGCTCGTCGAACTCCTCCTGGCCGCGGTGGTCGCGCTGCTCGCCCTGCCGGCGCTCGTCCTCGGCGTCCGCGGGCTCCTGCGCCGCCGCAACGGGCTGAGCAGCGACCCGAGCGACCGCACGTCGCTGATCGTCGTCGTGGTGCTGCGCTTCCTGGCCCTCGTGCTGCTCCTCGGAGCGGCCGGCCTGACGCTCCTGTCGACCATCGCCGCCGCGATCCAGGACGTCGACCTGCACGGCTTCGTCTACGTGTTCTTCGCGCTCACGGTGCTGCTCGCGCTGCTGGTGCTCACGACCTTCGGCCGGCGCGACCCGCGACGAGCGCGTCGACCAGCGACCCCTGCACGGCGGTGAGCCAGTAGTAGACCGCCAGCTGCTGGTCGGCCTCGCTGGCCAGCTCCTCCGGGGGTTCGGTGTCGGCGCTGATGCCCAGCCGGGTGCCCAGGGCCAGCCGCAGGTCGTTGGTGGTGCGCAGCCACGCGGTGGCCTGGTCGGCGTCCAGGCGCAGCGCCCCGCCCTCGGCCGGCAGCGTCGCGCGCACCATCGCCAGGTCGTCGGCCTTGCCCGCCACGAGGCTGTCCCGGGTGAGCTCGCGGTAGTCCGCCGCCAGAGCCGGGTCGCCCCGGTGCCCCTCGGGCAGCAGCCGGGCCACGACCTCGTCGCCCTCGACGTCGTCCTCCTCGCCGGTGAGCAGCTGCTCGAGCTGGTCGAGAAGCAGGCCGACGATGCCGGCCTCGGCGGGGTCGAGTCGGGCGACGTACTCGTCGCCCTTCCGGCGGAACGGCTTCATGAGTCCTTCTGGTAGCTGGCCCACAGCCCGTAGGCGTGCAGCCGGCTGGTGTCGTGCTCCATCCGCTCCCGGGGGCCGGAGCTGACGATCGCCTTCCCCTCGTGGTGCACCTGGAGCATGAGCTCGGTCGCCTTCGCCTCGTCGTAGCCGAAGAGCTCCTGGAAGACGAAGGTCACGTAGGTCATGAGGTTCACCGGGTCGTCCCAGACGACGGTCACCCAGGGACGGTCGAGGTCGTTCTCCTCCTCGACGACGGTCTCCGGGGACCGTGTCGGCGCGAGCGGTCCGGCCACGTCGTAGAGCTTAGGACGACACCTCTCGGCAGGTCGGGGCGCGCCGTCCTGCCTAGGCTCGGACGCATGTCGACGGGAACGGCCCTGCTCACCGACCGGTACGAACTCACCATGGTCGCCGCCGCGCTGGCCGACGGCACCGCCGACCGCGACTGCGTCTTCGAGGTCTTCGCCCGCCGGCTGCCGCACGGCCGCCGCTACGGCGTCGTGGCCGGCACCGGCCGGCTGCTGGAGGCCCTGCCCGGCTTCCGCTTCGGGGACGACGAGCTCGCCACGCTGCGCGCGCAGGGGGTGACCGACCCCCGCCTGCTGGACTGGCTGGCCGACTTCCGCTTCAGCGGCGACGTCGACGGCTACGCCGAGGGCGAGTACTTCTTCCCGGGGTCGCCGGTGCTGACCGTGCGGGCCTCCTTCGCCGAGGGCGTCCTCCTGGAGACCCTGGTGCTGTCGGTGCTCAACCACGACAGCGCGATCGCGTCGGCCGCGGCCCGGATGGTCGGCGCCGCGTGCGACCGGCCGTGCATCGAGATGGGCTCGCGGCGCACGCACGAGGCAGCCGCGGTGGCCGCCGCCCGCGCCGCCTCCCTGGTCGGCTTCGCCTCCAGCTCGAACCTCGAGGCGGGACGGCGCTACGGGGTGCCCACCACCGGGACCAGCGCGCACGCCTTCACGCTGCTGCACGACGACGAGGCCTCGGCCTTCCGCGCGCAGGTCGCCACGCTCGGCACCGGGACGACGCTGCTGGTGGACACCTACGACGTCGAGCAGGGCATCCGCACCGCCGTCGAGGTCGCCGGCCCGGAGCTCGGCGCGATCCGGCTGGACTCCGGTGACCTGCCGACGCTGGCCTCCCACGCCCGCGAGCTGCTGGACTCCCTGGGCGCCACCCGCACCCGGATCATCGTGACGAGCGACCTCGACGAGTACGCGATCGCCGGCCTCATGGCCGCCCCGGTCGACGGCTACGGCGTCGGTACCTCCCTGGTGACCGGCTCCGGCGCCCCCACCGCCGGCATGGTCTACAAGCTGGTCGAGCGGGACGGCGTCCCCGTCGCCAAGCGGTCCGAGGGCAAGAACTCGGTGGGGGGCCGCAAGCACGCCGTCCGCCGGCACGACGCGTCGGGCACGGCGACCACCGAGATCGTGTGCGCGCAGCCGATCGAGCCGCAGGACGGCGACCGCGAGCTGGTGGTCGAGCTGGTCCGCGACGGCCGCGTGTGCCGGGAGCTCTCCCCCGTCGACGCGCTGGCGGAAGCCCGCGAGCACCACCGGCGGGTCCGGGCGACGATGCCCCCCGAGGCGTTCGCCCTCTCCCGCGGCGACTGCGCCATCGAGACCGTCCACGCCTGAGAGGAGTCCCCATGACCCGCGCCCTGCTGGTGATCGACGTGCAGAACGACTTCTGCGAGGGCGGCAGCCTCGCCGTGGCCGGCGGTTCGGACGTCGCCGCCGCGATCGGTGAGCACGCCCGCTCCGGCGGCTACGCTCACGTGGTCGCCACGCGCGACCACCACGTCGACCCGGGCGGCCACTTCTCGCACTCCCCCGACTTCGTCGACAGCTGGCCGGCGCACTGCGTGGTCGGCACCGGCGGGGTGGAGCTGCACCCGCGGCTGGACCGCGAGCCGATCGAGGCGGTCTTCGACAAGGGCGAGTACGCGGCCGCCTACTCCGGCTTCGAGGCGCGGTCCGACGGCGTCCCGCTGGCCGAGTGGCTGCGGTCGCGGGCGGTGGACTCCGTCGACGTCGTCGGCATCGCCACCGACCACTGCGTCCGCGCCACCGCCCTCGACGCGGTCGCGGAGGGGTTCTCGACCCGCGTCCTGCTGCCGCTCACCGCGGGCGTCGCCGAGGCGACCGTCGAGGCCGCGCTCGACCAGCTCCGCACCGCCGGCGTCCAGCTCGAGGGCACCGTCCACCGCCCGACGTGACCGCACTCTTGCGGTGTTCCTCACGCTCCTGCGGCGCTGCAACACCGCAGAACCGCGGGAGACACCGCAAGAGCCAGATCACATCGCGTCGAGGACCTCGTCCCTCGTGAAGCCGAGCACCTGCAGGACGGCGTCGAGGTAGGGCTGGTTGAGCGCGGTGTGCGCCTGCTCGCGGACGACGGGCTTGGCGTTGAACGCGATGCCCAGGCCGGCGGCGTTGAGCATGTCGAGGTCGTTGGCGCCGTCGCCGACGGCCACGGTCTGCTCCAGCGGGATCCCGTACTGCCCGGCGAAGCGGGCCAGAGCCCGGGCCTTGCCGGCGCGGTCGACGATCTCGCCGACCAGCCCGCCGGTGAGCCGGCCGTCGGCCACCTCGAGGGTGTTGGCCGCGGCGAAGTCCAGGCCGAGGCTCTCGGCGAGCGGGTCGGTGATCTGCGTGAAGCCGCCGCTGACGATGCCGCAGCGGAAGCCGAGCCGCTGCAGCGTGCGGATGAGGGTGCGGGCGCCCGGGGTGAGCACCAGGGCCTCCCGCACCTCGTCCAGCACCTCGACGGGCAGCCCGGCCAGCGCGCCGACCCGGGCCCGGAGCGACTCGGCGAAGTCCAGCTCGCCGTTCATCGCGGCCGCGGTGATGCGCGCGACCTCCGCGGCGCGCCCGGCACGGGCGGCGAGCTCGTCGATGACCTCGCCCCGGACCAGCGTGGAGTCGACGTCGAGCACGATCAGCCGCTTGCTGCGGCGGGCGAGGCCCACCCGCTCGACCGCGATGTCCGTGCCCGTCTCGGCGGCCACGGCGGCGAGCACGGTGCGCAGTTCGGTGGCCTCGGCACCGGACACGGTGAGCTCGAAGCTGGTCACGGGGTAGTCCGACAGCCGTCGGATCGCGTCGATGTTCGCCCCGGCACCGGCGATGGCGCGGGCCGCTCCGGCGACGGCTCCGGGCAGCACGGGACGGCCGAGCAGGATCACGTGGTGCGGGCGGTCCCCGCCGGCTGCCGCGACGCCGTCGGCCGCGGCCTCGACCGCCACCTGCATGCCGGTGTCGGCGGCGACCCGCGACGCGAGCTCGGCCAGGCGGGCGACCAGCGCCGTCGTGCCCTCCCCGTCGGATCCCGGGGCGACGACGACGCCGAGCACGAGCTGCCCGTGCACCACCACCTGCTCGACGTCCAGCACCTCGACCGCAGGCACGCCGTCGTCGGGGGCCGCGAGTGCGGTGAACAGCCGGGCGGTGACGCCCGGACGGTCCGGGCCGCTGACGGTCAGGACCGCGCTGGGCCGGGAGGTGGGAGCCGGACGGAGGGTGCGGGGGGCGGGGTCCAGCGACACGCGGTCATCGTGCCGCACCGCCGGGGACCGCCCGCTCACCGGCCCTTCCGGCGCGGAGAGCGCCGGAGGCCCGGGACCATGACGGTCCCGGGCCTCCGGCGGTCCAGCGGTCGATCAGGTGGGGTCGGGGTCGTTCGGCCCCTGGCGGGGGCCGGCGGTGCCGCCGAGCTCCGCGGCGTACGGCTCGTGCCGCTTGCCGACGTGCGCCTCCGCGTGCAGCCGCTCGATGAGGTGCGGGTAGTGCGCCTCGAACGCCGGCCGCTCCGAACGGATCTTCGGGATGGACGTGAAGTTGTGCCGTGGCGGCGGGGACGAGGTCGCCCACTCCAGCGAGTTGCCGTGGCCCCAGGGGTCGTCGCGCAGCGCGAGCTGGCCGTGCTTCCACGACTTGACCACGTTGTAGACGAACGGGATCAGGGAGGCACCGAGCACGAACGAGAACACCGTCGAGATGACGTTCAGCGTCGTGAAGCCGTCGATCTCCTGGTAGTTCACGTACCGGCGCGGCATGCCCTCACCGCCCAGCCAGTGCTGCACCAGGAACGTGCCGTGGAAGCCGATGAACGTCAGCCAGAACTGCAGCTTGCCCAGCCGCTCGTCCATCATCCGGCCCGACATCTTGGGGAACCAGAAGTAGACGCCGGCGTAGGCGGCGAACACCACGGTGCCGAAGACGACGTAGTGGAAGTGGGCGACGACGAAGTAGCTGTCGTTGAGGTGGAAGTCCAGCGGCGGGCTGGCCAGCAGCACACCGGTCAGGCCACCCAGGAGGAACGTGACCATGAAGCCCAGCGAGAACAGCATCGGCGTCTCGAAGGTCATCTGGCCGCGCCACATGGTGCCGATCCAGTTGAAGAACTTGATGCCGGTCGGCACGGCGATCAGGTAGGTCGTGAAGGCGAAGAACGGCAGCAGGACCGCGCCGGTGGCGTACATGTGGTGCGCCCACACGGCCACGGACAAGATCGCGATCAGCAGCGTCGCGCCGACCATGCCCTTGTAGCCGAACAGCGGTTTCCGGCTGAACACCGGGATGATCTCGGTGACGATGCCGAAGAACGGCAGCGCGATGATGTAGACCTCGGGATGCCCGAAGAACCAGAACAGGTGCTGCCACAGCATCGCCCCGCCGTTCTCGCGGGAGAAGATCAGCGACCCGAGATTTCGATCGGCCAGCATGCCCATGATCGCCGCGGTCAGGATCGGGAACGCGAAGAGGATCAGCAGGCTGGTGACCAGCGTGTTCCAGGTGAAGATCGGCATCCGGAACATCGTCATGCCGGGGGCGCGCAGGCAGATGATCGTGGCGATGAAGTTGACGCCACCGAGGATCGTGCCCAGACCGCTGACCGCCAGGCCGGAGAACCACAGCGTGGCGCCGGCGCCGGGCGAGTGCACGGCGTCCGACAGCGGGGCGTAGGCGTACCAGCCGAAGTCGGCGGCGCCGCTCGGGGTGAGGAACCCGGAGACCGCCATGGTGGAG
The DNA here is from genome assembly GCF_000701365.1 of Blastococcus sp. URHD0036. Taxonomy (GTDB): domain Bacteria; phylum Actinomycetota; class Actinomycetes; order Mycobacteriales; family Geodermatophilaceae; genus Trujillonella. Next base: position 178,315 of record NZ_JNIK01000013.1, read on the forward strand.
CCGAAGAGGAACAGCCAGTACGACAGCGCGTTCAGTCGCGGGAACGCGACGTCAGGGGCGCCGATCTGCAGCGGCATGATCAGGTTCGCGAACGCGAAGAACAGCGGCGTCGCGAACATCAGCAGCATGATCGTGCCGTGCATCGTGACCAGCTGGTTGTACTGCTCGGGTGAGAGGTACTGCAGGCCCGGCTGCGCGAGCTCTCCGCGCATCAGCATGGCCATCAGGCCGCCGATCGCGAAGAACACGAACGAGGTGACCAGGTACATCAAGCCGATGGTCTTGTGGTCGGTGGTCCGCAGCAGATTCGAGAGCCGCGAGCCCTTCTCGACCTCGCGAGCCGGGCTGGGCCGGCTCACGATCGGCGCCGGTGCGATCGTCACGGCGCGAGCTTAGACCGTGCTCCCGGCGGACTTCGCGCCGACGCCGGGCCCCGCGCGTCACGGTGCGGTCACACCGTGGGAGCCCAGCTGCTGATCTGCACCGAGACCGTCACCCGCACCGGTTCGGGGAGCCCGCCGACCGCAGCGGCGAGCTCGGCGGGGACCAGGTGGCGGGCGTGCGGACCCATCCCGACGAGGGTGCCCACGGCCGCGTGGGACAGCTCCAGCAGCTCGCGGTGGGCGGTCGTCGCGAGGGGCGCCAGGTGCGGCTCGAGCGCCCCCGACAGGCGGGCCTCCTTGTCCGGGTCCACCCGCAGCAGGTCCAGCGGGCCGACCAGCTCGGCGAGGTGGTCGCCGGCCGGGGTGACGACGACGAGCCGCCCACCGGGCCGCAGCACCCGGGCGGTCTCCGGTCCGTTGCGCGGCGCGAAGACCCCGAGGACCCGGTCCACCGCGGCGTCGCGGACCGGCAGGCGGGCCCAGGCGTCGGCGACCACCGCCAGCACCCGCGGGGAGACGGCGGCGGCGCGGCGGGCGGCGTAGCGGGAGGCGTCGAGGACGATCCCCGTGGCGTCCGGCAGTCGGTCCAGCACGGCCGCGAGGTGGTGGCCCGTACCGCCGCCCAGGTCGAGCAGCGTCGCCGGCGGTTCCTCCCCCACCAGCACGGCGTCGCCGAGCGCACGGCTGATGCCCGCGAAGGCGCCCGAGCCGAGGAAGGCCACCCGGTCGGCGACCATCTGCGCGGAGTCGCCGGTCGCCGGCGACCGCCCCGGCGGCAGCAGCGTGACGTGCCCCTGCCGGGCCCGGTCGAAGGCGTGGCCCGCCGTGCACCGCAGGCCGGCGTCCCCCGGCAGCGGCTCCAGCGGCGCCGCGCACACCGGGCAGGCGAGCAGGTCGACCGCGGCGGCGGGGAACGGCCGCCCCGGGCTCACCGGGGGACCGCGTGGAGCGTGACGTCGTGCAGCGCCCCGCCGGCCGCGACCGCGGTGAGGAAGGTGCCGTGCGGCTGGCGCCGGCGGTCGGTCGGCGAGCCGGGGTTGAGCAGCCGCAGGCCGGTGGGCGCGGTGGTGTCCCAGGGGATGTGGCTGTGGCCGAACACCAGGACGTCGTCGTCGGGGAACCGGAGCGCGCACCGGGCCTCGCGGCCCTTGGCGTCGCCGGTCTCGTGGACGACGGCCAGCCGCACGCCCTCGACCTCGGCACGGGCGACCTCCGGCAACCGCTCCCGCAGCGGCCCGTGGTCGTTGTTGCCGTAGACGGCCAGCAGCCGGCGGGAGCGCTTCTCGATCAGGTCGAGCAGGGCGGCGTCGACCCAGTCGCCGGCGTGCACCACGAGGTCGGCGGCCTCGATCGCCGTCCACAGGGCATGAGGTAGGTCACGCGACCGCTTGGGTACGTGCGTGTCGGCCGTCATGACCAGCGAAACGGGCACGACCCGATCGTCGCAGGCCGATAACTTCTCCGGTCGGTCGACGATCTCGGCCGCCTTCCCTGCCATCCCGAGGAACTCCCCCATGTCTGAGCACACCTCCCCGCCGGCCGGCGCGGAGACCCTCCCCGACGAGCCCTACGAGCGGCGCTGGCTCGCTCTCGGCGTCATCGCCCTGACCGTCCTGCTGGTCATCCTCGACGCGACGATCGTCAACATCGCGCTGCCCGCGGTGTCGGCCGACCTCGACATCTCGTCGGCGTCCCAGCAGTGGATCGTCACCGCCTACACCCTGACCTTCGGCGGCTTCCTGCTCCTGGGCGGCCGGATCGCCGACTTCTGGGGCCGCAAGCGCACCTACCTCGTCGGTGCCGCCGGGTTCGCCCTCGCCTCGGCGCTCGGGGGGCTCGCCCAGAACGAGGGCATGCTCTTCGCCGCCCGTGCCCTCCAGGGTGCCTTCGGTGCCCTGCTCGCCCCGGCGTCCCTGGCGCTGATCACGGTGCTGTTCACCGACGCCCGGGAGCGCGCCAAGGCCTTCGCCGTCTACGGCGCCATCGCCGGCGGCGGGTCGGCCGTCGGCCTGCTCCTCGGTGGCGTCCTGACCGAGTACGCCGACTGGCGCTGGTGCTTCTGGGTCAACCTGCCGGTGGCCGCCGTCGCCGTCGCCCTGGCGATCCCCTTCGTGCCGGAGAGCCGGGCCCCGGGCGACACGAAGTACGACATCCCGGGCGCCGTCCTCATCACGCTCGGCCTGGCCTCGTTCGTGTACGGCTTCACCCGCGTCGCCGAGACGTCGCAGACCAACGCGGCCGAGGCGGCGGCGGCCAACGAGGCCGCGCAGGGCACCGGTGCCGCGATCGTCGTGCCCGACAGCGGCTGGACCGACGGCCTCGCCTGGCTGTTCATCGTCCTCGGCGTCGCGCTGGTCGTGGCGTTCGTGCTGTTCGAGCGCCGGGTCCGCAACCCGCTGATGCCGATCCGGCTGGTCGCCGACCGCAACCGCGGCGGGGCCTACCTGACCGCCGCGCTCCTGGGCGCCGGCCTGCTGGGGGCGTTCTTCTTCCTCAGCCTCTACTTCCAGCAGGTGCTGGAGTACACGCCCGTGGAGGCGGGCCTGGCCTCGCTGCCGACCACGGTGGGGGTGCTGATCGCCGCCGGCGCCGCGAGCGCCCTGGTCGTGCGGACCGGGCCCAAGCCGCTCATGGTGGCCGGTGGCCTCCTGGCGGCAGCGGGCCTGTTCCTCCTCAGCCTCGTCGACCTCGACACCGGGTTCTGGGCCCTGCCGTTCCCGGCGCAGCTGCTGTTGGGCCTGGGGCTGGGCTTCACGATGGTGCCGCTGTCGAACCTGGCCCTGCTGGGCGCCGGGCAGCACGACGCCGGCGCGGCCAGCGCCCTGCTCAACGCCACGCAGCAGGTCGGCGCCTCCGTCGGGACGGCACTGCTGGCCAGCCTCTCGGTGGGCGCGACCAGCACGGCCCTGGCCGACCTCGTGGCCGACGGGGACCCGCAGGCGCCCATCGCCGCGCAGGTGGAGGGCTACACGACCGCCTTCACCTGGGCCTCGGTGCTGCTCCTCGCGGGCGCCGTCGTCTCCGCCGTCCTGATCAAGGCGACGAAGGAGGACCTGCCCGCCGAGGGGGCGGCGCCGGTCCACGTCGGCTGAGGTCGCTGCCCGGCGTCCTCCCCCACGGCAACGCGTCCTCCCCCACGGCAGACCGTGGGGGAGGACGCGCCGGGATCAGGTCACCTGATCCCGGCGCGGCCGATCAGCGGTTGTCGGCCAGCGCGCGCAGCCGGGCGTTGTAGGCCTCCAGCTCGGCGTCCTCGGTGCGGTCGGCGGCGCGGTCCAGGCGCCGGGCCCGGCGCTCCTCCGAGCGCATCCACGAGCCGAGGACGACGACGAGCACCAGCGCGGTCGGCAGCTCGCCGAACGACCAGGCGATGCCCCCGGCGACGCCCTGGTCGCGGAGCGCGTCGGTCCCCCAGCCGGCCGGCGGCTCGGCGAAGGTCTCGACCACCAGCGAGGTCGACAGCATCACCGCGACGCCGAAGAACGCGTGGAAGGGCACCGGCGCCATCAGCTCGAGGAGCCGCCCGCCGTGCCCGACCTGGCGGGGCCACGGGTCCTGGGCGAGGACGGGCCCGAAGAACAGCAGCCCGACGACGACGAAGTGGGTGAGCATGAACTGGTGTCCGACGGGCGAGGACATCAGCGCGTCGAACAGCGGGGTGAAGTAGATGCCGTAGAGGCTCGCGATGAACAGCGGGATGGTGAACGCCGGCGAGCAGATCGCCTGCGCGACCCGGCTGTGCAGCCCGTCGAGCAGCAGCGCCCGCGGCACCCCGGCCAGGTCCTTCCCGCGCGGCAGGGTGCGCAGGGCCAGCGTCACCGGGGCCGCGCAGAGCAGCAGCAGCGGGGTCAGCATCGACAGCACCATGTGCTGGGTCATGTGCAGGCTGAACAGCACCATGCTGTAGCCGTTGAACCAGGTGCCGGTGACCGCGAACAGCGAGACCGTGCCGGCCACCCAGGACGCCGTCCGCCACCAGGGCCAGCTCACCCCCGTCCGGCGCAGCCGCACGACGGCGACGAGGTAGAGGACCAGCCCCAGCACGCTGAGCACGGGCAGGACCGACCACGGCTCCAGGTGCGGCAGGAACAGCCGCCCCAGCGTCGGCGGTTCGCCGGGCACCCACATGCCCGAGTGGTGCCCGTGGTCCACCGATGTCCTCCAGCCCAGGCCGACGTCGCTCCCCACTGTCCCACCACGGGAACGTGAGGGAGCGGCCTCAGTCGTGGACGGGGGCCTCGTGGGCGGCGTGCGTGGCCGCTTCGAGCTGGAAGGTGCAGTGCTCGACGTCGAAGCAGTCGCCGAGGCAGGCGCACAGCTCGTCGAGCACCCGCCCGCCGTGGCCGCCGTCCAGGGCCTCGTCGGTGACGACGACGTGCGCGGACAGCACCGGCAGCCCCGAGGTGATGGTCCACGCGTGCAGGTCGTGGACGGCGAGCACGCCGTCGACCTCGAGGATGTGGGTGCGGACCTCGTCGAGGTCGACGCCCCGCGGGGCGGCCTCGAGGAGCACGTCGAGCGCCTCGCGGAGCAGCGCCCACGCCCGCGGCAGCACCAGGCAGCCGATGAGCACCGACGCGACCGTGTCGGCCGGGGTCCAGCCGGTGAGCGCGATGACACCGGCCGCGACGAGCACGGCGACCGAGCCGAGGGCGTCGGAGAACACCTCGAGGTAGGCGCCCCGGACGTTGAGCGACTCGTCCCGGCCGCGGTGCAGGATCGCCATGCCGACGAGGTTGACCAGCAGGCCGGCGCCCGCGGCCAGCAGCATGATCCCGGCGTCGACGTCTGGCGGGTCGCCGATCCGGCGGATCGCCTCGACCAGCACGAAGACCCCGACCGCGAGCAGCAGCCCGCCGTTGGCAAAGGCGGCGAGGATCTCCACCCGCTGGAAGCCGAAGGTCCGGCGGCCGGTGGGCGGCCGCTGGGCGAGCGACACCGCCGCCAGCGCCAGGCCGATCCCGAGGGCGTCGGTGGCCATGTGCCCGGCGTCGGCCACGAGCGCGAGCGATCCGGAGACGACGGCGCCGAGCACCTCGGCGGCGAGGACCGCGAGCGTCAGGCCCAGGACGACGGCCAGGCGCCGCCGGTGCCCCGCCGCGGCCGTGCCGTGGGAGTGGCCGTGCGAGTGGCCGTGGTCGTGCCCCATCAGCGACTCTCCCCTCCCGTCCGGCCTGCTCACCGAGTGTGCCCCACCTCGGCCCGCCCGTACGGACGACGCCCCCCGACCGGGGGGACCGGGCGGGGGGCGTCGAGGAGATGCGGCTCGCGGCTCAGATCTGGACGCCGCGCTCCCGCAGCCACGGGAGGGGGTCGATCCTCGTGCCGTCGAGGCCACCCTGGTGCACCTCGAAGTGCAGGTGCGGGCCGGTGGACTGACCGCGGTTGCCCAGCAGGGCGATGGTGTCGCCGGCGCGCACGACCTGCCCCGGCTGGACCAGGATCTGGTCCATGTGGCCGTAGACGGTGACGTCGCCGTTGTCGTGCTGGATGTAGACCGCCAGGCCGAAGCCGCTGGCCGGTCCGGCCTCGAGGACGACGCCGTCCGCGGCGGCGTACTCGGGGGTGTCCATCGGCGCGGCCAGGTCGATGCCGGCGTGCAGGGTGCCCCAGCGGGCGCCGAAGGTGCTGGTGAGCCGCGCCCCCTGGACGGGCAGGACCGCCTTCGGCCGGGCCGCCTCGGCGGCCAGCGCCGCGTAGTACGCGCTGACCCGCTGGTCGGCCTCGCTCTGCACCTGGGCGGCGGCGAACTGCTCGATGTCCCGGGTGGCGCGGCTGGACGCGAGCTCGGCGAGCCGGGCCGCGTCGTCGGCCACCGGAGCGGGCGCGGTGCCCTCGATGCCGAGGGCCCGGGCGACGCTCACCGACTCCTCCACCGCCGGCGAGGTGTCCGCCTGCGCCTCGGTGTCGCTCCCGGCCAGCACCCCTAGGCCGGTCCCGGCGACCAGCACGGCGGCGAGGACGAGGGCCGGACGGCGGCGCACCAGGGCGGCGCGGTGCCGGCCCCGGCCCGCGACGACGTGCGGCACGGTGCAGCGCTCGGGGCCGTCCTCGGCCTCGGGCGCCTCGGCGTCGGGGGCCTCGCCGTCGAGGGCCTCGCCGTCGAGGGCCTCGGCGGCGGGGGCCTCGGGCTCCGCGGGGGGCTCAGGGAGCTCCTGGACCTCGGGCAGTGCGGCGACCTCGCCGAGGCCGGCCAGCGCCGTCACCTCGGCCTGCTCCGCGAGCTCCGCCAGGTCCCCCGGACCGGCCAGGTGCGACTCCGGGACGGACGTCTCAACGTCGGGGCGCATCCGGCGCGCCGCCGCGGCGACCGCACGGACGCCGACGACCGAGCGGGCCCCGATCTCCACGCCCGCCCGACGGGCGCTGCGGGCCGCGGCCGCGGCGCGGGAGGCCGCGCTGCTGGGGGTGACGCCACGGGAGCTGGGGGTGGACGAGACCTCCGCCGGAGCCACAGCGGGGCGCCCGGAAGGCACCTCCCGCGGGCCGTCGAGGGGGGTGCCGGAGCCCGGAGCGGGCACCGCCGCCTCGTCGAGGTCGGGGTCGTGGTGGAGCTGGGACATGCACCTGTCTTCCGCAGGGGACAAGGACGTGTTGCGTGGGTGGTCCGGGGAAGGAACGGGAGCCATGTAAACACGGCGTGATCGGTTCGTGATCTGTGAGACGGGGTAGGTCCCATTGGTTGTGTGGCGTAGGCCACTGACCTGCACGGATGTCATTAAGCACTCCGTCGATCCAGCATCACGCTGAGTGACAGGCACGCCGGTTGAACCCTGAACCAGGGGCGATGAGGCTCACGGCCGGGCAGAAGCCTCTGGTCGGACCCTCCCGACGACGACTAGAGGAGCTCCACGTATGCGCGCAGTGACCTGGCACGGCCGAGCCGACGTCCGGGTGGACACCGTCCCCGACCCGAGGATCGAGGAGCAGACCGACGTCGTCGTCGAGGTGACGTCCACCGGCATCTGCGGCTCGGATCTGCACCTCATCGAGGTCATGGCGCCGTTCATGAGCGTCGGCGACGTCATGGGTCACGAGCCCATGGGGATCGTCCGCGAGGTGGGCAAGGACGTGACCGCCGTCAAGCCCGGGGACCGAGTCGTCGTGCCGTTCAACATCTCCTGTGGCACCTGCTGGATGTGCTCGCAGGGGCTGCAGTCCCAGTGCGAGACGACGCAGAACCGCGACAAGGGCTTCGGCGCCTCGCTGTTCGGCTACACGAAGCTCTACGGCCAGGTGCCCGGCGGCCAGGCCGAGTACCTCCGGGTGCCCTTCGGCAACACGCTGCCGATCAAGGTGCCCGACGGTCTGCCCGACGACCGCTGGGTCTACCTCTCCGACGTGCTGCCGACCGCCTGGCAGGCGGTGCAGTACGCCGCGGTCCCGCCGGGCGGCACGCTGCTGGTCCTCGGGCTCGGGCCGATCGGCGACATGTGCACCCGCATCGCCTCCCACCTCGGCATCGAGAAGGTGTGGGCGTCCGACGTCGTCCCGGAGCGGATCGCCCGGGCCACCGCGCGCGGCACCCAGGTCATCCGCTCCACCACGCAGGCCGACGTCGTCCAGGAGATCCGCGACGCCACCGACGGCCGCGGCCCGGACGCCGTCATCGACGCGGTCGGCATGGAGGCGCACGGCTCGCCGCTGGCCTCGCTGGCTCAGAAGGCCACCGCGATCGTCCCGGACGCGATCATGGAGAAGGTCATGCAGGTCGCCGGCGTCGACCGGCTGGCCGCGCTCAACACCGCGATCGAGGCGGTCCGCCGCGGCGGCACCATCTCGCTGTCCGGCGTCTACGGCGGGGCCACCGACCCGCTGCCGCTCATGCGGATGTTCGACAAGCAGATCCAGCTGCGCATGGGTCAGGCCAACGTGTGGCGCTGGGTGCCCGACATCCTGCCGATCCTCGCCGAGGGCGACCCGCTGGGCGTCGACGACTTCGCGACCCACCACGTGCCGCTCGAGCAGGCTCCCGAGGCCTACGCGAACTTCCGGGAGAAGAAGGACGGCGCGGTGAAGGTGCTGCTCACCCCCTGAGCCGGCCGCGCGTGGGCGGGGTGCCGGCCAGCGGCGCCCCGCCCACGCGCATACCGGCGGCCGGGCGGGTAGGAGTCGGACATGACGATCGACGCGACGCGTTCCGGCCAGTTCCCCCTCGGCGACCGGCCGGTGTACCGCCTGGGCTACGGCGCCATGCAGCTGGCCGGCCCGCACGTGATGGGCCCGCCGGCCGACCGGGCGGCCGCGGTCGCCGTCCTCCGCCGGGCGGTCGAGCTGGGCGTCGACCACATCGACACCAGCGACTACTACGGCCCGCACGTGACCAACGAGATCCTCCGCGAGGCGCTGCACCCCTACGACGGGCTCACCGTCGTGACGAAGGTCGGGGCCCGCCGCACCCCCGAGGGTGACTGGCCCGAGGCGTTGACCCCCGACGAGCTGCGCTCGGCGGTGCACGACAACCTGCGCAACCTCGGCGTGGACGTCCTCGACGTGGTCAACCTCCGGATGCCCGGGTACGAGGCCCCGATCGAGCGGTCGCTCGCCGAGCCGTTCGAGACCCTGGCCGAGCTGCAGCAGCAGGGCCTGATCCGGCACCTGGGCGTCAGCAACGTGACCACCCAGATGTTCGCCGAGGCCCGGGCCATCGCCCCGGTCGTCCAGGTGCAGAACCACTACAACCTGGTGCACCGCGACGACGACCCGCTGGTCGACGCCCTGGCCCACGAGGGCATCGCGTTCGTGCCGTTCTTCCCGCTCGGCGGCTTCACGCCCATCCAGTCCGCGGCGCTGGACACCGTGGCGCGGCGGCTGGAGACGACGCCGATGCAGGTCGCGCTCGCCTGGTTGCTGGCCCGCAGCCCGAACATCCTGCTGATCCCCGGGACGTCGTCCGTGGCGCACCTGGAGGAGAACCTGCAGGCCGGCGCGCGGGTGCTCGGACCGCTGGAGCTGGAGGAGCTGGACCGCATCGGCGGCACCGGCGAGCCCGACGTCGACCTCTAGCGCACCGAGCGGATCCTCGTCACGGACACGGCGCCGAGCACGGTGCACAGGCCGGCCAGGGTGAAGAGCGCGCCGTAGCCGGACAGCCCGATCACTGCGCCGGCCAGCAGCGGGGCCAGCGCCTGGGGGGCGACCAGGGCCACGTTCATCACGCCGAGGTCGCCGGCCAGCGTGCGCGCGTCGGGCAGCACCTGGGTCACCAGCGCCTGGTCGACCGAGGTGTAGGCGCCGTACCCGGCACCGAGCAGCACCCCGGCTCCCAGCGCCGCCGGCCAGCTGGGCGCCACGACGAGCAGGCCGCACGCCAGCGCCTGGAGGACGGCGGCCCAGCCGACGAACACCCGCCGCCGGCCGGTGCGGTCCGACAGCACCCCGCCGGCCCACGTCGCCGTGACCGTCGCTACGACGTACACGAGCGTCAGGACCAGCAGCGAGCCCTCGGGGTCGTCGACGCGCAGCCCGTCGTCGAGGAAGTAGAGGAGGTACGTCGTCCCGAGGGCGTTGCCGAGGCTGACCAGCAGGCGGCCGGCGAAGGCCCAGGCGTAGTCCGGCGACCGGGTCGGCGCCTCCCAGGTGGCGCGCACCGCCGCGGCGAGGGAGACCGGGCGGCCCCCGGGCCCGGGCTCGGGGTCCCGGGATCGGCGCAGCCACGGGACGGCGGAGGCCACGAGGAGCACCGTCAGCGCGAGGTAGCCCGGCGCCACTCCGCCGCCGAGCGCGGTGACCAGCCCCAGGCCGACGACGATGCCGATCGCCTGCGGGGCGTAGACGGCGGCCGACGCCGCGCCGCGCTGATCGGCCGGCACCTGGTCGACGATGGCGGCGGTCAGCCCCGCCATCGCCGCGTACATGCCCACCTGGGCGAGCAGCCAGGTGACCGCGACGAGCTGCCAGGTGCCGGCAAACCCGGTGAGGACCAGCCCGACGGCGTAGCCCGCGACCCCGCCGGCGATCCAGACGCGGCGCCGTCCCCACCGCGAGCGCGTGCGGTCGCAGAGCGCGCCGAAGACGGGAAGCGCGACCAGCGCCGCCAGCCCGGCCAGGCCGTTGACGAGCGCGAGATCGCGGACCTTGTGCGCCGGGTCGAGGTCGTCCAGCTGGACCGGCAGCAGCAGCTGCACCGGAGCCAGCTGGGCGGCCCACAGCCCGAGCCAGGCGAGCCCGAAGCGCAGGGTCCAGGCGCGGTCGATCCTGGGCGGCGCGGCGGTCATGCGGTGTACCGGACGGCGAACAGCTCCACCGCGGCGTCGAGGGCGGCGCGGGTGGCGGCGGTGTCGCGGTCGACCAGCCAGGTGGTGGTCGCGCCGTCGACGAGGGTGACCAGCAACCGGGCGAGCTCGGGCACGGGGCGGCCCCACGTCGAGCCGGTGAGGGCGGCGGCCTGATCCAGCAGGGTCGCCGCCGCGTCGGTGTAGGCGCGGTACTGCTCGCGGGCCACCGCGTGCAGGGCGGGGTCGCGCACGGCGTGCAGGGTCAGCTCGAGCCTCAGCTGCTCGGCGCCGGGATCGTCCTCGAGGTGGGCGAGGTAGCCGCCGGCGGCCGCGCGCAGGCAGCCGGCGAGGCCGTCGGCCGGGTCCAGGACGGCGGTCGCGGCGGCGAGCTCGCGGCCGACCACCCGGCGCACCAGCTCGGCGAGCAGCTCGTCGCGGGAGGCGAAGGCGTAGTGGAAGCTCGCCAGCGACATCCCCGCCTCGGCGACGACGGCGCGGGTGGTGCCTGCGGCGAGCCCGTCGCGGGCCATCACGCGGAGCGCGGCCTCGACGAGGGCCTCCCGCCGGTCGGTGACCGGCAGCCGGGGCACGTCAGGCCCGCCCGAGGACGCGGTCGAGGTGCGCGTTGGCGAGCACGCCGGTGGGGTCGAGCCGGTCGCGCAGCGCGGTGAACTCGCCGAACCGGGGATAGCGCCCGGCCAGGGCGGCCGCGTCGAGGGAGTGCAGCTTGCCCCAGTGCGGGCGGCCGCCCACCGCGCCGGCGATCGCCTCGAAGGTGGCGAAGTACTCCCCCGGCTCGCTCCGGGCGGGCACGTGGACGGCGACGTAGGCGGTGTCCCGGCCCGACGCCGTGGAGAGCGGGACGTCGTCGGCCGCGGCCACCCGCACCTCGACCGGGAAGGGCACCCGCCAGTCGCTCGCGTCGACCGCCCGCCGGAGCTCGGCCAGGACCTCCGGGGCGGCCTCGCGGGGCACGGCGTACTCCATCTCCCGGAAGCGCACCCGGCGCCGCGACACGAACACCCGGTGCGCGACGTCGGTGTACGTCCGGGCGCCCAGCGCTCCTGCGGAGAACCGGGCCAGCGGGGCGACCAGCGCCGGCACCCGGCGGCCGGTCGCGACGACCGCGGCCAGGCCGGCGTTCGCGAGCACCTCGTCGTCCCAGAACGCGCGCAGCCGCGGCAGCGGGGCGAGGTCGTCCAGAGCCACCCGGGTGTTGCGCTTGGTCAGGCACCGGTCGGTGTGCGGGAACCAGTAGAACTCCACGTGGTCGGCCGAGGTCGTGTAGCCGGTGAACCCGTCGAGCAGCTCGTCCAGCCCCGCCGACCCCTCCTCGGCGCGCAGGGCGAAGGCCGGCACCGCCTGCAGCGTCACCGTGTCGAGGACGCCGAGGGCGCCCAGCGAGATGCGGGCGGCGGAGAACACCTCGGGGTGCTCGGCCGCCGAGCAGCGCAGCACCTCGCCACCGGCGGTGACCAGCGTGAGGGCGCGCAGCTGGGTGGCGAGGCCGCCGAAGGCCGCGCCGGTGCCGTGGGTGCCGGTCGACAGCGCCCCGGCGACGGTCTGCCGGTCGATGTCGCCGAGGTTGGTGAGCGCCCAGCCGCGGGCGGCCAGCTCGGCGTTCAGCCGGTGCAGCGGCATCCCGGCCTGCACGGTGACCAGGCCGGTCGGGCCGACGTCGACCAGCGCGGCGTGCCGGTCGAAGGCGAGGGCGACCTCGTCGGGGCGGCCGACGGCGGTGAACGAGTGGCCGCTGCCCAGCGGGCGCACCCGCCGGCCCGCGCCAGCCGCCGTCGTCAGCGCCCGCGCGAGGTCCTCGGTGCCGGCCGGGTGCAGCACCGTGACGCCGTCGGCCCGCTGGTTCCCCGCCCAGTTGCGCCAGCTCGTGGTCACAGCAGCGCACCCTAGTGGGACACTTGACCCACTTCGCTGCGGCGCACCATGCTCGTCCGTCGTGGACGACGACACGGCGCGGAGCCGGCTGGACGCGGCGACGGCCGACCTGGACCCGCCCCTGGCGGTCCTCGACCTCGACGCCCTCGACGCCAACGCCGCCGACCTGGAGCGGCGGGCCGGCGGCCGGCCGATCCGGGTGGCCAGCAAGTCGGTGCGCAGCCGCCCGGTGCTGCGCCGGGTGCTGGCCCGTCCCGGCTTCGCCGGGGTGCTCGCCTACACGCTGCCCGAGGCGCTGTGGCTGGCCGGCGGCGACGACCCGGTGTCCACCGACGTCGTCGTCGGCTACCCCACGGCCGACCGGACGGCGCTGCGGACGCTGGCCGCCGACCCGGAGCTCGCCGCCCGCGTGACGCTGATGGTCGACTCCCCCGAGCAGCTGGACCTGGTCGACGCCGTCACCGCCCCGGGCGCCCGCCCCGAGCTGCGGATCTGCCTGGACCTCGACGCGTCGCTGCGGGCCGCCGGCGGACGGGTGCACGTCGGGGTCCGGCGCTCACCGGTGCACACGCCCGAGCAGGCCGCGGCGCTGGCCCGGACCGTGAGCGGGCGGCCGGGGTTCCGGCTGGTCGGGCTGATGGCCTACGAGGCCCAGGTGGCCGGCGTGCAGAACTCGCCGCCGGGCCGGCCCCTGCGGGGTCTGGCGGTCCGCGGGATGCAGGCGGTGTCCGTGCGGGAGCTCACCGGACGCCGGGGCGCTGCCGTCACCGCGGTCCGCGAGGTGGCGGACCTCGAGTTCGTCAACGGCGGCGGCACCGGCAGCCTGGAGACGACGACGGCCGACGCCTCGGTCACCGAGCTCGCCGCCGGGTCCGGGCTCTACTCCCCCACGCTCTTCGACGGGTACCGGGCCTTCCGCGGCAGCCCCGCCGTCCTCTTCGCCCTGCCGGTGACCCGCCGCCCCGCGCCCGGCACCGTCACCGTGGCCGGCGGCGGGTGGATCGCCTCGGGGCCGGCCGGCGCCGACCGGCTGCCCACGCCGGTGCACCCGGCCGGGCTGACGATGGTCGGCACCGAGGGGGCCGGCGAGGTGCAGACACCCCTGCGCGGTGCGGCCGCCGACCGGCTGCGGGTGGGCGACCGGGTCTGGGTCCGGCACGCGAAGGCCGGCGAGGTCGCCGAGCACGTCGCGGTGCTCCACACGCTGGCCGGCGACCGGCTGACCGGCGCGTTCGACACCTACCGCGGCGAGGGGCGCTCGTTCGGCTGACCGGCTCCCCGGACGGCGCGTGCCACGATGGGCTCGTGACCCAGCCGCGTCCCGCTCCGCGGCGCGACGCCATCCGGCTGCTCTTCGCCGACCTGGAGGGGTTCCACAGCGCGCAGGACGTGTACGCCCTGCTGCGCTCCGCCGGCGCCCGGGTCGGCCTGTCCACGGTCTACCGCGCCGTGCAGTCGCTGGCCGACGACGGGGAGCTGGACTCGATCCGCACCGACACCGGCGAGGCGCTCTACCGCCGCTGCAGCAGCCAGCACCACCACCACCTGGTCTGCCGCACCTGCGGCCGCACCGTCGAGGTCGCCGGCCCCGCGGTCGAGCGCTGGGCCGACGAGGTGGCCGGCGAGCACGGCTTCGCCGACGTCAGCCACACGCTGGAGATCTTCGGCACCTGCGCCGCCTGCCGCGCCGCCGCCTGAGCCGGCCGATGCCCCCCGGTCCGGCGTCGGACGGCGCCCTGTCCCGCCCGGTCACCGCCGGTGTGGTCTCGGCCCTCGTCGGCTTCACGAGCTCCTTCGTCATCGTCCTGACCGGGCTGGCCGGTGTGGGCGCCGACGCCGGCCAGGCCGCGAGCGGGCTGCTCACGGTCAGCGTCACGATGGGGCTGTCCTCCGCCCTGCTGGCGCTGTGGACCCGGATGCCGATCACCGTCGCCTGGTCCACGCCCGGCGCGGCGCTGCTCGCCTCGACCGGGACGGTCGACGGCGGCTGGCCGGCCGCGGTCGGCGCCTTCCTCGTCACCGGCGTCCTGTTCGCCGTCACCGGGCTGGTCCCGTGGCTCGGCGCGCTCGTCGCCCGCATCCCCCCGTCGGTCGCCCAGGCGATGCTCGCCGGCGTCCTCCTCCAGCTCTGCCTCGGACCGGTCACCGGGCTCGCGGACAACCCGCTGGCGGTCGCGCCGGTGGTCGCGGTCTGGCTCCTCGCGATGCGGTTCCTCCCGCGCTGGGCCGCCCCGCTGGCGTTCCTCACCGCCGCGGTCGTCATCGGCGTCGATCTCGCCGTCTCCGGGACGTCGATCGACCCGGCGGACCTGGTCCCCCACCTGGAGCTGACCACGCCGGCGTTCACCCTCGGCGGGATCGTCGGCATCGCGGTGCCGCTCTACCTGGTGACGATGGCCTCGCAGAACGTCGCCGGCGCCGCCGTCATGAAGAGCCTCGGGTACGAGGTGCCCTGGCGGCGCTCGATGGTGGTGACCGGCATCGGCACGGTCGTCGGCGCGCCGACCGGAGGCCACGCGATCAACCTGGCCGCGATCAGCGCGGCGCTGGCCGCCGGCCCGGAGGCGGGCGAGGACCGCTCCCGGCGCTGGATCGCGAGCGTGACCTCGGGCGGCGTCCTCGTGCTGCTCGGCATCGCCTCCGCGGCGTTCGGCGCGCTCGTGCTGCTGGCCCCCGCCGGCGTCATCCCCGCCGTGGCAGGGCTCGCGCTGCTCACCGTGCTGGCCTCCTCCCTCCAGGCCGCCCTCGCCGACGCCGACGAGCGGATCCCCGCCGTCGTCACCTTCGCGACGGCCGCCTCGGGCATCGCGATCGCCGGGGTGAACGCGGCCTTCTGGGCGCTGGTGGCCGGGCTGGTCGTCCGCGCCGTCCTCCGGCACGGGCGCCCGCCCGCCGGCTGACCGGCGTCAGCGGGGGCGGACCACCCGGGTCTCGTCGAAGACCGGCTCGGCCGACTCGTACACCCGGCCGTCGGCGCCGAAGACGAGGAACCGGTCGAAGGACCGGGCGAACCACCGGTCGTGGGTCACCGTGAGCACGGTGCCGTCGAAGGCGGCCAGCGCCTCCTCCAGCGACTCGGCCGACAGCACGTCGAGGTTGTCGGTCGGCTCGTCGAGCAGCAGCAGCGTGGCCCCGGAGAGCTCCAGCATGAGCACCTGGAACCGCGCCTGCTGACCGCCGGACAGGTGACGGAACAGCTGGTCGCCGGACTCGGCGAGCCCGTACCGGCGCAGCGCCGCCATCGCCCGGCCGCGGTCGACGCCCGGCCGGCCGGGCTCGCCGTGCCACAGCAGGTCCACCGGCGTCCGTTCCAGCCACTCGGGATGGGCGTGGGTCTGCGCGAACAGCCCGGGGACGACGCGCGCGCCCAGCCGCCACGAGCCGGTGTGCGCCACCTGCTGGCCGGCCAGCATCCGGAGGAAGTGCGACTTGCCGGCGCCGTTGGCCCCGAGCACCGCGACCCGGTCGCCGTAGAAGACCTCGAGGTCGAACGGCTTCATGAGGCCGGTCAGCTCCAGCTGCTCGACCGTCACCGCGCGGACCCCGGTCCGACCGCCGCGCAGCCGCATCGTCACCTGCTGGTCGGCCGGCGGCTCCGGCGGCGGACCGGCGGCCTCGTACTTCGCCAGCCGGGTCTGCATCGCGTGGTACGTCGACGTCATGGCCGGCGAGTTCTTGGCCTGCTGCTGCAGCGTGCGGACCAGCTCGACCAGCCGCTCGTGCTCCTCGTCCCACCGGCGGCGCAGTTCGGCCTGCCGCTCGTGCCGGCTCGACCGGGCCTCGTGGTAGCTGACGAAGCCCCCGCCGTGCACCCACGCCGTCCCGCCCTCGACGGTGACGACCCGGTCGGCGACCCGGTTGAGCAGCTCACGGTCGTGGCTGACGAAGAGCACGGTCTTGCGGGTGTCGAGCAGCCGCTCCTCGAGCCACCGCTTGCCGGGGACGTCGAGGTAGTTGTCCGGCTCGTCGAGCAGCAGCACCTCGTCGGGTCCCCGCAGCAGCGCCTCCAGCGCCAGCCGCTTCTGCTCGCCGCCGCTGAGGGTCGACAGCTCCCGGTACTTGCAGCCGTCGTAGGGGACGCCGAGCGCCGAGACCGTCACGGTGTCCCAGGTGACCTCGGCGTCGTAGCCGCCGACGTCGCCCCAGTGCCCGAGAGCGGTGGCGTAGGCCATCTGCCGCGGCTCGTCGTCGGCCTCCATGAGCGCGAGCTCCGCGGCCTGGACGGCGTCCCACGCCGCCCGGACGGCGGGCGGCGAGAGGTCGACGAGGAACCGCTGCACCGTCGTGTCGTCGCGCACCGAGCCGATGAACTGGCGCATCACGCCGAGCCCGCCGGTGCGGGCCACCGCGCCGGCCTCGGGCACGAGGTCGCCGCTGATGATCCGCAGCAGCGTCGTCTTGCCGGCACCGTTCTCCCCGACGAGGGCGGCCCGGGCGCCCTCACCGATGCGGAAGGACACGTCGTCCAGCAGCACCCGGCCGTCCGGCAGCGTGTGCCGGATCCCGCTCACGTCGACGTAACCCACCCCGACAGTCTCCGGGCGGGGACAACCGCGTTCTCAGGCGGTGCGCAGGACCACCTTGCCCAGCACCCGGCGCTGCTCCAGGTCGGCGTGCGCACGGGCCGCCTCGGCGAGCGGGTAGGGCGTGACCAGCGGCCGCCAGGCACCCGACGCCACGCGGTCCAGCGCCCGGCGGGCGAGGCCCGGGATGCCGCCGGGCAGGGCGGTCATCCGCGGCCCGAGCGACCACCCCGCGGTGATCCCGAGCCGGACCACGTCGCCGGTGTCGAACTGGGTCGGCCGCCCGCCCGAGTAGCCGAACATGACGAGCCGGCCACCCGGTCGCAGCAGCTCCAGCGCGCACCGGCCGACCGCGCCGCCGACGCCGTCGTACACGAGCGACACCCCACCGGTCGCCGCCCGGACCCGCTCGTCCCAGCCCGGAGCCCGGTAGTCGACGACCAGGTCGGCGCCGAGCTCGGCCAGCCGGGACACCTTCTCCGCGCCGCCCGCGGCGGCCACCACCGTGGCACCGGACTCCCGTGCGGCCTGCACGAGCAGCCAGCCCATCCCACCGGCGGCCGACGGCACCAGGACGACGTCGTCGGCCGACGGCGGCTCGAGCTCCAGCACACCCTGCGCGGTGCGGCCCGTGCCGACGGCGGCGACCGCATCCGCCCAGCCGACCTGTTCCGGGAGGACGAACAGCTGCCCGTCGACGGCCGTGACCGCCTGCTCGGCGTACCCGCCCGGGACCGCCCCGAGATGGGCGGCGACCCGCCGGCCGAGCCAGGCCGGGTCCACCCCGGCCCCCAGCTGGTCGACGACTCCGGCGATCTCGCGCCCCGGGATCGTCGGGAGCTCCGGCCGCGGGAGCGACACCGGGCCGGGGTCGCCGCGCCGGAGCGTGGTGTCGACCAGGTGGACCCCGGCGGCCTCGACCGCGATGCGGACCTCCCCGGGCGCCGGCGTCAGGTCGGGCAGCTCGTCGAGGACCAGGCGGTCGGGGGCACCGAACTCGTGCAGTCGGATGGCTCGCATGCAGCGGAGGCAACCGCCTCACGTGCACTCGAGGTCAAGCGGGGCGCTCCTCGGACTGCAGCCGGGCGCGGGCCAGCCGCTCGACGAGTTCGGGGAGCGCGGTCGCCGGCACCCCGCTGAGATCGCGGCGGCAGCTGCGGACGACGGTGCCGATCACCTGCGGACGGAGCGTGGTGCGGAACTCGGCGGTGAGCCGCACGACCGCCTGGTCGATCGCGGCGTCGTCATCGGTCGTCCGGGCCAGCGCTTGCGTCATCCGTCGTCCCTCCCCCACCGGCTGCGCCGCTTCCGATCCCCCCGACCGGCGCCCGCATACGGTGACCCGGCGACGGCCCGCAGACCAGGGACCAAGGGCCCCGCCGCAGGTCAGGTCGCGAAGTAGGCGTTGCCGCCCTCGCGGGTGACCGCCGCGGCGTCGCGCAGCAGCGCGGACAGCTCGCCGGCGTCGACCCGGTCCAGCGAGGGGAAGCGGATGCAGCTCTTGCCGCAGGACACCCTCCCCAGCCGATCGGCACGGGCCTCGGGCAGGTACTCGCCGTCGACGACGGCGCACACGTAGAGCGACAGGTGCCGCTTCTGCGCGGCGAGAGCGATCAGCGGCCAGGTCGTGGCGACCTTCGCCGAGCGCGGCTCGTAGGGCATGAACCCGTACCCGAGCATCTGCCCGCTGCCGGCGGACACCAGTCGCCGGTCGAGGCCCGGGGCGGCAGCGGTGACCAGCGCGTCGACGCGCCGCAACTCCGCCTCCCGGTCGCCCGCGGCGGAGAACCAGGCCTCGACGTCGTCGTCCACCGGGGCTCCCTCAGACGATCAGGGAGAGCGCGGTGGCGACGGCGGCCAGCAGCATGGCCACCACGATGACGGCGGCGACGAGCCGCCGGCGTCGCTCGGCGTCCGGTCCACCCGCGCCGCCCATCCCCATCACGACCGGGACGCTACCGCCGGCGGCCGGACAGCACCGTGTCCAGCGCGGTGCCGGCCGGCGTCTCGCGCGGGACCTGGGCGAGCCGGTCGACGTCCAGCAGGGCCGCGACCGGCCCGAACCGCGCGACGCTGTGCAGGATCGCCGGCTCCTGCGGACCGCCCACCCCGCGCTCGACGTTGTCCACGTCGTGGCCGAGCACGAGCAGCCGCCCGCCGGGACGCAGCCAGCCCACCGCGCGCAGCAGCAGATCCTCGAGGTCCGGCGGCGGCAGGTGGAGGTAGGCGACGAGCACGAGGTCGACGGGCTCATCCGGACCGGCCCAGGTGAGGACGTCGGCGGTCACCCACGAGACCCGGCCGGCCTCGGGCCGCTCGCGGCCACGCGCCAGTCCGGTGGCGGAGAAGTCGACCGCGGTGACCCGCCAGCCGAGGCCGGCCAGCCACAGCGCGTGCCGGCCCTCCCCCGCCGCGAGGTCGACCGCCGACCCCGGCGGGGAGCCGGCGAGCAGCTCGGCGACCAGCGCGTTCGGCTCTCCCGACCACTGCTGGCGCTCGGCGTACCGGGCGTCCCATGCCTGCGCGTCCACGCCCCGATCCTGGCAGCTCCCGGATCGTCGGTGCCGCCTGCCAGGCTGCCGGCATGACGACGACGCCGACGGTGGCGCCCCGGGAGCTGGCGCTGCTCCGCCTGGTCGCCCAGCGGCTCGCCGGCCCCCCGGCCGCGGACGCGGCCGCCGCCGTCGGGGGGCTCCTCTGCGTGCAGGGGCAGGACTACCCGGGGGCGCTCACCTCGGTCGCGCTGCGCACCCGCGACCGCTCCCTGTCCGGGGTACGCGCGGCGCTGGACGGCGGCACGGTGGTCCGCTCCTGGCCGATGCGCGGCACGCTGCACCTCCTGCCGGCCGGCGACCTGCACTGGCTGCTGGAGCTGTGCAGCCCTCGGGTGCTCGCCGGAGCGGTCCGGCGGCGGGCGCAGGTGGGCCTCACCGAGGCCGACCTCGAGCGCCGGCGGGAGCTCGCCTGCGGCGCGCTCGGTGGCGGCCGGCGGCTGACCCGCGCGGCGCTGCTGGAGGCCCTCGGCGCGGGCGTCGACGTCGGCGGGCAGCGCGGCTACCACGTGCTCTGGTACCTGTCGCAGACCGGAACGCTGGTCATGGGCCCGACCGACGACGGGGAGCAGGCGTTCGTGCTGCTCGACGAGTGGGTGCCCTCGCCCCGGCGGCTCTCCCGGGAGGAGTCGCTGGGAGAGCTGGCCCGCCGGTACCTCGCCGGCCACGGCCCGGCGTCCGAGGCCGACCTCGCCCGCTGGGCGGGGCTCGGCCTGCGCGACGTCCGCGCCGGGATCGGCGCGGTCCGGGACGAGTTCGCCTCCCTCGAGGTCGACGGCCGGGAGCTGCTCATGCCGCCCGACCTGCCCGACCGGCTGGCCGCCTGCCGCGCGGAGGTCGAGGACGCCGTCCTGCTGCTGCCGGGCTTCGACGAGTTCGTGCTCGGCTACGCCGACCGCACCTGCGCGGTACCGGCAGAGTTCGCGCAGCAGATCGTGCCCGGCAACAACGGCATGTTCCGGTCGACCGTCGTGCACCGCGGCCAGGTCGTCGGCGTGTGGCGGTGGAAGGGCAGCGGTGCCAGGCGCGTCCCGGCGCCCGAGCCGTTCACCGAGTTCCCCGACGACGTGGCCGCCGCCATCCCGGAGCTCGCGGCCGCGCTCCCCTGACGTGCAGGGGCGTCGTCGGCGGACGAGGCTGAGGCCATGGACACGACGACATGAAGTACGTCCGGCTGGGCAGCACCGGTCTCGAGGTCTCGCGGATCTGCCTGGGGATGATGAGCTTCGGCGACCCGGAGCGCGGCCCGCACCCGTGGAGCCTCCCCGAGGAGGACAGCCGCCGGCTGATCGAGAAGGCGCTCGCCTCCGGCATCACCTTCCTCGACACCGCGAACGTCTACTCGGCCGGCTCGAGCGAGGAGATCACCGGCCGGGCCGTCCGCGACTTCGCCGACCGCGAGGACGTCGTCCTCGCGACCAAGGTGCACGGCCGGATGCGGCCGGGCCCCAACGGCGCCGGGCTCTCCCGCAAGGCGATCCTCGCCGAGCTCGAGGCCTCGCTGCGGCGGCTGGGCACCGACTACGTCGACCTGTACCAGATCCACCGGTGGGACCCCGTCACGCCGATCGAGGAGACCCTGGAGGCACTGGACTCGGCGGTCCGCTCGGGGAAGGTGCGCTACCTCGGCGCCTCGTCGATGTGGGCGTGGCAGTTCAGCAAGGCGCTGTACCTGGCCGGCGAGCACGGTTGGCACCGCTTCGTGTCGATGCAGGACCACTACAACCTGCTCAACCGCGAGGAGGAGCGGGAGATGCACCCGCTCTGCGCCGACCAGGGCATCGGCGTCATCCCCTGGAGCCCGCTGGCCCGTGGCCGGCTCACCCGCGACTGGGACGACGCGACCGCCCGGTCGGAGACCGACGAGTTCGGCAAGAAGCTCTACGACGAGGCCTCGGACCGCGTGATCGTCGAGCGGGTGGCCGAGGTGGCGGCCGAGCGGGGTGTGCCGCGCGCCCAGGTGGCGCTGGCGTGGGTTCTCAGCAAGCCCGTGGTCTCGGCACCCATCGTCGGCGTCACGAAGGACGCCCACCTGGACGACGCCGTCGCCGCGGTCGACCTGGAGCTGACCGACGAGGAGATCGCCCGCCTCGAGGAGCCCTACCGCCCGCACGAGGTGGTCGGCTTCTGATCCCGGGAGCCCGAGGGGACGACCTCCCCGGACGCTCGGGCTCTGCCCAGCATGCTGGGCAGAGCCCGAGCAGCGGCAGGACCACCTGCCCGCCGGCGCCCGCGCGCCTCCTCAGCGGGAGAAGAGGCGGGCGAAGAAGCCCTTCTTCTCGGGCTCCCAGCCGGCGGAGGCGAGCAGGCCGAACAGCGGCTCCTTGATCCGGGACGTCTCGAACGAGTAGCTCCAGGTGTGCCCGGTCTCGCCGTGCGAGGTCGCCCGCAAAGCCGCGCCGCCGCCCCACTGCTTGCCGATGCTCTTGCCCCTGAACGACGACTTCTGGCTGGAGAAGCCGATGGTGCCGTCCGACCGCAGGCCGCCCTCGGACTCGCTCTCGGTCTTCCGCTCGACGAAGTCATACGTCCCCGACGCCTCGTCCAGGGTGACGGTGATCGCGTAGTCCTCGTCGATGGTGCCGCCGGCGACCAAGTTCGTGTAGCTGACGTCGGCGATGTCCCACGTCCCGACCACCCGGTTGCCGTCGCACGTGTAGCGGAACGGCTGGCCAGGCGGGTTCAGCTCGGCGGCGATGCGGGCGCAGGTCTGGGCGATGCTCGGCACGGGGTCACCTCAACGGGTCGGGGGTGGGACGGCGCCGGAGTGTGGCCGACGCCGCCCCGCCGCACCAGGCACCCGCGCGCGCTGCTCGGACGGTCAGGCGGGGTTGGCCGGCTCGGCCCGCTCGACGACGAACACGGGGATCTGCCGATCGGTCTTCGTCTGGTAGTCGGCGTAGTCGGGGAACGCGGCGACGGCCCGCTCCCACCACTGCGCCCGCTCCTCGCCGGTGACCTCTCGGGCGACGCCGTCCCACGGTTCCGGGCCGTCCTGGACCGTCACCTGGTCCGGGTACGTGCGCAGGTTCGCCACCCAGGCCGGGTCGGTGGGGGCGCCGCCCTGCGAGCCGACCATGGCGTAGGCGCCCTCGTGCTCCACCCGCATGAGCGGCTGCTTGCGCACCTTGCCGCTCTTGGCGCCCCTCGTGGTGAAGATGACGACGGGGAGCCCGCGGTCGAGGAGGGTGTTCCCCTCCCGTCCGCCGGTGCGCTCGTAGAGCTCCACCTGGTCGCGGACCCACTTCTGCGGACTTGGTTCGTACTCACCCGTCAGCGGCATGACCCGAACCTAGGCCGGACCGCGCCGCCCTGCTCGCGGGGCGGACGGCGTCCGGTGGTCGATCGTGTGCGGGACGAAGAAGCTGAGGTTGTCGGTGATCAGCCCGTCGCTCTCCCGGATGCCCAGGCCGGCCGGTTCGCCGTCCACCACCCAGGCGCCGAGCACCGGGTGGTGCGGGCCGTCGACGCCGGCGAAGTCCGGCAGCGGCGCGAACTCCTGCACCACGAAGCCCTCGGTCCCGTAGCTGCCGGGCAGCTCCACGGCCACCTGCCCGTCCCGCACGATGGCGACGTTCGCCCCCTCCCGCCCCCACAGCGGCTTGCGCACGTAGGTCCGCCACGACGAGGGCATCTCGTCGGCGAAGTAGGCCGGCAGCAGCAACTGGGAGAGCACCGGGTCGCTGCCGAACATCTGCCACAGCACCGGCAGCAGCGCCTTGGTGCTCCACAGCATCTTGTAGGCCGGCTCCACCCAGGTGGTCCCGCCCGGCCGGGCGGCGTCGGCGAGGACGGCCGGGCCGAACTCGTCCTCGATCAGCCACTCCCACGGATAGAGCTTGAAGACGACGTCGAGGTGGCGGCCCTGGGCGTCGTAGAACCGGCCGTCGCCGTCGTCGAGCACGATGTCCTCGACGATCAGCTCGACCGCCTCGTAGCCGGCCTGCACGACGGTGTCCATCAGGTAGGCGACGGTCATCCGGTCCTCGCCGGACTTCTCCTCGCTGGTCCACGCGAGGTGCACCCGCGGCCGGATGCCGGTCCGCCGCTCCCAGCGCAGCAGGTTGCGCTGCCAGGCGGCGACGAGCTTCTCGTGCAGGGCGTTCCACTGGTCGGCGCCCTGACCGGTGAACAGGTGCCAGTTCCACTGCGTGACGGCGGCCTCGACCAGGCCCGTGGGGGTGTCGGCGTTGAACTCCAGCAGCTTCGGCGGGCCCTCGCCGTCATAGCGCAGGTCGAACCGGCCGTAGATGCTCGGCGGCTCGGCCTCCCACGTCCGGCGGATCTCCGGCCGGGCGATCGGGGGGATCCCCATCCGGTCGAGCAGGTCCCGTTCGAGCACGTGGTCGCCGGCGGCCTCGCACATCGAGAACAGCTGCGCGACCCAGCCCTCCAGCCGCTCGACCTCGGCCATCGTGAAGTCGTAGAAGGGGCCCTCGCGCCAGTAGCTGCGCATCTCACCGCCGGGCAGGCCCGTCCGGTTGTAGACCAGCCCCTGGGCCTCGATCTCGGCTTCCCACCCCGGCCGGACGACGCCGGTCTCGAGTCTCCTCAACTCCCGGCGCCCACGCGCCCGCCGGTGCCCGACCCGATGCCGCCGCTGACCCGCGTGCCCCCGGTGACCTTCCCGGTCGCCGGGAGGCCGGCGTTGCGGCGGGCGGTGGTGTCGCGGGGGTCGATGCGGGTGCCGCCGCTGGGCAGCACCGTGCCGACGGGCAGACCCCGTCCGAAGCCGCCGAGGTAGAGGAAGAAGAGCCCGCCGCCACCGCGGTAGCCGTCGTCGCAGTAGCTGTCGTCGACGATCTCGCCGTCCTCGTCGGTGCAGTAGGCGACCTGCTCGTCGTCGTCGTCCTCGAGGCCGCAGCCGGCCAGGAACCCGGTCGCCGCAGTCGCCAGCACCGTCGTCGTCAGGGCGCTCTTGACGCGGTTGGAGACCGCCACGGACCCTCCCCCGCTCGGCCGAGACGTCCTCGACCCCGGAACTGACGTTACCGTCGCCCGGTGGTCGAGCCGAGCGAGCCCGAGCAGGACCCCGCCGACCGGATCGCCGCCGGGTACGCCGCGACGGGACCGGCGGTCGAACTGGGCGCGGTCGTCCTCGACGGCCGGCCGCATCCCGGTGCGCAGGTCCGCGTCCCCCTGGCGATGCTCAACCGGCACGGCCTCATCGCCGGCGCGACCGGCACGGGCAAGACCAAGACCCTCCAGCTGATGGCCGAGCAGCTGTCGGCGGCCGGGGTCCCGGTGGTGCTGGCCGACCTGAAGGGCGACCTGGCCGGCCTGGCCCGCCCCGGGGCCGAGAGCGACCGGGTCCGGGAGCGCGCCACCGCCACCGGCGACCCCTGGACGCCGACCGGGTTCCCGGTCGAGTACCTCGCGCTCGGCGGGCTGGGCACCGGCGTGCCGGTGCGCGCGACCGTCACCGACTTCGGCCCGGTGCTGCTGTCGCGGGTGCTGGACCTCAACGCCACCCAGGAGAGCTCGCTGGGGCTGGTCTTCCACCACGCCGACGCCGCCGGTCTGCCGCTGCTCGACCTGGCCGACCTGCGCGCCGTCCTCACCTGGCTGACGAGCAAGGAGGGGAAGGCCGACCTCGAGGGGCTGGGCGGGCTGTCGAAGGCGACCGCCGGGGTGATCCTGCGCGAGCTCATCGGGCTGGCCGACCTCGGCGGCGACGTCTTCTTCGGCGAGCCCGCCTTCGACCCGGCCGACCTGATCCGCACCGCCGCCGACGGCCGCGGCGTCGTCAGCGCCGTCGAGCTGCCGGCCATCCAGGACCGGCCGGCGCTGTTCTCGACGTTCCTGATGTGGCTGCTCGCCGAGCTCTTCGAGGACCTGCCCGAGGTGGGCGACGTCGACCGGCCGAAGCTGGTCTTCTTCCTCGACGAGGCGCACCTGCTGTTCACCGGCGCCAGCAAGGCCTTCCTCGAGGCCGTCACCCAGACCGTGCGGCTGATCCGGTCCAAGGGCGTCGGGGTCTTCTTCGTGACCCAGAACCCCACCGACGTGCCGCGGCCGGTGCTCGCCCAGCTGGGCAACCGCGTGCAGCACGCGCTGCGCACCTTCACGCCGGAGGACGCCGACGCGCTGGCGAAGACCGTGAAGACGTTCCCCCGCAGCGAGGACTACGACATCGCGACCCTGCTGACCTCGCTGGGCACGGGCGAGGCCGCGGTCACGGTGCTCTCCGAGCGCGGCGCCCCGACCCCCGTGGCCTGGACGATGCTGCGGGCCCCGCGCTCGCACATGGGCACGGTCGAGGCGGCCGACCTGGCCGCGGCCGTGGCCGCCTCACCGCTGCAGGCCCGGTACGGCACCGCGGTCGACCGGCAGTCCGCGCGCGAGATGCTCGCCGCCCGGCTGTCCCCGCCGGCCGCGCCGGCCCCGACGCCCGCGCCCGCGCCCGCGCCCGCGCCGGAGACCCTGCCCAGCCCGTGGCCGGAGATGGAGCAGCAGGAGCCGCCGCCGCGGCGGCGCCGGGAGGAGAAGGGCGGCGACCTGCTCGACGGGGCGCTGGGCTCCTTCGCCCGCTCCGTGGGGTCGGCCCTGGGCCGGGAGATCACCCGCGGGCTGTTCGGCACCCGCCGCCGCCGGCGCTGAACGGCTCTGCTCGGCGGGCGGGAGCGGGCGTGCGGCCGCAGCATGGACCGGCAGCCACCCGCCGCTCCGGAGGTCCGCATGACCGACAAGCAGCCCGCCGAGATCGCCCAGGTCGCCGCGGAGACCGGGGCGAAGAAGGTGCACCGGTCGTGGGACCGCGTGCTGGTGAGCTCCTTCCTCGCCGGCGCCTACATCTCCTTCGGCGCGCTGGTCGCGATCACCGTCTCCTCCGGGCTGGACCCCGCGACGTGGGGCACGCTGCCCACGCTCTTCATGGGCGCCGCGTTCACCCTGGGGCTCGTGCTGGTGCTCGTCGCCGGCTCCGACCTGGCCACGGGCAACATGCTGCTGGTCCCGCTGGGGGCCATGCAGGGCCGGCTGTCGCTGCGCGACGTCGCCAAGAACCTCACGCTCGTGCTGATCGGCAACCTGATCGGTGCGCTGCTCGTCGCGTTCTTCCTCGCGATCCAGAGCGGGGTGATCGGGCACGCCGGCGCGAGCGGCAGCGCCGGGCTGACCTTCGAGCGGCTGGCCGGCATCGCCCAGGCCAAGGCCGAGAACGAGTCGCACTGGCAGGTGTTCCTGCGCGGCATCGGCTGCAACTGGCTGGTCTGCCTGGCGGTCTGGATGTCGCTGGCGACCACCAGCATCTCCGGCAAGATCCTGGCGATCTTCTTCCCGATCATGGCCTTCGTCGCGATGGGGTTCGACCACGTCGTCGCCAACATGTTCTTCCTGCCGGCCGCGATCTTCGCCGACGTCGACGGCGTGACGTGGGGCAACACGGTGCTGAACTGGCTGTTCGCCGGGGTGGGCAACCTGATCGGCGCGGTGGTCTTCGTGGGGACGTCGTACTGGTACCTGTTCCTCAAGGACCAGCCGGCGCGGGAGCCCGCGCACGGAGGCGAGGCGCCCGAGCGCGCATGACCGGCTCCCGGCCGGGGCAGTGCCTCCGTCGGCGCCGCCTCCGGCGGCGCCTCGTCGACCGGGAGGACCACCAGCCATGAGGTACCGCGAGTCGGGACGGCTGGACACCTCCGGCGTGCAGGACCGCCGCGGCGGCGGCGGCGGGGGGCGCGGCCTGGCCGTGGGCGGTGGCGGCCTCGGCCTGGTCGGCGTCCTGGTGCTGGTGCTGTTCCAGGTGCTCGGCGGCGGAGGGGGTGGCGGTGACGCCGCGAGCGCCCTCGGCGGGCAGCTCGGGTCGCTCGGCCAGGGGCAGACCGCCGACAACACCCAGCTCGACCAGCAGTGCCAGACCGGCGAGGACGCCAACGAGTCCGTCGACTGCGCCGTCGTCGCCGACATCGAGTCGATCCAGGACTACTGGGCCGGCGTGCTCGGCGACCGGTACGTGCCCACCGACACCGTGTTCTTCTCCGGCTCGGTGCAGACGAGCTGCGGCGGGGCGACCAGCGGCTCGGGCCCCTTCTACTGCCCGGCCGACCAGCTGGTGTACATCGACCTCACCTTCTTCGAGACGCTGCAGGAGCAGTTCGGCGCCGAGGGCGGCCTGTTCGTCAACGCGTACGTGCTGGCCCACGAGTACGGCCACCACGTGCAGAACCTGCTGGGCATCAACCAGCAGGTCACCCCGGGCGAGACCGGGCCGGAGAGCGGGACGGTCCGCCTGGAGCTGCAGGCCGACTGCTTCGCCGGCACCTGGGCCGACCACGCCGAGACGGTGCCGGACGAGTCGGGCGAGCCGCTGATCAGCGAGATCAACGACGACGACATCGACCGGGCACTGGACGCCGCGGGCCGCATCGGCGACGACTTCATCCAGCGCGAGCTCGGCGGCGGCACCGTCGACCAGGACACCTTCACGCACGGTTCCTCGGAGCAGCGGCGGCAGTGGTTCAGCACCGGGTACCGGACCGGCGACCTCCAGCAGTGCGACACCTTCGCCACCGACGACCTCGGCTAGCTCCCGCTCGCCGCTCGCCCTCACCCGGCAGCGCTGCTGTCACGGTGCGGCGCCACAGCAGCGCTGCACGGTGACGGTGGGCGGGCCCCTGCGAGCGGGCGGTCGGCCTGCCGTGAGGATGTCGGCATGGCAGAGCACCTCACGCTGACCCCCGACGGCCTGGGCCCCGGCGTCGCCGTCCTCACCATCGACCGGCCGGCCAAGCGCAACGCGCTCACCGCCGGGATGTGGCGGGACCTGCCGGAGGTGCTCGCCGGGCCCGCCGCCGACGCGGGAGTCCGCGTGCTCGTGGTGACCGGCGCCGGGAGCAGCTTCTGCGCCGGCGCCGACATCGCCGACCTCCTCGGCGGCCCCGACGCCACGGACCCCATGGCCGCACTGCGCCGGGACAACCTCGCCGCGCAGGCGGCCCTGCGCGAGTTCCCCAAGCCGACCGTCGCGATGGTCCGCGGCCACTGCATCGGCGGCGGGGTCGAGCTCGCGACCTGCTGCGACCTGCGCTTCAGCGACGACACCGGGGTCTTCGGCGTCACCCCGGCGAAGGTCGGCATCGTCTACACCCCGGAGTCGACGAAGACGCTGGTCGACCTGGTCGGACCGGGACTCACCCGCTACCTGCTGTTCAGCGGCGAGCTGGTGGACGCGCCGACCGCGCTGCGCGCCGGCCTGGTCGACCGGCTGCTGCCACCGGAGGAGCTCGAGGACGAGGTGCGGCGCTTCGCCGGCGTCCTGGCGTCGCGCTCGGCGCTGACCCAGCGGTCGACCAAGGAGGTCGTGGCCGCGGTGCTCGCCGGCGGCGACGGCCGACCCGAGGCCGCGCGGTGGTACCGCGAGACCATCGCGGCCGGCGAGCTGGCCGAGGGCGTCGCCGCGTTCGGCGAGCGCCGCTCCCCCGACTTCCCCTGGCGCGGGTAGCTAGACGGCGAGGGTCTGCTCGTCGGCCTCGACGGCCGCGTTCCACTCCGGCTTCTCGGCCTGCCAGCGGTCCTCCGTGCGGCCGATCCGCCAGTAGCCCGACACCGACAGCAGCTCCCGCGGGACGGCGAGGGTGCCGCGCAGCCAACGCCGCAGGTCACGGACCGCGCCGGCCTCGCCGTGCACGAACGCCTGCACCGTGCCCTCCGGGAGCGCGGCGCTGAGGACCGCCGCGACCAGGGCCGTGCCGGGGGCGTGGTCGCCGCGGTGCACCCACGTCAGGGTGACCCCCTCGGGCAGCACGAGGTCCTGCTGCTCCGTGGCGTCGGCGACCTCGACGAAGGCCAGCGCCCGCGCGCCGGCCGGCAGCCGCTCGATCGAGGCGGCGATCGCCGGCAGCGTCGTCTCGTCGCCGACCAGGAGGTGCCAGTCGGCGTCGGTGCCGGGCGTGTACGCGCCGCCGGGACCGAAGAGCATGACGGTGTCCCCCGGCTGCGCGGCCGACGCCCAGGGCCCGGCCAGCCCCTCGTCCCCGTGCGTGACGACGTCGAGGGTCAGTTCGCCGGCGGCCTCGTCCCACCGCCGCACCGTGTAGGTGCGGGTGCTCGGCCAGAACTCGCGGGGGTGCTCGGCCTGGACGGCGTCGGGGTCGAAGGGAGCCGCGTAGGGCGCCCCCCGGGGCGGCAGCACGAGCTTGACGTAGGAGTCGGAGTGCACGGGCGAGAACCCGGCGAGCCCGGGGCCGCCGAGCACGATGCGCACCACGTGCGGGGTCACCCGGCTGCTGCGGATCACGGTGGCCTGGCGGGCGATGCGCCGGCGGCGCGCGGTGGGTTCGGCCATGAGGGCGCTCCAGACCTGAGGCGGATAGGGAAGCCTCACCTTACTCCGCGACGGATCAGGTGGATCGACGCCGTCGTTTCGGCCGTGATCGTCCGGGTACCCCAGAACTGCAGGCCGGTGGCCCACTCAGACACGGTGGGACGACTCGGCCGGCGCCCACCGCGGGGTCGCCGGCCTTCCCCTCCCACAACGTTCCCGAGGTCGCTCCGGCGGCCGGTGGAGCCGTGTCCTGGGCCCGCACGGACGCGGCCCGGTCGCGCCCCGAGCAGGGGCCCCACACCGAGCGCACATGCCCCGACCACGTCAGACGCCTGAGGAGGACCGATGACCCACTCCATCGACACCCCGTTCCCGCCGCCCCCCGCCACCACGGCGGGCGCCACCAGCCCCTCGACCAGCGACACGTCGAAGGCCGACGTCGCGAAGGACGAGGCCCGCGCCGTCGGCCAGACCGCCGCGCAGGGCGCGAGCCAGGTCGCCTCGACCGCCGCCGACCAGGCGAGCCAGGTCGTGCAGGAGACCAAGGCCCAGGCCCAGGACGTCCTGGCCCAGGGTCGTGACCAGCTGCGCCAGCAGGTCGTCACCCAGCAGCAGAAGGCCGGGCAGGGCCTCGCCGGCCTGGCCGACGCGCTGCGCGGGATGGCCGAGGGCAACGCCCCGGCCCCCGGCCCGGCCGCGGACCTGGTCAGGCAGGGCGCTGGCAAGGTCGAGGAGTTCGCGCACCTCCTGCAGAACCGCGAGCCCGCGGCCCTCCTCGAGGACATCCGCTCCTTCGCCCGCCGCAACCCCGGCACCTTCCTGCTCGGTGCAGCCCTCGCCGGCGTCGTCGCCGGCCGGCTGACCAGTGGCGTCAAGGCCGCCCACTCCGACTCGGGCACCAGCTCGACCGGCACCAGCGGCACCTACCGCACCCCGACGAACTACGTCGACCCGGCGCCGGCCTACGGCGGCTACGAGACGACCGGCACCTACTCCGAGGCCACCACCGGCTACGGCACCGAGACCTACGCCACCGAGACCTACGGGACGACCGGCGCCCCGGTCCCGCCGCCGCCGTACGGCACCGTGCCGCCCGCCGGCAGCGTCGTCCCGCCGACCGCTCCGGCGGGCTGGGATGACCCGACCCGTCGTCCCGGC
Source organism: Blastococcus sp. URHD0036 (assembly GCF_000701365.1). Taxonomy (GTDB): domain Bacteria; phylum Actinomycetota; class Actinomycetes; order Mycobacteriales; family Geodermatophilaceae; genus Trujillonella. The sequence continues at coordinate 209,302 of NZ_JNIK01000013.1, forward strand.
GGGGTGGCCTGACCGATGAGCACTCCCTACTCGGGCGCCACGCCCGTCGGTAACGCCCCGGGTTACGGCGAACCCCAGGCGAACTACGTGGCGCCGGACCCCTACGGCGCACACTCCGGTCCGCCGGTCTCCGGGGACATCGGCACGCCGACCACCGCCGAGGGCCGCCCCGCGGTCGAGGGCACCTCGGTCGGCCAGCTCATGGGCGAGGTCGCCAAGGACCTCTCCACCCTGATGCGCCAGGAGCTCGAGCTCGCCAAGGTCGAGGTCAAGGTCGAGGCGAAGAAGGCCGGCGCCGGCGCCGGGCTCTTCGGAGCCGCGGGCTTCGCCGGCTACATGGTGGCGCTGTTCCTGTCCATCGCCCTGTGGTGGGCGCTGGAGAACCTGATGGACGCCGGTCTGGCCGCGCTGATCGTCGCGATCCTCTGGGGGATCGTCGGCGCCGTCGCCTTCGTGCTGGGCAAGAAGAAGTTCCAGCAGGTCAACCCGAAGCCCGAGCGCACCGTGGACACCCTCTCGCAGGTGCCCGGCGCCCTGAAGCCCCACTGACCCGCGGCCACCGGCCCCCACCCACCTGGAGACACCAGAGATGACCACTCCCACCAGCAACGACCCGGACGTCATCCGCCGGCAGATCGACGAGACGCGGCGCGAGCTGAGCTACGACGTCGACGCCCTCAACGAGAAGGTCAACCCCGCGCGCGTCATGGACCGGCGGGTTACCGCGGCCAAGGGCCGCATCACGCGAGCCAAGGAGAAGGTGATGGGTTCCGCACACGACACCACCTCGACCGCCCAGTACCACGCCCAGAACGCCGCGGGCTCGGTGCACGGCGCAGCTTCCAGCGCCGCGGACTCGGTCCAGGGTGCGGCGTCCTCGGCGGCCCACGCCGTGCAGCAGGCGCCGGACCAGATCGTGCGCCAGACGCAGGGCAACCCCATGGCCGCCGGGTTGATCGCCTTCGGCGTCGGCTGGCTGGTCTCCAGCCTGCTGCCCGCCACGCAGAAGGAGCAGCAGCTGGCCCAGCAGGCCGAGACCGCCCTCCGGGAGAACAAGGACACCCTGCTGGCCCCGGCCAAGCAGGCCGCCCAGGAGATGGGCGAGGAGCTCAAGCCGGTCGCCCAGCACGCCGTCGAGGAGGTCCGGGCCACCGCGACCGACGCCGCCCAGACGGTCAAGCACGAGGGCCAGTCGGCCGCCCAGGACGTGCAGGGTCAGGCCCAGCAGTCCAAGGAGACCGTGCAGAGCCAGTAGAGCTGCCCGTCCGCACAGCGCGCCCCGCCGGTCCTCCGGCGGGGCGCGCTGTGTCGTGCGGGGGTCACCTGTTGGGGTGACGCCGCCCGGGCCCGGCTGCAGAGGGGCACCACGGACGCCGACCTCGACGGAGAGGACAGCCGACCGACGGGAGCACCACCGTGGAGCCGCACGCACCGCGCGTGCTCGTCGCCGACGACGAGGACGACATCCGCGCCCTGGTGTGCCTGGCGGTCCGCCGGGCCGGATGCCGGGTCGTCACCGAGGCGGCCGACGGTCCGGCGGCCCTCGACGGCGCCCGGAACACCCTCCCCGACCTCGCGGTCCTCGACGTCTCCATGCCTGGTGCCACCGGTCTGGAGGTCTGCTCCGCGCTCCGCGCCGATCCGTCGACCGCCGGCGTGCGGGTGCTCCTCCTGTCGGCCGGCGCCTCCCCCGAGGACGTCGCCCGGGGCCTCGCCTCCGGCGCCGACAGCTACCTGGCCAAGCCGTTCACCGTCGCGGGCCTCGTCGCCCGCGTGCGCGAGCTGGCCGGCGGGGTGCCGGCATGACCGCCGTCGAGCAGACCCCGGCCACGACGACCGCCGAGATCGACCTGCTGCGGGCCGAGGTGGCCCGCCTCGCCGCCGAGCGCGACGCCCTGCGCGCGGACATGGAACGCCGCGACGGTGAGCTGGAGACGGCCGGCCGGATGCTCGCCGCCCGCGCCCAGACCATGACCAGCGTCATCGACGCGGTCACCGAGCAGTCGATCATCGGCACCGACCTCGACGGTGTCGTCCGCGTGTGGAACCCGGGAGCCGAGAAGCTGCTCGGCCTGCCGCGCGCCGACGTCGTCCGCCGCCGCCTCGTCACCGACTTCCACCTGGCCGACGAGCTGGCCGCCGACGGCGGCGGGCTCGCCGCGCTGGTCCGCGTGGCACAGGCGGAGGGCCGGGACGTCCGCGACTGGACCTACGTCACCGCTCGCGGCGAGGAGCGCACCGTCTCGGTCGCGGTCACCCCCCGGTCCGACGACTCCGGCGAGCACGCCGGCTGGAACTTCGTCGCCACCGACATGACGGAGGTGCGGGCGAGCGAGCGGCTCAAGGACCAGTTCGTCAGCCTCATCAGCCACGAGCTGCGCACCCCGCTGAGCTCGATCCTCGGCTACCTCGAGCTGGTGCTCGACGACCCCGACCAGCCGCTGACCGACGAGCAGCGCTCCCACCTCGGCACGGTCGAGCGCAACGCCCAGCGCCTGCTCCGCCTGGTCGGCGACCTGCTGTTCACCGCGCAGGTGGAGGCCGGCCGGTTCACCCTCCAGCCCGAGGACGTCGACCTGGCCGCCGTCCTCCGGGGCGCCGAGGAGACCGCTCGCGTCGCGGCCACCGCGGGCGGCGTCCGGCTGGACCTCGAGCTGCCCGAAGGCGGCCTCGTCGTCCCCGGGGACCCCGTCCGGCTCGGTCAGGCTTGCGACAACCTCGTCTCCAACGCCGTGAAGTTCACCCCCGCCGGCGGCTGCGTCACGCTCGCCCTGCGGGCCGGCTGGCAGGCGCCCGACGGGACGACGACCGACGACGAGCGCCCCGGCAGCGCACCGGTCGCCCGGATCTCGGTCACCGACACGGGGTACGGGATCCCGGCCGCCGAGCTCGACCAGCTCTTCACCCGCTTCTTCCGGGCCTCGACCGCCAAGCGCAACGCCGTGAAGGGCGTCGGTCTCGGGCTGTCGATCACGAAGGCCATCACCACCGCGCACGGCGGGACCCTGGACGTGACCAGCACCGAGGGCCACGGCACCACGTTCACCCTCACGCTCCCCCGCTGACCTCTCCGCCAGGCTCGGGCGCGCTCGTGCTCTGCCCACGATGGTGGGCAGAGCACGAGCATCCGGAGAGGTACCCCGTCGTCCCTGTGCCCTGAGTCCCCGGGCGCCTCAGAGCACGGGGCCGTCATCTTGCGGAAGCCTTGCGGTGAGCGGGCGGGTGGGCTGCGGTTGAGATCCCAGAGTCGTTCCTGTCAGCCGGGACACCCCGCCCCGGCCCGCCCCGCAGGAGAACGACATGTCCGCTCGCACCCGCAAGGCCACCACCCGCAAGGTCATCGGCTCGCTCGGCGTCCTCGGCGCCGCTGCCGCCGTCGCCGGCCTCGGCACCTTCGGCACGTTCACCGACTCGACCACGCCGATCTCCACCGACGTCGCCTCCGGCACCGTGAAGATCAACCTCGCCTCGACCGGCGCGGCCATCCCCGCCACCACGGCGAACTTCGTGCCCGGCGACTCCATGACCCGCGCGGTCACCCTGAGCAACTCGGGCACCTCGGCGCTGTCCTCGGTCACCCTCGGCACCACGGCGACCGTCTCCAGCGTCCTCAACACCGACACGACCAACGGCCTGCAGCTCAACGTCAAGTCCTGCACGGTGCCGTGGACCCAGGGCGGTACCGCCACTGCCCCGACCTACACCTGCACCGGCGGCACGGTCACCGACCTCGGCAGCACCGCCGTCGTCTCCAACCGCACCCTGGCCGGCCTCAACAGCCTGAACCCCGGCGGCGTGGACAACCTGGTCTTCTCGATCAGCCTGCCGACGGCCGCCGACAACGGCTTCCAGGGCAAGACCTCCACGTTCAGCCTCGTCTTCACCGGTACGCAGCGCGCCGGCTCCGCCCGCTGACCCGGCGCCCGCCCAGCGGGCGCCCGCACCCAGGTGAACGGCCGGCAGTCCCGGCCGGAACGACGAGATCGACGAGATCGACGGAGAAGACCATGACCGCAGTACTCCCCGCCCCGCGGACGGCACAGGCGCCCTCCGCGGGCGGGCCGGCCACAGGCCGCCCGGCCCGCCGCCGGCGCCGCCCGGTGCGCGCGATCCTCCGGTTCACCGGCCGCTGGAGCCTCCGCATGCTGGTGTGCACCGCAGTGCTCTCGTTCCTCGGACTGGCCGTCGGGCCGCACGTCCTGGACTACCGCACCATGACGATGCTCACCGGCAGCATGGCCCCGAGCATCGAGCCCGGCGACGTCGTCGTCTCCACGCCGCTGAGCGTCTCCGACGTCGAGGTCGGCATGGTCATCACCTACCACATCCCGATCGACGACCACCGCGTCGTCACCCACCGCGTCATCGAGGTCGACCGCACCGCCGACGGCACCGTGTCCGTCCGGACCCAGGGCGACGCCAACGACGCACCCGACCCCTGGACCGCCGTCCTCACCGGCGACACCGCCTACCAGGTGCAGGCCGTCGTCCCGGAGATCGGCAACGTCATCACCGCGCTCCGCAACGACACCCTGAGCACCCTGTTCGTGCAGCTGCTGCCGGTCGCCCTCGGCGTCTGCATGCTGGTCTCCATCTGGCGGCCGGGCCGGGAAGACGACGACACCACCACCGCCGGAGGAGCCCGATGACCGCCCACACGGACCAGCCGCGGTCGCGGGCACTGCCCCTCGCCGGCCTGCTCGTCGCCCTGGTGCTCACCAGCGCACTGCCCGCCTGGGCCGGTGCCGTCTCCGCCCGCCCCGACCAGCCGGCCTCCGCCTGCGCGCAGGACACGGCCGGTTCCGGCGACACGACGGAGTCGGGCCGGTGCTGACCGCCCTGGTCGTCGGGGCCGACGGCGCCGACCGCCTGCAGACCGCCGCTCTCCTCGCGGCCGCCGGCTGGCGGGTCCGGGAGGCCGACGGACTCCGCGCGGCCCTCGCCGTCGCCCGCTCCACCGAGCTGGACCTCGTGGTGGCCGACCTGGACCTGCCCGACGGCGACGGCCCGGCGCTGCTGCGCCGGTTGCGGCTCACCGGGTGCCGGGCCCACCTCCTGGGCACCGCCGGGGAACTCACCGCCGAGGTGCGGTCCGCCGGCAGCGCCGCGGGGGCGCTCGCCGTCCTCCCGGCACCAGTCGACCCCGGTGTGCTGCTGCGGTTCCTGCTCGGCCGGGTCTCCGGGCCGGCCGGCGTGGCCGACGAGGACCTGACGGACGACATGACGGACGACGGGGTGGACGACGACCTGGCCGGCCGCCTGCAGGAGCTCTACGCCGGCGCACTGCCGGGTCGCCTGGAGGCGATCGACGCCGGTGCCCGCTCCGGGGACGCGACCGCCCTCGCGTCGGCCTCGGGCACCCTCGCCGGGACCAGCGCCCAGCTGGGGCACCCCGAGGTGGCGGAGCTGTGCCGCGCGATCGCGGCCGACGCCCGCCGGGGGGTCCTCGCGCACGAGCTGGTGGACCGGCTGCTCGACCTCGCGACCGCCTGAGGTCGTCACCGTGCAGAACCGCCATTCCGCACCGTGCAGAACCGCCATTCCGCACAGGTGGGTACGGGGTCCGTCTTCTTGAGGTGATCTTGCGGATCAGTGGCGGGACCCCTGCGGTTGGGCTCGCAGAGTCGTTCCTGTCAGCCGGGACACCCCGCCCCGGCCCGCCCCGCAGGAGAACGACATGTCCGCTCGCACCCGCAAGGCCACCAGCCGCAAGGTCATCGGCTCGCTCGGCGTCCTCGGCGCCGCTGCCGCCGTCGCCGGCCTCGGCACCTTCGGCACGTTCACCGACTCCACGACGCCGATCTCGACCGCGGTCGCCTCCGGCACGGTGAACATCGACCTCAGCACCCCCGGCGCCGCGATCCCGGCCACCACCGGCAACTTCGTGCCCGGCGACTCGATGACCCGCGCGGTCACGCTGGTCAACAGCGGCACGTCGGCCCTGTCCTCGGTCACCCTGGGCACCACGGCCACCGTCTCCAGCGTCCTGAACACCGACGCCAACGGCCTGCAGCTGAACGTCAAGTCCTGCACGGTGCCGTGGACCCAGGGCGGCACGGCCACCGCGCCGACCTACACCTGCGGCGGCACGGTCACCGACTTCGGCACCACCGCAGCCGTCTCCAACCGGACCCTCGCGGGCCTCAAGAGCCTGAACCCGGTCGACGCGGCCGTCCCCGGCTCGGGCACCGACTACCTGACCTTCACGATCTCGCTGCCCACCACGGCCGGCGACAACCTCCAGGGCAAGTCCTCGACGCTCAGCCTCGTCTTCACCGGTACCCAGCGCGCCGCCAGCGCCCGCTGACCTCGATCGCCGACGAGACCGGAGACCCCCCGCCATGACCGCCGTCCTCCCCGCCCGCGCCCCGGGGGCAGCCGCCCCGCTGCCCCCGGCCGCGGAGGCCGCTCGCACCGGCCTGCTCCGCGCGTGCGCCCGCTTCGCCGGCCGCTGGAGCCTCCGCGCCCTCGTCGCCGCGGCGGTCCTGGCCTTCGTCGGCCTGGCCCTCGGCCCGCACGTCCTGGACTACCGCACCATGACGATGCTCACCGGCAGCATGGCCCCGAACATCGAGCCCGGCGACGTCGTCGTCTCCACGCCGCTGGACGTCTCCGACGTCGAGGTCGGCATGGTGATCACCTACCACATCCCGATCGACGACCACCGCGTCGTCACCCACCGCGTCATCGAGGTCGACCACACCGCCGACGGCACCGTCTCCGTCCGCACCCAGGGCGACGCCAACGACGCACCCGACCCCTGGACCGCCGTCCTCACCGGCGACACCGCCTGGCAGATGCGGGCCGTCGTCCCGGAGATCGGCAACGCCATCACCGCGCTGCGCGACCCGGTCGTCAACAAGGCCCTCGTCTACGGCGCCCCCGCCCTGCTGGCCGGCTGGATGCTGCTGAGCATCTGGCAGCCGGTCCGGGACGAGGACGACGAGGACGACGCCGAGGCCGACCGGGCCTGACCCGCCCCGGGTCTTGCGGATCTCTTGCGGAAGGCGCGAGGGAACCGCGAGGTCCACCCCGCACAGTCAGAGATGTTCCAGCAACCCCCGCCGGGACCACCCCGCACCAGAGAGGAGACCGAGCCATGACCCGCACCCGCCGTTGCGTGCTCCTGCTCGTCCTCACCGTCGCCGTCGTCGTCGGGGCCTCGCTGCCCGCGAACGCGCTGTTCTCCGACACCGCGGCGCCGGTCACCAGGCCCTCGATCACCACCGCGGTCGTCACCGGGCCGTCCAACGTCAAGGTCGACACCTCGTGCGTCACGACGACGACGGTGATCAGGCGCGTCTACACGATGTACTCGGACGTGCTGCTGAACAGCAGCACCACCACCACCAGCGCCGTCAGCACCAGCAACGTCGAGAGCAACACCACCGTCCGCACAGACGGCAGCCCGGCGGCGGGCCAGTACACGGTGACCCAGACGATCGCGGACACGACGCTGTATGCGACTGCCACCTGGAAGGCCAGCCAGACACCCGGCATCACGGGCTACCAGATGACCGCCTTCCTCTCCAACGGCACGGCCTACGCGATGGGGAACGCCGCGACCAACGCCACGAAGTTCACCGGCACCTACGACGCCTCGGTGGTCAACTACCGCCCGGTGCTGTCCATGGTCACGCTGACCAGCTACGGCTGGACGGCGCCCGGGACCATGAGCAACGTCGTCACCTGCTGACGTAGCCGCCGAACGCGGAGGGGCCCGGACCTGATCAGGTCCGGGCCCCTCGCGCGTGCGCTGGTCTAGGCAGCGACGAGCCGGTACCCGACGCCGCGGACGGTCTTGATCTCCGGGGAGCTGAGCCCGGCGGCCTGCAGCTTGCGGCGCAGGTTGGACATGTGCGCCTCGACGAGGCGGACGCTGCCCTCCCAGTCGGTCTGCCACACCTCGCGCAGCAGCGTCTCGCGCTGCAGGACCCGGCCGGGCCGGGACGCCAGGGCGGCGAGCAGGTCGAACTCGGTGCGGGTCAGGTCGACGACGGTGCCGTCGACGCGGACCTCGCGGCTGTCCTCGTCCACCTCGAGCTCGGCGAGCCGGCGGACGTGCTCCTCGACGGTCGTGGCGGGCTCGGGGGCGGCGGGGACGCGCGGGCGGCGCAGCATCACCTGCACCCGGGCGACCAGCTCGCGCGGGGAGAACGGCTTGGCCATGTACCCGTCGGCGCCGACGGCCAGCCCGATGAGCAGGTCGACCTCCTCGGCGCGCGCGGTCAGCATGAGCACGTAGCACTCGGACTCGGCGCGGATCTGGCGGCACACCTCGGTGCCGTCGGCGTCGGGCAGCCCGAGGTCCAGGACGACGACGTCGGGAGCCGACCGTCGGACCTCCTCGAGCGCCTCGGCACCCGTGCCCACGGCGCGCACGTCCATCCCCGCGCGGGTGAGCACGGTGACGACGAGCTCGCGGATCTCGTCGGTGTCCTCGACGACCAGCACGGACTGCTCGGCCACGACCTGTTCCTCCCGTCCTGGGGACGTACGGCGGTGGCGCGGAGTGCGTCACCTGACCGGGTGATCGGTCGTGCCCGGGGGCCGCTTGACCCGCCCTGCCGGCGCCTACCCCGTCGGGGTGAGGGCCCGGCGCAGCTCGACGGCCGCCGACGGGATGGGCGCCGTCGCGCCCCGGTGCACCGCCGTGACCCGCAGCCCCCGGGCGCCGGCCGCGCGTCCGACCTCGGCGGCGACGTCATCGTCGGCACCGGGACGCATCACCGAGAACCCGACCACCACCCGCCCGGCGGGCGCCGGCACGCGGGCGACGACGTCCCACTCCTGCGCCGGCGGGGTCCAGAACGCCCGGACGTCGACGGCGACCACCGCGTCGAGCGTGCCGTCGAGGGCCGCCGTGGTCAGCGGCGCCGTTTGCCATCCAGGCCAGCCGGGGCGAGGCGAGGCGACGGTCGTCACCCGAGGGTGCGGAGAGCGGTCCGGTACCGGCGCACATCGGCACCGTAGCCATGTGATCGTCACCCCGACGAGCGGGAACCGGCGGTCTCGGCTCAAGGCTGTGCGCGCAGACGTCGATCCCTTCCCTGCCCACGGAAGGGCGCCGCCGGGGTCCGAAGCCCCGCAACAGCAGGAGGACCGTCATGATCGGTCTCACGTGTCGCAGCGGGGAGTCGTGCCGCATCGACCCCACCGCCATCCAGCGGGTCGAGTCGACGCCGGACACCGTGGTGTTCCTCGTGGACGGGACGCACGTCAGCGTCGCGGAGACCGTGGAGCAGGTGGCGCTGCGGGTCCGGGACGCCCGGGCCGGCGACATCGTGTCCTGCTACGAGCTCGACCGCGGCGTGACCGCCGACCCGCGCGCCCTGCACGACATGCTGTCGGAGATCGCCGAGACCCGTGGCTGCCCGGCGACCGCCCTCGGGCGCTGATCCCTCCCGTTTGACACGTGACATCGTCCGGTGTCACATGAAGGTGTGGACGTGACCCCCGACGCCGTCCTCGCGACCGACGGGCTGAGCCTCATCGCGACGGCCGGGTTCTTCGTGCCGGCCGCCCTCCTGGTCGCGGTCGTGGTGGGCGCCGTCGTGCGCGACCGCCGGCTCACCGCCCGGGAGAACGCCCGGCTCGACGGCTCGCACGAGCGCGTCGACCCCGAGTAGCCCCGCCCGGTCAGCTCGCGTCGAGGCCCTCGAGCCCCTCGAGCACCTGGGTCAGCGCGCCCTGCACCCGGGTGGCCATCTCGGTCCGGAAGCTGGCCAGCAGCGCCTGAGCGGCGGCCGGCTGCAACCGGTCCACCATGTCGCGGACGCCGGCCAGCTGCTGCCCGGGCGTGCCCTCCCCCGCCCGCTCCAGCAGCGAGCGCCACCCGCTCTCGAGGAACATCGAGACGTAGACGTCGGCGATCGCCCGCACGTGCTCCACGACACGGGTCTGTGCGGCGATCAGGGCCGCCGGTGGCACGCCGAGCTCGACGACCTGCAGCCCCGCCGTGAGCAGCGAGGGGTCGAGCACGCGCAGCGCTCCGTCGTCGAGCCGCTCCACCAGGCCCATCGTGACGAGCTGGTCGACCAGTTCGGCGTCCGGGGACATGCCGGCCCGGGCGGCGAGGGCCTCGGCGGTGGTCGTCTCCGCCTCGGGCGGCAGCCACGGCGCCAGCAGGGCCCGGTGCAGCGCCAGGGTGGCCGAGCTGGCCGCCTCGGGGGCGTGCGCCAGCGTGCGCTCGATCATCGTCAGCGGGTAGCCCTCGGCGAGCATCTCGCGGACCAGTACCAGCCGGGCCACGTGCTGACGGCCGTAGTAGCCGGTGCGGCCGACCAGCCGCGGCGGCGGCAGCAGCCCCCGGGCGGCGTAGGCGCGGACGTTGCGCACGGTCATCCCGACCCGGGCCGCCAGCGCGTCGACCGTGAGCTCACGGTCCAGTTCGTCCTCGGGCTCGCCCGGCGCACTGACGGACAGCGCTCCCACCTCCTCGATCGGCTCCACGGTAGCGCCAGCTCCTTATGTAGCACTTGCCGATGTCACATGACGGGTGTTCCATACCAACGTGTCGACGACGATGTCCGCCGTTCTCGCCGCTGACAGCCGGCCCGCCGGGGGTGCCGCCCTCGGGGAGGTCGCCCTGGCCACCGGCATCGGCTTCGCGCTCACCGCCGTGCTCGTCGGGTCGGTGTACCTGCACCGCACCCGCCGCACGACCGTCCTCAGCCGGGTGGGCGGCCGCCTCGGCCGGGCCACCGGCGTCCCGGGCTGGGTGGCGCTGCCCACCGTCCTGACGACGCTGTCCCTGCTGGTCGCCCTCCTGGGCATGCTCTGGGACATCTCGCTGCACATCGGGGTGGGCCGCGACGAGGGGCCGCTGGCCAACCCGGCGCACTACCTGATCCTCTTCGGCCTGTTCGGCGTCTTCGCCGCGGGCGTGCTCGCCTGCTCCATGCCCCTGGACGAGGAGCCGGGGCCCGCGTCCGTGCACTTCATCCGCGGCTGGGACGTCCCGGTCGGCGGCATCATCCTCGGCGGCGCCGGCTTCTACGCGCTGCTGGGCTTCCCGCTCGACGACGTCTGGCACCGGCTGTTCGGCCAGGACGTCACGCTCTGGGGCCCCACCCACCTGATGCTCATCACCGGCGCCGGGCTGTCGATCGTCGGCCTGCTGATCCTGGAGATGGAGGGCCACGGCGGCGCCTCCACCGACGACGGCGACCGCAAGGTCGGAAACGTCGGCCGGTTCCTGCGGCAGGGCTCGGCGATGGGTGGCCTCCTCCTGGGGCTGTCGGTCTTCCAGGGCGAGTACGACTTCGACGTCCCGCAGTTCCGGCTGGTGCTCGAGCCGTTCATGATCGCCGGCGCGGCCGGGCTCGCCCTGGTCGCCGCGCGGCTCTGGATGGGTCGCGGCGGCGCACTGATGGCGACGGCGTTCTTCCTCGTCGTCCGCGGGCTCATCGCGCTCGTCGTCGGTCCGGTCCTCGGCGAGATCACCCCCCAGTTCCCGCTGTACCTCGGGTCGGCGATCGTCGTCGAGCTGCTGGCCCTGTCACTGCCGCTGGTGCGCCGGCCGCTGGTGTTCGGCGCCGTCGCCGGCGTGCTGATCGGCACCGTGGGCACCGCGACCGAGTGGGGCTGGACGCACCTCACCCAGACGCTGTCGTGGAACCGCGACGTCCTCGTCGAGGGCACGCTCATGGCGGTGCTCGCCGGGGTCGCGGGGGGCCTGCTCGGTGCGCTGCTGGCGCTCGGCCTGCGCCGGCGGCTCCCCCGCCCCGCCGTGGCCCGCACCGTGCTGGTCGCCTCCCTGGTGGCCATCGCCGCCGGCGTCACCAACGGCCTGATCGCGACCGTCCCCGACGACGTGGAGGCGACCTTCACGATCAGCGACGTCACCTCGGACCCGCGGACGGCCGACATCACCGTGCAGCTGAGCCCGGCCGACGCCGTGGACGACCCGGCGTGGGTGCAGATCACCGCCTGGCAGGGCCAGGGACTCGTGGTCGACGACCTGGAGCGGATCGGGCCCGGCGAGTACCGCACGACCGAGCCGGTCCCGCTGCACGACGACTGGAAGACCCTGCTGCGCGTGCACGACGGCCGGCAGCTGTACGCGGTGCCGATCTACCTGCCCGCCGACGAGGCCATCCCGGCGGACGAGATCGCCGCGGAGGACGGCGTGACCCGGAGCGCGATCCCGGAGATCGACGTCCTGCAGCGGGAGCTCAAGGAGTCCGGCGGCGGGCTGTGGGCGCTGGCGAACCTCGTGGTGCTGGGCTGCACGCTCGCCCTCATCGCCGGCATCTCGTGGGGCGTGGGCCGCTACTCCCGCCGGGGCAGCGCCGGGGAGCGCTTCCCCGACGCCCCCGTCGACAGCCCGGTGCCCACCGGCGTGGGCGCCCCGTGACGGCGCGGGCACGGGCCGCCGTCGTCCTCACCGCCGCCCTGCTCCTGGCCGGCTGCGCCGGCACCGACCCCGACGACGAGGCGAGCAGCCCGGCCGGGTCGTCGGCCGGGACGACGGCGCAGCCCACGGACGCCGCCCCGCGCAGCGCCTCCGGCCGGCAGCTCACGGTCGACGTCACCGGCGGGCAGGCGTCCGGCGACACGGGCCGGGTCCCCGTCGACCTGGGCGAGCAGGTCATGCTCACGGTCACCAGCGACACCGCCGACGCGTTCCACCTGCACGGCTACGACCTCGAGGCGGAGCTGGTCCCCGGCGAGCCGGCCACGCTGACCTTTCCCGCCGACATCCCCGGCGTCTTCGAGGGCGAGCTGCACGAGGCCGGGACGGTGCTGCTGAGCCTGCAGGTCGGCTGACCGCGTGGACGGCACCGCCGTGGAGGTGGTCGCGCACGGGGTCGGGTCGCGCACCGACCTGCCGCTGCCGCTCGGGCTGGCGCTGTACGGGGCGGGCGCGGCGATCCTCGTCAGCTTCGTCGTGCTGCTGCTCTTCTGGCGCACGCCGAAGCTCGGCGACGAGCGCTCCGGCCGCCCGCTGCCCACATGGATGCAGCGGGCGGCGGACTCGGCCGGACTGCGCCGGACCCTGCAGGGGGTCGTGCTCGCCGTCGCCGTCCTGGTGCTCGCCGTGGCGCTGGCCGGACCGGAGGACACCACACGCAACCTCGCGCCCTGGGTCCTCTACGTCACCTTCTGGGTGGGACTGGTGCCGGCGAGCCTGCTCCTCGGGCCGGTGTGGCGGGTCGTCAACCCGCTGCGCCTGGTCGCGCGGCTGCTGCGCCCCCTGGTCGGCCCCCCGCGGGCTCCCGGCCGTCTGCTCCCCCGCCTCGGGCTCTGGCCGGGCGCGGTCTCCCTGCTGGCGTTCGTGTGGCTGGAGCTGGTGCCGGCCGGGCGGTCGGACCCGGACGTCGTCGCGGGCTGGCTGATCGGCTACGCGCTCGTCCAGGTCGGCGCCTCGTTGTGGTTCGGCGAGGAGTGGTTCGCCGCCGGTGATGGCTTCGAGGTGTACTCGACGCTGCTCGCCCGGCTGTCGCTGGTCGGCCGGCGCGACGACCGCCGGGTCGTCCTGCGCTCGCCGCTGACCAACGCCATGACGACGCCGGCCCGGGCCGGGCTGGCCGCGGTCGTCATGGTCCTGCTCGGCTCCACCGCGTTCGACGGGCTGACCCGGACGGTGTGGTGGCAGAACGGACCGGGAGCGGCCGACGACGTCATCTCCGGGGCCCTCGGCCTGGCCGTCATGGTGGCGCTCGTCTCGCTGCTGTACCTGGCCGGGACCCGGCTGTCCGGCCGGCTCAGCCGGCTGCCGCTGGGCCCGCAGCCGCGGCTGTTCGCCGCCACCGTGCTGCCCATCGCGCTCGGCTACACCGTCGCGCACTACTTCAGCCTGTTCGCCCTCGACGGTCAGACGACGTGGATCCTCGCCAGCAACCCCTTCGGCACAGCGGGCGTGGACCTGTTCGGCACCTACGGCAACGTCGTCGACCTGCGTGCGGTCTCGGCCGACCTCATCGCCTACGTCCAGGTGGGCGCGGTCGTCACCGGGCACGTCCTCGGCGTCACGCTCGCCCACGAGCAGGCACTCCGGGTGGCCCCGCGGGCGCCGGCGTCGGACCAGCTGCCGTTGGTCGTGGTCATGGTGCTGTTCACCGTGGGCGGCCTCGGGCTGCTCTTCGGGTTCTGAGCCGGCCGGGGGGTGCCCCGGCCGGCCCAGCGGCTCAGCCCCGGCCGTCGGCGGACGCGCGCGCCCGCTGCATCGCCTGCATCTGCTTGAGGATCTCCGGGTGGTCGCCGTGCAGCGCCTTGGGGGTCACGTCGACGTCGGTGGCCAGCGCCCGCAGCGCACCGACCGTCGCCTGCTCCCGCGGCACGTGCGCGAAGGGGTCGAACCGGTAGAACCGGCAGGCGTTCTCCCAGGTCATCGCATTGATCTCGTCGTCCGGGATCGCGACCTCCTCGAGGGACTTCATGAGGATCTCCGGCGACTGCGGCCAGGTGGCGTCCGAGTGCGGGTAGTCGCACTCCCACGCGATGTTCTCGACACCGATGTGGTGCCGCATCTCCAGGCCGACGGTGTCCTCGATGAAGCACGTCAGCACCCGCTCCCGGAACACCTGGCTGGGCAGCTTGTCGCCGAAGTCCTGCCCGGTCCACTGGTGGTGCTTCTGGTAGGTGATGTCGGCCCGCTCCAGCCAGTAGGGCACCCAGCCGATCCCGGCCTCGGCGAGGGAGAACCGCAGGGTCGGGAACTTGCGCAGGATCGGCGACCACAGCAGCTCGCTGGCGAAGATGCCGGTGGCGAACGGCATCGTGTGGATCATGACGTCGAACGGCGAGCGCGGCATGAAGTTCGGTGCGGCGCCGAAGTGGAACACCATCGCGGTGTCGGACTCCTCGCACGCCCGGTAGGCCTCGTCCCACTCGTCGCCGTGGATGTCGGGCATGCCGTTGAACCGGTGTGGTTCGGGGTGGAACGAGACGGCGTGGCAGCCCTTGTCGGCCACCCGGCGGATCTCCTCGGCCATGAACTCCGGCCCCACGGCGAACCCGGACAGCGCCAGCGGGATGAACCGGCCGGGGTGCGAGCCGCACCACTCGTCGATGTGCCAGTCGTTGTAGGCGCGCAGGATCGCGGCGGAGAACTCCTTGTCGTCGTTCGTGACGAAGAACTGCCCGCCCAGGCCCGGCCAGGAGGAGAAGTTCAGGCTGGCGAGGATGCCGTTGGCGTTCATGTCGCGCACCCGCTCGTGCACGTCGTACGCGCCCGGCCGGACCTCCTCGAAGGTGTCCGGGTCGCGGCCCCAGTCCTCCTTGGGCCGGCCGGCCACGGCGTTGAGGCCGAAGGTGCGGATCTCCTGGCCCTCGATCAGCCAGGCGTCGGTGCCGTCGGGACGGCGGATCACCCGCGGCGCCCGCTCCTTGAACCTCGCCGGGACGTGGTCGCGGATGTAGTCGGTCATGGACGGCGGCTCGACGATGTGGTCGTCGACGCTCACCAGGACGAGATCGTCGAGGCGCACGACTGCTCCTGTTCGGCTGGGGTCCGGCCTGCCGCCGCAGTGTGGCACCGGTCACAGCACCGGGACAACGTCCGACCCCCGGTCAGATGCCGACGCCGAGCTCCTCCTGCAGCACCTGCCGCCGCGCGAGGTCCGCGGCACGCCGGCGCGCCAGGTCGACGAGGTCGGCCGACAGCCGTGCGGACTGCTCCGCGGCCTCCACCCGCAGGGCCGTGAGGTGCTGCTCGACGGCGTCCACCGCCCGGCCGGCCCAGATACGCACGGTGCCGGCATCGACGTCGGGGGCGAAGTTCTCCGGCAGCCGCAGCACCGGACCGCCGTCGGCCCGGCGGCCCCAGTCCCCCACCGGCGGATCGGCGTCGGGTGCGCGGCCGGGGCGGCTGGCGAAGAACCGCCCGTCGCCGTCGAACGGCACGCGGACGGTCACGGTCAGCCGTGCGGCGGTGCCGGTCCCGAAGGTCGCCTCCGCGCGCCGCAGCCGCGGGAGGTCGGGCTCCGACGCGCGCAGCAGGTCGTCGACGCACCGGATCGGATCGGACAGCTCGGCGTCGAGGGCCCACTGCAGCACCTGCGCGGTCAGCGCCGTCCGGCGGCGGGAGGTCTCATCGGCGAACCGGCCCACGGTGAACAACTGCGGCATGGCGGACATCTTCCCGCCGCGGAGCCCCGATCTCCCCGGGCCGGGCGTCCGGCCGGGGTCAGCCGGCGTCGCGGGAGGCGGCCAGCGCCACGCCGTCCACGATGCTCTGGTAGCCCGTGCACCGGCAGACGTTGCCGCTGAGGCACTCGCGGATCCGCTCCCGGCTGGGCGTGGGCTCCTCCGCCAGCAGCGCGACGGTGGTCATCACGAAGCCCGGCGTGCAGAAGCCGCACTGGAACGCGTGGCTGTCGTGGAACGCCTGCTGGACCGGGTGCAGCCGGTCGCCCTCGGCGAGCCCCTCGACGGTCGTGACCTCCGCGCCCCGCGCCTGCACGGCGAGCAGCAGGCACGACCGCACCGCCGCGCCGTCCAGCAGCACCGTGCACGCGCCGCACACGCCGTGCTCGCACCCCAGGTGCGTCCCGGTCAGCCCGAGGCCCTCCCGGAGGAAGTCGGCGAGCGTGGTGCGGACGTCGGCCGTCGCCGAGCGCTCCTCGCCGTTGACCCGCAGGGAGATATCGGTACTCGTGAGGGGACTGGTCACGCGGGGGCTCCTGCCCGGTCGGCGGCGGTGGTGAGGGCACGGCGGACGGTCACCTCGGCGAGGTGGCGGCGGAAGTCGCCGCTGCCGTGGACGTCGGAGGCGAGTTCCAGGCCGGCGACGGCGTCGGTGGCCGCGGCCGCGACGGTGTCCGCCGAGACGGGCTGACCGGCGAGCGACGCCTCGACCGCGGGCAGGCGCAGCGGCACGTCGGCGACGCCCATGAGGCACAGCCGGGCGGCCTCGACGGAGCCCGCGTCGTCGAGCACGACCATCGCGGCGACCCCCACCAGCGCGAAGTCGCCGTGCCGCCGCGCGACCTCGGTGAACGCCCAGCCGGCGCCGGGCGGCGAGCCCGGTATGCGCACCTCGGTGAGCAGCTCGTCGTCGGCCAGCGCGGTCGTGTAGTGCCCCTGGAAGAACTCGGCCGCCGACAGCACGCGCTCGCCGCCCGCGCGGGAGCGGAGCACCAGCTGGGCGTCGGTCACGGCGGCCACCGCGGGCAGCTCCGCCGAGGCGTCGGCATGGGCGATGCTGCCGCCGATGGTGCCGCGGTTGCGGATGGCCTCGTGCCCGATCAGCGGCAGCGCCTCGGCCAGGACCGGGAGCCGGTCGCCGACGAGCGCCGACCGCTCCGCGGCCCGTTCCCGGGTGGTCGCGCCGAAGGCCACGCCACCGTCGAACTCCGTGATGCCGGCGAGGCCGGCCACGCCGTTGAGGTCGATCAGGACGCTGGGCCGGGCCAGCCGCATGGAGAGCATCGGCAGCAGGCTCTGGCCGCCGGCGATGACCTTGCCCTCGTCGCCGTGCTCGGCGAGCAGGTCGAGGACCTCGTCCTCGGTCGTGGGGGCGGCGTAGGCGAACGGTGCGGGTTTCATCGGACCGGCACCGTCCCGACCAGCTCGAGGATCCGCGAGGGTGGCAGGTGCTGTTCGCGCACCTGCGCGCCGAAGGGCGCGAGTGCGTCCTCGATCGCGGAGGTGATCGCCGCGGGGGCCACGATCATGCCGCCCTCCCCCACGCCCCGGAAGTTGACGTCGGGGTCGTTGAGCACGGTCTGCACGTGGTGCACCTCAATGTCGGGCACCAGGGTGCTGGTGGGCATCAGGTAGTCCAGGAACGAGGCGGCGACGAACTGGCCGTCCTCGTCGTAGGCGGCGTGTTCCAGCAGCACCGCGCCGACGGCCTGGGCCACCCCGCCGCGGATCTGCCCCTCGACGATGGCCGGGTTGACCGGCAGGCCGCAGTCCTCGACGACGACGTAGCGCTCGAAGGCCACCAGCCCGGTCTCGACGTCGACCTCCACGACGCAGGCGTGCACGCCGCCGGACCAGCCGCCCTCCCCTCCGTCGAACACCTCCGTGATCCGCAGGTCGGCGTCCACGCCGTCGGGCAGCCGCTCCGGCTCGGTCGCGACGATCCGTGCCAGCTCGGCCAGGGGGAGCGCGATGCCCGGGGTCCCGCGGACCGAGACGGTGCTGTCGGCCAGCTCCAGGTCGCCGGCGTCGGCCTCCAGCAGTTCGGCGGCCAGGGCCAGCACCTTGGCCTTCAGCGCCCGGGAACCGTGCAGCACGCTGCCGTTGGCCATCGTCGCCGCCCGGCTGCCGCCGGTGCCGATGAGCGCGACCGGCGTGATGTCGGTGTCGCCCCACAGGACGTCGATGTCGGTGAAGCGCACGCCGAGCTCGTCCGCGGCGACCTGCGCGAGTGTGGTCTGGTGGCCCTGGCCGTGCGGCTGCTGCCGGGTGGTGATGACCACCCGGCCACGCTCGTCGACGGCCAGGTAGGTCGTCTCGTCGCCGACGATGTCGGCCTGCCGCTCGCCGTTGGTCTTCGGCGGCGGCGCACCCTCGAGGTAGGCGGCCAGGCCCAGGCCGAGGTATCTGCCCTCGGCCCGCGCGGCCTCCTGCCGTTCCCGGAAGGCCGGGACGTCGAGCAGGCGGACGGCCTCCTCCAGGCACTCCCGGGTGGTGACGCCGAGGTAGGGCGTGCCGGTCAGCATGGCCAGCGGGGACTCGTCGCGGACGACGTAGTTGCGGCGCCGCACCTCGACGGGGTCCAGGCCCAGTTCGCGGGCCACGATGTCCAGCGACCGCTCGCGCAGGAAGTCGCCGGTCGCCCACGGGCCGCGGTAGCTGACGTAGGTGGCCTTGTTGCTGAAGACGCTGGTGGCCTTGGCCCCCAGTGCCTCGAGCTTCATCGGTCCCTGGAAGAACATGACGGCCGCCATCGCCATCGTGGAGCCGGGGAACGGGTCGGCGAGGTAGGCGCCGACGTTCAGCACCAGGTCCAGGCGGGCGCCGATGATCCGTCCGTCGTCGGTCACCGCCAGTTCGACGTCGGCCTTCTCCTCACGGGCGTGGCCGCCGGTCGCGAGGTGCTCGAGCCGGTCCTCCACCCACTTGACCGGGCGACCCAGGTCCTTGGCCGCGGCCGCGACGGCGACGTCCTCCCGGAAGACGCTGTTCTTCAGGCCGAAGCCGCCGCCGACGTCGGCGGCCAGCACCCGGATCTGCTCCATCGGGACGCCGATCTGCGGGGGCAGCAGCAGCCGCAGCATGTGCGGGGACTGGGTACTGGCGTGCAGGGTCAGCTTCTGCGCCGCAGAGTCCCAGCTCGCCACGATCCCGCGGGTCTCCATCGGGTTCGGGTGGTGCCGGTGCACCGAGATGGTCGCGGTCAGCACCCGGTCGGCGCGGGCGAAGGCCCCGTCGACGTCACCCAGGGGCAGCTCCATCTGGAAGGCGAGGTTCGAGCCGACCTCCTCGAACAGCGGCGGCTTGGCCGGGTCGAGCGCGTCGGCGTAGCTGACGACGGCCTCCAGCGGCTCGATGTCCACCTCGATGAGCTCGAGCGCGTCCTCGGCGAGGTACCGGCTCTCGGCGACCACCAGGGCGATCGGGTCGCCGACGTGCCGCACCTTGTCGACGGCGAGGCCGTAGGACGCCGGCAGCGCCATGCCGGGCATCTGGTCCATGCCCGCGATCACCCCGGGCTTCCCCGGCTCGGTGAGGCGCTGCATGTCCGCGCCGGTGTAGACCGCCACCACCCCGGGGAGCTCCAGGGCCTCGGCGACGTCCACCGACAGCAGCCGCCCGTGCGGCGCGTAGCTGCGGAGGAACGCCGCGTGCAGCATCCCGGGCAGCACGACGTCGTCGAGGTAGCGGCCCCGCCCGGTCAGGATCCGCGGGTCCTCGACCCGCCGCACGCTGGCGCCGACGGCGCGAGCCCCCACCTCGGTCACGAGACCCCTCTCCGCAGCGCCCGGCCGTTGTGCGGCGCTCGCGCGCCGTCCGGCCCACCGGATGCTGTCGGAGGGGCGCCGCTGTGGCAAGGATCACCCCAGCGGGAGCCGCCGTCGGCTACTCGCGGACGACCCAGACCTCGGCCGGTCCGCTCGGGGTGTCCCGGACCTGGACCGGCTGGAACCGCTCGTAGACGCCGAACCAGTGCGGGCCGTCGTAGACGAGCACCGACGACGCCAGCTGGTCGGGCGCCACGTCGTCCACCTCGCCGTGGCGGGGGCCGCCCCAGTGGAAGACCAGTGACATGGCCGTCACGGTAGTCCGACGCCCTGACGGCGGGTGCGGCGCTCCGGCGGGCGGGGGCGCCGGCCGCTCAGTCGTCGTCCTCCGGCGCGAAACGGGCGAGGGACTCCACCGTCGGGACGGTGTAGTACGCGCCGGACAGCGGCGTGGTCCAGTGGGTCAGCGCGTCGCGGATCCCGTCGGTCGCGCCGGCCATGCGCCGCAGCATCTCGTGCATCCGCCAGCGGTCCTGCGCGAAACCCACGAACGCCGTCCCGTGGTCGGTGACCCCGCCGTAGGCGACGTTGCGGCGGAAGATCTTCCGTTCCTCGCCGTCCACCTCGATGTTCGTGCGGGCGATGTGCGCGCTGGCCGGCTTCTCCTCGTCGGAGAACTCGACGTCGTCGGCCTTGGTCCGGCCCATCGCCCGCTCCTGGCCGCGGACGCCGAGCGTCTCCCAGCCCCGCGTCTCGTGCCGCCAGACCTGGAACAGCAGGACCGAGGACCCGGCGCCGGGCCCCGACGGCACGGTCGCGACCCCCGGTGCCTCCAGCAGGGACGGGTTCTCGGTGCCGTCGACGAAGCCGGTGAGGTCGCGCGAGTGCGAGTACAGCCACCCGGTCACCTCACCGGCGACGTCCGCGACGTCGCGGACGGCGTCGATCACCTGGCGGGCGTTGTCGAAGACGGCGGAGCGGTTGCCGCCGGCCACCCAGACCCACGCGTCGTGCTGGGTCGCGGGCATGGTGAACCCGCCGGGTCCGGTGATCGGCTCGGCGAACCCGGCCGCGTCGGGCGGACCGTCCCCCGGCGCCACCTGCTCCCAGAGCTCCGGGCGGAACGCCACCACGAGGTTGACCCCGCCGACGGTGGAGAGCGGGCCGCTCACCCCGACGACCGCGCGCACGAGCGCATCGGGCGCCGTCCCGGGCGCGAGGTCCAGCTCCAGGTAGCAGTGCTCGGGGGTGCCCAGCGCGAAGATCCCGGGTTGCGACGTCACGGCTGCACAGCGTGCCAGGCCCGCTCCGGCGACCCGCGCGGTCGCACCGGTCGCTCTCGGAACCGGGGAGGGTTAGCGTGCGGGTGGGCGCGTGCAGCTGCGCGCCCCGTGCGTCATGACGCGGCGCACCCCAGCACCGGCCCCGATCCCCGGGATGCCGGCGGCCGCGGGTGCGTACGCCCCGGTCACCACACCGAGGCGGCGCCATGGACCCGAGGACCGAGGACCCACCCGCAGTGATCGTCCAGGCGCTGGACGAGCTCGCCCGGGTCACCCTGCGCGACAGCTCCGTGTCGTCGCTGCTGCAGAAGGTCGCCGACGTCACCCGGCAGGTGATGCCGGGCCGCCCCGAGGCCTCGGTCTCCCTGCTCGTCGACGACCGGCCCAGCACGCTGGCCTACAGCGGACAGCTGGCCATAAACTGCGACGAGAGCCAGTACGGGCACGGGTACGGCCCGTGCCTGCACGCCGCCGCGACGGGCGAGCTGACCTGGGTGCCCGACACGCGCGTCGAGACGCGGTGGCCGGACTACATGCGCTCGGCCGCGGATTACGGCGCCCTGGCCTCGCTGTCGGTGCCCCTGCCGATCAACGAGGGGGTGCGGGGCGCGCTGAACATCTACGCGCGCGAAGCCGACGCGTTCGACGACATGAGCACGGCGGTGGCCGCGCGGCTGGCGCCCTACGCCGGCGTCGCCGCCGCCAACATGCTCGACTACCAGAACGCCCGCGACATGGCGGAGAACCTGCAGTCGGCGCTGGAGTCACGGGCCACCATCGACCAGGCCAAGGGCATGCTCATGGAGCGCTTCACGCTCTCCCCGACCTGGCCTTCCAGGTGCTGGCCCGCGTCTCGATGACCACGAACAAAAAGGTCCGCGAGGTGGCCGAGCGCCTCGTGCAGACCGGGCAGATCGACCTCGGCTGACCACCCGGCAGCCGGCGGCCTACTGGGGCGTGTCGCTCTCCAGCGCCAGGCGCTCCAGCGGGAGCCGGCCCTCGACCACCTCGAGGGCCACGTCGTCGAGGTCCCCGCCCTCGGCGTAGGCGTACGCCCGGAGGACCGCCAGCGCGTCCTCGCTGTCCATCCGGAGCCCCGCGTTGAGGTAGCCCATGGCCTGCCAGACGATCGCCCGCCGTTCGGTGGCCGGGGCGTCGACCCATGCCGGGGCGTCCCCGGACCGCTGGGTCGCCCGGGACTGCGCCTCGAGAGTGGCCGCCACCTCGTCGGCGACCGCCAGCGCGTCCTGCAGGCCGAGGTCCCCGACACCCCGGGGCGGGACGATGTAGAGGTCCAGCGCGCCGATGCCCCCCAGTCCGCCGCCCAGGGGCAGCGAGATGGAGCCCCGGACGGGCGTGCGGGCGACCAGCGCGTCGTAGAAGGCCGGCCAGCGGGTCGCGATGGAGCCCTTGTCGGCCACGACCGGTCGCCCCTCGGCGTGCGCGGCCAGGCACGGCCCCTCGCCGATCGTGAACTGCAGCCGCTCGACCTCCCCGGCGACCGGATCACTGGCGCCCAGGGGCAGCCGCCGGTCGTGGGCGAAGAAGAGGCTGATGCCCGCGCCGTCGACGGGCAGCACCCGCGCGGCCGCGCGGGCCAGGCGGGTGGGGAGCAATTCGGGGGCGGACAGCTCGGCCGCCGACTCGGTCAGCGCGTCGCGCAACTGCTCGGCGAGGGTCACCGGACTCCAGACGTGCAGGCCACGGCGATGCGCGGCGGTGCAGCCGGGCTGCTCTCACCCGCAGGTCCACCTTCCCCGAGGCGACCACCGCGCGCCACCGGAGGGGACGCCGGAGTCGGCGAACGGGTGAGCCGATGACACGTTCGGAGCGGGCCGGCGGCATCGTCCGTAGCGTCGTCCTGAGCCGCTGGCGTTCACAACTGCAGCCTCCGCGGTCAGGCTCCGTCAGTCCAGCAAGCGGCTGGCGGGGCCGCCCCGCACGGCCTCGCGCGCCCGCTCGTCGCGCGCGTCGAGCGACTCGTAGAACCGGCTCCGGTTCACCGCGGTCGGCCAGCCGTGCGCACGGCCGTACTTCTGCACCGTGTTGGCGGAGAACCCCAGCGCCGCCACCGAGCGCACCGATGCGCCGTTGAGCAGCGCCTCGGCCACCGCCTGCTCCAGCCGCTCCTGGGCGGCGCTGACGCCCGCCATCGCGGCGCGGATCCGTTCCACGTCGCCGTCGGTGACCGGCCGCTGATCGGGCACCGGTCGACGGTAGGTCGCTCCTGATCGTGTCGCAACCTGACACGATCAGCGATCGAGCGCCGCCGGGAACGACTCAGGGCGCCCTCCGGAGGAGGACGCCCTGAGTGCGAACGGGTGGAGCTGAGGGGACTCGAACCCCTGACCCCCACACTGCCAGTGTGGTGCGCTACCAGCTGCGCCACAGCCCCGTTCCGGCCCCGGTCGAGTGCCCCTGAGCCGTCCAGAACTGTACATCCCCCGCCGCGCGCCGACGCGGAGGGGGTGGGGCGCGCCGGGCGGTCAGCCCTGCGTCATCTGGGCGATGCGCAGGTGGTTGCCGAACGGGTCGCGCAGGCCGAAGTCGATGCCGTACGGCTGGTCGACCGGCTCCTCGGTGATCTCCACGCCCTTCTCCTTGAGCTCGGCGTGGGTCTTGTGCGCGTCCTCGCACTGGAAGAACAGGTGGCCGCCCGCCGCGCCCTTGCTCACCAGCTCGCGCACCTGGGCGGCGGTCTCGTCGCTCATGGACGGCGGACCGGGCTTCTCGAGCAGGATCTGCCGGTCGGGCTGGCCGGGCAGGGCGATGGTCAGCCACCGCATGGGGCCGAACGCCATGTCGTTGGTGACCTCGAAGCCGAGCTTGCCGACGTAGAAGTCGAGCGCGGCATCCTGGTCGGGGACGTAGATCTGGGTGATGGTCAGCGCCTTCAGCATGTCCAGGACGCTAGGGGCGCTCAGGCCTGCGGCGCTTCTCCGAAACTGCTCGGTCGCAGCCACGCCATCGCGAAGCAGGACGGCGCGAGGGGCAGCGGGCCGCGGCGGCGGTGCACGCTCGGCGGCTCGCCCACCACGTCGCGGAAGACCCGGCTGAAGGTGCCCAGGCTGCTGAACCCGACCGCCGTGCAGATGTCGGTCACGGAGCGGTCGGTGGAGCGCAGCAGGAACATCGCCCGCTCGACGCGGCGGCGCTGCAGGTACCGGTGCGGGGTCTCGCCGAAGACCGAGCGGAAGGTCCGGATGAAGTGCGCCTCGGAGACGTGCGCGATCCCGGCGAGGGTCGGGATGTCCAGCGGCTCGGCGTAGGCCCGGTCCATCGCGTCACGGGCGCGCAGCATCCACCGGTTGGTGTCCTCCGCGGCGCTGCCCACGGCGCCATCCCAGCAGAGCCGGTCAGCCGACCTCGACGCCGCGCGCCGCGAGCCACGGGACGGGGTCGATCCGGCGGCCGTCCATGCCGCCCTGGTGCACCTCGAAGTGCAGGTGCGGGCCGGTCGACTGCCCACGGTTGCCGAGCAGCGCGATCGTGTCGCCGGCGTCGACGTAGTCGCCCACCTCGACCAGGATCGAGTCCATGTGGCCGTAGACGGTGACGTCGCCGTTCTCGTGGAGGATGTAGACGGCCAGGCCGAAGCCACTGGCCGCGCCGGCCCGCAGCACCACGCCGTCGGCGGCGGCGTACTCCGGCGTGCGCATCGGCGCCGCCAGGTCGATGCCGTAGTGGAAGGTGCCCCAACGGGAGCAGAAGCAGCTGGTGTAGCGGGCGCCGGCGACCGGGAGGACGGCCTTCGGGCGGGCCGCCTCCGCGGCCGCCTCGGCGGCAGCGGCCTCGGCCTCGGCGCGGGCGGCCCGGGTGGCCGTGACCTCCTGCAGCCGCTGCTGGGCCTCAGCCTCGGTGATGGAGGCCATCGGCATGATCTCGGTCGCCTCGTCGGCGATGCCCAGCTCCTGCTGCGCCGCCAGGACGCTCGTCGGGTCCGCCGCCGCCTCCGGCGCGTTCTGCAGCCCCAGGAACGCCGCCGCCATCCCGCCCGCGATCAGCGCGGCCAGCAGCGCCGCCGGCCGCCGTCCCCGCACGCCACCGGGCGCGCCGATGGCGCGATGCGACCCGGTGCTGGGGCCCTCCGCGATGTCGCGGGTGCCGTGGGTGCTGCGGCGCATGTACCTGCCTGCTCCGTGGGGAAGAGCCCGGGGGCCCGGATCGCTGGCCCGCCGATACAAACACCGTGTGACCGGTTCGTGACCCCCCGCGCGGCGTGTCCGGGGGGACACGCGGAGGGTGATGTCCCACACGTCCCACGAGTCTCGGTCCGGTCACGTCGCGTGCCCAACGGAACTCCTCCGACCGCTCAGGAGTTTGACTTCCCGAGGGGATGGGCACGGACGCCTTCCCGGCGTGGAGCCAATCGCGCCGGTCCGACGCAGACGTCGGGCCGCCGATCCCGCCGGTGATCGAGGAGTCGCTCCTCGTCCCCGAGTGGACAGCAGCTCCGACGGGAACCGATGATCAGCATCCCGCTGATCCGCCCTGCGCCTCCACGGCGTCGGGGCACCCGCCTGCGGGAACACCGAGTGGTGGACCCAACTGGAGGTCATCGCACGACGAGAAGTGACAGAACGGGGACGCTGTATGACGACGCCGGAGCTCTCTCCCGGTCCGCCGGCCCACGCCGGCACCGTGCCCCACCCGACCGCTCCGGCCGTCGCCCCCGTCCGACCCCTCTCCGACGCGACCCTGCTGCTCCACGGTGAGCGGCTGACCGTCCCGACCTACGACCGCGCCGAGCTCACCCCGGCCGTCGTCCACCTCAGCGTCGGCGGCTTCCACCGCTCCCACCAGCTCACCTACTTCGACGACCTGGCCCAGCTCGGCATCTCGACCGGCTGGGGCGTGGTCGGCGTCGGCCTGCGGCACCGTGGCATGCAGGAGGCGCTGGCCCCGCAGGACCACCTCTACACCGTCGTCGAGCGCAGCCCGGACGGCGAGCGCGCCCGCGTCGTCGGCGTGATGGTCGACTACCTCTTCGCCCCGGACGCCCCCGAGGCGGTGCTCGACCGGCTCGCCGACCCGCGCACCCGCATGGTGACCATGACGATCACCGGTGCCGGCTACCCCCTCGACCCGCACAGCGGCGCCCTCGACCTGGCCTGCCCCGCCCTGCTGGGCGACCTGGCCGAGCCGCACCGGCCGTCGACCGCCATCGGCTACGTCGTCGAGGCGCTGGACCGGCGCCGGCGCGCCGGTACGGCACCGTTCACGGTCGTCTCCTGCGACAACATGCACCGCAACGGCGACGCGACGCGCGCCGCCGTGGTCGGCCTGGCCCGGCAGCGCGACGAGGTCCTCGCCCGGTGGATCACCGACCGGGTGAGCTTCCCCAGCAGCATGGTCGACCGGATCACGCCGCAGACCACGGTGGAGGAGCGCGCGGCCGTGGCCGACCGCTACGGCGTCGACGACCGCTGGCCGGTGATCACCGAGCCGTTCTCCCAGTGGTTCATCGAGGACGACTTCTGCAACGGCCGGCCGCCGCTGGACGCCGTCGGCGTCCGGTTCGTCCCGGACGTCGCCCCGTACGAGCTGATGAAGACGCGACTGCTCAACGCCAGCCACTCCGCCCTCGGCTACCTGGGCACGCTGGCCGGCTACGAGCAGATCGACGAGCTCATGGGCGACGGCGTGTTCTCCGCCTACGCCGCCCGCCTGATGGACGACGAGGTGACCCCGCTGCTGCCCCGGCCCGCGGGCGTCGACCTCGACGAGTACAAGGCCGTGCTCCTGCAGCGCTTCGCGAACCCGGCCATCGGCGACCGCCTGCCGCGGCTGTGCCGGCGCGGCTCGACGAAGATGGCCCACCACCTGCTGCCCTCCCTGCGCCAGTCGCTGACGGCCGGCCGGCGTGCTCCGCTCCTCACGCTCGCCGTGGCGGGCTGGATCCGGTACCTGCAGCTGCACGACGCCGTCGAGGACGACCGCGGCGCGGAACTGCAGTTCCTCGCCCGCGCGGGCGGCACCGACCCCCGGTCGGTGCTGGCCGTCCGCCCGGTCTTCGGGGACCTCGCCGACGAGCCCACCTTCGTGGCCGACCTGACGACGGCGCTGAGCGACCTCGTCCGCGACGGCGTCCGGCCGACCGTGGCCGCTGCCGTCCGCCGGTCGCGGGTGCTCGCCCGATGACCGCGGCCTCCGCCACCTCTCCTCTGCCGGCCGACGTCGTGGCCGGCCTGCGGGCGCTGCTCTGCGACGCCGACGGCAACCTGTTCCCCAGCGAGGAGCCCGCGTTCGTGGCCTCCGCGGAGGTCACGAACCGCTTCCTCGCCGAGCTCGGGTCACCGACGCGGTACGCCGCCGAGGAGCTGCGCCTGGCCACGACCGGGATGAACTTCCGGACCACGTCCCGGCGGCTGGCCGCCGAGGCCGGCCGGCCCGACGCCGACATCGAGCCGTGGGTCGCCGAGGAGAAGCGCGCGGTCACCGCGTACCTGGGCGAGGTGCTGCGCCCGCACGCGGAGACGACCGCGGCGGTGACCGAGCTCGCCGGGTACCTGCGCCCGGCCGTGGTGAGCTCCAGCGCCCTCGCCCGGCTCGACGCCTGCTTCCGGGCGACCGGCCTGGACGGGGTGCTGCCGGCGGAGGTGCGCTTCAGCGCCGAGGACTCCCTCCCGGTGCCGACCAGCAAGCCCGACCCGGCCGTCTACCTGCACGCCTGCGCACAGCTGGGGATCGACCCGGCCGCGGGCCTGGCGGTCGAGGACTCGGTCGCCGGCACCCTCTCGGCCGTCCGGGCCGGCTGCCCCACGGTCGGCAACCTGCTCTTCGTCCAGCCGGCCGAGCGCGCGGAGCGGGCCGCCGCCCTGCGGGAGGCCGGGGCACTGACCGTCGTCGGGTCCTGGCGGGAACTGGCCGACCTGCTGCTCCCCGTCCTCGTCCGCCGCGCATCCACGGGAGGAACCCGGTGAACATCGTCTACGTGGCCTTCCGCGGCCACTTCTCCGACAGCCCCCGCGCGCTGTACGAGGAACTGGTCCGCCGCGGGGTCGACGCCACCCACACCTGGCTGTCGGCCCCGCACACCCAGGCCTCGTTCCCCGCCGGCGTCGCGACGATCGAGTTCGGCAGTCCGGAGTCGATCGCGTCACTGGAACAGGCCGACCTGGTGGTCTCCAACGACCACATCCCCCTGGACTGGGAGAAGCGGCCGGGGACGACGTACCTGCAGACCTGGCACGGCACGCCGCTCAAGCGCATCCACAACGACGTCCTGTGGGCGCCCGAGGGGCGGCTGGCCTACCTGGAGCACGACATCGCGCGGTGGGACCACCTGGTGTCGCCGAACCCGGCCAGCACGCCCCGCTTCCGCAAGGCCTTCGGCTTCGAGGGGCCGGTGCACGAGACCGGCTACCCGCGCAACGACGTGCTGAGCAGCCCCGGGCGCGACGAGGTGCGCGCCCGGGTGCGGGCCGAGCTCGGCCTGCGCGACGGGCAGACCGCCGTCCTCTACACGCCGACCTGGCGCGACGACCTGGTCTTCAACAAGACCGGGCCGCGCGACTTCGAGTTCGCCGTCGACCTCGAGGACTTCTCGGCCCGCCTCGGCGAGGACCACGTGCTGCTGCTGCGGCTGCACAACATGGTCATGGACCGGCTGGAGATCGCCGAGGGCTCGCCCGTCCGCGACGTCTGCGGGCACCCCGACATCAGCGAGCTCTACCTGGCCGCCGACGTCCTGGTCACCGACTACTCCTCGACGATGTTCGACTTCGCCGTCACCGGGAAGCCGATCCTCTTCCTGACCTACGACCTGGAGTACTTCTCCGACGAGCTCCGCGGCTTCTACTTCGACCTCGCCGAGGTCGCGCCGACGCCGCTGCTGCGGACCAGCGCCGAGCTCGTCGAGGCGCTCGCCGACCTCGACGCCCTGACCGCGCGCACCGCGGACCGCTACGCGCGGTTCCGCGAGACCTTCTGCTCCCTCGAGGACGGCCACGCCACCGAGCGCGTCCTCGACGTCATCTTCCCGGCGGACACGGTGTCCCCCGGAACAGCGAACACCCGAGGAGGGGACGACAGTGCGCATTCTTGACAGCGCTCTCGACGCCGGACCGGCCACCGGTCTGCTGGAACTCGCCCGCTCCACCGACTCACGCCGGACCGAACCCGCCCCTGTGCAGGTCGTGATCCTCGCCGCCGGCATGGGCACCCGCCTGGGCCGCCCGCACCCCAAGCCGCTGACCCCGCTGCACGACGGCCGCAGCATCATGCAGCGCCAGCTCGACACCCTGCGGGAGGTCTTCGGGGAGGGCGTCGACGTCACCGTCGTCGTCGGCTTCAAGGCGAAGCGGATCATGCGGGCCGCCTCCGACGTCCGGTTCACCTACAACCCGGACTACGCGAGGACCAACACCTCGAAGAGCCTGCTGCGCGCGCTGCGCGCCACCCGGGACGGCGGCGTGCTGTGGCTCAACGGCGACGTCGTGTTCGACCGGGAGGTGCTCGAGGCCGCGCTCCCCCACCTGCGGGACGACGAGAGCTTCGTCTGCGTCGACACCTCCACCGTCGCCGACGAGGAGGTCAAGTACACCCTCGACGCCGACGGGTGCATCGCCGAGCTGTCCAAGAAGGTGACCGGCGGCCTGGGCGAGGCGGTGGGGATCAACTACGTCTCGGCGGCCGACAAGGCGGTGCTGGTCGAGCACCTCGAGGCGTGCGACGCCCAGGACTACTTCGAGCGCGGCATCGAGACGGCGATCGTCACCGAGGGGCTGCGCTTCCAGCCGGTGGACATCAGCCGGTTCTCCGCCGTGGAGGTCGACTTCGAGGCCGACCTGGAGCGGGCCAACGAGCTGTTCTCCGCCCGCGCCCGGCTCCGGGTGGCCGAGACCGCCTAGTTCCCGGCCCTGCGCAGCGGACCCTCAGCCGACCGGCTGGGGGTCCGCTGCCGTCCGGGGGCTGGGGTCGCGGAAGCGGCGCACGGCGGCGATGCCGCCGCCCACCAGCCCGGCTCCCAGGCCGAGCAGGAGCCCCACCGCGACGCGGGCCAGGCCCTCGGGACCGGCGGCCAGGAGGTGCGCGCTCCACATCACGTCGACGTCGGGCAGGCCCTGCACCAGCAGCAGCCAGCCCAGGACGACCGCGAACAGCCCGGCCATCGCCCCCCGGCCACGCCAGGCGGCCCACGCGCCGAGCGCGGCGGCGAGGACCGCGGTGAGGGCCGGGAGCAGCGCCGAGGCGAGTGCGCCGCCGTAGGAGCCGACGGACGCCGGCGGCTCGGGGGTCGTGAGGGCGTGCAGCAGCGCCGCGGCACCCCCCAGCAGCATCGCCGCACCGAGCGGGCGGGCGTCGCGGGCGAGCAGGCCGGCGGCCAGGCCGAGGGCCACCACCGCCAGGTGCGCCGGCCAGACCACCCAGGGCGACGGCGGCGGGGCCCAGGTCAGCTCGCCGGCCACCTCCACGGTCGTGCCGCCGTGCGTCATCGGCACGACCCAGTCGGCCACGAGGTGCTCGCGGTCCGGGTCGGCGGCCACCGCGGGAGGCAGCTGCCCCTCGCTCATCCAGTGGGTCCGGTGGTCGTGCCACACGTACCGCGGCTCGGTGGAGACCTGCACCCACTCCGGCTCGGCGTCGACGTCCACGGAGTCCGGGATGTCGGCGCGGCCGTACCGGTCCAGGTTCAGGTAGGTGGCGGGGCTCCGGCTGTTGCGCCAGACGCCGTCGGGGCCGATCCGCAGGTAGGGCTCGTCGCTGTAGCCGGGCACCGCGACCTCGGTGCCGGTGGTGTTCACGACCTCGAACTCGTCGCCGAACTGGAGGACGCGGACGGTGACGCCCGGCACCTCGGGGGTCACCGACGTGACGCGCCCGTCGAAGTCGCTGCCGGCGACGTCGCCGCCGACGTGCGCTCCGGCGGGCCCGGCGAGCGCGAGCACCGCGACGATCCCCGCCAGGAGCACGAGCGAGCGGGCCGCTGCTCTGCGCACCGCGGTCACCCCACGATGGCGGCGACGTCCGCGGCGATGTCCGCGGGCGTGTTCCCGCCGTCGAAGGCGACCTGCGCCTCGTCGTCGGCGCCGTACAGCAGCAGCAGCGTGGAGTGCAGCCGGCCCTGCTCCTCGGCCAGCGGGACGCCGGCGGCGAGCTGGGCCCGGTCGATCGCGCCCTGGTCGCCGGTGAGACCGACGAAGGGCACCGGCAGGTCGGCGTCGAAGCGGTCCAGGTACCCCCGGAGCACGTCGGGGGTGTCGGTCGCGGGGTCCGTCGTCACGAAGACCATCTGCACCTGCTCGGCCACCCCGGGGTCCAGCCGGCCCAGGGCGAGCCCGACGTCGAGCATGGTCGTCGGGCAGATGTCGGGGCAGCTCGTGTAGCCGAAGAACAGCAGCGTGGGCCGGCCCGCCGTCCGGTCGGCGAAGTCGTACTCCGCCCCGGAGGTGTCGGTGAGCGTGAACGAGGGGCGCTGGAAGGGGTCGGGCAGGTCGATCCCGGCGAACCGGTCGTCCGGGCCCTCGACCGTGACACCGCCGGAGTGGTCGTGCCCGCTCGAGGAGGGAGCGGCCGCGTCGGCGTCGGCGGAGGAGCAGGCGCCCAGCAGCAGGCCGGCGGCGAGCAGCGCGGCGGACAGCCTGCGGGCGGGCACGCTCCGGAGGGGGGCGGTCACGAGGCCACGGTACGTCGGCCGGCTCGGTAGCCGAGGACCACACCGGCTCCCCCGGTGAAGAGGGCCAGGATCGCCACGAAGAGGGCCAGGCCGCTGGCGTCGCCGCTGTCGGACACGTCCCCGTGGGCGTGGCCGGCCTCGTCGTCGCCGGCCGTCGTCGTGGTGCCGGCGCCCCCCGCGGGAGACGTGAGCGTCAGCACCGGTGCCGGGCGTTCGGGCTCCTCCTGCCCCTCCACGGTGGGCTCGATCCACGCCGACTCGGTGCCGTCGTCGTAGGTCTGCACCGCGGGCAGCACCAACGCGTCGGTGTCCGGGAGCGGGCCGCCGGAGAACGAGAACTCCTGGAACTGGCCCGGCGCGATGCCGCTCCCGGCGTCGGCCCGCCACTCGATCTGGGAGACGTACGTGGTGACCTGCTCGCCCTCCACCTCGACTGGCGCCGGCAGGTCCGACGACGTGGTCGTGACGGTCCACCCCGGGACCGGCAGCGTGCTGACGAACGACAGCGGCGTGTCCGCCGGCAGCTGCACCCGCAGCGAGACGGTGCTCGCCGTGTCGCTCTCGTCGGGCACCCGGAAGGTGATCTTGCCGGAGCCCCCCGGTGCGGCGTCCGCGGACGAGACGGACACGTGCGCCGAGGCGCTCCCGGCGACGGCGAGGGACGCCGCCAGTGCGACGAGGACCGCGGCCGCGACCGCGCCGAGGCGCAGGAGCGGACGGGGCAGGGAGAGGGACACAGTGCTCCTGTCGGGCCGGGGCGGGGGGCTCAGCGGACCGGGAAGTCGGTGCTGGCGGTGGTGGCGGTGAACTCGTCGAGCCGGACCGAGACGGCTAGGGTCCAGGTGCCGGCCGAGGGGATCGCCACGTCGTCGCCGACGTAGTGACCCGGGCCGGCCGGCTCCAGGTCGACGGCCAGCGGGCCGATCTCCTGGGCGGGCTCGGTGAGGGTGACCCGGATGTCCTCGGGCTGGATCAGCTGACCGGTCTCGTCGAAGAGGTAGACGTGCAGCAGGTTGGCACCGGTGCGGGCCGGATCGAGGGAGATCTGCACGGATCCGCTCTCCCCGGCCGAGGACTGCAGCGGCAGCGTCACGTCGACCGGCTCGGCCACCGTCGCGCGGGCCGGCGCCGTGCCGACGAGGACCGCCGACAGCGCCAGGACGACGACCCCGAGACCGGCCTCGACGAGGACCGACCGGCGCAGCACGCCCCGCTCGGCACCGGCCGCCTCGGCGAGGCCCTCCTCCCGGGCGGCCGCGGCACTGACCACCTCCGGCGGCGTGCCGGCGGGAGCGGCGAAGGCGTGGGCGGTCACCCGGCGGCGGGGGGCCCGCGGCCGGCGGACGCCGAGGCGCTGCTGCACCCACACCCGCGACACCCCGGCGGCGGACAGGAGCAGCAGCACCACGGCCAGCTTCGCCGTCAGCAGGCGCCCGTAGTCGGTGGAGAACAGCGCCGACGGCGAGCCCACCTCCCGGACCGCCTGGACGACGCCGGAGA
This sequence comes from Blastococcus sp. URHD0036, assembly GCF_000701365.1. GTDB lineage: Bacteria > Actinomycetota > Actinomycetes > Mycobacteriales > Geodermatophilaceae > Trujillonella. Next base: position 242,562 of record NZ_JNIK01000013.1, read on the forward strand.
CCACCAGCACCGTCACCGAGATCGCGGCCAGCCGGGAGAAGCGCGGCAGGGCCGCGGCCATCTCCCGCGCCGGCACGCCGTCCCGCAGGACGCCGGCCAGAAGCGCGGTCAGGCCGCCCAGCCACAGCGTCATGGCGGCGACGTGCGCGGTGGCGGCGACCACCGCGATCGCCGGGTAGGGCCCGGCGACCGGGTGGCCGACCGCCGCGGTGGTGACGACCATCCCCGCCGCGAACACGCCGCCGAGCGCGAAGGCCTGGGGCACGGGCTCCTCGCCGTGGCGCAGCCACCGGAGCAGCAGGAGCGCCAGGCCGGCGGTCAGCGCCAGCCGGACCAGCAGGGCGACGCCCAGCTCGGACCGGGCGGTGTCGGCCAGCAGGGACGGGTCGACCAGCGAGCCCAGGCCGCTGCCGGCGGAGTAGGGACCCTGCGCGAGGTAGGTGAGGACGGCGCCGGCGGCGACGGCCGCCAGCCCCGCGGTGGTGAGCCGGCGCAGCAGGGCCGAGGCCCAGCCGGCCGGCCAGCACAGCGCCAGCATGGCGGGGACGCCGATGGCGAGGGCCAGACCGGCGAAGCCGATCCAGCGGGCGGTGGGCAGGAGGACCCGGATCCCGGGGTCACCGCTGTGCCCGGTGCCGGCCACGTCGGCGGCCACCAGATCGGCGTCGCCCACGGTGAAGGAGAAGGCACCGGCGATCGGGTGCGAGTCGGCGGAGATCACCCGGTAGGTCACGAGGTATCCCGCGTCGTCGGGCAGGGGGCTGTCCGGGACGAGGGTGAGGGTGTCGCCGTCCGCCGAGAGCTCGGTCTGGTGGACGGTGCCGTCCGAGTGCAGGAGCCGGACGTAGCCCGCACCCACCGACACCGACTCGCTGAACTGGAGCGTGATCTCGTCCGGCGCCTCCTGGAGCCGGGCACCCTCGCCGGGGTCGGTGCCGACCAGCTCCGCGTGTGCGGCGGCCGGGCCCGCGGTGACGACGCCGGCCAGCAGCCAGCCGGCCAGCAGCAGGAACAGGACCGCGAGCGGACGCCGCCGGGAGGCGGCCGTCGCGGCTCCGCTCACGCCGGCACCCGCTCGGCGGAGACCACCCGGGAGGTGCGCCGGCGCCCGCGCCACGCCGTCGCCCCGACGAGCGCGACCCCGACGAGGAGGAGGAGGTGGGCCACCGCGCGGTCGGCGGGCACGTGCCCGGCGGCCAGGTCGCGCGCGGTGAGCAGCGTGAGCAGGACGACGAAGGTGCCGAGGAACGGCAGCGCACCCGCCGCCAGGCGCGGGGACACCGCCACGGCGACGAAGGCCGCGGCCGCCGCGAGGTTCCACGCCCCGGTCTCGTGGGCCATGTGCACCGGCGCGCTCATGGCGGCGGTGCCGTCGACCAGCGCCGGCCAGGCGAGCAGCGCCTGAGCGGCGCCCACCGCCAGCAGCGCCAGCCGCAGCACCGAGGTCGCCAGCCGGGCCCGGGCCGCCGCGGCTCCGCCGGGGAGCCGGGGCGGTAGGGCGCCCAGCACCGCGGCCGTGAGGTCGGGCACGGGCGGCGCGGGGGCCAGCCGGGCACGGCGGGTCACCGCGGTCGCGTCCGCCACCCAGGCGGCGCACGCGCGGCACGCGGCCAGGTGCGCGTCGAGCTCGGCCGCCGGCATCGTCGGCGGCTCGCCGTCGAACCGCGCGGAGGCCGCCTCGCGGAATGCGGGACACTGCATGAGGACATAGTCGTCCGCCGCCCGGAGGGGGTTCCCGGCCGGCGATGTGACCTGGCTGACAGCGGGGCCGGCCGACGAGCGGGAAGCGGGCATGGACGAGCTGGAGCGGTACGCGACCGCGGCGGTCGAGGGCGACGCCCTCGCGGCGGCGGCGCTGGTGCGCGCCACCCAGTCCGACGTGTGGCGGCTGTGCGCGGCCCTGGTCGACCGCGCGAGCGCCGACGACCTCACCCAGGAGACCTACCTGCGGGCGTTCGGGTCTCTGCACCGGTTCGAGGGCCGCTCCACGCTGCGCACCTGGCTGCTGGCGATCGCCCGCCGGGTCTGCGCCGACGCCCTGCGGTCGCGTCGCCGCCGGCGGCTCACCGTGGTCTCCGACGACGCGGTCCTGCGGGCCGTCGAGGGTCCGGACGCCGACACCGCGGACCGGGTCGGCGAGAGCGTCGTCGTCGCCGACCTGCTGTCCCGGCTGACCGCCGAGCGGCGGGAGGCCTTCGTCCTCACCCAGCTGCTCGGACTGCCCTACGCCGAGGCGGCCGAGGTGGCCGGCTGCCCGGTCGGCACGATCCGCTCCCGTGTCGCCCGCGCGCGTGACGACCTCGTCACAGCCCTCACCGCTCGGGAGGACGACGCGGCGCACGGGTGACGGTGTGGTGAACACCGGGAGAACTGGGCACCTATGCTGCGCGACGGCCCTGCGCCCGGTCCGCTCCCGGATCGGGCGTCCGGGAACCCACTGCCGACCGGAGCGACGCGTGCCCTTCAGCCTCACGCCCAAGGACTCGAGCTTCTACCCGCTGTTCACCGCCTCGGCGGAGAACCTGGTGGCCGCCACCGACGTCCTGAGCGAGTTCATCCACGACCACGCCCGACGCGACGAGCTCGCCGCCAAGCTGCGCGAGCTCGAGCACGTCGGCGACCAGTCGACCCACGCGATCTTCCGCCAGCTCAACTCGAGCTTCGTGACGCCGTTCGACCGCGAGGACATCTACAACCTGGCCAGCGACCTGGACGACGTCATGGACTTCGTCGAGGCGGCCGCGGACCTGGTGGTCCTCACCGGCCTCGGCACGCTGCCGGCCGAGATGCACCAGCAGACGGCGCTGCTGCAGCGGGCCGCCCAGACGACCGCCGAGGCCATGCCCCGGCTGCGCACCCTGAAGGACCTCTCCGAGTACTGGATCGAGGTCAACCGGATCGAGAACGAGGCCGACAAGCTCTACCGGCGGCTGCTGTCGCGCCTCTACAGCGGCGAGTTCGACGCCCTGGAGATCCTCAAGCTCAAGGAGGTGGCCGACCAGCTCGAGGAGGCCGCCGACGCCTTCGAGCACGTCGCGAACGTCGTCGAGACGATCAGCGTCAAGGAGTCGTAGGCCCGATGGACACCCTGTGATGGACACCCTCTGATGGACGCGGCCTTCCTCGCGCTGATCGCGATCGTGCTGGTCGCGCTGGCGTTCGACTACACCAACGGCTTCCACGACGCGGCGAACGCCATCGCCGTCGCCGTCTCGACCAAGGCACTCACCCCGCGGGTCGCGCTCGCGCTCGCCGCGGTGATGAACCTCGTCGGGGCGCTGATCTCCACCTCGGTGGCCAAGACCGTCGGCGAGGGGATCATCGACGCCCCCCAGGGGTCGGACGGGCTGCAACTGGTGTTCGCCGCGCTGATCGGGGCGATCACCTGGAACCTGATCACCTGGTACTTCGGCCTGCCGTCGTCCTCGTCGCACGCGCTCATCGGCGGCCTCGTCGGGGCGGCGCTGGCGGCGTCCCACTCCGTGCAGTGGCAGGGGATCCTCGACAAGGTCGTCATCCCCATGGTGCTCTCGCCGCTGGTCGGGTTCGGGCTGGGCTACCTCTTCATGCTCGCGATCCTCTGGACGTTCCGGAGCACCAACGTCTCCAAGGCCAACCGCGGCTTCCGCTACGCGCAGATCGTCAGCTCCGGGACGATGGCCCTCGGCCACGGCATGCAGGACGCCCAGAAGACGATGGGCATCATCACCCTCGCGCTGTTCACCGCCGGTGAGATCGACACCTTCGAGGTGCCGCTGTGGGTGGTCTTCGCGGCCGCGCTGGCGATCAGCGCCGGCACCTACGCGGGCGGGTTCCGCATCATGCGGACCCTCGGCCGGCGCATCATCCAGCTCACCCCGGCCGGGGGCTTCTCCGCCCAGACGGTCGCCTCCAGCGTCATGATCACCACGGCGACCGTCTTCGCCGTGCCGGTGTCGACCACGCACATCACCACCACCTCGATCATGGGCGTGGGCGCGACCCGGCGGTTGTCGGCCGTGCGGTGGGGCGTGGCCGGCAACATCGTCATCGCCTGGGTCGTCACGCTGCCGGCAGCCGGTGCCGTCGCCGCCGTGGCGTACTTCCTCACCCACGCCGTCGTCGGCTGAGCGACCCGTCCGTGTCCGCGACGGAGGACGTCGCTCCCGTCGCGCTGGGCACTGCCCGCTCCCGGTGGCTGCTGGGGGCCACCGTGCTGGCCTCCGGGATGGCGTTCCTGGACACCAGCGCGGTCAACGTGGCCCTGCCGGCCATCGGGGCGGACCTCGGCTCCTCCCTGTCGGGACTGCAGTGGACCGTCACCGGCTACACGCTGGCGCTGGCCGCACTGGTGCTCCTCGGCGGAGCGCTCGGCGACCGCTACGGCCGGCGGCGGGTGTTCCTGATCGGCGTCGGCTGGTTCGCCACCGCCTCGCTGCTGTGCGGGCTCGCCCAGTCCCCCGGGCAGCTGGTCGCCGCCCGAGTGGTGCAGGGCATCGGCGGCGCGCTGCTGACCCCGGGCAGCCTGGCCCTCATCCAGTCCTCGTTCCGGCCCGCCGACCGGGCCCGCGCGATCGGCCTCTGGTCGTCGCTGGCCGGCGTGGCCGGGCTCGCCGGGCCCTTCCTGGGCGGGCTGCTGGTCGACCTGGCCAGCTGGCGGCTGGTCTTCCTGCTCAACGTGCCGATCGCGGTGGCCGTGCTCGCCCTCGCCGGCCGGCACGTGCCCGAGAGCCGGGACGGCGGCCCGCACGGTCGGTTCGACGTGGCCGGCGCGGCGCTGGGGGCGGTGGCGCTCGGCGGGGTCACCTACGCCCTGATCGGCGCCGCCGACCGGCCCGGGGGCGCCGACGTCCTGGCCGCGGCGGCCGTCGGCCTGCTGGCCGGCGTCGCGTTCGTGCGGCGCGAACGGTCCGTGGCCGAGCCGATGCTGCCGCCCCGGCTGTTCGGCGACCGGCAGTTCACCGGGGCCAACCTCACGACGTTCGCCGTGTACGGCGGCCTCGGCGGGACGTGGCTGTTCCTCGTGCTCCAGCTGCAGACCGTGCTGGGGTACGACGCGACCGCCGCAGGCGCGGCGATGCTGCCCTCGATCGCCGTCATCACCCTGCTCTCCTCGCGGGCGGGCGCGCTGGCGACGCGGATCGGCCCGCGGCTGCCCATGACCGTGGGGCCGCTGGTGGTCGCCGCCGGGACGCTGTGGCTCGCCACGGTCGACGGCGGGCAGCCCTACGTCGTGGACGTGCTCCCCGGGTCGCTGCTGCAGGGCCTCGGGATGGCGCTCACCGTCGCGCCGCTGACCGCGACCGTGCTGGCCGCCGCACCGGACGAGCTGGCCGGCGTGGCCAGCGGGGTCAACAACGCCGTCGCCCGCGCCGCCCAGCTGCTCGCGGTCGCCGCGCTGCCCGTGGTCGTCGGGCTGTCCGGCGACGACTACGCCGACCCGGTGACCTTCGCCACGTCCTACCGGGTCGCGATGCTCGCCTGCGCCGGGCTGTTCGCCGTCGGCGGGCTGCTGGCCTGGGCGACCGTGCGCGACGACGTCCTCCGGCGGTGATCCCACTCCGCGGACGCCGGGCTGGCTATGTCGACCGATCTGATGGACATTGGTCCCATGGCGGCGACGGCGGTGCTCCTGGTGGGGCGGATCCACGTCGACCTGCTGCGCGTGTGCGCCTCCCGCTGTCCGGGCTGCTGATCCTCCTCTGATCTGCCCGCTCCTCCCGTGCTGCCGCGCGCTCCGTCGCGCGCCGCGGCCCCGTGACACCGGAGTCCAGCCCTCGTGAAGACCCTGATCCTGCTCGCGCTCGCGGGCCTCGGCGCCCAGCTGGTCGACGGCAGCCTCGGCATGGCCTACGGCGTCACGTCGACCACGCTGCTGCTGGCCATCGGCACCAACCCGGCCGCGGCATCGGCGACGATCCACCTCGCCGAGATCGGCACCACGCTGATCTCCGGCGTCGCGCACTGGAAGTTCGGCAACGTCGACTGGAAGGTCGTTGCCAGGATCGGCGTCCCCGGCGCCGTCGGGGCCTTCGCCGGCGCCACGGTGCTGTCCCACCTCTCCACCGCGGTCGCGGCCCCCGTGATGTCGCTGATCCTGCTGTCGCTGGGCGCCTACCTGCTGATCCGGTTCACGCTGCGGGGCATCGACCGGCGCAACCTCGGCAAGCCGATGCGCAAGCGCTTCCTCGGGCCGCTCGGTCTGGTCGCCGGCTTCGTCGACGCCACGGGCGGCGGTGGCTGGGGTCCGGTCGGCACCCCGGCGATCCTGGCCAGCGGCCGCATGGAGCCGCGCAAGGTCATCGGCTCGATCGACACGTCCGAGTTCCTCGTCGCGGTCGCGGCGAGTCTGGGCTTCCTCGTCGCGCTCGGCTCGCAGGGGATCGACTTCGCCTGGGTGGCCGCACTCCTGATCGGCGGCATGATCGCGGCCCCGATCGCGGCCTGGCTGGTGCGCCACGTGCCGCCGCGGCTGCTCGGCTCGCTGGTCGGCGGGATGATCATCCTCACCAACAGCCGCACGCTGCTGCGCAGCGACTGGCTGGACGCGTCCGACGGCGTCGCCGCCGCCGTGTACGCCGTCCTGGTCGTCATCTGGGCCGCCGCGGTCGCGTGGTCGTTCGTGCAGTACCGCAAGGACCGCGCGCTGGAGTCCGCCGACGCCGTCGCCGCCGCGGCCACCGCCCTCGAGCGGGCCGAGCTCCTCGAGCCTCCGGTGGGGACCGAGGCCGACCGGCCCCTGACCGCCGGCCGGCCGAGCGCGCCGCAGGACTGATCAGCCGCTCGCCGGATCGGGCACGCGGGACCAGCGCTCGGCGAGGGTCCCCACCGCGGCCAGCCGCTCCCGTGCGGTCGGCCAGTGCGCGGCGACGGCGTCGTGGGGCAGTGCGACGACCGGCCCGGAGTACCCGCGGACGAGCCGGAACCGGCCGAACCGCGGATCGCGCACGACATGGGTCATGTCGTTCTCGACCAGGAGCGGTTGGGTGAGGAAGCCCGCGTGCGGGGTGACCGGGCAGGCCGGGACCCCCAGGCACCCCAGCTCCCGGAGCCAGTGCTCCACCGGCTCCGCGGCGAGGGTCTCCGCGAGCCGCTCCGTGCCACCCACCAGCGCCGCCGCGGCCTCCTCCTCGCCGGGCGTGCGGGCGGCGATCGTCAGCCAGCCGTCGGCGGCCCGGTGGTGGCGCCGGAACGGGGACGGACCGCGGAAGTCGCGGCCCCCCGTGGGCGGCTCCGGACGCCCGGCGTAGGTGGTCAGCTCGGCGGCCTGGAGGAACGACGCCGTCGCCGCCAGGGACACCGAGGCGGCGGCGCCCGCGCCCGTCCGCGTGCGCTCCACGAGCCCGGCCAGCACCCCGAGGGCGGCCAGGCACGAGGTGCCGATGTCGATCGTCGGCGCGGTGATGACCACCGGCTCGTCGTCCCCGCCCTGCGCCACGGCCAGCCCCGACCGCGACTGCATGACCGGGTCGAAGCCCGGCAGGTCCGCGAAGGGGCCGGACCGGCCGAAGGCCGAGACCGAGCAGCGCACCAGCGCCGGCGCGGTGGCGGCGAGCAGGCCGTCGTCCAGGCCCAGGGCCCGCGCCTTCGCCGGCCGCAGGTTGTCCACCAGGACGTCGGCCTCGGCGAGGAGCTCGAGCAGCTCCGCGCGGGCGTCGGCGCGCCGCAGGTCGACCTCGGCCACGAGCTTGCGGTGGTTGACCGCGGCGTAGGGGGCGGAGAAGACGCGGTAGGGGTCACCGCGGGTCGGCTCGACCTTCACCACGCTCGCGCCGAGGTCCGCCAGCAGCGTGCTGGCGAACGGCCCGGCCACGAAGGTGCTCAGGTCCACCACCCGGAGGCCCGCCAGCGGCGCGTCCGGTCGCGGGCCCGACGGCTCCGGTCGCGCGGGCGACCCGGGCCAGACGTCCGCCGGCGCGACCAGCGCGTCGGGCCCGGGCAGCCGCCGCACCCCGGGGGCGCCGTCGAACGTCACCGGCACGCCGGGCTGGACGACGGACCCGGCGACCGGGTGCCGGAGGGCCACCGGCGGAGCGGCGGAGGCCAGCACCTCGCCGCCGAGCCACTCCGCGCGGTCGCTCACCGGCGCGGCCGGCACCCCGGCCCCGGCGAGCAGGTCCAGCCACTCCTGGCGCGGGCGGGTGGCGAAGGTCCGCTCCAGCTCGACGCCCACCATCGCGCCGATCTCGGGCAGGTGCAGGTTGGTGAACTCGCCGTCGACGCCGGGCAGGACCATCACGTCGAGCCGGTCCAGCACGGTCAGCGCCGGCAGGAAGAAGTCGACGGTGAGCGCCGACAGGTGCAGCGACCGGCCGTCGCCGCAGCGGTAGACGCGGAAGCTCGCCCCCGCGTTCAGCCGCCCGCCGGTGGAGACGATCCGGTCGACGTCGAGTCCGTCGACCGCCATGACGGCCAGGCAGGCGGCCGAGGCGTGCAGGCCGGTGACTTCCAGCGCCCGCCCGTGCCCGGTGGTGCGCGCCGCGAGGACCCCGGCCGTGGCGGTCACGGCACCCAGCGCCCCGTGCACGGCGGCGACCAGCGGGACGACGGAGGCGATCGGCGTGCCGGGGTCGGTGGAGGGGTGGAAGACGGCGAAGCCGCCGAGGGCACCGGTGAGGAGCGGGTCCGCCGGCAGGTCCCGCCAGCGGCCCGCCGAGCCGTGCGGCGGCATCGCCAGGTGCACCAGCCCCGGGTGTGCGGCTCCGGGATCCGCGGTCCCGGGCGCGCCCGGGACGGAGTCGTCGACGAGCAGATCGGCCCGGCCGGCGAGGTCCGCGACGACGCCGGCCCCTGCCGTGACGAACCGCTTCCCGCGGTCCCAGCACAGGTCCTCGGGGCCGGCCGGGGACTCCGGCGGCGCGGGAGCCCAGCCGGGCGGCACCACCCGGACGACGTCCGCGCCGAGGTCGGCGAGCAGCATGCCCGTCGTCCGCCCGGCCTGGCCCGTGGTGACCTCGAGGACGCGTACCCCTTCCAACGGCGCCTGTGTCATGCCTCTCCGCCCGCCACCCCCCGGACGCTAGCGCCATCCGCACAAAGATGAGAGGGAAGGCTTTTCGTCGCGCCTTGGCGAACAGTCACGTGCCCGTCCGTCCCAGCGACCGCCACCACGTAGCGGTTGCTCATCCTCGTCCTCCCGGTCAGGCCGGCGTGCTGCCGTGCGCGGCCCGGGTGCCGGCGTCCCGCAGCGCAGCGGTCAGGGCCGGCTCCGTCGACCGGAACCGGTCCGTGGGGGCGGCGATGGTCAGGGCGGCGGTCGCCACCCCGTTCTCCACCACGGCGACGCTGGCGCAGGTGAGGCCGACGACGTACTCGTCGCGGCCGATCGCGATCCCCTCGACCGCGATGCGGTCCAGGTCCTGCTCGAGCCGCTCCCGGCTCGTGATCGTGGCGGGGGTGAGCCGGCGCAGCCGCATGTCGGCGAGGTGCGCCTGCCGGACGGCGGGGGTGGCGCAGGCCAGCAGGACCCGGGCACTGGTCCGTGCGTGCGGGTTGCTGGCGTAGTCGACGGCCAGCCCGGTGACGCGGACCATGTGCGAGCCCTCCTCGACGGCGAGGATGCGGAGCTCCCCCCTCCCCCACGCGCTGAGGTAGGCCGTCTCGCCGGTCTCGCGCACCAGCGCGCGCAGCGCGGCCGTGTAGCGCTCCGGCACCCGCACGTCCCGGTGCACGGCCTCGGCGATCACCCCGGCGGCCGGACCGAGCACGTACCGGCCGTGCCGGTCCTTGGCCAGCAGACCCTCGCTGGCGAGGGAGTTCAGCAGGTGGTAGCCCGTCGGCAGGGAGAAGCCGTGCCGTTCGGCGGCCTCCCGTGCCGAGATGCCCCCGTCCCGGGCCGACTCCAGCAGGAGCCTGGCCGCCCGCCGCACCGACTGCAGAGTCGTGCCGCTGCCCTGCCGGACGTCCTCGGCGGCCGCCGACGATCTGGTCATGAAATGAAACCTAGTGCAGATGTTGACGCGCGGCGGTGACCGTCGACACGCTGCGGACGTCACGATCCCGGACCGAGGAGGACGCCGTGGGCACGACCCACCACATCCAGCCCATCGCCCCCGTCGAGGAGAACACCGTCCGGGTCCCCGCCGGGCCGGTGACCTTCGGGCTGGAGATGCGCGAGCTCAACCCTGCGATCATCCAGGGCTTCTACGCCGACCGGCCGGACGCGGGCGCGGTCCGCGACCTCGTCGACGAGGGCGGCGAGCCGGACGACGGTGGCGCGAGCGTCCACGTCTTCGGCACCGACGACGGGCTGGAGTACCTGCGGTTCGACTGCTTCGACAAGGGGCCGCACTACCACTACGTGCACCCGCACGAGCCGTTCCAGGTCGTGCACGAGATGGACCCCGTGGCGTTCGGCGACCCCTTCGCGTGGACGGTCGAGCGCCTGCGCGGGCGGCTGCCGGAGATGCTGGCGGAGTCGGGCGGCCGGCATCTCGGCGAGGCGGTCGACGCCGCGGCCGTCGGCCGGGCTCTCGACCGCCTGGTCGAGTTGCGGGCCGGCCTGGGGCAGGAGGTGCCGGCATGACCGAGATCCCGCCGATCATCTCCGTCGACGACCACATCGTGGAACCGCCGGACCTGTGGCAGCGCTGGCTGCCGGAGAAGCACCGCGCCGCGGGCCCCCGGGTCGTCCAGGGCGCCTACGAGATGGTGCCCGATTCGCTCAACCCGCGCGCCTTCCGCTCGGGCTGGACCGCGTTCCGCGTCGGGTTCGACGGTCCGCGCACCGACTGGTGGGTCTACGAGGACTTCCGCACGGGCGTGCTGATCGGCAACGCCGCGGTGGGCAGGACCGCGGACGAGATCGTGCCGGGGCCCATCCGCTACGCGGAGATGCGACCCGGCTGCTACGACCGTGAGGCCCGCATCGCGGACATGACGCTGAACCACGTCGAGCGCTCGCTGTGCTTTCCCACGTTCCCGCGGTTCTGCGGGCAGACGTTCCTGGAGGGACACGACCGTGACCTCGGACTGGCCTGCGTGCGGGCCTACAACGACTTCATGGTCGAGGAGTGGGCCGGTGAGAGCGGTGGCCGCCTGATCCCACTGTGTCTCATCCCGCTGTGGGACGCCGACCTGGCCGCCGCCGAGGTCCACCGCAACGCCGCGCGCGGCGTCCGGGCGGTCGCCTTCAGCGAGCTGCCCGCAGCCCTGGGCCTGCCGAGCATCCACGACCGCAACCGCTACTGGGATCCGTTCTTCCGCGCCTGCGACGAGACAGGCACGGTCATCAACATGCACATCGGGTCCTCGTCACAGGTGCCGATCACCTCGAACGACGCCCCGGCGCACGTGCAGATCTCGCTGACCGCGATCAACTCCCAGCTGTCGATGTCGGACTGGCTGCTCTCCGGGGTGCTCGCCCGGTTCCCCGACCTGAAGCTGGCGTTCTCCGAGGGGCAGATCGGCTGGATGCCGTTCCTGCTGGAGCGCCTGGACACGCTGTGGCGCAAGCGCAACTACCGCGACGAGTGGGATCCGGGCATCACCGACTACCCCAGCACGTACGTGCCGGGGCGCATCTGGGGCTGCTTCTTCGAGGACGACTTCGGCATCTCCGTCCGGGACGCGATCGGGGTCGACCAGATCACCTTCGAGACCGACTACCCCCACCAGGACTCCACCTGGCCCGACAGCCGGGCCTACGCGAAGAGGATCTTCCGGGGCGTGCCGGCCGAGGACGTCGAGAAGATCGTGCGGGGCAACGCCATCAGGCTGTTCCAGCTGCCCGAGCAGCTCCCCGGCACCGCCACCGCCCCACGGCCGGCGGCCTGACCCGCTGCGTCAGACGGCGCGGAGGACGGGCACCTGGGGCAGTGGGGTGGCACGCGCGGCCGCCATGACCATCTGCGGCGACCGGGGCAGGCCGCGCCGGGTGCACAGCCGCAGGGCGCGGGCGCCGGTGACGACGTCGGTCTCCGGCGGGACGACGAGCAGGTCGGCGCGCTTGTTGCCCCCGGCCCACGTCAGGCAGACGGCACCGGGCTCCATGCTGCGGAACCCCCCGGTGCGCACGACGCGCCCACCGACGACCACCTTGCGCGGAGCCGGCAGCCACGCGTCGAGCGCGTAGGTGAACCGCTCCACCCGCACCCCGTGCCGGTCCAGCGCCGCGATCAGCTCGGGCACCTCGACGGCGAGGTCGCGGCTGCGCGGGAACCAGGCGCCGTCGAAGCCCTGGTCGCCGTCCCCGGCGTCGCTGCGGATGCTCACCCGGACGTCGATCCCACCCCGGTGCCCCTCGGCCTCGAACAGCGGTCCCGTGCGGGTGTTCCTCATCAGCGCCAGCCAGCCTTCCGTCGTCCGCCCCTGCCGAGGTCACAGGGATCCGAGACGAACGTAGGTGCGGCGACGGGCGCCGGCCCGCGCGTTGCCGGCGGGCGTGCCGAGCCCTCCCGGCCGGTCATCACGACACGTCACGAAACGGTCACGGCGCTCCGCGCGGGTCGCCCCGGTCAGGCGGAGAGGGCGCTCCCGGCCGGCCGCTCGGCCAGGTCGGCGACCAGCCGATCGAGCGGGATGTCGAGGGCGCGGGCGAGCGCCGCGACGGTGAAGAACGCCGGCGTCGGCACCCGTCCGGACTCGATCTTCCGCAGCGCCTCGGGGCTCACCCCGGACGCCGCCGCGACCTCCGCGGGCGGCCGGTCACCCCGCGCCGCCCGCAGCAGCGCCCCTAGCCGGCGACCACGCTCGCGGTCCTCGGGGCTCAGCGGCGGTCGCACCATGGCCGTGATAGTAATACCGGGATACCAATACCGGAAGGGACGAGATGATCGAGCTGCGGACACCCGGGGAGATCGACGCCATGCGGGCGGCGGGCGCGGTGGTCGCCGACGTGCACGCGGCGGTGCAGGCACTCGCCGCCCCCGGCGTGCGGCTGACCCAGCTGGACGCCGTCGCGCGCGACGTCCTCGCCGACGCCGGCGCGACCTCGCCGTTCCTCGGCTACGCGCCGGCGGCCACGACTCCCCCGTTCCCCGGGGTGGTGTGCCTCTCGGTCAACGACGTCGCCCTGCACGGCATCCCCACCCCCGAGGAGCTGGAGGACGGCGACCTGCTGAGCGTCGACGCCGGGGCCACGCTGGACGGCTGGGTGGGTGACGCGGCCCGGACCTACCCGATCGGCACGCCCCGCCCCGAGGACCTGCGGCTGGTCGACACGACCGAGCGGGCGCTGGCCGCGGGGATCGCCGCGGCCACGGTGGGCAACCGCATCGGCGACGTCTCGGCCGCCATCGGTGCCGTCGGGCGGGCCGGCGGGTGCGGGATCAACCTCGACCAGGGCGGGCACGGCGTCGGCCGCACGATGCACGAGGCGCCGCACGTGCCCAACGACGGCCGGCCCGGCCGCGGGCTGCGGCTGCGCGCGGGGCTGGTCATCGCCATCGAGCCGTGGTTCCTGGCCGGCGGGAGCGACGACTACCGGGTGGACGCCGACGGCTGGACCCTGCGCAGCGCCGACGGCAGCCGCGCTGCGCACGTCGAGCACACGGTCGCGGTCACCGAGGACGGCCCGCGCATCCTCACCGCCCCCCGCTGAACGACGAAGGCCCCCGCCGCGAGCGCGGAGGGGGCCTTCGTGCGGTCGGATCACACCGGCTTGGGCTTGCGGTTCTTCGCCTTGCCGCGCTCGGTCTGGTCGAGCACCACCTTGCGGATGCGCACCGTGGCCGGGGTGACCTCGACGCACTCGTCCTCGGCACAGAACTCCAGCGCCTGCTCCAGGTTGAGCACGCGCGGCGGGATCAGCCGCTCCAGCTCCTCGGAGGTGGACTTGCGCATGTTGGTGAGCTTCTTCTCCTTGGTGATGTTCACGTCCATGTCGTCCGGACGGGAGTTCTCACCGACGATCATGCCCTCGTAGACCTCGGTGCCCGGCTGGACCATGAGCTGGCCGCGCTCCTGCAGCGAGAACATCGAGTACGTCGTCGCCACGCCCTGGCGGTCGGCGACCAGCGAGCCGGTGGGGCGGGCGCGCATGTCGCCCAGCCACGGCTCGTAGCCCTCGAGGTTGTGGTTGAGGACGCCGGTGCCGCGGGTCTCGGTGAGGAACTCGGTACGGAACCCGATCAGGCCACGCGACGGGACGATGTACTCCATCCGCGCCCAGCCGGTGTCGTGGTGCACCAGGTTCTCCAGCCGCGCGCGACGGGTGGCCAGCGCCTGGGTCAGCGTGCCGACGTACTCGCCCGGGGTGTCGATGGTGACCCGCTCGACCGGCTCGTGCAGCTTGCCGTCGATCTCCTTGGTGACGACCGTGGGCCGCCCGACGGTGAGCTCGAAGTCCTCGCGGCGCAGCTGCTCGACGAGGATGGCCAGCGCCAGCTCGCCGCGGCCCTGCATCTCCCAGGTGTCGGGACGGTCGGTGGGCAGCATGCGCACCGACACGTTGCCGACCAGCTCCTGGTCGAGGCGGTTCTTCACCAGGCGGGCGGTGAGCTTCTTGCCCGACTTGCCCGACAGCGGCGAGGTGTTGATCCCGATGGTGATCGAGATCGACGGCTCGTCGACGGTCAGCGGGGGCAGCGGCCGCGGGTCGTTCGGGTCGGCGAGGGTGTCGCCGATCATGATGTCCTCGATGCCGGCGATGGCCACGAGCTCGCCGGGGCCGGCGCTGTCGGCCGGGGTGCGGGTGAGGCCCTCGGTGACCAGCAGCTCGGTGATCTTGACGTTCTTGATCGTGCCGTCGGTCTTGCACCAGGCCACCTGCTGGCCGCGCTTCATCTCACCGGAGTGGATGCGCAGCAGCGCGAGCCGGCCGAGGAACGGCGAGGCGTCGAGGTTGGTGACCTGCGCGCGCAGGGGCTCCTCGGCGTCGTAGACCGGCGCCGGGACGGTGTCGAGCAGCGTCTTGACCAGCGGTGCGAGGTCGGTGCTGTCGGGCTCCGTGCCGTTCTCGGGACGGGTCAGCGACGCCTTCCCGGACCGGCCGCTGCAGTAGACGATCGGGAAGTCGAGGTTGTCGGCGTCGAGGCCGGCGTCCTCCATGAGCTCCATGAACAGCTCGTAGCACTCGTCGACGACCTCGGCGATGCGCGCGTCGGCGCGGTCGGTCTTGTTGACCGCGAGGATGACCGGCATCCCCTTGGCCAGCGCCTTGCGCAGCACGAAGCGGGTCTGCGGCAGGGGACCCTCGGAGGCGTCGACGAGCAGGCAGACGCCGTCGACCATCGACAGGCCGCGCTCGACCTCGCCACCGAAGTCGGCGTGACCGGGGGTGTCGACGATGTTGACGACGACGGGGTTGCCGTTCTCGTCGGCCAGGTGGATCGCGGTGTTCTTCGCGAGGATGGTGATGCCGCGCTCGCGCTCGAGGTCCATCGAGTCCATCACGCGGTCCTGCGTGGAGTCGTTGTCGGTGCCCTCACCCTTGGCCCGGCCGAGCGCGCCGGCCTGACGGAGGAGGGCGTCGACCAGGGTCGTCTTGCCGTGGTCGACGTGGGCGATGATCGCCACGTTGCGCAGGTCGTCGCGAGTGGGCATGCGGAGAGGCACCTCAGGGAGATCAGGGGGGTCGGCGCCTGCCGGGCAACTCAGCCACGGGGCACCACAGACACCACAGGTAACAGCCGCCGGCCCGGCGACCTTCCCATGCTAGGCGCTCCGGGACCCCGCTCCGGCCGATCGGTCCCGGTTTCTCCCCCGCGCGAGCGGCTGCGGGTGACCAGTCTCACGCGCTCCCGGCCGCCCGGGCGCCGTCCGCTGTCACCTCCAGCGCTGCTGTCACGCCGCACGGTGACAACGGCGCTGCGGGGGAACGGTCAGGGGCGGTCGGCGACGACCGCGGTGGTCCCGGCCGCGGCGAGGGTGACCAGGCCGACGGCGAGCCAGGCGGGCCATCCCGCGCCGATGGCCAGCACGTGGGCGAGCACGAACGCGCCGATGTAGAGCCCCCCGAGGCCGAGCGCGACGGCCCAGCCGCGGCGCTGGACCCACAGCCACCCCGCCGCCAGCCCCCCGGCGGCGAACACCGCACCTCCCAGCGCCCGCACGCCGGTGCCCTGGGCGATGCCGAAGCCGGCGGCCAGGCCGGTGGCCACGAGCACGGCGGAGGGGAAGCGGGTGCGGGCACGGGTACGCAGCGACGTCGTCACGGACGCCAGTGTCCTCCGGACGCGCGAGAGCCCCGGGCGCACGGGGCGTCCGGGGCTCTCGAAGCGGGGATCAGGCGGTGCGGAGCACGGCCTCGATCTCGAGCTCGACGGTGATCTTGTCGCCGACGACGACGCCGCCGCCGTCCATCGGCATGTCGATGTCCACGCCGTACTCCTTGCGGGAGATCTCGGTCTTGGCGCTGAAGCCGGCGCGGGTGCCGCCGTAGGCGTCGGGGCCGAAGCCGTTGAGCTCGAGCTCCAGGGTGACCGGCTTGGTGATGCCCTTGATCGTCAGGTCGCCCAGGACGGTCCAGTCGGCGCCGTCGGTGCGGACCTCGGTGGAGCGGAAGGTCATCTCGGTGTGGTTGCCCACGTCGAAGAAGTCGGCGGAGCGGATGTGCGCGTCGCGCTGCTCCTGACGGGTGTCGATCGAGTCCATGTTCACGCGGGCGGTCACGGTCGACTGCGCCGGGTCCTCGGCGGTGGTGATCTCGCCGGAGAAGTCGCGGAAGTAGCCGCGGACCTTGCTGACCATCATGTGGCGGACGGAGAAGCCGACCGTCGAGTGTGAGGCGTCGATGTCCCAGGTGCCCGCGACGTAGCCGGGGATCTGGACGGTGGTGGAGCTGGTCACGAGGATCTCCAAGTGGTTGAGCGTTTGACCTTCTGCCTCGGTAGCGTAGTTGAAGGCTTGACTATTCCGCTAGTACTCTGAGGACATGACGTCGTCGGAATCGCCGGAGCACTCGGCCCTCGGGACGCGCTGGCTCGACGCGGAGGAGCAGAAGGCCTGGCGCGCCTACCTCTACAGCACCCAGTTGCTCAGCGACCGGCTCGACCGGGACCTCACCCGCGCGACCGGGATCTCGCACGCCTACTACGAGATCCTCGTGGCGCTGTCGGAGACGCCCGGGCGGTCCATGCGGATGAGCGAGCTGGCCGACCGCTGCCTGTCTTCGCGCAGTCGCCTCTCGCACGCGGTCTCGCGACTGGAGGAGCGCGGCTGGGTGCGCCGGCAGGTCTGCCCCGAGGACGGCCGCGGCCAGCTCGCCGTCCTGACCGACGAGGGGTTCGCCGCCCTCGAGGCCGCTGCGCCCGTGCACGTGGAGAGCGTCCGCACCCACCTGTTCGACCAGCTCAGCCCCGAGCAGGTCGCCTCGATCCGGGACGTCGGCGAGACGCTGTTGCGCCACCTCGGCCCGCGCTGACCCCCCGGGAACGCGGGACGCCCCGCCGGACCGTGGTCCGGCGGGGCGCCGCTCACCGCTGTGCCGGACCGGGGTCCGGCGGCTCCGTCACGCGTCGGGGTTTATCCAGAGACCGTCGACCGGCGTGCTGCCGGAACCGTAGAACCGGATCCCGCCCACCTCTTCGCTGGTGAGGATGAAGGCCGGGCTCCACGTGTAGACCACCATGGCGCTGAGGTCGACCATGCGCTGCATGACGGTCGCGTAGGCCTCCTGCCGCTCCGCCGTGTCGTCCGACAGCCGCCCCTGCTCCAGAGCCGCGTCGATCTCGGGATCGCTCAGCCGGGTGAAGTTGGTCGCGGAGCCGGTGCCGACCAGCGTGTCGATCACCGGGCTCGGGTCGACGAACGCCGCCCCGTAGATGGTGGCCTCGTAGTCGTTCTGCGCCAGCCGGCCGAACCAGCTGGCCGACTCCTGCGGCTCGATCTCGACGGTGAGGTTCTCGAACTCCTGCAGCTGGGCCTGCATGATCTCGGCAGCCCGGGCCGTGTCGCTGTTGTTGCTCGAGGAGATCGTGAACGACAGCGGCTTGCCGTCGGCGTTCAGCTCGTCCAGCAGTTCCTGCGCCCGCTCGGGATCGGCCTCGGGGAAGGTCACCGAGTCGTCGTACAGCGGCGAGGTGTCCCGGAGGATCGAGGTCGGCGGCTCCTCACCGGCTCCGCCGTACAGCGTGTCGATGAGCGCCTGCCGGTCGATGGCCAGGGAGATGGCCTCGCGGGCACGCGGGTCGTCGAACGGCGCCTTGGAGAAGTTGAACTCGAGGTTGGTGAAGCCGGAGAAGCCCGCCGGCAGCACGGTGAAGCCGCCGTCACCGGCCAGCTGTGCGGTCTCGTAGTTGTTGCCGACCATCAGGTCCACCTCGCCGGCCTGCAGCGAGTTGTACCGCTGGTTGTCGTCCGGGTTCGCCCGGATGACCAGCTCGTCGAGGTACGGCTTCGGCGCGTCCCAGTAGTCGGGGTTCTTCGAGAGGACCATCCGGTCCCCGCGCGACCACGAGTCCATGGTGAAGGGGCCGGCACCCACCGGGTTGGCGGTGAAGGCCTCCGGCCCCGCGGCGAGCGCGGTCGGCGAACCCACGAAGTTGATCGCCATGAGGACCGAGGGGAGCTGCGCGGTCGGCTTCGCCAGGGTCACCTCGAGCGTCTGCTCGTCGACCACCGTCGTCGACGCGATCGCCGAGGCCGACGCGACCGTCTGCGAGCTGGCCACCGTGCGGTCCTTGTCGCGGTCCCAGTTGAACTTCAGCGCCTCGGCGTCCAGCGGCGTGCCGTCGCTGAAGGTCAGCCCCTCCCGCAGCGTGGCGATCCAGGTGGTGTTGTCCTGGTTCTCCAGCGACTCCAGCAGGCCGTATTCGACCTCGCCCTCGGGCGTGATCTCGAGCAGCTGGCCGTACAGGGCGTTGCCGTAGACGCTGTTGGTGATCAGCGAGTTGCTCAGCGATGCCGGGTCGAGGTTGGCCGGCTCCGAGACGGTGACGTACGTGAGCGAGCCACCCTCCACCGGGTCGCCGCTGGCCTGCTCGCCACTGGCGTCGACACCGTCACCACCGCTGTCGTCGCTTCCGCAGCCGGCCAGGATCAGCGACGTGGTGAGTGCGGCAGCGATGAACACGCTGCGCCGTCGGGTGAGTTTCACGGGACCTGCCTCGGGTCGGGGGTCGGGGCGTGCTGCACTGCGGTGATACACGTCATAGATAGCAATGATTGGAGGTAATGACGGTCACGACTTGGTCACGACGAGTCAGACGGCGGCGGGCACCAGGGGCGCCTCCGCCGCGACCTCGGCGTAGTGGCAGGCGGCGAAGTGGCCCTCGCCCACCGAGCGGACCTCCGGCACGTCCTCGGCGCAGCGATCGGTCGCCAGCGGGCAGCGGGTGCGGAACCGGCAGCCCGACGGCGGGTCCAGGGGCGTGGGGATGTCGCCCTCCAGCGCCGGCCCCGTGAAGCCGCCGACCGCGCGACGCCGCGGCACGGAGTCCAGGAGGGCCCGCGTGTAGGGGTGCGCCGGCGCGGCGAACACCGAGTCGACGTCACCGACCTCGCAGATCCGCCCCAGGTACATGACCATCACGCGGTCGCAGACCGAGCGGACGACCGACAGGTCGTGGCTGATGAAGACCAGCGTGAGGTCGTGCTCGTCCTTGAGGTCGCGCAGCAGGTTGACGATCTGGGCCTGCACCGAGACGTCGAGCGCCGAGACGGGTTCGTCGCACACGATCAGGTCGGGGCGGATGGCCAGCGCGCGGGCGATGGCGACCCGCTGCGCCTGCCCCCCGGACAGCTGCCGCGGGTACATCGGGCCGAACCGCTCGGGGTCCAGCCCCACGTCGACCAGCACCCGGTCGGCCGCCTCGCGCCGCTCGGCCACGGGCCGCCCGGCGATGGTCAGCCCCTCGACGACGAGCTCGCGCACCGAGCGCCGCGGGTTCAGCGACGACACCGGGTCCTGGAAGATCATCTGCAGCTTGCGGCGCAGCCGGCGGAGGGTCCCGCGCTTGGTCACCGCGAGGTCCTCGCCCCGGTAGACGACCCGACCGCCGGCGATCTTCTCCAGCCGCAGGACGGCCTTCCCGGTGGTCGACTTGCCGCAGCCGGACTCGCCGACCAGGCCCAGGGTCTCCCCCGGCCGGACGTCGAAGCTGACGTCGCTGACGGCCTGCACGACCCCGCCGGGCGTGCGGTACTCGACCTGCAGGTGGTGCACCGACAGGACCGTGTCGTCCGCGTCGGTCAGCAGGTGCGCCTCGCCGGTGCCGGCCATGTCAGCTCCTCGTCTCGTCGGCGGGCGCGAGCGCCCCCGCCGGGACGCCCACCCCGGACAGCGGTACGGGGTGGACGCAGGCGTGCCGGTGACCCAGCACGCCGTCGCGCAGGACGTCGGCCCCGGGCACTCCGCAGGCGGCGTCCGCCGCACCGCACCGGGGCGCGAACCGGCAGCCCTCCGGAGGCCGGCGCGGATCGGGCAGCGCCCCCTCGATGACCCGCATCCGCCGCGCCCGGGGGGCGTCCAGGGACGGCGTGGAGGCCAGCAGCGCCTCGGTGTAGCGGTGCTGCGGGGAGTCGAACACCGCGTCGGTCGGTCCCTCCTCGACCATCCGGCCGGCGTACATGACCGCCACCCGGTCGGTCCGGCCGGCAACCAGGCCGAGGTCGTGGCTGATGAGGACCAGCCCCATGCCGCGGGTGGTCCGGACCCGGTCGAGGAGGTCGAGGATCTGCCGCTGCACGGTCACGTCCAGCGCCGTCGTCGGCTCGTCGGCGATCAGCAGGTCCGGCTCGCAGGCCAGGGCGATCGCGATCATGATCCGCTGCCGCATGCCGCCGGAGAGCTGGAACGGGTAGTTCGACAGCCGGCGGCGCGGATCGGGGACGCCGACCTCGGTGAGCAGCGCGACCGCCCGCTCCCGCGCCTCGGACCCGGAGATCCCGAGGTGGCGGACCATGCCCTCGGTGATCTGGCGGCCGATCCGCACCACCGGGTTCAGCGCCCGGCCGGCGTCCTGGAACACCATCGCCACCTTGGGACCGAGCATGCTCTGCCGGACCTTCTCGGACGCGGTCAGCACGTCCACCCCGTCGAGCAGCACCGAGCCGGAGGTGCCGGCCCGGTCGGGCAGCAGCCCCATGACGGTCTTGGCGAGCATCGACTTGCCCGAGCCGGACTCCCCGACCAGACCCACGGCCTCGCCCGCGGCGACCTCGAGAGTCACCCCGTCGACCGCCCGGACCGGACCGGAATCGGTGGCGATCCAGGTGTGCAGGTCCGCCACGCTCAGCAGCGGCTGTGGCCGGCTGACGGTCATCAGGCGCCCCGCTCGCCGAAGCGGAGGCGGAGCCGGTCGCCCACGATGTTCAGCGCGAGGACGGTCAGCAGGATCGTGACCGCCGGGACGAACACCAGGTTGGGGAACCGGGAGATGAGGTCCTGACCGTCGGCGATCATCCCGCCCCAGCTCGGGGTGGGCGACGGGATGCCGAGGCCGAGGAAGCTCAGCGACCCCTCGGCCACGATCAGCGCGGCGATCACCACCGGCAGGTAGGACGCCACCGACGGGACCACGTTGGGCAGCACCTCCCGGCTCAGCAACCGCGGCAGGCCGGCGCCCATGTTGGTGGCCGCCATGACGAACTCCCGCGACGCCCAGCGCATGGTGTTGGCCCGCGCGAGCCGGGTGAAGGTCGGCGTCATCAGCAGCGACAGCGAGACGATCAGCGTGCTGATGCTCGGCCGCAGGACCGAGGCGAGCGCGAGCAGCATCACCAGCGGCGGGAAGGCCAACAGGGTGTCGGTGACGAAGGAGACGACCGTGTCGACGATGCCTCGGAGGAACCCGGCGAGCAGGCCGAAGAACGAGCCGGCCACGAACGCGATCAGGCTGGAGACCACCCCGACCAGCAGCGAGGCCTGGGCGCCGTAGATCAGCCGCGAGAGCATGCTCCGGCCCAGGACGTCGTAGCCGAGCAGGCCGTCGAGGGAGAGCTCGGGCTTGCCGCGGGGCGGACCGGCGATCGCGCCGTAGTCGGCCAGCGGGAGGAGGGGTGCCAGCACCGCGGCGAGCACCACCAGTCCGAGCCAGCCGGCACAGAGGGCGACCAGCCAGGACCGGCGCTCCCGGGGCGCGGGGAGCTTCGGGCCCGCGCTCGGCAGGCTGGGTGGCGCGACACCCGGATCGACGATGGTCATCGGACGGACTCCCGTCGGACGCGCGGATCGAGGAACCCGTAGCCGATGTCGACCAGGGTGTTGATGACGACGTAGGTGATGACGATGAAGGCGACGGCCCCCTGGACCGTGATGACGTCGCGGGCGGAGATCGACCCGGCGATCAGCGAGCCCAGGCCGGGCAGCGAGAAGACCGCCTCGACGATCACCGTGCCGCCGATCAGCCGGCCGAACGAGATCCCGGCCAGCGTGACCAGCGAGAACGAAGACGGGCGCAGCGCGTGCCGCCAGAGGACGTACTTGCGTGACATCCCGCGCGCGCGGGCCGCGTGGATGAAGTCCTCGTGCAGCGTCGAGTCCAGGTCGGTGCGCAGCAGCCGCTGGAACGCGGCGATCTCCGGGATCGCCACCGCGATGGCCGGCAGCAGGGCGTGGCGCAGGTTCTCCCCGGCTCCCTCGCTGACCCGCTCCCAGCCGGAGACCGGGAACACCCCCGCCTTCACCGCCAGGAAGTACACGAGGACCGGGGCGACGACGAACGCCGGCAGCGCCAGGCCGACCGACGCGAGGAAGGTCGACACCCGGTCGATCAGGCTGCCCGGCCGGTTGGCCGCGGCCAGGGCCATCGGCACCGAGACGAGCAGGGCGATGGCCAGCGCCAGGAAAGCGAGCTCCAGGGTCACCGGGATCCGCTCCCAGACCGCGTCCAGCACGTCCTGCCGCGTGCGGAGCGAGGTGCCGAAGTCCCCCTGCACCGCATCGCCGAGCCAGCCGAAGTACTGCGACCACAGCGGCTTGTCGATGCCCAGCTGCGCCTCGAGGTCGGCGATGGACTCCGGGGTGGCGGCGTCGCCCAGGAGGGTGACCGCGAGCGACCCCGGGGCCAGGGACAGCAGCGCCACCACGAGGAACGTCGCGAAGAGGATCACGAGTAGTGCGCGGACGATCCGCTTCGCGGCGAAGAGCAGCATGCGGCCCACTTCCCCTCGCAGGACCGTGCGTGGACGTTGCCCACATCACAGCTGTCAGAGCAATGTTTATACAGATGGGCCTCGGCGGTGCAAGAGACATCCGGCGAGCCGTGACGACCCCGTGACCGTCCCGGCCCGGGCAGACTGCGCCGGTGCCGGTCCGCCCCGCCCTGCTCCCCGCCGTCCTCGCACTCGGGCTCCTGCTGCCCGGCTGCGTGTCTGTGACGGCGGGCAACAGCGCGCCCGCGGTCGGGGCCAGCGGACCGGGCGGGCCCTCCGGGAGGGACGTCGAGCTCGTCCGCGGCGATGCGTGCGCCGAGGTGTTCTTCTGGGCCGCGTCCGACGACGGCGAGGTGGTCGTGACCGTGTCCGCCGATCTCGCCGACCGGCCGGCCGCCGGCCCGTCGGAGTCCACCTACGAGCTGCCGGACCCCGAGGTCACCGTCACCGTCCTCACCGGCCCCGGCGACCTCACCCAGGACCTCTGCACCGACGTCCTCGTCGGCCCGGAGCCGACCGGCCGGCAGGAGGCCGTCGCGGGGACCGTGCACCTCACGGTGGACCCACCCGGGGAGGCGTGCGGCTCCAGCGACGGCCGGCTGCGGATCGGCGGCCTGGTCGCCGAGGACGGCACCGCGTTCGCGCCGGTCGACGTCTCCTCGGTGCTCGTCGGTTGCAACGTCGGGGGCTGAGCCGCGCGTCCACCCCTGGCGGGAGCGGCGGGTCATCCCGCGGGTGGACGACGGCGGGTCGTCCACTGCCTAGATTCGACGGGCGATGGACCACCCCCTGGACAGCCTGGCGACCGCGATGCGCCGCCACCCGCTCGCCGTCGACGCGGCGATCGCGGGGGTCCTGTGGTTCACGCTGGTGGTCCTGCCGGCCGCGGCGTGGAACCCGTACGACGTCCCCGCCCTCCTGCTCGGGACGCTGCTGATCGTCCCGCTCGTCTGGCGGCGGCGCGCACCGGTGCCGGCGGCCGCCGCGGTGACGGTGGTGGGCCTGTTCGAGCTCGGCGGCGTCCCGGACTTCCTGCCGGCCAACGTGGCGGCGCTGGTGATGGTGCACGCGCTGGCCGCGTACGGCCCCCGCTGGGCGGGCGCGGCCGGACTGGTCCTGGGCCTGGTCGGGGCACTGCTCGCGGCGACCTTCTTCTACGCGGCGTCGGAGTCCCCCGACAACCTGGTGCTCATCGCCGGGACGATCGGCATCGCCGTCGTCGCCGCCTGGGCCCTGGGCCACCTGCGCCGCCTCCGCGTGCAGCGCGAGGCCGGCCTCGAGGAGCGGGCGCGGCTCCTGGAGATCGAGCGGGACCAGGAGATGCGGCTGGCCGCCACCGCCGAGCGCGCCCGCATCGCCCGTGAGATGCACGACGTCGTCGCGCACTCCCTGTCGGTGGTCATCGCCCAGGCCGACGGTGGCCGCTACGCCGGGCGCACCGACCCCGCGGCGGCGACCGGCGCGCTGGAGGCGATCGCGGCGACCGGCCGGCAGGCGCTCACCGACATGCGGTCGCTGCTCGGGGTGCTGCGCGAGGGCCCCGGCGAGGAGTACGCCCCGCAGCCCGACGTCGCCGCCGTCCCGGCCCTGGTGCAGGACGTGCGGGCCAGTGGACTGGACGTCGACCTGCTCGTCGAGGGGACGCCGCGCCCGCTGCCGGCCGGGCCGCAGCTGGCCGCGTACCGGATCGTGCAGGAGTCGCTGACGAACGTGCTCAAGCACGCCGGCTCGGCCAGCCGGGCGTGGGTGCGACTCTCCTGGCGGGACGACGGACTGGAGGTCGCGGTGCTCGACGACGGACGTGGCGCCTCGGCGGCACTGGTGGCCGGCTCGCCCGGCGGCCAGGGGCTGCGCGGCATGGTGGAGCGGGCCCAGCTGCACGGTGGCCGGCTGACCGCGGGACCGCGGTCGGGCGGCGGCTTCGCCGTGCAGGCGCTGCTCCCCTACCGGGCGCGCCGATGAGCTCGCCGCCCGACGGCCGCATCCGGGTGGTGCTCGTCGACGACCAGCAGATGGTCCGGGCCGGCTTCCGGATGGTCATCGACTCCCAGTCCGACCTGACCGTGGTCGGTGAGGCCGGCACCGGCGAGGACGCCGTCCGCCTGCTGGCGCGCACGCCCGCCGACGTCGTCCTCATGGACGTGCGCATGCCGGGCACCGACGGCATCGAGGCCACCCGCCGGGTGACCGCGCAGGCCGATCCGCCGCGCGTCGTCGTCCTCACCACCTTCGACCTGGACGAGTACGTCGTGGCGGCGATCGGCGCCGGGGCCAGCGGGTTCCTGCTGAAGGACGCCCCGCCCGAGGAGATGCTGGCCGCGGTCCGGACGGTGCACGCCGGCGACTCGGTGATCGCGGCGTCGTCCACCCGGCGGCTGCTGCAGCACGTGGCACCGATGCTGCGCGGCACGTCGTCGGCTCCCGCCGCCGAGCCGCGGGAGCTCGCCGAGCTGACCCCGCGCGAGCGGGAGGTGCTGGTGCAGATGGCCTACGGCGCGACCAACGCCGAGCTGGCCGCGCACTTCGTGGTCAGCGAGGCCACGGTGAAGACCCACGTCGGCCGGGTGCTGGCCAAGACCGGGTCGCGCGACCGGGTGCAGGCCGTCGTCCTCGCCTACCGGACCGGCCTCGTGCAGCCGGCCGACCTCCTCCGCGACGCCTGAGGCATCGGAGCCGTCCGAGGCATAGGAAGCAATCCGCACGTCCTGACCGCCGAGACGTGGGCATTGCTTCCTATGCCTCGATGCGGGCGGTCCTGTCCGACTCCGGGATGACCCCCGCGTAGGACCCCGGGAGCAGGGACGCCGGAGCCGAGATCACCCGCCGCTCCGACGCGGGACGACGGCCCCGGGCGGCAGCGTGGACAGCGTCCCGCTCCCCCGTCGTCGGAGGTCTCCCCGTGTCCGCTCCCGTCCCCGTGATGACCGTCCCCGGCGAGCCGCCGCCGACCACGGACGCCGTCCGCGCCACCGGGCTGACCCGCACCTACGGCCGGGGCGCCACCGCCGTGCACGCGCTCGCCGGCGTCGACGTCGCCTTCGCCCGCGGCGCCTTCACCGCGATCATGGGCCCCTCGGGCTCCGGCAAGTCCACGCTCATGCACTGCCTCGCCGGCCTGGACGCCCCGACCGGCGGGCAGGTGTTCCTCGGCGACACCGAGCTGACCCGGCTGCGCGACGACCAGCTCACGAAGCTGCGCCGCGAGCGGATCGGCTTCGTCTTCCAGTCGTTCAACCTGCTCCCGGTGCTCGACGCGCGGGAGAACATCGTGCTGCCGATGCAGCTCGCCGGGCGCCGCCCCGACCCGGCCTGGTTCGACGCCGTGGTCGCCCGGCTCGGCCTGCGGGACCGGCTGCGGCACCGCCCCGCAGAGCTCTCCGGCGGCCAGCAGCAGCGGGTCGCCGTCGCCCGGGCGCTGCTGTCGCGTCCCGACGTCGTCTTCGCCGACGAGCCCACCGGCAACCTCGACTCCCGCTCCGGCGCGGAGGTGCTCGACCTGCTGCGCAGCAGCGTCCGGGAGACCGGCCAGACCGTCGTCATGGTCACCCACGACCCCTCGGCCGCGGCCTACGCCGACCGCGTGGTGCTGCTCGCCGACGGCCGGCTCGCCGGCGAGATCGACAGCCCGACGGCCGACACGGTGCTGTCGGCGCTGCGCGGGCTGGGTGCGTGATGTTCCGCGTGACCCTCTCCGGCCTCCGGGCGCACGCCGCCCGCCTGGTCGCTTCCACCGTCGCGATCGTCATCGCGGTGGGCTTCGTCGTCGCCACGCTCACCTTGAGCGAGACGACCCGCGACACCATGCTCGAGGCGGTCGGCGCGCGGTACGTCAGCGCCGAGGTCGTCGTCACCAGCACCACCGGTGAGCCGGTCGACGGCGTCGCCCGCGAGATCGCCGGCGTGCCCGGCGTGCAGGCGGTCGACCTCGCCACCTCCACCTCCGTGCAGGCGTTGGTCCCCGGCCGGTCCGGCGCGCAGTACCTGCTGGTCGACTCCGTCGCCGAGGACCCGGCGCTGCGCTGGCAGCAACTGGCCGACGGCGCCCTGCCCGACCGGCCCGGCGAGGCGGCGGTCAGCGAGCGGGTCGGCGCCGACGTCGGCGACGTGATCACCGTGACCACGTACGCCGAGGACGGCGTCGAGGAGTCCTCGCAGGTCACCGTCGTCGGGGTCGTCGACCTCGGCGGCGACCCGGGCGCCGGGCTCAACGGCCGCGCCTTCGTCTCCGGCGACCAGGTGCAGGCGTGGGGCGCGCTGGGCCCCAGCGAGGTGCGGGTCGCCGGGACCGGCGGCACCGACGCCGACGCGCTGGCCGCCACCGTGCGGGACGCGCTCGCCGGTCAGGACGTCGACGTCCGCACCGGCGAGGAGCAGGCCGTGCGGGAGGCCGAGGGACTGACCGGTGACGCGGAGGTCCTGACGCTGATGCTGCTGGTGTTCGGCACCGTCGCCCTGCTGGTCGCCGGCCTGGTCATCGCCAACACGTTCGCGGTGCTGCTCGCCCAGCGGACCCGCGAGCTGGCCCTGCTGCGCTGCGTCGGCGCCACCGCCCGGCAGATCCGGCGCAGCGTGCTCGCCGAGGCCGCGCTCACCGGCGTCGCGGCCTCCGCGCTCGGTGTCGGCGTCGGCATCGGGCTGGCCGCTCTCGTCTCGGCGCTGGTGGGCACCGACTCACCCATACCGCTCGCGGGGGTCTCGGTGCCGCTGTCGGCGGTGCTCGGCGGCCTGGCCGTCGGGACGCTCACCACCCTCGTCGCGGCCCTGGCCCCGGCCCGGGCGGCGACCCGGGTCGCACCCCTGGCCGCCCTCCGCCCGCTGGACCCCGCGCCGCTGCGCTCCCGGGGCGGGCTGCTCCGGCTGGTCGCCGGTCTGCTGCTGGTCGTGCCCGGGGCCGCGGCCATGGCGCTGGGCACCGCCGAGTCCGAGGTGCTGCTCTCCGTGGGCGGTGGCGCGCTGAGCTTCCTCGGCGTGGTCCTGCTGGCCCAGCGCGCGATCCCGCCGGTGGTCGCCGCGACCGGCCGGCTCGTCCGCTCCGGCGGGGTCACGGCCCGGCTCGCCGGGGGCAACGCCACCCGCAACCCGCGCCGGACGGCGGCCACGGCGACCGCTCTGCTGATCGGCGTCACGCTGACCACGGCGATGGTGGTCGGCGCCGCCTCCACCCGGGCGACCGCGCAGGCCGGGCTGGCGGCGCAGTACCCCACCGACGTGGTGGTCACCGGCAACACCGACGACGGCATCCCCGCCGCGCTGCCCGGGCGGCTGGCCACGATCGACGGCGTGCGGGCCGCGGCCGGGCTCAGTGCCGGAGGCGTCACCGGGCCGGACGGCTACGAGGGCTGGACGCTGGGCGTCGACCCGGCGCAGGCGGCCCCGGTGCTGCGCTCCACCGACGACCTCCCGCTGCCGAGCGAGGGCACCGCCGTCCTCCCCTGGTGGACCGTGGAGGGCTGGGGGGTGGAGGACGGCGGCGAGGTGGTCCTGACCGGGGACGACGGTGCCGCGCGCACGTTCACCGTGGCCCTCGGCGACACCGACCACCCGTTGCTCACCACCGCCGACCTCGAGTCGCTCGACCCGGACGCGGTGGCCGACACCGTGTGGCTGCGCCTGGACGACGGCGCCGACCAGGCGGACGTGGTGGACGAGATCACCGACGTGGCGGGCAGCCTGGTGCCGACGGCCTCGGTCAGCGGGCTGGCCAGCGAGCGGGCGGCGCTGGACGAGGTGGTGGACGTGCTGCTGCTGATCGTCACCGGTCTGCTCGGCGTCGCGGTGCTCATCGCGCTGATCGGGGTGGGCAACACGCTCGCCCTGTCGGTGGTCGAGCGGCGCCAGGAGAACGGGCTGCTCCGGGCGCTGGGGCTCACCCGCGGCCAGGTGCGCGGCCTGCTGGCGTGGGAGGCGACGCTGGTGGCCGGGGTCGCCGCGGTGCTCGGGGTGCTGCTGGGCGCCGGGTACGGGCTGATCGGCGTCGCGTCGGTGCTCGGGGGGCAGGGCGAGGTGGTGCTCAGCTTCCCGTGGCTGCAGGTGGCCGCGATCGTCGTCGTCGCCACGGTCGCGGGGCTCGTCGCCTCGGTGCTGCCGGCCCGCCGCGCCGCCCGCATCCCCCCGGTGGCCGCCCTCGCCGGCTGAACGGAGTGCCACGGCGCAGGAAACCTGCGCCGTGGCACTCCACCTCAGTCCTGCCAGGCCTCGCGGACCCGGTCGGCGACGGCGGCGGCCTGGGCGCGACCGGCCTCGGCCGACGGACGGCGGGCCGCGGGGTCGAGCACGTTCTTCCCGATCCCCCGCCGGCTGGCCTGGTCGGGCGTGACGACGGCGACGCGGGCGACCATCCCGGTGACCTGGGCGTCCACGCTCGCCAGCGGGCCCACGCCGCGGGCGATCGGGGCGAGCACGACGACCCGCTCGTACCCCTCGGCCAGGTCGGCGTTCGCGGCCGAGCGCATGCCGCCGTCGACGTAGCGGTGCCCGTCGATCGTGATCGGCGGGTAGACGCCCGGCACGGCGCAACTGGCCGCGACGGCCTGCAACAGGGACACCCCGGAGTCCCGGTCGAGCGCGCGGAACTCGCCACTCTCGGCGTCGACGGCGGTGACGACGAGCCGGCGGTCGGGCCACTCGGTGCTGATCAACCGGGACCCGATGACCTCCAGCCGCTCCTGCTCGGTCGGCGTCAGGCCGGCGTCCGCGGCAGCCCGGGCGATCGCACCGACCCGGCGGCGGAACTCCTCGTCCCGGCCCCGGCTGCGCAGCATCGCCCACGCGTACCGGGCCAGCGCGGCGCGCGACAGCTGCGCCACCCGCTCCGACGCCGGCGGCTCCAGCTGCCGGGCGTACAGCTCCTCGAGCCCCGCTCCGCTGGTGACCTGCGCCCCCACGACCGACCCGGCCGACGTGCCGACGACGAGGTCGGCCCCGCTCAGGTCCACCCCCGCCTCGGCCAGGCCGGCCAGCAGGCCGATCTCCCAGGCGATCCCCGTGATGCCCCCGCCGCCCAGCACGAGGGCCGTTCGATCCGCGCTCATCCCGGGAGAGTCCCCCAGGCACCCCGACTCGACACGGAGAAGTGACCTGCGACACGCTGGGGTGGACGCTGAGGGACCGGCCGAGAGGACGCACATGACCGCGACGGACAGCACCACGACCGTCTCCTGGCCCCCGGGTCTGCCGAGGTCGCTGGACTATCCCGCGGTGCCCGTCGGGTCGGTGCTGCGCGCGGCCGCCCGCCGCTGGGGCGAGCGGCCGGCGTTCATCGAGGACGACGTCGAGCTGACCTTCACGGAGCTGGGCCGGCGGGCGCACGCGGTCGCCAACTGGCTCGCCGACGCCGGCATCGGCCGCGGTGACGTCGTCGCCGTCCACGCGCCCAACTGCCGGCAGTACCCCGCGGTCTACTACGGGATCCTGCTGGCCGGGGCCACGTTCTCCCCCACCAACCCGCTGCTGCCGGCGCCCGACCTCGCCGCCCAGCTGGTCGACTCCGGCGCGCGCGTGCTCGTCACCTGGGACCAGCTGCTCCCCTTCGTCCGCGGCGCGCTGGCCGAGACGCCGGTCGAGACCGTCATCGTCACCGGACCGGCGCACGCCGCCGACTTCGCCGCCCGGGCGACCACCGAACCCGGCGACGTCGACCTCGCCGACCTGCTCGCCGCCGATCCCACCGACCGGCACCTCGACGCCGGGATCGACCCGGCCGGCGACCTCGCCCACCTGGCCTACACCGGCGGCACCACCGGGGTGAGCAAGGGCGTGGAGCTGACCCACCGCAACGTCGTCACCAACGTGCTCCAGTCCGGGTGCTGGGTCAGCGGGTCCGTGCCCGACCTCGACGCCGAGGGCGACGTGACCCTGCGCCAGGTGCTCGGCCCGGAGGAGCACCCCACGCGGCTGGGCAAGGCGCGGATGGTCACCATCGCGCCGTGGTTCCACGCCATGGGGGTGATCGGCTACCTCAACGGCCTGGTCATGGCGGGGACGACGGCCGTGATCCACATGCGCTTCGACCCGGTCCGCTACCTCGAGGACGCCGTCCGGTACCGGGTCACCGGCTTCGGCGGGGCCCCACCGGTGTTCGTCGCACTCCTCCAGGTCCCCGGCATCCACGAGGCCGACCTGTCGAGCGTCCGCGGGGTCTCCAGCGGCGCCGCCCCGCTCGCGCTGCCGCTCATCGAGCGGCTGCAGGCGCTGCTGCCCGGCGCCCTCATCGGGGAGGGCTACGGGCTCACCGAGGTGACGATGCAGGCGACGGGCAACCCGGCGTTCCAGTCCGGCAGCCGCCGGGCCGGCACGGTCGGCGTCCCGATCTTCGACACCGAGATCACCATCCGCCCGCTCGGCGGCGGCGACCCCCTGCCGGCCGGCGAGCGCGGCGAGGTCTGCATCCGCGGGCCGCAGGTGATGCGCGGCTACTGGCGCCGTCCGGACGCGACGGCCGAGTCGATCGACGCCGAGGGCTGGTTCCACACCGGCGACGTCGGGATCCTGGACGAGGACGGCTACCTCGCGATCGTCGACCGCACCAAGGACATGCTGCTCTACAAGGGCTACAACGTCTTCCCGCGCGAGCTGGAGGAGCACCTGTTCGGCGTGCCGGGCGTGGCCGGGGCCGCGGTGGTCGGCCGGCCGGACGAGGAGGCGGGCGAGCTGCCGGTCGCCTACGTCGTCCGCAAGGACGACGACGACGGGGCGGCGCTGACCCGCGAGTCCGTCATGGCCGCGGTCAACGAGCACGTGACGCCGTACAAGCGGCTGCGCGACGTCGTCTTCATCGACGCGATCCCGGTCTCGGCGGCCGGCAAGGTGCTCAAGCGGGAGCTGGCGCAGCGCGAGCGGGGCGCCGCCGGCTGACCGCCGGGGCCCGTCCGGGGGACGGCGGCACGGCCCGCCTCCCCCGGACGGGTGCGGCACGACCCGGGCGGGGCCGGCGATCACTATCGTCCGCGGGGTGAAGGACCACCGTGGGGACGCCGACGATCCGCACACCGGCGTCGTCCTGGCGCACGTCGAGGAGTCCCCGGTGCGCCAGGTGCGCCGGCGGGTCCTGCTCGCCGCGTTCTTCCTGGGCCTCACCGTCCTCGTGGTCTGGCTGGACCGGAACTCCTACCGGGACGGCGACGAGGTGGGCATCGGCCTGCTCGACTCGCTCTACTACGCCACCGTCACCCTCTCGACCACCGGTTACGGCGACATCACGCCGGTGACCGACCACGCGCGGCTGATCAACGTCCTGTTCATCACGCCGCTGCGCATCATGTTCCTGATCGTCCTCATCGGGACCACCCTCGAGGCGCTGACCGCGCGCTCGCGGGAGGAGTTCCGCATCCGCCGGTGGAGGTCCTCGGTGCGCCAGCACGTCATCGTCTGCGGTTACGGCACCAAGGGCCGCAGCGCCATCCGCGCGCTGCGCGCCAACGGCACGCCGGCCGACCAGATCGTCGTCGTCGACACCGACGAGCGGTTGGTCGAGGAGGCGACGACGACCGGGCTGACCGGCATCGTCGGCGACGCCAGCCGGCGCGAGGTGCTGAGCCGCGCGGCGGTGGAGAAGGCGCGGGCGGTGATCGTGGCGGCCAACCGGGACGACGCCGCCGTCCTGATCACGCTCACCGTGCGGCAACTCAACCCCACCGTGCCGCTGACCACGTCCGTCCGCGAGGAGGAGAACGCCAACCTCCTCCGGCAGTCGGGCGCGACGACGGTCATCACCACGTCGGCCACCTCCGGCCGGCTGCTGGGCCTGTCGACCGACCACCCCAAGGTGGTCAACGTGGTCGAGGACCTCGTGACCGGCGGCCAGGGGCTCGACCTGCACCAACGGACGGTCAAGTCCGGCGAGGTCGGCCTCGGCCCGCGCCAGCTCACCGACATCGTGCTGTCGGTCAGCCGCGGCGGGCGGACGCTGCGCTTCGACGACCCGCTGATCGGCACGCTGCAGCCCGAGGACGAGCTCGTCGTCGTCCGGGCGCACCTGACCTGAGGCTCCGCGCGGCCGGGTCCCGGGTCGCGCCCGCGAGCAGCACCGCCGCCAGAAGCAGACCCAGGACCACCCGCTCGACGGTGGAGTCCCACGGCCACGCCTGCCGCACGGCCTCCGGGAGCGTCGTCTGCAGCACGAGCACGACGCCCAGCAGGACGGTCGCGGACAGCGCCCCGGGCAGCCCGTAGCGGCTGCCGGCCGCTCCCGCGCCCAGCGCCAGCACGGCGAGCACCACCCACGACCGGACCAGCTCCGCTGTCGGAGGCACCCCGCCGGCGGCGGCGAGGAGCGCCACACCCCCCACCGTCACCGCCGAGACCGGGAGCGCCAGGACGGCGCGGGCCGCCAGCCGCCGGCGCGCGGTCACCGGGGTGGCGGCGGTCAGCGCCGCCGTCGGGTCGTCCGCCGTCGCACCGAGCCCGCAGCCGAGCACCAGCAGCGCCAGACCCGGCAGCTGAGCGGCGCCCGCCGGCGGCAGCACCGTTGCCAGGGCGGCCAGGCCCAGCGCGGCGACGCCGGTCCCGGCCAGGGCCCGCCAGGCGAGTGCCCGCCGGCTCGCGAGGAGCAGGACGGGCCACGGCACGGCCGGGCTCACAGCGGGTCCAGCCAGCCCAGATCGGTGTCGAGGGTGAGCACCTGCCCGCCGAGGCCGAGGAGGACGAGAGCGAGGCCGACCGCGCCCACCGGCCGCGTGCGGCGGTCCCGGCCGCTGCGGGCCAGCGCCAGGGCGGCGAGGAGCGACGCGACGCCGACGACGAACACCAGGTGCAGCGCGTAGGAGGGCAGGTCCCGGTCCAA
This sequence comes from Blastococcus sp. URHD0036, assembly GCF_000701365.1. Lineage (GTDB taxonomy): Bacteria > Actinomycetota > Actinomycetes > Mycobacteriales > Geodermatophilaceae > Trujillonella. Next base: position 276,295 of record NZ_JNIK01000013.1, read on the forward strand.
CCCGAGGTATCCCGGGACGAGGTCGCCGGGACGCCCGACCGCCTGGTGCGCAGCGAGCTGCGCCGGGGACGGGTCGGAGCCGAGGTCCGCGGCCACCACCGCGGACCGGGACAGGGCGAACAGGCCGAACGGGGCGTAGAGGAACGTGTAGAAGTCGAAGGAGAAGAGCGCCCACCCGAGGAAGCCGAGGACCGCGCCGACCGTGCGGGAGCGCACCAGCCGGGCGACGGCGATCCCGGCGACCCAGGAGCAGGCGACCGCCAGCGGGCCGCCGAGCAGTTCCAGCAGCGCGGGTTCGAACGTGCTCACCCACGGTCCGTCGCCCAGCACGGCAGTGCCATGCGCCAGGACCGCGGTGTCCTGGACGCCGAAGACGGCCAGCCCCATGAGCGTGGGGACCAGCGCGCCGGCCAGCAGGCCCACCGTCCGCTCCCAGCCGCGGGCCGGGGTGCTGGCGAGCAGGTCCGCAGCCGGCGGCGGACGGTCCCGCAGGGCGGCGCCGTTCGCCACCAGGAAGGCGACGAACGCGAGCGGGCCCACCGGGAACTCCCACGCGGCGTAGTGCTCGCCGTACGCGCCGGGATCGGTGAACGCGCCATCGGAGTCGAACCACCAGACGATGGCGAGCGAACCCGCCAGCCCGGCCCACAGCAGCGGGCTCCGGAGGGCGCGGCGGATCTCGGCAGCGACCAGCGCCCGGACGGTGTCCCCGCCGACGACGTCCGACCGGGCGGGCAGCACCGCGATCACGACACACGCTCCGCGGACGACGCCGCGCTGGTGAGCAGCAGGTAGCCGTGCTCCGGCCCCGCGGGGACCAGGTCGGCGCCGGGCGGCGGCGATCCGACGTTCCGGGCCCGGCCCTCCGGGGTGCGCCAGGAGACCGTGGCGCCCGGGTCTGCGGCGTCGGCGTCCCAGACGCGGCCCTCGGCGAGCGCGGCGAGCCCGGCGGTCGGGCCCTGGAAGCGGACGCTGCCGCGGTCCATCACCACCACGCGGGGGCACAGCGCGGCGACGTCCTCGGTCAGGTGGGTGGACAGCAGCACGCAGGTGTCGGGCGACAACCCCGCCAGCACCTCGCGGAAGCGCAGCCGCTGCTCGGGGTCCAGGCCCACGGTGGGCTCGTCGAGGACCAGCAGTTCGGGGCGGCCGAGCAGGGCCTGCGCCAGGCCGACCCGTCGCCGCATGCCACCGGACAGGGCCCGAATGCGCTGGTGCGCGCGGTCGCCGAGCCCGACCTCGTCCAGCACCCGCCGGACCTCGGCGTGCCGCGCCGCCCGGTCGGTCATCTCCTTGAGCACCGCCACGTAGTCGACGAAGGCGAACGCGGTGAAGCCACCGAAGACCGTCGACTCCTGCGGCAGGTAGCCCAGCCGGCGGCGGATCGCCAACCGCCCCGACGGGTCGGCGGGGTCGTGGCCGCCGACGCGGACCTCGCCGCTGCTGGGCGACAGCGCCGTCGCGACGATCCGCAGCAGCGTCGTCTTGCCCGCCCCATTGGGGCCCAGGAGCCCGGTGACACCCGCCGGCAGGTCGAGGGTGACGTCGTGCAGCGCGGTCGTGCCGCGGTAGCGCTTGCCGAGGCCGGTGAGGACGACGGGGTGGGTCATGTCCTGCTCCTGTCCGCGAAGGCGGTGCGACGGGTGACGGCGACGGCGAGAGCCAGGACGGCAGCGCACAGCAGCGCCACCTGCCCCGGCGGGCGGAAGGCGATCGAGCGCTCGAGCGCGGCCAGCAGGGGCAGCTGCCGCGGTGGTCGCAGCGCGCTCCAGGAGGCGGCGAGCCACAGCAGCGTGAGCAGCGTGGCCACCCGGCGGGGGTCGCGGCGGGCGGAGAACGCGAGGGTCAGCGCGCACAGGGCCAGCGCCGGCGCCAGCCACAGGACCGCCGGCCGGCCGCTCCCGGGCAGCGCGAGGGCCAGCAGCCCGGCGACGGGGAGCGTGGCGGCCGCGACGGCGGCGGTGCGCAGCACCAGCAGCCGGAACCTCGGGTAGGGCACCGTGCCGGCCACGTCACCGGCGAGGTCGTCGACGGCGCCGTAGGCCAGCGCGACGCCGGCGAGCGGCAGCAGGGGCGCGACGACCACGAACACCGCCGTCCCGGCGCGCCCGCTGCCGAGGTGGGAGGCGAGCACGGCGAGCCCGAGCAGGCCCGTCCCCGCCGCCCACCAGGCGAGGTGCAGCGCGGGCGCCGCGACGAGCAGCCGGACCACGTGCGGGGGCAGCACCCGGGCGAGCAGCCGCTCGGCCGCGGTCGCGGGCTCGGTGTCGACGCCCCGGCCGATCGCCGCCCAGGTGCGGTCGTGGGCCGCCCGCTCGGCCGGGGACACGGTCGCGGCGACGACCGCCCGGCACGACGCGCACTGCAGCAGATGGGCCTCGACGGAGGCCGCCGCCACCTCGGGGAGGGCGCCGGCGCGGTATCCGGCCGACGTCCCGGGGTCCACGTGCCAGGTCATGTGAGTGCCTCCTGCATCTGGGCCCGGGCGCGGGCCATCCGGGTGCGCACGGTCCCGGCCGGCAGCCCGAGCAGCCGGGCGGCCTCGCGGCTGGTCAGCCCGTCGAGCACGACGGCCCGCACGACGGCGCGCAGCTCCGGGGACAACCCGTCGACGGCGGCGGCGAGGTCGCCGTGCTCGACGGCCAGCAGGACCTCGTCCTCGGCCGACGGCGCCGGCGGGGCGACCAGCAACCGCAGCGGGAGCGGGCGCCGTGGCCGCACGGCCGACAGCAGCCGGCGGATGCCGATCCCCCAGAGCCACGCGGCCACGTCTCCGGTACCGCGGTAGCCGGTGGGGGTCCGCCAGACGGCCAGGAAGGTGTCCTGCAGGACCTCCTCGACGATCCCCTGGTCGCCGCAGCGGCGGGCCAGCCGGGCGCGCAGCCAGGGGGCGTGCCGGTCGTAGAGCTCTCGCAGCGCCTCGCGGTCGCGGTCGGCGACGGCCGTCAGCAGCTCACCGTCCGAGCGCGGCTCCTGCCTCATGCTGCACCTGTAGCTCCGGAGGCCCCGAGGTGTTCGCTGCCGCCGGAGCGCCCCTCGGGATCGGAGTGTCCCGGCGGGGGCGGTGCGGGGACAGGGTCCGTGGGACGCGCCGGGTCAGGCGCTCCCCGGCCGAGCTGAGCGCCGGCCCCGGGCGGTCCGCCCCCACGGCTTGGCCACCGACAGCCAGACGGCGACGGTCAGGGCCACGATCGTGACCGTCGGCGGCATCACCAGGCTGCTGACGTCGATCGACGGGGACCCGCCCGCGGCCAGCTCCCGGCCCTGCTCCCCCGCCCGGCGCATCCCCGGGCCGAGCAGCACGATCACCAGCGTGCTGAGCACCAGGTTGATCGCCAGCTTGACGGCCACCCACCAGTAGCGGAGCAGCCCGTACGGCGTGCCGAGCCCCAGCAGAACACCGCTGAGCAGGCACACCAGCCCCACGACGGTGAGCGGCCAGATCGCGAAGAGCTCGAACGCCTGGAGGCAGACCGCGCGCAGCCCGGTGTCGTCCGTGGTGAGCGCGATGACGACCAGGATGCCCAGCACCAGGTCCATGCCGATCCACGCACCGCCGGACCACAGGTGGACCCCGAGGGCGGCCCGCCGGTGCACCCGGCGCATCGCCCAGCGGGGCGCCCGCCGCACCGCGACCCCGGACCCCGCCGTCATGACACCGGCGGCAGGACGAGGCCGGCCCGCACGGCGAGCACGACGAGCTGTGCCCGGTCGCGGGCGCCGAGCTTGGTGAGCGCCCGCCCCACGTGGGTGCGTACGGTCGCGGGGCTCAGGAACAGCTCCGCGGCGATCTCGTCGTTCGACCGGCCGGTGGCGACCCAGGCGACGATCTCCCGCTCCCGGGCCGTCAGCGTCTCGACGGCGGCGGGGCGGTCGGTCGCCGACAGGTGCCGGGCGAAGAGCCCGACCACCCGCCGGGTCACCGACGGGGAGAGCAGCGCATCCCCGGCGACGACGGTCCGCACCGCGTGCACGACCTCCTCCGCCGCCCGCTCCTTGACCAGGAACCCGCTGGCCCCGGCCGCGAGCGCGTCGACGACGTACTGGCCGATCTCGAACGTCGTCACCACGACCACCCGGGTGCGGTCGAGCCCGCCGTCGGCGGCGATCCGGCGCAGCACCTCGATGCCGTCCATCCCCGGCATCCGCACGTCGAGCAGGAGGACGTCGGGGTGGTGGTCGCGCACGAGGGCCAGCGCGCCCTCGCCGTCCGCCGCCTCGCCCACGAGCGCCAGGTCCGCCTCGCGCTCGAGGAGGGCCCGCAGTCCCATCCGGACGAGCTCGTCGTCGTCGGCCAGCGCGACGGTGATCACGGGGACTCCGCCGATCCGCCGGAGGCCGCGGGCACCGTGGCGGTGACGGCGTAGCCGCCGGCCGGGCGCGGCCCCGCGACGAGGTCGCCGCCGACCAGACGCAGCCGCTCGGCGAGGCCGGCCAGGCCGGAGCCCGGCGTCCCCGGCCGGCGCCCGGTCGCCGGCGGGGTGCCGAGGTCGGTGACGGTGACCCGCAGCAGGTCGCCCTCGAGGTCGACGGTCACCCGCGCCGGCGCCGCGCCGGCGTGGTGGATGACGTTGGACAGGGACTCCTGCACGACGCGGACGACGGCCTCGTCCCGGGCCCGCCCGGTGCCCACCGCGCGGACCGCGGGGTCGACGGCGAGCTCGACCGGCAGCCCCGCGCGACCGGCGCGGTCGACCACCTCGGCCAGCTGCCCGGGCAGGTCGAGCGGGCCCCGCGGCGGCGAGCCGGCCCCCTCCGGCGGAGCGCCGAAGACCTCGAGGGAGGCGCGGAGCTCCGTGAGCGCGGCCCCGCTGGCGGCGCGGATCGCGGCGAGGGAGGTCCGGGCCTGCGCGGGCTGGTCGTCGAGGGTCAGCAGCGCGACGTCGGCCTGGAGGGCGATGAGGGCGAAGCCGTGGCCGGCGACGTCGTGGACCTCGCGGGCCAGCCGCATCCGCTCGGCGGTGACCGCGTCGGCCACCGCCTGGTCCCGCCGCGACCGCTCGGCGTCGGCACGGAGCCGCAGAAGCGCGCCCAGCGACCAGGGCAGCAGCAGCCAGCTCGCCGTCCACGCGATCGCCACGGCACCCGGGAAGAGCTGTCCCGAGTCGCCGGTCCGGGGCGCGACGGCCACCCCCACGACGACCGCCGCGACCCCGCACCCGATGGCGGAGCGACGCAGGCCGGTCGTGCGACCGACCGCGAAGAAGGCGATCAGGAGGCAGATCTGGACGGGCCCGTAGGGATAGCCCACCGCGAGGTAGGTCGCCGCGGCCGCGACGACCACGGCCAGGGCGAGCGGCGGGAACCGGCGCAGCCACGGCAGCGCGACAGCCGCGACCGCGGCCAGCAGCAGGCCGGCCGCGTCGAGCCGGCGTGAGGGGTCCTGCAGGCGCTGCGCCATGACCGACCCGAAGACGACGACGCCGACGGCCAAGAGCGCGAGGGCGGTCCTGCGCCTGCCGTTCACCGGGGCGGCCACGGGCCCAGGCTAGGGACGCAGCGGCCCGCCGGCGTCAGCATCTGGACGTAGATCCGGCTGCGCCCGGCGACCGACGACCGTGCCGTCAGCCGCGCACCCAGGTCCGCGTCGGCTCGCCTCGGCCGCGCAGCTCCACCTCGCGGTCGGGCGTCCAGTGGCCGCGCTCGTCGCCGCCGGCCGCCTGCACCGCGGGCTCACTGGCGACGGCCCGGCCCGCGGAGTCCTTGGCCAGCTCGGTGAGCCGCGCCGCCTCGTTCACCGGGTCGCCGATCACCGTGTACTCCAGCCGGCTGGCCGCGCCGACCTGACCGGCCCACACCGGTCCGCAGGCCACCCCGACCCCGACGTCGACCTCGCCGGCCGCGCGGACGGCGTCGCAGATCCGGCGGGCGGCCCGCAGCGCCGCGCCGGCCGGGTCCGGGTGGTCGGTGGGCGCCCCGAAGACGCACAACGCGGCGTCGCCCTCGAACTTGTTCACCAGCCCGCCCTCGTCCTCGATCGTGTCGACGACGACGGCGAAGAAGCGGTTGAGCAGGCCGACCATCTCCTCGGGCCCGGTCCGGCGGACCAGCGAGGTGGAGCCGGCGATGTCGACGAACAGCGCCGCGACGGTGCGCAGCTCGCCGCGGAGGGAGACGCCGTCGGCCAGGGCGCGCTGGGCGACCGTCGTCCCCACGTGCCGGCCGAACAGGTCGCGCAGCTGCTCGCGCTCGGCGAGCCCGGCGGCCATCGAGTTGACGCCCTCCTGGAGCAGGCCGATCTCGCCGGCGTCGTCGACGACGACGCGGACGGAGGGGTCGCCCTCCCCGACCCGCTGCACGGCCCGGCGCAGGTCGCGCAGCGGCGCCCCGACGGCGCGGGCGGTGAGCAGCGTGGCCAGCAGGCCGACCAGCAGGGCCACGACGACGAGGAAGACGACGGCGGCGGCGCCGGGCCCGCCCGGGTTGGTGGGGTCGACGAACAGCAGCACCACGCCGACGAGCGGCACGCCGCTGGTGATGCCCCAGGTGAGCACCAGGCGGGGACGGACACCGAGGGCCAGCCGGCCGGTCGGGGGGTGGGCGGCCAGCGCCCGGGCGGTGACCGCGCGGGCGGCCCGGGCGACGAGCAGGTAGGTGACACCCGCGGTGACCGCCCCACCGAGGACGACGGCCACCCCGACGCGGATGCCGACGCGGGCGTCGGGGAAGACGACTGCGGCCACCGACCCCACGAGGACCGCGCCGACGAGCCAGATCGCCAGGGCGACCAGCGCGGTGTCGACCGGCAGCCGCAGCGCCCGGGCCGCCTCGGCGGCGGTCGGGGCGCGGCCGGCCAGCAGCCAGGCGTTGGTGGCCCGCTGCCGGCGCAGCCCCGCCCAGATGCCGGCGGGGAACGCGACGACGAGATAGGCGAGCGCGGTGGCCAGGGTCGGCGTGCGGCTGGCGTCGGCGTCGCCGCCCACCCCGAGGAGCAGCAGCACGACGGTGCCGACGCCGACCAGGTTGGCGACGACGACGAGCGCGACGATGAGCGGCACGGCGGTGCGGCCGCTCGGCGCCCATGCCAGCAGGGCCCCGGCCCGCTGGACGGCGCCGGCGGTCCGCGGGATCCCCGTCACCGGGTCATGATCGCGGAGGGACTCCGCGACCGCGCGCCCCGAAGGGGTCAGAGGGCGAACGCGGCCTCGAGGTCGGCGAGGTGACCGGCGGCCAGCGCGCTGTCGGCGGCGGTGGTCAGCCAGCCGGCGACCAGCAGCAGCGGCCAGGGCTGTTCCGAGTCCAGCGACGCCGTCGCCGCGACCGTGCCCGCCTGCGCCACTGCCCTGCATGCCGTGTCGTACATGACCGGCTCCCCTCGTCGGATACCCAGGGGATCGGCAGGGCGCCGGTGCACCTCCAGCCGCGACACACGAACCGACCCCTTCGAGGGAGGCGTGGGGCGCGATGACATCCGCCGTTCACAGCAGTCACCTCTGCCATGGACCCGACGGAGGACGTGCGGCAGGCGCTGGCGGAGTGGGCGGAGGCGGTGCGCGCGGCGGACGCCGAGCGCGCGGTCGCCGGACGGGACGTGGACGTCGTCCTGTTCGACGTGGTGCCACCGGCGGTCGTGGCCGGCCGGGCCGCCTACCGGGCCAGCTGGGAGCTGTTCTGGGAGGCGCAGGGCCGCGGGCAGTTCGACGTCTCCGCGCTCACCGTCGTCGCCGGTGAGGACGTCGCGTTCGCGTACGGGCTGATCACCATCGGCGCCCCGGGCAGCGAGGGCTTCCCCATCCGGCTGACGGTGGGCCTGCGCCGCGACGGCGACCGGTGGCTGGTGCAGCACGAGCACCACTCCCCGCCGCCGGGCTGAGCGTCGCCGCCCCGAGCGGAGCCGCCGGACCGGCTCCCGCACCCGGGGACGAATCGGCCGCAGTCACGGTCCGGCGGCCCGTTCCCGGGACATCCGTGCTGTAAGAGGAGGGCATGGCATCCGCGTCCTCCCCCGCCGTCCGCCGGCGCCGCCGCACCGGCCTCGCGCTCGTGGTCCTCGTCGCGGTGGTCCTCGCCGGCGTGGCGGCGGTCGTCGCCGCCCTGGCCGGCGAGGAGCGGGTGTCCCGGCTGTGGATCACCGCCACGGTCGCCCCGGACGGCAGCGCCCGCGTCGTCGAGGTCATCGACTACGACTTCGGCGCCGAGGACCGGCACGGCGTCCTCCGCGAGGTCCCCGACCTGGACGCCGACGCCCCGGTCGAGGTCTCCTCGCCGGACGCGCCCGACGACGTGAGCATCGAGCCCGGCGACGGCACGACGCTCATCCGGGTCGGCGACCCCGACACCACGGTCTCCGGCGAGCACCGCTACACGATCAGCTACTCGCTCACGCAGGTCACCGCGGACGGCGAGCTGGCCTGGGACGCCGTCGGCACCGGGTGGGACGTGCCGATCGACGAGGTCGAGGTGCACGTCGTCGCGGCGGCCCAGCTCGAGCCGCGGCGCTGCGTGCGCGGCAGCGAGGGGTCCACCGACCGGTGCGCGATCTCCGTGCGCGACTCCGGGGAGCTCGTCGTCCGGGCGTCGGACCTGGCCGCCGGGGAGGGCGTCACCGTGTACGCGGCCGAGAGTGCGGCCGGCGACGCGACACCGGAGCCGCCCCGGCCCCCGGCCGCCGCGCCGCCGCCCCCCGGCGCCGATCCGCTGGCCGTCGGCGCGGTGGCCGGGGCGCTGGCCCTCCTCGCCGGGCTGGGCACCCTCCGGCTGCTGCGCCGTGCCGGGCGGGAGCGGCTCCCGGCGACCGGGATGCCGGCGGCCGCGACCGGTGCCGACGCGCGGATCGACCTCGACGAGCTCGCCGCGGCCGCCACTCCGTCGCCGGAACTGCCGGTCGCGGTCGGCCCGGCGCTCGGCGGGGTGCTGCTGGCCGGGTCGGTGGCCGACCGGCACCGGGCCGCCTGGCTGCTCGACCAGGCGGCGACGGGCGCCGTCGAGCTGACCAGCGACCCGGGGCTGCCCGACCAGGTGGTGCTGGTGCGGCGGGCCGCGGGTGCGGGCGTGGCCGCGACGGTGCTCGACCAGGCCTTCTCCGGCCGGGACCGGCTGGCGCTGGGCAGCTACGACCCGGCGTTCGCCGCGGGGTGGACGCAGGTCGGCGAGGTGCTGGAGGCCGAGCAGAAGTCCTCCGGCCTGTGGGACGTCGCCTCGGAGAAGCGGGCGCGGCGCGTGCAGTGGCTGGGCCTGCTCGTCGGCGTCGTCGGCATCGCGATCGCGCTGGGCGGCGCGGCGCTGGCCGGGGACTCGGTCGCCGTCCCGCTGCTGCTGGCCGCGGTCGGCGGGGTCCTCGCGGGCATCGGCGCCGCCGCGTTCCTGCGGGGTTGGGAGCTGCGGGTGCTGACCCCCGAGGGCTCGGCCGCCTGGCTGCAGGTGGAGTCGCTGCGGCAGTACCTGGCCGGGTCGCCGCAGGCCGCGATCGACACGGCCGTCGCCACCGGCCAGGTCGGGCGCTACACCGCGTGGGCGATGGCCCTGGGCGAGGCCGACCGGTGGGCGGAGCTGGCGCGGACGGCCGCGGTCCCGGCCGGGCGCCGGCGCGACCCGTACCTGTACTACGCGGGTTACGGCCCGGTGTTCCTGACCGGCTGCGGCCGCACCAGCGTGGCCCCGTCGTCCTCGTCGTCGGGGTCCTCGTCCGGGAGCAGCGGCAGCGTCGGCGGCGGTTCCGGCGGCGGGGGCGGCGGCTCCTGGTGAGCCGCCGCGCCGGTCAGCGCAGGTGCTCGCCGAAGAAGGCGAGGATCCGCGCCCAGGCGTCCTCGGACTCCGGCCGGGAGTAGGCCAGCCCGGCCGTCCGCTCGACGAAGCGCAGCGGCCACGGCGTCCCCCAGTCGTTCATGAACGAGTGGCCGACGCCGGGGTACTCCTTCACGTCGTGCGGCACCCCGCCCGCGGTGAGCTGCGCGTCGAGTTCGGCAGCCGCGTCCGGCAGCATGCGGTCCGCCGCGCCGTAGCTGGCGACCGTCGGGCAGGCGGCGGCGAGCTCCGCGCGGTTGCCGGGCCAGATGCCGTAGTTCGGCGCCGCGGCGTCGAACACCCCGCTCGGCGCGGTCAGGAGAGCGAACCCGCCCCCCATGCAGAACCCGACCGAGCCGACCTTCCCGGTGCACCGGTCGTCGGCGCGCAGGTGCGCGGCCGCGGCGAGGACGTCGTCGACCGCCGGGCCCGAGCCCTTCCCCACCGACCGCAGCGTCGTCACGACGCAGGCCAGCCGGTTGCCCCGGCGGAACAGCGCCGGCGCGATGGCCAGGTAGCCGTTTGCGGCGAAGCGGTCGGTGATCCGCCGGAGGTCGTCGGTCATGCCGAAGGCGTCGTGGACCACGACCACCCCGGGCCACGGACCCTCGCCGTCCGGGGTGGCGGCGTAGGCCGGGAGCGGGCCGGCGGGGGCGTCGAACGTCGTCATCGGCACACCGGGATCCTGCGGCACCGGCAGATCGGCCGCCCGTCGGTGCTGTCGGGGGCCGGTGACAGCATCGACGCCCGTGACCAGTCCCGACCGCGCCATGCCCCCGCTCGACGCCGACGAGCGCGCCACCCTCGAGGGCTGGCTCGACTTCTACCGCGCCACGCTGGTGGCGAAGACCGACGGACTGACCGACGAGCAGGCCCGCGAGACCGCCGTCCCGCCGTCACCTCTGACCCTGCTGGGGCTGCTCCAGCACATGGCGGAGGTGGAGCGGAACTGGTTCCGCCGGGTGCTGCTGGGCGAGCCGGTGCCGCCCATCCACGACCCCGACGCCGATCCGGCCGGCCCCGACGGGGGCTTCGACCTCGCGCCCGGCGCCACGGTCGCCGACGCACGGGCGACCTGGGCGGCCGAGGTCGCGCAGGCGAGGGAGAACTGCGCCCCGCGCCCGCTGGACTCGACGAGCCCCTTCATGGGCGGCGCGGTGACGCTCCGGTGGATCTACTCGCACATGGTCGCCGAGTACGCCCGCCATGCCGGCCACGCCGATCTGATCCGCGAGCGGATCGACGGCACGACCGGCGTCTGAGCCGGGTGGCGTAGCCGCCGCTAGCCGGCGAGCACCTCGCCGCGCCGGGTCGGGTGCCCGTCGTCGGCGCGGGCCTGCGGCTCCAGGGCGGCGTGCAGCTCGGCGCAGACCTCGCCGAGCGCCTGCGGCGCGCTCCGGCAGATCTTCGGGAACGACAGGTAGCCGTGCGGCATGCCGACGTAGGTCGTCGTGCGCACCGGGACGCCGGCCGCCTCGAGCGCGGCCGCGTAGCGCAGCCCGTCGTCGCGGATCGGGTCGTGCTCGGCGACCTGCACCAGCGCCGGGGGCAGGCCGCTGTGGTCGCGGGCGAGCAGCGGGGAGGCGTAGGGGTCGCGGGCGTTCTGGTCGCCGAGGTAGTGCGCGCGGAAGGCCACCATCTCGGCCTCGCTGAGGATCGGCGCGTCCGCGTTCTCCGTGATGGACGGGCTCGCGAACGTCATGTCGGTCGCCGGGTAGAGCAGCACCTGCAGCGAGATGCGCGGGCCCGACCGGTCCCGGGCCATCAGCGCGACGACGGCCGCGAGGTTGCCGCCGGCGCTGTCGCCCATGACCGCGAGCCGCTCGCCGTCGGCGCCGAACTCGGCCGCCCGCGCGGCGATGTCGACCAGCGCCCGGTAGCTGTCCTCCGCCGCGGCCGGCCAGCGGTGCGCCGGCGCCAGGCGGTAGTCGACCGAGACGACGACGGCACCGACGCTGCGCGCCACGTTGCTGCACAGCCAGTCGGCCATGTCGAGCGAGCCGAGCACCCAGCCACCACCGTGGAAGTTCACGACCAGCGGGAGCGCACCCGAGGCGCCCTCCGGCCGGTACACGCGGATCGTCAGCGGACCGGTCTCGCCGGCCGCGGTGTCCTCGGTGATCCGCACGCCCGCCGCCACCCCGCCGAGCACCAGGTCGAGGACCGGGTTGTGGCCGATCACGGTCTGCTGGGCCTTGCGGATCTGCTCGTCGTCCATCCGCGAGATGGAGTTGGCCCGCCGGAGCAGCCGCCCCAGCACCCGTACCCGCAGGTCCAGCTGTGCCATGTCGAGTTCCCTCTCCGCTGCCGACGCCGTCCCGAGGCACCGTAGCGAGTTCCGGTGGTACCGGTGGGCTCAGTTCCCGTCGACGGCGGCGAGGTGCTCGGCGATCAGGCGGGTCAGCGGCGCCACGACGGGGCGGCCCATCGCGTGGCCCATGCCGGGCACGGTGACCAGACGGGCCCCGCCGATCACCGAGGCCAGGTGGGCGGCGTGCGGCGGCGGGTTGATCGGGTCCGCCGGCGCCTCGATCACCAGCGTCGGCACGCGGACGGCGGCCAGCTCCGCACCCCGGTCGAGCCCCGACTGGTCGGCGAGGGCGTGCGCGGCCGAGGACACCGCCGTGCCCGCGTGGGCGATCTCCCGCTCCTCCAGGGCCCGGAACTCCGCCGGGTCGAACGGGACGACGTCGCCGTTGAGCAGCCGCCAGTGCTCGACCCGCCAGTCCAGCTCCGCGGCCTCGTCGCGCTCCTCCCCCATCGAGTCCCAGAACTCGAGCAGGCGGGGGTCGACACCGGGCAGGTCGGCCCCGTTGCTCCCGTCGGCGTCGGCGAGCCCGGCACCGAGCGCCGAGGTGGCGAAGACGGTGGCGCTGAGCAGCCGGTCGGGGTGGTCGAGGAGCAGCAGCTGCACGAGCGTGCCGCCCATCGACATCCCGACCACGTGCGCCCGGGCGATGCCCAGCCCGTCGAGCAGCCGGACGGCGTCGGTGGCCAGGTCGCGGATCGCGTAGGGGCGGACGTCGAAGGCGCGGGTCGAGCGCCCGGTGTCGCGGTGGTCGTAGCGGATCACGCGGTGCCGCTCGGCGAGGGCGTCGACCAGCTCGTCCGGCCACGTCAGGGCCCCGGCGTTGGCGCCCATGACCAGCAGGACCGGTGTCCCCGCGGGGTCGCCGCGCTCCTCGGCCCAGAGCTCGGTGCCGGGGGCGATGGGGACCATGCGCTGCACCCGGCCGAGCCTGGCAGCCGGGTGCTGCGCCGTCGACCGGTTTCCGGCAGGGGTGCCACAGCACTCGCCGGCCCGCCAGGATGGCCCGCGTGCCCGCACCGGGTGCCGGAGTCAGGAGACGACCCATGACGGAGACAGCGCAGTCGCCGGTACCGCTCCCGTCCAGCGTGAGCGAGGCGGCCCGGCAGGTCCTCGCCGTCCCCCGGGTGGCCGCGGACTGGCCCGCCCAGGACGACGTCGAGGGCTGGGAGCGGCTGGTCGCCGCCAGCGACGCCTCCCTGCAGGAGCGGTTCCCCGCCGACGCCTTCCCCGTGGACGTGGAGGAGCGGCAGGTCGGCGGGGTGCGCACCTTCGTCGCCCGCCCGCCGGGGACCCCGGACGACGCCGGTCCGGTCTACCTGGACGTCCACGGCGGGGCACTGATCATGGGCGGCGGCGAGCTGTGCCGGTCGTTCACCGCCATGACGGCCATGTCGACCGGTCTGACCACCTGGGGCGTCGACTACCGGATGCCGCCGCGACACCCCTATCCGGCCGGCCTCGACGACTGCGTCGCCGTCTACCGGGCGCTGCTCGAGGTCCGCGAGCCGGCCGACGTCGTCGTCGGCGGGGCGTCGGCGGGCGGCAACCTCGCCGCCGCGCTCGTGGTGCGGGCTCGGGAGGAGGGCCTGCCGATGCCGGCGGCCCTGGTGCTGAACACCCCCGAGCTGGACCTCACCGAGTCCGGCGACTCGTTCACCACCAACCTGGCGTTCGACAACGTGCTCGGCCCCCTGCTGGAGGTCAACCGGCTGTACGCCGCCGGCGCCGACCTCGCCGACCCGCACCTGTCGCCCCTGTTCGCCGACGTCACCGGCTTCCCGCCCACCTTCCTGCAGGCCGGCACCCGGGACCTGTTCCTCTCCAACGCCGTGCGGATGCACCGCAGGCTGCGGGCGGCCGGGGTGGAGGCCGAACTGCACGTGGGCGAGGCCATGCCGCACGGCGGGTTCGGCGGCACCGCTCCCGAGGACGTCGAGCTGGCGGCCGAGCGGCGGCGCTTCGTCGACCGGCACCGCCGCCGGGACTGAGGCCCGTCCGGGTGCTGTCCGGGGGCTTGTGCGGGCGGGCGGCCGGGAGAACCCTCGGGCCGTCCGCGATCACACGGAGGCTGCGGTGAGCGATGAGGTCCGGCTGGTGCGGCCGGAGGACCGGAGCGAGGGTCACCCGACCCCCGGCATGCACCGCGAGGAGGCCGTCGCCACCGGCGGGATGTGGGCCGGGCACGTCACGACCGGCGCGGGCGTGGCCTCCGGCTGGCACCACCACGGCGAGTACGAGTCGACGATCTACGTGGTCTCCGGCGCGCTGCGGATGGAGTTCGGACCCGGGGGCGCCGACGTGCTGGAGGCGACCGCGGGGGACTTCCTCTACGTGCCGCCCCACGCGGTGCACCGCGAGCTGAACCCGGCCGAGGTCGAGTCCACCCTCGTCGTCGTGCGGGCCGGGTCGGGCGAGGCGGTCGTCAACGTGGACGGGCCGGCCCCGGCCGCGGACGGCGGGGCCGGCCCGGCTGCGGGCTAGACGTCCCCCTGCGCCTCGTAGGCCTGGTCGAACAGGTCGCTGAACGCCGCCTCGTCGAGCGCGGCACCGTCGGGCGCCACCTGCGAGAGGAAGACCATCCGCCGGCCCTCGACGGCGACGGCCATCAGCGCGTTGACCGCCGCGCCCGTCCCGTCGGGGGTGCCGACCGTCACGGTGAAGGCGACGCCCTGCGTGACGTCGCCGACCTGCGGAATCTCCAGCGGCCGCAGGTCGAGGCTCCCGGTGGTGCCGTCCGGCGCGGTGATGTCGACGTGCGAGCAGCGGTCGAGGAAGGTCTCGAAGTCCGCCGCGGAGCCGGCCTCGACCTCGCCGTCCTCGAGCAGCATCTGGACGGTCAGCGTCCGGGGCGTCTCCGCGGACCGCCCGGCCACGGCGTCGAACTTGACCGGGTCGGGCTGGATCTTGCCCAGCCCCTCGGTGCACTCCGCGGGCGTCAGGGTCACGCCCTGCGGCAGGACGCCGGCACCGGAGGCGGAGGCGGAGAGCTCCCGGACGTCCACGTCGGTGACGGTGGCCGCCGGTCCGAACGCGTCCTCGGGGAGCAGGCCGGCGACCAGGTCGTCGTCGGTCGCCGGGGTGTCCTCGGGAGCCGGGGCCGACGACTCCAAGGCCGGCGCAGCGGCCTCGCCGTCGTCCTCCTCCGCACAGCCGGAGACGGCGGACAGGAGCAGCGCTCCGCCCAGGGCGACGGGGAGGGCGCGGCGGCGCAGCATCGCGGTCATGGGCCGGAAGCTAGGTGCGCACGGACCGCGGGAGCGCGGCGAACCGACCGGATGCCGCCCATCGGGTGACTCCGGCTCGCCGACGTTCCGTATCCGTGCTGGACTGACAGGTCACGTGGCCAGGTACGCCCGGAGGGCATCGGCCTCGCCCCGGAGCCGGGCCGCCGCGTCGGGGCGGTCGACCTCCCAGCGCGCGGCCTCGGTGTCCCGCTCGTCGACCTGTTGCCGCAGCAGCGTGCGGACCTCGGCCAGCGACAGGGTGCAGCGTTCGGCCTCGGTGGCACCGACCCCCGCACGGGCGCCGGCGACGTGCGCGCTCCCGTCCTCCGCAGCCGTCGGGGCGACCTCGACGGCCTCGGCGTTGTCGATGGCCGCGAGCGCCGTCCGTAGCGCGGAGACGGCCTCCTTCTCCCGCGCCTTCATCGCGGCGCGGAGGTCGGCACGGAGCGTGGCGCGCAGCTGCGCCGCCGGGTCGTCGGTCATGGGCTCGGAGTCTGCCGGTCGCCGTCCGGATGCACGAGAGCCCCGGGCGGACTCTCGTCCGCACCGGGGCTCTCGTGTTCAGGGGTGGAGGTGGCGGGAATCGAACCCGCGTCCTACGACGCATCACCAGGGCTTCTCCGAGCGCAGTCCGCTGTGCCTCTACTCGGCCCCGTCGATCCCGCGAACAGGTCGACGTGACGGGCCCAGTCGCTGTGTGGTGTCCCACACGCATCCGCGACCGGTGCGTGCGGTGAGTCATCTAGCTGATGCCAGGATCCGGGTCGATGACGAACCCGGGCTGACAGACTCGTCTAGCTGCTATCAGGCAGCGAGAGCGAAGTCGCGCTGATTGGAATCGGCGCTTGTGTGTTGTGCAACGGATCGTTAACGAGATGATCGTTGCCTTCCTCGGCTCGCTTCCCCTGGTCACCCGACCGCAGTCGAGACCAATCACCCCCTGTGCAGTTATGCATCGAGGGTAACGGCTGCGTCCAGCCCGGTGTTCCCGCGCCTCGCCGCCGCCTGCGTCGCGATCGCCCCGCCGGCGCAGCTCTTGCGGTGTTTCTCGCCCATCTGCGGTGTTGCAGCGCCGCACGAGCACGAGAAGCACCGCAAGGGACGCCGGTACGTCTCCTCCGTCCCTGCCCGGCACCCGTTGCGGGTGTTGCTCGTCCATTGGGAGTTCTGCAGGACCAGCGATGCGCGAGGAACACCCCCAACGGGGTGCCGACGCCAGCTCTTGCGGTGTTCCCGCTCGACCCGCGGTGTTGCAGCGCCGCAGAAGCACGAGAAACACCGCAAGGGACGCCGGGACGGACGGCGCGCTAGATCCAGCCGCGGCGCTTGAAGATCGCGTAGAGGGTGACGCTGACCCCGAGCATCAGCACCAGCGCGAACGGATAGCCCAGCCGCCAGTCGAGCTCCGGCATGTGCTCGAAGTTCATGCCGTAGACCCCGCCGACGAGGCTGGGCGCGAAGAGGATGGCCGCCCAGGCCGAGATCTTCTTGACCTCCTCGCCCTGCGCGATGCTCGTCAGGGTCAGCTCGCGGATCTCCTCGTTCTGCCGCTGCGCCACCAGCGTCGCGTTGACGGTGAGGATGTCGCGCAGCTGCAGCCGGAACCCCTCGACCCGCTCGATCACCTGCGCGACGTGGTCGGCGACGTCGCGCAGGTAGCTGCGCAACTCCTCGTCGACGCCGTACTTCTCGAAGCCGGCGGTGATGGCGCCGAGGATGCCGGCCAGGGGTGCGGCGGCGCGCTGGAACTCCAGCACCTCCTGCGACAGCTCGTAGATGCGCCGCGAGGCACCCGGGTCACCGGCGAAGACCTGGACCTCGATCTCGTCGATGTCGTTGGACAGGCCCGCGACCACGGGCGAGTACCCGTCCACGACGGCGTCCAGGATCGCGTACAGCACCGCCTCGGGGCCCTTGGCCAGCAGCGCCGGCTCGCTCTCCAGCCGGCGCCGCACCCGCGACAGGTCCGGCGACTCGCTGTGCCGCACGGTGACGGCGAAGTCGCGGCCGAGGAACAGGTGCAGCTCGCCGAACTCCACCTCCTCGGTGGCGTCCAGGTACCGCGCGGCCTTGAGGACGACGAACAGGGTGTCGCCGTAGCGCTCGAACTTGGGCCGCTGGTGGGCCTGGATGGCGTCCTCGACGGCGAGCTCGGGCAGTCCGTACTGCTCCGCCAGCTCCCCGAGCTCGGCGGGCTCGGGCCGGTAGAGGCCCAGCCAGACCATGCGGTCGTCGAAGCCCTCGGTCAGCCACTCGTGGCTGTCGGCGGCCGTGTCGGGGGTGGCCACCCGCCGGCCGCCGGCGTAGACGGCGTTGTCGACGATCCGTGAGGGGCGCTCGGTGGCCGGCTCGGGCTCAGCGGGGACGGCGAGGGGACGGCGGACCACCTCGGCGCGCGGGCGGCGCAGCGTGGTGAGGGCGGTGAGGGGCGCGAGGCGACGTTCGACCATGACGGACTCCCGGGACGCTGGTGCGACAGGACGCAGCGGAGGTCCTCCGCACGCGGCGCGGCAGCGTCAGGCGGGGAGGACCTCGGGACTGGGACTGGGCGGCTCGGTGAGCATGCGCGTCCTCCTCCCGGGTCGGTCGGCCGGCGTCGAGCGGGCCGTCGTCCATCGTGACACGCCGCGGGCGTCTCAGCCGCCGGTCAGGACGGAGATCACTCCCCCGTCACCCGCTGTTCAGCCGGCGATCTCGCCCTCCGGCGGCGGCACCTGCAGCGCCACGAGGAACCGGGACACCATCGCGTAGCCCCCGACCAGCGCGGTCAGCTCGACCAGGCGGCGGTCGTCCAGGTGCTCCCGCACACCGGCGAACACCTCGTCCGGGACGGCGACCCCGCGGGTGGAGGCGTCGGTGAAGGCGAGGACGGCGGCCTGCACCGGCGACCACGCCCCGGCGCCGTCGGGCCGGCGCAGCGCGTCCAGGTCCGCGTCGGTCAGGCCGGCGCGCCGTCCGATCGGCTCGTGCGCCGCCCACTCGAACGCCGCGCCGTTGAGGACGGCGATCCGCAGCACCACCAGCTCACGCAGGTCGGCGGGCAGGGTGGTGCCCGACCGCAGAGCACCGAGCAGCGCGTTCCACCCCTCGGCGACGGGCGGGCTGTGCAGCAGCAGCCGGTCGAGATCGCTGAGCTCGCCGCCACGCCGGACGCGGAGCAGGTCCGCCGTCGGGCCGTCGTCGGCGGCCCCCGGCAGCCGCTGGCTCACTTGCCGAAGACGCCGTCCGGGTATGCGCCCGCCCCGGCGATCCGGGCCGACAGGGGCTTGGCCAGCTCGACCACGCGCGTCGTCCGCTCGGCGCCCAGGTGCGCCCACGGCTCGACGGCGAGCGCGTCGGTCTCGGCCTCGACCTGCGCCCGGAGCTGCTGGCCGGCCTCGGTGAGGTCGCCGTCGACGACCAGGTCCCGCTCGGCCAGGCGCGCCAGGGACGCCGCCCACTCCTCGTCGGTCCAGCCGCGGAGCGCCTGGGCGGCGGCCGGGGTGAAGCCGCGGCCGGTCGCCGAGTGGCTCTGCAGCGCCTCGATGCCCGACAGCCCGTGCCCGACGAGGACGGCGATGTGACCGTCGCCGCGGTGCTCGCGCAGCAGCGTCGCGCCGTGCCAGGCCTGCAGCAGCGGCTCCTCGGGCCAGGGCTGGTCCGCGTGCCCGGCGTAGAGCGGGCGCCCCTCCGGCGTCAGCACCGAGCAGGCCTCGCGGAGCAGCCCGGCCAGCTCCTCGATCTCCGCGGAGCCGGCGGCGTCGCCGAGCAGCCGGGTGAGGGAGGCGCGGGCGGCGTCGAGCCGGGCGGCGATCACCTGCTCCGGGCCGGCCAGCGTCCAGGCGCGCGGGATGTGGCGGGCGACGATCGCCGGGGAGAAGTTGTAGAAGGTCGCCGTCACCGTGCCCGGGCCGACGGCGCCCATGGGGGCCGCGCGGCCGGCGAAGTAGCACATCCGCCCCGGCCGCAGCCCGACGGCGCTGAGGTGCTCGTCCTGCTCGGGGGCGAAGTAGAGGTGGTTGTGCAGCGGCTCGGTGGCCCGGTGCGCCCGGTTGGCGAGGGCGGTGTCGACGGCGGGGGCGGACTGATCGGCGCTGACCATGGGCCGCACCCTACTGAGCGCCGCCGACCGCCCGCCGGTGGAGCAGGTACTCACCGTCCTCCCCGGCCGGCTCGAACCCGGCGGCCGGGTAGAGGCCCCGCGCCGGGTTGTCGCGGTGCACCCCGAGACGCACCTCCGCGAAGCCGGCGGCCGCGGCGTCGCGGTCGACGGCGTCCAGGAGCCGCCGGGCGAGCCCCCGGCGCCGCGCGGGCGGCAGCACCTGCACGGTGGTGACGAGGGCGGCGTCCCCGTCGGGCCGCCACGTGACGAACCCGGCCGGCCGCCCGGCGAGCTCGAGCACCGTGGTGGTCGGCAGCAGCGTGCGCCACAGCGCCCGGTTGCGGTCCAGCGCGCGGGTCCAGTCCCCGAGGTGGGCCGGCTCGACGTCCTCCATGTAGGCCCGCTCGGCCGCCTCGATCAGGTCCAGGTCTCCCTCCGCTGCCGGCCGCAGCGTGACCGGCCCGGTCATCCGCGGACCGGGCGGAGTGGCAGGGCCCAGGAGGTCCACGTGCGGTCGGTGCGGAAACCCAGCCGCTCGTACAGCCCGAACGCGCCGGTGCTGTTCTCGGTGTCGACGTCGAGGGCGGCCCGCTCGAGGCCGGCCGCCGCTGCCGCCCGCAGCGCCGCGCCGATCACCGCGGACGCGATGCCGCGCCCGCGGGCGCCCGGCAGCACCCCGATCTGTCCCAGGTGCGTCGTCGGCACGCCGGTCGCGCGGGTGTCGGCCTCGACGACGTAGGCGAGCGCATAACCGGCGACCTCCCCGTCGGCCAGCGCCAGCACCGACAGGTCGGGGCGGAACGCCCGCTGCCCGGTGAACCAGTTCCGCCAGGCGACCTCGTCGCGCTCGACCGAGCCGTGGTGCTCGGTGAACGAGGCGTTGTGTGCCCGGCGCACGTCCTCGTCGCGCTCGGCCGTGAAGGGGACGAGCTCGACGCCGGCCACCGTCCGCGGCTCCGGCAGGTCGGTCAGCGGCCGGCGCATGACGGCGTAGTACCGCTCGGCGGTGAAGCCGCGCCGCCGGACGAGCGCCTCCAGCGCGCCCATCGTCGGGTGCACGTGCACGACCAGCCGGGCGGACGCCTCGGGCTCGAGCGCGGCGTGCTGTTCGGTCCCCCGCGCGATCTGCCAGTCCAGCAGCCGCCCGCCGATCCCCCGTCCCCGGGAGTCGGGGGCGACCCGGCCCTCCAGCCACACGCGGAAGGCGTCTCGGACACCCGGCGAGGAGATGGCGGTCGCCCAGCCGACGAGCCGGCCGTCGTCGGCGCAGACCGCCCGGCCGTCGCGGTCGAGGTCCACCAGCTCGCTGCCCCACCACTCGGCGAGGTCGGCGGCGTCCTCGTGCTCGCCGGTGGCGTCGACCGGTTCGGCGGCGGGAGCAGCTCGGCCGCCGCGGCCGCGTCGTCCAGGGTGAGCGGGCGGGTCGTGAGGCCGGTCATCGCAACGGCGTGAAGAGGCAGAAGGGATGGCCCGCGGGATCGGCGAAGACCGCCACGTCCTCGTCCTCGTCCCGGTAGCCACCCAGCCGCCGAGCCCCGAGCGCCTCGGCGTGCGTGCAGGCCGCCGCCATGTCGCCGACCTCGAAGTCCAGGTGCGTCTGCATCTGCTGGGTGCCCGGTTCCGGCGGCCAGACCGGTGGCACGTGCTCGGTCTCGAGCTGGAAGGAGAGCCCGGGGCCGCCGACCGGGCGCAGTGTCGCCCAGTCGTCGGTGTCGTCGCGGATGGGCCAGCCCAGCAGGTCGCGGTAGAAGCGGGCCAGGCCACGCGGGTCCGGCGTGCCCAGGACGGCGGCGGTGAAGCGGATCTCCGGGGTGGTCACGACCCGATCGTGAACAGCCGCGCGCCGTTGTGCCACAGGACGGCGCGCAACCACTCCTCCCCCAGCCCGAGTCGATCCAGTGCAGCCAGCTGGTGGGCGTACGCGTAGGGGATGGTCGGGAAGTCGGTCCCGAGCAGCACCTTGTCCCGCAGCGCCGCCAGCCGTGGCAGGTCCGCGCGGTCGAAGGGCATCAGCCGCTCGGTGAAGTCGGTGGCGAACATCGTGGTGTCCAGGTGCACCCGCTCGAAGCGCTCCGCCAGGTCGAGGAACTCCCGGTACTCGGGCATGCCGAGGTGGGCGATCACCAGCTGCAGCCTCGGGTGCCGGTCGAGCAACCCGGCCATGGGCTCCGGGCCGGTGTGCCGCCCGGCCAGTGGTCCCGAGCCGCAGTGGATCACCACCGGCGTCCCGGTCTCGGCCAGTCGGCTCCAGACCGGTTCCAGCAGCGGGTCGCGGGGGTCGAAGGCGCCCACCTGCACGTGCACCTTGAACACCTGCACGCCCCGGTCGAGCGCCTCGGCCACGTAGACCGGCGCCTCCGGCTCCGGGTAGAAGGTGGCCGAGCGCAGGACCTGCGGGTGCTCGTCGGCGAACTGCGAGGACCAGTCGTTGAGCCAGGCGGCCATGCCCGGCCGGTGCGGGTAGGGCAGCGTGGAGAACGCGCGGACGCCGAGCCGGTCCAGCACCGCGAGCCGCTCCTCGACCGGCAGCGCGTAGGTGATCGGCCAGGCCGCGCCGTAGTGCTCCTCGGCCCGGCCGAAGTACGCCCAGACCTTGGCCTGCACCCGCTCGGGCAGGAAGTGCACGTGCACGTCGACCAGGCCGGGCAGCCCCAGCTCCCGCCAGTACCGCGGGACGTCGACGTCGTCGTCCGGGGGTGCCACCACGGGATCCGACCCTAGATCGGATCAGCCGGGCACGCGGGCCGCGGCGAAGGTCACCGACCGGCGGCGGCGGAAGCCCAGCGACTCGTACAGCGCGACCGCCGGGTTGTCCGCGGCCGCGTGCAGGAACGGCTGCTCGCCCCGCTCCCGGATGCCGTGCACCAGCGCCCGGACCAGCCGCGTCGCCAGCCCCCGGCCGCGGGCGGCGGGGTCGGTGCAGACGGCGCTGATCTCGGTCCAGCCGGGCGGGTGCAGCCGCTCGCCGGCCATCGCGACGAGAGCACCCCCGTCCCGGACGCCGAGGTAGGTGCCGAGCTCGATGGTCCGGGGCAGGAACGGCCCGGGGCGGGTCCGCTCCACCAGCGCCAGCATCTCCGGGACGTCGTCGGCGGTCAGCCGGACGGCCTCGGCGTCCGGGGCACCGACGACACCGTCGTCCACCAGCTGGACTCCGGCGACCTGCCAGGTGACCGGCCAGCCGTCCGGTGGGGGTGCGTCGAGGCCGGCGAGGGGTACCAGGCCGCCGGGGCCGACCAGCACCGCGGCATCGGCCCAGTCCTGCGCGGTCGGCGTCGACGACGGCATGCCGAGGAACGGGGTCACGTCGGCCGGGTAGCGGAGCACGTCCCCCCGCCGTTGGGCGAAGTGCGCGTGCGGCCCGGTCAGCGCCGACCAGGCCGGTCGGTCGAGCGGGTGCGGGCTCACGGGACGGTGACGACGACCTTGCCGCGCACGTGGCCCTCGGCGACCAGCCGCTGCGCGTCGGCGGTCCGCTCGAGCGGGAAGGCCCGGGCGATCGGCACCCGCAGCTGTCCGGCGTCGGCCATCCGGCCGAGCTCCTCGAGGTCGTGCCGCTCCGGTCGCACGAACACGTACCGGCCACCGAGGTCGCGCACCCCCGGGTCCACCACGCTGGCCAGCCGGCCACCCGCGCGCAGCTGCTTCGGTGCGTCGGCCAGGGCGTCGCCGCCGATCAGGTCGAGGACGGCGTCCACCGGCTCCGACAGCTGCTCGCTGACCGGGCCGGCCGAGTAGTCGATGCACTCCGCGGCACCGGCGTCGCGGAGGAAGCCGTGGTTGCGCGGGCTGGCGGTGCCGATGACGTGCGCGCCCAGTGCCACGGCGATCTGGACGGCGTTGAAGCCGACCCCGCCCGCGGCCCGGTGCACCAGCACGCGGTCGCCCTCGCCGACCTCGAGCGCCTCGGTCAGCGCCTGGTAGGCGGTGAGCCCGGCGAGCGGGAGGGCACCGGCCTCCGCGAACGACAGGGACTCCGGCTTGTGCGCCAGGCAGCGCTGCGGCGCCGGCACGAACTCGGCCTGCGTGCCCCACTGGACGTCGTCCCGGCGGACGTAGCCGAACACCTCGTCACCGGGCGCGAAGTCCACGACCGCGGGGCCCGCGGCCTCGACGACGCCGGCGACGTCCCAGCCCGGGACGATCGGGAACCGGTGCGGGAAGAACGACCGCAGGCCGCCCGCGCGGATGCCCATGTCGACCGGGTTGACCCCGGCCGCGTGCACCCGCACCAGCACGGTGTCGGGGCCGACCGGCGGCTCGGGCAGGTCGTCGCGCAGCTCCAGGACGTCGAGGTCGCCGAACCGGTCGTAAGCCACACCGCGCATGCCGATCACCGTAGGCGGGTGACCCGGCGCGCCGAGTGCGCACCCCGGTGCCGCGGTGTCGTCGTCGGCGCCGCGCTACAGGGCGGCACCCGCGACCACATGGCGGCAGTCGGCCGGCGCGAGGCCCGGGCCGAGAGTCAGCGGCGACCCTTCACGTAGCGGCCGAACGCCTTCTGGATCTCGCGGCGGGAGTCCCGCTCGGCGAGGTCGTGGCGCTTGTCGTAGCTCTTCTTGCCCTTGGCGAGCGCGAGCGTGGCCTTGACCTTGCCGTCCTTGAAGTACAGGTCCAGCGGGACGAGCGTCAGCCCGCCCTCCTTGGTCTTGCCGATCAGCTTGTCGATCTCGGACCGGTGCATGAGCACCTTGCGCTTGCGGCGGACGGCGTGGTTGGTCCACGTGCCCTGCGTGTACTCGGGGATGTGGACGTGCTGGAGCCACACCTCGCCGTCGTCGATGCTGGCGAAGCCGTCGACCAGCGAGGCACGGCCGGCCCGCAGGCTCTTCACCTCCGTGCCGGTGAGCACCAGGCCCACCTCGAAGGTGTCGAGGATCGAGTAGTCGTGCCGCGCCTTCTTGTTCTGGGCGATGTACTTCTGGCCCTGTTCCCGCGGCATGCGTACAGGTTATTCGCGAACGCCACCACGGTCGCCTCCGGACCGGTGCCGCCCTGCGCGGGTCGGGCCCGAGTGGGCCCCGGAGGGGTCCGCGAAGGGTGCGACGGCAGGGCTCAGCGCAGGTCGGGAACGGCTCCTGGCCGCGGTGCGATCCGGAGGATCGCGATGTCAGAGCCTCACGTACAACCGCAGGGTCACGTAGGCGGCGATCGCGGCCAGGCCCACGCCGGCGAGGGCGATGATCGGGCTGATCGTGGCGATGGCGCTCCAGTCGACCGGCGGGATGATCCCCGCCTTGATCGGCCCCGCCAGGGCCCGGTCGACGAACAGCAGCTTGGTGACCACCAGGCCGCCGATGGCCAGCAGCGCACCGATCAGTCCGGCCAGCGCGGCCTCCAGGATGAACGGCAGCTGGGTGTACCAGCGGGAGGCGCCGACCAGCCGCATGATGTTCGTTTCGTTTCGCCGGTTGAACGCGGCCAGCTGGATGGTGTTGGAGATCAGCAGCAGTGCGGCCAGCGCCTGCACCACCGCGACGGCGATGGTGGCGTTGCGGGCGCCGTTGAGCAGGCTGAACAACCGGTCCAGGAAGTCGCCCTCGTCGCGCACCTGGTCCACGCCGTCGGTCGCGTCGGGGAACTCCGAGGCGATCACGTCGTAGCGCTCCGGGTTGACCAGCTCGACGCGGAAGCTCTCCGGCAGGGCGTCGGCCGGGGTGTTCTGCACGAGCTCCGGCTGCTGGCTGAACTGCTGCTGGAAGCGGGCGTACGCGTCCTCCTTGGACTCGTACAGGTAGCTCTTCACCTCGCCGTCGGTCTGCAGCTCCTGCAGCCGCGTCTCGAGCGCGGCGCGCTGCTCCTCGGTGACGCCGTCCTCGAGGAAGATGGAGACCTGCACCTTGTCGTAGTAGATCTCCTTCATGTCGGAGATCATCCCGGCGATGAGCAGCCCGGTGCCCATGAGGCCGAGCGAGATGGCCGTGGTCAGGATCATCGCGACCGTCATGGTCAGGTTGCGACGGAGCCCGGTGGCCACCTCGGACAGGACGAAGTTGACGCGCATGGATTCCCTGTTCTGAGTTCAGTCGGAGGTCGGGGAGCCGAGGCTCAGCGGCCGACCCCGTAGACACCGCGCGACTGGTCGCGGGTGATCTGGCCCCCGTTGAGCTCGATCACGCGCCGGCGCATCGAGTCGACGATGTGGTAGTCGTGCGTCGCCATGATCACCGTGGTGCCGGTGCGGTTGATCCGCTCCAGCAGCAGCATGATCCCCTCGCTCGTCTCCGGGTCGAGGTTGCCGGTCGGCTCGTCGGCGAGCAGCACCAGCGGCCGGTTGACGAACGCGCGGGCGATCGCGACCCGCTGCTGCTCACCACCGGAGAGCTCACCGGGCAGCCGGTTGGCCTTGCCCTCGAGGCCGACCATCTCCAGCACCTCGGGGACGACGCGCTTGATCGTGCGCTGCGGCTTGTTGATGACCTCGAGCGCGAAGGCGACGTTCTGCTCCACGGTGCGGTTGCGCAGCAGCCGGAAGTCCTGGAAGACGCAGCCCATCGTGCGGCGCAGCTTCGGCACGTTCCACTTGCTCATCGTGTTGAGCGTCTTGCCGTTCACGCTGACCGTGCCCTTGGTCGGGTCGTCCTCCTTCAGCAGCAGCCGGAGGAACGTCGACTTGCCCGATCCGGACGACCCGATGAGGAAGACGAACTCCCCCTTGTCGATCTCGGTGGACACGTCATCGAGGGCCGGCCGCGCACTGGCCGGATAGATCTTGGTGACGTGTTGCAATTCGATCACGAGGCGCCACGGTACCTGTCCGGGGTCCCGTGATCGGCCGTTCGCGGAGCAACGCTCCGAGCGTTCTCGCAGACCGTCACGGGTGGGGCCGGAGTTGCCTGGAAGGTGATCACGCACCGTCGCCATCGCCACCCGAGTGTGACGATGGCAACGCCGTCCGTCACGACCCGCGACGGATCAGGCGGCTGCGCCGCCAGCCTCCTGCTGCTTGCGCCACCGGATACCCGCCTCGATGAACGAGTCGAGGTCGCCGTCGAGCACGTTCGACGGGTTCCCGCTCTCCACCTCGGTCCGCAGGTCCTTGACCATCTGGTACGGGTGCAGCACGTAGGAGCGCATCTGGTTGCCCCAGCTGCTCCCCTCCCCCTTGAGCGCGTCCATCTCGGCCCGCTGCTCGGCCTGGCGGACGACGAGCAGGCGCGCCTGCAGCACCCGCAGGGCAGCGGCGCGGTTCTGGATCTGGCTCTTCTCGTTCTGGCAGGACACGACGATGCCGGTCGGGATGTGGGTCATCCGGACGGCGGAGTCGGTGGTGTTGACGCTCTGCCCACCGGGACCCGAGGAGCGGAAGACGTCGACCCGGATCTCGTTCTCGGGGATGTCCACGTGGTCGGTCTGCTCCACGACCGGCAGCACCTCGACACCGGCGAAGGAGGTCTGCCGGCGGCCCTGGTTGTCGAACGGGGAGATCCGGACCAGCCGGTGGGTGCCCTGCTCGACCGACAGCGTGCCGTAGGCGTAGGGCGCCTTGACGGCGAAGGTGGCCGACTTGATGCCGGCCTCCTCCGCGTAGGAGACGTCGTAGACCTCGGTGGGGTACTTCCGCCGCTCGGCCCAGCGCAGGTACATCCGCATCAGCATCTCGGCGAAGTCGGCGGCGTCGACGCCGCCGGCCTCCGACCGGATGGTCACCAGCGCCTCGCGGGCGTCGTACTCACCCGACAGCAGGGTGCGGACCTCGAGCTCGTCGATGGCCGTCCGGATGCTGACCAGCTCCCGCTCGGCCTCGGCGGTCGTCGCCGCGTCGTCCTCCTCGGCGGCCATCTCGTGCAGCAGGCCGACGTCGTCCAGCCGGCTGCGCAGCTCCTCGACCCGGCGCAGGTCGCCCTGCAGGTAGGAGAGCTTGGAGGTGAGCGCCTGGGCGGCCTCGACGTCGTTCCACAGGTCCGGGGCGGCGGCCTGCTGCTCGAGCTCGGCGACCTCCTGGCGCAGCTTGTCGACGTCGAGCACGGCCTCGATCGACTTCAGGGTCGTGTCGAGCTCGTCCAGGACGACGGAGAAGTCAGCAGCCACGTCTGTCGAGGGTAGTGCGCTGCGGAGGCGGGGGGCGCCGGCCCGACCGTCAGCCCGCCGCGGTGAGGGTGACCCGCCCCTCCGACATGGCCGACCAGGGCACCGGCCGGCGTCCGCCGTTGTGCGCGAGCAGCCAGCCGGGGACCTCGGCGGCCGGCATCGGCCGGCCGAGGTGGTAGCCCTGGCCGAAGGTGCAGCCCAGCTCGGTGGCCAGCGCCAGCTGGTCGGCGGTCTCGATGCCCTCGGCCAGGCTGCGGATGCCGCAGGCACGGCCCAGCGCGACGACGGCGGCGATGGCCGCCGCCGCGTGGTCCCGGCGGCCCTCGGGGAAGGCGACCAGGCTCCGGTCGATCTTGAGCACGCCGGTGGGCAGGGTGACCAGCTGCCCCAGCGAGGAGAAGCCGCTGCCGAAGTCGTCGATCGAGACCTCGACCCCGCGGCGGCGCAGTTCGGCCAGCTGCGCGGCCGCGCACACGGGGTCCTCGGCCACGGAGGTCTCGGTCAGTTCGACCACCAGCTGCTCCGGCGGGAGGCCGGTCACGGCGAGTGCGGCGAACACGTCGTCGACCAGCGTGCCGGTGGACAGGTGCCGGGCGTGCACGTTGACGCCCACGACGAGGACCGACCCGTGCCGGGCCCACTCGGCGGCCTGGGCCGCGGCCGCGTGCAGCACCCAGCGGGTGAGCGGCAGGAGCAGGTCGTACTGCTCGGCGACCGGGAGGAAGTCCCCCGGCGGCAGCAGGCCGCGCTCGGGGTGCTGCCAGCGGACGAGCGCCTCGACCCCGGTGAACTCCCCGCTCGGGAGGTGCTGGATCGGCTGGTAGTGCAGGACGAGCTCGCCGCCCTCGATGGCGCGCTCGAGCTCCACTCCGAGGGCGGCACGGCGCTCGGCGGCCGCACGCAGCTCCGGGGTGAAGGAGTGCAGCCCGCCCCGGCCCGAGGCGCGAGCGGCCGACAGCGCCAGGTCCGCGTCGCGGACGAGCCCGGCCGCACCGGCGTCCGTGCCGACGGCGGCGGTCGCCACCCCGACGCTGGCACCCAGCCGCAGGACCCTGCCACCGACGGAGAAGGGCTCCGCGGTGAGCGCGGCCTGGCAGCGCTCGGCGACGGTCGCGGCGCAGTCGTCCGGGCAGTCCGGGGAGACGAGGAGGAACTCGTCGTCGCCGAGCCGGCCGACGACGTCGCTGCCCCGGGCGACCCGGCGCAGGCGCGCGGCGACCTGGCGCAGCAGCTCGTCCCCGGCCTCGTGCCCGGAGGCGTCGTTGACGTCGCTGAACCCGTCGACGTCGAGCAGCAGCAGCGACAGCGGGCCACGCCCCTCGCGGCGCAGCTCGGCGTCGACCAGCTGGTGCAGGTGGCTGCGGTTGGGCAGCGTGGTCAGCGGGTCGTGCCGGGCCAGCCAGGCGCTCTCCCGGCTCGCCCGCACGCGTGCGGTCACGTCGGCGTGGGTGACGACGAAGCGGGAGCCGCCCTCGATCGGCGCCGCCTCGAGGTGGTACCACCGGGCGCCACCCGGGCAGGCGAGGCCGTAGTCGTGCTCGACGCGGGCGACCTCGCCCCGGAACAGCGCCGCCATGCGGTCGGTGAACGCCCGGATCTCGGGGTCGTCCCCCAGCCGGGCGACCAGGTCGAAGTAGCGGGTGTGCCCGTGGGCGCAGCGAAGCCGCTCGTCGCCGAGGGCGTCCAGCCAGTACCGCCAGGCGGAGTTCGAGTACCGGACGAGGCCATGGGAGTCGACGAGCAGGGAGGGCAGCGGCAGCGCGTCGAGCACCGCCGTCACGGCGTCCCCGGGGTCGGGGACGGAGGTACGGGGGAACAGCACGTCGTCCACCAGCTCCTCCTCGCGGCTGCGGGCCCGTTGTCGGACCCGTTCCCGAACCATTTCGGCACAGGATCGTCCGTCCTTCAGCCGGCCTCCCCCGGAGGGGTGGGCGTGGGCTGCGTCTCGGCGCGGACCCAGGCCAGGTAGTCGGGGGCGCCGTCCACCAGCGGCAGGGCGATGACGCACGGCACGTCGTAGGGATGGACGGCGGTGACGTGCTCGACGATCGCCGGCACCAGCGCCCGCCGGGTGTGCAGCGCGACCCGGGCCTCGGGCTCGTCGTGCACCGCCCCCTCCCAGCGGTAGACCGACCGGATCCGGGTCAGGTGGTGCCCGCACGCGGCCAGCCGCCGCTCCACCAGGTCGCGGGTGAGACCGGCCAGCCACTCCTCGTCGGCGGCGGTGACCACCACCTCGCAGCACTCGTCGTCCATGACCGCCATCGTCCCGGGCATGCCGACGCCCCGGTCCGGGGTAGGGGGCCGACCATGACCGACGACATGACCATCCAGCTGGACGGCGAGGAGTACGTGGTGCGCCGGGAGGACGCCACGCTGCGGGTGGGCCGCCGCACCGGAGGGGACGTGACCTGGCTCGACGACGTCGACACCGGCGCGCTCCCGGGTGAGGCCCGCTCGGCGCTCGAGTCCGGCGACACCGGCAACACCTCGCTGGTCACGGCCCTGCGCGGCATCGTCGAGGCCGAGGTCAAGCGCGGGGGCTGAGGCGGCTCCGCAGGCCGGCGGCGGCCCCCGTCGAGGGGCGGCCGCCGGCGCTCGTCGACCACCGGCGGGCCCGTCGCCGTGGGATGCTCGGGTCCGGCCGCGACGACCAGGGGGCGGGGTGCACGGAGCGACCTTCGGTCCCTACCGGCTCCTGGGGCCGCTGGGCCGCGGCGGCATGGGCGAGGTGCACCGCGCCTGGGACACCGAGCACGAGCGGGTGGTCGCGCTCAAGCTGCTCACCCCGCACCTGGCCGCCGACGAGGGCTACCGCGCCCGGTTCCAGCGCGAGGCGCGGCTGACCGCCCGGCTGCGCGGACCGCACGTCGTCCCGATCCACCGCTACGGCGAGATCGACGGCCGGCTGTTCCTGGACATGCGCTTGGTCGAGGGCGAGGACCTGGCCTCGCGGCTGGCCCGGTGGGGGCCGCTCCCGCTGGCGACGGCGCTGTCGGTGGTCGGGCAGCTGGCCGAGGCGCTGGACGCCGCGCACGCCGACGGCCTGGTCCACCGCGACGTGAAGCCCTCGAACGTGCTGCTGACCGGGCGGCCGGACGACCCGTTCGTCTACCTCGTCGACTTCGGCATCGCCCGCTCCTCCCAGGACGGCGCGGCGATCACCCAGACCGGGACGGCGATCGGCTCCTACGAGTACATGGCCCCGGAGCGGTTCGTGACCGGCTCCGACGTCGACCCGCGGGTGGACGTCTACGCCCTGGCCTGCGTGCTCTACGAGTGCCTGACCGGGATCCGGGCGTTCCCCAGCAGCAGCCTGCCCAGCGCCTACCACGCCCATCTGCACACCGAGCCCGCTCCGCTGTGGGCCCGGCGGGCCGACGTGCCGCCGGCGCTGGACGCCGTGCTGCGCCGGGCTCTGGCCCGGGACCCGGCCCGCCGCACCGCGACCGCGGGGCAGCTGGTCGCCGAGGCGCGGCGGGCGGTGGCCGCCCCCGTCGCTGCCGCTCCGGGACCCACCGGCGCCCCGCGAGTCACCGCCGCTCCGGTGCCGCGGCCGGCATCCCGGCCGCCGGTCGCCGTCCCCGCTCCGACGCCGCGCTCACCGACGCCGCTGCTGCGACCGGTGCCGCGGGCCGCTGCCGCACCGACCCCGGCGGCGTGGCCGACCCCGCCGGCCGCTCCCCCACGCGGCCCGTTCCCGCCGGCCGCCTTCCCGCCGCCGTCGTTCCCACCGCGTCCCGCCCCGCCCGTCCGGCGCCGCCGGCCGGTCCTGGCCCTGCTCGTCGCCGCGTTCTTCGTCGCCCTGGTGGCGTTCATGGACCGCGCCGACGCCGACTACCCGGCGGGGGTCGCGGTGGGCTTCGGGCTCACCGCCCTCGCGAGCGAGGTGCTGCTCGGGCTGTCGCTGAGCGTGCGTGACGCGCTGGACCGCGCCGGCGGGCTGCCGTGGGTGCTCGGCGCGATCGCCGTCGGCACGCTGGTGCTCGCCGACCAGGGATCGGGCGCCTCGCTGGCCGGGCCGGCGGCCTTCGCCGGGGCGCAGGTGGCCGACCTGGTCGTCTGGCGGCTCGTGCGCCCCGGCCTCGGCTGGCGGGCCGCGCTCGTCGCCTCGAACCTCGTCGGCGCCGTCGCGTACACGACCGTGCAGGTGGCGGCCGGCGCGACCGGCGAGATGGGCGGCGCCTTCCTCGCCACTGCCGCCACGACCGTGCTGACGTGGGTGGTCGCCGAGGTGCTGCGGCCGCTGGTCGCCCGCCGCTGAGGGTGCAGACCTGACGACGACGGGTCGTCACATCCGTCACATCCACCACTCAAGCCACTCCCGTCGCATGCCGATGTCGGGGATGCGGGCACGTCGCCCGCCACCTCTCCCCGGAGCAGCCCGATGCCCAGCCGCCGCGCCCCGCGACTCCCCGCGCTCCTCCTGGCCGGCGGCGCCGTGCTCGGCGGGTGCACCACCGGGGTCTCCGGGCAGGCCACCGACGTGCCGGACGTGTCGCCGGACTGGAAGTCGCTGGCGTACGGCGCCGCCGGCTGCGCGTCCCGCGCCGACTGGGTCGCCGACGGGCTGCCGGCCGCGAGCTGGGACGAGCTGACCGTGGCCACCTCCCGCGCCGACCTCACCGGCGACGGCACCGACGAGGTCCTGGTGCTGGCCGCCTGCCCGAGCGCGGTGTCCGAGCCCGGCCAGGACGTCGTCGTCTTCGACGTGTCCCGCGGCGAGCCCGCCGCCCTCGACGTCCTCGGCGAGGGCATCCCCTTCTTCGACGCCGCGCTCACCACCGGCGCCGGCACGCTGACCGTCACCGGCCGCGCGGCCGGCTCCGACGACCCGACCTGCTGCCCCGGCCACTGGGCCTCGGTCACCTACGACTGGACCGGCACCGGGTTCCGGCTCGACGAGCAGATCTCCGTCCGCACCACCCAGCCCGTGGTGGCCGACCGGCTCTCCGACGGCCGGCACGTGGGTTTCCTGCGCGCCGTCACCGCCGACGCGGTCTACGTCGACCTCGTGGACTGGTTCGAGGGCCCGGCCGCGGCCGCCGCCTGCGCCGAGGACGGCGTGGCCGACAACGGCTGGGAGCAGTGCAGCGCCTACTACGCCCGCGACGTCGACGACCGGGTGACCGCGGTCCCCGTCCGCTCCGGGGCGGACGCCTCCTACGTCGACCCGTGGACCGCCGAGGAGGTCGGCGTCGCCTCCGTGGCCGCGCTGGCCGGCACCGCCGCGGTCTCCGACGACGCCGGCGAGCACTCCTACATGCGGCTCACCGTGGCCGGCGGCGAGGTCGTGTCGGTCGAGGGCGTCTACGTCCCCTGATCTCTTCTCGGGATCGCCGGCGGAACGGGAATGGGGTCGGCAGGCGCATCGCTGTAGGCGGTACCCCCGCGAGGCGCAGCGCCCGGGGGATCCCCCAGCGACACCGAGGAGCCCTCGCATGCCGTCGAAGAGCCGCCGTGGACTGGTCAAGGCCGGAGTCGTCGCGGGGGCCGTGGGCCTCGGGGTGCTCGCCGTGGGCTCGTTCGACTGGGGCAACCCGTTCGCACCGGAGGAGATCGACCGCAGCACCACCCCGCTGCTGGTCTCCCTCGCCGACCTCGACGAGTACCACGCGGCGACCGGCAGCTTCCAGGTCGTCGTCGACGTCGAGTCCGACACCCCGTACGTGCCCGCGGTGATCAGCGGTGAGCGGGTGCAGTTCCTCGCCACCGGCACGGTCGACGCCTACGTGGACTTCGCCCACCTGGACTCCGACGCGGTGAAGCTGTCCGAGGACGGGAACGCGGCCACCATCGTCCTGCCCGCGCCGGAACTCGCCGAGGCCCGCATCGACCCCGACGAGAGCCGTGTCCTGGACCGCGACCGCGGCCTGGTCGACCGGGTCGGTGACGCGCTCGGCGACGACCCGACCGACGAGAGCGAGCTCTTCTCCATGGCCGAGGACCGACTGGAGGACGCCGCCGACGACAGCGACCTGCTCGACCGCGCCGAGGACGGCACCCGCGACATGCTGACCGCGCTGGCGAACTCCCTCGGCGTGGACGACGTCACCGTCGAGTTCGTGCCCGCCGCCGACTGACCGCGCGCACCGACTGACCCCGCCCGGTCAGACGACGCCGAGGACGATCGCGGCCAGCCAGCCGTCGCCCTGCGCCGCGGTCCGCAGCAGCGCCTGGTCGGCATAGAAGGCGTCGGTGTCGTTGCGGGTGTCCCGGCCGGGATGCCCGGCGTACGGCCCGGCGGCGAGGACGGCGTCGTTGACCGTGTCGTCGAAGAACAGTTGCGTCGTCAGCACCGTGCCGCCGTCGAGGTGCACCTTGAGGTGCAGGTGCGGGGTCCGCGTCGGGTACCAGCCGGGGTAGACGGTGGCGAAGGTGACGACGCCGGCGAGGCCGGTGACCTGGGTGCCGCGCAGGAACGCGGTGCCCTCGGTCGTCGCCGACTGCGGGTCGCCGTACTCGTCGGTGCCGCCCGGGTCGCCACCCTCCCCCGGCGAGGCTCCGGCGAAGCCGGAGTAGATCCCGCCCGCGTCGCACTGCCACAGGTCGACGACGGCGTCCGGCACCGGCGCGCAGTCGGGCAGCCGGACCACCCGGAAGGCCAGGTCCAGCGGAGTGCCGGGCCGGCCGTCGCGGATGTCGCTGCGCACCGCGTGCGCGTCGAACCACGTCGGCCCGGCGATCGTGTCGGGCGTCAGCACGCAGGGCGTGGTGCCGTCCAGCAGGCCGACGGCGGTCGGCAGCGGCGGCGGCGCAGGGGTCGACGGGGCGGCGGCGGACGACGACGCGCTGGCGGTCGGGGCGGTGGCCTGCGGCTTCTCGCCGGTGCACGCGTCGAGCACCGCGGCGAGGGTCAGCAGCCCGCCGGCGCCCAGCAGCCGCCGCCGTCCGAACCCGCTGCCCCCGTCGTCCACGGCGGGCGACGCTAGTCCCGGCGCGCCGCGCCCGCCCGCGGTTCCCCTCGGCGCGCGGACGTGTGAGGGTGTCCGGCGGCGCACGGGGCGCCACGGAGGCGAGGGCTCGTGAGGATCCGGAACGCGGCGACGGCGGCCCTGGGTGTGCTGCTGATGGTGGCCGGTTGCTCGTCCGACGACGGCGGCAGCGACGCTGCGGAGGAGACGCACGCGCACGGCCACTCGTCGTCGTCGCCGGCCATGAGCACGCCGCCGCCCACGACCGCCGCGCCGACCCCGGTGATCGCCGACCAGCTCCCGGGCATGCCGCCGGTGCTGGACGCCGGCAACGTCTACTCCGAGACCGGCCCCGACGACCTCAGCGAGGCCGCCCGCGCCGCCCGGCCGATGGTCTACGTGCCGCACAACAGCGGCGAGGTGTGGGAGATCGACCCGGCCACCTTCCAGGTGGTCGCGAAGTTCCCCGCCGGCCTGGAGGTGCAGCACGTCGTCCCGTCGTGGGACATGCGCACGCTCTACGCCACCGACGACATCGGGAACACGATCACCCCGATCGACCCGGTGACCGGCCAGAACGGCCCCCGGATCCCGGTCGACGACCCGTACAACATGTACTTCACCCCGGACGGCGCGGCCGCGATCTCGGTGGCCGAGGCCCGCAGGTCGCTGGTGTTCTACGACCCGCACACCTGGGTGGAGCAGAGCCGGCTGCAGATCCCCGAGTGCGCCGGCATCGACCACGCCGACTTCACCCCGGACGGGCGGACCGCGGTCTTCACCTGCGAGTTCGCCGGGCGGGTCGCCGTCGTCGACGTCCCGTCGCGGACCGTGCTGCGGCTGATCGACATGCCGGTGATGAACACGCACATGGGCCCGCAGGACATCAAGCTCTCCCCCGACGGCAGCCGGTTCTACATCGCCGACTCCGACCAGGGCTCGCTGTGGGTGCTCGACGGCGCCGCGACCCAGGTGATCGGGGAGATCCCGACCGCACCCGGCACGCACGGCATCTACCCGAGCCGCGACGCCACGCAGCTGTACGTGACCAACCGGCACAGCGGCTCGATCTCGGTCCTCGACGCGAACACCGGTGCGCCGATCGCCACCTGGACCATCCCGGGCTCCGCCAGCCCCGACATGGGCGGCGTGACCGCCGACGGGACCCAGCTGTGGCTGTCGGGCCGGTACGACAACGAGGTCTACGTGATCTCGACGGCCGACGGCTCGCTGCTCGCGCGCATCCCGACCGCGGGCAAGCCGCACGGGCTGTGCGTCTGGCCGCAGCCCGGTCGGTACTCGCTGGGGCACACCGGCGTCACGCGCTGACACCACGGGCGCGGGGCGCATCCCCCGCGCCCGTGGTGGACTGCGCACGTGGCACTCGCCGATCGACTGGACCGGCTGCAGCGCCGCCATCCGGTGGCCGGCTTCCCGATCGCCGTCGTCTACAAGTACGTCGACGACTCCGGCCCGTACCTGGCCGCGCTGATCACCTACTACGCGTTCGTCTCGCTGTTCCCGCTGCTGCTCCTGGCGACGACGATCCTGAGCTCCGTCCTCGCCGGGAACCCGGACCTGCAGGAGCGGCTGATCGACTCGGCGCTGAGCCAGTTCCCGGTGGTGGGTGAGCAGCTGGGCGAACCCCGCGGGCTCAGCGGCGGCACGCTCGGCGTCGTCATCGGGGTCCTCGGCGCCCTCTACGGCGGGCTCGGCGTCGCGCAGGCGGTGCAGCACGCCATGAACACCGCCTGGGCGGTGCCGCGGAACAACCGGCCCAACCCGTTCCTGGCCCGCGGCCGCAGCCTGCTGCTGCTGGCCACCGCCGGGCTGGCCGTGATCGGGACGACGGCGCTGTCGACGCTGGGCGCGGGCGGTGCCGGCTCGCTCGGGGTGCTGCTGCGGGTGCTGGCGCTGGTGGCGTCGATCGTGGTCAACGCGGTCGTGTTCGTGTTCGCCTTCCGGCTGGCCGCCGCCCGGCACCTCACCGTCCGCCAGGTGCTCCCGGGGGCGCTGGCCGCGGCGGTTCTCTGGCAGCTGCTGCAGACGTTCGGGGTGGCGTACGTCGGCCGGGTCATGGACAGCGCCAGCGCCATCAACGGCGTCTTCGCTCTGGTGTTGGGGATGCTCGCGTTCCTCTACCTGTCGGCGGTGGCCTTCGTGCTCTGCGTCGAGATCAACGTGGTCCGGGTGGACCGGCTGTGGCCGCGGGCCCTGCTCACCCCGTTCACCGACGCGGTCGACCTGACCCCCGGGGACCGCCGCAGCTACACGGGCTCGGCCAAGGCGGAGCGGCAGAAGGGGTTCGAGACCGTGCACGTGACGTTCGACCAGCCGGACCGGAACGGCTCGGCTCCGCGGGACGGGTGACGCCCAGCCGGTCACTGTGCGTGACGACTGACCGGCTCCGGCCGGGCTCGGATCGGACGCGCGACGGAGGGATGGCGGCAGTGTCGGAGGGAGGGGTCACCCTCTTCCCATGATGTACCGGGCAGCAGCGGCCCTGGCCAGCGACGACACCGTGCTCGCGACGGAGCAACTGCAGGAGCAGTTGCAGCTGATCGCGATGGCCGGGGGGCGAGTACCCGACTGGAGCACCCTCGCCGTCGACGGGCCGACGCCCGGTCCGGAGTGGCGCGGCCAGGCGTGGTTCGAGTTCACCGCGACCGTCGAGGGCACCCCCGCGCCCCACTGAGGGTGGCTCAGGCGGGTGGCCCAGGAGGCAGCGGACGGGCCGGCCGAGGTAGGGCCGTCGAGATCGTCTTCCGCCCCTGGACCAGCAGGAGGATCGCCTCGACCGACCCCGAGAAGAGCAGCCACACACTCAGTGCAGCGACCACCGTGAGCGACCAGGCCTCGTCCGCGGTGGTGGCGGCGAGGATCCACACGTAGACCCCCAGCGACACCGTCGAGCCGAGCCAGAACTGCTGCGCGTCGAAGCGGTCCGCATCGTCCGTGTGACGCTCGTAGACCGCCGCGTGGAGAATCAGGCCGGCGACTCCCGCGCCGCCCATGACCCAGTACCCGACGCGCCAGGGATGACCGGGCATCAGGGCGACCATGGCCGCCAGGAAGGGCACCAGCAGCTTCAGGAGGGCAGTGCCCGCGGCCGCCAGCTTCAGCGGCGACCGGACCCGAGGATCACCGGAGATCAGGCTGCTGCTGATCGACAGGGTCGCGACCAGCACGACGAAGGCCGTGACCGAGACCTGGGCTGTGGCGGCGAAGAACGTCTCCCACGGCCAGTCCATCCCGCCACCCTGTCACTCCTCCCGCCGCCGGTGCCGCGTTCCTCTCCCGCCGAGGAGTGGACCTCAGGCGTCGACGTAGCGGTCCCGCTGGACGACGAACTGGCCGGTCGCGGTGTTGGCGTCGATGAACTCCGGCAGCAGCGGGATCCGCACGGTGACCGTCACGCAGACGCTGAACTCCTCCCCCGGCGTCAGCGTCGGGGTGTAGCTGCCGGCCGCGTCGCAGCCCGACCCCGCCGGCGCGAACTCCAGGCGCACGTCCGTGGCCTCCACCGACTGGTCGCCCACCGCCAGTTCCACCGCCCGCTCCGCCCGCGCCATCCCGGTCGCGACGTCCGGTGCGGTGCCCAGCGCCCGGCCGGCCTCGCGTGCGGCCGCGGTCGCCGCGAACACCCCGCGCTGCACCGACGAGAACCCGGCCACCAGGTAGACCAGCGGCACGAACACGACCAGCGCGACGAATACGAACTCCACCAGCGACGAGCCGCGCTCCCCGTCCGGACCCCGCAGGCGCCCGAGGACCCACCTCATGCGCCCTCCCGGACGGCACGACCGGTGACGTCGACGGGCAGCAGGTCCCCGAGGCCCGCCAGCAGCGTCGGGACCGCACCCGTGCAGCGCACGACCACGAGCGTCAGGCCGGTGTCGTCGAGCTCCTCCGTCGAGGTGCACGTGAGACCCGCCGCCGTCCCCTCGGTGGTCGCCGCGGCCACGATCTCGGAGGTCCGTGCAGCGCCGTCGGCCACCGGCACGTCGGCGTTGGCCGCGTACCGCGCCCCCTCCTGCGCGCTGGCGGTCACCACGTTGCGCACGTGCACGTAGACCGCCACCTGCAGCACAGCGAGCATCAGCACCACGATCAGCACCGAGACCAGCACGAACTCGACGACGGCGCTCCCGCGCTCGCCGTCGTCCCCCACGAGCTGCGGGTCAGCCACCGCTCGTGACGGAGTCCAGGGCGTTCTGCACCGCGTTCACGATCGCCTCGCGGAACGGGACGAGGATGGCGAGCACCAGCGCCGCCGTCATCACGGTGATCATCACCCAGCCGGGGACGTCGCCGCGCTCGGGATCCTCCCCGCGCAGACGGGCGGCCAGCGCCGCGAGCGCGGCCAGGAACAGGGTCATGAGACGCACGTGCGTCCTCCTCGTTCGGTCGCCGCGTTCATGACGCCAGCGAGACGATGCTGATCAATCCGGGGAAGAGAGCGAAGAGAACCGTCACCGGGAGCACCAGGAAGACGACCGGGACCATCATCGCGATCTCCTTGCGGCCGCCGGCCTCGAGCAGCCGCCGCTTGCCGGCCTCGCGGACGTCGGCGGCCTGCGCCCGCAGCACCTCGGCCAGCGGCGTGCCGCGCTCGATGGCGACCAGGAGGCCGTCGACGAACCGGGCGAGCGGGTCCAGCGAGGTGCGGTCGGCGACCTGCTGGAGCGCCTCGGTGAGCGGCACCCCGGCGCGGGCCCGTCCGAGCGCACCGCCCAGTTCACGGGCCAGCTCGCCGCCGGAGAGCCGGGTGACGCGGTCGATGGCGGCGGCCGGCCCCTCTCCCGCCGTCACGGCCAGCGCCAGCAGCTCCGCGACCACCGGGAACTCGGCCAGCAGCAGCTCCTCGCGGCGCGTCACCTGCCGGGTCAGCCACCAGTCGCGGCCGAGCAGACCGCCGACCGCCCCGGCCACGCAGAGCAGGCCCACCGACAGCACGTTGAACTCCCCCGCGGCCAGCGTCCCGACGAGCGCGACGCCCGCCGCACCCAGGAGGCCGAGCCCGCCCCAGACGACCTGCTCGACGCGGAAGTCCTCGACCGTCGTGTCGGAGGCCAGCGCGTCGAGGCGGCGGCGGACCGCGGCCCGGCCGCCGAGCGCGCGGTCGAGCAGGCGGGCGCCGTCGGTCACCACGGGGCCGAAGACCCGCCGCGCGGCCGTGAGGAGCCCCGGCTCGGTCGCCGTCCCCAGCAACCGGGACGGCGTCGGCGCGTCCTGCAGGTAGGGCGCGAGCCGGTCGACCAGCCGCACCGAGCGGAACGGCGGCGCGTAGGTGACGACCAGGAGCACCCCGGTCGCCGCGGTGAGGCCCAGCAGCATCCCGAGGATCACTGCAGCACCCGCACGTCCTGGGGCAGCTGCCCGATCCGCAGCATCAGCCGGTAGGCGACCAGGCACACCGCACCGCCGCCGAGCAGCAGCGCCGTGCCGGCCGCCGAGTCGTAGGCGGCGAGCGTCGTGGACTGGGTGGCCAGCAACAGCAGGACCACCCACGGTGCCGCGACCGCCAGCCGCGCGGCCTGCACCACCCAGCCCTGCCGGGTCTCGAGCTCGGCTCGGGCGCGGGCGTCCTCGCGGAGAAAGGTCGCCAGCGTGCGGAGCACCCGCCCGAGGTCACTGCCGCCGACTTCCCGGGCCACGCGCAGCGTCTCCACGATCCGGTCGCCGACCGGGTCGGCCAGGTCGGCCTTGAGGCGGTCCAGGCACGCACCGAACCGGCCGCTGCTGCGGTACTCGGCGGCGAACCGCGCGAACGTCGGGCGCAGCACCTCCGGCCCGCGGACCGCCAGCGCGGCCAGCGCCTCCGGCAGCGACAGCCCGGCGCGGACGGCGGAGGCGAGGTTGTCGACCACCTCGGGCCAGACCTCCCGCAGGTCCGCGCGACGACGGGCCGCCAGGCGGCGCACCTGCACCGCGGGCAGCGCGAACCCGAAGACGCCGAACGCCAGGCTCACCGTGACCGTGCCGGTGCTCAGCAGGACGATCACCAGGACGACGAGCCCCAGACCGACCTGGAGGGCCATCAGCTGCGCACTGTTGATGCCCGTGAGCCCGGCCGCGGCGAGTTGCTGCTGGCGGCGCCCGATGCGACGCGGCCCCGGCCGTCGCTGCGGTGC
This sequence comes from Blastococcus sp. URHD0036, assembly GCF_000701365.1. Taxonomy (GTDB): domain Bacteria; phylum Actinomycetota; class Actinomycetes; order Mycobacteriales; family Geodermatophilaceae; genus Trujillonella. The sequence goes on from NZ_JNIK01000013.1 coordinate 316,713, forward strand.
CCGCGGACCGCTGCGCCAGACGAGCAGCAGGCCGACGCCGAGCATGAGCCCGAGGAGCGCGCCGGTCACCGCTCCCACCTGCCGGAGTCGTCCAGGAGAGCGGCGAGATCGATGCCCTGCGCGGCGAACCGCTCGGGGTGGGGCGGGTGCCCGCCGGCGCGCACCAGGCGGCCGTCGCGGGAGGTGAAGACGTCGGCCAGCTCGACCACGCCGTCCTCCGTGCGGCCGGGGACCGCGACGATCTCGCGGACGCGGCGCCGGCCGTCGACGTCCGTGCCGACGTGCACGACGAGGTCGACGCTGGCCGCCACCGTGGGGACGACGAAGGCGTGGCCGATGTTCTCGCCGGCCAGGAGCGGGAGGGTGCACATCTTCGTCACGGCCTCGCGGGCGCTGTTGGCGTGCAGCGTGCACATCCCAGGCAAGCCCGAGTTGAGCGCGATGAGCAGGTCCAGGCACTCCTCCTGGCGCACCTCGCCGACGACGATCCGCGAGGGCCGCATCCGCAGCGCCTCCTTGACCAGCCGCCGCAACGGGATCTCGCCGGCGCCCTCGAGGTTGGGCTGGCGGGTCTGCATCGAGACGACGTCGGGCAGCGGGACGCGGAGCTCGAAGACCTCCTCGGCGGTGATCACCCGCTCCCGGGCCGGGATCGCCGCGCACAGGCAGTTGAGCAGGGTCGTCTTCCCGGCCTGGGTGCCGCCGGAGACGAGCACGTTGAGACCGGCGGCGACAGCGGCCTCAAGGAACCGCGCCGCGTGCGCCGTCAGGGTGCCGAGCTGGACCAGCTCGTCGAGGGAGTGCGCCTGCAGCACGAACTTGCGGATGTTGACCGCCATGTGCCGCCGGGTGATGTCCGGGATGACGACGTGCAGCCGGGAGCCGTCGGGGAGCATCGCGTCGACGAACGGCGTCGACATGTCCAGCCGCCGGCCGGAGGTGCGCAGCATCCGCTCGACCAGGTCGGCCAGCTCGCCGGCGCCGAGGATCGTCGTCGTCAGCTCGCTGCGCCCCCGCCGTGCGACGAACACGCGCCCGGGCTCGTTGACCCAGACCTCCTCGATCTCCGGGTCGTCGAGGTAGCGCTGCAGCGGACCGAACCCGGCCACCCGGTCCAACACGTCGCGGACGATCGACTCCGGGTCGCCGATGGGTGGCAGCGTCGAGGTCAGCGACCGCTCGGAGTAGTCGGCGACGACGTCGCGGACGAGCGACCGGACGGGCACCGGGTCCACCAGCGGGTCCAGCCCACGACGACGGATGAGCTCCCGCACCTCGCCGTCGACGACCTCGAGCGCGCTGGCCGCCATCGGCACACCCTCACCCCCGCGTCGCCCGGTTCCCAGATCGCGGGGACTGTAGGAGAACCGGCCGGTTCCGTGCGCCGTGCGGCAGGCGTCCTGTGGACAGCTCACGCTCACGGGGCGTCGCGGACCACCGGAACGGGTGACACCCGCCGGGGGGCAGGCGAAGGGGCGGGGTGAGGGGGTCGGGCGCGCTCGTGCTCTGCCCAGCCCCCGTGGGCAGAGCACGAGCGCCCGCACCCTGGCCTCGTCGACGAGGCCAGGGTGGGGCCCGCCGGGAGCCGCTGGAAGCCGCCTCGGTCTTCCTCGCAGCCAGGCCCGGTGGGACCCCGCCGCTGTCAGTGGGTGACCAGCTCGCCGCCCAGTCCTGGCCAGTTGCATGGACACTCGGGCATCCTGCGGTAGGTCACCCGACCCCGATGGGAGCGTGGATGTCCACCATCGATGCCCGCCTGGCCATGGCGTGCGCGGCCACGCTCCTCGCTCTCGGCCTAGCTGCCTGCGACGGTTCGACGGCGACCTCGAGCGCCGGCACCGTGCCCTCGGCGACGGCGACGAGCAGCTCCAGTACGAGCGGCACCGAGTCCGCGACCGACAGCCCCACGACCGCGGCCGGGACGAGGGTGTCGGCGAACACCGCCTCAGCGGACGAGATCGCCGCCGCCCTGGAGAGCGCCGGAGTGAGCAACGCGGAGCGGTGGGCCGAGGAGGTCGTCGAATACCGCCCCTACCCGACGGACGACCCTGACCTGACGAGGCTGCGGGACAACCTCGCCAAGTACAACCCCGGCCAGGAGACTGTCGACAAGATCGTCTCGGCGCTCATGCCATGACAGAGGTACTCGATGGCGCGCGGTGCTGACGCTGTCTCCGACGGCACGGTGCTCGTGCGGCGGGGACTCATCGCACTCACCTCGATCGGCATCCTCGCCACCGCCTTCGAACTGGCCACCGAACGACACTGGAACAGCTGGGAGCAACTGACGCCCTGGGCGGCACTGGCCGTCCTCGCCGTGGCGACAGTCCTGGTGATCCTCCCCGACGGACGAGGCGTGACCGCCGCCCGCGTCCTCGCGCTGCTCGTTCTGGCCGCCTCGATCTACGGCGTGATCACGCACATCCGCGCCAACTACGACGCCGGCGTCCTCGATCAGCGCTACGCCGAGAGCTGGGACAATCTCCCCGCGCTGCAGCGGTGGTGGTACGCCGCCACCAAGACGGTGGGCCCCGCGCCCACGCTCGCACCCGGCGTACTCGGTCAGACGGCCTTGTTGCTGGTCCTCGCCACCCTCACCGGCCGAGGGCATCGCAGCCCCCAGCGATCCCCACCGGAGACGAGCACAGAGTCAGGGGTGACGGGTCAGCATCCGCCCGGCCCGCTGTAGGTGGAGCGGAGGAGGTGCGAGGAGCGCCCCCGGAACCGCACTCACCGGGGAGCAGGACCATGCGACGACGCTCGGCGATCGGCACTCGCCGGCTCCGCCCTTGCGACAGGAGATGACGGCTCCGGCCACAGGAACGGTCACGGGGGGCGGTTCGAGCCCGTCGACCCGGCGTTCTACGACCAGGTCGTGGAGGTCCCGGCCTGCGGGACGACGGTGACGATCACCGCGGGGGACGTCCGCGACGTCGAGGAGCGCACCCGCACGCTCGCTACCGGCGGGACGCTCACGGAGTTCCGCGGCGGCGCCACCGTCGACCTCGTGTCACCAACCTCCTCTCCGGCGCCAGCACCCTGGCCCACTGGTGAGCCAGCGGACATCGCCGGTTTCGAGGCGGCCGGCTTGCCACTGCTGGGCTACTTCTCCGATCCCGAGCAGACCGTCGAACTCGAGCTCAGGGTCGACGCGGAGACCGGCGACCTCATCGAGACGGAGATCGACGCCGACATCGTGGACCTGTGCCCGTTGGTCGTCTGAGCCGACGGGGGACCCGGCGCCGCGTGGCGGAGATCGCCTTCCCGCCGCGACCGGGGCCGTCGCGTCGGCGGGCAGCAGACCGGAGGATGTCGGGATGCCGGCGGACCTCGGGGTGTTCATGTGCGTCCACGCCCGCGACGTCGACGGCCTGTTCCCGCTGGCCCTGCGGTCGCTGGACCGCCACTTCCCGGATGCGGGCAGCGTGCACGTCGTCACGAACGACCCGGACGCGGTGCAGCGGAGCCTGGACCGCGAGCCCGTCACGGTCCCCGTCCGGGTCAGCGCCGACGCCGACTGGCTCACCCCGGCGGAGGCGGCGCTGCCCGGGTGGTACCGCCAGCAGGTGCTCAAGCTGCGCGCCCACCGCCTGGTCGACGCGCCGTTCGCCGTCAACCTGGGTGCCGACACCCTGCTGCTGCGCGACGTGCCGCGGACCGACCTCGTCGACGGGGACGCGGCCGTGCTGCGGTGGACCCGGCACCGCCTGCCAGACGTGCACTGGCGCTACGAGCGGGCGCGCGTCCGGGCCGTCGGCGACATCCTCGGCACGCGGCCGGAGCAGGCGCTGCGGCACGTGGACTTCATCAACGACTTCTTCCCCTTCGACCGGCGCGTGCTGCAGTCCCTCGAGACGTTCATGACCGAGCGCTACGGCCCCGAGCCCTGGGCGACGCTGCTCGCCGGCCGCGGCACGACGCCGAAGGAGCAGAGGCTCTTCGGCGAGTGGACGCTCTACGCGACCTACGTGCTCGACGTCCTGCGACAGCGCCCGCCGGTCCGCGAGGCGTCGAACGGGTACCTCGCGCAGCTGCACTCGCCCCGCGCCGTCCGCGGCTTCGCCTGGGACTCCGCGGTGGTGCACCTCGTGCCGAAGGGCCTGGACGTCGAGCGCGTCCGCACCCGGCTGGACGCCCTCGACGCCGCCGGCGAACGCACCTAGTCCGGCTCGACGACGAGCGACCGGATCGCCTCCGGCGACGACGGACTGCGCAGGACGACACTGCTGCGCACCGTCACCTCCGGCAGAGGCACGGTCGTCACCTGGCCACCGGACACCGACAGGCCGCTGGTCAGCAGGACTGCGGGCGCACCCTCCGGCTCCAGCCACACGTCGAACGGCCCGGCCGGCCCCGGGGCCCGCAGCGCCACGACCTCTCCGCCGTCGGCCGCGGTGTCCAGCCACATCTGCGTGGGCGGGACGTCGACCGCCCGGGAGCCGGACACCGCGACGCCGACCGCGACGGCGACCACGAGCGCCGCCGCACCGGCGGCCAGCCAGAGACCGGGACGGGCCACCGGCACCGCCTCCGACCGCACGACCGGCCGCGTGGCGGCCACCGCCAGGGTGACGACCCCGAGGAGGCCGGCGACCGCGGCCCACCCCGCGCGGTCGATGCCGCCCGGGAAGCGGTCGAGCAGCACGCCCGCGCCGGCGAGGACGGCCAGCAGCACGCCGGTCGCGGTCGCCAGGAGCTCCCAGCCGCCGATCGTGCTGCGCCGCCAGAGGACCTGGCCGACCGCCGCGGCCGCGAGGAGCAGCGCTCCCGATCGCGCCGGAGCGACCGCGCCGGCGAGGACCGCGCCGGTCGCGACCGCGACCAGGACGGCCGCGACGACCACGTCGACCCGCTGGCGCGACGATCCCACCGTCTCCGTGGAGCGCTCAGTCACCGGACACCCCCGCGGCCCCGGCCGGGTCGCGCCAGCCCGAGACGTCGTAGACGACGACCCACCCGCTGTCGTAGATGCGCTCGACGCCCGGGACGTCGGCGAGCTTGCGCAGCGCCTCCAGCGTGACCGGGATGTCGTGCGGCTGGCCCCACTCGCCGTTCTCCCAGTACACGCCCACGCGGGGGCGGGTCTGCGAGCCCCGCAGGTCGACCACGACGTAGTCGAGGTCGTCGTCGCGCAGCGCCTCCTCGTCGTCGGCCCCGAAGCGGGGCGACAGCAGCAGGGACGACGGGTTGATCTCGTCCGCCAGCTGGGTCACCGGGTACTGCCCGCCGATGCTGCCCATCAGCAGCCGGTTCATCCGGTCGGCCAGCACCCGGCTCCCCGGCGGCAGCTCCTCCGCGGCCCAGCGGGCGGCGGCGAGGTTGACGGCGTCCACGCTGCGGGAGTCGGCCTGCACGAGGTAGGGGCCGGGCAGCCGGTTCCACCGCGGCCCGGACCCGAAGGACATGCCGCCCACGAAGAGGAGTGCCAGGACCGTGCCGACGGCGAGCGCGGAGTTCGCCGCCCGCTGCACGATCGCCTTCCGGTACCCGTGCACGAGCCACCAGGCCACCGTGAACGACAGGCCGATGTAGACGAAGCCCGAGGAGCGGTCGAACACCTCCGACGTCGCGGGCGTCAGGTGGCCGCCGGGGATCAACGGGTACATCAGCGCGAAGACCACCAGGAAGACCGCGAGCGGCTCCCGCCGGCGCAGCCACGTGCGGGCCGCCGGCAGCGAGAGGAGCAGCAGGAGGCAGGTCACCAGCAGCGAGGAGACGGCGGCCAGCCGCAGCCACACCGGCGGCGCGTCACCCTGCGCGTCCTGGAAGAGGCCGTGCCGCTCGCTCTGCCCCCCGGCCAGCGCCGAGACCTGCTCGACCGAGGACCGGGCGATCGTCGCGAGGTAGTCGGCGACCGGGTTCCCCGGCCGGAACAGCCACGCCAGGACGAGGACCGCCCCGATCACGGCGGCCAGGGCGACGACCGGCGCCTGCCGGGCCTGCCGCCGGTTGAGCAGCAGGTCGACGACGGCCCAGGCGGCGAGGAACCCCACGAGCAGCATCGACGTCAGGTGGTGGGTCAGCACGACGCCGGCCAGCACGACCACGGTCAGCACCGCGAGCCCGGCACCGGCCGTGCGACTCCCCGTGCCGGTGTCCCGCGCGGCCTGCCGGGCGGCGAGCCACCGCTGCACGAGGGCGAGGACCAGGATCGACAGCGGCAGTGCCAGCGTCTGGTACGAGAACTGCGAGTTGAAGTACAAATACTGCGGGTTGCACAGGTATACCACCGACGCGATGCCGGCGACCCGCGACGAGCCGCTGAGCCGGCCGAGCAGCGCGAACAGGGCCACGGTCTGCACCAGCCGGGCCAGCACCAGGACCACGACGGCACTGGGCCGGGCGCCGAGACCGGTGAGGTCCTGGACCGCGGAGGTGACGACCTCCAGGCCGGGGTAGAAGGCGGACACCGGCAGCGTCGGCGTGGCGCTGAACAGGTGCCCGGTCTCCCGGATGTGGTCCAGGGTCGCCGCGTGCGCGATCTCGTCGTGGTAGACGAACTGGTCGGGGTAGAGCACCGTGCGGCTCAGCTGGAGCGCCACCGCGATGCCGGTGACGAGCGCGAGCCGCTCGGAGCCGGGCACGTCGCGACGGCAGACGCGGACGCCGGCCGGGACGACGATGACCGCGAGCGATCCCCAGAACACCAGGTCCACCCGCGACGGGTCGACGCCGGCGCGGCCGAGCACCCCCGCGAACGAGTGCACCAGCAGCCCCGCGGCCATGAGCAGGAGCAGCGGGCCCGTCGTCGACGGCCGGCGGCGGGACGACGCGGGCGCCCCGCTCCCCCGCGTGGTCGCCCCGCCGCCGGGGTCCCGGACCCCGGCGGGAGCGACGTCGACCTCCCGGGTCAGCGCCATCCGCTCACCTGCACGCTGTCGACGAGCAGCCGGGCGGGAACCGGCGTCGTCCCGTCCGGCAGTCCGCCCCACGACCCGCCGACGGCCAGGTTGAGGATCAGGTAGTACGGCTTCCCCAGCGGCCACTGCTGGCCGCGACGCAGGTCCACCTGGGAGACGGTCTGGTAGGGCCGGCCGTCCACGGCGAAGGTCACGTAGCCGGGCGTGAGCTGGGCGCTGTAGGTGTGCATGGCCCCGGTGAGCGGCTCCGCCGCCGTCCATCCGGACCCGAGGCGCGACACGCGCCGGCCGGCGCTGTCGGGCATGTCGAGCGAGTCGCCCTGCCCGCGCACCGAGCTGTAGACCGTGGCGGGGTCGCCGCCGAGGTGCTCCATCACGTCGATCTCCCCCGCGAGCGGCCAGGGGTTGCGGTCCACGTCGGCGCCGATCATCCAGAAGGCGGGCCAGAGCCCCTGTCCCGGCGGGACCTGCATCTGCGCGGACACGGTGCCGTACGTGACGGAGAAGCGTCCCTCGGTCTCCAGCCGGGCCGACGTCCACGGCTGGACGTGCCGGAAGCCGGCCACGTCGGTCCACGTCTCCGGATAGGCCAGCGGCTCCGCCTGCAGGACGAGGTGGCCCTCACCGTCCAGCGCGACGTGCCGGGAGGAGCCGGAGTAGCCCTGCACCTCGCCGTCGCCGAACGGGCCGGGGCCGGTCACCGGACGCCACGGCCCGGGCGAGGGCGACCCGGCGGCCCCGTCGAACCGCTGGTCGAGGAGGGTCGAGGCAGGCTCGTCCCCCATCGTCGTGACGACCAGGCCGGTGACCGCCGGCTCCCCCTGGATCGCGTCGAACGTGAGGGTGAGCTCGGTCGAGCGCACCCGCACGATGCCGGTGACGTGCTGGGGCAGCGCCGGGCCGGGGACCAGCTCGACGCCGCTCTCGAGCGTCACCGGCGCCTCGACGCCGTCGTCGGCCAGGACGTCGAAGACGTCGCTGCCCGCGGGGGCATCCGGATCGGGCTGGACCACCAGCAGGTCGACGGCGTAGGTCCCGGGGTTCGGCACCGACACGGTCCACGACCGCGCACCGACCCTCGCCTGCTCGTACAGCTGCGGGCTGGCGGTCCCGCGCGCGACCCCGGGGACGGCGACGTCGCGCCCGCCCCGCAGCGACGTCGCCTCCGGCCACCGGACGTCGTGGTCGTCGACCACCGAGCTCCCGGCGGCGGCACGGAAGGTCCACGCGCCCGGGGACGGGGTCGACTGCGACTCCAGGTCCGGCAGCACCCGCGCCACGCCGAGCAGGACGGCTCCCACGGCGAGGAGCGCCACGACGACGATCGCGGTCCACGCCGCCCAGGAACGGGCCGCTGCTCCCCCGCGGCGGGCGCGCCGGTGCGCCGGCGACGGCCGGACCCGGACCTCCTCGCGGTCCGGCGACGACGTCGTGGTCACCCGACCTCCACGGCGCGGGGGTCACGGTCGCGGGACAGCGCGGCGAGCGAGGCCAGCCGCGCGGGATCGGTGGCCAGTCCCCGGTAGACGACCATCTCGAAACCGGCCCGCCCGGCGTGGATCCGCGCGGGGGCGCCGTACGCCGCGCTGCGCGCGGGGACGGACCGCAGGACGACGGCGTTCGCACCGATGACCGCGTCGTCGCCGACCTCCAGCTGGCCGGTGAGCACCGCCCCCGGGCCCACCCAGCAGCGGTCGCCGAGCACCGGCCGGCCGAAGTCGCCGCCGCGACCGGAGCGGCCGATCACGACGCCCGGGGAGAGGTTGCAGTTGGCGCCCAGCTCCACCTGGCCGACGATGATCCCGCCGAAGTGGCTGATGTGGAGGCCGGGGCCGATGGTGGCCTGGTCGGCGATGGAGATGCCGGTGGCCGTCTCGACCACCCGGTTGGCGATCCAGTGCGCCACCCGCGCGCCCGTGCGGACCGCCCGGCCGGCGGCGGACCGCGGGGTCCAGCGCCACAGCGCGTGGCCGACCCGGTGGACGACCGTGGCCTGCAGTCCCTGGCAGATCAGCAGGGCCTGCAGACCGCTGACCGTCCGGGAGCGGGAGTCCGGCCGCAGCACCCCGTCGAGCTCGAGCATGTACCGGTAGCGGTCGACGTCGGCCCGCACGAGGTCCACGGTCCGCCAGGTCGCGGGGGCCGGGGCCGCGGGGAGCTCCCCGGCCCGGGCGGCGGCGGCGTAGACCCCCTCCAGCGCGAGGGCGGCCTCCTCCCAGGTCGGGAGCAGCGGGCCGGACGATCGCCGTCCCGAGCCGGCGGCGCGCAGCAGCGCCGAGGCGACCTCCTCGGCGTCCGCACCGGGCGCCACGCCGGTCACCCAGCCGTCCTCCACGAGGTCGCCGATCCCGGCGACCTCGGTCCCGACCACGGGGACGCCGAGAGCCAGTGCCTCCATGACGGCGACCGGATGGGCCTCGTAGTCCGACAGGGCGGCCATGACCGAGGCCCGGCCCAGCGCCGAGGCCATCGCGGCACGGTCCCCGGGCGGGACCTCCGTCACGGTGACGTGGTCAGCGATCCCCAGCCGCGCGGCGAGGTCCCGGAGTTCCTGCTCGCACGGGCCGGCGCCGTAGACGTGCAGGTGCGCCCGGTCGTCGTGCCGGCGCAGGGCGGCAACGGCCTCGACGGCGCGGTGGTGGCCCTTGTACCGCTGCAGGCGCCCTACGGACACCACCCGGCCGGGGACCGGGGTCTCCTCGGTGGGCGCCGGCGGCAGCGCCCCGCCGTTGCGGACGATCGTGAACCGGTCGGCCGGCACCGCCGCACTGCGCTCGAACAGCCGTTCCTCGAACCGGCCCACGGGCAGCACGGCCGCGGCACGGCGCAGCAGCGGCCCGAGCACCCGCCACTGCAGGCCCCGGACCGCGGTCCGCGACCGTGCGTCGTGCCCGCCGGTGTGTGGACTGACGACCAGCGGCGTCCGCCGGAGCAGCGCCGTGGCCATCGCCAGCGGCGCCACCGCGGTGTGGACGCCCTGGAGGTGCACGACGTCCCAGCGCCGGTCGGCCACGACGCGCACCAGCCCCGGGGCGACGTGCCAGTCACGTCCGCGCGGCCACGCCCGGCGACGGAGGACACGGACGCCGCCGTCCCCCATCTCCTCCCGGGGGAGGGCTCCGGTGCGGTCGGTCGTGAGCACCGTGACGTCGACCCGCCCGCGCTCGGCGAGGCGGCGGGTGACCTCGGCGACGTGGGTCTCGGTGCCACCGAGGTCCGGACGGAAGCGCGGGGTGACCTGCAGGACGCGCAACCGGTCGCCCGTCACCGCGGGGGGACGGGCGGCACGACCGCCGCCTCGGCGGGCACGACCTCCCGTGCGGTCCCGGCGCCCGGGCTCGCCTGGACCTGCGCGACGAAGTTGGCCACGCGGTGCGGATCCACGTGCGGCGACGGCCGGTCCGCCTCGCCGGCCTGCTCGGTGGCTTCGGCGTCGACGTCCCCGACCGCCGCGGCCTCGTGGATCTCCGCCGGGATCGGCTGGTCGACGGCGAGCGCCCGCTGGACACGCCGCTCGAACGCGATCGTGCGGAGCACCCGCAGGCCGTCGCTCACCGCGTTGAGGTTGCTGGCCCCGTGCAGGCGCAGGGTCTCGTAGGACGGCACCTCGGCGATGCGCAGCCCGGCCGTGTGCACCCGGACGTTGATGAGGGTCTCGATCTCGAAGCCGTCGCCCCACCGGCGGTCCTCGCTGGAGTCCGCCGGCGTCCCGGGGTCCAGGCGCATGACCTCGCGGACGCGGGTCCAGAAGGCGTTGTAGCCGTAGCAGAGGTCGGTGTAGCGGGTCCCGTGCCAGGCGTTGGTGAGCGCGTTCAGACCGAAGTTCCCGAGCCGGCGGAGGCGGGTGATGTCGCTGGACCCGCCGCCGGGCCGGAACCGGCTGCCCTTCGCGTAGTCGGCCCCGGCGACGAGCGCGTCGACGAAGAACGGGATCTCGCCGGGGTCCATGGAGCCGTCGGCGTCGATCATGATGGTGATCGCGCCGGTGGCGGCGGCGAATCCGCAGGCCATGGCATTGCCCTTGCCGCGGCGGTTCTGGGTGATCACGCGGACGTCGGGCCAGAGGGCGCGCGCGACGGCGACGGTGTCGTCGACCGACCGGCCGTCGACCAGGATGATCTCGGCGACGCCCCGCGGCATGCGGGCCGCGAGCCAGGGCAGGTTGCGCGCCTCGTTCATGGCGGGGACCACCACGGTGACGGTCGGCCCGGCCGGGTCGAGCTCGCGGCGGGCGGCCGGCGCGAGGACGCGCAGCGGCGCGATCCGATCGCCGCCGATGGAGGTGTCGCTCACGGGTTCTCCTCGGAGTGGGACGACGGGAACGGGACATCGGCCGGGACCAGGGCGGGACGGCGACGGCCGGCGCGCAGGACGAGCAGGATGGCGACGGCGCCGAGGGTGTTGGCGGCCAGTGCCGCCGCAGCCCCGGCGGTGACGCCGTACGTGGGCATGAGCAGCCAGGCCGCGCCGAGTCCGAGCACCGCGACGGTCCCCGTCAGCGTGCCGGCCGCGGCCAGCTGGCCCCGGACGCGGAGGACGGCGCAGCCGAGGGCGATGGTCGCCTCGGCCGGCGCGGCGAGGACGAGCAGCAGCAGGGCGGTGGAGGCGTGCTCCCGGTACTCGGGGCCGAAGACGCCCAGGATCGGGCCGCGCAGCGCGATGAGCACGACCATGCCCGCGACGAAGCCCAGCGCGAGCAGGCGCAGCGTGGGCCGCGACCGGGAGCCGTACCCCTGGGGGTCGTGGGCGCCCTCGGCGAACAGTGCCGACCCGGTCGCGGAGGCGACGAGGACGAAGAACGTGCCGATGCGCCACGCCGCGTACAGGTAGGCGGAGTCCTCCAGCGACAGCCGCGCCGCCGCGATCACCGGCATGATCAGCGTGGGCGCGACGACGGCGAGGTTGATGAGGTGGTGGCCGGCCAGGGAGCGCAGCACCACGCGCATCTCGCCCACGGTCCCCCGCAGGACGACGCGATGGCCCTTCAGGCGCCGCAGCAGGACGAGCGACACCGCCGTGGCGAGCAGGCAGGTCGCCGTCCACGACAGGAGCAGCCCACCCAGACCGTCGGTGACCGTGGTCAGGGCGACCAGCAGCCCGAGCTTGCCGACGGCGAACACGGCGTTGGTGGCGAGCATGACGCCGCTGCGCCGTTCGGCCACCCAGGCGAAGTCGCAGAGCGTGGAGACGGTGGTCGCGACGACGGCGACGACGAACAGCGCCACCAGCTCCGGCGCGCCGAGGAATCCCGAGCCGGTGCCGGACTCCGGGACGAACGCGATGACGGCGAGCGCGCCGACCAGGGACGCGCCACCACCGAGCAGCATGGTGGCGGTGAGCGTGGCGCTCCACATCTCCCGCGTGCCGCGGTGCGGGAGACGCTGCACCAGCAGGGACTGGCCGCCCAGGATCGCCACGGTCGACACCAGGGCCATCAGGGAGATCACGGCCGAGGCCGCGCCGACTGCCGGCGCCGGGTAGAGACGGGCCGCCGCCACCCAGTACGCGTAGCCCAGGACCGAGGTGAGCAGCGAGGCCGAGGCGATCATCGCGCTGTTGCGGGCCAGGGAGTCACCGGCGAGCGCCCGTGCCCGGCTCAGGGGGCGCGAGGACGACGCCGTCGCGCGCGTGATCGTCATGTGCCCCCGGTCCGCATGTGGCCGTGCATGGTGGTGCGACGGCCGCGACGCTGCGACGTGGTCACAAGATGGCGGTCGATGCCGCGCCCGGGCAAGGGGTGTGACCCATCACCCTGCGTACATGACGGAGAGGCACCTCGGCACTACTCCGAGCGGTGAACTCGGACCCTGAAGTGACTCTCAGTAAGCCTGTGGGCGACGTGCGTAGCGGAAGCGGCCACACGGACAGAGGGCGCAGTCGGTGCCGCGGCGCAGGTGCTCGTGCGCCCGGCGCTCGTGACCGCACCGCCCGCACCGGTCCTCTCCGCGCGACGGGTCGAGGACGTGCGGCGCGGGCTCGCCGGTCGCCCCCAGGCGGGCCAGCAGCGCGCGCAGCCGACCGAGGAGCGGCCTCACCGCGGCTGCCGGGCGGTGACGTACCCCCAGGCCGTGAGCACGAGGCCGGCGACCAGGGCCGCCGCCGTGGCGGGCTGCCCGCCGCGCAGGGCGACGCCCGCGGCGCGCGGCAGCGTCCGGGTGACGTAGGAGCGCTCGGCGGACAGGCCCTGCTCGGTACCGACGAGCCCCCCGATGACCCGCTTGGACAACCCCTCGGCCCGGCAGCGACGGGCGAAGTACCGCCAGGTGGACCGGGCGGCCGGGACCCAGTGGTGCGCCACGGCCGCCGGCTCCATGACGACGTCGGTGCCCGGGAAGGCCCGGCGGGCACGGATGAAGAGCTCGGTCTCCTCGCCGCCGGTCGGCACCGCCCCGAGCCGCCCCACGCGCGGATCGAACCCGCCCACCGCCTCCAGCACCTCGCGCCGGATGCTCATGTTGGCGCCGATCGGGTTGCGCACGGAGCCCCGTGCAGTCGCCTGCCCGCGGTAGGAGCACCCGACGACCCAGTCGAACTCGGGCGGCCACCACCGCGGCCGCCCGGCGACCCAGACGGGGAGCACCGCGCCGCCGCCGCCCAGGACCGCGCCGTCGTAGGAGCGCGCGGTGGCCGTCGACCAGTCGGGCTCCAGCGCGGCGTCGTCGTCCAGGAAGGCCACGACGGCGCCGGAGCACTCCGCGGCACCGGCATCGCGGGCGCCCGACAGCCCCTGCGCCCGGTCGTTCGCGACGACGCGGTGGGCCGGGAACCGCACGGTGGCCCGCCGGAGGAGTTCGTCCTCGTGGTCGATGACCACGACGACCTGCCCGACCGGGTCCTCCTGCCGCTCCACGCTCTCCACCGCGCGGACCAGGTCGTCCCACCGCGCCTGGGTGTAGGCGCAGATGACGACGCTGATGTCCCCGGGCGCCACCGGCGCGAACGCACCGGCGCTCACGAGTGCCGGCTCCGGAGGACTCTCATGGCCCGGGCGATGCTACCGGCCGTTCCCGGTCGTTCCCGCGACTCGCCGCCGCCGCGGTGCGCCACCCGGCGGCCGGTCAGGCGCCGGTACGGGCGGTCGACGCGAGCAGCAGCAGCGAGGCGTCCGCGGGCTCCAGCGGCCGGGCGAACAGGTAGCCCTGGGCCAGGTCGCAGCGGCCGTCGACGAGCAGCCGGCGCTGGACCTCGGTCTCCACGCCCTCGGCGACGATCTCCAGCCCCAGCGTCCGGCCGAGGTCGATCATCCCGCGCACGATCGGCGGCAGGACGCCGTCCTCACCGATCGTGGCGACGAACGACCGGTCGATCTTCAGCACGTCCACGGTGAACTGCCGCAGGTGCGCCAGCGACGAGTAGCCGGTGCCGAAGTCGTCGAGCGCGAGCCGCAGGCCCAGGGCGCGCAGCGCCGCGAGGCACTCGCTGGCCCGGTCCGGGTCCGCGACGAGCGCGGTCTCGGTCACCTCGAGCACCAGGGCCGACGCCGGCAGGCCGCTGAGGGCCAGCGCCTCGGTGATGTGCTCGACCAGGTGCGGCGAGGTCAGCTGCACCGCCGACACGTTCACCGCCATCGTCACGTCGCGTCCGTGCTCGGCACGCCAGTCGGCCGCGGCGGCGCAGGCCTCGCGCAGCACCCACGCGCCGATGTCCTCGATCAGGCCCGAGGCCTCGGCGACCGGCACGAACCGGTCCGGCGACACGGCCCCCAGCGCCCGCGAGTCCCACCGCAGCAGCGCCTCGAAGCCGGTCACCGCACCGTCGGCAAGATCGACCACCGGCTGGTAGACCAGCCGGAACTCGTCCGCCGCCAGCGCGCCCTGCAGCTCCTGCTCGAGCTCGCGGGCGGCGACCGCGGAGTCGCGCATCGCCGAGTCGAAGACCACCGACCGGCCACGGCCGGCCACCTTCGCGGCGTACATCGCGATGTCGGCGTCCCCGAGGAGGGTGTCGCTGGTGGCGTCGGCGTCGCCCACGGCGATCCCGACGCTGCCCGACACCGTGACGCTCTGCCCGTCCAGCACGACGGGCGCGGCCAGGGCGGCGAGCACCCGCTCCGCCGTCGCGACGGCCTCGTCCGGCCCGGAGCCGGACTGCTCGACCAGGACGGCGAACTCGTCACCGCCGAGGCGGGCCACCGTGTCGTCGGCGCGGACCACGGAGCGCAGCCGGGCGGCCACCTGCCGCAGCAGCGAGTCGCCGGCCGGGTGGCCGAGGGTGTCGTTGACGCCCTTGAAGCCGTCGAGGTCGATGAAGACGACCGCGGGCTGGCCCTGGCCGCGGGCACCGCGGCGCAGCGCCTGGTCCACCCGGTCGGCGAACAGCGCGCGGTTGGCGAGGCCGGTCAGGTCGTCGTGGAAGGCCTGGTGCGCCAGGGCCTCCTCCGCCCGCTTGCGGTCGGTGATGTCGGTGACGTGCACGACGATGCCCCCGACGTCGGGGTTGTCGGTCAGGTCGGCGAGCCGGACGCCGATCCAGAACGACACGCCACCGCGGACGCACGTCAGCTCCGCGTCGACGACCTCGCCGGCGGCCTGCAGCGCGCGGCGGAACATCACGTGCGCCTCGTCGGCGGACAGCCCCAGCGCCCGGACCAGGTCGCCGGCCTCCAGGTCCTGCGTGCCGTCGAGCTGGAAGAGCGCCGGCAGCCCCGCCGGGTCGCTGAGCAGCCGGCCGTCCCGGCTGAGCACGACGACGGCGTCGGAACTGTGGGCGGCCAGAGCCGCGCTGTACCGCTGCTGCGAGACCAGCCCCGCCCGGGCCGCGGCCTCGCCGCGCACGAGAAGCGCGGCGCGGGCGAACACCAGGGCGGTGAGCGCCACGGTCGTGACCAGCAGCAGACCGGGGGTGTCCTCGGCGCCGCTGACGTCGTTGACCGCCTCCATGCCCGCCGGCACGACCAGGGACCCGAGCGGGAGCGCCAGCCGGCCGAGGCCTCGGGGGACGGCGGCGCGGGTCGCGTCCACCTCCGCCATCGGGGACACGGGCGACAGCGACAGGAGCGCCATGAGGACGGCGCCGAGCATCCACCCGGTGTCCAGGGGGAGGCTCATCACCGAGGCGTCGGCGCCCAGCAGGTACCCGAGGTCGCCCAGCAGCCAGAGCCCGGCGCCGACGGTGAAGCACACGGCGTACCAGCGGCCGAGGGCGCCCTGCGTGAGCAACCGGACCCCCACGAGGACCAGCAGCGCGTCCAGGGCCGGGTACAGGGACCAGACCAGTCGCGTGCCGGCCGGCAGGTCGGCTCCCGAGGAACTGGACGCCAGCGACAGCGCCCAGGCGAGGGTCAGGCCCGCGCCCAGCACAGCCGCGCTGTCGATCCAGTTCGCGAGCCGCTCGTCCCGGCTGCAGGTGCGACTGCCGGCCAGCCGCCACACCCCCAGGGCGAGGGCGGCGTAGGAGCAGAGGTAGAGGACATCGGAGGGTGCGACCTCGAGGCCGGACCCCATCTCCCGCTGGACCCACCAGCTGACGTCGGCCAGGAAGTAGGCGAACAACCCCAGGGCCAGGAAGGTGACCGCACGGCGGGTGGGCGCCGGCCGCCGGCGGCCGGCGCACCAGGCGAACGCGGACGCGGCCAGCTCCACGGCGTGGGCGATCCACGACCCCGCGACACTCCCGTACAGGCCGACGTACACGCACAGCAGCGCGACGGCGGCCAGAGCGGCAGCGGCCACCCACGCACGTCCGAATCGCCCCACTGGATGCCTCCGTATGCCGATGTCCCGTCCCGGGATGCATCGGTGCGCGGCAGGAGGTGCTCCATCCGGCGAAACACGGACTCACCCCGGGGGGTGAGACCGGCGGTCAGCGCAGGACGGCGTCCACCAGGTGCGGTCCCGGCTCGGCCAGGGCACTCCGCAGCTGGTCGGCCAGCTCCTCCGCCGTCGTCGCGCGGGTCGCCGGCACCCCCATCCCGGTGGCCAGGGCGACGAAGTCCAGGCCCGGCCCGCCGAGGTCCAGCAGCTTGCCGGCCCGCTCCCCGCCGCCCGCGGCGCCCACCCGGGAGAGCTCGCCCTGCAGGATCGCGTACGAGCCGTTGTCGCAGATCAGCACCGTGACGTCGAGCTGCTCGCGGGCCATCGTCCACAGCGCGGAGATCGTGTACATGGCGCTGCCGTCGGCCTGGATGGCCAGCACCGGCCGGTCCGGCGCCGCCACGGCCGCGCCGACCGCCATGGGCAGCCCGTCGCCGATCGCGCCACCGGTGAGCGACAGCCAGTCGTGCCGCGGCGCGCCGGAGGTGAGCTCGGCCAGGCCGACACCGGAGGTGAGCGCCTCGTCGACCACGATCGCCCGCTCCGGCAGCAGCGCCCCGACCACGGCGGCCATCGACCGGGGGGTGAGTTCCCCGGTCGGGAGCTCCGGCCGGGCGGCCTCGAGCAGCTGGGGCTGCACCTCCTTCGCGACCAGGTCCGCCAGCTCCCGCAGCGCCGCCGTGCCGTCCTCCCCCGGCTCGGAGAGCACGTGCACCCGGCAGCCCTCGGGCACCGGGGTGCCGGGGGTGTCGGGATAACCGAAGAAGTGCACCGGGGGGCGGGCACCGGCCACCACCAGGTGCGCCGTGCCGGCCAGGGAGGCGATCGCCATCTCCGGCGGGTACGGCAGCCGCGGCAGGTCCGGCAGCCCCGCGCCGCGCACGGTCCGCGCCGGGAACGTCTCGCTCATCAGCCGCGCGCCGGTGCCCGCGGCGACCTGGGCGGCCGCCCGGAGTCCGGCCTCGGACGCCACGACGTCCCCACCGACGAACAGCACCACCGGCGCCCCCGAGCGCAGGGCCGCCGCGACCTGGGTGAGCCGGTAGCCGGTGGGCACCGGCGCGTACCAGGGGGACGGCGGATCGGCCGGTTCCGCGCCCTCGGACCAGGAGACGTCGGCGGGGAGCACCAGCGTGGCGATCTGGCCGCGCGCGGCGGCGGCGACCGCGTCGACGGCGTCGGCGGCGACGTCGGCCGGCGACAGCGACCGGCGCACCCAGCCGGAGACGGTGCCGGCGAGCGCGTCGATGTCGGACTCCAGCGGCGCATCCAGCCGCTTGTGCGACCGCGCGTGGTCGCCGACGACGTTGACCAGCGGAGCCCCGCCGCGGCGGGCGTTGTGCAGGTTCGCCAGCCCGTTGCCCAGCCCCGGCCCCAGGTGCAGCAGCGTGGCCGCGGGCCGGCCGGCCATCCGCGCGTAGCCGTCGGCCGCGCCGGTCGCCACGCCCTCGAACAGCGTCAGCACGCCGCGCATCTCGGGGACGTCGTCCAGTGCGGCGACGAAGTGCATCTCGGAGGTGCCGGGGTTGGCGAAGCAGACGTCGACCCCCGAGGCCACCAGCGTCCGGACGAGTGCCTGTGCTCCGTTCACGTCAGCGACCCTCGCACGCGTCGGCGACCCTCGCTGGGCCAGACTGACGGCGCCCGCAGCCGTCGTCGAACGAGGAGCCATGAGCACCCCGCAGCCCGCCACTCCCGCCGTCCGCCCGCACCCCGCGTTCAGCGCGCTGGTCGGCCTGACCACTCTCGGGGTGCTGCTCCAGGGGCTGTGGGCCGGGCTGTTCCTCGGCGGCACCGACGACCCGGGCACGTGGGTGGACGTGCACCAGTACGGCGCCGAGGCCACCCTGGTGCTCGCGCTGCTGGCGCTCGTCGCCGCACTCGTGTGGATGCGGCACCACCGGCCGGTGGTGATCGCCACGGCCCTGCTGTTCGTCCTCCTCGTGGTGGAGTTCGGCCTGGGCACGGCCGCCGAGGACAGCCGCGGCACGGTGGTCGTGCACGTGCCGCTGGCCATGCTGATCATGGGCCTGGCCGTCTACCTGCCGGTGGTCGCCCGCCGCGGCTGACCGCTCAGAAGGTCAGCACCAGCCGCCCGCGGGTGCCCCCGGCCTCGAGCCGGCGGTGCGCCTCGGCGGCCTGCTCGGCGGGGAACGTCTGCGCCACGCGCAGCGTCAGGACGCCGTCCTCCGCCTGCTGCCGCAGCCGATCCAGGGCATCCCGGTTCTGCGCGTACTCGCGGACGAACACCGGCGAGAAGGTCAGCCGGTCGCCGTCGCCGGCCCAGCCGCGGACCGTGGCGAACCCGCCGCCGTCGCGCACGGCGGGGGTGAGCTGCTCGTGCAGCAGGGCCGTGTCGACCGCGCCGTCCACCCCGTCGGGGAACGCCTCCCGGATCCGGCCGGCCACGCCCTCGCCCCGGCGGACGACGACGTCGGCGCCGAAGCTGCGGACCAGCTCCTCGTCGGCCTCCGCCGCGTCGGCGACCACGGTGAGCCCCTCGGCCTTCGCCAGCTGCACCACGTAGCCGCCCAGGGCGCCGGCGGCACCGGACACGGCGAGCACCTGCCCCGGCCGCAGGGCCAGCCGGTCGAGGGCCAGCCGGGCGGTGAGCCCGTTCATCGGCAGCGTGGAGGCGGCGAGGGCGTCCGTGCCGGCCGGCACCCGGACCACCGAGGCGGCCGGCACGACGAGGTCCTCGCGGTAGGCGCCGTGCGAGCCCGTCGGCACGACGACGGCCATGACCAGGTCCCCGACGGCCAGGTCGCCGTCGACGTCCGGGCCGATCTCGGCGACGGTGCCGGCGGCGTCCATGCCGGGGACCTTCGGCGGGTCGGCACGGTCCTCGCCCCGTGCGTACAGCCCCGCGCGCAGACCGGTGTCGGTCGGGTTGACCGTCGCGGCCGCCACCCGGATCCGCACCTGTCCCGCCCCCAGCGGCTCCGCCGGGACGTCGACGACGTGCAGGGCCTCGGGCCCGCCGAACTCGGTCACTCCCACTGCGCGCATGTCGGAAGCCAACCCCCGGCGACCTCCCCCGTCTTCCTGACACCACCGTGGCGTCACTCCTGCTTGACGTGACACCACTGTGGTGTCACAGTGGCGTCATGGACCTCAGCCCCTTCGTCGACCAGCTCCGCCGCGACCTCCTGGCCGCCGCCGACGCCGGCGGGGACGAGGCACGTGCACTGGCGGAGCGGCTCACCGCCCCGCTGGAGTCCTCGGTCCGCCTGGCGCTGCTCAGCGCGCTCTCCCAGGCGGCCGAGGAGATCACCGCCGAGCTCGCCCCCGGGACGGTCGACGTCCGGCTCCGCGGCAGCGACCTCGGCTTCGCCGTCACCGCTCCCCCGACCGAGCCGGCCCCTGCCGCCGACGCACCGTCCCCCGAGCCCCCCTCCGTCCCGGACCCCGACGAGGGCGGCACCCTCCGCATCACCCTGCGGCTGCCCGAGCAGCTCAAGAGCCGGGTCGACGAGGCAGCGGCCCGCCTCGGCGTCTCGGTCAACACCTGGCTCGTCCGGGCCGTCGCCACCGCGATGGAGCCCGGTCCCGCCCCGTCGTCCGATTCCCGTCGCAGCCGGTGGTCCGGCGGCACCCAGTACAGCGGCTGGGCCCGCTAGCCCGCACCCGCACCCCGCACCTCTCCCCCGGCCGACCGGTCCGGGGGCGATCCCCCCTGCCCTGAGGAAGGCGCAGCCATGCCCACGTTCGACACCCCCGGACCGATCGCGGCCCGCATCGAGGTCGTCTCCGGCACCGTCCACGTCCGTGCCGACGACGGGCACGACACGGTCGTCACCGTCCGTCCCCGTAACGCGAACAGCTCCGCCGACGTCACCGCGGCCGAGCAGACCCGCGTCACCTTCGACGCCGGTGAGCTGCTGGTGCGCTCGACCAGCCGGCCGCGGCTGCTCTTCTTCGGCTCCGGCCCGGAGATCGAGGTCGACGTCGTGGTGCCCACCGGGTCCGCCCTCGAGGTCCGCACCACGGCCGGGGAGATCACCTGCACCGGCCGGCTGGGTGCGGTGGACCTGGAGAGCAAGCACGGCGACCTGCGACTGGACCGGGTGGGCAGCCTGCGAGCCCGCACCTCCAGCGGCAACGTCTCCGCCGCCGCGGTCGACGGCGAGACCGACGTGACCACCGCCTACGGCAACGTCCGCGTCGGCGAAGTCGCCGGCCCCGCCCGGCTCGGCACCGGCTACGGCGACGTCACCGTCGACCGGGCGCTGGACTCGCTCACCGGCAGCACGAAGTACGGCCAGGTCCGCGTGGGCGAGGCCGTCCGCGGGTCCCTGGTCCTCGAGACCGCCTACGGCGAGGTCGAGGCCGGCGTCCGCGAGGGGACGGCGGCCTGGCTGGACGTGTCCTCGGGCTCGGGCCGCATCCGGAACACGCTCACCGAGACCGCGGGCCCCGAGGGCGCCGGCGAGACCGTCGAGATCCACGCCCGCACGTCCTACGGCGACATCCTCATCCGGCGGGCCTGACCGATGACCACCGCCATCTCCGTCACCGGGCTGCGCAGGTCCTTCGGCGACCAGGTCGTCCTCGACGGCCTCGACCTCACCGTCGCCGCGGGCTCCGTCTTCGCCCTGCTCGGCCCCAACGGCTCCGGCAAGACCACCACCGTGGACGTCCTGTCGACGCTCACCCCGCCCGACGCCGGTGAGGTCCGGGTGGCCGGGCACGACGTCGTCGGCGACCCGCGGTCCGTGCGCGCCGCGATCGCCGTCACCGGCCAGTCCACCGCCGTCGACGACCTGCTCACCGGCGCCGAGAACCTCCGCCTCGTGGCCGACCTGCTGCACCTGGACCGGCGCACCGGCCGCGCCCGCGCCGCGGACCTCCTCGAGCGCTTCGACCTGGTGGAGGCCGCCGCGACTCCCCCGTCCACCTACTCCGGTGGCATGCGCCGCAAGCTGGACCTGGCGATGGGCCTGATGGGCGATCCGCGGATCGTCTTCCTCGACGAGCCCACCACCGGCCTCGACCCGCGCAGCCGGCGGGCGGTCTGGGACGTCGTCCGCGGCCTGGTCGCCGGCGGCGTCACGGTCCTGCTGACGACGCAGTACCTCGAGGAGGCCGACCAGCTCGCCGACCGGATCGGCGTCCTCGACGGCGGCCGGCTGGTCGCCGAGGGCACCGCCGCCGAGCTCAAGCGGCAGATCCCCGGCGGGTCGCTGCGGCTCCAGTTCGCCGACCGGCCGGCACTCGACGAGGCGGCCCGGCTCCTCCGGACGGCCTCCGTGGACGTCGAGGCGCTCGCCCTCGACGTGCCCAGCGACGGCAGCGCCCGCGCGCTGCGCAACCTGCTCGCCGTCCTGGACGACGCGGCGGTCGACGTCGCCGACCTCACCGTGCACCAGCCCGACCTGGACGACGTCTTCCTGGCCCTGACCGGCCGTTCTCCCGACGCAGAGGTGAGCACCCCGTGACCACGCCGAGCCACACGATCACCGACTCCTCGACGATGCTGCGGCGCAACCTCCGGCACGCGCTCCGCTACCCGTCGCTGACCCTGATCGTCGCCGGGATGCCGATCGTCTTCCTGCTGCTGTTCGTCTACGTCTTCGGCGGCACCCTGGGCGCCGGCCTCGGCGGACCCGAGGGCGGCCGGGCGGAGTACGTCGAGTACCTGGCCCCCGGCCTGCTGGTGCTGGCCGTCGCGGCCGCCGCCCAGGGCACCGCGATCTCCGTCGCCATGGACATGACCCAGGGCATCATCGCCCGCTTCCGGACCATGTCGATCGCTCGCGCCGCCGTCCTCGCCGGGCACGTGGGGGGTGCCGTCGTCCAGACGATGGTGGGCCTGGCACTGGTGCTCGGTGCGGCGCTGCTCGTCGGCTTCCGCCCCGACGCCGGGCCGGGCGAGTGGCTGGCCGCGATCGGGCTCCTCGCCCTGGTCAGCCTCGCCCTGTCGTCGCTGTCGACCGCCATGGGCCTGGCCACGAAGACCGTCGAGGCCGCCAGCAACGCGCCGATGCCGCTGCTCCTGCTTCCGTTCTTCGGCAGCGGGTTCGTGCCGACCGAGTCGATGCCGGCCGGGCTGCGCTGGTTCGCCGAGCACCAGCCGTTCACGCCCGTCATCGAGACGCTGCGCGGTCTGCTCACCGGCACCGCGATCGGCAGCAGCGGTGTCGTGGCGGTCGCCTGGTGCCTGGCGTTCAGCGTGGTCGGCTACCTCTGGGCCCGCGCCAACTACGAGCGCCGTCCCGCCCGCTGAACGCGAGAGGCCCAGAACCGGTCCGGTTCTGGGCCTCTGGCGTACAGGGCCTCAGCGCTTGAGCGCGTAGGTCTTCAGCAGGCTGCGGCTGATGATCGTCTTCTGGATCTCGCTGGTGCCCTCGCCGATGAGCAGGAACGGCGCCTCGCGCATGAGCCGCTCGATCTCGTACTCCTTGGAGTAGCCGTAGCCGCCGTGGATGCGGAACGACTCCTGGGTCACCTCGGCGGCGTACTCGCTGGCCAGCATCTTGGCCATGCCGGCCTCGACGTCGTTGCGCTGGCCGGCGTCCTTGAGCCGCGCCGCCCGGACCATCATCTGGTGCGCGGCCTCGACCTTGGTGGCCATCTCGGCGAGCTTGAACGCGATCGCCTGGTGCTGGGCGATCGGCTTGCCGAAGGTCTCCCGCTGCTGGGCGTACTGGATGCCCAGCTCGAAGGCCCGGATCGCGATGCCGCAGCCGCGGGCGGCCACGTTGACCCGGCCGACCTCGACGCCGTCCATCATCTGCGCGAAGCCCTTGCCGGGCACCCCGCCGAGGATCGCGTCCGCGCCGATCCGGTAGCCGTCGAACACCAGCTCGGTGGTGTCGACGCCCTTGTAGCCCATCTTCTCGATCTTGCCCGGGATGGTGAGCCCGGGAGCGACCTCGCCGAAGCCGCGGGGCTTCTCGACCAGGAACGTCGTCAGGTTCTGGTGCGCGCTCTCCGCGCCCTCGTCGGTGCGGACCAGCGTGGCCACCAGCGAGGAGGAGCCGCCGTTGGTCAGCCACATCTTCTGGCCGTCGATCACGTAGTCGTCGCCGTCACGCACGGCCTTGGTGCGGATCGCCGCGACGTCGGACCCCAGTCCGGGCTCCGACATCGAGAAGGCGCCGGTCACCTCACCGGTGGCCATGAGCGGCAGCAGCCGCTCCTTCTGCGCCTGCGTGCCGTGCTGGCGGAGCAGGTAGGCGACGATGAAGTGGGTGTTGATGACGCCGGAGACGCTCATCCAGCCGCGGGCGATCTCCTCGACCGCCAGCACGTAGGTCAGCAGGCTCTCGCCGAGGCCGCCGTACTCCTCGGGGATCATCAGCCCGAAGATCCCGAGCTCCTTGAGCCCGTCGACGATCTCCTGCGGATAGGTGTCGGAGTGCTCCAGCTCCTGCGCGGCCGGGATGATCTCCTTGTCCACGAAGCTGCGGATCGTCGACAGGATCTCCTGCTGGACGTCGGTCAGGTCGGCGGTCTGGGCGAGACGGGCCATCGGTTGCGCTCCTCCGGGGGGACTCCGGTGTCCTTTTGTTACCGGCGAGTATGCGGGACGGCGGCCCATCCCTCTCCGTGGCACCGGTCACCTCGGGCGATCGGGTCCCCGGGAGGGCTAGCGTCGGGGCCGATGTCCCTCCGCCGGCGCCTGCCCGTCCTGGTCGCCGCCGCCCTGCTGCTGGCCGGCTGCGCCGGGGACGACGACGCCGCCTCGGGCAGCACCGGCGCCCCGACCGGTGCGCCCGCCCCCGCGCAAGCCGCCGAGTCCGCCGGCGCGGAGATCGACCCGGCGACCGTCCCGGACGCCCAGTCCGCCGCCTTCGCCGTCGCCCTCCGGGCCACCGACCTGCCGCCGGGCTGGTCGGTGCAGGCCAACCCGGTGCCGGAGAACAGCGACCTGTCCGGCAACCCCAGCCTCGAGGGCATCTGCGGGATCAGCTTCGCCTCCGAGGAGCAGCGCACCATCAAGTTCCCGGTCGTCGGGCTGGACCCGCAGGGCGCGCCGAGCGTCGCCTCCGAGGCGATCGCCTACGACTCGGCCGAGGCGGGGGCCCTCGCGCTCACCGAGCTGCGCGACGCGCTGTCGGCCTGCCCCGCCGACGACCGGACGTTCCTGGAGCCGCCCGGGATCGAGGGACTGGCGGAGGACGTCGTCGTGGCGCGCTACCAGCTGGCCGACGGCGCCACCCAGGACGTGATCGCCCAGGGGCGTGGCGCGGTGGTGTCGGTGCTCATCGCGGAGGATCCTGCGGCGGGCGCGCAAGCGGCCCAGGGCATCGCCCAGCGACTGCGCGCTCTGCCCGGCGCCGCGGTCGGCCAGTGATCGGGAGGACCACGTGAGCAGCGACGGCGACTTCTACCGCGGCGACCCACCGCCGGCCGGGTCCGGACAGCCGTACGGCCAGCCGGCGGCGTACGGCGCCCCGGGCTACGGACCGCCGCCGGCCTACGGCCCGCCCGCTTACGGCCCGCCCGCTTACGGCCCGCCCCCGGGCTACGGACCGGGCTACCCGCCGGGCTACGGCTACGCGCGGCCGACGAACACGATGGCGATCCTCGCGCTGGTCTTCATCTTCGTGTTCTCACCGGCCAGCCTCGTCCTGGGGCTGATCGCCCGGCGGCAGATCCGCGAGACCGGCGAGCAGGGCGACGGGATGGCGCTGGCCGGGGTGATCGTCGGCGGCATCTCGGTGGGCCTGTTCGTGATCGGCATCCTCTTCTTCGTCGTCGCCGCCACGTCTCTGTCCGTCAGCCCCTGAAGACGCGACGAGATCTGCACTCTCGTCACCATCAGCGGCTGATGGCGACGAGTGTGCAGATCTCGTCGAGGGAAGGCGGGGAGGGTCAGTCCTCGGGGGGCGTGAAGGACGACGTGCGCGACATCCCCGCCGCGCGGCCCTTGCCGGCGATGACCAGGGCCATCTTGCGGCTGGCCTCGTCGATCATCTCGTCGCCCAGCATCGCCGAGCCCTTCTTGCCGCCGGCCTCCGAGGTCGCCCAGTCGTAGGCGTCGAGGATCAGCTCGGCGTGGTCGTAGTCCTCCTGGGACGGCGAGTAGATCTCGTTCGCCGCGTCGACCTGGCCCGGGTGCAGCACCCACTTGCCGTCGAAGCCCAGCACCGCCGAGCGCTTGGCGACCTCCTCGAACGCGGGCACGTCGCGCACCTGCAGGAAGGGCCCGTCGATGGCCTGCACGCCGCGGGCGCGGGCGGCCATGAGGATCTGCATGAGGATGTAGTGGAACGGGTCGCCCGGGTAGTCCGGGTGCAGGGCGCCGACCACCAGCGACTTCATGTTGATGCTGGCCATGAAGTCGGCCGGGCCGAAGATGATCGTCTCGATGCGGTCGCTGGCGAAGGCGATGTCGTTGACGTTGATCAGGCCCTGCGCGGTCTCGATCTGCGCCTCGATGCCGATCCGGCCGACCTCCAGGCCGTTGGCCTTCTCGATCTGGGTGAGCAGCATGTCCAGCGCCTTGACCTGAGCGGCGTCCTGGACCTTCGGCAGCATGATGCAGTCGAGGTTCGCGCCGGCCCCGCCGACCACCTCGAGGACGTCCTGGAACGTCCACTCCGTCGTCCAGTCGTTCACGCGGACGGTGCGGATCTTGTCGCCCCAGCCGCCCTCGTTGAGCGCCGCGACGATGTTCTTGCGGGCACCGGGCTTGGCCAGCGGCGCGCAGGCGTCCTCCAGGTCCAGGAAGACCTGGTCGGCGTTCAGCCCCTTCGCCTTCTCCAGGAAGCGCGGGTTGCTGCCCGGGACGGCCAGGTTGGAACGACGGGAACGGAGCTCGGCCACGGTGCCTCCAGCGGTGGGTTCGGCGGCGCCCTCGCCGCCCCTCAGCTACCGGAGGGTAATGACGGCGTGATCACTCCGCCGTCCCAGGTCGGGCTATGTGGCCGGTTCCACGAGCGTGACCGGCCGGCTGGCGCGGACCACGAGACCCACCCCGGCGACGACGAGCAGCACGCCCGGCAGCGCCAGCACCGGCGGCAGCTGACCGAGCAGCACCAGCGCGAACAGCAGCGCACCCGGCACCTCCAGCAGCACGACGAGGCTGACCATCGTCGGGCCGACCGAGGCCAGCACCTGGTTCAGCAGCGTGTGCCCGAGCAGCTGCGCGCAGAAGGTGATGGCCGCGATCAGCCACCAGTCGCGGGCCGAGAAGCCGCCCAGCGGGGTGCCGGTGATGAGCGCGGCTCCGGCGATCACGACCGCGCACACCCCGTAGCAGACGACCGCGTAGGCCGACGTCGACAACCGGGCACGCGCGCGGGCCCCGGCGAGCACGTAGCCGCCGGCGCAGATCGCGCCGAGCAGCGCCAGCGCGTCACCGGCCAGCGCCCGGGTGCTCACCGTGACGTCCACGCCGGCGATGAGCGCCACCCCGAGGACGGCCAGCCACAGCCCGGCCCAGACGGCTGCGGGCAGCCGGACCCCGACGGCCCGGGCCGCGAGCGCCGTCCAGATCGGGGTGGTGGTCACCAGCGCGGTGGACGCGGCGACCGTCGTCATCGACAGGCTGGGCAGCCACGAGGCGAAGTGGGCGGCGAGGAAGAGCCCGGCGACGACGGAGCTGCCGAGGTCCCGCAGCCGCAGCCCCTCCAGCGTGGCCCGCTCCCGCACGGCGAGGACCGGCAGCAGCACGCCCGCGCCGGCGGCGTTGCGCCAGAAGGCCAGCGCCAGCATCGGTGCGGTGAGCAGCGTCGTCAGCGGCGCGGACAGGCTGATGCCGACGACGGCGAGGGAGAGGACGCCGAGCTCGCGCGGTCCCGGCCGGTGGACCGCCCACGCGGTGCCCGCGCTCACGGCACGCGGATGCGGCCCGAGGCGACCGGCACGACCGCCCCGGCGACCGTGGCGGCGAGGGCCGCCCCGGCGGTGGCCGTCACGGTGCAGGTGAGCACCGAGGGCCGGCCCATGAGCTCGCCCTGGGAGACGACGTAGTCGCTCACGCCCTCGCCGCGGAGCAGCCCCGCGGCGACCAGCCACACGCCGGTGCCCAGCGCCGCGGAGCCCGTGGCCGGGTCCTCCCCGAACCCGAGGCCGCCGGCGAAGACCCGAGCCCGGGCGGTCGCGGTCGTGTGGTCCCAGGAGAAGACGGAGACCCCGCCCCCGCCCACCCGCTCCAGGGCCGCCGGATCGGGCACCGCCCGGTCGACGGCGTCGGGGTGCACGTGCAGGTAGGTGAAGGGGAGCCCGCAACCGGCGACGTCGGCGGGCTGCCCGACCAGGTCGGCGGGCGTCAGACCGAGGGCCTCGGCGAGGTCGGCCGGGTCGGGCCCCTCCTCGAGGGTCGGTCGGCCACCGGAGAGCCGGGCGCCGCCGTCGTCCACCACCACGTCGAGGACGCCGGCGCCGCACTCCTGGCGCACCGTGCCGGCCCGGAGCCGGCCGGTGCGCACGAGGGTGTGCGCGGCCCCGACGCTCGGGTGCCCGGCGAAGGGCAGCTCGGTGTTCGGGGTGAAGATCCGCACCCGGTAGTCGCCGCCCTCCCGCGGGGCCATCAGGAACGAGGTCTCCGAGAGCGCGAACTCGTTCGCCAGCGCCTGGCACTGGGCGGTGGTCAGGTCGTCGGCGTCGAAGACCACGGCGAGGGGGTTCCCGGCGAACGGTCGCGGCGCGAACACGTCGACGATCTCGTAGTCCAGAGCTGCTGCCGGGGCGTCCACGGCACCCGACGGTAGCCTCAGCGCCCATGACGACGGTGACGCGGGCCTACGTCTCGCGGCTCGCCGGACTGACCGTCTTCGACCCCAACGGCGACCGGGTCGGCAAGGTGCGCGACGTCGTCATCGCGCTGCGCGTGGACACCGCCTCCCCCCGGGTCCTGGGGCTGGTCGTCGAGGTGGTGGCGCGCCGGCGCATCTTCGTGCCGATGGGCCGGGTCACCGCGATCGACCCGGGCTCGGTGGTGCTCTCCTCGGGCACGATCAACCTCAAGCGGTTCGAGCAGCGCCGCGGCGAGACGCTGGTGCTCGGCGAGCTGCTGGACCGGACCGTGACGATCAGCGAGTCGGGCCGCCCGGCCTCCGTCGTCGACGCCGGCATCGAGCAGACCCGCACCGGTGACTGGCAGGTCACCCGGCTCGCCGTCCAGGAGCCGGGCCGGATCGGCCGCCGCGGGCAGCTGCACCAGCTGGCCTGGGCCGAGGTCGGTGGGCTGGCCCTCCCCCAGTCCGGTCAGGGCACCGAGACGCTGATCGCCACCTACCGCGAGCTCAACGCCGCCGACCTGGCCCACGCGCTGCAGGACCTGCCGATCAAGCGGCGGCACGAGGTCGCCGAGGCCCTCGACGACGAGCGGCTGGCCGACGTCCTCGGCGAGCTGCCCGAGGCCGAGCAGGTGGTCATCCTCGGCACCCTGGACGAGTCCCGAGCCGCCGACGTCCTCGAGGAGATGGACCCCGACGACGCCGCCGACCTGCTCGCCGAGCTCTCCAACGTCGACCGCAACCGGCTGCTGGAGCTCATGGAGCCCGACGAGGCCGCGCCGGTCCGCCAGCTGCTGCAGTACTCCGAGGACACCGCCGGCGGGATCATGACCAGCGAGCCGGTGATCCTCACGCCCGACGCGACGATCGCCGAGGCACTGGCCCGGGTCCGCGCGCCGGAGCTCACCCCGGCGCTGGCCAGCCAGGTCTACGTCTGCCGTCCCCCGTCGGCCACCCCCACCGGCCGCTACCTCGGGCTGGCGCACATCCAGCGGCTGCTGCGCGAGCCACCGTCGAGCCTGGTCAGCGGGGTCCTCGACGACCTCGAGCCGCTCCGCCCGGCGGCCCCCCTCGCCGAGGTCACCCACTACTTCGCCACCTACAACCTGGTCGCCGCGCCGGTCGTCGACGACAAGGGCCGGCTCGTCGGCGCCGTGAGCGTGGACGACGTGCTGGACCACCTGCTGCCCGAGGACTGGCGCGAGCGGGCCCGGCGTGGCTGACCCCGGGCGTCGGCTCGACGTCCCGCGGGGCTCGACGCGGGGGCTCAGCAACTTCCTGCGGCTGGACCCCGACGCGGTCGGGCGGTTCGCCGAGGGCATCGCCCGGTTCCTCGGGACCGGGCGCTTCCTCGCCGTCCAGACGATCATCGTCATCGTCTGGATCACGCTGAACGTGGCCGCCGTCAACCTGCGGTGGGACCCCTATCCGTTCATCCTGCTCAACCTGGCCTTCTCCACCCAGGCCGCCTACGCCGCGCCGCTGATCCTGCTGGCGCAGAACCGGCAGGCCGACCGCGACCGGGTGCAGGCCGAGGAGGACCGCGCCCGCGCCGCGAGCACCCGGGCCGACACCGAGTACCTCGCGCGGGAGCTGGCGGCGCTGCGCGTGGCGGTCGGCGAGCTGGCCACGCGGGACTTCATCCGCGGCGAGCTGGGCCGGCTCCTCGAGGAGGACGGCGAGCACCGGGAGAAGAAGCGCAAGAAGAAGGAGCGCGAGGCCGCCCGGGCGCAGGCCGAGGGCGCGAAGTAGCCGCACCGGTCCTGTCGGTCCGGGACGGCAGACTGACGGGCATGCGCGCGCACGCGACCGTGCCCTCGCCGATCGGGCCGCTGACCGTCGTCGCCACCGACGGCGTCCTGGTCCGGCTGTACCTCGAGCCACCGGGTGCCGACGCCGACCTCGGGCAGCGCGACGACGCGGCGCTCGCTCCGGTGGCCGCCCAGCTGGGCGAGTACTTCCGCGGCGACCGCGCGGACTTCGATCTCGCGCACCACCTGGTCGGCAGCACCTTCGAGCTCGCGGTGTGGGCGGAGCTCGCGCGCATCCCCTACGGCGAGACCCACACCTACGGCCAGGTGGCGCGGGCGGTCGGCGAACCGGGCGGAGCGCAGGCGGTGGGGCTGGCGTGCGGACGGAACCCCGTCGCCGTCGTCGTCCCGTGCCACCGCGTGGTCGGTGCCGACGGCAGCCTGGTCGGCTTCGGCGGCGGCCTGCCCCGCAAGCGCTTCCTGCTGGACCTGGAGCAGCGCGACAGCCGGTTGTTCTAGGCGAGCACGTGCACCAGCGCCCCGGTGGCGCCGGCGAGCACGAGGACCACGATGAACGGCGCCCGTAGCGCCAGCGCCAGCGCGGCGACGGCCAGCCCGGCCAGCCGGCCGTCGACCGTCAGCTCCTGTTCCGAGGCCACCGCCTGGACGGCGACCAGCGCGGCGAGCAGGGCCGCGGGGACGAAGTCCACCGTCCGCGCCACGTACGGCTGCTCCACCCACCGGGCCGGCACCGACAGCCCGGCCAGCTTGAGCAGGTAGCAGCCCAGCGAGGCGCCGAGCACGAGCGTCCACATCGTCCCGGAGCTCATGCGGCCACCCCCGCCCGCGGACGCGGCCGGCCGGCCAGCGCGACCGCCACCACGGCGGCGATCACCTGCACGCCCGCCGGCACGAACGGCGTGAGCGCCAGTGCGACGACGGCGCCGCCGAGCGCGACCCGGCGCTGCACGGCCGCCTCCGGGAACGGCGTGCGCAGCCGTGGCCACAGCAGGGCGAGGAACGCCGCGGGGACGACGGCGTCGAGCGCCGCCTGGGCGGTGTCCCCCAGCGCCGCCGACCCCAGCGCCCCGACGACAGTGGTGGCGTTCCACAGCAGGTAGACGCTGGCGCCCGTGGCGAGGAAGGCCACGCGGGCCAGGCGGCGGTCGGGCGCGGCCACCGCCATCGCCGTCGTCTCGTCGATGACCCAGTGGGCGGTGCCGACCCGGCCCAGGCCGCGCGGACGCAGCAGCGGCAGCAGCCGGACGCCGTAGACCGTGTTGCGGGTGCCCAGCAGCAGCGCGCTGCCGGCCGCGGCCAGGGCGCTGCCCCCGGCGCCGAGCACGCCGACCAGCGCGAACTGCGAGGCGCCGGTGAACATCAGCAGCGACATCACCAGCGCCTGCCAGGCGTCGAGTCCGGCCGCGGCGGCGGCCGCGCCGAACGCGACGCCGTAGAGCCCGACCGCCACCCCCAGCCCGATGGCGTCGCGGAGGACGGCGGTGCGGGCGGCGTCGGGCACGTCCGCCGAGGCTAGGCGGAGCGGGTGCGCCGCCGGCGCACGGTCCGGTCGAGGATGCCCAGCGTCCCCTTGAGGGCGCTCTCCGGGACGATCGGGAAGGACAGGAACGCCCGGTAGTCCTCGCGCAGGTCCGACCAGTCGTAGTACGACGTCACCCGGGTGCCGCCCTCGACCTCCTCGAGCCGGTAGCCGTAGACGTGCCGCAGCGGCGGCTTGACCGTGCCCTCGATGGTCCAGGCGATCTCGCGGTCGGGCTCGAAGGCGGTGATCACGACCTCGACGTCGTACTGGCCCATCGGGAAGTCACCCAGCGCCTCGCGGTCCATGTGCACCAGGAAGCGGTCGCCGACGGCCGACACCGGCTCCCCCTCGGCGTCCATGAGCATCCCGGAGGCGTCGATGTCGACGTGCCCCTGGGGATCGCGCAGCACGGCGAAGACCTCGGGCGGGGGCGCCGGGACGAACCGGCTGACCTCGATGCGTTCGGCGTCGGGTGTCGGGCTCTCGGCGCTGCTCATGCCCGCGAGCATGTCAGCAGCTGAGCAGCAGATCACCCCGGCGACGGCGGGGCCGCCGCGCAGCCCGCCGTACAGTGGCTGCAGACCCGTGTGCGCAGGTGGCGCCGAGGCCGGAGGCCGGAACGGGCGCCCCGTCGAAGGAGACCCACATCCCGATGTCCGACACCCTGACCGGTCAGCCGGCGCTCGACGCGATCAACGCCGCCCTGGCCACCGTCCAGGACCCGGAGATCAACCGGCCCATCACCGAGCTCGGCATGCTCAAGGACGTGCAGATCGGTGCCGACGGCGCCGTCCACGTCGCGGTCTACCTGACCGTCGCGGGCTGCCCGATGCGCGAGACGATCACCAACCGGGTCACCCAGGCCGTCGGTGCCGTCGCCGGTGTCACCTCGGTGTCGGTCGAGCTCGACGTGATGAACGACGAGCAGCGCGCCGAGCTGCGCAAGACGGTGCGCGGCAGCGACACCGCCGACCCGGTCATCCCCTTCGCCCAGCCGGGCTCGCTGACCCGCGTCTACGCCGTCGCCTCCGGCAAGGGCGGCGTCGGCAAGTCCAGCGTGACGGTGAACCTGGCCGCCGCCCTGGCCAAGCGCGGGCTGTCGGTCGGCGTGGTGGACGCCGACATCTACGGCCACTCCGTGCCCCGCATGCTCGGCGTCGACGACAAGCCCACCCAGGTCGACAACATGATCATGCCGCCGCAGTCCTACGGCGTGAAGGTCATCTCGATCGGCATGTTCACCCCGGGCAACACCCCGGTCGTCTGGCGTGGGCCGATGCTGCACCGCGCGCTGCAGCAGTTCCTCGCCGACGTGTGGTGGGGCGACCTCGACGTCCTGCTCATGGACCTCCCGCCGGGCACCGGTGACGTCGCGATCTCGGTGGCCCAGCTGGTGCCCAACGCCGAGATCCTCGTCGTGACGACGCCGCAGCTCGCCGCCGCCGAGGTGGCCGAGCGAGCCGGGGCGATCGCCACGCAGACCCACCAGCAGGTGGTCGGCGTCGTGGAGAACATGTCGTGGATGGACATGCCCGACGGCTCCCGCATGGAGGTCTTCGGCTCCGGTGGTGGCGAGGCGGTCTCGGACGCGCTCACCAAGACCCTCGGCGCCCGCGTGCCGCTGCTCGGCCAGATCCCGCTCGACACCCGGCTGCGCGAGGCCGGCGACAACGGCGCCCCGATCGTGCTCGCCGAGCCGGAGTCGCCCGCGGCCAAGGCACTGGAGAAGATCGCCGACTCCCTCGCCGTCCGCCAGCGCGGCCTGTCCGGCATGTCCCTCGGCCTGACCCCGGTCAAGCACTGAGCTGAACCACCAGAGGCCGGTCTCCCGTCAGGGAGGCCGGCCTCTGTGCGCTTTCGCGGTGTTGCGCGTTCTCTTGCGGTGCTGCAGCACCGCAGGAGCACGAGGAGAACCGCAAAAGCGGGTGTGCGGCTACGTCGCGTCGACGTCGAAGGGCGGTGGGGTGCCGGTGTCGCGGGGCCGCGGGGCGGCGCTCCGCGCGGCGAGCGCCCGCCGGCTGGGGGCGGCGCCCGCGAGAGCCGCCGTCGCCGCGGCGGTCTCCCCCGCCAGCCCGCCGGACCCGTTGCCGGTGGCGGTGCCGCGGCGCACGGGCGGGGCGTCGTCGTCGGCGAAGAGCTGGTCGCGGATGAAGGTCTTCGGGTGGTACTTGCGCAGGTCGAGGTCGCGCAGACCGGCGAGGTCGTCGCCCAGCGACTCGTCCACCTGCGCCCGGACGCCGGTCAGCGCGCCGCGCAGCTTCTTGAGCCCGGACGCGGCGTCCTTGGCCAGGTCCGGCAGCCGCTCCGGACCGAAGATGAACAACGCGGCCAGCGCGAGGACGACGATCTCGCCCCAGCCGATCGAGTCGAACACCGCAGCTCCCGTCCTGCTCGGCCGCACCCTGCGGGCAGTCCCAGCGTAGGTCCCCCGCGGGCGGGGTGGGGCGCTACGCCTGAGTGAGAACGGCCTCGACCGTCGTCGACTCGTCCCCGCCGCGCACGTACTCGATCGTCACCCGGTCACCCGGCCGGTGGGCGTCGTAGGCGACCACCAGATCCTCGGAGCTGCCGACCGGCATGCCGTCCAGGGCGATGATCACGTCCTGCTCGCGCAGGCCCGCCTCGGCCGCAGGGCCGTCGGGCTCGACGTTGACGACCAGCGCGCCGTCGCGGGTGCCGTCGGTGACCGACCGCGCGTTGACCCCGAGCGTGGCGTGCACCGCCTCACCGGTGGAGATGAGCTGCTCGGCGATGTCGCGGGCGTGGTCGATGGGGATGGCGAAGCCGAGGCCCACGCTGCCGCCGCCGAGCGAGGCGATGGCGGTGTTGATGCCG
The DNA here is from genome assembly GCF_000701365.1 of Blastococcus sp. URHD0036. Classification (GTDB taxonomy): domain Bacteria; phylum Actinomycetota; class Actinomycetes; order Mycobacteriales; family Geodermatophilaceae; genus Trujillonella. Next base: position 351,144 of record NZ_JNIK01000013.1, read on the forward strand.
ATCACCGATCCGGTGGCGTCGACCAGCGCGCCGCCGGAGTTGCCCGGGTTGATGGGGGCGTCGGTCTGCACGGCGCTGATGACGGCGTTGGTGTCGCTGCCCTCGCCGGACAACCGGACCGGCCGGTCGAGCGCGCTGACGATGCCGCTGGTGACCGTGCCGGCCAGGCCGAGCGGCGAGCCGACGGCGATGACCGGGTCGCCGACCACCAGGTCGTCGACGCTGCCGAGCGAGGCCTCGACCAGGCCGGGCTTCTCCACCTTGATGACGGCGATGTCGCTGGCCGGGTCGCGGCCGACGATCCGGGCCTCGGAGCCGCTGCCGTCGGAGAAGACCGCGCGGATCTCCGCGTCGTCGTTGCCGTCGGCGGCGGAGACCACGTGGTTGTTCGTGACGATGTAGCCGTTGGCGCCGTCGACCACGACCCCGGAGCCGGTGGCGCCGGCGTCCCCGAGCCGGACCTCGATCGACACCACGGCGGGCGTGATGGCCTCGGCGATCTCGGCGACCGAGCCCGGCTCGCGGACGACGCCCTCGTCGACCTCCGACAGCTGCGAGTCGGGGTCCAGCAGCGGCGACTCGGCGGCGGTCCGCGTCAGCCAGTAGCCCAGCGCGCCACCGAGCGCACCGATGACCAGGACCCCGAGCAGCACGAGGGCCGAGATCCGGATCGACAGGTCACGCAGGCGCAGCCGCTTGCGGCCCTTCCCGTCGACGACGACCGGGCCGTCCTGCTCGTCCTCGTCGGGGAAGACGGCGGGCCCGGTGAGGGCGGCGGGCGCGTGCGGGTCGCGCCACGGGTCGTTCCGGGCGTCGGCCTTCCACCACGGCCCGGACGAGGTGCGCCGGCTCCCGGGCCGGCCACCGGGGGGCTCTTGGAGGCCGCGGCGGTCGGTGCCCGGCGGGGCGAAGGCGCGGAGGACCGCCTCCGGCGGCGGCGGGGCGGCGGGCCGGGGCGGCAGGGGCGGCCGGCCGTCGGCGAAGGTGCCACCGACCTCGGCCGGGCGGCCGAACGCCGAGCGGAGGGCCGGGCTGGGCTCGGCGGGGGCCGGCGCGGCGGCGCGGTGCCGTGCGGCCGGCGGGTCGAAGCCGTCCGGGCGGCCGGCCGGCCGCGCGAACACCTCGTCCGGGGACCCGCCGACGGCGGAACGGTCGTCCCCCTCGGGGGACGGCGGGGTCTCGGGCAGCGGGTCCTCCCCCGGGCGCGGGGCGTCGGTCGGTCGGCTGGTGCTCAGGGCGGGGCGGTCAGGCGGTCAGGGGGTCAGGGGGTGCCGGCGCGGGTGCCCGCGGGGACGACGGCGGCGGTCGGGGCACCGACGGTGAGGGTGCGCACCACCGGCGGCACGACCTCGCTGCGCTCGGCGGGGACCCGCGAGTCGGCGACCGGATCGGCCGGGCCGCCGGCGTGCTCGTCGGGACCGGGGAGGCTCAGGGCCAGCGCGGTGACGCCGATGCCGAGACCGGCGAGCGTGCCGGCCAGCCCCCGGCGCAGCCAGCGTGCGGACCCGGGCCGGGCCGCGGGCACGGGATGCGGCTCCAGCGAGACCGACCAGGCGCCGCTGCCGTCGCGGAGGGTGAGGTGGCCGGAGTCGGCGCTCAGCGCCCCGGGGCCACCGGCCCCGGGCACCTCCGCGGTGAACGGGATGTCGCGCAGCCGGCTGAGCAGGTCGCCGGGGATCGCCACGTCGGTGGCCCGGTGCAGGGCCTCCTTGGCCTCCCGCTGGGCCTCCACGGCCATGCGGCAGGACACGCAGCCGGTCAGGTGCCGGGCCGCGCGGGTGGCGGGACCGCTGGCCAGCTCGCCGTCGACGAGGGCGGCGATGGCTTCTTGCGCGAGGTGGCTCTCGGGGAGGCTCATGCCCCGCCCTCCTCCGCCGGGACCGCCTCGGGGCGCCGCGGCGCGAGGTGGGCCAGCGCCGCGCGGAGCTGGACCCGGCCGCGGTGGATGCGGCTGCGGACCGTGCCGAGCTTGATGCCCAGGGTGGCCGCGATCTCCTCGTAGGTCAGACCCTCGATGTCGCAGAGGACGACGGCCACGCGGAACTCCGGCGCGAGGGCGTCGAGCGCGGCCTGCACCTGCGGGTCGAGGTGGGTGTCGGCGTAGACCTGCTCGGGGCTGGGCGAGGTACCGGGCAGCCGCTCGGTGTCCTCGGGCAGCGCGTCGAAGCGGATCCGCTGCCGGCGCCGGACCATGTCGAGGAACAGGTTGGTCGTGATCCGGTGCAGCCAGCCCTCGAAGGTGCCGGGCGAGAAGTCGGCCAGCGAGCGGAACACCCGGACGAAGGTCTCCTGGGTGAGGTCCTCGGCGTCCTGCGGGTTGCCCGACAGGCGGTAGGCCAGCCGGTACACGCGGGCGGAGTGGTCGCGGACGACCTGCTCCCACGTGGGCGCGACCCAGGCCGCACCGGCGGGCTGCTCCTCCGGAACGGAGGCGGTGGGCTCGGGCACGCCCCCAGGATCGCAGACGGGGCCCGCGGTTCCCGGTCCGGACGCGGCGGGACTGGCTCCGACGGGTGTACTCGCGGCTCGGGCAGGTCGCACATCACCTCCAACGGACCCCGCGGGTGGGTGTTCCCGTTCACAGGCACTTCACAGCCTGCGCCGCGCGCGGGGACGCCGCCGGCCGCCACTACCCTCGCTCCTGATGAGCGCCCAGGGACGGCCGCCGTACGGCAACGAGGGCGGAGAGCCGAACGGGGACCCGGGACGGGCCTACGCCGACCGGTTCGCCGCCGAGACACCGGCCCTGACCGCGGCGCGTGCCCGGGCCGAGCAGTTCCCCGGGCCGGTGCCGATCAGCCCCGCGGTCGGCGCCACCCTCGCCGTCCTCGCCTCCGGGGCCGGCGCCCGCGCCGTCGTCTCGGTGGGCAGCGGCGGCGGCATCAGCGGCCTGTGGCTGCTGGAGGGCATGCGCCGCGACGGCGTGCTCACCTGCCTGGACACCGACGCCGAGCAGCAGCGCGCCGCGCGCCGGGCGTTCACCGACGCGGGGCACCCCCAGGGCCGCACCCGGATGATCTTCGGGTCCCCGGCGGAGGTCCTCCCCCGGCTGTCCCCGGGCGCGTACGACCTGGTGGTCTGCGCGACCGCGCCGACCGACTACAGCGCGGAGCTGCCGGGGCTGGTCGAGCTGCTGCGCCCCGGTGGGCTGCTGGTCTGCCACGGCCTGCTCGAGGGAGGTCGCATCGCCGACCGGTCCGTGCGCGACCCGGCCACGGTGGCCTGGCGGGACGTCGCCCGCCGGGTGCGCGAGGACGACCGGCTCACCTCCGCCGTCCTGCCGATCGGCGCGGGCCTCCTGGTGGCCAGCACCGCCCGCTGAACCCGGACGGCGGTCACTCCGGCGGGGACGTGCGTTCCCGCGCCAGCCGCACCAGACCGGCGACCGGCGGCGCGAGGTGCTCTTCGCGGTGCACCACCCCGATGGACAAGCGCATCGGCGGGTCGAGCCCCATGACCCGGGCGCCCAGCGCAGCGGCCTCGGCACCCTGGGCCCGGTACCAGAGGCAGCCGCCGAACCCGGCGAGCACCGCGGGGATCCACGACGAGCGCTCGTCGCTCTCGAAGCCCACCCGGAGCTCCACCCCCGCCCCGGCGACCATCGCCTCGATCCCCCGGCGGCGGTCCCCCCGGGTGGGGACGATGAGCGGGAGGGCGGCGACCGAGGCCATCGGGACCGGGTCGGGCAGGTCGGCTCCGGGTGGCGCGATGAGCACGACCTCCCGGGTCTCGAACGGGAGCTCGACGAGGTCCCCGGACACGGGCAGGTCGCAGACCCCGGCGTCGGCCCGCCCGTCGGCCACCGCCTCGCCGACCGCCTCGGCGCTCGGGCAGTGCAGCAGCCGGACCGGGAAGTGCGGGTACCGCTGCCGGAACTCCCCGAGCAGACCCGAGCCGAGGTCGGCCTGGATCGTCGGGGTCGCCGCGACGGTCACGGTCGTCTGCCGGGCGACCCGGCCGGCCAGGCCCTCGATCAGCGCGACCTCGCCGAGCGCCCGGCGGGCCGCGGCGACCACCGCCCGGCCCTCGTCGGTGATCGCCACCCGCCGCCCGTCCCGCCGGAAGAGCGACAGGCCCAGCTCGCGCTCGAGCGCGCGGACGGCGCGGCTCAGGGCCGGCTGCGCGACGTGGCAGGCGGCCGCGGCACCGGTCATGGTTCCGGCGTCCGCCGTCGCCACGACATAGCGCAGCTGCTGGAGGTTCATGCGCGCAGCCTAGGAACGACCCATGCCCTGGGGGCATGGGTTCGACCGCGCGGGTCTTGGACCTCATCCGACGTGACCCGGAACACTCCAGCGGCCCATCCCAGATCCCGGAGGACCCCTGTGCGCCGTTCCCTCGACATCCGCGCGGCCGCCGCCGCGCTCGCCCTCGCCTCGCTGCTGGCCGCCTGCGGGAGCGACGACGACGGCGGCGACGACGCCCCGGCCGCCGCGGCGACCGAGACCAGCGAGGCGCCTGCGGAGCCGCTGCGCATCCTGTACTCCAACGACGACGGGATCACCAACCCGGCGATCGACGTGCTCCTCGGACGGCTCTCGGCGCTGCCCGACGTCGAGGTCACGCTCGTCGCACCGGCGGACCAGCGCAGCGGCAGCTCCGACACCCGCAGCGAGGGCGTGGTCACCTACCAGGAGGGGGCCACCCCCGCCGGCGTCAGCGGCACGGCCGTCAACGGGTTCCCGGCCGACACCGTGGTGGTGGGTCTCGACGAGCTGGACCTCGATCCCCACCTCGTCGTCTCCGGGATCAACCCCGGACAGAACATCGGGCCGTTCGCCGCCCTCTCGGGCACCGTCGGCGTGGGCCGGACGGCCATCCGCCGCGGGGTGCCCGCCCTCGCGGTGAGCGCGAACCTGCAGCTGGACCAGGAGCAGTTCGAGTTCGCCGCGGAGCTCGCCCTCGACTGGATCGAGGAGAACCGCGACGCCCTGCTGGCCGGCACCGCCCAGGCGGACACGGTGACGAGCATCAACGTCCCCGCCTGCCCGGTGTCGTCCATGGGCGAGCTGCAGGAGACCGTGCTGGCCGAGTCGTTCCCCGAGGGCGCCGACCCGTTCGCCTCGACATGCGACCAGTCGAACCCCGACCCGGTCACCGACTACGACGCGCTGGCCGCCGGCTACCCGTCGATCGAGCAGGTCCCGGCCGACCTCTAGGCCGCGTCGAAGAGGTGCTCGGCCAGCGGCTCCCACGGTCCGCCGAGGTACCGCCACAGGCCCAGCCCCCGGGCGGGCACCGTCTCCGGCACGAACCCGGCGGCGAGCTCGGCGTGCAGCGCCGAGCTCGTCGCGGGGTCGACCTTGTTCTGCACCGTGACGTGCGGGGCGTGCTTCTGCCGGTCCTGCGGGGTCAGCCACGGCGCCCAGCGGTCGGCGAGGCCGGCCCGCAGCTGCGCCAGCTCGGGCGAGGCGAGCGTGTAGGCGACCCCGCGGCCGAGGGAGCGCACCCCGGTGACCGCCACGCCGAAGGCCGGCCGCCCCGCGGCTGCGGCGAGGTCGGCGTCCACCCGCGCCCGCTCGGCCCCCGGCAGGGCGTGGAACAGCGTCACGTGCGCGGCCAGGTGGTTGCGCTCCGGCGGGAAGTGCGTGGCCCGCAGCCGGTCGAACCGCTGCTGCGCCTCGGCGCCCAGCAGCAGCGTGACGACGAGCGGCTCCACTAGAGGAGCGCCCGCGCTCCCTTGCCGAGCACGGTCACGCCGCCCTCGCTGACGTGGTAGCGCCCGCGGTCGGCCGCGAGGTCGACCCCGATCCGCGCCCACGGCGGGACGACGACGTTCTTGTCGAGGATGGCCCGGCGGACGTAGGCGCCCTCACCGATCTGCACGCCGTCCATCAGGACGCTGTCCTCGACCCGGGCACCGCGGTCGATGCGCACGCCCGGGGAGACCACCGAGTGGTGCACCGAGCCGCCGCCGATGATCGCCCCGGCGCTGACCATCGACTCCTCGGCCCGCCCGCCGAGCACGAACTTCGCCGGCGGCAGCTGCGGCGGCAGGGTCCAGATGGGCCAGCGGTCGTTGTAGAGGTTGAACACCGGCGTCACCGACACCAGGTCCATGTGCGCGTCGAAGTAGCTGTCGATGGTCCCGACGTCGCGCCAGTAGCCGTGGTCACGCTCGCTGGCGCCCGGGACGACGTTGGTGGAGAAGTCGTAGACCCACGCCTCGCCGGCCTCGGCGAGCATCGGCATGATCGAGCCGCCCATGTCGTGCACGGAGTGCGGGTCCTCCGCGTCGGTCCGCAGCGCTTCGAGCAGGGCGTCGGTGCTGAACACGTAGTTCCCCATGGAGGCGAAGCTCTCCTCCGGGGAGTCCGGCAGCCCGGGCGGGTCCGCGGGCTTCTCCAGGAACTGCCGCACCCGGCCGTCGGCGCCGGCGTCGATGATCCCGAATCCGCTCGCCTCGCTCCGCGGCACGCGGAGGCCGGCGATCGTGACCGCGGCACCGGTCTGCAGGTGCTGGTCGATCATCTGCTGCGGGTCCATGCGGTACACGTGGTCGGCACCGAAGACCACGACGATGTCGGGCCGGGCGTCGTAGATCAGGTTCAGGCTCTGGAAGATCGCGTCGGCGCTGCCCATGTACCAGCGCGGGCCCAGCCGCTGCTGCGCCGGCACCGGCGTCACGTAGTTGCCCAGCAGCTGCGACATCCGCCAGGTGGTCGTGATGTGCCGGTCGAGGCTGTGGCTCTTGTACTGGGTGAGCACCGCGATCTGCCGGATCTCGCCGTTGACGAGGTTGGAGAGCACGAAGTCGATCAGCCGGTAGTTGCCCCCGAAGGGCACCGCGGGCTTGGCCCGGTCCTGGGTCAGGGGCGCCAGACGCTTGCCCTCACCACCGGCAAGGACGATGCCGAGCACCCGGGGACCGCCACGCATGCGGTCAACGTATCCGCCTCCGCGCGCCGGTAACCCCTCAGCAGCGCCGTTACCGCTCCCACGGGTGACGGAGTGCCCGCCGCCGGGCCGGGGGACGAGGCCCCTCCTAGGCTGTCGGGGTGCGCATCGGCATCGTGACCAGGGAGTGGCCGCCGGACGTCTACGGCGGCGCCGGCGTGCACGTGGAGCACCTCGTGGCGGCGCTGCGCTCCCTCCCGGCCGGGCCCGAGATCGACGTGCACGCCTTCGGCGCGCAGCGGGCGGACGCCGCCGGGTACGCCGTCCCGGCGGGGCTCACCGCGGCCAACGGCGCGCTGCAGGCGCTGGGCACCGACGTCGAGATCGCCGCCGCCCTCGGCGGCACCGACCTGGTGCACACCCACACCTGGTACGCCAACGGCGCGGGGCTGCTCGCCGGCCTGGTGCACGGGGTCCCCCACGTGGTGACCGCCCACTCGCTGGAGCCCCGCCGGCCGTGGAAGGCCGAGCAGCTCGGCGGGGGCTACCGGCTCTCCTCCTGGGTCGAGCGGACCGCCTACCTGTCGGCCGACGCGGTGATCGCGGTCAGCGCCGGCATGCGCGACGACGTGCTGGCCGTCTACCCCGAGCTGGACCCGGCGCGGGTGCACGTCGTCCACAACGGCGTCGACGCCGAGGCCTACCGCCCCGTGCCGGCGCCCGACGTCGTCCGCTCCCTGGGCGTGGACCCCGACCGGCCGTACGCCCTGTTCGTCGGCCGGATCACGCGGCAGAAGGGGCTGACCCACCTGCTGGCCGCCGCCGACCTGCTGCCTCCCGAGGCCGGGCTGGTGCTGTGCGCCGGCGCCCCCGACACCCCGGCCGAGCGCCAGCAGGTCGCCGAGGCCGTCGCCGCGCTGCAGGCCCGCCGGAGCGGCGTCGTCTGGATCGAGTCGATGGTGCCCCGTGAGCAGCTGGTGCCGCTGATCACCGGCGCGACCGTGTTCGTCTGCCCGTCGGTCTACGAGCCGCTCGGCATCGTCAACCTCGAGGCGGCCGCGTGCGGTACCGCCGTCGTGGCCAGCGCGGTCGGCGGCATCCCGGAGGTCGTCGACTCAGGCCGGACCGGGCTGCTGGTCCCCTACGACGCCGCCGATCCCGCGAGCTTCGAGGCCGGGCTGGCCGCGGGCATCGCCGAGCTCCTCGCCGACCCCCGTCGCGCGGCGGCCATGGGCGCCGCCGGGCGCGAGCGGGTGCTGTCGGAGTTCGGCTGGCCCGCGGTCGCCCAGCAGACGGTCGGCGTCTACTCCGCGGTCCTGGACGGGCGGCGCTGAGCGCCCCGGCGCCGCTGCCCCTCCCCGGTGCGGACGCGCTGCCCGACGTCGTCGTCGGCCTGGTCGCCGCACCCGGCCCCGCCACCGAGCTGGCGCTCCGGCTGGCGCCGGAGCTGGCCGCCGAGCTGACCACGCAGCACCCGGAGGTCCGCTGGGACGTCCGCACCGTCGAGGACGGGCTCGTGCAGCCCCCGGCCGACGGCGACGAGATCGTCGCCGCCACCCGCACCCGGCTGCTCGCCGAGGACTGGGACCTCGCCGTGGCGCTGACCGACGTGCCGCTGGAGGTCTCCCGCCGGCCGGTGGTCGGTACGGCCAGCCCGGTGCACGGGGTCGCGCTCCTCTCCCTGCCCGCGCTGGGTGCGGTCGGCCGGCACCGCCGGGCGCTGCAGACCGCCGTCGGCCTGGTCCGGAACCTGCTGGGCACCGGGGACGACGAGATCGACGCCGACGACCGCGCGGCGCTGGGCCGGCGGCTGCGGCAGCTGGCAGCCGATGACGACGACGCCGACGGCATCCGGTTCACCGCGCGGGTGCTCGGCGGCAACGTCCGGCTGCTCGCCGGGATGGTCCGGGCCAACCAGCCCTGGCGGCTGGCGATCCGGCTCTCCCGCGCGCTGACGGCCGCCGTGGCCGCCGGCGTCTTCGCGCTGATCACCAGCGACGTGTGGCGCCTGGCCGACGCCTTCGGCTGGGTGCGGCTGACCACGGTCGCGCTCGGCTCGGTCGTGGCCGTCGTCGTCACGCTGATCGTGGGGGCGCAGATGTGGGAGCGGCCGCGCGGACGGCGGGTGCGCAAGCAGGTGGTGCTGTTCAACGTGGCGACCGCCGCGACGGTCGTCCTCGGTGTGCTGTCGCTGTACGCCGTCCTGTTCGTGCTCGCGCTGGCCGGCGGGCTGCTGCTGGTGGTGCAGCCGCTGTTCGCCGAGGGCCTCGGGCACCCGGCCCACCTGTCGGACTACCTGGAGCTGGCGTGGCTCACCTGCTCGCTGGCCACGGTGGGCGGAGCGCTCGGCGCCGGCCTCGAGTCCGACGACGACGTCCGCGAGGCGGCATACACCCATCGGGCGGCGAGCACCACGGACCGAGGACCCGGTTGGTCCTGACCAGGCCGGGAACCCCTCGGGGATGGGAACCATCGCGGAGCGGTTCGGCTCGGCGCTCGACCGGGCAGCCGACGCCGGCCTGACCGGACCCGAGCTGCTGCCCGTCCGCCTGATGCGCGCCTGCGCGGAGACACTGCCGGTCGACGGGGCGGGGCTGAGCGTCGAGGACGGGTCGGGCCGCCGGCTGCCCCTGGGCGCCAGCTCCGACGACGCCGCGACCGCCGAGCGGCTGCAGTTCACCGTCGGCACCGGCCCCTGCCTGGCCGCCCACACCCACGGCGAGCCGGTGTTCGCGATGACCGACGACCTCCGCCGGCGCTGGCTGCCCTTCGCCGAGCTGCTGCTCGCCCGCACGCCCTACCGCGGCGTCGTCGCGCTGCCGCTGCCGCTCTCGCTGGCCGGCAACGTCGCGATCGACCTCTTCCTCGTCGACGAGACCGACGTCGGGCGGGTGCCGGTGTTCGAGGCCATGTCCGTCGGTGCGCTCGTCACCTCGGCCCTCAGCGAGGCGGCGATCTGGTCGGACTGGGAGCCGGCGTCGGGCCCGCACTGGCTGCGCACCCCGGCCGCGCGGCGCCGCGCCGTCGTGTGGGAGGCGCTGGGACAGCTCAGCGTCGCCCACCGTACGGACACGCGGGGGGCGCTGGACCTGCTGCGGGCCGCCGCGTACGCCGCCGGCCGCTCGGTGGACGACGTGGCCGCCGACGTGCTGTCCGGCCGGGTCGAGGCCACGGCGCTCGAGCTGCCGGAGGAGACCGGTACCTGACCTCCCCGACACGTCGATTTGTCGACACGGAGTGACCGGGCTCCTACCGCGGGTGTGCGACCCTGGAGGAACAGCACAGGGCAACCCCGGGGGAGGGACCATGCCCGAGCGCCTTCCCGGCGCCTCTGCCGTCTCGTTGCTGGCGTCCCTGCCCGACACCGTCGTGGCCGCGGACGCCGAGGGCCGGATCGTCTACGTCAACGCCGCGGTCACCGGCCTGCTCGGCCACGACCCCGCCGACGTGGTCGGCCGGCCGCTGACGGCGATCATGCCCACCCGCTTCCGGTCGGGGCACGGGGCGCACATGACCCGGTTCCTCACCACCGGGCAGGGCGAGCTCGTCGGCAACACCACCCAGCTGCCGGCGCTGCACGCCGACGGCCACGAGGTGGCCATCGACGTGACCCTCGGCCAGGCCGACCTGCCCGAGCTCGGTGCCGCCGTGGTCGCCGTGCTCCGTGACGCCAGCACCACCATCCTGCTGGAACGCCAGCTGCAGGTGAGCCGCTACCTGGCGGCGACGCTGCGGGTGACGACGGCGCTGACCGAGGCCCCCGACGCCGACGTCGCCTTCGAGCGGCTGCTCCCCTCGCTCTGCGCCGAGCTGGACTGGGACTGCGCGATCCTGTGGCAGCCCGACGAGAGCGGGACGCGGCTGACCTACGGCGGCATCTGGGCGGTGCCCGGCGTGGACGTCGCCGCCCTGCACGCCGCGAAGCTGCCGCTGACCTTCGTCCGCGGCCAGGGGCTGCCCGGCCTCACCTGGCGCCGCCAGCAGCCCGTCGCGATCGAGGACCTGCAGACCGCGCCGCCCACCTACGGCGCCACGGCCGCGCGCTCGGCCGGGTTCCGCACCGGCGTGGCGTTCCCGCTGCTGCGCGGCGACACCCTGCTCGGCGTCTGCGAGCTGTTCACCCGGCAGCCGCGACCCGTGCCGCCCGAGCTGCTGGACGTGCTGGGCAACGCCGGCCGTCAGATCGGGCAGTTCCTCGGCCGGCTCCGTGCGGAGTCGGAGATGCGCGAGCTGGCCGACACCCTGCAGCGGAGCCTGCTGCCGGCGACGCTGCCCCCCGTCCCCGGGCTGGAGCTCGCGGCGCGGTACCGGCCCGGCGGCTCGGCGCTGGTCGGTGGCGACACCTACGACGTCGTCCCGTTGCCCGACGGGCGCTGGATGGTCCTGATCGCCGACGTCTGCGGCACCGGCGCCGAGGCGGCGGCGGTCACCGCGCTGACCCGGCACACCGCCCGCGCCGCGGCGGCCGGTTCCGGCGACCCCGCCGAGGTGCTGGCGGCCGTCCACTCCGCCCTGCTGCACGAGCAGGCCGGCGGTCCGCTGCGGTTCGTCACCGCGGCCTGCCTGGTGCTCGACCCGGGACCGGGCAGCGTGCGGGGCCGGCTGAGCATCGCGGGCCACCCCCGGCCGCTGCTGCGCCGGGCGGGGAGCTGGGAGGAGGTCGGCGTCGTGGGCCGGCCGCTCGGCGTGGGCGACGAGACCCGCTTCGCGTGCGTCCCGGTGACGCTGGAACCGGGGGCCTCGCTGGTGCTCTACACCGACGGCGTCACCGAGGCCCGCGACGCCGAGGGCGACCAGCTCGGCGAGGAGGGCCTGGTCCGGTTGCTGACCCGGCCCGGTCCGCACGCCGCCGACTGCATCGCCGAGACCATCGCGGCGGCGGTCGCCGAGCGCGTCTCCGGGTCCCGCCACGAGGCCGACGACCTCGCCGTCCTGGCCCTCTGCGTCCCCGGCTGACTCACCCCGTCTCGCCGGTCTCCGCGTGCGCGACCCCGACCGGCTTGGACTCCGGCGACCCCCGCTGGCGCAGGTACACCGAGAGCACCGCCATCGAGCCCACGGCGAGCATCTCCGACTGCCAGTTCTGGAAGCTGCGGTTCCAGAAGTCGGCCTCCCCCAGGTAGCCCACCCAGCTCACCGGGTCCTCCCGGTCGGCGAGCTGCTCGCTGTTGAACGCGGCCCACCCGGCGACGGAGGACGCCGTCCAGGTCAGCAGGAACAGCCCGCCCATGACGAGGCCGAGCGACCGGGAGAAGAGCGTCGTCCGCCAGCCGCCGGCGCGGACCCAGGCCGGGGAGTCCGCGCGGGCGTGCGCGCCGACCCGCTGCTCCTCGTCGGACTCCATGCCCTCGTCCCCGGGCTCCTTGGACTCCGCCGAGCCACGTTGCACGAGCCAGACGGTGGCGAAGACGTAGAGGAAGAACTGGAGGTACTCCGACTGCCAGTTCTCCATCACGTCGACGCCGAAGGACGACGACGTGACGTAGTCGCCGAACGAGACCGGCTCGAGCCCGTTCGCCACCTGCTCCGCGTTGAAGTCCGCCGTCCCCGAGATCGCCTGGCCGAGGAGGGTGACGAGGAACAGCCCGCCGAAGGCGAGCCCCAGGGCGTTGTCCCGCACGAACCCCCGCGGCGCGGTCATCGGCCCATCAGTCCCAGCAGGGTGACGGACGCGATCCCCAGCAGGATCACCGTCAGGTAGGCGACGTAGAGGCGGCGCACACCCCTCATGACCCCACCTCGCACTCGTAGGGGCCCTCCTCCTGCGGGATGCAGGCCGCGGCGGTGACCCGCCAGCCGGCGGAGGTCTCGGTGAGGAACACCGTGTCGCCGGTGAGCCGCACCTGGGCGTTGCCACCCCACACCGCCACCTCCTGCACCGCACCGCCGCCCAGTGGCAGCCCGGGAAGGGCGTCGGCACACGGCGCCGACTCCTCGGACTCCAGCGCCGTCCGGGCCGCCTCGGCCAGCAGCTCGCACCGCTCCGCCGGGTCCCCGCCGGCATCGGTGAACGCGGTCGCGACGTCGCGCACGTCGGGCTCCTGGGTGCTCGCGCAGCCGCTCAGGACCACCGCGCCGGCCGCGACGGCCGGCACCACCCTCGCTGCGATCACGTCGATCCCCCTCCGGGTACGACGCCGCGGGCTGTGCTCACCCGCGCGACCTGCGGTTACCCGGTCCGCGCCGACGGCCAAACGACCGCCACCCGGCCGGGGGACACCGGCCCGCGGTCCGCCGGCCCCCCGCACCCGCGGCCTACCGTGGCGGCCGTGGCGCGGGTGGCGGTGGTGGGCGCCGGACTGGGCGGCCTGGCCGCGGCGGCCCGCCTGGCGGCGCTCGGCCACGACGTCACGGTGCTCGAGCAGGCGGACACCGTGGGCGGCAAGCTCGGCTGGTACGCCCGCGACGGGCACGCGTTCGACACCGGCCCGAGCCTGGTGACCCTCCCGCAGGTGTACCGCGACCTGTTCGCCGCCACCGGCGGACCGCTGGAGGAGTCGGTCGGGCTGGTCCGGCTGGACCCCGCCGTGGCCTACCGCTTCGCCGACGGCACCTCCCTCGCCCTCCCCGGCGAGCCCGCGGCGATACCGGCCGCCCTCGACGCGGCCCTGGGCGGCGGCGCCGGCGCGCAGTGGGCCGGCCTCATGGCCCGCGCGGAGCGGATGTGGCGGGTCACCGAGCAGCCGTTCCTCCGCTCCCCGCTGGCCGGTGCCGCCACGCTCGCCCGGCTGGCCCGCAGCGGCCACGACGTCGCCACGGTCGCGCCGTGGCGCACGCTCCGCGGGCTCGGCCGGTCGCAGCTGCGCGACCCCGCGCTGCGCACCCTGCTGGACCGGTACGCCACCTACTCCGGCTCCGACCCGCGCCGGGCGCCGGCGGTCCTCGCCACGGTGCCGTACGCCGAGCAGGCCTTCGGCTCCTGGTACGTGCGCGGCGGGCTGCACCGGCTGGCGCAGGCGGTGGCCGAGCGGGCCACCGAGCGCGGCGCCCGGCTGCGCACCGGGACGGCGGTCGAGCGGGTGCTGGTCGAGGGGGGCCGGACCGCCGGTGTCGAGCTCTCCGACGGCGAGGTGGTGCGGGCCGACGTCGTCGTCTCGGCCGCCGACGCCACCGCGCTGTACCGCGACCTGCTGCCGCCGCTGCGGACCACCAGGCGGGTGCGCCGCGACCTCGGCCGGAGCACCCCCTCGCTGTCGGGCTTCGTGCTGCTCCTGGCCCTGCGCGGCCGCACCCCCGGCCTGGCCCACCACACGGTGCTGTTCCCGGACGACTACGACGCCGAGTTCGACGCGGTGTTCGGCGTCGGCCGGCACCGGGGCGCCCCGCGGCCGGTCGAGGACCCGACGGTCTACGTCAGCGCCCCCGACGACCCCGCCACGCGGCCCGACGAGGACAGCGAGTCGTGGTTCGTGCTCGTCAACGCGCCGCGGCACGACCCGGACGGCGGTGTGGACTGGGACCGGCCGGGGCTCGTCGACCGGTACGCCGACCGGGTGCTCGAGGTGCTGGCCACCCGCGGGCTCGACGTGCGCGACCGCGTGCTCTGGCGGGTCGTCCGCACCCCCGCCGACCTGGCGCGGGAGACCCGAAGCGTCGGCGGATCCATCTACGGCACCTCCAGCAACGGTGCCCGCGCGGCGTTCCTCCGCCCGGGCAACCGCGGGCCGGTGCCCGGCCTGTTCCTCGTCGGCGGCTCGGCCCACCCCGGTGGCGGGCTGCCCCTGGTGACGCTCTCGGCGGAGATCGTGGCCGGCCTCGTCGGTCCCGCGTGAGCGGGGGTGCCGGGTGGGAGACTCCCGCCGTGCGGATCGGCTACCTGGGTCCCCTCGAGGTCCGCGACGGCGACCGCGTCGTCCCGGTCCCCGGGGCGCGGCTGCAGCAGCTGCTGTCGACCCTGGCCCTCGACCCGGGCCGCTGGGTGTCGGCCGGGGCACTCGCCGACGCCGTCTGGGGCGACGACCAGCCGACCGATCCGGCGAACAGCCTGCAGTCCCTGGTGTCCCGGCTGCGCCGCACCCTCGGCCGGCCCGAGGTGGTCGAGCAGTCCCCCGCCGGCTACCGCCTCGCCGTCGGCCCCGACGACGTGGACGCCGTCCGCTTCACCCGCCTCGCCGCCGAGGGCCGGCGGCTGCTCGCCGACGGGAACGCACCGGCTGCCGACGCCGTCCTCGCCGAGGCCGCCGGCCTGTGGCGCGGGGAGCCGCTGACCGGGGACGACTCCCCCGAGGCGGCCGGCCGCCGGGCCGCGCTCGCCGACGTCCGGCTGGAGGTCCTGTGCGGGCGGGCCGCGCTCGCCGTGCGCTCCGGGCGGGCCGGTGAGGTGGTGCCCCTGCTGGAGGAGGCGGCCGCCGCCCACCCGCTGCGCGAGGACCTCGCCGCCGTACTCGTCGACGCCCTGACCGCCGCCGGCCGGCCCGCGGAGGCGCTCGCCGCCTACGAGCGGATCCGCGCCACCCTGGCCGACACGCTCGGCACCGACCCCTCCCCCGCGCTGCGCGCCCGGCACGCGGAGCTGCTGCGGGAGGCCGACCGGCCGGCCGCCCCGCCGACCAACCTGCGCGCCGCGGTGACGAGCTTCGTGGGCCGCGAGGACGACGTCCGGACGGTGCTGCACCGCCTGGCGGCCGGCCGCCTGGTCACGGTCGTGGGCGCCGGCGGCTCGGGCAAGACCCGGCTGGCCGGCGAGGTCGCCGCCCGGGTGGCAGCCGGTTCCGCCGTCCCGGTGCCCGACGGGGTCTGGCTGGTCGAGCTGGCACCGGTCACCGAGCCCACCGCGGTCTGGCAGGCGGTGCTGGACGGCCTCGGCGGCCGCGAGATCGCCGTGCCCGACACCGTGCCCGACCACCCGCGCCGCGAGGCCCGAGAGCGGCTGCTGGAGCGGCTGCGACCGGCGACCTGCCTGCTCGTCGTCGACAACTGCGAGCACCTGGTCGACGCCGTGGCCGAGGTCGTCGCCGAGGTGCTCGGCCGCTGCCCCGGCGTCCGGGTGCTCGCGACCAGCCGGGAGCCGCTGGCCATCGAGGGCGAGGCCCTCTCCCCGCTCGGGCCGCTCGGGGTCCCGGCCGAGGGCGCACCGCTGACCGCCGCGGCGGACGCCTCGGCGGTGCGCCTGCTGCTGGACCGGGCGCGCGCCGTCGCTCCCGACGTCGTGCTCGACGACGCCGTGGTGGAGATCGTGCGCCGCCTCGACGGGCTGCCGCTGGCGATCGAGCTGGCGGCCGCCCGGCTGCGGGTGCTGACCCCGGCGGAGGTCGCCGAGCGGCTGGCCGACCGCTTCCGGCTGCTCACCGGAGGACGGCGCACCGCGACCCCGCGCCACCGCACCCTGCGCGCCGTCGTCGAGTGGAGCTGGGACCTGCTCACGCCCCGCGAGCGCGAGGTCGCCGAGCACTTCTCGGTGTTCGCCTCGGGTGCCACGGAGGAGACGGTGGCCGCCGTCGTGCCCGGGGGGAACCCGGCCGGGGACCTGGCCGACGTCCTGCACGCCCTGGTGGACAAGTCGCTGCTGATCGCCGGCCCGACGCCCGACGGCACGCGGTTCCGGATGCTGGAGACGCTGCGCGAGTACGGCGCCGAGCGGCTGGCACAGCAGGGGCTGCTGACCCCGGCCCGCACCGCGCACGCGCACCGGTTCCTCGCCCTCACCCGGCACCACGACGCCCGGCTGCGCGGCGCCGACCAGCTCGACGCCCTCCGGGTGCTCGACACCGAGCACGACGACGTCCTGGCGGCGCTGCGCTTCCTCGGCGAGGCCGGCGACGCCCGCCGGGCCGTCGATCTCGTCGTCGCCCTGGGCTGGTACTGGGTGCTGCGCGAGAGCGGTCAGGAGGCCGCCCGCTGGACGGCGTTCGTGCTGGGCGTGCCGGGGGCGCGGGAGACCCCGACCGGGGTGCTGGCCGAGGCCCTGCAGATGGTGCTGGGCTTCGCCGTCGGCACCGAGGCCGGCGACGCCCGGGCCCAGCAGGACGCGTTCGCCGCGATGGCCGGCCGGCTGAGCGGTGCGGAGTCGGCGCACCCGGCCGCGAAGGTGCTGCGGCCACTGCTGCTGTTGATGAGCGATCAGCGGGCGGCCGCGGACGACGTGCTGCAGCAGATCCTCACCGACCCCGACCCGTGGGTGCGGGCGACCGGCCGGCTGGCCCGTCTGATGTACGCCGAGAACGACGGCGACATGGAGTCCATGCGGCGGGACGGAGACGTCGGCGTGGCCGAGTGGGAGGCCCTGGACGACTCCTGGGGCCTGGCGGCCCTGCTGTCGGCCCGCGGCCAGGTGCGCACGATGGACGGCGACCTGCGGGGTGCGGCGGAGGACCTGGAGCGCGCCCGCGAGCTCATCCGGCGGCTGGGCGGGCAGAGCTCCGACGACCTGCTGGTGACCATGCGGCTGGCCGACCTGCGGCTGCGCGCCGGCGACCTGGACGGGGCCCGGCGGCACCTGGCGGCGATGCGCGCGCAGCAGGGGTTCGGCGCCGGCAACCTGCTGCACCGGCTGCTCGTCGTGGCCATGGAGGGCGCGATCGCGGTCGCCGCGACGGACGACGCCGCGGTCGCCGTCGCCTACGAGTCCCTGGCCGGCGAGCTGGACCGGCTGGAACGCCCGTCGCTGATGAACGCCCACGGCGGGGCGATCGGGCACTCGGCGGCCGCCGCGCTGGCCGTGCGGATCGGCCGGCTCGAGGCGGCCGCGGAGCACCTGCGCGCGGCGTTCCCCCAGGCGCTGCTGACCAGCGACAAGCCGATCATCGCGAACGTGGGCATGTCGGCCGCCCTGCTCGCCCGGGCGAGGGGGCGGTTCCGGGACGCCGCGGTGTTCCACGGCGCCTCGGTCCGGCTGCGGGGCGCCGAGGACCGGACCAGTCTCCCCGTCGCCGAGCTGGTCGCCTCCCTCCGCGCGGCGCTCGGCGACGGGTACGACGCAGCTCTCGCCGAGGGCCTGGGCCTGACCGCCGACGAGGCGATCGCCCGCCTGGACCCGACCGGAGGAGATCCGTCGGCGTGACGCCGACGGATCTCCTCCGGGCCCTAGGCGCGCTTGCGGTAGGCGCGGACGGCCAGCGGCAGGAAGACCGCGAGCAGGCCGGCCATCCAGGCGAGGGTCCAGACCACGTTGTTGCCGACGGGGCCGCCGAGCATCATGCCGCGGACCGCGCTGACCAGGTGGCTGATCGGGTTCACGGTGACGAACGCCTGCAGCCAGCCCGGCATGGTCTCGGTGGAGACGAAGACGTTGCTGCCGAAGGCGAGCGGGAAGATCAGCAGGAACATGATCCCCTGCACCGCACCCGGGGTCCGGACGATCATCCCGATGTAGACCGAGATCCAGCCGAAGCACAGCGCGAAGCCCATGGCGAGGACCAGCGCACCGAGCACCCCGGTCCAGCTCGCCGGGTCGAACCCCATGAGCATGCCGACGCCGACCATGACCGTGAACAGGATCAGGTAGCGGACCAGGTCGGCCATGACGGCGCCGACCAGCGGCGCCGACCGGGCGATGGGCAGCGACCGGAACCGGTCGAAGACGCCCTTCTCGATGTCGGCGTTGAGGTTCTGGCCCAGGGAGACGCTGGCCATCGCGATCGTCTGCCCGAGCAGGCCCGGGAGCAGGAACTGCAGGTAGTCCTCCTGCGAGCCGCCGGCGATCGCGCCGCCGAACACGTAGGTGAACAGCGCCAGGAAGATGATCGGCTGCAGGGTGACGTCGATCAGCGCCTCGGGCGTGCGCCAGGTCTTGATCAGGCTGCGCCGGGCGAGGACGACGGCCTGCCGCCAGAACGAGCTGGTCGTCGGGGTCGTCGTCGCGGCCGGCAGGGGCATCGCCCGCTCGGTCAGGGTCGTGGTCATGCCGCCTCCAGGGGGATCTCGTCGGTGGGCCGGCCGGTGAGGGTCAGGAAGACCTCGTCGAGGCTCGGCAGGTGCAGGGAGAGCTCGCTCACCGGGACGCCGGCCCGCTGCAGCCGGGTGGTGAGCTCGGGCAGCAGCGCGTCGTCGGCCACCCGGCAGGTGAGGTCGCCGCGGTCGCTGACCGCCGGCGCGCCGCCGGTCAGCTCGGTGAGCAGCCGCGCGACGTCGCCGGCACGGGCGGGGTCCACGGGCCGGACGCGCAGCCGCTGGCCGCCGACGTGGTGCTTGAGGCCGTCGGGGGTGTCGTGGGCGATGACCCGGCCGCGGTCGATGACGGTGATGTCGTCGGCGAGGGCGTCGGCCTCCTCCAGGTACTGCGTGGTCAGCAGCACCGTGGCGCCGTCGGCGACCACCCGGCGGACGACGTCCCACATCTCCTCGCGCTTGGCCGGGTCGAGCCCGGTGGTCGGCTCGTCGAGGAAGATCACCGACGGCCGGCCGACGAGGCTGGCCGCGAGGTCCAGCCGCCGGCGCATGCCGCCGCTGTAGGTCTTCGCGGTGCGGGCGGCGGCCTCGGTGAGGTCGAACCACTCGAGCAGCTCGACGGCCCGCGCCCGGGCCTCGCGGGTGCGCAGCCCGAGCAGCTGGCCGATGAGCAGCAGGTTCTGGGTGCCGGTCAGGTCCTCGTCGACCGAGGCGTACTGCCCGGTCAGCCCGATCAGCGAGCGGACGGCGGCCGGGTCGGCCAGCACGTCGCGGCCGGCGATGCGGGCGCTGCCGGAGTCGGGCTGCACCAGGGTGGCCAGCACCCGGACCGCCGTCGTCTTGCCCGCGCCGTTGGGCCCGAGCACACCCAGCACCGTGCCCTCGCGGGCGTGCAGGTCGACACCGGCCAGCGCCTGCGTCGTCCCGAACCGCTTGGTGAGGCCCTCGGCCTCGATCGCCATGGTCATGGTTCCCCTCTCGTCGCCGCCGACGATGCGGGGAGGCGCTGGCACGGGGCGCACACGGCGCTGACACAAGTCGCGTGCGCCGTGTCAGGAGCGGGTGCGAGGGTGGCCGGCGTGCGCATCGATCCCCCCAAGGACGCCTCCGAGACCGTCCAGCTGACCGGCTTCCTCACCTACCAGCGGGACACGATGCTGCTGAAGACCGAGGGGCTCGCCCGCGAGCAGCTGGGCCGGCGGCTGCCGTCGTCGTCCCTCACCCTCGCCGGCCTCGTCCACCACCTGGCGCTGGTCGAGGAGTCGTGGGCGGTCGAGCGCTTCGCCGGTCAGCCGTCGCCCGAGCCGTGGGCGGGGATCGACTGGGAGGCCACCCCCGACTGGGAGTTCGACCGGGCGCTCGACCTCGACCCCGAGGAGCTGCGCGAGCGCTACCGGCTGGCCTGCCGGCGGACCGACGAGGTCGTCGCCGCGACCGGGGACCTCGACGCGCTGTCCGTGCCGCTCCCCGACGGCCAGCGGTTCAGCCTCCGGTGGATGCTGCTGCACCTGCTGGAGGAGACCTCGCGGCACAACGGCCACGCCGACCTGCTGCGTGAAGCGATCGACGGCGCCACCGGGGAGTGACCGGCCTCAGCGCGCCAGCTCGGTCGCCCAGGCGGCGACCGCGATCTCCCCCGTGGTGCCGAGGTCGACCCACATCGGCAGCACCTGGGCGGTGTCGCCGGGCACGGCTGCGACCCGGACCGCCTGCCCCTCCCCGATCTCGCCGTCGGTGACGGTCGCCGACCAGGAGATGCCGGTGACCGCACTCTCCCCCGGCTGCAGCAGGAGCGGCACGGGGCCGGGGTCGATGACCGTGTACGTCGACTCGTGGACCACGGCGACCGGCATCGGCGTCCCCGCGGCATCGAGGACGGCGACGTCGGCGTAGCCGGTGACGTCCCGCGGCTCCGTTCCGCAGTTGGTCACGGTGAGCACGGCGGCGCGGTGGCCGACGGCGGCGTCGACCGGTCCGGCGGTGATCCGCAGGCCGGCCGGCGAGCAGGTGGCCGGCGGCTGGGGCACGGGTGTCCCCGCGGGCGCGGGGGCCGCCTCCTCCGGGCTCGGCGCAGCGGTCGCGGTCGGCGCGGGTGCGATGCCGCCGGCGTCCGACCCGCCGGCGAGGGGACGCAGCGCGAGCAGGACGACCGCGGCCGGCACGACGACCGCGCCGGCGACCAGCGCGGGCAGCAGGCGGCGCGAGCGGGCGGGCGGCGGCACGCCGGCCATCCTCCCGGGGCGGGACGCGGTCAGCCGCGCGCCGCGCCCAGCCCGAGCAGCGCCGCGAGACCCAGCGCGCTGCGCGGGGCGTAGGCGGTGCGCCAGAGCCCGCCGTGCACGGCGGCGTGCGCCTCGTCCTGCCAGGGGTGCTCGTGCCGGGGCCCGCCGCCGGTCTGCAGGTCGTGGACGAGCAGCGCGGCCATGAGCACGTTGGAGGTCGCCGGCTCGAACACCTCGACGCCGAACCGGTGGGCACCGGCGTAGGCCGCCGCCAGCGCCCGGTTCTTGAGCACGGAGCGGGTGCGGGTGGGCGGCGCGACGTTCATCGAGACCGTCGTCCCGGCCGCCCGCGCGGTGGTCGCCCGCCAGCGCTGGAGCCGCTTGGCCAGCGCGTAGTTGGGCCCCTGCTGGGCGACGAGGCTGTCGTTGACCCCGGGTTCGGCACCGGGCACGTAGCCGCGCTGCAGCAGCCGGCCGGCGGTGACCGTGCGCAACGGCCGGACGAGCAGCTTCGCGGGGGTCGACCGGCCGGCGTAGGCGCGCACCGAGTGCTCGACCGCCTCCCGCGGGACGGCGAAGACGTCGGTCGGCGTGGCGAGGAAGGCCAGGGCCAGGTCGGGGTGCTCCCGCTGCAGGCGCAGCGTCAGGGCGTCGACGGCGGTGGAGACGCGCACGTTGTCCGCGCCGTCGGCGTAGACGTAGTTGCCGAGCACCAGGCTCCCCGGCAGGGCTGCAATCCACTCGGCGACCGCGGGCACCTCCCGCACCAGGTCGGCGCCGGCGGCCTCGGCGGGGTCGCCGTCGTCCCGGCCGGCCGGGACGACCAGCGTGCCCGCACCCCGGTCGGCGGTCTCCAGCACCCGCCGCCACAGCGGCGCCCGCGGAAGGTCGACGGCGGCCACCCGGGCGCCCCAGCGGAGCAGCGCGGTCAGCGGCCCCATCTCCGCGCCGGCACCGAGCACGACGATCGTCCGGTCGGGGACGGCGAGCCACTCGGGGTGGGCGGCGACGGCGCGGACCGCCTCGGCCGCGGACGGCTCCAGTGCGCCGGCCGTGACCCAGGCATCGAGCCGGCGGGCCAGGTCGTCGCCCCGGAGCCGCGCGCCGCGGAACGGAAGGGAGAGCTCCCGCTCGGGCTCGGCGGTGCCCCGCACCTCCCGCGTGCCGAGCGTCCGTCCGGCCGGTTCCGCGTCGAGGGAGGCCAGGGGTCGCTCCTCGCCGTCGGCCGCGACGCGCATCCGGTCGTGCAGCGAGGCGAGCCCGGCCGCGGCCAGGGTGCGCGCCGCCGCCGGATCGGCCAGCCCGGCCTCGACCAGCCGGCGGAAGTGCACGAGGTAGCCGCCCCGCCAGTTCGTCTCCTGCTCCGCGGCCCGCGCACCGGGCGGGTCGACCGGCCGCAGCGCGTCGGCGACGACCGCACGGCCGACCGCGGCGGTGCTGCGCCGGCCCTCGAGGTCTGCCGGGAACACGACGCCGTCGTCGTCGGCCATGTCAGTCCTCCACGGTGGGCGTCGGGTCGACCGGCGCACCGGCCTCCAGCCAGCGCAGCAGCAGTCGGGCTCCGTACCCGGTGCCGCCCTTGACCACCTCGGCCTCGTCGGAGCCCGCGCGGGCCGGCCCGGCGATGTCGAGGTGGGCCCACGGCAGCTCCCCGGCGAAGGGCCTCAGGAACAGCGCCGCCGTCGTCGCGCCGGGGTTGCCGGGTGCGTTGTTGGCGTCGGCGACGGTGCTCTCGAGGGTGTCGGCGTACTCCCCGGCCAACGGCATCCGCCACACGCGTTCCCCGGAGTGGCCGGCGGCGGTGGTGAGGGCGTCGGCCAGCCCGTCGCTGGTGGCGTAGAGGCCCGCGGTGCGGGATCCCAGGGCGGACTTCATCGCGCCGGTGAGCGTGGCGACGTCGACCAGCACCGTCGCGCCCAGCTCCAGCCGCGCGTGGGCGAGGGCGTCGGCGAGCACCAGGCGGCCCTCGGCGTCGGTGTTCAGCACCTCGGTGGTCCGGCCGCCGACGTGCCGGACGACGTCCCCGGGCCGGTAGGAGTCGCCGGAGACGGCGTTCTCCGCGGCCGGGACCACCGCGGTCACGGCGACCGGGAGCCCCAGCCGCGCCGCGGCGTCGACGGCGGCGAGGACGGCGGCGCCACCGGCCATGTCGGTCTTCATCTCGCGCATGCCGGCGTTCGTCTTGATGGAGAGACCACCGCTGTCGTAGGTGATGCCCTTGCCGACCAGGACCGGACGGCCGTCGGGCGCCCCGGCCGGCCGGTAGCGCGCGACCACGACCCGGGGCCCTCGCGCCGAGCCGCCGCCCACGGCGAGCACGCCGCCGAAGCCCCCGGCTCGGAGCTCGTCGGGCCCGAGCACGGTGAGCGTGACGGACTCGAGCCCGCCGAGTCGTTCCCGGGCCTGATCAGCGAGCCACTCCGGGCTCTTGGTGTTCGGGGCGGTGTTCACCAGGTCGCGGGCCCAGGCGACGGACTCGCCGGTCACCCGGCCGGCGTGCGCCGCGGCGGCGACGCGGGGGTCCTGCGCGTCGGCGGCCACCACGAGCACCTCGGCGAGGCGCGGCGGGTGCGGCCGGCTGGTGTCCCGGAAGCGGTAGCCGGCGAGGAGCGCGGCCTCGACGGCGGCCCGCACCTCGTCTGCGCCGGCGGGGGCCACCCCGTCGAGCGGGAGCACCAGCCGGCGGGCGCCGAACTCGGCCAGGGTCTGCGCGCGCCGCACCGCGATGGCGACGTAGGAGCGCAGTTCCGGCAGCGTGCCGGAGCCGGTGCCGACCGCGACCACGCTGCGGGGTCGCCGTCCGGGCACCGGCAGGTTGGTGATCTTCCCCGTGGCGCCGGTGTTCCCGGTGTCGCGCAGCGCGCCGGCGAGCAGATCCGCGGGCACCGGCGCCGCCCGCGCGGGGTCCGGGTCCGTGAGCCAGCCGGGGAGCGTGCCGCCGGCACCCACCGGCACGGCGAGGACGTCGTCCTCACCGAGCACCGGCAGCGCGGCCAGCAGCTCGACCCCCGGCAACGGCGCGGCCCCGGCCGCCGGCGTGATGCCGGCGGCCGGGGCCGCGTCGCCCGGTGCGGGGCCGCCCGGAGGCGGGCTTCCCGCGGTGTTCAGCTGGTCGCGCCCTTCAGTGCCTCGGAGAGCGCCGTCGCCTCGTCGGGCGACAACTCGACGACGAGACGCCCGCCGCCCTCGAGCGGTACGCGCATGACCAGGCCGCGCCCCTCCTTGGTGACCTCCAGGGGACCTTCACCCGTGCGCGGCTTCATGGCCGCCATGCGTGCCTCCTTCGCCGGCCACCCGCCACCGTGCTGGCGGCGGTGTGGCGTCCTTCAGTGCAGTGAGCTGTGCCCATGATCCCGTATGCCCGCCCCCGAGACCAACCTGGGGACACCGTTCAGGTGAGCGCGCGGAAGCAGGTGGCCACGTGGTCGTCCACCATCCCGGTCGCCTGCATGAGCGCGTAGGCCGTCGTGGGGCCGACGAAGGCGAACCCGCGACGCTTCAGCTCCTTGGCCATGGCGACCGACTCGGGGGTCGTGGCGGGCACGTCGGCGAGGGTCGCCGGCCGTTCCCGGGGCCCCTCCGGGGCGAAGGACCACAGCAGTGCCGAGAGCCCCTCGGGCAGCCGCTGGGCGGCGCGCGCGTTCGTGATCGCGGCGTCCACCTTCGCGCGGTTGCGCACGATGCCGGCGTCGGCCATCAGCCGCGCGCGGTCCTCCTCGGTGAACTCCGCCACCGCGTCGATGTCGAAGCCGGCGAAGGCCGCGCGGAAGGCCGGCCGCTTGCGCAGGATGGTCAACCACGAGAGCCCCGACTGGAACGCCTCGAGGGTGAGCCGCTCGAAGAGGGCGTCGTCCCCGTGCAGCGGCACCCCCCACTCCTCGTCGTGGTAGGTGACGTACTCGGGGGCGCTGTCGCCCCAGGCGCATCGGATCCGGTCCACGCGCGGACGCTAGCCCGGCCGACCGACGGTCCTGTCCGCCGTCCACGGGAGGCGGCGTCCGGATCCCCCTTCCCGCTCGCTCGTGCTCTGCCCACGATGCTGGGCAGAGCACGAGCACGCGGACCCCACGGACAGCCGACGCGGTCGCGTCCTCAGGGGACGGGGGTCTCCACGGCCGGCTCGTCGGCGGCGCGCGGCTCGTTGCGGCGGGTGGCCAGCACGCAGCCCGCGACCACGAGCGGCAGCCCCAGCGCCAGCCCGAGGGTGAACGGCTCGTCGAGCACGAGCACGCCGAGCAGGACCGCGACGGCGGGGTTGAGGAAGGTGATCACCAGCGCCCGCTGCGGCCCGACCTCGCGGATGAGCGCGAAGAACAACGACAGCGCCAGGGCCGTGCAGACGACGCCCAGCACGGCCACCGACAGCAGCGCCGCCCCGTCCGCCCGACCCACCTCGTCCAGCCGGGTGAGCGCGAACGGTGCGTAGACGACCGCGGTCACCACCAGCGCGATCGAGCTCGCGGCCACGCCGGGGACGTCGGCCAGCTTCCGGGTCACGATCAGCGGCGCCGTCCCGTAGCCGATGACGGTGAGCGCGACGGCCAGCAGCGGGAGCAGCTGCGCGCCGCCGACGTCCAGGCCGAGCAGCACCGCGATGCCGACGACGCCGAGCCCCATGCCGGCCAGCCGGACCGGCGTGAGCCGCTCCTCCCCCAGCACCCGCCCCGCGATCGCCGCCACGAAGGGCACCGCGGCCACCAGCAGTCCGGTCAGCGAGCTGGACAGGGAGGTCTCGGCGTAGGACAGCAGCAGCCAGGGCCCGGTCATCTCCAGCAGCGTGAAGGCCAGGAGCCACCGCCACTGCCGCAGCGCGGGGCGCAGGTGACCCCGGGCGATGGTCCAGGGCACCAGCAGGGCGGCGCCGATGGCGCAGCGGGCGAACACGACGACGACCGGCGACAGGTCCTCGACCGCCACCTTGATCAGCAGGTACGGCACGCCCCAGATGACCGACATGGCGAGGAAGAGCACCCAGCCGCGCCGGCTCACCGATCCGCTCCGCAGACGTTCCGCACCCGGTCATCATGACGGCCATGACCGACGACTCCCGACGCCGCCTCGCGGCGCTCGCCGATGCCCTGGCCGGCGAACCGGGCGTCCAGCTGCCCGGCGAGGGCGGCTCGCGCGGGTTCGGGTCCGGCGCGCTCAAGGCCGGTGGCTCGATCGTCGCGATGTCCGTCGACGGCGCCCTGGTGCTCAAGCTGCCGCGGGCACGGGTGCAGGCCCTGGTGGCCGCGGGCGCGGGGACGCCCTTCCGCAACGGCCGGGGTGCCGCCATGCGCGAGTGGATCGCCCTCGGCCCGGACGACGCCGCCGACCTCGATCTCGCCCGTGAGTCCCTGGCCTTCGTGCGGGACGCTTAGCCGGTGTCGGGTTACGGCTCCTTCCTCGTGTTCGCCGCGGTCCTCGTCCTGGTGCCGGGACCGGACACGGCCGTAGTCATCCGCAACACGCTGGCGGGCGGCCGCAGCCGCGGCACGTGGAGCGCGTTCGGCATCGCCGCCTCCAACGCCGTCCAGGGAACGGCCGCGGCCGCCGGGCTGGCCGCCGTCATCGTCCGCGTCGAGCCGCTGTTCCAGACGATCCGGTGGCTCGGCATCGCCTACCTCGTGTTCCTGGGCCTGCAGGCGCTGCGCTCGGCCGTCCGCGGCGAGTACGCCGACCTGGCGGGCCGGGCGACCCCGGCCGACGGTGTCGCACTCCGCGGGTTCCGGCAGGGGTTCCTCAGCAACATCACCAACCCGAAGGTGCTGGCGTTCTACCTGGCCGTCCTCCCGCAGTTCCTCGGCCCGGACGCCGCGGTGCCCGTGCTGGTCGCCTTCGCCCTCACCCACGCCGTGATCGGGGTGGTGTGGTCGCTCGTCCTGGTCGCCGTCCTGCACCGGGCTCGTGGCGTGCTGGCCCGGCGGCCGGTGCGGCGGGCACTGGACGCCCTCACCGCCTGCGCGTTGCTCGGCTTCGGTGCCCGCCTCGCCCTCGACCGGGGCTGAGGCGGTCAGACCCGGCCGGCGAGGTAGTCGCGGCGGCGGTCGGCGGGGAACCGCTCGATCGCGTACCGCAGCATCGTGCGCGGCATCCGGCGGTACCGCGGTCCGAGGAAGGCCTCCGCGCACGCGAGGTCCCGGTTGCCCACCTCGCGCAGCATCCATCCCACGGCCTTGTGCAGCAGGTCCTCGGGGTCGGTCAGCAGCCGGTCGGCGATCCGCAGGGTCGCCTCCGGGCGCCCGGCGCGGATCCCGGCGAAGGTGGCCATGACCGCGATCCGCCGGTCCCAGAGGGACGGCGACCCGGCGAGCTCGTCCAGCACGGAGTCGTCCCGGTCCAGCAACCACGGGCCGAGCAGGTAGGGCGCCGACGCGTCGACGAGGTCCCAGTTGTCCACCCGGTCCCGCCGGGCGAGGTACAGCTCGACGATCCGGGCCCGCTCGTCGTCGTCCCCCCGCTCGAAGCGGCGGACCAGCACGAACAGCGCGGTGAGCCGTTCCTCGTGCCACGAACTGCCGAGCAGCTCGCCGGCGTCGGCGAGCGGGGTCGTCGCGGCGTACCGCTTCGCGACCGCCCGCTGCGGGGGGACGGCGATCCCGAGGAACCGGTCGCCCTCGCCGTAGCCACCCGGCCGGACCTGGAAGTAGCGGGCCATCCCGGCCGCCCGCTCGGGGTCGGCGAGTTCCGCCAGCTCGGTCCGGATCGCGGCGGCCGACACGGCTCAGGCGCGGTAGGTCTGGGCGAAGGCGGCGAACCGGCGCAGCGAGAGGCGCACCCCGAGGGCGACGAACGGCTTGGCCAGCGGCCAGCCGGCGACCCCGACGACGCCGAGGGGCAGCCACAGCTGCTCGGTCCAGACGAAGCTCGACGCCTCGCCACGCGGCTCCACCTCGAAGATGCCCGGCCCCCGGACGACGCGGCCGGTGTGCTGGACGACCACGCGCCGCGGCGGCTCCCACTCGGTGATCACCATGGTGTCGAGGACGCCGACGTGCCGGCGCCGCCCGGGGAGCTTGAGCCCGGTCCGCGCGGCCAGCCGGCCCTTCACCCCCTGGGCGGGGCCGTCGACGGTCTCCACGTCGGTGGCGAGCATCCACTCGCCCTGCCGGGTCCAGTCGGTGAGCGCTGCCCACACCTGCTCGGGAGGCGCCTCGACGTCGATCCGCTCGGTCAGCTCACGCATGTGCATCGGGGGACGCTCCGTTCCCGCTCGCGGCGGTGTCGGGGGAAGCAGTGCCGGGGCCCGGAGGGGGCGCCGGGGGAACGGACCGGCCGCGGAGCGCGGCGATCTCCCGGTCGCGCTCCGCGATGGTCTCGGCGAGCTGGTCGAGCAACCAGTCGACCTCGGTCATCCGGTAGCCGCGGGCGGTGACGGAGATCCGCAGCGCCCGCACGTCGTCGGCCGTCACCGGGCGGTCGGCGGGCAGCTCCACCGGCGAGCGGTCCAGCTCGGCGGGGGGCCGGGTCTCCCCGCGGCCGAGCAGGAACGACCCGAGCAGGAACAGCAGCCCGCCGACCAGCAGCACGCTGACGACGAAGACGACGGCGGACAGCACGGTCAGGCGTCAGGCATCGGACGGGCCGGTGGACAGCGGAGCGCGCATGCCACCGCCGCTGTCCCCCCACGTCTCCGACTCGCGGATCACCGCGAGGACCTCGTCGACGTCGTCGGTGAGGGTGATCAGGTCCAGGTCGGCCTCGTTGATCGTCCCGGCGGGGACCATGGTCGCCCGGATCCAGGCCAGCAGCCCGGTCCAGTACGAGACGCCGTAGAGGACGACGGGGAAGCGGGTGACCTTGCGGGTCTGGACCAGCGTCAGCGCCTCGAACAGCTCGTCGAGCGTGCCGAAGCCGCCGGGGAGGATGACGAAGGCCTGCGCGTACTTCACGAACATCGTCTTGCGGACGAAGAAGTAGCGGAAGGCGATGCCGACGTCGACCCACTCGTTGAGCTCCTGCTCGAACGGCAGCTCGATGCCCAGCCCCACCGACAGGCCCTCGGCCTCGCAGGCGCCGCGGTTGGCCGCCTCCATCGCGCCCGGCCCGCCACCGGTGATGACCGCGTACCCGGCCTTCGCCAGGGCGGCCCCGATCTCCACGCCCGCGTCGTAGTACGGGTCGTCGGGCTTGGTGCGCGCGCTGCCGAAGACGCTCACGGCCTTCGGCAGCTCGGCGAGCAGCCCGAACCCCTCGACGAACTCGCTCTGGATGCGCAGCACGCGCCACGGGTCGGTGTGCACCCAGTCGG
Organism: Blastococcus sp. URHD0036; assembly: GCF_000701365.1. Lineage (GTDB taxonomy): Bacteria > Actinomycetota > Actinomycetes > Mycobacteriales > Geodermatophilaceae > Trujillonella. The sequence goes on from NZ_JNIK01000013.1 coordinate 380,262, forward strand.
TCGGCCCGCGCCGGTCCAGCAGGCGCGCGTCGGTCGTCGTCCCCTGGGTGCGCGGGTCCGGCTCGCCGCCGCGCAGCATCACCGGCCCGCGGTGGCGGGTCGGCCGGGGGTTGCGGCCGCCGGCCGGCTCGGGCGTGGTCGTCATGCGGGCGCTCCTCCAGGGGGTGGGTCAGGCGGTCGGCGTCGACAGGTACGCGACGAGTGCGTCCTCGGCGGGCTGCAGGCGCTCGACGAGGACTGACTCCTCGCGGGTGTGCGCGAGCTGCGGATCGCCGGGGCCGTAGTTCACGGCGGGGATGCCGAAGGCGGCGAAGCGGGCGACGTCGGTCCAGCCCAGCTTGGCCCGGGGCGGGCGGCCCACCGCGGCGACGAACGCCGCGGCCGCGGGCTCGGCCAGCCCGGGGAGGGCTCCCCCGGCGTTGTCGACGACGGTCAGCGTGACGCCGGCGGCCAGCGCGTCGGCGAACACCTCGCGGACGTGGGCCTCCGCGGCGTCCTCGTCCCGGTCGGGCGCGTAGCGGAAGTTGACCGTCACCCGGCACTCGTCGGGGATGACGTTGCCCGCGACCCCGCCCTCGATCCGCACGGCGTTGAGGCCCTCGCGGTAGCGGCAGCCGTCGATGTCGACCTCGCGGGCGTCGTACCGGGCCAGGGTGGCCAGGATGCCGGCGGCACCGTGGACGGCGTTCACGCCCAGCCAGCTGCGTGCGCTGTGCGCCCGCGCGCCGGGGATCTCCAGCACCGCCCGCAGCGTGCCCTGGCAGCCGGCCTCGATCTCGCCGTCGGTGGGCTCGAGCAGGATCGCGAGGTCGCCGTAGAGCCAGCCGCGGCGCTCGCGGGCGACCCGGCCGAGGCCGTTCTTCACGGCCTCGACCTCCTCGTTGTCGTAGAGGACGAAGGTCAGGTCGTGCGCCGGCTCCGCGCCGGGGACGCCGAAGCGGGCAGCCAGCCGCAGGATCACCGCGTCGCCGGACTTCATGTCGCTGGTGCCGCAGCCGTACAGCCGGTCGCCGTCGAGCCGGCTCGGCACGTTGTCGGCGATCGGCACGGTGTCCAGGTGGCCGGCGAGCACGACGCGGGTGGGCCGGCCGAGGTTCGTGCGGGCCAGGACGGAGTCGCCGACCCGCTCGACCTCGAGCCCGCCGAGCGCGCGCAGCGCCGCCTCGACGGCACCGGCCAGCGCGGCCTCGTCGCCGGAGACCGACGGCGCGTCGACCAGGGCACGGGTGAGCGCGAGGACGTCGGCCGACAGGTCGAGAGGGGGCACGCTCACGGCTGCCGAGCCTATGCGCTGGTCCGGGGGGTCGTCGGCCACGGCACGGCGGGCCGGGTGAACGCTGGGTGGCCGGACGTCCTCGGTACCGTCGTCGACCGTGACCGACGCCCCCCGCTCCGCTGTCGCCGCCGGACTCGCCACCGTGACGCGGTCCGGCACCGTCCTCGACGTCTGGTATCCCGAGCCGCGGCTGGGCGCGCCCGCCGGCGCCGCCAACGGCACCGTGCAGCTCGGCGCGCTGGAGCTCTCCGGCGAGCTGGGCCCGGACTACGGCGGCCTGGTCCGCACCGACGACGCGCGGGGGGTCGAGGTCGTCGCCGTCCGCACGGTGATCACGGACCTGTCCGCGCCGCCGGTCGACACCCACGACGTCTGGCTGCGGCTGCACCTGCTCTCCCACCGGCTGGTGACGCCGCGCAGCCTGAACCTGGACGGCATCTTCGGGCTGCTCACCAACGTGGCCTGGACCAGCGCCGGCCCGGTCGAGGCCGCCGGGTTCAACGCCCACCGGCTGCGCGCAGCCGTCGGGAACGTGACCGTCTTCGGCGTGGACAAGTTCCCCAAGATGACCGACTACGTCATCCCGTCCGGGGTCCGCATCGCCGACGCCGACCGGGTCCGTCTCGGCGCGCACCTCGCCGAGGGGACGACGGTCATGCACGAGGGCTTCGTCAACTACAACGCCGGCACGCTGGGCCCCTCCATGGTCGAGGGCCGGATCAGCGCGGGCGTCGTCGTCGGCGCCGACAGCGACATCGGCGGCGGCGCCTCGATCATGGGCACGCTGTCCGGCGGCGGCAAGGAGGTCGTCACCATCGGCAGCGGCTGCCTGCTCGGCGCCAACGCCGGCGTCGGCATCTCGCTCGGCGACGGCTGCGTCGTCGAGGCCGGCTGCTACGTGACGGCCGGTTCCGTGGTCACCCTGCCGGACGGGTCGACGACGAAGGCCCGCGAGCTGTCCGGTCGCAGCGGGCTGCTGTTCCGCCGCAACAGCGTCAGCGGCGCGCTCGAGGCGCTGCCCCGCGCCGGCGAGTGGGGCGCGCTGAACGCCGACCTGCACAAGAACTGACGGCTGTCGCCGACGCGACATCTCGGGTCCCGGGACCGACAGGACCGCCGACCTACAGTCGACGGCGATGAGCCCCGCGAGCACGGTGGCCCGGCGCCCGTCGGCCGGTCCGCGCAAGAAGTCGGCGACGCGGTCGCGGGCCCGCCGTCGTCCCACCCGTGGTCGCCGGTCATCCGGGGTCCAGACGCTCGTCCGGGCGTGGTGGTGGCTGGCCGGTCTGGTCGCCGTCGTCCTCCTCGTCGCGATGACCTGGCGCGCGGACGGCGACCAGCCCGTCCCGCAGACCGCTGAGTGCACCCTGCCGGCCTCGGGGGTGCCGTTGACCGACGAGCAGATCGGCAACGCCCGCACGATCGCGCAGCTGGCGCGCGACCGCGGCCTCCCCCAGCGGGCGACCGTCATCGCACTGGCGACGGCCATGCAGGAGTCCAGCCTGCGCAACCTCGACCACGGCGACCGGGACTCCCTCGGCCTGTTCCAGCAACGGCCCTCGCAGGGCTGGGGCACGCCCGAGCAGGTGCAGGACCCGCCCTACGCGGCCGGGATCTTCTACGACCGCCTGCTCCAGGTGCCGGGCTGGGACGCGATGCCTCTCACGGACGCCGCCCAGCTCGTGCAGCGCAGCGGATTCCCGCTCGCCTACGCCAAGTGGGAGGCCATGGCCGTCGAGCTGGCCACGACCCTGGACGCCGGCGCGTCCCCCTGCGGCTGACCGTCCTCACCAGTAGCCGGTGCGGCCGTCGATCAGCTCCCGGACGGCGTCGAGGTGGCCGACGTGCCGGGCGGTCTCCTCGACCATGTGGGTGAGCACCCAGCGCAGGTGCACGCCCGGGCAGTACTCCTCGTTGCGGCAGACGGCGTCGAGGGCGGCCGCGGCCACGATCTCGTTCGACCGGGCGCACTGCCCGGCGTACTCGTCGAGCAGCCGGTCCAGCGGGACCCCGTCGACCTGCTTGTCGGCGTCCGGGCGCGACTCGTCGAACTGCACGTTGGTGTCCGTCGGCGCCCCGGCGAAGAGCACCTCGAACCAGCAGTGCTCGGTCCACCGCAGGTGCGACACGATGCCGGCCACCGTCATCAGCGGCGACGACGGGAGCACCGGCCGGTGCGCGTCGGCCTCGGTGAGGCCCTCGCACTTGTAGGGGACGAGCGCCCGCTGCAGGTCCAGCCAGCCGACGAGCTGGGCCCGCTCGTCCCCGTCGACGGGAGGGCGCAGCCGGGGTGGCGTCATGCCCGGAAACTAGTGGGCCGCCCCGGCGAGGCGCTCCACGGCCGCGTCGATCCGCTCGTCGGTGGCGGTCAGCGCCATGCGGACGTGGCGGGCGCCGGCCGGGCCGTAGAACGAGCCCGGCGCGGCGACGACGCCCAGATCCGCCAGCCAGTCGATCGTCGTCCAGCAGTCCTCGTCCCGGGTGACCCACAGGTACAGACCGGCCTGCGAGTGGTCGATGCGGGCGCCGGTGGCCCGCACGGCCGCGGCCAGCCGCTCCCGCCGGCCCCGGTAGCGCTCCCGCTGCTCGTCGACGTGCGCGTCGTCGGCCAGCGCAGCGGCCATCGCCGCCTGCACCGGCCCGGGGACGAGCAGGCCGAGGTGCCGGCGGACGTCCCAGATGCCGCGGACCAGTGCCGGGTCCCCGGAGAGCAGCCCCGCGCGGTACCCGGCGGCGGTGGACTGCTTGGACAGCGAGTGCACCGCGAGCAGGCCGGTGTGGTCGGCGCCGGCGATCTCCGGGTGCAGCAGCGAGCGGGGCTCGACGTCCCAGCCGAGCATCGCGTAGCACTCGTCGGCGACGACCGGCACCCCGTGCTCGCGGCCCCAGGCGACCCAGGCACGCAGCTCGTCGTCGGAGAGGACCCGGCCGTGCGGGTTGCCCGGTGAGTTCAGCCAGACCAGCGCGGCGTCCCCGGGCTCGTCGGGCGGGACGTCGCTGCGCAGCACCGACAGGCCGGCCACCACCGCACCGACCTCGTAGGTCGGGTACGCGACCTCGGGGATGACCACGGTGCCCGCCCGCAGCCGCAGCAGCGTCGGCAGCAGGGCGACCAGCTCCTTGGAGCCGACCGTGGGGATCACCGACGGGTCGGCGCCGAGCGGGTCGGCCAGTCGGACCCCCAGCCGGCGCTCCAGCCAGCCGGCGGCCGCGGTCCGCAGCTCCGCGGTGCCCAGCGCCGTCGGGTAGCCCGGCGAGTTGCCGGCCGCCGCGAGAGCGGCGGTCAGGACCTCAGGGGTGTCGTCGACCGGCGTCCCGATGGACAGGTCGACGACGCCCCCGGGGTGCTGCGCCGCCCGGGCACGCGCGGCGCCCAGCGAGTCCCACGGGAAGTCCGGGAGCCCGCCGGGAACCGGTGGTCCCGCGTGCGAGGAGGTCAGTGTCCTTCGCCCTGGGGCGGCAGCGCCGCGACCAGCGGGTGGTCACGGCCGACCTTGCCGGTCTTCGCCGCGCCGCCGGGGCTGCCCAGGTCGGAGAAGAACTCCACGTTGGCGTTGTAGAAGTCCTTCCACTTGTCCGGGACGTCGTCCTCGTAGTAGATGGCCTCCACCGGGCAGACCGGCTCGCACGCACCGCAGTCGACGCACTCGTCGGGGTGGATGTAGAGCATCCGGTCGCCCTCGTAGATGCAGTCCACCGGACACTCGTCGATACAGGCCTTGTCCAGGACGTCGACACAGGCCTGGGTGATCACGTAGGTCACGGTGTTGCCTCCCGAACACGCAGCTCGACCGGGGCTCCCGCGCCCGGTCACATCTCGTCGCACAGTATGACGTCCCGCCCGGTCGGCGGCGCGACCGGCCGCGCCGCCACCCCCCATCGGGTCGGGAAGCACCCCGCCCGGAGGATCGGGACATGGGACAGAGCCGCTCGCCACTGGGCGTGGTCGACCTCGAGCTCCTCGCCGCCCGCGGCTGGCGCGGCTGGGAGACCGGCCGGCTGGGCGACTGGCTGCTGCGCGCCGGCGGCGGCTTCACCGGCCGCGCCAACTCCGCCCTCGTCGTCGGCGACCCCGGCTGCGCACTGCCGCAGGCCGTGGACGCGGTCACCCGCTGGTACGCCGCGCGCGACCTGCGGCCGGCCGTCCAGCTGCCCGGCGTCCAGGCCCGCGCGGCCACGACCGCGTTCGCCGCGGCCGGCTGGGAGCGCGACGAGGACACCCTGGTCCTGACCGCGCCGCTGCCTCCCGCCCGCGACGACGCCCGGGTCGCGGTCGACCTCTCCCCCGCGCCCGACGACGCCTGGCTGGCCGGGTACCGGCACGGTGGCCGGGACCTCCCCCCGGCCGCCCGCCGGGTGCTCACCGACGCCGAGGACGTCGTCTTCGCGTCGGTGCGCCTGGACCCGGCACCCGCGCCGCTCGCCGCGGTCGCCCGGGGCGTGGTGACCGACGGCTGGCTGGGCGTCGGCGCGGTGACGGTGGACGAGCCGCACCGCCGGCAGGGTCTGGCCTCGGCGGTGATGGCCGCGCTCTACCGGTGGGGTGCCGAGCGGGGCGCCCGGTGGTCCTACCTGCAGGTGGTCGAGTCGAACGCGGCGGCGCGGGCCCTCTACCGCCGGGACGGGTTCATCGAGCACCACCGCTACCACTACCGGCGGGCGCCACTCCCCTGAGCCGGCCGCCCGGCGGGCATCCCGGGGGCGCCCAGCACGCGGCCCACGGCGAGCGAGGCGCCGAGCACGCCGAACAGCAGGAACGCCAGCCCGCGCCAGTCGCCGATCAGCAGGACGTCGCCCTCGGCCCGCTGCTGGCTCGCGGGGAGGACGACGACGAGCCAGACGACCGCGGGCAGCACCGCGGCGGCCCGCGACCCGGTGAGCCGGTGGGTCCCGGTGACCAGCAGCAGGTTGACGGCGACGGCCACGGGGATCGACAGCGGCACCGGGACGGACCCGAACTGCAGCGGCAGCCAGAACACCTCGAGGACGGCGAACCAGGCGGCCAGCAGGACCGCGAGAACTCCCCCGGCGACCGCTCTCACCCGGGCAGACCCGCGAACAGGTCGTCCTCCCACCCGTTCTCCGCCGCCCCCGCCGGGCCGCGCTCCCCGCGGACGAGCCGGTAGTACTCGACGCCGAGCACCTCCTGGCCGAAGTTGTTGGAGAGCGCGAAGAACGGCCCGTCGACGGTGATCTGGGTGGCGTGCGCACGCATCGCGGCGTCCTTGGCCCCGGCGTGCGCCCGGCCGTCGACCGCGGCGGTGACCACCTCGTCGGCGACCGCGAACGGGATGTCCTCGATCGCGCCGAGCTGCTCGAACGGCGAGGCCTCCCCCAGCGAGGCCATCTGCTCGGCCCCCGCCCGCAGCACCGACCTCGGGACGCAGCACCAGTAGACCTTGGCGACCTGCCACGGCTCGCCGAGCTCGGGCCGGTAGGCGGGGTCCGCGGCGGCCTCGACCGCGCCCATCGCCACCCGGTGGGCCTGGATGTGGTCGGGGTGGCCGTAGCCGCCGTTCTCGTCGTAGGTGACGACGACCTGCGGCCGGGTCTCGCGGACGACGGCGACGGCGTGCCCGACGGCCTCGTCGAGGTCGGCGTTCCAGAAGGCCCGCGGGTTCGCGTTCGCCTCGGTGCCGATCATCCCGGAGTCGCGGTAGCGCCCGGCGCCGCCGAGGAACCGCCAGTCGGTCACCCCGAGGGCGGTCATCGCCGCGGAGAGCTCGCCGATCCGGAACCCGCCGAGCTGGTCGGCCTGGTCGGCGGCCAGCTGGGCCAGCTCCGGGACGAGGACCTCGCCCTCCTCGCCGAGCGTGCAGGTCAGCAGCGTGACCTGGGCGCCCTCGGCGACGTAGCGGGCCATCGTCGCCCCGTTGTTGATCGTCTCGTCATCGGGATGCGCGTGCACCAGCAGCAGACGCCGCGAGGGGGTGGAGGTCACCGCGCCATCATCGCCTGTTGCGGTGTTCCTCCCGCTCCTGCGGTGCTGCAGCGCCGCAGGAGCACGAGGAACACCGCAGGAGCGCCTACTCCGCGACCTCCACGGGGACGACCATCCGGGCCTCGGCGAAGTGGCAGGCGGCCGGGTGGCCCTGCCCGCGGTCGACGAGGGCAGGGGCCTCCTCGGCGCAGATGTCCTGGGCCTTCCAGCAGCGGGTCCGGAACCGGCAGCCCGAGGGCGGGTCGGCCGGGCTCGGGACGTCGCCCTGCAGCAGGATCCGGTCCTTCTGGCCGCGCAGGTGCGGCTCGTGCAGCGGCACCGACGACAGCAGCGCCTGCGTGTAGGGGTGCGAAGGCTGCGTGTAGACCTGCGCGTCGGTGCCCTCCTCGACGATCGAGCCGAGGTACATGACGGCGACCCGGTCGGAGATGTGCCGCACCACCGACAGGTCGTGGGCGATGAAGAGGTAGGACAGCCCCAGCTCGTCCTGCAGGTCCTCGAGCAGGTTCATCACCTGGGCCTGGACCGAGACGTCGAGCGCGGACACCGGCTCGTCGCAGACGATGACCTCCGGCTGCAGGGCGAGCGCCCGGGCGATGCCGATGCGCTGACGCTGACCGCCGGAGAACTGGTGCGGGTAGCGGTTCACGTAGTCCGGGTTGAGCCCGACCCGGTCCAGCAGCTCCTGGGTGCGCTTCAGCCGGCCCTTCCTAGGCGCGACGTCGGCGTGCACCGACCAGCCCTCGGCCACGATGTCGCCGACCGTCATCCGCGGGTTCAGCGAGGCGTAGGGGTCCTGGAAGATGATCTGGACCTCGCGCCGGTAGGCCTTGAGCGCCCGGCCGGAGAGCCCGGTGACGTCCTTGCCCTTGTAGACGATCGAGCCGCCGGTCGGCTTCTCCAGGGCCACGAGGAGCTTCGAGACCGTGGACTTGCCGCAGCCGGACTCCCCGACCAGGCCGACGGTCTCGCCGCGGTGCAGCGTCAGGTCCACGCCGTCGACCGCGCGGACGTGCCCGACGGTCCGCTGGAGGACGACGCCCTGGGTCAGCGGGAAGTACTTCTGCAGGCCCCGGATCTCCAGCAGGGTCTCGCCGATCGCGCCACGGGCGCCCGAGAGGGCGGCCGTCGAGGCGGTCGACACGGCGGTGGCTCCGGTGGTGGGCTCAGACACCCAGGACCTCCTCGCTGTAGTGGCAGGCCGCCTCGCGGCCCGGCGCGACCAGCCGCAGGGGCGGGTCGTCGGTGGCGCACTCGCGGCCCGGCGCCGCGGCGGCGCCGAGCCGGCGGTGCGCGCAGCGCGGGTGGAACGGGCAGCCGCTGGGGATGGCGGCCAGGTTCGGCGGCTGGCCGACGATCGGCTGCAGCCGGCCGCCCTTGGCCTCGACCTGGGGCACCGACTTCATCAGGCCCTCGGTGTACGGGTGGGCGGGCCGGGTGAAGACGTCGTCCACCGTGCCGCGCTCGACGATCCGCCCGGCGTACATGACGGCGACGTCGTCGGCGACCTCGTTCACCACGCCGAGGTCGTGGGTGATGAGGATCAGCCCCATGCCGGTCTCCTGCTGCAGGTCCTTCAGCAGGTCCATGACCTGTGCCTGCACGGTGACGTCCAGCGCCGTCGTCGGCTCGTCGGCGATCAGGATGCGCGGGTCCAGGGCGATCGCCATGGCGATCATGACGCGCTGGCGCATGCCGCCGGAGAACTGGTGCGGGTAGTCGTTCACCCGCCGGGCCGCGGCCGGGATCCGCACCCGGTCCATCAGCTCGATCGCGCGCTGCTTGGCCTCCTTGCGGGAGGCCCCCTGGTGCACGCGGAACATCTCGCCGATCTGCCAGCCGACGCTGTAGACGGGGTTCAGCGCCGACAGCGCGTCCTGGAAGATCATCGAGATGCCCGGACCGCGGATCTTGCGCTGGTCCTCGGGCTGCATCGCGAGCATGTCGCGGCCCTCGAAGCGGATGCCGCCGGTGATCACCGCGGGCGGCGTGTCGAGGATGCCCATGATCGCCTGCGCGGAGACCGACTTGCCCGACCCGGACTCGCCGAGGATCGCGAGGGTCTGGCCCGGGGCCAGCGAGTAGCTGACGCCGTTGACGGCGTGCACCGTGCCCGAGCGCTGGCGGAACTCCACGTACAGGTCGTCGACCTCGAGCAGGGCGGCGCCGGTGGGCGCCGGCTCGGTGGAGGAGATGATCTCGGAGCGGGTCATGCGCGCTGCCTCGGGTCCAGGGCGTCGCGCAGGGCGTCGCCCATCATGATGAAGGCCATCACGGTCAGGGTCAGGACGATGCTGGGGAACAGCACCAGGTGCGGGGCGGTGCGGATGCTGTCCTGCCCGGCCGCGATCTGCAGGCCCCACGAGATCGCCGGCCGCTGCAGCCCCACACCCAGGTAGGTGAGGGTCGCCTCGGCGGCGATCAGCACGCCGATGGTGATGGTCGTGTAGACGAGCACCGGCGCGACGGCGTTCGGCATGATGTGCCGCACCAGGATCCGGGTGTTGGACGCGCCCATCGCGCGTGCCGCTGCCACGTAGTCCGAGCTCTTCACCGCGATCACCTGCGAGCGGACCAGCCGCATCGCCGTCATCCAGCCGAACAGCGCCAGCGCGAGCGCGACGGCCCCGGGGCCGCGGGTGTTGATGATCGGGATGCTGGTCGACGGGCCCACCCGGAGCAGCACCAGGGCGCCGAGGATGAGCGGCAGCGCGTAGAAGACGTCGGTGAGCCGGGACAGGATCCCGTCGGTCCAGCCGCCGAAGTACCCGGCGAGGGCCCCGACGAGCACGCCGAGCACCAGCACGACCAGCACCGCGACGATGCCGATGATCAGCGAGTTGCGGGCGCCGTAGACCACGTTGGCCATGTAGTCGCAGCCCTGGACGTCGTAGCCGAACCAGTGCTCGGCCGACGGCAGCGCCTTGGAGTTCGCCAGGTCGCAGGCCCGCGGGTCCTGTCCGCGCGCGAACAACTGCGGGAACACCGCCATCACCGCGAACAGCACCGTGAGGACCGCGCCGATCCAGAAGAGCACGTTGCGGCGCAGCGAACCCCACGCGTCGGACCACAGGCTGTTCTGCCGGGCGCTGGTGACGTCGACCGACGGGCTCGCGAGGCCGGTGGTGGTCCCCGCCTCGACCTCGTCGTGGAGCAGGTCGCGCTGCTGCTGGTCAGTCATAGCGGATCCTCGGGTCGAGGACGGCGTAGAGCACGTCCACGATCAGGTTGAAGAAGATGAAGAAGAACACCATCAGCGTCACGATCCCGACGACGACGGCCCCTTCCTGCGCCTTGATGGAGTCGAACAGCTCGCGGCCGATGCCGGGGAGGTTGAAGACGGTCTCGGTGACGATGGCGCCGCCGAGCAGGGCCCCGATGTCGGCCCCGATGAAGGTGACGACCGGGATCAGGCTGTTGCGCAGGGTGTGCCGGAGGATGACGCGGCTCGGCGGCAGCCCCTTGGCCTTGGCCGTCCGGACGTAGTCCGCCCGCATGTTCTCCGCGATGCTCGTCCGGGTCAGCCGGGCCACGTAGGCCAGCGAGCCGGAGGCGAGGACCAGCCCGGGGAGCACGTAGCTGTACCAGCCGTCCCGGGTCCCGGCGATCGGGAACCACCCCAGCTTCAGGCCGAAGAGCAGCTGGGCGAGGAAGGCCAGCACGAGGATCGGGATCGACACGATCACGGTGGTGGAGACCAGCACCAGGTTGTCGAAGTAGCCGTTGCGCCGGATACCGGCCAGCACACCGGCGATGAGCCCGATCACGGCCTCGAAGATGACCGCGACGATCGTCAGCCGGATGGTCACCGGGAGGGTGCGCTCGATGGTGTCCAGGACGGGACGGCCGCGGAAGTCGGTGCCGAGGTCGCCCGAGAGCAGGCCCTTCAGGTACTCCCAGTACTGCACGAACAGCGGGTCGTCGAGGTGGAACCGGTCGGTCAGCACCTGGACGACGGCCGGCGAGATCGGCCGGTCGCCGGCGAGTGCGCGGATCGGGTCGCCGGGCAGGGCGTAGACCATCGCGAAGATCAGGATGGACGCGCCCACCAGTGTCGGGATCGCGATCAGGAGTCGGCGCGCGATGTAGCGGCCCATGGTCCCCCTCCGGGGTGTGTGCGCCTCAGGTCGACTGGGACGCCGGTGTCCATCGTGCCGGTCCGAACGCGTGCGCGCTGTTCGGGAGCGCACGCGCCACCGGGGGCGGCCGTCCGGCTCGGACGGTCGCCCCCGGCGGGTGGTGCGTCAGCTGGCCCGGGTCAGGTCAGTTGACGGTGACCTCGGACCACACGGGCCGCTGGAACAGGTCGATCCGGACGTTGCTCACGTGGTCGGTGTGCACGGTCTGGATCTGGGTGAAGAACAGCGGCGCCATCGGCATGTCCTCGGCGACGAGGTCCTCCGCCTGCTGGTACAGCTCGATGGCCTCTTCCTCGGTGCCCGCCTGGTCACCCTGCTGGATCAGGTCGGTGACCTCGGGGTTCTCGTAGAACGGGTAGTTGGAGCCCACCGGCGGGAAGGACTGCGGGGTGAAGAGCGGGGTCAGGTAGCTCTCCGCGGCCGGGTAGTCGAAGCTCCAGCCGTAGCGGAACGGCCCGGTGAAGCCCTTCTCCTCGCCGAGGGGCAGGTACTGGGCGAAGTCCAGGTCGCCGCGCAGCTGGAAGTCCACGCCGAGGTTCTGCCGCAGCTGGTTGCCCACTGCCTCGATCCACGCGTCGTGACCGGCGCCGGCGTTGAACCACAGGTCGATCGGCTGGCTGCGGTCGAAGCCGGCCTCGTCGAGCAGGTCGTTGGCCTGGTCGGGGTCGAACTCGCAGTACGTGCACGAGCCCTCGCGGTAGCCGTCGACGACCGGCGAGATGAACGAGTCGGCCGCGGTACGGGTGCCGGAGAAGATCGCCGTGGAGATGGCGTCCCGGTCGATCGCCATCGAGATGGCCTGCCGCACCCGCGGGTCGGCGAAGCGCGCGTCGTACGTCGGGAACCCGAGGTAGGTGATCTGCGAGACCTCGGTGTTGATGAAGTTGTCGCCGAACTCGGACTGGGCCGACTCGATGACGTCGGGCGGGATGACGTCGACGATGTCGACGTTGCCGTCCTCGGCGTCGGTGTAGGCGGTCGCCTGGTCGGCGTAGACGACGAACTCCATGCCGTCGGCCTGGGCGGCGTCGTCACCGGCGTAGTCGTCGTACCGGGTCAGCGTGATGCCCTGGCCGGGCACGTACTCGCTGTCGGCCTGGAACGGGCCGTTGCCGATCGGGTTGGTGCCGAAGGCCTCCGGGTCGTCGAAGAAGACGTCCGGGAGCGGGTTGAACGCGTCGTAGCCCACGACCGCCGGGAACAGCGCGAACGGCGTCTCCAGCTGGACCGTGAAGGTGAGGTCGTCGACGACCGCCAGGCCGCTGAGCTCGGTCGCCGCACCGGACTCGAGGTCGGCGAACCCGGCGATGCGGGACAGGTAGGAGCCGCCGTCCTGCGCGTTCTGCGGGTTGGCGGTGTAGTTCCACGCGTCGACGAAGGACTGCGCGTCAACCGGCGTCCCGTCGTGGAAGGTCCAGCCGTCCTTCAGCGTGATCGTCCAGTTCTGGTTGTCGTCGGACTCGATCGACTCGGCGACGCCGTCGTAGGTCACGGCGCCGTCCTCGTCGTACCCGACCAGACCGGTCCAGAGCGCGGAGATGACCTTCGCGCCCTCGCTCTCGGTGGTGTTGCCGGGCACGAGTGGGCTCTTCGGCTCACCGATGTAGGCGGTGAAGGTGCCACCGCCGTCACCGCCGCCGCCGGAACCGGAGTCGTCGTCGCCACCACCACAGGCGGACAGCGTCAGCGCGGTGGCCGCAGCCATCGCGATGAGCGCGAGTGGGCGCTTGTTGAGCTTCACGAGGAAGGCCTCTCTCGTCCCGCGTTCGCGGGGTCTTCGGACGGGTAGACCAGGAGCCGGCGCGAGGCACTCGACCCTGGCGGTCAGCTGTCGAGAACGTGAACGGAGAGGGATCACTCCGTGCACGGCTGACAACGCTAGGGAGCCTTCGGACGGCGTGCCACCGGCGTTGTCCATTTGTGACCTTGGATAAGGATCCCACAGAGCCACGGGAGGGTGTCCGCGGGGAGGGCATCCGCACGGGACGTGTTGCGGCCACCATCCCCGTCGCCCGGACGGATTACGGTCTCGCCCGGTGGTGTCGTCGCAGGCCGTGACGGGTACGGCAGCTCCTGATCGACGAGAGGAGCTGACCATGAGCAGCGACGACAAGATCGCCAACAAGGCCCAGGAACTGGGCGGCCGCGCCAAGGAGACCCTGGGTGCCGCCACCCACGACCGTGACCTGGAGGCCGAGGGCAAGAAGGACTCGGCGGCCGGCAACCTGAAGCAGGCGGGCGAGAAGATCAAGGACGCCTTCAAGTGATCGGCTGACCCCGGCCCGATCGGCCGGGGTCGGGACGAGGGGGGTGCGGGCCGCGGCCCGCACCCCCCTCGTCCGCGCGTTCAGGCCCCGACCATCCGGTCCAGCAAGCGGACGACGGCGGGCAGCAGCGGCCGGTCCGCGGCGATCCAGTCCAGCCCGGCGAGCTCGCCGGCCCGCACCCAGCGCAGCTCGGTGTGCTCGTGCGGCGTCACGGTGCCGGCGGTCACCCGACCCGACCAGACCCGCAGCGTGGACGATCCCGGCTCACCACCTGCGACCACGCCGTCCAGCGGCACCTCGCCGAGGAAGGCCTGCGGCGCCACCTCCACGCCGAGCTCCTCGCGGCACTCCCGGACCAGGCCCTCGAGGTCGGTCTCGCCCGGCTCGACCTTGCCGCCCGGGAACTCCCACTGGCCGGCGAACGGCCCGTCCGCGCGCTGGGCCACCAGCACCCGGTCGCCGTCGACCAGGGCCACGCCGACCACCTGCACGACGTCCTCCGCCCGGCGGGCGGCCGCTGCCGCGTAGGCGTCCAGGTGGGCCTGCATCGCCCGCAGCACGCGCCGGCGCCCGACCAGCCGGTGCGCCACCGCGCCGAGCACGCCGGGGATCGAGGGCGCCCAGTCCACCTGCTCCTCCACGAGGGTGCCGGCACCGGTGGCCGAGAACCGGCGGGAGTGGGTCACGCGGGGACCCCGCCGGCCCGGGGCGGCGGTGTGGACGTCGCGGTACGGCCGCTCCGAGACGACTTCCACCAGCGGCTCGCGCCAGGGTCGCCCGAGCGCCCGCGCGACGTCGAAGGCGACGGTCAGCGGCGCCGCCACCACGGTGCTGAATCGCAGCTGGTGCACGGCTCAACCCTGACAGAGGCCCCCGAGGCGGCAAGATGGGGCGATGCGCATCACCGCCCGGGTCGACTACGCCGTCCGCGCCGCCCTCGAGCTGGCCGCCGCGGCGCCCGGCGCACTCACCTGCGACAAGATCGCCACCGCGCAGGACATCCCGTCGCGCTTCCTGCAGTCGATCCTCGGCGACCTGCAGCACGCGCGGCTGGTGACCAGCCAGCGGGGCCGGGAGGGCGGCTACCGGCTGGCGCTGCCGGCGGAGGAGATCTCCATCGCCCGGGTCATGCGCGTCGAGCAGGGGTTCCTCGCCGAGGTGCACGGTCAGCGCCCCGAGGACGTCGTCTACCCCGGCACCGCCGAGCCGCTCGCCGCGGTCTGGGTCGCCGCGCGCGCCGCGTACCGGCGGGTGCTCGAGGAGGTCACCCTCGCCGACGTCGTCGCCGGGAAGCTGCCGGCCGAGGTGACCGAGCTGGCCGACGTCGAGAGCGCCTGGCGCTCGTTCGGAGACGCCCCCGGGGCCTGACGCCGTGGCGCCGGGCGGGAGGATGACGGCATGAGCAGTCCTGCCCCCGCCGGCGTGACCGTCTTCCTGACCGGGCTCTCCGGCGCCGGGAAGTCCACGATCGCCGACGCCCTGGTGGCGCAGCTGGAGGCCGAGGACCGGCCGGTCACCGTGCTCGACGGCGACGTGGTGCGCACCCACCTCTCCAGCGAGCTGGACTTCAGCCGCGAGCACCGCGACCTCAACATCCGCCGCATCGGCTTCGTCGCCGGCGAGGTCGTCCGGCACGGCGGCATCGTCGTCGTCGCGGCGATCGCCCCCTACGAGGAGGCGCGCGAGCAGGCCCGCGAGCTGGTGGAACGGCACGGCCGCTTCCTGCTGGTGCACCTGTCCACGCCGCTGGAGGTCTGCGAGGACCGCGACGTGAAGGGCCTCTACGCCCGGGCCCGCGCCGGGGAGATCACCGGCTTCACCGGCATCGACGACCCCTACGAGCTGCCGGCCCGGCCGGACCTCGTCATCGACACCTCGGTCACCCCGCTGGCGGAGTCCGTGGCGCGGATCCGCGCCGCCGTGCAGGCCGCGCAGAACGGGGCACCGGCCCCGGTCGCCTGAGTCACACCGGCGGCCCGCGGCGGTGTGAGACCATCAGGGCGTGACCGGTGGTGGCGTACTCCTCGTCGCGCGCCGGCACATCGACCTGGCGCGCGTGAGCAGCGCGGTCTGTCACGCCGCGCGCTGACACCAGTCCTCCCGCAGCACCTGCTGCGCTCGATCCCTGGCAGCGCCTCCCGACCGGGGCTGATCCCGGCGGACGACGGCGCAGGAAGAAGTGCCTCCGTGTCCTCCCCCACGCGAACCAGCAACCGACCCCAGCGGGGTCAGGGCCAGTGGGCGCTCGGCTACCGGGAGCCGCTGAACCCGAACGAGCGGATGAAGAAGGACTCCGACGGCCTCGAGGTCCGCCAGCGGATCATCGACATCTACGCGAAGGCCGGCTTCGAGTCCATCGACCCGCAGGACCTGCGCGGCCGGATGCGCTGGATGGGGCTCTACACCCAGCGCGCCCAGGGCATCCCCGGCGGCAAGACCGCCGTGCTGGAGCCCGAGGAGCTCGAGGACTCGTACTTCATGATGCGCGTCCGTATCGACGGCGGGCAGCTCACCAGCGACGCGCTGCGGGTCATCGGCGGCATCAGCACCGAGTTCGGCCGCGACGTCGCCGACGTGACCGACCGGCAGAACGTGCAGTACCACTGGATCCGCATCGAGGACGTGCCCGAGATCTGGGAGCGCCTGGCGTCCGTGGGGCTGTCCAGCATGGAGGCCTGCGGCGACGTCCCGCGCGTCATGCTCGGCTGCCCGCTGGCCGGGATCCTCGAGGACGAGGTCCTCGACGCGACCGACGTGATCGCCGCGACCGTCGAGAAGTACGTCGGCAACCCGGAGTTCTCGAATCTCCCGCGCAAGTGGAAGACGTCGATGTCGGGGTGCGTGGACCACTGCACCGAGCCCGAGATCGACGACGTCGCCTTCGTCGGCGTCCGCAACGAGGCCGGCGAGGCCGGCTACGACCTCCTCGTCGGCGGCGGGCTCTCGACCAACCCCATGTTCGGCCAGCGGGTCGGCGTCTTCGTCCGTCCCGACCAGGTGACCGACGTCTGGGCGGCCTGCACCTCGGTCTTCCGCGACTACGGCTACCGCCGGCAGCGCAACCGCGCCCGCATCAAGTTCCTGATGGCCGACTGGGGCCCGGAGAAGTTCCGCCAGGTGCTGCAGGACGAGTACCTGCACGAGCAGTTGCCCGACGGCCCGGCGCCCGCCCCCGCCAAGCACGACCAGCGCGACCACGTCGGCGTCGCGAAGCAGAAGGACGGCAACAACGCCGTGGGCTTCGCGCTGCGCACCGGCCGGATCAGCGGCTCGCTGCTCAGCACGATCGCGGACCTGGCCGACGAGTACGGCCAGGGCCGCATCCGGACGACGACCCAGCAGAAGCTGGTCATCCTCGACGTCCCGGACGAGAAGGTGGAGGCCCTGGTCGCCGCGCTCGCCGAGCACGACCTCCAGGTCCGGCCGAGCGCCTTCCGCCGCGGCACGATGGCCTGCACCGGCCTGGAGTTCTGCAAGCTGGCGATCGTCGAGACCAAGCAGCACGCGCAGGACCTCTACGCGGAGCTGGAGAAGCGCCTGCCGGACTTCGACGTGCCGATCGGCATCAACGTCAACGGCTGCCCGAACAGCTGCGCCCGCTTCCAGACCGCCGACATCGGGTTCAAGGGCTCGATGGTCAAGGACGACTCGGGCGAGATGGTCGAGGGCTTCCAGGTGCACCTGGGTGGCCACCTCGGCGTCGAGGCGTCGTTCGGCCGCAAGTTCCGCGGCCACAAGGTGACCAAGGCCGAGACGGCGGACTACTGCGAGCGCGTGCTGCGCGGCTTCCAGGAGCGCCGGACCGACGGCGAGTCGTTCGCGCACTACGTCTCCCGGGCCGAGGAGGCCTGGCTCCTGTGAGTGAGGAGGGCGGCGGGTCGGGAAGGCAGCGCCAGCTCCCGGTGTTCCACTGCCCGTACTGCGGGGACGAGGACCTCACCCCGTACGAGGACGAGAAGACCTCGGGCTGGCGCTGCGGCGCCTGCCTGCGGGCCTTCGCGGTCCGCCTGATCGGAACGGGAGTGCACCCAGGATGACCACCGCCATCGCCGCGACACCGGAGCTCGCCGCCGAGGCCGACGCCCGGTTCGAGGGCATCGCGGACCCGGTCGAGCAGGCGCTGGCCGTCCTCACCTGGGCCGGCGAGACCTTCGGGGACTCCTTCGCCGTGACCTCCTCGATGGCCGACGGGCTGCTGGCGCACCTGGCGTCGCGCGCCGTCCCGGGCGTGAACGTCGTGTTCCTCGACACCGGCTACCACTTCGCCGAGACGATCGGTACCCGTGACTGGGTCAGCGGCGTCATGCCCCTCACCCTGGTGAACGTCACGGCGCCGCAGACCGTCGCCGAGCAGGACGCGGAGTACGGGCCGCGGCTGCACGAGCGCGATCCCGACCTGTGCTGCTCGCTGCGCAAGGTGCAGCCGCTGGCGGAGGCCCTGGCCGGCTATGCCGCCTGGGGTTCGGGCGTGCGCCGCGACGAGTCCCCGACCCGCACCGGCACCCGGGTCGTCGACTGGGACGCCAAGCGCGGCATGGTGAAGGTCAACCCGCTGGCCGCGTGGACCGACGCCGACGTCGACGCCTACATCGCCGAGCACCAGGTGCCGGTGAACCCGCTGCAGGAGATCGGCTACGCCTCCATCGGGTGCGCTCCCTGCACCCGGCCGGTCGCCCCGGGCGAGGACCCGCGCGCGGGTCGCTGGGCCGGCCGCGGCAAGACCGAGTGCGGCCTGCACACGTGATCTGACGGCGGCACACTGACCGTCGTGCCCCGACCCCCACGCCTGTCCCCCGGCGAGCTCACCACCGCCCTCGCCGACCTGCCGCTCTGGTCCGGGGACGGGGACGGGCTGCGGCGCAGCATCGAGTTGCCGTCGTTCGCCGACGCCGTCGCCGCGGTCGTCCGGATCGGCTTCGTCGCCGAGCAGCTGGACCACCACCCCGACGTCGACCTCCGCTGGCGCACGCTGCACCTGATGCTGGTCAGCCACTCCGCCGGCGGGGTCAGCGAGCTCGACCTCGACCTCGCCCGCCGGATCGACGCGCTCCACCCCGGCTGAGCCGCCGCCGGGCCAGTCCCGCGAGCATCAGCAGGAGACCCCAGAGCAGGAACCAGGGGTCCCACAGCAGCACGTGCCAGCGCAGCGCATGCGGATCCGCCGGCTCGCCCAGCACGCCGGTGAGCGCCACCGCACCGACGACGGCCAGCACACCGCCGTAGAACGCGAGGAGCGCCCCGGCTCCGATCGCGGTCCGCTCCAGCAGTCCCGCCGGCAGCCGTGATCCCCCCGGTCGGACGAGTGCCAGGGCGAGCAGCCCACCGGCCACCTTGAGCGCGGCGGTCGTGGAACCGACGGCGACGGCGACGCCGCCACCGCGCCGGGCGGCCTCCTCGATCGAGCCGCCCACGGTGTCGAGCAGCGCGGTGCCACCCACCGTCCAGTAGACGCTCCAGGCGGCGGAGCCGAACGCGAGCAGGGCGGCGCCGTAGGCCGCGGCGGGCAGCGGGCGCGTCGCTATCCCGCCTGATCCGTCACGGGCAGGACGAGCAGGCGCAGCAACCGGTCGGCCTCGGCGTCGGGATCCGCGGTCAGCCCGGTGTGCACCGGACCGGTCTGGACGACGGTGCTGCGCGGCGCGGTCAACCAGCGGAACCGCGAGCCCAGCGCCTCCCGGCCGGCCGCCCCCGCGGCGCCGTCCGCGGCGCACACGTCGGCGATCGCCTGCAGCGCCCGGGCGATCGCCTCGACGTCGGCGGTCGGGTGCAGGGCGCGCAGCCGCTCGGGGTCCAGGTGCAGGCGGGTGCCGAGGTAGTCCCGCTGCCGGCAGTAGACGATCACGCCGGCGTTGAGGAACTCCCCGCGTTCGACCCGCGGCACCACCCGCAGGACGGCGTACTCGAACGTCTCGCGCTTCACCGTTGTGCTGTCCCGCTCCGATTCGTCCCTCACCGCTGGGTCACGCCCTCGGGCGGCGGCGGCCCCAGCCAGGCCGGGCGGTTCTGGCCCACCCGCGGTCGCGTGCGGCCGGCCCCGCCCGTGGCCGCGGCGGCGAGCAGGCCGGGCAGCCACGCGTCGCGCGCGTCCAGGCGGCCCAGCAGCTGCGCGACGTAGCGCTCGCGGACGGCGGCGGGCGGCTCGTCGGGCTCGGGACCCTCCAGCCACTCGTCGGGCACCTGGGCCAGGACCTGTTCGAGCAGCGGCCGGGTCACCCGCGGGGCGAGGTCGGCGTCGGCGGCGGAGAGGTCCGGGGAGCACTCGACGAGCGCGTGCTGGGCGGCGTCGTAGGGCCGGGCGACGGCGGCCGGCGCACCGGGCCAGTTGTGGTGGAAGGTCAGCGCGGCGCCGTGGTCGATCAGCTGCAGCCGGCCGTGCCAGAACAGCATGTTCGGGTTGCGCCAGGAGCGGTCCACGTTGCCGATCAGCGCGTCGAACCACAGCACCCGGCCGGCCAGACCGGCGTCGACCTCGCCCACGCCGGCCTCGAAGTCCAGGGCGCCGGGCAGGTAGTCCAGCCCCAGGTTCACCCCGGCCGAACGCTGCAGGAGCTCCTGGACCTCCTGGTCGGGCTCCCCCACCGCGAGCTCCGCGGCGACGTCCACCGTGACCAGCGCGGGCACCGGCAGCGACAGCGCCCGGGCCAGCTCGCCGCAGACGACCTCGGCGACGAGCACCCGCACGCCCTGCCCGGCGGCCCGCCACTTGACGACGTAGGTTCCCAGGTCGTCGGCCTCCATGAGCCCCGGCAGCGAGCCGCCCTCGCGCAGCGGGGTGACGTAGCGGGTGGCGGTGACGGCGGGCAGCACAGTGCCGGTCAACCTATCCGGTGACCTCGGCGGTCGCGGCGCAGACTCGGCCGCATGGGACTGCTCCGCGCCGTGACCCCGGCCGACCTGGCCGACGTGCCGTTCACCTATCCGGAGGTGGGCGGCACCGCCGATCCGGAGCTGCCGGCCGGCTACCGGCACTCCGAGCACACGATCGCCGTGGGCACGGGGCGGGAGGTGTTCGACCGGTGCGTCGCCGCGGTGTTCGGCTGGCGGGCCCAGCACGGCGTCGGGATGCGGATCCGCGCCACCGGACCGGCCACGGAGCCGGGCACGGTCGTCGTCCTCACCGCGGGGCTGGACCGGTTCGGCGTCGACATCCCGTGCCGCGTGGTGTGGGCGCGCACCGGGGGCGACGAGCAGGGCTTCGCCTACGGCACGCTGCCCGGGCACCCGGAGAGCGGCGAGGAGGCCTTCCTCGTGCGGATCGCCCCCTCCGGAGAGGTGACCGTGGTGCTGCGGGTGTTCTCCCGGCTGGCCTCGCCGGCCGCCCGGCTGGCCGGTCCGCTCGCGTGGGGCGTGCAGTCCCTGGCCACCCGCCGGTACCTCGCCACCTTCCGCCGGGCGGCCCGCGGTTGAGCCGTCAGCCCTCGCGGCGGGCGGCGACCGCGGCCGCGATGCGCTCGACGAGGTCCAGCGGCAGCGGCCGCCCGTAGCGCAGGTGGACGGCGTCCTTCCCCGACCGGAGGGGCGCCACCTCGGTCTCCAGGTCCCCCTCGAACACCGGCACCGGGTAGAGCGCCGCGTGCTTCTTCCAGGCGGCGAAGTGCAGGCCGTACCGACCGCCCAGCATCGCCGCCGGCATGCCGTACCGGATCGTCTCGGTCGCCCCGGGCATGCCGCGGAGGACGGCGGCCCGCACCTCCGTCAGCGCCGCCCGCGCGTCCTCCGGCAGGGCTGCCAGGTACTCGTCGACGGTGGTCGGTGGGGTCACGGCACGCTCCTCGGTCGGGTACCGCCGATGAATCGCGGCTCCGGCGCCCGTCCTACCAGGGAACGCGACGACGAGGAGAGCGGCATGGGACTGACGGAGGACGTCGAGGCGGTGGTGGCCGGCGCGGTCGCCGACGGCCAGGTGCCGGGCGCGGCCTGGTGGGTGTCGCGGGACGGCGAGGTCGGCTCCGGCGCCGCGGGCACCCACACGCCGGGCGGAGCCGACGCCGTGCGCCCGGACGCCGTCTTCCGCATCTCCTCCATGACCAAGCCGGTCGTGGCGGCGGCCGCCCTCGTCCTGGTCGACGACGGCGTCCTGGCCCTCGACGAACCGGTGGACGGGCTGCTGCCCGAGCTGGCCGACCGCGTCGTGCTCGCCGACCCCGCCGACGCCTCCGCGGGGACCGTGCCCGCGCGCCGGCCGATCTCCGTGCGCGACCTCCTGACGTTCCGGCTGGGCCTGGGCATCGACTTCACCGCCCCCTGGCCCACGCCGACCCTCGAGGCCCTGGCGGCGACCGGGCTGCCCGCCGGACCGCCGCAGCCGCAGGCCGCTCCCCCGCCCGACGAGTGGCTGCGCCTCGTGGCCGGCGTGCCCCTGGCGTACCAGCCGGGCGAGCGCTGGCTCTACCACGTGGGCGCGAGCGTGCTCGGCGTCCTGGTCGCACGGGCGGTGGGCCGGCCCCTGCCCGAGGTGCTCACTGACCGGGTCCTCGACCCGCTGGGCATGCGGGACACGGGCTTCGGCGTGCCGGCGCACGCCCGCGACCGGCTGGGGCCGCACTGGACGCCGCCGGGGGACGACGGCCGGCGTGACTGCTACGACCCCGCCGACGGCCAGTGGGCCGCCCCACCGGCGTTCCCCGACGGCGGTGACGGGCTGGCCTCGACCGCGGCCGACGTCGCCGCGTTCGCCGCGATGCTGTGCGCCGGCGGCCGGGCCCCGGACGGCACGCCGGTGCTCGCCGAGCCCACCGTCGCCGCGATGCTCACCGAGCAGTCGGGGCCGGTCGACGACGAGGGCGGCGGCTGGGGTCTCGGGCTCGGCGTCCGCCGGGAGGACGAGCCCGGTGGACGGTCGGCCGGCTCCTTCGGCTGGGACGGCGGCCTGGGCAGCTCCTGGTGGACCGACCCGGTCACCGGGACGACGGCGGTGCTGCTGACCAACCAGATGTGGGCCTCGCCGCAGCCGCCCGCGGTGTTCGACGCGTTCCGCGCGGCGGCGTTCGGACCCCGCTGACTCAGCCGACGATCTTCCAGTAGGAGTCCTTGCGGCGGATCCGGCCGTCCGGCGCCAGGTCGAACAGGTCGCACCCGCGGACCCGGATGTGCTCCCCCGCCGTCGACGTCCCGGTGAGCAGCCAGCGGGAGACCGCGTGCTCGCCGCAGGCCCAGTGCTCGTCCTCCCCGTAGTGGACGTCCGGGATCCCGGCGAACCGCCCGGAGAGCCCCTCCCGCACGGCCGCGCGCCCGCTGAAGCGCGTTCCCCAGGGATCGGGCCCGCGGGGGGTCTCCAGGACGCAGTCGTCGGTGAAGAAGGCCATGATCCGGTCGAGGTCGTGGGCGTTGAACGCCTCCACCAGCCCCTGCAGTGCCTGCTCGTCGGTCACGCCGCCCAGGCTCCGCCGGCGCGTGCCGGCGCACGAGAGCCCTTGGTCAGAGGTCGCGGCGCTCCAGCAGCAGCGCGCCGAGGACCCACGCCCCGACGGCCCACGCCCCGGCGACGGCCAGACCGACCGGCCAGGTCGTCGTCACGGCGAGGAACGACTCCCGGCCGACGCGCAGCGCCGGCAGGGCCTGCGACCCGAGGGACGTCCAGCGGCTCCCACCCACCGCCAGGACCGGCGGCAGGACGAACACCAGCGCGATGCCCAGCCCGACCCCACCGGCCGTCGACCGCAGCAGCACCCCCAGCCCGACCGCGAGCACGGTGACCAGGACCGCGCCGGCCACCTGCAGACCCAGGTCCTGGAGGACCGCCGGATCGGTCAGCGACACCCCGCCCGGCACGGCGACGAGGGCCCGCGCGGCGACCGCGCAGCCCACCGCGACCAGGGCGGTGACCAGTGCCGCCCAGGCCACGACGACGGCGGTGGTGGCGGCCAGCCACGCCGTCCGCCGGGGCACCGCGACCAGCGCGGAGACCGCGCTGCCGGTGCCGAACTCCGCGCTCACCGCGAGCACCCCCAGCACGACCAGCGCCAGCTGGGCGAAGCCGAAGCCGGTGAGCGCCACCTCGACGGCGACGTCGGCCCGGGACGACGACGGGGTACCGGCCGCCGCGAGCCAGCCGAAACCGGCCGCCACGACGACGTAGACCGCGCTGCACCACCAGGTGGAACGCACCGAGCGCAGGCGGATCCAGCCACTGGCCGTCAGGTCGATCACGGCAGCCCGGCCCGGAACTCGACCTCGCCGCCGGTGAGCGCCAGGTAGGCCGCCTCCAGCGAGGGGACCACCCGCGTCAGCTCGTGCACCGGCACCCCGGCGGCGAACGCGACGTCCCCGACACCAGGCGGGTCGATGCCCTCGACCCGCAGGGCGCCGTCCAGCTCGAGGGTCACCGCCGCACCTGCCCGCCGCAGGGCCGAGGCCAGCAGCGGCGCGGCCGGGCTCCGCACCCGGACCGCGGCCGACGCCCCCAGCAGCTCGGCCATCGGCAGGTCGGCCAGCAGCCGGCCACGGCCGAGCACGACCAGGTGGTCGGCGGTGTCCTCCATCTCGCTCATCAGGTGACTGGAGACCAGCACGGTGCGCCCCTCGGCCGCGAGCGCCCGGAGGAGCTCGCGGACCCAGCGGATCCCCTCGGGGTCCAGGCCGTTGACCGGCTCGTCGAGCAGCAGCACCTCGGGGTCGCCCAGCAGCGCGGCGGCGATGCCCAGCCGCTGGCCCATGCCGAGGGAGAACCCGCCGACCCGGTCCGCGGCCACGGCGTCGAGTCCCACGAGGTCGATCACCTCGGTCACGCGGGCCCGCGGCAGGCCGTTGGAGCGGGCCAGGGCCAGCAGGTGCGCGTACGCCGTCCGGCCGGGGTGACGGGCGCGGGGATCGACGAGCGCACCGACGCGGCAGAGCGGCCGGCGCAGCCGCCGGTAGGGGACGCCCAGCACGGTCGCCGTGCCGGACGTGGGCCGGGCGAGGCCGAGCACGCAGCGCATCGTCGTCGTCTTGCCGGAGCCGTTGGGGCCGAGGAAGCCGGTGACGCGACCGGGCTCGATGCGCACGGTCAGGTCGTCGACGGCGACGCGGTCCCCGAAGACCTTCGTCAGCCCGTCGAGCTCGATCACCCCGCGATCATGGCGATCCGCGTGGGTCGCAGCGGGAAGGCGCGACGGTGGTCCCCGTCCCACCTGCAGGGACGGTCCGGTTCCGCTGCGGCCCCGGGGGTAGGTGGCGGGGGTCGAGGTCGACGACCCACCGTCTGGAGAACCCATGCCCCCCGCACGCCAGCCCGACCAGTCCGCACCCACGACGGTCAGCCCGACCGGAGTGACCTATGAGGGACCTCGGGAGGGCCGCGACCCGCGCGCGCAGGCCGGCGACTTCCTGACCTCGGGGACGGGGGTGCGGCTCCCCGACACCGACCACTCGCTGAAGGCCGGCCGCCGCGGCCCCGTCCTGCTCCAGGACTTCCACCTGCGCGAGAAGATCAACGCCTTCGACCACGAGCGGATCCCGGAGCGGGTGGTGCACGCCCGCGGCGCCGCGGCGCACGGCGTCTTCACCGCCTACGGCACGGCCGGGAAGCTGACCCGCGCCGCCGTCATGGCCGAGAAGGGCCTGGAGACCCCGGTGTTCGTGCGCTTCAGCACGGTGCTGGGCTCCCGCGGCTCGGCCGACACCGTCCGCGACACCCGCGGGTTCGCGACGAAGTTCTACACGAAGGAGGGCATCTGGGACCTGGTCGGCAACAACATCCCGGTCTTCTTCATCCAGGACGCCATCAAGTTCCCCGACATCATCCACGCCGGGAAGCCGCACCCCGACCGGGAGATCCCGCAGGCCCAGTCCGCGCACGACACCTTCTGGGACTTCGTCACCCAGCACACCGAGGCGACCCACCACACGATCTGGAACATGAGCGACCGGGGCATCCCGCGCAGCTACCGGACGATGGAGGGCTTCGGCGTCCACACCTTCCGGCTGGTGAACGCCGACCGGGAGACCTGCCTGGTCAAGTTCCACTGGAAGCCCGTCCTGGGCGTGCACTCCCTGACCTGGGAGGAGGCGCAGCTGGCCGCCGGGTTCGACCCCGACTTCCACCGCCGCGACCTCGCCGACGCCATCGAGAACGGCGCCTTCCCCGAGTGGGAGCTCGGCGTGCAGGTCTTCCCGGACAACGAGGAGCAGACCTTCGAGGGCATCGACCTGCTCGACTCGACCAAGATCGTGCCCGAGGAGCTCGCGCCGGTGCAGCCGATCGGCAAGCTGGTGCTCAACGGCAACCCGACGAACTACTTCGCCGAGACCGAGCAGGTGGCGTTCAACACCAACCACGTCGTCCCCGGCATCGAGTTCACGAACGACCCGCTGCTGCAGGGGCGCAACTTCTCCTACCTCGACACGCAGCTGACCCGCCTCGGCGGGCCGAACTGGCGGCAGATCCCGATCAACCGCAGCCACTCCCCGCTGAACGACAACCTGCGCGACGGCTTCCACCAGGACGCCGTCCACGAGGGGCAGGCGCCCTACCTGCCCAACACGGTCGACGCCGGCAGCCCCGTGCCCGCCGACTGGTCCGACGGCGGGTACGTGGAGGTGCCGCGCCCGGTCCAGGGCGAGATCGTGCGGGAGACCCACGTGTCCTTCGAGGACCACTTCTCGCAGGCCGCGATGTTCTACGCCAGCCTGACCAGCATCGAGCAGCAGCACATCGCCGACGCGTACACCTTCGAGCTCGGCAAGGTCTACGAGCAGGCGATCAAGGAGCGGGCGCTGACCGTGCTGGCGACGATCGACGCCGACCTGGTCGCCCAGGTCGCGACCGGTCTCGGCCTCCCCGCGCCGGCGCCAGAACCGGTGGAGCCCGGGGTCCTCTCCCCCACGCTGCGCCAGATCAAGCCGGAGCCCTTCCCGATCACCGGCCGGATCGTCGGCGTCGTGGCCGGCCCGGGCGCGGACCTCAAGGGCATCGCGAAGCTGCGGAAGGCGCTGGAGGCCGAGGGCGCGCTGCTGCGGGTCATCGCCCCGCACGGCGGTCAGCTCGTCGACGGCAAGGACGTCGAGATCGTCGAGCGCACCTTCGCCACCGGCCGGTCGATCGAGTTCGACGCGATCGTCGTCGCCGACGGCGCACCCAAGGACGGCGACTTCCGGGCCGTCGTGATGCTGCAGGAGGCCTTCCGCCACCTGAAGGGCATCGGCGCGTGGGGGGACGGCGTGGAGGTGCTGCGCGCCGCCGGCATCGACCCGGAGGCGCCGGGTGTCATCACCGGGCCGTCGGCGAACGCCGCGATGGCCGCGGAGACCGTCGCCGCGCTCGGCATGCACCGGGCCTGGGACCGCACGCCCCTGGTCACCAACAGCGTGGTGCCGCCGGCACCGGCTGCCTGAACCGACGCGGGGAGGGCTGCCACCGGGCGCCCTCCCCGCGTCACAGGCGGCAGAGGAGCAGGACCTCGTCGCGGTCGTCGCCGGGCGCCACCCGGATCGCCCCCGGCATCCGGCCGAAGACCTCGTACCCGAGCCGCTCGTAGAAGCCCTCGAGCCCGTAACCACCCCGCACGGTGAGGTGCAGGAACTCCAGGCCGCGCGCCCGGGCGATGTCGTGCACGCCGAGCATCAGCACCCGGCCCAGCCCCTGCCCCTGGCGCGCCGGGTCCACCTGCACCCGCAGCACCGTCGCCCAGTGCCGGCGCAGCGGGCTGACCGACGTGGAGAGCACGGCGAAGCCGGCCACCTCGCCGTCGACCCGGAGCACACACAGGACCTGCGTCCCGGCGTGGACGCGCTCGACGAGGCCGTCGAGGACCGGCGCGACGACGTCCGGCGTCACCGGGGCGACGAAGCCGACCGCGCCGCCGGCGTTCGTGACGTCGGTCCACAGCTGCAGGAGGATGCTGCGGAGGTCGTCGTCCACACGGGTGGTCGCGGTGACCTCGGCCGACGGCATGCACCGATTCTCCCGTCCGCCGGGGACGGCACCGCGCGGGGGCCCCTGGGCACCGTCGACCGGGTGCGGCAGGCTCGGCGGCTCCGACGGACAGGCGAGGGATCCAGGTGGCACGCGGGCGAGCAGCACGGGCCGGGTCGGCGGTCGTCGCCGGCCTCGTCGTCGGCACGGCGGTACTGGCCGGGTGCACCTCGGAGGTCGCCGGCTCGGCGACCGCCGCGGTCCCCGGCGCCGACGGGTACGGCGACCCCTACTACCCGCTCGACGGCAACGGCGGGTACGACGTCGACGGCTACGAGCTCGAGCTGCGCTTCGACCCCGACAGCGGGGTCCTCGGCGGCACCGCCACCGTCACCGCGACCGCCACGCAGACCCTGTCGGCGTTCAACCTGGACTTCCTGGGCTTCGAGATCTCCTCGGTGACCGTGGACGGCGAGGACGCGGCCACCGCCCGGGACGGGGGCGAGCTGACCGTCACGCCCGCGCGGCCCCTGGTCGACGGGGACACGTTCACCACCGTCGTGTCCTACGAGGGGGTCCCCGAGGAACTGGATGACGGGCTGGGCGCCGCCGGCTTCCTGCAGACCGGCGACGGCGCCCTCGCGGTCGGCCAGCCCGACGTGGCCGCCAGCTGGTTCCCGGTCAACGACCATCCCGCCGACGCCGCGACGGTGGATCTGTCGATCACCGTGCCGGAGGGCCTGGAGGCCGTGTCCAACGGGGCCCTCGTCGACTCGGTGACCGAGGACGGGGAGACCACCTGGCGGTGGGCGACCGAGGACCCCCTGGCGCCGTACCTCCTCACGCTCGCCGTCGGGGAGTTCCGCATCGACGAGTACGACGAGGGCGGCGTCCACTTCCTCGACGCGATCGACCCCGCGCTGGACGAGGGGGACGGGGCCACCATCGGCGGGATCGCGGACGCGTCGTTCGACCGCCAGCCGGAGGTGCTCGACTTCCTGTCGCGCTGGTTCGGCCCGTACCCGTTCGGCCAGTCCGGCGGGATCGTCGACGACGTCGACCTCGGGTTCGCGCTGGAGACGCAGACCCGGCCGGTCTACTCCCCGGTGTTCTTCACCGACGTGGAGTCCGGCACGGCCGTGGTGGTGCACGAGCTGGCGCACCAGTGGGCCGGCGACAGCGTCCGCCTCGGCGGCTGGCAGCACATCTGGCTCAACGAGGGCTTCGCCACCTACGCCGAGTGGCTGTGGGCCCAGCACGAGGGGACCTCGACGCCGCAGCAGGAGTTCGACCGGCTGGCCGCCCGCCCCGCCGGCAGCAGCTTCTGGAGCATCCCGATCGGCGACCCCGGCCCCGACGCCGGCCAGCTCTTCTCCGACGCCGTCTACCAGCGCGGCGCCATGACGCTGCAGGCGCTGCGCACCGAGGTCGGCGACGACGACTTCGCCGAGATCCTCCGCGAGTGGTTCGGCACCGAGGCCGGCCACGCGGTCACCACCGACGACTTCGTCGCCCTGGCCGAGGAGGTCTCCGGAGCCGACCTCGACGACCTGTTCGCCGAGTGGCTCGGCGCGGGCCGGCCGGCCTCCCTCGGCTAGCCGGACGGACCGAAGCGCTCCACCCGGATGGCCGACTCGGGCACCCCGAGCCCGGTGAGCACCCGCGTCGCCGACTCGGCGAACGGCGTCGACCCGCAGACGTAGACGTCCTGCCCCGGCTCCCACAGCGGCACGAGGTCCGCGGCGGTGAGCCGCCCGGCCGGCCGGATCCCGGACGCCTCCCGCGTCGTCTGCACCACCGCGCCGGCCGCCTCCAGCTCCGCGAGGTACGGCAGCTCGGCGCGCGTGCGCGTGGACACGGCCACCCGCAGCAGCTCCGGACGGCCCAGCTCGGCCGCGGTGCGCGCCATCGCCACGAACGGGACGACGCCGGTGCCGCCACCGACCAGCAGCGCCGGGGCGTCGCCCTCCCAGACGAACCAGCCGCCGATCGGCCCGCGGACCTCGAGCTCGTCCCCGGGTTCGACGACGTCGGCGAGGTAGCTCGACACCTCCCCGTCGTCCAGCCGCTCCACGAGCAGCTCCACCAGCGGGTCGCCCGGGGACGACGCCAGCGAGTAGGACCGCTGGGCGCGGTACCCGTCCTCGGCGGTCAGCCGGACGACGTAGTGCTGACCGGCGAGGTGGTCGATCCGGTCCGGCACCTCGAGTCGCAGCCGCACCGTGCGCGGGGTCGGCCGGTCGACCTCCCGCACCGTCGCCGTCCGCCAGCCGCCGGCCGGGGCTCGGCCACCGGCACCCAGCATCGTCTCGGCCACGCCGCTCAGTCGCCCTGGTAGCGCTGCTCGAGCCACGGGTCGCCACGGTCGTGGTACCCGTTCTGCTCCCAGAAGCCCGGCTGGTCGCGCTCCATCAGCGTGAGCCGGGTGACCCACTTGGCGCTCTTCCAGAAGTAGAGGTGCGGCACCAGCAGCCGGACCGGGCCACCGTGCTCGATCGGCAGCGGGCCGCCCTCGTACTCCCAGACCACCCACGCCTTGCCGCCGGTGACGTCGGCCAGGGGGAGGTTGGTCGTGTAGCCGGTCTTGGACGTCGCCATGACGAAGTGCGCCTCGGCGGTCGGGCGGGCGGCCTCCAGCAGGGTGTCCACGCTGATCCCGGCGAACCAGGTGCCGAACTTCGACCACGTGGTCACGCAGTGGATGTCGCCGCGGTACTCGGCCCGCGGCAGCGCGTGCGCCTCGTCCCAGTCCCAGGTGGTCGGATGCTCGACCCGGCCGTCGACCGTGATGCTCCACGTCTCGGGGCTGATCCGCGGCGTGGGCTCGGCGGTGAGCACCGGCCAGTCCTTGCCGGCGTCGTACTGGCCCGGGGGGAGCCGCGGATCGCGCTCCCGGCGGCGGCCCAGGAAGCCGCGGGTGGGTCCGGTCACGGTCGTCGTCCTCTCGTCGTTCGCCTCGCGGTGCCGGACGCCAGCCTCCCGCATGGTCGGAAGGGTCACGATTCGGACACCGGCGCACCGATTCTCCGCGTGGAGCAGGGATTAGGGCAGCCTTACATGAGCTGAGTCACCGTGTGTTTACCTGGCCGCAATGGGGCACTGGACCTACCTTCGTGCTCGTGGTGACGGTGACGACGGAGTCGGGCCAGCGCAGGGCGCCCAAGGCCGCGAAGACCAGTTCGGTCTTCAAGAAGGCGGTGATGGCGGTCAGCGGCATCATCCTGGTGCTGTACCTGATCGCGCACATGATCGGGAACCTCAAGGCCTTCGCCGGCCGCGAGGACTTCAACCACTACTCGGAGTGGCTCCGCACGATCGGCAACCCGGCACTGCCGGGCGCGACCACGCTGTGGATCATCCGGATCGTCCTGCTGGTCGCCGTCGGCGCCCACATCTGGGCGGCCGTCTCCCTGTGGCGGCAGGCCAAGCGAGCCCGGCCGCACGGGTACGTGACGAAGAAGGCCGTGGCCCAGAGCTACGCCTCCCGCACGATGCGCTGGGGCGGCGTGATCATCGCCGCCTTCATCATCTGGCACCTGCTCGACCTCACCTTCGGCGCGGTGAACAAGGAGGGCCACGCGGGCACGCCGTACGACCGCGTGCTCGCCAGCTTCCAGAACCCCGTCGTCACCATCTGGTACGCGATCGCGCTGATCCTGCTGGGCATGCACCTGCGGCACGGCATCTGGAGCGCCACGCAGACCCTCGGGCAGAGCAACCGGCGTCGCGAGGTCACCGTGAACTACGCCGCGACGGCGATCGCCACGGTGATCACCGTCGGGTTCCTGCTCACGCCCTTCGCCGTCCTCTTCGGCCTGATCGACTGAGTCTCCATGACTAAGGAAGCCACCGGCATGCCTCTCGACCTCTTCAGCGTCGGCGACCCGATCGCCGACACCAAGGCGCCCACGGACGTCCCGATCGGCGAGCGCTGGAGCGAGCGACGCTTCCGCGGCCGGCTGGTCAACCCGGCCAACCGCCGCAAGATGACGATCATCGTCGTCGGCACCGGCCTGGCCGGCGGCTCGGCCGCCGCCACGCTCGGCGAGGCCGGCTACAAGGTCAAGTCGTTCTGGTACCAGGACAGCCCCCGCCGCGCGCACAGCGTCGCGGCGCAGGGCGGCATCAACGCCGCGAAGAACTACCGCAACGACGGCGACTCCGTGCACCGGCTGTTCTACGACACGGTCAAGGGCGGCGACTTCCGCTCGCGCGAGAACAACGTGCACCGCCTCGCCGAGGTCAGCGTCAACATCATCGACCAGGCCGTGGCCCAGGGCGTGCCCTTCGCCCGCGAGTACGGCGGCCTGCTCGACAACCGCTCCTTCGGTGGCACCCAGGTCTCCCGGACCTTCTACGCCCGGGGCCAGACGGGTCAGCAGCTGCTGTACGGCGCCTACCAGGCCCTCGAGCGGCAGATGGCGGCCGGCAACGTCGAGCAGTTCGCGCGCACCGAGATGCTCGACCTGATCATCGTCGACGGCCGCGCCCGCGGGATCGTCGCCCGCGACCTCGTCACCGGCGAGCTGAGCACGCACTACGCCGACGCCGTGGTCATCGCCTCGGGTGGGTACGGCAACGTCTTCTACCTCTCCACCAACGCCAAGGGCTCGAACACCACGGCGATCTGGCGGGCGCACAAGCGCGGCGCGTACTTCGCCAACCCCTGCTACACGCAGATCCACCCGACCTGCATCCCGGTGCACGGCGAGTACCAGTCGAAGCTCACGCTGATGAGCGAGTCGCTGCGCAACGACGGCCGGGTGTGGGTGCCGAAGGAGCGCGGCGACACCCGCGACGCCCGGCAGATCCCCGAGGAGGAGCGCGACTACTTCCTCGAGCGGCGCTACCCGGCGTTCGGCAACCTCGTGCCCCGCGACATCGCCTCCCGCGCGGCCAAGCAGGCCTGCGACGAGGGCCGCGGCGTCGGCCCCGGCGGGCTGGGCGTGTACCTGGACTTCGCCGAGGCCATCCAGCGCCTGGGCCGGGCCGCCGTCGAGGCCAAGTACGGCAACCTCTTCGACATGTACGCCCAGATCACGGGCGAGGACCCCTACGCGACGCCGATGCGGATCTACCCCGCCGTCCACTACACGATGGGCGGCCTGTGGGTCGACTACGACCTGCAGTCGACGATCCCCGGCATGTTCGTGATCGGCGAGGCCAACTTCTCCGACCACGGCGCCAACCGGCTCGGCGCCAGCGCCCTCATGCAGGGCCTGGCCGACGGCTACTTCGTGCTGCCGTCGACCATCACCGAGTACCTCGCCGACGGGCCCTTCCCGAAGGTCGACGACAGCCACCCGGCCGCCCAGGAGGCCGTCCAGGGCGTCACCGACCAGATCCAGCAGCTGCTGTCCATCCAGGGCACCCGCAGCGTCGCGTCCTTCCACCGCGAGCTCGGGCAGCTCATGTGGGACTACTGCGGCATGGAGCGCACGGACGAGGGTCTGCGCAAGGCCATCGACCGCATCCAGGGGATCCGCCAGGAGTTCTGGACCAACGTGAAGGTCCTGGGCACCTGGGGCTCGTTCAACCAGAACCTGGAGCACGCCGGCCGGGTCGCCGACTTCATCGAGCTCGCCGAGCTCATGTGCATCGACGCCCTGCACCGGAACGAGAGCTGCGGCGGGCACTTCCGGGCCGAGAGCCAGACCCCCGAGGGCGAGGCGCTGCGCGACGACGAGAACTTCGCCTACGTGGCCGCCTGGGAGTGGACGCCGCAGGGCACCGGCCCGGTGCTGCACCGCGAGGACCTCAACTACGAGTACGTCCACCTCGCCCAGCGCTCTTACAAGTGACGAACCAGCGGAGCCAGCGATGACGATGACCGAGGACCCGACCCGGGCCACCACGGCGCCCCACCAGGAGCGCACCATGCGGATCACGCTGCGGGTCTGGCGCCAGCCGGACGCGAGGTCCGCGGGCAAGATGGTCAGCTACAAGCTGAACGACGTCTCGCCGGACATGTCCTTCCTCGAGATGCTCGACGTGCTCAACGAGCAGCTGATCATGGACGGCGAGGACCCGGTCGCGTTCGACCACGACTGCCGCGAGGGCATCTGTGGCATGTGCGGCGTCATGATCAACGGGCGGGCGCACGGCAACGGCCTGCACGACGGCGCGGTCCAGACCACCACGTGCCAGCTGCACATGCGGTCGTTCAAGGACGGCGACACGATCGACGTCGAGCCGTGGCGCGCGTCGGCCTTCCCGGTGATCAAGGACCTCGCGGTCGACCGGCGGTCCTTCGACCGGATCATCCAGGCCGGCGGCTACATCAGCGTCCCGACCGGGACCGCCCCCGAGGCCCACGCGACGCCGGTGCCGAAGAAGGACGCCGACTTCGCCTTCGACGCGGCGACCTGCATCGGCTGCGGCGCCTGTGTCGCGGCCTGCCCGAACGCGTCGTCGATGCTGTTCACCGCGGCCAAGGTGACCCACCTGGGGCTGCTGCCGCAGGGCCAGCCGGAGCGCAACGACCGCGTGGTGAACATGGTGGCCCAGCAGGACGCCGAGGGCTTCGGCGGCTGCACCAACATCGGCGAGTGCTCCGCGTCCTGCCCGAAGGGCATCTCGATGGAGACCATCTCGCGGCTCAACCACGACCTGCTCGGCGCCCTGCGCGCGGGGACGCGCCCCAAGAGCTAGGTCCAGCACCACCCACGCCGGAGGGCGGGGAACCCACTCGGGGTCCCCGCCCTCCGTCGTCCGCACCGGCCCTGGGCGAGGCATAGGAAGCTATGCGCACGTCCTGGGACGGGAGACGTGGGTATTGCTTCCTATGCCTCGGGGGTCAGGGGTCAGAGGCGCTCGAGGATCGTGGCGTTGGCCAGTCCGCCGGCCTCGCACATCGTCTGCAGCCCGTAGCGGGCACCGCGCTGGTGCAGCGCGTCGACCAGCGTCGTCATGATCCGGGCGCCGCTGGCCCCCAGCGGGTGCCCGATCGAGATGCCGCCGCCGTGCACGTTCACCTTGTCGGTGGTCACGCCCGTCTCGGCCTGCCACGCGAGGACGACGGAGGCGAACGCCTCGTTGACCTCGAACAGGTCGATGTCGTCGATGGACAGGCCGGCCCGGCGCAGCGCCTTCTCCGTCGCCGGGATGACCGCGGTGAGCATCATCTGCGGGTCGTCGCCGACGACGGTCATGGTGTGGATCCGCGCCCGCGGCGTGAGGCCCAGCTCGCGCGCCTTCTCGCTGGTCATGACCAGGAGTGCCGCGGCGCCGTCGTTGAGCGGGCTGCTGTTGCCCGCGGTGACGCGCCAGTCGGTGATCTGCGGGAAGCGGGCGGCGACCGCGTCGTCGGCGAAGGCCGGCCGCAGGCCCGCGAGGGTCTCGACGTCGGTGCCCGGTCGCACGGTCTCGTCGGTGCCCACCAGCGCGAGCGACCCGTCGGCCTGCCGGGCCTTGACCGGCACGACCTGGTCGGCGAACAGGCCGGCGCGCCACGCCTCGGCGGCGCGGGCGTGGCTGCGGGCGGCGTATCCGTCCAGCTGCGACCGGGACAGGCCCCACTTGGCAGCGATCAGCTCGGCGGCCACGCCCTGGCTCACGCCACCCTCCGGGTAGCGCGCGGCGTACCGCTCCCCCATCACGTCCTCGACGCCCCGCGCCGCGCTGCCCATGGGCACCCGGCTCATCGACTCGACACCGCCCACCACGGCGATGTCGTAGGAGCCGGCGATCACGCCCTGTGCAGCGAAGTGCACCGCCTGCTGGCTGCTGCCGCACTGCCGGTCGACCGTCGTCCCGGGGACGTGCTCCGGGAAGCCCGCCCCCAGGAGCGCGCGACGGGCGATGTTGGCCGCCTGCTCCCCCGACTGCGACACGCACCCGACGATCACGTCGTCGACGACCGCCGGGTCGATGCCGGCGCGGTCGACCACGCTCTCCAGCACCCCGGCGAGCAGATCGGCCGGGTGCACCCCCGACAGCGAGCCGCCGGGCTTGCCCTTGCCGACCGGCGTGCGGACGGCCTCCACGATCACCGCGTCACGCATGACGGGCCTCCTGAGTTTGACGATCGAACTGACCATCGGAAGCTAGCGCGCCTCGGTTTGATATGCAAACCTATGGGGGTGACCGCCGTTCCGTTCCCCCTGCCCCGTGGCGCCTGCTCGATCGCCGCCTCCCTGGAGCTGGTCGGGGAGCGCTGGTCGCTGCTGGTCATCCGCGAGGTCGCGTGGGGCAGCCACCGCTTCAGCGACATCGCCCGCGGCACCGGCGCACCCCGCGACCGGCTGACCGCACGGCTCAACTCCCTGGTCGCCGCCGGGGTGCTGGAGAAGCGCGCCTACAGCGACGCCCCGCCCCGGTCCGGCTACCACCTGACGGCGGCCGGCCGGGACCTGCTGCCGGTCCTGCAGGCGCTGCTGCAGTGGGGCGACAAGTGGGTCGCGGACGAGCCTCCCGTCCTGCTCAAGCACGCCCCCGCGGGCCACGCGGAGCACCCGGTCGACGCGGAGTGGATCTGCCGCACCTGCGGCGAGCCGGCGATCGGCTCCCGGGTCACGCGCGAGCTCACCCCCGCCGGCCGGGTGCTGTCCGGCCTGCCTGCCGACGAGGAGCACGACCATGAGCACTGACCTGACCCCGGCCACCGACGAGGTACCCGCCGCCTGGGGCGAGCCGCGGTCGCGCACCGTCACCTGGTACGACCCGCTGCTCACCGCGGCCGCCTCGATGGGGCGGTCCGGGCTGGAGGCCCTCGAGGCGATACGCGACGGCGTCCTCGCCCCGCCGCCGATCGCGCAGCTGATGCAGTTCGGCATGATCGCCGTCGAGGCGGGCCGCGTCGAGTTCTCCTGCACCGTCGACGAGTCGGCCTACAACCCGATCGGCGTCGTCCACGGCGGGCTGGTGTGCACGCTGCTGGACACCGTGGCCGGGTGCGCCGTCCACTCCACGCTGCCGCAGGGCACCGGGTACACCTCGATCGAGATCAAGGTGACCTACCTGCGCCCCGTGACCGCCGAGAGCGGGCCGCTGCGCGCGGTCGGCCGGGTGGTCAAGCCGGGCCGGCGCGTGGCCTTCGCCGAGGGCGAGGTCTTCGACGCGGCCGGGCGCAGCGTGGCCACGGCCTCGAGCTCCCTGCTGGTCTTCCCGATCCCGGCCTGACCTTTACCCGGGCAGGATCCGGGCCATGAGGTCCGGGTCGACGAGGCCGGCGGAGCCGAACCGCCGTCCCACCTCGACGAACTGCGGTGCCACGCCGGCCAGCTCGGTCAGCAGGGCCCGGGCGGCGTCCTCCCGCCCGGCCAGGCCCGCCACCACGGCCCGCCACAGCACGTGGTCGGGCTCCGTGTGCGGGTCCGGCAGCCGCAGCTCCTCGAGCACGCGGTCGGCGGTGACCGGGTCGCCGCCGATGGCCTGCTGGAAGGCACGGACGACGTCCTGGTAGCGGCTCAGCCGGACCACCAGTGCGTCGAGCTCGGCCACGGGGTCGTCGGAGTCGTCGACCCGCAGGTCCACGACCGTGTCCCGCCACGGGCGGCCGGTCGTGCTCGCGCGCACCACGAACACGGCCGCCGAGCGCCGCCCGCGCAGGTCACCGCCGGAGTCCTCCCCCGCGTGCAGCGCGAGGAGCAGCCGGTGGGCCAGGGGTCCCTCGGAGGTCTCGAAGGTGGCGACCATCGACTCCCACACCTGCGGCCCGGCCACCATGTTGCCCAGCGCGACGCAGCCCTCCCCCACCATGTGCCCGCCGTCGGCCACGCAGGCCTCACCGGTGTAGGCCGCCAGGTCGCCGGTGACGGCGAGGACGGCGACCTGCCGGAGTTCGGGGTTCGGGTCCACGCTGCGCAGCGCCGTGAGCACCTCCTGGGCGGTGAACCCGCCGCGCAGCAGGTCCAGCCCGATCTGGCCGTACATCGGCTCACCCATCGACTGGCTGGCGATGACGCCCTGGCCGGGCAGCGCGAACGGGACACCGCTGCCGACGGCGAAGGCCTGCGACTGGGTGGCGACGCCCATCTCCCCGGTCGTGGTGTCCCGGGCGACGATCGAGTAGGTCACGCGGTCCGGCCTGCCCGCCCCGGCGTCCCCTGCAAACCCCCGGCCGGGTTCTTGCGGAGACCTTGCGGGAGCGCGGCGGGTGGCGTGCGGTTCGGGGCCGAGAGTCCTCCCTGTCGGCGGAAACAGCCCGTCGCGAACCCACCGGAGGAACTCCTGATGACGTCTTCCCGCAGCGTCGTCGCCCGCCGCCGCACCCAGGTGCTCGGCTCGCTGGGCGTCATGGCCGCAGCCGCC
The DNA here is from genome assembly GCF_000701365.1 of Blastococcus sp. URHD0036. Taxonomy (GTDB): domain Bacteria; phylum Actinomycetota; class Actinomycetes; order Mycobacteriales; family Geodermatophilaceae; genus Trujillonella. Next base: position 417,970 of record NZ_JNIK01000013.1, read on the forward strand.
GCCGTGGCCGGCCTGGGCACGTTCGGCACGTTCACCGACAGCACCACCCCGCTCTCCACCGGCGTCTCGAGCGGCACCGTCTCGATCGACGTGAGCCAGCGGGGCGCCACCATCCCGGCGACCACGGCGAACTTCGTGCCGGGCGACTCGATGACCCGCGCCGTGGACCTCGTCAACGACGGCACCTCGCCGCTGGGCCGGGTCAGCCTGGCCTCCACGGCGAGCGCCGCCAGCGTGCTGACCACCGACGCCGCCAACGGCCTCCAGCTGTCCGTCCGCTCCTGCCCGGTGGCCTGGACCCAGGGCGGCACCGCGTCGGCGCCGACCTACACCTGCGCCGGCCCGACGACCCTCTACTCGGGTCGGGCCGTCATGGACGCCGCGCTCCCGGGCGTCGCCAGCCTGCAGCCGGGCGGGATCGACCACCTGGTCGTCACCGTGTCCCTGCCGTCGTCGGCCGGGACCGCCTTCCAGGACAAGAGCGCCACGCTCGGACTGACCTTCACCGGCGTCCAGACCGACGGCACCGCTCGCTGACCCGCCTGCCCCCGCCCCGCCGACCGCGGGGTGTCGACGGAGGGGGCAGGTGATGACGACGCCCCCCGCTCCCCCTGACCCGGGAGCGGGGGGCGTCGCCGCGTCCCCGGCCGGTCCCTCAGCCCACCGGCGTCTGGGTGTAGAGCGCCAGTCGCCACCCGTCAGGCGTCCGGACGTAGGTGCTGGTCATGGCGCAGACGAACGGCTCGCCACCCGCCTCCCGCCAGGCCCGCCCGGTGTAGACCATCGCCGCGCCGTCGGTGCCCACGGGGACGACCATGACGTCGGCCAGCTCGTAGGACGCCCAGGCCGGCGACCCGGCGAGCGCGGTCACCACCTCGTCCCTCGACATCACCGCGCCGTTCGCCAGCACCATGACCCCGCCCGGGGTCATCGTCTGGCCGTAGAAGTCGGCGGCCGAGCCGTCGCAGAGCGCGTCCCACCCGCGGCGCTCGAGGCCGAGCAGGTCCTCACGCAGGTCATCGGTCATGCCCGAGGGTTCCGCCGACGGCGCGGAGATGTCAACGCCGCCGGTTGAGCTGCCTGTCCTCCACGCGGGTCCCTCTACGGTGCCCCGGTGCGCGGCGGGACGGGCCGGGCGACCGGTGCGATCCGGTCCCGTTCAGCGGGGGCCGGGCCTGGCCGGTGACCGCTTCGCCGATCGGGTGACGGCACCGTCGTCAACGCGCACCCCACGCTGCCGCGGCCCGAGCGGGACGCCCTGCGGGCCCTGCCGCACAACTGCGCCACGCGGGGCTGGCGGACCCAGGTCCGCGACCGCGACCCGGAGACGTTCCGCGACCACGTCCTGGGCCGGGTGGCCTGGGCGGCGTCGGTCGACCCGGCGCTCGGCGTCCGGCTGCGCGTCCTGGCCGCCGGGATCGACTGGTCCTGACCCTCAGGCCGGCGGTTCCGGCGTCCCCTCGAGAGCCCGCAGGCGCTGCTCGACGGAGACCAGCCGCTGCTCGACCGACTCCCCGCCCACCTCGTCGGCGCCAGGCGGCTGCACCATCCCGGCCAGCGCCGCGGACAACCGGCCGACCAGGGACGCGGCCTCCTCGGGGGTGAGGTGGACGCTGCCTGCGCAGCGGTCCTCCCGCCAGAAGCTGACCGCCAGCAGGCCGGCGTCCGCGTGGGGCGAGACTCGGACGGCGCGACTGGACCCGCGCGCGCTCTCCCAGGTCCACCTGCCGGCGGGGAACGGGACGACCGTCATGGGCCGAGCGTGACCCGCCGACCGCCCGGCGTCAACGACCCCGCACGCGGGTCGCGACCTGCGGGTTCACCTCCGCCAGGAGGGGTAGGGCGATGGGGATCAGGACATCGACGGCCGCAGGGCCGGAACAGGAGCTGACTCATGGGCAAGCTGTCGTTCGCACTCGGTCTGGGCGCGGGCTACGTGCTCGGCTCCCGCGCAGGGCACGCACGGTACGAGCAGATCCAGCAGGCCGCGGCCCGGCTGTCCGGCCGCCCGGAGGTCCAGGACGCCGTCGGCAAGGTGCGCGACAGCCTGCCGGCGCCGCTGCAGGGCACCGTGGACGGGCTGGTCCAGAAGGCCGGCGGGAGCACCGCCGGGTCCGGGGGTGGCTCGGCGAGCGGTCCCACCGTCACCGGGTCGTTCCCGATGGAGGACGACGAGGAGGTCGTGGTGCAGACCTTCTCGGCCATGCGCGGGCGCTCCGGCGACGAGCCGGCGACGGAGGACCCGGGCAACACGGCCGGCCCCGTGCCCGTGAACGCCGCCGCCGAGGACGAGGACCCGGTCGCGCAGACCTTCTCCGCCTTCACCGAGCGGACCGCGGACGAGCCGGCCACCGAGCACACCCGGTAGCAGTGCCCCCGGCGCCCGCCTCCGGGCGGCGCCGGGGCCCGCCGGCCGCCACTCCCGCAACCCCTTCCCCTCCGGCCCGCCTCCGTGGTCGACTGCGCCCCACCGCCACGCGGCGGCGCGTCAGCAACGTTGCTGGAGGCGCTCATGGACGACATGTCGTTGGAGGCGGACGCCGGGGCTCATCCCCGCCGCGTCCCCGGGGCGCCGCGGCGGACATCGCCGCACTGCCGGCCGTGACCGCGACCGCTCCGCGCAGAACCGGGGCGGTCACCCCCGGGCGCGGGACCTCCGAGACCCCGCCCCGCCGCGCCGCCATCGCGGCCCGCACCCTGCGCACCGACCGTTGGTGGCTGCAGCCGCTGATCACCGTCACGGTCCTGGTGCTCTTCATCGCCTACTCGACGGTGCGGGCGTTCCAGAACGCGAACTACTTCTCCGAGCCCTACATCTCGCCGTTCTACTCGCCCTGCATCACCACCGACTGCGAGGGCGACACCTTCCCGGAGCTGTTCACCGGGCCGTCCTGGATCTCGCCGGCCATCTACATCCTGGTCGTGCCGCTGGGCTTCCGGCTGACCTGCTACTACTACCGCAAGGCCTACTACCGGTCGTTCTGGCTCTCCCCGCCGGCCTGCGCGGTCGGCGAGCCGCACCGCCGCTACACGGGGGAGACCCGCCTGCCGCTGCTCGGGCAGAACATCCACCGGTACTTCTTCTACGCGGGCCTGGTCTTCAACCTGATCCTGACCTACGACGCCGTCTTCGCCTTCCGCGACGAGACCGGCGCGTGGGGGCACATGGGGCTCGGCACGCTGGTGCTGCTGGCGAACGCGACGCTCCTGTGGCTCTACTCGCTGTCCTGCCACTCCTGCCGGCACATCGTCGGCGGCCGGCTCAACTCCTTCTCGCGACATCCGCTGCGGTACCGCTTCTGGACCGTCGTCTCGAAGCTCAACGCCCACCACATGAAGTTCGCCTGGATCTCCCTCTTCGGCGTCGCGTTCGCCGACTTCTACGTCCTGCTGCTGGCGACCGACACGATCTCGGATCTGAGGTTCTTCTGATGGAGCTCGAGCGGCACGAGTACGACGTCGTCGTGGTGGGGGCCGGCGGTGCCGGCCTGCGGGCGGCGATCGAGGCGCACGAGCGCGGCGCGCGGACGGCGGTGGTGTGCAAGTCGCTGCTGGGCAAGGCGCACACCGTCATGGCCGAGGGCGGCATCGCCGCGGCGATGGCGAACCTCTACCCGGAGGACAACTGGCGGGTGCACTTCCGGGACACCATGCGCGGCGGGAAGATGCTCAACCACTGGCGGATGGCGCAGCTACACGCGCAGGAGGCCCCGGACCGGGTCCGCGAGCTCGAGGACTGGGGCGCGCTGTTCGACCGCACCCCCGACGGGCTGATCAGCCAGCGCGACTTCGGCGGCCACCGGTACGCGCGGCTCGCCCACGTCGGGGACCGCACGGGGCTGGAGCTGATCCGCACCCTGCAGCAGCGCACCGTTGCGCTCGGCATCGACGTCTACATGGAGTGCACGGTCACCCGCCTGCTCACCGACGAGAACGGCGTGACCGGCGCCTTCGGCTACTGGCGCGAGTCCGGCCGGTTCGTCGCCTGGTCGGCCCCGTCGGTCGTGCTGGCCACCGGCGGCATCGGCAAGTCCTACAAGGTCACCTCGAACTCGTGGGAGTACACCGGCGACGGGCACTCGCTGGCACTGCAGGCCGGGGCGACGCTGGTGAACATGGAGTTCGTCCAGTTCCACCCGACGGGGATGGTCTGGCCGCCGTCGGTGCGCGGGATCCTCGTGACCGAGAGCGTCCGCGGCGACGGCGGGATCCTGAAGAACTCGGCCGGCAACCGGTTCATGTTCGACTACATCCCGGACTTCTTCCGCAAGGAGACCGCGGAGACCGAGGACGAGGCCGACCGCTGGTACGAGGACAAGAAGAACAACCGGCGGCCGCCGGAGCTGCTCCCCCGCGACGAGGTCGCCCGGGCCATCAACAGCGAGGTGAAGGCCGGCCGTGGGACGCCGCACGGTGGCGTCTTCCTCGACATCGCCTCGCGCCGGACGCCGGAGTACATCCGCAAGCGGCTGCCCTCGATGTACCACCAGTTCAAGGAGCTGGCGGAGGTCGACATCACCGCCGAGGCGATGGAGGTCGGGCCGACCTGCCACTACGTGATGGGCGGCGTGGAGGTGGACCCCGACAGCGAGGCCGCCCGCGTGCCAGGGCTGTTCGCCGCCGGCGAGGTGGCCGGCGGCATGCACGGGTCGAACCGGCTCGGCGGCAACTCCCTGTCCGACCTCCTGGTGTTCGGACGGCGGGCCGGGCTCGCGGCCGCCGAGCACGCCGCGGGCCACCCGGACCGGGCCCCGCTGCCGGACGACGCCCTGGCCGACGCCGCGCGGGCGGCGCTCGCACCCTTCGAACGGGAGGGCGGCGAGAACCCGTACACCGTGCAGCACGACCTGCAGCAGACGATGCACGACCTGGTCGGGATCATCCGTACCGAGGCCGAGATGGAGCAGGCGCTGGCGCGGATCGCGGCGCTGAAGGAGCGGGTCGCCAACCTCTCGGTGGAGGGCCACCGGCAGTACAACCCGGGCTGGCACCTCGCGCTGGACCTGCCGCACATGCTGCTGGTCAGCGAGTGCATCGCGAAGGCGGCCCTGGAGCGGCAGGAGAGCCGCGGCGGGCACACCCGCGACGACTTCCCGGGGCCGGTGCCGGAGTGGGGGAAGACGAACCTCATCTGCTCCCGGGCACCGGACGGCTCGGTGGCGCTCACCCGCCAACCGCTGCCCGAGATGCCGGCCGACCTCGCCGAGGTGTTCGAGGAGGTGCCGGCATGAGCTATGACGGGACGTTCCGGGTGTGGCGCGGCGACGCCGGCGGCGGGGACCTGCAGACCTTCACGGTCGAGGTGAACGAGGGCGAGGTCGTGCTCGACATCGTCCACCGGCTGCAGGCCACCCAGGCAGGCGACCTCGCCGTCCGGTGGAACTGCAAGGCCGGCAAGTGCGGGTCCTGCAGCGCGGAGATCAACGGCCGCCCCCGGCTGATGTGCATGACCCGGATGGGCACGTTCGCCGAGGACGAGACGGTGACGGTGACGCCGCTCCGGACGTTCCCGGTGATCCGCGACCTGGTCACCGACGTCTCCTACAACTACGAGAAGGCGGCGCAGATCCCGGCCTTCACGCCCCGGGCGCGGGAGGCCGACGGCAGTCACCGGATGCAGCAGGTCGACGTCGAGCGCTCGCAGGAGTTCCGCAAGTGCATCGAGTGCTTCCTCTGCCAGGACACCTGCCACGTGATCCGCGACCACGAGGAGAACAAGGCCGTCTTCGCCGGTCCGCGCTTCCTCATCCGGCTGGCCGAGCTCGACATGCACCCGCTGGACGACGTCGACCGCCGGTCCGTGGCACAGGACGAGTTCGGGCTCGGCTACTGCAACATCACCAAGTGCTGCAGCGAGGTCTGCCCGGAGGGGATCCACCTCACCGACAACGGGATCATCCCGCTGAAGGAACGGGTGGTGGACCGCCGGTACGACCCGCTCACCTGGCTCGGCTCGAAGATCCGCCGGCGGCGCGCGGAGGACTGAGGAGCCACCTCGGTGTCACCCTCCAGCGCTCCTGTCGCGGTGCGTCGCGACGGGACCGCTGCGCGGTGACGGTCTGCACCCGGCGGCCCCGCGTGGCCACCGTCCCCCGCACCCGAGGCGTCAGTACATCCCGTCGCCGGCGACCAACCCGGCCGCGGGCAGCGGACGGCGGACCACGGGGCGGACCCGCCGGGCGGCCGCCAGCCGGCGGGTGTAGCTCTCGGCGTTGCCGCGGATGTGGGCGAGGTCCTCCTCGGTGGCGGCCCGGACCACCCGCGCCGGGACCCCCGCCACGACCGACCACGGTGGGACCTGGGTGCCCGGGGTGACCACCGCGCCCGCCGCCACGATCGAGGCGCCGCCGATCTGCGCGCCGTTCATCACGATGCTGCCCATGCCGACGAGGACGTCGTCGTCGATGCGGGCGCCGTGCAGCACCACCCGGTGGCCGACGGTGACCCCGCGGCCGACCACCAGCGGGAAGCCCGGGTCCGAGTGCAGCGCGCACCCGTCCTGCACGTTCGAGTCGGCGCCGATCACGATCTGCTCCTCGTCGGCTCGGGCCACCGAGCCGTACCAGATGCTCGACCGGGGCCCGAGGGTGACGGCGCCGACGACCACCGCCGTCGGCGCGACGAACGCCTCCTCGTCGATGTCGGGCCTGCCGTACGGCAGCTCCGCGATGTAGTTGTCCCTGTCCATGTCGCGCTCCCGGTCCGGTCGTCGGGCGCGCCCCCGCGCCGGCACCGTGCCGCTCCCCGACCCGGGAGCAGAGTGGCGTGGATCACACCGGGTCGGGAAGGGTCTTCGGCGCGATCAGTCCTGCTCGGGGCGGGAGGGGATGAACAGCGCGGCGGTGGCGGCGGCCAGCGCGGCGAGCGCGCAGATGACGAACAGCACCCGGTAGGCGGTCAGCGAGGGCAGCGCGTAGGCACCGACCGAGATCGTGATGGCGGCCAGCAGGCTCCCACCGACGGCGCTGGCCAGCGAGCTGCCCAGGGACCGGATGAGCATGTTGAGGCCGTTGGCGGCGGCGATCTCCTCGCGCGGCGTGAACTGGTTGATCAACGCCGGCATCGACGCGTAGCCGATGCTGGTGCCGATGCCCACCACGGTCGCGCCGAGCACCACCTGGGTCAGCGAACCGGTGAACACGATGCGCCCCAGCCAGCCGAGCGCCACGATGACGCCGCCCACCGCGAGCACCTGGTTCGCGCCCCGCCAGGCGATGAGGCGCGCGGAGACCGGGGCGAACAGCAGCATGCAGAGGCCACCGGGCAGCATCGCCAGGCCGCCGACGACGATCGACGAGCCGAAGCCGTAGCCGCTGGACACGGGCGCCTGGACGTAGGAGGCGGTGCCGATCAGCGAGGCGAACAGCGCGAAGCCGAAGAACAGCGTGGCGATGTTGGTCAGCACGAGGGGACGACGACGCAGGGTCGAGAGATCGACCAGCGGCGACGCGATCCGGGTCTGCGACCAGCCGAAGGCGACCAGCAGGACGACCGCGAGCGCGAGCAGCCCGATCGTCTTCCCCGAGCTCCAGCCCCAGTCCGAGCCCTCCGCGAGCGGGAGCAGCAGCGAGACGAGGGTGCCGGCCAGCAGGACGGCGCCGATGACGTCGACCCGGCCACCGCTGCGGAACGGGCTCTCCGGCACGGCGAGCCAGATGCCGGCGAAGGCCATCGCCGCGGCCGCGCCGGTGATCCAGAACAGCACGTGGAAGTCGAAGTGCTCGGCGATGATCCCCGCGAAGGGCAGCCCGAGCGCACCGCCGACCCCGAGCATGGCGCTGATGAGCGCGATCGCGCTGCCGGACCGCTCGCGCGGGAGCAGGGAGCTCAGCAGCCCGATGCCGAGCGGGATGGCCGCGGCCGAGACGCCCTGGATCGCCCGGCCGGCGATCAGCACCGCGACGTTCGTGCTGGTCGCGGTGACGACCGAGCCGACGACGAGTGCCCCGATGGCGACCAGCAGCATCCGGCGCGGACCGAACATGTCGCCCAGCCGGCCGAACAGCGGGACCGAGACGGCGGCCACGAGCAGCGTCGAGGTGAGCAGCCACTGGACGGTGTCCGCCGAGGTGTCCAGCGTCGCGGGCAGCGTCGCCAGCACCGGGATGAGCAGCGACTGGGCGAGGGACACGACGAGGGCCCCCAGCCCGACGAACAGCAACCACGGCCAGGTGCGTGCCGCGGGCTCGGTGGTGGGGGCGGGGACGGCGAGGGTCTGGGTGGTCATGCGGAAGAGAGCTCCTCGGACGCTGGGCTGAACGGTGGAACGGCGGGACCGGCAGCGTCGCCGGGGGCCAAGACTCGTTGCTCGGAGCAACTACTACCGCGTAGTCAACGCCGTTGACCAACGCCTTGTCAACGACGTTGACAGGTGTGCGACCGTGATGAGGTGACCATCACAGCGACCGGCGCGGGTGCCACCACCCGGAGCGCCATCGCGGCGAGCGCGCTCGCGCTGTTCGAGGAGCGCGGTTTCGCCGCCACGTCCGTCCGGGCGATCGCGGCGGCCGCCGGGGTCGATCCCGCGCTGGTGATCCGCCACTTCGGGTCCAAGGAGCAGTTGTTCGTCGAAGTGGTCGGCGGCAACCGCGGCGCCGGGCCCGAGCTCGACGGCCCGCTGGAGACCCTGGGCCGGCGGCTCGTCGAGCACGCCCTCGACCCCGCGCGGGACCGCGAGCGGCGCGCCTACGCGGCGATGGTCCGGGCGTCGGACCACGACGGGGTCCGCGACAGCCTGCGGCAGGCCGCCCGGTCGACCTTCATCGACGGGCTGACCGCCCTGCTGACCGGCCCGTGCGTCGCCGCCCGCGCCGAGCTCATCGGAGCGCAGGTCGGCGGGCTCATGCAGGCCTGGCCCACCGTGGGCGAGGAGTTGCTGGCCACCGTCGGCCGCGAGCGGGTCATCGACCTCTACGGCGCCGCGATCCAGGCACTGGTGGACTCCCCCGCCTCCTGAACCGACCGCTCGGGACGCGCGGGAGCGACCGCCCGTCGTACCGTCGAGCAGGTGACCACCGCCCCGCCGTCGACCGTCTCCCTCGGCGACCGGTTCGCCCGCGAGCTGCCGGAGATGGCGCTCCCCTGGCAGGCCGAGGAGGCGCCGGACCCCCGGCTGCTCGTGCTCAACGAGCCGCTGGCGGCCGAGCTCGGGCTCGACCCGGACTCGCTGCGCAGCGGCGAGGGCGTGCGCCTCCTCGTCGGGGACGCCGTCCCCGACGGAGCGCACCCGGTGGCGCAGGCCTACGCGGGCCACCAGTTCGGCGGGTACAACCCGCGCCTGGGCGACGGGCGGGCGCTGCTGCTCGGCGAGCTGACCGGACCCGACGGCCAGCTGCACGACCTGCACCTCAAGGGGTCCGGACCGACCCCCTTCTCCCGGGGTGGCGACGGGTTCGCCGCCGTCGGCCCGATGCTGCGCGAGTACGTGATCAGCGAGGCCATGCACGCGCTCGGCAGCCCCACGACCCGCGCGCTGGCGGTGGTGGCGACCGGCCGGCCGGTCTACCGGGAGACCGCCCTCCCGGGGGCGGTGTTGGCGCGGATCGCGAGCAGCCACCTGCGGGTCGGCAGCTTCCAGTTCGCCCGGTCCACCGGGGACGTCGACCTGCTCCGCCGGCTGGCCGACATGGCGATCGAGCGGCACCATCCGGCGGCGGCTTCCGCCGACAACCGGTACCTGGCGCTGTACGAGGCCGTCGTCGCCGCGCAGGCATCGCTCGTCGCGCAGTGGATGCTCGTCGGCTTCATCCACGGCGTGATGAACACCGACAACACCACCATCTCCGGCGAGACCATCGACTACGGGCCGTGCGCGTTCATGGAGGCCGTCGACCCGGACACGGTCTACAGCTCGATCGACTCGGGCGGCCGCTACCGGTTCGGCAACCAGCCGCTGGTCATCGAGTGGAACCTCGCCCGGCTCGCCGAGGCCCTGCTGCCGCTCTTCGCCGACGAGCAGGAGCGGGCGGTCGAGATCGCCGTCGAGGCGCTCAAGGGCTTCCGCCCGCGGTACGGCGCCGCCTGGGCCGCCGGCATGCGCGCCAAGCTGGGCCTGCCCGAGGGTCTGGACGACGAGGCGACGACCGCGCTCGCCGACGACCTCCTGGCGCTGCTGCAGGCGGGGCACGTCGACCACACGACGTTCTTCCGGGCCCTGGGCTCGGCGGCCCGCGGCGACGCCGACCCCGCGCGCAACCTGTTCCTCGACCTGGCCGGCTTCGACGCCTGGGCCCAACGGTGGCGCGCCCTCGCGCCGGACGGCGACGCGATGGACCGGGTCAACCCCGTCTACATCCCGCGCAACCACCTCGTCGAGGAGGCCCTCGACGCAGCGACGGCCGGCGACCTCGAGCCGCTGGGCCGGCTGCTCACCGCGGTGACCCGCCCGTTCGAGCAGCGGGAGGGCCTGGAGCGCTACGCGGCGCCCGCGCCGGAGGAGTTCGGCGCCGCCTACCGGACCTTCTGCGGCACCTGACCGACCCTCAGCGGAGGACGTCGCGCGAGACCTCGGTGACGATCGCGCGGAAGGTCGTGGTGTCCACCTCGTCGTCCACGGTCACCCGGACGACGTCGGCGACCTGCTGCTCGTCGGTCGGGCAGAGAGCGGCGGCGCGGGCGGCGGCCACGAGGTGCAGGTAGCGGAGGCGGTGGGCGTCCTCGGCGGACGGGGTGCCGGCGGTGGAGATGCGGTGCTCGTGCATGGGACGACGGTGACACCGGTCACCGGCGCGTCCCGGGACGCGGGCGGGCGTGGCGGACCGATCCGTCCACCGCGTCCCACCCGCCCCGCCGGTCCCCGCGGCCCGGCCCTTCCCAACCGGCCGGTGCCCTGCCGATGAGGAGGGCATGCGCGCCAGCCACCTCGCCACCGCCCTGACCGCCTTCGCCGCCGGCCTGTCGGCCGCGACCGTGCTGCACCGCCGTGCCGAGCGGGAGCAGCACACCGCGGCCTCCGCCACGCCCGCCCCGGCGCCGATCGAGACCCCCGCTCCGGAGGTCCCGGGCGTCGTCCTGCCGTTCCTGCGCTCGGTGACCGCTGCCGCGCCGGCCACCCCGGCCCGCTGCGGGGACAACGGCGGTCTCACCAAGGCCGGCACCCCCTGCGCCGCCCGCGCCACCGGCGGCGGCCGCTGCCACCACCACCGGCTCGCCGCCTAGGACGGGTCGGGGGTGAACGTGCGCCGGGCGATCCGCCAGGCGCCGTCCACCCGGCGGAACTCGTCGTGCACCCGGCCGGCGCTGACCACGGCGGTGCCGGCCAGCACCACGATCGAGGACCGGCACCCGGCGGTGTCGCCGTCCACGTCGATGACGTGGTTCAGCGACAGCCGGTGCGTGGACCCGACCGCGAGACCGGCCGCGAACTCCAGGAGCGCCTCCCGGCCGACGACGTCGTCCCCACCGGTGCCGCCACCGACGAAGACGCCGTCCTCGGCGTAGAGCGAGGCGAAGGTCGCCGCGTCCCCCGTGTCGAGGGACAGCACGTACCGGGCGTAGAGGTCGCGGATGGCGTCACGGTCGTCGGCGAGAGAGGGCACGGCCGGCATGCTCGCACCTCGCGGCGGCGCGCTCAGCCCTCGCGGGTCGCCAGCAGGCGCTGGGAGAGCACCGAGTCGGCGAAGGACTCCAGCCGGGCCCACACCCGGTGCCGGGTCGGGGCGAAGTTGTGCATGTGGGCACTGCGCGGGACCAGCAGCAGCGACAGGTCCGGCGCCGAGCGGAAGACCCCGAGGTCGGCCAGGGGCTCGACGGTGACGTCCTGCTCGCCGTAGACCAGCAGGACCGGCACGCGGACCGCCGCCGCCTGCCGGGCGACCGCGAAGGGCTCCATGAGCTCGACGGCGCAGTCCGGCACGGTCGCCGACCGCCAGGGCGCGAGGTGCTCGGCGTCCATGTCGGCGGCGACGAGCTCTGGCGGCTCCTCGGGCCAGTGGAAGCTGGCGACGAAGTCGACGTCGCCCATCGCCGCGTACACAGCGTCCATCCCGTCCCCGCGGAACGCCGGCCGGCTCCCCGGCCGCCCCGTCAGCCGGGTCTGGGTGAAGCTGCTGCCCAGTGCGCCGACCGCGGCGAAGGTGCCGTGGGCGGCCTGCGTCCAGACCACGATGTGGCCGCCCATCGACTGGCCGGCGCCGACCGCCACCGCCCCGGGCGCCGCGGGCAGGTCGGGATCCAGGTCTCCGGCACGCACCTGCTCCAGCACCGCGCGGACGGCGGTGTCGCCGGCCGACGCCACCTCGGCGAAGCCCAGCGGGTGCCCGGGCACGGTGCTGTCGCCGACGCCGAGGTGGTCGACGGTGACGGTGAGCTGCCCGCGGTCGGCGTGCCACCGGGCCTGGCTGTGGCCGGGGTGGCCGTCGAGGTCCAGGTCGAAGTAGCGCCGGCCGTAGCCGCCGCCCGGGAAGAGGAAGAGGACGGCGTCGCTGCGCACCGTGTCCGGCACGTAGATGGTGACGGCGAGCTGGGCTCCCCCGCCGACGTCGATCCGGCGGTCCACGCTACGGCTGGGCATGACCGATGAGTACACGGCCGGGATGACCTACCGGAAGGGGTGCGAGAGGATTGCCGCATGGACATCGGACCCCGCGGCGTGTGGCTCTCCCATCTCCCGGAGGGCACCGCCGACCTGCCCCGCGCAGTGGAGGACGCCGGCTACGACGTGCTGTGGATGGCGGGAGGGATCCGGCCCGGCGTCTTCGACCAGATCGAGCAGGTCCTGGCCGCCACCGACCGGATCACCATCGGCATCGGGATCGTCAACATCTGGATGGAGACGGCCGAGTCGGTGACCGCGGGCTGGCACCGGACCGAGGAGCGCTGGCCGGGCCGGCTGCTGGTGGGCCTGGGCATCAGCCACGCGCCGCTGGTGGACAACCTCACCGACCAGACCTACCGGCGCCCCGTGGCGACGATGCGCTCGTTCCTGGACGGCCTGGACGCGCAGACCGACCCGCTGCCGCCGGAGCGCCGGGTGCTCGGTGCGCTGGGCCCGAAGATGCTCGCCCTGGCCGCCGAGCGCACGGCCGGCACGCACCCGTACCACGTGACCGTGGCCAACACGGCCGCCGCACGGGCCGGGGTGGGTCCCGGCCGGCTCGTCGCGCCGGAGCTGCCCGTCGTCCTCACGTCCGACGTAGCGACCGGGCGGGAGACGGCCCGCGAGGCGCTGGCGCCGTACCTGGGCCTGCCCAACTACACGAACAACTGGCTCCGCTCGGGCTTCACCGAGGACGACCTCGCCGGCGGTGGCAGCGACCGCCTCGTCGACGCGATCGTGGCCATCGGGGACGTCGATGCGATCGCGGCGCGGGTCCGGGAACACCGCGACGCCGGGGCCGACCACGTCTGCCTGCAGGTCCTGGGTCCGCGGTCCCACGACGCGGGCGCCTACCGGGAGCTGGCGACCGTCCGCTGACCCGGGTCAGCCCTCGCGGAGCGTGATCACCGACGCCGGGCAGGCCACCGCGGCCGCCCGGGCGGCGGCCTCCTGCCCGGGTGCGGGCGACGGCTCCAGGAGGAGGACCAGCCCCTCGTCCTCGTCCTGGTCGAACAGGTCGGGGGCGTTGAGCACGCACTGACCGGCGCCGATGCACCGGCCCCGGTCGGTCTCGACGATCACGGCAGCTCCTCGTCTCTCATTCGATGCACGTCGTGCATCTATGCACGGCGTGCATGACCAGACTAGCGTCCTCCTCGACGTCCGACGGCCCGGAGAAGAGGACACCCCGATGACCACCGACGACACGCAGACGAGCACCGTCGAGCCGCACCTGATCGAGATGCGCCGCCCGCTCGAGGCCGACATGGTGGAGCACCCGCCCGGCTGCCCGTTCGACCCGGCTCCGGGGCTGCTCGCCCGGCGCGGGCAGGGGCCGGTGCAGCCGATCTCGCTGACCAACGGCCTGACCGTGTACCTGGTGACCGGCTTCGACGAGGGCCGGGCCGTGCTCGCCGACCAGCGGTTCAGCGCCGACAAGTTCCGCAACCGCGACGTCACCGCGATGCAGCCCGAGGAGGTCGCGGCCCTGGGCAAGGAGGCGGCCGGGCGGGGCGTGTGCCCGGTGATCCCGTTCGAGGACGCGCCGCCGCGCACCGACGGCTACTTCATCTTCATGGACCCGCCCGAGCACACCCGGCTGCGCCGGCTGCTCACCGGCCAGTTCACCGTGCGCCGCATGAAGCAGCTGGAGTCCCGGGTGCGGGAGATCGCCGCGGAGCACATCGAGGCGATGCAGGCCGCCGGAACCGGGGCCGACCTCGTCCCGGCCTTCGCGATGCCCATCCCCTCGCTGATGATCTGCGAGCTGCTCGGCGTCGACTACGCCGACCGGGAGGAGTTCCAGGAGTACACGTCCGTGAGCACCAACGTGCTCGCCAGCGACGAGGAGAAGGCGGCCTCGGCCGCCGGGCAGTACGCCTTCATGGGCAAGCTGGTCGCACAGAAGCGGGCCACCCCCGGCGACGACCTCATCTCGGGGCTGATCCAGGTCAGCGACCCGGCGCTGACCGACTCCGAGCTGATCGACATCTCCCTCACGCTGCTCGGCGCCGGCCACGAGACGACGGCGAACATGCTCGGGCTGGGTGCGCTGGCGTTGCTGTCCCACCCCGAGCAGCTCGCCGCGCTGCGGGCGGACCCGACGCTGTTCGACAACGCCGTCGAGGAGCTGCTGCGCTACCTGAGCATCATCCAGCTCGGCGTCACCCGGATCGCCATGGACGACGTCACCCTGGCCGGGGTCGACATCCCCAAGGGCGCGACCGTCATGCTCGCCGCCCCGGAGGCCAACCGGGACCCGGCGCACTTCGACCACCCCGACCAGCTGGACGTGACCCGCCCGCGACCGCCGCACCTGACGTTCGGCCACGGCGTGCACCAGTGCCTGGGTCAGCAGCTGGCGCGGATCGAGATGAGCATCGGCCTGCAGGTGCTGTTCGAGCAGCTGCCCGAACTGCGCCTGGCCGTGCCGGTGGAGGAGGTCCCCGTGAAGAACGAGATGCTCCTCTTCGGCGTGCGCTCCCTGCCGGTGACCTGGGCATGACAGGCAGCTGACGTGGCGGTTGGTACACAGGTCGCCGTGGAGAACGAGGCGGCCGGGCGGCGGGAGCGGAAGAAGACCGCGACGCGGGCCGCGATCCGCGATGCGGCGATCCGGCTCGCTCTCCGCGACGGCGTCGAGCGGGTGACGCTGGAGCAGATCACCGCCGAGGCCGACATCGCCCTGCGCACGTTCTTCAACTACTTCTCCAGCAAGGAGGAGGCGGTCGTCGCCGGCGCCGCGGGCGACTTCCGCGCCTTCGTGGCCGAGTTCCGGGTGCGGCCGCGCAGCGAGTCGGTGCTCCGGGCGCTGCACGAGGCGGCACTCGTCGTGCTCGACCGGGCGTCGGGAGACGGGCAGGACCACATCACCGCCCTGGTGGTGATCCGCGGCGAGCGGTCCCTGGTCCCGCAGCTCCTCGCCGCCCTGGCGGCGCAGGAGTCGGCGCTCGCCGAGGCCATCGCCGAACGGGTGGACGCCGCGGAGGACGACGGCTACCCGCGACTGTGCGCCGCGATCGCTCTGGCGGGGCTGCGGGTCACGCTGGACCAGTGGCTGGAGACCGCCCGCGAGGGCGTCGTCCCCTCGCTCAGGGACCTGCGCGGCGGGCTGGAGCGGACCCTGACGGAGCTCTCGGGCGGCCTCGACCGCCCGAGCGCACCGGAGTGACCCGGGGGGCGCGTCGGCGCCCCCCGGGGACCGGGATCAGGCGCCGAAGCGCAGGCCGCCGTCGAGGCGGATGACGTAGCCGTTGAGGTAGTCGTTCTCGGCGATCTGGTAGGCCAGCTTCGCGTACTCCGCGGGGCGGCCCATGCGCTTGGGGTTGAGCACCATCTTGCCGAAGGTCTCGTCGGCCTTGACCGGGTCCGGGAACGCCGGGGTCAGGAAGGTGCCGGGCGCGATGCCCATGACGCGGATGCCGGCCGGAGCGAGGTCGCGGGCCGCGGCCAGGGTCAGGGCGATGACGCCGCCCTTGGCCATCGCGTAGCTGGTCTGGCCGGGCGCGGCCTCGAAGCCGGCGATGCTCGCGGTCATGATCACGACGCCGCGCTGGTTGTCCTCGAGCGGCTCGTTGCCCTGCATCGACGCGGCCGCGCGGGACAGCACCCGGTAGGTGGCCGTGTAGTAGTACTCGGTCGTCTGGAGGAAGGCCTCCATCGGCATCGGCTTGCCGTCGCGGGAGACGATCCGCTGGGCGGCACCTCCACCGGGGCCGCCGTTGACGATGACGGTCACGCGGAGGGTGCCGAGGGACTGGGCCTTGGCGATGGCGGCGTCGACCGACTCGTCGCTGGTGACGTCGGTGTGCACGAACACGACGTTCTCGCCCAGCTCCGCCGCGATGGCGTTGGCCTTCTCCTCGGCGACGTCGGCGATGACGACCTTGAGGCCCTCGGCCGCGTACTTGCGCACGGTCTGCTCGCCGAACCCGCCGGCGCCGCCGACGACGAGTGCTGATGCTCCAGTGAGGTCCAACGGTCTCTCCGCTCTCCGGGACGCGTACCACCGACACGTCGCGCCCGGCACTGTAAGTGGCCGCGATCACGCGGCGCGACGTCCGTCCTCGATCGAGGGCCGTCCGGATGCGAGCGTGCCCGCCCCGTACGGGCGGATCGGGTGGCCCGCGGTCCGCAACGGGCTCCTCGGGCGCCGTGGCGGCCGGTCGGCGCGGGGATCCGGGTGCTTGACCGAGGCGATCCCCCGGCGGTGCGACGGGACCGTGGACACCGGGACGCGCAGGAGCCCCGCTCACCAGCCCTCCCCCGAGGCGGTGAGCGGGGCTCCTGCGTGCATCCCCCGTGTGTGTCCCCGTTCCCCCCGTGACCCGGTGACGAGAGGGACTCTGCCGCCCGTGCCGCAGGATCCGCGCACCGGTTCCGCACGATTCCCGCACGACCTCACATGTCGCGGTACCGCTTCGCGGCGGCCAGCTTCTCGCGGAGGATCTCGGCCGTGGCCGGTCGGCCGGGACCGGGGAACTCGGTGCCCGGGGCGAGGTAGACGCCGGCGTAGGCCGCGGTGTCACGCTGGAACCGCCAGCCCTCGGCCAGCGGGCCGACGTCGTAGGCGTCGTAGCCGATCGAGTCGAGGAACTCCGTGACGGTCCGCTTCGCCTCGGCGTCGTCGCCCGCGATCGCGATGAGGGACCGCTCGGGGTCCCCGGCGGGGCGCCCCAGCTTGCCCAGGTGCTCGAAGTAGATGTTGTTGAAGCCCTTCACCACGCGGGACTCCGGCAGGTGCGCCTGGAGCAGTTCGCTGACCGTCGTCGACTCGTCGTCGAGCTCGGCGATGTGGCCATCGCGCTCGGGGTAGTAGTTGTTCGTGTCGATCACGACCTTGCCGCGCAGCGGCTCGACCGGGACGTCGCGGTAGGCCTTCAGCGGCACGGTCACGACCACGAGGTCACCCGCCTCCGCGGCCTCCGCCGGGGTCGCCGCCCGCGCCCGCGGCCCGAGTTCGGCCACGAGGTCGGCGAGGGTGTCCGGCCCGCGCCGGTTGCTCAGGACGACGTCGTGGCCGGCGTCGACCGCCAGCCGCGCGAGGGTCCCGCCGATGTGTCCGCTGCCGATGAGTCCGAGAGTCGTCATGCACGCGCCAAGTCCGAGGCGAGGGACCACATTCCCGCCCCGAGCGGATCCGCTCCGCCGGGTGTTGGGGGCCCGCTCGTCCGCTGTGCCCCCACCGCACTCCCGGAGGTCATCCGCCGGCCGGATTCTCGTCCTGCCGGACAGACCCGACCCTGGAGGAAGCCATGACCACGCCGAAGCAGAAGTCGCCCACCACGCCCGCGGACGGACCGCACACCGACGAGCAGGCTCCGCACACCGACTCCGATGGGACGGCCGCGGGCCCCGAGCTGACGGAGCTCAGCCGTACGCGCGACGAGGCGGAGGACCGGGCGCGTGAGCTGCTCGCTGCCGAGGTGCTCCAGGCCACGCGCAACGGCTCCCAGGACGAGCGGGCCCGCCAGCTGGTCCTGGCCGTCCGCCGCGATCTGCTCGTGGAGCTGCGGGAGCAGGAGCAGGAGCAGGCCCGCCGTCAGCTGTCCGCGGCCGCGGACAGCAGCGAGGACGCCGTCGCGGGTCTCGTGCAGGGCGTGACGACGATCGTGCGCAGCCTCGTACCGGCCGTGCTGGTCCGGCCGCAGGAGGCCATCGAGACGACGTTCGCGCTGGCCGACCAGGGGCTGCGCGTCGCACGCCGGCTGGCCCTGGCGGTCACGCACAGCGCGCGCAGCCTCGTCACGACCTGAGCGGACGCGCAGGAGCCCCGCTCACCGACCCTCCCCCGAGGCGGTGAGCGGGGCTCCTTCGTGCTCCCCCGTGCTCCCCCGTGCGTGTCCCCGTTCCCCCGTGACCCGGTGACAAGAGGAACTCTGCCGCTCGTGCCGCACCGTCCGCGCAGGCGTTCCGCACGATCTCCGCAAGAAGTGAGCCCACCGGTCCGCGGCGATGAGTTGTGTGCAATCCATCCCGGATGGGCACCTCGGTGGCATGGCGCAGCCCGAGGTACTCATCGTCGGCGGGGGCAACGCCGGCATCTCCCTGGCAGCGAGACTGCTGCGCGACGGCTTCTCCGGCGTGACGGTCGTGGCCCCGCAACCGCTGCACCGGTACAAGCCACTGCTCAACTACGTGGGCGGCGGCGAGGCCACGATGGCCGACCTCGAGCGCCCCATGGCCGACGTCGTCCCCGACGGCTGCACCTGGATCCGGGACGCCGTCGCGGCGGTCGACCCCGACGCATCGACCGTCCGCACCCGGCTCGGGCGCACCCTGCGCTACTCGACGCTCGTGCTCTGCCCCGGGCTGGAGGAGGACTGGACGGCCACCCCGGGTCTGCAGGAGGCCTACGCCGACGGGTGGGCGGCCTCCACGTACGTACCGGGCAGCACGCCCCAGGTGTGGCCACGGCTGAGGTCGCTGCGTCGCGGTTCCGTCGTCTTCACGGTGCCGCCGGAGCCGGCGTCGTGCGGGCCGACGGCGCTCAAGCCGCTGTTCCTGGCGTGTGACCACTGGCGGCGGGCCGGCGTCCTGGCCGACCTGGAGGTGCGACTGCTCCTCCCCGAGGCGACGCCGACCGGGCTCCCCCAGGCCGACGACGTCCTCGAGCGCGCCCTCGCCGACTACGGCGTCGAGGTGCTGCGGCAGTCGCGGATCGAGCGCGTGGACGCCGACCTGCACTCCCTCACGGTCGGCTCCTCGACCGGAGCGCGGGTGCTCGACGACGTCGCCTTCGCCCACGCCGTCCCGCACTACCGGGCGCCGTCCTGGATCGCCGGCAGCGGCCTGGCCGACCCGGCGACGGGGCTCGTGGACACCGATACGGAGACCCTGCGTTCCCGCCGGCACGGCTCGATCTGGGCGATCGGCGACGCCGCGGGGGTGACCCCCCGCCCGTCCGGTGGCGCACTGCGCAAGCAGGTCGCCGTCCTGAGCGCCAACCTGCGAGCGGCGCGGGACGGCGGCGCGCTCCAGCGCTACGACGGCTACACGGTCGTGCCGATCACCGTCGGCCGGCACACGCTGACGCTGACCGAGGTCGACCGTGACGGCCGGCCGAGCCCCTCCGTGCCGTTCGTCGACCCGACCAAGCCCCGGCGCGCCACGTGGTGGTTCGACCGGTACGCCCTTCCGCAGGTCTACTGGCGGAGGATCCTCCGCGGCCGGGTCTGACCCCCGGGAGCGATGAGTTCCCGCGACGGCGCGGTCATACCCCTGACCGCACCCGCGCGAGAGGACCCCGACATGGACGCCGAGCAGTCCCCGGCCGACGAGTACCGCGAGATCGCCGACCGCTTCACCCGGCTCGTCGAGGGGGTTACGGACGCCGCGACCTGGGACCGGCCCGCCCCCGTCGACGGCTGGACCGCCCGCGACGTCGTCCGGCATCTGGTCGAGTGGTTCCCGGCCTTCCTGCACGGCGGCGCGGGGATCGAGCTGCCCGCCGGGCCGTCGGTGGACGACGACCCCGTCGCCGCGTGGACGACGTTCAGCACGGGCGTGCAGGAGTTGCTCGACGACCCGGCGTCCGCCGAACTCGTGCTGAGCAACCCGCACATCGGCGACATCCCGCTGCCGCAGGCGGTGTCGCAGTTCTTCACCGCCGACGTCTTCATGCACACCTGGGACCTCGCCCGCGCCACCGGACAGGACGAGACCCTCGACGCCGCACGCTGCGCCGTGATGTTCGCGGGCATGGAGCCCCTGGACGAGATGCTGCGCGCGAGCGGTCAGTACGGCCCGCGGGTTCCGGTGCCCGAGGACGCCGACCCGCAGACCAAGCTGCTGGCGTTCATCGGCCGCGACCCGCGCTGACCGGCACCGAGGTCAGGGCGCGCCCTCGCGCAGCTCCACCCACAGGCCCTCGGCCTCGGCGGTGACCTCGTCGCCGTCGTACAGGGCGCCGCGCAGGAACCGCTTGCGGCCCTCCTCCCGCTCGAAGGCCGCCTCGATCCGCAGCCGTCGGCCGACCGGCGTGATCCGGCGGAAGTCGACTCGGAGGTAGGCCGTCCGGCAGCGCGGGCGGTCGGTGCTGGCCAGCCGGCCGAGCACCTCGTCGAACACCAGCGGCAGCACGCCGCCGTGCACCGCCCCGTTGGCGCCGAGGTAGTGGTTCGTGAACGTGACGGCGGCGGAGAACGACTCGTGGTCGACCCGCACGTCGGCCAGCAGCGGACTGAGCACCCGGCTCCCCGACGAGCGCCGGAGGTCGCTCCAGTCGTGGGGCGCGTCCGGCCGCATCGCGTACGACTCGAGCAGGGCGGCCGCCTGCTCGAGGTGGGCCGACACCTGCGCGAGGACCTCGGGCGGCGCCTCGGTGCCGACGACGGAGTCCTGGATGCGGCGGACGGCGCCGGTCAGCCGCGCGAGCTCCGGCTCGGGCGGCTCCTCGGTCAGGCCGAGACTGCGCAGGCCCCCGTCACCGGGCACTGCGAATGTCCTTGGCCGCCTTCTTGCCGGCCTTCTCCTTCTTGTCCTTGCCCTTCCCGGCCTTGGACTCCGCCGCGACGGACTTCCCCGCGGCCTGCTGCTTGCGGGCCTTCTTGCCGCCCTTCGCGGCGCCGTCGTCCGGGACCTCGGCGACCTCGGCGGGCGACGGGGAGACTGCCGCCCGCGAGCCGTTTCCACTCACGGCCTCGGTCAGCAGCGTCCGGAACCCGGTGCCGGCGCGGAACACCGGCACCACCGACGCACCCACCTGCACCGCCTCGCCGGTCCGCGGGTTCCGGGCCGTGCGGGCCGCCCGCTCGCGGCGCTCGAAGGTGCCGAAGCCGGTCAAGGACACGCGCTCCCCGCGGGCGACGCTGCCCTCGATCTCCTCCAGGACCCCGTTGACGGCAGCCACGGCCGCGGTCCGGTCGCCGCTGAGCCGCTCGGTCATCCGAACGATGAGATCGGTCTTGTTCACGGGCGGTCTCCTCGCGTCGCACGTCTGCGCACTCCGCGCAGCCGAGCCACAGACTGCCCCAACCACGCTGGTCAGTGCCACGCCCGGTTCGCCTGCGCCGCGAGACGCGGGAGGTCGCCGGATACGCCCGGCGCACCCCGACCGCACCGCATACTCCACCGGCTGCAGTCGAGTGGTCCGACGGGACCGGGAACGGGGTGTCCGTGGAGCGCAGAGGAGCGGCTCTCGCCGCCGCCGCGGTGGCGGGGGTGGCGATCATCGTCGCCGCCCGGCTGGTGACGGGCGGCGACGACGACTCCCCCGCCCCCGACAGCGCACCGGTGACAGCGCGGGACGGGTGCGAGCTGTTGACCGTGGCCGCCTCGTCGGAGAAGGGCCCGCTGCTCAGCCGCCTCGCCGACGACTACAACGGCCTGGGCCGCGGAGACGACAGCACCTGCGTGACCGTCCGGGTGGAGACCGCCGCCTCCGGCGACATGGAGGCCGCGCTCGTCGACGGGTGGGACGACTCGCGGGTGGCCGCCGGCATCGAACGACCGGACGTCTGGACACCGGCGTCGTCGACCTGGCTGAACCTGCTGCGCTACGAGCAGGCGAGTGCCGACAACCCGATCACCGTGCCTGACTCCCCGGTGCAGATCACCGCCACGCCACTCGTGCTCGCCATGCCGCAGCCGATGGCGGAGGCGATGGGCTGGCCGGAGACGCCCGTCGGCTGGTCCGACGTCCTCGCCCTCGCCGCAGACCCGGCCGGCTGGGGATCGCTCGGGCACCCCGAGTGGGGGAGCTTCACGCTCGGCAAGACCAACCCGTACATCTCCACGTCGGGCCTGGCCGCCACCGTCGGTCAGCTGGCCGCGGCGACCGGGAAGTCCTCGGACCTCACCTCGGCTGACGTCGCCGATCCCGCAGTGCAGCAGCGACTGGGTGCGCTCGAACAGGCCGTCGTGCACTACGGCGACACGACCCTGACCTTCCTGGCCAACCTGCTCGACGCCGACCGGCGCGGCCGCGGCTTGTCCTACATCTCGGCGGTCGCGGTCGAGGAGAAGTCGGTCTTCGACTACAACGCCGGTAACCCCAGCGGTGACCCGGCCACGCTGGCCGACGCGACCCCGCCGGACGTGCCGCTGGTGGCCGTGTACCCGGAGGAGGGAACGCTCTACAGCGACAACCCCTTCGCCGTCCTCGACGCCGACTGGGTGACCGAGCAGCAGCGCGCCGGTGCTGCGGACTTCGCCGACTGGCTGCGGGAGGACGCCCAGCAGGCCGAGTTCGGCGACGCCGGTTTCCGCTCCCTGGACGGGCAGCCGCCGTCGTCCCTGCTCGACGCCGGGACGACGACCGCGCCGTCGCCCGAGCAGCGAGCGTTGACGATCCCGTCGGGCCAGGTGCTCGACGAGGTCCGCAGCGTCTGGGACGACCAGCGCAAGCGGGCCCGCGTCATGCTGCTGATCGACGTCTCCGGCAGCATGGACGAGCCCGCCAACGGCGCCTCGGGCGAGAGCAAGATGGAGTTGGCCAAGCGCGCGGCGCGCGACAGCCTGCCCCAGCTCACCGACACGGACGAGGTCGGACTGACCATCTTCACCACCGACCTGGCGGGCGGCCGCAACCACCAGGAACTGGTGCCGGTCGGCCCACTGGGGGCCAACCGCCAGCAGCTCGACGCCGCCATCGCAGCGTTGCAGCCGCAGAACGGCACCCCGCTCTACGAGGCGACGCAGGCCATGTTCGACACGATGGGCGACGTGGCCGACGACCAGCACATCACCGGAGTCGTCCTGCTCAGCGACGGTCAAAACGAGTACGACGGCGGCATCTCCCAGGAGGATCTGCTCGATCACCTGGAGAGCCGGGCCAGCGAGAACCACGTCCGGGTGTTCACCGTCGCCTACGGCAGCTCGGCGGACCTGGACACGCTGACGAGCATCGCGACGGCCACCCGGGCCAAGGCCTACGACGCGCGGGATGCGACGAACATCGGCCGGGTGTTCACCGCGATCCTGAGCAACTTCTAGGCGGGCGTCGGTGAACCGCTGGTTGGACCCACGGATCGCGCTGCTCGCGGTCTTCCTGGGCCTGCTCGCGACCGTCGGGCTCGGCATGAGCATCGGGATCGGGCTGCTCGTGGTCGTGGGCACGCTCGTGGTCGGGGTCGCCGTCCAGGCGCTGCCCGAGCCCCGGCGAGCCGAGCTGCCGGCGGCCCGCTCCGCCGGGACCGACCAGATGCACCTGGTGGCCGCGATCGAGCAGGCTGTCGCGCGGATCGACGAGCTCTGTGCCTCCGACCTGGTGCCGGCGGTCCGACCCCAGGCCGACGAGGCCGCCGGGCTCGCCCGGTCCGCGCAGTCGACCGCGCGGACCGTGGCCCGCGCCGTCGACCAGTTGGACGCCGCGATCGCGCAGCTCACCGAGGTGGGTCGGCACCGCGGTGCCGACGACGGCGCGACCGGCCGGTTGCGCCGTCGTCGGGACTCGCTGCTGGAGCGGCTGCGCTCGACCGCCGACCAGCTGCTCGACGTCTACGGCAACCTCGTCGAGACCAACGCGACCCTCGCGACCAGCACCCTCGGCACCGGCGACGTGGCCGCCGGCGACGCCCAGGCACTCGAGGCGGTCTCCACGAGCCTCGACGACCTGCGCGTCATCGCCTCCGAGCTCGAGGCGACCGGCCGCCAACTCCCGCCCGGGCAGCCGGGCTGACACGCCCGCAGGCGGTCCGGGTCACGGAAGGGCCTCGACGCCGCCACGATCGTGCATCGGCCCTGGTCGGACTCGGATCGCCCCCTACCGTCGGCCCATGAGGCGCTCCTCAGGCATGGCAGTCCTGGCGCTGGCCGCGGCGTTCCTGGTCGGTTGCTCCAGCTCGTCCGACGAGGGCTCGAGCAGCGTGGACTCGGGCGGCGGGGGTGCGGCCGTTCCGGCGCCCGCCGCCCCGGGCGATACAGGAGGCGGGTCGGCGGACTCCGGCTCCGACACCGAACGCCAGGTCGTCACGACCGCCACCTCCTCGGTGGTCGTCGAGGACCCGGCCGAGTCCGCCCAAGCGGTCAGCGAGCTGGTCGAGTCCGTCGGCGGCCGCGTGGAGCAGCGCACCGAGCAGGCGGCGTCCGAGGACGGCGAGGGCGCCGTCGCCGATCTCGTGGTGCGCGTGCCGGCGGACGAGCTCACCGGCGTCCTGGCCGAGCTCGAAGACCTCGGCGACGTGCGGAACGTGTCGGTGTCCCGCTCCGACGTGACGTCCACGGCGGTCGACCTGGACGCGCGGATCTCGGCGCTGCAGACCTCGGTCGCGCGGCTGCAGTCCCTGATGGACGACGCGGCGAGCACCGAGGCCCTCCTGGCGGCCGAGGGAGCACTGTCGGCACGGCAGGAGCAGCTGGAGTCGCTGCAGTCCCAGCGGGCGTTCCTCGGTGACCAGGTCGAGCTGTCGACGCTGAGCGTGCACCTGGAGCCGGTCGCCGTCGTGGCAGCCGGCGGGGACCCCGGCTTCGTCGACGGGCTGAGCGCCGGGTGGGACGCCCTGCTCGCGGTCGGGAGCGCGGCCGTCGTCGTCCTCGGCACCCTGCTCCCCTGGCTGCCGGTCCTCCTGCTGGTGGCCGGCGCGGTCGTCCTCTCGCTCCGCCGGACCCGGCGGCGGACGGCGCCGATGGCCCCGCCGCCTCCCGCATCACCGTCCCCGACCGCCTGAGGGCACCTCAGCGCGTGGACGCGCGCCCAGACCCTCCCGAGACCTCCCCCACACCACCGAGCGGCCGGCTCCGCTGATTCGCACGTCCGTCGCGCGGCGTTCACACGACTGCGGGAGGGTCGGTGGATGTCGTCGCAGCCAGGGATCGGGACCGTGCCGCTCGCAACGGACTACTCGTCGGACGACCTCGGCCTGGACCTCCGCTGGTGGGCCGCCGCCAACTACCTGACCGTGGGGCAGATCTACCTGCGCGAGAACCCGCTGCTGCGCCGGTCGCTCCAGCACGACGACATCAAGCCGCGGCTGCTCGGCCACTGGGGCACCAGCCCCGGGCTGTCCGCCCTGTACGTGCAGCTGAACCGGCTGATCCGGCGCACCGGGACGCCGTGCCTGTACGTCACCGGGCCCGGGCACGGCGGGCCGGCGCTCGTCGCCAACACCTACCTCGAGGGCACCTACAGCGAGGTCTACCCGGCGGTCAGCCAGGACGCCGGGGGGCTGCTGCGGCTGTTCCGCCAGTTCTCCAGCCCGGGCGGGATCCCCTCCCACGTCAGCGTGCAGACGCCCGGGAGCATCCACGAGGGCGGCGAGCTCGGGTACGCGCTGGTGCACGCCGCCGGCGCCGCCTTCGACTCCCCCGACCTGCTGGTCGCCTGCGTGGTCGGCGACGGCGAGGCCGAGACCGGCCCCCTGTCGGGCTCGTGGAAGATCCCGGCCTTCCTCGACGCCCGACGCGACGGCGCCGTGCTGCCGGTGCTCCACCTGAACGGCTACAAGATCAGCGGCCCGACGGTCTGGGGCCGGTCCTCCGACGAGGAGATCACCGGCTACCTGACCAGCCAGGGGTGGGCACCGGTCTTCGTCTCCGGCGACGACCCGCACCAGGTGTTCCGGGAGCTGGAGGCGGCTCTGCGGCACGCCCACGACCGGATCCGGGAGATCCAGGCCGCCGCGCGCAGCGGCGGCGAGGACCTGCGGCCGGGCTGGCCGGCGATCGTGCTCCGCACCCCCAAGGGCTGGACCGGCCCGCACGAGGTGGACGGCGTGCAGGTCGAGGACACCTTCCGCGCGCATCAGGTGCCGCTGTCCGGTGTGCAGACCGACGACGCCCACCTGGCCCTCCTCGAGCAGTGGATGCGCTCCTACTCCCCGGAGACGCTCTTCACCGACGACGGCGCGCTCGTGCCCGAGCTGGCCGCGCTGGCTCCGGAGGGCGA
The DNA here is from genome assembly GCF_000701365.1 of Blastococcus sp. URHD0036. Classification (GTDB taxonomy): domain Bacteria; phylum Actinomycetota; class Actinomycetes; order Mycobacteriales; family Geodermatophilaceae; genus Trujillonella. The sequence continues at coordinate 444,330 of NZ_JNIK01000013.1, forward strand.
CCTGCGGATGGGCGCGACACCGCACGCCAACGGTGGACGGCGGCGCACCCCACTGGACCTGCCGCCGCTGGAGAACTACGCCGTCGAGGTGCCCTCACCCGGGACCACCTTCCACCAGACGACGCACCCGCTCGGGGAGCTGCTGCGCGACGTCTACGCGCGGACCACCACGGAGGACGGCGGCGGCACCTTCCGGCTGTTCTGTCCCGACGAGACCGCCAGCAACCGGCTTCAGTCGGTCTTCGAGGTCACCGACCGCTGCCTGCAGGCCGAGGTGCTCCCCACCGACGACCACCTGTCACCGCACGGCCGGGTCATGGAGGTGCTGTCGGAACACCTGTGCCAGGGCTGGCTGGAGGGGTACCTGCTGTCGGGCCGGCACGGCATGTTCGCCACCTACGAGGCGTTCGCGATGGTCAGCGCCTCGATGGTGATCCAGCACGTGAAGTGGCTGCAGCACGCGGCCTCGCTGCCGTGGCGGGCGCCGGTCTCCTCGCTGACGATCCTGCTGACCAGCACCTGCTGGCGCAACGACCACAACGGGTTCAGCCACCAGGGCCCGGGCCTCCTCGACACGGTGATCCCGCTGTCGCCGCAGGTCGTCCGGGTCTGGCTGCCGCCGGACGCGAACAGCCTGCTGTCGGTCGCCGACCACTGCCTGCGCAGCACCGACCACGTCAACCTGCTCATCGCCGACAAGCAGCCGCACCTGCAGTACCTGACGCTGGAGGAGGCGAACGCGCACGCCGCGGCCGGCGCGTCGGTGTGGTCGTGGGCCGGGACCGAGCCCGAGAACGGCCGGGACGAGCCGGACGTCGTCCTGGCCGCCGCCGGGGACGTCCCCACCATGGAGACGCTGGCCGCCGCCGAGCTCCTCCGGCAGTGGGTGCCCTACCTGCGCGTGCGCGTGGTCAACGTGATCGACCTGATGGCCCTCCTCCCGCAGGACGACCACCCGCACGGCCTGTCGGAGGAGCGCTTCCTCCAGCTGTTCAGCCGCGACACCGACGTCGTCGTCGCCTTCCACGGCTACCCCCGGGCCGTGCACCAGCTGCTGCACGGCCGCACGAACCCCGGGCGCTTCCACGTGCGCGGCTTCGAGGAGCAGGGCACGACGACCACCCCGTTCGACATGGTCGTGCTGAACCGGATGAGCCGGTACCACCTGGTCCTGGAGGCGCTGCGCCGGTCGCGCCGCGTCCCCGAGCGCGGCGAGGAGCTCGCCCGGTTCTGCCGCGACCAGCTCGCCCGGCACGCCGCCTACGTCCGCGAGCACCTGGAGGACATGCCGGAGGTCCGCGACTGGACCTGGGCCGGTTCGCCGGTCGCGTGACCGACGGCATGCGGATCCTGATCGTCAACGCCGGATCGAGTTCGCTGAAGGTGGCGGTCCTCGAGGACGGCCGGGTCGTCGACTCCTCGGACGGGCTGCCCGAACGGCCACCGGCAGTGGATGCCGTCGGGCACCGGATCGTGCACGGAGGCGCCGATCTGGTGGAGCCCGTCGTCATCGACGCCGCCGTCGAGCAGCAGCTGCGGGACCTGGTGGACCTCGCGCCGCTGCACCAGCCCAAGTCGCTGGACGGGCTGGCCGCGGCGCAGGAGCTGCTGCCGGACGTACCGCACGTGGCCTGCTTCGACACCGCCTTCCACGCCACCCTCCCGGCGGCCGCGTCGACCTTCGCGCTGCCGCAGGAGTGGCGGGACCGGTGGGGCCTCCGCCGCTACGGCTTCCACGGCCTGTCCCACGCCTGGGCGTCGTCCCGCGCGCGGGAGCTGGTGCCCGGAGCCCGCCGCGTGGTCACCTGCCATCTCGGCGCCGGCGCCTCGCTCGCCGCCGTCCTGGACGGGCGCAGCGTCGACACCACGATGGGGTTCACCCCACTCGCCGGGCTGGTGATGGCCACCCGGAGCGGCTCGGTCGACCCCGGTCTGCTGCTGTGGCTCGAGGAGCACGAGGGCCTGCGCCCGCACGAGGTCGCCGACGCCCTGGAGCACTCGTCCGGGTTGCTGGCGCTCGCCGGCACCGGCGACATGCGCGAGGTCCTCGAGCGAGACGACCCGCAGGCCCGGCTCGCGCTGGACGTGTACCTGCACAGCCTGGCGACCCACGTCGCGGCGATGACCGTGGCGCTCGGCGGCCTGGACGTCCTGGTCTTCACCGGTGGCGTCGGCGAGCGCGCACCGGCGGTCCGCGCCGGAGCCGCGGCACGGCTGGCCCATCTGGGCGTCGCCGTCGACCCGCACCGCAACGACGCGGCCACCAGTGCCGACGACGCCGACGTCACCGGCGACGGCGCACGCGTACGCACGCTCGTGGTGCGCTCGCGGGAGGACCTGCAGATCGCCGCCGGCGTCGAGCAGGCCCTCGCCCGCCCCGCCGGCCCACCACACCCCGGGACGACGCCCTGAGCCGAGCAGCTCGCGGCCGTTCCCGCACGACCGCCCCGCACATCCACCCGGGTGGTCCGTCCCGCAGATCCCCGTCCCATCGTCGAGAGGTCGTCCGGTGAACATGAGCGTGCTGCAGTGGTGACGGCCGGTTCGTCCGCGCACCCGATCGAGTTCGAGCAGGTCACGAAGACGTTCGGGAAGCGCACCGTGCTGTCGGACCTGTCGTTCAGCGTCCCGGAGGGGACCGTCGTCGGGATGCTGGGCCCGAACGGGTCGGGCAAGTCGACGGCGATGCGGGTGCTGCTCGGCCTGTACTCCGCGACGTCGGGGCGCGCCCGGGTCCTGGGGCAGGCCAAGGGCGACCGGGGCTTCGCCGAGGCGGTACGGCGGGTGGGCACGATCATCGAGGCCCCGCCGCTGTACAAGCGGCTCAGCCCGATCGACAACCTGCGGATCCGCGTGGCCGCCACCGGCTTCTCCGCCGGTGACGCCGAGGTCCGCGGTCTGCTGAACCGCGTCGGGCTGGCCGGACGTCTCGACGACCCGGTCGGCGACTTCTCCCTCGGCATGCGTCAGCGCGTCGGGATCGCTCTCGCCCTCGTCGGGGACCCGAAGATCGTGGTGCTGGACGAGCCGACCAACGGGCTCGACCCCGCGGGGTCCTTCGAGATCCGCAAGCTGATCCAGGAACTCCCCGGCCGCGGCATCACCACCCTGGTGTGCACCCATCGGCTCGCCGAGATCGAGTCGACCTGCGACTACGCGGTGCTGATGCAGAGGGGCCGCCTGGTCGCGGAGGGCACCCTCGACGAGATCCGGGCCAGGTCGACCGTCGGCGGGCACCGCATCCAGGTGGCGCCGGAGGCGCTGGAGCGCGCCGTCGCCACGCTCACCGCGCTCGGCCTGGGCCAGGTGTCGGTGGACGACGGCGACGTCGTCCTGGCGCGCACGCTCGACGACCCCTCCGTGCTGACCCGCGCGCTCGCGCAGCAGGGCATCTACCTGCGCGGCCTGCAGACCCAGCACGCCAATCTCGAGGAGGCCTTCCTCGAGATCACCGGCACCGACCAGGACGGGACGCAGCCGTGAACGCCGAGCTCCTGAAACTGCGACTCCTGGCCCTCCCCCGCTGGACGGCGATCGCCGTCCTGGGCGGGGTGGTGGTGACCGGCGCGATGCTCGACGTTTTCCCCCGTGACGACGGCGCCGCGTTCATCGGCGTCATGGGCACCGTGACCAGCCTGCTCACCGAGATCGCGGCCATCGTGCTGGGCGCCTGGGCGGCGACCCTGGAGTTCAACTCCGGGGCCCTCCAGCGGACGTTGACCGCCCAGGCCGACCGGAGCCGGGTGCTCCTCGCGAAGCTCGGGGTCCTCGTCCTCGCCGTTGCCGCACTGGCGATCGCCGCAGCCGCCGCTGCCGGTGGCCTCGTCGACGTCGTGACCCGGCAGCAGGGCATCGACCTCGACCGCGGCGAGCTGGCCCGGACCCTCTTCGCCAACGTGCCCGCAGCCATCACGGTGACGGTCGTCGCCTTCGGGCTCGGACTGCTCACCCGCTCGATCGGCGGCGCCATCACCGTGGCGCTGACCTTCGTGCTGGTCCTGCCCGGCCTCCTCGTCTTCCTGCCCGCGGTGAACCGGCTGGTGTACGCGACGTTCGAGGGCGACATGACCAGCCGCCTGGCCGGCGACGTCGCGCCCGGCGTCGAGGTGCACTCACTCCCGGTGGCGGTCCTCGGCGTCGTCGTCTGGGCGGTGGTCCTGCTCGTGCCCGGCTGGCTGCGCTTCCTGCGCGACGACCTGAAGTAGGTCAGACGTTGAAGCGGAACTCCACGACGTCGCCGTCCTGCATCACGTAGTCCTTGCCCTCGATCCGCACCCAGCCCCTGGACTTCGCCTCGGTCATCGAGCCGGCCTCCATGAGGTGGTCGAAGGAGACGACCTCGGCCTTGATGAAGCCGCGCTGGAAGTCGGTGTGGATCACCCCGGCGGCCTGCGGGGCGGTGGCGCCGACCGGGATGGTCCAGGCCCGCGACTCCTTGGGGCCGGCGGTCAGGTAGGTCTGCAGCCCGAGGGTGCGGAAGCCGACCTTCGCCAGCTGGTCGAGGCCGGGCTCGTTCTGGCCGATCGACTCCAGCAGCTCGGCTGCCTCGTCGGCCGGCAGCTCGATCAGCTCGGACTCCGTCTGCGCGTCGAGGAAGATCGCCTCGGCCGGGGCCACCAGCGCGCGGAGCTCGGCCAGCTTGGCCTCGTCGCCCAGCTCGTCGGCGTCCACGTTGAAGACGTAGAGGAACGGCTTCGTCGTCAGCAGCGTGAGCTCGCGCAGCGGCTCGGGGTCGACACCGGCGGCGAACAGCGTCTTCCCGGAGTTCAGCACCTCCTGCGCGGCGACGGCGGCGTCGTGCAGGGCCTTGCGCTCCTTGTCCTTGCGCGACTCCTTCTCCAGCCGCGGGATCGCCTTCTCCAGCGTCTGCATGTCCGCCAGGACGAGCTCGGTGTTGATCGTCTCGATGTCGTCAGCCGGGTCGACCTTGCCCTCGACGTGGACGACGTCGGGGTCGCTGAAGACGCGGATCACCTGGCAGATCGCGTCGCTCTCGCGGATGTTGGCGAGGAACTTGTTGCCCAGCCCCTGGCCCTCGCTGGCGCCACGCACGATGCCGGCGATGTCCACGAACGACACCGTCGCCGGGATGATCTTCTGCGAGCCGAACACCTCGGCCAGCCGGGCCAGGCGCGGGTCGGGCACCCCCACGACGCCGACGTTGGGCTCGATCGTGGCGAACGGGTAGTTCGCCGCGAGGACGTCGTTCTTGGTCAGCGCGTTGAACAGCGTCGACTTGCCGACGTTGGGGAGACCGACGATCCCGATGGTGAGACTCACGGGAGACCAGCCTACGGCGCCCCCGGTCCGCGCCTGGGAGCATCCCGGCCATGCGCGCCACCACTGCCGCCGGACTCGCCGTCGTCGTCGCCGGAGCGGCCGTCGCCGCCCGCCGCCGCGCGGGCCGCCCCACGCCGCCCGCGCCCGAGGTGCCCCCGCCCCCGTCGGGCCAGGTCCGCACGGTCCGCACGGAGGACGGCGTCGACCTGCACGTCGAGGTCTTCGGCGCCGAGCACCCCGCCGCGACAGTCGTCCTGGCACACGGGTACGTGCAGTCCTCGCGGCTGTGGGCCGGCCAGATCCGGGACCTCCTCGAGGCCCGGTCCGACCTGCGGGTGGTCACCTACGACCACCGCGGCCACGGGTCCTCCGGCCCGACGACCCGCGACACGGCCACCATCGAGCAGCTCGCGCGCGACCTCGCCCGGGTGCTCGAGGAGGTCGCGCCGGAGGGACCGGTCGTGCTCGGCGGGCACTCCATGGGCGGCATGACGGTCATCGCCCTGGCCGAGCAGCGGCCCGAGCTCTTCGGCGACCGCATCGTCGGGGTGGCGCTCGTCGGCACCAGCTCCGGCGGCCTCGACGCGGTGACCTACGGCCTGCCGGCCCCGGTCGCGAAGGTCGTCAAGAAGCTGCTGCCGGTGCTCAACGAGCGGGCGGTCAAGGCGGAGTCGGCCGGGAAGAAGCGTCCCGTCGGCACCCTCGACATGTGGCTGATCTTCAGCGGCACCGCTGACGCGGCCGACATCGCGGCGGCGACGGAGGTGCACCGCGGCACCACCGCCGAGACGGTCGCCGCGTTCCTGCCGACGTTCTCCACCCACGACCGCGTCACGGCCCTGGCGGCGCTGAGCGACGTCCCGGTACTGATCGCCGTCGGGGACGCCGACCGGCTCTGCCCGGTCGAGCACAGCCGCACGATGGCCGATGCGCTGCCCGACGCCGAGCTCGCGGTCTACCCGGGAGTCGGCCACATGGTCCAGATGGAGCGCCGGCGGGAGGTCAGCGACCGGCTGCTCGCGCTCGTGGACAAGGCGCTCAGCCCGGCACCGGCTGTCTGACCCAGCGGTCCCGGGCGGCCGTGCGGCCGCCCGGGAGCGCTGAGCGATCAGGCTGCCGAGAGGGCGGTCTCGATGTCGCCGCGGATCTGCTCCGGCGGCACGCTCGGCTCGTAGCGGCGGATGACCTCGCCGTCGCGGCCGACGAGGAACTTGGTGAAGTTCCACTTCACCTCGTCGGTGCCCAGCGCCTCGGGCTTGATCTTCGCGATGTGGTCGTAGAGGCCGGGCGCGGTCTCGGCGGTGAAGTCGCCGGGGTCGGCCGCGCGCAGGTAGGCCCACAGCGGGTGCGCGTCTTCGCCGTTGACGTCGATCTTCGCGAAGACCGGGAACTTGACGCCGTACTGAGTCGAGCAGAACTCCTGGATCTCCTCGTTCGTCCCCGGCTCCTGGCCCATGAACTGGTTGGACGGGAAGCCGAGCACCTCCAGGCCCTTGTCGCTGTAGTCCTCGTAGAGCCGCTCGAGGCCCTCGTACTGCGGGGTCAGCCCGCACTTGCTCGCGACGTTGACGACGAGCAGGACCTTCCCCGCGTAGTCGCTCAGGCGCTGGGTCGAGCCGTCGGCGGCGTCGACGGTGAAGTCGTGGGTCTTCATGCGGGGTCCTCTCGCGCGGCGGATGGGGCTGCAACCGCAAGCCCTACCAGAACTCGGGCTATTCCCCCCGGCTCAGTAGAGCGTCGCGTTGACCTTCTCGGTGAGGTCGTCGAAGAGCGTCTCGACCTCCGGTCGGGCGAGGGCCTCGGCGTAGATCCGGCCGAAGGAGACGCGGGTCGGCTCGTCCCAGGTCTCTGGATCCCACAGCCCGGCCCGCTTCGCCGACCGCACGCAGTGGAAGGCGGCGCGGTCGATCTCGACGCGGATGGCGAGCTCCGCCGGGCGGCCGCCGGCCGACAGCCGCGCGCACACGTCCTCGTCGTCGATCAGGGTCGCTCGCCCGGAGATCCGCAGCACCTCGTGCGTGGCCGGCCGGATCATCAGGATGCCGACCCGGGGGTCGGCCAGGATGTTGGCCAGGCTCAACGCGAACTGGTTGCCCTTGCGCTCGGGGATAAGCAGGGTCCGGTCGTCGACGACCCCGACGAAGCCCGGCTGGTCCCCCTTCGGGCTCAGCTCCAGACCCCAGGTGCCCACCGTGCCCAGCACGAGGAACGGGCTGCCCGCGACGAAGGCCGTCCCCTGCGCGCAGAGCCGGTCGCGGATCTTCGCGAACGCCGTCGGGCTGGGCTCCGGGATGATCGCCCGGAGCTGGTCGATCGTGCTGATGCGACCCATGGGTCGTTCCTCCGCTCGGCGGGGCATGAACGTCTGTTCATCGAATCAGGTCATCGTTCAGCAGGCCAGCCCCTCGACGTCCCGCACCGACGTCCGCGCCGATGGGAGAGGCTGGCGTCGTGGCGATCGAGTCGACCGGCGGCGGGGACCCCGCCCGCACGATGGCCCTGCTGTGGCGGGCGCCTGCCGAGCCCGTGCGCCGCCCCGGACCGCGCGCCGGCATCGACGTCGACCGGATCGTCACCGCGGCGGTCACGCTCGCCGACGCCGAGGGCCTGGCCGCGGTCACGATGCGCCGGCTGGCGACCGAGCTCGGCGTCGGTGCGATGACCCTCTACACGCACGTGCCGGGCAAGGCCGAGCTGGTGGACCTCATGTACGACGCCGTGCTCGGCGAGGTCCACCCCTCCCCGCCGGCCGGGGACTGGCGCGAGCGGCTGACCGCCGTGGCGCGCGCCAACTGGGAGCTCTACGTCCGCCACCCCTGGGCGGCGCACCTGGGCACCGGCCGGCCGATCCTCGGCCCGAACCTGATGCGCAAGTACGACCTGGAACTGGGCGCCGTCGACGGGCTCGGCCTGTCCGAGGTCGACATGGAACTGGTCATCACGCTGGTCGGCGACTTCGTCCGCGGCAGCGTGGGCGGCCTGCACGACAAGCACGCCGCCGAGCGCGCCAGCGGGCTGACCGACGAGCAGTGGTGGCGCGCGACCGAACCGCACATCGAGCGGGTCTTCGACGCCGAGCGCTTCCCCACCGCGGCGCGGGTCGGACCGGTCGCCGGCCCCGAGCTCGGTGCCGGCGATCCGGCGCGGTCGTTCGAGTTCGGCCTCGCCCGACTGCTCGACGGGATCGCGGTGCTGGTCGAGCGCTGAGCCGGCGCACACCGATGACGTCCGCCTCCCCGGACGGTCTGTCCTGCATGACCGCACCCCGCGAGATCGCCGAGGCCTTCTCCCGCCACCGCTTCCGCGACGTCTACCCCGCACTCGCCGAGGAGGTGGTGTGGACCTCCCGTGGCGGCGGGCCGACGCTGCGTGGCCGGCAGGCGGTGATCGACGCCTGCGAGGAGTCCCTCGCCGGGCTCGCCGACGCCTCGGTCGACTTCCGCCGCGTCGTCGTGGCCGCCGACGACCGGGCCGCGGCGGTCGACGTGGTGGCCCGCTACGTCGAGGGCGACGAGGTGTCGGTGGTGTCGTCCTGCGACGTCTACGAGTTCGCCGACGGCGCCGTCGTCGCGATCACGACCTACGCGGTGGAGCTCGACGACCAGGACTCCTGACCGGCTCACGGCGGCGTCCGATTCCCGCCAGTACCCGGCGGCCGCGGGTGGCACGCTGGTCCCCATGACGGCCTCCCTGGAGCACGAGCGCTGCTACCGCGCGGTGGCCAGCCGGGACGCCCGCTTCGACGGGTGGTTCTTCACCGCGGTGCGGACGACGCGGATCTACTGCCGGCCCTCCTGCCCGGCGCGCACCCCGCTCGCGGCCAACGTCTCCTTCTTCGCCACCGCGGCCGGCGCCCAGGCCGCCGGCTACCGCGCCTGCAAGCGCTGCCGCCCCGACGCGGTGCCCGGCTCGCCCGAGTGGGACGCCCGCGCCGACGTCGTCGCCCGGGCGATGCGGTTGATCGCCGACGGCGAGGTGGAGCGCTCCGGCGTCCCCGGGCTGGCGTCCCGCCTGGGCTACTCCGAGCGGCAGCTGCACCGGCACCTGGTCGGCGAGCTCGGGGTCGGCGCACTCGCGCTGTCCCGGGCACAGCGCGCCCAGACCGCGCGTGTCCTCCTGGAGACCACGGCGATCCCGGTGGCCGACGTGGCCTTCGCCGCGGGCTTCGCCAGCATCCGCCAGTTCAACGACACGATCCGCGAGGTCTTCGCCGCGACGCCGTCGGACATGCGCCGCCGCCGTCCCGGCGCCGAGGCCGGCACCCCCGGCGAGCTCACCGTCCGGCTGGCCGCCCGCCCGCCGTTCGACGCCGCCGAGGTGCTGCTGTTCCTGGGCGCGCACGCGGTGCCCGGCCTCGAGGAGTGGGACGGGACGACGTTCTCCCGCGTGCTCGACCTGCCGCACGGCCCCGCGGTCGTGCAGCTCTCCCCCGGAGACGGGTCCGCGGTCACCGCCCGGCTGCGGCTGGCCCAGCTCCGCGACCTCGGCGCGGCGGTGGCGCGGTGCCGCCGGATGCTGGACCTCGACGCCGATCCCTCCGCCGTCGACGGCGTGCTCGGCGCCGATCCGGCGCTGGCCGCCCTCGTCGCCGCGGCGCCGGGCCGGCGGGTGCCCGCCTCCCCCGATGCCGCCGAGCTCGCGGTGCGCGCGGTGCTGGGCCAGCAGGTGTCGGTGGCCGGCGCCCGGACACTGACCGCGCGGCTGCTGCCGCTGGGTGGCACCCCGCTGCCCGAGCCCGTCGGCACCCTCACGCACGCCTTCCCGCGGCCCGAGGCGCTGGCCGGGGCCGATCTCTCGACGGTCGGGCTCACCGGGGCCCGCCGGCGCACCGTGACCGCGCTGACCAGCGCACTGGCCCGCGGGGACGTCGTCCTCGATCCCGGCGCCGACCGCGAGGAGGCGGGCCGCTCGCTGCTCGCCGTCCCGGGGATCGGCCCGTGGACGGCTGCGCTGGTCGGCCTCCGCGGTCTCGCCGACCCCGACGTGTGGCTGCCCGGCGACCTCGCCCTGCGCCGCTCGCTGGCCGCCCTCGGCTCCTCGGACGCCGACGCCCTCACCCGCTGGCGCCCGTGGCGCTCCTACGCGGTGCTGCACCTCTGGGCGCTGGCCGTGCCCGCCCTCTTCACCCGTCCCCTGCCCGCCACCTCCGATCGGAGCGCCTCGTGATCCCCACCCACCCCGCCGGCATGACCGCCGCCCGCTACGCCACCGTGCCCACCCCGCCCGGGCCGTTCACCGTCGTGGTGACCGAGGGCGCGGACGGCGCCGACGTCGTCCTCGCCGGTGGCTGGACCGAGGAGGTCGGCGACCTGCTGCCCGTGATCCACCGCTCGCTGCGCCCGGACTCGGTGGCGCCCGCCCAGCGGCTGGCGGTGCTCGACGTCGTCGAGGCCTTCCACGCCGGCGAGGTGGGGGTGATCGACGACGTCGTCGTGCAGCAGCGGTCCGGGCCGTTCCTGACCGAGGCGTGGGAGGTGCTGCGCACCGTGCCCGCCGGCCGGCCGGACACCTACGCCGGCTTCGCCGCCCGCTGCGGCCGGCCCGCCGCGATCCGGGCCGCCGCCAACGCCTGCGCCCGCAACGCCGCGGCGCTGTTCGTGCCCTGCCACCGGGTCATGGGGTCCGACGGCGGGATGGGCGGCTTCCGCTGGGGCACCGACGTCAAGCGCTGGCTGCTCGACCACGAGGCCCAGCACGCCGCCGTCCCCGCCGCCTGACCTCGCGAGGCATAGGAAGCAATACCCACGTCCTGCGGGCCAAGACGTGGGTATTGCTTCCTATGCCGGTCCCCGGGCGGGGCTGACCGGTTCTGTCGGTGGGGTGCTGCACGCTTCCGCTCGTGGACGCCGCCTCCCTCCTCCTCGGCCTGCTGCTGGGCGCGTTGCTGGCCACCGCGGTCACCCTCGGGGTCGTCGCCCTGCTGGCCCGCCGCCGGCCGGCGGAGGCGGGGCTGGAACCGGTGCACGAGTCGCTCGACCACCTGCACCGCCTGCTGGCCGGCATCGAGCGCGACCGGGCCACCGCCCACGGGGAGCTCCGGGAGCAGATGGGCACGGTCGGCCAGACCTCGGCGATGCTCCGCCAGGAGACCGCCGCCCTCGTCACGGCGCTGCGCACCCCGCACGTGCGCGGGCGGTGGGGCGAGGTCCAGCTGCGCCGGGTCGTGGAGGTGGCCGGTCTCCTGGAGCACTGCGACTTCGTCGAGCAGCCCTCGGGCACCAACGACAGCGGCGCGGGCGTCCGCCCCGACCTGGTCGTGACCCTGGCCGACGGCCGGCAGGTGGTGGTCGACGCGAAGGTGCCGTTCACCGGCTACATCGACGCGGTGCAGGCGACCGACCAGGCGGTCCGGGCGGAGCGGGTGGCCGACCACGCCCGCCAGCTCCGGGCGCACGTCGACGCGCTCGCCGCCCGCCGCTACCCGACCGCCTTCCGGCCCGCGGCGCCGTTCACCGTCCTCTTCGTCCCCTCCGACGGCTTCCTCACCACCGCGCTGGAGGCCGAGCCCGGCCTGCTCGAGTACGGCTTCGGCAAGGACGTCGTCCTGGCCACGCCGAGCACCCTGCTCGCACTGCTCCGCACGGTCGCCTACTCCTGGCGGCAGGAGCGGCTGGCCCGCGACGCCGACCAGGTGCTGGAGGTCGGCCGCCGGCTGCACGCCCGCCTGACGACCCTGTCCGGTCACCTCACCCGCCTCGGGTCGGCGCTGGGCACCGCGATGGCGCGCTACAACGACACGGTCGGCTCCTACGAGCGGTCGGTGCTGGCCGCCGCCCGTCGGTTCGACGAGCTGGGGGTCGCCGAGACCGAGGTGCCCACCCCACCGCCGATCGAGGCCACCGTCCGGGCGCTGCGGCCGCCGGTCCCCCAGGAGGACGGCGCCACGACCTTCACCGAACCCCGCGACGGCACCATCGGGTGAGCGTGACCGGTCCGTCTCGGGAGGCCCGCAGGTCACCCCGTGTCACAGGCCCCTCACCCGTAACGCCCTCTGATCAGCGCACCGTCCCCGGTTGGGCACAACTTGCCCGCGCGGTTCGGCTCCGCCTGCCCCCGAACCACCGCTGGGCTCGCTACCGTTTCCCCTGATGAAGGGAGCCCCTCCCCGGGCTCCTCGCGAACGGGACGGGAGGTGCGCCATGGCGTCGGTGAGTTCCGCCGACACGTGGCGGGAGGCCGGAGCTCGCTCCGCGCGGTCCGCCGGTGGCTCTTCCGCGTCCCGCGCCGGCCGTCCGGCGCCCGGCGAGCGCCCGGCCCGTCCCCCGGTGCCGCCCCTCCCGCCGCTGCCCTCGCACGGCCGCGGAGGCTCGCCGGCGCAGCGACCCGCGGCCGCTGCCCCGCGCAACCCCGGTCAGGGGCGCCCGGTCCAGGGCCGCCCGGTCCAGCGCCCGCCGGTCCCCCCCGCCGACCGCGCCACCCCGCCGCGTCGGCCCGACGAGTCCGGCCGCGTGATCCCCGGCTACCCGCGCTCCTCCGCCAGCCTGTCCCCGGCCGCCGACCGCCGGCGCCGGCAGGAGACCGACGACGCCGGCCGGCCCGACGCCGCGTCGTCCCCGCGGACCCCCCGGGCCGCCGGCCGCCCTGCCGAGACCACCGTCCCCGAGCGCGGCAGCCGGCTCCGGGGCAGCCTGGCCGTCCTCGGCGTCCTCGTCGTGACCCTCGCCGCCGGCTTCCTCGACGCGACGGGCAACGGCACCCTCGGGCTGATCACCCTCGTCGGTCTGGTGGGCAGCACCGCCGTCGCCACGCTGCTCGTGCGCCGCCGCGACATGACCACCCTGGTGATCGCGCCGCCGCTGGTCTACCTCGCGGTCGTCGCCGTCCTCAAGTACACGCACCGCGCTTCCGGCGCCGGCCCGAAGAAGGTCGGGGCCGAGGTCGCCGCCGAGCTCGCACTCGGTCAGGGCTTCACCGTGATGGCCGCGGCGACCGGCACCGCACTGGTGCTGGCGCTGGTCCGCTGGGCCGCGCGGCGCTGACACCGCGCACCGACGACGAAGGGCCCCTCTCCGGAACTCCGGGAGGGGCCCTTCGTGCGTCAGGCGTTCAGGAAGTGCGCTTCTCGCGCAGTTCGTGCGGCAGCGCGAAGACCAGCCGCTCCTCGGCGGCCTTGACCGTCTCGACGTCCCCGAAGCCGCGCTCGGCCAGCCAGTCGAGCACCTCGTCGACCAGCACCTCCGGCACCGAGGCGCCGCTGGTGACGCCGACGGTGGCCACGCCGGCCAACCAGGCCTCGTCGAGCTCGGCGGCGTAGTCGACCAGGTAGGACGACCGCGCGCCGGCCTCCAGTGCCACCTCGACCAGCCGCACCGAGTTCGACGAGTTGGTCGATCCCACGACGATCACCAGGTCACAGCCGGGGGCCATCAGCTTGACCGCCTGCTGCCGGTTCTGCGTGGCGTAGCAGATGTCGTCACTGGGCGGGGACTGCAGCGTCGGGAACCGCTCGCGCAGCGCGTCGACCGTCGCCAGCGTCTCGTCGACCGAGAGCGTGGTCTGCGACAACCACACGACCTTCTCGGGGTCGCGCACCTGCACGTTCGCGACGTCGTCCGCACCGTCGACGAGCTGGATGTGGGCCGGGGCCTCCCCGGAGGTGCCCTCGACCTCCTCGTGCCCGCGGTGGCCGATGAGCAGGATGTCGAAGTCGTCCTTGGCGAACCGCTTCGCCTCCGAGTGCACCTTGGTCACCAGGGGGCAGGTCGCGTCGATCGTGCGCAGGGAGCGCTGCGACGCCTGCTCGTGCACCGCCGGGGAGACCCCGTGCGCGCTGAAGACGACGACCGAGCCCTCGGGCACCTCGTCGGTCTCGTCGACGAAGATCGCGCCACGGCGCTCGAGCGTCGCGACCACGTGCTTGTTGTGGACGATCTGCTTGCGGACGTAGACCGGCGCGCCGTGGATCTCCAGCGCCCGCTCCACGGCGACGACCGCGCGGTCGACGCCGGCGCAGTAGCCGCGAGGGTCTGCGAGCAGGACTCGTCCACGCTGTTCGGCCATGCCACCACTGTAGAGAGCGGAGCCTCCGTCCCCCGTCCCTCGCCGGCCCACGAGGCGCCCCGACAGGGGCGCCGGACGCCCGCCGTGACGGAACTCATGCCCCGGGTGGGTACATCCGGGGAGGTGGTGCTGCCGGACCGGCGCGCCTGCGGCACCCTTGTCGGCATGTCGCGTCAGATCCCCGAGCCCATCCGCGCGTACGTCGGACTCGCAGCCACCGTTCTCGACGAGGCGCGCAAGCTCCCCGAGGCCCTCCCCGGGCTGCCGGTGCGCGCCGTCGGTCTCGCGATGCAGACCGCCCTCAAGGTGCAGCAGCAGTGGGCGGGCCTGGTCGCCCGCGGCGACGAGGTCCTCACCGGCTTCCGCGGCGAGGACGAGCCCGGTCTCGCCACCTTCGACGACGACGACGTCCTCGACACCCCGCCGGCGCCCTCCGCCCGCGCCTCGGCCTTCGACCGTGCCGCCGCCGACGTGCCCGACCACGACGAGGACCTGTCGGTCGAGGACACCGCCGCGGCGCTCGACGAGACCGACGCCGTGACCGCGTCCGCATCGCTGGTCGACGACGAGGTCTCCGGTCTGGCCGCCGTGCCGGACCCGATCGAGGTCGTGGAGACCCTGCAGGACATCACCGACCAGGTGGTGGCACTCGACGAGGCCGCCGCCGTCGAGGACGCCGAGGCCGTGCTGACGGCCGAGGACGCCCTGGAGACGGCGCTGCTCGAGACCGACGCCGCGCCCGGCGTGCCGGCCGATCCCGGCGGCTCCCCGGTGGGCGAGGTGGACGGCGTCCCGGACGTCGGCGCCGAGGTGACCGAGGTCGACGTCCTCACCCCGGACGGCGAGGTGGAGACCGTCGAGGCGACGGTCACCGACGAGGCGGTCGCCGCACCGGAGAGCCCCGCCGAGGAGGCGACCCCCGACCAGGCGACCGCGGTCGACGAAGGCGGCTCGCCCGTCGCCGCCGCCACGGGCGGGGCCAAGGCGCCCGTCGAGGGCTACGAGGGCTGGACGGTCGCCCAGCTGCGCGGCCGCCTCCGCGGCTACCAGCTCTCCACCGTCGCGGACCTGCTCGCCTACGAGGAGGCCCAGCGGGCGCGCGAGCCGTTCCTGCGGATGCTGCGCAACCGCCTGGAGAAGCTGGAGCGGCAGGCCGTCGAGTCCAGCCCGCTGGCCCCCCGCGGCATGTAACGAAAGGACCCCCCTGCCCCCCGTCACTCGCACGCTCGCGACGGGACCCTGCAGGGGGGCCGGCTGCACGCGTGGCAGTCTCGGGGGCATGACCAGCCCGTCGTCCCCCGAGGCGCCGTGGCCGGTCCGCACGGTGGCCCGCAAGGTCGCCGAGTGGATCGGCCGGCTCGGCGAGGTGTGGGTCGAGGGCCAGGTCGCCCAGCTCTCCCGCCGCGGGGCGGGCACGGTCTTCCTGACCCTCCGCGACCCGGCCGCCGACCTGTCGGTCCCGGTGACCTGCGCCCGCGACGTGGCCGACCGCCCGGGCCTGGAGCTCGCCGAGGGCGCCCGGGTGATCGTGCGGGCCCGGCCCGACTACTACATCGCCCGCGGCTCGTTCTCGCTGCGCGCGACCGAGATCCGCGCCGTCGGGCTGGGTGAGCTGCTCGCCCGGATCGAGCGGATCCGCCGGCTGCTCACCGCCGAGGGGCTCTTCGACGCCGCCCGCAAGCGCCCGCTGCCGTTCGCGCCGGCGGTCGTCGGCCTGGTCACCGGCAAGGACAGCGCGGCCGAGCGCGACGTGCTGGTGACCGCACGCCGCCGCTGGCCCGCCGTCCGGTTCGCCGTGCACCACACCCTCGTGCAGGGACCCATGGCCGCCGGCTCGGTCATCGAGGCCCTGCAGCGGCTGGACCGCGACCCGGAGGTCGAGGTCATCGTGATCGCCCGCGGCGGTGGGTCCGTGGAGGACCTGCTGCCCTTCTCCGACGAGGGACTGGTCCGGGCCATCGCCGCCTGCCGCACGCCGGTCGTCACCGCCGTCGGGCACGAGACGGACACGACGCTGGTCGACCACGCCGCCGACGTGCGCGCCGCCACCCCGACCGACGCCGCGCACCGGGTGGTGCCGGAGATCGGCGAGCAGAGCCGCCTGGTCCAGTCGCTGCGGGCCCGCGCCCGTCAGGTCTTGACCGGCCGGCTGGAGCAGCAGGAGCGCTGGCTGGAGGGCGTGCGCAGCCGCCCGGTCCTCGCCGCACCCGAGCGCATGCTGCATGGCCGGGCCGACGACGTCGCCGCACTGCGCGGCCGGTCGCTGCGCACCCTCACCCACCGCGTCGAGAGCGCCGAGCGCGACCTCGAGCACGCCCGGGCCAGGGTCGCGGCCCTCTCCCCCGCCGCGACGCTGGAGCGCGGGTACGCCGTGGTGCAGCGGGCCGACGGCGCACTGGTGCGCGACCCCGCGGAGGTCGGCGACGACGAACGGCTCACCGTCCGGGTGGCCGGCGGCCGGCTGCCCGTCCGGGTGGCCAGGGAGGATGGGCAGTCGTGACCACGCCGACGCAGGACGAGCAGCCGACCACGACCTACGAGCAGGCCCGCGAGGAGCTCGCCGAGGTGGTCCGCCGGCTCGAGGCCGGCGGGCTCACGCTCGAGGAGTCGCTGGCCCTGTGGGAGCGCGGCGAGCAGCTGGCCGAGCTCTGCCAGCACTGGCTGGACCGCGCCCGCGAGCGGCTGGCCGCCGCCGCTCCCGCCGACTCGCCGCAGTAGTCAGGCCGCTGCCTGCTCCGGTCCCCCGGGGTGCGGGAGGCCACCGGCAGTGTCCAGCGCGGCCAGGAGCTGGGTCGCCCGCTCGCGCAGCAAGCCGGAGGCCACCGGGTCGAGCACACCGGGCCCGTCGCGCAGGCAGCGCTCCAGCAGGGCGAGCACCTCCGCGCCGGGCGTCGACGGGAGCACCGCCGGTCGCCGGGCCGGGATGCGGGTGACCATGCCGCACGCGCACGATCCTCCGCTCTGGGGCGCTCGGTGGTCGCCGCCGCGGCACACGCCGTATCCGTTCACGCCGAACTCCTCGAGGGATCCGAGTGGTGGCCCGTCGTGGGGATACCGGTGGGCCGGGACGCCGAGGGTCCCGCCCGTCCCAGCTGTCACACGGCGCGGCGCACCGGAGCGTCACCAACTCGTGACGTGGACCACCGCGCGGTCAGCCGGCCACCGGTCGGACCGCGGCGGCGACGGTGCGCAGCTCGTCCTCGTCGGCCGATCCGGTGACGAGGACGGTCACCCCGTCGGCCTCGCGGGAGAGCGCCGTCTCGTCCCGCGCCGTCGTCGACCGGGTCCACTCCACCCCGTCGATCTCGACCGTCCCCTGCGGCGCGGCGTCGCCGAGGACGTCGTCCACCGCCGGCGCGTCCGGGTCGTCGCTGGTCACGAAGCCGACGTACTCCTCGGACGGCGTCAGGTAGTCGACGCCCAGCGTGACCGGGCTCCCGGGGGTCCCGGTGATGTCGGTGTCGTTGACCCGGTAGCCCTCGGGCAGGTCGGCCGGGGCCTCCAGGTCGTAGGAGGCGTACTCGGCGGCCCGCTCGATGGTGCCCACGGCGTCGACCGGCGGGACCGGGTCCTGCTCGTCGTCCCGGAGGAAGGCCAGCCAGCCGACCGCCGCCAGGCAGATCAGGACCAGCGGCGCCAGCGAGCGCAGCATGTTGCCCGCGCTCATCCGGTTGGCCCGCTCGACCGCCGACACCGGCGGCGGTCGCTCCTCCTCGGGGACGGTCTGCTGCTCCTGGTCCGAGGGGCCGGCTCCGGTCATTCCCCTAGGATCGCAGCACAGCTCCCCCGCTCTGCCGCCGTCGTCCCCCGACCGCGCGTCCGAGGCCCCCTCCGAGCCAGGGAGGGACCCCGGGATGGGGTCCCTACATGGAGGTCCTGTTGTCCCTGCCGCTCCCCGACGGACAGCCCAGCTCGACCAGCCGCGTCAGCACCTTCCTCGCCGACCGCCCCGCACCGGACCGCAACCTGGCTCTCGAGCTGGTCCGCGTCACCGAGGCCGGCGCGATGGCCGCCGGTCGCTGGGTGGGCCGCGGGGACAAGAACGGCGGGGACGGTGCCGCGGTCGACGCGATGCGGGCCCTCATCGGCACGGTGAGCATGCGCGGCGTCGTCGTCATCGGTGAGGGCGAGAAGGACGAGGCGCCCATGCTCTACAACGGCGAGCAGGTGGGCGACGGCTACGGCCCGGAGACCGACGTCGCGGTGGACCCGGTCGACGGCACCACCCTCATGGCCAAGGGCATGCCCAACGCCATCTCCGTGATGGCCGTGGCCGACCGTGGCGCCATGTACGACCCGTCCGCGGTCTTCTACATGGAGAAGATCGCGGTCGGTCCCGCCGCGGCCGACGTCGTCGACATCACCGCGCCGGTGGCCGAGAACATCCGCCGGGTGGCCAAGGCCAAGCACAGCTCCGTGGCCGACGTGACCGTCTGCATCCTCGACCGCCCGCGGCACGAGGAACTGGTGCACGAGGTCCGCGAAGCCGGCGCGCGCATCAAGTTCATCAGCGACGGCGACGTCGCCGGCGCGATCGCCGCCGCCCGGGAGGGCACCGGCGTCGACATGCTGGTCGGCATCGGCGGCACCCCCGAGGGGATCATCGCGGCTTGCGCCCTCAAGTGCATGGGCGGCGCCCTGCAGGGCCGGCTGTGGCCCAAGGACGACGAGGAGCGGCAGAAGGCCATCGACGCCGGCCACGACCTCGATCGCGTCCTCTCCATCGACGACCTGGTCGCCGGCGACGTCTTCTTCGTCGCCACCGGCGTCACCGACGGCGAGCTGCTGCGCGGGGTGCAGTACCGGTCCGGCGGCTGCACCACGCAGTCGCTGGTGATGCGGTCGCGCTCGGGCACCATCCGGCTGATCGACAGCCTGCACTCGTTGGAGAAGCTGCGCGCGTACTCCGCGGTGCCGTTCGACCGGCACGACACCGACGCCTGACGGCGCCGCGCAGCCTCAGCGCCCGCGCCGGAGCCGGGCCCGCCAGCGGCTGGTCGGCTCGCCGGGCGCGAGGCTGCGCAGCCGGAGGTCGCCGAAGACGGTCCGCGCGCTGACCAGCACGCGCGGGGTGCCCGGCACCCGCGGCACCGGCGCCAGCTGGGTGCGCCTGTCGCCGAAGACGGTCCAGCCGTCCAGCTGGGCGTCCACGCCCTCGGCGACGACGACGTCCACGTCGCCGAACACCGTGCCCAGCCGCAGCTCGACCCGGTCGGCGCCGGTCCGCAGCGAGCGCAGGTCCAGCCGGATGTCGCCGAACACGGCGTTGATCGTCCGCGGCGGCTCGACCGCGCCGCCCAGGACCACGTCGCCGAACACCGACGACAGCTGCGCGGGGCGGCGTGCGCCGACGATCTCCGCCGGCGCGGCCGGGTCCGGCGCACCGCGCAGGTCCGCGGCACGCGGCAGGTCGCCCACGAGCGCGGCCAGGTCGGCGATGGTCACGGCGGTGTGCGCCGCACCGGCACGCTCCCCGAACTCCGCGACGTCGATGCGTCCCTCGGCGAGGGCGACCTGCAGCCGGGCCACCACGGCCTCGCGGTCGGCGTCGGAGGCCCGGACGTCCGGCGGCCCGGCGGCGTCGTCGGTCACCTCCCGACCGTAGAGGCCTCTGCCCCGGGACGACACCGGCCCGGCACCTCGTCGAGGTGCCGGGCCGGTGTCGCCGGTCGATGCGGACCGGCAGGGATCAGCCGAACGTGTCCGTGCAGTACGTGCCGGTGCCCTCGGGCTGACGTCCCGCGCAGCTGTCGGCGTAGCCCTCGTAGGCCGAGTCGATCGGCGCCTGGATGAACAGGTCGTCGCACGCCTGCATGTCGCCGGCGAAGCAGGACGCGGCCAGACCGTTCAGCGCCGCGTCGTTCCCGAGGCCGGTCGGCGGGATCGTCGCGGCCGGGACGTCGCCCCCACCACCGCCGCCACCGGCGCCGCCACCCGAGTAGAGGTCGGCGCACCCGCCGCTGGTCTCCTCGTTGCGGCCGCCGCAGGTGGAGCCGTATGCCTCGAAGTCGGACCCGACGTCCGACTGCAGCCAGAGGTCGTCACAGGAGTCCCAGTCCTCGTCGGCGCAGTCGACGGCGAGGGGGGTGAGGTCCCCGTCGGGGTCCGCCTCCGTGATGTCGCACGGGTTGTCGGCGGCGGGCACGCCCGGCGTCCCGGCGCCCGAGGGCTCCTCGCAGTCGACCGGTGAGGCCGAGGTGCTGGAGGACGACGAGCTGCTGGAGCTCTGGCTGGTGCTGGTCGAGGCGCTGGTCTGGGCCGCGGGGGGGTTGTCGTCGTCGTCGTCCCCGAGCAGGAAGAACAGCCCGACGCCGACGCCGGCCAGGACCACGACGATGGCCGCGATGATCGCGATCAGCTTGCCGTTGCCGCCACCGGAGGACCCACCCGGACCGCCGTAGCCACCGGGCGGCGGGACCGGGCCGCCGGGGCCACCGGGACCGCCGTACTGGGGCTGCCCGTACTGGGGCTGGCCGTACTGCGGCTGCCCGTACTGCGGCTGGCCGTACTCCGGCTGGGGCTGGCCGTACTGCGGCTGCCCGTACTGCGGCTGGCCGTACTCCGGCTGGGGCTGGCCGTACTGCGGCTGCCCGTACTGCGGCTGGCCGTACTCGGGCTGGGGCTGGCCGTACTGCGGCTGCCCGTACTGCGGCTGGCCGAACTGCGCGGTCTCGTCGCGCTCACCGGGCTGGCCGTACTGGCCGCCCTGGTACTGCGAGGTCGGAGGCGCCGGCTGACCCATCTGCTGCGTGGCCTCGTCGGGCTGCTGACCCGGCTGTCCCCAGCCCTGGTTGCCAGGCTGCTCGGAGGGCTCAGAGCCACCCGGGGGCGGATACGGAGGCTGAGACATGGTGCGGACTCCTCGAGCGATCGCGGGAACGGCCCACGCCAGGGGCGTGGCTTGGGGATGTTATTCGGGGGGCCTCCGTGCCGACCAGCACGGAGAGGTCACGGGAGGTCCCAGGAACACCCTCGGCCCCACTGCTTGGGCGGCACTTGCGCGCGACTGGCACGCCGCCGGTGCCGGTCGGTCAGTCCAGCTCGGTGCAGTACGGCACGGTGTAGATCTTGACCCGGCCGCCGCAGGTGGACCCGTACTCCTCGTAGGCCGACAGGGGCGGCGACTCGTAGTACAGGTCGTCGCAGGCCTGGAGGTCCCCGGCGAAGCACTCCTGGGCGTACTCGTCGAGCACCGGGTCGGGACCGAGCTCGCCCGGCTCCACCGGCGGCGACTGCTCGACCGGCCCGAGCGCGCCGTACGCGCCACCGCCGGCGTAGGGGTCCATGGCGTAGGGGTCCATGGACAGCATGTCGTCCAGCATCTGGTCCATCTGCTGCTCCTGCGCACGGCCCAGCTCCGCGCCGATCTCCCGACCGACGTCGTCGGCCTGCGTGGCGATGATCGACCCGGCCACGGCCGCGGCCACCGCGGCGCCCACGACCAGGACGCCGGCGGCCGCCGTGGCGACCAGGACCGGCCGGTACCGGCCCGGCGGGAACACCGGGGCCGGCCCGCCGGACGCCGGGAGGCCCTGCACGGGCACGCCGTAGCCAGGGGCCCCGTAGCCGGGGGTGCCGTGTACCGGGGCGCCGTAGCCGGGGGCGCCGTAGACGGGGGCGCCGTAGCCGGAGGCGCCGTACCCGGGGGTGCTCGCACCCGGGGCCGGGTAGCCGGCGCCGGACACCTCGTACCCGGAGGCCGCCTGTCCGGGCGTGCCGTAGCTGTCGGTCATGGCGCTCCTCGGCCTCGACGGTCGGCGAACCGTACGGGCACCGACGTCGCCGCGGGGTCAGGACGCGGACCCGGCTCCCCCGGAGGGAGCAGGACCCGGCATCTAGGGTCGCTCCTGGAGCACCCACCCCTTCTCCCCCACACGGAGCGCAGCCATGCCCCCTGCCGATGCCACCCCTCGACAGGACGGTCCGCCGGCCACCGGCGCCGAGTACCGCGTCGAGCACGACTCGATGGGGGAGGTGCGCGTCCCGGCCTGGGCGAAGTGGCGGGCGCAGACGCAGCGTGCCGTCGAGAACTTCCCCATCTCGGGAACGCCGATCGAGCGCGAGCTGATCGGTGCGCTGGCGGCCATCAAGGGCGCCGCCGCGCGGGTCAACGCCGACCTCGGCGTCCTGGACACCGAGATCGCCGACGCGGTCCAGGAGGCGGCCGCCCGGGTCGCCCAGGGCGAGTTCGACGAGCACTTCCCGATCGACGTCTTCCAGACCGGATCGGGGACGTCGAGCAACATGAACACCAACGAGGTCATCGCGACCCTCGCCACCGAGTCCCTCGGCCGGCCGGTGCACCCGAACGACCACGTCAACGCCTCCCAGTCGTCCAACGACGTCTTCCCCTCGGCGATCCACGTGGCGGCGACCGGGGCGATCGTCCGCGATCTCATCCCCGCTCTGCAGCACCTCGAGCTGTCGCTCTCGCGCAAGGCCGACGAGTTCGCCGACGTCGTCAAGAGCGGCCGCACCCACCTCATGGACGCCACCCCGGTGACCCTCGGGCAGGAGTTCGGCGGTTATGCCGCCGCCGTCCGCTACGGCGTCGAGCGGCTGCGCGCCTCACTCCCCCGGGTCGGCGAGCTGCCCCTGGGCGGCACCGCCGTGGGCACCGGGATCAACACCCCGCCCGGGTTCGCCGCGGCGATCATCGAGCGGTTGGCCGGCGAGCTCGACCTCCCGCTCACCGAGGCGCGCGACCACTTCGAGGCGCAGAGCTCGCGCGACGGTCTGGTCGAGGCCTCCGGCCAGCTGAAGACCATCGCCGTCGGCCTGGTCAAGATCGCCAACGACCTGCGCTGGATGGGCTCGGGACCGCGCACCGGCCTGGGCGAGATCAACCTGCCCGACCTGCAGCCGGGCAGCTCGATCATGCCGGGCAAGGTGAACCCGGTGATCCCGGAGGCGACGATCCAGGTCGCCGCCCAGGTCATCGGCAACGACGCCGCGGTGACCTTCGCCGGCACCACCGGCAGCTTCGAGCTCAACGTGACGCTGCCGCTGATGGCGCGCAACGTGCTCGAGTCGATCCGGCTCCTGGCCAACGTCAGCCGCATCCTGGCCGACCGCACCGTCGACGGGATCACCGCGAACGTCGAGCGCTGCCGCGAGCTCGCCGAGTCCTCCCCCTCCATCGTCACGCCGCTGAACAAGTACATCGGCTACGAGGAGGCGGCAATCGTGGCCAAGCAGTCGCTGAAGGAGCAGAAGACGATCCGCCAGGTCGTCGTGGAACGCGGCTACGTCGAGCAGGGCAAGCTCACCGAGCAGCAGCTGGACGAGGCCCTCGACGTCCTCTCCATGACCCACCCCTGACCCGCCGGCGGGGATCCGCGGCCCGGCAGCGGCCCCGGATCCCCGCCGATGTGGTGCCGCCCGGTGGCAACTCGGCGGCGGAGCAGTAGCGTCCTCGGCGATGAGCGAGACAACGAGCGCCGGTGACGTAGCCACGCCTGACGTCGCCCTGCGCTATCCCGGCGGAGAACTGCCCCTGCCCGTCGTCCCCTCCACCGAGGGGTCCGACGGCTTCGACACGAGCAAGCTGCTGGCCACGACCGGCAACGTGGCGCTCGACATCGGGTTCGTGAACACGGCGGCCTGCACGTCGGCGATCACCTACATCGACGGCGACGCGGGCATCCTGCGCTACCGCGGCTACCCGATCGACCAGCTCGCCGGCAAGGCCAGCTTCCTCGAGGTCAGCTACCTGCTGATCTACGGCGAGCTGCCGACCCCCGACCAGCTGGCGACCTTCGACTCGGGCATCCGCCGGCACACGCTGCTGCACGAGGACCTCAAGCAGTTCTTCAAGGGCTTCCCGCTGGACGCGCACCCGATGCCGGTGCTCTCCTCGGCCGTCAGCGCCCTGTCGACCTTCTACCAGGACTCCCTGGACCCGTTCGACGAGAAGCAGGTGGAGCTGTCGACCCTGCGGCTGCTGGCCAAGCTGCCGACGATCGCGGCCTACGCCTACAAGAAGTCGGTCGGCCAGCCGTTCCTGTACCCGGACAACTCCCTGGGCCTGGTCGAGAACTTCCTCCGGATGACGTTCGGCTTCCCGGCCGAGCCCTACGAGGTGGACCCCGACCTCGCCGCGGCGCTGGACATGCTCTTCGTCCTGCACGCCGACCACGAGCAGAACTGCTCGACGTCCACGGTGCGGCTCGTGGGGTCCTCCCACGCGAACATCTTCGCGTCGGTCTCGGCCGGCATCAACGCGCTGTTCGGCCCGCTGCACGGCGGGGCCAACCAGTCGGTGCTCGAGATGCTCGAGTCCATCCAGCGCGACGGCGGCGACATGCGGAGCTTCGTCGACCGGGTCAAGAAGAAGGAGCCCGGCGTCAAGCTGATGGGCTTCGGTCACCGGGTCTACAAGAACTACGACCCCCGGGCCGCGATCGTGAAGCAGACCGCCGACAGCGTGCTCGACAAGCTCGGCGGCAACAGCGAGCTGCTGGACCTCGCCCGGCAGCTGGAGGAGATCGCGCTCTCCGACGACTACTTCATCGAGCGCAAGCTCTACCCGAACGTCGACTTCTACACCGGCCTGATCTACCGGGCGATGGGGTTCCCGACCCGCATGTTCACCGTGCTCTTCGCGCTCGGCCGGCTGCCCGGCTGGATCGCCCAGTGGCGCGAGATGATCGCCGACCCGTCGACCAAGATCGGCCGTCCCCGTCAGCTCTACACCGGCCCCACCGAGCGCGCGTTCGTCGAGCTCGGCGACCGCTGACGGGTCCCCGCGTGTCCGAGCCGTCCGGGGAGGAGGTCATCGTCCTGCCGCCGCTGCCGCTGGCGACGGGGCAACTCCTCCCCGGCGGTGCGGGCACCGCGCCCCGCCGCATCACCGAGGTGTCCCTCGTCGTCCGCACCGACGACGGCGTGGAGCACCGCGTGGCGCTCGACGAGCAGCACGGCGCCTGGTGGGCGCCCGCCACGCCGCGCTGGACCGTCTCGCCCGACCGGTCCACCGATCGGGCGACATAGCCGGAACTCACCCTCACCCGCAGGGGTGAGGGACCCTCCCCCGCACCTCCGGGCACCCCCGTGTCCCGTCGATACGACGGCGAGGCCGCTGCACTGCAGCGCGCCGGCCGCGTAGGACGAGACCCCCGGGGGAATCGCAGTGCCCGCACCACGCACGCCCGCCCCCAGGGCCGCCCGTACCGCCCGGCCCCCGGCGGGCCGCAGCTCCGCCACGCGCACGCCCATGACCGCCCAGGAGGCGGCCGCCGTCCGCGCCGTGCTCGCCGCCCGCGCCGCCGCCGGGGACGCGACTCCCGCCGGCACCCGCACGACGCCCGAGCCGCGCAAGCCCGCCGCCCGCAAGCCCGCCGCCCGCAAGCCCGCCGCCCGCAAGCCCCCCGCCCGCACGTCCGCCGCGACGCGGACCGGGCGCCCGTCCGCTGCCCGCCGCGCACCGGCGCGCACCTCCGCGAAGAAGCGCTCCCGTCGTCCCGTCCAGCCGCCGGCCTGGCGGCGGTACCTCGCCGCCCAGGACGCCCGGCACTGGAAGCGCCGGGCGCTGGTCGTCGTCCTGGGCATCGTGCTGCCCGCGTTCGCCGGGGCCCTCTCCCCGACCCCGCCGGTGCCCGCCACCGCGGCCGGGACCGATCCGCTCAACCTGGCCGCCTCCACCCAGCAGAGCCTCGCCGACGACGCGGCCCGCTACCGCCGGCTGCAGCAGGACCTGGTCGGCCGCCGCGACGAGCTCGCCCGCGCACAGGCCGCCGAGGCGCAGGCCCGCGCCGACGCCGCGACCGCGCGGGCCGCCGTGGGCGGCCTCTCCGCCGACCTGTACCGCATGACGACCGAGCAGCGCGCTCCCCTGCTGACCCTCGACGTGCACGACAGCGGCAGCGTGTCCGACGCCCTCTGGATGCAGGGGCTCGCCGAGCGGGCCGACGACGACCGCAGCCTCGACGTCACCCGGGCCGCCCGCGCCCAGCAGGCGGTGACCGCGGCGGTGGCGGCCACCCGCACTGCGCAGGTCGCCGTCGACGCCGCAGAGGCGGAGTCCGGCACCCTGCTCGCGGCGGTCCGGGAGCAGGTCGCCGACCTCAGCCCGGCCACCACCGCGCAGCTGGCCGGCCTGAGCGCCGTCCCGGCCGCCGGCGAGCAACAGGAGCGCAATACCCAGGCCCTGCACCGCTGGCAGGACTACCTCGGCGCGCTCGCCGTCGCCGGCATCCAGCCGCCCGCCGCGGCGGAGCTCACCGACCCCACCGACCTGCCCGACGGCTTCTCCCCCGCCCTCGACGGCACCGGCATGCCCATCCCGGGCGTGGCCCTCGCCGTGGCCGGCAACCGGCCGGTCACCGTGCTGCCCGCCGAGACCGTGGCCGCCGTCAGCGTCGCCTTCGCCCAGCTCGGCCGGCCCTACCAGGCCGGCGGCACCGGGCCCGACGCCTACGACTGCGCCGGTCTCGCGGCCGCGGCGTGGGTGCAGGGCGGTCTCGGTCTGCCCACCACGGCGGCCGGCCAGTGGACCACCGGCGCGCCCGTCCCCGCCTCCCAGCTGCAGGTCGGCGACCTGGTGTTCGCCGACGGCGGTGCCGACGTCGGCCTCTACCTCGGTGAGGGCCAGGTGCTCGCGGCCTCGGCCGCCGGCTGGTCGGTCGGCGTCCGCACGATGACCGGCGCGACCGGCACGGTGCGCGTGACCCTCCCGTCCCCGGCCACGCCCAACGCCCCGCTGCCGCCCGCCGCCAACGGCAACGGCGCCTGCGGTGCCCCGCCGGCGCCGGTCGGCCCGGTGAGCCCGATGTGGGGTGGTTATGGCAACGGCCGCATCCCGACCTCGGCGCTCTGCGCGATCGGCGGGTCGCACGCCCTCCGCTGCGACGCGGCGGCCGGCTACGCCGGGCTCGCCGCCGCCTTCGCCGCCGACTTCGGCCGGCCGATGTGCATCACCGACTCCTACCGGTCCTTCGCCGCGCAGGTCTCGGCGTACCGCGCCAAGCCCCGCCTGGCGGCCTATCCCGGCACGTCCAACCACGGCTGGGCGCTGGCGGTCGACCTCTGCGGCGGCATCAACCGCGCCGGCAGCGCCGAGTGGCAGTGGATGACGGCCAACGCCGGCCGGTACGGCTTCGTCCAGCCGGACTGGGCGCAGCCGGGCGGGGAGAAGCCCGAGGCGTGGCACTGGGAGTTCGGCCACCTGCTCGACGCGTAGCCGACCGGCCTCAGAGCCAGGGCAGGGTCGCGAGGTCCCGCCAGGGGAGCCGGACGCAGGGTTCGCCGGTCGACTCGGCCAGCCGTGCGGCGACACCCGCACCGGCACCGGCCACCGGCCGGCCGGGGGTGACGACGACGTGCATGTCGGGCATCGCCGGCCCCGCCGCCGCGACCCGCTCGAGGACCCGCTCCGGAGCGGTGAACGGCGCCGAGGCCAGCAGCGGCACCACGGGGTGCGACCAGAGCGCGACCGGGCCCTGGACCCGCAGCTCGGTCTCCACCGCGGCCGAGCGTTCGACGGCGCGGGCGCGGATCCGGGCGACGTCCTCGGCACCGGCCGAGGGCGACGGCATCCAGGGCAGCGCCACCGCGTCCCGCCGGACGACGACGCGCCAGCCGACCGCGGTCCGCCCGCGGTCGGTCCAGTCCAAGACCGCGGTACCGGTCGCTGCCGCCGCGGCGTCGGGCACCGGACGGTGGGCCACCCACGAGGCCAGCGCCGCCGCGAGCGCCTCGGGAGCGGCGACGACCCCGGCCGCGGTCATGTCCTCGGCGAGGTCGCGCAGCGGGGTGCGCAGGGTGCGCTCGTCCTCCCGCAGCACGAGGACCGGGCCGTCCACGCGGTCGTCGGTGAGCACCAGCCGCAGCCGTGCGGTCGCGAACTCGGGCAACACCTCGGCGGCGACGTCGCGCAGGTCGTCGGGGTCCACCGGCACCGGCCGCAGCCGGTGCAGCAGGCCGGCCGAGGACCGCCCGAACGGGGAGTCGCTCACCGCGGCACCCTGGCCAACGCCACCCGCAGCGCCTCGGGGAGGGCCGGCAGGGCCAGCACGCTCTCCAGCTCGACCGCGGAGAGACGGACCGGGAGCACGTCGTCGTCCCAGCCGGTGGCCTGCCGCACCCGGGCGGCGGGGCCCGGCCAGACGGCGTCGCGGGCCATGGCCACGTGCAGCTCGGTGAGGACGTCGGCCAGGTGGATCGCCGCGACCGGGTGCACCTCACCGGCGTTCAGCCCGTGTCGCACCGAGGCGGCCAGCGCGGCACGCGCGGGTGCGGCCAGCCAGTACGGCACGAGCACGTCGGGGGTCGGTTCCCCCGCGGCGAGGGCGCTCAGGTCGGGCCCCCCGTGGACGTCCCCGGCGCCTGGCGGCGGAGCAGGGAGGCGGTCACACCCGTGATATCGGCAGTCCGGGCGCCGCATGGACCCTCTCCGGCGCAGTTTCGTCCCGCTGGTCGCAGCGCCCACCACCGGCGCGCGACCCCCGGGGACGACGAAGGCCCCGGTCTCCCAGAGACCAGGGCCTTCGGCGTGCGGACGGGATCAGTCGGCGAGCTCGGCCAGCTGCGTCTTGAGCGCCCGCTCCACGCGGTCGGCGTGCACGTTCATGTTGCGCACGCTGGTGCCGAGGTCGGCCGACAGCTGGGTCTTGGTGACCCCGCCCCAGGTGGTCAGGTACCAGGTGGCCCAGCCGAGCACGTTGGGCTGGCCGGCCCGCTGCTCGGGGCGGGCGCCCGGATCCGGTGCGCAGGCGGCGGTCAGCGCGTGGGAGAGCAGCGTCTGCTCCGCCTCGCCCATGATCTCGTCCGGCGCCTCGTGACTGTCGGGGATGAGGATCTCCGCGGCGTCCGGGGCGCCGTCCAGCGACTGCAGGTTGCGCAGGCCGTTGAGGGTCGCCACGGTCTGCGAGTTGCGGCGGAGGGTCGCGACGCTCTGGCCCATGTAGGCGGCGAGCTCCTTCTCCGACGGCCGGCGCTGGTGCTCGGCGACGAACGCGGCGATCGCCTTCTGCTGCTTGTGCTCGGTGTCGGCGGCGGTGCGGCCGTGCGCGGCGCGGCCCAGGTCGTGCACCCACTTGGAGAGCTGGGTGGCCAGGAAGGCGCCGAACGGCACGCCCTTGGTCTCGTCGTACTGGCCGACGGCCTTGAGGATCCACTCGGCGACCTGCTGGGCGAGGTCGTCGGGGTCGGGCAGGTGCAGGCGGATCGTGCTCATGTTCCGCTGCAGGCGCTTGAGGCTGACCGGCCCGTAGTGGCGGCACAGGTCGTCGAGGAAGGCCGGGGGCAGGTCCCGGGCGGCGCGGCGGCGCACGTCGGCCTCCGCGCGCAGGCCCACGGTGGTGATGCCGCGCCCGGCGCACCAGGCGCGGATCCAGTCGGCGAGCACCGGACCCTGGCCACAGGCGCCGTCGACGCGGTACAGGCCCTCGCCGGAGTCGAAGCTGACCGTGACGCGGTCGGGCAGGTCGGCCCGGAACTCCGGCAGCGGGAGCTCGCGGTCGACGCGGAAGTGGACCCGGTCCCGGGGGGTGATCGGAACGCGGGCGAAGCCCTCGGCCTCGGGGATGCCGCCGAAGACCAGCGGCTGGCGGATGCGCTCTGCAGAGGGGGTGGCGGTGGTGGTCACGGATGCTCCAGGCGAGGCGTCGGGGAAGAGGTGCGTCGCGGGCGGGTGGCTCAGGCGAAGGTGTGCTGGACCGCGGGGACGTCGGCGGGAGCCGACCCGACGCCGAGGCTGGCCATGAGGCCGGCGGCGGCGGCGCACTCGGCCGGGCCGGGCTCGGCGCAGTAGACCGGCATGTGGTCGTAGAGCGTGGTGAACAGCTCGCTCACGAACGCGTAGGCCGCCTGCGCCTGCGGGGAGAAGCGGGCCACCCCGGCGCGCGGGCCGAGCTCGACGCCCACGGTGACGCGCACGGTGCGCTCGTCCTTGCCCAGGCCGGTCACCGCGACGGCGACGTCGGGGTGGGCGGCGGCCAGGGCGGCCAGGCCGGCCAGGCAGCGGCGGGCGGAGCCGCGCCGCGGGCGCAGGGCCACGTGGACGACGACCGTGTCGGCGTCGGTGGCCCCGTCGTCGTCGAGGACGGCGTCGGACGCGTGCTCGTCGGACATGGAGAGGTCGTGCTCGTCGATCGACGAGGTCGTCAGGTCGACGGTGTCGGCCGGGATGGCCTGGTCAGCGCTGCGGTACATGGAATCGCCCCCTTGTCGTGCTTCGGGGGCAACTCTGGCGCATGGCGACGCCGACTTCAGCACAACACTCGCTGTCTCCGACGCAATGTGCGGGGTCAGCTTCGGCAGTTCTTGCCCGTGTTGCTGCCCGGCGCACGCTCGGCTACCGACTCATCGGCAAGTACCGACAACGGCACGGTGGCCGGGACGTGCACTTGCGTCAGGCGGAGGGCGCCTGCCCCGGCGCAGCGGGTGCGGTGACCTCGCCGGCGGGCGGGGGGGCGAACGCGGCGAGCGCGCCGAGGGTGTCGGCGGTGACCTGGGCGGCGAGCAGGTTGGCCTCGGCGATCTGCCGGTAGACCTCCTCGCGGTGGATGGTCACCTCGCGCGGTGCCTTGAAGCCCAGCCGGACGGTGCCGCCGCGGACCTCGACGACGTGGACCTCGATGTCGTCGCCGATCCGGATCGTCTCGCCGACGCTGCGGGTGAGAGTGAGCATGGGAACCCCTCCATGGGTTGTGGTGGCCTCCGTGGCAGCCCGCGGACCGCGGGCACTGGGCGCATGGGCGCCATGGGTGTTATCGGCGGAGTGGCCGCCGGATGGGATGTGCGCCGTCGGTCAGCACGACCTGGGTGGCGCGCCAGGTGGCGCGGTTGACGACGACCGGTGCCCGCAGGTTCGCCGTGGCGGCCGCCGCACCCTCCGGGGGAACCGTCACGAGACAGAACAGCTGGGCATCGGCCGGGTCGGTCAGACCCAGGTCCTCGCACACCGACCGGGGCAGCTCGGGCGCGTAGTCCGGGAAGTACCGGGCCGGGGCGATGGCCAGGAACCGCGGACCGTCCGCGTCGAGCGACTGCAGCCAGTAGAGGAGCCCGTCTCCGTCGGCCGTGACGAGCACGTAGTCACGGTGGTCGGGGAATCCGGGCACCGGCTGCACCATGCCCAGCAGCGGCAGGGTGGCGACGGGGGCGAGCGTCACGATGCGACTCCAGACGGCGACTCTGTGGGCAGGATGACGACGGTCATCGGAGGTAGTCCATGAGGCTGGGCTGGATGGCCTTGGCGGTGGCGCCGAGAGCGGCCTCGTAGCCGGTCTTCTGCATGTTCAGCTCCATGATCGTCTTCGGGAGGTCGATCTCCTCGACGTCGGAGAGCTGGCCCTTGAGCGTCAACTGGAGGTCGGTGTTGACCTGCTGCGCGGCATCCAGCCTGGCCGATCGCGCACCGATGCCGGCAGCCGCGGTCAGCAGCCGGCTGATCGCCACGTCCAGGTCGGCGAGGTCTGTCGACAGGTCGGTCGGGTCCGCGCCGGCGGTCAGGACGTGGTCGGCGATGTCACCGACGAGCGCGAACAGGTCACGTCCCGGGCTCTGCTCACCGAACGCCTCGGGGCCGGTGACGTCGACGCGGATGACCTCGGTGTCGGACACCCGTCGGACCAGCGGCACGGTCTGGTCGACGCCCGCGACGGTGCCGCCGACCCCGATGAAGGCGCCGGTCGCGGGGTCGTACGCCTGCGATTTGTCGGTGGCTCCGCCGAAGACCGGCTGTCCGTTGATGGTCTGGTTGGCCACGCCGAGCAGGCTCTCTCGCAGCGACGCCACCTCGGTGGCGATGGCCGAGGCGGAGTTGCCCTGGATGGACCCCGTGTTCAGGCCCTGCACCGTCAGGTCCCGCACCCGGCGCACCTGGTTGAGCATCGTGGTGAGGGCACTGTCGGCGGCGTCGAGCCACCCCTGACCGTCGGAGATGTTGCGCGCCTGCTGCATGACCGCATCGGTGCTCTGCCGGACCTGCATGGCCTTGTTCGTGCCGGTCGGCGAGTCCGACGGTGCGTTGAGCACCCGGCCGGTGGTCAGCTGCTCCTGCAGCTTGGCCATCCGGGCGAGGTTCTGGTTCAGGCCGAGGAGGCTGGTCTGCGCGACGGCCCGCTGGGTGATCCTCATCAGCGGCCCACCAAGCCCATGCTGGTGATCATGGTGCTGAGGGTCTCGTCGATCGCGGTCACGAGCCGCGCCGCGGCCGAGTACGCGTGCTGGTAGGACATCATGTTCGTCATCTCCTCGTCGAGGTTGACCCCGGAGACCGACTCGCGGGCCGCGTCCACCTGGTTGCGGATGACCGTCTGCACCTCGAGGTCGCCCTTGGCGACCGAGGACCTCACGCCGAGGGAGACGATCATCTCGCGATAGCTGGCGTCGACGCCGGCCGGCGCCAGGGACAGCCGGTAGAGCGCGTCGGCGTTGTTGCCGTTGACCGTCACCGCCCCGCTCGGCACCGCGCCGGACGCCGCGAGCTTGCGCGGGTCGGACAGGGCCACCGTGATGTTCGCCGCCGTGACGGTCGTCCCCGACGAGGCGCCGAGCAGCGGACCGCCGGCGTTCCCGTCCAGGTCGAGTCCCTGCGCGTGCTGGGTGTTCAGCGCGGTGGCCAGGCTGTCCGCCAGCGAGTCCAGAGAGGCGCGGTAGCCGGGGACGATGGACGTCAACACGGCGACCTGTCCCTCGGCCGTCCCCCCGAGGTCCAACGTCGACCCACCGGGATCGGCCACCAGCCTCGGCGGCGACGTGGCGGCCGAGGCCAGCGAGGTCCCCCCGACGAGCTTGACGGAGATCGCGCTGTTCCCGGTCACGAGCGACGAGCCGGCGATGGCCACGTTGATCACGCCGTCCTCGCCCGGAGTCGCCGTTGCGCCGACCTGCTCGGAGAGCTTCATGATGAGCGAGTCCCGGCGGTCCGAGAGCTCGTTGACCGGGGTGCCGCTCAGGTTCCCCAGCCGGATCTTCTGGTTCAGCTCCGCGATCGAGGACGCCGTCGCGTTGACGTCGCTGACGACCGACTGCAGGGAGGCGTACGTGTCATCCCACTGCTTGTCCATGGCGGTCGCCGTGGTGCGGATGCCGGCGGTGAGGGTCTGCAGCCGCTCGATCACCTGGCTGCGCGCGGCGAGGTTCCGCTCCGTCGGGTTGTTCGCGACGTCGCTGAACCCGCTCCAGACATTCGCGAGCATCTTCTGGATGCCGGTGGCGCCCGGCTCGCGGAAGGCCGACTCGATCTGGGTGTACGCGTCGCTCTCCACGGTCAGTCGCGCTGTGCTGGCCGTCTCGAGCCGACCGCGTGCCTCCAGGAACGCGTCCCGGATGCGGATCACGCTGCTCGAGTCGACGCCGGAACCGATGCCGTCACCGATGGCGTGGATGGCCGGCACGACGGAGCCGTTGATCGAGGACTGCTCGACCCGCTGACGCGTGTAGCCGTCGGTGTTGACGTTGGAGATGTTCTGCCCGGTGACGTCCAGACCGCGCTGCGCTGCCCACAGCGCCGTCGACGCCCGGGTCAGACCGCCGAAGGTGCTCACAGGGCACCGTCCAGGGTGACGGCGCGGTGGGCGCCGGCCGTCGTCCGGCCCGAGGCGCCGTAGGTGCCGGCGGTGGGCGGACGGACGGAGAGCATGGCCTCGTCGATGGCGGCCAGACCGCCCTCGATCAGGCCGCGGTTGCTCTCGGAGAGGCCACGGAGCTCCGTGACCAGCACGAGCAGCGACTCGTGGTGCTTGCCGAACAGGTCGTTCCACGGCGCGGGGGCGGCGTCGGCGACCTGGCGCAGCGAGGGGTTGGCGTCCAGACCCAGTTCCACGGCGATGGACTCGGTGACGGCGGCGCGCTCGACCTCGAGGGTCCTGAGCTGGTCGAGGACCACCTCGATCTCGTGCGCGATGCGGGCCAGCCACCGGGTCTTGCCCGTGACGATGAGGTACTGCTTCTCCTCCGCCTTGAACAAGAGCAGGTCCAGGAACTCCTGCTCTCGCCACAGCAACGTCGACAGGTGCTGGTAGTCCACGTCCCCACCGCCTCCCTGATCCGTCGCAGACCGGGGAGCGGCCTGCGTGTTCGTCGCAGAGAGGCCTTCGGCACCGGGCGAGGAACCCTCAAGCCGAGGGGCGCACGTTGTCAGATCTTCCCCGTGGGCCGACGGTGCCGCCCGGTGTAGAGGGTGCCGAGAAGGGAGGTGTGCGAGCAGCCCGATCTCCGGTGACCGAGCGTCCCCCGGCCGTTCCCCTCCCCCGCACGGCCCGGGCGGTGGACGACCTGGTGACCGAACACCTCCCGCTCTGTTCCTTCGCGGTCAACGCGGTGGCCTCCCGCATCTCGCTGCCGTCCCACGTCAGCCGCGAGGACCTGCTGTCCTGCGCGAAGGTGGCGCTGGTCGAGGTGGCGCGGCGGTTCGACCCCACGGCCGGCGCGACGTTCGCCACCTACGCCCTGCCCCGGTTGCAGGGCGCGGTGCTCGACGAGCTGCGCTCCGGCGACTGGGCGAGCCGGTCGGTCCGGGCCGCGGCCCGCCGCACCGACGCCGCCGCCGACGCGCTCACCATCACCCTGGGCCGCCCGCCCACGCGCGAGGAGCTGGCCGCGAGCCTGGGCGTGCGCCAGGGCGAGCTCGAGGCGCTGCAGGTCGACGTCCACCGGGCGGTGATGGTCAGCATCGACGCCGACTCGAACGGCGACTCCGGCGGGCTGGACCTGCCCGACCCCGGGGAGTCGCCCGAGCGGGCGCTGCTCCGGGTCGAGCGGGCCCGCTACCTGCAGCAGGCGATCCGGGAGCTCCCCGACCGGCTCGACGAGGTCATCGAGCGCAACTTCTTCGGCGGCGAGTCGCTGACCGAGATCGCCGAGGACCTCGGCGTCACGCTCTCCCGCGTCTCGCAGATGCGGGCCCGGGCACTGACCCTGCTGCACGCCGCGATGAGCGAGGTGTGGGAGGGCCAGGCCGTCCCCGCGGACGGCGGGGTGCGCGCCCGCAACCAGCAGCGCTCGTACGTCGACCGGGTGGCCGGACGCAACGCTGCCCCGCCGGCACCCCCGGCGGCCCTGATGCCGTCGGCGCGGGGCGCCCGGCTGGCCGAGCGGTACGGGGCCGAGCACCACCGAACCGACCGGTACGGGGCGGCGCGCCCCGCCTGACTCGCCTCGACGTGAGCCCTCCCGCAGCGCCCCGGCCTCCCCGGCCGGGGCGCTGCGGCGTTCCCCGTCCCTCCCCCGCACGAGGGACGGCCGCCCCGGCCTGCGGTTTGGTGCTCAAGTGACTGCTGGGATCTGCCGTTACGGGGTGTGCAAGGCCCGCGGCACGGATGCGGCGGGCTCCCGGCCCCGTCCAAGGAGGAACCCCCCGTGGGTCTCAGCGTGAACAACAACATCGCGGCGATGAACTCGTACCGCAACCTGGCCGTCACCGACACCCAGATGACCAAGTCGCTGGAGAAGCTCTCCTCCGGCTTCCGCATCAACCGCGCCGCCGACGACGCCGCCGGTCTGGCCATCTCCGAGGGCCTGCGCTCGCAGATCGGTGGCCTCAAGGTCGCCGTCCGCAACACCCAGGACGGCATCTCGGTCGTGCAGACCGCTGAAGGTGCGCTCACCGAGACGCACAGCATCCTCCAGCGCATGCGCGACCTCGCCGTCCAGGCCAGCAACGACGGTGGCCTCAACGCCGCCGCCAAGACCAACATCCAGGCCGAGGTCACCCAGCTCAAGTCCGAGCTGGACCGGATCGCCACCACCACCAAGTTCAACGGCAACGCCCTGCTCAGCGGCTCGTACTCCGGCACCTTCCAGGTCGGCGCGAACTCCGGCGAGACGATCAACGTCGCGGTCACCACGGCCATGAGCGCCACGGGCCTGGGCGTCGGCGCGGTCGACGTCTCCACCGGTGGTCCCGAGTGGACCTTCGACCCGGGTGCCCTGGACTACACCAACGCCACCGCCCCGGTGCTGACGGTGAACGTCAAGGGCACCGGCGCCCGCACCCTGGACCTGACCGGCTGGTCCACGGCCACCAACGCCGCCGGTGCCGCGGCCAACCAGGCCCTGGTGCAGAAGGCCTTCGACAAGGAGCTCAACGGCTCCGGCTTCACCGTCAAGGTCGACCAGTTCGGTGCCATCAAGTCCAACGGCCCGACCGGGTCCATCACCACCGACCTGGTCATCGCCGGTGCCGGCGTGACCGGCACCGCGACGTTCAACGCCGCGGCTGCCTCCGGCGCGAGCGCGGCCATCAGCGCCATCGACTCCGCGATCAGCACCGTCTCCACCACCCGGGCCAACCTGGGTGCGCTGCAGAACCGGTTCGAGCACACCATCAACAACCTCAACGTGTCGGTGGAGAACCTGACCGCGTCGGAGTCGCGCATCC
>NZ_JNIK01000014.1 GCF_000701365.1 Blastococcus sp. URHD0036
GCTACGCCAAGCTGCAGCTGTCGGAGTTCATGCACGAGATCGCGCGCAACGTCGCCCCCCGGATGATCCGGGCCAACGTGGTGCACCCGACCAACTGCAACACGAACATGCTGAACAGCGCCCCGATGTACCGGGCGTTCCGGCCGGACCTGGAGAACCCGACCCGCGAGGACGCGCTGCTGGCCTTCCCGGCCCAGCAGCTCCTCCCGATCCCCTACGTCGAGCCGATCGACATCAGCAACGCGGTGCTCTTCCTCGCCTCGGACGAGTCCCGCTACGTGACCGGTCTCCAGCTCCGCGTGGACGCCGGGTCCTACCTGAAGTTCCACGACTTCCACGTCTGACCCGACGCGTCCGGCCGTGGTCACCCGACGGCCGCGACCGGACGACCGACCCCTCGGAGCACGCACCTCATGACCAGTGACGCGACACAGACCGCACGCCCCGGAGAGAGCGACGGCCCCGCCGACGAGCATCGTCGGATCGTCCTCGACCGGCACGGCCCCGAGTACCGGACCGAGTTCGTCGACTGGGCGCAGCGACTGCACGCCGGGCCGCGCATCGCGTGGAACGACACCCACGGCGGCTACTGGTTCGTCAACGGCAACCAGGAGCTGTTCGACGTCGCGCGCCGGTCCGACGTCCTGTCCAACGACGACGACCCCTTCGACGAGCGCGGCGGATACGTCGGCATCCAGATCCCCCCGCCGCCCCTGGAGTACCGGCGGATGGCCCGGGGGGAGCGCGGGCGTGTCGGCGGCGGCTTCCTGTCGATGGACCCGCCGGTCCAGCGGTACTACCGCAACGCCCTGAACCCCTACCTGTCCCCGGCGGCGGTGGCGCGCTGGCAGCCGGTGATCGAGGAACTCACGCGGGCCTCGCTGGACGAGGTGATCGAGAGCGGCCGCATCGACGTCGTCGACGACCTGGCGAACATCGTGCCGGCCGTCCTGACCATGGCGATGCTCGGGTTCCCGATGTCGGACTGGGAGACCTACTGCGAGCCCATCCACGCGCAGGTCTACACGCTGCCGGGGACCCCGGAGATGGACCGCGTCCTGCAGCAGCTGCGGGAGATGTCGGTGCGGTCGATGCAGTACATCGCGGAGATCCGGGCGACTCCGCGCCCCGGTCTGGTCGACGCGCTGATCCGGGCCGACCTCGGGGGCCCGGTGCCCAGCGACGTGGACGTGCTCGATGCCGTCGGGCTCCTGCTCGGCGGTGGCTTCGACACGACGACGGCCCTGACCGCGCACGCCCTGGAGTGGCTCTCGGAGCACCCGCCACAGCGAGCTCGGCTGATCGCCGAGTGGGACACGCTCCGGGACAGCGCGACGGAGGAGTTCCTGCGCTACTACACGCCTGCTCCCGGTGACGGCCGGACGGTCTCGGCGGACGTCGAGATCGGCGGCGTGCAGTTCCGGGAGGGCGACCGGCTGTGGCTCTCGTGGGCCATGGCGAACCGGGACGCGACGGTGTTCGAGGACCCGCACGAGATCCGGCTGGACCGGAAGGGCAACCGGCACGCCAGTTTCGGACTCGGCATCCACCGGTGCATCGGGTCCAACGTCGCGCGGGCGGTCTTCAAGACGATGCTCAGCGCGGTCCTCGAGCGGATGCCCGACTTCGTCTGCGACCCCGGCGGAGCCGTGCACTACGACACGGTCGGTGTCATCAACGGCATGAAGCACCTCCCCGCCTCGTTCACGCCGGGCAAGCGCCTCGGCCCGGGCCTCCGGGAGACCATCGAGCAGATGCAGCGGGTCGTCGACGAGCAGGAGCTCGCCGCTCCGGTCACCGCCCGCAGGGACGCGGCCCGGCTCGGCTGACGACGACGGCGCCGCGACCAGCGGTGTCCGCCCTCGGTGAACGCCGGAAGGGGGTGGCGGGGGCAGACGTTGCCAGCACAGCCGGGAAACACCGCCGGCCTGTGTGGAGGAACAAGCCATGAGCAGTACCGAACGTCTGCCACTGCTGCCGCTGGACGAGACCGTCGTCCTGCCCGGCATGGCAGTTCCCGTGGAACTCACCGACGCCGAGGCGCGGGTCGCGGTCGACGCCGCCACCGCCGAGCCCGGCCCGACCCGTGTCCTCCTCGCCCCCCGCCTCGACGGCCGCTACGCCGGCATCGGCACCGTCGCCGTCCTCGAGCAGGTCGGCCGCCTCCCCGGCGGCCAGCCGGGCGCCCTGGTGCGCGGCCTGACCCGCGCCCGCATCGGCGCCGGCACCACCGGCCCGGGCGGGGCGCTGTGGGTGGAGGTCACCCCCCTTCCCGACGAGAACTCCGGCGCGCGCGCCCAGGAGCTCGCCCGCGACTACAAGGGCCTGGTCGTCTCGCTGCTCCAGCAGCGCGGCGCCTGGCAGCTGATCGACGGCGTGCAGCGGCTGACCGACCCCTCCGCGGTCGCCGACACCGCCGGGTACGCCGCCTACCTCGACGCCGGCCAGAAGCTGACGCTGCTGGAGACCGCCGACGTCGTCCTCCGGCTGGAGCTGGCCGTCCGGTGGGCGCGCGAGCACCTCGAGGAGCTCGACGTCGCCGAGTCCATCCGCAAGGACGTGCAGGAGGGGATGGACCGCCAGCAGCGGGAGTTCCTGCTCCGCCAGCAGCTGGCCGCCGTCCGCAAGGAGCTCCGCGAGCTGCAGGGCGGGTCCGGGGAGGGCGGCGAGGAGCCGGCCGACCCGCGCGCCCGCGTGGACGCCGCCGACCTGCCCGAGCACGTCCGCGCGGCCGCGCTGCGCGAGGTCGACAAGCTCGAGCGGACCTCCGACCAGTCCCCGGAGGCCGGCTGGATCCAGACCTGGCTGGACACGGTGCTGGAGCTGCCGTGGACCGTCCGCACCGAGGACGTCTACGAGGTCCCCGCCGCGCGGGCGGTGCTGGACGCCGACCACGCCGGCCTGGACGAGGTGAAGGAGCGGATCACCGAGTACCTGGCGGTGCGCAAGCGCCGCGAGGAGCGCGGCCTGGGCGTCGTCGGCGGACGGCGCAGCGGTGCCGTGCTCGCCCTGGTCGGACCGCCCGGGGTGGGCAAGACGTCGCTCGGCGAGTCGGTGGCCCGCGCCATGGGCCGGAACTTCGTCCGCGTGGCACTCGGCGGCGTCCGCGACGAGGCGGAGATCCGCGGGCACCGGCGCACGTACGTCGGCGCGCTCCCCGGCCGCATCGTCCGGGCGATCCGGGAGGCCGGGTCGATGAACCCGGTGGTGCTCCTGGACGAGGTCGACAAGCTCGGCAGCGACTACCGCGGCGACCCCACGGCCGCGCTGCTGGAGGTCCTCGACCCGGCGCAGAACCACACCTTCCGCGATCACTACCTCGAGGTCGACCTGGACCTGTCCGACGTCGTCTTCCTCGCCACGGCGAACGTGCTGGAGGCCATCCCGGCGCCGGTCCTGGACCGCATGGAGGTCGTGCGGCTGGACGGCTACACCGAGGACGAGAAGGTCCTCATCGCCCGTGACCACCTGCTGCCCCGGCAGCTGGAGCGCGCCGGGCTGACTTCGGCCGAGGTCACGGTCGACGACGAGGTGCTGCGGACGCTCGCCGCCGATTTCACCCGCGAGGCCGGCGTCCGTGAGCTGGAGCGCCAGCTCGCCCGCCTGCTGCGCAAGGTGACCGCACGGCTGGCGGTCGCCGACGGCGGCCCGGTGCACGTGACGACGGGCTCGCTGCGGGACCTGATCGGCCGGCCGCGGTTCACCCCCGAGTCGGCCGAACGGACCGCGCTGCCCGGCGTCGCGACCGGACTGGCCGTGACCGGCGCCGGCGGCGACGTGCTGTTCGTCGAGGCGTCGCTGGCCGACCCCGAGACCGGTGGCACCGGACTGCGGCTCACCGGCCAGCTGGGCGAGGTCATGAAGGAGTCGGCGCAGATCGCGCTGTCCTTCCTGCGCTCGCACGGCGCCGAGCTGGAGCTGCCGGTGTCCGACCTGCGCGAGCGGGAGGTGCACGTGCACGTGCCCGCGGGCGCCGTCCCCAAGGACGGGCCGAGCGCCGGCGTCACGATGGTGACCGCGCTGGCGTCGGTGCTGTCCGGGCGGCCGGTGCGCAGCGACGTCGCCATGACCGGGGAGGTGTCCCTGACCGGGCGGGTGCTGCCGATCGGCGGCGTCAAGCAGAAGCTGCTCGCCGCCTCCCGGGCGGGGATCAGCGACGTCCTGCTGCCGGCCCGCAACGAGCCGGACCTGGACGACGTCCCCGCGGCGGTCCGCGACCTGCTGACCGTGCACCTGGTCAGCGACGTCCGGGAGGTCCTGGCGCTGGCCCTGGAGCCGGCGACGGCGATGACGCTGGCCGCCTGACCGGGCTCCGCACAGGACGGGCGGCCGCGCCCCGGGGGAACCCGGGCGCGGCCGCTCCCGTCATCCCGGCGTCCCTCCGGTCGGGGACGGCGCGTAGCCGCGGCGCGGCACGGCTCAGTGGCAGCGGCCGGGGGTCGGCGGGACGTCGAGGGCGGGGTTGCGGTCGAAGAAGCCCACCGGCCGGAGCCGGAAGGAGGCGACGTCCACGGGCATCACGGGCCAGTCCTCGGGCCGGGTGATGTGGTGGATGCCGAAGACGTGCCAGAGCACGATGTCGGTGTCGGCGATCGACCGGTCGGCCTTCGTCCAGCGGGGGAGGCCCTCGTCGGTGCGGCTCTGGTTGCAGAACTCGCCGGCCGGCCAGCGCTCGTCCTCGTCGAACGCGGTCACCCACAGCGCGTGGTCGATGACCTGCGCCCGCTGCCGGAACGAGGCAGCAGGGTCGGCGATGACGGGGAAGGCCGAGGGCGCCACCAGCTCGTAGCCGGGCGCCGTTCCCAGCCGGTTGCGGCGTCCGCGGTTGACGACCTTCCAGCTGCGCTGGGTCGACCAGTCCGGATCCTGCCGCGCCTCGGACTCCCGTTCCAGCACGCGGCTGCGCTGCACCAGGGCCAGGCCGTGCGGGTTGTCCGGGCTGACCGGCACCGCCTGGCTCTCCGAGACGACCACGCTGTTGTCCCGCCCGTCGACCTCCATGTCCAGCCGCGCGACGACGAAGTGCTGGTGGAACGGGGCGTAGGTTCGCTCGTCGACGACCGTGCCGTACGGCGGCGGGGCGTCGTCGAACGTGCTGGTCACCATGATCCCGGTGGCGCGGACCTCGCACTCGATGGTGCCGTCCTGGTAGAAGCGCCAGTAGGTCAGGTACTCGTAGTTGGCCACGGTGGCGTGGAAGGACACGACCATGCGCCGCGACCGGCGCACCTCCGCGCCGCCCGCTGCGTCGACGTGCTTCCACAGCACGCCGTCGTCCTCCTCGTGCAGGCAGATGGCGTTCCTGATCGTGTACGGCTCGCCGCGGCTGTCGTGCAGGACGGCGTCGACGTAGGTGATCTCCCCGAGGCAGTCGCAGCCGAGCTCCAGCGACGTCGTCATGAAGCCCAGACCCCACTCGCCGATGTCGAAGGCGGTCCGGCGGTAGTGGTCCGGGCTGGGGTCGCGGTAGGGGACGACCATCTCGGCGAACGACATCCGGTGGGCGACCGGACGGACCCGGCGTCCCCCGGGCCCGGCGTCGGTGTAGCCGACCCGGTGCAGGACGAGGCCCTCGCGGTGGTTGAAGCCCAGCCGCATCGTCCAGTTCTGCCAGCGCAGCTCGTTGCCGTCGAGCGTGAAGGACACGCCCTCGGGCTGGGTGATCTCCAGCGCCCGGATGTCGGTGCGCAGGCTGAGCCCGGGCACCAGCGCGGGCACGTACTCGCCCGAGACGGCGGCCTGCACCGGCGCAGGGGTGTCCTCGACGGCGAGCAGCTCCATCGTGTTGAGGTCGACGACGAAGTGCAGGCCCATCACGGGATGGGCGTACGGGTTGCCCCCGGGCACCGAGCGGCGCCACACGTCGGTCCAGCCGACGCGTCGCTCCTGCAGCCCGTCGGGGATCAGCGAGTCCCCGTAGGCCCAGGTGTCGATGAGCACGAGGTCGAGGTCGGTGATGTCCCGCCGCGCGAGCGCCGACACCACGTCGGGGTGCCGGATGAGCACCTCGTGCGCCTCGCGCCACTCGTCGAGGGTCATGTTCGCCTGCCGGCCGGGTACCGCTTCCCACGACAGGACGGCGTCCTCGGTCAGGGAGACGAGGGCCTTGTAGGGCGTCCCCTCGTCGCGGCTCCAGCAGGTCACCCGCGCCTCGCGGCGGATCGGGTCACCGGCGCGGAAGGCGCGGACGACGTCCTTGGCCGGCTCGCGCAGCTCGATGGAGGCGAAGCGCCACCGCTCGTCCACCCCGCGCTCACGCCGGAGCAGTGCGGCCGCGGCCCGGAACTCCTCGGCGGTCAGGGGGTCCAGCGGGTGCGCGGTCACGGGGACTCCTCCGGGTGGCGGTTGCCGGCGGGCTTCGCGAGTCGAGGTCCGGCCGCACGTGCTCCACCCGGGTGTAGTCCTCGAACCAGTGCATCACCAGGGGGCCGCGTCGGCGTCGGTGGGAACGGCGTGCACGGTCGCCCGTGACGGCTCACGCACCTCGTGCATCCGGAGGAGCGTCAGGGAGGCGAGGAGGACGCAGCTCGCTGTCAGGAGGAAGACCAGGGCGAAGGGTCCCTCGGTCGTCGCGTCGCCGGCGAGGGCGGTGAACAACCCGACGCCGATCACGCCACCGACCTGGAAGCCGGTCTGCTGCAGCGAGGTCGCCAGGCCGACGTCCCGCTCGTCGACGGCCGCGCCCTGCGCGGCGAGCAGGCCGGTGTTCAGCTGCCCGAAGGCGAGGCCGCTGAACGGGAGCATCACCGCGATGAGGACGACGGAGACGGTCAGCGCGCCCACGGCCATGGTCGCGAGGACGAGGGTCAGCACGGTGATGGCGCCCAGGATCATCCGGCGCAGCCCGAAGCGGCTGCTCGCGCGGTGGGCCGTGAAGGACCCCAGCGCGCTGCACGCCGCGCGCGGGACGCTGAGCAGGGAGGTCGCGGCGGCGGTCAGGCCGAGGACGCTCTGCATGAACAGTGGCGTGATGACGAAGTTGCCCATGTAGCCGGCGCCGAGCAGCAGGCTGCCCCCGGCGATCACGCGGACGTTGTGCGACGACAGCACGCGCACCGGCAGGAGCGGTGCGGCGGCCCGCCGCTCCGCGACGACGAGGGCCCAGGTGGCGAAGGGGACGATCGCCAGGCAGGCGATGGGCACGGGCGACCAGCCCCAGACCGCCAGCCGGTTGACGCCGAAGGTGAGGGCGAACGTCGCGACGGCCAGCAGGGCCGCGCCCGGCACGTCGAGGACGGCGCGCTTCCGGTCCGGAGGGTC
Source organism: Blastococcus sp. URHD0036 (assembly GCF_000701365.1). Taxonomy (GTDB): domain Bacteria; phylum Actinomycetota; class Actinomycetes; order Mycobacteriales; family Geodermatophilaceae; genus Trujillonella. The sequence continues at coordinate 7,261 of NZ_JNIK01000014.1, forward strand.
GGCCGGGAGCACGGACAGCGCGAAGACGAGCGCGGCGAGGCACAGCCCGGCCTGGGCGTAGAAGATGACCCGCCAGCCGACCAGGTCGATCAGCGGCCCGCCGACGACCACGCCCACGACCGTCGCGGTCGAGGCGGTGGCGCCGACCCAGGAGGTCCCGCGCACCCGGTCGCCGGGCGGGAGGACGCGGAAGAGTAGGGCGATGGCCGCCGGGAACGTGGCCGCGGCTCCGACCTGGGTGATCGTGCGGGTGGCGATCAGGACGGGCGCACTCCAGGCCAGGGCGCTGCCCATCGCGAACACGAGGGCGACCGCGATACCGGTGACGTAGAGGCGTCGGTGGCCGAACAGGTCGCCCAGCCGGCCGAGGAGCGGCGTCGTGACCGCGGCCGCGAGCAGGGGCGCCGTCGTCACCCAGACGACGGTCGAGGGCAGGGAGTGCAGGTCCTCGGCGATCGGCTGCACCGCGATCGTGAGGATCGTCGCCGGGAACGTCGTCGTGAATAGGCCGATCAACAACGCGGCCGTGACCAGGCCAGTACGCCTGCGGACGTCGCCGGGCGCGGCGTCCGTCATGAGGGCTCCTCGCGTGGCGTGACGTCGGTGCGGCGTCGAGACCGGCCGATCATCGCAGCGCAGGCGGACTGCCGTATCCGAACCTCGGTGCCCCATATCGGAGGCGGCGCCGACGACGTCGCTCGCACGACCTCGACAGCCGCTCGATTGCCCTCGACCAGAGCGCGGACGGTCCACCGAGAGCGTCCAGATGTCGGATGGTCGGCTGGAGTTCCGCGCCCATCGGGGGCTCCGCTGCCAGATCGGCCGGTCAGGCCGGCCGCACCTCGACGACGGTGCGGCCGGCCTGGCCGGTCAGTCGACCGGCTCGCCGCAGATGGGCGAGGCCTCCTCCACGGGTACGAAGGCCCCGTTCTCGACCTTGACGTAGAAGAGGCAGAGCTCGTCGTAGTCAGTGGTCGTCTGCGGCACCGGGCCGGGATACAGGCCCTCGGCATCCCAGTCGTCGTCCTGCTGCAGCGTGGAGATGAGGCTGTCCGGCGAGGCGTCGCAGCCGTTCTCCTCCAGCCCGTGCAGGAAGAGGTCGGTCGTCACCCACGCCGTGGTCAGGGCGTAGCCGGGGATCCCGCCGTCGACGCCCGCGTACTCCTGCATCGCCGAGGCGAACCTCGTGGTGGCCTCGGACTCCAGTTCCACGGGGGCCACCGACAGCTGGAACGAGACGCCCTCGGCGCTGGCCGCCGACGGCGAGGTCAGGAGATCGCTGCTGTACCCCGTCGGGAGCACGGCGGTGTCGAGGTCGTAGCCGGCCTCGCGCAGCCCGTCGAGGATGGCGAAGGCCGTACTGGGGAGCATCGCCGTCTGGATGGAATCCGCCCCGGAGTCGATGATCTGCAGGACGATCGATCCGACGTCGGTACTGCCGATGGGCACGCTGTCGTTGACGTACACACGCTCGAGACCGGCGGCCTCGGCCGACTCCACCAGGGTCTCGATCGCCTGCTGAGCGCTGGGAACGGCGTAGGCGACGCCGGCGATCTTCGTCGCTCCCTGGAGGGCGAAGTACTCGCCGGCCGTCGTGAAGGCGGCCTCGTAGTCGGGCAGCCTGCTCGACAGGAACATGTTGTCGTCGGTGTTCGACCACTCCGTCGCGCCGTCGAAGCCGGCGCCGAAGACCGGGATGTCGCTGCCCTGGGTGGTCAGGAAGGGGGCGGCCCCGAAGAACGTGGAGCTCACCTCCAGCACGGCGTCCACCTCTTCCTGCTGCACCAGGCGTTGCGCGCCGCTCAGCGCCCCTTGCGGGCTGGAGGTGTCGTCCGCCGTGACGACCTCGAAGTCGAACTCGTCGGCGCACTCGCCCCCCTCGGCCTCGTACGCCTGGAGTCGAGCGTTGACGCCGTCCGCGGTGACCGCGTACTCGCTGCTCGCCGGGCCGCTGGTGCTGGTCAGCAGGCCGAGCCTCAGCGTGCTGCTCGCCCCGCCCGCACCGGCGTCGTCGCCTCCGCCGCCGCCGGCCTCGTCGTCGGATCCACAAGCCGACGCCACCAACGCCAACGCGAAGACGGCGCTCAGTGCTACCCCGTTGCTGCGTCCCATCCCTTGCTCCCACCTCAGCGCATCAGTATGAAGATAGCTAACTTAGCCTGAGGGGTTTGCCGCACTGCGCCGGTGGTCACCAGGGATCTCGCCATGACCGCCGGCGACGACCGCGCGCCCAGCGCCGGACGACGGTCCTGCGGCCGGCTCGTGCCGCCCGCCCCGCCGCCGAGCCCGGCGGACATCGTGAGGGAAGCGATACGCCCGGTCAGGCGTCTTCGCCGGCCGGCTTCTTCGCGCGGCTCGGCTGGACCCGCATCGGCTCTCCCGGCATCGCTTGTGGTGCTGTCACGATCCGTCCACGGCACCTGCCCAGCCGTTCCGCCAGGGGCGGATCACGCCTGCACCTCACCGAGTGGTGCCTGCGCCCGAGGGGAGCAGGTGCGCCTACGGAGGTTCCGTCGTCTCGGCCGCCGTGGCCGGCGTCCTACTGGCGCCCGGCGCCGTATCGGCGGGTCCGGGGGCACCGCGGGTGTCTGAACAAGCGATGTCGGCCTTGTTCGCGGGACGTGGATGCGGGCCGAGCTGGAGCTGTCAGCTCGACTGACGCCATGTCCGGCCGTCCCGGGCGATCAGCGCCTCAGCCTCGGGTGGGCCCCACGTTGCTGCCTGGTACAGCGGGATGGGGCGGGAATCGGCGGCCCAGTACTGCATGACCGGGTCGACGATGCGCCAGGACCGGCCCACCTCGTCGGCGCGGATGAAGAGGGTGGGGTCGCCGATCAGCGCATCCAGGATGACCCGCTCGTAGGCGTCGGGAGACTCCTCCTCGAAGCTCTGGTAGGAGAAGTCCATGGAGGCCTTCTGGACGCGGAAGGCGTGGCCGGGCACCTTCGCGCCGAAGCGCAGGCTCAGGCCCTCGTCGGGTTGCACCCGCACGATCAGTGCGTCCGGCTCGAGGTTCTCGGACGTGCCCGGGAACAGGGGCAGCTGCGGGGGACGGCGGAACTCCATCGCGACCTCGGTGACCCGCGTGGGCAGCCGCTTACCGGTGCGGACGTAGATGGGTACGCCGGTCCAGCGCCAGTTCTGGACCTCCAGTCGCATCGCCACGAAGGTCTCGGTCGCGCTCAACGGGTCGACGCCGGGCTCTTCCCGGTAGCCGGGCATGAGGTCCGTGCGGGTGCCGCCACGGGTGTACTGCCCGCGCACCGCGTTCGCCGCGATCTCCGCCTCGTCCTCCAAGGGGCGGATCGCGCGCAGCAGCTTCACCTTCTCGTCGCGGATCCCCTCCGCGTGGAAGGAGGTGGGGGGCTCCATGAGGAACAGCGACAGGACCTGCAGCACGTGGTTCTGGACGATGTCGCGCATCGCGCCGGTGGTCTCGTAGAAGCCGCCACGGTCACCGACGCCCAGCGTCTCGGCCACCGTGACCTGGACGTTGTCGACCCAGGTCCGGTTCCAGATGGGCTCGAAGATCGAGTTCGCGAACCGCAGTGCCAGCAGGTTCTGCACCGTCTCCTTGGCGAGATAGTGGTCGATGCGGAAGATCTGCTCCTCGGTGAACGCCGTGGTGAGGTCCGCGTACAGGTCCCTGGCGCTGGGCTCGTCCCAGCCGAACGGCTTCTCGATCACCGCGCGGACGAAGCTGTCGCCGTCCGGAACTGACAGCCCCGCCTTGCCCAGGTTCACCGCGATCGGCCCGAACAGGCGCGGAGGCGTGGAGAAGTAGTAGACCCGGTTGCCGGCGCAGCCGTGCCGGGCGTCGCACTCGGCCATCACCTCGGCCAGCCGCCGATAGGTGGCGGGGTCGTCGTAGCCGCCGTGCACGTAGCGCGCGGTCGCGGTGAGCGTGGTCCACCGGGGATCGTCCTCGGCCGACACACTGCGCCGACAGAGGTCTCCGAACTCGTCGTCGGTCATGGGGGTCCGGGCGACACCGATCAAGGTCACCTCGGAGGGGAGCGCCCCGTAGCCGGCGAGCCGCGCGAGTGCCGGCAGGAGCTTCCGCGCCGTGAGGTCGCCCGAGGCGCCGAAGATCACGAGCACGCACGGCGGAGAACGACGGTCCACATCCGCGGTCATGGTGTCGGAGCATGCCGCATCAGGCACCTCGGCGAGGGCGACGGCTCGTCGACTGGTTGGCGGGCGAACCAGCGCTGTGCGCCCGACCTCCACAGCGAGATTCAGTCGTCTTCCCCGGCCGGCTTCTTCGCGCGGCTGGGCTGGACCCGCATCGGCTCGCCCGGCATCTTCGGGTAGTCCGGGGGATAGGGGAGGTCGCCCAGCCCGGCGTCGACCGCCTGCCGGTCGGCGAGCTCCAGCAGCCCCTCGATGCCGAACGCGTGGTCGGCCAGGCCGGCGTGCTTGTCACCGACCGCGGCGAACCGCTCCGGCATGGTCAGCACGGTGAAGTCGTGCGGGTGCACGTCGGGCAGCTCGTCCCAGTCCAGCGGCGCCGACACCGGGGCGTGCGACTTGGCCCGGATGGAGTACGCCGAGGCGATCGTGCGGTCCCGGGCCATCTGGTTGTAGTCGATGAAGATCTTCTCGCCGCGCTCCTCCTTCCACCACGACATGGTCACGCGGTCGGGGAGGCGGCGCTCCAGCTCCCGGCCGAAGGCGATGACCGCCCGGCGGACGTCGGTGAAGGTCCACCGCGGCTGGATCGGCACGTAGATGTGCACCCCGCGGCCGCCCGAGGTCTTCGGCCAGCCCTGCATGCCGAACTCGGCGAGCAGTTCGCGCACGTGCGGGGCGACCCACACCGCGTCGGAGAAGTCGGTGCCCGGCTGCGGGTCCAGGTCGATGCGGATCTGGTTGGGCGACTCGACGTCGTCCTTGCCCACCGGCCAGGGGTGGAACGTCAGCGTGCCGAGGTTGGCGCACCAGGCGACCACGGCGACGGAGTCGGGCGCGATCTCGTCCGCCGTCCGCCCGCTGGGGAAGGTGATGTGCGCCGTCTGCACCCAGTCGGGGGCGTTCTTGGGCACCCGCTTCTGGTAGAACGCGTCGCCGGTGTTGTCCATCCGGGTCGACAGCCGCGCCCCCTCGAACACCCCGCCGGGCCACCGCTCCAGCGTCGTCGGCCGGTCCCGCAGCGCGAACAGGATGCCCTCGCCGACGGCGACGAAGTAGTTCACGACGTCGATCTTGCGGATGCCCAGCTCGCCGAAGTACGGCTTCTCCGGACTGGAGACCCGCACCTCGTGACCGTCCACCTGGAGGACGACGGCGTCCTTGCTCGCGGCCATCCACGCCCTTCCGTCGAGGTCAGCGCCCCGGCGTCAGGCCGGGCACACCAGCCCATCCTGCGGGACGACGAGGTCGATCAGGTACTGGTTGACGGCCGCTGTCACACAATCGGTCCTCGGGTAGGACGTGTGGCCCTGCCCCTGCCAGGTGACCAGGACGCCGCCGGTGAGGTCCTCGGCCATGTCGACGGCACCCGGCAGCGGGGTCACCGGGTCCCCGGCGTTGCCGACGACGACGATGGGCGCGCTGCCCTCGGCGTCCCGCTCCGGCAGCGGGGTGCGCGGGGCGTCCCACGCGGTGCAGGTGTAGAGCGAGGCCGCGGAGCCCGCGCCGAACAGGGGGTACTGGAACCCCCACTGCTGGGCCAGCGGCAGCACCTCGTCGGCGGAGAGGCCCTCGTCCTCGGGGGTGTCGGCGCAGTTGATCGCCAGGTTGGCGTCCAGCAGGTTGGTGTACGTGCCGTCGTCCAGCCGCTGCGAGTAGCTGTCGGCGAGGGAGAAGATGCCGGCGGCGTCGCCGTCGCGCGCGGCCCGCAGGGCCTGGGAGAGCTGCGGCCAGGAGGCCGGGTCGTACATCGCCGACAGGACGCCGGTCATGACCACGCCCGGCGTCGCCTGACGGGTCTCGCCGGCCTTGCTGCTGGCGATCGGGGTCTGGGCCGCCTGGTCGAGCAGCTCGTAGACGAACTGCCGGGGGTTGTCGCCGATCGGGCATCCGGAGATCAGGCTCGTGCAGTTGGCCGCGAAGGCGTCGAAGCCGGCCTCCAGACCGGCCGCGCTCGCCTCGGCGTCGGCCTGCGCGTCCTTGTCCGGGTCGACGGCGCCGTCCAGCACGAAGGCGCGCACCTTCTCGGGGAAGAGCTCCGCGTAGGTGGAGCCGAGCGTGGTGCCGTAGGAGTAGCCGAGGTAGGTCAGCTGCTCGTCGCCGAGCGCGGCCCGCAGCCGGTCCATGTCGCGCGCGGTGTCGACGGTGTTGAAGGTCCCCAGCGCCTCGCCGTACTCCTCGCCGCACGCGTCGGCGGTCTCGTCGGTGAGGGCCAGCACCGCGTCGACCTGCTCCGGGGTCACCGGTCGCGGCTCGGCGGCGGTCTGCTGGTCCTTGAGGGTGGCGGGGATGCAGTCGACCGGCGTCGTGAGGTTCACCCCGCGGGGGTCGAAGCCGACGATGTCGAACCGGCGCAGCACGTCCTCGGGCAGGGTCTGGGCCAGGTCGATCGCGGAGTAGGCACCGGACGCGCCCGGTCCGCCGGGGTTGATGACGAGCGAGCCGATCCGGTCCGTCTGGCCGGGGAAGCGGGCGCGCACGACGAACATCGGCAGCGTCTCGCTGTCGGCCTCCTCGTAGCTGATCGGCACGTCGAGGTAGCCGCACTCGAAGCTCAGCGACCGGGGGTTGCCGACGCCGAGCTCGAGGATGTCGTCGGTGCAGTCCTGCAGCTCGACCGGGTCGACGTCCTCGGCAGCCGTCGTCGGGGCCGCCGACGACGCAGCGGTCGAGTCGGGTTCGTCGGAGTCGCCGGAGGTACACCCACCGAGGAGCAGGAGCAGGCCGGACGCGGCGGCCAGCAGACCGCGGGAGGCACGCATGATCGTCCACAGTAGGAGCGCTTCCTGGCAGCCGCAGCGCGCCCCCGGGCTCAGTCGACGGTGACGTCGGTGAACGGCAGCAGGTGCTCGACCCGCGGGAAGACGACGAACAGCAGCAGCACGCTGACCGCCAGGACGAGCAGCAGAGCGAGGAACGCCTTGCTGCCGGTGCCTCCGGGCAGGCGTCGCCAAATCCACGAGTACACGCCGTCTACCTCAGCCTTCCTGCAGTGCGGGCGGGCCGTCGGGGGCGTCGGCCCGCATGATCGGGCCCCCCTCGAGGACGGCGTGGACGATCATCCGCTGCCGGGCGGAGTACTTCGGGTGACACGTCGTCAACGTCAGGTAGGCACCGCTCGGCGGGACGTCCGGCGCGGCCAGCGGGGTGGGGGAGATCACCGAGGTGTCGGTGGGCGGCACGATCTGCTGGCCGGGGATCGGGCCGGTGGCGAAGTCGCCCGTGGCCGGGTCGCCCAGGACGCGGTAGACGTACCAGGCGTCGGAGGTCTCCACGATGATCGGGTCGCCCGGGCGCAGCTCGCCCAGGTCGAGGAACGGCGACCCCCGGCCGACGCGGTGACCGGCCACGGCGAAGTTGCCCTGCTCGCCGGGGAGCGCGGTCCCGACGTAGTGGCCGGGGCCCTGCGCGAGCTCCTCCTGGTCGGTGCCCTCGACGATCGCGCGGCGCCAGTCGGCGCCGAGCCCGGGGATGTGCAGGAACGCGAACGGCTCACCGACCTCCGGCGTGATCGGCGCCGGGGTGGGGCCCGAGGCGGCTCCCGCCCACTCGTCGTCCAGCTGGTCGCTGAGCTCGTCCTGCGCCTGCCCGGCCAGGATGTCGGTGACGTACAGCTCGTAGACGACGAACAGCAGCATCACGAAGCCGGCGGTCAGCAGCAGCTGGCCCACACCGCGCAGTCCGGTGCGGACCAGGTCCCCCCCGCGGCTCACCCGGCGAGCACCTCGGCCAGGTCGTAGCGGACCGGGACGTCGAGCTGGTCATAGGTGCAGCTGCGCGGCTCCCGGTCCGGGCGCCAGCGGAGGAAGTGGCCGGTGTGCCGCAGCCGCCGTCCCTCCAGCTGGTCGTACTTGATCTCGACGACCAGCTCGGGCCGCAGCGGCACCCAGGAGAGGTCCTTGCCGGCGTTCCAGCGGCTCTGCGCGCCGGGCATGCGGTGCTCGCCCTCGGTGTCGGTCTGCGCGTTGGCCCAGTCCTGCCACGGGTGGCCGTCGAGCGCGCCGGCGCGGTAGGGCGCCAGCTCCTCGACCAGCTCGGCCCGCCGGGTCATGGGGAAGGAGGCCGCGACGCCGATGTGCTGCAGGTCCCCGTCGCCGTTGTAGAGGCCGAGCAGCAGCGAGCCGACGATCGGGCCGCTCTTGTGCCAGCGGAACCCGGCGACCACGCAGTCGGCGGTGCGCACGTGCTTGACCTTGGTCATCAGCCGTTGGTCGGGGCCGTAGGGCAGGTCGGCGGCCTTGGCCACGACACCGTCGAGCCCCGCGCCCTCGAACTGCTCGAACCAGCGCTGCGCGGTCTCGGGGTCCTGGGTGATCGCCGTGGTGTGCACCTGGTCGGTGGCCCGGACCACCTCCGTCAGCCGGGCGCGGCGCTCGGCGAAGGGGCGTTCCATCAGCGACTCGTCGCCCAGGGCGAGGAGGTCGAAGGCGACGAACGTGGCCGGCGTCTGCTCGGCCAGCAGGGTGACCCGGCTGGCCGCGGGGTGGATCCGCTGCAGCAGGGCCTCGAAGTGCAGCCGGTCCCCGGCCGGGACGACGATCTCGCCGTCGACCACGCAGCGTTCCGGCAGCGCGGCCTTCACCGCCTCGACGACCTCGGGGAAGTAGCGGGTCAGCGGCCGCTCGTTGCGGCTGCCGAGCTCCACCTCGTCACCGTCGCGGAAGACGATGCAGCGGAAGCCGTCCCACTTGGGCTCGTAGAAGAGCCCGTCAGCGGTGGGGAGCTTCGTGGCCGCCTTCGCCAGCATCGGCTTGACCGGCGGCAGCACGGGCAGGTCCATGTCGGTCAGTCAAGCAGCCGGACCTGACGGGAGGGCACCGGGACGGGTGGGCGCGTCGCGCGCACCAGCAGGGTCCCCGGCTCGTCCAGGACGGGCGCCATCACCACGGTCCGCGCGCTGTCCGCGTCGACGCCGTCCGGGTCCGCGTCGACGCCGTCGGGCAGGGGCGCCGCGGTCGGGGCGTCGTCCTCCGGGCGTCCGCCGGGGGACACCGCGAGCAGCCCGCACACGAGGACGACGAGCACGCCGACCCCCTTGGTCGAGTGCAGCAGCGCGACGAGCCGGCCGACCTGCGGGACGTCGAACACGAGCTCCCCCCGCACGGCGGATGCCGGGACGGGCAGCCGGTCGGGGTCCTCGTTCGCGTCGCCCTTCGTCGTGAAGGCCGGCTCGCCCGCGGAGACGTCGACCGCCACGACCCGGTGGGTGACGAGCGCGGCCTGGTTCGACGGGTGCGCGAAGGTGATGACGTCCCCGACCTCGACGGTCGCCGGGTCGACGGGGCGGGTGAAGACCATGCCGCCCACCGGCAGGCCCGGGGTCATGCTGCCGGACAGGACGGCCAGGGCCTGCCCGCCGGTGACCGTGGGGTAGAGGGCGACGCCCAGCGCGGTCGCCGTCCCGGTCAGGAGGACCAGGCCGATGGCCCACGCCGCGATCCGCCGGGCGAGGTGCAGCCCGGCGCCGCCGGTCGTGGGAGCAGCGGGGGAGGGCACGCTCCGAGTCTCACGGGCGGGCGGGCGCGCGACATCATCGATTCTGACGATGTGGCCGGCCCCGGCCGTCGCCAGGCTCGTGCGGTGCGCCGTCCCCTGTACACCGCTGCCGTCGTCCTCGCGGCGACCGCCGGCGTCCTCGCCGCGTCCGGTCCGGCCGCCGCCGAGGGCGGGCTGGTCCCCGGCACGACCCGGTTCGTGCCGGTCGGCCTCGACACGGGCGGCTGGGGAGGCGAGACCCCGGACCGACTCGAGGTCGCCGTCTCCGCTCTCCGCCAGGCGGAGAACACCTGCCTCGAGCCCGAGCGCGACGCCGCCGACGGCTGCGGTCTCCCGGGCGCCGACCTGGCGGCCGACCCCGGTGAGCTGGCCGAGCAGCTGGCCGGCTCGGTCGCCGCGGGCACCCGCGGCCGCGACGGCGCCTGCGACCCCCTGGGCGACGCCGAGGACCTGCGGCTCGTGGCGCCGGACGCCGACGCGTCGGGCGATCCGGTGCTGCGGTTCGTCGCCCTCTCCGTCGGCGACCCCGGTCGGTGGGACGACGTCGACTGCCTCAGCCTGGCGCTGACCTTCACCGACAGCGCGGACAACAACCTCGCCCAGTCCGACGCCGTGGACTTCGCCCTCGAGGTCTACGCCCTGTCGTCCGTGCCCGACGTCGTCCCGGCTCCTCCGGGAGGGGGCGGCACCCCGGGGACCGGCAGCGGCGGTACGGGGACCGGCGGCACCCGCGGGGCGGGCACCGACGTCGTCGGCGGCCCGTCCGCGGCCGGCCTCGGCGGGAGCACCGGTCTCCAGGGGGGCAACAGCAACGGCAACGGCAACGGCACCGGCCCCGTCGGCCTCGGTGCCCCGGCCGGCGACGGCGGAGCGGCGCAGGGCGCCCCGCCCGGCGGGACCGGGACGGTGATCGGCCGGACGACGACCTCGGTCAGCGTCGACGGGGACGGCGTGACCGCCGAGACCGTCACCCAGACCCAGACCCGGGCGGCGGGGCAGTCGCTGGCCTCGGCCGTGATGTGGGCCGGCGGGGTCTTCGCCGCCGTCCTGGCCCTCGGCTGGTTCCTGTTCCTCGTGGTGCGCCGGCGGCGCCGGTCGGAGAGTGCGGCATGAGACGACAGACGCGACTGGCCCTCGGAGGCGTCCTCACCGGGACGGTGCTCCTCGGCGCCGGCACCACGCTGGCCACCTTCACCGACCAGGCCGAGGTGGGCGCGACCGCCGGTGCGGCCTCGCTGACCCTGCAGGTGACGCCGTCGACCTCCGGCGGGCCCCTGCAGGTCCGTGCCCAGGACGCCGGCGGCGCCGCGCTGCAGGTGACCGCGACCGGCGAGGTGGCCGGGCACCTGCGGCTCTCGCTGCCCGGGACGGCCTGCGCGGACCTGCCGGACGTCGTCCTGACGGTGACCGGCCTGCCCGCCGCTGCGGGCACGCCCGCTCCGACGCTCTGCGAGCTCACCAGGGGGCCCGTGGACCTCGGGCTGCTCGCACCGGCGGCGAGCGGGACGCCCCTGACGCTGCGGGTCTCCCGCGGTCCCACCGCCGCGCAGTCGCGGGCCGCCCTCGGCTGGATGGGCGACCTGACCTTCGAGCTCGTCCAGGACCCCGTGCGGACCGGTGGTCTCAGCGACGCGCAGACCGTCCGGGTCCACCTCGTCGTCCCGGGCGGGGGCAACGGCCGCTGACCTCAGCGGGCGGGTCCGGGCCCGTCCCGTAACCAGCCGGCCTGCCGGGCGAGCGCCACGGCGTGCAGCTGCGACGACACCTGGAGCTTGCTGAGCACGGCCCGGATCTGCGTCCGGACGGTCGCCTCGCTGACGTAGCAGGACGCCGCGATCGCGGCGGCGGGCATCCCGGCGGCCATGTGACGCAGGACCTCGTCCTCGCGCGGGCTCAGGGACCGGAACGGCGCCAGCCGGGCGGACTCGTCGCTGCGGGCCCGCCGGGCTGCCGCGAGCAGGTCCTGCCGGCGGGAGTCGGGGAGGACGGGCTCTCCGGCGCGGACCGCGAGGACCAGCGCCACCAGGTCCTCGAGCGCGGTCTCCTTGGCGACGACGGTGAGCGCGCCGCGCTCGACGGCGGTGCCCCAGACGGCGTCCCCGACCTCGCCGGTGACGACGACGACGCGGCACCCGGCCCCGGTGAGCGGGCCGACCAGGTCGAGCCCGTCGATCGGCTCGCCGTCCTCCCCGGAGCCCAGACGCAGGTCGAGCAGCACCGTCGCCGGAGCGGCGGCCGAGCACGCGCCGACGATCGCCGCGGCCGAGGTCGGGGCGATCCGGCGGGCCGGGATCCCGGTGGCGGCCAGCCCGAGCTGCAAGGCCTGGGCGAAGAGCGCGTGGTCGTCGACGAGGAGCACGTCCTCGCCGCTCACCGGGCGCCCACCGGCGGGGTGGGGGTGCGGGGCCCGAAGGCGACGTGGTCCGGGATCGGGAAGCGCGGGCGGGGGAGCGGAGGCGGCTCGACGGGGGCCGGAGCCAGGGGGAGCGTGAGGACGAAGCGGCAGCCGACGGAGGCGTCGGCGGCGACGAGGTCGCCGCCGTGCCGCCGGGCCAGGTCGCGGGAGATGGCGAGGCCGAGGCCCTCACCGGGACTCGCGGTGCCCCGCTCGCCGGCCTCGAAGGCGGCGGCCCGCCGGGTCGCCGGCAGCCCGGGGCCGTCGTCGGCGACGGTGACCGTCAGGACGTCCCCGACCTCGACGGTCACAGAGCAGACCGCGCCGGGCGCGTGGACCAGGGCGTTGCCGAGCAGGTTGCCGACGATGACGGCGAGGGCGTCGGCGTCCACGGCCACCGGTGCGGCACCGCCCGGCAGCCAGCGCAGCCGCAGTCCGCGCTCGCGGTGACTCACGACGAGCGGGCGCAGCAACCGGTCGAGGTCCGTCCTGCTCACCTGAGGCGCCCGGTCGGGCAGCCGCAGCAGGCGGTCCATGCGCGCGAGCTCGGCGGCGATGGACTCCTCGAGGTCGGCCCGCACCGCGGCCTGCGCGGGGCCGGCGGAGCGCCGGACGGCAGAGGTGGCGGCCCGCACGCCGGCGACGGCCGCCCGGGCGTCGTGCAGGCAGGCGCGGGCCTGCTGCAGCTGCCGCTCGTGGCCGGCGAGCTGCTCCAGCAGGCCGGCGACGTAGCGCTCCTGACCAGCGAGGGCGTCGGTGAGGCGGCGGGTGGCGGCGAGCGAGGCCCCGGAGGCGGCGGCGACCGTCGCGAGATCGCCGGCGAGGCCGGTGAGGGAGGCCGCCTCGGGCAGCAGCACGGGGACGGCGGTCAGTGCGGCGACCGCCGAGAGGGTCAGGGTGATGGCGGCCAGCGCCTGCGCGGAGCGGCGGTGCCCGGTGCTCAGCTGGTCGCTGCGCCAGGCGGCGACGGCGGTGGCCCCCCACAGCGCGGCGACCGCCAGGGCGGCGCCGGCCGCCGCCGGACGGGCCGCCGCCGGGATCGCCGTCCCCAGGCCGAGGGCGACGGCGCCCCCGAGGGCCAGGACGACCAGCCCCGCGGTGACGGGCCGCCGGCGCGCGCCGGCGTCGGGGAAGGCCCGCAGGACCGTCGCGGCCGCCAGGGACACGACGACCATCTCGACGGCAGGGGACAGTGCCGTGTCCGCACCGCCGACCAGCGCCTCGGTGACCGCGCCGGTGGGCCGGCTGAGCCCAACGAGGACCAGCCCGGCGCCGACCGACCGGGTCGTGTCGTTGCCGGTCACCCGCCAGCGCAGCAGGTGGCCGCACCCGGCTCCCAGGAATCCCACGGTGGCTGCGACGACGAGGACCTCGTGCCGGGCCTCGAGATCGACGAGAGCGAGGACGGCGAGGGCGGCGGCGACCGCCGTCGCGAGGGCAACGGCGCGGCCGGGCCCGAGTCGCCGGATGGTGCGGCGCAGCGTCGTCGCCGTCGCGTTCGTGCTGGTCATGGACGAGACCCCCCGTGGTCGGGCGCCAGCAGACCACGCCGTAGTGACTCCAATGCTGGAGTCGTCTCCGGGGGAGTGGTGCGTGCGATGAGCGAGGCCGGTGGGGCGAACGGGGACCAGTGGGACCGCGATCGCCAGATCTGACGATGCCCGGCGGGACCCCCCGCCGCGAGGGTCGATCTCGACTGCCGAGGCGCCGTGCCCGGTGAGAGTGCCGTCGTCCGACGGGGACATCGTCAGGAGATCCACCGTGAAGAAGATCGCCATCGCCTCCGCAGCCATGGGCGGCGCCGCCCTCATCGCCTTCGGTGCCAGCGGCACCTTCGCCGAGTTCACCGACGAGGCGGTCTCGTCGAGCTCGGCCGGGGCCGGCACGCTCGTCGTCACCACCACCGAGGACGCCGACACCCTCGTCCAGTCCATCCAGCTCGCGCCGGGCGAGAAGCAGCGGCTCGCCTTCCCCGTGCAGAACGGCGGCACCGTGGACGGCCTGCTGACGGCGACCGGCACGGTCACCGAGGCCGAGGAGATGTGCGAGTCCTCGGACGAGCTCGTCGACGGGACCTGCCCCGACGGCCCCGGCCAGTTCGCCGCCACCGCCGACGTCGACGTCTACCTGATCGACGGGGTGGCGGCGGAGGACTGCGGCGACGACACGGACGTCACGGGCCAGGCCAACCGGACCGCCGGCCTGAAGATGACGGCGCTCAACAGCAGCATCCCCGAGCACCCGCTCGCCGCCGGCGACTCGACCTGCATCATCGTCGACGTCAGCCTGGCGCCCGAGGTCGGCAACGCCGTCCAGGGCGACTCGGCCGCCCTCAGCGTCAACCTGACGCTCGAGCAGGACACCCGCGCCGCCGTCTGATCCACCACCTCCGCCGAGGGCGGTCCGGGACCTCCCCGGGCCGCCCTCGCGGCGTTCCCGGACGTGTCCGTCATCCGATCGGCGGTCCAGGTGGTCGGCGGCCGGGCGGTCGGCGACCATGGCGAGTCGGGGCCGCATGGCCCGGGGGCGAGCAGGGGAGCGGTGCGTGCAGCCGGGTGTGACCACGATCGCCGACCGCTACGAGCTGCGGACGCTGCTGGCGACCGGCGGGATGGGTCAGGTCTGGCGCGGGCACGACACGCTCCTCGGCCGGGACGTCGCCGTGAAGGTGCTGCGCAGCGAGTACACCGGCGACCCGTCGTTCCTCGCCCGCTTCCGCGCCGAGGCCCGGCACACCGCGGTGCTCGGCCACCCGAACATCGCCACGCTGTACGACTACGGCGAGGTGCCCGCCGGGCCGGGGTCGACCGAGCACCTGGCCTACCTGGTCATGGAGCTGGTCGACGGCGAGGCGCTGTCGCAGCTGCTCGCCCGCGGCGGCCCGCTCGACGCCGCCCGCACCGCCGACGTGCTGCGGCAGACGGCGGCCGGCCTGGGCGCCGCCCACGCCGTCGGGGTCGTGCACCGGGACGTGAAGCCGGGCAACGTCCTGGTCCGGCGGGACGGCACCTCCAAGCTCACCGACTTCGGCATCGCGTCGTCGGCCGCCAGCGTGCCGCTCACCGGCACGGGACAGATCATCGGCACCGCCTACTACCTCTCACCCGAACAGGCGCAGGGGGCCGCCGCCACACCGGCCAGCGACGTCTACGCCCTGGGCCTCGTGGGCTACGAGATGCTCGCCGGCCGCCGCGCCTTCGACGGTGAGAACTCGGTGCAGGTGGCGCTGCGGCACATCACCGACGTCCCGCCGCCGCTGCCCGCCACCGTGCCCGCGGGGCTGCGGGACCTGATCGACCGGGCACTGGTCAAGGACCCCGCCCGGCGCATCCCGGACGGGAACGCCTTCCGCGACGCGGTGGACGACGTCCTGGCCGGCCGCGCGCCCGGGACGGTCGCCCCGGCCGCGACCCGGGTGTTCCCGGCGCACGGCCCCGGCCCCTCACCCGCCACGGCACGCGCCCCTCGGCCGCAGCCGCACCGTCGCTCCCGCCGGCGGGGCCTGGTCGCGGCGCTCGCGGCCCTCGCCGTGCTGGCGGTGCTCGCCGTCGTGCTCGTGCTCTCCCTCGCCGGCGACGACGACCCGGGCTCCGGCGCTGCCGCGCCCACCACGAGCGCCCCGACGACCAGCAGCCCCGCCGCCACCGCCGCGCCCGAGCCCGAGGTCGTCGAGATCGACGCCGCCGACTACGTCGGCCGGCCGGTCGGGGAGGTGCAGGCGGAGCTCACCCGGTTGGGTCTCACGGTGCAGCTGCGCCCGGTGACCACGGCCGATGCCCCGGACGGCGAGGTCCTGGCGGTGTCCCCGGACGGCGAGCTGGCGATCGGCCGGGCGGTCACGCTGACCCACGCCGCCGCCCCGCCACCGACCTCGGCGCCCGCGCCGTCGTCCGCGCCCGCCCCCGCACCCAGCGAGGACGACGGCGGGAGCAGCGACGACGGGGGCAACAGCGGCAACGGGAACGGCAACGGCAACGGGAACGGCGGCAACAATGGCAACGGCAACCGGAACGGGAACGACGACGTGCGGATCGTCCCGGGGGCGAACGGGAACGGCCGGGGGAACGGGCGGGGCTGACCCGACCGCGAGGTGAGGTGCGGTCAGGCGCCGAGCGCGTAGCGGGTGAAGAGGACGCCGTCCTCCTCCAGCAGCTGCACCAGCCGGGGCCGGACGACCTCCGGGAGCGTGGCGGGCACCAGCCGCGTGTCGCCGCCGACCAGCGCGGGAGCGAGGGTGAGGTCGAGCTCGTCGACACAGCGGGCCGCGAGCGCCGCGGCGAACAGCGCCGGGCCGCCCTCGCAGACGACCTGCTCCAGTCCGCGCGCCGCGAGGAGGTCCAGCGCGGTCGGCAGGTCGACGTCGTCGTCGCCGCAGACCAGCACGGTCACGCCGGCCTCGGCGAGGGCCGCGCGGCGGGTGGCGTCGGCGGCGGCGCAGGTGACCAGGATCGTGGAGTCGACCGCCAGCTCGTCGCCCGGTGCCAGCGACGCGCGCCGCGAGACGACCGCGATCGGCGCGGTGGCGGGCCGGCCGAGTGCCGAGCGCAGCGCCCCGACGGCGGAGTCGGCCGCCACCGGCCGGTACCCCTCCGCGGTCGCCGTCCCGGCGCCGACGAGCACGACGTCGGCGAGCGCCCGCAGGGTCCGGAAGACCCGCTTGTCGCCGGGGGAGCCCAGCGCGCCGCTGCGTCCGTCGACGGCGATGGCGCCGTCGAGGGAGCCGACGAAGTTCACCCGCACCGACCGGCCGGTCAGCCGGTAGGCATCCGCGAGGCCCGCGTCGTCCAGCACGGCCGGGTCGGGATCCGGCAGCAGGCGGCGCACGTCAGGTGGTGGTGAGCACGGCGGCGCTCTCCGGCGGCAGTGTCACGGTCGGTCCGTCCAGATCGGGGTCGTCACCGGTGGAGAAGAGCACCCCGGTGGCCGTCCGGTCCAGCTCCACCTCGCGCGGCTCGCCGGACAGGTTGGCCACGACCCGCAGCGCGCCACGGTGCACGACCAGCCACCGGTCGTCGTCGTCCCAGCCGACCTGCACGCTCGACAGGTCCGGGTCGACCAGGTCCGGCTCGGCCTTGCGCAGGGCGAGCAGGGCCCGGGTGACCGCCAGCAGCCGGTCGTGCGGCTCCCGGGCGGGCTCGGACCAGTCCAGCTTCGACCGGGTGAACGTCTCCGGGTCCTGCGGGTCGGGCACCACGTCGGCGTCCCAGCCGTGCTCGGCGAACTCGCCGATCCGGCCCTTCGCCGTCGCCTCGCCCAGCTCCGGCTCGGGGTGGCTGGTGAAGAACTGCCACGGCGTGCTCGCGCCCCACTCCTCGCCCATGAACAGCATCGGCGTGAACGGGCTGGTCAGCACGATGGTCGCGCCCACGGCGAGCAGGCCGGGGGAGACCGACGCCGAGATGCGGTCGCCGACGGCGCGGTTGCCGATCTGGTCGTGGTCCTGCAGGTAGCCGAGGAACTTCCAGCCCGGCAGCAGGGCGGTGTCGACCGCCCGGCCGTGGTGCCGGCGGCGGAACGACGACCACGCGCCGTCGTGGAAGAAGGCGCCGGTCAGTGTCTTGGCCAGCCCGCCCAGACCGGCCTCTGCGAAGTCGGCGTAGTAGCCCTGCCCCTCGCCGGTCAGGACCGAGTGCAGGGAGTGGTGGAAGTCGTCGCTCCACTGCGCGGTCAGCCCGAGACCGCCGGCCACCCGCGGGGTCACCATGCGCGGGTCGTTCAGGTCGCTCTCGGCGATCAGGGTCAGCGGCCGGCCGACGGCGACCGAGAGCTTGTCGACCTCCTGCGCCATCTCCTCCAGCACGTGGGTGGCCCGCTCGTCGACCAGCGCGTGGACGGCGTCCAGCCGCAGCCCGTCGACGTGCATGTCCCGCAGCCACATCAGCGCGTTGTCGATGATGTAGCGGCGCACCTCGTCGGAGTCCGGCCCCGACAGGTTGACCGAGTTGCCCCAGGTGTTGGCGCCGCCCTCGGCGAAGATCGGCATGAACAGCGGCAGGTAGTTCCCGGACGGGCCGAGGTGGTTGTAGACGACGTCCTGGATCACGCCCAGCCCGCGCTGGTGGCAGGCGTCGACGAACCGCTGGTAGCCGGCCGGGCCGCCGTACTCCTCCTGGACCGCGTACCAGAGGACGCCGTCGTAGCCCCAGTTGTGCGTGCCGTTGAAGCCGTTGACCGGTAGCAGCTCCACGAAGTCGACGCCGAGCTCGACGAGGTGGTCCAGCTTCCCGATCGCCGCGTCGAGCGTGCCCTCGGGGGTGAACGTGCCGACGTGCAACTCGTAGACCACGCCGCCGGCCAGCGGACGGCCGGTCCACGCCCCGTCGGCCCAGCCGTACGAGGCCGGGTCGTAGCGGCGGGAGAGCCCGTGCACGCCCTCGGGCTGACGGCGCGACCGAGGGTCCGGCCGGGGAGTGTCGTCGTCGTCCAGCAGGAACCCGTAGTCGGCCTCGGGGGAGGCCTCGACCGCGGTGCGCCACCAGCCGTCGTCGTCCCGCTGCATGTCGTGGACGGCGCCCTCGACCTGGAGCCGGACCCGGGACGGGACCGGCGCCCAGACGGCGAACTCGACGGGCTCGGGCATGCGGGCATCCTCCAGGAACGGGCAGGTCGGACGGTGAGTGGCCTCCCTGCAGGGTCCCGCCGCGAGCGTGCGAGTGGTGGGGGGGCAGGGAGGTCCTTCGACATGCCCCGTCGCGCCGCCGCTCACACGGGGGTCCGGCCGGCGGACCGGCCGGACCCCCGGCTCACGCGCTCAGACGGCGAGCACCTGGCCGACGTGGATGCGGTTCGGGTTCGCGACGGTGCCGCGGTTCTTCGCCCACAGGGCCTGCCACCCGCCGCTGACCCGCTGGGTCGCGGCGATCTTGCCGAGCGTGTCGCCCGCGCGGACCACGTAGGAACCGCCGCCCGAGGGCGCGGCGGTTGGCGCCGGGGCGGGCGCGGCGGCGGGGGCGGGAGCCGCGGCGGGTGCCGGGGCGGCCGCGGCCGGGGTGGTCCCGTTCTGCAGGCGCCGGCCGCAGGTGGGCCACGCGCCCACGCCCTGGGTGGCGAGCACCCGCTCGGCGACCTCGATCTGCTGGGCGGGGGTGGCCAGGTCGGCGCGCGGGGCGAAGGCCGTGCCGCCGTGGCCGGCCCAGGTCTGCTGGCCGAACTGGAGGCCGCCGTAGTAGCCGTTGCCGGTGTTGATGTGCCAGTTGCCGCCGGACTCGCACTGGGCGACACCGCTCCAGTCGTGGGCCGGCGCGGCGGAGGCCGGTGCGGCGAGGACGCCGAGGCCGATGGCTGCCGCGCCGACGGCGACGGCGCCGCCGCGCAGGGTGCGGCGGACAGCGGTGCGGGGAGTGGACGTGGACATGGGTGATCCTCCGATCACCGCTTGCGGGGTGAGCTGTCGGGTTCGGGCGAATCGGTGCCCGGCCGCGCGGACGCGGCTTCACCCCGAGGCGCCTGCGCGTCGGCAGGCGCCGGAAACGTGGGTCCCCCACCCCCGTCCCGGTGGTGCAGGAGGTGACGGACTCCGGGGGACGGGGTTCAGCGGACCGGATCCGGCGCACGTTCTCGGACGAGCGGGCGCCGGGCCAAGGTAACGGCGGGATCACGCCGAGGCCTCCCGAGTCCCAGGCGTTCCGTACCGACACGCCCGGCGGGGCGGAGGCGGCGACGGACCGACCCGCTGGTCACGTCGTCGCCCCCGCCGAACGGTGTGAGTCCGGTCTCACTCGTGGACGAGGAGCGCCACCGGGAGGGCGGCCAGCACGGCGTCGGCCCGGAGCCCGGCGGCGTCGGAGACGAGCCGCTCGCCGGTGAGCACGTCGCGCCAGGCGCCGGTGGGCAGCGCGACCGCGGTGTCCCCCCAGCCGCTGCGGGCGAGCCCGACCGGCAGCCGCGTCGCGACCGTCACCGCACCCTCGCTGCCCTCGGCGCCCCGGTCGAAGGCGACGACGTGCTGCGCCGCCGGACCGGTCGCGGTCACCGGCGTGTAGCCGGCGAACAGCTCGGGGGAGTCCCGGCGCAGCCGCAGCACTCGGGAGACGACCAGGAGCTTGGCCGCGCCGGTCTCGTCGACCGGCGGCACCCAGCCCTCGTCGAGCCGGCCCAGCAGCTGCCGGCGCAGGTCGTAGTCGACCGGCCGGCGGTTGTCCGGGTCGACCAGGGAGTGGTCCCACAGCTCGGTGCCCTGGTAGACGTCCGGCACCCCGGGGAGGGTCAACTGCACCAGCTTCTGCGTCAGCGAGTTCGACCAGCCGGGCAGCGCGATCCGCTCGACGAAGGCGTCCAGCTCGGCCGTCGTCGCCGGGTCGTCGAACGCCGCGTCGACCATCGCGTGCAGCTGCGCCTCGAACGCCTCGTCCTGGTCGGTCCAGGTCGTCGAGAGGCCCGCCTCGCGGGCCGCCTTCTCGGCGAACGCCTGCGCCCGCTCCCGGGACAGCGGCCAGGCGCCGACCAGGTTCTGCCACACCAGGTGCGCCAGGGGCCGGTCGGGGAGGGGGTGGCGGTCGAGCAGGCCGCGCACCAGACCCGCCCACTCGTCCGGCAGCTCGGCCAGGACGGCGAGCCGCGCGCGGGTGTCCTCGCTGCGCTTGGTGTCGTGGGTCGACAGCGTCGTCATCGCCAGCGGCTTGCGCTCCAGCCGGTGTGCCTGCGCCGCGTGGAACTCCTCGACGGAGCTGCCGAACCGCGCCGGGTCGCCACCGACCTCGTTGAGCATCGCGAAGCGGGCCCACCGGTAGTAGGCGCTGTCCTCGACGCCCTTGGCCATGACCGGGCCGCTGGTCTGCTCGAAGCGGGTGGCCGCCTCCGTCCCGGCCGAGGCCAGCACCGGGTGCAGGGCGTCCAGCGCCGCGGTGAGGTCCGGCCGCCGCTCGCGGACCGCGGCCACGGTCGCGTCCAGGTGCTCGCGGCCGTCGGGCAGGTAGCTGCGGTAGACGTCGAAGGAGGCCAGTAGCTCGGCCAGCGCCTCGGTCTGCTGTGCCGTCTCGACCCCCGGCAGCTCGCCGATCACGCGGACGAGCCGGTTGACCTCCGAGCCGAGGATGCCGTCGGTGACCTCGCGCTTGGAGTCGTGCACCAGTTGCGCGTAGTCCACGGGCGCACCGGCCAGCTCGGTGTCCAGTGCGGTCAGCGCCGCCTCGCCCGCCGGGTCGACCAGCACCTGGTCGACCTCGCTCAGCGCGTCGTAGCCGGTCGTCCCCGCGGTCGCCCAGCCCTCCGGCAGGTCCTCCCCGGGCTCGAGGATCTTCTCCACGACCGTCCACCGGTCACCGGACAGCCGGGCAAGTCTTTCCAGGTATGCCCTGGGATCTGCCAGCCCGTCGGGATGGTCGATCCGCAGGCCGTCGACCGCACCGGACTCGACCAGCTCCAGCACCAGCCGGTGCGTGGCCGCGAACACCTCCGAGTCCTCCGCGCGCAGCCCGGCGAGGGTGTTGATCGCGAAGAACCGCCGGTAGTTCAGGTCGGCGTCCGCGCGCCGCCAGTCGACCAGCTCGTAGTTCTGGCGGGCGTGCACCTCCTGCGGGGTGCCCTGCTCCGTGCCCGGGGCGAGCGGGAAGCGGTTGTCGTAGTAGCGCAGCTCGCCGTCCACCACCTCCAGCTTCTCCAGGTCGTCGGCCGACCCCAGGACGGGGAGGCGCACCTTCCCGCCGCCGAAGTCCCAGTCGATGTCGAAGGCCGCCGCGTGCTGGCTGTCCCGGCCGTGCTGCAGCACGTCCCACCACCACGGGGCCTCGGCCGGGTCGGCGACGCCCATGTGGTTGGGCACCAGGTCGAGCACCAGGCCCAGGCCCCGCTCGTGCAGCGCGGCCACCAGCCGGTCGAGGCCCTCGCGGCCGCCGCGGGCCTCGTCGACGTGCTCGTGGTCGACGGTGTCGTAGCCGTGCGTGCTCCCCGCCGCCGACCGCAGCAGCGGCGAGGAGTACGCGTGGCTGACCCCGAGGGCCGCCAGGTGGTCGACGACGGCGGCCGCGTCGTCGAGGGTGAAGTCGGCGGTCACCTGCAGCCGGTAGGTCGCCGTCGGGACGGCGCGGCGGTCGGGCGTCGACGTCATGCGGCGGCCTGCAGCACCACGGTGGAGCGGGCCTGCACGGTCAGCGTCTCGCCGGCCTTGAGCTCGACCGGCTCGACCGCACCGAGCTCCGCGGTGTCCACCACGACCGTCCAGCCCTCGGCGTACTCCGACGGCGGGGCGGTGAACTCGATCGGCTCGGAGGAGGCGTTGAAGGCCAGGTAGAAGCAGTCGTCGACGACGTCCTCGCCGCGCTCGTCGGTCTCGCGGATGCCGTGGCCGTTGAGGTACATGGCCAGCGACTTCGCGAAGCCGACGTCCCAGTCCTCGTCCTCCATGACCTCGCCGCCGGGGGTGAACCAGGCGACGTCCTGCACCGGGTCGCCCTCGGCACGGCGCACCGGCCGGCCGTGGAAGAACCGCCGACGGCGGAACGTCGGGTGGTCGCTGCGGAGCTTGGTCACCAGCTTGGTGAACTCCAGCAGCCCCTCGTCGACGCTCTCCCAGTCGATCCAGGTCAGCTCGGAGTCCTGGCAGTAGCCGTTGTTGTTGCCGTTCTGCGTCCGGCCCAGCTCGTCGCCGTGCAGCAGCATGGGCACGCCCTGGCTGAGCATCAGGGTGACCAGGAAGTTCCGCTGCTGACGGGCCCGCAGCGCCAGGATCTCCGGGTCGTCGGTGGGGCCCTCCGCGCCGTGGTTCCAGCTGCGGTTGTGGCTCTCGCCGTCGTTGTTGCCCTCGCCGTTGGCCTCGTTGTGCTTCTCGTTGTAGGAGACGAGGTCGCGCATCGTGAAGCCGTCGTGCGCGGTGACGAAGTTGATGCTCGCCACCGGGCGCCGGCCCGAGTGCTTGTAGAGGTCGGCCGAGCCCGAGATCCGGCTGGCGAACTCGCCGATGGTGGCGTCCTCGCCGCGCCAGAAGTCGCGGACGGTGTCGCGGTACTTGCCGTTCCACTCGGTCCACAGCGCGGGGAAGTTGCCGACCTGGTACCCGCCGTCGCCGACGTCCCAGGGCTCGGCGATGAGCTTGACCTGGCTGACGACCGGGTCCTGGTGGACCAGGTCGAAGAACGCCGAGAGGCGGTCCACCTCGTGGAACTGGCGGGCCAGGGTGGAGGCGAGGTCGAAGCGGAAGCCGTCGACGTGCATCTCGGTGACCCAGTAGCGCAGCGAGTCCATGATCAGCTGCAGCGACTGCGGCACCCGGACGTTGAGCGAGTTCCCGGTGCCCGTGGTGTCCATGTAGTACTGCTCGTCGCCCTCGACCAGCCGGTAGTACGTCCGGTTGTCGATGCCCTTCATGGACAGCGTCGGGCCCATGTGGTTGCCCTCGGCCGTGTGGTTGTAGACGACGTCGAGGATGACCTCGATGCCCGCCTCGTGCAGGGCCCGGACCATGCCCTTGAACTCCTGCACCTGCTGGCCGTCGCTGTTCTGGGCGTACTCGTTGTGCGGGGCGAAGAAGCCGATCGTGTTGTAGCCCCAGTAGTTGCGCAGGCCCTTCTGCAGGAGCGTGTCGTCCTGGACGAACTGGTGCACCGGCATGAGCTCGATCGCGGTGATCCCGAGGTCCTGCAGGTGCTCGATCACCGCGGGGTGGGCGATGCCGGCGTAGGTGCCGCGCAGCTCGTCGGGCACCCGGGGGTGGGTCATCGTCAGGCCCTTCACGTGGGCCTCGTAGATGACGGTCCTGTTGTAGGGGGTCTTCGGCGGCCGGTCGACGCCCCAGTCGAAGTACGGGTTGACGACGACGGACTTCGGCATGTGCGGCGCGGAGTCGTCGTCGTTGCGGTCACCGGACTCGAACCGGTATCCGAAGCAGGCCTCGTCCCAGTCGATCGAGCCGTCGATGGCCTTCGCGTAGGGGTCCAGCAGCAGCTTGTTCGGGTTGCAGCGGTGCCCGTTCTCCGGCTCGTAGGGGCCGTACACGCGGAAGCCGTAGCGCTGCCCGGGCTGGATGCCGGGGAGGAAGGCGTGCCAGACGTACCCGTCCATCTCGGGGAGCCGGATCCGCTCCTCGTTGCCCGCGTCGTCGAACAGGCAGAGCTCGATCTTCTCGGCGACCTCGCTGAAGATGGCGAAGTTCGTGCCGGTGCCGTCGTAGGTGGCACCCAACGGGTAGGCGCTGCCGGGCCACACCTGGGTCATGCGGGGATCCTCCTGCGGTGTGCCCCCGTCGTCTCCGGGGGCGGTGGCCTCCCGCCGCGGCCGTCGGCAGGAGGTCGGGGCGATGCCGCCCCGGCAGCCGGATGCCCCCGCCGGGAGCCCGGCACACCTCCCGGAGATGTCGGAAGCGACACGTTCCGGAGCGTCATCGCGCCGGTCACCGGGCGCGGACGTACGACGCCCCCCACGGCGGTGCCGTGAGGGGCGTCGTACGCAGAAGGGGCGGTCCCGCCGGGGTCCGACCTCGCCCGGTGGACCCGGGTGGCGCTGGTCCCCGGCCGGAACCGCTCCTGCGCGCGGGACACTATCGGTCCCGGCGCCCGATGACGAGCACTCCCGGCCCCCGCGCGCAACTGCCCGGTCCCATCCGGCACGGCCGTCGCACCGGCGTCGTCCGTCACACCCGCCGTTCTGTCGCACCCCCGTCGTACCGTCGTCGCGTGCGAGCGAAGACCGACCTCAAGCGGCCCACGCGGGGGCGCTTCCGCGTCGTCAGCGACTTCCAGCCCTCCGGCGACCAGCCGGCGGCGATCAAGGCGCTGACCGAGCGGGTGAACGCGGGCGACGAGCACACGGTCCTGCTCGGCGCCACCGGCACCGGGAAGTCGGCGACCACCGCCTGGCTGATCGAGCAGGTGCAGCGGCCCACCCTGGTGATGGCCCCGAACAAGACCCTCGCCGCGCAGCTGGCCAACGAGTTCAAGGAGCTCTTCCCGGACAACGCGGTCGAGTACTTCGTCAGCTACTACGACTACTACCAGCCCGAGGCCTACGTCCCGCAGACGGACACCTACATCGAGAAGGACTCCTCGGTCAACGAGGAGGTCGAGCGGCTGCGGCACTCGGCCACCAACAGCCTCTTCACCCGGCGCGACGTGATCGTGGTCGCCACGGTGTCCTGCATCTACGGCCTCGGCACGCCCGAGGAGTACGTCGAGCGGGCACTGAAGATCAAGGTGGGGGAGGAGCGCGACCGCGACGACCTGCTGCGCACCCTCGTCACCGAGCAGTACACCCGCAACGACCTCTCCTTCACCCGCGGCACGTTCCGGGTGCGCGGCGACACGATCGAGGTCTTCCCGGTCTACGAGGAGCTCGCCGTCCGGATCGAGATGTTCGGCGACGAGGTGGAGCGGCTGTACTACCTGCACCCGCTGACCGGTGAGGTCGTGCGCGAGGTCGACGAGATGTTCGTCTTCCCCGCCACGCACTACGCCGCGGGCCCGGACCGCATGGAGCGGGCGATCGTGTCGATCGAGGCCGAGCTCGAGCAGCGGCTGGCCGAGATGGAGCGGCAGGGCAAGCTCCTGGAGGCCCAGCGGCTGCGCATGCGCACCACCTACGACATCGAGATGATGCGCCAGGTCGGCTTCTGCTCCGGCATCGAGAACTACTCCCGGCACATCGACGGCCGCGCGCCGGGCTCGGCCGGCTCCTGCCTGCTCGACTACTTCCCCGACGACTTCCTGCTGGTCATCGACGAGTCGCACGTGACGGTGCCGCAGATCGGCGGCATGTACGAGGGCGACATGAGCCGCAAGCGCACCCTCGTGGAGCACGGCTTCCGGCTGCCCTCGGCGATGGACAACCGGCCGCTGAAGTGGGAGGAGTTCACCGACCGGATCGGCCAGGTCGTCTACCTCTCGGCGACGCCGGGCAACTACGAGCTCGGCCGCACCGGTGGCGAGTTCGTCGAGCAGGTCATCCGGCCCACCGGGCTCATCGACCCCGAGGTCGTGGTGAAGCCGACGAAGGGCCAGATCGACGACCTGGTCCACGAGATCCGGGTGCGGACGGACAAGGACGAGCGGGTCCTGGTCACCACGCTGACCAAGAAGATGGCCGAGGACCTCACCGACTACCTGCTCGAGATGGGCATCAAGGTCCGGTACCTGCACTCCGAGGTCGACACGCTCCGCCGGGTGGAGCTGCTGCGCGAGCTGCGGCAGGGCGAGTACGACGTCCTGATCGGCATCAACCTGCTGCGCGAGGGTCTCGACCTGCCCGAGGTCTCGCTGGTCGCGATCCTCGACGCGGACAAGGAGGGCTTCCTCCGGTCGGGCACCTCCCTGATCCAGACGATCGGGCGTGCGGCCCGCAACGTCTCCGGCCAGGTGCACATGTACGCCGACAAGATCACCCCGTCGATGGCGCAAGCGATCGACGAGACCAACCGGCGCCGCGAGAAGCAGGTCGCCTACAACACCGAGCACGGCATCGACCCGCAGCCGCTGCGCAAGAAGATCGTCGACATCCTCGACGGCATCTACCGCGAGGCCGAGGACGGCGCGGCCGGCGAGCTGCTCGGCGGCTCCGGGCGGCAGCAGTCCCGCGGGAAGTCGCCGGTGCCGGGGCTGTCGTCGAAGGCGCAGGCGGCCAAGGGCAAGGGGAAGGCCGGGTCGATCGACGTCGAGGGCCTGCCGCGCAACGAGCTGGCCGACCTCATCACGCAGATGAACGAGCAGATGCTGTCCGCCGCCCGGGAGCTGCAGTTCGAGGTGGCGGCCCGGCTGCGCGACGAGCTGCAGGAGCTGAAGAAGGAGCTCCGCCAGTTCGACGCCGCGCACGCCTAGCAGGGAGGTGCTCGTGGACCGGGAGGAACTCGTCGCCCACTGCCTGGCCAAGCCGGGGGCGGAGGAGACCTACCCCTGGGGGGAGGTCGAGCTCGTGGCCAAGGTCGGCGGCAAGGCGTTCGCCTTCCTCGGCCCCCGCACCGTCGGGGTGAAGTGCGGCCGCGACTCCGCCGAGGCCGCGGAGTGGCGGGACCGCTACCCCGGCGCGGTGACGGTGAGCGCCTACATCGGCCGGTACGGCTGGAACGCCGTCGACTTCACCGGGCCGGTGCCCGACGACGACGTGCGCGAGCTCATCGACACCTCCTACGACGCGATCGTCCAGGCGCTGCCGAAGAGCAGGCGGCCCACCTGAGAGGGAGGTCACCGGCCGGCGGGAACTCGACGCCGGCCCGCGGCGTTCTCCCCTCTGAGACCGCCTGACGCGACGGCCCGATGCTCCGCGCCCCGGGACGACGCAGCGGGCGGGCTCACGTGGAGGGGAGTATCCCTACGCGGCAGTGTCGTCAGTACGAGGTCCGATGACCTCCGGCGCTGCCGGTCACGAGGCCCTGGGCTCGCGGCGGGAGAGACCTCCGGTACCGACACCTCTCTGTCGACCGGAGGAAACACGCATGGACGTCCCCACCTGGGTCTGGGCCCTGACCGTCGCCGGCGTCGTGGCGATGATCGTCTTCGACTTCGTCGGCCACGTGCGCACCCCGCACGCCCCCACGCTGCGGGAGTCCGCGACCTGGTCGGGCGTCTACGTCGGGATCGCCGTCCTGTTCGGGCTCGGCGTCCTCTGGTTCGCCGGGCCCCAGTACGGCGGCGAGTACTTCGCCGGCTACATCACCGAGAAGAGCCTCTCGGTGGACAACCTCTTCGTCTTCGTCCTGATCATGGCCAGCTTCGCGGTGCCCCGGCAGCTGCAGCAGAAGGTGCTGCTGTTCGGCATCGCCTTCGCGCTGGTGCTTCGCACCGTCTTCATCCTCGTCGGCGCCGCGGCCATCGAGAACTTCAGCTGGGTCTTCTACCTCTTCGGCGCGATCTTGATCTACACCGCGTACGTCCAGGCCAAGAGCGGCGGGCACAGCGGCGACGACCACTACGAGGAGAACAGCGTCCTGCGGCTCGTGCGCCGGGTGCTGCCGACCACCACGGAGTACCACTCCGACCGGCTGGTCACGAAGGTCGACGGCAAGCGGTTCATCACCCCGCTGATGATCGCGCTCATCGCGATCGGCAGCGCCGACGTCATCTTCGCCGTCGACTCCATCCCGGCGATCTTCGGCCTGACCCAGGAGACCTACCTGGTGTTCGCCGCCAACGCGTTCTCCCTGCTGGGTCTGCGCCAGCTCTTCTTCCTCATCGACGGCCTGCTCGACCGGCTCGTCTACCTGGCCTACGGCCTGGCGGTCATCCTCGGCTTCATCGGCGCCAAGCTCGTCATCCACGCGCTGCACACCAACGAGCTGTCGTTCGTCAACGGGGGCGAGCACATCACCCTGATCCCCGAGGTGCCCACCTGGCTGTCGCTCGCGGTCATCCTCGGGACGCTGCTCGTCACCACGGTCGCCAGCCTCCGCAAGGACCGCCGGACCCGCGCCGCCGCCGCGGAGGCGCCGGCCGAGTCTCCCGCCGTCGAGCCGGCCGGGGAGTCCCGGTGACGGCGCCGCAGCTGGGCCGGTCGCGGTCGGCCGAGGTCCCCGGCGCCCGGCTGGGGACCGTCCTCGAGCTCGCCGACGAGCTCACCGACGTCTTCCGCGCCACCGACCGCGTGGTCGAGCGGGTGGAGGAGGCCACCGGGCTGCGCCGCGGGGAGCTGGCGGCGCTGCTGGCCGTCGCGGAGGGCGCCCGGCACCCCCGGGCGGTCGCCCGGCGCAGCGGTCAGGTGGACGACGCCGGTGACGCGACCACCGAGGCACTGCTCCGCCGGGGCCTGCTCCGGCGGGGCCGGCACCCCGCCGCCCCGGCGGGCGCGGCCGGCGCCACGGTCCTCGAGGTCACCCAGTCCGGCCGGGCCGTGCTGCAGCAGGCGGAGGGCCTGCGCATCCGGGCGCTGGACTCCCTGGTCGGCGTGCTCGGCCCCCGGGACACGGCCGTGCTGCGCGCCGCCGTCCGGGCGCTCGCGGAGGCTCTGGAGAACGCCTCCGAGGATCCGCACGCGGTGTCGCGAAAACGACTCCCGCCGGGTCCCGGCACCCCTCGGCCCGTAGAGTCCTGACCCGTGCATGAGCTCCCCGTCTGGTTCGAGATCGCGACCTTCGTGGGGCTCACCGCTCTGCTCCTGGCCGACCTGGTCATCGTCGCCCGCCGCCCGCACGAACCCTCCATGAAGGAGGCCGGCCTCTGGGTCGGCTTCTACGTGGGCCTGGCGCTGGTCTTCGGCGCGGTGCTGTGGGCGATCACCGATTCGCAGTTCGGCACGGAGTTCTACGCCGGCTGGCTGACCGAGTACTCGCTCTCGGTCGACAACCTGTTCGTCTTCGTGATCATCATGGCGCGGTTCCGGGTGCCCCGGCCGCTGCAGCAGGAAGTGCTGATGGTGGGGATCATCATCGCGCTCGTCCTGCGCGGGATCTTCATCCTGCTCGGCGCCGCGCTGATCACCCGGTTCACCTGGGTCTTCTACATCTTCGGCGCGTTCCTCGTGTACACCGCGATCAACCTCGTGCGGAACCGTGGCGAGGAGGAGGACTTCGAGGAGAACGCGTTCATCCGGTCGATGCGCCGGGTGCTGCCGATCACCGGGGAGTTCCACGGCGCGAAGCTGCGGGTCCTGGAGAACGGCAAGAAGTTCTGGACCCCGATGATCATCGTCTTCCTGGCGCTGGGCACCACGGATCTGATCTTCGCCCTCGACAGCATCCCGGCGATCTTCGGCCTGACCAAGGAGCCGTTCATCGTCTTCACGGCGAACGTCTTCGCGCTGATGGGCCTGCGGCAGCTGTACTTCCTGCTCGGTGGCCTCCTCCAGCGGCTGGTCTACCTCTCGCTGGGCCTGGCCGTGATCCTCGCCTTCATCGGCGTCAAGCTGGTGATGGAGGCGCTGCACGACAACACGCTGCCGTTCATCAACGGCGGGGAGCACATCGAGTCGGTGCCCACGATCCCCATCTGGCTGTCCCTGACGATCATCCTCGGCGTCATCCTGATCGCGACCGTGGCCAGCCTGGTCAAGACCCGGGGGCAGTTCTCCACCGAGGCGGCCGAGACCGCCGACGTCGCCGACACGACCACCGCCGTCGGCCCGGCGGCCTCGGCGGAGGCGGAGTCCACGAACGCCGCGGTGGCGGAGGAGATCGGCCAGGACGGACGTCGGCAGGGCTGATCCCGGCCCGCTAGCGTCGGCGCCCGTGCGTCCCGACGACCTGGCCCTCCTGCGCACGCCGGGCATCCCGGCGGTCGCGCCGGACGGGCGGATCGCCGTCGTCGCGGTGACCCGGCCCGACGTCGGGGAGAACGGGTACCGCGGCCGGCTCTGGGCGGTGCCCACCGACGCGTCGGCGCCGGCCCGGCCGCTCACCTCCGGGGGCTGCGCCAGCCACCCGGCGTTCTCACCGGACGGGCGATGGCTGGCCTATCTCGCGGCGGCGGACAGCGGGCCGCCCCAGGTGCACGTCCTGCCCACCGCCGGGGGCGCGCCGCGGCGGCTGACCGGCGCTCCGCTCGGCGCCGGGGCGCCGGTGTGGTCCCCGGACTCGCGGCGACTGGCCTGGACCGCGCCGACCGGCGGCCCCGCGGACCCCGACGCCCCGCGGCTGATCACCCCGCGGCGGTCCCGTCCGGACGACCTCGGCCCGCTCGCCGACCGGCGGAGCTCGGTGCACGTCCTCGACCTCCCCGACCTGCTCGCCGACGACGACGCCGTCCTCCCGGTGCCGCGGCTCGTCGGCGACCCGGACGACGACTGCACCGGGGTGACCTGGAGTCCTGACGGCGCGGCGCTCGCCGTCGTCGCCCGCCGCGCCGCAGGGTCCCTTGCCGACCTGGTCGTCGTCCGCGCGGACGGCTCCGACGCACGCCGGCTCGTCTCCGGCGCGGCGGTGGGCGGCAGCCCGGCCTGGGCGCCCAGCGGGGACCACGTGTGGCTGGTCACCGCGGACGCGCCGGGGGAGGCCTCCCTCTGCCGGGTGCCGGTCGACGGGGGCACCCCCGAGCCGGTACCGGTGCACGGGGCAGTGGTGGCGGGGCCGCTGGTCGACGGGCGCGGCATCCTGGTCGGCGTCGCGCGGCGGGGGGCGGTGGAGCTGCTGCGGTTGCTCCCGGCCGGGGGCGACCCCGAGGTCCTCGTCGAGGGCCCGTTCACGGTGCGCGGGGTGGCGTCGGCGGGGGGCGTCGTCGTCGCGACGGTCGGCCACGACGGGTCGGCGGGGGAGCTCATCGCCGTCACGCCCGGGAGGCGGCGGCTGCTGACCGCGTTCGGCAGCCCCCTCGCGGCGACCGGCCGGGTGCACCGGGCCACGCCCCTCGCGGCGTCGGCCGCCGACGGCTCCCCGGCAGCCGGCCGGGTCACCGTGCCCCCCGGCGCGGGTCCGCACCCGGTCCTCCTGCACGTCCGCCCCGGAAACGGGGGCTGGGTCCTGGATGACGACGTCCAGGTCGCCGTCACCGGGGGGCTGGCGGTCGTGCAGGCCGACGAGGGCGACGCCGACGCCGTCCTCGCCCTCCTCGACGCGGCCCTCGAGGACCCGCGACTCGACGCCGGCCGGGTCGGCGTGGCCGGCGGCGCGCTCGCCGTCGAGCTGATCCGCCGCAGCGACCGGTTCGCCGCCGCCGTCCTCGAGTTCGCGCCGCCGGACGACCCGCCGGCCGACGCCGTCGCCGCGCCGACCCTGGTGGTCTGCGGGGAGCGGGACCTGCGGGGGCCGGGGATCGCCTTCTCGGCCGAGCTCGAGCGCCGGGGCGTGGACACCGAGCTCCTGCTGTTCCCCGCGGAGGGAGCCGACCTCGCCCGATCCGGCCGGACGGCCGCCCGGGTGGCCCGACACGAGCACCTGCTGCGCTGGTGGGCCCGGCAGCTGGGCGCCGCGGACCGGCACCGGGGTCGCCGGACCCACTAGCGTTCCGGCATGGCGCTCATCTATCCCGTCGCGGCCGACCTGCCCGAGCCGGAGGACGGCTCCGAGCCCGACTTCGCGGAGCTGGCCGCGGACCTGTCCGACACGTGGCTGGTCGAGGTGGCCGTGGAGGACGACGGCGACGACGCCTGCTTCGGTCCGCTCACCGCCCACTCCGCGTGGAACCTCGCCGTCGACGTCGACCAGCGGCGACCCGAGTGGCTGGTCTCGGTCGTGCCGCTGCACGTGGCCGGGACCGCCGACGAGCTGGTCGCGCTCTTCGACGAGGACGACGAGGGCTAGCCGCTCGGGGTGGCCGCGCGGAGGTGCCGGCCGCCGCCCCCGGTCCGACACTCGGGAGGTGTCCCGGGCCGGTCTCCAGCGAGCAGCCGCCTTCGCCGGACCCGCGCTCCTGGCCCCGCTCCTGGTCCTGGTGTCCACCCGACGGGACGGGCTCGGCCTCAGCCCCGACTCGGTCGCCTACCTCGCGGCCGCCGACGGCGTCGCCTCCGGTCACGGCGTCGTCGGCCTGGACGGCCGGCCGCAGTCGCTCTACGCCCCCGGCCTGTCGTGGCTGCTGGCGCTCCCCGCGCACGGCGGGTTCGCCGTCGGGGCGGCGCGTGCGCTGAACCTCGTGTGTCTCGCCGCCGTCGTCCTCGGGCTCGGCTGGGTGCTGGACCGCTACGTGCGCCGGGCGGTCGCGGTCACCGCCGCGGGTGCCGCCGCCGTCTCGGCGCCGCTGCTCGCCGTTCACGGGTGGTTGTGGTCGGAGCCGCTGTACATCCTGCTGTCCGCCGTCCTCCTGGCCCTGCTCGGGCGGATCGCCGCGACGGGGCGGGCGCCGGCCCGGTGGGTGGTCGCGGCCGGGCTCGTCGCCGCCGCGGCGACGCTGGTGCGCTACGCGGGCGTCTCCCTGCTGCCGGTCGCGGTCGCCGTGCTCCTGCTGCGGCCCGTCCCGTGGCCGCAGCGGATCCGTGCCGGGATCCTCTTCGGCGTCGCCTACGCCGTCCCCGTCGGCGGCTGGCTGCTCCGCAACGTCGCGCTGACCGGCGACCCCTCCGGTGAGCGGGTGGCCAACGCGCTCTCCGTCCGGGACGTCCTCACCGGCGGGGTCACCACGGTCGCGCGCTGGCTGACGCCCGGCGACCTCTCCCTCGACGCGCGGCTGTGGTCGACGGCGCTGCTGGTCGCCGGGGTCGCCGCGCTCGCGGTCGCGGCCCGCCGGGCCGGGCCGGCGGACCCGCGCGCCGCCGTGCTGGGCGTCGCGGCCGGGGCGGTGGTCCTGTCCTTCGCCGTCCTCGTCGCGATGACCGCCGGCGCGAACGTCAACGTGCTGGGCCTGCGGCTGCTGTCCCCGCTGGTCGTCCCGCTGGTCGCGGCCCTCGCCGTGTCCGCGGACCTCGTCCTGGACCGGCTGCCCCGGCCGGGGCGGCTGCTCTGCGCGGCGGCGATGGTCGGAGTCGCGGCCTGGTGCCTCCTCCCGGCCACGGTGCGGCAGGTGTCGGCGGCCGGCGAGGACGCGCTGTCGTTCACCCGCGGACCGTGGCAGTCGGCGGACAGCCGCGACCTGGTGGCGGCCGTACCGTCCGGCGCCACCGTCGTCAGCGACGACCCCTGGGGCGTCTGGTTCCTGACCGGTCGGGCGGTCTCGGAGAGCCCGCGTGAGCATTACCACGCCTCGGACCGGGTGCCGCCGCACGACCTGGACGCCCTCCGCGCGGCGGTGCGGGCGGGGCCCACCTACCTCGTCTGGTTCGACCGTCCGGCGTCGGACTACCACCTGACCCCGGCGGACCTGCGCGACGACGTCGAGCTGACCGCCGTCGGACGCACGGACGTCGGCGCGGTCTACCGGGTCACGGCGACGGCCGGGCCGCGGCCCACGTAGGCGCTCGCTCACTGCGCCGCTCAGGCGACTCACGGGCCGAGCCCGCCCCGACATCGGTGTCGCGCCGCTGACCACGGCGTTCTCCGTCTGGGTTGCTGTTCTGCATCGCCCGTCCCTCCTCGTCGCGGGGTGCGGTAGAACTCGCCCGACTCACAACTGTGGAGGCCCGATGTCTCGTCAAGGAGGACACAGGCTCCTGTGGGGGTTCTCCGCGTGTGCCCTCGCCCTGGTGCCGGCGTGTGGGGGTGGCGCCGATGTCGACGCCCCGGTGGTCCCCAGCCCGCCGGCGGAATTCGCGGCGACGGCGGAGGTCGACCGCGCGCTGCAGGTCGTGGCCGGCGCCGGCGCGGCGTGGATCCTGTCGGAGGTGGACGGCGGCGCCTCGGTCTCCCGGCTCGACCACACCGGGGAGCTGACCGAGGTCGCGCGGCTGACGGGTCTGCGGCACGGGATGGCGACCTATGGCGACGGCGTCGTCGTGGCGCGCGTCAGGTGCGACGGTGACGACTGCGAGGACACCGTGGCCGAGGTGCGGGTGCTGGACCGGGCCGGGGAGACCGTGGCCGAGGAGGAGATCGCGCGCAGGGAGGGGGCTCCCTACTGCGAGTCGGGCACCTGCGACTCGGTCGACATCCTCGGGGTGGACGGGGACGCGGTCTGGCTGGAGACCTCCGACATCCTGCCGATGTCCGCCGAGACGTTCGTGTCCTGGGACCCGGGCACGGGGGAGACGAGCTCCGACCGTCCGCAGGACCCGGGTGAGGACTGGTATCCCGCGTTCCCCGGCTACCCGGACCCGAGGCCGTATCTGAGCCCGCCGAGTTTCGAACGCGCCCCCGAGGCGGTCGCCTTCGGCCAGGGGGACCAGGTGTTCGTCCTCGACGCACCCGGTCAGATCCGACGCGTTGTCGGCTCCGCGGGGGCGCCGCGTGAGGAGGAGCCCCTCGAGGTGCCGGCCGACGTCTTCTCCCAGGACCACGGCCCGACGCCGATGCTGCTGTTCGACGCCAGCCCGACCGTCCTCGTCGGGTGCATCACGCACGAGTGGCCGTCCGCCCGGTGCTGGATCGGTTCGCGATGACCCGAGCTCCCCGACGAGTCCCCGGCCTGCTCGTCGCGGGAGCCGTGGGCGTCCTCATCGCGACGTCTGCGTGCACCGGAGGCGGGGGCGACGCGCAGGAGCCGGCCGTGCCCAGCGTGCCGAGCGAGTTCGCGGCGACCTTCGACGTCGAGTCGCTCATCGCACTGGTCGCGGGGGAGGGGCAGGCGTGGGTCCTGAGGGCGGACGGCGACCGCGCTGCGCTCTCGCGGATCGACCACACCGGCCGGTCCACCGACGTCGTCCGCCTGCCCGGTCAGGAGTTCGCCATGGCGGCCTACGGCGACGGCGTCGTCGTCACGCGCCGCGCCTGCGCGGCGGAGGAGTGCGAGGCGCGAGCGGTCAAGGTGCTGGTCGTGGACGCCGCGGGCGCGACGGTCGCCGAGGACGAGTTCGCCCGTGAGTTCGGCGGCCTCGAGATCGTCGGACAGGGCAGTGGGATCGAGCTGATCGGCGTCCAGGAGGACGTCGTCTGGGTCGACACCGGTGGGCAGTTGATCGGGTACGACGTCACGACCGGAGGAACCACTGTCGCCGAGGCGGATGAGCCAGGTGGCCTCGTCTGCGTCCTCGCGGACGGGCTCTACACCCTCGCGGTGGTGGACGAGGCCTACCTGGCCGGCGAGATACTCATCCCCGCGGAAGGTCCCGGTCCGGTGTTCGACGTCGAGATCCGGCGGTTGGTCGACGGTGTGTGGGCGCCGGTGCCGGACACTCGTCGAGGCCTGACCTACGACGAGATCTACTGGCAGGCGTGCACGGGTGGTGGCGTGCAAGCCGGCGGGGGCACCGCTCCGGGGCCGGTGTGGTCTGCCTCCTCCGGCTGGGTGGAGAGGGGGCCGTACCTGAGGTATCCCGACCTGGCGACGGCGCCCGAGCCGACGGCGCGAGGTTCGGCGGGCCAGTTGTTCGTCCTCGAGAGCGCGGGGTCGGTCCGCCGGTGGTTCGCCGGACCCGACGGGCCGATGAGCTCGCAGGTCCTGGAGGTGCCGGCCGACCTCTTCGTGCAGCTCTACGAGCCGCAGGTGCAGCTGACGTTCGACGCGAGCGACACGGTCGTCACCGGGTGCGTCCAGCGGCAGCAGGACCAGCAGTCCGCTCGCTGCTGGCTCGGCTCACGCTGAGTGGGGCGGTCGGACATCAGGGCTCGCGTGGGAGGCCTGGGTCGGTGCTCGGATCGCTGTGGGACGGGACCGTTGCCTGGCGGACGCCTCATCGGGGACGGTTCCACCGTCGGTGGCAGAGCTCCCCGGCGGCTCGACGACGAGTCACCAGCCGCGGGCGCGCCACTCCGCGAGGGCCGGCCGCTCGGCGCCGAGCGTGGTGTCCCCGCCGTGGCCGGGGTAGACCCAGGTCTCGTCGGGCAGCGGCCGGAAGAGCCGCTCCTCGACGTCGTCCAGCAGGCTGGTGAAACGGGCCGGGTCCTTCTGGGTGTTGCCGACCCCGCCGGGGAACAGGCAGTCGCCGGTGAACAGGTGCGGGCCGGTGTCCCCGCGCCCGCGCCACAACAGCGCGATGCTGCCCGGCGTGTGCCCGCGGAGGTGGATCACCTCGAGGTCGTGCTCGCCCACGCGGACGGTGTCGCCGTGCTGCACCGGGCGCTCGACCGGCACCGGCAGGTCCGCGGCGTCGGCGGGGTGGGCGACGGTCAGCGCTCCGGTCGCGGCGACCACCTCCGGCAGGGCGCGGTGGTGGTCCCAGTGCCCGTGCGAGGTGACGACGGTGCGCAGGTCGGCGTCCCCGATCAGCGCCAGCAGCGCCTCGGCGTCGGTGGCCGCGTCGATGAGCAGCGCCTCGCCGGTCGCCTCGTCGCGCAGGAGGTAGGCGTTGTTGTCCATCTCGCCGACGGCGAGCTTGGCGACGGTCAGCCCCGGCAGCTCGCGGACGGCGGCCGGGCCACCCACCGTGACGGCCCCGGTGTACGGATCGGTGCTCATCCTCGACTCCCTCCGGGAACTGTCGGCGGCCGCGGCTACGGTCCTGGGCATGGACGCTAGCGGAGGTCTGCCCGGCTCCACCCCCCGTCCGCTGGTGGGGCTGCCCGCGACCGAGATCGCCGCCCGCGTGCGGTCGGGGGAGCTCACCGCCGTCGAGGTGGTGCGCGCGCACCTGGCCCACCTCGACGCGGTCGAGCCGCGGATCGGCGCCTTCCGGGTGGTCCGCCGCGAGGCGGCGCTGGCCGAGGCGGCGGCGGTCGACGCGTCGCCCGACCGGGCCCGGCTGCCCCTGGCCGGTGTCCCCGTGGCGATCAAGGACAACGTCGCCGTCGCCGGCGAGATCGCCACCGACGGCTCGTCCGCCGGCCGGCCCGTCCCGGCGACCGCGGACCACCCGGTCGTCTCCCGGCTGCGGGAGGCCGGCGCCGTCGTGCTCGGCATCACCCGCGTGCCGGAGCTGTGCCTGTACGCCTCGACCGACTCCGCCGGCGCGGTCGCCCGCAACCCCTGGGACACCGCTCGCTCGCCGGCCGGCAGCTCCGGGGGCAGCGCCGCCGCGGTCGCCGCGGG
The DNA here is from genome assembly GCF_000701365.1 of Blastococcus sp. URHD0036. Classification (GTDB taxonomy): domain Bacteria; phylum Actinomycetota; class Actinomycetes; order Mycobacteriales; family Geodermatophilaceae; genus Trujillonella. Next base: position 44,557 of record NZ_JNIK01000014.1, read on the forward strand.
CGTGGTCCCGCTCGCGCACGGCAACGACGGCATGGGCTCGCTGCGGCTGCCCGCCGCCGCCTGCGGCCTGGTCACCGTCAAGCCCGGCCGGGGCGTGCTGCCCGGCGGCATCGGCGCCGACGACTGGTCGGGCATGGCCGTCAACGGCGCGCTCACCACCACCGTGGCCGACCAGGCCCTCGCCCTCGCCGTGCTGGCGGGGGAGGAGCCCGCGGCGCCGGCCGATCCGGGGCCGCTGCGGATCGCGGTCAGCCTCCGGTCGCCGGTGCCGGGGGTGCGGGCAGACCGCGCCGCCCGCGCGGCGGTGGAGGAGACCGCCGAGCTGCTGCGGCAGGCGGGGCACAGCGTCGTCCGGCGCGACCTGGTCGTCCCGACCGAGGCCGCCGTCGCCGGGCTGGTCCGCTGGTTCGCCGGCGCGGAGGACGACGCGGAGTTCCTCGGTCTCTCGCGTGCGGCGCTGGAGCCGCGCAGCCGCACCCACGCCCGGCTGGGCCGCGCCGCCCGCCGGCTCGACCTGGTCCGGCCGGGGCCGGCCGACCGGTTCCGCGCCCGCACGGAGGCCTTCTTCGCCGACGTCGACGTGCTGCTCACCCCGGTGACCACCGGCCCGCCGCTGGCCGCGCGGCCGTGGCACGAGCGCGGTTTCCTGGCCAACGTGACGGCCAACGCGCGGTGGGCCCCGTTCGCCTCGCCGTGGAACCTCGCGGGTGTCCCGGCGGCGTCGGTCCCGGCCGGCACCCGGCCCGAGGGGTGGCCCCTGGCGGTCCAGCTGGTCGGCCCCCCGGGAGCCGAAGGACGACTACTCTGGCTGGCCGGAGATCTGGAACGCCGGCGGCCGTGGCGCCGTCACGCGCCGGTCTTCGACCCCCTCCCGTCGCCGGCCGCGGCGGCCGCCTGAGCAGCTCTGTTCTGCACGGCTGCCCCCTCCCGCCGACGCGGCCCCGGCCGACCACCCGAGCACACCGACCGACAGGACACCCATGGACCGCCTCGTCGTCCGCGGCGCCCGCGAGCACAACCTCAAGGACGTCGACCTCGACCTGCCGCGCGATGCGCTGATCGTCTTCACCGGACTGTCGGGCTCGGGCAAGTCGAGCCTCGCGTTCGACACGATCTTCGCCGAGGGCCAGCGGCGCTACGTCGAGTCGCTGTCGGCCTACGCCCGGCAGTTCCTCGGCCAGATGGACAAGCCGGACGTCGACTTCATCGAGGGCCTGTCGCCCGCGGTCTCGATCGACCAGAAGTCGACCAACCGCAACCCGCGGTCGACCGTCGGCACGATCACCGAGGTCTACGACTACCTGCGCCTGCTCTACGCGCGGGCCGGCCAGCCGCACTGCCCCAACTGCGGCAAGCCGATCTCCCGGCAGACCCCGCAGCAGATCGTCGACCAGGTGCTCGCCATGGAGGAGGGCACCCGGTTCCAGGTCCTGGCCCCGGTGGTCCGGGCCCGCAAGGGCGAGTACGTCGACCTGTTCAGCTCGCTGCAGACCCAGGGCTTCTCCCGCGTCCGGGTCGACGGCACCGTGCACCCGCTGACCGAGCCGCCGAAGCTCAAGAAGCAGGAGAAGCACTCCATCGAGGTGATCGTCGACCGGCTCACCGTCAAGGAGAGCGCCAAGCGCCGGCTCACCGACTCGGTGGAGACCGCGCTCGGGCTGGCCGGCGGCCTCGTCGTCCTCGAGTTCGTCGACCTGCCGGAGGGCGACCAGCACCGCGAGCGCACGTTCTCCGAGCACCTGGCCTGCGTCGACGACGGGCTGTCGTTCGAGGCCCTGGAGCCGCGCAGCTTCTCGTTCAACAGCCCGTTCGGCGCCTGCCCCGAGTGCACCGGCATCGGCACCCGCAAGGAGGTCGACCCGGAGCTGGTGGTCCCCGACCCGGGGAAGAGCCTGGCGCAGGGGGCGATCGCGCCGTGGGCCGGCTCGATGAGCAACGAGTACTTCCTCCGCCTGCTCACTGGCCTGTCGCAGCAGCTCGGCTTCTCGATGGACGACCCGTGGGAGCGGCTGCCCGCCAAGGTGCAGAAGGCCGTGCTGCACGGCTCGCCGGACCAGGTGCACGTCCGCTACAAGAACCGTTACGGCCGCGAGCGCAGCTACTACGCCGCGTTCGAGGGTGTCCTGCCGTTCCTGGAGCGCCGGCACGAGGACACCGACAGCGACTACATGAAGGACAAGTACGAGGGCTACATGCGGGACGTCCCGTGCCCCGTCTGCCACGGCACCCGGCTCAAGCCGGAGATCCTCGCCGTCAAGCTCATGGACCGGTCGATCGCCGAGGTGACCGGGCTGTCGATCGGCGAGGCGTCGGAGTGGCTGAACTCCCTCGTGCTGGGGGAGCGGGAGCGGGCGATCGCCGACCGGGTGCTCAAGGAGATCCAGGCACGGCTGTCGTTCCTGGTCGACGTCGGGCTGGACTACCTGTCGCTCGACCGACCCGCCGCCACCCTGGCCGGTGGTGAGGCCCAGCGGATCCGGCTGGCCACCCAGATCGGCTCGGGGCTGGTCGGCGTCCTCTACGTCCTCGACGAGCCGTCGATCGGCCTGCACCAGCGGGACAACACCCGGCTCATCGAGACGCTGATCCGGCTGCGGGACATGGGCAACACGCTCATCGTCGTCGAGCACGACGAGGACACGATCAAGATCGCCGACTGGGTGGTCGACATCGGCCCGGGCGCCGGCGAGCACGGCGGCGAGGTCGTGGTGAGCGGCACCGTCGCCGACCTGCTGGCCAGCGAGCGGTCGCTCACCGGCCAGTACCTGTCCGGCCGCAAGGAGATCACCGTCCCGGCGAAGCGGCGCGAGCCCACGCCCGGCCGGGAGCTGGTGGTCAAGGGCGCGCGGGAGCACAACCTCAAGGGCATCGACGTCACGTTCCCGCTGGGCGTGCTCGTCGGCGTCACCGGTGTCTCCGGCTCCGGCAAGTCGAGCCTGGTCAACGACATCCTCTACACGGTGCTGGCCAACGAGCTGAACCGTGCGCGGCAGGTGCCCGGCCGGCACCGCACCATCACCGGCCTGGAGCACCTGGACAAGGTGGTGCACGTCGACCAGTCGCCGATCGGCCGCACCCCGCGGTCGAACCCCGCCACGTACACCGGGGTCTGGGACGCCGTCCGCAAGCTGTTCGCGCAGACGACCGAGGCGAAGATGCGGGGCTACCTGCCCGGCCGCTTCTCCTTCAACGTCAAGGGCGGCCGCTGCGAGGCCTGCTCGGGCGACGGCACGCTGAAGATCGAGATGAACTTCCTGCCCGACGTCTACGTGCCGTGCGAGGTCTGCAAGGGCGCCCGGTTCAACCGGGAGACCCTCGAGGTGCACTACAAGGGCAAGACGGTCGCCGAGGTGCTCGACATGCCCATCGAGGAGGCCGCGGACTTCTTCGCCGCCATCCCCTCGATCGCCCGCTACCTGCGCACCCTCACCGAGGTGGGGCTGGGCTACGTGCGGCTCGGGCAGCCGGCCACCACGCTCTCCGGCGGCGAGGCGCAGCGTGTCAAGCTGGCCAGCGAGCTGCAGAAGCGCAGCAACGGCCGCAGCATCTACGTCCTCGACGAGCCCACCACCGGCCTGCACTTCGAGGACATCCGCAAGCTGCTGCTGGTGCTCCAGGGCCTGGTCGAGAAGGGCAACTCGGTCATCGTCATCGAGCACAACCTCGACGTGATCAAGAGCGCCGACTGGCTGATCGACATGGGTCCCGAGGGCGGGTTCCGCGGCGGCACGGTCGTCGCCGAGGGGCCGCCGGAGTTCCTCGCGACGGTGGAGGAGAGCCACACCGGCCGGTACCTGCGTCCGCTGCTGGACGCCGACGCCGTCGAGGCCGCCGCCGCGCCGAAGAAGCGGACTCGCAAGAAGGCCAGCTAGCCGGTGGAGGCCGGGGACGTCCGGGTGGACGCCGTCTCGGACGGGACGTTCGTCGTGCGCCGGAGCTACTTCGGCGACGACGTCGACCCCGGGGCGCAGCCCGCGTTCTTCGACCGTGGCGACGCGGCCTGGCTGCCGATCGGCTGCTTCGTCGTCCGCACCGGCGGCCGCGTGGTCCTCGTCGACGCGGGGCTGGGGCCGGAGCGGGACGAGCTGCCGGACGGCATGTCGCTCACCGGCGGCCAGCTCCCGACCGGCCTGCGGGCGCTCGGGGTGCGGCCGGACGACGTCACCGACGTGGTCTGCACCCACCTGCACAGCGACCACGTCGGCTGGCTGTTCGACCTGGCCGGCGAGCCGGTGTTCCCCGCGGCGACCGTCTGGTTCGGCGCGGGGGACCGGGCGCACTTCGTCGACGGTCCCGGCGAGATGGCCGCGCACGTCCGGGACGGCTTCCGGCGCTGGGCCGGCACCCCGCGGCTGCGCGCCCTGACCGGGGACGCCGAGGTCGCGCCCGGGATCGAGGCCGTGCTCACCCCCGGGCACACGCCGGGGCACCTGTGCCTGGCGGTGACTCCGCCGACCGGCGGGTGCTGCTCCTCGGCGACGCCATCACCTGCCCCGTCCAGCTCGCCGAGCCGGCCTGGCGGTCGATGGGAGACGTCGACCCGGCGACGGCCGCCCGCACCCGGCGGGAGCTGTGGCGGGCGCTCGCCGACCAGGGCACGACCGGGGTCGGCGCGCACTTCCCCCGCCTCGCGGAGGGGCAGGTCACCGCCGGCCCGGTCTGGGCCGAGGCGGCCGGCTGACGCGACCGCCGTCGGCTCACCCTCACCCCGCAGCGCTGCTGTCGCCCCGCGACCCGACAGGACCGCTGGGAGGTGACAGCGAGCGGCCGCGGGGTGGGCCTCAGGGCGTGAAGCGGTAGCCCATGCCCGGCTCGGTGCGCAGGTAGCGCGGGTGCGCCGGGTCGGGCTCGAGCTTGCGGCGCAGCTGGTTGAGGTAGACCCGCAGGTAGTTGGTCTCCCGCTCGTAGCCGGGGCCCCACACCGCCTGCAGCAGCTGCCGCTGCCCGACCAGCCGGCCCGGAGCGCGCAGCAGCTCGGCCAGCAACCCCCACTCGGTCGGCGTCAGGCGGACGGGGACGCCGTCCATGGTCACCTGCTTCGCGGCCAGGTCGACGGTGAAGTGGTCGGTGACCACGACCGGCTCGTCCGGCCCGGGAGCCGCCCGCCGCGACAGCGCCCGCAACCGGGCGAGCAGCTCACCCATGTCGAAGGGCTTGGTCACGTAGTCGTCGGCGCCGGCGTCGAGCGCCTCCACCTTGTCGGTGCTGTCCGTGCGCGCCGAGAGCACCAGCACCGGCCCGGCGAACCACGGGCGCAACCCGGCCAGCACCTCGGTCCCGTCGAGGTCCGGCAGCCCGAGGTCCAGGACGACGACGTCGGGGTGTGCCGCGGCGGCCTCCTTCAGCGCGCTGCGGCCGTCGGCGGCGGTCACCACCTCGTGCCCGGCCGCCCGCAGCGTGATCCGCAGGGCCCGCAGCAGCTGGGGGTCGTCATCGACGACCAGCACGCGGCTCACGGGGCGACCGCCGGCACCGGCGCCATCTCCAGGGACAACACCATCGTCAGCCCGCCGCCGGGGGTGTCCTCGGCTCCGAGGGTGCCGCCCATCGTCCCGGTCAGCCCGCGGGCGACCGCCAGCCCGAGGCCGACGCCGTGCCCGGCCGGAGCGTCCCCGAGGCGCTGGAACGGGGCGAACACCCGCTCCCGGTCCGCCTCCGGGATCCCCGGCCCGCGGTCGGCGACCCGCAGCTCCACCCGGCCGGCGGCGCAGCCCCCGCGCACCGTCACCGGGCCGTCGGGGGCGTGCCGGACGGCGTTGCCCACGAGGTTGGCGACCACCCGCTCGACCAGCCCGGGGTCGGCCAGCGCCGGGGGGAGGTCGTCCGGCCAGTCGACGGTCACCCGCGGCCGGTCGGCGGCGTCCAGTTCGTCCAGCGCCCGGTGCACCACCTCGGGCAGGTCGGTGGCGACCAGCGCCGGGCTGACCGCACCCGCCTGCAGCCGGCTCATGTCCAGCAGGTCCTCGACGAGCGCGGTGAGCCGGTCCGCGGACTCGTCCACCGTGGCGACCAACTCGTCCCGGTCGTCGGGGGAGAGCGCGAGCCCACCGGTGCGCAGCGCCGAGGAGGCCGCCTTGATCCCGGCCAGGGGGGTGCGCAGGTCGTGGCTGACCGCGGCCAGCAGCGCCGTCCGCATGCTGTTCCCCGCCGCCAGCCGCTCCGCCTCGGCGGCCTGCGCCGCCAGCCGGGCCTGCTGCAGCGCGACCGCGGCCTGCTCGGCGACGGCTACCAGGACCCGCCGCTCGCCGGCCGCGAGTCCCCGGCCGCACCAGCGCAGCAGCAGGGTGTCGGTGAGCGCCACCTCGTCGACCGCGGCCCCGGTCGGGTCGCCGCAGGTGCCGACGACGGTCTCCCCGCCGTCGCGCCGCTCGACCATGGCCACCGACTGCAGGCCGAACCCCTCCCGGATCTGCTCCAGCAGCGTCGGCAGCGCCCGGTCGCCGGCCAGCACGGAGCGGGACAGCGACGCGAGCATCGCCGTCTCGGCCCGGGACCGCGCCGCCGCGGTGGCCCGGCGGGCGGACCGGTCGACCACGGTGGCGACGGTCAGCGCGACGACGAGGCCGCCCACCAGGGCCACGACGTCGTCGAGCCGGTTGACCGTCAGCCGTCCGGTCGGGCCGACGAAGAACCAGTTCTCCGCCAGACCACCGAGGACCGCCGCCACCAGGGCCGGCAACAGCCCGCCGAGCAGGGACACCCCGAGGACGAGGAGGAGGAAAGCGAGGAGGACGACGGGCAGCGAGGCCCCCGCGGCCAGGCACAGCGCGGTCACCACGGGCACCCCGGCGAGGCCGAGCGCCAGCCCGAGCCACCGCCGCCGCGCGGTCAGCGCGCCGGTCAGGGGCGGCAGCCGCCAGCCGTGCGAGCCGGCGTGGGCGTGCGTGACGATGTGCACGTCGATCTCGCCGGCGTCGGCGACCATCGCCCCGCCGATGCCCCGGCGCACGGCCCGGGCCCAACGCGAGCGCCGGCTGCTGCCGATCACGAGCTGGGTGGCATCGGCACCGCGGGCGAACTCGAGGAGGGCCGCGGCGACGTCGTCCCCGACCACCTGGTGGTAGCTGCCGCCGAGGCTGGTCACCAGCTCTCGCTGCGCGCGCAGCGCGTCCGGGGAGCCGCCGGTCAGGCCGTCGGGGGTGACGACGTGGACGGCGAGCAGCGCACCGCCGGAGCGGCGGGCCACCCGCGCGGCCCGGCGGACCAGCACCTCGCCCTCCGCGCCGCCGGTCAGGGCGACGACGACCCGCTCCCGGGCCTCCCACACGTGGTCGATGTCGTGCTCGGCCTTGTAGCTGCGCAGCCCCTCGTCGACCCGGTCGGCCAGCCACAGCAGGGCCAGCTCACGCAGGGCGGTGAGGTTGCCGACGCGGAAGTAGTTGGCCAGGGCGGCGTCCACCCGCTCGGCCGGGTAGACGTTGCCGTGGGCCATCCGCCGGCGCAGCGACTCCGGCGACATGTCCACGAGCTCGACCTGCGCCGCCCGGCGGACCACCGCGTCCGGCACCGTCTCCTGCTGGGCGACGCCGGTGATGGCCTCCACGACGTCGGTGAGGCTCTCCAGGTGCTGCACGTTGACCGTGCTGATCACGTCGACGCCGGCCGCGAGCAGGCGCTCGACGTCCTGCCAGCGCTTGGCGTTCGGCGAGCCCGGGGCGTTGGTGTGCGCCAGCTCGTCCACGACCGCGAGGTCGGGCCGGCGGGCCAGCACGGCGTCGACGTCGAGCTCCTCCAGGCCGACGCCACGGTGGGCGACCCGGCGTCGGGGCAGCACCTCCAGCCCGGCCAGCTGCTCGGTCGTGCGCCGCCGTCCGTGGGTCTCCACCAGCCCGACGACGACGTCCTGCCCGCGGGACGCGCGCCGGTGCGCCTCACCGAGGGCGGCGAAGGTCTTGCCGACGCCGGGTGCGGCGCCGAGGTAGATGCGCAGGGTCCCGGGGACCCCGCTGCCCGTGCTCATGCCGACCATGATCGCCCCGGTCGGGCGCCCTGCCGCGGTGCGCGGCGTCAGGATCCCGTCAAGGGGGAACCCGGCTGTGTCAGGGACCCGTCAAGACCGCTCTCCCCGCCTCCGGACGCTCCTAGCGTCGCCACCGGTGCGACCGGCAGCAGAGCCGGCCGCCGGACCGGATCGAGGGTGCCCGTCGTGGGTGACGTCCTGTTCCTGCTGCTGACCCTGGTGGTCTTCGGGCTGCTGGCGCTGGTGGCCCGTGGGGTGGAGCGGCTGTGAGCGCCGCCGAGGGCTGGATCGGGCTGGCCGTGGCGGTGGGCCTGGTGGTCTACCTGCTGGTGGCGCTGCTGTTCCCGGAGCGGTTCTGATGTCGGCCACGGTGGCCGGCTGGCTCCAGGTCGCGCTGCTGGTCGGAGCACTGGTGGCGGTGCACCGGCCGCTCGGCGACTGGATGGCCCGCGTGTTCACCGGTCAGCGGCACAACCGCGCCGAGCGCGTGGTCTACCGCCTGGTCGGGGTGGACGCCGACGCCGAGCAGCGCTGGCCGGCGTACCTGCGCAGCGTGCTGGTCTTCTCGCTGGCCGGCGTGCTGCTGCTGTACGCCCTCCAGCGGCTGCAGCAGGCGCTGCCGCTGGACGACGGGATGTCCGCCGTCGAGCCGTCGTCGGCGTGGAACACCGCGGTCAGCTTCGTGACCAACACGAACTGGCAGGGCTACGCGGGCGAGTCGACGATGGGCTCCCTCGTCCAGATGGCCGGCCTGGCGGTGCAGAACTTCCTGTCCGCGGCGGTCGGTCTCGCGGTCGCGGTGGCGCTGGTGCGCGGGTTCGCCCGCACCCGCAGCGGCACGCTGGGCAACGCCTGGGTCGACATCACCCGCGCGGTGACCCGCATCCTGCTGCCGCTGTCGGTGCTCGCCGCCGTCGTCCTGGTCCTCGGCGGTGTGGTGCAGAACCTGTCGGGCGGCACCGACCTGGCCACTCTGGCGGGGATCACCCAGCACATCCCCGGTGGTCCGGTCGCCTCGCAGGAGGCGATCAAGCAGCTGGGCACCAACGGCGGCGGCTTCTTCAACGCCAACTCGGCGCACCCCTTCGAGGGGCCGAGCGCGTGGATCTCGCTGGTCGAGGTCTTCCTCTTGCTGGCGATCCCGTTCTCCCTGCCGCGGACGTTCGGCCGGATGGTCGGCGACCGGCGGCAGGGCTATGCCGTCGTCGGCGTGATGGCGGGGCTCGCCGCCGCCTCGCTGGCGCTGGCCACCTGGGCGCAGGCCCGGGCCGGGGGGGCCGCGCTGCAGCTGGCCGGCGCCGCGGCGGAGGGCCAGGAGGTCCGCTTCGGGGGGCCGCTGTCGGTGCTGTTCGGCACCGCCACCACGCTCACCTCCACCGGCGCGGTGAACTCGATGCACGACAGCTACACGCCCACGGGCGGCCTGCTGGTGCTCGGCAACATGATGCTGGGGGAGGTCGCCCCGGGCGGGGTCGGCTCCGGGCTCTACGGCCTGCTGGTGCTCGCGCTGGTCGCGGTGTTCGTCGCCGGTCTCATGGTCGGCCGCACGCCGGAGTACCTCGGCAAGAAGCTGGGCCGCCGCGAGATGACCCTCGCCTCCCTCTACGTGCTGACGACGCCGGCGCTCGTGCTCGTCGGCACCGCGGTGGCGATGTCCACCTCGGCAGGGACCGGCTCGATGCTCAACGCCGGGCCGCACGGCCTCTCCGAGGTGCTGTACGCGTTCACCTCGGCGGCGAACAACAACGGCTCGGCCTTCGCCGGGCTCTCGGCGAACACGACGTTCTACAACGTGGCGCTGGGCCTGGTGATGGCGCTGGGCCGCTTCCTGCCGATCGTGTTCGTGCTCGCCCTCGCCGGCCGGCTCGCCGCCCAGGGCCACGCGCCGGTCACCGCCGGCACCCTGCCCACCCACCGCCCGCTGTTCGTGGGGCTGCTCACCGCCGTCGTCCTCGTGGTCGTCGGGCTCACCTACCTGCCCGTGCTCTCGCTCGGGCCGATCGCAGAAGGACTCTCATGACCACCGCCGTCCGGGCGCCGGAGCGCCCCGTCGCCCCGCGCGAGCCGCGCCCGCCCCGGCGGGCGGCGATCGACTGGCCGCAGGCGCTGGCCGGCGCCGTCCGCAAGCTCGACCCCCGGGGCCTGGTCCGCCAGCCCGTGGTGTTCGTCGTCTGGGTCGGCTCGGTGTTCTCCACCGTGCTCGCCGTCCGCGACCCGTCCGTCTTCGGGTGGGCCGTCACCGTCTGGCTCTGGCTGACCGTCCTGTTCGCCAACGCCGCCGAGGCGGTCGCCGAGGGCCGCGGCCGGGCGCAGGCGGCCACCCTCCGCGCCAGCCGCACGGCCACGGTCGCCGTCCGGCTCGACGGCACCGAGGTCCCGGCCGCCGACCTGAGGCCCGGCGACCGGGTGGTCGTCGTCGCCGGCCAGGTCGTCCCCGGCGACGGCGACGTCGTGGAGGGCATCGCCAGCGTCGACGAGTCGGCGATCACCGGCGAGTCCGCGCCGGTGATCCGCGAGTCCGGCGGCGACCGCTCGGCGGTGACCGGCGGGACGACGGTGCTCAGCGACCGGATCGTCGTGGAGATCACCAGCAAGCCGGGGGAGACGTTCGTCGACCGGATGATCGCCCTCGTCGAGGGCGCCGCCCGGCAGCGGACGCCGAACGAGATCGCGCTCAACATCCTGCTCAGCACGCTCACCATCGTGTTCCTGCTGGCCGTGGTGACGCTCCAGCCCATCGCGGCCTGGAGCGGCGCCGGCCAGTCGACGACGGTGCTCATCGCGCTCGTCGTCTGCCTGATCCCGACCACGATCGGCGCGCTGCTCTCCGCCATCGGCATCGCCGGCATGGACCGCCTCGTCCAGCGCAACGTGCTGGCGATGAGCGGCCGCGCGGTCGAGGCCGCCGGCGACGTGAACACGCTGCTGCTCGACAAGACCGGCACCATCACGCTCGGCAACCGCCAGGCGGCGGAGTTCGTGCCCGCGCCCGGGGTCGGCGAGCAGGAGGTGGCCGACGCCGCCCAGCTCGCCTCGCTGGCCGACGAGACACCCGAGGGCCGCAGCGTCGTCGTCCTGGCGAAGGAGCGGTACGGGCTGCGCGAGCGGAGCGACCTGGCCGGCGCGGAGTTCGTCCCGTTCACCGCGCAGACCCGGATGAGCGGGGTGGACCTCGCCGACGGCCGGACCCTGCGCAAGGGCGCGGCCGGCGCGGTCACCGACTGGGTGCGGGTGCTCGGCGGGACGGTGCCGCCGGCGGTCGACGAGGTCGTCGACGGGATCGCCGCCGCCGGCGGTACCCCGCTCGTGCTCGCCGAGCACGGCCCGGCCGGCGCCCGGGTCCTCGGCGTCGTGCACCTGAAGGACGTCGTCAAGGCGGGCATGGCCGAGCGCTTCGCCGAGCTGCGCCGGATGGGCATCCGCACCGTGATGGTCACCGGCGACAACGAGCGCACCGCCCGCGCCATCGCCGGCGAGGCGGGGATCGACGACGTGCTGGCCGAGGCGACTCCCGAGGACAAGCTCGCGCTGATCCGCCGCGAGCAGGAGGGCGGCCGGCTGGTCGCCATGACCGGCGACGGCACCAACGACGCCCCCGCGCTGGCCCAGGCCGACGTCGGGGTGGCGATGAACACGGGGACGACCGCGGCCAAGGAGGCCGGCAACATGGTCGACCTCGACTCCGACCCGACGAAGCTCATCGAGGTCGTCGCGATCGGCAAGCAGCTGCTCATCACCCGCGGCGCGCTGACCACCTTCTCCATCGCCAACGACCTGGCGAAGTACTTCGCGATCCTGCCGGCGATGTTCGCCGGCTCGGTGCCCGGGCTCGCGGCGCTGGACGTGATGCGGCTGTCCTCGCCGGAGTCGGCGATCCTCTCCGCGGTCGTGTTCAACGCGCTGATCATCGTGGCGCTCGTGCCGCTGGCCCTGCGCGGCGTCCGGTACCGGCCGGGTCCGGCCTCGGCGATGTTGCGCCGCAACCTGCTCGTCTACGGCGTCGGTGGCGTCCTGCTGCCCTTCGCCGGGATCAAGCTCCTCGACCTGTTCGTCTCCCTCCTCCCCGGGATCGCGTGATGCCTGCCCTCCGCTCGGGCCGCCAGCTGGTGGCCGCCGTCCGTCTCCTGCTCGTCGCCACCGTCGTCCTCGGCATCGGCTATCCGCTCGCCGTCACCGGCTTCGCCCAGCTCGTCGCCCCCGGCCGGGCCGACGGCTCGCTGGTCTCCGTGGACGGCGAGGTGGTCGGGTCCGCGCTCGTCGGCCAGGCGTTCACGGACGCCGCCGGCGACCCGCTGCCGCAGTACTTCCAGAGCCGCCCCTCGGCGTCCGGCTACGACGGCGCGGCCTCCGGCGGGTCGAACCTCGGGCCGAACTCGCCGGACCTGGCCGACCTGGTCGCCGCGCGCCGGGCCGCGGTGGCCGCCTTCGACGGGGTGGACCCGGGTGACGTCCCGCCCGACGCCGTGACCGCCTCGGCCTCGGGCCTCGACCCGGACATCTCGCCGGCCTACGCGGCGATCCAGGTCGACCGGGTGGCGGCCGCGCGGGGCGTGGCCCCCGCCGTCGTCCGCCAGCTCGTGGACGACGCCACCGCCGGCCGCGACCTCGGGTTCGTCGGCGCACCGCACGTCCGGGTGCTCGAGCTCAACCTGGCGCTGGACCGCGAGCTGGGCCGCTGACGCCGGGAGCCCACTCGCCGTCACCCGGCAGCGCTGCTGTCGCCCCGCGACGCGCCTGGAGCGCTGGGAGGTGACAGCGAGGCGGGGGCGGCGGATGCCCTGGGACGTGAAGGGCGGCTGCGCTTGTGAGAGATGTCACGCAGGCGTATGGTCCCTTGTGACTGACGTCACCAGGGCACGCCTGTGCCCGTGCGAGGAGGCCGCGAATGAGCGCACTCACTCCCGACTGCGATCCGGACATGAGCCACTGCGGGCAGCCGTGGCAGGGCAAGGGCAAGCCAGGCTCCGGCGCGCTCTCCGCCCTCGTGCTGGTCGCGATCCTGGGTGTCTCGCTGCTCGTCGTGACCAAGGACGTCGTCTCGGACGCGTTCGACTTCGCGGCCGTGCCGATCGGGCTGCTCGCGGCCGTGGCGCTGATCCGCCGCGTCGTCCGCCTGGGCGCCCGCGGCGTCGCGGCGGTCGCCGCGCACGTGCCGACGGCCGTGGCCGTGCGGCGCTCCCAGCCCGTGGGGTGACCTCCGGCACGACCTGACCGACCTCCGGGAGCGGGGCCCGACGGGCCCCGCTCCTGTCGTGCGTCCGGGCGGCTGAGCGCCGCTGTGGCAGGTGGGACGGACGGGTCCGCCGGGGTCACGGGCTGTCGTCCCCGCGACCTAGTCTGGGAGCCATGCCCGACCCGTCCACGTACCGCCCAGCGGTCGGCAGCATCCCCGAGACGCCGGGGGTCTACAGGTTCCGCGACCCGAACGGCCGGGTCATCTACGTGGGTAAGGCGAAGAGCCTGCGCCAGCGGCTGAACAGCTACTTCGCCGACGTCTCCGGCCTCCACCCGCGCACGCGGCAGATGGTCACCACCGCGTCCAGCGTGGAGTGGACCGTCGTCGGCACCGAGGTCGAGGCGCTGCAGCTCGAGTACAACTGGATCAAGGAGTTCGACCCGCGGTTCAACGTCCGCTACCGCGACGACAAGAGCTACCCGTCGCTGGCCGTGACGCTGAACGAGGAGTTCCCGCGGCTGCAGGTCATGCGCGGTCCGAAGCGCAAGGGCGTGCGGTACTTCGGGCCCTACGCCCACGCCTGGGCCATCCGGGAGACCCTCGACACCCTCACCCGCGTCTTCCCCGCGCGGACGTGCAGCACCGGGGTCTTCAAGCGGGCCGGGCAGATCGGCCGGCCCTGCCTGCTCGGCTACATCGGCAAGTGCTCGGCCCCCTGCGTCGGCCGGGTCACCCCCGAGGAGCACCGGCAGATCGTCGACGACTTCTGCGACTTCATGGCCGGGCGCACCGACCTGATGGTGAAACGGCTGGAGCGGGAGATGGCCGCGGCCGCCGAGGCCATGGAGTACGAGAAGGCCGCCCGGCTCCGCGACGACCTGGGTGCCCTCAACCGGGCCATGGAGAAGCAGGCCGTCGTCCTCGGTGACGGCACCGACGCCGACGTGGTCGCCTTCGCCCAGGACGAGCTGGAGGCCGCCGTGCAGGTCTTCCACGTCCGTGGCGGGCGGGTGCGCGGCCAGCGCGGCTGGATCATCGACAAGGTCGAGGAGATCGGCACCGGCGAGCTGGTCGAGCAGTTCCTGCTCCAGGTGTACGGCGGCGTCGACGAGCAGACCGGCGTGGCCGAGGCCGGCGAGACCGTGCCCAAGGAGGTGCTGGTCCCCGAGCTGCCGGCCGACGCCGACGTCTACGAGGAGCTGCTGAGCGAGCTGCGCGGCAGCCGGGTGAGCCTGCGGGTGCCGCAGCGGGGCGACAAGCGCTCCCTGATGGAGACCGTGGAGCGCAACGCCAAGGAGGCGTTCGTGCGCCACCGGGTCAAGCGCTCCAGCGACCTCACCGCGCGGTCGCTCGCGCTGGCCGAGCTGCAGGAGGCGCTGGAGCTCCCCGAGGCCCCGCTGCGGATCGAGTGCATGGACGTCTCGCACGTGCAGGGCACCAACGTCGTGGCGTCGATGGTGGTGTTCGAGGACGGCCTGGCGAAGAAGTCCGACTACCGCCGCTTCTCCGTCACACACGGAACCGACGACACCGCCGCGATGGCCGAGGTCGTGCGGCGCCGCTTCGCCCGGCACCTCAAGGAGGAGGCCGACCGCGCCGACGAGCAGGGGATCGCGGCGGAGGAGGGCCGCCCGCGCCGGTTCGCCTACCCGCCCAACCTCCTGGTCGTCGACGGCGGCGCTCCGCAGGTGGCCGCGGCCGCCCGGTCGCTGGACGAGCTCGGCGTCGTCGACGTGGCCGTGTGCGGGCTGGCCAAGCGCATGGAGGAGGTGTGGCTGCCGGGGGAGTCCGACCCGGTGATCCTGCCGCGCACCTCCGAGGCCCTGTACCTCCTCCAGCGGGTCCGCGACGAGGCCCACCGGTTCGCGATCACCTACCACCGGCAGAAGCGGTCGGCCAGCATGCTGGTCTCCCTGCTCGACGACGTCCCGGGCCTCGGCGACACCCGCCGCAAGGCGCTGCTGAAGAAGTTCGGCTCACTCAAGCGGCTCCGTGCCGCCACGCTGGAGGAACTCATGGAGGTGCCCGGCATCGGCCGGCGGACGGCGGAGGCGGTCCTGGCCGCGGTGGCACAGCCGGAGGTGGGGGAGGCGACGGGGGCGCAGCCCGTCGAGACCACGGTGGGCCCGGACGGCCCCGCCGAGCTGGGCGCCGCGCAGCCCGGCGCCGGGGGCACGGCCGAGGTCGGCCGCGTCGCCGGGGTCGCCTCGTGAGCGTCTCGCCCGAGGGTGGTGGTCCCCAGCGGGACGTCCCGCCCCCGCTGGACCCCGCCGGCACCGAGACCGCGCCGCTGGACGTCGTCGTCGTCACCGGGCTGTCCGGGTCGGGGAAGAACACGGTGGGCCGGGTCCTGGAGGACCTCGGCTACTACGTCGTCGACAACCTCCCGCCGGCGCTGCTGCAGCCGATGGTGGAGCTGGGCGCCCGGGGTGACCTGCGCCGGTTCGCCGCGATCGTCGACGTGCGCAGCCGCGCCTTCTCCAGCGACCTGCAGGAGTCGATCGGCGCGCTGGCCTCGGCCGGGCACCGCCCGCGGGTGCTGTACGTGCACGCCCGCGACGAGGTCCTGATCCGCCGCTACGAGTCCAACCGGCGCGAGCACCCGCTGCAGGGCAGCGGGCGGCTGATCGACGGGATCGCGGCCGAGCGGGCGCTGCTGACGGGCGTCGCCGGCGACGCGGACCTGTGGGTGGACACCAGCGACCTCAACGTCCACCAGCTGCGCGCGACCCTGGAGAACGCGTTCGCCCGCGAGGGCCAGGCGCCGCCGCTCACGGCCACCGTGCTCAGCTTCGGCTTCAAGTACGGGCTGCCCCTGGACGCCGACCTGGTCGTCGACGCCCGGTTCCTGCCCAACCCGCACTGGGTGCCGGAGCTGCGGCCGCGCACCGGCCAGGACCCGGACGTGCGCGACTACGTGCTCGGCCAGGAGGACGCCGGCCCGTTCCTCGACCGCTACGTCGACGTGCTGCGGCTGCTGATCCCCGGGTACCGCCGCGAGGGCAAGCGCTACCTCACCCTGGCCGTGGGCTGCACCGGCGGGAAGCACCGCAGCGTGGCGATCGCCGAGGAGTTCGCCCGGAGACTGGGCCTCGACGGCGTGCAGGCGGTCGCGCAGCACCGCGACCTGGGGCGCGAGTAGTGGGTCGGCCGGGCTCCCCGCCGCGGGTGGTGGCCTTCGGCGGCGGGCACGGGCTGGCGGCCGCCCTCGGGGCCTGGCGGCGGCTGACCCCCGAGCTGACGGCGGTGGTCACCGTCGCCGACGACGGCGGCTCCTCGGGCCGGATCCGCCGGGAGATGCCCGTCCTGCCGCCCGGGGACCTGCGCATGGCGCTGGCGGCCCTGGCGGGGGACGACGACCGCCGCACGGAGCTGACCGCGCTCCTGCAGCACCGCCTGGGCGGTTCCGGCGTCCTCGCCGGGCACCCGGTGGGCAACCTGGTCCTCACGGGCCTCGTGGAGCTGCACGGGGGCGACGCCGTGCGGGCCCTGGACAGCCTGGGCGACCTGCTGGGCACCTGCGGGCGGGTGCTGCCGATGGCCGACGTCCCGCTGGACCTCGTGGCCCGGGTCGAGACCGTGGACCCCGACGACCCCGCGCGGACCCGCACCATCCGCGGCCAGGCGGCGATCGCCTCCACCCCCGGCCGGGTGCGCGAGATCCTCGTCTCGCCCGCCGACCCGCCGGTGCACCCGGCCGTGCTCCAGGCGATCGCGACCGCCGACGTCGTCTCGCTCGGGCCGGGCTCCTGGTACACCTCGGTGCTGCCGCACCTGCTCGTGCCGCGGCTGCGCGCCGCACTGGCCGCCACGCCCGCGCGGGTGGTCGTGGTGCTCAACCTGGAGCCGCAGCCGGGGGAGACGGACGGGTTCTCGCCGGAGGAGCACCTGCGGGTGCTGCGGGCGCATCTGCACGGAGTGGCGCTGCACACCGTGGTCGCCGATGTCGACTCGGTGGTTGACCGCCGTGGTCTGCTGTCTGCGGTCCGTGAGTGCGGCGCCGAACTCGTGCTGGCCCCCGTGGCCGAGCCGGGTGGGGCGCCGCGGCACGACCCGGAGCGCCTCGCATCGGCCCTGGCCGACGTGCTGGCACCGCGGTGACGGATGGCGCCTCGGGGCGGGGTACCGGGAGGATCGCGTTCCGGGACGGACCGCTCCGGCCCGGAGGACTGGGGAGCGTGGTGGGGATCGCTGTGCGGATCGTTGTGGGGGAGGACGCGGTGGGGATGACCCCTGGGGGAACGGACGGTCCTGCGGTGACCGGGCGGGGGTGGACGACGTGGCGATGACGGCGATGGTCAAGGACGAGCTCTCCCGCGTGGAGTGCTCGCGGACGTCGGAGCGCAAGGCCGAGGTGACGGCGCTGCTGCGCTTCTCCGGCGGCCTGCACATCGTGGGCGGCCGGGTGGTCATCGAGGCCGAGCTGGACACCGGCTCGGTCGCCCGACGGCTGCGCCGCGACATCAGCGAGGTCTACGGCTACACCAGCGGGGTCAGCGTGCTGGCCGGCGGCAACATCCGCCGCGGCGTCCGCTACCTGGTGCGCATCGCCAAGCACGGCGAGGGCCTGGCCCGGCAGACCGGCCTGGTCGACCAGCGCGGCCGGCCCGTGCGCGGGCTGCCGCCGTCGGTGGTCTCCGGCGGCATCGGCGACGCCGAGGCGGCCTGGCGCGGTGCGTTCCTCGCCCACGGCTCGCTCACCGAGCCCGGCCGGTCCTCCTCGCTCGAGGTGACCTGCCCGGGTCCCGAGGCCGCGATGGCGCTCGTGGGCGCCGCCCGCCGGCTCGGCATCGCCGCCAAGGCCCGCGAGGTGCGCGGCGCCGACCGCGTGGTGGTCCGGGACGGCGACGCCATCAGCGCGCTGCTCACCCGCATGGGCGCGCACGACGCCGTCCTCGCCTGGGAGGAGCGGCGGATGCGCCGCGAGGTCCGGGCGACGGCCAACCGGCTCGCCAACTTCGACGACGCGAACCTGCGCCGCTCGGCGCGCGCGGCGGTCGCCGCCAGCGCCCGGGTGGAGCGGGCCCTGGAGATCCTGGGCACGGAGGCGCCCGAGCACCTGCTGGTCGCCGGCCGGCTCCGGCTGGAGCACGGGCAGGCCTCGCTGGAGGAGCTGGGCCAGCGCGCCGACCCGCCGATGACCAAGGACGCCGTCGCCGGCCGTATAAGGCGTCTCCTCGCCATGGCCGACAAGCGGGCCAAGGACCTCGGCATCCCCGACACGGAGTCCGTCGTCACCGACGACATGCTCGCCCAGTAGCCGCCGCCCGCCTCCCCCTCCGGGGGGAGGCGGGTGAAGCCGGCCGCCGTCGCGGTCGATGTCCTCGCGACGAGCGGGCCCGCCCCTGGTGGCCCGCCGGCCGAGAGGACCGGGATGACGCTGCAGGCGTGGTGGCCGCTGTTCGCCTGTGCCGCCGTCGTCGCCCTCGGCATCCTGGCGCTGGCCTGGCAGCGACGCTCCCGCACGCCGGCGGCGACCGCGCTCGCGGTCACCGTGTCCGGGGTGGCGGTCTGGTCGGCCGCCGACGCGGCCCTGTACGGGACGACCGCCGCGGTCGTGCGGCAGGCCTACCCCGCCGTGCTCATGGTGGGCGTGGGCGTCGTCGTCGCCGGTGTCTACGGTCTCAGCCGGACCGTCGCCGATCCCTCGTGGCAGCTGTCGCGACGGGTGGCGGTGTCCCTGGCCGTCGAGCCGCTGCTGCTGGTCCTGGCCGCCGCGCTGCCGGCCACCCGCGGCCTCGTGCTCGCCGTGCCGGAGTCCGGCACCGCGGCCGAGGTGGAGTTCGGCCCGCTGTTCCTGGCCCACTCCGGCTACTCCTACGTGCTCCTCGCCGTCGCCTATCTCCACCTGGCGCGCCGCCGGCGGAGTGCCGCCGGGGTCTTCCGTCGCCAGCTCACGGTCCTGCTCGGCACCGCCGTCCTCTCCACCGTGGGCAACGTCGTCGCCGTCGTCCTGCAGGGCGACGGCCACGGGGTGGACCTCACCCCGCTGTTCTTCCTGCTCACCGGCCTGGTCGACTGCTGGGCCATCTTCCGGCTGGGGCTCCTGCAGGTGGTCCCCGTCGCACGGGACCGGGTCGTCGACACCGTGCCGGACGCCGTCCTGGTCGTCGATCCGGAGGGCCGGGTCCTCGACCTCAACCCCGCGGCCGTCCGGATGCTGGAGCGGACCCGTCCCGGCGTGGCCGACGGCATCCTGGGGCGGTTCCTGCAGGACGTCGCCGGGCCGGAGGCCGTGGCGGTCCTCGGCCGGGCGGCCGACCGGGACGGTTCCCGGCTCGCCGAGGTGGCGCCCGGGGTCTGGCTGGACGTGCGCACCTCCCCGATCAGTGACCCGCGCGGCCGGGCCCTCGGCCGGATCGTCGTCGTCCGCGACGTGAGCGAGGAGCAGGGCCGCCGGCTCGCCGTCGAGGCGCTGAACCGGCAGCTCGCAGAGCAACTGGTCGAGATCGAACGGCTCCGCGCCGCGCTCGCCGAGGAGGCGGTCCGCGATCCGCTCACCGGCCTGCACAACCGCCGCCACCTGGACCGCGCGCTCGACGCTGCGCTGGCCACCGCGCCCGACGGCACGCCCGTGGCCGTGGTCCTGGTCGACGTCGACCACTTCAAGACGGTGAACGACCGGTTCGGGCACGCCGTCGGCGACCGCGTCCTCCAGTCCGTGGCCGGCGTCCTCACCGGCGCCGCGCGTCCCGGTGACGTGGTCGCCCGCTACGGCGGCGAGGAGTTCCTGGTCCTGCTGCCGGGCGCGGGCCGGGGCGAGGCCGCGGCCCGCGCGGAGGAGATCCGCCGCCGCTGCGCCGGGCTCCTCGACCGCGACGGCGCCGCCGTGACGGTCAGCGCCGGGGTGGCCGCGACGCCGGACGACGGGGACGACGCCGCCATGCTGCTCGCGGGGGCCGACCGCGCGCTGTACGCCGCGAAGGCCGCGGGTCGCGACCGCGTCGTGGTGTCCGCGGGTCTCGGAGCCCCGGTCGGGTGACGTCGGCCCGCACCGCGGAGGGGACCCCGCCGCCCTGCCGATAGGCTCCCCGCCGACGCGTGGCCGGGCGTCCCGCCCGGCCGGCGCTGCAGCGAACGGGATCTCGGGAGGTCCAGCAGTGACGGTACGGGTCGGCATCAACGGCTTCGGGCGCATCGGCCGCAACTTCTGGCGCGCCGCGGCCGCCAGCGGCAAGGACATCGAGATCGTGGCGGTGAACGACCTCACCAGCCCGGCGACCCTGGCCCACCTGCTCCAGTACGACAGCATCCTGGGTGTCCTGCCGCAGGAGGTGCAGGCCACCGACGACGGCATCTCGGTCGGCGGCGCGAGCATCAAGGTGCTCTCCGAGCGCGATCCCGCCGCCCTCCCGTGGGGGGACCTGGGCGTCGACGTCGTCGTCGAGTCCACCGGCTTCTTCACCAAGGCCGACGACGCCCGCAAGCACGTCGACGTCGGCGGCGCGAAGAAGGTCATCATCTCGGCGCCGGCCACCGGGGACGACCTGACCATCGTCATGGGCGTCAACCACGACAAGTACGACGGCAGCCAGACGATCATCAGCAACGCGTCCTGCACGACGAACTGCCTGGCGCCGCTGGCCAAGGTGCTGCACGACGCCTTCGGCATCGAGCGCGGCCTGATGACGACGATCCACGCCTACACCGCCGACCAGAACCTGCAGGACGGCCCGCACAAGGACCTCCGCCGCGCCCGCGCCGCCGCCCTCAACATGGTGCCGACCTCCACCGGCGCCGCCAAGGCGATCGGCCTGGTCCTCCCCGAGCTCAAGGGCAAGCTCGACGGCTACGCCATGCGCGTCCCGGTGCCCACCGGCTCGGCCACCGACCTGACGGTGCAGCTCACCCGCGAGGCCTCCGCCGACGAGATCGACGCCGCCTACCGCGCGGCCGCGTCCTCGGCCCCGCTGCAGGGCTACCTGAAGTACACGGACGCGCCGATCGTCTCCACCGACATCGTCACCGACCCGCACTCCTGCATCTACGACGCCGGCCTCACCAAGGTCTTCGGCCCGATGGTCAAGGTGCTCGGCTGGTACGACAACGAGTGGGGCTACTCGAACCGGCTCGTCGACTCGGTCGAGCTCGTCGGCGCCTCGCTCTGACGCGGATGCGCTCCCTCGACGACCTCCTGGCCGAGGGCGTCTCGGGTCGGCGCGTGCTCGTGCGCGCCGACCTGAACGTCCCGCTCGACAAGCAGACCCGTGCGATCACGGACGACGGCCGGATCCGCGCGAGCCTGCCGACCGTCCAGGCCCTGCGGGACGGCGGCGCCCGCGTCGTCGTCGCCGCGCACCTCGGCCGGCCCACGGGCACGCCGGACCCGCAGTTCTCCCTCGCCCCGGTGGCTGCGCGGCTCGGTGAGCTGCTCAGCACCGAGGTGCCGCTGGCCGCCGACGTGGCCGGCGACGACGCCCGCGCGAAGGCCGCCGCCCTCGGCGACGGCGACGTGCTCCTCCTGGAGAACGTGCGCTTCGAGGCGGCCGAGACGTCGAAGGACGACGCCGAGCGGGGGGAGCTGGCCGACCGGCTGGCCGCCCTGGCCGACGTCTACGTCGACGACGCGTTCGGCGCGGTGCACCGCAAGCACGCGTCGGTCTACGACGTCGCGCTCCGGCTGCCGCACGTGGCCGGCCGGCTGGTCGCCACCGAACTCGACGTCCTGACCCGGCTGACCGCCGATCCGGCCCGGCCGTACGTGGTGGTGCTCGGCGGCTCCAAGGTCAGCGACAAGCTCGCGGTCATCGAGGCCCTGCTGCCCAAGGTCGACCGGCTGCTGGTCGGCGGCGGGATGTGCTTCACGTTCCTCGCCGCGCAGGGGCACGGCGTGGGCAGCTCGCTGCTCGAGGCCGACCAGGTCGACACCTGCCGCCGGCTGCTGGCCGAGGCCGGCGACCGGATCGTGCTCCCCGTCGACGTCGTCGCCGCCTCGGCGTTCAGCGCCGACGCGGAGACCGCCGTCGTCGACGTCGACGCCATCCCCGACGACCGGATGGGCCTGGACGTCGGCCCGCGGACCGTCGAGGTCTTCGGCCGCGAGCTCGGCGGTGCCCGCACCGTCTTCTGGAACGGCCCGATGGGCGTGTTCGAGCTGGCCCCCTTCCAGGCGGGCACGCGAGGGGTCGCCCAGGCGGTCGCCGCGGTCGACGGCCTCTCGGTGGTCGGGGGCGGCGACTCCGCGGCCGCCGTCCGCACGCTGGGACTGGACGAGGCCGCCTACGGGCATATCAGCACCGGGGGCGGCGCGTCGCTGGAGTACCTCGAGGGCCGGGCGCTGCCCGGCCTGTCGGTGCTGGTCGATGGCGGGGCCGCCTGATGGCCCGCACCCCCGCTCCGGCGAAGCGCGAGGGACGCCGGCCGCTCATCGCCGGCAACTGGAAGATGCACATGACGCATCTGGAGGCCATCGGCCTCACCCAGAAGCTCGCGTTCAGCCTCAAGGAGCCGCAGCTCGAGGCCGCCGAGGTCGTCGTGCTGCCGCCGTTCACGGCGCTGCGCAGCGTCCAGACGCTGGTCACCGGCGACAAGCTGGGCATCGGCTACGGCGCCCAGGACCTCTCGCTGCACGACTCCGGCGCCTACACCGGTGAGGTGAGCGGGGCGATGCTCGCCGCGCTGGCCTGCACCTACGTCACGGTGGGGCACTCCGAGCGGCGCGCCCTGCACGGTGAGGACGACGCCGTCGTCGCCGGGAAGGTGCAGGCGGCCCACCGGCACGGCCTGGTGCCGATCCTCTGCGTGGGCGAGGGCCTGGAGGTCCGCCGGTCCGGCGAGCACGTCGCGCACTGCACCACCCAGCTCGACGCGGCTCTCGAGGGGCTGACCGCCGAGCAGGTGCAGCGGGTGGTGCTGGCCTACGAGCCGGTCTGGGCGATCGGTACCGGCGAGGTGGCCACCCCCGAGGACGCGCAGGAGGTCTGCGGCGCACTCCGGTCCCGGCTCGCCGAGCGTTTCGGCCCGGAGGCGGCCGCAGTCGTCCGTATCCTGTACGGCGGGTCGGTGAAGGCCGCGAACACGGCCGGGATCCTGGCCGGGCCGGACGTCGACGGTGCGCTCGTCGGTGGTGCCAGCCTGGACGCCGACGAGTTCGCACAGATCTGTCGGATCGCCGCCGACGGGAGCTGATCGCTCCCGCACGGGGTGGGGGAGCGGGGGACGTGGGCAGCAGCGCGCTGGAACGGGTGGCCGAGCGGCGCCCGCCCTGGCTGCGCGGCATCCTCGGCCGGGTCCTCGGCCTGGCCGTCGTCCTCGTGCTCGTCGTCGCCGTGGTGGTCAGCTGTAGCGGCGGTCGCGACGCCGGGGCCGCCGTCCCGGTCCACGGCGACGGTCCGGACGCCGGCCTCGACGGCGTCCGGGCCCCGTCGGACGCCGAGGGCGGCACCCTGCGCGTGGTCGCCGGCGAGATCGACAGCCTCGACCCGCAGCGCTCCTACGCGCCCGGGGTCTGGAACCTCATGCGGCTGTACACCCGCACGCTGGTCACCTGGTCCCCGGTGCCGGGGGAGACCGACACCCTCGTGCCGGACCTGGCCACCGACACCGGGACCACCGACGACAACGGCCTGACCTGGACGTTCACCCTCCGCGAGGGGGTGCGCTTCGAGAACGAGCAGCCCATCACCTCGCGCGACGTGAAGTACGGCATCGAGCGGTCGTTCGCCTCCGACGTCGTGGTCGGCGGGCCGATCCGCGCCGTGGAGCTGCTCGACGACCCGGCGAACCCCTATCCCGGGCCCTACCAGGACGAGGCCGCGGACCGGCTGGGCCTGCCGGCGATCGAGACCCCGGACGACCGGACGCTGGTCTTCCGGCTCCGGGCCGCCACCCCCGACTTCCCGTCCGTGCTCGCGCTGCCCTCCAGCAGCCCGGTGCCGATCGCGGCCGACACCGGCGCGGGCTACGGCGCCGACCCGGTCAGCTCCGGCCCCTACGCCATCACGTCGGTCGACGCGCAGACCGGCATCGTGCTCGACCGCAACCCGCAGTGGGACCCGGCCACCGACGACGTCCGCACCGCGCTGCCGGACCAGGTCGTCGTCCGGACCGGGCTCTCCGGGCTGGAGCGGGACCAGGCGCTGCTCGCCGGGTCGGCGGACGTCGACATCTCGGCCACCGGCGTCCAGCGGGTCACCCAGGCCCGGCTGGCCGACGGCGAGAGCGGCGGCGTGCCGCTGGAGGACCGGGTGGACGAGGTCCCGACGGGAGCGGTCCGGGTGCTGGCGCTGCCCACCGACGTGGCGCCCATGGACAACGCGGACTGCCGGGCGGCGGTGGCCGCGGCGGTCGACCGCGGGGGAGTGCAGCGCGCCCTCGGGGGGAGCGCCGACGCACGGACCACCTCGCGGTTGTGGCCGGCCGGGCTCGAGGGCGGTCCCGACGGTTCCGACGCCGGGCCGGACCCCGACGCGGCGCGTGGGTCGCTGGCCGCCTGCGGGCAGCCGGAGGGCTTCAGCACCGTGCTGGCCGTGGTCGACGCCCCGGCGAGCGTCGCGGTCGCCGAGGAGCTGGCCGACCAGCTCGCCGAGATCGGGATCACCGTCGAGGTCCGGGCGCTGCCGGCCGCCACCTTCTACGCCCGCGACGTGGGCGACCCCGACAACGTGCGCGCCCAGGGCTTCGGGATGGTGCTCGCCACGTGGACGGCGCTGGTGCCGACGCCGTCGGCCTTCCTGGTCCCGCTGGTGGACGGCCGGTCGGTGAGCCGGGTCGGCAACACCAACTACGCCCGCCTCGCCGACCCGGCCGTCGACGCGCTGGTCGACGCCGCCGTCGCGGCGGGCACGGACGCCGACGCCGCACGGGGCCCCTGGCGCGAGGTGGCGACCGGGGCCGGCGCGACCGGGGCCTACATCCCCCTCGCCGAGGCGCAGCTGCAGCTGCTGGCCGGTCAGCGGCTGCGCAACGGCGTGGTCATGGCGCAGTACAGCAGCTACGACCTCGCCACCGCCGGGGTGCGCTGAGCCCCTGCGCCGCGGCGGTGCGGAGTGCTGGCCGGCCGCTCGGTTACGCTGGACGCATGGTCGAGCTCGGTCTGAACGTGGTGCTGGTGCTCACCAGCGTGCTCCTCGTGGTGCTGATCCTCCTGCACCGCGGGAAGGGCGGCGGCCTGTCCTCGATGTTCGGCGGGGCCGCGTCCTCGTCGCTGTCCGGGTCCTCGGTCGTGGAGAAGAACCTCAACCGGCTCACCGTCATCACCGGCCTGATCTGGGCGGTCTGCGTCGTCGGTATCGGGATCCTCCTCAAGGTCTGAGCGCCCGCGGCACGGCTCCGGGTCGAATCCGGGGCGAAAACGTGACCAAGAACGCCGTCCCCGGGTTTTAGACTCCCGTCGGTGGCGCGTCCGGCGCCACCGTGGCTTGAGTGGGGGCGCTCGTGGCTGGTGGTAATGCGATCCGGGGCACCCGGGTCGGAGCAGGTCCGATGGGCGAGGCCGAGCGCGGCGAGACCGCTCCGCGCAACCGGGTGGCCTTCTGGTGCGCCCAGAGGCACGAGACCCGGGTCTCGTTCGCCTCGGACGCCGACGTCCCGGAGCTGTGGGACTGCCCGCGCTGCGGGCTCCCGGCCGGTCAGGACCAGGCGGCGCCGCCGCCGGCACCGCGCAACGAGCCGTACAAGACGCATCTGGCCTACGTGCGCGAGCGGCGCACCGACGCCGACGGTGACGCGCTGCTCGAGGAGGCCCTCGCCAAGCTCCGGGCCCGCCGCGGGGCCTAGCCTCCGTCGGCTCCCGGCAGGACCCGGCCGCCAGGCCCGGGCAGCCGGCTCGCGGCGGCCGCGTCGAGCAGCCACCGGGTGGCCTGCCGGCCCCGCGCGCCGGCGGCCGGCAGGTCCTCGCGCGCGGCGCCGCCCAGCGCTCCCGCAACGGCCTCGGCCTTCCCCTCGCCGGACACGATCAGCCAGACCTCCTCGGCGGCGGTGATCGCCGGGAAGCCGAGGCTGACGCGGGTCGGTGGGGGCTTGGGGCAGTCGTGGACCGCCACCACCGGCCGCTCGTCCCGGACGGCCGGGGAGTCCGGGAAGATCGACGCGACGTGCCCCTCGGGCCCCATGCCGAGCAGCAGCACGTCGAACCGCGGCAGGTCCCGGCCCTCCGGCGCCGCGGCCGCCAGCTGACCGGCGTACCAGTCCGCGGCCTCCTCGGGGGTGCCGAAGCCGGCGTCGGAGGCGGGCATCGCGTGCACCCGCTCGGCCGGTACGCCCACCGGGTCGAGCAGTGCCTCGCGCGCGCCGCCCTCGTTGCGCTCGGGGTCGTCGGCGGGCACGAAGCGCTCGTCGCCCCACCAGACGTCGACCGCGGACCAGTCGACGTCCTGACCGGGTGCGGGCTCGGCCGCCAGCCCGGCCACGTGCCGCAGCACCGCGGTCCCGACCCCGCCGCCGGTGAGGACGACGGAGGCGGTCCCGTGTACCGCCTGCGCCGCGGCCAGCCGGGCTGCCAGGGCCGCGGCCACCGCGCGGGCGAGCACGTCGGCGTCCGGCTCGACGACGATGTCGGGAACGGGCCGGCCGTCATCGCCGCCGAGCTCACCGGCGATCCGGTCGCCGGGGCTGAGACTCATGCGACCGGAGCCGAGGGGTCGGCCGGCTCGGGGGCGTTCCGCTCGCCGTTGAGCGCCGCCTCGTCGTCTCCCTCGGAGTCGCTGGGCACGGTCGGTGCGGGGTCGGCGGCCCGGCCGTCGCCCGCGCCGTTCGCGTCGGGGTCGCGGTCGTCACCGGGACGGGCCGGGTCGAACCAGACGTGCTCGCGGACCGCGGACCGGGCGGACAGCCCGGTCTCACCCGTCGCGGCCTCGAGCGCCTCGGCGTAGGGCTCGTCCGGGTCCAGCCGGCGGAGCTCCTCCCCGAGCAGGTCACCCAGCGGCCGCTCGGGCAGGGACACGGTCGCGTCGGGCCGGTAGGGCTGGGTGAGCACGGCCCCGCCCCGCCGGTCGGCGCGGACCGCGACCTCCTCGCCCTGGTCCAGCTGGAGCAGGACGGCGTCCACCCCGCTGGGGCCCGGCCGGCGGGGGCCCTCGACGACCTCCACCGGGCTGCCGCAGCGCGAAGTCAGCCAGCCCGCCAGCAGCCGCGCCGACGCGTTGCCCGGGTCACCCTCGACGCGCCCGCCCAGCACCTGCACGGCGTCCCCGCGGCGTCCGGAGACCGCGTCGAGCGTGGAGGTCAGGGCGGACCGCCACGGGGTGCTGCGCGTCCAGGCGAGGTCGGTGTCGCCGGGGGCGTAGTCGGCGGCCCGCACGCGCAGGGCGGTCAGGTGCTCGTCGGCCAGGGAGCTGTCGGTGATCCGGCGGTCGGCGATCACGGCCAGCGCGTCGGTCGCCATGTGCTCGGGTGCGGGCGCGTGCCACCAGGCGACGACGGGGGCGTCGGCGGCCAGCAGCGGCAGCACGACGGACTCGGCGTGCAGCGCCAGGCGGCCGTACATGCGCATCACCACGGCCTCGCCGGGGCCGAGCCGGCCGCCGATGAGGACCTCGGCGTCGAGGCGGGGGAGCGGGGCGTCGATCTGCCGCCGGACGACGACGAGGATCCGGCAGGGGTGCTGCGCGGCGGCGGCCGTCGCGGCCTCCTCGGCCTCGGCCACGCGTGCCTCGTCGGCGACCACGACCAGCGTGAGCGCGACGCCGGAGAGCACCGCGCCGCCGGTCCGCCGCTGCGCGGCCAGTTCCTTGACGACGGCCGAGCCGGTGGTGTCCCAGAGCGTGGTCATGCGGTCTCCTGGGGTCGGGTCGGTGGGGAGCCGGTCACGGTCGCCGCCACCGGCGCCCCTCGGCGGCCAGCATCTCGTCGGCGGCGCGCGGCCCCCACTCCCCGGCCCGGTACGGGTAGGGCGTGGTCGAGGCCCAGAACTCCTCGAGCGGGTCGATCACCGCCCAGGAGGCCTCGACCTCGGCGTTGCGGGGGAAGAGCGTCGCGTCGCCGAGCAGGACGTCGAGCAGCAGCCGCTCGTAGGCCTCCGGGCTCGCCTCGGTGAACTGCTCGCCGTAGAGGAAGTCCATGGAGACGTCGCGGACCTCCATCACGCTGCCCGGCACCTTCGACCCGAACTTGAGGGTGACCCCCTCGTCGGGCTGGACGCGGACGACGAGCTGGTTGTTGCCCAGCTCCTCGGTGTCGGTGTCGGCGAACGGCAGGTGCGGCGCCCGCTTGAACACCAGGGCGATCTCGGTGACCCGCCGGGGGAGCCGCTTGCCGGTGCGCAGGTAGAACGGCACCCCGGCCCAGCGGCGGGTCTCCACCCCGAGCCGGACGGCGGCGTAGGTCTCGGTCTTGGACGCTGGGTCGACGCCCTCCTCCTGCCGGTAGCCGTCGGCCCGCTGGCCGGCCAGCCAGCCCTGCTCGTACTGACCGCGGATGGCGGCGGCCCGCAGGTCGTCGGGCAGCGAGACGGCCCGCAGCACCTTGAGCTTCTCGGTCCGGATCTCCTCGGCGGAGAACTCGACGGGCTCCT
Source organism: Blastococcus sp. URHD0036 (assembly GCF_000701365.1). GTDB lineage: Bacteria > Actinomycetota > Actinomycetes > Mycobacteriales > Geodermatophilaceae > Trujillonella. The sequence goes on from NZ_JNIK01000014.1 coordinate 73,144, forward strand.
CCATCGCGGTGAGCGCCAGCAGCTGCAACAGGTGGTTCTGCAGCACGTCGCGCGCCGCGCCGGTCTTCTCGTAGAAGCCGGCCCGGCCGCCGATGCCGACGTCCTCGGCCATGGTGATCTGCACCGAGTCGACGTGGTGGCCGTTCCAGATCGGCTCGAACAGCGTGTTGGCGAACCGCAGCGCCATCAGGTTCTGGACGGTCTCCTTGCCCAGGTAGTGATCGATGCGGAAGACGTCCTCGGCGCTGAACACCGAGTCCACCAGCTCGTTGAGCTCCCGGCTGGAGGTGAGGTCGTGGCCGAAGGGCTTCTCGACGACGACCCGGCGCCACCGGTCGCGGGTGCTCTCCGCCATGCCGGTGCGCTCCATCTGCTTGAGCACGACCGGGAACATCGACGGCGGGATGGAGAGGTAGAACGCGGCGTTCCCGCCGATCCCGTGGCTGCTCTCCAGGTCGGCGAGGGCCCCGGCGAGCTCGTCGAAGGCGTTGTCGTCGTCGAACGAGCCCTGCACGAACCGGACGCTGCCGGCCAGCCGCTCCCAGACCTCCTCGCGCCACGGCGTGCGCGCGGCCTTGCGCGCGGCGTCGCGGGCGAGCTCGGCGAAGTCCGTGTCGCCCCAGTCGCGGCGGGCGAAGCCGAGCAGCGCGAAGTTGGTGGGCAGCAGGCCACGGTTGGCCAGGTCGTACACGGCCGGCAGCAGCTTCTTGCGGGCGAGGTCGCCGGTGATGCCGAAGACGACCAGGGCGCACGGGTCGGGGACCCGGGGCAGCCGGCGGTCCCGCGGGTCGCGCAGCGGGTTCACGATCATGTGGCCGTCCTACCGGTCAGGGGATGAGCGCGCACGGCACCGTCACTTCTTGTCCTCGAGCTCGCTCTTCACCGACGCGGTGAGCTCGTCCCACGAGTCGACGAACTTCTGCACGCCCTCGTCCTCGAGGACCCGGAAGACGTCGTCCAGGTCCACGCCGGCGTCGGCGACCGACGTCATGACGGCCGCGGCGTCGTCGTAGGACTTCTGGACCGGCGTGCCCGGGCTGCCGTGGTCGGCGTAGGCCTTGAGGGTCTTCTCCGGCATCGTGTTCACGGTGCCGGGGGCGATGAGCTCGGCGACGTAGAGCGTGTCCGGAAGCTCGGGGTTCTTCACGCCGGTCGAGGCCCACAGCGGCCGCTGGGGACGGGCGCCCTTCGCCTCCAGCGCCTTCCAGCGGTCGGAGGTGAACACCTCCTCGTAGGCCTGGTAGGCCAGCTGCGCGTTGGCCACCCCGGCCTTGCTCTTCAGCGAGGCGTCGGCGCCGGCCTTGTCCAGCCGCTTGTCGATCTCGGTGTCGACGCGCGACACGAAGAACGACGCCACCGAGGCGATCCCCGACAGGTCGGCGTCGGCGTCGTCGGCCAGCCGCTCCTCGAGGCCGGACAGGTACGCGTCCATGACCTCGCGGTACCGGTCGGGGCTGAAGATCAGGGTGACGTTGACGCTGATGCCGCGGCGGATCGACGTCTGGATGGCCGCGAGGCCCTCCTGGGTCGCCGGGATCTTGATGTAGAGGTTGGGCCGGTCGACCAGCCACCACAGGTGGGCCGCCTCGGCGGCGGTGGCGTCGGTGTCGTGCGCCAGTCCCGGCGCGACCTCCAGCGACACCCGCCCGTCACCGGGCTGGCGCTGCGCGACGGGCGCGAGCAGGTCGCAGGCGTCGCGGACGTCGGCCGCGGTGATCGTCCGCAGCGCCTCCTCGACGCTCACGCTGCGGACGGCCAGCGCGTGCAGCTGGTCGTCGTAGGAGTCCGACCCGCTGATCGCCGCGGCGAAGATGGTCGGGTTGGTGGTCACGCCGACGACGCTGTACTCGTCGACCAGCGACTGCAGGTTGCCGCTGCGGATCCGGTCGCGGGAGAGGTCGTCGAGCCAGACGGCCACCCCGGCTCGGGACAGCTCCGCGAGGTTCTCGTTCTGGGCCATGTCAGATGCCTTTCGTGGTCGGTCCGCGGCCTCAGCGGTCGCCGGTGGGGTGGGGGAGGCCCCCGGTGGCTGCAACCGGGCCGGCCGGGACGGCGTTCCCGGAGGCGGCTGCCGCGATGCTCTCGCGGGCCGCGGCCACCACGGCCTCGTCGGTCAGGCCGAACTGCTCGTAGAGCACGGTGTAGGCGGCGCTGGCGCCGTAGTGGGTCAGGCCCACGATCCGGCCGGCGTCGCCGACGAACTCGCGCCAGCCGAGCGGCACACCGGCCTCGACGCTGACGCGGGCGCGGACGGTCGGCGGCAGCACCTGGTCCTTGTAGGCCTGGTCCTGGTCGGCGAACCACTCGACGCACGGCACGGAGACCACGCGGGTCGCGACGCCGTCGGCCTCGAGCCGCTCGCGGGCCGCCATGGCGATCTGCACCTCGGACCCGGTGCCCATGAGGATCACCTCGGGGTTGCCGCTCGACGCGTCGGCCAGCACGTAGGCCCCGCGCGCGGTGCCCTCGGCCGAGCCGAAGCGCTCGCGGTCGAACACCGGGAGGTTCTGCCGGGAGAGCAGCAGGCCGGCGGGGCGGTCGTTGTTCTCCAGGATCGTCCGCCAGGCCACCGAGACCTCGTTGGCGTCCGCCGGGCGGACGACGTCCAGCCCCGGGATCGCCCGCAGCGCCGCGAAGTGCTCGATCGGCTGGTGCGTCGGGCCGTCCTCGCCGAGGCCGATCGAGTCGTGCGTCCACACGTAGGTGACCGGCAACTGCATGAGGGCCGCGAGCCGGACCGCGCCACGCATGTAGTCCGAGAAGGTCAGGAACGTGCCGCCGTAGACGCGGGTGCCGCCGTGCAGCGCGATGCCGTTCATGATCGCGCCCATGGCGTGCTCGCGGACGCCGAAGTGGAGGGTGCGCCCGTAGGGGCCGCCCGACCACATCTTCGTCTGGCGGTTCGCCGGCAGGAACGACGGTTCGCCCTCGACCGCGGTGTTGTTGCTCTCCGCGAGGTCAGCCGAGCCGCCCCACAGCTCGGGGAGCTCGGGGTACAGGGCGGCCAGGGCCTTGCCGCTGGCCTTGCGGGTGGCCACGCCCTTGTCGTCGGCCGGGTAGGTCGGCAGCGTCGCCCCGAAGCCCTCGGGCAGCCGGCGCTCGCGCATCCGCGCCAGCAGCTCGGCCCGCTCCGGGAACGCCTTCGCCCAGGCATCGAACCGGCCCTGCCACTCGGCGTGGGCCTCCTTGCTCTTCTCGACGACCGACCGCGCGTGGGTCAGCACGTCGGCGTCCACCTCGAAGGTCTGGGCGGGGTCGAAGCCGAGCACCTCCTTGGTGGCGCGGACCTCGTCCTCGCCGAGGGCCGAGCCGTGCGCGGCGCCGGTGTTCTGCTTGTTCGGCGCGGGCCAGCCGATGATCGTCCGGAGCACGATGAACGAGGGCCGGGAGGTCTCGGCCTTGGCGGCGGCGAACGCGGCATCGACGGCAGCGAGGTCCTCGCCGTCGTCGACGTGCTGGACGTGCCAGCCGTAGGCCTCGTAGCGCTTGCCGACGTCCTCGGTGAAGGCGACGGTCGTGTCGTCCTCGATCGAGATCTTGTTGTCGTCGTAGACGAGGACGAGGTTGCCCAGCTGCTGCGTGCCGGCCAGCGAGGAGGCCTCGCCGCTGACACCCTCTTCGAGGTCGCCGTCGGAGCAGAACGCCCAGATGGTGTGGTCGAACAGGCTCTGGCCCTCGGGGGCGTCGGGGTCGAGCAGGCCGCGCTCGCGGCGGGCCGCCATCGCCATGCCGACCGCGTTGCCCACGCCCTGGCCCAGCGGCCCGGTGGTGGTCTCGACGCCGGGGGTGTGGTTGACCTCGGGGTGGCCCGGGGTCTGGGAGCCCCAGGTGCGCAGCGCCTGCAGGTCCTCCACCTCGAGGCCGTAGCCGGCGAGGAACAGCTGCACGTAGAGCGTCAGGCTGGAGTGCCCCATCGACAGCACGAAGCGGTCGCGGGCGACCCAGTTCGGGTCGGACGGGTCGTGCTTCAGCCACTTGTGGAACAGCAGGTACGCCGTCGGCGCCATGCTCATCGCGGTGCCGGGGTGGCCGTTGCCGACCTTCTGGACGGCGTCCATGGCCAGCACGCGGGCGGTGTCGATGGCCCGGCGGTCCAGGTCGCCGAAGCCCTCGGGCAGCGTGGGCCGGGGCTGACGCGGGTCCCCGGTGGGGCTGTCGGAGGCGGCCTCGGCCGGAGCCTCGGCAGGTGTGCTCTTGGTCTCGCCTGTCATCGTGGCGGTGCTCCTCGGGTCGGCCGGTCGGTCGCGCCAGGTCGGGGGTGCCGAGCCCGGCTGCGGATGGGTGTCTGGGGTGTGCCCGGCCGGACCGGGCCCCGGTCCCGACGCCGGACCGACGACTGCGCCGTCGTCGACCCCGTCGTCGCGACCCGGCCCTACCCGCTGCACCCGCAGCACCAACCTGTCCGACCCTAGTCATCGGTGCCGGGGCACCGGGCGGGCGCGGGCTACAGTGGGCGCGTTCGACTGCCGGCCGGAAGGGACCCCGTGCTGTCTCGGTGTCCGGTGGACCCCACCGTTCGGGAGGTCACCCGGTGACGGCCGTGTCGGAGCGGCCCGCGGTCGCGGTGCGCCGCATCCCCGCCGTCGTCGGCGCCTACGTCGCCCTCACCAAGCCCAAGCTCGTCGAGCTGCTGCTCGTCACGACGCTGCCGGCGATGATGCTCGCGGCCGACGGGTGGCCGTCCTGGCGGCTGGTCGTCGCCACGATGGTGGGCGGGATGCTCGCCGCGGGGGCCGCGAACACGTTCAACTGCTGGTACGACCGCGACATCGACCGGCTGATGTCCCGCACGAAGGACCGGCCGATCCCCTCGGGCGCGGTGTCGCCGAGGGCGGCGCTCGTCTTCGGTCTCGCGCTCGCGGCGGCGTCGCTGGCGATCCTCTGGGTGGAGACCACCGCGCTGGCGACGGTGCTCGCCGCGGTCGCGATCCTGGCCTACTCCGTCGTCTACACGATGGTGCTGAAGCGCCGCACCGTGCACAACACGGTCTTCGGGGCCTTCCCCGGCGCCGCGCCGGTGCTCATCGGCTGGGCGGCGGTCACCGGCTCGCTGGACTGGCCCGCCGTCGTCTTCTTCGCGATCGTCTTCTGCTGGCAGATGCCGCACTTCTGGGCGCTGGCCAGCCGGTTCCGCGAGGACTACGCGCGGGTCGGCGTCCCCATGCTGTCGGTGGTGGCCGGGCCCGAGACCGTCGCGCGCCAGTCGGTGGCCTGGGCGTGGGCGACCCTGGGCGCCACGCTGCTGATGGGCTCCATCACCCCCCAGCTCGACTGGGCGTTCGCCATCGGGGGTGGCCTGCTGGGCGCCTGGTACGTCGCGGAGTCCCACCAGTGGCTGAGCCGCATCCGCAGCGCCGTCCCGGACCGCCCCATGCGGCTGTTCACGGTCTCGATCACGCAGATGACGCTCTTGTCGGTCGCCATCGCGATCGACGTGTTGCTCTAGGTCTCCGTCCGCTGCCCCGGGCAGTGCGCGGTGGAGAACCGTTCCCGCGCTCGAGTGGGCCCTGACCGCACAGTGCTCGCGGGCGGCGCCCCCCTCAGCGGGAGGCGGGGGCCTCGGTCCGGACAGGCCGGTCCAGGGGCAGCTCGGACGCCGGGCCGCGCACCGACCAGACCAGGCGGGCCGTGAACGCCGTCACCAGCACCGCGCCGAGCATGTGCACCAGCACCAGGACGGCGGGCAGGTGCGTGAAGTACTGCACGTAGCCGACGACGCCCTGCAGCAGCACCACGACCAGCAGGTCGCGGGCGGCGCGGCGGGTGCGGTCGGCCGTGTCCGTGGCGTAGAGGGCCACGAGCAGGGCGACGGTCAGCCCGACGAGCAGGAACACCACGTCCGCGTGCAGCTGGCTCACCAGCTCCGGGTCGAAGCCCATCCGGTCCACCCGCAGGCGCCCGGTGGCGTCCTCTTGGAGGTCCCCGCTGTGCGGACCGCTGCCGGTCACGACCGTGCCCAGCACGAGGACGGCGGCGGTCGTCGCCGCGATGCCGGTGACCAGCAGTGCGAACGGCCGGCGGACCAGCAGCTGGCCGACGCCGGGCTCGCGGCTGCGCAGCCAGAGCACGGTCATGAGGGCGACGAGCACCGCCGACAGCAGGAAGTGCGCGGCGACCGTCCACGGGTTGAGGCCGGTCAGCACGGTGATGCCCCCGAGCGCGGCCTGCACCGGGACGCCCAGGAAGCCGATGAGGGCGAGCGGCCGCAGATCGCGCCGGGGGGAGCGGAAGACCACGACCAGCGTGGCCACGGCGATCACCGCGAGGACGCCGGTGAGCGTGCGGTTGCCGAACTCGATGAGCCCGTGCCCGGCCAGCTCCGACGTCGGCACGAAGCTCGCGTCGGTGCAGTTGGGCCAGGTCGGGCAGCCCAGGCCCGAGCCGGTCAGCCGGACGGCGCCGCCGGTCACGACGATCAGCCCGTTGGCGACGGCGCTGGCCAGCGCGAACCGGGAGACGGTCCGGGCGCTGAACGACACGGAGACGAGCGAGGTGGGCAGGACCGGCACGCTCCGATGCTAGGCGTCGACCGCCCGGAGTGACCTCCGTCACGGGCAGGACGGGGGTCACGCACGGGGTTAGGTCGGCCTTGGTTGCGGGCCCCCGGAAATAGGTCACACTCGTGTTGTGGAAAACGAGGACCGGAGCACGCGGCACCGCGTCACCGCCCTCCTCCTGGAGCACGGCCCGCAGACCGCCTCCGAGCTGGCGGGCCGCCTCGGCGTGTCACCCGCCGCCGTCCGCCGCCACCTCGACGCCCTGCTGGTGACCGGCCGGATCGAGGAGCGCCAGGGCGCGCCGGGCGCCGGCGGCGGTCAGCGCGGCCGCGGTCGCCCCGCCCGCTACTACCACCTGACCGAGGTCGGCCGGTCGACCTTCCCGCACGCCTACGACGACCTCGCGCTCACCGCGCTGCGGCACATCGCCGCCTCACAGGGCCCGGCCGCCGTGCGCGCCGTCGCCGAGGCGCAGCTGTCCGGTCTGGAGCAGCGCTGCTCGACCGCGGTCGAGCAGGCCACCGCCGGCCGCGGCGGCGCCCCGGTGGACCGCGCCCAGGCGCTCGCCGCCGCCCTGACCGCCGAGGGCTACGCTGCCGCGGCCTCGACCATCGCCGGCGGGGGTCAGCTCTGCCAGCACCACTGCCCGGTGGCGCACGTCGCGGCGGAGTTCCCCCAGCTGTGCGAGGCCGAGACGGCGGTCATCGGCCGGCTCGTCGGCACCCACGTGCAGCGGCTGGCCACGATCGCCCACGGCGACGGGGTGTGCACCACGCACATCCCGGGACCACTCCTGTCCGGCCCCGCACGGGGCGGCGGGGAACACAGCCGACCGGGGAACAGACCGGCCCCGGCACGCCCTGTACCAGGTGACCGGAGCGCGCCCCGCGCACGCGCGGGCGCCCCGTCCACCAGCAGTTCCACCCTCATGCTCGACCGCGAGAGGACGTCCGCATGACCAGCACCCAGCAGCCCGTGCCGCTGACCCAGGACGAGCAGATCGACCAGCTCGGCCGCTACCAGTTCGGCTGGGCGGACGCCGACGTCGCCGGCGCCACCGCGCGCCGCGGCATCGACGAGGACGTCGTCCGCAACATCTCCCAGCTGAAGAACGAGCCGGAGTGGATGCTCGAGCGCCGGCTCAAGGCCCTCAAGCTCTTCGGCCGCAAGCCCATGCCCGACTGGGGCTCGGATCTCTCCGGCATCGACTTCCAGAACATCAAGTACTTCGTGCGCTCCACCGAGGCCCAGGCCGCCTCGTGGGAGGAGCTGCCCGAGGACATCAAGAACACCTACGACAAGCTGGGCATCCCGGAGGCCGAGAAGCAGCGACTGATCTCCGGTGTCGCGGCCCAGTACGAGTCCGAGGTCGTCTACCACAAGATCCGTGAGGACCTCGAGGAGCAGGGCGTCCTCTTCCTCGACACCGACACCGCGCTCAAGGAGCACGAGGACCTCTTCAAGGAGTACTTCGGCTCGGTGATCCCGGCCGGCGACAACAAGTTCGCCGCGCTGAACACCGCGGTGTGGTCGGGCGGCTCGTTCATCTACGTGCCCAAGGGCGTCCACGTCGAGATCCCGCTGCAGGCCTACTTCCGGATCAACACCGAGAACATGGGCCAGTTCGAGCGGACCCTCATGATCATCGACGAGGGCGCCTACGTGCACTACGTCGAGGGCTGCACCGCGCCGATCTACAAGTCGGACTCGCTGCACTCCGCGGTCGTCGAGATCATCGTCAAGAAGAACGCCCGCTGCCGGTACACGACCATCCAGAACTGGTCGAACAACGTCTACAACCTGGTCACCAAGCGGGCGATCGCCCACGAGGGCGCGACCATGGAGTGGGTCGACGGCAACATCGGCTCCAAGGTGACGATGAAGTACCCGGCGGTCTGGATGACCGGCGAGCACGCCAAGGGCGAGGTGCTCTCCATCGCCTTCGCCGGCGAGGGCCAGCACCAGGACGCCGGCGCCAAGATGGTGCACGCGGCGCCGAACACCTCGTCGAACATCATCAGCAAGTCGGTGGCGCGCGGCGGTGGCCGCACCTCCTACCGCGGCCTGGTGCAGATCGACGAGGGCGCCCACGGCTCCCGCTCGACGGTGAAGTGCGACGCGCTGCTGGTCGACACGATCAGCCGCTCGGACACCTACCCCTACGTCGACGTCCGCGAGGACGACGTCTCCATGGGTCACGAGGCGACGGTCTCCCGCGTCAGCGAGGACCAGCTCTTCTACCTGATGAGCCGCGGCATGACCGAGGACGAGGCGATGGCGATGGTCGTGCGCGGCTTCGTCGAGCCGATCGCCCGGGAGCTGCCGATGGAGTACGCCCTCGAGCTCAACCGCCTGATCGAGCTGCAGATGGAAGGTGCCGTCGGCTGATGCCGGACAGCAACGAGACCAGCACCACGCTCGCCGGCGAGCTGTTCGCCCCCGGTGTCGGCGCCCAGGCCGGCCCGCCGACCACCCCCGCGGCCGGTACCGGCACCGCGGGGGAGGCGGCGCCCGGCGCGCACAGCCACGGCGGGCCCGCCCCGACCGGCTCCCCGGCCGAGCGGTTCACCTCCCTCGACCCCGAGGCGTTCGGCGAGCCGACCGGCCGTGAGGAGGACTGGCGCTTCACCCCGATGCGCCGCATCCGCCCGCTGCTGACCGGCGCCGACACCGGTGCCCGTCCGCAGTGGGAGGCCGACCTGCCCGACGGCGTCGAGCTGACCTCCGTCGAGGCCGGCGACCCCGTGGTCAAGGGGCTGCCCGAGCCGGTCGACCGGCTCGCGGCCCTGACCCGCCAGCGCAGCGGGGGTGCCGCCGTCGTCCGCGTGCCGGCCGAGGCGCAGCTCGACCGCCCGGTCACCCTGCGCCTGACCGGCACCGGCTCCGACGACGTCGTGTGGGGCCAGCTCGTCGTCGAGGTCGGCGCCTACGCGAAGGCGACCGTCGTCCTGGACCACAGCGGCCTCGCCCGGTACTCCGGCGGGGTCTCGGTCCTGGCGGGCGACGGCGCCCAGGTCACGCTCGTGTCCGTGCAGGACTGGGCGCCGGGCAGCGTGCACGCCGGCCAGTACGACACCGTCGTCGGCCGCGACGCGACCGTCGGCCAGGTCGTGGTGACCCTCGGCGGAGACCTCGTCCGGCTGGTCAGCAACGTGACCTACGCCGGCCCGGGCGGGTCCGCGGAGCTCTCCGGCGTGTACTTCGCCGACGAGACCCAGCACCAGGAGCACCGGCTCTGGGTCGACCACGCGGTGCCGAACTGCCGCAGCGACGTCCTCTACAAGGGCGCGCTGCAGGGCGAGGAGGCGCACACGGTCTGGGTCGGCGACGTCCGGATCCGTCCGGCCGCCACCGGCACCGAGACCTACGAGCTCAACCGCAACCTCGTGCTCACCGACGGCGCCCGCGCCGACTCGGTGCCGAACCTGGAGATCGAGACCGGCGAGATCGTCGGCGCCGGTCACGCCAGCGCCACCGGCCGGTTCGACGACGAGCAGCTGTTCTACCTCTGCTCGCGCGGCATCGACGCCGAGACCGCCCGCCGCCTGGTGGTCCGCGGCTTCTTCGCCGACGTCGTCCAGCGGATCGGCATCCCCGAGCTGCAGGACCGGCTCATGGGCTCGGTCGAGGCCCGCCTCGGCGCGCTCCCCGGGCTGGCAGAGCAGCCCGTGGAGGTCTGATGGCCTTCACCCGTCTCTGCTCGCTGGCCGACGTCAAGGAGCCCGGCGCGCTGCGCGTCGAGCTGTCGGACGTCGGCATCGCGGGCGACCGCGAGGCGATCGCCGTCGTCCGCTTCGAGGGCGAGGTCTTCGCCATCGAGGACGTCTGCTCGCACGCCGAGGTCGCCCTCTCCGAGGGCGACGTCGAGGAGTTCAAGGGCGCCCCGACCATCGAGTGCTGGCTGCACGGGTCGTGCTTCGACCTGACCAGCGGCCGCCCCACCAACCTGCCGGCCACCGAGCCGGTCCCCGTCTACCCGGTCCGCGTGGACGGCGACGACGTGTTCGTCGACGTCGACACCCCGATCGGCAACTGAGGAGCGAGAACAGTGTCCGTGCTCGAGATCCGCGACCTGCACGTCAGCGTCGGCGAGGGCGACGAGGCCAAGGAGATCCTCCGCGGCGTCGACCTCACCATCCGCTCCGGCGAGACCCACGCGATCATGGGCCCCAACGGGTCGGGCAAGTCGACCCTGGCCTACTCGATCGCCGGTCACCCGAAGTACACCGTGACCAGCGGCTCGGTGACCCTCGACGGCGAGGACGTCCTCGCCATGAGCGTCGACGAGCGCGCACGCGCGGGGCTCTTCCTGGCCATGCAGTACCCGGTCGAGGTGCCCGGCGTCTCGGTGTCGAACTTCCTCCGCACCGCCGCCACCGCGGTGAAGGGCGAGGCCCCGAAGCTGCGCACCTGGGTCAAGGACGTCAAGACCGAGATGGCCGGCCTGGAGATGGACCCCGCGTTCGCCGAGCGCAACGTCAACGAGGGCTTCTCCGGCGGTGAGAAGAAGCGCCACGAGATCCTGCAGATGCGGTTGCTCAAGCCGAAGATCGCCGTCCTCGACGAGACCGACTCCGGACTCGACGTCGACGCGCTGCGGATCGTCTCCGAGGGCGTCAACCGCACCCGCGAGGACAGCGACCTCGGCGTCCTGCTGATCACGCACTACACGCGGATCCTGCGCTACATCAAGCCGGACTTCGTGCACGTGTTCGTCGCCGGCCGGTTCGTCGAGGAGGGTGGGGCCGAGCTCGCCGACAAGCTGGAGAGCGAGGGCTACGCCGCCTACGTCAAGGACTCGGCCGAGCAGGCCGCCTCGGAGGCTGCGTCCGCATGACCCAGACGGTCTCGCGTCCCGGCTCCGGGGCGCAGCAGAAGCCCCTCCCGCTGGACGTCGAGGCGATCCGGGCGGACTTCCCGATCCTGTCCCGCACCGTGCGCGACGGGAAGCGGCTGGTCTACCTCGACTCCGGGGCGACCTCGCAGAAGCCGCGCAGCGTCCTGGACGCCGAGCGCTGGTTCTACGAGAACGTCAACGCCGCGCCCCACCGCGGCGCGCACCAGCTCGCGGAGGAGGCGACCGGCGCCTACGAGGAGGCCCGCTCGACGATCGCGCGCTTCATCGGCGCCCGTACCGACGAGGTCGTCTTCACCCGCAACAGCACGGAGTCGATCAACCTGGTCGCCTACGCGCTGTCCAACGCCGCGACGGCGAAGGAGCCGGAGTTCCGCCGGTACGCCGTCGGCCAGGGCGACGAGATCGTCGTGACCGAGATGGAGCACCACGCCAACCTGGTGCCCTGGCAGCAGCTGTGCGAGCGCACCGGGGCGACCCTGCGCTGGCTCGGGCTCACCGACGACGGCCGGCTCGACCTCTCCGACCTGGCCACGGTGGTCAACGAGCGGACCAAGCTCGTCGCCGTCACCCAGCAGTCGAACATCCTGGGCACGATCAACCCGCTCGGCGGGATCGTCGCCCGCGCCCGCGAGGTCGGCGCGCTGGTCCTGGTCGACGGCGCCCAGTCGGTGCCGCACCAGCCGGTCGACGTCACCGAGCTCGGCGCGGACTTCCTCGTGTTCTCGGGGCACAAGATGCTCGGGCCCACCGGGGTCGGCGTCCTCTGGGGCCGCTACGACGTGCTCGACGCGCTGCCGCCGTTCCTCACCGGCGGCTCGATGATCGAGGTCGTGCGGATGGAGGGCAGTTCCTTCATGCCGCCGCCGCAGCGCTTCGAGGCCGGCGTCCCGATGACCGCGCAGGTGATCGGCCTGGCCGCCGCCGTCGAGTACCTGGAACGGCTCGGGATGGACGACGTCCAGGCCCACGAGGAGGCGCTCACCGCCTACGCGCTCGACCGGCTGGCGGAGATCCCCGGCGTCACCGTGATCGGCCCGCCCGACACCGTGGCGCGCGGCGGGGCGATCTCGTTCACCGTCGAGGGCATCCACCCGCACGACGTCGGCCAGGTGCTCGACGACCAGGGCATCGCCGTCCGGGTGGGGCACCACTGCGCCTGGCCGGTGGTGCGCCGCTACGGCGTCCCGGCCACCACGCGGGCCACGTTCTACGTGCACACCGGCTACGACGACATCGACGCGCTGGCCGACGGCATCCGGAAGGCGCAGCAGTTCTTCGGTGTTGTGCCTGCCGAGGAGGCCTGATCCCACGATGCAGCTCGAGGCGATGTACCAGGAGATCATCCTGGACCACTACCGGAACCCGCACGGCCGCGGACTGCGCGAGCCGTTCGAGGCCGAGGTGCACCACGTCAACCCCACCTGCGGTGACGAGGTGACCCTGCGCGTGCACCTGGAGGGGGACACGATCGCCGACGTCTCCTACGAGGGGATGGGCTGCTCGATCAGCCAGGCGTCGGTCTCGGCCATGTACGACCTGGTCATCGGCAAGTCCGTGCTCCAGGCGCTGGAGACCGGTGACCACTTCATGACGCTGATGCAGGCCAAGGGCGACCCGTCCGTGGCCGAGAAGCTCGAGGACGAACTGGAGGACGCCGTGGCGTTCGCCGGCGTCTCCAAGTACCCCGCGCGGATCAAGTGCGCGCTGATGAGCTGGATGGCCCTCAAGGACGCCAGCGCCCGAGCACTGGGAGCCCAGTCATGAGCGAGACCACCGAGACCACCACGCCGGCCGAGACCCCGGCCGAGCTGCCGGCGTACAAGTCGGCGCTCCTCGAGGACCTCGAGGAGGCGATGCGCGACGTCGTCGACCCGGAGCTCGGCGTGAACGTCGTCGACCTGGGCCTGGTCTACGGGCTCGACGTCGACGACAACAACGTCGCCGTCATCGACATGACGCTGACCTCGGCGGCCTGCCCGCTGACCGACGTCATCGAGGACCAGGCCCGCACCGCACTCACCGGCGGCCCGGGCCCCGGCCTGGTCGACGACATCCGGATCAACTGGGTCTGGATGCCGCCGTGGGGCCCGGACAAGATCACCGACGACGGCCGCGAGCAGCTGCGCGCCCTCGGCTTCCGCGTCTGATCCCCGAGGCATGGGATCCCATGCCCATGTCGTGGAGCTGCTGACGTGGGCATGGGATCCCATGCCTCGCGCTCTCAGCGCATGTCGGCGACCCGCTCGGCGAAGCCACCGACCGGACGGAGCTCGCGGCGGGCCCCCAGCGCGAGCAGCGCGGTGCCCACGACCAGGGCGCCGGCGAGCGGCAGCGGGAGCGCCGTGACGGCCAGCCCGACCGCCAGCGCGACGGCGGTACCCGCGCCCACCAGCAGTGGGGTCCGGACGCCCGCGGCCGCACCGCCGACCATCACTCCCGCGGCGGCAGCCAGCACCAGCAGCGGGCGCAGCACGCCGGGCGCGGCCACGGCGAGCACCACCGACGGGACGGCGGCCACGAGCAGCCCGGGCGCCCAGGCCGGTTGCGACGGCCCCGACCGCAAGCGTGGGCCTGCGGCCAGGAGCAGCCCCGCGGCGGCCGGCAGCGTGTAGGCCTCCACGGCGCCGGTCCCGGCCGAGGCTGCGAGCACCCAGGCCGCGAGCACGAGCTGCGCGGCGCCCGCCGTACGGGCCGGGCCGCCGGCCCCGGTGACGCGGCGGTGCACCTGCACCGCCCACAGCCAGGTCAGCAGTCCCTGCGCCGCGAGGTGGGCGGCGAGCCGGCTCGGCGACCCGGTCGCGGCGGCGAACCCGAGGGCGGCCACTGCGGCGACCGCCCCGGTTCCCGTCGTCCGCCCGCGGGTGCCCGCGGCGAGACCCGCCGCGCCGGCCAGCGCGACGGCGTAGAGCACCGACAGCACCACCGCCGCGCCCTCCGGGCGCAGCATCCCGGCCGGGACGGCCAGGGCCGCCGCCGCCGCGAGGCAGCCCACCGCGGCGGGCAGAGCGGCGGGCCGGTCCTCCCGCCGCCACCGCGCGACCAGGACGGCGGGGAGGGCCGTCAGCACCAGCAGGAGCGCGAGCTCCGCCCAGGCGGTGTCGACCAGGAGCTGGACGAGCGCGGACGCCAGCAGCACCGCGCCCGCCGCGAGCGCCGCCGGCAGGAGGAGTCCGCGCCGCCAGCCGTCCAGGAGCGCCGCGGCGCCCGCGGCCAGCAGCACTCCCGTGTACCCGGCCAGCACCGCGCTGGCGGGGCTCCCCGACAGGGCGCCGGCGACGGCTGCCCCGGCGACACCACCGGCCAGGACCGGGATCGCCCGCGGCGGGCCGAGGAGCGGGGAGACAGACGGCTCGAGGCGGACGACCAGCAGTCCGGCCGCGGCGACGACGGTCAGCGCGGCGGAGATCCCGGCGCCGACGCCGGCCGACCAGGCGGCGCCGGTGCCCCCGGCCACGCCGAGCACCCACCAGGGCACGGTGGTGACCAGCGCGATCTTGGCGAGCGTGGTGCGCGCGCCGAGAACGACGGCGAGGCCTCCGAGCGCCAGGGTCAGCAGGACACAGGTCCGCAGCACGCCCGCCGGGACGTCGGCCGCGGCGCGCACGGCGGCGAGCTGCACCACCGCCCAGGCACCGAGCGGCCAGGTCAGCGGTCCGGGCTGGAGCCGGGCGACCCCGACGAGGACCAGAGCCAGCACCGCCGGCCCGGCGGGGCTGCCGGGGAAGGGACCGCCGTCGGCCACACCGGCGACCGCGAGGGCCACGGCCACCGCGGCCAGCGTCTCCCGCGTCCCGGAGAGGTCCCGGCGGGACGCCCAGGCCGAGGCCGTGCCGGCGGCGAGCGCGCCGAGGAGCAGCCCGCCGGTGGCGCCCCCGGTCGCGACGGCCCCCGCGACCAGCAGGACCGCGCCGACGGCGAGCAGCACCTGTGGCGGCCGAACACGGGAGGAGAGGGCCGGCACGCGGTCCACGCTAGGGCCGCCGGCGGTCGGCGGCAGGCCGGCCTCAGCCCATCTGCGCCACCCAGGCCACGGCCTCGCGGCCCTGCTGCAGACGGCGCTCGTACGTCGCGCCCAGCAGCAGCAGGACGAGCGCGACCGAGCTCAGCGTGATCCAGAGCGGCAGCAGCGGCGCGTAGGGGGCCAGCCGGCCGAGCACGACCCAGGCCAGCGCGGCCGCGCCCAGCACGAAGGGCGCCTGGCGGTGGACGAACGCACCCAGCCCGGTTGCCGCGCCCGCGGCGACGACGACCAGCACGAAGCGCACGGCGGAGGGCTCGGCCACCGCGGCCAGCGCCGACGGCAACAGGGCGACCCCGACCGCCGCGCCCTCCCCGGACCACGACGGGGCACCGGCCCGCAGCCCGGGCAGCGCCACGAGCAGCAGCCCCAGCGCGGCGGGGAGCGTGTAGGCCTCGACCGTCTCGACGCCCGCTCCGCCGAGAGCGATCCAGCTCGCTCCCACGAGGTCGGCCACGGCGAGGACGGCGACCGGACGGCGGTCGGCGACCAGCCCGTAGGCGACCGCCGCGGCGCCGACGACCGTCAGCTGGACGGCGACCTGCCCCCAGGCCCCGGTGGACGACGTCGTCAGCCCGGCGAGGACGCCGGCACCTGCGCCGGCGACGGCAGCCACCCGTTCCTCGGGCCGGCCGGCCCGCGTGGCGGCGACTCCGAACGCGAGGGCCCCGGTGACGGCGAGCAGCAGCCCGGCCGCGGTCCGGCTGACGGCGCCGCCCTCGGCCGCGAGGAGTGCGGCGGCCATCGGCGCGGCGAGGGCTGTGCCGACCGACGGTGAGCGCAGCCGCGGCAGGCGGACCGCGGCCAGGCCGGCGGGTACCGCGGCGGCGAGGACCAGCGGCGCGAGCGCGGCGAACCGCTCGTCGTCCAGCAGCAGGGCGGCACCGCCGAGGGCGAGCGTGCCGCCGGCCCCGGCCGCGACGGCCAGGGCGACGGGGAGGCGGGCGACCAGCACCGCGACGGTCAGCAGCACCAGCCCCGCCGCGGCGGCTGCGACCGCACCCCCGGGGCCGCCCGAGTCCAGCGAGCCGGTGGCGGCGACCGCGGGCACCGCCGCGGCGATCCCCGCCCACGGCACGGCGTCGGGCAGCGCGGCGGCCAGCCGGGGCTGCCGGCCCACCAGCAGGGCGGCCGCCCCCGCCGCGAGCAGCAGGACGGTCGCCGTCCACGACGGCCCGGGCGGCCGCTCCCAGGCCACGGCGACACCCAGCAGCGCCCCGCCGGCCGCGGCCAGGGCGGCGAGGACCCGCACGACCGGGTGCAGCAGCGGGCGGACGGCGAGCAGCGCCAGCAGGTCCGCGCCGGCCAGAGCCAGCAGGACCGCGACCCCGGCCGGGCCGTCGAGCGCGCCGTCGGGCAGGAGCAGGAGGGGCACGGGCTGGGCGGCGAGCAGGGCGCCCAGGGGCCAGGTCACCGTGCTGCGGGTGATCCTGCCCAGCACGAGGGCCACGGCCATCACCACCGCGCACGACACCGCCGACCACAGCCGGAGCGGCACGTCGTCGAGCGACCCCAGCCCCAGCGCGTGCGCCGCACCCAGGTCGACGGCGAGCAGGGCCGTCCCGGCGGCGGCCAGCGCCTCCTCGGTGGCCCGCAGCCCCCGCCGCGCCGTCCAGGCGGAGGCGCCGCACAGCGCGGCCGTCACCGCGAGCAGGACGGCGGCCTGCCCGCCGACACCGAGCCGGCTCCACGTCACCGCGACGAACGCCAGGGCACCGGCGACGAGGAGGACGGCGCCCAGGCCGAGCAGCACCTGCTGCGGGCTGAGCCGTCGGGCCGGTCGCGGCTCGTCGTCCCAGGGGCTGCCGTCCGACCACGGAGAGATCGGGGCCGGTGGCGGCGGTGGCGGTGGCGGGGCCTGCGGGAAGGGCGCCGGCAGCGGCGGCGACCAGGGCGCGAGCGCCGGCCCGGGAGCGGCCGCGCGCAGGGTCGCGAGCAGCCGGTCGCGGTCGCGGCTCAGCTCGCCGATGGTCGCGCCGATGCGGGCGACGACGAGCGCCGCCTCGGCGACCGCGGGCAGGCCGCAGCCCGGACACGGCGCCGGCCCGGACCCGCCGGCCGGCCGGCCGCAGACGGGGCAGGGCAGCGGAGGAGGACCGGTCATGAACGGCATGGTGGCCGGTACGGACCCGCGCCGACACCGGACCGGCCGTCCTGTGGACAGGGGGACTGCAGTGGATGTCACCCGCATTGCGGTCGAGGAGACGCCCTCGGAGCGCCTACCCTGGGATCAGTGATCACGACCACCGGCCTGGAGCTGCGCGCCGGTGCCCGCATCCTCATCAGCGGCGCCGACCTCCGCGTGCAGCCCGGCGACCGGATCGGACTGGTCGGGCGCAACGGCGCCGGCAAGACCACGACGCTCACCACCCTCGCCGGCGAGCGCGTCCCGCACGCCGGCAAGGTGGACGTCACCGGGGAGCTCGGCTACCTCCCGCAGGACCCGCGCAGCGGCGACCTCGACATCACCGCCAGCGACCGGGTGCTGTCCGGCCGCGGGCTCGACGTCCTCAAGACACAGCTGACCAAGGCGCAGGTCGCCATGGCCGAGCCGGCCGACGACGCCGAGCGGGACAAGGCGGTTCGCCGCTACGGCCGCCTCGAGGACCAGTTCGCGGCCATGGGCGGGTACGCCGCCGAGAGCGACGCGGCCCGGATCTGCACGAACCTCGGCCTGCCCGACCGCGTCCTCGAGCAGCCGCTGCGCACGCTCTCCGGTGGTCAGCGCCGCCGGGTCGAGCTCGCCCGCATCCTCTTCTCCGACGCCGACACGCTGCTGCTCGACGAGCCGACCAACCACCTCGACGCGGACTCGATCGTCTGGCTCAAGAGCTTCCTGGCCAGTCACAAGAGCGGCCTGGTCGTGATCAGCCACGACGTCGAGCTGCTCGAGGCCGTCGTCAACAAGGTCTGGCACCTGGACGCCAACCGGGCCACCGTCGACGTCTACAACCTCGGCTGGAAGCGCTACCTGGACGCCCGCGAGACCGACGAGCGCCGTCGCAGGGCCGAGCGGGCGAATGCCGAGAAGAAGATCGACGCGCTCACCTCGCAGGCGGACAAGATGCGCGCCAAGGCCACGAAGGCCAAGGCCGCGCAGAGCATGGACAAGCGCGCCCAGCGCCTCGCCGCCGGCCTCGAGGCCGTGCGCACGCAGGACCGGGTGGCGAAGCTGCGCTTCCCGACCCCGGCGCCCTGCGGCCGCACCCCGCTCACCGCCGAGCACCTGAGCAAGAGCTACGGTTCGTTGGAGATCTTCACCGGCGTCGACCTGGCCATCGACAAGGGCACCCGGGTCGTCGTCCTCGGCTTCAACGGCGCCGGGAAGACGACGTTGCTGCGGATGCTGGCCGGCACCGAGACGCCTGACACCGGCGAGGTCAAGGCCGGGCACGGGCTGCGGATCGGCTACTACGCGCAGGAGCACGAGACCATCGACATGGACCGCACCCTGCTCGAGGTGATGCAGTCGGCGGCGCCGGACTCCACCGCGACCGAGCTGCGGCGGATCCTCGGCGCGTTCCTGTTCTCCGGCGAGGCGGTCGACCAGCGCGCCGGCACGCTGTCCGGCGGTGAGCGGACCCGGCTGGCGATGGCGACGCTCGTGGTCTCGGGCGCCAACGTGCTGCTGCTCGACGAGCCGACCAACAACCTCGACCCGGCCAGCCGCGAGCAGGTGTTGGACGCGCTGCGCACCTACGCCGGGGCGATCGTGCTCGTCACGCACGACGAGGGCGCCGTCCGGGCGCTCAACCCCGACAAGGTGATCATCCTGCCCGACGGCACGGAGGACACCTGGAGCGAGGACCTGGCCGACCTGGTCTCGCTCGCCTGACCGTCACCTCTCGGACCAGACCCCGAGCTCGGTGCCGTCGGGATCGGTGAAGTGGAACCGGCGGCCGCCGGGGAACCCGTAGGGCCCGGCGACGACCCGCCCGCCCGCCGCCGTCACGGCGGCCACGGTGGCGTCCAGGTCGGCCGAGAACAGCAGCACCAGCGGGCCGCCGCCGGTCCGGACGGAGTCGTCCCGGCGCAGGCCGCCGGACTCCTCGGGGCCGCGGCGGGCGTCTCGGAAGCCGGCGTAGTCCGGGCCGTAGTCGGTGAACTCCCAGCCGAAGGCGTCGGCATAGAAGCGCTTGGCCCGGTCGAGGTCGGTGACCGTCAGCTCGACGTAGTCGATGGCGTGGTGGCGCTGCGGGGCGGGTGCGGTGCCGTCTCCTGACATGCCGGCATCGTGCCGGGCGGGTACGACGGAACGGGCTCGCCGGGCTCGCCGCGCGCGCTCGTGACCGCTGGGTGATCATGTGTCGCGGGATGCCGTGGTCAGCGGGACGGCGGCGCCAAGGGGACGAGCAGCCGTCCGGACCGGGGCATGTGCGCCGGTGGTGGTGGGCTGCTGACGGAGGGGAGTCATGGCCGACTCGAGCACGGCGGACCTCGGCAAGGGCAAGCGCATCACCGGCGGGGACCGCACCTCCCTGGCCGACGACCTCCGCAAGCGGTACGACGGCGGGGAGAGCATCCGGTCGCTGGCCGCCTCCACCAACCGCTCCTACGGCTTCGTGCACCGGCTCCTGTCGGAGTCCGGTGCCAGTCTGCGGAGTCGTGGAGGAGCGAACCGCAACGCGAAGAAGGAGGCGTGACCTCCGCCGGAGCCGATGCCGACGGCTGGGTGCGGACGGCGCGCGAGGGCGCCGTCCTTACCGTCACGCTCGACCGGGCCGACCAGCTGAACGCCCAGACGCCGGCGACCTGGGCGGCGCTGGCGGCGGTGGGCGCCTCGCTGGACGACGACGTGCGGGTGGTCGTCGTCCGCGGGGAGGGCCGGTCGTTCTCCGCGGGTCTGGACCGCAGCCTGTTCAGCGCCGACCCGTCGACGGCCGGTGGGCTCGGCGAGCTGGGGCGGATGCCGGCGGAGCTGGCCCAGGAGCGGATCCGGGGATACCAGGGCGGCTTCCGCTGGCTGCGCTCACCGGGGATCGTGTCGGTGGCCGCGGTGCAGGGCCACGCGATCGGCGCCGGTGCGCAGCTGGCGCTGGCCTGCGACCTGCGGGTGATGACCGAGGACGCCAGCCTCCGGCTGCCGGAGACGACGCTGGGCCTGGTCCCCGACCTCACCGGGACCAGCACGCTGGCGGAGCTGGTGGGCTACTCCCGGGCACTGGAGATCTGCCTGACCGGCCGGCCGGTCCCGGCGAGCGAGGCGTTCGCGCTGGGGATGGCGAACGCGGTCGTGCCGCGCGAGGGCCTGGACGACGCGGTGGCGCAGTTCGTGGCCGCCCTCACCGGCCCGCCGGTCGGTGCGGTCCGGGAGACCGCGGCCCTGGTGCGCTCCGCCGTCCGCAACGACCCGGCGACTCAGGACGCCGCCGAGCGGGCCGCGCAGGCCCGCCGGCTGGCCGAGCTCGCGGGAGGCTGAGCACCGGGGTGGAATCCTCGGTCGCCGAGCGTGGTTGGCGGCTACCGAGAGAGAAGGAGGTCGGAGCATGAACAACATGACCTCCATGGCGGCGATGCGGTCCTTCCGCCGCGACCCGTCCGTCACCGAGCGGCAGCTGCCGAAGGGCACCGTCCGCCGCATCCTGGGCATCGCGCGGCCCTACCGCCGCGAGCTGAGCTGGTTCCTGCTGCTGGTGGTGGGCTCGTCGCTGATCGGCGTCGTCACCCCGCTGCTGGCCGGCGACATCATCAACCGGATCGCGTCGCTGAAGGGCACGTCGGGCGACATCGTCCGCATCGCGCTGGTCATCGCCGGCCTGGCGGTGCTCGACGCGGGCATCTCCCTGGGCACCCGCTGGTTCTCCTCGCGGATCGGCGAGGGCGTCATCTACGACCTGCGCTCCCGGGTGTTCGAGCACGTCCAGCGGATGCCCGTCGCCTTCTTCACCCGCACGCAGACCGGTGCGCTGGTCAGCCGGCTGAACAACGACGTCATCGGGGCGCAGCAGGCGTTCACCTCGACCCTGTCGGGCGTGGTCTCCAACGTCATCGGCCTGGTGCTGACCGCCGGCGTGATGTTCAGCCTCTCCTGGCAGATCACCCTGCTGTCGCTGGTGATGGTGCCGCTGTTCGTGCTGCCCGCCCGCCGGATCGGCGCCCGGCTGCAGGAGATCACCCGGGAGTCGTACTCGCTCAACGCGTCGATGAACGCGACGATGACCGAGCGGTTCAACGTGGCCGGGGCGCTCCTGGTCAAGCTCTTCGGCCGGCCCACGGTGGAGGCCGAGGGCTTCCGCGGCCGGGCCGCCCGCGTCCGCGACATCGGCGTGCTGTCGGCGATGTACGGCCGCACCTTCTTCACCGCCCTCACGCTCGTCGCGGCGCTGGCCACCGCGCTCGTCTACGGGCTGGGCGGCACGCTCGCCTTCAACGGCTCGCTGAGCCCCGGGGACGTCGTCGCCCTGGCCCTGCTGCTGTCCCGGCTCTACGGGCCGCTGACGGCGCTGTCGAACGTCCGGGTCGACGTGATGAGCGCGATGGTCAGCTTCGACCGCGTCTTCGAGGTGCTCGACCTCCCGCCCATGATCCGCGAGGCCCCGGACGCCGTGCCGATCCCGGCCGACGACCGGTCCGTCGAGTTCGACTCCGTGTCGTTCAGCTACCCGGCGGCCTCCGACGTCTCCCTCCCGTCGCTGGAGGAGGTGTCGCTGCCCGAGCACGGCGGACCGACGGCGGTGCTGCACGACGTCTCCTTCCGCGTGGAGCCCGGCCAGCTGGTCGCCCTCGTCGGGCACTCCGGCGCCGGGAAGTCCACGATCGCCAACCTCGTCCCGCGGCTGTACGACGTCACCGACGGCGCGATCCGGGTCGGCGGGGTCGACGTCCGGCAGGCGACCCTGGACTCGCTGCGCGACTCGATCGGCGTCGTGAGCCAGGACGCGCACCTGTTCCACGACACGATCCGGGCCAACCTGCTCTACGCGCGCCCCGACGCCACGGAGGAGCAGGTCTGGGACGCCCTCACCGGGGCGCGGATCGCGGCGCTGATCGGGTCGCTGCCTGACGGGCTGGACACCGTGGTCGGCGACCGCGGCTACCGGCTCTCGGGCGGTGAGAAGCAGCGCCTGGCGATCGCCCGCGTGCTGCTCAAGGCACCGGGCGTCGTCATCCTCGACGAGGCGACCGCGCACCTCGACAGCGAGTCGGAGGTGGCCGTGCAGCACGCGCTGGACAGCGCGCTCGCCGGGCGGACGTCGCTGGTGATCGCCCACCGCCTGTCGACCATCCGGTCCGCCGATCGCATCCTCGTCGTCGACGGCGGTCGCATCGTGGAGTCGGGCACTCACGAGGAGTTGCTGGCACTCGGGAAGCGGTACGCGGAGCTCTACCGGACGCAGTTCGCCGACGGCGAGCGTCGAACGGTCGGCGCCGCCTGACCACTACCGTCCCTCTCGTCCCATCAGCACCACAGGGGGAAACCGTTGACCTCAGCACATCCGCAGGACGCGCAGATCCGCGCGCTGTACTCCGCGTTCCTCGAGGCCTGGAACCGGCGCAGCGGGGCGGCGGTGGCGTCCACGTTCGCCGACGACGGGGACATCGTCGGCTACGACGGCACCCACACCAGCGGGCGCCTGTCGATCGCCTCGGAGCTGCGCCGCGTCTTCAGCAGCCACCCGACGGCCACCTACGTGGGCCTGGTCCGCTCGGTCCGGCAGATCGCGCCGGGCGCGGCCGTGCTGCACGCCCACGCCGGGGTCATCCCGCCGGGCGAGGAGGACCTCGACCCGGTCCTGCACTGCCAGCAGACGGTCGTCGCGGTGGAGGAGGGGACCGGGCGCTGGAAGATCTCGCTCTTCCAGATCACCCCGGTCGCCTTCGCCGGCAAGCCCGCGGCCCGCGAGGCGCTCACCACCGAGCTGCGCGGCCTGCTCGCCGTCCGGTGAGCCGGGGCGCCGTCCTCGTCGACGCGGCCGGTCTCCTCGCGGAGCCCGGCCGCGTCGTGCTGCTCGACGTCCGCTGGGCCCTGGGCGACGACCGCGGTCGCGAGCGGTACCTCGACGGGCACCTGCCCGGCGCGGTCTTCGTCGACCTCGACACGGAGCTGGCGGACCCGCCGTCGCCGGCCGCCGGGCGGCATCCGATGCCGTCGCTACAGCGACTGCAGTCAGCCGCCCGCCGCTGGGGCATCCGGACCGGCGACCGGGTGGTGGCCTACGACGACAGCGGTGGGCTGGCCGCGGCCCGCGCCTGGTGGCTGCTGCGCTGGGCGGGGCTGACCGACGTCCGGCTGCTGGACGGCGGGCTCGCCGCGTGGCGCGCCGCGGGCGGGCCGGTGGAGACCGGCGACGTCGTCCCCGCGCCGGGAGACGTGACGCTGACCAGCGGCGGCATGCCGACCCTGACCGCCGACGAGGCCGCCGCCCTGCCGGCATCCGGCGGGGTGCTGCTGGACGCGCGGGCCGCCGAGCGCTACCGGGGCGAGGTGGAGCCGGTGGACCCGCGGGCCGGGCACGTCCCGGGCGCGCGGTCGGCACCGACCGCCGCCAGCATCGGTCCCGACGGCACGTTCCTTCCAGCCGCTGTACTGAGCGAGCGGTTCGCCGCGCTCGGTGCGGTGCCGGGTGCCCAGGTCGGCGTCTACTGCGGTTCCGGGGTGACGGCCGCGCACGAGGTCGCTGCCCTGGCGGCGGCCGGGGTCGAGGCCGCGCTCTGGCCGGGGTCGTGGTCGCAGTGGTCGGCCGACCCCGGGCGCCCGGTCGCCGTCGGCCCCGACCCGGGGCGCTGATCGCGCGCGGCACCGATGAGTACCGCCGCGGGCGGAGGTCTCCACCGCGGATCCCCTCCCGAGCAGACGGAGCGCACCGATGTCACGCACCCGCATCCACAACCTGACCATCTCGCTGGACGGCTTCGGCACCGGTGAGGGGCAGTCGCTGGAGACACCCTTCGGGCACGCCGGGCACCGGCTGCACGAGTGGATGATCGCCACCCGCTTCGGCGCGCCGATCGTGGGACGCGAGGGCGGCAGCGCCGGCGTCGACAACGCGTTGGCCCAGCAGCACGAGCCGGGGATCGGCGCCGAGATCATGGGCGCGAACAAGTTCGGCCCCCCGGGCTGGCAGGACGACGCCGACTGGACCGGCTGGTGGGGCCCGAACCCGCCGTTCCACACGCCGACGTATGTGCTCACCCACCGGCCCCGGCCGCCGATCGAGATGGAGGGCGGGACGACGTTCTTCTTCCTCGACACCTCGCCGGCCGAGGCCCTCGCCGTCGCGCGCGAGGGAGCGGCCGGCCAGGACGTGCGCATCGGTGGTGGCCCGACCGTTGCCCGCGACTTCATCGCGGCGGGGCTGGTGGACCACATCCACGTGGTGCAGGTGCCGATCGTGCTCGGCCGGGGGGTGCGGCTGTGGGACGGCCTGGAGGCCCTGGAGGCCGACTACGAGGTCGAGGCGGTCTCGACGCCCAGCGGCGTCACGCACCTCACCTTCAGCAGGCCCTGACCTCGCTCAGTGCAGGACCTTGAGCCCGATCACGCAGCCGACGATCCCGGCGACGAGCAGCAGCCGCAGCGCGCTCACCGGCTCCTCGCCGGTGACCATGGCGGCCAGCACGGTCAGTGTGGCGCCGATGCCGACCCAGACGGCGTAGGCGGTGCCGGTCGGCAGCTCGCGCAGGGCGAAGGCGAGCCCGGCCATGCTGAGCACCAGCGCGACGAGGAAGACCACGGAGGGCCACAGGCGGGAGAAGCCCTCGGAGCGGCCGAGCGCGGTGGCCCAGACCGACTCGAGGACGCCGGACAGGACGAGCACGAACCAGGACACGGGGAACCTCCACAGAGGTCGCCGTCTTGTCGCTGTCCGGGTACGGCGCCGCTCGTCCGGTGGACCGTGGGGTCCTCGCTCCAGGGTCGCACGCCCCGGGACCGTCAGCGGGAGAAGTGGGTCACCGGCCGCTCCTGCGCGACCCCGTCCAGCACGACGTCCACCGCCTCGTCGAGGAAGGCGACCAGCCCGGCGATCGGCAGCACCGCGGCGGCGGGGAAGTCGTAGCTCCAGGCGACGTCCGGTACGCCCGCCGCCGACCAGTAGCCGCTGGTGATGCCCTTGTACGGGCACTGGGTGCGGGTGTCGCTGGGCGTGAGGTGCTCGAACCGGACGTCGGTGCGCGGCAGGTAGTAGCGGGTGGGCAGGCCGGTCTCGAACAGCAGCACGGGCGACGACGTCTCGGCGAGGACGACGCCGTCCAGCTCGATCCGCACCCGCCGGGAGGAGCGCAGGGCGTCGACGCGGGAGTACGGGCTCCGGGGGTGGACGAACACCTCCTCGTCCTCCTCGAACCAGGCGTCCAGCGCCGACCACTCGAAGCGGAGGCACCCGGCGAGGGGCCCGTCGGTGTAGCACCAGCCGGCCGCCGGTCGGACGTCGTCGCCCACCCGCAGGCCGTACCGGCGGGCCCCGCCCAGCGGCCGGTTCTCGTCGACCTCCTCGTCCACGAGGACGGCGGGGTCGACGTCCTCACGGGGGACGTGGAACTGCGGGTACGGCGGCATCTCCCAGCCGTACCGGGCGCGGGTGCTGTCGAGGACGACGCGGTTCGCCAGCACCGCCCGGATCCGCCGCGGGACGGGCACGCTGTGGCCGACCGGCACGATCATCTCCGGGTAACCGCTCATGCCCCGATCCTGCCCCCTCAGGGGGTCAGGACTCGGGGCAGTTCTCGTCGATCCAGTCGCTCACGTCCTGGAACGCGGGACCGACGGTGGTCTCCGCTCCGGCGATGACGTCGACGGCCTGCTGCTCCGCGTCCGGCGCGGCGGGGTCGATCGCCGCCACCGCGTCCCGCAGCGCGGCGAACCCGTCGCGGGACGCCTGCCAGTCGGCGGCGATCTCGTCCGGGGGCTCGAGCGCGTCGAAGGCGTCCACGGCCTGCTGGAGGACCTCGGCGAACGCCGTGCTGCCCATCCCCTCGGCGTTGGTGAAGGCGTCGTCCACCTCGCCGAACAGCGCCTCGCCGTCGGTGCAGAAGTCCTCGAGGTCCGGGTCGATCGTCGGGCTCGCCGAGGTCGGAGCCGACGAGCTGCTCGAGGTCGAGGGGGTCGTCGCCGGGGCGGCGGAGCCGTCCACCTCGTCGCTGCAGCCGCTCAGCAGGAGGCCGGCGGCGAGGACGGCGGGCACGAGGTACGGGAGGGGTCGGCGCACCGCCCCACGCTATCCAGCAGGCGGCTGGACTGCCCGTTCGCCGCACCCCGCGTCGTACCGGTCCAGCAGGATCGCGGCGATCCGCGGGTCGGGAAGCAGCGGAGCGGTGACGACGTCGGCACCTGCCCCGGCCAGCTTGCCGGCGAAGTGGCCGGGGGCGAGCAGGTAGGCGGCGACCACCACCCGGTCCGCGCCCGCACCCCGGGCGGCGGCGACGGCCTCGGCGACCGGTGGCTGCGCGGCGGACCCGTAGCCGGTCGTGACCGGCCCGGCCCAGGAGCGCTGGAGCACGGCGGCCGTGCCCTCGACGTCGGCGACCGACCGTGGATCGCTCGAGCCGGCCGCAGCCAGCACGATCGCGGTGCGGGCGTCGTCGCGATCGGCGCCGGCGGCGAGCAGCCGGTCGGTGAGGACCTCGGCCAGCCGGGGGTCGGGACCGAGCGGCCGGGCGGCCACGACCCCGGCCGAACCGCGGACGGCGTCGGCGATGTCGACGTGCACGTGGTAGCCGCCGGAGAGCAGCAGCGGCACGACGACGGCCCGTCGGCCGTCGGCGGCCAGTCCGGCGACCACGTCGGCGACGGTCGGCGGCTGCACGTCGACGAAGGCGGCCGTGGTGTCGAGTCCGGGTCGCAGCTCCCGCGCGGCGAGCGCGAGCCCGGCGATCAGCCGCCGGCCGGTGGGGTTGCGGGTGCCGTGCGCGCAGGCGACGAGGACCGGGTCGGTCACAGCGACCGGGTGACGCCGCCGTCGACGGCGACCATGGTGCCCGTGACGTAGGAGGCGGCGGGGGAGAGGAGGAAGGCGGCCACCCGGCCGAACTCCTCCGGGCGGCCGACCCGGCGCAGCGGGATGCCGGCCTCGGTGCGGGCCCGGGCAGCGGCCGGGTCGCCGGTGGCGGTCTCGATGTCGGTGATCCGGTCGGTGGCGATCGTCCCCGGCAGGAGACCGAACACGCGGATGCCGCGGGGGCCCAGCTCGTCGGCGAGGGCCTTGGCGGTCATGGCCAGCCCGGGCCGCAGCCCGTTGGAGATCGCCAGGTGGGGGATCGGCTGGCGCACCGAGGTGGAGAGGACGAGCCCGATCGCGGCGCCGTCGCCGAGCACCGGGGCCAGCGCCCGGACCAGCCGCAGCGTGCCGAACAGCACCGAGTCGACGGCGGCCCGCCAGTCCTCCTCGGTGGACTCCAGCACGGTACCCGGGGCCGGGCCGCCGACGCTGATCAGCGCGCCGTCGACCCGGCCGAGGCGCTCACCGGTCACGGTCACCAGGTGCTCGGCGGCCCGGGCATCGGCCAGGTCCGCCGTCGTCCCGAAGGCCGCCGGTGCGCCGCCGAGCTCCTGGGCGGCGAGGGCGATCGACTCCGGTGTCCGGGAGCTGACCAGCACCCGGGCCCCGTCGTCGACGAGGGCCCGGGCGGTCGCGAACCCCAGTCCCCGGCTCGCGCCGGTGAGCAGGTAGCCGCGGCCGCCCAGGCCCAGGTCCACGAGTCAGCCGGCGTTGCGCAGCGAGCGCAGCACGTACTGCATGATCCCGCCGTTGCGGTAGTAGTTCGCCTCACCGGGGGTGTCGATCCGGACGCGGGCGTCGAACTCGACGTCCCCGGCCTTGACCTTCACGGTCCGCGGGGTCTCGCCGTCGTTCAGCGCGGTGATCCCGGTGATCGTGAACTCCTCGTCGCCGGTCAGGCCGAGCGACTCCCGGTCCTGGCCCTCGGGGTACTGCAGCGGCAGCACGCCCATGCCGATGAGGTTCGAGCGGTGGATCCGCTCGTAGCTCTCGGCGATGACGGCCTTGACGCCCAGCAGTGCGGTGCCCTTGGCGGCCCAGTCGCGGGACGACCCCGAGCCGTACTCCTTGCCGGCCAGCACGACCAGCGGGATGCCGGCGTCGATGTAGGCGCGCGAGGCGTCGTAGATCGTCGTCGTCTCGCCGGTCAGGTGGTTCTTCGTGACGCCACCCTCGGTGCCGGGCACCAGCTGGTTGCGCAGCCGGATGTTGGCGAAGGTGCCGCGGATCATGACCTCGTGGTTCCCGCGGCGGGAGCCGTAGGAGTTGAAGTCACGCCGCTCGACGCCGTGCTCGGAGAGGTACTTGCCGGCGGGGGAGTCGGCCTTGATCGAGCCGGCCGGCGAGATGTGGTCGGTGGTCACCGAGTCGCCCAGGACCGCCAGCGTGCGGGCGCCGGTGATGTCGCCGACCGGGGTCGGCTCGGCCGGCATGCCCTCGAAGTACGGCGGACGGCGGACGTAGGTGCTCTGCGCGTCCCAGTCGAAGGTGCGCCCGGTCGGCGTGGGCAGGTTCTGCCACTGCTCGGTGCCGGCGAAGACGTCCTCGTAGCTGCGGCCGAACTGCTCCGCCGAGACCGCCTGGTCGATGGTCCGCTGGACCTCCTGCGGGGAGGGCCAGATGTCGCGCAGGAACACGTCCTGGCCGTCCGAGCCCTGACCCAGCGGCTCGGTGGTGATGTCGATGTCCATCGACCCGGCCAGCGCGTAGGCGATGACCAGCGGCGGCGAGGCCAGGTAGTTCATCTTGATGTCGGGGTTGATCCGGCCCTCGAAGTTGCGGTTGCCCGAGAGCACGGAGACGACGGCGAGGTCGGCCTCGTTCACCGCGGCCGACACCGGCTCCGGCAGCGGGCCGGAGTTGCCGATGCAGGTCGTGCAGCCGTAGCCGACCAGGTAGAAGCCGAGCTTCTCCAGGTACGGGGTCAGGCCCGACTTCTCGTAGTAGTCGGTGACGACCTTCGAGCCCGGCGCCAGCGTGGTCTTCACCCACGGCTTGGACGTGAGGCCCGCCTCGACGGCCTTCTTGGCCAGCAGCCCCGCGCCGATCATGACCTGCGGGTTCGAGGTGTTGGTGCAGGAGGTGATGGCGGCGATGACCACGTGGCCGTTGTCCACGGAGGTCTCGGTGCCGTCCTCCATGACCACGCGGGTCGGCTTGGACGGCCGGCCCTTGGCCCCGCCCGAGGTCACGGCGGTGTGCGGCTTGCCGGACTCGCCGTTGCCGGTCGCGAACGGGCTGGCCGGGTCCGACGCCGGGAAGGTCTCCTCGACCGACTCGTCGACGCTGGACCCCGACGACGCGGCCTGGTCCTCGTCGCCGCTGACGTCGTGCGAGGCGTAGGTCGGCAGGACCTCGCGGAAGGCGGCCTTCGCGTCGGACAGCGAGACGCGGTCCTGCGGGCGCTTCGGGCCGGCGATCGAGGGGACGACGGTGGAGAGGTCCAGCTCCAGGTACTCGGAGAAGGCCGGCTCGCGGGACGCGTCGTGCCAGAGGCCCTGCTCCTTGGCGTAGGCCTCGACCAGGGCGACCTGCGCCTCGCTGCGGCCGGTCAGCTTCAGGTAGGTGATGGTCTCCTCGTCGATCGGGAACATCGCCGCCGTGGAGCCGAACTCCGGGCTCATGTTGCCGATCGTGGCGCGGTTGGCCAGCGGCACCGCGGAGACGCCGG
The DNA here is from genome assembly GCF_000701365.1 of Blastococcus sp. URHD0036. Taxonomy (GTDB): domain Bacteria; phylum Actinomycetota; class Actinomycetes; order Mycobacteriales; family Geodermatophilaceae; genus Trujillonella. The sequence goes on from NZ_JNIK01000014.1 coordinate 103,124, forward strand.
CGCCGTAGAACTCGACGAACTTCCCGACCACTCCGTGCTGGCGCAGCATCTCGGTGATCGTGAGGACCAGGTCGGTGGCGGTGGCGCCCTCGGGCAGCTCACCGGTCAGCTTGAAGCCGACGACGCGGGGGATCAGCATCGAGACCGGCTGGCCGAGCATCGCGGCCTCGGCCTCGATGCCGCCGACGCCCCAGCCCAGCACGCCCAGGCCGTTGACCATCGTGGTGTGGCTGTCGGTGCCCACGCAGGTGTCGGGGTAGGCGACCACGCGGTCACCCTCCTGCCGCGGGAACACCACGCGGGCCAGGTGCTCGATGTTGACCTGGTGGACGATGCCCATGCCCGGGGGGACGACCTTGAAGTCGTCGAACGCGCCCTGGCCCCAGCGGAGGAACTGGTAGCGCTCGCCGTTGCGCTGGTACTCGATCTCGACGTTGCGCTCGAACGAGTCGGGGGTGCCGAACACGTCGGCGATGACGGAGTGGTCGATGACCAGCTCGGCCGGCGCCAGCGGGTTGATCTTGTCCGGGTCGCCGCCGATCTCGGCCATGGCCTCGCGCATCGTGGCGAGGTCGACGATGCAGGGGACGCCGGTGAAGTCCTGCATGACCACGCGGGCCGGGGTGAACTGGATCTCCTCGCTCGGCTCGGCCGAGGGGTCCCAGTTCGCCAGGGTGCGGATGTGGTCGGCGGTGATGTCCGCGCCGTCCTCGGTGCGCAGCAGGTTCTCGAGGAGGACCTTGAGGCTGAAGGGCAGCTTCTCGGAGCCCTCGACCGCGTCGAGCCGGTAGATGTCGTAGTCGGTGCCGTCGACGCTGAGCGTCGAACGTGCCCCGAAGCTGTCCTTGCTGGCTGCCACTCTTCTGCGCCTACCCCTCGCTGGTTCGTCGCGGCGTGTGCGTCGCGCTCGTTGCCACCCCCGATCATCCCAGTTCGGGGACGGCGGCGTGCAGGTGAGGGGACCCTTTCCTCACCCGTGACGCGGGTCGCACCCCATCGGACGCGAACGTGCCGTTAACGTCCGGCGACATGACCGCGGTGGACCTGCCGTTCCCGGCTGCCGCCGCGCCGTCCCTGCCCGTCCCCGTCGTGGGTCCGGTGGACGCGCCGCTGCGGCCGGCGTCCCGGGTCCGGCTGCTGACCGCCGTCCTGTGGCTGGCCCTCGCGGTGGCCTTCGCCGCCACCTGCGCGACGGCGGGCCTGCCGACCGACCGGGTGGTGCTGCTCGGCTGGGTGCTGGCCGCCCTGGGCGTGCACGCCGCCACCTCCGGCGTCCGGCCGCTGGTCCGGCTGCTGACCGACTGGCTGCCGCTGGTGGTGGTCCTGCTGGCCTACGACGCCAGCCGTGGGCTCGCCGACGGGCTCGGCATGCCGGTGCACGTCGCCGAGCTGGCCGACGCCGACCGGTGGCTGAGCGGCGGCGTCCTCCCGACGGTGTGGCTGCAGGAGCACCTGCAGGCGGACTGGTGGCGGGCCCTGGCCACGCTGGTCTACAGCAGCCACTTCGTCGTCACCCCGGTGGTCCTCGGGGTCCTGTGGGCGCGCGACCGGGAGCGCTGGGCCCGGTGCGCCCGGGCGGTGGCGGTCCTCTCCGTCGCCGGACTGGTCACGTACGTGCTGTTCCCCGCCGCCCCGCCCTGGCTCGCCGCCCGTGACGGCGTCATCGAGCCCGTCCACCGGCTGACCAGCGGCGGCTGGGAGGTGCTCGGCCTGCCCCGCGCCGGCGCGCTGCTGCACTCCGGTCAGGGGCAGGTGAACCTCGTCGCCGCGGTGCCGTCGCTGCACACCGCGTTCGCGGTCCTGATGTGCGCCGTCCTGCTCCCGTCGGCGCACCGGTGGTGGCAGCGCACCGGGCTGGTCGCGTACGCGGTGCTGATGCCGGTGGTGCTCGTCTGGGGCGGTGAGCACTACGTCGTCGACACCTTGATCGGCGCCGGCTACGCGGCCGGCGTGCTGCTGGTCCTGCCGTCGCTGGAACGGGCCGGCCGGGCAGCGCTGCGCCGCGCAGCCGTGCTGCGGCCCGTCCTACCGTGGCGGACGTGAGCGACCGGCCCGACCCGCTGCCCGAGTGGCTGACGCAGGCGACCCGGATCACCGTGCTGACCGGTGCCGGGATCTCCACCGACAGCGGCATCCCCGACTACCGCGGCCCGAACGGCGTGTGGACCCGCGATCCCGACGCCGAGAAGCTGGTCACGCTGTCCTACTACGTCGCCGATCCCGACATCCGCCGGCGGGCCTGGCTGATGCGGGAGGACCTGGCCCGGGGAGACGTGCGGCCGAACGCCGGCCACCGGGCGCTGGTCGACCTGGAGCGGCAGGGCCGGTTGCGGGCGCTGGTCACCCAGAACGTCGACGGCCTGCACCAGGCCGCCGGCTCCTCGCCGGACCTGGTGCTGGAGCTCCACGGGACGGTGCACGAGGTGGAGTGCCTCTCCTGCGGGGACCGGACGACGACGGTGCAGGCACTGGCACGGGTCGACGCCGGCGAGCCCGACCCGGCCTGCCTGGTCTGCGGCGGCATCCTCAAGACGGCGACGGTCAGCTTCGGCCAGGCGCTGGACGCCGCCGTCCTCGACGCGGCGGCCGCGGCGGCCGCCGACTGCGACGTCTTCCTCGCCGTGGGCACCTCGCTGGGCGTGCACCCGGCCGCGGGCCTGACCGACGTCGCGGCGTCCGCGGGGGCACGGGTGGTGGTCGTGAACGCCGAGCCCACCCCGTACGACTCCCTCGCCGCGCTCGTCGTCCGGGAGCCGATCGGCACCGCGCTGCCCCGGCTGCTGGCCGCATGACCCTGCTGGCGATCAACCTGGCGCTCTTCGCCGCCTACGCGGGGTTCCAGTGGACCGTGCGGATACTCGTCTACCCCCAGATGACCATGGTGCCGCCGGAGGCGTTCCCCGCCTTCGAGCACCGCCACCAGCGCCTGGTCGTCCGCGTGGTCGGCCCGCTGTTCGCCGGCCAGGCCGTCACGACGCTGTGGCTGCTGGTCGACCGGCCGCCCGGCACGCCACTGCTCGCCGTCCTCGCGTCGGCGGCCTGCCTGGCCGTCGTCCTGGAGCTGACCGCCCTGGGCGCGGTGCCCCAGCACCGGCGGCTGGACCGCGGCTGGGACCCGGTCGTGCACCGCCGGCTGGTGCACGTGGACACGCTGCGCGCGCTGGTCGCGACGGCCGGGGTGGGCGCGGCCCTGTGGCTGGTGCTGGCCTGACCCGCGAGGAGCCGCCCCTGGCCGGGAGGGTCCTGCCGGGTGGACACTCGCCCTCCGTCCCGACCGAGGAGCAGCGATGACGCAGAGCCCGGACCTGGATCCCTCCACCCACCAGCCGTTGCACGACGTGACCGAGGCCGACGACGAGGTGGAGGTCGCCACGGCGCACCGCCTCGACGCCATCGGCGGGGACGTCGAGGCGGTCGACCCGGTGCACCACGGCGGGGCCGTGGCCGGCGGGCTGTAGGCCTCCGCGAGAGGAGCCGAACCCCTGCCGGAACGGCTCCCGAGCGCTAGCGTCCGGGCCATGCGCGTCCCTCTGACGACCCGTGACTTCCTCGACCGCGCGGAGCTGGTCTACGGCGACCGCGTCGGCATCGTGGACGAGCCGAACCAGCCCGCTCCCTCGCTGGGCGACCTCACCTGGCGGGAGGTGGCCCGCCGCGGCCGTGCCCTGCAGGCCGGCCTCGACGAGCTCCGGGTCGGGGTGGGGGAGCGGGTCGCCGTGGTCAGCCACAACGCGGCCCGGCTGCTGGAGGTGCTGCTCGCCGTCCCCTCCTCGGGCCGGGTCGCCGTGCCGGTCAACTTCCGGCTCTCGCAGGAGGAGGTCCGCTACATCGTCGGGCACTGCGGCGCCCGGGTGCTGATGGTCGACCCGGAGCTCCGGGAGTCGCTGAAGGGCGTCTCCGCCGAGCACTGCCTCGGCACGGGGGACGAGTACGAGCAGCTGCTGCGCTTCGACACCGAGCCGGTCCCGTGGGCCGAGCCCGACGAGGACGCCACGGCGACGATCAACTACACGAGCGGGACGACGGCGCGGCCCAAGGGTGTGCGGATGACCCACCGCAACGAGTGGGTCAACGCGGTCACCTTCGGCATGCACATGCAGGTCAGCGACCGCGACGTCTACCTGCACACGCTGCCGATGTTCCACTGCAACGGCTGGGGCCTGCCCTACTCGATGGCCGGCGTCGGCGCGAAGCAGGTGGTGCTGCGCAAGGTCGACGGCGCGGAGATCCTGCGCCGCGTCGAGCAGCACGGGGTCACGGTGATGGCCGGGGCGCCGGCGGTCTGGAACGCCGTGCTGGAGGCCGCGGAGAACTGGGACGGCGAGATCCCGGGGCGCGACCGCGTGCGGGTGATCGTGGCCGGCGCGCCGCCGCCGTCGCGGACCATCGCGCGGATCGAGGCGGAGCTGGGCTGGGAGTTCAACCAGATCTACGGCCTCACCGAGACCGCGCCGCTGCTCACGATCAACCGGCCCCGCGCCGAGTACGACGACCTGGAGCCGGAGGAGCGGGCGAAGCGGCTCTCGCGTGCTGGGGTGCCGGCGCTGGGCAACCGGATCACGACGAGCGAGTCCGGCGAGGTCCTGGCCCAGGGCAACGTCGTCCTGGCCGGGTACTGGGAGAACCCCGACGCCACGGGAGAGGCGCTGGAGGGCGGCTGGTTCCACACCGGCGACGGCGGGTCGGTCGACGAGGGCGGCTACCTCACCATCTCCGACCGCAAGAAGGACGTGATCATCACCGGCGGGGAGAACGTCTCCTCGATCGAGGTGGAGGACGTCGTGTTCAGCCACCCCGCCGTGGCCGAGGTCGCGGTGATCGGCGTCCCCGACGAGAAGTGGGGCGAGATGGTCACCGCGCTGGTGGTGCTCGCTCCCGGTGAGCAGGCCGACGAGGCCGCGATCATCGCCCACTGCCGCGGCACGCTGGCCGGCTACAAGGTGCCCAAGCGGGTGGAGTTCCGCGACGAGCTGGCCCGCACGGCCACCGGCAAGATCCAGAAGTTCAAGCTCCGCGAGAGCTTCTGGGCCGACTCCGACCGGAAGATCTGACCCCCGGCCGGCGGCGGGACCCGACACCGTGCGGGGAGGTGCAGTTCCCCGTCGCGGGACTGCACCTCCGCGCACGACGTCGCCGGAGGACCCCGGGGTGACTCCCCCCATGGGGTGAGGGGCGGTCAAGGGGACCCGCCCGGTCGCCGTTCCCGTGAGGGTGAACAGCTCCGCGCGGACCAAGCGACGACCAGCACGGATGTCCCGATGGGCCGTCCGGGGGGCCGGCACGGGCATCGCCGCCCTCGTCCTCCTCGGCATCGCTCCTGGCGTGGCCACGGCCGCGCCGAGCGCCGCGGACGTCGCCGCCGCTCAGGCCGCGCGCGACGCTGCCGCCGCCCAGGTCGGCGAGGTGAGCGCCCAGCTGGCGGCCGCCGAGGCCGCTGCCGCCCAGGCGAGCCACGACGCGCAGATCGCACTGCAGGACTACGAGGAGACGCAGGCCGCCCTCGAGGCCGCGCGCGCCGCCGAGGCCGCCGCCCAGGCCGCCCTCGCCCAGGCCGAGGCCGAGCTGGCGCGGGGTCGGGACGAGGTCGCCTCCTTCGCGCGCACCAGCTACATGCAGGGCACCACGGCGCCCGGCATGACCGCGCTGCTCACCTCCGGCAGCCCCTCCGAGCTCATGGAGCGCGCCGCCCTTCTCGACGCCGCCGGCAGCCACCGCGTCGACGTCGTCGACCAGCTCACCGTGCTGGAGCAGCAGGCGACGACCGCCGAGCAGGAGGCGACCGCCTCCGCGCAGCAGGCCGTCGAGCTCGAGGCCCAGGCCAGCGTGCAGCTCGAGGCCGCCGTCGCGCAGGAGACCAGCGCCCGCGAGCAGACCGCCGCCCTCGCCGATCAGCGCGCCGCCGTCGAGCAGCAGCTCCAGAGCGCCGAGTCCGAGGTCGGCCGGCTGACCGCGGAGCAGCAGGCCGCCCGGCAGGCGGCGCAGCGGCAGGCCCAGCAGCAGGCTCAGCAGCAGGCCGCCCGGCCGGCGCCGAGCACGCCGTCGTCCGGCGGTTCCACGCCGCAGGCCCAGGGTGGCGGCAGTTCCGCCCCACAGGGCGGCGGCAGCACGTCGACCCCGGCGCCCGGCGGCAACAGCAACCCGGCTCCGGTGAGCACGACGGCCGGCGCACCTCGCGGCTCGGCCGTCGAGACGGCGATCGCCGCCGCACGGAGCCAGCGCGGTGTGATGTACAGCTGGGGCGGCGGCAACGCCAGTGGCCCGACGAAGGGCATCGGCGAGGACAGCCAGCTCGTCGGCTTCGACTGCTCGGGACTCATGCAGTACGCCTACGCGCAGGCCGGGATCCAGGTCGGCGGGACCAGCCGCGACCAGTACTTCCTCTTCCGCAACCGGACGGTCGCCCGTGCCGACCTCCAGCCCGGCGACCTGGTGTTCTGGGGCACCGGTGCCAGCTACACGTCGATCTACCACGTGGCGCTGTACCTCGGCGGCGGCCGGATCATCGCCGCGCCGCAGAGCGGTCAAGCCGTCCAGGAGATGAACATGTACTACGGCTCCGACTACTTCGGCGCCGTCCGCCCCACCGCCTGAACGGACCCCGGACACGGGACAGGGCCCTGCGCGATGCGCAGGGCCCTGTTCACGTGAGGGCGTCGGGCAGCCACGGGGGGAGCTGCCCGACGCATCGGCGAGGTTAGCAGCCCCGTAGCCGACGGGGCAGTGGGTTTGGCGTGTCGGGCCGTGTCCGGCCGCGTCGCGCCCGTCCTGACCGGCTCGGGCCCCAGGTGTAGGACACTGGCCGGGGGACGGGTTCCCCGACCCCCCGCCGGCCTGCCCAGGCCGGGCACGGCACGAACAGGGAGCGCAGTGACCCAGGCCGCCAGCACCTCCTCCGAGATCCCCCAGGGCGCCACCGCGGTGGGCGGGCTGCCCGTTCCGCCGGCGGCCGACGCCGCCCGCATCGAGCGCGCCCTGTTCGAGATCAAGCGGGTCATCGTCGGCCAGGACCGCCTGGTCGAGCGGATGCTCGTCTCCCTGCTGGCCCGCGGGCACGTCCTGCTCGAGGGCGTGCCCGGCGTCGCGAAGACCCTGGCGGTCGAGACGCTGGCCACGGTCGTCGGTGGGAAGTTCGCCCGCCTCCAGTTCACCCCTGACCTGGTGCCGGCCGACATCGTCGGCACGCGCATCTACAAGTCCGGCCAGGACGCGTTCGACACCGAACTCGGCCCGGTGTTCGCCAACTTCGTCCTCACCGACGAGATCAACCGCGCGCCGGCCAAGGTCCAGTCGGCCCTGCTCGAGGTCATGGCCGAGCGGCAGGTCTCGATCGGCGGGGTGACCCACCCCCTGCCCGATCCCTTCCTCGTGCTGGCCACCCAGAACCCGATCGAGTCCGAGGGCGTCTACCCCCTCCCCGAGGCGCAGCGCGACCGCTTCCTCATGAAGGTGCTCGTCGACTACCCGACGCCCGAGGAGGAGCGCGAGATCATCTACCGGATGGGCTCCACGCCCCCGGTGGCGGAGACCGTGCTGGGCCTGGACGACCTGCGCCGCATGCAGCGGACCGCCTCCCAGGTGTTCGTGCACCACGCCCTGGTCGACTACGTGGTCCGTGTGGTGGTGGCCACCCGTGCCCCGCGCGAACACGGCATGGAGGACGTCGCCTCCTGGGTCACCTACGGCGCGAGCCCCCGTGCCTCCCTGGGCCTCATCGCCGCCAGCCGGGCGCTGGCCCTGGTCCGCGGCCGCGACTACGTGCTGCCGCAGGACGTCCTCGACATCACCGCCGACGTGCTGCGCCACCGGCTGGTCCTCTCCTACGACGCGCTGGCCGACGGTGTCCCCGCCGACCACGTCGTCAAGCGGATCCTGCAGACGGTGCCGCTGCCCCAGGTCACTCCCCGCCAGCGCTCCGGCGGCTTCGGGCCCTCGGTGCCCGGTGGACCCGCCGTGCCGGGCTTCGGCGGTCCCGGTCCGCAGTTCGGTCCGCCCGGGCCGGGTCCGCAGTACGGTCCGCCGCCGCAGGGCCAGCCCCAGCACCAGCCCCCGCACGTGCCCGCCGCTCCGCAGGGGCCCGGTGCCAACGGCTACGGGCACGGACCGCAGTCGGCGTGAGGCTGCGGCGCAGGGCGGCCGCCGAGGCGGCCCCGCCCGAGGGGGACGCCGCCGAGGCGCCGCGTGACGAGCAGCCGGCCGACGGTGGCGCCGATGACGCCGCCGATGGTGCCGCTCCTGCCGAGGCCGCCGGCGTGGACGACGTCCCCACGTGGGTGCCCGACACCAGCCGCGGGGACGGCGCACCGCCGAACTTCGCCGAGGGCCCGGCCGACGTGCTGCTCCAGCGGCTGGAGCTGACGATCCGCCGGCGCCTGGACGGGCTCCTCCAGGGCGACTACTCGGGTCTGGTCCCCGGCTCGGGGACCGAGGCCGGCGACTCCCGGACCTACCACCCGGGCGACGACGTCCGGCGGATGGACTGGCCGGTGACCGCGCGCACCCAGGTGCCGCACGTCCGCGAGACCATCGCCGACCGCGAGCTCGAGACCTGGGCCGTCGTCGACCTGTCGGCGAGCCTGGACTTCGGCACGGCCAACTGCCAGAAGCGCGACCTGGCCATCGCCGGGCTGGCCGCCGTCAGCCACCTCACCGTGCGCGGCGGCAACCGGCTCGGCGCCGTCGTCACCACCGGCGAGCGGGTCGACCGCTACCCGGCGGCCGCCGGCAGGCTGGCTGCCGACCGGCTGCTGCGGTCGGTCGTGGCGACCCCGCGCGCCGAGGGCGGACGGCGGGGCGACCTGGCCGCCGCCCTGGAGAGCCTGCGCCGGCCACCGCGCCGCCGGGGGCTGGTCGTCGTCGTCTCCGACTTCCTCGGCGACAGCGACTGGGAGCGGCCCTTCCGGCTGCTCTCCACCCGCCACGAGTTGCTGGCCATCGAGGTCGTCGACCCCCGCGAGCTGGAGCTGCCCGACGTCGGTCTGCTGACCGTGGTGGACCCGGAGACGGGGGAGACCCTCGAGGTGCCCACCGGCGACGGCGAGTTCCGCGCCCGGTTTGCCGCCGGCGCCGCCGCGCAGCGACAGCAGATCGCCCGGGCGCTGCGCCGGGCCGGCGCCGGGCACCTGCAGCTGCGCACCGACCGCGACTGGCTCATGGACGTGGTCCGCTTCGTCGCCGACCGCCGGCGCGTCGGTTCCGGAGGGGCCTCCCGATGACCTTCCAGACCCCCATCTGGCTGCTCGGCCTCGTGGTCGTCGCGGCACTGGTGGCGCTGTACGTCGTCCTCCAGTTGCGGCGCAAGCAGTACGCAGCCCGCTTCACCAACGTGGCGCTGCTGGGCTCGCTGGTGCCCAAGCGACCCGGCTGGAAGCGGCACGTGGCCTTCGGGCTGGTCGCCCTGGCGCTGGGCGTCCTGATCGTCTCGCTGGCGACGCCGAGCACCGAGGTGCGGGTGCCGCGCGAGCGGGCGACCGTCGTCATGGCCGTGGACGTGTCGATGTCCATGGAGGCCACCGACATCGAGCCCACCCGGTTCGAGGCGATGCAGGTGGCGGCGAAGGAGTTCGTGGACGTCCTCCCCGAGGAGATCAACCTGGGGCTGGTCGCGTTCTCCGGCACCGCCACGACGCTGGTGACGCCGACGACCGACCGCGGCCAGGTGCGGGCCGCCATCGACAACCTGGAGCTGTCGGAGGCGACGGCGATCGGCGAGGCGGTGTTCGCCTCGCTGCAGGCGATCGCCAACTTCCAGTCGGCGCTGGGGGAGACCGAGGAGCAGGTGCCGGCGCGGATCGTGCTGCTCTCCGACGGCTCCAACACCGTCGGCCGTAGCACCACGCAGGCCGTCGACTCGGCCAACGACGCCGGGGTGCCGGTCTCTACGATCGCCTTCGGCACCGACTACGGCAGCGTCGAGATCGAGGGCGACTCCGTGCCGGTGCCGGTCGACCGGGCCGCGCTGGAGGACATCGCCGACGCGACCGGCGGCAGCTACAGCGAGGCGGCCAGCGCCTCGGAACTCGAGGAGGTCTACAGCGACCTCGGCAGCCAGATCGGCTACACGACCGAGCCGCAGGACGTCAGCTACTGGTTCGTCCGCGGCGGGGTGCTGCTCGCGCTGCTCGGCTGCGTGATGAGCCTGCTCTTCACCAACCGCCTGCTCTGACGCGGAGGAGATCCGTGGGCGTCATGCCCACGGATCTCCTCCGGTTCAGCGGGAGGGGTCGAGGACGAGCTTGCCGGTGGTGCGGCGGGCGCGGAGGTCCTGGTGGGCCTCCCGGACGGCCGACAGCGGGAACCGGCCGCCGATGACCGGCTTCAGCGCGCCGTCGTCGACCAGCTGCAGGAGCTCGGTCATGGCGTCGTCCATCATCTGCGGCCGCGCCATGCAGTGCGCCAGCCAGAAGCCGATGACGGCGCGGCTGCGCTGCATCAGCGCGCCCGGCGGCACGGACGGCGTCTCCTGGCGGGCGGCCATGCCGTAGGTGACGAGCCGGCCGAACGGGGCCAGGGCCGAGAGCGAGCCGGAGAAGACGTTGCCGCCGGTCATCTCCAGCACGATGTCGACCGGCTTGCCGCCGTTGGCCTCGCGCAGCGCGCCCGCGAACGCCTTGGGGTCGTCGTCGGCCAGCGCGGGGTCGACCGTCGCGTCGGCACCGAGCTCCTCGGCGAGGGCGCGCTTCTCGGGGCTCGAGGCGGTGGCGATGACCCGCCCGGCGCCCCAGCGCCTGGCGAGCTGGACGGCGAGCGAGCCGACCCCGCCGGCGCCGGCGATGACGACGACGGTCTCGCCGGCGGCCAGGTGCGCGCTGGTGCGCAGCAGGTGCCAGGCGGTCGACCCCTGGAGGACGACGGACAGCGCCTGCTCGTCGGAGACGCCGTCGGGCACCTGCCAGGTCAGCCGGGGGTGGGCGGACACCTTCTCCGCGTATCCGCCGCCGTCGAGCAGGCCGACCACCCGCGGGCCGCCGCCGGCGAGCGAGCCGACGAACTCCGCCCCCGGGATCAGCGGCAGTGTCTGCGGGGCGAGGTAGGAGTTCTCCGCCTGGTGGGTGTCGGCGTAGTTGATGCCCGCGGTGGACACCTCGAACAGCTGCTCGCCGTCGCCTGGGGTGGGGTCGGGCAGGTCGACGACGTTGAGGACCTCGGGGCCACCGAACTCGGTGATCTGCACAGCTCGCATGACGCTGAGGCTATGGCTTGTGACGTCCGAGTGGCGGCTGGGTGGGTTGAGCCGGTCGCCCGGAGGACAGGTGCAGGTGTCGCCCGGGGGACGCCGGGTAGTAGTCGAGGCCAGCGGCGGAAGGACGGGGCCGCCGGACGACAGGGACCCGGTGCGAGCGCCCGGTCCCGGAGCCTTCGAGGAGATCTCGTGCCCCGTCGTGGGGACCGGTACGGCCGCGAGGGCGTCACGGGCCTGCCGCCCCGGGCGCGGTCCGAGGTCGAGGTCGTGGCGCACCGCGGCGTCTCGGTGGAGGCACCTGAGCACACCCTCGCCGCCTACCAGCAGGCGCTGGCCCTCGGGGCGGACGCCGTGGAGTGCGACGTCCGGATGACCCGCGACGGGGTGCTGGTGTGCGTGCACGACCGCCGGATCAACCGGACGTCCACGGGGCGCGGTGTGGTGTCGGCGCTGGACCTCGCCGAGTTGGAACGACACCGGGTCGTCCACCGACGAAGCCGGGGTGCCGGGATCCGGGGTCGCCCGCGGCGTCCTGCGGTCGAGGAGGAGGACGACGAGGTCGACGAGGACGCCGGACGGGTGCTCACGCTGGACCGGTTGCTGGACTACGTGACGGCCTCGCCCGGGCGAGTGGGCCTGGCGATCGAGACCAAGCACCCGACCCGCCGCGCCGGCCAGGTCGAGACCGCCTTGCTCGCCAGCCTCCGGAGGTTCGGACTGCTGTCCGGCGGCCGGCCGCTCGAGGAGTCGGGACGGCCGGCGGTCCGGGTCATGAGCTTCTCGCCCACGGCACTGCGGCGAGTCCGTGTCCTGGCGCCCGACCTCCCCACCGTGCACCTGGTCCGCCAGGTGCTGCCGCGGTCGCGGAAGCGCGCCGTCCCCCCGGTCGGCACCGCCGTCGGCCCGTCGCTCGCGCTGCTCCGTCAGGCGCCGGGGCTCGTCGGACGACTGCACCGAGCCGGTCTGCAGGTCCACGTGTGGGTGGTGAACCACCCCCGCGACATGGAGTTCGCGTTGTCCCTGGGGGTCGACGCGATCATCACCGACGAGGCCGCGTCGCTGATGCACCTCCTGGGACGGAGCGGGCACAGTCCGTCGACGAGCAGGGGCTGATCCCGGCTGGGGTCGTCCGCGGGGGTCTCCACGCTCCGCGCACGGACGTGAGCAGAGCGCTGGAGCACGTCATCGTCGACGCAGTCGGCGCACGGACGACGGATCCGGTTCGGCCGCACGACGTGTGGTTCGCGCGTCCGTGCACTGGCAACCGTCGTACGTCGAACGTATGTTCGAGACATGCCACCGATGCGACCACTGCTCCACGGTTGCCCCCTCCGGGGGCGCGCTCCCCAGGTGCCGGATCTCGCCGGGAGTGCGTCATGACGACGTCGACGCTGCATCGGCCCCGACATGGCGTCCGTTTCGTCCTCTACGACGCCGGGCGGCAGCACACGCCCCCCATCCCCGTGCCGCTCGAGATCGACGAGGACCTGCCGGCGGGCTGGCGGCGTGACCCGGCGCACCCCCGCCGCGTCCACCTGCCGGACCCGGGCCGCTGTCCGCACGGCTCGTTCCCCCGGTACGCGGCGCGGAACTGCTGTGCTCGCGATCGGGGGACCGCAGACACCGGACCGGCGGCCGCGCGCCGGTCCCATCGGGTCGCTCGCCGGGCGGTCGGCGACGCCGTCGACGATCGGGGCTGGGGTCCACGATCACGGGCTTCGAGCGCGTCCGGTCCGAGGAGCGTGCTGGCCGAACGCCAGGCGGGGTGACGACGAACGGACTTCCGGGCTGCGGGTCAGCCGCCGGCGAGCCGCTGCAGCCGGGTGGTCAGCGCGGTCCGCCGGTCGGCGTTGCCGTGCAGGTCCACGTACCGCTGCCCGAAGCTGGCCAGCAGCGCGTCGTCCAGCCGGCGCACGGCACCCGGGGGGTAGCGGTAGTCCATCCGGGCGGTGATGCCGCTGTCGTCGACGCCGCGCAGCACCTCGCCCAGCTCCACCAGGCTGGTCACGCCCAGTTCGAGCAGCAGGCCGGAGATCCAGGTGTAGTGATCCGGGCGCGACCAGCCGGCGTCGGCGTACTGCCCGGCCAGGAACGCTGCCAGTTCCCGGGGCGCGATCCGAGGGTCGTCGGGGTCGGTGTCGTCGGCCTCGTCGCCGGGAACCGGTGCCCGGAGGCGCTCGCGGATCGCGGTGAACTGCTGATCGGCCAGCTCCAGCAACCCGGCGGCCAGGGTGAACCGGCGGTCGAACTCGGAAGCGTGTTCGTCCGGCACCGTGCCCTTGTAGCGGATGTCGTGCTCGAACTCGGCCCACGCATGCTGCAGCACCGTCCGCACCTGTACCTGCACCACGCGCCCGACCAACTCCGGCAGCTCGGCCGCCCGGCCCGGGTCCACGCCGATCAGCAGGTGCCGGCTGGAGTAACCGAACCGGCCCTGCTGCGCGGTCCGCCGCCCCATGTCGCGGTCGTCGATCACCCGCACCTGTGCGGCCAGCAGCTCGGCGACCGCCTCCACGTCGCTCTGCACGTAGGTGATCACCCGCACGCCGATCTGGTCGGTGATCTCCCGCGCCGGGTCGTCGTAGACGGGCACGCCGTCGACTGCGCGAGCCGCCTTCTCCGCGAACGAGGCGATGGTCTTGGTCCGCCCGGTCACCGACAGGTAGTTGATCCCGGCGTCGTCGAGCACGCCGGTGACGAGCGCGAGCGCCTGCGCCCCGGCGACCAGGGCCTCGGGCCGGCCGTCGGCGTACGCCTGGATGGCCTGCTGCACCTGGTCGGGCGGGGGAGCGTCGACCCGGGGGCCGGGCTCCAGGTCCGGCGGCAGGGTCGGGGTCACGATGGCGCCGCCGGCCGCGTCGCCGTAGGTGGTCACCTCGTCCGGGCGCCGGACGGCGATCCATCCCACGTAGGCACACACCACGGCATCGACCTGGTCCTCCACCACCCGCAGCTCGCTCTTGCGGGTGGCGGCCTGCACCTGCTCGCGCAGCGCCGCGAACGGTGCGCCGAGCTCGAGCTCGTCCACCGCGCCCAGCAGGTCGATGAGCAGGAGCAGCTCCGCGCGCATCTGCTCGAGCACCCGGCCCGGCTTGTTCTTGTACTTCAGCGTGCGGCCCAGCCGGAACAGCGCCACCGTCGCCGCGTGCGGGTAGACCTCGATCGCCCGGCGGTCGCGGCCCGAGCGGGGGTCGAGGTCCAGCCCCAGGCGCCGGCCGATCCGCCCGCCGCGGGTGTTCCCGTCGGCGAACTCGGGTTTGCCGGTGTTCGTCGGGTGCGCCCCGGCCTGGAACCTCGCGAAGTCGGCGTTGAGCGCCCGCTCGGCGGCCCGGTTCCCGGTGGCGTTGGCGACCACCAGCGGGGCGTCGATGGCCACGATGCACGGGCCGGCGGTGAACGGGGCCAGCGCGGTCTCGATCTGCTCGTCGGTGCGCACCGCGCTGACGTGCACCAGTCGGCCGTCGTCGTCCAGCACGGCGAGGCCGGTGGGTTGCTTGAGCCCCCAGGCCAGGTCGATCCCGATGTGCTGCACGGGGTCAGCTTGCCCTGCCCCGCACCTCGTCCGTCGTCCCGCGGTGAGGTGTCTCCGCCGTTCATGCCGGACGGCGGCCCGGTTCGTCGTCCGCAACTCCGTCTGCGGCGGAGATCGGCAGACCTCCGATGCCCTCCGGTCACCCGCGGGCCGGACGGGGCCCGGCCGGCCGTGGCCGGCTGCGCCGGACGCGCTGCGCGGCGGCGGCCAGGCCGATGCCCGCCACGGCGACGGCCGACGGCTTCGGGAACCACCGCAGGGCGCCGAGGGCCCAGCCGACGGGCGCGTCGGGCTGCCGATCGGACACCCGACGCAGTGCCGTCGCCGCCGGCGCCGGTGAGCTCCCGGCGAACGCGTCGAGGATCCCGGGGAGGAAGGCCGCCATGTCCTGGGGCCCTCGGCTCGTGGTGAGGTTGCCGTCCCGGACGAGTTCCTGGTCGAGCCAGGTGGCGCCGGCGTTCACCAGGTCGTCGCGGATCCCCGGCCAGGAGGTGAGGGTCCGTCCCTCCAGGAGCCCCGCCGAGGCGAGGACCCACGGCCCGTGGCAGAGGCTGGCGATGGGCTTGTCCGCCTCGGCGAACGCGCGGACGAACTCCCGTGCCGGGGCGGACTGCCGCAGCAGGTCGGGGTTGATGAACCCGCCGGGCAGCAGCAGTCCGTCGTAGTCGCCGGGATCGGCCTTCTCGACGGTGGTGTCGACGCGGACCCGCGTGGCGGGCATGTGCAGGTTCACCCCGCGGATGCGTCCGCGCCGCAGCGACACGACGTCGACCCGCGCGCCGGCCGCCCGCAGGGCTCGCAGCGGTACGACCAGTTCGACCTTCTCGAAGCCATCGGCGGCCAGGGCGGCGATCCTGCGGCCCTTGAGCCGGCGTCTGGTGGCCATGTCGTCCCTCCCTCGCTCGACGGCGCGGAGGGGACGGACGTCCCCGGGCGGCGGAGGCCTCGATCAGGGCACCGGCGAGCTCGTCGTACGTGGCTTGCTGCTCAGCGGGGGAGCCGGTACCCGGACGCGACAGCCGGACACGTCCCCCGGCGAACTCACGCGGCCGGCGGGGCGGCTCAGCCCACGGGCAGCGCTGCGAGCCGGGCGGCCAGTTCCGCGTTGCGGCGCAGGAAGGGCACCCATCCGGTCGGCGCCCGGGTCCCCGGCTGCGCGCGCGAGCAGGCCTCCTGCTCCCAGGCCCGGAGCCGGCCGTCGCGGATGCGGAGCCGGAGGAGGACGTCGTCCGCCCAGCAGGTGAGCGTCCGGTCGCCCTCCTCGCCGTGCGTGGTGACCCGCTGTGGCGCGACCACCCACTCGACCGCCTCGATCTCCTCCTGCAGCCGGGCCGCGGACTCGTAGGCCTGCGCCCCGGCTGCGGCGTCGCGCCGGGCGACCAGCGCCGCGAGCGCGTCGGCGACCGCCGTCGGGTCGCGGTCCAGCACGGACTCCACGGCGCTCACCAGCTGCGCCACGGGCCTGTCCTGCCCACCGCGCAGTCGCGCGAGCTCCCGCGCGCCTGCGCTGCGGGCCGGGCCGGCGTGGCCGACCGGGTACAGCCGTTCCAGCCCGGACACGGCCAGGCGCACCTTCCGGGCCCCCAGGTAGGGCCCGAAGCAGCGGACGCCCGGTGCCGGCCGGTGCGCCGGGGCGAGACCGAGCCGCGGCGCCTCCGGTGAGGGGTCCAGGCGGATGCTGACCGGCTTCTCGAGGCCACCCACGATCCGGTTGTACGGCGGCAGCGACCGCTCGAGCAGGTTGCGCTCGGTCCAGGCCGCCTCGTGGACGGAGTCGCAGACGAGTGCCTCGATCCGGGCCACCCGGAGCACCATCCGGCGCAGGTGGCGGCGGTCGCGCAGATCGCCCCAGTACGAGCCGACCCGGCGGCGCAGCTCCCCGGCGCGCCCGACGTAGAGCACGCGGCCGCTCTCGTCCCGGAAGCGGTACACGCCCGGTGCGGCCGGCAGGGCGGCGACGGCGTCCGGTCGGGCGGGCATGCCCCATCGTGCGCACGACAGGAGCGCCGGTGGTGGCGCCACGCCCCACGGGTCCCCGGTGCCCCACCGGTCACGACGGACCGGTGGGGCCTCAGGTCATCGGGCCGTCTGCGCCTCGCGGCGCGGGAGCACCCAGTCCGGGCGCACGTAGTGGCAGGTGTAGCCGAAGGGGATCTTCTGGAGGTAGTCCTGGTGCTCCTCCTCGGCCTGCCAGAACGGGCCGGCCGGCTCCACCTCGGTGACGACCTTCCCCGGCCAGATGCCCGAGGCGTCGACGTCGGCGATCGTGTCGAGCGCGACGAGCCGCTGCTCCTCGCTGGTGTAGAAGATCGCCGAGCGGTAGCTGCGGCCCACGTCGTTGCCCTGCCGGTCCTTCGTCGACGGGTCGTGGATCTGGAAGAAGAACTCCAGCAGCTCCCGGAACGAGATCACCTCGGGGTCGAAGACGATCTCGACCGCCTCGGCGTGGTCACCGTGGTTGCGGTACGTGGCGTCGGGGACGTCGCCGCCGGAGTAGCCCACCCGGCTGGTGAGGACCCCGGGGCGCTTGCGCAGCAGGTCCTGGGCGCCCCAGAAGCAGCCGCCGGCGAGGATCGCGGTCTCAGTGGTCACGTGTGCCTCCTTCTTGTCCAGCACACCCGGTGAACACCGCGACCCCCGCCGGTGTTTCCACCTGCGCGTCTGCCGGGCAGCGGCACCCGCCCCCCATCCCTCCTCGGCGCGCCTGTCCGCTGTCGGACCGGCGGCAGCGATCCTGGGAGACCGTGCCGGGGAGCCGGTCGTGGAGGACGGCGAGGGGGTTGCGTGCGGGCAGGGAGCCGGCTGGGTGGGTGCCGCGGCGTCGTCGTCGCGACCGCAGCCCTCGGGCTGATCGCCACCGCCGGCCCGGCAGCGGCGGCGCCCGGCGACGGCGCGGACCAGGCGACGGAGGCCGCCGCCGAGGTCGGCAGCTCCCTGACCGAGCTCGGGGCCGCGCAGGCCGCGCTGGCCCGGGCCGACGCCGACGCCGACGTGGCGCTCGCCCGCGCGCAGGTGGCGCAGCAGGCCTACGAGCAGGCGCAGGCTGACGCGGCAACAGCCGATGCGGCGGCGCGGACGGCGCAGGACGAGCTGACCGCCGCCCAGGGGTCCGTCGCTGCCTTCGCCCGGCGTGCCTACATCTCCGGCGGCTCGTCGCCGACGCTGGAGGCGCTGCTCACCTCGGGCAGCCCGAGGGACCTCATGGAGCGCGCCGCGTTCCTCGAGACCGTCGGCGAGTACCGGTCCGCCGTGCTGGCCGGGACGACGGAGTCCCGCCGGCGCGCGGACGACGCACGCGGCGCGGCGGAGGCAGCGGTCGGCGGCGCGGAGGAGTTGAGGCAGACGGCGCAGTCGGCGCTGGTCACCGCCGACACGGTGCGGGCCGACGCGGCCACGCGGGTCGCCGAGCTGCAGGCCCGCCAGGTGGAGCTGCAGGCCCGCCTCGACGCGGCGCGGGAGACCCTGGTGCAGCTGGCGGCCGAGGCGGCTGCGACCCCGGAGCCCGCGCCGCCTCCGCCGGTCCCGACGCCGTCCGCGCCGGCCCCGAGACCATCAGCACCGGCACCGGCACCTGCACCGGCACCGAGCCCGACGCCGAGCCCTCCGCCGGCTCCGCCGCAGGCCCCGGACTCCGGCCACGACTGGGACGCCGTCGCCCGGTGCGAGTCCGGAGGCAACTGGAGCATCAACACCGGCAACGGCTACTACGGCGGGCTGCAGTTCAGCCAGCGCACCTGGGACGCCTTCGGCGGCCGGGCCTACGCCGCGCGGGCGGACCTGGCCGGCAAGGCGCAGCAGATCGCGGTGGCGGAGGAGGTGCTGGCCGCGCAGGGCCCGGGGGCCTGGCCCACCTGCGGCCGGCTCCTCTGACCCGTCCGGCCCGCGCGCCCTAGAAGGTCAGGCGACGTCGGTGCGGGCGTCGGCCAGGTACTCGCGCACGGCCGGCTCCGGGACGCGGAAGGACCGGCCGACCCGCACGGCCGCCATCTCGCCGCCGTGCACGAGGCGGTACACCGTCATCTTCGACACCCGCATGATCGCCGCGACCTCCGCGACGGTCAGGAAGGCGACCGCCGGGCGCGGCGCGGGACGGTCGGCCATCGGGCGCATGCCGGGGTGCGCCATCGGGCGCATGCCGGCCGGGCGCTGACCCTGCGGAGCGAAACCGGGCTGCGGGCGGGCGCCGGCGGGGACGGCCCCGGCCGGGCGGGCGACGCGCTGGCCGGGAGCGGCCTGACGGGGGAGGAGCGGAGCGGGGGAGCGCTGGGGCAGGGACACGGTGGTTCCTCTCGGAGGCTGACGACGCTGTGCGCCTGTGTTGATACAGACGGTAGGGGCGGAGTGTCGGCAGCGGGAGGGCTGAGGAGGACGAGACGGACCCGTCCCGTTCGTCAGATGTTGACCGTGCGCCGTGCGGGAACCGTGCGAGTGGTGGGACGACCGGGGCGGGACGGAGCGGTCTCACCCGTTGGGGGCGCGGCGCCGGGCCAGGGCTGGAGCGCACGCCGCTCCCGGCCGATGCTGCGGGAGTGCCCCTGGACCACGGGGCACGAGCACCATCGACGGGGGAAGCGATCATGAACCTCCAGTGCTGGGCCAAGGCCCCGGCCAGCGACCTCACCGTCCTCGCCGAGACCGCGGAGGTCCTGGCCGCACGCAGTGCCGTGCAGCGGGCGCCGGTGACCCTCGCGGTCTCCGATCGCGTCGCCCTCGGCATCGCCACGATGTTCCGCAGCCCCACCCCCTCGGGCCTGGTGCTCGACCGGTTCTCCCGGACCGGCACCGCCGACAGCAGCGAACTGCTGGACGCGATCCGGACCGAGCAGGGCTACGCCTCCGCCGAGGCGCACGCCGTGCTGCACTGCCTCGCCGGCTGGGTCCGCAAGCAGCTCTACGTCGCGTCCAGCAGGGTCTGACCGGCCTCGCCGGCGGCCGCCAGGGACCGGGCCGCCGCGGGGGAGGACCGCAGCGTCGCCGGCCGGCCGGTGCGCCGGGCCACCTCCAGGTGGTCGAGCACGATCTCCCGTCCCGACGGCGACAGTGCCGTCACCGACCCGGCGTCGACCACCGCGACCCGGGCCGGCTCGCGCCCGTAGCGCCGGACGAAGTCGGTGACCGCCGCGGCGTCCACCTCGCCGGCCAGGCACAGGACGCCGCCGCTGCTGCTGTTGAGCAGCCGGATCACGCCGCGCGCGGTGCGCAGGTCGGAGACGGTCACCGGCCCGGCCGCCGCAGGGGGTCGGTGCGACCGTCGGCGCACGCGAGACCGGCGACGTCCCAGCCCGCCCGGGTCGCGCCGGCGACGTACGCCGCCTCGTAGAAGTCGAGCACCGCCGTCCGGGGGTCCGGGGCCGCCCGCGCGACGTCGTACGGGAGGACGGCGAGGTGGCTGGCGCCCCGCTCGAGCCAGGACGCGCCCTCGGGGAGCGGTGCCTCCGCCAGGCCGGCCGGCTCGGGAGCCGTGTAGGAGTAGAAGGCCGGATCGGGGAACGTGGGGTCCCCGAACCAGAAGCCCGAGCTGACCACCTCGCGGCTGTAGGCCTCCCGGGTGACCGCGTCGGCGCCGGCCGGGTGCTCGACGACGCGGTCGGAGAACCGGGTGAGCGCGATGTCGAACGTGTGCCAGAAGTGGTGGACCGGGCTGGTCTTGCCGGAGAACCGGCCGGCGAACTCCTCGAGCACGAGGCCGACCTGGCTGAGCACCTGCCAGTAGCGCGTCACGGCCGCGGGGTCGTAGGTCGCGTGCTCGCTGTCCTCGGCGAACGGCCGCTCGGCGTCGGGCAGGTCGAACGGGCGGGCGTCCGACAGGTCGACCGCGATCCCCAGGTCCCGCAGCGCCGTCGTCAGGTCGGCGTGCACGGCGGCGACGGAGCGGCCGAGCAGGCTGCTCGAGACCCGCCGCCCCTCGGCGGTGCTCACGTCGAGGCGGTGGTCGACGAGGTCGAGGTCGATGGTGAACGTCGGGTCCAGCCCCATCGGCCGGGTGGTGATCCCGCGGCCGGTGACGTGGAACGGCACGTGCCACCAGTGATTGCGCCGGGGGCCGGACAGCAGGCGCACGCGGCCGGCCATCTGGGCGATCCGGTGCACGGTGGCGAGCGTGTCCGACCAGGCGGCGTAGGGCATGGCGGGGAACAACTCCACGGGCGGGGCCTCTCGGTCCGGGCCACACCGGGGCGGCGGCCGCACGCCCCAGTGTGCCGCCGGGTCAGTCGCAGACGGCGATCGCGTCGATCTCCACGAGCAGGTCCGGCTCGCCGAGGGCGCTCACCCCGACCAGGGTCACCGGCTTGACCGGGTCGACACCCAGGCGGGCAGCCGCCCGGCCGGCGCCCTCGCCGAACGCGGCGAACTTCGACGGGTCCCAGTCGACGACGTAGACGGTCAGCTTGGCGACGTCGGCGAACGTCGCCCCGGCGCCCGCCAGGGCCGTCGCGACGTTGAGGAACGCCTGCTCGGTCTGGGCCGCCAGGTCGCCGGTGCCGACGGGCTCCCCGTCCGCCGTCCGGGCCACCTGGCCGGCGAGGTACAGGGTGCGGCTGCCGCGGGCGACCGCGACCTGGGCGTAGACGTCGGACACGGGCAGACCGGACGGGTTCAGCAGTTCGACGGACATCGGTGCCTCCTCGGGGTGGGGCTCGTAGCATTGCATAGCAATGCCATGTAACGTCAAGACGTGCCCCGCAGACCCGATGCCGAGGTCCGCCGCCGACTGGTCGAGCGCGCGGCCCGGATGCTGGCCGACCGCGAGCCGGTCACGCTGCGCTCGCTGGTCGAGGGCACGGGCGCCTCGACGATGGCCGTGTACACCCACTTCGGCGGGATGCCGGGGGTCTGGCGAGCGGTGCGCCAGGAGGGCTTCACCCGGCTGTCCGCGCGGCTGGCGACGGTCCCGCGGACGGCCGACCCGGTGCACGACGTCGCCGCCCTGGGGGTCGCCTACGCCGCCAACGCGATCGAGTCCCCGGCGCTGTACCGCGCGATGTTCGACGCGGTCGCCGAGCTCGAGGACCCGGCGGGTGCCGACAGCGGGCTCGCCGTGCTCGTCGACGCCGTGGCCCGCGCCCGCGACGAGGGTCGGCTCGCGGCCGGCACCGACGCGGCCGGGGTGGCCACCCGGCTCTGGCTGGCCGGCCACGGGTTGCTCGCGCTCGTCGTCCAGGGGGTCCTGCCCGCCGACGTCGTCCCCGGGCACTCGGTCGAGACGGCGGTCGCGCTGCTGACCGCCGCCGGGGACGAGCCCGCCGCCTGCCGGACCTCGGTCACCCGGGCCTGGGAGCCGTCGACCGGCCGCCCGCGGGTGTGACCCGGGCCCGGGCACTAGGTTCGGGAGTCGACACGGGGACCGTCGGCGCAGGGGAGTGGCGAGTGGGCAGGTCGGTGCTGGTGACCGGCGGGAACCGCGGGATCGGCCTGGCGATCGCCCGGGCCTTCGCCGAGCAGGGCGACGCCGTGGCGGTGACCCACCGCGGCAGCGGGGCCCCCGACGGCTTGTTCGGCGTGACCTGCGACGTCACCGACGGCGCGGCCGTCGACCGCGCGTTCACCGAGGTCGAGGAGCACCAGGGGCCGGTCGAGGTGCTGGTCAGCAACGCCGGGATCACCCGCGACGGGCTGCTGATGCGGATGAAGGAGGACGACTTCACCGACGTCCTCGACGCGAACCTCACCGCCGCCTACCGGGTGGCCAAGCGGGCCA
The DNA here is from genome assembly GCF_000701365.1 of Blastococcus sp. URHD0036. Lineage (GTDB taxonomy): Bacteria > Actinomycetota > Actinomycetes > Mycobacteriales > Geodermatophilaceae > Trujillonella. The sequence goes on from NZ_JNIK01000014.1 coordinate 125,534, forward strand.
CGCCCAAGATGGTCCGGGCCCGCGCCGGGCGGATGGTCTTCGTCTCCTCCGTCGTCGGCCTGCTGGGCTCGGCCGGGCAGGTCAACTACGCGGCCAGCAAGTCCGGTCTCGTCGGCCTCGCCCGCTCGATCGCGCGGGAGCTGGGCGGCCGCGGCATCACCGCCAACGTCGTGGCGCCGGGGTTCGTGGAGACCGACATGACCGCGTCGCTGCCCGAGAAGCGGCAGCAGGAGATCCTCGGCCAGGTGCCGCTCGGCCGGTACGCCTCGGCCGAGGAGGTGGCGGGGGTCGTGACGTTCCTCGCCGGCGCGGACGCGGGGTACATCACCGGGGCGGTCGTCCCGGTCGACGGCGGACTGGGGATGGGGCACTGATGGCGGACAAGGTCTCGAGCACGACGGCGGGAACGGGCCTCCTGGCCGGGCGGACCATCCTGGTCACCGGCGTCCTCACCGAGGCGTCGATCGCCTTCGCCACGGCGCGGATCGCGCAGGAGCAGGGCGCCACCGTCGTCCTCTCCAACTTCGGGCGGGCGCTGTCGCTGTCCCGGCGGATCGCCAAGCGGCTGCCGCAGGAGGTGCCGGTCATCGAGCTCGACGTGACCGACGCCGAGCACCTGAGCACCCTCGCCGACCGGCTGCGCGAGCACCTGGGCGCCGACGCCGTCCTCGACGGCGTCGTGCACTCGATCGGCTTCGCCCCGCAGGAGGCCATGGGCGACGGGTTCACCGAGGTGGCCTGGGAGCACGCGGCCACCGCGTTCCAGGTGTCGACCTGGTCGCTGGCGTCGCTCACCCAGGCCTGCCGGCCGCTGTTCGGCGAGAAGGCGTCGGTCGTCGGGCTGACCTTCGACGCCTCGGTGGCCTGGCCGGTCTACGGGTGGATGGGGGCGGCGAAGGCGGCGCTGGAGTCCACCTCCCGCTACCTGGCCCGCGAGCTCGGCCCCGAGGGCGTCCGGGTCAACCTCGTCGCCGCCGGCCCGCTGCGCAGCATGGCGATGAAGTCCATCCCGGGCAGCAACCAGTTCGAGGAGGCGTGGGAGGGCCGGGCTCCCCTGGGGTGGTCGGTCACCGACACCGAGCCGGCCGGCCGGGCCGTCGTCGCGCTGCTGTCGGACTGGTTCCCCGCCACGACCGGCGAGATCGTGCACGTCGACGGTGGGTTCCACGCCGTCGGGGTCTGACCTCACGGGCGGCGCGTAGAGGTCTCCCTCTTGCGGTGTTCCTCGTGCTCTTGCGGCGCTGCAACACCGCGGGAGCACGAGGAACACCGCAGAAGCCGGTGCCTCCGCATCCGCCGGGGCCACGGCGGAGAATGACCGTCGTGCCCCTCGCGACCGACGTCGACCTCCACCCCGGCCAGGCCCCCAACGACGACCCGTCGCTGGCGGTCCGCAACAACGGCGGCGCTGACCCGGCCGCGGCGCCCGCACCCGCCGGCCGACGGGAGGCCCTGCTGGTGCTCTCCTTCGGCGGCCCCCGCGGGTACGCCGACGTGATCCCGTTCCTGGAGAACGTCACCCGCGGCCGGGGGGTCCCGCGGGAGCGGCTCGAGGCGGTCGCCGAGCACTACCGGCACTTCGGTGGGGTCAGCCCGATCAACGAGCAGAACGAGGCGCTGATCGCCGCGGTCGAGGCCGACCTGCAGGCGCACGGCGTCGACCTGCCGGTCTACTGGGGCAACCGGAACTGGGCCCCCTACGTCGAGGACGCCTGGCGGCAGATGGCCGACGACGGCATCGAGCACGTCTACGTCTTCGCCACCTCGGCCTACGCGTCGGCGTCGGGGTGCCGGCAGTACCACGAGGACGTCGCCCGGGCCCGCGCCGTGCTGGGAGCCGGTGCGCCGACGGCGGAGAAGCTGCCGCACTACTTCGACGCCCCCGGCTTCGTGCAGGCCAACGCGGAGGCGCTCGCGGCCGCGCTGGCCGAGCTCCCCGACGACGTGCGGAGCACCGCCCGCCTGGTGGCCACCGCCCACTCGATCCCCGGTGCGATGGCCGCGGTCGCCGGCCCGGACGGCGGTGCGTACCAGGACGAGCTGCACGCCGCCGCCCGCGCGGTCGTGGACGCCGTCGACCCGGGCCGGCCGGTCGACCTGGTCTGGCAGAGCCGCAGCGGCCCGCCGTCGGTGCCGTGGCTGGAGCCGGACGTCAACGACCACCTGCGCACGCTGGCCGCGGCGGGGGAGACTGCGGTCGTCGTCCTCCCGGTCGGGTTCGTCAGCGACCACCTGGAGGTGGTCTGGGACCTCGACAACGAAGCACGGGAGACCGCCGCGGAGCTCGGGCTGACGTTCGTGCGCGCCGGCACCGCCGGCACGCACCCGGCGTTCGTCGCCACCGTGCGGGAGCTGCTCGAGGAGCGCCGCGCGGGTGCTCCGCCGCGGCTGGGCACGAACTGCCCGGCCGCCTGCTGCTACGTGGCCCGGCCCCAGACCGGGGCGACCTCGCGGCGGTAGCCCCGGCCCAGCACCCGGCCGAAGACGAACACCACCGGCGCCGGGACCGTCGAGCGGATGTAGGTCCGGTGCTCGTCGGCCATGCCGTCGGTGATCCAGGCGAAGAACCGGCCGTTGTCCGCCGCCGGGCGGGCGCGCAGCTTCTTCTCCACGCCCTTCCAGCCGGGGCTCTCCATGTGCGGCACGATCGCCGGGACGACGTCGCGCTCCTCGTGGTCCAGGTGGGTGTCGACCACCGCACGGGTCCGCGCCACGGATTCCCGGGCCGCGGCGATCCGGGGGGCGCTCGCGTCGGCCGCCAGCTCCTGGAGGGCCGCGTCGGTCTCGTCGACGGCGGCGGACATCGCGGCGTGCTCGGACTCCATGACCGGCAGCAGGTCCAGCGCCAGGCCCTGCGCGGCCATCCACGGGAGGACGTACGCCTCCTCGCCCTCGTGGTGGTGGTGCAGCTCGCGGCACAGGTAGGAGTACGCGCGGGCCAGGTCGGCGGCGCGGGCGGTGTCGCCCACGGGCAGCTCGGCGAGGGCGGCGGCGAGGCGGTCCAGGTCCCGGCGAACGGCGCCGTGGATCACCGAGTTCATCGTGATCGGAGCGGTCATGGCGGGGGACCGTAGCCCCCGGTACCGGACGCCGTCCCGCTCCCGTGCGCGCCATCTCGGGACGGTCGCGCGCTACCTCGGGATGCTGTTGTACGCCGCTACCAACGCCTTCCGGACGGCGTCGGACAGCGGCCGCAGGGCCTCGTCGCGGGCCGCGGCCTGGGTGGTGGTGACCGCGGCACCGGGGGCGTCGGTCATCGCGAGGTCCAGCACCCTCGCCAGCCGCTGCGCGCGGGACAGCACCGACAGCGCCAGGGGATCGGTGTCGGCGGGCATGCAGGGAGCGGTGGGCGCCTGGGCCAGCCCCGCCAGCAGCGCGGGTACCTCCGGGTGCCAGCGGGCCAGGTCGAGCCCGGCGAGGGTGCGGGCGGCGTCGCCGACGGCCAGGTCGAGCTCCCCGGAGGCGGCCCGCAGCGTGCCCTCGACCGGCGGCGGAGCCGGGGTGGCCAGCGGATGGGCCGTCCAGGAGACCGTCTCGGTGCCCAGCCGCTCGGGCACCAGCGCGAGGGTGTTCCCGAGCGCGACCTGGCCGGCCGCCAGGGCCGGCGCCGTGAGCTCCGCGGCGCGGGGGAGGCCCCGCACGTCGCCGGGGACCGGCAGGACCAGGGAGAACCGGCGCTCACCGCGGCCCCGGAGGGCGGCCAGGGCCGTGCCGAGGGGCACCGCGCCGTCGGCGCCCGGCAGCCCCGACACCGAGTGCGCGGTCTCGCCGGTCAGGGCGTCCAGCGCCTCGTCGAACGAGCAGCGCCCCGTCAGCCAGGCGGTGGCCCAGGCGGCGAACCGGCCGGCGGGGAGGTCACGCACGGAGCGAGGTTACGACGCGCGCACCGGCGGCCCGGCACCAGTTCCGCAACGTGATCGGCCGCCCCGTTCCTGCTCAGGGCAGTGGATGCCAGAGTGGGGCCGTGGACCCCTGGGTGCTGTGGTTGATCGCGTCGGGCCTGTTCGTGGCCGGCGAGGTCGCCGGCGGCGACCTGTTCCTGCTGATGCTCGCCGGCGGCGCGCTGGGCGGGATGTCCGTCGCCCTGCTCGGCGGGCCGGTGTTCCTCCAGCTGATCGGCTTCATCGTCGTGAGCGCCGTGCTGCTCGCGCTGGTCCGCCCCCTGGCCAAGCGGCACCTGGTCGACCGCACGCCCGAGCAGCTGGACGGCGTCGCCACGCTGATCGGGCGCACGGCCCGGGTGACCCGCGCGATCGACGGGCACGGCGGCCGGATCCAGCTCGGTGCCGACGAGTGGACCGCGCGCAGCCAGTACGGCAGCGACACCTTCCCGGTGGGCGCGACCGTCCGGATCCTGCAGGTCGACGGGGCCACGGCCGTCGTCGGTGACGCGCTGGAGCTCGAGTAGATGTCCCGTTCCACCACGACCGAGGGAGCCTCCCTGTGACCCCCGCCCTGATCGCGCTCCTCGTGATCGCACTGCTGCTGGTCTTCGTGCTGGCCAAGAGCGTGACGATCGTCCCGCAGGCGCAGGCGAAGGTGGTCGAGCGGCTCGGCCGCTACAGCCGCACGCTCTCGCCCGGCCTGTCGATCCTCGTGCCCTTCGTCGACCGCGTGCGCGCCACCATCGACCTGCGCGAGCAGGTCATCTCGTTCCCGCCGCAGCCGGTCATCACGGCCGACAACCTCCAGGTGGGCATCGACACGGTCCTCTACTTCCAGGTGACCGACCCCCGGCTGGCCGTCTACGGGATCGCGAACTACATCACCGGCATGGAGCAGCTGACGACGACGACGCTGCGCAACGTCGTCGGCGGGCTGAACCTCGAGGGGGCGCTCACCGGCCGCGACGGCATCAACAGCCAGCTGCGCGACGTCCTCGACGGCACCACCGGCCCGTGGGGGCTGCGGGTGGCCCGCGTGGAGATCAAGGCGATCGACCCGCCGGCGTCCATCCAGGACTCCATGGAGAAGCAGATGCGCGCCGACCGCGACAAGCGCGCCATCATCCTGACTGCCGAGGGTGCCCGGCAGTCGGCGATCACCACGGCCGAGGGCGAGAAGGCGGCCGCCATCCTGTCGGCCGAGGGCAAGAAGCAGTCGGCCATCCTCGAGGCGGAGGCCGAGCGGCAGAGCCGGATCCTGCGGGCCGAGGGCGAGCGGGCGGCGCTCTACCTGCAGGCGCAGGGCCAGGCGAAGTCGATCGAGACGGTCTTCCAGGCCATCCACGACGGCAAGCCCGACCAGGGGCTGCTGGCCTACCAGTACCTGCAGACGCTGCCGAAGATCGCCCAGGGCGACGCCAACAAGATGTGGATCGTGCCCAGCGAGTTCAGCAAGGCCCTGGAGGGGCTGGCCAACCTGGGCGGCGCCGGCGAGGGCGGTTCCTGGATGGACGTGGGCTCCGGGAACGGCGCGCCGGACGGCGCTGCGGCACCGGCCCGCGCGATGGACACCAGCGACTGGTTCGAGTCCCAGCTCCCGCCGGCCGCGGCCCAGCCGGAGGCCCGGATCGAGCTGACCAGCATCGCCGACACGATGCCGGCCGTCCCGTCGCCGACGCTGCCCCCGACTGCCGCGATGGCGCACGAGGCAGAGGCAGAGGTCCCGCACCTGCCGCAGGGGCCGCACGTGACGCCGCCCCCGCCGCAGCAGTAGCGGACACACCGGTGGCCCGGAACTCGAGGAGTTCCGGGCCACCGGGGCCGGTCAGTCCTTGAGCAGGCCCTCGCGGAGCTTGGCCAGCGTCTGGCTGAGCAGCCGGGACACGTGCATCTGCGAGATGCCGATGTCAGCGGCGATCTGCGACTGCGTCATGTTGCCGAAGAACCGCAGGATCAGGATCCGCCGCTCGCGGGCGGGGATCGTGGCCAGCAGCGGCTGCAGCGACTCCCGGTACTCCACGCCCTCCAGCGCGGCGTCCTCCTCGCCGAGGGTGGCGGCGAGGGTGGGGGAGTCGTCCTCGCCGGACAGCCGCTCGTCCAGGGAACTGCTGCGGTAGGCGTTCGCGACGGCGAGGCCCTCCAGCACCTCCTCGCGGGGGATGCCCAGGTGCTCGGCGAGCTCGCTGGGCGTCGGCGCCCGGCCGTTCTTCTGGGCGAGCTCGCCCACGGCGGAGTTCAGCGACAGGTGCAGCTCCTGGAGCCGGCGCGGCACCCGCACCGACCAGCCCTGGTCGCGGAAGTGCCGCTTGATCTCCCCGGTGATCGTCGGGACGGCGAAGGAGAGGAACTCCACCCCGCGGGTCGGGTCGAACCGGTCGATGGCCGCGATGAGGCCCAGCGTGCCGACCTGGAGGAGGTCGTCGAAGGGCTCGCCGCGGTTGCTGAACCGGCGGGCGAAGTGCCGCACCAGCGGCAGGTGCTCCTCGACGAGGATCTCGCGCAGCCGCTCGCGGCGCGGGTCGTCCTTCGCCAGCGAGGCCAGCTCGGCGAACAGCGGAGCGGTCCGCTCGGCGCGGCGCCGGTTGTCCGACACCGGCGGGGTGACGTCCTCGACCTCGGCGCGGGGCACCGGGGGGACCGGGACGGCGTCGTCCGGCGCGACCGCCGCGAGCTCGGGATCGGTGTCGGCGGGCGGGTGGTCCGTGGCGGGGCCCGAGGTCACCGCGCGACCGAGACGTCGAGGTCGGAGCCACCCACGGTGCTCGGGGCGTAGCCAGGCAGGTACTTGTCGACGGAGATGAGCGCGACCGCGGCGGACGAGCCGTCGCCGGCCGGGACCTCCGCCTGCGTGGCGGGGCGGGCGTCGACGCCGTCGACCAGGGCCTGCAGGACCGCCCAGCCGAAGCCGTCGCGGGGCACGTCGGTGCCTGCGGCGGTGGGCACCCACGCGTCGATGTGCAGGCCGCTGCGCGTGGTCTCGAAGACGACGGTCAGCGGGTGCTCGGGCAGACCGATCACGGCGAGGGTCGCGCAGACCTCGTCCACGGCCAGCCGCAGGTCCTCGACCGAGTCCAGGTCGTAGTCCATCCGGATGGCCAGGTCGCCGGCCATCGCCCGAACCGCCGGCAGCTGGGTCGGCGTGGTGGGCACCCGCAGTTCCAGCCGTTCGGCGCGCCGCCCGTCCTGCGCGAGGCCACCCCTGCGATCCACCATGCGTCGTCTCTCCTGAACGTCGTGCGGACCGGCACCTCGGCGGCGCCGGTTCCCGGGCTCCATCCTGCCCGAAGCAGTACCCCGGGCGCGGGCCACGGGGCTGTCGGGCCGCGGCGCCGACGGGAACTGATACCCCTGCGCCGACGCCGGCAAACCCCGCTCCGGCGCGGTTGCCGGTCCTCCGGGGCTGGTGTCCACTGGCCGGAGATGGACACCAGCCAGGGCGCCCGGACGCCGGACGACGTGCCCGCTGACGTCCCGGGGACGGCTGCGCTCCTGTCGGCCCTCGAGCACGCCCCCGCGGCCATCTACTGCCTGTCCGGCGCCGGGTTGCAGCCCGTGTGGGCCAACGCGCGGGCCCGGGAGCTCGGCACCGACCGGTCGGACCTGCCCCAGGTGGCCGGCCGCCCGGTGATCGAGCTCGCCGGCCGGGCCCTGCGCACCGGCCGGACCGAGACCGTCACCGGCGTCCTCGGCGAGGCCGGCTCCCCGGCGACCCTGGTGATGCAGCCCCTGTCGGTGTCGGGGGAGCCAGGCGTGCTGCTCGTGCTGGAGGCCGGCTCCCCGGCCGACGCCCGTGGCGACGGCGGTCCCGTGGAGCAGGCCCAGTCCGCGCTGTTGCCGCCGTCCCTCCCGCTGCTGCCCGACATCCGGCTCTCGGGCAGCTACGACCGGGCGACGTCGGACAACGCCGCGGGCGGCGACTGGTACGACGCCGTGCCGCTGGGATCGGGACGGCTGGCGCTCGTCATCGGCGACGCCGTGGGCTCCGGCGTGCCGGCCGCCGCCGCCATGAGCCGGCTGCGCGGCGCGATGCGCTCGGTCGCGATGCGGGACCCGTGGCCGGGTGCGGTGGTCACCGCCCTCGACGAGTTCGCGGCGCAGATGGACGACGTCGAGGGCGCCTCGGTCTTCTACGGCGTCCTCGAGGCCGCCACGGGCCGGCTCGCCTACGCCGCCGCCGGTCACCCGCCGCCGCTGGTGGTCGCGGCGGACGGCAGCACCACCTTCTTGCCGTTGACGCCGCGACCGCCCCTGGGCAGCGTGCCCGGGACCCGCACGGAGGTCTCGCACGCCGTGCTGGAGAAGGGCGCCACGCTGGTCCTGTTCTCCGACGGCGCGGTGACCGCCTCCGGGCCGCCGCCCACCCACGGCCTGGGGCGCCTGGCCGAGGTCGCCCGCTCGGTGATCGCCTCGAGCGACCCGCAGGACGGGATCGGCTCGGCGGAGCTCGCGTCCGCGGTGGCCGGGATGCTGCCGTCGCCCCAGGGCCGGCCGGACGACGTCGCCGTCCTCGTGGCCCACCGGCTGGCCGACACCCCCACCCCGCTGCGGCTCGACCTGCCGGCGGTCCCGTCCTCGCTGCCCGCCGTCCGGCGGCACCTGGGGGCCTGGCTGGACTCCCTCGGCATGGGGGAGCAGGACCGGGTCGGGGTCATGGTGGCGGTGGGGGAGGCCGCGGCCAACGCCGCGGAACACGCCTATCGCGACACCGAGCCCGGGCCCATGCACATCTCGGCCGCGGTCGACCTCGACGGCGTGCTCACCGTGACCGTCCGCGACCAGGGCACCTGGCGGGCGCCGGACCGCGACCCCGGCAGCCGGGGCCGCGGACTGCTGATCATGCGGCAGCTGGTGGACGGCGTCGTCCTCCAGGGAGAGGGCGGGACGACCGTGACCCTCCGCCTGCGGCTGCGCCGGACCCCCGACGTCGACGTCGAGCACCTGCCCGGGACGAGTGCGGCCACCGTCGTCGTCGACCGCAGCGACGAGCGCCCCGTCGTCCGGGTCGAGGGGGCGCTCGACATGGTCAGCGCCGAGCAGCTCCGGATCCGGCTGCTGGAGGCCAGCCACGGGGGCACCGGCCGGGTGGAGCTCGACGTGCGCGGGGTGACCCTCTTCAGCAGCGCCGCCGTGCGGGTCGTGCTCGCCATGGCCCGGATCGCCCGCGACGAGGGCTGGCAGCTGGTGGTGCACGCCCCCGCCGGGGGTGTCACCCGGCACGTCCTGGAGATCAGCGGGCTGGGCGGGCTGGTCGACATCCGCTGACCGGGTGGTAGGTGCCGCACAACGGTTTGGCGGACGACGCCGGTGCGCATCCACCGGGAGTGAGATTGCGGCGCAGCGACGTGCACGGCAAGGGCTGGCGGCGCCGGCGCGCCGGGCGGGGGTTCGCCTACTCCGACGAGAACGGCGTCCCGATCAAGGACGAGCGGCTGGACCGGGTCCGGGCGCTGGCCATCCCGCCGGCGTGGAAGGACGTCTGGATCTGTCCCTGGCCCAACGGGCACATCCAGGCGACCGGGGTGGACGTGGCCGGTCGCCGGCAGTACCGCTACCACGACCAGTGGCGGGCCCGGCGGGACGCCGAGAAGCACGAGCGGGTGCTGGAGATCGCGCACCAGCTGCCCGACGTCCGGGACTCCGTCGTCGACGCGCTGCACACCCGCGGCCTGAACCGCGAGCGCGTGCTCGCCTGCGCCATCCGCCTGCTGGACCTCGGCGCCTTCCGCATCGGCAGTGAGCAGTACGCCGAGGACAACGGCACCTACGGGCTGGCCACGCTGCGCCGCGAGCACGTCTCCGTCCGCGGCGAGCGGACCTTCTTCTCCTACACCGCCAAGGGCGGCATCGACCGGGAGGTCGAGATCACCGACCGCCCGACAGCCACGGTGGTGCGCCAGCTCCTGGCTCGGTCCGACGACCCGAACGAGGAGCTGCTGGCCTACCAGCTGGACGACGGCACCTGGCGCGACGTCACGAGCAGCGAGATCAACGCCTACCTCAAGGAGATCAGCGGCGCGGAGATCACCGCGAAGGACTTCCGGACCTGGACGGCGACCGTGCTCATGGCCGCCCAGCTGGCCGAGGCCCCGCCCCCGACGTCGAGGACGGGGCGCAAGAAGGTGATCACCACGGCCTACAAGGCGGTGTCCGAGCAGCTGGGCAACACCCCCGCCGTGTGCAAGGCCAGTTATGTCGACCCGCGGGTGGTCGACCGCTACGAGCACGGCGAGACCGTCGCGCCGGCGCTGCGGGAGGCCGCTGAGGCCGAGAACGACCGGGACGCGCAGCGGGTCCTGGAGCAGGCCGTCTGCCAGCTGCTGCACAGCTGAGCGCTGCCGGCGCGGACACCGACGAGGGCCCCCACCGGATCTCCGGTGGGGGCCCTCGTCGGTCGGTCAGGCGGGAGGCGCCGTCAGCGCGCGCTGCCGTCCACGATGGTGAACAGGTCGATGAGACCGGTCACCTCGAGCGGCCGGGTGACCGCGCGGGTGGTGGCGACGAGCCGGAGCTCGACGTCGCGGCTGCGGGCCGACTTCTGCGTCTCCACGAGCACGGCGAGCCCGGCGGAGCCCAGGAACTGGACGCCGGACAGGTCGATCACGAGTTCACGGGGCTGCTGCTCCAGCTGGGTGTCCAGCGAGGACCGGAGCACCGGCGCGGTGAACGTGTCCACTTCGCCGACGACCGTCACCGTGACGACGCCGTCCTCGCCCGTGGCGGTGGAGAGCGTGATCACGTCGTCGAAGGGGGCCTCGGTGCCCTCGTTCGGCACGTCGGACTGACCCTCGGCGGGCAGGTCGGGTGTGGTCACGGACGAGCTCCTCTCAACGGCAGTGCCCGGCGGCACCACCGCGCGGTCAATCTACCGCTGTGCGGGGTGCCGTTGCCGACACCCCCGGGCACTGGCCCGGTCGGACGATGGCCGTACCGGGGGAGACCCCGGTGCGGGGCGCGGCTGCCTGCTCAACCGCGCTTACAACGTAGACACCCGTGTCGACCGCCGCCAACCCCGCCTCTCCGCAGGACGGCCGCGGTCAGCCGTCCGTGACGTGCATGGCCGCCTCCTCGGGGCCCTCACCACCCACCGCCGCGTCGGCGGTGGCCTCGACGTCGTCGGCCGTGGCGTTGGTCCCCGAGTCGGAGAACGGCGAGGTGGAGGTGTCCTGCTCCAGCTGCATCGTGGCCCGCTGCGGGTCCTCGGCCGCGCGGACGCCGGGCTGGACGTCGGGCTCCTCGCGGTCCAGCCGGCCGGAGAGGGACTCGCCCTCGGACTGCTCGAACGCCGTGGTCCCGAAGTCGACGGAGGCCCCGGGCCGCTCACCGGGCAGGGGAGCGAACTCCGGGTCCTCGTTCCAGGTCTGGGTGGGGGAGTCGTCCTGGCTGACCTCGGGGATGCCCTCGTCCTCGGGGTGGACGTCGCGGGCGGTCTGGCCCTCGGGGGTGGTCATGGGGTGCTGCCTCCTCCTGCGCGGGGTGCGCGCCGTTCGTGGGCGGCCGGTCGCCCGGCTGCGGTCTCCCTGCGCCTACCCGGAGGTCTGCAGACCATGCGGCGGTGCGTGCCGGGACCGCGCGCATGGGTCGACCGGCCGCCGTGCGGGTAGCGCAGCGCCATGGCGATCGGGAACGACCTGCAGCGGGCGGCTGCCCCCCTCCGGCGATGGGCGCGCGCCCAGGGGAGGGAGTACTCCCAGGACGAGCCCCGGCCGCTGGCCGGCGACCTGGGCGCGATGGGCGTCTACCTCGGGTTGGTGTCGGCCGGCGTCGCCGCCGTCAAGGCGTCGGGCCGGGAGCTGCCGGACCGGATCCCGCCCGGCGACGCCGCGCTGCTCGCGGTCGCCACGTTCCGGCTGGCCCGGCGGATCGCCAAGGACCCGGTCACCGCACCGCTGCGCGCGCCGTTCACCTCCTTCCAGGGCCCCTCCGGGCACGCGGAGGTGGCCGAGGAGGTCCGCGAGCACGGCGGCGTCAAGCACGCGGTGGGGGAGCTGCTGACCTGCCCGTTCTGCCTGGCGCAGTGGGTGGCGACCGGGCTGGTGTTCGGCTACGCGACCGCGCCGAAGGCCACCCGGCTGGCGGCGCTCACCATGACGCTGGTCGCCTCCTCCGACGTCCTCCAGTTCGCCTACGACGCCATCCAGAACGGCGGCCTCGAGCCGGCGCCCAGGGACGAGCCGCAGGGCGTCGACTGAGGCGTCGGTAGTCCGTCCGGGGGAGAGGCGCCCGCGTCGACCTGCCGGAGGGCCCGCACCCGGCCTACGCTGCGGGTTCGGGTACCGGGGGGCGGGAGGAGGCACGGCGTGCGGTCGATCTGGCGGGGTGCGGTCTCCTTCGGGCTGGTCAGCATCGGCGTGAAGCTCTACTCCGCGACCGAGGACAAGGACGTCCGCTTCCACCAGGTGCACGCCAGCGACGGTGGCCGGATCAAGTACAAGCGGACCTGCTCGATCGACGGCGAGGAGGTCGAGTACTCCGAGATCGCCAAGGGCTACGAGCTGCCCGACGGCCAGCTGGTCATCCTGACCGACGAGGACTTCGACGACCTGCCGCTGACGACCCGCCGGGAGATCGACGTCCTGCAGTTCGTCGACCAGGACGAGATCGACCCCATCCAGTTCGAGAAGACCTACTACCTCGAGCCCGACGGCCCCGCCGTCCGCCCGTACGTGCTGCTGCGCGACGCCCTGCAGAACGCCGGCCAGGTCGCCATCACCAAGATCGCGCTGCGCCAGCGCGAGTCCCTGGCCGTGCTGCGCGTGCGCGACGACATCCTGGTCATGCACACCATGCGCTGGCCCGACGAGATCCGCCGACCCGACTTCGGCTTCCTCGACGAGGACGTCACCGTCCGGCCGCAGGAGCTGCAGATGGCCGAGGCGCTCATCTCCTCGATGTCCGGCACCTTCGACCCCACCGAGTTCACCGACGACTACCGCGAGGCCATGACCGCGCTGCTGGAGGCCAAACAGACCGGCGGCGAGGTGCAGCCGGTGCCCGAGACCGCCGACCCGGGCGCCGCCGTCGTCGACCTGATGAGCGCCCTGCGCCGCAGCGTCGAGAAGGCCCGTGGCGGGTCGGCCGACGACGAGGCCGCGCCTGCGGAACGCGCGCCGGCGAAGAAGGCGACGGCCCCGCGCAAGGCGGCGGACGAGGCGCCGGCGAAGCGGACGACGGCCGCGAAGAAGACCGCCGCGGCGAAGACCCCGGCGAAGAAGACCACCGCCGCGAAGAAGACGACCGCGACCGAGAAGGCCCCGGCCAAGCGGACCCGCCGCAGCGCCTGAGGTGGTCCGCCCCGAACCGCCGCCGGTGCCGGCGCCGATGCTGGCCACGCCCGGCGAGCTGCCCCCGCCGGCCGAGGACGGCCGCTGGGGCTACGAGTTCAAGTGGGACGGCGTCCGGGCGGTCTCCCGGGTGCACGACGGCGACCTCGGCCTGTGGGCCCGCAGCCGCACCGACATCACGGTCCGCTACCCCGAGCTGGCGCGGGTGCCCGCCGCCCTCGCCGGCCGGGAGGCGGTCCTCGACGGCGAGGTCGTCGCGCTGGACGCCCTCGGCCGCCCCGACTTCGGCGCGCTCCAGGGGCGCATGCACCGCACCGGCCCCGAGGTGCGCCGGATGGCCGCCGCGGCGCCGGTCACCTATCTGGTGTTCGACCTGCTGGCCCTCGACGGCACGGACCTCACCGGGCTGCCCTACGTGCAGCGGCGAGCCCGCCTGGACGAGCTCCAGCCGTCGGGCGAGCGCTGGGTCGCCACCCCCTGGTTCCGCGGCGGCGGGGCCGACGTGCACGCCGCCAGCCGGGAGAACGGCCTGGAGGGCGTGGTCGCCAAGCGGCTGGACAGCGTCTACCGGCCCGGGGTGCGGGCGCCGGAGTGGCGCAAGGTCAAGCACCTGCGGATGCAGAGCGTCGTCGTCGGCGGTTGGCGACCCGGCCAGGGCCGCCGGGCCGGCGGCGTCGGCTCGCTGCTGGTCGGGGTGCACGACGACGACGGCCGGCTGGTCTACGCCGGCCACGTCGGCACCGGCTTCACCGACGCCGCGCTGAAGGACCTGGACCCCCTGCTGGCCGCGCGGCCCGCGTCGCCGTTCGCCGACGCGCTGCCGCGGGAGATCACCCGCGACGCCCGGTGGGTCGAGCCGGCGCTGGTCGGCGAGGTCGCGTTCGCCGGGTGGACGGCGGACGGGCGGATGCGCCACCCCTCGTGGCGGGGGCTGCGCGACGACATCGAGCCCGAGGACGTGACCGAGGAGTGGCAGGCGTGAGCCGTCAGCGGGTGCGGGTCGACGGGCGGCAGCTCGAGGTCTCCAACCTCGAGAAGGTGCTGTTCCCGGAGGTGTCGTTCACCAAGGCGCAGGTGATCGACTACTACGTCCGGATCGCGCCCGTGCTGCTGCCGCACCTGTCCGGCCGGCCGGTCACCTTCACCCGCTGGCCCGACGGCGTCGAGGGGCAGGCGTTCTTCGAGAAGAACAGCGCCCGCCACGCCCCAGACTGGGTACGCCGGGTGACGGTGCCCAGCCCGGGCAGCTCGAAGGGCCGGGAGACCCTCGACATGGTCGTGCTGGAGACCGTGGCCGACCTGGCCTGGGCGGCCAACCTCGCGGCGCTGGAGCTGCACGTGCCGCAGTGGCAGATCGGCAGCAAGCTGCAGCCCACGCTGCCGGACCTGCTGGTGCTGGACCTCGACCCCGGCCCCGACACGGGCATCCGCGAGTGCTGCCGGCTGGCGGAGCGGCTGCGGGAGCGGCTGGTCGCCGACGGGCTCGACCCGGTCGTGAAGACGTCGGGCAGCAAGGGCCTGCAGGTGTACGCCCCGATCCGGGTCACCGACCGCGAGCACCCCAGCCGGTACGCGAAGGCACTGGCCCAGGAGCTGTCCGCGCAGACGCCCGAGCAGGTCGTGTGGCGCATGGAGAAGGTCCTGCGGCCGGGCAAGGTGCTCATCGACTGGAGCCAGAACAACCCGGCGAAGACGACGGTGGCGCCCTACTCGCTGCGCGCCCGCCCCGACGCGACCGTCTCCACCCCGATCGGCTGGGACGAGGTGGACGCGGTCAACGACGGCGCCGACCCGGGTCTGCTGCGCTTCCGCACCGAGGAGGTCCTCCACCGGGTGGAGGACTACGGCGACCTGTTCGACATCGCCGAGCGCACCCGCGCCCGCCTGCCCGCGGCCTGAGACCGGTCGGGGAGGATGTCGCGCGTGCCGACCGATCCGACCACCGCCGACGCCGGCCGCCTCGTGGTGCGCTGCCCCGACCGGCCCGGGATCGTCGCCGTCCTGTCCCGGCTGCTGGCCGACGTGGGCGCGAACATCACCGACTCGCAGCAGCACTCCTCCGACCCCACCGGCGGCACGTTCACCCTGCGCCTGGAGTTCGTCCTCGCCGACCTGGCCGAGCGCCGCCCGCAGCTGGAGGGCGCGCTGGACCTGCTGGCGCGGCAGTGGGGGATGACCTGGCGGCTCACCGAGGCCGCGCACCGGCCGTCGGTCGCGATCTTCGTCAGCCGGGCCGACCACGCGCTGCAGGAGCTCGTCTACCGGGTGCGCGCCGGCGACCTGCGGGCCGACGTCACCGCCGTCGTCTCCAACCACCCCGACCTCGAGCCGGTCGCGCGGGCCGCGGGGATCCCCTTCCACCACGTGCCGGTCACCCCCGCCACGAAGGCCGAGGCCGAGGCCCGGGCCCTGGAGATCGTGGGGGACGCCGACCTGGTGGTGCTGGCCCGCTACATGCAGATCGTGTCGCCGGAGTTCTGCGCGCGGTTCCCCGAGCGGCTGATCAACATCCACCACAGCTTCCTGCCGGCCTTCGTCGGCGCGAACCCGTACCAGGCCGCGCACGACCGCGGGGTGAAGCTCATCGGGGCGACGGCGCACTACGTGACCGCCGAGCTCGACGCCGGCCCGATCATCGAGCAGGAGGTCGCCCGGGTCGACCACCGCGCCACGGTCGAGGACATGCGCCGGGTCGGCCGCTACGTCGAGCGGCAGGTGCTCGCCCAGGCCGTGACCTGGCACGTCGAGGACCGGGTCATCGTCGAGGGCGACCGGACGATCGTCTTCGCCTGACGGCGGTCCCGGCCGCCTGCGTGGAGCGGCGCCGACGCGGGTAGACGAACGCGCATGACCTCTCCGTCCCAGGTGCGGGCGCCGGCACCGACGACCGCCCGGGCGCTCGGGTGGGTGGCCCCGCTGTGCTGGATCGCGGTGCTGCTCGACGGGTTCGACCTCGTGGTCGTCGGAACCGTCGTCCCGGCGCTGCAGGAGCCCGCCGAGTGGGGCCTGTCCGGCAGCGGCAGCACGTTCGTGATCACCATCGGCCTGGTCGGCATGATGATCGGCGCCCTCACCATCGGGACGCTCACCGACGTCGTCGGCCGGCGGAAGGCCCTGATCGGCGCCGTGACCTCGTTCTCGGTGTTCACCCTGCTCTGCGCGTTCGCACCGAACGCCGGGGTCTTCGGGCTGCTCCGGTTCCTCGCGGGCCTCGGCCTCGGCGGCTGCCTGCCCACGGCCATCGCGATGGTGAACGAGTTCAGCCGCGGCCGGCGCAGCGGCCGCGCCACCACGACGATGATGACCGGCTACCACGTCGGGGCGGTGGCCACGGCGGCGCTGGCGATCGCGGTGGTGGAGCCGATCGGGTGGCGCTGGATGTTCGTGATCGGCGCGCTCCCCGCACTGGTGCTGGTGCCGCTGATGGTGGCCCGGCTCCCCGAGTCACCGGCCTGGCTGCTGGCGCACGGCCGGGAGGACGAGGCGCGCGACGTCGCCCGCCGGCACGGCCTGGAGACGGCTCCGCCCGTCGAGGCCGGGACAGCAGAGCCGGGCGGTGCGGGAGCGACCGTGCGGACGCTGTTCACCGCGGCCTGGCTGCGCAACACCGTCGCCGTCGGGGTCACGTCGTTCATGGGCCTGCTGCTCGTCTACGGGCTGAACAACTGGCTGCCGACGATCATGCGCCAGGCCGACTACGACCTCGGCGACTCGCTGGCGTTCCTGCTCGTGCTCAACGTGGGCGCCGTCGTGGGGCTCCTGGTCGCGGGCACCGTCGCCGACCGGGTCGGCATCCGGCCCTCGGGCATCGCCTGGTTCGGCGCCGCCGCGGTCTTCCTGGCCCTGCTCTCCATCCGGCTGCCCATCGGCGGCATCTACGTCATGGTCTTCCTGACCGGCTGCTTCGTCTTCAGCGCCCAGGTGCTCGTCTACGCGTTCGTCAGCGCCAACCACCCGCCGCAGGTGCGCGCGACGGCGCTGGGCTGGTCGGCCGGCGCCGGCCGCGCGGGGGCGATCGTCGGGCCGGTGCTGACCGGCCTGCTGGTCAGCCGCGACCTGGCGTTCCCGTGGGGCTTCTACCTGTTCGCCGCCGTGGGCGCCCTGGGTGCGGTCGCCTTCGCCGCGACCCGCACGCAGGTCCTGCAGGAGCGCTGACCTACTCCCGGCGCTTGTCCTGCTCGGCGAGGAACCGCTCGAACTCGTCGGCGATCTCCTCCCCGCTGGGGACCTCGCCGCGGCCGCCCAGCAGGCCGGTGTCGCCGTGCACCGCGGTGAACTGGTCGTACTGCTGCTCGAGCGCGGCGACGACGGCGGTGTTCTCCGGCGACCGGGCGATCTGCTCGTCCACCTCGGTGCGGTTGACCTCCGCCGCCTCTCGCAGCGCGTCGGTGGGCAGGTGCAGGCCGGTCAGCCGGGACAGGTGCTCCAGCAGCGTCAGGGACGCCGCGGGGTAGGTGGCCTGGGAGAGGTAGTGCGGCACGTGCACCCCGAGGCCGTAGGCGTCCACGCCCGCCTCGCCCATCCGGAGCTCGAGGAGCGCACCGATGCTGCCGGGGATGCGGACCTGGCCCCAGTAGACGGGGTAGCTCTCGATCAGCTGCCGCCGCGTGGCGTGCGCGGTCAGCGTCACCGGTCGGGTGTGCGGCACCGGCATCGGGATGGCGTGCAGCGCGACCACGGAGGTCACGCCCAGCCGCTCGACCAGGCCGCGCACGGCGCCGACGAAGCGCTCCCACGCGAAGTCCGGCTCGGCGCCGTGCAGCAGCAGGAAGGGCTCGCCGGCGTCGTCCTCCAGCGCGTAGACCAGGATCTCCGGCAGCGTGACGTCGGCGTAGCTGTCGCCGGTGAACGTCATGCGCGGGCGGTGGGCCCGGTAGTCGACGAGCGCGTCGGCGTCGAAGCGGGCGATCACCTCGTGCGGCAGGCTGGCGAGCAGGTGCGCTCCGGCCAGCGAGCCGGCGCGGGCCGCGTCGAAGTCCCCGGCCAGGTCGTGCACCAGCACCAGGCCGCGGCGGGCCCCGGCCGGATCCGCGTGCTGGGCCAGCGCGCTCTCCCGGTCCAGGAACGGATCGGCCGCGGACAACAGCTCCACGAGGTCCTCAGGTGTGCGTGCCACGTGGTGCTCCTCTTCGACGACGTCACCACTCCGAGCCGCGGGAGCCGCTCAGGCATTCCCATGATCCCCCGCGAGGATCACTCCCCGGCGTCCTCCTCCGGCCCGGGCCCCCGGTCGCCCGGCGCGTCGACCGACTCGGCGGTCAGCGAGACGCCGTTCTCGTCCCCGGAGATCTGGGTCCGGTTGCCGTCGTCGGTCACCTCGGGCGACTTCCCGTCCAGCTGGTCGCGCGTGTAGCGGTAGGTGACGGCGATCAGCGCGGCCACGGGCACGCCGAGGAAGGCACCGGTGATCCCGGCCAGGCTGCTGCCGGCCGTGACGGCGAGGATGACGACGCCGGCGTGCAGGTTGAACCCGCGGCCCTGGATGAGCGGCTGCAGGATGTTGCCCTCGATCTGCTGCACCACCAGCACGATGATCAGGACGGCCAGCGCCGTGCCGAAGCCCTGGTCGACGAGGGCGATGAGGACGGCGAAGGCGCCGGCGACGAACGCACCGATGATCGGCACGAACGCGGCGAAGAACGTGATCACGGCCAGCGGCAGGACCAGCGGCACGTGGAGGATCCACAGGCCGATGCCGATGAAGAACGCGTCGATGAAGCCGACGTAGGCCTGCTGGCGGATGAACTCCGACAGCGTCGTCCACGCCTTGTCCGACAGCGCGGCCACGTGCGGCGCGGCGCGGCGGCCGGTCTGCGCCGCGAGCCACGGGACCCAGCGGGGGCCGTCCTTGAGGAAGAAGAACGTCAGCACGAGTGCCAGCACGAGGTTGATCAGGCCGTTGCCGATCGCGGTCGCGCCGGTCGCGGCGTAGCCGGCGATGTCCCCGGCGCGCGACTGCAGCTCGTTGATCGCGTTGTCGATGGTGTCGCCGATCTGGTCCTCGCCGATGTTGAACGGCGGGCCCTGCAGCCAGTCCTGCACGTCCTGGAGGCCGCCGCCCACCTGGTCGGCGAGGGTCTCGACCTGGTCCACGACCTGCGGCGCGATCAGCGCGATGATCCCGCCGAACACCGCGATCGCGCCCAGCAGGACCGTCGCGGACGCCAGCGCCGGCGGCCAGCCGTGCCGGCGGAGGAAGCGGGTGGGCGGCCAGAGCACCGTGGTGATCAGCAGGCCGATGATGGTCGGCAGCAGGACCACCCACAGCTTGCCGAGGATCTCCCCGAGCACATAGAGCCCCAGGACGATGAGCAGCAGCTCGGCCGAGGCGATCGCCAGCGTGCGGATGCCGCGCTGCAGCCTGGGACCGCGCTCGTCGGACGGCGCCGGCGCGGACGTGGCGGCCCCGGGGACGTCGGTGACGGCGGGCGCCGCGTCGGGGGACGGCGGACGTCGGGGGAGCAGCCTCATGCCGATATGTCAGCACAGCGCGGCCGACCGCACCGGGCGACGGCCTCGGCGGTCGCACTACCGTGACCTGCATGCCCAGGACAGCCACCGCCGACCGGGTCGACCGGGACGCCCTGCTCGCCTTCCTCCGCCCCCGGCACCGCGCCGTGCTGCTCACCCGGCGGAGCTCGGGCGGACCGCAGCTGTCACCGGTCACCTACGGCGTGGACGCCGAGGGCCGGGTCGTCGTCTCCACCTATCCGCAGCGCGCCAAGGTGACCAACGCACGCCGGGACCCCGCGGTCTCGCTGTGCGTGCTGTCCGACGACTGGGACGGGCCCTGGGTGCAGCTGGACGGGACGGCGGAGGTGCTGGACCTGCCGGAGGCGCTGGAACCGCTCGTCGAGTACTTCCGGTCGATCAGCGGTGAGCACCCCGACTGGGACGAGTACCGGGCCGCGATGGCGAAGCAGGGCAAGTCGCTGCTGCGGATCACCGTCGAGCGCTGGGGCCCGGTCGCCACGGGCGGCTTCCCGGCCGAGGTGCTCGACAAGCTCTGAGGCTTGCCGCACGCTCCGGGCGTGCCGTTCGTGGTCAGCGTCGCCGGGGGGGCGGACCCCCTGGTCGTCTCCGACCCCGCGGCGGTCGTCGACTCGGTGCTGCGCCTGGTGCGTTCCGGCCGGCGGCCGATCGGGGTGGGCGCGGGTGACCCGGGCGTCCCCGGCCGCGGCGGGCCCGCGGTCCTCGCCGCCTCCCTCGCGCTGGCGGCGGCCGCCCGCGTCCCCGCCCGGCTCGCCGTCCGCGGGCCGCAGCCGGCCGAGGCGCGGGACGCCCAGGCGGTGCTGTCGGCCCTCGCGGTCCTGGTGATGCGCCGCAGCGCCGCCGCGTGGGCCGCGGTCGACCTGCTCGCCGCCGGCCGCACGCAGGCCGCGGCCGCGGCCGAGCTGGGCGTGAGCCGCCAGGCGGTGGGCCAGCGGCTCGCCGCCGGCGGCTGGGACCTCGAGTGCGACCTGCGGCCCACGGCGGCCCGCCTCCTGGCCCGCGCCGACCCCTGAGGCGGCGAGCGCGAGGCCGCTGCCGCCGAGCGCGTCGATCGACCGGCCGCGAGAATGGGCGGGTCCGTGCCGCTCACCCAGGAGGTCCCGTGCCCGAGTCCACCGCGAACGGCGGCATCCGCAACCACGAGCTGCTGGGCGTCTACGTCAACGACCACCTGGCCGCCGCCACCGGGGGCGTGGAGCTCGTGTCGCGGATGCTCTCGCGGCACAGCGGCACCCCCTACGAGGCCAGGCTGGAGCAGTTGCTCGACGAGTTGCGCGAGGAGCGGTCCGCCCACGTCGCGATGGCCGGGGCGCTGGGCATCCCGGTCCGCGGCTACAAGCAGCTGGGCACCTGGGTGGCGGAGAAGCTCTCCCGCGCCAAGCTGAACGGCCGGCTGTTCTCCAGGTCGCCGCTCAGCGACCTGGTCGAGTTCGAGTTCATCGCCACCGCGGTCCTCGCCAAGCGGGCCGGCTTCGAGACGCTGCTGGAGCTGGCGGCGGTCGACCCGCGGCTGGACCGTGCGCTGCTCGAGCGGCTGGTCGCCCAGGCCGACGAGCAGCACACGTGGCTGGCCGACGCGCGCCGGGAGGTGGCGGCCCGTGTCTTCGGGGGGCGGCCGGAAGCTGCCGACGAGGCCGCCGACACCTGAGCTGCCCGGGCGTCGGAGGGCTGGTAGGCAGGGGACATGTGCCACGACGTCGACAGCCGCCCGCCCGCTCCGCCGTCGGCCGGTGAGGTGGCCGAGCGCGGGCTGCTCACCCTGACCTCCGCGGACGGCACGGAGTTCGACGCCGCGTTCGCCGCCCCCGCGGGTGCAGCGCGGGCCGGCGTGGTCGTGCTGCCCGACGTCCGGGGTCTGCACCCCTACTACGTGGCGCTGGCCGAACGCTTCGCCGAGGCCGGGTACCCCGCGGTCGCCGTCGACTACTACGCGCGCACCGCCGGCCGCGCCGGGCACGGCACCCGCGACCAGGACTTCGACTGGAAGGCGCACATGCCGCAGGCCACCGCCGAGGGGATCGACGGCGACACGGCGGCCGCGATCGGCTACCTGCGCGAGCGCACCCGCGCCGACCTCCCCGTGATCACGGTCGGCTTCTGCTTCGGTGGCAGCAATGCCTGGCGGCAGGCCGAGGGCAGCCTCCCGCTGGCCGCCACCGTCGGCTTCTACGGCCGGCCGCAGATGGTGGGCGACGCGGCCGGCTCGGCCCGGCTGCCGGTGCTCATGCTGATCGCCGGCGACGACATGGCCACGCCGGTCGCCGACCAGCTGGCCCTGGCCGAGACGATGCGGTCGGCCGGGGCGGAGGTGGAGACGGCGGTCTACGACGGCGCTCCGCACTCCTTCTTCGACCGCAGCGCCGACGAGTGGGCCGAGGCCTCCGCCGACTCCTGGCGCCGCATCCTGGCGCTGCTCGACCGCCTGGCCCCGTGAGCGCTCAGGGCATCGACCCGGAGGTCCTCGAGCTGGCCCACCGGGTCTTCGACCTGGCGCGCAGCGGTGCCACCGAGGAGCTGGCGGCGTACGTCGACGCCGGTGTCCCGGCGAACCTGACGAACGACAAGGGCGACACGCTGCTGATCCTCGCCGCGTACCACGTCCACCCCGGCACCGTCGCGGCCCTGCTCGCGCGCGGTGCCGACGCCGGCCGCGTCAACGACCGGGGTCAGACCGCCCTGGCCGCGGCGGTGTTCCGGCAGTCCGCCGAGACCGTCCGTGCGCTGCTCGACGCGGGAGCCGACCCCGACGGCGGTGGGCCGAGCGCGCGCGACACCGCCGCCTTCTTCGTGCTGCCGGAGATGACCGCTCTCCTGGAGGCCGCTCGGAGCTGAGCCCGCGACCCGGGCGTGACACCCTGGTGGAGGGTCGCGGCGCAGGCCGCACGGGGGAGAGTGGAGAACAGATGGTGGCCCGATCGGAGCTGCCGGAGGGGCGAGCCGTCCCCGCCCGCCGGGCCGGCGACCGGGTGCCCGACGCCGAGGAGCCGGACGGAGCCGTCCGGGCCGTCGAGGCCGCGGCATCGACCGAGGTCGCCTCGGAGGTGGCCGCCGAGGTCGAGTCGGAGGCCCCCTCGGAGACCCCGGTCGCCGATGCTCCGCAGCCGGCCGGCGGCCTGCCGCGCTGGCTGGTCCTGCTCGTCGGTGCCGCGGCCGCCACCATCGCGCTCAGCGGGGTGCGCACGCTGGCCTGGCTGATCGGCCCGGTGCTCCTGGCCCTGGTCATCGTCGTGGCGCTGATGCCGGTGCAGCGCTGGCTGATGCGGCACGGCTGGCCCCGGTGGGCGAGCGCCGCGGTGCTGCTGCTGCTCGTCTGGTCGATCCTGCTCGCCTTCGTCGCGTTGCTGGTCGTGTCCGTCGCGCAGATGGCGGCGCGGCTGCCGGACTACGCGCCGCAGTTCAACGACCTGCTGCAGTCGGTGCAGGACGACCTCAACGACGCCGGCGTGGTCTCCGGGCAGATCAGCGACCTGGTCTCGCAGATCGACTACGGCCAGCTGGTGGGGGTGGCGACCGGGCTGCTGGCCAGCCTCACCGACGCCGCGTCCACCCTGCTGCTCCTGCTGACCGCGCTGGTCTTCCTCGCCATCGAGTCCGGCGGGTTCGGCCGGCGGCTGGCGCTCATCGCCTCCGAGCGGCCGCACCTGCTCATCGCGATGGGCCTGTTCGCCCGCGGCACCCGCAGCTACCTGCTGGTCAGCACCGTGTTCGGCTTCATCGTCGCGGTCGGGGACACCATCGCGCTGACGATCCTCGACGTCCCGCTGCCGCTGCTGTGGGGCCTGCTGTCGTTCATCACCAACTACGTGCCGAACATCGGCTTCGTGCTCGGCCTGCTGCCCCCGGCCCTGCTCGCGCTGCTGGACGGCGGCTGGGGCAAGTTCTGGGCGGTCGTGATCGTCTACGCCGTCCTCAACTTCGTGATCCAGACGCTGATCCAGCCACGGTTCGTCGGCGACTCGGTCGGGCTGTCCATGACCGTCACCTTCATCGCCCTGCTGTTCTGGGGCTGGGCCCTGGGGGCGCTGGGCGCGTTCCTGGCCATCCCGCTCACCCTGCTGGTGAAGGCGCTGCTGGTCGACGTCGATCCGCGCGGCCACTGGCTGGACGCGCTGCTGCGCGAGGAACCCCGGGCACCACGGACCAGTCGTGCGCGCCAGCGTGCCCAGGCCCGCCGCTCCGCCCTCGCCTCGGTCCGCGCTCTGCACGTGCCGCGTCCGCACGTGCCCCGTCCGCACGTGCCCCGGCCGCACCGCCGCCAGCCGGGCGCGGAACCGCCCGGACAGGGCGCTGACCAGGCCTGATCCCGGAATGACCGAGCGACTCTCGACGTTGACCTGAGGTCGAGAGGAGTACGTCATGAAGGGCGATCGAGTCGAGATCGTGATCGACGCCGGCGGGAGTACCCGCACCTACGAGATCGAGGCCACCCGGGCCGGCCGGCGGGTCGACGTGACCCACGGCCGCGGCGTCGTCGAGGTCACCGAGACCACTCGCGGCGGCACGCCGGTGCGCACCGCGAGGTTCATGTCCGCCCGGGTCCTGGCCCTGGTCGAGCACCCGGCGCCGCGGCCGGCCCAGGAGGACGACGCCGCCGTGACCCGGCTGCGCAGGACCGCCTGACCGGCGGCGGGCTGGGGCGAGCAGTGCTGTAGACACAGCGGGCCGACGTCGTCCCCCGTCCCGGAGGTCCCGCCCCCATGCTGCAGAGCCTCGGCTACGCCGTCGCCTATACCGGGGTGGGCATCGCGCTGCTCGTCCTCGGGTTCTTCACGCTGGACCTGCTGACCCCGGGCCACCTGGGCAGGCATATCCACGAGAACCGCTCGATCAACGCGGCCATCGCCCTGTCTGCGGGGTTCCTCGGGCAGGGCGCGATCACCTTCGCCAGCATCTGGACCAACGCGACCAGCGGCTTCGGCGACGCGCTGGCGTACACGGTCGTGTTCGGCGTCCTGGGGGTGTTCCTGCAGGCCGTCGCCTTCGTCGTCCTCGACGTCATCACGCCGGGGCGCCTGGGGGAGCACCTGACCGAGACGCAGTTCCACCCCGCGAGCCTGGTGAGCGCTGCGGTGCAGCTCGCGGTGGCGGCGATCATCGTCGCCAGCATCTGGCCCTGACCGCGGGTCAGCCCAGCTCGCTCAGCCGCACCGCCGGAGGGGCCGTCAGGGCTTGGGGCGGAAGAGGAAGTTGTTGATGTACCCGGAGCTCATGACCATGTTGGCGAGCAGCCCGCGGGCACGCACCGCCTCGGCCAGTGCGCGCTGGTCGCGCTCCACGTCGAACTCGGTGAACGGCAGCCAGCGGCCGCGGCGCAGGAAGCTCGTGGAGTAGCCGAGCCCCTCGACCAACGCCACGACCTCCTCGACGTTGGTCGGGCGGTCGTCATGCGCCTCGACCTCGACCAGCAGCACCGGGCGGTGGGTGCTGATGGTGTCGAGCGCCCCCTTCAGCACCTGCGCCTCGTGACCTTCCACGTCGATCTTGACGAAGCCGATGGCGCCGGGGATCTCGACGCTGTCGAGCGTCCGGAGCTGGACCGTCACATCCGTGGGGTCGGCGAACCCGGGCGTGTGCAGGGTGGAACGGCCTTCACTGCCCGGCCCCCCGGAGGGCACGTGCAGCACGGCCTCGCCTGCGGCATCGGACAGGGCGAAGTTGTGCACCGTCACGTTGGGTGCGCTGACCGACTGCAGGAACTGCGCGACGTGCGGAACCGGCTCGAACGTGTGCACCGCCGTCGCGCGGCGCGACAGCCAGTACGTCCACGGGCCCCACCAGCCGCCGACGTCGACCGCGGTCTTGTCGGCCGGGACGAAGTCGCGCAACCGGCGCAGCTCGCCCTCGGACATCCGGTACTGCATGGCGATCAGGCGATGCCGCGCGCCCGGCGGCACGACTGCGAAGGTGGATTTCAGCGCGCCCATGCAACTCCGAATCGCAGCAGCGAGGCCCTGGTGCGGGCCGATCGGGCGTGACCGTACCGTGCCCCAGCTCGAAGGGAGCAGCGGTCCGGCCCAGCGGCTGTGCGGCCACCGGCTCAGACGGTGTCGAGACCCAGCTCGCTGAGGGCGCGGTCCGGGGAGAGGGGAGCCGCGGGCCCGGCGAGGATGAGCCGGTTGTCCACCAGCTGCAGCGACGTCGCCTGCATCCCGACACGCATCAGCACGGCCGTGGCAGCGGGTTCGTCACACCCGTTCAGCATCACGGCGGTCCGGTCACCGAAGTGCACGACCTCGTCGACGGCACGCAGCCGTGCCTGCACGTCGGGTTGCCGCTGGTCGGACACCGCGAGCACGGCGATGTCCGACCGTGCCTCCCGGTGCTCGACGGACTGATCCGGTGTGGCCTCTCGCATCCGCGCCATCTCGCTGTGCAGGATGCCTGCCAGGAGGTTGGCGCTGCGGTCCCAGGAGAAGCACCCGGCCCAGGTCCGACAGGTGTCGGCCACCGCCTCGGCCCGCACGGGGTCGACCAGCTCGCGCAGTGCGCGGACCAGCGCCGAGCCGAGGTCTCGTGACTCGTCCACGAGCCAGCCGGTCTCGCCGTCGAGGACCGAGTCGCGGACCCCGGGCACCCGCAGGGCCAGGCACGGGACGCCCCAGGCCGCTGCCTCGAGGATCGTGCAGCCCCAACCCTCCGCCTGCGAGGTCGACGTCGTCAGCCAGGCCCTCGCGAGGAGCTCGTCCCTGGCCTCGTCCGACACCCGCCCGTGGAACGTGACGGTCGAGTGCAGGCCGAGTTCGTGCACGAGGCTCTGCAGGCGCGTCCGTTCCGGCCCGTCCCCGACGATCTCCACGCGCAGTCCCGGCACCTCGTCGGCCACCGTCCCCAGATGACCGAGGAGCAGGTCGATCCGCTTGTGCGGCACGAGGCGGCTGACGACGACGATGGTCGGATCCGTGGCGCGGAGGGTGGTCTCCGCCGGGAGGGGGATCGTCCCGTTGGGGACGACGAAGATCGGGCCCCGGTAGCCGAGCCGGGAACGCAACTCGTGCCGGGTCGAGGGGGACACGGCGGCGATCGGCCGTCGGCCGTAGGCCCATCGCGCCGCCCGTTTCTCCAGCCACCGCCCCAGAGCGGCCATCGGTGCGGAGAAGTGCGTCGAGAACTGGTCCTGGTGGACGTGGTGGACGATCTGCACGATCGGTGCCCGACGGCCGGCGAACAACGGCGAGAAGAACGGCGTGCCGTTCTGGCAGTCCACGGTCGCGTCGAAGTGGCCGCGGAGCGTCAGGAGGCGGGCCGCGACCCGCGGGTACACCGACATCGGCCCGCCGGCACGGACGATGTGCAGGCCGTCGAGGTGCTCGCGCGCGGGCTGACCGGGCACCGCCGCCGTCAGCCAGGTGACGTCGGCGCCGGACGCGACCCACCGCTTGCCGATCTCGTGCATGTACTGCTCGGCACTACCGGCGAGCGGATGGCGGACGTCGCGCCAGTTGAGGACGAGGAGGCGGGCACCACGCAAGGCGGCCGAGTGGTCGCTCACGACCCGCTGCCGACGGCGTAACGCTGCAGTTGGAGGACCGTGCGGAAGGCGGACATGCCGTCCTTGAGGGGGGAGAACGACGATCCGCCCGCGTGACTCCAGGCGACCGGGACCTCCACGATGTCCATCCCGGCCTGCTGCAGGTGGCGGAGCAGTTCGACGTCGAAGGCGAAGCCCGAGGTCCGGCAGGTGACCAGCGCGGGGACGATCGCGGCGCGCTCGAAGAACTTGAACCCGCACTGCGTGTCCTGGACGCCCTTGACGAGACTGCGGGTCATCAGGCGGAAGGCGGCGCCGCCCAGACGCCGGCCCGCCGGTTGGGCGTGGACGAACTGCGCACCGGCTGTGTACCGGGAGCCCACCACGGCCGCGGCGCCCGCCTGGAGGTGCGTCATCGCGATCGACAGGGTCTCCACCGGCGTGGCGAGGTCGGCGTCGAAGAAGCCCACGAAGCGGGCACGACTGTGCAGCAGGGCCCGCCGGACCGCGGCACCCTTCCCCGGCCGTGCGCAGCCCACCAGCTCGACCGGCACCGTGCTGTCGGACGCGCGGATGTGAGCACGGACGACGTCGGCCGTCCCGTCGGAGCTGCCGTTGTCGACCACCAGCAGGCGTGAGCTCCACGGCTGTTCGGCCAGGAACTCGACAGTGCGCTCCAGGGTGCGAGGCAGCCGGCCGGCCTCGTTGTACGCGGGGATGGACACCTCGAGGTCGACCGGCCGGGCGCTGCCGGGCAGTGGCCGCGTGGGCTGCGGCGAGAGGGATGCCGCCCGGTTGCCGTGCACCAGGACCGGACGGGGGAGGAGCGGACGGACACCCAGAGCTGCAGTGATCGGGGTCGCGCTTGGAGTCATCTGACGGTGCCTCCGTGCGGAGTGGGCGGCTGGGACACGACGGGCGATGAGCGGTCTTGCACGGACGAGGGCGTGCCGGCGTGCTCTCGGCGGGCTGTGGCCGTACCGGGGGAACGGCGCCCTGCCGCCGCGGGCACGGGCGACGGAGCGCTATCCCCGGGGCAGCTCGGTACGTGCGGGGAGAACGGGGAGCGGATCATGCGACCAGGACGAGTGGGGCGCCGGTCACGGGGCTGGCAGGCCGCACGCCCTCGGGCTTGATCTGCACGTCCCCTGCCTCCTCGGCTGTCGGGGACGGAAGCCCCTGGTCGCGTGGCGGTAAATATGGGGGGCGTCACTCCCCGGGTCAAGCCGGGATCGAGATCGACGTCGAGTCCATCCGGGGATCGACGTGCTGCCGGGCGCCCGTGACGGGCTGCCCGCGGCGACGGCCACGACCGCCCGATCCGGGCCCCGGGCGGCGAAGTACGGTGTCGGACGAGTCCGAGCGAGACGACCCGGTGCCGTCCGGCCCGGCAGGAGAAGGAGCGACATGACCGACGCACAGCGCCGCGTGGCGATCGTGACCGGCGCGGCCCGGGGGATCGGGGCGGCCACGGCGCAGCGGCTGGCCGCCGACGGCTTCGCCGTCGCCGTGCTGGACCTCGAGGAGTCGGCCGCCAAGGCCACCGTCGAGGCCATCGAGGCCGCCGGCGGCACCGCCCTCGCGGTCGGCGCCGACGTCAGCGACGCCGACCAGGTCACCGCGGCCGTGGACCGCATCGCCGCCGAGCTCGGCCCGCCGGTCGTGCTCGTGAACAACGCCGGCGTCCTGCGCGACAACATGCTGTTCAAGATGAGCGACAGCGACTGGGACATCGTCATGAACGTGCACCTCAGGGGCGCCTTCCTGATGACCCGCGCCGCGCAGAAGCACATGATCGACGCGAAGTGGGGCCGGATCGTCAACCTGTCCTCGACCTCGGCGCTGGGCAACCGCGGCCAGGCGAACTACTCCACCGCGAAGGCCGGCCTGCAGGGCTTCACGAAGACCCTCGCCATCGAGCTCGGCAAGTTCGGCGTCACCGCCAACGCCGTCGCCCCGGGGTTCATCCAGACCGAGATGACGAAGGCGACCGCCGACCGTCTCGGCGTGGGCTTCGACGACTTCATCCAGTTCAACGCCTCGCAGATCCCCGTCGCCCGGGTCGGCCAGCCCGAGGACATCGCACACCTCGTGTCGTTCTTCGTGAGCGAGGGCGCCGGCTTCGTGTCCGGCCAGGTCGTCTACGCCGCCGGCGGTCCGCGGGCCTGACGCCCCGCACGCGACGCGGTTCACGCCGGCCGGCGGGCACAGCGCCCCGCCGGCCGGCGTTGTCGTGGTCGTGAGCCGAACTCCCCTCCGCCTCGCCGTCCTGGGCGACTCGATCGCCTTCGGCACCGGCGCCGCGCGGCCCGAGGACACGCTCGGCGCCCGGTTGTCCGCCGCGTTGCGCGCCGACGGGCACGAGGTCGAGCTCAGCGTGCTGGCGGTCCCCGGCGCGGTCTCCGCCGACCTGACCGCCCAGGTCCGCCGGGCCCTGTCCGCGGCCGGCCGCGCACCGGACGTGGCCGTCGTCGTGGTCGGCGCCAACGACCTCGCCCGCCTGGTCCCGACCGAGTCGGCGGCAGCCGCCCTCGGCAGCGCCGTGACGGCACTGCGCGGCGCCGGCACCGACGTCGTCGTGGTCCCGGCGCCGGACATGTCCAGCATCCCGTTCGTCCCGCCGGCGTTCCGGCCGGTGGTGCGGGCCGCCTCGGCGCAGTTGCAGCGCCGGCAGGAGGCGGTGGCGGCGTCCGCGGGGGCGCGGGTGGCCGCGGTCGCCGCGCACGTGGGCCGCTCGTTCGAGTCCGACCCGTCGATGTTCGCCGCGGACCGGTTCCACCCGTCCTCGGCCGGCTATGCCGCGATCGCCTCGGCGCTCACCCCGGTCGTGCTGGCAACCGCCTGCGAGCGCCGGGACGGCACGGCGGCCTGACCTGGGGCGGGAGCGACCGCCACTCGATGGGCTGCCGCCGGGCCGAAGCCCACTATCTCGACGAGGCGCTATATTCCCGCCCTCTGAGTCGCACCTCCTGTTCTGCTGCGCTCGGATGCACGGTGAGGACGGCGACAGAGCCGTTCTCCCCTCCGGGGCATCGGAGGAAGGACAGTCGAATCGGAACGGGAGCGGGTGGAATGGTCGCACTGACCAGGCAGGCGAGCGACGCGGATCGCGGAGACGCAGATCGCGACGACGCGACCCCTTCCGCCCGTCGGTGGGACAGGATGCTCCTCGCCGGCGGGATCCTGATCGCGGTGCAGACCGTGGTGCGGGCCCTCATCGTGCTGCCGTCGTACTACTGGCAGGACGACTTCTTCCACATGTTCCAAGCGCAGGAACTGGGCCTGTCCTCGGACTTCCTGGTGCGCGACCACAACGACCACCTGGAGATCGTGCCCAGCCTGGTCTACTGGCTGATCGGCCGGGACACCGGCGGCTCGTTCCTCCCGGCCGCCGTCCTGCTGGTGGGCATGCAACTGCTGGCCTCGGTGCTCCTGCTCGCGGTGCTGCGAGAGCTCTTCGGCCGTTCGCTCTGGATCCTCGTCCCCTTCGCCGCCTACCTGTTCTCCCCGCTGGGGTTGCCCGCCGCGACGTGGATGGCGGCGGGCCTGGAGGCGATGCCGCTGCAGATCGGGATGCTGACGGCGCTGCTGGGTCTCATCCGGAGCGTCCGCCGGCGGTCGTGGCGCTGGGCGGTCGTCTCGGCCGCCGGCACCGTGGTGGGGCTGCTCTCCTATGAGAAGGCGCTGCTGATCCTGCCGCTCCTGATCGGGGTGCTCGTGCTCGTCGAGTGGGCCGCGGAACCGCTCGAGCAACGGTTCCGGCTGCTGGTCCGTGCCTGGCCGTACCTCGTGGCGCACGTCGTGCTGGTCGCGGCCTACGTCCCGTTCTACCTCTCCGTCGTCGAGACCACGGGCACCGATGGCGACGTCGCAGCGGGCGCGACGGCCAGCGGCGAGACGATCACCCGGCTGCTGCTGCCCGGCATCTTCGGTGGGCCCTGGACCGGTGGCGCGCAGAACACCGTGCTGCCCGATGTCACCACGAGCAGCGCCTGGGCCAGCACCCTGCTCTTCCTCGCCGTGGTGGCCGCGAGCTTCTGGCTGCGCGGGGACCGCGCCCTGAACGGATGGCTGCTGGGCGTCGGCTACGTCGTCGTCGACCTCGCGCTGGTCCAGCTCCTCAGGTCGGGGCTGGTCGACCAGTTCCCGATCGCGCGCGACCCGCGATACATCACCGATGCGTTGCCGGTCCTCGTCATCGGGGTGTGCGCCGCGTTCACCGGGCCGTTGGTGCAGCGCGAGGGGCCCAGCTGGGTGCACCGCCTCGTCCCCTCGACCCGCGCGGCAGTGGTCGGCATCGCCCTCATCGTCAGCAGCTGTCTCTTCTCCACCGCCGTGCTGGCCGAGGATCTCCAGCACCGCGACTCCCGTGACTACGTCGACGGCCTGATGCAGGCGATGGACGACGAACCCGCGGCCTCGGTCATCAGCACCTGGATCCCCGCGAACATCAACCTCTTCCCGCAGCCGGACGGCCTGCAGTCGCTCCTCGCGGTCTTGGGCGAGGACCGGCCGTTCGACCGGCCGGGCACCGACCTGCGGGTGTACGACGTGACGACGGGGTTGCGCCCGATCGTCCTCCTCCAGCCGATGCTGCAGGCCGCGGGCGGTGTTCCCGGGTGCGGGTGGCAGGTCGCCGGCACCGATCAGCAACTGGGCGAGCTGGCCGGCCCCTCACTCGGCCCCGAGGTCCTCCAGGTGGGGTACCGGACGGACCAGCCGGTGATCCTGCACGTGAGCGTCGGCGGTGACGAGCAGGTCCTCAGCCTGGCGGCCGGTGCCGGGCGGGCCGGGTTCGTCGTCACGGGCGACCGGGGCGCGGTCACCACCCGGGTCACCGCGACGGCGCCGGCAACCGTGTGCCTGGACGGCCTGGTGGTCGGCACGCCGTGGCCGCAGGGAGTGTCCTGAGCCGGTCGGGGCGTGCGCGAGCCGGGAGGTCCCGCCGACAGGCGTGTCGCTGACGACGAGCGCGGTCAGACCGCCCGGTCCGCGACGGCCACCGGCTGCGCGGGCGTCCCCGTCGTGGCGGCGAGCGGGCCGTCCTCGTCCGGGCGGGTGCTCGCGCGGCCCTCCTGGCCTCCCACGGCACAGTTCCCGTCGATGTCGGCCCCGGTCGCGATGCGGTCCAGCAGGGCGGCCAGCTCGTCCAGGCGCAGGCCGAGAGGGGCGCCGGCCCCGGCATCGCGGACGCTCCGGGCGAGGAACGCGGCGAAGGAGGCGACTGCGGCCGGCCAGCCCAGCGAGGCGGTGTGCTGCGCGGCGGCGCGGCCCATGGCGCGGCGCGCGGCCTCGTCCTCGACAAGGGAGGCGACGGCCTCGGTCATCTGGTCCAGGTCGTCCACGAGCACGCCGGTGACTCCGTCCCGGATGGACTGCTGCAGGCCGCCGGCGGCGGCATATCCCACCGTCGGGACCTCATGGCCGCCGGCCTCGTTGACCACCAGCCCCCAGCCCTCCTTCACCGAGGGGCACAGGTGCACCCACGCCGAGGCCAGCAGCTCGTGCTTGGTCTGCTCGTCGACGAAGCCCGCGAAGCGCACCCGGTCGGCGATCCCGAGCCGCTCCGCCTCGGCGCGCAACCGCTCCTCCGACGGGCCGTCGCCCACGATCGTCAGCCGCATGTCCGGCCAGCGGTCCCCGAGCCGGGCGAGCACCTCCACGGCGTGCTCGACGCGCTTGTACGGCACCAGCCTGCCCACGGTGATGAGCTCGGGCGTGGCCGAGCGTTCTGACGTCACGGCGGGCGTGGGCTCGATGCCCACCGGAGTCACCGTGATCCGGGCGGCGTCGACGCCGAGCTCCACCACGTCGTCGCGCGTGGCCTCAGACAATGTGACGTAACGGGCCCGGCGGTAGACCCTTGGCGCGACGACCGACTCCAGCCACCACCCGATCCGGCCGCCGATGCGACCGAAGACGATCGGCCACTGCTCGCGGTGGACGTGGAACAGCGCCACGGCCACGGGGGAGCGGGTGACGAGCGTGCTCGCGAAGGGCACGCCGTTCTGCACGTCGACCACCAGCCGGGGCCGGGAGCGCCGGACCAGGGCCATCGCTCGGGGGTAGACGGTCAGCCGGCCACCCCGCCGCAGGACCTGCACGCCGTTCACGACCTCGTCGGCCGGTGCGCGGTCGTGGGCGGCGCACGCCATCGCCACCCGGAGCCCGGCAGCCGCCAGGCCCTCGGCGATCCGGTGCACGTATCGCTCGGACCCGCCGCCCTCCGGGTGACTCAGATCGCGCCAGTTCAAGAACAAGACGTCGATGTCGATCTTGGGTGCGAGCACCCGCGGGAGAGTAGTCCACGGCCAGACCCGTAGCGGGCGGCCGGAGGAGTGCCCGGGCGGCAGAGCCGCCTGAGCCGGGGCGGGGCCACCCCCGGTGGCCCCGCCGGTGGCATCAGTCGGACGTGGGCGGCTCGTCCTTGCCGGCCTCTTCGAGCTCGTCGGCCTCTTCCTTCGTCTTGTGCACGGCCTTGTCGGCGTGCTCCGGCGGGCCGTAGACCGTGTAGAGCACCAGCGGGTTCGGGCCGACGTTCACGAAGTTGTGCTTCGTCCCGGCCGGGACGACGACCAGGTCGCCCTGAGCGACCTTCTTGGTCGCTCCGCCGACCTTGGCCTCGCCGGTGCCGCTCACGAAGGTGAGGATCTGGTCGATGTCCTCGTGGACCTCCTCGCCGATCTCCCCACCCGGCGGGATGGTCATGATCACGAGCTGGGTCTTCTCACCGGTCCACAGGACCCGGCGGAAGTCGGCGTACTTCTCCGCCTCGGTGGCGATGGTGTAGTGGATGACGGCCATCGTCGGCTCCTCTCGTCGTGAAGGGATGCCCCCCGGAGCTCCGGCCCGGACGGCGAACGCCCTGCTCCTGCCCGGTATGACGAGGAGTTAGTCCCCCGGCGGCGGAGCGGTGGGGGCGCTCACAGCGGCGCGGCCACCACCGGCTGCTCGTCCGCTCCGGCGACGTGGGCGCGCCAGAGGCGCAGCAGGCCGGTCGACACCAGCAGCACGCTTGCCCCGACGGCGGCGCCGACGACGGTGAGCACCGTCAGGCGGTCCCGGGCGGCGAGGACCTCGACGGCCGTGGCCTCCAGGACGACCGCACACCAGACCGCGATCCCGGCGACGCGGTCGGCCGCGGCGATGCCCGAGTAGAGGAGCAGCTGGGCGAGCGATAGCAGCGTCCCCAGCAGCGCGAAGATCCAGGTGGCGCCACCGAGGGCGTCGCCGTACTCCCCGCCGCCGACCAGGGGGAGGGCCCGGGCGCCGAGAACCGCCGTGACGGCGGTGATCACGAGTCCTATCGACGCGACCAG
Source organism: Blastococcus sp. URHD0036 (assembly GCF_000701365.1). Lineage (GTDB taxonomy): Bacteria > Actinomycetota > Actinomycetes > Mycobacteriales > Geodermatophilaceae > Trujillonella. The sequence continues at coordinate 159,978 of NZ_JNIK01000014.1, forward strand.
CGCGACGGCAGCCGGGAGCAGCCGCCGCCGCCCCTGGGCGTTCGCCAGCCGGGGCAGCAGGACCACGCTGACGCCCTGCGGCAGCCAGAAGGCGACCTTCGCGAAGATCGAGGCCACCGCGTACTCGCCGACCAGCTCGGCCGGCAGGTGGTGGCGGGCCAGGATGACGTCGAGGTTGACCAGCAGCACCAGCCCGAGCAGGGCCCCGGACGCCCGGGCCGCCGCGACGACGTGCTTCCGGACACCGCGGGCGAGGCCCGGCCGGCCGGTGACGATCCAGCCCAGGAGCGCGCTGCAGGAGCAGCCGATGGCCATCCCGATGAGGGCCGACTGCGGGGTGCCCCCGACCAGCAGACCGGTGACCCCGCCCCCGGTCTTGAGCAGCCCGAACAGGGACGCGACAGCTGCCAGCCGGCCGTAGCGGCCGGACCCCTGCAGGATGCCGTCGTAGCCGCCGACGAGCGTGTGCGGCACGAGCACGGCGACCAGCCAGAAGACGGTCGAGGGCCCCTGCAGGTGCAGCAGGGCGACGAGCGGCCCGACGGCGAGCAGCCCGAGCACGCCGACGGACGCGGCGCCGATCAGCGCCGTCGCATGCAGCCGGGACAGCACCAGGCGCTGGTCGTCGGCCCCGCGCCCCAGCGTCAGGGCGCCCGCGGTCTGCAGGCCCGTCATCGGGACGACACCGATGAACAGGACCGCGAACAGCGCGGCGAGCTCGCCGTAGGCCTCGGGTGCGAGCAACCGGGCGGCCACCACGGTGAAGCCGTAGGCGAGCACGTTGACCCCGAGCAGGGCCAGGGACACGAGGGCCGCCGGCACCGCGGCGCGAGGGCTCTGCCGCAGCGACCGCACCACCGAAGGGGCCGGGGTGGTCGTCATCGCGCCGCCGCGGCCCGTCCGCGCCGGCCGGGCATCCCCGTGGAGAGCTCCGGCAGGACGCGACGGGTCATGCCGTGCCGGTCCGCGTGGGTGCCGGGCCGTCCCCCTCGGAGACGGCGACCGGCTGCTGGACCGGCTCGTGGTGGGGGAGGGCGTGGCCACGGGCCATCAGCAGCTCGTGGCCCTCCTCCAGGCTCTTCTCGTCGGCGTGCACGCCGACGGCGGCGATGCGCTCCAGGGACTCGGCCAGTGCGGTGAGATCGCTGTCCCGGCGACCGGCCCGGTCCCGGACCGAGCGGGCGAGGACGGCGGCGAACCGGCGGACGGTCGAGGGCCACTCGAGGGACGCGGTGTGGCGGGCGGCCGCGGCGCCCATCTCGCGACGGGTGTCGTCGTCCTCCAGCAGCCGGCCGGCGGCGGCGGTCATCTGGTCGAGGTCGTCGACGAGCACGCCGCTGACGCCGTCGAGGATCGACTCCCGCAGTCCGCCGGAGGAGTAGTAGCCCACGGTGGGGACCTCGTGGCCACCGGCCTCGTTGACCACCAGTCCCCAGCCCTCCTTGATGGAGGGGCAGAGGTGCACCCACGCCGAGGCGAGCAGCTCGTGCTTGCCCTGCTCGTCGACGAACCCGGCGAACGTCACCCGGTCGGCCACCCCCAGCCGCGCGGCGTCGGCCCGCAGCTGGTCCTCCCACCAGCCGTCGCCGATGATCGTCAGGCGCAGGTCCGGCCACCGGTCGCTGAGCCGCGCCAGGACCTCCAGGGCGTGCTCGACCCGCTTGTGCGGCACCAGTCGGCCGAGCGCGACCAGCTCGGGCGTGTCGGACCGGCGGGTCGCCACCGCCGGGACCGGCTCGATGCCGACGGGCACCACGGTGATCCGGTCGGCGTCGATGCCCAGCCCGGCCATCTCGCCCCGGGTGGACTCGGAGATGGTGACGTAGCGGCACCGGCGGTAGAGCAGCGGCGCGACGATCGACTCCAGCCACCAGCCGACCCGGCCCATGATCTTGCCGAAGACGATCGGCCACTGCTCCCGGTGCACGTGGTAGACGACGGCGGTGACCGGTCCGCGGCGCACCAGGGTGCTGCCGAAGGGGATGCCGTTCTGCACGTCCACGACCAGCCGGGGCCGGGTGCGCCGGACGAAGGCCAGGGCACGCGGGTAGACGGCCAGCCGGCTGCCGCGACGGACGATCCGCACCCCGTTGACGACCTCGTCGGCGGGGGCGCGGTCGTGGGCGGCGCAGAAGAGGGTGACCTTCAGGCCCGCGGCGGCGAGACCCTCGGCGACCTGGTGCACGTAGCGTTCCGACCCGCCGCCCTCGGGGTGGCTGAGGTCGCGCCAGTTCACGAAGAGGACGTCGATGTCCTGGGGTCGGTGGAGCACTCGGGGCACATTAATGCACGTGACACACTCCATCGATCTCTGGAGCCTCAGCCACACGGATGGAGTGCACATTGGACCGGTCGGCCACCCTGTCCCGGGCGATCACCCTCTTCCGGTCGTTCCGGACGGAGCAGACCGATCCTGAGGGGTTCTACCGGACGCTGGCGGCCGACTCGGTGTCCCAACTGTCCCACTGGGTGCAGCTGGAGGGCACGACGCTCCTCGACGTGGGCGGCGGTCCGGGGTACTTCGCCGACGCCTTCCGCAGTGCGGGGGCGAGGTACGTGGGGCTCGAGTACGACGCGAGCGAGATGGCCGCGGCGGGCGAGCCCGAGCACGGCACGCTCCGCGGCAGCGGCGAGGAGCTGCCGATCCGCGACGGCGCCATCGACATCTGCTACTCGTCCAACGTGCTCGAGCACGTCCGCCGCCCGTGGGTGATGGCGGCCGAGATGGTCCGGGTGACGAAGCCGGGGGGCATCGTCTACCTCTCCTACACGCCGTGGCTGTCCCCGCACGGCGGACACGAGACGTCCCCCTGGCACTACCTGGGCGGGCACCGCGCCCGGCGGCGGTTCCGCCGCCGCACCGGGGCCGAGCCCAAGAACCGCTTCGGTGAGTCGATGTTCGCCGTGTCGGTGGGGAGCGGGGTGCGCTGGGCCCGGTCGTGCCCGGACGTCGAGGTGCTCGCGGTCCTCCCCAGGTACCACCCGTGGTGGGCGACCTGGGTCGTGCGGGTGCCCGGCCTGCGGGAGATCGTGGCCTGGAACCTGCTCCTGGTGCTCAAGCGACGGTGAGATCCGGCGAGGAGGAGCCCTCGAGCGGTGGTCGAGCCCGGTCGCTCGCGGCCGAGCCGCAGGTGATTGCTTCACCCGCCCGGCTGGGGAAGCTGTCGATGCGGCCCCTCGCGTGCTACGAAACCCCGTGACCGCGGCGCGTCCGGGCGTCGATCGTCCTGATGAGGAGAGCCGCATGCGGGCACGTGCCGTCGGCTGGACGCTGGGCTGCCTCGGGTCCGTCGCACTCGCCGCCGCCGTCCTGGTGCCCGTCCTGTCCCCGGCGGGTGAGACGGAACTGCCTCTCGACGCGGCGTACGGGACCGAGGCGCTCGGGGACGACGTCACCTTCCTGGACCCGGCGACCCTCGTGCAGCGCACCGGTGAGGACGTGTCGGTGTCGGTCCGGGTCCGCGGGGACGAGGACTCCGGGGAGGCCGACGACGACACCGCGGTCTGGACGTACGACACGACGACCCGCGCCGGTGACGGGACACCGATCTCGACGAGCACGACGACGGTCTGCCTCGATCGCCGGACGGCCGAGGCCGTCGACTGTGCCGTCGAGTCCGTGGACGGCACCCCGACCGACGTCCAGGGCCTGACGGTGACCTTCCCGATCCCCGCGCAGGCGCAGGACGGGATGCTGTGGGACGACACCCTCAGGACGTCGCTCCCCGTGCGCTACGTCGGCACCGAGCGGTTCGCCGGCCTGGACGTGCAGCGGTGGGAGCAGGTCGTCCCCGAGCAGGTGGTCGACCGGGTCACCGTGCCCGGGGTGCTGGTCGGCTCGACCGTGCCGCGGTCGCCGGCCGACGTGGTGTACAGCGCGACGCGCAGCCTGCTCGTGGAGCCGGTCAGCGGCATCGTCGTCTCGACCGAGGACGTCCCGCGGGAGGTCCTGCGTGCCCCGGACGGAACTCCCGGAGCGGTGCTGCTCAGCGGGACGTTCAGGACGACCGAGGAGAGCGTGGACCGTGCGGTCGCCCGTGCGCGGGAGGTGAGGGACGAGCAGGACCCGACCGAGGTCGTGTCCCCCTGGTGGCTGGGCGGCGCCGGGGTGGTCCTGCTGGGCCTGGGCGCGCTGCTCGTCGTCCGCGGCCGGCGCGGCCAGACGGCCGAGCAGGCCGAGGCCCGGGACTCGCGACCGCCCGTGCCGGTCGCCTGAGACCCGGCCCGATCGTCGACATGGCCACCATCGCGCTCGGTGAGCGCACCGGCTCCGCACCCGCGGACCCGGCCGGCCCCCGGGCCGGTGCGCCGGTGCGGCTCAGGCGGGTCCTCGGCCTGCTGGACCGGTTCCGGCTCGCCCTCGTGTGCCTGGGCTTCGTGCTGCTGTCGGTCCTGCAGCAGCCCGGCAAGGTGGTCGGCGACACCAAGCTGGACCTGGCGGTCGACCCGATCGGTTACCTGGGACGGGCGCTGTCGCTCTGGGACCCGGAGGGCGGGGCCGGGCAGCTGCACAACCAGGAGTACGGCTACTTCTTCCCGATGGGCCCGTTCTTCGCGCTGGGCCAGATCCTGGGGCTGCCGCCCTGGCTGGTGCAGCGGCTGTGGCTCGCCCTCCTGCTCAGCGTGGCCTTCCTCGGTGTGGTGGTGCTGGCGCGCCGGCTGCGGATCGGCACCCCGGCCACCGCGCTCGTCGCCGGCATCGCCTATGCGCTGGCGCCGCGCATGGTCACCTCGCTGGGGGCGACGTCGATCGAGGCGCTCCCCATGGCGATGGCTCCGTGGGTGGTCGTGCCGCTGGTCGGGGTCGCGCTCCACGGCTCGGCCCGGCGGGCCGCGATGCGATCGGGCCTGGTCGTCTTCTGCATCGGCGGGGTGAACGCGGTGGCGACGGCGGCTGCCCTGCCGCTGGGCGCCCTGTACCTGCTGACCCGCCCGCCCGGTCCGCTCCGCCGTCGGCTGATCGGCTGGTGGGTGCTGGCCGTGGGGCTCGCCACCGCCTGGTGGACCGGGCCGCTGCTGTTGCTGGGGCGCTACGGCACGCGCTTCCTCGAGTACACCGAGACGGCGGCGGCGACGACCGCACCGACCGACGTGCTGAGCGTGCTGCGCGGCACCTCGCACTGGGTGGCCTACATCAACTCGGCCGCGGGCCCGACCTGGCCGGCGGGATGGTCGTTGGTGAAGGACGTGGTGCCCGCCGGGGCCACGGTGGTCCTCGCGGCCGCGGGTCTGGCTGCGCTGTGCCGTCGGGACCTGCCGGAGCGGCGGTGGCTGGTGCTGGGCGCCCTGACCGGGGTGGTCCTGCTGACGATGGGACACCTGGCCGCGGTCGACGGACTGGGGGCGGGCTGGCTGCACGAGGCCTTGAACGGGCCACTGGCGCCGCTGCGCAACGTGCACAAGTTCGACCCGGTGCTGCGCCTGCCGCTGGTGCTGGGACTGGCGCACCTGGGCGCGGTCCTGGTGCGGCGCAGCCGCCGGAGAGACGCCTCCGGCGGTGCCACTGCGCCCTCCTCGACGGGTCGGCCTGTCGTCCGGCTGGCGTCGCGCGTCCTCCTCGCGGTGCTGACGCTGGCTCTGGTGGCCACCGCGTCGCCGGCGCTGGCCGGGCGTCTCGTGCCGTCGACCGGCTTCGAGGAGCTGCCCGGCTACTGGGAGGAGACGGCGGACTTCCTGGCGTCCGAGCAGCCCAGCGGGCGGGCGTTGCTGGTGCCGGCGTCGTCCTTCGGGACCTATGCCTGGGGGTCGACCGGCGACGAGCCGATGCAGCCGCTGGCGCGGTCGCCGTGGGACGTGCGCAACCAGATCCCCCTGACCCCCGAGGGGCACATCCGCATGCTGGACGCGGTGGAGGCGCGGTTGTCGCTCGGTGAGGGGTCGGCGGGCCTGGCCGCCTATCTCGCCCGGGCCGGGATCTCCCACGTGGTGCTGCGGAACGACCTGGACACCAGCGCGGCCGGCCTGACCCGGTCGATCCTCGTCCGGCAGGCGCTGAGGAACTCCCCGGGGATCACCCCCCTGGTCGCCGACTTCGGGCCGGTCGTCGGTGAGACCGTCGAGCCCGACGGGGCGCTGCGGGACGGGGGACTGGTCGAGCCGGCGCCCGCCGTCCAGGTGTACGTCGTGGCCGACGCCGCCCCTCAGGCCTGGACGGCGCCACTGTCGTCGGCGGTCGGCGTCTACGGCGGCCCGGACGCCGTCCTCGAACTGGAGGACCGCGGTCTCGTCACCGACCTCCCCACCGTGACCGCCGGGACGGGGGGCGTGTCCCCGGACAGCGTCATGGTCGGTGACGCGTGGGTCCGACGGGAGCGCAACTTCGGTCGCATCTCGGCGGCGACCTCGGCCGGCCTGACCGCCTCCGACCCCCTCCGGCAGGACAACCCCGCCCGGGACTACACGGCGCCCGAGTTCGCCGGCGCCGAAGGAGTGGTCGCCTACTTCGACGGAACGCCGAGCGCGTCCAGCTCGGCCTCCGATCCCAACGGCTTCTCCCCGCCCCAGCTCGACGCCCAGCCGTGGTCGGCGCTGGACCACGACCCGTTGACCTCATGGCGGCCGGCACGGTGGGCCGATCCCGCCACGCCGCCGTGGTGGCGACTCACCACGTGGCGGCCCTTCTCGTCCCCGACCGTCGTCGTCCGGCTCGGCGCGGAGTTCGGCGCCGAGCGTCCCACCCAGCTGCGGCTGACCACGGACGCCGGAGAGGTCACCGTCCCCGTCGCCGACACCAGCGAGCCCCAGGTCCTGCCGCTGCCGTCGGGGTCCTCCACCTCCCTGACGATCACCGCGGTCGTCGACGACCCCACGGGCGCGACCCGGTTCTCGCTCGCCGAGGTGGAGATCGCCGGGGTCGACGTGCAGCGGACGGTGCTCGTCCCGCGACCCGACGAGCCGGTCGCGGCCTATGCCTTCGACGTGTCCGCGGGGCGCTCCGGCTGCGTCGAGGACGCCGTCGGGGCGTCCCGGTGCAGCTACGGCCTCCTCGCCGCCGGGGAGGAGAGCACCGTCCTGGACCGCGTGTTCACCACGGTCGGGGCCGGGGACTACGACGTGACTGCGACCGCGATGCCCCGTCCCGGGCCCTCTCTCGACGCGATGCTCGCGGAGGTGCGTGGCGGTCCGACGGTGCAGGCGAGCAGCACCTCGGTCGCCGACCCACGCGGCAGTGGAGCGGCGGTCCTCGACGGCGACCCGGGGACGACGTGGGTGGCCTCGGGTCTGGACGAGGAGCCGACGCTGACCCTGGACTTCGGCGAGGTCCGGCTCATCGACTCGTTGCGTGTCGTCACCACCCCCGGCGTGGCGGCCGCGGTGCCGAGCGTCGTGACGATCGACGACGGCGGCGGCCTGCAGCGGACCGTGCGGCTGGACGACGACGGCGTCGCGCGGTTCGCCGCTGTGGAGACCGATCGGCTGTCGGTCACCTTCCAGCTGCCCGACACCGTCGAGAGCGTCGACCCGCAGACCCTCTGGCGCCAGTCGCTCGGCATCGGCGTCAGCGAGCTGGAGGTCGGCGGCCCGAACCCGGTCACCGCCCCCGAGACCCCGCTCAGCCTCCCCTGCGGGTTCGGCCCGGACGTGCTGGTCGACGGCGTGGTGCTGCAGACCGCGGCGACGACGACGGTGGGGGCGGTGACGGCGGCGCAGCCGATACCGCTCGAGGTCTGCTCCGGCACCCCCGAGGTGGCCCTCGACGACGGGGAGCACCGTCTCCAGGCCCTCGCCAACGTCCTGTTCCGGCCGGAGTCGGTCACCCTCACCCGCGCCGGTGCCTCGACGGGGGCCGCTCCGGATGGCCGGACGCCGGCGGAGCGGACCCGGTGGGATGCCGACCACCGCACGGTCGAGATCGGCGCCCGCAGCGAGCCGACGCTGCTGGTGGTGCCGGAGAACGTCAACCCCGGGTGGGTGGCGCGGATGGACGGCCAGGTGCTCGAGGCCGTGACGGTCGACGGGTGGCAGCAGGGCTACGTGCTGCCGGCCGGACCGGCGGGCACCGTCCGGTTGGACTTCGGCCCCGCCACCGAGTACGAGCTGGCCCTCGCCGGCGGTGCCGGGGCGGTGCTGCTCCTCGCACTCGTCTGCGTCCTCCCCGCGCGGCCGGGACGGATCCAGGCGGGGTCGGGGCGCCGGTCGACGGCCTCCGCCGCCCGGGCGGCAGCCGGTCTGCTCGTCGTGCTCACGCTCGGGATGGCGCTGATCGGCGGGGTCCTCGGCGTGGCCTCGCTGGGTCTCCTGTGGCTCGTCGGCCGGTGGGCGGGGAGACGGCGGGCCGTCGTCCTGGGAAGCGTCGCCGCAGGGGCGCTGCTCGCCTCGGGCCTGCTGCTGCTGACCCTCCCGGACGGCAACGGCACGACACGGCAGGTGCTCGCGATCACGGCGCTGGCCGCGGTCGCCGCGGCTGTGCTCCCGGTCCACCGGCCGCGGTTCCGGCGGAGGACCCACGCCGGGACACCCGCGCCCGGATAGGCCGGCGGCAGAGGCGCGCCGTTCCCGATGGGGGCGCGAGCCGGGGTACCGTCTCCTGGGTTGTGGCGCATGCGCCGTCGCGTCGAGGAGGGGCTGCATGCGGGCACAGGTCGTCGGGTCGGGGGACGGCCACCCCGCGGCCACCGTCGAGCAGGCAGAGGTCGGGCCCGGTCCGGTGCTCGTCGCGACCGCCTGAGTTCCGACGACATGGCGACGATCGTCGACACCGAGCGCACCGCGACCCCCGAGGCGCAGGTCCCCGCGCCGGCCGGCTCCCCGGTGCCGCTGCGCACCCGCGCCGCCGGACTCCTCGTCCGCGGCCGGCTCGCCGTCGTCTGCGCCGGGTTCGTCGTCTTCTCGCTGCTGCAGGCGCCCGGCCGGGTCCTCGGCGACACCAAGATCGACCTGCTCGTCGACCCGGTCGGCTTCCTCAGCCGGGCGTTGACGCTGTGGGAGCCGCTGGGCTCGGCCGGTCAGGTGCAGAACCAGGCCTACGGCTACTTCTTCCCGATGGGCCCGTTCTTCGCCCTGGGCGACGTCGTCGGGCTGCCCACCTGGATCGTGCAGCGGCTCTGGTGGGCGCTGATCATGAGCGTGGCGTTCCTCGGGGTGGTGGCCCTGGCGCGGCGGCTGCGCATCGGCACGCCCGCCACCGCGCTGTTCGCGGGCCTCGTCTACGCCCTGGCGCCGCGCATCGTCTCCGAGATCGGGCAGACCTCGAGCGAGCTGATCCCGATGGCGCTGGCGCCCTGGGTGATCGTGCCCCTGGCCGGACTGGCGCACGACGGCAGCACGCGCCCCGGGCAGGTGCGGCGGGCGGCGCTGCTGTCGGGCGTGGCGGTGTTCTGCGTCGGCGGGGTCAACGCCGTCGCGACGGCCGCGGTGCTGCCCCTGGCCGCCCTCTTCCTGCTCACCCGCCCGGCGGGCCCGGTCCGCCGCCGGCTCGTCGCGTGGTGGGTGGCCGCGGTGGCGCTGGCCATCGCCTGGTGGGCCGGGCCGCTGGTGCTGCTCGGCAAGTTCGCCCCGCCGTTCCTCTACTACATCGAGAACGCCCAGGCGACGACGGGCCCGAACGAGATCCTCGGCGTGGTCCGCGGCACGTCGCACTGGATCGCCGAGATGGCCTCCCCGTACGGGCCGGCGTGGCCCTCGGGGTGGGCGCTGGTCCACCAGGTGCTGCCGATCGCCGGCACCGTCGTCCTCGCCGCGGCCGCCTTCGCGGGCCTGTGCCGCCGCGACCTCCCCGAGCGCCGCTGGCTGGTCCTCGGGCTCGTCGCCGGGGTCGCCCTCGTGTCGATGGGGCACCTCGCCTCCGTCGACGGGCTGTGGGCCGGTGCGCTGCACGACGCCCTCGACGACTCCCTGGCCCCGATCCGCAACGTGCACAAGTTCGAGCCGATCGTCCGGCTGCCCCTGGTGCTCGGGCTGGCGCACCTGGGCGCCGTCCTCCTCCGGTGGGCCCGGCGCCGCCGCCCGGCGCTGCCGGCGCGGCACGAGGCGTCCCGCCGGACTCCCGCGCCGCCCCGCCGGGTGCTGCCCCGGCTGGCCCGGGGCGGCTCGCGCCTGGTCCTCCTCGCCGTCGTCGCGGCCCTCGTCGCCACCGTGTCGCCGGCGCTGGCCGGCCGGCTGGCGCCGCCCACCGGGTTCACCGGGGTCCCCGGCTACTGGCAGCAGACCGCCGACTACCTCGCCGACCAGCAGGAGACCGGCCGCGCGCTGCTGGTCCCGGGCTCCTCGTTCGCCACCTACGAGTGGGGCAACACCAACGACGAGGTGATCCAGCCGCTGGCCGAGTCGGCCTGGGACGTCCGCAGCGCGATCCCGCTCAGCCCCGAGGGCCACATCCGCGTGCTGGACGCCATCGAGGAGCGGCTGGCGCTGGGGGAGGGGTCCGAGGGCCTGACCCGCTACCTCGCCCGCGCCGGCATCTCCCACCTCGTGCTGCGCAACGACCTCGCCACCGGGGAGAGCCGGTCGACCCGGTCGATCCTCGTCCGCCAGGCGCTGGCGGAGTCCCCGGGCATCACCCTCGCCGCCACCTTCGGGCCGGTCGGGGGCACCGCCGACGTGCCCGACGACCTGGTCTCCGACGCCGGGCTCGACGAGCCCGCGCCGGCGATCGAGGTGTACAGCGTCGCCGGCACCGTGCCGCGCGCCTGGACGGCGCCGCTGTCGGACGCGGTGACCGTGGTCGGGGGCCCGGAGGCGGTGCTCGAGCTGGAGGAGCGCGGTCTGATCACCGGCCGCCCGACCCTCATGGCCGGCTCGCCCGAGGCGACCGGGACGCCGATGGTCACCGACGCGCTGGTCCGGCGGGAACGCAACTTCGGCCGGCTCGACGGCGCCACCTCCGCCGGCCTCACCGTCGACGACCCGCGCCGGCTGGAGACCCCGGTCCGCGACTACGTCGTCCCCGACGCCTCCCGGGCCGAGAGCGTCGTCCGCTACATCGGCGCCGAGCCGTCGGCGTCGAGCTCGGCGTCGGACGCGAGCGGCTTCGTGGCCACCCGGCTGGACAGCCAGCCCTGGTCGGCCGTCGATGGCGACCCGACCACCGCCTGGCGGCCGGCGCCCTGGGACGAGTCCGGGCAGGCGCCGTGGTGGCGGCTGACCACGGAGCAGCAGTTCCTCGCCTCCACCGTCGTGGTCGCCCTCGGTCAGGAGCCCGGGGTCGCGCGACCGACCGAGCTGCGGCTCACCACCGACGCCGGCGAGGCCGTCGTCCCGGTCGCCGACACCGGTGAGGAGCAGGTGCTGACGCTGCCGCCGGGGTACACCTCCACCCTCACGATCGCCGCCACGAGCACCGCGGACACCCAGGCGATGGCCCTGGCCAACGTCCGGCTCCCCGGGGTGGACGCGCAGCGCTCGGTGCTCGTCCCGCGCGCGGGCGACGGCGAGCCGGTCGCGGTCTACGCCTTCGACGCCCAGCGCGGCCGCGCCGGCTGCGTCGTCGACGCCACGGGTGCCCCGCGCTGCGCCGGGGCCCTCATGACCGGCGCGGAGGAGCCGGTGTTCCTCGACCGCTCGTTCTGGGTCGAGGAGTGGGCCGACTACGACGCCCGGGCGACCGCGGTGGCCCGCCCGGGTGCGGCGCTCGACGCACTGCTGACCTCCGTCCGCGGCACGATCCCCGTGACGGCGAGCAGCTCGGCGGTCGCCGACCCCCGCGGCAGCGCCGTCGCGGCGCTCGACGGCGACCCGTCGACCACCTGGATCGCCGCAGGGGACGACCAGCGCCCCTCCCTGACCCTGACGTTCCCCCAGCCGCGCACGGTCGACTCGCTGCGGGTGCTCACCTCCGAGGGGGTGACCGCCGCGCGCCCGCGGGCGGTCACCATCGACGACGGCGGCGGCCTGCCGCGCACCCTGCCGCTGGCCGACGACGGCACCGTCCGGTTCGCACCCGTGGTCACCGACCGGCTGACCGTCACGTTCGACCTCGCCGACGACGTGCGGTCGATCGACCCGCTGACCCGCTGGGAGCAGACGGTCGGCGTCGGGGTGAGCGAGCTGGAGGTCGGCGCCCCCAACCCCGTCACCGATCCCGCCACCCCGGTCACCCTGCCCTGCGGCACCGGGCCGACCGTCCGGGTGGACGCCGCGATCCTCGGGACGGTCGTCTTCGGCACCGTGGGGGAGCTGCTGGCCGGCGAGCCGATCGCGACCAAGCCCTGCGACGCCGTGCCCGCGCTCCGGCTGCCCGCCGGTGAGCACCGGGTGGTCTCGCGCAGCAGCGACACCCTGGCGGTCGACTCCGTCACGCTCAGCCGGTTCGGGCGGGCGGTCAAGGAGAGCTCGGCGGTCGTCCGGACACCCGCCGAGCCCAGCCGGTGGGACGCCGAGCACCGCGTCGTCGAGGTCGCCGAGCGCGAAGAGCCCACGCTGCTCGTGATCCCGGAGAACCCCAACCTGGGGTGGACCGCGCAGCTGGACGGGCAGGAGTTGGAGAAGGTGACCGTCGACGGGTGGCAGCAGGGCTACGTCCTGCCGGCCGGCCCGGCCGGGACCGTCCGCCTCGACTACCCGCCGGGCGCCGAGTACCGCCAGACCCTCGCCGTCGGCGCGGGCGCGGTGGTCGTGCTCGGCATCCTCACGGCCCTGCCCGCGCGACGACCGGGGCGGGGCGGTCCGCGCCGCCGGCGGACCGGGCTCCTCGGGGTCCTGCCCGGCGTGCTGGCCGGGGTCGCCGTCGTCGCCGCCGCGGTCCTCGGCACGGCCGTGGTCGGCGGCCTCTTCGCCCTGGCCGCGCTCGCCGTGCTCTGGGTGTTCTCCCAGCTCGCCGGCTCGCGGCGCGGGGCCGTCCTGGGCACCGTGGCCGTGGTCGGGCTGCTCGTCGCCGGTGCCCTGCTGCTCGCCGACCCCGACGGCACGGAGGACCCCCGCCAGGTCGCGGCCGTGCTGGGCCTCACCGCGGTGGTGGCCGGCGTGCTGCCGGTACTGCCGGTGCTCCCGTGGCGCCGGCGCACCGCATCGGGCGGCCCCGCCCCGCGGAGCGCCGCCTCGTCCTCGTGATCGGGCACCATGGGGCCGTGCTCCGCCGTCGCGTCGTCCTCCTGCCCCTGGTCGGGCTGCTGCTGACCGGGTGCCTGCGGCTGGAGGCGCCGGAGGCCGAGGAGGTCTCGGGGGAGCCCGCGGAGACGCTGCTGCCGGTGTCCGAGGCCGCCTCGGGCGGGGCCGTGCGGCTGGAGCCGTCCTGCCCGGCGCCCGATCCGGGCGAGGTCCTGGGCGCCGACGACTACAACGAGGCGTTCGAGGACGCCGACCTGCCCTACTGGCAGTCCGCGGACGTCGGGGCCAGCGCCGTGCTCAGCGACGGCCGGGTCGTCTGGATGTGGGGGGACACCATCCGGGAGAAGGAGGTGGAGCCCGAGATGCCGCGCATGGTCGACAACTCGATGCTCGTCACCTCCGGCACCTGCATCTCCCAGCTGGTCGACGACGAGCACGGGCCGGCCCTCCCGCGCGACCCCAACCGGCTGTCGGTCTGGCCGATGTCGGTGAACCGGATCGACCCCCGCCCGGACGACGCCGCCGACGTGACCGACGTGCTCGTCGTCTTCTGCTCGCGGGTGCAGCGCGGTGACCGCATGTGGGACTTCATCGTGCGCGGGACGACGGTGGCGGTCTACACCGTCGGCGCCGACGGTGTCCCGCGGCTGTCCGACGCCGCCCAGCTGACCCCCGACGACGCGAACCTCGGGGCGATCCACTGGGGCGCGGCCTCGGCGGTCGACGGCGACTGGTTCTACGTCTACGGGTCGCGCAACACCGGCCAGGCCTACGTCTACGGCCACGAGCTGTACGCGGCGCGACTGCCGATCGGCCAGGTGATGAACCGCAACGCCATGCAGTACTGGGACGGGCGGAGCTGGCAGGGCGACAGCGACCGGGTGGTGCCGGTCATCGGTGCCGACACCGGGGTGGCGCAGACCCTGTCGGTGGACCTGGTCGACGGGAGGTACGTCGCCTACTCCAAGCTCGGTGGCGACCTCGCCGACGAGGCGGCGACCTGGACGTCGGACTCGCCGACCGGCCCGTTCGTCGTCCAGCCGGTGCTCTCCTCGCCGGCCGGCCAGGACACCGGCTACATCCAGTACACGCCGCTGGCCCACCCCGACGTCCCGACGACGCCCGGGCAGATGCTCGTCTCGGTCTCCCGGAACGTCGACGACTACGAGCTGCTCCTGCAGCGACCGCAGCTGGGCCGGCCGCTCTTCTCCGAGGTGCCCCGCCCCTGATCCGCGCCGCGGTGGGCAGGGTCACGGCCGCGGCCGGAAGATCGGGGCCGTGCGGGGCGTCAGACCTGGGGTGAGCCTGCCGCCCGCCCTGCGTGCCCACGCCGTGTGGCTCGTGGCCCTCGCCGCCTACGTGGTCGCGGTGTTCCACCGGGCCTCGCTGGGTGTGGCCGGGCCGGAGGCGCAGGAACGCTTCTCCGCCGGGGCGTCGGCGCTCTCGCTGTTCCTCGTCCTGCAGCTGGCCGTCTACGCCGGCATGCAGGTGCCGGTCGGCGTGGCCCTGGACCGGTTCGGGTCCCGGCGGCTGATCGTCGCCGGGGGCCTCACCATGGCCGCCGGCCAGCTCCTGCTGGCCGTCGCGACCGACGTGCCCACGGCCGTCGGCGCCCGCGTGCTGGTGGGTGCGGGCGACGCGATGACCTTCATCAGCGTGCTGCGCATCATCGGGGCCTGGTTCACCGGCGGCACCGTCCCGGTGATCACCCAGCTGACCGGCATCCTCGGCCAGCTGGGCCAGGTCGCCGCTGCCACGCCGCTGGTCGCGCTGCTGCACGGCGCCGGGTGGCGCAACACGTTCCTGGGTGCCGCCGCGGTGGGCCTGCTGGTCACGGTCCTGGTGGCGACCACGCTGCGGGACGTCCCGGAGGGCGTGGCGCGGCCGGCGCCTCCCGGCCTGGCCGCCGTCCGGGAGGGGCTGGCGGCCACGTGGCGCGAGTCCGGCACGCGGATCGGGCTGTACACCCACCTGGTCACCCAGTTCTCCGGCACGGTGTTCGCGCTGCTGTGGGGCTTCCCGTTCCTGACCGTGGGGGAGGGGCTGTCGCCCGGGACGGCGGCGGCGCTGCTCACGCTCCTGGTGCTCGTCGGCATGGTGGTCGGCCCGGTGCTGGGCCGGCTGTGCGGCCGCTGGCCGCTGCGCCGCTCGACCCTCGTCTTCGCCATCCTCGTGGCGACGGTCACCGCCTGGACCGTCGTGCTCCTGTGGCCGGGCCGCGCGCCGCTGGGGCTGCTCGTCGTCCTCGTGGTGGTGCTGGGCACCAACGGCCCCGGGTCGATGATCGGGTTCGACTACGCCCGCACCTGGAACCCCGCCGAGCGGCAGGGCAGCGCCAGCGGGGTGGTCAACGTGGGCGGGTTCGTCGCCTCTCTGCTCACCGTGCTCGCCATCGGCGCGGTGCTCGACCTGCTCACGCCCGGCGCGTCCACCGCCTACGACCGGGACTCCTTCCGGGCCGCCTTCTCGGTGCAGTACCTGTTCTGGGCCATCGGGGCCGTCGGCGTGCTCCGCCACCGCCGGCTGCTGCGGGCCCGGCTCGCCGCCGACGGGGTGGTCCTGGTCCCGCTCCGGGCGGCCGTCACCGCCCGGGTGCGCGGGCGCGTCGCCTCCCGCTGAGCCGCGGCCGCCGTCCAGGAGCAAGGTGGACGGCATGAGAACGATCGTCCGTGCCGCCGTGGCCGGCGCCGGCGCCGTGGCTGCGGTCGCCGTCCGGGACCTGCTGCAGCGGGAGCACACCGTCCTGCGCAACTACCCCGTCGTCGGGCACGCCCGCTACCTCCTGGAACGGATGGGCCCGGAGATCCGGCAGTACCTCGTGGCCGGCAACGAGGAGGAGCGGCCGTTCACCCGCGACCAGCGGCGCTGGGTCTACGCGTCGGCGAAGAAGGAGAACAACTACTTCGGCTTCGGCACCGACAACGACCTGGAGCACACCAGCGGCTACCCGGTCATCAAGCACACGACCTTCGGGACGGCCGTCCCGCCCTCGCACCCGTCGTCGGCCGAGGACGTGGCGCTGCCCTCGGCGAAGGTCCTGGGCGGGCCGCGGGGGCGGCGGCACGCCTTCCGCCCCGGCTCGGTGGTGAACGTGTCCGCGATGAGCTTCGGCTCGCTCTCCGGCACCGCGATCGAGGCGCTGAACCGGGGCTCCGCGCTGGCCGGCTGCCTGCACAACACCGGCGAGGGCGGGCTGTCGGTGCACCACCGGCACGGCGGCGAGCTGGTGTTCCAGATCGGCACCGCCTACTTCGGCTGCCGGGACTCCGCCGGGCGCTTCGACCTCGCCCGGCTGCGGGACCTGGTGGCCGGCGCGCCGGTGCGGGCCCTGGAGGTCAAGCTCAGCCAGGGCGCCAAGCCCGGACTCGGCGGGGTGCTGCCGGCCCCCAAGGTCTCGGCCGAGATCGCCGCGGCCCGGGGGGTGCCGGTGGGGGAGACCTGCGTGAGCCCGTCGCGGCACGCGGAGTTCTCCGACGTCGACAGCATGCTGGACTGGGTGGAGCTGCTCGCCGCCGAGACCGGGCTGCCGGTCGGCATCAAGGCCGCCGTCGGCGACATGGCCTTCTGGGACGAGCTGACCGAGCTCATGGCGACCACCGGACGGGGCGTCGACTTCGTGACGGTCGACGGCGGGGAGGGCGGCACCGGCGCCGCCCCGATGGTGTTCGCCGACTCGGTGTCGCTGCCCTTCCAGCTCGGGTTCGCCCGGGTCTACGCCACGTTCGCCCGGCGCGGCCTGCAGGAGGACGTCACCTTCATCGGCGGCGGCAAGCTCGGCCTGCCTGGCGAGGCGGTCGTCGCGTTCGCCCTGGGCTGCGACATGGTGAACGTCGCGCGCGAGGCGATGCTCGCGATCGGCTGCATCCAGGCCCAGAAGTGCCACACCGACACCTGCCCGACCGGTGTCGCGACGCAGAACGCGTGGCTGGCCCGGGGGCTGGACCCGCAGCTCAAGTCGGTCCGGCTGGCGAACTACGTGGCCACGCTCCGCCGCGACCTGGTCAAGGTCGCCGAGGCGTGCGGTGTCGAGCACCCGGGGCTGATCAGCAGCGACACGGTGGAGCTGCTCGACGGGAAGACGTCGTCCACCCCGCTGGGTCAGGTCTACGGCTACGAGGCGAGCTGGGGTCTGCCGTCGGCCGCCGACCGGGCCGCGATCGCGGCGATCATGCGCGGCGAGGCCCCGCAGGGCGGCTCTGCCCCGGCATCCCCCGACGCCATGGGGTGAGGCATAGGAAGCGATCCCCACGTCCTGGACGTCAGGACGTGGGGATCGCTTCCTATGCCTGGTCGCCCAGCAACTGGTCGAAGGGGACGAAGTCCGCGAACGGGTCGGCCGGCCGGGCGGAGGTGGGGCGGCCGGCCACGAGGTCGGCCAGCTCGCCGGCCGCACGCTCGACCCGCGGCACCAGCGACCCCCCGTCACCGTCGGCCCAGTCCTCGGACGCGGCGAACACCGCGGTCGGGACGACGACCGCGCGCAGGTAGGCGAACAGCGGCCGCATCGCGTGCTCGAGCACCAGCGAGTGCCGGGCGGTGCCCGCGGTGGCGCCCATCAGGACCGGGCGGCCGCTGAGGGCGTCGGGGTCCAGCACGTCGAAGAACGTCTTGAACAGCCCGCTGTAGGACGCGCTGAACACCGGCGTCACCGCGATCACGCCGTCCGCGCCGGTCACCGTGTCGAGAGCGGCGCGCAGGCCGCCCGAGGGGAACCCGGTGACGAGGTGGTCGGCCAGCGCGCGGGCGTGCTCGCGGAGGTCGACGACCTCCACGGTCGCGTCGTCCCCGCGCCGGCGCAGCGCGTCGACGGTCGCGGCGGTCAGCCGGTCGGCCAGCAGCCGGGTGGACGACGGGGTGCTCAGCCCGGCGGTGACGACGGCGAGGGTGCGGGTGCTCATCGGGCGCTCACCTCCGCGGGGGCCTGCTCACCGGCGCGGCGGGCGTCGACGAGGGAGGCGTGGGTCGGCGCGTCGGGCACGTGCGCGGGCTTCAGCGCGGCGAACTCCCGGCGCAGCACCGGCACGACCTCCTCGCCGAGGATGTCCAGCTGCTCCAGCACCGTCTTCAGCGGGAGCCCCGCGTGGTCGACGAGGAACAGCTGGCGCTGGTAGTCCCCGACGTAGTCGCGGAAGCCGAGCGTCCGCTCGATGACCTGCTGCGGGCTGCCGACGGTCAGCGGCGTCTCCCGGCTGAACTCCTCCAGCGAGGGGCCGTGGCCGTAGACCGGCGCGTCGTCGAAGTAGGGACGGAACTCGCGGACGGCGTCCTGGCTGTTCTTCCGCATGAAGACCTGGCCCCCGAGGCCGACGATCGCCTGGTCGGCGTCGCCGTGGCCGTGGTGGGCGAAGCGCCCGCGGTAGAACTCGACCATCCGCCGGGTGTGCTCGGCCGGCCAGAAGATGTGGTTGGCGAAGTAGCCGTCGCCGTAGAACGCGGCCTGCTCGGCGATCTGCGGGGAGCGGATCGACCCGTGCCAGACGAAGGGCGGGACGCCGTCGAGCGGGCGCGGCGTCGAGGTGAAGCCCTGCAGCGGCGTGCGGTACTTCCCCTTCCAGTCCACGACCTCGGTGTCCCACAGCCGGCGCAGCAGCGCGTAGTTCTCCACGGCCAGCGGGATGCCGTCGCGGATGTCCTTGCCGAACCAGGGGTAGACCGGGCCGGTGTTGCCCCGGCCCAGCGTCAGGTCGACCCGGCCGCCGGCCAGGTGCTGGAGCATCGCGTAGTCCTCGGCGATCTTCACCGGGTCGTTGGTGGTGATCAGCGTGGTCGCCGTGGACAGCTGCAGCGTCGAGGTCTGCGCCGCGATGTAGGCCAGCGTCGTCGTCGGCGAGGAGGAGAAGAACGGCGGGTTGTGGTGCTCGCCGAGCGCGAACACGTCGAGGCCGACCTCCTCCGCCTTCTTCGCGATGGCCACCACGGCCTGGATCCGCTCCGCCTCGCTGGGCGTCCGCCCGGTCGTGGGGTCGGCCGTGATGTCGCTGACCGTGAAGATGCCGAACTGCATCGTCGTCGCCTGCCTCGGTTGAGTGTTCAACTACCGCTGCGTGCAACGAGGTCAGGGGGAGGGGCATTCCCCGGTCAGGCGGAGAGGGCGCCGCGCACGATGTCGAGGAAGTCGTCGAGCGTGATGCCGTCGGGGTCCGCGGTGATCTCGGGGTCCACCTGGGCCTGTGCCAGCACCAGGCCGCCGACGAACTGGGCGAGGTGGCGCGGGTTCCCGGCCCGCACGGTCCCGTCGCGCTGCCCGTCGGCGATCGCCTCGGCGTAGGCCTCGAGGACGGCCCGGAACGACGTGCGGTCGGCGTTGCCGGCGAGGTCCACGCCCATCGACGTCGCCGTCAGCCGCGCGTTGCGGGGGGAGCCGCGCAGGTCGTGGACGGCGGCGCGGGCCATGGCGACCACCTTCTCGATGCCCGGGGCCGCGGGCTCGGCCGACGCGCGGAAGGAGGTGCCGAGTGAGGTGGCGTGCCGCTCGAGGGCGGCGGAGTAGAGGGCGTCCTTGTTGGTGAAGAAGTTGTAGATGCTGCCGACCGAGTAGCCGCACCCCGCCGCGATCTGCTCCAGGCTCGTGCCCTCGTAGCCGTGCTCGACGAAGAGCCGCTCGGCGACGTCCAGGATCTCCCGCCGGCCGGCCTCCAGCCGCTCCAGCCGCCGGCGCTCACGGGCCGCGGTGGCGGGATCGGTGAGGGCGGGGTCGGGGCGGGCTGGGGCGGATCCTTCAGCGGCCGGCACGCCCCCGAGTCTGCCAGGAGAACGGATCGCCTGAGTGTCCTTCAGGGGATTGAAGGTGACTCAGACCACGGGCTAGGGTCGGCGCGTCCGTGCCCGGAGGCGTGCCCGGCCGGCCCCAGCGTGCCCACCCGCCCGCCGTGACGAGGAGGAGCTCCCGTGTCGAGAAGGCTCGACTTCCCGGTGTTCGACGCCGACAACCACATGTACGAGACGACCGATGCCTTCACCAAGTACCTCCCGCCGGACTACGCCGGGCTGGTCAAGTACGTGCAGGTCAACGGGCGGACGAAGATCGCGCTGCGCAACACCATCAGCGAGTACATCCCGAACCCGACGTTCAACAAGGTCGCCCCGCCCGGCGCCCAGGAGATCGAGTTCCGGCTCAAGAACCCGTCGTCCAAGCACGTCCCGGTCGGGGGTGCGGCGCAGTTCCACGACTCGTCCAAGAAGGCCGGCGACGAGAACCTGGCCGGCATGCCGCCGAAGTACATCGAGTCGCCCCCGGCGTTCTTCGAGCCCGGGCCCCGGCTGCAGCTGATGGACGAGCTGAAGATCGACCGGGCGATCATGTGGCCGACGCTGGCGAGCCTGCTCGAGGAGCGCCTGGCCGACGACCCGGACGCGACTCACGTGCTGGTCCACGCGCTCAACGAGTGGATGATCGAGCACTGGACCTACAACTACGAGAACCGGATCTTCCCGACCCCGGTCATCACGCTGCCCCTGGTCGACAAGGCGCTGGCCGAGCTGGACTACGTCGTCGAGCGCGGCGCCAAGACCATCCTCGTCCGCCCGGCCCCGGTGCCCGGCTACAACGGCCGCCGCCGGTCGTTCGCGCTGCCGGAGTACGACCCGTTCTGGGCCCGCGTCCAGGAGGCCGGCGTCCTCGTCGGGATGCACTCCTCCGACGACGGGCAGCAGCGCTACCTCAACGAGTGGGAGGGCCACGTCGGTGAGTTCCTGCCCTTCGGGCAGAAGCCGTCGGGGTTCTCCAAGTTCCTCGGGGCGCAGTACCGGGGCATCAAGGACACCGTGACCTCGATCGTCGGCCACGGCCTGGCGACCCGGTTCCCCGACATCCGGTTCATGCCGGTGGAGAACGGCAGCGCGTGGCTCAAGCCGCTGCAGGAGACCATGAAGAAGGTCTACGGCCGCAACCCCGGCGCCTTCGACGAGGACCCGTCGGTCGCGCTCAAGCGGTCGATCATGCTCCACCCGTTCTTCGAGGAGGACATCCTCGGCGTCGTCGACGCGATCGGTGCCGACAACGTCGTCTTCGGGTCGGACTACCCGCACCCGGAGGGCATGCACGACCCGACGAGCTTCGTCGACGAGATCGACAGCCTGCCGGTCGAGGACCAGGCCAAGATCATGGGCGGCAACCTGAACAAGCTGCTCGGCTTCCCGGCCGACAGCGGGGCCCTGCCCGCCGCGGCGTGAGGACGCCGGCCGGGTCGCCGCTCGGCGACCCGGCCGGCACCGCGGCAGACTGTGCGGCAGAACACTTCGATGGTCGTCATTGAATCGAATTCAGAGTCTTGAAGGTGACTCAGCCCACTGCTACCTTCGGGATGCCGCTGTTCCCACGTGCATCCCCGGTCGCCGCACCGGCCTGGAGCGCGTTCGCAAACGAATGAGGAGAGGCCTCGTGGCCCGACGACTCGACTTCCCGGTGTTCGACGCCGACAACCACTTCTACGAGACCACCGACGCCTTCACCAAGTACCTCCCCGCGGAGTACGCGGGCCTGGTCAAGTACGTGCAGGTCAACGGGCGTACCAAGATCGCGCTGCGCAACGTCATCAGCGAGTACATCCCGAACCCCACCTTCAACAAGGTGGCGCCTCCCGGGGCCCTCGAGCTGGAGTTCCGCGCCAAGAACCCCTCGTCGAAGCACAAGCCGCTGAGCAACAAGACCAGCTTCGGCGAGACGACGAACGAGGACCGCAAGACGATCGAGGGCATGCCGCCCAAGTACATCGAGTCGCCGCCGGCGTTCTTCAACCCGGCCGACCGGCTGCCGGTGCTCGACGAGCTGGGCCTGGACCGCGCCGTCATGTGGCCGACCCTGGCGTCGCTGCTCGAGGAGCGTCTCGCCGACGACCCCGACGCCACGCACGTCATGGTGCACGCGCTCAACGAGTGGATGCTCGAGCACTGGACCTACAACTACGAGAACCGGATCTTCCCGACCCCGGTCATCACCCTGCCGGTCCTGGACAAGGCGCTGGCCGAGCTCGACTACGTCGTCGAGCACGGCGCCAAGGCCATCCTGATCCGCCCGGCGCCCGTGCCCGGCTACAACGGCCGGCGCCGCTCGTTCGCGCTGCCGGAGTACGACCCGTTCTGGGAGCGGGTGAACGAGGCCGGCCTCGTCGTCGGCATGCACTCCTCCGACGACGGCCAGACCCGCTACCTGAACGAGTGGGAGGGCCACCAGGGCGAGCACCTGCCCTTCGTCAAGAACTCGGGCTTCCACGCCCTGGTGTCGGCCGAGTACCGCGGCATCAAGGACACGGTGACCTCGATCGTCGGCCACGGCCTGGCGACCCGGTTCCCCGACCTGCGGTTCATGCCCGTGGAGAACGGCAGCTCCTGGCTCAAGCCGCTCCTCGGCACGATGGCGAAGGTCTACGGCCGCAACCCGGGCGCCTTCGACGAGGACCCGACCGTGGCGCTCAAGCGGTCGATCGTCCTGCACCCCTTCTTCGAGGAGGACGTGATCGGCGTGATCGAGGCCATGGGCGTCGACAACGTCGTCTTCGGCTCGGACTACCCGCACCCCGAGGGCCTGCACGACCCGATCGAGTACATGAACGAGCTCGAGGGTCTGTCCGACGTGGATAAGGCCAAGGTCATGGGCGGCAACCTGAACAAGCTCTTCGGCTTCGCCGCCGACGACAAGGTCATCGCCGCGTAACAGGCACCACCACGACGTGAGGCGCCGGCCGGACGAGCACGACCGTCCGGCCGGCGCCTTCGTCGTGTCCGCAGCAGTTCCCACTGATCGGACCCACCCCGGCGACGGCGCCGGGCGGAGAGGCGGAGAGCACGCATGGCCGACTACCAGTTCATCACCTACGAGCCGCTGGACGACGGCACGATCGTCCGGATCAACCTGAACCGGCCCAAGCAGCGCAACGCGCAGAACCGCGGCATGCTCGTCGAGCTCGACGACGCCTTCCGGGCCGCCGAGATGGACGACCAGGTCCGCGTGATCATCCTGGGCGCGGAGGGGCCGGTGTTCTCCTCCGGTCACGACACCGGCTCCAAGCAGTCGATCGCCGAGTGGATGCCGGGCCCGTCCCAGCACCACAGCGTCACCATCGACGGCGGCACCCGGCAGGGCGCGGAGAAGCTGTACCTGCAGGAGTGGCACTACTACTTCCAGAACACCGCCCGCTGGCGTGACCTGCGCAAGATCACCATCGCCCAGGTCCACGGGAACGTGATCTCCGCGGGCCTGATGCTCGCGTGGGCGTGCGACCTCATCGTGGCCGCCGAGGACACCCAGTTCTCCGACGTGGTCGGTCAGCGGCTGGGCATGTGCGGCGTGGAGTACTTCGCCCACCCGTGGGAGTTCGGCCCGCGCAAGACCAAGGAACTGCTGCTCACCGGTGACTCGATCGGCGCGGTCGAGGCCCACGCGCTCGGGATGGTCAGCAAGGTCTTCCCCGCCGACGAGCTCGCCGAGGGTGCGCTGGCCCTGGCGCGCAAGATCGCGCAGCTGCCCACGATGGCGGCACTGCTGGCCAAGGAGTCGGTCAACCAGTCCGTGGACAACATGGGCTTCCAGAACGCGCTCAAGGCCTGCCTGACGCTGCACGAGCTCAACCACGCCCACTGGGCCTGGGTGCACGAGGACCGGTACCCCGTGGGCAAGGCCGAGGACGGCATCCTCGGGGCGATCACCGGCGCTCCGGCCACGGCGGCGTCGAACGGCACCTCGGCGTGACCGAGGCAGTGCGTCCCACGGTGGACGACGTCCTGCGGGTGCTCCGGCTGGAGAAGGACGGCGACGGCCGGTACGTCGGCCAGTGCCTCGCCACCGAGGGGCCGGTCGTGGCCGGCGCGCAGATGATCGCGCAGGCGATCGTGGCCGCGACCGCCGAGGCCGGCGGCAAGCGGGTCACGTCGATCTCGTCGAACTTCGCCCGCACCGGCCGCGCGGACTCGCCGGTCACCCTCGAGGTCGAGCGCTTCCACGAGGGCCGGTCGCTGGCGTCGATCACCGTGACGGTCAGCCAGGGCGACCGGAAGCTGGCCCGCTCGCTGGTCCTGCTCGGCGCCGACGAGGGCGACGTCATCCGGCACGACGCAGAGCCGCCGGCCACCGGGGGACCGGACGCCGCCCCGGAGCAGGACAGCTACCTGACCGGTCACGAGCAGCGCACCGTGGGTGCCGTCGACGTGTTCGACCCGGCCCTCGTCGGGCCGCCCGAGCTGCAGTACTGGTCGCGCTGGGCCACCGAGCGCACCGAGCGCGACGTCTCCCAGGCGCTGCTGACCTGGGCGAGCACGAACTCCTTCATCGGTGCCGCCATGCGGCCGCACGAGGGGGTCGGGCTCAAGCGCGCGCACCGGGACCTGTCGACGGGGGTGCTCAGCCACACGCTGTACTTCCACGACGACTTCTCCGCGGGGGAGTGGCTGCTGTACTCGCTGCGCAGCACGTTCACCGGCGGTGGCCGGGCCTTCGGCGTCGGCGAGATCTTCACCGAGGACGGCCGGCTGGTCGCCACGGCCACCCAGGAGTCGATGATCCGGCCCATGACGGGCGGCTCAGGGCTCTGACGCGGTGTCCCGGGGGCCGCGACCCCCGGGACGCGCTGACACGGACATGCGAGCCGGGCCCCGTCGGGGGCCCGGCTCGCACCCGTGCGCTGCCAGCCGCCGGTCCCCAGGAGTCACCTCCTGGCAGCTCTCGGTGACGACATGGGGACACGGCCCCGCGACACCCCGACCGTGCCCGTTCCGTGATCTGCGCGAGCCTGCGCAGCCGCTCGCCGTCCAGCAACCTCGGAGGCACACGGCGCGGGGGACGGCCGGGTGGGCAGTCCAGAGGGGGACGTCGATGTCGCTGCGAGCGCAGGTCCTGGTGCCACCCGCGGTCGAGGAGGCTCCCTCCCCGACCGGGACGACGGGTCCGCAGGCCCCCAGCGGGCTCGACGGACTCCTCGGCACGGATCCCTGCTTCCGCGGGGCCCTGCGCGGCTACGACCGGATGCAGGTGGACAACTACGTCACCTGGGCGGAGTCGGAGCTGGCCCTCGCCCGGCGCGAGAGCGACCACCTCCTGAGCCGGTACGCGGCCTGCTCCGCGGAGCTGGCGAGCGCCCGTCTCCGGCTGGCCCAGATCGCCCGTGAGCGGACCGAGCGGCCGCGCGCCGACCAGGCCCAGCAGCTGCTCGTCCAGGCCGCCGAGCACGCCACGGCGATCACCGCGGCCGCCGAGGCCGAGGCCGAGCGCATCCGGGACGAGGCCCGGGCCGAGGCGCGGGCCCGCCTCGCCAACGTGGAGGGCCTGCGGGCGGCCGCCGCGGCGGCGTCCGAGCAGGCGGCGGAGGCGGTGGCGGCCGCCGAGCGGGACCGGGCCGTCGAGGTGGCGGAGTCGCAGCGGCAGCTCGCCGAGATCCGGGGCGAGGCCGACGAGCTGCGCCGGCAGCGGGACCGGGCATGGGAGTCACTGGCCGCGCTGCGGGAGCAGGTGAACTCGGCGCTGCAGGTGGTCGCCGGCCTGACCCCCGCCGCCCTCGCCGTCGTCCCCGACGAGCAGCACCCCGTCGCGGCGGGAGTCGCCACGAGAGTCGCCTCGTGAGTCCGGTCACGGTGCGGGGAACGGCCGGAGGGTCCCGGTCGGGGACCTGAGCCGCGCGGCGTCCCTGTGCCGGGGTCGCGCTCTGACCAGTGGGTTCCGGCCTCCGCGGTGGTGACCGTGCGTCGCGTCCGGCAGTGCGGGGGAGGCCCGCGGGACGGGTGGGACGGAGCCCGTCACGCAGCGGCTCCGCGCCCCGGGGATTGTCACGGACCGGTAACGCACCTACCGTGGCTCCCGTCCAGCCGGTCGTCTCGTCCCCACCCGGGGAGTTCGGCTGGACGCCGCCGAGTCGTGACCGCGCACGCGGAGCGAGCCGGGGACCCATCGCAGTACTGGGGTGAATCCCGCGTACCGAGCCCAGCTCGGCCGCGGGTAGGGCGACTTCCCTCCCGAACCCGTCAGCTAACTCGGTAGGCGGCCATGGAAGAAACGGAGAGTCTCCGCATGCACCGCCTCCGGGCTCCCGCGGCCCGCGGGCGCCGCCGGCAGGACGCCCTGCTCGTCCGGCCGGCCTGAGCGCCCGCCCCCCGTACCCGAAGACACCAGCACCGCCTCGCCGTCCCCACCGGGGGCTGGTCGGCGCCTGCGCACTCTCCCTCGGAGCAACTCCCGCATGTCCTCGCACCACACTGCCCGTGCCCGCTTCGCCCGCATCGGCTCCGCCCGGCTCCGCCGTGTCCTGCCGCCGACCCGTGCGCGCCGTCCCGGCGTGCTCCTGGCCGCCGCGGCCGCCGGCGGCGTCCTGGTCAGCGTCCTCGCCACCGGCGAGCCGACCGCGGCCGCCGACGCCGCTCCGGTCGCCGAGTCGGTGAGCGTCGCCCAGGCGCTCGGCATCGACGGCGTCGCGCCGGCCGCCGACTCCTCGGCCGACCTGTCCGGGCTCGGCGACCTCGCCGCCTCGCGGTCCGAGCGCGGCATGGCGGCCATCGGGGCCGCCGCGGCCCAGCAGGCCGCCGACCAGGCCGAGCTCGACCGCCGCGCCGCCGAGGCGGCTGCCGCCGAGGCGGCCGCCCGCGCCGCAGCGGAGGCCCAGGCCGCCGCAGAGGCCCAGGCAGCCGCACAGGCGCAGGCCGCCGCCCAGGCGCAGGCTGCTGCGGCTGCCGCCCCCGCCCCCGCGCCCCGGGCCGCCGCGCCGGCCCCCGCCGCGTCGGGACACTCCGGTTCGTTCAAGGACTACGCGATGTCCCAGGTCGGGAGCGCCTCGCAGTTCTCCTGCCTGGAGTCGCTGTGGGGCAAGGAGAGCGGCTGGAACCCCAACGCGCAGAACCCGTCGAGCACCGCGTACGGCATCCCGCAGTTCCTGAACTCCACGTGGGCGAGCACCGGGATCGCCAAGACCAGCGACGGCTACCGCCAGATCGACGCCGGCCTGATCTACATCGACAGCCGCTACGGCAGCCCCTGCGGCGCCTGGGCCCACTCGCAGTCGACCGGCTGGTACTGAGGAAGGACCCCCTCGCCCCCCACGCCTCGCACGCTCGGCGTGGGCCCCTGCGAGGGGGCCTCTCCGGCCACGCGCCGGGAGTGATGGACTCGTGAGATGACGCCGTCCGTGGTGCCCGCCGGGTTCGTCCGGGCGCACACCTCGGTGCGGCGGCCGTCCTCGGTGCCCGAGGTGCGGCTGCACGTCGCCGACGACGTCGTCGCCCTCTGGGAGGCGATGGAGGTCGCCGGCGGAGCGGGGGAGGCGCCGCCGTTCTGGGCGGCGGCGTGGCCCGGCGGTCAGGCGCTGGCCCGGTTCGTGCTCGACGCCCCGGAGACCGTCGCCGGGCGCGTCGTGCTCGACCTGGGTTCGGGAAGCGGCCTGGTCGCCGTCGCCGCCCGGCTCGCCGGAGCCACCCGCGTCCTGGCCAGCGACGTCGACGCCTACAGCCGGACGGCGATCGGGGTCAACGCCGGCCTCAACGGCGTCGACGGCATCAGCGTGCTGGGCGACGTCCTGGCCCACCCCCTGCCTCCGGTGGACGTCGTGCTGGCCGGTGACGTCTGCTACGACCGGGAGATGGCCGAGCGGGTGCTCCCGTTCCTCGACCGGGCCCGCGCCGGAGGGCGTGCCGTGTACCTCGGCGACCCGGGCCGGCCCTACCTGCCGCACGACCGGCTGGCCGAGGCGGCGGTGTACGAGATCGCCGAGACCGAGGGCCCGGGGACCCGCCGGACGACGGTGTGGCGACTGCCCTGAACGGGTCGAGCTCACGTCGACGCGGTGTCGAGACGATCGACACCCGATAGCGTCGGGTGGTGAGCATCGAGGAGGACCCCGGCGCCGGACGTGGACGACGGGCGCGCCGGCCCTCCGGCGACGACCGGGAGCGCGCGCTGCTGGCCACCGCGGAGCGGCTGCTCGAGGAGCGCCCGCTGGCCGACATCTCGGTCGACGACCTCGCGCGGGGCGCCGGCATCTCGCGGTCGACGTTCTACTTCTACTTCGCCTCCAAGGAGGCGGTCGTCCTCGCGCTGCTGGACCGCGTCGTCGCCGAGGCCCGTGCCGCTCGGACGGCGGCGCTGGCCGGGGCCGCCGGTGCCCGGGCCGCGTGGCGAGCCGCGCTGGTCACCGTGCGGGACACCTTCCGCGACCACCGCGCGCTCACCGCCGCCGCGACGGAGCTGCTGGCAGCCAGTCCCGAGGTGCAGTCGGTGTGGTCGGGGGTCATGGAGGACTTCGTCGTCGAGACCGCGGCCGCCATCGAGGCCGAGCGGGCCCGCGGGGCCGCACCGCCCGGCCCGCCGGCACGGGACCTCGCCGTCGCCCTCAACTGGATGAACGAGCGGGTCATCCAGGTCTCGGTCTCCGGCCGCGGGCCGGGGCTCGCCGAGGACGCCCTGCTCGACGTGCTGCTGACCGTCTGGCTGCGCACCATCTACGGCTCCGACGACGCGCCGGCCTGACCCGCACCCTCCCGCCCGACACGTCGTTGAACTACTCGACACCGTGTCGACAACGGCGTCGGCGCGGTGCACCATGGCCGTGATGACCGAGGAGAGCGGGAGCCCGATGACTGCAGAGCACGTCGACGTCCTGATCGTCGGAGCCGGCCTGTCCGGCATCGGCGCGGCCTGCCACCTCGAGGAGGAGCGGCCGGGCACCACCTATGCCGTCCTGGAGGCCCGGGCCGCGATGGGCGGCACCTGGGACCTCTTCCGCTATCCGGGGATCCGCTCGGACTCCGACATGTTCACCCTGGGCTACTCGTTCCGGCCGTGGACCGATCCGCAGGCCATCGCCGACGGCACCTCGATCCGCCGCTACATCGAGGAGACCGCCCGCGAGTACGGCGTCGACGCGAAGATCCGCTATCACCACCGGGTGCTGGGCGCGGAGTGGTCGAGCGACGACGCGCGCTGGAGGGTCACCGTCGAGCGCTCCGACACCGGCGAGCGGCTCACGATCACCTGCGGCTGGCTGTCGGTCTGCTCCGGCTACTACCGCTACGACGAGGGCTTCACCCCCCGCTTCGAGGGTGCCGACACCTTCCGGGGGCAGGTGATCCACCCGCAGCACTGGCCCGAGGACCTCGACGTCACCGGCAAGCGGGTCGTGGTCATCGGCAGCGGCGCCACCGCGGTCACCCTGGTGCCGAGCCTCGCCCCGCAGGCGGAGCACGTCACCATGCTCCAGCGGACCCCGACCTACGTCGTCTCGTTGCCCGGCCGGGACAAGCTGGCCGAGTCGCTGCGCCGCTTCCTGCCCCAGCGCGTCGTCTACCCGGTGATCCGGTGGAAGAGCGTGCTGCTCTCGATGGCCTCGTTCCAGCTGTCCCGCCGCCGGCCCGCGCTGATGAAGAAGGTGCTGCGCCAGGCCCAGGAGAAGCAGCTGCCGGCCGGGTACGACGTCGCCACGCACTTCACGCCGCCCTACGACCCGTGGGACCAGCGGCTGTGCGTGGTCCCCGACGGCGACCTGTTCCG
Source organism: Blastococcus sp. URHD0036 (assembly GCF_000701365.1). Lineage (GTDB taxonomy): Bacteria > Actinomycetota > Actinomycetes > Mycobacteriales > Geodermatophilaceae > Trujillonella. The sequence continues at coordinate 189,421 of NZ_JNIK01000014.1, forward strand.
CGTCATCCGCGAGGAGAAGGCGTCGATCGTCACCGACCGGATCGCCCGTTTCGACGAGACCGGCATCCAGCTGGAGTCGGGACAGCACCTGGACGCCGACGTGATCGTCACGGCGACCGGGCTGAACGTGCTCCCGGTCGGCGGCATGACGCTCACCGTCGACGGCGCCCCGGTGGAGCTGGGGGAGACGGTCTCCTACAAGGGGATGATGATCTCCGGCGTCCCGAACTTCACGCTGACCATCGGCTACACGAACGCGTCGTGGACGCTGAAGGCCGACCTCGTCGCCCGCTACGTGAGCCGGCTGCTGGAGCACATGGAGCGCAACGGCTACGACGTGGCCACCCCGCTGGCCCCGGCCGACCCCGAGCGCGAGCCCTTCCTCGGGCTGAGCTCCGGCTACGTGCAGCGCAGCCTCGACCAGCTGCCCAAGCAGGGCGGCCGGGCGCCGTGGAAGCTGTACCAGAACTACATCCGCGACGTCGTGCTGATCCGGCGCGGCCCCGTCGAGGACGAGGGCATCCGGTTCTCCCGGAAGCAGCCCGCCGTGCAGGAGGTGGCCGCCTGATGGACGCCTACCGCTTCGCCGGCGGCACGGCCGTCGTGACCGGTGCCGCCAGCGGCATCGGCGCCGCCCTCGCCCCTCTGCTCGCCGCCCGCGGCAGCGACCTGGTCCTGGTCGACCGGGATGCCGGGCGGCTGGCCGAGGTCGCCGCGTCGGTCCGCGCCGCGCACCCGGGGATCTCCGTGGACACCGCCGTGGTCGACCTCGCCGACCCGGTCGCGACGCAGCGGGTCGCCGACGAGCTGGTCGCCGCCCACCCGGGCACCACGCTGCTGGTCAACAACGCCGGCGTCGCGCTCGGGGGCCGCTTCGACCAGGTGACCCTGGACGAGTTCGACTGGGTCATGGAGATCAACTTCCGCGCGGTGGTCCGCCTGACCAAGGCCTTCCTGCCGACGCTGAAGGCCCACCCCGGGTCGCACGTGGTCAACCTGTCCAGCCTGTTCGGGCTCATGGCCCCGGCCGGGCAGGCCGCGTACAGCTCCAGCAAGTTCGCCGTCCGCGGGTTCACCGAGGCGCTGCGGCACGAGCTGGCCGAGGACGGCGTCGGCGTGACCAGCGTGCACCCCGGCGGCATCCGCACCCGCATCGCCGAGACCGCACGGGTGGCCAGCGGGGTCGACGCCGAGGAGGCCGCGGCCGGCAAGGCCGACTTCGCGAAGCTGCTCACCTTCCCGGCCGAGAAGGCCGCGGCACTGATCGTCGACGCCGTGGAGAAGCGGCGGCCCCGGCTGCTCATCGGGATCAGCGCGAAGATCCCCGACGTGCTGGTCCGGGTCGCCCCCGGCGGCTACGGCCGGCTCCTCGCCGCGGTCACGAAGCTCGCCGGGATGCGCCGCTGACCGCTGCCGCGCGGCACACTGGTCCGGCGCCCGCAGCGGTCGGGCCGGAGGGGGCACCGTGAGCGAGCAGGAACCGGCCGGCGGGCGCGTGCCGCGGTCGATCGAGGACTTCGTGGCCCAGTTGCGCGGCTTCACCGAGCGCGCGCGGGGCATGGCCGCGGGCGCCGTGCCCGGCGGCTTCTCGCTGCCCCGGTTGCCGTCGCCGCCGGGGGCCATGTCGGCGGCCCAGCTGAAGGCGATCGACGGCGCGGTGCGCGGGCAGCGCCGGCAGATCCAGGGGATGGTCGCGCAGCTGCAGGCCTTCGACGAGCAGCTGGCCGTGTTCGAGCGGCTGCTGGACCCGCTCGTCGAGTGGAGCGCGACGTGGGCCCGCCTGGAGGGTGCCGTGGCCGATCTCGTCCGGACTCCCGCGCCCCCGGCCGAGGAGGGGACGGCGCCGCCGCCCGGTACCTGACCCTGGGAGACTGCAGATCCGGGGGCGAGAGCGAGGAGCACGACATGGCCGGGCGGTACGAGTACAAGGTCGAGGAGCTCCGCGAGGGCATGCTCGGCGGCAAGATGTCCGGCGACCGGCTGGAGAAGGTGCTGAACGACCACGCCCGCGAGGGCTGGCAGCTCAAGGCCATCACCGCGGTCGAGGTGAAGGGCCGGATCGGCCCCGGCGGCGTCGAGGGCGTGCTGGTGACCTTCGAGCGGCCGACCGCCTGAGGTGGAGCGGGGATCGATCGAGGCCGACGACCGGGCCCTCCTGCACGCCGACTGCGCGCGCTGCGCGGCGCTGTGCTGCGTGCTGCCCCCGTTCGCCGCCTCGGCCGACTTCGCGATCGACAAGCCGGCCGGCCGGGCCTGCCCGAACCTCGCCGCCGACGACCGGTGCGGCATCCACGCGCAGCTGGCCGAGCGCGGCTTCCCCGGGTGCGTGGCCTTCGACTGCTTCGGCGCCGGACAGCAGCTGGTGCAGGTCACGTACCGCGGTCGCGACCCCCGCGCCGAGCCGGGGGCGGCAGAGGTGCTCGACGCGATGCGCCAGGTCTCCGAGCTGCTCTGGTACCTGTCGGAGGCGCTGACCCGGCCGGCCGCGGCACCGGTCCACCCGCGGCTGACCGCCGCCCGGAACCGGGCCCGCGCGCTGCGGGACGCCGGGGCCGCCGAGCTCGCCGCGCTCGACACCGGGGGGCTGCGGCGCGAGGCCGGCGTCCTGCTGCGGGAGGTCAGCGAGCTGGTCCGCGCGGAGCTCCCGGGCCCGCGGCGGGACCGCTCCGGCGCCGACCTGCTCGGCCGGGACCTCCGCCGGGCCGACCTCCGGGCGGCCTGCCTGCGCGGTGCCTACCTGATCGGCGCCGACCTGCGGGGAGTGGACCTGCGCGGCGCCGACCTGCTGGGCGCCGACCTGCGCGGAGCGGACCTGCGCGGGGCGGACCTGCGCGACGCCCTGTTCCTCACCCGGCCCCAGGTGGCCGCCGCCCGCACCGACGGCGCCACCGTCCTGCCGGCCGGACTCGGGTGACGGCGACCGCCGCGGGCGTCCTGGCCCTCTACGACACCCTCGCGCCGGTGACCCCGGCGGAGCTGGTCGGCCGCTGGCGGGGGGCCGAGCTGCCCACGGGGAGCCGGCTGGACGGGCTGCTGACCCTGCACCGCTGGGTGGGCAAGGACGTGGTCGACGCCGAGACCGTGCACCCGCTGCTGTTCGCCGGCCGGCGGGGGACCCCGGTGCCGGTGACGCCCTGGCCGGCGCCGCTCGGGCTGCTGCTGCGCGCGCCGGGGCTGGCGCGCACCCCGCTCGCGCGGGCCGGGTTCGCCGTCCTCCGGCCGCTGCTGCGGGCCCGCCGGCCCGGCGCCCGGGTACGCACGGTGACCGCCCGCGGGGTGGCCACCGCGGCGATCGTCTACGACGCGCTGCCGGTGGTCGACACCTTCCGCCGGGTCGACGGGCGCACTCTGCTCGGGCTCATGGACATGCGCGGTCTCGACGAGCCGTTCGCCTTCGTGCTCAGTCGCCCGCCGGACCGCGCCGGCGCAGCAGGCCGGTGACCGACTCCACCCGCGACTGCGCCTGACGCAGCCCGGAGACGATCGGCAGCAGGTCCTCGGACAGCCGGCGCACCGTCTCCGGCAGCCCGTCGACCACCGGGTCGTCGAGCACCCGGCCCACCCGGACCAGGCCCGGCCGCAGCGCCCGGACGGGCTCCTCCAGCTCCTCGACCAGGGCCTCCAGCCGCTCGGCGGTCCGCTGCGCCGAGGCGATGGCCGCCGTCGCCGTCCGGGTCGCGGTGATCAGCTCGCGCACCGCGCCGTTGAGGTCGGTCAGCGTGCGTGGCAGCGACGCGAGGGCCTCCGTCTGCGTCTGCAGCAGCGAGACGAGGTCGGAGAGGCCGGGGATGCGCGGCAGCCGGAAGGGGTCCACCCGGCAACCGTCGACGGCGGCGGCGCCGGGCGCAAGGCGGCCCGCCGACACCGCGACCGGTCAGCCGGGCAGGACGTCCCGCCAGAGCCGGCCGGCGGCGCGCCCCGTGCCGACGTCGGCGAGCCCCCGCAGGGCGTCCAGGTCGTGCAGGACGCCGGGTGCGCCGCCGAGCAGCGCGAACACGCCGACGCCGGTGGCCAGCATCGACGGCTGCGGCGCCGGCATGCCGGTGGGCCGCACGAACGTGATGCCCCACCGCTGCCCGGCCGCGGTCAGCTTCACGCCGCCGCCGAACCACCACCACGGCCACGTCACATCGGTGACCTGCCGCAGCGCGACGTCGAACACCGGCTCGTCGCTGGTGAAGGTCAGGCCGCGGCGGTCGGTGGCCAGGTAACCGGGCACGTTGCGCAACCCGCCGATCAGCCAGGCGGGGCTCACCAGCAGGCCGGTCGCCGACATCACAGCGCCTTGAGGATGTCCTCGACCCGCTCGCGGGCGTCGCCGAAGAGCATCCGGGTGTTCTCCCGGAAGAACAGCGGGTTCTGCACCCCGGCGTAGCCGGTGTTCATGGACCGCTTGAACACGATGACGTTCTCGGCCTCCCACACCCGCAGCACCGGCATGCCGGCGATCGGGCTGGACGGGTCCTCGGCGGCCGAGGGGTTCACGGTGTCGTTGGCGCCGATCACGAGGACGACGGAGGTCCGCGCGAGGTCGTCGTTGATCTCGTCCATCTCCAGGACGACGTCGTAGGGGACCCGGGCCTCGGCCAGCAGCACGTTCATGTGGCCGGGGAGCCGGCCGGCGACGGGGTGGATGCCGAAGCGGACGTCGACGCCGGCGTCGGTGAGCCGGCGGGTGAGGTCGGCGACAGGCCCCTGGGCGTGCGCCACGGCCATGCCGTAGCCGGGCGTGATGACCACGGACTCGGCGTCCTGGAGCAGTTCGGCGACCTCGGCGGCGGTGATCTCGGTGTGCTCGCCCTCCTCGCCACCGCCGGACGCGGCGGCGCCCTCGTTGCCGAAGCCGCCGGCGATGACGGAGATGAACGAGCGGTTCATGGCCTGGCACATGATGTAGCTCAGGTAGGCACCCGAGGAGCCGACCAGCGCGCCGGTGATGATCAGCAGGTCGTTGTCCAGCAGGAACCCGGAGGCGGCCGCCGCCCAGCCGGAGTAGCTGTTGAGCATCGACACGACGACGGGCATGTCGCCGCCGCCGATCGAGGCGACCAGGTGCCAGCCCAGCGCCAGCGCCAGCGCGGTCAGGACCGCGAGGACCGGCAGGTTCGGCGAGATCACGAAGACGACGGTCAGGACGGCGAAAGCGGCCAGCGCGCCGAGGTTCAGCCAGTTCTTGCCCGGCAGCACCAGGGGGTTGGACCGGATCCGGGCCGAGAGCTTCAGGAAGGCGACGATCGAGCCGGTGAAGGTCACCGCGCCGATGAAGACGCCGATCGCGACCTCGGCGGAGTGGATCTCGGTGGCCAGGCCCAGGACCTCGGCCTCGCCCTCGGGGGCGCCCTCGACGGAGAGGTAGCCGTTCCAGCCGACCAGGACGGCGGCCAGGCCGACGAAGGAGTGCAGCAGCGCGATCAGCTCGGGCATGCCGGTCATCTCGACCTGCCGGGCCCGCCACAGGCCGATCGCCGCGCCGGCGGCCATCGCGACCAGGATCGCGACGATCGCGGCGGCCTCGAGGTCGTCGGCGGCCAGCGCGACGGTGGCGACCAGCGCCAGGGCCATGCCGGCCATGCCGTAGCCGTTGCCGGCCTTGGCGGTCTCGTGCTTGCTCAGCCCGGCCAGGGACAGGACGAACAGCAGGCCGGCGACGAGGTAGGCGGCCGCGGCCGCGGACTCGAGGCTCATCGGTGCGCTCCCGCGGTCGTGGTGACGGCTGCGCGGGCGGGGCCGCGGGTGAACATGCCGAGCATCCGGCGGGTGACGGCGAAGCCACCGAAGACGTTGATGCTCGCCAGCAGCACGGCGATGAACGCGAGCACGGTCACGACCCCGCTGATGTGCCCCAGCTGCAGGATCGCGCCGACGACGATGATCCCGGAGATCGCGTTGGTGACGCTCATCAGCGGCGTGTGCAGCGCGTGGTGCACGTGCCCGATCACGTAGTAGCCGATGACCACCGACAGCGCGAACACCGTCAGGTTGCCGACCAGCTGGTTCGGGGCGAACGCCGTCGCCACGAACAGCAGCGCCGCAGCCAGCCCGACCAGCGCCGACCGGCGGCCGGTCGTCATCGGCTGCTTCTCGACCTTCACCAGCGGGGGCGGAGGTGCGGCGACCGCGGGCGCGGCCGACACGGCGACCGGCGGCGGCGGCCAGAGCACCTGGCCGTTGCGGACGACGGTCATCGCCCGGATCACCACGTCGTCCATGTCGAGCACGAGCTCGCCGTCCTTGGCGGGCGTGAGCAGCTTGACCAGGTTGACCAGGTTGGTGCCGTACAGCTGCGAGGCCTGGGCCGGGAGCCGCCCGGGCAGATCGGTGTACCCGATGATCGTGACGCCGTTGGGCGTCGTCACGACCTGGTCGGCGACCGAGCCCTCGACGTTGCCGCCCTGCGCGGCGGCCATGTCCACGATGACCGAGCCGGGCGTCATCGAGGCGACCATCTCGGCGGTGAGCAGCCGCGGCGCCGGCCGGCCGGGGATCAGCGCGGTGGTGATGACGATGTCGACGTCGCGGGCCTGCTCGGCGTACATCACGGCGGCGCGCTCGTTGTAGTCGTCGGAGGTGACCGACGCGTACCCGGTGCCCCCACCCGGCTGCGGCTCGTCGGCCGGCACGCCCACGTACTGGCCGCCCATCGACTCGATCTGGTCGGCCACCTCGGGGCGGACGTCGGTGGCGCGGACGATCGCGCCCAGGCTGGTGGCGGCGCCGATGGCGGCGAGCCCGGCCACGCCCGCGCCGGCGACCAGGACCTTCGCCGGCGGCACCTTGCCCGCCGCGGTGACCTGGCCGGTGAAGAACCGGCCGAAGGCGTGCGCGGCCTCGATGACCGCCCGGTAGCCGGCGATGTTCGCCATCGACGACAGCACGTCCAGCGACTGGGCGCGGGAGATGCGGGGGACGGCGTCCATCGCCAGCGCGGTGACCGGCCGGCCGGTGAGCTCCCGGATCATGTTCGGGTCGAACGCCGGTGCCAGCAGGCTGACCAGCACGGCGTCCTCGCGGAGCAGGTCGAGCTCCGCGCGGGCGGGCTTGCCCACGTGCAGGACCAGCCCGGCGCCCCACGCCTGCGCCGCGGTGCCGATGCGGGCACCGGCCTCGGCGTAGGCCTCGTCGGGGTGGCTGGCCGCCGCGCCCGCGCCGGACTCGACCACCACCTCGTGGCCCAGGCCGATCAGGGACCGGACGGTGGTCGGGGTGGCGGCCACCCGGGTCTCGCCGGGGGACGACTCGCGTGGAACGCCGATGAGCACGAGCTTTCCTACCAGCCGGGGCCTGTCGGCGGCCCTCCGGCACCCGGGGGGACCGGATACCCCCCGACCGGGTGGTACCGACCGGCCACGGGTGCAGGGGAGACACCGGGAGGCCGTAGTCCACAGCAGTGCCGGGAGAAGACCGGCGCGCACCACCTGCACGCGCAACACAGGACGGAGGGAGGACCGTGACAGCGACTCCCACGCCGGTCGACCCCCGGGTCGCACCAGAGATCGTGTCGTCGGTCTTCTACGGGGCCTCGGTCAGCGACACGCTGGCCCTGCTGGTCGCCGAGATGTCCGACGTTCCCCGGCTCTCCTGGGGCAACGAGGGTGCGGTGCACCTGCTCGGCTACGCCCTCGAGGACCTCTGCGGCCTCCCGGTCGCGCAGCTGCTGCCGTCGCTGCGCGGCAGCGAGCTCAAGCTCCTGCTGCGGCGCGAGCGCACCGCGCGGATGAACCTCCCGGTGCGGACGGCCAGCGGTGTCTTCACCGAGTGCGTCGTCGTCTGCACGCCCACGCCGACCGGCCGGATGTGGAACCTGCGGGTCATCTCGGCCGACAACGACCAGGAGCGCGCGCTGCGGGCCAGCGCCGACGCCCACGAGCAGCGGTTCGCCACCCTGACCGAGCGCTCGCCCGTCCCCACCCTGCTCTCGGAGCAGGGGATGCGGCTGGCCCACGTCAACGACGCCTTCTGCACGCTGGTCGGGCTCCAGGCCGAGCAGCTGCTCGGCACCGGGTGGATGGGCTCCATCCACCCCGACGACCTCGACCACGTGATCGAGCAGGTGGCCGTCGTCCTCGGTGGCGGCGACAGCGAGGCCTCCGCCCGCCTGTGCTGCAGGACGGTGGCGAGCGGAGGACCGTCATCCGGTTCGCCCACCTGTTCACCCCCGGCGTCGGAGCCGGCTTCGTCGCCACCATCGAGGACATCACCGAGCGGCTGGCGTTCGAGACCACGCTGGCCCACCAGGCCAACCACGACCCGCTCACCGGGCTGCCCAACCGCACCCTCCTGGCCGGGCACGTCGCGGAGCGCTTCGTCCGCGGCGCCTCCGGCCTGGCCTGCCTCTTCCTCGACCTGGACGACTTCAAGGTGGTCAACGACTCCCTCGGGCACGCGGCCGGCGACGAGCTGCTGGTCGAGGTCGCCGACCGGCTGCGCGCGGTGGTGCGGCCGGGCGACCTGGTCGCCCGCTTCGGCGGCGACGAGTTCGTCGTCGTCTGCGAGGACGTCGACGAGGACGACGCGGTCGCGCTCGCCCAGCGGATCGGCGCGGCGCTGGCCGCGCCGGTGCGGCTCGGCGGCGTGGACGTCCGCCCGCACGCCAGCGTCGGCGTCACCGTGCAGGCCGAGGAGCACACGTCGCCCGACGACCTCATCCGCGACTGCGACATCGCGATGTACCAGGCCAAGAGCGGCGGCAAGGGGCGGATCACCGTCCTGGACCACCGCGCCCGTGCCGAGGCCCGCGACAAGCTGCGGCTGGTCGCGGACCTCCGCGACGCGATCGAGCGGCGCGAGATCACCCTGCTCTACCAGCCGATCTTCGGCACCGTCGACGGCAGCTCGACCGCGGTGGAGGCGCTGGCGCGCTGGCAGCATGCCGAGCGCGGCCCGATCAGCCCCGTCACCTTCGTTCCCCTGGCCGAGGAGAGCGGCCTGATCGGCCCCCTGGGGTCGCTGGTGTTGGACGAGACCTGCCGCCAGCTGGCCGAGTGGGACGCGCTCCTGGGCCCCGACGCCCCGGGCCGGGCCAACGTCAACGTGTCGGCGCTGCAGCTGGACGACAACCTGCACGGCCTCGTCGTCGCCGCGCTCGACCGGCACGGCCTGCACGCCTCGCGGCTGTCGATCGAGATCACCGAGTCCGCGCTCATGCAGGACCCGGCCGCGGCGCGGGCGATCCTCCAGCAGCTGCGCGACCTCGGTGTGCAGCTGGCCATCGACGACTTCGGCACCGGGTACTCGTCGCTGGCCTACCTGCGGCACCTCCCGGTCGACTGCCTCAAGGTTGACCGGACCTTCGTCGCGGAGCTGGCCGAGGGCCACACCGAGATCACCACGGCCGTCATCGCGCTCGCCGGCAGCCTCGGGCTGTGCACCGTCGCCGAGGGCGTGGAGACCGCGGAGATGGCCGAGCAGCTGACCCGCCTGGGCGCCACGTACCTGCAGGGCTTCCACCTGGCGCAGCCGATGAGCGGCGCCGGCGCGGCGGCCTGGTACGCCCAGCGCGCGCCCGGGGCCGGCAGCCCGGCCACCCTCCCGACCCGACCCACCCCGGAGCAGACGTGACCCGCCCGCAGCTCGCCGCCGCGCCCTCGTTCGACCTGGACACGCTGCTGGCCAGCATCGACACGATGGCGGCCCAGAAGCCCGTCGCCGCGCAGATCGTGTCGGTGGCCAACTCCGACGAGACCAGCGCCCGCGTCCTCGCCGACATCCTCGCCGCCGACGTCGCCCTGGCCAGCCGCGTGATGAAGCTGGCCAACAGCGCCTACTTCGGGATGCGCGGCCGGGTGGCCTCGCTGCAGTTCGCGGTCACCGTGGTCGGGTTCACCACCGTCCGCACCATGGCGACGGTCGCGCTCACCGACCTCGACGACGAGTCCCGGCTGCCCGGGGACTTCTGGGCCAGCACGACCAGCGTCGCGCTGGCGGCGTCGCTGCTGGCGCCGCGGTTCGGCGAGCGGCCCCAGGACGCGCTCTGCCTGGGTCTGCTGGCGCAGGTCGGCGTCGCGCTGCTGCACCACAACGACCCGGCGGGCTACGGCGAGCTGCTGGCCGAGGAGTCGACGTTTCCCGGCCGCCGGGCCGCCGAGGTGCGCCGCTACGGGATCTCGGGGATGCGGCTGACCGGGGTCGCGCTGGAGCAGTGGGGCTTCCCGCGCAGCATGGTGGGACCGCTGGCCGCCGTCGACGACCGGAGCTCGACCGAGGGAGCGCTGCTGCGCTGTGCCTTCGAGCTGGCCGCCCGGCTGACCCAGCCCGGCTACCAGCCGGTCGACGTCGCGCAGCTCACCGACGGCCAGGTCCGCGAGGACGCGGTCGCACCCGTCCTCGACCAGGTCGCCCAGGACGCCGACGAGCTCCGCCGGGCGATGCTCGACGGCTAGTCCGCACCGACGACAGCGGCCGGCGCCCCGCTCGGGGACGCCGGCCGCTGCCGTGGGGGAGTGCTCAGCCCGTGTAGGGCGCGCCCAGCGGGTCGACGGTCGGGTGCTCCCCGACGGTGGCCGCGAGCCGGTCGAGGGCGAAGTCGCCGTCACCGAGCACGTGGTCGATCGCGGTGAGCCGGCTGGTGTAGTGCCCGATCTTGTACTCCGCGGTCACGCCGATGCCACCGTGCAGCTGGATGGCCTCCTTGCCGATGTGCCGGCTCGCGCGGCTGGTCTGCAGCCGGGCCCGATCGGCGGCGGAGACGACGTCTCCACCGGCGTCGGCGACCATGCTCGCCCACAGCGCGGTGCTGCGGGCCAGCTCCAGGGAGACGTACATGTCCGCGGCGCGGAAGGTGAGCGCCTGGAACTTGTTCAGCGTCACCCCGAACTGCTTGCGCTGCGTCAGGTACTCCGACGTGGTGCGCAGCGCCGTCTCCATCGCGCCGACCGCCTCGTTGGCGTAGGCGATCCGCGCGAGGGCGAAGGCCCGCTCGACGTCGGCGCTGCGGTCCGCGGTGCCCTCACCGAGCAGCCGGGCGGGGGTCGACGCGAACGTCACGTTGGCCGCCCGGCCGCCGTCGTGGGTGCGGTAGCCGGTCCTCGACAGGCCCGAGGCCTCCCCGTCGACGACGAACAGCGCGGTGCCGCCGTCGGTGACGGCGCTGACCACCAGGACGTCGGCGCGGGCGCCGTTCAGCACCGGCTCCTTGACGCCGGTGAGCGTCCAGGAGTCGCCGTCCTGCGTGGCGGTCACGCCGGCGGCCGAGGCGCTCCACCGGGTGCCGGGCTCGGCGTGCGCGAAGGCGAGCACGCTGCTGCCCTCGCTCAGCGGGCCGAGGAGCTCGGCGCGCTGCTCGGCGGTGCCGACGGCGGCGACGAGGCCACCGGCCAGCACCACGGCCTCGACGAAGGGCTCGGGCGCCAGGACACGGCCGATCTGCTCGGCGACGATCGCCACCTCGATCGGGCCGGCGCCCATGCCGCCGTCCTCCTCGGGGAAGGGCAGGCCCAGCACGCCCATCTCGGCGAGCTGGCCCCACGTCTTCTCGTCGAATCCGGGGTCGTTCTTGGTGACCTGGCGGCGCTGCTCGGCGTCGCCGTAGGCCCGGTCGAGGAGGCCGCGGACGGCCTCGCGCAGGTCGTTCTGCTCGCTGTCGAACTCGAAGTTCATCTCGTCAGAGCCCCAGGATCGTGCCGGCGATGATGGTGCGCTGCACCTCGTTGGAGCCTCCGTAGATGGAGACCTTCCGGTAGTTCAGGTACTCGGGCACGGTCACCCGGGCCCAGTCCGGGACGTCGGAGCCGCCGTCGGCGTACGAGGCCAGCGAGAGCGGGCCGGCGATGTCGACCAGCAGCTCCGTGGCGGCCTGCTGCAGCTCCGAACCGCGCAGCTTGAGCACCGACGACGCCGGGTGCGGGCGGCCGTCGGCGGAGTTGGCGACCACGCGCAGCGCGGTCAGCTCCAGCGCCAGCAGCTCGTTCTCGACCTCGGCGATCCGGCCGGCCATCCGCGGGTCGTCCAGCAGCGTGCGGCCGCCGACGGTGGTCTCGCGGGCCAGCTCCTTGGCCAGCGCCAGGTAGGACTTGGTGGTGCCCACCCGGGCGATGCCGACCCGCTCGTTGCCGAGCAGGAACTTGGCGATCGTCCAGCCCTGGTTCTCCTCGCCGACGAGGTTCTCCGCGGGGACGCGGACGTCTTCGAAGAAGACCTCGTTGACCTCGAAGCTGCCGTCGAGCAGCTCGATCGGCCGCAGCGTGACGCCCGGGGTGTCCATCGGGAAGAGCAGCAGCGAGATGCCGCGCTGCTTCTTCTCCGCGGTCGGGTCGGTGCGGCAGAGGCAGAAGATCCAGTCGGCGTGCTGGCCGAGCGTGGTCCAGGTCTTCTGGCCGTTGACGATCCAGTCGTCGCCGTCGCGGACGGCGGTGGTGCGCAGCGACGCCAGGTCGGAGCCGGCGTCGGGCTCGGAGAAGCCCTGGCACCACCAGATGTCGAGGTTCGCGGTCTTGGCCAGGTAGCGCTCCTTCTGCTCCTGGTTGCCGAACTGCGCGAGCACCGGGCCGATCATGGACGTGTTGAACGCCAGCGGCTCGGGGACCGACGCGAGCTGCATCTCCTCGCGCCAGATGTGGCGCTGCAGCGGCGTCCAGTCCTTGCCGCCCCACTCGACCGGCCAGTGCGGCACGGCGAGACCGGCGGCGTTCAGCGCGCGCTGGGCCTCGACGTACTGGTCCTTGCTGACGTGGCGGCGGGCGGCCACGGTGTCCCGGATCTCCTGGGGCACCTGCGTGGTGAAGAAGGTGCGCATCTCCTCCCGGAAAGCCTCGAGCTCCGGGGACAGCTGCAACCGCATCGGACCTCTCTCCTGACGTCGGCCACCGTGGGCGACGCCCTCTCGTGCGTGTGACGACGACGATCCCACATCTGTTACCGGCGGGTAGCACGGGACGGGCGCCCCCGCTCGCGGGAACCCCCCGCCCGCGGCGGGCGTTGCCGCGATCATGGAGCTGACCTGCCCGAAGTGCCACGGGACCATGCGCACCTACGAGCGCAACGGCGTCCACGTCGACCAGTGCAGCGACTGCCGCGGGATCTTCCTCGACCGGGGTGAGCTCGAGCGGTTGATCGACGCCGAGAACGACTGGCACGGCGAGGCCCGCGCCCCGAAGCCGGCACCGGTGGCCGACGGCCGCTACCGCTCCGACCACGACCGGGAGGACGACCGGTACCGGGACCAGCAGCGGGCGGCGTCCTCCGGGGGGCTCGGGTCGGTCGTCAGCGAGGTGCTCGGCCAGGTCCAGGGCCGCTCGCACTCGAGTTCCTCCCGCCGGCCGTACGAGAAGAAGCGCAAGGAGTCCTTCCTCAGCGACCTCTTCGGCTGAGGAGGGGTGCCCCGCCCTCCGGCGGGGCACGCTGGGTGCGTGTTCGACGTCGACTGGATGGACCTGCTCTGCCGGGCGGTGCTGCGGGAGCGGACCGCCGAGTTGGTCGCCGAGGCCTGCGCCTGGAGCGTCGGTCTCTCCGACCGGCCGCACCTCCTGCGCCGGCGCGGGCGGCTGGTGGAGACCGGCGGCACGACCGGCGACCGCGCCGCCACCGGCCAGATGCTCAGCGGGGACGAGGACGGCCGGCTCGACCTCGGTGACGCCCGGCCGGGCAGCTTCGCCGACGCGCTGAACGCGGTGGGCCCGGACGGCGTCGTCCACGCCGACCGGTTCGACCGCGAGGTGGTCGACCCCTTCGTGCTGGCCACCTGCGTCCTGGCCGCGGAGCGGGCGCGCGACACCCGGCCCGCCGAGTGGGCGGAGCTGCTCGACGACCTGGGCGAGGACGGCACCGACCTGCCGGCCGTCGTCGCGGCGGGGGAGTGGGAGGCGCCGCTGCGGATCGACGCCGAGCACCTGGTGCTGGCCGCGCTGGGCGACGTCCCCCTGCTGCAGGTGGAGGCCGAGGGGCTGCCGCTGTCACTGGTGCGCCGTGCCGAGGCGCTCACCCGTGAGGCGGCGGCGCCGTCCCCGCCGACCGCACCGGTGGAGGACCCCGCCGCCTCGGGCGCGGTGTTCCTCGCCCGCGCGGCCCTGGCCGACGGCGGCCTGCCGGAGCCGGTCGCCCGGACGGACGCCGACCGGCTGCTCGCCCTCCTGATCGCGGAGGGCATCGAGCCGGAGGAGGTCGCCGCCGTGCTGCCGCACCTGCCGCTCGCACCGGGGACGGCGGGCGTGGTGCTCGGCCTGCTGGCCGCGCGCGGCTGACCGGCCCGGTCACGCGCCGGGGTCTGCCACCAGCCGGGTGAGCACGCGGGGGAGCAGGTCGGGGGGCACTGCTCCGGGCTCCGGCAGCGACTCGACGGCGAGGCCGTGGACGAGGGCCAGCAGCACCACGCCCAGCGACTCGGCGTCCCAGCCGGCCACGCCGCGCCGCGCGAGGAAGCCGGCCACGACGGCGGTGACCCGGTCGCGGAACTCCCGGCGGGTGGCCACGAACACCTCGCGCACGGCCGGCTCGCGCACCGCCCGCTGCCAGAAGTCCAGGAACAGGACCTGCCAGCGCGGATCGAGCCGGCCCAGCTCCGTCGCGACGGCGGCTAGAGCCTCGGGCAGGTCCCGCGCGTCGGCCATCGCCGCCTCGATCGCAGCGAGCCGGGCGGCCACCTCGTCCTCCATGAGGGCGAGGAACAGCTCGTCCTTGCCGGCGAAGTTGGAGTAGACGGCGCCCTTGGTGAACCCAGCGGCGGCCGCGACGTGGTCGAGGGTCGCAGCGGCGAACCCGCGGTCGGCGAACACCTGGCGGGCGCCCTCGAGGAGCCGGCTGCGCACGTCGGCGCGCGCGGGACGGGGCATGCGGCCGGGTGTGCGCGGGGACACCGCGCGGGGACTGGACTCTGCCACGGAGGCGAGGATACTCATCAGTATCCAATACCAGCCGGTATCGAGGAGAGGCATGACCCGTCCGGAGCCCCCGGTCCCCGCCCGCAGCAGCGCCGCCCGCACAGCGGTGCTGGTCCTGGGCGTGCTCCTCCTGCAGCTCGGCTTCGTGCTGAGCTACATCGGGGCGTTCCACTCGCCGACCCCGCGGGACGTGCCGCTGGCCGTCGTGTTCCCGGCCGGCGCGCCCGCGGCGACGGTCGACGAGGTGGTCGCCGGTCTGAACGGCATCGACGGCTCGCCGCTGGACGCGCGGGCGGTGGCCGACGAGGCGACCGGTCGGGACCTGCTGGCCGACCGCGAGGTCGACGGCGTCCTGGTGCTCGGCACCGGCACCGAGGACCGGCTCCTGGTGGCCGGCGCGGAGGGTGGCGCGCTCAGCACCGCGCTCGAGACCGTCGTCGAGCGGGTCGACGCCGCCCAGCAGCGCACGGTCACCACCGACGACGTCCTGCCGGCCGGTGACCGGGACACCCGCGGCCTGTCGCCGTTCTACCTCGCCGTCGGCTGGGTGGTCGGCGGATACCTCGTCGCCGCGATCATCGGCGTCGCCTCGGGCCCCCCACCGACCCGGCGGTCGGCGCTCGGCCGGCTCGGGGCACTGGCGGCCTACGCCGTGGTCTCGGGCGTCGGCGGCACGCTCGTCGCCGGCGCCGTGCTGGGGGCGCTCGACGGCCCCGTGCTCGCGACGTCGGCGCTCGGCACGCTGGTCGTGTTCGCTGTCGGCGCGTTCACCATGGCGCTGCAGGGCGTGCTCGGGCTGGTCGGCGTCGGGGTGGCGATCCTGGTGTTCGTCGTCCTCGGCAACCCGAGCGCCGGTGGCGCCTACCCCGGCCCGCTCCTCCCGCCGTTCTGGGCGGCGATCGGCCCCTGGCTGCCGCCGGGCGCCGGCACCGACGCCGTCCGGGCGATCGTGTACTTCGACGGCACGGGGGCCGGGCGTTCGCTGCTCGTCCTCGCTGGTTACGCGGTGGTCGGGGTCGTCGTCACGCTGCTGGCGGCCGGCCGCGGCGCGAGCAGCCAGGTGAGCAGCGCGGTCGCGACCGAGACGGCGCAGCCGCCCAGCGCCAGCGCGGTGTAACCGCCGGCAGAGGGGAACGGCGCCCCCGCCGGCGTCGCCGCGGCCAGCACCGCGGCGACGACGGCGCTGCCGGTGGAGAAGCCGACGTAGCGCAGCACCTGGTTGAGGCTCATGGCGCTGCCGGTCTCCCGCGGCGGGACGGCGCCCACGACCAGCCCGGGGAGCACGGCGAACACGGCCCCGACCCCGAACCCGGCCAGCGCCATGACCCCGCCGAGCGCCCACAGGTTCCCGGGCACCAGGGCGTACAGGCCCAGCGCGAGGGCGAGCACCAGCGCACCGGCCGGCAACGAGACGTGCGGACCGGCGCGGTCGGTGAGCGCCCGCGCGGCCCGGCTCGCGCCGACGCTGGCGACCGAGAACGGCACCAGCACCAGGCCGGCGACCACAACGCTGGACCCGAAGCCGTAGCCCGAGGCGGCGGGCGTCTGGGCGAACACGGTCACCGAGGCCAGGAGCAGGTAGTTGGCCATGCCGACCAGCAGCGAGGTCAGGTGGGCGGTGGCCGCCGTCCGCCCCCGGGCCAGCCGCAGGTCGACCAGCGGCGCGGGGACGCGCAGCGACCAGGCGATCCACCCGGCGGCGGCCAGCACGCTCGCCGCGGCCAGGCCCAGGAGCCGGGGCGAGGTCCAGCCCCAGGTGTCGCCCTCGCTGAGCACCAGCAGGCCGCCGGCCAGCGCACCGCCCAGCAGCACGGCGCCGACGACGTCGAGCCGGCGCGGCGCGGCCGTCGGCGGCGGCGGGAGCACCAGCGCGCCGGCGACCAGGGCCAGGCCGCTCACCGCGGCGCCCAGCCAGAAGGCGGCGTGCACGCCGCCGAGGTCGGCGACCAGCCCCGCGACGGGGTAGCCCAGGCCCACGCCGGCGACGACGGTGATCGACAGCGCCGCGACGGTGGCGCGCTGCCGCGGACCGGTCAGCGCGTCACGGGCGGTGGCCATGGCCAACGGGGCCAGCCCCAGCCCCAGGCCCTGGAGGGCCCGGCCGGCCAGCAGCCAGCCGAAGCCGAGCGGCAGCGCGGCCAGCACGCTGCCGGCCAGGACGACGGCGAGGGCGCCCAGCATCACCCGCCGCCGGTGCCGCCCGTCGCCGAGCCGGCCGAGCACCGGGGTCGCCACGGCGCCGACGAGCAGGCTCACGGTCAGCGACCACTGCGCGTCGTGGACCGGGACGTCGTAGACCTCCGCGATCGCCGGCACCAGCGGCGCGCCCAGGCTGCTGATCACCGCGACCACGGCGACGCAGAAGACCAGCACCGGGGGCAGCGCCCGGGCGGCCGCCGTGGGGGTGCCCTGGACGGGGTCGGTGCGGGTGCTCATCCCTCGATCGGCAGACCGGTGTAGTTCTCGGCCAGTTCGCGGGCGGCGGCTTCAAAGGAGCAGACCCGGCGCAGCTGGGAGAGCTGGAGTTGGGCGTCGAAGTCGTCGCCGGAGGGGTGCAGCATCGAGGTCATCCACCAGGAGAAGTGGGTGCAGCGCCAGACCCGGCGCAGGGCGGTGTCGGAGTAGGCGTCGACCAGGTCGGTTCGCTTCTCGCGCAGGAGGCGGGTGAGGGCGGTGGCCAGCAGCGTGACGTCGGCGACGGCGAGGTTGAGGCCCTTGGCGCCGGTGGGCGGGACGATGTGCGCGGCGTCGCCGGCGAGGAACAGCCGCCCGCGGCGCATGGGGGCGCTGACGAACGAGCGCATCGGCAGGATCGACTTCTCGGTGATCGGGCCGGTGTTCAGCTCCCAGCCGTCGAGGGCGAAGCGGGTGGCCAGCCCCTCCCAGATGCGGTCGTCGGACCAGTCCTCGATCTTCTCCGACGGGTCGACCTGCAGGTACAGCCGCGAGACCGTGGGGGAGCGCATCGAGTAGAGGGCGAAACCGTCGGGGTGCCAGGCGTAGATCAGCTCGTCGGTGGCCGGCGCGGCGTCGGCGAGGATCCCCAGCCAGGCGTAGGGGTAGGTGCGCTCCCAGACCTGCGCGCCGGATGCGCCTCCGGCGACGACCGCACGGCTCGGGCCGTGGAAGCCGTCGGTGCCCGCGATCACGTCGCACTCGAGCACCTGCGGGGTGCCGTCGGCGTCGGTGAAACGGATGCGGGGGGAGTCGCCGTCGACGTCCTCCGGGACGACGTCGGAGACCTCGAACAGCAGCGGTGGGCCGCCGTCGAGCTGGGTGGCGATGAGGTCCTTGGTGACCTCGGTCTGGCCGTAGACCCACACGGTGCGCCCGCACAGCGCCGGGAAGTCGAGGGTGTGCCGGGTGCCCGGGTACTGCAGGTGGATGCCGGAGTGCTCCATGCCCTCGCGGTGCAGCCGGTCGCCGACGCCGGCGGCGGTGAGCGTGTCGACGGTGTGCTGCTCGAGGATGCCGGCGCGGATACGGGCCTCGACGTAGTCGCGGGAGCGGTTCTCCAGCACCACGGAGTCGATGCCCTGCAGCGTCAGCAGCCGCGACAGCAGGAGCCCGGCCGGCCCCGCCCCGATGATCCCCACCTGAGTGCGCACGCTGCCGAGTGTGACCACCTCGGCCCGGGCGGGGAACCGGGCGCTGCCGCTCAGTGGAAGTCGCGCACCCGGGCCAGCTGCCGGCCGATGCCGCGGGCGGCGACCTCGAGCACCGGGGCGAGCCGGGTGACGTCGCGCCGGGAGCTCGGGACGACGACGCCGAGCGCGGCGGCGACCACCGGCGTCCCCTCCACCTGCACCGGGACGGCCACCGAGTGGGTGCCCAGCGACATCTCCTCCGCGGTGCGGGCGTACCCGCGGCGGCGGACCTCGGCCAGCTCGCGGCGCAGCCGGCGGGGATCGACGACGGTGTGCCGGGTCTGGCGGGTGAGCGAGCGGAGGGCGGCCTCGACGACGTCGTCGGGGGCCGCGGCGAGCAGCACCTTGCCGACGGCGGTGGCGTGCAGCGGCAGCCGGCTGCCCACCGAGCTGACCACCGGGACCGACTCCCGCCCGGAGATCCGCTCGACGTAGAGAGCGGTGGGCCCCTCGCGGACCGCCAGGTGCACGGTGTCGCGGGTCGCGGTGTGCACGTCCAGGAGGAACGGCGCGGCGACGGTGCGCAGCTCGGCCTGCACGGGCGCCAGCAGGCCGAGGTCCCAGAGCTTGCGGCCGATCTCGTAGCGGCCGTCGGCCCGGCGGACGAGGCCGCCCCAGCCGGTCAGCTCGGCGACCAGCCGGTGCGCCGTCGACAGCGGAGTGCCCGACCGCGCGGCGATCTCGGTCAGGCCGAGCCGGGGACACGAGGCCTCGAAGGCGTCGAGCACCGCGAGGGCGCGCGAGGTGACCGACCGGCCGCCCTCCGCCGCACCTCCGGCCACGTCGTCGTCCTTCCGTCCAGTGGGAGCGCGAGCTTGGGGAGAGTACGCCCGCCGCCTACGGTCGCGGCATGACGCGGAGCACGTCCGACGGCGGCCTGGTCCTGCCGCGCTACCTGGTCGAGGACCCCTCACACCGGACCCCGCTGGCGTATCCGGGGTACCGGAGCACCGCGCTCCGGGCGCCGCTGCGCGAGCCGGTCGACCTGCCGCACCGGCTCACCGAGGTCACCGGTCCCGTCCTCGGCGAGGACCGGGTGCAGGCGCACGACGCGGACCTGACCTGGCGCAACGGCGGCGAGGCGGTCGGTCAGCGGATCCTCGTGCACGGGCGGGTGCTCGACAGCGACGGCCGTCCGGTGCCCGGCGCGCTCGTGGAGGTGTGGCAGGCCAACGCGGCCGGCCGGTACCGGCACGTCGTCGACCAGTGGCCGGCGCCGCTGGACCCGCACTTCGACGGGCTGGGCCGGGTGGTCACCGACGACCTGGGCCGCTACGAGTTCCTGACGATCAAGCCCGGCGCCTATCCGTGGGGGAACCACCACAACGCCTGGCGGCCGGCGCACGTCCACTTCTCGCTCTTCGGGCGCGCGTTCACCCAGCGCCTGGTGACCCAGATGTACTTCCCGGACGACCCGCTCTTCGGGCAGGACCCGATCTTCAACGCCATCCCGCCGGTCGCCCGCGACCGCGCCATCAGCCGGTTCTCCCTCGAGCGCACCCAGGACAACTGGGCACTGGCCTTCGAGTGGGACATCGTGCTCCGCGGCGCCGAGCAGACCCCGTTCGAGGCCTCCGACCCCGCAGATGACGACGGGGACGTGGCGTGAACCCCCTGGACGTGCCGGCCGACCCGCCGGGCCCCTTCCAGCCCCGCTCGGGACAGCGCGGCAGCGGCTTCCTCACCGGACCGCTGCGCCGCGGCACCACACCGAGCGCGACCGTCGGGCCGTACCTGGCGATCGGGCTGAGCTGGGCCGACGGGGAGTGGGCCGCCGCGGAGGGCACCACCGACGGGTTCTGGATCCGCGGCCGGGTGATCGACGGCGCGGGGGAGGTCGTGCCCGACGCGATGGTCGAGACCTGGCAGGCCGACCCCGACGGCCGCTTCCCGTCGCCGGAGGACCCCCGCGGGGCGGCGGAGTACCCCGGCTTCCGCGGGTACGCCCGGTCGCAGACGCTGAGTGGCGAGTTCGCCGTCTTCACCGTCAAGCCCGGCCGGGTGCCCGACGGCGAGGGCGGCCTGCAGGCGCCGCACGTCGACGTCTCGGTCTTCGCCCGCGGCCTGCTCGACCGGGTGGTCACCCGGATCTACTTCGCCGACGAGGAGGCCGCGAACGCCGAGGACGTCGTCCTCCGGTCGGTGGCCGAGGCCCGCCGCGACACCCTGCTCGCGGTGCCCACCGGGGACGGCTACCGCTTCGACGTCCGGCTCCAGGGGGAGTCCGAGACCGTCTTCTTCGCGGTCTGAGCGGGGTACCGGTGCGGCTGGTAGGCAGGGCGGCGTGACAGGTCTCCTCGACGGCACCTTCGCGCGCGGCGGTGCCTCCGCGGCGGTCTCCGGCGACGCGTGGTTCCGGTCGCTGCTGGCCGTGGAGGCAGCGCTGGCCCGTGCCGCCGCGCGTGCCGGGCTGGTGCCCACCACGGCGGCCGACGCCGTCACCGCCGCCTGCGCCGACCCCGGCCGGCTGGACCTCGCGACCGTCGTCGCGCGGGCCGCCGATGCCGGCAACCCGGTGCCGCCGCTGGTCCGGGTGCTGCGCGACGCCGTGGGCCCGGACGCCGCCCGGGCCGTGCACGTGGCCGCGACGAGCCAGGACGTCGTCGACACCGCGTTGATGCTGATGAGCCGCGCGGCGATCGCGGTGATCGACGCCGACCTGGCAGCGGCCGCGCAGTCCGCTGCGGGCCTGGCGCGGACGCACCGGGACGACGTCCTCATGGGCCGCACGCTCATGCAGCAGGCGCTTCCGACGACGTTCGGGCTGAAGGCCGCCGGCTGGACGGCCGGCCTCGACGGCGCCCGGACCCGGCTGGCCGAGGTGGTGGCGTCGCTGCCGGTCCAGTACGGCGGCGCGGTGGGCACCCTCGCCGGGGCCGGTCCCCTCGTGCGCGACGCACTCGCCGAGGAGCTCGGGCTGGAGACGACCGCGCTGCCGTGGCACACGGTGCGGTTGCCGATCGCGGACCTGGCGGGTGCGCTGGGCGCGGCGGCGGGAGTGGTCGCCACCGTGGCCGTCGACGTCGTGCTCCTCGCCCAGACGGAGGTCGGCGAGGTCGGCGAGGTCAGCGAGCTCCGCGGCGGGTCCTCGGCCATGCCGCACAAGAACAACCCGGTCGCCGCCATCTCCGCCCGGGCCTGCGCCCGCCGCGCGCCGGGGATGGTGGCCACGCTCTTCGCCGCGATGGAGCAGGAGCACGAGCGGGCCGCCGGCGCCTGGCACAGCGAGTGGCCGACCCTGGCCGACCTGCTGGTCACGGTGGGTTCGGCGGCGTCCTGGCTGGCCGAGTCGCTGGCGTGCCTGCGGGTGGATCCCGCGCGGATGGCCGCCACGGCCGAGGCGGCGGCCCAGGTCATCCCGGCCGCCGCGGGGCTCGACGTCGGCGAGGCCGGGGCCCAGGCGGACGCCGCTCTGGCCGAGCACGCGCAACTCGTCGAAGGAGGGGCATGACCGCCGTCGAGGTCGCCTACACCGAGGACGGGCCTGCCGACGCGCCGGTCGTCGTCCTCTCGAACTCGCTCGGGGCAACCCGGGGGATGTGGGACCCGCAGGTGCCGGCGCTGGCTGAGCGCTTCCGGGTGGTCACCTACGACACCCGCGGACACGGCGACTCACCCTCTCCGGCCGGCCGGTGGACCCTCGACGACCTGGTGGACGACGTCGTCGCGCTGCTCGACCGGCTCGGCGCGGCCCGGGCGCACGTCGCGGGCATCTCGCTCGGCGGCATGACGGCGATGCGGATGGCGGTGCGCGAGCCGGCGCGGGTCGACCGGATCGCCGTCATGTGCAGCTCGGCGAAGACCGAGCCCCAGGGCTTCCGGGACCGGGCTGCTCTCGCGCGGACCGGCGGGACGGCTGGCTTCGCTCCCACCGTGGTGAGCCGCTGGCTGACCCCGGCGTTCGCCGCGTCGCACCCCGACCTGGTGGCGCGGCTCGAGGCGATGGTCGCCGGCTCCGACGACGAGGGATACGCGGCGTGCTGCGAGGTCGTCGCCGACCTGGACCTCCGGTCGGACCTCGGGCGGATCGCGGCGCCGACCCTCGTCGTCTCCGGCGCGGACGACCCCTCGCTCCCGCCGGAGCACCAGCAGGCGATCGCCGCCGGGATCCCCGGCTCGGTGTTCCTCTCGGTGAGCCCAGCGGCGCACCTGGCCAACCTGGAACGGACGCTCGAGGTCACCGGGGCACTGCTGGCCCACGTCGACGGAGCCGGGCGATGACCTCCGAACCGGGACCCACGACCGACGAGGAGCGCCGCGCCGCGGGCATGCGCACCCGGCGCGAGGTGCTCGGGGACGCGCACGTCGACCGCGCGGTGGCGGCCACGACCCCGTTCACCGAGGGCTTCCAGGACTTCATCACCCGGGTGGCGTGGGGCGACGTCTGGCAGCGGCCCGGGCTCTCCCGCCGCGAGCGGAGCATCGCGACGCTGTCGATCACCATCGCGCTGCGGCACTGGGACGAGTTCGCCCTGCACGTCCGTGCCGCGGTGAACAACGGGCTGACCGACGACGACATCGCCGAGGTGCTCCAGCACGCCGCCGTGTACGCCGGTGTGCCGGCCGCCAACCACGCGTACAAGGTGGCCGGGCCGATCCTGGCCGAGCTGCGCGCCGCTGACTGAGGGGACATCGACATGGCACTGCTCGAGGACGGCGCCTGGCAGGGGAAGCTCTGGACCGGTGCCTGGACGGACGGGGCCGGCGGTACCTACGACGCGGTCGAGCCCGCCACGGGCGACGTGATCGCACCGGTCGGCCGGGCCACCCCGGCCGATGTCGCTGCCGCCGCGGCCCGCGCTGCCGACGCACAGCGTTCGTGGGCGGCGGCGCCGTTCGAGCAGCGCGCCCGGGTGTTGCGTCGCGCTGGCTCGCTGCTGGAGGAGCACGCGGACGAGATCAAGGGCTGGCTGGCCCGCGAGTCCGGGGCGATCCAGCCGTTCGGCGACTTCCAGGTGCACACCAGCGCGCAGGAGTGCTTCGAGGCCTCCGCCCTGCCCTCGCACCCGTACGGCGAGCTGCTGCGCACCGGCTCCCCGCGGCTGTCGATGGCCCGCCGGGTGCCGGCCGGTGTGGTGGGCGTGATCGCTCCGTTCAACGTGCCGACGATCCTCGCCATCCGTGCCATCGCCCCCGCGCTCGCACTCGGCAACGCCGTTGTCCTCAAGCCGGACCCGCGCACCGCGATCTCGGGCGGTGCGGTCTTCGCGCGGGTCTTCGAGGAGGCCGGGCTGCCGGCGGGGGTGTTCCAGGTGCTGCCGGGTGGCGCCGACGTCGGCGAGGCGCTGGTCGTCGCCCCGGAGGTCCGGGTCATCGCCTTCACCGGTTCGACGCGGGCCGGCCGGGCGGTCGGGGCGCTCGCCGGCCAGCACCTCAAGCGTGCGCACCTGGAGCTCGGCGGCAACTCGGCGCTGATCGTGCTGCCCGACGTCGACGTGACGGCCGCGGCGTCGGTCGGGGCTTGGGGGACCTTCTCCCACCAGGGGCAGATCTGCATGGCGACGTCGCGGCACCTGGTGCACGAGTCGATCGCCGAGGAGTACACCCAGGTGCTGACCGAGAAGGTGGCCGGCCTGCCGGTCGGTGACCCGTTCCGCGAGCAGGTCGCGCTCGGGCCGCTGATCGACGCCGGCCAGCGCGACCGCGTGCACGGGCTGGTCACGGCCTCGGTCTCCGCCGGTGCCTCCGTGCGGACCGGCGGGACGTACGAGGGCCTGTTCTACCGGCCGACCGTGCTCGCGGATGTCACGATCGACCACCCCGCGTACGCCGAGGAGATCTTCGGGCCGGTCGCCCCGGTGACGCCGTTCTCGTCGCTCGACGAGGTCGTCGGCCTCGCCTCCGGCACCGAGTACGGCCTCTCGCTCGGCATCCTGACCCGCGACGTCTACGCCGGCCTGGAGCTGGCCGAGCGGATCCCGTCGGGGCTGGTGCACATCAACGACCAGACGGTGAACGACGAGGCGGTCGCGCCCTTCGGCGGGGTCGGCGCATCGGGAACCGGCTCCCGACACGGAGGTCCGCAGGCCAACATCGAGGCCTTCACCGAGACGCAGTGGGTGACGGTGCGCGGGGACCTGCCGGCGTATCCGTTCTGACCTGCCACCGGAGGGCGGCCGCGCGGGCGGGTGACGGCGGCACTCGCCGGGTCCAGGCATCTTCTGGTTCCCGCGGGCTGCCGTCCGACTGATCTGCATGGCAGGCATGGTGGCCCGTGACGGCGACACGGCTCGAACACCTGTCCACAGGCGGGTCGCTGTCCACAGGTCTCGTCAGGGCAGCCCGGCGCGGCCGACTGTCCGGCACGGTCCACAGCGTGATCGATACCGACAGCCCGTGCGTGACCGGATCGGAGCAGCTGCGCGAGCTGCTCGACTCCGGGGCCGCCGCGTTGTCACAGGCGCTGGCCGCCTGGCGAGACGAGGCGAGGTCTGCGGCGCGGGGTGTGCGGGCCCTGGCCGCCTTCGCGCGCCTGCGGCCGCACGGTGCACTGGACCGGCAGCCCGGCGAGCCGGGCGCCATGTCGGCAACGACCCGGGCCGCCCGGCCGGAGGCGCTCGCGGAGGTGAGCGAGTGGGCGGTGGACGAGGTCGCCCTCGCTCTGCGGATGAGCGCGGCCACCGCATCGGACCGGCTGAGCGACGCCCTGGTGCTGGTGGAGCGGCTGCCGTGCACGCTGGCGCTGCTCGAGGCCGCGGAGATCAGCTGGGCGCATGCCCGGCAGATGATCGCCCAGGTCGGCCCGGTGTCCGACGACGAACTGCGTGCGCGGATCGAGGCACGGGTCCTCGGCCTGCTGAAGGACAAGACGCCCCCGCAGCTCGGGGACTGTGCCCGCCGGATCGTGCTGCGGGAGGACGCCGACGCCGCGGCCCGCAGGCTCGTTGCCGCCATGCGGGGGCGCGGGGTGGCGTTGTTCGACCGGCGGGACGGATCAGCGACCCTGACGCTGGACCTGCCCTTGCCGGTGGCGGTCGCGATCTACCGGGCGCTGGAGGCGCACGCCGAGGAGGCGCGGACCGAAGGCGACGAGCGGACCAAACAGCAGCGTATGGCCGACGTGGTCGCCGACCTCATCCTGCGCTCCGGCGCGAACGGGCTACCGCCGGTGTCCATCGCGCTCACGCTCGTGGCGACGCTGGAGACGATGCTGGGCGGCAGCGAGCCCGGCCAGGTCGAGGGTCACCTGGTCCCGGCCGAGGCGGTCCGGGAGCTCGGCTACGCCTTCGGCCTCATGCCCCGCCCCGCGCCCGCGGCCACGCCGGCGACTTCTGCTCCTGAACAAGAGCCCGAGCCCGATCAAAAGCCGGAGCCGGCAGACAGTGCCGAGCCCGAGCCCGAGCCCGAGCCCGAGCCCGACTCCGAGCCCGACTCCGAGCCCGAGCCCGAGCCGACGGGGGAGCCAGGGCCGGACCTCGTTCGTGCCCCTTCCCCTGGTGCGACTCCTGTCCGCGACCGACCGCTGGCCGAGTGGATGGCACGCGCCGCGGCGCGGGACAGGGCCGCGGTCGACGCCGCCCTGTCCGGTGCCGACCGGGCGATCGCCGACGGCGCCTGGACCGACGGCGAGGAACGCGCGCTGCTGGACCTCGGTGCCCTGATCGGCGTGCGCGACGTCGCCGGCACCGGGCTGGCGCACCGACCGCACATCGCGGTGGTGGACATGCTCCGCGGCAGCCTGGTGGCGCTCACCGACGCCACCGGCATCCGCCGCGGCCAGGCCCTCGGTCCACCGACCGGATCGGAGGCACATGACCCAAGCCTCGCCCTCGACCGGTTCGTCCGTCTCCGCGACCGGCGCTGCCGCTTCCCCGGCTGCCGCGCCCGCGCCCGGGTGTGCGATCTGGACCACCAGGAGCCGTGGCCGCACGGCCGGACCGAGCACGGCAACCTCTGCTGCCTCTGCGAGCACCACCACCGACTCAAGCACCAAGCCCCTGGCTGGCGGTTCGACGCGACCAGCGAGTCGTCGGACCGGATGGCCGACGACGGTGCCCTGGTCGTCACCACGCCGAGCGGCGACACCCGGATCAGTCGGCCGCCGCGATTCGGCACCGACCTCGACGTCCCGCCGTACTAGCGGTCGCGCAGCGGGCGGACCGGCCGAGTGACGGACCTCCTGGAGATCGACCGCAGCGCCACAGAGCCGCTCGCCGTCACCGGGGCTCTTGGACGGCGGCTTCCTGCGCCGGCCCGGACCGACCTCAGGTGGGCTGGCCACGTCGGCGCCACCGGTACACCAGCACGATGGCGAGGACGCCGGCCCCGCAGAGCGCAATCGACATCCCGAGGCCGTTCCCGTCGGCGGGCAGCTCCGTCGCCGCGGGACACACGGCACCGTCAAACCGCGCGGCGAGGTTCTCCCCGCCGAGGTGCCACATCGGGCCGCCGCCGCGGGACACGACGACCGCGAACACGCCGTGGTGGACGCCTGCGGCGAATTGCGCTGGCTGGTCGCCGTCGTAACCGGCCGGCGTGACCTGGTTACCCGGTCCGAACGGGATGTCCACGGTGGCTCCGGTCCGATTGTCGTAGCCGAAGACGGCGGTCCAGCTGCCGTCCGGGTGGGCCATGACGCAGTCCACGAGGGGTACGACATCCGGCAGGTGCGACCGGCCGGGAGCCGCGGCCGCTGTGCCTGTGGTCAGCAGGAGGGCCGCAGCGACGGCCACGACAGCGAGCAGGCGGTAGACGGTCCGGTTCGGGGTGCGCTCCATGGCATGGGGCCCTCGTGTCGGTGGGGACGGATCACCTGGCACAGGTCCTTTCGCCCGAAGACTCCCGGCCTGGAGTCAAGATCACGAGGCGAGATGATCTTTCTCGATCCGGAACGAACCCGCTCGCGAACAGTGGCCGAGACGCCGGGAGCGCCGGCGACGGTCGTCGCGCACGGTGCCCGACGCCGTCGCCCCCCTCGGCGAGGTGATCGACGCCGTCGCCCCCTCGGCGACATGGTCGACGCCGTCGGGTGGCCGACGTGCCCGGCGGCAGGTCCTCGGCGTGAAGGGGGCCCGTGGGGTGTGGTCCTCAGCTGCGCAGCCGGAGGTCCTGCCCGGGCCGCAGCTGCGCGCACCGGTCGACGTCGACGTCGGCGACGTAGCCGATCACCGGGTAGCCGCCGGTGACGGGCGCGTCGGCGAGGAACAGCACCGGCAGCCCCGAGGGCGGCACCTGCACCGCCCCGCGCACCATGCCCTCGCTCGGCAGCTCGCCCTCCCGCTCCCGGCGCAGCGGCTCGCCGTCCAGACGCAACCCGATGCGGTTGCTCTCGGCGGTGACCGTCCACGGCCGGGTGGTGAGCGCCGTCCACGCATCGTCCGCGAACCAGTCGCGCCGGGGACCGGGCAGCACCCGCACCGTCACCTCACCGCCGGGCGGATCGGCCAGGGGCGCGAGCTCCGTGTCGGGGAGGGGCTGTCGGGCGTGGCCGACGGGCAGGACATCGCCCACCGAGACCACCGGCGGGCCGAGGCCGGAGAGCAGGTCGGTGGAGCGGGACCCCAGCACCGGCTCGACGTCGATGCCGCCGCGCAGCCCGACGTACGTGCGCAGACCCGTCGCCGGCCCGCCCAGCCGGAGCTCCCGCCCCGCGGCCAGCGGCACCGGCGCGTTGTGCGCCGTGGCCCCGTGACACCGGGCGCCCGTGGTCACGACCAGCAGGTCGGCCTCGGCCCGCAGCACCAGGCCGCCGAGCGTGACCTCGAGCAGCGCCGCGTCGGGGTCGTTGCCGAGCAGCCGGTTGGCCAGCGCCGCTGCGGCCCGGTCGGCGGCCCCCGACCGGCCGATGCCCAGCGCCCCCCGGCCCGGCCGGCCGAGGTCCTGCACGGTGGTCAGCGGCCCGGTCGCCAGCACGGTCACCGCCTTCATGGCACCGCCTTCATGACACCGCCTTCATGGCACCGCCACGAACCGCACGCGGACGCCCGGCCGCAGCAGCGCCGCCGGGTCCCGGCCGAGATCGAGGACGGCGACGTCGGTCCGCCCGATCAGTTGCCAC
This sequence comes from Blastococcus sp. URHD0036, assembly GCF_000701365.1. GTDB lineage: Bacteria > Actinomycetota > Actinomycetes > Mycobacteriales > Geodermatophilaceae > Trujillonella. The sequence goes on from NZ_JNIK01000014.1 coordinate 217,875, forward strand.
CCGCCGGGGGACTCGCGGGGGTAGACGCCGCTGAACGGCCCGGCCAGACCCACCGCACCGGCCGGGACGCGGGTCCGCGGGGTGCTGCGCCGCGGCACGTCCCAGGGCTCGCCGTCCGGGGTGCAGTAGCCGAACCCCGGGGCGAAGCCGCAGAAGGCGACGGTCCAGCCGGTGCCGGTGTGCCGGGCGACGACGTCGTCGGGGGCGACGTCCCACAGCGCGGCGACGTCGGCCAGGTCGGCGCCGTCGTAGTGCACCGGCAGTTCCACCGTCCCACCGGTGCCGCGGGAGCCCGGTCGGGGGCGCACCCGGCGGAGCGAGGCCTCGACGTCGGGGAGCGACGCCACCGCCGGGTCGGTCACCACCAGCACGGTGCGCGCCGCGGGGACGACGTCCACCACGCCGGGCAGCGGTTCGTCGACCAGCGCGGCGTAGAGCCCGAGGACGTCGTCCAGCGACTCCACCTCGACCAGCAGCGCCGTCGAGCCGCTGGGCAGGACGCGCATCAGCCGGCCGCGAAGGGCGCCAGCGCGACGCCGGCGCCGGTCAGCTCCGCGCGGACCCGCCGGGCGATCGCCACGGCGCCGGGGGTGTCGCCGTGCACGCAGATCGAGTCCGGCCGCAGCAGGAGGGAACGGCCCGAGGCGTCGGCGATCGGCTCGCCGGTGGCCATGGCCAGGCAGCGGCGGGCGATCTCGTCGGCGTCGTGCAGCACCGCGCCGGGGGACCGCCGGGAGACCAGCGTGCCCTCGGACGTATAGGCGCGGTCGGCGAACGCCTCGGCCACGACGGGCAGCCCGGCGTCCGCCGCCTGCCGCAGGAACGCCGATCCCGGCAGACCGAGCACGGGCAGGCCGGGGGAGTACTCGACCACCGCCCGGACGACGGCCGCGGCCTGCTCCTCGTGGCCGACGATCGCGTTGTAGAGCGCCCCGTGCGGCTTCACGTAGCGCACCCGGGTGCCGGCCACGCGGGCGAAGGCCTCCAGCGCGCCGAGCTGGTAGACGACGTCCTGGGTGAGCTCGTGCGGCTCGACGTCGACGAACCGCCGACCGAACCCGGCGAGGTCGCGGTAGGAGACCTGCGCGCCGATCGCGACCCCGGCGGCCGCCGCCTGCTCGCACACCCGACGCAGGATCACCGGGTCGCCGGCGTGGAAGCCGCACGCCACGTTCGCGCTGGTCACGACGTCGAGCAGCGCCTCGTCGTCCCCGAGGGTCCACCGGCCGAAGCCCTCGCCGAGGTCGGAGTTCAGGTCCACGGCACAGATCATGGCGTGCCGGGAACGCTCAGCGGCGGGGCCCGCGCCGCCCCGGCCACTCCTGCACCCACTCCTCACCGGGTGCCATCGCGGCCCAGCGCCGGCCGGCCGCCCGCAGCGTCTCCGCGGCCGCGGCCAGCCGGTCGGCCGACACCCCGGCCCGCGCTATCTCGCCGGGCAGGACCTCGGCGCCCTCGGCCATCCGGTGCACCAGGTCGGCCAGCGCTTCCGCCCGCATGACTGCGCCCGCGCGCGAGCGCTTGAGCCGCTCCGACCGCTCCGCGGCGTGCGGCGGACGGCGCCCGGAGACGTGCCGCATCGTCGTCCACACCGCGCCGTCGGCGACCGTTCCCCACACGCCGTCCGTGATCCCCAGCGAGGACTCGACGAGCGCGTGCACGAGGTCGTGCGGGAGGCCGGAGCCCCCGCCGGCGCCGCGGACGGTGAACACCACCCCGTCGTCCCGCTCGACCAGCGACTCCACGGCACGCCGGTCGGCCATCCGCCGGAAGGTCAGCCGCACCGCTCCAGCATCACCGCCGGTTCAAGCGGGTTTCACCACGTCGTAGCGGATGCAGACGAACTCGCCGTTCACCGTCCACTCGGTGCGCCGCAGCTCCACGTGCCGGGGGAGCAGCGGCGCACCGGCGCCGATGGTGACGGGGGCGAGGGAGACCTCGACGGCGTCGAGCAGGCCGAGGTCGGCGAACTGGCCGGCGAGGTCCCCGCCGCCGACCACCCAGACGTCGCGTTCGCCGGCGGCGGCCACCATCTCGGCGTGCAGCGCCGTCAGCGCCTCCAGGGTGTCGGCGGCGGTGAACCGGATGTCGGCACCGGCGTAGGGCTCGTGGTCGTCGCGGTGGGTGAGGACCCACGCCGGCACGGTGTAGGCCCAGGACGACGGCTCGTGCTCACGGATCCACCGGTAGGTGCTGGAGCCCATGACGATCGCGCCGACCGACTTCTCGAACTCCTTGTAGCCCATCGGTCCCTCGGCGTCGATCTCCCGCGAGAGTAGCCAGGCCAGCGAGTGGTCGGGGGTGGCGATGAAGCCGTCGAGCGTAGTGGCGGTGTAGTAGACGGTGCGGGTCACGGGGCATCCCTCCGGGTCAGCCAGTCGATCGGGTCACCGGTGTCGATCTCCACGCCGGCGTCGCGCAGCAGCGAGCGGACCAGCAGCCGCCGGTGCGCGGAGTACGTGAGCACGTGGGCGACGACGCTGCCGAGCACGAAGGTCTCGGGCGGCTCGCACAGCGCGTCGACCAGCCGGTCGCCCCACGCCCCGCGCCGGGCGATGTCGCGGACGGCGGCCAGCCACCGCGGGGCCACCGCGTCGTGCCGGGCGAGCAGTGCGGCGGGGTCGTCGGCGCCGCGCACCGGCTGGTCGGCGCCCTCGATGGAGGCCAGCCAGACCTCCTTGGTCCACACGAGGGTGGACAGCACCGCGGCCACCGACTCCTCGGCGCCGTCCCACGGCAGCACCGTCCAGCCGGGCAGCCGGACCCGCCGGTACTCCTCCTCGGGCAGGCCCTTGACGACGTCGATCAGCGCCCGGGTGTCCTCGACGTCGTGGTGCACCATCAGCGCGCTGACTTCGTCGGCAGGACGCCGCGACGGCTCGTCGGCGACCCACAGCGACATCGGCGGGTGGAAGTGGATCCCGTTCGGCGCGGGCAGCCAGTGGGTGTCCCGGGCGGACTGCCCCGCTCCGACGTCGGTGCCGGGCGGGCGGCCGTACGCGCGGGCGAACGCGCGGGCGAAGCCCTCGACCGAGTCGTAGCCGGCGGCGAACGCGGTGTCGGTGACGGTCGCGCCGCCGCGCAGCTGCCAGGCCGCCCGCTCGAGCAGCACCCGGCGGCGCAGGGCGACCGGCGGCTCCCCGGCCCCGGCGGTCACCTGCCGGCTGAAGTACCAGGGGCTGGCGTAGGCGTCGCCGGCCATGTCGGGCAGCGTCCGGTTGTCCTCGTCCAGGACGGCGTCGATCAGCTCCCGCAGGCGGTCCCGGCCGGCGGAGGCGGAGGAGGGGGAATCGGCCACGGGGGGAGTCTGGCCGCCCGTGCCGTCCCGGTGCCCGACCGTTCTTGCGCTGTCTGCGCGGCGGTCGGCGGAGGGCCAGCATGGACGGCATGGCCGCTCCCGCCGAGCACCGCGCGCAGTACCGGGCGGGCCTGGCCGTCCCCACCTCGGGCGCCGCGCCCGGGTTCACGCAGGCCAACCTCGTCGTCCTCCCCCGGGACTGGGCCTGGGACATGCTGCTGTTCGCCCAGCGGAACCCGCGGCCGGTGCCGGTGCTCGAGGTCACCGACCCGGGCTCGCCGGAGACCACGCTGGCCCCGGGCGCGGACCTGCGCACCGACCTGCCCCGGTACCGGGTGTGGCGGGACGGCGAGCTGGTCGACGAGCCGACCGACGTGTGCGACGTCTGGCGCGACGACCTCGTGGCCTTCCTGATCGGCTGCAGCTTCAGCTTCGAGACCGCGCTGCGGGACGCCGGCGTCCCGGTCCGCAACCTCGAGCAGGGCCGCAACGTGTCGATGTACCGGACGTCGGTGCCCTGCCGCCCGGCCGGCCGGCTCTCCGGCCCGCTCGTGGTCTCGATGCGTCCGGTGCCCGCGGCGCTGGTCGCCACCGCCGTGCAGGTCACCGCCCGGATGCCGCAGGTGCACGGGGCGCCGGTGCACGTGGGGGACCCGGGCGGGCTGGGCATCGCCGACCTGGCCGCGCCCGACTACGGCGACCCCGTCGAGGCGCAGCCCGGCGACGTCCCGGTGTTCTGGGCGTGCGGGGTGACGCCGCAGGCCGCGGTGCTCGCGTCCCGGCCACCGCTGGCCATCACCCACGCGCCGGGCCACATGTTCGTCACCGACGTCCCGGACTCGGTCTACCGGCTGCCCTGAGGCGCCAGGTCGCCCGCCAGCTCGTCGAGCAGCGTGGGCCCGGTCTGCTCCCAGCCCAGCTCCGTGCGGGCCAGGGCGCCGTCCGCCTGCTGGTCCAGCAGCAGCGCGGCACCGAACAGGCCGAGCCGCTCGACGGTCTCCTCCGCCGTGCTGCCCACGACATCGCCGCCCGCGGTGGCCGCGAGCCCGATCTCGCGGACGGTCGGGTTGTGCCCGCTGACGCCCAGGTACCAGCTGCCGGCCGGAGCGCTCTGCAGGGCCAGCGCGTAGAGCCGGCCCAGGTCGGCCGCCGACACGGTGGTCCAGTGCTGCTCGCCGCTGCCGGGGAGGACGAGCGCGCCGTCGGGCGTCCGCGGGCCGTCCGTGAGGACCGTGGCGGCGATGCCGGCGCCCGGCGCGTGCACGATCCCGGGCGCGATGACGACGCTGCGGACGCCGGCCGACGCCGCGTCGCGGACCCGCGCGTCCAGGGGCAGCCGCCACGCGGTGAGCTCCGGCGGGGCGAGGGGAGAGGTCTCGTCGACCACGCCGTCGCCCAGGATCCAGACGCCGCTGGTGTGCACGTACGGCTTCCCGGTGCCGGCCAGCACCGGCAGGACGGCGTCGAGCAGCGCGGCGTCGACGGCCGCACTGGTCTCGTCGCCGGGGGTTGCGGTGTGCACGAACCCGTCGGTGTCGCCGGCGGCCCTGGCCAGCACGTGCGCGTCGGTGAGGTCGCCGCGGACGACGGTGGCGCCGGCCCCGGTCAGGCGGGCGGCGGAGGCGTCGCTGCGGGCGAGCGCGGACACGGTGTGGCCGTCGTCGAGCAGGGCGGTGAGGACGGCGGAGCCGACGAGGCCGGTGCCGCCGGTCAGGAACACGTGCACGGGAGGTCCTTCCGGGAGGGGGCTGCAGGCCACGACAACCGCGGCCGGGCCCGGGGTCATCCCCTCGCGGAGGGCCGCGTCAGACCTCGTCGACGGCGAACGTGGAACTGGGGCTGACGAACTCCTCCTGCGCGGCGACGAGCAGGATCTCGCGGGACCCGGCGGCCTCGGTGGCGGCCAGCAGCCCGTGCACCGACGCGGCGGCGCGGGCGAGGGCCTCGGCGGCGGAGCGGGTGTCGAGCCAGTGGGCGAGGAACAGCGCCGCGATCGCGTCGCCGGCGCCGTTGACCGCGACGTCCAGCCGCGGGGTGCGCACCCGCCAGTGCCGGCCGCCCTCCGACGCCAGCAGGTCCACCGCGTCGTCGGGGGTGTCGTCGGCGACCAGCGAGGTGGTCAGCACGACCTTCGGGCCCAGTGCCTGGACGGCGGCGACGGCGTCCTTCACCGAGTCCAGCGACTTCGTCGTCGTCCCCGAGAGCAGGTCGAGCTCGTAGTGGTTGGGGGTGACGAGGTCCGCGGTGGGCACGGCCACCTCGCGCATGAACTCGGGGATGCCCGGCCGCACGAACACCCCGCGGCCGACGTCGCCGATCACCGGGTCGCAGCAGTAGACCGCCGCCGGGTTGGCCGCCCGTACGCGGCCGACGGCGCCGACGACGGCGTGGCCGATGTCGGCCGAGCCGAGGTAGCCGGAGAGGACGGCGTCGCAGCCGCCCAGCACGCCGCGGTCGGCGATGCCCTCGACCACCTCGTCGACCGCCTGGCCGTCGAACACCCGCCCGCGCCACTCGCCGTAGCCGGTGTGGTTGGAGAACTGCACGGTGTGCACCGGCCAGACCTCGATGCCCAGCCGCTGCAGGGGGAACACCGCCGAGGAGTTCCCGACGTGGCCGAAGGCGACGTGGGACTGGATCGACAGGACGGCCGTCATGGCCCCGTACCGTGCCACAGTGCTGATCCGCGACGCCGTCCCGGCCGACGCTCCCCGCTGCGCCGAGGTCTACGCCCCCTACGTGACCGACGCGGCCGTCTCGTTCGAGCTCGAGCCGCCGTCGGCAGCCGAGATGGCGGCGCGGATCGCGCGGGCGCAGGAGGGGCACGCCTGGCTCGTCGCCGAGCGGGACGACCGGGTCGTCGGCTACGCCTACGGCGGGGAGTGGATGACCCGGGCGGCCTACCGCTGGTCGTGCACGGTGAGCGTCTACCTGGAGCCGGGGCTGCGCCGCACCGGTACCGGGCGGGCGCTGTACGAGGCGCTGTTCACCCGGCTCGCCGCCCGTGGCCACCGCACCGCGCTGGCCGGCATCACGCTGCCCAACCCGGCCAGCGAGGGCCTGCACCGGGCCCTGGGGTTCGAGCCGGTCGGCACGTTCCGGCGGGTGGGGTTCAAGGACGGGTCGTGGCACGACGTGGCGTGGTGGCAGCGGCCGCTGACCGGCGACGACGGGCCGCCCGCGGCGCTGCGCTGAACCCGGACGCGCCCGGACGGCGCCGTCCCTCCGTCGGACGACGCCGCCCGGGCGCGGGCTCGGGGGGACTGGCTCAGGCGGTGCGCGTCACCAGTCGACGCCGGCGCGCTCGCTGCCGGTCTGGAGCAACCCGCAACCGGCGATCCGGTAGGTGTTCATGACGGTCAGCCGCGGCTCGTAGACGTGCACGCTGACCGCCGGCACCGTGCCGGTGTTGGTCACCTGGTGCACGTGGTGCGGCCCGAACGGGCGCACCCGGCCGGCGGTGAGCGCGGCCTCGGAGTCGCGGACCCCGCCGTCGCCGCGGTCGGTGACCGTCAGCTCGGTCAGCGCGCCCGAGACGACGGCGAAGGCGCCGGCCGAGCCGCCGTGGTCGTGCAGCGGGGTGCCCTGCTGCGGCATCCACGAGAGCAGCCAGATCTGGGCGGCGGCGAGGTCGTCGTGCAGGGCGGGGTCGAGTGCGGCCGCGGCGGTGGCCGGGTCGAGCAGGTGGGTCCACCGGCTGTGTGCCTGGTACTCCACGAGGTCGGTCCAGGCCGCCGCGTTGGCGGCGAGGGCGGCGGCCAGGGCGGCCGCGCTGGTCCGCCGGGTGGTGACGTCGTCGGGGAGGCGGTGCGGGGCGGCGGCGCGGGCGGGGCCGCCGTGCGCGGTGATCGACGCGAGCAGGTCCGCCGCGGGGGCGGGCAGGGCGGCGCCGAGGAGCGAGGTGCTGGAGGTCACGGGAGATCCTGACGTGCGGCGCGGCTCCGTCGGCGGAGCGCGCGGGGGGATGTGCGGTCGGACGGCGTCAGGAGGCCGGACAGAGTGCGCTCGCGACCCGCAGCAGGTCCACGGCGGACCGGCGGTACAGCGCAGGCGTCTCGGGCACGTGCTCCAGGGAACGGGATCGGTGTTTCCCTGTCAAGTCCATCGGATTGATGGAGATTCGTGTCGAGGTGGGGCAGGCCGTCCTACGCCGAGGGCCTCGCCGGTCAGGGGCATCCGGTCTCGACGAGGGCGCCGATCGCCGCCGCACCCAGCGCGTCGACCTCGGTCGCCAGCCGTCGCAGCGGGACCGGGTGCGGCGAGCGCAGCAGACCGGAGAGCCGCGCGGTCGCCCGGGCCAGCCGCCGCTCCACGGAGAGCTCGTCCTCGCCCGGTCGGCCCTGGACACCCCACGGCTCGCCCAGCTCCGCGCACATCCCGGGCAGCCGGTGCAGCAGCTCGGCGCACCCCGAGGCCAGCCGCCACCACGTCCCCGCGGCCAGCGGCGCCGGCGCTCGGGTCCCGGCGTCGGCCCACCGCAGCAGCGCGACGACGTCGGCCCACACGGCGTCGGACACGACGCACGTGACCGCTGAGCACCCGGGCGGGCGGTGGGCCAGCACGGAGGCCCGTGCGGCGGCGGGGTCGAAGAGCCAGCGGGGTCCGTCCATGGCGCCACGCTGGCCCCCGCGGGTGGGAGGGACCGGTCAGGCGGCTGGGAACCGGCTGGCAGCCGTCGGTAACGAGAACTCGCCGTGTTCGTCACCCCGTGGACACGCCGTGCCGACAGGCTGCGGGTCGTCAGCCCACGTCGCCCCGGAGGTGCGCGCGTGAACATCGCCCTGCTGCTGGGTCTCGACCCGCCCCGGCGCGTCCGCGCGCACACCGAGGCGCTGGCGGAGGCGTTGGCCCGCGCCGGGTGCGAGGTGACGGTCTGGTCGCTCGGCGGGCGTCCGGACGACGGCCCCGCCCGCGCACCGGAGCCCGGCGTCCGGCTCCGTCCGGTGCCCTTCCCCGACGAGCCGGGGGAGGACGCGGCTGCGCGGACCCGCCGGGCCGTCGCCGAACTCGGGATGGCCGTCGCCGCCGCGGACGAGCGGTACGACGTCGTGCACGCGCAGGACTGCACGAGCGCCGACGCGGTGCCCGGCTGCGTCCGCACGGTGCACCACGCCGCAGCCGCCTCCGACGCGTGCGGCGAGGCCGAGCCGGCCGCCTGCCACGAGCGGGCCTTCCTCCGGCCCCGGGCGCTGTTCTGCTCCTCGGCGGCCGGCGCCGCGCAGATCCGGGCCCGGTGGGGTCGCGAGGCCGTCGTCCTCCCCGGAGGCGTGGACACCGCCCGCTTCGCCGCGGCCGCGGACCCCGGGAACGCGGCCGGCCGCAACCGCTGGCGGGCCCGCCTGGGCCGGTACGTGCTGGCCGTCGGCGGGGTGGAACCGCGCAAGGGCACCCTCGACCTGGTCGAGGCGATGGCCACGGTGCGGCTGACCCGGCCCGACCTGGCGCTGGTGCTGGCCGGCGAGGCCCTGAGCGACCACCGCTGGTACCGGTCCGTGGTCGAGTCGCGGGCGCAGGAGCTGGAGGTGTACCCGCTCGTCCTCGGCCACGTGCCGGACGAGGAGTTCGCCCCGTTGGTGGCCGGCGCCCAGGCCCTGGCGGTGCCGTCGACCGAGGAGCGGTTCGGCTCCGCCGTGCTGGAGGGGCTGGCCGCCGGGGTGCCCGTCGTCGCGCGGGACCTGCCCGCGGTGCGCGCCGTCGCCGGCCACGTCACCGCTCTCGCCGGGAACCCGGCCGGGTTCGCCGCCGGCCTGCTGGCCGCCGGCGCCCCGGACGAGGAACGGATCGCGGCCGGTCGCGCTCTCGCCGCGGGACTCGGCTGGGACGCCGTCGCCGAGGCCCACCTGCGCTGCTACCGGGCGGTCGCGGCCGCCGCGCTGCGCGACCCCGTCGGCGCCTGACCCGGTTGTCCGTGACTCACACGGGCAACCCTTGACCCCGTTCCGCGCGATCGCTGGCAGAACTGGGACTGGAGTCACTCGACCCCCGCGCCGATATCCCAGCGTCGGACCGAGCCGGGACCGACCAACGGCCGGAGCAGTCGGCGCGAACGGGGGTGTGACGTGCACGGGTCGGGGTCGGACTGTGGAACGGCCCAGCAGGTGGCGACGGGACCGGCCTGGTGGCTGGTCGACGGCGCCGACCTCGTCGTCGCCGGTCCCTACGCCGACCAGAACGAGGCGGTCTGGGCGACCGGACCGCTGAGCCCGGAGGGCGGGATCGGGGGTGCCCCCGCGTACGGCGTCCGGCGCGAGGGCGGCCGGCTGTCCCGGCGCCCCTCGCCCGAGGACCGCGCGTGGCTGGCCGACCTCTCCGGCGAGCTCGAGCGGGTCGGCGAGGAGTGGGACGCCCTGGTCGACGACGTCTCCCCGCTGGTCGGGCTGCTCTGCCAGCTCGGAGCGGCCCTGGTCGAGGTGGGGCTGCCGCTGCACGACTGCAGCGGCCGGACGGCGACCCGGTCCCGCGGCGGGGTGTGCCTGACGCCGACCTCGCTGCACGACGGCGTCGTCGTGGCCTGGACCCAGCACGTGCGCGCCACGCGGGAGGCGCCGCGCCCGCCGGACACCGACCGGTGGCTGCAGGAGACGATGAACCGCACGCTCGCCGGGCTGCTCAGTGGCCTGGGCTTCACCACGAGCCCCTTCGGCGAGGCCAGCGCGGCGCTGGTCACCGGCCGGCGCGCCACGGCCGAGGCCGCGAGCGACCAGGCCACCGGCGACGAGCGAGCGGGTGACTAGGCGCGGTCGCTGCTCGTCAGGTGCGTCCCGAGGTTCTTGAGGGCCTTGCGCAGCTGACCGCCGGCGAACCGGATGATCAGCCCGCCGACGAAGCCGGGGCTGGTCTCCTGCGCCATCGTGTAGTCGACCCGGGTGCCGCTGCCCTCGGGCGTCAGCAGGAAGTTCTCGGCCAGCGCCCGGACGGCCGGCAGCCCCGCCTCGTCCACCCGGAACGCCCACCGGCGGCCCGGCTCCCAGGCGAGGACGGTCTCCAGGAACCGGGAACCGCGGGCGAACACCTCCCGCTGAGAGCCCACCCCGTGCGGGCCGGGGGTGAGGTAGCGGCCGGCGTCGGTGAAGCCGGGGAACCAGGCGCCCCAGCCGGCCGGGTCCTCGGCGAGTGCGGCGAAGACGACGTCGGGTGACGCGGGCAGCACGTGGCTGACCGTGACGCGGTGCTTCGCGGAGTCGATGAAGTCCAGGTCGACGGCTCGCAGGCTCGTGGGCATGGCGGCACCCTAGACCGGCCGGTGCCGGTGGGGCAGGTGGCTACGGTGACCCCTCGTGGAGCCTGCTGCCGAACCCCGACCCGCCGTGCGCCCGGGCTCGGGCCCGCTGCGCGGCGTCCGCGTCGTCGAACTGGCCGGCCTCGGCCCCGCCCCCTACGCCGCCATGCTGCTGGCCGAGCTCGGCGCCGACGTGCTGCGGGTCGACCGGCCCGGCGGCGCGCGCGTCCTCCTGCCGCCGGAGCAGGAGCTGCTGCACCGCAGCCGGCCCTGCGCCGCCGTCGATCTCAAGCGCCCCGAGGGCCGGGACCTGCTGCTGCGGCTGCTGGACGGCGCCGACGTGCTCGTCGAGGGCCTGCGTCCCGGGGTCACCGAGCGGCTCGGTCTCGGTCCCGAGGAGGCGCTGGCCCGCAACCCCCGGCTGGTCTACGCGCGGATGACCGGGTGGGGGCAGACCGGTCCCCGCGCCGCCGAGGCCGGCCATGACATCAACTACCTGGGGCTGACCGGCGCGCTGCACGCCATCGGCCCCGCCGACCACCCGGTGCCGCCGCTGAACATCGGCGCGGACTTCGGCGGGGGCTCGCTCTTCCTCGTCGTCGGCGTGCTGGCGGCCCTCCTGGAGCGGGGGACCAGCGGCCGGGGGCAGGTCGTGGACGCCGCGATGGTCGACGGCGCCAGTTCCCTGATCACGATGGTCCACGGCATGCTCGCCGCCGGGGTGTGGACCGACCGCCGGGAGGCGAACGTGCTCGACGGAGCCGCGCCGTTCTACACGACCTACGCCTGCGCCGACGGCCGGCACGTCGCCGTCGGCGCGATCGAGCCGCAGTTCCACGCCCGGCTGCTCGAGGGCCTCGGGCTGACCGGGGAGCTGTCGCACCAGCACGACGTCGCGGCCTGGCCCGAGCACCGGCGCCGGCTCGCGGCGGTCTTCGCCACCCGGACCCGCGACGAGTGGGCCGCGCACTTCGCCGGCTCCGACGCCTGTGTCACCCCGGTGCTCGGGCTCGCCGAGGCGCCGGCCGATCCGCACCTGGCGGCGCGCGGCAGCTACGTCGACGTCGACGGCGTCGCCCAGCCCGGCGTGGCCCCGCGGTTCTCGCGCACCCCGGGCGCCGTCCGCGGCGCTCCCCGGCTGCCCGGCGAGGACACCCGGTCGGCGCTGGCCGCCTGGGGGGTCGCCGACGACGAGGTCCGCCGGCTGCTGGACGACGGTGTGGTGGCCTCATGAGCGCCGTCCAGCTGCGGGAGCTGCTCACCGTCGTCGAGGAGGCGCCCGACCGCTTCGTCACCGGCGCGCCCACCGAGAACCGGCACAACGGCCTGTACGGCGGGCAGGTGGCGGCGCAGGCACTGGTCGCGGCCGCCCGCACCGTCTCCGACGAGCGGGTGCCGCACTCGCTGCACGGCTACTTCCTGCGCCGCGGCGACGCCCGGCTGCCGGTGGTCTTCGACGTCGAGCGCGACCGCGACGGGCACTCCTACTCCGCCCGCACCGTCGCCGCCCGCCAGGAGGGCCGGGTGATCTTCCGGCTGGCGGCGTCGTTCGCCCGGCCCGAGGAGGGCCCGGACCGGCAGTCCGGGACGATGCCCGAGGTGCGCGGCCCCGAGGAGTCCCAGCCGCTGCCGTCGATCCTGCCCGGCGTCGAGGTGCGCGACCCCGATCCCCGGGCCGACCGCGCGCACCCGATGCGCACCTGGGTGCGGGCACCGAGCGCGGCGGAGGGGGGCGCGCTGCACCAGGCCGCCGTCGCCGTCCACGTCTCCGACCTCTTCAGCGGGCTGGCGCACCTGATGGGCCCCCGGGTCCGCTCGATGGCCAGCCTCGACCACGCCGTCTGGTTCCACCGCCCGGTGCGGATGGACGACTGGGTGCTCATGGACCACGTCGGCACCACGGTGGCGGCCGGTCGCGGCTGGTACACCAGCACGCTGTTCGACCGCGCCGGCGCCGTCCTGGCCAGCGGCGCGCAGGAGATGGTGATCCGGGAGGCACGCGGGCCGGAGGAGGCCGGCTGAGCCGCGGCGGTCAGGCGCCGGCGACGAGCTCGGTGTCGACGCCCAGCCTGCCGACCGCCGACGCGCCGCCGGGGCTGCCGAGCGGGGCGTCCCGGCCGGGGAGGGGATCGACGAAGAAGCGCCGGTTGTCGGCGACGTGCGCCTCGTTCTCGTCGCTCACCCGCCGGTCCTGGGTGATCGCCTCGACCGGGCAGACCGGCTCGCAGGCGCCGCAGTCGATGCACTCCCTGGGGTTGATGTAGAGCTTGCGGTCGCCCTCGTAGATGCAGTCGACCGGGCACTCGTCCACACAGGACTTGTCGGTCGTGTCGATGCACTCGCTGCCGATCACGTAGGGCACGGGGCTGCTCTCCTCGAGAGGGGTGGGCTCGGGCGCGGTCAGGCCGGCACGGGGGCGTCGGAGCGCGCGCTGCCGAGCCGCTCGACGGCGAGCTCGCGGATGCGGAACCGCTGCAGCTTGCCCGTGGCGGTCGTCGGCAGCTCGTCGAAGACCAGGATGTTGCGCGGCCGCTTGAACGCGGCGAGGCCGTCGCGGCAGAAGGCGACCAGGCCGTCGGTGGTCACAGCGGCGCCGTCGGCGAGGACGACGCAGGCCACCGGCTTGTCCAGCCCGGCCTCGTCCGGCACGGAGACGACGACGACCTGGTGGACCTCGGGGTGCGCCCGCAGCCGCTCCTCCACCTCGGTGGGGGAGACCCAGATGCCCCCGGCCTTGATGATGTCGTCGGTGCGGCCGAGGGAGGAGAAGTAGCCGTCGGCGCTGCGCACGTAGGTGTCGCCGGTGCGGACCCAGTCGCCCTGGAAGACCCGGCGGGTGACGTCCATCCGCTGCCAGTAGCCGGTGGCCGCCGAGCTGCCCCGCACCCACAGGTTGCCGGGCGTCCCGTCGGGGACCGGGGCGCCGTCGTCGTCGAGGATCTTCGCGTCGTAGCCGGCGACCACCTCGCCGGTCGACCCGGCCCGGGTCCGGCCGGGCCGGCCGCTGATGAAGATGTGCAGCATCTCGGTGGAGCCGATGCCGTCGAGCATCTCGACGGCGAACGTCGAGGTGAACCGCTCGAACAGCGGCGCGGGGAAGGCCTCGCCGGCCGACACGCAGGCGCGGACCGGGGCGAAGGCGTCGGCCGGGAGCCCGGCGCCGACCAGTGCCGCGTAGAACGTCGGACCGGCGAAGAAGAGGGTGGGCCGGTGCTCCCGGAGCACCTGCAGGGTGCCGGCCGGGCTCGGCCGCGAGCGGTCGAGCACCGTGGTGGCACCGACGGAGAACGGGAACGTCATCGTGTTGCCCAGGCCGTAGGCGAAGAAGAACTTCGCCACGGAGAAGGTGACGTCGTCCGGGCCGACGGCCAGCACGTCGCGGGCGTAGGTGACCGCGGTGTCGCGCAGGGAGCCGTGCCGGTGCATCGCGCCCTTCGGCGTGCCGGTCGTGCCCGACGTGTAGAGCCAGAACGCGGGGGAGTCGGCGACGGTGGGGTAGGGCTGCGCCGTCCGCTCGCGGAGGCCGGCACCGTCGGCCAGGAACCCCGCCCAGCTGCGGACGCGGACGTCGTCCACTCGGGGCAGCTCGACCGCGCCGTCCGCGGCGGTGCCCATGACCACGACGTCGGCGAGGTCGCGCTGCCCGGCCAGGCCGGCGGCGAGGCCGGTGAACTCCGCGCTCAGCACCACGAGCCGGGCGCGGCTGTCGGTGGCGATCGCGGCGATGTCCACCGGCGTCAGCATGGTGCTCACCGGCACCGGGACGGCGCCGATGCGCAGGCCGGCCAGGAAGGCGGCGAGGAGTTCGGGGGTGTCGCCCATGCACAGCAGCAGCCGCTCCTCCGGCCGCACCCCCGACGCCACGAGCGCCGCGGCCACCCCGGCCACGGCGTCGTCGAACTCGCCGTAGGTCAGGGTGCGGACGCTGCCGTCGCGGTCGATCGCGACGACCGCCCGGCGGTCCGGGGTGGCCCGGGCGTGCCGGGTGACCAGCCACTCGGCGGCGTTGAAGAGCTCCGGAACGGCGGCCACGGCGCACCTCGTCTCGTGCGGATGGCCCTCCTGCAGGGGCCCGTCGCGAGCTCGCGAGCGGTGGGGGCAGGAGGGTCCTTCGTCAGAAGCGGACGTAGTCGTACTCGACCGGCAGCGAGTTGATGCCGACCGACGGGGGAGCGATCCAGCCGGCGAACTCGCCCGGCTCGTGGCAGGGCGTCATCAGCTCGGCGACCCGCGCGCGGTCCTCGGGGCTCGGCAGCCAGTCGACGGCCCGCTGCTCCCACGTCGCGGGGTCCAGGACCTCGCCGGCGGGGGAGACGGAGGAGCCGGCGAAGGCGCCGACCTTCCGGTTGAAGCCCTGGTGCGGCAGCGTGAGCCGCTGCTCCAGGCCGGCCTCCTCCAGCTCCTGGTTCCACCGCCGGACGCCGTTCTCGCAGTCCGCGGCGTACTCGTTGCGCAGGTCCAGGTTCAGCGCGGTCAGCATCGGCACCGTCTTGGTGGCCATCCGGCCGTCGGTGATCACCGGCACGTCCATCGTCAGGTCGTGCAGCTGGTGGTCGTCCTTGCGGCGGGTCTCCATCCACCGGCCCTTGAGCCCGGCGGTGTAGTAGGCGGCCGCGTTGGACGACGTCTCCGCGCCGAACAGGTCCATCGACACCGAGTACTGGAAGTTGAGGTACTTCTGGATGACCGACAGCGGGATGCCGCCGTGCTCCCAGATGTCGTCGGTGCCGTGCTGCGCCATCAGCTCGGCGGTCCGCTGCACCGTCCGCTGCACGCCGGTCGTGCCGACGAACATGTGGTGCGCCTCCTCCTTGAGCATGAACTCGCAGGTGCGCGCCAGCGGGTCGAAGCCGCTCTCCTTCAGCGTGCCGAGCTGGTACTTGCCGTCCCGGTCGGTGAAGTAGGTGAACATGAAGAACGACAGCCAGTCGGTCGTCTCCTCGTTGAACGCGCCCAGGATGCGCGGGCTGTCGTAGTCACCGGAGTTCCGCTTCAGCAGCTGCTCGGCCTCCTCGCGGCCGTCCTTCCCGAAGTAGGCGTGCAGCAGGTAGACCATCGCCCACAGGTGCCGGCCCTCCTCCACGTTGACCTGGAAGAGGTTGCGCATGTCGTACAGCGACGGCGCGGTCATGCCGAGGTGGCGCTGCTGCTCCACCGACGCGGGCTCGGTGTCGCCCTGGACGACGATCAGCCGGCGCAGGTCCGAGCGGAACTCGCCGGGGACCTCCTGCCACGCCGGCTCGCCCTTGTGCTGGCCGAAGGCGACCGTCCGGTCGGGGTCGCGCTCGGCGAGGAAGATGCCCCAGCGGTACTCCTCCATGGGCACGC
Source organism: Blastococcus sp. URHD0036 (assembly GCF_000701365.1). Taxonomy (GTDB): domain Bacteria; phylum Actinomycetota; class Actinomycetes; order Mycobacteriales; family Geodermatophilaceae; genus Trujillonella. The sequence goes on from NZ_JNIK01000014.1 coordinate 233,720, forward strand.
GGTCGAAGTGCGCCCAGCCGTCGCGGCCGACGGCGACGGCGGTGCGCAGGTAGACGTCCTGCGTCGGGACGGCCGGGCCGAGGGCCTTCCACCAGTCGAGGAACTTGGGCTGCCAGCCCTCGAGGGCCCGCTGCAGCTTGCGGTCGCCGGCGAGGTCGACGTTGTTCGGGATCCGCTCGCTGTAGTCGATGGACGACAGCGGGCCGGTCGGGGTGGGGGCCTCGCCGGTGACCGTGCCGTTGGTCGGGGAGCTCTCCATCGTGGTCATGCTCAGACCCGCTTCCTGTCGTAGTCGGCCCGCTTGCCGGTGCCGTAGCGGCGCAGCGCCCCGTCGGGGCCGGCGGCGTTGGGCCGCTGGAAGATCCAGTTCTGCCAGGCGGTGAGCCGGCCGAAGACCTTGGTCTCCGGGGTCTCCCGGCCGGCGAAGCGCAGGTTGGCCTCCATGCCGGTCAGCGCGTCGGGGGAGAAGCTGGCCCGCTCCTCGATGGCGAGGCGGACCTCGTCGTCCCAGTCGATGTCGTCCGGTGCCGCGGTGACCAGGCCGAGGGCGTCGGCGTCGGCGGCGAGCAGATCGCGCCCGGCCGCCGCCTCGGCGGCGGCGAGCTCCTGGGCGCTGCCGAGGAAGCGGACCTGCAGCCGGGTCAGGTCGTTGCCCATGGGCAGCAGGCCGGTGGTGAAGGCGTTCAGCCGGATCACCGCGGGGGGCAACGGGCGCTCGTCGTCCTCGAACTGCCCGTCGAGCATGTACTGCCGGTCCGCGGCGAGGGCGATCTCGGCCAGGGCGCCGACGAAGCAGCTGCCCGGCTCGATCAGCGCGAAGAGGCTGCGGGACGTCGTGTCGAGCCGCTTCACGGTCCGCTTGTAGAAGCCGATCAGCTCGTCGACCAGCCAGTGCCCGCGGGCGCCGAGCAGGAACTCGTCGGAGGCCGCGGCGGTCGCCGGGTCGCCCTCGGTGCGCAGCAGCCACGTGCCGATCGACTGCTCGTTGCTGCGCAGGTGCAGGATCGCGTCGTCCAGCTGGCGGGTCATCGCGAGGAACCAGCCCCGGTCGCCCTGGGCCTGCAGTTCCTCGACCGACGCGGGGACGGCGGACGGGCCGAGCACCGTGACGGTGGCCGTGCCGGAGTCGCGGTCGAGGACGACGCGCACGTGCTCGTAGCCGAAGCCGTCGTCGGTGGTCTCGCGGCGCAGCGGGGTCAGCGCGATGCCCTGCGCGCCGGCGCCGGGCCGGGTGGAGCCGGCGGCGAGCTCCGCGGCGCGGCGGGCCACCTCGGCGTCGAAGTCGCGGGCCTTGACGACGGCGTCGACCAGCCGCCACTGCACCGCCTTCTCGCCGCGGACGCCCTCGGCGGTGGTGGAGAAGACGTCGGCCAGGTCGCGCCGGACGCCGCGCTTGTCGACCACGCGGGTCAGGCCGCCGGTGCCGGGCAGCACGCCCAGCAGCGGGACCTCGGGGAGCGAGACGGCCGAGGAGTTGTCGTCGACCAGCACGATCTGCTCGCAGGCCAGCGCCAGCTCGTAGCCGCCGCCGGCCGCGGTGCCGTTGACCGCGGCGAGGAACGGCAGCCCGGAGGAGCGGGACGCGTCCTCGATGCCGTTGCGGGTCTCGTTGGTGAACTTGCAGAAGTTCACCTTCCAGCTGTGCGGGGAGGCGGCGAGCATCCTGATGTTCGCGCCGGCGCAGAACATCCGCTCCTTGCCGCTGGTCACCACGACGGCCTTGACCTCGGGGTGCTCGAAGCGCAGCCGCTGGACCGCGTCGTGCAGCTCGATGTCGACGCCGAGGTCGTAGCTGTTCATCTTCAGCTCGTAGCCGGGGACCAGGCCGCCGTCCTCGTCCACGTCGAGCGTGAGCGTGGCGATCTCGCCGTCGACCGACAGCCGCCAGTGCCGGTACTGCTCGGGCGAGGTGACGAACGAGACCTCGACGGTCGCGGCCGGCTCGGCGACCGGGGCGGGGGCCTCCGGAGTCGGCCGGCGGTCGTCCAGCGTGGTCACGGCGCCTCCCAGGGGACGGGGCCGGCGAGGGGGGATCCCCGGCGGCCGCGTGTCCCCATCGTGACGTGCTACAGAGCGATGTGCAACCAGCAGAGCTTCTGTAGCGGAGGCGCGCCGTGGTCCGTCACCTGCCGTTCGAGCTGCGCGTCCGTCCGTCACCGCGGTCCGGACCGCTGTCCGGATTGTGGGACGGATCACGCATGGGCCGTGAGGGCGGTCGGGGACCGCGCGGGCCCTCCGGCAGGATGGCGCCGGACGCGGCGGAGGGAGGGCCATGCCCTGGGCGCGCTTCGACGACCTCCGCACCGGCACCGCACTGGCCTTCGACGACGTCGAGCAGGAGCTGGTCGCCGTCCGCCCCGAGGAGGTGCCGGCCGTCCTCGACGAGGTCGACCGGCTGACCTCGGCCGGCCGCTGGGCGTTCGGCTTCGTGGCCTACGAGGCAGCCGCGGGCCTGGACCCGGACCTGGCCGTGCACGAGCCGGTGCCCGGGCTCCCGCTCGCCTGGTTCGGGATCTCGTCGGCGCCGGCACGGGTCGGGGTCGTGACGCCGAACGACGTCCGCGACCACGCCGTCGGCCCCTGGTCCTGTGCGTGGGACGCGCCGCGCCACCGCGACGCCGTCGAGCGCGTGCGGGAGCACATCGCCGCCGGCGAGACCTACCAGTGCAACCTGACCACGCGCGTCACCGCGCCGGCGGCCGGGGACCTGCGGCAGCTGTACGCGGACCTGGCCCTGGGCCAGCGCGGCGCCCACAACGCCTACCTGGACCTCGGGCGCTTCGTGGTCGCGAGCGCCAGCCCCGAGCTCTTCGTCGAGTGGACCGGGGACCTGCTGCGGATGCGGCCGATGAAGGGCACCGCCGCGCGGGGACGGACGCCGGAGGAGGACGCTGCGGCGGTCGGCGCGCTCCTGGCCAGCGCCAAGGAGCGGGCCGAGAACGTCATGATCGTCGACCTGGTGCGCAACGACCTGGCCCGGATCGCCCGCACCGGCAGCGTCACGGTGACCGGGCTGTGCCGGCCGGAGCGCTTCGAGACGGTCCACCAGCTCACCTCGGAGGTCACCGCCGAGGTGCTGCCGGGCACCGGGCTGACCGACGTCTTCCGTGCGCTGTTCCCCTCCGGGTCGGTCACCGGGGCGCCGAAGGTCGCCTCGATGCAGCTGCTCCGCGAGCTCGAGGACGGCCCGCGCGGCGTCTACTGCGGCGCGGTGGGGGTGGTGGCCCCGCCCGGCGCGCCCGTCCGGGCCCGGTTCGCCGTCGCGATCCGCACCGTCCTGGTCGACCGCGAGACCGGCACGGCCACCTACGGCACCGGCGGGGGCATCACCTGGGGGTCCGAGCCCGCGGCGGAGTACGCGGAACTGCTGGCCAAGGCGCGGGTGCTCGACGCCCGGCCCGAGGACTTCGCCCTCCTCGAGACCATGCGGCACGAGGCCGGGCGCGGGGTCCGGTCCCTCGACGCGCACCTGGACCGGATGGCCGGCTCGGCCGCCTGGTTCGGGTTCCCGTTCGACGGTGCCGCCGCGCGCGCGGCGCTGGCCGGCCGGCTGACCGGCGCGGGGGACGCCCGGGTCCGGCTGCTGTGCGCCCGGGACGGACGCCTGACCGTCGAGGTCGGGCCGCTGCCCGGCGCCGTCGCCGGCCCGCTCCGGCTGCACGTCGACGACGACCCGGTCGACTCCCGCGAGGTCTGGCCGCACCACAAGACGACGCTCCGCGCGCCCTACGAGCTGCGGCGGGCCCGGCACCCGGAGGCCGACGAGGTGGTGCTGGTCAACGAGCGGGGTGAGGTCACCGAGGCCTGCACGGCCAACCTCGCCGTCCGCCTCGACGGCCGCTGGTGGACGCCGCCGCTCGGGGACGGCTGCCTCCCGGGCGTCGAGCGGGCCCGGCTGGTCCGGGCGGGGGTCCTCGCCGAGCGCGTGCTGCGGCCGGCGGACCTCGTGCAGGCCGGGGAGTTGGCGCTGGTCAACTCGCTCCGCGGCTGGCGCCCGGCCGTGCTGGGCGCGGCGCCGGGCTGACGCGGTGCCGGATGCCACGATGGGCGCCGTGGAGCCAGGGGACGGGCCGGTCGTCACGCGCCGCCAGGAGCTCGGCGCGGCCAGTGCGCGCAGCCTGCTGCTCACGGTGCTCGGCGAGTTCGTGCTGCCGTCCGGCCGTCCGGTGTGGACGGCGACCCTGCTGGAGCTGCTCGGCGACCTCGACGTCGCCGAGAAGGCGGCCCGCCAGGCGATCATGCGGACGGCGGACTCCGGCTGGATCGCCTCCTCCCGGGTCGGGCGGGAGACGCGCTGGTCGCTGACGGCCGCCGGCACCCGCCTGCTGCGCGAGGGCCGCGACCGGATCTACGGCTTCGCCCGGGACGAACGGCAGTGGCACGGGCGCTGGCTGGTGGCCCTCGTCGGCGTCCCGGAGAACAACCGGGCCCTCCGGCAGCGGCTGCGCACCCAACTGGGCTGGGCGGGGCTCGGCTCGCCGGCGCCGGGGACGTGGGTGACGCCCTGGACCGGCCGCGAGCCCGAGGTGCGCGAGGCGCTGGCCGACCTCGCGCTCCTGGCCGGCAGCTGGACCTTCGTCGCCGACGCCGGCCGGGTGGGCGACGAGCGGTCGCTGGCCCGCGCGGCCTGGGACCTCGACGACATCGAGGGCCGGTACGAGGACTTCCTCGAACTGGTTGGCCGGCGCCGGCCGCGGACCGACCGGCAGGCGCTGGTCGCCCAGGTTCGGCTGGTCCAGGAGTGGCGCCGCTTCCCGTTGCTGGACCCGGGCCTGCCGCGGGAGCTGCTGCCGCCCCGGTGGAGCGGCAACCGGGCCGCGGAGGTCTTCCGGGAGCGGCACGCCGCCTGGGCCGCCCGGGCCGAGGCGGCCTGGTCGGAGCTGGCCCGCGACTGACCGCGGCCGGCGACTCAGGCGGGGACCGGGTGCTCGGCCAGCCAGGCCCGTCCGGCGTCGGTGATGACGCGGACGTCCTTCTCCGCCTGCAGCAGCGGGGGGTCCGACCGGTAGAGGCGGGCCACGAGCCGGTTGTCCGGGGCCAGCCGGCGGGCGATCTGGTGCGCCTCGAGCTTGTGCAGCCGCCCGTCGGGGGCCTGCGCGAACCGCTGCAGCAGCGCGGCCTGCGCCGCCTCCGGGTCCCGCCGCGGACCCGGGGCCGCGGCGGCCGGCTCCTCGTCCAGCAGCGCGGTCATCGCCCGGGAGAACGTCTGGACCAGGTCGCGGATGCGGTCCTCGCGCGACGGGGGGTCGGCGTCGCCGCCGGCGCCCTGCCAGGTGCGCTGCGGATGCCGGCGCAGGTACTCCTGCTCGAGCTCGAGCATCCGCTCGGTGTGCGTGCGGAACTGGTCGGCGGTGCCGTGCAGGAAGACCCAGTGCCGCATGGCGTGGGCGTGCACCCCCTGGCGCTCCAGCTCCTCGTCGGACAGGTCGCGGGCGGGCACGCCGGGGCGGTCGCTCATGACGCTCCTCTCGGGGCGGGCGGGTGTGATCGGGGTCTCATCGTGCTGCCGGCCGGCGCTGCTGTCACGCGTTCCGGGTGGCAGGGTGGGGCCGACGCAGCGGGGAGCGGAGGGGTCGATGAGCCGTCGGGAGTGGTGGGTGGACGCCGAGCGGGCCCTGGGGACCGCGCTGGGCCGGCTGGTCCCGCACGAGTACCCCGGCCCCTCGCTGCTGCCGGGCTGGTCGCGGGCGCACGTGCTGGGGCACCTCGCCGGCAACGCCGACGGGCTGACCAACCTGCTCGAGTGGGCGCGCACCGGCGTGGAGACCCCGATGTACGCCTCCGCGCAGGCGCGGAACGCGGAGATCGAGCGCCGCGCCGCGCTGCCCCCGGAGGAGCTCGACGCCGAGGTGCTGGCGGCCACCCGGCGGCTGGCGGAGGCGGTGGCCGGGCTGCCGGACCGGGCCTGGGACGCCGAGGTCCGCACCTTCCCCGGTCGCACGGTACCGGCGAGCGAGGTGCTGTGGATGCGGACCGTCGAGGCCCGGGTGCACGCGGTCGACCTCGACGCCGGGGTGGGCTTCGCCGACGTGCCCGGCGACGTGCTCGCCGCGCTGGTCGACCAGGTCTTCGGGACCTGGGCGCGCAAGGACACCGTCCCGGCCCTCACGGTCTTCGCCGGCGACGGGGAGTGGGGCAGCGGCGAGCCCGCCGTCGCCGGGTCGCTCCCGGACGTCGTCGCCTGGCTCACCGGCCGGACGGCGGGGGAGGGGCTGCGGTCCGACGGGCCGCTGCCGTCGCTGCCGGCCTGGACCTGAGGCCCCCGTGCTCGACGGACACGTGCTGGTGGACGCGCACGTCCACGTCCCGCTGCTCGACACCCTGGCCCCGGCGTGGGTCGACTGGGCCCGGCAGTTCGGCCGGCCCGGCATCCTCGAGGAGATCTGGCGTCCGGACGGCACGCCGGACCCGGCCGCGCTGGACCGGCACATGGCCGAGCAGGGTGTGGACGTCGCCCTGCTGTTCTGCGAGTACAGCCCCAAGGCCACCGGCTACCAGCGCTTCGACGACCTGCTGCCGCTCGTCGAGCACAACCCGCGGCGGTTCCGGCCGGTCGCCAACGTCAACCCGCACCTGCACCACCCGATCGCCGCGGAGCTCACCCGGCAGCTGGACCTCGGTGCGGCCGCGCTGAAGATCCACCCCGTCCACGGCGGGTTCCGGGCCGACGACGCGATGATGTACCCGGCCTACGCCGTGCTGGTCGAGCGCGGCGTGCCGCTGGTGGTGCACTCGGGCACGAGCACCTTCCCGGGCTCGACCAACGCCTACGCCGACCCGGTGTACCTCGACGCCGTCGTCCGCGACTTCCCCGACCTCCAGGTCGTGCTCGCCCACGGGGGGCGCGGCTGGTGGTACGACGCCGCGGCCTTCCTCGCCGTCTCCCGGCCCAACGTGTGGATCGAGCTCTCCGGTCTGCCGCCGCGGCGGCTGCCCGAGTACTACGGCCGCTTCGACCTCGCCCGGCTCGCGCGGAAGTTCATCTACGGCACCGACTGGCCCGGCGTCCCCGGCCAGGCCGCGAACGCCCGCGCGATCGCGGCCCTGGACATCCCGGCGGACGTCGTCCCGCTCGTGCTCGGGGGCAACGCGCTGCGCGTCTACCGCGGGCTCGACCCCGCGGTCTGACCGGTCACGACCGCCGCCAGCCGGTCGACCGCCCAGTCCAGCTCCTCCTCGGTGACGACCAGCGGCGGGGCGAGCCGGATCGTCGAGCCGTGGGTGTCCTTGGTGAGCACGCCGCAGGCGGCCAGCCGCCGGCAGGCCTCGGCGCCGTTCATCAGGGCGGGGTCGACGTCGACACCGGCCCACAGCCCGCGGGTGCGGACGGCGGTGACCCCGGAGCCGACGAGCTCCGACAGCCGCGCCGACAGCCGGGCGCCCAGCTCGCGCGCCCGGGCCTGGTACTCGCCGGTCTCCAGCAGCCGCACCACGGCGTGCCCGACGGCCGCGGCCAGCGGGTTGCCGCCGAAGGTGGACCCGTGGCTGCCCGGCGTCACGACGCCGAGGACGTCGCGCCGCGCCACGACCGCCGACACCGGGAGGATGCCGCCGCCCAGGGCCTTGCCGAGGACGTAGACGTCCGGCGTCACGCCCTCGAGGTCGCAGGCGAAGGTGGCCCCGGTGCGCCCCAGCCCGGACTGCACCTCGTCGGCGACGAACAGCGCGCCGGCCTCGTCGCAGGCGGCCCGCACCGCGGCGAGGTAGCCCGGCGGCGGCACCACGACCCCGGCCTCGCCCTGGACCGGCTCGAGGAGCACCGCGACCGTCTCCGGGGTGAGCGCCGCCCGCAGCGCGGCCGCGTCGCCGTAGGGGACGACGTCGAAGCCGGGGGTGAAGGGGCCGAAGCCGTCGCGCGCCACCGGGTCGGTGGAGAACCCGACGATCGTCGTCGTCCGGCCGTGGAAACCGCCCGCGGCGACCACGATCCGGGCCCGGCCGTCGGGGACGCCCTTGACCCGGTACCCCCAGCGGCGGGCGACCTTGACCGCGGTCTCCACCGCCTCCGCGCCGGTGTTCATCGGCAGCACGAGGTCCATGCCGGCCAGGGCGGCGAGGTCGCGGGCGAACGGGCCCAGCCGGTCGTTGCCGAAGGCCCGGCTGGTGAGGGTGACCCGGTCCAGCTGGTCGCGTGCGGCGGCGACCAGCGCGGGATGGCGGTGGCCGAAGTTGAGCGCCGAGTACCCGGCCAGGCAGTCCAGGTACCGGCGGCCGTCCACGTCGGTCACCCACGCGCCCTCCGCCGCGGTGACGACGACCGGCAGCGGGGAGTAGTTGTGCGCGGTGACGGCCTCGGCCAGCGCGAGGTGCTCGGCGGTGCGGGACACGGTGGTGCTCATGGCGCATGGTCGACCCCGCGGGGTCGCGCCGGAAGAGTCGTGCGTACGCAACCAAACGGTTGACAACGGCGCCGGCGCGGTCCTAGCCTCTTTCTCAACCGGTTGGTTGAGCGAAGAGGAGGTCGACATGGCGGCGGACCCGCTGTCCCGGGTGTTCGCGGCCCTGGGCGACCCCACCCGCCGGGACATGGTGGCGCGGTTGACCCTCGGTGACGCGACGGTCAACGAGCTGGCGGCCCCGTACGACATCAGCCTGCAGGCGGTCTCCAAGCACGTGCGCGTGCTCGAGGACGCCGGGCTGGTGAGCCGGAGCCGGTCGGCGCAGCGCCGGCCGGTGCACCTGGAGGCGGAGGTGTTCGACCTCATGACGAAGTGGCTCGAGCGCTACCGGCGCGCCGCCGAGGAGCGCTACCGCCGTCTCGACGACGTCCTGGCAGCCCTGCCGGACGATGCACACCCCGAGGGAGGAGCACGGCCATGAGCACCAGCACCGCGCACGAGACCCAGATCGTCGCCGACCCCGACGTCCCGATGGTCCGGATCACCCGCGAGTTCGACGCCCCGCCCGCCAAGGTCTTCCGGGCGCACACCGACCCCGAGCTGGTGAAGCTCTGGAACGGGCCTCGGGGACTGGAGATGCGGGTGGACTCCTGGGACTGCCGCACCGGCGGCTCCTACCGCTACGTGCACGCGCGGGACGGCGAGGAGTTCGCCTTCCGCGGGACCTTCCACGAGATCCGGCCCGACGAGCTGATCGTGCAGACCTTCACCTTCGAGGGCTTCTCGGACGCCGTGGCGCTGGAGAAGCTCGTGCTGGAGGAGCTGCCCGGGGGCCGCTGCCGGCTCACCGCCACCTCGCTGGTGGACAGCTTCGAGGGCCGCGACGCCTTCGTGGCCAGCGGCATGGAGGTCGGCGTCCGTGAGGGGTACGAGCGGCTGGACGCCGTCCTCGCCGGGAGCTGAGGTCAGGCCGGCCGGCGGCTGGGGAGGGTGCCCTCCTGGTGGTCCAGCTCGCGCTGGAGCGTCCGGAGGCTCTCGTCCGGCAGCCGGCCGGCGTCGCGCCAGCGCAGCAGCTCCTCGCGCTCGGCGTCGAGCACGGCCTGGCGCACGCGGAGGGCGGCCTCGTACTCCGGGGACACCGGGATCTCCCCGCCCTCGGCGAACTGCAGCACCGACAACCGCCGCTCGTAGCGGTCCAGCCGGCTGCGCAGCGCCGCCCGGAGGCCGTCGATCGCCTGGTCCTCGACGTTGCTGTGCTGCTCGCCGTCCAGCTCGTCCAGCCGCGCCAGCCCGGCGCGGACGGCGGCGGCACGGGCCTCGTTGCGCAGCCGCGCCTCGTCCGCGGCGTCCGCCCGCACGCCGAGGCGGCGGACCAGCGGCGCGAAGGTCAGGCCCTGGCCGACCAGCGTGACGAGCACCGCGACGAAGGCGCAGAAGAGCAGCAGGTCGCGGTCGGGGAACGGCTCGCCGGCGTCGGTCGTGAGCGGCAGCGTGAAGATCGCCGCCAGGCTGATCACGCCGCGGGTGCCGGCCCAGCTGAGCACCACGATCTCGCGACCCGACAGCCGCCCGGTGCGGGTGCGGCCGCCCCACGCGGTGGCCGAGGCTGCGCGCAGCGGCGGTTCGGGCTCGGGCAGGTCCTGGTCGCCCAGGCGGGCGTGCATCCAGGTCGGCAGCGACTCGGTCAGCAGCAGCCACAGCGGACGCAGCAGCAGCATGACGCCGACGGTGATCGACACCGCGATCACGACCGTCGAGGTCGCGTACTGCCCGAGGTTCTCGATCACCGACGGCAGCTGCAGGCCGATGAGGAGGAAGACGACGCCCTCGAGCAGGTAGTCGACCAGCCGCCACACCGCCCGCGTCTGCAGCCGGGTCTCGCCGGACTGCCAGTACGGCGCGTTGTGCCCGATGACCAGCCCGGCGACGACGACGGCCAGCACACCCGAGACGTGCACCTGCTCGGCCAGCAGGTACGCCACGAACGGGGTGGCCAGCGAGATCGCGTTCGACGAGAGGGGGTCCTGGCGCAACCGGCGCAGCGGCCGGATGGCGAGGGCCACGAACAGCCCGGCCGCGACCCCGCCGGCCGCGGCCAGCACGAACTGCCCGGCCGCCGACCACGTGGAGAACCCGTCGCCCTGGGCCGAGGCGACGGCGACGGCGAGGATGGTCAGCGCGGTGGCGTCGTTGAGCAGCCCCTCGCCCTGGATGAGGGTGAGCAGCCGGGGCGGCAGGCCGACCCGCCGGCCGACGGCGAGCGCCGCGACCGGGTCCGGCGGGGCCACCGCGGCACCCAGCGCGATCCCCGCGGCGAGGGTGGCGCCGGCCACGAACAGGCTGAAGCCGATGCCGATCAGCAGGGCCGTGGCGAGCACCAGCAGCACCGAGAGGCTCACCACCGTCCGCATGTTCTTGCGGATCGCCAGCAGCGAGGACTCCAGCGCCGCGCTGTAGAGCAGCGGCGGCAGCACCAGCGTAAGCACCAGATGCGGGTCGAGCTCCACGTTCGGCCCGGGCAGGAACGCGTAGGCGATGCCCAGCAGGGTGAGCAGGGCCGCGGCGGGGAGCCCGGTCCGCTCGGCCACCCGGTGGACCACGACGGTCACCGCGATCGCGCCGAGGACGAGCAGCAGAACGGTCTCGACGCTCACCGCCACATCCTGCCGGGGACGGCGGCCGCGTTCACCTCGACGCCCCGGGAGCTCACGCGGCTGCGACCGAGGTCATCGCCTCCGCGGTCAGCGCCAGCGACCGGAGCCGCGACTCGGGCGCGGGGGCCTGGAAGGCGACGATCAGCTCGTCGGCGTCGGCCCGGCGGCGGAAGGCCGTCAGCTGGTCGCGCACCTCGGCCGGGGTCCCGACGGCGGTGTGGGTCAGCATCCCGTCGACGTGGACGGCGGCCCCGCCGGCGAGCAGCAGCTCGGCCTCGTCGTCGGAGAGGTCGCGGCCGCGGCCGAACAGGCCCACCGCCAGCCGCCGGCGCACCGCGGCCAGGTCGGCGCGGGCGGCCTCGGCCGTGTCGGCGGCGACGACGTTCACGCCGGCGATCACGTACGGCCGGTCCAGCTGCTCGGACGGGCGGAACTCCGCGCGGTAGGCGGCCACCGCCGCCTCGAGCATCTGCGGCGCGAAGTGCGACGCGAAGGCGTAGGGCAGGCCCAGGGCGGCGGCCAGGGTGGCGCCGAACATCGAGGAGCCGAGGACGTAGAGGGGCACGTTCGAGCCCTTGCCGGGGATCGCGTCCACACCCGGCACCCGCGTCTGCCCGGCCAGGTAGGCCTGCAGCTCGAGCACGTCCTGCGGGAAGCGGTCGGCCGAGCTGCCGTCGCGGCGCAGCGCGTACATGGTGTTCTGGTCGCTGCCGGGGGCGCGGCCGAGCCCGAGGTCGATCCGGCCGGGGTACATCGCGTCGAGCGTGCCGAACTGCTCGGCGATGGTGAGCGGCGAGTGGTTGGGCAGCATCACGCCGCCGGCGCCGAGCCGGATCGTGCTCGTGTGCGCCCCCACGTGGCTGATCAGCACGCTGGTGGCCGAGGAGGCGATCGACGGCATGTTGTGGTGCTCGGCGTACCAGACCCGCCGGTACCCGTGCTCCTCGGCGGCCCGGGCGAGGGCGACGCTGGCCGCGATGCTCTGGCCGGCGGTCTGCCCGGGCGCGATCGGGGCGAGGTCGAGGACGGACAGCGGCAGGGACTGCTCGGACACGGTGCGGGGGCCTCTCGTCGACGGTGCTCGTCAGGGCCAACCGCGCCGACCCCGTCCGCCTTCCCGGGTCCCCCCGAGCGTGGGTGGTGGCGGCCGGGAGACGGCGGGAGGGTGGGCGGGACAACGACGCCGTCTGCGCCCCGGAGGCCGTGCCATGAGTTCCCAGCCGCCCCTGCCCTCCTACGCCAGCGGGACGTCGACCGTGCCGCTGCTCGGCGACACGATCGGCGCCGACCTCGACCGCACCGTGGCCCGGGCGGGGGAGCGCGAGGCCCTCGTCGAGTGCGCCACCGGCCGCCGGTTCAGCTACCGGGAGTTCGCCGCCGAGGTCGACGCGGTGGCCCTCGGCCTGGACGCCCTCGGCGTGGCGAAGGGCGACCGCGTCGGCATCTGGGCGCCCAACTGCGCGGAGTGGGCGTTCGTGCAGTACGCGACGGCGAAGCTGGGCGCGGTCCTCGTCAACATCAACCCCGCCTACCGCACCTCCGAACTGGCGTACGTGCTGCGCCAGGCCGGCATCTCCGTGCTGGTCAGCGCGCCGGAGTTCAAGACCAGCGACTACCGGGCGATGGTGGCCGAGGTGCGCGGCGACTGCCCGGACCTGCGCGAGGTGCTGTTCCTCGGCGGCCCGGAGTGGGATGCGCTGGTCTCCGCGGGGCGCGCCGGGGACCGGCAGCTGCTGGCGCGGCGGGAGGCGGAGCTGTCGGCCGACGACCCGATCAACATCCAGTACACGTCGGGGACGACCGGCTTCCCCAAGGGCGCGACGCTGACCCACCACAACCTGCTCAACAACGGTTTCTTCGTCGGCGAGGGGTGCGGCTACACCGAGGCCGACCGGATCTGCATCCCGGTGCCCTACTACCACTGCTTCGGCATGGGGATGGGCAACCTCGCGGCCACCAGCCACGGCGCCACGATGGTGATCCCGGCGCCCGGCTTCGACCCGGCGGCGACGCTGCGCGCGGTGCAGGAGGAGCGGTGCACGTCCCTCTACGGCGTCCCGACCATGTTCATCGCCGAGCTGGCGCTACCCGACCTGGCCTCCTACGACCTGTCGTCCCTGCGGACCGGGATCATGGCCGGCTCCCCGTGCCCGGTGGAGGTCATGAAGCGGGTGGTCGCCGAGATGGGCATGACCGAGGTGACCATCTGCTACGGCATGACCGAGACCTCGCCGGTGTCCACCCAGACCGGCGCGGACGACGACCTGGACCGGCGCACCTCCACCGTCGGCCGGGTGCACCCCCACCTGGAGGTCAAGATCGTCGACCCGGCGACCGGGCTCACCGTGCCGCGGGGCGAGCCGGGGGAGCTGTGCACCCGGGGCTACTCGGTGATGCTCGGCTACTGGGAGGAGCCGCAGAAGACCGCCGAGGTGATCGACGCCGCGCGGTGGATGCACACCGGCGACCTCGCGGTGATGGACGCCGAGGGCTACGTGAACATCGTGGGCCGGATCAAGGACATGGTCATCCGCGGCGGGGAGAACGTGTACCCCCGGGAGGTCGAGGAGTTCCTCTACACCCATCCCGACGTGGTCGACGCCCAGGTGATCGGCGTGCCCGACCAGCGCTACGGCGAGGAGCTGATGGCCTGGGTGCGGCTGCGCGAGGGTGCCGAGCCGCTGACCGCCGAGTCGCTGCGGGAGTTCTGCGCCGGCCGGCTGGCCCACTACAAGGTGCCGCGCTACGTGAAGGTCGTCGACGCCTTCCCGATGACGGTCACCGGCAAGGTCCGCAAGGTCGAGATGCGCGAGGTGTCGGTCGCCGAGCTCGGCCTGGAGGCCCCCGCCACGGCGTGAGTGGAGTGCCACAGCGCAGGTTTCCTGCGCTGTGGCACTCCACTCAGCGGGGGGCGGTGGCGGTGAGGTCCGCGTCGGCGCCCTGGCGGGCCGGCCCCGCCGCCGCGTCGGCCGGGGTGTCGTCGCCGGTGTCGTCGAGCATCCGCGCCTCGTCGAACGGCGCCTCGCCGGACAGTGCGGCGTCCAGCCGGCCGCGGTCCAGCTCGTGCGTCCAGGTGGCCACCAGGACGGTGGCGATGGCGTTGCCGGCGAAGTTCGTCACCGCGCGCGCCTCGGACATGAACCGGTCGATCCCGACGATGAGGCCGACGCCGTCGAGCAGCTCGGGCCGGTGCGAGGACAGCCCGCCGGCCAGCGTCGCCAGGCCGGCGCCGGTGACCCCGGCCGCGCCCTTCGAGGCGATGATCATGAACACCAGCAGGCCGATCTGCTCGCTCAGCGACAGCGGGTCACCCAGGGCCTCGGCGATGAAGAGCGACGCCATCGTGAGGTAGATGGCGGTGCCGTCGAGGTTGAACGAGTACCCGGTCGGGACGACGATGCCGGCCACCGGCTGGCTCACCCCGGCGTGCTCCATCTTGGCGATCAGCCGGGGCAGTGCCGTCTCCGACGACGACGTCGACACGATGAGCAGGAACTCCCGGCCGAGGTAGCGCATCAGCCGGAAGACGTTCACGTGGGCGACCAGCCGCAGGATCGTCCCCAGGATGCCGAAGACGAAGAGGGCGCAGGTGACGTAGAAGGCGAGCATCAGCATCGCCAGGCTCTTCAGCGCGTCGGCGCCGGTCTCGCCGACGACCGCCGCGATCGCCCCGAAGGCGCCGATGGGTGCCAGCCACATGACCATGGCGAGGATGCGGAACACCAGCTTCTGCAGGTGGCCGATGCCGCGCAGCAGCGGCTCGCCGGCCTTGCCGAGGCCCTGGATGGCGAACCCGACGAGCAGGGCGACCAGCAGCGCCTGCAGCACCGAGCCCTCGGTGAGCGCCGACAGCAGCGTGGTGGGGATCAGGCTCAGGACGAAGCCGGAGAACCCCGAGCCCTCGGCCTCGGCCTGCGAGGCCAGGTCCGAGCCCTGGCTGCGGAGGGCGTCCGACAGCTCCAGGCCGTCGCCGGGGTGCACCAGGTTGCCGACCACCAGCCCGATCCCCAGGGCGACGGTGGACATGAGCAGGAAGTAGCCCAGGGCCAGCCCGCCGATCCGGCCGACCTTCGCCGCCTGCTTGATCGCGCCGATGCCCAGCACGATGGTGCAGAAGATGACCGGGCCGATCAGCATCTTGATCAGGTTGACGAACGCGGTACCGAGCCACTTGAGGTCGACGGCGAAGTCGGGGAAGACCAGGCCCACGACGATGCCGAGGACCACGGCCGTGATGACGGCCAGGTAGAGCCAGTGGGTGCGGTCGCGCCGCGTCGCGGCCGGCTTCTCCGCGGTGTCGGACTCGGCGGCCATGCGGGCTCCTCGGGCGGATCGGATGCGGGGCGGGGACCACCGTCACCGCCCCGACATCGCGCCGCAACCGGGAGTGCGGTCAGACCGGCTGGGGCGGCCGGGACCGGGACCCGGGCGGGCGCCGCCGGAGCTCGCTGAGCGGGCGGGGCCGGGGCACGGCGTCCTCGACCGGGAGCCGGTCGGCCAGACCCACCAGGTCGATGATCCGGCGCACGCACCGGCCGGCACCGACCAGGTGCAGGGTGGCGCCGTGGCGGGCCGCCTGCTCGCGCAGGTCCAGCAGGGCGGCCAGGCCGGCGCCGTCGCAGAAGGTCAGGCCGCCGGCGTCCAACCACCAGTCGACGGACCGGCCGGCGGACAGGACGGGCACGACGTCCCCGACGTCGGCGGCCGAGCAGCAGTCCAGCTCGCCGCTGAGCGTGACGAGGGCTGCCGTGACGTCGACCGAGACGGTCAGCGACCCGGGGCCGGGACAGGGGCGGGGGAGCTCGGACATCGGCGGCTCTCCGGGCTGCGGAGGACTGCTGGCCTGCGGGGGCCGCGGCCGCCTGTTCGACCGTGCACAACCTAGAACGGCGCACGGCCCCCCGGCAGGGTCGAAGGACCTCGGTCGGCGGACGAGCGCGGCGCTCTGCGGTACGGTTCCGTGGACGTCCAAGTAACTGGAGGACCGAGTGCCCGCTCCCGCCCTGCACGTGCCCGTCCACCCGGTCCGGTTCGTGACCGCGGCCAGCCTGTTCGACGGCCACGACGCGGCGATCAACGTCATGCGCCGCCTGCTGCAGAGCCAGGGGGCGGAGGTGGTGCACCTCGGCCACGACCGCGGGGTGGACGCCGTCGTCCGCGCGGCGCTGGAGGAGGACGTCCAGGGCGTCGCCGTCTCCTCCTACCAGGGCGGGCACGTCGAGTACTTCAGCTACCTGCGCGAGCGGCTGAGCGCCGCCGGCGCGGGGCACGTGCAGGTCTTCGGCGGCGGGGGTGGGGTCATCGTCCCCGAGGAGATCGCGCTGCTGCGCGAGCGCGGGGTGCGCATCTTCTCGCCGGAGGACGGCGCCCGCCTCGGCCTGCCGGGGATGATCAACGAGCTGATCCGCGAGTGCGACGTCGACCTGGCCGCCACCGCGCCGTCCGCCGACGCCGTCGTCAGCGGCGACCGGGCGGCCCTGGCCCGCGCGATCACCGTGCTCGAGGCCGGCCGGGCACCCGAGCTGGCCGCGGCGCTGCACGGGGCGGCCGCGGCGCGCACGGTGCCGGTCCTCGGCATCACCGGTACCGGCGGCTCGGGGAAGTCCTCGCTGACCGACGAGTTGCTGCGCCGGCTCCGCCTGGACCAGGGCGACCGGCTGCGGGTCGCCGTCCTCGCCATCGACCCGACCCGCCGGCGCGGTGGCGGAGCCCTGCTCGGCGACCGGATCCGGATGAACGCGCTGGAGGAGACGGTCGACGGCGACCGCACCTCCTTCCGCTCGCTGGCCACCCGCACCGCCGGCGCGCAGGTGCCCGAGCACCTCGCCGACGTGCTGGCCGCCGTCAAGGCCGCGGGGTTCGACCTGGTCGTCGTCGAGACGCCGGGCATCGGCCAGGGCGACGCGGCGATCGTGCCGTTCAGCGACGTGTCGCTCTACGTCATGACGCCGGAGTTCGGGGCGGCCTCGCAGCTGGAGAAGATCGACATGCTCGACTTCGCCGACGTCGTGGCGGTGAACAAGTTCGAGCGCCGTGGTGCCGAGGACGCCCGCCGCGACGTCGCCCGGCAGATGGTGCGCAACCGCGAGGCGTTCGGGCAGCCGTGGGACTCGATGCCGGTGTTCGGCACCAGCGCCGCCCGGTTCAACGACGACGGCGTGACCGCGCTCTACCAGCACCTGCGCGGGCTGCTCGCCGGCGCGGGGCTGCCGGTGGGCGAGGGCGCGCTGCCGGCGGTCGAGGTCCGGTCGTCGTCGGGGCTCTCCGGCGTCGTCCCGTCGTCCCGGTCGCGGTACCTGGCCGAGATCACCGAGACCGTCCGCGGCTACCACGCGGTCACCGAGGAGCAGGCCGAGCTCGCCCGCCGCCGGCAGCACCTGACCACCGCGGCGGAGGTGCTGGACGGGGACGCCGCGGCCGCGGCGCGGGCGGCTGCGGAGGCGACCGACCTGGTGCCGGCGGTGCGCGACCAGCTGGCCGGGTGGCCGGCCGTCGTCGAGCAGTACTCCGGCGACGAGCTCACCTACACCGTGCGGGGCAAGGACATCACCGTCCCGCTGACCCGCGCGACGCTGTCGGGCACGAAGGTCCGGCGGGTGGCCCTGCCGCGGACCCGCGACGACGGCGAGCTGGTGCGCTTCCTCCGGAGGGAGAACCTGCCCGGCGCGTTCCCGTTCACCGCCGGTGTCTTCCCGGTCAAGCGCGAGGGCGAGGCCCCGGCGCGGATGTTCGCCGGCGAGGGCGACCCGTTCCGGACCAACCGCCGGTTCAAGCTCCTCAGCGCGGGTCAGCCGGCGACCCGGCTGTCGACCGCCTTCGACTCGGTGACGCTCTACGGCCGCGATCCGGAGCTGCGGCCCGACGTCTACGGCAAGGTCGGCACCTCCGGCGTCTCGATCGCCACGCTGGACGACATGCGGGAGCTGTACGCCGGCTTCGACCTGTGCAGCCCGACGACGTCGGTCTCGATGACCATCAACGGCCCGGCGCCGGCGATCCTCGCGATGTTCCTGACCACCGCGATCGAGCAGCGGCTGGCGCGGTTCCGCGAGGAGGAGGGCCGCGACCCCGACGCCGCCGAGGCCGAGGAGCTGCGCGCCTGGGTGCTGGCGAACGTCCGCGGCACGGTGCAGGCCGACATCCTCAAGGAGGACCAGGGCCAGAACACCTGCATCTTCTCCACCGAGTTCGCGCTGCGCTGCATGGCCGACATCCAGCAGTGGTTCATCGACTCCCGGGTGCGCAACTTCTACTCGGTGTCGATCTCCGGCTACCACATCGCCGAGGCCGGGGCGAACCCCATCAGCCAGCTGGCGTTCACCCTCGCCAACGCGTTCACCTACGTCGAGGCCTACCTGGCCCGCGGCATGGCGATCGACGACTTCGCGCCGAACCTGAGCTTCTTCTTCTCCAACGGGATGGACGCCGAGTACACCGTCATCGGCCGGGTGGCCCGGCGGATCTGGGCGGTGGCGATGCGCGACCGGTACGGCGCCGGCTCGCGCGCGCAGCAGCTGAAGTACCACGTGCAGACGTCGGGCCGGTCGCTGCACGCGCAGGAGATGGACTTCAACGACATCCGCACCACGCTGCAGGCGCTGTGCGCGATCTACGACAACGCCAACAGCCTGCACACCAACGCCTACGACGAGGCCGTGACCACGCCCTCGCAGCACTCGGTCCGCCGGGCGCTGGCCATCCAGATGATCATCGACCGCGAGTGGGGGCTGGCGGCGAACGAGAACCCGCTGCAGGGCTCGGCGGTCGTCGAGGAGCTCACCGACCTGGTCGAGGCCGCCGTGCTGGAGGAGTTCGACCGGATCTCCGAGCGGGGCGGGGTGCTCGGCGCGATGGAGACCGGCTACCAGCGCGGCCGCATCCAGGACGAGTCGATGCTCTACGAGCACCGCAAGCACGACGGCTCGCTGCCGCTGGTCGGCGTCAACACCTTCCTCGACCCGCACCGCGACGAGCAGCCGCCGGCGCCGGTGGAGCTCGCCCGCGCGACCGAGGACGAGAAGAAGTCGCAGCTCGCCCGCCTCGAGGACTTCCACGCCCGGCACGCCGCCGAGGCCCCGGCCGCGCTCGCGCGGCTCCGCGAGGTCGCGATGAGCGACGGCAACGTGTTCGACGCGCTCATGGACGCCGTCCGGGTCTGCTCGCTCGGGCAGATCAGCGAGGCCTTCTTCGAGGTGGGCGGCCGCTACCGGCGCAGCGTCTGAGCCCGGACGCACCTGCCCTGCCCGCGGGGCCATTGCGGGTCGAACTCGTGCGTCGGGGGTCCTGCAGGACCGGTGAGGCGCGAGAAGAACCCGCAATGGGGTCGCCCTTGCGGCTCTCCCCGCGCGTCTGCGGTGCTGCAGCGCCGCGGGAGCAGGGGGAACACCGCAAGAGGGCGGCGGGAGCGGCTGCGGGAAGATGACCGGCGTGAGCACGCCGTCCCTGCCCTTCGACCCCGTCGCGGAGGCGACCCGCCACTGGCGCGAGCACGGGTGGACCGACGCCGCCGTCGGCATGGAGGCGGTCACGTCGCTGATGCGGGCGCAGGCGATCGTGCAGGCCCGGGTGGACGAGGTGCTCCGCCCGCTGCAGCTCACCTTCGCCCGCTACGAGCTGCTCATGCTCCTGTCGTTCACCCGCACCGGCGCGCTGCCCATGGCCAAGGCCGGCGCCCGGCTGCAGGTGCACCCGGCGAGCGTCACCAACGCGGCCAGCCGCCTGGAGGCCGCCGACCTGGTGCGCCGCCGCCCGCACCCGGAGGACGGCCGCGGCGTGCTCGTGGAGATCACCCCCGCCGGTCGTGCGCTCGCCGCGGAGGCCACCGCCCGGATCAACGAGGTCTTCACCGCGCCGGAGCTGAGCAACGACCGGATGCGCGACCTGATCGACATCCTGCGCGACCTGCGCCGCTCGGCCGGCGACTTCGGGGGATGAGCCTCCTCGACGACCTGGGGACGGCGGTGCCGCTGGCCGGCCCGCCGCGGCGGATCGTCTCGCTCGTCCCCTCGCTCACCGAGGCGCTCGCGGTCACCGTCGCCGGCCGGCTGGTCGGCGCCACCGACTGGTGCACCCACCCGGCGGACCTCGGCGTGCCCCGGGTCCGGGGGACCAAGAACCCCGACCGGGCCGCGATCGCCGCGCTCGTGCCGGACCTCGTCGTCGCCAACCGGGAGGAGAACCGCCGGCTGGACGTCGACCGGCTGCGCGCAGCGGGGATCCCGGTGTGGGTGACGGTGATCGAGTCCGTGGACGAGGCACTGGCCTCGATGCGCCGGCTGTTCGGCGAGGCGCTGGAGGTCGACGAGCCCGGCTGGCTGACGGAGGCCGCCGGCGCGTGGGCCGATCCGCCACCCGCCGGCGGGCTGCGCGTCGCCGTCCCCATCTGGCGGGACCCGTGGATGGTCGTCGGCCCGCGCACCTTCGCCGGCGACGTCCTCGCCCGGCTCGGGCTGGTCAACGTGTTCGGTGCGGGGGAGGAGCGCTATCCGCACACCACCCCGGCGGACGTCGTCGCGGCCGGTGCTCAGGCGGTGCTGCTGCCCGACGAGCCCTACCGGTTCACCGTCGACAACGGCCCCGAGGCGTTCCCCGGCCTGGCGTCGGCGCTCGTCTCCGGGCGGGACCTCACCTGGTACGGCCCCTCGCTGGCCGGCGCCCGCGACCGCCTCGCCACCGCCGTCGCCACCCTCGGCTGAGCGGGGAGGCCCAGACGCCCTGCCGGTCCGGAGGCGTTGGCCCTCCAGCGGCCACTGCGACGGCTGGAGTGGCCGGTCCCGGGACATCGCTCAGCTACGAGCGGGTTGTCCTGACAGTCGAACCCGCTGGGCCCAGAACCGGCCGCGGAACGGGCCGCCCGGGTACATCGGTCGGCCCGCGACGCCTCAGGCGGTGCCGGCCACCGGGCGGGGGAGCTCGGCGTGCGGGCGAGACTGCCACCGCGCCCAGTCGGCGCTGACCTCGCCGGCGGCGCGCAGCAGCAGCGGCAGGTGCTCGCCCACCAGCCGCTCGGTCGGGGTCTCCGCGGCGTGCACGGTCACGTTCATCGCCGCGCGCACCGCCCCGGCGCCGTCCCGCACCGGCACCGCCACCGAGCGGACGCCCGGCGCGAGCTCCTCGTCGGCCAGGGCCCATCCGCGGGCCCGGACCTCGGTCAGCTCGGCGTCCAGCTCGGCGCGGGACCGGGCGGCGTACCCCGGCAGGCCCGCGCGGCTGGGGGTGGCGAGCGCGGCGTCCAGCTCGTCCGGGCCGAGGGCGGCGAGCAGCACCTTCCCCTGCGAGGTCTGCGGCGCCGGGAAGCGGGTGCCGATCTCCACCCGCAGCGCGATCAGCTTGGGCACCGAGACCCGGGCGACGTAGACGATGTCGGAGCCGTCGAGCTGCGCCATCGACGAGGACTCGCCGGTCGTGCCGACCAGGTCCTCCAGGTGCGGCCGGGCGACGTCCCACAGCCCCAGCGACCCCGTGTAGGCCGCACCCAGGTCGAGCACCCGCGGCGTCAGCTCGAAGCCGGCCGCCCCGGGCCGGACGTAGCCGAGCTCGGCCAGGGTGAGCAGCAGCCGCCGCGCGGTGGGCCGGGCCAGGCCGGTGGCGGACGCCACCTCCGACAGGGACATCGCGCGGTGCGCCGGGCCGAAGCAGGTCAGGACGTCGAGGCCGCGGGCCAGCGCCTCGACGAAGTCCGGCCCCTCGCCCCGTCCGGCCATCAGCGCCCGTCCCTCATCGGCCCAGCACCCGGTCCTCGCCGCCGGCGCGCTTGGACGCGTCCTTGTAGTCGCTGTACTGGTAGGGGTTCTCCAGGATCTCGGCCTCGGCCTCGGGCATCTCCGGGAACATCCCGGCCTGCCAGGTCTCCTCGCCGCAGGCGCCGCGGAGGTACTCGATGGTGTCCTCGATCTCCGACCGCACCGCGGCCAGGTCGACCCCGACGAGCTTCCCCTCGGACTTCACGATCCGGCCGTCGACCAGCACGGTGTGCACGTCGCCGCGCTGGGCCTGGAACGCCACGTGCCCGAAGGGGTTGAGCAGCGGGAACGACACCGGCGAGGAGTCGTTCTTGATGAGGACGACGTCGGCCTTGCGCCCCACCTCGAGCCGGCCGAGGTCGCCGGCGCGGCCGATGGTGTGCGCGCCGCCGCGGGTGCACCACTCGACGACGTCGCGGGCGCGCAGCCGCAGGTGGGTGATGGTCTCGCCCTTGAGGTGGGCCTCCATGTGCTCGCTCATCCGGTCGGCGTTGAGCGTCGCGCGCATCGCGGAGAACATGTCGCCGCTCCACCACACGCTGGTGTCCATCGACAGCGAGACGGGGATGCCGTAGGTGAGCACCTGCTCGGTCGGCGCGTGGCCCTGGCCGGCGCTGCACTCGGACTCGGTGGCCACGGAGATCGAGCCGCCGGTGCCGGCGATCCGCTGGTAGCTGTCGCGGGTGAGCGTGGAGGCGTGCACGTAGGTGGTCTCCGGCGTCATGAAGCCGCCGTCGTACATCTGCTGGATGCCGGTGTCGTTGGTCGCGCCCCACACGCCCGCGTGCGTGGTGACCGGCAGCCCGAGCTCGCGGGCCACCTCGAAGGCGGCCTTCTCCGGGAACGCCGGGTCGCCGGTGACGTCGAAGGCGATCTGCACGCCCATCCGGTCGTCGCGCTCGTCGCGCAGCCGCTCGAGGAAGGAGCGGACGGCGGGGTCGGCGGTCCACTCCCACGGCCCGGCCTGGATGTTGCCGTAGGCGAACACGAAGCGGCCCGGCGTGGAGCGGAGCGCGTCGAGGGCGGCCTCGGCGTGCTCGACGCTCTGCAGGTTGTGCGACCAGTCGACCGTCGTCGTCACGCCCGCGTCGAGGGACTCGATCGCGGCCAGGCGGTTGCCCGCGGCGATGTCCTGCGGGCGGAACTTCTTGCCGTGCTCGAGGTAGTACCAGACGAAGTACTGGGTGAGCGTCCAGTCGGCGCCGTAGCCGCGCATCGCGGTCTGCCACATGTGCCGGTGGGTGTCGATCATGCCGGGCATGACGATACCGCCGGACGCGTCGATCTCCTGCGTCCCCTCCGGGACGTCGAGGGCGGGTCCGACGGCGGCGATCCGCCCGTCGACGACCAGGACGTCGGCGCCGGCCAGCACGCTGCCGGCGTCGTCCATGGGCAGCACGGTGCCGCCCCGCAGGACGACGGGTCCGCTGTTCGGCTCGCTCATGAGGGCTCCTCCTCGACGGGACGACGACACTGTCGGACGCCCGTCCGCATCACGGACACGGGCGCCGGGTGCGGCCACACTGGCCGCGGGGGAGGCGACGTGTCAAGGCGGGGCGCAGACGATCACGGACCGTTTGACAGTCGCCGCGAGGCACCCCGAGACTCTGGCGGACGGCTGTCCGCACAGCGGCTGGCCACGGCGGAGGGACACATGCGGGAATGACAACGACTGTGCCCGGCGGGCCGCTCTCCGGGCTCCTGGTGGCCGACTTCTCCCGCATCCTCGCCGGCCCCTACGCGACCATGCTGCTGGCCGACCTGGGCGCCGAGGTGGTCAAGGTCGAGGGTCCCGGCGGTGACGACACCCGCACCTGGGCGCCACCGGTGCGCGAGGGCGTGAGCACCTACTACCTGGGGGTCAACCGCAACAAGCGCTCCGTGGCGCTGGACCTCAAGGACCCCGACGACGTCGCGGCGGCCCGCGAGCTGGCCCGCCGCGCCGACGTCGTCGTGGAGAACTTCAAGCCCGGCGGCCTGGCCCGCTTCGGCCTCGACTACGACTCGGTCGCCGCGACGAACCCGGCGGTCGTGTATGCCTCCATCAGCGGCTTCGGCAGCGGTCCCGGCGGGCGCGCGCTGCCCGGCTACGACCTCATCGTGCAAGCGATCTCCGGCCTGATGAGCCTGACCGGCGATCCCCAGGGCGACCCCTACCGCGCCGGGGTGGCCGTGTTCGACGTGATGGCCGGGCTGCACGCCACGATCGGCGTCCTCTCCGCGCTGAACCTCCGGCACGAGACCGGGCGCGGGCAGCACGTCGAGGTCAACCTGCTCGCCTCGGCGATGTCGGGGCTGGTGAACCAGACCAGCGCGTTCGTCGCCGGCGGCGTCGTCCCGTTCCGGATGGGCAACAGCCACCCGAGCCTGTTCCCGTACGAGCCGCTGCCGTGCTCCGACGGCGACCTGATCATCACCGCCGGCAACGACGGGCAGTTCCGGAAGCTGTGCGAGGTGCTCGGGCTCCCGGAGCTGGCCGCGGACCCGCGCTTCCTGCGCAACGAGGACCGGACGGCGAACCGCGACGAGCTGCGCCCGCTGCTGGTCGAGCGGCTGCGCACCCGCACCAAGATGGAGTGGTTCCGCGACATCATCGGCGCGGGCGTCCCGTGCGGGCCGATCAACACCGTCGACCAGGGCATCGCCTTCGCCGAGGAGGTCGGCCTGGACCCGGTGGTGACCGTGGGGGAGGGGGCCGACGCGATGCCCTCGATCCGCAACCCGATCCGCTTCTCCGACACCGCCGCCACCTACCGGCTGCCCCCGCCGCGGGTCGACGAGCACGGCGAGGAGATCCGCCGCTGGCTGGCCGCACCGGAGGAGAGCCCGTGACCGAGTACCCGACCGCGCTCGGCGCCTCGACCCGCGAGTCGATCACCCTGCTGGGCTCCGACCTCGCCCGCGACGTCATGGGCACCGTGGGCTTCGGCGAGCTGGCGTTCTGGCTGGCCACCCAGCGCCGTCCCACCCCCGGCGAGACCCGGGTCTTCGAGGCGGTGCTGGCCGCGCTGGCCGACCACGGCTTCACGCCGACCGCGATCGTCACCCGGCTGACCTACCTGTCGGCGCCGGACTCGGTGCAGGGCGCGCTGGCCGCGGGGCTGCTCGGTGGCGGCTCCCGCTTCCTCGGCGTCACCGAGGACTGCGGCCGGTTCCTGCACGACGTCCTCGCCGGCGCCGGCGAGCTGCCCGCCGACGACGCCGGCTGGGACGCCCTCGCGCTGGAGACCGTCACCGCCCAGCGCGCGGCGCGCCGGTTCGTGCCGGGCCTCGGGCACCACGTGCACAAGGACGGCGACCCGCGCACCCCGCGGCTCTTCGAGATCGCCGCCGAGGAGGGGCTGGTCGGGCCGCACCTGGCGCTGTTCGCCGCCATCGGCCGGGTGCACCCGCAGGTGCTGGGGAAGACGCTGCCGCTCAACGGGGCCGGCGTCTGCGGCGCCGCGCTGGCCGACCTCGGGCTGCCGCTGGAGCTGCTGCGCGGGTTCGCCCTGCTGGCCCGGACCGCCGGGCTGATCGGGCAGCTGGCCGAGGAACTGCGCCACCCCGTGGCCAACGACGTCTTCCTCTCGGTCGACCTGAACAACCGCTCGGTCGCGCCGGACCCCTACGTCCCCGAGCCCCTGGAGGGCTGACCCGTGCGCGCCGCCGTCCTGACGACCCCGGGCTCGACGCCGGTCTGGAGCGAGCACCCCGACCCGGCGCCGGGCGGCACGCGGGTGCGGGTCACGGCGGCGGCGGTCGTCCCGCTCGACCTGCTCTGCGCCTCCGGGACGTCGTACTTCGGGTCGCCGGCCTGCCCCTACGTGCCGGGCACCCAGGGCGTCGGCGTCGTGGCGGAGTCGGGGTCGTTCGCCCCGGGCACCCGGGTGTTCTTCGAGACCGCGGCCGGCCGGGCACCGGTCGACGGGAGCCTCGCGGAGCTCTGCGCGACGCCCGACGACATGGTCGTGCCGATCGAGGCCGACGTCGACGACGTGGCGGTCGCGGCGCTGGGCATGTCCGCGGTGGCCGCGTGGATGGCGCTCACCGTCCGCGGCCGGTTCCGTCCCGGCGAGCGGGTGCTGGTGCTCGGCGCCGGGGGAGCCGTGGGCCAGGCCGCCGTCGGCGCGGCCCGGGCGCTGGGCGCCGGCCGGGTGGTGGCCGTGTGCCGGTCCGCCGAGGCACGGGAACGCGCCGGTCGGGCCGGCGCCGACGCCGCCGTCCCGCTGGACGGCGACGCCGGAGCACTCGCCGACGCGTTCACCGCGGCGCTCGGTGGTCCCGCCGACGTCGTGGTCGACCCCGTGTGCGGCGTCGCCGCCACCGCCGCCGCGCGGGTGCTGGCCCCCGGCGGCCGGCTGGTGAACCTCGGGAGCGCGTCCGGCGACACGGCCGAGTTCTCCTCCGCGGTGCTGCGCAGCCGGTCGGCGGAGATCCTCGGCTACACCAACGTCACGCTGACGCCCGGGCAGCGACGGAACGCGCTCACCGCCGTGCTCCGGCACGCCGCCGCGGGGGAGCTGGCCGTGGCCGCCGACGCGCTGCCGATGGCCGACGTCGCCGCGGCCTGGGACCGGCAGGCCGCCGGCCGCGCGACCCGCAGACAGGTACTGATCCCGTGACCGATGCAGCAGGAGGAGCAGCCGTGGAGCTCGTCACCGAGGACAACATCACCGACCTCGCCGTGCAGCGCTGGCAGACCGCGCACGACCCGCGGACGGCGGAGGTCATGACCGCGCTCGTCCGCCACCTGCACGACTTCGCCCGCGAGGTCCGGCTGACCGAGGCCGAGTGGATCGCCGCCGTGCAGTGGCTCAACCGCACCGGGCAGATCAGCAGCGAGAAGCGGGAGGAGTTCATCCTCGCCTCCGACGTGCTCGGGCTGTCGATGCTCGTCGTGCAGATGAACCACCGGCTCGACCCGGCCGCGACGCCGGCGACGGTGCTCGGCCCCTTCCACATCCCGGGCTCGCCGGAGCTGGGCTTCGGTGGCGACATGTCCGACGGCCTGACCGGCGTCCCCCTGTACGTGCACGGGCACGTCCGCGACCTGGCCGGCGCGCCGGTGCCGGACGCGCGGCTCGACGTCTGGCAGGCCGACGACGAGGGCCTCTACGAGTCCCAGCACCCGGCGGTCGACGAGGCCCGGCTGCGCGGCATCTACCGCACCCGTGACGACGGCTCCTACTGCGTGCGCACCATCGCGCCGAGGGGCTACTCGATCCCGATGGACGGGCCGGTCGGCGACCTCGTCTCGGGCACGGACATCAGCCACTTCCGCCCGGCGCACGTCCACTTCCTGCTCGACGTCCCCGGCTTCGAGCCGCTGATCACCCACCTGTTCCAGGAGGGCGCGGAATACCTGGACAGCGACGTCGTCTTCGGCACCAAGCAGGAACTCGTCGTCCGCTTCGAGCAGCGCGAGCCCGGCCCCACGCCGGACGGCGGCAGCAGTGACGTCCCGTGGGCCGAGGCCCGCTACGACTTCGTGCTGCAGCCGAGGGGCTGACGGCCGGGCCGCGGCGTGGCGTGGCGCGGCTGGACAGCCGGCCGCGCCGGCGACTCCGTGGTCCGGGCGACGAGCGCCAGCCCGCCGGTGAGCAGGACGACGTAGAGCACCGGCAGCGCCGCCGGCCCGGCGAGGGCGAGGCCGGCGACGGTCGCTGCGACCAGGGTGGCCGTCCCGATCCAGAACCGGCGCCGCAGCCGGCGGACGGCGGGCGCGAGCAGCTCCTGCTCGAGCGCGGCGAGGACCTGGTGGTCGTGCC
Source organism: Blastococcus sp. URHD0036 (assembly GCF_000701365.1). Lineage (GTDB taxonomy): Bacteria > Actinomycetota > Actinomycetes > Mycobacteriales > Geodermatophilaceae > Trujillonella. Next base: position 261,205 of record NZ_JNIK01000014.1, read on the forward strand.
TGTCCATGTCTGCCTCCACGTGCTCGGGAGGGAGGGGGCCGTGCCCGGGTCGGGTCGGCTCAGGTCGGGTCGGGGTCGTTCGGCCCCTGCCGGGGGCCGGCGGTGCCACCGACCTCGGCGGCGTACGGCTGGTGCCGCTTGCCGACGTGCGCCTCCGCGTGCAGCCGCTCGATGAGTTCCGGGTGGTGCGCCTCGAACGCCGGGCGCTCCGAGCGGATCTTCGGGATGGCGAGGAAGTTGTGCCGCGGGGGCGGGGAGGAGGTCGCCCACTCCAGCGAGTTCCCGTACCCCCAGGGGTCGTCCGCCGTCGCCAGCTGCCCGCGCCGCCACGAGTGCACCACGTTGTAGACGAACGGGATGATCGACGCCCCGAGGACGAAGGAGAAGACCGTCGAGACGGTGTTGAGCGTCGTGAACCCGTCGTCGGCCTGGTAGTCCACGTACCGGCGCGGCATGCCCTCGCCGCCCAGCCAGTGCTGGACGAGGAACGTGCCGTGGAACCCGACGAAGGTCATCCAGAACTGGAGCTTCCCCAGCGGCTCGTCGAGGAACCGGCCGCACAGCTTCGGGAACCAGAAGGCGATCCCGGCGTTGGCGGCGAACACCACGGTGCCGAAGACGACGTAGTGGAAGTGGGCGACGACGAAGTAGCTGTCGTTGAGGTGCCAGTCCAGCGGCGGGCTGGCCAGCAGCACGCCGGTCAGGCCGCCCAGCAGGAACGTGACCAGGAAGCCCACCGACCAGAGCATCGGCGTCTCGAACGTCAACTGGCCGCGCCACATCGTGCCGATCCAGTTGAAGAACTTGATCCCGGTCGGGACGGCGATGAGGTAGGTCGTGAAGGCGAAGAAGGGCAGCAGGACCGCGCCCGTGGCGTACATGTGGTGGGCCCACACCGCGACCGACAGGATCGCGATCAGCATCGTCGCGCCGACCATGCCCTTGTAGCCGAACAGCGGTTTCCGGCTGAACACCGGGATGATCTCGGTGATGATGCCGAAGAACGGCAGCGCGATGATGTAGACCTCGGGGTGGCCGAAGAACCAGAACAGGTGCTGCCACAGCATCGGCCCGCCGTCCGCGCGGGTGAACACCAGCGAGCCCAGGTTCCGGTCCGAGAGGTTCACCAGCAGCGCCGCGGTCAGGATCGGGAACGCGAACAGCACCAGCAGGCTGGTGACCAGCGTGTTCCAGGTGAAGATCGGCATCCGGAACATCGTCATCCCGGGCGCCCGCAGGCAGACGATCGTGGCGATGAAGTTGACGGAGCCGAGGATCGTGCCCAGCCCGCCGACCGCCAGCCCGGTGAACCAGAGCGTGGCGCCGGCGCCCGGGGAGTGCACGCCGTCCGACAGCGGGATGTAGGCGTACCAGCCGAAGTCGGCGGCGCCGCTGGGGGTGAGGAACCCGCCGGCGGCGATGAGCCCGCCGAAGAGGAACAGCCAGTAGGACAGGGCGTTCAGGCGGGGGAACGCGACGTCGGGGGCGCCGATCTGCAGCGGCATGATCAGGTTCGCGAACGCGAAGAACAGCGGCGTCGCGAAGAGCAGCAGCATGATCGTGCCGTGCATGGTGAACAGCTGGTTGTACTGCTCGGGCGACAGGTACTGCAGGCCCGGACGGGCCAGTTCGCCGCGCATCAGCATGGCCATCAGCCCGCCGGCGCCGAACCAGGCGAACGACGTCACCAGGTACATCAGGCCGATGGTCTTGTGGTCGGTGGTCCGCAGCAGGTTCGACAGCCGCGAGCCCTTCGCGGGCGGCGGGGCGGCGGTCGGCCGGGTGACGAACGGCCGCGGCGCGAGTGTGGTCATGCGGGCCTGCAGGCGGACCGGGCGACCGGGGACGACGTCCTCATGTGCACCTCCGTCGGGGACGGGCGGAGCGGAGTGCACCCAGACTGGACCCCTCAGCGGCGGAGCGGAACCCTCCGGGTCGCGGCGGTGTCGCGGCCGTGGGGAGCGCCGCGGGTGGGAAGGTGCCGGGCATGCCGCGGCTGAACGCCACCACCCTGTCCACGCTGGGCCCGTCGGTCTCGACGCCCCGCTACGACCGGGCGGCCGTGCGGCCGGGGATCGTGCACCTCGGCGTCGGCGGGTTCCACCGCTCCCACCAGGCGCTGTACGTCGAGCGCCTGCTGGAGGCCGGTCAGCGGGACTGGGGCATCTGCGGCGTCGGCGTGCTCCCCGGTGACCGCCGGATGGCCCAGGTCATGGCGGCCCAGGACGGCCTGTACACGCTCGTCGTGAAGCACCCCGACGGCTTCCTCGACGCCCGCGTCGTCGGCTCGGTCGTCGAGTACCTGTTCGCGCCCGACGACCCGGAGACCGTCGTCGAGCGGATGGCGGCGGAGGCCACGCGGATCGTCTCGCTGACCGTCACGGAGGGCGGCTACAACACCTCGGCGGCGACCGGCGAGTTCGTCGGCGACGCCCCGGACGTGCTCGCCGACCTCCGTCCGGCCGCGACCCTGCGGACGTCGTTCGGGCTGGTCACCGAGGCGCTGGCCCGCCGCCGCGCGCGGGGGCTCCCGCCCTTCACGGTGGTGTCCTGCGACAACATCCCGCACAACGGCGACCTGGCCCGGCGCAGCTTCGCCGCCTTCGCCGCGCTGCGGGACCCGGACCTGGGGGAGTGGGTGGCCGCCGAGGTGGCCTTCCCGAACTCCATGGTCGACCGGATCACGCCGGTCACCACCGACGAGGACCGCGCCGAGCTGGCCCGGCGGTTCGGTGTCGAGGACGCCTGGCCGGTGGTCTGCGAGCCGTGGACCCAGTGGGTGCTGGAGGACGCGTTCCCGGCCGGCCGCCCGCCGCTGGAGGACGTCGGCGTGCAGCTGGTCGCCGACGTCGCGCCCTACGAGCTCATGAAGCTGCGGCTGCTCAACGCCGGGCACCAGGTGCTGGCCCACCTCGGCCGGCTGGCCGGGCTCGAGTACGTGCACGAGGCCTGCCAGGACCCGCTGTTCCGCGTGTTCCTGCGCGGCTACCTCGACGAGGAGGCGACCCCGACGCTCGCCCCGGTGCCCGGCATCGACCTGGACCGGTACAAGGCCGACCTGATCGGCCGGTTCGCCAACCCGCAGGTCCGCGACACCCTCGATCGCGTAAGGGAGAACGCCTCCGACCGGGTTCCGCAGTTCCTGCTCCCGGTGATCCGGGCGAACCTCGCCCGCGGCGGCGAGATCCGCCGCTCGGCCGCGGTGCTGGCCGGCTGGGCCCGCGCCGCCGAGGGCGCCGACGACGCCGGCCTGCCCCTGGCGCTGGTCGACCCGCGGGCCGAGGCGCTGGGTGCCGGGGCGGACCGGCAGGCGACCGAGCCGCTGGCCTTCCTGGCCGACCGGGACGTCTTCGGCGACCTCGCCGACGACGACCGGTTCGCCGCCGCCTACACCGGCGCGCTGGCCTCGCTGCGCGAACGGGGCGCCCGCGCCACCGTGCAGGAGCTGGTCAGCCCGCGTCGGCGGGGCTGACGGGCCGTCCGACGCCGCGGGTGGCCGCCACCTGCGGTCCGGCGGTGGCGACCCACGGGTCGAGCACGGCCGGGTCGTCCCACGAGCGGTCGATCAGGTACAGCCCCCGGGTCGGGGTGGTGGCGCCGAGTTCGGTGAGCACCGGCTTGAGCAGCAGGTCCGGCGCCAGCGCGTGCGCCGGCCCGCCGCCGAGCATCAGCGGCACGGCGACCACGCCGGCCAGGTCGCCGGTGCCCACCTGGTCGAGGAACAGCTTCAGCAGACCGGTGTAGGTGCCCTTGTAGGTGGGGCTGGCGACGACCGCGACCTCGGCCTCCCGCAGCGCGCGGACGGCGTCCTCGACGGCGGGGTCGCCCCAGCCGAGGAGGCCGGCTCCCAGGTCGATCACGTCGACGACCCGGTCCGGCGGGGCGCCGGTGAGCCGTTCGAGGACGGACTCGGCGGCGGCGCGGGTCCGGGACCGGGGCTTGGGGTTGCCGACGACGGCGAGGGTGCTCACGACACCAATCCCTACCATCCCGATCGTGTTTGACGGGTAAGCCGGTCTCTGTCATCGTCGGGGGCAGGTCACGAGTGCCAGCGCGAAGCCCCGGCTCGCTGGCCGGCAACCCTCCTCCGCGGTGGGGTGCTCCGGGTGACGACCAGGCGGGCGCCGTCCGGCGCCGGCAAGCGCGGACCCTCCCGGGTCCCGACCCTCGGAGGAGACCCGTGTCCACCGCCGTCCTGACCCGTCCCGCCGCTCCCGCGCCGGGGGCGGCCCCGCTGCTGCCCGTCGTCGGCGCCGGGCTCGCCGTCCCGCTGGCCACCGGCGGCACCGCCCCGTACGCGCAGCTGGACACCGCCGCGAGCACGCCCGCGCTGGCCGCGGTGGCCGACCGGGTCGCCGAGGCGCTGCCGCTCTACGCCAGCGTGCACCGGGGCGCCGGGTACCTCTCGCAGGTCTCGACGGCCCTGTACGAGTCCGCCCGGGACCGGATCGCGGCCTTCGTCGGCGCCCGGGACGACGACGTCTGCGTGGTCACCCGCAACACCACCGACGCCCTCGGTCTGCTGGCCGGCTGCGTGCCCGACGGGGGAGGGGTGCTCGTCCTCGACGCCGAGCACCACGCCGACCTGCTGCCGTGGCAGCGGCGCGGCGACGCCACCGTGCTGGCCACCCCGCCCACCGTGGCCGCGACGCTGACCGCCCTGGCCGACGTGCTGGGCCGGCGCCGGTACGCGCTGCTGGCCGTCACCGGCGCCTCCAACGTCACCGGCGAGGCGCTGCCGCTGGCCGACGTCGTGGCGCTCGCGCACGCCGCCGGCACCCGGGTCGTCGTCGACGGCGCCCAGCTGGTGCCGCACCGGCGGTTCTCCCTCGCCGACTCGGGCGCGGACTGGGTCGCCTTCTCCGGGCACAAGCTCTACGCGCCGTACGGCGCGGGGGCGCTGGTCGGCCGCCGGGACTGGCTCGACGCGGGTCCGGCGTACCTGGCCGGCGGCGGAGCGGTCGCCGAGGTGACGGTCGAGGAGACCCGGTGGGTCGCCGCGCCGCACCGGCACGAGGGTGGCTCGCCGAACGTGCTGGGCGCCGTCGCGCTGGCCGCGGCCTGCGAGGCGCTCGACGCCCTGCCGGCCGGAGCCCTGGAGGCGCACGAGCGGGCGCTGCGCGCGCGGCTGGCCGACGGCCTGCAGGCGCTGCCCGGCGTCCGGGTGCTGCGCATCTGGCCCGACTCGGGCGAGCCGACCGGCGTCGTCGGGTTCACCGTGACCGACGCCGATCCCGGACTGGTGGCCGCGTTCCTCTCGGCCGAGCACGGGATCGGGCTGCGCGACGGGCGGTTCTGCGCGCACCCGCTGCTCGAGCGGCTGCGCGTCCCCGGCGGAGCGCTGCGGGCCAGCGTCGGGGTCGGCACCACCGGCGCCGACGTCGACCGGCTGCTGGCCGGGCTCGCCGCCTACCTGTCCGACGGGCCGTCCGTGGCCTACGCCGTCGTCGACGGCCGGTGGCAGCCGGCCGACGACCCGCGCCCGCTGGCGGGTCTGGCCGGTGCCGACCCCGCCGCCCTCGCCCGCGGCGCCGGCTGCGGCGGCCCGGCCCGGTGAGCGGCTCAGGCAGGCAGGACGACGGTGCGCAGCTCGTGCGCGCCGTCGGGGCGGGTGGCCTCGTAGAACCAGCGGGCACCGCCGCCGGGCAGTCCGACGACGTCGGCGTAGCGCAGCCCGTGCGGCGGGTGCGGGCTCTGCAGGAACGGCCCGTCCCCGGCGGCGCGGAAGCCCAGCTCGCCGTCGTGGACCGCCAGGCCCGTCCGCTCCTCCCAGTTCTCCGCGGCGGTCGCGCGGCCGTCGTAGACCGCCCAGGTGCGCGAGCCGTCGAGGACGACGGCGGTGAAGCGCACACCCCGGGCGTCCCAGCTCCCCTCGGTGCCGGCGAGCGCGGTGCCCCGCCACGTCCACTCCACGCCGTCGGGGCTGGTGGCGTGCTCGGTGGTCATCCGGTCGGTCGCGTCGGGGTCGTCGAGCGGGTGCACGGAGGCCCAGAGGTGCCACTGGACGCCGTCGTGCCGGACCACCGGGTCCTTGACGCCCGCCTGGTCGCTGCCCGGCAGCACGGTGCGGGGCGGCGCGGTCGCCAGCCCCTCGACGGTGTCGGCCTCCAGCAGGTCGACCCGCCAGTGCCTGGTGCCGGGCGTCGCGCAGGAGACGTAGAGGCGCCACCGGCCGTCGGGGGTGTGCACCAGGGCCGGGCGCTCCAGCGACTCGGCGCCGAAGCGGTCCTTGCCGAGCGCGGCGACCGGCTCGAAGCGGACGCCGTCGGCCGAGCGGGCGAGCACGTTGCCGAAGCCGCGGCCCTCGCCGACCGGCCGGCGCAGCCGGTAGGCCAGCCACCAGGTGCCGTCGACCAGCTGGGCCGACGGGCCGCCGGCCCACGAGCCCGGGCGCGGGTCCTCCGGTGCCACCACCACCTCGGCGTCGGCCCAGAACCGCTCCGGTTCAGGGGGTCGCGGCGCAGGGGTACGGGTGGCACTGGAGGTCACGCCGCGTGTCTACACCCCGAGGAACCGATCACCGGAGGAACCCCGTGAGCGCACCGGCCGGCCGGCTGCCCGACTTCGTCATCGCCGGTGCCCCCAAGGCGGGCACCACCGCGCTGCACGCGGCGCTGGCGACCCACCCGGGGCTGTACCTCTCCCCGGTCAAGGAGCCGAAGTACTACATGACCGACGGCCGCCCGCCGCCGCGCAGCGGCCAGCGCGGGCCGGGCGACGCGCACAGCGCCCAGGAGTGGATCTGGCGGCGGCCGGAGTACCTGGCGCTCTTCGCCGGCGCCCCGGCCGGCGCGGTGGCGGGGGAGAGCACGCCGTTCTACCTCTACGACCGGGCCGCGCAGGCCCGGCTGGCCGCCGACGTCCCCGGCGTCCGGGTGGTCGCCGTGGTCCGCGACCCGGTCGACCGGGCGTACTCGAACTGGGTGCACCTGCGGGCCGACGGGCTGGAGCCCGAGGCCGACTTCCTGACCGCCGTCCGCGCCGAGGAGGAGCGGATCGCGGCCGGCTGGGCGCCGTTCTGGCACTACCGCGGGCTGTCCCGCTACGGCGAGCAGCTGCGCGACCTCCACACCCACCTGCCCCGCGAGCAGGTCCTCCTGCTGCGCTACCGGCAGCTGGTCGACACCCCGCGGGAGACCCTCGACCGGGTCAGCCGCTTCCTCGGGGTCGCCGAGGGCGTCGCGCACGTCGTCGCGCCGGAGAACGTCAAGCCACACGTCGCCGACACCGCCCGCTACCGGGCGCTGGCCCGGGTGGCGCGGGCCGGCGCGGCGCTGGGGGCGTCCGTCCCGCCGCAGGTCTGGCGGCAGGCGAGCCGGCCGCTGCTGTCCGCCCTGCACGCCGGGCGGACGCCGCGGCCGACCCTGCCGGTGGAGGTCCGCCGCGAGGTGCTGGCGCCGCTGCTGGCCGACGTGGCGCTGCTCGAGGAGGTGACCGGGGAGTCCTTCGCCGACTGGCGCGGGGACACCGGCCGGGGCGACTTCCGCAGCCGCTCGGGCGCCCGCTCGGTGTGACATCAACCGCAAAGACCACTAAGTCGGTCGGGATTGACGGCAATGGTCTCGGGTGGCAGGCTCGGACCCGGCATCGAGTGTCAGCGACAAGCCCTGGCTTGCTGACCGGCAACCCTCGTCCGCGGTGGGGTGCTCCAGGTGACGGCCCGGCGAGGCGATCCCGCCCCGCAAGTGTGGAACCCCCGGCTCGGCCGGCTGCAACAGGAGGAACCAGGTGCTCGACGGACCGGCCGGGACGCGCTCCGCGCACGCCCGTCGCTCCCTGCTCACCTGCCGGCGGCACATCGACCTGCAACTGGTGACCAGCGCGCTCTGTCCCCGCTAGGGACCCGCCTCAGCCCGCACCACCCCCGCTCGCCGGGCACGCCTCCGCGTGCCCCGCGGCCGGTCCGTGCTGCCCGCAGCACGCCATCCCCCCTGCTCGTGGCCCTGCCACGCCCGCCTCTGGAGACCCCGAACCCCGTGAGCACCGTCCGTTCCCGATCGGCCCGCCGGGCCGCGCCCGTCCTCATCACCGCAGCAGCGCTGCTCCTGACCGCCTGCGGCAGCGACGACGGCGGCGGCTCCGCTGCCGCCGCGGCGGGTGAGCCGCAGTCCGGGGGGACGCTCACCTTCGCCGTGAGCTCCGACGCCGGCTGCGTCGACCCGCAGCAGGTGGGCAGCAACGACACCATCTACTCGACCCGGCAGCTGGTGGACTCCCTGACCGACCAGGACCCGGACACCGGCGAGATCGTCCCGTGGCTGGCCGAGAGCTGGGAGGTCAGCGACGACGCGACGACCTTCACGTTCCACCTGCGCGACGGCGTCACGTTCAGCGACGGCACCCCGTTGACCGCCCAGGTGGTCAAGGACAACTTCGACGCGATCCCCGACCTGGGGCCGCTGGCCAGCCTCGGCCGCGGCTACCTCACCGGCTACACGGGCACCGAGGTCGTGGACGACCTGACCGCTCGGGTCAGCTTCGGCACCCCGAACGTCCAGTTCCTGCAGGCGACCTCGACCCACTCGCTCGGCCTGGTCTCCTCGGCCAGCGCCGCGCTGCCGCCGGAGCAGCGGTGCAGCGAGGGGATCGTCGGCTCCGGGCCCTTCACGCTGGGCGACTACGTGCAGAACCAGTCGATCACGCTGGAGAAGCGGCCCGGGTACGACTGGGGCTCCTCGCTCTGGGAGAAGGACGGCGAGGCCTACCTCGACGAGGTCGTCTTCCAGGTCATCCCCGAGGCCGGCGTGCGCACCGGCAGCCTGCAGTCCGGCCAGGTCGACGCGATCAGCAGCGTCGGGCAGGCCGACGAGGCGGCCCTCCAGGGTGCCGGCATCGACCTGCAGGCCCGGGCCAACCCCGGCGTGGTCTTCGGCGTCACCTTCAACAACTCCCTCCCGCAGTTCGCCGACCCGGCCGTCCGGCAGGCCGTCTCCCTCGCCGTCGACCGGCAGGAGATCGTCGACGCGGTCTACCCGACGGGGACGCTCGCGGCGACGAGCGTGCTGTCCAGCACCACCCCCGGCTACACCGACGTCTCCGACACGCTGACCACCGACCCCGACCGCGCCGCCGAGCTGCTGGACGACGCCGGCTGGACCGAGGGCGGCGACGGCATCCGGGAGAAGGACGGCGTCCGGCTCGAGCTGGAGATCCTCTGGGCGCCGGTCATCGGCACCAACCAGCCGGCCCTGGAGCTGCTGCAGCAGCAGCTGCGCGAGATCGGCGTCGACGTCCAGCTGGACCAGCAGCCGATCGCGCAGACCTTCAGCATCCTGCAGTCCGGCGCCTACGGCGGGGCCTGGGGCAACGTGACCCGCGCCGACCCCGACATCCTCCGCGGGAACTTCTCGACCCAGCTGGCCAACCTCTACCGGCTGCCGGCCAGTGAGCTCGACGAGCTGCTGACCGGTCAGGCCGCCGAGACCGACCAGGCCGAGCGGTTCGACCTGGTCGCCCAGGCGCAGCAGCTGCTGGTCGAGGAGGCCTACACCGTGCCGGTGGTGGAGCTGCAGACCACGCTGGGCGTCTCCCCGGACGTGCACGACCTCCAGTTCGACGCCTCCAGCCGCCTCCAGCTGCACAACACCTGGACGTCCTGATGGGCCGGTACGTCCTGCGCAGGCTGGCCCAGGCGGTCGTCGTCCTCTGGGCCGCCTACACGCTCTCCTTCCTGATCCTGGACCTGCTCCCCGGTGACCCGGTGACCGCGATGGCCAGCGCCGGGATGGACGGCGGGACGGTCGACCCGGCGGAGCTGGCGGCCATCCGCGCGCAGTACGGCTACGACGACCCGATGCCGGTGCGCTACCTGACCCACCTGGGCGACGCGCTGACCGGGGACCTCGGCAACTCGGTGGCCACCGGCCGCCCGGTGGTCCAGACGCTGGCCGACGCGCTGCCCTCGACGCTGCAGCTCACCGCCGCGGCGCTGGCGCTGGCCGCGGTCCTCGGCGGCGGGCTGGCGCTGGCGGCCACCTACAGCCGCCGGCGGTGGCTGCGGCAGCTGCTGCTGTCCCTGCCGGGGCTGGGGGTGTCGGTGCCGACCTTCTGGGTCGGCCTGATGCTGGTGCAGTTCCTGTCGTTCCGGCTGCAGTGGTTCCCCGCGTTCGGCAACGAGGGCGCGTCGTCCCTGGTGCTGCCCGCGGTGGCGTTGGCCATCCCGACCGGCGCCCTGGTGGCGCAGGTCCTGGCCAAGAGCATGCTCACCACGCTGGACGAGCCCTACGTGCAGACGGCGCGGGCGAAGGGGGCCGGCCGGGCCCGGATCCACCTGTCCCACGCGTTGCGCAACGCCTCGCTGCCGGCGCTGACCGTGGTGGGCCTGCTGGCCGGGCAGCTGCTGGCCAACTCGGTGGTCATCGAGACCGTCTTCTCGCGGGACGGCCTCGGGCGGGTCACCGCCGCGGCCGTCGGTTCGCAGGACCTGCCGCTCGTGCAGGGCGTCGTCGTGCTCGGCGCCTTCGTGTTCGTCCTGGTGAACCTCGTCGTCGACCTCGTCTACCCGTTGCTGGACCGGCGGATCGCCGTCGCCGGGGTGCGGAGGAGCCTCGCATGACCGACATCCTCGTCACACCGGTCGCGCTCGCGCCGCCCGCGGCCGTCCCGCAGACGGCCGTCCCGGTCCGGCGGCCGCGCCGGCTGGTGCGCTTCCTCGTGCGCCGGCCGGGGCTGGTCCTCGCCGGCGTGCTCGTCCTCCTCGTGGTCGTCGCCGCGTTCGCGCCCGGCCTGTTCACCGGCCAGGACCCGCTGGTCGGCGAACCCGTCGAGAAGTTCACCGCTCCCGGCGCGGCCCACTGGTTCGGCACCGACGAGCTCGGCCGCGACCTGTTCGCCCGGGTCGTGCACGGTGCGGCGCTGTCGCTCAAGGCCACGCTGATCGCGGTGTCCGTCGCGTTCGTGGTCGGTGGCCTGCTGGGCCTGGTCGCCGGGTTCGTCGGCGGCTGGGTCGAGGACGCGATCATGCGGGTGGTCGACGTCCTGCTCTCGATCCCGGCGCTGTTCCTGTCGCTGGCATTCGTCACCGCCCTCGGCTACGGCACGATCGAGGTGGCCGTCGCGGTCGGCATCGCCAGCGTCGCCGCGTTCGCCCGGGTGATGCGCGCCGAGGTGCTGCGGGTGCGCACGGCGGTGTTCGTGGAGGCCGCCCACTCCTCGGGTGCCCGCTGGTACAGCGTGCTCGGGCGGCACGTGCTGCCGAACTCCCTCGGCCCGGTGCTGGTCCTGGCCACCCTCGAGCTGGCCACCGCTGTGCTGGCGGTCTCCTCGCTCAGCTTCCTGGGCTTCGGGGCCCCGCCGCCGGCGCCGGAGTGGGGCAGCCTCATCTCCGGCGGGCGCAACTACCTGGGCAACGCCTGGTGGCTGACCGCGATGCCGGGCCTGGTCGTCGCCGCCACGGTGCTGTCGATCAACCGGATCGCCCGTGCGCTGGACGGCGAGTGGGCGGCCGCCCGATGAGCGCCCCGCTGCTGGAGCTCCGCGGCCTGACGGTCTCCTACGACACCCGCACCGGCCCGGTGGCCGCCGTCCGCGGCGTGGACCTGGACGTGCACCGCGGCGAGGTCGTCGCCCTGGTCGGCGAGTCCGGCTCGGGGAAGAGCACCACCGCCCACGCCGTCGTCGGGCTGCTGCCGGCCGGCGGGCGGATCGACGGCGGGGAGGTCCGCTTCGGCGGCCGCGACCTGGCCGGCGCCTCGGAGAAGGAGCTGCAGCTGGTCCGTGGCGCCTCGATCGGCCTGGTGCCGCAGGACCCGACGGTCTCGCTCAACCCGACCAAGCGGATCGGTGAGCAGGTCGCCGAGGTGCTGCGGGTGCACGGACTGGCCGGCCGCCGGGAGGCCGCCGAGCGGGCGGTGGAGCTGCTGGGGCGGGCCGGGCTGGCGGAGCCGGCGGTCCGGGCGCGGCAGTACCCGCACGAGCTGTCCGGCGGGATGCGGCAGCGGGCGCTCATCGCCGTCGCCATCGCCGGCGGCCCGCAGCTGCTCATCGCCGACGAGCCGACCAGCGCCCTCGACGTCACCGTGCAGCGGCGGATCCTCGACCACCTGGGGACCCTGACGCGCGAACTCGGGATGGCGGTGCTGCTGGTCACCCACGACCTCGGGGTCGCCGCCGACCGGGCGCAGCGGATCGCGGTCATGTCCGGCGGGCGGATCGTCGAGGTCGGCCCCACCGAGCAGGTGCTCAGCGATCCGCAGGACCCGTACACGCGCCGGCTGCTCTCCAGTGCCCCGAGCCTGGCCGCCGCCCGCCGGGCCCCGGTGCCGGCCGCCCGGCCGGACCCGGTCGCGGCCCAGCCGCTGGTCGAGGTGCAGGGCCTGAGCAAGGACTTCGCGTTGCCCCGCGGCAGCGCCGAGCGGGTCCTGCACGCCGTCCGCGACGTCTCCTTCACCGTCGAGCGCGGCCGGACGACGGCGCTGGTCGGCGAGTCCGGCTCGGGCAAGTCGACGACGGCGCGGATGGTGCTACGGCTGACCGACCCGACCGGCGGCCGGGTGCTGTTCGACGGCCAGGACGTGACCCGCGCCCGCGGTGCGGGCCTCCGCGAGCTGCGGCGGCGGGCACAGCTGGTCTACCAGAACCCCTACGCCTCCCTGGACCCGCGCTTCTCGATCGAGGAGGTCGTCACCGAGCCGCTGCGCGCGTTCCGGGTCGGCGACCGCGCGAGCCGGACCGCCCGGGCCCGCGACCTCCTCGAGCGGGTCTCCCTGCCGGCGTCGACGCTGGACCGGCGGCCGGCGGAGCTCTCCGGCGGGCAGCGCCAGCGGGTGGCGATCGCCCGGGCCCTGGCGCTGTCCCCGGAGCTGGTCGTCTGCGACGAGCCGGTCTCCGCGCTCGACGTCTCCGTCCAGGCGCAGGTGCTGGAGCTGCTGGCCGAGCTCCAGGAAGAGCTCGGGGTCTCCTACCTGTTCATCTCCCACGACCTCGCCGTCGTCCGGCAGGTCGCGCACGCCGTCGTCGTCATGCGCGCCGGCGAGGTCGTCGAGAGCGGGACCACCGAGGAGATCTTCGCCGCCCCCACGCACACGTACACCCGCGAACTGCTGGCCGCCATCCCCGGCACCGCCGCCCGCGCCCCTCTCCCCATCCCTGCTGCAGGAGGAACCCGATGACCGCCACCGTCCCCGACACCACCGACTTCGCCCAGGACTGGGAGCGCTGGCACGAGCAGAAGGAGGCCACGCTCGCCTCTCCGCACGGCTTCCTCGCCGTCACCGCACTCTCCTGGCTGGGCGAGCAGCCGCAGCAGGTGCCCGGCGCGCCCGGCACCTGGCTCGCCGACGCCCGGGGGGTCGTGGTCACCCTCGCCGAGGGCGAGCGGCTCACCGTCGACGGCGCCGAGGTCACCGGCGAACACGTGATCGGCGAGCTCGGCCTGCGGGAGAGCCGGCTCACGCACGCCGGCGACGTCGCGGTGGAGGTGGCCGAGCGCGGCGGGCGGTACGTCGTCCGCGTCCGCGACCCCCGCTCGCCGCTGCGCCGGCAGTACCCCGGGAACCCGGCCTACGCCGCGGACCCGCGCTGGGCGGTGCCCGGCCGCTTCGTGGCCTTCGCCGCGCCCCGGCCCACGACCGTCCCCGGTGCGTTCGCCGGCGTCGAGCACGTCTACGACGCGCCCGGGGTCGTCGAGTTCGAGCTCGACGGGCAGCAGCTGTCGCTGACCGCCTTCGCCGGCTACGAGCCCGGATCGCTGAACGTCCTGTTCTCCGACGCCACCTCGGGCGACACCACCTACGCCTTCCGCTCGCTGCTGATCGCCCCGCCCTCGGCCGACGGCACGGTCGTCGTGGACCTGAACCGGGCCGCCAACCTGCCCTGCGCCTACACCGACCTGGCCACCTGCCCGACGCCGCCGGCGGAGAACCGGCTGCCGATCCGCGTCGAGGCCGGCGAGCTCACCCCGCTCACCCGCGGCGTCGGCCTCCCCACCGAGAACGGGGCGGTGCTCGATGCCTGAGCCCCTGCACCTGGCGGTCGCCCTGGACGGCGCCGGCTGGCACCCCGCCGCCTGGCGCGAGCCCGACGCCCGTCCGGCCGACCTGTTCACCGCCGGCTACTGGGTCGACCTGGTGCGGGAGGCCGAGCGCGGCCTGCTCGACCTGGTCACCCTCGAGGACGCGCTGTCGCTGCAGTCCGACGACCCGTGGACCCCCGACGAGCGCACCGACCGGGTCCGCGGCCGGCTGGACGCCGTGCAGGTCGCCGCCCGCGTCGCCCCGCTCACCCGCGGCATCGGCTTGGTGCCGACCGCGGTCGTGACCCACACCGAGCCGTTCCACCTCTCGAAGGCGCTGGCCACCCTCGACTACGTCAGCACCGGCCGCGCCGGCGTGCGGGTCAAGGTCAGCAGCAGCGCCGCGGAGTACGCCCACTTCGGGCGCCGGGAGGCCGTCGCGTTCGACCGGTCGTCCTACGACAGCCCCGAGGTGCAGCGCGTCGTCCGCGAGCTGTTCGACGAGGCCGCCGACTGGGTCGAGGTGGTCCGCCGGCTCTGGGACAGCTGGGAGGACGACGCCGAGATCCGCGACGTCGCCACCGGCCGGTTCGTCGACCGGGAGAAGCTGCACTACGTCGACTTCACCGGTCCGCACTTCTCGGTGCGCGGCCCCTCGATCACCCCGCGGCCGCCGCAGGGGCAGCCGATCGTGACCGCGCTCGCGCACGCGACGGTGCCCTACGACCTCGTCGCCCGCAGCGCCGACCTCGGGTTCGTGACCCCGCGCGACGCCGCCGACGCCGCGGCCATCGTGGGCGAGATCCGGGGGCTCCAGCAGCAGGCGGGCCGGGCCGAGGAGACCGTGCACGTGTTCGGCGACCTCGTCGTCGTCCTGGACGACGACCCGGCGGCCGCGGCCGCCCGGCTGCGCCGGCTCGACGACGTCGCGGGGAGCGAGTACTCCAGCGACGCCCGCGTCTTCACCGGCTCGGCCGTCCAGCTGGCCGACCTGCTGGAGGAGTGGACGGCAGCCGGGCTCACCGGCTTCCGGCTCCGCCCGGCGACCCTGCCGCACGACCTGCTGCAGGTCACCGGGCGGCTGGTGCCCGAGCTCCAGCGCCGCGGCCTGTTCCGCACGGAGTACGAGGCGACCACCCTGCGCGAGCAGCTCGGCCTGCCGCGGCCCGCCAACCGCTACGCGACCGTCTGAGGGGCCCCGGAATGACCGAGAAGCCACGCAAGCAGATCCACCTCGCCGCGCACTTCCCCGGCGTCAACAACACCACCGTCTGGAGCGACCCGGCGGCCGGCAGCCACATCGAGTTCTCCTCGTTCGTGCACCTGGCGCAGACCGCGGAGCGGGGGAAGTTCGACTTCTTCTTCCTCGCCGAGGGGCTGCGGCTGCGCGAGCACAAGGGCCGCATCCACGACCTCGACGTCGTCGGCCGGCCCGACACGTTCACCGTGCTGGCCGCCCTGGCCGCGGTGACCGACCGGCTCGGGCTCACCGGGACGATCAACTCGACGTTCAACGAGCCCTACGACGTCGCCCGGCAGTTCGCCACGCTCGACCACCTGTCGGCCGGGCGGGCCGCCTGGAACGTCGTCACCTCCTGGGACGCGTTCACCGGCGAGAACTTCCGCCGCGGCGGCTTCCTCGCCCAGGACCAGCGCTACGACCGGGCCCGCACGTTCCTGGCCACGGCGCAGGAGCTGGCCGCGTCCTGGCGCGGCGACGAGATCGTGGCGGACAAGGAGTCCGGCGTCTTCCTGCGCGACGCCGCGGCCGGCCGGTTCGCCCACTCCGACGCGCACTTCGACATCTCCGGCCGCTTCGACGTGCCGCGCAGCCCGCAGGGCCGCCCGGTGGTCTTCCAGGCCGGTGACTCAGACGAGGGCCGGGAGTTCGCCGCCTCCGCCGCGGACGCGATCTTCACCGGGCACGGCACCAAGGAGGCCGGCCAGGCCTTCTACGCCGACGTGAAGGGCCGGCTGGCGAAGTACGGACGGCGGCCCGAGGAGCTGCTCGTCCTCCCGGCGGCGACCTTCGTGCTCGGCGACACCGACGCCGAGGCCGCCGAGCTCGCGCACACCGTCCGGCTGCAGCAGGTCTCCGGCGCGACGGCGCTGCAGTGGCTCGAGCAGGTGTGGAACCGCGACCTGTCGGCCTACGACCCGGACGGCCCGCTGCCCGACGTCGACCCGGTCGTGGGCGAGCCCTCCGTGGCCAAGGGCCGGGCCAGCGCGCGGATGTACAAGGACCCGGTCGGGACGGCGAACGAGTGGCGGTCGCTGGCCGAGGCCAAGAAGCTGTCGATCCGCGAGCTCGTCGTCGAGGTCACCTCGCGGCAGACCTTCGTCGGCAGCGCCGCCACGGTCGCGGCGACCATCGACGACCTGGTGCAGTCCGACGCCAGCGACGGCTTCATCCTCGTCCCGCACATCACCCCCACCGGGCTGGACCCGTTCGTGGACCAGGTCGTGCCGCTGCTGCAGGAGCGGGGCGTCTTCCGCACCGAGTACGAGGGCACGACGCTGCGGGACCACCTGGGCCTGGCGCCGCTGCCGTCCGGCGCACCCGTCGGGGCCGCGCGGTGAAGCTGCTCGCCGCCGATCTCCTGCTCAACCCGACGGACCCGGCGACGGGGCGGGCGGCCGACCCGCACGAGCGGATCGCCGAGGCGGTCCGCGGCGCGGTGTGGGCCGAGCAGGCCGGGTTCGACGCCGTGGGGATCGGGGAGCGGCACGCCGCGCCGTTCCTCTCCTCGGCGCCGACCGTCCTGCTCGCCCACATCGCCGCGCTGACCACGCGGGTACGGCTGGTCAGCACCGTGACCGTGCTGCCGCTGCTCGACCCGGTCCGGGTGGCCGAGGACTTCGCGACGATCGACTCCCTCTCCGGCGGCCGGGTCGACATCGTGATCGGCAAGGGCAACGACCCGGTGCAGAACCGGCTGTTCGGCTACGAGCTGGACGACCAGTGGCGGCTGAACCGCGAGAAGTACGAGCTGCTGCGCCGGCTGTGGCACGAGGAGTCGGTCACCTGGTCCGGCGACGTCCGTCCGCCGCTCACCGACGCCACCACGCTGCCCCGCCCGGTCCAGCAGCGGATCCCCGTGTGGCACGGCAGCGCGTCGTCCACGGAGTCCACCGAGCTGGCGGCCCGCTTCGGCGAGCCGATCTTCAGCGCGAACGCCTTCCACCCGACGAAGAAGTACACCGACCTCGTCCTGCACTACCGGGAGCGGCTGGCCGCCCACGGGCACGACCCGGAGTGCGGGGTGGTCGGCGTCGGCTGCGGCGGCGTGTACCTCACCGAGAACAGCCAGGACGCCGTCGAGGCCATGCGCCCCCGCTACGCGGCCTTCCTCGAGAGCCCGGCGGCGACGCACAACGCGCCGGAGTTCACCGACGTCGTCGACGCGATCGAGCGCGGTCCGCTGCTGGTCGGCAGCCCGCAGCAGGTGGCCGAGAAGCTCGCCCGCTGGGACGCGGAGTTCGGGGGGATCGAGGTGCTCCAGCTGGGGCTGCAGGGCATCGGCGTCCCCGCCGACGAGCACCGGGCCACCCTCGAGCTCTTCCTCGACCGGGTCGCCCCCGTGCTGCGCGCCGAGCTGCCCAGCCGGGTGTGGCCGGACACCGAGGTCGCGGCATGAGCCGCTGGGACGCGCCCGGCCCGGTCCTCGCCGTCGTCGGCGCGGGGCCCACCGGCGTCGGCGTGCTCGAGCGGCTGGCCGCCAACGCGGCCGAGCTCGCCGGAGGCGGCCGGCTCACCGTCCACCTGGTCGATCCCCACCCGCCGGGTGGGGGCCGGGTGTGGCGGGCCGCGCAGCCGTCGCTGCTCTGGGCCAACTCGCTCGTCGCCGACGTGACGCTGCTGCCCGACCCGTCGTGCACCGTCGAGGGGCCGGTCGGTGACGGCGTGACCCTCGCCCAGTGGATCGACTGGGTGGGCCGGCACCTGCCCGACGGCGACCCGGTGGGGGAGGAGGCCCGCCGGCTCACCCCGACGTCCTTCCCGTCCCGGCCGCTGGTCAACGCCTACCTCAGCTGGGTGCTCGCCGGTGCCGTCGACCGGCTGTCCCCGTGGGCGGACGTCGTCGTCCACCCGCGGCGCGCGGTCGACGTGCGCAGCGACGCCGACGGTGCCGAGGTCGCCCTCGACGACGGCACCGTGCTCGCCGTCGACACGGTGCTGCTGGCGCAGGGGCACCTGGACGCCGGGCCGACCGCGGGGGAGCGGGCGCTCGCCGCAGCTGCCGCACGGCACGGGCTGACCTACCTGCCGACCGGGTACACCGCCGACGTCGACCTGGCCGCACTCGCCCCGGGCGAGGACGTGCTGGTCCGCGGCGCCGGCCTGGCCTTCGTGGACCTCGCGGTGCTCCTCACCTCCGGTCGCGGCGGCCGCTTCGAGCGGGATGCGGACGGGGTGCTGCGGTACCTGCCGTCCGGCGACGAGCCGGTGCTGCACGTCGGGTCGCGCCGGGGTGTGCCCTACCGGGCGAAGCTCGCCTACACCTGGGCCGGGCCGCCGGTGCCGCTGCGCTTCCTCACCCCCGCGGGCATCGAGGCGGCGTTCGGTGCCACCCGCCGGCTGGACCTGCAGGCCGACCTCGGCCCGCTGCTCGCCCGCGAGCTGGCCTGGGCGCACTACGCCGAGCTGTTCCGCGCCGCGCCCGAGCGGACCCGGCTGTCCTGGGACGAGTTCGCCGAGCGTCTCGCCGCGGCCGGGCCCGCCGCCGCGCGGCGGCTGGTCGCGGCGGCCGTGCCCGACCCGGCCGACCGGTTCGACCTCGTCGCCCTGGACCGGCCGCTGGCCGACCGCTGGTTCCCCGACGGCGACCGGCTGCAGGAGGCCGTGCGCCAGCACGTGCGCGCCGACCTCACCCGCTCCGCCGACCCCCGGCACAGCTCCGACGCCGCGGTGTTCGTCGCGCTGCTGCAGTCGTTCGGCACCATCGGGGCCCTGCTGGCCGCGGGCCGGCTGACCCCCGAGTCGGAGAGCGAGCAGCTGACCGGCTGGTTCATGAACCTCTTCAGCTACCTCGCGAGCGGCCCGCCCGGACCGCGGCTGGAGGAGCTGCTGGCCCTGTCGGAGGCCGGGGTGCTGCGCTTCCTGGGTGCGGACACGCAGGTGGTCCTCGACGAGGAGGCCGGACTGTTCCGGGCCCGCTCGGCGAGCACGCCGGGCGAGACCCCCGCCCGGGCCCTGGTCGACGCGCGGCTCCCGCGGGCCGACGTCACCGCCACCCGCGACCCCCTGGTCGCCGCCCTGCTCGCCCGGGGCGACGCCCGCGAGCGGGTGCTCCCGGACCCGACGGCGCCCTCGGGCGCGCGCCGCACCGGACGCCTGGACGTGGACGCCGACCTGCGGGTGGTCCGCGCGTCAGGGCTGCCCGACCCGCGGCTGCTGGCGCTGGGCGCATGGACCTCCGGTCCGCAGGTCGCCGGGTTCTCCCGTCCTCGCACGAACGCACCGTTCTTCCGGACCAACGACGCCCTGGCCCGCCGGCTCTGGCAC
Source organism: Blastococcus sp. URHD0036 (assembly GCF_000701365.1). Taxonomy (GTDB): domain Bacteria; phylum Actinomycetota; class Actinomycetes; order Mycobacteriales; family Geodermatophilaceae; genus Trujillonella. The sequence goes on from NZ_JNIK01000014.1 coordinate 280,662, forward strand.
TCCCTCGCCGCCGCCGGGCGGCCCGTCGCCGCGGAGGTGGCCTGATGACCGCGCTCGAACACACCTGCCGCAGCGACGTCGCCCTGTCCTTCAAGGAGGTCATGGCCGGCGTCCCGACGCCGGTCTCGGTGGTGACCACGCTGGACGCCGGCCGGCCCTACGGCACGACGGTCAGCGCCTTCACGTCGCTGTCGATGTCGCCGCCGATGGTGCTGGTGTCGCTCGACCGGCGGTCCGGGCTGCTGGCCCGGCTGGCCGAGAGCCGTCCGTTCGGGCTCAACGTGCTCGGGCACGGGCAGGCCGACCTGGCACTGCGGTTCGCGCGGAGCGGGCCGGACGGGTTCGACGACGTCGCCTGGCGGGCCGAGGCCGGCGCGGCACGGCTGCTGGGCAGCCCCGGCTGGCTGGCCTGCCGGGTGGCCCGCCTGGTGGACGGCGGCGACCACGTCATCGTGCTGGGCGACGTCCTGGTCGCGAACCAGGCCGAGGGCGCGCCGCTGACCTACCACGCGCGGACCTTCGGGACCCACGCCGCGGCGGGCTAGCCCGCGCTGGCGCTGCGGAGGACGGCGGCGATCTCCCGCTCGGTCGCGGCGGCGTCGATGCCCAGCCCCGAGAGGACGCCGTCGCCGGCCTCCTGCTCGAGCAGGGCGAGCAGGAGGTGCTCGGTTCCCACGTAGTCGTTCTCGAGGCGCGCGGCGACGTCGAAGGTGCCCTCGAGGACCGCCTTGACGGCGCCGTCGAACGGGATCAGCGCCGGGATCGCGGCGCCCGAGGCCGGCGGGAGGGTGGCGGCGACCGCTTCCCGGACGCGCTCCAGCGATCCGGCGCGGGCGGCGAGGACGAGCGCCGCGATGCCCTCGGGCTCGGCGAGCAGCCCGAGGGTCAGGTGCGCGGGGGAGACCTCGACCGCGCCGGCGGCCCGGGCCTCCTCCTGGGCGGCGACGACCACGTGCCGGGCCCGGGGGGTGAACCGGTCGAAGCCGGCCCGCATGTCCCTCGGCTCCTCCCGGCCGGTGCGGCTCACGAAGCGCTTCTGCGCCGCCTGCTTGGTGACGCCCATGCTCCGGCCGATGTCGGTCCACGACGCACCCTGACGGCGGGCCTGGTCGACGAAGTGGCCGATGAGCGAGTCGGCGATCTCGCTGATGTGGTCGGCGAGGAGCACGGCGTCGCTGAGTTGCTCCAGGGGGTCCTCGTGCACCGTGCGGATCGAGTCGATGAGGTCGTCGAGCCGGACGGTGATCTGCACGGGGGAGGCCATACCGTCAACGCTAGGTTGACGGCGCGACACCGTCAACCCCGAGTTGACGATTCCTGCGTGCCGTGCGGAATGGCGGTTCTGCACGGTGCAGAACCGCCATTCTGCCCGGTGGGTGAGAATCGTTGAAGGTTGGAACATCTGCCAGGGGGGCCTGGTTGCCGCCGTCGAGGCGCCGCACGGGCGCCGGCAGACCCGAGGAGCACGCATGTCGATCGTCGTCACCGGAGCCACCGGCCACCTGGGCCGCCTCGTCGTGGAGGAGCTGCTGGCCCGCGGCGTGCCCGCCGAGGAGATCGTGGCCGGCGGCCGCCGGGTCGAGGAGCTGACCGGCCTCGCCGGCCGCGGGGTACGGGTGGCCCGGATCGACTACGACGACGTGGCGACGCTGGACGAGGCGCTCGCCGCCGGCGACCGGCTGCTGCTGGTCTCCGGCAGCGACCCGGCCGCTCGGGTGCAGCAGCACCGGAACGTCATCGAGGCGGCGGCCCGCGTGGGGGTCGCCCTGGTGGCCTACACCAGCATCCTGCGGGGCGACGCGAGTCCGCTCGCCCTGGCGGAGACCCACGTGCAGACCGAGGCCGACGTCCGGGGTGCCGGCATCCCCTTCGTGCTGCTGCGCAACGGCTGGTACACCGAGAACTACGGGCAGGCCCTGCAGGAGGCCGAGGCGGCCGGCACCGTCTCGGCCAGCGCCGGCGACGGCCGGGTGGCCAGCGCGACCCGTGCCGACTACGCCGCCGCGGCCGCCGCCGTGCTGGCCGGCGAGGGGCACGAGGGCCGGGTCTACGAGCTCTCCGGCGACACCGCCTGGAGCTTCGACGAGTTCGCCGCCGCGGCCGCCGAGGTGCTCGGCCGGGAGGTGGCGTACCGGCGGCTGACCACCGACGAGCACGTCGCCGGCCTCACCGGCGTCGGCCTGGACGAGCCCACCGCCCGCTTCGTCGCCGGCATGGACGCCGCCATCGCCGAGGGCGCGCTGGACTCCACCACCGGCGACCTGTCCCGACTGGCCGGGCGCCCGACCACACCGCTGGTCGAGGCGCTGCGCGCGCTGCGCTAGGCGCCGCGTCCCCCCGGAGGGGTGGCGGAGGACGACGGCCGGCGCCGGACGGGGCACGATGCCCTGATGCACCCCGACGGCTCCGGGACGACGACCTCACCCGGCCTCCGCATCCCCGCGCCGCGCGCCGAGGGCGAGGTCGGCCCGGCAGCCGACCCCGCGGCCGGCGACCGGCTGCTGGTCCCCGACGAGACCTGCTGGCGGATCGAGCGCGCCGACCGGTACGCGGTCTTCGTCGACGCCGCCGACTACTTCGCCACGCTCAAGCAGGCGCTGCTCGGCGCCCGGCGACGGGTGCTGCTCATCGGGTGGGACTTCGACCCGCGGATCCGGATGGACCCGCGCGCCGGCGGGCGCAGCCGCGACGACCGGCTCGGCCGGGTGCTGGAGGAGGCGGTCCGCGCCAACCCGGAGCTGCACATCGGCGTCCTGATGTGGGACCTCGGCATGGCGTACGGGCTGGGCCGGGGGCTGGCGCCGATCGTGCTGCTGGGCCGCCGGACGCCGGACCGGCTCACCTTCACGGTCGACACCCACCACCCGGTCGGCGGCGCCCACCACCAGAAGATCGTGGTGATCGACGACTGCCTCGCCTTCGCCGGCGGCATCGACGTCACCGCCGACCGCTGGGACACCCCCGAGCACCCGGACTCCTCGCGGCAGCGGGCCCGGCCGCGGTCGCACCGCGACATGGGCCCCTGGCACGACGTCACCAGCCTGGTGTCCGGGCCCGCCGCCCGGGCCATCGGCGACCTGGCGCGGGAACGGTGGGAGAGCGGCAAGGGCGAGCACCTGGAGCCGGTGTCCGGCGTGGAGCCCTGCTGGCCCGAGGGCGTCGAGCCACTGCTGACCGACGTCGAGGTGGCCGTCTCCCGGACCCGGCCCGAGCACGGCGGGACGTCGCTGGTCCACGAGATCGAGAAGCTCTGGCTCGCCGTCGTGGCCGGTGCCCGGCACACCCTGTACATCGAGACGCAGTACTTCGCCAACCGCCGGGTGGCCGAGGCGATCGCCACCCGGCTGGGCGAGCCCGACGGGCCGGAGGTCGTCGTGCTCAACCCGCACGAGGCCTGGGGCTGGCTGGAGGAGAAGGCGATGGGCAGCGCGCGCGCCGCGCTGCTGGAGCTGGTGCAGGAGGCCGACCGGCACGGCCGGTTCCGCATGTACGTGCCGGTCACCGCGTCGCGGCAGCCGATCTACGTGCACGCGAAGGTCACCGTCGTCGACGACCGGCTGCTCCGGGTCGGGTCGTCGAACCTCAACAACCGCTCGATGGGCCTGGACACCGAGTGCGACGTCAGCATCGAGGTGCACGAGGACTCGCCCGACCGCGACGCGGTCGCCGCCGCGGTGCTCGGCATGCGGGACCGGCTGCTCGACGAGCACCTCGACGTCGCCCCGGAGGAGGTCGCCGCGGCGGTCGAGCGGGCCGGGGGGTCGCTGATCGCGGCCATCGAGGAGCTGCGCCGGCCCACAGGCCGGTCGCTGGTGCCCTTCGAGCGGCCCGACCTCGGCCCGGCGGGGAGAGTGCTGGCCGACACCCAGATCCTGGACGCCGAGCGGACGCCGAACCGCTGGCAGCGCATCCGGTCGTCGTTCGGGCGGCGGCGGTCGCGCCGGCCGCTCGCCTAGAACCGGGCGGCCGCCATGGCCTCGCGGGCGTCGGCGGCCAGCCGGCGGACCAGCTCCCCGGCCGGCACCGCCTCGGCCAGCACGTGCGCCTGGCCGGCCCACATGTGCAGCTCCTCGCCGTCCCCGGCCGCCCGGGCAGCGGCGCGCAGCGGCTGGGTCAGGAAGTGCACCTCGGGGTAGGCGGCGGGTGCGGCGCCCGACAGCTCCGTCGTCGCCCGGTTCACCAGCGCGCGGGCACTGCGCCCGGTGAACGCGCGGGTGACCGTCGTCGGCCGCTCCTCGGCGAGCGCGGCCGCGTGCACCGGCGCCGTGCCGGCCTCGGGCGTGCGCAGGAACGCCGTCCCCAGCTGGGCGAGCGCGGCGCCCGCGGCGAGGACGGCGGCCACGCCCCGGCCGTCGCCGATGCCGCCGGCGGCCACCAGCGGCAGGTCGGTGACCCGCCGGACCAGGGCCAGCAGGGGCAGCAGACCCAGCTGGGCGGGCTCGGGGTCGGAGAGCCCGCCGCGGTGGCCGCCGGCCTCCCACCCCTGGACGACGAGCGCGTCGGCACCGGCCGCGGCGGCCGCGGCGGCGTCCTCGGGGGAGGTGACGGTGAGCCAGACCGGCACGCCGGCGGCGTGCAGCCGCTCGACCGACTCCGCCGGCGGCAGCCCGAAGGCGAAGGAGACGACCGCGGGCCGGAGCCCGGCGAGGACGGCGACCTTGGCGGCGTGGTCGTCGTCGGAGTGCACCGGCTTGCCGAGCTCCACGCCCAGGGCCGCCGCGCGGGGCGCGACCAGCTCGGCGTACGCCCGGACCTCGCTCGCGCTCCCGGCCGGCACGGGGGTGAAGACGTTGACGCCGAAGGGCGCGGTCGACGTCGCGCGCAGCCGGCCGACCTCCTCGGCGACCGCATCCGCCGTCCGGTAGCCAGCGGCCAGGAAGCCGAGGCCGCCGGCCTCGCCCACGGCCGCAGCGAGCGCGACGGTGGACGGGCCGCCGGCCATGGGCGCGGCGACGACGCGGGTCGGGACCGGGGGCAGGGGGAGGGCTGTCACGCCCCCAGCCTGCCCCCGGTGCGGGTCAGCCGTCCTCGCGGTGCGGGTTCTCCAGGCGGAAGAAGGTGCTCTGGTTCCGGTCCGTGCGCTCCTCCTGGTAGATGAAGTTCAGCTCGCGGACGTCGAAGGTGGCGAACCACTCGTCCCAGCTGACCTTCCGCAGGTCCGCGTTGTCGCCGCCGAAGTCGATCCGCAGCACGCCCAGGTGGTCGCCGTGCTCGGTGCCCGGCACGGTCGCCGGCTCCCCGCCGCGCTCCTCGGCCCACTGCCGGATGACCTCGTGGCTGGTGGTCACCAGGCTGCGGCCGGCGCGCTCCGGGTCCTCGTCGGGCGAGGTGATCTCCTGCGAGTACCTGATGGACTTCGAGGTCTGGTCGCCGGTGCGCACGTGCCCGCCGTCCGGCCCGGCGTCCCCGGGCTCGCCCGCGCCCCCGCCGTCCCCGGCCGGGCCGCCGCGGGCCTGCTCGGACAGGGCAGCCACCAGCTCGTCCTTCTTCATCGACGACGTGCCCTCGATGCCGGCGTCCTTCGCGCGGTCCCGCAGCTCGTCGACCTTCATCTCGCGCAGCCCGGTCTCGCTCAGGTCGGGCGTGTCGGGTGTCGTGTTCGCCATGGCGGTCAGCTCCTCCGGTTGCGGGTCGGGTCAGGACGACGGGTCGAGGGCGACCCTGGTCCAGCCGGTCTGCCGCTGGTCGAACGTCTCGTAGGCGTCGAGCACCGAGGGCATGTCGCCGACCTGGGTCAGCACGGTGGACGGGTCGATGGCGCCGGGCCGCAAGAGATCTGCCTTCATGCGGGAGCCTCCTGGGTGGTCCTCTCCAGGGGCCGCCGCGGCTGAGCGGGCCCGTGCGGTCGAACGCCCTCCGGGGCGGACCGCTGACGCCGGGCCTCCTACCCCTCGCGTCCGCCCGCAACCACCGCCGGTCGAGGCGTCGGCGTCCTCGGTCGGGGTATCCCCTCGGGCGCCTTCCCAGGACACCGATGCGAGGGAGAGTGGCATGACCACGAAGGTCGAGAAGTCGATGCAGGTCGACGTCCCGGTGCGGACGGCGTACGACCAGTGGACCCAGTTCGAGGAGTTCCCCGCCTTCATGGGCGGGGTGCAGCAGGTGCAGCAGCTCGACGACCGGCACCTGCACTGGGTGGCCGAGATCGGCGGCGTCCGCCGGGAGTGGGACGCCAGCATCCTCGAACAGGTCCCCGACCAGAAGGTCGCGTGGGCGGCCACCGGAGGCGCGACCAACGCCGGGGCGGTGTGGTTCGAACCGGCCGGGCCCGGCTCGACGATCGTGCACCTGGAGATGGAGTACGAGCCCGAGGGCCTGGTCGAGAAGGCCGGCGACGCCCTGGGCCTGGTCGACCGGCAGGTGCGGTCGGACCTCGAGCGCTTCAAGGCCCTGGTGGAGAGCGAGGGGTACGCCAGCGGCGCCTGGCGTGGCTCGATCAACCCCCACCTGGACGTGGGGGTGCCCGGCGCCGACGCGGCCGTCGGCTCGCACGGTGACAGCGGCAAGGCCGGCGTCTCCGGCAAGGCGGTCGCCGCCGGGGCAGCCGCGGCCGTGGCGGGGGTGGCGGCCGCGGCCGTCGCGGCGTCCAAGGCCGGTACGGAGGAGCGGCCACGGGAGGAGACCGCGCAGACGCCGCCCCCGCCGCCGGTCGTCCCGGCCCAGGCCGTCGTCGTGGAGGAGGACGTGCTCGTCGTGGAGGAGGCCGGTCAGCCCGCCGTCCTGATCGAGGAGGACGTCCTGCTCGACGGACCGGTCGACCCGGACGTGCCCCCGGGCGCCGGCCGCGGGGTGTGAGCGGCGGGGCCGGGCCGGCGCGCACGCCGGCCCGGCCCGGAGCCGCGAACGGATGCCCGCGATCGGGTTTGGCACCCCCGGAGCCGGGGGCACGGCGGCGTCCGTGGACGCGGACATCACCCTGACCGTCGACGGCGAACAGCAGCGCCTGACGGTGGACACCCGGACGACGCTGCTGGACACCCTGCGCGAGCGGCTCGGGAACGCCAGCCCGAAGAAGGGGTGCGACCACGGCCAGTGCGGGGCGTGCACCGTGCTCCTGGACGGCGACCGGGCGCTGAGCTGCCTCGCGCTCGCGGTCGCCCACGACGGCGCGGAGATCACCACCGCCGACGGGCTCGCGGCCGGCGGGGAGCTGCACCCGGTCCAGCAGGCGTTCCTGGACCGCGACGCCTTCCAGTGCGGCTACTGCACCCCCGGCCAGATCTGCTCCGCGGTGGGGGTGCTCGACGAGGTCCGCCGCGGCTGGCCCAGCCACGCGAGCGAGGACCTCACCGCGGACCCGGAGCTGACCCACGACGAGGTGGCCGAGCGGATGAGCGGCAACCTCTGCCGCTGCGGCGCCTACGCCAACATCGTCCCGGCCGTGCAGCAGGCGGGGGGCATGGCGTGAAGCCGTTCGCGTTCGCCCGCCCGGCCGACGTGGCCGAGGCCGTGCGCACCGTCGCCGCCGAGCCCGACGCCGTCTTCCTCGGCGGCGGGACCAACCTGGTCGACCTCCTCAAGCTCGGCGTCGCCCGCCCCGACCGCGTCGTGGACGTCCGCCGGCTCACCTCGCGGGAGATCACCGACACCGCCGACGGCGGGCTGCGGATCGGCGCCGCGGTGACCAACAGCGAGCTGGCCGCCGACCGGCGGGTGCGGGAGCGGTACCCGGTGCTGGCCCAGGCGCTGCTGGCCGGCGCGACCGGGCAGCTGCGCAACCTGGCCACGGTCGGCGGCAACCCGCTGCAGCGGACCCGCTGCGTGTACTTCACCGACGTCAGCACGCCGTGCAACAAGCGCGAGCCCGGCACCGGCTGCTCGGCCGTCGGCGGCTACACCCGCTACCACGCGGTGCTGGGGGTGGACGCCGCGCTCCCCGACGCGAGCGCGCCGAAGACCTGCATCGCCACCCACCCCTCCGACATGGCGGTCGCCCTGGCGGTGCTCGACGCGCAGGTGCAGGTGCTCGGCCCCGGCGGAGCCCGCACGATGCCGTTCGGCGAGCTGCACCGGCTGCCCGGTGACGACCCCACCCGCGACACGGTGCTGGAGCACGGCGAGCTGATCACCGCCGTCGACCTGCCCCCGCTCCCGGCCGGCGCCCGCTCGGCCTACCGCAAGGTCCGCGACCGGGCCTCCTACGCCTTCGCGCTCGTCTCGGTGGCCGCGGTCGTGGCCGACGGCGAGGTGCGGCTGGCCCTCGGCGGTGTCGCGCACAAGCCGTGGCGGGCGACCCGGGCCGAGGAGGTCCTGGCCGGCGGGCCGGTGACGGAGCACGCCGTCCGGCACGCCATGGACGTCGAGCTGACCGCCGCGCAGCCCCAGCCGGGGATCGACGGCGGCAACGGCTTCAAGATCCCCCTGGTGACCCGCACCGTCGTCGCCACGGTCCGCGACCTGACCTCGGAGGTGCCGGCATGACCGAGCTGCTGGAGCCGCGCGCCATCGGCCGCGACACCGTCCGCCGCGACGGCGAGGCGAAGGTCCGCGGCACCGCGACCTACGCGATCGAGACGCCCGTCGAGCACCCCGCCTACGCCCACCCGGTGCAGGCGACGGTCGCCCGTGGCCGGATCACCGCGATCGACACCTCCGCCGCCGAGGCGCTCGACGGCGTGCTCGTGGTCCTCACCCACGAGAACGCCGAGCGGCTGGCCTCGACCGACGACCGCGAGTTCGCCGTCCTGCAGGGCGACGAGGTCGCCTTCCGCGGGCAGCTCGTGGGCGTGGTGGTGGCCGAGACGTCCGAGCTGGCGCGGCAGGCCGCCGACGCCGTCCGCGTCACCTACGCCGAGCAGCCGCACGACAGCGAGCTCCGGGTGGACCACCCCGACCTCTACGCGCCGGAGCAGGTGAACGCCGGCCACCCGACCGACACCGCCGAGGGCGACGTCGCCGCGGCCGTCGCCACCGCCGCGGTCACCGTCGAGGAGACGTACTCGACGGCGATGTACTTCAACAACCCGCTCGAGCCGCACGCGACGACGGCGCTGTGGGACCCGGCCACGGACGTGCCGCTGACCCTCTGGGACTCCACCCAGGGCGTGCACCCGGCGCGCGCCGCGGTGTGCGAGGTGTTCGGGCTGGAGGAGGAGCGGGTCCGGGTCGTCTGCCCGTTCGTCGGCGGCGGCTTCGGCTCGAAGGGCACCCCGCACGCCAACCTGATGCTCGTGACGATGGCGGCCCGGGCGCTGCCCGGCCGGCCGGTCAAGCTGGCCCTCACCCGGCAGCAGATGTTCGCCCTCTCGGCCTACCGGACGCCCACGATCCAGAAGATCCAGCTCGCCGCCGACCGCACCGGGCGGCTGCAGGCGCTCGCGCTCGACGTGGTCGAGCAGACGTCGCGGATCAAGGAGTTCGCGGAGCAGACCGCCGCGCCCGCCCGGATGATGTACGCCTCGCCGAACCGGCGGACGACGCACCGGCTGGCCGCCCTCGACGTCCCGGTGCCCTCGTGGATGCGGGCGCCGGGGGAGTGCCCGGGCATGTTCGGGCCCGAGGTGGCCATGGACGAGCTGGCCGAGCGGCTGGGCGTCGACCCGGTCGAGCTGCGGATCCGCAACGAGCCCGAGGTCGACCCCGAGACCGGCAAGCCGTGGTCCAGCCGCAACCTCGTGCACTGCCTGCGCGAGGGCGCCGAGCGGTTCGGCTGGGCCGAGCGGCCGCCGGCCGGGCACCGCGAGGGCGCCTGGCTGGTCGGCACCGGCGTCGCCTCCTCGGTGTACCCGACGATGCGGCAGGCGAAGTCGACGGCCACGATCCGCTTCGAGGACGGCCGGTACGTCGCCGAGATCGGCGCCGCGGACCTCGGCACCGGCGCGTGGACGGTGCTGCCGCAGATCACCGCGGACGCGCTCGACGTGGACCTCGACGACGTCGAGGTGCGGATCGGCGACACCCGGTACCCGGTCGCGTCGGTGGCGGGCGGCTCGTCCGGCACCAACACCTGGGGCTCAGCCCTCGTGGTCGCGGCGACCGAGTTCCGCAGCAAGTTCGGCGGCTCGCCGGCCGACGGCGACGAGGTCAGCGGGGACGTCGACCAGGCGTCCAAGGACGAGGACCACTCCGCCTACGCGTTCGGCGCCCAGTTCGCCGAGGTCCGGGTGAACGTCGCCACCGGGGAGCTCCGGGTGCCGCGGCTGTACGGCGTCTTCGGCGCCGGCCGGATCGTGAACCCGCGGACGGCCCGGTCGCAGCTGATCGGCGGCATGACGATGGGCCTGTCGATGGCGCTGCACGAGAACGGCGTCTGGGACCCCCGCATCGGGCAGGCCGCCACCCACGACCTCGCCGAGTACCACGTGACCGTCAACGCCGACGTGGGCGACATCCAGGCGCACTGGCTGGACGAGCACGACCCCTACGTCAACGCCATGGGCAGCAAGGGGATCGGGGAGATCGGCATCACCGGGACGGCGGCGGCGGTCGTCAACGCCGTGCACCGGGCGACCGGCGTCCGCGTCCGCGACCTGCCGGTGACGCTGGACAAGGTGCTGGCGGCTCTGCCGTGAGGCGCGACAGCCGGAGGTGATGTGCGGCCAGGGCATGTTCGTGCGTCAGAACCCGCCCTGGCCGCACATCACCGCCCCGTGGTCGCCGGGTGTACCTGCGGGTCGGCCGGGTACGTGGCCCGACGACGATCCGCCGAGACGGGCGACGGCCGCCGAGACCAGGCGTGTGCCGCCCCGTCCGGCCCAGCAGTACGAGGAGCCCTCCCGTGGCCCAGTCCCCTCCGACCCACGAGACGATCGGCGGGCTCGAGGTGGTGCACACCTTCACCGGCGCGATGCCGACCGGCGTGACGGTCTCGCACACCGGCCGGGTGTTCGTCTGCTACCCGAAGTGGGGCGACGAGGTCGGCTTCACGGTCGGCGAGCTGCGCGACGGGCAGGAGGTCGCCTTCCCCTCCCAGGAGGTCAACGACAACCGGTCCGACGTCGACCCCGAGCGGTTCGTGTCCGTGCAGAGCGTCGTCGTCGACCCGGCCGACCGGCTGTGGGTGCTCGACACCGGCAGCCCGGAGTTCCGGCCCACGGAGCACGGCGGCCCGAAGCTCGTGTGCGTCGACCTGGCCCGCGACGAGGTCGTGCAGACCATCCTGTTCCCGACCGACGTCGCGCTGCCGACGACCTATCTCAACGACGTCCGGTTCGACCTGCGCCGCGGCGACGCGGGGACGGCGTTCATCACCGACTCCTCCGACCAGGGCCCGAACGGGATCATCGTGGTCGACCTGGCGTCGGGGGAGTCCTGGCGGCGGCTGCACGAGCACCCGAGCACCAAGGCGGTCGCCCCGCCGGACCTGCGGATGGTCGTCGAGGGCCAGGAGTTCCTCGAGCGGGCCGAGGACGGGTTGACGTCGCCGATCTGCATGGGCGCCGACGGCATCGCGATCTCCGCCGACGGCGAGCGGCTCTTCTACTGCCCGATGGCCGGCCGCCGCTGGTACAGCGTGTCGGTCGACGCGCTCGTCGACCGCACGCAGGACGACGACGCGGTGGCCGGCACGGTCCGGGACGAGGGCGACAAGGGCTGCGTCAGCGACGGCCTGGAGACCGACGACGCCGGCCGGCTGTACGTCACCGACGGCGAGCACGACGCCATCCACCGGCGGCTGCCCGACGGCAGCTGGGAGACCGTCGTCTCCGACCCGCGGCTGCTGTGGCCCGACACGATGTCCGTCGCCGACGGGTTCCTGTACGTCACCGCGAACCAGCTGTACCGGCAGGACACGTACCGGGGTGGGAAGGACGAGCGGCGCAAGCCCTACGTGCTGTTCCGGACGCCGATCGACGCCGGGCCGGTCCGCCTGCGCTGAGGAGGTCGCCCCGTGCCCCGCACCGACCGGATCGCCGAGCCCTGGGGAACGCGCACGCCCTACGGGCCGGGGGAGCCCTGGCCCGTCCGCGTGGACACCCACCTGGCCGAGGGCGTGACCGAGGACGACGTCGACGCGTGGGTGCAGTCGGCATCGCTGCTGCACTCCAACGGCGACGGGCTGGACATCGCCGTGCGGAACGGCCGGATCGTCGGCGTCCGCGGGCGGGCCGTCGACCGGGTCAACCACGGCCGGGTCGACCCCAAGGACCTCTTCGGCTGGCAGGCGAACGAGTCCCCGGACCGGCTGACCCGGCCGCTGATCCGGCGCGACGGCGAGCTCGTGGAGTGCGACTGGGACACCGCCATGGACGCCGTCGCCGGCCGCTGCCGGGAGCTGCTCGACGAGCAGGGGCCCAGCGCGGTCGGCTTCTACACGACCGGCCAGCTGTTCCTGGAGGAGTACTACACGCTCGGGCTGATCGCCCACGGCGGCATCGGCACCAACCACGTCGACGGCAACACCCGGCTGTGCACCGCGACCGCTGCGGCCGCGCTCAAGGAGTCCTTCGGCACCGACGGCCAGCCCGGCTCCTACACCGACGTCGACTCCGCCGACGTCATCTGCCTGTACGGGCACAACGTCGCCGAGACCCAGACGGTCCTGTGGGCGCGGATGCTCGACCGGCTGGCCGGGACGGACCCGCCGGCGGTCGTCTGCGTGGACCCCCGCGAGACGCCGGTCGCCCGCGCGGCGACGGTGCACCTCGCGCCGCGGCCCGGCACGAACGTCGTGCTCATGAACGCGCTCCAGCACGAGCTGGTGCGCAACGGCTGGATCGACCGCGACTACGTCGACGCCCACACGGTCGGTTTCGCCGAGCTCGAGGACCGGCTGGGCGCCTACACCCCGGAACGGGCGGCGGAGATCTGCGACGTCCCCGCCGACCGCATCCGCGAGGCCGCCCGGCTGATCGGCACCGCCGAGCGGCTGATGTCGACGGTGCTGCAGGGCTTCTACCAGTCCCATCAGGCCACCGCGGCCGCCGTGCAGGTCAACAACATCCACCTGCTGCGCGGCATGCTCGGCCGCCCCGGCTGCGGGCTGCTCCAGATGAACGGCCAGCCGACGGCGGAGAACACCCGCGAGTGCGGTGCCGACGGCGACCTGCCCGGCTTCCGCAACTGGTCCAACGACGAGCACGTGGCCGAGCTGGCCCGGATCTGGAACGTCGAGCAGCTCGACATCCCGCACTACAGCCCGCCGACCCACGCGATGCAGATCTTCCGGTACGCGGAGGAGGGCTCGATCCGCTTCCTGTGGATCACCGCCACCAACCCCGCGGTCTCGCTGCCGGAGCTCGCGCGGGTCCGGTCGATCCTGGCGCAGGAGCGGCTGTTCGTCGTCGTCTCCGACCTGTACCTGACCGAGACCGCCGCCTTCGCCGACGTCGTCCTGCCCTGCGCCACCTGGGGGGAGAAGACCGGCACCTTCACCAACGCCGACCGCACGGTTCACCTGTCGGAGAAGGCGGTCGATCCGCCGGGGGAGGCCCGGCCCGACCTCGACGTGTTCCTCGACTTCGCGCGCCGGCTGGACCTGCGGGACAAGGACGGCGCGCCGTTGGTGACCTGGCAGGAGCCGGAGGCGGCGTTCGAGGCGTGGAAGGAGTGCAGCCGCGGCCGGCCCTGCGACTACAGCGGCCTGACCTACGCCCAGCTGCGCGGTGACAGCGGGGTGCAGTGGCCGGTCACCGCCGACGCCCCCGACGGCACCGAGCGGCTCTACGCCGACGGCGCGTTCATGGCGCACCCGGACTACTGCGAGAGCTACGGCCGCGACCTGGTGACCGGCGCGCCGTTCGAGGAGTCGGAGTACCGCGCGCTGAATCCCGAGGGCCGGGCGGTCCTGCGGGCGGCCGAGTACGTGCCGCCGCACGAGCTGCCCGACGCCGACCACCCGTTCCAGCTGATCACCGGCCGGACGCTCTACCACTTCCACACCCGCACCAAGACCGCGCGGGCACCGCAGCTGCAGGCCGCGGCGCGGGAGGTGTGGGTGGAGATGTCGGCCGCCGACGCCGCCGCCCGCGACCTCGCCGAGGGCGACCTGCTCGAGGTGCGCACGTCCCGCGGCCGGGTGCGGGCGCGGCTGCGGGTGAGCGGGATCCGGGACGGCGTGCTGTTCCTGCCGTTCCACTACGGCTACTGGGACGCGTCCGGCGCGGAGCCCGAGAGGGCGGCCAACGAGCTGACCCCGACCGACTGGGACCCGGTGTCCAAGCAGCCGATCTTCAAGACCGCGGCGGCGGCGGTCGACCTCGTCGAGCGCGGCGGCGTGTCCGCGGCCCCGACGACGACGGCCTCGCGACCGGTGAGCGACGGCGTCCCGCCGACCCGCGGGGGAGCGACCGCCGAGGTGCTGGAGGAGGTCCGGTGAAGCTGGGGCTGGCGATCGAGGAGCTGCACCGCTCGGAGAACCACCTGCACGCCACGCTGCTCGCCGTGTCGGACCGGCACGCGGCCGACCACGAGGTCTTCCACGTCGCCCGGGACATCGCGCGGTGGAGCGACCGGCACGTGCAGGCGCTGGCCGCGATCGGGCACGACTACGGCCTGGAGCTGGACCCCGAGCCGGACCGGTCGCCGGGCGTCCTGGAGGCCGTGCGGCAGACGGCGTCGGACCTGTTCGGCCGCCGGTCCGAGCCGGGGCTGGTGCTGCTCGCCGACCTGCGGCATGTCCACCGCGTCGCGGCCGGGGTGTCGCTGGACTGGGAGCTGCTCGCCCAGGCCGCGCAGGGCGCACGGAAGCGCGAGCTGCTGGAGCTCGCCGAGTCCTGCCACCCCGAGACGCTGCGGCAGGTGAAGTGGGCGAACGCGAAGTTGAAGGAGTCCGCGACCCAGGCGCTGGTGAGCTGATGGAGCCCGTGCAGACCCGGGTCGTCCTGCGGCCGGTCGCCACCCCGCTGCCCCTGGGCTTCCTCGCGCTGGTGGTCGCCACCACCGCCTTCGCCGCGGTGCAGCTGGGCTGGGTGGCGCCGGCGGAGGGCCGGATCGCCGCGCTGGCCGCGATCGCCCTGACCGTTCCCCTGCAGCTGCTGGCGTCGGTGGTGGGCTTCCTCGCCCGCGACCCGGCGGCGGCCACCGGGATGGGCGTGCTCGCCGGCACCTGGGGAACGGTCGGCCTCGCCACGCTGACCTCGCCGCCCGGGACCGCGAGCGACGGGCTGGGCGTCGTCCTCCTCACCGCGGGCGTGGCGATGCTCGTGCCCGCGACGGCTGCGGTCGCCAAGCCGGTGGCCGCGGCGGTGATGGGCCTGGCCGGCGTCCGCTTCGCCGTGACCGGCGCCTACCAGCTCACCGGCTCGCCGGACTGGCAGCGGGCGGCCGGCTGGGTGGGGCTGGTCCTCGCGGTGGTCGCCCTCTACGCGGCGCTCGCGCTCGAGCTGGAGGGTGCGCGGGGGCGGACGGTCCTGCCCGTCGGCCGCACCGGTGCGGCTGCCGCGGGGATGCGCGGCGAGGGCCCGCTCGCCCCGGCCGACCTCGCCGCCGAGGCCGGGGTGCGTCCGCAGCTCTGACGCCCGTCCGGGTGAACGGCCGGACGCGGGCACCGGTCGAGGTGATTGGGCAAGGCAACCACCGGGCATGGCGGTGCCGGTCCCGCGCGACGTAGCCCCCGTCGCGGTGCGGGATCCCAGGGTTCAGCTCGGTGGAGGCGTACGTGGCGGCGCAGGACACGAGGTCCGACGAGGACCTGGGCACGATCGAGACCGACGTCCCCGCGCGGCTGGACCGGCTGCCGTTCTCCCGGTTCCACCGCATGGTGATCATCGGGCTGGGCACGGTCTGGATCCTCGACGGACTCGAGGTCACCATCGTCGGCAGCATCGCCGCGCGGATGACCGAGGCCGGCAGCGGCATCGACATCACCGCCAGCCAGATCGGGCTGGCGGCCTCGATCTACATCGTCGGTGCGTGCATCGGGGCGCTGTTCTTCGGCCAGCTCACCGACCGCTTCGGCCGCAAGCGGCTGTTCCTGCTCACGCTCGGCGTCTACATCACCGCGACGGTGCTGACCGCCTTCGCCTGGACCCCCTGGTTCTTCTACCTCTGCCGCTTCTTCACCGGAGCGGGCATCGGCGGCGAGTACGCGGCGATCAACTCCGCGGTCGACGAGCTGATCCCCGCCCGCCTCCGTGGCCGGGTCGACCTGCTCATCAACGGCTCCTACTGGCTGGGTGCCGCCGTCGGCTCGGGCGCGACCCTGCTGCTGCTCGACGAGAACCTCTTCAGCGCGAGCGTCGGCTGGCGGCTGGCCTTCGTCATGGGCGCCGTCCTCGGGGCGGTCATCCTCGTGGTGCGCCGGCACGTGCCCGAGAGCCCCCGCTGGCTGTTCATCCACGGCCGGGCCGACGAGGCCGACGAGACCGTCGACCGCATCGAGGCCGAGGTCCGCGAGGAGACCGGGCAGGACCTCGAGGAGGTCTCCCAGACGCTGCGCATCCGGCAGCGGGAGGTCATCCCGTTCCGGGAGATCGCGCACGTCGCCTTCACCCGGTACCCGAAGCGCGCGGTGCTCGGCCTCGCCCTCTTCGTCGGCCAGGCGTTCCTCTACAACGGGTTCACCTTCAACCTCGGCACGCTCATGTCGACGTACTTCGGGGTCGCCTCCGGCTTCGTGCCGGTCTTCCTCGTCGTGTACGCGCTCGGCAACTTCCTCGGGCCGCTGCTGCTGGGCCGGCTGTTCGACACGGTCGGCCGCAAGCCGATGATCTCGTTCGCCTACCTCGGGTCGGCCGTCATGGCCGTGGTGACCGCGCTCTTGTTCACCGGGCTGAACTCCTGGACCTTCATCCTCTTGCTGAGCGTGACGTTCTTCCTCGCCTCGTCCGGCGCCTCGGCTGCCTACCTCACGGTCAGCGAGATCTTCCCCATGGAGACCCGGGCGCTGGCCATCGCCTTCTTCTACGCCGTCGGCACGGGCCTCGGCGGGATCGTCGGGCCGCTGCTGTTCGGCCGGCTCATCGAGAGCGGCGACCCGGAGGCGCTCATGACCGGGTTCTTCATCGCTGCCGGGGTCATGGCGCTCGGCGGCATCGCCGAGCTCGCCTTCGGCGTCAAGGCCGAGAACGCCTCGCTCGAGTCGATCGCCGAACCGCTCACCGCGGAGGACGGCGACGGCTCGGACGGCGACGGCTCGGACGAGGACGCCACCCGGATCCGCGAGCGGTCGGCCCGCCGCGAGCAGCGGGAACGGGCCGGCGCGCGCCGCTACCGGCCCGGGCCCGGACAGCGGATGTCCTCCCCGCGGATGACCGTCACCACCCCGGTGCGCGACGACCGGTCGCTGGACCGGCAGATCGCCTCGGTGGAGGCGGTGCTCCGCCAGCGCGGGACGCTCACGCGGGAGGCGCTCGCGGAGGCCGTCGGCGCGCGCTGGTGGGGGCCGGGACAGTTCCGGTCCGCCCTCCGCGCGGCGGTGTCCGAGGGCCGGGCCGTCGTCGTCGGCCGCGGCCGGTACGGCCCGGGCGGCCCCGTCGCCTGACCCGCGGGGTCAGGCGAGCGCGGTGAGCAGGTCGCGACAGGCCTGCTCGCAGCGTCGGCACGCCTCGGCGCAGACGCGGCAGTGCTCGTGCATCCCCGCGTGCTGCGCGCACTCGTCGCCGCAGGACCGGCAGGCCGTGGCGCACGCCTCGAGGACCGCGCGGGCGACCGCCGAGTCGTGACCGGCCTGCCGGGTCAGCACCCGGGCCGTGGCCGCGCAGACGTCGGCGCAGTCGAGGTCGGTCCGGATGCAGTGCCGGAGCTCGGCGACCATCTCCTCCGCCAGGCACGCGTCCGCGCACGCCGTGCAGGCCTCGGCGCACTGGATGCAGGCGTCGATGCACGCGACCAGTGCGTCGGCGGCGGGCCCGGAGGCGGCGTGCGGATGGGTGGCGAGCATCTGCGCGGTCACGGTCATGCGGGGCCACGTACCCGCCGCGCCCGCGGGCGACGCCCGGTCAGTTCAGGTGCGACTGCCAGTCGGCGGGCACCCGTCCCCGCGGGCCGGGGGCCGGCTGGTCGAGCGGGTGGTGCTGCGGGTCGGCGAGGTGGGCCCCGTGCACCGGCCGGTCGGCGGGGAAGTCCCAGAACCAGTCCTCGCCCGGTTCGAAGCTGCGGATCACCGGGTGCCCCGTCTCCGCGGCGTGCCCGCGGGCGTGCTGGGACGGCGAGGAGTCGCAGCAGCCCACGTGCCCGCACTGGGCGCAGCGGCGGAGGTGGAACCACCAGCCGCCGGTGGCCTCGCACTCGACGCAGCCGGGGCCGCTGGGCGGGACGGTGGGATCGATGCCTGGCGTGCTCACGCCGTTCACCGTAGGCGGACGGACCGGGTTCCGGTGGGCTGTCGCCGGTGGCTGTGCGGGAGCTAGCGTGAGGTGTCCGCCGACGTCGTCGGGCGACCTCTGTACCAGCACCTCGGAGGAGGCCGCCCATGAGCCGCCCGGTCCTGCTCACCGTCGACGACGACCCCCAGGTCTCCCGCGCCGTCGCCCGCGACCTGCGCCGCCGTTTCGGCGAGGAGTGCCGCATCGTGCGGGCCTCCTCCGGCGCCGAGGCGCTGGAGGCGCTGCGCGAGCTCAAGCTCCGCGGTGAGCCGGTGGCCGTCCTGCTCGCCGACTACCGGATGCCGCAGATGGACGGCATCGAGTTCCTCGAGCAGGCCATGGACCTGTTCCCGCGCGCCCGCCGGGCGCTGCTCACCGCCTACGCCGACACCGACGCCGCGATCGCGGCGATCAACCTGGTCGACGTCGACGCCTACCTGCTCAAGCCGTGGGACCCGCCGGAGGAGAAGCTCTACCCGGTCGTCGACACGATGCTCGACTCCTGGAAGGCCAGCCCGGCCGCGGCCGTCGAGGACGTGAAGCTGGTCGGGCACCGGTGGTCGCCGGCCTCGTTCCGGGCACGGGACCTGCTGGCCCGCAACGCCGTCCCCTACCGCTGGTACAGCGTCGAGGACCCCGAGGGGCAGCGGCTGCTGGAGGCGGCGGAGGCGACCGCGGACGACGTCCCGGTCGTCGTCACCCCGAGCGGGCAGGTCCTGCGCGCGCCGGCCGATGCGGAGCTCGCCGCCGTCGTCGGGCTCACCGTGGACGCGCGCGAGGAGTTCTACGACCTGGTCGTCGTGGGCGGCGGCCCGGCCGGGCTGGGAGCCGCGGTCTACGGCGCCTCGGAGGGGCTGCGCACCGTGCTCGTCGAGCGCGAGGCGACCGGCGGGCAGGCCGGTCAGAGCAGCCGGATCGAGAACTACCTCGGCTTCCCCGACGGCGTCTCCGGCGGTCAGCTCGCCGACCGCGCGCGCCGGCAGGCCGGCAAGTTCGGCGCCGAACTGCTGCTCACCCGCGACGTCGTGGGCCTGGAGGCACACGGACCCAAGCGGGTGGTGCGCTTCGCCGACGGCGGCAGCATCGCCGCGCACGCCGTCGTCCTCGCCACCGGCGTCTCCTACCGCAGCCTGGGCGTGGACGGTGCCGACGGGCTGACCGGCCGCGGCGTCTTCTACGGCTCGGCCCTGACCGAGGCCGCCTCGTGCAAGGGGCGGGACGTCTACGTCGTCGGCGGGGCGAACTCCGCCGGGCAGGCGGCGATGTTCTTCGCCCGGCACGCCCGGTCGGTGACGATCCTCGTGCGCGGGCCCTCGCTGGAGGCGTCGATGTCGCACTACCTCATCGCGCAGATCGAGCAGACCCCCGCGATCTCGGTGCGCACCTGCACGACGGTCGTGGGGACCTCCGGCAGCGACCACCTGGAGGGGCTCACGCTGCAGGACGAGAAGACCGGCGCGCAGGAGAGCGTCCCGGCCAGCCACCTGTTCGTCTTCATCGGCGGCGCCCCGCGCACGGCCTGGCTGGACGGCGTGGTGGCCCGCGACGACCGGGGGTTCATCCCCACGGGTCCGGAGCTGATGGCCGACGGCGAACGTCCCAAGGGCTGGGCGCTGGACCGCGACCCGTGGCTGCTGGAGTCCAGCCTGCCCGGCGTGTTCGTGGCCGGTGACGTGCGGGCCGACTCGGTGAAGCGGGTGGCCTCCGCCGTCGGTGAGGGAGCGCTGGCCGTGACGCTCGTCCACCGGTACCTGGGGGAGCGGTGACCACGCCCACGCACCTGGCCCCCGACGAGCTGCGCGGACTGTTCCTGTTCGAGGACCTGGACGCCGACCAGCTGGCCTGGGTGTCGGCCAACGGCGACGTCGTCGACTGCGCCGCGGGCACCGAGGTGTACGCCGAGGGGGAGCCCGCCGAGTGCTTCTTCGTGCTGCTCGAGGGCACGATGGCGATGCTCCGGCGGGTCGGTGGCACCGAGGTCGAGACCGTGCGGACCGACTCCCGCGGCGTCTACTCCGGCGCGGTGCAGTTCTACATGCGGGACCGGATCACGCAGTCGTACGCCTCGACGGTCCGCGCGGTCACCGACTGCCGGTTCCTGGCACTGCCGGCCGGCCCCTTCGCCGAGGTGTTCCAGCGCTGGTACCCGATGGCGGTGCACCTGCTGGAGGGGTTGTTCGTCGGCACGAAGAACACCGCCGAGGTGGTCGGGCAGCGGGAGCGGCTGCTGGCGCTGGGCAAGCTGACCGCGGGGCTGACCCACGAGCTCAACAACCCGGCCGCGGCGGCCGCCCGGGCCACCGCGGCGCTGCGGGAGCGGATCGCGGGCATGCGCGCCAAGCTCGCGAAGCTGTCGGACGGGCACGTCCCCGAGGGGATGCTCACCGCGCTCACGACGCTGCAGGAGGACTTCCTCTCCCGGATGGGGCCGGCCGCCGAGCTGGGCCCGCTGGAGCGCTCCGACCGGGAGGACGAGCTCGGCGAGTGGCTGGAGGAGCGCGACGTCGACCGCGCCTGGGACCTCGCCGGGGTGTTCGTCGCCGCCGGGCTCGGCCCCGAGGACCTCCAGCGGGTGGCCGACGCCGTGACGCCGTCCGCCCTGCCGGCGGCGCTGCAGTGGCTCTCCTACACCGTCGAGACCGAGTCGCTGGTGACGGAGATCGGCGAGAGCACCGCGCGGATCTCCGCGCTCGTCGACGCCGCGAAGCAGTACTCGCAGATGGACCGGACGCCGCACCAGGCCGCCGACCTGCACGCCGGCCTCGACGCCACCCTGACGATGATGAGCGGCAAGATCGCCCCGGGCGTGACCGTCGTCAAGGACTACGACCGGTCGCTGCCCCTCGTCCCGGCATACGCCGGCGAACTCAACCAGGTGTGGACCAACCTCGTGCACAACGCCCTCGACGCGATGGCCGGCTCGGGCACGCTCACCCTGCGGACGGCGGTCGACGGCGACTGCGCGCTCGTGGAGATCGCCGACACCGGGCCGGGGATCCCCGAGGAGCTCCGCCGCCGCGTGTTCGAGCCGTTCTTCACCACCAAGCCGGTCGGCCAGGGCACCGGCCTGGGGCTGGACGTGTCGTGGCGCATCGTCGTCAACCGGCACGGCGGCGACCTGACGGTGCAGTCGCGGCCCGGCGACACCCGGTTCCAGGTGCGGCTGCCGCTGGAGGAGCCGTCCGCCTCGTGAACCTGTCCCCGCTGGACCCGGCGGGCGACGGATCCCTCGCGTCCGACCTCCTGGCGCTGCAGCGGGAGGCGTACGCGGTGGAGGCCGCGCTCCTCGGCGACGACCGCATCCCGCCGCTGCACGAGTCCCTCGCTGCGCTCCGGGCCGCGCCGCTGCGCTGGACGGGGGCGTGGGGGGACGGCGGCCTGACCGGTGCGGTCGCGTGGACCGACGACGGCGACCTGGTCGACGTCCACCGGCTGGTCGTGGCGCCCCGGGCCGCCCGGCAGGGGATCGGGTCGGCGCTGATCCGGTCGGTGCTCGCGCTCGGCCGCCGCACCGTGGTGGCCACCGGCCGGGACAACGCGCCGGCACGGGCGCTGTACGAGCGCCTGGGCTTCGTGCCGACCGGCGACCGCGAGGTGCTGCCGGGGCTCTGGGTGACCGGGTTCCGGCACGACCCCTGAGGAGGAGGTCACTGGGAGCGCGCCGGCCGCTGTGCTGGACTGGACGGCGTGAGCAGCGCCGACCCGGCTCGCGGGACCGACACCGACGTCCGGGACGAGACGCGCGACCGCATCCTGCTGGCCGGGATGCGCTGCACGGCGCAGTTCGGCCGGGCCAAGACGACGATGCAGGACGTCGCCGTCGCCGCCGGGGTCTCCCGGGCGACGCTGTACCGCTACTTCGCCGACCGCGGCGCGCTGTTCAGCGGCATCCGGGAGTACGAGCACGAGCACGACCTCGCCGAGTTCTCCCGGCTGGCCGACGGCGCCCGGTCGCTGACCGATGCCGTCGCGGCCCTGGGGGAGGTGCTGGCCGGCACGTCGGCGCGGTACCGGGTCGGCGCGCACCTCGCCGCCGGTGACGAGAGCCTGGCCACCTACATGGCGCTGCGCTCGGGGCGGGAACGGGAGCGGGCCGCGGCGTTGATCCGGCCGTACGTGGCCCGGGCTTCCGCGGCGGGGGAGCTGCGTCCCGGCGTCTCCGCTGCCGAGGCGGAGGAGTGGATCGCGCTGGCCGTCGTCCAGGCGACGTCGCTGGCGCCGCTGCACTCGGTCGACGCGGAGGACCCGGCCGCCGTCGGCCGCTGGCTGGCGCGCATGGCGTGCTCGGGTCTCTGCGTCTGACCTCTCGCTGACCAGGCTCTTCCGCGCCACGATGGGCCGATGCGGAGCATCCGGATCACGCCCAACCTGCAGGTGGCCGACGTCGCCGCGGCCAAGGCCTTCTACACCGGCTTCCTCGGGCTGAGCACCGAGGAGTTCGACCTGGGCTGGGTCGCCCGCTGCACGTCGCCGGACACGGGTGCGCACGTGCAGCTGGTGTCCGCGGACGCGACCGCGCCGGAATTGCCGGTCGTCTCGGTGCACGCCGAGGACGTCGACGCGGCCTACGCGGAGGCACAGCGGCTCGGGTACGAGATCGTGCATCCGCTGACGACGGAGGAGTGGGGCGTGCGCCGCTTCTTCGTGCGGGCGCCCGACGGGAACGTGCTCAACATCGTCGCCCACCGGGAGTGAGACCCGGGCGTCGCACCGGACACCCGGAACTGTCAGTGGTCGAACGTATGTTCGGTCCATGTCGCGCATGACCGGTACTGCCTCCCTCGCCGAGGGAGCGCTGATCGACTGGTCGATCAGCAAGCCGGTGAGCCTGCCGCGGTTGCCGGTGGAGCTGCTCGACCGGGCACAGGCGGCGGCGGAGTTGCAGCGGGTGGTCGCCCAGCGGGCGATGCTGGCGGCGTACGAGGCGGAGCTCGTGCTCGCGATGGCGGACGAGTCGCCCGACGTCGACGATCCGCCGCCGGGTGCGCGCGGTGCGCGCGGGTCGTGGGGTGCTGAGAAGCGGTTGCCGGGGGTGTCGGAGTTCTTCCCGGCGGAGCTGTCGATGGTGCTCAACTGCGGTCGCGGTACCGCGGCGAAGCTGGCGGTGCGGGCGCACACGTGGCGCGAGGGGTTGCCGGGCACGTTCGCGGCGCTGGCCGCGGGGGTGCTGGATGAGCCGCGGGCGAAGGTCCTGGCCGAGGTGTTGGAGCAGGCGGCGCCGGAGGTGGCGCGGCGGGTGGAGGCGCAGCTGTTGCCGCAGGCGGTGGAGTTGTCGGTGGGGAAGCTGCGGAAGCGGGCGGAGGCGTTGCTGGCCGGGGTCGATCCCGATGGGGTCGATGAGCGGCGGGCGGAGACGCAGAAGGCCGCGGATGTGCGGATCTATCCGTCTACCCGGGAGGGGATGGCGATGGTCGCGGTGGAGCTGCCGGCGGATGAGGCGGTGGCGGTGCATGACGCGTTGACCCGGTATGCCGGGATGCAGAAGTCCGATGGTGACGTGCGGCCGATCGGTCTGTTGCGGACGCGGGTGTTCGCGGATCTGGTGCTGCGGCCGTGGGACGTCTCCCGGCCGCCGGTGACGGCGCATCTGCAGGTGTCGGCGTCGCTGGGGTCGCTGGCCGCGACGTCGACCGAGGCCGGGGAGGTGAGCGGGCTGGCGATCACGGCCGGCCACCTCCGGGAACTGTTGCGCCGCCTGGACGCCCTCGGTGTGCAGCCGCCGGAGGGCGGGTCGGTGACGCTGGGTCTCACCGATGACGACGGCGCCCTGCTGGGTACCTGCACGCTCGATCAGCTGCGGCAGCTGGCGCGGCGCGGCTGTCCCTCGCATCCCGAGGAGGACTGTGGGTGTGCGGTGCTGGACCGGCCGGCGGCGGTGGAGTCCTACGGCCCGAGCCGGCCGCAGCAGCGGTTCGTGCACACGCGTGACCGGACCTGCCGGTTCCCCAACTGCGGCCAGCGCGTCGGGTGGGCCGACGCCGACCACGTCGTCCCGCACTCCTGCGGTGGCCCGACCGACTGCGCCAACCTGTGTTGCCTGTGCCGGAGCCACCATCGGCTGAAGACCTTCGCCCCCGGCTGGCGCTTCGAGATGAGCGACGACGGGGTGCTCACCGTGACCACCCCGTCCGGGGTCACCCGAACCACCCGACCACCCGGCATGCGACCACCACCAGATGGGCCCGCTCCCGACGAGCCCGACCCGCCACCCGAACCTCCCGGCGCCGACGAGAACAAGGGGAGCGGGCCGCGGCTGGGCACCCTGGATCTGATCCGGCGATGGCGCCCGAGGCCGCCCGGCAGTCCCAGCCCCTGGGCGCAGGACCCGCCGCCCTTCTGACCTGACCCGGCTCGACGGGCCACCGGCACGTGGACAGGCCGACACGTCCCCATGTCGACGTGTCCACGTGTCGGTCTGTCCACCTGTCGGCCTGTCCACCTGTCGCCTCGTCGCCGGGAGGCCGTGGCCGGTGGGCAGGGGGGCGTGGTTGCGCGGCGCCGGTGTCGGGCAGGGTGTGCGCATGGACGCTGCGCCCCCCACGACGGCCATCGACATCACCGCGACGCCGGAGTGGCAGGCCCTCGCCGACCACCACGCCCAGCTGCGCGACCGCACGCTGAGGGAGCTCTTCGCCGACGACCCCGACCGCGCCCGGCGGTTGACCCGCCAGGTCGCCGACCTCGTCGTCGACCACTCCAAGCACCGGGTCACCGACGAGACGCTCCGGCTGCTGCTCGCGCTCGCCGAGCGGGCCGGGCTGGCGGGGCACACCCAGGCGATGTTCCGCGGCGAGCACATCAACGTCACCGAGGACCGCGCCGTCCTGCACGTCGCCCTGCGCGCCCCGGCCGGCAGTGAGCTCGTCGTCGACGGGCAGGACGTCGGCGCCGACGTGCACGAGGTGCTCGACCGGATGGCCGCCTTCGCCGGCCGGGTGCGGTCCGGGGAGTGGCGCGGCCACACCGGGAAGCCGATCCGCGCTGTGGTCAACATCGGGATCGGTGGCTCCGACCTGGGCCCGGCCATGGCCTACACCGCGCTGCGCGCCTTCTCCGGCCGCGGCATCACCGCCCGGTTCGTCTCCAACATCGACCCGACCGACTTCACCGAGGCCACCCGCGACCTCGACCCGGCCGAGACGCTCTTCGTGGTCTCCTCCAAGACCTTCACCACGCTCGAGACGCTCACCAACGCCTCGGTCGCCCGCGACTGGCTGCTCGCGGGGCTGGGCGGCGACCAGGCCGCCGTCGCCAAGCACTTCGTGGCCGTCTCCACCAACACCGACGCCGTCCGCGAGTTCGGCATCGACCCCGACAACATGTTCGGCTTCTGGGACTGGGTCGGCGGCCGCTACTCCTTCATGTCGGCCATCGGCCTGTCGCTCATGGTCGCCATCGGCCCCGAGGCCTACCGCGAGATGCTGGCCGGGGCGCACGCCGTCGACGAGCACGTCCGCACCGCGCCGCTGGCGGAGAACCTGCCGGTCCTCCAGGGCCTGGTCAACGTCTGGTACACCGACTTCTTCGGCGCCCAGACCCACGCCGTCCTGCCCTACAGCCAGTACCTGTCCCGGCTGCCCGCCTACCTGCAGCAGCTCACGATGGAGAGCAACGGCAAGTCGGTCCGGTGGGACGGCGAGGCCGTGACGACGGCGACCGGCGAGGTCTACTGGGGGGAGCCCGGCACCAACGGCCAGCACGCCTTCCATCAGCTGCTGCACCAGGGCACGACGCTCGTGCCGGCCGACTTCATCGGCTTCGGGCAGCCCGGCCCCGGCATCGACCAGGACGGCACCACCGGCGAGATGCACGACCTGCTGATGGCCAACATGTTCGCCCAGTCCGCGGTGCTCGCCTTCGGCCGGACCGCGGAGGAGGTCGCCGCCGACGGGACCCCGGCCGAGCTCGTTCCGCACAAGGTCATGCCCGGCAACCGCCCGAGCACGACGATCCTGGCGCCGCAGCTGACCCCGTCGGTGCTCGGGCAGCTCATCGCCTTCTACGAGCACACGGTGCTCACCGAGGGGGTCATCTGGCAGATCGACTCCTTCGACCAGTGGGGGGTCGAGCTCGGCAAGGTCATGGCCCGCCAGCTCGCTCCGGCGCTGACGAGCGAGCAGCCGACGGAGCTCGACCAGGACGGCTCGACGGTCGAACTGGTGCGCACCTACCGGAGGCTGCGCGGCCGCGAGGCCTGATCTCACCGAGGTGGCCACGTCAGCGACCACCTCGCCGACGTGGCCCCTTCGGCGGGTGGGACGCGCCATGTCGACGTGTCGGCATGTCGTCTAGACGTCATGACGTATCGTCGGGTCAATGCGCATCGGAGTCCTGACCGGCGGCGGTGACTGCCCGGGTCTGAACGCCGTGATCCGCTCGGTGGTCCGGACCGCGGACAGCCACTACGGCAGCCAGGTGATCGGCTTCCGGGACGGCTGGCGCGGCCTGCTCGAGGACCGGTCGACCCCGCTCGACGTGGCCGCCGTCGACGGCCTGCTCACCCGCGGCGGGACGACGCTCGGCTCGGCCCGCGTCGCGCCGGAGAAGCTGCACGCCGGGATCGACGAGATGATCGGCACGCTCGACCAGCACGGCATCGACGTCCTCATCCCGATCGGCGGCGAGGGCACGCTCACCGCGGCGCACGTGCTGTCGGAGGCCGGCGTCCCGGTGGTCGGCGTCCCGAAGACGATCGACAACGACATCGACGGCACCGACCTGACGTTCGGCTTCGACACCGCGGTCAGCATCGCCACCGAGCTCATCGACCGGCTGCACACCACCGCCGAGTCCCACCAGCGGGTGCTGCTCGTCGAGGTCATGGGCCGGCACGCCGGGTGGATCGCGCTGCACGCGGGCCTCGCCTCCGGTGCGCACCTGACCCTCGTGCCCGAGCAGCCGTTCGACGTCGACGAGGTCGTCCGGCTGGTCACCGAGCGCTTCGCTCGCGGCGACTCGCACGTCATCGGCGTGGTGGCGGAGGGCGCCCAGCCGCTGCCGGGCCAGATGGCGTTCCGCGAGGGCGCGGTCGACGAGTTCGGCCACCGCCGCTTCACCGGTGTCGCCCAGCAGCTGGGCGAGGAGCTCGAGCGGCGCACCGGCAAGGAGGTGCGCGCCACCGTGCTGGGTCACGTGCAGCGCGGCGGCACGCCGACCTCCTTCGACCGCGTGCTGGCCACCCGCTTCGGCCTGCACGCCGCGATCGCCGCCCACGAGGGCCACCACGGGCAGATGGTCGCCCTCTGCGGCACCGACATCGAGCTCGTCCCGCTGGCCCGCGCCGTCGCCCGGCTCAAGACCGTCCCGCCCGCGCGGCTGGCGGAGACGCGCGCCTTCACCGGCTGAGGCGGACACTCCCGGGGGTGGGCAGCGCAACCCCGGGCCGGACGGACCTCGCGGCGACGGTGGCCGGCGGGGGCATCGTCGTCGTCGACTGCCGCGCCGCGTCCTCCGGCTCCAGCCGCGCCTTCACCGCCGTCCTCGACGCCGCCGCCGCGCGCCACCCCGACCTGCGGTTCGTGGCCGTCGACATCGAGCGGGAGCCGGCGCTCGCCGAGGAGCTCGGCGTGCGCAGCGCGCCCACGCTGATGGTCTTCCGGGACGGCGTCCTGGTGTTCGCCGAGCCCGGCTGGCTGCCCGGCGACTCCGTCGACGTGCTGATCGCCACCGTCCGGGAGCTGGACATGGCCGCCGTCCGCGCGACGTTCCCCCCACCGCCGGGCTGAGCCGCCCGGCAGGGACGGCGCCGGAGGCGGAGGATCGACCGGTGACCCGCTCGGCCCCCGAACCCCGCACCAGCGATCCCGACGGGGAGTTCGAGCCGGATCCCCGTCGCTGGCAGGCGCTCTGGGTCACCCTCGTGGCCGGTTTCATGAGCCTGCTCGACGTCAGCATCGTGTCGGTGGCGCTGCCGTCGATGACCGAGGGGCTCGGCGCCACGCCGGCCACCATCCAGTGGGTCGTCTCCGGGTACGCGCTCACCTTCGGGCTGATGCTCGTGCCGGCCGGCCGGCTGGGCGACGCCTACGGCCGGCGGCGGCTGTTCCTCGTCGGCCTGGCCGGGTTCGTCCTGGCCAGCGCCGCAGCCGGCGCCGCGCCGTCCGTCGAATTCCTCATCGCTGCCCGGCTGGTGCAGGGCCTGGCCGCGGGCTGCCTCGCGCCGCAGAACTCGGCGCTCATCCAGCAGCTGTTCCGCGGCGCCGAGCGGGGCCGGGCCTTCGGCATGTTCGGCGCCACCATCGGCGTGTCGACCGCAGCGGGGCCGGTGGTCGGCGGCCTGATCCTGGCGCTGGCCGACGGTCCCGGGGGCTGGCGCTGGATCTTCTACGTCAACGTGCCGATCGGGGCGCTGGCCTTCGTGCTCGCCCTGCGGCTGCTGCCCCGCGGCGGCTCCGGGCGGGCGGGGCACATCGACGGCGTCGGGGTGGCGCTGCTCGGTGCCGGTGCGCTGTCCCTGCTCTTCCCCCTCGTCCAGGCCGAGTCCGGTGGGCTGTCCCGGCTGTGGTGGCTGTTCCCGGTCGGCGTGGCGCTCCTGGCCGCGTTCGTCGCATGGGAGCGCCGGGTCGTGCGGACCGGCGGGGAGCCGGTGTTCGACCCCCGGCTGGTCACCGAGACCCGTGGCTACGCGGCCGGCGCGGGCCTGGGCACCGTCTACTTCCTCGGCTTCAGCGGCATCTGGCTGGTCCTCGCCCTGTTCTTCCAGACGGGCCTGGACTACACCCCGCTCCAGTCGGGCCTGTCGGTCACCCCGTTCGCGCTGGGCTCGGCCTGCGCCGCGGTGGTCGCCGGGCGGCTGGTCGAGCGCTACGGCCGCGCGCTCACCGTGTTCGGCCTCACCGGCGTGGCCCTCGGGCTCACGGCCGCGGCGACCATCCTGCTGCTCGTGCCGCCGGAGTCGGCGGGGTGGGCGGTGGCGCCCGCGCTGCTGCTCGGCGGTATCGGCGGCGGCTTCGTCATCTCGCCCAACATCACGATGACCCTGCGCAACGTGCCGGTGCACATGGCCGGGGCGGCCGGCGGCGGCCTGCAGACCGCCCAGCGGTTCGGCGCCTCGATCGGCACCGCGGCCCTGCCCGGCCTCTTCTACGTGGTCCTCTCCTCGGCCGACGGCGACTACTCGGTGGCCGCCGCCTCGGGGCTCGCGGTCGCGCTGGTCACCACCCTGGCCGCCCTCGCCCTCGCCGTCCTCGACTGGCGGCGGGACCGGCGCGAGGACGCGCAGGAACGGACCCGGTCCGAGGACGCGCACGGCGAGCACGTGACCCACGGCGCCACCGCCTGGCACGGCTGAACGGGCCGAGGCCCGCGATCGGGCATCCGTACGGTAGGGATGTCGGTATGCCGCTGTTCTCCTTCGAGGGTCGTTCCCCTCAGGTCCACCCCGACGCCTTCGTGGCGCCCACCGCGACCCTGATCGGCGACGTCGTCGTCGAGGCGGGGGCCTCGATCTGGTACGGCGCGGTGCTGCGCGCCGACTTCGGCCAGATCATCGTCCGCGAGGGCGCCAACGTGCAGGACGGCTCGGTGCTGCACGGCGGCGAGCCCACGATCATCGGCCCGGGCGCCAGCGTCGCGCACGGCTGCGTCGTGCACGGCGCGCAGGTCGGCGAGGGCTCGCTGATCGGCAACAACTCCACCGTCCAGGACGGCGCCCGCATCGGCCACCACACCCTGATCGGCGCGGGCAGCCTGGTCGCGCCGGGCGCCGAGATCCCCGACGAGGTCGTCGCGATGGGGTCGCCGGCCAAGGTCCGCGGCCCGCTCACCGAGGGCACCCGCCACTGGGTCACCGACAACGGCCGGCACTACCGGGAGCTGGCCGCCCGGCACGCCGCCGGCATCGAGCAGGTCGGCTGACCCCGCCGGGGCGAGCGCCACACCGGTGACGCGGCCCCGCCGGGGCCGCCTGGAATGGTGCAGTCCGTGGGAAACGGGGAGCCGGGCTCGTTCTGGCCGTCGGGGAGGGTCCGCCGCCCGGCCGACGTCGGCCGGCTGTGCTGGTACGCCGGCGGTCTCCTCGGCCTGGTGCTGCTCTCCGTGCTCGTGCCCGGCGCCACCGACGCCGTCGTGCCGCCGGGCCTGCGCGGGCTGCCCCGGGGCGTCGTCGCGGTCGTCAACGGCGCCGCCTCCCTGACCGCGATCGCCGCCCTCCTCGGCCTGGCCGTCGACGCCCTGCGCCACCGCCGCTACGCACTCACCACCGCCGGTCTGGCCGGCCTGCTCGCCGCCGCGGTCGCCGTCGCCGCGGAGCACGCCGGGCAGCTGGGGTGGATCGCCGTCCTCGGCCCGGCGGACCGGCCGGCGGTCATCCCCATCTCCGTCGGCATCGCGGTGGTGATCGGCAGCGACCGGTCCCGCAGCGCCCGGCTGACGCTGCTCGCGCTGGGCGCCCTCGCGACCATGACCGGCTGCGCCCTCGCGCTGAGCAGCCTGACCGTGGCCGGGGCGGTCGCGGCGGTCCTCATCGGTGCCGGGGCCGGCTTCGGCGTCCGCGTCGCGGTGGGGGTCGTGCCGGCGCGGCCGGCCGAGGAGGAGGTGCGCGCCGTGCTGGCCCGGGCCGGCGTCGAGGTCGACGCGCTCCGGATGCTGCAGGTCGCCGCCGGCCGCGCCCGCTACACCGCCCGGGACGACGCCGGCGAGGTGCTGGTCACCGTGGTGGACCCCGACCGCCGCGGCGTGACGGTCGCCCGCCGGCTCTGGCGGGTCCTCCGCTTCCGCACGCCGGCGGTGGGCCGGCCCGCGCTCAGCCTCCGTGGCGTCCTCGAACGGCAGGCGCTGGTCACGGCGCTGGCCGGCGCGGCCGGCGTCCCCGTGCCCCGGGTCCAGGCGCTGCTGGCCGCCGGGCCGGCACTCGTGCTCGTGGAGCGACCCCTCGGCGGCATGCCGCTGCTCTCCGCCTCCGTCCGCGACGAGGCGCTCGCCGGGGCGTTCGGGGCGCTGCGCCGGCTGCACGACGCCGGCATCGCCCACGGGGCGCTCTCCGAGCGGGCGGTCGTCCTGCTGCCGGACGGCGCGGTCGGGCTCGGCGAGCTGCAGTACGCCCAGCCGGCCGCCGGGGAGCTGCAGCGCGACCTCGACGTCGTCGCGCTGCTGGTCGCGGTGGCCGCGCGGGAGGGGGTGGACCGGGCGGTCGCGGCGCTGCGCTGCGGCTACGCCCCTGGGCCGGCGGACACCGACCGCATCGTCGGGCTGCTGCAGCCCCTGGCGCTCGTCCGGCCGGTCCGGCGGTCGGTGTCGGGTACCCCGGTCCTGGAGGACCTGCGCGCCGCGCTGTCGCCGCCGGACCGCGGCCGCGCCGTGCCGGCCCAGCGCCTGGAGCGGGTGCGCCTGCGGACCCTCGTGAGCGTCGCCGGGGGGACGGTCGCGGCGATCGTGCTCGCCAGCCAGCTGTCCGAGGTGCCGCTCGGGGCGGCGCTCCGGCAGGCGCGGCCCGGGTGGCTGGTCGTGGCGCTGCTGGGCTCGGCGCTCACCTACGTCGGCGCGGGACTGGCACTGCAGGCGTTCATCCCGACGCGGGTGCCGTTCGTCCGCACGTGCCTGGTGCAGCTGGCGTCGTCCTTCGTGACGCTGGTGACCCCACCGACCGTCGGGCACGTCGGGCTGAACATCCGCTACCTGCAGCGTGCCGGGATCCCCACGGCGTCCGCGGCGGCGACCGTCGGGGTCGGTCAGGTGGTCACCGTCGGCGGCACGCTGCTCCTGCTGGTCGTGGCCGGCTGGCTCAGCGGGGTGTCGCCGTCCCAGCCCTCGCTGCTGCCCAGCGGCAACGTGCTCGCGGTGCTCCTGGTCGCCGCCGGGATCGTCGCCGTCGCCCTGGCCGTCCCGGGCACCCGGCGGACGCTGCGCGCCCGGGTCGAGCCGCTGCTGCGCCGCACCATCCCGCAGCTGCTGGCCGCCCTGACCGACCCGCGCCGGCTCGGCACCGCACTGTCGGGGGTGGTGCTGCAGAACGCCGGCTACGTGATCGCCCTCGACGCGTCGCTGCGGGCCTTCGGGACCTCCCTGGACCTGCCGGCGCTCGTGGTCGTCTACCTCGTCGCCTCCACGGTGGGCTCCGCGGCGCCGACACCCGGCGGGCTGGGCGCCGTCGAGGCGGCGCTGGTCGCCGGGCTGACCGCCACCGGCGTGCCGCTGGCGGCGGCGCTGACCGCGGTGCTCGCCTTCCGCGCGGCGACCTTCTGGGTGCCCGCGCCCGTGGGGTGGGTGGCCTTCACCGTCCTGCAGCGCCGCGACCGGATCTAGGGGCGGCGGGCCACGGGCCGGCTGTGGGGGTGGTGTGGGCGCGCTGTGGGTGGGGTGCGGCCGGCCGCGCCGACAGGCTCGACGCCATGACCGAGACCACGAACCGGACTCCGACCCCGACCCTGACCGACACCTCCGACATGGTGGTGGTGCACCGCGCCTTCCGCCGCGAGTTCCGTCTCGCCCCGGCGCTGGTGCGCGCCGTGCCCGCCGGCGACAGCGCCCGCGCCGCCGTCCTCGCCGCGCACGTCCGCCTGCTCCTGGACGGGCTGCACCTGCACCACAGCGGCGAGGACGCGGTGCTCTGGCCGCTGCTGCTGGACCGCGCCGCGCCCGACGCCGCTCTCGTGCACCGCATGGAGGCCGAGCACGAGCAGGTCGCCGCCGCCATCGACGGCGTCCGCGGCGCCCTGGACCGCTGGGTCGTCGAGGCCCGCCCCGCCGTCACCGAGGAGGTCGCCGCCGGGATCGAGGCCGTGACCGCGCCGCTGCTCCAGCACCTCGCCGAGGAGGAGGCCGAGATCCTCCCGCTGGCCGCCCGGCTGCTCAGCGAGGCCGAGTGGGAGGCGGTCGGGGAGCACGGCATGTCCCACATGCGGAAGTCGCAGCTGCCGATCATGTTCGGGATGGTCCTGGAGGAGTGCGACCCGCAGGAGCGGCAGCGGATGCTCGGCATCCTCCCGGCGCCCATCCGGCTGCTGGCGCGCACGGTGTTCGCCCGGCGGTACCGCCGCTACGTCAGGGAGATCCGCGGCTGATCCGGGCAGCGAGGGCCGGCACGTCGGCGGGCCGCAGGGTGCGGCCCCGCCGCCACGCCCGCCCGAACGCCTCCTCGCCCAGCGCCGAGCGGACGGCGGGCAGCCACTGCCGGACCGCCTCGGCGTCGGGTGGGTAGGCGGCCGCGACCGACGCCGCCTCGGCCGTCGCCGACCCGGCCGCGAACAGCTCGGCCGCGACCTCGTGCTCCCCGCGCTGCGCCGCGCAGACGGCCAGCGCGGGCAGCGTGTAGGCCAGCGCCCAGGTGGTGGCCACCTCGGCGGCCAGCCCGGCGGCCTCGGTGAGCGGGGCCAGGCCACCGGCCTCGTCCCCGGTGGACTGGGCGAGCGTGGCCTGCATGTTGAGCACCGACGCCAGCGAGAAGGGACCGCCGAGGCGGCGGGCCAGGTCCTCGGCCGTCGCCAGGGCGGCCCGGCAGCCCTCGGCGTCCCCGGCGCGCAGCAGCCGCTGCCCGTCCGCCATGACCGCGTGCAGCTCCGCCCACAGCGCGCCGGTGCGCCGGCCGAGGTCGGCGGCCTCGGCGAGCATCCCCTCTGCCGGGTCGAGGTCGCCGAGGAAGACCGCCGCCGAGCCGGCGAGCACCAGGGCCAGGGCCAGGTCGCGGTCGGCGCCGGCCGCCCGAGCGGCGGCCACGGCCGCGGCGCCGGACGTGGCGGTGCCGGGGATGTCACCGCTGGCGTAGCGCAGCCCCGCCTCGGCGAGCAGCAGCACCGAGCGGTCGGCCGGGTCGAGGTCGCCGTCGTCGGCGGCGATGATCCGCTCTGCCCAGCCCAGCCCCTCGACGGCGTTCCCGCGCAGTCCCCAGTAGAGCCAGGTGGCGCCGACCAGCCGGGCGGCCGCACCCGTGCGCCCCCGGTCGAGCAGCCGGCCGAGGGCGGCGCCGAGGTTGCCGTGGTCGCGCTCGATCCGGTCCAGCCAGGACGCCTGGTCGGCGCCGAAGAGTGCGGTCCCGGCGCCCTCGACCGACGCGGCGACGACGTCGGCGAAGCGGTCGGCGACCTCCTCGGCCTCGCCGACCGAGGCCAGCCGGGCCGCCGCGTACTGCCGGACCGGCTCCAGCAGCCGGTAGCGGCCGGACGCGGCGTCGGCCACGACCAGCGACTGCTCGACCAGGCCGGACAGCGCGGGGAGGACGTCGTCCCCGGCCAGCTCCTGGGCGGCCTCGAGGGAGAACCCGCCGGCGAACACCGACAGCCGGCGCAGCAGCGCCTGCTCGTCGGCGGTGAGCAGGGCCGCACTCCAGTCCAGGGTGGCCCGGACGGTGCGCTGCCGCTCCGGGAGGTCCCGGGACCCGGGCGACCCGAGGGCGGTGTCCAGCCTCGCCAGCAGCGCCTCCGGCGCGAGGTACCGGGCGTGCGCCGCGGCCAGCTCCAGGGCCAGCGGCAGACCGTCGAGCCGGTGGCAGATGGCGGCGACGGCGGGAGCGTTCCCCTCGGTGAGCGTCACCGGCCCGCCGGCCGCGCGGGCCCGGTCCAGGAACACCCGGGCGGCGGGGGAGGCGGCGACCGCCTCGAGCGCCAGGCCGGCCGGCACCGGCAGCGGCTCCAGCGGCCGCTCCACCTCGGCGCGCACCCGGAGCGGGGCACGGCTGGTGGCCAGCACGACCAGGCCGGGACAGCGGGCCAGCAGCGCGGCCACGTCCGGTGCGGCGGCCAGGACGTGCTCGACGTTGTCGAGGACGACGAGCAGCCGCCGCCCGCCCAGCACCGTGGCGAGCGCGTCGAGCGTCGGGCCGCCCGGCTGCTGCCCGCCGACGGCCCGCGCCACGGTGGGCAGCACGAGGGCGGCGTCGCGCAGGGGCGCGAGTTCCACCAGGACGACGCCGTCCGGGAAGTCCGGGGCGAGGACGTGGGCGACGTCGAGCGCGAGGCTGGTCTTGCCGACGCCACCCGGCCCGGTGAGCGTCAGCAGCCGGGTGTCGCCTCCCCGCAGCAGAGCGGCGATCGCCGCCCGCTCGGCGTCCCGGCCGACCAGCTCGACCGGCGGGCGGGGGAGGGCAGGGGGAAGGTTCGGCGCCCCGCCGGGCCGCGCCGCGGCCGCGAGGGCACCGCGGGTCTCCTCGTCGAGGTCCAGCGCGTCGGCCAGGGCGCGCACCGTGTGCGGATAGGGCCGCCGGCGCTCGCCGCGTTCCAGCGCGCTCACCGCCTTGGCGGTCAGACCGGCCCGCTCGGCGAGCTCCTCCTGGGTGAGCGCCGCGGTCTCGCGCAGCCGGCGCAGCCGCTCGGCGAAGGGGCCCGGTGCGCTCACGGGCGCAGAAACTAGTCGCTCGCGAGGACGACGAGGAGGGTCCGCGGGCCGTGCACGCCTTCGACGCGCTGGAGTTCGATGTCGCTGGTGGCCGAGGGGCCGCTGATCATGGTGAGCGGGCGGAGGGGGTCGAGGCGGGCGAGGCCTTCGGGGACGCTGCCGACGACCTGGTCGGCGGTGACGACGCAGACGAGGACGTCGGGCAGCAGCGAGAGGGCGCGGCGGCCGCAGATCGGTGAGGCGTCGAGGACGAGGGTGCCGGTCTCGGCGACGGCGACGGTGACGCCGGTGAGGGTGGCGGCGAAGGCGGTGAGGTCGACGGCGGGGCGGCCGTCGTCCTCGATGGCGCCGGCGGGGCGCCACTGGGCCGGGACGCCGGGGGCGACGACGACGTCGCCGGGGATCCCGTGGAGCGCGGCGGTGACGGTGGGCCCGATGGCGTCGGGCGCGCAGCGGTGGACTGTCGCCTGGTAGTCCTCGAGGCGGTCGGTGAGGACGTCGAGGAGTTCGGGGAGCGGGCGGTCGTCGGTGGTGCGGTAGTCGCGGGCGACCTCTGTCGGTGGCTGCTGGGTGCCGAGGGCGGTGCGGATGCGGGCGAGGACGTCGTCGCGGGCGCTCATGACCCGTGCTCCTCGGCCCATTGCTGGGTGAACGTCTTCGCGGGCGGGGTGGGGAGGTCGCGGGTGCGGGTCCAGGCGCTGGCCGGTGGGGGCAGGGCGGCCGGGAGGGTGGGCCTGCCGCGGGCGAGGAACCGGCCGAGGCCGGCGGCGCGCTGGGCCAGGCGCCACAGCCTGGGGTGCGACATGACCTTCGACAGGGCCCGGAACGCGGCGGCCTCCGGGGTGGTCCGGGTCTGGGCCTCGACGTGCTCGGCGCGCAGGTGCACGAGGATCGAGGGGATGTCGATGGCGACCGGGCAGACGTCGTAGCAGGCGCCGCACAGGGAGCTCGCGTAGGGGAGTGAGGCGTTGTCCTCGACCCCGGTCAGCTGCGGGGAGAGCACGGCGCCGATCGGGCCGGGGTAGACCGAGCCGTAGGCGTGCCCGCCGGTGCGTTCGTAGACGGGGCAGACGTTGAGGCACGCCGAGCAGCGGATGCAGTGCAGGGCCTCGCGGCCGACCTCGTCGGCCAGGACCGCGGTCCGGCCGTTGTCGAGCAGGACGAGGTGGAAGTCCTGCGGTCCGTCGCCGGGGGTGATGCCCGCCCACAGCGAGGTGTAGGGGTTCATCCGCTCGCCGGTGCTGCTGCGGGGGAGGAGCTGCAGGAACACCTCGAGGTCGCGCCAGGTCGGCACCAGCTTCTCGATGCCCATCACCGTGATCAGCGTCTGCGGGAGGGTGAGGCACATCCGGCCGTTGCCCTCGGACTCCACCACGGCGAGGGTGCCGGTCTCGGCGACGGCGAAGTTCGCGCCGGAGACGGCGACCCGGGCGCGGAGGAACCGCTCCCGCAGGTGCTCCCGCGCCGCCATCGCCAGCTTCCGCGGGTCGTCGGTGAGGTGCGGGTCGACGCCGGGGATGGTGCGCGCGAAGATCTCGCGGATCTCGGCCCGGTTCTTGTGGATCGCCGGCACGAGGATGTGGGAGGGCTTGTCCTCACCGAGCTGCACGATCAGCTCGGCGAGGTCGGTCTCCAGCGCCTCGATGCCGGCGGCCTCCAGGGCCTCGTTCAGGCCGATCTCCTGGGTGGCCATCGACTTGACCTTGACCACCTCGGTCGCGCCGGTGGCCTGCACCAGGGCGGTGACGATCTGGTTGGCCTCGGTCGCGTCGCGGGCCCAGTGCACGGTGCCGCCGCGGGCGGTGACCTGCTCCTCGAGGGCGATGAGGTGCTCGTCGAGGCGGGCCATCGTCGCGGCCTTGATCGCCCGGCCGGCCTCGCGCAGCTCGGCCCAGTCGGGCACCTCGGCGACCACGCCGGCGCGCTTGCCCCGGATCGTGGTCGTGGCGTGGCCGAGGTTGGCCCGGAGCTGGCCGTCGCGCAGGGCGTCGCGGGCGGCGTCGGGGAACGACCGGTCCCCACGCAGGTTCCCCACCCCGGCCGGTGCCGTGGGGATGCCGAGGAAGACCGCGGTCACAGGTCCACCCTCCCGGGCACTATGGCGGTTCCGCTCGGTGCAGAAGCGCCATTCTGCACGGAGTTCTCCTCGGTCGAGGCGAGGATCTCGGCCAGGTGCACGGTCCGGGTGCCCGACCGGAGCCGGGAGAGTCCGCCGCCGATGTGCAGCAGGCAGGAGGAGTCACCCGCGGTGCAGACCTCGGCGTGCGTGGCCAGCACGTTCGCCATCTTGTCGGTCAGCATCGCCGTCGACGTGTCGGCGTTCTTCACCGCGAACGTCCCGCCGAACCCGCAGCAGGACTCCGCACCCGGCAGCTCCACCAGGTCCAGACCGCGGACCGCCCGGAGCAGCTGCAGCGGCCGGTCACCGACCCGCAGCAGCCGCAGCGAGTGGCAGGTCGGGTGGTAGGTCACCCGGTGCGGGTAGTAGGCGCCGACGTCGGTCACGCCGAGCACGTCGACCAGGAACTGCGACAGCTCGTACGTCCGCCCGGCCAGCGCCTCGGCCTCGTCGGCCAGCGCGTGCTCCCCGGCCCGCCGCGCCACCGCGGCCTGCTGGTGGTGGATCGACGCGACGCAGGAGCCCGACGGCGCCACGATCGCCTCCGCCCCGGCGAACGCGCGCACGTGGTTGGCCACGATCGGCACCGCCTCGCGCCGGTACCCGGTGTTGACGTGCATCTGCCCGCAGCACGACTGCCCCGCAGGGACGATCACCTCGTGACCGAGCCGCTGCAGCAGCGTCGCCGTCGCGTGCGCCACCTGCGGGACCATCGTGTCGACCAGGCAGGTGGCGAACAGGGCGACCCTCACAGCTCGGCTCCCGGGTCGCGGCGGGTCATGCTCGACTCCCGGACGACCAGCACGGGCTCGAAGACCGGCTGCTCGTGCACGTGCCCGGGGCGGCTCTCGTCCAGCAGCAGCTCGGCGGCCCGGCGGCCCAGGTCCTGGCGGGGCTTGCTGACCGACGTGAGCGGGACCGCCGCCGCGGCCGCGAAGTCGATGTCGTCGTAGCCGACGATCGCGAACTCGTCGGGCACGCGCACGCCGTGGCGGACCATCTCCTGCAGCACGCCGAGGGCCATGAGGTCGTTGGCGCACACCGCGGCGGTGGGGCGGCGCGCGGCCGGGATGCCGATCACCCGCGACGCTGCCTCGCGACCGCCGGCGACGGAGAGCTCGGCGGGGGAGAGGACGGTCAGGTCGGCTCCCGCCATGCCCGCCCGCCGCGCCTCCTCGACGGCGGCGACCACGCCGGCGTGCCGCTCCTGCACCTGGGGCAGGCCGGAGGCGCCGCCGATGAAGGCGATCCGCCGGTGGCCGCGCTCGAGCAGGTGCTCGGCGGCGAGCCGCCCACCGAGGACGTCGTCCGTGCTGACGGCGCACTGGTCGGCGGTCGGCGCCCGGCGGTCGACGAGGACCACCGGCACGCCGC
This sequence comes from Blastococcus sp. URHD0036, assembly GCF_000701365.1. Lineage (GTDB taxonomy): Bacteria > Actinomycetota > Actinomycetes > Mycobacteriales > Geodermatophilaceae > Trujillonella. The sequence continues at coordinate 319,605 of NZ_JNIK01000014.1, forward strand.
GGTCGCGGAGCGCGGCGATGTCGCCGCTCAGTTCGGCCGTCGGGGTGATCAGCACGCCCTGGACCCGCTGCTCGGCGAGCGTGGCGAGGTGCGCCTTCTCGCGGGCGGGACGGTCGTCGGTGTTGCAGAGGATCAGCGACAGGCCGGCGGCGTCGACGACCTCCTCGACCCCGCGGGCGACGTCGGTGAAGAACGGGTTGGAGATGTCGAGGACGACGAGGCCGACCGAGCGGCTGGAGCCGGCGCGCAGCTGGCGCGCGGACTCGTTGCGCACGAAGCCCAGCTCGGCGATGGCGTCGAGGACGCGGGTGCGGGTGCCCTCGCTGACCAGCTCCGGCCGGTTCAGGACGTTGCTCACCGTGCCCACGGACACGCCGGCCCGCCCGGCGACGTCCCGGATGCTGTTCGTCACGGGCGACCCCCGAGTGGCCTGAATCGTCTCAAACCCGGCGGCGCACGGGCTTTGACACCGTAGCAGGGCCGTGCGTAGGCTGCGTCACACCGCGGTATGAATCGATTCAGACACCGCCCGCACCCTCCGGAGCACCCCGTGGACGACCTCCGCACCGGCGCCCTCGCCGCCCTGGCCGAGCAGACCATCGAGCTGCCCTCCTGGGCGTTCGGCAACTCCGGCACCCGCTTCAAGGTCTTCGGACAGCCCGGCGTCGCCCGCGACCCGTTCGAGAAGATCGAGGACGCCGCCCAGGTGCACCGGTTCACCGGGGTCGCACCGCGGGTCTCCCTGCACGTCCCGTGGGACCTCGTCGACGACTTCGGGAAGCTCGCCGCGCACGCGGCCGACCTCGGCGTCGGGATCGGGGCGATCAACTCCAACCTGTTCCAGGACGACGACTACCGGCTGGGCTCGCTCACCCACCCCGACGAGGCCGTGCGGCGCAAGGCGATCGCCCACCACGCGCAGTGCGTCGACGTCATGCGCGCCACCGGCTCGACCGACCTGAAGCTGTGGCTGCCCGACGGCACCAACTACGCCGGCCAGGACGACCTGCGCGGCCGGCAGGACCGGCTCGCCGACTCCCTGCAGCAGATCTACGCGATGCTCGACCCGGAGCACCGGCTGCTCATCGAGTACAAGTTCTACGAGCCGTACTTCTACGCGATGGACATCCCCGACTGGGGCACCTCGCTCCTGCACTGCCTCGCCCTCGGCGAGCAGGCCACCGTCGTCCTCGACACCGGCCACCACGCGCCCGGCACGAACATCGAGTTCATCGTCATGCAGCTGCTGCGCGTCGGCCGGCTGGGCGCCTTCGACTTCAACTCCCGCTACTACGGCGACGACGACCTCATCGTCGGCTCGGCCGACCCGTTCCAGCTGTTCCGGATCATGAACGAGATCGTCGAGGCCGACGCGCTGCGGCCCGCGTCGCGCGTCAACTTCATGCTCGACCAGTGCCACAACATCGAGCCGAAGATCCCCGGCCAACTCCGCTCGGTGATGAACGTCCAGGAGGCGACGGCGAAGGCGCTGCTCGTCGACCGCGAGGCGCTGCACGCCGCCCAGCGCTCCGGTGACGTGCTGGCCGCGCACGGCGCGCTGACCGACGCCTTCAGCACCGACGTCCGCCCGCTGCTCGCCGAGCTGCGCGAGTCGCAGGGCCTGGACGCCGACCCCTACGCCGCCTACGCCCGCTCCGGCCACCAGGAGCGCATCGCCCGCGAGCGCGTGGGCGGTACCCAGGCCGGCTGGGGCGCCTAGTTCTCCCTCGTGGTGCAGAACCGCCATTCCGCACCGTGCAGAACCGCCATTCCGCACACAGGCCCCTCTGGAAGGACCTCCTCCCCGTGACGAACCCCGTGGTCCGCGAGCTGCTCGGCCGGAGCAACCGGCTCGGCGCCGACCCGCGCAACACCAACTACGCCGGCGGCAACACCTCTGCCAAGGGCACCGACACCGACCCGGTGACCGGGCAGCCGGTCGACCTGATGTGGGTCAAGGGCTCCGGCGGCGACCTCGGCACGCTCACCGAGGCGGGGCTGGCCGTGCTGCGGCTGGACCGGCTGCGCAGCCTGGTCGACGTCTACCCCGGCGTCGACCGCGAGGACGAGATGGTCGCCGCCTTCGACTTCTGCCTGCACGGCCGCGGCGGTGCCGCCCCGTCCATCGACACCGCGATGCACGGGCTGGTGACGCAGCCGCACGTCGACCACCTGCACCCCGACTCGGGCATCGCCCTGGCCACCGCCGCGGACGGCGAGGCGCTGACCCGCGAGTGCTTCGGCGACCGCGTGGTCTGGGTGCCGTGGCGCCGTCCCGGCTTCCAGCTGGGCCTGGACATCGCGGCCATCGCCGAGAAGAACCCGCAGTCGATCGGCTGCATCCTCGGCGGCCACGGGATCACCGCCTGGGGTGCCACCAGCGCGGAGTCCGAGGCCAACAGCCTGGAGATCATCCGGACGGCGGAGCGGTTCCTCGCCGAGCGCGGCAAGGCAGAGCCCTTCGGCGCCGTCGTCCCCGGCTTCGAGCCGCTGCCGGAGACCGAGCGCCGGCACCGGGCCGCGCTGCTCGCGCCGGTCGTCCGCGGCCTGGCCTCGACCGACCGCCCGCAGGTCGGCCACTTCACCGACTCCGACGTCGTCCTCGAGTTCCTCTCCCGCGAGGAGCTGGCCCGGCTGGCCGCGCTCGGCACCTCCTGCCCCGACCACTTCCTGCGCACCAAGGTGCGGCCGCTGGTCGTCGACCTGCCGGCGTCCGCGCCGGTGGAGGACGTCGTCGCCCGGCTGCGGACGCTGCACGAGGAGTACCGCGCCGAGTACGCCGCCTACTACGCGCGGCACGCCACCGCCGACAGCCCGGCGATGCGCGGCGCCGACCCGGCGATCGTGCTGGTGCCCGGCGTGGGCATGTTCAGCTTCGGCGCGAACAAGCAGACCGCCCGCGTGGCCGGCGAGTTCTACGTCAACGCCATCAACGTCATGCGCGGCGCCGAGTCGGTCTCCACCTACGCGCCGATCGACGAGAGCGAGAAGTTCCGCATCGAGTACTGGGCGCTGGAGGAGGCCAAGCTCGCGCGGATGCCGAAGCCGAAGCCCCTGGCCACCCGGGTCGCACTGGTGACCGGCGCCGCCAGCGGCATCGGCAAGGCCATCGCCGAGCGGCTGGCCCGCGAGGGAGCCTGTGTCGTCGTCGCCGACCTGGACCTCGCCAAGGCCCGGGACGCCGCCGCCGGGATCGGCACCGCCGACGTCGCGATCGGCGTCGCCGCCGACGTCTCCGACGCCGAGGCCGTGGCCGCCGCCTTCCGCGAGGCCTGCCTGGCCTTCGGTGGCGTCGACCTGGTGGTCAACAACGCGGGACTCTCGATCTCCAAGCCGCTGCTGGAGACGACGGAGCAGGACTGGGACCTGCAGCACGACGTCATGGCCAAGGGCAGCTTCCTCGTCTCCCGCGAGGCCGCGCGGATCATGATCGAGCAGGGGATGGGCGGCGACGTCGTCTACATCTCCAGCAAGAACTCCCTGTTCGCCGGGCCGAACAACATCGCCTACGGCGCCACCAAGGCCGACCAGGCGCACCAGGTGCGGCTGCTGGCGGCCGAGCTCGGCCCGCACCAGATCCGGGTGAACGGGATCAACCCCGACGGCGTGGTCCGCGGGTCGGGCATCTTCGCCGGTGGCTGGGGCGCCTCCCGCGCGGCGGTCTACGGCGTCAAGGAGGAGGAGCTGGGCGAGTTCTACGCCCAGCGCACCCTGCTCAAGCGCGAGGTGCTGCCCGAGCACGTCGCCGACGCGGTCTTCGCCCTCACCGGCGGGGAGCTGACCCGGACCACCGGCCTGCACGTGCCGGTCGACTCCGGCGTCGCCGCCGCGTTCCTCCGGTGATGGGAGCGTTTCGCGCGCGAGAGTCTCCTCGATGACCGTGCGGGTCGCGGCCGTCGACCTCGGGGCCTCCAGCGGGCGGGTCGTGGTCGCCGAGGTCGGGGACGGCCGGCTCGAGCTCACCGAGGTGCACCGCTTCCCGAACCGGCCGGTGCGGGTCGGCGGGACGCTGCACTGGGACGTCCTGGGCCTGTACACCGGCGTGCTCGACGGGCTGCGGGCCGCCGGCCGGCTCGGCCCGCTCGACGGCATCGGCATCGACAGCTGGGCGGTCGACTCCGGCCTGCTCGACGCCGACGGCGCGCTGCTCGGCAACCCGGTGCACTACCGCGACGACCGGCACGCCGGCGCGGTCGACGACGTGCACGCCGTCGTCGGCCCCGAGGAGCTGTACCGGGTCAACGGGCTGCAGCACCTGCCCTTCACCACACTCTTCCAGCTCGCCGCGGCGCGGGGCACGGCGCAGCTGGCGGCGGCGCGGCAGCTGCTGCTGGTGCCCGACCTGCTCGCGTACTGGCTCACCGGTGCGGTGGGTGCGGAGGTCACCAACGCCTCGACCACCGGCCTGCTCGACGCCGCCACCCGCGAATGGGCCACGGACGTCGTCGACCGGCTCGGTCTCGACCGCGGCCTGCTCCCGTCGCTGCGGCAGCCGGGGGAGCGGCTGGGGACCCTGACGCCCACCGTGCAGGGGGAGACGGGCCTGGGTCCCGTGCCGGTGATCGCCGTGGGGTCCCACGACACCGCGTCAGCGGTCGTCGGGGTGCCGGCGGCCTCCGAGCGGTTCGGCTACGTCTCGTGCGGCACGTGGTCGCTGGTCGGAGTGGAACTCGACGCCCCGGTGCTGAGCGAGGAGAGCCGGGTCGCCGGGTTCACCAACGAGCTCGGCGTCGACGGCACCGTCCGGTACCTGCACAACGTGATGGGCCTCTGGCTGCTGCAGGAGTCCCTGCGCACATGGGCCGACGCCGGGCTGCCCGCCGACCTGACCGCACTGCTGGCGGCCGCCGCCCGCGTGCCGGCGCTCACGACCGTCGTCGACCCCGACGACCCCCGGTTCCTGCCGCCCGGCGACATGCCCGCCCGGATCGCGGAGCTCTGCCGGGAGGCCGGGCAGACGCCGCCGCAGAGCCAGGCCGAGACGGTGCGCTGCATCCTCGACAGCCTCGCGCTGGCCTACCGCCGGACCGTGCGCCGGGCGGCCGAGCTGTCCGGCCGGCCCGTGGACGTCGTCCACCTGGTCGGCGGCGGCGCGCGCAACACCCTGCTCTGCCGGCTGACCGCCGACGCCTGCGGGCTGCCGGTCCTGGCCGGCCCGGTCGAGGCCGCGGCGCTCGGGAACGCGCTGGTCCAGGCCCGTGCGCTGGGCGCGGTGGACGGTGGGCTGGCCGACGTGCGCGCGCTGGTCCGCGGCACCCAGGAGGTCGTCGAGTACCGGCCGGACCCGGGCGCCGGCCCGGCGTGGGACGCCGCCGAGCAGCGGCTGCACCCTTCCGCACGGGGACCCGTCCGCCGCTAGGCTCCGGAGACCACCCGTTGTGACCCACGTCTCAGGGCGCCGCCGGCGGGGGTGGGCCGGGCGTGTCCATGATCGGGGAGTCCCGCATGAGGATCCGTGTCGACGGCGAGATCTGCCAGGGCCACACGCTGTGCGCCATGTCCGCGCCCGACCTCTTCGTCCTGAGCGACGAGGACGGTCACGCCCAGGCCATCCACGAGGAGGTCCCCGCGGGGCAGGAGGACCGGGCCCGGGAGGCCGTCCGCTCCTGCCCGGAGCAGGCGATCCTGGTCCTCAGCGACGAGCCGGCCGTCGGGGCCGTCCGGTGAGCGTCGACGAACGCACGACGCCGGGGACGGCGGCGGCGAGCAAGGCGGAGCGCCGGATCGAGCTGGACCGGTACAGCTCCGACCTCCGGCTCTCCTTCGTCGACTGGGCGCAGAAGCTGCACGCCGGGCCGCGGATCGCCTGGAACGACACCCACGGCGGCTACTGGTTCGTCAACGGCAACCAGGAGGTCTTCGACGTCGCCCGCCGGGCCGACGTCCTCTCCAACGACGCGGTCCGCTATGGCGGCATCGGGATCCCGGCGATGGACCCGGCCGCGCGCGGCGGCGTCATCGGCGGGTTCCTGGAGATGGACCCCCCGCGGCAGCGCTACCACCGCAACGCGCTGAACGCCTACCTCTCCCCGGCCGCGGTCGCCCGGTGGCAGCCGGTCATGGACGAGATCACCCGGGCGGCGATCGACGACCACATCGAGTCCGGCTCGATCGACTTCGTCGAGGACCTGGCGAACGTCGTCCCCGCGGTGCTGACCATGGGGTTGCTGGGGCTGCCGCTCGAGGACTGGGTCATCTACAACGAGCCGTCGCACGCGGGGGTCTACACGCCCATCGACTCGCCGGACTGGCCCCGCGTGCAGCAGCTGGGCATCGAGATGGGGATGCGCACGCTCGAGCACATCCAGCGGGCCCGGACCCACCCCCGGCCCGGGCTGCTGCAGGCGGTGGTGGACGCCGACCTCGGCGACGGCGACCGGGCCGACGACCTGGAGGTCATCGGGGTGGTGGGTCTGCTGATCGGTGGCGGCTTCGACACCACCACCGCGCTCACCGCGCATGCCCTCGAGTGGCTGGGGGAGCACCCCGACCAGCGCGAGCGGCTGGTCCGCGAGTGGGAGACGCTGCGCGACAGCGCGACGGAGGAGTTCCTGCGCTTCTACACACCGGCGCAGGGTGACGGGCGCACGGTGACCCAGGACGTGGAGATCGACGGTGCCCACCTCTCCGCCGGCGACCGGCTGTGGATCTCCTGGGCGATGGCGAACCGGGACGAGACCGTGTTCGAGGACGCCAACGAGATCCGGCTCGACCGCACCGGCAACCGGCACTCCAGCTTCGGCCTGGGCATCCACCGCTGCATCGGGTCGAACGTCGCGCGGGCGACCTTCAAGACGATGCTGAAGGCGGTGCTGGACCGGATGCCGGACTTCGTGTGCGACCCGACCGGGACGGTGCACTACGAGACGACGCAGGTGATCAACGGCATGCGGTTCCTGCCGGCCACCTTCACCCCGGGGCAGCGCCAGGGCCCGGGGGTCGAGGAGACGATCGCCGGTCTCCAGCGGGTCATCGACTCCCAGGGCCTCGCCGAGCCGGTGACTGTCCGCACGGGACGGGGGACCCCGGGCTGAGCTCTCCCCGCGCGCCGCGGCCGGCCGGGACGGGTTCCGGAACGGTCAGCCGCGGCAGCAGGGGGTGCACCAGCGGGCCGACCAGCAGCGCGTAGGCGACGGTGGCCGGACCGAGCGTCCCGCCCAGCGCCCAGCCGGTGGCCACGACGGCGACCTCGATCGAGGTCCGCACCCAGCGGACCGACCAGCCGGTGCGCCTGACGATGCCGGTCATCAGCCCGTCGCGGGGGCCGGGGCCCAGCCTCGCGCCGATGTACAGGGCGGTGCCGACGGCGTTCAGCGCGATGCCCGTGACGGCGAACGCGATCCGCCACCCCCAAGCCGCGGGCTCGGGGAGCACGGCGAGGCCGGCGTCGACCACGACCCCGATGACCACGACGTTGCTCACCGTGCCGAGCCCGGGACGCTCCCGCAGCGGCACCCAGGCCAGGAGCACCAGCGCGCCGACGACGACGGTGACCGCGCCCAGCGAGAGCGGCACCCGCTCCGCGATCCCCTGGTGCAGGACGTCCCAGGGCATGTTGCCCAGGGAGGAGTGCAGCAGCAGGGCCATCGAGACGCCGTAGGCGACCAGGCCGACGTACAGGTTCACCAGCCGGCGGGGGAGGCGGGACGGGAGTCGCACGCGTCGAGCTTGCGCCGTCCCGCGGGGTCGCCGGGCAGGCCACCGGGCCGGAAGTGGCCTGGGCGGTGCCGGCCGGCCCGGTTCGGAACCGGCGTCTCGACATGGCGCACGAATTGTGCGATGGGTCTCAGGAATGGTTCCGCGTGCGTGAACTCCGTGGAAAGTCCCGGCACATTCCAGCGGTGGCTCAAGAAATGGCGGGCGGGAACCGATGGAATGGAGACGCCCCATTCCTCTGCAGAACAGGACGACGTATCCATGAGCACCCTCGCCACGGTCGGCCGGCACGTCCGCCGTGCCGCCACCCGCCGCTCCCGCGACCGGGTCCTCGCCGCGTTGCACCCCGCGGTGCGCGACGAGGTCCTCACCCGGTGGGAGTCCGAGGCCCGCTGATCCCTCGGGGCGCCGCCGCTCGATGAGCGACACTGTCCGCCGGCGTCGCAGGTGAGGAGAGCGCGGTGGAGGTCGGCCAGGGCAGTCGTGCCTCGGCGATGTCGGACGTCGCCGCCCGAGCCGGGGTCTCCCTGCAGACCGTCTCCCGGGTGGTCAACGGCTCGCCCCACGTCGCCCCGCTGACCCGTCAGCGCGTCGAGCAGGCCATCGCCGAGCTCGGCTACCGCCCCAACACCGCGGCGCGCGCGCTGGTCACCGGCGCGACCCGCACCATCGGGCTGGTCACCCACAACCTCCACCAGTACGGGCCGGCCCAGACGATGGTCGGCCTCGAGCGGTCGGCCCGCCACGCTGGGTACTCGCTGCGCATCGCCGTCCTCGACGAGGCCAGCGGCGCGGCGATGCAGGCTGCCGTGGAGGACCTCGTCGCCGAGTCCGTCGACGCCGTCGTCGCCCTCGCCACCTACGCCGACGCGCTGGACGCGGTGGACCGGCTGACCACCAGCGTCCCCGTGGTCACCGTGCAGGCCGGCCCCGACCCCCGGCGGCCGACCGTGTGGGTGGACCAGGAGGCCGGCGCCCGGCTGGCCACCCGGCACCTGCTGGAGCTCGGCCACGCCACGGTGCACCACGTCGCCGGGCCAGTCTCGTCGCTGGAGGCGCGCCGCCGGCTGGCCGGCTGGCGGGCGGAGCTGCGCGCCGCGGGCGTCCCCGCCCCCACCCCCCTGCGCGGCGACTGGACGCCGGCGTCCGGACTGCGGGCCGGACAGCGGCTGGTCGAGCGCCTCGGGGACCCGGCGGCCCGGCCCACCGCGGTGTTCGTCGGCAACGACCAGATGGCCGTCGGGATGCTCCGGGCCCTCGCCGACGCGGGGGTCGACGTCCCCGGGGAGGTCAGCGTGGTGGGGTTCGACGACGTCCCCGAGGCCGCCTACCTGCTGCCCGGGCTGACCACCGTCCGCCAGGACTTCGCCGAGCTGGGCCGGCGCGGGGTGGGCCTGGTGCTGGACCGGCTGTCGGGCAGCGCCGGCGGCGGGGGGACCCCGGTGCAGCCGCAGCTGGTCGTCCGCTCCTCGACGGCGGCCCCGGCGTAGGTCGGCCGGCCGATGCCCGTGTGAGCGCTGACACACGGCCATGTGAGCGCTAACATGCCGGTATGGACGCCGCCGCAGCCGTCGCCAGCGGCGCCACCGCCCTGGGCATCGAGCTCGGGTCGACCCGGATCAAGGCCGTGCTCATCGGCCCGGACTCCGCCCCGCTCGGCGTCGGGAGCTCCGACTGGGAGAACCAGCTCGCCGACGGCCTCTGGACCTACTCGCTGGACGCCGTCTGGTCAGGGCTGCAGGCGAGCGTCGCGGCCCTGGCCGACGACGTGCGCGAGCGCCACGGCGTCGACCTGGCCGGGGTCGGCGCGCTCGGGGTGTCGGCGATGATGCACGGCTACCTCGCGTTCGACTCCGCCGGTGCCCTGCTCACGCCGTTCCGCACCTGGCGCAACACGAACACCGGACGGGCGGCCGAGCGGCTCAGCGCGGAGTTCGGCTGCAACATCCCGCACCGGTGGAGCGTGGCGCACCTCTACCAGGCGGTCCTCGACCGCGAGGAGCACGTCGGGCGGGTCGACCACCTCACGACCCTGGCCGGGTACGTGCACTGGCAGCTCACCGGCGAGAAGGTGCTCGGCATCGGGGACGCCAGCGGCATGGTGCCCGTCGACGCCGCGACCGGCGGGTACGACGCCGCGATGCTGGCGCGGTTCGACCAGCTCGCCGCCGAGGCCGGGACCGAGCTGTGCCTGGCCGGGCTGCTGCCCGCCGTCGCCGTCGCCGGTCAGCGGGCCGGCACGCTCACCGAGGCGGGCGCGCGGCTGCTCGACCCGTCGGGCCGGCTGCGCCCCGGCATCCCGCTCTGCCCTCCCGAGGGTGACGCGGGCACCGGGATGGTCGCCACCAACTCGGTCGCTCCGCGGACCGGCAACGTCTCGGCCGGGACGAGCATCTTCGCCATGGTCGTGCTCGAGCGCGACCTCCCCGGGACGCACCGCGAGATCGACCTCGTGACCACGCCGGCCGGCGACCCGGTCGCGATGGTGCACTGCAACAACGGGGCGAGCGAGATCGAGGCCTGGGCCGGCCTGTTCACCGAGTTCGCCCGCGCGCTGGGCGCGGACGCCGACCCGTCGGCGGTCTTCGAGGTCCTGTTCCGCGCCGCACTCGACGGCGCTCCGGACTGCGGCGGCCTGCTGGCCTACAACTACCTCTCCGGCGAGCCGATCACGGGCCTCGAGGAGGGGCGGCCGCTGTTCGTCCGGACCCCGGGCAGCCGGTTCGACCTCGCCACCTTCATGCGGACGCACCTGTTCGCCTCGCTGGCCACGCTGCGGATCGGCATGGACGTCCTGCTGGAGACCGGGGGCGTGCGGCTGGACCGGATGTTCGCCCACGGCGGCCTGTTCCGGACCGAGGGCGTCGCCCAGCGTCTTCTGGCCGCCGCGATCGACACCCCCGTGTCCGTCGGCGGGACCGCCGCGGAGGGCGGCGCCTGGGGCATGGCCGTCCTGGCCGCGTACGCCACCGCGGACCCGCCGGGCCGGAGCCTGGCCGACCACCTCGAGCGCACCGTCTTCGCCGGCGCGGAGCTGCACACCGTCGCGCCGGACCCGGCCGACGCCGCCGGCTTCGACGCGTTCGTCGAGCGGTACGTCGCGGCGCTCCCCGTCCAGCGGGCCGCCGTCGAGCACGTCGAGAGCACCGCCGTCCCCCGTCCCGAGGAGCAGAACCCGTGACCTCCACCCGGCCCCGCACCGAGCGGGGCACCCACCGCGAGCAGCGCGAGCGGGTCGCCGCCCTGCACGCCGAGCTGGTCCGCAGCGAGCTGGTCACCTGGACGTCGGGCAACGTCTCCGAGCGGGTGCCCGGCGAGGACCTCTTCGTGATCAAGGGCAGCGGCGTCTCCTACGACGACCTGACGTGGGAGTGCATCACCGTCTGCGGCCTCGACGGCACCCCGGTCGACGGCGTGATGAAGCCGAGCAGCGACACCGGCGCGCACGCGTACGTCTACCGGCACCTCCCGCACGTCGGCGGCCAGGTCCACACGCACAGCCCGTACGCCACGGCGTGGGCGGCGCGGGGCGAGGAGATCCCCTGCGTGCTCACCGCGATGGCGGACGAGTTCGGCGGACCGGTCCCCGTGGGGACCTTCGCGCTGATCGGCGACGACTCCATCGGCCGCGCCGTCGTCGAGATGCTGTCGGGATCGCGGTCGCCGGCCGTCCTCATGCAGAACCACGGCGTGTTCACGATCGGCCCGTCGGCCCGCGCCGCGGTCAAGGCGGCGGTCATGACCGAGGACGTCGCCCGGACCGTGCACCTGGCCCGCCAGCTGGGCGAGCCGGTCCCCATGCGGCCGCAGGACGTCGACGCCTGCTGGACCCGCTACCAGAACGTCTACGGACAGTGAGGGCCCGACGATGAGCACCGACGCGTTCGAGGGTGAGGTCTGGGTCCTCACCGGCAGCCAGGGCCTGTACGGCGAGGAGACGCTGCAGCAGGTCGCCGGGCAGTCCCGCCGGGTGTCCGATGCGCTCTCCGACGCCGCCGAGGTGCCGGTCCGGGTCGTGTGGAAGCCGGTGCTCACCGATCCGGCCGCGATCCGCCGGGTCATGGGCGAGGCGAACGAGGACCCCCGCTGCCTCGGGGTGATCACCTGGATGCACACCTTCAGCCCGGCGAAGATGTGGATCGCGGGGCTCGACGCCCTGCGCAAGCCGCTGCTGCACCTGCACACCCAGGCCGACGCCGCCCTGCCCTGGGCGACGATCGACATGGACTTCATGAACCTCAACCAGGCCGCCCACGGCGACCGGGAGTACGGCTTCCTCCTGACCCGGCTGCGGATGCCGCGGACCACGGTCGCCGGGCACGTCGGTGACCCCCGGGTGCGGGCCCGGATCGGCTCCTGGGCGCGTGCCGCCGCCGCGGCGGCCGCCGTGCGGGACCTGAGGCTCGCCCGGTTCGGGGACAACATGCGGGAGGTCGCGGTCACCGAGGGCGACAAGGTGGAGGCGCAGATCCGCTTCGGCGTCTCGGTGAACACCTGGGGCGTCAACGACCTCGTCGCCGTCGTCGACGCCGTGGAGGAGACGGCCGTCGACGCGCTGGTGGCCGAGTACGGCGACCTCTACGAGTTCGAGCCCGACGCCGCGCCGGGCGGGCCGAAGCACGACGCGGTCCGCTACCAGGCCCGCATCGAGGCAGCGCTGCGCACCTTCCTCGCCGACGGCGGGTTCGGCGCGTTCACCACGAACTTCGAGGACCTCGGCGGGCTGCGGCAGCTCCCGGGCCTGGCCGTCCAGCGGCTGATGGCCGACGGCTACGGCTTCGGCGGCGAGGGCGACTGGAAGACCGCCGTCCTGCTGCACACGCTCAAGGTCGCCGGCCGCGGCCTGCCCGGTGGCACGTCGTTCATGGAGGACTACACCTACGACCTGACCGGCACCCCGCGGGTCCTCGGCGCGCACATGCTCGAGGTGTGCCCGACCATCGCCGGCGAGCGACCCCGCGTGGAGGTGCACCCGCTGTCGATCGGCGGCCGGGAGGACCCGGCCCGGCTGGTCTTCGACGCCGCACCGGGCGAGGGCGTCGTCGTCGGCTGGTGCGACCTGGGGGAGCGCTTCCGCTGGGTGGCGAACGAGATCGACGTCGTCGCCCCGTCGGAGCCGCTGCCCAACCTGCCGGTCGCCCGTGCGGTGTGGGAGCCGCGGCCGGACTTCGCGACGGCGACCGAGGGCTGGCTGACCGCCGGCGGGCCGCACCACACGGTGCTGAGCACGCAGCTCGGCGCCGACGAGCTCACCGACCTGGCGGAGGTCTTCGGCACCGAGCTGGTGCTCATCGACGCCGACACCACCCGGCGCAGCCTCGCCAAGGAACTGCGCTGGAGCGCCGCCTACCACCGCCTGGCCCTCGGCCTGTAGGACTCCGGCCATGACCGACGCGACGGAGCAGGACGAGTTCGGCGACCCCTACGTCGACGTGCAGGAGGAGCGGTCGGCGCCCGTCGCCCACACCTATGTGCACGGTGGCTTCCGCGGCACGGAGACCAGGTTCTCCCTCTACTTCCCGCCGGCCGGGCAGTACGAGGGGCGGTTCTTCCAGCACGTCACCCCGGTGCCGCTCAGCGAGCACCTCGCGCAGTCCGCGACCGGTGAGCAGGACACGATCGGGTTCGCCGTCTCCAGCGGGGCGTACTTCGTCGAGACGAACGGGGGAGGGGAGGCCGGCCGGCCGGGATCGGCGGGCGATCCCACCGTCGCCGCCTACCGGGCCAACGCCGCCGCGGCGCGGTACTCGCGGGGAGTCGCGGCGCGGCTGTACGGCGAGCACCGTCCGTACGGCTACCTCTACGGCGGCAGCGGCGGTGCGTTCCGCACCATCGGCGGCGCCGAGAACACCACCGGCGTCTGGGACGGCGTCGTGCCCTTCGTCCCGGGGTCGCCGGTGGCCATCCCGAACGTGTTCACGGTCCGCATGCACGCCCAGCGGGTGCTGCGGAGCAGCCTCGACCGGATCGTCGACGCCCTCGAACCCGGCGGCAGCGGCGACCCGTCCGCCGGCCTGACCGACGAGGAGCGGGCGGCTCTGGCCGAGGTGACCCGCATGGGGTTCCCGCCGCGGTCCTGGTTCGGGCACCGCACGATGGGGATCCACGCCTTCGAGGCGCTGTACCCCGGCCTGCTGATGGCCGACGCGGCCTACTTCACCGACTTCTGGACCGAGCCCGGGTACGAGGGCGCCGACCCGGCGTCCTCGGTCCACCGGGACCGCGTCGACCACCCCGCCGAGGTCGTGGCCGTGGTCGACGGCGGTGCGGCGGAGCGGCTCGGGCTGCCCGTCGAGCGCGACCACGGCGGCAACGTCGACACGGCGTGGGCCGGGAGCGCGGAGGCGGCGTCGGTGCCCGTCGCGGTCCGCCTCTCCGCGGTGCCGGCGGAGGTCGGGTCGGTGGCCGAGCTCGTCGTGGACTCCGGGGCCGCCGCGGGCGTGGTGGTCGGCCCGGTGCGCGTCGCCGGCGACGCCGTCGTCCTCCCCGCGGGCAGCGGGAGCCGGCTGGCCGGGCTCCGCCCCGGCGACGCGGTGCGGGTGGACAACGCCCGGCTGCTGGCGGCCCAGACCTACCACCGGCACCAGGACCCCGGCCCCGACTTCGCGGTGTGGGACCAGTTCCGGGAGCCGGACGGCACCCCGCGGTACCCGCAGCGGCCGCTGCTGCTCGGCCCGCTCTTCACCCAGTTCGCCTCCGGCGTCCTCCCCACCGGCCGGTTCGCCGGCAAGATGATCGTCGTCGCCTCCCTGCTCGACCGCGAGGCGTTCCCCTGGCAGGCCGACTGGTACCGGGCCAAGGCGCGCGAGCACCTGGGCGACGCCGCCGACGACTCCTTCCGGCTCTGGTACGTCGACTCCGCCCTGCACAACGACGACGAGGTGCAGGAGGACCCGACCCACACGGTCAGCTACCTCGGCGTCCTGCACCGGGCGTTGCGCGACCTCGCGGCCTGGGTGGAGCGTGGCGAGTCCCCGCCGGCCACCACCGCCTACGAGGTCGCCGACGGCCAGGTCCTCGTCCCGGCGACGGCGGGGGAGCGGCACGGCGTGCAGCCGGTCGTCACCCTGACCGCCGACGGCGGGGCGCGCGCCGAGGTCGCCGTCGGGCAGGACGTCGTCCTCCGCGCCGTGGCCGAGGCCCCCGACGGAGGGGACGACGTCGTCGGCGTGGAGTGGGACCTCGACGGCCGCGGCGAGTTCGTCGCCGACGAGACCGCCGTCCCGGGGCGCCGGGTCGGAGTCGAGCGCCGGCACGCCTTCGCCACCCCGGGCACCCGCTTCCTGACCGTCCGGGTCACGGCGCAGCCGGCCCCCGACGCCGGCACGTCCTTCGCACGCATCCGGGCCCTGGCGAGGGTCCGCGTCGTCGTCAGCTGATCCGAGCCCCACACCGGGTCCGCGCGGCGGACCCCGGACCCCGAGGAGCAACCCCGTGCGCCGCACCGCGTTCACGTCCGACTGGCAGTTCCGGCCCAAGGCCGACGCGTTCGCCGAACTGACCGGGGGCGGAGGCGCGTGGCACCCGGTCACGCTGCCGCACGACGCCACCCTGACCCGGGAGCGCGACGCCGCGGAGAACTCGCGGACGGGCTACTTCCCGGGCGGCACCTTCGAGTACCGGAAGCGGTTCGCCGTCCCGGCCGAGCAGGCCGCGCAGCGCACGCTGCTGGAGTTCGAGGGCGTCTACCGCTCCGCCATGGTCTACGTGAACGGCAGCCTCGCGGCGACGTGCGCGGGCGGCTACACCGGCTTCGTGGTCCCGCTGGACGACTTCCTGCGGTACGGCGCCGACAACGAGGTCCGGGTCGTGTGCCGCAACGAGGCCGACTCCCGCTGGTACGCCGGCGCGGGCATCCACCGGCCGGTGCACCTCGTGGTCGGGGAGCCGGTGCACGTCGCCCTCGACGGCGTGCACGTCACCACGCTGGAGGCCGACGCGGAGTACGCCCTGCTCGAGGTGGCGACGAGGGTGGAGAACGCCGGACCGCGGCTGGCGACGCGTGAACTCGTGGCCGAGCTCCGGGACGACGCGGGTGCGGTGGTCGCCGCCGATCGGGTGCCGGTGAGCGTGCTGCCGGGGGAGCCGGCCGTCGTCCGGCAGCGGCTGACCGTCGTCCGCCCGGCGCTGTGGGGGCCGGACTCGCCGGCGCTGCACACCGCGACCGTCACGCTGCGGGACGGCGACCGGACCGGGGACGACGCCGAGGTCACCGTCGGCATCCGCACGATCACCGTCGACCCGCACCGGGGCCTGCGGATCAACGGGGAGCCGGTGCTGCTGCGCGGGGCGTGCGTGCACTCCGACAACGGCGTCCTCGGGGCGGCGACGATCGACCGGGCCGACGAGCGCCGGGTCGAGCTGCTGCACGCGGCCGGCTTCAACGCCATCCGCAGCGCCCACAACCCGGTCAGCCGCGCCGTGCTGGAGGCCTGCGACCGGCTCGGCGTCCTCGTCATGGACGAGCTGGCCGACATGTGGACCGAGAGCAAGTCCGACCTCGACGCCGCCCTGACCTTCCCGGAGTGGTGGGAGCGCGAGCTCGAGGCGCTGGTCCGCAAGGACCGCAACCACCCCAGCGTGGTCATGTACTCGATCGGCAACGAGATCCCCGACGTCGGCAAGCCGCACGGCGCGATCTGGTCGCGGCGGCTGGCCGAGCGGGTCCGCGAGCTCGACGGCACCCGCCTGGTCACCAACGGGGTCAACGGGATGCTGGCGGTGATGGACCAGCTCGCGGAGATGCGGCAGTCGGCGACGGCGGCCGAGGGCGGCATCAACACGATGCTCACCGACATGAGTGCCGTGATGGGGCAGCTGGCCGCCTCGCCCCTGGTGGGGGACCGGACCGCAGAGGCCTTCGGCACCCTCGACGTCGCCGGGATGAACTACATGGACACCCGCTACGAGCTCGACCGCGAGGCCTTCCCGAACCGGGTGATCGTCGGCAGCGAGACCTTCCCCGCGCAGATCGACCGGCTCTGGCGGCTGGTCCGGGACAACCCGCACGTGATCGGCGACTTCACCTGGACCGGCTGGGACTACCTCGGCGAGGCCGGCATCGGCCGGGTCTCCGACCGCACCGACGACCCGACCCCGCAGTTCTCCGGCCCCTACCCGTGGCTCACCGCCTGGTGCGGCGACATCGACGTCACCGGGGTCCGGCGGCCGCAGTCCCACTACCGGGAGATCGTCTTCGGCCGCCGCAGCGAGCCGTTCCTCGCGGTGCAGCGGCCGGAGCTGTCCGGCCGCGCGCTGGGCCGCACCCCCTGGTCCTGGACCGACGCCGTCGGCAGCTGGAGCTGGGCCGGCGCCGACGGCACGGACCTGCTCGTGGAGGTCTACAGCGACGCCGAGGAGGTCGAGCTGCTGCTCGACGGACGGTCGCTGGGCACCGCCCCCGCGGGGGAGGCGCACCGGTTCCGGGCGGAGTTCACGGTCGCCTACGCACCCGGCGAGCTGACCGCCGTCGCCCGCACCGGCGGCGAGGAGACCGGCCGGTCGACCCTGCGGACGGCGTCCGGGCCGGTGGGCCTCGTCGCGAGCGCGGACCGGGACGCCGTCCGCGCCGACGACACGGACCTGGCGTTCGTCGAGATCGCCCTGGCCGACGCCGCCGGCACGGTGGCCCTGGGCGTGGACCGGCAGGTGCGGGTGGCCGTCGACGGGCCGGCCGTGCTGCAGGGGCTCGGCAGCGGCGCGCCGGTCACCGAGGAGTCCTACCTCGACGACGTCCACACCACGTTCGACGGCCGCGCGCTGGCCGTCGTCCGCCCCACCGGTGCGGGCGCGGTCACGGTGACCGTCACGGCCGAGGGCTGCGAGCCCGCGGTCGTGCGGGTCCAGGCCGGCTGAGGACCCGGCTCACCCGGCCGGCTGCAGCTCGTCGTCGGCCGGGTCGGCCGAGGGCCCGGCGAACTGGGCCTCGTGCAGTCGGGCGTAGGCGCCGCCGGCGGCCAGCAGCTCCTCGTGCGACCCCTGCTCGACGATCGCGCCGGCCTCCATGACGAGGATCAGGTCGGCGTCGCGGATGGTCGACAGCCGGTGGGCGATCACGAAGCTGGTCCGGTCCTGGCGCAGCGCGGTCATCGCCCGCTGCACGAGCAGCTCGGTGCGGGTGTCCACCGAGCTGGTCGCCTCGTCGAGGATCAGGACGGCGGGGCGGGCCAGGAACGCCCGGGCGATGGTGATGAGCTGCTTCTGCCCGACGCTCAGCGCGCCGCCGTCGTCGCCGATCTCGGTGTCGTAGCCGTCGGGCAGCGTGTGCACGAAGTGGTCGACCAGCGCCGCCCGCGCCGCGTCCTGGATCTCGTCGGGGGTGGCGCCGGGCCGGCCGTAGGCGATGTTGTCCCGGATGGTGCCCGAGAACAGCCAGGTGTCCTGCAGGACCATGCCCATCCGGGAGCGCAGCGCCGCGCGGCTCATCGTGGCGATGTCGACCCCGTCGAGGGTGATCCGGCCGCCGTCGAGCTCGTAGAAGCGCTCGATCAGGTTGACCAGCGTGGTCTTGCCGGCGCCGGTCGGGCCCACGATCGCGACCGTCTGCCCCGGCTCGACGACCAGGGACAGGTCGCGGATCAGCGGCTCGTCCGGCTCGTAGCCGAAGGACACCGACTGGAACTCCAGCCGGCCGCGGGTGGGTGCGCTCGACGGCGGGTCCTGCGGCTCGGCCGACTCCTCCTCGGCGTCGAGCAGGTCGAAGACCCGCTCGGCGCTGGCCACCCCGGACTGGGCCACGCTGGCGATCGAGCCCAGCTGGCTCAGCGGCTGGGTGTACTGCCGCGAGTACTGGATGAAGGCCTGCAGGTTCCCCAGCGACAGCGAGCCGTTCAGCATCAGCAGGCCGCCGACGACGGCGATCCCGACGTAGACGAGGTTGCCCAGGAACATCGTCACCGGCATGAGGATCCCGCTGACGAACTGGGCTCCGAAGCCGGCCCGGAAGAGCCGCTCGTTCTCCTCGGTGAAGCGTGCCTCCACCTCCTGCTGGCGGCCGAAGACCTTGACCAGCGCGTGCCCGCTGAAGGCCTCCTCGATCTGCCCGTTGAGCGACCCGGTGCGCTTCCACTGCTCGCGGAACATCGGCTGCGACCGCCGGGCGATCAGCCGGACGGCGAGCAGGCTCAGCGGTACCGCCACCAGCGCCACGACCGCCAGCAGCGGCGAGATGACGAACATGATCGCGACGATGCCGACGACGGTCAGCACCGAGGTGACGGCCTGGTTGACCGTCTGCTGCAGCGACTGGGAGATGTTGTCGATGTCGTTGGTGACCCGGCTGAGCAGCTCGCCGCGCGACCGGCGGTCCACGTAGCGCAGCGGCAGGCGGTGGATCTTGGCCTCCACCTCGGCCCGGAGCCGGAACATCGTCCGCTGGGTGACGCCGTTGAGGACGTACGCCTGCGCCAGCGACAGCAGCGAGGCGGTCACGTAGATCGCCAGGACGAGGACCAGCACCCGGGCCAGCGAGGCGGTGTCGATGCCGTCGCCCGGCTCGAAGTCCAGCGGGCGGAGCAGGTCGGCCGTGGTGTCCTGGCCGCGGGCCTCGAGGAGGGCGATCGCCTCCGGCTTGGTCAGCCCCTCCGGCAGGCCGCGGGTGAGGGCGCCCTCGAAGACGATGTCGGTGGCGCGGCCGAGCACCTTCGGGCCGATGACCATGAGGGCCACGCTGCCGACGGCGAGGGTGAGGACGAGGGCCACCCACCACCGCTCCGGCCGCAGCCGGCGGAGCAGCCGGCGGGCCGAGGGGAGGAAGGCCCGGGCCTTCTCGGCGGGGGCGCCGGACCCGAACGGCCCGCCGCCGGGCCGCCCACCGGGGGCGGGCCGGGGCGCTGGTGCTGCTGCCGGTCGTGGGGCGCTCATGCCAGCTGCTCCTCGGGTAGGGCCTGGCTGGCCACGATCTCGGCGTACTCGGGACAGGTCGCCATCAGCTCGGTGTGGGTTCCCTGGCCGATCACCCTGCCGTCCTCGAGGACGATGATGAGGTCGGCGTCGAGGACCGTCGCGATCCGCTGGGCGACGACGATCACCGTCGCGCCGGCGACCTCGCGGGCGAGCGCGGCACGCAGCCGCGCGTCGGTCGCGGTGTCCAGCGCGGAGAAGGCGTCGTCGAACAGGTAGACCTGCGGGCGGGCCACCAGGGCCCGCGCGATGCTCAGCCGCTGGCGCTGGCCACCGGAGAGGTTGGTGCCGCCCTGGCTGACCGGGGCCTCGAGCCGGTCCGGGAGGGCCCGGACGAAGTCGGCGGCCTGCGCGATCTCCAGCGCGGCCCACAGCTCCTGCTCCGTCGCCTCGGGCCGGCCGTAGCGCAGGTTGCTCGCCACGGTGCCGCTGAACAGGAAGGCCTTCTGCTCGACCAGCCCGACCCGCGACCACAGGTGGGCCGGCGCGAGCTCGCGGACGTCCACGCCGTCCATCAGGACGGCGCCGGCCGTCACGTCGACCAGCCGCGGGATCAGCCCCACCAGCGTGGTCTTGCCCGATCCGGTGCTGCCGACGACGGCCGTGGTGCGGCCGGGCTCGGCGGTGAAGCTGACGTCGCGGAGCACGGGCCGCTCGGCGCCCGGGTAGGCGAAGGTGGCGCCGCGCAGCTCGACGACGCCGCTGGGCTCCTCGGGGACCACCGCGGTGGCCGGCGGCAGGACGGTCGGCTCGGTGCGGAGGACCTCGTCGATCCGGCCGGCCGAGACGGCGGCCCGCGGCAGCATGAGCGCCAGCAGCGACGCCATCATGACCGCCATCAGGATCTGCACCAGGTAGCTCAGGAACGCGATCAGCGAGCCCACCTGGAGGCTCCCGTCCTCGACCCGCGCGGCGCCGAACCAGATCACGGCCACGCTGGAGACGTTCAGGACGAGTGTCACCAGGGGGAAGACGAAGGCGAACAGCCGGCCCGCCCGCAGCGCCGACTCGGTCACCGCGGCGTTGGCGTCGGCGAACCGGGCGGTCTCCTGCGGCTCCCGGACGAAGGCGCGGATGACCCGCATGCCGGTGAGCTGCTCGCGCAGCACCCGGTTGATGGTGTCGATCCGGACCTGCAGCCGCTCGAAGTGCGGCCGCATCCGTGAGGTCACCAGCAGGACGGCGGCCAGCATGATCGGCACGGCGACGGCGATGACCCACGAGAGGCCCGGGTCCTCGTGGACGGCGAAGACGACCCCGCCGATCGCGAGGATGGGCGTGGGCACCAGCATCACGCAGCTCATCAGCACGAGCATCTGCACCTGCTGGACGTCGTTGGTCGAGCGGGTGATCAGCGACGGCGCCCCGAAGGCGCCCATCTCCCGGCTGGAGAACGACCCGACGCGGCGGAACAGGGCCAGCCGCACGTCGCGGCCCACCAGCATCGCCGTCCGGGCGCCGAACCAGGCGGCCGCCACGGCGGCGGCGACCTGGATGAGCGTGACGCCGAGCATCAGGCCGCCGAGGGTGAGCACCCGGCCGATGTCCCCGGTGGCCACGCCCTCGTCGATGATGTCGGCGTTCAGGCTGGGCAGGTAGAGGTTGGCCACGGCCTGGATCGCCTGGAAGACGACCACACCGGCGAGCAGGCCGCGCATGGGGCGCAGGAACCTGCGCAGGAGCGGGATCAGCACCTCAGTCCTCCCCGCCGTGGCCGGTGAGCACCCCGTGGGTGACGAGCCGGACGAGGTCGTCGGCCGACAGCCCCGCGAACTCGCCGGCGAGGTGCGGCAGCGACGTGCCCAGGGCGACCAGCAGGAGGAACTGCCCGACCGTCTCGACGGGCACGGCGAGCCGGGCGGCGTCCGGGGCCAGCAGCTCGCGCAGCGGCTCCAGCCACCGGCGGTCCCCCCGGTCGACGGCGATCTCGGGACCCGGCTGCTCCCGGACGGCGGCCAGGACCCCGACGACCCCCCGGAGGCGGTCCTGCACGAGCAGGAGGACCGTGCGGAGCTTCTCCTCGACCGGCAGCGTCGGGGGCACGGTGGCGAGGGCCTCGGCGAAGCGCTGCGGCGAGAAGTACCGCTCGATCGCGGCCTCGATCAGCGCCTCCTTGGTGCCGAACGCCCGGAAGATCGTGCCCTCGGCGACGCCGCAGGCCTCGGCGATCTGCCGGGTCGAGATGGCGCGCCCGTGCGCCTGGACGAGCGGGATCACGCCGTCGAGCAGGGCCGCGCGCCGGTCGTCGGGGGAGAGCCGGGCGGCGCGCACCCGGGGCGCGGTGCTGGGTGGGGAGCTCACGACGGCCACTGTAATGAGCATTCACTCATCAAGCCACCTCGACGCGCCGATGCGCGTCATCCCGATTAAGACACGGGACTTGATTGTGATCCATGCCATCGCTACGGTCGCCGTCGAAGGCGGACGTCTTAATCATCCCGTGCATGTCTTGCATCGTGGGGACGGCTGTCCGTCGTCGTCGGCAGCGCGGGTCGTCCCGTGCGGTCCATGCCGGCTCGGGTGTCGATCGGACTGGAGTGAGATGCGCAGCAGAACAACCGCCGTCCTGGGGGTCGCGTGTGCCATGGCGTTGGTGCTCTCGGCGTGCGGCAGTGACGACGAGGAGTCCGGGAGCGGCGGTGGTGGCGGGGGCGAGAGCGCCGGGGGCACGCTCCAGGTCGGGCTGCTCACCTCGCTGAGCGGCCCGGGTGCCGCCGCGGCCGCGGACTCCATCCGCGGCGCCGAGGCACGGTTCGCCGCCTACGAGGACGCGGGCGAGGGCTGCGCCGGCGACCTGGACTTCGACATCGTCGAGGCCGACGACACCACCAGTGCGCAGGGTGCGTTGTCCGGCGTGCAGAAGCTGGTCCAGCAGGACGACGTCTTCGCCATCCTGAACGTCAGCGCCTTCTTCTACGGCGCCTCGCCGTACATGACCACCCAGGGCAGCACCGTGCCGGTGTTCGGCGGCGCCTGGGACGGTGCGCCGGAGTGGAGCGCCACCGACGACAACCTGTTCAACTCCGCGCCGGTGCCGGACTACGAGACCATCTACAGCCAGGCCGGGGAGTTCTTCAAGAGCCAGGGCGCGACCAAGGTCGCCGGCATCTCCGTCGTCAGCCCCAGCTCGCAGGCGGGCCTGGAGGCCGGCATGCAGTCGATGGAGGCCGCCGGCCTCGAGCGCGCCTACGTCAACAACAGCGTGCCCTTCGGCAGCACCGACGTCGGCGCCATCGTCCTCGGCATCATCGAGTCCGAGGCCGACGCGGTGTACACGACGCTGAACTTCGACACGTCGCTGGCCATCATCGCCGGACTCAAGCAGGCCGACTACCCGGTCAAGATCTTCCTCTCGCCGACCGGCTACGGCGCCGACCTGCTGCAGTCCGAGCCCGCGGTGCAGGCCGGCCAGGGCGTCACGTTCTCCTCGTCCTTCACCCCGATCGAGCAGGACACCCCGGCGACCCAGCAGATCCGCGACGCGCTGATCGAGTACACCGACAACGAGTCCGGCATCCCGGGGTTCTACGAGAGCCAGGGCTGGTTCGGCGCCGACCTGTTCCTCTACGGCCTCGAGCAGGCCGGCTGCGATGCCAGCCAGGAGGAGCTCATCTCGACCCTCCAGGAGACCGACGACTGGGACGCCAACGGGCTCTACCCGAACCCCATCCCGCAGAGCACGACGGACTACGAGGAGCAGTGCTCCTTCTACGTCAAGCTCGAGGGGAACGCGTTCGTGCCCATCGAGGGCGCCGACCCGTTCTGCGGCGAGCCGGTGAGCTGATCGGTCGTCCGGCACCTGTCCCACCCGCCCGGCGTCCGCTCCTCCAGGAGCGGGCGCCGGGCATCTGCACCCGGCCGCCGGCCCCGGCGGCCGACACCCCAGGAGGACACCCCATGGCACGTCTCGAGGGCACGGTCGCCTTCATCACCGGCATCGGCCGCGGCCAGGGCCGCAGCCACGCGCTGCGCCTGGCGTCGGAGGGCGCCGACATCATCGGCGTCGACGTCTGCGCCGACTTCGCCTCGGTCGCCTACTCGATGTCGACCGAGGAGGACCTCGCCGAGACCGTCCGCCAGGTCGAGGCGCTCGACCGGCGGATCGTCGCCCGCAAGGCCGACACCCGGGACCGCGCCGCGCTGCAGGCCGTCGTCGACGAGGGCGTCGCCCAGTTCGGCCGGCTCGACTTCGTCGTCGCCAACGCCGGCATCAGCCCCGGCCTGTTCAAGCTGACCACGCCGGAGGAGGACCAGCAGGCCTGGGACGAGGGCATCGGCGTCAACCTCACCGGCGTCTGGAACACCACCCAGGTGGCGATCCCGCACATCGTCGCCGGCGGCCGGGGTGGCGCGATCGTGCTCACCGGGTCGACGGCCGGGCTCCGGGGGATGGGCGGCGGGGCCTACGGGGTCGCCAAGCACGGCGTCGTCGGCATCATGCGCGGCCTGGCCAACGACCTGGCCGACCAGAACATCCGCGTGAACGTCGTCCACCCGACCGCCGTCAACACGCTGATGGCGACGAACGAGGCGATGCAGGGCTTCCTCGCGACCCAGGTCGACAAGGGCGTGCACCTGCGCAACGCCCTGCCCGTCGACATGATCGAGCCGGCCGACGTCAGCAACGCCGTGGCGTTCCTGCTCTCACCCGAGGGCCGCTACATCACGGGCACGAACCTGCCGGTCGACGCCGGCTTCGTGAACCGCATCGGCTGACGGCCGTGCTCTCCTCTCTCCCGGCCGGACCGGGTCCGGCGACCTCGGTGTGCGACGCGCTGAGCGCGATGGCCCACCCGGCCCGGCACGAGCTGCTGCGCCTGCTGGCCGGGCGGGAGGAGGCCGGGGTGGCGCTGATCCGCGCCACGCTGGGCCTGAGCAAGCCGGCGGTGACCTACCACGCCGGGATCCTCCTGGAGGCGGGCCTGATCGACGTCCGCCGGCGTGGCCGGACGCTGACCTACACGCTGCGCCGGACGGCCGCCGCCGACGTGTGGCAGGAGCTGGCCGCCCTGGCGGCCGACCCGTCCTGAGCCGGGCAGCACGCATGACGGCGCCGCCGGCGGGATCTCCCCGCCGGCGGCGCCGTCGCGCGTCAGCAGGTCAGCGCACCCACTGCTTGCTGCCCGGCAGGGTGAGCCGTGGGAGGCCGAGGACGTGCTGGGCGATCATGCCCTTGAAGACCTCGGTGGTCCCGCCGTAGGTGGCCGTGCCCTGCGCCCAGCGGTGGGCGAACTCGATGACGCCGTCCTCGATCGCGCCGTCGGCGCCGTGGGCGAGCAGGGCCTCGGGGCCGACCAGGTCGATCAGCTCGGCGACCCCGGCGATGGAGGACAGGGACGCCTTGTTCCGGCCCATGGGTCCGTGGGTGACCCGGCTCGCCTCGGTCGAGACGATGAGGGCACCCAGGCGGTCGAGGAAGACCGGGTCGTCGGCGACGAGCGTCCCGTCGGGGCGGGTGGTGCGCTTGGCCCAGCGGGCCGCCGCGTCGATGGCCCGGTCGAAGGACTGGGTGTACGTGGCGCCCCCGGCGAGGTCCTCGAGGCCGTCCGCGATGCGGCCGCCACCGTGCTCGTTGGACAGGGGTCCCTGCAGGGTGGCCCAGCCGGCGTTCACGTCGCCCACCCGGTGGCGATCGGACACGTGCACGTCGGTGTAGTAGACGGCGTTGGTGCGCTCGCCGCCGTAGGTGTGGATCGCCTGGATCTCCACGCCCGGCGAGTCCAGCGGCACGAGGAACATCGTGAGGCCCTTGTGCTTCGGGGCCTCGGGGTCGGTGCGGGTGATGAGGAACGTGTACTGGCAGTTGTGCGCGCCGGTCGTCCACAGCTTGGAGCCGTTGAGCACCCACTCGTCGCCGTCCCGGACGGCGCGCAGCGTCGCGGCGGCGATGTCCGACCCGCCCTCGGGGTCGCTGTAGCCCAGGCAGAAGCGCACCCGGCCGGCGGCGACCTCGGGCTTGAGCTCGGCCGCGAGTTCCGGGTCGGCCGACAACTGGAGCCCGGACCAGACCAGGCGTGTGGTGCCGTGTGTCACGCCGGGCACCTGGCGACGGGCCAGCTCGAGGCTGAGGATCCGCTGGCTGACGCGGTCCAGCCCGGCGCCCCCCTCCTCCACCGGCCAGGCCGGGAAGAGCCAGCCCCGGCTGCCCAGCGCCAGGTGCACGCCCTCGTGGAAGCCGTCCCCGGTGCGCCGCTCGTGCTCGTGCACCTCCTCGGTGACGATCTCGTCGAGGACGGTGCGCACCTCGCGCTGGAACTGCTCCTGCTCGGGCGTGAGGTGGACGGTGCTGAAGTCCATGTAGTCGTTCCTCTCTCGCCGACCGGGAGGAGTGGTCGGCAGTCCGCCGGCCCGAGGGTGGACCCCGGGCCGGCGGAGCCGGTCGTGCGTCGGTGGCTCAGCGGATCGTGACGCCCGCGTCCACCTTCATCTGGGTGCCGGTGACGTACCGGGCGTCGTCGGACACCAGGTGCAGGACGGCGTTGCTGATGTCCCGGGCCTCGACGATCTGCACCGGCAGGGCGTTCTCGTAGATCGCCCCCAGGTCGGTCCGCGTCTCGCTGAGCAGGCCGAACAGCGACATCGGCGCCATGCCCGTCGCGACGCCGGTCGGGTGGACCGTGTTCACGCGGATGCTGTGCACGGCGAGCTCGTTGGCCAGCGCCAGGCTCAGCCCGACCACCCCGTGCTTGGAGGCGGTGTAGGGCGTGGTCAGCGGGCTGCCCTTGATCCCCGCGGCGGAGCTGATGTTCACCAGGCTCCCGCCGCCGGCCGCGATCAGGTGCGGGATGGCGGCGACGCAGGTGTTCCAGGTCCCGATGAGGTTGACGTCCAGGACGGCGCGCCAGTCCGCCACCGTGGTGGTGTCCCAGGTGCCGGCGGTGATGACCCCGGCGTTGGCCACGGCCGCGTCGAGGCCGCCGAGCTCCGCGGCCCCCTCGTCGACGGCGGCCTTGAGCGCGTCGGCGTCCCGGATGTCGACGACCCGCGACACGGCCCGGCGGTCCAGGGCCTCGACGAGCCGGACGGTCTCGGCCAGGTCCTCCTCGGTCGCCAGTGGGTACTCCAGCTCCGGCACCGGCCGGCAGAGGTCGACGAGGACGACGTCCGCGCCCTCCTCCGCCAGCCGCAGCGCGTGGCTGCGGCCCATCCCGCGTGCGGCCCCGGTGACGAGGACCCGCTTCCCGGCGACCCGGCCTGCTGCGGCGGTGGTCATCGGACCGTGAAGCCGGCGTCGAGCGGCCAGGCGATGCCGGTGATGAACTTGGCCTCGTCGGACACGAGGAAGGCCACCGCGTTCGCGATGTCCTCCGGCTGGAGCATCTCGATCGGCAGCGCGTTCTGCATGCCGGCGATCATGTTGTCGCCGGAGGCCGCGGCCTGCTCGAACTGCTTCGCCATCGCCTCGTTCATCGTCATGCCGCTCATGACGCCGGTCGGGTGGATGGTGTTGACCCGGATCCACTCCTTCGCCAGGTGGCCGGCCAGCGACTGCGCCAGACCGACCAGACCGCGCTTGGACGCCATGTAGGCGAGGCCGCTGGCCTGGTCGGCGGGGGAGGACTTGATGCCCGCGGTCGAGCTGGTGATCACGATCGAGCCGCCGCGCCCCGCCTCGCGCATGGCCGGCAGCGCCGCCCGGATCGTGTGGTAGACGCCGGTCAGGTTGGTGTCGATGACGTCCTGCCACTCGGCGAGCAGGTCCTCCTCGTCGCCGAGGCGGATGATGCCGGCGTTGGCGATGACGATGTCGACCCGGCCGAACTCGGCCAGGCCCTCGTCGAAGGCGGCCTTCAGGCCGGCGTAGTCCCGGACGTCGGCCTTGCGGGCGACGATCCGCCGGTCCTCCTTCTCGACGAGGGCGACCGTCTCGGCGAGGTCGGCCTCGCTGGCGTTCGGGTAGGTCATCGTCGGGATGTCGGCGCAGATGTCGACGGCGATGATGTCGCAGCCCTCGCGGGCCAGGCGGACGGCGTGCGCGCGCCCCTGGCCGCGGGCGGCTCCGGTGATGAAGGCGACGCGGCCCTCGAGTCCGGGCATGGATGAGCTCTCCTCCTCCGACCGGCGGGATGCCGGTCGGTGCTGGGGTGGTCGTGCGGGGATGTGCGGCGTCGGGCGGCTCAGCGGGCGGCGAGCATCTTCCCGAAGAGGTCGTCCTCGACGGCCTTCGCGAGCGCCGTGCTCCTGACCTCGGGGGCGTAGGCGGCGTAGTGGCGGACCAGCTCGTCCATCTCCGGGCGGCTGATGTCGCCGGAGTGCAGGGCGGAGCCGACGTGGCTGAGGATCGGCATCGGCGCCTCGGCGTTGGCCACGCACGGCACGGTGATGAAGCGCCGGTCGCGCTGGGTCAGGCCCGGACGCTGCCACAGGTGGCCGAAGACGAAGTTCAGGATCCCGGCCTGCTGGTAGGGGGTGTTGCGGGCCGGCGCCGGCGTGATGTTGATGTCGG
The DNA here is from genome assembly GCF_000701365.1 of Blastococcus sp. URHD0036. Lineage (GTDB taxonomy): Bacteria > Actinomycetota > Actinomycetes > Mycobacteriales > Geodermatophilaceae > Trujillonella. The sequence continues at coordinate 347,608 of NZ_JNIK01000014.1, forward strand.
CGAAGCACTTCTCACCGGCCTGCAGCCGCTGCTCCCAGTCGTTCTCGCCGAGCGTCTCGTTCGGGATCTCGGGCCAGTCGGTGACCTCCTCGCCGCGCTCCTGGCGGATCCGGGTCCACTGCTCCTTGATGCTCATCTCCACGCGGGAGGCCTTGGGCCAGCCGCTGTAGACGGCGAAGTGGAGGACGAACTCGAGCAGCTCCTCCAGCGTCATGTCGCCGCTGTTCATGGCGGCGTAGAAGTGCTCGTCCATCGCCTGCTGGTCGGTGGCGAAGCCGACGCAGACCAGGGTCACCCAGCGACGCTCACGGCGGGTGAGGCCCGGAGCCGCCCACAGGTCGCCGAACAGGCTGTCGCGGCGCGCCTGCTCGGCGCCGTCCGTGGTCGCCGGCGGGTCGACGGTCATGACCTCGCGGTAGACGTCGTCGGTCGTGAGTGTCATGTGCAGCCTCTTCCGATGTGATCCCGATAACTGTTCTGCAATGTAAGTCACCTGTCTTCCGGCTGTCCAGCATGGTTCCATGCCCGCATGACAGGAGTGGTCCCCTCGACGCAGGAGCAGCTGGTCCGGGTGGGGGAGCGGCTGTTCGCCGCACACGGACTGGACGGGGTCTCGCTGCGGCAGATCGGCGTGGCCGCCGGGAACGCGAACAACTCCGCCGTCCAGTACCACTTCGGGTCCAAGGACCAGCTGGTGCGGGCGATCTTCGAGTACCGGCTGCCACGGCTGCACGCCCGGCGGGCGCTGCTCATCGAGCAGGCGGCTGCCGGTGACCTGCGGGCGTGGGTGGAGTGCCAGGCCCGGGCCATGCTCGAGCAGAGCGAGCTCGACGACAGCCACTACGCCGGTTTCCTGACCGTGCTGCACCACTACGGGCGGTCCGACGTCTTCGACGGCCTGCCGGAGCCGTACGCGAGCAACTCCCGCTCGTACTTCGACCACCTGCGGTCGCTGCTGCCGCACCTGGCCGACCCACTGCGCGGCCACCGCATCTCCCGCGCCAGCAACCTGGTGGTGCACACCGCCGCCGACCGCGAGCGTGCGCGGGAGCAGGGGATCCCTGTGCTGCCGTTCGCGCTCGAGCTCGAGAGCCTGGTGGACGGGCTCGTCGGGTTCCTGCAGGCGCCCGCGTCCGACCGCACGACCGCCGCCCTGGAGTCCGCCGGCGACACGGCGGTCGGCTGGGCGCTCAGCATCTGACGTGCCGAGCATCTGAGCGGCGGCCCCCCGCCCCGGCCGGGCGGGGGGCCGTTCCGTCAGCTCCCGAGTGTGATGCGGGTGTTCTTGACCTGGGTGAACTCGTGCAGGCCCTCGATGCCGCCGAGCCGCCCGTAGCCGCTCTCCTTGTAGCCGCCGTAGGGACCGCTCGGCTGGATCTCGCTGAACGCGTTGATCCACACCGAGCCCGCCTCCAGTCGTCCCGACACCCGGTGCGCCCGCTCGAAGTCCGAGGTGTGCGCGTAGGCGACCAGGCCGAAGTCGGAGTCGTTGGCGATCGCCACGGCCTCGTCCTCGGTGTCGAAGGGCATCACCGAGACGACCGGACCGAAGGTCTCGATCTGCGCCAGGGGGCTGCTGTTGGGCACGTCGGCGAAGACGGTCGGCTCGATGTAGTAGCCCTCGGCGAGGTCGCCGCCGAGTCGCTTGCCGCCGGTCAGCAGCCGCCCGGTGCCGGAGCGCACGGCCTCGTCGATGGTCCCGGTGATCCGGTCGGCGGCCGCCGCGCTGACGACCGGCCCCATCATCATGGAGGGGTCGAACGGGTCGCCGATCGGCACGTGCGCGACGGCGGCCACGAGCCGCTCCTGGAACTCGGGGTAGATGCTGCGCTCGACCAGGATGCGGCTGCCGCACGCGCAGCTCTGACCGGACTGGGTGAGCGGCCCCATGAATGCGGCGATCATGACCGCGCGGTCCAGGTTCGCGTCGGCGAACACCACGTTGGCCGACTTGCCGCCGAGCTCGAACGACAGCGGCTTGAGGGTGTCGGCCGCGGCGACCGCGATCTTCTTCGCCGTCGCCCCGCTGCCGGTGAAGTGCAGCTTGCCGATGCCGCGGTGCCGGACGAGCGCGTCGCCGGCCTCGGGGCCGCCGGGGACGACGTTGACCAGGCCGGCGGGCAGCCCGACCTCGCGGCAGAGCTCACCGAAGCGCAGCGGGGCCAGCGGGGCGAGCTCCGGCGGCTTGATGACGACGGCGTTGCCGCCGGCAAGGGCCGGTGCGACGGCCATGGCGATGCCGACGAGCGGGCCGTTCCAGGGGACGATGACGCCGATCACGCCGTAGGGCTCGCGGGTGATCATGTTGACGTCGTGCGAGCCCATGACCGGGGCGGTCTGGCCGGTGACCTTGTCGATCCAGCCGGCGTAGTAGTCGAAGAACTTCGACAGCAGCCCGACCTGGCCCGGCGCCATCATGATCGGCACGGCGTAGTCGTGGACGTTGAGCCGGGCGAGGTTCTCGGTGTCGGCGTCGATGGCCCGCGCGAGGGCGATCATCAGCTCGCGCCGCCGTTCGACGGGCAGGGCCGCCCACTCCCGCTGCGCGGCCGCCGCGCTGCGCACGGCCCGGTCGATCTCCTCCGGGCCGGCCATCGGGATGACCGCGTTGACCTGGCCGGTGCCCGGGAAGACGTGGTCGAACGTGCCGCCGGAGGCCTCCGCGAGGCGGTCCTCGCCGATGAGCAGTGCAGGCTCGGTGTCGATCGTGGGTGTCGCTGTCATGGTTCCTCCGTCGGGTCGGCCTTGTGCACCCTGTCACAGTCGTCATCAGAGTAAGACACCTGTCTTGAGCGGGGAAGACCCGTAGCCGGCACCGGGCGCGATCCGCGGAACGCCGGCCTGGGAAGTCGGCCATGAGCGGCGATGGGTGCTGGGAACTCGTGACGATGCAAGCTCGCCACCCCGCCCCGCACGCCTCCGGTACCTGCACTGGCGCCTGGATCCGGCCCGCCGACGTCATCTGCACCAGGACCGCCATCCATCACCCCGAGACGCCGAGGTCCGGGCGGGTGCTCATCGCCGACGTCGAGACGACCCGGGTCGACCGGAGCTGCACCGCCGAGGCGCCCACATGCCCCCGACGGCCACCGACGTCCTCGGCACGTGGGCGTGTTCCGGCGGGGCTTGTGCCGGACTGTTGACCTCGACGTCGAATTCGGCCAGGCTCCGCCGGGCACCTGTGCTGCGGTTATTGCGACCGACATCACTTTCATGTTTGACTAAGACATCTGCCTTATCGAGGACGGTCGCGGGCGGACGCCCTCGTGACGCGCACCCACGATGCCCGAGCCCAGATGGACGACGAGCCCCGACACAGGCCGGTGACGGTCGATCGAGCGGGCTCTCGACGCCGCGGAGAGGACAGCCTGATGAGCATGGACAGTGCCCAGACCGAGGAGGCGGTGGAGCGACCCCCCATCGACTTCCGCCGTCCCGTCGCGGCCGACATGGTCGAGCACCCGCCCGGCTGTCCCTTCGACCCGGCGCCCGGGATGGTGGCGCGGCGCGGGCAAGGTGCCGTCCAGCCGTTCCAGCTGCTGACCGGGATGACCGCCTACCTGGTCACCGGGTTCGCGGAGAGCCGCTCGGTGCTCGCCGACCCGCGGTTCTCGGCGGACAAGTTCCGCAATCGCGAGGCCACCTCGTTCCGGCCGGAGGAGGTCGCGGCCATGGGCGCGGCGGCCGAGCGCGGCGGCTGCCCCGTCGTCTCCCCGGCGGACGCCGCGCCACGAGGCGACGGCTACTTCATCTTCATGGACCCGCCCGAGCACACCCGGCTGCGGCGGCTCCTCACCGGGCACTTCACCGTGCGCCGCATGCAGAAGCTCGAGTCGCGGTTGCGTGAGATCGCGGCCGAGCAGATCGAGGCGATGCGGGCGGCCGGCACCGAGGCCGAGCTGATCCGCGACTACGCGCTGCCGATCCCCTCGCTGATGATCAGCGAGCTGCTCGGGGTGGACCCCGACGACCGCGACCACTTCCAGGAGTTCACCTCGGTCGGCACGAACGTCGAGGCCACCGAGGAGGAGCGGATGGCCGCCAGTGCTGTGCAGCAGCGCTTCATGCGGAAGCTGGTGGCCGACAAGCGGGCGGACCCGGGCGAGGACATCATCTCCGACCTCGTGCGTGCCACCGACGCCGGACTGACCGACGCGCAGCTGGTCGACATCGCGATCGTCCTGCTCGGCGCCGGCCACGAGACGACGGCGAACCTGCTCGGTCTGGGCGCGCTCGCCCTGATGACGCACCCTGACCAGCTGGCGGCCCTGCGCGCCGACCGGGAGTTGTTCGACAACTGCGTCGAGGAGCTGCTGCGGTTCATGAGCATCGCGCAGCTGGGCGTCACCCGGATCGCCACCGAGGACGTCACCCTCGGCGGCGTGGAGATCCCGGCGGGCGCGACGGCGATCGTGGCCATGCCCGAGGCCAACCGGGACCCGCAGCACTTCACCGACCCCGACCGGTTCGACGTCACCCGCCCGCGCCCCTCCCACCTGGGCTTCGGCCACGGCGTGCACCAGTGCCTCGGGCAGCAGCTGGCCCGCATGGAGCTCAGCATCGGGCTGGAAGAGCTGTTCACCCGCCTGCCGGGCCTGCGGCTCACGGTGCCGCTGGAGGAGATCCAGATCAAGACGGAGATGCTGATCTTCGGCGTCCAGTCGTTGCCGGTCACCTGGGCATGACCCGGGCCGGAGCCTGCGTGCGAGGAGGCGACTCCGCGTGCGGATAGGGGTGGACGGCGACGCGTGCATCGGCGCCGGGCAGTGCGTGCTCGCAGCGCCGGACCTGTTCGACCAGGACGAGGACGACGGCCTGGTGCGGCTGCTCGAGCCGGCGCCGACCGGCGCGCAGGAGAGCGGTGCCCGCGCGGCCGCCGCCGCCTGCCCGGCGTCGGTGATCACACTCCGCGACTGAGCGCCGGACCCCCGTTCCACTCCGCACCACTCACCTTCTGAGGAGCACTCATGGGAAAGCTCGACGGCCAGGTCGCGTTCATCACCGGAGCGGCCCGGGGGCAGGGCCGCAGCCACGCCGTCCGCCTGGCGGAGGAGGGTGCGGACATCATCGCGGTGGACATCTGCAAGCAGATGAAGACCGTCGGCTACAAGATGTCGCGGCCGGAGGACCTCGAGGAGACCGTGCGTCTCGTCGAGGCACTGGACCGCAGGATCGTCGCCGTCGAGGCCGACGTGCGCGACGGTGACGCCCTGCAGCAGGCGTTCGACGACGGCTCCGCGCAGCTGGGCGCGGTCACCATCGTCGTGGCCAACGCCGGCGTGGGGCCGGGCGCCGTCGCTCCTCCCGCGGAGCAGTGGCAGGAGGTCGTCGACGTCAACCTCACCGGCGTCTGGAACACCGGTCGCGTCGCCATCCCGTCCATGATCGAGAACGGCCGGGGCGGGGCGATCGTGCTGACGAGCTCCACCGGAGCGGTGATCGGCTCTCCCACCAACTACCCCGGCATGCTCGCCTACACCGCCGCGAAGCACGGGGTCCTCGGCCTCATGCGCTCGTGGGCCAACTTCCTGGGCCCGCACAACATCCGGGTCAACAGCGTCGCGCCGACCACGGTGCGCACGCCGATGGCGAACAACGGGGACGTCTCCCTGATCGTCAAGCACGCCCCGGAGCTGGCGAACTCCCTCGCGAACGCGCTGCCGGTGGAGGCCGTCGAGCCACGGGACATCTCCAACGCCATCGCCTGGCTGGTGTCCGACGACGCGCGCTACGTGACCGGCTCGCTGATCCCCGTGGACGCCGGCAACATCAACTGGCGCTGAGATGACGGCCGCCGCCCGGTATGCGGGCGCCCGCGTCCAGCGGGTGGAGGACGCGCGGCTGCTGACGGGGCACGGGAGCTTCGTCGACGACGTCGTGCGTCCGGGGATGCTGCACGCGCACTTCGTCCGCAGCCCGCTGGCGAGGGGGCGGATCACCGGGATCGACGTGTCCGCGGCGCTCGCGCTGGACGGCGTGCACGCGGTGTTCACCGCCGAGGACCTCAACCCCGGCGTCCGCGAGCCGTGGTACTCCCTGGTGGGACCGAAGGTCCCGGACACCCCGCGTCCGGCACTCGCCGAGGGCGAGGTCCGGTTCGTCGGTGATCCGGTGGCTCTCGTCGTCGCGGTCGACCGCTACGTCGCCGAGGACGCGGCCGCGCTGGTCGTCGTCGACTACGAGCCGCTGGAGCCGGTCGTCGACTACAAGACGGCGACCGGGTCCGAGGAACTGGTGCACGCGGCCTACCCCGGCAACGTCGCGGGGACGATGAGCGGGCGCCCCGCCGAACAGCTCGCCGAGGTCTTCGCGTCGGCGGCGCACGTGGTCGAGGAGACGATCCACCAGCAGGCCTACCAGGCGGTGCCGATGGAGACCCGCGGGTTGATCGCGGAGTACTCCGCCCACGACGGCGGGATGACGATCTGGGCGTCGACGCAGGTACCGCACGAGGTGCGGCTGTTCTGCTCCCGGGCGCTGGGCCTGTCCGAGCACCGCGTCCGCGTGATCATGCGCGACACCGGGGGCGGGTTCGGGCAGAAGGCGCTGCCGCAGCGCGAGGACCTGTGCGTGATGCTGGCAGCGCTGAAGGTCCCGGCCGCGGTCAAGTGGATCGAGGACCGGCAGGAGAACCTGTCGTCGGCCGGGCAGGGCCGGCACGAGCACGGCACGGCGCGGCTGGCCTTCGACGCCGACGGCACGATCCTGGCCGCGGCGCTGGACCACGTGCAGGACGCCGGGGCCTATCCGGTGCCGTGGCCGGTGATGACGGCCGTGGTGGTGGGGATGCTGTTCCCGGGGCCGTACCGCGTCCCGGCGGCCACGTTCACCTGCACCTCGGTGTTCTCCAACACCAACGGGCGCACCGCGTACCGGGGGCCGTGGCAGTACGAGACGCTGGCCCGCGAGGTGCTGCTGGACGTCGCGGCGCGCGGGATGGGGATCGACGCCGTCGAGCTGCGACGGCGCAACCTGCTGCGCCACGACGAGCTGCCGGTGACCAACCCCAACGGGATGCCGTACAGCGACATCAGCCCGCTCGAGACGTTCGAGCACGCGCTGGAGATCCTGGACCACGAGTCCTTCCGCCGGGAGCAGGCGGCCGCCCGCGCGGCCGGGCGCTACATCGGTGTCGGGACCTCCAGCTACGTGGAACCGACCACCAGCGGCCGCGGGTTCCACGGCACGGAGGGCGCGACGATCCGGATCGAGCCCTCCGGCGTGGTGAACGTGTACGTGTCCGGCGGGTCCAGCGGCAACAGCCTGGAGACCACGGCCGTCCAGCTGACCGCGGACGCGCTCGGCGTGGACATCGGCCAGGTCAACACGATCCAGGGCGACACGGCGGTCACGCCGTTCGGCGGCGGCACCGGGGGGAGCCGGTCGGGCTCGATGATCGCCGGCGCGGTCGCGGAGACCGCGGCCGGGCTGCGCGAGCGGCTGCTGGCGATCGCCGCGCACCGGCTGGAGGCCGCGGTCGAGGACCTGGAACTGGCCGACGGCCGGGCCCAGGTCCGGGGTACCCCCGGCGCCGGGCTGTCGCTGGCCGAGATCGCCGACATCGCCTACTTCGACACGCGCAAGCTGCCCCCCGGGGTGCCGCCCGGCCTCGAGGCCAGCGGCCGGTACCAAGCCCAGAGCCCCACGATCTGGGCGAATGCCACCCACGTGTGCACGTGCGAGGTCGACGTCGTGACCGGCGCGGTGACGATCCTGCGCTACATCGTCAGCGAGGACTGCGGCCCGATGATCAACCCGAACGTCGTCGAGGGGCAGATCGCCGGCGGCACGGTCCAGGGGATCGGCGGCGCGCTGCTGGAGAACAGCGTCTACGACGAGGACGGCAACCCGATCACCAGCACCTTCGTGGACTACCTGCTGCCCACGAGCACCGAGGTGCCGGTCATCGAGTACGGCCACGTCGAGACCCCGGGCCCCGGACCGGGTGGGTACAAGGGCGTCGGAGAGGGCGGCGCCATCGGCGCACCGCCGGCGGTGGTGAACGCCGTGGCCGACGCGCTCGCGCCCTTCGGCGTCACCATCACCCGGCTGCCGATGACGCCGGCCTCCATCGTCGCCCTGCTGCAAGAGGCCGAGGCGAACCAGGGGGTGCGGGTGTGAAGCCGGCCGCGTTCGACTACCACCGGCCGGACAGCCTCGAGGAGGCGGTCACCCTCCTGGCCGAGCTGGGCGACGACGCCAAGGTCATCGCCGGCGGCCAGAGCCTGATGCCGATGCTCGCGATGCGCCTGGCCGCGGTCGACCATCTGGTCGACCTGCGCCGGGTGGGTGAGCTCCAGGGCGTCGTCGACCGCGGCGACGCGCTGTGGATCGGCGCAGGCACCACGCAGGCGGCGATCCAGCGCTCGGCGGACATCGATGCCGCGGTGCCGCTGCTGACGCGCTCCACCCCATTGATCGGGCACTTCCAGATCCGCAACCGCGGCACCCTCGGTGGCTCCGTCGCCCATGCGGACGCCGCCGGCGAGTACCCCGCGGTGGCCCTGACCCTGGACGCCGAGATCGAGGCGTCCTCCGTCCGCGGACGGCGGGCCATCCCCGCCGGTGACTTCTTCAGCGGCTGGTGGACCACCGCGCTGGAACCGGACGAGGTGCTGACCGGCGTCGCCTTCCCGCGCTGGCACGGACGCTCCGGGTTCGCGATCGAGGAGTTCGCCCGCCGCCACGGTGACTACGCCATCGCGGGGGCGACGGTGGCCGTCGAGCTCGACGACGACGACAGGGTGCGGCGCTGCTCCATCGGTCTGTTCGGGCTCGCCCCCCAGGTCGAGCGCGCGGCTGCCGCGGAAGCGGCCCTCGTCGGGACCGTCGCGGGAGACGTCCGCGCCGACGAGGTCGGGGAGACAGCCGTGTCCGGGTTGGACTCCGTGCCCTCGGACCTGCACGGTCCGGCGGAGTACCGCACGCGAGTGGGCGCGGCCATGGTGGCGCGCGCCTGGGAGAAGGCCCTCCAGGAGGCGCGCAATGGCTGATGTGGACGTCCGGATGACGGTCAACGGCGTCGCCCGGCGGAGCACCGTGCCTCCGCGGCTCACGCTCGCCGACCACCTGCGGAGCACCTGCGGGCTGACCGGCACCCACCTGGGCTGCGAGCACGGGGCCTGCGGGGCCTGCACGATCCTGGTCGACGGCGACGCGGTCCGGGCCTGCCTCATGTTCGCCGTCCAGGCCGACGACACCGAGATCACCACCATCGAGGGCATCGCCGACCGCGACGGGCGGCTGTCGGTGGTGCAGGAGGCCTTCCGGGAGCACCACGGACTGCAGTGCGGCTTCTGCACCCCCGGCTTCGTCGTCTCGGTGACGGCATTCCTGCGGGACAACCCCGATCCGTCCGACCAGGAGATCCGCGAGGCGCTGTCGGGCAACCTGTGCCGCTGCACCGGCTACCAGGGGATCTTCGCGGCGGTCCGGGCGGCGGCCGACGCGCTGCGAGCCACCGACGCGGACGCCGGTGCGGCCGCCCGGGACGGCAGCCACCCGTGACCGGCACGAGTCCCCGGAGGGGTGCGGTCCTGCTGGCGGCGGCCCTCGTCCTCGTCGGGTGCAGTTCGTCGGCCGATGACTCGGCCGACGCGACGGACGCGCCCGGCACGGGCGTGGTCGAGATGTCCGTTCCGGACATGACGTCGGCGCCATCGGCGTCTGCCACGGCCGATGTCGCGTCCGCGGAGGTGATCATGCTGAAGGTCCACGTCGACGACATCGACGAGGCCGGCGACTTCTACGGGACCGTCTTCGGGGCGACGCTCGCCATGGACCTCGGCGAGGGTCACCGGGTGATGACGATGCCCGGCGGGCCGGGCTTCATCCTGATCCAGGACCGGGCCGACGAACGGAACGACTGGAATGCGCAGTTCCTCATCCAGGTGTCCGACCTGGAGCGGACCGAGGCGTTGGCCCTCGAGAACGGTGCCGAGCACCAGCAGGCGTTCGAGGGGTCGCCCGGTGGCGAACAGGCCTTCTCGGTCGACCTCCTGGACCCCTGGGGCAACCAGATCGAGATCCTGCAGCGGGGCTGAGCCGGGCCGACCCGGACGACCCCGCGGGCAGGGCTACGACGCGAGCAGCCGGCGCAGCCACTGCAGCCGTGCGGCGCGGGCGTCCCGGGAGACCTGGGCGTCCGGCGCCATCTCCGTGAAGCCGTGGAACGCGCCCTGCCACACGTGCAGCTCGGCGACGCCGCCGGCCTGCCAGATCCGGCCGGCGTAGGTCACGTCCTCGTCGCGGAAGGTCTCCGCGGAGCCGACCTCGATGAACGCCGGAGGCAGCGCGGACAGGTCGGTCGCGCGGGCCGGGGCGGCATAGGGGGAGACGTCGGGACCACCGCAGGCGTCCCCGAGCAGCGCCGTCCAGCCGGTCTGGTTCGCGTCGCGGTCCCACAGCCCCACGCCGGCCATCTGCCGGGCGGAGGGCGTGTCGTTGCGGTCGTCCAGCATCGGGCACAGCAGCAGCTGGCCGAGCAGGGCCGGGCCCCCGCGGTCGCGGGCCATCAGCGCGAGCGCGGCCGCGAGACCACCCCCCGCGCTCTGCCCGGCGACGACGACCCGTGCCGGGTCCAGGCCCAGCTCCGCGGCGTGCTCGACGGTCCAGGACAGGCCGGCGTAGCAGTCCTCGACCGGTCCCGGGTGCGGGGTCTCCGGCGCCAGGCGGTACTCGACCGAGACGACGGCCGTCCCGAGCTCCTGCGCCCAGTCCAGGGCGTCGTCCACCCCCATGCCGTTGTTCCCGACGATCATGCCGCCGCCGTGCATGGTGTAGACGACGGGGACGGGCGCCGGCGCCGCCGTCGGCCGGCAGACGAGCAGCGAGATCTCCGGTGCGCCCGCCGGCCCCGGGACGGTCCGCTCCTCGACGGTGAAGGCCCCGCCGCGGCTCAGCTCGTCCGCGGTCGGCCGTGGGATCCCGACGGCGGTGCGCATCGCCGGGATCAGGTCGGCGGTGATGCGCACCGCCGTCAGCATCTCCGCCATCGGTGCGAGTACCGCGGCGCACTCGGGATCGAAGGGCGGCGGCGGGCCGACCGGCCCGGACGGTCGTGCGGTGGGCGAGGACGTCGACGTCACGGGGACCTCCGGGTCGGAGCGGTCTGCGGGATCGGGCGGCGCAGGACGTGGGTCCCGCCCGCGAGGGTCACGGGGGCGCCGTCCCCGAGGTCCACCCGGGCGGTGGTGCCCGGCGGCACGGTGACCTCGAGGGCGACCTCGTCGCCGTCGAGGCGCCAGCTGCTCGCCGCCCGGCCGTACGGGGTCTGGATGCCGGCGCGTGCCCAGGTGAGGCCGCCCCCGACCAGGGGCCGGACGTCGAGGACACCGAACCCCGGCTCGGCGGGGGCGATCCCGGCGACGTGCTCGGTGAGGAACCGCGCGACCGTGCCGAACGCGTAGTGGTTGTGGCTGTCCGTGGCCTCGCCGGTGGGGGTGTGGCCCTCCCAGGTCTCCCACACCGTGGTGGCCCCCCGTTCGACCTGGTACAGCCAGGAGGGACTGGTCGTCTGCAGGAGGAGCCGCCAGGCGACGTCGGGGCGGCCGCCGTCGACGAGCACGGGCAGCAGCATCGGCGTGGACAGGAAGCCGGTCCCGAGGTGGTCGCCGGCCTCCTCGACGAGGGACACGAGGCGGTCCACCGCGGCCGGCCGCTCCGCGGGCTCGAGCAGGTCGAAGGCCAGGGCGCGGACGTAGTCGTCCTGCCGGTCGGTGCCGATCCGGCCGTCGGCGGCGAGGAAGACCTCCCGCCACGCGCTGCGGACGGCATCCGCCAGCTCGCCGTAGCGCTCCGCGTCGGCGTCCTCCCCGAGGATGCCGGCGATCCTCGACAGCAGCCGCGCCGAGTGCTCCAGACAGGCCGTCGCGATGACCGGGCCGTGCCGGTGGGCGTCGGTCACGGACGCGATCGGGTCCTCGCCGGGCCGCAGCCACTCGCCGTAGTGGAAGCCGGTGTCCAGCACGAAGCGGTCGACGTCCGGCCGCCCGGTGACGGCTCCCCGCGCGAGGTCCTGCTCGTTCCGGGCCCGGCGGGCCAGCTGGTCGACCCACGCGGTCATCGAGGGGTACTGCCGCCGCAGGACCGTGCGGTCGCCGTAGTAGCGGTACAGGGTCCACGGGAGCAGGACGGTCACGTCGCCCCACCCGACCGAGGTGGCCATGCCCGCCCACATGTCCTCCAGGCCCCCGGAGAACCGCGACGCCTCGGCCGGGACGACGACCGGCACCCGGCCGTCGGGCAGCTGCTCGGCGGCGACGTTGCGCAGGTAGCGCCGCAGGTAGGCCTGGGCGTCGACGAACGTGGTGGCGGTGGGGCCGAAGACCTGGATGTCGCCGGTCCAGCCCGAGCGCTCCCGCGTGGGGCAGTCGGTGGCCGTGTCGACGAAGTTGGACCGCAGCGACCAGCCGACGTTCGCGCGCAGCCGGGTCAGGCGGGGGTCCGAGCAGTCGAACTCCCCGGTCCACGGCATGTCGGTGGACAGGACGACGCCCTCGACGTCGGCCGGGTCCAGCGGGTCCGGGAGGCCGTCGACGGCGACGTAGCGGAAGCCGTGGATCGTGAACCACGGGGACCACCAGGTGTCGGTGCCGTCGAGCACCACCTCGTCCCGCTGCGGCCGGGCCTCGACCATCTCGTTGGCGAGGTAGTCGAGGTCGAGCTCGCCGTCGGGCCGCAGCAGCTCGCTGTGCAGGAGTCCGACGGTCGTCCCGGCGGGCCCGCGGAGGCGGATGCGGACGACCCCGGCGACGTTCTGCCCGAGGTCCACGACCTGGGCGCCCGACGGCGCACGGCTCACCGAGACCGCCGGCAACCGGCCGACCTCGGTGACCCGCCCGACCTCCTCGGCGACCAGCCGGCGCTCCCCGGGCAGGACCTCGGCGGCGGCGAACCGCGCCGGCGCGACGGATGTGGTCGACCAGTCCGCGTCGGGGACGCGCAGGTCGACGCGCTCGCCGAGCTTCGGGTCGCTGGTCAGGATGCGCCCCGCACCCGCCAGCCAGGAGCCGTCCGATCCGACGGTGAGCGAGCTGCCGTCGGCGAGGTCGACCTCCAGCTGGACGAGTCCGGCCAGCCGGTCGCCGTACACCGCCGGCCGGTTCCCCACGCCGTTGCGCCCCCGGAAGCGACCCTCGGCGACGACCATGCCCAGCACGTTGCCGCCGGTCCGCAGCGCGTCCGTCACGTCGTACGTCTGGTACTCCACGTACTCGTCGAACGGGGTCCACCGGGGGACGAGGGCCGGCCCGGTCAGGTCGGTCCCGTTGACGAGGAAGCGGTACCAGCCGAGCGCGGAGACGTACGCCCGGGCCCGCACGACCGGCGCCGGGACCTGCACGTCGCCCCGCAGGTACAGCGATTGGACGTCGTCGGGTCCCGTCGGAGCCGGCCCGGTGACCCAGTGGGCCTGCCACTGCGCGTCGTCCAGCAGTCCGGTCTCGAACCGGCCCTCGCCCCACGGCCCCGGCTCGCCGGCGGGGTCGGTCCAGACCCGCACCCGCCACCGGTAGGAGCGGCCGGACGCCAGCGGCGACCCGGCGTACCGCACGCCGAACGGCTCGCCCGACTCGACCCGGCCGCTCTCCCAGGCCAGCTCGTCCTCGCCCTCGTCGCCCGGGGACACCTGCACGGCGTAGGCGACCTGTGCCTCGCTGCCCGGAGGCAGGCGCCAGGCGAACTCCGGACGGGCCGAGCCGATCCCGCGGGGATCCACCCGCGTGTCGGTCCGCAGGTCGACGGGGGCGGCCGGTGTCATGCCGTCCTCCGGTCGTGGGACCCGAGGTACCCGATCGACGCCTCGAGAGCGGCGAAGACGTCGCCGTCCACGGAGTCGAACTCCAGGACGTCGAACGCGACGGCCGGCGCCGCGGCGAGGATGCCGGCGAGGTCGAGCTCGCCGTCGCCGAGCGGCCGCAGGTCCAGCGCCTCCGGGTCGTAGGCGGTGCCGGCGGCGAAGGGATCGGGCCCGACGGCGCCGTCCTTCAGGTGCAGGGCGTGCACGCGGTCGCCCAGGCGGTGCAGCAGCGCGGGCACGTCCTCACCCGCCGTGGCGGCCCAGAAGACGTCGAGCTCGAGGACGACGCGGGGGTCGAGCAGCGCGACGAAGTGCTCGTAGGCGGTCCGGTCGCCGAACCGGCGGGAGAACTCGAACGTGTGGTTGTGGTGGCCGACCCGCATGCCCCGCTCGGCCGCGCGGTCGGCGGCCGCGTTGAGCCGGTCCGCCGTGCGTGCCACGTCGTCGGCCGTCTGCCACCGCTGCGCCGGGACGACGGGGTCGATCAGCACCTCGACGCCGATGTGGCGTGCGGCGTCGAGCGTGACCTCCAGCGGCGGCAGCGGCACCATCCGGCCCTCGTACTCGATCTCGTCGGACAGGAACGGGCCGTGCCCGGTCGGCGCGGTCATCCCGTGGCGGGCGAGGGCGGCGGGGAGCTCGAGGGTGCGGTCGTACACCGAGAACGGCTCGACGGTGTCGACGCCGAGAGCGGCGAGACGGGCGAGGGTGCCGTCGAGGTCGGCGAGTTCCTCGCGCACGCTGTAGAGCTGCACCGAGAGACGGGGCATGGTCGCGCGCTCCTAGAGGGCGATCGGGATGTCGCGGTACGGCGCGAGGACGACCGGGCCCATCAGGCCGGTCCGCTGCCAGTCGGGCGTGGCGTAGTTCGGGTTCCCGCCGGCCCGGACGGCGTTGAACATCGTGGTGGCCACCCGGACGGTGAGCGTGTTCGTGCCGGGGACGAGCAGCCGGCCGAGGTCGATGCGGCCCCGGTCGGACTGGTCCACGACGACCGCGGTGCCGTTCACGGTCACCTGCACCGTGTCGACGGCGTCGCCGAGGTCGAGCCAGGCGCCGTCGTCGTCCCCCCAGGACGCCGGGAGTTCCACCGTCGTGGTGTACGTGCCGACGCCCGAGGCGCGGCTGAGGTCCACCGGCGCGGTGGTCTCCAGCCAGGAGGGCAGCCGGCCGTCGTCGTCGGCGGCCACGGGGAACGGTTCGTGATCGGTCTTCCGGCTGGTCCACTGCTCGTCGCCGGCGGTCCAGCTCTGCGCCCGCAGCGTCCAGTCGGTGAGGTGCCGGGGCGGCGCCAGCCCCTCGGTCCGGACGGTCCGTTCCGTGCCGTCGCTCAGTCGTGCCCGGTGCTCGCCGTCCGCCGGAGCGCGCAGGAGCAGCCGGCCCGCGTCGTCGACGAGGACCTCGGCGTCGGCGGCGACGGCGTGCACCCGCGGAGCGGGGGAGAGGCCCGCCGCGCCGGGCGCGAGGGCGATCACCACCGTGTCGTACGGCGCGATCCGCACCGGGAGCGTGACCCGGCCACCGTCCCGGGCGTACCGCCCGATCGGCGAGATCCGCCCCGTCCAGGTGTCGAGCAGGTGGGGGACGCCGTCGCCGGTCAGCGAGAGCTCGCCCGCGTACACGTCGGCCGACCGGTTGTAGACGACGTCGTAGACCACGCCGTCGGCCTCGCGGCGCACCAGTCCCAGGGCCGGCGTCGGCTCGGACGGGGCGACCCGCGGGGAGATGCCCACCGCGGCCAGGGCGCCGGGCAGCTCGGCCTCGGTGGCGACCCGGATCACGGTCGGCTCGTCGAGCAGCGCGGCGACGGTGGTCCGGAGCCGGCTGTCGTCCGGGTCGGCGGCGTCGTGGCCGGTCCCGCGGGAGGGCGGCTCGCCGACGACGAACAGCCGCAGCCCCTGACGAGCCAGGTCGAGCAGCCGGTCGGCGTGCGCGCAGTCCATCGTGCGCTGCTCGTTCAGCACGAGCGCCGCGTGGCCGGACCGGTCGGCGAACAGCCCGCCGTCGGGCTCGACCGTGACGCCGTCCAGGAAGGCCGGCGCGACGTACTCGTAGGTGTAGCCCGCGGCGGAGGTGGCGGAGTCGGTGCCCAGCATGTGCCGCGGCTCCTGCTGGTCGCTGACGGCCTGCCCGGCCAGGCCGAGGTCCTCGTAGTAGACGCCGAGGTCGAGGACCGCGCGGCCCTGCCGCAGCACCAGCTGCTTCCGGGCGAGGCTGTCGTTGACCGCGCGCACGTCCGGCCAGCCGGGCTGCCGCGGGCCGAAGTACTCCCCGGCGTTGAGGACGCCGAAGATGTCCCACGGGTGGTAGCCCGGCCACGCGCCGCCCCGGCCGTTCGAGCCCTCCTCAGCCTCGGGTGCGTCGCGGTAGGGGAAGCCATGCCAGACCACCTGGTTGACGCCGCCGGCGAACGCCTTGTGCACGCTGTCGAGCAGGCCCTGCGCGTACTTCCCGCCGAGGGAGGACCCGTCGCCCCCCTCGGCCCAGCCGCCGGGCACGTTCGGGCCGGCCACGGTCGACCGGTAGGCGCCGAAGAAGTTGGCCGCCAGCTCGGCGGAGACGATCGGCCGGCCGCCGAGGTGCGCGCCGGCGGAGAGGACGCGGTGGTCCTGCTCGGCGCCGAACGGGTTGGGGCTGCCGAAGTCCAGCGACTCGCCCTCGGGGATGCCGGCGGCCGCCGCGGCGACCCCCGAGGCCAGCGGCGGCCCGTACACCTGGGCGCGGAACTGCAGTCCGTGGGACTGCGCCCAGGCCTGCATCGGGACGACGTAGCGCTCGACGTAGAGCTCGCTGAGGGTCTGCCGGTAGTCCTCCCGGACCCGCGGGCCGATCCCGGGCAGCTCGAACGCCGGCTCCGCGGTGGCGTGGATGCCGGTGCCGAGGAGCGCGGGCAGGTACGGCGTGGGGTCGTAGCCGCGGCGGGCGGTGAACTGCTCCAGCAGGTCCGCCGGCCACTTCTGGCTCTCGCCGAGCTCCAGGGAGTCCTCGAACACCGCGCCGCGCCCGATCCGCCGCAGTCCCGCGCGGACGGCGTCGGTGAGCACGTGCTCGTCCCAGAAGTCGGTCTGGATGCCGACGCCGGCCTCGCTCCAGTGGTCGACGACGTAGTTGGGCTGCGTGGCGGTGAACCCGTTCCGCTGGGCGACGAGGCCCGAGGCGGTGCGGACCAGGTCCAGGAGCACCCACGGGTTGCCGTTCCCGGCCGGGAAGGTGTGCGTCAGCCCGCCGTCCACCACGAGGTCCGTGACGTCCCGTACCGAGGCCGGGTCCAGGACGACCGGCCCGCCGTCCGCGGGGGAGGGCTCGGCGTACTGGGCGACGAGCGTGCGGACCCGCGTCGTCCGGGCGACGTCGACGACCGGTTCGCCCGTGTCGTGCGACTTCACGAGGGGGGAGACGGAGAGGACGCCGGGGACGGCGGTGCGGTCGCCGAGCCCCGTGACGGTGACCTGCTCCGCCGTGGCCCCCTCGCCGACGGTCACGGTGTCGCCGGCGGCGAACCCGCCCAGGTCGTCGACGGCGAGGGTCCGGTCGCCGGCCGCCGCCGGGGCGCGCAGGGCGGTCGTGACCGAGGGCGGGTCGACCGCGGGGAGCGGGCCGCTGCGGGTGCTGCCCGGCGCCGCGGACTCGCAGCCGTTCAGCAACTGCTGCTCGGCCTCGGGCTGGTTGAAGCTGCAGAGCGTCGGCACCGTCGGCGGGTACTGCGGGCCGAGGTTCTGGTCCACCGACAGCCCGAGGGCGGCCGCCGCCTCGATGACGACCTCCATCCGGTGCGCCCACAGCGGCGTGCCCCACCCGTGCTCGGCGAGGAAGTCGTTGGACTGGTGGCCCGCGCCGGCGACGACGAACGGGGACACCTCGACCCCACCCGCCCCGGCGTCGGCCAGCTGCTGCAGCTGCTCGCGCAGGACGTCGTCCTCGGTGTACGCCAGCGGCAGCCACCAGCGGTAGAGCGGCCGCACCCCGACCGGCGGCTCGGCGAAGGTCTCCGGGGTCAGCTGCGGTCGGGACGGGTCCGGCGGCGCTGCCGTCATGGTCGTGCTCCTGTCGCCCGGGCGGGGAGGGGGAGGGGCGTCAGCTCGGGCGCGATGCGCCGTCCAGCCGGATGACCTCGCCGTTCAGATAGGGGTTGTCGACGACGGCCAGGGCCAGCTGTGCGAACTCCTCGGCCCGCCCCAGGCGCTTGGGGAAGGGGTTCACCTGCGCCGCCCACTCCTGCAGCATCTCGGACGGGGCGGCACCCATGATGGGCGTCTCGATGAGGCCGGGCGCGATCGCGCAGACCCGGATCCCGACCGCGGCGAGGTCGCGGGCGGCGGGCAGGGTCATGGCGACGACGCCGCCCTTGGACGCCGCGTAGGCGAGCTGGCCCGCGGCCCCGTCGTAGGCGGCGATGGAGGCGACGTTGAGGACCACGCCCCGTGCGCCGTCCTCGCCCGGCTCGGTGGCGGCCATGGCGGCCGACGCGAGGCGGAGGACGTTGAAGGTGCCGGTCAGGTTGACGGCGAGGGTCCGCTGCCAGAGGTCGACCCCGTGCGCGGCGCCGTCGGCCCCGACGATGTTCTCCACGTTCGCGATCCCGGCCGAGCTCACCGCGATCCGCAGGGGCCGGCCCTTGCTCGTCGCCTCGTCCACGGCGGCCCGGACGGAGGCCTCGTCGGTGACGTCGGTGCGGACGAAGGTGGTCGCACCGCCGAGCTCGGCAGCCAGGGCCGCACCGCGGGCCTCGTCGAGGTCGAGGATCGAGACGGCCGTGCCGCGGGCGGCCAGTGCGCGCACGGTGGCCTCGCCGAGGCCGGAGGCCCCGCCGGTGACGATCGCGGCGACGTCGTAGTCCAACACGTCTGTCTCCATCCTGAGGCTTCTGACTTAAAGTCGCGTCACCGTACGACCTGGGCGGCCGGATCGCGAGGACGCGATCACGGGCGCCCGGTCCCGGCCGACGATCACGGCAACACGCGGCAACCCGTCGTCGACGGCGTCCTCCGGGGGCTGGCACGACGGCGACCCGGCTCCGCCGTACGGCGGGTCGACAGGACCGACGACGAGACCACAGGCAGAGACGAGGTCGCGATGACGTTGCCGGCGGACGGTACCGACAGGGAGCCCGAGCCCTCCCTCGGCGAACCCCAGGGCCCGGGGATCCCCCGCCTCGTGCGGGCGGGGCAGACGTGGCACCTGCTGGTCGACGGCGCCCCGTACCTCTCGGTGGGCGGGGAGCTGCACAACTCGAGTCCCTCGAGTCCGGCGTACATGGCGCCCATCTGGGACCGGCTCGAGCGCAACGGGGTCCCCTCCGTGATCGGAGCTGCCAGCTGGCAGCTCGTCGAGCCGGAGGAGGGGACGTTCGACTTCACCGCCGTCGACGATCAGGTCGAGCAGGCCCGCAGCAGGGGGATGCGACTCGTCCTCATCTGGTTCGGCTCGTACAAGAACGCCGATTCTGCCTATGCACCCACGTGGGTGCGCCGGGACGAGGAGCGTTTCCCCCGAGCCGAACGCGACCCCGAGCGGCTCCTCACCGGTCGCTTCACGATCGACGGGCCCGCCCTCAGCGTGTTCGCCGAGGAGCTGCTCGAGGCCGATGCCCGTGCGTTCGCCGCTCTCCTGCGTCACCTGCGCGAGATCGATCCCGGGCACACGGTGATCGCGGTGCAGGTGCAGAACGAGGTCGGACTGCTGGGTGACAGCCGCGACCGCAGCCCCCTGGCCGAGGCGGCGTGGGCGGCGCCCGTGCCCGTCGAGCTGCTCTCCGGTCTGGCAGCACGGGCCGGCCACCTCCACCCCTGGGTCGCGGACCTGTGGGCCCGCCACGGCTCGCGGACGCAGGGCACCTGGGCGGAGGTCTTCGGAGAGGGGCGCGATGCCGAGGAGGTGTTCATGAGCTGGGCGTTCAGCCGCTTCGTCGGGCGGGTCGCCGAGGCGGGCATGGCCGAGCACCCGCTCCCGATGTACACCAATGCGTGGCTCGGTCCGCAGCCGAACGCACCCGAACCCGGCCAGTACCCCAGCGGCGGGCCGGTGTCCCGCATGATCGACGTCTGGCAGATCGGTGCGCCCCGGCTCGCGTTCCTCTCCCCGGACATCTACGTCGACGACTTCGCCGGCGCGGCGAGCGGCTACGCCGTCGCCGGCAACGCGGTCTTCGTCCCCGAGGCACGGCCGGAAGCCGGGCTCCTCTTCCTCACCCTCGGCCGCTTCCGGGGCATCGGATTCCACCCCTTCGGCGTCGAGGACCTGCCCGACGGCCACGAGCTCTTCGACGCCTACGCCGCGATCCGGGGGATGCACGGGATCATCGCCCAGGCGCAGGAGTCCGGCGCGATCCACGGCTTCTCCGTCGAGTCCGGCCAGGAGGAGCGGGTCTCCTTCGGCGGCTACGACCTGACGATCTCCGGACCGCTCGACACCCGGGGCATGTTCGGGGAGGGAACCGGGTCGGCGGCCGAGCCCCTGACGGGCTACGGCCTGCTCATCCACACGGCGCCGGACGAGTTCCTCGTCGTCGCCCGTGGCGCCTGGGTCCGGTTCTCCCGGCCGGACGCCGTCGTCGAGCTCGACCGGCTGACCGAGGGCACCTACCGGGACGGGGAGTGGACGCCGGGGCGGGTGCTGAACGGGGACGAGCGCTACTTCATGTTCCCCAGGGACGGGATCCGGACGGTCCGGATCGAGCTCCTCCGACGCCCCCGTCGATCGTGACCGGCACGCCCCCGGGGGCCGGACCGGTGGCGGCCGCCGCCCGCTGTCCCAGACGTACCGGCACGGCGTGGCCCGGACCGCCGCCGGGGCCATCCGCTCGTCCCCGCTGTGACCGGGGCTACAACGACGGCAACTCGTGGCAACCGATGTCGTGCGTGTTGCCAGGCTGCTTCCCTCATGCACGTCGGAGGACCTGCATCCGCGCGGCCCCAGCCCACGGCAGCGCGCAGTCCCCGGATCCCGGTCCACGCGGACCCACCACACGGGCATCACAAGGGAGTGGTCCATTGCTCACCCAGTCCTCGCGCCGGCGACAGCTGTCGCGGCGCCTCACCGCGGTCCTGGGGGCTTCGGCGGTCCTGGCGACAGCGGCCTGCACCGGAGGGTCGGACTCGTCCGGCGGCTCCTCGAGCGACGGCGGCACGGGGGCCAGCGATGCCACCATCGCCCTGTCCATCCAGGCCCAGCCGGCGTCCCTGGACCCGTCGCTGCTCCAGGAGGGGCAGCAGGGCTACATCTGGGGCTCGATCTTCGACACCCTGCTGTACCTGGACAACGACGGCCAGGTCCAGCCGAACGCGGCCGAGAGCTGGGAGTACTCCGAGGACCTCAAGACCCTGACGCTCACGCTGCGCGAGGGGATGACCTTCACCACCGGCGACCCGGTGACCGCCGAGGCCGCGCGGGCGACGCTGGAGCGCACCCGCACGACCGCCGGCCCGCTGCAGTCGCGGCTGGAGTCGGTGACCTCGGTCGAGGCGCCCGACGACCGGACCGTCGTCATCGGCCTCGACGCACCCGACGCCGGCCTGCTGATCGCGCTCGCCACCGGCGCCGGCGTCATCGGTGACCCGGCCACCTTCGACGCTCCCGAGACCGCGTTGGACCCGGTGGGCTCGGGCGCCTACGAGCTCGACGACGCCGCCACCTCCGTCGGCTCGACGTACGTGCTGAAGCGCCGCGACGACTACTGGAACGTCGACGCCTACCCGTTCGAGACGGTCACCGTCCGGGTGATCGCCGACGCCACGGCCCAGTTCAACGCCCTGCTGGGCGGCCAGCTGGACGCCGGCCGGATCAACCCCGACCAGGAGCAGCAGGCCTCCGGGGCCGGCTTCACCGTCAGCGACCTGATCCCCACGGCGAGCGCCACGCTGCTGCTGCTGGACCGCGACGGGGCGATCGTGCCGGCGATGGCCGACGTGCGGGTGCGCCAGGCGATCAACCTGGCCCTGGACCGGGAGGGCTTCAGCACCGCCCTCCTGCAGGGCAACGCCCAGCCCACCGAGCAGTTCTTCAGCCCGCAGGGGCCGGCCTACGTCGAGGACCTCGCGGGCACCTACGACTTCGACCCGGACCGCGCCCGCGACCTCATGGCCGAGGCGGGCTACGCGGACGGCTTCTCGATGACCCTGCCGAGCACGGTCTTCTCCACGACGTTCGAGCCCACGGTGACCCAGGCGCTGGGTGACATCGGCATCGACGTCACGTGGGAGCCCCAGCCCCCGCAGAGCAACCTGGCCTCGATCCAGTCGGGCAAGTACCCGGCGGCGTTCTGGTTCGAGGGCCTGGACCCCGCACCCCGGCAGGTACAGGGCCACTACACGACCGACGCCACGATCAACCCCTTCCACACCGACTTCTCCGAGATCGAGGGGTTGCTCGCGGACGCTGCGTCCACGACCGACGAGGACCAGCAGCGCGACGCGTACCAGCAGATCGGCACCATCGCCGTGGAGGAGGCGCTCGACGCACCGATCGCCTACGTCGGCACCCGGTGGGCCACCGCCGACGGTGTCGAGTACCTGCAGAACGGTGCCAACGTCTTCAGCACCATCCGGGCGTTCGGCGTCTCCTCCTAGTTCCGCCGGTCCCGGGCGGCGGACCCGACCCGCCGCCCGGGACCCGGTCCCCCTGTCGAAGGAAGCTGCGATGACCCTCTACGTGCTGCGGCGCCTGGCCATCGGCCTGGTCCTCGCGGTCCTGGTCACCTTCATCACCTACCTGCTGCTGAGCCCGTCGTTCGACGACATCGTCGTCAGCAAGCTCGGCCCGACGGGCGCGACGCCGGAGGCGGTCGCGGCGGTGAAGACCGATCTCGGGCTCGACCGGCCGATCGTCGTCCAGTACCTGGACTGGCTCGGCGGGGTGCTCCACGGGGACTTCGGCATCTCGTACTTCACCAGCCAGCCGGTCGGTGACGCGGTGGCCTCCCGGCTCGCGGTGACCCTGTCGATCGTGCTCGTGGCGCTGGCCATCAGCGTGGTCGTCAGCGTGACGCTCGGCGTGCTGGCCGCCTACCGCGGCGGGGCGGTGGACCGCATCGTGCAGTCGGTCTCCCTCATCGGGCACCTGGTCCCGTCGCTGCTGATCGCCATCGCGTTCGTCTACATCTTCGCCGTGAAGCTCGGCTGGCTGCCCGCGACCGGCTACACGCCGCTGTCGGAGGACCCGGTCGGCTGGCTCAAGAGCATCACGATCCCGGTCATCGCCCTGGTCATCGGCGGCATCGCCAACCTCTCCGCCCAGATCCGCGGCGCGATGATCGACGAGCTGCACAAGGACTACGTCCGGACGCTGCGCACCCGCGGGATCGGCACCCGGTCCATCGTGCTGAAGCACGTGCTGCGCAACGCCGCGGGGCCGGCGCTCACCGTCCTCTCCCTGGAGTTCCTCACCATGCTCGGCGGCGCACTGATCATCGAGAGCGTGTTCGCGCTGCCCGGCTACGGCCAGTTCGCGTTCACCTCGTCCCTGCAGGGCGACATCCCCGTGATCATGGGGATCACGCTCTTCGGCACGCTGCTCGTGGTCGGCGTGAACCTGCTGACCGACCTGGTCAACGGCTGGCTCAACCCGAAGGCGAGGGTCCTGTGACCGAAGTCGGAGTGCTCGACGCGGAGGTCGCACCGGAGCCGGCACCGGCTCCCGGCCCGGGCCGCCGGTCCCCGTGGCGCCGGTTGCTGCAGGACCCGCAGGCGATCGTCACGCTCGTCGTCCTCGTCGCCTACGTCGTCCTCGGGCTGCTCGCCGACGTCATCGCCTCGCACGGCCCGAACGAGGCGTCGCTGCAGGCCTACAACGCGCCCTTCGGCACCGACGGCCATCCCCTGGGCGCCGACAGCAGCGGGCGCGACATCCTGTCCCGGCTGCTGCACTCGATCAACACGAGCCTGGTCTCGGGGCTGATCGGCGCCGGCGTGGCCCTGCTGGTGGGCGTGACCTTCGGTCTCATCGGCGGGTACTACGGGCCCCGGCTCCGGTCGGGGACCGAGTGGGTGTTCGCCCTCATCCAGACCTTCCCCGGCCTGCTCCTGCTGATCGTCCTGATGCCGATCACCAAGGGCGACTACCGCTTCACGATGCTGATCTTCGGCTTCCTGCTCGCTCCGGGCGTCTACCGGATCACCCGGAACCAGGTGCTCGGGGTGAAGAACGAGCTCTACGTCGACGCCGCGCGTGTCTCGGGGCTCACCGACCGGCGCATCCTCGGCCGGCACATCCTGATGGCGGTGCGCGGCCCGGTGATCATCGCGGCGGCCTTCATGTTCGGCACGGCCATCGCGGTGCAGTCCGGACTGGCCTTCCTCGGTGTCGGCAACAACCAGGTGCCCAGCTTCGGCGCGATGATCTCCGAGGGCTTCAAGAACCTGTACTCGGAGCCGATGCAGTTCGTCTGGCCGAGCCTCGCGCTCGGGATCCTGACCGCCGCCCTGGTGCTCCTCGGCAACTCGTTGCGGGACGCGCTGCAGGGCGCCCGCCGCAAGCCGGCCAAGATCGCCGCCCCGGTGGTCGCGCCGGGTGCGGCCGTCGGCTCCGCGTCGCCGGCGGGTGCCGACGACGCCGGCGCCGTCCTGGTCGTCGAGGACCTCGCGATCGCCTACCCGACCCCGTCGGGCGAGCTGCGCGAGGTCGTGGACGGCGTGTCCCTGCGGCTGGGCCCGGGGGAGACGCTCGGCCTGGTGGGCGAGTCCGGCTCGGGCAAGACGCAGACGGCCTTCGCCACCCTGGGCGTGCTGCCCCCGGAGGCGGTCGTCACCCGCGGGTCGATCCGGCTGGAGGGCCGCGAGGTCCTCGGGTTGAGCGAGCGCGAGCTCCGGACGCTGCGCGGACGGTCGATCGCCTACGTGCCGCAGGAGCCGATGTCCAACCTGAACCCGTCGTTCACCGTCGGCGCCCAGCTGGTCGAGGGCGTCCGGGCCTCGACCGACGTCTCCCGCGCGGAGGCCCGGGAGCGGGTCATGGCACTGCTGACCCGCGTCGGGATCCCCGACCCCGAGCGCACGTTCCGCTCGTACCCGCACCAGATCTCCGGCGGCATGGCCCAGCGGGTGCTCATCGCGGGTGCGGTGGCCAGCCGGCCCAAGGTCCTCATCGCCGACGAGCCGACCACCGCGCTCGACGTGACCGTGCAGGCGGAGATCCTCGACCTGCTGCGCGACCTGCAGTCCGAGCTCGGCATGGCCGTCCTGCTCGTCACCCACAACTTCGGTGTGGTCGCCGACATCTGCGACCGCATCGCGGTGATGCAGGAGGGCCGGGTCGTCGAGACCGGCGAGACGACGGAGATCTTCACCGCTCCCCAGCACCCGTACACGCGGATGCTGCTGGGGGCCATCCTCGACGAGGAGACGGTCCGGACCGACGGCCCCGCCGCCGTCGCCGTGCCGCTCGGGACGGACGCGTGATGACCACACCCCTGCTCGAGGTCAGCGACCTGCGGGTCGCCTTCCCCGGCCGCGGTTTCCGGGCCAAGCCGGTCGAGGTCCTCCACGGCGTGGACCTGTCCATCGCCTCCGGCGAGGCGGTCGGCGTGGTCGGCGAGTCCGGGTCGGGCAAGACGACGATCGGCCGCGCCATCCTCGGTCTGGTCAAGCCGAGCGGCGGCCGGATCGCCTTCGCCGGGCAGGACATCACCGCGGCCCCGGCCAAGGCCCGCCGGGCGCTGGCCCGCGAGATCCAGGTGGTCTTCCAGGACCCCTACACATCGCTGAACCCGGCGATGGAGATCGGCGACATCCTCACCGAGCCGCTGGTCATGCACGGTGCCACCGCTAAGGACGCCCGTGCCCGCGTGCGCACCCTGCTGGACCAGGTCGGGCTGCCCTCGGACGCCGTGCGCCGGCTGCCCCGCGAGTTCAGCGGCGGTCAGCGCCAGCGGGTCGCCATCGCCCGCGCGCTCGCCCCGGGGCCGAAGCTCATCGTCTGCGACGAGCCGGTCTCGGCGCTGGACCTGTCCACCCAGGCGCGGGTGCTCGACCTGTTCATCGACATCCAGCGCCGCACCGGCGTGGCCTACATGTTCATCTCGCACGACCTGGCCGTGGTCCGCCACGTCAGCCACCGGGTGAGCGTGCTGTACCGCGGCGACATGGTGGAGACCGGTCCGGCCGACAAGGTGACCTCGGCACCCGACCACCCCTACACGCAGAAGCTGCTGCTGGCCGCCCCGGTGTCCGACCCGGTCGCCCAGCGAGCCCGCCGGGAGGAGCGGCAGCGCCGGGCACAGGCCGAGGCGGCAGGAGCCCCGGCCGGCGCGGCCTGACCGCGGTGGGCGACGTCCCGGTCCTCCCGGGCTTCCACCCGGATCCCTCGATCTGCCGGGTGGGGGAGGACCACTACCTCGTCACGTCGAGCTTCGAGTACTTCCCCGGGGTGCCGCTGTTCACCAGCCGCGACCTGGTGCACTGGGAGCAGGTGGGCAGCGTGCTCGACCGGCCCGACCAGCTGCGGGTGCGGCCCGGCCAGGCCGGCGCCGACGGCGGGATCTACGCCCCGACGATCCGGCACCACGGCGGCCGGTTCTGGCTGGCGACGACGAACATCGACCAGATCGTCGACGGGCACCTGATCGTGCACGCCGAGGACCCGGCCGGGCCCTGGAGCACCCCGGTGTTCACCGCCGGCACGCTCGGCGTCGACCCCGACCTCGCCTGGGACGACGACGGCACCTGCCACCTCACCTGGTCCGACCCCTTCGGCGGGATCGCCCAGGCGACCGTCGACCCGTTCACCGGCGAGCTGACGTCGCCGCCGCGCCCGCTCTGGGAGGGCACCGGCCTCGCCCATCCGGAGGGCCCGCACCTGCACCGGCGGGGCGCGTGGTGGTACCTCGTCGTCGCCGAGGGCGGTACCGGCCCGGGGCACGCCGTGTCGGTGGCCCGGGCGCCGGCGCCGACCGGCCCCTTCGAGAGCTGCCCGGCCAACCCGGTCCTGTCCCACCGCAGCACGGGCTCGGCGGTGCAGAGCACCGGGCACGCGGATCTGGTGGAGCTGGCCGACGGCAGCTGGGCGATGGTCCACCTCGGCGTCCGGCCCCGGGGCAGCTTCCCGAAGTACCACGTGAACGGCCGGGAGACCTTCCTGGCCGGGATCGACTGGGTCGACGACTGGCCGGTGGTCGTGGAGGACCGCTTCGAGGTGCCGCCCGCGGAGACCTCCTTCGTCGACGACTTCGCCGGACCGGCCCTGCACCCGCGGTGGATCGCGCCAGGCGTGGACCCGACCGGCTTCGCCCGGCCCGGCGAGGGCGGCCTGCGCCTGGCCGCCGGCCGGGCGCCGGAGAGCCGCGAGGCCGAGCGGCTGCTCGCCGTCCGGTGCCGGGACGAGCAGTGGACGGCGACGGCGACGGTCCCGCACGGGGACGCCGCGCTCGTCGTCCGCCTCGACGACGCCCACCAGGTCTGCCTGGAGCGGGTCGGGGACGCGGTGGCCGTGCGCATGGTGGTCGGGCCGCTGGACCAGGTCCTCGCGCGGACGACGGGCGTGCCGGCGGACGCGCCGCTGGCCGTCCGCGCCGTCGACGTCGCCGGGGAGCCGGGGTTCCGCAAGGGCCCCGACCGCCTGGAGCTCGGCGTCGTCGAGGACGGGGACGTGCGCGTGCTCGCCTCGGTCGACGGCCGCTACCTCTCCACGGAGGTGGCCGGCGGCTTCACCGGCCGGGTGGTCGGCGTCGAGGCGCTGGGCGGCGACGCGGTCGTGTCCCGCGTCACCTACACCGGCGGTGCCGCGCTCAGCTGACGGGCAGCGGCTGCCGGGGCTCCATCCCCGCGGCGCGGTAGACCGCGTCCAGCACCCGCATCGTCGCCGTGGCCTCGCGGGCGCCGGTGACCACGGGAGCGCCGGACAGCACGGAGTCGCGGAAGGCCTCGACCATGTACGAGTACGTGGTGCGCTCCTCGGGGCCCTCGGTCTCCGTGCCGTCGGGCGTGGTGAGGACGAGCTCGCCGTAGAGGTAGGGGTGGTAGGGCATGCGGACGGCGAGCGTGCCCGCCGTCCCGGTCACCCGCAGGTCGGCGCCCCAGTCGGCGCCCTCGGCCATGCTCGCCACGACCCGCCCCTCGACGCCGCCGGCGAACGCGAGCTCGGCGGTCATCGCGGCGTCGACGCCGGCCTCGTCCTGCGCCGTGGCCGACCGCACCTCGGGCTCGCCGAAGAGGTGGCGCAGCAGGGTCACCGGGTAGACGCCGAGGTCCATGAGCGCCCCGCCGCCGAGCGGCAGCTGCCAGCGGATGTCGCCGGCGCGGTCGGCGTGCGGCGTGACGAAGGTGGCCTCCGCCGTCGTGACGTCGCCGAGGACGCCGGACCGCAGGATGCCGGCCATGCGCTCCCAGCGCGGGGAGAAGCGCGAGTGCATGGCCTCCATGACCACCAGTCCGCTGCCGTCGGCGCGGTCGGCGATCCCGGCCGCCTCGTCGGCGTTGGCGGTGAACGGCTTCTCGCAGAGCACGTGCTTGCCGGCCTCGATCGCCCGCCGGGTCCAGTACCCGTGCAGCGCCGCCGGGGTCGGGACGTAGACGGCCGTCACCTCCGGGTCCTCGACCACCGCCTCGTAGGAGTCCAGCACCCGCGGGATGCCGTTCTCGGCCGCGTACTCCTCGGCCCGGCTCCGGTCGCGGGCGGCCAGGGCGACCACCTCGACGTCGTCCAGCCCGGCGGCGGGGTCGAGCAGCCCGCCCTTGACGATCTTCGCCGCGCCGAGGACGCCGAACCGGACGGTCACTGGTCCAGCTCCGGCACGAGCCCGCCGAGGAAGGCGTGGATGGCGGCCGGCATGCCGACCGACTCCCGGTCGAGCAGCCACTGCGTCTGGACGCCGTTGATCAAGGACACGGTCATGGTCGCGAGGGTCTCCGGATCGATCGGGGAGGAGAGCAGGCCGCGCTCGGCGAGCGCGGCGAAGATGTCGCGGAAGAAGCGGCGGAAGGCGCGGGAGCGCTCCACGTAGTAGTCGTGCGCGGGGTGGTCCGGCGAGGTCGCCTCGGCCGAGAGCACCGTGTGCAGCTCGACCAGGCCGGGCTGCTGCTCGTTGCGGTCGAGGACGGCGAGCATGCCGCGCAGGGCCTCCAGCGGGTGCTGACCCGGGTCGAGCGCGGCGGCCGACCGGAGGTGCTCGGTGCTCTCGTCGGAGCGCAGCTGCAGGACGGCGACCAGCAGGTCCTCCTTGCGGCTGTAGTGGTGCAGCAGGCCGGTGTAGCTGAGCCCGGCACGGCGGGCGATGTCCTTCATCGTCATGCCGTAGAAGCCGGTCTCGCCGAGGGCGTCCGCGCACGCCGCGACGATCCGGCTGCGGATCTCGGCGGACTTCGCGTAGGGCCCTCGGGCGGCGGGCGCAGTCATCCGGGACCTCCTCCAATGAATGTCGTATTGCGGTTCGAGATTCATGCTAGCGTGACCTGGACCACGCGGGCCAGTGGCCCCGCGGTGCGTCCCCCCGCATCGAGATCTCCAGCCAGAACGAGGACGACTCCGACATGACGCAGCTCCGGCCCGGGTTCCTCTGGGGCGCCGCCACGGCCCCGCACCAGATCGAGGGCAACAACGTCAACAGCGACTGGTGGGCCCGCGAGGGCTTCATGCCCGGCATGGAGCGCAGCGGCGACGCGGTCGACAGCTACCACCGCTACCGCGAGGACATGACCCTGCTGGCCGAGGCCGGGCTGAACTCCTACCGCTTCGGCATCGAGTGGGCCCGCATCGAGCCCGTGCCCGGCGCGTTCTCCCGCGCCGAGCTGGCGCACTACCGCCGGATGATCGACACCGCGCTCGAGCTGAGGCTGTCCCCGGTGGTGACCCTCAACCACTTCACGCTGCCGAAGTGGTTCGCCGACGAGGGCGGCTGGCTGGGGGAGCAGGCGATCGACCGCTTCACCGCCTACGTCCGCGAGGCCACCACGATCCTGGGCGACGTCCCGTGGGTCGCCACGCTCAACGAGCCCAACATGCTGGCGATGATGATCACCGCGATGCGGGCGTTCATGTCCGGCGACCTGGGGGAGTGGCAGAGCCCCACCGTGGAGGCCGACGCAGCGGGCGACGCGGCCGGCGACTCCGAGGAGCTGACTGCGGGCCGGCCCTCGGTCCTCCCGCCGCCGGACCCCGAGATCGGCCGGAAGCTGGCCGAGGTGCACGCCGCGGCCCGCGAGATCGTCCGCGAGCGCACGGACGCCGGCGTCGGCTGGACCGTCGCCAACGGCGCCTACTACGCGCTGCCGGGCGGCGAGCAGAAGCTCGAGGAGATCCGCTACATCCGCGAGGACCTCTACTTGGAGGCCGCCCGCGGCGACGACTTCATCGGCGTCCAGTCCTACTCCAGCCAGGGCGTCGACGAGAACGGGCTGGTCCCGCACCCCCCGCACCCGGACAACACCCTCGTCGGCACCGCCTACCGTCCCGACTCCCTGGAGACGGCGATCCGGCACAGCTGGGAGGTCACCGGCGGCGTGCCGGTCATGGTCACCGAGAACGGCATCGCCACCGCCGACGACGAGCGCCGGATCGCCTACACCGGTGCGGCGCTGCGCGGCCTGCTCGCTGCGGTCGACGACGGCATCGACGTCCGCGGCTACCTGCACTGGACCGCGCTCGACAACTACGAGTGGGGCCACTGGGAGCCGACCTTCGGCCTCATCGCCGTCGACCGGCAGACCTTCGAGCGGAAGCCGAAGCCCAGCCTCGGCTGGCTGGGGGACGTCGCCCGCCGCGGCGGCCTGCCCGACTGACCGCCCGACCCGCGACCACACCGACCCGGAGAGAGACCCCTGTGCTGAAGCCCCGTCCCACCCCCACCCGCGAGCTCGTGAACCTCGACGGCCTCTGGCGCTTCGGCGTCGCCGGCCGCGTGCAGGACGAGCCGTGGACCGGCCGCCTCGAGACGCCGCTCGAGGCGCCCGTGCCGGCCAGCTACAACGACCTGTTCACCGACCCGGCGATCCGCGACCACGTCGGCTGGGCCTGGTACCAGCGCCAGGTCCGCGTCCCCCGCGGCTGGGACGGCGAGCGGGTGCTGCTGCGCTTCGACGCGGCCACCCACGCCGGCCGCGTGTACGTCGACGACCGGCTGGTCGCCGAGCACGTGGGCGGGTACACGCCCTTCGAGGCGGACATCACCGACGTCGTGAGCGCGGGGCAGGAGTTCCGGCTCACGGTCGGCGTCAGCAACGAGCTGACCAACGTGACGATCCCGCCGGGCAAGATCACCGTGGACCAGTTCGGCACGCGGAAGCAGACCTACCTGCACGACTTCTACAACTACGCCGGGCTGGCCCGGTCGGTGTGGCTGTACAGCCGCCCGGCCACGCACGTCGAGGACGTCACCATCCGGACCGGCGTGGACGGCTCGGCGGGCACCGTCGACTACGCCGTCCGCACCAGCGCAGCCGCCGACGTGCGGGTCCGGGCGCTCGACGAGACCGGCGCCGAGGTCGGGTCCGGCACGGGGGCCGAGGGCACCCTGCGGATCGACGGCGTGACGCTGTGGCGCCCGGGTGCGGCCTACCTCTACGACCTGGTCGTCGAGGTGCTGGACGGCGACACGGTCGTCGACAGCTACACCGAGCCGTTCGGCGTCCGGACCGTGGAGGTCCGCGGCACCGAGTTCCTGATTAACGGCGAGCCGTTCTACTTCACGGGGTTCGGCAAGCACGAGGACACCCCGGTCCGGGGCAAGGGCCACGACGACGCCTACCTGGTGCACGACTTCCAGCTCATGGAGTGGATCGGCGCGAACTCCTTCCGCACCGCCCACTACCCGTACGCCGAGGAGGTGCTGGAGTTCGCCGACCGGCACGGGATCGTCGTGATCGACGAGACCGCCGCGGTGGGCATCAACCTCGCGGTCCAGGGTGGGCTCACCGGCCTCGCCCCGGAGCCGACCTTCTCGCCGGAGACCTTCAACGACGAGACCCGCGCCGCCCACGCCCAGCACCTGCGCGAGCTGATCGCCCGGGACAAGAACCACCCCAGCGTCGTGATGTGGTGCATCGCCAACGAGCCCTCCTCCAACGAGGAGGGAGCGCGGGAGTACTTCGAGCCGCTCATCCGGCTCACCCGCGAGCTGGACCCCACCCGCCCGCTCACCTCGACGGCGGTGATGTTCGCCCGGGCCGACAACGACCTGATCGCGGACCTGCTCGACGTCCTCTCGATCAACCGCTACTTCGGCTGGTACGTCGCCACCGGGGACCTCGCCACGGCCGAGACGTACCTGGAGGGCGACCTGCGGGCCTGGGCCGCTCTCGGCAAGCCGGTCATGATGGCCGAGTACGGCGCCGACACCATGCCCGGCCTCCACTCGGTGTGGGACCAGCCGTGGTCGGAGGAGTACCAGGCGTCCTACCTGGAGATGAACCACCGGGTCTTCGACCGCGTCGAGGCCTTCGTCGGCGAGCACGTGTGGAACTTCGCCGACTTCCAGACGTCGAACGGCATCCACCGCGTGGACGGGAACAAGAAGGGCGTGTTCACCCGGGACCGCAAGCCGAAGACCGCCGCGCACACGCTGCGCAGCCGGTGGCGCGGGCTGCAGAACCGCAAGCCCGGCACCGCGGGCTGACCCGGCCGGCCGGCGCTCGCGTCAGCGGGCGCCGGCCCCCGCCGTCAGCCGGCCCAGGGCCTCCAGGAGCGCGGGGAGCCGGGGCCGCAGCCGGGCGGCGGCCTCGATCTCCTCGGCCGAGGGGACGACGAGCGGCGGCTCCCCGGCCTCCGGCAGCAGCACGCCGGGTGCGTCCTCCAGCCGGGTGGTGTGGCCGAGGGCGTAGAGGGCGAGCGCCGCCGCGCCGAGCGCACCGCCCTCGGCGTCGGACCCCACGCGGACCGGCCGGCCCAGGGCGGCGGCGACGGACGTCCGCCACAGCGGCGACCGGAAGGCCCCGCCGGTGGCCCGCACCGTGCTCACCGGGGCGACGGTGTCGAGGACGTCGACCACCGAGGCCAGTTGGGCGGCCACGCCCTCGACCGCGGCCCGGACCAGGTGTGCCCGGGTGTGCGCCCGGCGCAGCCCCAGGAAGGCGCCGGGGATGTCGGGGTCCCACAGCGGTGCCCGCTCGGCGACCAGGTACGGGACCATGACCAGCCCGTCGCTGCCCGGGGGCACGCTCCCGGCGAGGGCCAGCAGCGCCTCGTCGGCGCCGCCGTCCGCCAGGTCCGGGGCCAGGGCGTCGGCCGCCCACCGGACGACGTGCGCGCCGTTGCTGATCGCCCCGCCGACCACCCAGTGGTCGGCGGTGAGGGCGTAGCAGAACAGCCGGCCGGCGGGATCGGTCGCCGGCCGGTCGACGACGGTCCGGACCGCGCCGCTGGTGCCGAGGTTGAGCCCCGCGGTGCCGCGCTCCATGGCACCGGTGCCGAGGTTGCCCAGCGGTCCGTCGGCGGCACCGGCCACGACCGGCGTCCCGGCGCGCAGCCCGGTGCGCGCGGTCAGGGCGGGGGAGGAGCTGAGGATGGCCGTCGTCGGCAGCACGTCGGGCAACTGGCCCCGGTCGACCCCGGCGACCTCCAGCGCCCCGGGGTACCAGTCGCCCGCGACCAGATCGAGCATCCCGGTGCCCGACGCCGAGGAGAGCTCGGTGACGAGGAAGTCGGTGAGGGCCAGCAGCACGTACTCCTTGAGCCCGACCCACCACCGGGCCCGGGCGCAGGTGGCCTCGTCGGAGGCGGCGAACCACATCAGCTTGGTCAGCGGCGACATCGGGTGCACCGGCGTCCCGGTCACCCGGTGCAGCTCCGGGGCCAGCCCCGACTCGCGCAGCCACCGCGCCTGCCCGGTCGCCCGGGAGTCCGCCCAGGTCAGCAGCGGGCTGACCGGCCGGGAGTCCCGGTCGAGCGCGAGCAGGCCGTGCATCGCGGTGCCGACGGAGACCGCCGTGACCGGCGCACCCGCGGTGGCGGTCACGCACTCCCGCAGCGCCTCGAGCGTGGCGGCCACCACCGCGTCGGGGTCCTGCACCTGCCAGCCCGGCCGGGGCTCGGAGAGCGGGTACTCGCGCAGCGCGGTGGCCCGCCAGGCCGAACCGGGGGAGAAGGCGACGGCCTTGGCCGCCGTGGTGCCGACGTCGAGCCCGATGACGACGTCCCCGGGCGGCGGACCTCCCGGCGCACCCACCGGCAGCCCGCTCACCGGCGGCCCAGCAGCCCGGCGGTCTCCGCGCGGACGGCGCCCACCAGCTCGGCGTCGTCGGCCAGCGCCGGGTCGAGGGCGGCGAGCGCCCGGGCGACGTCCCCGGTGAGGTGCCGGAGCTCCTCGGCCCGCACGTCGCGGACCGGCAGCCCGCTGCCGCTCAGGTGGGCGACCCACGCGCCGAGGACGGCGACGACCGGCGCCGGGAGCCGGCCGGCGGCCCGTTCGAGGCGGAGCACCGGCAGCAGCCGGACGGGGAGCTTCTGCGAGCCGTCGGTGGCGATCTGGGCGAGCGCGTGCCGCATCCGGGGGTTGGCGAACCGCTCCAGCAGGGCCGCGCAGTAGCGCTCGGCCTCGTCCCGGGGCACGGAGAGGTACGGGATGCAGACCGCCCACCACTGCCGCAGGAGGGCGGCGCAGTGCTCGTCGGCGACGGCCTCGGCCACGGACGTGCAGCCGCGCAGCCCGCCGACGTAGGCGAGCAGGGAGTGCCCGCCGTTGAGCAGCCACAGCTTGCGCTGCTCGAACGGGGTGACGTCGTCGGTCAGGACGGCGCCGGCCCGCTCCCAGGCCGGCCGGCCGCCGGGGAACGCCCCGGCGACGACCCACTCGCTGAACGGCTCGGTGACCACCGGCGCGCGGTCGTCGGTGCCGGTGGCGGCCCGCACGGTCGCGACGTCCTCGGGAGTGGGCTCGGGGGTGATCCGGTCGACCATCGTCGTGGCCGTGGCGACGTGCGCGCCGATCCAGTCCGGCAGCGTCGGGTCGACCGCCGCGGCGAACTCCCGGACGACCCCGGCGAGCGCGGCGCCGTTGTCGGGGAGGTTGTCGCAGGGCACGAGGGTCAGCGGACCGGCGTCGGTGGCCCGGCGGGCGAGCAGGCCGGCCACGAGCCGGGCCGGCACCGACCCGACGGCGGCGCGGGGGTCGGCCCGCAGCGCGGCGAGGTCCCGGGCCACCTGCGGGGCGCCGGTGTCCAGGGCCCCGTCGGGCCGGCGGGCGTAGCCGGCCTCGGTGACCGTGGTCGTGACCACCCGGACCGCGGGGTCGGCGAGCAGGTCCAGCCAGGCGCCGGTGTCGGCCGCGGCGTGCGCCCGGACGACCGAGCGGACGACGTCGAACCGGTCGCCGTCGGGAGCGCGGGTGACCAGCGTGTACAGCCCGTCCTGGGCGGTCAGCGCGTCGGCGAGGTCGGGGCGCCGGCCGGTGAAGGCCGCGATGCCCCAGTCCTCGCCGTCCCGGGAGCCGGCGCGGTCGGTGTACCAGGCCTGGTGGGCGCGGAAGAAGCTGCCCAGCCCGAGGTGGACGGCGCGCACCGGTGCCGCCGCGCCGGGCCCGCGGCGCAGCGGACGGGCGGTCACAGCTTGAAGACCTCGCGCGGCCGGCGGTCGACGAGGTCGACGGCGATCTCGCCGGCCTCGTCCTCGCCGAGGACGTGCTCGGCGACGAGGCGGGCCAGGTAGCCGCTGTCCAGGCGCCGGGACATGTCGTGCCGGGCCGGGATGGAGCAGAACGCCCGGGTGTCGTCGATGAACCCCGAGGTGCGGCGGAAGCCGGCGGACTCGGTCACCGCCCCGCGGAAGCGGCGCACGGCGTCCGGGGCGTCGAGGAACCACCACGGCGCCCCGACGTACACGGCGGGGTAGAAGCCGGCCAGCGGGCCGAGCTCGCGGGAGAAGACGGTCTCGTCGAGGGTGAACAGCACCAGGTGCAGCGAGGGGTGCGTGCCGAAGCGCTCGAGCAGCGGGCGCAGCGCGTCGGTGTACTCGACCCGCAGCGGGATGTCGTGGCCGGTGTCGGGGCCGTGCGCCTCGAAGGTCGGCCGGTGGTGGTTGCGCCGGACGCCGGGGTGCAGCGTCATGACCAGCCCGTCGTCGCACGACATCCGGGCCATCTCCAGCAGCATGTGCCGGCGCAGCGCCACCCGCTCGGCCGCCGACGCCGTCCCCGCCAGGGCGGCGCGGTAGACGCGGTCGGGGTCCGCGAGGGGTTCGGTGCCGACGTCCTCGTGGCTGTGGTCGGCCGAGGTCGCGCCGTGCGCCCGGAAGTGCGCCCGGCGGCTCTCCATGGCCTCGACCCAGCCGGCCCAGCTGCCGGTGTCGACGCCGCTCACCTCGCCCAGCCGCGCCACCGCGTCGGCCCAGCCGGGGGCGGCTGCCTCCAGGTACCGGTCGGGCCGGAAGGTGGGGATCACCCGCCCGGGGAACGCGGGGTCGGCGGCGAGCTCGGCGTGCGCGGACAGGTCGTCGCACGGGTCGTCGGTGGTGGCCAGGACCTCGATGCCGAAGCGCTCGAACAGCGCCCGCGGCCGGTAGGCGTCCTTGGTCAGCCGCTCGGCGACCTGGTCGTAGATGGTGTCGGCCGTGGCGGCCGACGGGCGCACCGCGATGTCGAACACCTCGGCGAGCTCGGACTCCAGCCAGTAGCGCGTCGGGGTGCCGGCCAGCACCGACCAGTGCGTGCAGAGCCGGCGCCACACCTGCCGGGACTCCGCCTCCGGCAGCGGCCCCTGCCCGACGCCGAGGTCGGCCAGCGACACCCCGCTGGCGTGCAGCAGGCGGGTGACGTAGTGGTCCGGCGTCACGAACAGACCCGCCGGGTCGGCGAACGGGACGTCGTCGGCGAGCATCCGGGGGTCGACGTGCCCGTGCGGCGACAGGATCGGCAGTCCGCGTACCGCGTCGTAGAGCCGGCGGGCGATCGCCCGGACACCGGGGTCGGCCGGCAGCAGGCGGTCCGGGTGCCGGTCGAGCGCGGCGGGAGCGGACATGCCGACCATGCTGTGGATCAGGACACGTCCCCCGGAACGGGTTGCCACGAGTTGCCGCCCGCCCTCCCGGCCGTCGCCGGTGAACGGCGCCGACGGTTGCCCCCGCTGCGCCGGCAGCGCATGGTGCGGCCATGACGCAGGTGTCCTCGCCCCGGTTCCGCACGGCCGCCTCCGTCACCACGCTCGGCGGCGCGGGCGACGTCCTGCCCGACGACCGGGTGACCGACTTCCTCGCCGAGTGCCTGGCCGGCCAGGACCTCGACGGGCGCAGCGTCTGCGTCGTCGTCCCGGACGCCACCCGCAGCTGCCCGCTGCCGCTGCTGCTGTCGGCGGTGCACGGCGCGCTGGTCGGGCGGGTCAGCCGGCTGACCGTGCTGATCGCGCTCGGCACCCACGCGGCGATGTCGGAGGCGCAGCTGGCCCGCCACCTCGGCTACCCGGCCGGGGACCTCGCCGCCCGCTATCCCGGCACCACCGTGCTCAACCACGAGTGGGCCGACCCGGACACCTTCGTCTCGCTCGGGACCATCCCGGCCGAGCGGGTCGCGGAGCTGTCGGAGGGCCGGCTGGCCGAGAGCGTCGACGTGCGGCTCAACCGCGCCGTCGTCGAGCACGACGTCGCGCTGGTCCTCGGTCCGGTGTTCCCGCACGAGGTGGTCGGCTTCTCCGGCGGCAACAAGTACTTCTTCCCGGGCGTCGCCGGCCAGGAGATCATCGACCTCTCGCACTGGCTGGGCGCGCTCATCAGCAGCGCCGACATCATCGGCACCCGGGGCACCACCCCGGTCCGGGCGCTCATCGACGAGGCCGCCGCGCTGGTGCCCGCCCAGCGGCTCGCCGTCTGCGTCGTCGCCCAGTCCGGCAGCGGCGCCCTGCACTCGGTGGCCTTCGGCGAGCCGCAGGGCGCGTGGGCCGCGGCCGCCGACGTCTCCGCGCAGACCCACGTCCGGTACCTCGACGCCCCGGTCCGCCGGGTGGTGTCGGTGGTCCCGGAGAAGTACGACGACATGTGGACCGCGGCGAAGGGCTTCTACAAGGTCGAGCCGGTCGTCGCCGACGGCGGCGAGGTCGTGGTCTACGCCCCGCACATCACGCAGATCTCCGCGATGCACCCCGAGATCGAGGAGATCGGCTACCACTGCCGCGACTACTTCGTGCAGCAGTGGGACCGCTTCTCCCACCTGCACTGGGGCGTGCTCGCGCACTCCACCCACCTGCGCGGCGCCGGCACCTACGACGCCGCCACCGGGGTCGAGCAGCCGCGGGTGCGGGTCACGCTCGCCACCGGCATCCCCGAGGACGTCGTCCGCGCGGCGAACCTGGAGTACCTCGACCCGGCCGAGGTCGACCTCACCGCGGCCGCAGCCGACGCGGACACCCTGCTGGTGCCCGAGGCCGGCGAGGTCCTGTTCCGGCTGGCCCGCCCGTGACGGCGGACGCGGAGCTTCGGCGGCTGCGGGAGCGGCTGGCGGAGGTGCCGCTGCGGGCGGTGGCCTGCAGCGGCGGGGTGGACAGCCTGCTGCTGGCGACGGTCGCGCACCGCGCGGACCCGGCCGGCACGGTCGTCGTGCACAGCGTGACCCCGGCGGTCCCGGCCGCCGCCACCGCCCGGGTGCTCGAGGCGGCTGCCCGCGAGGGGTGGACGCTGCGCACGGTCCGCTCCGGCGAGTTCGACGACCCGCGGTACCTCGCCAACCCGCGCGACCGCTGCTACGTCTGCAAGTCCCACCTCTACGACGCCATGGGCGAGCTGGTCGACCGCGTCGGCGGCACCCACGTCCTCCTCTCCGGCGCCAACACCGACGACCTGGGCGAGTACCGGCCGGGCCTGCGCGCGGCCGCCGAGCGGGGCGTGCGCCACCCCTACGTCGAGGCCGGCATCGGCAAGGCCGGCATCCGCGCGGTCGCCGCCTCCCTCGGCCTCGACTGCGCCGACCTGCCGGCCGCCCCCTGCCTGGCCAGCCGCCTGTACACCGGCACGCCGGTCACCCCGCTCCGGCTGCGGGCGGTCGAGGTGGGGGAGGAGCTGGTCACCCGGCTCACCGGGATCCGCGTCGTACGCTGCCGGCTGCGCGACGACGAGGTGCGGATCGAGGTGCGCGACGCCGACCGGTCCCTGGTGGACGACGCGGTGGTGGCCGCCGTCCTGGCGGCGATGCGCGCCGTCGACCCCGGCGTCCGGGACGCGGCGCTGGACGGGGAGGCCTACCGCCCGGGCCGCGCCTTCGAGCTGACCCCGGTCGGCCGATGAGCGACCCCGACCCCGGGTACGTCGACCTGGGCTTCGCGCGGGTCGACACCGACCGCCTGGAGCGGACCGGTGACCCCGAGGTCGTGTACGGCGCGGGCAAGACCACCGAGGAGGTGCTGGCCGTCGTCGCCACGCTCCGCGAGACCGCGCCCGGCCGCCCCGCTCTGGTCACGCGGGCGACGCCGGAGACCGTGGCGGCCCTCCGCGGTCGCTGGCCCGGCGCCACGGTCGACCGGACGACGGTCGCGGTGGGCGAGCTGCCCGAGCCGCGTGGCACCGTCGCCGTGGTCACCGCCGGCACCTCCGACGAGCCGGTCGCCGCGGAGGCGGCCCTCACGCTGCGTGCCTCCGGTGCCGGTGTCGTCCGGGTGACCGACGTCGGCGTCGCCGGCCTGCACCGGGTGCTCGCCGCCCGGCCGGTGCTCGCCGGCGCCGACGCGGTGGTGGTCGTGGCCGGCATGGAGGGCGCGCTGCCCAGCGTCGTCGGGGGGCTGGTCGGCACGCCGGTGATCGCCGTGCCCACCAGCGTCGGCTACGGCGCCAGCTTCTCCGGTCTGTCCGCCCTGCTCGGGATGCTGAACTCCTGCGCGCCCGGCGTCGTCGTCTGCAACATCGACAACGGGTTCGGCGCGGGCGTGGCCGCCGCGCGGATCGCCCGGGGCCTGGCCGCGGCCCGGGAGAGCAACGCGTGAGCCGGATCGGCTGGCTGGACCTATCCAACGGCGTCTCCGGCGACATGCTCCTCGGCGCGCTCGTCGACGCCGGCGTCGCACTCGACGACCTCCGCGCAGCGCTCGCCCCGCTCGACGTGCCGGTGACTCTGCGCGCGGAGGAGGTCCGCCGGGGCGGGCTGCGTGCGGTCCACGTGCACGTCGACGCACCCGAGGCCGGCCAGCCGCACCGCACCTGGGCCGACGTCCGGCTGCTGCTGGACCGGCTGCCCGAACCGCTGCGCTCCTCCTCGGCGGCCGTCTTCGAGGCCCTGGCCCGGGCCGAGGCGCACGTGCACGGCGTACGGCCGGAGGAGGTGCACTTCCACGAGGTGGGTGCGCTCGACGCGATCGCCGACGTGGTGGGCGTCTGCGCCGGGTTCGCCGAACTGGGCCTCGACCGCCTCGTCGTCTCGCCGATCGCGCTCGGCGGCGGCTCCGCCGACACCGCGCACGGCCGCATCCCCGTGCCGGGGCCGGCCGTCCTCGCGCTGCTGGCCGCCACCGGGGCGCCGGCGCACGGGGGACCCGACGACCAGGAGCTGGCCACCCCGACGGGAGTGGCCCTGGCGACCACCCTGGCCGACGGCTGGGGCGCGATGCCGGCGGTGCGGGTCGGCCGGACCGGCGTCGGCGCCGGCGGGCGCGACCCGGCGCACCGGCCCAACGCGGTCCGGCTGGTGGTGGGGGAGTCCGCCGCTCCGTCGACCGGTGCCGAGGAACTGCTGCTCGTCGAGGCCACCGTCGACGACCTCGACCCGCGGGCCTGGCCGGGCGTCCTCGCCGCGCTGCTGGCCGCCGGTTCGCGGGACGCCTGGCTGACGCCGGTGCTGATGAAGAAGGGGCGCCCGGCTCACCTCGTCACGGCGCTGACCGAGCCCGCGGCCACCGACGCGGTGCGCGCCGTCCTCTTCGCCGAGACCCCCACGCTGGGGGTCCGGGAGACGCCCACCCGCCGGTACGCGCTGGCCCGGGCCTTCCGCACCGTGGACCTGGACGGGCAGCCGATCGCGGTGAAGCTGGGCCTCGCCGCCGACGGCCGGGTGCTCAACGCCATGCCGGAGTGGGAGGACGTCGTCCGCGCGGCCGCGGCGCTGGACCGGCCGGTCAAGCAGGTGCTGGCCCAGGCGCAGGGCCTGGCGGCGGGGCTGGACCCGGCGGGCGACGGCTAGCGGGTCAGGCCTCGGGTGCCGCCGCCGGTGCGGGCACGCTGCGCCGCCGGCCGCGCCGCGCGGTCGAGCCGCGGACGACGAGCTTCACCGGCAGGACGGCGGACAGGCTCGTGCCCCGCTGCCCGCTGGCGACGAGGGTCAGCAGGTGGCGGGTGGCGGTCGCGCCCTCGGTGTAGAGCGGAGCCGCGACGGTCGTGAGGCCGGGCGTGATCAGGTCCGCGACCGGGATGTTGTCGAAGCCGACCACGCTGACGTCGCGCGGCACCCGGACGCCGCGGGCGGTCAGCCCGCGGACGAGACCGATGGCCAGCTGGTCGTTGTAGGCGATGACGGCCGACGGATAGCGGTCGCCGAAGTCCTCGGCCGCGCGGACCCCACCGGCGAGGTCCGGCGGGAAGGGCCCGGCGCGGCGTGCCCGCAGCGACAGGGCCGCCGTCGCCTCCAGCACCGCCCGCCACCGGGCGCCGTCGGCCCAGGAGGCCTCGGGACCGGAGAGGTAGGTGATCGACCGGTGCCCGAGGTCGGCGAGGTGCTCGACGGCCAGCCGGATCCCTCGGGCGTTGTCGGGCACCACCGAGGGGACGTCGACGATCGTCCGGTTCAGCACGATCACCGGCTTCTGCTTGGACAGCATGCGGATGGCCGAGTCCGACAGGCGGGTGCCGGCCAGCAGCACCCCGTCGACCGAGGGGAGGGCGCGGTCCAGCGTCGCCCGCTCCAGGCGCTCGGACTCCTGCGCGTCGATCAGCAGCAGCGTGTAGCCGGCCGCCGTCGCCGCCGCCTGCGCGCCGTGGATGACCTCGGCATAGAAGGGGTTCGCGACGTCGGAGACCACCAGGGCCATGAGCCGCGTCCGTGAGGACGACACCGCGCGGGCCAGCGGGCTGGTCCGGTAGCCGAGCTCGTCGGCCACCTTGCGGATCCGGGCCGCGGTCTCGGAGTTCACCCGGCCGGGACGGGAGAACGCGCGGGAGACCGTCGACGGCGCGACCTCGGCCACCCGGGCGACGTCGTAGATGGTGACCGACGGGCGCTCGCGCTCTCCGTCGGCCATGCCGAGATGCTAGGCGGAGCGGCCGTCCGACCGGGCCTTCCTCCCCCGCGCGGGGGAGCGCGCCGGGCCGGTCAGTCCAGCCAGCCGACCGGGTCGGCGAGCACACCGGCGAGGGTGTGCAGGGCGGCGCCGGTGGCGGCGGGTGCGGCGTCGGCCCCGGCGGCCTCGA
This sequence comes from Blastococcus sp. URHD0036, assembly GCF_000701365.1. Classification (GTDB taxonomy): domain Bacteria; phylum Actinomycetota; class Actinomycetes; order Mycobacteriales; family Geodermatophilaceae; genus Trujillonella. The sequence continues at coordinate 389,630 of NZ_JNIK01000014.1, forward strand.
TCCGCGGCCGGCGCCAGCGCGCCGAGAGCACCCGCACGGCCAGGTCGTCCTCCAGCCCGGGCCGCAGGACGGCGGCGAGGCGGCCGAGGTGCCCGCCCAGCACCACCGTCGGGATGTCGAGGACGTTGAGCACGCCGGCCAGCGCGATGGCCAGCGCCCGCCGTGCGCCGTCGAGCGCCGCTCCCGCCCGGGGGTCGCCGGCGGCCGCGTTGTCGAGCAGCACCTCCGGGGACGCGTCGCGCGGCAGCCCGGCGGCCGCCAGCAGGGCGTGCCGGCCGGCGTACTGCTCCAGGCACCCGGTCGAGCCGCACCGGCAGGCCGGCCCGGCCGGGTCGACGCAGACGTGCCCGACCTCGCCCGCCCAGCCGGCGCTGCCGCGCATCACCTGCCCGTCGAGCACGACCGCGCCGCCGACGCCGATCTGGCCGGAGACGTAGAGGAAGTCCCGGTGCGGGCCCGCGCGACCGGGCGCGGTCTCCGCGACGGTGCGCGCGGCGAGGTCGGCCTCGTTGCCGAGCAGCGGGTGCAGGCCGGCGGGCAGGGACGGCGCCAGGACGGCGGCCGGGGCGACGTCGTGCCAGCCCAGGTTCGGCGCCCGGAGCAGGACCCCCCGGCCGGCGTCGACGATCCCCGGCAGCGCGAGGCCGGCGCCGGCCAGGCGCACCCCGGCGGGCACGCCGGCCAGGACCGTGGCGGCCAGCCGGCCGAGCCGCTCCAGCGTCGGGCCGGGCTCGCTGCCCACCCAGTCGCCGTCCTCGAGCCGCTCGGCGAGCACCCGGCCGCGCAGGTCCAGCACGCGGGCGGCGAGCAGGCCGGCGTCGACCTGCAGGCCGAGCGCGGCCACCCGCCCGCCCGCCAGCAGCGGGGTGCCCGGCCGTCCCCGGCGTGGCAGCGGGTCGCGCTCGCCCTCGGCGAGGAGCCCGCCGGCGACGAGGGCGTCGACGAGCCGGGCCGCGGTGGCCCGGGTCATGCCCGTGCGGGCGGCGACGTCGGCGCGCGACGGCGGCCGGTCGGCGGCGCACACGGTGCGGAGGACGAGCCCGAGGTTGCTGGCGCGCAGCGTCGACTGGCGCGCGCCCTGCTGCGCCGCCTCGCCGTCCGCCACAGGTCGAGACTAGTGGCGCCGACCACTTTGTCCTATGGTCAAACAAAACCGCATCACCCGAAGGGGACCCGTCATGAGCGCGCCGCAGCCCACCCGCGAGGACAAGTTCACGTTCGGTCTCTGGACCGTCGGCTGGCAGGCCCGCGACCCCTTCGGTGACGCCACGCGCGAGCCGGTCGACCCGGTCGAGACGGTGCACCGGCTGGCCGGCATGGGCGCCTACGGCGTGACCTTCCACGACGACGACCTGATCCCGTTCGGCAGCGACTCGTCGGACCGCGACAAGGCGATCCAGCGGTTCCGCGCCGCCCTCGAGGAGACCGGCCTGGTCGTGCCGATGGTGACCACCAACCTGTTCACCCACCCGGTGTTCAAGGAGGGCGCGCTCACCGCCAACGACCGCGACGTCCGCCGCTACGCGATGCGCAAGGTCATGCGGAACATGGACCTCGCCGCGGAGCTGGGCGCGGAGACCTACGTGCTGTGGGGCGGCCGCGAGGGCGCCGAGGTCGACGTCGCCAAGGACCTCGGCGCCGCACTCGACCGCTACCGCGAGGGCATCGACACCCTGGCCCAGTACTCGATCGACCGCGGCTACGGCCTGCGCCTGGCGCTGGAACCCAAGCCCAACGAGCCGCGCGGCGACATCTTCCTGCCCACGATCGGCCACGCGCTGGGCTTCATCTCCACCCTCGAGCACGCCGACATGGTGGGGCTGAACCCCGAGGTCGGGCACGAGCAGATGGCCAACCTCAACTACACGCACGGCATCGCCCAGGCGCTGTGGCAGGGCAAGCTCTTCCACCTCGACCTGAACGGCCAGCACGGCCCGAAGTTCGACCAGGACCTGGTCTTCGGCCACGGCGACCTGCTGTCGGCGTTCGCCACCGTCGACCTGCTGGAGAACGGCTTCCCCTCCGGCGGCCCGCGCTACGAGGGGCCGCGGCACTTCGACTACAAGCCGCTGCGCACCGAGGACATGGACGGCGTCTGGCACTCGGCCGCGGCCAACATGCGCACCTACCTGCTGCTCAAGGAGCGCGCAGCCGCCTTCCGCGCCGACCCCGAGGTGGCCGAGGCCCTGGCCGCGGCGCGCGTGCCCGAGCTGGGGCAGCCGACGCTGGCCGCGGGCGAGACGTACGAGGACCTCCTGGCCGACCGGTCGGCGTTCGAGGACTTCGACGTCGAGGCGGCGGCCGCGCGCGGGTTCGGTGCCGTCCGGCTCTCGCAGCTGGCGGTCGAGCACGCCCTCGGCGCCCGCTGATCCGATGACGCTCGTCGCGGGGATCGACACGTCGACCCAGGCCTGCAAGGTCGTCGTCCGGGACGCGGGCAGCGGCCGCCTGGTCCGGGAGGGCCGGGCGCCGCACCCGGAGGGCACCGAGGTCGACCCCGCGGCGTGGGCGGCGGCGCTGGACGTCGCGGTCGAGCGGGCCGGCGGGCTGGACGACGTCGCCGCCGTCGCCGTCGGCGGGCAGCAGCACGGGATGGTGTGCCTGGACGCCGACGGCGAGGTGGTGCGGCCCGCGCTGCTCTGGAACGACACCCGCTCCGCCGGCGCGGCGACCGACCTGATCGAGGAGCTCGGTGGCGGCGACGCCGGCCGGCGGGCGTGGGCGGAGGCGGTCGGGCTGGTCCCGGTCGCGTCGTTCACCGTGACGAAGCTGCGCTGGCTGGCCGAGCACGAGCCGGCGAACGCCGGGCGGACCGCCGCCGTCTGCCTGCCGCACGACTACCTGACGTGGCGGCTGGCGGGCTCCGGGCACCTGGACGCCCTCGTCACCGACCGTGGCGACGCCAGCGGCACCGGCTACTGGTCGGCGGCGACGGGGGAGTACCGCCCCGACCTGCTCCAGCGCGCACTGGGGAGCACGCCCGTCGTCCCGCGGGTCCTGGGTCCCGCCGAGGCGGCCGGGACCATGCCCGCGGGCGCGGTGCTCGGGCCGGGCACGGGCGACAACGCCGCCGCCGCGCTCGCGCTGGCCGCGCGCCCCGGCGACGTCGTCGTCTCGATCGGGACGTCCGGCGTGGTGTCGATGGTGTCCACGGCTCCGGTCGCCGACCCGTCCGGCACGGTGGCCGGGTTCGCCGATGCCACCGGCAACTTCCTGCCGCTGGTCGCCACCCTCAACGCCGCCCGCGTGCTGGACGCCACCGCCCGCCTGCTGGGCGTCGACCACAGCCGGCTCTCCCGGCTGGCGCAGTCGGCGCCGCCGGGCTCCGGCGGGCTGGTCGTGGTGCCCTACCTGGAGGGTGAGCGCACGCCGGACCGGCCGACGTCCACCGGCGCGCTGCACGGCCTCACGCTGACCACCGCGGAGCCCTCCTACCTCGCCCGCGCCGCGGTCGAGGGGATGCTCTGTGGCCTGGCCGACGGGCTGGACGCCGTCGCCGCCGGTGGCACGCCGGTCCGCCGGGTCTTCCTCGTGGGCGGTGCCGCGCGGTCGTCGGCGGTGCGCGCGCTCGCCCCCGCCGTCCTCGGGGTGCCGGTCCTCGTGCCCCCGCCGGGCGAGTACGTCGCCGACGGCGCGGCGCGGCAGGCCGCCTGGGTGCTCGCCGGCGGGGACGGCCCGCCGGACTGGCCGCTCCCGGGCACCGAGGTGCACGAGGCCGATCCGCAGCCCGGCGTCCGCGCCCGCTACGCCGAGGCCCGCGACCTCACCCTCGGCCGATCGGGAACAGACCCCAGCTCGCGGTGACCGACCCGCCCGGGGCCAGCCGCTGCACGGCCTCGCCGGTGGCGAAGGCGCCGGGCGGGCACGTCATGGGCTCGACCGCCAGGCCGCGGCGGGAGTCCTCGCCCGGGATCGAGTCCCCGGTGAACAGCTGCAGGTAGCCGAAGGACCCGTCCATCCAGAGGCCGGCGCCGGTGCCGTCGGGGCGGGTGAGCCGCACGACCGCGCGGCCGTCGGCGTCCCGCTCGAGGTCGGTGAAGCAGTCGTCGAGCCGGAGGTCCCCGATCCGCCGTCCGGCCCGGAGGTCGGCGGGTGTGCCGGCCACCGGCACCCGTCCGGTCGGGATCAGCCGCTCGTCGGTCGTCAGCCGGGTCGCTGCCGGGGCGACCAGGGTGCAGTCGTCGACGTGCAGCCCCGGCCCGGCGGCGAGGTAGGGGTGGTGGCCCTCGCCGTAGGGCAGCGGGACGTCGCCCTCGTTGGTCGCCGTCGTCGTCACCCGCAGGCCGTGCGCGGTCAGCTCGTGGCGGATGCGCAGCCGGAGCGGGAAGGGGTAGCCCGGCTGCGGGTACAGCAGGTACCCGAGCTCCAGGCGGTCGGACGCGCGGTCGAGGACGGTCCAGGGCACGTGGTTCACGAGGCCGTGGATGGCCGTGGCCCGGTCGGGCTCGGTCAGGGCCAGCTGGTGCTCGGCGCCGTCCCAGGTCCAGCGCCCGTCGGCGATCCGGTTGGGCCAGGGGGCGAGCACCTCGCCGCGGCTGTAGCGGGGGATCTCGGCCGCGTCGTAGCCGTCGAGCAGCTCGCGTTCCCCGTGCCGGTAGGACCGGAGTCCGGCGCCGACCTCCACGACGGTGACCTCGTCGTCCCCGCTGCGCAGGACGTACTGCTCACCGGTCGGGCTGACGGCCACGCGGACTCCTCGGGGTGGGGACCCGGCGATCCTCCCTCAGCGGCCCTGCCGGGCCCGGTAGCGGGCGGCCCGCTTCGCGGCCGCGTCGCGGCGGCGAAGCGCGGCGAGCACCTCGCGCTCGGCGGAGCGGCGGTCGCGGCCGGCCTGGGCGCTGCCCACCGGGTAGCCGGCCTTCGCGACCCGGTTCTCCACGGTCTCGGTCATGTAGGCCAGCGAGAACGCCAGCCCGAGGATGACGCCGATCAGCGACATGCCCAGCCGCAGGCCCAGCGACCCGGGGACGAGGGCCACGATCAGCAGCACGGGGACGGCGAGCTGCACCATCGTCCGGCCGGCGTGCCGCAGCACCCAGGTGCCGGTGGTGACGTCGTGCAGCACCCAGCTGCGGTGCCGCGCGGGCAGGCCGGCGCCCAGCGCGTAGAGCACCCAGCGCAGCGGGTTCGGCCGGACCGGCGACGAGTCGGTGACCGGGCTGCTCATGCCGCTCCTCCCGCCCGCGCGAGGGCCACCTGCGCGGCGGCGTTGACGCGGGTCAGTGCCTGCTGCAGCGCCACCAGGTCGGCCACCGGCAGACCCAGGGAGGCCACGATGCCCTCGGGGATCCGCTCGGCGCGCTCGCGCAGCGCCCGGCCGGGATCGGTGAGGGCGATGGCCAGGTTCCGCTCGTCGCGGGCGTCGCGGTCGCGGCGGACGTAGCCGGCCGCCTCGAGCCGCTTGACCAGCGGGGAGAGCGTGCCCGGATCGAGCTGCAGCATGCGGCTGAGGTCCTTCAGGGCGAGCGGGCCGTGCTGCCACAGCGCCAGCATGACCAGGTACTGCGGGTGGGTGAGCCCCATCGGCTCCAGCCACGGCCGGTAGACCGACACGACGGTCCGCGCGGCCACGGAGAGCGCGAAGCAGACCTGCCGTTCGAGAGCGAGGGGGTCGTCGAGGACGTCGGCCCCGGCTGCGGTGGTCATGGCTCGATGGTACGCCAACCGTTGGTGCCCCAACTGTTTCCGCGACCGTGATCTCCGTCCTGTCGGCCGGGCCGTCGATACTCCTGCGGTGACCCTCGACCTCTCCGCCGTCGTCCTGCCCGACCGCCACCCGGTGTCCACGTTCCTGGACGACGTGCGGGCCGCCGAGGCGGCGGGTGTCGGCACGGTCTGGACCTACGACCACCTGCGCTGGCCGCTGCTGCGGGACAACCCCTGGTACGGCGCCGTCCCGCTGCTCGCCGCGGCCGCCGGGGTCACCGGCCGGGTGCGGCTGGGCACGCTGATCGCCTCGCCGAACTTCCGGCACCCGGTCCCGTTCGCCAAGGAGCTGATGACCCTCGACCAGCTCACCGGCGGCCGGCTCGAGCTCGGCGTCGGGGTGGGCACCGAGGGCCTGGACGCCCTGGTGCTGGGTGAGTCCCTGACGCGCGCGGAACGCAGCGACCGGTTCGCCGAGTGGCTGTCGCTGCTCGACACGCTGCTGCGGCAGCCGGTGACCACCGTGCACGGGGAGCGGTACTCGGCGGTGGAGGCCGGCCAGATGCCAGGCTGCGTGCAGCAGCCCCGCGTGCCGTTCACGGTGGCCGCGACCGGCCCGAAGGCGCTGCGCCTGGCCGCCCGGTACGGCTCGGGCTGGGTGACCTACGGCCCGTTCGGCGCCGACGTCCCGGCGGAGGAGTGGCTGACCGCGGTCGCCGACCAGAGCGGGCGGCTGACCGATGCCCTGGCCGAGGAGGGCCGGGAGCCCGCGGCGCTGCGGCGGGTGGTGCTCGTCGGGCTGGAGGTGGTCTGGCCGTTCGAGAGCGCCGAGCGGTACGCCGACACCCTGGGCCGGCTGGCCGACGCCGGCATCGACGAGATCGCCGTCCACTGGCCGCGGCCCGACGACGGCCGGGGCATCCCCGTCGAGGCGCTGCCGACCCTGCTGGCCGCCCACGGGCTCGCGTGACCGGCCGCTTCCCGCGCCGGGTGTACGGCGTCGGCGAGGAGCCGGACGCGCGCGCCAGCCTGGCGAACGAGCGCACCTTCCTCGCCTGGATCCGCACCGGTCTCGCGCTGGCCGCCGGCGGCGTCGCGCTCGAGGCGCTCGATCTCGACGTGCAGCCCGGCCTGCGCCGGGCGGCGGCGCTCGTCCTCGTGGGCCTCGGGGCGCTCACGCCCGCCCTTGCCTGGGTGCGGTGGGCGGCGGTGGAGCGGGCGTTGCGGCTGCGGCGGCCGCTGCCGTCGTCCCTGCTCGGCCCGGTCGTCGCGCTGGGGGCCGCGGCCGCGGCGGTCCTCGTCCTCGTCGCCCTGCTGGCCGCGTGACCGAGGCGCCGCCCGGTGCGCAGGCCGAGCGCACCTCGCTGGCCTGGCGGCGGACGGCACTGGGCATCGCTGCCGGAGCGGTGGTCGCCGCGCGCCTGGTCGCTCCTTCCTCGGGACCCTGGGCCTGGGTGGTCGCGGGCGTCGGCGGTCTGCTCGCCGCGCTGCTGTTCCGGACGGCGCGGCAGCGGTACCGCTCCACGGCGCGGGTGCTGGCGGGGGAAGCCCCCGCGGACGTCCCCGGACCGGGCCGGCCGGCCGCGCTGCTGGCCGGTCTCGCCGCGATGCTCGGGGTCCTGGCCTGCGGCTACGTGCTGCTCGGCGGCTGAGACCGCGGACCTCGCCCCGCCGCCCGGCCCGGCGGGTGCCCGGAGCCTCTTGTCCGTCTCGCGGCCGAGGAGGAGCCTCGGGGCGCGTGGGCCCGGCCGGTGGCGGCTGCGGTGACGGATCGTCCGGACCCTCCCGAGCGAGGGCGGCGGTGCAGCGATGGATCTCCCCACTCCCGAGGGGCCGGACCCCGGTGAGCGGGTGCTGGCCGGCACGCGGTGGCTGCTGTCCGCCTTCGCGGTCTTCACCCTGCTCGCGGTCGTCTCCCTCCTCGGCTTCCCGGGCCGGGCCCGGGAGGACTTCGCCTGGAGCATCGGCTCGGAGCTGACCGCTGCCTTCCTCGGCGCCGGGTTCGCGGCCGGCCTGGTGCTGTCGCTGCTGTCCCTCCGGCAGGAGCGGTGGAGCAGCATCCGGACGCCGGTGCTCACGGTGACCGTCTACGCGACGCTGGTCCTCACCGCCTCGCTGATCCACACGCACCGCCTGCACCTCACCGACGGCGGCGCGCTCGCCCGGTTCGCCGCCTGGCTGTGGTTGGCGGTCTACCTCGTCGTCCCAGTGGTCGGGATCGTGGTCGTCCTCCGGCAGGACGACCGCCGGACCTGGCTGTCCGAGGGGCGCCGGCCCATGCCCGCGGTGCTGGTCGCGGTGCTGGCCGTCCAGGGCGCGGTCATGCTCGCGGCGGGTGCGGTCCTGGTACTCAGCGGGTTGACGGTCCACCACATGGTGATGAGCGTCGCCGGCTTCTGGCCCTGGGAGATCACCCCGCTCAGCGCCATGGTGATCGGTGCCTGGCTGATCGCCTTCGGGGTCGCCGCCGCGCTCGCGATCGGCCAGCGGGACATGGACGACCTCCTGGTGTCGGCCGTGACGTACACGGTGTTCGGGGCACTGGAGCTGGTGGTGCTCGTCCGGTACCGGTCGGAACTCGACGCGGCCGACCCGTGGGTGTGGGCCTACGTCGCCGTGCTCGTCTCGGTGGTCGGCGCCGGCGGGTACGGCTGGTGGGCGGCGCTGCACGTACCGGTCGACGTGTCGGTGGGTCGGTACGCCGGCGCGGACGGCCCGGCGGAACCGCTCCGTCCGCCGGCCCTCCCTCACCGTCCCGGCGCGGGGTAGCGTCGCGGGGGTGACGCTGGTCCGTCCGACCGGGAGCTGGGACGGCACCCGGCTGGCCCACGAGGGTTTCGTCTTCGGCACCGATCACGAGCTCGTGCACCGGGTGGTGCCGTTCGTCCTGGAGGGCTTCTCCCGCGACGAACCGGTGCTCGTCGTCGCCGGTGACCGCGTGCGCAGCCTGCTCGCCGCGCACCTGGGCGCCGACCTCGCCCGGCTGCAGGTCTTCGCGCCCGCCGAGACCTGGTGGCGCGGCGGCCACCGGACGCTGCAGGCCTACGACCGGGACCTGCGGGCCCTCCGCGCGTCGGTGCCCCACTGGCGGCTGGCCGCGGAGCCGGTGTGGCTGGCCGACGACGAGGGCCGGGAGTGGAGCCGCTTCGAGGCGGTCGCCAACCGCTGCTACGACGACATGCCGTACTACAGCCTCTGCCTGCACGACCGGCGCCGGCTGCCTGCCGACGTCCTGGAGGCGGTGGCGCGCACCCACCCGCTGACGTGGGCCGACGGTGCGCCGGTCCCGGCCGCCGCCTACGAGGGCCCGGTCCGCTTCCTGCGCTCCGCGCAGCCGGCGTGGACGGCGCGACCGGCGGACGCGGCGACCACGGTGATCACCTCGCCGTGGGCGGCGCGCCGGCTGCTGTGCGCCGCGGTGCCCGCCGACCGGCGGACCCGCGTGGGCGACGTCGTCCTCGCCGCGCACGAACTGGTCCTCAACGCGCTGACGGTCGCCGCCTACGCCGAGGTGACCACCTGGACCGAGGGTGACCTGTTCGTCGTCGAGGTGTCCGACACCGGACCCGGGCTGCGCGACGAGACCCTGGGGTACGTCCCGCCCGACTCCGGCGACGGCCCGCACGGCATGTGGCTGGCGTGGAGCCTGGCCGAGGACGCCGCCGTGGTCACCGGCCCGTCGGGCACCGCCGTCCGCCTCTACTTCGGCCCCTGAGCGACCGGAGGAGATCCGTCGGCGTCACGCCGACGGATCTCCTCCGGGTCGGGTCAGACGCGCAGGGAGTCAGTGCTCCCGCTGCCGGCCTCCGCCGGGACGACGACGACCTCGGTCCCGTCGGGCGCGACCGCGGCGACCGGCTGCGCGGCCGGCAGGTCCTCGTCGCCGTAGACGGCCTCGCCGCGGGCGACCATGCCGGCCGTGTCCGACAGCGGGACCTCGCGGAGGAACAGGGCGAGGACGAGCGCCACGGCCAGGATCGGCACGAGGTACCAGAACACCGGCGCCAGCGAGTTCGCGTAGGCGTCGACGATCGCGGCCTTCAGCGGGTCGCCGGCCGCCTGCACCGCCGCCGGGGTGAGCGAGTCGGCCGAGGTGATGCCCGCCTCGACCGCCTGCTGCCCGTTGCCGGCCAGCGCATCGGCGAGGTTGTCGGCCAGCCGGCTGGTGAACAGCGTGCCGAAGACGGCGACGCCGAGGGTGGCGCCCACCTCGCGGAAGTAGTTGTTCGTCGAGGTGGCGGTGCCGATCTGCGCCGCGGGCACGGCGTTCTGAGCCGCGAGGACGACGTTCTGCATGATCAGCCCGAGGCCGGCGCCGAGCAGGAAGAACATCGCGCCGACGGTCCACAGCGAGGTGGCCCCGGACAGCGTCGTCATCCAGACCAGCGCGGCGAGGATGACCGCGACGCCGGCGACGGTGAAGACCTTGTACCGGCCGGTGCGCATGATGAAGCCGGCCGACCCCTGGATCGTGATGATGATGCCGAGGGTCATCGGCAGCATGAGCAGACCGGAGTTGGCCGCCGACAGCCCGGAGCTCATCTGCAGGTACGTCGGCATGAAGGCGATGGCGGAGAACATGCCGAGGCCGACGGCCAGCCCGAGCGCCGTCGCGACGACGAAGGTCGGGTTGCGGAAGAGGCTCATCGGGATGATCGGCTCGGGAGCCCGCAGCTCGACGGCCACGAACAGGATCGCCGAGACGACGAAGGCGGCGAGCATGAGCAGGGTCTGCGCCGCCCCCCAGCCCTCGCTGCCGCCGAAGTCGGTGAACAGCACCAGCGAGGTCGTGGTCGCCGACAGCGTGACGATGCCCGCCCAGTCCAGCGGGGTCGTGCTGCGCTTGCGCGGCAGGGTCAGCGCGAACCAGCCGATGGCGAAGGCGGCGAGGCCGACCGGGACGTTGACCCAGAAGCACCACTGCCACCCGAACAGCTCCGAGTCGGTGAAGAAGCCGCCGACCAGCGGTCCGGCCACGGCCGACAGGCCGAACAGCGCGCCGATCGGGCCCATGTACTTCGCGCGCTCACGCGCCGGGACGATGTCGGCGATGATCGCCTGCGCCAGGATCATCATCCCGCCGCCGCCCAGGCCCTGGACACCGCGCCAGATCACCAGCCAGGTGAAGTCGGGGGAGAGCGCGGCCCCGAGGCTCGCGACGGTGAACAGGCCGATGGCGACGAGGAAGAGCGTGCGCCGGCCGAACAGGTCGCCGAACTTGCCGTAGAGCGGCATCACCAGGGTGGTGGCGAGCAGGTAGGCCGTGGTCATCCAGGCCATGTGCGAGACGCCGCCGAGGTCACCGACGATGGTCGGCATCGCCGTCGCGACGATCGTCTGGTCCAGGGCGGCCATGAGCATGCCGGCGAGCAGGGCGCCGAAGATCAGGTTGATCCGCCGCCGGGTGAGGACGATCGGTGCCGCGGTGGGAGCGGGCGGGGCGTGCATGGTTCTCCTCGGGGAGCGGGGTGGGAGCGGGTGCGGGAGGTCAGGCGCGCGGGTCGGACAGGCCGGCGGCGAGGGCGTCCCAGGCCTCGCCGACCAGGTCCGGCAGCGACCGCGTGAAGTCGGTGGCGAGCCAGCGGTGCAGCGCCGTGCGCATGGCGACGCCGGAGACGCCGGCCAGCAGCGCGGGGTGGGCGTCGACGCCGGCGTCGGTGCCCGTGCGGGTGGCGATGGCCGCGGCCAGGTCCCGCTCCGCCGCACCGAAGACGGCGTGCAGCCGGGCGATGAGCACCGGCTCCGCCTCGATGACGGTCAGCCGCAGGGGCCAGAGGCCCTCGGGCTCGGCGGCGATCTCGGTGGCCTGCTCGACCTGGACCGCCCGCAGCGCCGCCAGCGTGGACTCCCCGGCCGGCCGGGCCGCGAACCGCTCGGCGAGGTCGGGGGTGCTGGTGGTGTCGAAGCCGAGGACCGCGTCGTCCTTCGCGGGGAAGTAGTTGAAGAACGTGCGGGGCGACACGTCCGCGCGGGCGGCGATGTCGTCGACCGAGACGCCGTCCAGCCCGCGCTCGGCCACCAGCTGCAGCGCCGCCTGGTGCAGCGCGAAACGGGTGGCGAGCTTCTTGCGCTCGCGCAGGCCGGAGGTCACCGGACGAAGATAGCTGCAGAGACTGCAAGTTTGCAGCAACCGCAAGAGTGAGTCGCGTCTCGGTCCGGGGGAGGCGCCGCCGTGCCGACGTGGGTGATGGAGTAGGCAGGGACCCGGCAGCGACGCGCCCCGCTCGGGGCCCGGACGGGAGGTGGCCGGTGGACCGGGAACAGTGGAGCCACGTGGTGGAGGCCGCCACGCGCGCGCCGTCGATCCACAACACGCAGCCGTGGTCGTTCGCCGCGGCCGGGGACCGCCTCGACGTGCGCACGGATCCGTCGCGGGCGCTGCACACCCTGGACCGCAGCGGGCGGCAGCGGGTGATCAGCTGCGGCGTGGCGGTGGAGTTCGCGCTCGTGGCGCTGCGGGCCGACGGCGCCGAGGTGGCGGTCGAGCTCCTGCCCGACCCGGCCGACGGCGACCTGCTGGCGACCCTGACGGTGACCGGCACCGGCGAGCCCGCCGAGGAGGACCGGGTCCTGGGAGCGGCGATCGCGAAGCGGCACACCGAGCGGGCACCGTTCCGCCCGGAGGCGGTGCCGGCCGAGGTGGTCGACGACCTGCAGCGGGCCGCGGCGACCTTCTCGGTGTGGCTGAAGCCGGTCAGCGGGTCCGACGAGGAGGTCGCCACGGCGTTCCTCGTCTCGCGGGCCGAGGAGTTGGAGCAGGGCGAGCCGGAGTACCTCGCCGAGCTGCAGCAGTGGCTGCGCACCGACCCGGCCGCGGTCGACGGCATCCCGGTCGGCGCGGTGCCGGAGCAGGACCCGGCGGCCCGCCCCTCCAACTGGCTGGTCCGCGACTTCGTCGTCGGCTCCCGCCCCGCGGACCGGCCCCCCTTCCACAACCCGGCCGACCCGGACGCCCCGCCACCGGAGGTCGAGCGGCCGGCGGTGGTCCTGCTGGGCACCGACAACGACGACGCGATGGCCTGGCTCACGGCCGGACGGGCGCTGGGCCAGGTGCTCCTGCGGGCCACCGCCGCCGGGCTCGCCGCCTCGCCGCTCACCCAGGCGCTGGACTGGCCGGCCACCCGGACCCAGCTGCGCAGCCGCCTGTCGCTGATCGGGCACCCGCAGATGCTGCTGCGGCTGGGCTACCCCGGCACCGACCGCACGCCGTCGACCAACCGCCGTCCCGTGGCGGAGGTCCTCACCTTCAGCGGCTGAGCGGCGGAAGGACCCCGTCCCCCTCACGCCTCGCGAGCTCGGCGCGAGCCTCTGGACGGGGCCATCAGAGGTCAGGCGAGTGGGTCTCTCCCGTCGAGCTGCCCGGCGGTGGAGAGGACGGCGAGGCGGGCGAACAGCTCCTCGGCGTACCAGCCCTCGGACGCCGTCCGGGCCACGACGGCGGCGTGCGGCGCCCGGTCGTAGGCGAAGGCGTTGAGCGCCGCGCCCGACTCCCAGACGCTGAACGTCCCCTGCAGCCCCAGGGGGGCCTCGCCGATGCCCAGCGCCATGCGGAGGCCGTGGGAGCGGTGCAGGTCGGCGGAGACCGGAGGGACGGCCGACCAGAAGCGGACCGCCTTGCGGGTGACCAGCCGGGCCCGGGTGACGGCGGCGACCGGGCCGTCCCACCGGGTGGGGTCGGGACGGCCGAAGGGCTCCTGGCGCGACCAGAGACCGCGCGCGGCCAGGGGGCGCAGGTGTGCCGACCACTCCTCGTCGGCGAAGGCGCGCCAGCCGTCGGTCACGGGAGCCGCCCGGGTGGCCGCCGCCTCGTCGTCCCACACCGCCAGCAGGCCCCACCGCCGCGGGTCGGCGTCGCGCACCGTGAAGGTGCGCCCGCTGCCGGTGCCGAGCAGCTTGGCGAACCGCAGGCCGGGGGTGCGCCGGATCCGGCCGCGGTCGGTCGCCATGCGCCCCACCGCGCGCGCGATGCCCCGCCCGGAGACCCCCCAGAAGTGCAGGGTCACGAGCGGGGCACCGGGCACAGGTGTCAGAGCGGGTCGACCGAGTCGGCCTGCATGCCGCGCTGACCGCGGCTGGCCTCGAACTCCACCCGCTGGCCCTCCTGCAACTCGCGATAGCCGCCGCGGTCGGGGATCGCGGAGAAGTGCACGAAGACGTCGTCGCCGCCGTCGTCGGGGGTGATGAAGCCGAAGCCCTTCTCGGCGTTGAACCAGTTCACCGTGCCCTGGCCGCGGTTGCCGCCGCCCCCGCCGCTTCGGCGCGCCGGCCGCTCGTCGCGCCCACCGCGGGCCGGTCGCTCGTCCCGTCCGCCGCGCTCCGGTCGCCCACCGCGGGCGCCGCCCCCGCCGCCGCCGACCACCCGCACGCCGTCGGCCTGCATGCCGCGCTGGCCGCGGACCGGCTCGTACTCCACCCGCGCACCCTCGTCGAGCGAGCGGAACCCGGAGTCGTCGATCGCGGAGAAGTGCACGAAGACGTCGTCGCCGCCGTCGTCGGGGGCGATGAAGCCGAAGCCCTTGTCGGCGTCGAAGCGCGACACGGTGCCCTGCACCCGGCCACCGCCTCCACCGCCGTAGCCGCCGCGCTGCCCACCGCGGTCGGCGCCGCCCCGCTCGGGACGCCCGCCGCGCGAGCCACCGCCACCGCCGCCACCGACGACGCGCACGCCCTCGGCCTGCATCCCGCGCTGCCCGCGGACGGCGTCGAACTCGACCCGCTGGCCCTCCTGCAGCTCGCGGTAGCCGGCCTCGTCGATGGCCGAGTAGTGCACGAACACGTCGTCGCCGCCGTCGTCGGGCTCGATGAACCCGAAGCCCTTCTCGGCGTTGAACCGCGCCACGGTGCCCTGCGAGCGACCGCCGGAGCTCCGGCCGGCGCTCCGGTCGTCGCGGCTCCCGCGGTCGTCACGACCCGCCGGCGGCCGGCCTCCGCCGCCGACGCCCCCGACGCGGCCGCCACCGCCGCCGCCGAGCGAGCGCACGCGGTCGGCCTGCATGCCGCGCTGACCCTGGCTGGCCTCGTACTCGACCCGCTCGCCCTCGTCGAGGCTGCGGAACCCGCCCGACTCCTCGATCGCGGAGAAGTGGACGAACACGTCGTCCCCACCGTCCTCGGGGGCGATGAACCCGAAGCCCTTCTCGGCGTTGAACCACGTGACCGTGCCGTGCGGCATCCTGCGCTCCTGCTCTCAGACGTCCGTGCGGGGTCCATACCCCGGTCGCTGCCGGGTCTCCCCGGTGACGACGGTGCCAGGTGGGTGCAACTCCGTCGACGCCGGGCCCGGATCAGCCGGCCGGACGGGTCCGTACGAGGTTCATGGCGACCATCGACAGCACCGCGGTCCCCCCGGCGCCGAGCAGCTCGACGCGGGTGCGCACCAGCCCGCGGTCGGGCTTGGACCGGGAGAGGCGGGCCTCGGTCACGGTCGTCCGCAGCGTGAGCTCGTCGCCGGGCCGCACCGGCGCCAGCCAGCGCAGTTCGTCCACCCCGGCGAGCCCAGGCTGGACACCGGCGACAGGTACTCGGTGGCCAGCAGCCGCATCATCAGCGCGCAGGTGTGCCAGCCGCTGGCGATCAGGCCGCCGAACGGCCCGGCCGCCGCGGCCTCGGCGTCGACGTGGAACGGCTGCGGGTCGAACCGGCGCCCGAAGTCGACGACGTCGTCCTCGGTCAGGGAGACAGGGCCGTACTCGCCCGTCGCGCCCACCGGGTAGTCCTCGAACCAGCGCTCCGCCACGGAGCCGACGCTAGCCCGGCGGCCAGACTGGGGTCGTGCCGCGCCTCAAGCCGCTGCCGGACGTGGTCGCGCCCGGCCTCGACGTCCTGTTCTGCGGGATCAACCCGTCGCTGACCTCCGCCGAGGTGGGGCACCACTTCGCCCGGCCCGGGAACCGGTTCTGGCCGGCGCTGCACCTGGCCGGGCTGACGCCACGGCGGCTGACCCCGGCCGAGGACCGGGAGCTCCCGCGGTACGGGCTGGGCTCGACCAACATCGTCGACCGGCCCACCCGCACCGCCGCGGAGCTGAGCACCGCGGAGCTGCAGGCCGGGCTGGCCGCGCTGGCCGACCTCGTCACCGAGTACCGGCCCCGGGTGCTCGCCGTCCTCGGCGTGACCGCCTGGCGGCTGGCGACCGGCCGGCCGAGGGCCGCGCTCGGCCGCCAGCCGGAGCCGCTGGGTGGGGCCGACACCTGGGTGGTGCCGAACCCGAGCGGGCTCAACGCCCACCACCAGCTGCCCGACCTCGCCCGCTGGTACGCCGCGCTGCGGCCGCCGGCCGATCCGTCCTAGGCGAGGCGGCGGGCGCTGTTGTAGCCCGGCACGGAGTCGACCGGGGCGACCTTGACCGGCTGCCCGTAGGTCGAGGCGTGGACCATCTGGCCGTTGCCGATGTAGAGGCCGACGTGGGTGACCGGGCTGTAGAAGAACACCAGGTCACCGGGCTGCAGCTCGGCGCGCGACACCGGCGTGCCCATCCGCGCCTGCATGCTGCTCGAGTGCGGGAGGCTGATGCCGGCCGCGGCGTAGGCGTACTGCGTCAACCCCGAGCAGTCGAAGGCGTTCGGGCCGGCCGCGGCCCACACGTAGGGGTCGCCGAGCTGGGCCATCGCGGTGTCGACGGCGACCTGGGCGGCCGGGCCGGCGGCCCGCGCGGCCGCAGGCGCGGGAGCCGGTGCGGCGGCCGGCCGGGGCACGGGACGCGGGGCGGGGGCCGCGGCCGGCGCAGGCGCAGGCGCAGGCGCCGGTCCGGCGGCGGCCTGGCTCCCCGCGGCCTGGTCCGCGGCGGCCTGGTCCGCGGCCGCCCGTGCGGCGGCCTGCTCCGCGGCTGCCCGCGCGGCCTGCTCCGCGGCGGCCTGCTCGGCCGCGGCCCGGGCGGCGGCCTCCGCCGCGGCGGCGGCCTGCCGTGCCGCCTCCTCCTCGGCGGCCAGCCGGTCGTAGTCGGCCTGGAAGCGGGCGACCTGCTCGTCGAGGGCGGCCTGCTGCCCGGCCACGTCGTCGAGGAGCTCCTGGGCCTGCGCCTCGGCGTCGGCGGCGGCCGTCCGGGCGGCGTCGGCGTCCGCACCGGCCGCGGTGGCGTCGCCGAGCAACTCGTTGCCGTGGTCGGCGATGGTCTGCAGGGTGCTCATCCGGTCGAGCAGGTCGTCCGGGGAGTCGCTGGTGAGCATGCCCTCCAGCGAGCTCAGCCGGTCGCCGGTCCAGGCGCTCCGGGCCACGGTGGCCACCCGCTCGCGGGCCGCGGCGAGGGTGGCCTCGGCCGCGTCGACCTGAGCGGCCGCGGCCTCGGCGTCCCGCTGCGCCTGCGCCAGACCCTCGCGCGCCTCGTTGAACCGTTCGGTGACGACCTCGAGGTCGTGACCCCGGGCGGCGAGGAGCTCGGCGGCCTCCTGGGAGGTCGCGGGTTCCTCGGGCGCTGCGGACGCCGGCAGCGGCGCCAGGGCGAGGCCACCGGCGGTGGCGAGGACCAGGAGTGCCCGGGTGCCGGGGAGGCGACGGCGGGCAGGGCGGTGCGAACTCGCCATGGGTGGCGGGGTGTTCCTCTCGTGCACGGCCGCCCCCCGGGATCAGGCAGGACCGGCGTGCGCGCAGACGGCACTCGACCGACCCCGGGTCGGTCAGCGGTCCTCCACCGGTGGCGCGCCTGCCGGCGGGGAGCGGCATCCGGGCCGGCTGCCACCAGGTGGTGACGGAGAGCCGTCCGGACCCGAGTCACGCTAGGTCCGTGACCGGACCGTGACAAACCGTGCCGAGAAGAGCCAGCTCAGGAAGGCGGGCCGCCGGGACCGGCCGGGCGTGTCGGCCGGTCCCCTCAGCCGCGGGCCGCGGCGACCGCCTCGGCGAGCCGGCGCACGCCCTCGTCCACCACGTCGGCGGTCACCCCGGAGTAGGCCAGGCGGAAGGCGTTCTCGCCGCCCTCCAGCAGGAAGTCGGTGCCCGGCACGATCGTCACGCCCCGCGCCGTCGCCTCCCGCACGATCGCCGCGACGTCGTGCCCCTCGTCCTCGGGCAGGCTGACCCACAGGAAGTAGCCGCCCTCGGGACGCCGGAAGGTCGCCTGCGGCAGGTGCCGGCGCAGCGCCTCGTCGAGGACGCCGACCCGCTCGGCCAGCGCCGTCTTGACCCGCTCCAGCGCCGACGGGAACCGGTCGCCGGTGACGTACTGGTACACGGTGGCCTGAGCGACCATGTTCGGCGCGATGTAGGTGTTGGTGGCCCGCACCCGGATCCGGTCGATCACGGCCGGCGGCCCGACCAGGTAGCCCACGCGGATGCCGGGGCAGACGGTCTTGGAGAACGAGCAGGCGTAGACGACCTGCTCGCTGTCGGCGCCGCCGTCGAGCTCGAGCATCCGGGGCAGCGGCTCACCGGTGAACCGCACGTCGACGTACGGGTCGTCCTCGAACAGCAGGAAGTCGTACTGCTTCGCCAGCGCCAGCAGCCGCTCCCGCTTGGCCAGGGAGAGCGTGTACCCGGCGGGGTTCTGGAAGTTCGGGATGACGTGGGCCAGCGCCGGCCGGAGGCCACCGGCGAGCAGCGCCTCGACCTCGTCGACGTCGATGCCGTCCTCCTGCAGCGTCACCAGGTGCACCTCGCCGCCCCGCTCGCGCAGCCCCAGCAGGGTGCGGTCGTAGGTGGGCCGCTCGGTGATCACCGCGGTGCCGGGCTTCACGTACTCGTCGAAGAGGAACGCGTCGGCCTGCATGGAGCCGTTGGTGACCAGCACGTGGTCCTCGGGGACGTCGTGCTTCTGGGCGATCCAGCGGCGCAGCGGCACGTAGCCGACCGCGGTGCCGTAGCCGGTGACGCCCGCCGGGTCGCTGTCGAAGGCGGCCACGGCGGCCTGCTTGAGGCCCTCGACGTCGACGATGTCGGTCGACGGGGCGCCCCGGGCGAAGGAGATCGCCGCGGGCGGCGCCGGGCGCGGGGTCTGACCGGTGTCGGAGTCGGTCGGCGAGTGCGTCACACCCGTGATCCTGCCGTGCCGGCCACGGCCGCGTCGTCCGGGTTCCGGCCGGCGGGCACGGGCGCGGCCGGACGGGGGAGTCGGGGCGGGCGGGAGCCGATGAGCACGCCGGCGACGACCAGTGCACCGCAGGCCAGCTCGACCGGTGGCGTCGCCTCCCCGAACATCAGCCACGCCGACGCCGTGCCGACCACGGGGACCAGCATCGAGAACGGCGCGACGACACCGGAGGGGTGCCGGCTCATCAGTGCCGTCCAGATGCCGGAGCCGCCGAGCGTGGCGACGACGACCGTGAACGCCAGGCCGCCCAGGGCCAGCAGCCCCTCGCGGGAGCCGAGGCCGGTGAGCGACTCCCCGATGCGGGCCGGGCCCTCGGTCAGCAGAGAGACCGCGAGCATGGGCAGCGGCGGGACCGTGGTCATCCAGAGCATGAGCCGGAAGGGGCGGGCCGGGCGGGCCAGCCGGTTGCTCAGGTTGCCCAGCGCCCAGCCCAGCCCGCCGCAGAGGGTGAGCAGCACCGGGAGCAGCGTCGCGCCGCCGTCCAGCCCGGCCCGGTGCACCGCGATGCCGCCGAGGCCCGCGACGGCGAGCAGGATCCCGGCCAGCTGACGGCCGCTCAGCCGCTCGTGCAGGAGCAGGCCGGCCAGCGCGACGGTGAACGGCGCCGACGACTGCAGCACCAGCGAGGCGAGGCCGGTCGGCATGCCGGCGTCCATGGCGGCGTAGAGGAACACGAACTGCAGGACGCCGAAGCCGAACCCGTAGCCGAGCAGCCAGCGCAGCGGGACGTCGGGTCGCGGCACGAGCAGGACCGTCGGGACGGCGATGACGGCGAACCGCAGGAAGACGAGGAAGAACGGTGGGAAGTGCTCCAGCGAGAGGTGGATCGCCGGGAAGTTCAGTCCCCAGACGACCGCGACCAGCAGCGCGAGGAGGCGGTCACGGGTGGGCATGTCGTCCAGCCTGCGGCGATATTCCGTGCAGGACCAGCGAAACGTCCTGACATGTCGTTGTAGCGTTCCTTCATGGACCTCAAGGCGCTGGAGACCCTGCGCGCGGTGCGGACGCAGGGCGGGGTCAGCGCCGCGGCGGCCGTGCTGCACCTGACGCCGTCGGCGGTGTCGCAGCAGCTGTCCGGCCTCACCCGCGACGCCGGGGTGCCGCTCACCGAGCGGATCGGCCGCGGGTTGCGGCTCACGGCGGCGGGCGAGGCGCTGGCCGATGCCGCCGTCGACGTGGCGGTCGCGCTGGAGCGGGCGCGGGCGGCGTGCGCGGTGTTCCTCGACCGCCCGGAGGGCACCGTGACGCTGTCGGCCTTCCAGAGCGGGGCGAAGCTGCTGCTCCCGGGTCTCATCGGCCGGGTGCGGGCGCTGGGCGGGATCGACCTGGAGTGCTCCGACGAGGACGTCGCGCAGGACGAGTTCCCCGGCCTCACCGACCGCGTCGACGTCGTGGTGGCCCACCGGCCCGAGGGCGGCGCCGGCTGGCCGGGGGAGGGGTCCCGGCTGACCGTCGTCCCGCTGCTGCGCGAACCGCTGGACCTCGCGGTCGCCGCCGACCACCCGCTGGCCGACCGGGACGCCGTCCGGCCGGCCGACCTCGTCGGCGAGGAGTGGATCGCCGTCCGGCAGGGGTTCCCGGTGGCCGCCGTGCTGGACGCCGTCGCGGCGGCCTCGGGATCGCCGCCGCGGATCACCCAGCGGATCAACGACTTCTCCGTGGTCGAGGCCCTGGTCGCGGCGGGACACGGCGTCTCGCTGCTGCCCCGGCACACCGGCGGCACCCACCCGGGCGTGCGGCTGCTGCCGGTGCGCGGCGTGCGGGCCGGTCGCCGGGTGGAGGCGCTGCTGCGGCCCGACGTGGCCGAGCGCGTGGTGGTCCGGCGGGTCCTCGACGAGCTGGTCGCCGAGGCCGGCCGCTTCGGGTCCCCGGAGTAGGGGAGGATCCCGCCGTGCCGCGCCTCCTCGTCGTCCACCACACGCCGTCGCCTGCGCTGCAGGCGGTGCTGGAGGCCGTCCGCGAGGGCGTCGCGATGGTCGACGACGTGGAGCTGACCGTGCGCCCGGCGCTGTCGGCGGGGCCGGCCGACCTGCTCGCCGCCGACGGCGTCCTGCTCGGGACGCCGGCCAACATCGGGTACATGTCGGGAGCGCTGAAGCACTTCTTCGACACCGTGTACTACCCGTGCCTCGACGCCACCGTCGGGCTGAAGTACGGCGTCTACGTGCACGGCAACGACGACACCGCGGGCGCCCTGACCAGCATCGCGAAGATCACCGGCGCGCTGCGGTGGAAGCAGGTCGCCGCCCCGCTGAGCATCACCGGACCGGCCGATCTCGAGGCGGTCCGGGAGCTGGCGGCGACGGTCGCGGTCAGCCTCTGAGGGGTCCCGAGCGCCGGACACCGATCAGCGTCGCGCCTCGGGAGGCGATCGGGGATCCTGCTCCGGTGACTGCCGCCGGGAAGTCCTTCGCGGAGCGGATGCGCGACGCGCCGCCGCGCGTCGAGTTGCTGGTCGGCCGCGCGCTCCTCCTGGTGGTCGTCTCCTCGCTCTCGACCCCCGCGGAGTGGCTCGTCCCCGTCGTCCGGACGGCGGCCGACCGGCGCGGGGTCCACCTGGGCCCCCCACTGACGTTCCTGCTCGCCGTGGCCGCCGCTCTCGAAGTGGGGAACAGGCTCGACGCCGGCCCCGACCCCGACCCCGACCCGGGGCCCCGAGAGCCACTGAGCAGATCCCGGTGGCAGCGGGCACGCGGCAGGGCGGAGCTCTACGCCGTGGCGGGGGTGCCGGCGCTCACGGCACTGGTGCCCGGTCTGGTGGTGCTGCCGCGGCGGTCGCCGCTGTGGGGCTGGGCGGTCTCGGCCGCCGCACGGATGGCGGTGATCGTCGTCTTCGTGCTCGACAACGACCGCCTCAAGCGGCGCGAGGCGGCGGCCGCCCCGTCGTCCTGAGGGGTCAGCCGGCCGGGCGCCAGCCGAGCGCGGGGCCGAGCCGCTGCGCGATGTCGGTGAGGATCTGCACGTAGTCGGCGTCGGCGAAGCTGAACGGCAGCGCGAACACCACCTCGTCGACCTCGCGGAACCCGGCGTGCGCGTAGAGCTGCTCGGCGATCGACTCGGCCGGCCCGATCAGGTCGCGGGCGAAGAGCATCCGCGCAGGGCCCTGGGGCGCGGTCGTCCGAGGGGTCCGGGCGTCGACGTAGGCCTCGTACCTCGCCCGCTGCTCCGCCGTCGCACCGTCGGTGGGGATGACCACCAGCCCCTGCGAGGCACGGCCGGCGGGGTGCGCGGCGCGGAAGGCCCGCAGGTGCGCTGCCTGCAGCCCCGCGAAGTCCGCCGGGTCGACGCCCTCGACGTCCTCCGACCGCACCACGCTGCTGGTCAGCAGGTTCATCCCGTTCTCCCCGGCCCAGGCCGCCGACCGGAGCCCCGCGCCGCCGTACCACATCCGCGCCCGCAGCCCGGGCGAGTGCGGCTGCACCCGGTCGGAGAACTCCTCGACCACGCCCTCGCGGCCGGAGAACGTGCTGGCCGGCTCCCCGGCGACCAGCCGCAGCAGCCGGAGCACGCGCTCGTAGGAGAAGTCCTCGACGTCGGCGGTGTCGGGGTAGAGGGCTGCCTTGACGTCGTCCCAGTGCATCGGCGGGCCGACGCTCACCCCCGGGTTCAGCCGCCCACCGGACAGGACGTCGACGGTCGCCCAGTCCTCGGCGAGCCGCAGTGGGTTCTCCCAGCCGAGCGGGGTGACCGCGGTGCCGAGCTCGATCCGCGTCGTCCGCTGGGTGGCCGCGGCCATGATCGCGACCGGCGAGGAGATGCCGTACTGCAGGTGGCGGTGCCGGAACCAGGCGCTGTCGAGGCCCAGCTGCTCGCCGAGCTCGACCACCCGCAGCGTCGTCTCGTGCCCGGCGGCGGGGTCGGCCGGGTCGAACGACCCGATGGTCAGGAAGCCCAGCTTCCGCAGCGGTGTCCCGGCCTCGGGCATGACCATCTCCTCGATCGGATAGGTGAGGATTCAACCGGACAGGCATGCTGGACCCGACAGCGAGGGGGTGCCTGCGTGGCCGAGGTCGTCGTGTTCCACTCCGTGCACGGGCGGACTCCCGGGCTGCTGGAGTTCGCCGCGACGCTGCGGGCGGCCGGCCACACCGTGCACGTGCCGGACCTGTTCGAGGGACGGGTGTTCGCCGACCTGGCGGCCGGCATCGCCCATGCGCAGGAGGTCGGCTTCGACACGGTCGTCGCGCGCGGACGGCGGGCGGTCGACGGCCTGCCCGCCGGCTGCGTCTACGCCGGCTTCTCCCTCGGCGTCCTCCCCGCGCAGGCACTGGCCCAGACCCGGCCCGGCGCCCGCGGCGCGCTGCTGTACTCCGGCTGCGTTCCCGCCACGACGTTCGGCGCCCGGTGGCCCGACGGCCTGCCGCTCCAGGTGCACGGCATGGTCGACGACGAGGTGTTCGCCGGCGAGGGCGACCTGGACGCCGCCCGGGCGCTCGTGGCCGCGGCCGAGGACGCCGAGCTGTACCTCTACGCCGGCTCCGCGCACCTGTTCGCCGACCCGGGGCTGGCCGGCTACGACGCGGTCGCCGCCTCCCAGCTCACCGCGCGGACGCTGCGCTTCCTGGCGCGCGTCGGTCAGTAGTGGACGACGCCGCGGCTGCCACCACCGACGGCGATCGACTCCCCGGTGATGCCGGCGCTGCGCGGTGAGGCGAGGAAGGCCACGAGGTCGGCGACCTCCGCGGCGGTGACCAGCCGGCCGATGCTGGTGCCGGCCGCCATCCGCCGGGCCGCCTCCGCCTCGTCGACGCCCTCGCGCGCCGCCCGGTCGGCGACCACCGCGGCGGTCCGCTCCGTGACCGTCGTCCCGGGGTGCACGCAGGTCACCGTGATGCCCGACGGGCCCAGCTCGTCGGCCAGGTTGGCGGTCATAGCGGCGACCGCGACGTTGCGCACCGAGCCGACCAGCGAGCCGGTGCGCCGCGCGTTCAGCCCGCTCACGTTCACGATCCGGCCCCACCCGGCGGCGGCCATGTGCGGCGCCACCGCCCGCGCGCAGCGCAGGTAGCCCAGCACCTTCGTCTCCAGCTCGATGCGGACGTCGTCGTCGGCGAGATCGGCGAGCGGCTTCGTCGGGCCGGCCGAGGCCGGGCGGGCGGCGCAGTTGACCAGGACGTCGACCCCGCCCCACTCGGTGACGACCCGGTCGACCATCGCCCGGACGGCGTCGTCGTCGGTCGTGTCGGCCGACAGCGGCAGCAGCGGGACGCCGTGCGGCGCCACCCGGTCGGCGGCCGCCGCCAGCCCCGCCGCGTCCCGCGCCACCAGGGCGACCGAGGCGCCCTCGGCGGCCAGGGCCTCCGCGACCGCCAGGCCGATGCCGCGGCTCGCACCGGTCACGATCGCGCGCCGTCCGCGCAGTCCCAGGTCCATGCCGTCATCCTGCCGGTCCGCATGTGCAGCACCCTGTGCGCATGACAGGTGCGCGGGTCGTCGTCGCCCCGGACTCCTTCAAGGGCTCGCTGTCGGCCGCGGAGGCCGCCGCCGCGCTCGCCCGTGGACTGCGGCGGGGAGCGCCGGGCGCCGAGGTGGTCGAGCACCCGGTCGCCGACGGCGGCGAGGGCACCGTCGACCTCGTGCTGCGGCAGGGCTTCGCGCCGGTGGCCGCTCGCGTCGCGGGCCCGCTGGGGGCGCCGGTCGAGGCCCGGTTCGCCGTCCGCGGGGACACGGCGGTCGTGGAGATGGCGGCCGCCGCCGGGCTCGGCCTGCTGCCCGGCCCGCCGGACGACGCCACGGCGCGGGCGGCCTCGACCGCCGGGGTGGGGGAGCTGCTGGCGGCCGCGCTCGGCACCGGCGTCCGCCGGGTGGTGCTGGGCATCGGCGGCAGCGCGACGACCGACGGCGGCTCGGGCGCGGTCGCCGCCCTCGGCGCACAGCTGCTCACCGCCCGGGGGGAGCCGCTCGCCCCCGGCGGCGCGGCGCTGCTCGACCTGGCGGTGCTCGACCTCGCCGGCCTCGACCCGCGGCCGGCCGACGTCGAGCTGCTGGTGGCCTGCGACGTGGACAACCCGCTCACCGGGCCGGCCGGCGCCGCCGCCGTCTACGGCCCGCAGAAGGGTGCGAGCCCCGGCACGGTGGCGCTGCTCGACCGCGCGCTGTCCCGGTGGGCCGACGTCGTCGCGGCGACCACCGGCCGCGACGTGCGCGACCTGGCGGGGGCCGGCGCGGCGGGCGGCCTGGGCTTCGCGGCCGCGGCACTGCTCGGCGCGCGGATCGTCCCGGGCGTCGCGTTCCTCCTCGAGCTGACCGGCGTCGCCGGCGCCGTCCGCGGTGCGGACCTCGTCGTCGTCGGCGAGGGCCGGCTCGACGCGCAGAGCCTCCGCGGCAAGGGGCCGGTCGGGGTGGCCGCGCTCGCCCGGGCGGCAGGGGCCCAGGTCGTCGCGGTGGCCGGCCGCTGCGACCTGGCCGACCCCGCGGACGCCGGGTTCGCCGGCGTGCACCAGCTGCGCGACCTCGAGCCGGACCCGGTGCGGAGCATGCAGCGGGCCGCCGAGCTGCTGGAGGTCGTCGGCGAGCGGATCGCGGCGGAACGGCTCAGCTGAGCCAGACGGGCTCCGACGCCCGGGCCGCGTGCGTCCACGGGGGCGCGCCGGGCGGGCCGACCACAGCGACCGGGCCGCCGTCGGTGGGCAGCTCGACCAGGTACGGCGCGGGGTCCGGGTCGTCCCCGGCCCGGTCGGGGAACCGCCCGAGGGCGAGCAGCCGGGCCGCCGTCCGGGCCAGCGCCAGCTCGGCGTGCCACACCCCGCCCTCGTCCCGGCGGCGGGTCAGCGCGCGCAGGGCGGCGGCGGCCGCGAGGTGCCCGGTCGCGTGGTCGAGCACCTGCGCCGGGAGGACGCCGGGGCGGTCGGCGGAACCGCAGGCCGCCGCGATGCCGGTGGCCGCCTGCACGAGCGAGTCGAAGCCGCGCCGGCGTCCCCACGGTCCGTCCGTGCCCCACGCCGACATCCGCACCACCACGAGGTGCGGATGCCGCTCCGCGAGCTCCGCCGGGTCCAGCCCGAGCGCCTCCAGCGCGCCCGGGCGGTACCCGAGGAGGAGGACGTCGGCGCCGGCCAGCAACTGCTCCATCGCCGCCCGGCCGGCCGGCGTCGCGAGGTCGACCACCGCGGTGCGCTGACCGGAGCCGGTGTCGGCGAGCGTGCCCGGGTCCTCGGGCAGCCGAGGGCTCTCCAGGCGCAGCACGTCGGCCCCGTGCGCGGCGAGCGTGCGGGCGGCCACCGGCCCGGCGATGACGCGGGTGAAGGAGAGCACCCGCGGCCGGCCGACGTCCCGGGCCGGCGCGTTCCCGACCCGATCCAGGGAGAGCAGCGGCAGCCCGGCGACCGCGCGTCCCGGCGCCGAGGCGGCCCACTCCGCCTCGGTGCGGACCGCCGCGGCGGCACCGCCGGCGGCCACCACCGCCTCCTCGAGGTCCAGCGCCGTCATCCCGGCCGCGGTGGCGTCCGGGTCGTCCTCGCCGAGCACCGACACGACGGCGGCACGGTGGTGCGGGTAGTTGGCGTGCAGCCGCACCCAGCCGTCACCCGCCCGCCAGAACCGCGACATCGGCGCGAAGCCCGGCCCGACCGGCGCTCCGCCGCGGGTGACGAACCGCTCGCTGCGGACGGCGAGGCCCACGTGCCGCGCGTCGAGCTCCACGGGCGCCGCCGAGCCGGCCAGCTCCCGGGCGGCCAGCAGCTGCGCGGCCACCGCGGCCAGGGCCGTCTCCTCCGCCGCCAGCGGACCGGAGAGACCGGTCGAGCCGGAGACGGTGACGGGTGGCGGTGGTCCGCCGCCCAGCGCGGCCCAGGTCTCCGCGAGCAGCTCGGTCACGCCGACGCCCGGGCGGGCGGACCGGCGAAGGTGCGGCGGTAGGCCAGCGGCGTCGTCCCGAGCTTGCCGAAGTGGTGGCGCAGCACCGCGCCGGTGCCCCAGCCCACCTCGGCGGCGATGGCGTCGACCGGCAGGCTCGTGGTCTCCAGCAGCTCCTGGGCCCGCTGCAGCCGCATGCGGGCCACCCACGCGGCCGGGGTGGCTCCGCAGGACTCGGTGAACCGGCGGGCCAGCGTGCGGGGCGACACCAGGGCCCGGCGCGCCAGCCGCTCGACGGAGAGGTCCTCGTCGAGACGCGCCAGCGCCCACTCCTGCAGGGCGGCGATGCCGTCGTCCGCGGCGCGGGGGAGCGGGGTGGCCACGTACTGGGCCTGCCCGCCGTCCCGGTGCGGCGGCACGACCATCCGCCGGGCGATCCGGGCGGCGGCCGTGGCGCCGTGCGCCTGGCGGACCAGGTGCAGGCAGGCGTCGATGCCCGCGGCCGTGCCGGCACTGGTGACGACCGCGCCGTCGTCGACGTAGAGGACGTCGGGGTCGACCCGGGCCCGGGGGTGCCGCGCGGCCAGGTCTGCGGTGTACATCCAGTGCGTCGTGCACGGACGCCCGTCGAGCAGGCCGGCCTCGGCGAGCACGAACGCGGCGGTGCAGATCGACAGCACCCGGGCCCCGCGCTCGACGGTCTCCCGCACCAGTCGCTTCACCGCCTCGGGGGTCGGCAGGTCCGCCGGCCGGGCCGCGATGGCCACGACGTCGGCCTCGGCGGCCCGGTCCAGGCCGTGCGCGACGTCGATGGTGAGACCCGCCTTCATCGGCACCAGCCCGGGCCGCTCGGCGACCACCGCGAAGTCGAACGCCGGGACCCCGTCGCCGGTGCGGTCGATGCCGAACACCTCGCACAGCACGCTGAGCTCGAACGGGGAGACGCCGGGCAGGGCGACGGCCGCGACCGAGCGCAGCGGGTACCGGGTCACGGGACCACCGGCTCGGCGAGGAGGGCGGCGGCCGCGGCACGGTCACCGGTCACGGTCAGCCGGTCGTCGTCCAGGGGCAGCCGGCGCCACAGCAGCAGCGCGAGGGCGACCTCGGACCCGGTGACCTCGGCGACCGGGGCGGGCCCGAGCGTCCAGCTCCCCGTGGGCGCGGTGAACCGGATCCCGCCGGTCGGTGCGGCCATCCGGCCGAGCTCCACCTGGCGGGGCTGCATGGTGTCGAGGACCTCCGCCACGCAGTCCGCGGCGACCGCCGGGTCGGCGGCGGGGTCGGCGCCGACCGCCGCGGCGAGGTCGAGCCGGTGGACGAACGTCTCGTGCAGCTGGCGCCGCGCCCACCAGGCGGTCGTGCCCGGGCCGGTGAGGGTGACGCAGGGGCGCTCGGGGCCGGCCAGCTCCGCCCGCAGCTCGGCGGCCGCGGCCGCGTAGTCCGCTGCGGTGGTGGCCCGCCACAGCGGCCGCATGTCGGGCAGGTCGGCGTCGGCACCGGTCCGGGTGGCGAGCGCCGCCCACCGGTGGATCGTGGCCAGGTGCCGGACGAGCACGCCGGCGGTCCAGTCGCCGCAGGCCGGGACCGGGACGTCGCCGGGCGCCCCGGCGGCGAGGGCGGCGAAGGCCTCCTGCTCGCGGCTCAGGGCGGCGAGGGAGTCGAGGACGGGCGCGCGCGAGGTCTCCACCCGGTCAGCATGCCGAGAGGGGACCGCCCCGCCCAGTGGCAGGTCTGCCGGGACGCGTCGATTTCCTGCCAGCGGCTCAGTCCGCCGCGCGCGCGGTCACGACGTGGGCGCCGAGCTCGCCGGAGAGCGGGCCCTCGCCCAGCCGCTCGGTCAGCCGGGCCGCGACGGCGTCGGTCAGCTCGTCGAGCGGCCCGTGCAGCTCCAGGGCGAAGCGCAGCGGCGTGCCCAGGCAGAAGCCCTCGGCCAGCGAGCGCGCCGAGGGCGCCTCGGCGGGGAGGACGACGGTGTCGAACCGCTCCACGGCCAGGCCCCCGGCGACCACGTCGGTGGTGACGACCGCGGGATCGGCGTAGCCGTGCGGCACGCGCTCGATGAACTGCGGGGTCTGCTCGGGCAGCACCTCGGCGAGCGCGGCGACGACCGCCGCGGTGAAGGTCGACCGGTCCACCACGTCCCAGACGGTGAACAGCAGCCGGCCGCCGGGGGCGAGGGCGCGGGCGGCCTCGGCGTAGGCCGCGGGCCGGTCGGGGAAGAACATCGCACCGAACGAGCACACGACCAGGTCCACCGAGGCGTCGGGGACGCCCAGGTCGGCGGCGTCGGCGGTCCGCCACTCCACGTCGGGCACCCGCCGGGCTCCCTCGGCGGCCATGCCGGCGTTCAGGTCGGTGGCCACGATCGCCGCCTCCGGCAGGGCGGCGCGCAGCTGCCGCGTGACGACGCCGGTGCCGGCCGCCACCTCGAGCACCCGTGCCGGGCGCAGCGCCGCCGCGCGGGTGGCCAGCTCGTGCGCGAAGGGCTCGAACAGGACCGGCCCCAGGCAGTCGTCGTAGACGGCCGGCATGGACCCGGCCCAGGTGGCGTCGGAGGTCATGCCGCCACAGCGTGGCCCGGCAGTCGTGCGGGCGGAAGGGCGACCGACCGGCGGGGGCGCACCGGCGGCGCTACGGTCGTCGTCGGTCCAGGTCAGGGAGGAGGTCCGGGCGCGTGAACCTCGAGAAGGTCGTGTTCGGGTTCTTCGTGCTGCTCGCCGCGACCCTGAACTTCGGCTTCTTCATCGGCGACATCTCCGACCCCACGCTGCACAGCCCGTGGGAGCTCTACGCCGCGGTGGTCGTCAACCTCATCGCGACGGTGCTCAAGTTCGGCGACCGCACGCAGATCGGCGCGGTGCACCTGGCCACCAGCCTGGTCGCCGACCTGCAGCTCATGGCCGCGACCGTGGTCTACGTGTACGCCGAGCACGTCAGCAGCGCCGGCCTCGACGCCCACGCCACCTCCAGCTACGTCTCCCTCTCCGGCGGGGCGCTGCTGGCCAACATGGTCTCGCTGGTGCTGCTGGTCGTCGAGACCGTGTCCTTCCAGCGACGCTGACGGCGGCCGGCGTGGGCGGGGTGCTCCGGGCCTTCTGGCGGCAGTTCGCCGGCTCGTCGACGCCGCCGCCGAAGCGGATGCACCGCCGCCACCCCGTGGTGACGCGGGCCGCGGAGTCGGGCGCGGTGTTCGTCGTGCTCCGCCGGCTGCGGGCGCCGCTGATCACGCTGATCCTCGTCTTCACGGTGAGCGTGGTCGGGCTCAGCCTCGTCCCGGGGCAGGACGCGACCGGCGCCCCGGCGCGGATGAGCGTCTTCGACGCCTTCTACTTCATGAGCTACACGGCGACGACCATCGGCTTCGGCGAGCTGCCGAACGAGTTCACCTACGCCCAGCGGATGTGGGTCACCGGCGCGATCTACCTGACCGTCGTCGGCTGGGCGTACGCCATCGGCGCGGTGCTCACGCTGCTGCAGGACCGCGCGTTCCGGCGGGCGCTCACCCGTGGGCACGTGACCCGCAAGGTGGCCCGGCTGCGCGAGCCCTTCCTGCTGATGGCCGGCTACGGGCAGACCGGGGAGATGCTCGGGGAGTCCTTCGACGCGCTGGGCCGGCGCTTCACCGTGATCGACCGGGACGACGCCCGCATCGACGTGCTGGAGCTGAACACCTCGCACGCCGACGTGCCCGGACTCGTCGGCGACGCCCGCGACCTGCACGCGCTGGTCGTCGCCGGGCTGGACCACCCGTGGTGCGAGGGCGTCGTCGCGCTCACCAACGACGACCAGGCGAACCTGGCGGTGGCGATGGCCGCGGCGCTGCTGCGGCCCGAGCTGCCGGTGGTGGCGCGGACGACGTCGGCGGTCGTGGCCGAGCGGATGGCTGCGTTCGGGTCGCCCACGGTGATCAACCCGTTCGACCGGTTCGGCGACCGGCTGCGGCTGGCGCTGCGCGCACCGTCGTCCTACCAGCTGACCACCTGGCTGGAGAGCGGACCGGGAGCGGCGCTGCCCGAGTGGCGCGACGCGCCGGCACCCGGGCGCTGGGTGGTGGCCGGCTACGGCGCGTTCGGCCGGCACTTCAGCAGCGACCTGCGCGCCGAGGGGCTCGAGGTCGCGACCATCGACCCGCACCCGGCCGACGGCGAGGAGCCGCCGACGGTCGTCGGCGACGCCTCCGACCCCGACGTCCTGCGGGCGGCCGGGCTGGTCGGCGCCGTCGGGTTCGTGGCCGGGACCGACGACGACATCACCAACGTGTCGCTGGTCGCCGAGGCCCGCCGGGTGGCGCCCGGGGTGTTCGTGGCCGCCCGGCAGAACGACCCGACCAGCGGTCCGCTGTTCGCCGCGCTGGAGGTCGACGCGCTGCTGGTGCCGACCGCCGTCGTGGCGCACGAGGCCTACGCGCAGCTGTCCACGCCGCTGCTGTGGCGCTTCCTCCGGGGACTGCTCGAGCGGGACGACGCCTGGGCCGCGGAGGTGACGGCCCGGCTCGTCGAGCAGTGCGGCCACCACCTCGACCCGCTGTGGAAGGTGTTGCTCGACGACGCCGAGGCGCCCTCGCTGCGGGGCTGGCTGGAGGGCGGCCGGCTGCGGCTGGGCGACCTGCTGCGCAGCCCGGTGGACCGGGAACGCCGGCTGGCGGTGGTCCCGCTGGTCCTGAGGCAGGGGGAGGAGCACCTGCTCGCGCCCGGGGACGACGTCGTGCTGCGGCCCGGCGACGAGCTGCTGTTCGCCGGCCGGCCGGCCGAGCGCCGGGCCCTGACCGCCACGCTGCTGGACGACGCGGTGCCGGAGTACCTGGTCAGCGGGCAGCGGGTGGCCTCGGGGTGGCTGTGGCGCAAGCTCAGCGGGCGGGTGCCGACGGCGTCGGGCTGAGGTCCCGCGACACTCCCGACCGGCCACCGCTCCGCGGATCGGGGTGTGACCGTCCACCGTTCGGGGGACACCGGAGAGGTGGACGTCGAGGGGAAGAACCGGCTACTGGGGGGCCGGTACGAACTGCAGGAACGCATCGCCACCGGTGGCATGGGCGAGGTCTGGCGGGGTCGGGACGTCGTCCTGCAGCGGACCGTGGCGGTCAAGGTGCTCCGCAGCGAGTACGCCGACGACCCGACGTTCGTGGCCCGTTTCCGGGGCGAGGCGCGGCACGCGGCGGCCCTCAGCCACCCGAACATCGCGGCGGTGCTGGACTACGGCGAGGCGTCGCAGGACGAGGCCGGGGAGCACCTCGCCTACCTGGTCATGGAGCTGGTGGACGGTGCGCCGCTGTCGACCCGGCTGGCCGAGGACGGCCCGATGGAGCCCGGGGACGCGCTGAGCGTGCTCCAGCAGACCGCCGCCGGGCTCGCCGAGGCGCACCGCCGCGGTCTGGTGCACCGCGACGTGAAGCCGGCCAACATCCTGGTCCGCCCCGACGGCGCGGTGAAGCTGACCGACTTCGGCATCGCCCGCTCCGCCGACAGCGTGCCGCTCACGGGGACCGGCCAGGTGGTCGGCACGGCGCAGTACATGTCCCCGGAGCAGGCGAAGGGCGAGCCGGCGACCCCGGCCAGCGACGTGTACGCCCTCGGCCTGGTCGGCTACGAGACCCTGACCGGGCACGCGGCCTTCGAGGGCACGAACCCGGTGACCGTCGCCCTCAAGCACGTCGTGGAGGAGCCGCAGCCGCTGCCGGCCGACCTGCCCGACGGGGTGCGCGACCTCATCGACTCGGCGCTGGCCAAGGACCCGGGGGAGCGGATCCCCGACGGTGCCGCCTTCGTCTCCGCCGTCGAGCAGACGCTGACGCCCGGGTCGGGTCGCGCCGTCTCCGACACCCGCCCCGTGGGCATCCCCCGGCCGGCCGGTGCGGTGCGCGCCCCGCTGCCGGAGTCCACGACGTCGCGGCGGCGTGCCCTGTCGGTGGTGCTGCCGCTCGTCGTGCTCCTGGTGGCCGTCGGGACGTTCACGCTGCTCCTCGTCCACCGGGACACCGGGCAGGCCGGCGGCGGCGAGGCCCCGAGCGTCGCGGCGGACCCCGCCATCGTGCTGGCCGCCGACGACCACGTGGGCCGGCCCTACGGCGAGGTCGCCGCGTACCTCGAGAGCCTGGGCCTGGTCGTCGTCCGCGTCGAGCAGGTGAGCGACCAGCCGCTGGACACGGTGCTCGCGGTGAGCCCCGCCGGGGAACGGCTGGAGGAGGGTGACCTGGTGCGCGTGGTCGCCGCGGTGGCACCCGTCGAGCGCGCCGCCCCGGAGACGGCGGACGAGCCCGCGCCGGCGCCGGTCGAGGCGGCGGAGCCCGCTCCGGCGACGGAGCAGGAGTCCGCCCCGGTCACCGTGGAGGTGCCTGCGCCATCGGACAGCGCTCCGCCGGTCGAGACGTCGCTGCCGCCGTCGTCGTCCGCGCCCGTGCCGTCGCAGCCGGGGACGAGCACCCCCACGGAGCCGACGACGCCGACGGAGCCGACCGGGACGCCGGGCGATCCGACCGGGCCGACCGCTCCGGACCCCGGTACCTCCGCTCCCGGCACAGCTACCGAGCCCGCGCCGGTCGAGCCGGGCCCGACCTCGACGTCCTCGACGTCCACGACGTCCACGACCGACACCGCCCCGACGCAGCCCACAGGCTGACCGACAGAGGAGCACACGATGAGCGAGAACGACCCCGGCCCGACGTCCGACGCCGAGGACGGCGGCTCGGCCCTCGACCTCCCGACCCGCGACTCCGACGACAGCCCGGACGAGTCGACGTCGATCGCCACCACGTCCGTCGAGGAGGCGCTGGCCGAGGGCGAGCACCTGCGCTGACCGGCCCCGTCAGCGGCGGGGGAGCCGTAACGCCGCGACCAGTCCGGCGGCGCCCACGGCGGCGCTGACGGCGAACGCCGCCTGGTAGGAGACGACGTCGGTGAGGTAGCCGGCCACGAGCGGGCCGGCCACCCCGCCGAGGTCGGCCGACATCTGGAACACCGCGACCACCCGGCCACCGCGCGCGGGGCTGACGTCGCCGACCAGCGCTGCCGGCACGCTGGCCAGCAGTGACGCGGCGAGGCCGTAGGTCGCCATCGACAGCAGGAAGAC
The DNA here is from genome assembly GCF_000701365.1 of Blastococcus sp. URHD0036. Classification (GTDB taxonomy): domain Bacteria; phylum Actinomycetota; class Actinomycetes; order Mycobacteriales; family Geodermatophilaceae; genus Trujillonella. Next base: position 423,156 of record NZ_JNIK01000014.1, read on the forward strand.
CCCGGTGGCCGGGGGCAGCACGAGCATCCCCATCGCGACCGTGCCCATGGCCGCGCCCAGCACGAGCGAGGGACGCCGTCCCCAGGTGTCGGCGAGCCGGCCCGACCGCAGCAGGCCCAGCGCCTGGGCGAGGGACCCGGCCAGCAGGCCCGCGCCGGCCCACGCGACGCTGCGACCCAGCTCCTCGGTGACGTACAGCGGGACGAGCGAGTTGCGGACGCCGAACAGGGTCCACCCCACGCCCAGGTTGGCGACCAGCGCCGCGACGTAGGCCCGCGACCGCAGCGCCGCCGCGAGCGGTACCGGTCCCTGCTCCAGATCGGGCGTCGCGGCGTCGACCCCGGTGCCGGGCCGGCCCCCGGGCGAGCGCAGCAGCACCAGCGCCACGGCGCCGGCGACCAGGAGGGAGAACGCGTAGAGGAAGAACGGCAGCCGGGGGGAGAGCTCGGCCAGCACGCCACCGGCCGCCGGGCCGGCGATGCCACCGAGGATGAAGCCGCCCTGGTAGGTGGCGGCGGCCCGCCCGCGGGCCGACGGTGGCGCCACCCGGAGCAGCAGCGCGAGCGCCGAGACGGTGAACATCGCGCTGCCGATCCCGCCGACCGCGCGGAGGGCCAGGAACACCGGGAACGAGCCGGCCAGCCCGGCCAGGCCGGTGGTGACGGCGACGACGGTCAGCCCGGTGGCCAGCACCGTCCGCTCGCCGAAGCGCTCGACCAGCGTCCCGCCGCCGAACGCGGAGACGAACCGGAAGAACGCGAACGCGCTGACGGCCAGCCCCACCGCGGTGGTGCCGACGCCGAAGTCGTGGGCGAACAGCGGGATGGCGGGGGCGACGACACCGAAGCCGAGGGCCACCACGAAGGCGACGACGGAGAGCACCCGGACCTCGCGGGGCATCTCGACGGGTCCGGTTCCCGATCCGCCGTCCCCGGGTCGTCGCACGAGCGCCGATGCTCGCACGCGGCCCCGGCGCGGCCGGGCAGGCGGTGGTTGACTCCTCGGCGTGCACCTGGGGATCGACAGCTTCGTGGCCGCGGTGACCGATCCGGCGACCGGACGGCAGATCGGCCCCGAGGAGCGGCTGGCCGACCTGCTGGAGGAGATCGAGACCGCCGACCGGGTGGGCCTGTACTCCTTCGGGATCGGCGAGCACCACCGGCCCGAGTACTACGACTCCGCGCCGCCGGTCATCCTCGCCGCCGCCGCGGCGCGCACGGAGCGGATCCGCCTCAACAGCGCGGTCGCCGTCCTGAGCGCCGCCGACCCGGTGCGGGTGTTCCAGCAGTTCGCCACGCTCGACCTGATCTCGAAGGGCCGGATCGACCTCGTGGTCGGCCGGGGCTCGTTCACCGAGGCGTTCCCGCTGTTCGGCCTCTCGCTGGCCGATTACGACGAGCTGTTCGAGGAGAAGCTGGACCTGCTGCTCCGGATCCGGGAGTCCGAGCACGTCACCTGGTCCGGCAAGCACCGTCCGCCGCTGACCGGCCAGGGCGTGTACCCGCGGCCGCTGCAGGACCCGCTGCCGGTCTGGGTCGGCGTCGGCGGCACCCCGGAGTCCTTCGTCCGCGCCGGCCTGCTGGGCCTGCCGTTGATGGTCGCGATCATCGGCGGCGAGCCGCGCTCGTTCGCCCCGCTCGTCGACCTCTACCGGCGGGCCGGCCAGCACGCCGGCCACCCGCCGGAGCGGATGCGGGTCGGGCTGCACGTGTTCGGCTTCGTCGCCGGCAGCACGCAGGCGGCCGCCGACACGATCTACCCGGGCTGGCACGAGATGTTCGCGAAGGTCTCCGCCGAGCGCGGCTTCCCGCCGCCCAGCCGGGCCCAGTTCGACGCCACCAGCGGCCCGGACGGCGCCTTCTTCATGGGCGACCCCGACACCGTCGCCACCAAGCTGCGCCGCGTGTCCGAGCAGCTGGGCGGGGTGGAACGGGTCTCCATCCAGATGACCAACCCGCGGCTGGCCCACGCCGACCTGCTGCGCGGCATCGAACTGCTCGGCACCGAGGTGGCACCGCAGGTCGCCGGGGTCTGAGCTCAGCGCGCCCTCGGGAAGAGCGGGCGCAACCCGAGCGGCGCCCGGAAGGGGCGCCACATGTCCTCGGGCGTCCCCAGCCGGTCGGCCAGCAGCCACAGCACGGCCGGGTTGTGCGCGAGACCGAGATGGCTCCCGCGCACCTCGACGTTCTCGCGCCGGGGCCGGGGGTGGTACCGGCAGGACGACCAGTGCACGACGCCGTCGGCCCGCGTGTACACCGACGTCGCGGGAACGCGCAGGGGCCCGCGCTCGGCCCAGGGACGGGGCACCGACGCCGTGCCCGGGAGGGGACCGCGGTCGGCGAGCGACGAGGCCCTCCGCACCCACGGCGCCCGGCGCGCCACCGGCGTCCCCAGCGTGATGATCTGCCGGACGCTCCCCGGCGTCGCCCGGGCCAGTTCCTGCGCGTACAGGCCGCCGAGGCTCCAGCCGACCAGGCTGACCCGGCGTCCGGTGGACCGGCGCAGGCCGTCGAGCCGCGTCCGCAGCTCCTGGACGACGCGGCCGGTGGGGCCGCGGTTGGTGCCCAGGGTCCAGCCCGACACGTCGTGCCCCAGCAGCCGCAGGGTGTTGCGGAGCAGCAGCGTCGCCGGATCGCCGGCCAGCCACCCCGGCAGCACGAGGACCGGGTGGCCGTCGCCGCGGGGGGCGGCGGCGAGCAGTGGCCACGCAGCGGTCAGCGCGGCGAGGTCCAGCGCCGCGCGCGGCGGCTCGGTGAGCAGGGACACCCGTGAGGGGACGCGCGGAGCGGCGGGCACAGCCTCAGCATGCGCCCGCCGCTCCCTGGCGCGTCGGCGGCTCAGGTGTCCCGGCGGCCGAGGAGGTCGTCGGCCTTGTCGCCGGCCTTGTCGGTCTGCGCGTCGTACTTCCCGCCGGTCCGGTCGTCGGCGAACTGCTCGCCCCGCTCCAGGGCCTGGTCGCTCATCTTCTCGCCCTTCTCGCTGTCCAGGGCCTTCTTCGCCTTGTCGCCGAGTCCTCCGAGGTCCATGCCGTGCTCCTTCGATCGGTGCGGTCCCCGTTCCCCCGACCGGTACCCGCCGGTGTGGGCACCACACCGTCGGCCGGGGAGACAGCACCCTCGACCCGGCCGCCGCCTGCCGGTGGGATCGGCGCATGCCACCGATCACCGTCGTCCTGGCCGACGACAACCTGATCGTCCGCGAGGGCGTGCGCGCGCTGCTGGGCTACGACCGGGACGTCGAGGTGGTCGGCGTGGCCGGCGACTACGACGAGCTGGTCGCCACGGCACTGGCCACCGCCCCGCAGGTCGTCGTCACCGACATCCGGATGCCGCCGACGTTCGTCGACGAGGGCATCGAGGCCGCCAAGGAGGTCCGCAAGCGGCTGCCGGGCACGGGCGTCGTCGTCCTCAGCCAGTACGACAGCCCGCAGTACGCGGTCAGCCTGCTCGGCGAGGGATCGGCCGGCTACGCCTACCTGCTCAAGGACCACGTGGCCGACGGCGGCCGGCTCGGCCGCGCGATCCGCGAGGTGGCCACCGGCGGCTCGATGCTGGACCCGGAGATCGTCGCCGCGCTCGTGGCGCCGGCCCGCAGCGAGGGCGTGCTGACCGACGCCGAGGAGCAGTTGCTGCGCTCGGTCGCCGAGGGCCGCCCGGTCAAGGCGATCGCGTCGGCGTCGGGCCAGACCCCCGAGGCGGTCGACTCCGCCATCGAGGCGCTGTTCCTCACGCTGGCCCGGGGCGCCACCGCCGGCCAGGAGGACGCGCTGGCCCGGCTGCGGATGCTGCACACCGCGATCCTGCGGCAGGAGGAGCAGGGCGAGACGCTCTCCCGGCTGCTGCCCGGCGGCCTGGCGCACCGGCTGCGGCTGGACCCGCACAGCGCCGAGCGCACCGAGCGGCTGACGGTCACCGTGCTCATGTCCGACGTCCGCGGTTACTCCGGGATCGCCGAGCACTCGGACCCGGCGGCGCTGGCGGGGCAGCTGAACGCGCACCGCAGCGCGATGAACGCTGCCATCCTCTCCGAGGCAGGCACGGTCATGCAGTACGTCGGAGACGCGGTGATGGCGGTGTTCGGAGCACCCGACCCCTCGCCCGGGCACGCCGCCCGGGCCGTGCGGTGCGCCCGGGCGATGCACCGGGGACAGCGCGACCTCGACCGCGTGTGGGCCGAGCAGGACCTGGCGCCGTTCGGCCTGGGCATCGGGCTGAGCACCGGCGAGGTCGCTGCCGCGTGCCTCGGCAGCGACGAGCGGTTGGAGTACACGTTGGTCGGCGACACGGTCAACCTGGCGCAGCGCCTCCAGGACCTCGCCCGCCCGGCCGGCACGACCGTGCTGAGCGCGGCGACGGTGGAGGCGGCCGGCGGTGACTGGCCGCTGGAACCCATGGGGGAGTGCCTGGTCAAGGGGCGGACGACGCCCGTGGTCGCCTACCGGCTGCCCCCCGATCCCGAGCCGGTGGGAGCCGGTCTCGGTTCCGGGACGGGGTCCCGGTGAGCGGCGTGCAGGCGGTCTCCGTGCGGGGAGCGCGGCGGACCTTCGCCGCCGAGCTCGCCCCGGTCCGCGCGCTGCGCGGCGTCGACCTCGACGTCGCCCCCGGCGAGTTCGTCGCGATCACCGGCCCCTCCGGCTGCGGGAAGTCGACGCTGCTCAACACCGTCGCCGGCCTGGACACCCTCGACGAGGGCTCCATCGAGGTGGCCGGCCAGCGGATCGACGGCCGTGACGAGGACTGGCTGGCCACGTTCCGCCGGCACCACATCGGCATCGTCTTCCAGTTCTTCAACCTGCTCGACGGCGTCTCCGCGCTGGACAACCTGGTGCTGCCCGCCGTCCTCGGCGGCCGGCGGCGGCGGGCCGCGGAGTCCCGCGCGCGCGACCTGCTCGACCTGCTCGGCCTCGGGGACCGGGCGGCGCAGATCCCGGCCCTGCTGTCCGGCGGTCAGCGGCAGCGCCTGGCCATCGCCCGCGCACTGGTCAACGAGCCGACCCTGCTGCTCGCCGACGAGCCGACGGGGGCGCTCGACAGCGCCGGCGGCCTGGAGATCCTCGAGCTGTTCCGCCGGCTGCACGCCGACGGGCAGACGATCGTGCTCGTCACCCACTCGCCCGACGTCGCCGCCGGCGCCTCCCGGCACGTGCGGATGCGTGACGGGCTCGTGGAGGGTGACGACGGACCGCCGCCCGCGGCCGACGAGTCCCCGGCCGCAGCCACCGCGGACGCCGGAGCGCTCTGATGCACGCGGTGGCCATGTGGCTGCGCCTGGACCTGCGCCGCCGCCGCCGGTCGCTGCTGGTCCTCGCGCTGCTCATCGCGTTCGCCTCCGGCACCGTGTTCGCGGCGGCCGCCGGGGCGCGCCGCGGTGAGTCCGCGATCGAGCGGATCGCCGCCCGCACCCTCCCGCTCGACCTGGTCCTGCTGCCCAACCAGCCGGGCTTCGACTGGGACGCCGTCCGTGCGATGCCCGAGGTCGAGGCGGTGTCGGAGTTCGTCGTCGGGAACTTCGCGATCGCCGAGATCGCGGACCCGTCCGCGGGCGACGTCCTGGAGTCCTCGCCCGTGGGGTTCGCCACCCTCGGCGACGACGCGGCGCGCACGGTGGAGGCCCCGGTCGTCCTCGAGGGCCGGATGTTCGACCCCGCCCGCGACGAGGTCGTCGTCACCGCGAACTTCGCCGACTCGTACGGCTACGGCGTCGGCGACACCCTCACCGGCGCGCTGCCCTCACCGGAGCAGACGGAGGAGCTGGCCGCGGGCGGGAACATCGACGACGTCGACGCCCTGGCCGGCCCGCGGATCCCGCTCACCATCGTCGGCGTCGTCCGCTCGCTCTGGTACTCCGACACCACCGGGTCGCCGGGCTCGATCCTGCCGTCGCCGCACGTCTACCAGACCTGCCCCGACTGCTTCCTGGGGTCCGAGGGCTCCGGGTACGTCAACGCCCTGGTCCGGCTCACCGACGGTCCGGCCGGGATCCCGGCGTTCCAGGCGGCGCTGGCGGAGCTCACCGGGCGTACCGACATCGAGGTCTTCAACGGGCCGCAGCTGGAGGCCGACGGGCAGCGGCGGAACGCCTTCGAGGCCGACAACCTCTACGCGTTCGCGCTGGCCGCGCTGCTGGCGGCGGTGTTCCTCGTCGGGCAGACCGTGGCCCGCTACACCGCGGCCGCGGTCACCGAGATGCGCACGCTCGCGGCCGTGGGCATGACGCCCCGGCAGAGCGTCCAGGCCGCGGTGGGCCCGCCGCTGCTGGCGGCGGTGGCCGGGACGACGCTCGGGGTGGGCCTGGCCGTCGTCGCGTCGCGGTGGTTCCCGGTCGGGTCGGCCGCGCTGGTCGAGCCGGATCCGGGGACGTCGGCGGACTGGCTGGTGCTCGGCGTCGGCTGGGTGGCCGTCCCGCTGCTCGTGGCGGCCGGCGCCGCGGGCTCGGCCTTCGTCGCGCGCCGCGCCGCGCGCCTCGGCACCGCGCCGCGGTCCTCGGCGATCGCCGCGGCGACGGCCCGCATGGGCTGGCCCGTCCCGGTCGTGGTCGGCACCCGGTTCGCCCTGGAGCCCGGCCGCGGGCGCAGCGCCATCCCGGTCCGGCCGGCGCTGATCGGGTCGGTCATCGGCGTGCTCGGCGTCGTCGCGGCGTTCACCTTCGCCAGCGGGGTCTCCGAGGCCGCCGGCAACCCGGCCCGCTTCGGGCAGACGTTCTCGGCGCTGGCGTTCATCGGCTTCAACGACGAGGAGCTGGCCGATCCGCAGCAGCTGGTCGACGTGGCGCGAGCCGACCCGTCGGTGACCGGGGTCGTCGACGCCCGCAGCGCGGTGGCCGACATCGGCGACAGCCGGGCCACCCTCTACAGCTACGACGGCGCCGGTGGCCCGCCGGTCGACATGGTCCTGTCCGACGGGCGGCCCCCGGAGGCCGCCACGGAGATCGTCCTCGGCCCCGACGTCGTCGACACACTCGGCATCGGCGTGGGCGACCGGATCGAGGTGGTGGGCACCGAAGGTGCCCGCGAGCTCACCCTGGTCGGCATCGGCTTCACCCCCGAGGGGCCGCACAACTCCTACTCCAACGGCGGGTGGGTGTCCGGCAACGGCTACACGTCGCTGTTCGCCGACCGCTTCAAGTTCTCCTTCCTGTACGTCGCCACCGATGCCGGCCCCGACGACGCCGCGGCGATCGGGACGCTCAACCAGGCGGCCACCGACGCCGGCATCGGTCCGGTGTTCGGTCCGCCGTTCACGCCGCAGCAGGTCGCCGACATCGGCCAGGTCACCGCGCTGCCGCGCTTCCTCGCCGGCTTCCTCGCCCTCCTGGCCATGGGTGCCATCGGGCACGCGCTGGCCACCGCGGTCCGCCGCCGCCGGCACGACATCGCGGTGCTGCGGGCGCTGGGCATGACCCGCCGCCAGTCGCGGTGGGTGGTCGTCGTGCAGGCGACGGTCCTGGCCCTGGTCGGCCTGGCGCTCGGGGTGCCGCTGGGCGTGGCGCTCGGCCGGGTCCTGTGGCAGGTCGTGGCCGACTACACGCCGCTGCAGTACTCGCCGCCGATCGCGCTGCTCGCGCTGGCGGTCATCGGCCCGGCCGCGCTCCTGGTGGCCAACCTGCTGGCGGCCTGGCCCGGTCGCGCCGCCGCCCGCCTGCGCATCGGCGCCGTACTCCGGGCGGAGTGACCACCGTGGGCGGCGAGATGGGCGCGGTGTCGGTCTGGCTGCGACTGGATCTGCGGCGCCGCCGCCGGTCGCTGCTGGTCCTGTCGCTGCTCGTCGCCTTCAGTGGCGCGACGGTGCTGGCCACGACCGCGGGCGCACGTCGAGCGGACTCCGCGATCTCCCGGATGGGGGCCCGGACCCTCCCGCTCGATGTGGCCGTCCTGCCCAACGAACCGGGATTCGACTGGGACGCGGTGCGCGCGATGCCGCAGGTCGCCGCGCTCTCCACCTTCGCCGTGTCGGGTTTCGCCCTGGAGGAGACCGTCCGCGCCGGCGCTGACCCGATCGGGGACACCGGGGTGTTCCTCCCCGGTGCCGACGACGACGTGATGCGGACCGTCGAGAGGCCCGTCGTCCTCGAGGGCCGCATGTTCGACCCCGACCGGATCGACGAGGCCGTCGTCTCCAGCCGGTTCGTCGCCGACACCGGACTCGGGGTCGGCGACACGGTGACCGCTGCGCTCGCGTCCCCCGAGCAGATGGACGGGGTGCTCGACGGCGAGGTGGTCGACGACGTCGACGAGCTGGCGGGGCCCCGGTTCCCGATCACGATCGTCGGCGTGGTGCGTTCGCTCTGGTACGCCGATGCCGCCGGTGCCCGGGGTTCATTCTTCCCCTCGCCGCAGGTGGTCCAGACGTATCCGGCCAACCTCCTGGGAGCCTCGGGCACGGCCTCCGTCAACGCGCTGGTACGGCTGCGCGCCGGCGCGGCCGGGACACCGGAGTTCCAGGAGGCCCTGGCGGCGCTGACCGGGCGCACCGACATCGAGGTCCTGGACTGGGCCGACCGCCAGGCCGCCGACCAGCGCCGGAACTCCTTCGAGGCCGGCAGCCTCGGCGCGTTCGCCCTCGCCGCGCTGCTGGCCGCCCTCGTCCTCGTCGGTTCGTCCGTCGCCCGGTACACGGCCTCGGCCCTGACCGAGATGCGCACCCTCGGGGCGGTCGGCATGACCCGGACGCAGAGCCTGCAGGCCGCCGTCGCGGGTCCGGTCATCGCCGCGGTCGCCGGCGCGTCGCTCGCCGTGCTGCTGGCCGTCGGGGCGTCGCGGTGGTTTCCCCTCGGCTCCGCCGCGCTGGTCGAGCCGGACCCGGGCGTGGCCGTGGACCGGCTGGTGCTCGGCGGGGGATGGGTGCTGATCCCGGTGCTGGTGGTGGCGGGCGCCGCCGGCTCGGCCCTGGTGGCGCGCCGCGCGGCGCGCGAGACCGTCCCGCCCCGTCGTTCCTCGCTGGCCGCACTCGCCGCGCGGCTCGGCTGGCCGGTCCCCGTCGTGGTCGGCGCCCGCTTCGCGCTCGAGCCGGGACGGGGACGCAGCGCGGTCCCCGTGCGCCCGGCACTGATCGGCTCGGTCGTCGGGATCACGGGCGTCGTCGCCGCCTTCACCTTCGGCAGCGGCGTCGCCGATGCGGCGGGCAACCCGGCGCGTTTCGGGCAGACCTTCGCCCTGCAGGGCTTCCTGGGGTCCGACGACCGGGAGTTCACCGACCCGGACGGGTTGCTCCAGGTCCTGCGGGCGGATCCGGCGGTCACCGCCGTCGACGACGCTCGCAGCGCGGTGGCGGGTGTCGGCGGAGCGCAGACGACGCTCTACACCTACGACGGCGCGGGGGGACCGCCGGTGGACATGGTGCTGTCGGCCGGCCGACCGCCCGAGGCCGCCGACGAGGTCGTGCTCGGACCGGAGACGGCCGACCGCCTGGACGTCACGGTCGGCGGTCCGGTGCAGGTCGACGGCACGTCGGGCTCCCGGCCGCTGACGCTCGTGGGCATCGGCTTCACGCCCGAGGGGCCGCACAACGGCTACGCCGACGCCGGCTGGGTGACCGCCGCCGGGTACGACACCCTCTTCGAGGGCTTCACGTTCCACTTCCTGTTCGTCGCCCTGCGACCGGGGTCGGACACGGCCGCGGTGCTGGCGCGGCTGGGCCAGGCCGCTGCCGACGAGGGCGTCGCACCCGTCCTCGGTCTCCCGGAGCCTCCTCATCAGATCGAGGACATCGGCCAGGTGAGGGCGCTGCCGGTCTTCCTCGCCGGCTTCCTCGCGCTCCTGGCGATCGGGGCCGTCGGGCACGCGCTGGCCACGGCGGTCCGCCGGCGACGGCACGACATCGCGGTGCTGCGCACGCTGGGCATGACACGCCGGCAGTCCCGGAGGGTGGTGGTCGTGCAGGCCACCGTGCTCGCGGGAGTCGGGCTGGTGATCGGCGTGCCGCTGGGGCTCGCGCTCGGGCGGGTGCTCTGGCAGGTGGTCGCGGACTACACGCCGCTGCAGTACGTGCCGCCGTTCGCGCTGGTCGCGCTGGCACTCATCGGTCCGGCCGCGCTGCTGATCGCCAACCTGCTGGCCGCCTGGCCGGGGCGCACCGCTGCCCGGCTGCGCGTCGGCACCGTGCTGAGGGCGGAGTGACCATGACGGTGCGCGCGGAGTGGTTCGACGCCGCGGGGGTGGCCACGCTGGTCGTCGTCCTCGGCTGGGGTGTGGCGGCGGTCGCCACGGCGCGGGCCGGGTCACCACGGACCGCACGGTGGTCGGCCGGGGTCGCCGCGGCGACGGCCGCGGCCTACGCGTGGCCGGTCCTCGTGCCGGGGACCGCGAGCGTGTGGTTCGCCCTCGGGCTCGCGCTGCCGCAGGCCGACCTCGGCTCGCCGGGGCGCCGGGCCGCGGCGGCCGCCGGAGCAGCGGTCGGGGCGGCCGCGGTCGTCGTGCTCGTCGCGTCGGACTCCCCGGCGCCGCCCGGCTGGGCCGTCCTGCTGGGCTGGCTCGCGGTCGCCGTCGGTGCGGGAGGCGCGCTGGCCGCCCGGTGTGTCCGCGCGGGGGCCGACGACCGGGCCCGCATCCAGCTGGTCTGCGCGGCCGCGGCGCTTTCCACCGCCTTCTCCGGCGGCATCGCCGCGCTCTCGGTGCTGGTCTCGGTGCCCGCCGCCCCGGGGCCGTGGATCGTCGGTGCCCTCGTCCTCCTCCCGCTGGCGACGGCCGCCGGCGAGGTGTCGGCGCAGGCCCGGCACGGCGCCGCCCGGCTGCTCGTCGAGTCGGTGGCGGCCGCCGGGACGGCGCTGCTGGCCGGCGCGGTCTACCTGGTCGTGGTCGTCGGGCTGGGCCGCTTCCCCGAGGACGAGGAGCGGTCGCTGCTCGGGCTGAGCCTGCTGGCCGCGGTCGTTCTGGCCGTGCTCGTCGTGCCCACCCGCCACCGCCTGCTGGCGCTGGGCACCGCGCTGGTCGGCGGCCGGGTGGAGGGGCCGGAGCGCGTGCTCACCGGGTTCGGTGCGCGCATGTCCCGCGCCATCCCGATGGACGAGCTGCTCCTCCAGCTGGCCGAGTCGCTCCAGGCCACGGTCGCGCCGGCCGGCGCGGAGGTCTGGGTGGGCGACGACGGCGCCCTCACGCGGACCGTCGCGGTGCCGCACCGGCCCGCGCAGCCGATGCACCTGGACCCCGAGACGCTGCGGGTCGTGACCGCCGCACGCATCGGCGGGCGTGCGTGGACGGCGGTGTGGCTGCCCGAGATCGGTGGACCCCTGCCGGTCGCCGGTTCCCAGGACGAGTCGGGTCCGGCCGACCTGCGGATCGTGCCGCTGGCCCACCAGGGCGTCCTGCGCGGTCTGCTGGTGGTGCGAGGTGAGGCGTTCCCCGAGGACACCGAGCAGCTGCTCGTCGACCTCGGCCGCCAGCTCGGCCTCGCGCTGCACAACGTCGGCCTGGACTCGGCGCTGCAGGCGTCGCTGGTCGAGCTGGAACGTCGCAACGCCGAGCTGCAGGCCTCCCGGCTGCGCATCGTGACCGCCGCCGACGAGTCGCGCCGGGCCATCGAGCGCAACCTGCACGACGGCGCCCAGCAGCACCTCGTCGCGCTGGCCGTGAAGCTCGGCGTCGCGGCGGAGCTGGTCGACGACGACCCCGACGCGCTGCGCGGGCTGCTCACCGACCTGCGCGCCGACGTCTCGGCCACCATCGCCGAGCTGCGTAGCCTCGCCCACGGCATCTACCCGCCGCTGCTGCGCGAGCGGGGGCTGGGCGAGGCCCTGCGGGCCGCAGGGCTGCGCTCGCCGCTCGGCTGCCGGGTCCGCGACGACCTGCCGGGGCGGTTGCCGGCCGAGATCGAGGCGGCGGCCTACTTCTGCTGCCTGGAGGCGATGCAGAACGCGGCCAAGCACGCCGGCGCCGGCGCGCAGCTCGAGGTCGTCGTCGAGCGCGGCGAGGGCGGGCTGCTCTTCGAGGTCCGCGACGACGGCGCCGGGTTCGACGCGGGCCCGGACACCGGTCACGGCTTCGCCAACATGGCCGACCGGGTGGGTGCCCTGGGCGGGACGCTGCGGGTGGAGTCGGCCCCCGGTCAGGGGACGTCGGTGCGCGGCGTCGTCCCGCTGCCGGCCGCGCCGGCCGAGCCGGCGGAGACCAGCTCGCGCAGCACCCTCGGGGTCAGCTCCTCCTTGCGCAGGTAGCCGATCGCGCCGCAGGTCTGCGCCCCCGACGGCAGGTCGTCGGCGGCGTAGGTCGAGGTCAGCACCACGGCCGCGCCCGGGTGCACCGCGAGCAGCTCGCGAGTGGACTCGATGCCGTTGCGGCCGGGCAGGTTGATGTCCATCAGGACGACGTCGGGCCGCAGCTCCGCGGCCAGCCGGACGGCGTCCTCCCCGGTCTCGGCCTCCGCGACCACCGTCCAGTCCCGCAGCAGACCGATCAGCGTCCGCGCGGCGGACCGGAACGGCGGCTGGTCGTCGACGACGAGCACGCGGGTGGACACGCTCCCAGCGTCCCCGCTGCCCGAGCCGGGGACGAGGGGGGCCTCCCCCTCACCGGGGGTCGTGCTGGCCCCCCTGAGCGGCGCCGGCCGGGTCGGACAGGTAGAGCAGCACCGCCTTGACCCGCCGGTTCACGTCCGGGGCCAGCCCGAGGTCGAGCTTGGTGAACAGCGCGTTGATGTGCTTCTCCACGGCCCGCTCGCTGAGGAACAGCGCCTCGGCGATCGCGGCGTTGCTCTTGCCCTGGGCCACCTGGTCGAGCACCTCGCGCTCCCGCGGCGACAGGGACGCGACGGGGGAGCGCCGCTGCCGCGCAGAGGCCGCCACCAGCACGTCGACCACCGCCGGGTCCACGACCGAGCCGCGCGCGGCCACGGTGCGGACGGCGTCGGCGAGCTGGCCCGGCTGGCTGATCCGCTCCTTGAGCAGGTAGGCGCGCCCGGCGCTGCCGGCGGCCAGCAGGGCGGTCGCGTAGCCGGGGTCGACGTACTGGGAGAGGACGACGACGCCGACGCGCGGGGAGCTGCTCCGCAGCCGGGTGGCCGCCTGGATGCCCTCGTCGTCGTGCCCCGGCGGCATCCGCACGTCGGTGACGACGACGTCGGGCTGCTCCCGCTCGACGGCGGCCAGCAGCTCGGGGAGGTCGGCGCAGGCGGCGACGACGTCGAGGTCCTCCTGGCGGCGCAGGAGCTCGACGATGCCCTCGCGGACCAGCAGGGAGTCCTCTGCGACGACGACCCGCAGCGGCATGCGCGGGAGCCTAGGGGGTCGGGGGCCGCGGGAGGGTCAGCCGGTCGCCCTCGCGCCCGACGGTGACCGGGAGCGGCGCGTCCCGCAGCCCGCAGGCGAGCGCGTCGAGCTCGTCGTCGGTGCGCCGCGGGTCGTGGTGGAACAGCACGAGGGACCGCGCTCCGGCCTCCACGGCGAGGGCCACCGCGTAGTCGATCGAGGAGTGCCCGAAGGAGCGGCGGTCGGCGAACTCCGCAGCCGTGTACTGCGCGTCGTGCACCAGGACGTCGACCCCGTCGGCCAGCTCGAGGGCCGCGTCGTGGCGGGCGCCGAGGCCGTCCGGCCCGGGACCGAGCGAGGTGGGGGAGTGGTCGGACAGGTAGGCGAGGGCGGCCCGGCCGTCGTCCACCCGGTAGCCGAAGGTGCGGCCGCCCTTGTGCGGGATCTCCCGCGCGAGCACGGCGAACCCCTCGATCTCGTGCCGGCCGGTCTCCAGGCAGCCGAACGACCAGCGGCCGCGCAGCTCCCCGGGGGTGATCGGGAACGACGGCGGGGACATCGCCCGCGCCAGCAGCTGCTCGGCCGATCCGCCGCCCTGGGCGGGCAGCAGCAGCGAGACGACGGCGTCGTCGCGGTCGAGTGCGGGTGCGAAGGGCAGCCCGTGGGTGTGGTCCCAGTGCAGGTGCCCCAGCAGGAGGGTGCCGCGGAACCGCCGGCCGCCGAGCAGGGCACCGACCCCCGACAGCCCGGAGCCGGCGTCCAGCAGCAGGGTGGGGTCGCCGCCGTCGGGGCCGATCGCCACGCAGGAGGTGTTGCCGCCGTAGCGGACGAACTCCGGGCCCGGCGCCGGCGCCGATCCGCGGACCCCGCAGAGGTCGATCCTCACGCGGTCGGGCGCGGGGAGACCAGCTCCTCCCGCCGGTGCCCGTCGGCCAGCTCGCGCAGCGCGGCGGGCTCCACCTGGTCGCCCGGGACGACGGCGATCCGGGCGCGGGTCAGCCCCACGAGCGTGGCCGTGCGGGCGCCCGCCTCGACCAGTGCCCGCTCGCCGCCCACGGCGCCGGGGCCGAGCTCGGCGACCACCTCGCCGTCGACGACGACCTGCACCACGCCGTCCAGCAGCAGGAACAGCTCGCTGCCGGTCTCGCCCTGCCGGACGAGCGCCTCGCCGGCGGCCAGCGAGGTGATCCGCGGCCGGGCGCCGCCGCGCATGATCGTCGTCGACAGGGTCCGCTCCAGGGCGGTCTCGACGGCGGTGACCAGCGCCGGGCTGTCGGCGTCCCCCCACGGGCTGGCGTCGCCGAAGCACTCGCGCGACCAGGCGGCGTAGTCGGACAGTCCGCTCTTGGCGGTCAGCGCGCCGCCGTCGTCGTAGACCCAGTGCCGCGGGAACGGGCTGGCGCCCGTCATCCGGGCCTCGGAGCGGCCGTCGGCGTGCACGGTCAGTTCCAGCGTCGTCCAGACCGTCGGCGCGGTGAGCTGCGCGTAGGGCGGGCGGCGGACGGTGCGGGGCATCGGGACGCCGGTGCGTCCGCCGACGGTCTGCCGGAAGCGGGCCCAGCCGTCGCCGATCTCGGGCGCGGCCTGCAGGTCGGGGTGGCGGACGGCGGCGAAGGTCACCGACCGGCCCAGCCGCAGGGTGGTCGACCCGATCAGCCCGCCACCGCAGTAGCGCGCCGCGGTGACCCGGCCGTCGTCGTCCACCTCGATCTCGGCGGCCAGGTGGTTGGCGAAGCGGAACCGGTCGGCGTCCCGCCAGGCGAGCAGGTCGCCCAGGACGGGCTCCGGCGGGTCGTCGTAGTGGCCGACCCCGAGGGTGAAGCCGAGGCGCATGGGCCCGGCCACCGCCTCCGAGGGGATCCACGAGACCGAGGTGACCGACGCCGACCGCCGCATGACGTGCCTCCTGACGTTCCGCTGGGTTCGCGTCCAGCGTCGCGGCCGTGCGCCCGGCGGACAGGCGTGCAGACCCCCGGACCCGCTCGGGGCCTGCCCCACCCCGGAGCGGGTGCTGGCCCCGATGTGCGCGGGCGTCGGCTCCGGCAGCGTCGGCGGGGACGTGGTCGGGCGGATGTGTGCGGGGGGGACTCCTGGTGAGAGCGGTGCTGCGGGCGGCGGGGGAGATCGCCGGGAACCGGGGGCTGGCGCGACTGCTCGGGGCGTACGGGGTGTTCACGGCCACGGAGAACGCGGTCTGGATCGCGATGCTCGTCTACGCCTACGCCCGGGGCGGTGCGCCGCTGACCGGGGCGGTCGCCGTGGCGCAGCTGGTGCCGGCGGCGGTGGCCGCGCCGCTGGTCGCGGCCCTCGCCGACCGGTTCTCGGCCCGGCGCGTGCTGGTCGGCGGGTACGCGGTTCAGGTCGCCGGGATGCTGGCGGCCGCCGTCGCGATGGCGCTGGACGCGGCTCCGGTCGCCTACGCCGGAGCGGTCCTGGCCTCGACCGCGGTGGCCACGACCCGGCCGGCGCAGACGGTGCTGCTGCCGGGGCTGGTGCGCAGCGCGGCCGAGCTGACGTCGGTGAACGCGGCGATCGGCTGGCTGGAGAGCGCCGGCGCGGTGGCGGCGAGCGTGGCCACGGGCATCCTGCTGGCGGTGGCCGCGCCTGAGGCGGTGTTCGCGGGGGCCGCCGTCGCGGGGGTCGCCTCCGTCGTCCTCGCCGCGTTGGTGCCGGCGTCGGCCGTCCCGGTGGACGTCGGCCCCGGCGGGCTCCGGGCCACCCTCGCCGGGGTGGCGGTCCTGGCCCGGCAGCCGGCGCCCCGGCTGCTGGGGGCGCTGCTGACCGCGCAGTGGGTGCTCATCGGCGCGCTGGACCTGCTGTTCGTGGTGCTCGCCGTCGACGTCCTGGGCCGCGGCGACGACTGGGTGGGCTGGCTGAACACGGCGTACGCGGCAGGCGGGGTGGTCGCCGGGATGGCCGGGATCGCGCTGCTGGGCCGCCGCCGGCTGGCACCGGTGGTCCTCGGCTCGGTGGCGGTGATCGGGCTCGCCCTGGCGCTGGCCGCACCGGCGTCGGCCGCGGCGGTGACCCTGGTGCTGATGGCGGCGGTCGGGGGCGGCCACGTGGTGTTCTCGGTCGCCACCCGGTCCCTGTTGCAGCGCGCCGTCCCCGCCGACGTGGTCGGCCGGGTGTTCGGCGCGGTGGAGGGTCTGGCGATGGCGGGGCTGGCGGTGGGCGCGGCCGCGGTGCCCGTGCTGGTCGAGGCGGGCGGGCCGGCGTTGGCCCTGCTGGTGACGGCCGCCGTCCTGCCGGTCGTCGCACTGTGCGGCGGGCGGTTGCTGCTGCGCCTGGACGCGGCCGCCGACGTGCCGGTCGTCGACATCGCGCTGCTGCGGTCGCTTCCGGTGTTCGCGACGCTGCCCGCACCGGCCGTCGAGGGGCTGGCGAGGTCGGCGGATCGGGTCGACCTGGCGGCGGGCGCGGTGCTGGTGCGTGAGGGCGAGGAGGGAGACCACTTCTACGCCGTCGTCGACGGCCGGCTCGCGGTCACGGTCGGCGGGGCGCCTGCGGGGGCGATGTGCCGCGGCGACGGGCTGGGCGAGATCGCGCTGCTGCGCGACCTGCCGAGGACGGCGACCGTGACGGCGGACGTGCCCACCGTCGTGCTGGCTCTCGGGCGGGACGCCTTCCTCGCGGCGGTCACGGCCCACCCGCCTGCGGCGCGGGTCGCGGCCGCCGTCTCGGACCGCCGGCTGGAGTCCGACCGGCGGCGGGTGGGAGCCGAGTCCGCGCCTGGTCCCGCGAGCCGCTGACCGGGGGCCACCGCGGTGAGCCGACTGGAGCCCGAGCGCCGGCGAGCCTGCGATGTCCGTGGTCGTCACCCGGGGAAGGCCCACGGCGCCTTCCCGAACGGGGCGCCGGTGCGCTTCCCGCAGCGCCGGCAGATCTTGTCGTCCGGACTCGGGGGCCCCTCGCCGTCCGGGTGTCGCCGGACATAGGAGTGGAAACCGAACCAGCACCGGAGCCGCTTCCGCGTCATGGACCGACGCTAGGGAGCACCGCTCCTGCCAGAAAGTGGCGTACGGCCCGCGTGCCAGGCATGCGCAACGCCATTCCTCGGAAACTGGGCAAGGCCGTTCCTCGAGGACAGGACGGTCGTCCCCAGCGCCGAAAACTGTCAGTGGTCGAACGTATGTTCGGTCCATGTCGCGGATGACCGGTACCGCCTCCCTCGCTGAGGGAGCGCTGATCGACTGGTCGATCAGCAAGCCGGTGAGCT
>NZ_JNIK01000015.1 GCF_000701365.1 Blastococcus sp. URHD0036
AAGTACCCGGACCTGAAGATCGCCTGGTCCGAGGCCGGCATCGGCTGGATCCCGTTCTACCTGGACCGCTGCGACCGGCACTACACCAACCAGCGCTGGCTCGGCCACGACTTCAAGGGCAAGCTGCCCAGCGAGATCTTCAAGGAGCACTCGCTGGCCTGCTACGTCACCGACCCGACCGCGCTCAAGGTCCGCCACGACATCGGCGTCGACATCATCGCGTGGGAGTGCGACTACCCCCACTCCGACGCCATCTGGCCCAACGCCCCGGAGTACGTGCACGCCGAGATGGCCGGCGCCGGGGTCCCCGACGACGAGATGCACCAGATCCTCTGGCAGAACACCACCCGCTTCTTCGGCCTCGACCCGTTCACGCACATCGCCAAGGAGGACGCCACGGTCGGCGCCCTGCGCGCGCTGAGCCCCGACGTGGACACCGAGATCCGCTCCAAGCACGAGTGGCGCCGGCTGTACGACCTGCGTCAGCGCGCCCGCTGAGCTCTCTCTCCGGGCGTCCAGGACGACACGACCCCCTCTGCCGAGTGGCAGGGGGGGTCGTGTCGTGGATGGGGTGCGACATGATGGTGCATACGGCTGCCACCATCAGGGCATCCTCTGCGGGTACGCCGCTCCGACGGCGGAAGTCGTGCACCCGTGCACGCGTTGTCGGAAACAGGCTCCCGAGCACGGCGCCGCAGCGGCGGAGTCGGCGCCGACTCCGGGTCCGGTCCCTCCGGGGGGTGGGCCGGGTCGCCGGGTCGCGGTACCTGGTGGCCGGCCGTCGTCCCGTACCCGGGGCGCAGGAGCGGGACGTCATGTCCCGACGGGAGGAAAGGCCGCGGCACGTCGCCGCGGTCGCCGCCCGGCAGTTCGAAGGAGGAGTACGTGGCCCGACCTGGGCAGCGCCCGACGGGCGCTCGCCGTGCGGCCCCGCGGAACCAGCGGCGCGACCGCCAGCCGACCGACGTCGGCTCGGTGCTCGCGCGCGCGGTCCGCGAGGTGGAGGCGGCCGCCCAGCGTGGCCGCGTGACACCCGAGGTGCGCACGAAGTTCCAGGCGATCGCGCTCATGCTCCGGGAGGAGCGCGCGCGGGTCCGGGCCGACGGGTCGGGCAGCGACGCCCGCCGGACCGAGCAGCTCAAGCGCCTGGACGGCATCGCCACGATCCTGGCCACCACCGCCGTCCGCGAGGCGGGCCTGCTGGCGCTGCTGTCCGAGGACGCCGTCGTCTCCGACGCGGCACGGGCCCTGGCCCGGGACATGCTGCGCGCCGGTGGGGTCGAGCCGGTCATCGAGGAGGTCCCCGAGCCGGAGGCGCCGGCGGCACCCGCCGTCCCGGAGCGCCGGGTCGTGCCCCAGTCGGTCGTCTCCCGGCAGCTGGCCAACCCCTTCCTGGCCCCCGACTTCTCCGCCGCCCGCCCCGCGCCGGTGCGGCCGCGCCGCCTCGCCGGCTGGGAGCTGCTCGAGCCGCTGTTCAACTCCTTCGAGCGCGCCGGCGGCGGAGCGCCCGCCTGCATGGCGCTGCCGGAGCCGTCGCCGCGGATCCTGCCGCCGGGCCTGGAGCTCATGCCGCACCAGGCGCAGCTGGTCGCGGCGGCCGCGGCCGGGCACCGCACCTTCCTGCTCGCCGACGAGCCGGGTCTGGGCAAGACGGCCCAGTCGCTGCTCGCGGCCGAGGTGGCGCAGGCCTACCCGCTGCTCGTGGTCGTGCCGAACGTGGTCAAGACCAACTGGGCGCGGGAGGCGGGCCGCTGGGTGCCGCACCGCCCGGCGACGGTGATCCAGGGCAACGGCGAGACGATCGACGCGTTCGCCGACATCGTGATCGTCAACTACGAGGTGCTGGACCGGCACGTGGGCTGGATCGGCACCTTCGGCTTCCGCGGGATGGTCGTGGACGAGGCGCACTTCATCAAGAACCGGACCTCCCAGCGCAGCCAGCACGTGCTCGAGCTCTCCGAGCGGATCCGGGCCCGCGCCCCGCGCCCGCTGCTCATGGCGCTCACCGGCACGCCGCTGATCAACGACATCGACGACTTCCGGGCCATCTGGCAGTTCCTCGGCTGGATCGACGACTCCAAGCCGCTGGGTGGGCTGATGGAGCGGCTGGAGGACACCGGCCTGACGCCCGCGGACCCGGCCTTCTACCCGGCCGCGCGGCAGTGCGTGATCGACACCGGCATCGTCCGCCGCCGCAAGGTCGACGTCGCCGCCGACATCCCCGCCCGCCGCATCGCCGACCTCCCGGTCGAGCTCGACGACAAGGCCGGCCGGTCGATCCGGGCCGCCGAGCGCGAGCTGTCGCGGCGGCTGGTCTCCCGGTACGAGAGCGCGCTCGCGGCGCGGGCGTCGTCCGACGACGTCGTCGGCATCGACCGCGAGCTGGTCCGCCGGGTGGCCGGCTGGGAGCTCAAGGACACGAGCACGAAGACGACGGGCGAAAACGTCTTCAGCATGATGCGGCGGATCGGTCAGGCGAAGGCCGGCCTCGCCGCCGACTACGCGGCGCAACTGGCCCGCAGCGCCGGCAAGGTCGTGTTCTTCGCCAAGCACATCGACGTCATGGACACCGCCGAGGAGACCTTCACCAAGCTGGGGATCCGGTACTCCTCGATCCGCGGCGAGCAGACGCCCACGGTGCGCCAGCGCAACATCGACGCCTTCGTCAACGACCGGGAGGTCGCGGTCGCCGTCTGCTCGCTCACCTCCGCCGGTGTGGGGCTGAACCTGCAGGTGGCGTCCAACATCGTGCTCGCCGAGCTCTCCTGGACCGACGCCGAGCAGACCCAGGCCATCGACCGCAGCCACCGCATCGGGCAGACCGAGCCGGTGACGGCCTGGCGCATCCTCGCCGCGCAGACCATCGACTCCCGGATCGCCGAGCTGATCGACAGCAAGGCCGGCCTCGCCGCCCGGGCGCTCGACGGCTCCGACGAGGAGGTCTTCTCCTCCGCCGACGTCCAGCTCGAGGCCCTGGTCGCGATGCTGACCGACGCGCTGGAGGCCCGCGAGGCGGCCTGACCCTCAGCCCTCCAGCGGCTCGACGTCGTCGCCGGCGGCGATGTCGCCGGGTTCCTCGACGGTGGCGTAGAGGCCGAACACGACCTTGCCGCCGTCGGGCAGGTGGGCCACCGGGGTGCCGAGCTGGGACTCGAGCTCGCCGCGGTACCGGACGATCGACCTCAGCGTGTTGAAGTCGACGACCCCGGTGTCGGGGTTCTCGTTGGTGACGACGCAGCGGGGGACCGGCCCCACGACCCGGACGGTCGCCCCGCCGAGGCGGACCCGCCGGCCCACCCACGAGTCCTCCTCGTGCACGCCGACGCCGTCGACCTCGACGAGCATCCGGAACCGCCGGGCGTCCAGCGCCTCGCCGCCGGGGGTGACGCTGCGCAGGTGCGCCACGGTCGCCGCGGACACCAGCGTCACGGGGTGGACGTCGACGGCGGCACCGGCGACGTCGGGGGCGACCAGCGAGACCGGCTCCCCGACGAACTCGCCGAGCGCCGCCGAGAACGGGCCCTCGACCAGGTGCCCGGGGACCGGCCGCCCGTAAAAGTCGGTGACCACGGCCTCGCCCAGCTCGGTCGCCGTCCCGGTCACCGGCTCCCGGTCCGGGAGTCGCAGGGTGAGCCGGCCGTCGTCGTACTCCGCGCGGATCCGCACCAGCGGACCGTGGTGCTTGCCGTTGAACAGCCGGCCGCGGCCGTCGACGAGGTGGAAGCGCCGGTTGTCGGCCACGCCGTCCCGGGTGAGCGTCACGCCGGCGGGGGAGTGCAGCGCGGTGCCCTTCACGGGCGTCGTCGACAGGCTCGAGACGACGGGCATGGGTCTCCCATCCGAGGGCTGGTGGAGCACCGAGCCTAGGGAGCGCCGGCCGCTGCCGCGCAGCGCACCCCGGAAGGCCGACGGCGCATCGCGGGTTGCCTGCGGGGTGAGGCTCTCGCTGCTCGACCGCTCCCGCACCCGCGCGGGCTCCCCGGAGGGGGCGGCGCTGAGGCACACGGTGGAGCGGGCCGTCGCCGCCGAGCGGCTGGGGTACGAGCGCTTCTGGGTGGCCGAGCACCACGGCGTCCCGGGCATCGCGTCCGGGTCGCCGGCGGTCCTGCTCGCGGCGATCGGCGCGCGGACGGCGGGCATCCGGCTCGGCTCGGGCGGGGTGATGCTGCCCAACCACCAGCCGCTCGTGGTCGCCGAGCAGTTCCTGATGCTGGCCGGGCTGTACCCCGACCGGATCGACCTCGGCCTCGGGCGCTCCCTGGGCTTCACCCCGCCGGTGCGCCGCGCGCTGCGCCGGTCGGGTCAGGAGCCGGACACCTTCGCCGACGACGTCGCCGAGCTGCGCGCCTACCTGGAGTCGACCGCACCGGTCACCGCGCGGCCGGCGGCCGACGGCGCGGTCCCGCTGTTCGTCCTGGCCACCGGCCGGGGGACCGAGGTGGCCGCCCGGCTGGGCCTCCCGGTCGTGCTCGGCGGGCCGGTGCTCTCCGCGCCGGAGCTCGAGGACGTGCTCGCGGCCTACCGCCGGGACTTCCGGCCGCACCGGGGCAGCCGGCCGCACGTCACCGTGTCCCTCGACGTGCTGGTGGCCGACACCGACTCCGAGGCGCGGGAGCTGGCGCTGCCCGAGGTGTGGGCGATGGTCCGCTCGCGGCGCACCGGGGTCTTCGACGTCCTGGAGCCGGTACCGGCCATCCGCGGCCGGCGCTGGGACGACCAGGACGCCGACCGCGTGGAGCGCGGCCTCGCCGCCGTGACCGCCGGGAGTCCCGCGACGGTGCGCCGCCGTCTCGAGCAGCTCGCCGAGCGCACCGGCGCGGACGAGCTGCTCGCCAGCGGCGCCACGTTCGACCGGGCGGCGCTCGCCGCCTCGGACGCCGCGCTGGCCGCACTCCGCTGACCGCTCCCAGCCGACTCACAGTCAGCTCGCGGGAACGGCGGAGGCGGCGCCGCGAGAGTGGTGCTCCCCGCCCCTCAGGAGGACGACGTGGAGCACCGATACCGGTCGGACGGCCGCAGATGACCGCCCTCGCCCCGCCCGCTCCCGGACGTGTGCCCGCCACCGTGCCGGGGACCCGTGCGCGGACCGACGGGGTGGTCCGGCTCGGCGGGGCCGTCGTCCTGTGGGCCGGGGTGCTGCTCGTCACGTACTGGTGGACCACCGGGGGTGGCGTCCAGGAGCTCGGGAGCTGGTCCTCCGGACTGGAGTCCACCGGCCGGCTCACCGGCCTGCTGGCCGCGTTCCTGCTGCTCGTGCAGGTGCTGCTCATGGCGCGGGTCCCGGTGCTCGAGCGCGCGTACGGCCAGGACCGGCTCGCCCGCATCCACCGCTGGGTGGGCTTCACCTCGTTCGACCTGGTGGTTGCCCACGCCGTCCTCATCACGTGGGGCTACGCCGCCGGCGAGCTGCGCCGGACGCCGGCGACGCTGTGGGACCTGACCGCCCACTACCCGGGGATGCTGCTGGCCGTCGCGGGAACCGCCTGCCTGGTGCTGGTGGTCGTGACGAGCGTGCGCGCGGCGCGGCGCCGGCTGCGCTACGAGTCGTGGCACCTGCTGCACCTGTACGCCTACCTGGGCGTGGGCCTGGCCCTGCCGCACCAGCTGTGGACGGGGCAGGACTTCGTCGGCTCCCTCGGCCGCACCGTCTTCTGGTGGGGGCTCTACGGCGCCGCGGCCGGTGCGGTGCTCGTCTGGCGGGTCGCGCTGCCGCTGTGGCGGACGGCGCGGGCGGGTCTGCGGGTCACCGCCGTCGTCGCCGAGTCCGCCGACGTCGTGAGCGTGTACATGTCCGGGCGGGCCGGCCGGGTGCCCGGCGAGGCCGGGCAGTTCTACGGCTTCCGCTTCCTCTCCGGCCACGGCTGGTCCCGGTCGCACCCCTACTCGCTGTCGGCAGCGCCGAACGGCCGGGACCTGCGGATCACCGTGGAGGTCGTCGGGGACGGGACCGCGGAGCTGCAGTACCTGCGCCCCGGCACCCGCGTGCTCGTGGAGGGGCCGCACGGCCGGCTGTCCCCTCGGGCGCGGACCCGGCCGCGGGTGGCGCTGATCGGGGCCGGCATCGGCATCACCCCGCTGCGCGCGCTCGCCGAGGGTCTGGACTACGCGCCCGGCGACGCCGTGCTGCTGCACCGCTACTCGGGGGACCCGCTGTTCCGGCACGAGCTGGAGTCCCTGGCGGCGCAGCGGGGGCTGCAGGTGCTCTGGCTGCCGGGGCACCGGCGGACGACGGGGTCGTGGCTGCCCGACGTCGGCAGCCGTGCCCCCGATGCCGCGCTGCTGACGCACTGGGTGCCGGACCTCGCCGACCGGGACGTCTACGTCTGCGGGCCCGACCCCTGGGCCGATGCCGTCCGCCGGTCGTGTGCCGACGCCGGCCTGCCCACCGATCGTTGTCACGTCGAGAGCTTCGGGTGGTGAGTGGGATGCGGCGCATCGTCCTCTGGGTCATGAGCACGCTGACCGTGCTGGTGCTGGTCTTCGGCTACTCCACCTCCACCTCGTCGCGGATGTCGGCGACGAGCGACTCCTCGGTGGTCGAGCCGGTCACGGGGACGGCGTCGTCGGGGTCGGGGTCGTCGGGGTCGTCGTCGTCGGGCTCGTCGGGCTCGGCGACGTCGGGCGGGGGAGCGGACCCGGTCACCGTGACCGGCGACGCGGCCTCGACGCGGTGGGGGCCCGTGCAGGTCCAGCTGACCGTGCAGGACGGCACCATCACCGACGTCTCGGTCGTCCGGTACCCGGACGGGAACGGCAGGGACCAGCAGATCAACGCCCGGGCCCTGCCGATCCTGGTGCGCGAGACGCTCGCCGCCCAGGGCGCGGGCATCGACATGGTCAGCGGGGCGACGGTGACCAGCAACGGTTACCTCGACTCGTTGCAGAGTGCGCTCGACCAGGCCGGGCTGTGACCGCCACCCCGCGGCCGATCTCCCGCCGCGTCGAGCACCTGATGGGCATGCCGGTGAGCCTGGCGCTGCGCGGCGAGCACAGCGACGACGCGCTCGCCCGGGATGCGTGGGCGGGGGCGCTGGCCGTCCTGCGCGAGGCCGACCGGGTGTTCAGCACCTACCGGCCGGACTCCTACGTCTCCCGGCTGGCCCGCGGCGAGATCGGGGTCGAGGACTGCCCGGTCGAGGTCGCGGAGGTGCTCGACCTCGGTGCCGAGGCGGAACGGGCCTCGGGCGGGGCGTTCTCCGTCCGCCGCCCGGGTGCCGACGGTCGCGTGCGGCTGGACCCCACGGGTGTGGTCAAGGGGTGGGCCGTCGAGCGGGCGTCCGCGGCGCTGGCCGAGCTGCCGGACACCGACTGGTGCCTGTCGGCCGGCGGCGACATGACCTGCCGCACCGTCGACCCGGACGGCGCACCGTGGCGGATCGGGATCGAGGACCCGGCCGACCCGCGGCGGGTGCTGGCCGTCGTCC
The DNA here is from genome assembly GCF_000701365.1 of Blastococcus sp. URHD0036. Taxonomy (GTDB): domain Bacteria; phylum Actinomycetota; class Actinomycetes; order Mycobacteriales; family Geodermatophilaceae; genus Trujillonella. The sequence continues at coordinate 7,425 of NZ_JNIK01000015.1, forward strand.
CGGTGCTCACCGGCGCCGTGGCCACCTCGGGCGCGACCCACCGGGGCGCGCACGTCGTGGACGGCCGCACCGGCCGGCCGCCGGAGGCCGTCGCGTCGGTGACGGTGGTCGCCGGCTCGCTGACCTGGGCCGACATCGACGCGACGGCGGCCTACGCGCGCGGTCCCGAGGCGGCGCGGTGGCTGGAGACCCGGCCGGGCCGCTCCGGTCTGGTGGTCTGGGACGACGGTTCCACCACCCTCGTGGAGCCGGTCACGAGGGCGGCCGGCTGAGACAACAGTCAGCGTTGTCCCGGAACCGGCCACACCCGTGGTCGGGATGGCCGGTCCAGGGACAACGCTCCGCCGGGGAGGGGAGTGGCGGCCGAGGATCAGGCCCGGGCGATGGCGTCCAGCACCTTGAGCTTCGCCGCCCGGCGGGCCGGGCCGACGGCGGCCAGCACACCGATCAGCGCGGCGACGAGCAGGAAGATCGCCATCCGGCCGACCGGGACGGCGAGCTCGCTGATGCCCTCCTCGGACAGCGCACGGCTGAGCGCCACGCCGAAGAGGGTGCCGAGCACCAGCCCGAGCACCGCGCCGTAGATCGAGATCGCGACCGCCTCCAGCCGCACCATCCGGCGCAGCTGGCCACGGCCGAGACCCACGGCGCGCAGCAGCCCGATCTCGCGGGTCCGCTCGATCACCGACATCGCGAGGGTGTTGACGATGCCGAGCGCCGCGATGATCACCGACAGCACCAGCATGGCGTTGATCAGCAGGAGGAGCTGGTCGACCTGGCCCTTCTGCTCGTCCCGGAACTCGCCCTGGTCCTTGAGGTCCACGACCGGGTACGGCGCGAGCGCCTCCTCCAGCGCCGGCCGGACCTCGTCCGGCGACGTCCCGCCGGCCAGGTCCACGTACAGGAAGCGGTCCTGGTCGGTCCCGCCCAGCGCGGCGTGGGTGTCCAGGGAGACCAGCGTGGAGCCCACCACCTGGTTGGACTCGAAGATGCCGCCGACGGTGAGTTCGCGCTCCCGCCCGTCGACGCTCAGCGCCTGGACCGGGTCGCCGACCGACCAGCCGTGGCTCTCCGCGGTCCCCTCGTCCACGACGAGGCCGTCGCCGGACAGGCCCTCGGCCGACCCGTCCACGAAGGTCAGGTCGATGCTGCGGCCCAGGCCGGCCGGGTCGATCCCGGTGACGAAGCTGGTGTCGCCGTCCAGCTGGACCTGGCCGAAGCGCATCTGCGTCACGTCCTCGACGCCGTCGGTGCCGGACACGGCGGCGGCGACGTCGGGACTGAACGGCAGGCCGACGGCGCTGGAGACGACGAACTGCGACCGCACCGAGCCGGTGATGAGCGCGTCCACGCTCTTGTTCGTCGACGCCCCGATGACACTGAACGCGCTCACGAGCGCGAGGCCGATCATCAGGGCCGAGGCGGTGGCGGCGGTGCGCCGCGGGTTGCGGACGGCGTTCTCGCGGGCGAGCCGCCCCGTCGTCCCCCAGACCCGGGGGAGCACCCCGCCGACGACCCGCAGGAACGGCCGGGCCAGCACCGGGCTCAGGGCCGTCGCGCCGAGGATGAGCAGGAGCGCGCCGAGCCCGACCAGGGAGGCAGCGTTCCCGCCGTCGTCGGTGAGGGTGCCGCCGACCAGCGCCGCGGCGCCGAGGACGGTCAGCACCGTGCCGAGGACCGTGCGGCGGCGCAGGCCGCGCTCGGAGGTCACCACGTCGTCGCGCATCGCGGCGACCGGGGGCGTCCGGGCGGCCCGCCGGGCCGGCACGTAGGCGGCGACCACCGTGACGACGATGCCGATCGCGTAGCACCACAGCACGGTGTCCAGCGCGAAGACCAGGCTGCCGTCGAGCGTCAGCCCGAACGAGCCGAACAGCGCGCGCAGACCGGCGGCGATCCCGTAGCCGGCGGCGAGGCCCACGGTCGAGCCGACCACGCCCATCGCGAGCGCCTCGGCCAGCACCGAGCGGGTCACCTGGGCGCGGCTGGCACCGAGGGCCCGCAGCAGCGCCAGCTCGCGGGTGCGCTGGGCGACCAGCATCGAGAAGGTGTTCACGATGATGAACCCGCCGACGAACAGCGCGACGCCGGCGAAGACGAGCAGGAAGACGTTGAAGAACGACAGGGCCTCGCCGAAGTCCGAGGCCAGGCTGTCGGCCTGCTCCTGAGCGGTCTTGACGTCGTAGTCGTCCCCGATCGCGGCGGCCACCCGCGCGGCGAGCTCGTCGTCGTCCACGCCGGCCGCGGCCGCGACCCCGATGCCGCTGAACTGCCCGGGCTCGGTCAGCAGCTCCTGCGCGGTCCCGGTGTCGAACGCCGTGAGCGTCGCGCCGGCCAGGCCGCCGGAGTCGCCGAACCGGAAGGTGCCCACGAGCTCGGCCTCGATCCGCGGCCCGGGCGTGAGCAGCGGGATGGTGTCGCCGATCTGGTAGCCGGTCTCCTCGGCGGCGTTGGTGTCGATCGCCACCTCGCCGGGGCCCTCCGGCGCGCGGCCGTCGACGAGCGTGTTGGGCGACACCGAGGGCTCGGTGTTCCAGTTGATGCCCAGGCCCGGCGCGCCGCCGGTGTCGAGCACGTCGCCGTCGCGGTCGAGGATGTAGACGCCCTCGGCCTGCACGTAGCCCTCGACGGCGGCGACCCCCTCGACGTCGGCGATCTCGTCGACGACCCCGGCCGGGACGTAGCTGGTGGCGCCGCCGGCGCCGGTGCCGTCGAGCCCCTGCTCGAACGCGGCGGCGCGGGCGACGTTGACGTCGGCCGAGGTGCTGGTGAACAGGTCGTTGAAGGTCTTGCTGAGGGTGTCGGTGAAGATCAGGGTCCCGCCGACGAAGGCCACGCCGAGCACGATCGCCAGACCGGAGAGCAGCAGGCGCACCTTGTGCGCGAGCAGGTTCCGCCAGGTGGTGCGCCACATGTCAGTGCGTCCCCGCCGCCGAGGTCTCGGGGTCGAAGGCCTTCATGCGCTCCAGGACCCGGTCGGCGGTCGGCGCGAGCATCTCGTCGACGATCCGGCCGTCGGCCAGGAACAGGACCCGGTCGGCATAGCCGGCGGCCAGGGGGTCGTGGGTGACCATGACGACCGTCTGCCCCATGTCGTGCACCGACTGGCGGAGGAAGCCGAGGACGTCGGCGCCGCTGCGCGAGTCCAGGTTCCCGGTCGGCTCGTCGGCGAAGACGATCTCCGGGCGGCCGGCCAGCGCGCGGGCGCAGGCCACCCGCTGCTGCTGCCCGCCGGAGAGCTCGCTCGGGCGGTGCGCCAGCCGCGGCCGCAGGCCGACGGTGTCGATGACGACGTCCAGCCACGCCTGGTCGGGCTTGCGGCCGGCGATGTCCATCGGCAGCGTGATGTTCTCCAGGGCGGTCAGCGTGGGGAGCAGGTTGAACGCCTGGAACACGAAGCCGACCTGGTCGCGGCGCAGCACCGTCAGCTTCTTGTCGTCGAGCGAGCTGAGGTCGGTCTCGCCGATGAAGGCCGAGCCCTCGCTGACCGAGTCCAGCCCCGCCATGCAGTGCATCAGCGTCGACTTGCCCGACCCGGACGGCCCCATGATCGCGGTGAACCGGCCGCGCTCGAAGTCGACGTCGATGGAGTCGAGGGCCACGACGCGGGTGTCGCCCTCGCCGAAGACCTTGGTCAGCCCGCGGCCCCGGGCGGCGGGGAGGGCGGGGGCCTCGCCGGCGGGCTCGGGCGTTGCGGCGTGCGGGGACGAACTCACGGGAGGACTCCTGGGGATCGAGGGTGGCCCGTCGGCTCGGGCGACGCTATTGACCGCCGACGGCCGTGGCCAGGGACTTTCGGGACGCGTGGTACTCGTGGGAGATGGGCCTCGTGGGAGATGGGCCTCGTGCGGACTCAGTCGTAGACGACCGCGGTCCGCAGCACGACGTCCTGCACGGACAGGTTGCGTCGGCTGACCAGCACCCAGAAGAGGCCGGGGAGGAACAGGACGCACAGGACCGCGCGCGCGGCCGCGTGCAACGGGTGCAGCCGGGCGCCGCCGCGACTCACCACCCGCAGGCCCATGAACTGGTCGCCGTGGGTGCGCCCCGGCCCCGCCCAGGTCACGGTCCAGTACAGGACGAGGCCGATCCCGACCGCCAGGACGACCCACTCGTACTCCGGCGCGGACAGCCGGAAGGCCGTCGGGTCCAGCAGCAGCCGGAACCCGGCCCAGCCCGCGTAGCCCAGCGTGAGGACGAGCAGCACGAGGGCCACGTCCACGACGTTCGCCGCCGCGCGCGTGACGACGCCGGCCGGGCGGCCGTGCGCGGTCGCCCGGGCCGAGGGCACGACCGGCGCCGGATCGGGGACGGCGCGCCAGGGGAAGCGGGCGTCCCCGGCGGGTGCCGGCGGATCCGGGGGGAGGGGGGCATCCGGGGACGGCGCGCCCAGGTCCGGCCGCGGTTCGGTGCGGGTCATGGCGCGTCCCCCGGATCGGCGTCGTGGCGCCCGTGCCGGCGCAGCAGCAACCGGTCGACCATCCGCTCGACCGCCCGGTCGGCGTCGGCGCCCTGGTCGCGGGCGCCGCGGGCCACCTCGGTGGACACCGACGCGGTGGAGGACCGGATGATCGCCGGCAGGTCGATCTCGGCGATCACGTAGCGGGCGATCTCGACGACGTTGGCGCGGGCGATGACCGGGTCGAGGTCGAGCCGGGCGGCGATGCGGTCGATGTCGACCCGGGCGACGATGCCGTCGAGGTCGAGCCGTTCGACCACGCGCCCGATGTCGACCCGGGCCACGATCTCGTCCAGGTCGACCCGGTCGATCACCCGGCGGATGTCGACCTTCTCCACCAGGGTGTTCAGGTCCAGCCCGGCGGCGATCGCGTCGATGTCGACGCGGTCCACGACGCGGTCCACGTCGAGGCGGGCGGCCACGGCGTCGACGTCCAGCCGCGCGGCCACGGCGTCCACGTCGAGCCGGCCGGCGATCCGGTCGATGTCGACGTACCGCTCCACCAGCCCGGCCACGTCGAGGCGGGACATGACCCCGGCGGCGACCCGGGGGAGCAGCGCGTCGACCAGCGGGCCCAGGCGGCGTGCGCCGAGCGTCCGGACGTCGGTGGCGGCGGTGTGCGCCCCCCGGGCCAGCGCCGGCCGCAGGCGGGGGACGTGCGACTGGCGGGAGAGCGCGATCCGGGCGGCCCGGGCGGCGTTCTCGGTGACCAGGCGGGCGACCACCGCGGAGACCGACACGACCGCGACCATGGCGGCGACGGTGTCGCCGACGACGTCGGGCACCGGGATCGTCGTCCGGCTCATGGGTCCTCCCGCTCCTGGGGACGCCATGGTCGACCGGGAGGGGCCGGGGCCTCCTCATCCTCGACGGGTGATACCGCCGGGTCGTCCGCGCAAGACGATGCCCCTGGTCGCCTTCCCCGTGACCTACGGCTCCGCGGCAGGGCACGAGGACCCTCACCCGTCCCCCGGGTGGGGGCCAGTCTCGTCGGCAGCGGGCGGATCGACCGGACCGTCGGTGGCACCCCGCCGACGGCCAGCGCACCACCGACGTCGGAGGCGAGCAATGCCTGCCCAGCCCGTGTCCCTCACCCCTCAGCCAGGAGTCCCCCGGCCGAGGGGCCCGCAGCCGGGAGCTCCGGAACCCAGCGGCTGGTCCGACCTGCTGTCCGGGAAGCTCGAGCCCGCCCTCGTGGCCACCCCGACCCGCCGGCGGCCGCGGCTGCTGGCGGCGCTCACCTCGGCCGTGGAGCAGGCGCCGCTCACGCTGATCAGCGGCCCGGCAGGGGCCGGCAAGACCGCCCTCGCCGCGTCCTGGCGGGACGCCCGGCCCGAGCACCGGGACGTCGGCTGGCTGACCCTCGACGGCTTCGACGACGACCCGGGCACCTTCTGGAGCTACGCGGTGGAGGCGCTCGCCCGGGCAGGGGCGGACCTGGGCGGTCTCGGCCGCCCGGTGCCCGGGCAGTCGCTCCCGGCGTCGTTCGTCCCCCACCTGGCGGCTGCGCTGATGGCGCAGAGCCGGCCGGTGGTCCTGGTCGTCGACAACGCCGACCACCTGGTGGACCGGCAGATCACCGGCGCGATAGACCTGCTGATCCGCAATGCCGGTGCCCGGCTGCGCCTGGTCCTGTGCGCGCGCTCGGACCCGCAACTGCCCCTGCACACCTACCGGCTGGCCGGCGTGCTGGCCGAGATCCGCTCCGCCGACCTGGCCTTCACCCCCACCGAGACCGCCGACCTGCTCGCCGCCGCCGGTGTGCCGGCGACCCCGGACGTCGCCGCGCGGCTGGCCGAGCTGACCGAGGGATGGGCGGTCGGCCTCCGGCTCGCCGTCGCGCCGCTGAAGCGGGGGATGGCCCCCGAGGAGCTCGTCGCGGCGCTGGTCCAGGACGACGGCAGCGTGGCGCAGTACCTGTTCGAGGAGGTCCTCCGCGACCAGCCCGCCGGGGTGCGCCGGTTCCTGCTGCGCGTCAGCGTGACCGACGAGCTCTGGCCGGACCTGGTCGACCGGCTGGGCGGCCGGCCCAACGGCCGCCGGGTGCTCGCGGCGCTCGCCTCCACCAACGCCTTCGTCGAGCACTCACCCGGTGCACCGGGGGGATTCCGGATCCACGCGCTCTTCCGGGAGATGCTCCGCGCCCAGCTCGCCTACGCCCACCCCACCGAGGTGACGCGGCTGCACCGGGTCTGTGCGGCCTGGTACGACGCCGCGGGTGCCGGGCCGGCGGCGGTCCACCACGCCGTGGCGGCGCGGGACTGGTCGCTGGCCACGCACCTCCTCGTCGAGGACCTGCTGATCGGGCACGCGCTGGCCCACCGGTCCGATGCGGCGCTGCCGGACCTGGCCGCCCTCCCGGCCGACCTGGCCGCCCCCGACGCCGTCGTCGTGCGTGCCGCCACCGCGCTGTCCACCGGCGGCCTGCCCACGCCGGCGGACCTCGCGATCGCCACCGAGGCCGCCGGCGACCCGGCGAACGGGCTGGCGCTGCGGGCCACCGCGGCGGTGGTGTCGGTGGCCGGGGCGGCGTTCCGGGGGGCGACCGACCTGCCGCCGGACGCCCCCGGCGCCGCCGACGACCTCGTCGCCGCGCTGCCCCGGGAGCGGGACGCCGAGCGGCGCGACATGACCGCGGTCCTCTCGACGGCCCGTTTCCTGCGCACCCTCGCCTCCGACCGGCCGACCCCCGTGCTCCTCGCCGACCTCGGGGCGGCCGCCGTGGCGGCGAACGCGGCCGGGTCGCGGCCGCTGCGGGGCTGGCCGGTGGCCTACCTCGCCCTCCTCGAGGCCCTGGCCGGGCGGTTGTCGCGGGCCGAGCGGCTGGCGCGTGACGCCGCCGCCGGGTGGGCCGACGGGCCCGGCGCCGAGGGCAGTCCGTGCCCGGCCGTGGCGGTCGCCCGTGCGTGGGTGCACCTGGGCCGCTTCGAGCTGGAGGCGGCCCGCGAGTGCGCCGACCGTGCCGCCGCGCAGACGGCGGGGTCCCTGGACGAGCGGTTCACCGCGCCGCTCCTGGCGGTGGTGGACAGCTGCCTGCTCCGCGTGCGGCACGAGTACGCCGCCGCCGAGGACGTCCTGCGGCCCCACGTCCTCGATGCCGGCCTGCCGCGGTGGATCCGCGAGGAGGTGCTGACCGAGGCCGTGCGGATCGCGCTCGCCCGGGGCCGTCTCGTGGAGGCGACCGCCGTGCTGGACGCCGCGGACGACGACACCGGGTGGACCGTGCGGTGGCGGGCCACCACCGCGCTGCTCGACCACTCCGCCGCGGTGGCGGTGCCACGGCGCGAGCCGCTGGGCGCGCGCGACGGGTCGCCGATCGTCGCGGTCCAGAGCGGCGTGGTCCGGGCCTGCCAGCACCTGGAGGCCGGCGCCGTCCCCGCGGCCGTGGGCGAGCTGTCCCGGGCGCTGGACGCGGCCGCGCGGGAGACCCTGCGGTGGCCCTTCCTCGACGCCCCGCTCCAGGCCCGGCGGCTGCTGCGCACCCACCCGGACCTGCGTGGTCATGCGGAGTGGCTGAGCCTCACGCCCCCCGACCGGCCCGTCCGCGGAGCCGGGGCGGCTCCCGGACCGGCGCGGCCGGCGCCCCCGGTCCAGGACCTCAGCGAGCGCGAGCGGGAGGTGCTCGTGCACCTCGCCGAGATGCTGTCGACCACGGAGATCGCGGCGACGATGTTCATCTCGGTGAACACCGTGCGCACGCACATCCGCAGCATCCTGCGCAAGCTGTCGGCGACCCGCCGCAACCAGGCGGTCCGCCGCGCGCGCGAGCTGGGGGTCATCTGAGCGGGCCCGCAGGGGCGATCACCCGTACCGGATGACGTGGGACGGCGGGGCACGGGGCCACGGTCGACAGACGTCCACGTGCCGCACCCCGGCCCCGCCCGCCGAACCTCCCCGGGAGATCTCCATGACCAGCCAGCTCGACTCGGCCGCCGTGCTCGACCAGATGGGCCCGATCGACTACTTCGTCGTCGGTTTCGAGAACGACCAGCTGCGCGGTGAGGCCTTCCCGCTCCTCATCGACCTGGTCGACCGGGGCATCGTGCGCATCCTGGACCTCGCCTTCATCCGCAAGGAGGAGGACGGCCGGATGACGATCCTCAGCCAGGTGGACCTCGAGCGGATGCAGGCCCTGGACGCCGCCCTCTTCGACGGGGCGGCGTCCGGTGTGCTGCGCCAGGAGGACCTGGAGGAGGCGGCCGTCGCGCTCGACCCGGGGACCTCCGCCGGCGTGCTGGTCTACGAGAACGTGTGGGCCGCACCGTTCGTGGCCGCGATCCGCCGGGCCGGTGGCTACGTCGCCGCGACCGGGCACGTCCCGGTCTCCGAGCTGGTCGCGGCCCTCGACGCCCTGGAGGCGGAGGAGGCGGCCGGGTAGACCCGGCCGACGGCGCACCCCGATCCGAGGTGATCTCCGATGAGCGATCCCCGCCCGCGCCCGCGGCCCGGCCAGGGCCCCCTCTACCGGTACGAGCTCCGCATCCGCACCCGCATGGCGCCCGCGCTCACCGCCAGCTTCGGGCAGGTCGCCGAGCAGGCCGTCGTCCCGCGCGCACCGGTCCGCCGGCTGGCCGTGATCCGGGACGCCGACGACGCCGTCGACCTCCCGGCGGTGGTGCAGCGGCTCCTGGAGTGCGACGTCGCCGTCCTGGACGCCCGCCGGTGCGGTCCCCCTCCGCCGCGGGACACCGCACGCGAGGACACCGCACGCGAGGACACCGGACCGTGAACGCGCTGCAGGTGAGCGCCGTCTGTGTCGGCGCCGTCGCCCTGGTGCTCTCCGTGCTGTCGGTGCGCGCCCGGTGGCGCTTCCGGCGGCTGCCGGGCTCGTTCCGGTGCCGCCTCGGCCCCGCCGTCCGCTGGCGCCGCCGGCCGGCCGACTGGCGGGTCCGCCGGACCCGCGCGGTGTGGGTCCGGGACGTCCTGCTGGTCCAGTCGGGGGCCCTCCGGATGGGCGTCACCCCGGTGTGCGCCTCCGTGGCCCGCGACGCGTCGATCGAGGAGCTCGAGCCCTTCACCACCCGCGGACTGGGCCTGCACGCCGTGGCGCTCCAGCTGACCGCCGAGGACGGGCGTGCCCTCGTGGTCGCGACCGCCGGCCGGGACCGCACAGCCCTCGTCGGGCCGTTCCTGACCGCCGCGGTGCCGGGGCTGCCCCGGGCACCGCGCGGGCAGGCGTCCGACGGGCGCGGCGCGTGAGCACCCGGCCGGTCAGGATCGTCCCCGCGGGATGACGACCCGCCTCCCCCCGGCCGGAGACCGTTCCCCCAGGACACCCACGGGCGAGGAGGTGCACGGATGACCGGCAGCACCGGCAGCGCCGCGGGCGCCTCCCAGCAGGACCGGGTCGACCCCGCTGCGGCGGGCCCGTCCCGGAGCGGGGGCTGGAACGCCTGGACCGGGTGGATCGTCTTCGCCGCCGTCCTGCTGATCCTGGTCGGCGTCCTCCAGGCGGTGCAGGGGCTGGTCGCGCTCTTCGACGACGGGTCCTACGCGGTCGGGTCCGACGGACTGGCCGTCCCCGTGGACTACACCGTCTGGGGCGTGATGCACCTGCTGGTCGGCACGCTCGCCGTGCTCATCGGCGTCGGGCTGCTCGCGGGCAACATGGTCGCCCGCGGCGCAGCCGTGGTGCTCGCGACCTTCAGCGCCATCGCCAGCCTCGCCTTCCTCCCGGCACGGCCGGTCTGGTCGCTCGTCGTGATCGCGCTCGACGTGGTCGTGATCCACGCCGTCGTCGTGCACGGGGGCGAGCTGGAGAAGTGATGTCCCCTCCGCGCGCCCACCCGCGCCCACCCGCTCGAGAGGAAGCCCGATGACCGCCTCGGTGTCCAACCCCTACGCCGGCTCTCCCGCGTCGAAGCACACCGGCATCCGGATCGCCGTGGCGGTCCTGGGCCTGGCCACGGTCGTCCTCGGCGTCGTCCTGCTGTTCAACCCGGTGGCGGCGGCGAAGTCCCTCGCCCTGCTGGTGGGGCTGGCCTTCATCGTCGGCGGGCTGCTCGAGATCGCGGTCGGGTGGGACACCCGGCTGCGGTGGGTGTCGGCCGTGCTCGGCGCCGTGCTCGTGGTCGGCGGTCTGCTCGCCATCGCCTGGCCGGACGCCACCCTGTGGGCCATCGCGCTGATCACCGGCCTGTCCCTGCTCGCGCACGGGGTCGGCCGGATCGCCCTGGCGGTGGCCATGCGGCACGAGGTCCACAACTGGGGCTGGCTGGCGCTCGCCGGTGCCTTCGGGGTGCTGTTCGGGATCGCCGCCCTCGCCTGGCCCGAGGCGACGGTGCTCGTGCTCTGCCTCGTCCTCGGCGCCCAGATCACCGTCTTCGGCCTGCTCATCACGGCCGCCGCGTTCATTCCCGGCGGCATCTCCTCTCGGGTCCCGGCCGGGGCCTGACCGCCACACGATCGACACAGGAGCCGACATGCCCCTCCTCCGCGGGATCGCACGGACCGCCGCCATCGCCGGGACGGCCACCGCCGTCTCCAACCGCGTCTCCCGGCGCCAGGCCGGCCGGTGGGCGGCGAAGAGCGAAGAGCAGGCGCCCCAGGCGGCGCCGCCGCCGGCGGCTCCGGCGGCCCCGGCCGCTCCGGTCGGGACGGACACCAACACCAAGCTCGCCCAGCTGCGCGAGCTGGGTCAGCTCCGCGACTCCGGGGTGCTCGACGACGCCGAGTTCGAGCTCCAGAAGAGCCGGATCCTCAACTCCTGACGCGGGCGATCCGCCGGCCGGCCGACCTGCCATGACCCCGCAGACCGCGTCGCCCGGGCCGTGAGGATCGTCGTCGCGCTCGGGGGCACCGCCCTCCGGCGGCCGGGTCAGCCCCTGACGGTGGAGAGCCGGCGCGCGGCCGTGGCGGCCGCGTGCGCGGCCCTCGCGCCGGTGGCCGAGGCGCACGAGCTGGTGATCTCGCACGGCGCCGGGCCGCAGGCTGGGCAGCTGTCGTTGCAGGCGCCGCTGCACGACGCGGCCGCCGCGCACACCGTCGACGGCCTCGACGCGCAGTCGGAGTGGGCGATCGACTACCTGATCGAGCAGGAGCTGGGCAACCTGCTGCCCGCCGAGGCGCCGGTGGTCACCGTCCTCACGACGTCGGAGGTCGACCCGGACGACCCGGCGTTCGCCGACCCGACGGCGTTCGTCGGTCCGGGGCACCGGGCGGGCCGGGCGCGCCGGATCGCCCGGGAACGCGGCTGGGTGTTCCGCCAGGACGGGGACGCGTGGCGGCGGGTGGTGCCCGCTCCCCAGCCGCGGCGGATCGTGCAGACCCGCCCGGTCGAGTGGCTGCTCGCCCGCGGCTGCGTGGTGATCTGCGCCGGCGGCGGCGGGATGCCGACCATGAGCCCGCGCGGCGTCCGCACGACCGTCGGCGCGGAGGCGGTCGTGGACAAGGACCGCGCCAGCGCTGTGCTGGCCCAGGACCTGGGGGCGGACCTGCTGCTCTTGGCCGGCGACGTGGACGCGGTCTACCTGGACTGGGGGACGCCGCACCAGCAGGCGATCGCCTGCGCCCATCCCGACGCCTTGGACGCCGCCAGCTTCCCGGCCGGGTCGATGCGGCCCAAGATCGAGGCCGCCGCGCAGTTCGCCCGGACCTCCGGCCGGTCCGCGGTCATCGGCTCGCTCGCGCAGCTGGCCGCGATCCTGGCCGGCGAGGAAGGCACCCGGGTCACCGTGCAGGTCGACGGTCTGCAGCTCCGGTGAACCGCCGGGTCATGCGCCCGGGGTGAGGTGACGCGGCCGTCGTCCGGCGGACGCTTCACGTGCCAGGAGCCATGGCCTCGTGTGCCAGGCCCGCCGTCCGGGGAGGGTCGAGCGAGGCGAAGACAAGGAGGCCGCGACATGACGGAGACCTCGCACAGCAGGACGCAGGGCGCGTACACCGAGGACCGCACCACAGGCTGGGTCGGGTGGATCTTCTTCGCCGCCGTGATGCTCATGCTGATGGGCGGGTTCCAGATCATCCAGGCGCTCGTCGCCCTCTTCGACGACGGCTTCTACCTCGTCCGGGAGAACGGCCTCGTCGTCGACGTGGACTACAACCTCTGGGGCTGGGTCCACCTCGTGATCGGCATCGTCGCGGTGCTCGGCGGCGTCGGCCTCCTCGCGGGCAACATGGCGGCCCGGATCCTCGGTGTCGGGGTCGCCTTCCTCAGCGCACTGGTGAACCTGGCGTTCATCTCGGCGTACCCCGTGTGGTCGACGATCATCATCGTGCTGGACGTCATCGTGATCTTCGCGATCGTCGTGCACGGGCGTGAGCTCAAGGACGACTACCGCTGACAGCCCCGTCGACGGCCGGCCCTCCCGAGGGGGGCCGGCCGTCGTCGCGTCCGGGACGACCTGCCCGGTCCCGCCGGCGTCACGTCAGGCGGGTGCCCCAGCGCGGCTCCACGGCGGCCCACTCCTGGGCCCACCCCCGGGCGCGGTGCGCGTCCAGCGCCACCACCAGGGCGGCGTAGAGGGCCCAGGCCGCGAGCGGCAGGCCCATCAGCACGAGGACCCCGGCGATCGTGGCCATGCCGGCGACCTCGCCCCGGGTGAGCGGCGGAGCGACCGGGGTGCCCGCCGGCCCCAGCCAGATCTGCACCACCGCCCCCGCGGGCGTGCCGGGCGCGGCGAGGACCGTCCCCTCCCGCGCCGCGCCCGCGGCGGTCCGCCAGGTGGCCCGCACGGCCACGACGACCGCGGCCCCCGCCCCCGAGGTGGTGCCGGACACGGTGTCGGCGGTGGTGCTGCCGGTCGCGGTGTCGGCGGCGTCGAGCAGGACGGCGTCGGCGCGGTGTCGCTCGGCGGCCTGCTGGGTGGCCTGGGCCTGGAGGCGCGCGGTCGTCGTCCCCACCGCGACGGCCGCCGGGAGCGGGGCCAGGACGACGGCGAGCACGACGACGAACCGCGCCACCATCTGGACGCGGTCCGTCGGTCGTTTGAGCTCTCCGGACCCGAGGGTGAAGCGACGGATCACCCGCCGGACGGGGCCGCACGGGACACGGTCCATGACGCGCACTCCCGTCGTCGTGGAGCGATCGGTCCGGCGTCCCCGGAGGGACGCCGGACCCGGTCCCTCAGACCAGGACCCGGCGCTTCAGCTGGTCGAACTCGTCCTGGCTGATGGCACCCCGGTCGAGCAGGTCCTTGGCCCGGGCGAGCCGGTCGACGTCACTGGCTCCCGGTGCGGCCACGGAGCGGATGTAGGCGTCGGCGTGCTCCTGGGCGGCGCGGGCGCGGGCCTGCTCCCGGTCGGCCATGCCGCGGCCCTGGGTGATCAGGTAGGCCAGCGCGCCGATCATCGGCAGCACGATCAGCAGGACGATCCAGGCGGTCTTGGCCACCCAGGAGAGATCGCGGCGGAACAGGTCGGTGAAGACCGTGATCAGCAACCAGAAGTAGATCATCAGGGCGAAGAAGGCGAGGAACGTCCAGAACAGGTTCGCGAGGGGGTAGTCGTCGGCAGCGAGGATCGTCATGGGGGCCTCCGGGTACGGGCGGGTGTCGCGTCCAGCGTCGTGTGCCGAGGGCCGCTGCCCATCCTCCGGGCGGGATGACCTGCACCGATGTCGACCGCGAACACCCGGCGACGTGCGGGTGGACGGGCGGGGTCATCCGGTGCGGAGGACGTGCCGGGCGCCGGGACGGCGCAGGGTCGGTGCGAGCCGACCGGCCCGCGGACGACGAGGAGTTCGCCCCATGCGACACCAGGTGTACGAACTGCGGGTCCGCGGCCCGGTCCCGCCGGAGATCCTCGAGGAGATCGGTGCGGTCGACCTCGGCGAGGAGCCGGCGCTCACGATCCTGCGCACGGAGCCGACCGACCAGCCGGGCCTGCACGGCATGCTGCAGCGCCTGCGCACCCTGGGCCTGGACCTGATCGAGGTGCGCTCCACCACCGACGGGGAGCCGCTGGAGCCGGCGGACCCGCCATGGAGCGGGTCCGCCGGCCCGGTCGCCCCGGCCGGCTGACCGGGCCGGCCTCACGCCCCGGCCGGCCTCACGGCCCGGCCGGTCCCGAGCCCTCCGCAGCGGGGGCCTTCGGGAGCAGGAGGGCGGCGACCCAGCCGAGCGCGGCGAAGGCCATGACCACCACGAGTGCCGTGGCGAACGGCGGGCCACCCCGCTCCGCCGCACCCACCAGGACCGATCCGGCGATCGCGACGCCCAGCGAGGACCCGAGGTTCGACACGCTGCGGGAGACCCCGGAGATGTCGCCCTGGGTCTCCTCCGGCCACGCGGACTGCACCACGTTCACCGACGCGGTGAGCATCGCGCCGATGCCGAAGCCCATCACCAGGAGCCCCGGCCAGAACGTCCAGATCGCCGAGTCCACCCGCGCGAGCGCGAGCAGCAGCCCCAGGCCGACCAGCGTCAGCGTGAACCCGGCGCGGATGAGCAGCCGCTGGGGGTGCCGGCTGGCCATGCGCTGGGCCATCGCCGACGACGCCAGGATCCCCACCGTGGCAGGCAGCAGCATCAGCCCCGTCTGGATGGCCGAGAACCCCCGCTCCTGCTGCAGGAACACCGAGATGACGAAGAAGGAGCCCTGGAGGACGAGCCACTGCGCCGTCTGGGTGCCCAGCCCCAGGTTCGAGGTCCGGTTGCGCACGAGCTGCGGGGAGACCAGCGGCGTGCGGCCGTGCGCCTCCCGCCGCCGCACGTGCAGCGCGAAGACGACGAGGACGACGACCCCGATGCCGGAGAGGAACCAGACCGGGGAGATCCCGCCCTCCGGGATCAGCTCCACGCCGAGGACGGTGAACGCCTGCTTCGCCGCGCCCCAGCCGTAGGTGCCGGACTGGAGCACCCCGAAGACGAGGAAGAAGAGGCCGGCCGCCGACAGCACGGCGCCGACCCCGTCGAACGCCGGCCGGGGCCCGGTCAGCGGCGGGTCGTCGATCCGCCGGGCCATCACGGCGATCGCGGCCACGACCAGCACCTGCAGGAGGAACGAGGCGCGCCAGCTGACGGCGCTGGTGATCAGCCCCCCGATCAGCGGGCCCGCGGCGCTGCCCAGCCCGGCCGCCGCGCTCACGACGCCGAACCACTTGGCGCGCTCGCGCATGTCGGAGAACAGGACGGTGACCAGGATGTAGATCGGCGGGATGAGCAGGGCCGACCCGACACCCTGGAACAGGGAGTACCCGACGGTCAGCAGGCCGAGGCCGGGCGCCACGGCAGCGAGCAGGGCCCCGGCCCCGTAGATCGTCAGGCCGATGACGAAGCAGCGGCGGCGGCCCCAG
Source organism: Blastococcus sp. URHD0036 (assembly GCF_000701365.1). Taxonomy (GTDB): domain Bacteria; phylum Actinomycetota; class Actinomycetes; order Mycobacteriales; family Geodermatophilaceae; genus Trujillonella. Next base: position 23,117 of record NZ_JNIK01000015.1, read on the forward strand.
ATGTCGGTCAGCTTGCTCCCGGGGATCATCAGCGCCGCCATCGTCAGCGTGAACAGCGTGATGGTGGTCTGGATCCCCGCGACATCGGTGTCGAGGTCGTCGGCGATCGTGCTGATCGCCACGTTCATGTTGGACGCGGCGTAGCTCGCGATGAACTGGGCGAGGGCCAGCGGGAGGACGAGCGTGCGGGCCGCGGCCCGCGACCTGGGGGCGGCGGTCCCGGTCATGCGCCGGTCCGGATCATGGCGGGCTCCCTGGTGCGGTGGTGGGGGGCGGACAGACCGGTGCCGGGGCGCGGTCGGTCCCGCGCGCCCCGGCACCGGCGATGGGCGGTCGTCAGGGCGCGCGGAGCTCCGGCACGTCGGACTCGGCCAGCGCGGCCGCGCCCAGGAAGGCGCGCACGATGCCGCCGGCGGCCGACGTCACCCGCGCCGTGCCGACCAGGGGGGCGAGCGCCACGAGCACCGACTGCGCCTGCTCCATCGTCACGCCGGCGTCCGCGGCGGCGGCGATGGTGACCGCGTAGGAGACCGGCGGTCCGTCCATCGCGACGAGCGCGGCCAGCCGCACCAGCACGTAGGTCTGCGGGTCCAGGCCGGACCGTTCGAGGGCGTCGACCTGCATGGCGAGGATCGTGTCGAGGACAGGCGTGTCACCTGCGGCGATGCGGTCCAGGGTGTGCGGTGCGGTCTGGGTCATGGCTTCCTCCTGCGGGGCGCTTCGCGGACGGCCCCAGCGTCGGCAGTCGGGGAGGCCCCGGCGTCACCCGCCGCGGACGAGGGCGGGTCAGCGCGGGGGCCGGCCGTCGAGCGCGCTGTCGAGGGTGACCGCCGCGTCGATGAGGGCCAGGTGGGTGAAGGCCTGCGGGAAGTTGCCGATCTGCTCCCCGGTGAGGGCGATCTCCTCGGAGTACAGGCCCACGTGGTTGCCGTAGGTCAGCATCTTCTCGAAGGCGGTGCGGGCGTCGTCGGCCCGCCCGGCCCGCGTGAGCGCGTCCACGTAGGCGAAGGTGCACAGCGAGAACGTGCCCTCGGAGCCGCGCAACCCGTCGGGAGAGGCCTCGGGGTCGTAGCGGTAGACGAGGCTGTCGGTGACGAGCTCGTCGTCCATCGCCCGCAGCGTCGACGCCCAGCGCGGGTCGCGGCCGTCCACGAAGCCGACGGTGGGCATCCGCAGCAGGGCGGCGTCCAGCACGTCGGTGTCGTAGTGCTGCACGAAGGCCTGTCTCGACTCGTGGAAGCCGCGGTCCATGACCTGCCGGTAGACCGCGTCGCGCGCCGCGGTCCAGCGGTCCAGGGCCGCCGGGCGCCCGTGCGCGGTGGCCAGGCGGATGCCGCGGTCGAAGGCCACCCAGCACATGACGCGCCCGTAGGTGAACGCCTGCCGGCCGCCGCGGGTCTCCCAGATGCCCTCGTCGGGCTGGTCCCAGTTCTCGACCAGCCAGTCCAGGACACCGCACAGCTGCGTCCAGCCCTGGTAGGGGAGGGGGAGCCCCGCCTGCACCGCCGCGAAGAGGCTGTCCAGCGCCTCGCCGTAGATGTCCAGCTGCAGCTGCTCGGCCGCGCCGTTGCCGATGTGCACCGGGGTCGAGCCGCGGTAGCCCGACCAGTGGTCGAGGGTGTCCTCCTGGAGGTCGGAGGACCCGTCGATGCGGTACATGATGTTGAGCGGTCCGCTGTCGCTGCCGGTCCGCTCGCGGACCCGGTCGCCGAGCCAGCCGGCGAACCGGCCGGCCTCCTCGGTCATCCCCAGCCGCAGCAGCGCGTGCACCGAGAAGGACGCGTCGCGGATCCAGGTGTAGCGGTAGTCCCAGTTCCGCTCCCCGCCGATCTGCTCGGGGAGGGCGGCGGTGGGGGCGGCCACCAGCCCGCCGGTGGGCGCGTAGGTCATGAGCTTGAGCGTGATCGCAGACCGCTGGACCGCCTCGCGCCACCGCCCGGTGTAGGTGGACCCGGCCACCCAGGACCGCCAGTACCCGACGGTCTCGTCGAGCAGGCCGCTGATCTCCTCGACCCGGATCTCCCGCGGCGTCCCGCTCTCCGCCGACTCGAGCACCAGCCCGCGGACCTCACCCGCGACCAGCGCCAGGGAGGCGTGCACGTCGCCGTCGTCGGCGTCGACCGAGACGCGCGCCTTGCGCCCGTCGCCGGGTTCGCGGACGACGTGCAGGGCGAGTGCCGAGTCGCCGGCGGTGAAGACGACGCCGTTCTCGTGCACCTTCGTCTCGTGCGCCTGCCGGCCGTAGTCGAACCGGGGGGCGACGTCGATCTCGAAGTCCATGCTCCCGCGCACGCACTGCACCATCCGCACCAGCCGGTGGGTGTCGGTGGCGACCTCGCCCGTGGGCGGCATGAAGTCCATGACCTGCCCCATGCCGTCGGCGGTGAAGAACCGCGTGACGAGGACGGCGGTGTCGGGCAGGTACATCTGCTTGGAGGTGTAGTCGATCCCCGCCGGGCGGATGCGGAAGTGCCCGCCGCGGTCGTCGTCGAGCAGGGCGCCGAAGACGCTGGGGGAGTCGAAGCGCGGCCAGCAGAACCAGTCGACCGACCCGTCGGTGGTGACGAGGGCGGCGGTCTGCAGGTCGCCGATGATCCCGTGCTCGGCGATGGCGGTCTCGGGGCGGGCACTCGCGGTCATACGGCGACCGTGGGCCGGTGGTCGGGCCGGCACCTCATCCGGCCGGGGTGATGGGTCCGGGAACCGATCCTCGCCAGGCTGGGCGCCTGTCCGCCGGGCGACCGGGCCCGTGTCCGCCCTTGGAGGCCCGACCATGCGCAGATTCCTCGCCGGCCTGCTCGTCCTGATCAGCGCCGTCACCCTGGTGCTGGCCAGCACGTCCCTCTGGACCCGGCGCAACGTCATCAACACCGGGGTCTTCGTGTCCAACGTGCAGGAGATCGTCGACCTGCAGGAGGTCGAGGCCCGGATCACCGAGCGGGTCACCGACACCGTCATGACCAACGCCGAGGTCCAGCAGGCGATCGAGGACGGCGTCGACGCCCTGCCCGACGGCCTGCAGCGCTTCCGGGGCACGGTCGAGACCGGCGTCCGGTCCCTGATCGTGGCGGGGGTGACTCGGCTGCTCGCCGACGACCCGTTCCGCCCGCTCGCCACGGCGGCGATCACCTCGGTGCACGACCAGCTGGTCGCGGGTGAGTCCTTGGAGTTCACCCTCGGCCAGGCGAAGGACCGCGTGCCCGACTCGCTGCGCGACGGCCTCGCCGGCCAGGTCCTCGAGCTCTTGCCCGACGACGTCGGCGTCACCCTGCTGTCCCCGGAGAAGACCCCCCAGGTCTACGACGCGGTCGACCTGCTGAAGTCGGTCTGGTGGTGGTTCGGGCTCGTCGCCGTCGCCGCGCTGGCCGGTGCGCTGGGGACCTCCCGGCGGCGGCGGGGCACCCTGCGCGCCTGGGGCATCACGACCGCGGTGCTGGCCTGCCTCGTCCTGATCACGCTGCGGATCGCCCGGGGCCGCATCATCGTCGCCGCGAAGCCCGACAACCGGGACGCCGTCGGCGCGATCTACGATTCGATCGCCGGCAGCCTGCGGATGTGGACGCTGTGGCTGGTCGGGTTCGCGCTGCTCGTCGTCGTCCTCACGCTCGTGTGGGGGCGGCTCGGGCTGGTCGCCGGGATGCGGCACGCCGCCGGCGCGGCGCGGCGTCAGCTGGAGGCCCGCCGCGCGGCGGCGGCCGCCGCGGCTCCGGCGGTCGACGGTGCACCCGGGGGAGCGACCGTGGCGGCGGCAGACGTGCCCGAGGAGTCGTGGCCGCGCCGCGTGGCGGTGGGCACCCGCGCCTTCGTCGACAGCCTCGACCTGCACGCCCGCGCCGCCGGTCTGGGCACGGCGGTGCGCGCCCACCACAGCCCCGCGCGCTGGACGGGCATCGCCCTGGGTGCGCTGCTCCTGCTCCTGTGGCCGGACCCGACGCTCTCGGTGCTCATCTGGGTCGTCGCGCTGGTGGCCGCCTACCTGTGGGCGCTGGACTGGCTGCGTGACCAGGCGCCGGTGGAGGAGCCGGCGACCGGACCGCTCCCGGCCCTCGCCACCGACGGCGCGGGGACGTTCCCGGCCCTGCCCGTCGCCCGCCCGGCGCCGAACGGCGACTCCGACGCGGGAGCGCCGCACGCGCTCTCGGCCGACCCGCTCACCCCTGCGGCGATCTCGGCCCTCAACGACCGGCTGGATCTCCTGGTGCGGCTCGGTGCGGCGCACGACAGCGGCGTCCTGACCGACGCGGAGTTCGACCGGGAGAAGAGCCGGTTGATGGGGGTGTGAGCCCGGCCCGACCGGTCAGCCGACGTCCGCCGGTGTCCCGGGCTGCTCGGCCCGGCGCCGGCCGACGGCGGCCACGACGATCCTCAGCACCAGGCCGATCACCAGCAGGTCCAGGATCATCTGGACCGTCGTGAGCACCCGTGCCAGCTGGCTGACCGGCGCGATGTCGCCGAACCCCACCGAGGCGAACACGGTGACCACGAAGTACAGGGCGTCGACCCGGGTCATCGGCTCGGTGAACGCGGCCGGCTCGCTGGCCGAGAGCACCACGTAGACCTGCGCGAACACCACCAGGAACAGGGGCAGTGACAGGGCCAGCGCCTCCACGGCCCGCAGCGCCGGGGTCCGGGCCCGCAGGATCGCCCGCACCTGCCACACGACCAGCACCGCGACGACGCCGATACCCAGCGCGAGGCCGACGATCGTGCGGACGGTGAAGTCGGCGACGGGCACCGCGGCGTAGACGACGAGGACCGCCGCGGTCGACAGCAGCGTCCGGCCGGCTCCGCGCAGGAGCACCCGCCGGGGCGGGACGTCGACGGCCCGGGGCGGGGTCGGCCGACTCATGGGCCGACGGTCGCCGAGCGCGGGGGCGCCCACGTCATCCCCGGCGGATGAGGCACCTCCCCGAGGCCCGGCGGCAACCTCGGGGACGTCGCCGCCGCGCAGTCGTGGCAGCGCTCCAGCCCGAGGGCGCCGGACCACCCGGCCGGCGTCCGACGATCCCGAGGAGAAGCACCATGGCCACCCTGACCGTCTGGAAGTTCCCCACCGCGGAGGGGGCACAGACCGCCGTGCAGACGCTCGAGGACCTGCAGCGGAAGGAACTCATCCAGGTCCACGACGCCGCCACCGTGTCGTGGGAGGAGGGGCGCAAGAAGCCCAAGACCCAGCAGCTGCGCGGGATGACCGGAGCCGGGGCGCTGGGCGGGGCCTTCTGGGGGATGCTGTTCGGGCTGATCTTCTTCATCCCGCTGCTGGGCCTCGCCATCGGCGCGGGCATGGGCGCGCTGATGGGCAGCATGACCGACGTCGGCATCGACGACGCGTTCATCAAGCGGATGCGCGCGGAGATCCAGCCCGGGACGTCGGCGCTGTTCCTGCTGTCCACCGGGGCCGTCGTCGACAAGGTGAAGGACGCGTTCGACGGCCAGGACATCGTGCTGGTCGAGAGCAACCTGAGCACCGAGCAGGAGGACAAGCTCCGCGAGGTCTTCGCCGAGGAGGACGCGCCGCTGCCCACCGCCTGATCTCCTGCACCACCCCGGGGCCCGGCTGACGTCGTCGGCCGGGCCCCGGGCCGTTCCCGCCGGCGGTGAGTGGGGGTCCGCATGGGCACGACCGGGCTGCTCGTCGTCGCGGCGGCGGTCTTCCTGTGGTCGGCGGTGTCGGCCCGGCTGGGCCGCGCCGACGTGACCGGGCCGATCGCCTTCGTGCTGGTCGGCGTCCTGCTGGCCGTCAGCGGGGCGGTCAGCGGGGACACCGAGCCCGAGGCCCTCCGGCCGCTCGTGGAGACCGCCCTGGTGTGGGTGCTGTTCTCCGACGCCGCCCGCGTCCCGCTGCACGACCTCCGTGCCGACGCCGGGCGGTGCGCCCGGCTGCTCGGCATCGGGCTGCCGCTGACCGTGCTGGCCGGCTGGGCCCTCGCGACCTGGCTGCTGCCGGGGCTGGGCGGGTGGCTGGCCCTGCTGGTCGCCGCCTCGCTGGCCCCCACCGACGCCGCGCTGGGGGTCTCGGTCGTGACCGATCCGGCGGTGCCCGTCCGCATCCGCCGGCTGATCACCGTGGAGAGCGGCCTCAACGACGGCATCGTCACCCCGGTGGTGGTCGTCGCACTCGCCGGGGCCGCCTCCGCCGAGGGCCTGGCCGACGCCCCCGGCCTGGGAGAGGCGCTCCTCGAGCTCGCGATCGGGGCCGTGGTGGGCGCCGCCGTCGGCGCCGCCGGTGGCTGGGTCCTGCGGGAGTCCCAGCGCCGCGGCTGGACCGACGAGGGGGTCGCCGGCATCGCCGTGCTGGGGCTGGCCGCCGCCGCCTACGCGGCGGCCCTCGTGGCCTCCGGCAACGGGTTCGTCGCCGCCTTCTGCGCCGGGCTGGCGTTCGGCCGGACCGCCGGCCGGCGCGGTCCCGCGGAAGTGGGCTTCACCGAGCAGGCGGGGGAACTGGTCGGGCTCCTGGTGTGGCTCGCCTTCGGCGCGGTGGCGGTCCCCGTCCTGGTGGACCACGCCGACTGGGCGACGCTGCTGTACGCGGTCGCCAGCCTCACCGTGGTCCGCATGGTCCCGGTCGCGCTGGCCTGCCTCGGGACGACCATGGACCTCCGGTCGGTGCTCTTCGTCGGCTGGTTCGGCCCGCGCGGGCTCGCGTCGCTGGTGTTCGCGCTGCTGGCGCTCGAGGACCTGGGGCCGGACGCGGACGACGCGGTCGCCGTCGTCGCCGCGACGGTCCTGCTCAGCGTCGTCGTCCACGGGGTCAGCGCCTCGCCCCTGGCGGCGCGGTACGGGCGGGCCGCCGGGGGTGGCCGGGAGCCGTCATCCACCGGGGATGAGGTACCGGGGCCGGCCCGACGGTGAGGCTGGGACGCCGGGTGCCCGACGCCAGGAGGTGCGCGTGACCCTCGTCCCGCCGGGGTTCCGGATGCTGGCGACCTACCGCCGGGCGTGGCTGCTCAAGGACCTGACCGCCGGTCTGGTGCTGACCACGCTGCTGGTGCCGCAGGGCATGGCCTACGCCGAGCTGGCCGGGCTGCCGCCCATCACCGGCCTGTACACCTCGATCATGTGCCTGCTCGGGTACGCGCTGGTCGGCCCGTCCCGCATCCTCGTGCTCGGGCCGGACTCCTCGCTCGGGCCGATGATCGCCGCGACGATCCTCCCGCTGGTCGCCGCGGACGGGGATCCCGAGCGGGCGGTGGCGCTGGCCTCCCTGCTGGCGGTCATGGTCGCGGTGATCATGCTGGTGGCCGGGGTGGCCAAGCTCGGCTTCATCGCCGAGCTGATCTCCAAGCCGACCATGATCGGCTACATGAACGGCCTGGCCGTCACGATCCTGATCGGCCAGCTGCCCAAGCTGCTCGGGTTCTCGACCGACGCCGACGGGCTGATCGAGGAGGTCGTCGAGTTCGGCCGCGGTCTGGCCGACGACCTGGTCGTGCCCGCGGCGGCGGCCGTGGGGCTGGGCGGCATCGTGCTGATCCTCGTGCTGCAACGCTGGCTGCCGAAGGTGCCGGCGGTCCTGGTCATGGTGGTGCTGGCCATCGTGGTCAGCAGCGTCGCCGACCTGGGCGACCACGGGGTGAGCCTCATCGGGACGCTGCCGCAGGGGTTCCCGCCGCTCACGATCCCCACCGTGCCGTGGTCGGACGTCGCGCCGCTGGCCGCCGGCGCGCTGGCGATCGCCGTCGTGTCGCTGGCCGACACCATCTCGACCTCGACCGCCTTCGCCGAGCGCACCGGGCAGGAGGTGCGCGGCAACGCGGAGATGATCGGCATCGGTACGGCCAACCTGGCGGCGGGGCTGTTCCAGGGCTTCCCGGTGAGCACCAGCGCCTCGCGGACCGCGGTGGCCGAGCGGGCGGGGGCGCGGACCCAGCTGACCGGGCTGACCGGTGCGGCGCTGATCGTGCTGCTCATCGTGGCGATCCCCGGGCTCTTCCGGAACCTGCCGCAGCCCGCGCTGGCCGCCGTCGTCATCACCGCGTCGCTCTCGCTGGCCGACGTGTCCGGCATGGTCCGCCTGTGGAAGCAGCGCCGGGTCGAGTTCTCGCTGGCCCTGGCGGCGTTCGCCGGCGTCGCCCTGCTCGGCGTGCTCCCGGGCATCGGGATCGCCGTCGGCCTGTCCATCCTCAACGTCTTCCGCCGCGCCTGGCGGCCGTACCAGACGACGCTCGGCCAGGTCGACGAGCTGCCGGGGTACCACGACGTCCGGTCCTATCCGGCGGCGCAGACCCTGCCCGGGCTGGTCATCTACCGCTTCGACGCCCCGCTCATCTTCGCCAACGCCAAGACGTTCCGGGACGAGGTCGTCGCCCTCTCGCGGCAGGACCCGCCGCCGCACTGGATCGTCGTCGCGGCCGAGCCGATCACCGACGTCGACACCACCGCCGCCGACGTGCTGTTCCAGCTCGACCGCACGCTCGACGAGCGGGGGCAGGCCCTGGTCTTCGCCGAGATGAAGGACCCGGTGCGCCGCAAGATCGACGGGTACGGGCTGACCGCGAAGATCGAGCCCCGGCACCTCTTCCCGACCGTGGAGGCCGCCGTCGCGGAGTTCCGCGCGCAGACCTCCGCCGAGTGGACGCCGGGGCCGGCCGTCGCCGTCGCCGAGCCCGGCCGGCCCGAGGTCGTCTAGGCGGGGACTGCGGAGGACGGGCGGACGGGGGACCGGCCCACCGCCAGCGCCCACAGCGCCGTCGCGTCCAACCGGCCGCGCGGTGGCCGGATGCCCGGGCGGTCCCGGGGCAGGCGCACCCGCAGCGCGCCGGGCCGGCTCGTGCACCGCACCGGGGTCGACAGCTGCACCGTCTCGCCGTCGATCCCGACCGGGATCTCGTCCCGGTCGGCGGTCACGACGACCTCCAGGGTCTCGGCCCGGCGCAGCCCCCGCTCGTGCCGGGAGCCCAGCAGCGCGACGGCCTGGCGCGCCGAGTCCACGCGGAGCGCGACCACGCCCAGCACCCCCCGGTCCAGGCGGGACCGCCGGCCCAGTCCGGCCAGGTCGGCCGCCTCGTAGGGGTCGTTGCTCACCAGCAGCGCCTGCGGGCCCTCGACCGGCGTCCCGTCGCCCACGTCGGCGACCAGGTGGGCACCCCGCCGCCCGCGCAGCAGGTCGGGCAACGTGTCGAGCGTGGTGCCGCGCTTGTCGTCGCGGTAGGCGGGGCTCTCGACGATCTCGGCGTACGCGCCGAAGGACGCGTTGTTCACGAACGGCCGTCCGTTGACCTCGCCCAGGTCCACCCGGGCCTCCACGCCGTCGCGCAGCGCCACGAGCCCGCGGGCCGGGTCCTCCCGGTCGAGACCGAGGTCGAGCGCGAAGTGGTTGCGCGTGCCGGCACTGATGACGACGAACGGCACGTCGGCGTCGGCGGCCACCTGCGCCACCAGCGCCTGCGTGCCGTCACCCCCGGCCACGCCCAGCAGGTCCGCGCCGCGGGCGAGGGCGTCGCGGGCGAGCTGCTGCACGTCGGTGCCCGGCCGATCGAGCAGCGCCACCTCGGCGCCGAGCTCCTCGGCCCGCCGCTGGAGGTCGAACCGGCCGACCTTGCCCCCACCGGAGAGCGGGTTCATGATCACGAACGGGCGCTGGGCGGGCGTCACCTCGCGGACCGGCAGCGTCCACTCGGCGGGATCGGGCCGCAGCGCCGTCCGCCCGGCGGCCACCGCGGCGAACAGCAGCACCGCGGCCACGATCGCCACCCAGAGCAGGTGCCTGGTGGCGAAGAGCACGAGCAGGGCCAGCGGGGCGGCCACGACGACGGCCAGGGCGAGCAGGCGCAGCGCTCCCCGCTCCCGCAGGAACCAGAAGCCGGCGGCCAGGACGACGACGGCGACCGCGGCGGTCAACAGCACCATCCAGACGCCCCGCCGGCCGGCGGTGACCAGCAGCAGGACGACGACGAGCACGGGCAGGACGAGGGCCGCGCGCGCCGTCCACCGGTCGCGCGCCGACGGGGTCACGGCCGGCTCCCGGCGTCCGCGGTGCCGGCGGGCGCGGGTGTCCCGCGGGCCGTGCTGCGCCAGGCGCTCGGACTGCTGCCGAAGTGCTGGGCGAACCACCGGGAGAAGGCGCTGGGCGCCTCGAACCCGAGCAGCTGCGAGATCTCGGTCAGCGACCGCCGGCCGTTCTCCAGGTGGCGGACGGCGGTGTGCGCCCGCACGGAGTCGACGACCGCGGAGTAGCTGCAGTCCTCCTCGGCGAGCCGGCGCTGGAGCTCGCGCGGGGGGAGTCCGAGCTGCCGGGCCACCTCCTGCACGGAGCACCGCCCGAGGGGGAGGAGCAGCTCGACGGCCTCCGTCGTCCGGGCGGCGGCGGTCCCGGCTCCCGAGGAGGCGATCTCGCGCAGGAACATCCGGGTGTAGGGACGCAGGGACGGGTCGGAGGTGATCACGGGGCTCTCCAGCTGAGGGGTCGGGAAGGCGAGCGCGGTCGACTCCGCCGCGAACCGCACCCGCGGCCCGCACAGCAGCCGGTACGGGCCGGGGTCGCCGGGCGGTCCGTGGGTGAAGGAGACGGAGCCCGGGAGCCACCGGGCGCCCACGAGGGCGCGGACGTGCGCCAGCACCGACCCGAGGACGAGGTCGGTCAGCTGGGTCGTGGGAGCCGGCTCGCCGAGGTCGAGCCACAGGTCGAGCCTCGTCAGGTCCCGGCGGACGGCCAGGCGCATGTGCACGGACTCGTCGTAGCTCGGGGCGTAGCGGATCAGCAGCCGCAGCGCCGCGCCGAGGGTGGGCTCGTCGCGGAGCACCACGCTCAGCGGACCCAGCATGCCGAGCTGCCGGACGGCGCCCAGGCGCAGGCCGAACTCCGCGCAGCCGGACCGCTGTGCGGACAGCTCGAGCAACCGCGCGGCGGCGGCGGCGGGGATCCACCGGCCGGGGGCGCCGACGTCGGCGGGGTCCAGGCCGGCCTCCGCCGCGAGACGGTCCGGGTCCAGTCCCACGGACGCGGACAGCTGCGGGTAGCCGGTGAGCGCGGTCGCCCGGATGCGGGGTCGCATGGGGGGTGCCTCCTCTGCTCGACGGCGGGGGCGACCGTCCTCGCGGCCACCGCACCGCACCCCGTGCACTGCGCGTCGCATCAGGTCAGCGAGGGCACCCGGCCGGCGACCGCCCGGACCAGGTCGTGGCCCAGGTCGTCCTCCAGCCCCGCCCACGACGTCCCGGTCGCGATGGCCTCGCCGGCGTGGGACAGCAGCGGCAGCACCTCGTCGGGCCTGCGGTTGAGCACGACGACGACGAGGCCGACGGCGCTGTCGTCGAGCAGCAGCGCCGCCGACACGAGCTCGGTCACGTCGATGTGCCGGCGGAAGTGGCCGATGAACGCCTCCTGCCCGTCGCGGTCGCCGATCACCGGCGACCCGGGACCGATGCGGGGCAGGAGGACCGACAGCGCGGCGCCGAGCACGGCGTCGCCCCACGCCAGCGCTCCGGCGGTGTTGTCGGTGCGCTCGATCCGGGAGGTGCCCGCGCGGTCCTGCAGCACGATCGCCAGGCAGGTGTGGGAGAAGGGCGGCTCGCCGCGGGCGCGCCACACCGCGTCGTAGTCCGCCTCCGCCCGGGCCGGGCTGCGGTAGCCCGCGACGGCGAGGGTGATCGGGGCGCTGACGTCCATCGGTCGGGCCTCCTGGCGACGAGCGGGCGGGTCCTGCGGAGGGGCTCGCGGCGGACGCTAGGCGGTTCCGGGGGCGCCGCCCTCACCCCTTCCGCATGGTCGCCGGGCCCCCGTCGGCCCCGGTCAGTCCACGGCGCCGGGGACGACGGCGAACAGCTTCTCCCGCACGCTCTCCCGCACCCGGAGCGTCTCCTCGATGCGGGTCAGCTGCTCCGGCGTCGCCGGCAGCCCGATCACCTCGGAGAGGAAGCGGGGGAGGTCCGCGCGGTAGTCGTGCTGGAACGCCCCGAAGGGGCCGGCGACCTGGGCGTTCTTCATGTCGATCAGGCCCTGGAAGAACGAGGTCACCGGCCGCCACCGCATCGCCGGCGGGATGCCGCGCGGGCTGCTGCCGGCCGGGCCCGGCTCGTGGCGCGGCCGGGAGGGGCCCAGCCAGTCCGGCGGGTACCACAGCAGGTCGGGCCCGAACTTCGTCACGCCGTCGTTGTCGTGGCTCAGCAGCACGAACCGCGGCGTGCTGCCGCGGGCAGCGACGACGTCGGCGAGCTGGGCGGAGTCGTTGACGACGGCGACGGCGTCCCGCTCGACGTCGAGCCGGTCGCTGCCGGTGACCTGGCGCATCCAGCCGCTCCCGTGCGGCGTACCGATCCACAGCGCCCGGTCGATGCCCATCGCGTCGAGGCCGAGCGTGCCCCAGTGCAGGAACACGTCCTGGCTGGTGTGCGCGCCGAGGCTCTCGCCGAAGACCGCCACCCGCGGGCGTGGCCCGGGCCGGTCGCGGAGCTCCCGCAGGACGCGCAGCCACAGCATGCGGTTCTGCTCGCGGGCGCCCCGGACCATGCCCAGCGACAGCGGCGACGGCCGTTTCGAGTACTGCAGCGCCACCGTCGCGACGTCGCCGAGGGCGAGGTACTGCAGGGCGGCGGTGGCGACGTAGTTCACGTACCCGGTGCCCGTCGGCGAGACGAGCACGAGCAGCGACCGGTCCAGGGCGCCGGTCCGCTCCAGCTCGGCGAGCGCGAGCTCCACCCGCTCGCGCGGCGTCGCTCCGTTGTCCAGCCCGACGTAGACCTGTACCGGCTCGGCCCGCGCCGGCTCGCCCATGACCGTCTCGATCGACAGGTCCGGGACACCGGGCGGGGGGTCGGCCAGCGGCCGCGCGCGGACGACCGCCAGGGCGTGCAACCGGCCGTCGCGGCCCATCCCGTCCCAGGAGACGAGGCTGCCCGGGCCGCCGCTGACCGTCGGTGGCACCCACCGCTGCGCCTCGTCCGCCTCGAAGACGGCGACCTCGGCCGACGTGGTGGCCTCGATCTTCCGCATCGCCCGCTGCCACACCCAGGCGGCCCCGGCCTCCAGCGCGGCGAGGGCGCCGGCGTGGCCCACCAGCCGCCAGAACGGGACCGACCCGGGCAGCACCGCCGCCAGCCGGCGGGCGGCGAGGCCCGCGAGCGCGTGCTCGCCGTAGGCGACGGCGGCCAGCCCCCCGACCACGCCGACCGCGACGCCGACCGAGCCCAGCCGCGGCGCCGCCGGGGTGGCACCGTCCGCACTCCCGTCCCCCCCGGCGTCGGCCTCCCGGCCGGCCCGCACCCGGTCCAGCACGTAGGCCACGCCGAGGCCGACCGGCACGGCCAGCGGGACGGCGGCCAGGCGCCCGCCGAACCGCAGGCGGTCGTCCAGGGCCTCCGCGCCCCGCTGCGCCGCGCCCAGCACCGCACCGTTGAGCCCGGTCGCCCCGAGCCGCCACGCGGCCTGCCGGAGGAGCCCGCGGACGGGGTCGTCGGCCCGCGGCGGCAGCAGGCGCAGCGCCGCGAGCCCGAGCGGAACGGCCGCCGCGTCGACGGCGAGGGTGCGCACCACCGACCGCGAGGCCGTCCCCGCGGTGAGGAACCGCGCCGTCCCCTCCAGCACCTCCTGCGCGCCGACGGACAGCAGGTAGTGCAGGCCGGTGGTCAGCCCGGTCACCAGCCCCTGGTCCACCGCGCTGCGCGCGGAGAGGGAGGGGGCGAAGGTCCCGGGCGCCGTCGCGGCGGCCACCACCAGCCCGACGTCGGGCGCCCGGCTGGGGGGCGGCGCCCCGGGATCGCGGCGGGTCCGTCCGGACAGCTGTCTCCGCATGGCCCGCATCGTGGAGCGCGCACAGGCGGCGCGGCTCATCCCGCCGAGGGGAGTCCGGGGGGTGCGGAGGACTCCTAGCGTCCGGGGGACCGACGAGCGGAGCTGGGCATGACCACGGAGTCGACGGTGACCTCCACGGCGGCGGACCCCGCTCCCGAGGAGGCCGCGCCCGCGCCACCCCCCGAGGCGCCGAGTCCGCCCCGCCGGGGGTGGACGCGCTGGCTGCCGCGCTACACCTGGAGCGGCACGGTCGGCGCGCTGCTCTTCGGGTGCAGCGCGCTGACGCCGTCCCTGCTCCCGCGAGGCTGGCTGCTCCAGGGGCTGGTCACCGGCATCACCGCGGCCATGGGCTACGGCATCGGGGTGGCGATCGCCTGGTTCGTCGGCGAGGTCACCGAGGGCCGCATGTCCGCCGGGTTCCGCCGCCGCGCCTGGCAGGTCCTCGCCGTCGCCGGCCCGGTCCTCGCGGTCGTGATGCTGGTCCTCGGCGCGCGCTGGCAGCGGCAGATCCACGAGCTGATGGGCCTGGAGCCCCCGGCGGGCTTCTCCTCCGTCGGCGTCGTAGTGGTCGCGGTGCTGTTCTTCGCAGCCCTCGTGGGGATCGGCCGGGGTGTCCGCTGGCTGGGCCGCGGGCTCGTCCGGCTCCTCGGCCGGTTCCTGCCCAAGCGCGTCGCCCGGCCGCTCGGTGCGCTCGCGGTGACCGTGCTCGTGCTGTTCGTGCTCAACGGCGTGCTCTTCCAGGGGCTGGTCGACGCGGCCAACTCGGCGTTCAGCCTCAAGGACGACGGCACCGAGAACGGCGCCGTCGAGCCGACCGCGTCCGAGCGTTCGGGGAGCCCCGACTCCCTCGTGCCGTGGGACGAGCTCGGCCTCCAGGGGCGGAACTTCGTCGGCAAGGGCCCGACCCCGGAGGAGCTGACCGAGTTCTCCGGCCGGCCGGCGCTGCAGCCGGTCCGGGCCTACGCCGGCCTCGCCTCGGGAGGGGACGACGCCCGGGAGCGCGCGGACCTGGCGGTGCGCGACCTGCAGCGGGCCGGCGGCTTCGACCGGGCGGTCCTCGTGGTGGTGACGACCACGGGGACCGGCTGGGTGGACCCCGCGGCCAGCGACTCCCTCGAGTACGAGTTCAACGGCGACACCGCCATGGTGGCGATGCAGTACTCCTACCTGCCCAGCTGGCTGTCGTTCCTCGTCGACCAGGCGAAGGCACGTGACGCCGGCCGGGCGCTGTTCGACGCGGTGTACGGCGTGTGGTCCCAGCTACCGCCCGACGACCGGCCGCAGCTGTACGTCTTCGGGGAGAGCCTGGGCACCTTCGGTGGGGAGGCGGCCTTCAGCGGCCTGGCCGACATCGCGAACCGCACCAGCGGCGTCCTCTGGGCCGGCCCGCCGAACTTCAACGAGCTGTGGCGCACCATCGTCGCCGACCGCGACGAGGGCACGCCCGAGTGGCTGCCGGTCTACGAGGACGGGCAGACCGTCCGCTTCGCCGACGAGGCCGCCGACCTGCAGGCCCCGCCGGGTCCCTGGGTGGCGCCGCGGGTCGTCTACCTGCAGAACGCGTCGGACCCGATCGTGTGGTGGTCGCCGCAGCTGGCCCTGCACCACCCCGACTGGCTGCGCGGCGAGCGGGGCCCCGACGTCTCGCCCGACATGGTGTGGATCCCGCTCGTGACCTTCTGGCAGGTCACCGCGGACCTGGTGTTCGCCGTCGACGTCCCCGACGGGCACGGGCACCGGTACGAGGCGGACTACGTCGACGGCTGGGCCGAGGTCGCGCAGCCGCCGGACTGGACCGCGGCCGACACCGAGCGGCTGCGGCAGCTCATCACCGACCGCTGAGGTGACCACCTCCGCCGTCGCGCGCACCCGCTACCGGGCCTTCTCCGGAGCGGTGGTGGTCGCGCTCGCGGTCGTCAACGTCGTCGACCACGCCGTGCACCCCCCGTGGTGGGTCCGCGCGCTGGAGGGGGCGGGACTGCTCGCCGCGGCACGGCTGGCCGGCCTGAGCTGGGCGCAGCTCGGGCTGGCCCGCGACCGGCTCGGCCGGGGCGCGCGGTGGGCGCTCGGGGTCATCGGCGTCGTCGCGGGCGCCTACGTCGTCGGCGTCCTCGTCCCGCTGTCCCGGGGGGCGTTCCAGGACGAGGAGTACCACGTGCCACTGCCCGACGCGCTGCACCTGGCATTCGTGGCCATCCCGCTCGGCACCGTGGTGCTCGAGGAGATCGCGTTCCGCTCCGTCCTCTGGGGGGCGCTCTCCCGGCACTGCCGGCCCTGGCAGGTGCTCGCCACCACCTCGGTGCTGTTCGGCTTCTGGCACCTGATCCCCGCGGTGCGCGGTCCCGGCGGCGCGCTCGCCGTCGTCGGGGTCCTGGCTCTCACGACGGCCGGCGGGCTCGTCTTCGGCGAGCTCCGGCGGCGCAGCGACAGCGTGCTCGCCAGTGCCGGGGCGCACTGGGCCACCAACGCCCTCGGCGTGCTCTTCGGCCTGCTCGCCTGGCGCCTCTCACCCGACGGTCCCTGACCTCGCCGTGCTGCGCGAAAGGGCAAGGACGGGGGCCGGATCGGTAAAGCCCCGTCGGAGGAGATCTGCTTAACGTGACGGCACGGGGCCGGGGTCCGATCGGAACACCCCGGGAGGCGACCCAGGAGGGTGCATGGCCGAGCCGTCCGCCGTCCCGGAGGGTCACCTGCCCCCGGGGACGGCGAACCTCGGGCCGCGCGACCTCGAGCTCCTCGCCCATCTCGCCGACGGCGCGTCCACGGCCGGCATCGCGACGGCGCTGGGCGTCTCCGGCAACACGGCGCGCACCCGCCTCCGCCGGGTGCAGCGGAAGCTCGACGTCCCCGACCGCCGCGCGGCGGTCGCGACGGCGCGGGACCGCGGGCTCCTGCGCGAGCCCGACGGGGACCCGTGCTCCTGACCGGCGGACCGGCGAGTCCTGTTCCAGACTGTCGCCACCTCGCCAGCCGGGCGACAGAGGGCCCCCGGGTCCGTGGTGCGTCCGGCTGGCGAGGCCGGTGCCTCGCGCAGGCGGCGGTGCTCCCGGATGCGTCGTGCTGACCCGGCGCGCGGTGCCGACGGCCGGCCGGCCGAGGCCCTCGCCCGCCGCCGGTCCCGGCTCCTTCGTCGTGCACGTGGACCTGGGCACGGGCCGGCTCACGGCCGGCGGCCGGCTGGACGCCGGCACCGCGCACCTGCTGCGGGCCGGCATCTCGGCACTGCTCCGCAGCGACCAGCAGGTGTGGACCGTCGACGTCACGGACGTCGAGGTGGCCGACCACGCTGGCCTGCGGGTGATCGCCGGCTCCTACCGCCGGGCCGTGGAGCACCGGCGCCGGATGTCCCTGGAGGGTGCCTCTCCCGCCCTGCGGCACGCGCTGAACCGGCTGCGCCTGGACCGGCACGTGCTGCCGGGGGAGTGACCGCCGCCGGGTCGCCGTCCCGGCCGGGCTCGGGTCAGTGCCCGCGGAGCTCGCCGCCGTGCACGGTGAGCGCGTAGATCACCAGGACGTCGACGGTGATCGCGACGACACCCCACAGGGGCAGGGCCGGCAGGTAGACGATGTTGACCAGGATGCTCAGGGCGGCCAGGGCGACCCCGACCGCGCGGGCGGCGACGTTGCCGGAGAGCACGCCGAGCCCGCTCACGACGATGAGGACGCCGAGCAGCAGGTGCGTCCAGCCCCAGGCGGTGTCGCCGAGGTCCAGCACCAGGCCGCTGGAGGGCACCCGGTAGTAGTCGTCGTCGAAGATCGCGACCAGACCCTGCATGGCCTGCAGCGAGCCGACCAGGATCATCATCGAGGCGGCGAAGACGGCCCAGACCGCCCAGCGCGACGTCGGGCTCTCGCTGCCGCGGAGGTGTCCCGGGCGTGGATCGCTGTGCGGGCGGGACGATGCGAGGTCGGGCATGGCGGTCTCCTCGGTCGGGTCCGGGCCGGGAACCCGGGGCTCCTGCCACGGTGCCGCTGTCGCCGCAGGTGGGCGTCACTCGGTACGGGTGAGGTGGATCGCCGGTGGGGCGCTGACGATGACGTCCGGAACGCTCCCCGTGCGAGGTGGCACATGCTCTGGGCCCTGGTGTGCATCGTGGGACTGCTGATCGAGACGTCTCTGATCGTCGTCCTCGGGCTCTCGGCCGGGAACTCCGACGAACCGGAGCCCGAGGCCGGGGACGGCCCGGCCCTCGTGCAGCGGACCTGACCCCCCGGGCCGGTTTCCGCAGCGCGACCGCCACGTCCGCGTGCCCCTGGTGCCATCTCATCCCGGGCGGAGGAGGCCCCCGGACGCGCGCTTCCCGTGCAATGGCGGCCAGCAGGCCCCGCGAGAGGAGCGCCGCATGAGCACCGCGTCCGCCAAGCCGACCGGCCCCCCGCCGGTCGAGGAGGAGCCCCGCGGGACCCTCGGGCCCGGCGCCGCCACGGCGCTCATCGTCGGCAGCATCATCGGGGTCGGGATCTTCAACCTGCCGGCCTCCCTGGCCGGTTACGGCCCGATCAGCCTGATCGCGATGGCGCTGACCACGGTCGGCGCGTTGGCCTTGGCCGTCATGTTCGCCTCGCTGAGCCGTCGGCTCCCCGCGGACGGCGGGCCCTACGCCTACGCCCGCGCCGCCTTCGGGAACATGGCCGGCTTCTCCAACGCCTGGCTCTACTGGATCACCGCGTGGTCCGGGAACGCGGCGATCGTCGTGGGGTGGGTGCTCTACGTCGAGGAGTTCGTCAACGAGGACCAGAACAAGCTCTTCTCGATCGCCCTGGCCCTCGTCGGTCTGTGGCTGCCCGCGGCAATCAACCTGCGTGGCGTCGGGGCGATGGGCGCCGTGCAGCTGTGGACGTCGATCCTCAAGTTCATCCCGCTGGTCTTCATGTCGACCGTCGGTCTCTTCTACATCGACAGCGCCAACTTCGAGGTCTGGAACACCAGCGGTGACAGTGCCGTCGGCGCGATCGGGGGGGCCATGGCCCTGTGCCTCTTCAGCTACCTCGGCGTGGAGTGCGCGGCGGTGGCCGCGGCGAAGGTGCGCGACCCCGACAAGAACGTCGGGCGCGCCACGATCTTCGGCACCCTCGGTACCGCCGTCGTCTATCTGCTCTCGCTGACGGCGGTCTTCGGCATCGTCTCCGCCGCCTCGCTGTCGGAGTCGACCGCGCCCTTCGCGACCGCGGTCAATGAGATGGTCGGTGGGACGTGGGCCGGCTACGTGATGTCGGCTCTGGTGGTCGTCTCCGGGTTCGGTGCGCTCAACGGCTGGACGATGATCTGCGCCGAGATGCCGCTGGCGGCGGCCAAGGACGGGCTGTTCCCGCACGCTTTCGGCCGGCTGAACGGCCGCGGCGTCCCTGCCGTCGGAATCATCGCCTCCACGGCGCTGGCGTCGGTCTTCATGATCATGTCCTACGCCGGCTCGGTCGGGATCACGGTGTTCAACACCCTCGTGTACATGAGCGGCATCACCGCCGCGATCCCCTACGCGTTCTCCGCGCTGGCGCAGATCAAGTGGCGGCTGGTCGACCACCGGGAGCTGCACACGCCGCGCTTCGTCCGTGACGTCGGCATCGCCGCCGTCGGGCTGGTCTTCTCCGTGCTCTTCATCTGGTACTCGCGCAACACCGGCGAGGAGAGCACCTGGAAGGAGTACCTGCCCTTCATCTTCGCGGGTGGTGCGTTCGCCGCCGGCATCCCGATCTACCTCAGGCACCGGCACTCGATGTCGGAGCCGCCGCCTGTTCCCGCCTGGCGCGCCTGACGTGCCGAGAAGGAGTGCTGCCATGCCGCTGTCCGTCGACTCCGAGGTCGGCCGGCTCCACCAGGTGATCGTGCACCGCCCGGGCCTCGAGCTGACCCGGCTCACGCCGCAGAACGTCGACGACCTGCTGTTCGACGACGTGATGTGGGCCCAGCGGGCCCGCGAGGAGCACGACGCGTTCGTCGAGAAGCTGCGGCAGAAGGGCGTCCGCGTCCACCTCTTCCACGACCTGCTCGTGGAGGCGCTCGGGCAGCCCGGCGCCCGCGAGTTCCTCCAGGACCAGCTGACCAATGCGACCCGGTTCGGCCCCGCGCTCGACGCGCCGCTGGACGAACTGGTCGCGCAGGCCCCGGCCGACCGGCTCGCCGAGGTGTTGGTCGGCGGCGTCCTGAAGCACGAGCTGGACCTGCCGAAGACGTCGAGCCTGTTCCTCGAGTACCTGGACGACGACGACTTCCTCCTGCCGCCGCTGCCCAACCACCTGTTCCAGCGGGACAACTCGGCGTGGGTCTACGACGGGCTGTCGGTGAACCCGATGAGCAAGCCCGCCCGCAAGCGGGAGACGATCAACTCCCGGCTGGTCTGGAACTTCCACCCGATGTTCACTGCCGACCCGCCGCACTTCTACTACGGCAACGACGAGTTGAACCACGACCCGGCCAACTGCGAGGGCGGGGACATCCTCGTCATCGGCAACGGCGCGGTGATGGTCGGGATGGGGGAGCGGACCAGCCCGCAGGGGCTGGAGTTCCTCGCCCGCGAGTACTTCCGGCACGGCCGGGTCACGAAGGTGATCGCCGTCGAGCTGCCGAAGACCCGGTCGTTCATGCACCTGGACACCGCGATGACGATGATCGACCGGGACGCATTCAGCGTGTACCCCATGCTGCCGCCGTCGCTGCGGTCGTTCACCCTGACCCCGCAGGGCACCGGCGGCGACTACCAGGTCACCGAGAACGCGGAGCTGTGGCCGGTGGTGGCCGAGGCCCTCGGCGTCGACAAGGTGCGCGTGATGCGGACGCCGATCGACCTGCTCGGCGCGCAGCGGGAGCAGTGGGACGACGGGAACAACTTCCTCGCCGTCGCCCCCGGGGTGGTCTTCGGCTACGAGCGGAACACGACCACGAACACCTTCCTGCGCAAGAACGGCATCGAGATCGTGACGATCGCCGGCGAGGAGCTCGGCCGCGGCCGGGGCGGCCCGCGCTGCATGTCCTGCCCCATCCAGCGCGACCCGGTCGGCGGCGTCGCCGCGGCCGTCGCCTGACGCCCTCCCACGGACGGACACCGACATGGCACTGAACCTGCGTGGCCGCGACTTCCTCAAGGAGGCGGACTTCACCGCCGCCGAGCTGCAGTTCCTGCTGGACCTGTCCCACGACCTCAAGCGGGCCAAGGCGACGGGCATCGAACGGCAGCGGATGCGCGGCCGGGACGTCGCGCTGATCTTCGAGAAGACCTCGACCCGCACCCGGTGCGCCTTCGAGGTCGCCGCCCACGACCAGGGCGGTCACGTCACCTACCTGGACCCGCAGTCCTCGCAGATCGGGCACAAGGAGTCCGCCGCCGACACCGGCTCGGTGCTGGCCCGGATGTTCGACGCGATCGAGTTCCGGGGCAAGGCGCAGGCCACCGTCGAGGAGCTCGCCGCCGCGTCCGGCGTCCCGGTCTACAACGGGCTCACCGACGAGTGGCACCCGACCCAGATGCTCGCCGACTTCCTGACCATGGCCGAGCACTCGGGGAAGCGGCCGCACGAGCTGGCCTACTGCTTCATGGGCGACGGCCGGTTCAACATGGGCCGCTCGCTCCTGGTGACCGGCGCGATCCTGGGCGCCGACGTGCGGATCTGCGCCCCGGAGGCGCTCTGGCCGGACAAGGACGTGCAGGACCTCGCCCGCGAGCGCGCCGAGGAGTCCGGTGCGCGGATCACGCTGACCGCCGACCCCGCCGAGGCGCTCCCCGGGGCGGCGTTCGTGCACACCGACGTCTGGGTGTCTATGGGTGAGCCCGACGACGTGTGGAAGACCCGTGTCGACGAGCTGCTCCCGTACCAGGTGAACGCGCGGGCGCTCGAGCTCACCGGCGACCCGCGGGTGCGCTTCATGCACTGCCTGCCGGCGTTCCACGACACGAAGACCGTCGTCGGGCGGAA
This sequence comes from Blastococcus sp. URHD0036, assembly GCF_000701365.1. Classification (GTDB taxonomy): domain Bacteria; phylum Actinomycetota; class Actinomycetes; order Mycobacteriales; family Geodermatophilaceae; genus Trujillonella. The sequence continues at coordinate 44,754 of NZ_JNIK01000015.1, forward strand.
GGTCGCCGACCTCACCGGGATCAGCGACGGACTCGAGGTGACCGACCAGGTCTTCCGGTCCCCGGCCAACATCGCCTTCGAGCAGGCCGAGAACCGTCTGCACACGATCAAGGCGGTCATGGTCGCCACGATCGGCGACTGAGCGCCGTGAGGATCGTCGTCGCGCTGGGCGGCAACGCGCTGCAGCGCCGTGGCGAACCGATGACCGTCGCCGGGCAGCGGCACAACATCGCCGTCGCCTGCAAGTCCCTGGCGCCGGTGGCCCAGGAGCACGAACTGGTCATCACGCACGGCAACGGCCCGCAGGTGGGCCTGCTCGCGCTGCAGGCCGCCGCCTACGACGAGGTGTCGGCCTATCCCTTCGACGTCCTCGGCGCCCAGACCGACGGGATGATCGGCTACCTGGTGGAGCAGGAGCTGGGCAACCTGGTCCCGCCGGACAAGCCGCTGGCCACGGTCGTGACGATGGTGGTGGTCGACGCCGAGGACCCCGCGTTCGCCGCCCCGACGAAGTTCGTCGGCCCCGGTTACCCGGCGGAGACCGCCGACGAGCTCGGCGCCCGCCGCGGGTGGGTCTTCCGGCAGGACGGCGCCGCGTGGCGGCGCGTCGTCCCCTCGCCGAAGCCACAGCGGATCGTCGAGATCCGCCCCATCGAGTGGCTGCTGGCCCAGGGGTGCGTGGTCATCGCGGCGGGCGGCGGCGGCATCCCGACCGCGTACGTGGGCGGCGGCTCCACACTGACCGGCATCGAGGCGGTCATCGACAAGGACCGGGCCAGCGCGGTGCTGGCCCAGGAGCTGGCCGCCGACCTCCTGGTCATCGCCACCGACGTCGACGCCGTCTACCTGGACTGGGGCACACCCGGGCAGCGCGCCGTGTCCCGCGTGCACCCGGACGCCCTGGATCCCGGCCTCTTCCCGGCCGGCTCGATGGGACCGAAGGTCGAGGCCGCGGCGCAGTTCGCCCGGGCCACCGGCCGGCCGGCCGCCATCGGCTCGCTCGACCAGCTGACGAGCATGCTCGACGGCGACGGCGGCACGCGGATCTCGGTGCAGACCGAGGGGATGGAGATCCGATGAGCGCGTCGACCGTCCGGCGCGTCACCACCCAGCCGACGGTGCCGGTGGTGGGGGAGGCGACCGGCGGTCCGTCGGCGCCCTACCTGCGCTCGGCCACCGAGGTCGCCGCCGACACCGGTGCTGACCTCGTCCGCGGGCTCACCCACCGCTAGGGCGCGGTCGCCCGCACCGATCACCGAGCCGTGCTGCGGCCCGGCGACACCGTCGTCGTGTGCTGCTGGCCGCGGGTCCCGTCGGACCGTCTCCCGAGCGCACCGCCGACGACCTCGTCTGGTCAGCCGAGCGCGAGCCCCTCGGTCGAGCCGGCCGGGACCGGGTCGGGCAGCCGGACCATGCGGAAGGAGTTGGCCAGGCCCAGCAGCCCCGCGACGATGGGGATGAGCAGCGCGATCTGCAGCGCCGGCGGCCGGGCGTCGGTGTTGATCCGGACGATCTCCGCGCTCGTGGCGGGAGGCTGGTCGGCCAGCAGCTCCTCCAGGCCGGTGGTGCTCATCAGCTCGGCGTCGTCCTCGAGGACCTGGGAGACCTGCTCCTTCTCGGGAGCCGACAGCACGTCGCTGTCCTCGGCGCCGCGGGTGAAGGCGACCGAGAGGACGGCGAGCATGATCGCGCCGGCGAAGGCCAGCCCGAAGGACAGGCCGAACGACCCCGCGGCGGAGTTCACGCCCGCGGCCTCGCTCACCCGCTCGTCGGAGACGGGGCTCAGCGTGTAGTTGTTCAGCTGCGACACGAGCATCCCGAGCCCGGATCCGGCGATCAGCAGCGGAACGGTCAGCCACCAGCCGGAGTCCGCGCGGGGGACCAGCGGGACGAGCACGACCAGCCCCGCCGTCAGCAGGGCGAAGCCGAGGCGGACGATGCCGGCCGGGCGATGGCGTCCCGCCTGCCGGCCGGCGACGAGGGCGACCGCGAACATGCTGAGCGAGAGCGGGGCGATGGACAGGCCGGCACCCAGGGCGTCGTACTCCAGCACCATCTGCAGGTACAGCGGCAGCACGATCATCGTGCCGCCCAGGGCGATCTGCTGGAGCAGCTGCTGGGAGACGCCCAGCCGGAAGTAGGGCGAGGAGAAGAGATCCGGGTCGAGCAGCGTCGGCCGGCCGGCGCGCTTGCTCCGCCGCAGCCACCAGACCAGGCCGGCCATGGAGAGCAGCCCGACGAGCATCAGCGCGAGGACGGACTCGCCGCCCTCCTGCCAGACCAGGATGCTCAGCACGATGCCGCCCATGGCGAGCACCGACAGCACCGACCCGACGCCGTCCACGTGCCGCGACCCGGTGAACTCGACGTCGCGGACCAGCCCGATCCCCGAGAGCACGATCGCGATGATCACGGCCTCGAGCAGGAACCCGACCCGCCACGACAGGAACGTCGTGATGACGCCCCCCAGCAGCGGGCCGACGGCCGCGGCGATCGCCGCGGCGGCCCCGACGAGGGCGTACACCTTGGTGCGGGCCGGCCCGTCGAAGTTGCCGTGGATGAGCGACTGCATGGCCGGCAGGAGCAGCGAGGCCCCGAGCCCGCCGATCACGGCCCAGAACACGATGATCGCCACCAGGCTCTGGGCCAGCGTCATGGCGATGGCCCCGACGGCGTAGGCGAGCAGGCCCAGCACGTAGGCGCGCTTGCGGCCGAACAGGTCGCCGGCCTTGCCGCCGATGAGGATGAACGCGGCCGACACCAGCGCCTCCAGGGCGATGGCGGACTGCACGCCGGAGACGGTCGTGCCGAGGTCCTCGACGACGGCTGAGATCGAGACGTTCATCAGCGACGTGTCGACGACGAGCACGAACATCGCCATCGCCAGGAGCAGGGGGAGCAGGCGGCTCGGGGTCTGTGCGGAGGGTGCGGGCGCCGCCGCGGGATCGCTCGCCATCCGCTCATCGTCCGGTGGGTCCGGGCGGAGGGGCTCACCCCGCGGGAGTGAGGGGCACTCCGCCAGCCGACCGCCGGGAGCGCTTCCAGCCGAGGTCCAGGGCGATGCTCAGGAGCAGGATGGCGGCGAGCGCCACGGCCGTGCCGGGCTCCTCGACGAGGGTGGTCAGCGCGAAGGTCACCAGCACGATGACGGCGGATCCCACCGCGAGCACCAGCAGCGCCGTGCTCGCCCCCGTCGTCCGCCGGATGCGCAGGTGCCCGGCCGACACCAGCGCGAAGACGATGAGGGCGACCGCGCTGCCGATGGAGGCGATGGCGGTGAGCGCGAACCCGGCGGACAGCACGATGGCCACGGCCGCGGTCAGCAGGATGCCGGCGGGGGCGCGGTCGCGGACCCGGCGGCCCAGGACCGGCGGGAACTGGCCGGACGCGGCCATGTGCTCGCACAGCCCGGCGGCCGGGTACAGCCCGGAGTTGGTGGCTCCGGCGGTCGCGAAGAGCGCGGTGACGGTCATCAGCCAGTAGCCGGCGTCCCCCAGGACCGGCTGCGCGGCCACCGCGAGCGCGGTCCCCCCAGAGTCGACCACCTCGTCGACGGTCAGCGTGCCGAAGACCCCGATGGCCACGGCGACGTACACCGCCGTCGCGATGCCGAGGGCCAGGTAGACCGCCCGGGGCAGTTGGCGGGCCGGCTCGGCGAGGTCCTTGGCGGTGAAGGTGATGACGCCGAAGCCGAGGAAGGCGAAGAAGGTGAGCGCGACGCTGGACACGATGTCGCGCACCGAGGGGTAGCCGGAGAAGGCGAGGAGGGACGGGTCGAGGTTCGACAGCGTCGCGATCGCGAAGACGGTGAGGATGCCCACCACCACGACCACGATCACGGTCTGCGCCCGGGCCACCGCCCGCGAGCCCACGACGTTGAGCGCGGTCATGGCCAGCACCACCAGGACCGCGAAGCCCTTCGTCCAGCCGGCGCCGCCGTCCGCGAAGGCCCCGGACGCGTAGCTGCCGAACGACACGGCGACCATCGCGGTGATGATCGCGTTGGCGGCCAGCAGCAGCCAGCCGACGACGCCGGTGACGTGCCCGTTGCCGTACCCACGCACGACGTACTCGAGGAGCCCGCCGGCCGACGGGTAGCGGGCGCCCAGCTTGGCGAACGAGTACCCCTGCAGGACGGCGACCGCCCCGGCGAGCAGGAAGGAGATCCAGACGGCGGCGCCGGCGACCTCGCCGGCGGCCCCCAGCAGCGCGAAGATGCCGGCGCCCACCATGGCGCCGACGCCGATGAAGGCCGCCTGACGCACGGACAGCCGCGCCGCGGGACGGTCCTGGACGGTCATGGCACTCCCTACCGCGCTGATCGGTGGGGGTGCCTCATCCGGCGCGGAGGAGCAGCCGCCGGCGCCCGCCCGCGCTCCGGCGGCGGGCGACAGAGCTCATCCGTCGTGGGCGATGGGCGGAGGGCGCCCGCGGGGCTGGGATGGGGCAGCAGCGACGAACCCCCCGGGAGGCGCCCCATGACCAGCCCACGCCCGTCCGGATCGACCGGCCCAGCCGCCGGGACGGCCTGACATGTGCCGCTGGATCGCCTACACCGGGTCACCGGTCCTCGTCCGGGAGCTGCTGTACACGCCGGAGAACTCGCTGATCGTGCAGAGCCTGCGCTCTCGCCTCGGCGCCGAACCCACCAACGGCGACGGCTTCGGCCTCGGCTGGTACGGCGAGGGGGAGATCCCGGGGCAGTTCCGCAGCACCGAGCCGGCCTGGAACGACCGGAACCTGCTCGAGCTCGCCGGGCACATCCGCTCGCCGCTGGTCTTCGCCCACGTCCGGGCCTCGACGGGCTCGGTCGTGCAGCAGACCAACTGCCACCCGTTCCGCCACGGGCGGTGGCTGTGGATGCACAACGGCTACCTGGCGGGGTTCGCCGCCATGAAGCGCGAGCTCGCGCTGGCGGTCGCCCCCGAGCTGTACCCCGGCATCGAGGGGACCACCGACTCCGAGCTGTTCTTCAACCTCGCGCTGACGTACGGCCTGGAGGAGGACCCGCCGTCGGCGGTCGCCCGGGCCGTCGGCCTGATCGAAGAGATCGGCCGCCGCCACGGTGAGCGTTTCCCCGTGCAGATGACCGTGGCCACGACCGACGGAGAGACCCTCTGGGCCTTCCGGTACTCCAGCGAGGGGCGCTCCCGCTCGCTGTTCCACAGCGTCGAGGTCGCCACGTTGCGCGAGCAGTACCCGGAGAACGAGGTCCTCCAGCGCCTCTCCGACGACGCCCGGATGGTGGTCTCCGAGCCGCTCGGCGGGCTCCGGGGCGCCTGGCGGGAGGTCTCCGAGTCCACCTGCGTCGTCCTGCGGGACGGGACGGAGGAGCTGCACCCCTTCGAGCCGGTCGTCCCCCAGGTGCGCGGGCTGACGGCGGCCGGCTCCCTGCCGGGCACCCGTTGACCGCGGCGCCCGGGCTGACCCGGCGCCCGGCCGTGCCCGGCGACGGCGTCCCGGCGGCCGGCGTCCCGACCGTGGGGGTGGAGGAGGAGTACCTGCTGCTCCGGCCGGACGGCCGGGTCGCCGACGTGGCGCCGGAGGTGCTCGCCGCGGTCCCGCCCGGGATCGGCGCGCACACCGAGTTCGCCCGCTGCCAGGTGGAGGTCGCGACCCCCGTGTGCGCGGGTCTGGCCGCGGTGGGCCGGGAGCTGTCGGCGGCCCGGTCCGGACTCGCGCGGGCGGCGGCGGACCTCGGCGCCTCCCTGGTCGCCTCGGGCACGCCACCGGTCGGCGCGCCGGGGATCCTCGACCTCACCGACGACCCCCGGTACCGGCGCCTGGTGAGCTCCGTGACCGGGGTCCACGGCGACGAGATCACCTGCGCCGTACAGGTCCACGTCGAGGTCGCGTCGCGCGACCTCGGGACGGCGGTGCTCGCCCGGCTGCGGCCCTGGCTGCCCGTCCTGCTGGCGATGAGCGGCAACAGCCCGCTCTGGCGCGGTCGCGACACCGGCTGGTCCAGCCACCGGTTCGTCGTCCAGCGCAACTGGCCGTCCTTCGGCCCGCCGCCGGTCTGCGCCGACGCGGCCGACTACGACCGGCGGGTGGCCGACGCGGTCGAGAGCCACGCGGCGGTCGACGAGCGCGGGATCTACTACTGGGCGCGCCTGTCGCCGCGCTACCCGACGATCGAGATCCGCATCGCCGACCAGTGCCTCACCGTGGCCGACTCCGTGCTGCTCACCGGGCTGTGCCGGGCCCTCGTCATGGGCGCCGTCGCCGACGAGGAGGCCGGCCGTCCGGCGCCGGTCGCGTCCGACCGGGAGCTGGGGGCCGCGGCGTCGGCGGCGGCCCGCCTGGGCACGCGCGCCCGCGTGCTGGACCCCCGGCACGGCGGCTGGGTCCCGGCGGCCCGGGTCCTGGACCGGCTGCCGCTGGTCCTGGCGCCCCAGCTGCAGGTCACCGGCGATGCCGAGGCGGTGACGGCCCTGCTCGCCGCGCGGCTCCGGAAGGGATCCGGCAGCGACCGGCAGCGCGCGCTGTGGCGTGCCGGCCCGGTCGACCGGTTCGTGCGGGCGGTGGCCGACATCGGCGCCGAGGGCGGTCCCGGTGGCTGAGCGGGGGGCGGCCCGTGCCGGCGGCCGGACCCTGCTGGTCGGCCTGCTGGTGGCCGGGTGCGGTGCCCGCAGCGGGGGCGAGGCCGCGGATCCGGAGATCGACTGGCTGGACACCACGTACACGCTCACCTGCGACGGCACGGTGCCCGGCGGCCTGGCGGCACCGGTGCACGGCGGGGTGGCGCGGGTCGCGGCGGACCCGGCTCGGCCGCCGTACTTCGAGCACTACGACGTGCGGGTCCTGGCGACCCCCCAGGGGGACGTCGACGGCGACTCCGCGCCCGACACCGTGGTGCTGCTGGAGTGCTCGCCCCAGCCGTCCAACGGCGTGGTGCAGGAGGTCCAGGCCTTCACCTCGACCGGCCGACTGCTCGCCGGCGTGCCCAGCCCACGGACGCTGCGGGAGGAGTCCCAGCTCCCGCCGGTCTACGTCCCCGACCGGCTCGCGGTCACCGACGGCGAGCTCGTGGCGGTGATGTCGGCCTACGGGACCGACGACACCCGCGCCGATGGGCCCTCGGTGCCGCTCACCGTGCGGTGGCGCTACGCCGGGGGGCACTTCGTCCGGATCGCGACGTCGTGACCGGCCGTGTCCGAACCCGGTGACATCCGGTTCCGCCGGGGCCAGCATCGGGAGGGTCTCCTCGCGGGCGAGAGCCCCGGTCAGCAGCGGTCGGGCGGGGGTGGTGGTCGGTGACGGACCTGACGACCCGGCAGCCGGGACGGGGGGAACCGGAGGAGTCGCCGCCGCTCGGAGCGGCCGCGCCGGGGACCGCCGAGCCCCTCGAGGAGACCCCGCGGGCGATCCCGCAGGAGACCCCGCCGGGGACTCCGCCCGTGGAGCTCTCCCGCCTGCTCGCCCTGGCCCGGCTCTCCCCGGCGCAGGCGCTCGAGATCGCCGCGGAGGTGCTCGACGCAGCGCTGCGGCAACCCGTTCCCGACGGCGGGGCGGAGGAGGAGCGGGTCCGCGGCCGGGTCCACGTCACCGCCGACGGGCGCGTGCTGGTCGCGACCGCCGCGGCCCGGGGCGGGCGGCCCGTCCGGGTGGTCCTCGCGGACGTGCTGGCGGCCTCGGTCGTCCCCGACCCCGCCGCGGACCCGGCGGGCGACCGGCTCCTGGGCGCGCTCTCCCGGGCGGTCGCGGAGCTGCCGGCCGCCGGGGTCGCGGGTGCCGCGCGGACGGTCCGGGCGGCGGCCGCCCCGGTCGACCGGCCGGCGGTCCAGGGGGAGCTCGGCGCGCTGGTCCGCGCGGTGGCGGCGGTGGCCGGTGCGGGGGTGCCGGGGGGCGGCAGCGCCCCGGGTGCCGGAGTCGCGGGCCGGCCGGCCGCGCCGCGCCCGGCGACGCAGGTCCAGCCGGCGGGGAGCACACCCGCCCGGACCGGACGGCGGATCGGCGCCTGGCTGGCGTCGATCGTGGTGCTCGCCGGCATCGTCGCCGCCGAGGTCGTGGTCCTCCGCGACGACATCTCCGCCGACATCGACCTGCTCCTGGACGCCGGACGCGGGGAGGAGGGGGACGTCGACCCGGAGCCGGCCGAGCCCCCCGTCCCGGCCCCGGCCCCGCCTGCCGCGGGGGCCGTCGCCGCGGTCGACCTGCGGGCGCTCGACGCGTGCGAGCCGGGTGCGCCGTGCACCGTCCGCCTCCTCATCCGCGTGGTTCCGGGCGCCGAGCAGCAGGTGGTCCCCTGGACCTGGTCGGTGGTCGACCGCTGCACCGGCGCCGTGACCCTGGCGCCCGGCGGCACGCTCACCGTCCCGGCCGGCGCCGACCGCGCCGCCGTCGTCGGGATCGTCGCGCTGCCGGCGCTGCCCGCCCTCGCCGTCTTCGCGGTCACGGGCCCCCCGGCGGTCGCCGCCTCACCGCCGGTGCTGGTCGGCACCTGCCTGTCCGGAGACGGCGGATGACCGCCGCCGGGAGGGAGTGCAGATGACGGGGACCCGCTCCGCGCCCATGCCGCGGCGTCCGGTCGTCCGCGCCCGCGCGACCCGGCAGCAGCGCCGCGACCGCCGCAGCGCCGCCTTCGACCTGCTGGCCGTCGTCGCCGCGCTGGCGCTGGTCGGTCTCGGTCTGGCCAACCTGTACCTCATCGGGGAGCGGGAGCTGGCCGTCCGGCAGGCGGCCATCGCCGCCGCCGGCATCCTGGCGCTGGCCGTGTTCTGGCGCGTGCGGGTGCGGTTCCTCGGCGTCCTGGCCTGGGTCGCCTACGGCGTGGCCGTCGTCCTGCTCGCCGGGGTCCTCGCCGTCGGCCTGGCAGCGAACGGGGCCACCCGCTGGATCTCGGTCGGCCCGGTCACCTTCCAGCCCTCGGAGCTGGCCAAGCTCTCGCTGCTGCTGGTGCTGGCCGCCGTCCTCGGCTCGGCACGGCCGGCCTGGCGGCGGTTCGTCCTCGCCCTGGTTCTGGCGGCCGTCCCGATCGGGCTCACCCTCCTGCAGCCGGACCTGAGCACCTCGATGCTGCTGATCGTGCTCACCGCGGGCATGCTCGTGATCGGGCGCGTGCCGATGCGCTTCCTCGCGCCGCTGGCCGCCGCCGCCGTCGTCACGGCGCCTCTGCTGATCAGCCTGCTGCGGCCGTACCAGGTGTCGCGCCTGGGCAGCTTCCTCGTCGGCGCGCACGAGTCCCCGACCGGCTCGGGCTGGGCGGTGCGCCAGGCGCACATCGCGCTCGGTTCCGCGGGGCTCTTCGGCAACCAGGACGACCCGCTGCGGCTGCTGCGCTCGCAGTACCTCCCGGAACGCGACACCGACCTGGCGCTGGCCAGCCTGGTCGGCCAGTGGGGCCTGGTCGCCGGTGCCGGCGTCGTCCTGGCCGCGATCATCCTGGTGTGGCGGCTCGCGCTCGCCAGCCGGACCTCGCGCACGCCGCACGGGTCGCTGGTCGCCGGCGGGCTGGCCATCCTGCTCGGCGTCGAGACGGTCATCTCCGTGGGCGCCAACCTCGGGCTGCTGCCCCTGGCCGGGGTCCCGTTCCCGCTGGTCAGCTACGGCGGCACGGCCCTCGTCGTGCACCTGGCCGCGCTCGGTGTGGTGCTCGCCGTCCGCCGTGACGGCGCCCGCCGGCGGCTGTGGACGCCGGCCGGCCGGCGCGCCCCGCGGCCGCGGCTGGTCCGGCTGGCGGCCGCCGCGCTGTCGGTGCTGCTGCTGTCCTTCGGGCTCTACGGCTGGCGGCTGCAGACCACCGAGGGCGCCGAGCTGCAGGTGGTGGGCGACGACCAGATGACCCGGTGCTTCCCGCTCGCCGCGGCGCGTGGCGCGATCACCGACCGGCACGACGAACTGCTCGCGCTGGACGCCGCCGACGCCGGGCTCGGGGTGGACCGGGTGCTCGTCGTGCCCGCCCTGCTGCGCGCCCGGCCGGCCGACGTCGACCGCCTCGCGGAGCTGGCCGGCCGGCCGCCCGCGGAGCTGCACGCGCCGATCGACGGCGCGGCGGACACCACGCTGTCGCTGCCGGTGGCCGACGTGCCCCGGGCCGTCGGGGACGCAATCCGGGGGGCCGGCATCCCCGGGGTGTTCGTCGTCGCCCAGCCGCGGCGGGTGTACCCGCAGGGGGCGCTGCTCGGCCCGGTGCTGGGCTTCGTGGGCGTGGCCACACCCGAGGACGAGGAGCGCTGGCCGGGCCTGCCGGCGGGGGCGGTCGTCGGCCGCGCCGGGCTGGAGCAGGAGTACGACGCCGTGCTGCGCGGGATCGACGGGCGGCAGTGCCTCTACGTGAACCCGCGCGGGGTGCCGGTCACCCTCGGGGAGCGCCGCGACCCGGTACCGGGGGCGACGCTGCGGCTCTCGCTGGACATGGGCCTGCAGCGCCGGCTGGACGCCGACGTGGCCGCCGCCGTGCGGGCCCAGCCCCACCCGGCCGACCGGATCGGCGCGGCCGTGGCCATGGACCCCCGGACCGGGCAGGTCCTCGCCATCGCCAGCTACCCGTCGTTCGACAACAACCTCTACGGGCCGCCGATCGACAACGCGGGCCTGCAGGCAGCGGCCACGGCGCCCGGTTCGCCGATGCTCGAGCACGTGACGCAGGGGGCGGTGCCCCCCGGGTCGACGTTCAAGCTCGTCGTCGCCGCCGCCAACCAGGCGCACCCGGTCTGGGGCGCCGACGACGTCGTGACCACGGGTGCGGAGTACCTGTACGGCGGGCACGTCTTCCACAACTGGCGGCCGATGGGGCCGATGGACATGGTCGACGCCATCGCCGCCTCCAACGACGTCTACTTCTACAAGCTCGCGGTCGCGCTCGGCCCGGACGCGATGATCGACACGGCCCACCAGCTCGGGGTCGGCCGGCGCACGGGCATCGACCTGCCCGGCGAGTCGGCCGGCTACCTGGGCACGCCGGCCTCGGTCGAGGCCGACGGCGGGACGTGGTTCGGCGGCTCCACCGTCATCCTCGGGATCGGTCAGGGGGAGCTGCAGGTCACGCCGATCCAGAACGCGCTGTGGACCGCGGCCGTGTCCACCGGCACCCTGGTCGTGCCGCGCCTCGGGATGGCGGTCGGCACGGATGCCGGGACCCCGTCGGCCGCCTTCACCGCGCTGCCCGCGCCGGTGGTGACCCCGCTGCCCTTCCCCGCCGACCTGGGACCGGTGCGCGAGGGCATGGTCCAGGTCGTGGCCGGCGGCACCGGGAGCCGGGCCGCGGTCTTCGGGGTGACCGTCGGCGCGAAGACCGGGACGGCGCAGGACGGCAGCCTCCCCGACGACGAGTACGACAACTGGATGTCGGCCGTGGCGCCGATGGAGGCGCCCGAGATCGTGATGACGGCCCTGGTGCAGGGGCCGGGGACGGGCGCCAACAGCGCCTCGGCCGTCGTCTCCGACGGCCTGCGCTACTACCTGGCCAACGCGGCGGCCGTGCTCGGCACCGGCCCGGTGCAGGCGCCCTGACGGTCAGTGGCGGCCGTAGGCGGCGAGCAGCGGACGGTTGCGCAGCGCCCGGGCGGCGCCCTCGGCCACGCAGGTGAGGGGCTGCTCGGCGAGCTTCACCGGGAGGCCGAGCTCGCGCTCCAGCTCCTGGGCGAAGCCGGCGACCAGGGACCCCCCGCCGAAGACGAGGACGCCCTCGGCCAGCACGTCGGCCAGCCCCTGCGGCGGGAGGTCGTCGAGGCAGGCGATGAGCGTCCGGAGCACCTCGGTCACCACGGGGCGGACGGCGGCCGCCACGTCGGCGGCCGGCACCGTCGCCAGCCGGGCCCGGCCGGTCACCCCGTCGCGGCCCTGGACGACGAGCGGGCCGTCGTCCACGCCCGCGGAGGCGATCTTGACCCGCTCCGCCTCGATCTCCCCGACGTGCAGCTGGTGCTGCTCGCGCAGGAAGCGGGCCACCGCCACCGTCATCTGGTCGCCGCCCACCTTGGCGGTCCGCTGGGCGAGCACCCCGCCGTAGCAGAACGCGACCGCCTCGGCCGTCCCGCCGCCGACGTCGACGACCATGTGCACCCGCCGCTCCAGCGGGTCCAGGCCGCAGCCCACCGCTCCGGCGACCGCGTTGTCGAGGGCCGTCACCGGCCGCAGGCCCGACTCCTCGGCCGCCTCGAGCAGGGCGCGGTTCTCCAGCGGCGTGGAGTCGGCGGTCACCCCGATGACGGCGCGGGCCGGGTTCCACGACCGCCGGCCGGCCCGCTGCAGGACCGCCTTCAGGTAGAGCCGGGCGCTCTCCAGGTCGGTGACCACGCCGTCGTGCAGCGGCCGGACCGACAGGAACCGGGACGGGGCCCGGCCCAGGAGGTCGGCCGCCTCCCGGCCGACGGCGAGTACCTTCGGCCGGCGCGCGCCCTGCGGCAGCAGCATGACGCTCGGCTCGTCGAAGACTATGCCGCGGCGGGGGTCGCTCACCACGGTGTTCGCGGTGCCCAGGTCGATGCCGAGATCCATGCCGGTCTCCTGTCGCGCGGGCGGTTCAGTCTGGAGGTGCACCGACGCCCGGTCCAGGCTCCCGTGCGCCGTCCACCGTGGACGGCGTGGCGGAGGTCCGGAACCGTGCGCCGGGGGTGCGGGAGGCCGGATTCCCGGCATGCTGTTCAGACATGGAGACCGCCGCCGCCGCACCGGGCGGGAACCCGCTGGCCGGCATGGCCATCGCCACGCTGGCGGCGGTGCTCTTCGCCGTGGGGGCGGTGCTCCAGCACGAGGCGGCCGAGCTCAGCACCACCGACCGGGGGCTGAGCCTGCGCCGGCTGATGCGGCGGCGCCGCTGGATGATCGGCCAGGCCGCCACGATGCTGGGGACCGCCTCGCAGGTGGTCGCGCTGGCGGTCGCGCCCGTCGCGGTGGTGCAGCCGACGCTGGCGGTCACCCTCGTGTTCGGCCTGGGCATGCGCGCCGTCCGGACCCGGCAGGTGCCGCTGCGGAAGGAGCTGCTGGGGGTGGCGCTGACCACCGGCGGCCTGGCGGTCTTCCTGCTCGCCGCGAAGCCGGCCCGGGCCGTCGACCCGCCGGAGCCCGCCGTCCTCGCGATCGTGCTCGCGGTCGGCGTCTCGATCCTGCTGGTCGTGGTCGCCACCTTCGCGGGGCACGGGCCGCGCGGGGCGCTGGCCTGCGGGAGCGCCGCCGGCATCGCGGCCGGCATCGGCGCCGTGCTCATCTCCGTCGGCATCCACAGCCTGCAGGAGGAGGGCTGGGCGCACGCCCTGGCCGGCGTGACCGTCTGGGGGGCGGCGGTCGTGGCCGGCGTCGCGATCATCGGTGGCCAGCAGGCCTACGCGCGCGGATCGCTGGCCTGGTCGCTGCCGGCGTTGATCCTGCTCGACCCGCTGGCGGCCGTCCCGGCGGCGCGGCTGCTGCTGGGGGAGCACCTGGAACCCGGCCGGGCCGTGATCTGGCTGCCCGCGGCCGTGGTCGCCTGCGTCGGCGTCGTCCTGCTGGCCCGCACCGGGGAGCCCGCGGGAGCGGAGCGGGGGAGGGGCGCCGAGGGCGGGGTGCACGTCTGACCTCCGTGTTCGGGGAGCTCATGGGGGGCCGACGCTAGGCAGGGACCGGGCCGGCCACCTCGCCTGCGCCGGATGACCCGGCGCCCCCTCACCCGGCGTCGGCCGCCATGCGGAAACCGACGTTGCCGGCGCTGCTGTCGGGGGTGTTGGGGGAGCGGGCGGCGCAGCGGTAGCGCTCGCAGTAGGACGCGTGGCAGAGGTAGGAGCCCCCGCGCATGACCCGCTCCACCCGCCCCGTCGCGAACCGGTCGGCGCACCACTCCCACACGTTGCCGGTCGTGTTGTAGAGGCCGAACCCGTTGGGCGCGAAGGCGTCGACCGGCGCCGTGCCGACGTGCCCGTCGTCGCCTGTGTCGCGGGCGGGGAACTCGCCCTGGAACACGTTCATGCGGTGCTCCCCGCCGGGGGTCAGCTCGTCGCCCCACGGGAAGCGCATGCCCTCCAGGCCACCGCGGGCGGCGTACTCCCACTCGGCCTCCGCGGGCAGCCGGCCGCCGGCCCAGCGGCAGAACGCCCGGGCGTCCACCCACGAGACGTGCACGACCGGGTGGTCGCCCCGGTCGTCGACGTCCGAGCGCGGGCCCTCAGGGTGCTGCCAGGTCGCCCCGTACACCTGCCGCCACCACGGGGTGGCCGCGGCGGCGCGGGTCGGGGGGAAGTCGTCGGGCAGCAGGCCGCCGAAGACGAACGACCAGCGCTCGCGCTCGGCCGTGGTCGTGTACCCGGTGGCGGTCACGAAGCGGTCGAAGTCGGCGTTGGTCACCGTGTGGGCGGCGATCCGGAAGCCGTCGACGGAGACCGGCCGGACCGGTCCCTCGCCGTCGGCGGCGTAGCGCACCTCGTCCGAGCCCATCCGGAACGTGCCGCCGGGGAGGTCGAGGAGCAGCTCCTGCGCCGCCGCTCCCGCCGCGAGCGGGCCGCTGTCGTCGGTCGCTGCCGCGTCCGTGCCGCCCGGGGACCTCGGCGCGCCGCAGCAGTGCGCCACGGGCAGACCGGAGGGCAGGGCGTCGGCGTGCTGCGTCATGCCGCGATGCTGGCGGGCCCGGGCCGGTGCACGCCTCATCCGGGCGGTGTGGTCGTCGCCCCGGCGGCTAGTGCAGGAAGGCCTTGAGCGCGATCAGCCCGCCGCCCACCAACGCCATGACCGACGCCTGGACCAGCGCGCGGAGCACCCTGGACCCGGCGAAGCGCGCCGCCCAGTAGCTGTAGAAGCCGATGAGGCCCAGCCCGCTCCACTTGGCGACCGTGAAGGCCGTGTCGAGGTCGAGGACGCTCAGGGCCGCGAGGAGGAAGAAGACGTCGGGGAAGGCGACGCCGAACCCGACCGCGAGGGCGTCGTCGCCCATGTGCCGGAGCTGGGCACGGGTGACGCGGTGCCGCTCCCGGGTCTCGATCCCGATGATCTCGGCGTAGACCTCGGCGAGCGCGACGGCGACGGCGGTGCCGATGAACCAGCCGATCAGCACCCCGGTGGAGGGGGGACGGGACTCGACGACCACCACCAGCGCCAGCCCGATGATGGAGCCGTAGACCACCCGGGCCACCTGCTCGGAGCGGAGATGCGTCTCCAGGGCGGCGCGCACGGTCAGTCGTCGAACTCGTCCCGCCGCGCGGCCCGCCGTGCCACCCGGCGGCGGTGCCGGCGCAGGATCCCGAGCCCGATCCACACCACGGCCCCGAGCGTCGCCGTGACGATGGTGTAGAGCCAGAGGGGCCAGGTGAAGCCCCACCAGAGGAAGTCGAACCGCACGTCGTTGCGGTTCTGCACGATGAACACCACGAGCAGGCCACCGCCCAGGAGGGTGGACACCACCCCGGCGCTCAGGCCGGACTTCGTGGCCGGCGCGGGGCCGGGGCCCCCGGCCGGGCCGGTCGGGCCCGCCGGCGGCGGACTCTGCTGGACCATGGTCGCCTCCTCCGTCGGGGCCCGACCCTGCTCCGCCCGGCTGGGCCGTGCCTCACCCGGGCCGGATGACGTGGCCGGGCCGGCGGGCCGCGAGGCTGGGCCCGGCCAAGGGGCCGAGGAACCGGAGGACGACCATGACCGTCGAGGTGTCGAGCGCCATCCCGTACACCCCGCCTCGCGCGGCCCTGGTCTCCGGGAACCGACCGGTCGGGGAGCAGCTCGCCCGGCTCGAGGCGAGACTGCTCGACGAGGCCGGGGGGGACGAGGTGGCCCGGCGGCGCGTGCTGACGGAGCTGGGCGCGGCCCGGGCGCGGTTCGCCGGGGCGACCGTCGAGCGTTTCCTGCCCATCCTCGTCGAACGCGCGGTGCGACTGAGGCTGCGCCCGCCCGCGCACGGCTGATCCCACGGATCACGGGGCGTCCGGGAGCTCCTCGCCCAGCCCCGCCGGAACCGGCTCGCCGTCCTTCCGGGCGACGGCCACCTTCACCGCGCCGAGGACCAGCTTCGCCAGCACGCCCACGGCCACGAGCCCGACGAGCATCTGCACCGTGACCAGCACCCGCGCCAGCTCCGACACCGGCGTGATGTCACCGAAACCGACCGTCGAGAAGACGGTGATCGTGAAGTAGAGGCCGTCGGTGCGGTCCAGCGGCTCGGTGAAGGCCCCGACCTGCTCGGCGTCGACGATCCAGTACGTCGCCGCGAACACCACCCACAGCATCGGGAGGCCGACGGCGACCGCACGGATGGCCTGCAGCCGCGGGGTGGCCGACCGCATGATGCCCCTCAGCTGGACGGCCATGACGACGCCGAACAGCGCCAGCGCCGCCAGGAACAGCACTCCGGTGAGGCCGTCGAGCGGCCGGTCCAGTGGTGCCGCGTAGTACAGGACGAGGAGCACCGCCGCCGTGACGGCGGAGCGCAGCAGCGAGCCGGCCACCGTCCGGCGCGCGGGCGACCCGGTGCTGGGACCTCGCATGGGTCCACGGTCGCGGCGCGGGACCGGTCGGGGGATCGCCCGGTGTGGATGAGCGCGCCAGGAGGTGCTCGCACGCCCCGCTGTCACCCCCGCCGGAGGATGCCGGCCGCCGTCCAGCGGTGGAACGTCCGCAGGCGAGACGGGGAACGGCCACCGACGAGGGACATCCCATGACGACCAGCACCGCTCCACGGCGCCGCCGCGCCGCGACCCCCGTCCCGGCTGCCGCGCCGGCCGTCCCCGCGACGCGGGAGCAGCGCGTGGCGCGTGGTCGCGCGGCCCGCGCCGAGGTGCCCCGGGAGAGCCATGCCGACTTCTCGGCGGGCCCGGTCCGGCCGGACCCGATCGGCCTGCTCGAGGGCCAGGGACTCACCCGGGTCCCCGAGCTGCTGCCGATCCGGTACGGGCGGATGGCGTCCTCGGCGTTCGCCTTCTTCCGGGGGGCGGCGCTGCCCATGGCGAGCGACCTGGCGGGCACGCCCCGGTCGGGGCTGGTCGTGCAGGCCTGCGGGGACGCCCACCTGGCCAACTTCGGCCTGTTCGCCTCGCCCGAGCGACGCCTGGTGTTCGACATCAACGACTTCGACGAGACCACGCCCGGGCCCTGGGAGTGGGACGTCAAGCGGCTGGCCACCAGCCTGGAGATCGCGGCGCGCTCCAACGGCTACCCGGCCAAGGACCGCCGCCGCATCGTGCTCGCCACGGTCGCGGGCTATCGGCGGGCGATGCGGGAGTTCGCTGACCTCGACGCCCTCACGGTCTGGTACGCGCACGCGGACGTCGACCGCATCCAGGCCCTCGCCGCGGCCTCGCTGCGGGCGAAGCAGCGCAAGGTCCTCGAGAAGACCGTGGCCAAGGCCCAGACGCGGGACAACATGGGCGCCCTCGCCCGGTTCGCCGCGGTCTCCGACGGCGGAGCCCGGCTCAACGCCGAGCCCCCGCTGGTCGTCCCGCTGCGGGACCTGGTGGCCGATCCGGCCGAGGCCAGGGCGTTGGAGGACGGGGTCCGCCACGTCATCACGGCCTACGCGGAGACGCTCGAGCCCGAGCGCCGGGTGCTGCTCGACCGGTACCGGATGGTGGACATCGCCCGGAAGGTGGTCGGCGTCGGCAGCGTGGGCACGCGCTCCTGGATGATCCTGCTGCTGGAGGACGGCGCGAACCCGCTCTTCCTGCAGGCCAAGGAGGCCGGGCCCTCGGTGCTCGAGGCGTTCGCCGGCGCGAGTGCGTACGACAACTCGGGTCAGCGGGTGGTCGTCGGTCAGCGGCTGATGCAGGCCGTCAGCGACATCTTCCTGGGCTTCGTGCGGGCGACGGGCATCGACGGGGCGACGCGGGACTTCTACGTCCGCCAGTTGCGCGACTGGAAGGGGTCGGCCGTCATCGAGACGATGCGGCCGGAAGGCATGCTGGCCTACGGCGAGATCTGCGGCTGGACCCTCGCCCGCGCCCACGCCCGGTCCGGCGACCGGATCGCCCTGGCCGCCTACCTGGGCGGCGGGTCAGCCTTCGACGAGGCGATCGCCACGTTCGCCGCCGCCTACGCCGACCAGAACGAGCGGGACCACCGGGCGCTGGTCCAGGCCATCGCCTCGGGCCGGATCGCCGCGGAGTCCGGCGTGTGAGCCGTCGGCCCTGAGCACCGGGAGGGGGAGGGACGCTGACACGCCAGGGGATCGCGGCGGTCGTCCGCCGGCTGGAGACGACGTTCGCGGGCCGCTGCGTGACGGACTTCCTCGCGGTGCGCGGCATCGACCGGGCACTGGTCATCGCCTCGCAGGCCTTCACCGCGCTGGTGCCGCTCGTGCTGCTGGTCGCCGCGCTGGCCCCGGAGGACCAGGGCGACGTCGTCGCCGACGCCCTCATCGGCCGGTTCCGGCTGACCGGCGACACGGCCGCTTCCATGCGGGAGCTCTTCGCGCACAGCGGCGACGGCGCGACCGGCGTGTTCAGCGTCCTGCTGCTGCTCTTCTCCGGTCTCTCCCTGACCCGGCGGATGCAGCACCTGTACCAGCAGACCTGGCGCCTGCCCCCGCGGCCGGGGGTGGGGCACACGCTGCACGCCGCCGCGGGGCTCGGTGCCCTGGTGCTCGGGATCGCCGTCCTCTACCTCGCGCGCGACCTCGTCCAGCCGCTCCCGCTGCCGGGCCTGGGGGTGGTCGTCGTCTCCGGGATCGCCAGCGCACTGGTCTGGACGGCGGTGCCCTGGTTGCTCCTGGACCGGCGGCTGGAGTGGCGCCGGCTGCTCCCGCTCGGCCTCCTCACGGCCGTGTGCACCGGCGCGTACGGGGTCGTGTCGACCGTCTACATGCCGCGGCTGCTCGAGAGCTACAGCCTCCGGTACGGGCTGTTCGGGGTGACCCTCGCGCTGGTGGGGTGGCTGCTCGCGATCGCGGTGATCGTCGTCGCGTCGTCCGTCATCGCCGCCGAGCTCGACCGGGCACCCGAGCCGTGGGCGCGCCGGTTCCGTGCGCGGGCCCTGCGCGCCGGCGCCGGGCGGCCGGCGGCCGACGTCCCCCTCGTCCCGTAGCCGGCGGCGGGCGCCGCGCATGCGGCGGGCCGCCTCGGGTACCCCCGTCCGGGAGTCACGCCCAGCCCGCGAGCGTGCCGACGACGCCGGCGAGGGGGATGGCGACGTGGCCGGGAGACCGGAGGACGAGCGTGCCGCGGCGGTCGCGGCCGCGGTGGAGCCCTACGGATGGCGCGGGCTCACCGCGGTGATGCTGGCGCGGCTGGTGGTCGGCGCCGCCGACCGCCATGCGGTGCTGACCTTCGTCGCGGGCCTGCCGGAGGCGGCGGTCGGACAGCCGCACGCGGTGGAGGCCGCCGACCGCGGGGACCCGCGCGTCACGCCCCTCGTGCGGTTGCTCGAGGAGCGCCGATGGCGGTCGTGGTCGCTGGACCGGTTGGCCGCGGACCTGCTGGCCGGGCTGGACGCCTGGCTGGCCGGGCGGTTGTCCGCCGCAGGGGGCACCCCGGACGACCGCTGACCGGCCGTCCGGGGGACCGGCTCACTGCCGGGCCATCGCCAGCCGGATCTCGCTCTCGCTGTCCTGCACGAGGTCCCCGGACACGTCGACGGTCACGCCGTGCAGCGTGCCGGTGAACCGGAACGGGGGTGCGTACTCCGGCGTCACGGGGGAGCCCGGGTTGGCGCCGCAGGTGAGCGCCCCGGGGTTGACGATGAACGGTGTCGTCACCGGCGCCTCGGCGTCCGCGACGAGGGTCCCGTCGACGTAGAGCTGCAGGCGCCCGGGGGCGCCCCGGCCGGCAGCCAGGTCCGCCTCACCCGTGGGCTCGAACTCGAAGCGGAGTTCGTGCGTCCCGGCCGGGACCGGGTCGGGTGAGGAGACGCGGTGCAGGCTCCGGCCGACGTAGTTGTGCACGTAGTGCAGCGCGCCGTCCTTCAGGAAGAACGAGTAGCCACCGGGCGCACCGCCCTGGGAGAGCAGCACGCCCTCGGCGCCACCCTCGGGGATGTCGACCGACGCCGTGATGCTGTGTGGCCGGTTGAGCACCTTCGGGCTGGCGAAGAAGGGGACGGACTGGGTGTCCGGGATGTAGCTGTAGCTGGTTCGCGGGGCGGCCGCCTGCGGCTTCTCGGCGATGATCCGCTGGAGACCGCTGCCGTCGACGGGCATGACGCCGTACCGGCCGGCCTCGACGTACCAGGTGGCGATCAGGGCGATCAGCTTGTCCCGGTGGGCCTCGGCGACGTCCTGGTTCTCGGCGAAGTCCTCGTCGAGGTGGTAGAGCTCCCAGCCGCGGGCGTCGAGCTCGGACAGCTGCTCGGCCGAGATCGGCTGCCCGAAGCCCATGCCGGCCTCGGCGAACGAGGGCCCGGGCCACGGGCAGACCGCGCGCCAGCCGTCGTGGTAGATCGCCCGGTGGCCCAGCATCTCGAAGTACTGGGTGTGGTGGTCGCTCGGCGCGGCCGCGTCGTCGAAGCTCTTCGCGAAGCTCACGCCCTGCAGGGGTGACTGCGTCACGCCCCGGATCGTGGCCGGCGGCTCGATGCCCAGGACGTCGAGGACGGTGGGCACCATGTCGATGATGTGGGCGTACTGCGAGCGCACCTCACCCCGGGCCGCGATGCCGGCCGGCCAGCTGACGATGAAGGGATCGGACGCGCCGCCGCGGTAGGTCTCCCGCTTCCACCGCCGGAACGGCGTGTTGCCGGCCCAGGTCCAGCCCCAGGGGTAGTGGTTGAAGGTCGTGGGGCCGCCGATCTCGTCGATCCGCGCGAGGCTGTCCTCCAGGGGCTCCTGGGCGTTGTTGAAGAACTGCGCCTCGTTGGTCGTGCCGGTCGGCCCGCCCTCGGCGCTGGCGCCGTTGTCCGACACGACCATGACGACGGTGTTCTCCAGGTCGCCGCGCTCCCGGAGGAAGTCCACGAGCCGCCCGATCTGCGCGTCGGTGTGGCTCAGGAAGCCGGCGAACACCTCCATGAAGCGGCTGAACAGCCGGCGCGACGGCTCGGGCAGGCCGTCCCAGTCGGGGACGTCCGGGTCGTGCCGGGAGAGCACGGTGTCCGCAGGGACGATCCCCATCTCCTTCTGGGCGGCGAAGACCCGCTCCCGGTAGGCGTCCCAGCCGTCGTCGAACTGCCCGGCGTAGCGGTCGGCCCACTCCTTGGCGACGTGGTGCGGCGCGTGCGCAGCCCCGAAGCACAGGTGCAGGTAGAAGGGCTTGTCCGGATCGACCTGCTTGGCGTCGGCGATGAACTGCATCGACCTGTCCACCAGGTCCTCGCTCAGGTGGTAGCCCTCCTCCGGCGTGGCCGGCGGCTCCACCTGGTGGTTGTCGTGGACCAGCTCCGGATACCACTGGCTGGTGTCGCCCCCGAGGAAGCCGTAGAAGCGCTGGAAGCCCCGCGCCAGCGGCCAGCGGTCGTACGGGCCGGCGGCGGTCTCGTGGTTGCTCGGGGTCAGGTGCCACTTGCCGACCATGTAGGTGTTGTAGCCCTGCTCGAGGAGCATCTCCGAGAGCATCCCGTTCTCGAACGGGATCACGCCGTTGTACCCGGGGAAGCCCGACGCCAGCTCGGTGATGGCGGCCATGCCGTTGCTGTGGTGGTTGCGCCCGGTGACGATGCACGACCGGCTCGGCGAGCACAGGGCGGTCGTGTGCATGTTGCTGTAGCGCAGCCCGTTCCCGGCGAGCGCGTCGATGTGGGGGGTGGCGATCGGGCTGCCGTAGCAGCCCAGCTGGCCGAACCCGGTGTCGTCGAGGACGACGATCAGGACGTTGGGGGAGCCGGGTACCGGCCGGGCGGGCCGCGGCCAGGCGGGGCTGGACTCGTCGGTGGTCCGGCCGATCACGCCGGGGAACGGTGTTCCGGCGGGGTACTCGGTCAACGCCATGTCGGTCTCCGGTGGTCGGGCGGGCAGCGGCATGGCCAGGGCACCACCCGCGGAGCCGCCGCGCGCCCCCCGTTCCGGATGACCGCCGACCGGGTTCATCCCGTCGAGGTGAGGCCGGGGCCGCCGCGCCGTCCGACGCTCGGGACAACCCGCCCGAGCTGAGGAGCCGACATGTCCGAACCGTTCCGTGGTGTGGTCGACCTCGACATCCGCGACTCGACGCCGGACTGGGCGCCGTTCGCGCAGCCGGTCGCCCCACCCGGGACGCCCAACGTCGTCTACGTGGTGCTCGACGACGTGGGATTCGGTGCGCTGGGCTGCTACGGCGGGCTCATCGACACCCCGAACATCGACCGGATCGCCGCCCAGGGCCTGCGCTACACGCAGTGGCACACCACCGCGCTGTGCTCGCCGACGCGCTCGTGCCTGCTGACCGGGCGCAACCACACGACGAACGGCATGGCCTGCATCACCGAGGCGGCCACCGGCTTCCCGAACGGCAACGGACACGTGCCGCCGGAGTGCGCCACGATCGCCGAGGTGCTGGTCGAGCGGGGCGTCAGCACGGCGATGGTGGGCAAGTGGCACCTCTGCGCCCAGGACGAGATGAACCTCGCCGCCTCGAAGCGGAACTGGCCGGTCGGCCGGGGGTTCGAGCGTTTTTACGGCTTCCTCGGCGCGGAGACCAACCAGTGGTATCCCGACCTGGTCCACGACAACCACCCGGTCGAGCCGCCGGGCACCCCGGCCGAGGGCTACCACCTGAGCGTGGACCTCACCGACAAGGCCATCCAGTTCATCGACGACGTCAAGACCATCGCCCCCGAGCGGCCGGTGTTCCTCTACTACGCGCTCGGTGCCGCGCACGCCCCGCACCACGTCCCGCGCGAGTGGGCCGACCGCTACCGGGGCCGCTTCGACATGGGCTACGAGGCGGCGCGCGAGCAGATCCTGGGCCGCCAGAAGGAGCTGGGCATCGTGCCGGCCGACACGGAGCTGCCGCCGATCAACCCGATCGGGACGCCGGAGACGCGCACGGGTCCGGACGGCAAGCCCTTCCCGCCGCTGGACTACACGAAGCCGTGGGACAGCCTGTCGGCCGACGAGCGGCGGCTGTTCGCCCGGATGGCCGAGGTCTACGCCGGCTTCCTCTCCCACGCCGACGACCAGATCGGGCGGTTGCTCGACTACCTGGAGTCCATCGACCAGCTGGAGAACACGCTCGTGTTCGTCGTCTCCGACAACGGGGCCAGCGGCGAGGGTGGCCCGGAGGGGTCGGTCAACGAGAACAAGTTCTTCAACGGCATCCCCGACGACCTGGCCGCGAACCTCGCCATGCTCGACGAGCTCGGCGGGCCGCAGACGTACAACCACTACCCGACCGGCTGGGCCATGGCCTTCAACACCCCGTTCAAGATGTGGAAGCGCTACTCGTTCAACGGGGGCACCGCCGATCCGTGCATCGTCTCGTGGCCGGCCGGCCTCCCCGCCCGCGGCGAGGTCCGGCACCAGTACCACCACGCCATCGACCTCGTCCCGACGGTGCTCGAGTCGCTGGGGATCGCGGAGCCGCACGAGGTGCGGGGCGTCACGCAAATCCCGGTCCAGGGCGTGAGCATGTCCTCGAGCTTCGGCTCGGCCGACGCCGCGACCACCAAGCGGACGCAGTTCTACTCGATGCTGGGCACCCGCGGGATCTGGCACGACGGGTGGAAGGCGGTCACCACGCACCCGGCGCTGGGCGGCTGGGGCGACTACCAGTCCGACGTGTGGGAGCTGTACCACGTCGAGGTGGACCGGTCGGAGCTGCACGACCTCGCGCAGCAGGAGCCCGAGAAGCTGGCCGAGCTGATCGGCCTGTGGTTCTACGAGGCGGGTACCAACAACGCCTTCCCGCTCGACGACCGCTCCGCGCTGGAGATCATCCTGACGCCGAGGCCGCAGCTCATCCCGCCCCGTGACCGGTACGTCTACCACCCGGGCGCGGCCGAGATCCCGGAACACGTGGCGGTGAACGTCCGCAACCGGGACTTCAGCATCGGGGCGCTGGTCGACCTCGCCGACGGCGGCGCTCAGGGGGTGCTGTTCGCGCACGGCAGCCGGTTCGGCGGGCACGCCCTCTACGTGAAGGACGGGCGGCTGCACTACGTGAACAACTACGCCGGCGTGATGGAGCAGCGGGTCGACGGCACCGAGGACCTGCCGCGGGGCGAGAACCTGATCCTCTCGGCGAGCTTCACCAAGACCGGTGAGGAGCCCCCCGGCAGCGCCCGCGGCACGCTGTCGCTCTTCCACGGCGACCACAAGGTCGGCGAGGGCGAGATCCGCACCCAGCCGGGCATGTTCTCCCTGGCCGGGGAGGGCCTCACGGTCGGCCGGGACAGCGGGGAGGCGGTCACGGAGGACTACCCGGGCGAGGCGCCCTGGTCGTTCACCGGCGGCACGGTGCACAAGGTGGCCATCGACGTCTCCGGCACCCCGTACGTCGACATGGAGCGCGAGGCCGCGGCGATGCTCTCCCGCGAGTGACACCGGCGCCCATCCCCACGAGAACGGAGGACTCCGTGTCCGGTGTCAAGATCGAGCGCAAGGCCGGCATGAGCCGCCAGGAGGCCGCCCAGTTCCTCGCGGACCTCGCCCAGCAGCTCCGCGGCAAGGGACGGGTCACGATCGGGCTGGCCGACAGCACCGTCGAACTGGACGTCCCCGAGCAGCTCCGACTCGAGGCCGAGATCGAGGTCGACGGGGACGAGGTCGAGGTGGAGATCGAACTGAAGTGGCCCACGGCGGCGCGGCCGCAGAGCGACGGATGAGGGGCAGGCGATGACGACGGTGCCGTTCGAGTTCCGGGTGGACGGCCGGCTCACCGATCAGGCGCGCGAGGCGTTCTGCGACATGCGCATCCAGGAGGACGGCGCCGGCGCCACCCTCCGCGGCGAGGTGATCGACGAGTCGCACATGCTGGGGATCCTGGCGCAGTGCCGGACGCTCGGGCTCGTCGTCGTGTCCGCCCACCGCGTCCCGTCCGTCCGCCGCTGACCCTCAGGCGGGCGGCAGGACCGGCAGGGCGTCAGAAGACCGTCGTCCAGTCGTCCTTCATGCTGACCACCGTCCAGCCCTGCTGGTCGGCGCGCTCGAGGGCCTTCTCCGAGCCGGCGGTGTAGGCGAACTCGCGGTCGCCGTCGTCGTGCAGGAGCAGCAGCCGGAGGAAGGGCGCGTCGGCCTGCTCGGCGAAGTCGAGCATCGCGCCGTCCCCGTCGCTGTTGCCGGCGGCGAGCAGCGGCCGGCGGCCCACCCGGCTCCAGATCCGGACCGGCTTCTGCGGGCCGTCGTCGAGGTAGTCGGGCGCGGGGGTGTGCGTGATCGTGCCGCCGCCCTCGCCCGGGACGTAGGCCAGCGTCGGGGTGCTGCCGACCACGCGCTCCGGCGGGATCCCGTACAGCTCGGCACTGACCGGCCGGACGAAGTCCCGGCCACCGCCCGAGGCGATGTACGAGGTGAACCCGTGGGCCGCGAGGAGGTCGAGCAGCTCGACCATCGGGCGGTACGTGCAGCCGAGGTACCCGCGGCCGAGGCTGGGGTGGGCCACCGTGCGCAGGAAGGTGTCGGCGCGGTCCTGGAACTCCTCGACGTCCATGCCGTCGAACGCCGCCAGGATGCCGGCCATCATGACCTGCGCGCCGCGGTCGTCGCCGGCGTAGTGGTCGGTGATGACCTGCCCCAGCCACGCGACGTCCTGCTCGACCGCGGCCTTCCACGGCTGCCGGTCGCGCAGCGCCGGGTCGGTGCCGGCCATCTGCACCAGTCGCCGGAGGATGAAGTCCAGCTGGATGGGCATCGGCTTCTCGCACCACAGCGTGCCGTCGTTGTCGAAGACGGCCACCCGCTTCTCGGTGGGCACCGGCGTCGAACCGTCCTGGCCGGTGACGGCGGAGACGAAGGCGAGCACGGCTTCCCGGGCCGGTCCCGGCCGCCAGCACGACAGGGTCCCGTCGGGCGCGGTGAGGCGGACGGGGCTCTCGCTCTGCGTCATGGGAGGACGATCCGCCGGCGGCCGGGCGGCCGGATCACCTCGGGCGGGCGATCGGGCACCGGGGACGACGGTGCCGTCAGTCGACCTCACCGTGGTGGTGGGCCGCGAGGAACCGCGCGGCAGCGACGAGGTCGGCGAGCGGCTCACCACCGCGGGGCGTGAGCCCGGCGCGGGCGCAGATCCGGCAGCAGCCGGTGAAGCGGGCCGCGGAGTAGCCGGTGGCGCCGCGGGTGTGCTCGATGCTCACCTGGCCGTCGTCGGAGGTCCACGAGCCGGCGAACGCGAGCGTGCGCCTCAGCTGGTCGCCGTCTGCGCCGGGCAGCGCTCGGTCGTGCACCGGGCCGAGGTCCATGGCGGCAGCCTGGCCGGGCGGGGGCGGCTCCCGCATCGGACGAATCGGGTGATGTCCGCTCTGCGGTCAGGGGGCGAGCAGCCCGAGGTCGCGCGCGCGGCTGACGGCCTCGCTCCGGGAGTGGACGCCGAGCTTCCGGTAGGTCGCCGACAGCTGGGACTTCACCGTGTGCGGGGAGAGGAACAGCCGGCCGGCGATGCCGGTCAGGGTCAGGTGGGTCAGCAGGAGGGGGAGGAGCCGCAACTCGGCCGCCGTCAGCGTCGCGCTCTCCGCGACCGGCAGCCGTGCCAGGCGGTCACGCAGTTCCTCGGAGCGGCTGCCGAGCACGCCCAGGCCGGGACGGCGGCGGAGCACGGACTCGGCGTCCCGGACGAACTGCCGGGCGCCCTGCGGGTCGCCCAGCCCGATGGCCACCTCGGCCATCTGCAGCAGGACCTCCACGGCGGCCCAGGGGACGGCGTGGGAGAGCAGCGGGCGCAACCGCTGCGCCTCGGCGAGGTGGTCGCGGGCGGTGGCGACGTCGCCCCGGTGCACCGCCATCCGGGCCGCCAGGGCGACGACCGGCGCGTTCGTGACGTGGGACGTGGTGTGCCGCAGCCGGGCCGTCGCCAGGGCGCGGGCGACGAGCGGCTCCGCGCCGGCCCAGTCGCCGCGGTCCAGCCGGAGCAGGGCCTGGTGGGCGAGCACGCTGCAGAACAGCGGCGCCCGGCGGGTCTCGTCGATCAGCTCGAGGGCGTCGGCGAACCGCGCCTCCGCCCCGTCGGCGTCGCCCCCGAGCATCCGGGCCACCCCGCCGAGGAACAGCCGCACCGGGTACTCGGTGTCGGCGGCGGAGCCGGCGCCCGGGAGGGAGGCGGCCTCGGCGTCCTGCTGCATCTGCTCGATGCCGGAACGGCACATGAGCGCGCGGACCACGGTCAGCCACATCGCGGCACCGTCGTCCACCGACGCCGGGTCCCGCGCGACCCGGCGGTCGACGAGGTCCAGCCAGCGGTCGGCCGCCGCCGGCCGGCCGGTCAGGGCGCACAGGTAGGCACCGATGGCGCCGACCGCCGGGTACCGCTCGACCGCACCGCGCTGCCCGAGCTCCTCCAGCCAGCCCATCGCCGTCGCCGACCGGCCCGCCGCGTACAGGGGCTGGCTGAGCGCGACGGTCAGCTGCGCCATGCGGTCGACGTCCCCAGCGTCCTGCGCGTGGTGCAGCGCGTCCTCGAGCCGGCCCGCGGCCTGGCAGGCGGCCGCCGCGCGGCGCAGCAGCTCCCGGGCGGTGCCGGGATCGAGGTGCGACCGCAGCAGCCCGCGGAAGAGCGCGTGGTAGCGGTACTCCTCGCCGGCGCCGTCGAGCGGGACGAGGAAGAGGTTGGCCGCCTGCAGCCGGGCCAGCCGCGCGCGGGAGCCGGTGGTCTCCAGCACAGCGTCGCAGAGCGGACCGCTGAGCCGGTCCAGCACCGACGTCCGGACCAGGAAGTCGACGTCGGGGGCCGGTAGCCGGGCCAGGAGCTCGGCCTGCAGGTACTCGGCGGCCAGGCGGTCGTCCCCGCCGCCGGCGTCCCGGGTGCCGGCGAGGGCGGCGAGGTAGAGCCCCGCGGGCCAGCCCTCGGTGCGGCGGGTCAGCTCGGCGACCCGGGGGTCGGGGAGGTCGGCTCCCGCTGCCCGGAGCAGGCTCCGGGCACCCTGCTGGGTGAACGCGAGGTCCCGGGTGCCGATCTCGGCGACCCGGCCCTCGGCCCGTGCGCGGGCCAGCGGCACGGGCATCCCGCGGCCGACGAGGGCGAACTGCACGGTGCCCCGCAGGTGCCGCACCAGCGTCACGAGCGCGTCCAGCGAGGGACCGTCGCCGAGCACGTGCACGTCGTCGAGAACCAGGACGAGCGGCCGGGGCGACCGAGCCAGGGCCGCGCCGAGCCGGGGGGCGACCGTGGCCGGGACGGAGACCCCCGCCGTCCGCAGGGCCGAGAAGACCCCCGGCGGCAGGGGGACCACGCGGTCCAGGGCGACGGCGAGGTGGGTCAGCAGCACGATCGGGTCGTCGTCGTGCCGGTCCAGCGACAGCCAGGCGAAGGGCCGGTCGTCGGCGGCGGCCCAGAGGGCCAGCAGGGTCGTCTTCCCGTAGCCGGCGGGGGCGACCACCGAGACCGTCGGCGCGTCCCGGGCGGCGGCGAGCCGGGCCAGCAGCTCCGGGCGCGGGACGACGCCGGGGCGGGTACCGGGCCGGAACAGCTTGGCCTCGGTGAGCTCGACCGGCAGGAGGCCGGGGGAGCGCGGCACCGGTTCCGCGGCCGGCGCGGGCGCGACCGCCGGGGGCGCGGTCAGGGCCCGGCACCGGACGTCAGGGAGCCACCTGCTGGACGGACACGACGTGCAGGCCCAGCGACTGCACCATCGCCAGCAGCGCGTGCAGCTGCTCGTCCTCGTGGACCACACCGGAGATGACGGTCTCCGCGGTCACCTCCGCCACATCGAGCTCGGTGAAGGCGTCCCGCACCCGCTCGGACAGCCGTCCGGCGACACGGACCTCGTAGCGTCGATCCGGCATCCCGACCTCCGTCGCGGCCGCCGGGGCCGGCGCCGTCGTGGGGACCAGCGTCGCAGCAGGGCCCGTCGGCCGCCCTCACCCCGGCCAGGTGAACCGTCACGACAGCAGGCCGCGGTCGGCGGCGGCCCGGACCGCCTCGCGGCGGGAGGAGACCCCGAGCTTCGCGTAGATGGACCGGATGTGGCTCTTCACCGTGTTCACCGACACCGTGAACTCGTCGGCGATCTCGCGGGCGTTCAGCAGCGAGGGCAGCAGGGCCAGGACGGCCAGCTCGCGCTCGCTCAGCAGGGCGGGCGTCTCCAGGACGACGGCCGCGCCGGCGGCGGCCACCTGCGCGGCGAACGAGCCCCTGCGGGCGGCGGCGGTCTGGCCGGCCAGCAACTCCCGCGTACGCGGCCCGGCGAGTG
Organism: Blastococcus sp. URHD0036; assembly: GCF_000701365.1. Taxonomy (GTDB): domain Bacteria; phylum Actinomycetota; class Actinomycetes; order Mycobacteriales; family Geodermatophilaceae; genus Trujillonella. The sequence goes on from NZ_JNIK01000015.1 coordinate 73,827, forward strand.
CGAACGGGCGGACGAGGTCCAGCGGCTCGGCCTCGGCGAGGGCCGTCTCGAGCGCGGCCCGGCCGCCGGCCTGCTCGCCCCGCTGGAGGTCGGCCTCTGCCCGGAGGAGGTGCGCCTCCACCGTCGTCCCGGGCAGGAGCGTCACCGCCCCGGGCTCGAGCACCGGTGCGACGATGGCTGCGGCCGCCTCGTACCGTCCGGCGGCGGCCTCCTCCCAGGCGCGGAGGAGCAACGTCTCCCCGGTCGGGCCGACCCGCCCGGCCAGCCAGTCCGCCACCTGCGCGGCGGCGGCCAGGTTGCCGTTCAGCAGCGTCACCCGGTGCTCCAGCGCCGCCAGCCCGGTGAGCACCGTCGGGGGGACGGGCGCGTCGCCGAGGGCGGCCCGGGCGGTCCGCAGCTCGACCAGGCCCTCCGTCCGGCGTCCCAGGTCGGCGACGGCGGCACCGTGCACGCCGTGCAGGGTGTACGTCGCCTCCGGCGGAGCCGACTCCCAGGCGTCGAGCGCGGCCTCGGCCCGCGCGGCGGCCGCCGCGGGAGCCCCGCGCAGCAGGTCGGCGTAGGCCAGCAGCCCGGCCGGTCCGGCCGTCCAGGCGGAGGGGTGCCGGCCGTCGCGGGTGCCGGCGGCCACGGCATCGGCGGCGGCGGTGGCCATCCCGCGCAGGTCGCCGCGCATCGTGGCGAGGGTGGCGAGCATCGAGAGGCTCTGCACCTCCAGATAGCCCAGGCCCAGGTCCGCGGCGAGGCCGCGGGCCCGGGTCAGGTGCACCCCGGCGCGTGCGACGTCGGCGCCGGCCGGGGCGTTGAGCTCCGCGACGCCCTGGCTCAGGCTGAACAGGGCAGCCATGACCGGATCGACGTCCTCGGCCGCGCTGCGCGGGCGCGGCAGGGACGGGCCGGGGAGGCCCAGGGCGCCGCCGAGGAGCTCCGCGCTCACCCGCAGGGTCTCCAGGGCCGGCCCGGGGGCATCGGGCCAGGAGCGGCGGGCGTCGGCGAGCTCGGCCGCCGCGGGTGCGAGGGCGCGCTCGTCGAGGTGGGTGATCGCGGCGGTGAGCGCGAGCCACGGGTCGCCCGCGCGGGCGTCCGGACCGACCGCGGCCAGGGCGCGGCGCAGCGGGCCCAGATCGCCGGCGAGCAGGAGGGTGATCCCGGAGCGGCGGAGCAGCTCCGCGACGAGGTCCCGGTCCCCGGACTTCTCGGCGTGCCGCAGCGCGTGCACCGGTTCGCCCCGGGCCGACCACCACCGGGCCGCGGTCGCGTGCAGCTCGCGGGCGCGCCGGGGGTCCTGCCGGGTGAGGTCGGCGACCAGGTACGAGCGCAGCAGCGGGTGGATGCGGTGGTCGCCGCGGGCGGTCCTCTCCACCAGTCCGGTGGAGGCGTGCACCTCGTCCAGCAGCGACTCCGCCGCGGTCTCGCCGGTGAGCTCCGCGGCCAGCGCCGCCGGCATCGGCGTGCACACGCTGACGGCGCGCAGGAAGCGCCCGGTCCCCGGGTCCAGGCCGTCGAGGATCTCCCCGGTGAGGTAGTCGGCGACGGTGCGCTCGTCGCCGGAGAAGGAGGCGAGGAAGGCGTCGACGTCGTCGGTCCGGGAGAGGACCAGCGCGGCCAGGCGCAGTCCGGCCGCCCAGCCGTCGGTCCGCGCGTGCAGCACGGCCACCTGCCGCGGGGTCAGGTCCAGCCCCGAGGCGGCGAGCAGGGCCGCGGCGTCGTCCCGGCTGAAGCGCAGGGCGTCGGCCCGGACCTCGAACAGCCGCCCCTCCAGCCGCAGCCGGGGCACCGAGATCGGCGGGTCGGTGCGGCCGGCGACGACCAGCGAGACGCCGGACGGATCGCGGCGCACCAGTCGCGCGAGGTCGCCCAGCACTCCGGGGTCGGTGAGCTCGTGCACGTCGTCGAGGACCAGCCGCACCGGGGACGCCAGGTCGTCGAGTGCGTCGGCGAGGTCCTCCACGACGTCGGAGGGGGCAGCGCCGGGCAGGCGGCCGGCCAGCCGCAGCAGAGCCGGGTCCGCGGCGGCCGGGGGGAGCGTGAGCAGGGCACCCACGACGGCCGACCACAACCGGCGGGGATCGTCGTCGTCGGAGTCCAGCGAGACCCACGCCGTCGGGAGCCAGTCGCTCTCGCGCACCCAGTCGGCGAGCAGCAGCGTCTTGCCGGAGCCTGCCGGGGCGCTGACCACGATCACCTGGTCGGCCGAGGCGGCCTCCAATAGCGTGCGCAGCGCCCGGCGGGGGGTGAACTCGCCGGGTAGTTCCGGGACCGCCGTCTTCCCGGCCGGTACCCGTGGCGCAGCGGCAGGGCCGCCCATCCGAGCTCCTCGGCGGTCGTCCCCCGTGGCCGACGTGGCATCCGCCGGCCGGAGGTGCCCGGGCCGACGGGTTCGGCCCAGGTTGTCACAGGGATCAGGACAGCAGGCCCTGCTCCAGCGCGGTGAGCACGGCGGTCCGCCGGGTGTTCACCCCGAGTTTGCCGTAGATCGCCCGCACGTGGCTCTTGATCGTGTTGACCGACACCGCCATGTCCTCGGCGATCTCGCCGAGGTTGCCGAGACCGACCAGATGGGTGAGGACGTCGAGCTCGCGGTCGCTGAGACCCGGTCCCGGTGCCCGGAGCACCCGCTGGCGCGCCGACAGGCAGCGGAAGGCGAAGGCGGCCGGGTCCCGGGAACCGCCGAGCTGGTCGACCAGCAGCGCGCGGACGCCCTGCCCGGCGAGGGCGAACGGGCGCAGCAGGTCCAGCGGCTCGGCGTGCGCGAGAGCGGTCTGCAGGCCGCGCCGCGCCGTCGGCCGGTCGCCGGACCGCAGGGCGCCCCAGACCTCTACCAGCCACGCCTCCACGACCGTGGTCGGCAGGATCTGGAGGAGGCTGCCGTCCAGCACCGGGGCCACGGCCGCCCGGGCCGGTCCGGCCGAGCCGGCCGCCGCCATCGTCCAGGCCCTCGTGAGGGCGTGCTCCGCCGTCCCGGCCCCCTCGGCGTCGAGCCGGCCGGCCGACGTCGCCGCGGCAGCGGCGGAGCCCAGCAGGAGCGCCGCCCGGTGCTCGAGCAGCGCTCCCGCGGCCACCTGCGGGAGGGCGAGCCGGGTGCGCCCGACCTCGGCCCGGGCCTCCTGGAGCTCGGCCAGCCCCGCGGTCCGGCGGCCCAGGTCGAACAGCGCGCCGCCGCGGGAGCACCGCAGCGAGAAGCGGATCCCGGGATCGGTGTGCACCGTGTCGATCCGGAGCCCCTCGTCGGCCGCGCGCAGGGCGTGCTGCGGCGCGGCGCGCAGCAGGCAGGCCGCGGCCAGTGCGGAGTACGCGGTGCCCGTCCACCAGGACTCCTGCCAGCCGTGGGCGGCGGCCGCGGAGACCGCTGCCGCCGCTGCCCCGGCGGCCCGCCCGGAGTCCCCGGCCACCCAGGCCGCGGTACCGATGAGGGTGAGGCTCTGGACCTCGAGGAACCCGAGGTGCTGGTCGCGTGCGACGGCGAGCGCGCTCTCGAGGTCGCCGAGCACCACCGCGGACGGAGCCCTCGAGAGGATCCGCGCCGCGCCGCGTCCGGCGCTCACCAGTGCTGCCAGGGCGGGGTCGGTGACCGGGGTCGCCGGCAGGGACAGGTCCCCGGTCCAGCCGGCGAGCCACTCCGTCGTGGCCCGGAACGAGGCGAGGTCGGCGTCGTCGGGGTGCTCGGCGGCCACCTGCGCCGCCCGCCGCAGGTGCTCGCGGGCGGTCCGTACGTCCCCGGCGGCGACGGCGAGCTGCGCCGAGACCACCGGCAGCCAGGCATCGGCCGCACCGGTGCCGTCCAGGGTGGCGACCGCTCCGGCGAGCTCGGCGTGGTCGCCGCGCGCCACGAGCGTGGGCGCCCAGCGACGCAGCAGCGCCGCCATGAGCGCGGGGTCGGCGGCCTCGGCCGCGTGCCGCAGCGCCAGGAGCGGCTGCCCCTGCCCGGCCCACCAGGAGGCGGCCCGTCCGTGCAGTTCGTCGGCGAGGCCGGGTCCCTGCCGGGAGAGGTCGGCGGCGAGGTAGCTGCGGGTGAGCTCCTGGACGCGGAACTCGGTGCGGTGCTCGCCGGTGGAGACCACCAGCCCCGTCGTGCGCTCCAGCGCGCCGAGCACGTCGGCGGCGTCCGGCCGGCCCGACAGCTCGGCGGCCAGCGCCCCGGGCAGCCGGTCGGAGACGCTCGTGCGCCGGAGCAGGTCGAGCTCGGCGGCGGACAGGTGGGCCAGCACCTCTCCGGCGAGGTAGTCGGCCACGGGGCGGTCGTCCCCGGAGAGGTCGGCGAGGAAGCGGTCGGGATCGGGGGCGTCCCGCAGCGGCATGGCCGCGAGCCGGATGCCGGCGACCCACCCGTCCGTCCGGTCGTGCAGCACCGCGGTCTGGGCGCAGGTGAGCCGCAGCCCGCAGGCCCGGGCGAGCGTGGCCGTCTCGTCCAGGGAGAAGCCCAGCTGGGCGCTGCGCACCTCGCAGAGCTGCTGCTCCATCCGCAGCCGGGCAACCGGCAGCGCCGGGTCCAGCCGGCTGGCCAGGACCAGCCGGAGCCCGGCGGGCCGGTGGCGCAGCAGGAGGTGCAGGCCGTGCACGACCTCGGGGCTGCGCAGGTGGTGGGCGTCGTCGAGGACGAGGCGGACGGGCCCGTCGAGGTCGGCGAGCGCGTCGAGCAGTTCCAGCACGAAGTCCACGCCGACGCTGGTCCGGGGGACGACGAGCCCGTTCACCCGGCCGGTGGCGGGGACCGCGGGGCAGGTGGAGAGCGCGGCCAGCACCGAGGTCCAGAAGTGCCGCGGGTCGTCGTCGTGCTCGTCCAGGGTCACCCACGCGCAGGCGGGGCCCCCGCGGTGGACCCACTCCGCGAGCACCAGGGTCTTGCCGTAGCCGGGAGGGGCGGAGACCAGCGTGAGGGCGCGACCCTCGCCGCGGTCCAGGGCGTCCAGCAGCGCCGGGCGCGGCACGTGGTCGTGCGGGAGCCGCGGCACCGTCGTCTTCGACCGCCACACCGGCCGCCACCGCCCTCTTCTCGGGCCCCGAGCTCCCAACCCTTCCGGGTCCCGGAGCAGCGACAAAGGGCACAAGGGCCCTGGTCGAGCCTTCGCGAGGCGGGTCCGGAGCTCCGCGCGACCACCACGGGCGGGTGAGCCGGGCGGTGGTCCCGCGCTCCTACGGTCCCGGCATGACGACCCCTCGGGTGGACGGTTCGACCCACGGAACGGCGGTTCCGCCCACGGACCCCGGTCCCGCTCCCGGCGCCGGGCCGGCTCCCGGCGCCGGGCCGGCGGAGGCGCGCCGCTCGGCGCTCCCGCGGTCGATGATCATCCTGCTCGGCGCGGGAGCGGCCGTGCTGGTCCTCGCCGGGATCCGCTCGGTGGCCTGGCTGGTCGGGCCCATCTTCCTCGCGCTCATCATCGTGATCGCGCTCAAGCCGGTGCAGACGTGGCTGCTCCGGCGGGGGTGGCCGGCCTGGGCGACCACGCTGGTCCTCGTGGTCCTCGTGACCGGTGTCCTCGTGGTCCTCGCGCTGGTCTTCGTCGTCTCCGTCGCGCGCCTCGCCGCACTGATCCCGCAGTACGCCGACCGTGGGGACGACCTCAAGGCCTCGCTGTCCTCCAGCCTCGAGGGGCTGGGCGTGTCGTCGAGCCAGCTGCAGGACGCCGTCGGCGACATCGACCCGGCGCGGATCGTGACCCTCGCCGCGGCGATCCTGTCCGACCTCTCGGGGCTGGTCGTCGGCCTGGTCTTCCTGCTCTGCCTGATGCTCTTCCTCAGCGTCGAGGCAGGCGGCATCGACCGGCGCCTGGCCGCCGTGGCCACCGACCGCCCCCAGCTCGCCGATGCCCTGCGCTCGTTCGCCCAGGGGACTCGCAGCTACCTGATCGTCACGACGGTCTTCGGACTCATCGTGGCCGTCCTCGACGGCGCCGCGCTGGCGATCATCGGCGTCCCGCTGCCGCTGCTGTGGGCGCTGCTGGCCTTCGTCACCAACTACGTCCCGAACATCGGCTTCGTCATCGGCGTCATCCCACCCGCGCTGCTGGCGCTGCTGACCTCCGGCGTGGGGCAGATGCTGCTGGTGATCGCGGTCTACAGCGTCCTGAACTTCGTCATCCAGACCCTGATCCAGCCGCGCTTCGTGGGCGACTCGGTCGGCCTGGCGATGACGACGACGTTCGTCGCGCTGGTCTTCTGGGCCTGGCTGCTCGGGCCGCTGGGCGCCCTGCTGGCGATCCCCCTGACCCTGCTGGCCAAGGCGCTGCTCGTCGACGTCGACCCGTCCGCGGGCTGGGCCACCGCACTGGCCGGCAGCCTGGCGCGGGAGCCGAAGCCCCCGCGCGCCGGGCGGCGGGCCCGCCGGGCGGTCGCCGCCCCGGCTCCGTCCGCCCCTGCTCCGTCCGCCCCTGCTCCGCCCGCCACGGACGGAGCCGCCACGGACGGAGCCGCTGCCGGCTCAGCGGCCGTCTGACGCCGGCCCGTGAGCGGAGGCCGGGTCCGACGGGGCGGGCGGCGCGGCCGGCGCGGCCGGTGCGGTCGGTGCCGGCCCGCCGTCGATCCGGCCGGGCTGCCACCTCTCGCCCAGCGTCCCCTGCGCGGCGTCCCGGCCGCTGCGCCCGCCCCCGGTGCCGCGGAGCACGAAGGCGAAGCCGACGGCGATCATGCCGCCGAGCACCGGGCCCAGGAGGTAGGCCCACCAGGACGTCCAGTCGCCGAGGGCGAGGGCCGGGCCCAGCGAGCGCGCCGGGTTCATCGAGGCCCCGCTGACCGGCGAACCCCACAGGCCGGCGAGGGCGATGTAGCTGCCGACGCCGATCGCGGCGATCGGGCCGAGCTGCTGGGCGCCGGACGACACCCCGAGGATGGTGCTCACCAGGCCGGCCGTGAGCACCACCTCCCACAGCAGGGCCGTGGTGGTCGAGATGCCGGCGCCGGGGAGGGTGAGCCCCGCGTCGCCCTGCTCCCCGATGAGGGCCCGCAGCAGCAGCGTGGCCAGCACGGCCCCGACGAACTGGGCGACGACGTAGGCGGGGACGCGCTTCCACGGGAAGTCCCCCCGCAGCGCGAACGCGATGCTGACGGCCGGGTTCAGGTGCGCCCCGGAGACCGCGCCCATGAACAGGATGACCGCCGCGACCATGAGCGCGGGGGAGACGACCTGGGCGCCGTAGGGGACGGCGCTGCCGCCGAACCGGGCGTTCACCTGGCCGCCGCCGACGGCGACCAGGACGAGGAGGAACGTGCCCAACAGTTCGGAGAAGAGCCGCCGACCCTCGTAGCGGCCGTCCCAGAAGTCGAACTCGTCGAGCATCGAGTTGGGGGTGCCGATCGAGCGCAGGAGCTGCCGGCGATCGGCATCCCTGTGCGTGGATGCCGTTGCGTCGTCGAGCATGGTCGCCTCCGGTCCTGGGTCCTGACCCTCGGACGGTGGAGCGCCGGGCCCCCAGCCACCTCACCCCCGTGGGATGACCGCCCGGAGCCGCCCCGTGCCGAGGATGCCGCCATGACGTCCGCGGCGAGACCACCGGCCGCGCCGTGAGCACGCAGGCGCTGCTCCTCGCTGCGGTGAGCATCGTCCGGCCGACGACCGCCGCCGCCGTCTGGGCGATGCTGGTCGGCGCCCGGCCCCGCCGGTTGCTGGCCTGCTACCTGGCCGCCGGCATGGCGCTCAGTCTCACCGTCGGCGCCGGCGTGGTGCTCTTCGTCAGCGGGGTGCTGTCGCCCCGGGACGTGTCCGCCGGGCGCCCGGTGCTGCTGCTGGCCCTCGGTGCCGTGGCGCTGGTGCTCGGGCTCGCGTGCGCCCTCGGCTGGGTGGGCGAGCCCCGGACGGACCGGCCACGGCGGGCCACGCGGACCCACCGCCTGACACCGCTGGGTGCCGCGACCGCCGGCGTGCTGACCCACCTCCCCGGCGTCTTCTACCTGGCCGGGCTGAGCGCGATCACGGCGACCGGCGCCGGCGCCGGCGGAGCCGTCCTGCAGGTGGTCGTCTACAACCTCGTCTGGTTCTCGCCGGCCATCGTCGCCCTCGGCATCTGCCTGACCGGGACCGCACCCCGGCCCGACCGCCTGGAGGCGCCCCTCGCCTGGGGCCGGGCGCACCAGGCGGCACTGCTGGCCGCGATCTCCTCGCTGGTCGGCGTGTGGCTCGTCGTCGAGGGGGTCGCCGACCTCGGCTGACGCCGATCACCCGGTCCGGATGATGGCCGCAGCCGCCGGCGGGCGGACCGTGACCACCCGAGTCCCCGAGACCAGGTGGCACGGTGATGACGACCAACCGCGCGGCAGCTCTGCGGCAGGTGTACTTCCACGACCCGGCGGCCCCGGTCGCCGGCGCCGTCGTCCCGTCGGTGTTCGTCGCGGTGCACAGCGGCGACGGGCGGCTGCTGCTGGTGCGGCGTTGCGACAGCGGCGCCTGGGAGCTGCCAGGGGGCCGGGTCGACGTCGGGGAGGCGGCGCTGCAGACCGCCGTCCGCGAGGTGGCCGAGGAGTCCGGCCTGCAGGTGGTCGTCACCGGCCTCGCGGGGGTCTTCACCGATCCGGGGCACGTCGTCTCCGCCTCGACCGGTGAGGTCCGGCAGCAGTTCGTGCTCGTCTACCGGGCCCGGGTGGTCGGCGGCTTCCTCCGGGCCGACCACCGGGAGACCTGCGAGGTGGCCTGGGTGGCGCCCGCCGAGATCCCGGCGCTGCGGATGGAGCCGGCGGTGCAGGTCTGGGTGGAGCACGTGCTCGACGGCGCGGCGCCGCTGCACCTGGGCTGAGGTCATGCGCTGCGGGTGGTGCCGGCCGGAGCGCGGCGGCCCTACCGTCGGCGGCCGGAGAGGGGAGAACGCCATGGCGCAGCTCGGTTCCGCTCGCGGAGGTCCCGGCCGGACGGGGGAGGGCCCGGACGTCGCGCACGTGCCCGACGGCCTGCCCCGGCTGGGGGCCGGCGCGCACCTGTTCCCGGAGGCGGGTGCCTGCCTCATGGAGTACGTGTCGGTCCTGGCGGGGGAGCGGTTCGGTGACTCACCGCCCTGCACCGACCCGGCGCTGGCCATGGTGGCCCGTCTGGTCAACGACGCGAGCACCGATGCCGGTCGCCCCGCCCTCGCCCGGCTCGCCCCCGCGCTGGCCGGTGCCCCGCCGGCCGGGCCGGTGGGGGGCGCCGCGGTCGCGCTGGCCGCGCTCACCGCGGCGTGCGGGTCGGCGGGCGAGCCGGCGGTCCTGGTCCGCTACCGGGAGCGCGCCCGGCGCCGCCTCGAGCGGGTGACCCGCTCCGGGTCGCGCGCCGCCCTCGCGCGGTGGACGGACCCGCTGTACCGGCTCGGCCCGGCCCAGCACCGCCTCGGGACGGCGGCCCTGCTGCTGCGCGCGCTGCCCCTGGAACGCCGCGATCCGGCACTGCACGGGATGCTCGCCGCGGCGTTGACCGCGCTGCCCGTCGCGCCGGTCGCCCCGGGCGTGCAGCTCCCCGCCGGGCGGGCGATCACCCGGACCGGATGACCCCGCCGGGCGCGGCGGTCAGCGCGGCCCGGCCGGTCCGGGAGGGCGCCGCAGGTGCGCGCGGGCGAGGTCCAGCGGCACCGGGCAGCCGCCGGTGCAGTCGAACTCGACGACGGCCTCCCCGGCGACCTCCGGCGACCAGCCCACGGCGGCGCGCCCGCCGCACCGCGGGCAGGCGGTCCAGGTGACCCGGTCGCTGGCGCTCACCGGGACCCCGGGCAGGCGTCGGGAGCGGGGGAGATGCGGCGCGGGGACAACGAGGCGGCTCCGTACGAGGTGTCGGGGGTGACCGCGACGGTGCCACCTGTCGCGCTCGGCCGCTGTACCGCCGCGGTCGGTCCGCTTGCCCGATGGGGACCGGGGTGGTGCTGATCCCGTACATCCGCTCCGCCGCCCTCGACGGCTACGCACAGCTGGCCCGCTCGCTCGGCCTGGACGCGGAGCGGCAGGTGACCGCGGCCGGGCTGGACCCGGCGGACCTCGACGCACCGGACCGGTGGGTGCCCGCGGCAGCGGCGGCCCGCCTCCTCGAGACCTCCGCGGTGGCGTCGGGCGCCGAGGACCTCGGCCTCCGGCTGTCGGAGTGGCGGCGGCTGGCCACTTTGGGGCCGCTGAGCGTGGTGCTGCGCGAGGAGCCGGACCTGCGCAGCGCGCTGGAGCTGCTGATCCGGCACGAGCGCAGCTACAACGAGGCCGTGTCCGTGCAGCTGACCGAGGCCGCCGGGCTTGCCACCCTCCGCATCTCGCTGGGGTTCGGGGCACCGGCGCCGACCCGTCAGGCGCTCGAGCTCGCGGTGGCGGCCTACCACGGGATCGTCCGCGACCTGCGGGGGAACGGCTGGCACGCCGAGCAGGTCTGCTTCCCGCATCCGGCGCCGGAACGGCTCGCCACGCATCGGCGGCTCTTCGGGCCCGGGGTCCGGTTCGGCTGCGGGTTCGCCGGTCTGGTGTTCCGCTCCCGCGACCTGGCCTCGGTCAACGTGCTGGCCGATCCGCTGATGCGGCCCTACCTCCCGCAGTTGATGCGGGTGCTCCCCGAGGTCCCCGCCCGGGCGCTGCCGGACCGGGTCCGGGAGCTGGTCGAGACGCTCCTGCCGGTCGGCCGCGCCTCGATGCGCCAGGTCGCGCGCGCCCTGGGCACGACGCCGCGCACGCTGCGCCGGCGGCTCGAGCGCGACGGCGCGGGCTTCACGTCGATCGTCGACGACGTACGGGCCACGAACGCCGAGCGATACCTCGCCGACGCCGGCCTCTCCCTGACCGACGTCGGCCGGCAGCTCGGCTTCACCGCGCCGAGCGCGTTCTCCCGGTGGTTCCGGCGCAGGTTCGGCATGAGCCCCACCGCGTGGCGGCGGGCGGCCTCCGCCACGCGGCGGCCCGGGGGCGCACTCAGGCGATGATCAGGTGGACGCCGTAGCCGACGAGCAGGGCCGCGGCGAGCAGGCAGAGCCCGGCGACCGCCGTACCGCCGGGGGTGCGTCCCCCGGCCGCCGGGTCCCCGGCCCGCGACGACGACGCGACGAGCGCGAGGGACACGAGCAGGACGACGGACACGGCGGCGGCGGCCGCGACGACGGCGATGGCGCCCAGGGTCTCCCAGTCCACGTGCATGGCGGCGTCCTCTCCGGTCAGGCCGCGACGTCGCTGCCGGCGGGAGCGGCCGGGACGTCGGCGGGTGGGGGCTGGGGCAGGTCGGTGACGTTGTCGGCGGTGACCTGGTCGCGCCGGGAGGCGGCGTAGATCCCGGCGGACAGCGCGATCCCGCCGACCGCCACGACGACGACGCCCCCGGTCCCGGTCGCGGCCAGCCACGACGCCGCGGCACCGACGACGGCGGCCGAGGGCAGGGTGAAGGCCCAGGCCAGGGCGATCCGCCCCGCGACACCCCAGTGCACCGAGGCCAGCCGGCGGCCGGCGCCCGCGCCGAAGATCGAGCCGGTGCACACCTGCGTGGTCGACAGCGGCAGCCCGAGGTGGCTGGAGGCGAGGATGACCGCGGTGCTCGTGGTCTCCGCGCTGAAGCCCTGGGTCGAGTGGAGGTCGCTGACCCGCGTGCCCAGGGTCCGGATGATCCGCCAGCCGCCCATGTAGGTGCCCAGTCCGATCGCCAGGCCGGCGGTGAGCACCACCCAGAACGGCGGGCCGGACCCCGGTGCGAGGGTGCCCGCGGTGATGAGGGTCAGCGTGATGACGCCCATCGTCTTCTGGGCGTCGTTGGTGCCGTGGGCGAGGGCGAGCATGGAGGAGGAGATCCGCTGACCGTGCCGGAAGCCGCGCGAGACCTCGCCGGGCTCGGACCGGGCGGTCACCCGGTAGGCGAGGTACGTCGCTGTCAGCGCGATGAGCGCGGCGAGCACGGGCGCGAGGACGGCCGGCAGGACGATCTTGTTGAGCACCGCGTCGAAGTCGATCGCCCCGGCACCCCCGGCCACCCAGGTCGCCCCGATGAGGCCGCCGAACAGGGCGTGGGAGGAGCTCGAGGGCAGCCCGAGGTACCAGGTCACCAGGTTCCACAGGATCGCCCCGACGAGGCCGGCGAAGATCACGACCGGGCTGATGAGGGCCTCGTCCACCAGTCCGCCGGAGATGGTGCGGGCCACCTCGACGGACAGGAAGGCGCCGACGACGTTGAGGCACGCCGCGATGGTCACGGCGGTCCGGGGCCGGAATGCGCCGGTCGCGATGGACGTCGCCATCGCGTTCGCCGTGTCGTGGAACCCGTTCGTGAAGTCGAAGATCAAGGCGGTGATGACGACCACCACCACGATGAGCGATGCGTCCACGGACCCCTCCCTGCGTCGTCGACGACCCCGTCGGGCCCGGCCGAGGTGAGGCGGGGGCCGGCGACGGGTCGAGCCGGGGAGCTCCGCATGTCGTGGGTGCAGGGTCGGGCCGGGGGAGGGGAGCGGCATCACCCGCCGAGGACGATCGGCGCCGTCAGCCCCGGGGGTGGCCGGACCGCGGGTGCCGCCCGTGGCCCGAGCGGCGGATGCTGAGGGGCAGCACGTACCAGGTCACCACGCCGATCAGGGCCGTGGCGGTGCTGCCGACGATGGCCTGCCACCGCCCGAGGACGACGTCCAGGATCAGCAGGACGGCGCTGCTGATGGCCGGCACGAGCAGGGCGATCCCCACCGAGAGCATCCGGTCGGCCACCGCGACCAGGGCGATCTTCTGCCCGCGACGGAAGACGATGCGGTGGAACGACACGGGGGCCAGCAGCACCATCGTCGCGGACGCGGTGGTCAGCAGCGCGACGGTGTAGACGGTGATGCCGAAGCCGTCCAGCTCGGTGAAACGCTGCGTGAAGGCCAGGCCCAGCAGGAACGCGAACATGATCTGGACCCCGGTGAACGCCACCCGGAGTTCCTGCAGCAGCTCGTTGAGGTTGCGGTCCAGGACCTGGTCGAGGGTCTCCCCGCGCGACTCCGCGGTGCGCAGCGCGCGCGCGGGATCGAACCGCTGCCGGTCCGGCTGGGGAGCGTCGGCACCGGCGGGTGGTCCCTGCGTGTCCATCCACGACCCCTGACTCCGGCAGCGCGCGGCGATCCTCGGGCCGACGGCGGTCCGGGGACATCATCCCGCCGGGATGGCGGCGGCGCACCGCTCACGGCCGCCGGGGTGCCTCGGCCGCGGGGGGCCCGGCCATGGTGGCGGCCACCGCGGACAGGGCTGCGTCGGGCACCTGGATCAGCCCGCGCGTCGGCCGGTCCAGGTCGAAGGAGACGACCAGCAGCAGCGTCACCAGCCCGGCGGCGACCAGCACCGTCGCCACGCCCCGGCCGTACGTGCCCAGGTGCAGCGCCAGGACGGCGAGCGCCACGGCCGCCGCGACCACCTGCAGCAGCACGACGGGGGACGGCACACGGTTGCCCAGGCCGGCCACCCGCCTCGTCTGCGCGTCGAACATGTCGTTGACCGACTCGACGTACAGCCTGGGCGCGGAGTCGGTGGGGGCGGCGTCGAGGGCCTGCGCGGCCAGGCTCCACAGCCCGCGCTGGATCTCGGAGCTCTCGTCCACGTCGTCGCGCTGGGCGTCGCTGCCGGGCACGTGGTCGGCGATGCCGATGCTCACGTCGGTGTAGACGCGCAGCAGGGCCAGCGAGTGCGAGCGGAACGGCTCGGACAGGGTCTGGGCGCGCAGGTACGTCGTGCCGATGGCGTTCGCCTCGTCGACGACGTCGGCGCGCCGGTTCTCGTAGCGGCCCACGGCCAGGCTCAGCGCGAACGCCAGGATCAAGCCCATGAAGCCGACGAGGGCGCCCTGCAGGACGCCCAGCGGCTCCCGGTGCTGGTCCGAGCGCCTCGCCAGGATCCGCCCGACGACCAGGCCGAGCACGGTCGCGCCGGCCATCGTGACCGCGAGCACCAGGGCCAGGACCCACGTGGACAGCCCGAAGAACAGCACGACTGCGCTCCTCCGGTCCTCGGCCCGGTGTCCTGGAGAGCGATCGTGGCGGGCCTCGCCGGCGCGGGCATCATCCGACCGGGAGGAGCGGGGCGGCCGGTCAGCGCAGCCCGCGGAGCCCCTGAGCGACCAGCACCCCGCCGACCAGGACCAGCAGCCCCGCCGTGACCGCCGCGTCGTGGGCGGTCAACCAGCCGCGCAGGGCCCGGAGCGGCCCGGCCACCCGGTCGCCCCCGACCGCGGAGGCCAGCACCGGCACCGCCACCGTGCTCGCCGCGACCGCCGTGAAGACGACGACGGACCAGGTGGCCTGGGCGCCCGAGAGGTCGCCGTCGGCGATGGCCACGCCGGCGGCGACGCAGACGACGAGCGCCTTGGGGTTGAGCGCGGCCAGCGCCAGGCCCAGCGCGCCGGCGCGCACGGCGGTGAACCGGTCGATCGCCGCCGCCCACCGCGGGACCGGGGCCGGCTCGCCCGGACCCGGCCGGGACCGCCAGCGCCGGACGCCCAGCAGGACGAGCGCCGCGCCGACGACGAGCGCGGCCCACGCGGCGGCGGAGGGACCCCCACCGTCGCGGCGCGGGCCCGACAGCTGCAGGACCGCGGTGGTCACCCCGGCGATGCCGACGACCCACCCGGCCAGGAAGCCGGGGCCCGTGCGGGCCGCGCGCGCCGCGAGCAGCATGAGGACGGCGGCGAGGACCGGGAGCGGGGAGACGGCGACGACCGCCGCGAGGGGGAGCAGCGCACCGACGACGTCTCCCACGGTGATCCCTCCGGGCCGGCGTGCTGGCGTGCCGGAGTTCTACTCCTCCGGGGCCCGCGCCGGGCGCCGTCCGGGATCCGCGGGCAAGGTGGACGGCATGACCGCCCCGACCTCCCCCGTCGTCGTCGTGACCGGTGCGAACGGACTGGTGGGTGCCGCGGTGTGCCGGGCGCTGGTGCAGCGGTCGGCGTCCGTGCGCGCCGTCGTCCGCCGGGTCGGCAGCGCGCCCGCGCTACCCGGGGTCACCGAGGTCGTCGGCGACTTCGCCGACGCCGAGCTCGCCCGCCGGGTGGCAGCGGGCGCCGACGCGGTGGTCACGACGGTCCACCCGATGGGCTCGCCCCGCGAGGAGCAACTCCGGGTGGGCGCCGAGGGTACGACGGTCCTCGCCCGCGCCGCGCGCGACGCCGGCGTCGACCGGCTCGTGCACGTGTCGACGGCGGGGGTCTACGACCGCTCGGCCGGCGTCGGGGACATCGCGGAGGACGGCGCCCTGCTGCCCGACGGCAGCGGCGCCTACCCCGACACCAAGAACGCCGCCGACGACGCACTGGCGCGGGTCGACGGCCTGACGACCGTGCTGGTCCGGCCGCCGGCCATCATCGGCGTTGGCGAGACGTCGGTGTGGAACACGCTGCGGCCGCGGGCGATCGGCGACGGCGACCGCCGGGGGAACCCCGCGCAGACCTGGTCCTGGGTGCACGTCGAGGACCTGGCCGCCTTCCTCGCCGACGTCGCCACCGGTGCCGTCGCGACCGCGGACGACCCCGAGCGGGGCCCGGTGCCCGGGCGCGCGACCCCGGTCCTCGTCGCCGGGGAGCCCGCGACGTGGCGGGACTACCTCGGCACGGTGACCGACGCGCTGGGCGTCGCCCCGGAGTGGACCGACGAGCCTGTCTGGACCGGCCGGCTGCTGACCGACCGCGCGCGGACCTGGGGCTGGACGCCGCGGGTGGGGCTCGCGCAGGCGCTGGACGAGCTGCGGCAGGGCCTGACCCCCCGCGGGTGACCGGCGCGGCCGGGCCGCGATTCGCGCCCGCGGCCGATCCGGGCCACCCTGGGCCGGTGAGAGTGCTGGTCGCATGAAGGTCCTGGTCACCGGCGCATCGGGTTTCGTGGGCGGCCGGCTGGCCGCCGCCCTCGAGGAGGCCGGCCACGAGGTCGCGGCCATGACCCGCCGGCCGGAGAGCTACGAGGGGGCCGGCACCCCCGTCGCCGGCGACGTCGGCGACGAGGACTCGCTGCGGTCGGCGCTCACCGGCTGCGCGGCGGCCTACTACCTCGTGCACTCCCTGGGCGACGAGGACTTCGAGCGCAAGGACGCCGACGCGGCGCGCGCCTTCGCCCGGGCCGCCGCCGCGGCCGGGGTGGGCCGGATCGTCTACCTCGGCGGCCTGGGGCGTGACGGCGACCAGCTCTCCCGGCACCTGCGCAGCCGCCGCGAGGTCGAGCGGCTGCTGGGGGAGACCGGGGTGCCGGTCACGGTGCTGCGGGCGGGGATCGTGGTCGGCCACGGCGGGGTGTCGTGGGAGATGACCCGCCAGCTCGTCGCGCACCTGCCCGCCATGGTCACGCCCCGGTGGGTGCACACGCGGACCCAGCCGATCGCCGTCGCCGACGTCGTCCGCTACCTGGTGGGCGTCCTCGACGCGCCGGAGGCCGAGGGCCGGGTCTTCGAGGTGGGCGGCCCGGAGGTGCTCACCTACCTGCAGATGCTCAGCCGGGTGGCCGACATCCAGAACCGGCACCTGTTCGTCGTCCCCGTGCCGCTGCTGACCCCGCAGCTGTCCTCGCGCTGGCTGGCCCTGGTCACCGACGTCGACGTGACCACCGGCCGCTCGCTGATCGACTCCATGAGCATCGAGGTGGTGGTCACCGACGACGCCATCCGCTCGGTCGTCCCCTTCGAGCCGATGGACTACGACGAGATGGTGATGACCGCCCTGGTGGAACGGGCGCGGGACCGCCGCGACCAGGACCGGCAGCGGCGCGGTGGCTGGCTGAGCCGGGGAGCCCGGCGGTGACCCGGAGTGCGAGATTGCGCGGCGCGGTCGTCCGGGTCGCCGGGCCGCTGCTGCGCAGCGTGCCGCGCGACCACTGGGAGAGCGACGAGGTCTTCCGGCGCCGCCGCCGGGTCACCGGCGCCGTGGCGGTGACCGGCGCCTCGCTGTTGGGGGTGTCGCTGTCCACCCCGCCCGGCTCCCCGCGGTTCTACGGGCTGACCCTCGGGGTCGCCGGCACCTGGGTGGCCGGGGGACTGGCCTCCGGGCCGCTGCACCTGGGCCGGATGTTCGGCCAGGGGGACCGGCTGCGCCGCCCGGTGGTCACGCCGGTCGTCTCCGGGGTCGCCATCTTCGGGGCCTTCTACGCCGCGGCGCTCGTGGCCCGGCGGATCCCGGTGCTGGCGCGGGCGATCGGTTCGGTGCTGAGCTACGCCGACCAGGGGTCGCCCCCGCTGGTGCTCACCACCACCCTGGCCAACGGCATGGCGGAGGAGGTCTTCTTCCGCGGCGCGCTCTACGCGGCGGCGGGCGCCGAACGACCCGTGCTCGTGTCGACCTCGGTCTACGCGCTGGCGACCGTCGCGACACGGAACCCGGCGCTGGTGCTCGCCAGCGTCCCGATGGGCCTGCTCTTCGCGCTGCAGCGCCGGATCACCGGCGGCATCCAGGCCCCGATGATCACGCACGTCGTCTGGTCGGCCCTGATGCTGCGCTACCTGCCGCCGCTGTTCGCCGACCGCCTCGCCGCGGAGCGCGTGCTCCCGAGCTGACTGCAGGGACCACGGGCGATGTGCGCTCACTGCCCGTTCCGGGTCCGGACCGGTCCGTGGACGCACACTGCCCGTGTCAGCCGCCGGCCGGTCTTCCGGCGTGACGGCGGCGGAGCAGCGCGGTCCCGAGCAGGGCGACGGCAGCCCCCGCCACGAGCAGGGGACGGCCGCGGCGGGCGGCGATCACCACGACCGCGGCGCGCGGACGCACCCGCCGGGTGCCCAGCAGCACCGCCCCGGCGGCCGAGTCCACGCCGGCACCCGCGACCGCCACCCGGCGGGTGGGGGACTCCAGGTGCGCGGTGATCCCGTGCGCGGCCAGCGTCTCGGCCAGCCCGCCGAGATCACGCCGGCCCGGCGCCACCCCGGTCCGGGCGGTCGCAGCCGCCCGGACCGAGGCGACGAACGCGCCGACGTCGTCGGCGACGATCCGCAGGTCCGCGCCGTCGGCGTGCACCTGCACGCCCGCCCCGTCCACCTCCAGCGAGAGCTCGCCGGACAGGTGCAGGGGGCCGCGCGGGTCGGTCATCCCCGGCTGGCGTTCTCGGCGGTCGTGATGCGCAGCGTGCCGTTGAGCTTCCACACGGCGCGGGGGGCGTCCGCGCCGGTCTCGCGCGGCACCTCGACGGTCATGTCGACGAACTCGTAGTTGATGGCGGCGCCCTTGCCGGTGAGGTAGGCCCACATCTCCTTGCCGAGGTCGGCGAAGCTGGTGGACGAGTGGCTCTTGATGTCCCGGGCGCCGGTCGCGGCGTCGTTGTTCGTCGTGCTCATGGGTGCGATCTCCTCGCGCGTGTGGGCCGCCGGCGGTGCGGCGGCCGGTCGTGCGTCCCTGATGCCCCCTCTTCCGGCCGGGGAGCCCTCCAGGATGCGGTCGGGCCCGTCGGCGTGCCCGGCCGTTGACGCCGCCGGGACCGACCGTCGAGGGTGGCCGGCACGCGGCCCGTCCCGGATCCGCCGGCCCAGGAGGTACCGCCATGTCCCAGCGACGCGTCCCGCCCCGTGCGACCGCGGGTGCACGGGCACCGGAGGGCGACGTCGCGACCGTCGCGAGCGAGGCCGTCGTCGGCAGCGCGGGCACCGCCCACAGCGGAGCCGTGGTGGGCAGCTCCGCCACCAGCCACAGCGCGGCGGTCGTGGGCAGTGCGGCCACGGTGGGGGGCGCCGCCGTGGGGCTGAGCGCGGGCGTGGCCGGGAGCGCCGGGGTGGTCGGCAGCGCCGGGGTCGCGCTGAGCGCGGGCGTCGTCGGCAGCGCCGGGATCCTCGCCGGCCTGGGCAACGTCGGCTGCCGGGCGTGCGTGGCCTGCGTCGCGTGCGTGGACTGCGTGGGGTGCGTCGGCTGCGTGGGGTGCGTCGGCCTGCGCGGTGCGGTCGGTGCCGTCGGGGTGTGCGCCTGGTGACGGCCGAGGTGCTCAGGCGGTCATGAAGCCGCTCTCGTAGGCGGCGATGACCGCCTGCGTGCGGTCCCGGGCGCGCAGCTTGAGCAGCACGCTGCTGACGTGGGTCTTCACGGTCTCGCGGGCCAGGACCAGCTCGGCGGCGATCTCGGCGTTGGACAGGCCGCCGGCGACCAGGCGCAGCACGTCGGCCTCCCGGCCGGTCAGCTCGGGCAGCGCCGCCGCCCCGCGGGCTCGCGACGGCGCGTGCGAGGCGATCAGCCGGCGGGTGAGGTCGGGCAGCACCAGTGAGGTGCCCCGGGCGACCACGCGGATGGCGTCGACCAGCTCGTCGGGGTCCGACCGCTTGAGCGCGAACCCGCTCGCCCCGGCCTGCAGCGAGCGGAACAGGTAGTCGTCGTCCTCGAAGGTGGTCAGCACGAGCACCCGGGGCCGCAGCGGGTCCCGGGCGACCAGCGCCGCGGTGGCCGCGATGCCGTCCATGTCGGGCATCCGCACGTCCATGAGGACGACGTCCGGATCGGTCCGGCCGGTCACCTCCAGGGCCTCCCCGCCGGTGCCGGCCTCACCCACCACCGTCAGGTCGGGCTCGCTCTCCAGGATCACCCGCAGCCCCGAGCGCACCAGCACGTCGTCGTCGACCAGGACCAGCCGCAGGGTCACGCGGCACCGGCCAGCGGGAGGACGACGAGCAGCTCGAAGCCGCCCGACGGGGTCGGCTCGGCGCCGAGCGAGCCGCCGAGCGCCGCGGTGCGCTCACGCAGCCCGGCCAGGCCGCGCCCGCCCCCGGGGCCGGGGCGGCTGTCCAGCTGGGAGGCCCGCTCGTTGGTGACGCGGACGGCGAGCACGCGGTCGTCGCGCAGCACCTGGGCGACCGTCAGCGGGGTGCCGGCGTGCCGCAGCACGTTCGTCGTGCCCTCCTGCACCACCCGGTAGGCGAGCTCCTGCAGGGCAGGCGGGACGTCGTCGACCTCGCCGTCGACGACGAGCGCGACCGGGAGACCGCCGTCGCGCAGGCCGGCGAGGAGGTCCTCGAGGTCGGCGAGGGTGGGCGCGGCGAACGGGGCGGGGTCACGGCCGTCGTCCTCGGCGCGGAGCACGGTGAGCACCCGGTCGAGCTCGGCCAGCGCGGCGCGGGTGTTGGTCTCGATGTGCTGGAGCGCCTGGCGGGCGAACTCCGGCTGCAGCGGCCGGTCGTCGGCCGGGCTGAGGGTGCGGCGGGCGGCCGTGGCCTGCAGCAGGCTCGCGGTGAGCGCGTGCCCGATGGTGTCGTGCAGGTCGCGGGCGAGCCGGTTGCGGTCGGCCAGCCGGCGGCTGCTGTGCTGCAGCGCGGCGATCTGCTGCTCGGCGCCCGGCCCGAGCAGGCGCGGCGCGGCCGCGGCGGCCACCCGCACGACCAGGTCGAGCAGCAGCAGCGCGATGACGACGACGAGTGCCATCAGCGCGAGCACGGGAAGGGTGTTCAGCACGTCCCAGCGGACGCCGAAGCGGAGCCCGATGCACAGCACCGTGGCGAAGAAGACGACGGCGAGGGTGGCCGCGCCCAGCAGCACCCGCGCACCGAGCCAGCCGACGGCGCGCCACGTGCTGCTGGAGGCCACCAGCCGGCGGACCTTGACCAGCCGGCCGGGGAGCGACCGCACCCGCTCGCCGGGAGGGATGTCGATCCCCAGCAGGGTGCGGGCGAGCTCCCGTTCGAACCCGGCGAACCCGCGGATGGTCGCGAGCACGAGCATCACCAGCAGCAGGCCGATTCCGTAGATGACGGCGACGACCGAACCGAACAGCGCGAAGTACAGCGCGAGGCTCAGCGCGCCGAGCGGCAGGCCGGCGAGGGCGTAGAGCAGGCGTCCGGGCCAGCCCGGACCCGCGGCGCTCCGGAGCACCCGGCGCAGCCCGTCGGCGAGCTCGGCCGAGGACCGGGGGAACGTCGAGGTGGACACGGGTCGATCCTGGCGGGCCGGGCGCCCGGGCGATTCCCCCGCGGGTGCGCTTCGCGCCTCCCCCGCGTGGGGGAGCGAGGTCGGCGCCGCGGGGGGATCCGCCGGTACACCGCCGCCGGACAGGCTCGCTGCCATGACCCCATCCCTGTTCCGGAGCCCCGCATGATCGAGGTGCGGGGGCTCACCAAGCAGTACGGCACGGTCCGCGCCGTCGACGACCTGACCTTCGACGTGCAGCCGGGCAAGGTGACCGGCTTCCTCGGCCCGAACGGCGCGGGCAAGTCCACCACGATGCGCATGGTGCTCGGCCTGGACCGGCCGACCGCGGGCACGGCGCTGGTCGCCGGCCGGCCGTTCGCCCGGCTCGGCCAGCCGCTCCGGGTGGCGGGCGCGCTGCTCGACGCGCAGGCGGTGCACCCGGGCCGCAGCGGCCGCGACCACCTGCGGGTGGCCGCCGGCGCGACCGGCCTCCCGCCCCGGCACGTGGACGACGTCCTCGACCAGGTCGGCCTCGGCCCGGCCGCGAAGCGCCGGGTCGCGGGCTACTCGCTCGGCATGCGCCAGCGGCTCGGCGTCGCCGCCGCGCTGCTCGGCGACCCGGCCGTGCTGCTGTTCGACGAGCCCATGAACGGCCTGGACCTCGACGGCGTCCGCTGGGTGCGCGCGCTGGTCCGCCGGCTGGCCGACGAGGGCCGCACGGTCCTGCTGTCGAGCCACCTCATGAGCGAGATGGAGCAGACCGCCGACCACCTGGTGATCATCGGCCGCGGCCGGCTGATCGCCGACGCCCCGATCACCGAGGTGATGGGCGGGCGGCACGCGAACCGGCGGGTGCGGGTGCGGACGACGGCCCCCGACGACCTGGCCGGTGCCCTGCTGCGACGGGGCCTGCGCGTGCACCCGGCCGACGACGGCGACCTGCTCGTCGAGGGTGCCCCGGCCGAGACGGTCGGCGACGTCGCGCTCGAGCTCGGGATCGCCGTGCACCGGCTGGCGGAGCAGACCTCGTCGCTGGAGGAGGTCTACCTGGGCCTCACCGGCGACAGCGTCCAGTACGGGGCCGCCGCGCTGACCGGGCAGGCCGTCCGATGACCGCCGCGACGGTCCCGCCGCGCCCGGCCGAGCCCGGCACGGCGGCGGTGTTCGCGCGCGCTGCGGGCGCCGAGTGGGTGCGGCTGCGCACGGTGCGGACGACGTGGTGGTGCCTGCTGGCCGCGACCGTGACCATCGTCGGGATGGGCGCCATCGCCGCGGCCGACGAGGCCGAGGGGACGGCGACCGCGGCCGATCCGATCGCGTCGACGTTCGCCGGCGAGTACGGCGTGCTGCTCGGCCAGTTCGGGCTGCTGGTGCTGGTGCTGCTGGCGGTCACCTCGGAGTACGCCACCGGGTCGATCGGGCCGACGCTGCAGTGGACGCCCCGCCGCGGGGTGCTGCTGGCCGCACGGGTCGCCGTCCCGGCCGCGGTCGCCGTCGCCGCCGGGGTGCTGCTGGCGCTGGTCGCCGACCTGCTCGCCCTCGGGATCGACCCGGACCTCACGCTGACCCTCGGCGAGGCGGCCGGCGGTCTGGCGCGGATCGCCGTCGTCCTGGCCGCCGGGTCCGTGCTCGCCGTCGGGCTGGGCCTGCTGCTGCGGTCGACGGCGGGTGCCCTGGCGACGGTCTTCCTGCTGCAGCTGGTG
This sequence comes from Blastococcus sp. URHD0036, assembly GCF_000701365.1. Classification (GTDB taxonomy): domain Bacteria; phylum Actinomycetota; class Actinomycetes; order Mycobacteriales; family Geodermatophilaceae; genus Trujillonella. Next base: position 96,240 of record NZ_JNIK01000015.1, read on the forward strand.
CTGCCCTTCCTCATGCAGTCGTTCAACGTGGGGTGGCTGGCCGACCTCGCCGAGTGGTTGCCGGGGACGGGCGCGGTGCGCACCCTGCTCCGGGAGCCGGACTCCCTGTCCGCGGGCGGGGCGCTGGCACTGCAGGTCTGCTGGGCGGCCGCCGCCCTGGCCGCCGGCGGGCGGCGGCTGCTGCGCCGCGACGCCGGCTGAGGGGCGGGGGCTCATCCGTCGGGGGCGATGCCCGCCGACGAGCCCGCAGGCGAGGGTCGGACCCATGGGACAGGTCGTCGGCGAACTCCTGCCGCTCGCGGTCGGAGTGGCGATCTCGCCCGTTCCGATCATCGCGGTCATCCTCATGCTGCTGGCGCCGAAGGCGGGCGGCACCAGCGCCGGGTTTGCCGTCGGCTGGGTGCTCGGCATCGCCGGCGCCACGACCGTCTTCCTGCTGCTGGCCGGCACCCTCGACCAGGGCAGCGACGCGGAGCCGTCCACGACGGTGTCCTGGATCAAGCTCGTCCTGGGCGTGCTGCTCCTCGTGCTCGCCGTCGGCCAGTGGCGCGGGCGGCCGGCCCCGGGGGAGGAGCCGGCGATGCCCTCCTGGATGTCGGCGATCGACCGGTTCACCGCCGTCAAGGCCCTCGGGCTCGGGATCCTGCTGTCGGCGGTCAACCCGAAGAACCTGCTGATGTGCGTCGCCGCGGGGACCACGATCGGCGGTGCCGGGCTCTCCGGCGGCCAGGACGTCTGGTCGGTCGTGGTCTTCACCGTCCTCGCCGCGAGCACCGTGGCGATCCCGGTGGTCGGCTACGCGGTGGCCCGCACGCGGATGGCCGGACCACTGGAGCACCTGCGCGGCTGGCTGACCACGCACAGCGCCGCCGTTATGGCCACCCTGCTGCTGGTCATCGGCGTCCTGCTCCTGGGCAAGGGGCTGGGCGGCCTGCTGTGAGCGGCCCTCGGCCGCTGTTCGCCAGCTCGGCGACCGCGGCGCTCGGCGGGATCAGGCGCGGGTGATCGCGGCGAGCTCGTACCCCCCGTCCAGGACGGCGGCGTCGGGCTCGTACATGCGCAGGACCGGCCGGAAGTCCCCGGCGGGACTGGGCAGCCAGTTGGCGGCCTCCTTCGCGCCCGCCGGCCGCTCGGAGCTGATCGCGATCGTCAGGGCGCCGTCGTCGTCGAGGACGACGCCGGGGGTGCGGTCGCCGATCGAGTAGCGGTGGATGGGGTTCTCGACGAGGAAGAAGTCGGGGACCGAGTACATCGTCAGCGACCAGAAGGCCCCGACCGGTGGGGTCGGGTGCAGCCGCAGGGTGTACGTGCGCTCGCCGGTCAGCTGCTCGCCGCGGTCGTCGACGTAGGTCATGACGTAGGCCGCCTCGTAGGGGTGGTTGCCCCACAGCCCGCCGAGGGCGGCGGCGGCCCGTTCCACGATGCGCAGCCGCGGGTCGGCGATCTGGAACCGCTCGTCGTCGAGCGCGCCGACCTCGAAGAAGTCGAGGTTGTAGTCGAAGGCGTGGAACGTGAGCTTCCAGCCGTGGACCTCCGGACTGGAGCCGGACACGAGCGCCCGGTGCAGCGCCGCCTCGCCGGCGGCGAGACCCGCGGCGAGCGATGCCCGCTCCGGAGAGGGCAGCGCCGGGTAGGGCGACGGACCGGTCGCGGTGGTGCCCAGGTCCGCGAGGCCGGCCTGTAGCTCCACGTCCCGCGGAGCCGGCGGGAACTGCTGCGACCACACGCGGAACTGCTCCAGGAATCCCAGCTCCGGTGGCACGGCGGGGTCGGGGACGGCGAGCCCCACCGGCGTCGCCGCGGCGTCGAGCGGGGTGAGGGTGGCCGCGTCCTGCAGCGCGTGCACCACAGGGAGGTCGTCGTCGCCGGAGACCGCCCAGCGCCCGACGATCGAGGCGACCGTGGTCGGGAAGCGGATGACGGTGGCGCCGGCGGGCCCGGTGCCCGACCAGCCGGGCGGGACGAGGAGGAAGTCGCCCTCGGCCGTCCCGGTCGCGCGGTGGCCGACGTAGGCGAAGTTGTTCGTCCAGGCGTCGACGAACTGCAGCACGTAGTAGCGGCCGGCGGTGTCCGGCACGTGCAGGGCGACGGGCCCGACGGAGAGGTCCAGCTGCGCCATCGAGTACAGCGTGTCGTTGTTGATCGTCACGAAGGTGTCGGCCGGGCCGGCCAGCGTCCGTGCGTGGCTGAAGGTGTTGAACGGCGCGGCCGGGTTGGCACCGACCCCGTCGGTGACGTAGCGGGTCACCTGGCGCAGGTTGAACACCAGCGGGAAGCCGTACAGGTAGGCCTCGGTGATGTGCTCGGACCTGGTCGTGGACTCCACGGGACCCCCACCTCGTCGCTCGGGCACGGCGGGCGAGCTCCCGCCGCGCCTGCTCACACTCCGTCGGGTCCCCGCACGCAGTGGTCCTCCGGAGCGGGTGATTCAGGGCCGCTCGACGTCAGCGGAAGCTCAGGCGACCGCACCTGCGCCCGGCCGGCCGGCCCCCTACAGGTGGCCGCCGTGCGACGGACACCTCCGTGTCACCTCGCGCTGATAGATCCCTGCACGTACGAACGTCCGATCCACCGGAGGCCCACCATGAGCACCATCACGACCAGCGACGGCACCGAGATCTACTACAAGGACTGGGGTTCCGGGCAGCCGATCGTCTTCAGCCACGGATGGCCCCTGTCGTCCGACGACTGGGACGCGCAGATGCTGTTCTTCCTCGGGCACGGCTACCGGGTCATCGCCCACGACCGGCGGGGGCACGGCCGCTCCGCACAGGTCGGCGACGGACACGACATGGACCACTACGCCGACGACCTGGCGGCGCTGACCAGCCACCTCGACCTCTCCGACGCGGTCCACGTCGGCCACTCGACCGGTGGCGGCGAGGTCGCGCACTACATCGCCCGGCACGGCCAGGACCGGGTCGCCAAGGCCGTGCTCATCAGCGCGGTGCCCCCGATCATGGTGCAGACCGACGCCAACCCCGGCGGACTGCCCAAGAGCGTCTTCGACGGCATCCAGGAGCAGGTGGCCACCAACCGGTCGGCGTTCTACCGGGAGCTGCCCGCCACGGCGTTCTACGGGTTCAACCGGCCGGGCGTTGAGCCGGTCGAGGCGATCATCCAGAACTGGTGGCGGCAGGGGATGACCGGCAGCGCCAAGGCGCACTACGACGGTGTCGTCGCGTTCTCCCAGACCGACTTCACCGAGGACCTGAAGAAGATCACCGTGCCCGTGCTCGTGATGCACGGCGACGACGACCAGGTCGTCCCCTACGCCGACTCCGGCCCGCTCTCGGCCGAGCTGCTGCCGAACGGGACGCTGAAGACCTATGCGGGCTTCCCGCACGGGATGCCGACCACGCAGGCGGAGACGATCAACGCCGACCTGCTGGAGTTCATCCGGTCCTGATCCCCATTCCACGAACGGACCCCGGGCGCCTGCGTGGCGCCCGGGGTCCGACTGCCCACGGCGTCAGCGCGCGGCGTTCCAGTAGCCGGTCAGCCGGACACGGTCGCGGGCGAGGCCGGTCTCCCGGCGCAGCGCGGTGCGCAGCTCGCGCATGCGGGCGGCCTCCCCGGCGCCGAACACGAACAGCCCGTCGAGGTCGGCGAGGACCGGGCACTCGGCCAGTGCCGCCCGCACGCCGTCGAGCAGCGCCGACGTCGTCCCCGGCGCCGCTCCGGACCGGTGCACCCAGCGCAGCTCGACACCGGGCCGCTCCGGGAGCGCCGGCCGGATGCCGGCGCCGCCCGTCTCGGCCACGACGACCGCCCGCTCGCCGTCGGCCAGGCCGTCGACGACGGCGGCGACGGCTCCCAGCGCCGTCTCGTCGCACACCAGCAGCTGGGTCCGGGTGCCCTCCGGCGGGTCGTAGCTGCGGCGGGTGCCCCACACGGCCACCGGCGCGCCCGGCTCGGCGGCGGCCAGGCGGCTGCTCACCGCGCCCTCGTCGCCGTGCAGCACGAGCCACACGTCGGCCTCGCCGGCCGCGGGGCGACGGGCGCGCAGCGTGTACGTGGCCCGGGGCGCGGTCTCGAGGGGTACCCCGGCCAGGTCGGAGACGCTGAAACCGGGGCGGAGCACCTCGTCCGGCGGATCGGGCATGAGGACGACGTACTCGTCTCCGCCGTGCAGCGGCACCGGCGCGAGCCCCGCGAGGGTGACCTCGAGCAGACCGGGGGCGAGCAGGCGGCGGGCGGAGACCGTCGCGGCGACGGTCGTCATGCCCTGGTCCTCGAGGAACTCGGCCTCGATGGAGGTGAGCGGCTCGCTGTCGCCGACCACCCCACGCGCCGCGGCGACCAGCCCCATGAGCGCGCCGTAGATCTCCAGGGACGTGCGCGCCGGCGAGGCGAAGGGGACCTGCACCGGCCACACGGAGCCGTCGGCCGCCGAGACGCCGAGCCGGAGACCGTCGGCGCTCACGCCCAGGATCTCGACCGACCGCGCGTCCGGCTGGTCGCCCAGCGCCCGGGCGACCAGGAGCACGGTGTCGGCGTGCTCGTCGCCCACGTGGTCCAGGCCCTCGGCGAGCTCGGCGGCCTCCTCCGGCGGGAGGTCGACCTCGACGACGGGCAGGACCGGTGCCGTGGTGGCGGTCATCGGGGGCTCCCGGCGGTGGTCGGGGTCTGGGGCGTCGTGCTCGCGGGCATGGCGGTCTTCCGGTCGGGGGCGTTAGGCCGACTTAGGTTAGCCTCACCTCCGCGTCCTGGGGAGGCCTTCAGCCGGGCACCGGACCGGCTGCTGTCGTCAGGGCGGGGCCACCCGGAAGACCGGCCAGCCGATCTCGGTCCGCCAGGCGCCCGGGTCGGCCGTGTCGCGCGGGCCGACCAGGTAGGTCTCGCGCACCGGCCCGGCCACCGCCAGCGCGTTGGCGACGACCCAGGAGCCCAGCTGGCCGTAGGTGACGCCGATGTCGTCGTGCGCTCCGACGTGGGCCGTGACGACCAGCTCGACCGCCGGCAGGGTCACCGGGTGCACGCGTCCGCTGCGCGGGGGATCGGTGGTGGGCCGGTACACGAGGACGTGCCCGGAGCCGCTCTCGAACAGCGCGTTGTCGTACAGGCCGCCGGGGACGCCGGTGGGCTCGCCCACCACGGCGTCGAGCTCGGCCGTGGCGCCGGCGTACCAGGCGAGGACGTCGTCCAGGGCCACGTCGTCCTCGATCGCGGCGACCGTCGCCGCCGGGACGGCGCGCAGCTCGACGTCCAGCGGCGGCTGCTCAGGCTGCAGCAGCCGGCGCAGCGACGCGACCGCGGACCGCGTGCGGTCCAGCTCGGATTCCAGCCGCTGCAGGTGGTCGGCCACCAGCGCGGCCCGGGTGCCGGGGTCGGGGGAGCGCAGGATCCGCTGGACGTCGGACAGCGGCACGTCGAGCTCGCGCAACCGGTGGATCACCTGGGCGGCCGGGATCTGGTCGGCGCTGTAGTAGCGGTAGCCGGTGGCGCCGTCCACGATCGCCGGCTCGAGCAGCCGGGCGTCGTGGTAGCGGCGGAGCGTGCGCACGCTGAGGTGCGTCAGCCGGGAGAACTCACCGATGGCCAGCACCCCGCCACGATGCACCCTCCCCCCGGGGGAGGGTCCACCGGTTGACCCTCCCGCGCCGGGAGGCGCCACGGTGGGGCCATGACCGCAGCGACCGCCATCACCCCCGCCCAGCTCCCCGCGGTGATCCGCGGCTATCTCGCCGCCCACGAGGCGCACGACACCGACGCCGCGCTCGCCGCCTTCACGCCCACCGCCGTCGTCGTGGACGACGGCAGTACCCACCGGGGCACCGAGGAGGTCCGCCGCTTCCTGTGGACGGCCGGCGCGCAGTTCACGTACACCACGACCCTCGTCTCGGCCGGGCGTTGCGACGACGGGCAGTGGGTCGTCACCAACCGCCTGGAGGGGGACTTCCCGGGCGGCGTCGTCGACCTCCGCTACCGCTTCCGGCTGGACGCCGGTCTGATCGCGGAGCTCGTCATCGCCCCCTGAGGTCCGGGCTGCCGGGCGCGTCGGGTGGCGGTTCCGCCTGCCGCTGACCGTCCTCGGTGAGATAGCCGCCGACGACCTGCTCGGCGGTCGCGGAGGTGGCCGCGAAGCCGGTGACGGCGGCGACGAAGTCGGGCCCGGCGAGGGTGGCCAGCTCGGTGTCCTCGACGGCACGGACGGTCGCCGTCCGTGGCGCCGAGCGGAGCAGCGCGATCTCGCCGAAGGAGTCGCCGGGCCCCAGCCGGCGGATCTCGCGCCCGTCGTCGAGCACGGCTACGCGACCGGACCCGACGACGTAGAACAGGTCGCCCGGGTCGCCCTGGGCGAACACGTCGGTGCCCGCCGCGACGCTCGACCGGCCCAGCCGCATCGCCAGGCCCTCGATGACCGGGACGGGCAGGAGGCGGAACATGCCGACCCGGCGCAGCAGCACGATCCGGTCCTTCCGGACGGCGATGTCGGCGTCGATCGCCCGGAGCGCCGTCCAGCGCAGCCCGACCGCCAGCGGCAGGACACAGCCCACGGCGACGAGCGCGCCGGTGTCGCCGAGCCCGGAGAGGACGGCGGGGATCACGAGCGACCCGAGCGCCAGGGCGAGCGAGAACACCGCCTCCGTCAGGGCCAGGACGCGCGCCAGCGTCCGGTCGGGGACCAGCCGCTGCAGCAGCGTGAACCCGGTGACGTCGACGATCGCGTTGGCGGCGCCGATGACGGCGAACGCACCGACCGCGACCGGGCTGCCCGTCGCCAGGCCGATGAGGACGATCGGCACCCCCCACATCGCGATGCCGGCCCCGAACAGGGTGCCCAGACGGGCGCTCCCGGCGGCGCCGATCGAGGCCATCGCCGCGACGAACCCGCCGACCCCGAACGCCGCCCAGAGGACCCCGACGCCGGGCCGGCCCAGGTCGGTGACCTCCACGGCGACCACCACGGCGAGCACGGTCAGTGCCCCGCGGACGAGGCACTGGGCGCCGCCGAGCACGATCACGTCCAGTGCCCGGGGACGGCGGCGCAGCTCGCGCAGCCCGTCGACGACGTCGGCGACCACACCCGGCCGGCCGGCCGGCTCGGGGTCTGCGGCGGGGCGCGGCGACTCGAAGCGCAGCCGGGCCGCGAGCAGGCCGGCGACAGCGGCCAGCACGGCCACGGCGGCGAAGGCCACCGCCGGGTCGTACGCCGCGAGCAGCGCGGCCGCGGCCAGCGGACCGACGAGCGCGGCCACTCCGTCGAGGATGGCCCGGACGGCGTTGACCCCGGCCAGCTCCTCCGGCGTGGTGCACAGCGTCGGGAAGAGGGCGGCCAGCACCGGCCGGTAGGCGGCGTGGCAGACCGTGGACAGGGTCAGCAGCGCGTACACCGCCGCCGGCGAGGCCACCGCGGCCGCGGCTCCGGCGGCGGTGGCCGCCCGCAGCGCGCAGGAGACCACCAGCAGCTGCCGGCGCGAGACGCGGTCGGCCAGGGCGCCCAGCCAGGGCAGCGCGACCGTGGCCGGCAGCACCCGCAGGAACCCGACCAGGCCCACGCCCGCCGCGCCGTCCTGGTCGAAGGCGTAGACCGTCATCGCGGAGAGGAAGAGGAACTCACCCGTCCAGGCCGACAGGGACGACAGCTGCGCGAACCGGAGGTTGCGGTTGCGGGTCACCGATGCCCACGCCTCGCGGTAGGAGCCGGGCACGGCGCGCACGCTAACAGCGCGGACGCCGGACAGGCGCCCCACCAGCGCCGTGGTCGGGCGTACGCGCCGGGAGGTACCGGACGCACGGCCGGTCCCCGTACGTTGGCCCCACCAGCGAGCGGGAGATTCGACGGTGATCCGGTTGGCGCACGACCCGGTGTCGGGCACCCCCGACGCGCGACCCCCGCGCGTGCTGGGCGTCTTCGCGCACCCCGACGACGAGACGGTCTGCGCCGGCGGCACCCTCGCCAAGTACGCGAGTGCCGGCGCGGAGGTCAGCGTGGTCTCGCTGACCCGGGGCGGCGCCGGCCAGATCCGCGACGCCGCCGTCGCCACCCGCGCCACGCTGTGCGCCGTCCGGGAGGGCGAGCTCGACGCGGCCGGCAAGGAGCTCGGACTCACCACGGTGCGGTGCCTCGACCACCCCGACGGCGGCCTGCACCGGATCGATCCGGGGGTCCTGTTCGAGCTGGCGGCGGAGCTGCTCGACGAGTTCGACCCCGACGTGGTCATCACGTTCGGGCCCGACGGCTTCTCCAGCCACCCCGACCACGTGGCCGTGGGCGCGGCGGTGACCGCGGCGTGCTTCGCCCGGCGGGAGACCTCGCCGGTCCGGCTGTTCCACTGCCACCTGCCGCGGAGCCGGATGCTGCTGCGGGACCGGCTGGCCGGGTGGGTCGTCGAGCTGACCACCCGCTTCAAGGGCACCAAGGACTTCGTCCGCGCCCTGTCGGTGTTCTCCCGCGAGACGACGGCGCTCGGGTACGCGGCCGACTTCGTCAGCGTCGAGTGGTTCCCCGCCGGCTCCTACCTCGTCGAGCAGGGCGAGGAGGCGACGTCGATGTACTTCCTCCTCTCCGGCGAGGTCGAGATCCGGCGGGAGGGCGAGGACGGGCAGGTGCGCGTGGTCGACCGGTCCGGGCCCGGGGAGTTCATCGGCGAGGCGGGCATCGCCACCGGCCGGCCGCGCAACGCGCACGTCGTCGCCCTGGACGACGTCACCAGCCTGACGTTCCTGGCCTCCGAGCCGATCACCGTCGACCGGCACCGGGACGAACCCGGACCGCTGCTGACCAGGGCCCTCGCCTCCGGCGACCTGATCGACGCCCGGGTGAGCGCCTGCATCGACGTCACCGACTTCGTCGGCGCGAAGATCCGCGCCACGGCCGCGCACCGCTCGCAGTACCCGATCGACCCGGCGATGTTCCCCGAGTCGATCCTCCGGGAGATGTTCGGCGTCGAGTACTTCGTCCAGGTCCTGCCGGAGCGGGAACTGGACACGTCACTCCTGCGCGAGGGGTCCTCAGCCCGCGGCGAGTGACCGGGCGCGGCGGCGCGGGATCACGTGGGGGAGACCCCGGCCGACCATGTCGAGGGTCGCGCCGATGCGCACGAGGAACGACGGCTCCGAGGCCGGGGCGAGCGGTGCGGCGATGTCCTCGACGTCGACGTAGAAGGTCTGCACGGGTCCGATGCCCTCGAGGTCCTGGGCGATCTCGTGGATGGCCAGCTCGGCGGAGGCGGCCCCGCCGTTGCGGAACAGGTCGTCGGTGACCAGGAGGTACTCCGGCACCGTGACCGGGTTCTTGAGCATGCGGTGCACGTAGATGACGTCCATGCCGACGAGCTTCTTCCGGCGGCGGATCGTCTGGGTCGCGACGTCCCCGACGTGCGCGACGAACTTCAGCTTCAGGCCGCTGGTCTTCGTGCAGCTCCCGCAGGGGCACATGTTGAGCTCGATCAGCCGGCGCTGGTCGTGGAAGGCCCGGTGCATCGCGACGGCCGCCCGCGTGACGGCGGACAGTGTCGCCGCGCCGTCCAGCCCCTCGGCGTCGCGGGACAGGAAGGCGGCGTCGCCCTCGATCTCGATCAGCTCGAAGCCGCGCGCCGCGCCGACCACCTTGTCGAGCAGGCGCCGCGTCGCCGCCTCCGCGTGGCCGAGCATGCTGCGGTGGAACTGCATGTACTCGGTGTAGCCGCCGATGTCGGCGATCAGCAGCACCGCACGCCGGGTCGCCATGCGCGGGACAGTAGCGCTGCGCGGCCGCTCCCGGGGGGCGCGAGCCCGCGCCGGCGTCGTCGCCGGTCCGCGCTCAGACCAGCCCCTCGTTGTGCGGCTCGATGCTGGCCGAGGGGTCCACGCCCTCGTCCGCGGCGGGCTGGACGGGGCCCTCGCCCGGTTCCGAGCCCGAGCCGGCGGCGGTGTTCCGGGAGGACCGCTCGGGATCGGTCACGTCCGTCGTCGTCGGCGCCTGGCCGATGCGCCGGGCGGCCTCTCCGGTCCCCGTCTCCTCGAGTCCTCGTTCGCTCATGACCCCTCCGATCGCGTCCGTGCCCCCCACGCTGCGGCAGGCCGGCCGGGCCGGCCATCGGCAGATCTGCCCATCTGCCGGTGCGATCCGGGTGCCGGCCCGTCGGGTGGGTACGCCGCGGGACGACACCGGAGGACGCCGTTCGGGAGGACCACCATGCGGGTCGAGGAGCTGTCAGGGGACGACGCCACGGTGTACCGGGCCGTGGCCGAGGCGGAGACCGCCACCGGCGCACCGCACCTGCAGGACGTCGCCCGCCGTGCGGGGCTGGACCTCGACCGGACGCGGGCCGCCGTCCACCGCCTGCTGCATACCGAGCCCAAGATCCTGCACGAGGTCCCGGACACCGACCCTCCCGATCTGGGGCCGGTGTACGAGCTCGCGCCGCGGACCTGAGCCCGGCACCCGCGGAGCTAGGGACTGCCCGTCGCGGCACCGGACGTGTGACGGGGCCGCCGGCAGGAGGGGAGCGGGACGTAGACACCGTCGCGCTCCGCACGAACCGCGGCCAGGGTCCTCGTCGGTGCCTCCAGCTTCACGAGGATGTGCTCGAGGTGGGCGGCGACGGTCCGCGGGGCGACGACGAGGGTGCGGGCGATGTCCTGGTTGGAGCACCCCTCGACCAGGAGGCCGAGCACCTCCAGCTCGCGCGGGGTCAGCCCGTGCAGGTCGGTCACCGGCGACAGCAGCACCAGGCCGGTCAGCGCGGGCGGCACGTCGTCGGGCGCCCCGAGGACGGTGACCCGCACGTGCCCTCCGGGCGCGTGCGCACCCCCCAGCGGCCAGAGGAACGACGAATAGACCTCGCCGTCCCCGATCCGCTCGCGCGCGGTGGCCAGGACGGCGGACCGGGGGACCAGCAGCGCGTCGTCCGGCATGCCGGGCAGCGCCTGGCAGCCGCCGTCGGCGCAGAGCACCACGCCGGCCGTGGCGTGGCGGACCAGCCGGGCCGCGGTGATCAGCGAGTGCATCGGGTCGATGCCGCGCGCCAGCACCGGCGCCACCCCGGCGAGCCGTCGACGTGCCGCCGCGCTGGGGACCTGACGGTCCCCGGAGAGCACGGCGACGTGCCCGACGTGCCGCCCTCCGGGCGCGAACAGACCCATGCCCAGGCCCTCGTACAGACCGGACGGGAGCAGGCACTCGGCCCACGTCGGCAGCTCGTCGACCGGGTAGGGGAGATCCGAGGGGCCCAGCGGCGGGCGCGCCCGATCGGTGCCGGTGGCCTCGATGTCCCGTGCCACCTGGGGTCCGGCGAGGAACTGCACGACCGGGCCGTCCAGGTCGAGGGTCGCCACGGAGTGGTATCCGCGGCCCAGCGGGTCGGCGAACGCGAGGAAGGCGCCGTCGAAGGGGAGGACGTGGCGGAGTGCCTCCAGCATCGCGTGCGCGCGGTCGGCGGCCGGGCCGGCGGCGGCGGCGGTCTCGGCCAGCAGCAGTTCACCGGTCGTCTGCGAACTCATGTGCCCCCCCCCGGGGGATCCAGCGGTCGCGGGTCTGCGGCTGCCACGACCGGATCGGCTGCTGCGACCGGCAGGGGGAGATCCCGACGACCTACTCATACCGCACGACGGGCCGCTCCACCCGGCGGGGCATGACGTAGAACCACAGGGATGGAAGTCCAGGCCTAACGCCCGCGTGAGCCGGCCTCCGGGGCTAGCGTGGTGCGTGGATCTGCGCCGCCTCAGGTACTTCCTCGCCGTGGCCGAGGAGGGACGCTTCGCCACGGCCGCGCGCCGGTTGCACGTCGCCGCTCCGTCGCTGTCCCAGCAGATCCGTGCGCTGGAACAGGACCTGCGCGTCACCCTCTTCGACCGCACGTCGCGCGGGGCCGAGTTGACGCCCGCGGGACACGTCCTCGCCGAGCGGGCGCGGGTGATCCTGGCCGAGGTGGAACGGGCCCGCCAGGACGTGCGATCCGCCGAGCCCGACCGTCGCGAGCAGGTCGCCCTGCGGATCTGCACCATGGCCGAGCGGGTCCTCGACGGCCCGCTGCGGCTCGTCGGCGCGGCCATCACCGGCGTCGAGGTCGTCGTCACGTCCAGCCCGGGGGACGACGCGGTGGAGGCCGTCCGGCAGGGGCGGGCCGACGCCGCGGTCGTGTGGAACCGGCCGCCCGAGCACCGCGACCTCGACGGGATCGTGCTGGGCTCGGTCGAGTTCGGGATCGTCCTGCCCGAGGGGCACCCGCTCGCCGCACGCGCCGGGGTCCCGGTCGCCGAGCTCGGGTCGGAGAACGCGGTGATGTTCCCGTGGTCGCCGTTCGCCGGCATCTGGCAGCGGACCGTGGACCACCTGCTGCCGGGCGGGGTGCGGCCGGGGCAGGTCGTCGTCGAGCCCGACCTCATCAACAGCCCGGAGGCCATGGTGCGGGCGGTCGCCGCGGGCACCGGGATCGCCCCCGGGATCCTGGGGGTCGCCGAGCACATGGAGGTCGGTGGCATCGTCGTCCGGCCGCTCGAGCCCCCGTTGTGCCTCGACCTCGAGGTGGTCTGGCGCCGGCCGGCCCGCCCCGCCGTCCGGCGCCTCGTGGATCACCTGGTGGAGACCGTCGACGATCCCGGCGTCCTGGTCTCGCCTGCTCCTCGTCGCTAGCCGCGGCAGCCGGGATCGGCATGTCTGCCGATACCCGGCCGACCACTGCCCTGGGTGCAATCGGGTCCCGACCCGAGCCCGGGCGGAGGACGCACGCGGACGAGGAGGCAGTGTGAAGGCAGTGGTGTACGAGGGCCCGCGGCAGGTCAGCGTCAAGGACGTACCGGACGCGCGGATCGAGCGGCCGACCGACGTGCTGGTGCGGATCACCTCGGCGAACATCTGCGGTTCCGACCTGCACATGTACGAGGGCCGGACCGACTTCGAGACCGGACGCTGGTTCGGGCACGAGAACCTGGGCCAGGTCGTCGAGGTCGGCGACGGGGTCGACAAGATCCGGGTGGGGGACTGGGTCGTCCTGCCGTTCAACATCGCCTGCGGGCACTGCAAGAACTGCGAGCAGCAGCTCACGAACTACTGCCTGACCGCGCAGCCCAAGAAGGAGTGGGCCGGCGCCGCGTACGGCTTCGCCGACATGGGCCCGTACGGCGGCGGTCAGGCCGAGCTGCTGCGCGTGCCCTGGGGTGACTTCAACTGCCTGAGGCTGGGGGAGGACGCGGAGGAGCGCCAGACCGACTACGTGATGCTGGCCGACATCTTCCCGACGGGGTACCACGCCACCGAGCTGGCCGGCGTGCAGCCGGGCGACCAGACGGTCATCTACGGCGCCGGCCCCGTCGGGCTCATGGCCGCCCTCTCGGCCACCATCCGCGGTGCCGGCAAGGTGATGGTTGTCGACCGGCACCCCGACCGGCTGCGGCTGGCGGAGTCGATCGGCGCGATCGCCATCGACGACTCGAAGGTCGATCCCGTGCAGGCCGTCCTCGACCAGACGATGGGGCTGGGCGCCGACAACGGCTGTGAGTGCGTGGGCTACCAGGCGCACGAGCCCGACGGCCAGGAGCAGGCCAACCTGACGATGAACCGGCTGGTCGCCTCGGTGCGCTTCACCGGGAGGGTCGGCAACGTCGGCGTCTTCGTGCCCCAGGACCCCGGGGCGGCCGACGAGCTCGCCAAGCAGGGCAAGCTGGCCTTCGACTACGGCATGTTCTGGTTCAAGGGCCAGCACGTCGGCAGCGGCCAGGCACCGGTCAAGAAGTACAACCGGCAGCTGCGCGACCTCATCGCCGGCGGCAAGGCCGAGCCGTCCTTCATCGTCAGCCACGAGCTGCCCCTCGACCGGGCGCCCGAGGCCTACGAGCACTTCGACAAGCGGGACGAGGGCTGGACCAAGGTCGTCCTCCACCCGGCGATGGCGGGGGCGTGACATGGCCGGCGAACTGAACGGACGACGGGTGGCGATCCTCGCGGCCGACGGAGTCGAGCGGGTGGAGCTCGAGCAGCCGCGGCAGGCGCTTGAGAATGCGGGGGCACGCACGGACGTGCTGTCGATCCACGACGGGGAGATCGCGGCGCGGAACAACGACCTGGAGGACGCCGGCACCTTCGGAGTCGATCGGCTGGTCGGCTCGGCGTCGGTGGACGAGTACGACGCGCTGCTGCTCCCCGGCGGCACGGTGAACCCCGACCAGCTGCGGATGCAGCCGCCTGCGGTGAAGTTCGTGCGGGACTTCGTCGAGTCGGGCAAGCCGGTCGCCTCGATCTGCCACGGCCCGTGGAACTTCGTCGAGGCCGACGTCGCCCGCGGCCGGCGGTTGACCTCGTTCCCGAGCATCCGCACCGACCTGCGCAACGCCGGGGCCGAGGTGGTCGACCAGGAGGTCGTCACCGACGGCAACATCACCACGAGCCGGTCGCCGGACGACCTCCCGGCGTTCTGCGAACGGATCGTCCAGGAGTTCGCGCGGGCCCCGCAGCCTGCCGGCGCGGGAGGCCGGGCATGACCAACGCGATCGGGAACGTGGCATCACTGGCCGCCCGCGCCGGCGGGAGCGTCGTCCGCCAGGTCCGGTCGGCGGTCGACCCGTCGGCCGCCCGTCCGGCGGACGCCGGCCAGGCAGCATCGGGGTGGCTGGCCGTCACCGTGTTCCGCGAGCCGGCGGAGATCGATCCCGCGCAGCTGCCCGCGCCCCTGGCCGAGTTCGGCGACCGGATCGAGGTCCGCGTCCGCCCGGCCCCGGGTGGCAAGGGGACCGAGCTGGCGGCCCGGTTGCGCGACCGGCCGTCCGGCTCGGCCGCTCAGCGGCTGAGCGGCAAGGACCCGCAGGCGGACCTGCGGTCGGCACTGCGCAAGGCCAAGCAGCTCATCGAGGTCGGTGAGGTGCTCGCCGTGGACCCGGCACCGCACGGCAAGCGGTCGGCGACGCCCGGCGGGGCGCTCCTGGAGGCGTGGACCAAGGTCGCGCCGAAGGCGGGTGTGCGATGAAGGCCGTCACGTGGCGCGGGGTGAACGAGATCGGTGTCGAGGACGTCCCCGAACCGAAGATCCTCAACGACCACGACATGATCCTCCAGGTGGGGCTGACCGCGACCTGCGGCTCGGACCTGCACCTCATGGGCGGCTACATCCCCGCGATGCGGGCCGGCGACGTGCTCGGGCACGAGTTCATGGGCACGGTCGCGGAGGTCGGCCCCGCCGTGACCAAGCACAGGGTGGGCGACCGCGTGGTGGTGGTCTCGTTCACCAGTTGCGGGCAGTGCTGGTACTGCAAGCAGGGGCTGTGGTCGTTGTGCGACAACGGCAACCCCAACCCCGGGATCACCGAGGCGCTGTGGGGCCAGGCCATCGGCGGCTGCTACGGGTACTCCCACGCGTTGGGCGGCTATGCGGGCAGTCACGCGCCCTACATCCGCGTCCCCTACGCCGACCAGGGGGCGTTCGCGATCCCCGACGGCGTCTCGGACGAGCGGGCGCTGTTCGCCTCAGACGCCGCACCCACTGGCTGGACCGGAGCGCACCAGGCGGAGGTCCGGCCGGGCGACGTCGTCGCGGTCTGGGGAGCCGGCGGCGTGGGGCAGATGGCCGCCCGCGCGGCCATGCTCATGGGCGCCGAGCGGGTCGTCGTCATCGACCGGTTCGAGAACCGGCTCCAGCAGGTCCGTACGCACATCGGGGCGGAGACGCTGGACTACGAGCAGTCCGACGTCCCCGGCGAGCTGCGGGAGATGACCGGCGGGCGGGGGCCGGACGTCTGCATCGAGGCGGTGGGGATGGAGGCGCACCACCCGGGCCCGTCGTACCTGTACGACCAGGTCAAGCAGCAGATGCGGCTGCAGAGCGACCGGCCCACCGCGGTCCGGGAGGCGATCTACGCCTGCCGCAAGGGAGGGACGGTGTTCACCCTCGGCGTCTTCGGCGGCCTGGTGGACAAGTTCCCCCTCGGCGCGGTGATGAACAAGGCGCTCACCCTGCGCGGGGCCCAGCAGCACGGGCACCGCTACATCCCGGAGATCCTCGAGCGGATGAGCCGCGACGAGGTGCGTACCGAGCACCTCGCCACGCACGTGATGTCGCTGGACGACGGGCCGAAGGGATATCGGATGTTCAAGGAGAAGGAGGACGGGTGCGTCCGCGCCGTGTTCCGTCCGGGTGCCTGAGGCGCCGACGGGCGGCCGGGTGAGCGTCGCCTGTGCCGAGGCGGTGCGGGCGGGCAACGGCACGACGATCCTGTCGTGGCGACGCCTGCTGGTCTGCTTCGGCGCGGGCCTCCTCGCCGCCGCCCTGGTCACGGTCGCCGGGATCCCCGAGATGTCGGTCCTCCTCGGCTGGAGCGTCGCCGCCGCCGGCCTGCTGGTTTGGGTGTGGCGGATCAGCTGGCCGCGCGACGCGCCGGGCACCAAGCGGCTGGCCGAGGAGGAGGGGCGGACCCGGGTCACGGACACGGTCGTGCTGTGCGCGGCGGTGGCGAGTCTCGCCGCCGTGGTGGAGGCGCTCGTCCGCTCGCAGACCCAGGACGCCGTCAGCATCGCCACCGTGGTGCTCGGCGTCCTGGTCGTGATCCTGTCGTGGGCGCTGGTGAACACGGTCTTCGCCCTGAAGTACGCCCGTGGCTACTACTCGGGCGGCGACGGCGGCATCGACTTCGGCCAGGACGACCCACCGGCCTACAGCGACTTCGCCTACCTCGCGTTCACCGTGGGGATGAGCTTCGCGGCCCCGGACACCCAGCTCGCCGACAGGTCGGTCCGGAAGGTCGCCCTCGGGCATGCCCTGCTGTCCTACCTCTTCGGCACCGTGGTGATCGCCGTGGCGGTGAACCTGGTGACCAACCTGGGCCAGTCGTCCTGAGGAGTCACCGGCGCCCTGTCCCTGGCGGTCCGCCGAGCGCCGGCGGGATGCGCAGCCCGGTACGCACGGCGCGGGTGGCGGTGGCGGCGGGACCGGGCACGTCGAGGGCGAGCTGCGCCCGGCGGAGGGACACGGTCGCCGTGCGCGGGTCCACCCCCACCGCCGCGGCCAGCGCCGGGACCTGCGTCGTACCGGCCACCAGGTGCCCCAGGAGCCGGAGATCCAGACAGGTGAGGCCGCGCAGGTCGCCCGGGGAGGACAGCAGCACCGCACCCGACAGGTGGTCGAGCTCGGGCATCGCGCAGTCCAGCGCCGTGACCCGCCGCAGTCCCTCGCCGTCCGCGCCCGGCACCGGCACGAGGAACGCGGCGTAGGGGCCGCCGGCGGCCAGCTCGCGGGCCACGGCGGCGAGGACCGGCGAGCCGGGGGCGAGCAGGGGGTCGTCGGGCAGGCCGGGCAGGGGGAGGGGCGTGCCGCCGCGGGTGACCACCACCCCGGCCTCGGCGGTCCCGACGATCTTCGCGGTCGCGGCGATCTCCCGCGTCCGGTCCAGGTCGTCGGCGATCACCCGGGTGACGGCGGCGAGGACGTCCCGGTCTGCCGGGCCGGGCCGCGCCGGGTCCGCGCCGAGGAGGCTGAGGAAGCCCACGTGCCGTCCGGTGGAGGCGAACAGCGCACCGGCGACCCCGCCCCGGAACCCGGCCGGGATCAGGTACTCGCCCCAGGCGCGGATCTCCGGGAGGGGTGTCGGCAGCTCGCCGGCGAGCACCGGCGGCTGGAGGCTGTTGAGCCCGAGCAGGTCGAGCTCGACGTCGGCCTCGGGAGTGGAGAAGTAGCGGTGCAGGGCCTCGGCCGGGCCCGTGGTCGCCAGGGCGACGTGGCGATGTCGCTCCGGATCCCGGACGGCGATCCACGCGGAGTCGAAGCGGAGCTCCCGGCGCAGCACCTCGAGGACGTCCGCGGCTCGCTGCTCCACGCCCGTCGCCATGGTGCCGATGTCGGCCAGCTCGTCCTGCAGGCGCACGAGCGCCGGGTCGTCGTCCCTCACCGTGCCTCCCCCCGAGCGGGCCCCTCCCGGCACCGCTGTTCCGGTCGATCGGCGTCCCACTGTGGCAGCGCAGGGCGGGGCCGGCCCATCGGCAGCTCGACCGATCCGCGGGCGCGGGGCGTGGCTGAGGCGGCGTGCTCCTACCCGGGGATGCGGGCGCCGTGCCGCGCGCCGTCGTGCCGGGTGGCCTGGTCGGTCCCGTCGAGGCGCACCGTGGTGGTGACGTCGGCGCCGGACCCGATGCCCTCGGTGTCGGGCGTGAGCGCGGCGACGACGTCCTCCTCGTCGTCGTAGGTCCGGTGGACGGCGGCGGTGAGCAACCGCAGCTGGCGGTCCAACGGTGCCTGACGGTCGGGCGGGGCGACGCCCTTGAGGTCGTGCAGGGCCGCGCACAGGCGGCGGGTCACCTGTGGCGAGGCCGCGCCGGCCAGCCGGATCTCGTCGAAGGCGAGCCGCACGTGGCCCTCCCAGGAGAGCGTGCGCTCGACCAGCCGGACCACGCCGTCCGCGTCCCGGTGCTCGCCCGGCGGCAGCGGCCGCACGGCCAGCTGGCGCAACAGGTCGTGCAGGCGGTGCAGCGCCTGGAGCGTCGTCGTCGGGTCGTCGAAGGGCTGGGCGATCGACCGCTCCGCGACGTCGACCAGCTTGCGGATGCCGTAGGACGCGTCGTCGCCGTGCACGCGCTCGGGGCCCACGAGGACCAGCCGCGCCACCTCGTCGGCGTCCAGCCGTGCACCCGGCGCGCCGTCCTGCGCCCGCTGTGGACCGGGGTGCACGCGGAACAGGGGCGCGCCGCCGGGCACGAAGTCGCCGACCACCGGGACCAGTTCGAGGACGCAGTCGGCGCGGCGCGCGGCGGCGACCAGCGCGGCCCGATCCACCCGGACGACGTTGCCGGGCTCCCGCGCGGGCACCACGGACGGGCCGGTCTCCGACCCGTCCGCCGGTGGGGACGCGGCGGGGAAGGACGACTCGATGAGGTCGCGGGTGCGGTCGCCGACCAGGTCGATCAGGCCGGTCGCCCGCATGGTCTGCCCGGAGTGGTGCACGAACAGGATCAGCGTTCCGAGGCTGGCCGCCATCAGCAGGTAGGCCAGCAGGACCGACAGGCCGGGGACGCTGCCGGTGTCGGACCCGCGGATCTCCCGGATGGTGAGGACGGCGACGACGAAGGTGGCTCCGAACAGGCCGATCGCGAACTGGCTGAACCGGTCGGTCAGCAGCGCCGCGACGATCCGCGGGGAGAACTGCCCCATCGCCAGCTGGACCACGACCAGCGTCACCGTGAGCACGAGGGTGGTCAGCGAGAGCATCCCGGAGGCGAAGACCGACAGGATCGTCGAGGCGTCGCTCGGCGTCCCCGTCACGCTCTGGGGGACGAGCGTGTAGTCCGACCGGCGATCCAGCCAGAGCGTGCCGAGGGCCACCAGCACGCCGGCGAGGACGCACAGCAGGGGGATCAGCCAGAGGCTGGTCCGGATCGCGTGCACGAGACGGGCGAGGCGCATCGGGCTCCCCGGGGCTCGGGCCGGCCGGGAGGGCGGCGCGGCGGACGGTCCTCCCATCTCACCCTCCGTCCCGCCCCGCGCGCCTCGGCAGGATGACCGATGGTGATTGCGGGCCGGGGCGAGTAGGGCAGGAGGGGACAACGCCAACCCGGGACGGACGAGCGATGACGAGCGGATACCCCCCAGGCTCCTACGGCAGCCCCTTCGACGACTTCTTCGCCCGCTACATGGGCGGCGCCCGGCAGCCGCGCCAGCGGGTGGACATCACCCAGTTCCTCAGCGACCAGGCCCGCGAGCTGGTGAACGCGGCGGCGCGCCGGGCCGCCGAGGTCGGCAGCCCGGACCTCGACACCGACCACCTGCTGTGGGCGCTGGCGGAGGGGGAGCCCACCGGCCTGCTCCTCCGCCGCGCGGGCGCCGACCCGGCGCAGCTCCGCGCCGAGCTCGACGGCCTGCCGCGTCGCGGGGAACAGCGCGCAGACACCCCGGCCCTCACCCCCGCGGCCAAGCGCGCCCTGCTCGACGCGCACCAGATCTCCCGGGCGCTGGGCTCGACCTACATCGGCCCGGAGCACCTGCTGTTCGCGCTGGCGGTCAACCCGGACTCGCCGGGCGGGCGGCTCCTGCGCCAGCGGGGGATCACGCCGGAGGCCCTGCAGCAGGCCGCCGTCGGCGGAGGCGGCGGGCAGGGTGGGGGCGGCCGCCCCGCGTCGAGTACGCCGACGCTGGACGAGTACGGCCGCGACCTGACCGAGATGGCCCGCAACGGGGAGATCGACCCGGTCATCGGCCGGGAGCAGGAGATCGAGCAGACCGTCGAGGTGCTCTCCCGGCGCCGGAAGAACAACCCCGTCCTCATCGGGGAGGCCGGCGTCGGCAAGACCGCGATCGTCGAGGGGATCGCCGCCCAGATCGCCGAGGGCGACGTCCCGGAGACCCTGCGCGGGCGCCGGGTGGTGGAGATCGACCTGACCGGGCTGGTCGCCGGCACCCGATACCGCGGTGACTTCGAGGAGCGGCTCAAGAAGATCATCGACGAGATCCGCGAGCACTCCGACGAGGTCATCGCCTTCATCGACGAGCTGCACACCGTCGTGGGGGCGGGCGCCTCCGAGGGGTCCGGCGGCGCCGGGAACATGCTCAAGCCGGCGCTGGCCCGCGGCGAGCTGCACATCATCGGCGCCACGACGCTCGACGAGTACCGCCGCAACATCGAGAAGGACGCCGCTCTGGAGCGCCGCTTCCAGCCGATCCTGGTGGCCGAGCCCGGCATCGAGGACACGGTGCAGATCCTCTGCGGCCTGCGCGACCGCTACGAGGCCCACCACCAGGTGCGGTTCACCGACGACGCCGTCGTCGCGGCCGTGGAGCTCTCCGACCGCTACATCACCGACCGGCACCTGCCCGACAAGGCGATCGACCTCATCGACCAGGCGGGGGCACGCGCGCGCCGCCGGGCGAAGACGCCCCCGACCGACCTGCGCGGCTTGGAGCAGGAGGTCGAGCGGTTGCAGCGGGAGAAGGACCAGGCGGTCGCGGCCGAGCAGTACGAGCGGGCCTCCCAGCTGCGCGACCAGGTCGGTGAGGCCCAGCAGCGCCTCGACCGGGCCCGGGACGGCGGGGGAGAGGGCACAGCCGTCCCCGAGGTCGGCGTCGAGGAGATCGCCGAGGTGGTGTCCCGGGCCACCGGCATCCCGGTCAGCCAGCTCACCCAGGAGGAGATGGAGCGGCTGCTCGAGCTCGAGCAGCACCTGCACGAGCGGGTGGTCGGGCAGGACGAGGCCGTCGAGGTCGTCGCCGAGGCGGTGCGCCGCTCCCGTGTCGGCCTGGGCGACCCGGACCGGCCGATCGGCAGCTTCCTCTTCCTCGGGCCGACCGGCGTGGGCAAGACCGAGCTGGCACGGGCGCTGGCCGAGGCGCTGTTCGGGGACGAGGACCGCATGATCCGGCTGGACATGAGCGAGTTCCAGGAGCGGCACACGGTCAGCCGGCTGGTCGGGTCCCCGCCCGGCTACGTGGGGTACGAGGACGCCGGGCAGCTGACCGAGGCGGTGCGCCGCCGGCCCTACTCGGTCGTGCTCTTCGACGAGATCGAGAAGGCCCATCCCGACGTCTTCAACACCCTGCTGCAGGTGCTGGACGACGGCCGCCTGACGGACTCGCAGGGCCGGACCGTCGACTTCCGCAACACCGTGATCATCATGACGAGCAACCTCGGGTCCGAGCTGATCGTGGGACAGCGCGGCCCGCTGGGCTTCACCAGCGCCGACGACGCGGCCGGGGCCGACCTGCGGGACCAGGTGATGCGCCGGCTCCGGGAGGCGTTCCGGCCGGAGTTCCTCAACCGGATCGACGAGATCGTCGTCTTCCAGCGGCTGGACGACGCCCAACTGCAGCGGATCACCGACCTGCTGCTCGACGAGACCCGCCGGCGGCTGCGGGCTCAGGGCATCGAGGTCGAGTTCACGCCGGAGGCGGTCGGCTGGCTCGCCCAGCGCGGCTTCGAACCGCAGTTCGGCGCCCGGCCGCTCCGCCGGGCCATCCAGCGCGAGGTGGACAACCGGCTCGCCCGGCTGATGCTCGACGGCCGGGTGCGCAGCGGTCAGCGGGTGCGCGTCGGAGTCCGGGACGGCGACCTCGACCTCGAGGTGGAGGACCGGGCGGCCGCGCCGGCACCCGCGTGAGGCGTCGCGGCCGGTGGCCGACGGATATCGGTCGTTCTGCCGATACGCCGGCGGAAGCGGCGTGGGTACGCACGAGGGGGACGGCGCGGGTGCCGCGGCCGGCGAGCCTGAGAGGGGTGTGCGATGCGAGCGATGGTGTACCGGGGGCCGTACAAGGTCAGGATGGAGGAGAAGGAGCGGCCGGCGATCGAGCATCCCAACGACGCGATCGTCCGGGTGCAGTTGGCCGCGATCTGCGGCTCCGACCTGCACCTCTACCACGGGATGATGCCGGACACCCGGATCGGTCACACGTTCGGCCACGAGTTCATCGGGGTGGTCGACGAGGTCGGGTCGTCGGTGCGCAACGTCGCCGTCGGCGACCGGGTCATGGTCCCGTTCAACATCTTCTGCGGCACCTGCTGGTACTGCGCGCGGGGCCTGTACTCCAACTGCCACAACGTGAACCCGAACGCGACGGCGGTCGGAGGCATCTACGGCTACTCGCACACCACCGGCGGTTACGACGGCGGCCAGTCCGAGTTCGTCCGGGTGCCGTTCGCCGACGTGGGCCCGTCGAAGATCCCGGACTGGATGAGCGACGAGGACGCCGTCCTGCTGACCGACATGACGGCGACCGGCTACTTCGGGGCGCAGCTGGGCGACATCGTCGAGGGGGACGTCGTCGTCGTCTTCGGCGCCGGGCCGGTCGGGCTGATCGCGGCGAAGTCGGCCTGGCTCATGGGCGCCGGCCGGGTCATCGTCATCGACCACCTGGAGCACCGGCTGGAGAAGGCGCGCACCTTCGCCCACGCCGAGACCTACAACTTCACCGAGTACGGCGACATCGTGCTCGAGATGAAGAAGGCCACCGACTGGCTGGGGGCCGACGTCGCCATCGACTGCGTGGGCGCCGAGGCGGACGGCAACTTCCTCCAGCACGTCACCTCGGCCAAGCTCAAGCTGCAGGGCGGCTCCCCGGTCGCGCTGAACTGGGCCATCGACTCGGTCCGCAAGGGCGCGACGATCTCGGTGATGGGCGCCTACGGCCCGCTCTTCAGCGCCGTCAAGTTCGGCGACGCCATGAACAAGGGGCTGACCATCCGGACCAACCAGTGCCCGGTCAAGCGGCAGTGGCCCCGGCTGTTCGAACACGTGCGCAACGGCTACCTCAAGCCCAGCGAGCTGGTCACCCACCGCGTGCCGCTCGAGCACATCGCGGAGGGCTACCACATGTTCTCGGCCAAGCTCGACGGCTGCATCAAGCCCCTCGTCGTCCCCACCGCGGCCTGAGCACGGGAGACATCCGATGACCTACACACCGCACAAGCCCCCGATCGCGGAGTCGCCGGAGCAGCTGAGGGCGCGGATCCCCGGCTGGGGCGTCGACCTCGACCCGGCCGACCGCCCGTCGGTGCCGAAGCTGAAGTTCCAGGAGGACCTCACCGGCGCGCACTGGGAGTTCCCCGAGCGGCAGCCGGAGACGTACCCGCGGGAGCGCTCGGTCGAGCACGGGATGCTGACCCCGGTGTTCGGTACCGCCCAGCCGCTCTCGGGCGTCTCCGGTGCCATCCGCCGCTACGCCTACCGCTACAGCGAGGGCCGGACGGCGCACTGGCTGCTGCTGATCCTCGGCGACCGGGTGGACGCGTGGGAGAACCACCTGAAGTCGTTCCTCACGCTGCACCCGGACAACCCGATCACCGAGACCGGTGTGAAGGCGGAGTTCACCCGGCACGGCCTGAAGTCGCGGCTCGGCCAGAACCGCGCGGACCTCAAGCACCAGCCGCTGGACCCGGTGATCGTCGCCGGCCCGTGGGTCGCGGCGGCGGGCGTCGTCTACGCCGGCGTCCGGGGCGTGACGAGGTCGCTGGCCCACGCGGGGGCCGACGGGCACCGGCCGGTGCACTGAGCGGCCGCCGGCTCACCCGCTGAGGCCTCACCCTCGGCGGGTGAGCCCGGTCGCGTCGCCGTCCGGTGGAGTGGGTGCGACGACCCACTGCGGCGAGAGGGGCCACACCGTGCCCGACGTGCTCCTGGGCCTCCTCGCGATCGGCGTCGGCAGCCTCTTCTGCTTCCGCGGCTACCTGACGATGCGGGTCGTGATCCCGATCTGGGGTGCCTTCACCGGGTTCCTGCTGGGCGCCGGCATCGTCGACGGGTGGAGCGGCGACGGGTTCCTGTCCGGCGCGCTGGCCTGGGTCGTCGGATTCGCCGTGGCCCTCCTCTTCGGTCTGCTCGCGTACACGTACTACGAGGTCTGCGTGGTGCTGGCGATGGCGGCGGTGGGGTTCGTGCTCGGTTCGGGCCTGATGGTCGCGCTGGACGTCCGGTGGTCGTGGACGGTGGTCCTGGCCGGGGTGCTGGCGGGCCTGGCGCTGGCCGTGCTGGCGGTCGTCGGCCGGCTGCCGATGGTGGTGCTCACCGTGCTGACCGGGCTGGCCGGGGCGGCCACGATCGTCGCCGGGATCATGCTCCTCACCGGCGCCCTCGATGCGGACGACCTGGACTCGGAGGCGGTCGTGGCGCGGATCGACGACTCGGCCGGCTGGTGGGTGCTGTACGCCGTGCTGGCCGTGACCGGGATCGTGCTGCAGCTGCGCGTACTCGGGGACGTGCGGCGCAGCGTGCGTGCGCAGTGGGCCGCGGACGGCGGGCGGGAGCTGTCGCACCGGGAGGGCACCGTCCGGTGAGCGACGGTCGGGCGACTCGGACCGGCGCCCGTCCGGCGCCGGTCCGAGGTCGAGCGGCTCAGTTGATGCGCTCACCACAGGCCGGCGAGGCGCCCTCGACCGGCACGAACTCCTCGCCCTCCAGCGTCACGTAGTACAGGCACGACTGCTCCTGGTCGGCGACGGTGAAGTCGATCGGCTGCCCGTAGAGCCCGCTGGCGTCGAAGGTGTCGTCCTGGTTCAGGGCGTCGATGAACTCCTGCTGGCTGGCGTCGCAGCCGGCGACCTCCAGGCCGTGCAGCAGCAGGTCGGCGTTCAGCCAGCCCGAGGACATCGCGTAGCCAGGGATCCCGGACTCGACGCCCTGGTCCTGCACCGCGCTCTTGAGGCGGTCGGTCGCCTCGGTGCCCAGCGACACGGGGGCGTAGCCGACGGAGAAGCTGACCCCCTGGGCTGCTTCGACGGCGACGGGGTTGTCGAGCAGGTCGGCGCCGTAGCCGGTGGCGGCGAGGATGGCCTTGGTCTCGACGCCCTCCTGCTCGAGCCCCTGGACGATGGCGAGCGAGGTGTCGAAGGTGATCGGCAGGTAGACCCCGTCGGTGCCGGAGTCCCTGATGCCGAGCACGATCGGGCCGACGTCGGTGCTGCCGAACTGCAGGTTGTCGTTGAGGTAGCCCACGTCCAGGCCGGCGGCCTCGGCCGAGTCGGCGGCCGAGCGCAGGGCGTTCTGCGAGGCGGGCACGGAGAAGGCGACCCCGCCGAACGTGGTGGCGCCGGTGGCGGCGAAGAAGTCGCCGGTGTTCGCGTAGACCGCCTCGGGGTCGGGGACCGGCTGGGCGAGGAACAGGTTGTTGCCGGGCTCGCGCCACTCCGGGCTCTGGTCGGTGCCGTCACTCAGCATCGGGACATCGGACGCCTGGGTGAGGGCGAACTGGGTGGCACCGAAGAAGTTCGGGCTGCTGGAGAGGACCGCGTAGACGTCGTCCTGCTGGACCAGCTTCTGGACGGCGGTGAGGGCGCCGGCGGGGCTGGAGGTGTCGTCGGCGTCGACGATCTCGAAGTCGTTGTCGGCGCACTCGCCGCCCTCTTCCTGATAGGCGTCGAGGCGTGCCTGGACGCCGGCGTGCGCGTTCTCGCCGTAGGTCGCCGCCGCCGGTCCGGACGTGGGGGTGATGACGCCGACCTTGATCGTCTGCGACCCGCCGCCTCCACTCGAGGCAGCGCTGTCGCCGCCGTCGTCCTTCTCGTCGTCGGTGCCGCAGGCGGTCAGTGCGAGGAGCAGCGCGCAGGTCACGCCGGCCGCCCTCCGGGTCGTCGTCCTCATGTCCGGGTGTCTCCTCGACGCAGCAGTGGGTGGCGTTGACAGCCGGCGCGCACGGTATCTAGGTTCTGACGTCGAAATCAATAGTTTGCGGCACGTGGGAATGTGGTCCGGCGAGCAGGCCCGACCGCGGGACGGAGACAGGAGTGCCGACGAGCGTTCCCGACCCCGGGGAGCTGGAGCTGCTGCGTGCCACGGCACGCGGCGTCCTGGCAACGAGCGGCACGCTCCCCGACCTGGGGCGGCTCGGGCTGCTGGGCCTGCTCACCCCGGAGTCCTCCGGCGGCAGCGGGTGGAACGTGGTCGAGGCGGTCGCCGTCGCCACCGAGGCCGGACGGGCGCTGTCGCCGCTGCCCATCGCCGGGAACCTCGTCGCGGCCGCGGCGCTGGCCGGCTTCCCGGGCGGGGAGCCCCTGGCCGCCCGGCTCGTGGAGGGCACGGCCGGCGCGGCCTTCGTCGAGCGGCCGGGGTCGACCCCGGCCGACGGGGGATGGCGCGTCTCGGGCGCCTACGCCGTGCCGGGCACCGGGTCGCCGGACGTGCTGGTGCTCGCGTCCCCGGGGCGGCCGCTGGTCGCCGTGGACCGGGCGGACCTCTCGTGCCGGCTGCAGCCCGACGCCCTGGACAGCAGCCGCGGCACCGTCCTCCTCACCGCCGACGACGCCCCCGCCCGGGCGCTGCCCGGCGCCGACCGCGACACGCTCGCCGACGCCGCGGTCCTCCTCGCGTGCGCGGACACGCTGGGCGCACTCGCGGTCACCGTGGAGCGGGTCACCCGTCACCTGTCGGACCGGGACGCGTTCGGGCAGCCCCTGGCCGCCTTCCAGGTGCTGCAGCACCGCCTCGTCGACCTCGACGTCCTCGTCGTCACGACCGGGTCGCTGGTGTCCGCAGCCGCCACGGCGCTGGCCGACCGCGCGCCGCACGCGGCGGCCCTCGTCCGTGCCGCGCACACCTTCCTGGCCGAGCGGGCCCCCGCGGCGCTCGACGACTGCGTCCAGCTCTCCGGGGGCCTCGGCGTCACCTGGGAGTGGCCGGTGCACCACGCCGTCCGCCGGGCCGTCGTCGACGCCGCCGTCCGGCCGTCGGCGGTGCCGTCCGCCGACGAGATGCGGACCGCGCTCGAGGTCGAGCGGCCGGCGATCCCGGGGACCGAGGACGTCCGCCGGCACGTCCGGTCGGTGATCGCCGAGAGCGACCCGCCGCCGGCCCGCGAGGGGCACCGCGCACCGACGACGCCGGAGCAGGAGGCGCGGCTGCGGGCCTGGTACCGCACCCTCTACGACACCGGCCTGCTCGGCGGCTGGTGGCCCGAGGAGGAGGGCGGCAGCCCCGGCTTCCGGCCGGCGCACCAGCTCGTCGTCACCGAGGAGCTCATCCGCGCGCGGGCCCCGCGTGCCATCGACCAGGTGCAGCTGGCCAGCCACGTCCTGCTGGAGTTCGGCACGGCGGAGCAGAAGCAGCGGTACCTGCCGAGGATCCGCAGCGTCGAGGACATCTGGTGCCAGCTGTTCAGCGAGCCGGGAGCCGGCAGCGACCTGGCCGGCGTGCGCACGCGGGGCGAGCAGCGGGACGACGGGTCCTGGGTGCTCACCGGGCAGAAGACCTGGACCACCGACGGGCACTGGGCGCAGCACGGGCTGGCGCTGGTCCGGACGTCCGCGGAGGCGAAGCGGCACGCCGGCCTGACGGTCTTCATCGTGCCGATGGACGCCCCCGGCGTCGAGGTCCGGCCGATCCGGATGAACAGCGACGCCGTCGACATCAACGAGACGTTCCTCGACGGTGTCGTCCTCGGACCGGAGCAGGTGCTCGGCGACGTGGGGCAGGGCTGGGCCATCGCCATGTCCGGCCTCGAGGTCGAGCGGGTCAACGTCGGCGCCAACGTCGTGCTGCTCGAACAGCTGCTGTCCGACGTGCTGACCGTGGCCGGCGAGCTCCGGTCCGACGGCGCGCCGCTGGCCGGCGACCCGGTGGTCCGCGGCGGCATCGCCGGGCTGCTGGCTCGCTTCGAGGCGGCCCGGGCGTTCGTGTCGGGCCACGTCGAGCGGGTGCTCGCCGGCCGGGAGGGCGAGTCCGAGGGGCCGATCGCCAAGCTGCTCTACACCGAGGCCTACAACGAGATCGCCCGGTACGGCACGCAGCTCGTCGCGACGTACGGGCCCGCCGAGGGCGCCGGCGCCGAGGCCGCGGGCCGGCTGCAGGACGCGTGGCTGTGGTCGCGGGTCCAGACCATCTCCGGTGGCAGCTCCGAGGTGATGCGGAACATCCTCGCCAAGCGGCGGCTCCGGCTGCCCAGCGGCCGATGAGCGGGGACCTCGAGCGGGCGCTGGCGCTCGCGGACGTCGTGCAGCTCCACGCGGAGTACGCGCGGCTCATCGACGCGCGGGACTTTCCCGCATGGAGCCTGCTGTTCACCGAGGACGCGACGCTGGTCCTGGCCGCCGGCACGGTCACGGGGAGGGACGAGCTGGTCCGGTTCGCCCGGGAGTCGCCGGTCGGCGTCCACCTGCCGGCGCTGCCGTCCGTCGAGCCGCAGCCGGACGGCGGCGTGCTGGCGGTGGCTCCCTTCGCGTTCGTCAACGCCGGGGCGCGCACGGTCGTCGCCGGTACCTACCGCGACCAGCTGGTCCGCGGCGACTCCGGACTGCGGTTCCGCCGGCGGGAGATCGAGGCCCGCGGCCGGCTCGAGCTCGACGTCCCGGGGGAGGCCGACCGATGAAGATCGCGGTGCTGCTGCGGCCCGTGCCCGACCCCCGGGCCGCCGCGCGGCTCGCGCGCGCCTACGAGGACGCCGGCGTGGACGTGATCGCCACGGGGGAGTCCTACGGCTTCGACGCGGTCAGCTGGCTGGGGTTCCTGGCCGCGGGGACCGAGCGGGTCGAGCTCGCCGCGCACATCCTGTCGATCTACGCGCGGACGCCGGCGACGACCGCCATGACCGCGGCCGGCCTGGACCACCTCAGCGGCGGACGGTTCGTCCTGGGCCTGGGCGCCAGCGGACCCCAGGTCGTCGAGGGCTGGCACGCCGTCCCCTACGACGCCCCGGTCGCCCGCACCCGGGAGATCGTGGAGATCTGCCGCACGGTGTGGCGCCGGGAGAAGCTCGAGCACGACGGGCCCCGTCACCCCGTCCCGCTGCCGGCGGACCGCGGCACCGGCGCCGGCAAGCCGCTCAAGCTGATCGACCGCCCGCTGCGCCCGCGGATCCCGGTCCACCTCGCCGCCCTCGGCCCGGCCAACGTCGAGCTGGCGGCCGAGCTCGCCGAGGGCTGGGTGCCCTACCTCTACGTGCCCGAGCTCGCGGACCGCGTCTGGGGCGAGCCGCTGGCCCGGGGTCTGGCGAAGCGGGACTCCGCCCTCGGGACGCTCGACGTCACCGCGGCGGTCCCGATGGCGATCGGGGACGACGTCACCCACCTGCGCGACCGCGACCGTGCCCACCTGGCGCTGTACGTCGGCGGCATGGGCCCCCGGGGCAAGAACTTCTACACGCAGATCGTGCAGCGGTACGGCTTCGAGCAGGAGGCCGCGGAGGTGCAGGACCTCTACCTCGAGGGCCGCCGCGAGGAGGCCGCCGCGCGACTGCCCGACGCGCTGCTGGAGGGGACGTCGCTCATCGGCGACGCGGGCTACGTCCGCGACCGGCTCGCCGCGCACCGGGCGTCGGGTGTGACGGTCCTGCAGGTGGAACCGGTGGGCGCCGATCCGCTGGGCGACATCCGCCGCCTGCGCGCGCTCGTCGACGAGAGCTGATCTGCGTCGGGGTCAGGGCGTGTACCGGCCCCAGTCGTACGGCACCAGGGCGTGGAAGGGCGCGGCCAGGAGCGGCTCGGCACCCGACCGGCTCCAGCGGCGCTCGAGCACCGGCCGCAGCCGGTCGCCCACGGTCGGCGGGTCGTCGTCCAGGAAGCAGTAGCTGATCTGCAGGCCCGTGTTGTCCCGGGTGGTGTACGGCGGCTCCATGGGGTCCGCCCCGGCCCACCACACGCCGCCGACCCCGTCGACGTCCACGAGCTCCGCAGGCGGCGGACCGCCCCGCTCGACGAGCAGGTAGACGCCCGTCGACGGCCACCACGGCAGGACGTCGGCGCCCACCTTGATCCGCGGGGCAGCCGCCCCGCCGTCCAGGGCGAAGACGCTCCGCTCGACCGTGGGGGTGAGGTACGGCGTCCGGCCGGCCTCGGCCATGGCGGCGTTCAGCTCGTTGAAGGCCGCCATCGCCGAGCGGTCGGTCCACAGGTAGGTCATGACGTGGTCGACGGCGTCGTAGCTCTCGTGCCGGGTCGCCCGGGCGGCGCGGCAGGCCGGGGTGGAGACCAGCCGGAAGGAGGCGCGCAGCGCCGCCAGCCGGTGCTGCTCCGGCCGGTGGTCGAGCGAGTGCCAGGCCAGGTAGTCGGCGTCGCGGCCCTCCGGGTGCCGGGCCGACATCGACACGTAGACCGTGCGGACGTCGGTGCGCCCGGTCGCGAGCATCCGGGGGACGGCGTCCGACGGCGTTCCCGGCAGGAGGTCGTCAGGGCGGGCCATGCACGGATGCTCGTGGAGCATCAAGCAGTTGACAACTGCTACGTTCCGAACCTGACATCGACGTCAGTGGAGGTCGCGGTGCTCGAGGGCGAGAAGGTCCTGATCACGGGCGCGACGGGGAAGATCGCGTTCCCCATCGCGCGTGCGCTCGCGGGGCGGAACGAGGTCTGGGGTGCCGCGCGGCTGCGCGGTGCGGGGGACGGACAGCGGCTGGCCGACGCCGGCATCCGCCCGCTCCGGTTCGACGTCTCGAGCGACGACGTCGGAACGCTGCCCGACGACTTCTCCTACGTCTTCCACGCCGCCGTCGACCCGGGGAACGACGGCTGGCCGGCCGCCGTGCGGACCAACGCGCACAACTCCGGCGACCTGATGCACCACCTCCGCGGCGCGAAGGGCTTCGTCTACTGCTCCAGCGGCTCGGTGTACGGCTACCCGGGGCAGCGCCCGCTCACCGAGGACGACGGCCCCGGTGTGCCGCTGCGCGCCAACTACAGCTTCTCCAAGATCGCGGCCGAGTCGGTCTGCACCTGGATCTCCACGCACTTCGGGATCCCGCTGACCATCATCCGGATCTGCTCGACGTACGGACCCCTGGGCGGGGCGCCCGCCGACCGCCTCGAGGCGATCCTCGCCGGCCGGCCCATCCGGCTGCACCCGGACGCCCCCAACAACTACAACCCGGTCTACGAGGACGACTACGTCGACCTCGGCATCCGCGCCATGGAGGTGGCGGCCTCGCCGCCCGTCCTCGTGAACTGGGCCGGCAGCGAGACGGTCAGCATCGAGGAGTACTGCCGCTACCTGGGCGAGCTGGTCGGCCGCGAGCCGGTCTTCGAGTACACGCCGCAGGCGCACACGCCGCTGTGGCCCGACGTCACCCACATGCACGAGGTCCTGGGCCGTACGCACCTGCCCTGGCGCGAGGGCTTCCGGCGCATGGTGCAGGCGCTGCACCCGGAGCTCGTGCTCGCGGACGAGCGATGACGCTCACCGGCACCCCGTCCGACGACGACGAGGCGATCCTCGCCACCGGGCGCTCCGGAGTGGCCACGGCCTTCGTCTCCCTGGGGGCGCGCCACCCCGACGGCGCGGACGCCGACTACCTCGCCTGGCACAGCCTGGACCACCGCCCCGAGCAGCAGCGCCTGCCGGCGCTGCGCACGTCGCTGCGGCTCGTCTCGACCCCGGAGTGCCGTGCCGCGCGTGCCCCGGCCGCCGGCGCCCTCGACGCCGTGGACCACGTGATGACGTACTGGTTCACCGACGAGTCGGGGCTCGACGGGTTCCGCCGGCTGTCGGCGGCCCTGCGGGGGGCGGGGCGGACGCCCTTCGTGGTGCCGCCGGTCGAGCGCGGCGTCTACGGCATCCGGGAGCGCCGCGCCGACCCCGCCATCCTGGCCGGCGCGGACGTCCTCCCGTGGTGGCCGGCGGTCGGCGTCTACCTGCTCGTGGAGCGGTCGGCCGCCGAGGTGGCGCCGCTCGTCGAGGTGCCCGGGGTGGCGGGCGTGTGGTCCGCGGTGGCCGGGCCCGTGGGCGCGGACTCCACCGCCCCGGCCGGTCAGCAGCTCACCTGGTGCTTCCTGGACGACGACCCGGTCGCCGCCGCCGCCCGGCTGCGCCCCGTCGTCGAGGAGCGGTCGCGGGCGGCGGGGCACCCGGCGCTGCTGGCCGCCCCCTTCCAGGTCGTCGTCCCGCACGCCTGGGACCGGTACCTGCCGTGACCCGGCGCGCGGCCGCGCTAGGCGCCGGACCTCTCGCGGTCCCCGGGCGGCGTCCGCGCGACCAGTCGCTCGAGCAGCCGGCGCAGGGTCGCGCGCTCGTCGTCGTCGAGCACGGCGAGGAGCTCGGCCTCCCCGGCGACGGCGGCCGCGATGCTGGCCGCGGCCAGCCGCCGGCCCTCCGCGGTCAGGTGGTTGCGCAGGATCCGGCCGTGGGCGGGGTCGGGCCGTCGCTCGACCAGCCCGCGCCGTTCGAGGGTCTCCAGCACCAGCGAGCTGGCCTGCGGGCTGATCAGCGACGACCGCGCCAGCTCCGCGCCCGACAGGCCGGGCTGCTCGGCCAGCCGGTTCAGCACGCCCACCTGCGCCGCGGTCACCCCGTGGGAGCGCACGGCGTCGTCCACCCACCGGCGGCCGGACCGGTGCGCCTGGATGAGCAGCCACAGCACGTTGTCGCTGGTGTCCACCGGCCGATTCTCGGCCACGCGCCGGGCACGGCAGCGGGCACGGTTCCCGGGCGCACGGTGCGTCCGGTCTCGGGAAGGGGAGCGGGATGGTCGAGAAGGTCGTCGACGACGTCGGGGCGGTCTTGGAGCAGCACTCCGGGCTCGCCCGGCGGGTGCTCGAGTACAGCCTGACGATGAAGCGCCTCGTGGACGCGGCCAAGGCGCCGGGGGCCACGGTGGACGACTGGGCGCCGCTGGCGGACATGGTCGCGGTGGACGACTTCGAGCGGGTCGGCAACTTCCTGGAGGTGATGCGCTGGCCCGAGTACGTCCAGTTCCTGGCGCGGTGGGCCAGCAGCGCGCAGTGGGAGTGCTCCTTCAGGCGGGTGACCGAGCACGACGGCGTCGTCTTCCTCGAGCTGGAGGAGCGCAGTGGCGCAGGCGAGGGCAGGACGGCGGTGAACTCCGTCTCGGTCTACGAGTTCGACGCCGCCGGGAAGATCCGGCACCTGGACATCTACCTGCAGATGCCGATGCCCCGTGGGGCGATGCCCGCGGCCTACGAGTAGGGGCCGGCCGGTCGAGGGGTGGACAGCGCGGCGACCGCGGCGCGGTGCTCCGGGGTCTCCACCAGCCGGACGTGCCAGTCCACCTCGGCGTCGGCGCACGAGGCCAGGTCCTGGGTCGACGCCCGGGCCACGTTGTCCTTCACCGCACGCAGGGCCAGGGGAGAGGTCTCCGCCAGCGTGCGGGCCACCGCGGCACCGCGGGCGGGGAGCTCGCCGTCCGGGACCACCCCGGTCAGCAGGCCCTCCGCGCGGGCCGCCTCCGCGGTCAGCGCCGCCGAGGTGAACAGCAGCTCCGTGGCGCGGGCCGGGCCCACCAGGCGGGTCAGCAGCCAGGTGCACCCGAAGTCGCCGGCGAGGCCGGCTCGGACGAAACCGGTGCGGAGCACCGCGGACTCCGCCGCCCAGCGGAGGTCGCAGGCGAGCGCGAGGGCCAGGCCGGCGCCGACCGCCGGACCGTTCACCAGGGCGAGCGTGGGCTTGGCGAACTGCGCGAGCCGGACGGTGGTCGCCCGCTGGGCGGCCGCGTGCCGGGTGCGCCGCGCCTCGACGTCGTCCGCCGGGCCGAAGATGCTCTCGCCGCGGGCCATCACCTTGACGTCCCCGCCGGCGCAGAAGCCCGCGCCCGCACCGGTGACGACGACGACCCGGACCCGCTCGTCGTCCTCGGCCGCGGCGAGCAGCTCGCCGAGGGCGTCGAGGAGGGGCATCGAGTAGGCGTTCCGGGCGGCGGGCCGGTTGAGCGTCACCGTCAGGACGCCCCGGTCGAGGGTCGCCAGCAGCTCGTCGGTACCGGTGTCCAGATCCTGCGGGCCGTCTGCCACGGTGGCGTCCTCTCGTCCGGTTCCCACGCGACGATTGGCGACGTCGACGTCGACGTCAGGTTAGAGTCGCTGGACGAGGCAGGGCAACGACGAGGGGAGCCCCATGTCGGACGGGTCCGCGGGCGCACAGCAGGCTCCGCTCACCGGCCTCACCGTCGTCTCCTTCGAGCAGGCGGTGTCGGCGCCGTACTGCACGCGGCTGCTGGGCGACCTCGGCGCCCGGGTCGTCAAGGTCGAGCGGCCCGGCAGCGGTGACTTCGCCCGGGGCTACGACGACGTGGCCGCGGGCATGGGCACGCACTTCGCCTGGCTGAACCGCAACAAGGAGTCCCTCGGGCTCGACGTGAAGGAGCCGCTCGCGCGGGCGGCGCTGGACCGGCTGCTCGACCGCGCCGACGTCGTCGTCCAGAACCTCGCCCCCGGCGCCGCGCGCCGGCTGGGCCTGGACGCCGCGAGCCTGGTGGCCGCCCGTCCGCGGCTGATCGCCCTCGACCTGTCCGGCTACGGCACCGGCGGACCGCTGGACCACCGGCGGGCCTACGACCTGCTCGTCCAGGCCGAGGCCGGTGGCTGTGCCACCACCGGCGAGCCCGGCCGGCCGGCCAAGCCGGGGCCACCGGTGGCCGACGTCGGCAGCGGGCTCGAGGCGGCCGTCGCCGTCCTCGCCGCGCTGGTGCGTCGCGGGGTCACCGGCGCCGGCGCGGCGATCGAGGTCAGCATGTTCGACACGGTCGCCGACTTCCTCGGGTTCGCGCTGCTGCACGCCCGCTACTCCGGCCAGGAGCGGCCGCCGATCGGGATGAGCTCCCCGGTGGTCTCGCCCTACGGCGCCTACCGGACGCGCGACGGCCGGGTCGCCGTCCTCGGCACGACGAACGACGCGGAGTGGCAGCGGCTGGCCCTGCAGATCATCGAGCGCCCGGACCTGGCCGCCGACCCCGCCCTGGCCACGAACGCCCAGCGCTGCGAGCAGCGCGACCGCATCGACGCGGCGATCGGGGAGTGGGCCGGTCAGGTCGACCTGGCCGAGGTGCTGCGCCGGGCGGACGCGGCCGCCATCGGCAACGCCGTCTACAACGAGGTGCTCGACGTCGTGGAGCACCCGCAGCTCACCGCCCGCGGGCGGTGGCAGGAGGTCGGGAGCCCGGTCGGGCCGGTCGCGTCGCTGCTGCCGCCGTGGACCAGCGACTCGTGGACGACGCCGCTCGGGCCCATCCCGGCGGTGGGGGAGCACACCCGGGCGATCCTCACCGAGCTCGGCCTGCCGCCGGCGGACGTGGACGCCCTGTGCGGGAACGCCGTTCCCGCACCATGACGAGGAGGAGCGCCGTGCAGATCGCCGGAGTGGAGCCGATCCCCGCCGAGGTGCGGCAGCGCTACGTCGACGAGGGGCTCTGGGGCGGCCAGGGGCTGCGCGACGGCCTGGAGGCGGCCGCGGCCCGGGATCCGCAGCGGGTGGCGGTCGGCGACGGGACGACGACGTGGACCTACGCGGAGCTCGTCGCGGCGGTCGACGGCGCGGTCGGCTGCCTGGGCGGGCACGGTTGCGGGCCGGGCACCGCGGTCCTCGTGATCGCCCCGCTCGTCGCCCCCGCGGTCGCGGTCTACCACGCGGTCCTGCGCTGCGGCGGCGTCGCGGTGATGGTCGACCGGCGGTGCGGTCGGGCCGACGTGGTCAACGCCCTCGAGGCGACCGCGGCGGAGCTGGTCGTGACCACCCCCGACCTGGCGGAGGCGCTCGGCGTCGGGGAGCTCGACGTCCCGATCGTCTCCTTCGACCACGTCCTGGAGTGCACGACGCCGTCGACCGGCTGGGTCGAGCGCGACCCCGCGCTGCCGGCCGCGATCGTGTTCACCTCGGGGACGACGAGCCGGCCGAAGGGCGTCGTGCACAGCCTCGACACCCTCCGCGCGGGCGCCCGCAACATGGCCGAGATCATGGAGGTGACCGAGCGCGACACCGCGTTCCTCTCCACCCCGCTGGCCAGCATCACCGGGCTGCTGCAGACCCACCTCACCACCGAGCGCGGCGCCGGCCTGCTCCTGGAGGACCGCTTCGCCGCCGCCTCCTCGCTGGCCCGGCTGTGGGCGGAGGGGGCCACGATCCTGGGCGGCGCCCCGGTGATCATCGAGGAGCTGTTCACGCAGGCCGAGCGCGAGGACCTGCACGAGGTGCCGCTGCGGACGATGGCGCTGGGCGGCGCGATGATCCCGCGGGACGTCCTGGAGCTCGCCGTCGAGCGGTACGGCATCCGGCCGGTGCGCGCCTACGGGTCCTCGGAGGTCCCGATGTCGACCGGCACGCTGCCCTCCGACGAGGGGGAGGGGCGGATCGCCGACGACGGCGCCTGCGCCCGGGGCACCGAGGTGCGCATCCTCGGTGAGCAGCCCGGCGAGCTGCTGCTGCGCGGGCCCATGCGGATGCTCGGCTACCTCGACGAGGGCGACAACGCCGAGGCCTTCACCACCGGCGGCTGGTACCGCACCGGCGACCTCGGTCGCTTCGCGGACGGCCGGCTCACCGTGACCGGGCGGCTCAAGGAGATCGTCTCCCGCAAGGGGCTCAAGATCTCGCTGACCGAGATCGACGACGTCGCCCGCCGCCTGCCCGGCGCCGAGGAGGTCGCCGCGTTCGGCGTGCCGGACCCGGAGACGGGGGAGCGGCTGGCGCTCGCCGTGGTCACCGCCGATCCCGACGCGGTCACCTTCGACGGCGTCACCGGATGGCTGCTCGACGCCGGCCTGGCCAAGTGGAAGCTGCCCGAGCAGGTCGTCGTCCGGGGCCGGCCGCTGCCGCGCACGGAGAGCGGCAAGGTGCAGCGCCGGCTGCTGGCGGACGGCACCGAGGGCCGGACGCTGCTGGCCCCGCGGCTGAGCTGACCCCCCTCACGGTGAGAGTGAGATGACGCAGCCCCAGCGCCGCGCCGCTGGGGCGCCGGGGACAGCACTCCGCTGTCAGCGGGGGTCTCGCCACATCGGGGTCATGGGCGGGCAGCCGGGCGGCACGTCGAGGGTGCCCTGTGCGACGAAGCCGTGGCGCCGGTACAGCGGGAGGTTCCGCTCGCAGGTCGACTCGAGGTAGGCGGGGACCTGCTCGGCGTCGCAGCGGCTGAGAACCGCTTGCAGGAGGGCGCTGCCGAGTCCTTCCCCCTGCCGCGGCGGCAGCGTGCCGGCGTAGTACAGGTACCAGTGCGGCGGCAGCTCGCGGTGGTGGGCGAACATGGCCGCCCGCAACCGCTGGAAGACGCGCATCCGGCGGCCGCCGATCCTCAACCAGGCCGGCGTCTCGCGGAGGTCGTCCCAGGGGGTCGGCCTCCAGTGTCCGGGCGGGAACCAGACCGCGGCGGCGTCCCCGTCGGCCATGGTCCACAGGCCACCGTGGGCGAGGCTGCGCGCGCTGTCGACGGCGAAGACCCGGCGCCTGCGCTCGTCGCGTGAGCGCACACCTGGGGGCAACAGGTGGCAGAACACCGGGTCGTCGGCGAAAGCAGCCGCCAGGGTCCGGGACAGCCGGTCGACGTCCGCGGCCGTGGCGGGACGGACGGAGGGCCGGCCGTGTTCGGTCATGCCGGGAGCGTCCTCGCTGACCGGCCACTGCGGCAGGGATCTCGCCCCGCCATCGTCAGCCGGGACATCCGGCCGCGATCACACCTGCACCGTGAGGGGGGCTGACGCTCAGGTGCGCTGGGACTCCGGCGGGCGCTCCTGCAGCAGCCCGTCGTGGTCCATGAACCGCACCGTGCGGCTGAGGAAGAGCCAGCGACCGTCGACGAGGGCGACCTCGTCGTCGTAGATGGTCAGGCGACGCTCCGCGCCGTCGGCGGGGAGGAAGACGAGCTGGGAGCGGACCGTCGCGCCGTCGGCCGAGGGCGTCACCAGGCTGCGCCCGGTGAGGTGCTGGCCCTTCGGGGCGGTGGTGAACATCCGGCGCAGCTTCTCGCCGGTGAACACGCGACCGTAGGTCCGGAACTCGGCGCCCTCGGCGAACAGCGCGAGCGCCCCGTCGACGTCGTCGACGTCCAGCGTCAGGACGTAGGCCGACAGCAGGTCCTCGATGTCCTGGCGG
Source organism: Blastococcus sp. URHD0036 (assembly GCF_000701365.1). Taxonomy (GTDB): domain Bacteria; phylum Actinomycetota; class Actinomycetes; order Mycobacteriales; family Geodermatophilaceae; genus Trujillonella. Next base: position 134,356 of record NZ_JNIK01000015.1, read on the forward strand.
TCCTCGGCGCTCAGCCGGCGGCCGTCAGCCACGGGACCGGGCCCGCATCGCCGCAAGCGTCTGCTGGAAGGCCGGCTCGTCGAAGGACGCGGTCTCGACCGCCAGCACGTCGTCCAGCGCGGCCTCGATCCGGGCGACGAGGGGCTGGTTGAGCACGCGGCGGGTCTCGCGCAGCGACTGCGGCGGCAGTCCCGCCAGTCGCGCGGCGAGCGCCCGCGCCTCGGCCACCACGTCGCCCTTCGGCACGACCCGGTTGGCCAGGCCGTACTCCAGCGCCTGGGCGGCGGGCAGGCGGCCGCCGAGCAGCAGCCACTCCTTGGTCCGCTGCAGGCCCATGTTGAGCGGCCAGGTGAGGATGCCGCCGTCGCCGGCCACCAGGCCCAGGGCGACGTGCGGGTCGGCGAAGTAGGCGTCGTCGGCCATGACGACGAGGTCGGCCAGCGAGGCCAGGCTGCAGCCGAGGCCGACGGCGGGGCCGTTCACCGCGGCGACGACGGGATGCGGGAAGCCGACCATCGCGCGGACGAGGTCGCCGCCCTCTGCCATCACCCGGGCGCGCAGCGTCGTGTCGTCGGCCAGCCGCTGGAGGAAGGCGAGGTCGCCGCCGGCCGAGAAGGCGGTGCCCGCCCCGGTGAGGACGACCGCGCGCAGCCCCGGCTGCTCGGCGAGCTCGGCCCACACGCCGGTGACGGCGGCGTGCAGCTCCTCGTCCGCGGCGTTGAGGGCGGCCGGGCGGTTCAGCGTGACGACGGCGACGCCGTCGGCGTCGGGGGCCTCGGTCAAGACGGTCTCGCTCGGCGGCACCGGAGCTCCAGGGGTCGAAATATTGGTCGACGTCGACTTTAGCCGAAGGAGCCCGGGTGGGAGACCGGCTATGCGGCCCCGGCGGCCTTGCGGGCCTTGCGGGGGCGGTTCTCCTTGAGCCCGAGGGAGTTCGCCCACAGCAGGGTCAGCTGATCGACCGCGGTGTCCAGGTCGAGCTCGCGGTGGGCGAAGAAGAGGGTCTCGGCGAAGCGGGCCACCATGCCGCCCAGCGCCTGTGCCGCGTAGCGGGTGTCGATGCGCTCGTCGGCCAGCCCCTCGGACTGCAGGCGGGCGATGGCGGCCTCCAGGCGCGCGGCCAGCTCGTCGTCGCGCTCGGTGCGCACCCGGCGGACGTCCTCGTCGTAGCGGCTCACCTCCTCGATGACCCGCATGATGGCGGCCTCCTCGCGGTATGCCGTGAGGTAGGACCGGTTGGCCGCGCGGATGCGGTCGATCGGCCCGGTCGCGCGCTCCTCGTCGGTCTCGTCCGTGGACAGCAGCCGGACCTCGACCTCCGCGGCGATCTCGCGGAACAGCGACTCCTTGGAGTCGAAGTAGTGGTAGAAGGACCCGTGGCTGACCTCGGCCTCGGCGGCGATGTCGGAGATGCGGGCCTGCAGGAAGCCGTCGCGCTCGAACACCCGCTTGCCGGCGTCGATGAGCCGTGCTCGGGTGCGCCGGCCCTTGGCCGAGCGGGGCTCGGACTCCATCGACGACACCTTCCCTCGCAGCGCCCGTCGGGCGGCCGCACCGGTTCTGCGGCCTCTCGTGATCAGCTGAGCATAGGTGAGCAGCAGTGGCCGGCCCGGGCGCGCGCCGGCCGCGTCCCCTCGACGGGTGAGGTCCGACGGCGGCCCGGTCAGGGGCCCGCGGCCCCGTCCGCGAGGGTGAACAGCTCCGGGACGACGCCCTCGGTCCGGGCCTGGCGGCCGATCGCCACGACCAGGTCGGCGGAGGACCCGGCCAGCTGGTCCAGTGCCATTCCCCGCTGGTGCGGCCGGTTCAGGGAGTGCTCCCAGGTGAAGCTGATCGCGCCGGTCACCTGGATGGCGGTCTGCGCGACGGCGTGGAAGACCCGCCCGGCCATCGCCTTCACCGCGCGCGCGAGCTGCGGGTCCACCGGGCCGTTCGCCGAGCGGGCCACGGCGATGTCGAGGAGGCACGCGAGCTGGTGGCGTTCGGTCGCGGCCCAGGCCAGCAGGTGCTGCATGGCCTGGAAGCTGCTCAGCGTCCGCCCGAACTGCGCGCGCTGCCCGGCGTAGCCGGCAGCGTCCTGCAGCAGCCGGTCGGTCAGGCCCAGCAGCTCGGCGGCGGCGCCGAGCTGGGTGCGGACGACGATCCCCTCGCGGAGCGCCCCCGCCTCCTCCTCGGCGACGACCACCCGGCACTCGGCGCCGTCGACGTCGAGCACGGTGAGGTAGTCGTCGGCGACCGGCGCGGGCGGCGTCCGCCGGGCCGCGGAGGGGTCGCCGATCGCGACGAGGCCGGCGCCGGGACGGTCCACGACGACCCGGTCCTCCGGCGTCATGCCGGGCACCGCCACCAGCGACGAGCGGCCGACCGGGGCGCCGAACAGCGGGGCCCCGCCGTCCGGAGCGAGGGGGTCGACGCCGATGCCGGCCAGCGCCAGCAGGCCCAGGGCCGGGGTGGAGACGCAGGAGGAGCCCTGGGCCTCGAGGAACGCATACGCCGGGCGCAGGTCCCCGGCTCCGTCGGCGTAGACGTCGGTGAACCCGAACGCGTCCAGTGCCTTCGCCCCGGAATGGCGGCCCAGGATGGCGGCGGCGGCGTCCCGGAAGCCGAGGTACTCGGCCGGGCGCAGCGACGCGTCAGCCATCCCGCAGCCCCAGGACGTGCCGCGCGACGGTGGTGAGCTGCATCTGCTGGCTGCCTCCGTAGATCGTGACGATGCGGGAGAAGAGGTACTCCTGCTGTTGCAGGACCTCCGCCGGCGAGTCGGCGGGCAGCGCGACGCGCACGCCGTCGACCTCCCGGAGCAGGTCGAACAGCGACTGCTCGGTGCGCGTCATCAGCAGCTTGTTGAACGCCGCCTCGGGGCCCAGCTCCGCGCCGTCGGCAGCACGGCTGAGCAGCCGCGCCGCGGCGGCGCGGACGCCGGCGAGCTGGAGGACGACGGCCCCCAGTTGCCGGTCGGAGTCCTCGGCCATCACCTCGGTGCCGGCGGTCAGCCAGTGCCGGAAGGCGCAGTGGCGCAGCCACGACAGCGTCCCGCGCTCCCGGGCGAGCAGGTACAGGGCGACGTTCCAGCCGCCGCCGACCTCGCCCACGAGCTGGGCCGCCGGGACGCGGACGTCGGTGAAGTGCACCTGGGCCAGCTCGTCGGTCCCGTTGGCCTGCCGGATCGGATGCACCTCGACGCCGGGGGAGGAGAGGTCGATCGCGATCATCGTGAGCCCCCGGTGCCGCTCCTCGGCGGTGCCGGTGCGCACGAGCGCGAGGCACCAGTGCGCCCACTTCGACCACGTGGTCCAGATCTTCCCGCCGTTGACCACGAAGTCGTCGCCGTCGCGCACCGCGCGGGTGCGCAGCGACGCGAGGTCCGAACCGGCCTCGGGCTCGGAGAAGCCTTGCGACCAGGAGCGGGAACCGTCGAGGAAGGACGGGACGACGGACCGCACGAACTCCGTTTCCGCGAAGCGCACCAGCGTGGGAGCGATGATCTCGAGGTGCTCGAACACCGTCGGGCCGGACCAGCCCGCGCGGAACAGCTCCTCGGTCACGACGGAGCGGTGCAGGATCGAGCCACCCAGCCCGCCGGCCTCCTCCGGCCAGCCGGCGAGGCCCCATCCGTGCTCGCAGAGCAGCCGCCGGAGGGCGCGGGCGTTGTCCACCCGCAGGTCGTAGTCGCTGTGCTCGGCCAGGAGCGGCGCCACGACGGCCGACTCCTCCGTCAGCCAGTCGCGGAACCGGGCCGCGAAGCCGGCGAGGTCCCCGTCCTGCGACAGGTCCCCTGGTCCTCGTGCGGCCACGCAGCCCTCCTTCGGACACCACCAATCGATATTGACGTCAGTGTAGGATTTTGCTGACCGCCAGGACAAGCACGACGTCGAGAGTGGAGGCGCGGTGGCCGGCGAACCGATCGCTGAGGGACTGTTCACCTGGCCCAGCGACCAGCCCCGGCTCATCGGGGGGCGGTGCGGCGAGTGCGACGCGGTCAGCTTCCCCCGGCGGCACGGGTGCCCCCGGTGCGGCGCGGTCGCGGTGACCGAGGAGCTGCTCGGGCGCGAGGGGACTCTGTGGACCTGGACGTCCCAGGGCTTCGCCCCGAAGGAGCCGTTCAACGGCAACGTGACGGTCGGGGCGCAGCACGCGCCGTGGTTCGTCGGGCTGGTGGAGATCCCCGGTGAGCTGCGGATCGAGGCGCTGCTGGTCGGCGTGACGCCCGAGACCATCGAGATCGGCATGCCCGTGCACCTGGTGGTGGTGCCCTGGCGGGTGGACGACGAGGGGCGCGAGACCGTCACCTTCGCGTTCGCGCCGGGCGCGGCCGGGCAGGCGGCCCACGACGGTGGAGGGGTGGCAGCAGGTGTCTGACGTCGCGATCATCGGGGTGGGTCTGCACCCCTTCGGCCGGTATCCCGGCAAGTCCGCGCTGACCATGGGCGCCGAGGCGGCCCGGCTGGCGCTCGCCGACGCGGGCCTCGCGTGGCCCGACGTCGACTTCGCCGTCGGCGGCAGCTTCGAGGTGGACCAGCCCGACGCGGTGGTGGCCGAGCTCGGCATGACGGGGCTGCCGTTCACCAACGTCTACAACGGCTGCGCGACCGCGGGCAGTGCCCTCGCTCTCGCCGCCCAGCAGATCCGGCTGGGGGAGCACCGGATCGGTCTGGTGCTGGGCCTGGACAAGCACGAAGGCGGGGCGTTCACCGCCGACCCGACGGCCTACGCCTGCCCGGCCTGGTACGGCGAGATGGGCCTGTTCCTGACGACGAAGTTCTTCGGGATGAAGATCAACCGCTACATGCACGACCACGGGATCACGCAGCAGACGCTGGCCCGGGTCGCCGCCAAGGCCTACGCCAACGGGGCCGTCAACCCCACCGCGTTCCGGCGCACGGCGCTCAGCGAGGAGGAGATCCTCTCCTCCCGGATGCTGAACTTCCCGCTCACCCAGTACATGTTCTGCTCGCCGGACGAGGGAGCGGCCGCCGTGGTCGTCTGCGACGCCGACATCGCCCGCCGGTACACCGACACCCCGGTCTACCTCCGCAGCGTGGTGACCCGCACGCGGCGGTACGGCGCGTTCGAGGTGCACACCCCGTCCGCCGCGCTGGAGCACGTGCCCGCGCCCACCGTCGAGGCGGCCCGGGCGGCCTACGAGGCGGCCGGCATCGGTCCCGAGGACGTCCAGATCGCGCAGCTGCAGGACACCGACGCGGGCAACGAGGTCATGCACATGGCCGAGGTCGGACTGTGCGCCGACGGCGAGCAGAACGAGCTGATCGCGGCCGGGGCGACGACGATCACCGGCTCCCTCCCGGTGAACACCGACGGTGGGCTGATCGCGAACGGCGAACCGGTGGGGGCCTCGGGGCTCCGCCAGGTGCACGAGCTGGTGACGCAGATGCGGGGCCGGGCCGGCGACCGGCAGGTGCCGTCGGTGCCCCGGGTCGGGCTGGCCCAGCTGTACGGCGCGCCGGGGGTCGCCGCCGTCTCGATCCTGACGACCTGAGCGCCCCGGGGCCGGGACCCCCCGGGCCCTTGACGCCGTCGAGGGCACGCACCTATTTTCGACGTCGACGTCAGTATGGGAGGCCGGGGACATGGTTGCCGAGCACGACTCGCGGCGGGCCGGGATCGCCGGCAGATCGCTCGACCCCCGCCGGACCGGGCTGTGGGGCGGCTTCCTGGACGACCTGCCGGTCGCCGAGGCCGTCCAGATGGTCCGCGACTTCGAGGCCGCGGGGGTCGGCACCCTCTTCCTCCCCGAGTTCCGGGGCGCCGACCCCTTCGTCCGGTCGGCGCTGTACCTCTCCGCGACGACGGACCTCCGCATCTCCCTCGGGGTGGCGACCATCTACGCCCGCGACCCCGAGGCCATGGTGGCCGCGTCGTCGACCCTCGAGGACGCCTTCCCCGGCCGCTTCGTCCTCGGCATGGGCGTGAGTCACCGCGCCCTGGTCGAGGCGCGCGGACACGTCTTCGGGCCACCGCTGAAGACGATGCGCGACTACCTCGCGGCCATGGACGCGACGGCCAAGGGGCGGAAGCTCCCGCCCCGCATCCTCGCCGCGCTCGGCCCGAAGATGACCGAACTGGCCGCGGAGGCCGCCGACGGGGTGCACACCTACTTCTGCCCGGTCGAGCACACCGCGCGCTCGCGCGAGCTGCTCGGCCCGGATCGCTGGCTGGCCCCCGCGCTGATGGTGCCCGTGGCGCCGGAGAACGGGCAGGCGCTCCAGGAGTACATGCGCTTCTGCCTCGGGCTGCCCAACTACACGAGCAACCTCGAGCGCTTCGGGTACACCGAGGAGGACTTCCGCACGGCCAGCGACCGCCTCGTCGACGCCCTCGTCGCGCCGGCCGACCCGCAGGGGCTCAGCGCGCGCATCGATGCCCACCTCGACGCGGGAGCCGACCTCGTCGTGCTGCAGCTCGTCCCGCCGCCGTCCGCGTCAATCGTCCGCGACCGGGTGATGAGCGGGCTGCTGGACTCCGGTGGCCGTCCGGAGGACCGATGACCGACACGCCCCCGGGGCCGCGGATCGTGCAGCGGGGCCTGTGGTTCGAGGAGTTCGAGGTCGGCACGGTGTACGAGCACCGGCCGGGGCGGACCGTGACCGAGGCGGACAACGTCTTCTTCACGACGCTGACGATGAACACCCAGGCCCTGCACCTGGACGCCGCGGCCAGCGCGGAGCGGCCGCCGTTCCACCAGCGCCTCGTCAACTCGATGTTCACGCTCTCCACGCTGGTCGGCCTGTCGGTCGCCCAGCTCACCCAGGGCACCATCGTGGCCAACCTCGGGTTCTCGGAGGTGGCCTTCCCGAAGCCGGTGTTCCACGGCGACACGTTGTACGCCGAGACGCTGGTGACCGACACGCGGCTGTCGGCCAGCCGCCCGGGGGAGGGCGTGGTGTCGCTCCGGCACACCGCCCGCAACCAGGACGGCGAGATCGTGGCGGTCGCCGTCCGCCAGACCCTGGTCCGGACGGCGCCGCAGTGACGTGGCGACCCGGCCCCGCGTGGTTGTTCTGCCCCGCCGACCGCCCCGACCGCTGGGCCAAGGCGGCGGCCGTGGCCGACGTGGTGATCGTCGACCTCGAGGACGCCGTCGCCCCGGCGGGCAAGGCGGCCGCCCGTGACGCCGTGCGCGCCGGCGGGTTCGACCCCGAGCGCACCGTCCTGCGGATCAACGCTGCCGGGACGCCCGACCACGACGCCGATCTGGCGCTGCTGGCCGGCACGCCCCTGCGGCGGGTGATGCTGGCCAAGGCCGAGGACCCCGCCGCCCTCGCCGCCCTCGACGCGTTCGAGGTCCTCGCGCTGGTGGAGTCACCGCTGGGCGTGGAGCGGGTGGGCGAGCTGGCCGCGGTCGCGCACGTCGTCGGCGTCATGTGGGGGGCCGACGACCTGGTCGCGGGGCTGGGCGGGCTGAGCAGCCGGCATGCCGACGGCAGGTACCGGGACGTCGCCCGCCATGCCCGGAGCCGGGCGCTGGTGGCGGCCAAGGCGCACGGCCGGCTCGCGATCGACGCGGTCCACATGGACATCGCGGACGTCGAGGGACTGCGCGCCGAGTGCGAGGACGCCGTCGCCGTCGGCTTCGACGCGACCGTGGCCATCCACCCGAGCCAGGTCGAGGTCATCCGCGGCGCCTACCGGCCCGATGACGAGCGGGTCGCCTGGGCGGGCCGGCTGCTCGAGGCCGTCGGGGACGACCGTGGGGTCACCACCTTCGAGGGCCGCATGGTGGACGGCCCGATCTTCCGTCAGGCCGAGCGCGTGCTGCGGCTGGCCGGCCGGTGACCGCCGGGGCGGGGCTCGGCCGCCAGGACCGCTCAGGCGGCCGTCGGGCGGCGGTCGCCCTCGATGGCGGTCAGGTAGCCCTCCACCATGGCGACCGCGTCCTCGTGACCGACGGTGACGTCGAAGGCCTTCTCCATGAGCAGGAAGCGGGAGACGCTGCCCATCAGCAGGATCAGCGCGGCGGGGGAGACGGGCGGCGGCTGCTGGGGGTGGCGGGCCAGCACCTCGGTCACCGCGTCCAGCTCCATGCGCCGGAACCTCAGGGCGGAGCTGGAGATCTCGCTCCGGATGGCCTTGCGGTGGTTGGCGAGGGCGATGAACTCCAGGGTCAGCGCCGTGCTGGACCGGTCGTTGATGGCCTCCCACAGCGACCACAGCGGCTGGTCGGCCGACAGCGCCTCCTGCAGTCGCTGGAAGCTGCGGTCGGATCCCCGCCGGAACAGGGCCACGAAGAGGTCGTCCATCGTGCCGAAGTAGTAGTAGACGAGCGCGGCGTTGAGCCCGGCCTCCCCGGCCACCCGGCGGGAGCTCGCGGCGGCGTAGCCCTCCTCGATCAGGATCTTCTCCGCCGCGTCGAGCAGGGCGGCGGGGCTGCCCTCGTCGACGGGTACCGGGCGGCCCGAACTCACGAGGTACGACCTCCGTCAACCGATGGGGGCGGGGATCCCGCACGTCTCCGACGCCACAGCATCGCCCGCGGGGCGCAACGCGGCAAGGAGCCGACCGGGCGGCGCGCGCCCGTGGCCTGCGCCGTGCCGCGCCGTCGGCCCGGCGGTGCCGTGCCCCTCTTGACATCCGTCGAACCCCAGTGGTTAGCATCACATAATCAGTCGATTAAGAGCGCGCCTGGACGGCGGAGCCGGCTCGCTGCCTGCCCGTCCCGCGCGGCCGGGACGTCAGCAGGGGGTGCGGTGACGCGAACGCTCGCCGGGGGCAGGGGCTCCCGGGCGGCCGTCGGACCGGGTGGCGAGCACCGGTGACCCAGAACGGTCAGGCGCTGACCAGGACCCAGGTCACCATCCGCCTCGGGCGGCGCACGGTGACGGGGGAGCACCACCCCGGGACGACCGTCCTCGAGACGGCTCGGACGCTGGGCCTCACCCCGCCGTCGTCCTGCGAGGCGGGCAACTGCGCCACGTGCATGGCCCGGCTGGAGGAGGGCTCGGCGCCGATGCGCGCGAACGACGTGCTCGAACAGGACGACCTCGACGAGGGCTGGGTGCTCACCTGCCAGGCGGTGCCGGAAGGCCCCTCCGTGTCCGTGGTCTACGAGTGAGGCGGGACGACGTGACCGAGACCTCCGTGCGGCTGGCGCCCGTGCCGGCCGACCAGTGGGACGAGTCGTCCCGCGCGATGCTGCGCGGGCACCTGCGGACGGCCGAGAAGTACCTCTCCGGGGAGCCGGACGCGCCGCGGCTGCCCAACGTGCTGGGCATCCTGGGGCACCAGCTCAGCCTCGGCAGCGCCTGGCTGCACTACAACGGGGTGCTCCTCCAGGACGTCTCCCTCGAACCCCGCCTCCGGGAGCTGCTGATCCTGCGGGTGGCCTGGCAGACCCACTCCCGGTACGAGTGGGTGCAGCACGCGCGCATCGGTCAGCAGGTCGGTCTCACGTACCCGCAGGTCGAGGCCGTCACGCGCGGCTCCGACGACCCGGTGTGGACGCCGGTCGAGCGACTCCTGCTCGACGCGACCGACCAGCTGCTCGACGTCCACCGCGTCGAGGACGCGACCTGGAGCGGCCTGCAGGGCGAGCTCGACAGCGGTCAGCTGCTCGAGGTCCTGTTCATCGTCGGCTCCTACCTGTGCCTGGCCCTGGTCTTCAACAGCGTCGGCCTCGAGCTGGACGCCGAGATGGACCCCGGCGCGGCGCCCGACCTCCCCGAGACCAGGGGGTGAGCGGCCGGCGCGGCCGCAGTCCCACCCCCTGCACCACCCCCTGCACGACCTCCCGCACCACCGACGACCGACCCGAGGAGCATCCGATGGCACGTTGGCCCAAGCCGGCTGAGGGCAGCTGGACCAAGCACTTCGACCTGGACACCGCACCCATCTCCTACGCGGACTCGATCTCTCCCGAGTTCCACGAGCTGGAGCGCGACGCGATCTTCAAGAAGGCCTGGCTGAACGTCGGGCGGGTGGAACAGCTGCCGCGCAAGGGCAGCTACTTCACCAAGGAGATCCAGGTCACCAACAACTCGGTGATCATCGTGCGCAGCGGCGAGGGTGACGACGGCGTCCGCGCGTTCCACAACGTCTGCCGGCACCGCGGCAACAAGCTGGTCTGGGACGACAACCCGCGCGACGAGACCGCCGGCACCTGCCGCCAGTTCACCTGCAAGTACCACGCCTGGCGGTACAACCTGGACGGCTCGCTGAACTACGTCCAGCAGGAAGGCGAGTTCTTCGACCTGGACAAGAGCGAGTTCGGCCTCGCCCCGGTGCACGTGGGCGTGTGGGCCGGCTTCATCTTCATCAACCTGTCCGAGGAGCCGGAGCAGTCGCTGCGGGACTTCCTCGGCCCCATGGTCACCGACCTCGAGGGCTACCCGTTCGACAAGCTGTCCGAGCGCTACCACTACCGGGCGGAGGTCGGCGCCAACTGGAAGCTCTACATGGACGCCTTCGCCGAGTTCTACCACGCGCCGATCCTGCACGCGGGGCAGACCACCAAGGCCTACGCGACCGCCATGGCGCAGATCGGCTTCGAGGCGCCGCACTACCAGGTCGACGGGCCGCACCGGCTGGTCAGCACGGCCGGCGTGCGCGCCCAGGACATGCCCGACGAGATGCGCCGGCCGATGGAGGACGCGACCCGCAGCGGTCTGTTCGGGCCCTGGGACAAGCCCGAGATCGAGTGGGTCGACCCGCCCGGCCTCAACCCCGCCAAGTGCGACCCGTGGGGCCTGGACTCGTTCCAGGTCTTCCCGAACATGGTGCTCCTGGTCTGGGGGAGCGGCTGGTACCTCACCTACCACTACTGGCCGACCGCCTACAACAAGCACGTGTTCGAGGCGAACGTGTACTTCGTCCCGCCGCGCAACGCCCGGGAGCGCATCGCGCAGGAGATGGCGGCGGTGACCTTCAAGGAGTACGGCCTGCAGGACGCGAACACCCTGGAGGCGACGCAGATCTCGCTGGAGTCCGGCGCCGTCACCACGTTCGCGCTCAACGACCAGGAGGTGCTGGTGCGCCACCTGCACAAGGTCGTGGCCGACAAGGTCGAGGAGTACCTGCGGCAGTCCCGGGTGGAGGTCGGCGCACCGTGACGCCCGTCCCGGAGCTGTCGTCCACGTGGCGGGCGGCCCGATGACCGACCGCTACGTCCTGCGGGCGCAGCGCTGGGTCGACGTCGACGCGGGCGAGGTCCGGTCGCCGGCGGTGGTCGTGGTGGAGGGGAACCGCATCGTCGCGGTGGACCCCGAGACCCCGCCCACCGCCGCGACCGAGATCGATCTCGGGGACGTCACCCTGCTGCCCGGCCTCATGGACATGGAGGTCAACCTGCTCATCGGCGGGCCGGAGACCCCCACGGGTCTGCCGACCCCGATGCACGGTGTGCAGGACGATCCCGTGTACCGGACGCTGCGCGGGACGCTGAACGCGCGGACGACGCTGATGGCCGGGTTCACCACCGTGCGCAACCTCGGCCTGATGGTGAAGACCGGCGGCTACCTGCTCGACGTGGCCCTGGGCCGCGCGATCGACAACGGGTGGGTCGAGGGGCCGCGGATCGTCTGCGCGGGTCACGCCATCGCGCCGACGGGCGGGCACCTGGAGCCGACGATGTTCCAGAAGCTGGCGCCGCAGATCATGCCGCTCAGCGTCGAGGAGGGCATCGCCAACGGGGTGTCCGAGGTGCGCAAGGCCGTGCGGTACCAGATCAAGTACGGCGCGGGCCTGATCAAGATCTCCGCGTCCGGCGGGATCATGTCGCACAGCACCGCGGCCGGAGCGCAGCAGTACTCCGACGAGGAGCTGGCGGCGATCGTGGACGAGGCGCATCGGGCCGGGCTCCGGGTCGCCGCGCACGCGCACGGCGACGCCGCGATCCGGGCGTGCGTCCGCGCCGGGGTCGACTGCATCGAGCACGGCTCGCTGGCCAGCGACGAGACGATCCAGATGATGATCGACCACGGGACGTTCCTGGTGCCGACGAGCTATCTCTCCGAGGGGCTCGACGTCTCCAAGGCGCACCCGGCGCTCCAGGCGAAGGCCGCCGAGATCTTCCCGATCGCCCGGCGGACGCTGAGCAAGGCCATCGCGGCGGGGGTGAAGATCGCCTGCGGCACCGACGCGCCGGCCATCCCGCACGGTGCCAACCACAAGGAGCTCTGGGCGCTCGTCGACCGGGGGATGACCCCGATGCAGGCGATCCGGGCGGCGACGGTGACCAGCGCCGAGCTGATCGACGTCGACGACCGGGGCCGGCTCGCCCCGGGTCTGCTGGCCGACATCATCGCGGTGTCCGGCAACCCGGCCGAGGACATCTCGGCGCTGGGCGACGTGCGGTTCGTGATGAAGGACGGCCGGGTCTTCCGGAACGACTGATCCGCCGCCTCGCCGGACGACCCAGGTCGTCCGGCGCCGGGCCGGCCGGGGCACCGTCCCCGGCCGGCCCGACGCCGACCACCCACCCGACACGAAACAGGAGGACGTTCGATGCCCAAGGGGATCCTCTACGTCGAGACCCGGCCCAGCTCGGCCGCGGAGGCCGCCGACTACCACCGGTGGTACGAGGAGACGCACCTCGGAGAGGTCCTCGGCGTCGAGGGGGTCGTCTCGGCGCGCCGGTTCGCCCCGTTCGACGAGGACGCGCCCTTCGTCGCGATCTACGAGATCGAGGCCGACGACCTCCAGGCGGTGCAGACGGCACTGAGCACGGCCGCGCGATCCGGCCAGCACTCGCCACCCGTCGGGCTCTCGTTCGACCCGCCGCCCAGGAGCACGCTGCTCCGCGAGATCGCCCGCCGCGAGTCCTGACCCGAGGGCCCAGTCCAGGAGGACACATGTACGTGCAGGACCGCTTGTTCATCGACGGGGCGTGGACCGTCCCGTCCGACGGCGGCGTCCTCGAGGTCGTCTCGCCGCACACCGAGGACGTCGTCGCCCGGGTGGCGACGGCAGGTCCGGCGGACGTCGAGCGGGCGGTGGCGGCCGCCCGGCGGGTGGTGGACGACGGTGCCTGGTCGCGCAGGGACCCCCAGGACCGGGTCGCGGTGGTCCGCCGCCTCGCCGAGCTCTACGAGGCCCGGATCGACGAGATGGCCACGCTGATCACCGCGGAGATGGGCGCTCCGGCGATGTGGGCGGGACGCTCGCACACCCGCCTGCCGTGGGCGATGATCCGCGCCTTCGCCGACATCGCGGAGTCCTACCCCTGGGAGGAGCCGCGGCCGGGCGTCTACGGCAAGGACGTGACCATCCGCCGGGAGCCGGTCGGTGTGGTCGCGGCGATCGTCCCGTGGAACATGCCGCAGTTCCTCATCGTGACGAAACTCGTCCCGGCACTGCTCGCCGGGTGCGCGGTCGTCCTGAAGCCCGCACCGGAGACCCCGCTCGACGCGAACCTGATGGCCGAGCTCTGCGCGGAGGCGGGCGTCCCCCCGGGCGTGCTCAACGTGGTGCACGGCGGCGCCGACGTCGGCGTCGCACTCGTGGGCCACCCCGGGGTCGACAAGGTGTCCTTCACCGGCTCCACCGCGGCCGGCCGCGAGGTCGGCGCCGTCTGCGGCCGCGGCCTGAAGCGCTTCAGCCTCGAGCTCGGCGGGAAGTCGGCGGGGATCGCGCTCGACGACGCCGACCCGGCGGCGTTCGCCGCGGCGCAGCGGGTCGCCGGCCTGATGAACAGCGGCCAGGTGTGCACCGCCCTCACCCGTCTCGTGGTGCCGGAGCGCCGGCAGGACGAGTTCGTGGACGCCCTCGCCGCGATGTTCGACTCCGTCGCGGTCGGCGACCCCTCCGATCCCGCCACCGAACTCGGCCCGCTCGTCTCCCAGCGGCAGCAGCACCGGGTCCGGGACTACATCTCCGTCGGCGAGGCGGAGGGGGCGCGCGTCGTCGTCGGCGGCAGCACACCCCCCGAGGGCCTGGACCGGGGCTGGTACGTCCGTCCGACCCTGTTCGCCGGGGTCGACAACGGCATGCGGATCGCCCGCGAGGAGATCTTCGGCCCGGTCGTCACGGTCATGCCCGCACGGGACGACGAGGACGCGATCCGCATCGCCAACGACTCCGACTACGGGCTGTCCGGATCGGTCTGGACGGCCGACCCCGGTCGCGGCATGGAGGTGGCCCGGCGCGTGCGCAGCGGGACCTTCGGCGTCAACCAGCAGTACCCCATGGACCCCGCCGCTCCGTTCGGGGGCCTCAAGCAGAGCGGCATCGGCAAGGAACTCGGCCGGGAGGGCATCGACGGCTTCGTCGAGGTCCGCTCGATCGCCGCGGTCTGACGAGACGAGAGAGACATGACCGAGTTCGCGCACACCGCCTCCGGGATACCGCTGCAGCCCTCCTACGGTCCCGAGGACCGGAAGGGTGCTGAGCCGCCCGCGCCCGGCTCGTTCCCCTTCACCCGCGGGAACTTCCCCACCGGCTACCGCGGCCGGCTGTGGACCTTCCGGCAGTACTCCGGCTTCGGCACCGCCGAGGAGTCCAACCAGCGGTACCGCTACCTGCTCGGGCAGGGCGGCACCGGACTGTCCGTGGCGCTGGACCTGCCGACCCAGTGCGGTTACGACTCCGACGACCCGGAGGTCTCCGAGGAGGTCGGTCGGGTCGGGGTGGCTCTCGACACCCTCGCCGACGCCGAGGTCCTGTTCGACGGCATCCCGCTCGACGAGATCAGCACCAGCTTCACGATCAACGGGACGGCAGCCATCCTGCTGGCGTTCTACGTCGCCGCGGCCGAGCGTTCGGGCGTGCCCCGGGCGAAGCTGACCGGCACGGTGCAGAACGACATCCTCAAGGAGTACGCGTCCCGCGGCACCTGGATCTGGCCGCCCGAGCCCTCCCTTCGGCTGATCGCCGACACCATCGAGTTCTGCGCCGCCGAGGTCCCGCGGTTCAACGCCATCTCGGTGGCCGGGGCCCACTTCCGGGACGCCGGGGCGAACGCCGTCCAGGAGATGGCCTTCACCCTTGCCGACGGCGTGACCTACTGCGACACGGTGCTCGAGCGCGGCCGGATGACGATCGACCAGTTCGCGCCGCAGATCTCGTTCTTCTTCTACACGCACGGCGACTTCTTCGAGGAGATCGCCAAGTACCGGGCCGGCCGCCGGCGGTGGGCCACCATCGTGCGCGAGCGGTACGGGGCCACGGCGGACAAGGCCGCGATGTTCCGGTTCGGCTGCGTCGCCGGCGGCGCCTCCCTGTACGCGCCGCAGGCGCAGAACAACGTCGTCCGCGTGGCGTACGAGGCGATGGCGTCGGTCCTCGGCGGGGTGCAGTCGATGTTCACCGCCGCCTGGGACGAGCCCTTCGCCCTGCCGAGCGAGGAGTCGGCCACCCTGGCGCTGCGGACCCAGCAGATCCTGGCCCACGAGACCGGGGTCGCCCGCGTCGCCGACCCGCTGGGCGGCTCCTACTTCGTCGAGGCGCTCACCGACGCCACCGAGAGCCGGATCGTCGAGATCATGGACGACCTCGAGCAGCACGGCGGGATGGTCCGTGCCATCGAGGACGGCTACCTGCAGGGCCTGATCGCCGACGAGGCCTACAAGATCCACCAGCAGGTCGAGTCCGGAGAGCTGCCGGTCGTCGGCGTGAACCGCTTCGTGTCCGACGAGCCCGCGCCCGAGATCGCGACGTACGAGCTCGACGCCGAGGGGCGCGCGCTGCAGCTCAAGCGGCTGGCGCGGGTGAAGGCCGAGCGCAGCCCGGACGCCGTGCGGGACACCCTCGCGGCGCTGCAGCGCGCGGCCGAGGGCGACGTCAACCTCATGGGCCCGTTGATCGACTGCGCCAACGCCTACTGCACGGTGGGCGAGATGGTCGGCGCGCTCAAGGCGGTCTGGGGCGAGTTCCAGCAGCCGGTGGTGTTCTGATGCCCGCCCGGATCCTGGTCGCCAAGCCCGGCCTCGACGGTCACGACCGCGGCGCCAAGATCGTGGCCCGCGCCCTGCGCGACGCCGGGTTCGAGGTGGTCTTCACCGGCATCCGCCAGCGGATCGAGGACATCGTCTCCATCGCCCTGCAGGAGGACGTCGCCGTCGTCGGGCTCAGCATCCTGTCGGGTGCCCACCTCGCGCTCGCCGAGCGCACCGTCGAGGGCCTGCGCGCCGCGGACGCCGGCGACATCGCGGTCATCGTCGGGGGGACCATCCCCGCTGCCGACGTCCCGAAGCTCCGGGAGGTGGGCGTGGCCGCCGTGTTCCCCACCGGCACCCCGCTGGAGACGCTGGTGGCCGAGGTGCGCGCGCTCACCGCCACGACCGCGCCGCAGTGACCGACGGACCGCTCGCGGGGATCCGCGTGCTGGAGGTCGGCCACATCCTCGCCGGCCCCTACGCGACGATGCTGCTGGCGGACCTCGGCGCCGAGGTCACCAAGATCGAGCCGCCGACGGGCGACCTCTCCCGGCAGGTCACCCCCGCCTACTTCGCCAGCATCAACCGCGGCAAGCGGAGCATCGTCCTGTCGCTGGACGAGCCGGAGGACCGGGCGCGGCTGCACGAGCTCGTGGCGGAGTCGCACGCGCTGCTGGTCAACCTGAAGCCGTCGGTGATCCGCCGGCTCGGCCTGACCTACGACGCGCTGCGCGAGCACAACGAGCGCATCGTGTGCGTGGCGCTCACCGGGTACGGCCTGGACGGCGGCGACGACCCGGCCTTCGACTACGTGATCCAGGCGCTGACCGGGGTGGCGGCACTGACCGGGGACCCCGACGACCCGCCGACGCTGCCGGGGTACTCCGCGGCGGACAACTCGGCCGGGCTGGCCGCGGCGCTCGGCCTGCTCGCGCAGATCGTGTCCGGCCGGGGCGGGCAGGTCGACGTCTCGCTGCGGGACGTGATGCTGTCGCAGCTGAACTACAAGGCGTCGGCGTACCTGAACGACGGGGTGACGCCGGGGCGGCTGCCGTCGGGCGCGCATTCCTTCTACGTCCCCGCGCAGCTGTTCCCGACGGCGGAGGGGCACCTGGCCCTGTTCGTGACCCACGACCGCTTCTGGGCGGCCTTCGCCGGAGAGGCCGGGATCGACGGGTTCACCTCGATGGCCGAGCGCGCCGCCCGCCGCAGCGAGGTCGTCGCCGCGGTGACCGAGGTGCTGGCCGGCGACACGGCGATCGGCTGGGAGAAGCGGCTGCGACCCCTGGGGGTCCCCGCGGGTGCCGTGCGGTCCCTGCCCGAGGCCCTGGACGCCACCCCGGAGATGGTGGTCGACGCCGGGGGCTTCCGCCTGGTGGGCAGCCCGATCCGCATCGCCGGCCATGTCCCCGCCTACGGCCCGCCGCCGGAGCTGGGCGAGCACGGCTCCGCGGCGACGCTCCCGTAGCGCCGGCACTCCGAGGAAGGGGACCCCTGGGCATGAGCCCGACCGAGCCGCTCGACGGCGAGCGCACCGTCCTGGTCTTCGAGGACCAGGAGTTCTCCGCCCCGCGGCTGCACGCACTGGCCGCCGGGCTGGCGGGCACCCTCGCCGCACGCGGGGTGCGGTCGGGGAGCCGGGTGGCGCTGATGTCGTCGAACCGGCCGGAGTTCGTGGTCGCGGTGCTCGCCATCTGGCGACTGGGCGCCGCGGTCGTCCTGTTCAGCCCGGCCTGGCGGCGGGGGGAGGCCGAGCACGCCCTGCGGATCACCTCACCGGAGCACGCCGTCGGTGACCACCCGGTGCTGGCCGAGCTCGTGCCGATGGTGTCGCTCGACGAGCCGATCACCCCGGCCGCCGACGTGCCCGTGGTCGTCCCCGATCCGGCGGCGGACGCCGTGCTGGTCTTCAGCTCCGGGACGACGGGCATGCCCAAGGCGGTGCGGCACACCCACGCGACGCTGGGGGCGGCCGTCGTCCACTGGCGCGACGCCCTCGGGCTCACCGCCGACGACCGGCTGCAGGTGGCCACGCCGCCGTCGCACATCCTCGGGCTGCTCAACATCGTCACGGTCCTCGAGGCCGGCGCCTGGATGCGGCTGCACCGCCGGTTCGACCTCGACGCCGTGCTGCACGCCATCGAGACCGACCGCATCACCGTGGAGATGGCGGTGGCGCCCATCGCGCTGGCCATGGCCGACCACCCCCGGCTGGAGGCCTTCGACCTCTCCTCCCTGCGCTACATCATGTGGGGGGCCACGCCGGTCACCCCGAGCGTCGCCGAGACCGTGACCCGGCGCACCGGGGTGGGCTGGGTACCCGCCTACGGAGCGTCCGAGTTGCCCGTCATCGCCTGCAACCCGCTGGACGGCGCCCGGCTCGACAGCGCCGGCCGGGCCGTCCCCGGGGTGGAGCTGCGGGTGGTGTCGCTCGAGACCGGCGAGACGCTGCCGCCGGAGGAGGTGGGGGAGATCCAGGCCCGGGCAGCGTCGGCCATGGTCGGGTACGTGCCGGCCGAGGCCACCGCCGACGCGTTCGACGACGGCTGGTACCGGACGGGCGACGTCGGCACGGTCGACGCCGAGGGCTGGGTCCGGCTCACCGACCGGTCCAAGGAGATGATCAAGGTGCGGGGGTTCCAGGTGGCCCCCGCCGAGGTCGAGGCGGTGCTGCACGGCCATCCCGCGGTGACCGACTGCGCGGTCTTCGGCGTCCCCGACCCGGCCGACGGCGAGGCGGTGATGGCCGCCGTGACGGTCTCCAGGCCGGTGGACCCCTCCGAGCTGCGGGACCTCGTGGGGCAGCGCCTGGCCTCCTACAAGCGCCCCCGCCGGGTGGAGATCGTGGACGAGATCCCGCGACTGCCGTCCGGCAAGGTCCTCCGCCGCGTCCTGAGGGATCGCCCGTGGGCACCGGACTGAGCGCTCATCGGGAGGGCCCACCCGGCCCGGCCGCGGTCGCCGCGTTGCTCGACGCGGCGCGCGGCGGGTCCCGCCGCGCGGTGGGGCGGCTGCTGACGCTCGCGGAGGGGCCGGAACGCGGCGTCCTGCTGGACGCGATCGACGCCGGTCCGGTCCGCGTGGTCGGGGTGACCGGGCCGCCGGGCGCGGGGAAGTCCACGACCATCGCGGCGCTCGTCGGGGCCTACCGCGAGCGCGGCCTCCGTGTCGCCGTGCTCGCCGTCGACCCTTCGTCCCCGTACAGCGGCGGAGCCATCCTGGGGGACCGGATCCGGATGGCCCAGCACGTGTCCGATCCCGATGTGCTGATCCGCTCCCTGGCGACCCGTGGGCACCTCGGCGGCCTGGCGGCGGCGGTCCCGGCGGCGCTGCGGGTCCTGGCGGCCCTGGACTTCGACGTGGTGCTGCTGGAGAGCGTCGGCGTCGGCCAGTCCGAGGTGGAGATCGCCGCCGTCGCCGACCCCACGGTCGTCGTCCTGAACCCGGGGGCTGGCGACGCGGTGCAGGCCGCGAAGGCCGGCCTGCTGGAGGTGGCCGACCTGCTGGTGGTGAACAAGGCCGACCGGGAGGGCGCGGCCCAGACCGTGCGCGACCTGCACGTCGAGACCGGTCTCGCGGTCCTCACCCTGGTCGCGATCCGGGGCGAGGGAGTGCCCGAGCTGGTCGAGGCGATCGAGGCCCACCACCGGGCCGACGATCCGGATCGCCGCGCGGCGCGCGCCCGGGTCCAGGTCCTGTCGCTGGCCCAGACCCTGCTCCGGAGCCACCCCGACCTCGACGGCCTGGTGGCCGAGGTCGGCGACGGGCGCTCCGACGTCTACGGCGCGGCGAGGCGGTTGCTGGCCCTGCCGGCGGAGTGAGCGCCGGGGACGACAGCGAACCGGGCACCGGAGGACCCCCGAGGGTCCTCCGGTGCCCGGTCGGGCGGGGCGCGGCCGGCGCCCCGGGGGGATCAGGCGACGACCGGCTCGACGATCAGGTCGAGGTAGGCGGCACCGGTGTCCGGGACCCGCGGCTGGCGCCAGAGTTCGATCGGGAAGGACACCATGACCAGCGACTGCATGAGGTAGAGCAGGTTGCGCTCGGGCTCCGACAGGTCCTCGAGCGGGGTGTCGCCGAGGTACGCCAGGGCCTGCTCCATCCGGGGGAAGGCCACGTCGTAGAACGCCTGCATCTGCTCCATCGAGGAGGCGAGACGCTTGTCGTACCGCTGCGGCTCGGTCGGCAGGATCCAGTCCGCGTAGGGCTCCAGGTCAGCGAACTCTGCAGGCAGTGCCATACCGATGCTCCTCCAGGTCTCCCCGGACGGTGGACACCGGCCGGGGACGTTCTTCATCGAGTGACTGAATATTGACATCACCTTCAAAAAGCGTCAACACTCGGACCACGGCGGAGCCGGCGTGGGATCCCCCCGACGCGTTCGCCCCGCTTCCTCCGCTCTCCCCGTCCCGTGGTGAGCTCGCGTGGCGAGGACGTCGGCAGCTCTCAGGAGGGTGGGGGTCGTGGAGTTCGACCTGACCGAGGACCAGGAACTGATCCGGAAGTCGGTGGCGGCGCTGGTGCGCCGGTTCGACGACCACTACTGGGCGGAGAAGGACGAGGCCCACGAGTTCCCGACCGAGTACTACGACGCCATCGCCTCCGGCGGCTGGCTCGGGCTGACCATCCCCGAGGCCTACGGCGGGCACGGTCTCGGCATCACCGAGGCGTCCCTCCTGCTGGAGGAGGTCGCGCGGTCCGGCGGCGGCATGAACGCCGCGAGCGCCATCCACATGTCGATCTTCGGCATGCACCCGGTGGTGGTCCACGGGTCGGACGAGCTGAAGGCGCGGACGCTGCCGCGCATCGCCAGCGGTGACCTGCACGTGTGCTTCGGCGTCACGGAGCCCGGGGCCGGGCTGGACACCACCCGGATCACGACCTTCGCCCGCCGGGACGGCGACAGCTACGTGGTCAACGGCCGCAAGGTCTGGATCTCCAAGGCCGTGGAGTCGGAGAAGATCCTGCTCCTCACCCGCACGACCAAGCTGGAGGACGTCGAGCGCAAGACGGACGGGATGACGCTGTTCCTGACCGACCTCGACCGCGCCCACGTCGACATCCGGCCCATCCGCAAGATGGGCCGCAACGCCGTCACCTCGAACGAGCTCTTCATCGACGACCTGCGCATCCCGGTCGAGGACCGCGTCGGCGAGGAGGGCCGGGGCTTCACCTACATCCTCGACGGGCTCAACCCCGAGCGGATGCTCATCGCCGCCGAGGCCCTCGGCATCGGCCGCGTCGCGCTCGACCGGGCGGTCGCCTACGGCAACCAGCGGGAGGTCTTCGGCCGGCCGATCGGCATGAACCAGGGCATCCAGTTCCCGCTCGCCGACTCGCTCGCGCGACTGGACGCCGCCGAGCTGGTGCTGCGGAAGGCGACCTGGCTCTACGACCACGGACGTCCGTGCGGTCGGGAGGCGAACACGGCCAAGTACCTCTGTGCCGACGCCGGGTTCACCGCGGCCGACCGTGCGCTGCAGACCCACGGCGGGATGGGCTACGCCGAGGAGTACAACGTCGCGCGCTACTTCCGCGAGGCGCGGCTGATGAAGATCGCCCCGATCAGCCAGGAGATGATCCTGAACTACCTCGGCTCGCACGTGCTCGGGCTGCCACGGAGCTACTGATCGAGAGGGTGGAGAACATGCGGGAAGCGGTCATCGTCGAGGCGGTGCGCACGCCGGTGGGCCGGCGCAGGGGCGGGCTGGCCGGCGTCCACCCCGCCGACCTGTCCGGGTCGGTGCTGAACGAGCTGCTGCGCCGGGCCGGCGTGGAACCCGACGTCGTCGACGACGTCGTCTGGGGCTGTGTCTCCCAGGTCGGTGACCAGTCGAGCAACATCGGCCGGTACTCCGTGCTGGCCGCCGGCTGGCCCGAGGAGATCCCCGGCACCACGGTCAACCGGGCGTGCGGGTCGTCGCAGCAGGCGCTGGACTTCGCCGCCCAGGCCGTGATGTCCGGGCAGATGGACGTCGTGGTGGCCGGGGGAGTGGAGGTCATGAGCCGGGTGCCACTGGGTGCCGCGAGGGCCGACGGGCAGCCCTACGGACCGGCCGCCATCGAGCGCTACGACGGCTTCTCGTTCAACCAGGGCATCTCGGCGGAGCGCATCGCGGAGAAGTGGGGCTTCTCGCGGGCCCGGCTGGACGAGTTCTCCGCGGAGTCCCACGCGCGGGCGGCGGCGGCGCAGGACGCCGGCGCCTTCGACGCGCAGATCCTCCCCGTCGCGACCGGCGACACGACGGTGACGGCGGACGAGGGCATCCGGCGCGGCACCACCGTGGACGGCCTCGCCGGACTGAAGCCGGCCTTCGCCGAGGACGGCGTGATCCACGCGGGGAACTCCTCGCAGATCTCCGACGGCGCGGCGGCGCTGCTGGTGACCACGCCCGAGCGCGCCCGGGAGCTCGGGCTCACCCCGCTCGTCCGCTACCGCGCCGGCGCGGTGACCGGCTCCGACCCCGTCCTGATGCTCACCGGCCCCATCCCCGCGACGGCGAAGGTCCTGGGGAAGGCCGGGCTGGACCTCTCCGACATCGGGGTCTTCGAGGTCAACGAGGCGTTCGCACCCGTCCCGCTCGCCTGGCTCGCCGAGACCGGCGCCGACCCGGCACGGGTCAACCCGCTCGGTGGCGCGATCGCGCTCGGACACCCGCTCGGGGCCTCCGGGGCGGTCCTGATGACGCGCATGATCCACCACATGCGCGACACCGGGCTCCGCTACGGCCTGCAGACGATGTGCGAGGGCGGCGGCACCGCGAACGCGACCGTGGTCGAGCTCGCGTCCTAGGGAGCGCCGCCCGTCACCTCTTCTTCAGGACCGCGTCGGCCAGGCGCCAGTGGTCGTCGGACACCCACGTGCCGGCGAAGGCACGGACGGCGTCCTCGGCCGTCGCGTCCGGGGCGGTGATGCGCTTGATCTCGCCGGCAGGCCGGTTGGCGAGCGACCGTGCCAGCTCGCGCCACCCGGCCTCGAAGGACGCGCGCGGCAGGACGACGTCGACCAGGCCGAGTCGCTGGGCCTCGACGGGGTCGAGCACCGTGCCGCTGCCCGCGAGCATCAGCGCGCGGCCGCGCCCGACCAGGGTGGCCAGCCGCTCCGCGCCGCCCCAGGCCGGCATGATCGCCAGCGTCACCTGCGTGAAGCCGATGCGGATGTCGTCGGCGGCGACCCGGATGTCGGCGGCGACCGCGACCTCGGCCCCGCCGCCCAGTGCGTGCCCGTTGAGCGCGGCGACGACCGGAGCCGGGAAGGCGGCGATGCGGTCGCAGATCCGGCGCATCCGCCAGGCCATCGCGGCGGCGTCCTCCTCGGTCCGGATCGCGGCGAGCTCCTTCAGGTCCCCACCGGAGACGAAGGCCCGGTCGCCGGCCCCGCGGATGACCAGCGCACGCGCCCCCGCGACCTGGTCGAGCGCGTCCTCCAGCTCGCCCATGGTCGACAGCGCGATCGCGTTCCGGGCGTGCGGACGATCGATCGTGATGACCGCAACGCCCTCGTCGAGTTCGACGTCGACCACGGTTCTCCCTCCGGCAGTGTGTTGACGGACACACTAGCGGGCGGTATTAATCAGTCGCCTAAGCCCCTCATCCGCTGCCTCCGGGCGGCCGTCCGAAGAGGTGTCATGCGAACCCAGGCCAGCACGTCAGAACTCCGGCAGACGGACGTCGCGCCGCGGATCGGGACCGTGATCGAGACCGACGTCGACACGCTGCTCAGCGGTGCCCTCGCCCAGGACATCCGTGCGCTGCTGGAGCAGCGCGGGGTGATCGTCTTCCCGCGGATCGGCCTCACGGACGAGCAGCAGGTGGCGTTCACCCGCACCCTCGGGCGGATCGTCGAGGAGGGCGAGGGCGGGATCTACAAGGTCACCATCGATCCGCTGGAGAACCCGAACGCCGAGTTCATCAAGGGCGCGTTCTACTGGCACATCGACGGCACGACGGCGGACGTGCCGATCCTCGCGTCGGTCATGAGTGCGCGACGGCTGTCCCCGGTCGGTGGCGACACGCTCTTCGCCAACACCTACGCGGCGTTCGACGACCTCCCCCCTCAGGAGCAGGAGGAGTTCGACCAGTTGCGCGTCGTGCACATGTTCGAGACGGCGCAGCGCTATGTCCGGCCGGAACCCAGCTACGACGAGCTCCGGGCGTGGCAGCGCTTCGAGCCCAACGTCCTCCCGCTCGTGTGGAAGCACCGCTCGGGCCGCAAGTCGCTGGTCCTCGGGTCGACGGCCTCCCACGTGGAGGGGATGGACCTGCGCGAGGGTCAGGCGTTGCTGACCCGTCTGCGCGACCACGCCACCCAGGACCGGTTCGTCTACCGGCACCGGTGGAGCGTCGGGGACATGGTCATCTGGGACAACACCGGCACCATGCACAAGGCCGAGGCGTACCCGGCCGACAGCGGCCGCATGATGCACCGCACCAAGCTCGAGGGCGAGGAGCCCTTCGCCTGACGGGCGGACCCCCTTCGTAGAGACCTCGACGGACAAAGGACAGCGAGTGACCACCAGAGTTGCCATCGTCACCGGTGCGGCGGCGGGGATCGGCGCGGCCTGCGCGAAGCGCCTGGCCGCGGACGGACTCGCGATCGGCGTTCTGGACCTGGACGCCGACCGCTGCGCGGACACGGTCACGGCGATCGAGGCGGCGGGCGGCAGGGCGGTGGCCCTCGGTGCGGACATCTCCCGGCGGGACCAGGTGCAGGCGGCGGTCGCGACGGCCCGCGAGGCGCTCGGCCCCGTCAACGTCCTGGTGAACAACGCCGGCGTCACCGACTTCACGCCGTTCGAGCAGACGACGGACGAGCTGTGGGACTCCGTCTACGCCGTGAACGTCAAGGGCACGTTCATCGTCACCCAGGAGGTGTTGCCGGACATGAAGGCGGCCGGCTGGGGCCGGATCGTCAACATCTCCTCCTCCTCGGCGCAGACGGGGACGGCGAACATGGCCGCGTACTCGTCGTCGAAGGGCGCGGTCATCACCCTGACGCGGTCGCTGGCGCAGGAGCTCGGTCCGCTGGGGATCACGGTCAACAACATCCCGCCCGGGTCCGTGATGGGCACGATCATGGCCGACGCGAACAGCGCGCGCTTCCAGGTGCCCGTCGAGGTCCTCGCCAAGTCCATCCCGGTGCGGCGCGTCGGCGAGCCCGACGACATCGCGAACACGTGTGCGTGGCTCTGCCAGGAGGCGGCCGGCTACGTCACGGGGCAGACCATCGGCGTCAACGGCGGCCGCGTCGTCTCCTGACCGGCCGCCCGTGTCCGGGGCGGGTCAGTAGCGGATCTGGGACATGCGGGCGACCTTGACCGTTCGCCCGTCCTGGTCGGTCCAGGTGGTCTCGAGGTCGGCGATGAGCATCGGCCCCACCCGGCCACGCTTCTCCAGGTACCGGTCGATGACGGTGCTCGTGGTGATGACGTCGCCAGGACGGATGCGGACGCCGGTGTAGGTGACCGAGGCGCCACCGTGCAGCCCGTGCCGCAGGTCGGGCGGCACGACGCCGAGGTGGTGCTCCACGGCCCCGTACGCGGCGAGCACGGGGTCGACGTCGATCTCCCGGCCGGTCGGCACCACCCGGGCGGCGCCCCAGGCGAACACGTTCATGTCGAGCGGGGCGACGAGCCGCCCCCCGGGCTCGGCAGCCGGGTCGAGGTAGCGCGGTGGGGGCGGCTCCGGGTGGTACACCGCGATGACCCAGCGCCGGATGTCCGAGGAGGTCACCGGGAAGGAGACGCGGACGTCGTAGGGCTGCCCGACCAGGGCCGCCATGTCGGGACGGATCAGGCCGGGCGTCACTCGCCCAGCCGTGGCACGTCGACCGCCAGGTCCAGCGGGCGCTGGTACGAGACGTCGGTCTCGTCGCGTTGCCCCTGGATGTAGCGGCTCGCGCTGAGGTACGGGGAGGCCATCAGGGATGCGTCCCCCTGGATGAGGACGTCGAGGGTGCAGCGGCGCAGCGCGATCCGCCAGACGCCGTCGCGCCGCTCGAGCCGGTCGACGTACCGCCCGTTGAGGAACCGCGCCGTCACGCCGTCGGGGTTGAGCAGGGCGACGAGGACGTAGCTCTCCGCGTGCGCGGTGTCGCCGTCGATCTCGCAGGTGTGCGACGTGATGTTGTGCAGGGTCAGCCGCGAGCCCTGGGCGTGGATCTCGTTCGCCCAGGCCCCGTAGTCGGGACCGGTGTTGACCGCGGCGCCGTGCTCGTCGATGCCGTCGGGGTGGTAGCAGGAGGTCATGAGGTCCACGTCGAACCGGTCGTGCCCGCGCGCGTGGCGGTGCACCACGTCCTCGATCTCGCGGCGGTCCTTGAGGTATTGCACGTCGCGGGCGAGCCGCTCGAGGTCGATCGGGTCCATGGCGGTTGCTCCTGACGCGAGGGGACGGGTGGGGGAGGGGCGGCGCCCCTGGTGTCAGACGCCGCTCGCGCCGGGTCCGCCGTGCATCCGCAGGGTCTGGCCCGAGCAGAAGCTCGACGCGTCCGAGGCGAAGAAGAGCACCCCGTGGGCGATCTCGTCCGGGTCGCCGAGGCGGCCCAGGCCGTTGTTCCGGCCGAAGTCCTCGGCGTCGAGCCCCATGCGCTGGGCCTCGTCGGTGAGGGTCGCGGCGCGCACGGCGCCGACGGCGATCCCGTTGACCCGCACGCCCTGGCCGGTCCAGGCGGCCGCCATGCTGCCCGTCAGGCTGTTCAGGGCCGCCTTCGCCGCGCCGTAGACGGCCGCCGGCGGCATCGCCAGCATGCTCGCGCCGGAGGAGATGTTCACGATCGCGCCCTTCTGCCGGCCGATCATGTGGTGTGCCGCGCACCGTGACAGGAACCAGGCGCTACCGAGGTTCAGCGCCAGGATGTCCTGCCACTCCTGCTCGGTCACGTCGAGGATGGGGCGCAGGGGAGCGCCGCCGGCGCTGTTGACGAGGATGTCCAGTCGGCCGAACTCCTGGAGCGTGCGGTCGACCAGGTCCTGGCACCGGGCGGCATCGGTGACGTCGGTCGGCGCGGCGAGGGCGCGGCGGCCGAGCTGCTCGATCTCGGCGGCGGTCTGCTCGAGCGGCTCGGGACGCCGGCCGGCGAGCACGACGTCGGCCCCGTGCTCGGCCAGCAGCAGAGCCGAGGCGCGTCCGATGCCGGTGCCGCCGCCCGTCACGACGGCGACCCGTCCCTCGACCGAGAACCTGTCGCTCACGTGACCGCTCCGCCGTTGACGCCGATGACCTGACCGGTCAGGTAGCCGGCCTCCTCGCTGCACAGGAACGCGCAGGTGGCGGCGAGGTCGTCCGGGGTGCCCACCCGACCGGCCGGGATCATGCGCTGGAGCACCTCGGGTGCGGGCAGGTCCCCGGAATCCCGCGCGTGCGCCAGCATCGGCGTCTCGACGGCGAACGGGGGCAGCGAGTTGGCGGTGATGCCGCGGCCCGCGTACTCCTTGGCGACCGCCTTGGTCAGCGCGATCACGCCGCCCTTCGTCGCGGAGTAGTGCGTCTGCCGGGCGACCCCGGTCTGGCCGGCCGCGGACGAGATGGTGACGATGCGACCCCATCCCGCCTCGACCATGTCGGGGAGAGCGGCCCTGATGCAGGCGAACGTGCCGGACAGGTTCACGGCGAGGTACCGGTCCCACTCCTCCCACGTGATGGCGTCGAGGGGGGTGAAGCCGGAGACCGCGGCGCTCGTGACCAGGACGTGTACCGGGCCCAGACCCGTCCGGACCGCGGCGAACGTGGACTCGACGGCGGCGCGGTCGGCGACGTCGACGGCGAACGCCTGCGCCTCCGCGCCGCCGTCCCGCAGATCGCCCGCGGCGCGTTCCGCGGTTGTGCCGTCCCGGTCGAGGACGGCGATCCGGTGACCCTGCCGCGCCAGGTGCCGGCCGATGGCCAGGCCCACACCGGAGGCGCCCCCGGTGACGACGGCGACCCGATTCACGACCTGCCTCGCGTACTCACGCCGGGGACCCTAGGGCAGCCCTGTACGGGCGTAAAGGGAAACATGTGACCGGGACCACCCCGTCGGCCGCCGGACGAGTCGCGAGCGGGCGCTTGACCCGACGCGGGCCCTGTACGACCGTATGGTCCGCGTTCCAGATGGGCGCACGGAGAGCGGAGGCAGCGCCATGAGCGACCTGTACTACGACCCCTGGGACGTGGAGATCGACCTCGATCCCTACCCGACGTACCGGCGTCTGCGGGACGAGTCGCCGCTGTACCACAACGAGAAGCACGGCTTCTACGG
This sequence comes from Blastococcus sp. URHD0036, assembly GCF_000701365.1. GTDB lineage: Bacteria > Actinomycetota > Actinomycetes > Mycobacteriales > Geodermatophilaceae > Trujillonella. The sequence goes on from NZ_JNIK01000015.1 coordinate 162,418, forward strand.
CCTCAGCCGGGCCGACGACGTCGAGGCGGCGCTGCGCGACCACGAACGGCTGAGCTCGGCGAAGGGCGACATCCTCGAGGTGGTGCTGGCCGAGCCGGTCATCCCCCCAGGCGTCTTCATCAACGAGGACCCGCCCCTGCACGCGATGCACCGCGCTCTCGTCGCGCGGCTGTTCCGGCCCAGGAAGATGCGCGAGATCGAGTCGCAGGTGCGCGCGTTCTGCGCGGGCAGCCTGGACCCGCTCGTCGGGAGTGGGCGCTTCGACTTCGTCGCGGACATCGGCGCGGAACTGCCGATGCGCACCATCGGCATGCTCGTCGGCATCCCGCACGCCGAGCAGCCCGCCGTCCGCGAGCACGCTCAGAAGTCGCTGGAGAACCAGGCCGGCGAGCCGATGAACGTCGATAAGGACAACTACGCCGCCGGAGGGGCGCACTACGCCGAGTACGTGGAGTGGCGGGCGAAGAACCCCTCCGACGACCTCATCACCGACCTGTTGACCGTCGAGTTCACCGACGAGACCGGAACCCTCCGCAAGCTCCGGAAGAGCGAGGTCCTGGTGTTCCTCGCGGTCGTGGCGGGAGCCGGGGTGGAGACGACGGGTCGCCTCTTCGGGTGGATGGGCAAGGTCCTGGCGGAGCACCCGGACCAGCGGGCCGAGCTGGTCGAGGACCCGAGCCTGATCCCGAACGCGGTGGAGGAACTGCTCCGCTACGAGCCGCCAGGTCCGCACGTGGCCCGATACGTGACGGAGGACGTCGAGTTCCACGGGGAGACGGTCCCCGCCGGGAGTGCTCTGCTCTGCATGCTCAGCAGCGCCAACCGGGACGAGCGACGCTTCGACGACCCCGACCGGTTCGACGTCCACCGTCGCGTCACCGGCCAGATGGTGTTCGGCACCGGTGCCCACGTCTGCCTAGGCGCCGCCCTCGCCCGGCTGGAGGGACGCGTCGCGCTGGAGGAGGTCCTCAAGCGCTTCCCGACGTGGGAGATCGACATGACGCAGGCACGCCGTGCCCGGTCGTCCACGGTGCGCGGGTGGGCGAGCATGCCGGCCCTGGTGGGCTGACCGCCGGGGCGGTCAGGCGCCCGAGGGGTGCCGGTCGCCACCTCCGCCGTCGGGCCGCGCCGGTCGGCGCGGCTCGACAGCGTCCAGGTAGGACTCCAGTGCCTGGACGGTGTGCGCGTGCGCGGTCTCCACGCCGATGCCCTTCTCCAGGCTCATCAGCTTGGGGATGCCCGCCAGCAGGTACAGCAGCGCCTCGGGAGTCAGGTCGCCCACGGGGAACGAGCGGTTCTCGGTGGCATCGCGCAGGGCCGACAACTGGATCTCCCGCACCTGCTCGGTCACCTCCGCGATCACCGCACGGATGGACTTGCGGTGGTTGCTCAGGGCGGTGAACTCCGTCATGAGCGTGGCCGTGGCCTCCTCCCGGCTGAAGTCCCACGTCACGCGCAACGGCTCGTCGGGTCGCTCCGCCAGCGCCGCCCGCAACCGGACGATGTTCTGCTCGGACCGACGGCGGACCGCAGCGCCGAGCAACTCGTCCAGGGACGGGAAGTAGTACTGCACGAGGCTCGGCGTCACGCCCGCCTCGGCGGCCACCGCGCGGTAGGACACCGCGGCGTAGCCGTCCTGGATCATGAGCCGTTCCAGGCTGTCGAGCAGGAGGTCGCGGGTCGGCTTCTTGCCGGCGGCAGTTCCCTCGGAGGTCCCTCCATCGCCGGTCACGGCCGAAGGGTAGTGACCGGCTCCCGCGCGTGCCATCGACCGAGCCCGGCGATGCGGTCGCCCCGGCCGGACTGCTGCCGCCGGGTGGGGCCCTCAGTCGGCGATCCGGCCGTAGGTGTGCTCGGCGGTGAAGCGGAGGACCTGTCGCCGTTCGGTGACCAGGGCCGCCCGGTACCCGTCCCAGTCCGGGTGCTCCTTGCCGCTGACCGCGCGGTAGTGGGCGACCAGCTCCTCCACCGTGTCGTCGTGCGGACCGCTGGCCACCGGTGACAGGTCGGCGGTCCCGTCGACGGCCGCCCAGGTCCAGTAGTCGTCGCTGTTCACGTGCAGGGTGACCCGGGGGTCGCGCTCGGCGTTGCGGGTCTTGGCGCGGTCGGCGGTCACCGACACCCGGAACAGCCGCTGCTCGGCGTCGTAGGAGAAGCCGATCGTGGACAGCTGCGGGCGTCCGTCGCGCTTGAGGGTGGCGAGCACGCCGCGGTTGCGGGTGGCGACGAAGTCGAGGAGCCGGGAGTCGACGGTCATGACCCCAGCCTGCCCGCCCGCAGGTTCCCGGGGCCAGTCATTCCTGACTTCGACGTCGACTATTGTTCGGCGGTACGGTCGTCCCGACGGGCGAGCGACGTGGGGCTCGGGCCCGGTTCCGCTCATCCGTGCGAGAGAAGGAGTCAGCATGACGGGATCCACCGCCGGCCGACGGACCGCCATCGTCACCGGCGCGGCCCGCGGCATCGGTGCCGCGACCGCGCAGCGGCTGGCAGCGGACGGCCTGGCCGTCGCGGTGCTGGACCTCGACGAGGCGGCGACGACGGGCACCGTCGAGGCGATCGAGTCCGCCGGGGGCCGGGCGCTGGGGGTGGGAGCCGACGTCAGCGACGCCGAGCAGGTCCAGTCCGCCGTCGACCGGATCGCATCCGAGCTCGGCCCGCCGGTCGTGCTGGTCAACAACGCCGGCGTGACCCGCGACAACCTGCTGTTCAAGATGACCGAGTCCGACTGGGACACGGTGATGGCCGTGCACCTGCGCGGGTCGTTCCTCATGTCCCGCGCGGCGCAGAAGCACATGATCGACGCGGCGTGGGGCCGGATCGTGAACCTGTCCTCGACGGCGGCGCTGGGCAATCGCGGGCAGGCCAACTACTCGGCGGCCAAGGCCGGACTGCAGGGCTTCACCAAGACCCTGGCCGTTGAGCTGGGGAAGTTCGGCGTCACCGCCAACGTGGTCGCGCCCGGCCTGGTCGAGTCCGACATGACCCGGGCCACCGCCGAGCGCCTCGGCCGGTCGTGGGACGACTACGCCGCGGAGCGGGCGAAGGGCATCCCGGTGGGCCGGGTCGGCCAGGTCGCCGACATCGCCCACGCCGTGTCCTTCTTCGCCAGCGAGGGCGCCGGCTTCGTCTCCGGCCAGGTCCTCTACGTCGCCGGCGGCCCGCGCGCCTGAGCTGCAGCACCTCGACCGATCCCGACCTCAGCAGAACCGGAGCCGACGGATGACCGACGTCACCGCGATCGACCCCTTCACCGACCAGGCGACGGCGCTCGATCCGTACGCCTACTACGACTCCCTCGTCCGCGAGCACCCGGTGTACATGGACACCCGGTACGGCTGCGCCGTCGTGTCCGGCTTCGAGGAGGCCCTCACCGTCTTCCGGGACTCCGAGACCTTCTCGTCGGCCAACGTGGTGACCGGGCCGATGTCCCCGTTCCCCGAGGGCGTCGAGGTGGCGGGCGACGACATCACCGAACTCGTCGAGCGGTACCGGGGCCAGATGGCGCAGGGCGACCAGATCGTCACCTTCGACCCGCCGACGCACACGGCGCACCGGGCGCTGCTCATGGGTCTGATCACCCCGAAGCGCCTGCAGGAGAACGAGGAGTTCGTCCACCGCCTGACCGACCGCCAGCTCGACGTCGTCCTGGCCCGGGGCGGCTGCGAGTACATCGACGACTACGCCCAGCCGTACACCCTGCTGATCATCGCCGACCTGCTCGGCGTGCCCGAGTCCGACCACCAGCGGCTGCTCTCGATCATGGGCCTGGGTGAGGAGCTGAGCGACTCGCACGAGGGCGGCGGCGGGCTGCACCGTTCGCTGTCGCCGCTGTACGACTACTTCGTCGAGCGGATCGAGGAACGGCGGCGCGAGCCCCGCGGGGACGTGCTGACCGGCATGGCGATGGCGACCTACCCCGACGGCACGGTCCCGGAGCCGCTCGAGGTCGCGCGGATCGCGTCCAACCTGTTCGCCGCCGGCCAGGAGACCACCGTCCGGCTGCTGGGCACGGCCCTGCAGATCATCGCCGACGACCCGGCCCTGCAGGCGGCGCTGCGGGCCGACCGCGCGCTGATCCCGAGGTTCATCGAGGAGACGCTGCGGACGCAGGGGCCGGTCAAGGGCGTCTTCCGGCTGGTCCGGAGGTCGACCACGCTCGGCGGCGTGGACCTGCCCGCGGGCAGCCGGGTGCTGGTGCTGCACGGGGCGGCCAACCGGGACCCCCGCCAGTTCGAGGAGCCCATGGAGTTCCGTCCCGACCGGCCGAACGTGCGCCGGCACGTCGCGTTCGGGCACGGGGTCCACACCTGCCCCGGGGCGCCGCTGGCGCGCACGGAGGTCCGCATCTCCATCGAGCGGCTGTTCGACCGGACCACGGACATCGCCGTCTCCGAGGCCCACCACGGCCCGGCCGGTGCCCGTCGCTACCAGTACATGCCGACCTTCATGTTCCGTGGCATCACCCACCTGCACCTGGAGTTCAGCTGATGACGGCCGACCGAGGTGGAGGGCCACCCCTGGACATCCGCGTCGACCGCGACCTCTGCATGGGGTCGGGGCAGTGCACGATCTACGCGCCGCGGACCTTCGCCCAGGACGACGCGACCATCGCCTACGTCCTCAACCCGGACGGCGGCACCGAGGAGGAGGTCCGGGACGCGATCTCGGCCTGCCCGACCGGGGCGCTGAGCATCGCGGGCGAGACGGGGGACTGACCTACTGCGATCGCAGTAGGCGAGAACGGTCCGTCGGCACGACGACGCGGACGCGGCCGGCACCGACAGCCCCCGGGCACCCCGCCGCGGATACCGTCGCCATGTTCCGGTTCCTCGAGGAGATCCGCACCCAGATCAGCGCGTCGCCGACGGCGACCTGACGAGAGGACCGCACCTGATGCCCGCCGACGGAGAGCAGCCCGGGACCGATACGGCGAGGCTGGAGGAGGAGGCCGCGCTCGGCAGCGGGAGGTCGTTCTGGACCGCGGGCGGGGTGGGCGACGTCCCCTCGGTGCTCGTGACCGACGGGCCGCACGGCCTCCGCAAGCAGGAGGAGGGGGCGGTCGACCACCTCGGACTCGGCGGCAGCCGGCCGGCGACCTGCTTGCCGCCCGCCGCCGGGCTGGCGCAGTCCTGGGACCCGGAGCTCGCCCAGCGGGTCGGAGAGGCGCTCGGCCGGGAGTGCCAGGCCGAGGGCGTCGGCGTCCTGCTCGGGCCGGGCATCAACATCCGCCGGGACCCCCGCGGCGGCCGGAACTTCGAGTACTACTCCGAGGACCCTCACCTCAGCGGTGTCCTGGGCGCGGCCTGGGTGCGGGGCGTCCAGAGCCAGGGCGTCGGCACCTCGCTCAAGCACTTCGCCGCCAACAACCACGAGCACGACCGGATGCGGGCGAGCTCGGACGTCGACGAGCGGCCACTGCGCGAGATCTACCTGCGCGCGTTCCAGCGCGTGGTGGAGGACGCCCAGCCGTGGACGGTGATGAGCGCCTACAACCGGGTCAACGGCGTGTACGCATCGGAGAACCCGTGGCTGCTCACCGACGTCCTGCGCGGGGAGTGGGGTTTCCAGGGCGCCGTCGTCAGCGACTGGGGCGCGGTCAACGACCGGGTCGTGGCGGTCGCGGCCGGATTGGACCTGCAGATGCCCGGCCCCGACCCGGCCGGGGACGCCCGCGTCGCCGCCGCCGTCGGGTCCGGCGACCTGGACGCCGACGCCCTGCGGCGCAGCGCCGGCAAGGTCGCCGAGCTCGCCGCCAAGGTCGCCGCCGGAAGGCGCCCGGACGCCACCTACGACGCCGACGCGCACCACGAGCTCGCCCGCGAGGTGGCCGCCCGCTGCGTCGTGCTGCTGAAGAACGACGGCGATCTCCTGCCGTTGGCCGCCGATGCCGACGTCGCCGTGATCGGCGAGTTCGCCGAGCAGCCGCGCTACCAGGGCGGGGGGAGCTCGCACGTCAACGCGTCCCGGCTGGACGTCCCGCTGGAGGAGCTCCGGTCGCGCCTGGCGGGGACGGTGGCCTTCGCCCGCGGCTTCACCACCGATGGCTCGGGCGATGTCGATGCGCTGCGGGCCGAGGCGGTGGAGCTGGGCGGCCGGTCCGGGGTCGCCGTCGTCTTCCTCGGGCTCGCCGCCCGCCAGGAGTCCGAGGGCTTCGACCGCGAGCACATCGATCTGCCCGCTGACCAGCTCGAGGTGCTGCGCGCCGTGGTAGCGGTGCAGCCGCGGACCGTCGTCGTCCTGTCGCACGGTGGCGTCGTCCGGCTGGCGCCGGTCGTGGACCTGGTGCCGGCGCTGCTCGACGGGGCGCTGCTGGGCCAGGGCGGCGGCGCGGCGCTGGCCGACGTCCTCACCAGCGCGGTCAACCCCTCGGGCAAGCTCAGCGAGACGGTGCCGCAGCGGCTCCAGGACGTCCCTGCCTACCTCGACTTCCCCGGCGAGTTCTCGCACGCGCGCTACAGCGAAGGTCTGTTCGTCGGGCACCGCTGGTACGACCGCCGCGAGATCGACGTGACCTTCCCCTTCGGGCACGGGCTGTCGTACACGACGTTCGAGGTCTCCGGGCTGGCGCTGACCGCCTCCGACGAGGGGATCACCGCCACGGTCACGGTCGTCAACACCGGCGAGCGCGCCGGCCGCGAGGTCGTGCAGTTCTACGCCGGCCTGCCCGGCTCGTCGGTGACTCGCGCGGTCCGGGAGCTGAAGGGGTTCGCCTCCGTCGACCTCGCACCGGGCGAGAGCCGGGAGGTCACCGTGCTGCTCCGCCGGGAGGACCTGGCCTACTGGAACCCGCGCGTGCAGCGATGGGTCCTCGAGGCCGGCGAGTATCTGGTGCACGCCGGTGTCTCCAGCCGGGACCTCCGCGCGAGCGGGGCCGTCAGCGTCGCCGGCGACGAGGTGCGGCTACCCGTGACGGCCGAGTCGACGCTGGGCGAGCTCATGGCCGATCCCGAGTTGGGGCCGCAGATCCTCGCCGGCCTGTCGAGGACGACGCAGCAGGGGGCCGAGCACGGGGACCTCGGCATGGACATGATGCGGATGATCGCGTCGATCCCGGTCAGTCGGCTCGCCGGCTTCGGCGGTGGCGGGGACGGGGCCTCGCCCCTCGCGCAGCTCCTCGAGGGTGCGACCGGCGCCGAGTCGTGACCGGTCCGATCAGCACACCGGGCACGCCGTTCGCCGACCGGCCGGAGGGGCCGAGCAGGCCGGGAACGCTGGCTGGCGGTGCCTGCGGCGGGCGCGACCGGCACCCCCCACGCCCAAGAGAGGCCAGCGGCGAGCAGGAGGTGGCCCATCAGCTGCCGGTCGCGGAGGACCGCGCAGAGTCGTGGGTCCGGGTTCAGCCCGGCACCGCCCCCGTGGTGAGGAGTTCGCCCAGCACGCGTCCCCAGTAGCGGGCTCGCTCCTCCTCGCCCTCGGCCAGAGGACCCTCGGTGCCGGTGACGAAGAAGTGCTCGGCCGGCGCTGCGATGGTGGCGCCCAGCTTGCCGAGGAGCTTCTCCTCGGTCTTCGCCGCATGGTCCATCCGGGTCAGCACCGGATGACCCGATCCACGGGTGTCGAACGCCGCGGCGGGTGTGCCCCGCTGGGTGAGCCGGGCACTTCCCAGCCACTCGTGCAGGCCGGTGTGGGTGTCCGTGATGTGCGCGTCGTTCTGGTCCACGGCGCTCTGCCGGGTGGTGGGGCGCGGCATCCCGAAGGCGTGGTTCGGTCCGCCCACCACGAGCAGGCCGACGTCCGGGTCGATCTCGGCCGGGGCGTCCGCGGCGGCCACGACGTCCGCGGGCATGGCATCGGCCAGGCCATCGGCGATCGCGTGCGCGATCACGCGGGCATCGCCGAAGATCGACTCGTACACGATCAGGGCGCGGGTCATGTGCGTCCACCACCATCCGTCGGGTTGCCGTCGCCTCCGACGCTAGGTGGCGGAACGGGGAGCCAGGACCGTCGAAGGGCCTCCGCGCGGAGGACGTAGGTCGGGTCGACGCGTCGCCGGCTCAGGCCGTTGGTCCTCCGCCCACCGACGAAGAGCCCCGGGTGCGGCGCGGAGGTCCCGGTCACGCTGGGGGGATGACTGCCGCGCATCTGCTCGAGGTGATCCCCGTCGAGGAGTGCCATGCGCTCCTGGCCGGCCACGAGGTCGGACGGATCGGCGTGATCGCCGAGCACTACCCCTTGATCATCCCGGTGAACTACGGGATGGACGGACACACCATCGTCGTCCGGACCCACCCCGGGTCGACCCTGGGCGCGGCCGAGCACGCCAACGTGACCTTCGAGGTCGACGACATCGACCGGACGACCCGCACGGGGTGGAACGTCCTGGTGCGCGGGCTGGCCGAGGAGGTGGGCCCGCACCACCGGGTGGAGCTGGTCCAGCGCACGCACGCCGTCGGCGTGGAGGCCTGGGCACCGGGAGAGCACGGCAGCTGGCTGCGGATCATCCCGCAGTCGGTGAGCGGACGCCGCATCGTGCGCGGCCAGCTCCCCTGGGGAGTGGACGACCGGGCGTATCTCTAGCGCGCCGGGGGTTCGCCGGTCCCGTCCTCCGCGGGTGGGAGCACCAGCGTGAGCGACAACGGACGCGTGCCGGAGAGGCGGAGTCGTGCCCCCTCGGCGTCGGCGAGCGAGCGGGCCAGCGGCAGGCCCAGCCGGTCCGAGGCGCCGGCGCTCGTCGTGAGTCCGCGGCGGACGCGCTCGGCGGCGGCCTCGCCGCCGCCCTCGTCGGTGACGTCGAGGGCGAGCAGGCCCCCGGCGTCGCGGGCATTGAGCAGGACGTCCCCGCTCCCATGGCAGGTCGCGTTGTCGAGGAGCACCGTCAGCACCTGCCGCACCGCGGCCGGCGAGGCCGGCGTGGCGGGCAGACCGGGTTCGCAGCGGGCGTCCAGGTGCCGGGCGGAGCGCGCCAGGATGGGCGCCCAGGTGTCGGCGAGCTCGGCGACCAGGCGGGGGACGTCGAGCCCGCCGACGGACCGGGTCTCCCGGGTGAGCGCGAGCAGGTCGTGCACCGTGCCCTCGAGCCGGTCCGTCGCCTGCAGCGCGTCCTGCAGCGCGCGCGTCCGGTCCGCCGGCGGGCAGGTCAGCGCGCGCTCCAGGTGCAGCCGCAGGCCCGTGAGCGGCGTGCGCAACTGGTGCGAGGCGCGTCCGGCGAAGGACCGCTCGCGGGCCACGAGGTCGCCGAGCCGGGTCGCCGTCGCGTCCAGTGCGCCGCCCACCTCGTCGAGCTCCGGGATGCCGCTGGGGTCGGAGCGGACGCTGAAGTCGCCGTCGCCGAGCCGGTGGGCCCCGGCCGCCAGGGCCTCCAGAGGGCGGGTGAGCCGGCGAGCCAGGCCCCGGGCGACCAGGCCGCCGATGAGCACGGCGCCCGCGGCGAGGAGGCCGAGCACGCCCCAGGCGGTCAGCGTCAGGTGGGTGACCTCGGCCCGTGGGGTCGCCGCTCGTGTCACCGCCAGCACCCGGCCGTCGACGGTCACCGGCACCGCGACGACGATCTCGCCGCCGGCGTCCTCGTCGGTGACGACGTCCCCGAGTCGGACGGCGTCCCGGGCGGGGCTGTCGGCGGTGTCCGGCCCGCGGCCGGCGAGGCGCCGGCCGTCGCCGTCGTAGAGGGCGATCGTCAGATCTGCCTCGGGTGAACGGGACAGGTCGGGGAGGTCGTTCCGTGTCGCCAGCGAGGGCGCGACCTCCAGGGCGGTGTCGGCGGCGAGATCGCGCGCCTCGGCCACCTCGTGGTCGAGGGCGTCCCGGTGCGCGACCACTGCGAGGGGCACGCCGAACACCACGGTGGCCAGTACCGCGGTGAGCACGGCCAGGGTGACGATGCGGCGCTGCACGGATCAGCGCCGGGCGTCGTCGTCTACGGAGAGCTCCAGGCGGTAGCCGTGGCCCCGGAGCGTCGTGATGACCGGAGCACCCGGATCGCCGTCCACCGCGTCCGCCAGCCGCCGGCGCACCGCGGCGACGTGCACGTCCAGCGTCTTCGTCGAGCCGAACCAGTGGGCGTCCCAGACGTCGCGCATCAGGGTCTCCCGGCTGACGGCCCGGCCGGCGTCGCGCGCCAGCCGTTCGAGCAGTTCGTACTCCTTGGTCCGGAGCGGGACCTCCCGGCCGGCCACGGCCACCCGCCGCGCCGCGGGATCGACCCGCAGCGCCCCCACCCGCAGCTCCCCGCCGTCCCCGGCCGGTGCGCGACGGAGGTGGGCCCGCACGCGTGCCTGCAGCTCGGCCAGGCGTACCGGCTTGGTCAGGTAGTCGTCGGCCCCGGCGTCCAGCGCCACGACGACGTCGATCTCCTCGGTGCGCGCTGTCAGCACGACGATGACGACGTCGGGCAGCAGCGCCCGGATCCGCCGGCAGACCTCGACGCCGTCCAGGTCGGGCAGACCGAGATCGAGCAGGACGAGCGCCGGTGGGTCCGCGCCGCAGCTCGCGACTGCGCCGGCCCCGGTCCGCTCGACGCGCACCGAGTGCCCCTGCCCGTGGAGAGCGGCGGCCAGGGCGGCCGAGATCACCTCGTCGTCCTCGACGACGAGCAGCGCGGGCATCCTCCGAGCGTAGGTCCGGGACTTCTTGCCGGACGTTTGCCTGCAGCTGACCGACGGCTTCCCGGGAGCGGCCCATCGTCGAGTCGAGCCGGGCCGGATGGGGCCGGCCGGTGCTGGTCCCGGAGGTCGTCGATGCCCGAGTCCGTGTTCGGACTGCCCGTCCACCCGCTGCTCGTGCACGCCACGGTGGTGCTCGTGCCCCTGGCCGCGCTGGCCCTGCTGCTGCACGTCCTCTGGCCCGAGGCCCGCCGTCGTCTGGGGATCGTCACCCCGGGCCTGGCCGTCGTGGCGCTGGTGCTGGTGCCTCTCTCCACCCAGAGCGGCGAGAACCTCGAGCACCGGCTGCCCGAGAGCGCGCAGATCGAGAAGCACGCCGAGCTGGCCGACGGGATGCTGCCCTGGGCGCTGGCCCTGGCCGTGATGGCGATCGCGGTGTACGCGCTGGACCGGATCCGATCGCGGCAGGAGGCCCCGACCGGTGCGGTGGCCCGTGGCTCGGGCAGCGTGCTCACCGCCGACAGGGCGGGCGGGGCCGGGGCATGGGCGTCACAGCGGTGGGTCTCGATGATCGCCACGGTCCTCGCGCTGGTCGCGGTGGTGGGCCTGGTGCAGCAGGTGGTCCGCGTCGGCCACTCCGGCGCCACGGCGACGTGGTCCGACGTCCCCAGCGGGTCGTCGGACGGTCCCTCCGGGGACGGCGACGGGGACGGCGACGGCGACGGCGACTGAAGGCCCGGCCGTCGGGACCTCCGCCCCCGTGACCGGCGCCCGATGCGGTGCCAGCGTCGGTGCGGCAGTCCGCCGTCACCAGGAGATCGCATGACCGAGACCAGTACCGCCACCCACCGGAGCCGCGAGGTGCTCGCCTTCGACCGCCCCGTCGAGAGGGACGGTGCGACCGTGATCCCGGCCATGGCCGTGCGCACGCACAGCGCCACCCGCGCCGATGGTGCCGGGCCGGACGGACGCGGCTTCGATGCCGCGATGTCGGGCGGCCGCCCGCTGGGGGCCTTCGTGGTCCGGGACGGCAGGGTCCGCTGGCACCCGGTCGTCGACGTGACCCGGCTGCTGACGACGGCGGAGATCGGGGTGGCCGCTGTGCTGGTCGCCCGGCAGCTGGCCCGGCGTCCGAGCGGGGCGAAGGCGGCGGTGTCCATGGGACCCGGTGGCTGGGTCAGCATGAAGGGCGGCGCCATGGCGGTGCGGCCGGCGCGGAGCCTGTGGCGACGTCCCCGTGCCGCGAGCGCGCCGGTGGGACGGCGCCCCTGGTGGGCCCGGCTGCTCGCGGCGACGACGCTGGAGTCCCTCGTCGGCTGACGGCCGGCGCTCAGCGCCCGGCCGCCGCCGGGCGGCGGCCCCAGCGGAACCACGCGGCCGGGCCGACGAAGTTCACCGCGATGACCGCCGCCCACACCGCCTTGCGCCCGTTGACCCGCTCGGCGGGACGGGTGGCGAGGTCGGCCCACGCGGTCGCGGCGAGGGACAGCTACACCGAGGCGAGGGTCAGGAGCAGCGCCCGGCGCCCGGGTGAGAGGTCGGCCCAGGGGCGTGGGGTCATGGGCTCAGCGTGCCCGGCCGCCCGGGCAGCGGGGACCGACGTTGGACCGGCGTCCTCAGGCCCTTCGGCTCTGCATGCCGGTGTCCGTCGGTCCCGACGCTGGACAGGTGCAGGACACGACGCTGGTCCGGACCCCGTGGCCCCGTCCCTACGCAGACGCCCCGACCATCCTGAGCCTCGACGTGGGCTCCTCGTCGCTCAAGGCGACGGTCCGGGATCCCGACCTGCGCGCGCCCGCCGTCGCGGAGGTGGCCGACGCGCTCTCGCGACACGGGTTGCGCCCGCAGGTGGCCGCGCACCGCATCGTCCACGGCAGCTCCCTGCTGCGGGCGCCCCGGCGGGCCGACGACGCGCTGCTGTCCCGGCTGCACGCGGAAGAGCACCTGGACCCCCTGCACCTGCCCCGCGACGAGGAGACCGTCATGGACCGTCTCACCCGGGTGCTCCTCGCCACCCGCCCGTGGACGGGGCAGCGGTGACGGGCGGCCGGACGTCTTCCTGCCGTAGCGAGCGGGTCCTCCTGCGCAGCGGCACCCCGGCGGTGCTGGCGGAGCTGACTGCCGACGACGCCGACGAGGTCCTGGACCTGCACCGCCGCCTCGACGAGCGGGACACGTACCTGCGTTTCGCGACGCTGCACCCGGCCGATCTCGAGCGCTACGTGCGGCGCACCCTGGCCCCTGACTCGGGTGGCCACACGCTGGGCCTCCGGATCCGTGGGCGGCTCGTCGGGGTCGTCCAGCTGCTGCCGTGCGGGGCCGGTCTCTCGGAGATGGCGGCCGTCGTCGACGCCGAGGCGCGACACGAGGGCGTCGCCACCGTCCTGCTGGAACACCTGGCCGTCGTCGCCGGTCGCCTGGGCATCGACCGGATGATCGCCGAGGTCCTCTCCGAGAACGCCCCCATGCTGGGCGTCCTCAACGACCTGGGGATGCCGCTGGAGAAGCGGCGCGAGGGGAGCGCGCTCCGGGTCGAGGTGAGCCTGCATCCGGGGGAGCGCTACCGGGAGGCGGCCGAGACCCGGTACCGGACCGCCGCGGCCGCCAGCCTGCAGCCCGTGCTGCGGCCTCGGTCGGTCGCCGTCATCGGCGCCGGGCGCAGCGACGGATCCGTGGGCCGGGCCGTCCTCCGCAGCCTCCGCGTCGGCGGGTTCCCAGGACCGGTGCACGCCGTCAACCCCGTGGCCGCCGTGCTCGAGGGGTTCGGGTGCCTGCCCGACATCGGAGCGGTTCCCGGACCGGTGGACCTGGCGGTGGTGTGCGTGCCGGCGGCCGCGGTTCCCGACGTGGTGACCGCATGCGGCGACGCCGGGGTCGGCGGTGTGCTCGTGACCAGCGGCGGGCTGGCGGCGGTGCCCGACGCCCCCGCGCTGCTGCGCGGACTCGGGAACCGGTACGGCATGCGCGTAGTGGGACCCAACAGCCTGGGCGTGGCCGTACCCGGGCTGCCCGCGCCACTGGCGGCGACGTTCGCAGGCCGCGTGCCTCCCGCCGGAGACCTCGGGGTGGTGGCGCAGTCCGGTGGGGTCGCCTTCGCCGCACTCGCCTCCTGGCTGCGGCTGGGCCTCGGCCTGTCCGCGGGCGTGGCCATCGGGGACGCCTACGACGTCACCGCCCGCGACGTGCTGGCCTGGTTCGACGAGGACCCCGCGACCGAACTGGTCGTCCTCTACGCCGAGTCCGAGCCCGACCTGCGCGGGTTCGCGCAGACGGCGGAACACCTGGCCCGGCGCCTGCCCGTGCTCGCGGTGGCGTCGGGAACCTCGCCGGCCGGAGCGCGGGCCGCCACGTCCCACACGGCCTCCGCCACCCCCGCCGTCGTCCGGGAGGCCGCCGCCCTGGCGGCAGGGGTCCAGACCGTGCCCGACCTGACCTCACTGACGGCGGCTGCGGCGTTGATGCGCGGGCAGCCGCTGCCGCGTGCCGGCACCATGGTGGTCCTGACGAACGCCGGAGGGGTCGGCGTGCTGCTCGCCGACGCCTGCGTCGCCGCCGGGCTCCCCGTGGAGCCGCTGCCGGCCCAGCTGCAGGCGCGGCTGCGGGCCGTGCTGCCGCCGCTGGCGGCAACGGGCAATCCCGTGGACACCGGTGCCGCGGTCTCCGCCGACGCCTTCGCCGCGGCCCTGACCGGCCTGCGGGAGCATCCGGCCGTCGCCGCGGTCGTCACCGCAACGCTGCTGAGCGGGGTGAGCGACCCCGCTCCGGGGGTCGTGGCCGGCGCGGTGGGGGACGGGGCGCCCGTCGTCGACGTGCGGCTGGGCCGCAGCACGTCGGTGGAGCGGCTGGACCTCCCCGGTGGCCGGTTCCTCGTGTCCCTGGCCGACCCCACGACTGCTGCCCGTGCGCTGTCGGCGGCGGTCGCCCGGCGCGACTGGCTGGGCCGGGTCCGGGACGAACCGGCGGCGCCCGGCGGCGTCGACGTCCGGGGTGCCCGGGACGTCGTCACGGTCGTGCTGGCGCGGGCGCCGGAGGGCGGCTGGCTGCAGCCCGGCGAGCTGGAATCGCTCTGCGCAGCCGCCGCGCTGCCGGTGGTCCCCACGAGCTGGACGCGCATCCCGGAGGAGGCTGCCGCAGCGGCCTCGCGCGCCGGTGGCGCCGTCGCCGTCAAGGGGATGGTCCGCGGCGTGATCCACAAGTCCGACGCGGGACTCGTCAGGCTGCCCGTGAGCTCGCCCGCCTTGGTCGCCGCGATCGTCGAGGAGTGGGCGGCGCAGGCAGGGCCGGACTGGCAGGGGGCGGTCGTCCAGCCGGTGGTACCGCCCGGTGACGAGCTGTTCGTCGGTGCGGCGCGGGACCCGTCGGCCGGCGCGGTGGTCGCGGTGGGCCCGGGCGGGCGCGCCATGGACGCGCTCGGCCACCGGGTGCACCGGCTGGCGCCCCTGTCCGGAGCGGACGCCGACGAGGCGCTGACCGCGACCGGGCTCTTCGGCACCCCGCACGGACTCGGGCTCGATCGCGCCGGAGCCGTCGACTGCCTCCGCCGGATCGGCTGGCTGGCGGACGTGCTGCCGGAGCTGGTGGAGATCGAGGTCGACCCCTTGCGGGTGGACGCCGCCGGCTGCCTGGCGCTCGACATCCGCGCGCGCGTCGGGCCTCGGGCGCACTGATCCGAGCTATCCCGCCGCCGCGCCGACGTGGAGGCCGAGCGGCACCACGGCGACCGGGCAGGCCGCGCCGTGCAGGACCGCGGTGGTCACCGACCGGAGGTGACCACCGCGGTCGTGCCGGTGTCCCACGACCAGCAGCTCCGCCGTGAACGCGGCGGCGAGCAGGGTCTCCGCGGCACCGCCCCGCCGCACCACTGGGTGCACCGGGACCGGGAGCGCCCCGGCGCGGTCGATCACGTCGGCCAGCACGGCTTCCGCATGGTGCTGGGCGGTCGTCTCGTCCGCCAGCGACTCGAACGCGGCGTGCAGCACCCCGGGCGCAGCGTGCCGCCAGGTGTGCACGGCCGTCACGGCGCTGCCGCGGTCCGCTGCGCTGCCCAGGGCGAAGGCGAGCAGGTCCTCGTCGCCGGCGTCTCCGGCGAGGCCGACGACCACCCCGGACGGGTCGGCCACCGAGACCGTCGCCCGCAGCGGGATGACGAGGACGGGGCACGAGGCGTGCCGGGCCAGCGCTCCGGCGGTCGAGCCGAGCAGCACGTCGTCGAGGGTCCCGCCGGACGTCGTGCCGACGCACAGCAGCTGCGCGGCCGCGCCCTCCGCAACGAGGACCTCGACCGCGGCGCCCTCCACCAGGTCGGAGACGACGTGCAGGCCGGGCACGTCGCGGGCGATCTCAGCCTCGAGGGCGTCGAGCACCAGTTCCCCGGCCACCCGGAGGACGGCCGGGCCATCGAGCCCCTCGGGCGTGCGGAGCTCGCGACCGGCTGTCGCGGGCAGGGCCATCACCAGTCGCAGTGAGGCGCCCCGGGCCTCGGCGGCCCGGGCACCCACCCGCGCGGCGGCGTAGGCGGACCGCGAGCCGTCGATCCCGACGACGACGGGCCCGCGGCGGAGCCGTTCGGTCACGGTCCGCCCCAGGCACGGTGCGGCGCCTCGGGGACGATCGTGGCGTCGGGACCGGGGAAGACGAGGCTGATCCGCTCGTCGTCGGTCCACCGGATCTCGTACGGCGGGCTCCCGTCGGCGTGGTGGACGCCGACCACGAGCCCCTCGCGGCCGGGGGCGTCGAGGGTGCGGCCGTGGACCACCAGCCAGTTGCCGACCTCTGCGTACATGCGGTGCCCTCCTGAGTCAGGTGACCAGTTGCGCTGTCTCGCCCGTGTTCCGTGCGACGTCGTCGGAGGCGATCCGCAACAGCCGTCCGGCGAGGTCCCTCAGCGCCCGGGCGGCGGCGATCTCGTCGCCGATCCTGGCGACCTGGCGGTCGGCGGGGTCGAGACGCGCGAACCCCACGCCGGCCAGGCTGCTCTCGGCGCGGGTGCGCAGGCGCGCCACTGCACGCGTGCGGCCGTCGTGCTCGTCGATCGTGACCACGACGTCCCAGATGTCGGTGAACTCCGATGTGGTGCTGCTCATGGCTCCTCCAACGACTCGTTCCGACGCCGACGCCGACGCTGTCGGATGGCGCCGCTGCGCGCCGCGGCCGTAAGCACCGACCCGCCGGGACCTCCGGCTCTGCGCGGGCACGGGGCCGATGCCCGGGCGAGGCCGATGGTCGGACCCCGAGGACCGAAGGGCCGTGGCGCACCCGCCACCCGCCCCCGGACGCTTCCGGGAGCGGGCCGATCGGGAGGAGCCGCACGATGGATCTGTCAGCGATGGCCTGGACGGCGGAGGTGCTGGCCGGCCCCGGGAGGGGTGTGCTCGCCGCGGACGAGAGCACACCCACGATGGGGCGGCGGCCGGCGACGGTCGGCCCCGAGAACACCGCGGAGCGCCGGCGCGCCTACCGGCAGCTGTTGTTCTCGACCGAGGGGCTCGCCTCTTCCATCAGCGGGGTGACCCTGGCCGACGAGACGATCCGCCAGCGGGCCGACGACGGCACGCCCTTCCCGGATCTGCTGGGGGCCGCCGGCATCGTGCCCGGCATCGAGGTCGACCGTGGGACGACGCCGCTGGCCGGCTTCGCCAGCGAGCTGGTGACCGAGGGACTGGACGGGCTCCGGCTGCGGCTCGCCGAGTACGTCTACCTGGGCGCCCGGTTCGCCACGTGGCGGGCGGTCGTCCGGATCGGGGCAGGGCGGCCCACACCGACGTGCCTGGAGGCCAATGCCCACGCCCTGGCCCGCTACGCGGCCCTGGCGCATGAGGCGGGCCTCGTGCCGGTGGTCGAGCCGGAGGTGCTGATGGAGGGCGCACACGATCTCGAACGGTGTGCGGAGGTGACCGTCGCGACGCTCCGCGCGGTGTACGAGCAGTTGTCCCGCCACCAGGTCGTCCTGGAGGCGACCCTGCTCACGACCAACATGGTGCTGCCCGGGTCGGAGTCCGGCGCACACGCCGACCCGGAGGCCGTGGCCGACGCGACCGTCGACGCGCTGCGCGAGGCCGTCCCGGCGGCGGTGCCCGGCGTCCTGTTCCTGTCCGGAGGGCAGGGCGCCGTGGAGGCCACGCACGACCTCGCGGCCATCAACCGCCGGGCTCCCCAGCCGTGGGAGCTGAGTTTCTCCTTCGGACGTGCGCTGCAGGCACCGGTCCTGCGGTGCTGGGCAGCGGGCGACGAGGAGGGGGCCCGGGCGGCGCTGCTGCACCGTGCCGCGATGAACGGTGCGGCCCGGCGCGGCACCTACCGGCCGGAGTCGGAGCCGTCGGCGGCAGGCGCCGGCTGACGGGCGGGGGAGCCCGACGGGGGAACCGCCGTCGGGCGACGCCGGAGGGGCACTTGCAGGCCGGCGCCGGGGCGGAGCCGGAACTCCTCACCCCGGATCCGCACCGGAAGGTCCGGGTGGGCCCGCTCGTCCGAGCCGATGGTGATCGCCTCGTGCGTGATCGCCACCGCCAGTTCCGCGTGTTGCCGGTACTGGAGGCAGAACCGCATGCCGGTCAGCGCCTCGGGCAGGTGGGGATCGAAGCCGAGCGCGGCGTCCCGGGTCTGCAGGCCGGTGAACCCCCGCTGCAGCAGGTCGACCGTCCCTGCCATCGCACCGAGGTGGATGCCCTCTCCGGTCGTGCCGCCCTGGACGTCGTCGATGTCGCTGTCCAGCGCCTCGAGGAAGAACGCCCAGGCCCGGTCCCGGTCGCCGCGGGCCAGGACCCACGAGTGGACGACCCGCGAGAGCGTCGACCCGTGGCAGGTCCGGGCCGTGTAGTACGCGACGGTCCGCGGGATCGTGCGCCGGTCGGAGGCGTACCCGAGCCGGTCGAGGACCGCGTAGAACTCGTCCGCGGTCAGCAGGTGGAACAGCATGAGGACGTCGGCCTGCTTCGAGACCTTGTACCGGTTGGCGGAGTCCCCTTCCGCCTCGAGGATGCGGTCCAGCCGGCTGATGTCGCCGTACCGGGCCCGGTAGCCCCTCCAGTCGAACTCCGCCAGTTGCTCGTAGCCGCGGAACTGGCTGAGCACCCCGTCGGCGTGCCAGACCAGCCGCAGCCGACGGCTCACGTGCTCCCACCGGTGCAGATCCGGCTCGCTGATCCCGAGGCCCGCCAGCAGGACGAGACGTCGGCGGGGCGGCAGCATCGCCAGGCAGTCCAGAGCGCGGGTGAGCGTCCACGCGGCCATCACGTTCGTGTAGGCATTGTCGTCCAACCCGGGGTCCGCCGAGTCCGGGAGCGCGTCGTGGTACTCGTCCGGACCCATCACGCCGGACAGGCCGTACCGGTCGTCCACCGGGTCGTAGCTCGCCAGATCGGCCCAGTAGGCCGCGACCTCGAGGATCATCTCGGCGCCGTGCTCGACCAGGAAGGCCGTGTCCCCGGTGGCCTCGTGGTAGCGCCAGGTGTTGTAGGCGACGGCCAGTCCGATGTGCCGTTGCAGCGCGGAGTTGTCGGGAACCCAGCGCCCGGAGCGGGGGTTGAGGTGGACGGTCGGTGACTCTTCCCGGCCGCTCGACCCGCTCTGCCAGGGATACAGCGCGCCCCGCTGCCCGCCGGCACGCGCGGCGGCCCGTGCACTCGGGAGCCGCCGCCACCGGTACATCAGCATCGCGCGGGCGACCTCGGGCAGCCGCAGGACGAGGAAGGGCAGCACGAACACCTCGTCCCAGAACACGTGGCCGCGGTAGGCCTCGCCGTGCAGGCCGCGCGCCGGGATGCCGACGTCGAGGTCGACGCTGTGGCGGGAGACGGTCTGCAGGAGGTGGAAGACGTGCAGCCGCAGCACGAGCGAGGTCCTGGCCGGTCCGTCGACCTCGACGTCGCACCGTGCCCACAGATCCGCCCACTCCTGCACGTGCCGGGTCAGGACGCCGTCGAACACCGGCGCCGCCCGCACTGCCTCCGTGGCCGCGTCGGCAGGCTCGCCGGTGCCCCGGTCCCGCGACGTGCACAGGGCGACGACCTTCTCCACGGTGACCACCCGGCCCGGGACGACGTCGACGCGGAGGTCGACGGCACACGTGGTGGCCTGAGCGGTCGGCCTGAGCTGGGGGGACTGCTCCACGCCGTCCACGAGGAGGCGGTGCCGGGCCGCCAGCGCCATGCGGATGCGCGACTGCAGGGTCCGGACGACGAGGCCGAGGACCCCGCGGCGGTGCGAGGCGGACTCGACGGTCAGGTGTCGGCCGGACAGCCCGCGGTACCGCGCCACGCCGGCGTTGGTGACCCGCCCGTCCAGCGCCGAGCGCACGGTCAGCTGCCCCGACCAGTTGTCGGCCACCACGGTGCACTCCAGCGCGGCGAGGAGCGGGTCGGCCATGGACACCAGGCGTCGCTGGCTGACCTCGGTGCGACGGCCCGCGGCGTCGGTGACCACGAACCGTCGGGTGAGCACCCCGCGCCGCAGGTCGAGCTCCTGGACGTGGTCGTCGACCGTCATCGCCGCGAGGTCCAGCCACGGGCCGTCGTCGATGCGGAACGTGAGGGACTGCCAGTCGGGGAGGTTGACGATGCTCTCCTGCTCCAGCACGTGGCCGTCCACCTCGTCGACGGCCCGGTCGAACACCCCGGCGGCGTAGGTGCCGGGGTAGTGCGTGCCGTCGGGGCGCGACTCCGGCGCGGCGGCCCGCGTGACGAACCGGCCGTTACCGACGGCGCAGAGGACCTCGCGCAGCTGCTCGGCGGCGGGATCCAGGCCCTGGTAGCGCAGCACCCACTCGCTGTCCGGGGCCTCCGCGACGTCGTCCGTCACGCGTCGCCGGAGATCTCGCGCCGCGCGGCCGCCAGCAGCACCCGACGCTCGGCCGTGGCGAGGGCACGGCGGGTGGCGGCCACCGACCCCGGCTCCACCGACACCGACGTGATGCCGGCGCGGACCAGGTGCTCGACGAAGGCCGGCCGCCGGGAGGGCGCCTGTCCGCACAGCGAGCTGGGCACGCCCAGCCGCCGCGCGGTGGCGATGACCTGGCCGATGACGGCGAGGACGGCGGGGTCGGCCTCGTCGAACAGGTCCGACAGCTCGGCGGAGTCCCGGTCGACGCCCAGGACCAGCTGGGTGAGGTCGTTGCTGCCGATGCTGACGCCCTCGATGCCCATGCCGATGTACTCGGGGAGCCAGGAGGCCACCGACGGGACCTCGGCCATGACCCAGCGACGCAGGCCGCGCTGCCGGCCCAGCGGGCTCGCGTCGATCAGGCCCAGGCACCGCTCCAGCTCCCAACCGGTGCGGACGAACGGGATCATGACCGCCAGGGCAGGGCACTCCTCCCGCACACGGGCGAGGGCGGCCAGCTCCAGCTCGACCAGGGAGGAGTCGCGCACGTACCGGATGCAGCCGCGGTTGCCGATCATCGGGTTGTCCTCGACCGGCTCGTACGCCGCGCCCCCCTTCAGCCCGCGGAACTCGTTGGTGCGCAGGTCGGCGGTCCGGTAGACCACCGGCCGCGGCGCGAAGGCCCGGGCGATCTGCGCCACGGAGTCGGCCAGGGCGGTGACCACCTGCTCGGACTCGCCCCGGGCGACCATCTCGGCGGGGTGCCACCCGTCCAGCGCGCGGGTGAGCAGCAGCTCGGCGCGCAGCAGGCCCACCCCGTCGACCGGGAGCGCGGCGACCTCGACGGCGCGCGCGGGGTCGGCCAGGTTGACGTGCAGGCCGGTCGCGGTCACCTCCGGTTCCGCCTCCGGTCCTCCACGCGGAGCGGTCCGCGCCGGAACGGCGGCGGTCACCTTTCCCGACCACACCCGTCCGGTGTCGCCGTCGACCGTGACCGCGGTGCCGTCGGTGAGATCGGTGGTCGCTGTGCGAGCACCGACCACCGCGGGGACCCCGAGCTCCCGGGCGACGATGGCGGCGTGGCAGGTGACGCCGCCGGAGTCGGTGACCACGGCGGCCGCCCGGCGCATCGTGGGCATCCAGTCGGGATTCGTCAGCGGAGCGACCAGGACCTCGCCGTCCTGCAGGAGGCAGCCCTCATCGGGGGCGCGCAGGACCCGGACCCGGCCCGTGGCCCGGCCGGAGGAGGCCCCGAGGCCGGTCAGCAGCGGCGGGCGGGCGGGCGCGGAGGCGTCCTCGGCCGAGGGCGCGGCTGGCTCGCGGACCGGGTCGCCCAGGGTCGTGATCGGGCGCGCCTGGACCAGCCACACGCGCTCGTCGTCGATCGCCCACTCGACGTCCTGGGGGCGGCCGTGCAGCTGCTGCACCTCCAGGGCCAGGCGGGCGATCTCCTCGGCCTCCGCCGGGGCGAGCACGTCTCGGTCGCCGGTCTCGACGGGCACGGCCACGTCGCCTCCGCCGTCCCCGCGCACCACCTGGGTGCGCTGGACGCCGCGGTGGGTGGTGAGCAACCGGGGCCCGGTGGGATCGAGCAGGTAGGTGTCGGGCTCCACCTGGCCGCCGACGACGACCTCGCCCTGACCCCAGGCGGCCTCGACGACCACGCGGTCCCGGCGGCCGCTGACCGGGTCGGCGGTGAACGCCACGCCCGAGCGGCAGGTGGAGACCATCCGCTGCACGACGACGGCGAGCTGGGGGAGGTCGTGCAGGCCCTGCTCGTCCCGATAGGACAGCGAGCGGGGGGAGAACAGCGACGCCCAGCACGTCACGACCGCGTCGACGACGGCCGCCGGGCCCGTGACGTTGGTCAGCGACTCGTTCATGCCGGCGAAGGACGTGTCCGCCGAGTCCTCGCCCACGGCCGAGGAGCGGACGGCGACCGCGACGTCGGTGCCCATCATCGCGTAGGAGGTCCGCAGCGCGTCGGCCACCACCGGCGGGATGCCCGCCGACCGGACGAGGGATCGCAGCCGGCGCGAGCACAGCGCGAGACGGTCGCCCAGCGGAGAGGTGTGGCCCACCTCCCGGGTGTGCCGGGCGGCCACCAGAGCCTCGTCGTGCAGCCGCTGGACATCGGCGAGCACCCCGGCCGATTCCAGCGCCGCGCGCATCGCGGGCGCCAGCACGACGAAGCCGTCCGGGACGGGCAGTCCGGCGCGCAGGAGCTCACCGAGGTTGGCCCCCTTGCCGCCGGCGCGGTCGGTGTCGGCCAGTCCCACGTCGCGAAGGGTGGCGACCAGGTCGGTGCGGTGCGGAGCGGTGGCGGTCATGACGGGTCCTCCCTCGTCGAGGTGCTGCCCAGCGTGGTGCCGGGCGGGTGCCTCCCGGTGGGGCCGGCGGTCCTCGCCGGCACGGACCTTGGGCCCTGCGTCCGGGGGCGGCGCGTCCCACAGGCTCGGGGCATGTTCGCCGGCCGCAGGAGGACCTGACCGTGGCGGACGACGTCGCGGCGTGGATCTCGACCGGAGTGGGCGCGGCGCTGGTCCTTCTGGTTCTCCGGGACGTGTTCGACCGGCTGTGGCATCCGAGCGCGCGAGGTGGTCTGAGCCAGTGGCTGCTCGCCGGCGTGTGGCGGCTGACCGGACCGGTCCGCCGCCGTGCTGGGCGGCGACCTCGGACGATCGAGCTCACCGGATCCGCGGCCATGGCCTCCGTCGTCGGCAGCTGGGTGGTCCTCGTCGTCGTGGGGTGGGCCCTCGTGTACCTGCCGCGCATGCCGGAGGGCTTCACCTTCGGCGGTGGCGCGCAGCCTGCCGGAGGCAGCGGCGTCCTCGACGCGCTCTACCTCTCCCTGGTGACGCTCAGCACCCTGGGTTTCGGTGACGTGGTCCCGGAGGCCGGCTGGCTGCGGATGGTCGTCCCGCTCGAGGCGCTCGCCGGATTCGCCCTGCTCACCGCGGGCGTCACCTGGGTCCTGCAGGTCTACCCGGTGCTCGGCCGCCGGCGGGTCCTCGCGGCCCGGCTGGCGCTGCTGAGCGGACCCGGGACGGCGCGCTGGGCCGACGTGGACGCCCGGCTGCTCGGAGACCTGGCCGTCGAGCTGGTGCGCGTGCGGGTCGACCTGGTGCAGCACGCCGAGACCTACTACGTCGCCGACGGGCGCCCGGACGTCTCGCTCGCCGCGGGGCTGGACGTGGCGGCCGGGCTGGTGGAGCAGGCCCGCTGCGCACCGGACCCGAGGGTCCGGGAGGCGGCTGGGCTCCTCGAGCGCGCGCTCGCAGAACTCGTGCAGCTGCTCGACGACGACTTCCTCCACACCGGGCGCGGTATCCGGGAAGTCCTGCGTGCGTACGCGGACGATCACGGACATCCCGGTGCCCGGCCGGCCTGAGGGCGTCGGGCTGCCTCACCCCTGCCAGGTCCAGTCGCGCACCTCGGGAGCAAGCGCGGCTTGATCTGGACGGCCTGCAGCGGCTCCCGCAGCAGCGGGTTCTCCTTGAGGTCGATCTGCGCCGCGGTCAGGTAGTTGGCCGCCGCCCACCAGCGCAGGTCGGCTTCGAGGTCCCGCGGATCGGTGACCGCGGATGCCGACAGGACCTCGAGTGCACTCATGCTGGGGTTCCTCCGATGGACGGTGTGCGACCCGTCGATGGTGCGGGCACGACGCCTGCGCGCGCGGGGGCCGGAGGTCGTCGGTCCCCGCGCCGTTCGGTACCTCCGAGGGAGCTCAGGTCCAGGGCTCGTCGAAGGCGTCGATCGTGTCGTCGACCGGGCGACGCCCGGTCGGCGGCACCGGGGTGGCGCCGATGGGTGCCCAGCCCAGGCGGATCAGGACGTGGGGGGAGCGCCCGGAGGGCAGGCAGTCGGCGGCGAGCCGGGCCCGGGTCTCGGGCACCTCGAACGGCTGGCTGATCGGGTCGGTCGCCAGGCCGGTCGCAGTCGCGGCCAGGAGCACGGCACTCAACGCCTCACCGGCGCGCAGCCGGTCCACGGGACCGTCACCGTCGGTCGCCAGGAGGGCGAGGACCGTGCCGTCCGACTCGTACCGGCCGAGTCCGTTCTGCGGCATCTCGTGGGCGGCGAAGTGACGCACGGGTACCTCGGCGGTCACGTCCCCCGGCACGTTGGCTGCCGGGACCCCTTCGGCCGCGCCGCGCGCCCGACCGCTCCACGCGGCGACCTCCTGGGCGTGGCCCGGGGTAAGGGCCTGCTGGACCGCTGCGCGTTCGATCAGGCGCGTCACCTCCCACCGTCGATTGGGGTCGAGGACGAGGAACGTAGCCCCTTCCGAGACAGCAGCCCTGCGCAGGTCCTCGAGGAACTCGTCCGGGACCTCCCAGGTGGAGAAGACCCGCCGGTCGCTGTGCCGGTTCTCGATCGCACGGGCGAGAGCGAGGTCGTCAGCGGTCGGCTCCGCCGGCGCCAGCTCCACCGCCGCCAGGTGATGTGGATGCGCCGGGTCGGGCATGCGGTCGACCCGGCCGGCCGACCCTGTCGCCAGCAACGCCGTCCGGAGGTGGTGCAGCGCGGCGCCACAGCTGATGAGCAGGTCGCGCCCTTCCGGATCGGTCGCAGGCAATGCGCGCTCGGGGTCGGCGAAGAGGTGGACGCTGGACGCGCCGATGCGCCAACGCCAGGGCTGGGAGTTGTGGATGGACGGTGCGCGGTTCGCCAGGGCGATGGCGGCGCGCACGGTGGGGCGGTCGAGCCGGGTCGTCAGCACGGGTCCTCCAGGCGGGTGGTTCTCCGGTCGGTCTGTCGCCGGTGTGGGGATGACCCGAGCCTGCGGGCACCAGGACGGCGCGAGGCAGTGACCGAGGTCCCGTTCTCAGGGGCCGACCGGCGGGCGGTGTGCTCGCTCCGGCGATCCGGCCCCGGCGGAACGGGCCGGCAGAGCGGCGGCGATGCCGTCGGCCCACGCGGTGACCGCCGGCCAGTCGCGGTGGTCGCCGGCCCGCTGGCGAGCGAGCAGGTAGAACAGCCGCCCCCAGAGGGGCACGCCGTCCATGTGCACCACCCCGCCGAACAGCCGGTGATCGCGCGGCGCGAGGTCCGCCGGCAGTCCCTGCGCTATCCGGGCCACTTCCTGGGAGGCCATCCACCGCCGGACCAGGCCTCGTGGATCGATGCCCGCCACGCTGAAGCACCAGACGGGACGCCCGCCGAGGACCGGCGCGAGCCGCCCGGCCAGCGCGCGTGCCGGCTCCAGCCAGGCCATGTCGTGCACGGCGCTGCCGAGCACGAAGGCGTCGTAGGGCCCCACGTCGAGCTCGGGACCGGCTGGCCGGACCTCGACGTCGGCCACCGTCCGGAGCCGGCCGGCGATGCGCTCGGCGATCTCCGCGGTGGATCCCGACGCGGTCGCGTGGACGATCAGGACCCGGGGCAGGACGTCGGCCATGGCTCCACCGTGGCCTGCGGGAGCCAGGACCGGTCAGGGACGGACGGCCCGCCGGGCGGAGCAGGAGGTCGCCGTCCCGGCCAGGATCGGGACCTTCGGCCCTGAGTGCTGGGGGGTGTGCTGCGCATAGCCTCGCGAGTGCCACCGGAGCGGCCGGCGGTCGAGCGGTCGCGGGCCCGCGGCAGGTACGGAGCGACAACAGTGGACGACGGTCAGGACGCCATCCGGGTCTTCCTCCTCGACGACCACGAGATGGTGCGCCGGGGGGTCGCGGACATGCTGAGCAGCGATCCGGGCATCAGCATCGTGGGCGAGGCCAAGAACGCCGCCGAGGCCCTCGCCCGGGTCCCGGCGTTGCGGCCGGACGTCGCGGTCCTCGACGTGCGCCTGCCCGATGGGGACGGCGTCTCGGTCTGCCGCGAGCTCCGGTCGAAGATGCCGGAGCTCAAGGTGATCATGCTGACCAGCTACAGCGACGACGAGGCGCTGTTCGAGGCCATCATGGCCGGGGCCTCGGGCTACCTGCTCAAGCAGATCCTCGGCCAGGACCTCGTCACCGGCGTCCGCACGGTCGCGGCGGGCGGCTCGCTGCTCGACCCGACCGCGACCACGGCCGTGCTCGAGCGGATGCGCCGGTCGACCGAGCCCAGCGGGCCGCTGGCGAAGCTCAGCGAGCAGGAACGGACCGTCCTCGAGCTGATCGGGGAGGGCCTGACGAACCGGCAGATCGGCGAGCGGATGTTCCTGGCCGAGAAGACGGTGAAGAACTACGTGTCCCACCTGCTGGCGAAGCTCGGGCTGGAGCGCCGCACCCAGGCGGCCGTGCTGGCGACCGAGCTGCGCGGTTCCCAGCCCTCCCGCTGACCCGGCGGCCGCTCAGCGCAGCGGAGCCCACCAGCGCAGCCGCGTCCCACCCTCGGCCAGCGCCTCGACGGTCGTCCCGCCGCCGCGCCGCTCGGCCCGGCCGATGACGTTGCGCAGGCCGCTGCGCGCCGCGAGCGGGTCGATCCCGCGGCCGTCGTCGACGACCTCGAGCACGACGAGATCGCTCACGTCGAGGGTGACCGTGACGTGGGCGGCACCGGAGTGCCGGGCGGCGTTGCTGACCGCCTCCCGGGTCACCGCCTCCACGTCGGCCGCCAGCTCTCCGCGCACCAGGTTGTCGACGGCGCCGGACATGCGCACGGTGGGCGCCATCGCGTCCCCGGCGGTCTCGGTGACGATGTCCAGGATCCGCCGGCGCAGGCTGGCCGAGGCGTCCTCAGCCTCGCTGGTGTGCAGGTCGAAGATGGTGGTCCGGATGTCGCGGACGGTCTCGTCCAGCTGGTGGACGACGTCCCGGATGCGGCCCTGGGCCTGCGCGTCGGCCACCCGGGGCAGCACGGACTGCAGGCTGAGGCCGGCGGCGAACACCCGTTGGATGACCAGGTCGTGGAGGTCCTGGGCGATGCGGTCGCGGTCTTCGAAGACGTCCAGCCGGCGGGCGGTGCGCTGCTGCGCGGCGAGGTCCAGCGCCACCGCCATCTGGTCGGCGAACACCCCGAGGAGCGAGGTGAGCCCGGGGTCGAACGGTGCCGCTCCTGCCCTCCGGGCGGCGACCAGCAAGCCGCCCTCCGACTGTCCGCTGGGCAGCGGGACGCCGATGCTCGGGCCCCACAGAACGTGGTCGTTCGGACCGTCGTAGGCCATCCCGCTCATGTCCAGCACGACCGCGGACCGGGCCTCCGCGAAGGCCGCGAGCACGGGCGCCTCCGACGTGAGCACGCGGGATCCCACGACGTCGTCGAGGTCCTCGCCCACCTGGGCGCGGAACGCGAAGCGGCCGTCCTCGGGGTCCGGCCCGACCATCAGCCAGGCCGCGTCGGCCTCGGTGAGATCGCGGACCCGGCTGACGATCAGCTGCAGGGCGGTCTCGGGAGGCGCGTCGCCGAGCAGCTGCTCCCGCACGTCGCCGGCCGCGGCGGTCCAGCGCCGGCGGACCTCCGCCTCCTCGAACAGGCGCGCGTTGTCGATGGCGATGCCCGCCGCCCCGGCCAGCGCGGTCAGGACTGCTTCGTCCTCGGCGGTGAAGTCGCCGCCGCGCTTCTCGGTCAGGTAGAGGTTGCCGTACACCTCGCCCCGGACGAGGACCGGGACGCCGAGGAACGTCCGCATCGGCGGGTGCCCTTCGGGGAACCCCACCGAGGCGGGATGGCTCGACAGGTCGGAGACGCGCAGCGGATAGGGCTCCGCGATCACCTGCCCCAGGACGCCCTTGCCCTCGGGGAGGTGCGGCATCCGGTCCGCGACCTCGTGGTCCATCCCGACGTGGACGAAGGCCGACAGCCCACCGCCGGGGCCGAGCACACCGAGTGCGCCGTAGCGGGCGTCCACCAGCCCGATCGCGGCCTCCACGATCCGGCGGAGCGTCGAGTCGAGGTCCAGGCCGGTGGAGACGCTGAGGAAGGCGTCGAGCAGGCCCTGCACCCGTGACTGGGTGCGCGCCACTGCCTGGAGCCGCTCGGTGACCTCGTCGAGCAGTTCCGTCAGCCGCATCCCGGAGAGGAGGTCACGGCCAGACACGCTGTCTGCCATCACGTCGTCCTCGATCATCGGGTGCCGCCCACGGGATGTCCCGTGCCGGCGACGCTCGCAGCACCGTTCCCATCGGTCAACCCACTCTGCGCATGGCGGATCCCGGACGCCGTCACGGCCGGGGCAGTCGCTCGATCGGCGCAGCCGGTTCCGTCGGACGACCGTCCTCCGTGCCCCGCGAGCGGCTCAGCCGCTGACCGGTGATGCGGGCGATGCGGACGGCGATCACGCAGCCGTTGGGACCGGGGGCCCAGGGCCGGAGTCCGGCGTCCTCGAGCAGCCGTACCTCCCGTTCGTCGGAGAGCACGTGGGACGGTCCGACCACGGTCACGCTCCACCCGGTCCGCGTCACCGCGTCGTACTCGTCCACCTCGAAGGCGACGACGGCGCCGCGGCTGGCGGCCTCGACTTTCCCGCCGCGCCGGGCGGGGATGAGCACCTCGTCCGCGCGGACGGCGAAGTGCACGGGCTGGACGGTGGGCAGCGCGCCCACGGTGAAGGCGAGCCGGCCGATCGGCACCGACGCCAGCAGATGCCGGCACTCCGCCGGCGACACCGGGTCGAGGACCGGCTCGTGCGTGGTCGACATGCGTTCGCCCGCGTTCGCGCCGACGCCCGCAGCCGAGGTCACGACCGCAGACCGGACGGAGGGCTGCCGGCGGAGGTCCGGGCCGGCGTCAGGCTGCTCGCGATCTCGTCCGCCCACGCCCGGAGCCCGGCCCAGTCCCGCGCGTCACCCACGGGTGCCCGCATGGCCGTGACCACGGCCCGCTCCGCGAAGCCGAGCAGCGCCGGCTCCAGCCGCCCGGGCAGCACCCGCGAGCCGCGCGGGGCCAGCAGCGCCGTCATGGTCGCCACGTCGTACGGCTCCGCATCCGGGAACGGGGGCGACCCGATGGGTCCGCTGGAGAAGAGCCACAGCGGCCGGCTGCGCAGAGCGGAGGCAGTGGCGGTGGCGTACTCCCGCGCGGCCGGGAGCCAGCAGCCCCCGTAGACGGCGCTGCCGAGGACGACGGCGTCGTACCGAAGGGGATCGGGGTGCTGCTCGACGGGGACGACGGAGGCGATCACGTCCAGGCCGGTGGCCGCCGGGTTGCCCGTGAGACCGCGTGCGAGTGCCGCCGCGAGCTCGCGGGTGGACCCGTGCCGGCTGGCCACCGTGACGAGGACCCGGTAGGTGCTCACTGCGCCCCGCCGATGGGCACCACGGCCAGCGGGCACCCGGCCCGGTGCAGGACGGCGTGGGTCACCGACCCGAGGCGGTCGAGCCGGCGGCGGTGCCGGTGACCCACCACCAGCAGCTGGGCGGTCAGGCCGGCCGAGAGCAGCGCCGCGGCGGCCCGGTCGCGGACGACGACCTCCCGGACGACGAGGTCGGGTTCTGCCTCCTGCCACCCGGCGAGGGCCTCGGACAGCACCAGCTCCTCGTCGGCGAGCACCCCGGCCCAGTCGACGAGCGGGCCCATCGACCGGAAGGCGGTCTCCAGGACGGCGTCCTGCCAGGCGTGGACGGCCACGAGCTCCGTGTCCCGGGCGACTGCCTCGGCGACGGCGAACGCGAGGACCTCCTCGTCCTCGGGGCTGCCCTCCACCCCGACCACGACGGACGCCCGGTCGCGGACGACCACAGCCGTCTCGTCCGGCAGCACCATCAGGGGGCACGGCGCCGCGGTGACCAGGCCCGCCGCGGTCGACCCCAGGAGGAGCCCCGCGACGCCGCCGACCCCGCGGGCCCCGACGACGAGGAGCTGGGCGTCTCCGGCGGCGGCGGCCAGGCCGCCGACGGCGTCGCCGTCCTCCACCGACCAGGTCACCCGCTCGGGACCGAGGAGGTCGGCGGCCTCTGCTGCGAGGTCACGCAGGAGGACCTCCGCGCCGCCGCGGACCACACCGACGAGCTCGGTCGTCCGGACGGACCTCCGGGAGGCGTCGCGGATCGGCCAGGTCGTGATCGTCACCATGCGGAGCGGTGCGCGCCGCAGCCGTGCCTCGTCGATGGCCGCGCGCACGCCGGCGCGGGAGTCGAGGGACCCGTCGACGCCCACGACCACGGGGCGCGGCGCGGTGCCGGAGTTCATCGCTGCGACTCAGCCGTGGGTGGACGGCGGGCCGGGGACGTCGGCGCGGGCGGGCAGCACGGTGACGGCGATGACGCCACCGACGGTCCGCGCGAGAGCGACGAGCGTGCGCTCCTCGGTGCCCGGCGGATCCATGGACTCGCCCCGTGTGCGGCGGACGGTCACCACGCCCTCCGTGACGGCGACGTCCCAGGCGCCGAGCTCGCCGGTGTATCGCTCGACCAGGTCGTTGACCTCGGCGCGGATCTCCGGGTCGGTCCGCACCAGGGCGCGCAGCAGGTCGCGACGGCTGACGATGCCCGCGAGGCGCTCGCCGTCGACGACCGGCACGCTGCGCAGACGCTCGTCGACGACGAGCTTCGCGACGTCGGAGACGTCCGCCCCCGACTCGACACTCCGGACGTCCTCGGTCATGACACCGCGGACGAGCAGGGGGAGGACGTGCGCCTGGTCGCCGTCGCGGCGGAGGTGCAGCCGGGGGTCACGGGGCAGGCGGTCGCGCAGCACGTCGGCCTCGGTCACGATCCCCACCAGCCGGGCGTCCTCGTCGACGACCGGCAGCGCGGTGAACCCGTGCTCGGCCAGCACCTCGCCGGCGTACTTGGCGGAGGTCTCCGGTCCCACGGTGACAACCTCGCACGTCATGACGTCTCTGACCTGCACGGGTTCCTCCTCGATCGGGGTCGAGGGCGACGCTAGGCAGCGGCGCGCGCCTGCCCCAGGGCCGCCGGGCCGGGCGTCGCGTGACCGAGGTCCCTGCGCGGCGGGACGTCCGGCCCGGCGACGGCCCGGCGATCAGGGGACATCTTTCGAGACGACGCCGGGCCCGGGTCCCGGTGCAGACGACAGGAGCAGCTCCGTGGCACCACCCGACCAGTGCGCGCCCCGGCCCCGGGTCGTGGTGGGTCTCGACGGCTCCGCCGGTGGCCAGGCCGCACTCCGCTACGCCTTGACGGCGGCGGCGAGGCGGGGTGCCGGTCTCGAGGTGCTGGTCGGGTGCGCACGGGAGCTGTACCGGATGAGCGGCGGCCCGCTGGTGGTGCTCGACGTGTCGGCGATCGAGGCGGCGGCCCGTCAGCGCGCCGCGGATGTGCTTGCCGAGGCCCGGCGGACGCTCCCGGGGACGGCGGACGTGCCGGTGGACGTGCTCAGCACGGTGCAGGCGGCGGCGCCGGAGCTCGTGCGGCTCGCAGCGGGCGCCGATCTCGTCGTGGTGGGCAGCCGGGGCCACGGCGTGGTCCGCAGCGCGCTGCTGGGCTCCGTGGCCCTGCACGTGACGACGCACGCCCCCTGCCCCGTGGTCGTGGTGCACGGCCCGGGTGGGGACGCATCCGGCGCGCTGACGGGCTCGTCGCGGGTCGTGGTCGGTGTCGACGGCTCGCCGAGCGCGGCCGCCGGCCTCGCCGCGGCGGTCGAGGAGGCCGCCCGCCTGGACGCCGACCTCGACGTGGTCGCCTGCTTCACGATGGAGACCTACTGGTCGGACCTGTGGCAGGTGATGGTGCCCCCGGTGAGCGAGGTCCGGGACGACGTCCGGCGGGAGGCCGAGGCGCAGCTGGCCGCGGTTCTCGCGGCCCGGCCGGCCGGGACGCCGGAGCCGAGGGCGCACGTCGAGGTGGTGGAAGGTGCCCCCTCGGACGTCCTGGTCCGGCGGGCGCGGGATGCTGCGCTGCTCGTCGTCGGCAGCCGCGGTCGGGGAGCCGTACGCGCGGCGCTCCTGGGCTCGGTGGCGCTGCACTGCGTCATGCACGCCTCCTGCCCGGTGCTCGTCGTCCATCCGTCCGCGGCTCGCGCGCCGCAGGCGGCGCTCTCCGGCACCGCACCCGCGTGACCGGTGCCGGCACGGCGGCCGTCGTCGAGTGCGCCGGCCTGACCAAGCGATTCGGCCGCACGGTGGCGCTGTGCGACGTGGACCTGGTGGTCGGCCCGGGGGAGGTGGTCGGCTACCTGGGTCCCAACGGCGCCGGGAAGACCACGACCCTGCGGATCCTCATGGGGTTCGTCCGTCCCACGGCCGGGTCGGCGCGGGTCCTGGGCCGGGACGCCTGGCGGGAGGCGGCCCGGGTGCACCGCGACGTCGGCCACCTGTCGGGGGAGCCGGCGCTGCACGACCGGTTGACCGGCCGCGAGCACGTGCGCGCGACCGCCCGGCTGCGCGGGCAGGACGACCTGCGTCGGGCGATGCAGATCGCCGGCCGGCTGGATCTCGACCTGGACCGGCCCGCCCGCGCGCTGTCGAAGGGGAACCGGCAGAAGCTGGCCGTCGTCCTGGCGTTCATGTCCGATCCGTTGCTGCTGGTGCTCGACGAGCCCACGAGCGGCTTCGATCCGCTGGTCCAGCAGGAGTTCCAGGCGATGCTCGCCGAGCACACCGCGGCGGGCGGGAGCGCACTGCTCTCCTCGCACGTGCTCGGAGAGGTGCAGCGGACCGCTGACCGGATCGCCGTCCTACGCGCCGGCCGGCTGGTCGCCGTCGAGGAGATGGACGTGCTCCGGGCGCGCTCGCTGCACCGGGTGCGCGCCTCCTTCGCCGACCCGGTGGCTGCGTCCGACTTCGCCGGTGTGTTGGGCCTGCGGGACCTGGTGGTCACGGCCGAGACGCTGACCTGCAGCGCACCGGCAGCGGCGCTGGACGCGCTCGTCGGGCGGCTGGCCGGTCATCGCCTCCTCGATCTGGAGTGCACCGAGGCGGATCTCGAGGAGACGTTCCTGGCCTTCTACGGTTCGGAGCAGCCCGATGCGGCCTGACCTGCTCCCTGCCGAGCCCGGCACCTCGTCGCCGGACTCGCACCGGGCACGGGTCGTTCTCCGTGGCCCGCGGATCGGCGAGGTGATGTGGCAGACGCTGCGCCTGCAGCGCCGGGCTCTGCTGCTCTGGGCGGTGGGGCTGACCGGGATGGTCGCCCTGTACGGATCGCTGTGGCCGAGCCTCCGCGACCAGGCCTCGGTGACCGAGCTGATGGACCAGCTGCCCGAGGTGGTGCGGTCCCTGCTGGCGGTCTCGGACATGTCGACGCCGGTCGGGTACGTGCAGGCGGAGCTGCTGGGACTGACCGGCCCGTTGCTGGTGATCCTCTTCGCGGTGCTCTCCGGCTCGAACGGGGTCGCCGGGGAGGAGGACCGCCGGTCGCTTGACCTCCTGCTGGCCGACCCCGTGAGCCGCACCCGGGTGGTGCTGGAGCGGATGGCAGCCATGGTCGTCGGGATCGCGGTGCTGGTGGCCGCGATCGGTCTCGCCCTCGTCGCGGCCGGGGTACTGGCGGGGCTGGACCTGCCGGTGGCCCGGGTGGGTGCGGCGATGCTGCACCTCGGGCTGCTCGGCAGCGTGTTCGGCGCCCTGGCGGCCGCCGTGGGTGCGGCCACGGGCCGACCCGCGGTGGCGCGAGCGGTCCCCGCGGTCGTCGCCGTCCTGGCCTACCTGGTCGACGGGCTCGCCCCGCTGGTCGGCTGGCTGGAGCCGCTGCGCGGCCTCTCCCCGTTCGCGCAGTACTCCGATCACGTGCCGCTGGTGAACGGCGTCTCGGTGTCCGGCGTCTCCATCGCCGTCGGCACGGTCGCGGCGCTGGCCGCGGCGGCCGCGCTCACGTTCCGGCGCCGGGACGTCGCGGGATGAGCCCCACCGTCAGCTCGTGCCGGTGGGGACCGGGACCGGCACGGGGGACCCCTCGGCGAACCGCCGCTCGGCGCGGGCGGCGATGCCGCACAGCATCCGGCGGGTCATGACGAGCGTGACGGGCTCCATGACCCGATTCGCCAGACGCATGCCCATCCCGTGCGGCCGCCGGGCGACGGAGCGGGAGAGCAGCCGGCATCGGCCCGGCCCGTGCGGGATCAGGTGGAACGACCACACCGCGTTCCACGGGTGCTCCGGCGGCGCCTGGCGCAGCACCAGCGCCCGGCCGGGGACCACCTGCGCCACCGGGAAGGAGTAGCCCTGCGGTATCGGCCCGTAGCCCTCGGGGACCACGACCACGCGGTCGCCGGGCACCAGGTGCTGCCACTCCTCGCGGATCTCCTCGGTCGAGTGGATGTCCAGGCCGACGAGGTTCTCCAGGCAGTCGTAGCTGTACATGCCGCCGCGGTCCTGCCCGATCTGCACGAGCCACGGCCAGACCGCCTCGGCCGGGGCCTCGACCGTGAGGGCCAGAGTCGTCTGCTCGACCGGCCCGGGGACGAGCTCGTCGCCGGGCAGGACCCGCTGGGCCTCGCCATGGGTGGCACCCCAGTTGCGCGTGCCGTGCAGCAGTTGCAGGGCCAGCGCCGCGATCCCAGCTGCGGCCGAGAGTGTCCGCATCACCGGGCTGCCTCCCCGGGAGCGATGTCGTACTCGAGGTCGGTGACCGTCATGTCGCCGTAGGGCAGCTCCCGTCCGTCCGGCAGGTGCCACACCGCGCAGGCCCGGCCCAGCCGGGGCCGGCCGTCGACGACGCCCCAGTCAAGGACCGGGGTGCTCCACGTGGCCCGGACCAGGCCGCCGGGCAGGTCGGCCCAGCGGTCGTCGGTGCGGACGTCGTAGGGGCGGCCGTGAGCTCCGAGCCGGACCTCCGCGCCGACGGTCCGCCCGGCATCGGTCACCGCGACCCGGAAGGAGTCCGCGCCGGTCTCCTCCCAGCCGACCCGCGGGTCCAGCAGCATGCCGGGGGCCATGAGGACGGCGTCGTCGAGCCAGGTGACCAGCTCGCTGGTGTCGAACTCGGGCCCGGAACCGTTCGCGACGGGGACCAGGCCGAGCAGCTTGCCGCGCATCCGGCCGTGCCCGGCGCGGTAGGTGTCCCAGCCCCACAGGGGCACCGCGCGGCCGACGAGCAGCCGCATCCGGAACAGCCGGGTGATCCCGTCGACGGTGTTGTACTGCCACGCGTCGCACGGCATCCACGGTGCGTCCGGTCCGCGCCGGAACCGGCCGCTCAAGTGGGCCCGGAACGACCGGGTGCGCGGCCGGCCGACCACACCCATGGCATGCAGGTACCGGCGCACGGGAGGGGGGAGCGCGGCGAGGTCGTCCTCGGTGACCGGGGCCCCCTCGGTCGCGACGGCGGGCAGCCCCGCGGCGGCGACGCCGCGGCGGAAGGCACGCGGGGGCCGCTCAGCAGTGGCCGGCGGCTCCGCGACGTCCGGGGACACGGGGCTGCTCGGGGCTCGAGACGCCGCGCTGCTCATGCAGATTCCCTCCGTCCCCGGTGCACCGACCGGCTCCCGGGTGACGCTAGGAGGGGACGGCGTGGCCGGGCGGCGGCTGGAGGGCCTCCCGGCGCGGGCCGAAGGTCCCCACCGCGGAGGACATCGGGCCGCGGCCGGCCGGCGGGCGGGCGTCGAGGGTGGGTCGAGGCCCGGCGAGCGACCGGGCGGAGAGCCGAGGGACGACGGTGACGCCACAGCAGACCGCTCCGGACCGCGTCGCGCCACCGCGGGACGGGCAGGCAGACCCGGAGCCGGCGCGGTGGGTCGTGGGAGTCGACGGTTCGCCCGGTGCGCGTGCCGCCCTCGCCTGGGCCCTCACCGCGGCCGCCGGATCGGGCGCGAACCTCGAGCTGGTCAGTTCCTATCCGGCCGACTCCTACTGGATGGATCCGTTCCTGCTGGACGTGGGCCGGCTCGACGCCATCCGCGACGACACCACGGCACGGGTCCGGGAGTTCCTCGCCGAGGTCCTCCGGGACCCCACCGTCACCGCTGTCCCCGGCGCCGCCGAGGTGCCCACCGACGTGGTGGTGGCCGGGGGAGCTCCCGCCGAGCACCTCGTCGCCCGGGCCGGTGGTGCGCAGCTCCTGGTGGTGGGCAGCCGGGGCCGGGGTGGGGTGCGCAGCACGCTGCTCGGGTCCGTGGCGCTGCACTGCGTCGCGCACGCGCCCTGCCCGGTGGTCGTCGTCCATGCCGGCGCGGTGCAGCCGCCGCCACGGGTCGTGGTCGGGATCGACGACTCGGCGATGTCCCGGACCGCGCTGGCGCGGGCCGCCGATGAGGCGCGCCGGCGGGGGGCCGAGCTCGAGGTCGTCGCGGTGCACCAGGTCGAGTCGTACTGGAGCGACCTCTACGCGGTGACCTTCCCGCCGGTGACGGACACGCTCGACTCGGCCCGCGCCCGGGTCGAGGAGATCGTGACCGAGGTGCTCGGTTCCGCAACCGGCGTCCGGCTGCGCATCGAGTCCGGCGCGCCGGCGGAGGAACTCGTCCGCGCGGCGGACGGCGCCGTTCTCCTGGTGGTCGGCAGCCGCAGCCACAGCCGCATCGCCGGGATGGTGCTGGGCTCCGTGGCGCTGCACTGCGCCGTGCACGCGGCGTGCCCGGTGATGGTGGTGCACCCGGAGCCGACGGGCACCGCGAGCGGCTCGGCGGCGCGGTCGGCCCAGGAGCCGGCGCAGGCGTCGGCTGGGAGCTGACCGCCCGTGCGGGCCTGGGTGGTGGACACGCCGACGCCGATCGCGGCCGGACCGCTCGTGCGGATGGAGCGGCCGCCGCCCGAGCCCGGCCCTGGCCAGGTCCGCGTGGACGTGTCGTGCTGCGGTGTCTGCCGCACCGACCTGCACCTCGCCGAGGGCGACCTGCCGCCGCGGCGTCCCGGCGTCGTCCCGGGGCACGAGGTGGTCGGGCGCGTGGGAGCGCTCGGGGCCGGGGCGACCCGGTTCGCGCTGGGGGAGCGGGTCGGCGTGCCCTGGCTCGGGCGGACCGACGGCACCTGCCGCTTCTGCCGCCGCGGCGACGAGAACCTCTGCACCACGCCGCTCTTCACCGGCTGGGACCTCGACGGCGGCTACGCCGACGCCTGCCTGGTGGAGGAGCGGTTCGCCTACCGGCTGCCCGAGGACCTCGCCGACGAGCAGGCCGCACCGCTGCTGTGCGCCGGCGTCATCGGCTACCGGGCGCTGCGCTGTGCCGAGGTCCCGCCCGGCGGGCGGCTGGGGATCTACGGCTTCGGGGGCAGCGCGCACCTGACGGCTCAGGTCGCGCTCGCCCAGGGCCTGCGGGTGCACGTCCTCACCAGGGGTGAGCACAACCGGGAGCTGGCCCGAGAGCTCGGTGCCGACTCCGTCGGCGGAGCCACCGGCGCGCCTCCGGAGCCGCTGGACGGGGCGATCCTCTTCACGCCCGCCGGTGAGCTGGTACCGGTCGCGCTCCGCGCCCTCGACCGGGGCGGCACGCTGGCGGTCGCCGGCATCTGGCTGTCACCGATCCCGGCGCTCGACTACGCGGACGACCTGTTCGAGGAGCGCCGGCTGCGCAGCGTCACGGCCAACACCCGCCGCGACGGCGAGGAGTTCCTCCGGCTGGCCGCTCGCCTCGGCGTCCGTGCCACCACGACCGCCTACGCGATGGACGACGCCCCGCACGCCCTCGCCGACCTGGCCGCCGGCCGCTTCGGCGGCGCTGCGGTGCTGCACACCTGACGCGCCGGAGCCGACGACGGCATCGGCAACGGACGCGCCACGACGTCGCCGCGCGTGGCTGGTCGTCACACCCAGGTCGTCCCTCCGCGACCGTCGGAGACGGGACGGCGACGGGCTCTGCCGTCCGCCGCCCGGGTCTCGTGCTGCGGCCCGACTGGCGGGGTGGGCAGGGGCCGCGGCTCCGTCTCCGGCGGTCGGGTGCTGTTCTCCACCACGTCGTCCCGCAGCCGGTGCGGGGGTGCGGGGGTGGCCTCGGCACGGCCGATGCGCAGCAACGCCTGTGGATGGGAGGTCCACGTCAGCGCCGACCGCAGCTGCGTGCGGGTCAGTGGCACCTCGATCGCCTGCGTCAGTGGACTGGCGGCCCATCCTCGCCGGGTCAGCTCGAGCAGCACCCGCTCCAGGGCCTCGCCGGCCCGCAACCAGGCCGCCTGGTCGTCGCGAGCCGTGGCCAGGAGGACGAGGGTCTGGCGCATGGTGGACCGCGTCTCGGGCGGGAGTCCGCCGGCGCCCGCGCTGTCGAAGTCTCGGAGGGGGAGGTCGTCGCGCTGGCGACCG
Organism: Blastococcus sp. URHD0036; assembly: GCF_000701365.1. Lineage (GTDB taxonomy): Bacteria > Actinomycetota > Actinomycetes > Mycobacteriales > Geodermatophilaceae > Trujillonella. Next base: position 200,771 of record NZ_JNIK01000015.1, read on the forward strand.
TCGACGTGCGGAACAGCGCTGGTCGGAACGCCGTCCCGGCTGGCTGCCGACCGCGTGGTCCACGCGCGCAGCTCCGCGCGGTATGCGGCGTCGGCGTTCTGCACGGCGTCGGCCTGCTGGGTCAGGCGGGCCACGAGCTGTCGGTGGTGCTCCTGCCTCACGACGACGAGCTCGGCGTCCTCCGCCGCCACAGCATCTGCGAGGGCGCGCAGTGCGTCGTCGGGGAGCTCCTCGTCGCTGAAGGCGCGGCGGTTGGTGCGCCGCTGGGGGACCGCCGGGGCCAGGGCGGCGAGCTCGGGGTCCGAGGCGCCGTCGACCGGGCGGACCACCGCCATCAGGTCGGGGTCGCGGGCATCGGGCAGCCGCTCGGTCACGACCGACCACCCGGCCGCGGCGAGGGCGACCCGCGCGTTGAACAGCGCGGCTCCGACGCTCAGGGCCAGCGCTCGCCCCACGGGATCGAGGGTCGGCAGCTGCCGCGTCCGGTCGGCGTGCAGGTCCAGCCGGTCGTCGTGCAGGACCAGCCGCCAGGGCTGGGTGTTGTGCACCGATGGGGCGAGGAGTGCCAGGTCGACGGCGACCTCGAGCGCGTCGGTCCGGGGCAGGCGCGAGGTGGTCGCGGCCGGGGGCGCCGGGGCGGGATGGGTGGTCGGCGGCATGGGAACTCCTCTCCGCGATGGTGCCTGTCCAGGCTGCGGCCGAGCCGGGCGCGGCCGCCCGGGGCCCGGTGTCCTGACACCCGGTGACGAACGTCCCGCGCTGCCGACCGGCGCCGGAGGTCCCTGTGCGCGGCTGACCCAGGTCCCACCGGGATGCGCCCCACGACCCCACCGCTGAGGCCGCCACGGCGGCGACGCTGCTCGGGACGCCGGAACCCCGGGACGACGCGCGCCCGGGAGCACGTCCGGCGGGAAGAGGAGGACGGCGTGACCGAGAACCGGACGCCCTATCCCGTGCGCGTCGACGCGTCGCTGGACGACTCGCTCTCGCGGGGACTCTGGCTCGTCAAGTGGCTCCTGCTGATCCCGCACCTCGTGGTGCTGGCGTTCCTGTGGCTGGGCTTCGCGGTCGTCAGCGTGCTGGCGTTCTTCGCGATCCTGGTCACCGGCCGGTATCCGCGCGCGCTGTTCGAGACGACGTCGGGGTTCTGCGGTGGACGTGGCGGGTGCACTACTACGGATACGGGGCCCTGGGCACCGACCGCTACCCGCCGTTCACCCTCGCCGACGTGCCGGACTACCCGGCGCACCTGGACGTGCCCTACCCGGAGCGGCTCTCCCGCGGGCTGGTGCTCGTCAAGTGGTGGCTTCTCGCTCTGCCGCACTACGTCGTCGTCGCCGTGTTCGTCGGCGGTGGCATCTGGTTCGGCACCGGCGCCGACGGCAGGTGGGACGACGGCTGGGGCGCCGGTGGCCTCGTCGGCCTCCTGGTCTTCGTCGCCGGCGTCGTGCTGCTCTTCGCCGGCCGCTACCCGCGCGGCCTCTACGACTTCGTGCTGGGCATGGACCGCTGGGTCCTGCGCGTCGCGGCCTACGCCGCCCTGATGACCGATGCGTACCCGCCGTTCCGGATGGACATGGGCGGCAGCGATCCGGGCTCGCTTCCGACCGGGCCGCTCCCGGCCGGCCCCGGGGGCGGCGGTGCGGTGCACCCCGTGACCGGCCCGGTCGGCGGCCCGTCCGGCGCTGTGGCCGCCGGCGGGAGGACGCGCGGCGGCTGGCCCGCGGGCCGGATCGTCACCCTGGTGATCGGCTCGGTGCTGCTCGCGACGGCCACCGGCTTCGTCGGCGCCGGCGGTGCGGTCCTCTGGGCGGACCAGACCCAGCGGGACGACGACGGGTGGCTGGTGTCGCCGGACGCCGAGTTGTCCGGCAAGGGCTACGCGGTGACCACCGACGGGTTCCTGTTGGAGGGCGATGGCCTGGACTGGGTGGTCGACGACCTCATCGGCACCGCGCGGATCGAGGTCACGTCGAGAACCGGCAGCGACCTGTTCATCGGTCTGGGCCGCACGTCCGACGTGGAGACATACCTGGACGGCGTGGGACGCAGCGTGCTGGACGACCTGGCCGTCTCGGCCGAGGGGGAGCGGGACGTGCTCCGCGGCATGACCGACGTGGCGGGCGGTCCGCCGGCCACGCCTCCCGGCGACGCCGATGTGTGGGTCGCGTCGGCCACCGGCAGCGGGACCCAGGTGCTGGACTGGCGCCCCACCGAGGGCGACTGGACGGTGGTCGTCATGCGCGCCGACGGCGCGGCCGGCATCCAGGCCGAGGTCCGCGCGGGCGCGACGCTGCCCGGCCTGACCTGGTTCTCCTGGGTCCTCATCGGCATCGGCGGTGTCATCGCACTGGCCGGCGGGCTGCTCGTGGCGCTGGCGGTGCGCGGTGCGCGGCAGGTCCCGCCGCCCGGTGGACAGCCGGCGGAGCAGCTGCCTCCGATCCCGCCGGCGCCTCCGGCGGGTGTTCCGGCGCCGGTGCTCAGTGGCGGCCCGAGTGATGGGACGCCGAGCGCGTCGACGTGACAGCGCCGTGCCCGGCATGCCCTCGGCGCGGGCCGGTCAGAAGGGCGGCGGATCGTCGGCCGGGTCCGGCTCGACCGGTGGGTCGGGCCGGGTGACGAGGACGCGGGGGGTGGTCAGCGGCAGGTCGGGTGGGTCGGCGCCGTGCCATCGGGTGCCGGCCGTGGCGGCGCGGGCGGCCCGGGGTGGGCGGCTGGTGCGGGTCACGCCGCTGGGGGTGGTGACGGTGAGGGTGCCGTCGGGGGCCAGGGTGTGCCGCCAGCCGGGGGCGTGGGTCTTGAGCCGGTGGTGGCGGCGGCACAGGCAGCACAGGTTCTCGCAGCTGGTCTGGCCGCCCTCGCCGTGGGGGACGACGTGGTCGCAGTCGGACCAGCCGGCGCGGTTGGCGCAGCCGGGGTGGCGGCAGGTGCGGTCGCGGGTGTGCAGGTACCGCACCTGGGAGGCGCTGGGCCGGTACCGGTCCACTGCCGCGGGGATGCCGAGCACCGGGCAGCCGCACGCGGCGTCGGGGTGGGCGGAGCAGCCGCGGCGGGCAGCGGTTCGCAGTTCGGCGTCCGTGGCGACGGCGAGTAGCGCGCCGTCCCCGGCGGTGAAGGCGAACCGCAGGCTGCCGCCGGCCGGGGCCCGCAGCCCGATCGCGTCGAGGTCGGTGAGCAGCCGACGGACATGGGCGGCGGTGACCGGCTCGCCGTCGACCTGCCCGGTGGGTGCGGCGACGGCGCCGGGGTGGGTCAGCACTGCCGGGAGCGGGCTGCCCTCGGCGAGGAACCGCTCGGCGGTCAGCGCGGTGATCGGGACGTCGACGGTGACCGAGGCCGTCACCGACGGCTGCCGGTCGTCCCAGGGCTGCAGCACCCGATCGGCCAGTGCCCCGGTGCGGAGCTGACCGAGCAGCCGGTCGTCGCCGTCGGCCTTCGCGGCCCGGGCGTCGGCGTCGACCTTCCGGGCGCACGCCACCGCCAGCTCGTGCGGCATGCGGGAGACCAGCTCGCTGATCCCGTCGCCGACCGGGCGGACGGTCACGTCGCAGGCGCGTTCGGCATCCGCGCGGCGCCGGTCGGAGGCGGCCGCGTCACGGGCGGCCAGTTCCCGCCGGACCGCGGCCCGCAGCTGCGTGATCGACCACTCGGGCGCGGCCGGCAGCACCGCGGCCTCGACCTCGGCGATGACGGTCAGCGCGACCGCGCGGGCCTTCCAGCCCAGCTCGTCGGCGATCGCCCGGGCCCGGGGCCAGTCCAGGCGGCCGGCGTTCAGGGCGGCCCAGGTGGCGGGCAGCTTCTCGGCCAGCGCCGCGCACTGGTCGGCGAGCTTGCTCGCCGCGGTCCGCGAGCAGGACAGCACGAGCGCCAACTCGTCGACGAAGAACTCACTGACCCCGTCCAGCCGGCCGGGCCCGGGCGCCTCGTCGGCACCGGAGCGGACGAACCGACGATCGGCGGAGTCAGGGCGGACCGCGGCGATCTCCATGACCGCCTGCACCCGCAGACCGGCCAGCATCGCCTCCGCCGCGGTGATCTGCTGGAGCAGCCGGGCGTTCTCCGCCGCACTCCGGCCCCGGGGGAGCAGTTCCGGCAGCGTCTCGGGCTCGCGGTACGGGTCCGGCTCGGCGGACTCCCGCGGCGCGGACAGCGGTACGAGGGTCACCCCGACCGCGTACCGCTGCCCCGACGTCATGCCCCCACGCTAGGGCGGGGGTACGACAGAAACGGGCCGCTGAGCAGCACGAACGAATGTCTGCACAGACGGGGGAGTCGGGGCGGGGGGTCAGGGGGCTGGTGTTCCGGCAGGCGCGGGACCTTCGGCCCGGCCTGCCCGCCTTTCGGACGTGCCGGTTCGCCGGGCGGGCCGGTGCACTGGACAGCGATGTCCCCGCACCCGCTCCCGCTCACCCCCGAGGCCCGGCCCGCCCGAGCGCTCGTCGACCGGCACGCCCGAGCCGCGACGCGAGTGCCTGCGCCACAGCCGACGATGGAGGCCGATCCGCGAGAACCGGTCACCCGTCTCCTGCGTGACCTCCGGTCGGGTGAGGACGGGCTGAGCGCCACCGAGGCCGCCCGCCGGCTGGTCACCGTCGGCCCGAACGAGCTCCCCACGATCGCCCGGCAGCCCTGGTGGTCGGAACTGATCGCTCAGGTGGTGCACCCCCTCGCCTTGCTGCTGTGGGTCGCCGCTCTGCTCGCCGCCGTGTCGGGCTCTCCGCAGCTCGCTGTGGCGATCGTGGTCGTGGTGCTGCTCAACGCCGGGTTCGCCTACTGGCAGGAGAGCCAGGCAGAGCGCGCTGTCGAGGCCCTGCGTGGCTACCTGCCGGACGTGGTGCTGACCTGGCGCGACGGGCATCACGCACATGTCCCGGCCCGCGAGCTCGTCCCCGGCGACCTCGTCGCCCTCGAGGAGGGGCAGCGGGTGCCGGCTGACGTCCGGCTGATCACCGGTGCCCTCGAGGTGGACACGGCTGCGCTGACGGGAGAGTCCTTCCCGGTGGCCCGCAGCGCCGACGCCGTCGACGACGCGTCGCGTCTGCTGGACTCGCCCGTCCTGGTCTTCAGCGGCTCGGCCTGCACCGCCGGGTCGGCGACTGCCGTCGTGTACGCCACCGGCGCGCACACGGAGCTGGGCCGCATCGCGGCGCTCTCCCAGGGCGTCCGGGAGGAGAGCAGTCCGCTGGAGCGGCAGGTGCGGCGGGTGGCCTGGCTGATCGCCGCGGTCGCCGTCGGGGTGGGCGCCGCCTTCTTGCCCATCGGGCTGCTCGCCGGATTGTCCCTGAGCGCGGCCGCGGTGTTCGCCATCGGCCTGCTGGTCGCGAACGTCCCGGAGGGGCTGCTGCCGACGATCACCCTGGCGCTGGCCGCAGGCGTCCGGCAGATGGCCGCTCGCGGCGCCGTGGTGAAGCGGCTCTCGGCGGTGGAGACGCTGGGCTCGACCACCGTCATCTGCACCGACAAGACCGGCACGCTGACCGCCAACCGGATGACCGTGGTGGCCGTCGCCCTGGAGGACGACCTGTCACACGAGGCGCCGGCCTCGCGCGCTGCCGCGGAAGTGCTGGTCCGTTGCTCGACCGCGGATGTGGAGGACGGCGACGGGGATCCCACGGAACTCGCCCTGCTCGGTTGGGCCCGGGACAACGGCGTGGTCCTGCCACCCGCCGCGCGCGACACTGAGCGCTGGGCGCTCCACCGCTTCGAGGCCCGGTATCGGCGCATGACGACGCTCGACCGGATCGACGGGCGCGTGGTCGCGTCGGTGAAGGGCGCCCCCGAGCAGGTGCTGCCCCGGTGCACCGCCGCACTGTCGCCCGGAGGCGACGTCGTGCCGCTGGACGAGCCGCTGCTCGGCAGGCTGGAGGACACCGCGGCGCGCCTGGCCGGCCACGGCCTGCGGGTGCTGGCAGTGGCGCGTCGTGACCTGGGGCTCGAGCAGGCAGGGACGACCCCACCGGACCGGGAGACCACCGACCAGCAGCTGTGCCTGATCGGTCTCGTCGGGCTGGAGGACCCCCCGCGGCCCCGGGTCGCCGAGGCGGTCGCGGCTTGCCACGCCGCGGGCATCCGCATCCACGTCGTCACCGGCGATCACGGCAGCACGGCCGCCGAGATCGCCCGTCGGGTGGGCATCCGGGCCGACCGCGTGGTGGACGGTCAGGTCGTCGACGGGTTGCCGGAGGCCGGGTTGGCCGAGCTCCTCTCCGGTGGGGACGAGATCGTCTTCGCCCGCGCCACGCCGGAGACGAAGCTGCGGATCGCCGACGCCCTGCACCGGCTCGGCGAGGTAGTGGCCATGACCGGCGACGGCGTGAACGACGCGCCCGCTCTCCGGCGAGCCGACATCGGCGTGGCCATGGGTGCAAGCGGGACCGACGTCGCGCGCGAGGCCGCCACGGTCGTCCTCACCGACGACGACTTCAGCACGCTCACCGCCGGCGTCGAGGAGGGCCGCCGGGTCTTCGACAACGTGCGGAAGTTCGTCCTCTACATCTTCGCCCACGCGATTCCGGAGATCGTGCCCTTCCTGGTCTTCGCCCTCTCCGGCGGCGCGATCCCGCTGCCTCTGACCGTGTTGCAGATCCTCGCCATCGACCTGGGCACCGAGACGTTGCCCGCGCTGGCACTGGGCCGCGAGCCGGCCGAGCCCGGTCTCATGGCGCGCCCCCCGCGGCCGCACGGCGAGGGCGTCATCACCCGCCGGCTGCTGGCGCGTGCCTGGGGTGTCATGGGACTGCTGTCGGCGGCGCTGGTGATGGGCGGCTTCCTGGCCGTCCTGCTGCACGCCGGCTGGCGGCCGGGGGACGACGTGGGGGCGAGCAGCACGCTCCACACGGCCTATCTGCAGGCCACGACGGCGACGTTCGTCGGCATCGTCGCCTGTCAGCTGGGGACGGCGATCGCGTCCCGGACCGAGTGGGCGTCCCTGCGCGCGGTCGGCCTGACCAGCAACCGGCTGCTGCTGTACGCGATGGCCGGGGAGCTGCTGTTCACCGCGGTCGTCGTGTACTGGCCGCCGGCCCAGCGCGTGTTCGGGACCGCGGCGCTGCCGCCGTGGGTCCTGCTCGCCCTCCTGCCCTTCCCGTTCCTGGTGTGGGGGCTCGACGAGGCGCTGCGCGCCCGTCGCAGGTCCTCACATCGGCGCTCTGCGCCGACGAGCCCCTGACCCGTCCACCCTCTGGAGGTCCCGATGAGCACGTCTCGTCCGATCCGCGTCCGCCGTCCCGTTCGCCTGGGTCCCGTGGCCGGCGGCCCGGTCGCCCTGCGGGCCGCCGCGGCCGGCGCCCTCGCCCTGGGCTCGTTCGCCGTGGGCGGTCTGGTGGTGGGGTCGCTGGCGGTGGGGCGGCTCGCCGTCGGCCGGGCAGAGTTGAAACGGGTGCACATCGCGCGGCTCGAGGTCGACGAGCTGCTCGTCCACTCGGTCACCGGACTCCCGGCCGCCGGGGATGCGCCGTGAGCGGCTACGCGATCGCGACCACGCTCGACGTCCCCTTCGCCGACGCCGTGGCGCGGACGCGCGAGGCGCTGGCCGATCAGGGATTCGGCGTCCTCACCGAGATCGACGTCGCGGCCACCATGCGGGCCAAGCTGGACATCGAGGTCCCGGCGCAGGTCGTGCTGGGCGCCTGCAACCCGGCGCTGGCCCACCGCGGCCTCACCGCCGAGCCGGACCTCGGTCTCCTGCTGCCGTGCAACGTCGTCGTCCGCGCGGACGACGACGGCGTCCGGGTCTCGGCGGTCGACCCGGGCGTGCTTGTCTCGGTGTCGGGCAACGCGGAGCTGGCCGCGATCGCGGACGAGGCGCGGACCCGCCTGCGCGCCGTCATCGACGCGATGACCGTCCATCCCCGGGTCATCGCGTCGGGTGCGACGAAGGAGTAGCGGCACCGGACAGGAATCGACACGGCTACCGCTTTCCACAGACTCGCCCGGACGGCCTGAGGGCGCGAGGGGCTTCCGTCCCGCCACGAGGAGCCTCGGAACCCGGGTCCGACCGCCCACGGGCGGACCCCTGTGACTGCGGAACCGGTCGCTCCCGTGGCCCTCGTCGTGTGCTGGGCCACCTCCTGGGTGCCCTGCCTCACCGACGAGACCTTCCAGGTGCTCGGCGTGGTCGGCGCCGCGATCGGCGTCCTCGCTGCGCTGGTCTCGCTGGTCCGGATGCGAGGGGCCGAGCGGGTCCGGTGACGGATCGGCTCATGGCTCCTGTCCGGTCGGGCGGAGGAGGAGCAGGGCCTGCGGGTGCCGCTCCCACGTGAGCTCCGCGCGCAGTTCGGCGCGCGCGGGCGACGCTCCGGTGAGAGCGGCGACGGGCTCCGCCGTCCACCCCTGCCGGGCGAGTTGCCGGGAGAGGCGCTGCTGTGCCTCACCGGTCCGCAGCCAGGCGTACGCGTCGTCGTCCCGGGTCGACAGCAGGAGACCGCGCAGGCCGGCCCGGTCGGCCGCCCCGGACATCCGCCCGAGGCGCTCCAGCAGCGGAGCCGACCCTCCGCGCACGAGGAGGAGGTCGGTCTCCTCGTCCCGCGCGGCGACGCCGAGCCGGCGGATGAGGCCGGGGGGCAGTCGGCCGCGGTCGCAGTCGGGGGCGTCCGCGCACTCGGGAGCGGGGAGGGCGAGCGCCGCCAGGGCCGGATCGGGCGGACCGTCCACGGGCCGGAGGACGGCGAGCAGGTCCGGGTCGTCCGGAGCGGCCAGCCGGTCCACCTCGGCTGCCCAGCCGGACGCGGCCACCGCCACGCGGGCGTCCAGCAGCGCCGCCCCGGCGGAGTGGAGGAGCGCCCGGTCGTCCAGGGTGCTGCCGGCAGGCCGATGCGCCCGCAGATCGACACGGTCCTCGTGCCGCACGCACCGCACCGACCGCTCGGACCCGGCCGGCCCGGCGGCGGCCGTGGCGGCGTCGTCGAGCGCTGTCGCGAAGGACGGCGGCACGGGCTCCCAGAGACCTGGTGCGTGCGGATGCAAGGCGCCTCGGGCGGGCACGGGTGCTCCTCTCTCAGCAGCCGCGGACGGCGTAGTCGCGGACGGGCGGCCAGGACGCCGCCGGAGTCGTGTTCCAGTCCCAGATCGACACCCCGATGGCGCCGCGGTCGGCGGCCGCCCGCGCCATGGCCGCGTAGTCGGAGGCGGGGATGTCGGTGCCGAAGCCGCCGATGACCGACACGGCGGCGCACGGCTCACCGAGGTCGCTCCGCACCCGGGCGATGTTCTCGCTCGTGTACCGGTAGGCGTCGCGCCAGCCCGAGGCCGCGGTCCGGTTGCTCCAGTACGCCATCGGCATCCACACCTGGTAGAGCGGGGCGAGCTCCCGCCAGGGGAACCGCGGCCAGTAGGTGGGGTTGAGCACGTCGGTGGCCACCGGCGGCAGGACGATGGCGCCGAGGGTGGTGGTCGGTGCGTACGCGGCCAGGCGGGTGGACAGGTCGACGAGCCGGGCGTTGCGCAGGTCGACGTCGGTCACCGTCAGGTCCTCGATGTCCACCGCCACCGCGTCGAAGCCCTGACCCGCAGCGCGGAAGTCGACCATGGCCCGCAGCCGTCGCAGATCCGCCTCGACGTCGGTGAACTCCGGCAGGTACCAGGCGACCACCTGGATGCCGCGGGCGTGAGCGCGGGTGAGGAACTGGCCGAGCAGGTCGGGACTGATCAGGTCCGGGTAGCGGGGGTCCTTGGAGGCGGCCTGCAGGTAGATGGTGTCCACCCCGGCCGCGGCCATGGTGCCGACGGCCGACGGGGGAATCGGTGGGTTCGCGCCGCCGAACTCGCGGCTGAACCCGAACCGGGACACCCAGGTGCCCGACCGGTCGTAGGCCCCGAGCAGCGCGGTGCGCACGGCGCCGGTCGCGGCCGTCCAGCGCAGGAACCCGCCCTGGAAGTCGCTCTGCCGGCCGGCGTTGACGCCGTACTCGTCGGTGATGGGGTACCCCAGCGGACTGCGCTCCCAGCCCATCGACGCCCACGTCGCGAGGATCGCGCCGTGCACCTCGTGCGCGCCGGTCGCCGGGGTCCAGTAGATCGCCCCACCCTGGAAGAAGCTGGCGCGGCCGACCCCGTCGGGCATGGAGAACTCGTCGGTGACGGGGTAGCCGAGCACGCTGCGCTCCCAGCCCATCTCCCGCCACGTGGCGAGGATGGCGCCGTGCACCTCGTGCGCCCCCGTGGACGGGGTCCAGTAGATCGCCCCGCCCTGGAAGAACGAGCCCCGACCGATGCCGTCCGGGGCGGTCAGCTCGTCGGTGACCGGGTACCCGAGGAAGCTCCGCTCCCAGCCGAACGTGCGCCACGTGGCGAGGATGGCGCCGTGCACCTCATGGGCGCCGGTGGACGGCGTCCAGTAGATGGACCCACCGGCGTAGTACTGGAAGCGGCCGACCCGGTCGGGAGCGGGCAGCACCGCCGCGGTCGGGGCCCCGAGGAAGCCCGTCACCCCGCCGAGCTCGCAGTGGTGGCGCACCACCGGGTCGGCCTGGGTGCACACCGGCGCGGCCGTCGCCGAGGGGACGTGCAGCAGACCGGCCGCGAGCACGAGGGCCAGCAGCGCCGTCAGGACACCGGGTCGCCGGAGCGGCACGGGAACCACCTCCCCGGGAGGGCGCCGGAGCCACAGCGGCACGGCGGCGCACCGTCTCCCCGAGGCTCACCGTCGGTCGGGCGGGTCTCCAGGGTCGGGCGCCCCCCTCGCCAGGGCCGTTCGGACCGCGGACCCGGCCACCCCGTGCTCCTAGCGTGGGGGCATCGGCGACGTCGGGCCGGGGAGACGCGATGGCAGGGATGCAGAACGTTCGTCGGCAGGACCGGCCCCCGAGGGAGCGCCCTGCGGTGAACCGCGCCGATCCCGCCGACCTGGCCATGCGGTCGATGGGCGGACAGCCGCCGATGCAGCTGGCGGCCGTGCTGGTGCTGGCGCCCGGGGCGGCCGGGCCCGGCGAGGTCGCGCAGGTCCTCATCCAGCGGCTGGGTGCGTTGCGCCGACTGCGCCGGCGGCTGGTGCGGGTGCCGCCGGGCGGTGGCCGGCCGGTGTGGGTGGACGACCCGGGCGCCGATCCGGCGCGGCACGTCCGGCAGTTCCCCTGCCCGCCACCCGGGGACGAGCAGGCGCTCCTCGATCTGGCCACGGAGCTGGTGAGCGAGCCGCTGCCCGCGGACCGGCCGGCGTGGGCGGCCACCGTCGTGCCGGGTCTGCGCGGGGACCGGACGGGTGTGGTGGTCGTCCTGTCGCACATCGTGGCCGACGGCATCGGCGGCCTGGGTCTGCTCGGGGCGGTGGTGGACGGCGCTCCGCCGGCCGGCCCCGAACCGGTCGAGATCCGACCTCCGTACCCGGTCCTCGCGGCCGAGGCCATGCGCAGCCGAGGCCGAGCGCTGCTCCGCTGGCGGACCGGTCTGCCAGCGTTGCGGGACGCGGTCCGGGCGGCCGGCGGACCGCAGCTCCCGCGGGCGCTCGACTGCTCGCTGCTGGCCCCGACCGGGCCGCGCCGCCGGGCCGCTGCCCTGCGCGTGGACCTCGGACGGCTGCGGGCTTCCGCGCACCGGGCGGGCGGCACCGTGAACGACGCCCTCCTGATCGCGGTCGCCGGGGCGCTGGGCGGCCTCCTGTGCACGCGCGGCGAGGCGGTCGACCCGGTCCTCGTGACGGTGGTCGTCTCGGCTCGGCGGGTGGTGGGGCCGGACGACGCCGGCAACGCGAACACGCCGCTGGTGGTCGCCGTCCCGGTGGCCGGCAGTGCCGCTGAGCGCCTGCGGGCGTTCGCGGGCACGGTCCGGGCGGCCCGGGACTCGGCCACCGGCCCGTCGCTCCCGGCGCTGCTGGGCCCGCTGTTCCGGCTCCTCGCGGCGACGGGGGCCTACCGCTGGTACCTGCGCCACCAGCGCCGGTTCCACACGCTCGTGAGCAACGTGCCCGGACCCGACCACCCGCTCGCCCTGGCCGGCCGCACCGTCGAGCGCATCCTCCCGCTGGCCGTCGGAGAGGCGGGCAACGTGACCGTCGCCTTCGGCGCGCTGTCCTACGCCGGCGCCCTGACCGTCACGGCGGTTGCCGACCCCGACCGCGTTCCCGACCTGCCGGTCCTGATGACTGCGCTCCGGCAGCAGTTCGACGCGCTCGTCGAGGGCGCTCAGCCGTCGACGACGATCACAGGGCACGGTGCGTAGTGGGCGATCGCATGGCTCACGCTGCCCAGCGGTGCCGCCGAGCCGGCGCGGCCGTGCCGCCCCACGACGATCACCGCCGCCTCCGTGGCCAGCTCGAGCAGCGCTCGCGCCGGCCGGTCGGCACGGGTCACCGGATGCACCCGGATCTCCCGGTGCCGGTGCCCGACCTCGGCGAGGCAGCCGGCGAGGAACGCGGTCGCCCGCTCCTCGAGCGCACCGCGCTCGAGGTCCACGCGGCCGGCCAGCGCGGCGAGCGGGATGTCGGACCAGGTGTGCACCGCGACCACGTCCCGGCCGTGCCGTCCGGCGAGCTCGAAGCCGAGCCTGACGGCCGCCCGGGACGCGGGTGAGCCGTCGACGCCGATGACGACCGGACCCCTACCGTCCATCCCGGGGTGATCTCGGACGACGGCGACCGGGGTGGTCACCGTCCGGACGAGCTCGGCGGCGGTCGAGCCGAGCAGGACGGTCGGCACGGCGGTCTGCCCCGACGCGCCCAGGACGAGCAGCGAGGCGTCGGCCGCGGCCTTCGTCAGCACCTCGCCCGCGTCCCCCTCCAGCACCTCGCCGGACACATCGAGCCCGGGCACCTGTTCCCCGCAACGCATCAGGGTGACGTGGATCTCGGCGCTCGCGGCGAGCCGGGCCCGGTCGACGTCCAGCGCCGCGTCGGGCAGCCCGAGGCCGGCCAGCTCGGGCAGCGGCCAGCGCAGCGCGTGGACGAGCCGGAGCGCGCGCCCCGAGCGGGCGGCCTCGTCGGCCGCCCAGTGCGCCGCGCGCCGCGCGGGTGCCGAGCCGTCGAAGGCGACGACCACCGGGCGCCGGTCGGTCGACCCGGGATCGGGCATCTCGGTGTGGCTGGTGGTGGTCTCCATGGCGGCAGCGTCGTCGGCTGCGCGGGGGGTCGCACAGGGGCCGGAGGTCCTCGGGCCCGAGGTCCTCGGGAGGTGGAGCCCTTCGCCCGCGTCCCGCCGGAGAGGCCGGACGGAGGGTCGGGAGCGGGTTCCCCGCGCCCGGCGGGGCCAGTCCGGGAGGACCGATGAACGCTCCCAGCACCTCAACCTCCATCCCTGCGGCCGCCGTCGACGCCGGCTCCGGAGGGCCCGTCGTGCGGACCCGTGCCGGGTCGGTGCGCGGAACCTCGGCCGGCGGGGTGCAGGCCTTCCTCGGCATCTCCTACGCCGCTCCGCCGGTGGGGGAGCTCCGCCTCCGCCCCCCGGCTCCGGTCGAGCCCTGGGACGGCGTCCGCGACGCCACGGCGCTGGGCCCGGAACCGCCGCAGCCGCGGTTCGGCGAGGACCCCACCGGCCTGCTCTACGACCCCGCCGTCCCGGGAGACGACTGCCTCAACCTCAACGTCTGGACGCCGGATCCCGCCGCGACCGGGTTGCCGGTGCTGGTGTGGACACCGGGCGGCTCCTTCCACTTCTCCTCCGGGGGCAGCTACGACGGGAGCCGGTTCGCCCGCGACAGGGTCGTCTGCGTGACGATCAACTGGCGGACGGGTGCCGACGGGTTCCTCTACCTGGGCACGGGGGACGACGGGGCGAACCTCGGCCTGCTCGACCACGTCGCAGCACTCACCTGGGTGCAGGAGAACATCGCCGCCTTCGGGGGCGATCCCGACCAGGTCACCCTCTGCGGCGAGTCCGCCGGCGCCATGTGCATCGGCGACCTGCTGGCCATGCCGCGTGCCGCGGGCCTGTTCCGGCGCGCGATCCTGCAGAGCGGCGCCGCGCACCACGTCGTCCCCGCCGCCGAGGCGGCCCGGATCGGCAGGCGCTTGGCCGAGCTCCTCGGCGTCCCGCCGACCCGGGAGGCCCTGGCGCGGGTTCCGGTCGACCGGTTGCTCGCGGCGCAGGCACAGGTCGACGCGGACGTCGTGACCGCGCCGGATCCGGCGCGCTGGGGCAGCGAGGTGGTGGCCAGCACGATGCCCTTCCACCCGGTCGTCGACGGGAACGTGTTGCCGGGTCCGCCGATCGACCGGATCGCTGCCGGCGCCGCCGGGGAGGTCGACCTCCTGCTCGGCACGAACTCCGACGACTGGCGGATGTTCCCGGTGCTCGGGGGCTACGTCGACGCGGTGACGGAGGAGGTGCTGACCGGGCCGGCGGAGGTGCACGGCTCCTTGAGCCTGGCCGCCTTCGGGCTGGGGCCGGAGGCGGCGCTGGCCGCCTACCGGGCCGCCCAGCCCGGCGCCGGTGCCGGCGAGCTGCTGGTGCAGGCGCTGACCGACTGGTGGGTGCGGGTCCCGGCCCTCCGGCTGGCGGACGCCCACGCGCCGGGGCCGGCGGGGACGTACGTGTACGAGTTCGCCTGGCCGTCGCCGGCGTTCGGCGGACGCCTGGGTGCCTGCCACGCCCTGGAGATCCCGTTCGTGTTCGACACGCTCGACCTCGGCCGGCGGCAGATGCTGGGCGGAGCGCTCGGCGACGCCCCGCCCCAGGCGCTGGCCGACACCGTGCACCGGGCCTGGGTGGACTTCGCCGCGACGGGCGATCCGGGCTGGCCGCGCTACGACCGGGCCCGGCGGGCCGTACAGCGGCTGGACGTGGAGCCGCGCCTGCTCGAGGACCCGTACGCGCGGGAGCGCGCCCTGTGGGAGGGCATCCGCTGATCGAGGGCGGGCGGCCCCGTCTCCCGGGACCTTCGGCGTCTGGGACCACAGCGGCCTCGGCGATGGACTGGACGGATCGACGAGTCAGGAGGTCCGCCATGGAGGCGCTGGTGTATTACGGCCCGGGCAAGCGGAGCTGGGAGGAGGTACCGGATCCGCGGATCGAGGACCCGGACGACGTCGTCGTCCGGGTCGACGGGTTCACCATCTGCGGAACCGACCTGCACATCCTGCGCGGCGACGTGCCCGAGGTCGCGCCCGGCACCGTCCTGGGGCACGAGGCCGTCGGCACCGTGACGGAGGTCGGTCCCGGCGTGCGGACGGTCACGGTCGGCGAGCGGGTGCTCGTGTCGTGCATCAGCTCGTGCGGACGCTGCGCGTACTGCCGCGAGGGCCGCTACGGGCAGTGCCTCGGCGGTGGGGGCTGGATCCTGGGGCACACCACCCACGGGGTGCAGGCCGGGTCCGTGCGGGTGCCGTTCGCCGACGGATCGGTGCACCGGCTGCCCGAGGGGGTGGCCGACGAGGCCGCGCTGATGCTGGCCGACATCCTGCCCACCTCCTACGAGGTCGGAGCCTTGAACGGGCGCGTCCGGCCCGGCGACACCGTCGTCGTGGTGGGCGCCGGCCCGATCGGTCTGGCCGCGATCATGACCGCCGGGCTGTACACGCCGCAGCGGATCGTCGTCGTCGATCCGGTCGAGTCCCGGCGGGCCGCGGCCACGGCCTTCGGCGCGGACCTGGCGCTGTCGCCGGACGACGACGTCGTGGCCGCGGTGCGCGACCTCACCGGCGGACTCGGCGCGGACGTCGGGATCGAGGCCGTCGGGGTGCCGGCCGCGTTCGACCTGGCGGTCGACGTCGTGCGCCCGGGCGGGCGGATCGCCAACATCGGTGTGCACGGGAAGCCCACGACGCTCCACCTCGAGGAGCTGTGGATCCGCGACGTCACCATCACGACGGGTCTGGTCGACACGGTCTCCACGCCGATGCTGCTGCGGATGCTGCAGGCCGGGAAGCTCGACGCGGGTCGCATGGTCACCCATCGCTTCGGCTTGGACGAGGTTCCGCAGGCCTACGACCTCTTCGACGACCCGGTCGGCTCGGGCGCGCTGAAGGTCGCCGTCCTCCGCTGAGCCCGCATGCCCGACGTCCCGTGACGAGGAGCGCACGATGCCACGGACGATGCTGACGATCCTGGTGCTGGTCGCGGGCCTGCTCGCCGGCTGTGGGGACGACGACGGCGACGGCGGCTCGACCGGTTCGACGCCGTCGGCGCAGCCCTCGTCCCCCGCGTCGTCCGCACCGTCCGGCGACGGCGACACGGACGGTGATACCGGCGGGGACACGGACGGCGACGGCAAAGCGCAGCCGCCCTTCTCGGCGAACACCGAGCCGGACGGCCAGCAGGCGTCGGCCGATGCGTTCGGCAACGTCACGACGATCCGGATCGGGCACCACGACGGGTTCGACCGCGTGGTGCTCGAGTACGCCGGCCCCGGGATGCCCGGTTGGGACGTGCGCTACGTCGACCAGCCGACGCGGCAGGGCAGCGGTGAACCCGTCGACCTGCCGGGGGACGCGGCGCTCCAGGTGGCGGTGCGCGGGGTCGGCTACCCGCCCGACACGGGGATCGCGGAGTACTCGGGCCCGCAGCGGGTGTCGGCCGCCGGCACGACGGCGGTCACCGAGGTGTTCTTCGACGGGACCTTCGAGGGCATCACCGCGGTCGTCGTGGGCACGGAGACCCGGACCCCCTTCCGCGTCGACTCCCTGACCGACCCGATCCGGATCGTCCTCGAGGTCGCCGAGGCCGGCTGACCGCCGCGGGGGCCGGGGGGTTGAGTGCTCAGGCGCCGGCGAGGGCCTCGGCAAGCTCGTCGCCGAGCAGCGTCACCAGGGTGTCGGGGTCGGGGACGACGGCGGTGTCGGTCCCGAAGCCGAAGGTGACGGCACCGGCGTAGCTGAAGACGGTGACGGTGAGCGCCTGCTGCCCGCTCGTGGGCGCCCAGCCGACCACGCCCGCCACCGGGGCACCGGCGAGCGCCATCGCGGAGCGGGGCCCGGGCACGTTCGTCAGCACGCCGACGGCCTTTCCGGCGAAGAAGCGCATGAGCGCCGCGCCCAGGGGCGTCGGGAGGAGCGCCATCGCCCGGGCCATCGCCATGGTCAGCGCCGGTTCGTGGGAGTCGCGGATGCGCGCCATGCGCCGGTGCACCTCGGCCAGCCGATGGGGGAAGGCGGCGGCTCCGTGCGGCAGCACCAGCAGGATCAGGGCGAAGTGGTTGCCCAGATCAGCGGGCGGCGGCCGGCCGGCGGGCTCCAGGTTGACCGGGACCATCCAGGCGACGCCGCTGTCGCCCGGGGGAGGCGGGGCGACGTGGCCGTCGAGGTAGCGGGCCATCGCCCCGGCCACGAGCGTGGTGCAGACGTCGTTGACCGTGGCACCGGTCCCGCCGGTGATCGACCTCAGGACCTCCAACGGGACCGGGTCGGTCCAGGCGACGGTCTTCTCGATCCCCGTCCGTCCCTCCAGGGCCGTCCTCGGGTTCCCCCAGAGCGCGATCTCCGCCAGTCCGACCGCCGTGTTCAGCAGCCGCGAGATCAGGCGGGCGCCGCCCCGGCCGGACGGCACCGGACCCGGCCGGCCGACCCGCGCCGCCAGCTCGGGCGGCTCGCCGTCGAGGGGCTCCAGGAGGCTGAGCATCAGCTGCGTCGACCGGACCCCGTCGGCGACCGAGTGGTGGAAGCGCGTGACCACGGCGCTGCCGCCCTCGTATCCCTGGAGGAGCTGCATCCGCCACATCGGGTGGGTGCGGTCCAGCGGCGTGGCGCGCTCCTCGCCGACGAACGCCTGGAGCGCGGCGCGGTCGCCGGCGCCGGGCATGGGCCGGACGACCAGGTGCCGGTCGAGGTCGAAGTCGGGGTCGTCGCGCCAGGATCCGCGGTGCACCAGGCCGTCGTGCGTCTCCGGTCGTCGGCGCAGCGCGGGGAAGTGGTCCACCAGCCGGGTACGGAGCACCTGGCGGAGCCGGTCGGGATCGACCTCCGCTGTCGTCCACATCAGCGACGTCACCACGGCGAGGTTCTCCGGCCGGTCCAGCTCCAGCCAGAGGCTGTCCGCCGCCGCCATCCGGTGGCGGGTCATCGGGCGTCCCCGGTGGTCGGAGCGGTCGCCGTGCGCGCGGCCTCGACCAGTTCGGCCATCCCGGCCTCGATGCCCCGGGCCAGCGTCCAGACGTCCGCCACACTGTCGTCGTCCCCGGTCACGCCGAAGGCCAGCCGACCGCAGTAGCTGAAGATCGAGACACCCACGCGCAGCCGCGAGGCGATCGGCACGTACGGGATGATCTCGACCAGTTCCCGGCCCAGCGCGTAGAGCGGTTGCCGCGGCCCGGGCACGTCGGTGGTCACCGTGACGACGGAGCGCTGGGGCAGCCGGGCCGCGATCCGCACCGGCGCGGCCACGAGGGGGAAGGGCCCGACACCCGCCAACCGGAGCAGCGCGGCCCCCGCGTCGGCCTCGTGGCTCGCCTTCAGCGCGGTCATCTCCGCCCGGACGGCGGCCAGCCGCTCGCCCGGGTCGACCACGTCGACCGGCAGCTCGGCCAGCATCAGCGAGACCCGGTTGTCGCGGATGCTCTCCTCGCCGGGTGCCCGCACGTTGACCGGGACGAGGGTGCGGACCAGGTGCCTGCCGGGGCGCTCACCGCGGTCGAGCAGCAGCGCCCGGTATCCGGCGGTGACCGCGGCCAGGACGACGTCGTTGAAGGTGCCGCCGAGGGCCTGCCGGACCGTGGCGACGTCGGCGACCGAGCCCCGGGCGAAGGCGAAGCGGCGGTGTGCGGAGACCGGTCCGGACAGCGACGACCGACGGGACGGCAGCAGCGCCGTCGCCAGTGCGGCCGTGCCACGGACGGTGGCCAGCACCTGCCGGGCCAGGACGGCCGGCTGTCCGGCCGCGGCCACGAGGGCGCGCGTCTGATCGACCGGGAGCCGGACCAGCCGCGCGGCCGCGGAGAGGGACAGGCGCAGCTGCGAGGGCTCGGGTTCCGGGCGCCAGTCGTCGGGGACGGCGGGCGCGGGCTCGGGGCCGGGATCGAACACCACGCGGTACAGGTCGGTGCCGGAGATGCCGTCGACCATGCAGTGGTGGACCTTGGAGATGAGGGCCCAGCGGTCGTGCGCGAGCCCCTCGACGAGCCAGTACTCCCACAGCGGGCGACGGCGGTCGAGCCGGGCGGACATGACCCGGCCCATGAGCAGCGCCAGCTCCTCGTCGCCGCCCGGTGCGGGCAGCGCCGTCCGGCGGACGTGATGGCCGATGTCGAACTCGGGGTCGTCGATCCATACCGGCGGGCCCAGGTCGAACGGGACCTCCCGGACCTTCTGGCGGTAGCGCGGGATCAGCGGCAGCCGACCGGCCAGTGCCGTCTCGACCTCACCGGGCGCCGGTGCGGGGCCCTCGAACACCGCGATGGACGCGATGGCCAGGGAGACTCCTGGCTCCTCGTCCTCGCCCTGCAGGAACGCCGCGTCCAGCGGTGTCATGCGGTCCATGGGCCCACCACCACCTGCCGGCGGCAGGTCACGACGCCGCCTGCTCCAGCGGGGGAAAGCTCGTGGTCGGCCGGGGCGTGCGGCCGTGCTCGGCGTGGCGCTTCATCGACACCAGCGCTCCCCGCAGCATCAGCTGCACGAAGGGGCGCAGCACGAGCCAGTAGGCGGCGAACCGCCGGCGGGCCGCGGCGTCGGTGCAGAGGGTGCGGCTCTCGTAGGTCAGCAGGGTCCGGCCCTGGCCGTACGGGTGCAGCGCGAACCCGGCGAGCGTCTTGGCATAGCCGGGACCGTCGAACGACGCGAAGTCCTCGGGGGAGACCCGCTCGATGCCGTAGTCCCGGCGCCAGAACCGGCCGACCAGCCCGACGAGGAACTCGACCCCCGGGTCGTTCCGGAGAACGACCCACCCGGAGTCGGCGCCGTCGGCATCCCGCATCCGGAACGTCGGCGGTGTGCTCGGCTGCGGGCCGTCCGGGTGCTGCTCGGCTTCCTTCCCCCGCACGCGGTTCGGCAGGTCCCGCGCGGCGATCATCAGGTGGGTCAGGCGGTTGTCCATCAGGTCGGCGTCCAGCACGGCCCGATAGGTCTCCAGGAGCCCCGCGTTGACGACGACGTGCTGCACGACGTTGGCGTCGAACCGCGGCATCACCTCGTCGATGCGCAGGGCCACCGGGGGCGGGGCAGAAGGGCCGGGCGGGAGCTGATCTGCGATAGCTGTCATGCGCGTCAGCGAAGCCCTCGCGCCGGCGGCCGGACAGGGCACACCGGCCTGTTGGCGGGGGACCCGCGTCCCTGCCCGCGGCACCTGTCCGAGGCGAGGGTGGCGGAAGACATCGATGCCGCGAGCCGCCGAGGAGCCGGGATGACCGCTGACCGGGCCACGCCGTCCCCGTTGCTGGAGGCGGTGCAGGCGTCGTGGGGCATGGCCGTCGCGCTGCTCGACGTCGACGCCCTCGCCGACGTCATGGGCGAACGCCACCGGATCATCAGCAACGACCGCCTGGCCGCGCACCTGCAGGCGGTCACGGCGGACCTGCTGGCGCGGGCGGCGCTGATGCTCGACCGTCTCGACCTGACTCCGGCCGCCCTGCGCGCCGACCTCGCCGCCGGCCGGGTGACCCCGCGTCGGTTGTACGCCGCGGCCGAGGTCATCTCCCGCGCGGCCGACCTGTGCTGCGACTCGGCGGGGCTGGTCCACGACAACGAACGCCGCTGGCGGGTGTTCCGGGACCGCGTCGACGAGGTCGTGCACCGGCCGTGACCGGCCGCGGCACGGGTGTGCAGGCTGTCCTGGCGGCGCACGGCATCGGCCCGGCGCGCATCGTGGTGCTGGAGGTGGCCGGTCGGCGGACAGGCCGGACGGTGTCCCTCCCGGTGGTGGTGGCCGACCTCGACGGGGAGCGCTACCTGGTCTCGATGCTGGGCGATGGCACCCAGTGGGTGCGCAACGTCCGGGCCGCGCGAGGCCGGGTCACCCTGCGACACCGCGGCCGGCAGGACGTCGTCCTCGAGGAGGTCGAACCCGCCCGCCGGGCACCGGTCCTGCGCCGCTACCTCGACCTGGCGCCGGGAGCCCGCGCACACATCCCCGTCGACCGCCGGGCGCCGGTGACGGACTTCGATCAGATCGCCGCGGACTTCCCGGTCTTCCGCATCACCACCGCGCCACCCGCCGGGTGGGGATGAACCTCCCTGCCGCCAGGGGGAGAGGGTGGGGCCTCCCGGCACCGGTGAGCGGGGACCTTGGCCCGTCCACCGCACGGGTCGGCGCCCCGAGGATGGAGCGCACGCAACCCGCTCAGCCGGTCCGCGGCTCCCGTCCGACCGAGGCCGACGCAGCTCCGAGGTGCCCATGACCACGACCAGCGCAATGACCGACCGCCCCGGCTCTCGCACGCCGGCGCTGTCGGTCGCCCACATGTTCCGCGACCGGGTCGCGGCGAGCCCCGACGCCGAGGCCTACCGGTTCCCCGCTCATGGCGGCTGGAGGTCGCTGACCTGGCGGGACACGGCGGCCACGGTCGACGCCCTGGCGGCCGGCCTGCTCGCGTCGGGCATCGGTCCCGAGGACCGGGTCGCCATCGTCAGCGGCACGCGGATCGAGTGGATCCAGGCCGACCTGGCGATCATGTGCGCGGGCGGGGCCACGACCGCCGTCTACCCCTCGAGCAGCGAAGAGGACATCGCCTACATCGTGAGCGACAGCGGATCGCGGATCGTCTTGGCCGAGGACGAGGTCCAGGTCGCCAAGCTGCGGGCCCGGCGCGGGCAGCTGCCCGATGTGATCCGGGTGGTCACCTTCGCCGGCGGGGCCGACGGCGACTGGGTGATCGGGCTGGCGGACCTGCGTGCCCTGGGCGCCGAGCTGCTCGCTCGGACGCCGGGCGCCGTGGACGACGCCGTGGCGTCGGTCGAGCCCGAGCACCTGGCCACGCTGATCTACACCTCGGGGACGACGGGACGCCCCAAGGGCGTGGAGCTACCGCACCGCTGCTGGACCTACATCGGCGCGGCGGGCGAGTCGCTCGCCCTGCTCGGCAGCGACGACCTGCAGTACCTCTGGCTGCCGCTGGCGCACTCGTTCGGCAAGATGCTCGGCGCGGTGCAGCTCCAGGTGGGGTTCGCCAGCGCCGTCGACGGCCGTGTCGACCGGATCGTGGCGAACCTGCCCGTCGTCCGCCCCACGTTCATGGCGGGTCCGCCGCGGATCTTCGAGAAGGTGTACGCGGCCGTCGGGCAGACCGTCGAGGAGGGGGGCGGGCTCAAGCTCCGGCTCTACACCTGGGCCTTCGCGGTCGGGAAGCGGGTCTGGAGGGCCCGCGTGGAGGGCACCGGGGTCGGCCCGGCGCTCCGCGCGCAGCACGTGCTGGCCGACCGACTGGTGCTGTCGAGGATCCGCGCCCGGCTCGGCGGGAGGATCCGGTACCTCGTCTCGGGCAGCGCGGCCCTCTCCCCGGACATCTCGCAGTGGTTCGGCGCCGCCGGGATGCCCCTGCTCGAGGGCTACGGGCTGACCGAGTCCTCCGGGGGCTCCTGCCTGAGCGATCTCGACCGGCCCACCCCGGGGGTGGTGGGGCGGCCGCTGCCGGGCACGGAGATCGCCCTCGCCGGCGACGGGGAGATCCTGATCCGGGGTCCGCTGGTCATGCGGGGGTACCACGACCGGCCCGACGCCACCGCCGAGACGTTGCGCGCCGACGGCTGGCTCGCCACCGGGGACGTCGGCGAGCTCGACGGCGAGGGACGGCTGCGTGTCACGGATCGCAAGAAGGACCTGATCAAGACGTCCGGCGGCAAGTACATCGCCCCGCAGGCCGTGGAGAGCACCTTCCACGCGGTCTGCCCGATCGCCGGCCAGATGGTGGTGCACGGCGACGGCCGCAACTACGCGACGGCGCTGATCTCCCTCGATCCCGATGCGCTGGCCCGCTGGAGCCGGGCCGAGGGACTGGCGACCAGCGACTACGCCACTCTCGCCGCGGACCCCGCCGTCCACGAGTACGTGCAGGGCTGCGTGCAGGAGCTCAATGCGCGGCTCAACCGCTGGGAGACGATCAAGGACTTCCGCATCCTCGACCACGACATGACCGTGGAGGACGGCGAGCTGACGCCGAGCATGAAGGTGAAGCGGAAGGTGGTCGAGTCGAGGTACGCGGCGCTGCTCGATTCGATGTACCCGACCCGGCCGGCGGTCGGCGGGACAGCGCGGTGACCACCACCCGGAGCCACCGCGGCACCGTTCCACGCGCGGACACCGAGGGACCCGGGGGATCGCGCGACCGCAGCGTGGCCGGGCTGCTCCTGCTCGTCGCGGGCTCGGCGGTCGTGCTCGGCATCATGACCGCCGAGGCCCTCTACCCGGTCGCCTACGACGTCCACGACGACACCGTCAGCGACCTGGCGGCCATGCGGCCCGACGACATCGTGCGGCAACCGTCCGCGGCGATCTTCAACACCACGATGATCGTCGGCGGTCTGCTGATCGGGTTCGCCGCCGTGCTGCTGTACCGCTCGCGCGCCGGGCTCCGCGCCGTGATCCCCGTCGTCGGACTGGGTGTCGGCATGGTCGGCGTCGGGGTCTTCCCCGGTAACACCGTGATGGCCGTGCACCAGCTGGTCTCGATCGCGACGTTCGTGTCCGGCGGGCTCGCGGCGATCCTGACCGCGCGGCTGACGTCGCCGATGCTGCGCCCGGTGCACCTGCTCCTCGGGGGCATCGCGCTGACCTTCCTGGTGGGGTACACGGCCCTGCCGGACCTCGCGTTCTTCGCGCGGCTCGGAGAAGGCGGCGTCGAGCGCTGGATCGTCTATCCCGTCGTCCTCTGGATCGTGGTCCTCGGCGCGGCACTGGCCGGGCGTTCCCGGGACGACAGCCGTCCGACCGGGCCCCACGAGAGGAACCCGCGATGACCGCCGCCGCTCGCCCGGTGGGCACGCTCGCTCGGGTCGACCTCACGACCCCGTTCCTCGCCGCCGCGGCGGACTTGTGCTCCGGGCTGCCCGGCTGGGAGGTCGAGTTCGCCGACACCCCGGTGGGTGGCCACGTCACCTGCTCGGCGCCCGGGCCCTTCGCTCCGCGCGCCGCCTCGGTGCCACCGAGCTGCAGCGACCGGCCGGGATCCCGGACGCGAGACGCATCGCCGTGGTCACCGGCCCGGCCGGTGCGGTGACCGGCCTCATGGGGTCCCACAACGGCGCTCGATGGTCCGCGGCGGGCGAGGCGCGGTGGTCCGGGTGGAGATGCAGAGCCGCGACGTGCCGGCCAGGCGATCACCGCTGCGCGGCCGGAACGTCGTCGCCGTCTCGCGCTGCGGCCGGGGCCCACCGCGCACCTGCTCCGGGTCATTCCGGACCTGCTCGTCGGTCAGGTCTGGCTCGTCGCGCCTGGCGACGGCCCGCCGCTGGAGGGGACGACGGGGCGGCCGTGGGGCCCACCCGTGGAACGGCTCACCGCGCGGGAGACGACGGTGCTGACCGTATGTCCGAGGCCATGCCCGCGGATGACATCGCGCGGGACCTCTTCCTCTCGGTGAACACCGTCAAGACCCACCAGCGCAGCATCTACGGGAAGCTCGCGATCACCAGCCGGTACGACGCCGTCCGAAGGGCTCGCGAGCTGGGGCTCGTGTGACCGGGCGGACCGGGAGCTCACACGTGGCAGAAGACGTCCAGGTCGAAGTCGCCGACGAAGGATTCCGGCGTACCGCCCGCCCAGTTCGGAGGAACCGCATGACCTCCCCCTGCACCGCCCTGCCGGTCGCCGTGGTCGTCGCCGGATGGCGGGGGACCGCCGCCGCCGAGCGCGCGCTGCACTCGCTACGCGTGACCCCTGCCGGCATCGCGTCTGGGCTCACTGCTGTCGCGACCCTCGTCGTCGAGCGGGACGGTGAGGTGCGAACGCTCGACACGACCGGCGTCGGACGCCTCGCCGCCGGGCCGGCGGAGAGCGCGGCGCTGGGTGCCGTGCTCCGAGAACTGACGGCCGGCATCAGATGGCTGGCTGCCGACCCGGAACCCGTCCCGGCCTGCGAACACCGCGACGACCGCGTGCGGGCGCTGGGTGAGCGGATGGCGTG
The DNA here is from genome assembly GCF_000701365.1 of Blastococcus sp. URHD0036. Classification (GTDB taxonomy): domain Bacteria; phylum Actinomycetota; class Actinomycetes; order Mycobacteriales; family Geodermatophilaceae; genus Trujillonella. Next base: position 225,680 of record NZ_JNIK01000015.1, read on the forward strand.
CGGGTTCTCCGTGCTCGTCGCCGTGCTGGAACCTGCCTCCGCCGAGGACGTCGCGGAGCTCTTGGCGGCCGGGGGTGCCGACACGACGACAACCATCGTCGGCGGCGACGGGCCATGTGGGGCACTCGAGCTGCCTGACACGGGTCGGTTGGTGGCCATCCGATCGGACGCGGTCGTGATGCAAGCCCTGGAGAGCCCCCGCGCCCGTTCGGCGTAGACCACTCGCCGGGCGGGCCCCTCCCGGGGTCCGGTGGGTGCCGCGACACCCCCGCATCTGCCCGACACCCTGCGCCGGTCGGGGCACGCCCTTGACCTGCGCTGCACCGTCCGGGCGGCCCCGCGCACCGGCGGCGCCCGGCCCGGCTGGTGGACGCGGTCCGGCGGACGAGGCTGCGGCGGCTGGTGCTGCTGAGCGACGTCTCCAGGGTCGATGGAGTCCTGCACGCGGGTGTACCCGGCACTGCTGCCGGGGATGCCGCGGCGGGCGTTGGTCGCGGTCCCCGTGGGGGGCGAGCAGGACGCCCGCGCACACGGGCCCTGCCACCGATCACCAGGGGCTGCCGCCGTTGACTTCATTCCATCAGGGGAGTGCAATCACGCTCTGTGACAGGGATGCTCGGGGACGGCGGCCATCGCGCTCGCCAGGGCGCGGCGCGATGACGCTGCGTGACGACGGGGGTAAGAAGGGTGGCCGTGGCCGACGATCCGAGCGCCGTTCTGCTCATCCGTGTCTGGCTGGAAGGCGAGGACCGGGCGTTCCGTGCCCGGCTGTCCGGCATCGGAGGACCGGATGACGCGGCGCCGGGAGGCAGCACCGTCGCGGTGACCGCCACCCCCGGGGACGTCGTCGTCGCGGTCGAGCGCTGGCTCGCGGAGTTTCTCGAAGGAGCCCGCCAGGGAGGGCAGTAAGTCCCTGACAACGTGCGGTGGCCCTGCCACGCTTGCAAGTCGTCGCACAGTCGACCCAGAGGATGGTCGCGATGATGGACGATGCGCCGCAGGTGACATTGCTCGACGGATTCGCGATCCGGACTGCCGCAGGCGACCCGCAGGCCTCGGGCGCCGAACTCCCGCACGTGGTGCAGCGGCTCGTCGCCCATCTGTGTCTCTCCGGCCGCCCGCCGCGGTCCGCTCTCGCCGGCCAGCTGTGGCCGGAGGCGTCCGAGGCCCACGCGCACGGCAGCCTGAGGTCGGCCCTGTGGCGGGTGCACAAGGCGCTGCCCGGTCTCGTGCAGGCCTCCGGTGACCACCTCTCCCTGGTCGACGGCGTCCGGGTCGACGTCCACGAGCTGGGAGACTGGGCCCAGCGCGTCCGGGATCCGAGATCCCCGCTGGAGGACGTGGAGATCCCCGCCTCGGGGCTCCGCGGAGAGCTGCTGCCGGGCTGGTACGACGACTGGGTCCTGCTCGAGCGCGAGCGGCTCCGCCAGGTGCGCCTCCACGCGCTCGAGCGGGTCGCCACCCGGCTCGCCGCCGCCGGGCGCTACGGCGACGCCCTCGAGGCCGCCTACGCCGCCGTGCGCGCCGAGCCGCTCCGCGAGAGCGCACACCGCACCGTGGTCTGCGTGCACCTGGCGGAGGGGAACGTGGCCGAGGCCCTCCGGGCCTACGACCAGTTCTGCGTGCTCCTCTCGGACGAGCTGGGGGTTGCGCCCAGTGACCACATGAGGCGGCTGGTCCCGCAGCTCGCCCGCGTCCCCGAGATGCGGCAACGGCTGCTGGTCGGGTGACGTCGGGCTCGACCGGGAGCCTCGACCGCGTGACGGTCCCGTGACGGAGCCGTGTGAGTCTGCCCGACCAGGGGGTGCGGGCGATGGTGATGGTGCTGTTCGACCTGGGCGAGACGCTGGAGTCCGACGGCGTGCTCCGGGCCGGAGCGTTGGAGGTCCTGCAGGAGCTCGCCGACCTGCGCCGGGACGGGCGTCCGGCCGCCGTGCTGGGCCTCCTGTCGGACACCCGGACCCCGGCGGGGCCGGACGACCTCGCCGCGATCGTCGCGGAGTACCGGGCGCTCCTCGACGAGCTCGGCATCCGCCGGTTCTTCCAGCCCTTCTCGCGGCGCGTGACCCTGTCGGCCCAGGTGGGCGTCGGGAAGCCCGCCGCGGCCGCGTTCCGGGCTGCCGTGGCGCGGGCCGACCCGACGCTCGGCTTCGCCGACGTCGTCTTCGTCACGGAGAACCCCGACCACGTGCGCGCCGCGCGAGTCCTCGGCATGACCGCTGTCCACGTGCGGCCGGCCGGCTCGCCGGGCGCCGGTGGAGCAGAGCTCCCCGCCGTCCTCCCCGTCGTGCGCGACCTGCTGGCCGCCGCCTCGGACGACGTCCCGGTGCTGGGCGGCGACCGGGCCCTCGCCTCGGTCGGCGCGCCCGCGGGGGAACGGCTGTTCCTCGTCGTGCAGAACGGCCGGCTGTTCCAGGTCGACCACCCCGAGGTGCCGGTTCTCCTCGACACCGGTCGGCACCTGGTCGTGGACCTGGAGCCGGAGGTCGCGCAGGAGCTCGAGGACTCCGGCGGCGCCTGCTGGACGCTGCGTCCGCTCCCCGTCGGCCCGGTGGTCACCACCCCGGCCGCTTCCGGACGCGGACCCGAGACCGAGGCGGTACGGCGCTGCGTGGACCAGTTGTCCCGCGACCGGTTCGCGGCCGACCTCGCGACGCTCGCGGGACACGCCACACGCCACTCGGCGAGCGCGGACTTCGACGCCGCCGCGACATGGGCCGCCGCGCAGCTGGCGGAGGCCGGGTTCGCCGTGACGACGCAGCCGGTTCCCCGGGTCGGCGGGCGCTGCCGCAACGTGATCGCCGACCGGCCCGGCACGGGCCCGGCGCCCCGGGACGTCGTCCTGGTGACCGCGCACCTGGACTCGGTGAACCTCCGCGGCCCCGAGGCCCCCGCGCCGGGAGCGGACGACAACGCCTCCGGCAGCGCGGGCGTGCTGGCGATCGCGCGGGCGCTCGACGGGGCGGAGACCGAGCTGGATCTCCGGCTGGTGCTCTTCGGCGGTGAGGAGCAGGGGCTGTTCGGCAGCAGCCACCACGTCGCCGGACTGACCGGCGCGGAGCGGGCCCGCATCCGGGCGGTGGTGAACATGGACATGATCGCGGGCCTGAACACCGCCGTCCGGGGGGTGCTGCTCGAGGGCGCGGCCGTCTCCCGGACCGTCCTCGACGCGCTGGCGGAGGCCGCGGCGACCTACACCGGCCTCGCCGTCAGCATCGGGCTGAGCCCCGCCAACAGCGACCACGTCCCCTTCATCGACGTCGGCGTCCCGGCCGTGCTGACCATCGAGGGCGCCGACGGGACCAATCGGCGCGTCCACACCGAGCGGGACACGGTGGCGGAGCTGGACCTCGACCTGGCGATGGAGATCCTCCGCATGAACGTGGCCTTCGTGGCCGGGGCGCTCGTCCCGGCCTCAGTGGGTGCCGGGAGCCGGGAGCTCGTGACGCCCCGGTGATGCCGGGCGGTCAGCATCGGGCCGACGACGGGGCGACGCCCGGACAGGGGACGACATGGCCACGAGAGACCTGCCGCAGGACTTCACGCGCTCTACGACGTAGGCGTGCGGAGCCTCCGCGGTGGGCCGCCGGCCGGGGTGGCGCCGCGCGCCGCGGGCCCGGCGGTCGGCGGCGGCGGACCGCGTCTGGACCTGGACGAGGCGACCGGGCTGCCCAACCGGGTGTCGGGGCTGGCCGCGCCCGCCCGATCGGTCGCGGCGGCGGCCGACTCGCCCGAGGCGGCGGTCGGCCGGCTCCTGGCCGAGCGCGCGGACCTCTGGCAGCTCTCGCCGGAGGACGCCGCAGGCATCGCCGTCGCCTCGGTGAGCGGCTCCCGCCTGCGCACCGCCCACCTCGTCCAGCGCGTCGACGGCGTCGACGTCTTCGGGTCCGACGTCACCGCCGCCATCGGCCCGGGCGGTGAGGTGGTCTCCGTGGCCGGCCAGTTCTTCCCCGGGGCGGCGGAGTCGGGCCCGCCCGGCCGCGCGGACGGGATCTCGCCGGAGCAGGCGATCGCGCTCGCCGCGACCGACCTGACCGGCCTGCCGGTCGACGCCTCTGCGTTCGTCGCGGAGGAGCGGGACGAGCAGGAGGAGCAGGACGGAACGGGTGACGGCGGCTACCGCAGCTACCTGGTCCCGCCGGCGGAGGCCTCGGGGGAGCTCCGGTTCGACCGCCCCGTCCGGGTCCGGGAGGTGCTGTTCCCGCTCGGCGGCCGGCGGTTCGCCCGCGGCTGGTACCTGGAACTGTGGATCGCGACCTTCCCGGCGTTCGCCTACGTCGTCGAGGCCGACGGTGCGCCGGAGGTCCTCTTCCGCCGGAACCTCCGCGCCGACGTCGCCTTCGGCTACCGGGTCCACAACACCGGCGACGCCGTGTTCCGGCCGGAGGACGGCCCGGCACCGGGGTCGCCGCACCCGACCGGCGTCCCCGACGGCTTCCAGGCGCCGCCCGTCCCCGAGCGGCTGATCATCCTGGAGAGCCTGCTGCCCGGCCGGCCGTGGCTGCCGGACGGGGCGACCACGACCGACGGCAACAACTGCCTGGCCTACGCCGACCTGCGCGGGCCCGACGGCCTCGGCAAGGGCGACGTCCTCGGGCAGGTCACCAGCCCGGGCGTGTTCGACCACACCTACGACCACGCGAAGCCGGCCTCGGACCCGGAGAACCTGCAGGCCAGCCTGGTCGGGATGTTCTTCCACGTGAACTGGCTGCACGACCGGTGGTACGAGGCCGGCTTCGACGAGGCCGCGGGCAACGCGCAGCAGGTGGCCATCGACGGGGGCGGCGTGGCCGGCGACCCGATCCTCGCCGAGGGCAACGACTTCAGCGGCACCGACAACGCCAACATGCAGACGCCGGCGGACGGCAGCAGCCCCCGCATGCAGATGTTCGAGTTCCGGGGCACGTCGCCGTCGCGGACCAGCAACCACGAGGCCCTGATCACCTTCCACGAGATGGGCCACTACGTGACCAACCGGCTGGTCGGCAACGCCGCCGGGCTGGCCAACCGGCAGGGCCGCGCGATGGGGGAGGGCTGGGGGGACTTCTTCGCGATCTGCATGACCTCGCAGGAGACCGATGCCTTCGCCACCGGCGTGTTCCCGGTCGGCGGGTGGACCGACCTGACCCCCACCTTCACCGACAACTACTACTTCTCGATCCGCCGCTACCCGTACTCGGCGGACATGGCGAAGAACCCGCTGACCTTCCGCCACATCGGCGACGGCGCCCTGCTGCCCCTCGGCCCGCCGCGCAGCCCGCAGGGCGGCGGCGCCAACAGCGCGGTGCACAACGCCGGGGAGATCTGGTGCGCGGCGCTGTGGGAGGTCTTCGTCGGCCTGGTGGCCCGGCACGGGCACGCGGAGGCCGAACGGCGGGTGCTCGAGTACGTCATCGGCGGCCTCAAGCTCACGCCGTCCATGCCCACCTACACCCAGGCCCGCGACGGCATCCTCGACGCCGTCGCCGCGCTGGACCCGGACGACGTGTCCACCGTGTGGGCCGGCTTCGCCAAGCGCGGGATGGGCGTCGACGCGGTGTCGCCACCTGCCACCTCGACGTCCCTGGCCGGGGTGGTCGAGAGCTTCGCCACCCCCTCGCCGCTCTAGAGCCGCGCCCACCGGTCCCGGCAGGAGGCGGAGTGCAGCAGCAGCAGCGGGACGAGCTCGCCGGATACCTCGCCGGCTTCCTGCCGGCCCTGGACCTGAGGACCGCCACGGAGTTCGGCCGCGACGGACGGCCGGGGGAGTGGGACCCCGACCTGGCCTGCGCGATCCGCGTGGAGGTGGGCGAGCTGGTCGCCCGCAGTCCCGCGCTGCGCACCGCGCTGGCGGACGTGCGCCGGGGCGCGGACCCGAGGCAGCTGGTGCCCTCGCTGGCGGCGGCGCTCGACGGCGACGACCCCCACCGCGCCGAGGTGCTGTGGGCCCTGCTCGGCGGCGATCCGCAGGAGCCGGTCGCCGGCCAGGACGGCCGCGGGCACCGGTTCAAGAGCGACGGCTGGCTGGCCCGGGGCTTCGCGGCCGGCTTGATGAACGTGCTGGTGCTGGCGACCGTGGTGATCGGGGTCCTCGCCGCCGGGGGCGGCCTGGAACCGCCGGCCGCGCGGGAGAGCCTGGCGGTGACCCTGCTCCGGCTGTTCACGCTCTGGTGCCTGGCCTTCCTCCCCGGCTGGCTGTACATCCGCTTCCTCGGCCAGCGGGCGGGCTCGGTGTGGCAGGAGTTCGTGGTGCACCTGCACCGGCTGGGCTGGGACGAGCCGCAGTTCCTCCCGCGGCCGCCCGAGAGCTCGCAGTTCCGTGCGGCCTGGCAGCAGGCCGGGGGCGCGCTGGTCGACCAGCGCCGGAACCTCTACCGCCTGAAGTTCGACAGCTACTACGGCCGGTCCGTCGTCGAGAACGTCCACAACACCAACTTCGCCGTCCGGGTCGAGACGATGTTCCCCGTGTTCCTCGCGACGGCGGTCTACTCCGTCGGCTGGTTCACGGTCCTCTGGGACACGACGGCCCTCGCCGATCCGACCTCGCTGTGGGACGTGCTCCGCTTCGCGTTCCTCGGGGCCTACGTGTTCATCGTGCAGAGCCTGATCCGCCGGTACTTCCAGAACGACCTGCGGCCCGGCGCGTACGCCCACGCCGTCCTGCGCATCGTCGTGGTGCTGCTGATCGTCGTGGCGCTCCACCAGGTGATGCCGGGCGACGACGTCCGGGTGGAGGCAGCGATGGCCTTCGTCGTCGGCATCTTCCCGATCATCGCGCTGCAGGCGCTGCAGCGGCTGGCGGCCAGCACGCTGCGGGTCGTCGTCCCGCAGCTGAGTCCCGACTACCCGCTCAACCAGCTGGACGGGCTCGACATCTGGTACGAGGCCCGGCTCCTGGAAGAGGGCATCGAGGACATGCAGAACCTCCGGACCGCCAACCTGGTGGACGTCATGCTGCACACCCGCGTGCCGGTCGGGCGGCTCGTCGACTGGGTGGACCAGGCCACCCTCTACGTGCACCTGGACCGCATCGAGCGGGGCTTCGCCGAGCGGCGGCTGGTCCGTCAGGCCCGCAACACCGTGGCCCGCGCCCACCGGGTGGCGCACCGGCCCGGGGCGAAGGAGCCGGCGCCGGCTACGCCGGACCCGCCGGCGGTCCCCTCCCGCATCCGGGGCTCGGTCAACCCGGCGCTGCGGGCCGGCACCGAGACCCGCGTCCGCCTGCGCCAGCTGGGCATCCGGACGGCGACCGACCTGCTCAAGGCGTTCCCGCCCGATCAGATCGACCCGCGGGACCCGCCCGGGACCGACGGGTCCCCGGTCTTCCGCCACCCCTTCCCCGACGAGGGCCTGGACGTCGACCAGATCAGGACGCTGGTCCGGGTCCTCGACGAGGACACCCACCTGGCCGCCGTCTGGAACTGGCAGGCCCACGGCGTGGTCGCCCGGAGTGCGGCACACCGGCCGCGGTCGGCGGGCGAGCGCCGTCCTCCCGTCGAGCCGACGGGACGGGTGGGTGATGCGCCGGTGACGGCGTCGTGACGGCCGGCGCGTGAGGTGGGGGCATGACCGACGTGCTGGCCGTCGAGGTGCGCGAGGGCTACGACCCGGCCTTCCTCGAGGTGGAGATCCCGGTCCCCGCGCCGGTCGACGCCGTCTCGGCCGACGTGGCGCACACGGTCGACGGGGGGACCCTCGTGCGGCACGTGCACTTCTCGCTGCAGATGAGCGCCTCGCGGCGGTTCGCCCTGTGGGTCGGGTGGAACATCGACGGCGGCAGCCTCAAGGCGCTCAGCCGCACGGGCCAGGAGTTCGTCAACGACCCGCAGATCGCCGCAGCCGGCCAGGTGGGGAACGCCCTGTACGCCGGCAACCGCCTCGACCGGGGCCACATCGCGCGCCGGGCGGACCTGCTCTGGGGCAGCCTCGCCGAGGCCGGCCGGGCCAACCGTGACTCGTTCCTCTTCACCAACATCACGCCGCAGATGGACGACTTCAACCAGAGCGCGCAGGACGGCGTCTGGGGCCGGCTCGAGGACGCGGTCTTCGCCGACGTGGAGGTCCAGGACCTGCGGGTGAGCGTCTTCGGCGGCCCCGTCTTCGCCGCCGACGACCGCGCCTACCGCGGGGTGCGGCTGCCACGGGAGTACTGGAAGCTCATCGCCTTCCGGGAGGCGGGGGTGCTCAAGGCGCGGGCGTTCCTGCTCACGCAGGCCCTCGACCAGCTCGAGCTGCTGGACCTGGACGAGTTCCGCGTCTTCCAGGTGGCGGTCGCCGAGCTCGAGGCGCGCACCGGTCTGCGCTTCCCGGACGTGCTCCGGGCTGCCGACGTGGGTGCGCTGCCCGGGCTGGTGGGGGAGCGGGAGCCACTCGGCAGCCCGGCCGACATCCGGTGGTGAGCCCGCGGCTCACCGGGTGGTCACCGCGTGCAGGACGACGTTGGCGACGGCGGGGCTCGTGACGTCACCGTGGCTGCGGATCGTGGCGTCGGCATCGAGGTTGTGGACCCTGCCCGGCACGAAGTCGTAGCTGTACCCGTCGTCGCCGAGCTCGGCCACCGAGTCGTCGACCTCGGGGGTGTGCAGCGCGCCGTTGCGCCCCATGCCGCCGTAGGGGTCCTTCCGGTCCCCGAGCCCGGAGGAGTTGTCCGAGGCGATCCGTGAGGCCAGGGGGTAGGCGATGCCGACGGCTTTGTCCCGCTTGGTGTGGGTGATGAGGATCGGTCCGGAGATGCGCTGGTCCCGCAGGACGGTGCGGAAGGCGCCGTCCCGGACGCCGTCGAACTTCTCCGCCAGGCCGTTGTGCGAGAACGCCGCCTGCAGCAGCGACAGGGTGACCGGCGCGCCGCCGGGATCCTGCTGTGCGGCGGCCGCGGTCACCAGCCGGCCACCGAAACTGTGCCCGACGAGGTGGACCGCCAGCGCCGGGTCCCGCTCGCGGACGCGGACGAGCGTCGTGGCCACCCCGCCGGATCCGACGGCGCCGGCGCGGACCTTCATCTGGTAGTAGGTGGCGAAGTTCGCGATCCGCCGCGCGGCGGCCCGGGTGCCGGACAGCAGGTCGCCCAGGAACGCCGCACCCCCCGCGTCCACGTCGGCGGCGCCGCCCTGGTCGACCTCGAGCTCCAGCGGGACGGCCTGGCCGAACCGGTCGAACAGCTCCTCGGGCTCGAGTTCGAAGAACTCCCGCGACGCGTCGTCCTCGTGCACCTGGTCGGGGTCGAGGACCGCGCGGATCCGCAGCACGAACTCGCGGCGCGCGTCGTCGGACCCGTCGAGGTCGTCGACCAGGGCGATCGCCCGGTCGATGGCGGCGGCCCGGACCGGGTCCTCACCGGACTGCCCGAGCCGGTCCGGGTCGTGCTTCAGGGCGGTGAGGGCGTCGAGGAGCGCCGCCTGGTTCTCGGCGTCCGTGGACGCCGCGCCGCCGCCGGGGACCAGGTCTGCGTCGGCGAACCGCTTGCTCGGCCAGAACACCCGCAGGACGGCGATCCGGGAGCCAGGACCGGACGTCGGCTGCCGGAGCCGTCGGAGGTTGCCGAGCAGCGCGTCGTACAGCTCCTGCGCTTCGGCCATGTCGTTGTTCCAGCCGTGCGCCAGCACGAGGAGGTCGGACGCGGCGGAGAGCCCGTCGAGCAGGGCCCGGACCTGCCCGGGGTCGTGCACCGTCCCGCGCCGGGTGAACTCGACGTCGAACTGGCCGGTGATCATCGGGCCTCCTAGATGGACTGGATCGCACGCATGAGGTCGAGCAGGCCGTGGCCCTCGAAGTAGCGCTCGCGGCCCAGCGGGGTCGCACTCGCCAGGAAGATCTCCTTGACCTCCAGTGGCCGGCCGATGAACTCGCGCCGGATGGACAGGAAGGCCGCGATGGCCCCCGAGACGTGCGGCGCGGCCATGCTGGTGCCGCTGTCCTCGACGTAGAAGGCGGGGTCCGGGTCGCCGGTCGCCGTGGCCACGGCGTGCTCGTGGTCGGCGGGGAGGGGCTCCATGTGCGAGAGCGCGTCGGCCTTCTTCCGCCCCGCCGCGCACGACAGGATCCGTTCCCCCGGCGCCACGAGGTCCGGCTTCAGCCGGCCGTCGCCCGTGGGCCCCTTCGAGGAGAAGTAGGAGATGCCGAACATGTGCGGCGACTCCCGGTGCGTCGAGCCGACCGTGAGCGCGTGCTGGGCGTTGCCCGGGTCGTTGATGGTGTTCGACAGGCCCACCTTGGTCACGCGGCCGTTCGCCGTCAGAGCCGTGTAGCCGGTGTTGCCGGCCGCGGTCACGACGACCACCCCCGACTGCACCAGCCGGTTCACCTCGGTGCACAGCGGGCTCTGCCCGCAGGCGAACATCTCGGCGTCGAACTCGTAGCCCACGCTGAGGTTGACGCCGTGGACGCGGAGCAGCTTCGGGTTGTCGTTGAGCTTCTCCCGGATGTACTCCAGGGCGCGCACGATGGTGCTGGAGCGCCCGCCGCCGTCGTCGTCGAGCACCCGGAGGCTGACCAGCCGGCAGCGCGGGGCGACCCCGTGGAAGCGGTCGCGCTCGCGGTCGGTGCGGACCAGCCGCTCGGTGGTCGTCCGCTTCCGCTTCGGCAGGTTCTCCTGCTCGTCGTCGGCGACGATGCGCTCCTCCTGCTCCAGGACCACCGCCGGCACGTCCGGGGGGACGCGGCCGGCGATGATCCCGGCGACGTGCGTCCCGTGGCCGAGCGGGTCGTCGAGCGCGTGCTCCACGTGCGCCGCCAGCCGGGTCCGCCGCTCCGCCTCGTCGAGCATCGCTCCGCCCGGGAGCTCCTCGTCGGGGTCGGCGAGCCGCGCGCCGTCGATCGGCACGAAGCAGCGGTGCAGGTTGCTCACCGACGGGTCGCGCAGCGCGTGGTCCCCCGGCGGGCCGAAGTGCGGGTGCGACGCGTCGATCCCGGAGTCGATGACCGCCCAGGTGACGTTCTCCCCGGTGGCCTCGAAGGAGCGCAGCGCCGCGTCGCCCTTGATCGTGGCGACGGACCGGGAGATCTGGGCCCGCACCGGGAAGTCGGGCCAGAGCTTGTAGATGATGCGGTACCGCATCTCGTCCGGATCGTGACCGGCCGCGTCGCCCGCCGCGTCCCGGCGGGACCGTGCCGCGGCCTGCTGCTCGTCGGCGGCGACGAGCGTCTTCCACTCGCGCAGGGTCATGTCCGCGCGGAAGTAGGCCTTGGACACCTTGGCGACGTCCCACGGCGGACCGGGCTCCCAGTTGCCGATGACCTGCCGGAACAGCTCACGGAACGCCGAGCCGGCGCCGGCCAGCCCGTCGACGTGCAGGACGTTGAGCTCCACCATGTACGGGCCGCGCTCGTCCGGCGTGGAGCCCAGGCCCCAGCGCCGGCGGTTGGCGTCGTCCTCGAGCTCCGGTGGAGCCGTCAGGCGGGACAGCCGGTCGCTGCGGAACTCGCCGCTGGGCACCGCCTCCGCGTCGGTGCCGTCGTCGCCGCTGGTCATCGCGTTCCTCCGCGTCAGGTGTGCTGGCTACGCCGGCTCGACGCGCAGGTCGCCGTCCGCCGGGTACGGCTCCGCGACCGCCCCCTCGGGGACCGACCGCGCCCGGAAGGTGAGCCGTGCGCCGGGGTCGGCACCGGCCAGCAGCTCTCGGCGGAAGGAGACCGCCAGGTCGCCGCCGACGCGGCCCGACAGCAGGTCGGCGCGGCCGGCCACGGGCGCGGCGTCCTCGACGGCGACCTCGACGACGTCCCATCCGGTCCGCCGCGGGTCGGGCCCGCGGGCGCGCACCCGCCCACGGATGCGGGTCAGGTTGTCGATCCCCTGCACCACCGGAGGTGCCGGCTGCCGGACGGGGCCGCCCGGAGACCTCCTCAGCCGGCTCCCGGGCCGGCCGCGGCGACGAGCCGCTTCAGGGACTCGAGGTCGGACTCCAGGTGCGCCAGGACGGTGGTGACCTCCCCGTTCGTCCGGGGGCTCGGCACGAGGGCCCGCTCGCCGTCCGCGGCGTCGGCCGGCGACGCCGCGGGGCTCACCGACACGGTTGCCGTCATCGTCGGACCCGGCGCCGAGATCTGGGTGATCGCCACCGCGGTGTCCCGCCCGGTGTACGAGCCCGTGCTCGGTGTCGACGTGGGGGTCAGCTCGGTGTTCGCGCTGGTCCCCGGGTAGCAGTCGCCCGCGTCCCCGCGGTTGCGGTTGCGCTCGAGGTCCCGTTTCCCGTCGGCCTGGACCAGCCCGACCAGGTAGTGGTTCTCGTCGGCGTTGCTCGGCTGGTCGTCGTCCACGTGCCAGACCAGCAGGCCGCCGCCCGGCAGCAGGCCGTCGTAGCCGCTCTGCTGCCGGTTCTCCACGAGGAAGTACTCCGACCCCCGTGTGCCGTCGCGCCAGAGCCGGTGCACCTTTCGGCCGGCCTTGACGTCCTCGAAGGTCACCTTCCCGGCCTTGGTGACGCCGACCTCCGTCACCCAGCCCTGCTGCAGCTTGCACCAAGCCGAGGGGTGCGCCGGGAGGTCTCCGCCGCCGTTCCACGAGCCCCCGGCCATGAGGCACCAGTTCCCGATGCCCTCCGAGGTGTCGTCGGTGTCGTACAGGTCCGGGAAGCCGAACAGCAGGTGCCCGAGCTCGTGCGCGCTGACGCCGATCTTCGCGTCCTCGGGGATGGTGAGGTAGGCGAAGATCTTGGTGCCGTCGACGGCGTACTCGGTGGGCAGGACCCACTTGTGCGACCAGATGTCGCCCGGCTCGCCCGTCGCCTCGCCGCCGCGACCGGCGTGGACGACCACGAACGCGTCGACGAAGCCGTTGCCGTCGTTGTCGTAGGGCTTGTAGTCCACCGTGCGGTTCGCGGCCTTCGCCGCGTCCCTGGCCAGGAACTGCGCACGCGGCGTCCCGGTGGGCCGGCCGATCCCGAAGTTGCCGTTGGCGTACCAGGACAGGCTCCGCGGCAGCCGGACCGGGCCGACCACCTCGCCCACGAGGTCGATGAGGCCCCCGCTGACCTCCTTGTAGTACTCGGCGACACTGCCGCGCGGGAGCACCCCGGTGGAGAAGAACAGGTCCGTGAAGTGCTGCGTCGTCTGGGTCATCGGCCGGTCCGCGAAGTCCGCCAGCACGACGACGACCCGCACCTTGCCGCGCAGCGGGGTCCGCTCCGCCGCCGCGCGCGTGATGCTCCGGCTGGAGGTGCCCAGCGGGAACTGGTCGGGCGGGATGATCGTCCCGTCGTCGAAACCCGGCCAGTGGGGGCGGCGGGGCAGGGTCAGCTGGCGCAGGATCGGCGACTCGGCGTCGGCGCGGAACTGCTGCAGCTCCTCGCGCAGGCGTTCCCGCAGTTCCGGGCTGGGCGCCACGGCGCAGAGGTCCCGCCACACGGCAACGGACATGGCACATCTCCCGCTCTGATCGGCTGTCGGTCCCGTCATGCTCGGCGGGCTGCGTCACGCCGGCGTCACCGGCACGTTCCCCCCGCCGCGGTGACACCGCGGTGACGCGCCGGGCGCCACGCTGCTCCGCGGACGTCCCGGACCGGGGCGTGGACGGCGCTGGGGGATGGACATGGAGCCGGATCGCCAGGTGCTCCTCCGCTTCGGGACCGGAGCCGCCGCGACCGACGGCGCGGACCTGTCCGCCGTCGTCTGCGACGGGGACCTGCTGTGGGTCGCGGGTGACGAGGCGCCGGTGCTGCACCGCTTCACCCGGCAGGACGGCGGCTCCTACGGCGCCATCCGGACGTTCCCCCTCGACGTGCTCGCCGGGCTCGAGGCGGACGCGGAGATCGACGTCGAGGGCATGGACCGCGCCGCCGACGACCTCTGGCTGGTCGGGTCGCACAGCCGGACCAGGAAGGAACCCGACGACGACGACGGCGACGACAAGGTGCTCGAGAAGCTGGCGACGGTGCGGGAGCGCCGGACCCGGAACGTCGTCCTCAGGCTGCCGCTCGAGGGGGAGGGGGCGGCAGCCCACCCGGTCGGCGCCGGCGACGGCGGCCGGCGGACGGTCGCCGTGCTGGACGGCGACCTCCTGACCGCACTGGCCACCGACACGCTCCTGGCGCCCTTCCTCCCGCTGCCCGGCAAGGACGGCGGGCTGGACATCGAAGGCCTCGTGGCGCTGGACGGCGCGCTGCTCCTGGGCCTCCGGGGCCCGGTCCTGCGCGGCTGGGCGGTCGTGCTGGAGGTACGGCTGCGCACCGATCCGGACGACGCCGGCCGGCTCCGCCTCGACGCGGCCGCCGGGCCCGGCTACCGCTCGATCGTGCTGGACCTGGACGGCCTCGGCGTCCGGGACCTGTGCCGGGTCGGCGACGACGTCCTGGTGCTGGCCGGGCCGACCATGGCCCTCGACGGGCCGTTCCGGCTCTACCGCTGGCCGGGCGCGGTCGCGGACCGGCAGCGGGTCGTCCGGAGCGCCGAGCTCACCCGCCTCGCGGAGCTGCCGTCCGGACGCGGCGCCGACGAGGGGCTCGACCACCCCGAGGGCGTCACGCCGCTCGGCGACGACGCCGTCCTCGTCGTCTACGACAGCCCGGCGCCCGGTCGCCTCTCGGCCTCGCGGACCGTGCTCGCCGACGTCTTCCCGCTGGATCCCAGCCGTTCCCTCGCCGAACCGATCGCAGGAGAGGTCCCATGTCCATCCGCACCCTGAACTGCATCGTCCCGCCGCACGTCCTCGAGCACCTGCGGCAGAGCAGCGACACCGCCGTCCGGGAGGCCGCCCTCACGACCCTGCTGGACACGACGATGCTCCGGGGTCAGCGGTCCGTCCGCGGGTCGCTCCTGGGGCTCGCCTCGCCGGCGCAGGGACGGCGGACGGTCTTCGACTGCGGGCACCGGACGAACCTGGCCACCGCCGTGCTGGCCCGCAGCGAGGACGGCGCCGCCTCGGCCGACGCCTCGGTCGACCAGGCCTTCGACGGCCTGGGATCGACCCGGCAGTTCTACGGCGACGTCCTGGGCCGCAACTCCATCGACGACCGGGGGATGCGCCTGGACGGGTACGTCCACCGCGGCGTCCGGTACAACAACGCGTTCTGGGACGGCCAGGAGATGGTGTTCGGCGACGGTGACGGGCGGATCTTCACCGACTTCACCGGCTCCCTCGACGTGATCGGCCACGAGCTCACCCACGGGGTCACCGAGTTCACGGCCGGCCTGGAGTACCACGTGCAGTCCGGCGCCCTGAACGAGTCGATCTCCGACGTGTTCGGCTCGCTGGTGAAGCAGTGGGTGCGCCAGCAGACCGCCGACCAGGCCGACTGGCTGATCGGCGACGAGATCTTCACCCCGGACGTGGACGCCGACGCGCTGCGCTCGCTGAAGAGCCCGGGGGAGGCCTACGACAGCGAACTGCTCGGCAAGGACCCCCAGCCGGCCCACATGCGCGACTTCGTCGACCTGCCCGACACCGAGGCGGGCGACAACGGCGGGGTGCACGTCAACTCCGGCATCCCCAACAAGGCGTTCTACCTCGTGGCGACCGGCATCGGCGGCTACGCGTGGGAGGCCCCCGGCCACATCTGGTACGAGTCGCTGCGGGCGTCCACGGCCACGACCGACTTCCAGGGCTTCGCCGACACGACGTTCAGCAAGGCGGGGGAGCTGTTCGGGCAGGACAGCGTGGAGCAGAAGGCGGTGGCGTCCGCCTGGGGCGATGTCGGCCTCCCCGTGAGCTGCGCTCCCAAGGGCATGCGATCGGGGCCGTCGGGCGGGGCCGGGGGCGGTGGCGACCCGCTCGGCGACCTGAGCCGGCAGGTGTCGGAACTCGCGCGGCAGCTGCAGGAGCTCACGCAGCAGGTGCAGGGGCAGCCGAAGCCGTCCGGCAAGGGCGGCCGATCGGGCGCCGGACGGGCGTGACGGGCCCCAGACTGTCCGCGTGAAGGTCACGCTCGAGACGCACGGCGGGCTGGCCGGCGGGCTGCGGCTCGGCGGCCGGCCGGTCGTCCTCGACGCCGCCCGGCTGCCGGAGGACGACGCCCGGACGCTCGGGGACCTCGTGGCGGCGGCCCGCGCCGAGCCCGCCCCTCAGTCGGCTCGTCGCTCCGCACCGGACGCGATGAGCTACACCGTGACGGTCGAGGACGGGAGCGCGTCGGACGTCCTCCACCGGTCCGACGACGGCATGACGCCGGCCTTCGCCGCGCTGCTGGACTGGCTCGGCGGCCGGGAGCCCGTCGGCTGACTCCCGGCCCCGGAACGCGGTGATGTCGCGGTGACGGGTGCTCCGCACAGTTCAGGCATCCCTGGACGACACGGGGGACCGCACCTCCGACGACGCACGACGGAACGGAGTGGGACACATGTCCGAGTTGACCTCCCCGGCCCTGAGCCTCGACGACCTCGCGAACGCCGCGCCGATCGCGGCCACCGAGAGCATGCCGCCGGAGATGGCGGAGTTGATCGAGCCGCACTCGGGCATCTACGTGCTCTCCGACGACAAGCCCGCCCTGGACCTCGGGTCCGCCCGTGCCCGGGCGGCGAGCGACGTGTGGCACGTCGACGCCACGCACGGTGACCTCCGGACGACGATCCCCGGGCTGGACCGGACCGAACTCCCGGTGGAGGCCGCCGAGTCGGCACGCGCCGAGGAGACAGGTACGGAGAGCTACCGCCCGGCGTGGCAGGAACAGCAGTTCCTCCCCAGGCTCGCGCCCTTCAGCCTGTCCGGCCGGGAGACCGGCTCGCCGACCGCTCGGGTGTTCCTGGAGCCGCGCGCGGCGGAGGCGGAGCGGCTGGCCTACCCGTGGTGCACCATCGGCCGGGTCATCACGAACAGCTCCGCCGGTTCGTGGATCGGCAGCGGTGTCCTCGTGGGTCCGAACCTGGTGCTGACCGCGGGTCACGTCGCGCCCTGGGGCGGGAGCAACTGGTCGATGGAGTTCGTCCCCGCGCTGCGGCAGGGCGATCCCAACCCCCGTCCCTTCGGCAGCTCGTTCGTCTCCCAGTACCGGGGTTACAACCGGCCGGGCGACGTCTTCGGCTACGACTACGTCATCTGCCAGCTGTACAACCCCCTCGGCCAGGCGCTCGGCTGGATGGGCAGCCAGTCCTGGGGCAACGAGGACGAGTACGAGCGTCGGGACTACACGTCCTCGGGGTACCCGGCCACCTTCGGCGGGCGGCCGGCCGTCCAGTTCAGCGTCGGGATCCGGGACCTCGACAACGACAACCCCGGCAAGGAGCTGGAGACCGTCGAGTACACGACGGGCGGCTGGTCGGGCGGCCCGCTGTGGTTCTTCGCCGGAACGAGCCCGTTGATCGTCGGCGTCCTCAGCGGTGCCGAGACCGACGGGTTCGACCCGCGGCGGGACGTCTACGCCGGCTACTCGGCGATGATCGACCTCGTGCGGTTCGGCCTGGACAACTGGCGGCCGTGAGCCACGACGTGGGCGCTCACCGGGCTGTGGCCGCTCGGCTCGGGGCGATGTTGTGGTTCAGGTGGAAGACGTTGTCGGGATCCACGGCGTCCTTCAGCCTGCTCAGCCGCGCGAGCTTCGCCGGCGGGTAGGCGCGGTGGACGCCGGCCACGCCGTCGTCGGAGAGCGCGTTGACGTAGGCCCCGCTCGAGTAGGGCGCCAGCGCCTCGGCGCTCTGCCGGGCGGTGGCCATGCGGACGTCGTCCTCGTCCGGGTCCGACCACCGGGTCGCCACCACGTACTCGAACGCGGCGGACCGGTGGCTGAACGCGGTCGCCTCGTCGGCGACGTCCGCGATCGCGCCGCCGTAGGCCTGCAGGCCGGCGGAGACCGAGGGGTCGTGCGCGAGCAGCGCGGCGATCGCCGCGTCGGACAGCTCGCGGACGTAGTGGCCCTTCCAGTAGCGGCGCTGGGTGTGTCCCTGGACGTCGTCGTCGCGGCGCTGCAGGTCGAGGTAGCTCGACTCGACGTCGCGACGGGCGACGGGCTCGCCCAGCGCCTCCAGGCTCCGGGCGTGGTCCCGGCCCTGCTCCGGGTCGCCGGTCCACACGAAGCCGAGCGTCGCCACGCCGCCGCCCACCGATGCGGTGTAGGTCGCCTGGCGCGGCGCGCCCTCGCTCAGGTCCCGCCACCGGGCGGCGGGCGCCATCGCCCCGGCGACGGGGAAGTCCCGTTCGACCGACAGCGCACGGGGATCGGTGCGGTGGAGCCGGAACTCGAACCGCGTCACCACGCCGAAGTTGCCGCCGCCACCTCGCAGCCCCCAGAACAGCTCGTCGTTCTCCTCGGCGGAGGCCCGGACGACGTCCCCGGAGGCGGTGACGACCTCGCACGAGAGCAGGTTGTCGCAGGCCAGTCCGTGTTCCCTGGCGAGCCATCCCATCCCGCCGCCGAGGGTCAGCCCGCCCACGCCGGTGTGCGAGACGTTGCCTGCGGTCGTCGCCAGGCCGTACGGCGCGGTGGCCGCGTCGAGCGCGCCGAGCAGTGCTCCGCCCTGTGCCGTGGCGCGCTGCCGCTGAGGGTCGACACGGATGTCTCCCATCGGAGTGAGGTCGATCATGAGCCCGCCCTCGGGTACGGCATGGCCGACGACGCCGTGCCCGCCGCAGCGGACGCCGATCTCGAGTCCCTCGGTCCGAGCCCGTGCGACCGCAGCTGCGACGTCCGACGTCGTCCGGCAGCGCACGATCAGTGCAGGGCGGCGATCCACCATGGCGTTCCACACGCGTCGTGCGGCGTCGTATCCGGCGTCCCCCGGCCGCAACACCTCCGGACCTGGCATCGCGATCCCGCCTCTCCGTCGAGTCCTCTCCACGCTTCGACCAGCTGGACGGGCGGAAGTCATCGCCCGTGATCGACGGCGGCGCCGACGACGCGACACGTGCTGGAGCGGTGGGCGCGCACCGCTGACCGGGTGGACCCGAGGGACGACCGGACGATCCCGCAACGGACACCCGTCCACGAGCAGGGCCGGCCGGCACAGCCCGTCCGACCGGCAGCCTCCACCGAGCGCGACGAGGTCCTCGGTGCCCACCGGCCTCCTGCGCGATGCCTTCGTGCCGGACGTGCCAGCCCCACCGGTCAGGCGACGGGGCGAGGCCGCTTCCCGCTGTCGTGAGGCCCCACGAGAACAGCGGTTCCCGTCGCAGATCGTCCTCCCCTGGTGATGCGGGCGCGCGCAGACGCTCCATGATCGATTCGACGGGTATCGCGTGGATCCGCCCGGAGCCGATGACCCCCGTCATCCACCGGCTCGCTGCCGGATCCACCCGGAAGTGGGGGTCAGACGTGCCCAAGAAGAAGGCGCCACGACCGACGAGTGCACTGGCGCCGTCGGCTCCGGCTAGCGACGTGGGGGCCGGTCGCCCTCGGAAGATGAAACGCCGAGAGTACGAGACGGAGATGCGGCGGCTGCACGGCGAGCTCGTGGCCATGCAGGAATGGGTCAAGGCGACAGGGACCAAGATCTGCATCGTCTTCGAGGGGCGGGACACCGCCGGGAAGGGCGGCACGATCAGGCGTATCACCGAGCGGGTGAGCCCGCGGGTGTTCCGGGTGGTCGCCCTGCCGGCGCCCACCGACCGCGAGAAGTCGCAGATGTACGTGCAGCGCTACGTCCCACACTTCCCGGCCGCCGGCGAGGTCGTGATCTTCGACCGCAGCTGGTACAACCGCGCCGGCGTCGAACGCGTGATGGGCTTCTGCACCCCGGCGGAGACCGAGCGGTTCCTCGAACTGGTGCCGCCGTTCGAGAAGGCGATGGTGGACGCGGGCATCCTGCTGGTGAAGTACTGGCTCGAGGTCAGTGCCGAGGAGCAGCAGCGGCGGCTGGAGAGCCGCATGGAGGACCCGCGCAAGGTCTGGAAACTCTCCGACATGGACCTGAGGTCCTACGGCCGCTGGTACGACTACTCCCGGGCACGTGACGCCATGTTCGTCGCCACCGACAGTCCGTGGGCGCCGTGGTTCCTCGCTCGGACCGACGTGAAGCGGCGCGGTCGGCTCAACATCATCAACCACCTGCTGAGCCAGGTGCCCTACGAGCCGCTCGACCACCGTGACATCGCGCTGCCCGAACGGCAGCGGCCCGAGGGGTACGAGGAACCGGACATCCCGCTGCGATTCATCCCCACGCCGTACTGAGCCGGCGCCGGACCGGTAGGCGCCTCACCACGTCCAACTCGACCGCGAGCCGCCCACGGCGTCGCGGGTGACCAGCGAAGACCCGGAGTCGACATGACCGTCGCGCAACATCCTGCTGAGGATCTCGTCCCGTATGCGCTTCCGGCGCTGGACGTCACGGCACGGCTGCAGGTCGACCCGGATCGGGGGTTGACCGCCGAGGAAGCCGACCGGCGGCTGGGCCAGTACGGGCACAACGAGCTGCCCCAGGAGCCTCCGCCGAGCCTGTGGGCGGTCGCCTGGGGCCAGCTGGTCAACCCGATGAACATCATGCTGCTGCTGGTCGTAGCGGCCAGCTTCGCCATCGTGCAGATCGCCACCGCGCTGGTGGTGCTCGGGCTGGTGCTCTTCAACGTGGTCATGGGCACCAGCCAGGAGCTGAAGGCCCGCGCCAGCGTCGAGGCGCTGGCCCACCTGCAGGTGCCGCACGCCCGGGTGCGCCGCAACGGCCAGGTCGAGCTGGTCGAGTCGACCGAGCTGGTGCCGGGCGACATCGTCCTGCTGGAGGCAGGTGACGTGGTCCCGGCCGACGGGCGGATCATCTCCTCGGCGACGCTCGAGGCGCAGGAGGCCGCGCTGACCGGTGAGAGCGCACCGGTGCCCAAGGACGCCGCGCCCCTGCCCGAGGGCGAGGTGGCCCTGGGCGACCGGACCAACCTGGTGTTCCAGAGCACCCAGGTCACCCGCGGGACGGCGGTGTGCGTGGTGACCGGCACCGGCGTCGCGACCCAGATGGGGCAGATCGCCGGCATGGTCAACGCGACGAAGCGCTCCAAGTCGCCGCTCCAGCGCGAACTGGACGGCATGACCAAGGTGTTCGGCGCGCTCGCCTTCCTCGCGGTGGCCGTCATCGGCGTCTTCGGTCTGGCGCGGGGGATGGACACCACCACGCTGCTGCTCCTGTGCATCTCGACCGCGCTTGCGTCCATCCCCACCGGCCTGCCCACGTTCGTCCAGGCCATGCTGTCCTCGGGAGCGCGCCGGCTGGCCGAGGCCAAGGCCGTGGTCAAGTCGCTGTCGGACGTGGAGACCCTGGGCGGCACCACGGTCATCAACTCCGACAAGACCGGCACCCTGACGATGAACGCGATGACGGCGACCACGATGCTCGCCGGCGGTGACTGGTACACGATCGACGGCCCCGGCTATCAGAAGTCCGGCGCCATCCTCGGCGTGGCCGGGGGAAGGCCTCCCGACTTCCACCGCCTGGCGCTGGGTCTGGTCCTGTGCACCGACGCGACGGTGGCCGACGACGGCACGGTCATCGGGGACCCGACCGAGGCGGCGTTCGTCGTGCTCGCCGCGAAGATGGGCGTGGACGCCGAACGGACCCGTCAGACCCTTCCCCGTCGGGCCGAGGTGCCGTTCGACTCCGAGTACAAGTTCATGGCCACGTTCCACGACCGTCCCGACGAGCTGGCCGGCGGGATCATCGCCGACGACCACTTCGTCTGCGTGAAGGGGGCGCCGGACGTCGTCCTGCGACGCTGCGCGGCCGCGCTGTGGCACGGCGAGGTCGTCCCGGTCGCCACGGTCCAGGAAGAGATCCTGGCCGCGAACCGCCGGCTGTCCGAGCGAGGGCTGCGCGTGCTCGCCTTCGCCGTCCGTGATCTCGACGACGCGGCGATGGCCGCGGCGGACGGCGACCCGATGGCCGCGGTCACCGACCTGGTCCTCGTCGCGCTCGTCGGGATCGTGGACCCGCTGCGCAGCGAGGCGAAGGACGCGGTGCACGTCGCCCTCGGAGCCGGGATCGACGTGCGGATGATCACCGGTGACCACACGGTCACGGCGCGCGCGATCGCCGACGAACTCGGCCTCGGGCCCGGTGTGCTCACCGGTACCGAACTCCAGCACCTCGACGACGACGAGGTGCTGCGGCAGCTGCCACGCCTGCACGTGTTCGGACGAGTCGCGCCCGAGGACAAGCTGCGGCTGGCCAAGCTCATGCAGCAGGACGGCCAGGTGGTCGCCATGACCGGCGACGCGGTCAACGACGCGGCCGCGCTCAAGCAGGCCGACGTCGGCGTCGCCATGGGCAGCGGTTCGGAGGTGTCCAAGCAGGCGGCGAAGATCGTGCTCACCGACGACAACTTCGCCACGCTGGTGCGGGCCGTCGAGCTGGGCCGCGACATCTACCGGCGGATCTCCACCTACATCAGGATGCAGCTCACCATCCTGGCCTCGGTGCTCCAGCTGATGGTGTACGCCACGATCCTGAACATCAACGAGGGCGTCGCCCTGTTCCCGCTCCAGCTGCTGTTCTGCAAGTTCTTCGTGGTCATCACCGTCGTCATCGGATTCATCGCCGACGTCTCCGACCCCGGGGTGATGCAGCGGCCACCGCGCGCGCCCGGCACAAAGATCGTCACCGGGCCATGGGTCGCCCGCTGGTTCCTCTTCGGCCTGGTGGTCTCCGCCTCCGCGCTGGCGGTCCTCGCCTGGGGCCCCGACGAGCCGAGCACCACGCAGCCCTCGGCCAGCATGACCATGGCCTTCGCCGTCGTCTCGCTGTCCGCGGTCAACATCGGCTTGGTGATGCGCCGTGAGCGGCAGGCACCCTGGTCCTCGCCGGTCTTCCCCTACCTCGGGTGGATCGTCCTGGGGTGGGTCCTGACGTGGGCCGCTGTGGAACTCGGCATGCTCCAGCGGCTGCTCGACACCACCTCGCTCACCGGAGGCCAGTGGGTCGTCGTGCTGGCGCTGTCCCTCGTCGCCCCCGCCGTCGTCGCCGTGGACAAGGTCCTCCAGCTCCGGCAGCAACGGAAGGTCCAGCCGCTTCTGGACGAGCCGGCTCCGTCGGCCGAGCCGGTGCCGGCGCTCCCTCGGCCACGCCGCCCCTGAGGTCCAGACGGGAAACAGCGGGCTCGGAGGCCGTGATGCTGCACGGACTCATCGAGCCGTGCAGTGTCGGTCCGCGGCATCGGCGATGCGTGGTCGAGGACGTCGCCCTGCGCAGGACGGCTCGCTGGTGACGAGGGTCGCGCGGCTCCGACGTCCGACGTGGAGTCCCAGGGGCGACGCCCTGCACACGCACACGTCACCACGTGGTCGCTCGAGCTGGTGGAGGCGGCGGCTGGTACCGCGTTCGGGGACGGCGTCGCCCGACACCGCAGGGGTGTGGATCTCTGGTGTCCGAGGGGGGACTTGAACCCCCACGCCCGATAAAGGGCACTAGCACCTCAAGCTAGCGCGTCTGCCATTCCGCCACCCGGACGAGTGCGTGAACAGACTACAAGACCGCCGTCCGGCTCCGACGCACCCCCGGAGCTTCCGCTCCGGGCGGTGTCGGCCCTAGCCTGCGCGACGGCGGCGGCCGATCCCCGCTGCACCGAGGTGCCGGGAGGCCGCGTGATCCTGCCCGACACCGATCCGAAGCCGTTCCTGCCCGTGGCACGGATCCGGGACGTCCTGCTGCTCGGCCTGGGGGTCGCGGCCGGCGCGGCCGCCATCACGATCCTGTCGCGGATCATGCGGTCGGTCGGTGAGGTGGGGGGCTCCTGTGCCGACGGCGGCCCGTACGTCTCGGCGCAGCCGTGCCCCGACGGCACCGGCCCGGCGATCCTGGCCACGGTGCTGCTCGGCTTCGTCTGCGTCGGCGCGACGCTGTGGGGTGCGCCCAAGCTCGAGGCGCCGATCCCGCTCTTCTGGGCCTGGCCGGCGCTGTTCTTCACGCTCGGCTGGAACTTCCTCGAGGACGGCTGGATCGACCCGCCGGCCGGGGCCGGGATCAGCGGCGGGTACCTGTTCTGCGGGGTGCTGTTCTTCCTCATGGCGGCCGCGCCGCTGCTGCTCGGGTGGTTCGCGCTCCGGCAGTCGGCGCGCACGGAGCGGGAGGCGGCGGACCGGCAGCGCAAGCAGGCGCTCACCGCGGTGGCCACCACACTCTCCCGGCGTGCGACGCCGCCCCGCCCACCTGCACCGCGGGTCGCGGTGCCCGCACCGACCCAGCCGGACGACCTGCCCGGCGGCGACGCCCCCGACGACGCCGCCGCCACCCTCGCCGGTCGGCTGGAGCGGCTCGCGGCCCTCCACGCCTCCGGCGACCTGACCGACGACGAGTTCCGGCGGGCCAAGTCGGCCACCCTGCGCGAGGAGATCGACCGATGACCGGACCCGGGACCCCGCGCGGCACCGGTCGCTGGTGGCTCTACTACCTGGTCGCGGCCGGTCTGGGCGTCTGGGGCGGCAGCGCGTTCTTCACCTGGGTGAGCACCTGAGGCGCCGGCCGCCCGCCTAGGCTCGCGGCATGGACGACGCGCCTGCCGAACCGCTCGACCGCGCCCAGGCCGAGGTCGCCGAGCTGCTCAGCGACCTGATCCGCATCGACACCACCAACACCGGGGACACCGCCACCGGCAAGGGCGAGCGGGTCGCCGCGGAGTGGGTGGCCGGCAAGCTCGACGAGGTCGGCATCGGCTCGCAGATCTTCGAGTCCGAGCGCGGCCGGGCCAGCCTCGTCGCCCGGATCCCCGGGACCGACCCGAGCCGCCCGCCGCTGCTGGTGCACGGCCACCTCGACGTCGTCCCCGCCGATCCGTCCGAGTGGAGCGTGCACCCGTTCTCCGGCGAGGAGCGGGACGGCTACATCTGGGGCCGCGGCGCGGTCGACATGAAGGACATGGACGCCATGACCCTTGCGCTCGTGCGCGACTGGGCCCGCACCGGCGTTCGGCCCGAGCGCGACATCGTGCTGGCCTACCTCGCCGACGAGGAGGCCGGCGGCACGCTCGGCGCCCGCTGGATCGTCGACACCCACCCCGACCTGTTCGCCGACTGCACCGAGGCCATCAGCGAGGTCGGCGGCTTCAGCATCACCGTCCGCGACGACCTGCGCCTCTACCTAGTGCAGACCGCGGAGAAGGGCCTGGCCTGGATGCGGCTCACCGCCTCCGGCCGCCCCGGTCACGGCTCCTTCGTGCACGACGACAACGCCGTCACCCGGTTGTGCGAGGCCGTCGCCCGCATCGGCTCCACCCGGCTGCCGACCGTCCTCACCCCGCCGATGCGCGCCTTCCTTGACGCGGTCAGCGAGGCCTACGGCGTCGAGATCGACCCGGACGAGCCCGAGGAGTCGCTCGCCCGCCTGGGGTCGATCAGCCGCATGATCGGCGCGGCGCTGCGCAACACCGCCAACCCCACGATGCTCGACGCCGGCTACAAGACCAACGTCATCCCCGGGACGGCGAGCGCCACCGTGGACGGCCGCTTCCTGCACGGCCAGGAGGCCGAGTTCGAGCGGCAGCTCGCGGGCCTGATCGGCGAGGGGATCCAGCAGGAGTGGATCGTCCACGACCAGGCCGTGGAGACGACCTTCGACGGCCCGGTCGTCGACGCGATGGTCGCCGCGCTGAAGAGCGAGGACGCCGGCGCCCGCCCGGTGCCCTTCACGATGAGCGGCGGCACCGACGCCAAGAGCTTCGAGCGCCTGGGCATCCGCTGCTTCGGGTTCTCCCCGCTGCGGCTGCCCCCGGAGCTGGACTTCGCGGCGCTGTTCCACGGCATCGACGAGCGCGTGCCGGTCGAGTCCCTGCGGTTCGGCATCCGGGTGCTGGACCGTTTCCTGCGCTCGGCCTGACCGGGTGGTGTGATGCCGGGGTGAGCACTCTCGAGCCCGGCGCCGTCGCCCTGATCACCGGAGGGACCGGCGGCTTCGGCCGGGCCCTCGCCACCACGCTGCGCGAGCGCGAGGTGACCGCCGTCCTGGCCGACCTCGACAGCGAGCGGAACCGGTCGGTCGCCGCCGACCTCGGCTGCCCGTTCGTCGCCCTCGACGTCACCGACCTCGCCGCCAACGAGGCCGTGGTCGCCCAGGTCGAGGCCGAGCACGGGCGCCTGGACGCCGCCTACCTCAACGCCGGCATCTCCGCGGCCAAGAGCGACGACGCCCTCGACCTCGACGAGTTCATGCGGGTGGTGACGATCGACCTGTTCGGCGTCGTCTACGGCGTCCAGGCTGCCCGCCCGGCGATCCGGCGCGCCGGTGGGGGAGCGATCGTGGTGACGGCGTCACTGGCCGGCCTCTCACCGATGGCCACCGACCCCGGCTACAGCGTGGCCAAGGGCGGCGCGATCGCGTTCGTCCGCTCGATGGCGCCGCGGCTGTCCCGCGAGGGGACGACGATCTCGGCGATCTGCCCCGGGTTCGCCGACACCGCGATCATCGACCGCATCCGGCACGAGTTCACCGCCGCCGGCTTCCCGGTGCTCACCGCTCAGGAGGTCGCCGACGCGATGGTCGCGGCCTGGACCGACGGCGAGCCCGGCGCCGCCTACGTCGTCCAGCCCGGCGTCGGCGTCGTCAACTACAAGTTCAAGGGCGTGCCGGCGGCGCGCACCGCGGCGGGGGAGCCCGCCGTCGTCCCGGAGGCGCTCCGCCCCCCGGACATGCGCTAGTCAGTCCTCGCGGGGCCCGCGGCAGGCGAACAGCACGGCCGGGGGCACGTTCCACGGCGAGATCCGGGTGCTGACGCGGGCGAACCGGCGGCGCAACTCCTTGAGGATGAGCGGCGAGTACTGGATCACCAGGATCGCGCCGTCCGGGGCCACGATCTGCGGCAGCACGTCGAGGATCCGCTGGCGCAGGGCCGGCGCGAACGAGGTGTAGGGCAGCGCCGACACGACGATGTCGGCCTGCCGCCCGTCCAGGTGCTCGGAGAGGTTCTCCGCCGAGTCGCAGACCACGTGCAACCGCGGGTCGCGGTAGCGGCCGGCGAGGAGGCCGGCCAGCGCCGGGTCGATCTCCACCGCCACCAGTTCCGCCTCCGGGCCGAGCCGGGCGAGGAGCTCACCGGTCTGCACGCCGGTGCCGGCGCCCAGCTCCACGACCAGCTTCGCGTTCGGCACGTCACCGAGGTCGAGCATGTCGCGGACGGCCCAGCGGGAGGTCGGCAGGATCGCGCCGACCTGGCGGGGGTTGGCGAAGAACGCCTTCAGGAACTTGAGGCGGTCGTCGAGGTGCTGGTTCACGGGTCCTCCCGGGCCGGGGTCCGGGCGGCGTGTCGCCCACCGTGACCCTGACACGCCACCGCCGGCCTCTGCCAGCGGGGGGGGTGCTAGACGTGCGGCCCGGGGAGGTAGGACAGCCGGGAGCGGCGGCGCAGGATGACCTTGCGCGTGCCGTCGGCGTGCAGCTGCAGCCGGGCGAGCTCCCACCCGCCGGTGTCGGCCTGCAGGCTCAGCATGGTCGCCGCCGCGGACCGGGACGTGCCCGGTGGGATCCGCAGCGGCGCGAACTCGTAGTCCCCGGCGGCCTCCATCCGCCCGATTGTGCACGCCGTTCCCCGCCCCGTCACCCGCTGGACACCGACCCCGTTCCCCGCCCTGCCGGTCGTGCCGTGCGGCGGCAGGATGGGCCGGGAGCCCACCCCAGCGAGGAGGACGACGTGAGCGAACCCGGAACCTCCGGCGCGACGGACGCCGACCGCGCCGAGCAGGACGCCCCGGTCGAGGTCTCCGCCCCGGCCACCGCCGGTGAGGCGACCCCGGTGGGCGACGACGTGCCCGAGGGCGACGCGCTCGAGCAGCAGCTCGCCACGCGGCCCGGCGAGGCCGGACGCCCCGTGGCGGTCGGCGACCGCGAGGCCAGCGACGCCGACGTCCTCGAGCAGCAGGCCGACGTCCCCGTCGACGAGGACGACCTCCGCGGCTGACCTGCGCACGGCCGGCGGGCGGTGAGTCGCGGCGGCGGCGTGCTCTCCGTGCAGAACACGCCCTGGCTGCACACCACCGGGCCGGAGCCGGCGTGGGGTGCGCCACGTCGTCGCGCGTCCAGGTGATGCGGGCCCGTGCCAGGCGCCGGACCGGGCATGCTGCCGCTCGTGGCCTTTCTGATCGTCGTTTCGCTCGCCGTTGCCTTGCTCGCCCCGCTGGCGGCCTTCTTCGTCGGCGGCCGGCGCTTCTGGGCATCCGTCGGCACCGACGCCCCGGCCGGGCTGCTGGAGCGGCACGGGCTCGAGGCCGGTGACACGCTCGCCGTCCAGCGCGCCATGGCGCGGGGCCGCCGGGCCGAGGAGGACCGCGTCCGGCCCGCGGTCGTCGAGTGGGCGCGGACGTCGCTGGACGCGACGGCGGAGCAGGAGCGCCGGCACCCCACGCGCAAGGCGATCGAGCTGGGACTCACCCTGCTCGGGGCCGTGGCCGTGGTGTTCGCCGTCCTCCTCGCGGTGAACGACGGCGGTGCCGGCGCGGGGTTCTGGCTGGTCGTCGTGCTGTCGGTGGGGCTGCTGTTCAACCTGGTCGCGCTGCCCCGGCTGCTGCGCCGCAACCTGGACCGGGCGATCGAGCGGAACGTCTGACGGCTTCCCCTCCGGGCGTCGATTTGGTTAGGCTTCCCTAACTCGATCGCCCGGAGGTCCAGCATGACCGCTCCGCACGACTCCGCCCCGTCGCCCGGCGCGGCCGGAGCGGTACTCGCCGCTCCGCCCGCCGAACGCGCCCGCACGGTGGCCGCCCGGTCCGCCGCCGCGCTCTGCGTCGCCGGCCGCGAGCCCGCCCGCCCGCTGGCGCACGCCACGACCGCCGAGGGCCAGGTGCTCGTGCTGGTCCCCACCGACGGGGAGGTGGCCGCCACGGTCGAGGGCAGCCCCGACCGCGACCCGAGCGCGCTGCTGATGGTCAGCGACCGGGCGCCGGTGCCGCTGCGCGACCCGGTCCGCGCCCGGGTGTGGCTGTCGGGCTGGCTCACCCCGGTGCCCGAGCGGGACGCACGGACGGCGGCGCTGGCATTCGCGGCCGTGCGACCGGTCGGCGACCTGCTGGACGTCGGGCGGACCACCCGGCTGCTGCGGCTGGACCTCGCCGAGGTCGTGCTGCGCGAGGGGGAGCGGTGCACCGAGATCGGTCCGGGCGACTACGCCGGCGCCGGCCCGGACCCGCTGCTCGCGGTCGAGACCCGCATGCTCACCCACGTCGACCGCTGCCACCCGGAGGTGCTCGCCACCCTGGCCGGGCTGCTGCCGGCGGGTCTCGTGGGCGAGGACGACGTCGTCCGCCCGCTGGCCCTGGACCGGTTCGGCTATCAGCTGCGGATCGAGCGGCCGCGCGGCTCCACCGACGTCCGCCTGGCGTTCCCCCGGCCGCTCACCTGCCCCGGGCAACTGCACGCCGCCACGCAACGGCTGCTGCACTCCGTGCCCTGAGGAGCATTTCGCGCGCCAATTGCTCCTCAGTCGCCCAGCGCCCGGTCGACGACGAGCGCGGGCCGGTCGCGGTGCAGCGAGTGCGTCGTGTCCGGCACGGTCTCGAACGTCCACCGCGGACCGGTCGTGGCCGACAGCTCCGCCACCTGATCCGCGCTGACCACCGGGCCGGCGGTCGGCACCAGGACGTGCACCGGGACGCGCACTCGCCGGGCCGCGTCGAGGACGTCCCACGGGCGGTTCTGGCCCGCGTACGCCGCGACGGCGGCGACGTCGGTGCTCCGGGTGGACCGGACCCGCTCGGCGACCGTGCGGGGATGCCAGTGCGGGTTCG
This sequence comes from Blastococcus sp. URHD0036, assembly GCF_000701365.1. GTDB lineage: Bacteria > Actinomycetota > Actinomycetes > Mycobacteriales > Geodermatophilaceae > Trujillonella. Next base: position 255,196 of record NZ_JNIK01000015.1, read on the forward strand.
CCGCGGCGACCAGCGCCTCGGTCTGCCCGGCCTGGTCGCGCCGGAGCTCCGGGGCGAGGCCGGCGGCGACGTCGTCGGTCACCCGCAGCGCCGGGTCGACCAGCAGCGCCCGGGACGCGAACGCCGGGTCCCCGGCCAGGAGCAGCGTCGCGATCGCGCCGCCCAGGGAGTGCGCGACCACGACGTCCCACCCGCCGCCCAGCTGCGCGGCGACCGTGGCGGCGACGTCGGCGAAGCGGTACGAGTCCGCCGGGCCGCTGCCGCCGTGGCCGGGCAGGTCGACCGCCACCGCCGTCCAGCCGGCGGCGGCCAGGCCCTCGCCGACCTCCCACATCGTCGCCGCCGACGACGTCACGCCGTGGACCAGCAGCGCCCGGCGGCCGCCGTCGCCCCAGCTCTCGGTGTGCAGCTGCGGTGCCATCAGTCGGCCAGCGCCTCGGCCAGAAGCGTCGCCAGCCGCGTCCGCCGGGGGCGGACGTCGACCTCGCGGACGGCCCGGGCCAGGGCGGCACCCGACGCGTGCACGATCGACAGGTGGGACTGCGCGCGGGTCAGCGCGGTGTAGACCAGCGGCCGCGACAGCATCCCGCCCGCCTCCGGCGGCAGGCAGACGACGACGCCGGGCCACTCCGAGCCCTGCGCCCGGTGCACCGTGATCGCCCAGCCGTGCCGGAGGTCTCCCAGTGCGTTGGTCGGCACCGTCACCGGCCCGGAGGCGAAGGCGACGTCGAGCGAGCCGTCGCCGGTGCCGGTGACCACGCCGGTCTCGCCGTTGGCGAAGCCGATCGGCTCCAGGTCCAGGTGGTTGGCGGTCGCGACCACGCGGTCGCCGACGTCGAAGCCCCACACCGTCCCGTCGCCGGGGTTCAGCTCCGCCTTGAGGGCCTTGTTCAGCTCGATCGTGCCGGCCGGCCCGCGGTGCACCGGCGTGACGACCTGCACCGTGGACGGGTCGATGCCCAGCGCGCGCGGGATCGAGTCGGTGACCAGCTGCACCACCCGGCGGGCGGCCTCCGCGCTACCGGTCGCCGGGACGACGACGACCTCGCGGTCGGGGGAGTCCACCGGCGGCAGCTCGCCGCCGCGCACCGCGTTGGCCAGCCGGGCGATCGCGCCGCCCTCGGCCTGGCGGTACAGCGTGGTCAGCTCCGTCACCGGGACGGCGTGGGAGTCGATCAGGTCGCCGAGCACGTGACCCGGGCCGATCGAGGGCAGCTGCGCCGGGTCGCCGACGAGGACCAGGTGGGTGCCGTCGGGGCAGGCCTCCAGCAGGGCGGCGGTCAGCTCGACGTCGAGCATCGAGGCCTCGTCGACCACGACGACGTCGGCGTCCAGTGGCCACTCCTCGTTGCGGGAGAAGCCGCCGGTCATGCCCTGCGCGCCGAGCAGTCGGTGCACGGTCACCGCGGGGTGGTCGGTGAGCTCCTCCAGCCGCTTCGCCGCGCGGCCGGTCGGCGCGGCCAGGGCCACCTCGCTGCCCTTGGCCATCAGCAGCGTGACGACGGCGGCCACGGTGCGGCTCTTGCCGGTGCCGGGGCCGCCGGTCAGCAGCGAGACGCCGGCGCCGAGCACGGCCGCCACCGCCTGCTTCTGCGCCTCGTCCAGCCCCTTCGCGACCGAGCGCACCGCGGCGGGGTCGGCGATCCGCTCGGCCGTGGCCATCAGCCGGGCGATGTTCTCGGCGACGGCCTCCTCGGCCATGCCGTAGCGGGCCAGCGACAGCATCCTCAGCGCCGGGTCCGGCTCCGGGGGCTCCTCGTCGGAGTCCGGATCGAACTCCGGTTCCGGGGGCTCGTGGTCCAGCACGTCCCCGGAGTCGACCGCGGCGGTGATCGCCGCGACGGGATCGGCGACGCCCTCGGCCCGGAGTGCGGCGACGACGAGGTCGACCGGCAGCACGGTGTGCCCGTCCCGGGTCGCCGTCCGCAGCGTCAGCGCGACGATCGCCCGTCCGCGGCGGGTGTCCTGCCGGTCGGCACCGGGCAGCAGGGCGATGGCGAGCCGGTCGGCGTCGGCCAGCCCCACACCGGTCAGCCCGAGCAGCGCCCACGGGTCGTCGCGCAGCCGGCGGGCGGGATCGGGCCCGAGCGCGTCGGCGGTGCCGGCCGCGAGCTTCGCGTCCAGCCCCGCCGTGACCAGCAGCGTCACGACCTCGTAGGTCGGCGCCGCGGACAGGAAGCTGGAGAACAGCCGCTCGGCGCGCTGCTTGCCGACCTTGGGCAGCTTGAGCAGGCGGGCGGCGGTGACGTCGTCGGGGCCGGTGATCCCGGCGGCGGGGAGCTCGGCGGCGGTCCGCTTGCCCAGCCCGGGCCAGAGGCCGGCGGCGCAGAAGGCGGTGAAGACGCGGTCGGCGGCGGGGGCGGTCATCGGCGCTCGGGATAGGCGAAGTGCGGCGCGGAGACGTCCTCGAGCGCGGTGCGGATCGCCGCCGGGAGACGCACGCCCTCGGCGTCCAGCGACACCTGCAGCTGGGCGGCGGTGCGGGCCCCCACCACGGGCGCGACCACGCCGGGCCGGTCACGGACCCAGGCCAGGGCCACGGCCAGCGGCGTCGTCCCGAGGCCCTCGGCGGCGGTGATGACCGCCTCGACGATCCGGTCGGAGGTCTCCGAGCGCAGCCCGTCGATGAAGCCCTGCCACTGCGGGGAGGCGCCGCGGGACTCCGTCGGCGTGCTGTGCCGGTACTTGCCGGTGAGCAGGCCCCGGCCCAGGGGCGACCAGGCCAGCACGCCCAGCCCGAGCGCCTCCGCGGCCGGGACCACCTCGCGCTCGACGCCGCGCTGCAGCAGCGAGTACTCGACCTGGGTGCTCACCAGTGGCACCCGGCCCGGCCACGCCCGCTGCCAGGTCGCGGCCTGCGCGGTCTGCCAGCCGCTGAAGTTGCTCACCCCCACGTAGCGGGTGCGTCCGGAGGTGACGGCGAGGTCGCAGGCGGCGAGGGTCTCCTCGATGGGCGTGTGGTCGTCCCAGGCGTGCAGCTGCCACAGGTCGACGTGGTCCAGGCCCAGCCGCTCCAGCGAGGCGTCCAGCGCCGTCAGCAGGTGCCCCCGCGAAGCGCCGCGACCCATGGGGCCCGGTCCGGTCCGGCCCGCGGCCTTGGTGGCGACCAGGACCTCCGACCGCGGGACGACGTCGGACAGCAGCCGGCCCAGCATCCGCTCGCTCTCGCCGTCGCAGTAGACGTCGGCGGTGTCGACCAGGGTGCCGCCGGCGTCGACGAAGGCCGTGAGCTGCATCGCGGCCTCGTCCTCGTCGGTGTCCCGGCCCCACGACATGGTGCCGAGCGCCAGCCGGGAGACGACCAGGCCGCTGCGCCCGAGAGCCCGTTGTTCCACGAGGTGCCAACCTACCGGCGGCCCGGTCCGGAAGCGGGGGCACGCGGGCCTGTTGGGGACGGCGCGCCGCGCGGGCAGCCTGGGACCGCCGGGTCCGCCGCCTAGGGTGTGCCCCCGTGCCTGTGGAGTCCCTCGACCACCCGAACCGCTTCCCGGCGACTCCGAGAGTGGGGGGCTGAGCGGCGTGGGCTGGTTCGAGGCCGTCGTCCTGGGTCTGGTCCAAGGGCTGACGGAGTTCATCCCCGTCTCCTCCAGCGCCCACCTGCGCGTGGTCGGGGAGATCTTCGGCTGGGAGGACCCGGGCGCGGCGTTCACCGCGATCATCCAGATCGGCACCGAGCTCGCGGTCCTCCTGTACTTCCGCAAGGACATCGGGCGGATCGTGCACAAGTGGGTGCTGTCGCTGTTCCGGCGTCGGCTGCGGGGCGACCCCGACGCCCGGATGGGCTGGCTGATCATCGTCGGCAGCATCCCGATCGTCGTCCTCGGCCTGCTGTTCCAGGACGACATCGAGACGACGCTGCGCGACCTGCGCATCGTGGCCATCTCCCTGGTCGTGTTCTCGCTGATCCTCTTCTGGGCCGACCGCGTGGGCAGCAAGCAGCGGGAGCTCAGCGACCTCACCGTCCGCTCCGGCGTCGTCTTCGGCCTCGCCCAGGCGATGGCGCTCGTGCCGGGGGTGTCCCGCTCCGGGGGCACGATCACCGCGGGGCTCTTCCTCGGCTTCTCCCGGTCAGCCGCGGCCCGCTACTCGTTCCTGCTGGCGATCCCGGCCGTGCTCGGCTCGGGGGCGTTCCAGACCTACGAGGCGCTGACCGGCGACACCGAGGGTGCACCGATCTCGTGGGGCCCGACGCTGCTGGCCACGGTCATCGCCTTCGGCGTCGGCTTCGTCGTCATCGCCTGGCTGCTGCGCTACCTCGACCGCGGCAGCTTCACGCCGTTCGTCGTCTACCGCGTCGTCCTCGGCCTGGCGCTGCTGGCACTGGTGGGCGCGGGCGTCCTCGACCCGCTGCCCGCCGACGTCAGCCCCTGACCCGGCGGGATCAGGTGACCTGATCGTCGCGCGTCCACCCTCGCGATCGGCCGTGGGGGAGGACGCGCTGCGGCGAGGGAGGACGGCGGAGGCGGGCCGCCGCCTAGGCTCGGCCCCGTGACCACCGTCATCCTGCTGCGGCACGGCCGGACGACGGCCAACACCGGGGGCGTCCTCGCCGGCTGGACCCCGGGCGTCCAGCTCGACGAGACCGGCCAGGCTCAGGTCGCCGCGGTCGCGCAGCGGCTGGCGCCGGTGCCGCTCACCGCAGTGGTCAGCAGCCCGCTCGAGCGCTGCCAGGCCACGGCCGGCGCCGTCCTCGCCGGCCGGCAGCTGGAGCTGCAGACCGACGACCGGCTCGGTGAGGCCCGCTACGGCGACTGGACCAACCGGCCGATCAAGGAGCTGGTCAAGGAACCGCTGTGGAAGGTCGTCCAGGCCCATCCCTCGGCCGCGGTCTTCCCCGGGCCCGAGGGGGAGGGGCTGGCCCAGACCCAGGCCCGCGCCGTCGCCGCCGTCCGGGAGTGGAACGCCCGCCTGGGTCCGGACGCCGTCTGGCTGGCCTGCTCCCACGGTGACGTGATCAAGGCCGTCCTGGCCGACGCCCTCGGCCTGCACCTGGACCAGTTCCAGCGGATCGTCGTCGACCCCGCGTCGATCTCGGTCGTGAGCTACACCGAGACCCGCCCGTTCGTCCTCCGGGTCAACGACTCCGGCGGCGACGTCGGCGCGCTGGTCCCCCCGCCGCCCAAGAAGGGGCGCCGGCGCCGCACGGCCGACTCCGACGCGGTGGTCGGCGGCGGCGCCGGCGCGACCGTCTGACCTGCGACCGGCGGCGGTCCGGCCCGCCGCCCGCGTAACCTGACAGCGTGCCGCGCCAGGTCCATCTCTTCGAGCGCCCCTCCCGCTTCGTCGCGGGGACGGTGGGCCAGCCGGGCGACCGGACCTTCTACCTCCAGGCCTCCGACGACGCCGGCCGCGTGGTCAGCGTCGCGCTGGAGAAGAGCCAGGTGCAGGTCCTCGCCGACCGCATGGCCGAGCTCCTCGACGAGGTGGCCGCCCGGCCGGGCGCGGTCGTCCCGCCGGACGCCGACGTCGACGACCTCGACCCGCTCACCGCCCCGGTCGACGAGGAGTTCCGCGTCGCCGCGATGGGCCTGGCCTGGGACGCCCAGGAGCAGGCCGTCGTCGTCGAGGCCGTCGCTGCTGGCGAGGAGCCGGTGGAGGAGGACGTGATCCTCTCCGACAGCGACGAGGGGCCCGACGCGTTGCGCGTGACGATCGGCCCGGCCACCGCCCGCGCCTTCGTGGCCCGCGCCCGCCGGGTCATCTCCGCCGGGCGGCCGGCCTGCCCGCTGTGCTCGCTCCCGCTCGACCCGACCGGCCACGTGTGCCCGAGGCAGAACGGCTACCGGCGCTGAACCGGCCGGTGCGATGAGCGAGCAGCCCGCCGCCGACGCCGACCTGCGCGCCCCCGACGGCGCCGAGGAGGCGCGGAGGCTGCTGGTCGAGGGCGAGATCGACGTCGAGGGCCGGATGCTCGACGCCTCCAACGTCACCCTCTTCGGCACCATCCGCTCCGGCGTCCTGACCGCGGAGTGCGTTTACAAGCCGGTGGCGGGGGAGCGGCCGCTCTGGGACTTCCCCGACGGCACCCTCGCCGGGCGCGAGGTCTCGGCCGCGCTGGTGTCGGAGGCCACCGGCTGGGACGTCGTCCCCCCGACGGTGCTGCGCGAGGGGCCGTTCGGCCCGGGGATGGTCCAGCTGTGGATCGACGGCGACGAGTCGGTCGACCTGGCCGCCTTCGTCCGCACCGACCACCCCGGCCTGCGGCGCATGGCGGTGTTCGACGCGGTGGTGAACAACGCCGACCGCAAGGGCGGGCACATCATCCCGACCGTCGAGGGCCACGTGTACGGCGTCGACCACGGCATCTGCTTCTCGCCCGACCCCAAGCTGCGCACGCTGCTGTGGCGGTGGGCCGGCAAGCCGCTGCCCGTGGCGGCCCTCGAGGTCCTCGGGCGGCTGGCCGACGAGCTGCGCGGCGATCTCGGGGAGCAGCTGCACGAGCACCTGACCCGCCGCGAGGTCCGCGCCACCCAGCAGCGCGTCGCCGAGCTGCTGCGCACCCAGCTGCACCCCGAGCCCAGCGGCGAGTGGCCCGCCCTGCCCTGGCCTCCGTTCTAGGAGGACCGGCCGTCAGGTCGGGGACGGCACACGACTCGGAGTGGACCCGTCGCGGGGCCCGGAGGGTCCCCGACGGGGACATGGGCATCCGGCTCCATGCACGTCGGGGACGGCTCCTGGCGGCGGTTGGAGCCCGGTAGGGCGACAGTGGGCACATGCCGCACCGCTCGCGCCTGTCGATCCTGCTGCTGGACCTGCCGCCCGACCAGCACGCGGAGGGGACGGCGTTCTGGGCCGGCGCGACCGGGCGCTCCGCCACGCCCGACCCCACGGACGCCGACTGGGCCTCGCTGGGCTCCTTCGCCGACGGGTGGCACGTCGAGGTGCAGCGCACGGGGGAGGGGACGCCGCCGCGCTGGCATGTCGACATCGAGAGCGACGACGTCGAGGCCGAGGTGGCCCGGCTGGAGACCCTCGGCGCCCGCCGGCTGCGGTTCGTCGAGGAGGGCGGGTTCTGGCAGATGACCGACCCGGCGGGGCTGGTGTTCTGCGTCGTCGGCATCCAGACCGGTGAGGAGTTCGAGCGGCACGCGGTGAGCTGGCCGTGAGCACGACCCGCGTCAGCCGGGTCCTGCCCGCGCCCCGCGACGCCGTCTCCCGCGCGCTCACCGAACCCGCCCTCATCGCCCGCTGGCGGTTCCCGGAGGGGATGCGCAGCACCGTCGAGGAGCTCGGCGACGGCGCCTTCCGGGTCACGCTGACCTACGACGCCCCCGACGCGCGCGGCAAGACGACGGCGCACAGCGACACCTACCGGGCCCGGTTCACCCGCGTGGTGCCGGGCGAGCTGGTGGTCGAGGTGGACGAGTTCGAGACCGACGACCCCGACCTGCGCGGCGAGATGACCATGACGGTGACGCTGTGCGACGCCGAGGGCGGCACCGAGCTGACCGCCGTCCACGAGGGCGTGCCGGCCGGGATCCCGCCCGAGCAGAACGAGCTGGGCTGGCGCATGGCGCTCGACCGGCTCGCCGCGCTGCTGGCCGGCGGGGGCTGATCGGGGGACGACCCGGCAGGAGCGTCGGGCCACGCCTCTACGCTCGGACCGTGCTCTCCTGGCCCGCCCCCCTCCTGCCGACCCTGCCGGGCACCGGCCCCGCGTTGAAGCTGCACGACACGGCGCGCGGCGAGGTCGTGGCCACCGGCCCCGACCGGGTGGCCCGCATGTACGTCTGCGGGATCACCCCCTACGACGCGACGCACCTGGGGCACGCGGCCACCTACCTGGCCTTCGACCTGGTCAACCGGGCCTGGCGGGACGCCGGGCACGCCGTCCACTACGTGCAGAACGTCACCGACATCGACGACCCGCTGCTGGAGCGCGCCGACCGCGACGGCGAGGACTGGGTCGTCCTGGCCATGCGGGAGACGGCGCTGTTCCGCGAGGACATGACGGCCCTGCGGGTGCTCCCGCCGGACGACTACGTGGGCGCGGTGGAGTCGATCCCGCGGATCGTCGCGCACATCGAGGACCTGCTCGACGAGGGCCTGGCCTACGTGCTGGACGACGGCACCGGCGACGTCTACCACGACGTCGCCCAGGCGCCTGGCTTCGGCGGGGAGTCCCGCTACGACGAGGCCACCATGCTGCGGTTCTTCGCCGAGCGCGGCGGTGACCCGGACCGCGCGGGCAAGCGCAACCGGCTCGACCCCCTGCTGTGGCGCGGGCCGCGGCCCGGCGAGCCGTCCTGGGAGGGCCCGCGGGGCACCGGGGGCCGCCCGGGCTGGCACATCGAGTGCGCCACCATCGCGCTGGACACCATCGGCATGGGCTTCGACGTCCAGGGCGGCGGCAGCGACCTGGTGTTCCCGCACCACGAGTACTCCGCCGTGCACGCCGAGGCGCTCACCGCGACCAAGCCGTTCGCCCGGGCCTACGTGCACGCGGCGATGATCGGCCTGGACGGCGAGAAGATGAGCAAGAGCCGGGGCAACCTGGTCTTCGTGTCCAAGCTGCGCGGCGAGGGCGTCGACCCGATGGCGATCCGGCTGGCGCTGTTGTCGGGCCACTACCGCACCGACCGCGCCTGGACGCCGCAGCTGCTCACCGACGCCGAGGAGCGGCTGGCCACCTGGCGGCGGGCGGTGGCGCTGCCGGCCGGGGCCCCGGCCGCACCGGTGCTGACCGGGCTGCGCGAGCGGCTCTCCGACGACCTCGACAGCCCCGGCGCCATCGCCGTCGTCGACGAGTGGGCGGCCCGGACCCTGGCCGGCGGCGAGGACCCGTCGCTGGACGACGGGGCTCCCGCCATCGTGGGCGACGCGGTGGACGCGCTGCTCGGGATCGCGCTGCAGGACTGCTGATGACCGGCTTCCGGCTCACCGACCGCGCCGCCCGGGAGCGGGCGGAGGAGGAGCTGGCGCCGGCGGCGAGCCGGGCGGCCGCCACCCGCGGCCGGGCGCGCCCGGAGCCCGAGGACGACCTGCGCACCGCCTTCGAGCGCGACCGCGACCGGATCCTGCACGCCAAGGCCTTCCGCCGGCTCAAGCACAAGACGCAGGTCTTCCTGAACCCCGACGGCGACCACTTCGTCACCCGGCTCACGCACACGCTGCAGGTCGACCAGGTGGCCCGGGCACTGGCCCGGGCGCTGGGGCTCAACGAGACCCTCGCCGAGGCGATCGCCCTGGGCCACGACCTCGGCCACTCGCCGTTCGGGCACATCGGCGAGGACGCGCTCGAGCCCTACGTCCCGGGCGGCTGGCACCACGCCGCCCAGGGCGTGCGCATCGTCGAGGTGCTCGAGGACCTCAACCTCACGTGGGAGGTCCGGGACGGCATCCGCGCGCACAGCTGGAAGATCTCGCCCCCGCCGGCCAGCCGCGAGGCCGAGTGCGTGCGCTACGCCGACCGGATCGGCTACCTCTCCCACGACGCGCTGGACGCCGTCCGCGCCGGGGTGCTGCGCCCCGGCGACCTGCCGGCCCGGGCGCGGGCGGTCTTCGGGGAGCCGGGCAGCGCGATGGTCGGCGCGATGATCGACGCGGTGGTGACCGGCTCGCTGGCCGACGGCGGCCGCGTGGTGATGGCCCCGGAGCCGCTGGAGGCCATGCAGGAGCTGCGGGCGTTCATGTTCGAACGGGTCTACTCGTCCGAGACCGCGGCCGGGCAGAAGCAGCTGGCAGTCGACGTCATCCGCCGGCTGGTCGACCACCACCTGGCCCATCCGGAGCTCATCCCGGCCACGTACCGCGATGCCGGCGCGGACCTCACCACCCAGGTGGTCGACCACGTCTCCGGGATGACCGACCGGTTCGCGCTGACCGCCCACGACCGGCTGTTCGACGGCGACGCCACCACGCGGATGCGGCCCCTGCTGCCGGTGGCCTGAGCGGTCAGACCCGGCCGGCGGCCGCGAAGCCGACGTCGATCCAGCGGAGCAGCGCCGCATCGTCGGCGCACCCCGCCGGCGCGACGACGACGAAGCCGTCCGCCGTCCGTCCGCCCATCCGCAGCGGCGAGACGTGCGGCTCGGCCAGGGCCGCCGCGGCACCGCCCCGGCCCACCCGCACCACCAGCCCACCGGCGCTCACCCCGCACGCGAGCCGGCCGCCGACGCCGAACGACCGGCCGCCCACCATCCGCTTCTCCTCGACGTCGGGGCGGCCGGCCAGCACCCGCCGCACCCGGTCCAGCGTCTCCCCGTCGACGGCCACGTCAGCCCTCGATCACGCCGATGTGCACCGTGCCGTCGTCGTCCACCCGCAGGCCCGGGTTGTGCGCGACCTCCCAGCGGATGCCGGACGGGTCCACGACGTAGGCGTGGAAGCCGCCGAAGGCCGCCTGCTGCGGGGGCTTGACCACCCGGGCACCGGCGGCCTCGGCGGCGGCCACGATCTGCCGCACCTCGTCGGCGCTGCCGACGTTGTGCGCCAGGGTGAAGCCCCCACCGGGGACGACGTCCTCGACCGGCACCCCCATGTCGGCGGCGAGGTCGGCCGCGCCGAACAGCGCCAGCAGGAGCCCGCGGTTGACCTGGAGGAAGACCACCTCGCCGGGCACGTCGAGCGCCGGGGTCCACCCCAGGCCGTCGACGTAGAAGCGGCGGGCGGCGTCCAGGTCGGGGACGGCGACGGTCAGCAGGTCCAGGCGCGGCTCCATGCCCCCACCCTGCCCCAAGCCACCGACAGCCCAGAGAGCACTTCGCGCGCGAAAGTCCCAGGACTTTCGCGCGCGAAGTGCTGCTAGCTGGGGGAGGTGCCGCCGCGGCGACGGAGGTAGCGCTCGAACTCGCGGGCGATCGAGTCGCCGTTGGCCTGCGACAGGTCCACCTCGGTGGCCCGCTCCTCCAGGGAACGGACGTACTCGACGACCTCGTCGTCCTCCTGTGCCATCTCGTCGACGGTCTTGACCCACTCCTCGGCCTGCGCGGGGAGGGCGCCGAGCGGCACGGTCACCTCCAGCACCTCCTCCACCCGCTGCAGCAGCGCGACCGTGGCCCGCGGCGACGGGGGCTGGGACACGTAGTGCGGCACCGCGGCCCAGAAGCTGATCGCCGGCAGTCCGGCCTGCACGCAGGCGTCCTGGAAGACGCCGAGGATCCCGGTCGGGCCCTCGTAGCGGGAGGTCTCCAGGCCCCACTTCTCGGCCGACTCGGCGTCGTAGGCCGAGCCGGTCACCGGCACCGGGCGGGTGTGCGGGGTGTCGGCGAGCAGGGCCCCGAGGCCGACGACGGTCGTGGCCTCCAGCTCCTGGCACAGCTCGATGAGCTCCTCGCAGAAGCTGCGCCAGCGCATGTTGGGCTCGATGCCGCGGATGAGGACGACGTCCCGCTCGGCTCCCGGCGGGCGGGCCACCGAGACCCGGGTGGTCGGCCACTCGATCCGCCGGGCCACGCCGCCGACGAGGGAGACGGTGGGCCGGTTGACCTGGAAGTCGTAGTAGTCCTCGGGGTCCAGAGCGGCCAGCGGCGTGGCGTCCCAGATCAGCTCCAGGTGCTCCAGAGCCCCGGTGGCGGCGTCGCCGGCGTCGTTCCAGCCCTCGAAGGCCACCACCACCACGGGGTCGGTGAGCTGCGGCAGGTCCTCGGACGGGGACGTCGGGTCGATCACCCCTGGAAGCCTACGTCGCTCCGGCCCTCGGCTCGGGAAGCCGGTTGCCCCGGGATGAGACCATCGACGTCGTGCCCGAGACCCCGGACCTGCGACCGGACGCCACCGCCGAGCTCACCGCCCTCCTGCGGGAGCGGATCATGGTGCTCGACGGGGCCATGGGCACCGCGATCCAGCGCGACCGGCCCGACGAGGCCGGCTACCGCGGGGAACGCTTCGCCGACTGGCCCAGCGACCTGCAGGGCAACAACGAGCTGCTCACGCTCACCCAGCCGCAGATCATCGCGGGGATCCACCGCGAGTACCTCGAGGCCGGCGCCGACCTGATCGAGACCAACACGTTCAACGCGAACGCGGTCTCCCTGCGCGACTACGACATGTCCGGCCTGTCCTACGAGCTGAACGTCGCCGCGGCCCGGCTGGCCCGCGCCGAGGCCGACGCGATGACGGCCCGGACGCCGGACCGGCCGCGCTACGTCGCCGGCGCCATCGGCCCGGCCAACCGCACCGCGTCCATCTCGCCCGACGTGAACGACCCCGGCGCCCGGAACGTCAGCTTCGACGAGCTGGCCGAGGCCTACCTGGAGCAGGCCGACGCCCTGGTCGACGGCGGGTCCGACGTGCTGCTGATCGAGACGATCTTCGACACGCTGAACGCCAAGGCCGCGATCTTCGCGGTGGAGACGCTGTTCGAGCAGCGCGGCCGCCGCTGGCCGGTGATGATCTCGGGCACCATCACCGACGCCTCCGGGCGGACGCTGTCCGGCCAGGTCACCGAGGCGTTCTGGCACTCGGTCCGGCACGCCCGCCCCCTCACCGTCGGGCTCAACTGCGCCCTCGGCGGCCGGGAGCTGCGGCCCTATCAGGCCGAGCTCTCCCGGCTGGCCGACACCTTCGTCTCGTCCTATCCGAACGCCGGCCTGCCCAACGCGTTCGGCGAGTACGACGAGGCGCCCGAGGACACCGCCGGGATCCTCGCCGAGTTCGCCGCGAGCGGGCTGGTGAACGTCGTCGGCGGCTGCTGCGGCACCACGCCGGCGCACATCGCGGCGCTGGCGCAGGCGGTGGCCGGGGCCGCGCCGCGGGTCCCGGTGGCTCCGCGGCCGGCGCTGCGGCTGTCGGGCCTGGAGCCGCTGACCGTCGACGAGGACTCGCTGTTCGTCAACGTCGGCGAGCGGACCAACATCACCGGCTCGGCCCGCTTCCGCCGGCTGATCCGCGAGGGCGACTATGGCGCCGCCCTGGCCGTCGCCCGCCAGCAGGTCGAGGCCGGCGCGCAGGTCATCGACGTCAACATGGACGAGGGGATGATCGACGGTGTCGCGGCCATGGACCGCTTCCTGAAGCTGGTCGCCGCCGAGCCCGACATCTCCCGCGTGCCGGTGATGGTCGACTCCTCCAAGTGGCAGGTCATCGAGGCCGGCCTCAAGTGCGTGCAGGGCAAGTCGATCGTCAACTCGATCTCGCTGAAGAACGGCGAGGAGGAGTTCGTCACCCAGGCCCGGCTGTGCCGCAAGTACGGGGCCGCGGTCGTCGTCATGGCCTTCGACGAGGACGGCCAGGCCGACGACCTCGAGCGGCGCAAGGTCATCTGCCGCCGCGCCTACGACATCCTCGTCGACCAGGTCGGCTTCCCGGCCGAGGACGTCATCTTCGACCCGAACGTCTTCGCCGTGGCCACGGGCATCGAGGAGCACGCCAACTACGGCGTGGACTTCATCGAGGCCACCCGCTGGATCAAGGAGAACCTGCCCGGCGCGCTGGTCTCCGGCGGCGTCTCGAACGTCTCGTTCTCCTTCCGCGGCAACAACAAGGTCCGCGAGGCCATCCACGCGGTGTTCCTGTTCCACGCGATCCGCGCCGGCATGGACATGGGCATCGTCAACGCCGGGGCGCTCGAGGTGTACGACGAGGTCCCGGCGCTGCTGCGCGAGCGGATCGAGGACGTCGTCCTCAACCGGCGGCCCGACGCCGCCGAGCGGCTGCTCGAGATCGCCGGCGACTTCGCCGGCACCGGTGAGGTCGTCGAGGCCGCCACCGAGGAGTGGCGGTCGCTGCCGGTGGGGGAGCGGATCACCCACGCCCTGGTGAAGGGCATCGACGAGTTCGTCGAGGCCGACACCGAGGAGCTGCGCGCCGAGATCAGCGCCCGCGGCGGCCGGCCCATCGAGGTCATCGAGGGCCCGCTGATGAGCGGGATGAACGTGGTCGGCGACCTGTTCGGCGCCGGGAAGATGTTCCTGCCGCAGGTGGTCAAGTCCGCGCGGGTCATGAAGAAGGCCGTCGCGTACCTGATCCCCTACATCGAGGCGGAGAAGCAGCCCGGCGACGTCGAGCGCAGCAACGGCAAGGTCGTCATGGCCACCGTGAAGGGCGACGTCCACGACATCGGCAAGAACATCGTCGGCGTCGTGCTCCAGTGCAACAACTACGACGTCGTCGACCTGGGCGTCATGGTGCCGGCGCAGAAGATCCTCGACGCCGCCAAGGCCGAGGGCGCCGACATCATCGGGCTGTCCGGGCTGATCACCCCGTCGCTGGACGAGATGGTCAACCTGGCCGCCGAGATGGAGCGGCAGGGCTTCGACATCCCGCTGCTCATCGGCGGGGCGACGACGTCGCGGGCGCACACCGCGGTGAAGGTGGCCCCGGCGTACCACGGTCCGGTCATCTGGGTGAAGGACGCCTCGCGCTCGGTGCCGGTGGTGGCCGCGCTGCTGTCGGACGAGCAGCGGCCGGGCCTGCTGGCCGGCGTGGAGACCGACTACGCGCAGCTGCGCGAGCGGCACGCCGCCCGCCAGGACACCCGGAAGGTGCTCCCGCTGGCGGCCGCCCGCGAGGCCGCGCCGGCGCTCGACTGGTCGGCCTACGCCCCACCGCGGCCCCGCATGCTCCTGCAGCAGGCGAAGGACGTCTGCTCCGGGCCGGGCTGCGACCACCGGCACGGCCTGGCCACGCAGTTCGTGAAGAGCTTCGCCGACTACCCGCTGGCGGAGCTGCGCGAGTACATCGACTGGCAGCCGTTCTTCAACGCGTGGGAGATGCGCGGCCGGTTCCCCGACATCCTGCACAACCCGACCACCGGTGAGGCCGCGCGCCGCCTCTACGAGGACGCGCAGGCGATGCTCGACCGGATCGTCGACGAGCGGTGGCTGCGGGCCAGCGGCGTCTTCGGGCTGTTCCCGGCCAACCGGGTCGACGGCGAGGACATCGAGGTCTACACCGACGAGACCCGCAGCGCCGTCCGGACCACGCTGCACCAGCTGCGCCAGCAGACCGAGGGCCGCGACGGCTCGGCCCGCAAGTCCCTCGCCGACTTCGTCGCCCCGAAGGAGACGGGGCTGCGCGACTACGTGGGCGCCTTCGCCGTGACCGCCGGCCTCGGCTCCGCCGAGCGGGTCGCGGCGTTCAAGAAGGAGAACGACGACTACGCCGCGATCCTGCTGGAGTCGCTGGCCGACCGGCTGGCCGAGGCCTTCGCCGAGCGGCTGCACGAGCGGGTCCGCCGCGAGTTCTGGGGCTACGCCGCCGACGAGCACCTCGACAGCGGCCAGCTGATCGAGGAGAAGTACCGGGGCATCCGCCCGGCGCCGGGCTACCCGGCCTGCCCCGAGCACACCGAGAAGCGCACGATCTGGGAGCTGCTGGACGTCGAGGCGGCCACCGGTATCGAGCTGACCGAGAGCATGGCCATGTGGCCGGGCGCGGCGGTCAGCGGGCTGTACTTCGCCCACCCGGAGTCGCGCTACTTCGTCCTGGGCCGCGTGGGCCGCGACCAGGTCGAGGACTACGCGCGGCGCAAGGGCTGGACGCTCCGGGAGGCCGAGCGCTGGCTGTCGCCGAACCTGGGGTACCGCACCGACGACGAGTGATGCCGCGGGTCAGCCGCACGGCCCGGCGAGGTCGACCTCCCGGCCCCGGCAGACCACGGTGCGCAACCGGAGCAGCGCGCTGACGTCCACGGTCGCGTCGCCGTCAACCAGCAGCAGGTCGGCCTGCAGCCCGATGGCCAGGCGCCCGGTGCGGCTCCCGAGGCCGCAGGCGCGCGCGGCCCTGCCGGTCGCGGCGGTGAGCGCCGTCGCCACGGGCAGGCCGCATCCGACCAGCTCGACCACGGCGTGGGGCAGCACGCCGTGCGGCTTGCTCGGGCCGACCCCGGCGTCGGTGCCGGCGAGGAGGGCGACCCCCGCCTCGTGCAGGACGGCGGCGTTGTCCAGCTGGTGCTCGTAGGACGTCCCGACCTCCGCCATGCGGGCCGCGACGTGCGGCGGCGGGTCCATCCCCGGTAGCCGGCCGAGGGTCGGGCAGACGGGTGTCCCGTCGGCGGCCAGCCGCGCCGTGAGCTCCGGCGGCGTGCGGATCCCTCCGGCCGTCAGGCAGCTACCGTGTTCGATGCCGTCGAAGCCGGCAGCCACGCTGCGCTCGACGGCGACCAGCGGATGGGCGTGACCGGTCACCGGCAGGCCGTGCCGGTGCGCCTCGTCGGCCACTGCCCGCAGCTCCGCAGGGCTGAACTGGCAGGCCAACGGATCGGTCCCGGGGGTCAGCAGCCCGCCGCTCGTCATCACCTTGACGACGCCCGCTCCGCGGTCGACGCGCTCACGGACGGCGACGCGGAGAGCCCCCTCGCCCCGGGCCCCGCCGCCCATCGACCAGCAGTGGCCGCCGGGGGAGGTGATGGGTGGCCCGGAGCCGACGACGGTCGGGCCCCCGGCGGGGTCCCGATGGCGGTCGAGCACCGCGAAGGAGTGGTCGCCGAGGTCACGGACCCCCGTCACCCCCGCGGCGAGCTGCCGGCGCAATGCCTCCTCGATGCCCGCGTCGAGGGCCTCGGCCGAGCGACCGGCGATGGTGTCCAGCGCACGTGAACCGGCGTCGGCGCACAGGTGCACGTGGGTGTCGACCAGCCCGGGCAGCAGCGTGGTCCCCGGCACGTACCGGACCTCGACCCCGGCCGGCGCCGCGGCGGAGGCGGGGTCGACGCCGACGATCCGGTCGTCCTCCACGAGCACCAGGACGCCGCCGGGGAGGACGCGGTCGCCGTCGAAGGCGTGGTCGGCCCGGTATCCGCGCATGCCGATCAGCGTCCGGCGCGCTGCAGGGCGGCCGGGTAGTCCCGCAGGAACAGCGCCTCGGTCAGCGCCATCGCCGCGATCTCACCCGGGGCGACGCTCTCGTCGGGCGCGTGGATCAGCGATCGTGGCTCCTCGACGCCCATGAGGACCACCTCGGGGGCGGGGGAGAGGCCGGCGAAGACGGTGCACAGCGGGATCGACCCGCCCGCCCCGAGCGCCGTCATGGGCACGCCGTAGGCGTCCGTCATGGCCGCGGCCACCGCGCGGTGAGCAGCGCCGTCGACGCTTGCCCGGAACGGCGCGCCGGTGGACAGCGTCGCCACCTCCATCCGCACGCCCCAGGGAGCGGCCGACCGCAGGTGCGCCACCAGCGCCTCCTCGGCCCGGCCGGGATCGGTCCCGGGTGGGATCCGCAGGTCCAGCCGGGCAGCGGCCCGCGGGACGATCGCCGCGCTCGACCCCTGTACCGGTGGGCAGTCGATGCCCACCACCGTGATGGCCGGCCGCGCCCACAGCATCTCGGGGACGGTGCCGTCGCCGAGCAGGCCGGCGCCCTCGACCACCCCGGCGTCCCGGCGGAACTGCTCGGCCGGGTAGGCCGCGCCGGTCCAGGTCTGCGTGTTCTCCAGCCCGGGGACGGTGGTGTTGCCCCGAGCGTCGCGCAGGGTAGCCAGCACCGCGATCAGCGCGGCGAGCGCATCGGGAGCCGCGCCGCCGAAGACCCCGGAGTGCAGCGGCGCCTCCAGCGCCATCACGGTCACCACGACGCCGACCACCCCGCGCAGGCTGACCGTCACCGCCGGCTCGCCGACCGCGACGCCGCCGGTGTCGCACACCAGCACGGCGTCGGCCCGGAACTGCCCGGGGTGGGCCGCGACGTAGGCCTCCAGGCCGCCGGTGCCCTGCTCCTCGGAGCCCTCGACCACCAGCCCCAGGTGGACCGGCACGTCGTCCCCGAGGGCCCGCAGGGCGAGGAGGTGCATCAAGACGTTGCCCTTGCAGTCCGCGGCGCCGCGGCCGTACCAGCGCCCGTCGACCTCGGTCAGCCGGAACGGCGGCGTGTGCCAGGCCGACTCGTCCAGCGGTGGCTGCACGTCGTAGTGGGCGTAGAGCAGCACCGTCGGCGCATCCGGGTCGGCACAGGGACGGGTCCCCAGGACGGCGAGGCTGCCGTCGGCCGTCTCGGCCAGGCGGGCGTCGCCGAACCCGAGGGCGGCGAACCGGCCGCGCACCCACTCCGCGGCCCGGGCGCACTCCTCCGGCGGGTATGTGCGGGGATCGGCCACCGAGGGGATGGCGACGAGCTCGGCGAGCTCGTCGTGCACCCCCGGCATCAGCGTGGCGACACGCTGCCGCAGGTCCATGCCCGGTCCGGCCGGCTCAGCCGGGGACCACGGGCTCGAAGTGGTGCGTCTCCTGGTCGGCACCCCGGATGAGCGCCCACGACGCCTCCGGGACCTCGTCCCAGGCGCCCGGGAGGTCGCGCAGCGGCTCGGAGACGATGAAGCGGGTGTCGTCACCCAGCTTCTTGAGGACGTCGAGCTCGGGGTGCAGCGCCCGCACCTGCGTGACGTCGTGGGAGAAGTAGAGCGAGCTCGTGGCCTTCTCGCTGGAGTAGCGGAAGATCCAGACCCGCTCGCCGTCGGTGGTGGCGAGGGTCATGTGCACGGGGTACTCGATCCCGTGGGCACGGCCGACGTCCTCGATGAAGCCGACCGCGCGGGCGACGGCACCGGGCGGGTCCTCCTTCAGACCGAAGGTGAGGGCCAGGTAGAACAGCGCCTCGGTGTCGGTGGAGCCCTCCATGTCGGGGAACAGCGCCGGGTCGACGGCCACCAGCAGGTCGCGCCGCACCTTGTGGAAGTCCGCCAGCGACCCGTTGTGCATGAACAGCCAGTTGCCGTGGCGAAAGGGATGGCAGTTGCTGCGCTGCACCGGGGTCCCGCTGGAGGCGCGGACGTGCGCGAACAACAGGGGCGTGCGGATCCGGGGCGCGATCTCGCGCAGGTTCTCGCAGTTCCACGCCGGGTGGGTGTCCTTGAAGACCGTCGGGGCGCCATCGGCGCCGTCCGCGCCGTACCAGCCGATGCCGAAGCCGTCGCCGTTCGTGGCGAAGCCGCCGAGGTTGGCGTGCAGGCTCTGGTCGATGATCGAGTGCTCGGGCCGGTACAGCAGCATGTCCGCGAAGACGGGTTCCCCCACGTAGGCCATCCACCTGCACATCGCGGTCACGCCTCTCGGGGAGCGGGTCGGAGGAGGCGAACCAACCACCACTGCGCGGGTGGATCGTCATCCGATCCGGATGAGCGGGCCGGCGCGGGTCAGGACGGGGCCGGTGCGCCGTACCTGCTCCGCAGGTCTGCCAGCACCTCGAGATCGAGGAGCAGCCCGTCGTTGATCCGGTTGTCGTAGTTCTCGCTGCCCAGGAAGAGCGCCCACCGCCGCCGGACGTCGTCGTCCCAGCTGCCGTCGAGGGGCCCGGCGTAGACGTGCCGGGCGGTCATGAGCCGCTTCAGCTCGAGGGCCACCTCGGGCCCGATGGGCACCAGCGCGGCCGGCTCGCTCGGGAAGTAGGCGAGGCGGTGGAGGGCGGAGCAGCGGACCAGTTCGTCGATCGGGTGCGCGTGGTCGTAGACGGAGATCACGACGTGCCGGTCGTCGAGGCCGCCGTAGCCCCCGTCGCGGCGCAGCACGAGCAGGGCCGCGGCCTGCTGACCGCGGATGTCGCCCCCGGCGCGGCGGCCCGCCTCCAGGGCGGCCACCAGCCGCTCGGCGAGGGAGAGCCGCGAGTTCTCGAAGGTCGCGACCATGTCCCCGACGACGTCGGGGCCGGCGAGCCCGTTGCCGAGGGCGACGCACTGCCGGCCCGGTGCGCTCCCGGCCCAGCCGTCCCAGGTGTGCAGCTCCGCGCCGGTGTGGAAGGCAGTCTCGCCGTGCCGGTCGACGAGCGCGACCTGACGGCGGCCGGCCGAGTCGTCACCGCCGAGCAGGACGTCCAGCGCCTGCCGCGGGGAGGCGCCGCAGCGGAGCAGGGTCAGCCCGGTCGTGCCGTGCCGGGGGTTGCCGAACGCCTGGGTCGCCACCGCGCCGACCTCGGCCTCGCCGTAGGGGACGAGGCCCCCGACGCCCGGGAACCGCGACGCGACCGCGATCCCGAGGTCGCCGTTGGCCGCATCCCGGCCGAGGATCGAGTACGTCATCCCGGTCAGGGTGGTGAGCTGCCTCCGGCGGGACCTCATCCGCTCAGGGCGAGTGCCCGCCCGGCTCAGGAGGCGTTGGCTCCGGCCAGCAGCAGCCGGGCCACGCCCTCGACCCGCTCCAGCGCCTCGTCCAGGGTGGCGCGCCCGGTGACCAGGGCGGTCACGGAGTTCATCAGCACGGCCTCCAGGCCCCGGCCCACGTGCGGCACCGCCTCGGCCGGCAGCCCGACCAGCATCTGCTCCATGAGCGCGCTGCTCTGCGTGCCCATCTCGGCCAGCGTCTCCACCACGTCCGGGTCGGTCGAGGTCTGCATCAGCACCATGAGCGCGCCCATGTTCGGGTTGCGCTGGAACGACCGCAGCGCCCGCCGCAGGTAGGCCGAGACCAGCTCGCCGGTGTCGGCGCCGGGGGAGCGGCTCACCGAGCTCATGCGGGCCCAGAGGGGCTGCTGCCACTCCGCCAGGGCGGCGGCCAGCAGCTGCTCGCGGGACCGGAAGTACTTGTAGGCGGTGCCCAGCGCCACGCCGGAACGCTCGGCGACCTCGCGCATCTGCAGCGCCTGCGGGCCGACCTCGGTGACGATCTCGACGACGGCCTCGAGCAGCCGGGTCCGGCGGGCCAGCTGGCGGGCGGTCATCGCCTCGCGCGGCAGCGGCGCGGGCGCCTCGAGGGCGGTCACGGGGAGAACGGTAGCGGCCGACGGGGTGGGCGAGCCGTCCCGAGGGACGGGCCGCCCCCGGACGGGGGAGGCCCACCGCTCCTTGACGTGCTTAGAACGGTGTTCCAAAGTGAGCGGGCCGGAGGCGCGTCGCCCGGCCGATCCTGCTCCGCCACCTCTGCGAGGGAGACCCATGCCCGGCCCGACCGACCTCCCGGTCATCGACACGCTGATCGGCTTCCCGACCGAGGGGACGGCCCAGTACGACTTCATCCGCCGGCAGACCAAGGACGCCGCCTCGCAGGCCTCGCACATGCCGGCCGAGTACATGTTCAAGGACGTCCCGACCGACCTGCCGACGTCGGACCCGGTCTCGATCACCCTCGGCGAGATGGACCGCTTCGGGGTCGAGAAGGGCATGGTCCACGTCAACGGCGAGGTCGCCGCGCGCGCCGTGACCGACCACCCCGACCGGTTCATCCCGGCCGGCGTGGTGACCGACCCCAACGACGTCATGGGCACCGTGCGGGCGCTGCGCCGGGAGTACGAGGAGTACGGCATCCGGGCCACCACGGTGTTCCCGGCCGGCACCTTCCCGCAGGTGGCGATCGACGCGCCGCAGATGTACCCGGTGTACGCGACCTGCGTGGAGCTCGGCATCCCGATCTTCGTCTGTGCCGGCGTCCCCGGTCCGCGGGTGCCCTACGAGGTGCAGGAGGTCGGCCGGATCGACCGGGTCATGTTCGACTTCCCCGACCTGGTCTTCGTGACCCGCCACGGCTGCGAGCCGTGGGAGGAGCTGGCGGTCAAGCTCATGCTCAAGTGGCCGAACCTGTACTACTCGACCTCGGCGTTCTCGCCGAAGTACTACCCGAAGGCGATCGTCGACTACGCCAACAGCCGCGGCGCGGACAAGGTCATCTACGCGGGGTACTTCCCGGCGGGCATGTCCCTCGAGCGCATCTTCCGCGACCTGCCCGCGGTGCCCTTCCGCGACGAGGTCTGGCCGAAGTTCCTGTACGGCAACGCCGCCCGCGTCCTCGGCCTGGACGGCTGAGGATGGGCATCGCGCTGCTCGAGGAGCACGTCGCGCTGGCCGGGTCGGTGGCCGGCGTCGCCGCGCGCTCCTTCCCGGTCGACAGCACCCGCGCCGGACTGGCGCAGCTCGCGGCCGGGGAGCGGCCGGCGGGCTGGGCCCAGCTGCGGGACCAGGGCCTCCTCGCGCTGCACCTCCCCGAGGCCGTCGGTGGCGACGGCGCCGGGCTGACCGAGCTGGCCGTCGTCGTCGAGGCCGCCGGACGGGCGCTGGTGCCCGGGCCGCTGCTGCCCACCGTGCTGGCCAGTGCGCTCCTCGCCCGGTCCGGCGGCGCGGCGCCGGTGCTCACCGCCTTCGCCGGTGGGGCGACCGGGTGCCTGGCGCTCGCGGCCGGGAACGTCGTCGCACGCGAGGCCGACGGCGGCTGGGTCCTCTCCGGGGAGACCGGGCCGGTGCTCGGGGCGCTGGCCGCCGAGATCGTCGTCCTCGCCGCGCAGACGCCCGGCGGCGCGCGGTGGTTCGTCCTCGACGCCGGGCGCGCCGGCCGGCTGGCCCGGCACCGCGCCGAGGGCGTCGACGTCACGCGGGACGTCGGCCGGCTGGAGGTGCCCGACCTGCACGTGCCCGCCGACGCCGTCCTCGACGTCGACGCGGACGAGGTGCGGACCCTCGCCGAGCTGCTGGTCAGCGCGGAGGCCGCCGGGCTGGCGCGCTGGTGCCAGGAGACGGGGCTGGCCTACGTGAAGGTGCGGGAGCAGTTCGGCCGCCCGGTCGGCTCGTTCCAGGCGGTCAAGCACAAGTGCGCCCGGCTGTTCACCCGCACCGAGCTGATGGCCGCCGCCGTCTGGGACGCGGCCACCGCCGCCGGCGAGGGCGCCGACCAGTTCGCGCTGGCCGCCGCCGCGGCCGCCGAGACCTGCGTGGCCGACGCCGTCGACCTGGCGCTGGACACCGTCACCCTGCTCGGCGGCATCGGCTACACGTGGGAGCACGACCTGCACCTGTACTGGCGGCGGGCGATGGGCCTCGCCGCCCTGCTGGGGCCGCAGGCGTCCGGCTCGCTGCGGCTGGGCGAGCTGGCGCTGACCACCGCGCGCACCGCCGCGCTCGAGCTGGCCGACGAGCCGGCCGGGCTGCGGGAGCGGGTCGCCGCCGATCTCGCCCGGATCGCCGCGCTGCCCGAGGAGCAGCGGCGCCGCGCGCTGGCCGACGCCGGGCTCGTGGCGCCGCAGTACCCGGAGCCGTACGGGCTCGGCCTCGACCCGGTCGGCCAGGTCGTCGTCGCCCAGGAGTACGAGCGGGCCGGCCTGGAGCAGCCCTCCACCGTCATCGGGGAGTGGGCCCTGCCGACGCTCCTGGCACACGGCACCGAGGAGCAGCGCGAGCGGCACGTGCTCCCGACGCTGCGCGGCGAGCTCGTGTGGTGCCAGCTGTTCAGCGAGCCCGGCGCCGGGTCCGACCTCGCCTCGCTGGCCACGCGCGCGGTGCCGGTGGACGGCGGCTGGCGGCTGGACGGGCAGAAGGTGTGGACGTCGAAGGCGCAGCTGGCCGACGTCGGCATCTGCCTGGCCCGCACCGACGCCGACGCCCCCAAGCACAAGGGGCTGAGCTACTTCCTCGTCGACATGCACGCGCCCGGCGTCGAGGTGCGCCCGCTGCGCGAGGCCAACGGCCAGTACATGTTCAACGAGGTCTTCCTCGACGGCGTCGTCGTGCCCCCGGAGGCGCTGGTCGGCGCTCCGGGGGAGGGGTGGCGGCTGGCCCGGACCACGCTGGGCAACGAGCGCGTGTCCATCGCCACCGGACGCTCCGGCGGCGGCGGCGGCGGGACGGGCGACCTGGCCGTGCACGCCCGGGGCGGCCTCGAGGCCGGCGCGGACCGGGGCAGCGTGCTGCGCGACCTGGCCGGGCTCACCGCCCGAGGCGCGGCGCTGGAGGCCCTCGGCCGCCGGTCGCTGCTGCGCCGCCTCGCCGGCGGCCAGCCCGGTGCGGAGGCCAGCGTGCTCAAGGTCGGCTCGGCCGAGCAGCACGCCCAGGTGACCCGGACGGTGCTCTCCTGGCGCGGCCCGGAGGCGGCGGTGACCGACGGGCCCGGGGGCGCGGCCGCCGCGGCGTACCTGTCCACGCCGCAGCTGCTGATCGGCGGCGGGACCGTGGAGATCCAGCTCAACGTCGTCGCCGAGCACGTGCTGGGCCTGCCCCGGGGCTGAGGGTTGTCCTGACTGAAACGCTGTTCTATTCTTGCGTCGAGCCCCGCGCGACGCCCATCCCGGAGAGAGAGCACCCCGTGACCGACCTGCCGTTCCGGTACTTCGACTGCGACAACCACTACTACGAGGCGCTCGACGCGTTCACCCGGCACATCGAGCCGGCGTACCGGAAGCGCGCGATGCAGTGGGTCCAGGTCGAGGGGAAGACGCGCCTGCTGGTGGGGGAGAAGGTCAACAAGTTCATCCCGAACCCGACCTTCGACCCGGTCGCGGCGCCCGGCGTCATGGACGAGTACTTCCGCGGCCGCAACCCCAAGAGCGCCGACCCCAGCAAGCTGTTCGGCGAGCTGGAGCCGATCCGGGCGGAGTACCGCGACCGCGACGCTCGCCTCGCGCTCATGGACGAGCAGGGCATGGAGGCCTGCATCATGCTGCCCACGCTCGGGGTCGGCATGGAGACCGCGCTGGCTCACGACCTGCCCGCGGCGGCAGCCGCCTTCCGCGCGTTCAACCGGTGGATGGAGGAGGACTGGGGTTTCGCCTACCAGAACCGGATCTTCGCCGCGCCGTACATCACGCTGTCGGACCCGGAGAACGCCGTCCGCGAGCTGCAGTGGGCGCTGGACCACGACGCCCGCTTCGTCGTCATGGTCGGCGGGCCGGTGACCACGGTCCTCGGCCGCAAGGCCCCCGGTGACCCGATGTTCGACGGGTTCTGGCAGCTGGCCAACGACTCCGGGATCACCGTGCTCTACCACGGTGGCGACACGATCTACACGAAGTACCTCGGCGACTGGGGCCAGAACGACTTCGCCGAGGCGTTCCGCGCGAACGCCTTCCGCAGCCTGCACTCGGCCAGCTACATGCAGGACACCATCGCCAGCCACCTCGCGCTCGGGCTGTTCTCCCGGTTCCCGAACCTGCGGATCGCCGCCATCGAGACCGGCTCCTCGTGGGTGTTCCACCTCTTCGAGAAGCTCACCAAGGCGTGGGGCCAGGTGCCGCACCTGTTCCCCGAGGACCCGCGCGAGACGTTCAAGCGGCACGTGTGGGTGGCGCCGTTCTACGAGGACGAGCTCAAGAGCCTGCTCCAGCTGCTCGGCGCCGACCACATCCTCATGGGCTCGGACTACCCGCACGTGGAGGGCCTCGCCGAGCCGGCCAGCTACCTCAAGGACCTGCAGAACTTCGACTACACGATGGCCGACGCCGAGAAGGTCATGAAGGACAACGGCTGGACCCTGGCCACGCGCCGCCCCGCCTGAGGGAGGACGGCGGCGCCCTCAGCGGCCGTTCAGGGCGCCGCCGTTGACGTGGACGACCTGCCCGGTGACGTAGCCGCCGTACTCGCTGGCCAGCCACACCGCCGTCCCGCCGATCTCCGACGGGCGGCCCAGCCGGCGCACCGGGATGTCGCGCACCAGGTGCTCGAGGTGGTCGGCGTTGCGCTGCCCCACGTTCTCCATCAGCCCGAGGGCGATGGCGTTGACCGTCACGCCCGAGGGGCCGACCTCCGTCGCGACGTGCCGGACGAGGCCCTCGATGCCGCTCTTCGCGGCGCCGTAGGCGCTCACCCCGATGTCGAGACCGCGCGACGACGCCCCCGACGAGATCTGGACGACCCGCCCCCAGCCGCGCTCGACCTGGCCCGGGAGGACGGCGCGGATCACCCGCATCGAGCCCAGCAGGTTGAGCTGGATCTGCAGCAGCCAGTCGCTCTCGTCGGTGGCGAGGAACTGCCGGGTGCGCTGGCCCTCGGGCACGCCGGCGTTGTTGACCAGGACGTCGACCGGGCCCAGCTCCGCGGTGACCCGGGCGAGGGCGTCGTCCAGGGCGGCGGCGTCGGTGACGTCGAACGGCGCGGCCACCGCCGCCCCCCCGGCGTCGCGGATCGAGGCGGCGACGGCCTCGGCCCGGTCGGCGTGCAGGTCGTTGACCGCGACCGCGGCACCGGCGGCGGCGAGCTCGCGGGCGATGCCCTCGCCGACGCTGCGGCCGGCACCGGTCACGAGCGCCGTCCGGCCACTGAGGTCGAACCCGGACGTGGACATGCGGCTCCCTCCCGGCGCCGGAGCGCCGTTCCCGGCGGTGGTCGGCAACCTATCCATCTTTTGTAGGATGCGGCCACCGTCGACGTCAGGAGAGCGCCATGGTGGAGGACGAGCGGACCGCGGTCACCGTGCAGGTGCGCGACGCCGTGGCCGAGGTGACCCTGGTCGACGTCGGCCGGCGCAACAGCTGCAACCCCGTCCTTGTCGGCCAGCTGGAGCGCGCGTGCGCGCAGCTGCGCGCCGACCGGTCGGTGCACGTCGTCGTGCTGCGGGCCGAGGGCCCGGTCTTCTCCGCCGGCGGGGACGTCGACTCCCTGCTCGACCCCTCCGGCGACCCGACCGCGGCCTACCGCGGGTTCCGGGCGCTGGCGGCGCTCCCGGTCCCGGTGGTCGCGGCCGTCCAGGCGCCGGTCATCGGCGCCGGCGTGAACTTCCTCCTCGCCTGCGACGTCGTGCTCGCCGCCGAGAGCGTCACCTTCGACATCCGCTTCCTCGACATCGGCATCCACCCCGCAGGCGGCTACCTGACCCGCATGCAGGAGCGGATCGGCCGCCAGGGGACGGCGGCGCTGATCCTGTTCGGGGACCGGATCACCGCCGCCGAGGCGCAGGGCTGCGGGCTGGTCTGGCGCGCCGTCCCGGACGCCGAGCTCGACCCGACGGTGCAGGCGCTGACCGCCCGGGTCGCCGCGCGCGACCGGGAGCTGCTGCGCCGGACCAAGGCCACCCTCGCACTGGGGGGCGCCCTGTCGGTGGGCCGGATGGCCGGCGAGGTCGAGCAGATCGCCCAGGACTGGTCGCAGCGCCAGCCCGCCTACCTCGAGGGCGTGGAGCGACTGCGCGCCCGGGTGCGGCCCCGGGGCTGACCCCCGCGGTGCCCGCTGTCAGCGGCGCAGGGCGTCGCGCAGTGCCGGGGTCGCCGGGGCCATGGCCGTCGTCCCGGCGTCGATGGTGATCGTCTGGCCGGTGACGAACCGGGAGCCGTCGCCGGCGAGGAAGACGGCGAGGTCGGCGACGTCGTCGGGGGTGGTGAACCCGGCCAGCGGCTGGTGGCGGGCGATCGCGTCGAGCATCGCGTCGGGCGTGTAGGCGCGCGCCCCCTCGGTGAGCACGAGGCCGGGGGCGATGGCGTTGCAGCGGATGCCGGCCGCGCCGTGCGAGGAGGCGACGTGCTTGACGAGGGCGATCACGCCCGCCTTGGCCGCGGCGTAGGCGACCTTGCCGGTGCCGCCGGCGAAGGCGCCCGCCGAGGCCGTCACGACGATCGACCCGCCGCCGGTCGCCGTCATCCGGGGGATGGCGTGCCGGATGCCGGTCGCGACGGCGACCAGGTTGAGCTGGAGCGCCTCGTGCCAGATCTCCTCGGAGGTGGTCGCCACGTCGCGGTCGGCGCGCGAGGTGCCGCCGGCGTTGGCGTGCAGCACGTCGAGGCGGCCGAACTCGACCACCGCCCGGTCCAGCACCGCCACGACGTCGTCCTCCACCGTGACGTCGGCGCGCACGGCCACCGCCCGGCCGCCGGCGGCCACGATGCGCGCGGCCTGCGCCTCGAGCGTGTCGGCGGTGCGGCCGGCCAGCACGACCGCCGCGCCCTCCCGGGCCAGGGCGGCCGCGGACGCCGCACCGATCCCGCTCCCCGCCCCGGTGACGACGGCGACCCGGCCGGCCAGCCCGGTCACCGCGACCGCTCCTCGTCCTCGAGCGCCTTCTTCAGCAGCTTGCCGGTGTCGCTGTAGGGCAGCGCGGGGCGGAACTCGACCGAGGCGGGCACCTTGAACGGGGCCAGTGCGAGGGCACACCACGCGCGCACCGACTCCTCGGTGAGGTCCGCGCCGGCCCGGGGGACGACGAAGGCCTTCGGCTCCTGGCCGAGGTCGTGGTGGTCCACGCCGATCACCGCGGCGTCGTCGACGTCCGGGTGCTCGACCAGCCGGTTCTCGACCTCGATCGGGTAGACGTTCTCCCCGCCGCGGATGATGAGGTCCCGCCGGCGGCTCTCCAGGTACAGCAGCCCACCGGACACCCGCCCGAAGTCGCCGGTGCGGTACCAGCGCTCCGCGTCGAGCGCGGCGGCGGTCGCCGCGGGGTCGTCCCAGTAGCCGAGGAAGACCGAGGGGCTGCGCAGGAAGACCTCGCCGACCTCGTGCTCGTCGGCGAGCGACCCGTCGTCGCGGCGCACCTCGATCTCCACGGTGACCTGCGCGGGCCCGACCGACTCGGGCACCTCGAGGAACTCGTCGTTGCCGATCCGCGCGCCCAGCCCGACGGTCTCGGTCATGCCGTAGCCGTTGCCGAGCCGCACCCGCGGGAACCGCTCGTGCAGCGCCCGGACCAGCTCGGGCGGGAAGGCCGACCCCCCGGTCGACGTCGAGGTGACCGACGACAGGTCGTAGCGCCCGACGTCGGGGTGGCGCAGCAGCCGCCAGAACTGCGTCGGGACGCCGGCCAGGTAGGTGGCCCGGTGCTCCTGCACGAGCTCCATGAGCACCACCGGGTCCCAGCGGCCGGGCGCGGGGAAGACCAGCTTGGTGGGGGAGGAGGCCGCGGTCACCAGCACCGGCGCGATCCCGGAGACGTGGAACAGCGGCCCGGTGACCACCGAGCAGGACTGCGGCATGGCGGCCAGCGTCGCGGCGGGCAGGCCGGCGGTCGCGATCGCGCCGGACAGCCGGCCGACGAGGGCGAAGTTCACGATGTTCCGGTGCGAGAGGACCGCGCCCTTGGGCCGGCCGGTCGTGCCGCTGGTGAAGAGGAGGACGGCGGGGTCGTCCTCGGCGAGGTCCACCGGCCCGGGGCTCCGGCCGAGGAACTGCTGCGCCTCGGCGTGCAGCTCGTGCAGGTCGAGGACGGGCACGCCGTCGGGCACCGACCCCGGCTCGAGCCGGGCCAGCCGGCGCTCGTCGCCGACGATCAGCACCGGGGAGCTCAGCGCGATCCCGTGGGTCAGCTCGGGTCCCGTCCACCACCCGTTGAGGCCGGTGACGACGGCGCCGAGGGTCACGACCGCCCACATCAGGAGGGCGTACTCGGCGTGGTTGGCGGCCACGATCGCGACCCGGTCGCCGGCCCGCACGCCGTGCCGCTGCTGCAGCAGGACGGCGATCGCGTCGATGTCGGCGAGCGCCTCCCGGTAGCTCCAGGTCCGGCCGGTGGGCACCGAGTGCAGGAACGGCAGCTCCAGCTGGCCGGGCGTCTTGTCCTCCAGGAGCGCCCGCAGGGTCCGGGGGCGCCGCGCGAAGACGGTGTGCGGGACGCCGAGCACCTCCTCGGTGGCCAGCTCGAAGGGCGCACCGGGCCCGAGCAGCGTCTGGCGGACCTCCGGGGAGAGAGCGGCTGCCCCCTCCCAGCGCAGCCGGGCCGGGACGGTGCCGGTCAGCTCGGTCACGGTTCTCCTCGGGGGGTCTCGGGGCCGGGGGCGGTCCACGTCGAGACGAGGTGCGCCCAGCGACCGGAGAGGGTGCGCCGGACGGCGGTGTCCTGCGCCTCGTCGTCGACCGGGAGCGTCTCGGCGGGACGGGCCGGGAGCAGCGCCTCGAGCTCCTCGCGGTCGAGGCCCAGCGCGGCGAGGGCCGGGCCGTCACGGTCGGTGTCGAGCACCTCGGGCAGGTCCGCCCGGGCCACGAGGACGGCGAGGTCCTCCTCGCCGTCCTCCAGGAGCCGGTTGCACAGGCTGGCCCTGCTCAGCCTCACCGCGGCGTCTCCGCCCGGTCGGGGCACGATCCCATCATGGATAAGATTGTGCCTTATGCGGGCGACGTGCCCAAGAGCCGCTAGCGCGCGCGGGGCTGGACCAGCTGGGTCACCGTCACGTACGCGAACGCGCCACTCGCGTCGCTGAGGACCGCCGTGGAGACGCCGCGCCCGAGGTCGGGGTTGAACCGGGTCTCGCCGGTGAGGGCGATCCACTCGCCGACCGCCTGTCGGAGGACGTGCGCGTTCACGTCGGGGTTGATGGTGGTGGCCGAGCCGGGGTCCATGGAGACGTTGATGTTGTTCGCGTAGTCGAAGGCCAGCGCCATCCGGGAGACCGGCCGGACCGGCTCCCCGGCCACGACCGGCACCTCCAACCGGACCCACACTCCCCGGCCGGTCCCGTCGGTCGTGGGGGCGTAGCGCATGTCGACGGCGTCGAGGAAGCCGCCGGGGCGGGCCGACGTCTCGCGCAGGCTCACCGCCTCCTCCGGCGGGACGAGCGGCGCGGCCGAGGCCACGGGCACGCCGGTGGGGTGGCCCTCGAGTCCGGTCAGGTCGGCGTCGCGCAGCCGCAGCGCCGACGCCCGTGCGTGCAGGACGCCGTCGACGAGCAGGTGCAGGTCGACGAGCTGGATCTTCTTGCCCTCGCGGACGACGGAGGCCTCCACGGTGAGCGGCCGGCCCAGGGGGAGGGGCCGCATCAGGTCGGCGGTCAGCCGGCTCAGGGTCATCGGCACCAGCGTCGGCACGTCGTCCAGGCGGTGCGCGAGCAGGGCGAGCGTCGAGCCGCCGTTGGCGTCGCCGGGGTCCCAGGCACCCTGGGACAGCACCGTGGCGACGAAGGCGTCACCGTCGGGGACGAAGAGGGCGGGCTCTGCCATGTCCGCACCGTCTCACAGCGTCCGGAGCCGGCCCCGTAGCGTGGGTCCCGATGGACACGCTCTCCGCACCGGCCGCGGTGCTGTTCGACATGGACGGCACGCTCGTGGAGACCGAGGAGTTCTGGGGCGAGGCGCTGTTCGACCTCGCCCGCCGCCGCGGTGGTGAGCTGAGCGCGGCGGCACGGGCCGCGACGGTCGGCCAGAGCATGGCGACCTCGATGCGGATCCTGTCGACGGACCTCGGCCTGCCCGCCGACGAGTCGCGCGAACGGGCGGACGCCGGGTGGGTGCAGGACCGCGTCGCCGAGCTCATGGCCGCCGGCGTGCCCTGGCGCCCGGGTGCCCGGGAGCTGCTCGCCGCCGTCCGCGCCGCGGGGCTGCCGACGGCGCTGGTGACGACGACGGCACGACGGCTGACCGACCTGGTGCTCGGCGCAATGGGCCGGTCCTTCGACGGCCGGACGCCGTTCGACGTCACCGTCTGCGGGGACGAGGTGCCCGCCCGCAAGCCGGACCCGGCGCCCTACCTCCAGGCGGCCGCGGCGCTCGGGGTGGACGTGCGCCGCTGCGTCGTCGTCGAGGACTCCGCCGTCGGGATCGCGTCCGGCCTGGCGTCGGGAGCCGCGGTGCTCGGGGTACCGGCGCTGCAGGCGATCGAGCCGGCGCCGGGGCTGGTGCTCCGGGAGACGCTGACCGGCCTCGGGGTCGACGACCTCGCGGAGCTGCTCACCGCCCGGGAGACCGCCGGCCGCTGACCGGTCAGTCGGCCAGCGGCAGGATCACGCTGAGCTGCTCGAACTCCTCGCCGGGCTGGTAGACGTCGTTGAACAGCACCGCGCCGGCCTCGGTGAGCCGGACGTCGGAACCCAGCCACACCCGCGCCCCCTCGGGCGCCGGCCCCTCGGCCAGCTGGAGGGTGACCAGGGGAACGCGGTCGGCGTCGACCCGGGCGTAGGGGTCGGCGATGGACAGCTCGGCCCGGTCGCCGCGCACGGTGATCACCGGCTCCGCGACGCGCACGAACAGCATCCCGCCGTGCCCGCGGAACCGGACGTCGCCGCGGAAGGCGAAGGTGTCACCGTCGGTGCTCGTGGCCTCGGTGGCGGGGAACAGGATCGTGTTCTCGCCGAGCGGGACGGCGCCGTCGTGGATGGAGCCCTGGCCGTCGGGCATCCGGCGCACGTAGGCCACGAACGACCGCTTGATGCCCCACAGCAGGCCGAAGGGGATCTCGCCCGGGGCCGGCCCGTCCGCCTGCTGCTCGGTCATGCCCCGATCCTGCCGCATCGACCGCCCGCGCCGACGGCGGTTCAGCCGAAGGGGGCCGCGGCCACCCAGGCGTCGAGCAGGTCGCGGTCGCCGAAGACCTCCGCGCCGGACTCCTCGACGCCCTGGCGGCCGTAGACGAGCAGCAGCAGCCCGGTCACCGGTCCGCGGACGGCGACCGCGGACTTCTCGTGCGCCCGCCGCCACGAGGGGACGTCGCCGGTCAGGTCGACCACCCACTCCGCGTCGAGGTCGGCCGGGGTGTCGGTGGCGTGCAGGTGCACGGTCCGGCCGGGGCCGAGGAGGGCGCGGCGGCCGGGGGAGCGCTCCAGCATGACCGGCAGCGACCCGAGCTCCAGCCACTCGTCGAGCGCGTCCACGGCGACGTCGGCCTCGAGCTCGTAGGGCAGGCCGGCGGCCAGGGTGGCGTCGGCGCGGTGCACGGCGGTCTCGTGCGCGCGCCGGCGGGCGTAGAAGGCCGCGGTGCGCGGCCCGAACGGCGTCTGCACCGCGGCGTCCGGACCGGCCGCGCGCAGCGCCGTCACCAGGGCGGCGCAGCTGTCGCCCAGCTCGGCGTCCAGCTCGGCCGGGGTCGGTTCCTGCGTACGGGAGGAGGCGTCGTCCGGCGGCTCGGGAGCGCGCCCGGCGACGGTCGCGGCGACTCGGCGCTGCCCGCCGGCCAGGTGCTCGACGAGCGCGGCGATCGTCCAGCCCGGGCAGGTCGGCACCGGGGTGGCCGGGTCAGTGGCCCGGACGACGGCGCGGAGCAGCTCGGTCTGGTCGATGAGGACGGCGGTCAGCCGCTCGTGGTCCAGGGGCACGGTGCGTCAGCCTGGCACGAGGTCGACGCACAGCAGGTCGGCGAAGGCCTCCCGGCCGGTCGAGGTCACGGTCAGCGCCCGCGGGAAGCCGGGCACCGCGACGACCCAGGCCGAGGCGAGGGCCCGCTCCAGCAGCGCGGCGCCGAGCCGGCCGCCCAGGTGCGACCGGCGCCCGGTCCAGTCCAGGCACTCGCGGACGAGCGGGCGGCTCCGGGACGCGGTCTCGACCGAGCCGGGACACACCTCGGCGAACCACGCGCGGCCGGCGGGCGTCACGCCCTGGCCACCCGGGCCGGTTAGGAAGCCCTTCGCGACGAGCGCGTCGAACACCGCGACGCCCCACGCGCCGGCGAGGTGGTCGTAGCAGGTCCGCGCCGCGGCGAGGCGGTCGTCGGCCCGCGCGGTCCGCAACGACGTGGGCCGGGCGCGCTCGCCCACGAGGGACCCCAGGTCCTCGAGGACCGTGGCGATCTCGGGGCCGGCCAGCCGCAGGTAGCGGTGGCGGCCCTGCCGCTGCTCGGCGAGCACCCCGGCGGTCACGAGTGCGGTCAGGTGCTCGCTGGCCGTGGACGGGACGACGTCGGCGTGCCGCGCCAGTTCGCCCGCCGTCCACGCCCGGCCGTCGAGCAGGGCCAGGCACATCGCGGCCCGGCTGCGGTCGGCGAGCAGGCCGGCGAAGCGGGTCAGCGACTCGGCGGTCAGGGGCACGGGCCCATCCTGGCCCGCGCCACCGACGGTTCGGCTTGGACGGTTCGGTGCCCGACGGTTCGGTGCCGGCCGAACGGTTCCCGCGCCAGGCTCGCCGGGTGGAACTCCTCGGCCCCGACGTCCTCGACGACCCGCGCTACCTCGTGCCCGCGGCACCCTCCGGCGAGACCGGGCTCGCGTGGCTGCGGGCCCGGGTACCCCGCTTCTGCGACGGCGCGCAGCACCGGCGGCGCCGGGCCGCGGTCGACACCCTGGTGGCCGGGCTGTCCGTCGCGCCCGCGCCCGGTGAGGACCCCACCCCGGCCCTGCTCCGCGCGCTGGACCTGCCGGCGGCCTGCGCTCCCGACGTGGCGGTGGTGGCCGCGGCCTACCAGCCGCACACGCGGCAGTCCGGCGGCGCCGACGCCGCGCTGGAACGGCTGGTCGAGGCGTGCGGCGCACGGGACGACACGACCGCCGCCCGCATCTGCCTGCTCGTCCAGGCGCACGGTGCCCTGCAGGCGCTCCTCGAGCAGCGCCGGAGCGGGCTGCCCGGGCCGCCGGTCCCGACGACCCGGCGGGTGGCTCCCGACGGGCGGACCGTGGAGGTGGACCTGACCGGGGCGCCGTTCGGCCGGGGCCCGCACGCCTGCCCGGGCCGGGCACTGACCGCGGTCCTAGTGCCGTGAGCGGCACCGCCACGAGCTTCCGGGACCTGCACGACGGCCCGGCGCCGCTCCTGCTGCCGAACGCCTGGGACGTAGCCTCCGCACTCGCGCTCGTCGCCGACGGGTTCCCGGCCGTCGGCACCACGAGCCTCGGCGTCGCGGCGGCCGCCGGGCTCGGCGACGCCACCCGGGGCGTCCGCGGCGCCACGGTGCGGCTGGCCCGGCTGCTGGCGCCGCTGCCGGTACCCATCTCGGTGGACCTCGAGGACGGGTTCGCCGACGACCCGGCAGCGGTGGCCGACCTGGTCGCCGGCCTGCCGGTCGCCGGCGTCAACCTCGAGGACAGCACCGCCGGCCGGCTGGTCGACCCGCGCGGCCACGCGGCGAAGGTCGCGGCGGTCAAGCGGCTGTGCCCGAGCGTCTTCGTCAACGCCCGGGTGGACACCTTCTGGCTGGGGGAGCAGGCGGACATCGCCGCGACGACGGAGCGCGCCCTGCGGTACCTCGACGCCGGCGCCGACGGGGTCTTCGTCCCCGGCCGGCTGACCGAGGGGCAGATCGCGACCCTGACGCACGTCGTCCCGGTGCCGGTGAACGTGCTCGCCTCGGCGGAGCACACCGTGCCCCGGCTGGCCGAGCTCGGGGTCCGCCGCGTGAGCACCGGATCGCTGCTGTTCCGGGCCTCGGTCGACGCGGCGGTCGCGGTGGCCGGGCAGCTGCGTGACGGCCGGCCGGCGCCTGCCGCGACGCCCTACGGCGAGGTCGACGCGCGCACCGCGCAGCTGCGCGGCCGCCGATGAGTCAGTCGCGCTCGACGAGCGGCAGGGTGGCCCACCCGGCCGCGGCGGCGGCCTCGGCGGGGAACGGCGGGGGAGTGCCGCCGAAGGAGGGGCACAGCGCCTGGTGGTCGCACCAGTCGCACAGCCGGGTCCGGTTGGGGCGGAAGTCCTGGGTGGCCACGGCCCGCTCGATCGCCGACCAGATCGCCTGCAGCGTCCGCTCGAAGCGGACCAGCTCCTCCTCGTCGGGCGCGTAGGTGAGCGCGTCGGCGCTGCCGCCGAGGTAGATGAGCTTGAGCTGGCTGGCCACGACGCCCCGGGTGCGCCACAGCACCAGTGCGTAGAACTTCATCTGGAACAGGGCCTTGGCCTCGAACGCCTCGCGCGGCATCGACCCGGTCTTGTAGTCGACCACCCGCAGCGCGCCGTTGCGCGCGACGTCGAGCCGGTCGACGAAGCCGCGCAGCAGCAGCCCGTCCGGCAGGGTGACCTCGACCAGCTGCTCGCGGGCCTCGGGCTGGATGCGCGTCGGGTCCTCGAGCGTGAAGTAGGACTCCACCAGCGCGCCGGCCGACGCCAGCCACGACTCCAGCGAGGGTGGCGGCGCCTCGCCCTCGGCGGGGGGCTCGAACAGCTCGGTCATCGCCGGGTCGGCCGACAGCTCCTCCCACGCGGGGGCGAGCAGCTGCTGGGCGGCCTCCGGAGTCCGCTCGGGCGCGGGCAGGTCGTACAGCTTCTCGAGGACGGCGTGCACCAGCGTGCCGCGGACCGCCGCCA
Source organism: Blastococcus sp. URHD0036 (assembly GCF_000701365.1). Taxonomy (GTDB): domain Bacteria; phylum Actinomycetota; class Actinomycetes; order Mycobacteriales; family Geodermatophilaceae; genus Trujillonella. Next base: position 290,609 of record NZ_JNIK01000015.1, read on the forward strand.
GGCTCTTGCGCTCGGGGAGCCGGTCGATGGTGCGGAACCGGTAGAGCAGCGGGCAGGTCTTGAAGTCGGCCGCGCGGCTCGGCGACAGCGAGGGCCGGCGCGGCGCGGTGGCGTCGGTGGGGGCGCCCGGCGCCTCGACGGCGGCCGGAGGCGCCGGGGCGGGGGAGACCGGGTCGGGGTGGAGCACCGTCATGGGTCCGAGGCTAGGTCGGGCCACCGACAGTTCCGAGTCCCCGCGCCGTCGGCAGGCCGCCGGGAGCCGCTCCGTACGCTCGACGCCCGTGGACCCGCAGCAGGAACAGCCCCTCGAGACCGTGCCCGACGCCCTGCCCGATGCCGTGGCCGCGCCCCGGGAGCCCGTGGCGGGGGCGTTCGAGGTCGGCGACCGGGTGCAGCTGACCGATCCGAAGGGCCGCCACCACACCGTCGTCCTCGAGGCCGGCAAGCAGTTCCACACCCACCGCGGGGCGATCGAGCACGACCACCTCATCGGCGCTCCCGAGGGCTCGGTCGTGCACTCCACGGCCAACACCGGCTACCTCGCGCTGCGCCCGCTGCTGGCCGACTTCGTCCTGTCCATGCCGCGCGGTGCCCAGGTGATCTACCCGAAGGACGCCGCCCAGATCGTCGGGTTCGGCGACGTCGGCCCCGGCATGCGGGTGCTGGAGGCCGGCGCCGGCTCCGGGGCGCTGACGTGCTCGCTGCTGCGCGCCGTCGGCAGCGGGGGCACGGTGACCAGCTACGAACGCCGCGAGGACTTCGCCGACGTGGCGCGCGGCAACGTCGGCGCGTTCTTCGGGGAGGTGCCGGACAACTGGAGCCTGCGCCTGGGCGACCTGGCCGACCACCCCGCCGAGGAGGTCGTCGACCGGGTGGTCCTGGACATGCTGGAGCCCTGGGCGGTGCTGCCGACCGTCGCCGCGGCGCTGCGGCCCGGCGGCGTCCTGGTCGGCTACGTCGCGACCACGACGCAGCTGTCGACCTACGTCGAGGCGCTGCGCGAGCAGGGCGTCTGGACCGAGCCGCACGCGTGGGAGTCGCTGCTGCGGCCGTGGCACGCGGTGGGTCTCGCCGTCCGTCCCGAGCACCGGATGGTGGCCCACACGGCGTTCCTCGTGACCACCCGGCGCCTCGCCGACGGCACGATCGCCCCCATCCGGCAGCGACGCGCCCAGAAGTACTGAGAACGCGCCGGTACCACCTCGATCACACCCTCGCGAGGCAGCGGCACCGTCGTCGGTGGCGTGTATAGATTTGCGTCTTGGCTCCCCCCGAGCTGTGCGGAGGTGCGCGATGACCCTGGGTCCCGACGAGTTCCGAGCGCGACGTGAACGTGATGTGACCGCGCTGCTCAGCCAGATCTCCTACCTCGAGGAGGAGATCGGACTCCTGCGCCGCAAGGTGGCCGAGAGCCCCCGCACGGTGCGGGCGCTGGAAGAGCGGATCGCCGAGGCGGAGGGCCGCGCGGCGTTCCTGTCCGAGCGCAACGACAAGCTCACCGGCACGCTGCGCGAGGCGCGCGAGCAGCTGGTGGCGCTCAAAGAGGAGGTCGAGCGGCTCGGGCAGCCGCCGTCCGGCTACGGCGTGTTCCTCACCCGGCACGAGGACGACACGATCGACATCTTCACCGGCGGCCGGAAGCTGCGGGTCTCGGTGTCGCCGGCGGTCGACGTGTCGGAGCTGCAGCACGGCCAGGAGCTGATGCTCAACGAGGCCATGAACGTCGTCGAGGCGCGCGGCTTCGAGCGCGGCGGCGAGATCGTGCTGCTCAAGGAGCTGCTCGAGCCGGTCGAGGGCGAGGTGCGGCGGGCCCTGGTGATCGGGCGCACCGACGAGGAGCGCGTGGTCTTCCTGGCCGACTCCCTGGAGGGGACGACGCTGCGCAGCGGCGACTCCCTGCTGCTGGAGACCCGGTCGGGCTACGTCTACGAGAAGATCCCGAAGAGCGAGGTCGAGGAGCTCGTCCTCGAAGAGGTCCCCGACATCGACTACAGCGACATCGGTGGTCTCTCCCGGCAGATCGAGCAGATCCGCGACGCCGTGGAGCTGCCGTTCCTGCACGCCGACCTGTTCCGCGAGTTCGAGCTGCGCCCGCCCAAGGGGATCCTGCTGTACGGCCCGCCCGGCTGCGGGAAGACGCTGATCGCCAAGGCCGTCGCCAACTCGCTGGCCAAGAAGGTGTCGGCGCTCAAGGGCGAGGGCCAGGGGAAGTCCTACTTCCTGAACATCAAGGGCCCGGAGCTGCTCAACAAGTACGTCGGGGAGACCGAGCGGCACATCCGGCTCGTCTTCCAGCGGGCCCGGGAGAAGGCCAGCGAGGGCACGCCGGTCATCGTCTTCTTCGACGAGATGGACTCGATCTTCCGCACCCGCGGGTCGGGGGTGTCCTCCGACGTGGAGAGCACGATCGTCCCGCAGCTGCTCAGCGAGATCGACGGCGTCGAGGGCCTGGAGAACGTCATCGTCATCGGCGCCTCCAACCGCGAGGACATGATCGACCCGGCGATCCTGCGCCCCGGCCGGCTCGACGTGAAGATCAAGATCGAGCGGCCGGACGCCGAGGCGGCGCGCGACATCTTCGGCAAGTACCTGACGACGACGCTGCCCCTGCACTCCGACGACCTGGCCGAGCACGGGCACAGCCGCGAGGCCACGATCGCCGGGATGATCCAGCGCACCGTGGAGCGGATGTACACCGAGAGCGAGGAGAACCGCTTCCTCGAGGTGACCTACGCCAACGGTGACAAGGAGGTCCTGTACTTCAAGGACTTCAACTCCGGGGCGATGCTGCAGAACATCGTCGACCGCGCCAAGAAGATGGCCATCAAGGAGCGGCTGGAGACCGGAGCCGGCGGGCTGCGGGTCGGCCACCTCATGCAGGCCTGCGTCGACGAGTTCAAGGAGAACGAGGACCTGCCCAACACCACCAACCCCGACGACTGGGCGCGGATCTCGGGCAAGAAGGGCGAGCGGATCGTCTACATCCGCACGCTCATCAGCGGGAAGGGCAGCGAGTCCGGCCGCGCCATCGACACGGCCACGAACACCGGCCAGTACCTGTAACGAGCTCGCGCCGCAGCGCCGACGTCCCTCGCGGGGCGCCGGCGCTGCCGCGCGCCCACCGGGTCCCGGGTGCGGGCCGCCACCCCGGGACGGGTCCGGCCCGGCGTCGGTGCCGCGGCCTAGGGTTGGCGCATGAGCGTGCGGCGGGTCATGGGCACCGAGGTCGAGTACGGCATCTCGGTGCCCGGGCAGCCGAGTGCGAACCCGACGACGCTGTCCAGCCAGGTGGTCAACGCCTGGTCGGTCGCCGAGGCGCCGACCCCGCGGCGGGCGCGGTGGGACTTCGAGGAGGAGTCGCCGCTGCGCGACGCCCGCGGCTTCGACCTGTCCCCGGCGCAGGCGCTGGACCACAACGACTTCGAGGACGACGCGGGGATGGCCAACGTCATCCTCACCAACGGCGCCCGTCTCTACGTGGACCACGCGCACCCGGAGTACTCGACGCCCGAGGTGACCAGCCCGCGCGACATCGTCCTGTGGGACAAGGCGGGGGAGCGGGTGATGGCCGAGGCCGCCCGCCGCGCCGCCCGGGTCCCGGGCACCCAGCCGATCCAGCTCTACAAGAACAACACCGACGGCAAGGGCGCCTCCTACGGCTCCCACGAGAACTACCTGATGGACCGCCGGACGCCGTTCGTCGACATCATCCGGGGCCTGATCCCGTTCTTCGTCACCCGTCAGGTGTTCGCCGGCTCCGGTCGGGTCGGCATCGGCACCGAGGGGCGGAGGGAGGGCTTCCAGCTCTCCCAGCGGGCCGACTTCTTCGAGGTCGAGGTGGGCCTGGAGACGACGCTCAAGCGGCCGATCATCAACACCCGAGACGAGCCGCACGCCAATCCGGACGAGTACCGCCGGCTGCACGTGATCATCGGCGACGCCAACCTCGCCGAGCTGTCGACGTACCTGAAGGTCGGGACGACGTCGCTGGTGCTCGCCATGATCGAGGCGCGGGCGCTCACCCGGGACCTGACGATGGAGGAGCCGGTCGCAGCACTGCAGGCGATCAGCCACGACCCGACGCTGTCGTACAAGGTCCGGCTGCGGACCGGGCAGCAGATGACGGCGCTGGAGGTCCAGGAGGCCTACCTGGAGCAGGCGCAGCGGTTCGTGGACCAGCGCGGGGTGTCCGACGAGCAGACCGTCGACGTGCTGCGCCGCTGGGCCGAGGTGCTGGAGGTGCTGGCCGACGATCCGATGAAGCTGGCCGACCGGCTGGACTGGCCGGCGAAGCTGCGGCTGCTCGAGGGCTACCGCTCCCGGGACGGCCTGGCGTGGGGCGACGCGCGGCTGAAGCTGGTGGATCTGCAGTACAGCGATGTCCGGCCGGAGAAGGGGCTGTACCAGCGACTGGTGGCCCGCGGGTCGATGCAGCGGCTGCTCACCGAGGAGGAGGTGACCCGCGCGATCCTGACCCCGCCGTCGGACACCCGGGCCTACTTCCGGGGGGAGTGCCTGCGGCGCTACCCGTCGCAGATCGCCGCGGCATCGTGGGACTCGGTGGTGTTCGACCTCGGCCGGGAGAACCTGGTGCGGGTCCCGACCATGGAGCCACTGCGCGGGACGCGGGAGCACGTCGGGGCGCTGTTCGAGTCCACGTCGACCGCGCAGGAACTCGTCGACACCATCACGGGCGGTTGAGCGCGCGCCCATGAGCCGGCGACGCCTGGATGTCACACCTCCCGGGTAGCGTTCTCCTCAGCAGGCACTTCGACTCTGTACGGGAGGTCGGCATGGCCACCAGGGACACCGGCGGGCAGCAGAAGGTCACGCGGACGCGCGAGGAGACCGACGAGGTCGAGGCGTCGGTCGACACCGATGTCGCCGAGCGCCAGAAGGAATTGACGGAAGACGTCGATTCCATTCTGGACGAAATTGATGAAGTCCTCGAAGAGAATGCCGAGGAATTTGTCAGGGCATATGTGCAAAAAGGGGGCCAATAGCCATTCCTTGGCTAGCCCATAGAAATAGCTGAGATGTCTCTCGGAAAGTATTGCAGAGATTGTGGCGAAGATCGTCCGGTTGACGAGTTCACCTCGGACCGCAGCCGATCGGACGGGCTGAGCTTCTACTGCAGGACCCACGCTCGGCGGCGGCTGCTGGCTTCGAAGGACGCACGCACGGGTCCGCCGCGTGCTCGCCACCGGCGCGAGGTCCACGTGCCGGATGGCCACAAGTGGTGCCCGGAGTGCAACGTCGTCAAGCCAGTTGAGGAATATCCGCGGAACAAGAGTCAGCCCTCGGGGCTGGCCGTCTACTGCAAGCCCTGTCATAACGCACGGGGTAAGGCATCGAAGGACAAGGTCGGCGGATCGCGCACGTACCACCTCAAGCGGAGGTACGGGATTACCGCAGAGGACTTCGACGTGATGCTGGCCGAGCAGGGCGGGCTGTGCGCGATCTGCCGCTCCGCACCCGCCGAGCACGTCGATCACGACCACGCGACCGGTGCAGTTCGACAGTTGCTGTGCTTCAACTGCAACGGCGGGCTGGGCCAGTTCAAGGACGACCCGACGGTCCTGCGGGCGGCCGCACGGTACGTCGAGCGCCACGGCGGGCCAGGAGCCCAAGAGCGGGTCCGGCGGTCGCCGCGTCCCGGGCAGGTCGAGCTTCGCCGCCGAGCCGCCGGGTGCCCCTCGCATGACGTCGTCCGCGCCCGGGTGGCATCGCTGATTGCCTCCCTCCAACCGCCCGCCACCGGCTGAGCCGACCCGCATCGGACCGCGGTGACCTCGAGCGGGCCGCCGCGGACCGAGCTCGCCTGGCGGCGTCGGACGGCGCCGGTAGGGTCGGACGGGCGTGCCGATCGGTGCGCGGACCAGCAGATGTGAGCCCCTCGGCGAGGGTGTGAGAGAGGTGGACGGGTTGAGCCAGTGGCCGACCGAACGGACGGGGTTCCCGGCCGCGTACCTGGACCGCGTGGGCTCCTCCTTCACCGACTTCCTCGCGACGACGTCCCCGGATCTCCTGCCCGGCCGCCGGCCGGTCCCGCAGGTGCCCATGGGTGACATCGCCCCGCACGGGACGACGATCGTCGCCGTCACCTACGCCGGTGGCGTGCTGATGGGCGGCGACCGCCGCGCCACGATGGGCAACCTCATCTCCAGCCGCGACATCGAGAAGGTCTACCCGGCCGACTCCTGGTCCGTCATCGGCATCGCCGGGGCCGCGGGCATCGCGATCGAGATGGTCCGGCTCTACCAGGTCGAGCTGGAGCACTACGAGAAGATCGAGGGGATGACGCTGTCCCTCGACGGCAAGGCGAACCGGCTCGCCGGCATGATCCGCGGCAACCTCGGTGCGGCGATGCAGGGCCTGGCCGTCGTCCCGCTGTTCGCCGGCTACGACCTCGACGCCGCGCCCGGCGCCACCCCCGGCCGGATCTTCAGCTACGACGTCACCGGCGGGAACTACGAGGAGCGCGGCTACGCCGCCGTCGGCTCCGGCTCGCTGTTCGCCAAGAGCTCGCTCAAGAAGACCTGGCGCCAGGACCTGTCGGCCGACGCCGCCACCCGCACGGTGGTCGAGGCCCTCTACGACGCCGCCGACGACGACTCCGCCACCGGCGGTCCCGACCCGGTCCGGCGGCTCTACCCGATCGTCTACCGGGTCGACGCCGAGGGCGCGGTCCGGCTGACCGACGACGAGATCGCCGCCGTCGCCGACACGATCGTCACCGAGCGGTCGGCCGCCGACCGCGAGGCCACGGGACGGGGGGCCTGACGCCATGACCATGCCCTACTACGCCTCCGCCGAGCAGGTCATGCGCGACCGCTCGGAGTACGCCCGCAAGGGCATCTCCCGCGGGCGCAGCGTCGCCGTCCTCACCTACGCCGACGGCATCCTGTTCATCGCCGAGAACCCCAGCGCGACGCTGCACAAGGTCAGCGAGCTCTACGACCGGATCGGGTTCGCCGCGGTCGGCCGCTACTCGGAGTTCGAGAGCCTGCGGGTGGCCGGCGTCCGGCTGGCCGACGTCCGCGGCTACTCCTACAACCGGCGCGACGTCACCGGCCGGGTCATCGCCAACGCGTACGCGCAGACCCTCGCCACGGTCTTCAGCGAGCAGATGAAGCCCTTCGAGGTGGAGCTCTGCGTCGCCGAGGTCGGCGACGCCCCCGAGACCGACCAGCTCTACCGGCTCACCTTCGACGGCTCGATCGTCGACGAGCCCGACTTCGTCGTCATGGGCGGCCAGGCCGAGGCGGTCACCGGGCACCTGCGCGAGCACTTCAGCGCCGGCATGTCGCTGGCCGACGCGCTGTCGGTCGGCGTCCGCGCGCTGTCGGCGGTCAGCCCGGCGGTGGGCCAGAACGGCGGTGGCGACGGCGAGCTGCTGCCGGCCGCCCAGCTCGAGGTCGCCGTCCTCGACCGCCGCCGCCCCAAGCGGGCGTTCCGCCGGGTCGTGGGCGCGGCCCTGCACTCGCTGCTCGGCGACGGCGGCACCGACGCCGCCGGGGCGGGCGCCACCGCGGCGCACGCGCCGAGCACGCCCGCGCCGGGCACGCCGCCGGGGCTGGGCGACCCCGCCGCCCCGGACACCGCCGGCGGCGAGGGCGGCGACCCGTCCGACACCGGCAGCGTCTGAACGGGCCGAGTGCCGTGGGCACGGCCGGGTAGGACCCGGCCGTGCCCAGCTACGAGGTCAATCCCGACGCCGTCCGTCAGGCACGGCGGCTCATCGACGACGGCTCCTTCGACGACACGACCGACTGGTCCGACGCAGCGCCGTCGGCCGACGACGGCAACGCGGAGCTCGAGCGTTCCGGCTGGGACGGCTACGCAGCCTGGCACCTCGGCGTCGACCCGGACGCGAACGCGGAGACCAAGGAGCGCTACCACTTCCCGTACGGCGACTTCCGCACGGTCAACCGGGCCGCCCTCATCCACGCCAAGCAGCGCGCCAGCCAGAACGACCACCCCGAGGTGGAGGCTGCGGCCGACGACCTGCTGCAGCACCTCGACTCCCGGCGCGGCTGAGCGCCAGAGGACCGGCCGATGTCGCTCCCGGCGCCTAGGCTCGGACCGTGGACCGACGGATCTTCGGGATCGAGACCGAGTACGGCGTCACGTGCACCTTCCGGGGGCAGCGGCGGCTGTCGCCCGACGAGGTCGCCCGCTACCTCTTCCGCCGCGTGGTGTCGTGGGGGCGCAGCTCCAACGTCTTCCTCCGCAACGGCTCGCGGCTGTACCTCGACGTCGGCAGCCACCCCGAGTACGCCACCGCCGAGTGCGACGACCTCACCGAGCTCGTCGTCCACGACAAGGCCGGCGAGCGGATCCTCGAGGGCCTGCTGGTCGACGCCGAGCAGCGGCTGGCCGAGGAGGGCGTCACCGGCGACATCTACCTGTTCAAGAACAACACCGACTCCGCCGGCAACAGCTACGGCTGCCACGAGAACTACCTGGTCGGCCGCCACGGCGAGTTCAGCCGCCTCGCCGACGTCCTCATCCCGTTCCTGGTGAGCCGGCAGATCGTCGTCGGCGCCGGCAAGGTGCTGCAGACCCCGCGCGGCGCCATCTACTGCGTCAGCCAGCGCGCCGAGCACATCTGGGAGGGCGTCTCCAGCGCCACCACCCGCTCGCGGCCGATCATCAACACCCGCGACGAGCCGCACGCCGACGCCGAGCGCTACCGCCGGCTGCACGTCATCGTCGGCGACTCGAACATGAACGAGACGACGACGCTGCTCAAGGTCGCCTCCACCGACCTGGTGCTGCGGATGATCGAGGCCGGCGTCCCGATCCGGGACATGGCGCTGGAGAACCCGATCCGCGCCATCCGCGAGATCAGCCACGACATGACCGGCCGCCGCAAGGTGCGCCTGGCCAACGGCCGCGAGATGTCCGCGCTGGAGATCCAGGGCGAGTACCACGCCCGCGCGACGGAGTTCGTCGACCGCGAGGGCATGGGCCCGGTGCACCGCCAGATGCTCGAGCTGTGGGGGCGGGTGCTCAAGGCCGTCGACAGCGGCGACCTCTCCCTCATCGACCGCGAGATCGACTGGGCCTCCAAGTTCCAGCTCATCGAGCGCTACCGGGCCAAGCACGACATGCCGCTGTCGCACCCGCGGGTCGCCCAGATCGACCTCGCCTACCACGACATCAGCCGCCGCCGGGGCCTCTACTACCTGCTCGAGCGCAACGGCCAGGTCGACCGCGTGGCCCACGAGCCGCGGGTCTTCGAGGCCAAGAACGTGCCCCCGCAGACCACCCGGGCCAGGCTCCGCGGCGAGTTCATCCGCAAGGCGCAGGAGAAGCGCCGCGACTTCACCGTCGACTGGGTGCACCTCAAGCTCAACGACCAGGCCCAGCGCACCGTGCTGTGCAAGGACCCGTTCAAGTCCGTCGACGAGCGCGTCGAGAAGCTCATCGCCTCGATGTGAGTGGAGTGCGGGAGGCGAGGAAACCTCGCTTCCCGCACTCCGGTCAGGCGTCGGTCGGCTTCTCGTCGAGCACCGGCGGCAGGGGCACCTGCAGCGCGGCGTAGCGGCCGGCAGCCGCGGCGGCCAGGAAGTACGGCCGCTCCTGGCCGTAGCCCCGGCCCATCGTCGTCAGCGGGATGGGGGAGAGGCCCAGCGCCGTCTCCAGGCCGTCGACGTCCACCCAGACCACCGGGTTGCGCTCGGGTTGCCCGGCCAGGTCCTCCTCGACCTGACGCCCCAGCTCCGACCCCAGCCCCCGCGGCGCCACCAGCGTCACCCCGCCGAGCGCCACCCGGCCGAACGCGGTCAGCGAGTGGTGCGACACCCCGCGGTGCCGCGGGCGCGGGTCGGCGTCGGAGATCCGCAGCGCCCCCACCGCGACCCCGCCGAGCACCGCCACCGCGTTGCAGACCTCGCCGGCGGCCACCCCGGAGAACCCCCACGGCGTGCCGGTGCCGAGGTTGCCCGGGCCCTGGCTGACGACGGCGACGTCGGCGCCCAGCACGTGCCGGGCCGCCAGCAGGCCGGTGTGCACGGTCACCGCCTCGAGATCGCCGCCGAACGCCTGACCCACCGTCACCACGCCGGCCAGCGACGCCCGCAGCGCGGACAGCGTGCGGGAGAACCCGGCGGGCAGCGCGCCGCCGTCGGTCATGACGTAGGCGACCTTGAGGTCGGGGTCGGTGGCCAGGATGCCGATCAGCACCGCCGGCAGCGCCGAGTGCAGGTCGGCGACGACGACGGGCATGCCGTCGATGTCGTCGGCCGTCGCGATCGCCTCGTGGTGCTCGGTGTCCTGCTCGTCCACGCCCTGGACGCTGACCTGCAGCGGTGTGTACCGGGCCTTGACCAGGTGGCCGGGGCCGGTCGGGTCCGGCGGCAGCCGGTCGGGGACGGCGACGACGAGGGCGTACCCGCCGGTGCCGAGCCGCTGCGCCCACGCGGTCGTGTTGAGCAGGACGTCGTCGCCGGCCTCGGGCGTGCCGACCAGCGACGGGTGCGCCAGCGACCGCACGGCGCCGTCGCCGGGGACCTCGACGGTCAGCTCGACCGCGTCGTGCCACGAGCGGCCGACGGCGGTCACCGTGCCGCGCCGCCAGCGGATCCGGGTACCGGTCGTCCGTTCGTCCCCCACGCGGGCAGAGTAGGGGCCCCGGGGATGACTAGCCTGGGCGCGTGGCGGCGAAGCGGGCAGAGCGACTGGTGAACCTGGTCATCGCCCTCCTCGGTACCCGGCAGTACGTCAGCGCCGCGCGGATCCGCGCCACCGTGCCCGGCTACGAGCTCGACGACGGCACCGAGCGCGCCGACGAGGCGTTCAAGCGGATGTTCGAGCGGGACAAGGCCGACCTCCGCGAGATGGGCGTCCCGCTCGAGACCGGCCGGACCAGCGCCTTCGACACCGAGGACGGCTACCGCATCGCGCGGGCCGACTATGAGCTGCCCGAGCTCACCCTCACCGGCGAGGAGGCCGCCGCCGTCGGCCTGGCCCTGCGGCTCTGGGAGTCCGCGCAGCTGGCCGGCGCCGCACAGAGCGCCCTGGTGAAGCTCAAGGCCGCGGGGGTCGACGTCGATCCCGGCCGGGCGCTGCCGCTGCGGCCCCGGCTGGACTCCGACGAGCCCTCCTTCGAGCCCTGCTACGCGGCGGCCCGCGACCGCCGCCTGGTCGAGTTCGACTACCGCCGTCCCGACGAGGGCGCCCCGGCCCGCCGCCGGGTCCAGCCCTGGGGCGTGGTGGCCTGGCACGGCCGCTGGTACCTGGTCGGCCACGACCTCGACCGGCAGGCGCCGCGCGTGTTCCGGTTGTCGCGCGTGCTGGGGGCCCCGCGGGTGAGCGGCCCGGCCGGGGCCTTCGAGCCGCCGCCGGACCTCGACCTGGCCGAGATGGTGGCGCGCCAGGACGGGGGAGAGGAGCAGCTGGTCGTCGTCCGCGCGCGTCCGGGCACGGCGATCGGGCTGCGCCGGCACGCGACCGCGCTCGGCCCGGCCGCCGACGGGGACGACCTGCTGCAGATCCGCACCACCGAGCCGCGCCGGCTGGCCGACGAGCTCGCGGCGTACGGCGCCGACGTGCTGGTCGAGTCGCCGCAGGTCGTCCGGGACGCCGTGGTCGAGCGGCTGACCCGGCTCGCCGCGATGGGGCAGCCGGCATGAGCGCCCCCGGCACGACCGAGCGGATGACCCGCCTGCTCTCGCTGGTCCCGTACCTCACCGCGCGGCCCGACGGCGTGCCGCTGGCCGAGGCCGCCCGCGACTTCGGGGTGACCGAGCGGCAGCTGCGCCGCGACATGGAGCTGCTCTGGATGTGCGGGCTGCCCGGCTACGGCCCGGGTGACCTCATCGACCTCTCCTTCGAGGGCGACCGGGTGCGGGTCACCTTCACCGCCGGCATGGTGCGCCCGCTGCGGCTGACCACCGACGAGGCCGTGGCCCTGGTCGTCGCGCTGCGCGCGCTGCTGGAGTCCCCGGGCCTCGCCGAGCGGGAGGCGGTCAGCCGCGCGCTGGCCAAGATATCCGCCGTCGCCGGGCACGCGGCCGAGCGGTCGGCGCCGGTGGCGCTGTCGGTCGACGCGCGCGAGCACGCCCTCGCCGTCGTCCGGGACGGCCTGGAGCGCCGGCGGGCCCTGCACCTGCACTACTACGTGCCCACCCGGGACGAGCGGACCGAGCGGACCGTCGACCCGATGCGGCTGCTGCTCGTCGACGGCCACTCCTACCTCGAGGCCTGGTGCCGCCGCGCCGAGGGCGTCCGGCTCTTCCGGATCGACCGCGTCGACGACGTCGTCGTCCTCGACGAGCCCGCGGCGCCGCCGCCGGAGGCACACGAGCGCGACGTCGAGGGCGGCGTCTACCACCCCGGGCCGGACGCGCCGCTGGTCCGGCTCCGGCTGGCCCCGGCCGCCCGCTGGGTGGCCGAGTACTACCCGGTCGAGGACGTGCGCGAGGTCGAGGAGCCCGCGGGTGGGCTCGCGGTCGCCGTGCGGACCGGCGACCTCGCCTGGGCACGGCGGCTGGTCGCCTCGCTGGGCGGCGGGGCGGTCGTCGACGAGCCGGTCGACCTCGCCGCCGCGGTGGCCGGCGACGCGCGCGCGGCCCTGGCCCGCTACACCGGCGGCTAGGGTCGGCGTCGTGCTGCTGGTCGTCTGGATCGCCGTCCCCCTGCTGTGCCTGCTCGTCCTGGGGTTCCTGGCGTACGGCGTCCTCGGTGCGCTCCAGCGGCTCGGCCGGGAGGCCGAGGGGCTGCAGCGCGAGGTCGCCCCGCTGCTCGCGCAGGCCCAGCAGGTCCAGGCGGGGCGCGCGGCCGGTGAACCGATGGGTGACCAGCCCGCGAACACCTCGCGACTTCCCGGTCCGGCGCAGTCCCCGGCGTAGCATCGGCGGAGCCCAACCCACCGTGGAGGAGACCCGATGAACCTCGGCCCCCTGGAGATCGGTCTGATCATCCTGGCCGTCCTGTTGCTCTTCGGGTACAAGAAGCTGCCCGATGCCTCCCGCTCGCTCGGCCGCTCGCTGCGGATCTTCAAGGGCGAGATGAAGGGCATGAAGGACGACGACAAGGCCGCCGAGGTCCGCGCGAAGGCCCCGGCGTCCACCTCCGCCCCGCTGCGGGGCGAGATCGTGGACCCCGCGCCCGGTGACCTGACCGCGCAGCTGCGCGCCGAGCAGCTCGAGGCCGAGGCGCAGGCCGCCGAGGCGCGTGCCGCGGCGCTGCGGGCCCGGGCCGCCCAGGCCTCCGGCTCGGCCGACCCCGCGCGCTGATCCCCCCGGCACGACGACGGTGAGCGAGGCCGCACCTCCCCGCGCCCGCAGGCGGCGCAAGCCGCCGCGGGACGCGGCGGCGACCATGTCGCTCATCGCGCACCTGACCGAGCTGCGCAACCGGCTGGGCAAGGCGCTCTTCTTCATCCTGATCGCGACCGCCGTCGCGTTCTGGTGGTACGAGCACGGGCTCGGCGAGTTCATCCGGGCGCCCTACTGCGCGCTCGACCCCTCGCAGCGCGCCTTCGACACCACCGACGCCGGCGACTGCGACCTCCTGGTCACCGACGTCTTCGGCGGCGCGCTGATCCGGCTGAAGATCGCGTTCATCGTCGGGATCGTGCTGTCGGCCCCGTTCTGGCTGTACCAGCTGTGGGCGTTCATCACCCCGGGGCTCAAGCGGAACGAGAAGCGGTACGGCGTCGGCTTCGTCGCCGCCTCCTCGACGCTGTTCGCCCTGGGCGCGGGCCTGGCCTACATCTCCCTGGCCAAGGGCCTGGAGCTGCTGCTGGGGCTGGCCGGCGACGGCGTGGCGATCGCCCTCACCGCGCAGGACTACATCGGCTTCGTCATCTCCCTGCTGCTGGCCTTCGGCGTGAGCTTCGAGCTGCCGCTGATCGCCGTCGCGCTCAACCTGATCGGGATCCTGAGCTACGAGGTGCTGCGCAAGGGGCGGCGGTGGATCTACTTCCTCACCATCGTCTTCGCCGCCTTCATCACCCCGACCCAGGACCCGTTCACGATGCTGCTCATGGCCGCCCCGATGTGCGTGCTGTTCGAGGTGGCCATCCAGATCGCGCGCGTGGTCGACAAGCGGCGGGCGCGCCGCGCGGCGATCGAGGGCTTCCACGACGTCGACGACGACGAGGCATCCCCGCTCGACGCCCGTCCCACCGCGCTGGACGACGAGCCCGTCGCCGGCCCCGCCGCACCCACGCGCTGACCCCCGCGGTGGGCACCGGACTCTCCGCGGCCGTCCTGGTCAGCCCCGGCGCCGGCCGCGGACGGGCACCGGCCGCAGCCGACGCTGCGCTCGACGCCCTCCGGGCCGCCGGGGTGACGCCCCGCGTGCTGCCCGCCACCACCCGCGCCGACGCCGAGCAGCAGGCCGCCGCCGCGGTCGCCGACGGCGTGTCCGTGGTCGTCGCCGTCGGAGGTGACGGCGCCGCGCACGCCGGCCTCCAGGCGGTGGCCGGGACCCCCACCCCGCTGGCGGTCGTCCCCGCCGGCACGGGCAACGACCTGGCCCTGGCGCTCGGGGTGCCCTCCGATCCGGCGGCCGCCGCCCGCGCCGTCGCCGAGGACCTGCACGCGGGCAGCGTGCGCAGCGTCGACGCCGGGCGGACCGGCGCGCGGTGGTGGGCGACGGTGCTCTGCTGCGGGTTCGACTCCGCCGTCACCGACCGCGCCAACCGGCTGCGCTGGCCCCGCGGACCGCGGCGCTACGACGTGGCGATCCTGGCCGAGCTGGCCCGGCTGCGGCCGCACGAGCTGACGCTCACCCTCGACGGGGAGCGGAGCACCCTGCCGGTCACCCTGGTCGCCGTCGGCAACACCGCCTGGTACGGCGGCGGCATGCGCGTCTGCCCGGCCGCCGATCCCGCCGACGGGCTCTTCCACGTCACCGTGGTGGGCCCGATCAGCCGGCGGGAGCTGATCCGCACCCGGCCGCGGCTGACCGCCGGCACGCACGTCGAGCACCCCGCGGTCACGGTGCACCGCGCCGTCCGCGTGGAGCTCGAGGCGCCCGGGCTTACCACCTACGCCGACGGCGAGCGGGTGGCGCCGCTGCCGGCGGTCGCCGAATGCGTCCCCGGCGCGCTGCGCGTCGTCGGCACCCGACCGAGGAGCGATCCGTGACCGTGCCCGCCCAGGACCTGCTCAGCCTCCGCGGGAAGACCGCGATCGTCACCGGAGGCGGCACCGGCATCGGCGCGGAGACCGCCCGGATCTTCGTCCGGCACGGCATCGACGGCGTGGTGCTCGCCGCCCGTACCGAGGCCGACCTGCAGCGGGTGCGCACCGAGCTGCTCGAGCTGGGCGCGCAGGCCGGCAACCTCGGCGTCCGGGTGCTCGCCGTGCCGACCGACGTGAAGAAGGAGGACTCGGTGGTCGCCCTGGTCGAGGCGACGATCGCGGAGTTCGGCCGGGTCGACGTCCTGGTCAACAACGCCGGGGGCACCCGCATGGGGCCGCTGGAGGACACCCCCACCAAGGCGTGGGACTCGGTCTTCGACCTCAACGCCAAGGGCCCGTTCCTCTGCACCCGCGAGGCCGGCCGGCACATGATCGCCGCCGGGAGCGGCACGATCGTCAACCTGTCGTCGGGGGCCGGGGTCACCGGGGTCCGGTACGGCGCCGGCTACAGCGCCGCGAAGGCCGCCCTGCAGATGTTCACCCGCGTCACCGCCGCCGAGTGGGGCCGCCACGGGATCCGGGCCAACTGCATCGCCGTCGGGGGGATCGCCTCCGAGCGCGCCTCGGCCGCCTGGGAGGTCGCCGGTCTCGACCAGGAGCAGCTGGGCCGGGGGACGGCGCTGGGCCGGATCGGTGTCCCTGCCGACATCGGCAACGCGATCCTCTTCCTCGCCTCGGACGCCTCGGCCTACGTCAGCGGGCAGACCTTCTCCGTCGACGGCGGCGCGCTGCTCGGCGGCCCGCCCACCGACGACTGACGACGGACCCCGCTGCCCTCCACCCCTCGCGAGCGCGCGGCGGGCCCCTGCAGTGAGGCCGTCATACAACCGTTATGCCCAACATCCTCGCCGCCGGAGGCGGCCGGTCACCTCCACGAGCGGGGAAGCGGCGACGACGAGGCGGGGCCTCGGGCACTCCGGCTGAGACCGAGGGCCGCAGCGCCTACCGTGGAGCCCATGTCCAGCCCCGCAGAGCGGTACGCGGCTGCCCGGCGCCGGAACGCGCACCCCGCCCTCGCCGAGTTCACCGCGGAGCTCGGGTTCTCCCTGGACCCCTTCCAGGTGGAGGCCTGCGAGGCGCTCGACGAGGGCGCGGGCGTGCTGGTCTGCGCGCCGACCGGTGCCGGCAAGACGGTGGTGGGGGAGTTCGCCGTCCACAAGGCGCTCGCCGAGGGCCGCAAGGCGTTCTACACGACGCCGATCAAGGCGCTGTCCAACCAGAAGTACGCCGACCTGGTGCAGCGGTACGGCGCGGACAGGGTCGGCCTCCTGACCGGGGACAACGCCGTCAACGGCGACGCCCCGGTCGTCGTCATGACCACCGAGGTCCTGCGGAACATGCTCTACGCCGAGTCCCCGGCCCTGACCGGGCTCGGCTACGTCGTGATGGACGAGGTCCACTACCTCGCCGACCGGTTCCGCGGCGCGGTCTGGGAGGAGGTGATCATCCACCTGCCGCAGTCGGTCACCCTCGTCTCCCTGTCGGCGACGGTGAGCAACGCGGAGGAGTTCGCTGACTGGCTGGTCACCGTCCGCGGCCACACGAAGGTCGTCGTCAGCGAGGTGCGGCCGATCCCGCTCTGGCAGCACATGCTCGTGGGCAACCGCGTGTTCGACCTGTTCTCCCTCCGCCCCGCCGCGCACGCCGCCGAACGGGGGGAGGAGCCCCGGCAGCTCCCCACCCGCGAGCGCGGCGCGTCGGTCGTCGACCCCGAACTGGTCCGCTTCGTCCGGGAGCAGGAACGCCGGATGGACACCTGGGGCGGCGGGGGAGGGGGCAGCCGCCGGCGGGAGGGCTACGACACCCGGCCGCGGTGGCGGCCCCCGGCCCGGCCGGACGTGATCGAGCGGCTGGACCGCGCCGGCCTGCTCCCGGCGATCACCTTCGTGTTCAGCCGCAACGGCTGCGACGCCGCCGTCGACCAGTGCCTGCGCTCGGGCCTGCGGCTCACCGACGAGGCCGAGCGCGCCGAGATCGCCGCCATCGTCGACGAGCGCACCGGCTCGCTGCCCGAGCAGGACCTGCACGTCCTCGGCTTCTGGGAGTGGCGCGAGGGCCTCATGGCCGGGATCGCCGCCCACCACGCCGGCCTGGTGCCCGCCTTCAAGGAGACCGTCGAGGAGTGCTTCGTCCGCGGCCTGGTCAAGGCCGTCTTCGCCACCGAGACCCTCGCCCTGGGCATCAACATGCCCGCCCGCACCGTCGTCCTCGAGCGGCTGGTGAAGTGGAACGGCGAGGCCCACGTCGACGTGACGCCGGGGGAGTACACCCAGCTCACCGGGCGTGCCGGGCGGCGCGGCATCGACGTCGAGGGGCACGCGGTCGTCGTCTGGGCGCCGGGCGTGGACCCCTCCGTCGTCGCCGGGCTGGCGAGCACCCGCACCTATCCGCTGAAGTCGTCGTTCCGGCCCAGCTACAACATGGCGGTCAACCTGGTCGGCAGCTTCGGCCGGGCGCGGGCCCGCGAGCTGCTCGCGTCCTCCTTCGCCCAGTTCCAGGCCGACCGGTCGGTGGTCGGCCTCGCCCGGTCCGCGGCGCGCCACGAGCGCGACGCCGAGCGGTTCGCCGCGGAGATGTCCACCGAGGGCGGGGACGTCGCGGGCTACGTGCGGCTGCGCCGGCAGATCTCCGACCGGGAGAAGGAGCTCTCCCGCGACTCGCAGGCCAAGAGGCGCCTGGAGGCCGCCGAGGCGCTGGCGGCGCTGCGGCCCGGGGACGTCATCCGGGTGCCCTCCGGACGGCGCCAGGGACTGGCCGTCGTCCTCGACCCCGGCGTGCCCGACGGCGGCCTGAGCGGCGACGGCGAGGCCCGCCCGCTCGTGGTGACCGAGGACAAGTGGGCCGGCCGGCTCGGCCCGATCGACTTCCCGACGCCGGTGACCGCGCTGGCCCGCGTGCGGGTGCCGCGGAACTTCAACCACCGCAGCCCGCACGCCCGGCGCGACCTCGCGGCCACCCTGCGCAACGCCCGGGTGGAGAACGACCTCGGCGCCCGCCGGGTCAAGAACCGCTCCGTCGCCGCCGACGACCCGGTGCTCGCGGACCTGCGCCGCGCGCTGAAGGCCCACCCGGTGCACTCGCTGCCCGACCGGGAGGAGCGGGTGCGCGCGGCCGACCGGTGGCTGCGGGCGGTCTCCGAGGCCGAGGCGCTGCAGCGGCGGATGGCCGAGCGCACCGGGTCCCTCACCCGGCAGTTCGACCGCACCTGCGACGTGCTGGAGGAGCTGGGCTACCTGGTGCCGGAGGTCGCGCCGCTGTCGCCGGCCGAGCCAGGGGAGGTGGCGACGGTCGAGGACACCCCGGTGGTGACCGACGAGGGCCGCCGACTGTCGCGCATCTGGTCCGAGGCGGACCTGCTGGTCGCTGAGTGCCTGCGCGCGGGGGCCTGGCGCGGACTGACGCCGGCGGAGCTGGCCGCGGTCGTCTCCACGGTGGTGTTCGAGGCCCGGCGGGAGACGCCGGCCCAGCCCGCCGTCCCGGCCGGGAAGGTGGCCACCACGATCGCCGAGATGCGGCGGATCCGCTCCCGGCTGCTGGACGTCGAGGTCGACCACGGCGTCCCGCAGACCCGCGACCTCGACCTGGGGTTCGCCTGGGCGGCCTACCGCTGGGCCGACGGGCAGGACCTCGACCGGGTGCTCGCCGGCGCCGAGCAGGCCGGCACGGAGCTGTCGGGTGGCGACTTCGTCCGCTGGGCGCGGATGCTGCTCGACCTTCTCGACCAGCTCGGCAAGGGCGCCGACGACGTCGTGGCGGCGACCGCACGGGCGGCGGTCACCCGCGTCCGCCGCGGGGTGGTGGCCGTCGCCGTCAGCGGCTGACGGGCCGGCTCCGGCCGTCCAGCGCGCCGGAGGCCCGCCTACGGCACGGCGGTGGGGCAGAATGCCACCGCCTGCGCACCGCGGGCCACGGCGACCAGCGCCAGACACCGTCCGACCGGGAGCGACGATGACCAACCCACCGCAGGGTGGCAACCAGCCGGGGCAGTACGGGCAGCCGGGCCAGCAGCCGGGGCAGCCCTCGTACGGCCAGCCGGCGCCCGGTGGGTACGGCAACCAGCCCTCCTACGGCCAGCCCGGCTACGGGCAGCCGGCCCAGCCCCAGTACGGCCAGCCCGGCCAAGGCCAGCCGCAGTACGGCCAGCCCGGCTACGGGCAGCCGGGTCAGCCGGCCTACGGCCAGCCCCAGTACGGCCAGCCCGGTCAGTACGGCCAGCAGCAGTACGGCCAGCCCGGCTACGGGCAGCAGTACGGCCAGCAGCCGCCGACGAAGAAGTCGCGGACCGGCCTGATCGTCGGCCTCGCCCTGCTCGCCCTCGTGATCGTGGTCGCGGCGGTCGTCCTGCCGCTGACCGTGTTCAAGAAGACGGTGCTCGACCCCGACGCGGTCAGCCGCGACGTCGGCCAGCAGTTCCAGGAGCAGAACGACCTGGAGCTCAGCGACCTGGACTGCCCCGAGCTGGAGGTCGAGGTCGACGCCGACTACCAGTGCTCGGCCACCGTGGAGGGCGAGCCGACGACGATCACGATCGTGATCACCAGCGACGACGGCGACTACACCTGGAACGAGACCTCGTAGCCGGTCCGGCCGGCGCGCTCAGCCGAGCGCGTCGGCCGGCCAGCCGAGCACCGCGGCCATGCGGCGCACCGAGGACTCGATCCCGTGCGTCGCGGCCAGCTCGGCGAGCGTCGCCGGATCGGCCGGCCGCCGGGCCAGCGCGCCGTCCACGGCCGGCATGTCGATGTCCGTGGCCACCGCCACCACGACCGGCGCGGCGTCCAGGTACTCGCCGCCGGCGTGCAGCCGCTTCAGCACCGCCGCCGTCAGCGGCGCCTTCGGGACGACGGTGCGTGCCGCCGCCGCCCGGATCGCGGCGAGGTCCCCGAACTCGGTGATCAGCGCGGCCGCGGTCTTCGCGCCGATCCCGTTCACGCCCGGCAGGCCGTCGCTCGGGTCGCCCCGGAGGACGGCGAAGTCGGCGTAGGCCCGGCCGGGGATCCCGTACTTCGCCGCCACCGCTCCCTCGTCGACGACCTCGATGTCGTTGATCCCCCGGTTGGTGTAGAGGACCCGCACCCCGCGCGCGTCGTCGACCAGCTGGAACAGGTCGCGATCGCCGGTGACCACGTCGACCGGGCCGCGCGCCCGGGTGGCCAGCGTGCCGATCACGTCGTCGGCCTCGTAGCCGGGCGCGCCCACCCGGGCCAGACCGGCCGCCGCGAGGACCTCCACCAGCACCGGCACCTGCGGGCCCAGTTCGTCGGGCACCTCCTCGCCGCCCTCGGGGGCCTGGCGGTGCGCCTTGTAGGACGGCAGCGCCTCTACGCGGAACGCCGGCCGCCAGTCGTCGTCCCAGCAGGCCACCCAGCGGTCGGGCCGGTGCGCGGCGATCAGCCGGGCGGACATGTCGAGGAAGCCGCGGACGGCGTTGACCGGACGACCGTCGGGCGAGGTCACGCTCGTCGGCACGCCGTAGAAGGCTCGGAAGTACAGGCTGGCCGCGTCCAGCAGCATCGTCGTCACGACCCGGGACGGTAACGGCTCCGGTAACTGGCTCGGGATCGGTCGTGCCCCACGGATAGTCTCCGACCGTGGGCAGCGACGCGGGGGGACTGGTGACGATCGAGCGGGTGCATGCCGCGCGGGACGTGGCGGAGGAGGTGGGGCTCGACCTCCTGGTGCTGACGCCGGGGTCGGACCTGCGCTACCTCAGCGGCTACCACGCGCACGCCATGGAGCGGTTGACCGCGCTGGTGGTCCCGCGCCGCGGCGAACCGTTCCTCGTCGTGCCGCGGCTGGAGGCGCCGATGGTGGGCGCGAGCCCGGCCGGTGCGCTGGACCTGGAGGTCCTCGCCTGGGACGAGACCGACGACGCCTTCGCGCTGCTCGCCCGCGCGGCGTCCGACCGGCTGGGCTCGGCTCCGGCGCGGGTCGCGGTCGGGTCGCGTACCTGGGCCGAGCACGCACTCGGGGTGCAGCGGGCGCTGCCCGGCTCCGCACTGGAGCTGGCCGGCCCGGTCCTGGACCGGCTGCGGATGGTCAAGACCCCCGCCGAGGTCGAGGAGCTGGCCGCCGCCGGCGCCGCGATCGACCGGGTGCACGCGCGGATGGCCGACCTGCTCCGGGTGGGGCGCAGCGAGGCGGAGGTGGGCGCCGACATCGCGGCCGCGATCCTCGCCGAGGGGCACGTGGCGGTGGACTTCACGATCGTCGGCTCCGGCCCCAACGGCGCCAGCCCGCACCACGAGCTCTCCGACCGCGTCGTGCAGGCCGGCGACCTCGTCGTCGTCGACATCGGTGGCGAGCTGCCCAGCGGCTACCGCTCCGACTGCACCCGCACCTACGTCGTCGGCGGACAGGCCGACGCCGAGACCGCCGAGTGGTACGCCGTCCTCCAGGAGGCCCAGCGGGCCGCGTGCGCCGCGGTCCGTCCCGGGCTCGCCGCGCAGGAGGTCGACGCCGTCGCGCGCCGGGTGATCACCGACGCCGGCTGGGGTGAGCACTTCATCCACCGCACCGGGCACGGCATCGGGCTGGACACCCACGAGGCGCCGTACATCGTGGCCGGCAACGAGCTGCCCCTCGTCCCGGGGATGGCGTTCTCCGTGGAGCCCGGCATCTACCTCGCCGGGCGCTGCGGGGCCCGCATCGAGGACATCGTGGTCTGCACCGACGACGGCGTGCGGTCGTTCAACTCCGGCTCCCATGAGCTCGTCCACCTCCCCGGCTGACGGCGGCCCGGCCGACGTCGACCGGGCGCTGCTGGCCGCGCTGGCCCGGGACGGCCGGGCCAGCTACACCGAGCTGGCCGAGCGGGTGGGCTTGTCGGTCTCGGCGGTGCACCAGCGGGTGCGCCGGCTGGAGCAGCGCGGGCTCATCACCGGGTACCGGGCGTGCCTGGACGCGGGGGAGCTCGGACTCGGCCTGACCGCCTTCGTCGCGATCACGCCGCTGGACGTGGACCGGGCGGAGGAGGCGCCGGGCAAGCTCGCCCACCTCACCGCCATCGAGGCGTGCCACTCCGTCGCCGGGGCGGAGAGCTACCTTCTCAAGGTCCGGGTCGCCTCGACCCAGGCGCTGGAGGACCTCCTGCGGGAGATCCGCTCCCTGGCCAACGCGAGCACCCGGACGACGGTGGTGCTCTCGACGGTGTTCGAGGACCGGCCTCCGGTCTGAGGCGCTCCCTGTGCGGGCTGCTGGCCGCCGCCTCGCGGTCAGGAGCCGCCGTTGTGCAGACATCCACCTCTCGTCGCGGCGATGGGGTGGACAGGTGCACAGCGGCACTCGACTCCGCGTCCTCGTGCGCCGGACATCGCGAGCTGGCTGGACAGCTGATCGAACGCGTGTTCGGATAGATGCGTGCGGTGGGACGCCCAGCGGCTGGACCTGGACGACGGGACGACGCTGCCCGGCATGCCGTCGGTCCGCGGCCTGCTGCGCAGCGTCGAGGTGCCGGAGTTCCCCGGGCTGACGTTCCACGAGGTGCGGGCGAAGTCGGCCCTCAACGCCGTCCCGGCCGACTCCGGCATGCCGTTCGGCCACACGATCAACCCGTACCGCGGCTGCAGTCATGCCTGTGCCTATTGCTTCGCTCGCGGGACGCACCAGTGGCTGGAGCTGGACACGGGGCGGGACTTCGACACCCAGATCGTCGTCAAGACCAACCTCGTCGACGTCCTCCGGCGGGAGCTGGCGCGGCCGTCGTGGAAGCGCGAGCACGTGGCGCTGGGCACCAACACCGACCCCTACCAGCGCGCCGAGGGCCGCTACCGGCTCATGCCCGGGGTGATCGGGGCGCTCGCCGGGTCCGGGACACCGTTCTCGATCCTCACCAAGGGCACCCTGCTGCGCCGGGACGTCCCCCTGCTGGCCGCGGCCGCCCGCGACGTCCCGGTCGGCCTGGGTGTCTCCATGGCCATCTGGGACGAGGAGCTGCACGCCGCGCTCGAGCCAGGGGCGCCGTCACCGCGGGCCCGCCTCGACCTGGTCCGCGCGGTCGCCGACGCCGGGCTGCCCTGCGGGGTCTTCCTCGCTCCGGTGCTGCCCGGGCTGACCGACCACCGGGCGCACCTGGACGCCGCCATCGGCGCGATCGCGGCCGCGGGGGCGACCGGGGTGACCGTGGTGCCGCTGCACCTGCGGCCGGGCGCCCGGGAGTGGTTCACGGCCTGGCTCCAGCGCGAGCACCCGCAGCTGGTCCCGCGCTATCGGCAGCTGTACGGCCGCGGCGCCTACGTCCCGGCCGAGTACCGGCGCTGGCTCGCCGACCGGGTCGCTCCGCTGCTCGCCGCCCACAGGCTGGACCGGCAGGCCGGGGGAGAGGCCCGCGGCGCCGGCGTCCCAGGCGACGACGAGGCCGCCTTCCCGGCCGGGAGCCTCCCCGAGCGACGGGAGGACCCGGCCGCGGGGCTACCGGGCGCGGCACCGGCGCGGGCTGTCGCGGAGGCGGCCGACCTCCCCGAACAGCTGACGCTGCTCTGAGCGTCAGCCACCTCGCGTCGGCACACCTCTCTGGGCTCGCTCGGGCTCTGCCCAGCATGATGGGCAGAGCTCGAGCGTCCGCGGGACAGGTGGGCGGCCCTCAGCCGGCCCGGCGGGCCTCGCGGGCGACGGCCCGTTCGGCGCGGACCACGCCGCGGCTGCTGACCGGTGGCGCCCCGGCGGCCAGGGACAGCCGCCGGAACGAGTCGTAGGAGAGCTCCCGGTAGGCCTCCGCAAGCGCCGCGGCGCGGTCGCGACTGCGGGGAGGTGCCGTCGCGCGCAGGTGGTGCCCCGTGCCGACGGCGTGCTTGGTGAACGTCACCTGCAGCGCCTGGTTCGACAACCGGCCGCCGATCCGCGAGTCCAGACCCGGACCCCGCCGGAGCGCCGGCAGCACCCAGGGGCTGGCCGCGAGCGCGGGGAACCGCCCGCGCACGGTCTCCCAGGCATGCCAGGCCGTCGTCGCGCCGGGGACGGCCCACTCGCCGTCGTCGGTCCGCACGACCAGCCGCCCCGCCGAGGGGTGGACTTGGTCGCGGCGCAGCGAGCGGAACTGCCCGACGGCGGCCGGCCAGCCCAGCGCAAGAGCGCACCACGTGACCGCGCGCAGGTGCTCGGGGTCCTCGCTGCGGATCTCGGTGAGCGGGCGCAGGTCCAGGGTGTCGGTCGCCGGCTCCGGCGTCCGCGGGACGGGCAGCGCGACGCCGCCGTACCGGGCCACCTTGCTGTAGAGCGTGACGGTCGCTGGCCGCCAGCCGCGGGCGACCGCGACGGGTTCCAGCCCGTCCTCGGCCAGGTCGTCGGGGCCCAGCCCCAGTTCCAGGGCGGCGTCGACCAGCCGCCGCCACTGCGGTTCGTAGCCCTCGGGCGCCGTCAGCCGCCGCCAGGCCCGTTCCGGGGGTGGCGCCGGCATGTCGGGCAGGGGGAGCTGCCACTCACGTGCCATCTCGGAAGTCTACCGTTATCCCCAACAACATCGCAGGTTTTTTCCGGCAGGCACCGCCGTTGACACCGCAGGAGCACCTATCGGGGGACCTGCGGTTCAGCCACCGCCCGGCGGGGGAGCATCAGCCGGTGCGGACGCTGGGTGTCGAGGAGGAACTGCTGGTCGTGGACCCGGACGGGGTCCCCGTGCCGCTCGGGCCCCAGGCGTTGGCGGCGGCGGCGCGATGGGGTGAGGCCGAGACGGTGGGCGAGCACGACCGGGCGGCACGAGGGCAGGCGGACGACGACGGGGGAGGGGACGGCGACCCCGCCGGGCACCTCGTGCCGGAGCTCAAGGCGCAGCAGATCGAGCTCGGCACGCGGGTCTGCTCCGACCTGGCGGGGGTGACCGAGGAGCTGCGGCACTGGCGCGGCCGGGCGGACGCCGCCGCACGGGCGGTCGGTGCGCGGGTCGCGGCACTGGCCAGCTCACCGGTCCGGGTCGAGCCCGTCACGACACCGGGGGAGCGGTACGCCGACATGACCGAGACGTTCGGCCTGACCGCGCTCGAGCAGCTCATCTGCGGCTGCCACGTGCACGTGTCGGTGGCCGACGACGAGGAGGGCGTCGTCGTCCTCAACCGGATCCGCGTGTGGCTGCCGGTCCTGACCGCGCTGACCAGCAACTCGCCCTTCTGGCTGGGCCGCGACAGCGGGTACGCCAGCTTCCGCTCGCAGTCGTGGAACCGGTGGCCGTCGTCCGGCCCGACCGAGCTGTTCGCCGACGCGGCCGACTACGCCCGCGTGGTGGCCGACCTCGTCGCGACGCGGACGATCGTCGACACGGGGATGGTCTACTTCGACGCCCGGCTGTCCGAGCAGTGGCCCACCGTCGAGGTCCGCATCGCCGACGTGGCGCTGCACGTCGAGGACGCCGTCACCCATGCCGGTCTGGTCCGCGGGTTGGTGGAGACCGCGGCGCGCGAGTGGCGCGACGGGATCCCGGCGCCCGACGTCCGCACCGAGGTGGTCCGGGCCTCCGGGTGGCGTGCTGCCCGGTGGGGGATGAGCGGCGACCTGGTCTCCCCGGCCACGGGCCGGCCGGCTCCCGCGGCCGAGGTCGTCGCCGCGCTGCTGGACCACGTGCGGCCCGCCCTGGCCGACGCCGGGGACGACGAGCGGGTCTCCGCCGGTGTGGCCACGATCCTGGACCGCGGGACCGGGGCGGACGAGCAGCGGCGGGTGCACCGGGAGACCGGCGCCCTGACCGGCGTGGTGCGCGCGGCGATCGAGATCACCACGGGCTGATCCGACACCGGCAGGTCACAGCGGGGACGGTTATCGTCCGCGCATGGCAACGGTGCGCTGGCGCGACGTCGTACGGCCCGACCTGTACGGGCCCCGGCCCGACCCGCGGGACCGGCCGTACCGGTTCGTCGTCCGGCTGGCCATCGTGGTCTTCCAGCTGTTCGGTTTCCGCTTCGACGTCCGCGGCAGCGAGCACGTGCCGCGCACGGGCGGCGCGATCATCTGCAGCAACCACGTCAGCTACCTCGACTTCACGTTCCTCGGCCTGGGCGCGCTGCAGTCCCACCGGCTGGTCCGGTTCATGGCCAAGGCGTCGGTCTTCGGGCACTGGTTCGCCGGGCCGTTCATGCGGGCGATGCAGCACATCCCGGTGGACCGCCGGGCCGGCGCGGCCGCCTTCGAGGCCGCGGTCCGCGCGCTCAAGGACGGGCAGGTCGTCGGGGTCTTCCCCGAGGCGACGATCAGCAGCAGCTTCACGGTGAAGGATCTCAAGGCCGGTGCCGCGCGGATGGCGATCGACGCGGGGGTGCCGATCATCCCGGCGGCGGTCTGGGGCGGGCAGCGGATCACCACCAAGCACCACAAGCCGCAGCTGCGCCGCGGGGTGGCGGTGACGGTCGTGCTGGGGGAGCCGATCGTGCCCGTGCCGGGGGAGCGGACGGCACCTCTGCTGCGGCGCACCCGCGCGGCGATGGAGGAGCTGCTGGACCGGGCGCAGCGGGACTACCCGCAGCAGCCGGCCGGCCCCGAGGACCTGTGGTGGCAGCCCGCGCACCTCGGCGGTACCGCGCCGACCCCGGAGGAGGCAAAGGCGCTGGACGTCTCGGACTACTCCGGTACCCGGGAGAAGCCGAAGCGGCCGCACCCTCTGGCGCGGCTGCGCCGCCTGGTGCGCCGCGGCTGAGCCCTCAGTCCACGACCACCGGGGCGATCAGCCGGTGGGTCTCCAGCTCGACGTCGTACCAGCGGCGGAGCAGCCCCAGCGGCTGCATCCCCAGCCGCCGGCACACCGCCACCGAGGCGGTGTTGCCGGGCCGGACGACGGCGTACACCTCAGGCACCCCGCCGGAGAACGCCCGGTCGATCACCGCGTGCGCCGCCTCGGTCGCGTAGCCGCAGCCCCAGGAGTCGGGGTGCAGGTGCCACGCCACCTCGACCTCGCCGATCCCGCCCGGCAGCGGCTTGAGCAGCACGGTGCCGGCGATCCGGGAGGGCGACCCCGTCTCGATCGCCCAGACGCCGAGACGGGGATCCGCGACGCCGATCTGCTGCCAGCGCTGCACCAGCTCGACCGGCGTCACCGACGGCCCGCCGCCCAGCCACCGGGTGACCTCCGGGCGCCCGTACAGGTCGGTCAGCCGCGCCAGGTCGTCGCGGCGGGTCGTCCAGGGGCGCAGCCGCAGGCGCTCGGTACGCGGGAGGGCGTCCGGGACCGGCATGGCTCGTGCCTACCGGGAGGGGACGTGGCCGGCCACCGGAGGCGGCCGGTCATGCTCCTGTCATGAGCCTGCTGCTGACCGACGTGACCGTCGGCGACCGGCCCGGCCGTGCGGTGCACGTCGTCGAGGGCCGGATCGCCTGGGTGGGCGACGCGGAGGAGGCGCCGACCGCGGACCGCACGCTGACGGGGGAGGGGGCCCTGCTCACCCCGGCCTTCGTCGACGCGCACGTGCACGCGACGGCGACCGGGCTGGCCCTCACCGGTCTCGACCTCCACGGGAGCTCGAGCCTCGCGGACGCCGTCGCGTCCGTGGCCGAGCACGTCCGCCGGGTGCCGGACGGCGTCGTGCTGGGCACCGGCTGGGACGAGACCGGGTGGCCGGAGGGGCGCGGCCTCACCCGCGCCGACCTCGACGCGGTCGGCGGCGACCGGCCGGTGTACCTCGCCCGCGTCGACGTCCACTCCGCCACGGTGTCGACGGCGCTGCTGGACCTCGTCCCCGGGATCCGGTCGCTGCCGGGGTTCGGCGCAGACGGACGGCTGCGGCTGGACGCCCACCACGCCGCCCGGCAGGCCGCCTACGGAGCGGTGAGCACCGCCCAGCGGCGCGCCGCCCAGCGCGCGACCCTCGCCGAGGCGGGAGCGCTGGGCATCGGCACCCTGCACGAGATGGCCGGCCCGGAGGTGTCGAGCGCGGCCGATCTCGCCGAGCTGCTCCAGCTCGCCGCCGAGGCCCCCGGTCCGCGGCTGCTCGGCTACTGGGGTGAGCTCTCCGAGCGCGGCGGCCTCGCGCTCGTGCAGGAGCTGGGCCTGGCCGGCGCCGGCGGCGACCTGTTCTGCGACGGCGCCCTGGGCTCGCACACCGCCGCCCTGGGGCAGCCGTACACCGACCGGCCGGAGACCGCCGGGGCGCTGCGGTTCGAGCTCGCCTCGCTGGTCGAGCACGTCCGGGCCTGCACCGTCGCCGGCATCCAGGCCGGCTTCCACTGCATCGGGGACGCCGCCGTAGGCCAGGTGCTCGACGCCATCGGTGCCGTCGTCGACGAGCTCGGTGCCGCCGCGGTACGCGCCTGCCGGCACCGGCTGGAGCACGTCGAGATGGTCGGGCCCGACGTGATCGCCCGGATGCGGGCGTGGGACGTCGTGGCCAGCGTGCAGCCGGCGTTCGACGCCGCCTGGGGTGGGGGAGAGGGCATGTACGCCGCGCGGCTGGGCGTGGAGCGGGCGCTGGCCTGTAACCCCTTCGCCGACCTCGCCGACGCCGGGGTCGCGCTCGCGCTGGGCAGCGACGCCCCGGTGACGCCGATGGACCCGTGGGGGAGCGTGCACGCCGCGGTCGACCACCGCACGTCCGGTTCGGGCCTGCGTCCGTTCGACGCGTTCGACGCTGCGACGTACGGCGGCTGGTACGCGGTGCGGGGAGAACATCCCACAGGCCCCCTGGCCGTCGGCGCCCCGGCCGACCTGGCCCTCTGGGCGACGACGGAGACCCTCTCGCGGGCGCTCGCCGACCGGTCCCGGCCCGCCTGCCGTCAGCTGGTCGTAGCAGGAGAATCGGTTCCGCGGCCGTAACGATCCCGTCACGGTCCGCCACGACGGTGACCGGACCCGCCCGACCTCGCCGCCGTAGTTCCTACAGTCGCTGCAGTTCCGTTCCGGGGGCACCGCGCGTGCTCCTCCCGGACGGTGCGCACCCTCCCGGTCGCGCGGATCGGTTCGATCCCCGCCTGTGCCGGGCCGTCGGAGGGGGCGTACCGGGCGGGGGGCAGCGCGCACCGGCTCCCGGCGGGGATCGGCACGGCACCGCACGACCCGGACAACGACCCGACGACCGCCGCCCGCGGCCGTGCGGGCCGGCCCCGGGAGCGCGGTTGCCGCGACCCGGTCCGCGCCGCGCACCCCGGGACAGCGGTCCGCGGGGCGGTCGTTCCGGCCGGCCTCCGCGTGCGGAGTGGGATGCTGGGCCGGGACCGCGACGACCGCGGCCCGGCCGACGCCTGCGCCGGCACAACCGCCCGGGGCCACGGGCACCACGACCGGGGAGGCGACGTGTCGTCAGCCGCGACGGTGGCGACCCCGTCCGGGACCCCCGAGCCCGCGGCCGGACCGGCCCGCGGCCGCCGGCTGCCCTGGCGCACGGTGCTGGCCGTCGCCGGGGGTCTGGCATTGTGGCTGGCCTTCCCCGGCTGGTCGGTGCAGGGCCTCGCCGTCGTCGGTCCGATGGCGCTGGCCCTCGCAGTGCGCGGCGAGCGGGCCCGCTCGGGCGCCTGGCTCGGCTTCGTCCTCGGCCTGGCCTTCCTCGTTCCGCTGCTGTCGTGGACCGGCGTCTACGTCGGCGCGTTCCCGTGGCTGGCCCTGGCGATCTGGCAGGCGACCTACTACGCCCTGCTGGGGGCGGCC
Organism: Blastococcus sp. URHD0036; assembly: GCF_000701365.1. Lineage (GTDB taxonomy): Bacteria > Actinomycetota > Actinomycetes > Mycobacteriales > Geodermatophilaceae > Trujillonella. The sequence goes on from NZ_JNIK01000015.1 coordinate 320,324, forward strand.
ACCGCCGCCACCTCGCGGCTGCCGCTCTGGCCGCTGTGGACGGCGATGCTGTGGGTGGCCGACGAGGCGCTGCGCGGCCGCTGGTTCCTCGGCGGCTTCCCCTGGGGCCGGCTCGGCCTGAGCCAGACCGACGGGCCCTTCCTGTCGCTGGCCGCCTACGGCGGGGTGCCGTTGGTCAGCTTCGCCGTCGCCCTGACCGGCGCGCTGCTGGCCGCCGCCGTCCTCGCCCTCGTTCGCGCCTGGCGTACCGCCGGGGACGACGCGCAGCGGCCGACCACGCTGCGGGCCGGGGCGCTGGCCGTCGTGGCCGTCCTCGCCGTCCCGCTGGTCGGCGCGCTGGCCTGGCTGCCGCTGCCCGGCCCGTCGCTGACCGACGGCGGCCCCACCCGGACCGTCGCGGTGATCCAGGGGAACGTGCCGCGCGCCGGCCTGGAGTTCAACGCGCAGCGGCGGGCGGTCCTCGACAACCACGTCGAGCAGACCCTGGAGCTGGCCGCGGCCGTCGAGCGCGGGGACGCGCAGCAACCGGACCTGGTCCTGTGGCCGGAGAACAGCTCCGACATCGACCCGTACACCAACGCCGACGCCGCCCGGGCGATCGACCGGGCCGCCGAGGCCATCGACGCGCCCATCCTGGTCGGAGCCGTGGTCGAGGGGCCGGGCCGCTACCTCAGCAACACCGCCATCGTCTGGGATCCGGAGAGCGGCCCGGGGGAGACCTACGTCAAGCGGCATCCGGTGCCCCTGGCGGAGTACGTCCCGGCGCGGTCGTTCTTCCGCTTCTTCACCGACAAGGTCGACCTCGTGCGCCGGGACTTCCGCGCCGGGGACGAGGTCGGCGTGCTGGACATGGCCGGCACCCGCGTCGGCGACGTCATCTGCTTCGAGGTCGTCTACGACGGCCTGGTGCACGACACCGTCGACGCCGGCGCCGGCATGCTCGTCGTCCAGACCAACAACGCCACGTTCGGGTTCACCGACGAGAGCGAGCAGCAACTCGCCGCCAGCCGGCTCCGCGCCGTGGAGTACGGCCGCACCGTGGTCGTGGTGGCCACGAGCGGCATCTCCGCGATCGTCGCGCCCGACGGGTCGGTGGTCCGCAGCTCGGAGCTGTTCACACCGGCGACGTTCGTCGAGGACATCGCGCAGCGGGACTCCACGACTGTCGCCGAGCGGCTCGGCGCGTGGCCGGAGTTCCTGCTCACGGCGCTCGGTCTGGGCGCCCTGGTAGCGGTTGTGGGGCCCGGCATCGCCCGGCGGCGCCGGGCACGCCGTTCGCGCACGGCGTAGCCAGGAGCAAGACGGCCGCCTCGCGCGTTGCACCGGGTGTGACTGGACCGAAGAGAGCCGTGGGGCGTCGGGTGCGCGCCGCGGCCGGCGTGCTCGCGCTGGCCGAGGTGGTCGTGTTCGTGCTCGTCGCGAACTGGATCGGGCTGGGCCCGACCATCCTGCTCACGCTGGCGACCAGCGCGCTCGGGCTGCTGCTGCTCGGCCGGCAGGGCACCCGCGCGCTCACCGAGCTGCGGTCGCAGGCGGCCGAGCGGCGCCCGTCCGGCCGTGCGCTGGGGGACGCCGGGCTGGTCGCCGTCGGCGGCGTGCTCATGGTGCTGCCCGGCTTCATCGGCGACGTCGTCGGACTGCTCTGCCTGCTGCCGCCCACCCGGCCGCTGGTGCGCGGGCTGATCGGGCGGCTGTTCGTCTCCCGGCTGCCGGCGCACCTGCGGGGCCCGGTGCGCGTCCGGAGCGCCCGCGCCGAGGGAGTGGACGGACCTGCGCCGCGGCCGGAGCGGCCGCTGGTCATCGAGGGCGAGGTGCTGCGGGACGACCCGCAGCACTGACCGGGCCGGCCCGGGACGCAGAACGGCCCCGGTGGGAGATCCCACCGGGGCCGTTCTCCGAACTGGAGTCGCTCAGCTGGCGCGCGTACGGCGACCGCGGAGCACCTCGAGGCGCTCGGCGAGGACCTCCTCGAGGTCCTCCACGGAGCGACGCTCGAGCAGCATGTCCCAGTGGGTCCGCGGCGGCTTGACCTTCTTGGGGGCCGGCTCCGCACCACCCACGAGCTTCGCGGCAGCGCCGTCGAACTTGCACTCCCACGTGTCGGGGACCTCGGCGTCGTCGGCGAAGGGCACCGAGAACAGGTGTCCCGACGCGCACTTGTACTCGACGTACTGACGCTCGATCGGCGCGGTGTTCCGCTCGGTCTCGTAGCTCACGCTGCCCAGTCGGCTACCCCGTAGGGAACGCTCGCCCATGGCACACCGTCCTCTCGTGCTGAAGGTGTCTCGGTCACGACCCGATCCGTCGCACGGGCACATACCCAGGAGACGGGGGGATCGAAAGGACCAACGGCAAAACTCTCGGCAAGATTCCGCTTCGTCGGCCAGTCATCATCGCATGGAGGGAGATCTGCGGCTCCAGCGGGCCCCGGGTGCCCCCCGGACGAGGGATCAGGGGAGGGCCAGCTGCCCGGGGCCGGCCGCGGTCGGCCCGAGCTGACCCAGCACGTGGTGCCGCCGGCAGAGCACCTGGTAGTGCACGTCGGCGCCCGTCGAGGGCTCGTCGGGGGCCGGCGTGGGAGCCGTGTCGGCGACCACGACCGTCGCGCCGTGACGCACCAGGGCGCCGTCGACGACGCGGGCGTTCAGCAGGCCCGGCAGGCCGCACCAGCACAGCACCTCCACCTGCACCCGCTGGACGTCGTCGGCGACCTCCAGCAGCCGCTGGGTGCCCGGGAACAGGCGGGTGCGGAAGTCGGTGGTCAGGCCGAACGCCCAGACGTCGACGTGCGACTCGTCGACCAGCTCCGCCAGCTGGTCGACCTGGGCGGGGGTGAGGAACTGCGCCTCGTCGACGATCAGGTAGTCCACCCGCCGGCCGTCGGCCCAGTGGGCGCGGACCAGCAGCCTCAGGTCGGTCGTCGCGTCCACCTCCAGGGCCTCCCGCGTCAGGCCGACCCGCGAGCTGATCCGCGGCCGGCCGGACCGGTCGCCCTGGGTCAGCAGCAGGCCGGAGCGACCCTGGCGGGCCTGGTTGAAGTCGACCTGCAGCGCGAGGGTCGACTTCCCGCAGTCCATCGGCCCGTGGAAGAAGCGCAGGTGCGCCGGAGCCGGGTGGCTGCGCCGGTTGCCCGCGACCGGGACGGCGGTCGGGCGCTCGCGCCGGCGCGAGTCCGGGTCCGGCACGGTCATGGCGACCGCGGTGGGGTCGACGCCGTCGGGCGGGGTCACGGGACGTCGTCCGGGACGTGACCGCCGGGGAACGCCGACACGACCGTTGTGGGCCTCGTCGGGTCGACGAAGGCGGGCCGGTCCGGCTCGTCGGCGCGCAACGGCACCAGCCCGCGGGTGATCGCCGCGGCGATCCGGTAGCGCGCGCGGTTGGCGTCGCCGACCCGGCCCATCTGCAGGTCGTCGAGCCGGACGGGAGCGCCGACGTGCACCCGCAGCGCCGGCCGGCGGACGGCGGCGCGGGCGAGGGTGCGCAGCTTGCCCCAGTCGTTGCCGTACTGGAGGACCTCGTGGGCACCCCACTGGCTGATCGGGATCACCGGGACACCCATGCCCAGCGCCATGCGGGCCATGCCGGTCCGGCCGCGCTCGGGCCAGCCGTCGGCGGTCAGGCCGACCCGGCCCTCGGGATAGGCGACGACGTGCCCGCCGTGCACCAGCGCGACCTCGGTGACCCGGACGGCGTGCCGCGCGAGCTGCGTCCCGCGCTCGACCCGGATGGCGCCGGTCCGCTCCAGCGCGGGCCCGACCACAGGGGCGGAGATGATCCCGCCGGTGGCCATGATCCGCGGGACGACGCCGACCCGGTGCAGGGCGACGGCGACGACGAAGGGATCGAAGTCGCCGATGTGGTTGGCGGCGAGCAGCAGCGGCCCGCGGCGCAGCTCCTCCGGCACCTCTCCGGTCACCTCCACCCGGCCGAAGACGCTCACCAGCCAGGAGAAGCGGCGCAGCACGAACCGCCAGAACCACCAGGGCGGGGCAGCGGCGATGGCGAGCTCGCGGGCGAACCACTCGGGGTCGTCCGGCCGCACCAGCTGCTCGAGGTGGTCCGGCAGCGGCGGCGGCTCCGGCCGCCAGTCGCGCAGGCTCACCGGGGCACCCACTGGCCGCGCTTCTCCAGGACGGCGCGCAGCATCGAGGGCCGGTCGGTCATGATGCCGTCGACACCGAGGTCGAGCATCGACTGCGCCTCGTCCTCGGTGTCGACGGTCCACACGTGCACCTGGAGCCCCCGGTCGTGCGCCGCCTCGAGGAAGCGCTCGTCGACCAGCGCGCGGCCGCCCAGCCGCAGTGGCACCTGCGCGCAGCCGGCCTCGATCCGGACCAGCCCGGCCGCCCGCGGGGAGTAGGACGAGAGCCGCAGCGCGGCCACCCCGCGCGGGCCGAGCGACGTGCACACCGCGGGACCGAACAGCCGCCGCGCGGCGGCGATGCGGGCGTCGGAGAAGGAGCCCAGGCAGATCCGGTCGGTCAGCTTCATCCGGCGGACAAGCCGCACCAGCGGGGCCAGGACGCCGGCGGCCTTGATGTCGAGGTTGAACCGCACGTCGGGCCAGGCCCCGAGCAGGTCCTCCAGCCGCAGGACGGGCTCGCGGCCACCGATGAGCGCCGTCGACACCTCCGACCACGGCAGCTGGTCCAGACGCCCGCTGCGGTCGGTGACGCGGTCGAGGGTGGGGTCGTGGAAGACCACGGGGATGCCGTCGGCGGTCACCTGCACGTCGGTCTCGAGATAGCGGTAGCCCAGGTCCACACAGGCCTCGAACGCCCCCATGGTGTTCTCCACGTGCTCGATGGCACCGCCGCGGTGGGCCATCGCCAGCGGTGTCGGCGCGTCGAGGAACGCGTAGCGGACCGGGGGCACGGGCGACACGCTATCGGCGGCCGATGACGCGCTGGTCAGGCCCTCGGGAGGCGCCTCGGGAGCCGGCTGCCTCGCGGTCGCCGACCCGCGTCGCCGGAGTGTCGGGCGTGTCCCCGGAACCTGTCGGTCTCGCCGTCTACCGTCCCTCCCGTGGCAGAACAGCAGGGATCGGCGCTCCTCCTCGACGACGAGGTCCGCGGCCCCGGGGCCCCCTCGGGAGCGGCTCCGGCAGAGCGTCGGGGGAGCAGCCCGGAGCGGCGCTGCGGCTGGTGCCGGCGGGTGCTGCCGCAGCAGGGCTCGGTCGGCCGGCCGCGGCTGTACTGCGGCCAGGCCTGCCGCCAGCGGGCCTACGAGCAGCGCACCGCGACCGCCAAGGCCGGCCTGTCCGGCGACGTCGTCCTGGTGACCCGCGCCGAGCTCGACGGCCTGCAGGACCGGCTGTACCAGCTGCGCTGTGCCCTCGAGGACGTGCAGACGCTGCTGAGCGAGCGCCCCACGAAGGCCGAACTGGAGAGCTCGCTCGCCGAGGTGCTGCGGTCCACCGGCCGGCTCGACCGGCTCTGGGTGTCCGAGCGCGCCGGCTGACCGATCAGTCAGGGTCCTGGTTGTCCTCGCCCTGCTCGACCTCTCGCTCCGGGTCGGTGTAGTTCGGGCCGGCGCCCGGGCCCTGGTTGACCTCGTCGTCGGTCGTGCCGTCCCGCTGGCCGCTGCCGGCGGCGTCGTCGCACGCGGTCAGCGTGGCACCGCCTCCGAACAACGCGAGTGCGGTCAGGACGGTGGCGACAGGTCGTCGGAGGTGCATATGCCGAGCCTATTGAGGTCGTCGGCGCGGCGCCCGTCGACCCGCCAGATCCACCGTCATTGCGTCACAGTGACGTATTGGAGGCGATGTCCCTGGACCCCGGGGAAGGGGCATCGACACCTCTCACATCTCGTCCGCCGCCGTCCGCCGGCCGCTGATGAGCCGGTGAGAGACGATCGACCGGAACAAGATCGACAAATAACAAGATCATCATGGGGGAGTCGAGGACGCCGGGGCGGGGTCGACACCGGCCGTCGAGCGGGACGGCTCGGCCCGAACGTGACTCCCGAGGACGGCGTCACGGCGACGGCAGCTGGCGGGCGGCGATGGGGCGGCCGAACCACCAGGCGGCAGCACAGCGTCGGCGCAGAAGTGCAGTTCCGCACCGTGCAGAAGTGCAGTTCTGCACGCGAGGGCGGCGACGGCCCAGGTCGGGCGTCGGAACCCCTCTCGGCGCTCATCCGGCTATCGCCGATAATGCACATTATGTCAACTCATCGGGCGAGGAGCCCCTCCTGGACCGTCAGGACGACGCCACCGGCATCTCCCACGGTGCGACCGGCAGCACCTGCCCCGTCTCGAGCAGCGACTTGAGGTTGGCGAAGACGGCGGGCCATCCCTGCGAGACGTCGCTCAGCGCCTTCTCGTCGGCGAGGTCCTCGTGGGTCACCGTCAGCCGGACGATGCCCTCGTGTGGCACGACCAGGAAGGTGACCGTCGACGTCACCGCCGGCGCCTCACCCGGGTCCCCGAAGGTCATCACGAGCCGCCGGGGCGGCTCGACCTCCAGGACCCGCCCGCCGGCGTCGGCGACGTCCGAACCATCCGTGCGCCGGTGCTCCCACAGCGAACCCGGCTGCCAGTCCGACACGTTGGCGTGCCCCCAGTAGCTCGCCGTGAGGTCGGCGTCGGTCAGCGCCTGCCAGACCTGCTCGGCCGTGGCCCGGATGTAGGTGACGTAGACGTAGGTCGGCACGGTTCCCGACCCGGAGCTCTGCTCGGTCATGGCGTGGTCCTCTGCCCTCTCCTTGATGGCGTGGATGGCGGCGAGCCGCGGCCGGTCGAAGGCGGAGATCCAGCGCTGCTCGATCGCGTGGATCGGCCCCGGGTCCAGGTAGTGGAGCCGCTCCCGCCCGCGCCGCACCACCGTCACCAGACCGGCCACCTGGAGCAGGTCCAGGTGCTGGGTCACCGACTGCCGGGCCATGGAGACCCCGGCGCAGAGCTCCCCCAGCGTCTGGCCGTTGCGACTCCGGAGGCGGTCCAGGAGACGCCGGCGGGTGGGGTCCGCCAGGGCCTTGAAGACCGCCTCCAGGTCGTCCGCTCCCCCGGTCACCCCGCCATCATGCAGGTAGATGCCTGCATGATGCAAGGACGGAAGTCAGTGCCAGTCGCTGATCGCCAGATCGCGCGGATCGGGCGCACCGGTCCCCGTCTCGAGCAGCTGCTTGAGGCTGACCAGGAACGTGGCCCACTTGGTGCTGCAGTGGTGCATGAACTCGACCGGCTCCCGCCAGCCCTCGTGGCGGAAGAGCACGATCGTCCAGTCGCCGTCCTGGCGCAGGTCGAACCGGACGGTGGTGCCGATCCACTCGGCCGGGCCGTCGGCCACCTCCCAGCGCACCAGCCGGCCCGGGTCCAGCTCGGCGACCCGCATGTCGATGCCCCCAGGGCCGAAGCGGAACTGGATCACGCCCCCGACGTCGGTCTCCCCCGTCGTCTTCTCGGCCCACCAGCCGGACAGGCCGTCCAGCGTGGTGAGCGCCTCGTACACCCGCTCCGGTGACGAGTGCTCGACCCCGATGCGGTGCAGGATGTCGGTCATCTCCGTGGTCCTCTCTCTCGGTCCTTCTCCGATACGCCGTGCTCGATCGCCTCGGCGAGGCGCTTGATCCGCTGCAGGCGGGTGTCCCAGGCCGCGCCGACGTCGGTGAGCTGGGCGACCGCGCGCGCCAGCTGCGCCTGGTCCACCCGGAACTGCCGCTCGCGGCCGACGGCGGAGGCGTGCACCAGCCCGACCCGGTCGAGGACGACGAGGTGCTTGGCCACCGCCTGGCGGGTCACCGGCAGGCGGTCACTGAGGCTGGTCGCCGTCCCGCTGCCCTCGCTCAGGAGCAGGTCGAGCATCCGGCGCCGGGTCGGGTCGCCGATGGCGGACCACAGGTCGTCGTCCACCCGGTCGTCCAGGACGGCGCTCATGCGTTGGCCCCGACCTCCGCGGCGTACGCCACCAGGCGCGGCAGGAAGTGGTCCCAGCCGCTGACGTGGTCGGCGCGGTGCGCGGCGACCGTGGCCTCGTCCCAGCCGCGCTCGCGGAAGCCGGTCTCGGTCATCCGCAGGCGGGTCCCCGCGCCGGCCGGCTCCAGCTCGAACACCACCAGGAACGAGTTGCCCGGGCCGGCCGACTCCCCCTCCTCGTGCGTCCACCGGAAGGAGAACAGCCGGTGCGGCACGGCGTCGACGACGGTGAACCGCACCCACGCGCCACCGTCCGCCGGATCGCCGAAGCGGATGCGCCCGTCTCCCCCCGGCACCGCCGGGTAGTTGGCCTCGTCCGGCCACCACTCGCGTACGTGCTCGGGACTGCTCACCACGTCGAAGACCACCTCCGGAGAGGCGTCGATGTGCAGCTCCCGCTCGATCGATCCCGGTTCCATGTCCTCCGCCTTTCGCAACTATCGGTTGCGGATCAACGTAGCCCTCGAGGGGGCAAACGCGCAACTGTCGGTTGCGTCAACGCGCGCACCGATGAGATCGGACTCAGGGAACGGTCCGAGCTGGGACGCCGACCCCTGGAGGAAGTCCGTGCCCAGCACCGTCCAGCCGACCCTGATCACCCGGGACGTCGACCGCCTGCTCCGCTTCTACGTCGGCGTGGCCGGCGCGGAACCGACCGACCGGCAGCCCCCGGAGGGCCCGGTCTTCTACCAGGGCCTGCGGATCGGGGACTCCGACCTGGGGATCGTCGCCGTGGACGACGCGCCCGCCGATCCCGGCCGGGTGCTGCTGAGCATCGCCGTGGCCGACGTGGACGCAGCCCTCCCCCGCGTCGAGGAGCTCGGCGGTGCGGTCCAGGGGCCGCCGAACGACATGCCGTGGGGTGAGCGCGTGGCCCACGTGCGCGACCCCGACGGCAACGCGCTGAACCTCACGACCTCGCTCTGACCAGCGGCGCCGCCGTACCGTCTGCGTCGTGGGCGACGGCGGGACGCGGGGCATCCTCCGTCCGGCCGCCATGCCCGAGGTCTTCACCCTCGACCGGCTGCCGCCCGCGGACGACCTGGCGGACCTCGTCGCCGTCCACTGGCGGGTCGCCGTCGACCTGCCCCCGGGACGGCAGCACGAGTCGCTGGTGCTCTCCTACCCCGCCGTCAACCTCTCCTTCGAGCCGGACGGCACCTGGGTGACCGGACCGGTGTCGGGGACCTACCGGCGGCAGCTGTCCGGCCGCTTCTCCGTCTGCGCGGTGCGCTTCCGCCCCGCCGCCTTCCGCTCACTTGTGGACCGCCCGGTGTCCGGGCTGCGGAACCGGGTGCTGCCGGCCGGCGAGCTGCTCCCCCTCGACGACGGCGTGGTGGAGGCCGTGCGCGGCGCCGCCGACCTCGCCGCCGCGCGGCCGCTGGTCGAGGACTGGCTGCGCGGGCTCCCCCGGTCCCCCACCGCCGAACAGGTGGAGCTGGACGCGGCGGTGGACCTGGTCGAGACCGACCGGGAACTCACCCGTGTCGACCAGCTGGCCGACCGCTGCGGCCGCTCGGTGCGCTGGCTCCAGCGGGCCTTCGCCGACGCCGTCGGCCTGCCGGTCAAGCAGGTCATCCGGATGGCGCGGCTCCGGGAGGTCGCCCAGCGGGCGCTGACCGGCGACGTCGACTGGGCGGCCGTCGCCGCCGACCTCGGTTACGCCGACCAGGCCCACCTGGTGCGGGACTTCACCGCCACCGTCGGCACACCGCCCGGCCGCTACGCCCGCGAGGTCGCCCCGCCGTCGTCTTTGTCCAAGACCGCGACCGGCGCGGTCCCGAGCATGGACGCATGACCGCCGCCACCACGCTCCCTCCCCTGTTCGACGACCTCGCCGACGCCGCCCGCGCGGCCGCCACCGTCGCCCGCGGCGCGGCCGGGGCGCCGCTGGACTCCCCCACCCCGGCCACCGAGTGGGACCTGCGCACCCTGGTGGACCACTGGGTGCTCTACACCTCGCACGGCCTCGAGCACCGGGCCCGGAAGGCCGACCTCCCCGAGGAGCTGGTCGGCCGCGACTTCGCCGCCGAGCCCGACTGGCCGCAGCGCTACGCGGAGGAGCTCGACCGGGCCCTCGCCGCCTGGCGCGACCCCGCCGCCTGGCAGGGCGACGTCGACTTCGGCGGCGGCATGACCATGCCCGTCGAGGCGGTGGTCGGGATGAACCTCGCCGAGGTGGTCCTCCACGGCTGGGACGTCGCCGCGGCCACCGGCCAGACGGTCGAGGTGTCCGACCGCACCGCCCGCAGCGTGCTGGCGGCCGTCGAGCAGAGCGCGGAGATGATGCGCCAGTACGACGGCTTCGCCGGCGCGCTCCCGGTCGACGACGAGATGCCGCCGCTCGAGCGGGCGCTGCGGCTGTCCGGCCGGGACCCGCACTGGCGACCGTGAGCCGCGACGGGCGACGCCGGATCGCTCACGAGATCTCGCTCCGCTCGATCCGCAGCCACCCCGCGACCATCGGCAGCACGCCCCACAGCCCGACCGAGGTGGCCACCTGCAGCCAGCCCTGACCGTCGAGCTCCCCCAGGTACATCGGCGCGGTCGTGGTGGTGAGGTCCAGCCAGTCCCGCATCCAGGTCAGGGCGTCGACCAGGTTGGACACGATCGTCACCACGGTCGGGGCGAGGAAGTACAGGACGATCGCCAGCGGCGAGCTGAGCAGCAGCATGCCGAAGGCGACGCCGATCAGGATCGAGAGCACCTGGACCACGACGATCTGTCCCAGCTGGGCGCCGCTGAGCGCCCAGTCGGTCGCGTCCGGCGTCAGGACGGGGGTCAACAGGGCGCCGAGGGCCGCGGCGGCGAGGGTGACGAGCACACCGAGCAGGGCCAGCACCGTCGCGGCGAGCACCTTGGCGCCGAGCACCCGGGACCGGTCGGGGACGAGGGCGAACGTCGTCATCGCGGTGCGCTGGGACCACTCGCTGGTGACGAGGAGGATGCCGAGCACCGGCAGGAGCAGGCCGACGGGCAACTGGGTGTTGGCCAGGAACAGCGCGAAGGTCTTGTCCGGCTCCTCGGCGAAGAACATCTGCAGCAGCGCCACGGCCGGCGACGTCAGCGCGATGACGAGCAGTAGCCAGAAGCCCGCCCGGGTGTCGGAGCTCTTGCGGAGCTCCACCTGGGTGAGCCGCGTCAGTGTCGGCCCCGGGACGGTCCGGTGCGCGGTCGGGGTCGTGGTGGGTGACGTGGTGCCGGTCCCGGTGCTCATGCCCGGCTCTCCTGGGTCTGCGGGGCGGAGGGACCGCCGTCGGGCGTGGTGGTCAGCGAGCGGAACAGCTCCTCGAGCCGGTCCCCGCCGGCCGGGCGGAGCTCCAGCAGCGGCACCCCGGCCGCGGCCGCGGCGAGTCCGACCGCCTCGGCGGTGCCGTCGGCGACGAGGGCACCGGACGGCCCGTCGGTGACGTCGAGTCCCGCCGCGCCGAGTGCGCCGGCGAGGCCGGCGCGATCCCGTGCCCGGACGAGGGTGCCGGTACCGGCGAGCAGCTCCTCACTGCTGCCCTGGGCGACGACCCGGCCTCCGGCGATCACGACCAGCTGGTCGGCGACCGCCTCCACCTCCCGGAGCAGGTGCGACGAGAGCAGCACCGTGCCGCCCCGGTCGGCGAAGTCCCTCAGCAGCCCCCGCATCCAGAAGATGCCCTCGGGGTCCAGCCCGTTCGCCGGCTCGTCGAGGACCAGCACCTCGGGGTCGCCGAGGAGCGCCGTCGCGAGGCCGAGCCGCTGCCGCATGCCGAGGGAGTACTTGCCCACCCACTTGTCGGCCGGCTTCCCGGCGAGCCCGACCTGCTGCAGCACCTCGTCGACGCGCGTGCGCCCGACCCCGAGCACCATCGCGGAGAGCACGAGCGTCTCCCGCCCGGTCCGCCCGGCGTGCTGGGCGCCGGCGTCGAGCAGCACGCCGACGTGGCGGCCGGCGTTGGGCAGGTCGCGGTACGGGCGGCCACCGACCGTGGCCGTGCCGCTGGAGGGCCGGGCCAGCCCGCAGAGCGCCCGCAGGGTCGTGGACTTGCCGGCGCCGTTGGGGCCGAGGAACCCGGTGACCGTGCCCGGCCGGCAGCCGAAGGTGACGTCCGAGACGGCGACCTGGGTCCCGTAGCGCTTCGTGAGGTGCTCGATGGCGATCATGGGACCGAGCGTCGCGGTCACCCGCCGCCCCCCGCATCGGCCGGAGGGCGGCACCCCCTCGACCGAGGTCGGTGCCCGCCCTCCCGGACCTAGACCTTCGTCGGTGTCCCCGGGCGATCGCCCTCCGTAGCCTGGCGCGGTGAGCACCGTCGCCCCGAGGACCGCGCCGGGGGTCGACCACCCCTCGCTCGTCCCGGCGCTGCTGCTCGCCGACTCGCTCTCCCCCGACGCCGACCATGCCGGCCGGCGGGTGCGCCGCTCGGTGCGGGACTGGGTGGTCGACGTCACGGCGTTCGTGCTCTCCCTGGCCATCGGGCTGCTGCTCGTGGGCGAGGCGTCGGTCGGCCCGCAGCCGCCGTCGGAGGCCGTGCAGTTCGCCGACCTCGTGCTCGGGACGGCGGGCTGCATCGCCCTGTGGGGACGTCGCCGGTGGCCGGTCGGGCTGGCGCTCGGGCTGGCCGTGATCGGCACCTTCTCCGACATGGGGTCGATCGCGATCCTGATCGCGCTCTTCACCGTCGCGGTGCACCGCCCGTGGCGGACGGTGCTCGTCGTCACCGCGGTGAACCTGGCGTCCTTCCTGGTCTACGCGTTCGTGCGCCCCGACCCCGAACTCCCCTGGCCGGTGTTCCTCGCCCTCGGGATGGCTCTCACCGCGGCCGTCGTCGCCTGGGGGATGTTCGTCCGCGCCCGCCGCCAGCTCATCGTGTCCCTGCGCGACCGTGCCGACCGGGCCGAGCAGCAGCAGCGGCTGCGCGTGGAACAGGCCCGTCAGCTCGAGCGGACCCGCATCGCGCGGGAGATGCACGACGTCCTGGCCCACCGGCTCTCGCTGCTCAGCATGCACGCCGGCGCCCTGGAGTTCCGTCCCGACGCCCCGCCGGCGGAGGTCGGCCGGGCTGCGGGCGTCGTGCGGGCCACCGCCCGCCAGGCTCTCGAGGACCTGCGTGAGGTCATCGGCGTACTGCGCGACTCCGGCGAGACCGCCGACCCCGATCGTCCGCAGCCGACCCTCGCCGACGTCCCCGCGCTGGTCGAGGAGTCCCGGCAGGCCGGGCTCCGCGTGTCCGTCGACTGCGCCGTCCCCGACCTCGCGAGCGCCCCCAGCGTCCCCGGCCGCACCGCGTACCGGATCGTGCAGGAGGGGCTGACCAACGCGCGGAAGCACGCGGCCGGCGCCGTGGCCCACGTCCGGCTGACCGGCGGCCCGGGCGCGGGGCTGGCCGTCGAGCTGACCAACCCGGCGCCGGTCGGTGAACGGGTGCCGGCGCTGCTGCCGGGCGCCGGCACGGGCCTGGTCGGCCTGAGCGAGCGGGTCGGCCTGGCCGGGGGCCGCCTGGAGTCGGGCTGGACGCCGGCCGGCGAGTTCCGGCTGCACGCATGGCTCCCGTGGCCGGCATGACCGGTCCCGTGCGGGTGCTCGTGGTGGACGACGACCCGCTGGTGCGCGCCGCCCTGACCATGGTGTTCGGCGGCACCGAGGACCTGCTCGTGGTCGGCGAGGCGGCCGACGGCGACGAGGTGCCGGCGGCCGTGGCGGCCGGCGACCCCGACGTCGTCCTCATGGACATCCGGATGCCGCGGCTGGACGGGCTCACCGCCACCGAGCGCCTGCGGAGCCGGCACGGCGGGCCCGAGGTCATCGTGCTGACGACCTTCTCCGGGGACGCCGAGGTGTTGCGGGCGCTGCGCCTGGGCGCGAGCGGCTTCCTCGTCAAGGACACCCCGCCGGCCGCGATCGTCGACGCCGTGCGGCGGGTGGCCGGCGGCGAGCCGATGCTCTCCCCCACGGTGACCCGGCAGCTGATGGCCCACGTCAGCGGGACCCCACAGCCGGACGGTCGCCCGGAGGACGGACGTCGCACCGCCGCCCTCACCGCCCTCGACCGGCTCAGCGAGCGGGAACGCGAGGTCGCCCTCTCCGTGGGCCGGGGCCTGTCGAACGCCCAGATCGCCGCCGAGCTGTTCATGAGCGTCGCCACCGTGAAGGCGCACGTGTCCCGGCTGCTCACCAAGCTCGACGTGGGCAACCGGGTCCAGATCGCGCTCGTCGTGCACGACGCCGGGCTCGCCTGAGGGGCCCGCTCAGCGGCCGGCGGTGGCCACCCGCAGACCGAGCGCGACGAGCACCGTGCCGCTGACCGTCTCCAGGCGGCGGCGGATCCGCGGCCGACGAAACCACTCCCCTGCCCGCGCGACCCCGGCGGCCAGCCCGAGGTAGAGCCCGATCTCGACGCCGACCTGGATGGTCGCGAGGACGACGGTGCCGGCGAACGGCGACCCGGACGCCGGCACGAACTGCGGGTAGAAGGCGACCATGAAGACGGCGAGCTTGGGGTTGGCCAGCTGGACGGCCAGCCCCTCGCCGAACGCCGCCCACCACCGGCGGGGGCCCCACTCCCCCACACCGTCCGCGACCTCCGCGACGTCGGTCCCCGTGCCCCGCCAGGCACCGAGCAGCGCGCGGACCCCCAGGTATCCGAGGACGACGGCTCCCGCGATGCGCAGGACCAGGTAGGCCACCTCGGACGCCGCGACCAGGGCGGCCAGCCCGGCGCCGGCCAGGAGTGCCCACACGAAGAGGCCGGCCTCGATGCCCAGCACGGTCGGCACCGCTGCGACCCGTCCGCGCAGGGCCGCGCGGCGCACGATCAGCGCCATCGCCGGCCCGGGTGAGGCGGCGATGAGGAGCACCGCCGCGAGGAAGGCGGGCAGCGTGCCGAGGAGGTCCACGCCGTCAGCGTGGCCGGGCCGGCGCCGGGCGTCGACCGACTATCCGCCGGTGCGCGAGGCGAGGAAGGCGGCCACCCCGTCGAAGTAGCAGGCCAGCGCGAAGGCGAACTCCGGTCCGAAGTCGTCGTAGGGCTCGTCAGGCGCGTCGGCGCCACCAGGACCGCCGGGCCCGAACACGCCGGCCGCGACGGCGCGGCTCAGGGCGGGGAAGCCCACCGGGTCGACCAGGGTGGCCAGCGAGGCGGCGTAGCCGGCCCCGAAGGCGTCCGGGTCCTCCGCGTACCCGGCGGCCAGGTCGATGGCCAGCCGCGCCTGCCCGTGCACGATGGGCAGCAGGCCGGTCACCACGACGACCTTGTCCTCCTCCGACACCGGCACGTCGGCGAGGGCGCCGAGGGCCCGGTCGAACCAGGCGAGGTTGCGCGGTCCGGCCGGCGGGCCCTTGAGCGGCACCTCGCGGTACCACGGGTGCTGACGCATCATCCCGAGGACGGAATGGGCCCAGGCCGTCAGCCGCTCGCGCCAGTCCGCCCCCGGCAGCGCGGCCGGGGGTTCGTCGAGGGCCGCGTCGGACATGAGTAGCAGCAACTCGTCCTTGCTGTCGACGTACCGGTAGAGGGACATCGCCGCGCTCCCCAGCTCGGCCGCCACGCGGGCCATCGAGACCGCGCCCAGGCCCTCGGCGTCGGCCACGGTGATCGCGGCGCGGGTGATCCCGTCGACGCTCAGCGCGGGGTTCCGCCCACGCCGGGGTGCCGGTCGGCGGCCCCACAGCAGCGCGACGTCGGCAGGCAGGTCCGGCTGGTCCATCGGCGTCCTCTCCTCGGCGCGCCAAGCGTAGGTGGGGTCTTGCACACGCTTTAGCGTACGCCCTACGCTGATTCGCGTACGACATACGCAGAGTCGTCCCACCCCTGAGGAGCAGTCGTGATCATCGAGGCCACCGGCCTGTGCAAGACGTACGGGGACCACCGTGCCCTGGACGGCGTCGACCTGTGCGCGGCGGAGGGCGAGGTGCTGGCCCTCCTCGGCCCCAACGGGGCGGGCAAGACCACCACCGTCCGCATCCTCACCACCCTGACCCGCCCGGACGCCGGGACCGCGCGCATCGACGGGCACGACGTCGTCACCGAGCCCGGCCGGGCCCGCGCGGCGCTGAGCCTCACCGGCCAGTCGGTGGCCGTCGACGACCGGCAGACCGGCCGGGAGAACCTCGTCATGGTCGGTCGCCTCGGTCACCTGGGCCGCCGCGGCGCCCGCGCCCGCGCTGCCGAGCTGCTCGGCCGCTTCGACCTCGCCGACTCCGCCGACCGCCGCGTCGAGGGCTGGTCCGGCGGCATGCGCCGTCGCCTCGACCTCGCGATGAGCCTGGTCTCCACCCCCCGGGTGCTCTTCCTCGACGAGCCGACCACCGGGCTGGACCCGGCCAGCCGCGCCACGATGTGGGACGCCATCGGCGAGCTCGTCGACGGCGGCACCACCATCGTGCTCACCACCCAGTACCTCGAGGAGGCCGACCGCCTGGCCGACCGGGTGGTCCTGGTGGACGGCGGCCGGGTCGCGGCCGAGGGCACGCCGGACGAGCTCAAGGCACGCATCGGCGGGGAGCGGCTCGAACTCGTCTTCCCCGGGCCGGCCGAGGCGCTCGCCGCCGCCCGCGCACTCGGCGACCGGGATCGGCGGACCGACGGACCCGTGGTCGACGGCCCGCGACTCGCGGTGCCCTCGGACGGCACGGCCGGGCACCTGCACGCAGTCCTCGACGCACTCACGGCGGCCGGGACCCGCCCCGAGCGGGTGTCCGCCACCCGGCCCAGCCTCGACGACGTCTTCCTCGCGCTCACCGGCCGCCGCGGCGCGGTGCCGGCCGAGACCTCCTCCCCCGTCCCCGCCTGACCGACCCCGTCACCCCGGAGCCCCCGATGACCGCCCTCCTGCCCCCCGTCCACTCCGGCGCCCGCGCCGCCCTGTCCGACGTCGCCACGATGACCGGCCGCTGCATCCGGCTGACCCGGCGCGACGCCGACACCCTCGTCATGTCGATCGTGCTGCCGCTGATGCAGATGGCCCTGTTCGTGTACGTGTTCGGCGGCGCCATCAGCACGCGGGCCGGGTACATCGACTACGTCGTCCCCGGGATCGTCCTGCTCTGCACCGGCTACGGCGCCGCCTCCACGGCGACCGCCGTCGCCGCGGACACCGCGAGCGGGATGGTGGACCGGCTGCGGTCGATGCCCGTGCGCAGCTCCGCCGTCCTCACGGGACACGTCGTCGCCAGCGTCGCGCGCAACGCCGTCGCGACCACCGTCGTGATCGGCGCGGCCGTGCTCATCGGCTTCCGTCCGGACGCGGAGCCGGCCGAGTGGCTGCTCGCCGCGGCGGTGCTGCTGCTCTACGTGCTGGCGCTGTCGTGGCTGGCGGCGTTCCTCGGCGTGCTCGCCCGCGGCGTGGAGTCGGCCAGCGCCTTCTCCTTCGTGATGCTCTTCCTCCCCTACCTGAGCAGCGCCTTCGTCCCGCCGGACACCCTGCCGACGGCCCTACGCGCGGTCGCCGAGCACCAGCCGATCACCCCGGTCACCGAGACCGTGCGCGGGCTGCTCAGCGGCACCCCGATCGGCTCGTCGGCCTGGCTGGCGGTCGCCTGGTGCACGGGGCTGCTCGTCGCCTCCGCGGTCGCGGCCTCGTGGGCCTTCCGCCGCCGGGGTTCCCGGTAGTCGCTCCTCGTCTCTTGGTTCCTGGCACCGCGCGCGTCCGAGCGCGACGTTGTTGGGGATAACGGTCGTGGTGCGATCGGAGCGCCAGGGCGGTCTGGGACGCTGGGCGGACGGACCCGGCACCGAGGAGGACGACCGTGGACGTCCTCGGCCGGTTCTGGGCCCGTGTCACCACCCCGCTGCCGGAGCTCGCCCCGGAGTACCTGTGGGCCGCGGCGGCCGTCGCCCTGCTCGTCGTCCTCTCCCCCGCGCTGTGGCGGCCGGCCCGGAACGTCGTGACGATCGCCCACGAGGGCGCCCACGGACTCGTCGCCCTGGCGGCGGGGCGGCGGCTGTCCGGGATCCGGCTGCACTCCGACACCTCGGGGCTCACCGTCTCGGCCGGCCGCCCCACCGGGCCGGGGATGGTGGCGACCTGCGCCGCCGGCTACACCGGGCCCGCCCTGTTCGGCCTCGGTGCCGCCGCGCTGCTGGCCGCCGGGCACGCCGTCGGGCTGCTCTGGGCGCTGCTGGGCCTCCTGGCGCTGCTGCTCGTCCAGATCCGCAACTGGTACGGACTGTGGTCGGTGCTCGCCACCGGCGCGGCGGTGTTCGCCGCGACCGAGTGGCTGCCGCCGACCGGGCAGGCGGTCTTCGCCGCCACGCTGACCTGGTTCCTCCTGCTGGCCGCGCCCAAGGCCGTCGTCGAGCTGCAGCGGTCCCGGCGACGGCGGTCGGCGGGCGACTCCGACGCCGACCAACTGGCCCGGCTCACCGGCCTGCCGGCGCTGCTGTGGGTGGGGGTCCTGCTCGCCGTCGACCTCGGCTGCCTGGCGCTGGGCGCCTGGTGGCTGCTGGCCTAGCGCGAGCGCCGGCGCGGGGCCGCGCCGTGCGGCTGGTGCACCGGGGTCACCTGCGGGGCGGGCGGGATGTCGTGCGGGACCTCGCGCTCCCCCACCGTGATCCGGCGGCCGTGGTGGTGGACGTCGAGCGGTTCGCCCTCCACCAGCCGGTAGGTGGCCTGCTCGGTGCCGATCTCCACCTCGAGGATCCGCCCCTGGTAGACCACGCGGAAGCGCAGGCGGGTCAGCCGCGGCGGCAGCCGGGGAGCGAACAGCAGCCGGCCGTCGTGGTCGCGCATCCCGCCGAACCCGGCGACGGCGACGGTCCACCCGCCGGCCATCGAGGCGATGTGCAGGCCGTGACCGGAGTTGCCGTGCAGGTTCTGCAGGTCGGTCAGCGTGGCCTCGGCCCAGTAGTCGTAGGCCAGCTCCAGGTGGCCGGTCTCGGCGGCGACCACCGCCTGCTGCGAGGCCGACAGCGAGGAGTCGCGGACCGTGCGGGCCTCGTAGTACGCGAAGTCGGCCGCCTTCTCCTCCGGGGTGAACGCGTCACCGCGCAGGTGCAGCGCCATCACGAGGTCGGCCTGCTTGATGACCTGCTTCCGGTAGATCTCGAAGTACGGGTAGTGCAGCAGCAGCGGGTAGCAGCTGGGCGGGGTCGCCTCGAAGTCCCACTCCTGGTGGTGGGTGAAGGCGTCGGACTGCATGTGCACGCCGAGGCGGGCGTCGAACGGGACACGCATGAGCCGCGCGGCCCGCTCCCACTGCTCGACCTCCTCGGCGGTGACCTCGAGCCGGCCGGCGACGTCGGGTTGCCGCGCCACCGCCCTGGCCGCCTCGCGCAGGTTCCGCTGCGCCATGAGGTTGGTGTAGACGTTGTTGTCCACGACGGCGGTGTACTCGTCGGGGCCGGTGACCCCGTCGATCCGGAAGCCGTCCTCGGTGTCGAAGTGCCCGAGCGAGGCCCAGAGCCGGGCGGTCTCCACCAGCAGCTCGGCCCCGTAGTCGCGGTCGAACTCGTCGTCCTCGGTGGCGTGCCAGTACCGGACGACAGCGTCGGCGATGTCGGCGTTGATGTGGAAGGCCGCCGTCCCGGCCGGCCAGTAACCGGAGGTCTCCTCGCCGCGGATGGTGCGCCACGGGAAGGCCGCGCCCCGCCGGCCGAGCTCGCGGGCCCGGTCCCGGGCGAGGTCCAGCGTGGAGTGCCGCCAGCGCAGCGCGTCCCGGGCGGCGTGCGGGGCCGTGTACGTCAGCACCGGCAGCACGTAGGTCTCGGTGTCCCAGAAGGTGTGGCCGTCGTAGCCGGGCCCGGTGAGGCCCTTGGCCGGGATCGGCTGGCGCTCGGCGCGCAGCCCGGCCTGCAGGACGTGGAAGAGCCCGACGCGGACCGCCTGCTGCAGCTCGTCGTCGCCCTCGATCTCCACGTCGGCCTGGGCCCAGAACTCGTCGAGCACCGACTTCTGCTCGCTGAGCAGCCGCTCGAACCCGGCCAGCTTCGCGGTCGCCAGGGCGCCCTCGACCTGGTCGCGCAGCGCCGGCGCCGACCGCCGCGAGGACCACCCGTAGGCCAGGTACTTCACGAGCTTCAGGCCGCGGCCCTGGGGCAGTCGCGCGGCCAGGGTGAACCGGGCGAGGTCCTCCCCCGCCTCCATGTCCTCGGTGGCGGTGTCGGGCACGTCGATGACGTGGTCCATGCCCGCGGCCACGCGCAGCCCGCTGCGCCGTGTGCGGTGCACCAGCACGGCCCGCTGCCCGCGGCCGACGGCCAGCTCGCTGGCCAGGGGACGGCGCAGCGCCGCCGCCGCGCGGGGGTCGTCGGCCTCCATGCCGCTGTCGACCGGCTCGTTGGCCAGCAGGTCCGACTGCAGCGCCACGTAGAGGTCGCCGCGGCCGTCGGTGCACTCGACGGTGTACTCCATGGCGGCGATGGAGCGCCGGCTCAGCGAGACCAGCCGCGTGCTCGTGACCTTCACGGTCCGCCCCGCCGGCGAGCGCCACTCCGTGACCCGGCGCAGCACGCCCTTGCGCAGGTCCAGCGTGCGCCGGTGGTCGACGATCTCCCCGTAGTCCAGGTCCAGCGGGGTGTCACCGACCAGCAGCCGGATCAGCTTGCCGTCGGTGACGTTGACGACCGTCTGGCCCTGCTCGGGGAAGCCGTAGCCGGCCTCGGCGTAGGGCAGCGGCCGCTCCTCGAAGAAGCCGTTGAGGTAGGTGCCCGGGACGACGATCGGCTCGCCCTCCTCGAACGACCCGCGCATGCCGATGTGCCCGTTGGCCAGCGCGAACACCGACTCGTGCGTGCCCAGCGAGGCGTGGTCCAGACCGATCTCGGTCAGTGCCCACGGCTCGATCGGGAAGGTGGCCCGGCCCTCCGTCACGTGCTCTCCTCGTCGGTCCCGGCGGTCTGCTCCGCCGTCAACAGCTGGTCCAGGTCGGCCACGACGACGTCGGCGCCGTGCTCGCGCAGCGCGTCGGCCTGCCCGACACGATCCACCCCCACCACGAAGCCGAAGTCGCCGGCCCGGCCGGCGGCCACCCCCGACAGCGCGTCCTCGAAGACGACGGCCTGCGCCGGTTCCACGCCCAGCGCCCGCGCGCCGGCCAGGAAGGTGTCCGGCGCCGGCTTGCCCCGCAGCCCGTCGCGGGCGGCGACCACGCCGTCGACCCGCGCGTCGAGGAGCGCCCCGAAGCCGGCGGCCTGCACCACCTGCTCGCCGTTGGCCGATGCCGTCACCACCGCGGTGGCCAGGCCCGCGGCCCGCGCCGCCTCCAGGAACCGGACCGAGCCGGGGTAGACCTCGACGCCGTGCTCGTCGAGCTCGCGCAGCAGCAGCTCGTTCTTGCGCTGCCCGACGCCGTGCACCGTCTCGGCGTCGGGGCCGTCGTCCGGGGAGCCCTCGGGGAGGGTGATCCCGCGGCTGGCCAGGAAGTCGCGGACGCCGTCGGCCCGCGGCTTGCCGTCGACGAAGCGGTTGTACTCGTCCTGCGTGAACTCCGCCGCCCCCGGGTCGCGGGCGCGCAGGAACCCGTCGAAGGTCCGCTTCCACGCGGCCATGTGCACCGTGGCGGTCTTCGTCAGGACGCCGTCCATGTCGAAGAGACAGGCCGTGATGCCGTGCGGGAGTCCGAGCACGCTGCGACGCTACCGGCGCGGACACGCCGGTGACGGGTCGGAGCACAGTGGCGTGCGCGACGACGGGCGCCGGCGTCCCCGGCTGCCTACTGTCGGCCGGAGACGCCCGTTCCCACCTGCGAGGAGACCTCCGCCATGGCCGACCGGCCCGTGCCGCCCAGCCCGTACGACTTCCTCCCGTCCGTGCCCTCCTTCGAGGTGACGAGCACCGACCTCCGAGACGGCGAGACCCTCCCGATGCCGCACGTCAGCGGCGTCATGGGCGCCGGCGGCGAGGACCGATCCCCACAGCTGTCCTGGTCGGGCTTCCCCGAGGAGACGCGCGGCTTCGCCGTCACCGTCTTCGACCCCGACGCCCCCACCGCCAGCGGCTTCTGGCACTGGATCGTGACCGCCATCCCGGCCTCGGTGACCTCGCTGCCCTCCGGCGCCGGGAGCCAGGACGGCGCGGGGCTGCCCGAGGGCGCCCTGCAGCTGCGCAACGACGCCGGCTTCCCCGGCTACGTCGGCGCTGCTCCCCCGTCGGGCCACGGCCCGCACCGCTACTTCGTCGTCGTCCACGCGCTGGACACCGACGACATGGGCGTGCCCGCCGACGCCTCCCCCGCCTACCACGGGTTCAACCTGTTCTCCCACACGCTGGCGCGGGCGACGCTGGTCGCGACCTACGCGGAGGCCTGACCCGGGAGGTCGGCCACACCGGTCGTCCCGATCCAGGCGAACCCGACCCGCTCGTAGACGCGGGCGACGTCGTCGTCGCCCGCGGTCAGGAACACCAGGTCGGCGGTCTCGCGGGCGTGCTCGGCCAGGGCCGAGGTGAGGCCCGCCCCGAGACCGCGCCCGCGCAGCCGCGGCATGGTGGCGACGCCGGTGATCTCGCTGACCTCGCGGCCGTCGACGTCGAGCGGGTGGTGCGAACCCACGGCCACCGGCTCGCCGTCCTCGACCGCCACCATCATCACGGTCCGCCCGGTGGCGATCCGCTCGCGCAGCACCTCCGTGCGGGGGCCGGCCTCGACGCGCTCCTCCACGGTGGCGGGGGCGTCCTCGCTGCCCGGGGTGGCGAAGGCCAGCTCGACGAGCCGCTGGTAGCGCGGCAGCTGCGGGTCGTCGGCGCCGACGAGGTAGAGGCGGACCCCGGAGGGCAGCAGCAGCTCGACGGCGGTGTCGAGCACCAGCAGCGGCAGGTACTCGACCGTGAGCCCCGCTCCGCGAGCGGCGGCCGCCGTGCCGGCGGAACGCTCCCAGACCCACTCCAGGGCGACCGGCAGCCCCTCGGACTGCTGCAGCGCGATCGCCGCGCGGACGTCGTCGACGGTCACCGGGCTCCCGCCGGGCCGGGGACGGGCGGGGTACGGCCAGGCCGGCCCCACCACGGGGACCTCGAGCCCGCCCACGGTCTCGATCCGGCCGTCCGGCAGCGGAGCGGCGGCGTGGTACCGCTCGATGCAGTCGAGCAGCCCGGAGTTCGCCACGCGGCCGACAGTAGACGCCGGGGGTGCCCCTGCCGCCGCCCGTGCACCCCCGTGGGGTGACCCGGCGCGCGGCGTCCCGGCGGCCGGACGGCACGATGGACGGCGTGACGGCAGGAACGCGAGCCATCTCGCCCTACGCGGTGTTCGACCGCGCGTCGTGGCGGGCGCTGGCGGCCGGGTCGGAACTCCCCCTCGACGAGGGCGAGCTGGCCGACCTGAAGAGCCTCGGCGACCGGATCGACCTCGACGAGGTGACGACGGTCTACCTGCCGCTGGCCAAGCTGCTGAACCTGCACGTCGAGGCCAGCCGCGGCCTCTGGGCGGCCCGCAACCGGTTCCTCGGCGACACCAGCGCCAAGGTCCCCTACGTCATCGCCGTCGCCGGCAGCGTGGCGGTCGGCAAGAGCACCACCGCCCGGCTGCTGCAGACACTGCTGGCCAAGGGGCCCGGCTCGCCGCGGGTCGACCTGGTCACCACCGACGGGTTCCTGCTCCCCAACGCCGTCCTCGAGGCGCGGGGGCTGCTGGGCCGCAAGGGCTTCCCGGAGAGCTACGACCGGCGGGCGCTCATCCGCTTCCTCTCCGAGGTGAAGGGCGGCCGGGGTCGGGTCAGCGCGCCGCTGTACTCCCACCAGTCCTACGACGTCGTCGCGGACGCGACCCAGGACGTCGACCGGCCGGACATCCTGGTGCTCGAGGGGCTCAACGTGCTGCAGGCCGGACGCCGCGCCGACGGCCGCGCCCCGGAGGTCTTCCTCTCCGACCTGTTCGACTTCTCCGTCTACGTCGACGCCGCCGAGGCCGACATCCAGCAGTGGTACGTGGAGCGCTTCCTGGCCCTGCGCCGCACCGCGTTCGCCGACAGCGGCGCCTACTTCCACCGCTTCGCCGACCTCAGCGACGAGCAGGCCCGCCAGACCGCCCTGGAGATCTGGCGGTCGGTGAACGTGCCGAACCTCCGGGAGAACATCGTGCCCACCCGTTCGCGCGCGCGGGCCGTGCTGCAGAAGGCCGCCGACCACTCGGTGCGCCGGGTCCTCCTCCGCAAGCTCTGACCTCCGCTCGGCGCCCCCTCCCCCTGCGGACGCGACCGGCGGCCGCTCCGCGGCGACGTTGTTGGGGATAACGGTCATGGGGCGAACACGGACGGAGGGCCGACGCATGGTCCACCCCCTGGCTCCGCCGTGCCCATGGCAGATGTGCACGACCCCGACGGGTGACTCCGTCGGCGCGGCACCTGACTCCGGCCGTGATCCCGCGCACACTCATCGATGTTCGGTCACCGACCGGACACGAACCGTGACCCTCGGCCCTCCGGGGCCCGATCGGGAGTGATCCTGATGTGCCACCACGTATCCCCGTGCCCCGACGCCACCGGCGACGACCGTGACCTCGCCGCGGTGGTGAGCAGCCACCCCGAGCAGGGCTGGAGCCTGCTCTGCAACGGCGTCGTCCTGTTCGACGACGACGGCGAGCTGCTGCCCGACGGCCGTGCCGTCGCCCACCACCGCGACTTCGTGCCGGTGCTCGCCGGCGCCTGACCGGTTCCGCCCCGGCCCCCCGCGGGAGCGTCAGCCCGCGCGCGCGACGCCCCGCTCGGGTGCGGCCATGTCCCCGGTCCCTGGCGTCCCCTCGGCCAGCCCGTAGCGCAGGAAGACCGTGCCCCTGCCGCCCGCGGCAGGCGGCTCCAGGAGCGTGAGGTTCGCGGGTACCGCACCCCCGTCGAACACCTTCTTGCCCGTGCCGAGCGTGATCGGGTGCAGCCAGAGGTCGAGCCGGTCGAACAGCCGCTCACGCAGCAGCGTCTGCACCAGGTCCAGGCTGCCGACGACCTTGATGTGCTCGTGCCGGTCCCGGACCTCGCGGACCGCCGCGGGGAGGTCGGGGCCCAGCTGCGTGGACCCGGCCCACGAGAGGTCCGGCCGCCCGCGGGAGGCCACGTACTTCGGGATCCGGTTGAAGAGGGTGGCGATGTCGTCGTCCTGGCCGCCCTCCTGGTGCGGCCAGAACGCGGCGAAGATGTCGTACGTCCGCCGGCCCAGCAGGAGCGCGTCGGTGCCCTCGTACGCGGCAGCGACCTGCGCCCCGGACACCTCGTCCATCAGGGGCGCCTGCCAGCCGCCGAAGGCGAACCCGCCCTCGGGGTCCTCCTCCGGCCCGCCGGGCGCCTGCCCGACGAGGTCGAGGGTCGCGAACATCTCGATGTGGACGAGGCCCATGGCGCACTCCCGGGATCGGTCGACTCTGTCGGGAGGTAGACCGCCGGCCGCCGGCGGACTGAGCGGTGCGGCTCAGGCCTGACCGGCACCCACGACGTCCTCGGCGGTGCCCAGGTCGTCCGGGGCGCCTTCGGCCCGGCCCGGCACCCGCGCCACCGGGGCGGACGCCGGCTCCGGCTCCGCGAAGGCCTCCGGCGGCGGGCAGGAGCAGACCAGGTTGCGGTCGCCGTAGGCCTGGTCGATCCGCCGCACCGGGCTCAGGTAACCGCGGCCGACCAGGTCCGGGACCGGGTACACCGCCGTCGACCGGGGGTAGGGCCGGCCCCACTCCCCCGCCACCATCGCCAGCGTGTGCGGGGCGTTGCGGAGGGGGTTGTCCTCGCGGTCGTACTCCCCGGAGGCGACCCGATCGATCTCGGCGCGGATGCAGACCATCGCCTCGACGAACCGGTCCAGCTCCTCCTTGCTCTCGCTCTCCGTCGGCTCGACCATCAGCGTGCCGGCCACCGGGAAGCTCATCGTCGGGGCGTGGAAGCCGAAGTCGACCAGCCGCTTGGCGATGTCGTCGTTGGTGATGCCGGTGGCCTTGGTGAGCGGCCGGATGTCGAGGATGCACTCGTGCGCGACCAGGCCGTCGCGGCCCGTGTACAGCACCGGGAAGTGCTCGCGCAGCCGGGCGGCCAGGTAGTTGGCGCCGAGGATGGCGTGCTCGGTGGCGCGCTGCAGCCCGTCGGGACCCATCAGCCGCAGGTAGGCCCACGAGATGGGCAGGATGCCCGCCGACCCCCAGGGCGCGGCGGAGACGGCCGGCCCCTGACCGCCGGTGTCGGCCAGGGGGTGGCCCGGCAGGAACGGCACCAGGTGCTCGCGGACGCCGATCGGCCCGACGCCGGGCCCGCCGCCGCCGTGCGGGATGCAGAAGGTCTTGTGCAGGTTGAGGTGGCTGACGTCGGAGCCGAACCGGCCGGGCCGGGCCAGCCCGACCATCGCGTTGAGGTTGGCGCCGTCGACGTAGACCTGGCCGCCGGCGTCGTGCACCGCGGCGCAGATGTCCTGCACCTCGATCTCGAAGACCCCGTGCGTCGACGGGTAGGTGATCATGATCGCGGCGAGCCGGTCGGCGTGCTGGTCGACCTTCGCGCGGAGGTCGGCCAGGTCGACGTTGCCGGCCTCGTCGCAGGCCACGACGACGACCCGCATGCCCGCCATCACCGCACTCGCGGCGTTGGTGCCGTGCGCCGAGCTGGGGATCAGGCAGACGTCGCGGGTGTGGTCCCCGCGCGAGCGGTGGTACTCGCGGATCGCGAGCAGGCCGGCGAACTCGCCCTGGGAGCCGGCGTTGGGCTGCACGCTGACGGCGGCGTAGCCGGTGATCTCGGCCAGCCCGCTGCAGAGCTCGTCGATGAGCTGCCGGTAGCCGCGGGTCTGCTCCGGCGGGGCGAAGGGGTGGATGCCGGCGAACTCCGGCCAGGTGACCGCGGCCATCTCGACGGCCGAGTTGAGCTTCATCGTGCACGAGCCCAGCGGGATCATCGTGCGGTCGAGCGCGAGGTCCTTGTCGCTGAGCGAGCGCAGGTAGCGCATCAGCGCGGTCTCCGAGCGGTGCGCGGAGAAGACCGGGTGCGTGAGGTACTCCGTGCGGCGGCGCAGCTGCGCGGGCAGGGCGTCGGCGCCGTCGTCGTCCAGGGCCGACTCGTCCGCGGCGACCCCGAAGGCCTCGGCGACCAGCCGCAGGATCTCCGGCGTCGTCGTCTCGTCGCAGGCGACGGCGACCGTGTCGTCGTCGACCAGGCGCAGGTTGACCCGCCGGTCGGCGGCGGCGCGGACGACGTCCGCCGCCCGGCCGGGGACGGCGACGGTCACGGTGTCGAAGAAGGCGTCGTGGACGACGTCCAGGCCCCCGGCCCGCAGCCAGCCGGCCAGGGCGACGGCGCTGCGGTGCACGCGGGCGGCGATCGCGGCCAGACCCTCGGGCCCGTGGTAGACCGCGTAGGCACCGGCCATGACGGCGAGCAGCACCTGGGCGGTGCAGATGTTGCTCGTCGCCTTCTCCCGGCGGATGTGCTGCTCACGGGTCTGCAGCGCCAGCCGGTAGGCGACGTCACCGTCGGCGTCCACCGAGACGCCGACGAGCCGGCCGGGCAGCTGACGGGCCAGGCCCTCGCGGACCGACAGGTAGCCGGCGTGCGGGCCGCCGAAGCCCAGCGGGACGCCGAAGCGCTGGGTGCTGCCGCAGGCGACGTCGGCGCCCCACTCCCCCGGCGCCTCGAGCAGCGTCAGGGCCAGCAGGTCGGCGGCGACGACGACGGCCGCGCCGGCCTCGTGCGCGGCGGCGGCCAGGGCCCGGTGGTCACGGACCGCGCCGCTCGCGCCAGG
Organism: Blastococcus sp. URHD0036; assembly: GCF_000701365.1. Taxonomy (GTDB): domain Bacteria; phylum Actinomycetota; class Actinomycetes; order Mycobacteriales; family Geodermatophilaceae; genus Trujillonella. The sequence continues at coordinate 347,847 of NZ_JNIK01000015.1, forward strand.
GAAGGACAGCAGCACGCCGAACGCACCGGCCTCGGGCAGGTCGGCGGGCCAGCCGGCGGAGAGGTCGGTGACGTGCAGCCGGATGCCCAGCGGCTCGGCGCGGGTCCGCAGCACCGCGAGGGTCTGCGGGAGCGTGTCGGCGTCCACCACGAAGACGGCGTCGGCCTTGGCCCGGCCGGCCCGCCGGACCAGCGTCATCGCCTCGGCGGCGGCGGTGGCCTCGTCGAGCATGGAGGCGCCGGCGACCGGCAGCCCGGTCAGGTCGGCGACCATGGTCTGGAAGTTGAGCAGCGCCTCGAGCCGGCCCTGGCTGATCTCGGGCTGGTAGGGCGTGTAGGCGGTGTACCAGGCGGGGTTCTCCAGGATCACCCGCTGGATGACGGCCGGGGTGACCGTGCCGGAGTAGCCCAGGCCGATCATCGAGGTGAACACCTCGTTGGCCGCGGCCCGCTCGCGCAGCGCCGCGAGGACGGCGGCCTCGTCGGCCGCGGCCGGCAGGTCCAGCGGACGGCGGTCGCGGACCGTCTCCGGGACCGTCGCGTCGACCAGCGACTGCAGCGAGTCGTAGCCGACCGCCGCGAGCATCTCGGCGGTCTCGGCCGGCCGCGGGCCGATGTGCCGGGCGGCGAAGGATCCGGCCGGGCTCAGCGAGCGCAGCGACGGGAGGGGGTTCGACAGAGGGCTCTGAGCAGCGTCCGCCATTGCTGCGACGCTACATCAACCGTCGGCCTCCCGGCCGACACCGCGGCCAGGTGCCGACCCCACCTGAGCGGAGCCCCACCGCCGCGTCCGGCGGGGACCCTTCGGGCCCGCCACCGACCGCGGCATCAACGGCAACTACACCGCTTTGCGGCGGCGGCGCATCGAGAGCTCGTCGTCGCTCTGCTGCACGGGGGCGCCGTCCAGCCGCTCCGCCGGCAGCTCGGCGAGCTCGCCGGACAGCTCACGGAGGGCGCCGGAGACGGCGATGCCGAAGACGCCCTGGCCGCCGGCGAGCAGGTCCACGACCTCCTCCGCGGAGGTGCACTCGTAGACCGTGGCGCCGTCGGAGAACAGCGTCACGTTGGCGAGGTCCTTGATCCCGCGGTTGCGCAGGTGGTCGACGGCCTTGCGGATGTTCTGCAGGGAGACGCCGGTGTCCAGCAGCCGCTTGACGACCTTGAGCACGAGGATGTCGCGGAAGGAGTACAGCCGCTGCGTGCCCGAGCCGGTGGCGCTGCGCACCGACGGGGCGACGAGACCGGTCCGGGCCCAGTAGTCGAGCTGGCGGTACGTGATCCCGGCCGCGGCACACGCGGTCGGGCCGCGGTAACCGACCAGGTCGGTGTCCACCTCGTCGTAGGAGGGGGCGCCGACGGCGGCGTCACTGAAGAGCTGGCCTTGGGAGCCGCTGCTCTGGTCGCTCACGTCGGCGTCCTCCTCCGTGTCCCGCCCCCGGTCGGGGCGGTGACCCCGGCGTCGCACGCTGGCCCGACCCACAGGCCCCTCGTGTCACACCGGTGTTGTTCGTGCAACGTAAGCCGGGCCCTGGGGTGGGTCAACTGAGCGAGGCGGCGTGTCGGCGCCTCGTGACCCGAAGGAAGGGTATCGACGGCCATGCGGAGGCACTCAAGCCGTCGTGTGACCGGCGGGACGCGTGGGACGACTGTGTCCTCCGGGGTCCCACCCGCCTCGGGCGGTGTCAGCCCGCGTTGCCGGAGCCCGCTCCGAAGTCCTCCGGCGAGATCTGGTCGAGGAACTCGCGGAACTTCTCCACCTCGTCCTCCTGCTCGTCGGGGATCTCGATGCCGACCTCGTCGAGCAGCGACTCGGCGCCGTAGATGGGCGCGCCGGTGCGGACGGCGAGCGCGACCGCGTCGGAGGGGCGGGCGCTGACCACGCGGTCCTCACCGAGCACGAGCTCGGCGATGTAGATGCCGTCGCGCATCTCGGTGATGTTGACGGCCTCGAGGGTGGCGCCGAGCGCGCGGACGACGTCCCGGAGCAGGTCGTGCGTCATCGGCCGGGCCGGCCGGACACCCTGCTGCTCGAAGGCGATGGCGGCGGCCTCGACGGCACCGATCCAGATCGGGAGGTACCGCTCACCCTGCGTCTCCTTGAGCAGCAGGATCGGCTGGTTGCCGGGCAGCTCGACCCGGACCCCGACGACTCGCAGTTCCTGCACGGAGGCTCCTCAGCTGCGCGGTACGGCTGGACGACGGTCTCCGTGAGGCGCTCGGGTCGTCGTCGTCCGGCGGCGCCCCCCGGGAGACCGGTGCGACCACCGTACGCCCGACCTAGGACCGCAGGAGGTCCCGGAGTCGTGCCTCCAGCAGCGCGCTGTGCAGCTGGGCGGAGAGCCCGGCCAGCTCCCGCAGCTTCTCCGTCGCCCGGGCCCGGGCGTCCTCCGAACGGGCCCGCAGGACCGGGGTCACCAGCTGCTCCACGAGGCCGGCCTCGCGCTCGGCGCCGGTGCGGTACACCCGCAGGTGCCGCGGCTCCAGCCCGTGCCGGGCGAGCTCCGCGGCGGCCCGGGCCACGGGCAGGTCGGCTGCGGGATAGCGGCCGTCGGCGTCGGTGGCGAGCAGGCCGAACTGCAGGCAGTCGGCCAGCTGGTCGAGCTCCATCCCGGCGGCCTGCGCGAACTCCTCCGGGCTCATCGCGCCGTCGGCGTCCCCGTGCCCGGCGTCGGCGGCCGCCCGCGCGGCCTCGGCCGCCGCGGTGACCGGCCCGTCGGACCCCGGCAGCGGCAGCCCGCGATCCAGCGCGGCCAGGTGGTCCTTGATGACGCGCAGCGGCAGGTACTGGTCGCGCTGCGCGGACAGCACGTACCGCAGCCGCGCGACGTCGGCCCCGGAGAACTTCCGGTAGCCCGACGGCGTGCGCTCGGGGTGGACCAGGTCCTCGGTCTCGAGGTAACGGATCTTGCTGATCGTCACGTCGGGGAACTCGTCGCGGAGGACGTTCAGCACCTCGCCGATGGTGTACCGCGGGGTGTGGTCGCCGGCGCCGTCCCCGGACGCGCGGCGGGGCGCTCCGGGCACCGGGTCAGCGGGCGGCGGGCTCGCCGGTGCGCGGGCCGGTGAGGTAGACCAGCCGGAACTTGCCGATCTGCACCTCGTCCCCGCCCGCGAGGGTGGCGACGTCGACCGGCTCGCGGTTGACGTAGGTGCCGTTCAGGCTGCCGACGTCGTGCACGGAGAAGCCGCCGCCCTCGCGGTGGAACTCCACGTGCCGGCGGCTGACGGTGACGTCGTCGAGGAAGATGTCGCTGTCGGGGTGGCGGCCCGCGGTGGTGACGTCCTGGTCGAGCAGGAAGCGGCTGCCGGCGTTGGGGCCACGCTTGACGACCAGCAGCGCCGAGCCGGCCGGGAGGGACTCGACGGCCCCGGCGTGCGCGTCGGTGCCGGGGTCGACCGCGACCTCGACGACCTCCCCGGAGTCCTCGCCGCCGACCTTGGGGATGACGCTGGTCGACTCCCCCATGCGCTCGGGGGCGAGGGCCGAGCCGCACTGCGCGCAGAAGCGACTGCCCTCGGGGTTGTTGTGTCCACAACGAGTGCAGTGCACGTCGATCTCCTCCGGTGCAAGGGGCACCGCCGCGGACCGGGGGGTCTGGCCACGGGCGGCCGGCGGACGACGGACCGGTCGGTGCCGTCGTGGGTCGGCCGCCGCGCTCGGCACGGCGGGCCGTTGGTCATGGAACCAGCGGTGGACCCGAGGGTCAACCGCAGGTACAGGGTGGCGGACCCGATCCCCGAGGGGCGCGGGCGCACGCCGAGCATAGTGAGGCCGGTGCGCCCCGGGCGCAGGCGACCACGCGGCCCGCGCGGCGTCGCGGCCCTGGTCGGGCCCGCGGGAGCCGTGGGCCGGCCGGGTCAGGACCCGTCGACCATCGTCTGGTAGGCGGCGGCGTCGAGCAGGGCGGCGGTGGGGTCCTCCCCGCCGTCGCCGACCCGGATGTCGACCAGCCAGCCGGCGCCGTACGGGTCGGCGTTGACCGTCTCCGGGGTGTCGCCCAGGACGTCGTTGACCGCCACGACGACCCCCGCGACCGGCGCGTAGACGTCGGAGACGGACTTGGTCGACTCCACCTCGCCCATCGGGTCCCCCGCGGCGAGCTCGGCGCCGACCTCGGGCAGCTGCACGAACACGATGTCGCCCAGGGCGTCCTGCGCGTGGTCGGTGATGCCCACGCGGACGACGGTCGCCCCCTCGTCGCCGGTGCGCACGAGGGTCCACTCGTGCTGGTCGGTGTAGCGGCGGTCGGTGGGCACGGTCATGCGGCAAGGCTCCCGGAGTTCGTGGTGGGCCCCCTCCGCGGCGCGCTGCGCGCGGAGGGGGGTCCGTCATTCGTCGGGTTCAGCGTATTGAGGCGTCTCCAGCGGTCGCAACGCGTCCACCAGCACCCGCTCGGACTGGGCGATGACCACGCTCCCGCCCCGCCGGTTGACCGTGTCGACGACGCCGCCGGGGATGTTCATCGCCGTCTCGAGGTCCTGCGGTGAGCCGATCACGACGATCTCGTAGGGGCTGGTGATCGCCTGCCCGTCGATGCCCAGGTCGCCCGGGTCGCCGGTGACCGCCGAGCTGACGCCGATCCGGACGCCGTCGACCTGCATGGTCTCCGCCCCCGCGCCGCGCAGCTCCTGGATGGCGCCGAGGACGTCGGCCACGCGGACCTCGCCCTCGGGGTCCCGGATGGTCATGACCAGCCCCGGGCCCTCCGCCGCCACGGTGCCGTTGAGGATCGCGAGCGCGTCGGCCCGCTCCTGCGCCTCCTCGAGGGCGGCGTCGGCACGGCTGTCGGAGTCGCTGAGGTCGCGCAGGGCGCCGCGCTGGTCGGCCAGCTGGGCCCGCAGCCGGGCCTGCTCGGCCTCGAGCTCGTCGAGGATGCGGACCAGGTCCTCCTCGCGGGCACCGGTCAGCGCCTGGTCGGTGTCGGTGACCCGGACCTGGACGGCGAAGGCGAACCCGAGCAGCAGGGTCAGCACGCCGATGAGCGCCGCCGCCACCGGATCGCGACGACGTCGTGCGGCCGGCGGTCCGGCCGGCCCCGGCTCGGTCGGCTCGGGTCCGGACTCGGGCTTGGCGGCCTCGGGTCCGGACTCGGACTCGGGCGCGGCGGCCTCCGCCGGCTCCGGCCCGGCAGCCGGCGGCGCCGGCTCCGCCGCCTCCGGCGGGGGCTCGGGCCCGGTCGGCTCCGGCGCCGGCCCCTCCTCCGGCGCACCCTCCGGGCGCGGCTCCCCGGTCATGCCCGGAACACGTGCCGGCGGATGGCCGCGGCGTTGCCGAAGATGCGGATGCCCAGGACGACGACCACGGCCGTGGACAGCTGCGCGCCGACCCCGAGCTGGTCGCCGAGGTACACGATCAGCGCCGCGACGACGACGTTGGAGACGAACGAGATCACGAAGACCTTGGCGTCGAAGATCCGGTCGAGCCGGGCCCGCACGCCGCCGAACACCGCGTCGAGGGCGGCCACGACAGCGATCGGCAGATAGGGCTGCAGCCACAGCGGCACCGTGGGGTCGAACACCAGACCCAGCACGACGCCGACAACCAGCCCGAGGACGGGGATCACGGGTCAGCCTCCGGGGGTCTGGTCAGGGGTGGTGCCGGGGGCGCCCGGGTCGGTGCCGCCCGCGGGGGGTGCGCCGGCACCGGTACCACCGGCGGGTGGCACGGCGTCGTCGGCACCGCCCTCGGGCGGGACCGGGGTGGCCGACCGCAGCTCGGGCGTCCGCCCGGGCGGCAGCGAGAGCTCGTCGCGCTCGGCGAAGTCGAAGCGCAGCCCGAACGACTCCGACGTGCCCGCCAGGGTGATGACCTCGGGGACGGTCAGGAAGCGGGAGCGCAGGGTGTCGGGGTCGCCGATCGCGCTGATCTCGTACGGGTTGGTGACCGGCCGGAAGTCCACCAGCACGGCCTCCCCCGCGAAGCGGATCGCGGTGGTCGGGCTCAGCCGCTGGCCGTTGATGCTCACGGCCTCGGCGCCGGCGGCCCAGAGCGCGTTGACCACGGCCTGGATGTCGTCGTCACGGATCCGGCCGCTCGGGTCGGCCTCCTGGTCGCCGCCCACCGGGTCGTCCTCCGCCTCGGCCTCCGCGTCGGCGAGGGTGACGAGCAGGCCGGGTCCGGTGACGGGCACCGTGCCGGCCATCTGCTCGGCGGCGTCCAGGTCGGCCAGCGCCTGCCGGCCCTCGTCGGAGGCGGCGAGCGCCGACTCCCGCGCGGTGGCCACCTCGGCGCGGGCGTCCTCCAACTCCAGGACGAGGGCGTCGGTGGCGTCCTGCGCGTCGCCGATGTCGTCGACGAGGGCGGCGCGGATCTGCTGGCGGCCCTCGGCCCCCTGGGCGGTCAGGTGGTAGGTCACCGCGACGAGCAGGCCGGCGGCGACCATGAGGAGGGCGACCGCGACGCGCCCCCCGGTGCGCCGGGCGCGCCCCTCCGGCCGGCCCTCGCGGGCGCGGGCGGCCTGCGTGTAGGCCGGGTCGAGCGTCTCGGCGAGGACCTGGTCCAGCAGGGAGGCGCCCGCCGAGCGCAGGCCCCCGCCGGCGGTCGTCACGGCGTCCCCCCGGCGGCCGCCCGCCGCTCGGCGGCGACGAGACCGGCGACCTGGACGACGTAGAGCGCGCCCGCGACGAGGTAGAGGACGCCACCCCAGATGGTCAGCGCGTACGCGACCGGCTGGCACACGGTCGCGAGGGTGCCGTCGCCGTCGGCCAGCAGCAGGCCCGGGAAGGCGTACAGGAGGATGAAGGTGGCGGCCTTGCCCAGGTAGTGGACCTGCAGCGGCGGGTAGCCGTACCGGCGCAGGACCAGCAGGCAGACGCCGAGGACCAGCTCGCGGCCGACGAGCACCGCCACCACCCAGACCGGGACGACGTCGCGGATCACGAAGGCGACGAGCGTGGCGACGATGTAGAGCCGGTCGGCCGCCGGGTCCAGCAGGGCGCCGAGCCGGCTGTACTGGCCGAGGGCCCGGGCCAGCGCGCCGTCGGCCCAGTCGGTGATGCCCGAGAGCATGAGGACGACGACGGCCCACCCGTCCTCCTCGGGGCCGAGCAGCAGCCACAGGAAGAGCGGGACGCCGAGCAGCCGCAGCACCGACAGCACGTTGGGCAGCGTCCAGATCCGCTCGGGGAGCTCGTTGCGGTCCGAGACCCGGTCCGCGGCGGGGACGGGCCGCGGAACGGGCACCGACGACCCGCGCGACGACGACACCGAACCTCCCGACAACCGGCTGGACACCGCTGCCGAGGCTAGTCGACGGACCGGGCGCCGCTCTGCGCTCGGCGGCGCGCGGCGAGCCCGGACGACGGGTGCGCTAGACGGGCACCGCCACCCGCGAGGCCGGGGCCGGTTCGTAGCCCAGCTGTTCCCGGGTGAACGAGCCGGTGCCGTGGGAGACCGACCGCAGCGCCCCGGCGTAGGGCAGCAGTTCGATCTCGGGGATCTCCGCGCGCACCGTGGTCCGGTCCCGCGCCGGGTCGGCCTCGGTGCCGGTGACGCGGGCCCGGCGCGACGACAGGTCGCTCATGACCGGTCCGACGTACTCGCCGGGCACGACGACGGCGATCTCGCACCAGGGCTCGAGCACCTTCGTGCCGGCCGCGGCGGCGGCCGCGCGCAGGGCGAGGGCGCCGGCGGACTGGAAGGCCGCGTCGGAGGAGTCGACCGAGTGGGCCTTGCCGTCGACCAGGGTCACGTGGACGTCGACCATCGGGCGGTCCCCGGTCACCCCGCGGGCGGCCTGCGCGCGGATGCCCTTCTCCACGCTGCCGTGGAACTGGCCGGGCACGGTGCCGCCGACGATCCGCTGCTCGAAGACGACCCCCTCGCCCGGGGGCGCCGGCGCTGCCTCCACCACGACGACGGCGTACTGGCCGTGGCCGCCGGACTGCTTCACGAGGCGGCCGGTGACCCGGACCGGGCCGGCGAGGGTCTCCACCAGCGGCACCCGGACGGGGACCGTCGTGACCGCCACACCGTGCCGGGTCCGCAGCCGGTCCAGGAGCACCTCGGCGTGCCCCTCCCCCACGCACCACAGCAACAGCTGGCCGGTGCTCTGCGGGCGCTCGACGCGCACGGTCGGGTCCTCGGCCGCGAGCCGGCCCAGGGCGGTGGCCAGCCGGTCCTCGTCCGTGCGCGAGGCCGCCTCCACCGCGACCGGGTGCTGCGGCACCGGCAGCTCCCAGGGCGCCATCAGGTACGGGTCGCCGGGGTCGGAGAGGGTGTCGCCGGTCTCGGCCGAGGACAGCCGCGCGACCGCGCACACGTCCCCGGCGGGACAGGCGGCCACCGGACGCAGGGCGGCACCGAGCGGCGAGGAGATCGCCCCGATCCGCTCGTCGACGTCGTGGTCGGGGTGGCCGCGGTCGGCGAGGCCGTGGCCGGAGACGTGCACGGGCGTGTCCGGGCGGAGCGTGCCGGAGAAGACGCGCACCAGGGAGACCCGGCCCAGGTAGGGGTCGGTCGTCGTCTTCACCACCTCGGCCACCAGTGGCCCGTCCGGATCGCAGGCGAGGGCCGGTGCCGGGCGGCCGTCGGGCCGGGTGACGACCGGGCAGCCGTGCTCCCGGGGGCACGGGAAGGCGGCGACGAGCAGGTCGAGCAGCTCCGGGACGCCGACGCCGGTCAGGGGCGCGACGCACAGCACGGGGTGGAAGTGGCCGCGGGCGACGGCGGTCTCCAGGTCGGCGACCAGATCGGCGACGAGGAGCTCCTCCCCGGCGAGGTAGCGGTCCATGAGCGTCTCGTCCTCGCTCTCGCCGATCACCGCCTCGATCAGCTCGGCGCGCAGCCGGTCGGCCTCGCTGCCACCCAGCCCGGGGACCCCGGCCGCCTCGGGGTGCGGCTCCAGCAGCGACACCAGGCCCCGGACGCCGCCGTCGGCCCCCCGCTGCACCAGGTGCAGCGGGAAGACCCCTTCCCCCAGCATCGTCTGGCAGGCGCGCACGGTGTCGTCGACGTCGGCCCGGGAGCGGTCGAGCTGGGTGAGCACGACCGCGCGCGGCAGGCCGACGGTCGCGCACTCCTGCCACAGCTGCACGGTCGCGGCGTCGACCCCGCCGGCGGCCGAGACGACGAACAGCGCGGCGTCCGCGGCCCGCAGACCGGCCCGCAGCTCGCCCACCGAGTCCGGCGACCCGGGGGTGTCCAGCAGCGTGATGCGATGGCCGGCGTGCTCGACGGTGGCGACGCCGAGGCTCACCGAGCGCTGCTGGCGGACCTCCACCTCCTCGCTGTCCAGACAGGTCGTGCCGTCCTCGACCCGGCCGGCCCGCGGGAGCGCGCCCGCGGCGACCAGCAGTGCCTCGGCGAGGGTCGTCTTGCCCGCTCCGGCGTGGCCGACGAGGGCCACGTCGCGCACCCGCTCGGCGGCTCGCGGCTCTGGCGCCGGCGCCGTGTCCTTGGCCATCCGCGGGCCTCAGGCGTGCTCGTGGACGACGGTGGCGTTCCCGGCCGGGAAGAACAGGCCGGTGTGCCCGTCCGGTTCCCACTCGACCCGGTACGGCGGGCCCCCGCCGGGCTCGTGGCACTCGAGCACCCGGCCCGTCCGTTCGGGTTCGCCGGTGTGGGTGGAGCGGACGACGATCCGGTCTCCGACATGTGCTTCCACGGTGCCCTCCGCGATGGCTCGACCCAGGGTGTGGTGTGCATCACACCCTGCCCGTGACCGTCCCGGCGGACAAGCCCCCCGACGCCGAACGGCCCCGGTGGGGATCCCACCGGGGCCGCTCGGCCCCCTCCAGGGGCCCGCGCCGCGCGGAGCGTGGCGTGGGGAGGAGGGGGTCCTTCGACTAGTCGACGACCCGCGGGCCGCTGGGCTCGCCGTCGCGGATCGGCAGGCCGATGGCCTTGATCTCCATGTACTCCTCGAAGCCCCAGTGGCCGTTGCGCCGGCCCAGGCCGCTCTGCTTGTAGCCGCCGAGCGGGGTCCTGAGGCCGAAGTACGAGCCGCCGTTGACGACCATCGTGCCGGCGCGCATCTGCAGGGCCACCTTCAGCGCGCGGTCCTCGTCGGCGCTGGCGACCTCGCCGGACAGGCCGTAGATGGTGTCGTTGGAGATGGCGATCGCCTCCTCCTCGGTGTCGTACGGCGTCACCGTGAGGACCGGACCGAAGATCTCCTCCTGGCCGATCCGCGACTTGGGGTCGACGTCGGCGAGCACCGTGGGCATCGTGAAGTAGCCCGGCAGACCCTCGGGGGCCTTGCCGCCGGTGACCAGGCGCGCGCCGGACTCGATGCCGGCCTGGATCAGCCCGAGCACCTTCTGCTGCTGGATCCGGCTGATCTGCGCACCCTGGATGTTGTTCATGTCCCACGGGTCGCCGTACGGCATCATCTCCATGGCGCCCTTGAGGATCGCGATGCCCTCCTCGTAGCGGGAGCGCGGCAGCAGGATGCGGCTGGCCAGCGTGCAGCTCTGGCCGGAGTTGAAGCAGGCGGTGCCGGCAGCGGTGGGCAGGACCGCCATCAGGTCGGCGTCGTCGAGCGCGATCAGGCTGGACTTGCCGCCGAGCTCGAGCATGACCTTCTTCACCGTGGAGGCGCCCGCGGCGAGGATCGAGCGGCCGACCGCGGTGGAGCCGGTGAAGGTGACCATGTCGACGTCGGGGTGCGACGCCAGCGCGGCGCCGACCTCGTTGGACTCGCCCACGACGACGTTGAAGATGCCCGGCGGGATGTCGGTCTTCTCGGCCACGATGCGGCCGAGCTCGGTGCCCATCCAGGGGGTGAGCTGCGCCGGCTTGAGCACGACGGCGTTGCCCGCCATGAGCGGCGGCACGGACTCGGCGACGTTCAGGTAGAGCGGGGTGTTCCACGGCGTGATGGCCGCGACGACGCCGATCGGGTCGTACTGGGTGATCCGGCGCGAGCTCATGCCCATCGCCGTGTCGGTGCCGATCTCGCGCAGGTACTCGAAGGAGCGCCCGAACTCCGGCCAGTACCCCGACTCCTCGACCGGGTGCGCGATCTGGATGCCGTGGGTGCCCAGCAGCGGGGTGCCGGTCTCGGTGACGACGATCCGGCGCAGCCGCTCCTGCTCCTCCTCGAGCGCGCGGTGGAGCTGCATCAGGCAGTGGTAGCGGAACTCGACGTCGTGCTTCCACTTCGTCTGCTCGAACGCCCGCCGGGCGGCCTTCACGGCACGGTCGACGTCGGCGGCGGTTCCGTCGGTGCACTGGCCGGCGATCTCACCGAGTGCCGGGTTCTCCACGTCGAACTTGGCACCGCTGGCGGTCTCCACCAGCTCGCCGTCGATGAGGATCCGCTCCTCACCGGCCAGGACCCCGGACTCGCTCTGCACCGCTGTCATGTACTTGCTCCCACAGGTCGGACGACGTCGCGCCGCGCCGGAGATCCCGGACCGCGATCCATCGACAGTTCGGCAAGTCTGTAACAGTCGTCACAGGCTGACAAGCTCCGGTGCCGCCGCCGGTCCGCCGGGCCCGCGCGAGGTCACGCCGCGCACGCGGCCGGGCGCGCGCACGAACAGCACGCGGTCCCCGGGAGCAGCAGAATGCGGGGATGACGGCCACGCGACCGGCGACCCCGCCGCGGCGCACCCGCCTGTCGCGGGACCAGCGGGCAGAGCAGCTGCTCGACGTGGCCGAGCGGCTCTTCGCCGACCAGGGGTTCGAGGGCACGTCGATGGAGGACGTGGCCCGGGCGGCCGGTGTCACCCGCCCCGTGGTCTACGACCACCACGCGACGAAGGAGGACCTCTTCTACTCGTGCGTGCGGCGGGCCCGCCGCGAGCTGGAGGACCGGCTCGACGCACTGCAGCCGTCGGGGCAGGTGGACGCGCTGGCCGACGTGCTCGAGTGCGGGGGCGACGCCTTCTTCGGGATCCTCGAGCGCGACCCCCGCCGCTGGGCGGTGCTGTTCAACCCGAGCTCCGCGCTGGCCGAGCCGCTGGCCCGGCGGCTGGAGGACCTGCGGGCCGGCACGATCGAGCGGATCGCGGCGGTGGCCCGGCGGTTCGCCCCGGACGCCGACCCCGACCGGCTCGGCGCCTACGCCCACGCGATCAGCGGTGTCGGCGAGCAGCTGGGGCGGTGGTGGCTGACCCGCCCCGACGTGCCCCGGCAGCAGGTGGTCGCCTACTACCGGGACTTCGTCGTCTCCGGGCTCACCCGCGCGCGCGGGTGAGCCCGGGGACGACGGGCCTCAGCTCTCGCCGCGCAGCGCCGCCAGCTCGCGCTGCACCTTCTCCTCGTGCACCTGCTCGTCCTGCCGCGCCCGGCGCGGGCTCCAGCGCCCGGCCATGACGAACACGAACGGGATGAAGACGATCTGCCCGGCGATGCAGACCCACCACCAGGTCTGCCACTGACCGGGGTTGTCCTCCACCGCGTCGGCGACCTCCTGGCCGTTGGCGGCGAGGTTGTCCAGCTGCTCCTGGCTGAAGACGGCCGGGGCCGCCTGGAGCGTCGCGCCGGCCTCGGCCGCGGCGGCCAGGGCGTCCTGGTCGGCGCTCCCCACGGCGATGAGCCGCTCGAGCGCGGTGGCCGAGTCGACGTCCAGGTTCTCCTGGATCTGGCCGAGGGCCTCGCCGATCGCCGTCGCGTCGCCGGAGTCGGCCTGGAGAGCGGCGAGGGTGTCCGGGTCGATGGCCTGCGCCGTCACGACCTCCTCCGACACGGACTCGATGCTCTGCACCGTGTCGGCGTCGGCACCCTCGACCGCCGCGACCTGACCCAGCAGCCGGCCCAGGGAGTCGGCGTCGGTCGGATCGGCCTGGACGTTCGCGACGAGGTCCTGGTCGACGTTCGTGATGACCTCGAACTCCTCCGGGTGGTCGGCCTGCATCTCCTGGATGGCCGGCGCCTTGTCCACCAGGATCGAGGTGGCGGGGACGACGAGGGTGAACACCGCCAGCGAGACGGTCACCACGATCCGCAGGGTCCAGCCCCAGACGGCGAGCCCGGTGGCCGTGGCAGCCGGGTTGTGCCGCTCCACGGTCTCGGTGAAGCTCGCCATCCACGCCACGTAGGCCATGCCGCCACCGGCCGCGGCGAGCACGAAGTAGAACGCGATCGTGTGGTAGCTCTGCTCGTCGGTCGCCGACAAGGCGAACAGGATCGAGCCCACCAGGCCGATCAGCGCCCCGACGATCATGAACGGCTTGCGCACGCGGAACCGGTCGGTGAGCACCCCGGTCACCACCAGCGCGATCGCGTTGGTGATCCAGTACCAGTTGGCCAGCGAGTTCGCCTGCTGCTCGGTGTAGCCGTACACCGTGGCGAAGTAGACGACGGTGAAGCCGACGAGGATGTAGTAGAGCAGCAGGAAGACACTGATAGCGAAGGCCGAGCCGATGACGTCGAAGCGCAGCATCTGCCGCCAGTGGCCCTTCAGGGCCTTCTCCGGGTCGATCCCGGCGGCCCGGGCCTCGATCAGCGCGCGGTCGCGCATGCTCACCATCAGCTGGTCGCGGAGCGCAGGAGACAGCTCCTTCAGCCCGAAGAACGCGATGACGAACACGACCAGGCCGGCGATCCCGCAGACGTAGAACTGGAAGCGCCAGTTGTCGTGGGTGTCGAGGGTGTTGCTCGACACCAGGGTCACCACGAGGCTGCCGAGCACCGGGCCGAGCGTCCAGAAGCCCATGGCCACGCCGCGTCCGACCTGCGGCGAGAAGTCCCGGATCAGCGCCGGCGTCGCCACGAGGACGACGCCCTCCACGAAGCTCAGGATCGCGAAGAGCACGGTGAACGTGCCCTTGTTCGGCGCGTGCGGGAGCCCGAACAGGGTGATCAGGCCGGTGAGGAGCAACCCGTAGACCACGAGGTTGGCCCGGCCCCACCGGTCGGCGAGACCGGCGAACAGCGAGGCGAAGGCGCCCACCAGGTTCCCGATGACCGAGACGAAGACGTAGAAGGTGAACGAGAAACCGAGGTCGGCGATGATCCGCGTGGCGACCGAGCCGCCGACGTAGAGCTCGTAGTACAGGACCACCGTGGCCAGCACGGTGATGCCCAGGTAGATCGAGCGGGGCCCGTTCTCGGGGTAGTGCGGCAGCTGCCGGTTCCAGATCCCGGACCGGCGTGGTGCCGCCGGTTCGTCGTCTCGACGCAACGGAGCGGTCGTGGAGCTCATGGTCGTCCCTCCCCCGGCGGGCCGGGTGCACGAGGAGGATGCCCGGCGCAGGTCCGGGCGATGTGGTGTGGGCCACATCGCGGGGGACGATAGGAGCCAGAGCTACACGGTGCAAAGTAAGCGCACCGGACGACGTCGGGGGCCGCCCCGGATCGCTCCGGGACGGCCCCCGTGTCGGTGGGTCGCGGTCGGTCAGCTGTGGACGTCCTCGACGTCGTCGCCGGCCAGGACGTCGGAGAGCCAGTCGATCAGGCGGGTGCCGTCGACCTCGGTCTCGTAGAGCTCGTCGCGGGCCGAGAGGACGTGCGTCGTCCCGGGGCTGACCCAGGAGTCGAGGTCCACACCGGAGCTCTCGATGAACGCGTTGTTCGCGTCGATCAGCTCCACCAGCGGGGTCTCGGAGAACCCGATGAGGTCGGAGAACTTGCGCTGCACCTCGTCGTCCTCGGTGTTGATCGTCGCCTGCACGATCCCGGGCACGTGCTCGCTGGTCTGGACGAACAGCGCCGGCAGCGACCACGCGGCGGGCGGGTCGCCGGCGGCCTCCGGCCAGTCCGGCAGCCCGTCGAAGATGCCCCACAGCCCGCCGATGACCGTGGTGATGGCCTCGTCGCCGGGGTAGGCGCCGGAGGCGTCGGCGATCACCGTGATCTGGGCGTCGGGCAGCACGTCGTGCGCCAGGCCGCCGTAGAGCGGCGCGCCGGCCGAGCCGGCGCTCTGCCCCAGCACGATCACCTGCTCGGCGTCGGGGAACTCCTGCGCCATGGTCTCCAGCGCGGTGGTGGCGTTGGTGCGGCCCTTGTGCTGGACGACGACGCCGTTGCCGTAGTCGTGCGTCGCGGTGCCCAGGTGCAGGTCGCCGGTGCAGTACGGCACGTAGACGACGCTGGCCCCGGCGAGCGGGTTCTCGGGGTTGGTGAGGTCGAGGATGCCGGCGTCCCCGCGGGGCTCGCCGTCGTTCTCGGACAGGTTCGGCGTGAAGGTCGCCCCCTCACCGGGGGCGCAGGTCTCGGCGCTGAAGCAGGCGCCGCCGCCCTCGAGGAAGAACACGACACGGTCGGCGTCGCCGCGGTGGATCCAGTAGTGGAACTCCGAGGCGTCGCTGCACTGGCACTCGGCCGGGGCGTCCACCTGTTCCCAGGTGATCTCCTCGGCCGCGGAGCTCTCGGCCGCATCCGTCGAGCTGGAGTCGGAGGAATCAGAGGAGTCGGAGGCATCGTCGGAGCAGGCCGCCAAGCTGGACAGGGCGAACGCGGCGACGACAACAGGTAGCGAGCGGCGGAACATGTGACGGACTGTAGCGGCCCGGAACGAGGGGCTCACGGAGGGTCAGTGACGTGGCCCACGCCTCGGGGTGTCTCCCTGCTCGCGGAAACGGCGACTCACCGCTACGGTTACGCAGCGAAAGGTTCCGCACACGTTCGGTCACATCTCCCCGCCCGTCTCACCCAGGACAGGTGAGGCAGGCGGCATCGAACGCATTGCACAGTGCGCCCGCGGAACCCTTGCCTCGACAGCTGCCCTCCCCTCGGGGGGTGACCGCCGGAGCAGCACCACGGGGATCGGAGACGACGAGGTCCTGGGCAAGGGGTCGATGTGGACAACCGCGTGCGGGAGAGCAAGCTGCGACGGCCGCGACTGAGCGGGTCGGTCATCGACCGGACGTGGCTGTTCGACCGGCCCGTCGTCCCGATGCCGGACCCCGACGGGACGCCGGGCACGGCGTCCGAGCCGACGGACACCGTGGTGACGCTGGTGTCGGCGCCCCCGGGGGCCGGCAAGACCACCCTCCTCGCGCGGTGGGCGCGCCACCGCACCGCGCTCGGCGAGGCCGTCGCCTGGCTCACGCTCGACCGGGAGGACAACGACCGCGCGCTGTTCTGGACCGGTCTGTTCGGCGCTGTCCAGACCGCCATCGCCTCCTCCGGCGCCGACCCCGTGGTCCCGTCCGACCAGGCCCCCGACGAGCCCCGGCGTCCCCGCCTGGTCGAGTTCGACCGCCTGCTGGCGGCCGCGCGCACCCCGGTGTGGCTGCTGCTCGACGACGTGCAGGAGCTGCGCTCCCCCGAGGTGCTGGCCGACCTGGAGGCGCTGCTCGGTCAGCTCCCCGACGGCCTGCACCCGGTGCTGGCCAGCCGCCGGGACCCCGTGCTCGGGCTGCACCGGCTGCGGCTGTCGGGCCGCCTCCGCGAGATCCGGGTCGGCGACCTCGCGCTGGACCGCGAGGAGGTCCGCCGGGTCCTCGCCCACCACGGGGTGGTCCTCGGCGAGACCGAGCTCAGCACGGTCGTCGACCGGACCGAGGGCTGGGCCGCCGGGGTGCGCATGGCGGCGCTCGCGCTGGCGGGGGCCGAGGACCCGCACGGGGTGGTCCGGGAGTTCGCCGGGGACGACCGCGCCGTCGCCGACTACCTGGCCGCCGAGGTCCTCGCCCGGCTCGGCGAGCGCGAGCACCGGCTGCTGCGGTCCTGCGCCGTGCCCGAGCAGCTGACCCCCGAGCTCGCCGTCGCCCTCACCGAGGACCCGTCGGCCACGGACCTGCTCGAGGACCTGTACCGCGACAACGTGCTCGTCGTGCGGCTCGGCACCCCCGGGGGCTGGTACCGCATCCACCCCCTCCTGCGGGGCTATCTCGTCGCGGAGATGCGCCGCTCGGACCCCGGGGCGCTCGCGGCGGCCCACCGCCGCACCGCGACGTGGTTCGCCGAGCACGGGGAGTCCGCCTGGGCGGTCGACCACGCCGTCCGCTCGGGCGACGACGAACTGGCCGTGGAGCTGCTCACCGCCACGGGGCCGCGGCTCCTGGCCGACGGGCGGGCCGGGGCCCTGCACACCGTCATCGGCACCGGGACCGAGGCCGTGCGGGCCGACTCCGGCGTCCGCAGGCTGGACGACCTGGCACGCCTGGAGCTCGGGGAGTCCACCGGGGTGCCCGCCCCGCGCCGCCCCGTGCACGACTCGCTGCCGGCGGCTCCGGAGCCCGCCGACGGAACCGACCCCGGGGCGGAGGAGCCGCTCGACGCGCTGGTGGCGCTGCACCACGCGCGGCACGACCTCGCCGCCTCCGCGGCGGCACTGGCCGCCAGCGCCGCCGCCCGGCCGGAGGGGGACGGCGACCTGGCCCTCCTCGTCGGGCTGAACCGGGGCATCGTCCTGCTCATGACCGGCCGCCTCGACGAGGCCGAGGTCGAGCTGGCCGACGCCGCCGCGCTGGCGGTGCGGTCCGGCAACGCGTACGCGGCCCTGCGCGCCGGGGCCTACCGGACGGCGCTCGTCGCGGCCCGCGGCCAGTTCCGCCAGGTCTGGGCCCTCGCCCAGGAGACGATCACGCGCGGGCGCGAGACGGGGCTGCTCGGGACGCTGGAGATCGCCGGCACGATGCTGCTGGCCGCGCACAGCGCCCGCCAGCAGCTGCAGGCCCCCGTCGCCCGGGGCCTGGCCCAGCAGGCCGCGGCCCTCATGGACGGCGCCGGGGACCTCGACACGCTGCTGTCGAGCCGGGCGCTCCTGGCGCTCCTCGACGTGGAGGACGGCGCAGACCCGCTGGAGGGCTGCCGCCGGCTCCGGGCCGTCTGGGACGCGGCCGGGGGGCAGTCGCTGTCCGCGCCGCTCGTGGTCCACCTCGCCGTCAACGAGCACCGGTGCGCGTGGCTGGCCGGCCGGCTGGACTGGGCGCGGGAGGCGCAGGCTCGGCTCGAGCCGCTGGGCCCCGTCGGCGAGGCCGCCGTCCTCGCGACGACCGAGCACCTGGCCCGGGGACGGTGGGAGGCCGCACGCCACCGCCTGGCCCCCGTGCTCGACGGCAGCACGCCCTGCCTCATGCCGCTGGGCCTGCAGCAGGCCCGGCTGCTGGAGGCGCTGCTGGCCGAGCAGGCCGGGCAGAGCGCGCGCAGCCTGGACGCGCTCCGCACGGCGCTGCAGATGGGCGCCGACTCCGGAGCCCTGCGCGTCTTCCTCGACGTCCCGGGCGTCGACCGCCTGCTCGACGACAACGCCGACCGCTTCGGCCGGCTGGACGGGGTCGCCGGGCAGATCCGGGCGGCCGCCCGCGGGCGGGCCGACCACGCCGTCGTCCCCATCACGCCCCGGGAACTGACCGTGCTGACCGACCTGCCGGCGCAGCTGACGCTGGAGGAGATCGCCGCGCGGCACCAGGTCTCGGTGAACACGGTCAAGACCCACGTGCGCTCGATCTACCAGAAGCTGGGCGCGGCGAACCGCCGGGACGCCGTCGCCACCGCGCGGCGGTGGGGACTGCTCTAGCCGGTCAGTCCGGGAGCTGCCGCAGCTCCACGACGGTCAGCCCGAGGGTCTGGAAGCGGTCCAGCAGGCCGTGCAGGTGTGCGCCGTCGGCCACCGGTCCGAACATCACCGTGCCGCCCATCGGGCTCGCCCGCGCGGTCAGCTCCGGGAAGGCGGACAACGCCGCCTCCGAGACCCGTCCGGGCAGCAGGAACTCGTACCTGATCGCTGCGGAGCCGCGGTCGCGCGACCCGGTCGACTCCTTCATGGGCGTCTCCGTCGTCGAGGTCTGCTGCGGGTCCGGCGGCCCGGGTACGACCCTCGCCGTCCGGGGGTGCCGCGGGCTCACCCGCACCGGATGAGCGCCGCTCGGTCCCGTCAGCCGCCGGCGGCCAGGAGCCGGCCCATCGCCTCGTGCACGGCCTGGATCCCCTGCAGCGGGCGCAGCATCACCCGGAACTCGACGATCCGGCCCGCGTCGTCGCAGCGGATGATGTCGACGCCGTTGACGTACCGGCCGTCCACCGTCGTCTCGAACTCGAGCACCGCGGTGTCCCCGGCGAGCACCTGCTTCGTGTACGTGAACGCACCCCCGGACCCGCCGATCAGCGTCCGCGACGCCGCCGCCAGGTACTGGGTCGTCACCGGCTTCCCGCGCTGCGGCGTGAAGACCACCGGCGAGTGGAAGACGACGTCGTCGGCGAGCAGCTCGTCGAGCCCGCCCGGTGCCTCCCCCGCCACGTACCGGTGCCAGCGGGCCACCACGTCCTCGATCACGGCGTCCTCCTCGTCGTCGGCTGCGACACCGGATCGCAGCCTGGCACGGCGGCCGACCGCCGGGAGTAGCGTCTGTGATCCACACCACAGCACCACCGGTGGGAGCGCCCGTGACCGCGACCGAGCAGCGCACCGTCCCGCGGCGCGACGGGAACGCCGCTCCCCCGGAACACGTCGACGTCCTCGTCGTCGGCGCGGGCGTGTCCGGTATCGGCGCCGCGCACCACCTGCGGGAGCGCTTCCCGGAGCGGTCCGTCGTCCTCCTGGACGCGCAGGACCACCCGGGCGGTACGTGGTGGACCCACCGGTACCCGGGCGTGCGCTCCGACAGCGACCTGTTCACCTACGGCTACCGCTTCAAGCCCTGGCGCGGCCCCTCCATCGCCGCCGGCGGCGAGATCCTCGACTACCTGGACGAGGTCATCGCCGAGGACGACCTCGCCCCGCACATCCGCTACCGGCACCGGGTCACCGCGGCGTCCTGGTCGACCGAGGACCGGCGGTGGACCGTCCGGGTGACCCAGCTGGACACCGGTCAGGAGCTGGAGCTCACCACCGGCTTCCTGTTGATGTGCCAGGGCTACTACGACCACGCGCAGCCGCACCGGCCGCAGTGGGCGGGCATGGACCGGTTCCGGGGTCTGGTCGTGCATCCCCAGCAGTGGCCGCAGGACCTCGACCTCACCGGCAAGCGCGTCGTCGTCATCGGGTCCGGCTCCACCGCGGCGACGATCATCCCCGCCATCGCCGGGCGGGCCGCGCACGTCACGATGCTGCAGCGTTCGCCGTCCTACTTCCTCGCCCCGCCGCTCACGCACGAGCTCGCGGTGACCCTGCGGCAGCTGGAGATCCCCGAGGAGTGGACCCACGAGATCCTCCGGCGGGCCTACACCGCCCAGTTCAACGAGCTGGCCCGGCTGGCGCACGAGGCGCCGGACGAGCTCCACACGTTCCTCATGGAGTCCATGGAGCCGCTGCTGCCGGAGGGCTTCGACGTGGAGAAGCACTTCACCCCGCGCTACCGGCCGTGGCAGCAGCGCATCGCGATCGTCCCGGAGGGCGACCTGTTCGCGGCCCTCCGGGAGGGCACGGCGTCGATCGTCAC
The DNA here is from genome assembly GCF_000701365.1 of Blastococcus sp. URHD0036. Taxonomy (GTDB): domain Bacteria; phylum Actinomycetota; class Actinomycetes; order Mycobacteriales; family Geodermatophilaceae; genus Trujillonella. The sequence continues at coordinate 368,063 of NZ_JNIK01000015.1, forward strand.
CGACACCATCGAGACGTTCACCGAGACCGGGATCCGGGTCTCCTCGGGCGAGGAGCTCGAGGCCGACGTCGTCGTGAGCGCCACGGGCTTCGACCTGTCGGTGTTCGGCGACGTCGCCTTCACCGTGGACGGCGAAGAGGTCGAGTTCCCGGACCGCGTGACGTGGCGCGGCCTGATGATCAGTGGCATCCCCAACATGGCCTACGTCTTCGGCTACTTCCGGCACAGCTGGACACTGCGCGTCGACCTCGTCAGCGATCTGGTGATCCGGCTGATGGAGCGGATGCAGCTGGCGGACGCGACCATGGTCGTGCCGACCCTGCGCGACGAGGACGCCGGCATGCAGCTGCGCCCGTGGTCGGACCCGGAGGACTTCAACGCCGGCTACGTCATGCGCTCCCAGCACGCGCTGTTCAAGCAGGGCGACCGGGAGCCGTGGACGCACATGCTGGAGCACGGCGCGGAGATGGAGATCCTCCCGAAGGCCGATCTCGAGGACGGGTCGCTCGTCTACCGCTGACGCCACTCCCCCGGCCGGCGACGTGCCCGCCGGGTCCACCGCTCGACGGAGGAGCTCCCATGCCACAGATCGCCGTCCGGACCGGAGTGACGCTCGACCACGAGATCAGCGGTGAGGGTGAACCGCTGCTGATGGTGATGGGGACGTCGGGGTCGATCCTGCTCTGGGGTGAGCTCGTGCAGCGGCTGTCCGAGCGGTTCCGGGTGATCGCCTTCGACAACCGCGGGCTCGGCGGAAGCGAGCGCGGTGAGGGCGAGATCTCGGTGGCGTCGATGGCCGAGGACGCGTCGGCACTGCTGGAGGCGCTGGAGATCCCGCGCGCGCACGTCCTGGGCTGGTCGCTGGGTTCGGCCGTCGCGCAGGAGCTGGCACTGGCCCACCCGGAGCAGGTCGCCACCGCCGTCCTGTACGCGACCTGGGGCCGGTGCGACGGCTTCCAGCGGTCGGTCTTCACCGCGCTGCGGTACCCCTACGCGCACCGGGACCTGGAGACGGCGCTGGCGACGGCCGGACTCGCCTTCTCCCCACAGCTGCTCGACCACCCCGACCTCGACGAGATGCTCGGGGCGATGCTGCCGGCGTTCCCGCAGGACGAGGCGCAGATGCAGGTCACGGTCGAACAGTGGGACGCCGACCTGGCGCACGACACCCTCGACCGGCTCGGCGGCATCACCGCGCCCACCCTGGTGCTGGTCGGGGAGCAGGACCTGGTGACGCCGCCCTGGCAGGCGCGCACGGTCGCCGACGCGATCCCGGGTGCCCGCTTCGAGCTGCTCACCGGTCCCGGCTCCAGCCACTGCGTGCACATCGAGCGGCCGGCGGACGTCGTCGACCAGGTCAGCGCCTTCCTCGCCGGCCACTCGCTGCTCCAGCAGACCTGACGGCACCTGCGGCCGGCACGGGTCAGCAGCAGGCGGCTGCGCCGGCCTCCGTGCCGGCCCCAAAAGTCTCGCTGTCGGCGAGCACCGTGTAGACCTCCCACCGCTCGCCGCCCGGGCCGGTCACCCAGACCTTGTCCTGGGTGGCGAAGCAGCAGGTGGTGCCCATCTCCTCGTCGGTGAGCAGTCCCTCGCCCGACAGGCGGGCGATCTCCGCGTGCACCTGCTCGCTGGACTCGACCTCGACGCCGAGGTGGTTGAGGCTGCCGCCCCTGCCGGGGTTCTCCAGCAGCACCAGCTTCAGCGGCGGCTGGCTGACGACGAAGTTCGCGTAGCCGGGCCTGCGCTTGGCCGGCTCGGCGCCGAAGAGCTTGCTGTAGAAGGCGACGGCCGTCTCGAGGTCGTCGACGTCGAGGGCGAGCTGGACACGGGACATGCGGACCTCCGGGTGTGAGACGTACATCGAAGAGGTCCTCACCATGCCCAGGTGTTTGACATACGTCAAGGAGGTGCGAGGATCGACGCATGCCCAAGGCCTTGCCCGTCATCGACGCCACCGCGCCGGTCTGCTGCGCGCCCGTGGCCGCCGCTCCGATGGGCGAGGACGCGGCGATCGAGGTGGCGGTGCGGCTGAAGGCGCTGGCCGACCCCGTCCGGCTGCGGCTGATGTCGATGCTGCTGGCGGCGGACGAGGTGTGCACCTGCGACCTGGCACCGGCGGTCGGGCTGACCGAGGCGACCGTCTCCCACCACCTGGGCCAGCTGCGGAAGGCCGGCTTCGTCTCCGGCGAGCGGCGCGGGATGAACGTCTTCTACCGCGCGCACCGGGAGGCACTGGGCGCGGTGGTCCGGGTCCTGGACCCCGACTGCTGCTGACGGCGGTGAGAGCGACCGTGCGACTGACCCTGCTGGGCCGCCAGGCGATCGCCGAGTTCCTCGGCTCCGCGGGTCTGGTCACCGTCGTGATCGGCTCGGGCATCGCCGCCTCCCGGCTGTCCCCGGACGACACCGGGCTGCAACTGCTGGAGAACGCCCTGGTCACCGGTGCCGGCCTGGTCGCGCTGATCCTCGCCTTCGGCCCGGTCTCCGGCGGGCACTTCAACCCCGTGGTCACCCTGGCCGACCGGTTCTTCGGCGGGGTCTCCACGAGCCAGGTCGCCGTCTACCTCCCCGCACAGCTGGCCGGTGGGGTCCTCGGCGCGATCGCGGCCAACCTGATGTTCGACCTGCCCGCGGTCAACATCTCCACCCAGGAGCGCTCCGCCGGCGGTCTCTGGCTGTCGGAGGCGCTGGCCACCTTCGGACTCGTCGTGCTGGTCTTCGGGCTCGTCCGGGCCGGCCGGAGCTCGATGGCGCCGTTCGCGGTCGGGGCGTACATCACCGCGGCCTACTTCTGGAGCTCCAGCACGTCGTTCGCCAACCCGATGATCGACGTGGCACGGACGCTGTCGGACACCTTCGCCGGCATCGCCCCGTCCTCGGTGCCGATGTTCGTCCTCATGCAGCTGATCGGCGCCGCAGTCGCCGTGGCCGCCGTCCGCGTGCTCTACCCGGGGATCGCCGCCGACGCCGACGCCGCCGTGGTGCCGCACGACGGCACCGGCGCCGCGACGCACACCTGACCCCGCCCTCAACCGAGAGGTCGACCGTGTCCGACAAGCCCAGCGTGCTGTTCGTGTGCGTGCACAACGCCGGCCGCTCCCAGATGGCCGCCGGCTGGCTGAGGCACCTGGCCGGGGACGCCGTCGACGTCCGCTCGGCGGGCTCGATCCCCGCCGACCAGGTCAACCCGGCCGCCGTCGAGGCCATGGCCGAGGTCGGCATCGACCTCACCGACCAGACCCCGAAGGTCCTCACGACCGACGCGGTCGAGGCCTCCGACGTCGTCATCACCATGGGCTGCGGCGACGCCTGCCCGGTCTTCCCGGGCAAGCGCTACCTGGACTGGGCCCTCGAGGACCCCGCCGGCAGGGGCGTGGACGCCGTCCGCCCGATCCGGGACGAGATCGAGGCCCGCGTCCGCGGGCTGCTCAGCGAGCTCCGGACCGGCTGAGCGGCTCCGAGAGGCCCGCCGTCACAGGGAGCCCTCGGCCCGGGCGGCCCGCCGCAGCGCGAGCGCCAGGTGCAGGCGCAGCCGTCCCTCCGCGGTCTTGAGGTCCCACCCGAGCATCGCCTCGGCCGAGGCCAGCCGGTCCTGCAGCGTCGAGTGGTGCACCTGCAGCAGGCGGGCGGCGCCCCGGAGGCTCGGTGCCTCGACGACGGCGGCCAGGGTGGCGAGGACCCACGGCGCGGTACCGGCCGCCCGGTGCAGCGTCCGGACGTCGGGCAGCGGTCCCGGTTCGTCGTCCGCCGCCCGGACCAGCAGGGCGAGGGCCCCGAGCGACTCCGCGGAGACGACGCGGGGCCCGGGATCGGTCTCGGTCCCCTCGGCGGTGAGCCGCAGGGCCAGCCGGGCCGCGGCCCACGAGGCCGGGAGCTCCGCGGGGGCGACGACGTCCCCGATGCCGGCGCGCCGGCCGGGTGGCGGCTCCTCACCGGCGGCGACGACCAGACCCGCGCCACCCCAGGGCGCGACGGCCCGGCACGCCGCCGGCAGCCCCAGCCGGCGCGCGGCGGCCAGCCGCTCGGCCTCGTCGACCCCGGCGTCCAGGACCATCTCGACCAGGGCCGGGTCGTGCCCCCGGCCGCGGGAGGGGGTGCGGGCGAGGACCGCGGCCGCCGCGGCGGCCGCGCGCTCCAGGACGACGGCCTCGACGGTGCCCACGGGTCCGGTCCGCTCGAGCACCAGGACGGCACCGTCGGCGGAGACCTCGGCCGACGGCCAGGCCGCGTCCGGCTCCTCCTCGGGTGCTTCGACCACGCCGTCGGCCCGCACGCGGACGGTGCGCCTGCGGAGCGGGTCGACCAGCCGCACGGGGCAGCCGGCCAGGGTCGCCGCGCCACGCACGATCGACTGCAGGCCCGCCCGCGAGGTCATCAGCGAGTCGAAGTGACCGACGACCCGGACCGCCGCGCTGGCCTGCGGATCCAGCTCGGCGAGGCGGAGCGCGAGGTCGTTCACGCGCTCATCGTGCTCCGCCGGGTACCGGGTGACCAGCACGCTCCGCCGGCACGGGCCGCAGCGGTCAGGGGGCCAGCTGCCGGCGCAGCCACCGCAGCCGGGCGGCCTGTGCCTCCTGGGAGATCTGGGCCTGCGGCGCGACGGTGTCGAAGCCGTGGAAACCGCCCGGCCACACGTGCAGCTCGGCCTGCCCCCCGGCCGCCCACAGCCGGCCGGCGTAGGCGACGTCCTCGTCGCGGAAGGTCTCCGCCGACCCGACGTCGATGATCGCGGGGGGCAGCCCGGAGAGGTCGTCGGCGCGGGCCGGGGCCGCGTAGGGCGAGACGTCCGGCCCACCCCGGTCGACGCCGAGGAGTGCGGTCCAGCCCATCTCGTTGGCGGCGCGGTCCCACAGCCCGTGCCCGGCCATCTGCACGGCGGAGACCGTGTCGTTGCGGTCGTCCAGCATCGGGGCCATCAGCACCTGCCCGGCCAGCGCGGGGCCACCGCGGTCGCGCGCCATGAGCGCCAGGGCGGCCGCCAGCCCGCCGCCGGCACTGGTACCCGCGACGACGATCCGGTCGGGGTCGATCCCCAGCTCCCCCGCCGCGGCGGCGGTCCAGACGAGGCCGGCGTAGCAGTCCTCGACCGGCCCGGGGTGCGGGGTGTCGGGGGCGAGCCGGTAGTCGACGGAGACGACGGCGAGGCCGAGGTCCCGGGCCCACGCGAGGGGCTCGGTCACCCCCATGCGGTTGTCGCCGAGGACCATCCCCCCGCCGTGCATGTAGTAGACCGCGCCGACCGGTGCGACCGCGCCCGTCGGGCGGCAGATCAGCAGCCTGACCTCCGGTGCGCCCTGCGGGCCGGGGACCGCGCGCTCCTCCACGGTGAACCGCCCGCCATCGGCGAGGTCGGCGTCCGTCGGCGCCATCGGGTTGGGCCGGCGCAGCAGCGGGATCATCTCGGCGGTCATCGGGGGCAGCCCGGCGAACGCGGCGAGGACAGCGGCGAGCTCCGGGTCGACGGGGACCGCGGCCGGCGCGGCGGACGACGTGAGCGACATGGGACCTCCGAGCGCGACGGCGGTCGGCGGCGACCGCGCCCCCAGCCTGGCCCGCGCCGGCACCGGCGACCAGCGCCGAACGGCGGGTTCTCCCCGCCACTTGTCGGGTTCAGCCGCGGTGTGGCCGCTGTCACCCTGGCGCCACGCCCCGCCCCACCGGTGGGCGCGGACGCGGCCGAGCCCGAGGAGAGCACTGCACATGCGAACGAGGACCCTGACGGCGGTCGGCGCGACCTGCGCCCTGCTGCTGGCCGTGTCGGCCTGCGGCAGTGACGACGAGAAGGAGGGGACCTCGTCCCCCGGCGGCGGGGGCGGGTCCCGGACGCTCGAGATCGGCGTGATCACCCCGATGAGCGGCCCGGCGGCGGCGACCTACGGGGAGGCCGCCCGGACCGGCGTCGAGGCACGGCTGGCCGCCTACCGCGAGGAGGGCGGCGAGCGCGCCGCCGTCGACATCGAGATCGTCGACGGCGACGACGCGTCCACCCCGTCGGGGGCGCTGACCGCCGCGCAGCGGCTGGTCCAGCAGGAGGACGTCTACGCGATCCTGTCCAGCAGCGCGAACCTGTTCGGTGCCACCCAGTTCCTGACCACCCAGGCGGCCGGGACCCCGGTCCTGGGCGACGTCACCGACCAGAGCCCGGAGTGGCGGGAGCCGGGCAACAACATGTTCCCGGCCCAGCCGGTGCCCGACCCGGAGGCGGTCTACTCGATCACCGGTGAGTACATGGCGGCCATCGGCGGCACCACGATGGGCGGCGTGGCGTTCGCGGTGCCCGCTTCCCAGGCCGCCCTGCAGGCAGCTGCCGACTCGGCCGAGGCCGCCGGGCTCGAGGTGGGCTACCTCAACGACAACCTGCAGATCGGCAGCACCGACGTCGGCCCGATCGTGCTCGGCACGGAGGACACCGGCACCGACGTCCTCTACCTGCCGATCACCTTCGACACCGCCCTGGCCGTCGTGCAGGGGCTCGAGCAGCAGGGCGTGGAGATGGCGGGCGTCCTCGCCGCCACCGGCTACGGCAACGACCTGCTCAGCAACCCGCTGGCCATCGATGCCGCCCAGGGCGTCAGCTTCTCCGTCGGCTACGCACCGGTCTCGCTGGGCACCGAGGCGACCGAGCGCCTGGCGAACGCCGTGCGCGACCAGGGCATCGAATCGGGGATCCCCGGCTACGCGATGTCGTCCGGGTGGTTCAACGCCGACCTGTTCCTGCACGGCCTCGAACTCGCCGGCTGCGACGCCGACCAGCAGCAGTTCATCGACGCGCTGGACGCCGACGACACCTACGACGCCAGCGGACTGTTCCCCAGGCCTATCGACTTCACGATCGCCGACCAGCCGGAGTCGTGCTCGTACTTCGTGACCCTGGAAGGCGAGGAGTTCGTGACCGTCGAGGACGCCTCCCCGGTGTGCGGCGAGCGCATCGAGTGAGGGTTTGGGGTCGTCCCGGGGTCCGGGGCGACCCCTTCGACCGCTGAGACGGGTGTCTGAGCATGATCGGGACATGTCGTTCGATTCCGGCCTGACGGTCGAGGGCCCGGTGCCGGGTGCCGCGTACGGGGCGCCGCCGGCCGACGTCGTCGCCGAGCACGGCTACGTCTGTGAGGAGTTCTTCGTCGAGGGGCTGGCCACGGCCTACACCCACGCGGGCGAGGACCGGCCCACCCCCGACGGGAGGTGGACCGCCGTGCCGACCGCGCAGGCGGACTTCACCACCCGGATCCTGGTCGTCCGGCCCCGTGACCCCGCCCTGTTCAGCGGCACCGTCTTCCTGGCGTGGCAGAACGTCTCCGCCGGCTACGAGCAGCCCGCACCGGCCGACGGCGAGATCTACCGCGGCCACGCCTGGGTGGGGGTCAGCGCGCAGCAGGCGGGCTTCTACGGCGCCGGGATGGGACTCCAGCAGCGCAGCGGCGCCCCCCTCCTCGACGCCGACCCCGAGCGGTACGGGCAGCTGCACCACCCCGGCGACCTCGGCTGCTTCGACCTGTTCTCGGCCGCCGCCTCCGTCGTCGGCCCCCGGCGGGACCTCGCCGGCGTCGACCCGATGGGCGGGCTCCCCGTGGCGCGGGTGATCGCGACCGGCGGGTCGCAGTCGGCCATGCGGCTGTGCGCCTACGCCGACGCCGTCCACCCGCTGCACCGCGTCGTGGACGGCTTCCTGCTGAGCGTCTGGGAGGGCCGCGCGCCGCGCCTGGACGACGGTGCCACCCCCATGCCGCTGCGCACGACCGTCCGCGACGACCTCGACGTCCCCGTGCTGATCGTGAACAGCGAGTTCGAGGTGACCGCCACGCACGGTCTCGACCTGGCCGACACCGACCGGCGGAGGGTGTGGGAGGTGACCGGAACCGGCCACGGGACCCGCCGCCGGCCGCTCCCTCAGGAGCCCGGCACGTGGGAGACCAACCCGGTGACGTGGCGCCCGGTGCACGAGGCCGGCCTGCGCGCGGTGCACCGCTGGGTCGCCGGCGGCCAGGCGCCTCCGGTCCAGCCCCGGATCGCCCTGCGGGAGGAGGGCTGGCTCTCGGTGTCCCGCGGGAAGGACGGCAACGGCCTCGGCGGCGTCCGGCTGCCCGAGATCGCCGTCCCGGTCGCCGAGCACCGGGGGAACAAGGGGGGAACGGGCAGCGCGGCGCTGTACGGCGGTCGCCGGCGGTACCCGGCCGACGTCGTCCGGGCCCGCTACGGCTCCCGCGCGGAGTACCTGGCGCAGTGGACGGCCGCGGTGGAGTCGATGGTCGAGGCGGGGACGCTGCTCCCCGAGGACGCACCGGCGATGCTGGCCCGCGGGGAGGAACTGGCGGCGTCCGTACCGCTGACCTGACCCCGGCCGCTCAGGCCGCCGGTGCCGGCACCGGGGTCGCGACAGCGGCGGGGTCGAAGCCGAAGAGCCGCACCGCGGTGCCGCCGAGGATGGCGGTGGCGTCGGCCTCGGAGAGGGAACCGAACTGTTCCTGGACGACCGCTCGGCTGTTCGGGTAGGTGCCCTCGCTGTGCGGGTAGTCCGACCCCCACAGCAGGGGCCCCGTCCCCGTGCGACCGATGTTGTTCAGACCCGTCGGGTCCCACTGGAACGTGCCGTGGACCTGCCGGCGGATGTAGTGGCTCGGCTTCTCCGCCAGTTCCGGCCGCACCCAGCCGGGGTTGGCCAGGAAGGCGTCGTAGTAGGAGTCGAGGGTGTCCATCGCCCAGGAGATCCAGGCGGTGTTGGTCTCGACGAAGACGAACCGCAGGCCGGGGTGCCGCTCGAGGGTGCCCGACGTGGCGAGCAGGGCCACGCTGCGCGGCGCCATCGACTGGGTGGCGAGCAGGTTGGCCACCGCCGCGCCCGGGCCGCGGTAGAAGAGCATGTCGTGGCCGCTGCCCTGGTGCAGCACCAGTGGCAGGCCCGTCTCCTCCGCCGCTTCCCAGAGCGGGGTCCAGTTCGGGCTGTTGTACTCCCACGGCACCCCGCGCAGCGGCAGCATCGCGGCCCCCAGCCCCAGCGCGGCGATCCTCCGGAGCTCGGCCACGGCCATGTCCGTGTCCCAGGTCGGGATCAGACCGGCGCAGCGGTGCCGGGGCGAGGTCTTCTCGAGGGTGTCGTAGATCCAGTCGTTGTAGATCTGGCAGCAGGCCTCGCCCAGGGCGGCGTCGTCCATGTCCCAGACGTAGAGGCCGATCGTCGGGAAGACGCACTCCCCCGAGATCCCGTCCTCGTGCATCACCTGCAGGCGGTAGCCGACGTCGTTCTGCTGGTTGCGCGCACTCTCCTCCGCGGCGTCGCGCTGGCGCTGGGTCAGGTCGGTGTCCTCGTGCCGGCGCAGCTCCCACGCGCCCTCCTCGCTCGGCCGGATCCGGGCCGGCGCGCGGTCGCGCATCGAGGCCGGGAGCGCGTCCCACCACAGGCTGCGTGGCTCGCTGACGTGCGAGTCGGCCGAGATCAGCGGGATGCGGGACGTGTCCACGGCGACTCCTCGGGATGCGGGCGGCGCCTAAGTGACTCGCCCGTCACTTACGCTAGGGGCCGTCCCGCCGGGGCGTCAACGGCCCACGGAGCCTCGCGCAGGACGAGCTCGGTCGCCAGCAGCACCTGCCGCCGGACGGCGTCGTTGGGTGCCTCGCTGGCGCCCGCGCCGAAGGACCACACCAGGCCCGACACGGCCTCGACGACCTCCGCGGGATCGGCGTCCGGCGCGAGCTCGCCCGCCTCCCCGGCACGGCGCACGATCTCGACGATCACCGTCCGGATCCGCCGCGACGCCTCGCGGAAGACCTCCGCCACCGCGTCGTCGGCCTCGCTCAGCCGGGCGAGGTCGAAGTAGTCGAGCGAGCTCCGCGGGTCGGCGAACGACGACCGCGCGGCCACCTGGACCAGCGCCCGGACCTGGCGCACCAGCCCCTGCTCGGGGAGGACGTCGGTCTGCACCATCTGGTCGTAGGAGGCCGGGACCTCCTGCACGACGGCGCGCACGAGGTCCTGCTTGGAGTCGAAGTAGCGGTAGATCGCCGCCCGGGTGATCCCCGCGTCCGCGGCCACCGCCGCGAGGTTCATCCGGGTGTGCCCGACGGCGGTGAGGTGCCCCGCCGCCGCGGCCACGATCGCCCGCCTCGTGGCCGCGGCGTCCGCGTTCGGCGGCCGGCCGATCGGCCGGGAACCGGGGACGGGACCGCCGTCCGCGGGTCCCGGCACGTCCATCAGCCGGCCGAGGGAACGGCCTGCGTGGTGAAGAACAGCGGCATGCCGAAGGTGTCCGCGGGATCGGCCGCCAGGTGGGTGTCCGACAGCCGGGTGACCCCGATGCCCTTGGCGACCAGCCACTCCTCGGCGGCCGCCAGGTCCCGCACCTGGAAGGTCACGCCGTAGATCGCGTTCTTCCAGCGGGCGACGTGCCGGCCCAGCGCCGAGTCCTCGTCGGTGGGCTCGGCCAGCCGCAGCACCGTGTCCCCCAGCTGCACCAGCTGGTAGCGGGCCCCCTCGTCCTCGGCCGTCCCCGACCCGAGCGGGACGACGTCGAACAGCTCCACGTACCGGGCCAGCGCCGCGTCGAGATCGCGGACGCCGACGGTCTGGTAGGCGAGGCGGGTGATCCCCATCGGGTGGATGTCCGACCACTGCTTGACCTGGGAGCTCCAGGTGTCGAGGACCCGCGGGTCACCCGGGATCGAGAACGCCGTCAGCTGGACCATGAGGCCGGCCGTCTGCGCGGGGCTCGGGAAGCAGTAGGTGGCGTCGTCGGGCATCTTCTCCAGCTGCCCGCCCCCCGGGGCGCCGAGGTAGATGCCGTGCGAGATCAGGGAGTTGCCGAGCCCGACGATGTCGTCGACCTCGTAGCCGATCGAGTGCAGGTGCGAGCCGAACTTGCTGAAGAACTTCCCGACCGGCTTCGTCGCGTCCACCGGCTTGTTCGGGGCCATGATCTCGATCGCCCAGTCGCCGACCACGCCGACGCAGGCCCACCGGTCCTCGGGCGGCAGGTAGTTCGGCTCGTCGACGCCCATGAAGAGCACCGCGCCGAGCACCTCCTCCAGGAAGCGGGCGACAGGCTCGACCTCCTCGGCCACGTGCACCGTGTGGATGCCCAGGCCGATCCCGTACGGCCCGGTCTTGACTGGCTGATGCCTCACGCGGTTCTCCTGTCGGTCGACCGCGAGCGAAGTGACACGCCGGTCACTTCGGAAGCTATGCGACCCGGCCGAACCCCGTCAACGAGAGGACCCAGGAGCGCCCAGCGAAGCCACGAAGTCGGCGAACGCACGGTCGACGCGTGCCGTGTCGGCGGTGGCGTCCAGGTCCATGACCAGCCCGCGGACGACGGCGAGCACGAGCGTCGCCAGCTCCGGCCGCCCGATCGTGCGCAGGCCCGCCTCCAGCGGCGCCAGCCAGTCCGTCGTCGCCTCCCGCCGGAAGCCCGGCCACAGCCGTTGTTCGGCGTCCTCGCGCAGCCGGCCGAACATCTGCAGGTAGCGATGCCCGGAGGGGCCGGTCATCCCGCTCCAGGCGCGGGCCAGCGTCGTCCGGTAGTCCTCCCCCGGCCGCACCCGCAACAGCGCCTCGAACTCCTGCCGCTGCCGGTGTCGCGCGCGCTGCAGGACCGCGCGGAGCAGCGCCTCCTTCGTGCCGAAGTGGTACAGGAGCATCCGCGGCGACGTGCCGGTCGCCGTGGCCAGCGGCTCGAGGCGGTCGGGCAGGCCGCCGGCCAGTGCGGCGTCCGTGCACGCGTCGAGGAGCCGCTCCGCGATCTCCGGCTGCCGGCGGCGTCCCACCGCCACAGCTTTTCGCGTAACGGACGGTACGTCTAGCGTTCCGGACGTCGGCGGAGTCGTCCGGGGAGGTCCGGCATGCGGGTGGTGTTCGTGCACGGGGCGTGCGTCCGGGACGGTGCGTGGTGGTGGCACCGCACCGCCGCCCTGCTGGAGCGGCGCGGGGTCGCGAGCGTGGCGCCCGCACTGCCCAGCTGCGGGGAGGCCGGCTCGTCTCCCGGGGCCGCCGGGCCGGGTCTGCGGGACGACGTCGCGGCCGTCCGGCAGGTCCTGCTGGACGGCGACGAGCCGACCGTCGTGGTGGCGCACAGCTACGGCGGCATCGTGACGGCGGAGGCCGCGGTCGGCGTCGGCTCGGTCCGGCACCTGGTGCTGGTGTCCAGCTACCTGCCCGAGGCCGGGGAGAGCCTCTCCTCGTTCAGCGGGTCCGGGCCGGCACCGTTCCTCGACGTGGATCCCGCGTCCGGCACCCTCGGCGTCCGCCCGGAGCGCCTGGTCGACACGTTCCTGCAGGACTGCCCTGAGGTGGCCACCGACGCCACCGCCCGGCTGGCCCGGCAGAGCCTGTCCGTCGTCGGGCAGCCGGTGCAGGCGGCAGCCTGGCAGGACCTGCCGACGACCTACGTGGTGTGCGCGCAGGACCGCGGGACACCGGCCTCCGCGCAGCGGGAGTTCGCCCGCCGGGCCGGCGCGGTCGTCGAGCTCGAGGCCGGGCACCACCCGTTCCTGTCCCGGCCCGCGGAGGTCGCCGATCTGTTGCTGGGGCTGCCGGCCCGCTGAGGACCGGCCGGATCAGACCGCGCGGAGCCGCTGCACCGGGTCGGCGGCGACCAGCTGGTGCAGCCGCGCGCGGGTGACCTCGTCGCGCGGCGTGTAGACCATCATCCGGGCGCCGCCGGGCAGCTGACCCGCGTGGAACCGGGTCAGCTGCAGGTGCAGGTCACCGACCGGGCTGCGGAAGTCCTTGGCCGGCAGCGCCCGGTCGACGACGTCGTGCCGCCGCCACAGCGCGTCGAACTCCTCCGACGCCTCGCGCAGCCGCCGGACGAGCTCGGTCCACAGCGGGTCGTCGAGGTGGTCGGCCAGGCCCGCCCGCATCGTCCCCACCAGGTGGGCCGCCGCCTCGGCGCGGTTCGCGATGCACAGGTCGCGCCAGTGCGGGTCGGTGAAGAACAGCCAGAGCTGGTTGCGCTCCCCCGGGTCGCGCGCGTCGAGGTCGCCGGCCAGCGCGTTGTAGGCGCGGTTGTAGGCCAGGATCTCGTAGCGCTGCGAGAGCACGGTCGCCGGGAACGGGTCCAGCTGGTCGAGGATCGCCTGGCCGGCCTCCCCCACGACGTGGCACGGCGAGCCCGGGGCGACGACGGTCACGCCGGCCAGCTGGAGGAGGTGCCACCGCTCCTGGTGGTCCATCCGCAGGGTGCCGGCGATCGCCTCGAGCACCTGCACGGAGGCGTTGATGTCGCGGCCCTGCTCCAGCCACGTGTACCAGGTGACCCCCACCCCGGCGAGCAGCGCGACCTCCTCGCGGCGCAGGCCCGGCGTGCGGCGGCGCCCGCCGCTGGGCAGCCCCACGTCGTCCGGGGTCAGCCGTTCCCGGCGGGTGCGCAGGAAGTCGGCGAGCTCGGCCCTCGTGGCGACGGTCACCGGAGCATCGTCGCCCTCCTCCTGCCGGTTATCCAGTCACTGCCGGTACCAGGATGGACAGGCACTCACCACCGGGATCGGGAGCCCGTCACGCTGGCTCCCATGACCTCCGACGTCACCCTCCCGGCAACCGCCGCCGGACCCGCAGCCGCCGCTCCGGTGGCCGAGCTCCGCCGGATGCACCCGATCGCCCTCCTCGCCGCCCTGACCGCCGTCGTGGTGCCGGTGATGTCGGTGTTCAGCGTCAACGTCGCGCTGCGCCAGATCGGCGCCGACCTCGGGGCGTCGGCCGGCACCCTGCAGCTGGTGGTGGCCGCCTACGGCGTGGTCTACGCCGCCCTCGTCGTCATCGGCGGCCGGCTCGGCGACTCGTTCGGCCGCCGGCGGATGCTGCTCGTCGGCCTGGGCCTGTTCGCGGCGACGAGCCTGCTGTGCTCGGTCGCGCAGACCTCCGGGCAGCTGGTCGCGGCCCGCTTCCTGCAGGGCGTGGCCGCCGCCGTGCTCTCCCCCCAGGTGCTCGCCAGCATCCACGCCAACTCCGAGGGCCACCACCGCGCCCGGGCCCTCGCCTGGTTCGGCGCCACGGCGGGCCTGGCCACCTCGCTGGCCTTCCTGGTCGGTGGCACGCTCGCCGGCTCGGAGCTCGGCTGGCGCTCGGTGTTCTGGATCAACACCCCGGTCGCCCTCGTCGTGATGCTGGGCGTGGCGCGCTACCTGCCCGAGACCAAGGCCCCGGCCCGCACGTCCCTGGACTGGGTCGGCGCCGTCCTGCTCGGTGCCACCATGACGCTGCTGATCCTGCCGCTGACCGAGGGCCGGGCCACCGGCTGGCCCGCCTGGACCTGGGCCTGTCTGGTCGCCGTCCCGGTCACCGCGGCGGCCCTGGTGTGGTGGCAGCTGCGGCTGCAGCGCACCGGCGGCCTGCCCCTGCTGCCCCCGGAGCTCTTCGCGGTCTCCACCATGCGCACCGGCCTGCTCGTCGCGTTGCCGGTCTACGTGACCTTCGGCGGGTTCATGTTCGTCTACTCGTTCATGGCCGGCAGCCACGGCCTCGAGCCGCTGCAGATCGGCGTGAGCCTGCTGCCGATGTCGCTGGGCTTCCTCGCCGCCTCGATCGCCTCTGGCCGGGTGGTGCCCCGCTTCGGCGTCGGCGTCCTCGCCGCCGGGGGCGCGCTGACCGCCGCGGGCCTCGTGTGGCTCGGGCTCGTCCTCGACGGCATCGCCGCCACCGAGGAGTTCACGGTGGGTCAGGTCGCGCTGCCGATGGTCGTCGTCGGCATCGGCTTCGCGCTGATCTGGTCGCCGCTGATGGGCGTGATCCTCAGCCAGGTGCACGGACACCTCGCCGGCCTCGGTGGCGGGGTGCTCCTGACCGTGATGCAGGCCGGCCTCGGCTTCGGCTCGGCGGTGGTCGGCTCGGTCTACTTCGGCCTGGACGCCGACCACGCCTTCGTGTGGACGGCGTTCGTCCTGGCCGCGGTGATGGCGGTCGTCGCCCCGCTCACCTGGCTGCTCCGGCCCCGCTCCTGACGGACGCCGCCGGGGCGGGGCGCGAACCGTCAGACCGCGAGGAGGTCCGTGCCCTGCTGGGTGGTGCGGAAGTCCGCGACCGGCCGGGATCCGTCGGGAGCCTCGGCGTCGGCGAGCCACACCTGGTCGCGGCCGCCGGCCTTGGCCTGGTACATCGCGCGGTCGGCGGCCTCGACCGCCGACTCGACCGCGAGGTCGGCATCGACGACGGCGATGCCGGCGCTGAAGGTCAGCCCCGGGTAGGCGCGGCCCAGCTCCCCCCGCAGCCGCCGGGTCAGCTCGACCCCGCAGCGGTCCTCCACGGAGCACCGGAGCAGCACCGCCATCTCCTCGCCGCCCGACCGGGCGGCCCGGTCACGGGTGCGCAGCTCCCGCTGCAGCACCCGGCCGAAGGTCTGCAGCGCACGATCACCCTCACCGTGCCCGCGCGTGTCGTTGAGCTGCTTGAAGTGGTCGAGGTCGAACACGACGAGCACGTCCCCGCCCGCGGCCTGCCCGAGGAACCGCTCCATCCCGCGCCGGTTGGACAGCCCGGTCAGGGCGTCGGTCTCGTTCTCCACCCGCAGCTCCCGCAGGACCTCGTCGTGCCGGCGCCGGAGCAGACCGAGCAGCTCGCCCAGCACCAGCCACGCGACCGCCAGGAACACGACCCGCACGAAGGCGGCGGCGCTCAGCGAGGTCAGGGTGCCGAGGTAGCTGACCACCGCCGGGAGCAGCAGGACGTAGCTGCCGCGGGCGGGCAGGTAGAGCCCGGTGTAGGCGAAGCAGAGGGCGAAGAAGCCGCCGTACACCCCGGCCACACCGGGCACCGCCGTCGTGGTGAGGGCGACGGAGGCCATGGAGAACACGGGGAACGCGAGCAGCGACCACGACGGCCAGCGCCGCCAAGGCAGCAGGAAGCTCAGCGCCGCGGCCAGGGCGTGGGCGACGGCGACCGCGAGCAGCAGCGACGTGTCGGTGCTCCCGGAGCCGAGGACCGACCAGCCCAGCGCCGGGGTCCCCACCGACCCCAGCCAGACCAGGCGGCCGTAGCCGACGGCCTCGCCACCGCGCCACCACCAGGCGAGCCGCTGGGTGCGCGTGTCGGTCGATCGAGACGAGTAGCCGGGCCACATACCCCTCGCATCGGCGCGGTCAGACCCCCGCCGCACCCCGCCTGACCCGATGGGGTGAGGCGGGGCCTCAGCCTGCCGAGAGCTTGGCCAGGTGCAGCCAGGTGTCGACGACGGTGTCGGGGTTGAGCGACATGGACTCGATCCCCTGCTCCAGCAGCCAGGCGGCCAGGTCCGGGTGGTCGCTCGGGCCCTGGCCGCAGATGCCGACGTACTTGCCGCGCTCGAGGCAGGCCGAGATCGCCATCCGCAGCAGGGCGAGGACGGCCGGGTCGCGCTCGTCGAAGCCCGCGGCGACCAGCGCGGAGTCGCGGTCCAGGCCCAGGGTCAATTGGGTCATGTCGTTGGAGCCGATGGAGAACCCGTCGACGTGCTCCAGGAAGTCGCCGGCCAGCAGCGCGTTGGACGGCAGCTCGCACATCATCACGACCGACAGGTCGTTCTCGCCGCGGCGCAGCCCGTGCTCGCCGAGCAGGCGGACGACGCCCTCGATCTCGGCGACGGTCCGGACGAACGGGATCATGATCTTGACGTTGGTCAGGCCCATCTCGTCGCGGACGAAGCGCAGCGCCTCGCACTCCATCGCGAAGCACTCGGCGAAGTCGGCCGACAGGTACCGCGACGCCCCGCGGTAGCCCAGCATCGGGTTCTCCTCGTGCGGCTCGTAGAGCTCCCCGCCGAGCAGGTTGGCGTACTCGTTGGACTTGAAGTCGCTCATCCGCACGATCACCGGCTCGGGCGCGAAGGCCGCGGCGATCATCGAGATGCCCTCGGCGACCCGCTGCACGAAGAAGTCCCGGGGCGAGGGGTAGGCGACGATCCGCTCCTCGATCTGCGCCTTGAGCGGCGCCTCGAGCGAGTCCAGCTCCAGCAGCGCTCGGGGGTGGATGCCGATCTGCCGGTTGATGATGAACTCCAGCCGGGCCAGCCCGACGCCGGCGTGCGGCAGCCGGGAGAACGCGAAGGCCTGGTCCGGCGTCCCGACGTTCATCATGATCTTGGTGGGGATCTCGGGCATGGCGTCCAGCCCGGTCTCGTCGACCTCGAAGGCGACCTCGCCGGCGTAGACCAGCCCGGTGTCGCCCTCGGCGCAGGAGACGGTGACCGGGTCGCCGTCGGACAGGGTGCGGGTGGCCGTCCCGGTGCCGACGACGGCGGGGATGCCCAGCTCGCGGGCGATGATCGCGGCATGGCAGGTGCGCCCGCCGCGGTTGGTCACGATCGCCGAGGCGCGCTTCATGATCGGTTCCCAGTCCGGGTCGGTCATGTCCGCGACGAGCACGTCCCCCGCGGTGAACCCGTCCATCTGCTCGACGTCGGTGAGCACCCGGACGACGCCGGCCCCGATCTTCTGCCCGATCGCCCGGCCCTCGACCAGGACGTCCCCGGTGCCGGTCAGCCGGTACCGCTCGGTGACCGTGCCGGCGCGCGACTGCACCGTCTCCGGGCGGGCCTGCAGGATCGAGATCTGCCCGGTCAGGCCGTCCTTGCCCCACTCGATGTCCATCGGCCGGCCGTAGTGCTCCTCGATCCGCACCGCCTGGCGGGCCAGCTCCAGGACCTCGTCGTCGGTGAGCGACAGCCGGCGGCGATCGGCGGGGTCGACGTCGACGAACGCCGTCGTCCGGCCGACCTCGGCGGAGTCGGTGTAGACCATCTTGGTGGCCTTCTCCCCCACGCCCCGCTTCAGGATCGCCGGGCGGCCGGCCCGCAGGGCGGGCTTGTAGACGTAGAACTCGTCGGGGTTGACCGCGCCCTGGACGACGCCCTCCCCCAGCCCGTAGGCCGAGGTCACGAACACCGCGTCGCGGAAGCCGGACTCGGTGTCCATCGTGAAGACGACACCGGAGGCCCCGACGTCGGAGCGCACCATCCGCTGCACGCCGGCCGACAGCGACACCGCCTCGTGCTCGAAGCCGTGGTGCACCCGGTAGGCGATGGCCCGGTCGTTGTAGAGCGAGGCGTAGACCTCGCGGATGGCCTGCAGCACCGCGTCGATGCCGCGCACGTTGAGGAACGTCTCCTGCTGCCCGGCGAAGGAGGCGTCGGGCAGGTCCTCGGCGGTGGCGCTGGACCGCACGGCGAACGAGGCCTCGGCGTCCTCGCCCGCCAGCCGCTCGTACGCGGCCCGGATGTCGGCCTCCAGCGCGGGCGGGAACGGCTGCTCCACGACCTCCCGCCGGATCTCGCTGCCCGCCGCCGACAGCGCCCGGACGTCGTCGGTGTCCAGCGCCCGCAGCCGGTCGGCGATCCGGGCGGCCAGCCCGGTGTCGCCGAGGAAGCGCTGGTAGGCCGAGGCGGTCGTGGCGAACCCGTCGGGGACGCTCACCCCGGCGTCGGCCAGGTTGGAGATCATCTCGCCCAGCGACGCGTTCTTGCCGCCGACGACCTCCAGGTCGGCCAGGCCGAGGTCGGAGAACCACCGGACGTTGTCGGCCCCGTCGGCCGGTACCTCGGGTGTGCTGCTCATGGGCGGGGCGTCCTTCCTCGACGGGGGTCGCGGCGGCCCTGCCGGGCCAGGGTCTGGATGACCACGGTGGCGATCTCCTCGACGGAGGCCGCCGAGGTGTCCACGGTGGGCAGGGAGTGCATCTCGTACATCGCCATCGCCCGCCGGAGCTCGAACCGGCACTGGTCCTCGGAGGCGTACCGGGAGTCCGGACGCCGCTCCTGCCGAACCCGGCTGAGCCGGGCCACCGTGGTGGTGAGTCCGAAGCAGCGGTTGGCCAGGTGCCGCACCGGCACCGGGAGGTCCGTGGTCTCCAGGTCCTCGTCGACCAGCGGGTAGTTGGCGACGAACAGGCCGTGCTGGAGCGCGAGGTACATCGCCGTCGGCGTCTTCCCGCACCGCGACGGCGCCAGCAGCACCACGTCGGCGCGGTCCAGCCCGCGCGTGCCCAGCCCGTCGTCGTGTTCGATGGCGAACTCGATCGCCGCCATCCGGTCGTTGTAGCGGCGGACGTCGCCGACGCCGTGCAGCCGGCGGGCCTCGTGCAGGCCGCGGGCGCCCAGCTGCTGCTCGACGCTCTTCATGTGCAGCCCGAAGAAGTCGATGATCGGCGCCCGCGTCTTCAGCAGCTCCTCGCGGACCTCGTCGACCGCGGCGGTCGTGAACACCAGCGGCGCCACCGGACCCTCCATCGCGGCGTCCAGCCGTGCGACCACCTGACGCGCCTGCTCGACCGTGCCGATGAACGGGATCGTCGTGCGCTCGAAGTGCACGTCGGGGAACTGGATGAGCAGCGCGTTGCCCATCGTCTCGGCGCTGATCCCGGTGCTGTCGGACAGGAAGAAGACCGGGACCGGCTCCTCGTCGCTCGCGGCGGCAGGCGCGTCGGTCACCGGCTCCCCCGGCGGGGGCCCGTGCGGGCCCGCAGCAGCTCGGACGCCACGCCAGCACCTCCCGTCGTGCGCGCCGGCACCGCAACGGTGACCGGCGGGGCGGTCAGTATCCCCCGAGCGGCGGTCCGCGCCGGTCGAGTGCGCCACGAACGGGTCAGGGGCCGTTCCGGACGACTCCGGAACGGCCCCTGCCCGCGTACCGAGGAGCGACCTCAGCCCCGGCGGGGACTCAGGACGTCGTCCCCCCGTACTCGGCGTCGGTGACGTGCTCGCCCCACTCGGTCTCGGGGCCGTCCTCGCCCTCGGCGAGGCCGTCCCAGATGGCCAGGTGGGTCATGAACCGGTCGGGCGCGGCGCCGTGCCAGTGCTCCTCCCCCGGCGGGCACCAGACGGTGTCCCCCGGACGGATCGTCACGACCCTGCCGTCCCGGGTGCCGGTCAGGCCGACGCCCTCGGTGACGTGCAACGTCTGGCCGTGGGCGTGCCGGTGCCAGGCCGTCCGCGCGCCGGGCGCGAAGTGGACGGCGTTGACCTTGCCGCGGGCGTGCGTCCCGGGCGCGATGACGTCGAAGTGGACGACGCCGGTGAACCACTCCGCCGGTCCGCGGACCGACGGCAGCGTGCTCAACATCTCCATGATGGATCTCCTCTGCTCAGGGCTGGACGAGGACCTTGAGCGCCGTCCGCTCGTCCATCGCCCGGTAGCCCTCGGGGGTCTCGTCCAGCCCGACGGTCCGGTCGAAGACGCGGCCGGGCTCGATGCGCCCGTCGAGGACCTCGGGCAGCAGCTCCTCGATGTAGGACCGCTGCGCGCCGGGGCCACCGGTCAGCGTGATGTTGCGGCCGAACAGAGCGCGGCCGGCCGGCGCCTGGTCGTACTGGGGGACGCCGACCCGGCTGATGACCCCGCCGGCGCGGACGACGCCGAGCGCCTGCTCGTAGGCGGGCAGGTGCCCGACGCACTCCAGGACCGCCGAGGTGCCGTGCCCACCCGTGAGCTCCCGCACCCGCGCGACGCCCTCGTCCCCGCGCTCGGCGACGACGTCGGTGGCGCCGAACTCCCGGCCGAGGTCGGTGCGCGCGGCGTGGCGGCCCATGAGCACGATCTGCTCGGCGCCCAGCCGCTTCGCCGACAGGACGGCGAGCAGGCCGACGGCGCCGTCCCCGATGACCGTGACCGACGAGCCCGCGCCCACCCGGCCGCGGACGGCGGCGTGGTGGCCGGTGATGAGGACGTCGGACAGCGTCAGCAGCGAGGGCAGCAGCGCGGAGTCCTCCCCCACCGGCGCCTTGACCAGCGTGCCGTCGGCCAGGGGCACGCGGACCGCCTCGGCCTGGGCGGTGGAGAAGAAGCCGCCGTGCACGCACGAGGTGGTGAGCCCCTCGCGGCAGAACTCGCAGGTGTTGTCGAAGTAGGCGAAGGGGGCGATCACGAAGTCGCCGCGCTGCACCCGCGTGACGTCGGCGCCGACCTCCTCGACCACGCCGATGAACTCGTGGCCCATCGTCGAGCCCTCGGCCGAGGCCGGCATGGAGTGGTAGGGGTGCAGGTCGCTGCCGCAGACGCAGGCACGGACCACGCGGACGACCGCGTCGGTCGGGGCCTGCAGGGCCGCGTCGGGGCGCTCCTCCACGCGCACGTCGCCGGGGCCGTACATGACTGTTGCTCGCACGTTCTCGTGCCTTCCTGTTCGAGGGGGGTGGGCGGGAGCGCGGCGGTGGCCGCACCCCCGCCGCGTCAGTGGGACGACGGCTCGGTCGCGACCTCGGTGCGGTCGGCCGACCAGAGGGTGTGGAACACGCCCTCGGCGTCGGTCCGCCGGTAGGTGTGCGCGCCGAAGAAGTCCCGCTGGGCCTGGATGAGCGCGGCGGGCAGCCGCTCCGACGCCAGCGCGTCGTAGTAGGAGAGCGCGGAGGCGAAGCCGGGCACCGGGACGCCGGAGAGCGCCGCGGTGGACACGATCCGCCGCCACGCCTGCTCGCCCTGCGCGACGGCGTCGGCGAAGTACTCGTCGGCCAGCAGCGTCGCGAGGTCCGGGTCGCGGCGGTAGGCCTCCACGATCCGGTTCAGGAAGCGGGCCCGGATGATGCAGCCACCGCGCCAGATCGAGGCGATCTCGCCCAGGTCGATCTGCCACCCGTACTCGCGGGCGCCGGCGATGATCAGGTCGAAGCCCTGCGCGTATGCCACGACCTTGGAGGCGTAGAGCGCGGCGCGGACGTCGTCCTCGAAGCCGTCGTACCGGGCCTGCACGGCCGGCCGTTCGCCGACGACGCCCCGGACGGCCGCGCGCTGGACCGGCTTGCTCGACACGGCACGGGCGAACACGGCCTCGCCGATGCCCGAGACCGGTACGCCGAGACCGACCGCGTTCTGCACGGTCCACACGCCGGTGCCCTTGGACCCGGCCTCGTCGACGATCACGTCGACCAGCGGGCCGCCGGTGCGGGCGTCGGACTGCCGCAGCACCTCGGCGGTGATCTCGATCAGGTAGGACTCCAGGTCCCCGCTGTTCCACTCGGCGAAGACGTCGGCGATCGCGGCGACGTCGTGGCCGCCCACCCGGCGCAGCAGGTCGTAGGACTCGGCGATGAGCTGCATGTCGGCGTACTCGATGCCGTTGTGGACCATCTTCACGAAGTGGCCGGCGCCGTCGGTGCCGACGTGGGTGACGCACGGCCGGCCCTCGGCCACCGCGGCGATCGACTCGAGGATCGGCCCGAGGGTCTCGTAGGCCTCGGCCGAGCCGCCGGGCATGATCGACGGGCCCTTGAGCGCCCCCTCCTCGCCGCCGGAGATACCGGCGCCGACGAAGTTCAGCCCGCGCTCGCGCAGGGCCCGCTCGCGGCGGATGGTGTCGTGGAAGTCGGCGTTGCCACCGTCGACGATGATGTCGCCGGGCTCGAACCGCTCGGCGAGCTGCTCGATGACGGCGTCGGTGCCCGCGCCGGCCTGGACCATGATGATCGCCGTGCGCGGCCGGGCCAGGGACGCGACGAACTCGTCGACCGTCTCCGCCGCCACGAAGCCCGTCTCGGGGAACTGCTCCACCAGCGTCCGGGTGCGCGTGGCGGACCGGTTGTAGACCGCCACGGTGTTGCCCTCACGGCTGGCGAGGTTGCGGGCCAGGTTCGAGCCCATCACCGCCATGCCGACGACCCCGATGTTGGCCCGGCCGGTGGCCGGCTCTGCGTCGTTTCGCGCTGCTGTGTCGCTCATGGCGTCCTGCCTGTCGATGGAGGAGGGTGGTCCGGAGCCGTCGGCGGATCGGTCGGGGGTGCGGTGGCTCAGGCCTCGGGGATCTCGCGGCCGAAGGTCTCCCGGGTGATCCTCTCGGGCTCGGGGCCGCCGCGGACACCGGTGTCCAGCGCGTCGATCGCGGCCAGCTGGTCGCCGGTGAGCTCGAAGCCGAAGACGTCGGCGTTCTCGGCGATCCGCGACGGGGTGACCGACTTCGGGATCACCTGACGGCCCTGCTGGAGGTGCCAGCGGAGCATCACCTGGGCCGGCGTCCTGCCGTGGGCCGCGGCGATCTCCCCGATCGTCGTGTCCTGCAGCGTGCTGCCGTGCGACCCGTCCCGGTAGAACGTGATGCCGCCGATCGGCGACCAGGCCTGGGAGAGGATGCCGTGCTCGGCGTCCCTGGCCAGGAGCTCGGACTGGCGGAAGTAGGGGTGGACCTCGATCTGGTTGACCGCCGGCACGACCGAGGTCTCGGCGAGCAGCCGGGTCAGGTGCTCGGGCATGAAGTTGCTGACCCCGATCGCCCGGACGGC
Organism: Blastococcus sp. URHD0036; assembly: GCF_000701365.1. Classification (GTDB taxonomy): domain Bacteria; phylum Actinomycetota; class Actinomycetes; order Mycobacteriales; family Geodermatophilaceae; genus Trujillonella. Next base: position 391,219 of record NZ_JNIK01000015.1, read on the forward strand.
GCCGTCGGCCAGCAGCTCCTCCAGCGCCCGGTAGGCGTCCAGCGTGAGGTCGAACTCGCCGGGCAGCGCCTGGTGGAGGATCAGCAGGTCGATCTGCTCGACGCCGAGCTTCTGCGCGCTCTTGTCGAAGGCGTGCAGCGTCTGCTCGTAACCGTAGTCGCTGATCCACACCTTGGTCTCGACGAAGACCTCGTCGCGGGCGAGGCCCGACCGGCGGATGGCCTCCCCGACCTCCTTCTCGTTGAAGTAGGCGGCGGCGGTGTCGACGTGCCGGTAGCCGACCTCCAGGGCCGTCGTCACGGCCGCGACCGTCTCCTCCGGCGCCGACTGGAAGACGCCGAACCCCAGGGCGGGGATCTCGACGCCGTTGTTCAGGACGAACGATGTGCTGCTCATGAGGTCCATGCTGGTCGCCCCTCGCGGTCGGTGGCAGGGCCGGTCGTTCCGGGTACTGACAGGACCTCCCAGCACCTGCCCCGGCTGCCTACCGTGGACTGCGTGGGCACCCCCGACCTGAACGCCGAGATCCGTGAGTTCCTCAGCACGCGACGGGCGCGCATCACCCCCGAGCAGGCCGGGCTGCCCGCCTACGGCGGCAACCGCAGGGTCACCGGCCTGCGCCGCGAGGAGGTCGCGATGCTCGCCGGCGTCTCGGTCGACTACTACGTCCGCATGGAACGCGGCGGGCTCGGCGGCGCGTCCGAGAGCGTGCTCGACGCCCTGGCCGACGCGCTCCGGCTGGACGAGGCCGAGCGGACCCACCTGTACGCCCTCGCCGAGGAGAGCGGGGCACGCGGGAGGTCACGGCACCGTCCCGCGCCGACCGCCGTCCGCCCGGCGGTCCAGCAGATGCTCGACGCGATGACCGACGCCCCGGCCTGGGTGCGCAACGGCCGGCACGACATCCTGGCGATGAACCAGCTGGCGCGGGCGCTCTACTCCCCCGTGCTCGCGGTGCCCGGCCGGCCGGCGAACACGACGCGCTTCGTCTACCTGCACCCGGACGAGGCCCGCGACTTCTTCGTCGACTACGACCGCATCGCCGCCGACGCCGCGGCCATGCTGCACCTCGAGGCGGGCCGCAACCCGCACGACAAGGCCCTCATCGCGCTGGTCGGAGAGCTCTCCACCCGCTCCGAGACCTTCCGGCAGCGGTGGGCCTCGCACGACGTGAAGTTCCACCGCAGCGGTCAGAAGCGGCTCCGCCACCCCGTGGTCGGCCAGCTGGACCTGGACTTCGAGTCGATGGAGCTCTCCTCCGCCCCGGGTCTCCAGCTCAACGTCTACACCGCAGCCGCCGGCACCCCGACCGCCGACGCGCTGAAGCTCCTCGCCTCGTGGGCGGCCTCGCAGGAGCAGCTGCCGACCGAGACCGCACCGGCCTCCGCGGGCTGACCAGGGGCGGGCGGCTCAGCTGCCGATGTCGCCCGGGGGGAGCCCGCCGATGATGCCGCGGGCCAGCTCGTCGTCCCGCGGCGGCCCGCGCCACTCGACGAGCAGCAACGACGCGTCGTCGCTGGTCCGTCCGCCCCGGGCCGCCATCAGGGTGTGGGACAGCAGCCGGACCGTCTCGGCCACGCTCGACCCCTCGGCGCTGGTCTGCTCGACCAGCTCGTGCAGCCGGGCCTCGCCGAACTGGCGGCCGTCGGCCAACCGCTCCTCGACGACACCGTCGGTGAAGAACAGCACCCGGTCCCCCGGCTCGAGCTGGGTGGTCTGCACCGACGGGACGGCGCCGCCGAACCCCACGGGCCGGGTCACGGGGCCGGTCAGTTCGCTGACGGCACCGGTCGCGCGGATCCGCAGAGCCGCCGGGTGGCCGGCGTTCACCCAGCTGAAGATCCCGGTCTCGGTGTCCAGCCGGCCCACCTGCGCGGTGGCGAACCGTCCCGGGTGGGACTTCCCGAGGACGTCGTCCATGTGCACGTAGAGGTCCGGCAGCGACGCGTCGGAGCGCCGGCCGTGCCGGTAGGCGGCGATCACGACGGTGGCCATGATGGCCGCCTCCAGGCCGTGGCCCATCGCGTCGAACACCCCGACGTGCAGGACGTGGTCGTCCAGGGCGTAGTCGAAGCTGTCCCCGCCGACGTCGTAGGCCGGCTCCATGATCCCGGCGAGAGCGACGTCGGGCGTGGTCATCAGCAGCGGCGGCAACGTCTGCCACTGCAGGTGGGCCGACAGGCTCATCGGGGCCGCGGCGCGCACCTGGGCGAACGTGTCGGTGTACAGGGACTTGGTGACGATGAGGTCGGCGGTCAGCCCGGCCAGCCGCTGCGCGAGCCGACGGTCGTTGTCGTCGACCCCCGGGAGCGTGAACGCCAGGACGCCGACGCGGTCGGAGCCGTCGAGCATCGGCAGGTACATCCGCACGGACCCGTCGGACAGCGACTGCTCGACGCGCGCGTCCTGGGCGAACGCGCGACCGGGCCAGCTCCCGTCGATCGGCGTCGTGTCGCCGACGAGGCCCGCGCCGGTCAGGGGTTGCAGGGTCCGCTGGTCGTAGTCCTGCAGCCAGATGCTGACGTCGGTCCCGCCGACCGAGGCGATCTCCTGGGCGACCAGCCGCCCGACCAGCCGCGCGGGCATGAGGTGCGCCCGGTCGAGCAACGACCCCAGCACCCGCTCGCCGAGGCTCTCGGTCCGCGACCGGCCTCGCGCGTCCGCGAAGCCCTGCCCCGGACCGGTGTCCGCCTCCTGGACGGCGGTGCTCTGGTCCATGCCGTCGTCCGGCATCCGCTCTCCAACCGGCTCCGCCCGTGGGGGTGACCGGTCGGTGACCCAGGCGCACCGGCAGCGCCGGGTCGAACAGCGTGGCGCGCGCCCCCGAGCGCACCTGCGATCGTCAGCTTAGCCGGTGGTCCACGAGGGCCCAGACGACCTTGCTCCCGTCGCCGAGCGGCTCGGTGCCGTAGCTGCTGCTCAGTCGCGCGACGAGGGCGAGGCCCAGTCCGCCGAGCGCCGCGTCCCGCCCCGGGTCCGGCACGGGCGGGACGTGCTCGGCCGCGTCGACGACGGTGAGCAGCCAGCAGTCGCCGGTGGCCGCGACCACCACCTCGACCGGAGGCCGGCCGTGCCGCACCGCGTTGCTGACCAGCTCCTCGAACACGAGGACACACCGCTCGACAGCCGCCTCGGTGGCCTGCTCGCCGTCCGTGAGCATGGCGCTGAGCTGCCTGCGGCCGGCCGTGACGTCGGCGGCCCGGCTGGGCGTCCACCGCCCGAGGAGGCGGGCATGGGCCGGGTGCACCATGTGCGGACTGCTCGTCCACGCTGCGGGGTCGGGGGTGGAACTGCTGGCCACCATGGGTCTCCCCGTGTCGTGTGCGGACCGGGGGGACGGGGACCTCGGCTTACGGCGGCCCGACGGGCTGCCGCGCAGTCAGCGCTCTCACGGAGAGCGCGCGACTCCGCTACTGATACCCCCGGTACCGCTTCCTACACCGACCGTGGATCTGGACGGCGGGATCGTCCCGGAGCCGGCCTCCTCCGCAGGTCGCCCGGAACGACTCAGGGGCCGTTCCGGATCACTCCGGAACGGCCCCTGACGTGCTCTGTCGGGCTGACAGGATTTGAACCTGCGACCCCCTGACCCCCAGTCAGGTGCGCTACCAAGCTGCGCTACAGCCCGAGCGGCGGGCGGCTTCCACCGCCCGATCGCTGCCTGAGCAGGTTACCGCACCGGCTCCCCCGCCCAGCGCCGGGTCAGCCCCCGACGCTCTTGCGCCGCTCGCTCTCCCGGCCCTCGCGGACCTTGACCGAGATCTCGATCGGCGTGCCCTCGAAGCCCCACCGCTCGCGCAGCTTGCGCTCCAGGAACCGGCGGTAGCCGGCCTCCAGGAAGCCGGTGGAGAAGACGACGAACCGCGGCGGGCGGACGTCGGCCTGGGTCACGTACTTGATCTTCGGCGCGCGGCCGCCGCGGGCCGGCGGCGGCGTCTCCTGGACCAGCGCACGGACGTACTGGTTGAGCTCCGCGGTGGGGATGCGGCTCTCCCAGGAGGCCAGCGCCTTGCGCAGGTGCCCGGCGAGCTTGCCCACGCCGCGCCCACCCTGCGCCGAGATGTTGATCCGGCTGGCCCACTTGATCCGCGAGAGGTCCCGCTCGATCTCGCGCTCCAACTGGTCGTGCCGGTCCTCGTCGAGCAGGTCCCACTTGTTGATCGCGATGACCAGCGCGCGGCCGGCTTCGATGACCTGGGTGATGACCCGCTGGTCCTGCTCGCTGATGACCTCGTCGGCGGCGAGCAGGACGACGGCGACCTCGGCGGCCTGGATGGCGGCCTCGGTGCGCAGGCTGGCGTAGTACTCCATGCCGCTGGCGGTGTTGACCTTGCGGCGCAGGCCGGCGGTGTCGACGAACCGCCACTCCTCGCCGCCCATCGTGATGATCGAGTCGACCGGGTCCACGGTCGTGCCGGCGACCGAGTCGACGACCGACCGCTCCTCCTTGGCCAGCCGGTTGAGCAGGCTGGACTTGCCGACGTTCGGCCGGCCGACCAGGGCCACCCGGCGCGGGCCGGTCTCGGTCCCGAGCTCGCGGGGCGCCTCGGGCATCGCGTCGAGGATCAGGTCGAGCAGGTCGCCCGCGCCGCGGCCGTGCAGCGCGCTGATCGGCTGCGGCTCACCGAGTCCCAGTGACCACAGCTCGGAGGCGCCGGCCTCGCTGCGCTCGTCGTCGACCTTGTTGGCCACGAGGATCACCGGCGTCGTGCTGCGCCGGAGGATCCGCGCCGCCGCGAGGTCGGTGTCGGTGGCGCCGACCTGGCTGTCGACGACGAGCACGATCACGTCGGCGGTCTTCATCGCGAACTCGGCCTGGCGGGTGATCGAGGCGCCCAGGCCCTCGGCCTTCGGGTCCCAGCCCCCGGTGTCGGTGACGGTGAACCGCTTGCCGTTCCACAGCGCCTCGTAGGAGATGCGGTCGCGGGTCACGCCCGGCACGTCCTGGACGACGGCGGCCCGGCGGCCGAGCACGCGGTTGACCAGCGTCGACTTGCCCACGTTCGGCCGGCCGACGATCGCGACGACCGGCAGCGGGACGCCGGTGCCCTCGTCCTCGCTCATCGGGACACCCCCACGGACTGCTGCGCGAGCTCGACGACCCGGTCCACGACCTGGTCGCGGTCGAGGTCGGTGCTGTCGACGACGATCGCGTCGGCCGCCGGCCGCAGCGGGCTGTCCTCGCGGGTGCTGTCGTACTCGTCCCGCCGGCGCAGGTCCGCGGCGATGGCCACGATCTCCGCGTCGTCGGTGACGCCCAGCTGACCGGCCCGGCGCTGCGCCCGGGCCTCGGGAGCGGCGGTCAGGTAGATCTTGCAGGTCGCCCCGGGGAGGACGACGGTGCCGATGTCCCGGCCCTCGACCACGACGGCGTCGGCCGCCGCGACCAGGGCGCGCTGCTGGTCGACCAGCTGCCGGCGCACCGCGGGGACGGCCGAGACCGCCGAGACCGCGCGGGTCACCTCGGCGCTCCGGATGCGCTCCGCGACGTCGACGCCGTCCACCTGCACCAGCTCGGCGCCGGCCGTCGTCCCCACGTCGATGCGGGCCCTGGCGACGACGCCGGCCACCGCCTCGCCGTCCTCCGGGTCGACCCCGGCGTCGAGGACGGCGACGGTGGCCGCGCGGTACATGGCGCCGGTGTCCAGGTAGGCCGCGTCGATCCGGGCGGCGACGGCGCGGGCGACGCTGGACTTGCCGGTGCCGGACGGCCCGTCGAGGGTCACCTGGCCGGTGAAGTCGGCGCTCACTGGGCGATGTCCCGTCGGAGGGCGGTCGCGCCGCGCAGGTAGACGTGCGCGATCTCCGACCGCGGCCGGTCGGTCTCCACGTGCGCCATCAGCCGCAGCACCCGCGGCAGCGCGTGCGGGACGTCGATCTCGGTCGCGCACATGAGCGGGACGTCGCCGAGGCCGAGCTCGCGGGCGGCCAGCGCCGGGAACTCGGACTTCAGGTCGGGGGTCGCGGTGAACAGGATGCTGATCAGCTGCTCACCGTCGAGGTCGTTGCGCTCGATCACGGTGCTCACCAGCTCACGCGTGGCCGCCAGCACCTCGTCCCGGTCGTCGGCGTCGACCTGCGTCGCGCCCCGGATGGCTCGGACGGCCATGCACACTCCTCGATCTCCCACGGCTCCCGCTCGTGGGCGCCCTGCTGAGTCTAGGTGCGCCGCGCGAGCGACTCCCGTCACAGACCGACGAGATCGTTCAGCTGGCCGACCTCGGCCCGGGTGAGCTTGCGGATCGAGCCCGACCGCATGCGCTCGAGCTTCACCGGGCCGATGGCCGTCCGGGTCAGCCGGGAGACCGGCAGCCCGACGTGCGCCAGCAGCCGCCGGACGATGTGCTTGCGCCCCTCGTGGAGCACGACCTCGACGACCGACTGCCCGGCGTGGGTGTCCACGACCTGGAACGCGTCGACCTTGACCTGCCCGTCCTCGAGCTCGACGCCCTGGCGCAGCCGCTTGAACATGTCACGCGGCACCGAGCCCGACACCTGCGCGAGGTAGGTCTTCTTCACCTCGTAGGAGGGGTGGGCCAGGCGGTGGGCCAGCTCGCCGTCGGTGGTGACGAGCAGCAGCCCCTCGGTGTCCTGGTCCAGCCGGCCGACGTGCACCAGGCCCGGCGCGAGGTCACCGACCATGTCGCCGATGGTCGGCCGGTTGCGGTCGTCGCTCATGGCGGTGATGACGCCGGAGGGCTTGTTGATCGCGTAGGTGACGCGGTCGTCGCGCAGCTCGAGGCGGACGCCGTCGACGGCGATGTGGTCGGTGCTCGGGTGCACCCGCATGCCCTGCACCTGGACGACGGCGCCGTTCACGCTGATCCGGCCCTCGTCGATCATGTCCTCGCAGACCCGGCGGGAGCCGACGCCGGCGCGGGCGAGCACCTTCTGCAGCCGCTCCCCCTCGGGGTGGCCCTCCTCGGGCTCCGGGGCGCGGTCGGACGGGTGCGCGGGGGCCAGCTCCATGTCCTCCGACCAGCCTGCTCCGCCCCCGGTCGTGGTGGTCTCGTCGGGGGTCTCGTCGGTCGGTGCGGTGTTCATCGCCGTCCAGTCTCCCACCGACCCCGCGGGTGGCCGACGGCCGTGCGGGAGGATCGGCCCCATGCGGATGGAGCAGGTGATGGGCCTGGTGCTCGCGGTCATGGGCGTCGGCCTGGTGCTGCTCTCCCGGCGCCTGGTGTGGGAGCACTCCCCCGACAACCCGGTCGCCCGCGAGCGGACCGGCACGGCGGGCGTCTGGTCCGACCGCGCCCGCAACTTCCACCTCTGGCGGGGGCGGATCGGTGGCGGGGTGTTCGTCGTCGTCGGCCTGCTGCTGGCGACCGGCGTCCTCCTGGGCGACTGAAGCGGGCAGAACTGCACTTCTGCACGGTGCATAAGTGCAGTTCTGCATCGGGGGCTCCGTCAGTGGGCGTCGGGGTGGTCCACCAGGAAGGACGCCGTCTCCGGCAGCAGCGGGCCGAGGTCCGGGAGGTCGGACAGGCTCGTGAGCCCGAGCCGCTCGAGGAACAGCGGCGTCGTCCCGTACAGCCCACCGCCGGAGTCGGGGTCGCTGCCGACCTCGTGCACCAGCCCGCGGCCCAGCAGCGTCCGCATGACCCCGTCCACGCCGACCCCGCGGATGGCCGCGATCCGCGATCGGGTCACCGGCTGGCGGTAGGCGATGACGGCGAGGGTCTCCAGCGCCGCCTGGGTGAGCCGGCTGCCGCGACCGTGGCCCAGATAGCGCTCGATGACCTCGGCGTGCTCGTCGCGGGTGTAGAGCCGCCACCCCTCCCCCACCCGGCGCAGCGTGATGCCGGCGCCGCGGCGGTCGTAGTCCCCGGCCAGCTCGCCGAGGGCACCGCGGGCACGACTCACCGACGAGCGCACCGAGGCCGCCAGGGTCTCCTCGTCGACCGGGCTGTCCAGCACGAACAGCAGTGCCTCCAGCCGCGCCCGCAGGGTCGCCGGGTCGAGGTCGTCCTCGACCTCGGGCTCCGGTTCGGGTTCCGGCTCGGGCGCGGGCAGCCCCGGCAGGGGCAGCTGGGGCTCGTCGACGGGCACCGGCGCCGGCTCGTCGGCGGGGGCCGGTGGACGCTCGGCCACGCGGGCGGCGAGCTCCGCGGCGACGGCGTCCCAGACGGCCGGGTCGTCGTCGCGGTCCTCGGCGGCCTCCCGGGTCGCGGCGAGCTCGGCGGCCAGCGCGTCCCACGAGATCGGCTGCCGGTCGTCGTCGCCCTCGGTCACGGGGTCTCCTCCTCGGTCGCGGGCCTGTCCTCGGGCGCCGGCTCGGTGCCGCCCGTCCACCGCACGTGCAGCTCGCCGAGTGGCGTGAGCTGGTCGAAGGACACCCGCTGCTGGCGGTAGAGCTCCAGCAGCGCGAGGAAGCGGGCGACCACCTCGAGGGTGTGCTCGCAGTCGGCGGTGAGCGCCCGGAAGCTGACCGTCCCGGCCGCCGCCAGCCGGTCCCGGACGAGCACCAGCTGCTCGGCCACGCTGACCGCCGGGGCGTGCAGGTGGGTCACGCTGACTGTCGGCGGCGCCTGCGGCGTGAGGACCCGGGTGGCCAGCGCCGCGAACTGCTCGGGGGTGATCCCCAGCAGCACCTCCGGCACCTGCTCGGTGAAGGCCGGGTCCGGCCCGGCGTCGCGGCCGTAGCGCAGGACGGCGCCGGCCTCGCGTTCCCGCAGGAACGCGGCCGCCTCCTTGTAGGCGCGGTACTGGAGCAGCCGGGCGAAGAGCAGGTCGCGGGCCTCGAGGAGCTCGAGGTCGTCCTCGTCCTCCACGTCGGCGGCCGGGAGCAGCCGGGCGGCCTTGAGGTCCAGCAGGGTGGCCGCGACGACGAGGAACTCACTGGCCTGGTCCAGGTCCAGCTCGTCGCCGAGGGCCCGCAGGTGGGCGATGAACTCGTCGGTGACCTGCGAGAGCGCGATCTCGGTGACGTCGAGCTTGTGCTTGCCGATCAGCTGCAGGAGCAGGTCGAACGGGCCCTCGAAGTTGGTCAGCCGGACGGTGAACCGCGGTGCCGCGGCGACCTCCGGCGTCCCCTCCACGCCGACGAGCCTAGGGCTCAGCGGCCCTTCAGCCGGCGGACCAGGACCGAGTCCTCGCCGGACTCGGCGAGATCGGCCAGGAGCACGTTGATGGCCTCGCGGACGATCCGGCCGCGGTCGGCGGCCACGCCGTGCTGTCCGCGCAGCGTCAGCCGGGCGCTCTCCAGCGCGAGCAGCTCGTCGGCGGAGATGTAGACGGTGATCTTCTCGTCGTGCTTGGTGCGCTCGGCGCGCACAGCCTTGCCGCGGGTCCGGGGCGGCTGCGGGGCGAGCGTCTGGGCGTGTGCGGACGCCGTCCGGAAGGCGGCCAGCGGGTCGGCCTCGGCACCGGCCGGCACGAGGGTCAGCCCGGGCATGGACTCCTCGACGCCGGGCACCTCGGCGGTGCGCCGCGGGTTGGCGGCACGCAGCGCCGGGGAGCTCGTGGTCGCCGCGACGCTGGGGAGCTCGGTGACCTCGGGCTGGGCCGGGGTGTCGGTGCGGCGGAACAGCTCCGAGGCACCGGGGAGGACGGGACGTCGCGTCACAGCGCGATGACCTCCTTCGCCAGGTCGCGGAACGCCGCGGCACCGGAGGAGGTCGGCGCCCAGGTGGTGATCGGCTGACCGGCCACCGTCGTCTCGGGGAAGCGCACCGTGCGGTGGATGACGGTCTGGAACACCGTGTCGCCGAAGGCCTCGACGACGCGGCTGAACACCTCGCGGCAGTGCACCGTGCGGGTGTCGTACATCGTGGCGAGGATCCCGGAGATCTCCAGGTCGGGGTTCAGCCGCTCCTTGACCTTCTCGATCGTGTCGACCAGCAGGGCCACCCCGCGCAGCGAGAAGAACTCGCACTCCAGCGGGATGATCACGCCCGAGGCGGCGGTGAGCGCGTTGACCGTCAGCAGGCCGAGCGAGGGCTGGCAGTCGATGAGGATGTAGTCGTACTCGTCGCGGACGTCGGCCAGCACGCGCAGCAGCGTCTGCTCGCGGGCGACCTCGCTGACCAGCTGCACCTCGGCGGCGGAGAGGTCGATGTTGCTGGGCACGAGGTCCAGGCCGGGGATGTCGGTGGGCACCCGGACGTCGGCCAGCGTGGTCCGCCGCTCCATGAGCGCGTTGTAGATCGTGCGGTCCAGGTTCTGCGCCGGCACGCCGAGCCCCACCGAGAGCGCGCCCTGCGGGTCCAGGTCGACCAGCAGCACCTTGCGGCCCTGCTCGACCAGCGCGGCACCCAGGTTGATGGTGGACGTCGTCTTGCCGACGCCGCCCTTCTGGTTGCACATCGCGATGACCTGCGCGGGCCCGTGCTGGGTCAGCGGCTTCGGCTCGGGCAGCGGCCGCTGCCGGGCGCGGGCCGGGTCCTGCTTCGAGGCGGACCCGCCCATCTCGGGCTCGGTGTCGCGCGGGCGCGCGACGACAGGAGCCGCATCCCCTCGGATCGCCATGGTCGTGTCGCCTCCAGCTCCGGCCCGTCCGGCGCGTTGCGCGCCGGTTGCGGTCTTCCCCACCGCTCGGGTCCTCACGACCGTAGGGAGCAGGCAGCCCGTTGCCGAGGAGGCACGCCGTGTCGCGACCGCGCATGTCGCGATCTGCCAACCCACGAGCAACATCTCGCGCAGGCGGCTGGCACCATCTGCCCGATGGGCGGGCCACCAACTGTCAGGTCAACGCCCTCGGGTGGCTGGTCGCGTACACCTCGCGCAGCCGGTCGACGGTCACCAGCGTGTACACCTGTGTCGTCGTGACCGAGGCGTGCCCGAGCAGCTCCTGCACGACGCGGACGTCGGCGCCGCCGTCGAGCAGGTGGGTGGCGAAGCTGTGCCGCAGGGTGTGCGGCGAGACGTCGGCGACGGAGATCCCGGCCGCGTCCCCCACCCGCTCGGCCGCCGCGCGCAGGATCGACCAGGCGCTCTGCCGGGAGAGCGGGCCGCCGCGGGCGTTGAGGAACAGCGCGCCCGCGCGGCCCTTCGAGGTGCCGGCCGCGGCCAGCGCCGGACGGGCCCGCACCAGGTAGTCCTCCACGGCCCGCAGCGCATAGCTGCCGACCGGCACGACCCGCTGCTTGCCGCCCTTGCCCGACAGCCGGACCGCCGCCTGCCCCTGGTCCAGGTCGTCGACGCTCAGCCCGACGGCCTCGGAGATGCGCGCGCCGGTGCCGTAGAGCAGTTCCAGCAGCGCCCGGTCGCGCAGGCCGCGCGGGCCCTCCAGCGCGCCGGCGGCCTCGATGAGCGCCACCACCGACTCGACCGGCAGCGCCTTGGGCAGCCGCCGGGCCGGTGCGGGCGGGCGGACCTCGTGCGCCACGTCGTCGGGCACCAGGCCGTCGAGGAGGGCGAAGCGGTGCAGCCCGCGGACGGCGACGACGGCGCGGGCGGCGGAGGTGGCCGACAGCGGCGGGTGCTCGTCGTCGCCCCGCCGGAGCGCGGCGAGGAAGGCGGCGACGTCGGACTCGGCGACCTCGCGCAGCCCCTGGACCCCGGCCGCGGCGAGGAAGTCGGTGTAGCGGCGCAGGTCGCGGCGGTAGGAGGTGATGGTGTTGGCCGCCAGGCCGCGCTCGACGGTGAGGTGGTCGAGGTACCCGGTGACGGTCTTCGCGACGTCGGGCCCGGCGCTCAGCGTGCTGGTCAGGTGAGCACCTCCTCCAGGGCGACGGCGGTCAGGCCGTGCGCGTCGGCGACCTCCGGCAGGACCGCCTGCCCGGCCGCCACGTTGACGCCGTGCGCCAGCGCCCGGTCGGCCCGCACCGCCGCCGTCGTGCCCTCGCCGGCCAGCTTCATGACGTAGGGCAGCGTGACGTTGGTCAGCGCGTGGGTCGAGGTGTTGGGCACCGCGCCCGGCATGTTCGCCACGCAGTAGAACACCGACCCGTGCACGCGGTAGGTGGGCGCGTCGTGTGTCGTGGGACGGGTTCCCTCGAAGCAGCCGCCCTGGTCGACGGCGATGTCGACCAGCACCGACCCGGGCTTCATCCGGGCGACGACGTCGTCGCTCACCAGCTTCGGCGCCCGCGCCCCGGGCACCAGGACCGCGCCGATGACGAGGTCGGCGTCGAGCACCGCCCGCTCCACCTCGTAGGCGTTGGAGGTCACGGTCTGCAGGTGGCCCTGGTAGATCCGGTCGGCGGCACGGAGCTTGTCCACGTCGCGGTCCAGCACGATGACCTCGGCCTGCATCCCCAGCGCGATGGCGACGGCGTTCATCCCCGAGACCCCGGCCCCGAGGACGACGACCTTGGCCGCGTACACCCCCGGCGCCCCGCCGAGCAGCACCCCGCGCCCGCCGTGCCCCTTCTCCAGCGCGGTGGCGCCCACCTGCGGTGCCATCCGGCCGGCCACCTCCGACATCGGCGCCAGCAGCGGCAGCGCGCCGTCCGGGGTCTGCACCGTCTCGTAGGCGATCGCCGTGGTCCCGGAGGCGACCAGGGCGTCGGTGCACTCCCGCGACGCCGCCAGGTGCAGGTAGGTGAACAGCGTCTGCCCGGCCCGCAGCCGCCCGTACTCCTCGGCGACCGGCTCCTTGACCTTGAGCAGCAGGTCGGCGTCGGCCCACACGTCGTCGGCTGCCCCGACGATCCGCGCGCCGGCGGCTCCCATGTCGTCGTCCGGGATGGAGGAGCCCTCCCCCGCCCCCTTCTCGACGAGCACCTCGTGACCGGCCCGGGTCAGCTCGTGCACCCCGGCGGGGGTCAGGGCGACCCGGTACTCGTGGTTCTTGATCTCGCGTGGCACCCCGACGCGCATGGTCCGCTCCCGCTCCGGCCCGGCCCCGAGGTCGTCGAGGCAGCTGCCTGGTCCCGGCGCCCCGGTCGGAGGCGCTCGGCGTGAACTCTAGGAGCGGCACCCGCCGCCGGCCGGTCGTCGTTCGCACTGCCGGGCGGGAGCCGAGCACCGACCATTGCCTCCAGGCGCGGCCGGCGCGCCGACACGGGGAGGACCACCGATGCAGCTGTACGCCCGACGGCCCGACAAGCGGCTGACCCAGGTCCTCGCCGACCTCGGCATGCTCGCGTGGGTCGTGCTGTGGGTCGCCGTGGCGCGGGTGGTGCACGGCGCGGTGCTGCTGCTGGCCGAGCCCGGGGAGGCGGTGGAGTCCCTCGGCGCCTCCGTCGCCGACAGCATGGGCTCGGCCGCCGACGTCGCCGACGGCGTCCCCGTGGTCGGTGACGAGCTCGCCGTCCCCTTCGACGCGCTCGGCTCGGCCGGGGACTCGGTGAACGGCGCGGGTCAGTCGGCGCAGGACGCGGTCGGCACGCTGGCGTTCTGGCTGGCCGTCGTCCTCGTCGTCCTGCCCGTGGGCTGGCTGCTGCTGCGCTGGCTGCCGTGGCGGCTGGCCTGGACGCGGGAGGCCTCGGCGGCCGCTCGGATCATGGCCGCGCCCGACCCCGACCTGGAGCTGCTCGCCGCCCGGGCTGTGGCCACGGCGCCGCTCCCCCGGCTGGCCGCGCTCGCCCCGGGCACCGGTGCGGCCTGGCGGGCCGGCGACCCCGCGGCCATCCGCGCCCTGGCGGCGCTGGAGGCCGACCGGCTCGGCCTGCGGCTGCCCGTGGCGGCCGGCGCCGGCGCGACGGCGCCGCCTACCTGAGCGACTGCGCGAGCGCCTCCGCCACGGTGCACTCCACGTCCTCGGGCAGCAGCAGACCGTCGGCGACCAGGTTCCCCGCCGCGGCCCGGGCGGCGGCCTCCACCGCGGCCTCGCCCGGCACCGGCCGGCCCGACTGCCGGGGCAGCCGGCTGCCGACGAACTCGTAGAGCACCGCCGGGAGCCCCGGCACCGGGCGCCGCGGGTTCCAGCCCGTGAACGCGGCCGCGGCGGACTGCACCGCGGGCAGCCGCACGCCGGCCCGCTCGTTGCCGTCGTCGTCGACGGCGCTGACGAGCGTGGTCAGCGGCTCGGCGTCGTGCAGCGCCCAGGCCGGCTGCGTCCCGTCGATGCGGGGCTGGCGGGGCAGCACGTCGGGATCGGGCAGGGCGGCCCGGGAGAAGCGGGCCAGCACCTCCTCCCGGGACACGGCCGTGCCGTCGGCCTGCCGCGGCACCCGGCTGGGCGGCGGCTGCACCCCGTCGCACACCCATGCCTCGAGGCGGAGGAACAGCGCCCGCAGCAGCGGGGTGGCGTCCAGCTCGTGCGGCGGGTTGGCCAGCGGGAGCTGCCCCTTGATCGGGATCCGGCCCAGGTGGTCGGTGCCGCTGAGCAGGTACGCGCGGGTGTCGGGGTCCTCCGGGAGGTCCGCGCCGGTGTCCGGGTCCTGGGAGACCAGGCCGGCGTCGCCGCGCCAGTACTCGCTGGCGCTGTTGGTGAGCACCAGCTTCGGCGTGGAGCCCGAGGCGCGGGTGCGGGCCAGCAGGGCCGCGCTGTCGTACGGCGGGCCGTACGCCGGGGTCATCGGGTGGGTCAGCGACGGCTGCCCGTAACGGTCGTTGAACTCCCCCCGGCGGGCACCGGCGATGTGGGCGAGCACGCCGTCGAGGACCTGGTCCCCGTCCTCGTCGGCGTTGCGGTCCTCGGCGAGGAACTGGCGCAGGAAGCGGCCGGACTGGCTGACCCCGTACCCGAACGCCGCCTCGTGTCCCCGGCGCAGGTGCGCCGCGACGTCCCGGAACGCGAGCAGCCCCGCGCCGCCGACCGGGGCGACGGTGCTGCGGTAGCGCAGCGTGTACCAGCGGAACGGCTGGAAGCCCCCGTCCAGTTCGACCGTGGTCGCGGTCGGGAACCGCCACTGCTCCCGGGGCACGACCACCTCCCCTCCGTGCGGCCGGTCCCGGACGGTCAGGACGGCGCCGGGGTCCTCGACGTCGGCGGTCGGGATGTCGGTGAACGCGCCCAGGAGCGTGCTGTCCCCGAGCGGCCGGGCGGCCTGCACCGTGTCGGGGCGGAACTCGATCCGCAGCTCCCCCGGCTCGACCTCGGCGGCGGGCACCCGCAGGCCCAGCCGGCCCGCACCGGTCACGTCCCACTGCCAGCCGATCCAGGCGACGGTCCAGCCCCGGCGGAGCAGGAACGCGTCCCCGGCGTCCGGCTCGTCGCCGAGCATCCGCATCGGGTCGCCGTCCAGGCTGAACGGCACGCCCATCACCATGCCGCGGTTGGGCACCACGACGAGCAGCCGGCCGTTGCCGCCGTCCCGCGGCCGCAGCAGCCGGACGTCGGACTCGGCGCGGACGAGACCGCCGGCGTCCCGCGGCGCGAGGTCGAGGTCCACCACGCCGGCGTTCGCCGGGTGCCCGGGGTCGAAGCCCAGGGAGGCGACCGCCCGCACGTACTCGTAGCCGGGGTGCGGCCCCTCGATCGTCTCGGTGACCTCCAGGCGCTCCAGCACGTCGGCACCGTAGACCCGGGCGCACCCCGCCTCCCGACTCGGCTCAAGTCGGGCACCGCGCGCGCCGATGGTCTGCGCGAGACCGGAGGTGGGGAT
Organism: Blastococcus sp. URHD0036; assembly: GCF_000701365.1. Classification (GTDB taxonomy): domain Bacteria; phylum Actinomycetota; class Actinomycetes; order Mycobacteriales; family Geodermatophilaceae; genus Trujillonella. Next base: position 406,653 of record NZ_JNIK01000015.1, read on the forward strand.
GGGACAGGCGGGACGCCGGCCGAGCCGACGACGCACGCGGTCGCGCCGTCGCGGGCACCCGATCGCCTCCGGCGCCGGCACCGTGGCCGCCGCGGTCGCGGTCGGGCTGGTCGTCTTCGGCGCGCCGGCCACGGAGCTCGCCGCCCAGGTGGCCGCGTCGTGGGCGCCGTTCCGCGATGCCGGGACGACGATCGACCGGGTCCCGCAGGTGCCGCAGGTCGTCGCGGCGACCGGCTTCGACGTCCCCGAGCCGGCGATCAGCGCGCCGAACGTGGCGGTCCCGGTCCCCCGCGACATCGACATCCAGTTCGTGCCGCCGACCGTGCCCCGCGGGGTCATCCCCACCTACACCCCGCCCGAGGCGACCTGCGGCGGGTACAGCGCCCCGCGGCGGATCGTGCCGGCCATCGCCCCCGGGGTCGGCTCGGCCACCCTGAGCTGGATGGCCGACAGCGACAACGACGTCGTGACCGGCTACCGGGTGCAGGCGGTCAGCCAGCAGCTGGTGGCAGGCCCGCAGCCCGCGCCGCCGCAGCAGCTGGTCGGCCAGCGCGACGACTGCGGTGAGGTCGGCACCACGATGACCGGCCTGACCTCCGGCGCCTACTACGTCTTCTGGCTCGAGGAGCAGGTCTGGGACGAGGACACCCAGCTCCAGGAGTTCGTCCAGGTGGGCAGCTCGTCCCCCGTCCTGATCCCCTGACCCGCGTGGCGGCCGGGTCTAGGAGGCGTCGACCGGGCGGAGCTCGACGCCGCCGGCGCGGTACCGGGAGGCGGCCAGCAGCCCGATGACCGCGGCGGGGTTGACGATGCCGCCGGCGAACACGCGGGCCACCGCCTCCTCCAGCGGCACCCGGTCGATCGTCATGTCCAGCTCCTCGTGCTCGACGGTGAACCCCTCCGGGAGGTCCACCGCCGACAGGCCCTCGGCGAGGTAGATCAGCACCTGCTCGTCGCAGAAGCCGGGGCTGCTGAAGTACGTGGTCAGGAACGACCAGCGCTCGGCGGCCAGCTGCACCTCTTCGGCCAGCTCCCGCTTCGCCGTCTCCAGCGGCGGCTCGCCCTCGGCGTCGCGCAGGCCCGCCGGGAGCTCCCACAGGTAGCCGCCGACCGGGTGCCGGTACTGCCGCAGCAGGACGACGGAGCCGGAGTCGTCGATCGCGACCACGGCGACCGCGCCGGGGTGGTGGACCACCTCGCGGACGCTGTCGCCGCCCCCCGGCATGGCCACGGTGTCGACGTCCAGGGTGATCACCCGGCCCTCGTGCACGCGGTGGCTGGAGATCAGCTGGTAGTCCCCGTCGGCCGCCGGCTCGCTCATCAGATGCCGACCTTCTCCGCCTCGTCCAGCGGCACGGGCAGCCGCGCGGACTCCTGGAAGTCGATGGCCGCCTGCACGAAGCCGGCGAACAGCGGGTGCGGGCGGGTGGGGCGGCTCTTCAGCTCCGGGTGCGCCTGGGTGCCGACGAAGAACGGGTGCGCGTCCCGCGGGAGCTCGACGAACTCGACCAGGAGCCCGTCCGGCGAGGTGCCGGAGAAGACCAGCCCGGCCTCGGTCAGCCGGTCGCGGTAGGCGTTGGCCACCTCGTAGCGGTGCCGGTGCCGTTCGGTGATCTCGGTGCTGCCGTAGGCGGCGGCCACGACCGAGCCCTTCTGCAGCGCGGCCGGGTAGCTGCCCAGCCGCATGGTGCCGCCCATGTCGCGCTCACCGGCGACGACGTCGACCTGGCTGGCCATGGTCGCGATGACCGCGTCGGGCGTCTCCGGGTCGAACTCCGCCGAGTTGGCCTCGGGCAGGCCGGCGACGTCGCGGGCGTACTCGATGACCATGCACTGCAGGCCGAGGCACAGCCCCAGGGTGGGGATCCCGTTGACCCGCGTGTGCCGGATCGCGCCGAGCTTGCCCTCGATCCCGCGGACGCCGAAGCCGCCGGGGATGCACACGCCGTCGACACCGGCCAGCGCCTTCTCCGCGCCCTCGGGGGTCTGGCAGTCGTCCGACGGCACCCAGCGGAGCTTCACCCGGCTGCGGTGGGCGAAGCCGCCGGCGCGCAGGGCCTCGCTGACCGACAGGTAGGCGTCGGGCAGGTCGATGTACTTGCCGACGAGGGCGATCTCCACCGTCTGCTTGGGCGAGTGCACCCGGTCGAGCAGGTCGCCCCAGACGGTCCAGTCGACGTCGCGGAAGGGCAGGCCCAGCCGGCGGACGACGTAGGCGTCGAGGCCCTCGCGGTGCAGCACCCGCGGGATGTCGTAGATCGACGGCGCGTCGGGGCAGGAGATGACGCCCTCGGAGTCGACGTCGCACATCAGGCTGATCTTGCGCTTGAGCCCCTCGGTGATGTCCCGGTCGGAGCGGCAGACCAGCGCGTCGGGCTGGATGCCGATGCTGCGCAGCGCGGCGACCGAGTGCTGGGTCGGCTTGGTCTTCAGCTCGCCGGACGGCGCGATGTAGGGGATCAGCGATATGTGCAGGAAGAAGCAGTTGTCCCGGCCGATCTCGTGCCGCACCTGGCGGGCGGCCTCGAGGAAGGGCAGCGACTCGATGTCGCCGACCGTGCCGCCGATCTCGGTGATGACCACGTCGACCCGCTCCGAGCTCTCGGCGCCGGCCATGATCCGCGCCTTGATCTCGTTGGTGATGTGCGGGATGACCTGCACGGTGTCACCGAGGTACTCCCCGCGCCGCTCCTTGGCGATCACGTCCGAGTACACCTGGCCGGTCGTGACGTTGGCCCGGCCGGAGAGGTCGATGTCGAGGAAGCGCTCGTAGTGGCCGACGTCGAGGTCGGTCTCCGCGCCGTCCTCGGTGACGAACACCTCGCCGTGCTGGAACGGGTTCATCGTCCCGGGATCGACGTTGAGGTAGGGGTCCAGCTTCTGCATCGTGACCCGCAGGCCACGGCTGGACAGCAGGGCACCCAGCGAACTCGCTGTCAGGCCCTTGCCGAGAGAGGAGACAACCCCGCCGGTGACGAAGACGAACTTCGTCGGCTGGGAGTTGTGGAGGAGGCTCCGGGATGCGAGAGATCCGGACTGATCAAGCGTTCCTGAGGGTCGACCCACGGGAGACCACCGTAACAGCTCCGGCGCCGTCGTCCCCCTCGGAGGCGGGGGTGCCGTCGGCCACGTCGGACCGCAGCGCGGTGCGGTCGCGCGGGCCGCAGGCCAGCCACACCAGCAGCGGGACCAGCAGGGTCGCCGCCGTGCCGGGCACCGCGACGCCGGAGTCGTTGACGAGCGCGCCCAGGGTGAGGCTGAGCGCAGCCGACAGCAGGGCGGCGCGGACGACGGCGGCGTCGGCGGGCCGCAGCCGTGCGGTGCCGGCCGCCGTCGGCTGCTCCGCCGCGCCGGTGCGGAGCGTGCGCAGCAGTCCCCCGGGCCGGACCAGCCACACCGCGGCGACCACCGCCACGGGCAGCATCCAGGCCAGCGGGCTGCGGGTGAGGATGTCGAGGTTGGCCTGCCCCTTGCGGCTGATCACCGTCCAGGCCTCGCCGGTGAGCACCTGCTCGACGAACCGGCCCAGGTGGGTGCGCTCGGCCGCCGGCCGCAGCCAGTCGAGCACCGCCACCGTGCCGACGGCCAGCACCGCGAGGCCCAGGATCGCGCCGAGCCGGACCACGGTCACCCGCGTGCGGGTGAGCAGCATCGCCAGCAGCAGGAAGCCGGGCAGCGCGGCGAGCACGCCGCCGAAGTCCCGGCCCAGCGGCGGCGCCCCGACCACCCCGACGACGACCACGCCGGCCGCCAGCACGGTGAGCGCGACCGCCCGCCGGCGGCGCTCCGGGCGGGTGCGGCGGCCGACGATCGTGGCCAGCCCCGCCGTGATCAGCAGCGCCGACACCGACAGCAGGCCGAAGCTGAGGTTGCCGTAGCCGGTGAACCGCCCGGCGACGATCGGGTCGTACCCCAGGGGCGCCATCAGCTCCAGGTTCGAGCCGGTGACGACGTCCCCGACCAGCGTGGCGAGGGTGACCGCGGCGACGACCGCACCGGGACCGAACCGGCGCCGCCGCCACGGCCCGAGCAGCGCCACGGCGGTGACGACGGCCCCGGCGGCGAGCACCGACCCGACGAGCGCGAGCAGCGGCGAGCCGGCGCGCTCCCAGGGCACCAGACCGCTGAGGTAGGTCGCGACCGGCAGCGCGGATGCGGCGAGGGCGAGGACGCGTAGCGGGCCGGACAGCCGCGCGCCGGCCCCGCCCGACCATGGCAGCCGGCCGGCCCACCGGGGGCGCAGCCCGGCACCCAGCACCGCGATCCCCGCGGCGACCACGACCGCGGAGACGCCGACGAGCGACCAGAACCAGAAGACCGTGTGCCGGTGGTGCACCGTCGCGGCGGTGTTCTCGCGGACGAGGGTCTGCACCGCCTCCGGCAGGGCGGGCCGCTCGCCGGAGACGGTCATCGGCTGCCCGTTGAACGACGACGGCGACGGCTCCCCCAGCGCCCGCAGAGCCGTCGGCGCGACGTCGATGAGCTGCGCGTAGGGCTCGCGTCCGGTGCTGGCGGAGGTGAGCCAGCCGGAGTTCCCGAAGCCCGGGCCCAGGGCCATCCCCACGTGCAGCTGCGGACGGCCGCCGTTGACCTCGGAGACGCCCTGCAGGAGCAGCAGCGTCTCCCCCGGCAGCGCGTCGACGGCGCCGCGCAGCCGGCCGACCGCCTCGTCGATGCGGGCGAGCGCCGCGGCCCGCGGTCCCGGCTCCGTGCCGTCGTCCGTGCGGTCGACGCCGGGGCGGCCGGCGGTCAGCAGGGCGTCCAGCGAGACCAGCGACAGCGGGCAGCCCGACAGCAGCGCGCCGACGCCGCCGGGGTCGGTGGGCAGCACCTGGGCAGTGGTCAGGGCGACTCCGGGCGCCGCCACCGCGACCGCCGGGGCGCCGCCCACGACGGTGGCGCAGCCGACGGCCTCCCCCAGCGCGGCCGGTTCGGCGCCGAAGCGGGCGGTGCCGGCGTCCTCGGCGGTGCGGCGCACGGTCGCGAGCGGGTCGTCGAGGCCGACGGTGACCAGCCGCTCCTGCAGCCCGCAGTAGGTGAGCGACGTGTCGAACGCCGGCTCCTGCCCGGCCGGCGGGGTCGTGGGGGCAGCCGGGTCGGCGGGGTCCTCGGGGATCGGCACGGTGGGCAGCGGGACGGGCGGCAGACCGTCGTCGGGACCGGGCACGCGCACCCGGTTCCCGGCGCCGATGGTCGCCCAGCCATCGAGCACGCAGGTGGTCGCGCGGGCCGCGCGCACCGACATCGACCCGATCGCGGCGTCGTCGGCCAGCGCCCAGAGCTGCGGGGTCTGCTCCGGCGTGACGTCCGCCCACGTCAGCCCCGGGACGCCGACCACCACGACCCGGTCGGCCCGGTAGGCGTCGTCCGGCGCCGCCGCTGCCGGGCCGGGTGCGCCCAGCAGGAGCGCGAGGAGCGTCAGCGCCGCGGCGAGCAGGCGCGAGGTCCGGAGGCGGGAGGTCACGCCGAGCCGTCCGGGGGCGGGCCCAGCAGCTCCCGGTACACCGCCACGAGGGTGCGGGCGGTCGCGGCCTCGTCGGGCCAGGTCCCGGCCTGCCGTTGCCCGGCCGCGGCCAGCTCGGCGGCCCGCGCCGGATCGGCCAGCACCCCGGTGACGGCGGCGGCGAGCGCCACGGCGTCGCCCACGGGCACCAGCTCGGCCGCGTCGCCCAGCAGTCCGGGCAGGCCGCCGGTGCGGGTGGCGACCAGCGGGGTGCCCGAGCGCAGCGCCTCCTGGGCGGTCAGCGACCGCGCCTCCCACCGCGACGGCAGCACGCACAGGTCGGCGGCGGCCAGCAGATCGGCGACGTCGTCGCGGCGGCCCAGCAGCACGACGGGCAGCCGCTCGGCGGTGATCCGGCCCTGCAACTCCTCCTGCAGCGGGCCGTCGCCGGCGACGACGACCAGCGGCGCGCCGTCCCCGGCCCACGAGCGGGCCGCGTCGAGCAGGACGTCGTAGCCCTTCTGCGGGTGCAACCGCCCCACAGCGACGACCAGCGGCCGCCCGTCGGCCAGGCCCAGCTCCGCGCGCACCTCGGCGCGGGTCCGGCCGGCCGGGAGCAGGGCGGGCGCGCTCACGGGGGCGAGCCGGACGTCGGTCGCCCCGAGCCGGCGGGCGTTCTCGGCGAGGTCCTCGGAGGCAGCCAGGACGACGTCCGCCCCCCGGATCGTGGCCCGCTCGGCCGCCGCGAGCACCCACCGCTTCGGCCCGCCGCCCTCGGGCAGGGCGTTGTGCAGCGTCAGGACCAGCGGCCGGCGCGGCCGGCCGGGGACGCGGAGCGCAGCCGCGGCGACCAGGCCGGCCCGCAGCCCGTGCGCGTGCACCAGGTCGGCGCCGGCCAGCGCGCGGCGCAGCTGCGCGACCGCGCGGACGTCGGCGGCCGGCGCGAGACCGGCGCTGATCCCGACCGGCGCGAACTCCGCTCCCCCGGCCCGGAACCCGAACAGCTCCTCGGTGGCGGCCGCACCGCAGACCAGGACCTCGGCCCCCGCGGCGACGATCGCCGGGACGACTCCGCGCACGTGGGTGCCCACACCGCCGGTGCTGGTGGCGAGGACCTCGGCCACCCGCCGTCCGGTCAGGGGCGCTGGGCTCACCGCGCACCTCCCGACATCTGGGCCGGCAGCGGGTCCGGTGCCCGCAGCGCGCGCACGGCCGCGGTGAGCGGTCGCCGCGCGGTGCCCATCATGACGGCCGCAGCGAGCACGAGCACGACCCCGCCCACGAGCACGCCCACCGCGACCGCCCCCAGGGCGCCGGTGTCGGGCACCGGGTCGGCGTCCAGCAGGCGGGCGACGGCCAGCCCGCCGCCCGCGCCCACGGCAGCCGCGAGGACGGCGGGGCCGCCGGTGCGCAACACCCCGGCCAGCGCCTCGCGTCCCGCGACCCGGGCGACGACCGCGAGCAGCGCGAACCCGGCGACGGTCACCCCGATCGTGTGCCCGAGCCCCAGTGCCAGCCCGCGGTCGGCGGGGTCCAGGACGCCCGAGAGGACGACGTCGCCGACGACGGCGAGCGTCCAGCCGCCGAGCACGCACACCGTCGGGGCCTTCCACAGTCCCTGCGCGTACAGCGCCCGCGTGAGGACGGCGACCAGCCCGTAACCGACCAGCCCGGGGGCGAACGCGACGATGGTGTCGCGCAGCGCGGCCACCCGGGCGTCGGGATCGTTGGTCAGGAAGACCCGGGCGATCGGGCCGGAGGCCGCGACGAGCAGCGCGGCGGCGAGGGCCGAGGCGACGGTCACCAGCGTGGTCACCGGAGCGAGGGCCCGGGCGAACCCGGCGCGGTCGTCCCGCTCCCCGCGCTCGGCCAGCCCGGGGTAGGCGGCGGTGGCCAGCGGGACCGCCAGCGCGGCCCACGGCACGAGGAACAGGGTGAGCCCCGCGGTGTAGACGACCTGCGTCCCCTCGGGGCCCGAGTCGGACAGCCGGATCGCGACGACGGCGACGAGCTGCTGGCCGGCGAGCGTGAGCACCCCGGCCAGCGCCAGCCGCGCCACCCGCGGCGCGACACCGACCGGGAAGCGGAGGCTGAGCGTCAGGCCGAGCTGCAGCCGCCGGACCGGGAGCAGCAGGCAGAGCGAGAGCGCGGCGACGCCGGCCGTCGTCCCGACGGCGAGCACCAGCTCGGCCGGCCGGTCCAGGTCCGCGACGCGGCGCCCGCCCCCCATGCCGGCGAACAGCAGGTAGGCGCCGGCCACGACGAGACTGGACAGCAGGGGGGCCAGCGCCGGTCCGGCGAACCGGCGGTGGGCCTGCAGCACGCCGGCCAGCACGATGCCGATCCCGTAGAGCACAACCTGAGGCGCGAACACGACCAGGAAGCGGGCGGCCAGGTCGGTCTCGGGGTCCGGGCTCCCGCCGAGCAGGAGGTCGGCGATCGGCTGGGCGAGCAGCGCCACGAGCGCGGCCAGCGGGACGAGGACCAGCAGCGTCCAGCCGAGCAGCGCCGAGGCGGTGCGGCGGACCTGGTCGCGGTCGCCGGCGGCGATCCCCCCGGCCAGCATCGGCACGACCAGGCTGGCCAGCGCGCCGCCGGCGACCACCTCGAACACGATGTTGGGCACGGTGTTGGCCGCGGTGTAGGTGTCGCCGGTGGTGCCGGCACCCACGGCGTTGGTGAAGACGACGGTCCGGCCGAAGCCGGCCAGCCGGGCGAGCACGGTGAGCACCGCGATGAGCGCGGCCGCGCCCGCGACGCCGCGGGCGGCCTGCCGGGAGGTCACGGGGCCCGGCGGCCGAGCCGGTCGAGCTCGCGCAGGCCGGGGGTCGCCTCGATCACCCGGGTGAAGCTCACCTTCTCGCTGGCGAGGGTGAGCGCGACGACCCCACCCAGCAGCGCCGTCCGCGCCGGCCGGGAGGGCAGGGCCGCCAGCCGCAGGCCGAGCAGGGCACCGACGGCGTTGGCGCCGCTGTCGCCGAGCATGACCCGCTCGCCGAGGTCGGCGGGCAGGACGGCGAGGGTGGCGCCCAGCGGGCCGGCCGACAGCGCGCCGGCCGGGCCGCGGAGCGTGCCGGCGGCCAGCGCCGCGGCGACCTTGCCGGCCCGGCCGGGCCGCAGGTCGAGCAGGTTCAGCAGGTTGGCGGTGCCCGCCACCAGACCGGTGGTGAGCACGCCGTCGGCCAGGGCGGTGCCCCCCGAGCTCCCCGGCCGGCGGGTGAGCACCGCGGCGGCGACCGCGGCGGCGCCGATGCCGGCGACCTTGACCGCGCCGGCGGAGACCCGGCCGGCGCGCAGGGCCCGCAGGTGACCGGCCAGCCCCTTGTCCCGGGCCTGCTCGGGGCGGGCGCCGGCGAGGTCGTCGTAGCCGCCGACCACGCCGGAGACGGTGCCGACCAGCGCGGCCGCGGCGGCCGTCCCGGGCGCGGCGCCGAGCGCGGCGGTGGTCGTCGCGGCCAGCGCGAGGGCCGGCCCGCCCAGCAGGGTCACCGGGCGGCCGGCGTAGTTGCTGCGCCGCCAGGGTGCCCCGGCCGGACGGGCGGTGAGCGCGGCGGCGGCGGCGAGCCCGGCCCGCGCCGCGAGGGCGCCGCCGGCCGCCAGGGCCAGGCGGTTGCCCGCCGGACCGCCGCTCACGGGGTCGAGGCGAGCACCGGGGGCACCGGCTGGGTGTCCTCGCCGGTGCCGTACTTGCCCGAGGTGCCCTCGCCCTCCTGGCTCAGCGCGAGCACGGTGCTGATCCGGCCGGCGGCGGACTCGACGTTGTCGACCGTCGACACGAGAGCGGAGACCTCCGGGTCCGCGCGGATGACGCCGACCAGCCCGTTCTCCCGCGCGGACGCGGCGTCCCCGGACACGACCGCACCCGAGCCGGCGGCGTCCAGGGCGGTGGCGAGCTCGACCTGGGTGGCCAGCCGCTCCTCCGCGTCGTCGCCCTCCTGCACCCCCGCGGTCAGCATGACGACGTACTGGGCGGGCTGGACCGACGGCGACTCCTGGGTCAGCACGTCGAGCGCGGAGAGGCCGGCCAGCACGGAGGAGAGCTCGGCGGAGTCCGGCGCCGGGAGGTCACCCGGCGGCACGACCAGCACCTGGGCCAGCACGGAGGCGACCAGTTCGCCGGTGTCGTCGGTCTCGGGGAGGGTGACCGACGTGGGCTTGCCGGGACCGGTCACGTAGCTCTGCAGCTCCGACTCCTTGGCCGGGTCGCTGTAGGCGTCGGTCAGCCGGATCGTGCCGGTGACGGTGCCGCCGGCCTGGTCGACGAGGAGGCTGACGGCCTCGACCGTGTCGTCCGGGACGTCCTCGCCGTCGACGACGATGACCACGGTGCTGCCGGCCAGGGTGCCCTCGACCAGGGCCGGGCCGACGGCCTCCTCGAACAGGTCACCGGTGTCCAGGCGCGCCTGGAGGGCCTGGGTGTTGTCCTCGAGGTTGCGCTTGTCCTCCTGCAGGCCGGTGACCTGGTCCTCGAGGTCGTCGAGCACCCGTCCGTTGAGCGCCGTCGTCCCGATGACGATGCCGAGCGCGATCGCCAGGAAGACGGCGACGAGAGAGACGATGTGGTACCGGAAGTCGATCACGAGAGGAGGTTCTCCAGCCAGAACATGTAGCCGTCCCACTTGTCGACGAGCAGGTCGAAGTAGATCTGCCCGGCCGTGGAGGCCGCGAGGGCCGCACCGATGGACACCAGCGCGGCCAGGACGAGGACGACGAGGGTCAGGGTCGAGATGCGGCTGCGGTACAGCCGGCTGACGCCCTTGGCGTCGACCAGCTTGCCGCCCAGCCGCAGGCGGGTGAGGAAGGTCGAGGCCATGCCGCCGCGGCCCTTGTCGAGGAACTCGACCAGGGTGGCGTGCGTGCCGACGGCGACGATGAGCGAGGCGCCCTTCTCGTCGGCCAGCAGCATCGCGATGTCCTCGCTGGTCGCCGAGGCGGGGAAGGTGATCGCGTCGACGCCGAGCTCCTGCACCCGCGCCAGGCCCGGGGCGCGACCGTCGGCGTAGGCGTGCACGACCACCTCGGCACCGCAGCGCAGGACGTCGTCGCTCACCGAGTCCATGTCGCCGATGATCATGTCGGGCGCGTGGCCGGCCTCGATCAGCGCGTCGGCGCCGCCGTCGACGCCGATGAGGACCGGGCGGTAGTCGCGGATGTAGGGCCGCAGCGCCTGCAGGTCCTCCTTGTAGTCGTACCCGCGGACGACGATGAGGACGTGCCGGCCGTCGATCTGGGTCGCCACGTCGGGGACGCCGACGCCGTCGAGCAGGAGCGCGCGCTCCCGCTTCATGTACTCCATGGTGTTGGCCGCGAACGCCTCGAGCTGGGTGGAGAGCCCCGCGCGGGCCTCGGCCATGGCGTCGGCGATGGTGTCCGGCGTCTGCACGGTGCCGGTGGCGACCGGGGTGCCGTCGGCCAGGTACAGCGTGTCGCCGTCGAGCCGGACGTCGGCGCCCTCCTTGAGGGCGGTGAACACGTCCTTGCCCACGCCGTCCAGCAGCGGGATGCCGGCCTCGGCGATGATCCCCGGGCCGAGGTTGGGATAGCGGCCGGAGATGCTGGGCGCGGCGTTGACGACGGCGGCGACCTTGCAGGAGACGAGCGAGTCGGCGCTGACGCGGTCGATGTCGACGTGGTCGATGACCGCGATGTCGCCGGGCCGGAGGCGCTTGGTGAGGTTCTTGGTGCGGCGGTCGAGCCGGGCAGTGCCGGGAACGCCTGACACCTGTTCCTGGCCCCGGCCCCGTCGCAAGGTGCCGATGCGCATGGGGCGATGCTGCCACGCAGCCCGGCGGGCGCATTCCTCCGACGCGCACCTGCGACCGCGCAGTCACGCACAGTGTCCGACACCACCGGGGCGCGACACGCAGGCCGCGGCCCACGCGACCGCCCCGCCGGGCGACCCGGGACCGCTGTCTAGCGTTGCCGGTGTGACTCCTGGGGCGCCTGCAGCGATCCGTCCGGCCGGCGACGACGAGGTGGTCGAGACGACGGGGCAGCCCGCGGTCCCGGCCCCTGGTGATCTCCCCGCCACGATCAGCTCACCTGATCCCGGCGCGTCCTCCCCCGCGGCGGACGGTGAGGGAGGACGCGCTCCCGACGGGGAGGAGCCCCCGGCCCGCGGACGACGGGGCCGTCGTACGGCCCTGCGCGGTCCGGGCCTGCGCGAGCGGCGGCGCCAGCAGACCCGCGCCACGATCATGGACGTCGCCGCGGAGCTGTTCGCCGAGCGCGGCTTCGACGCGGTCAGCGTGGTGGAGATCGCCCAGCGGGCCGGCGTGGTGGAGAAGACGGTCTTCAACCACTTTCCGGTCAAGGAGGGCCTGGTCTTCGAGGCCGACCCGCCGGTGCGGGCGGCGCTGCTGGACGCGGTGCGCCACCGGCCGGCCGGGGAGTCCGTCGCCGCCGCGGCAGGCAGCTTCATCGTCGCGGCGATGAGCGGCCTGGGGTCGGCGGAGGCGGCCAGCGGCGTCGCCGAGATGGCCGCGGTGATCCGGGGCAGCCGCACCCTGCAGGTGCGCGAGCGGGAGATCCTCGGTGAGCTCACGACGGCGCTGGCCGGCCTGATCGCCGAGGAGACCTCCGCGGCGCCGGGTGCCCTCGAGCCGTGGCTGTCCGCGCACGCGGTGCTCGGCCTCTACGCCGGGTTGCTGGAGCTGGCCCGCGACCGGGTCCTGGCCGGCGTCACCGGCCCGGCGCTGACCGCGGAGCTGCTGGCCGCCGGCGAGCGTGGGCTGGCGCTGCTGCAGTTCGGGCTCGCGGGGTACGCCAAGCGCCGCTGATCACCGGAACGGGTGGGTTCCGTTCAGCCGCCGGGTCTGCCACGGTGTCCCGGTGCCGCGCCGTCGTCCCGTCGTCCTGACCTGCGCGGCGCTCGCCGTCCTGAGCTCGGCCGGCTGCGGCTGGCCGTTCGTCATGGACGACGCCGCGGACCCACCGGTCCCGGCCCCGGCCACGGCACCCGCGCCCGTGTCGGAGGTGGCGCCGGCCCCGCCCGCGCCGGTCGACGTCGCCCGGGCCGTCCTCGCCGACCGCGCGGACGGCACCGACATCTCCGGCACGCTGGGGGTGGCCCGCCTGGGGCCCGAGCCGGCGCCGCCGCCGATGAGCGGGTGGTTCCCGCTGGACTGCGACCTGCCCCGGGAGGGCCCTGCCTCGACGACGACGGTCGACGTGCGCTTCACCAACACGTCCCGGGGGGCGATGGCGTCGGCGGTGGTGGTGGACGTGGAGCTGCTCGGCCCCGGCGGGGGTCCACCGCCCGCGGGTGCTGCGGTGTTCGTCTCGTCGTCGGCGCCCGACGAGCGCTGGTGCCAGGACGGCACGACGACCCCGACGGCGGACCGGCTGGTGGCCGGCGTCGGTGGGAACACGACGGTGCCGGTCTACGTGGTCAGCCGCGACGGTGCGCCGCTGACCGGCGTGGTCCTGCGGATCTCCGGGTTCGAGAAGGCGCCGGACACCACGGGGCCGTGGGCCCAGGTCACCGCCGTCTCGGGCGGCTGCCCCGGGGAGTCGGCGGCGCTGTGCGTGCCGCTCGCCTGACCGGCAGGCCTACAGCTGCAGGGCCCGCTTCAGCTGGCCGGAGCGGTCGCCGGGGATCGTCTCGTCCCGCGTGAACAGCGCGACGGCGACCATGTACTCCGCCTCGCCGGCCCAGCCCCGGCCCTCGTCGACGATGCGGCGGATGTGCCGGGCGACCTTGGGCTCGGCGCTGTACGGGCCGAAGTCCAGGCCCATGGCCAGGAAGTTGACCACCCGGTAGCCGAGGTCGGCGGCGAGCCCCAGCGTCGTCACGGGGTCCGAGTAGCTCGGCACCGCGACGATCACGTTGTCGTAGCCGGCCTTGAGCAGCGCAAGCGAGAGGTCGTTGCCGTAGATGCCGCCCCAGAGCTCGGGCATGAGGATGTCCCGGTCGGGTGCCGGGATGTAGGGCGGGTTGGAGATGACGGTGCGCGCGGCGGGTGCTCCGGAGGAGTCGGCGCCGTCGAAGAAGTCGCCGAGCTCCACGGTGTAGCGGTCGGCCACGCCGCGGTCGGCGATGTTCGCGCGGGCCTGGTGGACCGTCGACGCGCTGATGTCGAAGCTGCGCACGCGCAGAGCGGGCAGGGCCATGACGACGTCGGAGATGGCCGTCGCGTCGCCGGTGCCCAGCTCGACGACGCCGTCGCGCTCCCAGCCCAGCTGCTCGCGGTAGTGCTGGAGCAGCACGCAGACGCTGAACCCGTAGTGCGCCGACTCGTCGGCGGAGGAGAAGCAGCTCACCGCCGGCGCCCGGTCAGCTGGGCGGACGGTTCCCGGCGGTCGTCGTCGACCTGGTGTCGGTTGCGCACGACCAGTCGCTACCCCGACGTCGCGACGATCAGTCCTCGCCCACCCGATCGGTGGCAGGAACTGTCAGCTGCGCGCCTCGGCGGCGACCGCCAGGAGCTCGCGGGCGTGCGCCTGACCGGTGTCGCTGTCGGCCAGCCCGGACAGCATCCGGGCCAGCTCCCGGACCCGGTCGTCGGCCTCGACGGCACGGATGTCGGTGGCGGTCACCCCCGCGCCGGTGTCCGGCGACTTGTCCACGACCAGGTGGGTGTCGGCGAACGCGGCGACCTGCGCCAGGTGGGTGACGACGACGACCTGGTGGTCGCGCGCGAGCCGGGCCAGCCGCCGGCCGATCTCGCCCGCGGCCTGGCCACCGACGCCGGCGTCGACCTCGTCGAAGACCATGACCGGCACGGGGTCGGCGCCGGCGAAGACCACCTCGATGGCGAGCATCACCCGCGAGAGCTCACCGCCGGAGGCGCCCTTGTGCACCGGCCGGGGCGGCGCGCCGGGATGGGCGGCCATGAGCAGGGCGACCTCGTCGAGGCCCTCCGGTCCGGGCTCCCCGGGATGGGTCTCGAGGGAGAACGACACCCGCGCGCTCTTCATCGCGAGGCCGGCGAGCTCGCGGCCGACCTCGGCGGCGAACCCGTCGGCGGCGGCGTGCCGCCCCTCGGAGACCGCGCGGCCCAGCTCGTCCACCTCGGCCCGGGCGGCGTCCCGCTCGGCGGTCAGCGCGTCCAGCGCCTCGTCGGAGACGTCGAGCTGCTCCAGCCGCGCCCGGGCGTCGTCGGCCCAGGCGAGGACGCCGGCCACGCCTGCCCCGGCGTCGGCGTACTTGCGCACGAGCGCGGTGAGCGCGGCCCGCCGGTCGAGCACCTCGGCCAGCCGGGCCGGATCGGCGTCCAGGTCGGCCACGTACCCGGCGAGCTGACCGGCGACGTCGGAGACGACCGCGACGGCGTCGGCGAGGTCCTGGGCGAGCAGCACCAGCGCCGGGTCGCCGGAGGCGGCGAGCGCCCGCTCGGCGGTGGCCAGGGCCGCGGTGGCGTCCTGGGGCAGCTCCCCTCCCCCGCCGAGGTCGCCGGTGACGTCGCCGACCAGCGCCACCCGCGCCTCCTCGACGGCGGCCCGCAGCGCGTCGGCGTCCCCGAGCCGGCGGGCCTGGGCGTCGAGCTCGTCGTCCTCGCCCGGCTGCGGCGCCAGCGCGTCGATCTCGGTGAGGCCGTGCCGCAGGACGTCGGCGGCCTGGGCGAGCTCGCGGGCCTGCCCCTGCCGCCGCTCGAGGTCGGCGGCGAGCTCGCGCCAGCGCGCGTGTGCGGCGCGATAGCGGTCCAGCAGCGCGAGGTGGTCGGCGCCGGCGTAGCGGTCCAGCGCGCGCCGCTGCTCGGCCGGACGGGACAGCCTCAGCTGATCGCTCTGCCCGTGCACCGCCAGCAGGCCCTCGGACAGCTCCGCCACCACGCCCACCGGGACGCTCCGCCCACCCAGGTGGGCGCGGGAACGGCCCTCGGCGCTCACGGTCCGGGCGAGGATCAGGCTGCCGTCGTCGTCGGGGTCGGCGCCGGCCTCGGCGGCCCGCTGCCACACCGGGGAGTCCTCCGGCAGCATCAGCCGGCCCTCGACTCCGGCCCGGCCGTTGGCCCGCACCCGGCCCGGGTCGGCGCGGCCACCGAACAGCAGGGTGAGCCCGGTGACCACCATCGTCTTGCCGGCACCGGTCTCGCCGGTGACGACGGTCAGGCCGGGGCCGAGCTCGAGGGTGACGTCGTCGATGGCGCCCAGGCCGCGGATCCGGAACTCGGTGAGCCGGCCCCGCGAGGGCTGCGCCGCCGGGGTCGGGACCGGAGCCGGCGTCCGCTCACGCGTCGTGGTCCGCGGCACCGGTCACCCCTCCCCGCCCTCGGCGTCCGAGGTGTTCACGTCGCGGGTGAGGACGTTGCGGCCCGAGGTGGGCGCCTCGTGCCCCGGGCCGTGCGCGCGGGTGTCGGGCAGCCGGGCCTCGCGGAAGCCGCGGACCGGCAGCCCGAACTTGGCGACCAGGCGGTCGCCGAAGCTGGTGGGGTGCACGCGGGCGATCCGCACGGGGCGGGCGGCCCGGCGCACCTCGACCCGGCCGCCGTCGGGCACCTCCAGAGAGCGGCGCCCGTCGGCCGAGACCCGCGCCCGGTTGCCGTCGGGCGGGATCGCCACGGTGAGCACGGAGTCGGGGCTGGTCACCAGCGGCCGGGCGAACAGGGCGTGGGCGTTGGTGGGCACCAGCAGCATGGCCTCGACGTCGGGCCAGACGACCGGGCCGCCGGCGGAGAAGGCGTAGGCGGTGGACCCGGTCGGCGTGGCGAACAGGACGCCGTCGCAGCCGAAGCTGGTCAGCGGTCGGCCGTCGATGCCGATGACGACGTCGAGCACCCGGGACCGCTCGGCCTTCTCCACCGAGACCTCGTTCAGCGCCCAGGTGCTGCCGACGACGGATCCGGAGGGGTCGAGGACGTCGACCTCGATGGCCAGCCGCTTCTCCACCGAGTACTCGCAGCGCTCGATCGCGGCCAGGGTCTCCTCGACCGCCTCGGGCTCGGTCTCGGCGAGGAAGCCGACCCGGCCGAGGTTGACGCCCATGAGCGCGGCGTTGCTGTAGCGGGCCAGCTCGGCGGCGCGCAGGAAGGTGCCGTCGCCGCCGAAGACCATGACGATCTCCGCGCCGCGGGCGGCCTCGGCGTCGGCCGGCACGATCTCGGCGCCGTCGATCGACAGGTCGGGCGCCTCGTCGGCGAGCAGGCGGACCACGATGCCGGCACGGGTCAGCCGGTCGGCCGAGCTGCGGGCCAGGTCCACGATGTCGCGCCGGCCGGTGTGCACCGCCAGGAGCACGTGCCGGGGCCCGTCGATCCCCTGTGCGGCCGCATCGCCGTCTGTCACGTGCCCTCCCCGTTCTCCGTCGTGCTGCTGTCCTGACGCCAGTGTCACTGGGGGCCCTCCTCGACCGCGCGGCGGACGTCGTCCTCCTCGGGCGGGCCGGCGTCGCGGCGCAGGTGCAGGAAGAACTCGACGTTGCCGGCCGGGCCCGGCAGCGGGCTCGCGACGACGCCCGCGGTGCCCCAGCCGAGTGCCGCCGCCGCTCGGGCGACCTCGAGCACGGCGGCCCGGCGGTGCTCCGGGTCACGCACCACCCCGCCGGACCCGAGCCGCTCGCGGCCGACCTCGAACTGCGGCTTCACCATGGGCAGCAGGTCAGCGGCCGCTGTGGCGCAGGCGGTGAGCGCGGGCAGCACCAGGCGCAGCGAGATGAACGAGAGGTCGGCCACGACGACATCGGCCGGACCGCCGATCTGCTCGGGCGTCAGGGTGCGGACGTTGGTGCGCTCGTGGACGTGCACCCGGTCGTCGGTTCGCAGGGACCAGGCCAGCTCCCCGTAGCCGACGTCGACGGCGACGACCTCGGCCGCGCCGCGGGTCAGCAGGACCTCGGTGAACCCGCCCGTGGAGGCGCCGGCGTCGAGGGCGCGGCGTCCGGCGACGTCGACCCCGAAGGCGTCCAGGGCGCCGAGGAGCTTGTGCGCGCCGCGGGAGACCCACCGCGGCTCGTCGGGATCGGTGCGGACCACGACCGGGGTGCCGGCCTCCACGCCGGTGGCCGGCTTGGTCGCGGCCTGACCGGCGACGGCGACGCGCCCCTCGGTGATGAGCGAGACCGCGTGCTCGCGGGAGCGGGCCAGACCCCGCCGCACGAGCTCGCTGTCGAGCCGGCTGCGGCGAGCCATCAGAGCTGGTCGATCGTGCGCAGTTCGCGCTCGAGTCGGGCGTGCTCGGCCTCGTAGACGTCCACGTGCTCGCTGACCGGCCGCTGGTCCAGGTCGGCGAAGACCGCCGCGCCGCTGCCGTCCGCAGCCGGGTCGTCGGCAGCCGGGACTGCTGCGGACGGGCGCTCCGCGGGCGGACCGGGCACGGGGCGAGGGCGGCTCGGCTCGGACATGGCGGCCGCCTCTCCGGGTCGTCGGGGACGGGCGGCGCGCGGCCGCCCGGCAGGATGTGGTGGGGTCGTGTCCCGGCTGCGAGGTTACCGGCCGGGGACGACGGGCACGGCCGCGTCGGTTCCTGCCCGCCGCTCCTGGCCGGCGGGACGCGACGCGGCACGGCTGCCGTGGAGACGGAGAACGAGGAGGTCGGCCCGCGTGGCGACGATCGAGCAGTGCATCACCGCCCTCGAGGGCGTCCTCGGCGGGCTCGCGTCCAAGCCCGCGGCGCAAGGCCTGGACCGGTCCCTGTCCTGCCGGCTGCCCGACCTCGGCCAGGTGCTGCGCGGGCGGCTGGCCGGCGGCACGGTCCGCGACCTGCACGCCGAGGACGACGGTCCGGGCGGCCCGAAGGCCGACATCCGTTTGACGATGAGCAGCGACGACCTCGTGGCGCTGACCGACGGGCAGCTGTCGTTCGCCCCGGCGTGGGCCTCGGGCCGCGTGAAGCTCGAGGCGGGTCTGCGCGACATGCTCCGTCTGCGCGCCCTGCTCTGACCCGGGCGGGTGCCCGCTCCCCGGTGCACCGCTCAGACCTCCGCCAGGTCCCATCGCCGCAGAGCCTCGCGCGCTGCCTCGTCGGCCGCCGCCACCGCGGGCGCCTCCTCCTGCCCGGAGGACGCGGCCCAGTGGGCGACGCACAGTGCGCGCAGGCTGTCGAGGCCGTCGCCGGCGGCGGACGGCGGCGTCGACCCGCCGTCCGAGCCGAGCCGCAACCCCGTGGGTCCGGCCTCCGCCCACCAGCTCCCGCACCGCCAGCGCTCCCCGTCGGCGACGACGGCGGGGTGGGCCACCAGCAGCCCGCCGCAGTCGGGGGCCAGCAGGTCGGGTCGCCGGTCGGGACCGGCGGTGAGCAGCGTGGCCGGGACGGTCACGCCGGTGAGCACGAGAAGGCTCGCCGCTCCCGCACGCCGGGCGCCCTCGATGTCGGTGTCCAGCCGGTCGCCCACGACCAGGGGTGAGCGGGCCGCGGTCCGCCGGACGCACTCGGCGTGCATCGCCGGATCGGGCTTGCCGGTGACGAGCGGCGCCTGGCCGGTCACCCCGGTGACCACCCCGACCATCGCCCCGTTGCCCGGCAGCGGCCCGCGCGGCGACGGGATGGTCGCGTCGGTGTTCGTGGCCACGTGCCGGGCACCGGCGCGCACCGCCACGACGGCTTCGGCCAACTGTGCCCAGCCGACCTCGCGCCCGTAGCCCTGGACCACGGCCACCGGGTCGTCCTCGGCGCGGTCCACCACGGTGAGACCCGCCTCGCGCAGTGCCACCGCGACCCCGGGACCACCGACCGGCAGCACCCGGGCACCGCTCCCCCACCGGGCGGCGACGACCGTGGCCGCTGCCTGGGAGCTGGTGATCACGTCGTCGGCGGACGCCGGCACCGCCAGCTCGCTGAGATGTGCGGCCACCTCCTGCGGGGTGCGGGCGGCGTTGTTCGTGACGAAGCCGAGCCGCATGCCGGCCTGGCGCGCCGAGGCGAGGGCGGCGGGCACCCCGGTTACCGCATCCGGTCCCACGTAGACGACGCCGTCGAGGTCGAGGAGGGCGACGTCGTGGACCGACGTGGGCGCCGGGCTCCCGGCGGCCAGCGGCGAGCTCTCCGGCGGGGTCATCGGGCACCTCGTGCTCGTCGGGCCCGGACCCCGCGGAGCTCTCGGGCGTAGTGGTCGAGGTCGGGGCGCAGCGCCACGGCCAGGGCCAGGTGCTCGACCGCCAGCTCCAGGTCCCCGGCCCGGCTCGCCGCCAGACCCAGGCCGAAGTGCGCGTAGTCGTCGGCGGGGTTGACCGCGATCAGCCGGGTGAAGCTGTCGATCGCCTCCGCGTGACGGCCGGCGTCGAACTGTGCCCGGCCCAGCGCCTCGAGCACGCTGCGCGACTCCGGCTCGGTCTCGGACGCCCGCGCGAGCAGCGTCGCGGCCGCAGCGGGGTCGCCGCTGGTGAGCAGCTGCAGGCCGCGTTGGTACCACTCGTAGACGCCACCCTCGGGCGTTCCCGTCTCGGTCACCGCCGAGGCCTCCCGTCCGGTCGTCGCCGCCCATGGCTGCCCGCCGCGCTCCACCTGGACGCCGAGCACGTCCGCGGAGGGCCGCGACGGCCCGCTCCTACCATCACCGCTGTGCCGCTCTCGCCGTCCGACGTCCCACCCGCCGCGGCGGGAGGGCTGGAGGTCCGGCCCTTCCGGGCGTTGACCTACCGGCGGCACGATCCCGAGCGGTTGGCCCGGGTGAGCTCGCCAGCCTACGACCTGGTGACCACCGCGGCCCGGTCCGAGCTCGCCAGCGCCGACCCGCACAACGTGGTCCGGCTGATCATCCCCGAGCTGGGCACCGCCGCGGCCGCACCGGGCCAGCCCGACGCCACCCGCTCCGAGCGGATCGTCGCGCACGCCGCCCGGACCCTGCGCGAGTGGGAGGAGGAGGGCGTCCTCGTCCGGGACGACGAACCGGCGCTCTGGGTCTACGCACTGCTGCCGCCGAACGGAACTCCTGCGACCGTGGGCTGGCTGGGCGCGGTGGCACTCCCCCCGCCCGGCTCGCGGGCGGTGCTGCCCCACGAGAACACCTTCCCCGTGGCGGTCGAGGGCCGGCGCGCACTTCTCGACGCCACGCGCACGGACCTCGAGCCGATCGTGCTGGCGCACGACCCGGAGCCCGAGGTGGCGAGGCTGACCGCGGCGGCGCAGGTGGGGGAACCGGAGCTGCGGCTCGTCGACGCCGACGGGGTCACCCACAGCCTCTGGCGGGTGACCGACCCCGCCGTGCTGAAGGAGGTCGCCGACGGACTTGCCGGCACATCCGCGGTCATCGCCGACGGCCACCACCGCTTCGCGGCGGCGCAGGCGCACGCCCGGGACGACGGCGCCACCGGCGAGCCCGCCGTGCTGGCGCTGATCACCCCCATGGGGCCCGGTGGCCTGCGCGTCGAGCCCATCCACCGGGTCGTGCCCGGCCTCGCCCTGGACGAGGCCGCCGCCGCAGCCGCACGGGGCTTCCACGTCACCCCGCTCCGCGCGGCGGACCGGTCGGAGCTGGTGTCCCAGGTGCACGCCTGGCAGCGAGACCCCGCGCAGACCGGGTTCCTGATCACGGACGGCCGGTCGCTGCTGCACCTCGACCAGCCCGACGACGCGGTGCGCGCGGCGATCCCCGACGGAGCCGCCTCCTGGCGTGGCCTGGACGTCGTCCTGGCCCACCACGGTCTCGTCGAGGGGCTCTGGGGTCGGGGGGACGGGCCCGACGACCTCGTGATCGCCCACGACCTCGGCCAGGCCCTGGACGGGGCGATCGACCGGGCAGGGGTGGCCGTGCTCCTCCGTGCGCCCTCGCCCGCCGATGTCGCCGCGGTCGCACGGGAGGGAGCCCGCATGCCGCGGAAGTCGACGCTCTTCGTCCCGAAGCCGCGCACCGGGCTCGTGTTCCGCCCGCACGAGGGCTGACCGGCTCACGCCGTCGCGCTGGCCGAGCCGGCCGAGGTGCGGGTGACCTTGCGCCCTCGCCGGCAGTTGACCTCGACCATCGACGCGGTACCGGTCGGGGTCCGCCAGAACCGGCGCTGCAGGGCGCCCTCGACCTCGATGACGTCGTCCGGTTCCCACGCCGCAGCCCGTCGCTGGAGAGCGCGGTCGTAGGTCACGCACTGGAGCACGTCGACGGTCTGCCCGCGGACCTGCGGCTCGGGCCGCCGCACCTTCAGCCGGAAGGACACCACGGTGTCCCCGCTCGGCAGCTCACGGTGCTCGGCGGGGGCGGCCATCCGCCCACGCAGCACCACGTCGTTCCGGTCGATCACTGCGATGGTCATGCAGGCAGCCTCCCGGCGGTCCGGCACGGGCGAGCCGTGCCGGACGCACCTGTGGACGCCGCATCGCGGTGTGGACGACGGGCCGCGTTCCGTCGGTGGCGGCTGCTCAGGCGCCCGGAGCCGCCTCCGGGCCGTCCGCCTCGTCCTCGTCCCCGGTCCCGTCGCCGATATCCGATCCGTCGGTCGCCGGTCCATCGGTCTCCCCGAGCAGCTCGGCCACCTCGGCCTCGATGTCGGCCTGGGAGACCCCGGGCAGGTCGAGCGTCTCGTCGTCCTCGACGGCGTCGTCGTCCTGCTCCGGCAGCTCCGCAGCGAGGTCGTCGGCGGGGAGGTCCTCGGTGGTGACGTCCCCGGCGGGGAGGTCGTCGGCGGGGAGGTCGATCTCGCCAAAGGCCACGTCCTCCTCCTCGGGCTCGGCCGCGGCGACGGCCGCCTGCCAGCTCTCGGCCTCGGGGCGTCCGGCCTCGGTCAGCAGGTCGGCATAGGCGCCGGCCAGCCTGAGCACCGACTCGTCGGTGAGGTCCAGCGCGTCGAGCCGCGGACGGCCACCCAGCGCCTCTTCGAGCACCAGGAGAGCCGCGGGCAGTTCACCGAGCTCGGCACGCGCTCCGGCCTCGACGAGCCGCAGCTCCGTCGTCTCCTCCGCGGGGGCGCCGGCGTCGAGCGCCTCCCGGACCAGTCGCAGCGCCACCTCGGGCCGGCCGAGCGCGCGCTCGCAGTCGGCCAGGACGGCGCGGTAGCCCTCGTCGCCGCTCATCCGCCGGTACGCCCGCAGCTCACGAGCCGCCTCGGCGTAGTCACCGGCGTGGTACGCGGCGACACCCACCGCCTCGCGCACCACGGCGATCCGTGACGCGCGGTCGCGCGCGGCACGGGCGTGGGCGAGGGCCTCGACCGGGTCCTCGTCCACCAGCGTCCCCGCCGCGACCAGGTGGGCGGCTACGCGCTGGGCGTTGCGTGCCTCCAGACTCCGCAGCGCACCGCGCACGTCGGCGTCCAGATCCCGCGGGTCCACCCAGTCGGGGATCTCAGGACCAGTCGGCAGCGGCGGCGTGCGCTCGGTGTCCCGCGGACGCGTCGGCCGCTCCGGTGCGCCGCGCCCGCCAGTGGGACGGCGGTCACGACGGTCGCCGCCGGCGGGCCGATCACCGGCCGGGCGGCGCTCCCGCCAGTTCCCGGCCGGGCCAGAGCCGCCACTGCGGTCCGGTGCAGGCCTGCGCTCGCGCCGATCGCCGGTAGGTGCGTTGCGCTCCCCCGTCGGTCGCCGCTCCTGCCAGCCGCCCCCGGACGCGGCATCACGCCGCGGCCCGCCGGACCCGCCACCACCCGCGCCCCGGGGAGCGCCCTGGCCACCGGACGGACGACGTTCCTGCCATCCGGTGGGCGATCCAGCCGCGTCGCGGCGAGGCCGGTCCTGCCACCCGGTACCGGTCGGGCGGCCACCGCCCTGGCCACCGGACGGACGGCGGTCCTGCCATCCGCCGGCAGTGCCACCGGCATCACGACGGGGGCGCTCCTGCCAGCCACCAGCCGATGCACCGGCATCACGACGCGGCCGGTCCTGCCAACCGCCGCCAGAACCGGTCGGGTCCTGTCGCGGACGGTCAGGCCTGCCCGCCGACGGGGCGCCCCGGCCGCCGCTGGCGCCTCGGGAGGCGTTCGCCGGACGGGGGCCGCGGTCCTCGTGGGCGCCGCCCGCGGAGCGGGGACCACCTGCGCCGGGACGACCGCGATCGCCCGGGGCGTCGCGGCGCCATGGCTGGCGCTCCCCCGACGGGCCACCGCGGCCCCCAGGGCCCTGGTCGCCACGGTCACGCCACTCGGGACGCGGTGCGCGCCCGGCCGCACCGGGCCGTCCCTGCCCGGCCACCCGGTCGGCTCCTCCGCGCGAGGCACCCGGGCGCCCACCGGACGGCTTGCGGTCACGCCAGCCGGAGCTCGCTGCTCCGCCGCCCTGACCGCCGTCCCGACGGGGACGCTCCTCACGCGGCGGACGCTCGGTCCACTCGCGACGCTCACCGGCCGGTCGCTGACCCCGGTGACCTCCGCCGGTCCGACCGGACTCGCTCGCACCGCCGCTCGCCGGGCGTCCACCCCCGCGGCTCTGCGCCCCTCCGGACGAGGCACCGTTGCTCCGTGGGCGGCCGGCGCCCCCGCTGCGGCCGTCTCGTCCGGCACCGTCACGTCGGGGTCCAGTCATGGTGTTCGCGATACCTCGATGTTCATGGGCGCACACTCGTGCGCCGGAATCCTGCTGGCGGCATGGGGACAACGCAGAAACGGGGGCCGGAGCCAATGGCTCCGACCCCCGTTCTGTGAATGGTTGTCCGGCGGTGTCCTACTCTCCCACCCCGTCTCCAGGGCAGTACCATCGGCGCTGAGAGGCTTAGCTTCCGGGTTCGGAAAGGGACCGGGCGTTTCCCTCTCGCCATGACCGCCGTAACTCTATGAACTTGTCAACCCGCCCCACCATTGTTGCCGGTGGGCGTGGTCGTTCGTTCAGAACTGCACAGTGGACGCGT
>NZ_JNIK01000016.1 GCF_000701365.1 Blastococcus sp. URHD0036
ATGATCAGCTACGGGCTCTCCGAGCGGGAGGCCGGCTCCGACGCCGCCGCGATGAAGACCCGCGCCCGGCGCGAGGGCGAGAGCTGGGTGCTCAACGGCACCAAGGCCTGGATCACCAACTCGGGGATCTCCGAGTGGTACACGGTCATGGCCGTCACCGACCCGGAGAAGCGGGCCAACGGCATCTCCGCGTTCGTCGTGCACCGCGACGACCCGGGCTTCGAGGTGGGCCCGAAGGAGAAGAAGATGGGCATCAAGGGCTCGCCCACCTGCGAGCTCTACTTCACCGACTGCACCATCCCGGCCGACCGGATCATCGGGGCCGAGGGCACCGGCTTCAAGACCGCGCTGCGGACGCTGGACTTCACCCGCCCGACCATCGGCGCGCAGGCCGTGGGCGTCGCGCAGGGCGCGCTGGACGCCGCCGTGGAGTACACCCGCGAGCGGAAGCAGTTCGGCCGCGCGGTCAGCGACAACCAGGGCGTGCAGTTCATGCTCGCCGACATGTCCATCCAGATCGAGGCCGCCCGGCACCTGGTCTACGTGGCCGCCGCTCGCGGCGAGGCCGCCCACGACGGCGGCAAGGTCGACCCCGACCTCGGCCGTCTCTGCGCCGCCGCGAAGTCCTTCGCCTCCGACGTCGCCATGAAGGTGACCACCGACGCCGTCCAGCTGTTCGGCGGCGCCGGCTACACCCAGGACTTCCCGGTCGAGCGGATGATGCGCGACGCCAAGATCACCCAGATCTACGAGGGCACCAACCAGATCCAGCGCATGGTGGTCGCCCGGAGCCTGCTGAGGTAGCCGTCCCGCACACTGGGCGGATGACCGACCTGCTCGCGCTCAGCAGCGACCTGCCCGTGGCCGACGTGTCCCCGGGCACGGCGCTGATCGAGGAAGGCACCCGGCCGGGTCGGATGTTCGTGCTGGCCTCCGGCGAGGTGGTCGTCGAGCACGACGGCGTCCCGTTCGCCCGGATCGACACCCCGGGGGCGGTCTTCGGTGAGATGTCCGTGGTGCTCGACCGCGCCGCGACGGCGACCGTGCGTGCGGCCGGCGACGTGCGCGTGCACGTGGTCGACGACCCCACCCGCTTCCTCACCGACACGCCCGGGGCCGCCCTCGCGGTGCTGCGCACGACGGCGTCCCGGCTCGACGGGATGACGCACTACCTCGTGGACGTCAAACGGCAGTTCGCCGACCACGGCGGGCACCTCGGCCTGGTCGACCGGATCCTCGACACCCTCCTGCACCACCAGGGGCCGCGGGCCCGGACGGGTTCGGCGCGCGACCCGGAGGGCGACCACGTCCACGACGAGGAGTGACCGGCGCCCGGTCGCCTCCTGCCGCGTCAGCCGAGGTCGATCGTCTGCGACCCGAAGGTGCCGAACCAGTGGGCGGTCCCGGCGTCCGTGTCGAGCGTGATGTGCGGCGGCACCGGGCCGATCTGCTTCCCGGCGTTGAACGCCCACGTGTCGCCGAGCCGCGCGTTCCACGAGCCGCCGGACGCCCACGGGGCCTGGTGGATGTGCCCGCACAGCACCACGTCCGGCCGGTGCAGCGCGATCCAGTCCGCCAGTTCCTGATCCGGGAAGGTGCGGCGTCCGTCGAAGCACAACGCCGTCCCCGCGGGCGGTGCGTGGTAGAGCCACACCCATCGCGACGGCCGGTCGACGGCCGCGGTCGACAGTTGCGCAGCGACCTCGTCGCGGGTCACCGGTCCGTCCCACCACGGGCACAGCGTGAACCGCGTGTCCCCGATGTCGACGCTGGCGCCGTCCACGTGCAGCGCCGCACGGTCCGGTCCGTGCAGCCAGGTCGCCACCTGCTCGCCGTGCTCGCCCGGCCCGTCCAGGTCGTGGTTGCCGGACGAGGCGAGCACCACGGCGCGCTCGGCCAGTCGCTCGAGGTACGTCGACAGCACCACCGTCTGCACCTCGTGCGGCACCGGGCTGACGACGTCGGCGAGGTCGCCCACGATCGCCACCACGTCCACCTCGGCCGCCGCGTCCACCAGCCAGTCCCAGTGCGGGAGCCGGTAGTGGAGGTCGGAGACGGCCAGGATCTTCATGCCGCATGATCGCCCACCGGCGAGGATCCTGCGGTCGGCCGGCGCGTCACCTGGTGCGGGCGAGGGCGACCGTCGGCACGAGGGTCAGGACGGCGATGCCCGCGCCCACCACGACCGGACCGGTCGCGCCGAGCCCCGAGTCGAGGGTGGCGCCGGCGACCCCGGAGCCGACCGCGGTACCCAGGTTGTAGGCCGCGACCGACAGCGCGACCCCGAGCGTGGGGGCCACCCCCGCGAACCGCACCGCGAGCGCCGACAGCACCGGGTTCGCGCTGAGCCCGAGCAGCCCGAGTAGGACCACCAGCGCCACCGTGGGGACGGCGGAGCCCGAGACGAGGCAGAGAGCGACCAGCACGACCGTCGTCGACGCGGCGACGGCGATGGTCGTCGCGTGCGGGCGGACGTCGCCGAGGCGGCCGCCCAGGACCGTCCCGATCAGCGACCCGACGCCGAAGCCGACGAGCACCAGCGGTACCAGGCCCACCGGGATGCCGGCCCGGTCGGTGAGCAACGGGGAGATGTAGGAGTAGGCCGAGAGCACGCCGCCGGTCGTGGTCGCGCAGGCGGCCAGCACCAGCCACAGCGGAACGGACCGCATCGCGCCCAGCTCCGACCGCACCGAGGTCGCCGGCCCGGCGCCGTCGTCCCGCGGGACGTACCGGGCGACCAGCGGGACCGCGACCAGCGCCAGCGCGGCCAGGGCCCAGAAGGGGCCGCGCCAGCCCGACAGCTGGCCGGCGAACGCCCCGATCGGCACCCCGACGACGTTGGCGAGCATGCCCCCGGCGCCGACGAGGCCCAGGGCGCGGGCGCCGGAACCGGGGCCGGCGGCCCGGGTGGCGACGACCGACGCCACCGACCAGAAGGCGCCCGTCGCGAAGGCCGTGACGAACCGCGCGCCGAGCAGCAGCGGGAGGCTGCTCCCGACCGCGACGACGACGTGCCCGGCCGCGAACACTGCCAGCGCGAGCAGCAGCGTCGTCCGGGGAGGCAGCCCGCGGGTGAGCAGCGCCATCGCCGGCGAGCCGACGATCATCCCGGCCGCGAACACCGTGATGAGCAGTCCCGCCTGGGCCACGCCGACCCGCAGGTCGCCGGCGATCTCCGGCAGCAGGCCGGCGACCACGAACTCGGTCGTGAGCATGAGGAACGTGCCGACGGCCAGCACGTAGACGACGAGCGGCAGCCGGGCCGGGGCGGCGACCGACGTCGCCGCCCCGGTCTCGAGCGTCAGGGAGTCCGCGGTCACCGCAGGGTCGCGGCGTCGATCACGAACCGGTAGCGGGCGTCGGAGGCGAGGACCCGCTCGTAGGCCTCGTTGACCCGCTCGGCGGCGATGACCTCGACCTCGGCGCCGATGCCGTGCGCGGCGCAGAAGTCGAGCATCTCCTGGGTCTCGGCGATGCCACCGATCATCGAGCCGGCGAAGGTCCGGCGGCCGCCGATCAGCGACATGGCGTTCACCGCGAACGGGTCGGCCGGTGCGCCGACGTTGACCAGCGCGCCGTCGACGGTCAGCAGCGAGAGGTAGGCGTTCACGTCGATCGAGGCGCTGACGGTGTTGACGATGAGGTCGAAGCGGCCGGCCAGCTCGTCGAAGGTGGCCGGGTCGCCGGTGGCGAAGTAGGCGTCGGCGCCCAGGCGCAGACCGTCCTCCTGCTTCTTCAGCGACTGCGACAGCACGGTCACCTCGGCGCCCATCGCGTGCGCCAGCTTGACCGCCATGTGGCCCAGTCCGCCCAGGCCCACGACCGCGACCCGCCGGCCGGGGCCGGCGCCCCAACGGCGCAGCGGCGAGTAGGTGGTGATGCCGGCGCACAGCAGCGGCGCGGCCGCCGCGGGGTCGATGCCCTCGGGCACCCGCAGGACGAACCCGGCGTCGACGACGACGTGCGTGGAGTAGCCGCCCTGGGTGGTGGTGCCATCCCGGTCGGTGGCGGCGTAGGTGCCGACCATGCCCTGCAGGCAGTACTGCTCGTCGCCGTTGCGGCAGTTGGTGCACTCGCCGCAGCTGTTCACCATGCAGCCGACGCCGACCCGGTCGCCGACGCGATGGGTGCTGACGGCGGAGCCGACCTCGGCGACGACGCCGACGATCTCGTGGCC
Source organism: Blastococcus sp. URHD0036 (assembly GCF_000701365.1). GTDB lineage: Bacteria > Actinomycetota > Actinomycetes > Mycobacteriales > Geodermatophilaceae > Trujillonella. The sequence continues at coordinate 4,178 of NZ_JNIK01000016.1, forward strand.
CGGGACGACCGGGAAGGGCTGCGGCCCCCAGTCGCCGTTGACGGTGTGGATGTCGGAGTGGCAGATGCCGGCGAACTCGATCTCGATGAGGACGTCGTTCGTGCCGACGTCCCGGCGCTCGACGGTGGTGGGGGCGAGGGGGCGGCCCGCGGCGGGGGCGGCATAGGCGTTGACGCGCATGGACCCACCGAACGCCGCCGAGCGCGGGCGTGGGAGGGCGGGTTTGTGGGGGGTAGCGGCTCGACCCCCCTCCCGCGGCGGGCCGTCGTAGCGTCGAGGTCGTGGACAACCGCGCGGACATCCGTGACTTCCTCGCCAGCCGGCGGGCCCGGATCACCCCCGAGCAGGCCGGCCTGCTGCCGGGCGGCGGACGGCGGCGGGTGCCGGGACTGCGCCGGGAGGAGGTCGCCGTCCTCGCCGGGGTGAGCACCGACTGGTACACCCGGCTGGAGAAGGGGCACATCGCCGGCGTCTCCGAGGACGTCCTGGAGGCCGTCGCCCGCGCGCTGCAGCTGGACGAGGCCGAGCGGACCCACTTGTTCAACCTGGCGCGGGCCGCCAGCCGGCCGGCCCGCGCGCCGCAGCGTCGCAGCAGGCCGCAGATCCAGCCCCCGGTGCAGTGGATGCTCGACTCGATGACCGGCTCGGCGGCCTTCGTCGCCAACGGCCGCCTGGACATCCTGGCGACGAACGCGCTGGGCTGGGCGCTGCACTCGCCCCTCTTCGCCGACCCCAGGCGCGCGGCGAACTTCGCCCGATTCCAGTTCCTGGACCCGCAGGCGCACGACTTCTACGCCGACTGGGAGGCCGCGGCGAACGTGACCGTCGCCCTGCTCCGCGCCGAGGCCGGCCGCCGACCGCACGACGCGCAGCTGCGGGAGCTCGTCGGCGAGCTGTCGACCGTCAGCGCGGACTTCCGGACGCGCTGGGCCGCCCACGACGTCCGCATCCACCACGACGGCGTCAAGCACTTCCGGCACCCCGTGGTCGGCGACCTCGACCTGAGCTACCGCACCCTCGAGCTGCCCGCCGGCGACGCCTCGGACCTGCGCCTGACCATCTACACCGCCGAGCCGGGATCGGCGTCGGAGGACGGACTGAAGCTCCTGGCCAGCTGGGCGGCGACCCACGGCGCGCCCGCTCCTGCCGCGCCGGCCACCCCGACGACCGACCGCGGCTGACCCGCGGGGGAGAGACACCCTCGGCCACGGTGACCAACGCCACCCGACCGGTTCGGGTGGGTTACCGACCGATCCGGTCGGTCGGCGCCTACCGTCGACGCCATGGCGCGACCGTTCCGGCAGCAGGTGGACGAGGGCATCCTCGACCGTGCCGCCGCGCTGTTCGCCCGCCGTGGCTTCGCCAAGACGTCGGTGCAGGACGTCGCCGTCGCGGTCGGCCTGTCCAAGGCCGGTCTGCTGCACCACTTCCCCAGCAAGGACGTCCTGTACGCGGCGGTCCTCGCGCACGCCGAGGACATCGGCTCCCGGGTGCTCCGCGAGGTCGCGGCGCTGCCCCTGGGTGCCGACCGCGACCGGCGGGCGATCGAGGCGCTGGTCGACGTCGCGCTGGCCCATCCCGGCATCGTCGCGCTGCTGCTGGCGCCCGCCGCGCAGCTCGGCGGGAACGCCGACGACCCGCCCCCGGCCCAGTCGGAGGCGGCGCTGCTGGCTTTCGGGGTCACCGCCGAGGACGCCGACGAGGAGCGGCTCGTCCGCGTCATCGGCGCGCTGTCCGCGATCGCGGTGCTGACCCTCACCGCCTCCGCCGAGGGCCGCGCCACGGCGTGGCGGCGGTACATCGTGAGCACCTGTCTCGACGCGCTCGGCCACCGCCGCCCCGACGCCGTTCTCCCTCATCCCCACCCGGTGGAGGCCTGATCCGCATGGCAGTCCTGTTGTCCCGACTCGGGGCCTTCTCGCACCGGCACCGGTTGCCCGTGGTGCTCGTCTGGCTCGCCGTGCTGGTGGGCGGCGGCGTCGGAGCCGTCACCCTCTCCGGCGAGACCGCCAGCAGCTTCTCCATCCCCGGCCAGGAGTCGACGACCGCCCTCGAGCGGATCGACGAGGAGTTCGGCTCCGCGGCCGGTGGCGCCACGGCCCGCGTCGTCTTCGCCTCCCCGGACGGCGGGGTCCTCGACCCCGCCGCGGTGCAGGGCGTGGTGGGGGAGCTCGCGGAACTGCCCGGCGTCGCGGCGGCCACGAACCCGTTCGACCCGGCGAACCCGGGGGTGAACTCGGCGCAGCCGACCATCGCCTACAGCACGGTCGTCTTCGACGCCCAGCGCGGCGAGGTGCCCGCGGCGCAGCAGGACGCGCTGCTGGCCGCGGTGGAGGAGGCGGACTCCGCCGACCTCACCGTCGAGGTCGGCGGTGAGGCGGTGCAGGCCCCGCCGCACGTGGGCGGCCCCGCCGAGGTCATCGGCGTCGTCGTCGCCCTGGTCGTGCTGGCGGTGACCTTCGGCTCGCTGCTCGTCGCCGGGATGAACCTGCTGACCGCGGTGGTCGGCGTGGGCATCGGCGTCATGGGCGTCACGATCGCCACGGGCTTCACCGAGCTCTCCTCGACGACGCCGATCCTCGCCGCGATGCTCGGCCTGGCCGTGGGCATCGACTACGCGCTGTTCATCATCACGCGGTACCGGCAGGAACTGCGCCGCGGCTCCGACGTCGGCACCGCGGTGAGCACCGCCGTCGGCACGGCCGGCTCGGCCGTGGTCACCGCCGGCCTCACCGTGGTCATCGCGCTGGCCGGCCTGTCGATCGTCGGCATCCCCTTCCTCACGCAGATGGGCGTCGCCGCGGCCGCGACGATCGTGGTCGCCGTCCTCGTCGCGCTCACGCTCGTCCCCGCCGTGCTCGGCTTCCTCGGCCCGCGGGCCCTTCCCCGCAGCAAGCGCGCCGTCCCGGCCGAGGTGCCGGCCGCGCCGCGGGACGGCGGGTGGCTCGTCCGCTGGGTGGGCGCCGTGACCCGGCACCGGGTGCTGTCGCTGCTGCTGGCCGTGGTGGCGCTCGGCGTCGTCGCCATCCCGTTCGCGTCGCTGCAGACCACGCTGGTGCAGGACCCGCCCGACGGCAGCACCGAGGCCCGCGCCCAGGCGCTGCTCGCCGAGGGCTTCGGTCCGGGCTTCAACGGCCCGCTCGTCGTCCTCTTCGAGGGGGACGGCGCCGCGGACGCCGCCCAGCAGGCCGCCGGCACGGTCGGCGACGTCGGCGACGTGGCGCGCGCCGTCCCGGGGGAGGCGAACGCCGACGGCACGGTCGCCACGCTCAACGTCATCCCGGAGTCCGGGCCCGCCGACCCCGCCACCGAGCAGCTGGTCGGCGACCTGCGCGCCGAGTTCGGCGACCTGGACGGCATCGAGGTGTCGGTGACCGGCCAGACCGCCGTCAGCGTCGACGTCGCGCAGGCCCTCGACGACGCCCTGCCGGTCTACCTCGTGCTGGTCGTCGGCCTCGCCCTGGTGCTGCTCGTGCTGGTGTTCCGCTCGCTGCTGGTGCCGCTGGTCGGCGTCCTCGGCTTCCTGCTCACCGTGGGCTCCGCGCTGGGCGCCACCGTGGCGGTCTTCCAGTGGGGCTGGCTGGGCGGGCTGGTCAACCTCGAGGACACCGGGCCGCTGATCAGCCTGGCGCCGATCCTGGTGATCGGGATCCTCTTCGGCCTGGCGATGGACTACCAGATCTTCCTGGTCTCGCGGATGCACGAGGCGCACACCCGGGGCGCGGAGCCGCTCGCGGCCATCCGCACCGGCTTCCGCCAGGCCGCCCCGGTCGTCGTCGCCGCCGCGCTGATCATGTTCGCGGTGTTCGCCGGCTTCGTCCCGGCCGGTGAGGCGACGATCAAGATGATCGCGTTCGCCCTCGCGACGGGCATCGTGTTCGACGCCTTCGTCGTGCGGATGGTCCTGGTCCCGGCCGCGATGGCGCTGCTGGGGGAGCGGGCCTGGTGGCTGCCCCGCTGGCTCGGCTGGCTGCCGCGGGTCGACGTCGAGGGCGCGGCCCTGGACGCGGGCGCGGCGGCTCCGCAGGACACCCCGGTCGGCGCCGGGGCGCGCTGACACGGCTCAGTCCGGGGACGGCCCCGGACCTGCGCCGGGCCACCACCCCCACCCGCCCACCACGCGGGTGTCGTGCACCAGCTCGTACCCGTCCTGGGCCAGCCGCGGGTCCCAGTGCACGAGGTTGCCCCACGTCGTGTACGGCGAGACCCCGGGCGTGAACCCCACGTACGTGGTCACGTCGCTGACCTCCGGGGCGGTCGAGTAGCTGCCACCGCCGTCGATCACCGTCAGCGGCGGGGTGTCGGCGAAGGTGATGCTCTGCACCAGCCACTCGACCGGCTCCACCATGCCGTCGGCGATCCGCGGCGGCTCCTGGCAGGGCATGGCGAAGCCCAGCGGCCAGTCGACGACGACCGGCTCGTCCTCGGGGAGCAGGTCGCTGAGCGTGCGGCCGACCATCCGGTAGGGCTCGGTCCCGGCCAGCCACCGCTGCCCGGGATCGCCGACCCCGAGGGCGTCGTCGGCGTCGACCAGGCGCAGCCGGACGAGGTCCGTCCCGGCGGGCAGCTCGACCGCCGGACCCAGCAGGACGCGGTTCCACTCCGGCGCTCCGCCGGCCGCGGGGAGGTCGACCGGCCGGGACTCCAGGACCCGCGGTTCTCCGCCGGGAACGGCCGCGGCCAGGTCGACCACCGCCTGGGTGCCGGGGCCCGGGACGCCCGCGACGGTGACCGCGAGGACGTCGCGCTCGGTCAGGCCGGCCGTCTCCCGCCACGGGGTGGCGACCTCGGTGACGGCGGGGTCCGCCGGCGAGGCCTGCCACGTCGACAGCACGGAGACCCCCGCGGGCGCCGTCCCGTCGAGCCGGTCGCCGTCCAGCCCCGGGGGGAGCGTGCCGGCCGCGGGAGGAGGAGCGTCCCCGCCCAGCGGGTCGAGCCGCTCTGCGCCGGTCAGTGCCACCGCGGAGTCGGCGAAGCCGCAGCTCCCGCCCCCGGTCAGGGTGTCGACGGCGTCCCCCGCCATCGACCAGGTGTCCCGCAGCCGCCAGTTCGCCAGCGTGGCACTGCCGACCTGGATCACCAGGCTCGTGACGAGCACCGCGCCCAGGGCGCCGACGACCGCCTCCGGCCAGCGCCAGGCGACGCGATCGGCCCCCGCGGCCCGACGCCGGCGGCGGAACGTGACCGCGGCCGACACGGCGAGCCCGGCGGCGAGCCACAGCGCCGGGTTCCCGAGGACCGCGGGCAGCACCCGGTCCACGCCGTAGGCCGAGTACTCCACCTGGTCGTTCCCGCCGTGGAAGCCCACCGCGGCGGTCACGGCGACCGCGGCGAGCAGGACCACGGACGCCCACCGGTCCGGCCGGCGGCGCACCAGCACCGCCACCCCCACCGTCAGCGCGAGCGCGCCGGCACCGGCCAGGGCACCGAAGTGGTGGCTCCACTTGGTCGGCGTCGGGACGAGCGCGGCGTTGACCGCGAGGAACGCGAGGGCCGGGACCGCCCAGGAGATGCGGCCCGAGGCCCGCCGCGTGACCCGCAGGAGGGCGATCGAGAGCCCGACGACCACGGCGAGGGTGGTGAGCACGACGACCTGGCGGGCGAAGTTCCGCTGGTTGGGGTCGTTGCCGAGCATCAGGTACCAGTAGCGGATCGGCTCCGTCCACCACGGCGTCTGCGGCCCGACCTCGCGGTGCACCCGCAGCGCGGCCAGCGCCGAGGCCAGGCTCGAGTCGGCGAAGACGACCGCCACGGGGATGCTGCCGCAGGCGACCACCAGGGCCGAGGTGGCCCAGACCCCCCACCGGGACGCCGCGAGCACGGGCCACAGCCGGGGGAGCAGGACCACGAGGGTCGCGGCGCAGGCCAGCCCGGACGCGGTGACGGTGACGGCGAGGCCGGCCACCACGGCGGCGAGTCCCACCAGAAGCGGACGGCGGCGGCGGATCGCCTCCAGCGCGAGGACGAGGGTGACGGTCCAGGCCAGGGCGACGAAGGCCTCGGGGCGCGTGCTGGTGTTCCACGGCAGCCACCAGGCGAGCAGCGCGATGCCGGCGACTCCCCGCAGGGCGGGGTGCGGACGCTCGACGAGGAGGGGGACGAGCCGCCGGGTGAGCAGCCACCAGACCGCCAGCCCGGCGAGCAGCGAGGGCAGCCGCAGGACCAGCGGCGCCGCCGAGAGGTGGGCCAGCGGGGCCAGCAGCAGTTGGGTGAGGACGAACGGCACCTCGGGGACGTCGAAGTACCGCACCTGGTTGCCGACGAAGCCGGCCGAGTCGAGGGTCCGCGCCTCGAGGCTGTAGTAGAAGTCGTCGGTCTGGATCGGGGCGATGACCGTCCAGCCCACGAGGGTGAGCACGACGACGGCGTCGGCGAGCCCGGCGACCAGCCGCCACCGGCCCCGGGCGGACGCGGGGGAGCCGGGCAGCGGGTTCCGGTCGGGATCCGGGCCGTCGCGCGGGCGGGCGGCGGCCGGGACGGACCGGGAGAGCAGCCAGAGGCAGCCGGCCAGGGCGGCCAGGTGCGCGACGAGCAGCGCGATCTTGACCGGCGTCGGGGACGACTGGAAGCGGGCGTCGGGATGGGCGACCACCGTGGGGGCGGCACCGTCGGCGGGGACGACGTCGGTGGTGAAGGCGACCACCTCGGGGACCGGGGCCCCGGGGACGTCGGCCAGCACCGTCTCCGCGGCGCCGTCGGAGGCCGTCGACACCCGCGAGCCGGACTGGTCGGCCTGCACGGTCAGCCGGCAGCCGGACCCGGTGGGCACGGGGCCGCTCCACAGCTCGCGGCCCGAGGAGAGCACGCGGACCGAGCCGTCGGCGACCGACACGAACAGCGAGCGGTCGCGTCCCCGTCCGGAGTCGGGCAGCGCCGTGCCGAGCACGACGGCCACGTCCGAGGACTCCTGCCGGTCGGCGACCGAGGCGAGGGTGGCGCACGGGACGGCGACGGCGAGGTCGATCGGCCGGTAGGGCATGAACAGCGCCGTCGTCGACCGCGGGTCGTCCGGGTCGGCCGGCCACCGGACCTCGGGGGTGTCGACGACGATCGGAGCCAGGGGCAGCGCGGCGGCCAGGCCGAGGGTGAGGAGGGCCAGCAGCCACGGCAGCCAGCGCGGCCCGGTCCTCGAGCCGGAGGGCTGCGGGGCGCCCTCAGCAGCGGCCACGGACACCCCGGTCACAGCTGGTCACTCCTTGGGGGCGGCCGGTCACGCGAGGGAGTGTAGGTGCGCTCCCCTCCGGTCACGGGCCGCCGTCAGTCCAGCAGCCGGGAGACCCCCGCCAGGCGCTGGTCACCGGCCATGGCGGCCAGCCAGGCGGCCCAGTCCGGCCGCGCCCGCATCGACTCCAGCGCCGTCCGGGCGGCGGCCCGGTCGCCGCGCCGGGAGGCCGCCAACGCCGCGTAGAGGTCGCGGGAGCCCTCGGGGGCGAACACCGCGAGGGTGTCGTAGTCCCGCTCGGCGTAGGCGCGCTGCAGGTTGCGCAGCATGCGCAGCTGGGCCACCGGATCGGCGGAGTCGTCGACCCGCAGGTCGGCCCGCACGCCGTCGTCCTCCTCGGTCTCCGGCTCGCCCGAGACCACGAGCAGTGCCGCGGACTGTCGTCCGCGCAGGTCACCGCCGGCGGCCTGACCGGCCGAGAGCGCGGCGAGCAGCCGGTCTGCGAGGGCGCCCGCGGTCACGGTGAAGGCGTGCAGCATCGCCGGGAGCACCTCGTCGGAGGCGAGCATGTTGCCCTGCACGCTGACGGCCTCGGCCACGATCTGGCCGCTCACCGGGAAGGCGCCGGGGCCGGTGTCGGCGGCGACGGCCCCGGTCGAGGACAGGACGGCGAGCTGCCGGTCGCCGTCGTCGGCCGCGTGCGCCGCCCGGCGGACCAGGTCGGCCGGGGGAGTGCCGTCGGCGAGGCCCGCCAGCAGCACCCCGCCGATCCCGCGCGGGCTGCGCGCCTGCACGGCCACCACGCCGACCCCCGGCCGGGCGCGGGGGACCGCCCGCCCGACGGCGAGGATGCAGGACGAGACGGCGATCCCCATCTCACCGCTGGCCGGATCGCGGGCGACGATCGAGAAGGTCACCGGGCGCGGGTCAGGCGGTGGCGGGCAGCGACATCGGGCGCACGTCGTCGGCGACGGTCAGCGGCGCACCGGTGGCGGCGACGACCTCGTCGACCTCGACGCCGGGGGCGGTCTCGCGAAGCACGAACCCGGCCGGGGTGACGTCGACGACGGCCAGGTCGGTGATGATCCGGTCGACGCAGGCCTTGCCGGTCAGCGGCAGGGTGCACTCCTGGACCAGCTTCGGGGACCCGTCGCGGGCGACGTGCTCCATCATGATGATCACCTGGCGGGCGCCGTGGACGAGGTCCATCGCGCCGCCCATCCCGTTGACCATCTTCCCGGGGATGAGCCAGTTGGCCAGGTCGCCGCGGGGGTTGACCTGCATGGCGCCGAGGACGGCGACGTCGAGGTGCTTGCCGCGGATCATCCCGAAGCTGGCCGAGGAGTCGAAGAAGCTGGCGCCCGGCAGGATCGTCACCGTCTCCTTGCCGGCGTTGATCAGGTCCGGGTCCTCCTCGCCCTCGAAGGGGTAGGGGCCGACGCCGAGCACGCCGTTCTCCGAGTGCAGCACCACGTGCACGCCGTCGGGCACGAAGTTGGGCACCAGGGTGGGCATGCCGATGCCGAGGTTGACGTAGGAGCCGTCGGTCAGCTCCTGGGCCACGCGGGCGGCGAGCTGGTCGCGGGTCAGGGTCATGCGTCAGGCCCCCTGCGGAGTGGTGGACGGGCGGGGGCGGGTGGTGCGCTTCTCGATGCCCTTGCCGGCGGTGCCGACCTCGACGACCCGGTCGACGAAGACGCCGGGCAGGTGCACGCGGGCGGGGTCGATCTCGCCGGGCTCGACCAGCTCCTCGACCTCGGCGATCGTGATCCGCCCGGCCATGCCGGCCAGCGGGTTGAAGTTCGCGGCGGACTGGTTGAACACCAGGTTGCCGTGCCGGTCGCCGACCGCGGCACGGACGAGGCCGAAGTCGGCGGTGAGCGCGGTCTCCAGCACGAACTGCTGGCCGTCGAACTCCCGGACCTCCTTGGGCTTCGACGTCTGCACGACGGTGCCGTCGGCGTCGTAGCGCACCGGGATCCCGCCGTCGGCGACCATCGTGCCGACGCCGGTGGGCGTGTAGAAGGCGGGGATGCCGACGCCGCCCGCGCGCAGCCGCTCGGCCAGCGACCCCTGCGGGGTGAGCTCGACCTCCAGCTGACCGGACAGGTACAGCCGCGCGAGCTCCTTGTTGCCGCCGACGAACGAGCTGATCGTCTTCCGGATCCGCCCGGCGTACAGCAGCACGCCCAGCGCCTGGTCGTCGACGCCGCAGTTGTTGGAGATCGTGGTGAGGTCCCGGACGCCGGACTCCAGCAGCGCGTCGATCAGGGTGATCGGCACCCCGCAGAGGCCGAACCCACCCACCGCCAGCGTGGCGCCGTCGCCGACGTCCGCCACGGCCTCGCGCGCCGAGGCCACCACCTTGTCCATGCAGGAACCCACCGTCCGTCGCGTGCGGCCGGCCGGCGCCCGCGTCAGGCGGGGCGGCCCAGCTCGCGGATGCCCTCGATCCGGAGGCCGAGCGTAGCCGTGACCCGTTCGTCGGCCGCGCGCCGCGGCAGCCGGGACGGGTCGGCCCCGGTGACCAGGACCATCGAGGCACCGGCGGCCAGCGGCGCCAGGAGCCAGGCGACCGGGCCGGCCTCGGTCGCGGTGCGCGCGTCGACCAGCACCCGGTCCCCGGCCGCGATCCCGAGCTGCCCGGCCAGGGCCGTCGCCGTCTCCACCAGGCCCTCGAGCGTGAGCTCCAGCCCGCCGAGCACCAGCCCGGTCCCGGCCGGGTCCGGCGGCTGCCAGGCGGTGAAGACGTCACCGTGGGTGCGCACCTCGACGGCGAAGTCGCGGGCCGGCCCGGAGTACCCGGTCATGCCCATGCCCAGCGGGTGGAGCGACAGCCCGAGGAGCTCGGGCAGGTCGAGCTCCGCCAGCGGCTCCAGCCGGTCCTGGTCGGCCAGCACCAGGTCGGCGTCGGCGAGGGCGCCGTCGTCCTCGGCGGCGGCCTCGACCACCGTGGCGCCGCAGCTCCAGGCGGCGAGCAGCACCGCGGCGGTCTGCCAGTGGACGGGCAGCACCACCGCGACGCGGCTGCCCGGGGCCACGTCGAACTCCTCCTGCAGCAGGTTCGCGGTCTTGGCGACCCAGTTCGCGAACGTCGTGGCCGACAGCTCCACGCGGGAGGCGGCGACGTCGTCGTAGGCGGTGATCAGCGGGGCGGCCGGAGCGCGGCGCAGCGCCTCGCGCAGGAGGTCGGCAGGGGTGGCGGAGCCGGGAGTACGCACCCGACAAGAGTGCACGTCCGCCCGGGGACCATCCCGTCGAGTGGTTCCGTCGCGGAGCGGGCGGCACGCATCACGGCGCGGTTACAGTTCCCCCCGATGACTTCGACCCATGGTGGCCCCGGCTCCCGGCTGATCCGGGCCGACCACGCGCTGTTGCGTTCCACGCGGCGCACCCTGGGCTCGACCCCCGCCGTCCCGGTGGCCCGCGGCCTCTCGCACCTCGGCGAGCACGCGCTCGGCTGGATCGCCCTGGGGGCCGCCGGCTGGGCATCCGGCCGGCGCCGCCGGGAGTGGGCCGCGGGCACCGTGGGCGTGGTGGCGGCCCACGCCGCCGGCGTCATCGTCAAGCGGGTCGTGCGCCGGGTGCGCCCGCAGCTGGACGACGTCCCCGCGCTCGTCCGGACCCCGAGCCGGCTCTCCTTCCCCAGCGCGCACAGCTGCTCGACGGCCGCGGCCGCGGTGGGCTTCTCGCCCATGGTCGGGCGCCTCCCGATGGCCGGGTTGACCGGCGCGATGCTGGTGTCGCGGGTGCTGCTGGGCGTGCACTACCCCTCCGACGTGCTGTCCGGAGCGGCGCTCGGGGCCGGAACGGCCGTTCTCGTCCGCCGCCGGCTGGTCGGCTCCGACGGCAGGAAGGCGTTCGCGTGACGATCTCCCAGCCGGGCACCCCGGGGTCGGCGGCGCCGTCGCCGGACCCGGGGCCCTCGGTCCCCCAGGTCCTGACCGGGCCGCCGACCGCCCCGCAGCCGGTGCCGGCGGCGCCACCTGCGCTGCCCCCCGTGCCGCCGGCGGCAGCCGTGCCCGCGTCGCCGCCGGCGTCCCCGCCCCTCGCCCCCCGCCTCCCCGGATGGCGGGGCACCTTCGCCTGGGGACTGGTCCGGGCCCTGCGCCCCCGTCAGTGGGCGAAGAACGTCCTCGTCCTGGCCGCGCCGCTGGCCGCCGGGAAGGTGTTCGACCCCGACGTCATCGGCCCGACGGCCGTCGCCTTCCTGCTCTTCTGCCTGGCCGCGTCCGGTGTCTACCTCGTCAACGACACGATCGACGTCGAGGAGGACCGCCGGCACCCGCGCAAGCGGTACCGGCCGATCGCCGCGGGGATCGTGCCCCGGGGGCTCGCCGTCGGCATGGCGGTGGTCCTCTTCGCCGTCGCCCTGGTCGTGGCCGTGCTGCTCACCCGGCCGGCGCTGGCCTGGGTGCTGGGCAGCTACGTGGTGATCCAGCTCGGGTACTGCCTCTTCCTCAAGAACCAGCCGGTCATCGACCTCGCGGTCGTCGCGTCCGGCTTCCTGCTGCGCGGCATCGCCGGCGGTGTGGCCGCCGGCCTCGCGCTGTCGCAGTGGTTCCTGCTCGTCGCGGCGTTCGGCTCGATGTTCATGGTGGCCGGCAAGCGGTACTCCGAGCTCGTGCTCATCGGTGACGCCGCCGCCACCCGCAAGACGCTGCAGGAGTACTCGGCCAGCTACCTGCGCTTCGTGTGGAGCCTGTCGGCCGCGGTGACCGTGACCGCCTACAGCCTGTGGGCGTTCGAGATGGGCGAGGCCCAGGACGGCGTGCCGTGGTCGCTGATCTCGATCGCCCCGTTCGTGCTGGCGATCCTGTTGTACGCCCGGGACGTCGACAAGGGCGAGGCCGGCGCCCCGGAGGACATCGTCCTCGGCGACCGGGTGCTGCTCTGCCTCGGCGTCCTGTGGGCCGTCGCGATGGGTCTGGGGGTCCTGAGTGCCTGACGGAACGACCGCACAGCTCACCGGGTGGGGGCGCACCGCGCCGACCCCGGCACTGCTGGAGAGGGTCCGCGACGAGGCCGACGTCCGGAAGGTCCTCGCCGAGTCGCGGGGGCGCGGGGTCGTCGCGCGCGGCCTGGCCCGCAGCTACGGCGACGCGGCGCAGAACGCCGGCGGGCACGTGCTGGACATGACCGGCGCGGACCGGGTCCTGGACGTCGACCTCGCCGCCGCCGAGGTGGAGGTGGAGGCCGGCATCTCGCTGGACCGGCTGATGAACCTCTTCGTGCCGCTGGGGATGTTCGTCCCGGTCACCCCCGGCACCCGCTACGTCACCGTCGGCGGCGCGATCGCCGCGGACATCCACGGCAAGAACCACCACGTCGCGGGCAGCTTCGCCCAGCACGTGCGCTGGCTGGACCTGCTCACCGCCGACGGCCAGGTGCGCCGCGTGGGCCCGGACGCCGACGCCGACCTGTTCTGGGCCACGGCCGGCGGCATGGGCCTGACCGGCGTGATCCTGCGTGCCCGCGTCCGGATGAAGCCGATCGAGACCTCGCAGACGCTGGTCGACACCGACCGGACGCCGGACCTCGACGCGCTCCTGACGATGCTGAGCGAGGGCGACCACCTCTACGACTACTCGGTGGCCTGGATCGACTGCGTCACCAAGGGCGCCCGCATGGGCCGTTCGGTCCTCACCCGAGGCCGGTTCGCCCGCCGCGACGAGCTGCCGGCGCGCAAGCAGGCCGACCCGCTGCGCTACGGCCAGTCGGTCAAGGTCTCGGTGCCCGACGTCTTCCCGCCGGGGCTGCTCAACGTCGCCACCGTCTCGGCGTTCAACGAGCTCTGGTACCGCAAGGCCCCCAAGCGCAAGCGCGACCAGTTGCAGAGCATCCCGACGTTCTTCCACCCGCTCGACGGGGTCGGCGCCTGGAACCGCATCTACGGCCCCCGCGGCTTCGTGCAGTGGCAGGTGACCGTGCCCTTCGGCTCCGAGGAGACGCTGCGGCACGTCCTCGAGCGGATCAGCTCCTCGGGCCACGCCTCCTTCCTGGCGGTGCTCAAGCGCTTCGGGGAGGGGAACCCGGGCATGCTGTCCTACCCCTCGCCGGGCTGGACGCTGGCGCTGGACATCCCGGTGGTCTCCGGCCTCGCCCGGCTGCTCGACGAGCTCGACGAGCCCGTGGTCGACGTCGGCGGGCGCACCTACCTGGCCAAGGACTCCCGCGTGCGGCCGGAGGTCTTCGCCCGCATGTACCCGCGACTCGACGACTTCCGCGCCGTCCGTGCCCGCGTCGACCCCGACGGCGTCTTCACCTCCGACCTGGCCCGCCGACTGGAACTGTGAGGCTCTCCCTGTGATCGACGCGCTCGGCTCGGTGGGTTCCCTGCTCCTGGTGGGGGGGACGTCGGACATCGCCGTCGCCACCGCCCACCGCTACCTGCAGGAGCGGCCGCTGCGTGTCGTCCTGGCCGCGCGGGACAGCGCCCGGCGCGCCACCGTGGCCGAGGAGCTGCGGGCCGCCGGCGCGACCGTGGAGGTCGTCGACTTCGACGCCGAGGACCCGGCGTCGCCGGAGCGGATGGTCGCCGCGGCCACCGCCGGCGGGGACGTCGACGTGGCCGTGGTCGCGTTCGGGCAGCTCGGGGAGCAGGAGCAGCTCGCGCACGACCCGGCTGCCGTCGCCGCACTGGCCCGGGTCAACTACGTGGCGCCCGTCGTCGTCGGGACCGTCCTGGCCGAGCGCATGCGCGCCCAGGGCCACGGGTCGATCGTCGCGTTGTCCTCCGTGGCGGGGGAGCGGGCCCGGGCGTCGAACTTCGTCTACGGCTCGACCAAGGCCGGGATCGACGCCTTCTACAGCGGCCTGGCGGACTCGCTGGCCGGCAGCGGCGTCTCCGTGCTCGTGGTCCGGCCGGGCTTCGTCCGGTCGAAGATGACCGAGGGCCTGCCCGACGCGCCCCTGGCGACGACCCCCGAGGCCGTGGCCGAGGCCATCGTCACCGGCGTCCGCAAGGGCCGGCACACCGTGTGGGTGCCCGGCGCCATGCGCTGGGTCATGAGCGGCCTGCGGCACACCCCGCGAGCCATCTTCCGGAAGCTCCCCATCTGACTTCCGCCCGTCGGCCCCCTCGCAGGGGCCCGCGCCGAGCCTGCGAGGCGTGGGGGGCGAGGGGGTCCTTCGTCAGTTGATGCAGGTCTGGTCCTGGGCGGTGCGCACGTCCTCACCGGCCACCTGGGCCGGCGGCGGCTGGACGGTGGTGGCGACGCCGACGCCGTTGAAGTCCGAGCCCAGGATCAGCTGCACGGTGCCCGAGGTGAGCGTGTCGTCGACCTCGACCGTCGCGCCGGGGATCTGGGCGGCCACGGTCGCGGCGAGGGCCTCGTCGCCGGCGGCGTGCCGGACGACGGTCTGGGAGTAGTCGCTGTTGTCGGCGTTGCCGGTCTCGGCGACGACGAACCGGGCGGCCGTCAGCTCCTCCGCGGCGCTCCGCGCCAGGCCCGACGTCCCGGAGCCGTTGAGCACGTCGACGGTCACCACGGCGGGGTCGACGGTCGCCGGCGGCGCGGGGGCCTCCTCGGCCGGCGCCTCGGGCTCGGCCGACAGCTGCGCGAAGAACTGGTGCAGCACGTCCTCGTCCTCGAGCCGGATGATCGAGCGGCCCTGGTCGTCGCGGTCGTCGGCGTCGACGTACGGGATGGTCTGGAACACCACGTTGTCCAGCTCCACCGCCTGCATCTGCTGGGCGAGCTGGAACAGGTCCAGCCCCTGGTCCACGGTCAGGGCGCTGGAGGCGGCCTCGACGAGCTCGCGCTGCCGGCCGGGGTTCAGGAGCACGTCGTTGGACAGCATGTTGCGCAGCACGCCGGCGATGAAGACCTGCTGGCGCTTGATCCGGTCGAAGTCGGTGCTCGTGTTGCCGATGTTGTGCCGCTGGCGGACGAACTTCAGCGCGTCCGCGCCGCTGATCGTCTGCACGCCCGCGGGGAAGAAGGCGCCGGACCACTGGCGGTCGTCGACGGCCTGGCACAGGTTGACCTCGACGCCGCCGACGACGTTGGTCAGCTCGAAGAAGCCCAGCAGGTCGACCTCGGCGTAGTGGTCGATCTGCAGGCCGGTGAGGTCGTGGATGGTCTGGACGAGCAGCTGCGCCCCGCCCGCCTGGCGCTCGCTCTCGGGGAGGCTGTCGTCGACCTCCTGGTAGCCGTAGGCGTAGGCGGCGTTCAGCTTGTCCCACCCGTACCCGGGGATCTCCACGTAGGAGTCGCGCGGGAAGGAGACGAAGGACGCGCCCGACCCGTCGGCGGGGACGTGCACCAGCATGACGGTGTCGGTGTTGAGGCCGGAGTCCTCGCCCGCGTTCAGCTCGACGAGCTGTTCGGGGGTCAGGTCCGCGCGGCTGTCGCTGCCGACCAGCAGCATGTTCATCGCCTCGCCGCCGTTGCCCTCGTCCTCGTTCCCGCTGTCGGGGATGGCGTCGGTGCGGTTGACCGACGCCTCCGCGAGCTGGCCGAGGTACCAGCCCCAGCCGGTGGTGGCGAGCAGGACGGCGGAGACGATGCCGGCGACCACGCGGGCCAGGACGGTGCCGCGGTGCGTGCGGCGTCCGGGGGGACGGGTGCCGCCCCGCCGCTCGTCGGCCGGTCGGTCCGACCGGGACGTGCGACCGGAGCCGGGCCGGCCCAGCCGGGGGTCCAGGCGGGCCGGCAGCTGCCGGTCGCCGGGCTCGCCGGGTGGAACGGGGTTCTTGGGGCTCACGGAGGCGTCCTTCCCTTTCAGGCCACGCGCGCTGTCGGTGGCTGCCCCTGCGTGGGGACCCCTCCGTCACCTGGCGCGGCCGTCGGCCACCCCGGGGGCGCATCTGCGAGGGTAGGTCGTCGGGCCGGTCGGGCCACGGAGGCGACGGACCGACACGAGGCGGGTGGGACGAACGGGACCTGGCTGCTCAGCGGGGAACCCGGGGCCCGCCGGCCGTCCTCGCGGCGGACCTCCACCGCGTCCCCCCTTCTCTACAGTGCACCGCAGACACCGGCCCGGCGAGGGGGGAGACAGGAGTGAGCACCGACACCGGCTCCCGTCCCGTCCGCGACCGGACGGTGCCGGCCGATCCCGCGCAGCCGGACCCGGGGGCGTCCCGCCCCCGTGCGGCAGGACCGCGGGAGGGTCGCTGGCTGCTGGGCGGGCTGGCCGCCGTCGTCCTCGCCGTGCTCGTCAGCGTCGCGGTCCAGGTGGTGGTCGACCGGGTGCCGGTCTCCCCGAACACGAACGTGCCGGTGGCGCTGATGGACTGGGCGACGGTGGCCGGGCTCGCCGTCGCCGCGGTGCTGCTCCTCCGGACCCGGATGCCGGCGCTGGTCCGCGAGGGTCTGGCGGTGGCGGTGCTGGCCGCCCTGGGGACGACGGCCGTCGCGCTGTCCCTGACGGCGACGGACTACTACCTGATGGGACTCAGCGAGGACCAGCTGTTCCGGACGCAGTACCTCACCCGGCTGACCGACAGCGCCGCCCTCGCCGACATCAACTACGCCGACATCTCGCCCTTCTACCCGCCGGGCTGGTTCTGGCTGGGGGGCCGCCTGGCGGACCTGTTCGGCGTACCGGCGTGGCTGTTCTACAAGCCGTGGGCCCTCACCACGCTGGGCGTGGTCCCCGTGGCGGCCTACTGGGTGTGGCGCCGGCTGGTCGGACCCCGGCTGGCGCTGTGCATCGGGCTCGTCGTCGTCGCCGCGGGCCTGGGCGAGGCCGCCACCGAGCCGTACTCCTGGGCGATCGCCGCCCTGCTGCCCGCCGCCGTCGTCGTCTTCTGGCGGTCGGTCGCCCCGGGGGCCCGCCGGCGGTGGCCGCACCTGGTGGGGCTGGGCGTGTTCATCGGCGCGTCGCTCAGCGTCTACACCCTGCTCGGCGGCTTCGCCGCCGCCGTGCTCGCCGGGCTCGCGGTCGCCGGCGCGTGGCTGGACGGGCCGGGGAACCGGCGGGCGGGCCTCGCCCGGACGCTCCCGGCGCTGGCCGTGGTGGCGGGAACGGCTGCGGTGGTGGCCGCGCCGGCCTGGGCGCGCTACGTCCTCGCGGTGCTCCAGGGCGAGGGCGGGGACAACGCGGCGGCGCGCTTCCTCCCGCTGCAGGGCGCCCAGCTGCCCGCGCCCATGCTGGAGCCCTCCGTCTGGGGGGCGTTCCTGGCGGTCGGACTGGTCTACGTGGTGTGGCAGGGGGTCGTCGGGACGGGTCGCGACGCCGCGATCTGCCGGCCCCTCGCGCTCCTGGTGGGCGGCGTCTACGCCTGGTTCGGCCTGTCCACCCTCGCGCTGGGCCTCGACACGACCCTGCTGGCCTTCCGCACGGAGCCGGTGCTGGAGACGGCGCTGGCCGCGGCCGCGGTCCTCGCGCTCCGGCGCGCCTGGGAGCTCGCCCGGCGCCGGTGGCCCGTCCGGTCCGACGGGCAGGTCCGCGGTGTGTTCGCCGTGCTCACGGTCCTGGGGATCCTGCTGGGCACCGTCACGCTCCGGGACAACGTCCGCGAGCTCGACCCCCAGGTGGCGGTGGCCCACAACGACCCCTACCCGAGTGGGCTCAACGCGCGGGGCCTGGCCGTCCCCGACGCCGACGAGGGGTGGATCGACGGCCTGGCCGCAGCGATCGACACGGGGACCGGACAGCCGGCCGACGAGCTGGTGGTCCTCACCACGAACTACCCCCTGCTGGCCGTGTACCCCTACCGCGGCTTCCAGGCCAACGCCCCCCACTACGCCAACCCGCTGGCCGACTACACGGAGCGGTCGCAGTTCGTCGAGACGCTCGCGACGAGCTCCTCGCAGGCGGAGTTCCTGGCCCGGCTGGACGCCGCCCCGTGGCGGGCTCCCACGGTCTTCGTGCTGCGTCCGGAGGACGACGGGCTGCACCTCGAGCTGCGGTCCGACACCTTCCCCGGCAGCCCGAACATCCACCTCTACGACGTCGTCTTCGACCCCGCGGTGTTCGCGGGCTGGTACCGCCAGGACGTCGGACCGTTCGCCGTCCTCGTCCGCCCCGGGAGCTGAGGACCGGCGTCCTCCCGCCCCTCCCGGGAGGCGCGCGGCGAGGTCGGTGGGACTCGTGTGGGCGACGGGAACAGGGGGGCGGCGGACCGGACCGGTTCACCCCGTGCGCCTGGCGCCGTGGTTACAGTCGATCCCGCTCGACCCGCCGATCACGACCCCGGCCCGGACCCGGGAACGCGGCGTCGGTGCCGGGGCCCGGTCGGCATGACTGTCCTCGTCGGACGAGACCGAGAAGGCCGCCTCCTCCATGACCGCATCCACCGGCTCGCGTGCCGCCGTCCTCGACCGGGATGCCGAGCCGCGGGTCGACGCCTCCGCTCCCGCCGGCGCCCCGTCCCGGGCCCGCCGCGGGGTGCGCGGCATCGCCCTCGCCTTCGGCGCCTACCTGCTCGTGCAATGCCTCCAGCTGCTGCTGGTCCGGCACTGGGCGCCGCGCTTCTTCTGGTTCGACGACTCGCAGGCGCAGTTCGGCCCCATGACGTGGTGGCTGGGCGGCAACGCCGACGGCGGCCGGCCCCCGCTCATGGACCCGGACCTGGGCATGGGCGGGAACTTCGTCGCCGACATGCAGTACGGCGTGCTCGACCCCCTGCACTGGCTGGCCCAGGCGCTCCTGTCGCGCTCGGACGACTTCCTCTTCATCTCCTGGGCCTACGGCGCCGGGATGGTCCTCGTGCTCGGCGCGGGCGCGCTGGCCGTGCTGCTGCAGCACCGCGTCGCGCCGGCGCTCGCGGTGGCCGGCGCCGTCGGCATCGGCTCCAGCGGCTTCCTCCTCTGGTACGGCAGCTCCTGGTGGCCGCTGCTGTGGGCGACCGCCTGCCTGCCCTGGCTGTGGTTCGGGCTGCGCAGCCGCTCCGCGGCCGGCGTCCTGGTGACCGGCCTGGCCACCTGGGCGCTGCTGACCTCGGGCAACCCGTACGCCTTCCCCTTCGCCGCCCTGCTGATCGTCGGGCAGCTGCTGGAGTACCGGGCGGAGGCCGGCTCCTGGCGGGCCGCGCTGCTCACCCCTCGGGCGCTGTCCCGGGCGGCGGCCTGCGTCGGCGGCCTCGTCGTCGCCCTGCCGACCTTCCTCTCCACCCTGCAGATGTCGGCGGTCATGGGCCGGCCCGAGGCCGACCCGCTGGTCGGCAACGCCGGCTTCGCCGTGCCGAACCTCGCCGACGTCCTCCTCGGCGGCACCACCCTGCTCGGCCAGACGAACGCCTGGACCGGTGACATCGGCCTCGCCCCGGCGCTGGCCACCGCGCTCGTCGCCCTGCCCGCGGCGGCCCTGGTCGACTGGCGCACCGCATGGCGCCGGCCCGGGGTCGTCACCGCCGGCCTGGTCTGGCTGGCCGCGGTGGTGGCCACCCAGCTGCCGACGACGGTAGCGGTGTTCCGCTACCCGCTGCGCTACGTCGTCTACGTCGAGGTCTTCCTGCCTCTGCTCGTGCTCATCGCGCTGACGGTGGCGCCCCTGCTCACCCGGCGCCGGGTGATCGCCGCCGCGGGCATCGCCGGCGCCCAGGCGGCGCTGTCGCTCTCCCGCGCCCCGGCGCTCGTCGGCTGGCACGTCCTGGGGCTGATCGTCAGCCTCGTCGCCCTGGCCGCCCTCGTGGTCGTGCTCCGGTCCCGTCCCGCCCCGGTCGCCGCCGACGGCCCGCCGTCCGACGACGACCGGCAGCCGGACCCGCCGCAGGAGTCCGCTGTGCCGCCCCGGGCGGACGCCGTCCCCGGGCGGCTGCGGGCGCTCCCCTCGCTGGCCGGGGCCCTCCTCGTGCTGGCCGTCGCCACCGGCTTCCCGATCGGCGAGCAGATGATGGTCGCCGTCCAGGACCGGGACGAGGCGATCAAGGCGCAGCCCGACGCGAACGGCGCCCCGCTGCGCGCCCTGGACCCGGGCCGCGACGTCGGCACGACGGTCCAGGCCTACCGCGACCGGTCCGTCGCCCCGGACGAGACGCTCACGGTCGTCACCTGGGGCTTCGACGCCGATCGCGGCTGGGCCGACGGCGTCGTCAACGGCAGCGGCAACGTCGTCGCCGGGATGAAGCCCGGTTTCGCCTCGCTGGCCGTCTGGCAGTCCGCGCTCAACGACCACTGGTGCCGCACCGTGTGGGGCGCCACGTGCTCCGGACCCGAGCAGCTGCTCGCCGAGGCGGGCGACACCGGGGTGACCTGGCTGGACCTGATGTCGGCGGACACGGTGCTGCTGTCGGCGGACGCGCCCGAGGAGGTGCGCCTGCACCTCGAGGAGAACTGGCGACAGGTCGCCGGCAACGACACCTGGCTGCGGTTCGAGCGCGGCGACGCGCTGCCCGGCCGGGTCACGGCCGTCACCGGCGACGTCACGGTGTCGCCCGAGGACTGGACCTCCGGTCTGGCGCGGGCCGGCGAGCCGATGGACCGCTACGTCGTCTCCACCGGGGACGCCGGCGGCACGCTGGCCACGCGCATCCCGTACTACCCGGGCATGACCGCGACGCTGGACGGCGCGGAGGTGCCCGTCACCTCCGTGGACGGTGCGGCGCTCGCGGTGGACCTGCCCGGTGGCGTGGACGGCGGCCGGCTCGAGCTCGCCTACGCCCCGGCCGGTGCCGGGCTCGTCGTCCCGGCCACCGTCGTCGGGGTCGTCCTCATCGGGCTGGCCGCGCTCGGGGGTGCGCTGCTCTCGCGTCGTGCGGAGGCCCGCGGATGAGCGACCGTCGCCAGCTCCTGCACCAGCTCGTCCGGTTCCTGCTCGGCTCGGGTCTGGGGCTGATGGTCGACCTCGGGGTCTTCGCCACGGCCGTGGCCCTGAGCGCTCCGCCGTGGGCGGCCAACGTGCTCAGCGCGGGGTGTGCCGTCGTGGTCGTCTACCTGTTCGTCACGCGGTACGCCTTCCAGAGCGGCCGGTCGCGGACGTCGTTCCTCCTCTTCGTCGGGTGGTACGTCGTCTCCATCGCCGTGTTCTCGGTGTTCATCGAGGTCCTGCACGAGCAGACCGGGTGGGCTGCCTTCATCTGTAAGTTGGCCTCGTTGCCGCCGTCGTTCGCCGCCAACTTCGTCTTCAGCCGCCTGCTGTTCCACCGGGCGGCCACGGAGCCGGCCGGACACGCGGAACCGGGGCCCGACCGTCGTCCGGTGGGCGCGTGAGGCGCGGAGCCGCCGGGTGGGGACGCCCGGCGCGGCGCGAGGGGGAGAGCACGTGATCGGGAGGGACACCATGGGGGAGCCACGCTCGGCCACGACGGCGCCGGGGACCGTCGAGGCCCTCCTCTTCGACCTCGACGGGACCCTCGTGGACACCCGGGAGGCCAACTACCAGGCCTACCGCGACGCGTTCGCGGCGTCGGGACACGACCTGAGCCCCCAGCAGTTCGCCACCACGTGGGGCCGTGACTCGCGGGACTTCATCCCCGACCTGCTGCCCGGCATCGACCGCGCCGGGATCGACACGATCCGGGCCGACAAGAGCCGCCGGTACGCCGACCTGCTGGACCGCACCACGGCCAACGACGCGCTCATCGCGTTCCTGCGGCTGGTGGCGCCGACGCACCGGACGGCGCTGGTGAGCACGGCGAAGTCGGTCAACGGCCGGCAGATCCTGGAGACCCACGGGCTGACCCCGCTGTTCGACGTCGTCGTCTGGGGCGACGAGGTCGAGCGCAGCAAGCCCGACCCGGAGGGCTATCTCCGGGCGCTGGGGGTGCTGGGCGCCGATCCCGCCCGCAGCCTCGCCTTCGAGGACTCCGAGACCGGCCGGCAGGCCGCGCTCGCCGCCGGCATCCCCGTCCTCGAGGTGCCGCACTTCTGATGGCTCTCCCTCGCTACTCCCGCGGCCGGCTCGCACTCATCGTCGTCGCACTGGTCGCGCTCGTCGTCTTCGCCGCCCTGTGCTGGTCGGTCCTCGAGTCGATGTGGACGCTGCTCCGCGAGAACCTGTCCGGCGGCGAGTGGGTCGTGCTCGGCGTCGCGGCGCTGGTCCAGCTCGTCGGGCACGTGCTCCGGGCGGCGCGGACGAAGGTCGTCATCGACAACGTGCGCAGGGGCAGCCTCGCCGGGCAGTTCCGGCACCTGTCCATCGGCTACCTGTTCAACGTGGTCTTCCCGTTCCGGGTCGGCGAGGTGGTCCGGTCCTACCTGATCGCCAAGACGCTGCGGATCAGCTTCCTGTACACGCTGCTGGCGGTGGTCCTGGAGCGGCTGATCGACGTCGTCCTGGTGTCCGTGGCGTTCCTCGTCTTCCTCGCCGTCATCGGCAACCCCGGCTCCGGGGTGCTCGCGCTCACGGCGGCGTCCGCGTTGGTCGTCGCGCTCGCGGCCGTCGTCGCCTTCGCGGCGTTCGTGCGGGAGAACCGCTTCCTCATGCGGATGGCCTGGCGGGCCTCCAGCTGGCTCAACACCGATCTGGAGAACCGCGCCCGCTTCAAGCTGTGGTCGGTCATCTTCGGCTTCCAGCGCTTCTCCCGGCAGCGTCGCCAGGTGGCCCGCTACGGCGTGCTGGCCCTCGCCTCCTGGGCCTGCTACCTCGCCGCCGCCCTGTTGGTCGGTGCCGTGGTCTTCACCGGGCTGGGCGGCAGTGACGCGATCGCGGCCGCCGCCGCGCCGGCCGCTGCGGTCAGCTCCGGCGTCGGCAACGGCGAGCCCGGCGGGTACCTGGAGGACATCCAGGGCTTCCTCGACGGCAGCACCGACCTCGAGGCGACGCAGGTGATCGTCTTCGCCGCGGCCACGTGGGTCGTCTCCAACGTGCCGGTCATGGTGGTCGCCGTCGTCGCACTGTTCGTCAACTGGGCCCGCCGCACGAGCGCCCCGCTGGCGGGCGCCGAGCTGGCGCCCTCGGACCGGTACGTGAACAAGCTCGGCCGCGACCAGGACATCTCCGGCTCGATGACGCACTTCCTGGACTCGTACTTCCAGCGCCAGCACCTGAGCACGGTGATGCACCGGCTGGAGGTCGAGGGCAACGTCAGCCTGGTCCGCTTCTTCAAGGGCGGGTCGAACGCCGTCACCCTCCTGGCGACCAACGGGTCGGGGGAGCTCTTCGTCAAGAAGATGGTGCCCACGGAGTACGCGCACCGGCTGAAGAACCAGCACGACTGGCTCGCCGAGCGTGGCGACCACGACCAGCTGGTCACGGTGCTGCGCGAGGAGCAGTCCACCGACCACTACGCCATCGACCTGGAGTACCGGCCCAGCAGCGTCCCGCTGTTCGAGTACGTGCACGAGCACCAGCTCGCGGCCGGCCAGGCGAAGATCGCCGAGGTCTGGGACTACATGTACTCGCGCGTCTACCAGATCGGGGCGCTCGAGCACCGGCCGGACGTCCGCGACGAGTACGTCACCGAGCGGTTCGTCCTCCGGGTGCGGACCGCCGCGGAGTCCCACCCCGCGCTCGCCGAGGCGCTCAAGGGCGACCGGATCGAGGTCAACGGGATCGAGCTGGACAACTTCGACCGCGTCCTCGCCCGCATCCAGGCCCACCCCGACGCGTGGGAGGACCTCGCGACGTTCCGCTCGTCGTCCAACATCCACGGCGACCTCACGGTGGACAACATCCTCGTGGACCTGCCCACCGACCGGGTCCTGGTCATCGACCCCTCCGACGACAACCAGATCCGCGGGCCGGTGATCGACTTCGCCCGGCACATGCAGTCGCTGCTCTACGGCTACGAGTTCCTCAACGACGACGAGGACCCGGTCCTGCTGGGCGAGTCCGAGGGCGGCGTCCCGGAGATCACCTACCGCGACGCCCGCTCGGCGCGCTACGCCGAGCTGGCCGACTTCGTGTCCACCGAGATCATGCCGCGCCGGCTGCTGCCCTCGGAGCAGCGCGCGGTGCTGTTCCACGTCGGGCTCTTCTACGGCCGGATGCTGACCCACCGGGTGGCGATCAACTCCGGCACGGTGCTCAAGTACTACGGCGCCTGCATCCAGGCGCTGAACCGCTTCCTGGACCAGTACGAGCTCCCCGCCGTCGCGGTCCAGGACGACGACGTCTTCGGCGACGCGCCGGTGGACGAGGAGGTCCTCGTACGGTGAACGCGGTCCCGCAGAAGGTGGTCGTCGCCATCCCGGCGTACAACTGCGCACCCCAGATCGGCCGGGTCCTCGACGAGATCCCCGACGAGGTGGCCGCCCGGGTCCAGGAGATCTGGGTGATCGACAACCGCAGCACCGACGACACCCTCGAGCGGGCCCTGGAGTACCAGCGCTCGGGCCGGCTGCCGAACCTCCGGGTGTTCCGGAACCGGCAGAACAACAGCCTCGGCGGCACGCACAAGGTGGCCTTCGAGCACGCCCGGGCCGCGGGGATGACCCACGTGGTGATCCTGCACGGGGACAACCAGGCCAAGAGCGACGAGCTCGCGCTGCTGCTGGACCACGCGCAGGCCCATCCGGAGACGCAGACCGTGCTCGGCTCACGGTTCAGCCGGCACTCCCAGCTGGCCGGTTACGACGCGAAGCGGGTCTGGGGCAACCGGGTGCTCAACGGCGTCTACAGCGTCGTGACGCTGCGCTCGCTGCAGGACCTCGGCTCCGGGCTGAACCTCTTCGCACTGCGCGACCTGGACCCGGCGACGTACCTGCGGTTCGCGAACCAGCTGACGTTCAACTACGAGCTCATCCTCGACCTGGTCCGCCGGAAGGTGCGCTTCGCCTACCTCCCGATCTCCTGGCGGGAGGAGGACCAGGTGTCCAACGCCCGGAACTGGAACATCTTCCGGACGGCGCTGCGCAACCTCGCCCTCTGGCGCCTGGGCCGGCCGACGTCGCAGCCGGCGACCGACCGCGACTACGAGTGGGACGAGGTCCGCTGATGGCCACCCTGCAGGTGCTCATGCCGATGGGGGGTCTGGGCACGCGTTTCCGCAAGGTCGGCATCAGCACGCCCAAGCCGCTCATCGAGGTCGACGGCGGTCCGATGTTCCAGCGCGCGCTGCGCTCGTTCGACCCCTGGGTGGGGGAGAAGACGGTGACCGTCGTGGTCCGCGCCGACGACGACGCCGAGCACGGGCTGGCCGACCGGGTGCTGGCCGCCCAGCCCGACGCCCGCATCGTGCTGCTGGACCACGACACCCGGGGTGCGGTGGAGACCTGCCTCGTGGCCCGCGAGGCCCTCGACCCGGACCAGCCGCTGGTCATCATCGACTGCGACATCGCCTTCGACAGCGCCGAGTACTTCCGGGTGCTGGCCGACGCCGTGGCGCAGGAGAGCCTCGACGGGCTGCTGCTGTCGTTCTCCTCGGTGCTGCCCCGCTACAGCTTCGCCGAGGTGGGCGCGGACGGCCTCGTCGTCCGCACCGCCGAGAAGCAGGCGATCTCCTCCGACGCGCTCATGGGCGTCTACTCGTTCACCACGGCGCGGGTCTTTCTCGACGCCGCCGACCGGCTGATGGCCCGGCAGATCGACGCCGCCATGCCCGAGTACTACGTGTCGCTGGTGTTCAACGAGCTCATCTCGTCGGGCCGGCGCGTGGGCCTGGTCCGCGGGGACTTCTACTGCTTCGGCACGCCCGAGGAGCTGGCCGCCTACCAGGCCACCGGCCTGCCGGTCTGACCACTGGACCGTGGGGGCCTAGCGTCTCTGGGTGCTGCCGGGAGGAACGGGGGTTCGAGCTGAGGCGTCAGTGACACATGGTGTTTGCTTCGTTACGGACCGGTCCGGAAGATGCCACGATGGCAGGCGATGGACACGACGACGAGGCCCATGCCCCCCGTGGCACAGCCGGCCATCGACACCTCCCGCGCCTCCCGCCTGGTTGCGACGCCGCCCCTGCCGCCTCGGCCGCGACTGGCCGCGTCGAAGCCGGGGACCGGCCACCACCCGCAGCGGCACGACATCCAGGGGCTCCGAGCCCTGGCGGTGCTGCTCGTGGTCGCTTATCACCTCCAGCCCGACCGGTTGCCGGGTGGCTTCGTCGGCGTGGATGTCTTCTTCGTGATCTCGGGCTACCTGATCGTCGGGTCGCTGTCGCGTGAGGCGATCAAGACGCAAACGATCCGACTCGGCCAGTTCTACGCCCGTCGTGTCCGGCGGTTGCTGCCGGCGGCGACGGTCGTCCTGCTGGCGGTCGTCGTAGCGACGGTGCTCCTCATGCCCGTCAGTCGGTGGCGGGCGACGGCGCTGGACGTCATCACCTCCGCGTTGCAGGTCCAGAACTGGGCCTTAGCGTTTGGTGCCGGCAGCTACGCCGAGGCCACAGCCGCAGTCTCCTCCGTCCAGCACTTCTGGTCGCTCGCCGTGGAGGAGCAGTTCTATCTATTCGTCCCGGTGCTCCTGCTTGGCACGGTTGCCGCGGCGACCCGGCTACGTCGTGACCCGCAGGTAGCGATCGTCTGGGTGCTGTCCGGCGTCGCGCTGCTGTCCTTCGTGCACTCGATCACCTATTCGGCCAGTAACCACGACGTCGCGTACTTCGCGACGACAACCCGGATCTGGGAGCTGGCCATTGGCGGGCTCGCGGCGGTGGGCGTCCTCAGGGCGCCCGGGCGTCAGTCTGTGCGTTGGGCTGCGGGGTGGGCCGGCGTCCTCGCCATTGGCGCCTCGGCGCTCCTGCTGAACACGACGATGGCCTTCCCCGGCTGGCTGGCTGCGATTCCGGTGCTCGGCACGCTGGCGGTGGTGTGGATGCCGCACTCGCCGGTCGACTCCACGCGTCCGGGCGACTTCTGGCACCGCGTGAGCGTGACGGCCCTGCTCGGGCTGCGTCCCGCGCGCTTCATTGGGGACGTCTCCTACTCGATGTACCTCTGGCACTGGCCGGTCATTGTCTTCTTCATCCATCTGAGCGGCCACGAGCCCACCGCCGTGGAGGGAGTCGCCCTTGTCGCGGTGCTCATCGCGTTCTCGTGGGCCTCGACGCAATTCATCGAGGCCCCGTTCCGCTCTGCCCGACCGCGACCGGGGCGTAGGGAGCGGTCCAGCGGTTCACGTTCCGCGGCCCTGCTGGCCGGCGGCCTCGTAGCCACGTCGGTCGTCGTAGCCGCCGTCCCGCTGGCCTACGTCTCGATCCGGGCGGCTTCCGCTTCAACCGCCGGCCTGGACGCCGACCACCCCGGTGGCCGGGACGAGCTCCCCGAGGACCTTCCCGCCTTCTCTGAAGGCGTCGAGGTTGTGCCGGACCCGATCGTGGCCGCCGATGACCGCTCCATCACCATGTCCGGCGTCTGCGACAGTTACGAGCCCGGGGTGACTGATCCGGCGGCCTGCACGTTCGGCGACGTCGACAGCGACCAGGTCGTGGTCCTGGTGGGGGACTCGCACGCCAGCCAGTTCAGCACCGTCCTGGCCGACGCCGGCTCCGACTATGGCTGGCGCGTCCAGGCCATGGTCCGGGCTGGCTGCCCGTTCAACGCCTCACCGCTGGTGGTCGATGGCGCGCGTCCCACGGGCTGCGTCGATGCCGATGCGCGCATCCTCGACGAGGTCTTGGACCTGAACCCCGACGTCGTGGTGACCTCGGCGATGACCCCGCGGGGCTACGCGGACGCGCTTGGCTGGACATGGGACGACACCGGCGAACTGGTGGAGGGCTACCGCTCTCTGTGGCAGCCGATCGTCGACGCCGGTATCCGCTTGGTCGTGATCCGGGACGTGCCATTCCCGACCTACGACGGGCCCGACTGCGTTGCTGAGCACGGTCCCGAGAGCACCGAGTGCTCGATGACCCGGGCGGAGGCCCTGCCCGAGGGCAGCGACCCGCTCCTGCTGGCGGCTGAGGGGATGGACGGCGTCTCGGTGGTCGACCTCAGCGACCACCTGTGCAACGACCGGGTGTGCCCGGGGGTCGTCGGGAACGTCTTGGTCTACAGAGACAACCACCTCACCGACACGTTCGCCCGCAGCCTCGGACCGGTGCTCAGTACCGAGATCGGCCTCATCTAACCCGTGGCTCCATTGACGAGCCGTCCCCACGTCCGGCCCGCGTCGGGATGGCTGGCCTGATCGGGGGGACACCGGCCTGCGACCGTTGGCCGGCCCCTGAGTCGACGCCCCGACATCTCGCCCGGTGCGGCCGACCGGCACAGGTGGTTACGGCTCGTCCGAATATGCCTCGTGTCCCGAGGACATCGCGGCTCGCGGGTCGAAGCCCTTGCCCACCGCGCCGATCGGCCGGCGACCGGCTGGCGAGGGCTGCCGCCTCGTCCCCGCCGACGTACTTTGCGCCGGCCATCGCCACGCCCTCGTGACCAAGCCCATCCGGCAATGGGCGGGCTCCCGAGCCCGGTGGGATAGGCGCGACGCATGGGGCGAGGTCGACATGTTGACACGCGTTCCTCGACTCAAGATCCGGCCGGTGGTTGCCGATGCTGCCCTTGGAGAGATGTGCCCTTTGCAGGGCACGCCGCCCACGATCCACCGGAGGACCCCCTCGTGCGCCGCCTCATCGCGGGATCCCTCGCCTCGGTCGCCTTCACCGGCACCTTCCTGATCCTCCCCGTCTACGCCGATCCCGGACCGGAGCCGGTCCCGGTGGAGGCCTCCTCCCAGGAGATCGAGCTGGGCTCGGTCGAGGAGCCGGCCGCGGCCGCCGACGTGCAGGAGGGCACGACCGACCCGGTCGCGGGCGTGAGCGACGCCGCCCCGGTGCTGACGGTCAACCGGACGGGCGTCGACGAGTTCTCGCTCGTCGGTGTGACGTGGGCCTACGACGCCGCCGTGACCGACGTCCTCGTCCAGGTACGGGTGCAGGACGCCGCCGGCACGTGGGGCACGTGGACCGAGGTCGGCACCGAGGACGCCGGCCCGGGGTCGGACGAGCACGCGGCACCGGAGACGCTGCGCGGCGGCACCGCCCCGCTGTGGACCGGCCCGAGCACGGGCGTCGAGGTGGAGCTGGTCACCCGGTCCGGCGCGGCGCCCACCGACGTGCAGCTCGACCTCATCGGCAGCGAGCAGAGCCCGGCCGACACGAACCTCGGGACCCCCGACATCCAGGACACCGCCGACGCCGCGATGGCGATGCCCGACGTGTACTCCCGCGAGCAGTGGGGTGCCGACCCGAACATCCGCACCTGGGACCCCGAGTACGCACCGACGATCAAGGCCGCGACGCTGCACCACACCGCCGACTCGAACAACTACACGGCCGACCAGGTGCCGCAGATGCTGCGGAACATCTACACGTATCACGCCCAGAAGCTGGGTTGGGGCGACATCGGCTACAACGTCGTCGTCGACAAGTTCGGCCGGCTCTGGGAGGGACGGGACGGCGGGCTCGCCTCCACCGTCATCGGGGCGCACGCGGGCGGGTTCAACACCGGGACCTTCGGTGTCTCGATGCTGGGCAACTACGACGCCGTCAACACGACGCAGCCGATGGTCGACGCGGTCGCGGCGATCATCGCCTGGAAGTTCTCCCTGTACGGCGTGAACCCCAACGGCCGCACCACGCTGGTCTCCGGTGGGGGAGGGACCGCCCGGTACGCCAAGGGCGTCGCGGTCGACCTGCCCACCATCTTCGGCCACCGCGACGTCGGCAGCACCGCCTGCCCCGGTCAGTACGGCTACGCCCGGCTGGGGGAGATCCGGTCGAAGGTCTCCGGGATGCTCGGCTCGGCGGTCCCCCTGGTGCAGCAGCGCTACGACACCGACTCCGCCGTCCGCACGCTGCTGGGCGCGGTCTCGACCCCGCCGACCCGGTTGCCCGACGGCATCGGTGCGTACGCCCACTACGCCGGCGGCTCGATCTACGCGACGAACGCGACCGGGGCCCACGTGCTCCGCGGGCCCATCCGGGACAAGTGGGCGTCGCTCGGCTGGGAGCGCAGCTCGCTGGGCTACCCGACCACCGACGTCACCCCGCTCGCCGGCGGCGGCCTGTTCGCCCACTTCCAGAACGGCTCCATCTACTGGTCGCCGGCGACCGGTGCGCACACGGTCGGCGGCGCGATCCGGGACCGCTGGGCGGCGCAGAACTGGGAGAACGGACCGCTGGGCTACCCGGTGTCTGACTGGACGACGACGCCGAACGGCCGGGCGCAGTACGTGCACTTCGCCGGCGGCTCGGTCTACTGGTCGCAGGCCACGGGTGCTCGGATCCTCCAGGGCCCGGTCATGGAGGCCTGGGGTCGCGCCGGATTCGAAAACGGCTCCCTGGGCCTTCCGCTGACCGACGTGGCCGCGACCCCGGGCACGCCCGGCCGTTTCGCACACTTCCAGAACGGCTCCATCTACTGGTCTCAGGCGACCGGCGCGCACACCGTCGGCGGCGCCATCCGTGATCGGTGGGCGGCGCAGAACTGGGAGAACGGACCGCTGGGCTACCCGGTGTCTGACTGGACGACGACGCCGAACGGCCGGGCGCAGTACGTGCACTTCGCCGGCGGGTCGATCTACTGGTCCCAAGCGACCGGCGCGCGCATCCTCACCGGCGCCGTCTACAGCGCCTGGGCCGCGACGGGCTGGGAGAACAGCCCGCTGGGCCTGCCGGTGAGCGACACGGGGACCACCCCCGACGGCCAGGCCCGGTACGCCCACTTCCAGAACGGCTCGGTGTACGCCACCACGGCCTTCGGCACGTCGGTCCTGCCCGCGGCCGTGGTCGAGGCCTGGGGACGGACCGGGTGGGAGGGCGGCCCGCTGGGTTACCCGACCGCGCCCGCGCCCGGCGCCGGGACGGCGGCCGGCTCGAGCGGCACGACGGAGGTCCGCTTCCAGGGCGGCGTCGTCGTCACCGGCCCGGGCGGCACGCATGCCGTCAGCTCCGCCTTCCAGGCCGCGGTGACCGCCGCCGGCGGGACCGCGGTCCTGGGCGCACCGACCACCGACGTCGCCACGACCCCGGACGGGCGCGCCTCGTACCAGCACTTCACCGCGGGGTCGATCTACGCGACGGCGGCGACGGGGGCCCACGCGGTCCGCGGGGCGGTCTACGACCTGTGGGCCCGCCGGGGCTGGGAGAACAGCTCGCTCGGCTACCCGGTGTCGACCACCGGGGCCACGCCGGACGGGCTCGGCCTCTACTCCCACTTCCAGGGCGGCTCGATCTACTGGACCCGGGCCACCGGCGCCCACCAGCTCGCCGGGCCGGTGTACGACGCCTGGGCGCGGACCGGCTGGGAGCAGGGCGTGCTGCGCTACCCGACCACCGACGTCACCTCCACCCCGGACGGCCGCGGCCAGTACGCCTACTTCCAGGGCGGCGCCGTCTACTCCAGCCAGGTCGGGGGAGCGCGCGTGCTCCGCGGCGCGGTCCTCGACGCGTGGGCGTCCACCGGCTGGGAGCAGGGCCGCCTGGGCTGGCCGACGTCGGACCCGGTCGCGGTCTCCGGCGGCACCCGCACCGACTTCGAGCACGGCTCGATCACCGTCTCCACCAGCACGGGCGCGGCCACCGTCACCGTCCGGTGACCCACGCTGCCGCCCCGTCCCGAACGACCGACCGGCTCCGCCCGGTCCTGAGGAGCTCGCCATGACCGTCCGTACCCGTTCCGCTCTCGTCCTGGTCGCGGCCGCCCTGCTCCCGCTCGCCGGCTGCTCGTCCGACGACCCCGACACCGACACCGCGGCCGCCGAGGGGCCGGCCGCGACGTCGTCGTCCTCGTCGGCCCCGGCGTCCGAGGAGACCGAGCCCCCCGCCGGGGAGACGGCCGCCACCGACCCGCCGCGGCCGGCGACCACCGACGTCGTCCTCACCCAGGCCGAGTGGGACCCCGCCGAGGCCGCCCTCCTGGGCTCCGGCTACATCAGCCCGGTCGTCGAGGACGGCGGCACCTGCACCCTCGAGGTCTCCCGGGACGGCAACGTCGTCCGCGCGACGACCGAGGGCATCGCCGACGCCACGACGACGGTCTGCGACGGCCTGGCCCTGCCCGGCGACGAGCTGCGGTCCGGTACCTGGACGGTGGTCCTGCGCTACGAGTCGGAGACCACGTCGGGCGAGTCCGCGCCGGTCGAGGTCGAGGTGGCCCCGTGACCCGTCTGCGCCGCCTCCTGGCCGTGGTGGCCGCGGGCGTCGCCGTCGCGGCGGCCGGCACCGCGGTGCTGACGGCGCCCACGCCGGCTCTGGCTCCGCAGCTCGAGGAGGCCGCGGACCCTAGTCAGTTCCGCCCGGGCAACATCATCAGCGACCAGCTGTTCTTCGACGGCAACGCGATGTCGGCCGCGGCCGTGCAGACGTTCCTCAACCAGAAGAACCCGAACTGCCGCCCCGCCGCGGACGGCACGCCCTGCCTGAAGAACGCCCGGCAGACCACCTACACGCGTCCGGCGGACGCGTACTGCCGCGGCGCCTACGTCGGTGCTCCCGACGAGACCGCGGCGACGATCATCGCGAAGGCCGGCCAGGCCTGCGGGATCAGCCAGCGGGTGCTCCTCGTCCTCCTGCAGAAGGAGCAGGGGCTGGTCACGCTCAGCGGTAACGACCTGAACGGGACTCGGTACCAGAAGGCCACGGGGTACGCCTGCCCGGACACCGCACCCTGCGACAGCGCGTACTTCGGTATGTACAACCAGGTCTACATGGCCGCCTGGCGGTACAAGTGGTACGCGGGCAACCCGGGGTACCTGGGTCGCCGGGTGGGCGCGACCGTCCAGATCCGCTACGACACCGAGCCCGAGTGCGGGTCCTCGCCCGTGTTCCTCGAGAACCAGGCCACCGCGGGCCTGTACAACTACACGCCCTACCAGCCCAATGCGGCGTCGCTGTCCTCCTACCCGAGGACGGGTGACGGCTGCTCGAGCTACGGCAACCGCAACTTCTGGTTCCAGTACACCGACTGGTTCGGCTCGACCCAGGTGCCGGGTGCCAGCGAGGTGACGGGCCGCTACGCCCAGACCGGCGGGGAGACCGGACCGCTCGGCGCGACCCGGGGCAACGTCATCTGCGGCCTGCGCAACGGTGGTTGCCTGCAGTCCTACGCGCAGGGCGTCATCTACTGGTCGCAGGGCACGGGGGCGCGGATCGTCTGGTACGGCGCGGTCCGGGACAAGTGGGGCACGGGCTACTGGGAAGCCGGTCAGATGGGGTACCCAGTGGGCGACGGCTTGTGTGGGCTGGCGGGCGGGGGCTGCTTCCAGGCCTTCGAGGGCGGTTCCATCTACTGGTCGCCGGCCACCGGTCCGCATGTCGTCGCCAGCGCCATCCGCGACAAGTGGGGGTCGCTCAACTACGAGTTCGGAGCACTGGGCTACCCGGTGTCGGACCAGACGACGACGCCCAACGGCGCGGCGCAGTATGCGCACTTCCAGCGGGGCTCGATCTACTGGTCGCAGGCGACCGGTCCTCATGTCCTCTCCGGTCCCGTCTACGACCGCTGGGCGGCCAGCGGCTGGGAGAACAGCCCCCTGGGGTTGCCTCGCACCGACGTCGGCACCACGCCCGACGGGCGGGGCACGTTCGCTCACTTCCAGAACGGGTCGATCTACCGGACCGAGATCACAGGTGCTCGCATCCTCATGAGCCCTGTCGTCACCTCGTGGGGCGGCACGGGCTGGGAGAACGGGCCGCTTGGCTACCCGGTGTCGGACCAGACGAGCACGCCCAACGGCGCGGCCCAGTATGTGCACTTCGAGCGAGGCTCGATCTACTGGTCCCAGGCGACGGGCGCGCACGTCCTCTCGGGGCCCGTCTACGACCGGTGGGCGGCCAGCGGTTGGGAGAACAGCCCGCTGGGCCTTCCCGTCACCGACGTTAGGGCGACGCCGGACGGGCGTGGCACGTTCGCGCACTTCCAGAACGGGTCCATCTATCGGACGGCATCGACGGGTGCCCGCATCCTCATGAGCCCGATCGTCGCCAAGTGGGGCGCCATGGGCTGGGAAAACGGGGCGTTGGGGTACCCGGTGGCTGACCAGGCAGGGGTCGACGGCGCAGGCCAGGCCGTGCAGTTCGAGAGGGGTTCTGTCTACTGGTCCCAGGCGACCGGTGCCCACCGGCTCGCCGGCCCGGTCCTGTCCGCTTGGAGCATCGGTGGTGGAGCGGGTGGCCCCATGGGGCTGCCGACCAGCGACGTCGGCCGGACGCCGGACGGGCTCGCCGACTACGGCCACTTCCAGCGCGGGTCGATCTACGTGACCGCGTCGGGCACCTTCCCGCTGCCGTCGGCCGTGGCCGCCGCGTGGGGGCGGACCGGCTGGGAGCACGGGCCGCTGGGCTATCCCGCGACGGTCGGCGGCGGAGCGGCCGCCGAGCCGCTGCCGGCCGGAGCGACGGTGCAGCCGTTCCAGGGCGGCGCGGTGTACGCCGCGTCCAGCACCGCAGCCCACGCCGTCCCGGCCGACCTGCTCGCCGCCTACCGGGCGGCCGGGGGAGCGACCGGCGTCCTGGGGCTGCCGACGACGGACTCCGGGCGGACGCCCGACGGCGTGGCGAGCTACCAGCACTTCGCCGGGGGCTCGATCTACGCGACCGCGGCGACGGGCGCCCGGGTGCTCCCGACGGTGTTCCGCGACGCCTGGGCCGGCAGTGGCTGGGAGCGCGGCCCGCTGGGTTACCCCGTCAGCGGCGTGTCGACCACCCCGGACGGGCTGGGGCAGTACGTGCACTTCCAGGGCGGGTCGGTCTACTGGACGCGAGCCACGGGTGCCCACGTGCTCGCCGGCCCGGTCCTGGACGCCTGGGCGCGCGGTGGCTGGGAGACCGGCCCGCTCGGCTACCCGACCACCGACGTGACCGCGACGCCGGACGGCCAGGGCCGGTACGCCTACTTCCAGGGCGGTGCGATCTACTCCAGCCCGGCCGGTGGCGCCCGTGTCCTGCGCGGGGCGGTCCTCGACGCGTGGGCGGGCACGGGCTGGGAGCAGGGCCGGCTGGGCTACCCGACCGGAGACCTGCAGACGGTGCCGGGTGGCACGCGGCAGTCGTTCCAGCGCGGGTCGATCACGGTGTCGGGGGACACCGGGACGGCGAGCGTGCAGTACTCCTGATCCAGGTGTGGCGGAAGGGTCCGGCCCGACGGTGTGCCGGACTCCGACCCCCCATCCCGCAGGTAGCGTGGGGCGCATGACTGCGACGGCTGCACCCGGCGTGCGGAGCTGGCGCAGAGCCGTCGACGACCTCGTCGGCGGCTGGGGCCAGCGCCAGCTCTGGGGCCACCTCGGCTGGCAGGACATCCGCCAGCGCTACCGCCGATCGGTCCTCGGACCGGTCTGGATCAGCATCAGCATGGCCGTCACGGCCATCGCGCTCGGTGTGCTGTACGCCGGTCTGTTCGGCAACGACCTGTCGGTCCAGCTGCCCTACATCCTCGTCGGGTTCATCGTGTGGGCCTTCATCAGCGGGTGCATCAGCGAGGGCTCCGAGGTCTTCATCGCCAACGAGGGCCTCATCAAGCACCTGCCGGCACCGCTGTCGGTGCACATCTACCGGCTCGTGTGGCGCCAGACCCTGTTCTTCGGCCACAACCTCGTGGTCTACGCGGTCATGCTGATCGTCTTCCCGCAGGACCTCACGTGGCGCAGCCTCACGGCGATCCCCGCGTTCGGCCTGCTCATGCTGAACGGTGCGTGGGTGGCGCTGCTGCTGGGCATCGTGACCACCAGGTTCCGCGACCTCACGCCCATCACCCAGAGCCTGGTGCAGCTGCTGTTCTTCCTCACGCCGATCGTCTGGATCTACGAGGACCTGGTCAACAGCCCCAACACGGCGATCGCGGAGCGTGCGCGGCTGGTGGAGTTCAACCCGCTGCTGCACTTCCTGGAGATCATCCGCCAGCCGATGCTCGGCCACGAGCAGCACCTCCGGCACTGGATCGTGGTCCTGGTGATCACCGTGGTCGGCTGGGCACTCACCCTGTACGCGCTCCGGCGCTTCCGCTCCCGCGTCTCGTACTGGGTCTGACATGTCGGAGGACAGTTCGCTGGTCAGCATCACCACCCGGGACGCCTGCGTCGACTTCCCGATCTTCGACGCCAAGAGCCGTTCCCTGAAGAAGACGGTCATGGGACTCGTCGGCGGCAACATCGCCAGCGACACCAAGGTGCCGATCATCGAGGCGCTCCGGGACATCACCCTCGACCTCCGCCACGGGGCCCGCGTCGGGCTCGTGGGGCACAACGGCGCCGGGAAGTCGACCCTGCTGCGGCTGCTCTCCGGCATCTACGAGCCGACCCGGGGCCAGGCGGAGGTGCGCGGCCGCGTGGCCCCCGTGTTCGACCTGGGCGTCGGCATGGACCCCGAGGTGACCGGCCTGGAGAACATCGTCGTCCGGGGCCTGTTCCTCGGCATGACGCGCAAGCAGATGGAGTCGCGGATCGACGACATCGCCGACTTCACCGAGCTCGGCGACTTCCTGCGCATGCCGCTGCGCACCTACTCGACCGGCATGCGGGTGCGCCTCGCCCTGGGCGTGGTCACCAGCATCGACCCGGAGATCCTGCTGCTCGACGAGGGCATCGGTGCCGTCGACGCGGCGTTCCTGGAGAAGTCGAAGAAGCGGTTGTCCGAGCTCGTGGAGCGTTCCGGTCTGCTCGTCTTCGCGTCGCACTCCGACGAGTTCCTCCGCGAGCTGTGCGACACCGCGATCTGGATGGAGCACGGCCAGATCCGGCAGCACGGCGAGCTCGAGGACGTGCTGCGGGCCTACAAGGGCGACCGCGCGTGACGCCGCCGACGGCCGTCGAGCGGGTCGTCGCCGTCGTCGTCACCCGGCACCGGCCGGAGCTGCTGCGGGCGAGTCTCACGGCCCTCGCCTCCCAGAGCCGGCCGGTCGACCACCTCGTCGTCGTCGACAACGGACCCGACCAGCCGGCCGAGGAGGCCGTGCGGGCCTGCGGCCTGCCGGTCACCTACCTGCCCAGCGAGCGCAACCTCGGCGGTGCCGGTGGCTTCGCCCTCGGGATGCTGCACGCCCTCGCGCTGGGCGCGGACTGGGTGTGGTGCGCCGACGACGACGGCCGTCCCGCCGACGACACCGTGCTCGCCACGCTGCTCGACGCCGCCCGCCGGCACGGGCTGGCCGAGGTGTCCCCGCTGGTGACCGACATGGCCGACCCCGACCGGCTGGCCTTCCCGCTGCGCCGGGGCCTGCGCTGGCGCCGCAACCGCAGCGACTTCCGCGGCATCGAGATCCTGCCCAGGTACGCCTCGCTGTTCAACGGGGCGCTGTTCCGCGCGGACGCGCTCGACGCGGTCGGCGTGCCCGACTACCGGCTGTTCTTCCGCGGCGACGAGACGGAGATCCACCGTCGGCTGCTGCGGTCCGGGCTGCCCTTCGGCACCTGCACGCAGGCGGCCTACCTGCACCCGGAGGGGACGACGGAGTTCGAGCCCATCCTCGGCGGCCGGCTCTCCGCGCAGTACCCGGGCAACGAGGTCAAGCGCTTCTTCACCTACCGCAACCGCGGCTACCTGATGGCCCAGCCCGGCATGCGCTGGTTGTGGCCGCTGGAGATCGTCCGCTTCACCTGGTTCTTCCTCGTCACCCGCCGCGATCCGGCCGGCTGGCGGGAGTGGCTGCGGCTCACGCGGGCCGGCCGCCGCGAACGCCTGACCCGCGCCTGACGGCCCCGGACACGACGACGCCCGGACGGGATCCCCCGTCCGGGCGTCGTCGTGCGTGGGGTCACACGCGGGTGTAGCCCCACTCCTCGAAGGCCTGGCCCCAGCGGTCCACGCTGGTCAGCTCGCCGGCCGCCTCGCGGTAGCGCCGCTGGATCTCCGGCCACTCGCGGGACAGCCGCCGCAGGAGCTGGCCGGACTGGGTGAACAGCCGGCGGAAGGCCTGCGGGTCGCGCTGGCGGAACGTGACGCCACGCCCGTCCGCGGTGCCGACGGTGGCGCTGTCGAGCCGGGAGAGCAGGAACCACTGGGCGTCCTGGAACGACAGGTTCAGCTGCGGGACCTCCCGCGAGCCCTCGTCGACCGGCCGCACGTTGCGCGCGATGGCCGAGACCAGCGTCCGGCCGATCTGGACCGGGGAGACCGGGATGGTGCGGAACCGGATCGCCTCGGCCGCGCTCATCGACGGGAGCGGCAGGTCGCCCGAGTTGGGGATGACCCGGCCGTCGGTCCAGCCGGCCCGCTTCTCGCGGGCCCGGCCCACCGAGCCCGGCATGCCCTCGAACAGACCCTCCGGGCCGGCCAGCAGGTCGCGGTAGGCCGTCTGGTGCAGCTCGACGGTCGAGTACTGCAGCGTGATCAGGAACCGCAGGTCGGCCTTGAGCATCTCCTTGAAGAGCCGGCCGCCGTGCTTGTGCGGCGAGTGCAGCGCCGCCGCGATCAGCCGGTTGCGGATGTGGAAGTACGCCTGCCAGTCGCTGGCGTCGTCCTTGTCGCCCCAGGAGAGGTGCCAGATGGCCGTCCCGGGCAGAGAGACGGTGGGGAAGCCGGCGGCGAAGGCCCGCAGGCCGTACTCGGCGTCGTCCCACTTGATGAAGACCGGCAGCGGCATGCCGATCGCCTCGAACACCGGGCGGGGGATGAGGCACATCCACCAGCCGTTGTAGTCGACGTCGATCCGGCGGTGCAGCTCCGGCGACTTGCGCAGCGAGTGCTCCCCGAAGTCGTGGAAGTACTCGGTGTGCGGGGCGTTGCGCCAGAAGAAATTCGACCGGTCGACGATCTCGCCCATCGTGTGCAGGACCGACCGGTCCTGCAGGGCGAGCATCTGACCGCCCACGAGCATCGGCTGGCGGGCGTACGCCGCGAAGGCACGGGCCCGCAGGATGCTGTCGGGCTCCAGCTGGATGTCGTCGTCGAGCAGGATGTGGTGGGTCACGTCGCTGCGGGTGAACGACTCGTGCATCGTGCGGGCGAACCCGCCGCTCCCGCCGAGGTTGGGCTGTTCGACGATCCGCAGCCGGTCCCCGAGTGCCGCGGCGACGTCGGCGTAGGCCGGCACGTCCTTCACGTTGTTGTTGCCCTGGTCGGCGACGGTCACCAGGTGCAGCGCGTCGCGCACGGTCGCGTCCTCGACCAGTGCGGTCAGCGCCGCCACCGCGTCGACGGGCCGGTTGTACGTACAGATCCCGATGCCCAGGCGCGGCTGCTCCACCGGCGCGACGGGGGCGTACCAGCCGGCGTCGCGCACGGTCGTCTCGTCGTCGGTCGTCAGGTCGAACCAGTACCAGCCGCCGTCGATGAAGGGGCCGAGGTCGAGCTCGAACTCCAGCGTCCGCTCGTCCCCGCCCTC
Organism: Blastococcus sp. URHD0036; assembly: GCF_000701365.1. Classification (GTDB taxonomy): domain Bacteria; phylum Actinomycetota; class Actinomycetes; order Mycobacteriales; family Geodermatophilaceae; genus Trujillonella. Next base: position 43,364 of record NZ_JNIK01000016.1, read on the forward strand.
GTGCACCGCGCCGGTGACGTGCATCGACTCGCCGTCGGCCTTGGAGCGGTACACGTCCACGCGGCAGGTGCCCGAGACGGTCACCCGCAGCACCACGGACTCCAGCACGCTCCAGCGCCGCCAGTAGCTGGCCGGGAAGGCGTTGAAGTAGGTGGCGAACGAGAGCTCGGCCGCGGCCGGCACCTGCACGGTGAAGCGGTCGGCGCACCGCACCCGCGGCGAGTTGACCTCGTCGAGGTACAGGCTGCGCACCTTGAGCTGGTCGGCCGGGCGCGGCATCAGGACGCGCTGCAGCAGCTCGACGGCCTTGCCCGGCAGCAGGTCCTCGGGAGCCGGTTCGCTGACCACCTCGGGCGAGACGGGAGCGTCGGGGTCCACGGTCAGGTCGGTCGTCGTCATGAGGCGGGTCAGTCCTCCAGGCGGCCGTCGAGAGAGCCGCCCTCGTCGAAGAAGGGACGGATGCGGTTGTCGAACATGCTCAGCGCCGAGCCGATGGCCATGTGCATGTCCAGGTACTTGTAGGTCCCGAGCCGGCCGCCGAACAGGACGCGCTTGTCCGCCGCCTCCTTCTTGGCCAGCTCGCGGTAGCGCTCCAGCTTGGCGCGGTCCTCGGGGGTGTTGATCGGGTAGTACGGCTCGTCACCGGTCTCGGCGGACCGCGAGAACTCGCGGACGACGACCGTCTTGTCCGTGGGGTACTCCCGCTCCGGGTGGAAGTGCCGGAACTCGTGGATCCGGGTGTAGGGCACGTCCTCGTCGGCGTAGTTCATGACCGGCGTCCCCTGGAAGTCACCGATCGGGAGCACCTCGGTCTCGAAGTCGAGGGTGCGCCAGCCCAGCTCGCCGGCCTCGAAGTCGAAGTACTTGTCGATCGGGCCGGTGAAGACGGTCGGCACGTCGGCGGGCAGCTCGTCCCGGACGTCGAAGTAGTCGGTGGACAGCCGTACCTCGATGTTCGGGTGCTCGGCCATCCGGGTCAGCCAGGCGGTGTAGCCGTCGACCGGCAGGCCCTCGTAGGTGTCGTTGAAGTACCGGTTCTCGAAGTTGTAGCGGACCGGGAGTCGCGCGATGACCGCGGCGGGGAGCTCGGTGGGGTCGGTCTGCCACTGCTTCTTGGTGTACCCGCGGACGAACGCCTCGTAGAGGGGGCGGCCGATCAAGGAGATCGCCTTCTCCTCGAGGTTGGTCACGTTGTCGGCGTCGATCTCGGCCGCCTGCTCGGCGACGAGCGCGCGGGCCTCGTCGGGCGAGAAGCTCTTGCCGAAGTACTGGCACAGCGTCAGCAGGTTCATCGGGAACGAGTACGTCTGCCCCGAGTAGGTCGTGAAGACCCGGTGCTGGTAGCTCGTGAACTCGGTGAACTGGTTCACGTACTGCCAGACCCGCTCGTTGGACGTGTGGAACAGGTGCGCGCCGTAGACGTGCACCTCGATCCCCGTCTCGGGCTCGGGGGCGGAGTAGGCGTTGCCGCCGATGTGGTCGCGGCGGTCGATGACGAGCACCCGCTTGTCGAGCTGGGTGGCCACGCGCTCCGCCACGGTCAGTCCGAAGAAGCCGGAACCCACGACGACGAGGTCAGGTCTCGCTGAGGTCACGGGAACCGACGGTACCTTGGACGGGGCCGTCGACCACCCCCGGCGCGGGTCCCACGGGCCTGCTGTGACGGCCGGGGACTGCGGGGCGCCCGCGACCCGCCCGGAGGATGGGGACGGGTTCGTCACGGGCTGTGCAGGGCGAACGACCCGGCCCCGCGCCAGGGCGAGCCGACCGGCCACCGGCCCGCGCCGGGCGGGAACCAGTCGAGGGCCACGTCGGGCACGGCGGCACCGACGTCGCGGTCGAGGTTCACGAAGTTGAGGTCGAGCAGCGCCCGCATCACCGGGCCCGCCTCGTCCTCGCGCTGGGTGATCTGGGGCAGCAGCGTGCCGCGGTCGGCGAACAGGTCGACGATGTCGCACCGGCAGGCGTAGGCGATGGTGCCGATCTCCCCCGGACTGCGCACGACGTCGTCGCCGACCTCGTCGCGCAGGTCCTCGCCCATGGCCAGGTACTGCTCGGCACTGGCCCAGTTGGTCGTGATCGGTGCGTAGTCCCAGACGGGCGCGCGCCGGACCAGGAACGCCACCTGGACGAGCAGCGCTGCACCGACCAGCGCCAGGCCCACGAGCGCCGGCAGCCGGACACCTCCCGGCAGGCGGCGACCGGGCCGGTCCGCGTCCGCAATCGGGTCGCCGGCCGGGTCGAGGGCCTTCGCCGGGCGGCGGGCGAGCGCGCCGGCTGCCAGCGCGGCGACGATCGTCAGCGCGCCCACCGAGGGTGCGTAGTACCAGTGGTAGGGCGGCGGGGCCAGGACGCTGTAGGCCGCGTAGTGCCCGACCCCGCCCAGTCCGAGCGCGGCCACCGGACCCAGCCCCTGCCAGCGCGGGTACCGCCAGGCCCGGGTCACGGTCCAGACGACGAGGGCGAGGAGGCCCGCCAGCGCCGGGACGGCAGCCAGCACGACCGGCGTGGGATAGCGCTCGAGGTAGAGATCCCAGCCGTTGCCGAACTCCCACGGGCCCCAGGCGGAGGAGGACACCGTCTTGATCACCAGGGTGTCGGGCACGAGCGCGCCCAGGGCGAACCAGCTGAAGACGTACCAGGGGGCGGCGGTCAGCAACGCGCTCGTGGCGACGGCGAGCGACCGCCGCCGGAGCGTGCGCGTCGTCAGCCACAGGACCAGCGGGAACACGGCCAGGTCCACCCGCGTGAGGACGAGCAGGGCGGCGAGGACGCCGAAGAGCACGGGCCGGCCCTCCGCGGCGGCCACGGTCGCCCAGACCACGAGGGTGAGCGCGAGGGTCATCTCCATGCCGACGATGGCCAGCATGAGCGGGCTGAGGAGGGCCATGAGCGCCGCGCCCAGAGCTGCCCAGGCCGGCAGGCGCAGCGCCCGGGTCAGCCGCAGCAGGCCCCACGCCTGCAGGCCGGACAGCACCACGAGGACCACGCCGAGGCCCCAGACCGCGTCGCGGACCACGAAGGCCGCGGCGCCCAGCACGAGCACGTTGAGCGGGGACGTGGCGCTGTTGGCCGTCCGGTACGGCGTGAGGCCCCAGTGCAGGTGCTCGGCGAGGTTCCGGGCGTAGGACAGGGTGATGTAGGCGTCGTCGATCAGCGCCCCGCGGACCACGAGGAACACGACGGCGGCCACGAGAGCCGTGATCCCGATGACCGCCGCGTCCGCCGGCCGCCTCCGGGCGGGAGGGGACGGGAGGGTGCCGCGGGCACGGTCCTGCTCCAACGCCCCCACCGGTCGAACGGTACTGCCTGGGGAGACGGCCCGGGTCGGGCCCCGACGTCAGCCGATGCGCTCCAGGTACAGCGTGCCCGGGCCGGTGGCGGGGGAGTCGGTGGGCCAGGTGGTCACGCCCGCCGGGACCGCGCCCTGCGTCCACCGCAGGCGCCACTGGGCCGTCAGCGGCTCGTCGTCCCGGTCGAGGCGGGCGAAGTTGGCGTCGAGCAGCGCCCGCATCACCGGGCCGGCCTCCTCCGTGCGGTCGGCCACCAGTTCGACGGCGATGCCGCGGTCGGAGAAGTAGTCGACGATCGTGCAGTCGCACGTGTAGGCCAGCGTGCCGACCTCGCCGGGCGCCTCGACGACGTCCTCGCCGACGAGGGCGCCGACCTCGGCACCGATCTCCCGGTACTCCTCCGGCAGGGCCCAGGAGCCGAAGTACACCGGGCGGTCCCAGGGCAGGGGGCGGTCGCCGGAGGTGACGGCGAACAGGGCGCCGGCAAGGACCGCCACGCCGACCGGGACGGCGGACCCGACGGCGAACGGTCGTGGCGCGGGCAGGAGCAGGGCGCCACCCAGCACGCCGGCGATGCCCAGCGCGACCGTCGTCGGCACGTAGTACCACTGGTAGGGCGGCACCCCGAGCAGCGAGTACGCGCCGAACCAGGCCAGCCCACCGACCACCAGCCCGACCAGCGGCCCCGCCGCGTCCGGGTACCGGCGGCGCACCCGTGGCACGGCCAGGGTCACCGCGACCGCGAGCCCCGCGACCGCCGGCACGAGGGCCACCGCCAACGGCAGGAGGCCGCGGTCGAGCCAGAGGGTGACCAGGCCGTTGGCGAAGGTCTTGTCGCCGAACCCGCGCTGCAGCGTCTTGATCACGAAGGTGTCGGGGATCGCCGAGCCGAGTGCCCACCAGCTGACGGCGGACCAGGGCAGCGCCACGGCGGCGGCGATCGCCGGTGGCCGCCAGCCGCGCACCGCCGGGCTGAGCAGGAAGACCGCCGCGACGACCAGGCCCAGGTCCAGGCGGGTGAGCACCAGGAGCCCGGCGAGCAGCCCGAAGGCCCCCGGCCGTCCCGCCACGGCGGCCCAGGTGAGCCCGGTGAGCAGCGCGGCGATCGGCAGCACCTCCAGACCGATCGCGGAGTTCACGAACGGGTTGGCGAGGACGACCGCCAGCAGCGCGGCCGACCACGCGCCCGAGCGCCCCAGCCGCCGCGCCGTCGCGGCGGCCCACCCGGCGAGGAGCGCGCACCAGACCACGGTCGCGACGGCCAGGCCGAGCACCGGTCGCACCCCGCCAGGGCCCAGCGAGAGCAGCCAGGTCACCCCGGCGAGGGAGAGCACGTTGAACGGTGACGTCGCGCTGTTCGCCGTCTCCGGGGCGATCAGACCCCAGTGCAGGTGCGTGACGACGTTCCGGACGTACCCCAGCGTGATGTAGGCGTCGTCGATCAGCGCCCGGTGGACGAGGAGGAAGACCCCAGCGCCGACGGCCGCGCCGACCGCGGCGGCCACCGCCGGCGTCCACCGGGAGGTGCGGGCGATCGTCGGTTCCGGTGGGTCGTGGACGGCGGCACGGCTCACGGCACTCCCCCCGGCACCGGGCGTCCCCGCCCCGTGCTCCTGGACCACCCCGTGGCCTCCGCGATGGTACGGCCGCCCGTAGGGTCGCTCCCGTGTCCGAGCACCCGGCCCCGCTGCGCGTGGTGGCGGTGACGTACTCCCCGGGGGAGTCGCTGGAGGGGTTCGTGCAGTCGCTGGCGGCCGCCACCACCCGGCCCACCGAGGTCGTGCTGGCCGACAACGGGTCCACCGACGGCGCCCCGGAGGCCGCGGCGGCCGCGCACCCGAACGTGCGGCTGCTGCCCACCGGCGGCAACGTCGGCTACGGGGCCGCGGCCAACGCGGGCCTGGCGGGGGTCCCCGACGGCTACGCCCTCGTCGCCAACCCCGACCTCCGGTTCGAGCCCGGCTCGGTCGACGAGCTGCTCGCCGCGGCCGCGCGCTGGCCCCGCGCGGCGACGCTGGGCCCGGCCATCCGCACGCCGGAGGGCGAGCTCTACCCCTCCGCCCGTGACCTGCCCCGGCTGTCCACCGGGATCGGGCACGCGGCGCTGGGCTGGGCCTGGCCGGGCAACCCCTGGACGGCCCGCTACCGGCGGGAGCGCGAGGAGCCGCGGGAGCGACCGGCGGGCTGGCTGTCGGGCTCCTGCCTGCTCGTCGACGTCGCCGCGTTCCGGTCGGTCGGCGGGTTCGACCCCGGCTACTTCATGTACTTCGAGGACGTCGACCTCGCCGAGCGGCTGGGCCGCCGGGGCTGGCTGCACGTCTACGTCCCGAGCGCCGTCGTCGTCCACGAGGGCGGGCAGGCGACCAGCCGCGAGCCGCACCGGATGGCCCGCGTGCACCACACCAGCGCCCTGCGCTACCTGTCCGCGCGGCACCCCGGCCGGCGCAACGCGCCGCTGCGGGCGGCGTTCCGGGCGGGGCTGGGTGCCCGGATGCTGGTCTCCTACGTCAGCGGGCGGGTGGCGGCCGGCGCGCCGTTCCAGCGCCGGGCCGAGGGTGTGGGCCGCGCCCGCGTGCCCGGTGCCGCCAAGCTCGCCAAGCCGGGTCGGGCCGCCCGCGGGGGAGCCGCCCGATGAGGCACGCGGTGATCATGGCCGGCGGGTCCGGGACACGGCTGTGGCCGCTGTCGCGCGCGGCGCGGCCCAAGCAGCTGCTGGACGTCGTCAGCGACGGCGACGGGCGGGGTGCGCACAGCCTGCTGGCCGAGGCGTTCACCCGGCTGGAGTCGGTGCTGCCCGCCGAGCGGATCTGGGTGTGCACCGCCGCGCGGTACGGCGACCAGGTACAGGCCGCGCTGCCCCGGCTGCGGCCCGACCGGCTGGTGCTCGAGCCCGTGGCCCGCGACACCGCCAACGCGGTCGGACTGACCGCGGCGCTGGTCGCCGACGCCGACCCGGACGCCGAGCTGGCGGTGGTCAGCGCCGACCACGTGATCCGCCCGGTCGAGCGCTTCGCCGACGTCCTGCGCACCGCCTACGACGCGCTCGCCGCCCGGCCGCGGTCGCTGGTCACCCTCGGCATCCGGCCCACCTCGCCGGCGACGGGCTTCGGCTACGTGCGCCGCGGCGGGCCGACGGAGGTGGCCGGGGTCGCCGAGGCCGCCGCCTTCGTGGAGAAGCCCGACCGCGCCACCGCCCAGGGGTATCTCGCGTCGGGGGAGTACCTGTGGAACTCGGGGATGTTCGTCTGGCGGGCCCGGACCGTGCTGGACGCGCTGGCCGACCACCTGCCGGAGAGCGCCGAGGGGCTGGCGCGGATCGTCGCCGCGCCGGCGGGCGCCCAGCGGGACGCCGTCCTCGCCGAGGTCTTCCCGACCCTGCCGAAGATCAGCGTCGACTACGCCGTCCTGGAGCCGGCCGCGCGCGAGCCGGGGCGGGTCCTGGTCGCCGACCTCGACGTCGAGTGGCTCGACGTCGGGTCCTGGCCGGCGCTCGCGCAGACGCTGGAGACGGTCGGTGACAACGCCGTCCGCGGTCTGGCGGTGACCCTCGACTCGGCGGGCAACATCGTCTTCAGCGACGACCCGGAGCACCTCGTCGCCCTGGTCGGCGTCCGCGACAGCGTGGTCGTGCACACCGCCGACGTCACGATGGTCTGCCCCATCGGCGAGGCGGAGCGGGTCAAGCAGCTGCTCGCCGAGGTCGAGTCCGCCCACGGTCCGCGCTTCTCGTAGCGGTCTGGTTAGCCTCGGGGCATGAAGAGCTTCGAGGTCGCCGCCGTCGTCTCCGGAGGGGCCTCGGGCCTCGGTGCCGCCACCAGCCGCGCGCTGGCCGCCCGCGGTGCCGCCGTCACGATCCTCGACCTCAACGAGGACGCCGGGACGGCCCTCGCCGCCGAGCTCGGCGGGCACACGACGTTCGTCCGCACCGACGTGACCGACGAGGCGAGCGTCGAGGCCGCGATCGCCGAGGCCACCGGCAAGGACCGCCCGCTCCGCATCGCGATCAACTGCGCCGGCATCGGCTGGGCCGAGCGCACGGTGAACCGGGACGGCTCCGCGCACGGCCTGCCGCAGTTCACCAAGACGGTGATGGTCAACCTGGTCGGCACCTTCAACGTGCTGCGCCTGGCCGCCGCCGCCATGGCGCGGACGGAGCCGGGGGAGGACGGCGAGCGCGGAGTCGTCGTCAACACCGCCTCGATCGCCGCCTACGACGGTCAGATCGGGCAGATCGCCTACGCGGCGTCCAAGGGTGGCATCGTGGGGCTGACCCTCCCGGCGGCGCGGGACCTGTCCAGCGTCGGCGTCCGGGTCTGCACGATCGCCCCCGGGCTGGTCGACACGCCGCTGCTGGGCAGCCTGCCCGAAGAGGCCCGCACGGCGCTGGCCTCCGGCATCCCGTTCCCGCGGCGGCTGGGCCGGCCCGAGGACTTCGCCGAGCTGGCGCTGGCCATCGTGGAGCACGGCTACCTGAACGGGGAGGTCATCCGCATGGACGGCGCGCTCCGCATGGCGCCGCGCTGAGCCCCCGTCCACCGTCCTGGGCGAGCACCGCTTCCCCCGCACCCCGGAGCACGCCGTGAGCACCCCCACACTTCCCCGCAGCACCGCCGCGCCGGCCTTCGAGTCGGCGTTCCGGCCGGACTGGCCGCTCGACGTCCGCCGCAGCCTGTCGGTGCACCTGCGCGGGACGGGCGACCCCACCCTGCGCTTCGAGCAGGACGGGACCTGGCGGGTGACCACGACCCCCGACGGCCCCGCGACCGTGCGGATCACCGTGGTCGGCGGCGAGGTCCGGGTGGCGGCCTGGGGCGCCGGGGCGGAGTGGGCCGGCAGCCGGGTGTCGCTCTGGCTGGGGGCCGACGACGACCCCTCGGCCCTGGACTGCCGGGACCACCCGCTGGTCGCCCGGCTGCACCGCACCACCCCGTGGCTGCGCCTGGGCCGCACCGAGCGCACCTGGGACTGCCTGGTCCCGGCGGTGCTGGAGCAGAAGGTCACCACCACCGAGGCGCACCGCGTGTGGCGGGCGCTGCTGCGGCTGGCCGGCGAGCCGGCGCCCGGTCCCGCACCCGAGGGCATGCGGGTGCCGCCGTCGCCCCGGCGGCTGCTCGAGGTGACCGACTGGGAGTGGCACCGCTGCGGCCTCGACGGTGCCCGCCGCCGCGCGCTGCGCGCCGTCACCTCCGTCGCGTCCCGCATGGAGCCGCCGGAGGCCGTGGACTCCGCGGACCTGCAGCGCCGGCTGCGCACGGTGCCCGGCATCGGCGTCTGGACGGCGGCCGAGGTGGTGCAGCGGGTGTTCGGCTGCCCCGACACGGTCAGCTACGGGGACTACCACCTGAAGAACCAGGTCGGCTTCGCGCTGACCGGTCAGGCCCGCACCGACGACGACGGGATGATGGCGCTGCTCGAGCCCTGGACCGGCCAGCGGCACCGGGTGGTGCGGTTGCTGCTGACCAACGGGGTCGCCCGGGCACCGCGGTTCGGCCCGCGGAACGCGCCCACCGACCACCGCCGCATTTAGCGTTCAGCTCTTCGGCCTCGCTGCAGGGGCCCGCGCCGAGCTTGCGAGGCGTGGGGGGCAGCGAGGTCCTTCATTCGACCGTGACCGACTTCGCGAGGTTGCGCGGCTGGTCGACGTCGTGGCCGCGGGTGTCGGCGATCTCGCAGGCGAGCACCTGCAGCGGCACGGTGGTCACGACCGGCGCGAGCAGGGTGGGTGTGCGGGGCACCCGGATGATGTGGTCGGCGTAGGGGACGACGTCGTCGTCACCCTGCTCGGCGATGACGATCGTCCGGGCGCCGCGGGCGCGGACCTCCTGGATGTTGGAGACGACCTTGCCGTGCACCGACTCCCGGGCCCGGGGCGACGGGACGACGACCACGACGGGCGTGCCCTGCTCGATCAGCGCGATCGGGCCGTGCTTGAGCTCGCCGGCGGCGAAGCCCTCGGCGTGGATGTAGGCCAGCTCCTTGAGCTTCAGGGCCCCCTCGAGGGCGACGGGGTAGGCCACATGCCGGCCGAGGAACAGGATCGTGCCGGCCGAGGCGAGCGACCGGCCGAGCGCGCGCACCGGCTCCATCTGGAGCAGCACCTCGGACACGGCCTCCGGCAGCCGACGCAGGTCCTCGACGATGGCGCCCACCTCGTCGGCGTACTTCACGCCGCGGACCTGGGCCAGGAACAGCCCGACCAGGTAGCAGGCCACGATCTGGGCCAGGAAGCTCTTGGTCGAGGCGACCGCGATCTCCGGGCCCGCGCGGGTGTAGAGGACGGCGTCGGACTCGCGCGGGATGGTCGACCCGTTCACGTTGCAGATCGCCAGCGTGCGGGCCTCCTGCGCCCTGGCGTGCCGCAGCGCCATCAGCGTGTCCATCGTCTCGCCGGACTGGCTGATGACGATGACCAGCGTCGAGCGGTCCAGCACCGGGTCGCGGTAGCGGAACTCCGAGGCCACCTCGACCTCGACCGGGATCCGCGTCCAGTGCTCGACGGCGTACTTGGCGATCAGCCCGGCATGGAACGAGGTGCCGCAGGAGACGACGAAGATCTTGTCGATGTCGCGCAGCTCCTGGTCGGAGAGGCGGACCTCGTCGAGCACGAGCTCACCGGCGTCCCCGATCCGGCCGAGCAGGGTGTCGGCGATCGCCTGCGGCTGCTCGGCGATCTCCTTGAGCATGAACCAGTCGTGGCCGCCCTTCTCGGCGGCGGCGGCGTCCCAGTCGACGGTGTAGGCGGTCGGCTCGACGACCGTCCCGGCGAAGTCGGTCACGGTCAGGCCCCGCTCGCGGTGGATCTCGACGACCTGGTCCTGGCCGAGCTCGCGCGCCTCGCGGGTGTGCGCGATGAACGCGGCGACGTCGGACCCGAGGAAGTACTCGGGGACGCCGTCGGCGGTCTGCCCGACGCCCACGACGAGGGGGCTGTTGCGGCGCGCGGCGACGACCGTGTGCGGCTCGTCGGCGTGGGTGGCGACGAGGGTGAAGGCTCCCTCGAGCCGCCGGCTGACGGCGCGCATGGCCTCGGCGAACCGGTCGGGGCCGGCCGGCAGGTCGTCGTAGGCGGCGGCCAGCAGGTGCGCGGCGACCTCGGTGTCGGTGTCGGAGCCGAACTCGATGCCGCGTGCCTCGAACTCCTCGCGCAGCGCGGCGAAGTTCTCGATGATCCCGTTGTGCACGACCGCCACCCGCGCGTCGGTGGACAGGTGGGGGTGGGCGTTGCGGTCGGTCGGGCCGCCGTGCGTGGCCCAGCGGGTGTGCCCGATGCCGATCGTGGAGGGCGGCAGCGGCTGGCCGGCCAGGGCCTTCTCCAGGTTGGCCAGCTTCCCGGCCCTCCGGGCGGTGGCCAGCTCCCCGCCGGCCGCCGGGTCGCCGATCCGGACCGCCACGCCCGCGGAGTCGTAGCCCCGGTACTCCAGCCGGCGCAGGCCCTCCAGCACGACGCCCAGCGCCTCCTGCGGACCGACGTACCCCACGATGCCGCACATGGAGGCGGAGACTAACCGTCCCGACCCCTAGGGTCCGTGCGGCAGCAGGACCGGAGCTGGGGAGGGCACGTGGCAGGCGCGGCGACGGATCCGACCGTGGTGGTGGAGCGGATCGGCGCGGTCTGCTCCGTGCAGCTGGCCCGGCCGGACAAGCTCAACGCCGCGAGCCCGCAGCTGCAGGCGGAGTTCAACGAGGCCCTGCGCGCGGCGGCGGCCGACGACGACGTGCGGGTGGTCGTGCTCAGCGGTCGCGGTCGCGCGCTGTCGGCCGGCGGGGACACCGACGTCCTGCAGCAGCTGGTCACCGGGACGGCCGCCGCGGCGTTCCAGCGGCAGCTGGCCGACCTCACCGAGGAGCGGCTCCGGCTGGCGTTCGAGGACCTCGGCAAGCCCCTGGTGGTCGCGCTGCACGGCTTCGCGATCGGCTGGGGTGCCGAGCTCGTCGCCATGGCCGACGTCGTCGTGATGGACGACGACGCCTACCTCCAGGAGCCGCACGCCCGGTACGGCATCGCGCCGGCGCCCGCCTGCGAGCTCGTGTGGTCGCGGTTCGTGCCGCCCGGCGTCCTCACCGAGATCCTCGCCCTCGGCCGCCGGGTGACCGCGGCGGAGGCGCTGCGCTGGGGGCTCGTCACCCGGGTGGTGCCCTCGGGGCAGGCGCGGACGGTGGCGCTGGACCTGGCCGCCGAGCTCGCCGAGGTGCCCGCCGGTGGACTGGCGGCGGTGAAGCGTGCGGTGCACGGCGACGTCGCCGCCCGGTTGCGGGAGGCGAGGGGTCAGCGGGGTTCGGCGAGCAGCCCCAGCAGGTAGCTGCCGTACCCGCTCTTGGCCAGCGGCTCGGCGATGGCCTGCAGCTGCTCGTCGGAGAGCCACCCCTGCCGCCAGGCGACCTCCTCGATGCAGCCGATCTTCAGGCCCTGGCGCTCCTCCACCACGGAGACGAACTCGGTGGCCTGGCGCAGCGACGCGAAGGTCCCGGTGTCCAGCCAGGCGGTGCCGCGGTCCAGCACCGTGACCGTGAGCCGGCCCTGGTGCAGGTAGTGCTCGTTGACCGCGGTGATCTCGAGCTCGCCGCGGGCGCTGGGCGTGATGCCGCGGGCGACGTCGACCACCGACGACTCGTAGAAGTAGAGGCCCGGGACGGCGTAGGAGCTCTTGGGCTCGGCCGGCTTCTCCTCGATGGAGAGGACGCGGCCGCCGTCGTCGAACTCCACGACGCCGTACTCGGCCGGGTTGGCCACGTGGTAGGCGAAGACGTGGCCGCCGTCGGGGTCGGGCAGCCGGCCCAGGGCGGTGCCGAGGCCCGCGCCGTAGAAGATGTTGTCACCCAGGACCAGCGCCACCGACTCGCCGCCGATGAAGTCCGCGCCGATGAGGAAGGCCTGGGCCAGCCCCTCGGGCCGCTCCTGGACGGCGTACTCGATCCGCATGCCCAGCTGCGTGCCGTCGCCCAGCAGGGCCCGGAAGGCGGCCTGGTCGCCAGGGGTGGTGATCACCAGCACCTCGCGGACGCCGGCCATCATCAGCGTCGAGAGCGGGTAGTAGACCATCGGCTTGTCGTAGACCGGCATGAGCTGCTTGCTCACGGCCTGCGTGATGGGGAAGAGCCGACTCCCCGTGCCCCCGGCCAGGATGATCCCGCGCATGGGACGGACGCTAACGGGTCCGTGCAGGTCAGGTGCCGTCGGAGCCGACCCACATCCTCCCGACGAGGGAGGAGCCGCCCGGTGTGCCCACCGGCTCCCAGCGGGTCGCCCAGCCCTCGGCGTGCAGCTGGACGACGACCGCCCCGAGCACCGCGCCCAGGTTCAGCGCGGTGGTGACCGTCGCCCGCTCCGGCAGGTGGACGTCGACCACGCCGTCGCCGCCGCCGTAGCGCAGCACCACCGGGAAGTCCGGCAGCGCGGCGGCCGCGACGCGGAACGCCTCGGCCACGGCGTCGAGCTCCCCGGGGCGCGGGACGACGTCGTCGGCCGGCCGGCGGCTGGGGACCAGGTCGCGGGTGCCGAAGCGGAACAGGTCGCCGGGGCCGAGGCGGACCAGCGGGCGGGTGCCGGTGTCCTCGGTCGGGGGGGCGGCCGGCCAGCCGCGGACGACGGCGACGGGCAGGCCGGCCAGCTTGCCCTTCACCAGGTCGGCCGCCGCGGCGAGCTCGTCGACGACGGCGACCTGGGTGGTCTCCAGCTGGTTGCCGTGCGCGTCGACGGCACCGCGGAGGTCGGTGAGCGCCGAGATCCCGGCGGCTCCGACGGCGACGTCGGTCAGCCCCTCCCGCCAGGTCCGGCCGAAGGTGTCGCTGACCACGACGGCGACGTCCACGCCCAGGAGCTCGGCCAGCCGGGCGCGCAGACCGCGGGCGGAGGCGTCCGCGTCCTCGGGGAGCAGCACGAGGGCGTCGCTGGCGACGTTGGAGGCGTCGATGCCGGCGGCGGCGACCACCCAGCCGTGGCGGGTCTCCACGATCCGCAGCGGTCCGCGGCGGGCCACCACGCGCACGGTCTCGCCGTCGATGGCCCGCTGCCGCGCGGCCTCGCGGTCCTCGCCCGGCGGCACGGCCACCAGCCGGCCCTCCACCTTGGCGACGACCTTGGAGGTGACGACGACGACGTCGCCGTCGGCCAGCCAGGGCGCCGCGGCCGCGACGGCTCCGGCCAGGTCGTCGCCGGGGGAGAACTCCGGCAACTCCGGCACCGGGTGCACGGAGATGCCGGGCGGCGGCTCAGACACCCGCGGCGTCCAGGGCGGCGCGCGCCAGCGCGGCGGTCGCCTCGGGGTCGGTCATGAGCAGCGGCACCTGCCGGACGTCGACGCCCGGCACGTCGGCCGCGTCACCGGGGGCGATGAGCCAGGCGTCGAGCAGGCCGCCGTCGGAGCGGGCTCCGTAGTGCCGCCCGACGCCCTCGGCGCTCACCTCCACACCGACCACCGGCAGGCACCGGTCGGCCATCCCGCGCACCGGACCGCCGCCGACGATGGGGGAGACGCCGACGACCTTCCCCGGCGCGGCCAGCAGCGCGTCGCGCAGCCCCGGCACCCCGAGCACGGTGCCGATCGACACGACCGGGTTGGACGGCGCCAGCAGGACGGCGTCGGCGCGGGCGAACGCCTCGGCGACACCGGGTGCCGGGCGGGCGTCGTCGACGCCGACCTGGACGAAGCCGGTCGCGGGCAGCTCCGCACGGTGGCGCACCCACCACTCCTGGAAGTGGATCGCGGCGGGGCGCCCGGAGTCGGGGTCGGTGACCAGGACGTGGGTCTCCACCCGCTGGTCGCTCATCGGGACCAGGTCGACGCCCGGCTGCCAGCGGTCGGCCAGCGCCGTGGTGATCTGGGAGAGCGGGTAGCCGGCGTCGAGCATGCGGGTGCGGATCAGGTGCGTAGCCAGGTCCCGGTCGCCGAGGCCGAACCAGGTGGGCTCGGCGCCGTAGGCGGCCAGCTCCTCCTTGACCCGCCAGGTCTCGCCGGCCAGGCCCCACCCGCGTTCGGGGTCGATCCCGCCGCCGAGGGTGTACATCACCGTGTCGAGGTCGGGGCAGATCCGCATGCCGTGCAGGGTGACGTCGTCGCCGGTGTTGACCACGGCGGTGATCCGTGACCCGGATGTGACGTCCTTGAGTCCGCTGAGGAACCGGGCGCCGCCGATGCCGCCGGCCAGTACGACGATCTCCACGAACTTCATGGTGCCTCATGGGCACTTGTCGACTGTTCGCCCGGCGTGTCGCAGCTCGGGACGAGATCTGACGAACGATCTGTGACTCGTGGGGCTCCTGTGGTCATTTGGTTACACCAAGCGAGGTTGACGGTCACCCAACGACACGCGTGTAATTCCCGCGGTGTCACCGACTGCTGAGCCGCGGGAACGTCCCGCGGATCGCGTCGGGGACGAGAGCGAGAGGGGACGCATCGTCATGGCAGAGGTGTCGTGGTTGAGCGACCACATGGGCGCGTCCGATCGGCCGGCCGACCGGGGCACGGTGGCGTCGACCCCCGTGTTCGGCAGTCTGCTGGGCCTGGGTGAGGACGACGCGCCGTCGTGGCAGGAGCGTGCCCTGTGCGCCGAGACGGACCCGGAGGCGTTCTTCCCGGAGAAGGGCGGCTCCACCCGCGAGGCGAAGAAGATCTGCACCGGCTGCGAGGTCAAGGCCGAGTGCCTGGAGTACGCACTGTCCAACGACGAGCGCTTCGGCATCTGGGGGGGTCTCTCCGAGCGGGAGCGCCGCCGGCTCCGCCGCCGCGCGGTCTAGCACCCCCGGCCGCGAGGCCGTCCACAGCCGTCGATGCGTCGAGCATCGGCGGCTGTGGTCGTATGGCGGGCGTGCGAACGCGGGTGGTCACCGGCCGTGCCGACGTCCCCCGGGAGCTCCGGGCCGCCGCCCCGCTCATGGCCTCGCTGCGGGCGCCGATCCCGGCCCGCGCCCCCTGGCTCACCGCCGTCCTGAACGTCTCGGCCGCCCGGCCCGGCACCGGGTCCCCGGTCGCGGTGGTCGTCGAGCAGGCGCCGGGGGGACGGCCCGACGGGCTCGCCCTGCTGACCGCCCGCCGGCGCGGGGCCGCCCTGGAGCTGACGCTGCTGGGCGACGGCGCCGGCCCGGTGCCCCCGGGGCGACCGCACGCCCGGCTGCTCGCCCGGGACGACGACGCGGCCGCCCGGCTGGCCGAGGGGGTCCTGTCGCTGGTCTCCGGACGGTCCGCCCCCTGGTCGCTGTCGCTGTCCGGCCTGCCGCTGGGCGACCCGACCTCGCGGGCCCTGGGGCTGCTGCGCCCCGAGGCCTCCTTCGCCACCGCCCGCACCAGCCGGCTGGTCGACCGCCTCGACGGCGCCGGCGGGTCCGTCGCCCGCAGCCGCGACCCCCGCGAGGTGGAGCGCCGGCTGCCGGCCCTGCTCGCGGCCCAGCCGGACGGGCGGTGCCGTGACCTGCTCCGCGCGGCCGCCCGCCTGCACGCGGCCATCGGACAGGTGGAGGTCGCCGTGCTCACCGACGGGCCGCGGGTCCGCGCCACCGTGCTGACGCTCGTCGACGGCGCCGACCGGCAGCCGTGGGTGGGCTGCGGCGACCCGGCCGCCCTGGATCACGAGATGGGAGCGCCGGCGACGTCGCTGCGGGTCTCCGCCGGCTGGTTCAGCCGCCCACCAGCACCGCGCTGAGCGCCCGGTCGGGCACCGACTCCGCCCGGTCGGTGCCGAGGAACAGCGTGCCGCTCGCCGGGGCCCAGGCGCCGGGGTCCGCCGCGCCGTCGGAGCCCAGCGACACGGTCAGCTCGTAGACCCGGCCGGTGTAGACCGGCGGTCCACCGTTCGGTCGCGTGTAGGTGGGGAACCGCCCGGTCAGGCGCAGCACGTCGTCGTCCGCCTCGGTGGCCAGGGCGGGGGAGGGGAGGTCGGCGTACTCGACCGGCCCGGGCGTGCACCCGGCCGCGAGCGGGTCCGCGGGCGCCTCGGTGGACAGGCAGTTCCAGATGGGCAGCCGGACGTGGGCCAGGGCCGTGCCGTCGCCCCGCGCCGTCACGCTCAGGGCCGGGCTCGTGACCGTCGTCCCCACCGCCCGGTGCTCGAGGACGAGCGGCGCGAAGGAGAGCCGGGCGGCCCGGCCGCCGGCGTCCAGCGGGACCGAGAGGTGGGCGAGGCCGCCGGCGCCGGCCGCTCCGGGCGCGGGCGCCGGCGGCACCTCGGGCAGTTCGGGCACCGGCCGGGCCGACGTCGGAGAGCTGTCGGCCCGGCCCGCCCCGGAGTCGGCCGTCCCCTCCCGGCTGATCCCGGCGACGACGGCGAGCACCCCGAGCAGGAGCAGGGCGGCCGCCGCCATGGCCACGACGACGCGACCGGCGGAGGGGGCGTCGTCCGGATCGGCGACCGGCGCGGGCAGCACCCGGGCCGGCGGCCGGGCGGCGGCCGCGCCGGGCGTCCCCGGGGGCGTGGCGCGAAAGGCCGGCAGGTCGTCGTCCGGGAACGCCGGGCCGGGAGCCGGCGGCGGGAGGTCCCCGGGGCGTTGCCGGCGGCGGCCGGCGGCGGGGACGACGAGCAGCACCGCGCCGGCCAGGAGTGCGACGGCGCCGAGCACGGCCCAGAGCACGGCAGCGGCGTCCATCGTGCCCAGCATCTCAGGGGGGCGGATCGCCTCGTCCGCCCTCAGCCCGTGGGGTCGATCTCCTCGGGGTCGCGGCCCAGCAGCACGGCGACCTGGTCGACGACGACGTCGCGCACCAGGTCGGCGAGGTCGTCCCGGTCGGCGGCGCGGATCTCCAGCGGCCGGCGGTAGACGATGATCCGGGCGGGCACGTCCCGGCCGCCCTCGCGGTGCGCGGGCAGCACCCGGGCCAGCGGCACGCTGCTGTCGTCGAGCACGTCGGCGTCGAGGACCACCTCGTCGGGGCTGGTGTGCTCCACCCACGGCACGTCCTCGACGGCGAACTCCACGCCGGCCAGCTCCCGCTCCCAGCGGCGCTCGAGGTCCTCGACCGCGTCGAGCACCAGGTCGTCGAACTGCTCGGCCCGGCTGCGCGACAGCGGGACCTCCGCGGGGACGAGCCGCCCGCGCAGCCCACGGCCGTGCCGGTCGCGGCGGGACCGGACCGGTCGGCGGGGAGGTCGGCTCATGGCGACAGGAGGGTACGTCTCAGCGGGGGAGCCGGCGCCACAGCGCGCGGGGCACCACCTGCATCAGCGCGGCGACGGGGCCCAGGGCGCGCGGCACCCAGACGGTCTCCCGGTCCCGCGCCAGGGCCTCGACGACGGCGTCCGCGACGGTGTCGGGCGTGCTGGACAGCGGCGCCGGCGACATGCCCCGCGTCATGCGCCCGACGACGAACCCGGGCCGGACGAGCAGCAGTCGGACCCCCGATCCGGCGAGCGCGTCGGCCAGCCCGCTGGCGAAGCCGTCCAGCCCCGCCTTCGCCGAGCCGTACACGTAGTTCGCCCGGCGCACCCGCGCGCCGGCGACGGAGGAGAAGACGACGATCCGGCCGCGCCCGGCCTCGCGGTACCGCCGCGCCAGCAGGGTGAGCACGTGCACCTGCGCGACGTAGTCGGTGTGCACCACGGCCACCGCCGCGGCCGGGTCGGACTCGGCCGCGGCCTGGTCGCCGAGCACCCCGAACGCGACCAGCGTCGTGCCGGGCAGGCCGTGCCGGTGCTCGACCCGGGCGAGGACGTCGGCGTGCGAGCCGAGGTCGTCGGCGTCGAACTCCACCCGGTCCACGGCGACCGCCCCGGCGTCGAGCAGCGCGCCGGCCTCGTCGTCGAGGTCGTCGGCGCGGCGGGCGGCGAGCACCACGTGCCGGGCGCCGGCGGCCACCAGCCGCCGGGCCACCGCGACGCCGATCTCGCTGCGCCCGCCGAGGAGGAGGACGGGACCGGTCGTCGGCTCGCTGGCGGTGCCCATGGGGTCCATCGTGCAGGATGTGGCTCCTGCTCCCGTCACTCCGAAAACCCGGTGCGCCTGCTCCCATCGTCGCCGCCTCGCGTCTAGTGTCCAGGGCGTGAGGAACCGGTGGTGAGGCAGTCACGTCGCTGCTCGCGCAGCGGCTGCGCGCAACCGGCAGCGGCGACCCTGACCTACGTGTACGCGGAGTCCACCGCTGTCGTCGGTCCGCTGGCGACGTTCTCGGAGCCGCACAGCTACGACCTCTGCGAGTTCCACGCCCAGCGGCTCACCGTGCCGCGCGGCTGGGAGGTCGTCCGGCACGAGATCGACGTCGACGACGTCGGCCCGACCGGGGACGACCTGCTCGCCCTGGCCGACGCGGTCCGCGAGGCCGCGCGACCCGAGCCGCCCCGCGACCCGGCCGACGACGGCCGGGGCACGCGCCGCGGCCACCTGCGGGTCCTCCCCGACCTGTCCTGAACCGGGCGTCCTCCTAGGATCAACGGGCGCACGGCCAGGGAGCCGTCGCTCGATCCGGCGAGGGGCGACGAACACGTGGTGGACCTGAGCTCGATCATCAAGGCCTACGACGTCCGCGGCGTGGTGCCCGACGAGTGGGACGAGCACGTCGCCCGCCGGATCGGCGCGGCGTTCGCCGAGTTCGTGCACGCCGAGACCGGCGCGACCGCCGTCGTCACCGCGCACGACATGCGCGACTCCTCCGTGCCGCTGTCGCGGGCCTTCGCCGAGGGCGTGCTGTCGCGCGGGGTGGACGTCGTCGAGGCCGGGCTCGGCTCGACCGACCTGCTCTACTTCGCGGCCGGCTCGCTCGGCGTCCCCGGCGCGATGTTCACCGCCAGCCACAACCCCGCGCAGTACAACGGCATCAAGCTGTGCCGCGCCGGGGCCGCGCCCATCGGCCAGGAGTCCGGGCTGGTCACCATCCGCGAGCTCGCCGAGGTCGACAGCTACGACCGGGTGCCCGACCGGCAGGCCCAGATCTCCCAGCGCGACCTCCTCGCCGAGTACGCCGCGTACCTCCGGGAGCTGGTCGACCTCTCGACGATCCGTCCGCTGCGCGTCGTCGTCGACGCCGGCAACGGCATGGGCGGGCACACGGTGCCGGTGGTCCTCGCCGGGCTGCCGATGGACGTCGTCCCCCTCTACTTCGAGCTCGACGGCAGCTTCCCCAACCACGAGGCCAACCCCCTGGACCCGGCGAACCTCGTCGACCTGCAGGCCGCCGTGGTCCGCGAGGGCGCCGACATCGGGCTGGCCTTCGACGGCGACGCCGACCGGGTGTTCGTCGTGGACGAGCGCGGGCAGCCGGTGAGCCCCTCGGCCGTCACCGCGCTGGTCGCCGTCCGTGAGCTGGCCAAGGGCCGCGGGACGACGGTCATCCACAACCTCATCACCTCGCGGGCCGTGCCGGAGATCGTGCGCGAGCACGGCGGCGAGCCGGTGCGGACCCGCGTCGGCCACTCGTTCATCAAGGCCGAGATGGCCCGGACCGACGCGGTCTTCGGCGGTGAGCACTCCGCCCACTACTACTTCCGCGACTTCTGGCGCGCCGACACCGGCATGCTGGCCGCGATGCACGTGCTGGCCGCGCTGGGGGAGCAGAGCGGCACGCTGTCGGAGCTCACCGCCGCCTACAGCCGCTACGCCGCCTCGGGGGAGATCAACTCCACCGTGGCCGACGCCGCGGCCCGGACGGCGGAGGTCCGCGCGGCGTACGAGGGGACCGAGGGGGTGCGGTTCGACGAGCTGGACGGGCTCACCGCCGAGCTCCCCGACGGCTCGTGGTTCAACCTGCGGGCGAGCAACACCGAGCCGCTGCTGCGGCTCAACGTGGAGGCGCCCGACGCGGCGTCCATGGAACGGCTACGGGACCGAGTACTGGAGATGGTGCGCGCATGACCGCAATCACGGGACCCCTGGGCCTGGACCCGGCCCTGCTGGAGATCCTCGCCTGCCCCGACACCCACCACAGCCCGCTGACGGTCGACGAGGCCGCCGCCGAGCTGCTCTGCAGCACCTGCGACCGGGCGTTCCCGGTGCGCGACGGCATCCCCGTCCTGCTGCTCGACGAGGCCCGCCACCGCGGTCCCGAGGAGCTCGCACGCCAGCGGGGCACCGCCGGCGCATGACCGCGCCGGAGCTGGCCGAGGAGGTCCTCGACGACCTCGAGGTGCTGCGCGCCCGCGACCCCCGGGGGCTCCTGCCGGCCGTCGCCGGCGCCGGCGCCCAGGTCCGCGAGACCGCCCGGCTGGTCGAGGAGGCCGGGCTGGCGCGGGTCGCCGAGGGCGGCCGCCCCCGCGGCCTGGTGATCGTCGGCCGGCGCGAGGGCGCGGTGGCGGCGTCGGTGCTGCGGGCCCTGCTGGGGCCGGCGAGCCCGGTGACCGTCGACGTCGTCCCGGGGCCGGACCTGCCGGTGTGGACCGGGCCGACCGACATCGCCGTCGTCGCCACGCGGACCGGCGCCGGGCGGTACGCCGTGGCGCCGGCCTACGAGGCGGCCCGGCGCGGCGTCACGCTCGTCGGCATCGGGGCCGAGGACGCGCCGCTGCGCGCCGCCTGCTCCACCGCCCGCGCCCCCTACGTGCCGCTGCCGCACTCCCGGGTCCAGGGGACGACGCTGTGGTCGCTGCTCACGCCGTTGCTGAAGCTGGCCACCGACCTCGGGCTCGTCGCCGACGCCACCGCCGACCTGGCGCTGATCGCCGACGCGCTGGACGAGGTCGCCCGCGAGTGCGGCCCGGCGCAGGAGTCCTTCGTCAACCCGGCCAAGACCCTCGCGCTCGAGCTGCTGGACGCGCTGCCGGTGATCGCCGCCGAGGGGCCGCTGGCCGGCGCCGCGGCCACCCGCGTGGCCGACCAGCTGGAGACCCTCGCCGGCCTGCCGGTCACCACGTTCCGGCTGCCCGACCAGCGGGTCGCCGCGCGCGCCGTGCTCGGCGGCCCGCTGGCGCCCCGCGACGGCGCGGACGACTTCTTCCGCGACCGCTCCGAGGACGCCGGCCGGCGGCTGCGGCTGCTCACCATCCGCGACACCGACGCCGGCGACCACGACGGCCAGGGGGAGCGCGAGCCGCGCTCGGCCTCGGAGGCGATGCAGGAGGTGCTGCGCACCGCGACCGGCGCCAACGTCCCGGTCAGCGCGCTCGCCGAGTACGGGGAGCCGGAGCGGTACGGGCGGATGTGCCGCCTGGCCCGGCAGCTGGCGGTGGCCGACTTCAGCGCGGTCTACCTCGCGCTCGCCCTGGACCAGGAGCGGGCGCTGCGCTCCTGAGCACGGGGTCGGCGACCACCCGGTCGCGGGACGGCAGCCCACGCACCACCATCGGTGACACGGAATCGAGACACCGGCACACGAGTGCCGAGCGAGCGGAGGAACCCCCGTGGCGGGTGGACTGGCAGCCCTGTTGGACGACGTCGCGACGCTGGCCCGCGCGGCCGCCGCCTCCATCGACGACGTCGGCGCCGCCGCTGCGAAGGCGAGCGCCAAGGCCGCCGGGGTGGTCGTCGACGACACCGCGGTGACGCCGCAGTACGTGCAGGGCCTCGCCGCCGAGCGGGAGATCCCGATCGTCTGGCGGATCGCGAAGGGCTCGCTGCGCAACAAGCTGCTCTTCATCCTCCCGGCGATCATGCTGCTCAGCCAGTTCGCCGAGGGCCTGCTGACCCCGCTGCTCATGGTCGGCGGCTGTTACCTGGCGTTCGAGGGCGCGGAGAAGATCTGGGAGAAGGTCAGCGGCCACGGCCACGGGGCCGGCGGCGCCGACGCGGAGGTCAAGGACGAGGCCACGATCGTCTCCGGCGCCGTCCGCACGGACTTCATCCTGTCCGCCGAGATCATGGTCATCTCGCTGAACGAGGTCACCGACGAACCGTTCGTGGCCCGGCTGGTGACGCTGATCGTCGTCGCCTTCGCGATCACCGCGCTGGTCTACGGCGTCGTCGGGCTGATCGTGAAGATGGACGACGCCGGGCTGAGCCTGTCCCAGCGGGAGAACTCCGGACTGGCCGGCGTCGGCCGCGGCCTGGTCAAGGCGATGCCCAAGCTGCTCACCGGCCTGGCGGTCATCGGCACCGCCGCGATGCTGTGGGTGGGCGGGCACATCCTGCTGGTGGGCGCCGACGACCTGGGCTGGCACGGCCCCTACGACGTCGTCCACCACCTGGAGGAGCGTGCGCACGAGGCCGCCGGCGGGGTCGTCGGCTGGCTGGTGAACACGCTGGGCAGCGCGGTGGTGGGGTTGCTCGTCGGCGCGGTCATCGTGCTCGTCTGGCTGCTGGTGCAGCGGCTGCGGGGCAAGGGCGCGGCGACACACGACGCCGCGCACTGACGACGGGTCCGGCCCGGCTGGCCGGACGACGGGGACAGTGGGGGACATGGACCGGGGAGCGACCGACCGCACGCTGCTGTCACCCGAGCGGCGGCGCGCCGACCGGGCCCGGCTGGTCGACGGGGTGGTGGACGTCCTGGTCATCGGCGGCGGGGTCACCGGCGCCGGCGCCGCGCTGGACGCCGCCAGCCGCGGCCTGTCGGTGGGGCTGCTCGAGGCCCGCGACTGGGCCGCCGGCACCTCCAGCCGCTCCAGCAAGCTCATCCACGGCGGGCTGCGCTACCTGGAGCAGCTGGCGTTCCCGCTGGTGCACGAGGCGCTGCAGGAGCGCTCCCGGCTGGTGACGACGATCGCCCCGCACCTGGTCCGGCCGCTGCCGTTCCTGCTGCCGCTGACCGCGCCGGTGTGGCAGCGCGCCTACTACGGCGCCGGGGTGGCGCTCTACGACGTGCTCGGCGCCGCGCTGACCGCCGACCGGGGCGTGCCGGCGCACCGCCACCTCTCCCGACGGGCCGCGCTCGCGGAGTTCCCCGGGCTGGCGCCCGGGTCCGTCCGGGGCGCGATCCGCTACTGGGACGCCCAGGTCGACGACGCCCGGCACACCCTCGCCGTGGTGCGGACCGCCGCCTCGTTCGGCGCCGCCTGCCTGTCCAGCGCCCGGGTGACCGGCCTGGTCCGGGAGGGATCGGGGGAGAGCGCCCCGGTGGTCGGCGTGCGCGTGGCCGACCTGACCGACGGGTCCTCCTACGTGGTGCGGGCCCGCAGCGTCATCGCCGCCACCGGCGTGTGGAGCGACGACGTGGGGCAGATGCTGGGCGACAGCGCGCCCAGCCTCCGGGTGCGCGCCAGCAAGGGCGTGCACCTCGTCGTGCCGCGCGAGGCGATCGACGGTGGGCAGTTCGCCGGGACGGCGGGGGGAGGAGCGACCGGCGGCGGCCCCGACGAGCACCGGCCGGGGCTGATCCTGCGCACGCCGACCAGCGTGCTGTTCGTCATCCCGTGGGGCGAGCAGTGGATCGTCGGGACCACCGACACCCCGTGGGTGCTGGACCGCGACCACCCCGCGGCCAGCAGCCAGGACATCGCCTACCTCCTCGACCAGGTCAACCGCGTGCTGCGGCGGCCGCTGACCGCCGACCAGATCGTGGGCGTCTACGCCGGCCTGCGGCCGCTGCTGGCCGGCGAGGCCGACCAGACCAGCCGGCTCTCCCGCGAGCACGCCGTCGTGACACCCGCGCCCGGCCTGGTGCTGGTGGCCGGGGGCAAGTACACGACCTACCGCGTCATGGCCGCCGACGCCGTGGACGCCGCCACCGCCGGGCTCCCCGGGGTGGCCCCCTCCCGGACGGCGCGCCTGCCGCTGGTCGGCGCGCACCGCTGGGCCGCGGTCCGGAACGCCGCTCCCGATCTCGCCGCCGCCGCCGGCCTGCCCGTGGAGACGGTCGGCCGGCTCCTCCAGCGGCACGGTGACCAGGTCGGCGCCGTGCTGGCCCTCGCGGCGGCGGACCCGGCGCTGGCCCGCCCGCTGCCCGGGGCGCCGGCGCACCTCGCCGCGGAGGTGGTGCAGGCGGTGACCGCCGAGGGTGCGCTGCACCTGGACGACGTCCTCACCCGCCGCACCCGGGTCTCGATCAGCACGCCGCACCGGGGAACGGAGTCGGCCCCGGCCGTCGCCGAGCTGATGGCGGGGGTCCTCGGCTGGGACGCCGAGCGGACCGGGCGCGAGGTGGCGCACTACGAGGCCCGGGTCGCCGCCGAGCGGGAGTCGCAGCGGATGCCCGACGACCGGACGGCGGACGCGGCGCGGCTGGGCGCGGAGGACGTGCGCGCCGCCGTCTGAGGCCGCCGGTACCCCCGGTGGGGGATGTGCCGGGGGGATCACGAGCGCTACACACCTCAGGTGCCCGACTCGCCGGTAACCTCCTCGTCGATGTGGCACCTCACCAGCAACGTCCGTCACTACCCGTGGGGTAGCCGCACCGTCATCCCCGAGCTGCTCGGCCGACCGGCTCCCGCGGAGCTGCCGCACGCCGAGCTCTGGATGGGTGCCCACCCGGACCTGCCCAGCCTGCTGGCCGACGGGCGCCCGCTGGACAAGGCCATCGTCGAGGACCCGGTGCGGATGCTCGGCCCGCGCGTGGTCGAGCGGTTCGGGGACCGGCTGCCCTTCCTGATGAAGGTGCTGGCCGCCGAGACCCCGCTGTCGCTGCAGGCCCATCCCACGATCGAGCAGGCGACCGCCGGGTACGCGGCCGAGGAGGCCGCCGGCATCCCGCAGGACGACCCGGCCCGCACGTTCAAGGACCCGTGGCACAAGCCCGAGCTGCTGCTGGCCCTGACGACCTTCGAGGCCCTCTGCGGCTTCCGGCCGGTCGAGGAGTCGCTGCACTGCCTGGCCAAGCTGCAGCTGCCCGAGCTCAAGCCGACCATCGCGGCCCTGGCCCGGGGGGGTCTGCGGACGGCCATCCCGCAGCTCATCGCGCTGTCGGGCAAGCGGCGCAGCCACCTCGTCGAGGCGGTCGCGCGGCGGGCCGGACAGTTCGTGGCCGCCGCCGACCCGGAGTTCATCAACACCTACCGCTGGGCCGTCCGGCTGGCCGAGGCCTATCCGGGCGACCCGGGCGTCGTCATCTCACTCATGTGCAACCACCTGAAGCTGGCGCCCGGGGAGGCGATCTTCCTGCCCGCCGGGAACCTGCACGCCTACCTGTGCGGCGCCGGCGTGGAGGTCATGGCCAGCTCGGACAACGTGCTGCGGGGC
The DNA here is from genome assembly GCF_000701365.1 of Blastococcus sp. URHD0036. Taxonomy (GTDB): domain Bacteria; phylum Actinomycetota; class Actinomycetes; order Mycobacteriales; family Geodermatophilaceae; genus Trujillonella. The sequence goes on from NZ_JNIK01000016.1 coordinate 68,618, forward strand.
GGGCTGACCCACAAGCATGTCGACCTGGCGGCGCTGATCGAGGTGCTGGACTTCACCGACGGCCGGGTGCCGGTGATGCACCCGGTGCTCGGCCCCGGCGGCCTGCGCTACCCGGTGCCGGTCGACGACTTCGACCTCACCCGGTGCCAGCTCGACCACCAGGCGGGCAGCCTCACCACGGCCGGGCCGCAGGTGCTGCTGTGCACGGAGGGCGAGGCCGTCCTCTCCGGCGAGGCGGGCGGCGGCGAGGAACTGGTGCTGCGCCGCGGGGAGTCGGCGTTCGTGCCGGCCGGTGAGCCGGTGAGCGCCCGCGGTCCCGCGGTCCTCTACCGGTCCACCACCAACGTGCGCTGAGCTCTCCGCTCGTCTCCGGCGGTCGTCCCGTGTGTCGTCCCGGGAGGGGCCGGGCGCGGACGTAGCGTCGGTCGGTGCCGCCCCGCCGTCGTCCTGCTCCGCTGGGCGCAGCCCTCGCCCTGGTGTCCCTCGTCCTGCTCGGCGGCTGCGAGACGACGTTCGGCAGCGACACCGCCGACACCGCCGAGGCCGCGATCGAGGCCGCGCGCCCCGACACCGCGCTCGCCGCCCTGGGGGAGCTCGCCGTGAAGGGCCGCGCGCCCCGCACCGGGTACGAGCGGGACCAGTTCGGCGCCGGGTGGGTCGACACCGACCGCAACGGCTGCGACACCCGCAACGACGTGCTCGCCCGCGACCTGACCGGGGAGGCGTTCGAGCCCGGCACCCGCGACTGCGTCGTCGTCTCGGGGACCCTGGCCGACCCCTACTCGGGGACGACGATCCCGTTCGTCCGCGGGCAGGACACCAGCGACGACGTGCAGATCGACCACGTCGTCGCCCTGTCCGACGCCTGGCAGAAGGGCGCGCAGGGGTGGGACGAGGCCACCCGGACCGCCTTCGCCAACGACCCGGAGAACCTGCTCGCCGTCGACGGGCCGCTCAACCAGCAGAAGAGCGACGGCGACGCGGCGACCTGGCTGCCGCCGAACACCTCCTACCGGTGCTCCTACGTGGCCCGGCAGGTCGCGGTGAAGCTCGACTACGGCCTGTGGGTGACCACCGCCGAGCGCGACGCCATCGCCGGCGTCCTCGCCGGGTGCCCCGACGAGCCGCTCCCCGGCTCGGGAGCGCCCGCGCCCGACGTCCCGGCGCCGGCCACCGACCCGGTCGCGGTGACCTACCCCGACTGCGCCGCGGTGCGGGCGGCCGGCGTCGCGCCGATCCGGCGCGGCGAGCCCGGCTGGAGCGATGCGTTCGACGGCGACGGTGACGGGGTCGGCTGCGAGGGCTGATCAGGCCCCCGTCGCGTAGACTGAGCGGCGGCACGAGCCCCGCCGAAGCCTCGGCATGCTCGCTCTCCCCGTTCTCGGGGATCGAAGCGACCCTGCATCCGACTGCATCGCCCGGCCAGCCTGCCGGGCACCCACCCTGGAGCGACATGACCGCCAGCACTGGTACCCGCACGCTGTCCACCCCGACCGGCGAGGCCGACTACAAGGTCGCCGACCTCTCCCTGGCCGGCTTCGGCCGCAAGGAGATCCAGCTCGCCGAGCACGAGATGCCCGGCCTGATGTCGCTGCGCGCCGAGTACGGCGACGCCCAGCCGCTCGCCGGCGCGCGCATCGCCGGCTCGCTGCACATGACCGTGCAGACCGCCGTCCTCATCGAGACGCTGACCGCGCTGGGCGCCGACGTCCGCTGGGTCAGCTGCAACATCTTCTCCACCCAGGACCACGCCGCCGCCGCGATCGTCGTCGGCGAGGGCACCCCCGAGGAGCCCGCCGGCGTGCCGGTCTTCGCCTGGAAGGGCGAGACGCTGCCCGAGTACTGGTGGTGCACCCAGCGCCTGTTCGAGTTCCGCGACGAGAGCGGTCAGGTCGTCGGCCCGAACATGCTGCTCGACGACGGCGGCGACGCCACGCTGCTCGTGCACCTGGGCACCCGCTTCGAGGCCGACGGCGTCGTACCCGACACCACCGAGGCCGACTCCGAGGAGTACGGCGTCATCCTCGAGACCCTCCGCGGCACGCTCGCCGAGGACGGCGGCTACTGGACCCGCATCGGCAAGACGATCAAGGGCGTCACCGAGGAGACCACCACCGGCGTGATGCGGCTCTACGAGCTCGCCCGCGACGGCCGGCTGCTCTTCCCGGCGATCAACGTCAACGACTCGGTCACCAAGAGCAAGTTCGACAACCTCTACGGCTGCCGGCACTCGCTGATCGACGGCCTCAACCGCGCCACCGACGTGATGATCGGCGGCAAGGTGGCCGTGGTCTGCGGCTACGGCGACGTGGGCAAGGGCTGCGCCGAGTCGCTCCGCGGCCAGGGCGCCCGCGTGATCATCACCGAGATCGACCCGATCTGCGCCCTGCAGGCCGCGATGCACGGCTACGAGGTCACGACGCTGGACGAGGTGATCGGCAAGGCCGACATCATCATCACCACGACCGGCAACAAGGACATCATCTCGGCCGAGCAGCTGGCCTCGACCAAGCACCAGGCGATCATCGGCAACATCGGTCACTTCGACAACGAGATCGACATGGCCGGCCTGGCGCGCACCCCGGGCGTCGTCAAGACCACGATCAAGCCGCAGGTCGACGAGTGGCGGTTCGCCGACGGCCACACGATCATCGTGCTGTCGGAGGGCCGGCTGCTGAACCTGGGCAACGCCACCGGGCACCCCAGCTTCGTGATGAGCGCGTCGTTCTCCAACCAGACGCTGGCCCAGATCGAGCTGTGGAACAACCGCGCCGCCTACGAGGGCAAGACCCCCGGCGTCACCGTGCTGCCGAAGAAGCTCGACGAGCACGTGGCGCGGCTGCACCTGGACGCCCTCGGCGTGAAGCTCACCGAGCTGTCGAAGGTCCAGGCCGACTACATCGGCGTCCCCGTCGAGGGCCCCTACAAGAGCGACCACTACCGCTACTGACGGGCACCCGACGGCCGGGAGAGACCCCGGCCGAGTGACACGTCGCGACACCCGCCTGGTCGAATGACCGGGCGGGTGTCGCCGTTCCGGGCTCCGAACAGCGCAGAATGGGCCCGTGGCATCCACCGCACCCTCTGCCGGGCCCAGTCGCGGCCGCGTCCTCGTCGTCGACGACGACGCCGCCCTCGCCGAGATGCTGGGCATCGTGCTGCGCCGGGAGGGCTACGAACCGGCCTTCGTCTCCGACGGCAACCGGGCGGTGGGTGTCTTCCAGCAGACCCGGCCCGACATCGTGCTGCTGGACCTGATGCTGCCCGGCCGCAACGGCCTGCAGATCTGCCAGGACATCCGCACGCAGTCCAGCGTCCCCATCGTGATGCTGACCGCGAAGGGCGACACCATCGACGTCGTCCAGGGCCTGGAGGCCGGGGCCGACGACTACGTCACCAAGCCCTTCAAGCCGGTGGAGCTGGTGGCCCGCGTGCGGGCGCAGCTGCGCCGGGGGGAGACCGGTCAGGCGGAGAACCTGACGATCGGCGACATCGCCATCGACGTCCCGGCCCACCAGGTCACCCGCGACGGCACGCCGATCGCCCTCACGCCGCTGGAGTTCGACCTCCTCGTGGCGCTGGCCCGCAAGCCGCGGCAGGTGTTCACCCGCGAGCTGCTGCTGGAGCAGGTGTGGGGCTACCGGCACGCCGCCGACACCCGGCTGGTCAACGTCCACGTGCAGCGGCTGCGCGCGAAGATCGAGCGAGACCCCGAGCGCCCCGAGATCGTGCTGACCGTGCGCGGGGTCGGGTACAAGGCCGGCCCACCGTGATCGGGGCTCGGTGACCGCACGGCCCGTCCCGGCGGAGGCACCCGTCACCGCCGTCCCCGCCGCCCCGGCGCCCGAGGCGCCGTCCGTTCCGCCTGCCCCGCCGGCCCGGGACCGGACGGCACGGCTGCGCCGCCGGCTCCAGGCTCGGGCGGCCCGCGGACGGCGGGCGCTGCGCCGGCTCGCCGCGACCGCGGTGCACGCGTGGCGCTCGTCGCTGCACGTGCGGATCGGCGCGATCACGATGGTCGTGGCCGGCACCGTGGTGGTGATCGTCAGCCTCGTCCTGTTCAGCCAGATCCGTGACCAGCTGCTGTCGGTGAAGCGCGAGGCCGCGATCGACCAGGCCCAGGCCGGGGTCACCTACGCCCGCGACGAGGTCGGCAGCATCGCCAGCGGCGACGCCGCGAGCGTGCGGACGACGCTGGACCGCACCGTCCAGCAGTTGCAGACCCGCGCCGGCTCGGCGGGCGACTTCGAGGTGGTCGTCGTCTACCGCACCGGCGACGACGAGGTGATCGCCGGTCGCCGCGGGGTGTTCCTGGCGCTGCCGGTGGACCTGCGCGCCGGCGTCGACTCCGGTGGCCAGTTCTCCCAGTACGCCCTCGTCCCCGACGGGGAGGGGGAGCGCAGTCCCGCGCTGCTCATCGGCGCCCCGGTGACGAGCGACGCGGCCGGGACCGAACGGATCGAGCTCTACTACGCCTTCCCCCTCCAGCAGGAGGAGGAGAGCCTCTCGCTGATCCGCAGCACCGTGATCATCAGCGGGATCGCGCTGACGCTGTTCGTCGTCGGGATCGGGGTGCTGGTGACCCGGCTGGTGGTCGACCCGGTCCGGCGTGCGGCCGGCATCGCGCAGCGGCTGGCCGAGGGCGATCTCGAGCAGCGGATGACGGTGCGGGGGGAGGACGACCTCGCCCGCCTCGCGACGAGCTTCAACGCGATGGCCGACAGCCTGCAGCGCCAGATCACCCAGCTGGAGGGGCTCTCGCAGCTGCAGCAGCGGTTCACCTCCGACGTCAGCCACGAGCTGCGCACCCCGCTGACGACCGTGCAGATGGCCGCGGAGGTGCTGCACGAGTCCCGGGAGGAGTTCGAGCCGCACGTGGCCCGGTCGGCGGAGCTGCTGCACGAGGAGCTCGACCGGTTCGAGGGTCTGCTGACCGACCTGCTGGAGATCAGCCGGTACGACGCCGGCGCCGCGGTGCTCGACTGGGAACCCACCGACGTCGGCGCCCTGGTGCAGCGGGTGGTGGGCGACTTCTCGGCACTGGCGGCCCGGCACGGCTGCGAGCTGCGGGTCGCCGGCCCCCAGCAGCCGGTCATCGCCGAGGTCGACCCGCGCCGGGTGCAGCGCATCCTCCGCAACCTGATCGGCAACGCCATCGAGCACGGCTCCGGCCGGCCGGTGGAGATCACCTGGGCGGCCAACCGGGTCGCCGTCGCCGTCACCGTCCGCGACCTCGGCGTGGGGCTCAGCCCGGCCGAGGCCCAGCACGTGTTCGACCGGTTCTGGCGGGCGGACCCCTCCCGGGTGCGGACCGTCGGCGGCAGCGGTCTCGGCCTGTCGATCAGCCTCGAGGACGCACGGCTGCACGGCGGGTGGCTGCAGGTGTGGGGAGCGCCGGGTCTGGGCGCCCAGTTCCGGCTGACCCTGCCAGTCACCTCGGGAGCGGAACTGACCAGCTCACCCCTCCCGCTGCGGCCGGCCATCGTCCGCCGTCCGGGGACTGCGCCGTGACGCGGCGTCCGGCCTGCGCCGCGTTCGTCGCGCTGCTGCTGGCCCTGGCCGGCTGCTCGACCGTGCCCGGCAGCTCCGCCACGGTGCAGATCACCCAGGAACCGGACCGCTCCTCCGAGGTCGAGGGCCTGGAGCCGATCGGCCCCGAGGAGGGCGCCAGCCCCGAGGAGATCGTGCGCCGCTTCATCGACGCGGCGGCGAGCACGGCGCGCCAGCACCCGGTGGCTCGCGAGTTCCTCACGCCGGCGGCGAAGGACGCGTGGTCCGACGAGACGGGCATCACGGTCATCGGGGCCGACTACGCCACGGTGACCGAGGGAACGGGGTCGGAGGGCAGCGCGACGGTCCGGGTCACCGCGGACCTGCTCGGCACCGTCGACCCGCGCGGGGTGTTCAGCATCGGGACGGAGGAGCGGTTCAGCCACGAGTTCCCTCTCGAACAGGTCGGCGGGGAGTGGCGGATCAGCGACCCGCCCGAGGGCCTGGTGATGCTGGAGCCGGACTTCGAGCGGCTCTACGACGAGCGGGCCGTCTTCTTCATCGACCCGACGCAGCAGCGGGTGGTGCCCGACCCGCGCTACGTGATCCGCGGCGACGCCCAGCCGACGACGCTGGTCGACCGGCTGATCGCCGGTCCGTCCCCGGCGCTGGAGGCCGGGGTGCAGAACCTCCTCGGCGACGCCGGGCTGATCCGGAAGGTCACCGTGTCCGGGCTGTCGGTCACGGTCGACCTCACCGGCATCTCCGAGCTGGCGGCGCCGGAGCTCTCGCTGCTGTCGGCGCAACTGGTGTGGACGCTCTCCCAGCTGCCGGGCACGCCGTCGGTGGAGCTGCTCTCCGACGGCGAGGAGCTGAACCTCGAGGGCGTCCCGCCGGTGCAGAGCGTCGAGGACTGGTCGGAGTTCGACCCGGAGGCGGCACCGCAGGGTGCGGTGGGGCACTACGTGGACGGCGGCGCGCTGCGCCTGGACGACGGCGAGCCCGCGCCGGGTCCGGCGGGTCAGGGGGCCTACGGGCTGCAGTCCGCCGCCGTGTCGGCCGATCCGCGGACGGGGGAGCTGTCGGCGATGGTCGGGGTCACCTCCCGCGACTTCCGGACCGCGCTGGTGGTGGGCCCCTACGGGGGCGACCTCGCCGAGGTGCTGCCGGGCGGGGCCTTCACCGCGCCCACCGTGGCGGCGACACGGGACGAGTTCTGGACCGTCCGCGACGGGACCGCGGTGGTGCGCGTCCCGGCCGACGGGCAGCCCCAGCCGGTCAACGCCCCCACGCTCGGGGCGCTGGGGTTTGCGTCGGTGCTCCAGTTGTCTCCCGACGGCGTGCGCGCGGCGGTGGTCGTGAACAGCAACGAGCTGTACGTCGGCACCGTCGTCCGCGCGGAGAACGCGCCGGTCACGCTGCGGGACCTGCGCCCCGTGGCGCCGTCGCTGACCGGCGTCCTCGACGTGGCCTGGAGCGCGTCCGACCAGCTGCTGGTCCTGGCCTCCGGCGGCCCGCAGGACGGCATCGCGCCCTACGCGCTCGGTGTCGACGGCTGGGGGCTGACCCCGGTGGCGACCGCGGGGCTGCCCGGGCAGCCGACCTCGATCGCCGCCGCACCGAGCCAGCAGCCCCTGGTCAGCGCCGGCGGCACGGGCGGCGCCGGCGGGACCATGTGGGAGCTGTCCGGCGGCACCTGGGTGACCCTGGTGCGCGGCGAGCAGCCGCGGCCGGGCACGGAGCCGTTCTTCCCCGCCTGACCGACGGTCCACAACCTGCGGACGCCGGCCGGACGCCGGCCGGTGGCACGGCAGGCTGGCGGCGTGCGTGCCGTCGGGGAGCTGGTGCGCGCCACCGCCGCCGCGCTCGCCGACCTCGTGCTGCCGCGGATCTGTGCGGGCTGCGGCGTGCCGGGCGCGGTGCTGTGCCGCGGCTGCGCCGGGGAGTTCGCGGTGCCGCACCTGGCGCAGCCGCGGCGGTTCCCGGCGGGCTTCCCGCCCACCGTCGCCGCGGCGGTCTACGACGGGCCGGTGCGCCCGGCGGTCAACGCCTTCAAGGAGCACGGGCGCGCCGAGCTGGCCCGGCCGCTGGGTGCGGCGCTGGCGCTGGCGGTGGCCGCCGTCCGGGCGGGTGTCCCCGGGGCGGGGCCCGGTACTCCGGTGCTGCTGGTGCCCCTGCCGGCGACCCGCAGCGCGCTGCGCGCCCGGGGGCGGGACCACGTCGCCGAGCTGACCCGGGCCGCCGTCGCCGAGCTGCGGACCGCCGGGGTGCCCGCCGGGTCCGGACGGCTGCTCGCCCGGACCGGCCGGGTCGTGGACTCGGCCGGTCTGTCGGCTGCCCAGCGGCGGGCGAACCTGGCCGGCACGTTCACCGTCCGGCCGGCCCGGCCGGCGCCGCCGGGCACGCTGCTCGTCCTGGTGGACGACGTGGTGACCAGCGGAGCGACGCTCAGCGAGGCCGCCGCGACGCTCACCCGGACACGCCGGAGCGACACGCCGGTGCTGGCCGCCGTGGTCGCCGCGACGCCGCGGCGCACCGGTCGCCGCGGTGCCGCGGGGCCACCTGCGCGGACGCCGCGGACGGGCTGAACCCGCTCCAGAGTGGCCGCCCGCTCGACTGTCGGGACACCTGCTGGACGACTAGCGTTCAACCGGACACACACCCGTACTACCGGGAGGTCTCATGGAGATCGTTGTCCGTGGCCGGAACGTCGACGTGCCGGAGCACTACCGCCAGCACGTCGAGGACAAGGTCGGTTCGCTCGACCGCTTCGACGGCAAGTTGAAGATGCTCCGGATGGACGTGGAGCTGTTCCACGAGAAGAACCCACGCCAGTCGGCGAACTGCCAGCGCGTGGAGATCACCCTGCGGGGCAAGGGCCCGGTCGTCCGCGCGGAAGCCTGCGCGCCCGACTTCTACGGGGCGCTCGACCTCGCCTGCACCAAGCTGGAGAACCGGCTCCGCCGGGCGGCCGACCGCCGCCGCGTGCACCACGGCCGGCGCACCCCCGACAGCGTGCGGCTCAACGGCAACACCGCCGACCCGCTCGCCCCTCTGCTCACCGCGCCGGCGGACGGCGACGCGCTCGGACCGGACGGGTCACCCCTCGTCTCCGAGCTCGACGAGCACCTGCCCGGCCACGTCGTCCGGGAGAAGCACCACCCGGCCGTGCCGATGACCGTCGACCAGGCGCTCCACGAGATGGAGCTGGTCGGTCACGACTTCTTCCTCTTCCAGTGCGCCGACACCGGGCAGCCCACGGTGGTCTACCGCCGGCACGCCTACGACTACGGCCTCATCCGGCTGGTCGACGTCCCCGTCGACGGTGCCGCGCTGCACAGCCACGCCCCCGCCGAACCGGTGGCGGCCCACCTCTGAGGTCCTGATCGGGAGTCGCCCGGGGACGCGATCCGTCCCCGGGCGACTCCGCGTCAGTCGCCGGGCAGCCGACCGAAGAGCACGGCGTCGGAGCGGCCGCCGTCGCGGTTCTCGAGGCAGCCGCGCACCAGGCCCTCGCGCCGGAAACCGGCGCGTCCGGCGGTGACCTGCGACGCGGTGTTCGCGACGTCGACGACCAGGTGGACCCGTGGCGCGCCCAGCCCCAGCGCCCACTCCGCGAGCGCGTGCGCCGTCTCCGCGGCGTAGCCCCGCCCGCGTGCACCCGCGGCGATCCAGTAGCCGATCTCGGGCCCGAGACGCCCGCCGCGGACGTGCACCCCTGCCGAGCCGACCAGGACGCCGTCGGCCTCGACCGCGACCGGCATGCCGCGGCCCTCGGCGCGCTCCGCCGGCGCCAGCTCCGACACCCACGCCCGCGCCTGCTCGCGCGTGTACGGCAGGGACAGGACGGTGATCCAGCGTTGGATCCCGGGGTCCTGGCAGGCGGCGAGGACGGCGTCCTCGTCGTCGGGCCGGAAGGGCCGCAGCAGCGGTCGCTCGGTGCGCACCACCTCCGTGGTCAGGTCCGACGTCGGCCAGGTCCATCCGGCCATCCTCAGGCGTTGCCGAGCACCCGGTCGACCGAGATCTCGATGACGACGCGCGCCGGGTTCTCCCGCGGCTGCCGGTAGCGGCGGGCGTAGCGCTCGACGGCCTCGGCCACGGACGCGGCGTCGTCCTTCACGACCGCCGTCCCCTCCAGGGTCAGCCACCGGCGGCCGTCGACCGAGCAGACCGCGACGCGGCCCTGCCCTTCCCGCACGTGCCGGGCCTTGGCCGACGTGCCCGACGTGATCACCCGGGCGATGGCTGTCTCCGGGTCGAAGGTGACCCCGACCGGGACGACGTGCGGGCTGCCGTCGGCGCGGAGGGTCGTCAGCGTCGCGAGGTGCCGCTCGGTGAGGAAGGTGAGGGTGTCGGGGCCCAGGGTGCGCGGGTCTGCTGCCACCGGCGGAGGGTATGCGCGCAGGCGCTGGTGCTCCCAGGCGGGCCGCCTACTCTGGGTCCGTGGTGTTCTCGAGAATCCTCCGTGCCGGTGAGGGCAAGATCCTGCGGCGACTCAACAGGATCGCCGACGCGGTCGAGTCGCTGGCCGACGACTACGTCGACCTGACCGACGCGGAGCTGCAGGCGAAGACGGACGAGTTCAAGGAGCGCTACGCCGACGGGGAGTCCCTCGACGAGCTGCTCCCCGAGGCGTTCGCCGTGGTCCGGGAGGCGGCGACCCGCACCCTCGGCCAGCGGCACTTCCGCGTGCAGATCATGGGCGGCGCCGCGCTGCACCTGGGCAACATCGCCGAGATGCGCACCGGTGAGGGCAAGACGCTCACCGGTGTCCTGCCGGCGTACCTCAACGCGCTCACCGGCGAGGGCGTCCACGTCATCACGGTCAACGACTACCTGGCCAAGCGCGACGCCGAGTGGATGGGCCGGGTGCACCGCTTCCTCGGCCTGTCGGTGGGCACGATCCTGTCCGGCGAGCGGCCGGCGCACCGGCGCGAGCAGTACGCCTGCGACATCACCTACGGCACGAACAACGAGTTCGGCTTCGACTACCTGCGCGACAACATGGCGTGGAGCAAGGGCGACCTGGTCCAGCGCGGGCACAACTACGCGATCGTCGACGAGGTCGACTCGATCCTCATCGACGAGGCCCGCACCCCGCTGATCATCAGTGGTCCGGCCGAGTCGGCGGGCAAGTGGTACCAGGAGTTCGCCCGGATCGTGCCGATGATGCGGCGCGACGAGCACTACGAGGTGGAGGAGTCCAAGCGGACGGTCGCCGTCACCGAGGAGGGCGTCGAGTTCGTCGAGGACCAGCTCGGCATCGACAACCTCTACGAGGCGGTCAACTCCCCGCTGATCAGCTACCTGAACAACGCGCTGAAGGCCAAGGAGCTCTACCACCGCGACCAGCAGTACATCGTCAGCAACGGCGAGGTGCTCATCGTCGACGAGTTCACCGGCCGCGTGCTGTCGGGCCGGCGCTACAACGAGGGCATGCACCAGGCCATCGAGGCCAAGGAGAAGGTGCAGATCAAGGACGAGAACCAGACCCTCGCCACGATCACGCTGCAGAACTACTTCCGGCTCTACGAGAAGCTGTCGGGGATGACCGGTACCGCCCAGACCGAGGCGGCCGAGCTCTCCCAGACCTACAAGCTGGGCGTCGTCCCGATCCCGACGAACCGGCCGATGGTCCGCATGGACCGCTCCGACGTCATCTACAAGACGGAGAAGGCCAAGCTCGAGGCGGTCGTCGAGGACATCGCCGAGCGCAGCGAGGCCGGCCAGCCGGTGCTGGTGGGCACCGCGAGCGTCGAGAAGTCCGAGCTGCTGTCGAAGTACCTGACCCGCAAGCAGATCCCGCACGAGGTCCTCAACGCCAAGAACCACGCCCGGGAGGCGCACATCGTCGCCCAGGCCGGGCGGCTGGGGGCGGTCACCGTGGCCACCAACATGGCCGGTCGCGGTACCGACATCCAGCTCGGCGGCAGCCCCGACTTCATCGCCGACGAGGACCTGCGCGCCCGCGGCCTGACCCCGACGGAGACCCCGGAGGAGTACGAAGCCGCCTGGGACGACGCGCTCGCCGCGGCGAAGAAGCAGGTCGAGGAGGAGCACGAGCAGGTCGTCGAGGCCGGTGGCCTCTACGTGCTCGGCACCGAGCGGCACGAGAGCCGCCGCATCGACAACCAGCTCCGCGGCCGCTCCGGCCGGCAGGGCGACCCGGGGGAGTCGCGCTTCTACCTCTCCCTCGGTGACGACCTGATGCGCCGCTTCAACGGCCCGATGCTCGAGTCGATGATGAACACGCTGCGCGTCCCCGACGACCAGCCGATCGAGTCGAAGATGGTCAGCCGGGCGATCCTGTCGGCGCAGACCCAGGTCGAGCAGCAGAACTTCGAGATCCGGAAGAACGTCCTCAAGTACGACGAGGTGCTCAACCGGCAGCGCACCGTCATCTACGACGAGCGGCGCAAGGTGCTCGACGGCGAGGACCTGCACGTGCAGGTCAAGACGATGGTGGACGACGTCGTGGGCGCCTACGTCGACGGCGCCACCGAGACCGGGTACGCCGAGGACTGGGACCTCGAGCAGCTGTGGACCGGGCTCAAGGCCCTGTACCCGGTGGGCCTGGACCGCGACGAGCTGCTCGAGCGGGTCGCCGACGGCGAGCAGGCCGCGCTCACGCCCGAGACGCTCAAGCAGGAGCTGCTCGACGACGTGCACCGCGCCTACGAGGAGCGCGAGACGACCCTCGGTGCCGAGGTGATGCGCGAGCTGGAGCGGCGGGTGCTGCTGAGCGTGCTCGACCGCAAGTGGCGCGAGCACCTCTACGAGATGGACTACCTCCGGGCCGGCATCCACCTGCGCGCGATGGCCAACCGCGACCCGGTCGTGGAGTACCAGCGCGAGGGCTTCGACATGTTCAACGCGATGCTCGACGGGATCAAGGAGGAGTCCGTCGGCTTCCTGTTCAACCTCGAGGTCAAGACCAAGGAGGAGCAGGAGGCCGAGGCCCAGGCCAAGCAGGCCGAGGCCGAGGCCAAGGCGCTCGCCGCCGCCCAGGAGGGCACCGCCCGTGTCCTGGCCCGTCAGCAGGCAGCCGCCGCCGCGGCGAACGGCAACGGCAACGGCAACGGCGCGGGCACCGCGCCCGCCGGGGCCCCGGTCGGCACCGCGCCCGGGAGGTCCGCTTCGACGACGCCCACGAAGGCGGCGCCCACGGCGCGCCGCAGTGCCGGTGCCGGCCCGGGCAAGAAGACGGCGCCCGTTGCCCGTGCCGTGACCCCTGCCCCCGTCGAGGAGCCGACCACCTCGGGCACCGGCCCCCAGCTGGCCGTCAAGGGTCTCGACGAGCCGCGCCGCCAGGAGAACCTGACCTACTCGGCGCCCAGCCTCGACGCCTCTCCCAAGGAGGGCGGCGCGGCGAAGGCGGCGAAGACCGCGACGGTCAGCGGTAACAAGGAGCCGGCCCGCAACTCCCCGTGCCCCTGCGGCTCGGGCAAGAAGTACAAGTTCTGCCACGGCGCCTCGAAGTAGCGCTGCCCGATCCGATCGCGCCCCCGCCGGCCCCGTGCCGGCGGGGGCGCGGTCGTCTCCGGGTCAGCCGATCTGGAGGGCGGTGCACCGCCAGCGGCCGTCGATGCCCTCGAGGCGCGCGGCGACGGCGTGCGCCCGGCCCGACCGCCGCGCCACGACGCTGATCTCGGCGACGCCGTCCACCGGCTCGCAGACGCGCACCGGCCCGAGCAGCACCGGCGCGGTGCCGCCGCCCGCGCACCAGGCCGGTGGGCGGCGGTGGGCCAGGCCGGCGTAGAGGTTCGGGGCGGTCATGGGCTGCACCTGCGACAGGGGGCGCAGACCCGCGAGGCCCTCCAGGACGAGCAGGAGCAGCCGCCGTCCGGCCAGCGCGGGGTCGGGCAGGTCGCTGCGTGCCGACCACGTCGGGCCGAAGTCGGCCGCCCGCCGGTGCGCCTCGCGCGGACGCGGCCCGGGCCGGTACCGGGGCCGCGGCGGTGCGATGCCGTGCCGTACCAGGGCGGTGAGCGGCTCGTCGCCGAGCGGGGGCTGCGGCGTCGGGACGACGGTCAGCCGGAACGTCCGCAGCGGGACACCGGGGACGGGTGCGGAGGACGGTGGCGCGGTCATCCGGGGAGCTCGCTCTCGCTGGGCGGGACGGGGAGGACCGGTGCGCGCAGCACCTGGCCGGGGAGCAGCAGGTCGGGATCGGGTCCGATGACGTCGGCGTTGGCGGCCCACCAGGCGTCGACGGCCCGGGCCACGTCGTCGTCGCCGGGGTCGCTCCCGGTCCGGGCCCGGAGGTCGGCCGCGGCGATGTCCCACAGGCACTCCCCGCGGACGACGACGTGGTCGCCGGACGGCCAGTCGGGGACAGGGTCGTCGCCGGATGCCGACGGTGGCGAGGTCGCGGGTGGCGCGGCGGCCGGCCAGTCGGGGACGGGCGGGGCGAGGGGCAGCGACTGGATCCTGGCGGCGGGTTCGGTCGCGGTGGAGCAGCCGACCAGGCCGGGCCCGGCCACGGTCAGGCCCAGGCCCAGGGCGACCGCGGCCGCCCGGCGGGTGCTCGCCGGGAGGACCAGCCGGCCGGTCAGCCGGGCCGTTGCGCCGAGTACTCCGGGTGCAGCGGAGAGCGCGGTGAGGAGCAGGCCGAGCGCACCCCAGCCCCAGGCGACCCAGGCCAGCAGAGCGGCCAGCCCGGCCACGAGCTGGTCCGGCCCGACCGCGTCTGCGACGGCCTGCGGATGGGCCAGGGCCCCGGGCCCCGGCAGATCGGCATCCAGGCTCGCCAGCAGCGCCGCCGTGACCGCCATGGCGGCGGTGGTGGCGAACAGCCGTCGCAGCGACATCGTTCCTCCTCGCGTCGTCTCGTGTACTAGAGCAAGCAAACGTCACCAAACGCAAGGGATGTGTACAGAGGTACGCTCCGGCCGTGCGGTGGCAGCGGTTGTTCGCCGATCTGCAGGCGGAGATGGAGGCCGAGGAGGTCGCGGCCGAGCGGGCGGAGGACGCCTCGCGGGCACGGCTGGAGTTCGGCGGGATCCGCCTGGCGGACCGCATCGGTGGAGCGGTCGGCCGGGAGCTCGTCCTGCGGTGCGGAGGCGGAGCCGAGCTCCGGGGCGTGCTGGCCGAGTCCGGATCCGGGTGGGTCCTGCTGGTCGAGGCGGCCGGGAGCCGGGAGGTGCTCGTCGCGCTCGCCGCGGTCCGTGCGGTGGCGGGTCTGGAGCGGACCACCGCGGTACCGGACGAGCGCGAGGTGGCTCAGCGGCTGGACCTGCGGTGGGCGCTGCGCGGGCTCGCGCGCGACCGCAGCCCGGTGCAGGTGCTGCTCGACGACGGTGGAGCGGTCACCGGCACCGTCGACCGGGTGGGCGCGGACTTCCTCGAGCTCGCCGAGCACGCGCCCGGCGAGTTCCGGCGCGAAGGTGTGGTGCGGGGGGTGCGGGCCGTGGCCATCGACGCCGTCGTCGCGGTGCGACGGCTCACCCCCGGGCTGGACTAGGCGCCCTCGACCCCCGCAGGGGAGGCGTCGGTCTCCGGGTCCAGCTCCGGGACGTCGCCGGCGCGGGCCTCGGCGTACCGCTGCTGGATGAACCGCTCGAGTTCGTCGACCTCGACGCGCCACTGCCCGCGGCCGCCGATCTGGATCGCGACGAGCTCCTTGCGGCGGACGAGCGCGTACACCTGCCGCCAGGAGACGTTCAGGATCTCCGCCACGTCGGCGAGGGTCAGGAAGCGCGGTGTGGGCATCGGCGGTCTCTCATCCGGGGTCGGCGTCAGTCTGTCAGCCTCCCGGATGTCCTCGTGGCACCGTCCACACCCGAACGTGTGGACAACCGATGCGCGGGAACGCGCTCGTACCGCATCATCTGCGTCCGACCGTCGGGATCCCGGCGGCGAGGGACCAGGCGGGTCGCACCGCCGACGGTGAACGGAGTCGACGCCGGTGACCGATGTCCGGACGGCACCTCCGCCGGCACGCCCCGCTCCGCCGTCGGCCGGGCCGACGCGCGGACCGGTGCCCCGTCGGGTGCGCCCGCCGCGCTGGCTGGACCTGCGGCTGGTGCTCGGGGTGCTGCTCGTGCTCGTGTCGGTGCTGCTGGGCGCCCGGGTGGTGGGCGCTGCGGACACCACGGTGCCGGTCTGGGCGGCGTCGGGCGACCTCGCGGCCGGGACCCTGCTCTCCGGCGGGGACCTCGTCGCGGTCGACGTCCGGCTGGACGACGCCGCGGGGCGGTACCTGTCCACCAGCACCCGGCCGGAGGGCCGCACCCTCGCCCGGGCGGTGGGCGCGGGCGAGCTGCTGCCGGGCTCGGTCCTCGAGGACGTCCCCGAGCTGAGGCGCCTGGCGCTGCCGGTGCAGGCCGGCTGGGTGCCGCCGGGTCTGGCGCGCGGTCAGATCGTGGACGTCTACGCGGTGGCGGACGCCGCTGCGGGCGCCACCGGCGTGGCCGACGGGGCGGTCACCCCGGTCGTCCTGGGCGCCCCGGTGCAGGCGGTCACCGGCCGGACCGACGGCGTGCTGTCCAGCGCCGCGACCACCGTGCAGGTGGTCGTCTCCGTCGGGGCCGACGACGCCGCGGCTGTCCTCGCCTCCGTCGGCGGCCGGCCGCTGGTGGTGGTCGTGCACGACTCGGTCGACGTCGCTGCGCCGTCGGCGGGGACGGTGCCCGCTGCGGGGACGGTGCCGTCGGTCGCCACGCCGCCGGGTGTCGCGGGGCCCACGGGCTGATGGCGCTGCAGGTCTTCACCGCGGTCACCGGCGCCGCCTGGGAGTCGGCGCTCGTGGGCGCGCTCGATCGGGCCGACCACGGGGTGACCGTCGTCCGTCGCTGTGTCGACGTGGGCGAACTGCTCGCGGCCGCCGCGACGGGGACGGGGCAGGCCGCGCTGCTGTCCGCCGACCTGCGCCGGCTGGACGGGAGCGCGGTGGCCCGGCTGGCGGCTGCCGGGGTCGCGGTCGTCGGGCTGGTCGAGCCCGGGGACGAGGGTGCCGCCGGCCGGATGCAGGCGTGGGGTGTCCTGCGGGTGCTCCCGGCGGACGCCGGGCCCGAGGAGATCGCCCGGGCGCTGCGCGAGGCCGTGGCGGGTGGTCCGCCGGCGGGCCGGGACATGGCCGATCCGCGGGCCGCCCTCCCCGGGCCGCACCGGGACCAGCCGGAGGGCGAGCGGGCGGAGGGTCCGGGCATCGTCGTCGCCGTCTGGGGACCCACGGGCGCGCCGGGCCGGACCACCGTGGCGGTGGGACTGGCCGACGAGGCGGCCCGGCTGGGCGTGGAGACGCTGCTGGTCGACGCGGACGTGTACGGCGGGGTCGTGGCCCAGGTGCTGGGGCTGCTCGACGAGTCGCCCGGGCTGGCGGCGGCGGCGCGACGTGCGGCCGCGGGCACCCTCGACGAGGCCGCGCTCCGGCTGCTGTCCTGGGAGGTCCGCCCCGGTCTGGGGGTCCTGACCGGTCTCGCGCGGGCCGACCGGTGGCCGGAGCTGCGCCCCTCGGCGGTGGTGCAGGTGCTCGAGGAGGCGCGCCGGCTGACTCCGCTGACCGTCGTGGACTGCGGGTTCAGCCTCGAGGAGGACGAGGAGCTGTCCTTCGACACGGCGGCACCCCGGCGCAACGGCGCCACCCTCGCCGTCCTCGAGACAGCCGACGTGGTGGTCTGCGTCGGTGGCGCCGACCCGGTGGCACTGCAGCGGTGCATCCGGGCTCTGGGTGACCTGCGCGACGCGCTGCCGGACGTCGAGCCGCTCCTGGTGGTCAACCAGGTGCGACGGGGGCCGGTGCCCGGGGACCCGCACCGCGAGGTGGCCGAGGCCCTGGAGCGCTTCACCGGTCGCGGCGTCGACGCCTTCCTGCCGGCCGACCGGCGGGCGACCGACGCCGCTCTCGCCTCGGGCCGCACTCTCGCCGAGGTCGCGCCGGCGTCGCCGTTGCGCGAGGCTCTCCGGGCCCTGGCCGCACAGGTCACCGGCGTGTCCGCGCAGGCGTCGCGCCGCAGCCTGAGCTGGCGCCGGTTCCGATCGAGCCGCACCGCCGGGTGAGACCGTCGGCCGGACAGCAGGATGGACGCAGGACCGGCCGTGCCGGTGAGCAACGGGGCCGCCGGACCGAGGGAGAGCCGATGCTGGAGCGCCTGACGACCATCGATGCGTCGTTCCTCTACCTGGAGGAGTCCGACGCCCCGATGCACGTCAGCGGGGTCCTGCTCCTCGAGCCGCCGGCCGGTGGGCTGGACGCGATCGCCGGCCTGGTCGAGGCGCGACTGCCGCTGGTGCCGCGGTACCGGCAGCGGGTCCTGGAGGTGCCGGGCCGGCTCGCCGACCCGGTGTGGGCCGACGACCCCGACTTCGACGTGAGCTACCACGTCCGGCAGTCGGCGCTTCCACGGCCGGGCACCGAGGTCCAGCTCCTCGACCTCGTCTCGCGGCTCACCTCCCGCCCGCTGGACCGACGGCGGCCGCTGTGGGAGCTCTACCTCGTGGAGGGTCTGTCCGGCGGGCGGATCGCAGTCATCACGAAGACCCATCCCGCCCTGGTCGACGGCCTCGGGGCGGTGGACATCGCGCAGGTGCTGCTCGACCCGTCGCCGGACGCGACGGCGCCGGAGGTCGAGCCCTGGCGACCCCGCCGGCTGCCCAGCGGGGTCGAACTGCTGCGCGCGGCCGTGAGCGAGTACGTGCAGCGGCCGTCGGCGGCGGTGGAGAGCCTCGGCCAGGCCGTGACCGACGTGCGGGCCACGGCGGCGCGACTGGGTGGTGCGGCGTCGGGCTTCGTCCGGGCGGCTCGGTCGGCGGTCTTCCCGGCGCCGAACAGCCCGCTCAACGCCGCCCGGAGCCGGCAGCGCCGCGTCGCGGTGGCGCGCGCCGACCTCGACGACCTCAAGGCCGTGCGGCGCGCGCACGGCGGCACCGTGAACGACGTCCTGCTGACCGTCGTGACGGGTGCGCTGCGGGACTGGCTGCTGTCCCGGGGGGCGGCGGTCGTGGCCTCGACGTCCGTGCGGGCCCTGGTGCCGGTGTCGGTGCAGGGCGACGAGCAGGAGGCTCCGGGCAACCGGGTCGCGAGCTATCTGGTCGACCTGCCGGTCGGGGAGCCCAACCCCCGGGTCCGCCTGGCGCGGTTGAGCTACGCCATGCGCGGTGTCGCGCGATCGGGCCGGTCGGTCGGCGCCGACACGTTGATCGCCCTGACCGGCTTCGCCCCGCCGACGCTGCACGCGCTCGGCGCCCGCGCGGCCAAGGGACTGTCGCGGCGGATGTTCAACCTGGTCATCACCAACGTGCCCGGTCCGCAGCAGCCGCTCTACGCGGCCGGCGCGCGGATGCTCGAGGTGTTCCCCGTCGTCCCCCTGGTCCGCGGGCAGGGCCTGTCCATCGGCATGACCAGCTATGACGGCCGGGTCTACGTCTGCCTGAACGCCGATCGCGACACCGTCGGCGACGTCGACCTGCTCGCCGACCTCATCGAGCAGGAGCTGGCCGAGCTGGTCGAGGCCTCCCGGTGAGGGTGCCGGCCCTGCGCCGGGAATGGACGGCCGCCCGGCCGGGCTAACGTCGTCGTCCAACCGATGGAGGGAGCGACCCGGGTGCGCGTGTACCTGCCCGCGACGACGACGGTCCTGCGGACGCTCGTGGACGAGGGGCGACTGCCCGGGCCGCACACGGCCTTCGCCGTGACGGACGTCCTGCGCCAGCACTACGCGGTGAGCGACGCCGGGGCCGACACCGAGGAACTGGAGTACGCGGCGCTGCTGGCCGCGGCCCGCGCGAGCCTCCGCCTGCTCGACAACGACCCCCTGGCACCACGCCGCCGGGCGGTGATCGCCGCCGACGTGCCCGACGCGGCGGTGACCTCGCTCGACGAGCCGCACATCGAGGCGGGCGCGGTGCGGGTGGCCGCGGACATCGACCGGAAGGACGTGGCGAGCGTCCACGTGGACGGCTCCGACGCGGAGGAGGACGTCCGCGCCGCGGTCAATGTGGTCCTCGAGGCCGATCTCGGGAGCGACGACGCGCAGTTCGTCGTCGACCAGGCCGAGGGACACGAGCTGGCCTGGTACGCCACGCAGGAGGTCGGGCCGCTGCTCGACCTGCTCTGACCCCGTCGCCGCTCGGGCGCTCCCGGCGGTCACGACGCTCCGTCGCCCCGCACCCGGCGCAGCGCGACCTGGACCCGCCGCGCCGATCCCGACTCGACCAGCCACCCCGAGCCGGGTCTCGCCGGTACCGGCGTGCGCGGTAGCCGGAGGCCGAGCACGTCGGCGTCGCCGGGTCCCGGGCACAGCAGGAGACCGCTGCGCCGACGGCGGAGCGCCGCCACGGGGCCGCGGAAGACAGCGGCCAGGTCCGCGGCCGTGCCGGTGAGGACCGGGAGCACCGACGGGGGCAGCGCGGAGGTGAGGGCGCTTCCGACCGGTGTCTCGGCCACCGCCGGGTGGTCGTCGACGAGGACCACCCCCGCCCGCCCGTCGAGCCGGCCCACCCACTCCGTCCAGCCGGCCGTGTCCGCTGCGTCGACCTCGGTGAGGGCTGCCTCCTCCGCATCCGCCGTGGGGTGGGTGCCGGGGCCCACGACCCGGGCGACCGGGACGCCGGTCGCCGTGAGGTGGGCCGCGAACGCGGCGACGACGGCCGACCGTCCGCTGCCCGGTGGACCGGCCACGAGGAGGCCGCCGGAGCGCTGGAGGTCCAGGGTGAGCACGTTTCCCTCGTCGCCTCCCGGTCCGAGCGGGAGCGTCATCGGCGGTAGCTGTGGCGATCCTGCGTCCGGCAGGGGAAGTTCGGGGTCCGGGGCCAGTTCCGGGATGCGCAGCGCCGTGGACGTGGTGCGGGAGGCACATGGCACGGACGGCCGTGGCAGCGCGAGCTGGCACTCCCACCCGGCCTCACCGACCAGTGCCCGCCCCGGCGGCCGGTGCTCCGGGACGGCACGCGCCGGGATCCCGGCGACCGCGTAGTCGGTCCGGTCCGGCAGGGGCAGCACCAGGCGGGTGCCGACGGCGGCGGCGAGCCGTCCACCGGGAACGGCCCGGTCGGCGGTGAGCACGCACGTCAGCCCGGCCGGGCCGCCGTCGCGCACCAGGCGCAGCAGCGTCGCCGAGCCGCGCGCGGGATCGGCCTCGTCCAGCTGCGCCGACACCGACTCGAGCCCATCGACCAGCAACAGGAGGCGGGGCGTGGACCTGCCGGAGGCACGCCGCTCCGACACCTCGGCCGCGAGCCGGTCCACCAGCCGGGTGGTCCGGAACGCGTCGTCGGCGCCGACGGTGGTCCCGGTGTGCGGCAGGCCGGCGGCGACCCGGGCGAGGGCGCCCCCGTCGTGGTCCAGCGCGTGGACGTGCAGCTCCTCCGGTGAGTGGGTGGCGACCGCCTCGCCGAGCACCGCTCGGAGCAGCGTCGTCCGGCCGCTGGCCGGCCCCCCGACGGCCAGCCAGCCGCCGCCCCGCGCCAGGTCGAGGGTCAGGACGTCCTGGCGTTGGAGGTCGGGCCGGTCGACCAGGCCCACGCGCACGGAGGAGTGCTGCTCCGGTCCGTCGGCCGCTCCCGCCTCCAGGTCTGTGGCGTCCAGGTCCGCGACGGGCAGGCGGTCGGGGAGAGGCGGCCGCCACGGCTGATGGGGCCGGGCGATGCCGGCCCGGTCCGCCTGTCGCACCAGGTCGGCCACGAGGACGGCCAGGTCCGTCGGGCCCTCGCCGTCACCCGCCGAGGCGGGGTCGGGGGCGTCCGGCCACTGCCAGCGGGACACGCGTGGGTGGTCGGGCCCGGCGAGCGGCCGGCCGGCCACGCGCGCCACCTGCAGCAGCACCGGCTCCGACGCGCCGACCCGGAGGAACGCCCGCCCCGGGCGGTGCGCCGGCAGGTGCGCGGCAGCGCCGGTGCCGAGGACGTCGCGGGAGTCGGATCCGCTGGTGGTCCGCAGGCAGAGCCGGAGGCTGCAGTTGGCCCGGATCTCCGGCGACACCACGCCGGCCGGGCGCTGCGTGGCCAGCACCAGGTGGACGCCGAGCGATCGGCCCCGCTGGGCGATGGCGACCAGGCCGGGGACGAAGTCGGGGAGCTCCTCGGCAAGCCCGGCGAACTCGTCGACCACGATGACGAGTCGGGCCAGATCGGCGCCGTCGGGGAGTCCTGCGACATCGGGCACCCCGGCCGCCGCCAGGATCGCCTCACGGCGCGTGAGCTCCGCACCGAGCGAGCGGAGGGCGCGGGCCGTGGTGCGGGCGTCGAGGTCGGTCAGCACCCCCACCGTGTGCGGGAGGCCCGCCGCCTCGGCGAACGCCGCGCCGCCCTTGTAGTCGACCAGGAGGAACGAGCACCGGTCGGGCGGATGGGCGACAGCCAGCCCGGCGATCAGCGACTGCAGCAGTTCGGACTTCCCTGCTCCGGTGGTGCCGGCGACGAGGGCGTGCGGGCCGTCCCGGCAGAGGTCCACGGCCACGGGTCCCTCGGCGGAGGTGCCCAGGACGGCGACCAGCGCGTCCCGGCGCCGTGACCACCCGGCTCCCGGGTGGTCGGACACCCCGGACAGCAGCTCCCCGGCGAGCAGGTCCACCAGGCGGACGGCATCGGGCAGGCGCTTCCCGCCCGCGTCCGCCGTGGAGAGCGGCGCCAGGTCGCGGGCCAGCGCCGCCGCCCTGACCGGCTTCAGCCGGTCGGGGACGAGCTCCTGCGGAGGCGACGCCGGCCGGCGCAGGAGACCGCTCTGCCCGGTCTCCCCGGCCAGCCGGAGGACGGCAGCCGACTCGTCCCCGGTCGGCCCCGTCGTGGTGAGCGGGAGGACTCCCCGCCGGCGGGCGGAACGGAGAGCCTCGGCCAGCCGGCGGCCCGGCGGGAGGTCGACGACGACGAGGACCCACGGTCCGACGGGATCGCCCGGACCCGGCTCGTCCGAGGAGAGGGCGCCGTCCGCGCGACGGGCGATCACGTCCTCCAGCCACGCGATGTCCGGCCCCTCGTCGGCAGCCGGGACAGCTGCGACCCGCACGTCGGCCGGTTCCGTGTGCGGGAGCCAGCGCAGCCACTGCCAGTCGTCCAGTCGTTCTCGCGTGGTCAGCAGCGCGATCCCGAGGTCGCCGGGGGAGAGCAGCACCGCTGCCTGCGCCAGCACGGCGCTCACCACCTCGAGCCCAGCCGACCGGGGACCGACGACGGCGAGCCCCCCGCTGGCCGCCAGATCGAGGACGACGGGGACGTCACTGCACCGCTGCGGCGTCCTCGTGCCGTCGGGCTCCACCCGGACCACCCGGAGGAGGCCCGGTCCCCGGCCGATCCGGACCGTGAGGGCGCCCGGGGTGCTCCGGTGCCGTTCCCAGAGTGGCGCGGCGCGTCGCCGGGCCGCCGCCAGCAGCCGGGCGAGATCCGGCGGAGCCACGTCCGCGGCGCGTCGGTCTGCCCGGACGGCCTCCTCGAGATGGGCCCGGGCCGCCGCGACCTCCTCGGCGTGGAGCGCTGCATCGCTCCGCGACGAGCGGGCACCGGTCCACCGGTCGCCGAGCCAGGTACCGAGCGCGACCAGCGGGCTGAGCAGCGCGAAGAACAGGAAGGTCGGCGCCGCGAGCAGCCAGGCGCCGAGCGCTCCGGCGACGGCGGGCAGCGCGATGGCGACCCAGGAGAGTCGCCGGCGAACCACCTCCGGGGGAGCGGTGGGGAAGCGCACCTCGCAGTCCGGGCGAGCAGCCGGTGAGGAGGCGAGCGGGCGCACCAGCGTCCGGCCGCCGGGAGCCGGCGCCCTGCCGAGGCGGGCGCCTCCGGGACCACGGACGGTGAGCGCCGAGCAGCCGATCCGCAGGACCGAGCCGGAGCTCCACTCGACCGGCTCCGTGCCCAGCCGCACGTCGTCGAGTCGGCTGCCGTTGGCCGATCCGGCGTCGGCCACGGACACCCGGCCGCCGGAGACGTCGATGACCACGTGCCGCCGGGACACGTCGGGGTCGTCGACGGCGATGTCGGCGGTGCTCCCTCGACCGACGACGTGGCGCCCACCGGGCAGGCGGAGGCTGAGACCGGTGTCGGGCCCACCGACGACCTCGAGTGCGAGCGCGCTCCCGGACTCCTCGGCCGGGAGCCGGGGACCGGGTCCGCCCAGCCCGAGGACGGCGCCGTGGGCGAGGTGGGCAGAGCGGAGGTCGAGGTCATCCGCCAGTGGTGTCGAGCCGTGCCAGAGCCTCGGCACCGCTCCCGCTCCCAGCCGGTCGAGACCAGCCGTGAGCGAGGCCAGGGGCGCCTCGTCGGGCGCGTGCACCTCCACGTCCAGGGCGCCGGCCGGGCCGGCCAGAGTCCACCGACGGGTCGCCGGACGGTCGGGGGCGGAGCCGCTGGTCACCCGGCGATCGTGAGAGGGGGGAGGCCTGCCGGAGGGGCTGCACCCGGATCTGTGGACGCCGTCCGCCCCTGTGGACACCCGGGGCCGTCGGCGCCGGATCCGGCCTAACGTCCGCCGTCACCGGGAGGGACCCGGAACGGAGGAGGACACATGAAGGTCGACATCGCCACGCTGCAGTCGATGGCCGGGCAGTGCAGGGCCGAGGCGGCGGAGGCGACGGCCCGCCAGGCCACGCTGTCGAGCAGCGTGAACACGTCGGTGCTGGACGGGTGGAGCGACAGCCAGGCCGCCGTCCGCTTCAGCGAGCTCTACGAGCAGTGGCGGCTGGCCGCCCAGGGCGTCGCCGATTCGCTGACCGGCATGGGCGGCCTGCTCTCAGGGGTCGCCGACTCCTACCAGCAGCACGAGGCGGAGATGGCGGCCCGCATCGGGGCGCTGCTCTGAGCCGGGAGACCGGTCAGGTGCCGGCGGGCGAGCCCGCCGGGGCCAGGCCGCGGGAGCGACCGACCAGGCGGCTGCGGAGCTCCGGCACCCGCTCCCACGGCAGGATCGAGAGGATCGCCACGCAGTGCGGCAGGAAGACGATGGTCACGCCGGCGAAGACCATCAGGTGGAAGCCGATGAGGAAGACCACCAGCGCCACCCGGGCACGGTCCCGCCAGACCAGCAGGATCAGCGGCGACAGCAGCTCCAGGCCGATCATCGCCCACTGCATCGCCTCGAGCAGCCACGGGAAGTCCAGGGTCCAGTCCGACAGCCAGGTGCCGCGGCGGATGACCGCGCGGGCCAGGGTGGAGCCGGTCGGCCAGTCCCAGCCGCCGAACCGGATCTTCGCCCAGGCGGCCAGGAAGTAGGTGAGCATCACCGCGACCAGTACGACCGCCATCGCGAAGCCGGCGGCCTCGGAGCGGCGGCGGTCCCGGAACCGCGCGACGCCGACGGTGGGCAGCACCGCGAGCAGCACCAGGAAGGCGATGCGGTCGTGGTCCACCTTCCCGTAGCTCATCGCGATGACCATCCACTCGAAGTAGAGGAGGAACACCGCGGTCCCGAGCACCCGGGGCGCCCGGCCGGTCGCCGCCACCAGCGCGGTCAGCAACAGCGCCCACTGCACGACGGTGACCACCGTGTGCGTCGGGTCCGGCAAGTGCAGCAGCTTGCCGACGGTCAGCGGGGCGTACCACTCCGTCGGCACGTTCGCGTGCGCCTTGACCCACTGGGTGGTCACCAGGACGTCGACCCAGATGAACAGGTAGGCGATGGTCCGCATGACCGCGATGCGGGTCAGCGGCACGGGCCGGAACCACCACGCCGCACGCAGCGGGTTGCGCGGGGTGCCGTCGGTGGCGGGGGAGGAGACGTCGGACCGGCTCATTGCGGCGCCTCCAGGTCCTGCTCGACGACGACCGTGTCGGTGAACTCGCCGGTGCGCTGGCCGTCGTCCAGCTCGATGCGGCGGTGGATCACCTGCACCTCGACCAGCGGTTCGGCGTCGGGATGCCGGTCGGCGTAGGTGTCGGCGAGCAGCGCGAGCAGCTCCGGGTGTTCCTGCATCCGGGGCAGCTGGCCCTCGAACTCGGCGCGGCGCAGCCCCACCGCGCCGCCGGAGAGCCGCACCTCGTCCCCGGCCGCGGTCAGGCCCACCACGCGGGTGGAGATCACCGGGGCATCCGGGTCCGCCCGCGTCGAGTACATGCGGAAGGGGCCGAACGGGAAGTCGGCGTCGTCCCCCCAGACGGTGCCCGTCATGACCACCGCCAGCACCGCGGCGGCGACGCCCAGCCGCACCCGGCGCGAGGCGCGGGACAGCGGCACCACGTCCGTGCCGGTGGTGCTCTCGGCCGTGGGAGGCGTGGACACCCGGCCATCGTAGGATCGGCGCCCGTCCAGACGGGTCACCGACGCGTGCGTGGGCACAGCACCCGGCCCCGTCCGGTCTCGCTGTCCTCCGCGTGCCGGCGCGCCCCATCCAGCAACGTCGCGGGAGCCCCCACATGCAGTTCGGTCGGTACTACGAGGAGTTCGAGGTCGGGGCCGTCTACAAGCACTGGCCCGGCAAGACGGTCACCGAGTACGACGACCACCTGTTCTGCCTGATCACGATGAACCACCACCCGCTGCACCTGGACACGAACTACGCCGAGGAGACCACCGACTTCGGCAAGAACGTCGTCGTCGGCAACTACATCTACTCGCTGCTTCTGGGCATGAGCGTCGCCGACGTCTCCGGCAAGGCCATCGCCAACCTCGAGGTCGAGTCGCTGCGGCACGTGAAGCCGACCTTCCACGGCGACACCATCTACGGCGAGACCACGGTCCTCGACAAGACCGAGTCCAAGTCCAAGGACGACCGTGGCGTGGTCTACGTCGAGACCATCGGCTACAAGCAGGACGGCACCGTCGTCTGCATCTTCCGCCGCAAGGTCATGGTCCCCAAGCGCAGCTACGGCGACAGCCGCGGCGGCGAGCAGCCCGGCCGCCCCGAGCCCAAGGCCCGCTGAGCCGAGAACGCTGAGCCGACCACGCTGAGCCGATCGCGCGCCCAGCCGCTCAGCGGGGCAGCACGCCCCACGCACCGAGGCTCTCGAGCAGCCCGACGGTGCACGACAGCCCCGCGAGCGCGGCGGCGTCGGCGAAGGTGACCTCGTCGGCGTCGTCGCCCGCGACCGGCACCGCCCGCGGGTCCAGCAGCGTGCACGCCAGGTCGGCGACGTCGTAGACGACGCCCGCCCCCGGCACGCGCACCCGGCCGACCACGGCCCCGGCCCGCACCGGCAGCCCGGTCTCCTCCCGGACCTCCCGCTCGACCGCCTCGGCGAGCGACTCGCCCGGCTCCACCCGCCCGCCGGGCACCGACCACAGCCCCCGCCCGGGCTCGGTGCCCCGCCGGATGAGCAGCAGCCGGCCCGCCGCGTCGTGCACGATCCCGCCGACGCAGGCGACCACGGGCCGCCCGCCGGCAGCGGCCTCGGCATCGGCCCCGGCAGCAGTGCCGGGACCAGCGGGGTCGTCGGCAGGCACGCGTCCGACGCTAGCGCGCCCTGCGGGGCGTCCTGGGGCACGCTTGACGAACTCCCGCGCCCCCAGGACGGTGTCAGCGATGAGCGTCTCCCCGGTCTGCCCGCGCTGCGGTGAGCGCGCCACCGTCCGCCCCGGGGACTCCGGGCAGGCCTGGTGTCACGTGCACGGCGCCATCACGCCCCTGCACCACACCGCGCTGATCGCCCACGACGCCATCGCCGCGGTGACCGCCGACGCCCGCGTCCCGGCCTGGGTGCCCGACCCCATGCCGGCCGGCTGGTCGGTGACCGGGATGGCGTGGGGGGGCGAGCCCGGCGCGCGGGCGATCGTCGTCGACTGCGCCGGCCCGGCACCCCTGGGCGGGTCGGCCGAGCTCGTCCTGGTCGCTGAGGAGCCAGGCACCGGCGTCGGTTGCGGGTACGCCGGCCTGCCCGGCCTCGACCCGGGCGACGTCATCACCGGCCCCTCCTCGGCCGCCGTCGAGGCCGCCGGCCAGCACGCCCCGCTCTGGGCGATCCCCACCACCGACGACCGGGCCGCCTTCGTCGGCGAGTCCTACGGCGTGTGGCTGTGGCTGGTCATGTGGCCGATGTCGGCCGCGTGGCTGCTCGCCGAGGAACTCCGGCTCATCGACCTGCGGGAACGCGTCTACCCGGACCTGCCGCTCGGCCCGCCCAGCGAACACCTGCTCCCCGGCGAGTAGCGGACCGATCCGCCTCGGCGTGTCTGCGGCTGGCACCCGTGGGACGCGTGTTACCCATGTGACCGGCCCGCCCCGGGCCATCCCGGCGGGCGTCGTCCACCGGTGCCGTGAACTCCTCGGAGGTGGCGTGAACCTCAAGAAGGTCATCACCTGGCTGCTCGTGGCCTTCGTCGTCTTCTACGTGATCCAGGCGCCGGAGAAGTCCGCCGACATCGTGAAGAGCGCCGGCGAGACCCTGGGGAACGCCGCCTCCTCGCTGGGCGACTTCGTCTCGTCGCTGGTCTAGGCCGCGTGCCCGATCCCGCCCCGCGCCCCGAGCGGTGGCACAAGGACGCGGCCAAGTACCTGCTGCCGGGTGAGCTGCCGCCCGTCGTCGCCACGCGGCGGCACTGGGCGGTGCTGATCCTCCCCGTGCTCAAGACGCTGCCGGTCCTCGTCCTCGGCGGCTGGCTGCTGGTGCTCGACCCGGACAACCGCGTCTCCAGCACCGCCGGACTGCTCGTGGTGGTCGCCGGCCTCGGCGTGCTGGCCGCGCGCGTCGCCGGGTGGTGGATGAGCCACTTCATCGTCACCAACCGGCGGGTGCTGCTGACCAGCGGCGTCGTCGTCCGCACCGTCGCGCTGCTCCCGCTGCGCCGCATCACCGACCTCACCTGGAAGGAGGCGCTGCTCGGTCAGGTGCTGGGCTACGGCACGTTCCGCTTCGAGTCGGCCGGCCAGCAGCAGGCGCTGTCGGAGATCACCTACCTGCCGCACGCCGACGTCCTCTACCGGCGGGTCAGCCAGCTGCTGTTCGGTGCCGACGGCGTCGTCGACGGCGAGGACGAAGGGGATCCGGTGGAGGTCCGGCGGGCCACCGCGCCCGACCTCGCCCGGCGGGACACGCAGCCGCTGCCGCGTCCGCCGCAGGTCACGTGACCGCGGCCGGACGTCGTACGGCAGGCTGACCGGCGATGCGGATCGACCTGCACACCCACTCCTCGGTCTCCGACGGCACCCAGACGCCGGCCGAGCTGCTGGCGACCGCGCGCGACGCCGGGCTCGACGTCGTCGCACTCACCGACCACGACACCACCGACGGTTGGGCGGCGGCGGCGCGGTCGCGTCCCGCCGGGCTGACCGTCGTCCCGGGCATGGAGCTGTCCTGCCGCTGGCTGATCGCCGAGGGCAACCCGATCAGCCTGCACCTGCTGGCCTACCTGTTCGACCCCGAGCACCCCGCGCTGGCCGCCGAGCGCACCCGCCTGCGCGAGGAGCGGCTGTTCCGCGGTGAGCGGATCGTCTCGAGGCTGGTCGCGGCCGGCTACCCGGTCGAGTGGTCGCAGATCGTCACCGCGTCGGGCGGCGGGGTGGTGGGCCGGCCGCACGTGGCCCGCGCTCTGGTCGACGCCGGGGTGGTCGGCTCGGTCGACGAGGCCTTCGCCGATCTGCTGCACCCGCGCAGCCCCTTCTACGTCGCCAAGACCGACACCGACGTCCTCGACGGCATCCGGCTGGTCCGCGCGGCCGGCGGCGTGCCGGTGTTCGCCCACGGCCTGGCCACCAAGCGTGGGCGGGTCGTCGACGACGACGCGATCGCCGCCATGGCCGGGGCGGGGCTGCTCGGCCTGGAGGTCGACCACCCCGACCACAGCGCGGCCGAGCGGGCGCACCTGCGCGGCCTCGCCGGCGAGCTCGGCCTGCTGGTGACCGGCTCCAGCGACTACCACGGCAGCAACAAGACGACCCCGATCGCCGCCTGCACCACCGCGCCGGACCAGCTGGAGGCCCTCCTGGCCGCCGGCACCGGCAGCGCGCCGCTGACCGACTGAGCGCGGCCGGTCAGCCGGGAGTCGCCGCCACCGCGCCCAGGGTGCGGAGCAGGTCGAAGCGGGAGGCGTCCTCGCTGCCCGGCTCGGCCGTGTAGGTGACCAGGCGCAGGTCGGTGCCGTTCGCGGTCAGGACGTCGCAGTCGAGGGTCACCGGGCCGACGAGCGGGTGCACGAACGTCTTCCGCTTCGACCGGTGCTCCACGACGGTCCCCTCGGCCCACATCCGCGCGAACCGCTCGTTGCCCTGCAGGTCGGCCAGCAGCTCCCGCACCGACGCGTCGTCCGGGTAGCGGATCACCGCGGCCCGCAGGTCGGAGACCAGGGCGCGCTCGTGCTGCTCCTGCTCCTCGGGAGTCCAGACCACGGCTGGGGCGCGGTCGGCGAACTGCTCGGCGATCAGGTTGACCCCGGGGCCGATGCGGCCGAGCAGCGACTGCCAGGCCGGGTTGGCCGCCAGCAGCGTCCAGTGCGCCGTCCAGACCCCGACGGCGACGTCGGGCAGCCGCGCGATCAGCCGCTGGACGCTGCCCGGGATGAGCGTGGGCACGGCGCTCGGAGCGGGCGCGGGCAGGCCGGCGGCGAGGTACAGCTGGTCGCGCTCGGCGTCGGTGACCTGCAGCGTCCGGGCCAGGGACGCGATCACCTGGGCCGAGGGCCGCTCGGCGCGCCCCTGCTCGAGCCGGACCAGGTAGTCGACCGAGAGCCCGGCCAGCAGGGCGACCTCCTCGCGACGCAGACCCGCGGTGCGGCGCTGGCCGCCCGGGAAGCCGACGGCGGCGGGCTGCAGCCGCTCCCGCCACGCGCGCAGCAGCGTCGCCAGTTCCCCTCGGTCGGTCACCCGTCCCATGGTCGTCCATCCGCGGGGAGCTGGGTGGTACTGCCGGTCATACGGTCGAACGGGCCTCCCGGACACCGCCCGGACGGGGGCACCGTCGGCCCCATGACGACGACGTTGATCACCGGTGGGAACAAGAGCCTGGGCTTCGAGACGGCCCGGCGACTGGCGGAGCGGGGGCACCGGGTGGTGATCGGTGCCCGCGACCCCGAGCGGGGCCGGCGCGCGGCCGAGGAGCTGGGCGTGGAGTGGGTGCAGCTGGACGTGACGTCCGACGCGTCGGTGGCCGCGGCGGCGGCGGAGGTCCGCGAGCGCTTCGGCGGGCTGGACGTGCTGGTCAACAACGCCGGCATCGCCGGCGGCATGAGTGCGGTCGAGGACGTCGACGCCGCGGCCCTCCTCGCCGTCCTCGACACGAACACCGTGGGGATCGTCCGGACGACGCAGGCCTTCCTGCCGCTGCTGCGGGAGTCGGCGGCGCCCGTGGTGGTGAACGTGACCAGCGGGCTGGGCTCCTTCGCCGTCCGGAGCGACCCCGAGCGGCTGGAGAGCACGCTGCCCACGCTCGCCTACTCGGCCAGCAAGGCGGCGCTGAACATGCTGACGCTGGTCTACGCCCGGTTCCTCCCGGACGTCCGGGTGAACGTGGTGGACCCGGGCTACACGGCCACGGAGTTCAACGGCCACTCCGGCCCGCAGACCGTCACCGAGGGCACCGACGCCATCGTCGCGATGGCGACCATCGGCGCGGACGGCCCGACCGGCACCTTCACCGACCGGCACGGCACCGTCGGCTGGTGAGCCGGGCGTCCGGCTGGTGACCCGGGTGTCCGTCGTCGGAGTCAGCGTCGGCGGCCCTGTCGGTCCCCGGGGATAGCGTGGGGGCATGGGCGGGGGACAGCTGGAGATGCCGGGCATGCCGCGGCGGCTCTTCCCCGCCACGCCCAGCAAGCTGGCCACCTTCACCGACTGCCCGCGCCGCTATCGGCACGCCTACCTCGACCGGCCCACGCCGCCGAAGGGCCCGGCCTGGGCGCACAACTCCGTCGGCTCCGCGGTGCACGCCGCCCTGCGGTCGTGGTGGGAGCTGCCGATCCGGGAGCGGACGGCGGCGTCGGCGCGGCAGCTGCTGTACGGCGTGTGGTCGCCCGCCGGGTTCCGCGACGGCGACCAGGCGCAGCGGTGGCGCTCCCGGGCCGCGGGGTGGATCACCGACTACGTGACCGGGCTCGACCCGGCCGAGGAGCCGGTCGGCACCGAGCGCCAGGTCGCGGCCACCACGGAGCGGCTGGCGCTGTCGGGCCGGATCGACCGCGTCGACCAGCGCGGCGACGAGCTGGTGGTCGTCGACTACAAGACCGGCCGCCGGCCCAGCACAGACGACGAGGCGCGCGGCTCGGCGGCGCTGGCGGTCTACGTGCTCGGCGTCCGCCGCACCCTGCGCCGGGCGTGCAGCCGGGTGGAGCTGCACCACCTGCCCTCGGGCACCGTCGCGGCGTTCGAGCACACGGACCGCTCGCTGGCCAACCACGTGCGGCGGGCCGAGGACACCGCGGAGGACATCGAGCGGGCCACCGAGGCGCTCAAGGCGGGCGAGGACGCCGATGCCGCGTTCCCCGCCGTGCCCGGCCGGCAGTGCGGCTGGTGCGACTTCCGGTCCAGTTGCGCGCCCGGGCGGGCGGCCGGTCCGCAGCCGGAGACGTGGAGCTTCCTCGCCGAGGAGGAACCGGCCGAGGAGGCCGTCACGCGCTGACCGCCTCCGCCGTCCGCTCGACGCCGGTCCGCACGATCGGCGACTGCCGCATCCGCACCGGCAGCGCGAGCAGCCCCTGGCGGAACGCCCGCAGCGCGGCCGTCGCCGCGGCGTCGGTCAGCCCCAGCCCGGGCATCGAGAACATCTGCCGCGCCCACGCGGGCATCAACGCGAAGCCCAGTCCGGCCAGCCCGCCCCACGCCGGCCGCGCGGGCGTCAGCAGCTGCACCCACGTCGGCATCGGCGGCAGGAGCAGCAGGCGGACGGCGTCGCGGGCGGCTGCCGTGGCGGCCAGCGACGGTCGCAGGTCGGCGAAGTACGTGTCGAGGGCGGCGACGGTGCGCGGCACGGTCTCCTCCGGGACCCCGACCAGGGTGGCCGCGACGACCTGTTCGGCCACGTAGCGGTCGGCGTCCTCGCCGGTCAGGGGCACCCCGGCGCGGCGGGCGGTCGACAGCAGCGAGTCGACCTCGCAGTTGTGCACCCAGAGCAGCAGGTCGGGGTCGTCGACCCGGTAGGCGCGGCCCGTGGACTCCTCGACCCCGCCCAGCTGGTGGTGCAGGCCGCGCACGCGGGCCACGACCCGGCGCGCCTCGGTGCGGGTGCCGAAGGTCAGCGTCTCGACGTACTGCCCGGTGCGGATCAGCCGCTGCCACGGCTCGTCGCGGAAGGCGGCGGAGTTGCGCGCGACGCCGTCCATCGCGACCGGGTGCAGCGCCTGCAGCATCAGCGCGCGCAGCCCGCCGGCCGAGTAGCTGGGGTCGGCGTGGATCCGCCAGGTGACGCTGCCGGGACCGAAGAAGCCGCGGTGATCCTCGTCCGGCGTCCAGTCGGCCGGCTCGGGCAGCGGCGTCCGGTAGCCGCTCACGGGCGTCCCGCGGCGGCGGCGTCGGAGCCGGACGAGTCCTCGTCGGCGGCCGAGACCGAGACCGACGCCCAGAAGTCGACCAGCACGGCCAGCGTCTCCGCCGGGTTCTCCACGGCGGGGGAGTGGATCGAGCCCGGGATCACCGCGTGGCGGGCGCCCAGGCGGCGGGCCATGTCGGTCTGCGCCTCGGGGGTCCAGGCGTCGTCGGCCACCCCGTGCGCCACCAGCACCGGCATCCCGGTCGCGGTCAGCTCGGCGACCCGGTCGGGCTCGGAGGTCATGGCGTCGGCCATGCCGCGCAGCCCCGCCGCGCTGTTGGCGAGGAACCGGCGCGCGTAGAAGGCGCGGGTCGGCTCGGGCACGGCCTGCGCCTTCGGGTCGGTCATCGACAGCTGCTCGAGGGTCTCGTGCACCAGCTGGACGCCGCCGGTCTCCAGCAGCGGGCCGAGGTGGTCGAGCAGGTCGGCCCGCGGTCCGACCAGTGCCGACGGCCCGGAGCCGAGCAGGGTGAGCGAGCGGAACGCCGAGGGGTCGGCGAGGACGGCGGAGCGGGCCACCAGCCCACCGAAGCTGTGCCCGAGCAGGTGCGGGACGCCGGTCTCGTCGGCCAGCACCCGCGCCACCCCGAGCAGGTCCTCGCCGAGCTCGGCGACCGAGTACCGCGCCGGGTCGTCCGGGCCCGGGGACTCGTACTGCCCGCGCTGGTCGACGGCCACGACGCGGTAGCCGGCGGCGCTCAGCGGGGCCAGCAGCGGGGCGAAGTCCTCCTTGCTGCCGGTGTAGCCGGCGACCATGAGCACCGTGCCGCGCGGACCGTCGCCGCCGGTGTCCAGGGCCGCGAGCGGGCCGGTGCCGCCGGGGAGGGTCCGGGCCGCGGCGTCGTGGTCGGCCAGCTGGCGGAGGTCGTCGGGCGCGATGGCGAGGGCGGTGCGGTCGTCGGAGCCGCCGGGCATGACCATGCACCCAGTGAACCCCGCCGCGGCGACGGATGCCGAGCGGGTCCTCAGGCGAAGGCGAGCACGCGGTCGTCCAGCCGGTACACGACGACCGGCCCGGCCGTCGCCGTCCGGCCGCCGGGCGGCAGCTCGCCGTCGACGGTGATCCGGCCGGTCTCCTCGCCGGTGCGCGGGTCGCGGGACACGAACGCGCCCTCCTCGGGCACCAGCACGGGCGGGCCGACCACGTCGAGCGCCTTCTCCTGGTCCACCGCGGGCAGCCCGAGCGAGGGCCGCGACCACAGCAGCCCCCCGTCGGACTGCTCCAGGACGACGGTGGTGCCGCGCGCCCAGACGAGCAGGCTGCCGATCGCCTCGACGGCCGCCGGCGGCGCGTCGTCCGCGGTCTCCTGGGGAAGCGGGACGGCGGGCAGCGACGTCCCGGTGTCGCCCTCGAACACCTGCAGCTCGTCGCCGGCCACCACCGCGACCAGGCGGCCGACCCCGGCGAGCTGCACCGGGCCGGCGTCGTCGGGCACGAGCAGGTCGCGGCTCCACGTCTGCTCGCCGTCGCCGCGGTCCAGACCGCGCAGCCGCGCCGTCCCGTCGCAGGACTCCAGGAGGACGACGCCCGCGCTGCCGGTGGCGCCGGACTCGATCCGGCACCCCTCGGAGACGGCGGCCCGCCAGCGCAGCGTGTCGCTGCCCGGGTCGAGCGCCACCACGCCGGTGGGAGAGGTGGCCAGGACCATGCCGGGCGAGCTGGTCAGGGAGGCGTCGGGCCGCAGGTCCAGGTTG
Organism: Blastococcus sp. URHD0036; assembly: GCF_000701365.1. Taxonomy (GTDB): domain Bacteria; phylum Actinomycetota; class Actinomycetes; order Mycobacteriales; family Geodermatophilaceae; genus Trujillonella. Next base: position 103,115 of record NZ_JNIK01000016.1, read on the forward strand.
CGGGTCCACCGCCGCACGCCGGTGCCCGCGTCGAGGGCCACGGCCTCGTCGCAGCGCCCGGCGGTGGCGAACACCGCGACGGCCCGCCCGTCGACGGCAGTGACGTCGCACAGGCGGGCGTTGGCGCGCGTGTAGTGCCAGGCCTCCTCGCCGGTGACCGCGTCGAGCGCGCGGACGCCGTGCGGCTCACCGAGCAGGACCCGGCCGGCCTGCACGGGCGTCCCGGGAACGGGGTCGCCGTCGGCGGACCAGGCCGCGGAGACGGCGCCGGCCGGCGCCCCCTCGGGGACGTCGGCCGGCGCTGCGGTCGTGCTCTCCGTGGCCGCGGCGTCGGAGCCGCGCCACAGGAGCGCGGCCACCACCACGAGGGCGACGGTGGCCGCGGTCCACACCCAGACCCGCAGCGGCGGGCGGCGCAGTCGGGGCATCGGGGACCGGAGGGTCAGGAGTCGGAACCGCCGCCGGAGGCAGCCGGGCTCGCGGAGCCGCCCGAGCTCCCGCGGCCGGCGCCGCCGCGGCGACGACGACGGCGCGGCCGCGCCGGGCCGTCACCCTGCCCGGAGCCGGCCTCGCCACCGGCGACGGCGGCGTCCGGGGAGTCCGTCGACCGGCCCTCCGAGGCGGCCGCGGCACCCTCGGCGGCGGGACCGGCACCGCGGGTGCGGCGACGCGGACGGCTCGTGCGGGGGCCCGCGGGACGCTCGGCCTCGCCGTCGCCCGGACCGCTCGCGCCGTCGCGCGCGGGGCCCCGGCTGTCGCGGGCGCCGTCCCGGCCGCCGTCGCGGCCGCCGCCGGTGGGGCGGTTGCGCTTGCCGGTCTCGCCGAGGTCCTCGAGGGTCTCGGCCTCCAGGCCCTCGCGGGTGCGCTGCGAGCGCGGCAGCCGGCCCTTGGCGTTCTCGGGGACGTCGAGGTCGGTGTAGACCCACGGGGAGGTGGAGTACGTCTCCGGCGGGTCGTCGAAGCCCAGGTCCAGGGCCTTGTTGATCAGCTGCCAGCGGGGGATGTCGTCCCAGTCGACCAGCGTCACCGCGACGCCGGTGCTGCCGGCCCGGCCGGTGCGGCCGATCCGGTGCACGTAGGTCTTCTCGTCCTCGGGGCACTGGTAGTTCACGACGTGGCTCACGCCGGTGACGTCGATGCCGCGGGCGGCCACGTCGGTGGCGACCAGGACGTCGACCTTGCCGCTGCGGAACGCCCGCAGGGCCTGCTCGCGGGCGCCCTGGCCGAGGTCGCCGTGCACGGCGGCGGCGGCGAACCCGCGGTCGACGAGCTCGTCGGCGACCTTCTGCGCGGTGCGCTTGGTGCGACAGAAGACCATGACCAGACCGCGATCGCGGGCCTGCAGCACGCGGGAGAGCAGCTCGGGCTTGTCCAGGTTGTGCGCCCGGTAGATGAACTGGGTGGTCTGCGGGACCGTGCTGCCCTCGTCGTTGCCGTGCGCGCGGATGTGCGTCGGCTGGGTCATGAACGACCGGGAGAGCGTCACGATCGGGCCCGGCATGGTGGCCGAGAAGAGCATCGTCTGCCGCTTGTCCGGGACCATCGCCAGGATCCGCTCGATGTCGGGCAGGAAGCCCAGGTCGAGCATCTCGTCGGCCTCGTCGAGGACGAGGACCTTGACCTTGCCGAGGATCAGGTCGCCGCGCTGGGCGAGGTCGAGCAGCCGCCCGGGGGTGCCGACGACGATCTCGACGCCGGTGCGCAGCGACTCGATCTGCGGCTCGAACGCGCGGCCGCCGTAGATGGCCTGCACGCGGATGCCGCGGCGGGTGCCGGCCGCGCCGAGGTCGCGGGCGACCTGGACGCACAGCTCACGGGTCGGGACGACGACCAGGGCCTGCGGCACGCCGTCGCCGCCCTCGGCGGGCGGGGAGAGCCGCTGGAGCATCGGCACGCCGAACCCGAGGGTCTTGCCGGTGCCGGTGCGCGCCTGGCCGATCAGGTCGTTGCCGGCCAGCGCCAGCGGGAGGGTCAGCTCCTGGATGGCGAACGTGCGGTGGATGCCCACGTCGGCCAGCGACGCGACGATGTCCGGGTGGACGTCGAAGTCGCTGAACAGCGGGCTGTCGGGGGCGACCGGCGCGCCGCCGAGCTCCTCGACGGACTGCTCGATCTGCTCCGGAGCGGGCGCGCCGGTCTCGGCGTGGTCGAGCTCGGGGGTGGTGGGGGTGTTCTCGGTGGAGGTCAGTGCTCTCGCCTCGGTCTGCTGGGGGAGCGGGCACCGGGAACGACGACGTCGTCGCTGCGGTCCGCTCCTCGGTCGGTTGTCGCGGATCTCTCTCCAGCGCCGACGCGGCCAGCGGACCGGGTCCCTGCGAGGGCTGCCCGGGAGACTGCCCCGCGCCCGGGAGGGGCTCTGCGGGGCGTCGTCCATGACGTGTCAGCGCACGTGGATCTGGCGGGCCGGAGGGCCCACCGACCCCCATGTTACCGCGCGCGACGGCTAGCCTCCGTGCCGCAGTGTGTCGGCTGACCCGCGAGCACCCGCCCCGCCCGCCCAGACCACCCCCCGCACGACCAGAGGAGTTCCGTGGCCACGGTCGAGACCCGCGCCGTCGTCGACCTCCTCGGCGCGCTCGCCTACGCCGAGCTGACCGCCTTCGACCGGCTGGCGGAGGACGCCCGGATGGCCCCGACGCTGACCGGTCACGCCGCGCTGGCCCGCATGGCCGCCGCGGAGCTCGGCCACCACGGACGGCTCACCGAGCGGCTGGTCGAGCTGGGGGCCGACCCGGTCGCGGCGATGGGCCCGTTCGTCGCCGCGCTGGACGCCTTCCACACCAGCACCCGGCCACGGACGTGGCTGGAGGGCCTGGTGAAGGCCTACGTCGGGGACGGGCTGGCCGCCGACTTCTACCGCGAGGTCGCGACCTTCCTGCCCGAACCCGACCGGGGGCTGATCCTCGAGGTCATGGCCGACACCGGGCACGCGGACTTCGCCGTCCGGGAGGTGCGCGCCGCCATCGCGAGCAACCAGAAGGTGGCCGGCCGGCTGGCGCTCTGGGGCCGGCGGCTCGTGGGCGAGGCCATCACCCAGTCGCAGGCCGTCATCGCCGAGCGGGACGACCTGGCGCAGCTGATCATGGCCGGCACCGGGGACCTGTCCGGGATCGGCCGGCTCATCGAGCGGATCACCAGCGCGCACACCGACCGGATGAGGGCGCTGGGCCTCAACCCGTGACGCCGCTGATCTCCGCGCACCGCGGCGGTGCCGGGGACGACGTCGCGCGGGAGAACACCCTCGAGGCGCTGCGCGACGCCGCCGGGTCCGAGTGCGAGTACGTGGAGGTCGACGTCCAGCGGTGCCGCGACGGCGTCCACGTCGTCCACCACGACGCCTGGATCCGCGAGGGCAACCGGCGGATCCCGATCGCGTCGCTGTCGCTCGCCGAGTTCGCCGCGCGCGCCGGGAGGTACCTGCTGCTCGACGACGCCCTCGCGGTGCTGCGCGGCCGCACCCGGGTCCACCTGGACCTGAAGTTCGCCTCCCGCCCCGAGGCCGGCGACGTCGCCCCGGCCGAGGAGGTCGTGCTGGTGCGGCACGTGGTCGAGGTGATGGGCGCGGGCAACGTCGTCGTCACCGGGCTGGACGACGCGGCGGTGGCCGCGGTCCGGACCTGGTCGCGCGAGCGCCACCCGGAGCTGCTCGTCGGGCTCGCGCTCAGCCGGGACGTCGGGCGCAGCGGGCTGGTCGCCCTGCTCACCGGACGCCTCCGCGAGGTCCTGCCCGGCCGGCGGCTGCGGGCCTGCGACGCGAACCTCGCCGTCTGCCCGCGGGACCAGGCGAGGCTGTGGGGCGCGCGCTGGGCGCGGCGCACCGGGCTGCCGCTGCTGGTGTGGACCGTCGACGGCCCGGCGGCACTGCGGGCCTGGCTGCGGGACGACCGCGTCTGGCTGGTGACGACGAACTTCCCGGAGCGGGCGCTGCGGCTGCGCCGCGAGCTGGCCCGGACGACGACGGGGCGCCCTCTCCGCAGAGAGGACGCCCCGAGGCAGTCGGTTCCGTTCAGGCGCCGGCGATGAATCCCACGCGCGGCTTGTCGGCCGGGGCGATCTCCACGTAGGCGATCCGGTCCACCGGGACGACGACGCGGCGACCGCGATCGTCGACGAGCGAGAGCAGCCCGTCCTTCGTGGCACCGCTCATGGCCGCGGCCACGTCGGCCGCGATCTCGTCGGGGGTCTTGGGGCTGTCGATGACCAGCTCCCGGGGGGAGTGTTGGACACCGATCTTGACTTCCACGCTGGATGCCTCCTCGAGTTGCTCAGCTGGCGACCACGCTAGTCCAGCGGCCGCCGGCGGGACCTGTCCTGCGGCTGCGCCGACAGCGAACGGCGTGGGGCGGCGGTCGCGGCGTCAGGCGCCGCCGTCGACCCGCGGGAAGCCCGACATCCCGCGCCAGGCCAGCGCCGACATGAAGGCCACCGCCTCGTCCCGGCTCACCGAGCCCTTGCTGGCCAGCCACCAGCGGGCGCTGGTCTCGGCCAGCCCGGTGAGCCCGGCGGCCAGCAGCAGCGAGCGCTCGTGGTCGGCGCCGGTCTCGGCGCCGATGACCTCGGCGATCGCCTCGACGCAGTCGCGGGTGCCGCGGTCGACCAGGGTGCGGACGTCGTCGTCGTTGCGCAGGTCGGACTCGAAGACCAGCCGGAACGCCTCGCCCTCGGCGTCGATGAAGTCGAAGTACGCCCCGACGGCGCCGTCGACGCGCTCCTGGTTGTCCTCGGTGCCGGACATGGCGTTGCGCACCCGGTCGGCCAGCTCGGTGACCTGCAGCTCCAGCAGGGCGAGGTAGAGCTCGCGCTTGCCGGGGAAGTGCTGGTACAGCACGGGCTTGCTGACCCCGGCCCGGTCGGCGATCTCGTCCATCGCCGCGGCGTGGAACCCCTGCGCGACGAACACCTCCTGCGCGGCCTGGAGCAGCTGCAGCCGCCGCGCGCTCCGCGGGAGGCGCGACGTGCGGCGGACCGGAGCGGGTGACGGGCGCGACAGTGACATGGCGAGGGGATGTTACCGACGGGTCACCAGGGCGCGCGTACCGGAGCGGGGCGTTCTACCGTTCCCCGGTGCCCCGACCCGCCGGCTCCGGTCCGTCGTCCGCACGGCTGTCCGACGCCGCGCTGCCCCCGCTCGACACCGCCTCGGCGGCCTGGCCCGGCTCGCCCATGCCGGTCCGCGGCGGCGAGGTGTTCGTCCGCCGGACGCCCTGGCGCGGTCCGGTGGACCGGTCGGACGCCGGTGCGCCCCGGGAGCGGGCGCTCTACGTGCACGGCCTGGGCGGTGCCTCGACGAACTGGACCGACCTCGCGGGACTGCTCGCCGTCCGGTTCGACGGCTGGGCGGTGGACCTGCCCGGCTTCGGGCTGAGCCGTCCGCCGCTGCGCGGCTCGTATTCGATCCGCGGCCACGTGCAGGCGGTGATCGACGTGCTGGAGCAGGTGGTCGCCGAGCCGGGGGAGGCCGCCGGCCGACCGGTGCACCTGCTCGGGAACTCCCTCGGCGGCCTGGTCAGCCTGATGGTCGCCGCCCGCCGCCCGGACCTGGTCGCCACCCTCACGCTGATCTCCCCGGCGATGCCGGTCTACCGGGTGCCGAAGGCCTTCAGCCCGGCGCTCCTGCTGCTCCTCCTCCCGGGCGTGCCGTCGGTCGCCGAGCGCCGCCTGGCCGGGGTGACGCCGGAGCAGCAGGTGCGCGGCATGGTCTCGATGTGCTTCGGCGACCCGTCGCGGATCCCGCCGCAGCGGCTGGAGCAGGCGCTGGCCGAGATGCGCGAGCGCGCCGAGCAGGCCTGGGCACACCGCGCGCTGGCCCGCAGCATGCGCGGGCTCATGACCTCCTACCTGCGCGTGGGTGCGGCCAACGCGTGGCGGATGGCCCGGTCGCTGCGCGTTCCGACGCTCGTGGTCTGGGGGGACCGCGACCGGCTCGTCGACCCGGCGCTCGCCCCGCGGCTGGCCGCGGCGGTGCCCGACGGCCGCCTGCAGCTGCTCCCCGGGGTGGGCCACGTGGCGATGCTCGAGGCCCCGGAGGAGACCGCCCGGGCGGTGCTCGGACTCGTCGAGGACGCCGACGCGGGAGCGGTGGAGGTCCGTGACGCGCCGTGAGCCGACACGCCTGACCCGTGCGACTCGCCCGGGTGTGGACTCTGCTCACCGCTGGTGATCGTGAGACTCTGGTGAGTGGCCGCAGTCGGCCGGCAGATCGAGGATCCGCGGGAGGGCGCGCGTGGCGGGAGCACCGCCGTCCGGGAGCCGGACCGGCAGCCGACGCCCCGCTGCCGACGCCGGTGACCGCCGGGTCGAGCGCCTCCCGGGTGTGCCGCCCGCCGGGGTCCGCCGTCCGCCCCCGCCCCGGCCTCCGCTGCCGCCGCGGCCGGTCTCGTCGCGTGCGCGGCTCGCGTCCGTCGACCGTCGTCCCGTCGACCGCCGTCCGCTCGACCCGCAGGACCGCCGTCCGCCGCCGCGGCGCGGCGGTCCGCCGCCCGGACGGCTGCGCCGCTTCGTGCTGCGCCACGGGTGGCGGGCCTACGCCATCCCGCTGCTGACCGTCGCCACGCTGCTGGCGCTGGTCGACCTCGCGCGCACCGACGCCGACGCCGACCCGGCCTCCGGTGCGGCCGCGGCGGCGTCTTCGTCGGCGGCGGAGCGGTCGGACGACGTGGGTGGCCCCGGGACGCCGGCCCCGACCGCCGCGGCCGTGGGCGAGGGGGCGCCGACCTCGACGCCGTCCGAGGCGGCCACGGCCACCTACGTCGAACAGGGCGCGGGCACCGTCACCGTCGTCCCGGGGTCCTCGCCGGTCTACGGCACCGGGCCGCTGCAGCGCTTCGCCGTCGAGGTGGAGGACGGCATCGGCGTCGACGGGGTGGCCTTCGCCGCCGCGGTCGAGCAGACGCTGGCCGACCCTCGCGGGTGGGGGAACGGCGGGCAGATGTCCTTCCAGCGCGTCGGCGTGGAGGAGGAGGCAGCCGGGGACTACGACTTCAAGGTCAGCCTGATCAGCCCCGGCAACATGGAGACCTACTGCCCGGGGGTCGGCACCCAGGGGTACACGTCCTGCCGGTACGGCGACCGTGCGGTCATCAACCTGGCGCGCTGGGAGACCGCCGTCCCCGACTACGAGGGCGACGTCGCCACCTACCGCCTCTACGTGGTGAACCACGAGGTCGGGCACGCCCTGGGCAACGGGCACGAGCAGTGCGGGGGCGCCGGCGAGCTGGCCCCGGTCATGCAGCAGCAGACCCTCGGACTGGAGGGCTGCACCAAGAACCCCTGGCCCTACCCCGCCTGAGCCGGGGGGCGGGCGGCGGGAAGAACGGCACCTGGGACGCTGTTGTGCGAACCAAGGCCGGCTCCGGGAGGGGCCGCGGTCCGCAACCCGAGGAGCAAGCGTGTCCCTGCCACCGCTGGTGGAGCCCGCCGCCGACCTGTCGATCGACGAGGTCCGCCGTTACAGCCGCCACCTGATCATCCCCGACGTCGGCATGGACGGGCAGAAGCGACTCAAGAACGCCAAGGTGCTCGCCGTCGGCGCGGGTGGCCTGGGTTCGCCGGTGCTGATGTACCTGGCGGCCGCCGGTGTCGGCACGCTCGGCATCGTCGAGTTCGACACCGTCGACGAGTCGAACCTGCAGCGCCAGATCATCCACGGCGCCTCCGACGTGGGCCGGTCCAAGGCCGAGAGCGCGCGGGACTCCATCAAGGAGATCAACCCCTACGTCGACGTCCGCCTGCACGAGACGCGGCTGGACAGCGAGAACGTGCTGGAGATCTTCGCCGACTACGACCTCATCGTCGACGGCACCGACAACTTCGCCACGCGGTACCTGGTGAACGACGCCGCCGTGCTGCTGAACAAGCCGTACGTGTGGGGCTCGATCTATCGCTTCGACGGCCAGGTCTCGGTCTTCTGGAACGACCACGGCCCGAACTACCGCGACCTGTACCCGGTGCCCCCGCCGCCCGGCATGGTGCCCAGCTGCGCCGAGGGCGGCGTGCTCGGTGTCCTCTGCGCGACGATCGGCGCCATCCAGGCCACCGAGGCGGTCAAGCTGATCACCGGCATCGGCGAGACGCTGCTCGGCCGGCTGATGGTCTACGACGCCCTGGAGATGACCTTCCGCACGATCAAGGTGCGCAAGGACCCCGAGGGTGAGCCGATCACGGAGCTCATCGACTACGAGACCTTCTGCGGCGTCGTCTCCACCGAGGCGCAGGAGGCGGCCGCGGGCGCGACGATCACCGTCGACGAGCTCAAGGACATGATGGATGCCGGCAAGGACTTCGAGCTGATCGACGTCCGGGAGCCCAACGAGTACGAGATCGTGTCGATCCCCGGCGCGAAGCTCATCCCCAAGGACGAGCTGCTGTCGGGCCGGGCGCTGTCGCAGCTGCCGCAGGACAGGCCGATCGTGCTGCACTGCAAGACCGGCGTCCGCTCCGCGGAGGTCCTCGCGGCGATCAAGAACGCCGGGTTCAAGGACGCCGTCCACGTCCAGGGCGGCGTGACCGCCTGGGCGACCCGCATCGACAAGGCACTGCCCACCTACTAGGCCGTGCCGCCCGCAGGGCCCGCCCCCCACCGGGGGCGGGCCCTGCGTCGTGTCGGGGGTGCGGGGTTGACTGGACGACGTGCCCCCCGCCGACGACGCCGCACTGCTCGAGCTCTTCCAGCGCGCCCAGAACGCCTTCACCGACCTGGTCGACGCCGTCGAGGCCGGCCGGTGGGACGACGAGGCGCTGCCCGGCTGGACCGTCGCCGACCTGGTCGCCCACCTCGTCGACGAGGCCCGCTGGATCCCCGACCTGCTGGCCGGTGACCCCGCCGAGCTGGTCGACCCCCGGTTCTCGCACGCCACCGACGACCTGCTCGGCGACGACCCGCTGACGGCGTGGGAGACCGCAGCCGACGCCGCGCTCGCCGCCCTGGCCACCGGCGACCTCGCCGGCACGGTCCACCTGACCCGCGGTCCGACGCCGGTGCGCGAGTACGTCGAGGAGCTGACCGCAGACCTCGTCGTCCACGGCTGGGACCTCGCCTCCGCCACCGGCGGCGACGTGCGGATCGACCCGGCGCTCGTGCGGGCCGCGGCCGTGCTGGCCGACCGGCTGCCGGACGACGGCGTGCCGGGGCTGTTCGACCCGCCGCTGGAGGTGCCGGACGGCGCTCCCGAGCAGGTGCGGGTGCTCGCCCGCTTCGGCCGCCGCGCCTGAGGTGGCAGACCCCGCGGACGTCGACGAGGCGGTGTACGACGCGGTCGAGGCGATCCCGCCCGGCCGGGTGAGCACCTACGGCGCGATCGGCCGGCTGGTCGGCGTCGGCCCCCGGCGGGTGGCCCGGGCGCTGGCGCAGGGCGGGGGAGCGGTGCCCTGGTTCCGGGTGATCCGGGCCGACGGGACGGCCGCCGAGCCGGTGCGGGCGCGCCAGCTGGAGCTGCTGGCCGGCGAGGGCGTGCCCGTGCGCAACGGCCGGGTGGACCTGCGCGCGGTGGGCTGGCCGGACTGACCCGCCGTCGTCCCGGGGTCTGACGCCCGGCCGGCCGTGATCGTCCCGCAGGCCGACGCGCCGAGGTGAGCTGCGGAGATGGACTGTCGGCATGCACACGACGCTCGTCCGGCCGCCTGCACCGCACCCGCCCCGTCCGCGCGCCCGGCGGCTGGTCCGCCGGCTCGCGGCCACCGGACTGGTCGGGGTGCTGCTCCTCCTGGTCCTCACCGCCTCGGCGTGGCTGGCCACCCCCGGCGTGGGCGACGCCCGCGAGCGGGCGGACGCGCTGCTGGCCGCGCACGGCGCACCGGCGCTGGAGGGCGAGCTCCCCGACCGCGTGGTCGCCGCCGTGCTCGCCACCGAGGACAGCCGCTTCGCCGGCCACGCGGGCATCGACTGGCGCGGCGCCCTCCGTGCCCCGTGGGGCGTGCTGACCGGTGAGGACCTCGGCGGCTCGACCCTGGACCAGCAGCTGGCCAAGAACCTCTACGAGGACGGGGCGAACGACGCCCTGGCCCGGCTGGGCTCCGTCGTCCTCGCGGTGAAGCTCGACGCGCACTGGACCAAGGACGAGCTGCTGCGCATGTACCTGGACAGCGCCTACTTCGGGCACGGGTTCACCGGCGTCACCGCGGCGAGCGAGGGCTACTTCGGGCTCGCCCCCGGCGAGCTGTCCTGGTCGCAGGCCAGCCTGCTGGCCGGTCTCCTGCAGGCGCCCAGCGCCTACGACCCGCTCGAGCACCCCGACCGGGCGGCCGCGCGCCAGGAGCACGTGCTCGACCGGCTGGTCGACGTCGGGGCGCTCTCGAGGGCGGACGCCGACGAACTCGGCCCGGCCTCGTGGGACCTCCTCGGCGGCTGAGTCCCGGGTTCCGCACCAGCCCCGGGAGTGTCGGTGACCCGTGCTCCCATAGAGGCGTGGCAGTTCGGGGGGAGGTCGAGCCGGTCTACCGGCTCGTGCAGCAGGAGAAGCCGCAGGGGGCCCGGCCGCGGCTGGACCCGACCCAGCAGGCGGTCGTCGACCACCCGGGTGGTCCGCTGCTGGTGCTCGCCGGTCCCGGCACCGGGAAGACGACGACGATCGTCGAGGCGGTCGCCGCGCGCATCGACGCGGGCGTCGACCCCGAGCAGATCCTCGTCCTGACGTTCAGCCGCAAGGCCGCCGCCGAGCTGCGCACCCGCATCACCGCGCGGGTCGCGCGCACGATCCGCGAACCGCTGGCCCGCACCTTCCACTCCTACGCCTACGGCGTGCTCCGCCGGGCGGCCCTGCTGCGCGGAGAGGCGCCGCCGCGGCTGCTCACCGCCGCCGAGCAGGACGCCGTCGTCGCCGAGCTGCTGCGCGGTGACCTGGCCGAGGAGGGAGCGGTCCGCTGGCCGGAGTCGCTCACGCCCGCCCTCGCGACGGCGGGCTTCCGCACCGAGCTGCGCGAGCTGCTCCTGCGTGCCACCGAGCGCGGCGTCGGCGCCGAGGCGCTGGCCGCGTGGGGCCGGGAGCTCGGCCACGACGCGTGGGTGCACGCCGCCGCCTTCCAGGAGCAGTACGAGGCCGTCACCGCCTTCTCCACCGCCGGCCGGGGGGATGCCTCGGGCTACGACCCCGCCGAGCTGGTCCGGGCCGCGATCGCCGAGCTCGCGACCGATCCGGAGCTGCTGCGCCAGGAGCGCGAGCGGGCCCGCTGGCTGTTCGTCGACGAGTACCAGGACACCGACCCCGCCCAGGTGGAGCTGCTCGAGCTGCTCGCCGGGGGCGGTGGCGACCTCGTCGCCGTCGGCGACCCCGACCAGGCGATCTACGCCTTCCGCGGTGCCGAGCCGCGGGGCATCGTCGAGTTCCCCGAGCGCTTCCGGCACGCCGACGGCCGCCCCGCCCAGCGGCTGTCGCTCGGCGTGTGCCGGCGCTCGGGCGCCGAGCTGCTGGCCATCAGCCGGCGGGTCGCCGAGGGGCTGCCCGGGCCGTGGGAGCACCGGCGGCTGCAGCCGGCCGACGGCACCGCACCCGGCTCGGGCGAGGTGCACGTCTTCGGCTCCACCGCGGTCGAGGCCGCCTACGTCGCCGACGCGCTGCGCCGCTCCCACCTGCTCGACGGCGTCCCGTGGTCGGAGATGGCCGTCGTCGTCCGGACCTCGGTCGCGCTGGGCCCGCTGCGCCGGGCGCTGAGCTCCGCGGGGGTGCCCGTCGCGGTCTCCGCCGACGACCTGCCGCTGCACGCCCAGCCCGCCGTCGCGCCGTTCCTCGGCCTGCTGACCGTGCTGCTGCCGCGGCCGGGGGTGCCCGAGGGGGAGCTGCCGCTCGACGAGCCCGCCGCCGAGGCGCTGCTGGCCTCGCCGCTGGGCAGCGCCACCGTGCTGGACCTGCGCCGGCTCCGGCGGGCGGTGCGCATCGCCCTCGCCCAGCGCGGCATCGACGCCGCCGAGCGGGGCGCGCCCCTGGCCACCGTGCTGACCGACGAGTTCCTCCTCGCCGAGGTCCCCGAGCACCTCGCCCGTCCCGCCGCCCGGGTGGCCGGGGTGCTCGCCGCCGGCCGCGCCGCGCTCGCCGTCGGCGGCACCGCGGAGGACGTGCTGTGGGCGATGTGGCAGCGCAGCGGCCTGGCCGCGAAGTGGGCCCGGGCCAGCGCCGCCGGCGGCGCCGTAGGGGCCGCAGCCGACCGCGACCTGGACGCCGTCGTGGCGCTGTTCGACGCCGCCGCCGGGTTCGTCGACCGGCTGCCGTCGGCCGACGTCCGGGCGTTCGTCGAGCACCTGGCCGCCCAGGAGCTGCCGGGTGACACCGGCGCCGCGCGCGCCGCCACCCCCGATGCGGTGCGGGTGCTCACCGCACACGCCAGCAAGGGCCTGGAGTGGGACGTCGTCTGCGTGGCCGGCGTGCAGGAGGGCCTGTGGCCGGACCTGCGCGACCGCGGCTCGCTGCTGGGCGCCGAGCTCCTCGTCGAGCGGGCCGCCGGGATCGACGGCGCCTCGGTCGACCGGCGGACCCTCGCCCTGGCCGAGGAGCGGCGGCTGTTCTACGTCGCCTGCACCCGCGCCCGGCGCCGGCTGGTCGTCACCGCCGTCGAGGGCGCGCTGGACGGCGCCGACGCGGGCGCGACCGCCTCCCGCTTCCTCGACCTGGTGTCCCCGCCCCCCGAGGACGGCCGGCGCCTGACCCCGCTGCCCCGCTCGCTGACGCTGCCCGCGCTGGTGGCCGAGCTGCGCCGGGCGGTCACCGACCCGCAGACCCCGCCGGCCCGCCGCTCGGCCGCCGCCGCGGTGCTGCGCCGGCTGGCCGAGGAGCACGTACCGGGTGCCGCGCCCGGCGACTGGTGGGGCCTCGCGCCGCTGTCGGACGACGCGCCGCTGGTACCCGAGGAGCTGACGGTGCGGGTCCGGCCGTCGGCGATCGAGACGTTCCAGCGGTGCCCGCTGCGCTGGGTGCTCGGCGCCGTGGGGGCCGAGGCCTCGCCCGACGCCACCCGCACGGTCGGGACGGCGGTGCACGCGGTGGCCCAGCGCGTGGCCGACGGCCTGCCGCCCGCCGAGGCGAAGGAGGCGCTGGCCGCGGAGCTCGACCTCCTCGACCTCGGGCCCGGGTGGTCCGACCAGCGCCAGCGGGTCGGCGCGCACGACATGCTCGACCGGTTCCTGCGCTGGCACGCCGCCAACGGCCGGGAGCTGCTGGAGGCCGAGGCGGACTTCGACGTCGTCCTCGGCCGGGCACGCATCCGCGGTCAGGTCGACCGGCTGGAGCGCGACGCGGAGGGCCGGCTCGTCGTCGTCGACCTGAAGACCGGCAAGAGCGCGCCGCGGGAGATCGAGACCCACGGCCAGCTCGCCGCCTACCAGGTCGCGATCGCGCAGGGCGCCTTCGGCGACCACGGCGCCCAGCCGGGTGGGGCGGCGCTGCTGCAGGTCGGCACCGGCGCCAAGGCCAAGGAGCAGCACCAGGAGCCGCTGCCGGCCGACGTGCCGGTGGAGCAGACCTGGGCCGGTGAGCTGCTGGCCGAGGTCGGCGAGGGGATGGGTGCGGCCACCTTCGAGGTGCGCACCGGGTCGCACTGCTCCCGCTGCCCGGCCCGCCGGACCTGCCCGCTGCACGAGCGCGGTCGCCAGGTGACCGCGTGAGCGCCCGCCGGGCACCGGCGGAGGAGCAGCTCTCCTTCGACGACCTCTTCGGCGGTGTGCCGGAGCCGGTCCCCACGCCGAAGCGGGTGCTCTCACCGGCCGAGGTGGCGCAGCGGTGCGGGCTCTCCTACGCGCCGTCGGCCGAACAGGCGCGGGTGGTCGCGGCGCCCGCCGACCGGCCGCTGGTCGTCGTCGCCGGAGCGGGGTCGGGCAAGACCGAGACCATGGCCGCGCGGGTGTCGTGGCTGGTCGCCAACCGGGTCGTCGAGCCCGAGGCGATCCTGGGGCTCACCTTCACCCGCAAGGCCGCCAGCGAGCTGAACGAGCGCATCCGCCTGCGGCTGAGCGCCCTGGCCCGGCACCCGGAGACCGAACCGGAGCTGCGCGAACGGCTCGCGATCGCCATGCCCACCGTGTCGACCTACCACGGGTACGCCGCCGCGCTGGTCGCCGAGCACGGGCTGCGGATCGGCGTCGAGCCCGGCGCCGGCGTGCTCGGCCCGGCCATGTGCTGGGGGCAGGCCGCCACCGTCGTCACCAGCTACACCGGCGACATGGACGACGTCCCGCTCGGGCTGGTCTCCACCGTCGAGGACGTGCTGGCCCTGGCCGCCGAGCTGGGCGAGCACGACGTCAGCCCGGCCGCCCTGCGCGCCTGGACGACGACGCTGCAGCACCAGATCGCGAGCTACGCCGACGCCCCGCGCAAGAAGGGGCCCTACGCCCCGGTGCTCGACATGCTCACCCGGCAGCGCGCCCGGGTCGCGCTGCTCCCGCTGGTGGAGGCGTTCCAGGCCCGCAAGCGCGCGGCCGGAGCCATCGACTACGCCGACCAGGTGAGCCACGCCGCCCGCATCGCCGTCGCCGCGCCCGAGGTCGGCCGCCGCGAGCGGGCCCGCTGGCAGGTGGTGCTGCTCGACGAGTACCAGGACACCAGCGTCGGCCAGCTGCGGATGCTGGAAGCGCTGTTCGGCCGGACCACCGGCCACCCGGTGCTGGCCGTCGGCGACCCCCGCCAGTCCATCTACGGCTGGCGCGGTGCCTCGGCCGGCACCATCGAGCGCTTCGACCGCACCTTCCCCGGCTCCCGGGGCAAGCCCGCCCAGCGGCTCACCCTGGCCACCAGCTGGCGCAACGACGAGTCGGTGCTCGCGATCGCCAACGCCGTCTCCGGGCTGCTGCCGCCGCCGCCGCAGGAGCTGCCCGACCTCGCCCCGGCGCCCACCGCGGCGCGCGGTGCGGTGACCGTCGGGCTGTACGAGACCGTCGCCGAGGAGAACGCCGCCCTGGCCGACCGGCTCGCCGCCTGCTGGCACGGCACCGATCCGGAGTTCCGGCCCCGGCAGGGCGGCGGGCGGCCCACCGTCGCCGTCCTGGTCCGCACCCGCAAGCAGCTGGCCGCCATCGCCGCCGCCCTGCGCGAGCGCGACCTGCCCGTCGAGATCGTCGGGCTCGGCGGGCTGCTCGAGGTGCCCGAGGTCTCCGACGTCGTCGCGACGCTCACGGTGCTGGTCGACCCGACCGCCGGTGACGCACTCGGCCGGCTGCTGACCGGCGCGCGGTGGCGGATCGGCCCCCGCGACCTCGCCGCCCTGGAGGCCCGCGCCCGCGCGCTCGTGCACGCCCGGAAGCCCGAGCGTCCGGCCGACGGCACGGCACCGGAGCCGCCGACGGAGCGCGGCAGCATCATCGAGGCGCTCGACGACCTCGGCGACGCGTCGGCCTACTCGACCGCGGCCTGGCGGCGGCTGCGCCGGCTGGGCGCCGAGCTCGACCGGCTGCGCGGCCGGCTCGGTGACGCGCTGCCCGACCTGGTCGACGAGGTCGCCCGCACCCTGGGCCTGGAGACCGAGCTGGCCAGCGCACCCGGCGTCAGTCCGGCCGGCGCCCGGGCGCACCTGGACGCGCTGCACGCCGTCGCCGCGGAGTTCACCGAACTCGCCGAGCTGCCGTCGCTGCCGGCCTTCCTCGGCTACCTGCGCGACGCCGACGAGCGGGAGCGCGGGCTGGAGCCGGGCGAGGTGGCGGTCAACCCGGAGGCGGTGCAGCTGCTCACCGGTCACTCCGCGAAGGGGCTGGAGTGGGACGTCGTCGCCGTCCCGGGCATGACCGCCGACCAGTTCCCGGCGCGGACCGACAGCAGCGACTCCTGGGTCAAGGACCCGGGCTCCATGCCCGTCGACCTGCGCCTCACCGACCGGGAGGAGCTGCCGCGGCTGAAGCTGCCGGTGCCCGGCTCCGGCGACCAGGCGGTGGTCCGCGCCGCGCTCGAGGACTACGTGGCGGAGTGGAAGGAGTTCGGCCTCGCCGAGGAGATCCGCATCGGCTACGTGGCGGTCACCCGAGCCCGGCACCTGCTGCTGTGCTCCGGGAGCTGGTGGCGCGACGGCGTGAAGCCGTGTGGCCCCTCGGTCCTCCTCGACACCGCGCGCCGGGCCTGCGCCGCCGGAGCCGGAGTCGTCGTGCACTGGGCCGAGCCACCCGCCGAGGGAGCCACCAACCCGGCACTGGAGGAGTGGCCGGTCGGCGTCTGGCCGGCCGACCCGCTGTCCGAGCCACGCCGGCGCGCGCTGACCGCCGCCGCCGAGCTGGTCGCCAACTCCGCGCCGCACCCCCTGGACGCCGACCGGCTCGGTGCCGACGACGAGCTGGTCGACTCCTGGGTGCGCGATGCCGACCTGCTGCTGCGCGAGCGCCACCGCACCGACCGGCCCCAGGTCGAGGTGCCGCTGCCCTCGCACCTGTCGGTCTCCGCCCTGGTCACGCTCCGCCGCGACCCGGCCGAGCTCGCCCGCCGGCTGCGCCGCCCGATGCCCGCCGCCCCCGCGCCGCAGGCCCGACGCGGCACCGCGTTCCACGCCTGGCTGGAGGAGCGCTTCGGCGCCTCCCGCCTGCTCGACCTCGACGAGCTCCCCGGCTCCGGCGACGAGCTGGCGGTGCCGGACAGCTCGCTGGCCGATCTGCAGGAGGCGTTCCTCGCCGGTGAGTGGGCCGACCGCCAGCCGGTGGAGGTGGAGGTGCCCTTCGAGACGCCGCTCGGTCCGCTGACGCTGCGCGGGCGGATCGACGCCGTCTTCGCCGACGACAGCGGCCGCTTCGAGGTCATCGACTGGAAGACCGGCCCGCCGCCGAAGGGCGCCGAGCTGACCGCCGCCGGGGTGCAGCTGGCCGCCTACCGGCTGGGCTGGTCGCGGCTGGCCGGGGTGCCGGTCGAGCAGGTCAGCGCCGGGTTCCACCACGTCGCGGCGAACCTGACCCTCCGCCCGGTCGACCTCCTCGACGAGGCCGGACTCCTGGCCCTCGTGGAGGGGACTGCCTGAGTCAGCCGGTGAGCGTCCCGCCGTACTGGCGGACCGATGCACCGTCCGGCGCCTGCAGCACCGCCTCCTCCGTGAGACCGAGCTTGCGCGCTACGGCCAGCGAGGCGCCGTTTCCCGCGTGGATCAGCGCGACGACGCGAGTCAGCCCGCGCTGTCGTGCCCGGTCCAGGACCTCCCAGGCCGCCGCCGTCGCGTAGCCGGACCCCCAGAACCGCCGCCCCAGCCGCCAGCCGACCTCCAGCTCGCCGACCGGACCCCACGGCTGGGGCCACGGCTGGATCCCGGTGAAGCCCGCCACCTCGTCGCCGACCAGGAGCGCGAACAGGCAGAGCCCGGTCGTGTCGGCCAGTTCCTGCTGCCGCCGGACGAACGCCCGGTACCAGTCGAGGTCGCGCACCTCGCCGCTCCCGACGTACCGCATCACCTCGGCGTCGTCGAAGAGCTCCGCCCAGACCTCGGCATCGGCGTCGGTCGGCACGCGCAGGGCCACCGGACCGGTCACGCCTCCCGGAGTCCCTCCACGGCTGCCCGGTAGGCGTCCGCGTCGAAGACGAACGGCCCGAGACCTTCGAGGACCAGCGGCGGCTCGGTCGGCGGCGAGAAGTCGGCCCAGGTGACGGTCGTGTCCGTGATCCGGATGTCCGCCTCCAAGTCCCCGCAGCCGAGGTTCCCGCACCCACAGCCGAGGACCACGACAGCCGGGCCGCCCGCGAGCAGTGGCTCCACCAGCGGCGCTCCGGACGGGCCGATCTCGACGAAGCCGAAGGAGTGGACGCTGCGGCGGGCCCGACGCCGCTCTTGCAGGCCCCTCGACGCGGCAGCGGACCGGACGAGCTCGGGGAGCGGTGCACCGTCGATCCGCGGGACCACCCAACGGATGTCATGAGCCTCGTCCGGGATCTCCTCGGTGAACGACAGCCGGTTCACGTCGAGGCGATGCGGTCCAGGATCGCCCGTGCCAGCGCCTCGGGAGCCTCCTCGGGGATCCAGTGGCTCACGCCGGGCAGCTCCACGAAGCGGTAGTCCCCGGACACGTACTCGCCACACCCCTCCGCGGCGATGCGGCCGATCGCCACGTCGGCGTCGCTCCACACGAACGTCGTCGGCACCGTGACGTCGTCCACCGGCGTCGACGAGCTCATCGCCCGGTACCAGTTCAGCGCCGCGGTGAGGGCGCCCGGCGCCGACAGCACCGCCACGTACTCGTCCACCGACTCCTCGGGCACCACGCCGCCGAACATCCGGCGGAGACGGCGGGCGTCGTCGGCCAGCAGGACCTCCTCGGCCTTGCCCTCCTGCCAGAACAGCCGGATGTACCCCGACCGCTCCTTCTGCTCGGGATCGCTGCGGAAGGCCGCGGTGAACGCGGTCGGGTGCGGCACCGACACCGCGGTCAGCGAGCGCACCCGGTCGCCGTGCCACGCGGCGAGCGCCCACGCGGTGTTCGCACCCCAGTCGTGACCGACGACGTCGGCCACCGGCGCGTCCAGCGCGGTCATCAGGTCGGCGGTCACCTGGGCCAGGTTGGTCATCGCATAGGCGTCCACCTCGGCCGGTCGCGCGCCGGGGGAGTAGCCCAGCTGGTCGACGGCGTAGGTGCGCAGTCCGGCCGAGGTCAGCAGCGGCGTGACGGCGGCCCAGGAGAGCGAGGTCTCCGGGAAGCCGTGCAGCAGCAGAACCGGCCGGCCGTCCTCGGGGCCGTCGGCCCGGACGTCGAAGGTGAGGTCGCCGACGTCCACGCGCTCCAGGCTGGCGGTCATGCCCCGAACGCTAGCGGGACCGCCCCGTTACCGTCGGGGCGTGACGAGCCCCGAACGTGCGTTCGTGCACGCCCACCTCGACGAGCTGCACGCCGACCTCGACGCCTGGCTGCGCATCCCCTCGATCTCGGCCGACCCGGCCCGTGCCGCCGACGTCGCGCGCAGCGCAGAGTGGCTGGCCGGCGCCCTGCGGCGCACCGGCTTCCCGACCGTGGAGATCTGGCCGACCCCCGGCGCCCCGGCCGTCTACGCCGAGTGGCCCTCGGCCGACGCCGGCGCCCCGGTTGCGCTGGTCTACGGCCACCACGACGTGCAGCCGGTCGATCCGGTCGAGCTGTGGGAACACCCGCCGTTCGAGCCGACCGTCGTCGAGGCGGCCGACGGGCCCGAACTGCACGCCCGCGGCGCCATCGACGACAAGGGCAACGTGGCCTTCCACCTGCTCGGGCTGCGCGCGCACCTCGCCGCCACCGGCCGCGACACCCCCGCCGTCACCGTCAAGCTGCTGATCGAGGGCGAGGAGGAGTCCGGGTCCCCGCACTTCGCCACGCTGCTCCGGGAGCGGGCCGACCGGCTGGCCTGCGACGTCGTGGTGGTCAGCGACACCGGCATGGTCGCGCCGGACGTCCCCAGCGCCGTCGTCGGCATGCGTGGCCTGGCCGACGCCGAGATCACCCTGCGCGGTCCGGCCATCGACCTGCACTCGGGGTCCTTCGGTGGCGGCGTGCCCAACCCGCTGCACGCCATGGCGCAGCTGATCGCGGCACTGCACGACGAGCAGGGCCGCGTCACGCTGCCCGGCTTCTACGACGCCGTCCGCCCGCTGACCGACCGCGAGCGCGAGCTCATGTCGCGCGTGCCGTTCGACGAGCAGGCCTGGCTGGCCGGGCCGGCTGCCTCCCGCGCGGCCACCGGCGAGGCGGGGTTCAGCACGCTCGAACGGATCGGCGCCCGCCCGACCGCCGAGGTCAACGGCATGTGGGGCGGCTACACCGGCCCCGGCCACAAGACGATCATCCCGGCGGAGGCGCACGCCAAGCTGACCTTCCGCCTCGTCGCCGACCAGCGCCCCGAGGACGTCGCCGCGCAGGTCCGCGCCTGGGTCGACGAGCACCTCCCCGAGGGCATCGTGGCCGAGGTGCACAGCCCGCCCGGCGGCGTCTCGCCGTGCGCCAGCGACCTGGACTCCCCGGCGATGGCGGCGCTCCTCGCCGCGATCGGCCAGGCCTTCGACCGCGATCCCGCCGAGGTGCTCTTCACCCGCGAGGGCGGCAGCGGACCCGAGGCCGACCTGGTCGACGTCCTCGGCGCCCCGCTGCTCTTCCTCGGCGCCGGCCTGCCCACCGACCGCATCCACTCGCCGAACGAGCGGGTCCTGCTGCCGATGCTGCACCGCGGCGCCGAGGCCGCCGCCCACCTCTGGCGCGAGCTCGCCGCGGCACCGCGCCGGTGAGCTCCGCGCAGGAGGGCTGGTCGTTCGGCCCCTACCGGATCCTCGGCGTGCTCGGCCGGGGCGGCATGGGCCAGGTGCTCCGCGCGCACGACGTCGAGCACCAGCGCGAGGTCGCGCTCAAGCTGCTGCCCGGTGAACTGGCCGCCGACGAGCACTACCGCGAGCGGTTCCGCCGCGAGGCGCAGATCGCCGCCCGCCTCAACGAGCCGCACGTCGTGCCCATCCACCGCTACGGCGAGATCGACGGGCAGCTCTTCCTCGACATGCGGCTGGTCGACGGGGAGGACCTCGGCTCGCTGATCGCCCGGTCCGGCCCGCTGGCGCCGGCCCGTGCGGCGGACGTCGTCGGCCAGGTGGCCCGCGCGCTGGACGCCGCCCACGCCGGTGGCCTGGTGCACCGCGACGTGAAGCCCTCCAACGTGCTGCTGGTCCGCCGCGCCGACGGCGGCGATCTGGCCGCGTCCGCACCCGGCGACGACTTCGCCTACCTCGCCGACTTCGGCATCGCCCGGACCGCCGACGACCAGGGCACCGGCGGCGGCCTCACCGGGACCGGACTGGCCATCGGCAGCACCGAGTACATGGCGCCGGAGCGCTTCAGCGGCCAGCAGCTCGACGCTAGGGCCGACGTGTACTCGCTGGCCTGCGTGCTGTTCGAGGTGCTCACCGGCCGCCGTCCCTTCGCCCCCGGCGACCCCGTCGCGCTGATGTACGCGCACATGAACGAGCAGCCGACCGCGCCGTCCGCGCTCCGTCCCGGGCTGCCGCCCGCGCTCGACGCCGTCGTCCTGCGCGGCCTGGCCAAGGACCGCGACCAGCGCTGGCAGTCGGCCGGCGCGCTGGCCGCCGCGGCGCGCGAGGCGCTGGCCGGCAGCGGGGTGCCGGTCCCCGCACCGGACGGCGACCGCACCGCCGTCGGCCCGCTCGCCGGGAACGGGAACCGCCCGGCGACCCACGTGCAGTCCGCAGCCGGGGCGCCGCCCACGGTCGTGGGCGCGGTCGCACCCGGCGGCCCGGTCCCGGGGCGGAGCCGGCTCCCGTGGGTGCTCGTCGGGCTGCTGACGGTGGCGGTCCTGGCGCTCGCCGTGCTGGCGTTCGTCCTGGACCGCCAGTCCGACTCCGCCGAGGACGACGCCCGGGCCACCGCCGACCGGCTCGTCGCCCAGGCCCTGCCCGGCGAGGTCTCGCTCGGCGACTGCACGGTCGGGGAGCCGCAGGACGACGAGCTGCGGCGACTCACCTGTCCGGACGGCGACGACGACAGCGACGTGCCCGCGGGCACCTACCGGGTCTACGCCGACGACAGCGGCGAGCAGGCACTCCAGGCCGACGTCGCCGGGCTCGACCGGCTCGAGGAGGTCTACGACTGCGGGTCCGGCGATGTCGGGCAGGGCTGGCTGCGGCTGACCCGCAACTCCGACGACGCCGAGGTCGGCTCCCTCGCCTGCTACGTCGACGACGAGGGGGACGCCGTCCTCACCTGGTCGTGGGACGACCTCGGCACCGTCGCGGTCGTCGAACAACGCGGCGGCGGCGTGGACGGGTTGACCACCCTCCGCGGCTGGTGGGACAGCAACGCCGACCGCGGCATCTGACGCCATACGCTGAGGCCGTGACCGGACCTGGCGAGCCCTCCGCGCCCGCGGGCTGGTACCCCGACCCGGACGGCGCCCCCGGCATGGTGCGCTGGTGGAACGGCCTGGGCTGGTCCGACGTCACGACGCCCGCGGGCCCCGGGGTCGCGGTGCAGGCGGCGCCGACGCTCGCTCCCGCCCGGCCGGTCACCTACCAGCCGGTCGGTGCTCCGCCTCCGCCGCGACCGGGTCGCCTGGCCTGGGGGATCGGGCTGGGCGTGCTGGCGCTGGTGCTCGTCGTCGTCCTCGCGCTGCTCGTCGGCAGGGGTGGTGGCGAGGAGGTCGCGGGCGGGCCGTCGTCCACCGTGGGCCCCTCGGCGTCGTCCGGCCAGGCCTTCCCGCCCGGCACGGTGCGGATCGTCGACCAGGACGCCGGCATCGCCTACCCCTACCTCGGGGACGGCTGGTCGGAGTGGGACCTCGGGCCGATGCTCGAGACGACCGAGACGGCCGGCCAGTACTTCGTCACCCAGGACCAGACCCCCGACGGCATCTTCATCGCGCAGTGCACCTCCGGGCCGCTGTCGCCGGAGTTCGGCTACGCCGGCCCGGGCAGCCTCGAGACGACCCTCGACCAGGTCGTGGACCGGGCACGGGTGAACTACTACCCGGCCCCCAACGAGCAGGAGGTCATCCGCGACGAGGAGCTCACCGTCGACGGCGCCCCCGCACACCTCGTCGAGTTCCGGCTGACCTGGGAGGTCCCCGGCTACGACGCCTCCGGGGAGCGGGCGGCGCTGCTGCTCGTCGACGTCGGGCGCGCCCAGCCCGCGCTGCTCTACCTGTCGATCCCCAACACCCACGCCGAGCTGTACGGCGTCATCGACCAGGTCATCGCCTCCGTCGACGTGCTGTGACATCGCGGTGCGCTCAAGGCGTTGTCCCTGAGGCGGCCACCTCGGCGTCCCGGATGGCCGGTCCGGGGACAACGCTGCGCCCCGCAGCGGGCCACTCCCGCTGGGTCTCCGGGTGCGGCAGTGGTCACCGGCGGGCAGTCCGCCGGCCGGTCTAGGGTCGGGGCGTGACTGCAGCTGGGGCCGACCTGACCATCCGGCACCCGGTGGAGCGCTTCCGCCTGGACAACGGCCTGCGGGTCGTCCTGGCGCCCGACCGCAGCGTGCCGGTCGTGGCCGTGACCGTCTTCTACGACGTCGGGATGCGCAACGAGCCCGAGGGCCGCACCGGATTCGCCCACCTCTTCGAGCACCTGATGTTCCAGGGCTCGGCGCACGTCCCGAAGATGGAGCACGCCCGGCTGGTGCAGGCCGCCGGCGGCACCTTCAACGGGTCGACGCACCAGGACTACACGAACTACTACGAGGCGCTGCCGGCCGAGGCGCTGGAGCGCGCGCTGTTCCTCGAGGCCGACCGCATGGCCGCCCCGGCGATCACCGCCGAGAACCTCCGCAACCAGATCGACGTGGTGAAGGAGGAGATCCGGGTCAACGTGCTCAACCGGCCCTACGGCGCCTTTCCCTGGCTGCAGTTGCCGACGGTGGCGTTCGAGAGCTTCGCCAACACCCACGACGGCTACGGCTCGTTCGTCGACCTCGAGTCCTCGACCGTCGACGACGCCGCGGACTTCTTCCACAAGTACTACGCGCCCGGCAACGCGGTGCTGTGCGTCGGCGGGGACCTCGACGTCGCCGAGACCGAGCGGCTGGTGCGCCGCTGGTTCGGCGCGGTCGACGCCCGCGACGTCCCCCCGACGCCGGCCACGGGGGAGGCCTCGCCGACGACCGTCCGCTCCGCCGTCGTCGAGGACCGGCTGGCCCCGGCCCCCGCGGTCGCCCTGGGCTGGCGGGTGCCCGACCCGGTCGGCGACCTCGACACCTACCTCGGCACCGTCCTGCTCGCCGAACTGCTCAGCGAGGGCGACGCGTCCCGCCTGGAGCGCCGGCTGGTGCACGACGACTCGCTCGCCGTCGCCCAGAGCAGCTACGTCGGGCTGTTCGGCGACCCCTTCGACGTCCGCGACGCCACGCTCCTCACCACCCAGGTCCACCACCCGGCCGCGGTGCCCGTCGACGCCGTCGTCGGCGCGGTGCACGAGGAGATCGCGAAGGTGGCAACCCAGGGCGTGGAGGCCGACGAGCTCGCGCGGGTGCAGGCCCGGGCCGAGGCGCAGCTGCTGCGCCAGGCCGACAGCGTGCTCGGCCGCACGCTCGAGTTCGCCGCCGCCGAGCTGGTCCACGGCCGGGCCGAGCTGGCCGGCGAGTTCGCCGCCCGCCTGGCCGCCGTCACACCCGAGCAGGTGCAGGCCGCCGCCCGGGGCCTGGATCCCGGCACGGTCGCCGTCCTCGAGCTGAAGGCCACGGGAGGAAAGCGATGAGTGCGCCGGTGCTCGACCTGGACCTGGTCCCGCCGCTGGGGGAGCCCCGGCCGCAGCCGGACCTCGCGGTGACCGAGCAGACCCTGCCCAACGGGCTGCGCGTCGTCGTCGTCCCACGGCCGGGCGTGCCGCTGGTGGAGCTGCGGCTGCGGGTGCCCTTCGCCGCCGGCACGGCGCGGGCCGCCGCGCAGCACGGCGCCCGGGCCTCGGTGCTCGCCGGTGCCGTCCTGCTCGGCACCGAGCAGCACGACCAGACCGAGATCGCCCAGCTCGTGCAGGCCCACGGCGGCGAGCTGGGGGTCTCCACCGACCCCGACCGGGTGCTGTTCTCCACCACCATCCTCACCGACGGGCTGGCTCCGGTCCTCGGCGTCCTGGCCGAGCTGCTCACCTCGGCCACCTACCCGAACGCCCAGGTGGAGGCCGAGCGGGCCCGCGTGGCCGAACGGATCGCCATCGCCCGCTCGCAGCCCGGCGTCATCGCCCGGATCGCCCTGTCCGAGCGGCGCTACGGCGCGCACCCCTACGCCCTGCAGCTGCCTGCCGCCGAGCAGGTGGCGCTGGTCCGCTCGACCGCGCTGCGCAAGCTGCACCGCGACCGGATCGTCCCGGCCGGCAGCACCCTGGTCCTCGTCGGCGACGTCGACCCGACCGCGGCCGTCGACGCCGCGGGCGCCGCCTTCGCCGGCTGGACCGGCGAGAAGAGCGCCGTCGTCGCGCCGCCGGTCACCGAGCAGCGCCACGGCGACCTGCAGGTGGTCGACCGGCCCGGCGCCGTGCAGTCCAACGTCCGCCTCGGTGGGCCGGCACCGCGCCGCACCGACCCCGACCTGGCCGCCGTCCGGCTGGCCAACATGGTCTACGGCGGGTACTTCTCGTCCCGGCTGGTGGAGAACATCCGCGAGCGGCGCGGCTACACCTACAGCCCGCGCAGCTCCGTGGACCACCTCGCTGCGTCGTCGTCGTTCGTCGTCGAGGCCGACGTCGCCACCGAGGTCACCGGCCCGGCGCTGCTGGAGACGCTCTACGAGCTGGGCAGGATGGCGCTGCTCCCGGTCACGGAGGCCGAGCTCGACGGTGCCCGCCGCTACGTCCTGGGCAGCATGGCGCTGTCCACCGCGACCCACGCCGGCCTGGCCAGCACCCTCTCGGCCCTCATCGGCGCGGGGCTGGAGCCGGGCTGGCTCGCCGAGCACCAGCGCTCGCTGGCCGAGGTCAGCGTCGACAGCGTGCAGGAGGCCGCCCGGCGCTACCTGGCCCCCGACGCGCTGACCGCGGTCGTCGTCGGCGATGCGGCGCAGATCGCCGAGCCGCTGCGGGCCCTCGGCCCCGTGGTGGTCAGCGAGGCGGCGGACGCGCCGGCGGACGACGCGTGACGGTCCCGGACGGCGGCAGCACGCCGGCGGACAACCCGCCGGTCAGTGACTCCTGGGGCGACGACATCCGCGCCACCACCGGCTTCGTGCCGGTCCTCTCCCGCTCCGCGCACGACCGGGCGCACCTGTCCCGGGCGCTGCCCGACCCCACCGGCGGGCGGCCGGTCCGCGTGCTGACCGTCGACCCCCGCGGCGCCGTCCCGGTCCACCGCACGCCGGAGCGCCCGCGCCTGGTGTGGGACGAGCAGCCGGCCCTGCCGATCGGCGCCGTGTACCTGGGCGAGGCCGACGACGTCCCGTACGCGGCCATGCGTGGCGAGCGGGCCCTGACCGTCAACGGCCGCGACGTCGACGGCTGGCACGACCTGCGCGAGCTCGGCGCCGACCTGGACGACCTCGACGCGGGGCTGCTGGCGCAGGCGATCGGCATCCTCGAGTGGCACTCCCGCGCGCGCTTCAGCCCGCTGTCCGGCGCGGCGACCACCATCGAGAAGGCCGGCTGGGTGCAGCGCGACCCGGTCACCGGCGCCGAGCTGTTCCCGCGCACGGACCCCGCCGTGATCATGCTCGTGCACGACGGCGGCGACCGTTGCGTGCTCGGCCGCCAGGCGGTGTGGCCGCCCGGCCGGTTCTCGGTCCTCGCCGGCTTCGTCGAGCCGGGGGAGTCCGCCGAGGGCGCGGTGGCGCGCGAGGTGTTCGAGGAGGTCGGCGTGCACGTGACCGACGTCCGCTACGTCGCCAGCCAGCCGTGGCCGTTCCCGCAGTCGCTGATGCTCGGCTTCATCGCCCGGCTCGACGGCGACGCCACGCTGCGGCTGGACCCGACCGAGATCGAGGAGGCCCGCTGGTTCACCCGCGACGAGCTGCGCAGCGGGGACGGCCCCCGCGTGCTGCCGCCGCCGGTGTCCATCGCGCGCAACATCATCGACCGCTGGGTGGCCGGCGAGATCTAGGCGAAGCGGCCCTGCAGCACCAGCGCGGGATGGTCGGGGGAGTCGGCCAGCACCACGGCGTCGGCCAGGCCCGCCGGGTCGACCTCGTCGTCGTAGCGGTCGTAGGCCGGCAGCTGCCACGCCTCCTCCGCAGGGGTCCGGCGGCGGCGCGCGGCCGGCGCGACCCGCAGGTGGACGACGGCGTCGAAGGCCAGGCCGAGCCCCTGGAGGAAGGCGCCGGCCACCAGCAGCGTCCCGCCGGCGTGCAGCGGCCGGCGCGGCACCCGGGCGGCTCGGTCCCGCTCGAGGTCCCAGAGCACCGGCAGGTACTCCCCGGTGCCACCCGGCCCGAGCGGGGTCAGGACCTCGCGGGCCAGCGCGCCGGCGTCCAGCCAGTCGGTGTAGCGGGCGTCGGGATCGGTGCGGCCGTGCTCGAGGCGCAGGGAGGCCGGCCGGTAGAAGCCCTCGGCGGGCACGACCGCGGCGGGCCGGCCCAGCACGGGGAGGCGATCGGCGACGGCGGTCGCCAGCCGCAGCGGGTCGGCGACGTCGGGACCGTCGACGGCCACCCGCAGGGCGGTCGCGCCCGGTTCCGGCGGGAGCGCGGAGATCAGCGCGGCCAGCCGGTCGGCCAACTCGTCGGGACCGAGGGGAACGGGTGCGGTCAGGAGCGGTCGTCCCCTGCGACGACGGCGCCCGCACGGCTGCGAGCCCGGCGGCTCCCGGCGGCGCGCGGAGCCGGGGGCAGCGGCGCGTCGACCGGAGCGACGGGGCCGGGGGAGGGCGCGACGGTGGTGAGCGGGACCGCCGGGCGCCGGTCCAGCGGCTCGAGGACGGCGCGGGCGAGCTCGTGCACCGGGCGGCCGGTGCTGCGGGCCTGGCCGCGCAGCAGCTCGAACGCCGAACGGGGGGTGGTGCCGTGCCGCTCGGCCAGCACCCCGATGGCCCGCTCGGTGGCCACGCGGGCGGCGAGGGCGTGCTCCAGCTGCGCGACGGTGCGCTCGAGCTCGGCCACCCGGGCGTCCCGGGGGTCGGCCTCGGGCCCGGCGTCGGCCGGCGCGGGCCCGCGCGCGGCCCGGCGGGCGGTCGCGTCCGGCTGGGGGGCGGTGCCGGCCGCCTCCGCCAGCAGATCGGCGAGGGAGAGCCCCTCGAGCAGGTCGTGCACGTCGGCCGCCGCACCGGGGGAGACCACGGACCAGCCGCGGGCGGTGCGCACCACCGTCACCTGGGGGAGGGCGGGAGCCTCCGCGGCGGCGGGGTCCGGGCAGCAGGCGGGAGCCCCAGCAGGGTGCTCGGGCTTGCTCACGTCTCCGACCTCCGAGAGGGACCGGCCGTCACCGGGCGCAGGCCGCCCGGTGCGACCGTCGGACCGATCATGCCCTGTGCTGCGCCGTTGCCGGGAGACCCGGGTGGCGCGGCCGGTCAGGCGCCGGGCAGCTGAGCCAGCTGGGCCTTGACCTGGTCGAGGGTCGGGTTGGTGAGCGCGACGCCGTCGGCGAACACGAGGGTCGGGACCGTCCGGTTCCCGCCGTTGGCGGCCATGACCAGGTCCGCGGCGCCCTCGGTCACCTCGATGTCGACCTCGGCGAACTCGATCCCCTCGCGCTGCATCAGCTTCTTCAACCGGTTGCAGTAGCCACACCAGGTGGTGCTGTACATCGTCACGGCGGCGGTCGCGGCGGTCATCGAGGGGTCCTCCAGGCTGTCGTACGGATCCGGGACGGTTCCGCTGTCCCGACCGGGCAACACCGCCGGTGTGGGGATGCTTCCCCGGACCGTCGGTGCCGACTGGGAGTATCGGGGGGTGAGTGCGGGAGAACGGGGCGGCGAGGCCGTGCTGGCCGGTCTGGACGACGAGCAGCGGGCCGCGGCCTCGGCGGTGAGCGGCCCGGTCTGCATCCTCGCCGGCGCCGGCACGGGCAAGACCCGCACGATCACCCACCGCATCGCCTACGGCGTGCACGTCGGCGCCTTCGCCCCCGAGACGGTGCTGGCCGTCACCTTCACCGCCCGGGCCGCGGGGGAGCTGCGCACCCGGCTGGCGGCCCTCGGCGTGGGCGGCGTGCAGGCGCGCACCTTCCACGCCGCGGCGATGCGCCAGCTGCGCTACTTCGCCCCCCAGGTGCTCGGCGGGCCGATGCCGCCGCTCATCGAGAACAAGCTGCGGGTCGTGGGCAACGCCGCGGCCCGTGCCCGGCTGACCACCGACCGCACCAGCCTGCGCGACCTCGCCAGCGAGATCGAGTGGGCCAAGACCACCCTCGCCACGCCGGAGGACTACCCGGCGCGGGCGAAGGCGGCCGGGCGCGAGCCGCCGTTCGAGGCGGCCGCCGTCGCGCAGGTCTACGCCTCCTACGAGGCGGCCAAGCAGCGTGACGGGGCGCTGGACTTCGAGGACCTCCTGCTGGTCACCGCCTATGCCCTCGAGGAGCACCAGCAGGTCTCCCGGCAGATCCGCACCCAGTACCGGCACTTCGTCGTCGACGAGTACCAGGACGTCAACCCGCTCCAGCAGCGGCTGCTCGACGCCTGGCTCGGCGGCCGGGCCGACGTCTGCGTCGTCGGCGACCCCAACCAGACGATCTACTCCTTCACCGGCGCCGACCCCGACTACCTGCTCGGCTTCGCCGACCGGTATCCCGACGCCGAGGTCGTGAAGCTCGAGCGCGACTACCGCTCCACCCCGCAGGTGGTCGGCCTGGCCAACAAGCTCATCGGCCAGGCCCCCAAGCGCAAGGGCCTTCCCGGGCTGCGGCTGCTGGGCCAGCGCGCCGAGGGCCCGGCGCCGCGGTTCGCCGAGCACCCCGACGAGCCGGCCGAGGCCAAGGCGGTAGCGGCGGCCTGCCGGGAGCTGGTCGACGCCGGCACCCCCGCCGCCGAGATCGCCATCCTGTTCCGGATCAACGCGCAGTCCGAGGTGTACGAGAACGCGCTGACCGACGTCGGCGTCCCGTACGTCCTCAAGGGCGGGGAGCGCTTCTTCGAGCGGCCCGAGGTCCGCGAGGCGCTGCTGCTGCTCCGGGGCGCCGCGGCCGGCGGGAGCGAGCCGGGCGCCCTGGTGCCCACGGTGCGCGACGTCCTGGCCTCCACCGGCTGGGTCGAGCACCGGCCCCCGGCCGGTGGCGCCGCGCGAGACCGCTGGCAGTCGCTGTCCGCCCTCGTCGACCTCGCCGTCGACCTGGTCGCCGAGAACCCCGCCCTCGACCTGCCCGGTTTCGTCGGGCACCTCGC
Organism: Blastococcus sp. URHD0036; assembly: GCF_000701365.1. GTDB lineage: Bacteria > Actinomycetota > Actinomycetes > Mycobacteriales > Geodermatophilaceae > Trujillonella. The sequence continues at coordinate 132,741 of NZ_JNIK01000016.1, forward strand.
GCAGCGGGCCGACGCCCAGCACGCGCCGACGGTGCAGGGCGTCACGCTCGCCTCGATGCACGCGGCCAAGGGGCTGGAATGGGACGCGGTCTTCGTCGTCGGCCTGGTCGACGGCGTGCTCCCCATCTCGCAGTCGCTGTCCCGTCCCGACGCCGTCGAGGAGGAGCGCCGGCTGCTGTACGTCGCCGTCACCCGCGCGCGCGAGCAGCTCACCCTCTCCTGGTCGCTGGCCCGCAACCCCGGCGCGCGGCGCAACCGGCCGCGCAGCCGGTTCCTCGACGGGCTGGCACCGGACTCCGCCGCGGCGGTGCCGGCGCGGAAGCCGAAGAAGGCCAAGGTCGTGCTCGACGGCGAGGCCGGGGAGCTGTTCGAGCGGCTGCGCGCCTGGCGCAGCTCCGCGGCCCAGGCGGCCTCCGTGCCCGCCTACGTCGTCTTCAACGACTCCACCCTGCAGGCGATCGCCGAGACCCGGCCCTCGACGCTGCGCGAGCTGGGCGGCCTCCCCGGCATCGGCGCCAAGAAGCTGGAGCTCTACGGCGAGGACGTGCTGGCGACCGTCAGCGAGTGACCGTCGACACACCGTCTCGACATGGCGGCGGTCGGCACGCTCGTCCCGCGTCCGGAGGACGCGCCCGTTAATTGCGTTGACCCCCTTCCGCGGCGCCCCCTACTGTCCTGATCGCGCCCGGGGAGAAACCTCGGGCCGCACCAGCTCCGGTGCCGCCGACCACGGCTGCACCGCGTCCCCGGGAGGAGGGGTGCCACAGATGATCGACATGACCTGGACGGCCACCCCGGCTCCGAACGCCTGGGCTCCCGCTGCGTGCCCGGCCGGCCTCAGCGCCTTCGCGGCTGTCGCGACGGCTGCGGCTGTCGCCCCGGCTCCGATCGACGGGACCCGTGTGCCCGCCGTCCGCCTGCGCGCCCTCATGGGCGGCATGCCGTTCGGCACCGGCACCGATGAGCTCCACGTCGTGCAGCAGTCCACCAAGAACGACCCCATCCTCGGGCTCCAGTCCCCGGGCAGGCCGCTGAGCTAGCGCTCACCGGACCTCCTCGAGGCCGCGGAACCCGAACCCCGGGATCCGCGGCCTTCGTCATTCCTGCGGCACCCGGCCCGAACTCCCGGTCGGCGACAACGCCGGCCGCAGACGACGAGTACGAGGAGAGCGGCAGTGCAGTCGACCCTGACCCGCCCGGTGTCCCACCGCCGTCCCGGACCACCCCGGACCGGCAGCGCCACCCCCCGCCGACCGCAGGCGCCTGCCGCGCCCGCGCCGGTGCGGCGTCCGCTGCCGTGCCGCGAGGAGGACAGCGACCTGTGGTTCGCCGAGCGGCCCGAGCAGCTCGAGATGGCGAAGGCCCTCTGCGCCGAGTGCCCGGTGCGCGACGCGTGCCTGGCCGGTGCGCTCTCGCGCGCCGAACCGTGGGGCGTGTGGGGCGGCGAGATCTTCGAGCGCGGCACCGTCATCGCCCGCAAGCGGCCGCGGGGACGTCCCCGCAAGGTCGTCGCGGCGTGACCGACACCAGCAGACCACCACTGCGACCGACCCTCTCCCGGGCGGTCGCCCTCCGGAACGAGGCCATCCAGATGTACGGATACGAGTACGAACTGGCCTGCCACCGGCTCGCCGAGCTGCGCGTGCAGGCCGACGAGGCCACGCGGATGCGCCGGCTGCTCGCCGCGCGCCGCTGGGCCCGCCGGGCCGAGTACGCGCGACAGCGCGCCGCTCGGGCCAGCGCCGCCGTCCGATGACGGCAACGGTGACCGGATGCCGCCCGACGACCCGTCGAGCGGCATCCGGCCGCCGGATAACCTGACGCCCGTGCCTGCCTTCGGCCCCGTCCTCACGGCGATCGTCACCCCGTTCGACGACGACGGGAACGTCGACGAGGAGGCCTTCGTCGCCCTCCACCGGCACGTCTGCGCCACCGGCTCGGACGGCGTCGTGGTGGCCGGCAGCACCGGGGAGGCGGCGACGCTCAGCGACACCGAGCACCTGCGGGTCATCGAGCTCGCCGTCCGCGAGAAGCCGGCGGGCACCCAGGTCATCGCGGGCACGGGGTCCAACGACACCCGGCACGCCTGCGAGCTGACCGCCCGGGCCACGGAGCTCGGCGTGGACGGTGTCCTGTCCGTGACGCCGTACTACAACAAGCCCAACCGCCGGGGCCTGCTCGCGCACTACGCCGAGGTGGCCCGGAGCACCGACAAGCCGGTGCTCCTCTACAACATCCCGTCGCGGTCGGTCATCGACGTCCCCAACGACCTGCTCGCGGAGATCGCCCAGAGCGCCGGGAACATCGTCGGCGTCAAGCAGGCCAACGACGACAACCTGGCGCCGATCGAGGGACTGGACCTCTACGCGGGCAACGACGACTCCTTCGCCCGGGCCCTCGACGCCGGCGCGGTCGGCGGCATCCTCGTGGCCAGTCACCTCTTCGGCCCCCAGATGCGCCGGATGGTCACCGAGCCCGAGCACCGGGCCGAGATCGACGCCTCCCTGCGCGACGTCCACGCGGCCCTCGGCGTGACCACCAACCCGATCGGCGTCAAGCGCGCGCTGAGCCTGCTGGGCCACTGCTCCGCGCGCCTGCGGCTGCCGCTGGTCGAGGCCGACGAGCAGGAGACGGCCGTCGTCCGGGAGATGCTCGAGCGCCACGGCCTGCTGGCGACCGCCCCCGTCTGACGGGGCGGGTCAGCCGGTGAAGCCGGGGAGCCACTCCTCGAGGACGCCACGGAAGTCCCCGGCCGAGTCCAGCTGGCAGAGCACGCCGATGGACCCGATCGTCACCCGGTGGATGAGCAGATAGGCCGGGGGCAGGTTGAGCAGCCGGCCGAGCCGGCTCGCCTCGTTGCGCGGGTCGGCGATGCGCGCCGCCTGCTCCTGCATCCAGGCGCGGGTGAAGTGGAAGGAGTGGGACTCGATCGGCGCCAGCAGCGGCGTCAGGTACCGGAGCACCGCGTCGGCGTCCACCTCGACCCCGGCCCGCACGAACCCCTCGGCCCGCAGGTCGACCAGCACGTCCTCCGCCCGGCCGTCCAGCGCCCAGCGCAGCAGCCGCCCGATCGGCTCGGGGTGGCCGTCGGGCAGCCGCGCGGTGGCCCCGAAGTCGATGACGCCGAGCCGGCCGTCGCTGGTGAGCCGGAAGTTCCCGGGATGCGGATCGGCGTGCAGCAGGCCCGCCCGCTGGGGACCGGAGAAGTGCAGCTGGGCCATCAGCAGGCCGGCGCGATCCCGCTGTTCCCGCGAGCCGTCGGCGATGATCCGCGACAGCGGGATCCCGTCGAGCCACTCCGAGACGATCACCTTCGGCGCGCTCGCGACCACCCGGGGGACGACGATCTCGGGGTCATCGACGTAGGCGGCCGAGAACTGCCGCTGGGCGTCTGCCTCCAGCCCGTAGTCCAGCTCCTCGATCACCCGCGCCTTGAGCTCGGCGATCAGCGGCTTCACGTCCATGCCGGGGAAGAGCGCGGCGAACACGCGGGCGAAGCGGGCCAGCTGGTTGAGGTCGGCCATGAGAGCGGTCGCGGCGCCCGGGTACTGGATCTTGACCGCGACGTCGCGGCCGTCGCGCCAGGTCGCGCGGTGCACCTGGCCGATGCTGGCCGCGGCCGCGGGCTGGTCGTCGAAGTGCCGGAACCGCTCGCGCCACTTCCCGCCGAGCTGCTGGGCGAGCACCGCGTGGACGGTGCGCACCGGCATCGGCGGCGCCTCCTCCTGCAGCTTGACCAGCGCCTCGCGGTAGGGGGCGGCGACCTCCTCGGGCACCGCGGCCTCGAACACCGACAGCGTCTGGCCGAGCTTCATGGCCCCGCCCTTGAGCTGACCGAGCACCGCGAACAGCTGCTCGGCGGTGCGCTGCTGCAGCTCGGCCGAGACGGCGTCGGCGGACTGGCCGGACAGCCGCTTGCCCAGGCCGAGGGTGGCTCGCCCGGCGGCGCCGAGGGGCAGGGAGGCCAGGCGCGCCGTGCGGGACACCGAGCCCTTGGGGATCGGCCGCTCGCTGTCGGGCACGTGTCCTCCTCGCTGGAGCTGGCGCTGGTCGGTCACGGCGACGGCAGGTCGCCCGGGAGCCCGTTCCGGGCGTGCTGCGACCATTGTCCCCGTCCGCGCTCCGCGTCGCCGGGCGTGGGGGGCCGCGGGTCCTCCACCGTGGGTCTGCCGGGCGGGCCCGGCGCATCGAGGCAGCCGCACTCGGGGTGGACGGGCCACGGGCGGCGGGCCGGCAGGAGTGCCGGCCAGGTCAGCTCCACCGTCGCCTCCAGCGTCGTGGGGGCGCCGCTGCCGTCGAGGTAGGCGAGCACCTGCTGGGCGGCGGTCACGGCGGTGAGCAGGCAGACGACCGTGGAGCCGCTGGGGACGGCCTCGCCGGCGGTCAGCTGCGCGGCGAGCGCCGGCCAGGTCGGATCGGCGTCGCGCCGGTGCAGGTCGGCGCAGCCGAGGCAGCTCGTCCGCCCCGGGACGACCAGGGGACCGACGATCCCGGTCTCCCCGCGGACGGCGGCGACCAGGTGCGCCGTCCCGGCCCGCTGCCAGCCGGCCGCCAACGGGTCGGCGGCCGACCACGGCCGGGCCAGGACGACGAGGTCGGGCGCCACCCCCTCCGGGAGCGGTCGCACGTCGGCAAGCGGGCTGGCCCGGCGGACGGCGTCGGCGGCGGCCAGGGCGCGGGGGCGACCCTCGTCGTCGGCGGAGAGGCCACCGACCACGGCGTCGGCCGCCAGCACCTGGCCGCGGTCGCGGACGCTGACCCGGCCCACCCCGCTGCCGGCGAGCACCGCGGCCAGCGGGACGCCGACCCGAGTGGCGCCCTCGACGACCACCGTGGCCTGGCGCCGGGCGGCCCAGCGCGCTCTCCCCGGGGAGGTGCCGCGCATCGCGGGGAGCTCGGTCGCCGTCCGGGCCGCGGCGGCCGGACCGGCGTCCGACGCGAGCAGGTCCGCGGGCTCGAGGTCGACCAGGAGGCCGGTGGCGCGCAGGCCCTCGAGCAGGCCGGCGACCGCGGCCGGGTCGAGGCCGGCCGAGACCGCGTCGGCGAGGACCGACCGCTGCGGGCGCCGGCCGTCCAGGCCGCGCAGCAGGGTGGTCACCTCCGCGGCTCCGGGACGCACGACCACCCCGTCGCCGGTGTCCACGCCCCCGACCTGCACGGCGCCGGCGGTGCGGCGCAGCAGGGGAGTGGCCGGGGGCAGCAGCGGGTGGGCGGAGTCGGACACGCCGGGCAGCCTGACACCGCGGAGCGGCCGGCGCGGGCGTCGTCCACAGGCCCGGGCGGAGACGCCGACGGCGGCGCCCCCCCCCCCCCCGAGGGGTACGCCGCCGCCGAATGGCCCGTCCGGTGCGGACGGGGTGCGGGCTCAGGCCTTGCCGAGGATCCGGTTCATCTTGGTGCCGCAGACCGGGCAGGTGCCCTGGGCCATCCGGCGGCCGGACTCGCTGACCTTGACCTCGCCGTCGAAGTCGCGCTTCTCCTTGCACTTCACGCAGTAGCCGTTGTAGCTCTCCGCCACGGTGCTCCTCCTCCTGCTGTGCTCTTCCGGCACCCGGTCCGGGGCGCCGCTGGGCAGGAACGCTACCTGCCCGCCCCGTCCCGCCCGGGCGACGGCGCTGCGATCGGGCCGCGGGCCGGGGGCCGACTCCCCACAGGCTGTGGACGACGCTGTGGAGGAACTGGGGAGTCCGTGGCGTGTCGCTGTGGGTGGCCTCGGGACAGCCGGTCCCGGCTCCGGCCCGCACGGCCCGACATGGCCGCCACGACCTGCGGCAACACCGCTGACGGGGCTGTGGAGACCGGAGATCACAGCACGTCCCCAGGTCGGGTGCACTGTCGTGTCCACCGTCCGTGCGCACCTGCACCCGAGTGGGTGTCGCCGTGCGGCGTCGTCCCATCTGCGTGACTACGGTGCACCTCGTGCCCGGAAGGACTCCAGACACCCCGAACAGCCCCCGACCGGTGGAACGACCGCCGAGCGACCGGGCGCGCTCCGCCCTGCCCGGGAGCGGGTCGGAACTGGCCGGGTCGGCGATGGGGCCGATCGAGGTGCGCCGCAGCACCCGGCGCCGCCGCACGGTCACGGCCTACCGCGAGTCCGGTCGCACCGTGGTGCTCATCCCGGCGGCGTTCACGCCGGCCGAGGAGCGCCGCTGGGTGGCCCAGATGGTGGCCAAGCTGCAGACGCGCGAGGAGCGCCGCCGACGCTCCCTCGGCGCCGACGACGAGCTCGTGGCACGTGCCCGTGCGCTGTCGGCGGCGCACCTGGACGGCGTCCCGCAGCCGAGCAGCGTGCGGTGGGTGGACAACCAGCAGCGCCGGTGGGGGTCCTGCACGCCGTCCGACGGCAGCATCCGCCTCTCCAGCCGGCTGCGCGGGATGCCGGAGTACGTCGTCGACTACGTGCTGGTGCACGAGCTCGCGCACCTGATCGAGCCCAGCCACGACCAGCGGTTCTGGACGCTGGTCGCCCGCTACCCGCGGGCGGAGCGGGCCCGCGGCTTCCTCGAGGGCGTCGAGCTGGCCCGCCAGGACGCGGGAGCCGCCCCGGCGGAGGACGACGACCTCGTCCTCTAGGCCTCGTCGGCGCCGCCGTCCCCGGTGAGACCGCGCAGCTCGTCGTCCATGGTGGTGCCCTGGCGGGCGACGAAGTCCAGCGGCTCGTCGAGGTCTTCCGACGTCGGCAGCAGGTCGGGGTGGGACCAGAGGCGGTCGCGCTCGGCGGTGCCGTGCTGCTGGGCCATCGCCCCCCACACGGTGGCCGCGTCGCGCAGGCGACGGGGCCGCAGCTGCAGGCCGACGAGGGTGGCGAAGGTCTGCTCGGCCGGACCGCCGGAGGCGCGGCGGCGGCGCATGGTCTCGGCCAGCGCCCCGTGCCCGGGGAGCCGGTCGCCGGCGGCGGCGGCCACGACGGCGTCCACCCAGCCCTCCACGAGCGCGAGCAGCGTCTCCAGCCGGCGCAGCGCCATCTGCTGCTCCGGGGTCTCCTCCGGCTCGAGCATGGGCAGCAGCCGCTGCAGGCTCTCGGGGTCGTTCGGGTCGATGCCGCCGGAGCCCATGGCCTCGGTGATGCCCCGCTCGATGGCCTCGGGGTCGACGGTGATGCCGCGGGCGTAGGCGTGGACGGCGTCGTGCAGCTGCTGGCGCAGCCACGGCACGTGCGCGAACAGGCGCAGGGAGGCGGCCTCGCGGAGGGCGAGGAAGAGCCGGACCTCGTCGGCCGGCCGGTCGAGACCGGCGGCGAACTCCGCGACGTTCTGCGGCACCAGCACGGCGGCGCCGGCCGGGGCGACCGGGAGCCCGACCTCGGTGCCGGTGAGGATCTCGCCGGCGAGCCGGCCGAAGGCCTGGCCGACCTGGGCGCCGAACATCAGGCCGCCCATCTGGCCCATCATCCCGCCGAGGGGCCCCGCCATGGCCATGGCGTCGGCGGGCAAGGCGCCGGTCATGGCCGCGACCACGCGCTCGGCGAGCGGGTCGATGAGCGTGGCCCACTGCGGCAGCGTCTGCTCCACCCACTCGACGCGCGACCAGGCGAGGGTGCGCTCGACGCCGGAGGGCAGGTCGGTGACCTGGTCCAGCCACAGGTCGGCCAGGCGCAGCGACTCGGCGATCGCGGTGCGTTCACCGTCGGAGACGGGCTGGGTGCCCACGGCCAGCGCGCTGATCGCGCCCTGGCGGGCGAGGTCCCAGTTGACCGGCCCGCCGGACCAGTTCATGAGCTTCTGCAGCTCGGCGAACAGCGGCATCTTGGCGAGGAACTCCTGCGGGGTGCCCGCGCCGGCGCCGGCGCCGCCGAACAGCGCGCCGAGCCCGAACGGGTCGTTGCCGGCTCCGCCCTGGTCACGACGCTCGGGGTCGGGGTCCGGGAGGCCGAAGCCGAACGGCACGTCACTCATGGCTCCACGGTAGTCGCGGTGATCTCCCCGCGACCTCGTCGAACGGTGCCGGGCCTACGCCGACAGCGGAGCGGCCTAAGCTCGCCGCTCGTGACCCGTCGGATCGCCGTGCTCGGAACCGGCGTGGTGCTGCTCATGGTCCTCGGCGTCCTGGGTGCGGTGATCCCGGTGCCCTACGTCGCGCAGGTCCCCGGGCCCACGCTCAACACCCTCGGCGAGGTCGACGGCGAGCCGGTCATCGCCATCGAGGGCCGCGAGCGCAACGACGTGAGCGGCAACCTCAACCTCACGACCGTCGGCGTGAGCCGTCCCGGTCTGAGCCTGGTCGAGGCGGTGCAGGGCTGGTTCGACGACGAGGTCAGCGTCGTCCCGCAGGAGGTCGTCTACCCGTCCGACCGGAGCCGGGAGGAGACGCAGCGGGCCAACCGCGAGGCCTTCCTCAGCTCCGAGGAACGAGCCGAAGCAGCGGCGCTGAGCCGGCTGGGCTACCCGGTGAAGCTCGTCGTCCGCGGGCTCTCCGGCGAGGACTCGCCGTCGGACGGGCTGCTCGAGGAGAACGACGCGATCGAGTCCGTCGACGGGCAGCCCACGCCGGACCAGGACGCGCTGACCGAGGCGCTGGCCGCCGTCGAGCCCGGCGATACCGTCACCGTGGGCTACACCCGGCTCGGGCAGCCGGGCACCGCGGAGATCACCACCGGCGAGACCGAGGACGGCGACGCGCTGCTGGGCGTGCTGGTCGCCGACCGGCCCTCGGCCCCGTTCGACGTCGACATCCAGGTGGCCGACGTCGGCGGCCCCTCGGCCGGCCTCATGCTCACGCTCGGCATCCTCGACCTGGTCGGCGACACCGACCTGACCGAGGGCGCGGTGATCGCCGGCACCGGGACCATCACCGCCGACGGCACGGTCGGTCCCATCGGCGGGATCCAGCTGAAGATGGTGCGCGCCCACGAGATCGGCGCCGAGATGTTCCTCGTCCCCGCGGACAACTGCGACGAGGCCCTCGACGCCCCGCAGCCGGGCCTCGTGCTGGCGCGGGTGGCGGATCTGGACGACGCGCTCGACGCCCTCGCCGACCACCGCGCCGGCCGGGAGCCCGAGCTGTGCTGACCGTGCGACCCCTGTCCGCCGTCCTCCTGTGCCCCGGCTCGGGGGAAGCTGGGACCTGGCGGGGAACCCCGGGCGGGCCCGTGCGTTGTCCTGGGTTGACCGGGCCGTCGCCGGTTCCGTCCCGGAGCCGCTGCGACCGCCCGCGGTCGAACGCCTGAGTGTCGGGTGCCGGTGGCTGACGTCACCGGACGCACCGAGCACCACCGCAACTGAAGGAGACCGCTCGTGGCCATGCGGCCCCCCGTGTCCGTGCCGACGCTGTCGCGGCGCGCCAAGTTCGTCATCGGGGCCATCGCCGTCCTGCTGGTGCTGTTCACCGCCATCGGGACGCTGACCAACTTCTACGTCGACTACCTCTGGTTCGACGAGACCGGGTACACCGAGGTCTTCTGGACCGAGCTCCAGACCCGGGCGCTGCTGTTCGCGGTGGCGGGCGTGGCCACGGGTGGGGCGACCGCCCTGGCGATCTACCTCGCCTACCGGTTCCGGCCCACGTTCCGGCCGATGTCGCTGGAGCAGCAGAACCTCGAGCGCTACCGCCAGTCGCTGGAGCCGCGGCGGGCGCTGGTGGTGTCGGCGGTCGCCGTCGTCGTCGGCCTGTTCGCCGGGTTCACCGCGCAGAGCAGCTGGCAGACCTGGCTGACGTTCCGCAACTCGACCGACTTCGGCCGCAGCGACCCCCAGTTCGGCATCGACCTGTCGTTCTTCGTCTTCGACTACCCCTTCTACCGGCTGCTGCTGGGCTTCGGGTTCGCCATCGTGCTGCTGGCCCTGGTGGGCTCGGCGCTGACGCACTACCTCTTCGGCGGGCTGCGGCTGCAGACGCCGGGCCAGAAGCTCACCTCGGCGGCGATGGTGCAGCTGTCGGTGCTGCTGGGCCTGTTCGTGCTGCTCAAGGCGGTGGCGTACTGGCTGGACCGCTATGGCGTCGTCTACTCCGACCGCGGGCAGCTGTTCACCGGGGCCAGCTACACCGACGTGAACGCGCTGCTGCCGGCCAAGACGATCCTCGTCTTCGCCGCCGCCTTCTGCGCCGTGGCCTTCTTCGCCAACGTGGTCGTGCGCAACCTGCGGCTGCCGGCCGCCGCGCTGGTCCTGCTCCTGCTCTCCAGCCTGGTCATCGGGGTCGCCTACCCGGCGATCGTCCAGCAGTTCGTGGTCAAGCCCAGCGCCGACCAGCGCGAGTCGGACTACATCTCCCGGGCGATCGGGGCCACCCGTGACGCCTACGGGCTCACCGACGAGGACGTCGAGTACGTCGACTACGCGCAGAGCGACACGGGCGAGACGGCCGACACCGACGCGGTGCAGGAGACCATCCAGGCGGCGCTGCAGGACGACTCCGGGACGATCCGCAACGCCCGGCTCCTGGACCCGAACGTGCTGTCGGCGACCTTCACGGCCCGCCAGCAGATCCGGAACATCTACGGCTTCCCCGAGAAGCTCGACATCGACCGGTACACGCTGCCCGACCCGGCCACCGGCCAGCCGGTCACCCGCGACTACGTCGTCGCCGTCCGCGAGCTGGACAGCGAGAGCCTGTCGGAGAACCAGTCGAGCTGGATCAACCGGCACACCGTCTACACCCACGGCAACGGGTTCGTCGCCGCGCCGGCCAACCAGGTCGTCGACCTCGCCGCGGGGCAGGAGGGTGGCGTCCCCAACTTCACCACCCTCGACCTGCCGACCCGCGGCAACATCGAGATCGACGAGGACCGGTCGCGGATCTACTACGGCGAGCTCCTGCAGGACCGCGGGGAGGACGTCTACTCCGTCGTCGGCGCGCCCCAGGGCGAGGAGCCGCGCGAGTTCGACCGGCCGGAGGACGGCGACTCGGACGAGGGCCAGATCAACAACACCTACGACGGCGAGGGTGGGGTGTCGATCGGCAGCTTCTTCCGCCAGCTGACCTTCGCCATCCACTACCGGGAGCGGAACTTCCTGCTCTCCGGCGCGGTCAACGACTCCTCGCGGGTGCTCTACGTCCGGGACCCGCGGGACCGGGTGGAGAAGGCGGCGCCGTTCCTCGAGGTCGACGGCGACCCGTACCCGGCGGTCATCGACGGCAAGATCACTTGGATCCTCGACGGGTACACCACGTCGGACTCCTACCCCTACGCGGAGTTCATGGAGCTGCGCGAGGCGGCCACGGACGCGCTCACCGGCCAGGGGACGACGGCGTTGCCGGAGGAGCAGTTCAACTACATCCGCAACTCCGTCAAGGCCACCGTCGACGCCTACGACGGCACGGTCACGCTGTACGCCTGGGACGAGGAGGACCCGGTCCTCCAGACGTACATGAAGGCGTTCCCGGGGGTCATCCATCCCCGGGACGACATGTCCGACGAGCTGATCAGCCACGTCCGGTACCCGGAGGACCTGTTCAAGCTGCAGCGGGACATCCTGACCCGCTACCACGTGTCCGACCCGCAGGACTTCTACCAGAACAACGACCGCTGGCAGGTCCCGGACGACCCGACGCAGAACACCGACGAGGCGCAGCCGCCGTACTACATCCTGGCCCAGCGTCCGGGTGACGAGGACGCGACGTTCCAGCTGACCAGCGCGCTCAACGCCTTCCGGCGGGAGAACCTGTCGTCGTTCATCTCCGCGTCGTCGGACCCGGACCCGGACGTCTACGGGACCATCCAGGTCCTCCGATTGCCGGGGAACACCCCGTTCCTCGGGCCCTCCCAGGTGCAGCAGTCGTTCAACACCTACGACGACGTAGCGCGGGACCTGACGCTGTTCCGCAGCGCCGACTCCCAACCGGTGTTCGGCAACCTGCTCACCCTGCCGATCGGGGAGGACGGGCTGCTGTACGTGCAGCCGCTGTACGTGCAGGGCACCGGGACGAACTCCTTCCCGCTGCTGCGGCGGGTGCTGGTCAACTACGGCGACGCAGTGGGCTACGCGCCGACCCTGGAGGAGGCGCTGGAGCAGATCTTCGGCAGCGCGGCGGTCGACGTCGGCACCGACGGGGGTGGGACCGAACCGGAACCCGAGCCGCCGGCCACGGAGTCGCCGTCCCCCGGGACGCCGACGACGGCACCGCCGACGGGCGGGGGCGGCACCGGGTCGACGCCGGAGATCGACGCGGCGGTCGGGGCCATCAACTCGGCCCTGCAGGCGCTCGCCGACGCGCAGCGCAACGGCGACTTCGCCGGCCAGGGGCAGGCGCTGGAGGACCTCCAGGCGGCCGTCGACGCCTACCAGGCGGCGCAGGACGCGGCCGACGGCGGCAACTGAGTCGGCAGGGGTGGGACCGCGCGCCGGTCCCACCCCTGCGGCCGTCGGGCCCCCCGGCGCCGGCCCGCCGGGGTGTGTAGAGTGGTGCCTACCGACGCGGGGTGGAGCAGCTCGGTAGCTCGCTGGGCTCATAACCCAGAGGTCGCAGGTTCGAATCCTGCCCCCGCTACACAGACAGGGCCCCGGCACTCATCGAGTGCCGGGGCCCTGTGCCGTCCGGGGCGATGTCCAGGAGGTCCAGCGGTGGCGAGCGTGCAGATGCGGGCGGTCGCGGTCGCCCTCCGGCTGACCCGCAAACGGGCGATGGCCACCCCGGAGCGCGCCCGGCGCCGGCTCGCCGCACCGAAGGGCCCGTCGACGCCGCCGGCCGCACTCGGCCGGCGGCACGAGGTCACCGTGCGGGAGGTCGGCGGCTTCCGCTGCACGACGGTTGCTCCTCGAGACCGGCCGGCGACGCGGGGTGCCGTGTACCTGCACGGCGGCGCGTACGTCAGTGCCATCGCGGCGCAGCACTGGGCGCTGGTCTCGCTCCTGGCCGACGCCGGCGTGCGCGTCGAGGTACCGCACTACGGGCTGACCCCGGAGCACACGTACCGCGAGGCGTATCCGTTCGTCGAGACCGTCTACCGGGAGCTCCTCGAGGCCGTGGCCGCCGGCGACGTCACCCTGGCCGGGGACTCCGCCGGCGGCGGGCTGGCCCTCGGCCTCGCGCAGACCCTGGCCGGGGCGGGGCTGCCCCAGCCCCGGCGGATCGTGCTGCTCTCGCCCTGGCTGGACCTGACCCTGAGCCACCCCGACCTGCCCGCGGTCGAGCGCCACGACCCCTGGCTGGACAGCACCGGCCTGCGGGTGGCGGCGGCCGCGTGGGCCGGCGGGGACGACCCGACCGATCCCCGGTTGAGTCCCGGCGGCGGCCCGCTCGCCGGGCTGGCCCCGGTGCACCTGTACGTCGGCACCCGGGAGATCTGCCTGCCCGACTCGCTGGCGCTGGGGGAGCGGGCGCGCACCGAGGGTGCCCCGGTCGAGGTGACCGTCTGCGAAGGAGCGGTGCACGTCTACCCGCTGGTGCCCGCACCCGAGGGCCGGGCGGCGAGACGGCAGATCGTCCGCGAGATCGCCGGCTGACCGCCCGCCGCGGGCCCGGGCCACCCCGTCGGGTAGCCCGGTCGGGGTGACGCCGCTGCTCCCGGTCGGGACGACGCTGGTCGGGTGGGAGCAGCCGAGCCGGGGAGGGCCGCGGCGAGACCGGAGAGCTTCACGTGGCCGCTGCTCGCGGTGCTGGTCGTGATCCTGCTCCAGGTCCTCGTCCCGGCCCGGGACCGGCTGGGGCCGCCGCTGGTGGTCCCGGCCGTGGAGGGCCTCATGCTCCTGGTCCTCGTCGTGATCGCGGCCCAGCGCGGTCCGGTCCCGCGCAGCGCCCGCTCGACGGTCCTGGTCCTGTTCGGTGTGCTGGTCGCGGCCAACGCCGCCGCCGCCGGCCGGCTCGTCTCGCTGGTCCTCGACAACGGCGACGTCGACGGCGCCCCTCCGACGGTGGGCCGCCTCCTGGTCGCCGCCGGGTTGGTCCTGCTGGCCAACGTGGTCATGTTCGGGCTGTTCTACTGGCAGCTGGACGGCGGGGGACCGGCCGGTCGCATCGCCGTGCCCACCCCGTTCCCCGACTTCCAGTTCCCGCAGACGGCGGCGCCGGAGCTCGCCGCGGCGGGCTGGCGGCCGCACTTCGGCGACTACCTGTACGTCGCGTTCACCAACGTCGTCGCCTTCAGCCCGACCGACACGCTGCCGTTGACCCTCCGGAGCAAGGGTCTGATGGCGCTGCAGTCGGTGATCTCCCTCGGGGTCCTCGTCGTGGTCCTGTCCCGGGTGATCAACATCCTGCCGCCCTGACGGGCCGTCAGCGGCCGGCCGGCTCCAGCTGGGTGCCGAGCCCGGGGCGGTCCGAGCCGGGCCGCGGGCGAGGGGGTGGCGGCATCGGCCGCGGAGGGCGGTCGCCGTGCCGCAGCAGCCGGGTGTCGTCCGAGACCCGCGGCGGCGGGACGGGGAGCCGGACCGTGTCGATCCCCACCCACGCCGTCCGCCGGTAGCCGTCGACCAGTGCGCTCACCCGGAGCCAGCAGGTGCCGTCGGCGTCGTGCCGCCAGCCCAGCAGGGCGCCGATCCGCCAGCGGTCGCGGTGGAACACCTCCACCGGCTTCGGGCGGCGGAGGAAGGCCACCGTCGACTCCGCACCCACGGCGGCGACTCTAAGTCGCCAGATGGTCACCCTCCGGGAGGCGCGCTCGGGGCCCGTCGAGCCGCGCTCCGGACGCTGTGTACAGTGGTGTCACCCGACGCGGGGTGGAGCAGCTCGGTAGCTCGCTGGGCTCATAACCCAGAGGTCACAGGTTCGAATCCTGTCCCCGCTACTGGCACGAGGGCCCGGTCACGACGGTGACCGGGCCTTCGTCGTGTCCGGGGGAACACCCGGCCCCCCGCCCGGGTTGGGGCCCGGCATGGAACCCACCGTGCAGGACGTCCCCGAGTCCTCCCGCTACGAGATCCGCGACGGCGACCGCCGGCTCGGCCTGGCCGCCTACCGGCGCGAGGGCGACCGCGTCGTGTTCACCCACACCGAGGTCGAGCCCGAGGCCGAGGGCACCGGAGTGGGCGGGAAGCTCGTCCGCGGCGCCCTGGACGACGTCCGGGCCCACGGCCGGCGCGTGGTGGCCCAGTGCTCCTTCGTCCGCGGCTGGATCGGCAAGCACCCGGAGTACGCCGACCTCGTCGACGCCTCCTGAGCCGTCGCCGACCCGCCGGCCCGGTCGCGGCTCAGAGCACGTGCTGGCCGTACATCTCGCCGAGCGGGTCGGCGATCAGCTCGATGCGCGCACCGTCGGGGTCGCGGAAGTAGACCGACACCCCGCTGTGCACCTCGTGCGGCACGCCGGCGTCGGCCAGCCGCTGCACGAGCTCCTGCCAGCGGCCCGGCTCCACGCTGATCGCCATGTGGTGCAGGCCGCCGAGCACCTCCGCGTAGGGGCCGACGTCCAGCCCGGGGAAGTCGAAGAAGGCGATCAGGTTGCCGTTGCCGATGTCGAAGAAGAAGTGCGAGGAGCCGGGGTAGTCCCGGTTCTCGATCAGCTCGGTGAGCGGGAAGCCGAGCACGTCCTGGTAGAAGCGGACCGTCCGTTCGACGTCGGAGCTGATCAGCGCGGTGTGGTGCAGGCCCCGCGCGGTCGAGGGCGGGCGCTCGGCAGCCGGGTGCAGGTGGGCCGCACGCAGCCGCGCCCGCTCGGCCTCGACAGCGGCGGGATCCGGCCGGTGCTCGGGAGTGCTCATGCCGTCGATCCTCCCGCGTCGCGACCCGTGCGGCAGGGAGCTTGACGACGGATGTGACCCGGGCCACCGTGAGGGGGTTCGCGCACCGATCCCTGGAGGTCCGTTGTCCGCACCCGTCGTCCCGTCCGGATCCGGGCTGGAGGCCGTCGACCTCTCCGATCGGACGTTCTGGGCGCAGCCGCCCGAGGTGAAGCACGCCGTCCTCGACCAGTTGCGGGCCGAGGCGCCGTTCGCCTTCTTCGCCGAGCCGGAGATCCCGTACCTCCCGGTGGGGCCCGGCTACCACGCGGTCACCCGCTACGCCGACCTCGAGGCGATCAGCTGCCGCCCGGACCTGTTCTCCTCGGGCGCGGGCGCGGTGTCGATCCAGGACATGCCGCCGGACCTCAACGAGTTCTACGGCTCGTTGATCAGCATGGACGACCCCCGGCACGCCAAGATCCGCCGCATCGTGGCCAAGGCCTTCACCCCGCGGATCCTGGAGGGGCTGGTCGGCTCCGTGCAGGCGGTCGCCGAGGACGTCGTCGCCCGGGCCCGGCGCACCGCCGAGGAGGGCGACGGCACGATCGACGTCGTCGCGGACCTCGCCGCACCCATCCCGCTGCGGGTCATCTGCGACCTCATGGGCGTGCCCGACGAGGACCGCGCGATGGTGCTGCACGAGTCCAACGTGATCCTGTCCGGCGGCGACCCTGAGCTCATCGAGAGCGAGGAGCACGCCGTCGAGGCCTTCCTCACCGCCGGGGCGCTGCTCTCCGGGTTGATGACGCGGATGGCCGTCGAGCGCCGCAGCCACCCGGCCGACGACCTGACGACGGCGCTGGTGAACGCGGAGGTCGACGGCGAGCGGCTCACCGACCAGGAGATCGCCAGCTTCTTCATCCTGCTCCTGGTCGCCGGCAACGAGACCACCCGCAACGCGATCTCCCAGGGCGTGCTGGCGCTGTCGGAGCACCCCGACCAGCGCGACCGCTGGGCCGCCGACCCCGGGCTCGACAAGACGGCGGTCGAGGAGATCGTGCGCTGGACCAGCCCGATCACCTGGATGCGCCGGACGGCGACCCAGGACGTCGAGCTCTCCGGCCGGTCGTTCCCGGCGGGCACCAAGTTCCTGCTGTTCTACGCCGCGGCCAACCGCGACCCCGCCGTCTTCGCCGACCCGCACCGGTTCGACCTGGCCCGCGACCCCAACCCGCACGTCGGCTTCGGGTCGAAGGGCCCGCACTTCTGCCTGGGCGCGCACCTCGCCCGGCGGGAGATCTCCGTCGCCTTCCGCACGATCTTCCAGCAGTTGCCCGACCTCGAGGTGGTCGGACCCCCGGCGCGGCTGCAGTCCTCCTTCGTCAACGGCCTCAAGCGGCTCCCGGCGCGGCTCCCGCGGTGACCCGGGTGCAGGTGGACCGCGAGCGGTGCATCAGCAGCGGCGTGTGCGAGCACGTCGCGCCGGCGGTGTTCGAGCTGGACGACGACGGCGTGCTCCAGGTGCTGCAGGCCGAGCCGGACGACCCGGCGGCGGCCGCCGAGGCGGTCCGGGGGTGCCCCAGCGGCGCGCTGAGTTTCAGCTGAGGGCCCGCTCCAGGTCGGCGAGCAGGTCCTCGGCGTCCTCGATGCCCACCGACAGCCGCACCAGGTCGGACGGCACCTCCAGCGGTGACCCGGCGGCGCTGGCGTGGGTCATCCGGTGCGGGTGCTCGACCAGCGACTCGACCCCGCCCAGGGACTCGGCGAGGGTGAACAGCTCGGTGCGCTCGCAGAGCCGGAGCGCCGCCTCCTCGCCGCCGGCCAGCCGGACCGACACCATCCCGCCGAAGGCCGACATCTGCCGGGCCGCGATCGCGTGGCCGGGGTGCTCGGGCAGTCCGGGGTAGAGGACGGCGGACACCTCGGGCCGCGCGGAGAGGAACTCCACGACCCGTTCGGCGTTGGCGCAGTGCCGGTCCATGCGGACGCCCAGGGTCTTGATCCCGCGCAGCACCAGCCAGGCGTCGAAGGGGCCGTTGACCGCGCCCATGGCGTTCTGGTGGAAGGCCAGCTGCTCGGCGAGGTCGGGGTCGGCCACCACGAGCGCGCCGCCGACGACGTCGGAGTGCCCGCCCAGGTACTTCGTCGTCGAGTGGACGACGACGTCCGCGCCGAGGGTCAGCGGCCGTTGCAGGTAGGGCGAGGCGAAGGTGTTGTCGACGACGAGCAGCGCCCCGGCCGTGTGCGCGATCTCGGCCAGCCCGGCGATGTCGGCGATGTTGAGCAGCGGGTTGGTCGGCGTCTCGCACCACAGGACGGCGGTCGTGTCGCGCATCGCCGCACGGACGGCGGACAGGTCGCCCAGGTCGACCGGCGTGTGCTCCACCCCCCAGCGCGCGGCGACCTTCGACAGCAGCCGGAACGTGCCGCCGTACGCGTCACCGGCCAGGACGACGTGGGAGCCGGGGGAGCAGACGGTGCGCAGCAGGGTGTCCTCGGCGGCCAGGCCGGAGGCGAAGGCCAGGCCGCGGCTGCCCTCCTCGAGGGCGGCCAGCGCCTCCTGCAGCGCGGTCCGGGTGGGGTTGGCGCTGCGGCTGTACTCGTAGCCGCCGCGCAGCCCGCCGACGCCGTCCTGCTTGTACGTCGTCGTCAGGTGCAGCGGCGGCACCACCGCCCCGGTCGCCGGGTCGGGGTCCTGCCCGGCGTGGATGGCCCTGGTGCTGAAACCCGTCATGCGCCGACCGTAGGCGCGAGGCCCGCCAGGTGGCCGAGCACGTCCTGCCGGGTGACGACGCCGGCGGGCTTGCCGTCGACGTGCACGAGCAGGGCGTCGGCCGAGCCGAGGGCGGCCACCGCGGCGCTGACCGCCTCACCGGAGCCGATGATCGGCAACGGGGCCGACATGTGCGTCTCCACCCGGTCCGCGAGCGAGGCGCGGCCGGCGAACAGGGCGTCGAGCAGCACCTTCTCGTCGACGGAGCCCACGACCTCGCCCGCGGTCACCGGCGGCTCGGCGCGCACGACCGGCAGCTGGCTGACGCCGTACTCGCGGAGGATGTCGATGGCGTCGCGGACGGTCTCCTTCGGGTGGGTGTGCACCAGAGTCGGGGTCGCGCCGGACTTCGCGTGCAGCAGCTCGCCGACGGTCTCGCCCGAGGTCGTCGAGTCGAGGAACCCGTAGTCGGCCATCCAGTCGTCGTTGAAGATCTTGTTCAGGTAGCCGCGACCGCCGTCGGGCAGGAGCACCACCATCACGTCGTCCTTCGTCAGCTGCTCGGCGGCGCGCAGCGCGGCCGCGACCGCCATGCCGCAGGAGCCGCCGACCAGCAGGCCCTCCTCGCGGGCCAGCCGCCGGGTCATCGCGAACGAGTCGCCGTCGGAGACCGGGATGATCTGGTCGGCGATCTCCCGGTCGTAGGTCGAGGGCCAGAAGTCCTCGCCGACGCCCTCGACCAGGTACGGCCGGCCGGTGCCGCCGGAGTAGACCGAGCCCTCGGGGTCGGCGCCGACGATGCGCACCCGGCCGCCGGAGACCTCCTTCAGGTACCGCCCGATGCCGCTGATCGTGCCGCCGGTGCCCATGCCGGTGACGAAGGTGGTGATCCGGCCCTCGGTCTGCGCCCAGATCTCCGGGCCGGTCGTCTCGTAGTGCGACTGCGGGTTGGCCGGGTTGGAGTACTGGTCGGGCTTCCAGCCGCCGGGCGTCTCGCGGGCCAGCCGGTCGGACACCGAGTAGTACGAGCGCGGATCGGACGGGTCGACGGCGGTGGGGCAGACGACGACCTCGGCGCCGTAGGCCTTCAGGACGTTGATCTTCTCCTGGCCGACCTTGTCGGGGCAGATGAAGATGCACCGGTAGCCGCGCTGCTGGGCGACCAGCGCCAGGCCGATTCCGGTGTTGCCGCTGGTCGGCTCCACGATCGTGCCGCCCGGCTGCAGGGCCCCGCTGGCCTCCGCGGCGTCGACCATCCGGACGGCGATGCGGTCCTTCACCGACCCGCCGGGGTTGAGGTACTCGACCTTGGCCAGCACCAGGGGCGCGTCGGGGCCCAGATCGCGGGTGACCGACCGCAGCCGGACCAGCGGGGTGTCGCCGACCAGGTCGACGACGGACTCGGCGTACTGCACGGCGGTTCCTCCTCTGCGGCGCCCGCGGCAGGCGCCCGCCCCCATCCCACCACCCGCCCCCCGTCCCGGCCGCCCGCGCTGCGCAGGGCCAGGATGGGGCCATGACCTCGTCTCCTCCCTCCCGGACGCTCGGCGACGGGCTGCAGGTGCCGGCCCTCGGACTCGGCTGCATGGGCATGAGCCAGATGTACGGAGCCGCCGACCGCGCGGAGTCGATCGCGACGATCGCCCGGGCGCTGGACCTCGGCGTGACCTTCCTCGACACCTCTGACGTCTACGGCGACGGGCACAACGAGGAACTCGTCGGCGAGGCGATCGACGGCCGCCGCGACGAGGTGCAGCTGGCCACGAAGTTCTCGCTCTCCCGGGGGGAGGGCCGGATGCGGATCGACGGCCGGCCGGAGAACGTGCGGGCCTGCGCCGAGGCGAGCCTGCGCCGGCTGGGCGTCGACACCATCGACCTCTACTACCAGCACCGCGTCGACCCGACGGTCCCGATCGAGGACACCGTGGGCGCCATGGCCGAGCTCGTGCAGCAGGGCAAGGTGCGCCACCTCGGGCTGTCGGAGGCCAGCGCCGCGTCGATCCGCCGCGCGGTGGCCGTGCACCCGATCGCGGCGCTGCAGAGCGAGTGGTCGCTGTGGACCCGGGACCTCGAGGTGGAGGTGCTGGGGGTCGCCCGGGAGCACGGGATCGGCATCGTGCCGTACAGCCCGCTCGGTCGCGGGTTCCTCACCGGTGCGATCACCAGCCCGGCCGACTTCGAGGACGACGACGCCCGCCGGAGCATGCCGCGGTTCCAGGGCGAGGCCTTCACGGCCAACCTGCGGCTGGTCGAGGCCGTCCGCGCGATGGCGGAGGAGCGGGGTGCCACGGCGGGGCAGCTGGCGCTGGCGTGGGTGCTGGCGCAGGGGCCGGACGTCGTCCCGATCCCCGGCACGAAGCGCCGCAGCTACCTCGAGGAGAACGTGGGCGCCCTCGCGGTGACCTTGACCGACGACGACCTGCGCCGGCTGGCCGAGATCGCCCCGCCCGACGTCGCGGCGGGCGCGCGGTACAGCGCCGTGGCGCCCGGCTACGGCGACAGCCCGGAGCGGAGGGCCGCGTGAGCGCCGAGCGGGTCCTCGTCGCCGTCTTCGCCTCACCCGTCGCCGACGTGCTCCTGCGCTGGGCGCCGGAGCTGGGCTACCGGACGGCGCTGCTCGACCCGGATCCCGACCGCGGGGCCGGGGCGCTCCGGATCGAGGATCTCGACGTCCCCGTCGAGGCCGCCGACGTCGTCGTCACCGACCACCACCGGCCGGAGCTCGGCGAGGTGCTGCGCGACGTGCTGGCCGGCCCGGCGCGCTGGGTCGGGCTGATGGGCAACCCACGGCACGAGGGCCCGCACATCGCGGCGCTGACCGCGCTGGGTGTGCCGGCGGCCGACATCGCGCGGGTGCACCGCCCGATCGGGCTCGACATCGGGTCGAAGGCGCCCGCGGAGATCGCGCTCAGCACCCTCGCCGGGCTGCTGGCCGACCGGAACGGCCGCGCCGGCGGCCAGGCGCACGGCCGCCCAGCCTGAGCTCAGGCGGAGGTCGGCGGCTTCAGGCGGGCCAGGGCCGCCTCGTGCAGCAGCCCGTTCGTGGCCAGGGCGCTGCCGCCGGTCGGGCCCGGCGTCCCGCTGACGTCGGTGAAGGTGCCACCGGCCTCGCGCACGATCACGTCGAGCGCGGCGAGGTCCCACACGGAGACCTCGGGCTCGCAGGCCACGTCGACCGCGCCCTCGGCGAGCAGCACGTAGCTCCAGAAGTCGCCGTAGGCGCGGGTGCGCCACACGTCGCGGGTCAGGTCGAGGAAGCCGTCGAGCATGCCGCGCTCCTCCCAGCCCGACAGGGAGGAGTAGCTGAGGCTCGCGTCGGCCAGCTCGGCCACCCCCGACACCCGGCAGCGGGTCGCGGACTCCAGGCGCCGGCCGGTCCAGGCGCCCACGCCCTTGGCCGCCCACCAGCGCCGGTTGAGCGCCGGCGCGGAGACGAGCCCGACGACCGGCTCGTCGCCGTCGAACAGGGCGATGAGCGTGGCCCAGACGGGTACGCCGCGGACGAAGTTCTTGGTGCCGTCGATGGGGTCCAGCACCCAGCGGCGCGGCCCGTGCCCGGTCGTGCCCATCTCCTCGCCGAGGACGGCGTCGCGGGTCCGGGCGCGGGCCAGGGTGATCCGCAGCTGCTCCTCGACGGCCCGGTCGGCGTCGGTGACCGGGGTGAGGTCCGGCTTGGTGTCGACCTGGAGGTCCTGTGCCTTGAACCGGTCCATGCTGATGGAGTCGGCCTGATCGGCCAGTACGTGCGCCAGGTGCATGTCCCCGGTGTGGTCGCGCCCCGACGTCATGGACACCGAACCTAGCGGGCCCGGGCTGGTTACCGTCGCAGGTGTGGACGCCAGACCCGACGCGATGACCGTCGCGGGGCTGCTCGCCGACCCGACCCGCCTCAAGGTGGTGGCGGCGCTGGCGCTCGGCGCGGGGACGATCGAGGAGGTCGCCGAGGCCTCCGGGCTCTCGCTCAAGGACGTCGCGCTGGCCGCCCGGCGGCTGGCCCGCGCCGGGCTCGTGCGCCGCGACCGGCACGCGCTGGAGCTGCTGACCGAGCGGTTCGGTGCCGCTGCCCGCGCCGCGGCGGAGTCCGCGCCCCGGCCCGAGCCGCTGTCGGACGACCCCGCCGAGGACGCCGTCCTGTCGGCGTTCGTCCGGGACGGCCGGCTGGTCTCGATCCCGGCGCAGGCGACCAAGCGGCGGGTGGTGCTCGAGCACCTGGTCCGGGTGTTCGACGCCGGCGTCCGCTACCCCGAGCGGGAGGTCAACGCCCTGCTGGCCGTCTGGCACCCCGACACCGCGGCGCTGCGGCGGTACCTGGTCGACGCGGGGCTGCTCACCCGCGAAGCCGGGGTCTACTGGCGCAGCGGCGGCTGGGTCGACGTCTGAGCCTGGCGGCGCGACAGGCGTTGTCCCTCTGCCGGCCACTCTGCCCGGCCGTCTGGCCGATCGCGGGACAACGCCCGAACTCGGTCGACCGCGCCGGTTCCTGGCTCCACACTCGTCCGGTGCCCGACGCCGACGACTTCCGCGCCCTGGCCCGGTCCTCGCCGTGGCTGTGGTCGACGCTGCGGTTCACGTTCCGGCAGACGCGCTCAGCGGGGGCGGTCCGCGCCACGCTGCGCCGCCCGGACGCCCTCCGGGTCGAGACCATCGACGGGACGCTGGTCCAGGTCGTCCACGGGCGTGCGGGTGCCGGACGGCCGGCCCCCGTGCTGCGCGCCGACGGGCTGGTCGCCGGGGCCCGGGAGTACCTGGACCGGGACGGCGACCCGATGTGGCAGAACTACTTCTTCGTCGCCCTGCTCGACCCGGTCGAGCTCGCGGACGGGCAGGACCGGGAGACCGGTGGGCCCGCCGGCCCGCCGCTGCGGATCGAGGACGTGCACGAGGTCGACCACGGCGGGCGCCCGGCGTGGGAGGCCGTCGTCGCGGCGACGGCCACCTACGAGCCCCGCTGTGCCTGCTGCTCCCTGCTGCACGACCCGTGCATCGACCGGCTGGAGTACGACGACGCCGCCCAGCGGTTCGCCGACGTGGTCTACCCGACCGCGACCCGGGTCCGGCTCGACGTCGGCACCGGGGTGTGCGTGCTGACCGAGGCGCTCGACGGTACCTATGCCGGGGACGGGCACGAGGTGCTGATCGAGGCCGTCGACGAGCCGACGGACGACGCCCTGTTCGTCGAACCGCCCCGACCGCCGGAGCACGGCTGGAGTGCCGTCCCCCGGCCCGGCAGGCAGTAGCCGGCGCCGGGACCCCTGCCGCACGGCAGGGATCCCGGCGCCGGTCGGTCAGGCGGGCTCGGCGGCCCCCGCCGTCGCCCGGGGTGCGGGCAGCTCCGGCGTCCCGACCGGCTCGGCGTCGGCGGCCGGCGGGGTGGCCGCGTGCTCCGCGTGCAGGGCCGGCTCCTCGTCCAGCGGCCCGGCGGGTGCGTCCGGCGCGTTCCGGCTGATCAGGCCGTAGCCGAGGCAGACCACACCGAACAGCAGGTAGCCGAGCGCCACCTGGGGGTCGGCCGCCCACTCGACCTTCGGCGCGTGGATCAGGCCGATGAAGCTCAGCACCGTGCCGACGCCGGCGGCCACGGCGGCGTGGACGAAGCGCTTGTCGATGATGAACGTGGTGATCGCGCCGAGGACGAGGCCGGCGAGCACCGCTCCCTGGCCCAGCGTGTTCAGCCCGTCGTAGACGACGCCGGCGCCGTTGAGGGCGTCGTTCCCGACCTCGGCCGCGCTGGTCCCGGCTGCGGCCAGCGAGTTGTCGATCAGCCCGGCGGCCCACGAGGCCATGTTCGGCAGGATCGCGATCACCACCGCGGCGGCGTGGATCCGCGGCACGGCCTGGAACGCCTGCGCCCCGATCAGCAGGCCGATGTACAGCAGGATCGGCACGATCGCCGGCAGCGGGAGCAGCGCCGACAGCAGGCCGAACAGGCCGAGGAAGCACAGGACGGCGATGAAGACGCCGCTGGCCATCGAGTAGCCCGCGCGGCCGCCGGCGTCCTTCCACCCGGGGTGGCCGATGTAGACCGCCGGCGGGAACGGGGACCCCAGGGCGGAACCGATGACCGCGCCGGCGCCGTCGGCCAGGAGCACGCTGCGCAGGTTGTAGGAGTCCCCGGCGGCCGCGGCGCTCTCCACGTTGCTCATCGCCTCGGTGAAGTTGTAGACGCCGAGCGGGATCGCGGTCGCCAGCAGCGGCGCCAGGTCGGACAGGCCGTCGAGGAGCATGTCGATCCGCATGTCCGGCAGGGCGAACGCGATGTCCTTCGCCGCCGCCGTCACGTCGGGCACCGACATCGCGCCGCCGATCCAGCCGATCGCCGTCCCGACCAGCAGGGCCGCCAGGCCCACCGGGATGTTGCCCGGCAGCCGGACGTCGGTGAAGAAGCCGATCAGGATGATCGCCAGGACCGGCAGGCCGATCCACGCGTACTCCCACATCTGCGCGGCCGGCCGCATCGCGATGAAGGTGAGCGAGATGCCGGCCAGCGTGCCCAGCATCGCGGCGCGGGGGGTGACCCGGCGGATGTAGGGGCCGACGAACGCCCCGATCAGCACGATGATCCCGATCACGAACGCCCAGGCCAGGCCCGCCTCCCAGGCCCTCAGGAAGCTGTCGGTCTCCAGGTAGATCGGCAGCATGATCACGAAGACCACGATGAACATGTGCGGCACCGAGGGGCCGTAGGGCAGCGCCGTGACGTCGGTGCGGTTCTCCCGCCGGGCCAGCCGCCGGGCGAGGTGCGTGTAGTAGACGTTGCCGAGGACGAGCGCGACGCCCAGGGCGGGAAGGACCGTCCCGAGGACGTCCTCCGCCGGGACCCCGACGACGGCGATCATCAGGCCGGTCAGGGTGAGGACGTTGACCAGGATGTTGAACGCCAGCCCGAAGAAGGCGTTGGTGTCCCCGCGGGTCCACCAGGCGACGGCCCCCGCACGCGGGGGAGCGGACGTGTTCGTGCTCATGACGGCTCCTACTGGTGGGGGGCGGGCTCAGACGGCGGACGGGGCGGGAGCGGGGGAGCGGGCCGGGTCGAGGGCGCTCAGGACGGCGGCCGAGTCGGCGACCCAGCCGAAGATGCCGCCCTGCGCGCTGACCATCTGCAGGCCGACGCGCTGGAACTCGGGGAAGTAGGAGCCGACGCAGTCGGCGACGACCAGGCAGTCGAACCCGCGGTCGTTGGCCTCGCGCACGGTGGTGTGCACGCAGACCTCGGTGGTGACGCCGGTGACCAGCAGGTGGGTGATACCGGCCTCCTCCAGCAGCGCACCGAGGCCGGTCGCGTAGAAGGCGCCCTTGCCGGGCTTGTCGATCACCGCCTCGCCGGGCAGCGGGGAGAGCTCGTCGACGATGTCGTGCCCGAACTCGCCGCGGACCAGGATCCGGCCGTACGGCCCCGGGTCGCCGATCCGCTTGCTGGGGGCGCCGCGCCGGAGCTTGGCCGGTGGGCAGTCCGAGAGGTCTGCCAGGTGGCCCTCGCGGGTGTGCACGACCAGGAGCCCCGCGGCGCGGGCGGCGGCGAGCAGCTCCTGCAGCGGCGGGACGACGCGCTGCAGCTGGGAGACGTCGTTGCCCAGGCTCTCGCCGAACCCGCCGGGGAGGAGGAAGTCGCGCTGCATGTCGATGAGCAGCAGCGCCACCCTCCCCTCGGGCAGCGGGAACGGACCGGGCTCGGCGGGGACGGTCGGCGGTGCAGTCATGGGCGTCGCTCCAGGGATCGTCGGCGGGCGGGCAGGACGAGGGCGGGCCGGGAGTCGCGCGGCGCCTCGGGAGCTGGCGGCAGCGCCTCGCCCAGCAGGCGGGCGGCGACGCCGAGGACGACGTCGTCGGCTCCGGCGGGCCCGAGCACCATGAGGCTGCAGGGCCGGCCGTCGTCGGTGAGCCCGGCCGGCACGGCGACGGCGCAGAGGTCGAGCAGGTTGCCGCAGTGGGTGTAGGTGCCCAGGGCGGTGTTGGTGGCCACGGGGTCGGCGAGCACCTCGGTCACGGTGAACGTGGTCGGGATCGTCGGGAGGACGACGACGTCGACCTCGGCCCACAGGCGGGCGACCTCGGCGCGCAGCTCCTGCAGCCGGTACTCCGCCCGGAAGACGTCGACGGCCGTGTACGCCGCGCCGCCGGCGATGATGTCCGCGACGACCGGGTGCACCGCCTCGGGCTCCGCGGCCAGGAAGTCGGCGAACTGCAGCAGCCGCTCGGCGACCCACGGCCCCTGGTACAGCAGCTCGCCGGCCCGCAGGAACGGGGCGACCGGCACCTCGGACACCGGGCCGACCCCGGGCAGCGCCGCGCGGGCCGCCTCGTGCGCCCGGCGCATCGGCTCGTCGCCGAGGAACTCCAGGTCGCCCGACGGGGGCAGCCCGATCCGCGGAGCGGACACCGACCGGTGCTGCCGGGGCCGCGACCAGGGGTCGGCGGGGTCGACCGCGGCCATGACGTCGAGGACCCGGCGCAGGTCGTCGACCGTGGTGGCCATGAGGCTGACGCAGTCCAGCGAACGGCAGGCCGGGACCAGTCCGACGGTGCTGATCAGGCCGCGGGTCGGCTTGAACCCCAGGATGCCGTTGAGCGCGGCGGGGACCCGGCCGGAGCCGGCGGTGTCGGTGGCCACCGCGAACGGCACCTGCCCGGTCGCCACCGCGACGGCCGAGCCGGAGCTGGACCCGCCGGGGACCAGACCGCCGCCGAAGACGTTCTCCGGGATCCCGTACGGCGAGCGGGTGCCGTTGAGACCGGTCGCGAACTGGTCGAGGTTCGTCTTGCCGGCCAGGACCGCTCCGGCCTCGAGCAGCCGGGCGACCGCCGGCGCGGTGGTGTCGGGGACGTAGGCGTACTCCGGGCAGGCGCACGTGGTCGGCATCCCGGCGACGTCCAGGGTGTCCTTGACGGCGAACGGGACGCCGAACAGCGGGAGGCGGTCCGCGTCCGGCGTCGACGCCAGGTGCCCGGCCCGCGCCCGCAGCGCATCCCGGCCGACCGCCGTGATCCAGACGCCGTCGTCCCCGCGGCGCTCGACCGTGTCGGCGAGCCCGTCGGCGATGCCCAGCGGGGTGGTGGAACCGGACCGCAGCGCGGTCAGCAGGTGGGGGATCGGCGGCGTGGGCCGCGGCCCGGACGCTCGTTCTGGCACGCCGTCGATTGTCGACAGTCCTGCGTTACGGCCGCTCCACCAGCACCATTACGAGTGCGTGGCCGGGTCCTCACAGGGGGAGGTAGGCCAGCTCCCCGTGCCGGTCGAGGGCGTCGAGCACCGTCTCGGGCACATCGGACTCCAGCGCCGCGAGGATCGCCGCGTGCCGCTCCAGCCCGAGACCGGGGGTGTGGAGCTCGGCCTCCCGCCGGAGGTTGACGGCCATCGGCAGCTGCAGCTTCAGCAGGATCGGGGCCAGCGTCAGCTCCAGCTGCCGGTTCCCGGCCAGCCCCACGACGGCGGCGTGGAACGCGCGGTGGGCGTCGTCCTTCGCCAGGCGGTCACCGCGCTCCTCGGCCTCGTGCATGGCGGCCAGGCGCTGCCGGACCGGGGCCAGCGGGTCGCCGTCGGCCGGGACGAGCGGGAGCGCGCTGAGCACGGCGTGCCGCTCGAGCACGTGGCGGATCTCGAACAGCTGGCGGATGTCGGCCGGCGACCAGTCGCAGACGCGGACACCGCGGCGGGGGAGGTGCTCGACGAGCCCCTGCTCGGCCAGCAGCCGCAGCGCCTCCCGCAGCGGCGCCCGGCTGATGCCGTACCGGCGGCACAGCTGCTCCTCCACGACGCGGGCGCCCGGCGCCAGGTCCCCGGCGAGGATCTCCGCCCGCAGCCGATGCGTCGTCAGCTCGACCAGGCTGGGCTGCTCGAGGGCACCTGCGGCAAGCACAGGGGGGAGTCTAGGAACCCGGTGCTCCGATGGCCTCCCTGCAGGGGCCCGCCGCGAGCCTGCGAGTGGTGGGGGGCAGGGAGGCCCTTCTTCAGTAGCCGGGGCCGACCTGGCCGACCGCGCCGAGCAGCACCCGCAGCGCCGCGAGCTGCTCGAGCCGGGCCGGAGGGCCGGCGGCCGCCCACGCGTCGAGTGCGCACTCGGGGTCCTCGGCGGTGTGCCCGCACAGCGGCGGGCAGTCGACGGCGGCCTCCGCGATCTCGTCGAACGCGGCCACCACGTCGGCCGAGGTCACGTGCGCCAGCCCGAAGGAGCGGATGCCCGGGGTGTCGATGACCATCCCCCCGCCGGGGAGGTCGAAGAGGACCACCGACGACGACGTGTGCCGGCCCTTGCCGATCTTGCTGACGTCCCCGGTGGCGCGGAAGGCGTCCGGGACCAGCCGGTTGACCAGGGTGGACTTGCCCACCCCCGACTGCCCGACGAACACGCTGATCCGCGAGGTCAGCCGGTCGAGCAGGGCGTCCAGCGGCAGCTCGCGGGAGATCGCGACCGCGTCCAGCCCGAGGCCGGCGTACCGGTCCAGCAGCGGCTGCGGACTCGCCAGGTCGGTCTTCGTCAGGCACAGCAGCGGCTCCAGGCCGCCGGCGTAGGCGGCCACGAGGCAGCGGTCGAGGAACCCGTACGCCGGATCCGGATCGGTCACCGCGGTGACGACGACGAGCAGGTCGGCGTTGGCGACGACGATCCGCTCCGTGGGGTCGGTGTCGTCGGCGGTGCGCCGCAGCGACGTCGTCCGCTCCTCGATCGTGACGATCCGGGCCAGGCTGTCGGTCCGGCCGCTGGTGTCGCCGACGATCCGGACCCGGTCGCCCACGACGACGCCGTGCTTGCCGAGCTCCCGCGCCCGCATCGAGGTGACGTCGACCGGGCCGCCGTCGGGGCCCTCGACGCGCACGGTCATCCGGCCCCGGTCGACGGCGACCACGAGACCCGGGACGGCGTCCTCGTGCGCCGGCCGGGTGCGCGTGCGTGGTCGCGAGCCGTGCTTGCCGGGCCGCTGCCGGACGTCGTCCTCGTCGGAGCGGCTGTCCAGGCGGCGACTCACCGCGGGCCGTCCAGCATCGCCGCCCACCGCTCCCGGAAGTCCGGCAGCGTCTTGGTCACCGCGTCGGCGCCGGTCACCCGCACCCCGTCGACCACCAGCCCGAGGACGGCGGCGGCGTGCACCATCCGGTGGTCGGCGTAGCTGTCCAGCACCGCCGGCCGGCGCGGACCGGGTTCGACGACCAGACCGTCGGGCAGCTGCTGCACCCGGGCGCCGACGGCGGTGAGCACCTCGTCGAGGGCCTGGATCCGGTCGGTCTCGTGCCCGCGCAGGTGACCGATGCCGGTGAGCCGGGAGGTCCCGTCGGCGAGCGCGCACAGCGCGGCCAGGACCGGCGTCAGCTCGCCCACCTCACCGAGGTCGGCGACCAGCGGCCGGATCGGCCCGGAGCCGGTGACGGTCAGCCCGGCGTCGGTGCGCTCGACGGACGCGCCCATCGCCGTGAGCAGCCCGTCCAGCTGCGCGCCGGGCTGCGTGGTGACCGCCGGCCAGTCCGGCACGGTCACCCGTCCGCCGGTCACCACGGCCGCGGCCAGGAAGGGGGCGGCGTTGGACAGGTCGGGCTCGACGGTGCGGTCCAGCGCGCGGATCGGCCCGGGCGCCACCCGCCAGCCGCGGTCGGTGGCGGTGACCTCGACCCCGTGCTCGCGCAGCGTGGTCACCGTCATCTCGACGTGCGGCATCGACGGCAGCCCGCCGGCCAGCGCCAGGTCCAGACCCTCGTCGAACCGGGCCGCGGCCAGGAGCAGGCCGGAGACGATCTGCGAGGACTCCGACGCGTCGACGGTCACCGCCCCGCCGCGGACGCCGCCGGTGCCGTGCACGGTGAACGGCGCCCGGCCGCGGCCGGCGTCGTCCACCTCGACGCCGAGGGCGCGCAGCGCCGCGATCAGGCCGGCGTTGGGCCGCTCGTGCAGCCGCGGGTCGCCGTCGACCCGGACCGGACCGTCGGCCAGTGCGGCGACCGGCGGGAGGAAGCGCAGCACGGTGCCGGCCAGACCGGCGTCGACCCCGGCGGGCCCGCGCAGCGGGGCCGGCGTGACGACCTGGTCGGTGCCGTCGTCGTCGATCCGTGTGCCCATCGCCCGCAGCGCGGCGGCCATCAGGTCGGTGTCGCGGGCGCGGAGCGGCCGCAGCAGCCGGCTCGGCCCGTCGGCGAGCGCGGCCAGGACCAGCGCGCGCGCGGTGATCGACTTCGACCCGGGCAGCACGACGACGGCGTCGACGGGGGAGGGCGCGTGCGGCGCCGGCCAGACCTCGGGCACCCCCTCAGTCTGCCCGAGCGCGCACACGCGCCCGCACCGTCAGCCGCTGATCGGCTTCTCGGCCTTCCGCACGGGGACCGTCCGGACCAAGCGGCGGTTGGCGAACTCGAACATGGCCAGCTCCGAGAGTTCCCGGCCGTAGCCGGACCGCTTCACGCCACCGAAGGGCAGCTCGGGGGAGGAGCCGGTCGGCTGGTTGATCCAGACCATGCCGGCCTCCAGCCGCTCGGCCACCGCCCGCGCGCGGTCCACGTCGCCGCTCATGACGGTCGCACCGAGGCCGAAGTCGCTGTCGTTGGCCAGCGCGACGGCCTCCTCGTCGTCCTTCACCTTGTAGACGACGGCGGCCGGGCCGAACAGCTCCTCGCGGAAGGCCCGCATCTCCGGGGTGACGTCGGTGAGGATCGTCGCCTCGACGAAGGCGCCCGGGCGGTCGGGGCGCTTGCCGCCGGCGACGACGGTGGCGCCCTTGTCGATGGCGTCCTGGATCTGCGCGTGCAGGTCCTGCGCCGCGCGCTCGCTCGACAGCGGGGCCAGCGACGTCGACGGGTCGGCCGGGTCGCCGGGGGAGAAGGTCGAGAACGCCTGCTTCAGCCCCTCGACGAACGGCTCGTAGTGCTCCTCGGTGACGATCAGCCGCTTGGACGCCGTGCAGGCCTGGCCGGTGTTCTGCATCCGGCCGGACGTCGCGGCCTTGACCGTGGCGGCCATGTCATCGGCGTCGAGCACGATGAACGGGTCGCTGCCGCCCAGCTCGAGGACCGACTTCTTCAGGTACTTGCCGGCCAGGGAGCCGACGGAGCTGCCGGCCCGCTCGCTGCCGGTCAGCGTCACGCCCTGGATGCGCGGGTCGGCGATGACCTGCTCGACGTCGTCGATACGCAGGAACGTGTTGGTGAAGACGCCCTCGGGCGCGCCGGCGTCGGTGAACAGCTGCTCGATGGCGACGGCGCACTGCGGGGTGATCTCGGCGTGCTTGAGGATCACCGTGTTGCCCAGCACCAGGTTCGGGCCGGCCACGCGGACCACCTGGTAGAAGGGGTAGTTCCACGGCTCGATGGCCAGGAGGACCCCGATCGGCCGGGTCTCCACGACCGCCTCGCCCTTGCCCATCAGCGGCGTGATCGACGTCGGCTCGAGGAAGCCGGGGCCGTTGTCGGCGTAGTACTTGAGGATCATCGAGCACAGGTACAGCTCGCCGGTCGCCTCCTCCTTGCGCTTGCCCATCTCGGTGGTGATGAGCGCGGCGAGGTCGTCGCGGCGCTCGTCCATGAGCTCGGCGGCCCGCCGGACGACGGCGGCGCGGTCGGCGACCGGCCGCTGCGCCCACTCCCGGTAGGCGCCGTGCGCCCGGCCGATGATGCCGTCGATGGCCTCGGTCGGGGTGAAGTCGAACTCCTTCTCCGTCTCGCCGGTGAAGGGGTTGACCGTCGCGTACCTCCGGGAAGCGGAGTCGCTCGCTGTCTTGGCCTGCTGGGTCTCTGTCGCGGTCACGCGTTCATCCTCGTCTCGTCCTCGTGCGGTGCTCCCCGGTCCCTACCCGGGGAGCACCGCTCCGCACGCGGCGCGGCCTGTCGGTGTGCGCACCTAGGCTCGGAGGAGCCGACGCCCCTTCAGGGAGGAGCCGCCCATGTGCGGTCGCTACGCCGCGAGCCGCCGTCCCGAGGACCTGGTGGTCGAGTTCGAGGCGGTCCCCGTGGAGGGCCAGAAGCCCCTGCCGGCCGACTACAACGTCGCGCCGACCAAGGACGTCTACGTCGTCCGGCACAAGCGCGAGCGCGACGCCGAGGGTGCCCTGACCGGTGGCGGGCACCGGGAGCTGCGCGAGGTCCGCTGGGGCCTGGTGCCGTCCTGGGCCAAGGACGCGTCGATCGGCAACCGCCTGCTCAACGCCCGGGTCGAGTCGCTGACGGAGAAGCCGGCCTTCCGCCGGGCCGCGGCCTCGCGGCGCTGCCTGGTGCCGGCCGACGGCTGGTACGAGTGGGCGAAGCGGCTGGACCGGCCGGGCACTCAGCCGTACTTCATCACCCCGGCCGACGGGTCGGTGCTCGCGATGGCGGGGCTGTGGGAGGTGTGGGGCGAGGGCGACGACCGGCTGTACACCTGCACCGTGATCACCGCGCCGGCGCAGGGTGCGCTGACCGAGATCCACGACCGGATGCCGCTGGTGCTGCCGCCCGACCGCTGGGCCGACTGGCTCGACCCGGCGCGGGACGACGTCGCGGCGCTGGCGCAGCCGACCCCGCCCGAGGTGGTCGAGGCGCTGGAGCTGCGGCCGGTGAGCCCGATGGTCAACAGCGTGAAGAACAACGGCGCCCAGCTCACCGAGCGCTCGGAGTCGGTCAGCGAACCGGCCGACCAGCCGGCCCTGTTCTGAGGTGACGGCCCCCGCCCCCGCCGGCGCCCGCGCCCTCCCGGCCTGGATCGCGGCCGGCCTGACGTTCCTGTGCTCCGGCGCCGTGCTGGTGCTGGAGATCGCCGGACTCCGGCTGATCGCCCCCTACGTCGGCATCACCCTGCAGACCAACACCGCGGTCATCGGGTTCGCCCTCGCCGCCATCGCCGTCGGGGCCTGGGCGGGCGGCACCCTCGCCGACCGGGTGGACCCCCGCCGGCTCATCCCGCCCCTGGTGGTGGCCGGGGGAGCGCTGGTGGTCGCGGTGCTCCCGCTGGTGCGGTTCACCGGGGAGGCGTTCAGCGGAGCCGACGCCGGGAGCGTGCTGCTGCTGGCCTTCGTCGCGATCGTCGTCCCGGCGGCGCTGCTGTCCGCGGTCCCGCCGATGGTCGTGAAGCTGCAGCTGGCCAGCCTCGACGAGACCGGCGTCGTCGTCGGCCGGCTCTCCGGGATCGGCACGCTCGGCGGCATCGCGGCGACCTTCCTCACCGGCTTCGTGCTGGTCGCGGTGTTCCCGACGAGCGGCATCCTCGTCGGCACCGGCCTGGTCACCGTCGTCGCCGGGGTGGCGGCCGCGGTGTACCTGCGGCGGACGGGCGAGGGGGCCGGCCGGCTGCCGGTGGCCCTGCTGGTGCTCGCCGTCGCCGGGACCCTCCTGGCCGCGCTCGCACCCTCGCCCTGCGAGGAGGAGACCTCCTACCACTGCGCGCGGGTGGAGGCCGACCCCGAGCGGCCGTCCGGCCGGCTGCTGCTGCTCGACACGCTGCGGCACTCCTACGTCGACCTCGACGACCCGACGCACCTGGAGTTCGAGTACGTGCGGGCCATCGCATCGGTGACCGACGTCGTCGCGCCGGCGGCGGAGCCGATCTCCGCGCTGCACCTCGGCGGCGGCGGCCTCACGGTCCCGCGCTACCTCGCGCACGCGCGGCCGGGCACCGAGAGCCTGGTGCTGGAGGTGGACCCGGGGGTGGTCGACATCGACCGGGAGCAGCTAGGCCTGGAGACGTCCGACGAGCTGCGGGTGCGGGTCGTCGACGCGCGGATCGGGCTGGCCGACGAGCCGGCCGGCGGGCGCGACCTGGTGGTCGGCGACGCCTTCGGCGGTCTGTCGGTGCCCTGGCAGCTGACCACGCGGGAGGCGCTGGAGGAGATCGACGCGGCGCTCACCGACGACGGCGTGTACGTGGTCAACCTCATCGACCACCCGCCGCTGGACTTCGTCCGCGCGGAGCTGGCCACCCTGCGCGCCGTCTTCCCGCACGTCCTGCTGCTGGCGCGCGCCCCCGTGCTCGCCGGGGAGGACGGCGGCAACGTCGTCGCGGTCGCCTCGCGGCGGACGCTCCCGGTCGAGGCGATCACCGACGCGCTGCCGGAGCGCGACCTGGCCTGGCAGGTGGCCGAGGGCGCGGAACTCGACGCGTTCGTCGGCGACGCCCGGGTGCTCACCGACGACGAGGCGCCGGTGGACCAGCTGCTGACGCCCTACGGCGCCGCGGACTAGCGCCCGACGGGAGCGGTGCGGGCGCGGGTGAGCCGGACCAGGTCGGCCGGCGGCAGCTCCACCTGGAGCCCCCGGCGGCCGGCGCTCACCAGCACCGTGGGGAAGGCCAGCGCGGAGTCGTCGACCACCGTCGGCAGCGCCTTGCGCTGACCCAGCGGGCTGATCCCGCCGAGCACGTAGCCGGTGGTGCGCTCGGCGTCGGCGGGGTCGGCCATCGCGGCCTTCCGCCCGCCCACGGCGGCGGCCAGCGCCTTGAGGTCGAGGGTCGTCGCCACCGGGACGACGGCGACGGTCAGCACCCCGTCGACCCGGGTGACCAGCGTCTTGAACACCTGGCGCGGATCGGACCCCAGCGCGGCGACCGCGGCCTCGCCGTGCCCCTGGTCGGACGGGTGCTCGGGGTCGTACGGGTGCAGGGTGTGCGCCACCCGCGCCTTCTCCAGGACCCGGACCGCGGGGGTGGCCGCCACGTCGCGGGAGCCTAGCGAGGGGTCTCTCGAGGGCCGGCAGCCGTCCGGCGCGGGTTTCCCGGCGGCCGGGAATCGGGATCCCGCCCGCTCGGTTGCACCGGCCGTGAGCAGCACCCTCCCGACCGCCCGTGCCCGGGCCGGCGCCGGTCCCGCCCTGCACCGCCGTCCGCCGGGCCGCCCCGATGCCGCGCGACTAGGATCGTCCGAGGTGACACCCCGCGTCCGGGGTGCGCAGAGAGGACGGTCGGTGGCCCAGGAGCCAACGAGCACGGAGCCCACGAGCACGCCGCTGGACGGAGCCGGTGCTCCCGTCGTCGGCGCTCCCGTCGAGGTACCCGACGCCCGCGAGGGTGGCAGCCGCACCGAGGTCGCCGAGACCCGCGCCGAGCGTGACGCCCGCTTCGAGCGCGACGCCCTGCCGTACCTCGACCAGCTGTACCCGGCCGCGCTGCGGATGACCCGGAACCCGGCCGACGCCGAGGACCTGGTCCAGGAGACGTTCGTGAAGGCCTACTCGGCCTTCCACCAGTTCGCCGAGGGCACCAACCTCAAGGCCTGGCTGTACCGGATCCTGACCAACACCTACATCAACAGCTACCGCAAGAAGCAGCGGCAGCCGCAGCAGTACCCGACCGACGAGATCCAGGACTGGCAGCTCTACGCCGCCGAGGAGCACAGCTCCAGCGGTCTGCGGTCGGCCGAGATCGAGGCGCTGGACCACCTGCCGGACTCCGACATCAAGGAGGCCCTGCAGCAGCTGCCCGAGGACTTCCGGCTCGCGGTCTACCTGGCCGACGTCGAGGGCTTCGCCTACAAGGAGATCGCCGAGATCATGGGCACGCCCATCGGCACGGTGATGTCCCGCCTGCACCGCGGCCGCCGGGGGCTGCAGAAGCTGCTGGCCGACTACGCCCGCGAGCGGGGCTTCGTCCGGGCCGGTGCCGGGGAGGAGCAGTCGTGAGCGATCACGCCGGGCACGGGCACGAGGACCCCATCGGGATCAACTCCTGCGACGACGTCCTGACCCACGTCTTCGAGTTCCTCGACCACGAGACGAACGACGCCCGCCGGGCGGTCATCGCCGAGCACCTCGAGGACTGCTCGCCGTGTCTGCGGCAGTTCGGCATCGAGCAGGAGTTCAAGGCGCTGGTCCGCCGCCGCTGCGGGGGCGACCAGCCGCCGGTCGGGCTGCGCGACCGGATCAAGACCCAGCTGACCACCGTCTCCTTCGAGGAGGACGGCACCACGGTCAGCGTCGAGCGGGTGACGACCGAGATCATCACCGAGCGGAGCGGCGAGCGCCCCACCGCCTGAGCGGCGGGGCGCTCCCGCGCTCAGGCGTTGGGCCGCTTGCCGTGGTTGGCCTTGCTGCCCTTGCGGGAGCGGCGCTTGCGTCCACGCTTGGACATCGCTGCCCTCCTTTCCCTGGTCGGTGGAGGAGACGCCCGGCCGGACGCCTCGGTCGGACGGGTGCATCCGGGAGCCGGGTGTGCAGGCTCCCGGCGGACCCGCCAAGCTGACCTCACAAGCCTCTCACGCCCGGAGCGACCGACTCCGACGGGCGGAGAGGGTGGCGACACCGGAACCCGGGGGAGGAGCCAGGAGTGGCCCAGCTGGGGATCGAGAGCGTGCTCGTGGCCGGACGCGGTCCCGCGGCGTGCGCGGTCATCGCGGCGTGCTCGCGGCTGGAGGTCAAGGCCGTCGCCGTCCACTCGGAGACCGAGCGCCACGCGCTGCACGTCCGCCTCGCCGACGACGCCGTCCTGCTCGGCCCCGCGCCCGCGTCGGAGTCCTACCTCGCCGTCGACCGGATCGTGGAGGCCGCCCGGCGCAGCGGTGTCTCCGCCGTCCTCCCCGTCCCCCCGGCGCTGGCGGGCAACGCCCGGCTGGCCGGAGCGGTCGTGGCCTCCGGTCTCACCTGGGTCGGCCCCGAGGCCGCGGTCCTGGAGCGGCTGGGCGGGGACGGCGTGGAGCCGGCCAGCGAGCAGGGGCTCCTGGCCTGGGTGACCGACGAGGGCCTGCGCTGCGTGACGCCGGTGACCCGCGACCGCGCCGCCGGCATCGCCCGGGTCTCCTGGACGGCGGCGCAGACGCCGCAGCAGCCGTGGCCGCTGCCCGCGACCGCGCGCCGGCTGGTCGAGGTGGGGTGGCGGGGACTGGTCACCGTCGGCGTGGCCCCGGACGGCGAGCTGGCCGAGGTGGCCGCCGGCTTCTCCCTCGACATGGCGGTGCTGGAACGGGCCCACGGAGTCGACGCCGTCGAGCTGGCGCTGCGCAGCGCCGCGGGCACGGCCGGG
The DNA here is from genome assembly GCF_000701365.1 of Blastococcus sp. URHD0036. Classification (GTDB taxonomy): domain Bacteria; phylum Actinomycetota; class Actinomycetes; order Mycobacteriales; family Geodermatophilaceae; genus Trujillonella. The sequence goes on from NZ_JNIK01000016.1 coordinate 169,886, forward strand.
AAGCTGCCGACCCCCGCGGGGCCGGCGCGGGCCGCCGTCGCCGTCCAGCTCCGCTCCACCCTCGCGCCGGGACGGGCCGGGCGGATCACCGGACGCCTGCCCGGTCCCGGCCGGCTGCGCGGCGGGGACCCGGCGGTGGAACTGGTGGCGTCCCGCGGCTACGAGCCGGGGGACCGCCTCGACGGCTGGTACGACGCGCTGCTGGCCACGGTCAGCGCGGGCGCGGCCGACGTCCCGGCGGCCGCCCGCGCGGTGAGCGACGCGCTCACCGGCCTGGGCGAGACCGGCGTGCCGCACGACGGCGGCGAGGTGTGCGCGGTCCTCGAGCGGCTCGCCTCCGGACACCCCGAGCCCGGCGCCTGACGGTCCGCCCCGACCGCGGCAGGTGATTGGATGACCACCGCCGGGGGTCGAGGTGGGGGAGGTGTCGGTGGCGGTCGAGGAGATCCACGCCGAGATGGTGTCCAGCGTGTGGAAGGTGCTGGTGGCGCCCGGTTCGCCGGTCGCCGCGGGCGACACGCTGGTGATCCTGGAGTCGATGAAGATGGAGATCCCGGTCCTCACCGAGCAGGCGGGCACCGTCACCGAGCTGCACGTGGTCGAGGGCGAGGTGCTCCAGGAGGGCGACCTCATCGCCACCGTCGAGGGCGGCTGACGGTCACAGCTCCAGCGTGTAGACCCGCAGGTCGACCCCGGGCACCGGGGACCAGTCGCGCTCGGGCAGCCGGCGGAAGCCCAGCCGCTCGTAGAGCCGGTGCGCGGCGGTCATCCGCGGGTCGGTGGAGAGCACCATCGTGGCCTTCCCGGCGGCCCGGGCGCGGTCCAGGCAGGTCCTGACCAGCGCCTCGCCGACGCCGGCCCCGCGCGCCGCCGGGTCGACCACGAGCATGCGGAAGGCGGCCTCGGCCGGCCCGGCGGTGATCTCGCCGAAGTCGCCGTCCAGCACGAGCGCCACGCTGCCCACCACGCGACCGCCCAGCCGGGCGACCAGCAGTTGCGAGCGGCCGGCCCGGCCCTCGACGTCGGCCAGCTGGGTCAGGTACTCGGCCGAGGAGAGCTCCTCGTCGCGGTAGACGCCGACGGTCAGCTCGCGGATGCGCTCGAAGTCGGCAGGGGTGGCGGCCTCGACGACGGGCTCGGCGGTGCGGGTCACGGCTCCCGAGGCTAGGCGGGCGTCGGCATAGGCTCGCGGCCACCATGAGCAGCCTCTCCGACCGCCTCACCCGTGCCGCGGCCAGCTCTCCGTCGCTGGTCGACCACGTCCGCCGGCTGCTCGCCGACTGGCAGCTGCTGGCCGACCTCTCCTTCGCCGACCTCACGCTGTGGGTGCCGCTGGAGAGCGGCGTCTGGTGGTGCGTGGCGCAGGTGCGCCCGCTCACCGCGCCGACCAGCCAGCCCGACGACCTGGTCGGCAGCGAGCTCGGCGGTGCCGACGCCGAGCCGTTCGCCGTCGCGCACCGGGAGGCGCGGCCGGTCACCGAGGGGGAGCCGGACTGGTCCGGGGCCGCGCCGCGTCGCCGCGAGGTCATCCCGGTGCGCCACGACGGGACGGTCGTCGCCGTGCTCGCCCGGGACACGAACCTGGCGGTCACCCGCTCGCCGTCGACGCTGGAGCTCACCTACCTCGACATCGCCGCGGACCTGTGCCTGATGGTGTCGGCCGGCACCTTCCCGCCGCCGAAGGTGCTCGACGCGGAGATCAGCCCGCGGGTCGGTGACGGGCTGGTGCGCCTGGACGACGCGGGTCGCGCCGTCTACGCCAGCCCCAACGCCCTCTCGGCCTACCGCCGGATCGGGGTGACCGGCGACGTCGTCGGTGCCGACCTCGCCCGGCTCAGCCGGGAGGTGGCCGTCGAGCGCGTGGCCGGCGAGGCGGTCGCGGCCGGCATCCGGGCCGCCGTCGCCGGGCGGTTCCCCGAGCCGATGGACCTCGAGGGGATCAGCGCGACGCTCCTGGTCCGCGCCCTGCCGCTGCAGGCCCCCGGCGGGGAGGCGGGCGCGCTGGTGCTGGTCCGCGACGTCACCGACGTCCGCCGTCGCGACCGGGCGCTGCTCACCAAGGACGCCACGATCCGCGAGATCCACCACCGGGTGAAGAACAACCTGCAGACGGTGGCGGCGCTGCTGCGGCTGCAGGCGCGGCGCATGACCGAGCCCGCCGCACGCGCCGCGCTGGAGGAGTCGGTACGCCGGGTCGCCTCGATCGCGATCGTGCACGAGACGCTGGCCGGCAGCCGGGAGGACGTCGTCGACGTCGACGACGTCCTGGACCAGGTGCTGCCGATGCTCGGGGACCTCGCCTCGATCGGCCCCGCCGCCCGGACGCGGCGCACCGGCGGCTTCGGTGAGCTGCCGGCCGCGGCGGCGACCCCGCTGGTGCTCGCGGTCACCGAGCTGCTGCACAACGCCGCCGAGCACGCCTTCCCCGACGGCGAGACCGGGACCATCGAGCTGCATGCCGACCGGTCCGGCGACGACCTCGTCGTGCGGGTCCGCGACGACGGCCGGGGGCTGCCGGCCGGCTTCGACCCGGCGGCCAGCGACGGGCTCGGTCTGCAGATCGTGCGCACGCTGGTCACCAGCGAGCTCGGCGGCGGGCTGTCGATGGGACCCCCGGCCGACGGTGGTCCCGGCACCGAGGTGGTGCTGGAGCTCCCCGGAGCGGGCCGCCACCGCCGCTGACGCCCTCCCCGGTGTCCCGCTCGTGTCCCGGGCGGTCGGGACGCACCGACCCATGTGGTCGGGTCGCCCCCGGCGCGAGGGTCGCCTCCTCATCCCGATCCGAGGAGGACCCCATGACCACCGCACACCCCGCCTCGCTCCCGGCGGTCTCGCCGCCGCGGGCGCACACCGCGCACCCGGCCGGTCGCGCCTGGGCCTGGACCGGCCTCGCCGGCGCCGTCGTCGGCGTCCCGGGCCTGATGGTCACCGGCAACACCTACGACGCCTCGACGGGTGTCGTGGCCGACAACGACGAGCTGCTCGCGGCGGTCGCCGACAGCGCCGGCCTGGTCTGGGCCCAGCAGGCGGTCTGCGGCGTCGTCGCCGCCTGCTTCCTCGTCTTCGCGGTCGGTCTGCGCCGGTCCCTCGCCCGGCAGGAGCCCGCGAACAGCCTCGTCCCGGGGCTCGCCGCGGCCGGGGTCGTGGTCACCGCCGCCGCGGTGCTCGTCGGCGGGGGCATCTGCACCGAGCTGTACTGGGCGCTCACCGGCGACCAGCCGTTCGACGCCGACACCGTCGGAGCCCACCTGGCGCTGTACAACACGATCCCGTGGCTGTGGGCCGCCCTCGGGGTCTCCGCGGCCGCGGTGGCGCTCGGCGGCCTGCGGCACGGCTCGGTGGGCCGCCCGACCGCCGTGTTCAGCCTGGTCATGGCGCTGCTGCTCGCGGCGACCCAGGTGTTCCCCGTCCAGTACGTCGCGGTGGTCCCCGGCGGCCTGTGGGTCGCCGTCACGGCCCTGACCGCGGCCCTCGGCGCGCGGCAGGACGGAACACGGGCGCGCTGAGCACTACGGTGCCCGCCGTGTCGACGTCCACGGCCGGCCACCGCGCAGCCCCTCCTGGGCCGGCGGCGGCCGGCGCCTCCGCGCCGCCGACGCGGCATCCGGGGCCGGGGGAGTGGCTCCGGTCGCTGGCGGTCCCGGCGACGGTCGTCGTGCTCGCGCTGGCCGCCGGAGGCCTCGCCCTCGCGCTCGCCGCCGGGCTGTCGGCCGCGGACTGCCTGCACCTCCTGCCGGTCACGGCGTGCGCCGTCACGGGGGGTCTGGTGGCCCGTCGCCGCCCCGACAACCCGATCGGCTTCCTCCTGCTCGGCAGCGCCGCGTGCTTCGCGCTGCTCGACGCCTGCGGCTTCGCCGCCCTGCGGGCGCCGGCCGGGTCGTCCGCCGCGGCGGTCCTCGGCTGGCCGCAGACGTGGCTGTGGGTGCCGGCCAACGCGCTGCTGAGCGTCACCCCGGTCTTCTTCCCCGACGGCCGGCCCGCCACGGGGTGGCGCCATCCCCTGCGGGGCCTGGCCGCGCTGACCCTCGGAGCGACGGTCCTGTCCGCGCTGCGCCCCGGCACCGACGTGCAACTGGGCGTCGAGGGCCGGCCGAACGCGCTCGGCGTCCCCGGCCTCGCGCCGGTCGCGGACGCCGTTGGTGCGGCATCGGTGCTGGTCGGCGGGCTCGTCCTGGTCGTCGGTGGCGTCGACCTGCTGCGCCGGGTCGGGCGGGAGCCCTCCGGGTCCCGGCTCCGTCAGCAGGCCGAGTGGCTGGCCTACGCCGTGGGGCTGGCCGTCCTGCTCGTGCTCACCCGCCTCCTCGGCGGTCTGACCGACGGCGATCCGGACGCGGTGTTCCCCTCGGGGATCGGGTGGGAGCTGACCGGCGCCGCCGCGGCGAGCCTGCTCCCGGTGGGGCTGGGCGTGGCCGTGGTCCGGCACCGGCTGCTCGACATCGACCGCCTGATCAGCCGCACCGTCGTCCTGGTCGCGCTGTCCGCGGCCGTCGCGACCCTGTACCTGGGCGGGGTCGCCGCGGCCGGGGCGCTGGTCGGGGACGGGGTCCGGCTGCCTGCGTCGCTGGGTGCCGCGGTGGTGGCCGCGGTGCTGCTGGCGCCACTGGGCACCGGGCTGCAGCGCCGCGTCGACCGCCTGCTGTACGGCGAGCGGGGGAACCCCCACGCCGTCCTCGCGCGGCTGGGCCGAGGGCTGGAGTCCGCGCCGCACGCGGTCTCCCTGGCATCCGCCGCGGAGACGGTCCGCGTCGCCCTGCAGCTGCCGGGTGTCGCCATCGACGTCACCGGTGGGGAGAGGGTGGTAGACGGCCGGGTGCCGGGGCACCCGGTGGCGCTGCCCCTGCTCTCCGGGGGCGAGGACGTCGGGCGGCTCCTGCTCGCGCCGCGCGCGGGAGAGGCCACCCTCGGACGCCGGGACCTCCGGGTGCTGCGCGACCTCGCACCCGGGATCGCCGGCGCGGTCCGCGCGGCTCGGGAGAGCGATCGCGCCGCCCGGCTGGCCGCAGACCTCCAGCGCTCCCGGGAACGGCTGGTCCTCGCCCGCGAGGAGGAGCGGCGGCGCCTGCGCCGGGACTTCCACGACGGCCTGGGGCCGGTCCTGGCCGGGCTCGCGATGCGCGCCGAGACCGCGCGGGAGGTGACCGACCCCGACGTGGCCCGGCAACTGCTCGACGAGGTCGCCGAGGACGCGCGGACGGCGCTGGCCGACGTCCGCCGGCTGGTCGACGGGCTGCGGCCCCCGGCGCTGGACCACCTGGGACTGGCCGCCGCGCTGGACGCCGCGCTCACCGGACGGCCGAGGTCGGGGACGCCGGTCGTGCTGGAGGTGCCCGAGCCGCTGGGGACGCTGCCGGCCGCGGTGGAGGTGGCCGCCTACCGCATCGCGGTGGAGGCGGTGACCAACGTCGACCGCCACGCGGCGGCGGCGACCGCCCGGGTACGGCTGGTCGCGGGAGGGGGTCGCCTGACGGTGGAGGTGGCCGACGACGGTCGCGGCTGCGACAGCGGCCCCACCTCCGGGGTCGGGCTGGCGTCGATGCGGGAACGGGCCGCGGAGCTGGGCGGCCGCTGTACCGTCACCCGCCGCACGGGCGGCGGCACCGTCGTCCGCGCTGAGCTGCCGCTGGTGCCGGGCGAGGACGGAGGGGACCGTGGAACGCATCCGCGTCCTGCTGGTTGACGACCACGCGCACTTCCGCGCCGGGCTGCGCGCGCTGCTCGCCACCGCCCCGGACCTCGAGGTCTGTGGTGAGGCCGCCAGCGGGGAGGAGGCCCTCGCCGTCGTGGGCCGGATGACGCCCGACGTGGTGCTGCTGGACCTCGGCATGCCCGGGATGGGAGGCGTCGCGGCGACCGAGCGGCTGGTGGCGGCCAGTCCGCACGCCCGCGTGCTGGTCCTGAGCATGTCCGATGACGACGACTCGGTGTTCGCCGCGCTGCGCGCCGGGGCGCGCGGCTACCTGCTGAAGGGCGCGGGCCGGGCAGAGATCCTGCGGTCGGTGCGCGCCGTGGCCGAGGGGGAGGCGATCTTCGGGCCGAGCATCGCGCTGCGGCTGACGGCGTTCTTCGCCACCCCGCCGGCGACGCCGTCGCAGCCCCCCTTCCCGGAACTGACCGCGCGCGAGCGGGAGGTGCTGGACCTGGTGGCCCGGCACCGGACGAACCCGCAGATCGCCGACGCGCTCGGGGTCAGCAGCAAGACGGTGCGCAACCACGTGTCGAACGTGTTCGCCAAGCTCCGCGTCGCCGACCGGGCAACCGCCGCCGAGCTGGCCCAGCGGTCGGGACTCGGCGGCACTCCCCGCTGAGGACGGGCCGGACGCGCGAGAGGCCGGCCCGGAGATCCGGGCCGGCCTCTCGCGCGGTGTGGTGCGGGTCGGTCAGGCGCGGACGCGGGTCCGGGCCTGACGGCGCTTCAGGGCGCGGCGCTCGTCCTCGGAGAGCCCGCCCCAGACGCCGGAGTCCTGGCCCGCGCGCAGGGCCCAGTCCAGGCACGACTGCACGACCGGGCAACGCCGGCAGACCGCCTTCGCCTGCTCGACCTGCACGGTGGCGGGACCGGTGGTGCCGATCGGGAAGAACAGCTCCGGGTCCTCGTCGCGACAGAGGGCGCGGTGGCGCCAGTCCATGGTGGTGTGCTCCTCGAAGTCGTCTACGGTGTCAACGGCGGGTCGCTGTCTCCGGGCATCTGCGCGCGGCACGAGGAGTTGTCCGTGCCGTTTCCCAGCGACCACCTGCTTGTTACCGGCAGGTTGCGTTCCTGTCCGCGATGTTTTCACGGCTCAGGCGCCTGTCAAGCGCATCGAGGGTCTGGTGGGACCCCTCGTGAGCAAGCTCACCACGCCCATGATAGGGCCGCCACTCGGCCGACCGGAACCGTTGACAGGACGCCGCGGCCGTGCCCTCGCGCCGGGGTGGTCCGGCCTCAGGCGACGACGCGGAGCGCGGCCGGCACGGAGCGCAGCCGCAACCCGGTGGCGGTGCCCAGGTGGTCGCCGTCCAGCTGCCAGCCCTGCGGCCGGGCGGCCGTCAGGGTCACCTCGGGGACGTCGTGCCAGCGGTGCACCCGGCGACCGTGGGCGTCGGGCCGCGGGCCCATCACCTGCCGCAGCGTGCGGAGCATGCCCAGCGACCCGGTGCGCCGCAGGGCGAAGACGTCGAGCCCGCTGTCGAAGGAGGCCTCGGGGCTCGGGTTGATCGGACGCGCGCCCAGATAGGTCCACGGGCTCACGTTGGACACCAGGCAGAGGAAGACGCCGTCGCGCGGTTCCTCGCCCGGCACCTCGACCGTGACGGCCGGCCGGCGCCGCTCGCGGCCGAGCAGGAAGGCCGTCGTCGCCTCCCGGACGTACAGGGCGCCGGTGGACCGCCGGCCGGCGGCGCGCTGGGCCTCCACCCGGGCGATGACCTCGGCGTCGAAGCTTAGTCCGGCGGCGAACACGAACCACCGCGGAGCGGTCCACTCCGGGTGCTCGGCGGCGTCCCTGGCGGTGCGTGCCGGTGCGGCGCCGGGGTCGAGCGGCTCGACCGGCGCGGTGCTGGTGCCCTGTGCGCTCGCGGTGCCCAGGGAGACCCGGCGGGTGCGACCGGCCCGGATGCTGTCCAGGATCTCCGCGGTCGCCTCCACGGGGTCGCGGGACCGGCCCAGGGCCCGGGAGAAGACGTTCGTCGAGCCACCCGGGACGACGGCCAGGGTCGGCACGTCCGCGCCCGGGCCGGCGTGCAGCAGGCCGTCGACCACCTCGTTGACCGTGCCGTCGCCGCCGAGGGCCACCACGATGTCCACGCCGTCGAGCTGGGCCTCGCGGCCGAGCTCGCGGGCGTGCCCGCGGTGGGTCGTCTCGGCCAGGTCGACCTTCAGCTGACTGCCGAGGGCGCTGACGAGGACGTCGCGGACCTTGGTGTTGGTCGAGGTCGCCGCGGGGTTGGTCACCACGAGCGCACGCATGGCCCCCAGGCTAGCCACGCCGGTTCCGCTGCCCCCCGATCGGTGCTCCGGCCGTGTGACCGCTGACGCGTAGCCTCGCTGGTGTGACGCAGGAGAGCGGTGCGGCCGGTCGGAACGGCCGCAGCGAGGGCGGTCAGCGGCCCGGGGAGCGGCGCACGCGGGCCGACCGGCTGCTCGGGAGCGCCGCGGATCCGGCCACCCCACGACCCGCCGCGGCGCCCGGGGACACCCCGCCGGCGGTCCGCCGGGCGGCGCTGGTGGTGGGCCTGGAGGCGGTGCTGCTGCTGGCCGGCGCGCTCGTCCTGCTCTACCTGACCCTGACCAGCACGGCGACGAGCACGAGCAACGCCGTCGCCGAGGTCGTGCTCGTGGCCCTGTTCGGGATCGCGATGGCCGTGGCGGCCGTGGGCCTGTGGCGGGTGGCGCCCTGGGCGCGCGGTCCCGTGGTGGCCCTGCAGTTGCTCCTGGGCGCGGTGGGTCTCTACACCGCCACCACCGCCGATCGGCCGGAGTTCGGCATCCCGGTGCTCGCGATCGTCGCCGTGGAGCTCTACCTGCTGGCCACGCCCGAGGCGCGGCTCGCCTACCACCGGGCGCCCGGGGACTAGACCAGGTCGACGACGTCGGCGATCGAGTCCAGCACCCGGCCCGGCCGGAATGGGAACCGCGAGACCTCGGCGGCCCTGGTCGACCCGGTCAACACGAGGATGGTGTCCAGGCCGGCCTCGATGCCGGCGACGACGTCGGTGTCCATCCGGTCGCCGATCATGACCGTGCTCTCCGAGTGCGCCTCGATCCGGTTCATCGCGCTGCGGAACATCATCGGGTTGGGCTTGCCGACGAAGTAGGGCTCCGCGCCGGTGGCCTTGGTGATCATGGCTGCGACCGCGCCGGTGGCCGGCAGCGGCCCCTCCGCCGACGGGCCGGTGACGTCGGGGTTGGTGGCGATGAACCGGGCCCCGCCGCCGACGAGTCGGACGGCGCGGGTGATGGCCTCGAACGAGTACGTGCGGGTCTCACCGAGGACGACGTAGTCCGGGTCGACGTCGGTCAGCGTGTACCCGGCCTCGTGCATCGCCGTGGTCAGCCCCGCCTCGCCGATGACGTAGGCCGAGCCGCCGGGCAGCTGGGTGGAGAGGAAGTCCGCCGTCGCCAGGGCCGACGTCCAGATGGACTCCTCGGGCACCTCGAGCCCGGCGCGGGCCAGCCGGGCGGCGAGGTCGCGCGGGGTGAAGATCGAGTTGTTGGTCAGCACCAGGAAGCGCCGGCGCCGCTCGACCAGGCGGGCGAGGAACTCCGCCGCGCCGGGCAGCGCCGCGCCCTCGTGCACGAGGACGCCGTCCATGTCGGTCAGCCAGCACTCCGCCGGCTGGCGGCCGGTGCTCACGGGCGCCGGTCCGCGGCGAAGCCGGCGAGGGCGTCGTCGGTCATCCGGAAGACCGTCCACTCGTCCATGGGCACGGCTCCGGCCGCCTTGTAGAAGTCGATGGACGGGGTGTTCCAGTCCAGCACCGACCACTCCAGCCGGTCGTAGCCGCGCGCGACGCAGACCTCGGCGAGGGTGCGCAACAGCTCGCGGCCCAGCCCCGTGCCGCGGGACGCCGGCTGGACGTAGAGGTCCTCGAGGTAGATGCCGTGGGTGCCGCGCCAGGTGGAGAAGTTCAGGAACCACAACGCCGTCCCGACGACGGTGCCCTCGCGTTCGGCGACGTGACCGAACAGCGCGGGGGAGTCGCCGAACAGCGCCGAGGTCAGCTGCTCCTCGGTGAGGCGGACCTCGTGTGCGGCCTTCTCGTACTCGGCCAGTTCCCGGACGAGGCCCACCACGGCGGGGACGTCGTCGGGCCGGATCTCCCGGACGCTCACGTGAGCAGCTCCTTCACACGGGCCGGCACCAACCGTGCCAGCGGCGACAGCGCCGGCACGAGGACCGGGGCGAGCAGGTAGCCGTAGGCCAGGACGCAGCCGGTGACCACCGGGACGGTGGCGAGGCCGACGACGACGACGACCGCGGCGGCGACCAGGCCGTAGGGCCGCCCGCTCTTGGGGCTCACCAGCGAGCGGAACGACCGGAAGCGGACGGTGCTGACCATCAGCACCGCCGGCACGGCGACGATGAGCAGCACCCACAGCCGGTCGCGACCCTGCATCTGGTCACCGAACGCGAACACCGAGGCCAGGACGACGCCGGCGGCGCCGGGACTGGGCATGCCGGTGAAGTACCGCTTGTCGGCCGTGGGGTCGATGGTCGTGTTGAACCGCGCCAGCCGGATGGCCGCGCACGCGACCCACAGCCCGCAGACCACCCAGCCCAGCGGGTCCCAGCCGTCGCGGCCCTCGGAGAACAGCGTGAAGGCGATGAGCGCCGGCGCCATGCCGAAGGACACCAGGTCGGCGAGCGAGTCGAACTGCAGCCCGAAGGGGGTCACCGCGCCGACCAGCCGGGCGACCGCGCCGTCGGTGATGTCGAAGACGATCGACAGGCCGATCAGGACGGCGGCCAGCGTGTGGTCGCCGCGGATCGACACCAGGATGGCGACGAAGCCGCACATCATGTTGGCCAGCGTGAAGAGGCTCGGCAGCGTGGCCAGGGCCCGCCGCCGGGTGCCGCGCACCGAACCGCGGACGAACTCCACGGTCGCCGTCCGCCGGGTCTGCGGGACCCCGGCGCCGGAGGCGGAACTGGGCATGGTCGCCGCTCCTCAGCCGGCCGCGGGCCAGCGGGCGATGACCGTCTCGCCGCCGCGGACGCGCTGGCCCGCACTGACCGTGACCTCGCACCCCGGGGGCACGAAGACGTCCATCCGGGAGCCGAACTTCATCAGGCCCATCCGCTCCCCGGTGGCCAGCCGCCGGCCGACCCCGGTGCGGGTCACGATCCGGCGGGCGAGCACCCCGACGATCTGGCGGAAGACCACGGTCCGGTCGCCCTCGCGCAGCCACAGCTCGCTGCGCTCGTTCCGGTGGGCGGACTCCTTGCGGTAGGCGGCCAGGAAGCTGCCCCGGCGGTAGGAGCTCTCCACCACCTCGCCGGAGTACGGCGAGCGGTTGACGTGCACGTCGACGACGGACAGGAAGACGCTCACCTGCTGCCACTCCCCGGGCGGGGCGACGCCCTCCTGCGGCTCACCGGCGACCATCACCACGCCGTCGGCGGGGGAGAGCACGTCGTCGGGTGCGGGGGCCTCGCGGTCGCACCGCCGGTCGGGGTCCCGGAAGAACAGCGCCATGTAGGCCGACAGGCCGACCAGTGGCCAGGCGGCCCGTCGGAGCCAGGCACGGCCGGTGAGCGCTGCCGTCGTGGTCAGGGCCGCGGCAGGGGCCAGCGGGCCGGCGATGAAGGGCCAGCCGGCGGGGTCGATGCGCATCGAGGCCACACGCTACCGGGGGCGGGCGCCGGCGTTCAGGGACGCGGCGCCGACGTGCGCCCCGGGTCGGCCCCGTGCTCGGTCTCGCGCGGCCGCTGCGGCCCGCCGTACCAGTCGAGGCAGACCATCGTGGCGTCGTCGCGCAGGTCGCCGCCGGTGGCCGACAGCACGGCGGCACCCAGGGCGTGGACGACCTCGCGCGGGTGCAGGTCGGCGGTCTCGGCCAGCGCACGCGCGACGTCCAGGGTCGCGGCGTTGCGCTCCTGCATCCCGTCGGTCAGGAAGACGAGCCGGTCGCCCGGCTCGAGCGGGAAGGACTGGACCCGGTACGGGGCCTCGGGCGTGACGCCGAACGGCGGGTCGATCGCCAGCTCCACCTCCTCCACCCGGCCATCGCGCAGCCGGAGGGGGAAGGGGTGCCCGGCGTTGACGATCGCGGCGGACCCCGTTCCGAGGTCGATCCGCAGCAGCTGCCCGGTCACGAACTGCCCGGGCGGGGCCTCCTGGGCCAGCGCCGTGCCCGCATTCGTGGCCTGCCCGGCCAGGTCGAGTCCGCGCCGGCGGCCGTTGCGGAGGGCGCCGACGAGCAGGGTGGCCAGGAGCGACGCCGGGACCTGGTGGCCGACGGCGTCGGTGATCGACAGGTGCAGGCACCCGCGGTCGAGGGTGTAGTCGAAGGTGTCGCCGCCGACCGAGGCCGCCGGCTCCAGCCAGCCGGCGAGGGTGAACTGCCCGGCCTCGCAGGTGTAGGCGGCCGGGAGGAGGCGGCGCTGGATCTCCGCGGCGAGCGCGAACGGCGCGGAGCGCTGCCCCCACTCGAACAGGTCGGTGTGCCGACGCGCGGCGATGACGATGTAGCCGAGCGCGTGGGCGGCGGTGCGCACCTCCGCGACGGTCCCGGCCGACGGCTCGGCCGGGAGGAGGAGCTCGATCAGGCCGATGGCGTCGCCGCGGTCGGTGACCGGGACGGTGACCCGCCACGAGTCGCCGACGGCCTCCACCTCGGGCAGCTGCGAGCGCAGGACGCGCTCGAACCGGCTGCCGGGGAGAGGCACCGTCTCGGCGCGCTCCACCCCCGAGGAGCGGGTGCCGTCCCGGCCGGCAGCGGCCGTGCTGAGCCGCACCACCGCCCGGCCGCTGAAGTCGGCGATCAGGAAGCTGACCTCGCGGGCCCCGACCATGTCGGCGAGGGCGGCCGCGACCGCGTCCACCGCGTCGACGGGAGGTGCCGACTCGACGAGCTCGAGCAGCGCACCGACGTCGATGCCGTCACCTCGCTCCACTGGACCACACCCCTGTCGGTTCGGCCGCACGTTACGGCCCGCCGGGGGGAGCCGCGTGTCAGGGCGTCGTGGCGCTCGCGTTCACCAGCCAGCGGACGCCGAAGCGGTCGGTGACCTGACCGAACGTGTCGCCCCACATCTGCTTCTCGAAGGGGACGTCGACGGTGCCGCCCTCGGCCAGGCCCCGGAAGTACCGCCCGAGCGTCTCGGGGTCGTCGCCGGAGATGGAGCAGGAGACCTTGCCGCCTCTCGTGTCCGGGTCCGCCCCGTCGGAGGCCATCAGCTCGAGGCCGGCGTCGCTGCGCAGGAAGGCGTGCATCACGCCGTCGTCCGGGTACTCGGGCCCGCCGCCGCCCATGTCGCCGAACGTCATGACCTCCAACGTCCCGCCGAGCACGGAGCGGTAGAACTCCAGCGCCGCGCGGGCGTCGCCGGAGAAGTGCAGGTAGGGGTTCAGCCGGATCGTCATGCTCGCTCCTCGGGGTGCCGGGACGGTCACGGTGCAGACGTCCGCGCGGCCGCGAACTCATCGGCCGCCCCCGGAGACGCCACCGGCCGGCGACCCCGAGGGGTCACCGGCCGATGGGCGGAGGACGTCAGGCCGCGGCCTTGGTCTCCCAGAAGATCTTGTCGATCTCGGCGATGTAGTCGAGCAGCTTCTGGCCCTCGGCGGGGTCCATGCTGCCCTTGCCACCGGCCGCGCCGGCCTGCTTGGTGGCCTTGTTGAACAGCTCGTGCAGCTGCGGGTACTTCTCGAAGTGCGGGGGCTTGAAGTAGTCGGTCCACAGCACCCACAGGTGGTGCTTGACGAGGTCCGACCGCTGCTCCTTGATCAGGATGGCGCGGGTGCGGAAGGCCGGGTCCTCGTTGGCCTGGTACTTCTCCTGGATGGCCTTGACGGACTCCGCCTCGATGCGGGCCTGGGCCGGGTCGTACACGCCGCAGGGGAGGTCGCAGTGCGCGGTGGCCTCCACGGCGGAGAACATGCGGGTGAGACGCATGGAGATGCCTCCGGAGATCGTGGGGTGGGTCGTCTGCGACCCTACTCGCGGTGACCGGTCTCGACAGTGGGGAGGAGCGGGTCCCCGCCCTGCTCACGCCCTGGGTGCTGGTCCGGGTGAGCGGCCCCTCGATGGGCCCGACGGTGCGCGACGGTGACCGCCTGCTCGCCCGCCGCGTCCGCCCCGGCGGCCCGGTCCGCACCGGCGACGTCGTCCTCGCGCGCTTCCCGGCCCGGCCGGAGCTGCTCGTCGTCAAGCGGGTCGTGCACCCGCTGCCCGGTGGGCACTGGGTGCAGGGGGACAACCCGTTCGTGACCGACGACAGCCGGGCGTTCGGGCCGGCGGTCGTCGTCGGCCGGGTCGTGGGCCGGCTGTGGCCGCGCCCGGGGCGGCTGGGGCCGCTCCCGGCGGGGAGCTAGCTGCCCGTGCCCCGCCGCTCGGCGTAGCGGGCGGCGCAGGACGCCATCGTGGGCAGCAGTCCCTGCTCCCGGGCCTCGGCGAGGGTGGGCGCCCCCTGGTCCTTGGCGGACAGCTCGAACTCGACGTCCGCCGGCCACGGGAGGTCCAGTGCCGGGTCGAGCGGGTGCACGCCGAACTCGCGGCCCGGGTCGTAGCCGCTGGAGACCAGGTAGGTGACCGAGCTGCCGTCGGCGAGCGCGACGAACGCGTGCCCCAGTCCCTCGGCCAGGTAGACCGCCCGGGGCTGCTCGCTGTCCAGCAGCACCGCGTCGGAGACGCCGAAGGTGGGGGAGTCGACCCGGACGTCCACGACGACGTCGAGGACGCGGCCGGCCGGGCAGTAGACGTACTTGGCCTGCCCGGGCGGGACGAGGGCGAAGTGGACGCCGCGCAGCACCCCGCGCGCCGAGACGCTGTGGTTGGCCTGGGCCAGCGGCAGGGCCGATCCCGCGACCTCGGCGAGCAGGTCGGCCCGGTACCACTCGGTGAACCGACCGCGGGCGTCGCCGTGCGACACCAGGTCGATCGCGTAGGCGTCGGGCACGGCGAGCTCTCGGATCTCCACGAGCGCACCGTAGCGAGCCGCCCATGTGCGGGCGATTACGCTGCCGTGTCCATGGACAGCATCGACCGCCCGCACGCCTCCGACCGCTTCGCCGACGACCCGGCGTTCGCGGTGCACGAGGGCGGCAAGCTGGTCGTACGGTCGACCCGCTCCATCGACTCCCTCGCCGACCTCGCCCTCACGTACACCCCCGGCGTGGCCCGGGTGAGCAGCGCGATCGCCCTGGAGCCGGAGCTGGCCCGCCGCTTCACCTGGGCGCCGCGGGTGGTCGCGGTCGTGTCCGACGGCACCGCGGTGCTCGGGCTGGGCGACATCGGCCCCGCCGCGGCCCTGCCGGTCATGGAGGGCAAGGCCTGCCTGTTCAGCGAGTTCGCCGGCCTCTCGGCGGTGCCGGTGGTGCTCGGCACCACCGACGTCGACGAGATCGTGGAGACCGTCGTGCGGATCGCGCCGTCCTTCGGCGGCATCAACCTCGAGGACATCAGCGCACCGCGCTGCTTCGAGGTCGAGGAGCGCCTGCGCGAGCGCCTGGACATCCCGGTCATGCACGACGACCAGCACGGGACGGCGATCGTCGTCCTCGCCGCCCTGCGCAACGCCGCGAAGGTCGTCGGGCGGGAGCTGGGCAGCCTCCGCGTCGTCGTGTCCGGTGCGGGCGCGGCGGGTGTGGCATGCACCAAGATCCTGCTGGAGTCCGGGGTCGGCGACATCGCCGTGGCCGACTCGCGCGGCGTCCTGCACACCGGCCGCGAGGACCTGACGCCCATCAAGCGCTGGGTCGCGGAGCACACCAACCGCAGCGGCTACGCCGGGACCATGGTGGGGGCGCTCGAGGGCGCCGACGTCTACCTGGGGCTGTCCGGCGGCTCGGTGCCGGAGTCGGCGATCGCGTCGATGGCGCCGAACTGCATCGTGTTCTCCCTCGCCAACCCCATCCCCGAGGTGGACCCGGAGATGGCCGCGCGGTACGCGGCGGTCGTGGCCACCGGCCGCAGCGGCGAGCCGAACCAGATCAACAACGTGCTGGCCTTCCCCGGGGTGTTCCGCGGCGCCATCGACGCCGGCGCCACGCGCATCACCGAGGAGATGAAGCTGGCCGCGGCCGCGGCGATCGCCGACGTCGTGGGCGAGGACCTGCGGCCCGACCACATCGTGCCCAGCCCGCTGGACCGCCGGGTCGCCGAGGCCGTCGCCGCCGCGGTCGCCGCCTGCGCCCGCGGGGAGTCGCCGCACCCCGTTCCCGCGCCGCTGGGCTGACCGCCCCGCGCGGGGAGTCGCCGCCGGGTGGGACCGCCGCGCGGTTACGTTGGCAGCCCGAGCCTCCGACGTCTGGACCCCCGCAGTGACCACCACGCGCCCCGACCTGCCGCTCGCGCAGCAGGACGAGGAGCAGGAGCCGCGACCGGCCGATCCGGCCCCCGGGGACCGGCGCTCCCGGGGCGGCCGGGTCCTCCGGCGGGTCGCCGGCCTGGTGGTGCTGCTGCTGGCCGCCGTCCCGGCGGTGCTCGGGACCATCGGGGTGCTGCACGACCGCGGCGAGCCCTACCTCCCGTTCGGGGACCAGGCGATCCTGGAGCTGAACGTCCGCGAGGTGGGGACCTCGGACGTCCTGCTCGGTGCCTACTCGCGGTTCGGCTGGTACCACCCGGGGCCGATGCTGGCCTATCTGCTGGCCGTTCCCTTCCACGCCATGGACGGGGCGCACGAGGCGCTCGCCGTCGGCGCGCTCGCCGTCGCCGGGATCAGCTCCGTCGGGGCGGTGTTCCTGGTCCGCCGTCGCCTCGGTCTGGTGGTGGCGCTGTGGGCGGTCGTCGTCCTGACCGTCACGGTGCGGCTGCTCGGCGACGGCTTCCTGCGGGACTCCTGGAACCCCTACCTGCCGGTGCTGCCGCTCCTGGCCGCCGCGCTGCTGTGCTGGACGGCGGTCCGCGGCGATGCCTGGGCGCTGCCGGTGGCCGTCGTCCCGATGACCCTGGCGGTGCAGTCCCACGTCGGCTACCTCCCGCCGGTCGGCGCCATGGGCGCGGTGCTCGCGGCCGGGCTGCTGGTCCGCGCGGGACAGGCGCGGGCCGGGTGGCGGAGCGGGGAACGCCCCCGGGACCGGCGATGGCTCCGGTGGCCGGTGGCCGTGCTCGCCGCGGTCGTCGTCGGCCTGCTGCTCTGGCTGCCGCCGATCGCGGAGCAGCTGACCACGACCCCGGGCAACCTCGGCCTGCTGGCCGACTACTTCCGCGAGGGCGGGACCGACGGCGAGCTCTCGCTCGCCCGGGCCCTGCACGCCGTCGCCGACCAGTTCGCGCTGGTGCCCACCTACGCGGCCGGAGACCAGCCGCCCACCCGTCTGCTGCTCCCCGCCGGCTGGCCGGTGTGGGCGATCGTCGTCGGCCTGGTCGCCTTCGTGGCGGCGCTCGCCAACGGGGTGCGCCGGCGCCGCGGGGACGTCGTGTGGCTCGGGGTGATGACGCTGGCGATCGGGGTCTCGGGCGTCGCCGCCATCGTCCGCCTGCAGGGTGCCCCCTTCGTCTACATCACCCGGTGGACCGTCGTCGTCGGCGTCCTCGCGTGGATCACCGTGGGAGCGAGCCTGCTCCCGGAACTCGTGGGGCTGGTCCGCCGCGTCGTCGGCGGCGCCCGCTCGCGAGTGGGCCCCGACGTGGTGGTCGCCGTGCCCCTCACAGCGCTGGCGACCGCGGCCGTCGTGGTCGCCGGGACCGCCGTCGCCCGCGCGGAGACGCCGATGACCGACACGACCGGCGACATCCCCCGGCTCGAGGAGGCCGTCCTCGCCGACCTCGAGCGCGCGGGGCTGGCCGGGCAGGACCCGGTCGTGCGGGTCGACTTCCCCGGGACGACCCGGCCGGGCGACATCATCGGCACCTTCTGGCCGGGCACCGGACTGGTGCTGGAACTGCTCCGGGACGGCGTCGACACCCAGGTCGCGGCGTTCTGGGTGGCGCCGTTCGGGACCCGCTACACCGACCGCGCCGACGACGCCGACTACGTGGTGACCCTTGCCTACTCCGACGGCAGCTCGCCGCCGCCGGCGGAGTGGCAGCGCGTCCTCGACGTCCAGGGCGAGCTCATGGTCTACGGCGGGGTGGCGCCGGCGCAGTGAGGCCGGCCGGTCCTACCGGGCGAGGATGTCGGCGATGAACGGGTCGACCGCGTCCCGGGCGCCGGTGTTGGCGTAGAGGAACCACAGCGCCGCCACGACGAACGCCGGTGCGAGCACCGCCTTCTCCAGGAACGCGCCGGTGTGCATGGGCGTGAGCATGAGCCGGCAGCGGTGCAGGATCCAGATCAGCGGCACCGGCACGCCCTGCCGGGTGATCATGTCGCCGGCGATGTGCACCAGGCACCCGACGCCGACCGCCCACGGCAGCCACATGGGTTGCGGCGTGTGGTCCAGCAGGAACCAGGCGCCGGCCCACGAGAGCACCAGGTTGCCGACGACGGTGTTCTCGATCCGGCCGGGGATCACGAAGTTCAGCGCGTGCAGCGCGAGTCCGATCGCCAGCGCCATGAACAGCAGGCTGGACCAGTAGTTCCGGGCGGCCAGCACCGCCAGGCCGCCGAAGGCCAGCGGGCCGAGAACGGCGTCGTGGGTGCCCCAGCGGTGCCCCTGGGCCAGGCGGCCGATGGCACCGGAGGGGACGTCGGTCAGCGGACCCCACATGTCCGAGACGGTCGAGCCGTGGGCGTCGAGGTCGGGGAGCATCGCGAACCCGCCGACGGCGGCGACCCACGCGACCTGGGCGACCGTTCCCTCGACGGGTGCCCACGGCAGCGTCGCCGCGCCGACGGCCAGGCCGGACAGGGCGTGGGAGTGACCGAGCACGCGCGCAGGGTGCCGCGCCGGCGGCCGCCGCAGGGGGAGGCGCGCGGAGGACTCAGGCGGACGGGGTCGCCGACGGGGCGGCGTCCGGGACGGCCGCGGTCAGGGCTCCGGCCGGCGGGGTCCGGCCGGCCAGGACCGTGCCGGCCAGCCAGGCCACGGTCACGGAGCCGAGCATGACCACCGCCATCGGCAGCAGCGTGCCCGCCTCGCCCAGTCCGGCCAGCGGGGAGACCGCGGCGGCGATCGCGAACTGGCCGGTGCCCAGCAGGGCCGACCCCGTGCCGGCGCTGCGCGCAGCGCCGGACATCGCCAGCGCCGTGGCGTTCGGGAAGACCAGGCCGGCGACGGCGACGACGAGGCAGAGCGTGGGCAGCACGACCGGCAGCCCGGCACCGGCCACCGCGGCCCCGACCAGCACCGCGGTGCCGGCGACCTGGACGCTGAGCCCGGTCACCAGCAGCAGCCGCGGCCCGGTCCGGCGGACCAGGAGCCGGGAGAGCTGCGCGGCCAGCATGATCCCGACGCCGTTCAGGGCGAAGACGAGGCTGAACTGCTGGGCGGACAGGCCGTAGCCGTCCTGCAGCGTGAACGACGACGTCGAGATGTAGGTGAAGAGCGCGCCGAAGCCGAACCCCTGGGTCAGGACGAACCCGAGGAAGCGGCGGTCGGTCAGCAGCTGCCGGGCGTTGGCCAGCGTGGTCCGCAGCCCGCCGGGCACCCGTCGCTCCGGCGGCAGGGACTCGGGCAGGGTCCGGAGCGTGGTGAGGAAGAGGACGAGCCCGATGAGCGAGAGCGCGACGAAGATGCCGCGCCACTCGGTGACCCGCAGGAGCTGTCCGCCGAGCACGGGGGCGAGGACCGGTGCAGCCGTGCTGACCGAGGCGAGCAGCGCGTACACCCGGGCGGCCTCGGTGCCGGACCAGATGTCCCGGACGACCGCCCGAGCCAGGACGATGCCCGACGCCCCGGCCATCCCCTCGAGCACCCGGATCACGACGAGCACCCACACGGCCGGGGCGAAGGCGCTCAGCAGCGTGCTGACGGTGTAGGCGGCGAGACCGAGCAGCAGCGGTCCGCGGCGGCCGAACCGGTCCGACAGTGGTCCGGCCACCAGTTGCCCCGCGGCGAGGCCGACCGCCGCGGCGGTGAGGGTCAGCTGGATCGCCGACTGGCCGCCGCCGAACTCGGCCTCGAGGTCGGGGAGGGCGGGCAGGTAGAGGTCGAGAGAGAGCGGCGCCATCGCCGACAGCGCGCCGAGGAGCAGGATCGGCGCCGAGCGGGGAGGGCTCACTCCTCGTCGTCGTCGGTACCGCCGCGCGCGAGCCAGGTGGCCAGCCGCTCGACGGGCACCTCGAACTCGGGGTGGGCGTCCACGAACGCCTGGAGCTGGTCGGCCAGCCAGGCGAGGGAGACCTGCTCCTCGCCGCGCCGGTCGACCAGCTCCTCCAGGCCGCGGTCGGTGAAGTACACGAGCGCCGTCCTCAGTCCGCGAAGGCCTGCGCGATCAGCTGGCGCTGCTCGACCTCGTGGACCTTCGCCGAGCCGACGGCCGGGCTCGCCGAGGCCCGGCGGCTGATCGGCCGCAGCGTCCGGCCGGCCGGCATGTTGGCGTACAGGTGCACGGCCATGAACTGCCAGGCGCCCATGTTGGCCGGCTCCTCCTGCACCCAGACGACGTCCGAGGCGTTCGGGTAGCGCTCGAGCTGCGCGAAGATCTGCTCGGTGGGCAGCGGGTAGAGCTGCTCGACCCGGACGACCGCGGTGTCGCCGCGCTTGCCGGAGTCGCGCTGGCTGAGCAGGTCGTAGGCGACCTTGCCGCTGCAGAGCAGCACCCGCCGGACGGCGTCGGCGTCGAGCTCGCGACCACCGGTACCGGGGTCGGGCAGGACCGGGCGGAAACCCTCGTCGGTGAACTCCGACACCGCGCTGACCGCCGCCTTGGAGCGCAGCAGCGACTTCGGCGTGAAGACGACCAGCGGACGGTGCACGTCCGACAGCGCCTGGCGCCGGAGCAGGTGGAAGTAGTTGCCGGGGGTGGTGCAGTTGGCGACCGTCATGTTGTTCTCGGCCGACAGCTGCAGGAACCGCTCGATCCGGCCGCTGGAGTGGTCGGGGCCCTGACCCTCGAGGCCGTGCGGCAGCAGCAGGACGACGCCCGAGCGCTGACCCCACTTCGCCTCGCCGGAGCTGATGAACTCGTCGATGACCATCTGCGCGCCGTCGACGAAGTCGCCGAACTGGGCCTCCCAGAGGACGAGCGCCTGGGGGTTGGCCACCGAGTACCCGTACTCGAAGCCGAGCGCGGCGTACTCGCTCAGCAGCGAGTCGTAGACGAAGAACTTGGCCTGGTCCCCGCCCAGGTGCAGCAGCGGCGTGTACTCCGCGGCGCTCTCCCGGTCGATGAGGACGGCGTGCCGCTGGACGAACGTGCCGCGGCGGGAGTCCTGGCCGGCCAGCCGGACCGGGATGCCCTGCAGGAGCAGCGACCCGAAGGCGAGCAGCTCGCCCATCGCCCAGTCGATCCCGCCCTCGCTGACCATCGCGGCACGACGCTCGAGCATCTTCTGCAGCTTCGGGTGCGGCGTGAAGTCGGGCGGGAACGAGACGTGCGCATCCCCGATGGCCTTGAGCACCTCGGTGGAGATCGCCGTCTCGACGGCGGACTCGTGCGCGCTGCGCGGGTCCATGACCGGCTCGGGCTTGGAGGTGTCCCGCGCGTCGTGGGTCTCGGCGAAGGCGCGCTCCAGCTGGCCGCGGTAGTCCTTCAGGGCCTCCTCGGCCTCGGCCAGCGTGATGTCGCCGCGGCCGATGAGCGCCTCGGTGTACAGCTTCCGGACCGACCTCTTGCGGTCGATGATGTCGTACATCAGCGGCTGGGTCATCGAGGGGTCGTCGCCCTCGTTGTGCCCGCGGCGGCGGTAGCAGACCAGGTCGATGACGACGTCCTTGCGGAACGCCTGCCGGTAGTCCACGGCCAGCCGGGCGACCCGCATGCAGGCCTCGGGGTCGTCGCCGTTCACGTGGAAGACCGGGGCGCCGATCATCCGCGCGACGTCGGTCGAGTAGAGGCTGGAGCGCGACTGCGCCGGGCTGGTGGTGAAGCCGACCTGGTTGTTGACGACGACGTGCACCGTGCCGCCGGTGCGGTAGCCGCGCAGCTGGGAGAGGTTGAGCGTCTCGGCGACCACGCCCTGGCCGGCGAACGCCGCGTCACCGTGCAGGAGCACGGGGAGGACGGTGAAGCCGCTCTCGCCCTTGTTCAGCAGGTCCTGCTTGGCGCGGACGATGCCCTCGAGGACGGGGTTGACCGTCTCCAGGTGCGAGGGGTTGCTGGCGAGGGAGACCGCGATCTCGGCGCCCTCGCGGAACGGGTTGCGGAAGGTGCCGGTGGCGCCGAGGTGGTACTTCACGTCGCCGGAACCCTGGACGGTGCCCGGGTCGATGTTGCCCTCGAACTCGCCGAAGATCTTCGAGTAGCTCTTGCCGAGCACGTTGGCCAGCACGTTGAGCCGGCCGCGGTGCGGCATGCCGATCGCGACCTCGTCGAGCTCGTAGTCGGTGGAGGCGACGAGCACCTCGTCGAGCACCGGGATGAGCGACTCGCCGCCCTCGAGGCTGAAGCGCTTCTGCCCGACGTACTTGGTCTGCAGGAAGGTCTCGAAGGCCTCGGCGGCGTTGAGCCGGCCCAGGACGTGCTTCTGCTTCTCCCGGTCGGGCTTCTCGGCCTTGAGCTCGACCCGCTTCTGGATCCACTCGCGCTCTTCTGGGTCGGTGATGTGCATGTACTCCACGCCGACCGTGCGGCAGTAGGAGTTGCGCAGCACGCCGAGGATGTCGCGCAGGGCCATCATCCGCTCGCCGGCGAACCCGCCGACGGGGAACTCGCGGTCGAGGTCCCACAGCGTCAGCCCGTGCTGGAGGATGTCCAGGTCGGGGTGGGTGCGGACCTTGAACTCCAGCGGGTCGGTGTCGGCCATGAGGTGGCCGTTGCGCCGGTAGGCCTCGATGACCTCGATGACCCGGGCTTCCTTGTCGATCTGCCCCTCGCGGCCGACGCGGACGTCGGGCATCCAGCGCACCGGCTCGTAGGGGATGCGCAGCGAGCGGAAGACGTCGTCGTAGAAGCCGTCCTCGCCCAGCAGCAGCGCGTGCAGCCGGCGCAGGAAGTCGCCGGACTCGGCGCCCTGGATGATCCGGTGGTCGTACGTCGAGGTGAGCGTGATGATCTTGGAGATGCCGAGGTCGGTCAGCGCCTCGGGGCTCATCCCCTGGAACTCGGCCGGGTACTCCATCGCGCCGACGCCGATGATCGCGCCCTGGCCGGCGGTCAGCCGCGGCACCGAGTGGTTGGTGCCGATCGTGCCCGGGTTGGTCAGGCTGATCGTGGTGCCGGAGAAGTCCTCGAGGGTCAGCTTGTTCTGCCGCGCGCGGCGGATGACGTCCTCGTAGGCGGCCCAGAACTGGGCGAAGTCCATCGCCTCGGCGCCCTTGATGGACGCGACGACGAGCGACCGGGAGCCGTCGGGCTTGGGCAGGTCGATCGCCAGACCGAAGTTGACGTGCTCGGGCTGGACGAGCATCGGCTTGCCGTCGATCTCGGCGAAGGCGTTGTTCATGTTCGGGAAGTCGTCCAGCGCCCGGACCAGCGCGTAGCCGATCAGGTGCGTGAAGGAGACCTTCCCGCCGCGGGCGCGGGCGAGGTGGTTGTTGACGACGATGCGGTTGTCGGCCAGGAGCTTGGCCGGCACCGCGCGCACGCTGGTGGCCGTGGGCACGGTCAGCGAGGCGTTCATGTTCTTGACGACGCTGGCGGCGGCGCCGCGCAGCGGCGAGCGCTTCGGGCCCTCGGTCGCGGGCGCCGCCGGCGCCGCCGGCTTGGGTGCCGGTGCGGCCTGGACCTGCTGGTCGGCGCGGTCGGCGGCCCGGTGCACGACGGTGGCCTCGGTCTTCGGCTCGATCCCGGCGCCGGCGACCGGTGCCGCAGCGGCACCGTTCTGGCGCGGCGCGGCGGGCGGGCCGCTCTTCTCGGCGCTCTGCTGGGCCTTCGCCGGACCCGGAGCCGGAGCCGACGGGGCAGGCGCGGCCGGTCGCTGAGCCGGGGCGGCCGGCGCCTGCTCGCGGTCGTTCCCGGGGGACACCGGGCTGCCGGGGCGGTAGTCGGCGAAGAACTCGTGCCACGCCTGGTCGACGCTGGAGGGATCGACGAGGTACTGCTGGTACATCTCCTCGACCAGCCACTCGTTGGTGCCGAAGCCGGCCACCGAGGAGGCGTGGGAGGAGGGGGTGGACGGCCGGGAGGGGCTCACGCTTGACACGGGGTCGAGTGCCTTCTTCGTCGTGGGTTGCACGTGTTCGGACCGGTGTCCGACTCTACGCCCGCCGGGTGCGGCGGACCGGCCGACGTGGGGGCCTGCGGTCCGGCGGGACAGGCGTGACCGGTGGTGTCCCCGCCGGGCGCCGGGCCGGCGGGGACACCTGCCTCAGACGACGTCGCGCCGGGAGGCGAGCAGGGTCCCCACGACCGCGGCCACCAGCCCGTAGGCCAGCAGCAGCAGCGCGCCCTGCCACGGCTCGAGCAGGTCCGGGGCCTCGAAGTCGGACGTGACGGCCTGGACCGCGCCACCGGGCAGCCACTTGTAGGCCCCGGAGATCGCGCCGATGGAGGACACGATCGGCTCGATGACGTTGAGGTAGACCAGCGCGCCGACGATCGCCCCCACCTGGTTGCGCACGAGCGCGCCGACGCCCACGCCGATGACGGTGAACACCACCAGGACCAGACCCGAGGCCGCCAGGGTCTGCAGGTTGTCCGCGTCCAGGGACGGCGCGTTCCCGCGGGCGCCGGCGTAGACCAGGACGACGGCGACGGTCACGGCCAGGACCACCAGCGCCATGGGGACGGCGACCGCCCCGTAGGCGAGCAGCTTGGCCGCGACGACCCGCCCCCGGCGGGGGGTGGTGAGGAAGGTCGGGGTCGCCGTCCGGTGCCGGTACTCCTGGGTCATCCCGATGATCCCGAGGATCAGCAGGAAGACGCTGGCGTTGGCCGCCACGGAGAACACGACCTCGGCGTACTCCGGGTCGTCGAGCGCCGGGATGCCGGGGCCGTCCTCGCCGTCCTGCCCGGCCAGGCCGGTGAAGAGGGCGGCGAAGCCGCCGGCCAGGGCGCAGGAGCCCAGCAGCAGCCCGATCCAGACACGGGTGGTGAAGAGCTTCGTCCACTCGGCGCGGACCAGTGCGGTCATCGGGCGCTCCCGGCGGGTGCGGCGGCGTACTGCTCGGTGCCGCTGGTGAGCTGGAAGTAGATCTGCTCGAGCCCACTGCTGCGGGCGGCGAGCTCGTGCAGCTCGATCCCGGCGGCGAAGGCGGCCGCCCCCACCTGGTCGGTGCTCGTCCCGGTGACGGTGAGCCGGGTCGGCTCCTCGAGGTCGACCGAGCGGCCCGGGGCCGCCAGCAGCGCGGCCAGGCGGGCGGCCTCGGGGCTGCGGACGACGACGCTGCCCGCTCCCTCCGAGCCGGCGCGGAGCTCGGCGATCGACCCCTCCCGGACGAGCCGGCCGGCGCCGACGATGACCACGCGGTCGACGGTCTGCTCGACCTCGGCGAGCAGGTGGCTGGAGACGAGGACGGTCCGCCCCTCCACGTGCGCGAGGTGGCGGAGGAACCCGCGCAGCCACTGGATGCCCTCGGGGTCCAGGCCGTTGGCCGGCTCGTCGAGCACGAGCACCGAGGGGTCGCCGAGCAGGGCGGTGGCCAGTGCCAGGCGCTGGCGCATGCCGAGGGAGTAGCCCCCGGCCCGCCGGTTGCCGGCGTCGGCGAGGCCGACCTGGTGCAGGACCTCGTCGGCGCGGGTGATGGGCAGCCCGGCGGCGCGGCAGTAGACGCGCAGGTGGTTGCGGCCGGACCGGGCGGGGTGGAACGCCGTCTCGAGCACGGCGCCCACGAGGCGGGTGGGCTCGGGCAGGTCCCGGTAGGGGCGGCCGTTGAAGGTGGCCGTGCCGGAGTCGGCGAGCAGCAGGCCGAGGGCCATCCGCAGCGTCGTCGTCTTGCCGGCGCCGTTGGGTCCCAGGAACCCGGTGACCGAGCCGGGCTCGACCGTGAAGCTCAGGTCGTCGACCGCGCGGACTCTGCCGAAGGTCTTGGTGAGGCCCGTGACCTCGACCCGCACGGGGTCGCGGCCGGCCGTGCTGGGGGTGGAGATGACGCCTCCTGGTGGGTCCGGGTCGCTGTCCGGACCATCCAACCGCACCGGCCGTCCCCGCCCGGGCCCATTCACCGAGCGTTCACCGTGTCCGACCTGGGCCGTCGTCGTTGAAGCCGGCAGCAGGGAGGTCGCCGGTCACCTACAGTCCGGCGACGACGCAGTCGAGAGATCGGGAGCGCAGGCACGTGAGCACCTATCGCACGGTGGTCGTCGGGACGGACGGCTCGGAGTCCTCGCTGCGCGCGGTCGAGCGCGCCGGCGCCCTGGCCGGTGCCTGCGGCGCCACGCTCGTCGTCGCGTGCGCGTACCTGCCGGCGGAGGCCGACGACCGGGAGCTCTCCCGGGCCCAGGACGTGCTGGGCGACGAGGCCTACCAGGTGATGGGCTCCTCGCCGGCGGAGGAGACGGTGCGCACGGCCACCGACCGGGCCACGTCGGCGGGTGCGGGCCAGGTGAAGCCGGTCGCGGTCGCGGGGTCGCCGGTCGAGGTGCTGCTGGACGTCGTCCGCCGCGAGCAGGCCGACCTGCTGGTGGTCGGCAACCGCGGGCTGAACGGCATCAAGGGCCGGCTGCTGGGCTCGGTGCCGGCCGATGCGACCCGCCGGTCGGGGTGCGACGTCCTCGTCGTCCACACCACCGGCTGAGCCGCGGGCGCTCCCGGCGATGGACGAGCCCGGCACGCAGGCGGGGACCCCGGACGACTCGGCGGCGCGCGACGCCCTCGAGCGGCTGCTGCTCGGCGGGCCCCGGCGGTGGACCCGCGGCGACGTCGCCCGGATGGCCGGCATGGCGCCGGAGCGCACGCAGCGGCTGTGGCGGGCGCTGGGGTTCCCCGACGCCGCCGACGACGACCGGGTCTTCACCGACGCCGACGTCCACGCGCTGAGCCTGGTGTCGTTGCTCGTCGACGAGGGCTTCGTCGACGAGCGGACCGAGGCCTCCATCGCCCGCGCGCTGGCCCAGGCGCTGTCCCGGCTGGCCGACTGGCAGGCCGACCTGCTGGCCGAGGTCCTGACCCGCGGCGGCGACGAGCCGGGGCAGCTGGACCCGGAGCGGGCGGTCGCGAGCACCCAGCGGGTGCTGCCGCTGCTGCGCGCGGTGCAGGACTACGTGTGGCGCCGGCACCTGGCCGCCAACGCCGAACGGCTGCTGGCCGGGCCGGGTGCCGCGGGGGACCGGCGGGAGCTGGCCGTCGGCTTCGCCGACCTGGTCGGCTACACCTCCCGCAGCCGCGGCATGGGCGGGCGGGAGCTGGGCGCGATGATCGAGGACTTCGAGTCGATCGCCGCCGAGGTGGTCGCCCGCCGGGCCGGCCGCGTGGTCAAGACCGTGGGCGACGGTGTCCTCTTCACCGCGACGACGGCGGTCGCCGCGACCCAGATCGCCCTGGACCTGCCCGAGGCCTGGGACGCCGAGGACCGCCCGCAGCTGCGGGTCGGGGCCGCGTACGGGCCGGTGCTGACCCACCTCGGCGACGTGTACTCACCGGTCGTCAACCTGGCCAGCCGGCTCACCTCGCTGGCGCGGCCGGGCACGGTGCTCGTCGACCGCGAGCTGGCGACGTTCCTGCGCGACCTGCCCGGATACCGCGTGCGGCCGCTGCGCCGGGTGTCGGTCCGCGGGTACGACCACCTGCAGCCGTGGCTGGTCCGCCGCCGGCCCGTGGGCGGCGGCGACGAGGACCACGGGGACGGGTACGGCCCCGACGACTACGGCTCCGAGGACGACGGCCACCGGGACGACGCAGAACCCGGTTGAACCGCCCTGGCAGGGTGGTGTCCCGTGAGTGCCACCCTCGTCGCCCGGGAGCTGGCCGCCGGTCACGGCGCCCGCGTGCTGTTCTCCGGCCTGGACCTGGTCGTCGCCCCCGGTGACGTCGTCGGGCTGGTCGGCGTCAACGGCGCCGGCAAGTCGACGCTGCTGCGGATCCTCGCCGGGGAGCTGCCGGCCGAGGGCGGGAGCATCGCGCTCAGCCCACCGCACGCGACGGTCGGCCACCTCCCGCAGGAGACCGAGCGGCGGCCGGGGGAGACCGTGGCCGGGCTGCTGGCCCGGCGGACCGGGGTGGCCGCCGCGCAGACGGCGATGGAGGCCGCGGCCGAGCGCCTGGCCGACGGTGCTCCCGGTGCCGACGACGCCTACGCCGAGGCGCTCGAACGCTGGCTGGCCCTCGGCGGTGCCGACCTCGACGAGCGGGCGGTCCAGGTCGTGGCCGAGGTGGCCCCCGGCGTGTCGGCGGAGGCGCTCACCTCCGGGCTGTCCGGTGGTCAGGCGGCCCGGGTGGGGCTGGCCGCGCTGCTGCTGTCCCGCTACGACGTCCTGCTGCTCGACGAGCCGACCAACGACCTGGACCTGGCCGGCCTCGACCAGCTGGAGCGGTTCGTGACCGGCAACCGCGGTGGCGTGGTCGTGGTGAGCCACGACCGCGAGTTCCTCGCGCGCACCGTGACCCGGGTCGTCGAGCTGGACCTCCCGCAGCAGCTGGTGCGGGTGCACGACGGGAGCTACGACAGCTACCTGGTCGAGCGGGAGGTCGCCCGACGGCACGCGCGCGAGGAGTACGACGAGTTCGCCGACACCAAGGCCGACCTCGAGGCGCGGGCGCGGATGCAGCGGAACTGGCTGGCCAAGGGCGTGCGGGACTCGATCAAGAAGAAGAAGGACCCCGACAAGCACGTCACCGCGCACGCCCGGTCGACCGCCGAGAAGCAGGGCGCGAAGGCCAAGCAGACCGAGCGGCGGATCGAGCGGCTGGAGGTGGTCGAGGAGCCGCGCAAGGAGTGGGAGCTGCGGATGGAGATCGCCGCCGCCCCGCGGGCCGGTGCGGTCGTCGCGACGCTGCGCGGTGCCGTCGTCCGCCGGGGGGACTTCGCGCTCGGCCCGGTGGACCTGCAGGTCGACTGGGGCGACCGGGTCGCGATCACCGGTCCGAACGGCTCGGGCAAGACGACGCTCCTGGCGGCGCTGCTGGGCCGCGTCCCGTTGGACGAGGGGAGCGGGTCGCTCGGGCCGGCGGTGCGCGTCGGGGAGATCGACCAGGCGCGCGGCCGGTTCCTCGGGCCGGAGCCGCTGCTGGACGTCTTCGGCGCCGAGGTGCCCGACTGGCCGACGGCCGAGGTACGCACGCTCCTGGCGAAGTTCGGGCTGGTCGCCGACCACGTGACCCGCCCGGCCGAGACGCTGTCGCCGGGGGAGCGCACCCGCGCCGGCCTGGCACTGCTCCAGGCACGCGGGGTGAACGTGCTGGTCCTCGACGAGCCGACCAACCACCTGGACCTGCCGGCCATCGAGCAGCTGGAGCAGGCGCTGGCCTCCTACCGGGGCACGCTGCTGCTGGTCACGCACGACCGCCGGATGCTGGCGGCGGTGGAGACCACGCGCCGGCTCGACGTGCTCGACGGGCGGGTCAGCGCGAGCTGAGGGCGGCGAGCGCGCGCCGCGCGCCCTCGGCCAGAGCCGCGGCGTCGCCGGCCGCGCCGGCCACCTCCGGCAGCAGGTGGAGCTCCACGACGGTGGAACCCGGGCCCGGCCGGCTGCGGACGGCGACCGGGCAGACCGCGGCACCGACCGCCGCGGCGGCCTCGAAGCCGGCGGTGGGGAGGCGGCCGTCGGCGCCGGGGCGGACGGTCACCGTCGTGCCGGCGCGCAGCGCCGCGGTGATGGCGTCGGCCGTCACCGGCAGGACGGGCAGCCGCAGCGCGCGGGCGGAGCGACCCGGCCGTCTCCCCGGCACGGCGACCGCGCCCGGGACGGCGGTGGCCAGCGCGAGGTGGGCGAGGTCGGAGCGGGAGTCGGCGACCACGAGGAGGCCCGGCGAACCGGGGCGGACGCGCGGCCAGGCGACCAGCGGCGCCTGGACGCGCACCCGGATCCCGAGGGCGGTCAGCAGCCGGGCGGCGCCGCAGACGGCGGCGCGACGGGAGGTGCCCGGCCGCAGTCCGGCGCCGGCCAGCACCGCGGCGGTGCGGACCCAGCGGAAGGAGGGGGCGGCGGGCTCGGGCGCGATCAGCATCGGGCTCACGGGGGCCACCCTCGTGCGCGGACGTGTCGGCTCGGTGACGCCCCGGCAGCGGCAGGCGGTCGGCTGTCGGACGTCCGCGCGCGGTCGGACCGGGAGGAACCGGAACAAGCCGTCCGCGTCGCCCGGGTTTCCGACCTCCGAGCACGGCTAGAGAGGCCCCAGCCCGAGGGGCGCCGGCTCAGCCCGTGGCCGGATCCCTCCTGACCGGCCAGAAGCGCCGGGATCGAGACGACGGACATGGATGCCAGCGAGCGCGTGACGTGGGAGGACTGCCCGACCTGCCGGCGGCCGGCCGCGGTGGGGTGGGTGGGCGGTCAGCCGACGGAGTTCGACTGTCCGGGCGGCTGCCGGCTGAGCGTGGCGCAGATCGACGTCTTCGCCGCCCGGCGGGCCCGGCCCGCCGTCGAGTGGCTGAGACGCCAGTAGCGCTACCCGGCCCGGTCGCCGAGCGCGTCCGCCAGCCCGATCGCGCTCATCCCGGCCCAGGTGTCGCCGACGTGGTGGGCCAGCACCATGAGGTCGCGCAACCGGCCGTCGCGGTCGCGCACGTGGTCGATCAGGACGGCCTCGCCGCGGAACCCCAGGCGGGTGAACAGCGCCAGCGCGGCGCCCTGCTCGGCCACCACCTCGACCACGAGCTTCGTGAGCCCGGCCGACACCGACTGGACGAGGGCGTGCCGCGCCAGGTCCCGGCCGAGCCCCGACCCGCGGGCGCCGGGTGCCACGACCAGGCGCAGCCGGCCGACGTGGTCCGACCAGCCGGGCAGCGGGCGGACGGCGACGTAGCCGGTCACCACCGGGTCGCCGGACCCGTCCGCCACCGCGACCCAGCGGGAGCCGCCGCCCTCTCCGCGCGCCCACGACCGGACGACGCCGGGGTCGGTGACCTCCTCCTCGATGAAGGTGAGGTCCTCTTCGGGCAGGGTGCGGAAGAACTGCAGCAGCGCCTCGGCGTGCTCGGGGCGCAGGTCGGTCACCGGCATGTCAGGCCTCCGCGGCGGCGGGTCGGACGGAGGGCGCGGGGGAGACCTCGTCGCTGCGCCGCTCGAGGAAACTGATGATCGTCGGCACCGTCGTCCGCGCCGCCGTCCGCCCGACCACCAGGCCCATGTGCCCGGCCGGCAGCCGGAGCTCGTGCCTGTCCGGGGAGCCGACGAGGTCGATCAGCGGTGCCGTCGCGTCCGGCGGCACGATGTGGTCGCGCTCGGCCAGCACCGTCAGGAACGGCACCCGGACGTCGCTCAGGTGGACGCGGTCGCCGGCGATCGCCAGCCGGTCGGTGAGCATCCCGTTGGCGCGGACGAGCATGTCCACCGTCTCCCGCGCGGCGGCGCCGGGGAACGGCACGTGGTCGTCGGACCAGCCGGTCATGGCCTGGTAGGCGTTCACGTACTCGTCGCTCCAGAGCCGCTCCCACAGCGTCACGTAGCGCGTGACCTCGGCGGTCGGCGTCAGCGACTTGAAGCCCTGCAGGACCACGCGGGGCGGCACGTTGCCGTCCACGTCGACCACCTGGTCCACCTCCAGGCCGCCGACGCGGAAGATGTCGGCCAGCGGGCCCATGTGCCGGAAGTCGACCGGCGTCGCGAGCACCGACAGGCTGCGCAGCGGGGCGTCCGGGTGGTGCGCGGCGTACAGCAGTGCGAGGTCGCCGCCGAAGCAGTAGCCGAACAGGTTGACCTCGCCGCAGCCGGAGATCTCCAGCACCCGGTCGACGGCGGCCGGGATGTAGTCGTCGACGTAGTCCTCGAGGCGGTTCTGCGCGTCCCGCTCGTCCGGCTCGCCCCAGTCGAGCATGTACACGTCGAAGCCCGCGGTGAGCAGCTGCTCGACGAAGCTGTTGCCCGGCTGCAGGTCGAGGATGTAGCTGCGGCTGACCATGCTGAACACGATCAGCAGCGGCGGGGAGTGGCGGACGCCGCCGTGGGCGTCCAGGTCGTTGCGGTAGTGCCACAGCTGGCTGCGGCCGCGCTGCCAGACGACGTCCTTGGCCGTGCAGCCCACGCCGGGGCGGTCGACGCCGGCGACCAGCTTGATCCCGTTACGCGCGCGGAGGGCGTTGCGCTCGACGTCGCGGCGGACCCGGTCGAGCACCGTCTGTGGCGTCGGCAGCGTGGGCATCGTCGGTCTCCGTTCCCGCGGCGCCGGCCCGGCGTCGCTCGGTCTCCAGCTGGAGGTTCAGCCGCCGGACCTCGCGGTCGAGGGCGCCCAGCTGGGCGCGCAGCCGGGCGACGTCGCTGCCGGCCGGCAGGTTGACCAGGTGCCAGGCCCGCGCGGTGGCGCCCTGGACGGTGTCGCGGGCCAGCAGCTGTGTCCGCCGGAGCAGGGTGACGCCGCGGGCGAACCCGGGCGTGCGGGTCAGCCGGTCGGCGTGCGGCGTGACGCGGTGCTCCACCGCGTCGAACGCCTGGCGCCACAGCGGGGCCTCGCTCACGGACGGGCCTCCTCGGGCACCTCGACCGCGCGGCGCAGGATCTTGCCGGTCGGGCCCTTGGGCAGGGCGTCGACCAGCCAGAGGTACCGGGGGTACTTGTAGGCCGCGACCCGTTCCTTGACCCAGGCCTTGAGCTCGTCGACCTCCGCCGAGGCACCCGGCTTGAGGGCCACCGCGGCGGCGACCTCCTCGCCGAGGTCGGGATGGGCGACGCCGACGCACGCGGCCTCGGCGACCGCGGGGTGCTCGTAGAGCGCCTCCTCGATCTCCCGCGGGTACACGTTGTAGCCGCCGCGGATGATCATCTCCTTCTTGCGGTCGACGATGGCGTAGTAGCCGTCGGCGTCGCGCCGGGCGAGGTCGCCACTGCGGAACCAGCCGTCGGGGATCGCCTTCGCCGTCTCCTCCGGGCGCTGCCAGTAGCCGCGCATGACGTTCTCGCCGCGGATGGCGATCTCGCCGACCTCGCCCTCGGGGACGTCGCGGCCCTCGTCGTCCACCAGCCGCATCTCGACCCCGCGGATCGGCGTGCCGATCGTGCCGGGCTTGCGCTCGGCGTGCGGGTGGTTGAAGGAGGCGACCGGCGAGGTCTCCGACAGCCCGTAGCCCTCCAGCACGATGCAGCCGAACGCCTCCTCGAAGCCGCGCATGACCTCCACCGGCATCGCCGAGCCGCCGGAGACGCACAACCGCAGGCTCGAGACGTCGTACCGGCTCGCGTCGGGCTGGTGCAGCATCGCGGCGAACATCGTGGGCACGCCCTGGAAGACCGTGACGTGGTCCCGCTCGACGATCTCCAGCGCCCGGGCGCCGTCGAAGCGCGGCAGCAGGGTGAGACAGGCCCCGGCGAGGACGCCGGCGTTCAGCGAGCAGGTCAGCCCGAAGACGTGGAACAGCGGGAGGCAGCCCATGATCACGTCCTCGGGACTGCCCTCGAGCAGCGTCTCCTGCGTCGTCCGGGCGTTGCCGCGCAGGTTCGCGTGGGTCAGTTGGGCGCCCTTCGGCTGCCCGGTGGTCCCGGAGGTGTAGAGGATCACCGCGTCGTCCTCGTCGGCACGGTCGGCCACCTCGGCGTCCGGGGTCGCGGCGCCCAGCGCCGAGCCGGGGTCGACCGGGCCGACGGCCACCGCCTCGACGCCGACCGTGCCGGCCGCCTCGGTCGCGGCGTCGGCGACGGAGTCGAGGGCGACGACGAGCCGGGCGCCGGAGTCGCGGAGGTAGTACTCGACCTCGCGCGCCTTGAGCAGGGGGTTCATCGGGACGACGGCGGCCCCGGCCATCAGGGCGCCGTAGAAGACGACGGGGAAGCTGACGACGTTGGGGAGGACCAGGCCCACCCGGTCGCCGGGCTGCACGCCGCGGTCCCGCAGGCCGGCGGCCACCCCCGCGGCGGCGTCGCGGAACTGCGCGTAGGTGAGGACGGTGTCGTCCATCCTCAGTGCCGTCCGGTCGCCGTGGCCGGCCGCGGTGTCGACGAGGTGCTGGGCGAGATTGGTCATCGTGGGTCCCCCTCGGGCGTCGGCGGGGGACTACCCGGAGCCGGATGTGCTCTACCCCACATCCGCGCGCCGTCCGGGGTGGCACGCTCCTCCCGCGGAGGACAGGCTCGGCACCGACGACCCGACCGACGACAGGAGCGCACGCGTGGCCGACAGGCAGATCCTCGACATGTTCCAGCTCGACGGGAAGGTGGCGATCGTGACCGGGGCGTCGTCCGGTCTCGGCGTCGTCTTCGCCCAGGCGCTGGCCCAGGCCGGGGCGGACGTGGCCCTCGCCGCGCGGCGCGAGGACAAGCTGGCCGCCACCCGTCAGGCGGTCGAGGCGGCCGGGCGGCGGGCGATCACGGTGCGCACCGACGTCGCCCGGACCGAGGACTGCCAGGCGCTGGTCGACGCCACGATGGCGGAGTTCGGCCGGGTCGATGTCCTGGTCAACAACGCCGGTATCGGCACCGCCGCGCCGGCCACCCGCGAGGCCCCTGAGCACTTTCGGCAGGTCATCGACGTCAACCTCAACGGCTGCTACTGGATGGCGCAGGCCTGCGGGCGGGTCATGCAGCCGGGCAGCTCGATCGTGAACATCTCCAGCGTGCTCGGGCTGACCACCGCGGGGCTGCCGCAGGCCGCCTACGCCGCCAGCAAGGCCGGGCTGATCGGGCTGACCCGCGACCTCGCCCAACAGTGGACCGGCCGCAAGGGCATCCGCGTCAACGCCCTCGCCCCCGGCTTCTTCGCCTCCGAGATGACCGACCAGTACCCGGAGGGCTACCTCGACCAGCAGATGGGCCGGGTCCTGGCCGGGCGGCCCGGGGACCCGATGGAGCTGGCCGCGGCGCTGGTCTTCCTGGTCAGCGACGCCGGCGGCTACGTGACCGGGACGACGATCCCGGTCGAGGGCGGCATGCTGACCAGTTGAGCCGGCGGCCGGGGCGCCCTAGCCTGCCGCGGGTGCGCGCCGAACTCGACGAGCGGTTCCCGGGGGACGCCCTCGACCCCGGCGTGTGGTTCCCGTACTACCTGCCGCACTGGAGCTCGCGGGCCGGCTCGGCGGCGACCTGGCAGGTGCGCGACGGGGAGCTGCACCTGACGATCCCGGCCGACCAGCCGACGTGGTGTCCCGACCTGCACGAGGAGCCGCTGCGGGTCTCCTGCCTGCAGACGGGGAGCCTCGCCGGACCGCTCGGGAGCCCGCGTGGCCAGCAGCCCTTCACCGAGGGGCTCGTCGTCCGCGAGGAGCAGCCGGACTTCCGCGGCTACACACCCACGTACGGGCACGTCGCGGTGACGATGCGCGCCACCGTGACCGCCCGGTCGATGGTCGCGTTCTGGCTCTCGGGGATCGAGGACGAGCCCGAGCACTCCGGCGAGATCTGCGTCGCGGAGGTCTTCGGGGACACGGTGTCCGACGGGACGGCGGCGGTCGGGATGGGCCTGCACCGCTTCCGCGACCCCCGCCTCGGCGAGGACTTCGCCGCGGAGCGGCTGGCCCTCGACGTGAGCCGGGACCACACGTACGCCGTCGACTGGGCGCCGGGCTCGCTGGTCTTCCGCGTCGACGGGGAGGTCGTCCGGCGGGTGGACCAGGCCCCCGACTACCCGGCGCAGCTGATGCTCGGGGTCTTCGACTTCCCGTCCCGGGCACCGGCCGGGGAGACCGGGACCCCGGTACCCGAGCTGGTCGTCTCCTCGGTGGTGGGCCGGCCACTGCCCGGCTGACCGGTCAGCGGGCGCCCTCGCCGCGCTGCACGACCGCGGAGATGCGGTCGACGACGTCCGGCCACAGCTCGCGCGGCAAGTCGTGCCCCATGCCCTCGACCACCCAGAGGTCGGCGCCGGGGATCGCGGCGGCGGTGGCGCGCCCACCGCTGACGTCGACGAGCGTGTCCTGCGCGCCGTGGACCACCAGGGTGGGGACGGTGATCTCGCCGAGGTGCGCCGTCCGGTCGTCGGTCGTGAGGATCGCGGCCAGCTGGCGGGCGACCCCGGCGGGGTCGTAGGCCCGGTCGAAGGAGAGGCCGGCGCGCTCGCGCAGGGCCGCCTCGTCGAACTCGAAGCCGGGGGAGCCGATCACCCGGTAGGTGTCGACGGCGCGCTGCAGCGCCTCGTCGCGGCTCGTCGCCGGCGGCGCGAAGAGGACGCCGAGCGCCACCTCGGCCGGGCTCCCGACGCTGCGGTCGCCCGTCGTGGACATGATCGACACCAGGCTGCGCACCCGGTGCGGGTGCCGGATGGTCAGCGACTGGGCGATCATGCCGCCCATCGAGGCGCCGACGACGTGGGCGCTCTCCCAGCCGAGGGCGTCGAGCAGGCCCGCGGTGTCGTCGGCCATGTCGGCCAGCGAGTAGGGCGCGGTCCCGGCGCCGGCGAACAGGCTCATGACGTCCGGGGCGCCGGCGTCGTCCAGGTGCGTCGAGAGCCCGATGTCGCGGTTGTCGAAGCGGACGACGTGGTGGCCCCGGTCGGCCAGGGCCCGGCAGAACCCGTCCGGCCAGCCGACCATCTGCGTGGCCAGGCCCATGACCAGCAGCAGGGGGGTGTCGCCGGGCGAGCCGAAGCTCTCGTAGGCGAGCTCGACGTCCCCGACGGTGGTGCGCTGCACCTCGCTGTGCTCCATGACCGGGACGCTAACCCGGGCCGATCCGCCCGGCGCGGAGACGGCCGGCGGTGCGAACAGCGGTGTCGTGAGGTGCCCCCGGCAGGATTCGAACCTGCGCCCCTGCCTCCGGAGGGCAGTGCTCTATCCCCTGAGCTACGGGGGCTCGGGGCAGGACAGAAGTTACCAGCCCCGCTCCGGCCGTCCGACGGCGGTGCCTGCCGTCAGGGCGGCGGGAGCGGGGTCCCGCCCCGGGCGGTGAGCATGTCGGTCATCAGCTCCGTCTCGGCGGTCTGCGCCTCGACGATGGAGCGGGCGAGGGAGCGGACGGCGTCCTCGTCCGCGTGCTCGGCCGCGTACTGCGCCATGCCCAGGCCGCCCTGGTGGTGGCGGATCATGAGCCGGAGGAACTCGACGTCGAACTCGGCGCCGGACAGCTGCCGCAGCTGCGCCAACTCCTCCTCGGTGGCCATCCCCGGCATGAGGGCTGCGCCCCCGGCGGCCGTTCCGTCCATGCCCTCCATGCCCGACATGTCATGGCCGGAGTGGCCTCCCATCCAGGACATCCGTTCGCCACCGGTCAGCGAGACGCCCCAGAGCGAGAGCCACCCCTGCATCCGGCCGGCCTGGTTGTTCTGCGTCTCGGCGATGTCGAAGGCCAGGCCGCGCACCTCGGGGTCGGTGCTCCGGTCCAGCGCCAGGTTGGCCATCTCGACGCCCTGGGTGTGGTGCAGGGCCATGTCGCGGCTGAAGCCGGCGTCCACCGACTCGGCGTCCGGTACCGACGCCTCGTCCCGGCCGATGCCGAGGGCCACCGCCAGCCCCCCGCCGAGCACGACCAGCGCGACGGCGATGACGGCGAGCAGGGCGGTGCGCAGCGGTCCGCGGCCCGTTCCGGTCGGTGTGGGGGTGTCCATGCCGGCGGCTCCGGTCACTCGGCCGGCGCCGTGGTGGAGCTCTCCGCGGCCGTGGGGGCGGCGCCGTCGGCCGGTGCCGCGGCGTCCTCGGACGCCAGTCGCGGAGCGGCGATGAAGTCGGGGTTCTCGCAGCTGGCGCCTGGCTCCGGCGTGAACTCGGAGTTGAGCGTCAGGAAGTCGGCGAACTCCTCCAGGCGCGGGTCGTCGGCGCTGTCGACCTTGAGCTGGTGACCCCAGGCCTGGATGCTCACCGGCGCGTCGAGGCCCTCGTAGGGCGACATCATCCGGCCGGCTCGCCCCTCGACGAGGTCGGCGAGGGTGGCGATGTCGTCGTCGGAGAGCGCGGCGGGGTCGTAGGTGATCCACACCGCGCCGTGCTCGAGGCTGTGGACGGCGTTCTCGTGCCGGATGTCGACGTCGTAGACGGTGCCGGTGCAGTCCGCCCAGCCCGGCGGCGGCTCGTGCGGACCGCCCACGGGGGGCGACTGCTCGTAGGTGACGGTCGCGGTCGTGTGGTCCTGGGACAGATCCGTGTAGGTCTGGACGCCGTCGATCTCGCTGACGGAGTCGATCGCGTTGGCGTCGGCCTCGCGCACCTTGAGGACGGCGTAGGTCAGCACGGCCCCGGCGAAGACGACGACCGCGATCGCGGCGGCGATGAGTCCCCACGGCCGCTGCGGGCTGACCACGTTGGTCACCGGGCGGGTGCGACCGCCCTTGCCGGCGGGACCCTTCCCGCCGGAGGTGCGCGACCCGGCCGGACGGGAGCCGCTCGAGCCCCGGCCGGACGACCCGGAGCTGCCGGACGCTCCGCGCGCGCTCCGGGGGTCTCCGGGCTTACCGTCCTTGGGCACAGCATCTCCTCGCTCGTCGGCGCGGGCCGACATCCCGCGGCCCGCGGGGGGAGCGCTCCGGCTCCTCCCGTCGATCGAGTCTAGGTCGGCTCCCTGGCAGGAGCCTGGAACCCGGACGAGACCTCGGCCGGGGCGCGGCGGCCTGCCCCGTACGATCGCGCGGTGACACCCGAGCACTTGCGCGACCTCGTCCGGACCGCGGTCGGGGCGGCAGTCGAGCACGGCTCGCTCGCCGTCGACGTCCCCGACGACCTCGTCATCGAGCGGCCCCGGAACCCCGAGCACGGCGACTACGCCACCAACGTGGCGATGCGGCTGGCGAAGCCGGCCGGCCGCCCACCGCGTGAGGTCGCCGAGGTGGTCGCCGCGGAGCTGCGGGCCCTCGACGGCATCGACCGGGTCGACGTCGCCGGTCCGGGGTTCCTCAACATCACCCTGGCCAAGGACGCGCTGGGGCAGATCGCCGTCCGCGCGGTCACCGCGGGGGAGGACTACGGGCGCACCGACACCCTCGCCGGGCAGCGGCTGAACCTGGAGTTCGTCTCGGCGAACCCGACCGGGCCGGTGCACATCGGCGGCACCCGGTGGGCCGCCGTCGGCGACGCGCTGGGCCGGCTGCTCACCGCCAGCGGCGCCGACGTCAGCCGGGAGTACTACTTCAACGACGCCGGCTCGCAGATCGACCGCTTCGCCCGCAGCCTGCAGGCCGCGGCGCTGGGGCAGCCCGTCCCGGAGGACGGCTACGCCGGGGACTACATCGGCGAGATCGCCGCGCAGGTGGTGGCCGCGGAGCCGGGCATCCTGGAGCTGCCCGCCGAGGAGCAGCAGGAGCGCTTCCGCGTCCGCGGCGTCGAGCTGATGTTCGCCGAGATCAAGCGCAGCCTGGCCGGCTTCGGCGTCGTCTTCGACACCTACTTCTCCGAGAAGACGCTGCACGACAGCGGCGCGCTGGAGAAGGCGGTCGCGCGGCTGCGCCAGCAGGGGCACGTCTACGAGGCCGACGGCGCCGTGTGGCTCCGGACGACGGACTTCGCCGACGACAAGGACCGCGTCCTGGTGAAGAGCGACGGCGAGCCGACCTACTTCGCCGCGGACTGCGCCTACTACCTGGACAAGCGCGAGCGCGGCTTCGACCGCGTCGTGATCATGCTGGGCGCCGACCACACCGGCTACGTCGGCCGGTACAAGGCGTTGGTCGCGGCCATGGGCGACGACCCGCAGACCAACCTCGAGATCCTGATCGGCCAGCTGGTCAACCTCGTGCGCAACGGCGAGCCGGTGCGGATGAGCAAGCGGGCCGGCACGGTGGTCAACCTCGAGGACCTGGTCGACGCGATCGGCGCCGACGCGGCCCGGTACGCGCTGGCCCGCGCCTCGGTCGACCAGCAGATCGACCTCGATCTCGACGCCTGGACCCGGCAGACCAACGACAACCCGGTCTTCTACGTGCAGTACGCGCACGCCCGCATCTCCTCGCTGCTGCGCAACGCCGCCGACCTGGGGCTGCACCTGGGCGAGGCGGCCGACGTCGAGACCGCGGCGCTCGCCCACCCGCGGGAGGGCGACCTGCTCCGGGCGCTCGGCGAGTTCCCCCGGGTCGTCGCCTCGGCCGCGGAGCTGCGCGCCCCGCACCGGGTGGCCCGGTACCTCGAGGAGCTGGCCGGCACCTACCACCGGTTCTACGACGAGTGCCGGGTGCTGCCCCGGGGTGACGAGGAGGCGACCGCGCTGACCACCGCCCGGCTGTGGCTGTGCGCGGCCACCGCCGTCGTCCTGCGCAACGGCCTGGCCGTGCTCGGCGTCTCCGCTCCGGAGCGGATGTGAGGGCGCACCCGGCCGGGCCGCTCCACGGCGCCTTCGAGATCGCGTCCGCCGTCGGTGCGCCGCCGGCCGACCTCGGCGCGCTCGACCCGCAGGTGTGGCCGCGCTCGGCGTCCCGCGTCGACGGCGAGCTGCACCTGGCCGGCCGCCCGGTGACCGAGCTGGCCCGCGAGCACGGCACGCCGCTGTTCGTCCTCGACGAGGCCGACTTCCGGGGCCGCGCCGCCGACTTCGCCACCGCCTTCAGCGACGCCGACGTCCACTACGCCTCGAAGGCGTTCCTGTGCGGGCAGGTCGCCCGCTGGATCGCCGAGGACGGGCTGCACCTGGACGCCTGCAGCGGCAACGAGCTCGCCGTCGCGCTGGCCGCCGGCTTCCCGGCTGAGCGGATCGCGCTGCACGGCAACAACAAGTCGCTGGTGGAGCTGCAGCTGGCGGTCGAGGCCGGCATCGGTCACGTCGTCGTCGACTCCTTCGACGAGATCGACCGGCTGGTCCCGCTGGCCGCCGCCCGGGTCGCCGCGGGCGGGTCGCCGGTGCCGGTGCTGATCCGCACCACGGTCGGCATCGAGGCACACACCCACGAGTTCATCGCCACGGCACACGAGGACCAGAAGTTCGGCTTCTCCCTCGCCACCGGGGACGCGCTCACCGCCGCGGTGCGGATCATCCGCGAGCCCGCGCTGCACCTGACCGGCCTGCACAGCCACATCGGCTCGCAGATCTTCGACACCGCCGGCTTCGAGGCCGCCGCGCACCGGGTGGTCGGCCTGATGGGCCAGATCGCCCAGGCGACCGGGCAGGTGCTCGGCGAGCTCAACCTCGGCGGCGGTTTCGGCATCGCCTACCTGCCCGACGACGACCCGGTGACCCCCGGGGACGTCGCCCGCCGGCTGCGCGCCGTCGTCGCGGCCGAGTGCGCGGCCCTGGACCTGCCGGTCCCGCGGCTGGCCGTGGAGCCCGGCCGGGCGATCGCCGGGCCCGGCACGGTGACGCTGTACGAGATCGGCACGATCAAGCCGGTCCGGCTGGGTGCCGGCGGGACGTCGGGTGCCCCGGCGGTCCGCAACTACGTCTCGGTCGACGGCGGGATGAGCGACAACATCCGCACCGCCCTCTACGACGCCTCCTACACCTGCGTGCTGGCCAACCGGACCTCCACCGCGCCGCCGGCCCTGTGCCGGGTGGTGGGCAAGCACTGCGAGAGCGGCGACGTGCTGGTCCGCGACCTCTGGCTGCCCTCGGACGTCGTTCCCGGTGACCTGCTCGCGGTGGCCGCGACCGGCGCCTACTGCTGGTCGATGGCGAGCAACTACAACTACCTGCTCAAGCCCCCGGTGGTCGCCGTCCGGGACGGCGCCGCCACGGAGATCGTCCGGCGTCAGACACTGTCCGACGTGTTCGCCCTCGACGCCGTCCTCGCCGGGACACCCGCCCCCTCGCCGGCGATCGACCAGCCCGCTCCCGAGCACGCCGCGGGAGCCCGCTCGTGACGCGCCCGCTGCGGGTGGCCCTGCTCGGCTGCGGCACGGTCGGGGGGGCGGTGCTGCGGCTGCTCGACCAGCAGTCCGGTGACCTCGCCGCGCGCATCGGCCGGCCGGTCGAGGTCGCCGGGGTCGCCGTCCGCCGTCCCGACCGGCACCCCGAGGTGCCCGCCGGCCTGCTCACCACCGACGCGCACGCCCTGGTCACCCGGGACGACGTCGACCTCGTCGTCGAGGTGATCGGCGGCATCGAGCCGGCCCGCACGCTGATGCTGGCCGCGTTCGCCGCGGGGAAGTCGGTGGTCAGCGCGAACAAGGCGCTGCTGGCCGACGACGGCGTGGCGCTGCACGAGGCCGCGGCGAAGGCCGGCGTCGACCTCTACTACGAGGCCGCGGTCGCCGGGGCGATCCCGATGCTGCGCCCGCTGCGCGAGTCGCTGGCCGGTGACCAGCTGCGCCGGGTGGTCGGCATCGTCAACGGCACGACCAACTACATCCTGTCCCGGATGGCCGAGACCGGCGCCGGCTTCACCGAGGCCCTGGCCGAGGCCACCGACCTCGGGTACGCCGAGGCCGACCCCACCGCCGACGTCGACGGGTTCGACGCCGCCGCCAAGGCCGCGATCCTCGCCTCGCTGGCCTTCCACACCGCCGTGACCGCCGCCGACGTCTACCGCGAGGGCATCTCCGCGGTCACCGCCGTCGACGTCGCCCGGGCCGCGGAGATCGGCTGCACGGTCAAGCTCCTGGCGATCTGCGAGCGGGTGCCGGCACCCGAGGGCAGCGGCGAGCCGGACTCGGTTGCCGTCCGCGTGCACCCGGCGATGATCCCGACGACGCATCCGCTGGCCGCCGTCGGCGGAGCGTTCAACGCCGTCTTCGTCGAGGCCGAGGCCGCCGGGGAGCTGATGTTCTACGGCCGTGGCGCCGGCGGTGAGCCGACCGCCAGCGCCGTGCTCGGCGACCTCGTGGCCGTGGCCCGCAACCGGGTCGCCGGCGTCGCCGGTCCCGGCATCACCACCTACGCGGGGCTGCCCGCGCGGCCGATCGCGGAGACGCCGACGCGGTACCACGTGAGCCTCGACGTGGCCGACCGGCCCGGCGTTCTGGCGACCGTGGCCCAGGAGTTCGCCCGGCACGGGGTGAGCATCGCGACCGTGCGCCAGGACGGCCACGGCGACGCCGCGACGCTGGTCATCGTCACCCACAGCGCGCCCGACGCGGCGCTGTCGACGACGGTGACCGCGCTGCGCGAGATGCCCGCGGTCCGCGGGGTCACCAGCGTGCTTCGAGTGGAGGGGCTGTCATGACCGGAACGCTGCGCGGGGCCGTGTCGCCGCACTGGCCGGGGCTCATCGAGGCCTACCGCTCCCGGCTCCCGGTCAGCGACAGCACGCCGGTGGTGACCCTGCAGGAGGGGGCGACCCCGCTGGTGCCGGCCGTCGAGATCTCCCGGCGCACCGGCTGCGAGGTGTACCTGAAGGTCGAGGGGGCCAACCCCACCGGGTCCTTCAAGGACCGCGGGATGACGATGGCCATCACCAAGGCCAAGGAGGAGGGCGCGCAGGCGGTCATCTGCGCCTCCACCGGCAACACCAGCGCGAGCGCGGCCGCCTACGCCGCGCGCGCGGGGCTCACCTGCGCCGTCCTGGTCCCGACCGGGAAGATCGCCATGGGCAAGCTGGCCCAGGCGCTGGTGCACGGCGCCAAGCTGCTGCAGGTCGACGGCAACTTCGACGACTGCCTCGCGCTGGCCAGCAAGCTCGCCATCGACTACCCGGTCAGCCTGGTCAACAGCGTCAACCAGTACCGGATCGAGGGGCAGAAGACCGCGTCGTTCGAGATCGTCGACGTCCTCGGCGACGCCCCGGACATCCACTGCCTGCCGGTCGGTAACGCCGGCAACATCACCGCCTACTGGCAGGGGTACCGCGAGTACGCCGCCGACGGGATCGCGACCCGCACCCCGCGGATGTGGGGCTTCCAGGCGGCCGGCTCGGCACCGATCGTCGACGGCGCCGTGGTGGAGCACCCGCAGACCATCGCGACGGCGATCCGCATCGGCAACCCCGCCTCGTGGACCAAGGCGCTGACCGCCCGCGACGAGTCCGGCGGCCGCATCGACGCCGTCACCGATCGGGAGATCCTGGCCGCCTACCGGCTGGTCGCCCGTACCGAGGCCGTCTTCGTCGAGCCGGCCTCGGCCGCCTCGGTCGCGGGGCTGCTCAAGGTCGCGGCGGCCGGTGAGCTGGAGCCGGGCCAGCGGGTGGTCTGCACGGTCACCGGCAACGGGCTCAAGGACCCGGAGTGGGCGATCTCCGGCGCGCCCGCGCCGGTCACGATCCCCGTGGACGCGACCGCTGCGGCCGCGCAGCTCGGCCTGTGAACCGGTCGGGGAGCCGGCGGTGAGCGGGGCCCGCACCTCGGTGCGGATCCGCGTGCCGGCGACCAGTGCCAACCTCGGTCCGGCGTTCGACTGCGCCGGCCTGGCGCTGAGCTGCGCCGACGACCTGGACTTCACCGTCACCGACGGTGGCCTGTCGGTGGAGATGACCGGCGAGGGCGCCGACGAGCTGCCCACCGACGAGTCGCACCTGGTGGTGCGGGCCTTCCGCGCCGCGTGCGACGAGCTCGGGTGGGCGCCCCCGGGGCTGCGGCTCGCCACGACGAACGCCATCCCGCAGGGCCGGGGGATGGGCTCGTCGGCCGCCGCCGTCGTCGGCGGGGTGTTCGGTGCCTGGGCGCTGTGCCCCGACGTGGGCGCGATCGACCTGGGCGCCGTCCTGCGCCTGGCGGACCGGTTCGAGGGGCACGCCGACAACGTCGCCGCCTGCCTGCACGGCGGGGTCACCCTGGTCTGGGCGGGCGACGACGGCCCGGTGGCCGAGCGGCTCGACGTCGACCCGCGGATCCAGCCGC
Source organism: Blastococcus sp. URHD0036 (assembly GCF_000701365.1). Lineage (GTDB taxonomy): Bacteria > Actinomycetota > Actinomycetes > Mycobacteriales > Geodermatophilaceae > Trujillonella. The sequence continues at coordinate 214,091 of NZ_JNIK01000016.1, forward strand.
TGCTCCTCGTGCCCGGGAGCACGCTGTCGACCACCGCCGCCCGCGGGCTGCTGCCCGAACTGGTGCCGCACGGCGACGCGTCGTTCAACGCCGGCCGCTCGGCTCTGCTCGTCGCCGCGCTCACCTGGGACCCCGGCCTGCTCCTGCCCGCCACCGAGGACCGGCTGCACCAGCGGCAGCGCGCCGCGGCCATGCCCGACAGCCTGGCCCTGGTCGAGCGGCTGCGCGCCGAGGGGCTGGCGGCCGTCGTCTCGGGGGCCGGGCCCAGCGTCCTGGTGCTCACCAGCCGGCAGCCCGGCGACGACCTCGTCGACTTCAGCGATGGCGCCGAGGTGCGCCGCGTCGCCGGCCTCGTCCCGACGGGCTGGCGGCTGCTGCCGCTGTCGGTCGACGGGACGGGGGCGCGGGTGCTGTCCGGGGCTCAGGTAACATCCTGATGACGAGGAACAGGCCGGGAACGACCGGTGTTGTCCTGCCCGTGAGCTGCATCTAGGCTCATGGTGTAGCCGCCCCAGTGGGGCAGGCCTCGCCGCGGGGCGTTGCAGACGAGAGTCCATCGCCGCAGATCCCGCCCCGCACCCATCGGACCCCTCCTTCGTGTCGACCCCGGAAAAAGACCGGACGGCAGGCGGAGTGGGTCATCCCCTGTGCCGGTAGGCGCAGGTCACCGCAGGGAAGGACCTGTACGTGAGCGAAACCACCGACCTCGTCGCCGTGCCCCAGGGCGCCGGTGACGAGGCACCTGCCGCTTCTGGGCAGGCGGGCCGATCCCGCCGCCGCGGCAGCGGGCTGTCGGGGATGCTGCTGCCCGAGCTGCAGCGCCTGGCGGCCGAACTGGGCATCTCGGGCACCGCCCGGATGCGCAAGGGCGACCTCGTCGCCGCGATCTCCGCCCAGCAGGTGGGCGGCGACGACACCCCGGGCGCGACCGACGCCGGCTCGCGGGACGGCGTGCCGGCCCCGCGCGGCGTCGCGGCGACCGCCGCCCCCCTCGAGGCCCCCATCAGCGGCGGCGCCAACGGCGGTCCGCTGACCACCGCCGACGCCGACACCCCGGCGCAGGCGGAGACCCCGGCCGCGGCCCCGACCGAGCAGCCGCGCCGTCGCCGGGCGGCCAGCCGTCCGGCCGGCGCCCCGGCCGCCGACGCGGCCCCCGGCGACGGGCAGACCGCCGACGTGTCCGCGCCGGAGACCCCGGTCGCGGAGAGCCCGCGGAGCGACGACGACCGCGGTCCGCGCACCGACGACGAGCGCGGCGACGACGAGCGTCCCGCCCGCAACCGCGACCGCAACCGCACCCGCGACCGGGACGGCAACCGCGAGAGCGGTGACCGCGCGCCCCGCGAGGCCAACCGCGAGAGCGGTGACCGCGCTCCCCGCGAGGCCACCCGCGAGCGCAGCGAGCGTGCTCCCCGCGACGGCAACCGCGAGGGCGGCGAGCGTGCTCCCCGCGACGGTCAGCGCGAGGGCGGCGAGCGTCCGGCTCGCGACGGCCAGCGGGACGGCGGCGAGCGTGCCGCCCGCGACGGTGACCGGGACGGCAACCGCGGTCCCGACCGCGGCGACCGCAACGGTCGTCCCGACAACCGCGCCGACGGCAACCGCCCGGACGGCAACCGGGTCGACGGGCGCGGCGACAACCGCGTCCGCGACGACGAGGACGACGACGACTTCGAGGGCGGCCGCGGTCGCCGGGGCCGTCGCTACCGCGACCGGAACCGCCGCAACGGCCGGGACCGCTTCGACCAGCCGACCGAGCCGACCGTCGGCGAGGACGACGTCCTGCTCCCGGTGGCCGGCATCCTCGACGTGCTCGACAACTACGCCTTCGTCCGGACCTCGGGGTACCTGACCGGTCCCAACGACGTGTACGTGTCGCTGTCGCAGGTCCGCCGCTACGGGCTGCGCCGCGGTGACGCCATCACCGGCGCCGTCCGCCAGCCCCGCGAGGGCGAGCGCAAGGACAAGTACAACGCGCTGGTCCGGCTCGACACGGTCAACGGCCTGGACCCCGAGCAGGCCAAGGAGCGGCCGGAGTTCACCAAGCTCACCCCGCTCTACCCGCAGGAGCGCCTGCGGCTGGAGACCGAGCCCCAGCAGCTGACGACGCGGATCATCGATCTGGTCATGCCGATCGGCAAGGGCCAGCGCGCGCTCATCGTCAGCCCGCCCAAGGCCGGCAAGACGATGGTGCTGCAGGCGATCGCCAACGCGATCACGACGAACAACCCCGAGTGCCACCTCATGGTCGTCCTCGTCGACGAGCGGCCCGAGGAGGTCACCGACATGCAGCGGTCGGTGAAGGGCGAGGTCATCGCCTCGACCTTCGACCGCCCGCCGGCCGACCACACCACGGTCGCCGAGCTGTCGATCGAGCGGGCCAAGCGCCTGGTCGAGATGGGCCACGACGTCGTCGTCCTGCTGGACTCGATCACCCGGCTGGGCCGCGCCTACAACCTGGCCGCCCCGGCCAGCGGCCGGATCCTCTCCGGCGGTGTGGACTCCACGGCGCTGTACCCGCCCAAGCGCTTCCTCGGCGCCGCCCGCAACATCGAGAACGGCGGCTCGCTCACCATCATCGCCTCGGCGCTGGTGGAGACCGGGTCCACGATGGACACGGTCATCTTCGAGGAGTTCAAGGGCACCGGGAACGCGGAGATCAAGCTCGACCGCCGGCTGGCGGACAAGCGGATCTTCCCGGCGGTCGACGTCAACGCGTCAGGCACCCGCAAGGAGGAGATCCTCCTCGCGCCCGACGAGCTGGCGATCATCATCAAGCTGCGCCGGGTGCTGTCGGCACTGGAGCCGCAGCAGGCGATCGAGCTGCTGACCGACAAGCTGCGCAAGACGCGCAACAACATCGAGTTCCTGATGCAGATCCAGAAGACGACGCTCGGCCCCAACGGCGAGTAGCCCACCCGGCTGCCGGGCGGCCGCACCGATCGGGGATACTCGACGGTCGACGTACCGCCCGGCAGCCCTGGAATGCCGCACCGGTAGGCGGCGTTCAGTCAGACAGCACCGACACCTGCGGAAGAGGTCCACGGCATGAAGCCCGGCATCCACCCCGAGTACCACACCACCACGGTGACCTGTGGTTGCGGGAACACCTTCACCACGAAGAGCACCGTCCCCAGCGGTCAGCTGACCGTCGAGACCTGCTCCGCCTGCCACCCGTTCTACACGGGCAAGCAGCGGATCCTCGACACCGGTGGTCGCGTCGCCCGCTTCGAGAAGCGGTTCGGCAAGCGCGCCGACTCCAAGGTCCCGGCCGGCGAGTAGCTCTCCCGACGGCGCCCGTTCCCACCTCGTGCAGGGGTGGGGCGGGCGCCGTCGCCATGTCCGCACCGGGATCCCCACCCCCTCCGAGAGGCCGCCGCCATGAGCACACCCGACGCCGGGACCGACCGGCTCAGCGGGCTGCTCGACGAGCACGCGGCGCTGGAGCTCGAGCTCGCCGACCCCGCCGTGCACGCCGATGCGGGCCGCGCCCGCCGGCTGGGCCGGCGCTACGCGCAGCTCTCGCCGGTGGTGGAGACCGCCCGCGCGCTCGACCAGGCGCGCGACGACCTGGGCACCGCCCGCGAGCTCTCCGCCGAGGACGCCTCGTTCCGCGCGGAGGCCCAGGCGCTGGAGCAGCAGATCGAGGAGCTGACCGGCCGGCTGCGCGAGCAGCTGCTGCCCAAGGACCCCGACGACGACAAGGACGTCATCCTCGAGATCAAGGCGGGGGAGGGCGGTGCCGAGTCCGCGCTCTTCGCCGGCGACCTGCTCCGGATGTACCTGCGCTACGCCGAGCGGCGCGGCTGGTCCACCGAGGTGCTCGACGCCGTCGACGCCGACCTCGGCGGGTACAAGGACGTCGCCGTGGCGATCAAGTCGCGCACCGACGAGGGCATCTGGTCGCGGCTGAAGTTCGAGGGCGGGGTGCACCGCGTCCAGCGGGTGCCGGTGACCGAGAGCCAGGGGCGGATCCACACGTCCGCGGCCGGCGTCCTGGTGCTGCCCGAGGCCGAGGAGGTCGACGTCACCGTCGACCCGAACGACCTGCGGATCGACGTGTTCCGCTCCTCCGGCCCCGGTGGCCAGAGCGTGAACACCACGGACTCGGCCGTCCGGATCACCCACCTGCCGAGCGGCATCGTGGTCAGCTCGCAGAACGAGAAGAGCCAGCTGCAGAACAAGGAGTCCGCGCTCCGCGTGCTCCGCTCCCGCCTCCTGGCCGCCGCCCGCGACGAGGCCGCCGCGGTCGCCAGCGACCAGCGCCGCAGCCAGGTGCGGACCATGGACCGCAGCGAGCGGGTCCGGACCTACAACTTCCCGGAGAACCGGATCGCCGACCACCGGGTCGGCTACAAGGCGCACAACCTCGACCAGGTCATCGACGGCGACCTCGACGCGGTGATCGACGCCCTGACCGCCGCGCACACGGCCGAGTTGCTGGCGGCCGGCTCCTGAGCGAGACCCGGACGCTGCTGGCCGACGCCGCCCGCCGGCTCGCCGCGGCGGGCATCGAGTCCGCCCGTGTGGACGCCGAACTGCTGCTCGCGCACGCGACCGGCCGCAGCCGTGCCGGCCTGCTGACCCTCGACGAGCTCGACGGCCCCACCGCGGACCGGTTCGCCGGCCTCGTCGAGCAGCGCGCCGACCGCGTGCCCCTGCAGCACCTCACGGGACACGCGCCCTTCCGGTACCTCGAGCTCGCCGTGGGCCCCGGCGTGTTCGTCCCGCGTCCGGAGACCGAGCAGATCGTCGAGTGGTGCCTGGGCCGGCTGGCCGGGGGAGCGGAGCCGGTCGTCGTCGACCTCGGCACGGGGTCCGGGGCGATCGCGCTGTCGCTCGCGCACGAGCACCCCGGAGCGCGCGTGACCGCCGTCGAGCGCGACCCCGAGGCCATCGAGTGGACACGGGTCAACGCCGCCGCACGGGCCGCCGCCGGGGACCGGCCGGTCGAGGTGCTCGCCGGTGACATGACCGATCCGCGGCTGCTGACCGGCCTCGAGGGCCGGGTCGACCTCGTCGTCTCCAACCCGCCGTACGTGCCCGACGGCGCCCGGCTGCCCCGGGAGGTCGCCGACCACGACCCGCCGCTGGCGCTGTGGGGCGGCCCCGACGGTCTCGACGTCGTCCGCGGGCTGCTGACCACCGCCGCCCGCCTTTTGCGGCCCGGGGGCGCACTGGCCATCGAGCACGCCGACCAGCAGGGCACCGCGCTGCCGGCCCTGGTGCGCGCGCACGGCGGCTGGGACGACGTCGCCGACCACCCCGACCTCGCCGGCCGCCCCCGCTTCACCACCGCCCGGCGGGTCGGCACGACGCCTGGGGGAGACTGACCCCCCGTGGCCGACCTCTACGACTGCTCCGACCCGGAGGCCCGCTCTGCCGGACTCGATGCCGCGGCCGCGGCGATCGGTCGCGGCGAGCTGGTGCTCATGCCCACCGACACCGTCTACGGGGTCGCGGCCGACGCCTTCGCCCCCGCCGCCGTCACCCGGCTGCTCGCCGCGAAGAACCGTGGCCGCGCCATGCCCGTCCCCGTCCTCATCGGCGAGGCCTCGACGCTCGCCGGCCTGGTCGTCGACCTGCCGGACGTCGCGCACCGGCTCGCCGAGGAGTTCTGGCCCGGCGGCCTGACGCTCGTCCTCGAGCACGCGCCGTCGCTGGCCTGGGACCTCGGCGACGCCGAGGGCACCGTCGCCGTCCGCCTGCCCGACGACGAGGTCGCCCGCGAGTTGCTGCGCCGCACCGGCCCCCTCGCCGTCTCCAGCGCCAACCGGTCCGGCCGGCCCGCCGCCACCGACGCCGCCGGCGCGGTCGAGCAGCTGGGGGAGCGGGCGGCGGTCGTCCTCGACGCCGGACCCCGCGCCGGGTCGGCGGCCAGCACCATCGTCGACTGCACCGCGCCCACCCCGCGGGTGCTGCGGGTCGGCGCCGTCGACGTCGACCGGCTGCGTGCCGTCGTCCCCGAGCTGACCGACTAGGCCGCGCCGGGGCGTTACCGTGGACCGACCAACGCCGTCCAGCCCGGGAGATCCCGCGATGTGCATCCCCGGCCGCAGCACCCCGCGCGCGACGCCGCCCGGCACCGTCTGAGCCATGCGCGAGTACCTCGTCGTCCTCCTCGTCGCCGGGCTGGTGACCTTCCTCGCCACCCCGGTGGTGCGGGTCGCCGCCGTGCGGCTGCGGATGATGGCCGCCCCCCGCGAGCGGGACGTGCACGTCATCCCGACGCCGCGCGGCGGGGGAGTGGCGATGTACCTGGGCGTCGCCGCCGCGGTCCTCGTGGCCACCCGGCTGCCGGCGCTGCAACGCACCTTCGACGACTCGCAGACCGCCGCAGTCCTGGCGGCCGGCGGGCTGATCTGCCTGCTCGGCGCGCTGGACGACAAGTTCGGCCTGGACGCGCTGACCAAGCTGACCGGCCAGATCGCCGCCGCCGGGGTCATGGTGCTGCTGGGCGTGCAGCTGTCGTTCGTCTTCCTGCCCGTCGCCGACCTCGGCACCATCTCGCTCGGACCCGACGTCGGGGTCCCGCTCACCATCCTGCTGACCGTGCTGACGGTGAACGCGCTGAACTTCATCGACGGCCTGGACGGGCTGGCCGCCGGGGTCTCGGCGATCGCCGCGCTGGCCTTCTTCGCCTACAGCTACAACCTGGGGCTGACCGGTTACGACGACGTCGCGAGCGCCCCGGCCCTGATCACGGCGGTGCTCGCCGGGGCGTGCCTGGGCTTCCTGCCGCACAACTTCAGTCCGGCCCGGATCTTCATGGGCGACTCCGGGTCGATGCTCGTCGGGCTGATGCTCGCCGCCGCGACCGTGTCGGCCACCGGCAACGTCGACCCGCAGTCGTTCGACTCGGCCGCCAGCCTGCTGCCGCTGACCCTGCCGCTGCTCGTGCCGATCGCCGTCCTCTTCATCCCGTTCATCGACCTGCTGATGGCGGTGATCCGCCGGACGCGCCGTGGCCGGTCGCCCTTCTCGCCGGACAAGATGCACCTGCACCACCGGCTGCTGGCCATCGGGCACTCGCACCGCCGCGCCGTGCTGGTCATGTACTTCTGGGCGGCGCTGCTCTCCAGCGGTGCGGTGGCGCTGTCGATCACCGGCGGCCGGGCGGAGCTGCTCGTGGCGATCGGCGCCCTCCTGGTGGTCGGCGTGGTCGTCGTCCTCGCCCCACGGACCCGGCGGGCGGCGCGGGAGGCCCGGGCCGCCGACCTGCTGGCCCAGCGCACGCGCAGCCGGGCCGCGCACCCCACGGCGCGGGCGGTGCGGCCGGCCGAGGACGGGCCCCCGGCGGGCTCGGCCCCCGTGGTGCGCACCCCCCGTCCGCCCGGTGCCGAGCAGGTGGTCCGATGAGCAGCATGTCCCGTCGAGCGAGCCGTCCCATGCCCCGCGAGGAGGCCGGCTGGGACCTGTCGTTCCTGCGGGTCGGCGCCCTCGCGACGCTCGCCGTGACCGCCGTCGCCGCGCCGGTCACCGGCCTGCTGGCCGGGTGGGACGACGCCGTCGGCGTGCTGGTCGGGGCGGCCGTCGTGACGGCGTTCTTCGTGGTCAGCGGCCTGGTCGTGGCCTGGGCGGGGCGGATCGACGACACGTTCACCCTGCCCGCGGCGATGGGCGCCTTCTTCGTCAAGGCGATCGTGCTGTTCGGCCTGCTGAACGCGCTCCCCGAGGACGGCTGGCTGGACCGGCTGACCCTCGCCTGGTCGGTCATCGTCGGTGCGCTGCTCTGGAGCGGCGTCCAGTTGCGCTGGGTCTGGACGCGCCCGATCTACTACGTCGCGCCACCCCGCCCACCCGCCGGCTGACCACCCGGTCGGGTGGTCTGCCCGGCTCCTCCGGCGCACCCCGGGAGACCCGCGACACGCGGCTGATAGTGTCCGGAACCGATGGCCGAGGACGACCCGAGACCTGGGTCCGCGCGGCCTTCGCCCGACAGACCCTCCGGGGGCGGCAGTGGTGCCGAGACCGGATGGGCGGTCACCGGGACGTTGATCTCCGGCATGGCCGTGTGGGGCGGAGCCGGGTGGCTGCTCGACCAGTGGCTGGACACGCGTGTGTTCTTCCCGGTCGGCATCATCCTCGGCATGGCGGTGGCGATCTACGTGGTCGTCCTCCGGTTCGGCGGCCTGCCCTCGCCATCAGGGGCGTCGCACACCAGCACCAGCCAGGGCGGACGACGGAGCCGGCCCGGGACGCAGAAGGGACAACGGTGACCTCCAGCGCCCTCGCGCTAGCAGGCGTGCTCGCTGCCGAGTCCGGCTCGGGTGACGGGTTCGAGGCCCCCGGCCTCGGCGAGTTCTACCCCGAACCCCTCACCGAGTTCTCGGTGTTCGGCGTCGACTTCGAGATCACCCGCATCACGCTCGGTCTGTGGTTCGCCACCCTCGCGATGATCGTGTTCATGGTGCTGACGGTGCGCAAGCCGTCCATCGTGCCGGGGAAGATGCAGTTCATCGGGGAGAGCGGCTACTCGCTCGTCCGCGACGGGATCGCCCGCGACGTGGTGGGGCCCCGCGGGCTCCCCTTCGCGCCGTTCCTCGCCTCGCTGTTCTTCTTCATCCTCGCGAACAACTTCATGTCGATCCTGCCGCTGGCGCAGATTTCGCCGATGTCGAAGTTCGCCTTCCCGCTGGTCCTCGCGGTCATCTGCTGGGTGCTCTACATCTACATCGGCATCCGCGAGCAGGGTGTCGGGAAGTACTTCAAGGACATCCTCTTCCTGCCCGGCGTGCCGAAGCCGATGTACATCCTCGTCACGCCGATCGAGATCCTCCAGAACTTCATCGTCCGGCCGTTCACCCTGGCCGTCCGACTCTTCGCGAACATGTTCGCCGGCCACATGCTGCTGGTCGTCTTCTCGCTGGGTGCGGTGTACCTGTTCCAGCGGGACAACTTCTCGGTCATCTTCGGCCCGATCTCGGCCCTCATGGCGATCGTGATGACCTTCTTCGAGCTGCTGGTCATCTTCCTGCAGGCCTACGTCTTCACCGTCCTGATGGGCACCTACCTCAACGGGTCGATCGAAGCCGAGCACTGATCGCCTGGTACTGAGTCCAATACGGTTCGGTCCACACCGGCCGGGACCCCCGAATGGCACCACCCCGCACCACCCCCGAAAGCCGCCCGGCAGACGCCGGGTGACGACACAGGAGGATCACCTCGCATGGACCTGTTGGCAGAGCTGACCGGCAGCATCGGTTCGGTGGGCTACGGCCTCGCCGCCATCGGCCCCGGTATCGGTGTGGGCATCGTGTGGGCGGCCTACATCCAGGCCACCGCCCGCCAGCCCGAGTCGGCCGGCCTGACCCGCACCTACGCCTTCCTCGGCTTCGCGCTCTCCGAGGCGCTGGCCCTGATCGGCTTCGTCGTCCCCTTCGTCTTCGGCACCTGATCCGTACCTCCGGGTACGGGCTCCGACACCAGACAGGGACACTGACAGCATGAGCATCCTCGCTGCAGAGGAACACAACCCGCTCCTGCCGCCGCTGGGCGAGATCATCATCGGGTTCATCGCCTTCGCGGTGGTCATGGTGGTGTTCTTCTGGTTCATCGCCCCGCGGTTCGAGCAGGTCTTCCGGGCTCGCCGAGAGGCGATCGAGGGCGGCATCGAGCGCGCCGAGGCGATGCAGGTCGAGGCCAAGGCGGCGCTGGAGCAGTACCGCGCCCAGCTGGCCGAGGCCCGCACCGAGGCCGCTCAGATCCGCGACCAGGCCCGGGCCGAGGGCCAGCAGATCCTCGAGGAGCTGCGCACCCAGGCCCAGGACGAGTCGGCTCGCATCGTCGCCCGCGGCGAGGAGCAGCTCGCAGCGTCCCGCCAGCAGGTCCTCAACGAGCTGCGGACGCACATCGGCACGCTCGCCGTGGACCTGGCCGGCCGCGTGGTCGGCGAGTCCCTCGACGACGACGCCCGCCGTCGCGGCACGGTGGACCGGTTCCTCGACCAGCTCGAGGGCATGGCCGACGGCCGCGCCGGCGCGACCGTCTCCGAGGGCAGCCGCTGATGGACGCCGCCAGTCGTGCAGCCATCGCCGAGGCGCGCGAGCGCCTCGGCGAGCTGACCCGGCCGGCGTCGGGTCTGCTGGAGCGGGCCCGCGACCGGGTGACCGGTCAGCCCCGGGCCGTCACCGCGGAGGAGCTCGCCGGCCTGGCCGACGAGCTGTTCGCCGTGGCCCGGCTGCTGGACGCGCAGCCGTCGCTGCGGCGTGCACTGTCGGACCCGGCGGGCAAGCCCGCCGACCGCGCCGCGCTGGCCCAGCGGCTGTTCACCGGGAAGGTGTCCGCCTCGGCTCTCGACCTCGTCGAGACCCTCGCCCGGCAGCGCTGGTCGCGGCCGTTCGACCTCATCGAGGCGGCCGAGACCCTGGCCACGGAGGCGGCGCTCGACGCGGCCGACGTGCGCGGCGAGCTGGAGGGCGTGGAGGACGAGCTCTTCCGCTTCGGCCGGATCGTCGCCGGCGACCCGCAGCTGACGCGCATCCTCAGCGACCGGGCCGCCCCGGCGGCCGGGAAGACCGCGCTGCTGGACCAGCTGCTGGCCGGCCGGGTCAGCCCGGTCACCGAGCAGCTGCTCCGCAACCACCTGACCCGGCCCACCGTCGCCAACGCGGAGACGGCGATCGAGCGGCTCTCCGAGGTGGCCTCCCGCCGCCGCGGTCAGTCGGTCGCGCACGTCACCGCCGCCGCGCCGCTCACGGACCAGCAGCAGCAGCGGCTGTCCGCGGTCCTCGGCCGGGTCTACGGACGCGCCATCGGCCTGCAGGTCACCATCGACCCCGAGCTCCTCGGGGGTCTGGTGATCCGCGTCGGCGACGAGATCATCGACGGCAGCGTCCTGCGCCGCCTCGACGAGGCCGGCCGCCGGCTCGTCGGCTGACCCGACCGCCACCACCCAGCCAGCACCACACACGACCCCTGCAGGGAAGAGGACGACCCATGGCCGAGCTGACGATCTCCGCAGACGAGATCCGCAGTGCCATCCAGAACTACGTCACCGACTACTCCCCGGACGTCTCCCGGGAAGAGGTCGGCATCGTCAGCGAGGCCGGCGACGGCATCGCCCGGGTCGAGGGCCTGCCCTCGGTCATGACCAACGAGCTGCTCGAGTTCGAGAACGGCGTCCGCGGTCTGGCGCTGAACCTCGACGTGCGCGAGGTCGGCGTCGTCATCCTGGGTGACTTCTCCGGGATCGAGGAGGGCCAGCAGGTCCGCCGCACCGGTCAGGTCCTGTCGGTCCCCGTGGGCGACGGCTACCTCGGCCGCGTCGTGGACCCGCTGGGCAACCCGATCGACGGCGGTGGCGCCCTGGAGACCTCCGGTCGCCGGGCCCTGGAGCTCCAGGCCCCGACGGTCGTGCAGCGGCAGTCGGTCAAGGAGCCGCTGCAGACCGGGATCAAGGCCATCGACGCCATGACCCCGATCGGCCGCGGCCAGCGCCAGCTCATCATCGGTGACCGCCAGACCGGCAAGACGGCGATCGCCATCGACGCGATCATCAACCAGAAGCAGGCCTGGGCCACCGGCGACCCGCAGCAGCAGGTCCGCTGCATCTACGTCGCCGTCGGCCAGAAGGGCTCGACGATCGCCTCGATCCGCTCGGCCCTCGAGGAGGCCGGCGCGATGGAGTACACGACCATCGTCGCCGCCCCCGCCTCGGACGCCGCGGGCTTCAAGTACATCGCCCCCTACACCGGCTCGGCCATCGGCCAGCACTGGATGTACGAGGGCAAGCACGTCCTCATCGTGTTCGACGACCTCACCAAGCAGGCCGAGGCCTACCGCGCGGTGTCGCTGCTGCTGCGCCGTCCGCCGGGCCGCGAGGCCTACCCGGGCGACGTCTTCTACTTGCACTCCCGCCTGCTGGAGCGCTGCGCCAAGCTCTCCGACGACCTGGGCGCCGGGTCGATGACGGGTCTCCCGCTCATCGAGACCAAGGGCAACGACGTGTCGGCCTACATCCCGACGAACGTCATCTCGATCACCGACGGGCAGATCTTCCTCGAGACCGGTCTGTTCAACTCCGGCGTCCGCCCGGCCATCAACGTCGGCATCTCGGTGTCCCGCGTCGGTGGGTCCGCGCAGGTCAAGGCGATGCGTTCGGTCGCCGGCCGCCTGCGGCTGGACCTGGCCCAGTTCCGCGAGCTCGAGGCGTTCTCCTCGTTCTCGTCCGACCTGGACGCCGCCAGCCGCGCCACCCTGGACCGCGGCCAGCGCCTCGTGGAGATCCTCAAGCAGGGTCAGTACAGCCCCTTCCCGGTCGAGAAGCAGGTCGTCTCGCTGTGGCTGGGCACCACCGGGAAGCTCGACAAGGTCCCGGTGAGCGAGGTCCGTCGCTTCGAGTCGGAGTTCCTGGACTACATCGGGCGCAGCGAGACCGGCGTCTACGACGAGATCCGGACGTCGAAGGTGCTCGGCGACGACGCCGTCGCCGGTCTGGAGCGCGCGGTCGAGGCCTTCTACGGCCAGTTCCAGCTCTCCGACGGCAGCCCGCTGAACGAGCCCGAGGCCGAGGCCATGGACGCGTCCGAGCGTGGCCAGGAGCGCGTCCAGGTCAAGCGGAGCGCCTGACCCATGGCAGGCAACCTCCGCGCGCTGCGGCGCCGCATCCGCTCCACGAAGTCGACGAAGAAGATCTTCTCGGCGCAGGAGCTGATCGCCGGTGCCCGCATCGTGCGCGCCCAGGCCCGGGTGGAGGCCTCCAAGCCCTACGCCCGGGAGATCACGCGGGTGCTGTCGGCGCTGGCGTCCTCGGCGTCGCTGGACCACCCGCTGCTCACCGAGCGGGAGAACCCGCGACGGGCGGCGGTCCTGGTCATCACCTCCGACCGGGGGTTCGCCGGCTCGTACAACGTCAACGTCCTGCGCCGCACCGAGGAACTGATCTCGCTGCTGCGCCAGGAGGGCAAGGAGCCGGTCCTGTACGTCGTCGGCCGCAAGGGCGAGACGTACTACCGGTTCCGCGACCGCGAGATGGCCGACACCTTCACCGGCTTCTCCGAGCAGCCCGGCTACCCCGACGCCCAGCGCGTGGGGCAGGCCCTCATCGACGTCTTCACCGCCGGTGAGGACGACGACGAGGACGGCGGGGCCGGCGCGGACGGACTCCTCGGCGTGGACGAGCTGCACATCGTCTACACGGAGTTCCGCTCCCTGCTCGCCCAGGTCCCGGTCGCCAAGCGGATGGCTCCGCTGGAGGTCGAGGAGGTCGAGGAGTTCGACTACGAGCGGGAGGACCGGGAGGCCGGCCGTACCGCCGACTCCGGGATCCCGACCTCGTACGAGTTCGAGCCCTCCGCGGAGGCACTGCTCGACGCGCTGCTGCCGAAGTACGTCACCACCCGCATCTACGCGGCGATGCTCGAGGCCGCGGCCTCGGAGTCGGCCTCGCGGCGGCGGGCGATGAAGTCGGCGTCGGACAACGCGGAGGAGTTGGCGAAGGCCCTCGCCCGGCAGGCGAACCAGATCCGCCAGGCAGACATCACCCAGGAGATCAGTGAGATCGTCGGCGGTTCCGACGCGCTGGTCTCGGCGAACGCAGACGACTGATCCAGGCAGGAGAGCCACCCATGACCGTCACCGAGGACCGTCCGACCACCCAGGCGACCGGGCGCGTCGTCCGGGTCACCGGACCGGTCGTCGACGTCGAGTTCCCCCGCGACGCGATGCCCGACCTGTACAACGCCCTGGAGGTCGAGGTCACCCTCGCCGACCTGGGCAAGACGCTGACCCTCGAGGTCGCCCAGCACCTGGGTGACAACGTGGTCCGCACCATCTCCATGGCCCCGACCGACGGCCTGGTCCGCGGTGCCGTGGTGACCGACCTCGGCCGCCCGATCTCGGTGCCGGTCGGCGACGTCACCAAGGGCCACGTGTTCAACGCCCTCGGCGAGTGCCTGGACACCCCCGGCTACGGGGTCGACGCGCTGCACTGGGGGATCCACCGCAACCCGCCGCGGTTCGACCAGCTCGAGGGTCGTACCGAGATGCTCGAGACCGGCATCAAGGTCATCGACCTGCTCACGCCCTACGTGGCCGGCGGGAAGATCGGCCTGTTCGGTGGGGCCGGTGTGGGCAAGACGGTGCTCATCCAGGAGATGATCCGCCGCGTCGCCCAGGAGTTCGGTGGCGTGTCGGTGTTCGCCGGTGTCGGTGAGCGCACCCGTGAGGGCAACGACCTCATCGCGGAGATGACCGAGTCCGGCGTCATCGAGTCCACCGCCCTCGTCTTCGGTCAGATGGACGAGCCGCCGGGCACGCGCCTCCGGGTCGCGCTGTCGGCGCTGACGATGGCGGAGTACTTCCGCGACGAGCAGAACCAGGACGTGCTGCTCTTCATCGACAACATCTTCCGGTTCACCCAGGCCGGCTCCGAGGTCTCCACGCTGCTGGGCCGCATGCCCTCGGCCGTGGGCTACCAGCCGACCCTGGCCGACGAGATGGGTCAGCTGCAGGAGCGCATCACCTCGACCCGGGGCCGTTCCATCACCTCGCTGCAGGCGATCTACGTGCCCGCCGACGACATCACCGACCCGGCGCCGCACACCACCTTCGCGCACCTGGACGCCACGACGAACCTGTCGCGGCCGATCTCGGAGAAGGGCATCTACCCGGCCGTCGACCCGCTGGACTCCACCAGCCGGATCCTCGACCCGCAGTACGTCGGGCAGGACCACTACCAGATCGCCCAGCGCGTGAAGCAGATCCTCCAGCGCTACCAGGAGCTGCAGGACATCATCGCCATCCTCGGCATCGACGAGCTCGGCGAGGAGGACAAGGTCACGGTCAACCGGGCCCGGCGCATCGAGCGCTTCCTCTCGCAGAACATGTTCGTGGCCGAGGCCTTCACCGGTCAGCCCGGTTCCTTCGTGCCGCTGTCGGAGACCCTCGAGGCCTTCAAGGCGCTCACCGAGGGCACCTACGACCACCTGCCGGAGCAGGCCTTCTTCATGTGCGGTGGGCTCGAGGACCTCGAGCGCAACGCGGACAAACTCAAGAAGGCGTAAGGACCCCGCCGCCCCCCGCCGCTCGCAGGCTCGCACCGGGCCCCTGCGGCGGGGCCGGTGGTGGTCGGTCCCCAGCAATTCAACGACGAATACCGAGGAGTGACGTGGCGACCCTGCAGGTCGAGTTGGTGGCCGTCGAGCGGACGATCTGGTCCGGCGAGGCGACCATGGTCATCGCGCGCACCACCGAGGGCGAGCTCGGCGTCCTGCCCGGTCACGCGCCCCTGCTCGGCCAGCTGGCCGAGGGTGGCGTCGTCATCGTCCGCACCACCGAGGGCGAGGACCTGGTGGTCGCGGCACACGGCGGCTTCCTGTCCGTGTCGCCGCAGGGGGTCTCGATCCTCGCCGAGACGGCGGAGATCTCCGCCGAGATCGACGTCGAGCGGGCCCGCGAGGCACTGCGCCTCGCGAAGTCCGAGGGCGAGGGCCTCGAGGCACTCGCCGCCGCACGCCGGGCCGAGGGCCGGCTACGCGCCGCCGGCCAGGAGGCCTGAGCTCCCTGCCGGACGTCGCGCAGCACCCCCGGCTCCCGGAACGGACGCCATGACCACCGCCCTCCTGGTGCTGGTCGGGGTGCTGCTGCTCGTCCTCGTCGTCGCGTTCCTGCTGCGGCGGCGGTTCCTGCTCTCCGGCCTCGGCGCGGTCACGATGTGGCTGCGCCCGGGTGGGACGTCGCGCTGGTCGGTCGGCGTCGCCTGGTACGGCGGGGACGCGCTGCTCTGGTACCGCGCCATCTCGCTGTCGGTGCGCCCGCAGCACCGGTTGTGCCGCGCCGAGCTCGAGGTCCAGGGCCGGCGCGCGGCAACCCGGGACGACGTCGCGCTCCCCGAGGACGTCGTCGTCCTCTCCTGCCGGACCGCCGCCGGGCCCCGCGACCTGGCGATGGACCCCTCGACGGTGACCGGCTTCCTCTCCTGGGTGGAGTCGGCGCCCCGCGGGCGCTCGGGCTCCTAGCCCCTCAGGGCTCAGGCCTCGCGGTCCTGGCGCCCGCCGCCGGGCCGCCACAGGACGTCGCCGCCGGGGTTGGCGACCCGGGCGAGGATGAACAGCAGGTCCGACAGCCGGTTGAGGTAGCGCGCGGTCTCCGGGTTGGTGCGCTCCGGATCGGCCTCGAGCAGCGCCCACACGCTGCGCTCGGCCCGCCGCGCGACCGTCCGCGCCTGGTGCAGCAGCGCCGCCAGCGGGGTGCCGCCGGGGAGGATGAAGCTGGTCAGCGCCTCGAGCCGCTCGTTGTGCTCGTCGCAGGCCGCCTCCAGCCGCGCGGTGTACTCGACGGTGACCCGCAGCGGCGGGTGGGCCGGGTCGGCGACGATCGGCGTCGACAGGTCGGCACCGACGTCGAACAGGTCGTTCTGCACGCCGCGCAGCAGCGTCGCGAGGTCGTCGCCCGGACCGCCCAGCGCGAGCGCGACCCCGAGCACGCTGTTGGTCTCGTCCACGTCGGCGTAGGCCACCAGCCGCGGATCGGTCTTGGCGACCCGGCTCATGTCGCCCAGGTGGGTCTGCCCCGCGTCACCGGTGCGGGTGTAGATGCGGGTCAGCCGGACGGTCATGGGGAGAGCCTATGCGGGGCCCGACCGCCGGACCGGCTCGCCCGGGACGGCCGCCGTAGGGTGATCACGTGGAGTGCTTCGAGGTCACCGGTGGCACTGCTCTCGCCGGGCGGGTCCGCGTGACCGGGGCCAAGAACAGCGCCCTGAAGCTCATGGCGGCCGCGCTGCTCGCCCCCGGCCGGACGACGATCGACGAGGTCCCGGACATCCTCGACGTCTCGATCATGAGCGAGGTCCTGCGGCGGCTGGGCTGCGGCGTCACCTACGATCGCATCCCCGGCACCGGCGGCGGGGGCCGGGTGACCATCGACGTCCCGGAGCAGCCGGGCACCGAGACCGACTACGACCTCGTCCGCAAGATGCGCGCCTCGATCAGCGTGCTCGGGCCGCTCGTCGCCCGCTGCGGCAGCGCCCGCGTCGCGCTGCCCGGCGGGGACGCGATCGGTTCGCGCGGCCTGGACATGCACATCTCCGGCCTCGAGCGGCTCGGCGCCACCATCGACAGCGAGCACGGGTTCCTCGTCGCCACCGCGCCACGGCTCGTGGGGACGACGATCTGGCTCGACTTCCCCTCCGTCGGCGCGACCGAGAACCTGGTGATGGCCGCGGTATTGGCCCAGGGCACGACCGTGGTCGACAACGCCGCGCGCGAGCCCGAGATCGCCGACCTCTGCGCCATGCTCAACGCGATGGGCGCCCGCATCGACGGCGCCGGCACCTCGACGATCACCGTCGAGGGCGTGACCGCGATGCAGCCGGTCGCCTACACGACCGTCACCGACCGGATCGTGGCCGGCACGTGGGCGATCGGCGCGGTGATGACCCTCGGCGACGTCGTCATCGAGCGGGCGGTGCCCGAGCACCTCACGGTCGCGCTCGACAAGCTGACCGACGCCGGCGCGACGATCGAGGTGGTGCCCGAGGGGCTGCGCGTCGTCATGACCGAGCGGCCGAGGTGCGTGGACATCGTGACGCTGCCGTTCCCCGGGTTCCCGACCGACCTGCAGCCGATGGCGGTGGCGCTGGCGGCGGTGTCGTCAGGGACGGCGCTGATCACCGAGAACGTGTTCGAGGGCCGGTTCATGTTCGTCAACGAGCTGGTGCGGCTCGGCGCGCACGTGCGGATCGACGGCCACCACGCGGTCGTCCGCGGACGGGAGCGGCTGTCCAGCGCCCCGGTGCTCGCCACCGACATCCGTGCCGGCGCCGGGCTGGTGCTGGCGGGGCTGGTCTCCGACGGGGTCACCGAGGTGGCCGAGGTGCACCACGTCGACCGCGGCTACCCCGACTTCGTCGACCAGCTGCGCGGGCTCGGCGCCACGATCGAGCGGGTCCCCCGACCCGACTAGGCCCCCGGGAAGGTCGCGGCCAGGGCGCGCGCCCGCTCGGCGTCCTCGGGGAAGACCAGCACCTCGGCCCGGTGCGGCGCGGGGACGCGGACGGTCGAGCGGATGCCGGCGTCGGAGAGGACCGCCCGCAGGGCCAGCGCGGACTCCCGGCTGGAGGCGGTGGCCACGCGGAGCAGCAGCCCGTCGTCGGACGGCGTGGCCGGCCGGCGCCGGGAGTCGCCGGTGCCGAAGGCCCAGCGCAGGAACAGGGCGAGCAGCGCGAGGACGGCGAAGGCCACCACCGGCCCGACGGCGTAGTGCACACCCACCGTTCGAGTGTGCCACCGGACGCACTCCCCGGGGCGGGGATGCTACTGGCCGGTAACCGCCCTATCCTCCCTCCATGCCGTTCCCCTCGTCGCCGGAGGAGCGCGACCGCCCCTGGGTCATGCGCACCTACGCGGGTCACTCCTCGCCTGCCGAGTCCAACGCCCTCTACCGCCGCAACCTGGCCAAGGGCCAGACCGGTCTGTCGGTGGCCTTCGACCTCCCGACGCAGACCGGTTACGACCCCGACGACGAGCTCGCCGTCGGTGAGGTCGGCAAGGTCGGCGTCCCGGTCACGCACATCGGCGACATGCGGGCGCTGTTCGACGGCATCCCCCTGGACGAGATGAACACGTCCATGACGATCAACGCCACGGCCATGTGGCTGCTCGCGCTCTACCAGGCGGTCGCCGAGGAGCACGGGCACGACGTCAGCAAGCTGGCCGGCACGACGCAGAACGACATCATCAAGGAGTACCTGTCGCGCGGGACCTACGTCTTCCCGCCCGGGCCCTCGATGCGGCTGATCACCGACATGGTCGCGTACACGGTGACGGCCATGCCGAAGTGGAACCCGACCAACATCTGCAGCTACCACCTGCAGGAGGCCGGCGCGACGCCGGTGCAGGAGATCGCCTACGCGCTCTCCACCGCGATCGCCGTCCTCGACTCGGTGCGCGACTCCGGCCAGGTGCCGCAGGAGGCCTTCGGCGAGGTGGTCGCCCGCATCTCCTTCTTCGTGAACGCGGGTGTCCGCTTCGTGGAGGAGATGTGCAAGATGCGCGCCTTCACCCAGCTCTGGGACGAGCTGACGGAGGAGCGCTACGGCGTCGAGAACCCGAAGCACCGCCGGTTCCGCTACGGCGTCCAGGTCAACTCCCTCGGCCTCACCGAGGCGCAGCCGGAGAACAACGTCCAGCGCATCGTGCTGGAGATGCTCGCCGTGACCCTCTCCCGGGACTCCCGCGCCCGCGCCGTGCAGCTGCCGGCCTGGAACGAGGCGCTCGGCCTGCCCCGCCCGTGGGACCAGCAGTGGTCGCTGCGGCTGCAGCAGGTGCTCGCCTACGAGACCGACCTGCTGGAGTACGACGACCTGTTCACCGGCTCGGTCGTCGTGGAGCAGAAGGTCGCCGACCTCGTCGAGGGTGCCCGCGCCGAGATGGCGCGGGTCGAGGAGATGGGCGGCGCGGTGGCCGCGGTCGAGTCCGGTTACATGAAGGGCCAGCTCGTGGCCTCGCTGGCCGAGCGGCGGCGGCGGATGGAGAGCGGCGACGACGTCGTCGTCGGCGTCAACAAGTTCGACAGCACCGAGCCCAACCCGCTCACCGCCGACCTCGACGCCGCGATCATGGTCGTCGACCCGGCGGTCGAGAACGCGGCCCAGGAGGCCGTCCGGACGTGGCGCGCCGAGCGCGACCCGGAGCCGGTGGAGCGGGCGCTGGAGCGGCTGCGGCAGGCCGCCGGCACCGACGAGAACCTCATGGCGGCCACCCTCGAGTGCGCCCGGGCCGGCGTGACGACGGGGGAGTGGTCCGGGGTCCTGCGCGAGGTGTTCGGGGAGTACCGGGCGCCCACGGGCGTCTCGGCGGCATCCGGCGGCGGGGCGGGCGAGGGCCTGGCCGAGATCCGCGAGCGGGTGCGGTCCACCGGCGAGGAGCTGGGCGGCCGGCTGCGGTTCCTGGTCGGCAAGCCCGGCCTCGACGGCCACTCCAACGGCGCCGAGCAGATCGCGGTGCGGGCCCGGGACGCCGGCTTCGAGGTGGTCTACCAGGGCATCCGGCTCACGCCCGCCCAGATTGTGTCGGCCGCCGTGGAGGAGGACGTGCACGTCGTCGGCCTGTCGGTGCTGTCGGGCTCGCACCTGCAGGTGGTGCCTGCGGTGCTGCGCGGCCTGAAGGAGGCCGGGCTGGACGACGTCCCGGTCGTGGTCGGCGGGATCGTGCCCGACAGCGACGCCCGGCGGCTGCGCGAGCAGGGCGTGGCCCGGGTGTTCACCCCGAAGGACTTCGGGCTGACCGACATCATGGGCGAGATCGTCGACGTCGTCCGCGCCGCCAACGGCCTCCCCGCCCACCCCGACGACCGGGTGCCCGCGCCGGCATAGAGTCCCGAGTTTTCGTGCCGGAACGTGTGTGCACGGTGACGCTCAGCGGTTAGCCTGACCGGGATGGAGTCACCCCGCAGCGCCGTCGCCGACCCTGCCCGGCTCGCGGCTCTCGCCAGCTACCGGCTGGACGGCCACGCCGGGGACGACGACCTGGACGCGGTCGTCGCCCACATGGCGCGGGCCCTCGACGCGCCGATCGCGGTGATCAACCTGGTCGGCCCGGACCTGCAGTGCTACGCGGCCGAGATCGGCGTCGGGACGCCGTTCACCGAGGTGCCCGACGAGCTGTCGTTCTGCGCCTACGTGGTGGCCACCGGGGAGCCGCTCGCGGTCGACGACGCCCTGGCGCACCCGGTGTTCGCCGACAACCCGGCCGTGGCCGCCGGGGCGATCCGGTCCTACCTCGGCGTCCCGCTGGTCGATGCGGACGGCTTCGTGCTGGGCTCGCTGGGGGTCTTCGACGACGACGTCCGCACCTTCGTCGACGCGGACCTCGAGATCCTGCAGATCCAGGTCCGGCTGGTGCGCAGCGTGCTGTCGCTGCGCCGGCAGGTGGCCGCGCACCGGTGGGACGCTCGGCTGCTGGCACTGCAGAGCAGGGCGTTGGAGTCGGTCGCGACCGGCTGCCCGCTCGAGGAGGTCCTCGACCTGGTCGCCGCCACCGTGCGCGAGCTGGCCCCCGAGGCGGACGGGCAGCAGCGGCTGGCCCTGGACGACACCGTGGCGCGGCTGTCCGCGATCGCCATCGACGCCGACGGCTGGCGCGGGGCCCTCACCCGTACCGCGCGCCAGGACCCGCTGACGGGGCTGGCCAACCGTGGTCACCTGCTGGAGGCCGGCCAGGAGGCGCTGTCGCCGCGCGGGGGCGCCGTCCTCTTCGTCGACGTCGACCGGTTCAAGGAGGTCAACGACCGCGCCGGTCACGCCGTGGGCGACCAGTTGCTCGCCCGGCTGGCCGGGCGCCTGGAGTCGGGACTGGCCACGTTCCCCGGCGCGGTGGTCGGCCGGCTCGGCGGCGACGAGTTCGCGGTCGTGCTGCCCGGCCTGGGCTGGGACGACGCCGCCGCGGTCGGCGAGCGGCTGGTCAGCGAGCTGGTGGACCAGATCGAGGTGGGCCGGCGGACCGTGCGGGTCTCGGTGAGCATCGGGCTGGCCGTGGCCGAGCAGGGGACCACCTTCACCGACGTCCTGGCCGAGGCCGACCTGGCCATGTACGGCGCGAAGGCCCGCGGGCGGGGCCTGCTGCACGCGGGGAGCCGCGACGGCGGACTGCCGATGCCGCGGTCCGGCGGGTACGGCGTGCCGTCGCTGCCGTCGCTGCCGTCGCTGCCGGCGCAGGGTGCCCCGGGGCCCGGCACTCGCTAGCGTCGGAGCATGAGCGAGGGCGCACCCCGGGTCGAGCGCGACGGCGACGTCGTCACCCTCACGATGTGCCGGCCCGCCCGGCGCAACGCGCTGTCCCGCGAGCACCTCACCCAGCTCCTGGCGGCGGTCACCGACGTCGGGGGGACCGACGCCGCGGGGCTCGTGCTGGCCGCCGAGGGGCCGGTGTTCAGCGCCGGCCACGACTTCGCCGACGTCTCCGGGCGCCCGCTGCCGGAGGTGCGCAGCCTGCTGGCGCTGTGCACCGAGCTCATGCAGACGCTGCAGCAGGTGCCGCAGGTCGTGCTCGCCCGCGTGCACGGGCTGGCGACCGCGGCCGGCTGCCAGCTGGTCGCCTCCTGCGACCTCGCCGTCGCCGCCGAGTCGGCCGGGTTCGCCGCTCCCGGCGGGAAGGGCGGCTGGTTCTGCCACACCCCGATGGTCGCGATCTCCCGCAACGTCGGCCGCAAGCGCGCCATGGAGCTGGCGCTGACCGGGGACGTGATCGACGCGCGGACCGCGCTGGAGTGGGGACTGGTCAACCGGGTCGTGCCCGACGGCGAGCTCGACGCCGCGGTCGCCGACCTGATGGCCCGGGCCACCCGCGGTTCCCGGGCCAGCAAGGCGTGGGGCCGGTCGACGATGTACGCCCAGCTGGACCGCCCCGAGCGCGACGCCTACGACGTCGCCGTCGAGGTGATGGCGGCGGCGAGCCAGTTGGACGGCGCCCGTGAGGGGATGGCCGCCTTCCTGGAGAAGCGCCCGCCGGTCTGGACCGACTGACGCGGGACCCTCGTGCCCGGCCGGGTCCGCTCGGACGTCGTCGGATAGAAAGTGCCGGTGACCGACGTGACCGAGTCCGACACCGGCTGGCTCTCCCCGGAGGAGATGGACGCCGCCCGTCAGCGGCTGCCGATCCTCTACGTGGACGCGGTGCCCGTGCGGGTGGACGCGCAGGGGACGGTCACCGCCGTCGGGCTGCTGCTGCGGATGGGCGAGGACGGCCAGGTCAAGCGGGCCCTGGTGTCCGGCCGCGTGCTGTACCACGAGCGGGTGCGCTCGGCGCTGCTGCGCCACCTGGAGAAGGACCTCGGTCCGCTGGCGCTGCCGAGGGTCCCGCCGGCGCCGCAGCCGTTCACGATCGCGGAGTACTTCCCGACGCCCGGGGTGACGCCCTTCCACGACCCGCGGCAGCACGCGGTGTCGCTGGCCTACGTCGTCCCGGTCGAGGGCGACTGCGCGCCGCAGCAGGACGCGCTCGAGCTGACCTGGTTCACCCCGGACGAGGTGCGGGACCCGGCCGTGCTGGCCGAGCTGGCCGGCGGGCAGGGCACCCTGCTGCTCCAGGCGCTGGCCCACCTCGGCGCCTGAGCGGGAGGGGCGGGGTCAGCCGCCGAGGTCGGCGCAGCCGGTCTCGTGCGGCAGGAGGGGGCGGAAGGTCAGCGCCCAGCGGGAGCCGTCCGCCGCGAGCCAGCCCGTGCGTGCGTTCGCACTGGCCGCCGCCTCCAGCACCGGTGCGAGGTCGGTGCCGGTCACGGTCAGGCAGGACAGGCCGAGCCCGGCCGCCAGCGGCTCGCCGGGAAGGGGCGGCCCGGGCCACGTGACGTCGGGCTGCGGCAGCTCCGGGTCGACGTCGCCGTCGGTCCACGGGCGGGTCACCACGGCCATGGTGGCGGGGGCGTAGGACTCGGCCGCCGCGTCGGTGGTCGCGGTCAGCGCGTCGAGCAGCTCCTGCAGCGCGGCGCGGCCCGCCCGCTGCTCGGGGGTCAGGCCGTCGTCGGCGCCGACGGACTCGGCGAGGGTGTAGACCTCGCGCACGTACGTGCCCTCGCCGGTGACCAGCGTGAAGCGGGTGGACGGCGCGTCCGCGATCGGCGGTGAGCCGAGGTCGGCGGTCTCCGCGACCCCGGCGGCCAGCGCCTGCTCGGCCAGCTGCTGGACGGTCTCCCCGGGGATCGGTGTCACCTGCACGTTGGGCAGCGCGGGTCCCGGGTAGATCGCGATGACCGGGCCCTCGGTGACGACCCGGCCGTCGGAGTAGACGCCGACCAGCGGCAGCCGGGAGGCCGTGGTGTCCGGGGTGACGAAGCCCCCGGTGTGCTCGACCAGGAGCACCAGGCTGCCGGCGGGCGGCAGGGACACCGGCGGGGACGACGACCCGGGGGACGCCGCGTCGCCGTCGTCGTCGGCCGGCCGGTCGGCGCAGGCGGCCAGCGCGAGCAGGGCGAGCACTGTGAGCGCCGCGCGCAGTGGGGTCCGGGTCACACCCGCAGGACGTCCACCGGCGCGTCCGGGTTCCCGCGGCGTCCCGGCCGCCCCGGGCGTCCCGTACCGTCGCTCCCCGTGCGTCTGGTCATCGCCCGCTGCTCGGTCGACTACATCGGGCGGCTCACCGCCCACCTCCCCATGGCCTCGCGGCTGCTGCTGGTCAAGGCCGACGGCTCGGTGTCGGTGCACGCCGACGACCGCGCCTACAAGCCGTTGAACTGGATGAGCCCGCCGTGCTCCCTGCGCGAGGAGCTCGCCGACGGGGCCGGCACCTGGACGGTCACGAACAAGGCCGGCGAGCAGCTGGTCATCACCATCGAGTCGGTGGAGCACGACTCCTCGCACGAGCTGGGCGTCGACCCGGGCCTGCAGAAGGACGGCGTGGAGGCCGAGCTGCAACGCCTGCTGGCGCTGCACGTCGAGACCTTCGGTGACGGCTGGTCGCTGGTCCGCCGGGAGTTCCCGACGGCGATCGGCCCGGTCGACCTGCTCTGCCGGGACGCGAGCGGAGCGACGGTCGCCGTGGAGATCAAACGGCGGGGCGAGATCGACGGCGTCGAGCAGCTGACCCGCTACCTCGAGCTGCTCAACCGCGATCCGCTGCTCGCGCCGGTGAAGGGCGTCTTCGCCGCGCAGGAGATCAAGCCCCAGGCCCGCGTCCTCGCCGCCGACCGTGGCATCGACTGCGTGACCGTCGACTACGCCGTCCTCAAGGGGACCGACGACCCCTCCCAGCGGCTGTTCTAGCCGCGAGGACCCCGAGCACCCGGTCGGCCACGTCGGCCACCGGTGCGCGGGTGTCGACCTCCGCGTCCGCCGTGGCCCGGAGCCGTGGCTCCACGACGGCGAGGTCGGCCAGGACGCGTCGCCGCTCGCCCGCCGTCCGCCCGAAGTCGTTGGTGGTCCGCGTGGCCAGCCGCTCCAGCAGCACCTCGACCGGCGCGCTCAGCAGGACGACGGCCGCGAAGCGGGAGCGGAAGACCCCCTGGTTGGAGACGCAGCCGGACACGAACAGCGGCTCGTCCGGCAGCTCCTGCTCGTGCCGGGTGAGCAGCGCGTCGATGCGGTCCTCGCGCCACACGGTCTCCGGCTGCGACTCCTCCGCGCACCACCGCTCGGTGCTGTAGCCGTCGTCGTCGGTGTCGACGACGCGGAAGCCGCGCGCGGCCAGCTCGGCGAGCACCGTGGTCTTGCCGGCACCGGACATGCCCGTGAGGAGGACGGCGACCACCCGCGCACCGTAGCCAGGCAGACGGGTCGGTGCTCGGGCCGGGACGCTCGTTACTCGCCAGTAACCCCGGTGAGCGGCGGGCTGCCCAGGGTGGGAGACTCCCGTCGATCAACGATCGGGAGGAGATGGCAGCGTGGCCAGAGAACTGACCGAGGTCGGCGTCGTCGGCCTGGGGACCATGGGCGCCGGGATCAGTGAGGTGCTCGCCCGCGCGGGCCTGTCGGTGACCGCCGTGGACGTCGACGACGACGCGGTCGCCCGCGGCCGGGGGCACGTCGAGCAGTCCACCGGGCGCGCGGTCAGCCGGGGCAAGCTGGAGGCGGCCGACCGGGACGAGATCCTGGGCCGCATCCGGTTCAGCACGTCGCTGGAGGACCTGGCGGAGGCCGAACTGGTCATCGAGGCCGTCCCCGAGCGGATGGAGCTGAAGACCGAGGTCTTCGGCAAGCTCGACGCGATCTGCCCGCCGGACACGATCCTGGCCACCAACACGTCCAGCCTCTCGGTCACCGAGCTGTCGGTGGCCACCGCCCGGCCCGGCCGCGTGATCGGGATGCACTTCTTCAACCCGGCGCCGGTGATGAAGCTCGTCGAGGTGGTGCGCACCGTCGTCACCGAGCCGTCGGTGGTCGAGGACGTCGAGGCGCTGGCCATCCGCCTGGACAAGGTCGACGTCACCATCGGCGACCGTGCCGGCTTCATCGCCAACGCGCTGCTGTTCGGCTACCTCAACCACGCGGTCTCCATGTACGAGGCCCGGTACGCCTCCCGCGAGGACATCGACGCGGCCATGCGGCTGGGCTGCGGCCTGCCGATGGGCCCGCTGGCGCTGATGGACCTGATCGGGATCGACACCGCCTACGAGATCCTCGACACGATGTACAAGCAGTCGCGCAACCGGCTGCACGCGCCCTCACCCGTCATCAAGCAGATGATGACGGCGGGGCTGCTGGGCCGGAAGTCCGGCCGGGGCTTCTACACCTACGCGCAGCGGGACTCCGCCGAGGTCGTCGCCGACGCGCTGACCCCGACGCCGGGCGGGGCCGCCGAGGGTGCACGGCCGGTGCAGCTGGTCGGCGTCATCGGCTCCGGGACCATGGCCACCGGCATCATCGAGGTCGTCGCCAAGGGCGGCTTCGACGTGGTCTTCCACGCCCGCTCGGCGGAGAAGGTCGCCGCCGTCGTCACGGCGCTGACCAAGTCGCTGGACAAGCAGGTCCAGCGCGGCCGTCTCGACGAGGCCGCCCGCGACGAGGCCCTGGGCCGGGTGCGGGGGACCACCGTCCTCGACGACATGGCCGACCGCGACCTCGTCATCGAGGCCGTCGTCGAGTCGCTGCCGGTCAAGGAGGCGCTGTTCGCCAACCTCGGCGAGATCGCCAAGCCCGGTGCCGTGCTCGCCACGACCACCTCGAGCCTGCCGGTCATCGAGTGCGCCCGGGCCAGCGGTCGCCCGGCCGACGTCGTCGGCATGCACTTCTTCAACCCGGCGCAGGTCATGAAGCTGGTCGAGGTCGTGTCCACGATCTCCACGGCGCCGGACGTGGCCGCCACCGTGCACGCGGTCTCGGCGAAGCTCAACAAGCACGCGGTCTCGTGCACCGACCGCGCCGGGTTCATCGTCAACGCGCTGCTGTTCCCGTACCTGAACGACGCGGTGAAGATGCTCGAGGCGCACTACGCGACCGCCGACGACATCGACGCCGCCATGAAGGTGGGCTGCGGGTACCCGATGGGGCCGTTCGAGCTCCTCGACGTCGTCGGCCTCGACGTCTCGCTGGCGATCGAGCGGGAGCTCTACACCGAGTTCCGCGAGCCCGGGTTCGCCCCGGCCCCGCTGCTCGAGCACCTGGTCACCGCGGGCTACCTCGGCCGCAAGACCGGGCGCGGCTTCCGCGACCACGCCAGCCGCTGACCCGTGCCCCGACGGCGCGCACGGGCCGGGTCCCGTCCTGCCCGGACGGACCCGGCCCGGCGTGCCGAACGGGTGGAGGAGGCCGCCGACGGTGACTGGGTCGTCCGCTCGCTCACCGGGGCGGCCAGCACCAAGAGCTACCGCTGCCCGGGGTGCGACCAGGAGATCCGGCCCGCGACGCCGCACCTGGTGACCTGGCCGGCCTACGCCCGTGACTCCGACCTGGACCCGTGGGACACCGACTCGGCCGCGGACACCCGCCGGCACTGGCACACCGCCTGCTGGCGCGCCCGGGACCGCCGCCGCTGACTCAGGTGGCGGAGGCGAAGACGACGACGTTGTCCCGGTAGCTGCGCACCGAGCGGTCGAAGTCGCCGCCGCAGGTGATGAGCCGCAGCTCCGCTCCGGTCGTGGGTCCGTACACCTCGTCGGTGGGGAACGCGTCCTTGGGGTGGCGCTCGACGCGGGTCACGGTGAACCGTCCCGTCGTCCCGTCCGCGCGGTCGACGAACACCTCGTCGCCGGGGACCAGGTCACGGAGCCGCCAGAAGACCGCGGGACCGCGGGTGGAGTCCACGTGCCCGGCCAGCACCGCCGGCCCCACGTCGCCGGGAGCCGGCCCGCCGGTGAACCAGCCGGCCAGGTCGTAGTCGGCGGGGGTCTGCAACGCGCCGCTGCCGTCGATGCCCAACCGCTCCAGCGGGCTGTCGACGCCGATGCCCGGGACGCGGACCCGCACCGGCTCGGCGACCGCCCGGGTGGTCACCGCCGAGAGGACCACCGGCGGACCCGGCCGGGCTCCCGCGGCGGCCGGCTCCTCCGGGGTACCGGCGGGGGAGGGGCCGGGGGCGAGCAGCGCGACCGCACCGGCCACCACGGCGACCACGGCGAGCAGCAGGCGCACGGTCGCCGGCCGCCGCCAGCGCGGCACCCGGTGCCGGGACGCCGGCCGGCGGTGCCGCGCGGACGCCCGCACCCGGCGCCTCAGGAGCCGGTCGAGTGCCGGCCGGCCGGAACGCGGCGGCCGGTCCGGCCGGCGAGCGCCAGCAGACCGGTGACGACGGCGAGCGCGACCAGGAGACCCGTCCCGATCAGTGGCCACGGCGACGTGGCCGCGGCGCCTCCGGCACCGGCCTCCACGCCCCCGGCCGGCACGGCCTCCGTGCCGGCGGCGTCGAGCGTGGGCCGGA
This sequence comes from Blastococcus sp. URHD0036, assembly GCF_000701365.1. Classification (GTDB taxonomy): domain Bacteria; phylum Actinomycetota; class Actinomycetes; order Mycobacteriales; family Geodermatophilaceae; genus Trujillonella. The sequence continues at coordinate 242,377 of NZ_JNIK01000016.1, forward strand.
CGGTCAGGCCGCCGTCGGGGGAGTCGAGGACGAGGACGCTGTAGACCGAGCCGCCGGCGACGTCCACCGGCAGGGAGACGGGCTGGCCGCCCGCCGGGGTCACCTGCAGCGTCGAGGCACCGGCGGGCACCTCGACGTAGTCGCTGGTGTCGGCGAACGCCAGGTCGCCGGCCACGGACGTGCCGTCGGCGAGGGTGACCCCCAGCTGCTCGGCCGATGCCGCGGCGGCCACCACGCGCACGCGGGCCGTGCCGGGCGGCGGCGGGGTCAGGTCGTCCTCGAGCACCTCCAGGCCGAGGCTGGCGAACGGTCCGACACCGGCGACGGTGCGCGCCTGGCCGGCGTCGACCTCGACCGTGGTGGAGAGCACCGGCGGGCTGCCCGGGTCGGCGCCGGCCTGCCGCATGCTGACCGCATACGTGCCGGGCGGCACCTGCTGGTAGTCCGAGACGGTGCCGTAGCCGACCCCGGGGAAGGTCTGGCCCGCGCCCGGCGAGGACACCGAGTCGACGTACACGTCGACCTCGGGGGTGTCCGGCGAGAGGTGGGCGAGCCGCAGCAGCCCGGTGTCGGCGGCCTGCGCCGTGGTCAGTGGCAGGGCGGTGCACAGCGCCGCGAGCAGCGCGACGACGACGGCACGGGTGATCCGCACGATGAGTTCCCCCTGGAGATGGTCCCGGCCCCCGTGACCGCTGCGGTGCCGTGGCGTCCGCTGCCCAGGACAACGTGTACCCGCACGACGGCCGGTCCGCACGGCGACGGTCACGGGGTGACCGCCGCGACGACGGCGTCCGGGCCCGGGACGTAGTCGAACGCGATCAGGACGCCGTCCCCGGTGACCTCCACGACGTCCGGGGCGAAGGGGGGCAGCTGCGCGTCGAGCCAGGCCACCAGGCGCTGGGTGGCCGCCCCGTCGGCCGGGACCGGCTGCCCGCCCACGGAGTCGACGACGACCCGACGGGCGGGGGCGGCCCCCGGCTCCTCGCCCGGGAGCGGGGGGAAGGCCCACAGGCCGACGCCGTCCTGGGCGGTCAGGCCGGCGACGAGGGCCAGGAGGCGGGCATCGACGTCGGCGGTCTCCAGGACGGAGCGGGCGTTCCCCTCGACGCGCGTCGTGGGGTTCGCGAGCACGGCCGCGGCCAGGGTCTGCCGGCGCTCGAGCTGGTCGGCCGTCGGCTCGACGGGCGCCGGGTCGACGAGCAGCAACGGATCGGCCGACCCGTCCCCGGCGAAGCGGGCCAGGAGCCGGCTGCCCTCCGGTTGGGTCGTCGTCAGGGCCAGCGCCGGGGTGCCCGCGTCCCCGCGGCTGCCTGACTCCGGCAGGACGGTGGGGTCCACGCCCGCCTGCACGAGCGCTGCGCGCACGTCCGGCTCGGCCGTGACGGTGCCCCCGGAGGGCAGCTCGGTGGCCAGCCAGTCCGTCAGCTCCACCGGGGGGCCGCCCGCGGCGGGCGCGGGGGAGGACCCGCCGTCGTCGTCCCGGACGAGGCTCACGACCAGCACCACCGCGAGGGCGACCACGGCGGCGACCACGGCGGCGAGCAGCGCCCAGCGACCGCGGCCGGCTCCGGAGCCGCCGCGGCGGTGGCGTGTCGACCGGCTCCCGGAGGGCGTGCCCGGGCTCTGCCACGCGACGGCACCCGCCGGGAGCTCCTCGGGCGCCGCGTGCCGGGGCCCGGGAGGGCGGGGGGTCCCCGGCTGTGGCGCCGGTGCGGCCCCGGAGGGGTCGTGCACGGTTCCTCCGTACCGCACCGGCTCCGTCGGGGCGCGGTGGAGCTGGGGTGCCCGGCCGGACGGCCGGAACGGGTCAGCGACGAGCGGCGGGCGCGGAGGCGTCGTTCTCGGCGCCCTCGGTGCGGGTGGCACCGGCGGCGGGCTCCTCCGTGCGCTTCGCCGCGTCGGCGGCGACGTCGGCAGCCGAGACGGCCGGCTGGACGAGCGTCTGCGGCTCGGCCGGGCGCGAGGTCCCGGTGCCCGGCTGGGGGCGCACGACCGGCTGCGGGCCGCTGACCGGGCGGATGACCTGGGTCTGCTGGGCCGGGGGAGTGCTGACGTGGTCGCCGCTGACCGTCTGCATGGCGACCTGCGTGGTCGGCCCCTGCGGGGTGACGGCGGGCTGCGCACCGGTCTGCGTGCGGTGCGCTCCGGTGCGCTGGACGGCGGGCTGCGCCGGCGGTGCGGGCGGACGGACGGGCTGACGTGCGGCGGCGGCCTCACCGGCTCCGGTGGCGGGCCCGCGGGCCGGTGCCGGCTGGTCCGGGGTCGCCTGCGCCGGAGCCCCCTGCTGGGGAGCCGTCTGCTGCGGGGGCGTCGGGGTGGGGGAGGTCTGGTGGGGGCGGGTCTGGTCACCGCTCGGGCGGGCCGGCTGCGGGGTCTGCTCGGCCGGGCGGTCACCGAGATCGGGCAGCGAGCCCAGCAGCCGGCGGGCCTCGAGCAGCCGGCCGGTCAGCTCGTCGCGGACGTTCCGGATGGCCTGGGCCGCGGCCTCGGCCTCGGCGACCATCTGGGCCGCGTGCTGCTCGGCAGCGGCCACCCGCTGGCGGGCGGCCTCGGTCGAGGCGCGGTCGCGCTCCTCCTCCAGGCGGGCGGCCTCCGTACGGCGCGCACGCTGGGTGAGCTCGAAGTCCTCCTCGACCTTGGCGCGGCGGGCCTGGGACTCGGCGTCCAGCCGGGCGACCTTCTCCTGCGCCTTGGCGACGAGCTCGTCGGCCCGGATCTGGGCCTTGGTGGCGATCTGCTCGGCGTTGTGCCGGGCCTCCGACAGCAGCCGCTCGACCTCGGCCTGCCCGGCGGCGTGCCGCTCGAGCATGGCGCGCTCCTCGGCGGCGGTCTGCTCGCGCAGTGCCTGGGCCTCCTGGGTGGCGGCCTGCCGGATCTCCGCGGCCTCCTCCTCGGCCAGCCGGAGCATGTGCGAGATCCGCTCGCTCATGTTCTCGAACGTCGTGGGACCGGCGCTCGCGGCCTTGCGGCGCAGCTGGTCGATCTCGCCGTGCATCGCCTGGAGCTGGCCGGCGAGGTCCGTCGAGCGGGTCATCGCCGCGTCGCGGTCGGCGAGCGCGACCCGGATGTCGGCCTCGAGCCGCTCGATCGTCTCCGCCACCTGGTGGCGGTCGAAGCCCCGCAGGACCACGTCGAACGAGTGCTGGGCCTCGCGCATCAGGTCGCGGCGGGGATCGGTCATGCGGTCATCCTCGCAGAGTCTTCGGTGCTGGGCGGCGTGTCGGTCCGGGCCCGGCCCGGTCGCCGTGCCTCGACGATAGAACGTGGAACTGTGAGGGGAGGTGCTCCCGGAGGAGCACCTCCCCCTTCGTCACACGCCGCGGAAGCGGTTGATCGCGTCGATGTGCTTCTCGCGCTTCTCTGCGTCCTTGACGCCCAGGCCCTCCTCGGGGGCGAGGGTCAGGACGCCGACCTTGCCCTGGTGGGCGTTGCGGTGGACGTCGAGGGCGGCCTGGCCGACCTGCTCCATCGGGTAGACCTTCGACAGGGTCGGGTGGACGAGGCCCTTGTCGATGAGCCGGTTGGCCTCCCACGCCTCCTTGTAGTTGGCGAAGTGCGAGGAGAGGATCTTCTTGAGGTTCATCCAGAGGTAGCGGTTGTCGTACTGGTGCATGTAGCCGGTCGTGGACGCGCAGGTGACGATCGTGCCGCCCTTCTTGGCGACGTAGACGCTCGCGCCGAAGGTCTCCCGGCCGGGGTGCTCGAAGACGATGTCGACGTCCTCGCCGCCGGTCAGCTCACGGATCTTCTTCCCCAGCCGCTGCCACTCCTTGGGGTCCTGGGTGTTCTCGTCCTTCCAGAACTTGTACTGCTCCGCCGACCGGTCGATGACCAGCTCGGCGCCCATCGTGCGGACGATCTCGGCCTTCTCCGGGCTGGAGACCACGCAGACGGGGATGGCGCCGCCGTTGAGGGCCATCTGAGTGGCGTAGGACCCCAGGCCACCGGAGGCACCCCAGATCAGGACGGTGTCGCCCTGCTTCATGTTGGCGCCGTTGCGGCTGACCAGCTGCCGGTAGGCGGTGGAGTTCACCAGCCCGGGCGCGGCCGCCTCCTCCCAGGACAGGTGGGCGGGCTTGGGCATCAGCTGGTTGGACTTCACCAGGGCCAGCTCGGCCAGCCCGCCGAAGTTGGTCTCGAAGCCCCAGATCCGCTGCTGCGGGTCCATCATCGTGTCGTCGTGGCCGGCCGGGTCCTCCAGCTCCACCGACAGGCAGTGGGCGACGACCTCGTCACCGGGCTTCCACTTGTTCACGCCCGGGCCCACGCGCAGCACGACACCGGCCAGGTCGGAGCCGACGACGTGGTAGGGCAGGTCGTGCTTCTTGGTGAGCTCGGAGACCCGGCCGTAGCGCTCCAGGAACCCGAACGTGGAGACCGGCTCGAAGATCGACGTCCACACGGTGTTGTAGTTCACCGAGGACGCCATGACGGCCACGATCGCCTCGCCCGGGCCCAGCTCCGGGGTCGGCACCTCCTCGACGTGCAGCGACTTGCGCGGGTCCTTGTCCTTGGTGGCCAGCCCCTCGAACATGTCCTGCTCGTCCTTGCGGACGAGGACGGCACGGTAGGACTCCGGTACGGCCAGCCCTCCGATGTCGCTCAGCTGGTCGGCGAGGATGGCGTCCCTGATCTGGTCCACGGTGTCTCCCGGGTCTTCGTCGGCTCGGAGGAGGGGGTGCGGTGGGGGCAGATGTTACTGACGGGTAGCGAGCGGGGCGAGACGAGTCCTCGCGACCTTCGCCACTGGGCGGGCGGACCGGGTCCCTACGCTGCGCCCGTGGACACGGCCGCGGTGAGCCAGGACCAGGTCGAGCAGTTCGCCCGCGACGGGGTGGTCTGCGTGCGCGGGGTGTTCGACCCTGCCGAGGTGGCGCGTGCCGAGGCGGCGATCGAGGAGGTGCTGCGCCGGCCGGGCGACCTGGCCCTGGTCGCCAGCGGCGAGGACGACCCCGGCCGCTTCGTCGAGGACTTCCGCCGCTGGACCGACGTCCCGGGGATCGAGCAGCTGGCGCGGCACTCGCGGGTCCCGGAGATCGCCGCCGCGCTGCTGCGCAGCCCGCGGGTGCGGCTCTACCACGACCACGTGCTGGTCAAGGAGGGTCGGACGGCGCAGCGGACGCCGTGGCACCAGGACCAGCCGTACTACGACGTCGACGGGCGCGGCGTGAGCGCCTGGATCCCGGTCGACCCGGTGCCGGCGGCCGGCAGTCTGGAGCTGCTGGCAGGCACTCACGCCGGACCCTGGCTGATGCCCCGGACGTTCCTGACCGGCGAGGCCCGCTGGTTCCCCGAGGGGTCGCTGGAGGAACTGCCCGACGTCGAGGCCGACCGTGCGGCGTTCGACATCCGGGCCTACGAGCTGGAGCCCGGCGACGCGGTGTTCTTCGACTTCCTCACCGTGCACGGCGCTCCCGGTTTCCCGTTCCCCGGCCGCCGTCGGGTGCTGTCGCTGCGCTACCTCTCCGACGAGGCGCGGCATGCGCCGCGGTCGTGGCGGACGTCGCCGCCGTTCGAGGAGCTGGCCGGGCAGCTGCCCGCCGGGGCGGAGCTGGACCACCCGCTGTTCCCGGTGGTCTGGCCGCGCTGACCCGGCGGGCGAGCGGTGCGTCAGTGCGCCGGCGTCGCAGCGGGCTGGACCAGCTCCACGAGCACGCCGCCGGCGTCCTTGGGGTGCACGAAGTTGACCCGGCTGTTCGAGGTGCCGCGCTTGGGGGCGTCGTAGAGCAGGCGCATCCCGCGCTCGCGCAGGGTCTGGCTCACCGCCTCGACGTCCTCCACGCGGAACGCCAGCTGCTGCAGCCCGGGGCCGGAGCGCCCGATGAACTTGGCGATCGTCGACTCCGGCGTCAGCGGCGCGAGCAACTGGATGCGGGTGTCGCCGTCGCCGACGGCGAGCATGGCCTCGCGGACGCCCTGCTCCTCGTTCACCTCCTCGTGCACGGAGTGCACGCCGAAGGTCTTCGCGTAGAAGGCCAGGGCCTCGTCCAGGTCGGGGACGGCGATGCCCACGTGGTCGATCGTGGTGAACAGCTCCGCGGGCAGGCCGGTCTGGGTCTCGGTCACGGCGGCATCCTCCCGCAGGACGTCCCGGACGTCAGGTCCGGGTGACCGGAGGGCCGCCCGGACGGGTGTGGCGCAGGCGACAGTGGCCGTCCGCCCGGTCCCCTCGTTGCATCGGGCGTCCTATTCTGTCCGTCAGCCCACCCGGTTCGCGGCGGCATCGGCCGCTCCACCGGATCGCACCGACCCGGTCGCCAGCGTCGGCGCCCGGCGCACCTGGAGGCCCTCATGAGCCAGCCCACCCAGTCCCGTTCGGTCATCGTGTCCGGAGCCCGCACGCCGATGGGTCGGCTGCTCGGCGGCCTCAAGGACTTCTCGGCCGCCGACCTCGGCGGTGTCGCGATCAAGGCCGCGCTCGAGCGGGCCGGCATCTCCGGCGACCAGGTCGACTACGTGATCATGGGTCAGGTCATCCAGGCCGGTGCCGGCCAGAACCCGGCGCGTCCGGCCGCGGTCGCCGGCGGCATCCCGATGTCGGTGCCCTCGTTGACCATCAACAAGGTCTGCCTCTCGGGTCTGTCCGCGATCGCGATGGCCGACCAGCTGATCCGCGCCGGGGAGTACGACGTCGTCGTCGCCGGGGGCATGGAGTCGATGACCCAGGCCCCGCACCTGCTGGCGAACGGGCGCACCGGCACCAAGTTCGGCAACTCGACGCTGATCGACTCGATGGCCCACGACGGCCTGTCCGACACCTTCGACCAGGTGGCGATGGGCGAGCTGACCGAGCAGGCGAACTCCCGCTACGACCTGACCCGCGAGGAGCAGGACGAGTTCGCCGCCGGCAGCCACCAGAAGGCCGCCCGCGCCCACAAGGACGGCATCTTCGCCGAGGCGATCACCCCGGTGCTGATCCCGCAGCGCAAGGGCGACCCGATCGAGTTCACCGACGACGAGGGCATCCGCCCCGACACGACCGCGGCGAGCCTGGCCAAGCTCAAGCCGGCGTTCGCCAAGGACGGCACCATCACCGCCGGCACCGCGTCGCAGATCTCCGACGGGGCCTGCGCGGTCGTCGTCATGAGCGCGGCCAAGGCCGCGGAGCTCGGCATCACCCCGATCGCCGAGATCGGCGCCCACGGTGTCGTCGCCGGGCCGGACGCCACGCTGCAGTCCCAGCCGTCGCGGGCCATCCAGAAGGCCTGCGAGCGCGAGGGCATCGACCCCAAGGAGCTCGACCTGGTCGAGCTCAACGAGGCGTTCGCCGCCGTCGCGCTGGTCTCCACCCGCGAGTTGGGCATCGACCCGGAGAAGGTCAACCCCAACGGTGGTGCCATCGCCCTGGGTCACCCGGTCGGCATGAGCGGCGCCCGCGTGGTGCTCGACGTCGCGCTGGAGCTGCGCCGCCGCGGTGGCGGCGTGGGCGCCGCCGCGCTGTGCGGTGGCGGTGGCCAGGGCGACGCCCTGATCCTGCACGTGCCCGCGCCCGCAGCGTGACCTCGGGGGACCTCGGGGGAACCGCGGTCCAGACGCCCGGCCCCGCCGCCCCCTCGGGGAGGCGGGGCCGGCGTGCTGTCGACGTCCCCGCACTGGTCGACGGCGCCCGCGCGGGGGACCCGCGGTCGGTCGCGCGGCTGATCTCGCTCGTCGAGGACGCGAGCCCGGCGCTGCGCGAGGTGGCTGCCGCGCTGGCGCCGCACACCGGCTCGGCCCGCGTGGTCGGGCTCACCGGCTCCCCGGGCGTCGGGAAGTCGACGACGACGACGGCGCTGGTGACGGCGCTGCGGGCCCGCGACCTGCGGGTGGGCGTGCTGGCCGTCGACCCGTCCTCGCCGTTCTCCGGCGGTGCGCTGCTCGGCGACCGCGTGCGGATGCAGGACCACGCCGGCGACCGCGGGGTCTACATCCGCTCCATGGCCTCCCGGGGCCACCTCGGCGGGCTGTCGTGGGCGACGCCGCAGGCGCTGCGGGTGCTGGACGCCGCCGGCTGCGACGTGGTGCTCATCGAGACGGTCGGTGTCGGGCAGTCCGAGCTCGAGATCGCCTCGCTGGCCGACACCACGGTGGTGCTCGTCGCGCCCGGGATGGGCGACGGCATCCAGGCGGCGAAGGCCGGCATCCTCGAGATCGCCGACCTCTTCGTCGTCAACAAGGCCGACCGGGACGGCGCCGCGCAGACCGCGCGCGACCTGCGCGCGATGCAGTCGCTGGGCGGCCGGCACGACCGGCCCGGCTGGTGGCGCCCGCCGATCTGCCGCACGGTGGCCAGCCGGGACGTCGACAACGGCATCGACGAGGTGGTCGAGCAGCTGGACCGGCACGCCGAGTGGCTGGAGTCCTCCGGCGAGGGGCCGCGCCGGCGCACCGAGCGGGCGGCCCGCGAGATCGAGGCGATCGCGCTGGCGGGGCTGCGCGAGCGGATCGGCGACGTGCGCGGTTCCGCGGCGCTGGATGCCCTGGCCGCGCGCGTGGTGGCGGGGCAGAGCGATCCGTTCCGCGCGGCGGACGAACTCCTCGCGCAGCTCTGACCCGACTCGGCGAGACTGGGCCGATGTCAGGCAAGCCGGACGCCGTCGTCGTCGGAGCGGGACCCAACGGACTGGCCGCCGCCCTGCGGCTGTCGGCCGCCGGACTGCGCGTGCAGCTCGTCGAGGCCGCCGACCGCCCGGGCGGGGGCATGCGCACCGAGGAGCTGATCACCTCCGGCGTCCGGCACGACGTCTGTTCCACCGTGCACCCGATGGCAGCGGTCTCGCCGTTCTTCCGCGAGTTCGACCTGGCCAGCCGCGGGGTGAACCTGGTCCACCCCGAGGTCCAGTACGCCCATCCGCTCGACGGCGGCCGGGCGGCGGTCGCCCGCCGCTCCCTGGAGGAGACGGCGGCCGGCCTGGGCGATGACGCGGCCGCCTACCGCCGGCTCTTCGAGCCGCTGGTCGAGCACCGCGAGGACGTCGTCGACTTCTTCCTCTCGAGCATGCTGCGCCGGCTGCCCCTGCACAGCCCCGTCCAGGTGGCGCGGTTCGGGCTGACCGGGCTGCCGAACGTGCGGTGGCTGGCCCGGCGGAACTTCTCCACCGAGGAGGGGCAGGCGCTGCTGGCCGGGGCGGCCGCGCACGGGATGCTCGACCTGTCCCGCCCGCTGACGTCGGCCCTCGGCATGCTCCTCGGGATGCTGGCCCACCACGGCGGCTGGCCGCTGGTCGAGGGCGGGTCGCAGGAGCTGGCCGACGCCATGGTGCGGGCCTTCGAGCAGCAGGGCGGCGAGCTGGTCACCGGGCACGAGGTGACCGACCTGCGCGAGTTCGAGGGCGTGCCCGCGGTCCTGCTCGACACCACCCCGCGGGCGTTCGTGCGCATGGCCGGGGACCGGGTGAACGACGGCTACCGGCGCTGGGTGTCGCGCTACAAGCACGGGCCGGGCGTCTTCAAGATCGACTGGATCCTCTCCGAGCCGGTGCCGTGGACCAACCCCGACGTCCGCCGCGCGGGCACCATCCACGTCGCCGGCAACCTGGAGGAGACCATCGCCGGCGAGGACGGCCCTGCCCACGGCCGGCCCGCGGAGAAGCCCTACGTCCTCGCGGTCCAGCCGACGGTCGTCGACCGCACGCGGGCGCCCGGCGGGGAGCACGTGTTCTGGGCCTACGTGCACGTGCCGCACGGCTCCGACGTCGACATGACCGAGGCGATCGAGGCACAGGTCGAGCGGTTCGCGCCCGGCTTCCGGGACACGATCGTGGCGCGCGTGACGAAGGACGCCGGTCAGATGGAGCAGTGGAACCCCAACCACATCGGTGGGGACATCTCCAACGGCGAGGCGTCGCTGCGGCAGATGCTCGCCCGGCCGGTGCCGCGGTGGAACACGTACAAGACCCCGGTCGAGGGCACCTACCTCGCGTCGGCGGCGACCCCGCCCGGCCCCGCGGTGCACGGGATGTGCGGCGACAACGCCGCCAAGCTGGCGCTGCGCGAGGTGTTCGGCCTGCGCTCGGTCCCGGCGCTACGCCCCGCCCCGGTCGCCTAGCCTGCCCGCTCGGCCCCCGTACCGCGGCACTGCCGCGCCACGGTGCCCGGTGCCGCGCTGCAGCGCGGCACCCGGCTCACCACGGCGGCACTTCCGCGGCGCGTCACGCGGCGGCGGGGACGGCGGTGTGGGGACGGCGGTGTGGGGGACCGAGGGCACCCGCCGCCACGCCCGCGGCCAGGGTGGGATCATCGGGGGCATGCAGCCCACTCGCCCCGGACGCCCCGACCCGCGCGCGCAGGCCCAGCAGGCACAGCTGGCCGCCGCGATGTCCGGCGCCGTCGACCTCGCCGCCGTCAAGGCCCGGTCCGACGCCGCCGCCCGCGCCCAGGCCGCCCCGCCGCCGAATGCCACCGCACCGGCCGGCGCCCCGGGAGCAGCCGTCGTCGACGTCACCGAGGAGACCTTCCAGAGCGAGGTCCTGGACCGGTCGTTCCAGGTCCCGGTCGTGCTCGACCTGTGGGCCGAGTGGTGCGGCCCGTGCAAGCAGCTGTCCCCGGTGCTGGAGCGACTGGCCGGCGAGGGCGGCGGCTCCTGGGTGCTGGCGAAGGTCGACGTCGACGCCAACCCGGCGCTCGCCCAGGGGCTGCGGGTGCAGGGCATCCCCGCGGTGAAGGCCGTGTGGCAGGGGCAGCTCGTCGCCGAGTTCACCGGCGCGATCCCCGAGGACCAGGCCCGCCAGTTCGTCGCCGAGCTCGTCCGCGCCACCACCGGCGGCGGCGTCCCCGGCGAGGGGGAGGCCGCCGAGCCGGAGGCCGAGGACCCGCGGCTCGATGCCGCCGAGGCGGCGCTCGAGCAGGGCGACCTGGCCGGCGCCGAGGCGGCCTACCAGGCGATCCTCGACGTCGAGCCCGACCACCCGGTCGCGGGCCTGGCGCTGCGGCAGGTGCAGCTGTTCCAGCGCGCCGAGGCCGCGGGCCCGGATGCGCTCGCCCTCGCCGACGCCGCTCCCGAGGACGTCGCCGCCCAGACCCGGGCGGCGGACTTCCTCCTCGGGATGGGCGACATCGAGGGTGCCTTCGCCCGGCTGGTCGACACCGTCCGGCGCACCGCGGGCGACGACCGGGACGCCGCGCGCCAGCACCTCGTGGAGCTGTTCGCCGTCGTCGGGGACGACGACCCCCGCGTGGCCGCCGCCCGCCGCCAGCTGATGATCGCGCTCTACTAGAGGACTACGCGCCCACGCTGCAGGCGGAGGCGCCCTCGAGGAAGCCGGCGCGGAAGAGGTCGACCAGCTCGAAGCCGGAGATGTCGAGGCCCGGGAGCACCGCCTCGTCCCGCGCCCGGGTGAGCAGGAACTGGACGCTCTCGTCGACGTCGCCCGGGGAGATGACGATCCCGGACAGCTCGCCGTCGGCCACCGCGGCGGCGTACCAGCCGGTCAGGCAGATCGCCGAGCGCCGGGCGTCGTCGTCGTCCGTGGAGAGGCCCAGCTGGTCGCGGGCGACCAGCGCGTACGGGAGCGAGACGGCGGTCAGCACGGCGAAGTCGCCGATCTCGTCGTAGAGCGGCCGGGCGAGATCGGTGTCGTCGTAGCCGACCACCCCCTCGCCCGGGCACGCGACGAGGTCCAGGTCGGGGTCGTCGGCGCAGGCGGGCGGGCTGCCGTCGAAGGGCTCGAGGGCCGGCGGGTCGAACTCGCCGTCGAGCACCTCGTCGAACGCGCGCGTCCAGAACTCCGGCAGCGATGAGGCCGCCAGCGTCCCGACCTCGGGGTAGGGCGCGTCCCCGCCGGAGGCGAGGTCCTCGTCGCGGAGGAACTCGGCCTGCGTGAAGGGGCGGGTGGGTCCGAAGTCGTCCCGGCACGCCTCGGTGCCCGCGTCGAACCCCTCCTGGAACGCCGAGACCCGGTCGAAGAAGGAGCCGTGGGCCTGGTCGTTGCGCTGCCCGGTGCCGACCGGGTCGCGCAGTTGCAGGTAGCCGCCGAGCACCTGGTCCAGCTCGGACTCCCGGATGCGGGTGTGCTCGGCCTCGCCGTCGGCGACCCACGCGGTCCACGCCCCGGCCAGGCAGTCGGCCTGCGTCTCGGTCAGGATCGACGTCCGCGGGTAGCCGACCCGCGACTGGATCGCGTGGCCGAACTCGTGGGCCATCACCAGTGCCGGCAGGAACCGGCCGGACCCGTCGGCGAGCTCGGCGAGGAAGGCGCGGTCCCAGCTGATCGAGTCCGAGTTCGCGACGCCCTCGGCCTGGCAGTAGAAGGCGTTGTCCTCCACGTCGCGCGGATCGGTGCCGCAGCCGGCCCCCTGCGGGTAGACGGCCGGGTCGACGTCGTCGGGGTCCACGCTGAAGAAGCCGCCGCTCAGCGGCTCGAAGTCGCTGCCGAAGACCTGGGGCAGCTGCTCGTCCCAGAAGTCCTGGAGGTCGGCGAGCGCGTTGGCGGCCAGCTGGTCGACCTCGCCGCCGTCGCTGCCCATCACCTCCACCACCCCGGCGCGGACGTCGGAGCGGGGCGGTTCGGCGGTGCTGGGCACCCCGCCGACGGACACGACGCAGCCCGCCGACAGGAGGGCGCCGATCAGCGCGCAGGTCGCTCCGTAGGTGCGTCGTCCCACCGGTGCGGGGTGCCCGCACCGGGAGGACGGCAACCGCGGGTCAGCCGCTGATGCCGCACTCCGGCGCGCCGGCCCCCTGGAGGAAACCGGCCCGGAAGGCGCCGACCAGCTCGAAGCCGGTGGCCGTCGTGTTCGGCAGCACGCTGTCGGTCTGCCCGTAGCTGAGCAGGAAGAGGATCGCCTCGTCGACGTCGCCCGGGCTCAGCTGCACGCCGCCGTCGTCGGTCGTGAAGTCGCCGTTGAAGAAGGCGGCCGCGTAGCTGCCGGTCAGGCAGACGCTGGACACGGTCGACTCGTCGTCGTTCGTGGAGAGCCCGAGGCTGGCCCGCGCCGCCTCGGCGTAGGGCAGCGCGATCGCCGTCGCCACGGCGAAGTCGCCGATCTCGTCGTACGCCGGCTGCAGCAGGTCGGTCTCGTCGGCGTAGACCGTGTCGTCGTCGGCGCAGAACCCCACGTCGCGGTTCTCCGCGCCCATGTCGCCGCAGCCGGGCGCGGTGCCGTCGAAGAGCTCGACGGAGGGCTGCTCGAAGCCCTCCAGCCAGTCGCCCTCGTAGAACAGCGGCAGCGACTGGTCGATGATGCTGAAGATCTCCTCGTAGGACGCGTTGCCCTCGTTCTGGTAGTCCTCCTCGGTGGTGAACTCGTCGACGGTGAACACCCGGTCGGCGCCGAAGTCGTCGCGGCAGCTGCCGACCCCGCCGCTGTAGCCCTCGTAGAAGCCCGACGCCCGGTCGAAGCCCGAGCCGTGCGCGCCCTCGACGTCGGTGTCGGTCTCCCCGACAGGGTCGCGGAGCTGGATGAACGCGGCGAGCACGTTGTCGAGGTCCTGGATCCGCAGGGTGGTGTGGGGCGCGTTGCCGTCGGCGACCCAGCGGGTGAAGGCGCCGGCGAAGCAGTCGGCCTGCGTCTCGTCGCGGATGGTCACCTCGCTGAACCCGAAGCGGCCCTGCATCGCGTGGCCGAACTCGTGGGCCATGACCGCCGGCCCGCTGAACGAGCCGGTCTCCTCGGTCAGCTGCCGCAGCAGGGCGGTGTCGTAGACGATGACGTCGCAGTCCTGCTGGTAGAACGCGTTGCCCTCGACCTCGGCCGGGTCGATCGGCAGCTCCTCGCAGCCCACACCCGTGTCGGACGGGTAGAGGTCGTAGTCGAGGTCCTCGGTGTCCACCGACCAGTAGCCGCCCGCCAGTGGGGTGAAGTCCTCGCCGTAGAACTCCGGGTAGGCCGCCGACCAGAAGTCGTTGAGGTCGGCCAGGGCGTTCCGGGCGAGCCGGTCGACGTCGCTGTCGGTGGCGCCCGTGATCGGGAACTGGTCGGCCGCCACGTCGGAGACCGGGGGAGCGGGGGTTCCGTCGATGCTGGTGGTGCAGCCGGTGAGCAGCGCGCTGCCCACCGCTGCCGCGACGACCGCGCGGCGCGAGACGTGCCTCATGGAGCGTGGTTCCTCGTCTGCTGGTGGCGCCGCCCGTGCGGCCGTCCGGAGCCGGGCCATGATGCACGGTCGATGCGGACCGGGGAACCGGGACGCGCGCGCCTCCTCCGGGAAGGGGAGGAGGCGCGCGGCGTGGTCATCCCTCGTGCAGCAGCCAGACGGTCCCGAGCGGCGGAGCGGAGAGCGTCACCGAGAACGGCTGGCCGTGCCACGGCTGCTCCTCGGCGACCACCGCCCCGGCGTTGCCGACCCCGGAGCCGCCGTAACCCTCGGCGTCGGTGTTCAGCACCTCGCGCCAGGTGCCACCGCGGGGCAGGCCGATCCGGTACCCGTGGTGCGGCTGGCCGGCGAAGTTGGTGACGACGGCGAGCGCTTGGCCCGCCGTCCCGTCGCCGCCCGGCCGCCCGAAGCGCAGGAAGCTCAGCACGTTGCCGGTGGCGTCGTTGGCGTCGATCCACTGGAAGCCGGCCGGGTCGACGTCCAGCGACCACAGCGCCTCGAGCTCGCGGTACCGGCCGTTGAGGTCGGTCACCAGCTGCAGGATGCCGCGGTGCGCCGGGTCGTCGAGGTGCCACCAGTCCAGCGACCGGCTCTCGGCCCACTCGGAGTCCTGCGCGAACTCCGACCCCATGAACAGCAGCTGCTTGCCCGGGTGGGACCACATGTAGCCGAGGTAGGCGCGCAGGTTGGCCAGCTGCTGCCACCGGTCGCCGGGCATCTTCCGCAGCAGCGAGCCCTTGCCGTAGACGACCTCGTCGTGGCTGATCGGCAGCACGTAGTTCTCGGAGTAGGCGTAGATCATCGAGAACGTCATCTGGCCGTGGTGGTAGCTGCGGTGCACGGGCTGCTTGCTCATGTACTCGAGCGAGTCGTGCATCCAGCCCATGTTCCACTTGAACCCGAAACCCAGGCCCCCGAGGTGGGTGGGCCGGGTGACGCCCGGCCACGCGGTGGACTCCTCGGCGATGGTGACGACGCCCGGAACCTCTCGGTAGACGGTCGCATTCATCTCCTGCAGGAAGGCCACGGCCTCGAGGTTCTCCCGGCCGCCGTGCACGTTCGGCGCCCACTCGCCGTCCTTGCGCGAGTAGTCGAGGTAGAGCATGGAGGCGACCGCGTCGACGCGGATGCCGTCGATGTGGAACTCCTTGCACCAGAACAGCGCGTTCGCGACCAGGAAGTTGCGCACCTCGGTCCGGCCGAAGTCGAAGACGTAGGTGCCCCAGTCCGGCTGCTCCCCGCGACGGGGGTCGGGGTGCTCGTACAGCGGCGTGCCGTCGAACCGGGCCAGGGCCCAGTCGTCCTTGGGGAAGTGCGCCGGGACCCAGTCGACGATGACGCCGATGCCGGCCTGGTGCGCCTTGTCGACCAGGTAGCGGAAGTCGTCGGGGCTGCCGAAGCGGGACGTCGGGGCGTAATAGCTGGTGACCTGGTAGCCCCAGGACCCGCCGAAGGGGTGCTCGGCGACGGGCATGCACTCGATGTGGGTGAACCCGGCGGCCGCGACGTAGTCGACCAGCTCGTCGGCCAGCTGCCGGTAGGACAGGCCCTGCCGCCAGGAGCCGAGGTGCACCTCGTAGACGCTCATCGGCCGCTCGTGCCAGTTGCCGGCCGCCCGGTCGGTGAGCCACGCCTCGTCGGCCCACTCGTGGGTGGACTCGGTGACGACGGAGGCGTTCAGCGGTGGCACCTCGGTGGCGAAGGCGAGGGGGTCGGACTTCTCCCGCCACGTCCCGTCGGCACCCAGCACGTGGTAGCGGTACCGGCTGCCGGCCTGCACGCCGGGGATGTAGATCTCCCAGACGCCGGAGGAGCCCAGCGCCCGCATCGGGTACGCGCGCGCCTCCCAGTAGTCGAAGTCGCCGGTCACCTTGACCCCGCGGGCGTTGGGTGCCCAGACGGCGAACGAGACGCCCTCGACCGGGCCCCGGGGGGTGTCGTAGCGGCGGACGTGCGCGCCGAGCACCTGCCACAGCTGCTCGTGCCGGCCCTCGCGGATGAGGTACTGGTCGAGCTCACCGACGGTGGGCAGCCAGCGGTAGGGGTCGTCGACGGTGAAGGTGTTGGTGCCCCCGGCGCCGTCGCCGTAGGTCACCTCGATGCGGTAGTCCCCGGGCTGCTCCGGCAGCAGGGCCTCGTAGATGCCGCCGCCGTGCAGCTGGCGCGCCTCGTAGCGGCTGCCGTCCTCGTCGGTGACGGCGACGGAGACGGCCTCGGGCCGCAGGGTCCGGACCGCCCAGCCGTGCGCCGTCTCGTGGGCACCGAGCACGGCGTGCGGGTCGTGCGACCAGCCCTCGACGACCGCGCGGAGGTCGTCCCCGCCGACGTCGCGCGGCGCGGTGTCCCCGGAGGGAGGAGTGGGCGTCGGCGCCGCGGCGGTGGTCTCCGCCGGCGCCTGCGGCTCGTCCGCTGCCGCCGGGTCGGGGTCCGGGGCCTGCGGCTGACCGGCCGGGGCACCCGACGGGGAGCCGGGCTCGGCGATGGGCGCCGGCGCGACCACCGGCGTCGCGGTGCCGCCCTGCTCGGCGATGACGTCGGCCTGCGGCTCGGCGGTCGCCGCGGGGGCCGCCTTCTTGCGCGGCGCGCGCTTGGCCGGCGCCTTCTTCGCCGCCGCCGGGGCGCCGGGGACCGGGGCGTTCTGCGCGGACACCGCGTCGGCGTCGGCAGCGGGCTCCACCTCGGCCACGGCACCCTGCGCGGCCACCGTCTTCTTGGTCGCCTTCCGGGTGGCCTTCTTCGCCGGGGCGCCGTCGCTGCCCGCGGCCGCCTTCTTCGCGGGAGCCTTCTTCGCCGCCGGCGCGCGCTTGCGGGCCGGCGCGGCGTTGACGACCGGCTCGGCCTCGGCGGCCCGGGCCTGCTCGGCCATCGCGTCGACCGCCTGCTCCAGCTCCTCGCGCGTGGCCGGGCTGTCGGGCGTCTCGGGGGTGGGGGGGCCTTCGGGGGTGGTCATCGCGTCGTCGTCCTCTTCATGGCGTGGGGTGCGGGCTGGGGGAGCCGGGCCGTCATCAGCCGGCGGCCGCGAGCCGCGCCAGCGACTGCAGCGGGATCATCAGCCAGTGGGGGCGGTTGCGCGCCTCGTAGAGGCACTCGTAGACGGCCTTGTCCGCCTCGAACGCGCGCAGCACGGGGGAGCCGGCGCACGGGTCCAGCCCGCTGGCCGCGGAGTACCCGGCGCAGAAGGCACTGCGGTTGCGCTCGGCCCACTCCTGCGCGCGGTAGGCGCGCTGGGTGTCCTCCGGCTGCTCGACCAGCATGTGCCGGGCGGCGTAGTCGAAGCTGCGGAGCATGCCGGCCACGTCGCGCATCGGGCTGTCCAGCTGCCGGCGGGCGGCGAGGGGGCGGGCCGGCTCGCCCTCGAAGTCGAGGATGATCCAGCCGGTCGCGGTGCGCAGCACCTGACCGAGGTGCAGGTCGCCGTGCACCCGCTGGCGGGTGACCGGCTCCTCGGCCTCGGCCAGCCCGGCGTAGAGCCGGCGCAGCCCCTCGGCGTGCTCCTCCAGCTGCGGGACCGCCGGCAGGGCCGCCTCCAGCCGGCCGGTCATCTCCTCGGCCGCGGCGGCGAACCACTCGCGGTCGGCGGGCCGGGTCGGCAGCACCCGGGCGAGGTCGCCGTGCACCGACGCGGTCGCCGCGCCCAGCCGCTCGCTGTCCGCGGCGAAGTCACCACCCACCTCGTCGGCGTGCAGGTCGCCCTCGGCGTAGAGGTCGCGCACGCTCGCGGTGGCCAGGCGCCAGCCGTCGCTGGCGTTGGGCACGAACGTCTGCAGCATCGCGACCGTGGCCGGGTCGTTCGCCGGGTCGAGGTCGTTGATCTCGATGTGCCCGAGCAGCGGGGCGATGTGCTCGTTCCGGGCCTCGCTGAGCGCCGCGTGGATCTCCACGTCCGGGTTGAGGCCGGGCTCGAGCCGCCGGAACAGCTTGAGGATCGCCTCCTGGCCGTAGACCAGGGAGGTGTTGCTCTGCTCGGTGGAGACGATGTCGCCGGGCACGCCCTCGGGGATCGGGGCGATGCCGGCGGGGTGGAAGTGCATCGGCCCGACCGTGTCGGCCGCGACGAGGTGCACCAGCCAGGGCGGCGTGGCGTCCCGGTCGCGCAGGGCGTCGTAGGCGTAGTTCTCGCGGTCACCGCTGGACACCGCGCCGACGAACGCCGAGGAGAGCTCCTCGTTCGCGTGGTCGCGCCACGACAGCGGTACGAGGTAGGTGTCGCTGCCGCCGTCGGCGTAGGTCACCCGCACCCGGTGCACCGACAGCGCCGGGTCCGACCGCTCGAGGAAGAAGCCGTCCTCCTCGACGCCGGACCACTCCCGGCCCTTGCCGCCGAACCACCGCTGGTGCGGCATCCACTCCCGCAGGATGTCGGTGAGCGCGCTCATCGTTGCCCTCCCCGGTCGGAGACGTCCGTGCCGATGTCGTGGGCCTGGCTGACCACACCCGCGGCCAACAGGGAGTCGGCCACCGCGCTGCTCGGCTCCAGCTCCTCGGCCTCGGCCGGCTCGGTGTGCGGAACGGCCGGCTTGGCGAGCTCGAACCAGTAGAAGCCGTGCCCGGGGAGCGTGAGCATGTAGGGCAGGACGCCGATCTGCGGGAACTCCACCCGGCCGGTGAGCTCGATCGGCGTGTAGCCCTCGAAGCGGCGCAGGTCCAGCTCCACCGGCTGCGGGAAGCGCGAGAGGTTGTTGACGCAGAGCACGATGTCGTCGCCGAACTCGCGCACGAACGACAGCACCGTGGGGTTGCGGGAGCCGATCTCGGCGTAGCTGCCCAGGCCGAACGTCGGGTGCTGGCCGCGGACGCGGAGCATCTCCCGGATCCAGTGCAGCAGCGAGTTCGTGTTGCGCAGCTGCGACTCGACGTTGGTGACCTGGTAGCCGTAGACCGGGTCCTGGTTCAGCGGCAGGTTCATCCGCTGCGGGTCGGCGGTGGAGAAGCCGCCGTTGCGGTCCGGCGTCCACTGCATCGGCGTCCGGACGCCGTCGCGGTCACCGAGCCAGATGTTGTCGCCCATGCCGATCTCGTCGCCGTAGTACAGGACCGGCGAGCCGGGCAGGCTCAGCAGCAGGGCGTTGAACAGCTCGAGGGTGTCGATGTCGTTGTCCAGCAACGGCGCCAGCCGGCGGCGGATGCCGATGTTGGCCTTCATGCGGGGGTCCTTGGCGTACTCGCCCCACATGTAGTCGCGTTCCTCGTCGGTGACCATCTCGAGGGTCAGCTCGTCGTGGTTGCGGAGGAAGACGCCCCACTGGCAGTTGTCGGGGATGTCCGGCGTCTGGGCCATGATCTCCGAGATCGGGAAGCGCTGCTCCCGCCGGACGGCCATGAACAACCGCGGCATGACCGGGAAGTGGAACGCCATCTGGCACTCGTCGCCGTTCTCGCCGAAGTACTCGACGACGTCGGCCGGCCACTGGTTGGCCTCGCACAGCAGCACCCGGTCGGGGTAGTCGCGGTCGACCACCTTGCGGACCTGCTTGAGCAGCTCGTGGGTCCGGGGGAGGTTCTCGCAGTTGGTCCCCTCCTCCTCGAACAGGTAGGGGACGGCGTCCAGGCGGAAGCCGTCGATGCCCAGGTCCAGCCAGAACCGCAGCGCGTCGAGGACGGCCTCGACCACCGCCGGGTTCTCGAAGTTCAGGTCGGGCTGGTGGGAGAAGAAGCGGTGCCAGAAGTACTGCTTGCGCACCGGGTCGAACGTCCAGTTCGAGGACTCGGTGTCGACGAAGATGATCCGCGCGTCCGGGTAGCCGGTGTCGTCGTCGGCCCACACGTAGAAGTCGCCGTAGGGCCCGTCGGGGTCGCTGCGGCTGGCCTGGAACCAGGGGTGCTGGTCCGAGGTGTGGTTCATGACGAAGTCGATGATCAGCCGCATGCCGCGGGAGTGCGCCTCGTTGAGCAGCTCGCGGAAGTCCTCGATGTCACCGAACTCCGGCAGCACCGCGGTGTAGTCGCTGACGTCGTACCCGCCGTCGCGCAGCGGCGAGGCGAAGAACGGCGGCAGCCACAGGCAGTCGACGCCGAGCCACTGCAGGTAGTCGAGCTTGTCGATCATGCCGCGCAGGTCGCCGACGCCGTCGGCGTTGCTGTCGGCGAAGCCGCGCACCAGGACCTCGTAGAAGACCGCGCGCTTGTACCACTCGGGGTCGGTGCCGGGCGGCGGGAGCGCGGAGCGGCGCGGGTGGTCGGGAACCGGAACGGTCATCGGGAGGAGTGCCCCTCGGTAGTGCTGTACGGGTGGCGGGTCACGTGCGCGGGAGGGGAGCTCAGGGAACCGGCGGCGGCCAGCTGACCGGCCGGGGGAACGTGAGCGAGAAGACGTGCGCCGGCTCGTGGTACGGGTCGAGCTCGACGTAGTTGAACTGGCCCCAGTCGTACTCGGCGCCGGAGAGCTCGTCGCGGACGGCGAAGCGCTCGTGCCAGTCGAGGCCGAAGACGCCCAGGTCCAGCGCCGTCGTCCCGATCTGCCGGTTGTGGCTCTCCAGGGCGACCACCACGAGGACGGCGTCCTGGGAGCCGGGGTCGGTCTTGGAGAAGCAGATCAGGTTCGGGTTGTCGACCGGGTGGAAGCGCAGCGTGCGCAGCTGCTGCAGCGCCGGGTGCGCGCGGCGGATCTCGTTGAGCCGCGTCAGGTACGGCGCGAGGCTGCGGCCCGAGGCCTCGGCGGCGGCCCAGTCCCGCGGCCGCAGCTGGAACTTCTCGGTGTCGAGGTACTCCTCGCTGCCGGGCCGGACGGCCACGTGCTCGAACAGCTCGTAGCCGGAGTAGACGCCCCACGTCGGGCTCATCATCGAGGCGAGCACCGCGCGGATCTTGAACATCGGCGGGCCGCCGAACTGCAGCGACGCGTGCAGGATGTCCGGGGTGTTCACGAAGAAGTTGGGCCGCATGTAGTGCGCCGTGGACGCGAGGTCGCGGCCGTACTCCTCGAGCTCGCCGCGCTCGGTCCGCCACGTGAAGTACGTGTAGCTCTGCGTGAACCCGACGCGGGCCAGCTGGTGCATCATCGCCGGCCGGGTGAAGGCCTCGGCGAGGAACAGGACGTCGGGGTGGCTCTGCTTGACGTCCCAGATCAGCCAGTGCCAGAAGTTCAGCGCCTTGGTGTGCGGGTTGTCGACGCGGAAGACCTTCACCCCCGCGTCGATCCAGACCTGGAGCACCCGCCGGCACTCGGCGTAGATGCCCTCGGGGTCGTTGTCGAAGTTGATCGGGTAGATGTCCTGGTACTTCTTCGGCGGGTTCTCCGCGTAGGCGATCGTGCCGTCGGGCCGGGTGGTGAACCACTCCGGGTGCGACTGCACCCACGGGTGGTCGGGTGCGGCCTGCAGCGCGAAGTCCAGCGCCACCTCCATGCCGAGGGAGCGGGTGCGGTCGACGAAGGCGCGGAAGTCCTCCATCGTGCCCAGCTGCGGGTGGACGGCGTCGTGGCCGCCCTCGGCGGAGCCGATCGCCCACGGCGAGCCGACGTCGTCGGGCTCGGGGGTCAGCGTGTTGTTGCGGCCCTTGCGGTTCACGGTGCCGATCGGGTGGATCGGCGGCAGGTAGACGACGTCGAAGCCCATGTCGGCCACCGCGGGCAGCCGGTCGGCCGCCGTGGTGAACGTGCCGTGCGTCGGGACGCCGCCCACGACCGGGCCGGTGGAGCGCGGGAAGAACTCGTACCAGGAGCCGTAGAGCGCGCGCGGGCGGTCGACCCACACCTCGTACTCGGGGGATGCCGTGACCAGCTCCCGGACCGGGTGGTCGTGCAGGTACTCCTGCACGGCCGGGGCCAGAGCGGGGGCGACGCGGGTGGTGAGCTCCAGGCCCGTGTCGCGCAGTGCCGCCGCGGCGTCGGTCAGGCGGGGGCGCCACTCCCCGTCGGAGTCGGCGGCGACCCGCTCGATCAGCCGCGCACCCTCCTCCAGGTCGTTGGCCAGCTCCTCGGCGCCCTGCCCGGCCTCGATCTTGACCTCGACGGCGTGGTGCCACGTGGCCAGCGGATCGCTCCAGGCCTCGACACGGAAGGTCCAGCGGCCCTCCCGGTCGGGGACGACCGTGGCCAGCCAGCGGTCGGGCTCCTGGCTGTAGGGCGCCATGCGGGTGACGTCGGACTCGGTGCCGTCCGGGCCGACGAACACGACGTCCGCGGCGACGGCGTCGTGGCCCTCGCGGAACACGGTGGCGGTGATCGGCAGGTGCTCACCGACCACGGCGCGGGCCGAGAAGGACCCGCAGGACACGACGGGGGCGACATCGGTGATGCCGAGGCGGAGGTCAGCGCGGCCAGTCATCACGATCACGCTAGCGAGATCACCCAGGTCGGGCATGTCGGAGCAGGGGGACGTCAGCCACACGGGTTGCTCTCCGGAGCCCGACTGCGGTGCGTGAGGAGGGGCGCACGGACGGGCTCCCGTCGCTAGGGTCGCTCCGTGCGTGCTCTCCGACGGTTCACTGTCCGGGCATCGCTCCCCGAGGAGCTGATGCCGCTCGCCCAACTCGTGATGAACCTCCGGTGGTCCTGGCACCCGGAGACGCGGGACCTCTTCGAGGCTCTCGACCCCGACCTGTGGCAGACCTGCGGGGGTGACCCGGTCAAGGTCCTCGGCGAGGTCTCGGCCGCCCGGCTGGCCACGCTGGCCAAGGACCGGCGCTTCGTGCGCCGCATGCAGGACGTCGTCGAGGACCTCGACGACTACTTGTCCGCGCCGCACTGGTACCAGTCGCTCGGCGAGGAGGCCCCCGCCTCGATCGCCTACTTCAGCGCGGAGTTCGGCATCACCGAGGTGCTGCCGCAGTACTCCGGCGGCCTCGGCATCCTCGCCGGGGACCACCTCAAGGCCGCCTCCGACCTCGGCGTCCCGCTGATCGGCGTCGGGCTGCTCTACCGGGCCGGCTACTTCGAGCAGGGCCTCTCGGCCGACGGCTGGCAGCTCGAGCACTACCCGGCGCTGGACCCCAACGGCCTGCCGGTGAAGCTGCTCCGCCAGTCCGACGGGACGGCGGTCGTGATCTCCGTGCCGCTGCCCGAGGGCCGCACCCTGTACGCCCACGTCTGGCGGGCCCAGGTGGGCCGGGTGTCGCTGCTGCTGCTCGACAGCGACATCGAGGAGAACGCGCCGGCCGAGCGCGGTGTCACCGACCGGCTCTACGGCGGCGACGAGGACCACCGGCTGCGCCAGGAGATGCTGCTGGGCATCGGCGGCGTGCGGGCGCTGCGGGCGTACTGCCAGCTCAGCGGCACCCCGGCACCCGAGGTCTTCCACGCCAACGAGGGCCACGCCGGCTTCCAGGGCGTCGAGCGGATCCGCGAGCTCACCGAGTCGCACGGGCTGTCGTTCCCCGAGGCGCTGCAGGCGGTGCGCGCCGGCACGGTGTTCACCACCCACACGCCGGTGCCGGCCGGCATCGACCGGTTCCCGCGGGCGCTGATCGAGCGCTACTTCGCCGGGTTCGGCGTCCCGCTCGAGCACCTGATCCCGCTCGGTGCCGAGGCGGACGCGACCAAGTTCAACATGGCCCACATGGGGCTGCGGCTGGGTCAGCGCGCCAACGGGGTCAGCCAGCTGCACGGCCACGTCAGCCGGGGCATGTTCAGCTACCTGTGGCCCGGGTTCGACGAGGACGACGTCCCGATCTCCTCGATCACCAACGGCGTGCACGCACCCACCTGGACCGCCCGGGAGCTGGTCGACCTCGGCACCCAGAGCTCGCGCAACGGCGACCCGTTCTCCGCCGAGCAGCCGGTCTCCTTCGACGGCGTCGACCGGATCAGCGCCGGGGAACTGTGGGGCATCCGGCGGATGCTGCGCGTCCGGCTGGTCGAGGAGGTGCGCCGCCGGCTGCGGGAGACCGCGCTGTCGCGTGGTGCCGCCCCGGCCGAGGTCGGCTGGACCGACGCGGCCTTCGACCCCGACGTGCTCACCATCGGGTTCGCCCGGCGGGTGCCCAGCTACAAGCGGCTGACGCTGATGCTGCGCGACCCGGAGCGGCTGCGGGCGCTGCTGCTGGATCCCGACCGGCCCGTCCAGCTGATCATCGCCGGCAAGAGCCACCCGGCCGACGACGGCGGCAAGCAGCTGATCCAGCAGATGGTGAAGTTCGCCGACGACCCGGCCGTCCGGCACCGCATCGCGTTCCTGCCCGGCTACGACATCGGCATGGCCCGCTACCTCTACTGGGGCTGCGACGTCTGGCTCAACAACCCGCTGCGCCCGCTCGAGGCGTGCGGCACGTCGGGCATGAAGGCCGCGCTCAACGGCGGGCTGAACCTCTCCATCCGCGACGGCTGGTGGGACGAGTGGTTCGACGGCCAGAACGGCTGGGCCATCCCCACCGCCGACGGCGTCGCCGACCCCGACCGCCGCGACGACGTCGAGGCCCACGCGATCTACGACCTGCTGGGCACCCAGGTGATCCCGCGCTTCTACGAGACCGACCGCGACGGCATCCCCAGCCGCTGGGTCGAGATGGTGCGGCACACCCTCCGCGAGACCGGGCCGAAGGTGCTGGCCACGCGGATGGTCCGCGACTACGTGCAGCGCCTCTACGTGCCCGCCGCCGGCTCGGCCCGGGACATGGCCCAGAGCGGTTACGCACCCGCCCGCGACGAGTCGGCCTGGCGGGCCCGCGTGCAGGAGCGCTGGAGCAGCATCCGGGTCGCCCACGTGGAGGCCACCGGCGCGGGGGACACCCCGGAGATCGGCACCACGCTCGCCCTGCGCGCCGAGGTGGAGCTGCCCGGTCTGGCGCCGGACGACGTCCAGGTGCAGGCGGCCTACGGACGGGTCGACGACGCCGACGGGTTGCACGACGTCACGACGGTGCCGATGACCCACGAGCAGGCGGACGGGTCCCGGCACTGGTTCACCGCGACCGTCCCGCTGGAGCGCACGGGCGCGTTCGGCTACACCGTGCGGGTGCTGCCGCAGTCGGCGCACCTGGCCGATCCGGCCGAGCTGGGTCTGGTCGCCAGCGCCTGACCGCCGCCCTCCCGGGCTCGCCGCGGAGCCCGGGAGGAGGCGGCCGGTACCCCACCCGTCACGCCCTGCTCACCTCTCCCTGCAGGTCAGAGCGGACACGGCGTGGCGGGACGGGCGGACCCGCCGAGTTCCGCCCGCGGTCACTAGGCTGGCGGGCATGCCCGACCGCTGTGAAGTCCTGCCCGGAGACTCCGTCGTCGCCCGTCGCGGCGGCGGTCTGCTGTGGGTGGACGCTCCCGGTTCCCCCGCTCTGGCGGCAGCTCTGCACGCCTGCCTCGGCGTGTCCGGCCCCGGTGCCGACCGGGTCCTGGCCGCGGTCGCCGGACAGGTCGCCGCGCTCAGCGGCGGCTCCGCATCCTTCGCCCTCGTCCTCGTCGACACCGCCGGTGGCTCCGGTACCGGGGTGGCCCTGTGGTCCGGCAAGGGCCAGCCCGCCGTCGACGGCGTCCCCGTCGCCGGGCACCAGGTCGAGGGCGGCTGCACGCTCGCCGCCGGCTTCCAGCTCGGTGCCAGCCTCTACGTCGGCCCCGGCCAGCCGGTCCCGACCATGCCGCCCGGCGTCGCCTACGACCTCGTCGAGGGCACCGTCCCCGGCAGCGGCGCGATGCTGCAGCTGGCCGCCGTCGCGCACTCGTCAGCGGCCGTCGTCCCCAGCGCCACGCAGGCGCCCTCCTCCTTCTCCGCGCCCTCCGACGCCGGCTTCGGCTCGGCGAGCGGTGGCTTCTCGGCCCCCGCCGCCACCCAGGGCCCCGGCACCGA
The DNA here is from genome assembly GCF_000701365.1 of Blastococcus sp. URHD0036. GTDB lineage: Bacteria > Actinomycetota > Actinomycetes > Mycobacteriales > Geodermatophilaceae > Trujillonella. The sequence continues at coordinate 268,102 of NZ_JNIK01000016.1, forward strand.
CGGCGGCGAGGCCACGGCCTTCTGGAAGCCGGACTCGGCCGCGGTGCCGATCCTCCGCTTCGACGACGGCCTGGTCGTCAGCGTGGACGAGGACCTCGTCCTCGGCCGCCGTCCCGACAGCCACGAGCTGGTCGCCGCCGGCACCGCGCGTCCCGTGCCGATCGCCGACACCCAGAACGTGCTCTCCTCCGCGCACGCCGCCGTGCAGCGCCAGGGCCGCGAGGTGTCCCTGGTCGACCTCGGCTCGCTCAACGGCACCCACGTCGCCGGCCCCGAGGCCACCGAGTGGACGCAGCTCGAGCCCGGCGTCGCGCACCCGCTCTCCGACGGCGACCGCCTGCTGCTGGGCTGGACCGTCATCACCTTCGAGCAGCCCCAGGACTGACCTCCCGCACCGCCAGGGGACTCTTGCGGTTCTCCTCGTGCTCGTGCGGCGCTACAGCACCGCAGGAGCCGGGAGAACACCGCACGAGGCCGCACCGCAGCAGCTCAGGGCTGGCGGAGCACCCGCAGCAGCCAGACCGTGCGCGCGGGGAGCTCGATCGGGCCCGGTGCGACCACCGTCGGCCGCGGCGGGGCACCGGTCGGGTACTCGGTGGAGACGACGAACTCGTAGCCGTCGCTCCACGGAGCGCCCGGCAGCGTCACCTCGACCGGCTCGGGCCCGGCGTTGAGCTGCACCAGGTAGGACTCGTCCTGCACCGGGTGGCCGTGCTCGTCGCGGTGCCGGATGCCGCGCCCGTCGAGGTACATCCCGATCGTCTGCAGGTCGGTGTCGAACCAGTCGGCGTTGGTGAGCTGGCCGCCGCCGGGAGCGAACCAGGCGAGGTCGCGGGTGCCCCCGGTGCCGGGGATCTCCTTGCCGTCGAAGAAGGCGACCTGCCGCAGCACGGGGGAGGCCCGGCGGATGCCGACCAGGCGGGAGGCGAAGGCCAGCAGGTCGCCGTCGACGCTGCTCCAGTCGATCCAGGAGATCTCGTTGTCCTGGCAGTAGGCGTTGTTGTTGCCGCCCTGGGTCCGGCCGAGCTCGTCTCCGGCGGTGAGCATCGGGACGCCGGTCGACAGCAGCAGCGTGGCCAGCATGTTCCGCACCTGCCGGGCGCGCAGAGCGTTGACCGCCGGGTCGTCGGTCGGCCCCTCGACGCCGCAGTTCCAGTTGCGGTTGTGGCTCTCGCCGTCCCGGTTGTCCTCGCCGTTGGCCTCGTTGCGCTTGTGCTCGTAGGTGACCAGGTCGCGCATCGGGAACCCGTCGTGCGCGGTGATGAAGTTGACGCTGGCGAACGGACGGCGGCCGTCGGCGCGGTACAGGTCCGAGGAGCCGGTCAGCCGGTAGGCGAGGTCGCGGACGCCGACGTGCGCGCCGGACCACACGTCGCGGACGGTGTCGCGGTAGAGGCCGTTCCACTCCGTCCACAGCGGCGGGAAGTTGCCCACCTGGTAGCCACCCTCGCCGACGTCCCAGGGCTCGGCGATGAGCTTGACCTGGCTGACGACCGGGTCCTGGTGGATGACGTCGAAGAAGGCCGACAGTCGGTCGACGTCGTGCATCGAGCGGGCCAGCGCCGCGGCGAGGTCGAACCGGAACCCGTCGACGTGCATCTCGGTGACCCAGTAACGAAGCGAGTCCATGAGCAGCGCGAGCACCTGCGGACGGCGGACGTCGAGGGTGTTCCCGCAGCCGGTGTAGTCGGTGTAGCGGGCGGGGTTGGCGCCGTCGAGGCGGTAGTAGCCGTGGTTGTCGATGCCCTTGAACGACAGGGTGGGGCCGGTCTGGTCGCCCTCGGCGGTGTGGTTGTAGACGACGTCGAGGATGACCTCGATCCCGGCCGCGTGCAGCGCCTTGACCATCGCCTTGAACTCGGTGACCTGCCGGCCGTCCGAGCCCGAGGAGCTGTAGGCGGCGTGCGGGGCGAAGTAGCCCAGGCTGTTGTAGCCCCAGTAGTTGGTCAGTCCGCGGCGCAGCAGGTGCGGCTCGCTGACGAAGTGGTGCACCGGCAGCAGTTCCACTGCGGTCACGCCGAGCGCCTGCAGGTGCTCGACGAAGGCCGGGTGGGCGAGGCCGGCGTAGGTGCCGCGCAGCGCCGGGGGGACGTCGGGGTGGCGCATCGTGGCCCCGCGGACGTGCACCTCGTAGATGACGGTGTCCGACCACGGGATGCCCGGCGGGGCGTCGCCGTCCCACGGGAACGGGTCGTGCACCACGACGCCGCGCGGCACGTACGGCGCCGAGTCGGTGGTGTCCGGGACGCCGGAGTCGACCGCGTCGCCCGGGTGGCCGAACAGCGACGGGTGCAGCGTCAGCTCGCCGTCGACCGCCCGGGTGTAGGGGTCCAGCAGGAGCTTCGCCGGGTTGTGGCGCAGCCCGGAGCCCGGGTCGTAGCCGCCGTGCACCCGGTAGCCGTAGCGCTGCCCGGGGCCGATGCCGAGGACCCGGCCGTGCCACACCTGGTGGGTGTTCTCCTGCAGGCGGTGACGGTGCTCGGTGCCGTCGGGGTCGAACAGGCAGAGGTCGACCGCGTGCGCGCCGGCCGACCAGAGCGCGAAGTTGGTGCCGGTGCCGTCCCAGTGCGCACCCAGGGGGGTGGGAGAGCCCGGCCAGACCTCGAGGACGTTCCCTGCGGCGCTCATCGCCCGATCCTGCCAACCCGGGCCGAGGGGCGGGTTGGTTGGATGGGGTCGTGTCGTCTCCCGCTCCGTCCGAGCCCGTCCTCGAGCTCCGGGGGGTGGACGTCGTCCGCGGCCAGACCCACCTCCTGCGCGGGGTCGACTGGACCGTCCGGGCCGACGAGAGGTGGGTCCTCCTCGGCCCCAACGGCGCCGGCAAGACGACGCTGCTGCAGCTGGTCTCCGCGCACATGCACCCGACCCGGGGCGAGGTGCGGCTGCTCGGCGAGACGCTGGGCGCCGTCGACGTCTTCGAGCTGCGCCCGCGGATCGGGCTGACCAGCGCCGCGCTGGCGCAGCGGATCGCCCCGGCCGAGCGCACCGGCGACGTCGTCGTCTCCGCGGGCTACGCCGTCGTCGGCCGCTGGCGCGAACGCTACGACATCGCCGACCTCACCCGCGCGGCGATGCTGATGCGCCAGTGGGGCGTGGACGGGTTCGCCAACCGCCCGTTCGGCACGCTCAGCGAGGGCGAGCGCAAGCGCGTGCAGATCGCCCGCGCGCTCATGCCCGACCCGGAGCTGCTGCTTCTCGACGAGCCCGGCGCCGGGCTCGACCTCGCCGGCCGCGAGGACCTCGTCGCCCGCCTGTCGGACCTCGCCGGCTACCTGTACGCGCCGGCGCAGGTGCTGGTCACCCACCACGTCGAGGAGATCCCGCCCGGCTACACCCACGCGCTCCTGCTGCGGAGCGGCGAGGTGGTCGACGCCGGCCCGCTGGAGCGGGTGGTCACCGCGGAGGGGCTGTCGCAGACGTTCGGGCTGCCGCTGAGCCTGGACCGCGCCGACGGCCGCTTCACCGCCCGCCGCGCGAGCTGAGCGGCCGTCCTCGTTAGGGTCGCCGCGACGACGACGTCCCACCTCCGGAGGTGCCCGTGAGCGAGCCCGAGTTCGTGACCCTGCAGGTCGAGGACGGGGTGGGCACCATCCGCCTCGACCGGCCGAAGATGAACGCGATCGACGACCAGCTGCACCGCGAGGTCCGCGCCGCCGCGATGGAGGCGACCGCCCGCGAGGAGGTCCGCGCGGTCGTCATCTACGGCGGCGAGCGGGTCTTCGCGGCCGGCGCCGACATCAAGGCGATGGCCCAGCTCGACGCCCGGGGCATGGCCGCCTGGGGCCGCGAGCTGCAGGACTCGTTCATCGCCGTCCAGCGCATCGCGAAGCCGGTCATCGCGGCCATCACCGGGTACGCACTCGGCGGCGGCTACGAGCTGGCGCTGTGCGCCGACTTCCGCGTGATGGGTGCCTCGGCCAAGGTCGGCCAGCCCGAGATCCAGCTCGGCGTCATCCCCGGCGCCGGCGGCACGCAGCGGCTGGCGCGGCTCGTCGGCCCGGCCAAGGCCAAGGACCTCGTCTTCACCGGCCGGCACGTGGGTGCGGAGGAGGCGCTGGAGATGGGCCTGGCCGACGCCGTCGTCCCCGACGACGAGGTCTACTCCACCGCCCTGGCCATGGCGCGCCGGTTCGCCGCGGGCCCGACGGCGGCGCTGGCGGCGGCCAAGCAGGCCATCGACGAGGGCCTGGACCTGCCCCTGCCGCAGGCGCTGGCGCTGGAGACCCGGCTGTTCTCCGGCCTGTTCGGCACCGAGGACCAGCGGCACGGCATGCAGTCGTTCCTCGAGAACGGGCCCGGGAAGGCCACCTTCACCGGCCGCTAGGCCGGGCCGGCGATCGCCCGTTCGCGGACTGTTCTCCCGCCGGTCGCCGTTCCGGCCGCCCGGACGGCACCGCGTCTGTCACCATCCCGGAGGCCGCCCGAGCGAGCCCCTGGGCGGAACGGACAAACGGAGGAACCCCGTGCGACGCAGCACCTCGACGACCGTGGCCCTGCTCACGGCCGCCCTCACCCTCGCCGCCTGCGGAGGCAGCGACGACGGCGACGGCGGTGGGAGCGGCAGCGACGCGGCCGAGGCGACCTCGCTGTCGGACTTCGGCTCGATGGACGACCTGATCGAGGCCGCGAAGGCCGAGGGCGAGCTCAACGTCATCGCCCTGCCGCCGGACTGGGCCAACTACGGCGAGATCATCTCCGCCTTCGAGGACAAGTACGGGATCACCGTCAACAGCGCCTCGCCCGACATCTCCAGCCAGGAGGAGCTCAACGCCGTCGACCAGCAGCGGGGCCAGGACCGGGCCCCCGACGTGGTCGACCTGGCCACCGCCTTCGCCCGCCAGGCGCAGGCGCAGGACCTGCTCGCGCCCTACCAGGTGGAGACCTGGGACGAGATCCCCGAGGGCCAGAAGGACCCCGAGGGTCATTGGTACAACGACTACGGCGGCTACATGTCGATCGGTTGCAACGCCTCGATCGTCGCCGAGTGCCCGCAGACGATGGCGGACCTGCTCGACCCGCAGTACGCCGGTCAGGTCGCCCTCAACGGCAACCCCACCCAGGCGGGCGCGGCGTTCGGCGGTGTGTGGGCGGCGGCGCTGTCCAACGGCGGTGACCTCGACGACATCGGCCCGGGCATCGACTTCTTCGTCCAGCTCAAGGACGCCGGCAACTTCAACCCGGTGGAGAGCACCCCGGCGACCATCGAGAGCGGCGAGACCCCGATCGTCATCGACTGGGACTACCTGAACGCCGCCTACAAGGACGGTCTGGCCGAGGTCGGCACCGAGTGGGAGGTCGTCGTCCCCGCCGACGGGCTGTTCGGTGGCTTCTACAGCCAGGCGGTCAGCGCCTACGCCCCGCACCCGGCGGCCGCCCGCCTGTGGCAGGAGTTCCTCTACAGCGACGAGGGCCAGAACCTGTGGCTGGCCGGCGGCGCCCGGCCGGTGCGCCTGCCCGCCATGCAGGACGCCGGGACCGCCGACGCCGAGGCGCTGGCGGCCCTGCCGCCGGTCGAGGACGAGGTCGACTTCCCGACCGAGGAGCAGGAGAGCGCTGCCAAGGAGGTCGTGACGGCCCGCTGGAACGAGGAGATGTCCGGCTGAGCACCACCCTCCCGGACGCATCCGGCGCGCCGGCCCCCCGCACCCAGGGGGGCCGGCGCGCCGGTGCGCACCGCGCCACTCTCACGGCCGTGCTCGGCACGCTGCCGTTCTTCGTCTACCTCGCGGTCTTCCTGCTGCTGCCCATCGGCCTGCTGGCGGTGGAGGCGTTCCGCGTCACCGACCCGGTCACCTTCGAGGAGGGCTGGTCCACCGACAACATCGGGCGGATCACCGAGGGCGCCTACGGGCGGGCCTACATGGGCAGCCTGCAGCTCTCGGCGACCACCGCGGTGCTGGCCGCGGTCCTGGGTCTGGCACTGGCCGTGGCGATCCAGCGGTCCCGCCGCGGGCTGCTGCTGCGCCGGCTGGTCTTCACCGCCGCCGGTGTCCTCGCCAACTTCGGCGGCATCCCGCTGGCGTTCGCCTTCCTGGCCGCGATCGGCAACGCCGGCGTCGTCACCTCGCTGATCACCGACGTCTTCGGCTTCGACGACTTCTCGCTGGCCTCGATGGCCGGTCTGGGCCTGGTCTACCTGTACTTCCTCATCCCGCTGATGGTCCTCACCATCGTCCCGGCGCTCGAGGCGCTGCGGCCGCAGTGGCGGGAGGCCGCCGACAACCTGGGCGCGAGCGGCTGGCAGTACTGGCGCCACGTCGGCGGTCCGGTGCTCGCCCCGCCGGTGCTGGGCGCGACGATGCTGCTGTTCGCCTCCTCGTTCGCCGCCTACGCCACAGCCCGGGCCCTGGTGGGCAGCAGCGTGCCGCTGGTCACCCTGCAGATCGCCGACTCGCTGTCGAGCAACGTCGTCGTCGGTGCCGAGAACCTGGGCAAGGCGCTGGCGCTGGGCATGGTCGTGCTCATCGGCCTGGTGATGGTCTTCTACGCGTGGGTCCAGCGGCGCGCCCAGCGGTGGCTGGGATGACGGCCATGACCACCGGCGTCACCGGCGCCGGAAGCGTCGCCCCGGAGACGCCCGGCCGGCCGGGACGCCGGCGGGGCACCGGGTGGTGGCGCTGGGTCGTCTTCGCCGTCCTCGGGGCCTACTTCCTGATCCCGCTGGGTGCCTCGATCTGGTACACGCTCGAGAACCGCCGCGGCGGTGGGATCACCGTCGAGCCCTACACGCGGATCCCCGGCGCGGAGGGCTTCGCCGAGGCGTTCGGCCGCTCGCTGCTGCTGGCGCTGCTGACCGTGCTCATCGTGCTCGCGCTGCTCCTGCCGCTCGTGATGCTGGTCGAGCTGCGGCTGCCCCGGCTGCGGACGACGGTCGAGGTGCTGACCCTCCTGCCGCTGGTGCTGCCGCCGATCGCGCTCGTCGTCGGTGTCCGCAGCGTGCTGGCGTGGGCGCCGGACTACTTCCTCGGCACCCCGGTCGCGGAGTTCATGTTCGCGCTCCAGGAGCCCGAGCTGCCCTGGATCCTCGTGCTGGTCTACGTGGTGCTGGCGATGCCGTTCGCCTACCGCGCCTTGGACGCCGGGGTCCGCGGCGCCGGCCTGCGCACCCTCACCGAGGCCGCCCGCAACCTCGGTGCCTCGTGGCCGCAGGTGATGGCCTCGGTCGTGCTGCCGATGCTGCGCACCTCGGTGCTCAACGCCGCCTTCCTGACCGTCGCGCTGGTGCTCGGCGAGTTCACGGTCGCCAACATCCTCGGCTTCGAGACGTTCCCCACCTGGATCGTCAAGGCCGCGGCCGCCGAGCCGCAGCTGTCGGTGGCGGTGTCGGTGCTCTCGCTGATGCTCACCTGGGCGCTGCTGCTGCTGATCTCCGCGCTGGACCGCCGGCGCGGGGGAGAGGACCCCGCATGACCGCCGTCCCGTCCACCCCGGCCGCCGCGCTCCCGCGGGAGGGCGCCGCCGCGGAGCTCCGCCGCCGTCCGGGGGTCGCCGTCCGGCTCTCCGGTCTCACCCGGCAGTACGGCTCCGTGCTCGCCCTCGACGGTCTGGACCTCGACATCGCCGGCGGGGAGTTCCTCGCCCTGCTCGGGCCCTCCGGCTGCGGGAAGACGACGGCCCTGCGCGCCATCGCCGGCTTCGAGCGCCCCGACAGCGGCAGCGTGCTGCTCGACGGCGAGGACGTCACCGGCGTCCCGGCCAACAAGCGGGACATGGGCATGGTCTTCCAGGCCTACAGCCTGTTCCCGAACCTCACCGTCGCCGACAACGTCGCCTTCGGGCTGCGGGTGCGCCGGCGCGGGAGCAAGGCCGAGCGGCGCGACCGGGCGGCGGAGCTGCTGGAGCTGGTCGGCCTCGCCGACCGGGCCGGCCGGTACCCCCACCAGCTCTCCGGCGGCCAGCAGCAGCGGGTGGCGCTGGCCCGGGCGCTCGCCGTCGAGCCGCGGGTGCTGCTGCTCGACGAGCCGTTGTCGGCGCTGGACGCGCAGGTCCGGCTCCAGCTGCGGGAGGAGATCCGGCGCCTCCAGCTCGAGCTCGGCATCACCACGGTCTTCGTCACCCACGACCAGGCCGAGGCGCTGTCGGTGGCCGACCGGGTCGGCGTCATGCGGGCCGGCCGGCTCGAGCAGGTCGCCACGCCCGACGAGCTCTACGAGCGGCCCGCCACCGCCTTCGTCGCGGGCTTCGTCGGCACGATGAACCGCATCCCCGCCGTGCTCGGCGACGGCGACGTGGAGTTCCTCGGCGTCCGTCGCGAGATCCTCGGCGCCACACCGCCGCCCGGTGCCGCCGTGGCGCTGGTCCGCCCGGAGGGGCTGCTGGTGACCGCCGACGACCGCGGGCACGGCCGGGTCGTCACCCGGACGTTCTCCGGCGCCGTCACCCGGATCGCCGTCGCGCTGCCGGACGGGCTGGAGGTCCTGGTCGACGTCCCCAGCGTCGAGAGCCAGGCGCTCACCCCCGGCACGGCGGTGACCGTCACCCCGGCCGAGCGGCCGGCGCTGGTGGCCGCCGCCGAGCCGTCGGTGGAGGCCTGACGGGCCGTCAGCCGGTCAGATCGAACACCCGGACCGTGGCAGTCGCCAGGTCGGTGACGTAGGCGTGGCTCCCATCCGGGGAGACGCCGACGCTGGTCGGATCGTCACCGGCCGGCACGCTCGCGGTCACGGTGAGGGTGTCTGCGGTGACCACCGACATCGTGTTGCCGTCGACGTCGGCGGTATAGAAGCGGCGCCCGTCCGGCGCCCACGTGACGTCCTGCGGGCGCAGGCCCACTGGTCCAGTGGCCACCAGCTGGTCGGTCGCCGTGTCGACGAGCCGGACGTCGCTGCTGTCGTAGGAGACGACGGCCACTCGGCTGCCGTCGGGTGAGAGGGCCACGCTGTGCGGTGAGTCGCCCGCCGGCAGAGTGCCCAGGACCCGGCCGCCGGCGGTGAGGTCGAGGACGGTGATGACGTCGGACTCGTGATTGGCCGTGTAGGCGCGCGTGCCGTCAGCGCTGATCGCGATCCAGTGCGGGTTGGGTGGCACCTCGTACGAGTCGACCTCCTGCGCGGTTGCGGTGTCGAGCACCTCGACCCGGCCCTCGTTGTGCAGCGGGATGAAGAGCCGGTCGCCGTCGCGCGAGGTCGCGGGCGCGAACGGGCGATGCCCGACCGGCACGGTCGCGGTGACCTCGTTGCTGGCCGTGTCGACGAAGACGACCGCGTTACGGGAGTAGTCGGCGTTGTAGACCGTGATGTAGGCCCGGTCGCCGCTCGGCGAGAAGGTGACGAAACGCGGGGGACCCGCCTCGATGGGGATGGTCGCGTTGATCTGCAGTGATGTCAGGTCCAGCACCGACACGACGCCTGCTTCCCCGTGAGTGATGTAGGCGTAACGGCCGTTGGGGGCGACAGCGAGGAAACCGGGCGTCGGAGGCACCGCGATGGGGACGCCGACCGCCGTGGGCACCGCGATGCTCGGTAGCGGGGCCGGCGGTGGTGCCGCCGACGTGGCTGGGGCGCTGCTGCTGCTCTCGGGCTCCACGGGGGGCTCGGCGGTGCTCCCGGCGGTGTCGCCGTCGCCGTCCCCCGCGGGCCACAGCAGGTAGGTGACCAGGCCGGCCACGAGGAGGAGCGTGAGGAGACCGGCGATGAGAGCCGTCCGGCGCCCCGGCCCGTCTCCCGCGCGCCGCTCCTGGGCGGGCGGCGACGCCGGACCGCCCGGTCCCCAGGAGGGCGGCGGCAACTGCTCCACCGACTTGTGCACGCCGCCCGCCGAGACCACGCCCATCTTGTGCGCGGCCGCCCCCAGGTAGCCGCCGTGGACCTGCTGCGCGGCGACCCAGGGATCGGGGACGGCGGTCCGGATCGTCTCGGGGGCCATCGGGTGTGCCTGCACGTGTGCCACGTCGTGTGCAGCGGCGTCTGCGGTCAGAGCGCGGCGCGCGGCGGACATGAGCTCGACGGGGGTGCTGTACCGGTCCTCCGGCTTCTTGGCCATGCCCTTCCGCACGACCTCGTCCATGCCGGCCGGGACCGTGGGCACCACCTTGCTCGGGCACGGCGGGTCGGTGTACAGGTGCGCGTACAGCAGGGCGGGGAGGTCGTCGCCGCGGAAGGGGCGGACGGCGGTGAGGCACTCGGAGAACACGCAGGCCAGGGAGTAGACATCGACCCGTCCGTCGAGCGGCTGGTTGGTGAACCGCTCGGGCGCCATGTAGTCGAGGGTGCCGACGGTCGCGCCGGTGATGGTCAGGGACGTCCGGGTGCTGCCGATCGACCGGGCGATGCCGAAGTCGACGACGTAGACGAAGTCGTTCGCGGTCACCAGGACGTTGCTCGGCTTGACGTCACGGTGCACGAGCGCGTCGGAGTGCGCGGCCTCGAGCGCGTCGGCGACCTGCGAGAGCAGGCGGACAGCACGTTCGGCCGGCAGCGGGCCCTCCTTGAGGAGCTCGCCGAGGTCGGGGCCGTCCACCAGGCGCATGTCGATGAACATCCGACCGTCGATCTCGCCGTAGTCGTGGATGGGGATGACGTGCGGCTCGCGGAGCCGGGCCGCGACGTGGGACTCGCGACGGAAGCGGGCCCGGAACTCCGGGTCCTGGCCCAGGGACTCCGGCAGGAGCTTCAGTGCGACCGAGCGCTCGCGCCGGGTGTCGTGGGCTCGCCACACCTCGCCCATCCCGCCGACACCGAGAATCTCCTGGAGTACGTACGGACCGAATCGGCGCTCAGTCATGGCGTGCGCTCCCCTGACGACCGGGCCGCCGGCCGCCCCCCGTCCGGTGAGCTGGGCGCTCACGGTGGGCGGAGGATAGGAGCCGCGCAGCGGCCGGAGAAGGTCCTTCCGCGTCCGGCGCGGCTCGGCATCGCGCACCGGAGTCGGGGGGCGACACGGGTGTGGCGTCGCCCGGGTCCGGACATCGGCCGCCTCGTCCGTCACCATGGCCCGGTGAGCGTCCCGGGCAGCACGGATGTCGACCGGTCGGACCCGGCGCGGCGCGCCTGGGTGGACCGCGCGGTCGCGGTCGTGGAGGCCGACGCGCACCGCAGCGCCGACACCCACCTGCTGAGCTATCCGCTGCCGCCCGAGTGGGGCATCGACCTCTACCTGAAGGACGAGTCGACCCACCCGACCGGCAGCCTGAAGCACCGTCTCGCCCGCTCGCTGTTCCTCTACGGCCTCTGCTCCGGGCAGATCTCCGAGGGCACCACCGTGGTCGAGGCCTCCAGCGGGTCGACGGCGATCAGCGAGGCCTACTTCGCCCGGATGCTCGGGCTGCCGTTCGTCGCGGTGATGCCGGCGTCGACGAGCGAGGAGAAGGTCGCGCTCATCGAGTTCCACGGCGGCCGCTGTCACTTCGTGGCCGACCCGCCGGAGATCTACGAGGAGGCGCGGCGGCTCGCCGCGGAGTGCGGCGGGCACTTCCTGGACCAGTTCACCTTCGCCGAGCGGGCCACCGACTGGCGCGGCAACAACAACATCGCCGAGTCGATCTTCGAGCAGATGGCGCTGGAACGTTCCCCGGTGCCGGAGTGGGTCGTCGTCGGTGCGGGCACCGGCGGGACGAGCGCCACCATCGGCCGCTTCATCCGCTACCGGCGCTTCCCCACCCGGCTGGCCGTCGTCGACCCGGAGAACTCGGCGTTCCTCCCGGGCTACACCTCCGGGGACCGGGACTGCACGACCGGCATCTCGTCGCGGATCGAGGGCATCGGCCGGCCGCGGGTCGAGCCGTCGTTCGTCCCCACGATCGTCGACCGGATGATCGGCGTCCCCGACGCGGCCTCCCTGGCTGCCATGCGGCACCTCGCCGAGGCCACCGGCCGGCGCGCCGGGGGCTCCACCGGCACCAACCTGTGGGGCGCCTTCGCGCTGGTCGCGGAGATGCTGCGGGCCGGGGTGCAGGGCAGCGTCGTCACCCTGCTGTGCGACGGCGGCGAGCGGTACGCGCACACGTACTACTCGGACGAGTGGGTCGCCGGGCAGGGCCTGGACCTCGCTCCGGCCGCCGCCACGCTGCGCCGTTTCACCGAGACGGGGGAGTGGGCACCCCCCGGGTGACCGGGCTCACCGGCCTCCGACAGCCCCGGCGTCTTTACCTGGAAGTAACCTCCATGATCGGAGCCAGGCGGGCCGTCGGGCTCGCGTCCCCCGCACGTACTCGGAGGTAGGTCTGGCGATGAACATCGTCGTTCTGGTCAAGCAGGTCCCGGACTCGGGTACCCAGCGCACGCTGGACCCGTCGGACAACACCGTCGCCCGTGCCGGCGCGGACAACGTCGTGAACGAGATCGACGAGTACGCCATCGAGGAGGCGCTCACGGTCAAGGAGGCGCAGGGCGGTGAGGTCACGGTGCTGACCGTGGGTCCCGCCAGCGCCACCGACGCGATCCGCAAGGCGCTGTCGATGGGTGCCGACAAGGCCGTCCACGTCGTCGACGACGCGATCCACGGCTCGTGCGCCATCCAGACCTCGGCGATCCTGGCCGCGGCGCTGCAGCAGATGGAGTACGACCTCATCCTCACCGGCGCCACCTCGACCGACGGGCAGGTGGCGGTCATGCCGGCCCTGCTGGCCGAGCGCCTCGGGCTGCCGCAGGTGTCGGGCGCGCAGAAGCTGACCGTCGAGGGCTCGACGGTGAAGGTGAACCGGCAGACCGACGGTGGCTACTGGGCGCTCGAGGCCCCGCTGCCGGCGATCGTGTCCACCTGGGACACCATCAACGAGCCGCGCTACCCCTCGTTCAAGGGGATCATGGCGGCGAAGAAGAAGCCGGTCGAGACCAAGACGCTGGCCGACCTCGGCATCGACCCCTCCACGGTGGGTCTCGGCAGCGCCACCAGCTCGGTGGTCGACTTCGCCGGCCGCCCGCCCAAGGGCGAGGGCGTCAAGGTGACCGACGAGGGCGACGGCGCCCAGAAGTTCGTCGACTACCTCGCCGGCCAGAAGATCGTCTGACCCGGATCGACGCGGAAGAGGAGACGAACAGTCATGGCAGAGGTCCTGGTCCTGGCCGAGGTCAACGCCACCGGTGACGGTGCGCGCAAGACGACGCTGGAGGCGCTCACCGCCGCCCGCGCCCTCGGTGACGTGTCCGCAGTGGTGATCGGCGCCCCGGGCGTCGGCGCCGTCCTGCGCGAGAAGCTGGCCGAGTACGGCGCGGCGACGGTCTACGTCGCCGAGAGCCCCGAGGTCGACGAGTTCCTCGTCGCCCCCAAGGCCGAGGTGCTCGCCCAGCTGGTGGGCGAGAAGTCGCCGGCCGCCGTGGTCATCCCCTCCTCGCCGGAGGGCAAGGAGATCGCCGCCCGTCTGGCGCTCAAGACCGGCAGCGGTTTCCTGACCGACGTCACCGAGATCCAGCCCGACGGCACCGCGACCCAGCTGGCCTTCGCCGGCCAGGTCATCGTGCACTCGAAGGTGAACGTCGGGACGCCGATCTACACCCTGCGCGGCAACTCGGTCACCCCCGAGCCGGCTCCGGCCGCGGGCACCGAGCAGCAGGTCACCGTGTCGATCTCCGACGCCGCCAAGGCCACCCGCGTGGTCGACCGCGTCGTCGAGCAGAAGTCCTCGCGGCCCGAGCTCACCGAGGCCGGGATCGTCGTCTCCGGCGGTCGCGGCGTCGCCTCGGCGGAGAACTTCTCCATCATCGAGGCCCTCGCGGACTCCCTCGGTGCCGCCGTCGGTGCCTCGCGCGCCGCCGTCGACTCCGGCTTCTACCCGCACAGCTTCCAGGTCGGGCAGACCGGCAAGACGGTGTCGCCGCAGCTCTACGTCGCGGTCGGCATCTCCGGCGCCATCCAGCACCGGGCCGGCATGCAGACCTCGAAGACCATCGTGGCCATCAACAAGGACCCCGAGGCCCCGATCTTCGAGCTGGCGGACTTCGGTGTGGTCGGCGACCTGAACGTCGTCGTCCCGCAGGCGACCGAGCAGATCACCGCGCGCAAGTAACGCAGCACCCGTTCCGATCGGGCGCCGGTCTCCTCCCAGGAGGCCGGCGCCCGATCGCGTCCGGGGCCGGACCGGCAGGGGAGGGAGGCACCGGTGGCCGACGAGGGGATCTTCGGCCCGCGGCTGCGGCTGCGGACCACGGGCCTGCTGATGCTCGTCACCCTGGTGGCGTTCGAGGCGATGGCCGTCGGGACGGCGATGCCGACCGCGGTCGCCGAGCTCGACGGGCTGGCCTGGTACGGCTGGCCGTTCTCCGCCTACCTCGTGGCCTCGGTCCTGGGGATGGTCGTCGGCGGCGACGTCGGGGACCGGCGCGGACCGCGGACGGCGCTGCTGGCCGGCGTCGTCGTGTTCGCGGTGGGCCTGCTCGCCGCGGGGGTCGCCGGGTCGATGGCTGCGCTCGTCGGCGGCCGGGCCGTCCAGGGGCTCGGGGCGGGACTCATCGCCGTCTCGCTGTACGTCGTCGCCGGTCAGGGCTTCCCGGCCGCCCTGCGACCGGCCCTGTTCGGCGCCTTCTCCACCGCGTGGGTGGTGCCCTCGCTCGTCGGGCCGGTCGTCTCCGGGCTGGTGACCGAGCACGCCAGCTGGCGGCTGGTCTTCCTCGGGCTGCTCCCGCTCGTGCTGCTGGGCCTGCTGCTGATGCTGCCGTCCCTGCGGGTGCTGCCGGTCCCCGACGGCACGGCAGCGGCCGACCCGGCCCGGAAGTGGTGGGCCGGTCTGGCCGGTCTGGGCATCGCCGCGTTGCAGTACGCCGGTCAGCGGCTCGACGGCCCCGCCGTGGTCCTCGCGGTGGCCGGGGTGGGAGCCCTCGTCCTCGGGCTGCGTCCCCTGCTCCCGCCCGGCACGGCCCGCGCCCGCCGGGGCCTGCCGACGGTCGTCGCCTCCCGCGGTCTGCTGGCCGGGGCGTTCTTCGGCGTCGACGCGCTCCTGCCGCTGAGCCTGATGCACCTGCACGGCTACTCGCCGGTCGCGGCCGGTGTCCCGCTGACCGCCGGGTCGCTGGGCTGGGCGCTGGCGTCGTACTCCCAGGGCCGGCGTCCCGGGCTCTCCCGCGTCCGGCTGCTGCGTGCCGGGTTCGTGCTGCTCACCCTCGGCGTCGCCGGCACCGCCCTGGTCGCCGTCCCGGGGCTCGGCGGCTGGCCGGCCTACGTCACGTGGGCGGTCGCGGGACTCGGGATGGGGCTCGGCATGCCCAGCGTGGGCGTGCTGCTGTTCGAGCACTCTCCCGAGCACCGGCGGGGCGCGGACTCCGCGGCGCTGCAGATCGCCGACGTCACCACCGGGGCGCTGTGCGTGGGGGTCGTGGGCGTCCTCGTCGGGGCGTCGTCGGAGGGGTCGCTGTCGCTGTCGGCCGCGGTCCTGATCGCCGTCGCGCTGCTGACCGCCGTGTCCACGACCGGCGCGCTGGTGGCGCCGCGGGCCGGTGGCTCCCCGGCCCGACCGGCGGTCCCGTCGCCCGCGACTACATTGGGGACGGCGACCGAGCGCGGACCGCGCGAGGGACGCGCATGACTGTCACGTGGCCGACGAGCGCCAGCGAGGAGGGCCAGTGACGTACCTGGACCACGCGGCCACGACGCCGCTGCTCCCCGAGGTGCTGGCGGCGATGACCGAGCAGCTGGGCCGGGTGGGCAACGCGTCCTCGCTGCACGCCAGCGGCCGCGCGGCCCGGCGCACCGCGGAGCAGGCCCGCGAGCGGCTGGCCGCGGCGCTGGGCGCCCGCCCGTCGGAGGTGCTGTTCACCGGTGGCGGCACCGAGAGCGACAACCTCGCCGTCAAGGGCATGTTCTGGGCCCGCCGCGAGGCCGACCCGCAGCGCCGCCGGATCGTCACCAGCCCCCTCGAGCACCACGCGGTGCTCGACAGCGTCGAGTGGCTGGCCAAGCACGACGGCGCCGAGGTCACCTGGCTGCCGGTGGAGCCGACCGGCCGGATCAGCCCCGCGGCGCTGCGCGAGGCGCTCGGCGACGGCGCCGACGTCGCGCTGGTCAGCGTCATGTGGGCCAACAACGAGATCGGCACGGTGAGCGACCTCGCGGCCCTCGCCGCCGTCGCGCACGAGGTCGGGGTACCGGTCCACACCGATGCGGTGCAGGCGGTCGGGCAGGTGCCGGTCGACTTCGGCGCCAGCGGCGTCGACGCGCTCACGCTCACCGGGCACAAGCTGGGCGGCCCCATGGGCGCCGGCGCGCTGCTGCTGCGCCGCGACGCGCCCTGCATGCCGCTGCTGCACGGCGGTGGGCAGGAGCGCGACGTGCGCTCCGGCACGCTGGACGTGGCCGCGATCGTCGGCCTGGCGGTCGCCGCCGACGTCGCCGTCGCCCGCCGCGAGGACCGCGCCGTCCGGCTCGCGGGCCTGCGCGACCGGCTGGTCTCCGGCGTGGTGGCCCAGGTGCCCGACGCGCAGCTCAACGGCGCCCCGCTGGACGACGAGCTCGCCGGCGGCCCCGGGCGGCTGCCCGGCAACGCGCACCTGTCCTTCCCCGGCGCCGAGGGCGACGCGCTGCTCATGCTGCTCGACGCCCGCGAGGTCGAGTGCTCCACGGGCTCGGCGTGCAGCGCCGGCGTCGCCCGGCCCAGCCACGTGCTGCTCGGGGTGGGGGCCGACCCCGACCGGGCCCGCAGCTCGCTGCGGTTCTCGCTGGGCTCGACCTCGACCGAGGCCGACGTCGACGCCGTGCTCGACGTGATCGCGCCGGTGGTGGAGCGGGCCCGCCGGGCGGGGATGAGCCGGGCGTGAGGTGTCTGTCGTGAGGGTGCTCGCGGCCATGAGCGGCGGCGTGGACTCGGCGGTCGCCGCGGCGCTGGCGGTCGACGCCGGCCACGATGTCACCGGCGTGCACCTGGCGCTGTCGCCGGACCGGCAGACGCTGCGCAGCGGCGCCCGCGGGTGCTGCAGCGTCGAGGACGCCCACGACGCCCGTCGCGTCGCCGACGAGCTGGGCATCCCCTTCTACGTGTGGGACCTCGCCGAGCGGTTCGCCGCCGACGTCGTCGAGGACTTCGTGGCCGAGTACGCGGCCGGCCGCACGCCCAACCCGTGCCTGCGCTGCAACGAGAAGATCAAGTTCAGCGCCGTCCTGGACCGGGCCCGGGCGCTGGGCTTCGACGCGGTCGTCACCGGCCACCACGCCCGGCTGGCCGAGGGGCAACTGCGCCGCTCGGTCGACGCCGCCAAGGACCAGTCGTACGTGCTGGCCGTGCTCACGCCCACGCAGCTGGCGGGTGCGGTGTTCCCGCTCGGGTCCATGACCAAGGAGCGGGTGCGGGAGATCGCGGCGGAGCGCGGCTTCGCCGTCGCCACCAAGGCCGACTCCCACGACATCTGCTTCATCCCCGACGGCGACACCCGCGGGTTCCTCGCCCGGCGGCTGGGGGAGCAGCCCGGGCCGCTGGTCGACGCGACCACCGGCGAGACCGTCGGGCAGCACTCGGGTGCCTACGGGTTCACCGTCGGCCAGCGGCGGGGGCTCGGCGTGAGCGCGGGTGACCAGCGGCCGCGCTACGTGCTCGGCATCGAGCCGGTGACCCGGACGGTCACCATCGGCACCGCGGACCTCGCGGGGGTCACCGAGGTGCGCACCGGGGTCCCGACCTGGACCGGCCCGGCGCCGGTGCTGCCGCTGCGCGCGGAGGTCCAGCTGCGGGCGCACGCGGCTCCGGTGCCGTGCTCGGTGGACGCCGTCCCCGAGGGGCTGGTCGTCGTCCTCGACGAGGTCCAGCGCGGCGTCGCGCCGGGGCAGTCGGCGGTGCTCTACCTGCCCGACGCCGCGCGCGGGGACCTGGTCCTGGGCCAGGCCGCGGTCCTGCGCGCGGGTTGACTCGGGGGAACGTCTCCCGCCGGACCCTGGTCCGGGTCCGTGGCGGCGGTTACGGTCTCCGGGGCGTACCGGTCCGTCACGGACGGTCGCCTCACCGAGTGCCCGCGCGGGCTCCGCCCGCCTCGCCACCCCTCCCCGGGTGTGCACCGTCCTGGAGGAACGTCTCGTGCGCAGAACGCGCCTGTCCGTCGTCGCCGCCCTCGCGGCGGCCGGCACCAGCGCCCTCGTCGGGCTCCCCGGAACGGCCACCGCCGCCACCGGTGACCAGGTCCAGATCATCGCGATGAACGACTTCCACGGGCGGATCAGCCCGCAGGAGGGCGGCGACGGCACGCTGGTCACCTCGCCCGGTCCCGACGGGGTGTACGGCGACCCCGCACCCACCGACGACGTGACCGAGACCGTCGGTGGCGCGGCGAACATCGCCACCACGCTGGCGCAGCTGCGGTCGTCGTTCGGCAACGCCGGCGACTCCGTCTTCGTCGGGGCCGGCGACCTGGTCAGCGCCTCGCCGTTCAACTCCAGCGTCTTCCGCGACGAGCCCACCATCGAGGTGCTCAACGCCCTCGGCCTGGACTACAGCTCGGTCGGCAACCACGAGTTCGACCGCGGCCAGGACGAGCTGTACCGGATCTCCGGTGCCACGGACGGCGAGGGCTCGGACGACGTCACCGCCTGTCAGGGGATCACCCCCGGCGTCGACGGCTGCTTCGGCGACGCCGGGCACGAGTTCGAGGGCGCCGACTTCCCCTACCTCGCTGCGAACGTCGTGGACACGGCGACGGGGGAGCCGATCCTCCCGCCGTACGAGGTCTTCACCGACACCCGCGGCAACCGGGTGGGCCTCATCGGTGTCGTCACCGACGACACCCCGAACATCGTCAGCCCCGGCGGGATCGCGGGCCTGTCCTTCGGCGACGAGGCCGCCGCGATCAACCAGTACGCCGCCGTCCTGCAGGGCATGGGCGTCGAGGCGATCGTGGCGATGATCCACGAGGGCGGCACGCTGACCGCGAACGGCGGCTTCGACACCTGTCAGGGGGCTCTGGCGGAGACGCCGATCGCGGCGATCAACGCGGCGGTCCTGCCCTCGGTCGACGTGCTGGTCAGCGCGCACACGCACGTGCCCTACGACTGCACGCTGACCGATCCCGCGGGTGCGCCGAGGCTGGTCACGCAGGCCGGCTTCTACGGCAAGGCGCTGACCGACATCCGGCTCACGCTGACCTCGACCGGGGACGTGGACCGCTCCGCGAGCACGGCCACGAACGTCCCGGTCCGGCGGACCGCGCCCGACCCCGCGATCCAGGCGATCGTCGCCTACTGGGAGGCGCGGGCCGCCGCGGAGGGCGCCGAGGTGGTCGGCGCCCAGACCGCGGACCTCGACCGCGCCTACCTGGCCGGCGCGCCCGCCCGCGACCGCGAGTCCTCGCTCGGCAACCTCGTCGCCGACGCCCAGCTCGCCGCCTGGCCCGGCGCCGACGTCGCCTTCATGAACCCCGGCGGCCTGCGCGCGGACATCAACTGCGCGACGGGTGCCCCTGCAGGCAGCATCACCTTCGCCGAGACCTTCGGCGTCCAGCCGTTCAGCAACACCGTCAACGAGGTGACGCTGACCGGAGCGGGCATCGAGCAGGTGCTCGAGCAGCAGTGGGCCACCCGCAGCGGTGCCGCCAGCTTCCTCCAGCTGTCGGTCTCCGGTCTCACCTACGCGTTCGACCCGAACGCGCCGGTCGGCAGCCGGGTCGACCCGGCGTCCGTCCGCATCGGGGGCCAGCCGCTGGACCTCGCGGCGGAGTACTCGGTGGTGGCCAACTCCTTCCTCGTCGAGGGCGGCGACAGCTTCACCGCGTTCCGCGCGGGGCGTCCGGCCGGCGCGACCGCGACCACGGGACCCAACGACGTGGACGTGCTCAACGACTACATCGGTGCCGCGTCGCCGGTCAGCCCCCCGGCGCTGGACCGGGCCGTCTCGCTCGACCCGGCCCAGCCGTTCGACGACGACCGCAGCGGCACGGGCCCGTGCGACCTGTCCGCAACGCCGCCGACGACGACCCCGCCGACCGCGACCCCGCCGCCGGCGGCCACCCCTCCCGCGGCCGCTCCGCCGGTGGCCGGGGGCGTCTCCGGGGGGACGGTTCCCGTGGCGGCCCGCCCCACGCTCGGCGGCGGGCACACCGCCACCGGCAGCCGTCCGGTGGCCGCGGACGGCGGATCGGCGGACGGCGCCCTGGCCTACACCGGTGTGGACGTGCAGCCGCTCGTGGTCACCGCGAGCCTGCTCCTGCTGGCCGGCGGGGTGCTCACGGCGGCGGGCTACCGTCGGCGCCGTGGCTCCGTCGACCGATCCAACGCCTGACCGCACCGACGCCGCACCCGACCCGGGGCCGGCTCCCCGGGTGTGGGGGCCGGCCACCGGCGTCGGGTCGTTGCCGGGCACCGACCCGGTCGAGGCACTCCGGGTGGTCGTGGGCGAGCTGCCCGACCTCCCGCACCTGCCGGAGCTGCCCGCCCGAGGCGCCGGTGCCGACCTGCTCGGCCGCGGCGCCGCGTTGCTGGTCGACCTCGCCGTCGACCTGACCCCCGCCGGGTGGCGGCTGGTGCCGCGCACCGGCCTCGACCAGCGCCGCGCCCGGGACTTCCTGGCCCGCGACCTCGATGCGCTGCAGGACGTCGGCGGCGGGCTCACCGGCACGTTCAAGGTGCAGGCGGCCGGGCCGTGGACGCTGGCCGCCGGGCTGGAGCGGGCGCGCGGGGACCGTGCGGTCGTCGACGCCGGGGCCCGACGGGACCTGGCCCAGTCGCTCGCCGAGGGGATCGTCGCGCACGTCGCCGAGGTCTCCGCCCGAGTGCCCGGCGCGCGGATCGTCGTGCAGCTGGACGAGCCCAGCCTCCCCGCCGTCCTCCAGGGTGGCCTGCCCACGGTCAGCGGCTTCGGGAAGCTCCCGCCGGTGGAGGCGAGCGTGGTGCAGCAGGAGCTGGCGGCGGTGGTCGACGCCGTCGGCGCCCCGGTGGTGGTGCACTGCTGCGCGGACCGGGCACCGCTGGAGCTCTTCCGGGCCGCGGGTGCCGCCGCGGTCTCGTTCCACCACGGGCTGGTGCAGGACCTGGACGCCGTCGGCACCGCCGTCGACGCCGGC
This sequence comes from Blastococcus sp. URHD0036, assembly GCF_000701365.1. Taxonomy (GTDB): domain Bacteria; phylum Actinomycetota; class Actinomycetes; order Mycobacteriales; family Geodermatophilaceae; genus Trujillonella. Next base: position 289,005 of record NZ_JNIK01000016.1, read on the forward strand.
CTGCACCTGGTGCTCGGGGTCGTGCCGGGCACGGACGCCGTCCTCCCCGCGCCGAAGGCGACGGCGTCGCGGCTGAGGGCGTGGTGGAACGAGCTCGGCTTCGCCGCCGACGAGCTCGCCGCCGCGGTCACCCTGTCGCCGTCGTGCGGCCTCGCGGGCGCGTCTCCCGGTTACGCCCGCGAGGCGATGACGCACGTGCGTGAGGCGGCGCGCTACCTGCAGCCGGAGTAGGCGCCACACGATCGGGCAGGGTGCGCATCGCTGTCGGTGGCGCTGGATACCGTTCGCACCGTGAGCACGGACGCCGAGACCGACACCCCGCAGGTCACCGCCCCCGTCGACCGGGAGGACCTGACGGAGGTGCCCGACGACGTCCGCACCCGCCACCGGGACCTCTCCGAGGAGCTCGACCGCTACGCGTTCGCCTACTACGTGCAGGACGCGCCGCTGGTCAGCGACGGCCAGTACGACGAGCGCATGGGCGAGCTCAAGGCCCTGGAGGCCGCCCACCCGGCGCTGGTCACCCCGGAGTCGCCGAGCCAGAAGGTCAACGGCGGGTTCACGGCCACCTTCGCGCCGGTGCAGCACCTGGAGCGGATGCAGAGCCTGGACAACGTCTTCAGCAGCGACGAGCTCTCCGCCTGGGCGGCCCGGGTGGAGCGCGACTCCGGCAGCGCGGTCAGCTGGCTGTGCGAGCTCAAGATCGACGGGCTCGCCGTGGCGCTGCTCTACGAGAAGGGCCGGCTGGTCCGCGCGGCCACCCGCGGCGACGGCACGACGGGCGAGGACGTCACCGCCAACGTCCGCACCATGGCCGGCGTCCCGCAGCAGCTCACCGGCGACGACCTCCCCGAGCGGCTCGAGGTGCGCGGCGAGATCTACTTCCCGGTGGCGGGCTTCGCCGAGGTCAACGCCGGTCTGGTGGAGGCGGGCAAGGCGCCGTTCGCCAACCCGCGCAACGCCGCGGCCGGCTCGCTGCGGCAGAAGGACGCGCGGGTGACGGCGTCGCGGCCGCTGCGGATGATCGTGCACGGCCTCGGCGCCCACGACGGCTGGCAGCCCGAGCGGCAGTCGCAGGCCTACGACCGGCTGCGGGAGCTCGGGCTGCCGGTGAGCGACCGGTACGAGGTGGTCGACGACCTCGAGGGCGTGTGGGCCTACATCGAGCGCTACCGCGAGCAGCGGCACTCCGTCGAGCACGAGATCGACGGCGTCGTGGTCAAGGTGGACCAGGTCGCGCTGCAGCGCCGGCTCGGGTCGACCTCCCGCGCGCCGCGCTGGGCGATCGCGTTCAAGTACCCGCCGGAGGAGGCGACGACCAAGCTCCTCGACATCCGGGTCAACGTCGGCCGGACCGGGCGGGTGACCCCCTTCGCCTACATGGAGCCGGTGAAGGTGGCCGGCTCGACCGTGCAGCTGGCCACCCTGCACAACGCCTCCGAGGTCGTGCGCAAGGGCGTGCTGATCGGCGACACCGTCGTCATCCGCAAGGCCGGCGACGTCATCCCGGAGGTGCTGGGCCCCGTGGTGGCCGCCCGCACCGGCGACGAGCGCCCGTTCCAGATGCCGACCCACTGCCCCGAGTGCGGCACCGAGCTGCGCCCGGAGAAGGAGGGCGACGCCGACATCCGCTGCCCCAACGCCCGGTCCTGCCCCGCGCAGCTGCGGGAGCGGGTCTTCCACGTGGCCGGCCGCGGGGCGTTCGACATCGAGAACCTCGGCTACGAGGCCTCGATCTCGCTGCTGCAGAGCGGGCTGCTGACCGACGAGGGTGACCTGTTCGACCTCGACGCGGAGAAGCTGGAGCGCTCGGACTTCTACACGAAGAAGGACGGCAGCCTGTCGGCCAACGGGCAGAAGCTGCTGGCCAACCTGCAGACCCGCAAGGACGTGCCGCTGTGGCGCGTGCTGGTCGCGCTGTCGATCCGGCACGTCGGCCCGACGGCCGCGCAGGCGCTCGCCCGCGACTTCCGCTCCCTCGACCGGATCGCCGAGGCGAGCGAGGAGGAGCTCGCGGCCGCCGACGGCGTGGGGCCGACGATCGCCCAGGCGGTCCGCGACTGGTTCGACGTCGACTGGCACCGCGGGGTCGTCGAGCGGTGGCGGGCCGCCGGCGTCCGCATGGCCGACGAGGGCGAGGACGCCGGCCCCGGCCCGCTCACCGGGGTCACCGTCGTCGTCACCGGCTCGCTGCGCGACCTCAGCCGCGACCAGGCGATCGCCGCGATCCAGGAGCGCGGCGGCAAGGTGACCGGCTCGGTCAGCAAGAAGACCGGGTTCGTCGTCGTCGGCGCCGACCCGGGCAGTAAGTACGACAAGGCGGTGCAGGTCAAGGCACCGATCCTGGACGACGACGGCTTCCGCGTGCTGCTCGACGAGGGCCCCGACGCCGCCCGCGCCCTGGCCACGATCGGCGACGGCACCGAGCCGGCGCCGGAGGCGGCCGCCGAGCCCGCGGAGTCCGCCCCCGAGCCGACACCGGCGGACTGACGCCGGCTCAGCAGTCGAAGACCGACCAGCAGAGGTCGTTGCGCAGCCGCTGGTCGTCGAGCACCAGCTCCCGGATCCCGGCCGGGAGCCGGTCGCGCTGCCACCGGCACTCGGCCCGGCCCGCGGCCTCGCTCTCGGCGGGTGCCGACGCGGCGCGGACCGCCCTGATCGCGTAGGCGGCCGCGCCGAGCTCGTGCGCGGCGACGTGGGCGACCACCGCGGCCTGGCCGGCGGCGTACGCGGCGTGCCGGGGGGCTCCGCGCAGGTCGCGGGCCGCGCCCATCGCGTGGCCGCCCAGCGCGCGGGTGGCCATCATCGGCAGCTCGCCGCGCACCCAGGCCCGGGCGGCCCCGATCGCCGCCCGCGGCCGGGGGTCGTCCGGGCGGGCGGACTCGAACAGTGCGAGCACGTGCTCGGCGCACTCCGCCGCCCACAGCGCCAGGAGGTGGTGGTCGGGGTCGGTGAGGGTCCCGCCCCGGCGGATCGTCACGAACCGCGGGTCCCGGACCGGCGGCAGGATCACGACCGCGGCCCGGCTACGCCGGGGGGAGCTGGGCGACCGTCGCCGCGATGCCGGTCAGGTGCACCAGCCGCAGCAGCTCCGAGCGGCGGAACGCCGGCCCGCCGGACCGGCCGATGACCACCGCGGTGCGCGGCGAGCCGAACGGCGTCGCCATCATCTCGATGGCCATCTCCCGCCAGCGCTCGGGCAGCCAGTCGTCCTCGCTGGACAGCAGCCGCGGCCCGTCCAGCGGCAGCCACGGCAGCGCCATGCCCTCGAAGCCCGGTGCCGCGTCGGAGGCCGCCAGGACCTCGGCGCCGGCGTCCCCGGGGGCGAGGACGGCGGCCCACCCGCTGGTGAACACCCGCGGCAGCTCGGCCGCGAGCAGCTTGATCGCCAGACTCGGGGACGACGGCGACGCGGCCCGGGACAGCGCCTCCAGCAGCTCGAGCTCCCGGTGGGTGTCCAGCGGGCCGGAGAACGGTCGCAGCGACTCCACCTGGACGCCCTCCACCGCCTCCGCCGCGGTGATGAGCCCGTCGGGGAGCCGGTCGGGCGGCAGGTCGATCACGATGTCGTCGACGGCGACCCCGTTGCCGCGCTCCAGGACGTCGACGGACACGATGTCGACGCCGGCGGTGCCGAGGGCGGTGGCCACGGCGCCGAGGATGCCGGGCCGGTCAGGGACGACCAGCCGCAGGAGATAGGACACGGTTCCTCCGGGCGTCCTTCGGATGCGGGTCGATCGTCGTCGATCGTCGAACCGCCCAAGCTTCCCCCATCGCCGCCCGCGCGGTCGAGTCGCCTCCGGAACGGCATCGGCCGCAGAACCCGCTGGCTGGGCCCACGTACAGTGGCGGGGTTGGTTCCCCGGTCCCGCACGCTCCCGCACCACACGGTCCGGGCCGGCGGCGGGACGGCGCAGGAGTGGAGTTCCGCCGCAGCATGAGCACCCCGTCAGCGCACGACGCCCTCGGGCGCGATGAGATCGCGCACCTCGCGACGTTGTCGCGTCTCGCCCTCACCGACGAGGAGCTGGACCGCTTCGCCGGACAGCTCGGCGCGGTGCTCGACGCCGTCGCCCAGGTGGGGGAGGCGGACGTGGCCGACGTCGACCCGATGACGCACGCGGTGCCGCTGACCAACGTGCTGCGCGAGGACGTCGCGACCCCGAGCCTGCCGCGCGACGTCGTGCTCGCCGGGGCGCCCGCCGCCGAGGACGACCGGTTCCGCGTGCCCCGCATCCTGGGCGAGGAGTGACCATGCCGGAGCTGACCGATCTCGACGCCGCCGAGCTGGGCCGTCGTCTCGCCGCGCGCGAGCTCTCCTCCGTCGAGGTGACCCGCGCCTACCTGGACCGCATCGAGGCCGAGGACGGCGCCGTCGGTGCCTACCTCCACGTCGACGGCGAGACCGCGCTGGAGCGGGCCGCGGCCGTCGACGCCGCGCGTGCCGCCGGGGAGGAGCAGGGTCCGCTGGCCGGCCTGCCGGTCGCGCTCAAGGACGTGTTCGTCACCGAGGGCGTGCCGACCACCAGCGGCTCGAAGATCCTCGAGGGCTGGCGGCCGCCCTACGACGCCACGGTGGCCGGCCGGCTGAAGGACGCCGGCACGGTGCTGCTCGGCAAGACCAACATGGACGAGTTCGCCATGGGCAGCTCGACCGAGAACTCCGCCTACCAGGTCACGCGCAACCCGTGGGACCTGTCCCGCATCCCCGGCGGCTCGTCCGGTGGGTCGTCGGCGGCCGTCGCCGGTGGCCTGGCCCCCTGGGCGCTGGGCACCGACACCGGCGGCTCGATCCGCCAGCCCGCGGCGGTGACCGGCCTGGTCGGGCACAAGCCGACCTACGGCTCGGTCTCCCGCTACGGGCTGATCGCCTTCTCGAGCAGCCTGGACCAGGCCGGCCCGATGGCGCGCACCGTGCTCGACGCCGCCGTCCTGCACGAGGCGATCGGCGGGCACGACCCCCGGGACTCCACGAGCATCGACGCTCCGCTGCCGCCGCTGGCCGAGTGCGCCCGCCGCGGTGCCGCCGGGGACCTGTCGGATCTCAAGGTCGGCGTCGTCCGTGAGCTGGGCGGCGAGGGCCACACCGACGGCTACGAGGAGGGCGTGCTCGCCCGTGTGGCCGAGGCCGTCCAGCTGCTCGAGGGCATGGGCGCGGAGGTCCGCGAGGTCTCCTGCCCGAGCTTCGACCTGGCGCTGCCCGCCTACTACCTGATCGCGCCCAGCGAGGCGTCGTCGAACCTGGCCCGCTTCGAGGGCATGCGGTTCGGCATCCGGGTGGCCGACGACGGCGCGCACGACCTCGACGAGGTCATGGCGCTCACCCGCGAGCAGGGCTTCGGCCCCGAGGTGAAGCGTCGCATCATCCTCGGCACCTACGCCCTGTCGGCCGGCTACTACGAGGCCTACTACGGCCAGGCGCAGAAGGTGCGCACCCTCATCACCCGTGACTTCACCGCCGCGTTCGCCGACGTCGACGTCCTGGTCAGCCCGGTCACCCCGACCGTGGCCTTCCCGCTGGGCACCCGGGTCGACGACCCGCTGGCCATGTACGCCGCGGACCTGTGCACCCTGCCGGCCAGCCTGGCCGGGCTGCCGGCGATCTCGGTGCCGTGCGGACTGTCCGAGGGTCTCCCGGTCGGGCTGCAGATCATGGCGCCGGCCCTGGCCGACGACCGCTGCTACACGGTCGCCGCCGCCGTCGAGGCCGCGCTGGACAGCGCCCGCGGCGGCCGCTTCCTCGACCAGCTCCCCACCCGGGCGGCCGCGGGCGGTGCGGCGTGAACGGCCCGCTCAAGGCGGCGTGGGCGCTGACCGCCTTCGTCATCGTCGCCGGCGCGGTGCTCTGGATCGTCACCGACAAGCCCGTCTTCGCCGTCTTCATCGTCCTCGGCCTGCTCACCGGGATCGGCGCCTGGATCACCGGCCGGTCCCTCCCCAAGGAGGACACGCCCTCGTGACCACCACCCACACGGGCGAGCGGCTCGTCGACTTCGACGAGGTGCTGACCCGCTACGAGCCGGTCATCGGCCTGGAGACCCACGTCGAGCTGGGCACCGCGTCCAAGATGTTCTGCGGCTGCACCACCACCTTCGGCGCCGAGCCCAACACGCAGACCTGCCCGGTCTGCCTCGGCCTGCCCGGCTCCCTGCCGGTGGCCAACGCCGCGGCGATCGAGCACACCATCCGCATCGGGCTGGCCCTGGGCTGCCGGATCGCGACCTGGTCGCGCTTCGCCCGGAAGAACTACTTCTACCCGGACATCCCCAAGGGCTTCCAGACCAGCCAGTACGACGAGCCGCTCTGCACCGCCGGCCACCTCGACGTCGAGGTCGACGGCGAGACCTACCGGGTGGAGATCGAGCGGGTGCACCTGGAGGAGGACACCGGCAAGAACCTGCACGTCGGTGGCGCCACGGGGCGCATCCACGGCGCCGACCACTCGCTGGTCGACTTCAACCGGGCCGGCATCCCGCTCGTCGAGATCGTCACCCGGCCCATCCCGGGTACCGGTGCCAAGGCCCCCGAGGTCGCGCGCGCCTACGTGACGGAGCTGCGCGAGATCGTCCAGGCGCTCGGCGCCTCCGACGTCCGCATGGAGCAGGGCAGCCTGCGCTGCGACGTGAACACCTCGCTGGCGCCCATCGGCAGCCTGGAGTGGGGCACCCGCACCGAGACGAAGAACGTGAACTCGCTGCGCTCGGTGGAGCGGTCGGTGCGCTACGAGATGCGCCGGCAGGCCGCGGTGCTCGACGCCGGCGGCCGGGTGCTGCAGGAGACGCGGCACTTCCACGAGGACACCGGCAGCACCTCGCCCGGTCGGAGCAAGGAGGAGGCCACCGACTACCGGTACTTCCCCGAGCCCGACCTGGTGCCGCTGGCGCCCGACACCGGCTGGGTCGAGAAGCTCGCCGCGGACCTTCCGGAGCTCCCGGCCGCCCGCCGCGCCCGCCTCATGGAGGAGTGGGGGCTGTCGGCGACCGAGATGCAGTGGCTGGCGAACGCCGGTGCCCTCGGCCTCGTCACCGACACCGTGGCCGCCGGCGCGACCCCGGGTGACGCCCGCAAGTGGTGGCTGGGCGACCTGGCCCGCCGTGCCAACGAGACCGGCGTCGAGCTCACCGAGCTGTCGGTCACCCCGGCGCAGGTCGCGGAGCTGTCGATCCTCGTCCGCGACGGGAAGATCAACGACAAGCTCGCCCGGCAGGTGCTGGACGGCGTCCTCGCCGGCGAGGGCGGTCCGGACGAGGTCATGACCGCGCGGGGGCTCGTGGTGATGGGCGAGTCCGACGAGCTGGTCGCGGCGGTGGAGGCCGCGATCGCCGGCGCCCCCGACGTCGTGGAGAAGGTCCGCGGCGGCAAGGTGGCGGCCCTCGGCGCGCTCGTGGGCTCGGTCATGAAGGCCACCCGCGGCAAGGCCGACGCCGCCACCGTCAAGCGCATGCTCGAAGAGCGCCTGCTCGCCGAGTAGTACGGCCGTGCCCGGTGGCGGGCCCCGGAGGGGTCCCCGCCGGGTGCGGCGGTCGTGGCTCAGTGCAGCCGGGGGACGGCACGTGGCCGCGGTGCGGTCCGGTAGGACCGCGGTGTCACAGCGGGGACTGCTCGCCGCTGGCGCCGGGCGGGAGGATGCGCAGCACCTTGTCGTCGTCCTCGGCGGGCTGGCCGGCGCCGTCGCGGTTGGACGTCGTGATCCACAGCGCGCCGGTCTGCTGCTCGAGGACGACGGTGCGCAGCCGCCCGTACTCGTCGGGGAGCAGCTCCTCGGGCTCGGCGACGGGGGCGCCGCTGCCGTCGAGGGTGACCGAGTAGATGCGCCGGCCCTCCAGCGCACCGAGGTGGATGGTCGGGCCCGCCGCCGCGCAGCCGGCCAGGCCGCCGGCGGCGTCGTCGATCCGCTGCACCGGAGGCGTCGAGTTCGCGCCCTCGGTCGGGAAGCCCGCGTCGGCACCCCGGACGACCTCGGTCAGCTCGTCGGGGAGACCGCTCGCGTCGTCGGTGGCGTACAGCGTCTCGTCGCCGGAGACGCACAGCGCGGTGACGTTGCTGAAGCCGCGGCCGAAGACCGCCGTCCCGTCGACGGGCTGCCCGAAGACGTCGACCCGCAGCACCTTGCCCGCCAGCGAGGCGGGGTCCTGGGCCAGGGCGGGGTTCCCGGTGTCCCCGGTCCCGATGTACAGCGACCCCTCGAGGTCGAACAGCAGCGCGCCGCCGTTGTGCACCTCGCCGCGGGGGATGCCCGTGAGCACCGGGTTCGGGGTGCCACCGATCGGGAAGCGGACCACGCGGTTGTCGGTGGGGGTGGAGAGGTAGGCGTAGACCAGCCCGTCCTCGCCGAAGGTGGGGGAGAGCGCCAGCCCGTAGAGGCCGCCGTCGCCGGCGGTGTCGATGCCGGGCACCACCATGAGCTCGCGATCCGGGGACCGGTCGGGGAAGACCTGCAGGATGCGGCCGGTCTCGCGCTCGCCGACCAGCGCGGTCCCGTCGGGCATCAGGACCAGGCCGGTCGGCACGTTCAGCCCGGAGGCGACGACGTTGGGGTCCTCGTCGCTCGATCCGGGCTCGGAACCGCCGCCGCTCGGCGGGGACCCGGGCGGCGGGACCTGGCCCTCGGTCGGCGGGGCGACCTGCGGCGGGGCGCCCTCCGGGAGGGGGCGCCAGTCGCCGCGGGGTTCGTAACCGCCGTCGTCGCCGCAGCCGGCCACGGCCGCCGTCAGCAGCAGCGCACACGCCAGCCGGGCTCCCCGTCGTCCGAGCACCCGCGTCACGCCTCCGACAGTACGTGCGCGGAGCCCGCCGGCGGGCTCACCGGCGGGGCGGCGCCGGGACGTCGATGCGCCCACCGGAGAGCTCGGCCAGCCCGGGGAGGTCGCGGGCGCGCAGCACCGGCAGCCGGATCTCGGTCCGGCGGGTGGTGACCAGCCACAGGGCCCCGCGGTCGCCGGCGCGGATGCCGGCGACCTCGGTCCAGGGCACGCGGCGGGAACCGACCAGCGACCGGACCGTGACGGCGTCGGCGTCGACGTCGACCCCGACGCGCAGGACCCAGACCGCGGCGACGACCGGGATCAGCAGGACGAAGACGCCCCACCACGCCGCCGCGAGCAGCGGCAGGGTGCAGACGAACAGCACGAGGACGGGGAGCAGCGCGGTGCGGCTCATGCGCAAGCGGGCGGGGGTGGCCACGTCTGCCGATGCTCCCAGACGCGGTCAGCCGGCGAGGCGGTGCAGGCGCTGCTCGGTCTCGCTGCCCGGGGCCGCGGTGTAGACGACCAGCTGGACGCCGGGCGCGTCGGCGGGCGTCAGCTGGTGGTGCTCGAGCAGCAGGGTGCCGACCCCGGGGTGCTCGAAGCGCCGCTCGGCCGAGCTGAACCGGTCGACGTCGCGGCTGGCCCAGCCGGTGCGGAAGTGCTCGCTGGCGGCCTCCAGGCGGGCGACGAGGGCGACGAGCTCGGGGTCGCCGAGCCGGTTCCCGGCCTCGGCACGGAACTGGGTGAGGAACCGCCGGCTGTCGGCCTCCCAGTCCCCGAGCAGCGCGCGGACCGCCGGGTCGGTGAACACCAGCCAGAGCAGGTTCCGGTCGGCGGGCCCGGCGGTGGCGACGCCGGGGTAGAAGCGGGCGTAGGCGTCGTTCCAGCCGACGATCGCCCAGCTCGCCGTGATGGCGTAGGCGGGGGAGGGGCCCAGCGCGTCGAGCAGCCGCTGCAGGTGGGCGGGCAGCCGGTCGGGTCCCGCCGAGGGGGCCGGGGCGCCGTGCCCGGCCAGCCGCAGCACGTACTCGTGCTCGGCCGCCGAGAGTCGCAGCGTGCGGGCCAGGGCGTCCACCACCTGCCGCGACGGGTGGATGTCGCGCCCCTGCTCCAGCCACGTGTACCAGGTGTGGCTCACGCCGGAGAGCAGCGCGACCTCCTCCCGCCGCAGCCCCGGGGTCCGCCGGGCGCCGCTCCCGGGGAGGCCGGCGGTGTCGGGGTCGACCTGCCGGCGCCGGGACCGCAGGAAGGCCGCGAGCTCCTGGCGGGAGGGGCTGGTCACGCGTCCTCCTCGGGACGAGCGGGTGGTGGTGTCGCTACCAGTATCGATGCTGTCTCGGCGTTCACCGTCCCCGCGCCTAGGCTCGGGGACCGTGACCACCGTCGAGGAACCCCGCGCAGCCACCGTCGACGTCAAGCCCCGCAGCCGCGAGGTGACCGACGGGGACCAGAAGGCGCCGGCCCGCGCCATGCTGCGCGCCGTCGGCATGGGCGACGACGACTGGGAGAAGCCGCAGATCGGCGTCGCCTCGTCGTGGAACGAGATCACCCCCTGCAACCTCTCCCTCGACCGGCTGGCCAAGCGGGCCAAGGAGGGCGTGCACGCCGCCGGCGGCTACCCGCTCGAGTTCGGCACCATCTCGGTCTCCGACGGCATCTCGATGGGCCACGAGGGCATGCGCGCCTCGCTGGTCTCCCGCGAGGTCATCGCCGACTCGGTCGAGACGGTGATGTTCGCCGAGCGGCTCGACGGATCGGTGCTGCTCGCCGGCTGCGACAAGTCCCTGCCGGGGATGCTGATGGCCGCCGCCCGGCTCGACCTCGCCGCCGTCTTCCTCTACTCGGGCTCCACGCTGCCGGGGAAGCTCGGCGACCGGGACCTCACGCTGATCGACGTCTTCGAGGGCGTCGGGGCCTGCGCCGCCGGCAAGATCACCCGTGACGAGCTGACGGCGATCGAGAAGGCCGCCTGCCCGGGCATGGGCTCCTGCGGCGGCATGTACACCGCCAACACCATGGCCAGCGTCGCCGAGGCGCTGGGCATGAGCCTCCCGGGCAGTGCCGCCCCGCCGGCGCCCGACAACCGCCGCGACGCCTACGCCGTCGCCTCGGGCGAGGCCGTGGTCAACCTGCTCCGCAAGGGCATCACCGCGCGCCAGATCATGACCCGCGAGGCCTTCGAGAACGCGATCACCGTCGTCATGGCGCTGGGCGGCTCCACCAACGCCGTCCTTCACCTGCTGGCGATGGCCCACGAGGCGCAGGTCGAGCTGACCCTCGACGACTTCAACCGGATCGGCGACCGCGTCCCGCACCTGGCCGACGTGAAGCCCTTCGGTCGCTTCGTCATGACCGACATCGACCGGGTGGGCGGCGTGCCCGTCGTCCTCAAGGCACTGCTGGACGCCGGCCTGCTGCACGGCGACGCGCTGACCGTGACCGGGAAGACGATGGCGGAGAACCTGGCCGACATCGCCCCGCCGGACCTCGACGGCACGATCATCCACGCGATGAACAACCCGATCCACAAGACCGGGGGCCTCACGATCCTGCGCGGCTCGCTGTCGCCGGACGGCGCCGTGGTGAAGTCCGCCGGTTTCGACGCCGAGGTCTTCGAGGGCACCGCCCGGGTGTTCGACGGCGAGCAGGGCGCGATGGACGCCGTCACCGAGGGGACGCTCCAGCCCAACGACGTCGTCGTCATCCGGTACGAGGGCCCCCGCGGTGGCCCGGGGATGCGCGAGATGCTCGCCGTCACCGGCGCGATCAAGGGTGCGGGCCTGGGCAAGGACGTCCTCCTGCTGACCGACGGCCGGTTCTCCGGCGGGACGACGGGGCTGTGCGTCGGTCACGTCGCCCCCGAGGCGACCGACGGCGGCCCGATCGCGTTCGTGCGCGACGGCGACCGGATCCGGCTCGACCTGGCCAACCGGACGCTGGACCTGCTGGTGGACGACGAGGAGCTGGCCCGCCGCAAGGAGGGCTGGGAGCCGCTGCCCCCGCGCTACACGACCGGGGTGCTCGGCAAGTACGCCAAGCTCGTCGGCTCCGCGGCGAACGGCGCCATCTGCGGCTGATCCGCGCGGAACTGCACTTCTGCACCGTGCAGAAGTGCAGTTCTGCCCGGGGAACGGCCACCCCCTCGGGGTGAGACCGGCCCGGAAGGGCTGGAGCAGTGACCGCCGCGTGCCGAGGTCCTCGATGTGGACAGGCAGAGGTGGGCCCTGCTGGCGGGCACCGGTGCGGCCCTCGTGGCCTGCATCGTGGCTGCCGTCGTGCCCGGGCTCGACCGGCTCGGCGACGTCGCTGTCGCGGCCGCCGGCGTCGGCGCCGCCGTCTGGATCGCCCGCCACGGATGGCGGCACCAGCGGGGCGCCCGCGGCTGGCGGCTCCTCGCCGCGGCGACGCTGTGCCCGGTCGCCGGGTTCGCCGCCTACCTCGTCCTCGCGCCCGCCGACCGGGTCGACGGCGTCCTCCTGCGCTGGGCGCCCACCGTGCCCGGCTACGCGCTCGCCGTCGCCGCACTGCTGACTCTGGTCCCGCGCGACCGGCTCCGGACCGGCACCCGGGCGGTCGTCGAGGTCACGCTGTTCGGCGCCGCCTGCCTGACCGGCATGCAGCTGCTCGTCTTCGGTCCCTCCGGGACCTGGGCCGCCACCTCCCCGGCCGGCCGGCTGGTCCTGGTCGCCGCCGTCCTGACCACCTCGGCGCTGCTCGTGGCCGCGCTCGTCCTGCTCGCCGCCGTGGAGAGCCACCGCCAGCCGATGGCGCTGGTCGTGCTCGGCGCCTCGGTGCTCCTCACCGCCGGGCGCGGCCTGGGGACCTCCGGGGCCCTCAACCACCTCGACGGTGCCGTCGACGTCAGCCGGTCCCTCGTGGTCGCCGGCCTGGCGCTGCTCGCCCTCGCCGCCTCGACCGACCCCGGACCCGGGCGGGCCGGGACCCGGCCGGCACCGCGCACCGGCCGCTCCGTCCGGCTGGGGTCGGTCCTGCCGCACCTGGCCATGCTGGTCGCGGTCCTCGCCGTCTGCACGACCTACCTGTTCGGGCTCCAGCCCTCGACCGCGACGGTCGCCGGCGCCGGCTGCTGCGTCGCCCTCGCCGCCGTGCACCGCTGGGTGACGGCGCGGGACGAGGCACGCCGGAGCACCCGCATCCTGCGCAGCGAGGCGTGGTACCGCTCGCTCGTCGGCTCCGGCGGCGACGCCCTCCTGATCCTCGACGGCGACCTGCGCGTCACCTGGGCCTCGCCGACGGTCGAGCAGCTGCTCGGCGCCGGCGTCGACCTCGCCGGTCGCGACCTGCTGGCCGTGACCCACGCCGCCGACGCGCTGCCCGTGGCCCGCGCCCTGCAGCGCACCGAGCCGGCCGGCGGGCTGCTCGAGCTGCGCCTCCCGCACGCCGACGGCACCTGGCGGCACGTCGAGGCCGCCGTCGCCGACCTCCGCACCGACCCCGAGGTGGGCGGGATCGTCCTGCACTGCCGCGACGTGACCGCACGGCACGAGCGCGAGATGGAGCTCGAGGACGTCGCCTTCACCGACCCGCTCACCGGCCTGCCCAACCGGACCGGTCTCGACCGGCTGATCGAGCACCGCCTGGCCGTCGCCGGGACCGAGGGCGTCGAGCCGACGACCCTGCTGCTCGTCGAGGTCGACGGCCTGACCGGGGTCCGCGAGGACGCCGGCCGCGACCTGGCCTCCTCGGTTCTGGTCGAGCTGGCCCGGCGGCTGCGCGTCACCGTCCGCGGGACCGAGTCCGTGGCCCGGCTGGGGGGCGACGCCTTCGCCGTCCTGGCCGTGGGCGAGCCGCGGACCAGCGACCTGCTGGCCGACCGCTGCCTGTCGGCGGTCGAGCAGCCGATCACCACCACCGCGGGGGTCTACGACCTCACCGCCGACATCGGCCTGGTCACGCTCGAGCCCGGCACGCCGCTGGGCGACGTCTGGGGCCGGGCCGAGGTCGCCGTCCGGGCCGCCCGCTCGGCCGGCCGGGGCACCGCCCGCCGGTTCGACGCCGCCCTGGGCGCGGCCGCGCAGCGGCGGGCCCGCCTGCGGGAGGACCTCCCGGGCGCCCGCGCGCGCGGCGAGATCAGCGTCGTCTTCCAGCCGGTGGTCGCTCTGGAGCAGCAGCGGATCGTCGGGGTCGAGGCGCTGCTGCGCTGGCGGCACCCGGAGCTCGGCGAGGTCCCGCCGGTCGAGTTCGTGCCGATCGCGGAGCGCGCCGGCGTGATCGGCGAGCTCCAGCGCTGGGCTCTCGAGGAGGCCGCGCGGGCCGCCGTCACGCTGCCGGTCATCCACGACCCCCTCCGGCTGGGCGTCAACATCTCCGCCTCGCACGTGGCCGCACGGACCCTCGTCGGTGACGTCGCGGCGGTGCTGCAGGCCACCGGCCTGCCGCCCGAGCGGCTCATCCTCGAGATCACCGAGGCGACGCTGATGGCCGACACCGACGACATCGCCGTCGACGTCGAGGCCCTGCGGCTGATGGGCGTGCACGTCGCGCTCGACGACTTCGGCATCGGCCAGTCCTCGCTCACCCACCTGAACGCGCTGCCCATCGACGTGCTCAAGCTCGACCGGGACTTCGTCGCCCGGGTCGACCGGCACCCGCGCAGCCGCGCGCTCTGCGAGTCGGTGATCGCGATCGGGCGCGCCCTCGGCGTGGACATCGTCGCCGAGGGCGTGGAGACGCCGGCCCAGCTGGGTGTGCTGCGCGGCCTCGGCTGCGGGTTCGCGCAGGGCTTCCTGCTCTCCCGCCCGCTGCGGCTGTCCGAGCTCACCGAGCTGCTGGAGACCGGCGCCGGCTCGCTGTGGCCCGGCCTGGTCGGCACCCGATGAGCCGGCTCCGGTCCACTCCCGCGTTCGGCCTCCTGCTCGTGCTGCTCGGTGCCGTCTGCGCCGGCGCCGAGCTCTCCGGGTCGGCGCTGGACTCCTGGGTGGTCCCCGCGTGCCTGGCGGCGGGATCGCTCGCCTGCGCCGCGTACGTCACCCACCTCACCGCCCGTCTCCCCAGCCGCTCCCGACGGCCCTGGCGCGCACTGGCCCTGTCCGGCGTCCTGCTGGCCAGCGGCCAGCTGATCGCCGGCGTCCGGGGGGTCACCGCCGACCGCGGCACCGGCGGCCTCGAGGACCTGGCGATGCTGTCGGCGGCCCCGGTCGCCATCGCCGGCGCCGTCTGGCTGATGCCCACCCGGGCCGGCCGCCGGATCGGCTCCCGCGCGCTGCTCGACGGGCTCATCGTGACCGCCTCCGTCGCGGTCCTCGGGCACATCGTGCTCGGGGACCTCCTGCCCGCCGGTGGTGGCGCGGCCGACGAGCTGCTCGCCACGGCCTACCCGCTGGTCGCCGTCGCGTTGTGCGGCGTCGGCCTGGTCCCGGTGACCGCGGTCGCCGAGGTCCGCCGGTCCGCGGCCACCTGGCTGCTGGTCACCTTCCTCGGCATGGCGGTCGTCGCCGTCAGCGGTGCCGTGGGGCGCGACACCGGCGCGGCCCTCCCGCTCCTGCTGGCCGACCTCGCCTGGCTCGGCACGCTGGCCACGGCCGCCCGCGGCGCGGCCGTCGACCCGGGCGAGCCGGCCGGCCAGCCGGTGCACCGCACGCTCCCGCTGCGTGGCGGGCTGGCGGCGCTGGCCGCCGCCGCGCTGCTGCTCGCCGTCCTGACCGGTGGCGCCGCCCTCGGGCGGTCGCTGACCCCCGCCCAGGCCGCCGGTGGCCTCCTCGTCGTCGGCCTCATGTCCGTGCGCACTCTGCTGTGGGCCCTGGACGCCCACCGCCTCACCCGGCGGCTGCAGCGGGCCGAGGGGCGCTTCCGCGCCCTCGTGCACAGCGGGGACGCCGTCACCGTGCTGCTGGACCCCAGTGGACGGGTCGGCTGGGTCTCCGGGCCGGTGGCCGAGCAGCTCGGCTGGGAGGACGACGACCTGGTGGGGCGGGCACTGTCGGCGCTGCTGCACCTCCAGCACCGCGCCACGCTGGCCCAGCTCGTCGCCGCCGTCCGGGCCGGTGCGCCCGTCGAGCTCCCGGTCACGGTCCGGCTGGGCAGCCGCGCGGGCCAGTGGCACGACATCGAGATCCTCGGGGCGGCGCCCGAGGGCGACGGATCGACCGGCCTCGTGCTGCACCTGCGCGACGTCAGCGAGCGCAGCGCCACCCAGCGCGAGCTGGAGCGCATGGCCTACACCGACTTCCTCACCGGGCTGCCCAACCGCGCCCGTCTCATGGCAGGCCTCGACACCGCGATCGCGCGCGCCGAGGCCGGCCGGCGGGCCTGCCTCCTGCTGCTGGACCTGGACGGCTTCAAGGCGGTCAACGACGTGGCCGGGCACGACGCCGGGGACCGGCTGCTGCGCGAGGTCGCCGGCTCGCTCACCGGCGCCGCCCGCGACGTCGACCTGGTCGCCCGCCTCGGCGGCGACGAGTTCGCCATCGTGGTCGACTCCGGCCCCGACGAGGCGCTCGCCCTCGCCGAGCGGCTCGTCGCCCTGCTCGACCGCACCCACCGGTTCCCCACCGCGGGACCGGACTCCGGGTCGGGGACGGGACCGCCGCTGCACGTCTCCACCAGCATCGGTGTCGCCGAGATCGGCCGGCACGGGGACGCCTCGGCCACCCTGCACCAGGCCGACCTCGCGCTGCGCACCGCGAAGGCGCACGGCAAGAACGGCGTCCGCGCGTCCGGTCAGGCCATCGTCGAGGAGACCGGCCGGCGCAGCCGGCTGGCCCACGACCTGGCGCTCGCGCTGGAGCGGGGCGAGCTCACGGTGGCCTACCAGCCGGTCGTCGGCGTCGTCGAGCGGCGGGTCCTCGGCCTGGAGGCGCTCGTCCGCTGGGAGCACCCGGAACTGGGCGCGATCTCGCCGGAGGAGTTCGTCACCCTGGCCGAGCAGGACGGCCTCATCGTGCCGCTGCAGCGCTGGGTCATCCGGACCGCGACCGCCGACCACGCCCGCCTGGTGGCCGACGGACGCGACCTGCGGCTGGCGGTGAACGTCTCGGCGATGCACGTGCACGCGCGCTGCCTCGTCGAGGACGTCGCCGACGCCCTGGAGCGTTCGGGGCTGCCTGCTGACCGGCTGATGATCGAGCTGACCGAGTCGGTGTTCACCGACGACGCCGAGCTGCTGCGCAGCACGCTGGGGGAGCTGTCCGACCTCGGCTGCGTCATCTCCCTCGACGACTTCGGCAAGGGCTCGTCCTCGCTGACCCAGCTGGCCCGGCTGCCCGTCGACGTGCTGAAGATGGACCGCGGCTTCGTCACCGGCATCGACGCCGACCCGCGCCGCGCGGCCCTGGTGGCCGGCGTGGTCGACCTCGGCCGCACCCTGGGGATGGACATCGTGGCCGAGGGCGTGGAGACGCCCGCCGAGCTGGCCGCGCTCACCGCCCTCGGCTGCCGCTTCCTGCAGGGCTGGCTGGTCGGCCGGCCGGTGCCGGCCGGAACGGTCGCGGGGGTCGTCGACGGGTTCGACCCCGCGGTGCTCGACGCCGGGCCCGACCCGGCCGACGTGTCCCACGTCTCGCACGACACCGTCCACCTGGCGGGACAGCGCGGTTGACGAGGAGGCCGGAGGGGGCGCACAGTGGGTGCGTGCCCTCCGCCTGCCAGATCCTCGTAGTCGCCTAGCGCGTCGGTCGCCGACCGACGCGCTGACCCCTCCGTGCCCGCGGCACGAGGGGTTTTTTTGCGCCCCGAGCAGGGAGCGCGCCCGCCCTCCGGCCCGCACCGGGCCACCCGCAGACCGCCGTCAGGCCCCGCCAGGAGAACGCCGACATGAGCACCACCACCCCGAGCGAGCAGCCGACCCGAGAAGCCGCCGCCGCGCTGACCGGCGTCGAGACCGGCGCCCGCTCGGTCGCCGAGGCAGCGCACGCCCCCGCACAGGGCATCACCGGGGCCCAGAGCCTGGTCCGGTCGCTCGAGGCGGTCGGCGTCGACGTGGTGTTCGGCATCCCGGGCGGCGCGATCCTCCCGCTCTACGACCCGCTGTTCGACTCGAAGGTGCGCCACGTGCTGGTCCGCCACGAGCAGGGCGCCGGGCACGCCGCCACCGGGTACGCCCAGGCCACCGGCCGGGTCGGGGTCTGCATGGCCACCTCCGGCCCCGGGGCGACCAACCTCGTCACGCCCCTGGCCGACGCCTACATGGACTCCGTGCCGGTCGTGGCGATCACCGGCCAGGTCCCCAGTGGCGCCATCGGCACCGACGCCTTCCAGGAAGCCGACATCCGCGGCATCACGATGCCGGTCACCAAGCACAACTTCCTCGTCACCGACGCCGCGGAGATCCCGCAGCGGATCGCCGAGGCGTTCCACCTGGCCAGCACCGGCCGGCCGGGCCCCGTCCTGGTCGACGTCCCCAAGGACATCCTGCAGGCGACCACCGACTTCGCCTGGCCGCCGCGGCTGGACCTGCCCGGCTACAAGCCGACGACCCGCCCGCACGGCAAGCAGGTGCGGGAGGCCGCCGCGCTCATCGCCGGCGCCTCGCGCCCGGTCCTGTACGTCGGCGGCGGCGTGCTCAAGGCCGGCGCCAGCGCGGAGCTGCTGGAGCTCGCGCACCTGACCGGGGCCCCCGTGGTCACCACGCTGATGGCCCGCGGCGCCTTCCCCGACAGCGACCCGCAGCACCTGGGCATGCCCGGCATGCACGGCACCGTCGCCGCGGTGACCGCGCTGCAGAAGGCCGACGTGCTCGTCGCCCTCGGCGCGCGGTTCGACGACCGGGTCACCGGCAACCTCGACTCGTTCGCCCCCGAGGCGAAGGTCGTGCACGCCGACATCGACCCGGCCGAGATCGGCAAGAACCGCAAGGCCGACGTGCCGATCGTGGGCGACGCCCGCGAGACGATCGCCGAGCTGGTCACCGCCGTCCGTGCCGAGCACGAGGCCGGGCGCACGCCCGACCTCGAGGCCTGGTGGGCGCAGCTGGACGACTGGCGCACCCGTTACCCGCTCGGCTACGACTGGCCCGAGGACGGCTCGCTGTCCCCGCAGTACGTCATCGAGCGGCTGGGCGCCATCGCCGGACCGGACGCGATCTACACCTCCGGCGTCGGCCAGCACCAGATGTGGGCCGCGCAGTTCGTGAAGTACGAGAAGCCGGGCACCTGGCTCAACAGCGGCGGCCTCGGGACGATGGGCTACGCCGTGCCGGCGGCCATGGGCGCCAAGTACGGCTGCCCCGACACCACGGTGTGGGCGATCGACGGCGACGGCTGCTTCCAGATGACCAACCAGGAGCTGGCCACCTGCGCCATCGAGGGGATCCCGATCAAGGTCGCCGTCATCAACAACGGCAACCTCGGGATGGTCCGGCAGTGGCAGACCCTCTTCTACGAGGGCCGCTACTCCAACACCAAGCTGCACGCGGTCGATGCCGAGGGCCGGCCGAAGCCGGTGCGGATCCCGGACTTCGTCGCCCTCGCCGAGGCGCTGGGCTGCGTCGGCCTGCGCTGCGAGTCCAAGGACGACGTGGACGCCGTCATCGAGAAGGCGATGGCGATCACCGACGCCCCGGTCGTCATCGACTTCGTGGTCGGTGCCGACGCGCAGGTGTGGCCGATGGTGGCCGCCGGCTCCAGCAACGACGACATCCTGGCCGCGCGCGACCTGCGCCCGGTCTTCGGCGACAACCAGGTCTGAGGAGCGACAGCCATGACCCGCCACACCCTGTCGGTCCTCGTCGAGAACAAGTCCGGCGTCCTGGCCCGCGTCTCGGCGCTGTTCAGCCGCCGTGGCTTCAACATCGAGTCGCTGGCCGTCGGCCCCACCGAGAACCCGGACCTCTCGCGCATGACGATCGTCGTCGACGCCGAGTCCGCTCCGCTGGAGCAGATCACCAAGCAGCTCAACAAGCTGATCGAGGTCATCAAGATCGTGGAGCTGGAGGGCGACGCCGCCGTCCAGCGCGAGCTGCTCATGGTCAAGGTCCGGGCCCCCATGGCCGACCGCACCCAGGTGCTGCAGACCGCCGACCTCTTCCGTGCCCGCGTCATCGACGTGAACACCGACACCGTGACCCTCGAGGCCACCGGCACGCCGGACAAGCTGCAGGCACTGCTGGCCGTCCTCGCGCCGCTCGGCATCAAGGAGATGGCCCAGTCCGGCACCGTCGCCCTGGGCCGGGGACCCCGGTCGATGTCGGGCTCCATGTCGGGCGCCGGTACCTTGCGCCCCGTCGACCGCACCGCCTGAAGTACAGAAACCGCTACCGAAGGAGCACGTTCCGCATGGCCGCCGAGATCTTCTACGACGACGACGCCGACCTGTCGATCATCCAGGGGCGCACCGTCGCCGTCCTCGGGTACGGCAGCCAGGGGCACGCGCACGCGCTGTCGCTGCGCGACTCGGGGGTCGACGTCCGCGTCGGCCTCCCCGAGGGCAGCAAGAGCCGCGCCAAGGCCGAGGCCGAGGGCCTGCGGGTGCTCACGCCTTCCGAGGCGGCCGCCGAGGCCGACCTGATCATGATCCTGGCGCCCGACCACGTGCAGCGGCACCTGTACACCGAGTCGGTCGAGCCCAACCTGCAGGACGGCGACGCGCTGTTCTTCGGCCACGGCTTCAACATCCGGTTCGGCTACATCAAGCCCCCGGCCGGCGTCGACGTCGCGATGGTCGCCCCCAAGGGCCCCGGCCACCTCGTGCGCCGCGAGTTCGAGAACGGCAAGGGCGTGCCCTGCCTGGTCGCCGTCGAGCAGGACGCCAGCGGCTCCGCGCTGCAGCTCGCGCTGTCCTACGCCAAGGGCATCGGCGGCGCCCGCGCCGGCGTCATCAAGACGACCTTCGCCGAGGAGACCGAGACCGACCTCTTCGGTGAGCAGGCCGTGCTCTGCGGTGGCGCCAGCGCGCTCATCACCGCCGGGTTCGAGACCCTCACCGAGGCCGGCTACCAGCCCGAGGTCGCCTACTTCGAGTGCCTGCACGAGCTGAAGCTGATCGTCGACCTCATGTACGAGGGCGGCATCGCCAAGCAGCGCTGGTCGGTGTCCGACACCGCCGAGTACGGCGACTACACCTCCGGCCCGAAGGTCATCGACGCCCGCGTGAAGGAGTCGATGGGCGAGGTCCTGGCCGCGATCAAGGACGGCTCCTGGGCCGCCGCGTTCATCGCCGACCAGGACGCCGGTGCGCCGGACTTCAAGGCCAAGCGGGCCGCCGCCGAGGCGCACCCGATCGAGGAGACCGGGCGCAAGCTGCGCGGCCTGATGAGCTGGGTGTCGGCGTCCGACGACTACACCGGCACCGCCGCCCGCAACTAGCCGGCGACGTGACGAGGCCCCCGCTGCTGCTGCAGCGGGGGCCTCGTGCGTGCGGGGGTCAGTAGCCGTAGGCCACGGGCTTCGGCGGGACGCCGTGCTGGTTCGGCCGCGGCTCGCTGTCGGTGGCCCACCAGACGATCAGCAGGATGATGCCGACCAGCGGGACGAGGGCGATCAGCTGCCACCACCCCGAGCGGCCGGTGTCGTGCAGGCGGCGGGCGCCCACGGCCAGGCCCGGGATGAGCAGGCCCAGCCCGACGATGATCTGCAGGGCCGGGAACCCGATGGCCTGGTCGATCAGGCTGGCCACGAACGAGACGATGAAGTTGAACAGGTAGAACCACCAGAACTCCGAGCGGCGGGCGCGGCCGGTGAAGTCGGCGTACTTCGACAGCACGGTGCGCACGGCCTCGGGCATGCCCATGCTCGCCCCGCCGGCCGGTGCACCGGAGTAGGCCGGCGCCGGCTGGTACTGCGGGGGACCGCCCTGGGGCTGGCCGTAGGCCTGGTTGCCGTAGCCGCCCTGGGGCTGGCCGTAGGGCTGGTTCCCGTAGCCACCCTGCGGCTGGCCGTAGGGCGGGGTGCCCTGGCCGCCCTGGGGCGGGCCGTAGCCCGGCTGACCGGAGGGCGGGCCGGACGGGGGACCCGACGGGGCGCCGTAGGGGTCGTTCGGGTCGGAGCTGGACATGCCGGTGGTTCCTCCCGGTAGGTGTCTCGCCGACGGCGAGCGCTCGGCGTCGGAGCGTAGGGCCTCCACGCGTCCCCCGAGCGGTTCTGGGCCACGGGGACGGGGGTGGGCGGGGCGTCGCACGGGGACGCTCCTAGGCTGTTGCCCCGTGACCGCCACCGTGCCGGGGACCGCGCCCGTCGTCCTGATCGCCGAAGAGCTCGCCCCGAGTGTCCTGGAGGTCCTCGGCGGCGACGTCGAGATCCGGCACGTCGACGGCGCCGACCGCGCCGCCCTGCTGCCGGCCCTGGCCGACGCCGCGGCGGTGATGATCCGCAGCGCCACGCAGATCGACGCCGAGGCGCTCGCCGCCGCGCCGAACCTCAAGGTCGTCGCCCGTGCCGGCATCGGGCTGGACAACGTGGACGTGTCCGCCGCCACCGAGCGCGGCGTCATGGTCGTCAACGCGCCGACCTCCAACATCACCAGCGCCGCCGAGCACGCCGTCGCGCTGCTGCTCGCCGCCGCGCGGCAGATCCCCGCCGCCGACGCGTCGCTGCGCGAGGGTGCCTGGAAGCGCTCCAAGTTCATGGGCGTCGAGGTCACCGACAAGACCGTCGGCGTCGTCGGCCTCGGCCGGATCGGCGTCCTGGTGGCCCAGCGGCTGGCCGCCTTCGGCACCACGCTGATCGCCTACGACCCCTACATCCAGCCGGGTCGCGCCGCCCAGCTCGGCGTCCGGCTGGTCTCGCTGGAGGAGCTGCTCCGCGAGTCCGACTTCATCACCATCCACCTGCCCAAGACGCCGGAGACCCTCGGCCTCATCGGGGCCGAGGAGCTGGCCACCACCAAGAAGGGCGTCATCATCGTCAACGCCGCCCGCGGTGGGCTGGTCGACGAGGCGGCGCTGGCCGACGCCCTGCGGTCCGGGCAGGTCGGCGCGGCCGGTCTCGACGTGTACGCCAAGGAGCCGACCACCGACAGCCCGCTGTTCGCGCTGCCGAACACCGTCGTCACCCCGCACCTGGGTGCCTCGACCACCGAGGCGCAGGACAAGGCCGGCACGGCGGTCGCGCACTCGGTGCGGCTGGCGCTGCAGGGCGAGTTCGTGCCGGACGCGGTCAACGTCCAGGCCGGCGGCGTCGTCGCCGAGGACGTGCGGCCCGGACTCCCGCTGGCGGAGAAGCTCGGGACCGTCTTCACCGCGGTGGCCGGTGGGCTCGCCCAGTCGATCACCATCGACGTGCGCGGCAAGCTCGCCGAGTTCGACGTCACCGTCCTGCAGCTCGCCGTCCTCAAGGGCGTCTTCGGCGACGTGGTCGAGGACCAGGTGACCTACGTGAACGCGCCCCTGTTCGCCGAGCAGCGCGGGCTGGAGGTGGCGCTGACCAGCGACGTCGAGAGCCCCGACTACCGCAACCTGGTCGCCGTCCGCGGCGCCATGGCCGACGGCGCCGAGGTCACCGTCTCCGGCACGCTGTTCGGCAAGAACCAGCTGCCGAAGCTCACCGAGATCGACGGCTTCGACATCGACCTCGACCTCTCCGGTCACCTTCTCTTCTTCGTCTACACCGACCGCCCCGGCGTCGTCGGCACCGTTGGTGCGGCGCTGGGCGAGGCCGGCATCAACATCGCCGGCGCGCAGGTCAGCCGCACGACCAAGGGCGGCGAGGCGCTGATGGCCGTCACCGTCGACAGCCCCGTGCCCGCGGAGCTGCTGGCCGACATCGCCGCTCGCATCGGAGCCCGTGAGGCGCGCGCCGCCGACCTGTGACGCAGCTCGCACGTGGGGCCCGGCTAGGGTCGGGCCCCATGCGCCTGGCAGTGATCGCGGGAGACGGAATCGGCCCGGAGGTCGTGGCCGAGGGACTCAAGGTCCTCGGCGAGGTCGCCCCCGACCTCGAGACCACCCCCTACGACCTGGGGGCCGCCCGCTGGCAGGCCACCGGCGAGCTGCTGCCGGAGTCGGTGCTCGACGAGCTCCGCCAGCACGACGCGATCCTGCTCGGCGCGATCGGTGACCCGTCGGTGCCGCCGGGCATCCTCGAGCGCGGGCTGCTGCTGCGGCTGCGCTTCGAGCTCGACCACCACGTCAACCTGCGCCCGGCGCGGCTGTTCGACGGCGTCCGCAGCCCGCTGGCCGCCCCCGGCGCCATCGACATGCTCTGCGTCCGCGAGGGCACCGAGGGGCCCTACGTCGGCAACGGCGGGGTGCTCCGTCGCGACACCTCGCAGGAGATCGCCACCGAGGTCAGCATCAACACCGCCTTCGGTGTCGAGCGCGTGGTCCGGTACGCCTTCGAGCGCGCGGTCGCCCGCCCCCGCAAGCACCTGACGCTGGTGCACAAGACGAACGTGCTGACCTTCGCCGGGTCGCTGTGGTCGCGCACCGTCGAGGAGGTCTCGGCGGAGTTCCCCGAGGTCACCGTGGCCTACCAGCACGTGGACGCCGCGACGATGTTCTTCGTCAGCGACCCCGGCCGCTTCGACGTCATCGTGACCGACAACCTGTTCGGCGACATCGTCACCGACCTGGCCGCCGCCGTCACCGGGGGGATCGGGCTGGCCGCCAGCGGGAACCTCGACGCGTCGGGCACCAACCCGAGCATGTTCGAGCCGGTCCACGGCTCGGCGCCCGACATCGCCGGCCAGGGGATCGCCGACCCGACCGCGACCGTGCTGTCGGTGGGGATGCTCCTGGAGCACCTCGGCCGGGCCGAGCAGGCCAAGAAGGTCAACGCCGCGGTCGCCTTCGAGGTGTCCACCCGCGACCCGCAGGCGTCCATCCGCACCCAGGAGGTCGGCGACCGGCTCGCCGCGCTCGCCTCCGGCTGAGGCTCTGCGGCGCCTTGACGTAAACTGAAACGCGGTTACAGACTGCGGGTCGGTCCAGTCGAGGGAGCCGCATGCAGATCACCGGGTTGACCGGCACGGTCGCCGTCGTCACGGGCGCTGCCCGCATGCGTTCGATCGGACGGGCGATCACGCTGGAGCTGGCCCGAGCGGGCTGCGACGT
The DNA here is from genome assembly GCF_000701365.1 of Blastococcus sp. URHD0036. GTDB lineage: Bacteria > Actinomycetota > Actinomycetes > Mycobacteriales > Geodermatophilaceae > Trujillonella. Next base: position 313,695 of record NZ_JNIK01000016.1, read on the forward strand.
GGCGATCACCGGGACCGACCGGCACCCCGACACGTTCCCCGCCGAGGAGCGCGAGGCCGGCTGGCTCGGTCTGTCGTCGGTCGCGGCGGAGGTCGAGGCGCTGGGTCGCCGCTGTCTCCCGCTGACCCCCGGCGGCCGGGGAGCGGAGGAGCACGCGGCCCACATGGCCCAGCGGGTGACCGGCGAGCTCGGGAACATCGGGGTGCTGGTGAACAACGCCGCGGCCTCTCGCGGCGCTGACCGGGTCCCGGTCGTCGACGTGCCCGACGGCGTCTTCGAGTCGGTGGTGGACACCAATCTCAACGGGGCATTCGCGACGAGCCGGGCCGTGGCGCGGGCGATGGTCTCCGCCGGCCGGGGCGGCAGCATCGTCAACATCTCCTCGATCGGCGGGAAGCTGGCCGCCGGCCGCACCGCCGCCTATGCCGCGTCCAAGGCAGGACTGCAGGCGCTCACCTCGGCGATGGCGCAGGAACTCGGCCCGGCCGGCATCCGGGTCAACGCCGTCTGTCCGGGGATCGTCCGGACGTCGCGGCTGGACGACATGTCCGACGAGCGACTGGCCGCCGTCCTGGAGTCCTCGGTCCCGCTGCGCCGTCCGGGGCGGCCCGAGGACGTCGCGCACCTCGTGGTGTTCCTCAGCAGCGACCAGGGGGCGTGGATCACCGGCCAGGCGATCAACGTCGACGGCGGGCAGCTGACGATCCGGTGAGCGACGACGATTCGCGCCTCCGTCCTGCCCTGCGCGACCGGCTGGCCGGCCACAGCGTCGTCGTGACCGGCGCCGGTACCGGCGAGGGGGTGGGCAACGGGCAGGCGATCGGCCGGCTGCTGGCCGCCCAGGGCGCGGCCGTCGTCTGCGGCGACCTGCACCGGGACCGGGCAGAGCAGGTGGCCGCGGGGATCCGGGACGACGGCGGGACCGCGGCCGCCGTCGCGGGGGACGTGCGCGATCCCGAGGTCGCCGCCGCGCTGGTGCAGGCCGCCGTCGACCTCTCCGGGCGGCTGACCGGTCTGGTGTGCACCGTCGGCATCGGCGGCGCCACCTCGGTGCTCCACCCGCCGGATCCCGACCCGTGGCAGCAGGTCCTCGACGTCAACGTGACGGGAGCGCTGCGGTGCGTCCGCGCCGCCGCACCGGCGCTCGTCGCTGCGGGTGGCGGCTCGATCGTCACGGTCGGCTCCACGGCCGGGATGCGGTACTACCAGCCGGGCGCCCTGGCCTACGCCACCAGCAAAGCCGCCCTGACGGGGCTGACGACGTCGGTGGCCGGCGAGCTGGGCCCGCACCGCGTGCGGGCCAACACGGTCGTGATCGGTCAGGTGTGGTCGCCGATGGTGGCCGCCGCTGCCGCCCGCCAGGCCGATCCGGCGGCCTAACGGGACGGCCGGCGGCGCTCCGGGCTGGTGCCCGACGAGGGCACCCCCTGGGACGTCGCCGACGCGGTCGCGTTCCTCATCAGCGACGAGTCCCGGTGGATCACCGGGCAGTCGCTGGTGGTGGACGCCGGTGCGACCCTGACCATGCGGTGATCCCGATCCGACGGAGGCAGCGATGCGCACGGTGACCCCCAGCGAGACCCGGACGGTCGACCGCGGTCACGGGTACGCGCTGAGCGACTACCTGGGCGACCACACCGATGCCGGCGCGGGCCCCCAGGCCTACCTGGTCCGGCAGGGGACCGCGGAGCTCGGGGCCCACTTCCACGAGGTGGACCAGTTCCAGGTCGTCGTCGGCGGCGCGGGGACGCTGGGGCGCGAGCCGGTCGGCCGCGGCGTCCTGCACTACGCCGACGCATACACCGCCTACGGACCGATCCGGACCGACCCCGCCGTCGGCCTGGAGTACGTGACGCTGCGGCTGGAGCCCACGACGGGCATCAACCCCATGCCGGAGGAGCGGGCGAAGCGGCGCGCTGCGGGCGGGGGAGGGGAGCACTTCACCTGCGCCCTCGACGGCACCGCGCAGCCGGGCACCCGGGCCCGAGAGCTGGCCCGGACCCGGCGTGGTGCCCGCGCCCTGGCCCTGCGCCTGCCCCCGGGCGCGACGCCCGAGGCCGAGGGCCTGCCGGCGAGCGGTCGTGGATACGCCGTCGTCCTCGGGGGAGCGCTGCGCGACGGCGGGCGCGAGCTCCCGGCCGGCAGCGTGCTCGCCCTCGACCGGCCCGGCGAGCTGACCCGGCTGGTGGCCGACGGGACCACCGGCGCCGAGCTCGCCGTCTGCCTGTTCCCCGAGGCCGGCTGAGCGGCGCGCCGCCTGTGCTTTACTCGGCGGTGATGTCCCGCACCGGCACGATCGCCATTCGCTAGCGCGCAGTCACCTCCTCCGACTGCGCGCAGACCTCCCGTACCCGGGGGGTCTTTTTCGTGTCCGGGCCGAATCCACCCTCCGCAGGAGATCCGATGTCCACCGATCTCGACTTCCACGTCTTCGACACCACCCTGCGCGACGGTGCGCAGCGCGAGGGCGTCAGCTACTCCGTCGCCGACAAGCTCGCCGTGGCGCGGCTGCTGGACGAGATCGGCGTCGGCTACATCGAGGGCGGCTGGCCGGGGGCGCTGCCCAAGGACACCGAGTTCTTCGCCCGTGCCCGCACCGAACTCAAGCTGGAGCACGCGCAGCTCGTGGCGTTCGGAGCCACCCGCAAGGCCGGCGTCCGCGTGGAGGACGACCCGCAGGTCGCCGCGCTCCTCGAGGCCCAGACGCCGGTGGTCTGCCTGGTCGCCAAGTCCGACGTCCGGCACGTGCGCGAGGCGCTGCGGACGACGCTGGAGGAGAACCTCGCGATGGTGGCCGACACCGTCGCGTACCTGGTCGCGCACGGCCGGCGGGTGTTCCTCGACTGCGAGCACTTCTTCGACGGGTACGCCGCCGACCGCGACTACGGGGTGCGCGTGCTGGAGGCGGCGTTCGGGGCCGGCGCGGAGGTCGGCGTCCTGTGCGACACCAACGGCGGCATGCTGCCGATGACGGTCGGCCGGGTGGTCGCCGACGTGCGGGCCCGTACCGGCGGGAAGCTCGGGATCCACTGCCAGAACGACACCGGCTGCGCGGTGGCCAACACCCTCGCCGCGGTCGAGGCCGGCGTGACGCACGTCCAGGGCACCGCGAACGGCTACGGCGAGCGGGCCGGCAACGCCGACACCTTCCAGCTGATCGCGAACCTCGTCACGAAGATGGACCTCCCCGTGGTGCCGGCCGACTGCCTGCCCGAGCTGCAGCGGGTCAGCCACGCCATCGCCGAGCTCGCCAACATCGCGCCCGACGACCACCAGCCCTTCGTCGGCGCCTCGGCGTTCGCGCACAAGGCCGGGCTGCACGCCAGCGCCATCAAGGTCAGCCCCGAGCTCTACAACCACCTCGACCCGGCCGTCGTGGGCAACGACATGCGCATCCTGGTCACCGAGATGGCCGGCCGCGCCTCGGTGGAGCTCAAGGGCCGCGAGCTCGGCGTCGACCTCGCCGGGCAGGGCGACGCGATCGGCCGCGTGGTCGACCAGGTGAAGGTGCTGGAGGCCGACGGCTGGTCGTTCGAGGCCGCCGACGCGAGCTTCGAGCTGCTGCTGCGCGCCCAGCTGCCCGACGCGGCGCCGCCGCTGTTCGAGCTGGAGAGCTACCGCGCCACCGTCGAGCACTGGGGCAACGGCCTGGTGGTCGGCGAGGCCACCGTGAAGGTGCACGTGCCCAACCCCGACGGGACGACGGAGCGGATCATCTGCACCGCCGAGGGCAACGGCCCGGTGAACGCCCTCGACGTGGCGCTGCGCCAGGCGCTGGTGACCCGCTACCCGCAGCTGGCCGAGGTCGAGCTCGCCGACTACAAGGTGCGCATCCTCGGCTGGAAGGGCGGCACGAGCGCCCGCACCCGCGTGCTGATCGACACCACCGACGGGGTGGGGGAGTGGACCACCGTCGGCGTGCACGACAACGTCGTCGAGGCGAGCTGGCACGCGCTCGTCGACGCGCTCACCTACGCCGTCCGCCACCGCTGACGTGCGCCCAGGGCGCGTCTCCGGCCGGGGAACGCGCCCTGGGTGGACATCGCCCGCTCAGGGGTCGAGGCGGGTGCGCAGCAGGCAGAACACGTTGCCCTCCGGGTCGGCCAGCACGTGCCAGCCCTCGTCCCCGGTCTGCCCGACGTCGGCCGGCACGGCGCCGAGCGCCAGCAGCCGCTGCAGCTCCGCCTCCTGGTCGCAGTCGGTGGCGTTGACGTCGACGTGCATCCGCCCCCCGGTCGGGGCGAGCTCGCCGACGGGTCCGAAGACGAGCGTGGGAGCGGGACCGCCGAAGCCCGCCTCCGGGCCGATCTCGACGGCGCCGTCCTCCCGGGAGAGGACCCGGTAGCCGAGCACCTCCGCCCACCAGGCGGCGAGCGCCTCGGGGTCGCGGCTGTCGACGACGATCTCGGAGAGACGGCAGGCCATGACCCCCGACCGTAGGCGGTGGACGGCGGCGGCGCGGCCCGGACCCCGGGTGGTCAGTAGCCTCGACCCGTGCGCATCGTCCGCTTCGCCTCGCCCTCCGGCATGTCCTTCGGTGTCCTCGACGGTGACGGTCAGGTCGCCCAGATCGAGGGCCACCCGTTCGGCTCCATCTCCTTCACCGGGCAGCGGTTCCCGCAGGCCGACATCCGGCTGCTCTCGCCGATCCTGCCCAGCAAGGTCGTCTGCGTCGGGAAGAACTACGCCGACCACGTCAAGGAGATGAACACCGGGGACGCGCCGAAGGAGCCGCTGCTGTTCCTCAAGCCGTCGACGTCGGTCATCGGCCCCGGTGACGCCATCCGCATCCCGCCGGGCAGCACGAACGTGCACCACGAGGCCGAGCTCGCCGTCGTCATCGGTGCCCGCGGCGCGCGCAACGTCAGCCCGGAGCAGGTCCCGGCCAGCGTCTTCGGCTACACGATCGGCAACGACGTCACCGAGCGGGACATGCAGCGCAGCGACGGTCAGTGGACCCGCGCCAAGGGCTTCGACTCGTTCTGCCCGATCGGGCCGTGGATCGAGACCGACCTCCCGGGCATCGGCAAGGACCCGGCCGACCTGCAGGTCACCTGCACCGTCGACGGCGAGCTGCGCCAGGACGGCCGCACGAGCCAGCTGCTCTTCGACGTGCCGACGCTCATCTCCTACATCTCGCGGGTGATGACCCTGCTCCCCGGCGACGTCGTCCTCACCGGGACGCCGTCCGGGGTCGGGCCGATCGCGCCGGGGCAGCGCGTCGAGGTGTCGATCGAGGGGCTGGGCACGCTGGCCAACACCGTCTCCGGTGCCGACACCGTCTCCTCGGCCGGCGGCGCGCGGTGACCGCCCCGGTGAAGACCCGGTTCTGTCCCTCGCCGACCGGCCTGGTGCACGTCGGCGCCATGCGGACGGCGCTGTTCAACTGGGCGCACGCCCGCCACACCGGCGGCACCTTCGTCTTCCGCATCGAGGACACCGACGCCGCCCGCGACAGCGACGAGTCCTACCGGCACCTGCTCGACTGCATGCGCTGGCTCGGGATGGACTGGGACGAGGGGCCCGAGGTCGGCGGGCCGAACGGGCCGTACCGGCAGTCGGAGCGGTCCGAGGTCTACCGCGAGATCGCCGGGAAGCTGCTGGCCTCCGGCCACGCCTACGAGTCGTTCTCCACCAACGAGGAGGTCGACGCCCGCCGCCGGGCCGCCGGGCAGGACCCCAAGCTCGGCTACGACAACGCCGACCGGCACCTCACCGACGCGCAGAAGCAGGCCTTCCGCGACGAGGGCCGGCTGCCGGTGCTGCGGCTGCGGATGCCGGAGACCGACATCGCCTGGACCGACCTCGTCCGCGGGGAGATCTCCTTCGCGGCCGGCTCGGTGCCGGACTTCGTGCTGATGCGCGGCAACGGCGCGCCGCTGTACCCCTTCACCAACCCGGTGGACGACGCCCTGATGGGCATCACCGACGTGCTCCGCGGCGAGGACCTGCTGCCCTCCACCCCGCGGCAGATCGCGCTCTACCGGGCGCTGACCGACATCGGCGTCGCGCCGGGCACCCCGCGGTTCGGGCACCTGCCGCTGGTGTTCGGCGAGGGCAACAAGAAGCTGTCCAAGCGCGACCCGCAGTCGAACTTCGACGTCTACCGCGAGCGCGGGTTCCTGCCCGAGGGGCTGATCAACTACCTGGCCCTGCTCGGCTGGGCGATCGCCGACGACCGGGACGTGTTCTCCGTGGCGGAGATGGTCGAGGCCTTCGACGTCACCCGGGTGAGCGCCAACCCGGCCCGCTTCGACCTCAAGAAGGCCGAGGCGATCAACGCCACCCACCTGCGCGCGCTGCCGATCGAGGAGTTCCTCCGGCACGTGCGGCCCTTCCTCGCCGGCGCCGGGCTGATCGCCGACCCGCCGACCGAGGAGCAGGAGCGGGTCCTGCGGGCCATCGCGCCGCTGGCCCAGGAGCGGATGATCGTGCTCTCCGACGCCGTCGGCCTGCTCGGCTTCCTCTTCACCGACGAGGTGGAGATCGACCCCGCCGCCGCGGCGAAGCAGCTGGCCGGGGACGACGCCGCCGAGGTCCTGGACGCCGCCACCGCCGCGCTCACGGGCCTCGCCGACTGGTCCACCGCCGCGATCGAGGAGGCACTGAAGACCGCGCTCGTCGACGGTCTGGGCCGCAAGCCCCGGCAGGCGTTCGGCCCGGTGCGGGTCGCGGTCAGCGGCCGCACGGTGTCCCCGCCGCTGTACGAGTCGATCGAGCTGCTCGGCCGGGAGCGCACCCTCCACCGCCTGGCCGCGGCACGGGCGCACGGGGGATGACCGAGGCCGGCGGCCCCGGCTGGGGAGACGAGCCCTACGCGGGGCCGCCGCCGACGGCCCGCTACGGCGCGCCACCGCTGGTCCCCGGAGCACTGCCCGGCCTGCACCCGCACCTGCCCCCGGGTGCCCCCGGCCCGGTGCCCTGGCCGCTCGGGCCGGTGCCGATGCCCCCGGGACCGCACACCCACCCGAGCGGCCCACCGGGGCCGTGGACGGGACCCCCCGGCCCGGCACCGTGGGGCCCGCCGGCACCGTGGGGCCCGTCGTGGGGCCCGCCACCACCGTGGGCGGTGCCGCCCTGGGCGCTGCCCAAGCCGCTGCCGCACGACGTGCCCACACCGTTCCTGCTGGTCATGCGCGCGCGGACCTGGCGCTGGTGGCAGCCGCTGCTCGGGCTGTTCCTGTTCGCCGTCGTCTACACGGTGGGCGCGTTCGCCGTCGTCTTCCTGGGTGCCGTGGCCGTGGTGTCGCGCGGGGCGGTCGACCTGGAGTTCGACGACCTCACCGACCCGGCGACCCTGCTGATCACCAACCTCAGCCTGATCGTCGCGATCCCCGTCGTCTGGCTGTGCTGGGTGGCCGCGCACCAGCTGCCGATCGGGTCCTCCTCCTCGGTGCTCGGCCGGCTTCGGTGGGACCTGTTCCGCGCCTACGTCCCGCTGGCGGTGCTCGCCCTGGGCCTGGGCATCGCCGTACAGCTCGGCCTCGGCGTCGCCCTGGACGACGGCGCGGAGGTCACCGGGCCGGTCCGCTCGTTCGCGCTGCTGGTGTTCTTCGTGCTGCTCACCACGCCGCTGCAGTCGGCCGCCGAGGAGTACGTCTTCCGCGGGTACCTCAGTCAGGCGATCGCGGCCTGGATCGGGCGGGAACGGGCCGGGGCCCTGGTCGCGGCGCTCCTGACCGCGACGCTGTTCTCGCTGGCCCACGTGCCCGGCGACCTCCTGCTGTTCCTCGACCGGTTCGCCTTCGGGCTGGCCGCCTCGGCGGTGGTGGCGCTGACCGGCGGGCTGGAGGCGGCGATCGTGCTCCACGCGGTGAACAACGTGCTGGTCTTCCTGCTGGCCGGCGCGCTGGGGGAGGGCGTGGAGACCGATGCAACGGTCAGCGGCTGGTCCGGTCTCGTGGTGGTGCTGCTCGACGTCCTGGCGATGGCGGCGTACGTGCTGCTCGTGCGCAGGTCGGTGGGCCGTCGGCCACCCGCGACCCGCACGCCGGCACAGGACCTGCGGCTCCGGCCGGTCGGCGCCGCGGCCCGCTGAGGGGAGGGGGTGCGCGGGACCGCTCAGCGGGTCGGGTATGGTTGTTCCCGCGCCGCGAGGCGTGCACGACCCTTGGGGTATGGGGTAATTGGCAGCCCGACGGTTTCTGGTTCCGTTAGTCTAGGTTCGAGTCCTGGTACCCCAGCGAGGAAGCGCCATCTCCTCAGCACCACCGCACGGCCCCGTCGTCTAGCGGCCCAGGACGCCGCCCTCTCACGGCGGTAGCGAGGGTTCGAATCCCTTCGGGGCTACGCGACCGAGAGCCCCCGACCCACGGTCGGGGGCTCTCGCCGTTCCCGGGCCCCGTGGCGCGGCACCCCCAGGTGCGGCGCGCGTCGGTGAGCGTGGCACGATGGCAGTGCACGGCCCCGTCGTCTAGCGGCCCAGGACGCCGCCCTCTCACGGCGGTAGCGAGGGTTCGAATCCCTTCGGGGCTACGCGTCCGAGAGCCCCCGGCCCCACCGGCCGGGGGCTCTCGCCGTTCCCGGCCACCGGGCCCCCGCGCAGGCGGCTGACCAGCGGCGCGACTAGCGTCGAGCACCGGCGCGGCCCGCCGGGGCGGCAGGAGGGCGGGGCACGTGATCCGCACGAGTCGTCGGATGGCCGACGGCCGCGAGATCCTCTACTACGAGGTGGACGGGTCGGCGGTCTCCCACGACACCCCCGACACCCGGGACCTCCCGGCGGTCGGCACGCACTCGCAGCTGCGCTGGGACGCGCTGCTCGGCGAGTGGGTCGTCTACGCCGCCCACCGGCAGTCGCGGACCTTCCTCCCGCCGGCCGACGAGTGCCCGCTGTGCCCCACCCGGCCCGGTCGTCCGCCGACCGAGGTGCCGGAGGCCGACTACCAGGTCGTCGTCTTCGAGAACCGGTTCCCGTCGCTGGCCACCGCGGTCGACCCCGACGTCCCGCCGACGGCCCCCGGCGCCCCCTACGCGGAGCAGCGCCCCGGGTTCGGCCGCTGCGAGGTCGTGGTCTTCACGAGCGACCACGACCGCGCCCCGGCCGAGCTGGGTGCCGAGCGGCTGCGCCTGCTGGTCGACGTCTGGGCCGACCGGACGGCGACGCTGGCCGCGATCGAGGGCGTCGAGTACGTCTACCCCTTCGAGAACCACGGCGAGGAGATCGGGGTGACGCTGGGCCATCCGCACGGGCAGGTCTACGCCTACCCCTTCCTGCCCTCCCGGGTCGAGCGGGTCCTCGCCTCGGTCGAGCGGCACCGCGAGCAGACCGGCGGCGACCTCTTCGCCGACGTCGTGGCCGCCGAGCGGGGCGGACCGCGGGTGGTCGCGGCCAACGAGCACTGGACCGCCTTCGTGCCGGCCGCCGCCCGCTGGCCCTACGAGCTGCAGCTGTTCCCGCACCGCCGGGTGCCCGATCTCCCGGCACTCACCGGCGAGGAGCGGACGGCGCTCGCGGAGCTCTTCGGCGACTCGCTCGGCCGGTTCGCCCACCGCTTCGACGAGCCGATGAACTACATCGCCGCCTGGAACCAGGCCCCGGTGCACCGTGGCCGCGAGGACTGGTGGCTGCACCTGCAGCTGTTCAGCCTGCGCCGCGCCCCGGGCAAGCTGAAGTACCTCGCCGGCTCGGAGTCGGGCATGGGCGCCTTCATCAGCGACACGAGCCCCGAGGACGTCGCGGAGCAGCTGCGGAACGTGGTCGTCCCGTGAGCTCCGACGCCGAGCTGGGGGCGGTCGCCCGCGCCGCGTTCGTCACCGCCTTCGACGCCGAGCCGGAGGGCGTCTGGGCGGCGCCCGGCCGGGTCAACGTCATCGGCGAGCACACCGACTACAACGAGGGCTTCGTGCTCCCGGTCGCGCTGGGTCAGACCACCCGGGCCGCGGTGGCCCGCCGAGCCGACGGCCGCCTCGCCCTCGTCTCGGCGCAGCACCCCGACCAGCGGGTCGAGCTGGACCTGGCGGACCTGGCACCCGGGCACCCGGCGGGCTGGGCCGGCTACCCGGCGGGCGTCGTGCAGGAGCTGCGGGAGCGGGTGCCCGGCGGGGTGAGCGTGCTCGTCGACGGTGACGTGCCGGCGGGGATGGGGCTGTCGTCGTCGGCGGCGCTGTCGTGCTCCGTGGCCCTGGCGCTGCGCGACCTCGCCGCCCCGGAACTGTCGGTGGCCGACCTGGTCGACGTCGCCCGCGCGGCCGAGAACGACTTCGTCGGGGCGCCGACCGGGATCCTCGACCAATCGGCGTCGCTGCTGTGCACCGCCGGCCACGCCCTGTTCCTCGACACCCGCGACCGCAGCAGCGAGCAGGTCCCGCTGGACCTCGAGGCGGCCGGGCTGGTGCTGCTGGTCGTCGACACCGGGACGACGCACAGCCACGCGACCGGGGGCTACGGCGACCGGCGGCGCGAGTGCGAGCAGGCCGCGGAGCACCTGGGCGTGCGGGCGCTGCGGGACGTCGCCGACGTCGACGCCCTCGCCCCGCTGGACGACGGGACCGACGACGGCGCGGTGCTGCTGCGCCGTGCCCGCCACGTGGTCACCGAGGACGCCCGCGTGCTGGAGGTCGTGCGGCTGCTGCGCGACACCGGCGACCCGCGGGCGGTCGGGCCGGTGCTCACCGCCGGGCACGCCTCGCTGCGCGACGACTTCCAGATCTCGACGCCGGAACTGGACACCTGCGTCGCCGCCGCGCTCGAGGCCGGTGCCGAGGGGGCCCGGATGGTCGGCGGCGGGTTCGGCGGGAGCGCGATCGTGCTGGTCGAGGCCGGGTCCGTCGATCGGGTGACCGACGTGATCACGCGTCGATTCCGGGAACACGGGTACAGCGCGCCCCGGACCTCCCTCGCCGTGCCCTCGCCGGGAGCCCGCCGGCTCAGCTGAACCAACCACCTGCGAGACAACGGAGGTCCGCGTGGGCGATCTGCGCCTCGACGCCAACTGGGTCGACTACATGCTGGTCATCGCCTACTTCGCCGTCGTCCTGCTGATCGGGGCCGCCGCCCGGCGGCGGGTCTCCGACAGCCTGGACTTCTTCCTGTCCGGCCGGTCGCTGCCGGCCTGGGTCACCGGCCTGGCGTTCATCTCGGCCAACCTCGGAGCCGTCGAGATCGTCGGGATGTCGGCCAACGGCGCCCAGTACGGCATGCCGACGATGCACTACTTCTGGGTCGGCGCGGTTCCGGCGATGCTGTTCCTCGGCATCGTGATGATGCCCTTCTACTACGGGTCGAAGGTCCGCAGCGTCCCGGAGTTCATGCGCCGCCGGTTCGGCACCGGGGCCCACCTGGTGAACGCGCTGAGCTTCGCCGTCGCCCAGATCCTCATCGCCGGCATCAACCTGTTCCTGCTCGCGAAGATCGTCGAGCTGCTGCTGGGCTGGCCCCTGTGGCTGTCGCTGATCGTCGCCGCGGCCGTGGTCCTCAGCTACATCACCTTCGGTGGCCTCTCGGCGGCCATCTACAACGAGGTGCTGCAGTTCTTCGTCATCGTCGCCGCGCTGCTGCCGCTGACCCTCATCGGCCTGCACCGGGTGGGCGGGATCGACGGCCTGATCGACAAGGTGCGCGGTGCGGGCGGTGAGGAACAGCTGAAGTCGTGGCCCGGCACGGAGCTGTCGACCTTCGACAGCCCGGTGCTGTCGGTCATCGGCATCGTCTTCGGGCTCGGCTTCGTGCTCTCCTTCGGCTACTGGACGACGAACTTCGTCGAGGTGCAGCGGGCGATGGCGACCAAGTCGATGTCCGCGGCCCGGAGCACGCCGATCATCGGGTCGTTCCCGAAGATGTTCGTGCCCTTCATCGTGGTCATCCCGGGCATCATCGCCGGCGTCCTCGTGCCGGAGGTGGCCAAGGCGAAGGCCGAGGCCGACCCCGACTTCGAGTACAACAACGCGATCCTCGGGCTGATCAGCGACGTCCTCCCCAACGGCCTGCTCGGCGTCGCGATCGCCGGCCTGCTGGCCGCGTTCATGGCCGGCATGGCCGCGAACATCTCGGCCTTCAACACCGTCTTCAGCTACGACCTGTGGCAGCAGTACGTGAAGAAGGACCGGCCCGACGGCTACTACCTGAAGGTGGGCCGCTGGGCGACGGTGGGCGCCACCGTCGTCGCGATCGGGACGGCGATCATCGCGTCCGGCTACCAGAACCTGATGGACTACCTGCAGACGCTGTTCGGGTTCTTCAACGCCCCGCTGTTCGCCACCTTCATCCTCGGCATGTTCTGGAAGCGGATGACGGCGACGGCCGGCTGGGTCGGTCTGGTGTCGGGCACCCTCGCCGCGGTCGCCGTGGCCTTCCTGAGCGAGGACGCCTTCGGGACGGCGTCCCTCGGCGTCATCTCCGTCGGCGGCCAGGGCGCGAGCTTCCTCGCCGCCAGCGCCGCGTTCGTCGTCGACATCGTGGTCAGCGTCGCGGTCACGATGGTCACCCAGCCCAAACCGGCGCACGAGCTGGCCGGGCTGGTCTACAGCGAGACGCCCAAGGAGCAGCGCACCGACCCCGACGCGCACGAGCTGCCCTGGTACCAGTCGCCGGTGCCCCTGGCGACCATCTCGCTGGTCATGGTCGTCGCCCTCAACGTGATCTTCCGATGAGCACCCAGGAGCCCGAGATGAGCGAGCCGACCACCCGCGGCGGCACCCAGCCCGTCGGTGCGCACTCCGCCGGCGCCTTCGACGTCCGCAACGTGATCGCGGCGCTGATCGGCTTCTACGGCCTCGTGCTGGTCGTCTACGGGATCGTCGACCCCGATCAGAAGTCCGAGGGGACGGGCGACGTGAACGCCAACCTGTGGTCGGGGATCGTGATGGTCCTCGTCGCGGCCGGGTTCGCCCTGTGGTCGCGGCTGCGCCCGATCGTGGTCGACCCGACCGAGCTGCCGGCCGAGGACGGGCCGGCCGACGACGGGCCCGGCGCCCGGCACTAGGAGACGGTGACCGGCACCTGCTGGACCAGGTTGTTCGCCATGCCCTGCCGGTTCCACTCCTGTTCCAGTGGCTGGGCGCCGGAGGAGTCCGCGGCGCGCACGACCAGTTCGTGCCGGCCCGGGGGCGCCGTCCAGTCGAGCGTCCAGGAGCGCCAGGCGAAGGGGTGCGCCGGGTCGGGCGGGTCGAGCTCGGCGTCGGTCCAGGTGCCGCCGCCGTCGGTGCTGACCTCGACGCGGGTGATCGGCGCGCGGCCGGACCAGGCGCGGCCGGACAGCTGCACGGGCCCGGCAGGCAGGAACCGCTCGCGGCTCATGAAGTCCGGGAAGCCGGGCGGCGCGAGCAGAGCGCGCGGGCGGATCCGGTCGACCGGGGTGCCGGGGTCGCCCGGCTCGGTCTTCAGCCGGTAGGCGACGGCGTTCTGGAAGCCGTCGAACTCGTGGTCCAGGACCTCGATCCGGGTCAGCCACTTCACGTGCGCCATCCCGTACCAGCCGGGCACGACCAGGCGCAGCGGTGCCCCGTGCTGCGGCGGGAGGTCGGCGCCGTTCATGGCCCAGGCGAGCAGGACGTCGGGGCGCATCGCCTCGGCGAGCGGGAGGGCGCGGGCGTAGTCCTGCTCCACGCCCCGCTCGACGCCGTGGTCGGCCCCGGTGAAGACGACGTCGACGGCGCCGGCGGAGACGCCGGCCTCCTCGAGGAGCGGGGCGAGGGGGACGCCGGTCCACTCCGCGGTGCCCACCGCCTCCAGCAGCCACGGCTGGCTGACCGGGCGGGGCTCCAGGCGGGCGCGCCCGTTGCCGGCGCACTCCAGCGTGACCCGGGAGGTGACCGCGGGCCGGGCCTGCAGCGCGGTGAGGTCCAGGTCGAGCGGCTGCTGCACCGCCCCCGTGATCCCCAGCCGCCAGGAGGCCGGGTCGACGGCGGGGATGTCGTAGTGGGTGAGCACGTAGTGCAGCCCGGGCGGGGTCACGTCGTAGCGCAGGGCCTCCAGCGGCAGCCCGTGGTTGCGGGTGGCGAGGGCCAGCTCGTCCAGGCCGATGCCCTCCCCGGGCTCGGCGGTGCGGGCCCGGCCCCGGGCGACGGTGTCGGTCATGGCCGTTGTCTACGCCTGGTTCGCCGGCACGGACAGGCCCAGCGGTCTCCCTCCGCGGCTCAGCGGGCGGAGCGGCCGATCGCGGCGGCGGCCTCGAGGACGGCGCCGACCACCTCGGGCGCCGGACGGCGACCCAGCCGCTCGACGGGCCCGCTGATCGAGACCGCACCGAGGACGCCGCCCGTGGCGTCACGGACGGGTGCCGACAGCGAGGCCACGCCCGGCTCCCGCTCGGCGACGCTGTGCGCCCAGCCGCGCCGGCGGACGTCGAGGAGGGTGCGCGCGGTGAAGCTCGCCGACGGCAGCAGGGGCGTGACCTCCTCCGCGGGGGCGAAGGCCAGCAGTGCGTGCGCGGCCGACCCGGCGGTCATGGGCAGCCGGGCGCCCACTGGGACGGTGTCGCGCAGGCCCGAGGCTCGCTCGGCCGCGGCCAGGCAGACGCGGGCGGCGCCGTCGCGCACGTAGAACTGCGCGCTCTCGCCACTGGCGTCGCGGAGCGCGGCCAGGTGCCGGCCGGCGACCTCGCCCAGATCCGCCCCGCTGCGACCGAGCTCGGCGAGGCCCGGCCCGGGCGTCCACGCCCCCGCCGGCGTGCGCCGGACCAGCCGGTGGCCCTCCAGCGCCACCGCCAGCCGGTGCGCGGTGGCCCGGGGCAGCCCGGTGCGTGCGACCAGCTCGGCGAGGGTGGCCGGTTCGTCGGCGACCGCGCGGAGGATGGCCACTGCTTTGTCCAGCACGGCTACGGGGTTAGGCTGTCCCACACAGCAATACTTACATCCCACTGTCTGAGAAGCCAGCGGGGGAGCTGACCGGAGGGACCCAGCAGTGCCCAAGACCCTGGCCGAGAAGGTCTACGACGCCCACGTCGTGCGCAGCACCGCGGGCGAGCCCGATCTCCTCTACATCGACCTGCACCTCGTGCACGAGGTCACCAGCCCCCAGGCCTTCGACGGGCTGCGGGCCGCCGGCCGCACGGTGCGCCGTCCCGACCTCACGATGGCGACCGAGGACCACAACGTCCCCACGCTCGACATCCTCGCGCCGATCGCCGACCCGGTGAGCCGCGCCCAGGTCGACGCGCTGCGCCGCAACGCCGCCGAGTTCGGCATCCGGCTGGCCCCCATGGGCGACCGCGACCAGGGCATCGTGCACGTGATCGGCCCGCAGCTGGGCCTCACCCAGCCGGGCATGACGATCGTCTGCGGCGACAGCCACACCTCGACCCACGGCGCGTTCGGGGCGCTGGCGTTCGGGATCGGCACCAGCGAGGTCGAGCACGTGCTGGCCACGCAGACGCTGCCGCAGTACCGCCCCAAGCAGATGGCGGTCACGGTCGACGGCGAGCTGCCCCCCGGCGTGAGCGCGAAGGACGTCATCCTCGCTGTCATCGCCCAGATCGGGACCGGCGGCGGCCAGGGCTACGTGATCGAGTACCGCGGCAGCGCCATCGAGAAGCTGTCGATGGAGTCCCGGATGACCATCTGCAACATGTCGATCGAGGCCGGCGCCAAGGCCGGGCTCATCGCGCCGGACCAGACCACGTTCGACTACCTGCAGGGCCGTCCGCACGCGCCGCAGGGCGCGGACTGGGACGCCGCGGTCGAGTACTGGTCGACCCTGCGCACCGACGAGGGCGCCGTCTTCGACCACGAGGTGCACATCGACGCCGCCTCGCTGACGCCGTTCGTCACCTGGGGCACCAACCCGGGCCAGGGCCTGCCGATCGCCGGGCGGGTACCCGACCCGGCCGACTACGCGAACGAGGACGAGCGCCGCGACGTCGAGGGCGCCCTGGCCTACATGGGGCTGACCCCCGGCACGCCGCTGCGCGAGGTCGCCGTCGACACCGTCTTCCTGGGCTCCTGCACCAACGGCCGGATCGAGGACCTGCGGGTCGCCGCCGAGCTGCTGAAGGGCCGGCGGATCGACGCGAACACCCGGATGCTCGTCGTCCCGGGCTCGGTGGCGGTCAAGGCGCAGGCCGAGGCCGAGGGCCTGGACCGGGTCTTCCTCGACGCCGGCGCCGAGTGGCGCGGCGCGGGGTGCTCGATGTGCCTGGGCATGAACCCCGACCAGCTGGCGCCGGGGGAGCGGTCGGCCTCCACCAGCAACCGCAACTTCCAGGGCCGGCAGGGCAAGGGCGGGCGCACCCACCTGGTGTCCCCGGCCGTCGCCGCGGCCACCGCGCTCACCGGCCACCTGGCCGCGCCCGCCGACCTCGCGTCCGTCGACGCCTGACCGCTGGAGTTCCCCGACATGGACGCCTTCACCACCCACACCGGCACGGCCGCCCCGCTGCGCCGCAGCAACGTCGACACCGACCAGATCATCCCGGCCGAGTACCTCAAGCGGATCACCCGGACCGGCTTCGAGGACGGTCTGTTCATCGCCTGGCGGACCAACGAGCCCGACTTCGTGCTCAACCAGCCGCAGTACGCCGACGCCTCGATCCTGGTCGCCGGCCCGGACTTCGGCACCGGCTCCTCGCGCGAGCACGCGAACTGGGCGCTGCTGGACGGCGGCTTCCGGGTCGTCATCAGCTCGCGGTTCGCCGACATCTTCCGCAACAACTCGACCAAGGCCGGGCTGCTGACGGTGATCCTCCCGCAGGACCAGGTCGAGGCGCTGTGGAACGCGATCGAGGCCGACCCGGCGCTGCCGGTGACGGTCGACCTGCGGGCGAAGGCGGTCTCCTACGGCGACACGACCGTGCCGTTCGAGATCGACGACTACGTCCGCTGGCGGCTGCTCGAGGGCCTGGACGACGTCGGCCTGACCGAGCGGCACCTCGACGACATCCAGTCCTACGAGGCCACCCGGCCGGCCTGGAAGCCGAAGGCCCTCCCCGCGCTCCCCGCCTGACCCCGAGCGGAGTGCGAGGGGCGAGGTTCCCTCGCTCCTCGCACTCCGCTCAGGTCTCGGGGTCGATCGGGAAGTCTCGGTAGTAGTCGGCCAGCAGCGCCCCGGGCCGGCCGCCGAGGGCCCACGTGCTGCCCTTGGTCGCCGGGGGCCACAGCGCACCCGCCACGCCGGCCCAGCGGACGCCGAGGGCCATCAGCATCGAGGGGATCGCGCCGCCCTGGCTGCACACCACGGTGACGCCGGGTGCCGGGCGCGTCTCCAGGAACCGCTCCACCGCGGCCAGCCCCGCCTGCGGATCGGCGGCGAACTCCTCCTCGCCGACCTCCGGCAGCGGCTGCACCGGCAGCCCCAGCACCTCGGCCAGGGGCTCGACGGTCTCCCGGCAGCGGGTCCGCTCGGCGGTCAGCACCGCGGTCGGGGCGAACAGCGGCAGCACCTCGGCCAGCCGGCGGGCCTGCCGCCGGCCTCGGGGGTCGAGCGGGCGCAGGTCGTCGTCGCCGTCCCACTCCGACCGGCTGCCGGCCTTCGCGTGCCGCACCAGCAGCAGCGTGGGCGAACGGGGGACGTCGGTGCGGGCGAGGTCGGCCAGCACGGCGCGGTCGTGGTCGTGGGTGACCGTGGCCGTGGCGTCGTCCACTGGGAGCCAGCGCAGGTCGTCGGTCTCGTCCCCGGGCTCGAAGGTGCCGCCGACGGCCTCCATCAGCCAGTAGTCGACCCGCTTGGTGCCGCCCTCCACCGCGTACTGCGTGCGGACGCTGCGCCGGCCGACGACGACCGAGCAGCCGGTCTCCTCGCCCACCTCGCGGACGGCGGTCTCGAGCAGCGACTCGCCCGGGTCGTGCTTGCCCTTGGGCAGCGACCAGTCGTCGTAGCGGGGCCGGTGCACGACCGCGGTCTCGATGCCGCCGGCGGGCGTGCGCCGCCACACGGCACCGCCGGCCGCCGGGATGAGGCCGTCGGACACCGCCGTCAGCCCGCCTGCTCGGCGACGACGGCGACCAGCCCGGCCTGGTGGTCGCGGCCCTTGTGGCGGGTCCAGGTGCCGTCCGGCCCGAGCTGCCAGCAGCCGACGTCGTCGGCCATCGCGGAGTCGAACATCGACTGCAGCTGGCGGTGGGCGTCCTCCTCGCAGACGCGCAGCAGCACCTCCACCCGCCGGTCGAGGTTGCGGTGCATGAGGTCGGCGCTGCCGATCCACCACTCGCCCTCGCCGCCGTTGGCGAAGTGGAAGACCCGCGAGTGCTCGAGGAAGCGGCCCACGATGGAGTGCACGCGGATGTTCTCCGACAGGCCGGGGACGCCGGGGCGCAGCGCGCAGATGCCGCGGATGAACAACTCCACCGGCACGCCGGCGCGCGAGGCCTCGTAGAGGGTGTCGATGGTCTTCTCGTCGACCAGGGAGTTCGCCTTCAGCCGGATGCGGGCCGGCCGCCCCTCGGCGGCGTGCCGGGCCTCCCGGCGGATCTTCTCCACCAGGCCGGAGCGGATGCTGTGCGGCGCCACCATGAGCTGCCGGTAGCTGGTCTGGCGGGAGTACCCGGTGAGGGTGTTGAAGAGGTCCGTCAGGTCGGCGCCCACCCGCGGGTCGGCGGTGAGGATGCCCAGGTCCTCGTAGATCCGCGCGGTCTTGGGGTTGTAGTTGCCGGTGCCGATGTGGCAGTACCGGCGGATCACGCCGCCCTCCCGCCGGACCACGAGCGCCGTCTTGCAGTGGGTCTTGAGGCCGACCAGGCCGTAGACGACGTGGCAGCCGGCCCGCTCCAGCTCGCGGGCCCAGCTGATGTTGGCCTCCTCGTCGAAGCGCGCCTTGATCTCGACGAGGACGACGACCTGCTTGCCGGCCTCGGCCGCCTCGATCAGCGCGGTCACGATCGGGGAGTCACCCGACGTGCGGTAGAGCGTCTGCTTGATCGCCAGGACGTCCGGATCGGCGGCGGCCTGCTCGATGAACCGCTGCACGCTCGTCGCGAACGAGTGGTACGGGTGGTGGACGAGCACGTCGCCCTCGCGCAGGGTGGCGAAGACGCTCTTCGGGGTCTCGCCCTCCGACAGCCGGGGGTGGGTCGCCGGCACGAACGGCTCGTCCTTGAGCTCCGGGCGGTCGAGGTCGTAGAGCGCCATCAGCGCGGCCAGGTCGAGCAGCCCGGGCACGGTGACGACGTCCTGCGGACCGACCTCCAGCTCGGAGACCAGCACGTCGAGGATCCGCGGGTCCATCGTCTCGTGGACCTCCAGCCGCACGGCCGGGCCGAACCGGCGCCGGGCCAGTTCCCGCTCCAGGGCCTGCAGGAGGTCCTCGTCGCGGTCCTCCTCGACCTCCAGGTCGGCGTTGCGGGTCACCCGGAACACGTGGTGGTCGAGCACGTCCAGGCCGGGGAACAGCTGCTGCAGGTGCGCGGCGATCAGGTCCTCCAGCGGGAGGAAGACCGCCGACGCGGCGTCCGGCGCGGTGCCGGAGCCCACCCGGACGAAGCGGGGCACGTTGTTGGGCACCTTGAGGCGGGCGAACCGGGGGGCGCCGGTGTCGGGGTCGCGCACGGAGACGGCGAGGTTCAGCGACAGCCCGCTGATGTAGGGGAACGGGTGCGCCGGGTCGACCGCCAGCGGGGTCAGCACCGGGAAGACCTGGTCGCGGAAGTACTCCCGCAGGCGCAGCGCCTCGGCGTCGTCGAGGTCGTCCCAGTGGACGATGCGGACGCCGGCCTGCTCCAGCTGCGGCCGGACGGAGGACGCGAAGCAGTCGCTCTGCCGGTGCACGAGTTCTTGGGTGCGCTCGGTGACCCGGGCCAGCTGCTCGCGGATGGTCAGCCCGTCGGGCGAGCGGACCGTGAGGCCGGTGCTCTGCCGCCGCTTGAGCCCCGCGATCCGCACCATGAAGAACTCGTCGAGGTTGCTGGCGAAGATGGCCAGGAACTTCATCCGCTCCAGCAGGGGCAGGGAGTCGTCCTCGGCGAGCTCGAGCACCCGCGCGTTGAAGTCCAGCCAGGACAGCTCCCGGTTGAGGAAGCGGTCCGGCGGCAGCTCGGCTCGAGCGGCGGGCGTTTCGGTCGTCGTCGTCTCGGCCACGTCGCCATCGTGCCGCAGGAAGGTGAACGGAGGGCGACCTCCGGGGGATCGGCCCTGTTCAGCGCTGTGGGATCGACGACGGCAACCGGGGCAGCAGGGCGGCGGTGTGCCGGCCGACCCCCAGCCGCACCGCGGCGACCAGATCGGCCTCGGTGTCGACGTCACGGCGCAGGCCGGGCCAGTCCCCGGGCAGCGGCAGCGCGCCGTCCGCGGTGTGCGCGGCGGCCGAGCCCGCGCCGAAGCGGGGGAGCAGGTCGCCGTCGCGGGCGGCCAGCAGGGTGGTGCCGGTGCCCGCCGCGTCGGTGACCAGCGCGCGGCCGGTCCCCTCCGCGGCGCGGAGGGCGGCTGCCAGCTCTGCGGGTCGCAACGCCGGCAGGTCCGACGACAACGCGGCGACCGCGGCGGTGCGGGCCGCGCGTGCGCCGTGGGTGAGCGCGGGGTTGAGCCCGCGGTCGGGCTCGTCGCCGACCGTGCGCGCCCCCAGCCCGGAGACCACCGCCGCCGCCCGGGCGTCGTCGGTCACGACGACGACGTCGGTGACGACGACGTCGCCGTCGGCCACGGCCAGGGCGGCGGTGACGGTGTCGGCGAGGAGGGCGAGGACCAGGTCGGCGTGGAGGTCCCCGTGCCGCCCCGGCGCCGCCGCCGTGAGGGGCGCGAGACGGGTCTTGGCCACCGCCAACCGCTTGGCGGGGACGACGACGGACCACTCCACGGCCACAATGTGAGCACACCGGGCGGGGACAGCCGTCGCGCGCGGGGACCCCGGTGACGGGCCGGCCCCCTCGCAGGGTCGATCATGGTGGGGATCACAGCGAGCGAGAGGGGGGCCGGTGGCGCAGGAGTCGTCCCCGGAGGTCGCGGGGCACCCGACCGGAGAGGCCGGCGTCGCCCGCCGCCCGTCGAAGTGGCAGACCCGGGGCCACATCCCCTGGGCACTGTGGCTGGGAGTCGCGATCGTCTACCCGGCCGCGTCCCTGTTCTTCCGGCTCCGCTACCGCCACGGCGACCGCCTCCCCGCCCGCGGCCCGGTCCTCGTGGTCGCCAACCACGTCTCGGTGCTGGACCCGCTGGCCTGCGCGCGCCTGATCTGGGACCACGGCCGCGTGCCGCACTTCCTCATCAAGGACGCGCTGTTCAAGGGGCTCTTCGGGACGCTGCTGCTCAAGGCCGGGCAGATCCCGGTCGTCCGCGGCACCTCCGACGCCGCACGGTCCGTCGAGCAGGCCCGCCTCGACCTGGCCGCGGGCAACGTCGTCGTCATCTATCCGGAGGGCTCGGTCACCCGTGACCCGGACTGGTGGCCCATGCAGTCCCGGACCGGTGTCGCGCGACTGGCGCTCACGACCGACGCGCCGGTCGTCCCGGTGGCCCAGTGGGGGCCGCACCGGGTGCACGACTACCACGCCAAGAAGCTGCACCTGCGCCCGCGGCGGCCGGCGGACTACCTGGTCGGCGAGCCCGTCGACCTGGAGTCGCTGCGCGCCGAGGTGCGCGCCGGCCGGGCGCTGACCCCGGACCTGCTGCGCGACACCACCGACCTGATCATGGGCCGGGTCCGCGACCAGCTGGCCGAGCTCCGCGACGAGCCGGCGCCGGCCGGCTTCGCCCCCCGCCCGGGCACGGCGCTGCCGGGGGCCGCGGCGTGACAGCTGCCGGGCCGGCCCGCGTCGCCGTCCTCGGGGCCGGGTCGTGGGGGACGGCGTTCGCGAAGGTGCTCGCCGACGCCGGCAGCACGGTCGTGCTGCACGCCCGCCGTCCGGAGCTGGCCGCGTCGATCCGCGCCGACGGGGAGAACGCCGACTACCTGCCGGGGGTCCGGCTGCCGGAGTCGCTGCGCGCGACGAGCGACGCGGCCGAGGCGCTCGAGGGTGCCGACGTCGTCGTCCTGGCGGTGCCGTCGCAGTCGCTGCGGGACAACCTGACCGCCTGGACGTCGCTGCTCCCGCCCGACGCGAGCCTGCTGTCGCTCATGAAGGGCATCGAGCTGGGCAGCACCAAGCGGATGAGCGAGGTCATCTGCGAGGTCACCGGCGCCGGGCCGGACCGGGTGGCGGTGCTGTCCGGGCCGAACCTCGCCCGCGAGATCGCCGAGGAACAGCCGGCCGCCACGGTCATCGCCTGTCCCGACCACGACCGTGCCGCGGCGATCCAGGCTGCCTGCCTGACCCCCTACTTCCGGCCGTACACCAACACCGACCTAGTGGGCTGCGAGCTGGGCGGGGCGGTGAAGAACGTGATCGCGCTGGCCTGCGGCGTGGCCGAGGGCATGGGGTTCGGCGACAACACCCGCGCCTCGCTCATCACCCGCGGACTGGCCGAGACCGCCCGGCTGGGCGCCGCCCTGGGCGCGGAGCTGACCACGTTCGCCGGGCTCGCCGGACTGGGGGACCTCGTGGCCACCTGCAGCTCACCGCTGTCCCGGAACCGCACCTTCGGCGAGAAGCTGGGCCGCGGCATGTCGCTGGAGGAGGTGCAGAAGAGCACCCGCCAGACGGCCGAGGGGGTCAAGAGCTGCCGCCCGGTCATGGACCTCGGCCGCGCCCACGGCGTGGACATGCCGATCACCGAGGCCGTGGTGCGGGTCTGCCACGAGGGCGTCTCCGCCGGGCAGATGGTGAAGGAGATCATGTCCCGCGAAGCGAAGCCGGAATGAGCCTCCCCGGCTGGGGCGACGGGACCCGCTCGGTGCGGGCGGGGGAGGACGCCCCGGTCGCCGGCGCCCCGCTGCGCCCCTCGCCGGTCTTCGCCGCCCCGTTCCACCTGGCCGACCAGCCGCCGCGCACCGGTGGCGCCGACGCCTACGCCCGCACCGAGCACCCCACGCTGCGGGCGCTGGAGGGGGCGCTGGGCGAGCTCGACGGCGGCCGCTGCCTGTCCTTCGCCACCGGCATGGCGGCGATCAGCGCCGCCGTCCTGGCGGTCACCGCGGCCGGCGACCGGGTTGTGCTGCCCTCGGACGGCTACTACGCCACCCGGCTGCTGGGCGCCGAGGAGCTGACGCGGTTCGGGCTCCGGGTCGAGTACGTGCCCACCCTGGAGATCGGGGCCGTCGCGGCCCGCGGCGACCTCGACGGCGCCCGGCTGGTGCTGCTGGAGACGCCCAGCAACCCCGAGCTCGACGTCTGCGACATCGCCGCGGTGGCCCGCGCGACCCGGGCGGCCGGCGCGCTGCTCGCCGTCGACAACACCACGGCCACCCCGCTCGGCCAGCGCCCGCTGGCCCTCGGCGCGGACATGACGGTCGGCTCGGACACCAAGGCGCTGACCGGGCACAGCGACCTGCTGCTCGGGCACGTCAGCACGACCGACGACGACGTCCACGGCCGCCTCAAGGGCTGGCGCGACCGGACCGGCGGCAACCCCGGCCCGTTCGAGGCGTGGCTGGGGCACCGCTCGATGGGGACGCTGGACCTGCGGCTGGCGCGGCAGGCCGAGAACGCCCGCGCGGTGGCGGAGCTGCTGGCGGGCACACCGGGCGTGACCGGGGTGCGTTGGCCCTGGCTCGCCGGGGACCCCTCGGCCGAGCTGGCCGCCCGGCAGATGCTGCGGCCCAACGGCGTGGTGTCGGCGGAGCTGCCGGACGAGGCAGCGGTCGGCCGGCTGCTCGCCGGGTGCCGGCTCTGGGCGGCGGCGACCAGCTTCGGGGGCCTGCACAGCACGCTGGACCGCCGCGCGCAGTGGGGCGGGGACGCCGTGGCCCCGGGGTTCGTGCGCTTCTCCTGCGGCATCGAGGACACCACCGACGTGGTGGCCGACCTCGCCGCGGGCCTGGCGTCGGCGCTCGGGGGTCGCGCGCAGGACCCGGCGCAGGGAGGCGTCCGCTGAGCCGCACGACGCTGGACCGGGTGCTCGGTGCCGGCGAGGTGCTGCGCCTGGGCCGGGACACCCCGTACCACGCCCTGGCCTGGCAGCCCGGCGAGCCGCACCACCTGCGCCGGGAGCTGGTCGGCTCGACGTGGGAGCCGCCGCGCACCGGTGTCGAGGCGATCGGGTGCCTGGCGCACGTCACCGACATGCAGCTGGCCGACGTCTGCTCGCCGGCGCGGTTCGAGTTCTTCAACCGGTTCGCCGCCGACCCGCGGATGGCGGCCCTGGTGCCGATGCAGCGGCCGCAGGAGGCGCTGACGGCGCACGCGATCGACGCGCTGGTGCGCACCCTCAACGCCGTCCGCGGCGGGCCGCGCACCGGGCACCCGCTGCAGGTCGTCGTCACCACCGGCGACGCGATCGACAACGCCCAGTGGAACGAGCTCTCGCTGTACCTGGACCTGCTCGCCGGCGGCGTCGTGTACCCCGGCGCAGGGCTCACCGCCTACGACGGCGTGCAGGCAGCGGGCTGGCCGCACGACCTGTTCTGGCGGCCGGACGTCGACGGTGAGCCCGACCTGTTCCGCGACCGGCACGGCTTCCCGCACCGTCCCGGCCTCCTCGAGGCGGCGTTCGCCGGGTTCGCCGCCGAGGGGCTGCGGCTGCCGTGGCTGGGCTGCCACGGCAACCACGAGGCGCTCATCCAGGGCGTGGGCGTGCCGACCCCGGCGCTGCAGGAGTACCTCCTGGCCGACCAGAAGCCGGTGGAGATCGCGCCGGACCTGCCGCTGGAGGACGCCGTCGCCCTGTTCACGCACTCCTCGGAGGTCTTCACCACCGCCCCGTCGCGCACGATCACCCCGCTGGCCGACCGCCGGATCGTCGACCGGCGGTCCTTCGTCGCCGCGCACCTCTCCGACCCCGGCACGCCCGAGGGGCACGGCTTCACCCCGGACAACTACCGGGACGGCACGGCGTACTACGCCTGGGACGGCCTCCCCGGCGTGCGGGTCATCTGCCTGGACACCACGCAGGTCACCGGGGGCAGCGCCGGCTCGGTGGACGCCGTCCAGTCGCGGTGGCTGGTCGACCGGCTGCGGGAGGTGTCGTCGTCCTACCTGGAGCCCGACGGCACCCGCGTCGACACCGGCAACGCCGACCGGCTGGTCGTGCTGCTCTCCCACCACGGGTCGACGACGCTGACCCGCGCCGAGGCCTTCCGCGCCGTTCCGGCCGGTGAGGAGGGGCTGCTCGGGGGGCCGGACCTGGTCGACCTGCTGCACCGGCACCCGAACGTCGTCCTCTGGCTCAACGGGCACACCCACGTCAGCGAGGTCCGGCCGTGGCACTCCCCGGAGGAGCCCGGCCGCGGGTTCTGGGAGGTCACCACCTGCGCCGTCGTGGACTGGCCGGGGCAGGCCCGGCTGGTGGAGTTCCTGGACAACGGCGACGGCACCCTGTCGCTGGTCTGCACGATGCTCGACCACGACAGCCCCGCCGTCCCGCCCGAGGCGCTCGACCCGGCCGCCCGCGATCCGCGGGCGCTGGCCTCGCTGCACCGGGAACTGTCGGCCAACGTCCCCTGGGCGGGTCTCGGCTCGGGTCTGGCCGGCGGCCCGCGGGACCGCAACGTCGAGCTCGTGGTGCGCGACCCCCGCCGCCGCGGCTGAGCGGCTCAGGCCGGGACCGCCTCCGCCCGCCGGCGGCGGGCCGCTACGGCGGTGAGCCAGAGACTGACGCCCCAGTAGTAGACGAGGTAGGCCAGGGACACCGCGACCACCAGCGGGTGCGGGTCCGGGTACTGCGCGAGCAGGACGGCGTAGGTGACCGCCCAGACGGCGGAGAGGACCAGGCTCAGCGTCCGCAGCGCACCGCTGCGCGAGGGGTACAGGAAGCGGATCGGGACGAACACCAGCACCGAGAAGACGACGAGGGACACCGCGAGGACGGGCTCGCTCACGTCCAGCACGATCGCGTAGAAGGCGACGACGTTCCAGTAGCTCGGGAAGCCCAGGAAGGTGTGGTCCTCGGTCTTCGCGTCCACCCGGCAGAACTGGTAGCAGGAGGCGAGCAGGGGCAGCGCCGCCAGCACGTACCCGGGGAGGCCCTCGGGGAGGTGCCCGGTCGTCCAGAGCAGCACGACGGGCGCGAAGACGTAGGTGAGGTAGTCGACGATGTTGTCCAGCAGCGCGCCGTCGAACCAGGGGTAGGTCACCTTCACCTGCGCCCGGCGGGCCAGCATGCCGTCGGTGCCGTCGACGAACAGCGCGGCCAGCCCCAGCCACAGCGCGGCCTCGACGTCGCCGTCGATCGCCGCGACGACGATGAGGAAGCCCAGGACCGTGCCCAGCGCGGTGTAGAGGTGCACGAGCGCCCCGGCCAGCCGCAGCCCGCGGGAGGGCGGCGCGGTCGGTGCAGGGTCTCCGGACATCGGCGACGAGGCTCCCACACAGCCCCCCGCCCGGCCTCCCGCGCGGCCCGCCACGCCGCCGTCCGGGCGGGCGCGAACTGCTCGACTAGGGTCGCTGGCGATGAGCGGACAGGCACGGAAGCTGCGCGTCGCGGTGGTGTTCGGCGGTCGCAGCGCCGAGCACGCGATCTCCTGCGTCTCGGCCGGGAGCGTGCTCGCGGCCGTCGACCCCGACCGCTACGAGGTCGTCCGGGTGGGCATCACCCGCGACGGCGGGTGGGTGCTCGCCGACCCGGAGCAGCGGCTGGCGATCGTCGGCGGGGAGCTGCCCGAGGTGACCGGGGGGACGCCGGTCACGCTCGTCGGCGACCCCGGTGGCCGCGGCCTGCTCCCGCTCGGGGACGACGCCCGGCTGGTCGAGGTCGACGTCGTCTTCCCGGTGCTGCACGGGGCCTTCGGTGAGGACGGCACGATCCAGGGCCAGCTGGAGATGAGCGGCCTGCCCTACGTCGGCTCCGGGGTGTTCGCCAGCGCGGCCTCGATGGACAAGGAGTTCACGAAGAAGCTCCTCGCCGCGGCGGGCCTGCCCCAGGGCGACCACGTCGTCCTGCGCGACGCCTCCGGTGCGCTCTGCCCCGACCCCGCCGTCCTCGACGAGGCGGCCCGGGAGCGGCTGGGCCTGCCGGTCTTCGTCAAGCCCTCCCGCGCCGGCTCCAGCATCGGCATCACGAAGGTGACCGACTGGGCGCAGTTCCCCGGCGCGGTGGCGACCGCGAGGGCGATCGACCCCAAGGTCGTCGTCGAGGCCGCGGTGCCGGGCCGCGAGGTCGAGTGCGGGGTGCTCGCCGGCCGCGGCGGCGGCCTGCCGGAGGCCAGCCAGCCCGCGGAGATCCGGCTCAAGCCGGGGACCGACTGGTACGACTTCGACGCGAAGTACCTCGACGACGCCGTGGAGTTCGACGTGCCGGCCGACCTCACCCCGGAGCAGACCCTCCTGGTGCAGCGGACCGCCACCCGCGCCTACCTGGCGATGGACTGCCAGGGCCTGGCGCGGGTCGACTTCTTCCTGGGCACCGATGCCGACGGCGCCGACCGGCTGGTCATCAACGAGGTGAACACGATGCCGGGGTTCACGCCGATCTCGATGTTCCCGAGGATGTGGGCCGCCAGCGGGGTCGCCTACCCGGAGCTGGTCGACCGGCTGCTGGCGGACGCGCTCGCGGGTCCGGCCGCTCGGTGACCCGCCGGCGGCGCTCGCTCCCCGGCGCTCCGCTGCCCGCCCTCCTCGCCGTCCTCGGCCTCCTCGCGTCGGCCGGGTGCTCCTCCGGCGACGGGGAGGGCACCGACGCGGCGCCGACCTCGACCGCCGGGTCCGAGGCCGTCCCGGAGACGCCGGAGGAGCTCGCCGCCCTGCTGGTGACGGAGGTGCCGTCGGGCCTGGTCCGCGTCGCCGACGACGACGTCGACCCGCCGGCGGGGCCGAAGACGGTGGAGGACGTGGCGGGCTACGCCGACGACCCGGGCTACGAGCGGCAGGTCCTGGAGGACTACGGCTACCGGTTCGGCTGGGAGCGCTTCTGGGGGACGCCGGGCGGCACCGTCACCAGCGTCTTCGTCGACGAGTTCGACGGTGCTCCCGCGGCGGCGGCCTATGCCGAGGACCTGGCCGCCGACGGCGCGGACTACTACGCCGGCATGCTGCAGCACGGCCCGCCGGGGCTGCCCCGGGGCTGCCGGCTGCTCACGGTCGCGCACCCGGACCCGGAGACGCGGCTCACCGGCCCGGCGGCGTTCGCCTGGTGCGGCTCCGGGGTCTTCAGCGTGGCCGTGAGCGCGGTGACCGGCACGCCGGGGGGCTCGGTGGAGGCGGCCACCGACGAGGTCGCCGCCGTCGTCGCCGAGCAGCTGGCCCGGCTGCCGGACTGATCACCCGTCGCCGGGCTGCGGCTCCTGGCGGGCCATCGTGGCGCTGATGAGCGGGCTCAGCGTGGCCACCGGTCCGCTGTTGACGGTGGGGGGCACGGACAGCTCGACGTACACCGGCCGGTCGACCGCCGTGTACAGCACGTGGTCCGGGTCGGAGTCGTCGACGAACCAGGTGACGCCGTTGATGTCGAAGACCTGCGAGTCCAGCACGAAGGCCGCGGGGCGTTCGACCCCGCAGCGCAGCACGATCGCCGGCTCTCCCCAGGCGTAGGCGTAGGGGGTGTCGGACCGGACGGGTCGGGACCGCTGCCCGGCCAGCTCGACCGGCAGGTCGGTCATGAACCGCGGGCAGGCGGCGTCGGTCTCGGGCGTCGGCGCCGGCACCGGGACCTCGAGCACCGGCAGGTCGGCGCGGGCGGAGGCGCTGGGCCCGCTGACGTCGACGGGCGGGTCGTCGGGCTCGTCGTCGCGCAGGTTGGCCAGCACGAGGAGCACGACCAGCACCGGGACGACGACCGCCGTCACCAGCAGGGAGGCGCGGCGCAGCGGGTCGGGGCCTGCGGGGGTCTGCTGCGCGGCCGGGTCCGCCGCCTCGTCGTCCTGCTCCGGCCCGGGGCGCTCGGTCAGCGGCTCAGATGTTGACGACGGGGCAGGTCAGCGTGCGGGTGATGCCGTCGACCGACTGCACCCGCGCGACGACCAGGCGACCCAGCTCGTCGACGGTCTCCGCCTCGGCCCGGACGATGACGTCGTAGGGGCCCGTGACGTCCTCGGCCTTGGTGACCCCGGCGATGTCGGCGATGGTCGTGGCCACCTGAGCGGCCTTGCCGACCTCGGTCTGGATCAGGATGTAGGCGTGGACCACGGGAGAACCTTCCTCGGGCAGCGCTGCCGCCGGGATGCGGCGGCCGGGCGGCGGTGCGGCTCGCAACCTACCCCAGTGATCGGAGGCACCCCGTGACACGGCCATCTGCTCCCGGACCGCCGGGGGAGACCGTCGCGGCCCTCGGCGAGTTCGCCCTCATCGACCGCGTCGTGGCCCGGGCCGGTGTCGCCCGGGCCACCGAGGTCGGGCCCGGCGACGACGCCGCGGTCGTGCGGACGCCCGACGGCCGGGTGGTCGCCACGACCGACGTCCTGGTCGAGGGCCGGCACTTCCGCCGCGACTGGTCGACCGGCCTCGACGTCGGGCACAAGGCCGCGGCGGCGAACCTGGCCGACGTCGCGGCCATGGGCGCCGTCCCCACCGCGCTGCTGGTCGGGCTGGCCTGCCCCGGGGACACGCCCACCGCCTGGCTGGAGGCGGTGGCCGACGGGCTGGCCGCCGAGGCCGGTCCGCTCGGCGCGGCGGTCGTCGGGGGCGACACGGTGGCCTCCGCCCCGGACAGCGGCGCCGTCGTCCTCTCGGTGACCGCGCTGGGCGACCTCGGCGGCCGGCGGCCGGTGCTGCGGTCGGGCGCCTCGCCCGGGGACGTGCTGGCGCTGGCCGGCCGGCTGGGCTGGTCGGCCTGCGGGCTGGCGGTGCTGCGGCGGGGCTTCTCCAGCCCACTGGCGGCGGTGCGTGCGCACCGTCGTCCCGAGCCGCCGTACGCGGCCGGCCCGGCGGCCGCCGACGCCGGCGCCACCGCGATGTGCGACGTCAGCGACGGGCTGCTGTCGGACGCCGGGCACCTCGCCGACGCCAGCGGCGTGGTCGTGGACGTCGACGCGGCGGCGCTGGCGGCGGCCACCCTGGAGCCCCCGGGGCCGCTGCAGCAGGTCGGGGCGGCGCTCGGCGTGGATCCGCTCCGCTGGGTGCTGACCGGCGGAGAGGACCACGCGCTGCTGGCCACCTTCCCGGCGGATGCGACGCTGCCTCCCGGCTGGTCGGTCATCGGCGCGGTGCGGGCAGCCGACGGGGACCCCGGGGTGCGGGTCGACGGCCGTCCGGCCGCGGAGGTCGCGGCCGGGCTCGGGGCGGGAGGAACGGGACATGCGCACTTCGGATGACGGGGCCACTGCGGACGATGCCGGGCACGTGCTGCCCGACGGCCGGACCGTGCGGTTCCGCGCGACGGGGTACGACTCCCCGGTCGCCCGGGCGCTGGTCGCGGCGGTGCAGCAGGAGTACGTCACCCGCTACGGCGGGCCGGACGAGGCCGCCGTCGACCCCGCGGAGTTCGTGCCGCCGGAGGGGCTGTTCCTGGTCGCCGAGGCCGACGGCGAGCCGGTCGGCTGCGGGGCCTGGCGGGTGCACTCCCCGGGCGTGGTCGAGGTCAAGCGGGTGTACGTGGCGGCGTCGGCCCGCCGGCTGGGGCTGGCCGGTCTGCTGATGGACGCGCTGGAGTCCAGCGCGGCGCTGGCCGGACACCGGTCGGTCGTGCTGAACTCCGGGGACCGTCAGCCGGAGGCGCTGGCGCTGTACGCCGGGCGTGGTTACCGGGCGGTGCCCGGGTACGGGATCTACGCCGACTCGCCGGGGGCCGTCTTCCTCGGCAAGCACCTGACCAGCGAGGAGCAGTCGTGGGCGTCGTGACGATCTCGGCGTCCTACGGCGCCGGCGGGGTGGACGTCGGTCCGGCGGTCGCCGAACGGCTGGGACTGCCCTTCCACGACCGGGCGATCCCCTTCCAGGTCGCCGGGCGGCTCGGCGTCCCCGTCGAGGAGGCGGAGGAGAACGACGAGCGGGTGGCCCGCGGGCTGTGGCGGCTGGTCGCCTCGCTGGGCAGCGTGCCCGACCCGGTGGGCGGCGTCGTGCCGATGACCGGGGTGCCCGACGAGCGGGCGTTCCGCGAGCAGACCGAGCGGGTGCTGGGCGAGATCGCGGCCGGCGTCGGGGGAGTGGTGCTCGGGCGGGCGGCGGCGCTGGTGCTGCACGACCGCTCCGACGCGCTGCACGTGCGGCTGGACGGCCCGGTGGAGCGCCGGGTGTCGGCGGTCGTCGCCCGGACGGGGCGGCCCCGCCAGGAGGTCCGCCGCGAACTGGAGGCCAACGACCGCGCCCGCGAGGCCTACGTCCGGCACTTCTACCGGGTCGACTCGCGCTCGCCGCGCAACTACCACCTGGTCCTGGACGGGACGGCGTTCCCGCTGGACTCCCTGGTGGACCTGGTGGTCAGCGCCGCGCGGGCCCGCGGCATCGGCGGCCACTGAGCGTCCAGCGCCGACGCGAGAGACCCCGGGGACCGCTGGTCCCCGGGGTCTCTCGTTCCGTACGGATGTCCGCTGTTACGCGCGGACGACCTTGCCGGCGCGGATGCACGAGGTGCACGCGTTGATCCGGCGACGGTTGCCGGGAGCCACGAGGGCCCGCACGGACTGGATGTTCGGGTTCCAACGGCGCGGCGTGCGGCGGTGCGAGTGCGACACCGACATACCGAAACCGGGGCCCTTGCCACACACATCGCACACGGCAGCCACGGCGGATCACTCCCAGAGATTCGTTTCACTTCACGGCGGCGCTCGGACGGCGACCGCGTACAGACCGTCGGCCAGTCTAGCCGCTCCTCCGGGACGGTGTCGCGCGCCCCGGTCCGGTCGGTCCGCGTGGGTACTCTCCGCCCGTGCTGCCGGTGCTGGACGACGCCGCGGCCGGCCGGTGGTGCCGGGCCGCGGTCGCCGCGCTGTCCGAGGCCCGGAGCCGGCTCGACGAGCTCAACGTCTTCCCGGTGCCCGACGGTGACACCGGCACGAACCTGCTGCTCACCGCCGAGGCGGCGCTCGCGGCGCTGGACGCGGCGGGCGAGGGCCCGGGCGAGTCGGCCTGGACGGTGCTGGCCCGCGGCGCGGTGCTCGGCGCCCGGGGCAACTCCGGCACCATCCTCGCCCAGCTGATGCGCGGCCTGGCCGACCAGCTGGCCGCGGGTCCGGCCGACGGGCCGGCCTTCGCGAAGGCGCTGCAGGGGGCGGCCGACACCGCCTACGGGGCGGTGGCCGAGCCCGAGGAGGGCACCTTCCTCACGGTGGCCCGGGCCGGCGGGGACGCCGCGGTCGCCGCAGCCGCCGAGGGCCGCACCGACCTCGCCGACGTGGTCCGCGCCGCGGCCGACGGCGCCCGCGTCGCCCTGGAGGCGACGCCCGGTCAGCTGGCCGTGCTCCGCGACGCGGGGGTGGTCGACGCCGGTGGTGCCGGCCTGTGCCTGGTGCTCGACGCCCTGGTCACCACCGTCACCGGGGTCGAGCCGGCCCGTCCGTCGCTGGGTCGCCGGGCCGACCGCCACGAGGCCGGACCGGGCGGGCACCACCACCATCACCACCCGGGCGACCGCGACGTGCCGCACCAGCCGCCGGCGGGCCCGGGCAGCGAGGTGCAGTACCTCCTGGCCGACGCCGACGAGTCCGCCGTCGCCCGGCTGCAGACCCGGCTGGCGGCCCTCGGTGACAGCCTCGTCGTCGTCGGCGTCGACACCCCCACGGGGCGCGAGTGGAACGTGCACGTGCACTGCGCCGACGTCGGTGCGGCGATCGAGGCGGGCATCGAGGCGGGCCGGCCGTACCGCATCTCGGTCACCCCGCTGGCGCCGGTCCCGCCCGCCGCGCCGGTGCAGGGCACCCGTGCCGTCGTCGCGATCGCCCCCAGCGAGGGGCTGGCCGAGCTCTTCGCCGCCGAGGGGGTCTTCGTGGTCACCTGCGGGCCCGGCGGCGTGACCGAGGACGACGTGCTCGACGAGGTGCTCGGGTCCACGGCCGCCGCGGTGGTCGTGCTGCCCAACGACGCGGAGCTGGCGGCGGTGGCCTCCCGCGCCGCCGTCCGCGCCCGGGAGCTGGGCCGCGAGGTCGCCGTCCTCCCGACCCGCTCGCCGGTGCAGGGGCTGGCGGCCCTGGCCGTCGCGGACCCCTCGCGGCACTTCGGCGACGACGTCGTGACCATGGCCGAGGCCGCCGCGGCCACCCGCTGGGCGGAGATCACCGTCGCCGAGCAGGAGGCGCTGACCAGCGCGGGCCGCTGCCAGCCCGGGGACACGCTCGGTTCCGCCGAGGGCGACGTCGTCGTCATCGGGCCCGACCGGCTCGCGGTCGCCTGCGAGCTGCTCGACCGGCTGCTGTCGGCCGGCGGTGAGCTGGCCACCCTCGTGGTCGGGCCGGACGCCGAGCTGGGCGACGCCGCCTGCCGGCACCTGTCCGTCGCGCACCCGACGGTCGAGGTCGTGCGCTACGACGGCGGAGCGGCGGGGGTGCCGCTGCTGGTGGGGGTGGAGTGAGTGGCGGTCGACCTGACCACCGACCTGTCCAAGGTCCTCGGCCCGAAGACCGCCAAGGCCATGGCGACCTCGCTGGGCCTGCACACGGTGCGCGACCTGCTCCGGCACTACCCGCGGCGCTACGCCAAGCGGGGCGAGATGGCCCGCCTCGACGACCTGCAGGTCGGGGACCGCGTCACGGTCCTGGCCCAGGTCCGCAAGGTCACCACGCGGCAGATGCGCCAGCGCCGGGGATCGCTGACCGAGGTCACCGTCGGCGACGGCGCCGGGACGATGCAGCTGGTCTTCTTCAACCACCGGCACGCCCAGCTGCGCGAGGGCGACTGGGGCCTGTTCGCCGGAACGGTGGGGGAGTACCGCAACAGCAAGCAGTTCGCCCACCCCGACTTCCACCTCATCACCGGTGACGACGACGAGGACTGGGCCCGCGCCCTCATCCCGCTGTACCCGGCGAGCAAGGAGGTCAGCAGCTGGGTGATCCAGCGCTCGATCAAGCTGCTGCTGGACGCCGCCGGCGGCTTCGGCTTCGTGCAGGACCCGCTGCCCGAGGAGATCCGGGCGCGGCACGGGCTGCCGAGCCTCCCCGCGGCGCTGCTGGACAAGCACCGGCCCACCTCCCAGGCCGACGTCGACCGGGCCGACGAGCGGCTGAAGTGGGACGAGGCGCTGGTCCTGCAGCTGACCCTCGCCGCCCGCCGCCGGGCCGCCGCGCTCGAGCCCGGGACCGCCCGCCCGCGCCGGGCCGGCGGGCTGCTCGACGCCGTCGACGCCGCCCTGCCCTTCTCGCTCACCGAGGGCCAGCGCGAGGTCGGCGAGGAGCTGGCCGTCGAGCTCGACCGCGACGTCCCCATGCACCGGCTGCTCCAGGGCGAGGTCGGCTCGGGCAAGACCGTCGTCGCGCTGCGCGCCATGGCCCAGGTCGTCGACGCCGGCGGCCAGGCCGCCCTGCTGGCGCCGACCGAGGTGCTCGCCGCGCAGCACGCCCGGGGCATCGCCGCCCTGCTCGGTCCGCTCGGCCGGGCCGGCGAGCTCGACGGCGACGCCTCGGGCACCCGCGTCGTGCTGCTCACCGGCTCGCAGAAGGCCGCCGCCCGCCGGGAGGCGCGGGCCGCGGTCGCCGACGGCAGCGCCGGCATCGTGATCGGCACCCACGCGCTGCTGCAGGAGGGCGTCGACTTCGCCGACCTCGGCCTGGTCGTCGTCGACGAGCAGCACCGGTTCGGCGTCGAGCAGCGCGACGCCCTGCGTGCCAAGGGCAACCGCCCGCCGCACGTGCTCGTGATGACCGCGACCCCGATCCCGCGGACGGTCGCGATGACCGTCTACGGCGACCTGGAGACCTCCACGCTGCGCCAGCTGCCCAGCGGCCGCGGCGGGGTGTCCAGCTCGGTGGTGCCGATGGGCGAGAAGCCCGCCTGGCTCGACCGCGCGTGGCAGCGGCTGCGCGAGGAGGTCGCCGCCGGCCGGCAGGCCTACGTCGTGTGCCCGCGCATCGGCGACCTGGAGGGCGAGAAGGCGGGCTCGGAGGAGGAGCCGGGGGACGACGACGGCGCCCCGGCCGACGACGGCTCCGAGCGCCGGCCGCCGCTGGCGGTGCTCGACGTCGCGGAGACGTTGCGGAGCGGGCCGCTGGCCGGGCTGCGGCTCGACGTCCTCCACGGGAAGCTCACCCCCGACGAGAAGGACGCGCGGATGCGGGCGTTCGCCACCGGGGAGACCGACGTCCTCGTGGCCACCACCGTCGTCGAGGTCGGCGTCGACGTACCCAACGCCACCGTCATGGTCGTGATGGACGCCGACCGCTTCGGGGTGAGCCAGCTGCACCAGCTGCGCGGCCGGGTGGCCCGCGGGAAGCACGCGGGGCTGTGCCTGCTGGTCTCGGAGGCCTCGACCTCCTCGCCGACCGGGCAGCGGCTGGCCGCCGTGGCCGGCACCTCCGACGGCTTCGAGCTGGCCCGGCTGGACCTGGAGACCCGCCGCGAGGGCGACGTCCTCGGCGCCGCGCAGTCCGGGCGCCGCTCGGGCATCCGGCTGCTGTCGCTGCTGCAGGACGAGGAGCTCATCGCCCGGGCCCGCACCGAGGCGACGGCACTCCTGGCGACCGAGCGCGGGCTCGCCGACCACCCGGGGTTGGCGATGGAGGTGGCCGCGCTGGCCACCGACGAGCGCGCCGAGTACCTGGAGAAGGCGTGACGCGGCTGATCTCCGGCGTCGCCGGCGGGCGGCGGCTGAAGGTGCCGCCGTCGGGCGTGCGGCCCACCGGTGACAAGGCCCGCCAGGCGCTGTTCAACAGCCTCGCCTCGCTCGTGGACCTCGACGGCGCGGCGGTGCTGGACCTGTACGCCGGCTCCGGGGCCCTCGGCCTGGAGGCGCTGTCGCGCGGCGCGTCGAACGTGGTGTTCGTCGAGTCCGGCCCGCGGGTGCTGCCGGTGCTGCGGGCGAACGTCGCGGCCGTCGGGCTGCCCGGGGCGCGCGTGGTCGCCGGGTCCGTGCCCACCGTGGTCGCCGGTTCCCCGCCCGCCCGCTTCGACCTGGTGGTGGCCGACCCGCCGTACGCCACGCCGCCCGAGGAGGTCCTCGGGGTGCTCACCGCCCTGGCCGGCGGCGGCTGGCTGGCCGAGGACGCCGTGGTGGTGGTCGAGCGGTCCAGCCGCGAGCAGCCGTGGGAGTGGCCGACACCCCTGACCGGGATCCGCGATCGCCGCTACGGGGAGGCCCTGCTCCGGTACGGTCGCGCATCGTGAGGCGTGCGGTCTGCCCCGGGTCCTTCGACCCGGTCACCAACGGGCACGTCGACGTCATCACCCGGGCCGCCGGCCTCTACGACGAGCTCGTCGTGGCGGTGCTGGTCAACCCCGGCAAGGCCGGACTGTTCACCGTCGACGAGCGCATGGAGCTGCTGCGCGAGGCGTGCGCGGACCTGCCCAACGTCACCGTCGACAGCTTCCACGGGCTGCTGGTCGACTACTGCCGCGAGCACGACATCCCGGTGATCGTGAAGGGCCTGCGCGCCGTCGGCGACTTCGAGTACGAGCTGCAGATGGCCCAGATGAACCGCGAGCTCGCCCACGTCGAGACGCTCTTCGTGCCGACCGCCCCGCAGGTGGGCCACCTCTCGTCGAGCCTGGTCAAGCAGATCGCGAAGTTCGGTGGGGACGTCTCCCGCCTCGTGCCCAAGGCCGTGCTCGACCGGCTGCTGGCCCAACGGGAGCAGGGCGCATGACGGAGGTCGTCTACCGGCTCTACGACGTCGTCGACGAGCTGAGCCAGGTCATCGAGCACGCCCGGAGCGTGCCCATGTCCGGTTCGTGCATGGTGCCGCGCGACCACCTCCTCGACCTGCTCGACGAGCTGCGGGAGAACCTCCCCGAGGAGGTGCAGCAGGCCGGCCGGATCGTCGAGCAGCGCACCGAGATCCTCGAGCAGGCGCAGGCCGAGGCCGAGCGCCTCACCGGCCGTACCCGCGGGGAGAGCGAGCAGCTGGTCGGCTCGGCCCGCCGCCAGCGCGAGGAGATCCTCGGGGTCGCGCGCCGCCAGCGCGACGAGCTCCTGGCCCAGGCGCAGGCCGCGGCCGAGGACCTGCTCGCCGAGGCCGAGGCCGAGGCCGCCCGCCTGGTCGAGGAGGCCCGCCTGCACCACGAGGCCGTGCTCGCCGACGCCCAGGCCCAGCAGGTGCAGCTGCTCGCAGTGGCCGCGCAGGAGCACGAGCGGCTGGTGACCGAGACCGAGGTCTACCGCGGCGCCGTCGCGCGCGCCGACGAGCTGGGGGCGCAGACGGCCGGCGAGGTCGCCCGCATGCGCGCCGAGGTCGACGAGTACGTCGACAGCCGCCTGGCCGACTTCGGCGGCACCCTCGAGCGCATGATGCGGTCGGTCGAGCAGGCCCGGCTGAACCTCCGCGACTGAGCGGACGGCCACCCCGCGCGGGGATCAGGTGACCTGATCGGCGAGCGTCCTCCCTCACGGCCCACGGTGAGGGAGGACACCGCATGATCAGGGAAGCTGATCGTCGCCGACCCGGCCGCTGGGTGGGGCGGACGGCGGGGCGGGCGCCCGTCGGCGGCCATCGGGTAGTCTTGGCAGCTGCTCCGGCCGCGGTGAACAGCCCCGCCGGACCTCCCCCCTTCTCCCGACCCGCGAGTACCGACATGCCTGCCGCACCGCTGCCCCGCTCCGGCGCCGCGTCCACGGACGCCCGGCGTCTCTCCGTCAACCCCTGGCGGATCGAGCTGCGCGAGCTGGGCCGCCGGGCGGGGTCGATGCAGGAGCTCGAGCGCACCGTGCCGGCGCCGGAGGGCTTCCGCGTGGAGCTCATCGGGGTGCCCGCGGGCGCGCCGGTCCAGCTGCACCTGCGGCTGGAGGCGGTCATGGAGGGCGTCCTGGTCTCCGGCACCGTCGAGGCGCCGCTGGTCGGCCAGTGCGCCCGCTGCCTCGACGACATCGAGGACACCCTCTCCCTGCCCGTGCAGGAGCTGTTCGCCTACGAGGGCAGCACCACCGAGGCCACGAGCGACGAGGACGAGGTGCGGCTGGTCGAGGGCGAGCGCATCGACCTCGAGCCGATGGTGCGCGACGCCGTCGTCCTGGCCCTGCCCCTGTCGCCGACCTGCACCGACGACTGCTCGGGGCTATGCGTCGACTGCGGCGAGCGCCTCGACGACCTGCCCGACGACCACTCGCACGACGTGGTCGACCCCCGCTGGGCCGGCCTCGCCGGCAAGCTCACACCTCCGCCGGGTACTCCTGGCGGTAGCAACCCGAAGGAGAACTGACGTGGCCGTCCCGAAGCGGAAGATGTCCCGCAGCAACACCCGCGCGCGCCGCTCGCAGTGGAAGGCGACCGCCCCCACCCTGTCGCCGTGCCCGAACCGGGCCTGCGGCGAGCTGAAGCCCCCGCACCAGGCCTGCCCGACCTGCGGTCAGCACGACGGCCGTCAGGTCCTCTCGGTCTGACCGGTCCGATCGTGGGGAGCCCCGCCGCGGCCGCCCCGGCCACCGGCGCCGGTCCGGCGGCCTCGCCGGGCGGGGCCGGCCACGCCGAGACCGCGGCCGCCTGGCTGCTCGACGCCCTCGGCATCGAGCTGCCCGGCGGCCTGCTGGTGCTGGCGCTGACCCACCGCTCGTACGCCTACGAGAACGGTGGGCTGCCGACCAACGAGCGGCTGGAGTTCCTCGGGGACTCCGTGCTCGGTCTCGTCGTCACCGACGAGCTCTACCGCAGCCAGCCCGACCTCCCCGAGGGTCAGCTGGCGAAGCTGCGCGCGTCCGTCGTCAACATGACCTCGCTGGCCGGCGTCGCGCGCCGGCTCGGCGACGGCGGCATCGGCCCGCACCTGCTGCTGGGCCGGGGCGAGGAGACCACCGGCGGCCGGGACAAGGACTCGATCCTGGCCGACGCGATGGAGGCGCTCATCGGCGCCGTCCACCTCGGGCTGGGCCTCGACGTGGCCGGCGCGGTCGTGCACCGGCTGTTCGACCCGCTGCTGGCCGAGTCGGCCACCCGCGGCGCCGGCCTGGACTGGAAGACCAGCCTCCAGGAGCTCGGTGCGGCCCGCGGGCTGGGCGCGCCGACCTACGTCGTCGAGGACACCGGTCCCGATCACGCGAAGTCCTTCACCGCCGCGGTGCTGCTCTCCGGTACTGAGTACGGCCGCGGGGGCGGGCGCACGAAGAAGGCCGCCGAGCAGGAGGCCGCGGAGGCCGCCTGGCGCGCGCTGTCGGCCGAGACGCCGGCCGCCGACCCGGGGGACTCCGTGGCCGACCCCGCGGAGGCCTGAGCTCCCGTGCCCGAACTGCCCGAGGTCGAGGTGGTGCGGCGCGGCCTGGAGCAGTGGGTCGCCGGCCGCACCGTCGCCGCCGTGGAGGTCCGCCACCCGCGCGCGGTGCGCCGCCACCTGGAGGGCGCCGACCACTTCGTCGCGGCGCTGACCGGGCGCACCCTCACCGCGGCGCACCGGCGCGGCAAATACCTGTGGCTGCCGATCGCCGAGGCCGACGGGACCCCGTCCGGCCGGGCGCTCGTGGCGCACCTGGGCATGAGCGGGCAGCTGCTGGTCGAGAAGAAGAGCCAGCCCGACGAGACGCACCTGCGGGCCCGGTTCACCTTCACCGACGGCGGCCGGGAGCTGCGGTTCGTCGACCAGCGGACCTTCGGCGGCCTGGCTGTGGAGGACGCGGCCGGGGAGGACCTGCCCGCGCGGCTGGCGCACATCGCCATCGACCCGCTGGACCCCTCGTTCGACGAGGACGCCTTCAGCGCCGCCCTGCGCCGCCGGCACACCGAGGTCAAGCGGGCGCTGCTGGACCAGACGCTGATCGGCGGCGTCGGCAACATCTACGCCGACGAGTCGCTGTGGCGCGCGAAGCTGCACGGCGCGCGGCCGACCGACGCGCTGACCCGGCCCCAGGTGTCGGCCCTGCTCCACGGCGTGCGCGACGTGCTGGGGGAGGCCCTCGCGCAGGGCGGTACCTCGTTCGACTCCCTGTACGTCGACGTCAACGGGCAGAGCGGCTACTTCTCCCGCTTCCTCGCCGTCTACGGCCAGGCCGACCGGCCGTGCCCGCGGTGCGGCACGCCCATCCGCCGGGAGTCGTTCATGAACCGGTCCAGCTACAGCTGCCCCACCTGCCAGCCCCGCCCGCGGGCCCGGCGTCCGCGCGCCTGAACGAGCAGGTGACCGCCGGGGCGAGGGCGTCGGGCGGGCCCGGATGTCACCACAGCGTGACGAAGACGACATCGCCCGGACACGGGTGCTGTGCAGTGTGGGCGTTGACCTGCGTGTCCCTGGCTGTCACCCTGGGTGACACCGAGCCCGCGCCGACCGTGATCCGGGGCGCTGGGCACACCTCCCGCTGTAGGAAGGCCACCACAGCCATGGCCAAGGCACTGTTCGGTCACGTCGTCAGCCCGGTCCAGCTCCGGGTAGCCGAGGAGAACGCCGCGCTGCGGGCGCGGGTGCGCCGGCTCGAGGCCGAGCTCGAGGAGCTGCGCGCCCAGCGCGACGCCGCCCGTGACGCCGTCATCGCCTCCGAGCTGCTCAGCATGGCCGGCGACAGCGCCGCCCAGCCCGCCCTGGCCTGACGGCGACCGGCCGGGCTCAGTCCGGCAGGGGCGTGACGCTCAGCGCGCGCTTCGGGCAGGCCGCCACGGCCTCGTGCACCCGGCTCATGATCTCCTCCGGCGGGTTCTCCTGGAGGATGTAGAGGAAGCCGTCGTCGCGGACCTCGAAGACCTCGGGCGCGATGCCCATGCACACGGCGTTGGACTCGCAGAGGTCGAAGTCCGCGTCCACCTGGTAGCCAGCCACGGGCCCAGCGTAGTGCGTGTCCCACCGGCACCACCCGCATCTCCCGCCCCGGATCCCGGCGCGACGGGGGTGCGCTGGGCTAGCCTCTTGACCCCGTGCACCTGTCGAGCCTGACGCTGAAGGGCTTCAAGTCCTTCGCGTCTCCGACGACCCTGCGGCTCGAGCCGGGGATCACCGCCGTCGTCGGGCCGAACGGGTCGGGTAAGTCCAACGTCGTCGACGCGATCGCCTGGGTCCTCGGCGAGCAGGGCGCCAAGAGCCTGCGCGGCGGCAAGATGGAGGACGTCATCTTCGCCGGCACGGCCGGCCGCCCGGCGCTGGGCCGGGCCGAGGTCACGCTGACCATCGACAACACCGACGGCGCGCTGCCGATCGAGTACACCGAGGTCTCGATCACCCGCCGCATGTACCGCTCCGGCGAGAGCGAGTACGAGATCAACGGCGACAAGGTCCGCCTGCTCGACGTCCAGGAACTGCTCAGCGACTCCGGCATCGGCCGCGAGCAGCACGTCATCGTCGGCCAGGGCCAGCTGGACGCCGTCCTCTCCGGCCGGCCCGAGGACCGGCGCGCCTTCGTCGAGGAGGCCGCCGGCGTCCTGAAGCACCGGCGCCGCAAGGAGAAGGCGCTGCGCAAGCTCGACGCGATGCAGGCCAACCTCGACCGGCTCGGCGACCTCACCGCGGAACTGCGCCGCCAGCTCAAGCCCCTGGGCCGGCAGGCCGAGGTCGCCCGCCGCGCGGCCGGCGTCCAGGCCGACCTGCGCGACGCCCGCCTCCGGCTGCTGGCCGACGACCTCGTCCGGCTCCGCGACGCGCTCGACAAGGACGTCGCCGACGAGACCGCCGCCCGGGAACGCCGCGCCGTCGTCGAGGCGGAGCTGGCCGGGGTCGCCTCCCGCGAGGCCGCGCTGGAGGCGGCGCTCGCGGCCAACGCACCGCAGCTCGGCAGCGCCCAGGACACCTGGTACCGGCTGTCGGCGCTGACCGAGCGGTTCCGGGCCGTCGCCGCGCTGGCGGGGGAGCGGCACCGGCACCTGGCCGCGCCGCTCGCCGCCGCCACCGGTGGCCGCGACCCCGACCAGCTGGACGCCGAGGCCGACCGGATCGCCGCGACCGAGGCCGACCTCGCCGCGGGGCTGGAGGCCGAGCGGGGGCGCCTGGCCGCTGCCGTCGCCGCCCGCGCCGAGCTGGACCGGGCGCTCGCCGCCGCCGAGAAGGCGTGGGTCGCCGCCAGCCGCGCGCTGGCCGACCGCCGGGAGGGGCTGGCCCGGCTGTCCGGTCAGGTCGCCGCGGCACGGTCCCGGGTGACCGCCGGGCAGGCCGAGATCGACCGGCTCGCGGTCGCCGCCGGCGAGGCCGCCCAGCGCGCCGAGGCCGCCGCCGACCGGCTCGCCGAGCGCCGGGCCGCGCTGACCGAGCAGGAGGACGAGGACACCGCGCTGGTCACCGCGCACTCCGACGCCGTCGCCGCGCACACCGAGGCCGCCCGCCGGGTCACCGAACTGACCGCCGCCGAGCGGGCTGCCGAGCGCGACCGCGCCGGCGCTCAGGCCCACCGCGACGCCCTCGCCTCCGGTCTGGCCCCCGCCGACGGCGCGGCAGCGGTGCTCGCCGCCGGTCTCCCCGGGGTCCTCGGCCCGCTGGCCGACCGGATCACCGTCGCCGCCGGGTCGGAGACCGCGCTGGCCGCGGCGCTCGCCGGGATGGCCGACGCCGTCGTCGTCTCCGGCGTGGCGGAGGCCGCCGCGGCCCTGGCCCACCTCAAGGACGGCGCCGCGGGCCGGGCCGCGCTCCTGGTCACCGCCGGACTCCCGCCGCTGCCGCGCGACGGCTGGCCGGAGCTGCCGGCCGGCGCGCGGTGGGCGCTGGACCTCGTGGAGGCG
The DNA here is from genome assembly GCF_000701365.1 of Blastococcus sp. URHD0036. Taxonomy (GTDB): domain Bacteria; phylum Actinomycetota; class Actinomycetes; order Mycobacteriales; family Geodermatophilaceae; genus Trujillonella. Next base: position 356,156 of record NZ_JNIK01000016.1, read on the forward strand.
CCCGCCGAGCTCGCACCGGCACTGGGCCGGGTGCTGGACCGGGTGGCAGTCGTGTCCGACCTGGCGGCCGCGAGCGCATTCGTCTCCACCCACCCCCGCGCGCGGGCGGTGACCGCCGACGGCGACCTCGTCGGCGCCGACTGGGCGGCGGGCGGCCAGGCCGACGCCCCCACCGGCCTCGAGGTCCGGGCACGGGTGGAGGAGGCCGGCCGGCGGCTGGCGGCAGCCGCCGCGCGCGCGGCCACGCTGGCCGACGAGCTCACCGCCGCCCGGGAGACCGCCCGCGAGCGGTCGGCGGACGTGGAGACCGCGCTCGCCGCCCGGCAGGCCGCCGACCGCAGCCGCTCGGCCGTCGCCACCGAGCTGGCCGAGCTGGGCGCCGCGGCGCGCTCCGCCGCCGCCGAGGCGGAGCGCTCGTCCGCCGCGCGGGTGCGCGCGGAGCAGGCGCTGGAGCAGGCCGAGTCGGCCGTGGCCGACCTCGAGGAGCGGCTCGCGGCGGCGGAGGCGGTGCCGCTGGAGGACGAGCCCTCCTCCGAGGAGCGGGACCGGCTGCGCCTGGAGGTCGCCGCGGCGGGCCAGGCCGAGACCGAGGCGCGGCTGGCGGTGCGGACCGCGGAGGAGCGCGCCCGGGCCCTGTCCGGCCGGGCCGACTCGCTGCGCCGGCAGGCCCGTCAGGAGCGCGCCGCCCGCGAGCGCGCCGCGGCCGCCCGCGCCGCCCGTGAGCGCGGAGCCGTCGTCGCCGGGCGGGTGCGCGCCGACGCCGAGGCCGCGCTCACCGCCCTCGCCGGCTCCCTGTCACGCGCGGCGACCGAGCGCGACGAGCTGGCCCGCCGGCGCAGCGCCGCCGAGGCCGAGCTGCTGGAGGCGCGCAGCCGGGTGCGGACGGCGACGGCGGAACTGGAGCGCCTGACCGACGAGGTGCACCGCGACGAGGTCGCACGCGCCGAGCAGCGGTACCGGATCGAGGCGCTCGAGGGGCGCGCGGCCGAGGAGTACGGCGTCGACCTGCCGACGCTGGTCGCCGAGTACGGGCCTGGCGCACCCGTGCCGCCGTCGCCGGCCGAGATCGCCGCCGCGCAGGCCGCGGGGGAGCCCGAGCCGGAGCCGGTGCCCTACGACCGGCCCGCGCAGGAGCGCCGGGCGGCCCGCGCCGAGCGCGATCTCGCCACGCTGGGGAAGGTCAACCCGCTGGCGCTGGAGGAGTTCGCGGCGCTGGAGGAGCGGCACACGTTCCTGGCCACGCAGCTGGAGGACCTGAAGAACACCCGGCGGGACCTGCTCACCGTCGTCCGCGAGGTCGACGGCCGCATCCACGACGTGTTCGCGGCCGCGTTCGCCGACGTGCAGCGGGAGTTCGAGCAGGTCTTCGCCGTCCTGTTCCCGGGCGGGCAGGGACGGCTGACCCTGACCGACCCCGAGGACATGCTGACCACCGGCATCGAGATCGAGGCCCGCCCGCCGGGCAAGAAGGTCAAGCGGCTGTCGCTGCTGTCGGGCGGCGAGCGCTCGCTGACGGCGGTGGCGCTGCTGGTCGCGATCTTCCGGGCCCGGCCCTCGCCGTTCTACGTGCTCGACGAGGTCGAGGCGGCGCTCGACGACGTGAACCTCGGGCGGCTGCTCACGCTGGTCGAGCAGCTGCGGTCGACATCGCAGCTGATCGTCATCACCCACCAGAAGCGCACGATGGAGATCGCCGACGCCCTCTACGGCGTGAGCATGCGCGGCGACGGCATCACCGGCGTGATCAGCCAGCGCCTGCGCGAGCCCGAACCCGCCTGATCCCCACGAGGCATAGGAAGCAATCCGCACGTCCCCAGACCAGAGATGTGCGGATGGCTTCCTATGCCTCACACGCCGGAGGGGACCAGGAGGTCGACGACCAGCGGCAGGTGGTCCGAGGCGCCCTCGGCGTCCAGCACCCGCGCCGACACCACGGTGACCCCGGGCGAGACCCACACCTGGTCGATCCGCCGCCGCGGGGAGCCCGACGGATGCGTGAGGCCCTGACCGCTGGTCCAGAACCGCCAGCCCGCGCGGTCCTCCTTGGCGGAGGCGAGCTCCCAGGCGTCGGTGAACCGCTCCTGCAGTTCCTGCAGCTCCGCGGCGTCGGGGGTGGCGTTGAAGTCGCCCACCAGCACGCCGGCACCCATCGCCTCGGTCTGCAGGCCGGCCAGCGCGGCGACCTGCCCGGCGCGCTCGTCGGCCGAGTCGGTCGTCAGGTGCGTGGCGGTGACCCACAGGGTGCCGCCGTCCAGCTCCACCATGGTCTGCAGGGCGCTGCGCGGCTCGCCGCTGCCGGGCAGGCGGTGGACCTCGCTCACGAGCACCGGCAGCCGGGAGAGCAGGGCGTTGCCGTACTGGCGGCGGTCGGCGCCGTCCCGGCGCGGCTCGTCGATCGCCGGGCCCCAGGCCAGCTGCATGTCCAGCGCACGCGACAGCAGCAGGGCCTGGTCGACGTCCTCGCTGCGCGCCCCGAACCGGCGGTCGACCTCCTGCAGGCAGATGAGGTCGGCCTCGGCCGCGGCGAGCACGGTGGCGAGCCGGGCGAGGTCGTGCCGGTCGTCGGTGCCCACCCCGTGGTGGGTGTTGAAGGTGACGAGGCGGACGGGGATCGGCGGCTGGTCCGGACCGGGCGCGGGCCGGGGCGACGGGGAGTCGCTCGCTGCAGAACTCATCAGGTCAGCCTGGCACCTCCGCCGGCACCGCGTCGGTCAGCGCCAGGTCCAGCACCTCCTCCAGCTCCTCGGTCTCCCGGGTGCGCTCGTCGGCGACGAGCAGCCGGAACCGGGCGCTGCGGCCGTCGAGCACGAGCTCGCCGACCTGGTTGCCGAAGAACGGCCCGGCGCCCTTCGTCCAGTCCAGGGGGGAGGGCTGCACGCGGGCCACCTTCGCCATGCCCGTCATCAACCGGCGGGCCCACCGGCTCCAGCCGATCCGGAAGCCCACCTTGATCGGGTGCGGGGCCTGGTTGTGCAACGGCGACACGGTGAGCTGGTGCACCCGGGAGGTCAGCCCGCCCGGCTCGGTGAGCTCGGCGGCGTAGGCGTGGTGGACGTCGCCGGACAGGACCAGCACCGTCGCCGGAGCCGGACCGGCCTCCCCCCGCGCCAGCGAGGTGACCGCCCGGCCGAGCCGCTCGAAGGAGTCGCCGAACGCGGCCCAGTGCTCCAGGTCGGCGGCCTGCCGGAGCTTCTCCGCCAGCCGGCCGCGCCACCGGCCCTCGTGTCGCACGTTGAGCGTCTCGTTCCAGCGCTCGATCTCGTGGATGGCGTGCGGGAGCAGCCACGGCAGGGACGTGCCGAGGACGACGTGCTGCACGCCCTCCTCGACCGCCCGGCGCATCGCCGCCTCGACCCAGTCGAACTCGGCGTCGTCCACCATCCGGCGGGCCTGCTCGTCGAGGACCCGGCCGGCCCGGCTGTCGACCATGACCATGCGCACGTCGCCCCAGTGCCGGACGTAGCTCCAGCGCATCGAGCCCGGGTCCTCGTCGGCGGCGACCGCCATCTCGCGGAGCATCGACTCGGCGTCGTCGCTGTCGTCCGTGCGCGTCTGCATGGCCTGCCACACGGGGTTGTCCGCCAGCTCCTGGATGCTCAGGTTGCCCAGGTGCTGGTAGATCCAGTAGCTGACCAGGCCCCCGGAGATGCGGTCGGCCCACCACCCGGTCCCGGTCACCTGGCGCCGCCAGGCGGCGGAGGTGTTCCAGTCGTCGATCATCTCGTGGTCGTCGAAGATCATCGAGGACGGGATCGTCGACAGCAGCCAGCGCACCTGGGGATCGGTCCAGGACTCGGCGTACAGCCGGGTGTACTCCTCGAAGTCGAGCACCTGCGCGCCTTCGTCGACCGGCTCGCCGCGGCGCAGCGACAGCCACTCGCGCGTCTTCGCGGTCAGCTCGTCGGCGTACACCTGGTCGCCGAGCAGCACCAGGGCGTCGGGCCACCGGTCCTCCGGCAGCGCAGCCACCCGGGTCGCGTAGACGTCCAGGGCGTCGGGCGGGATGCCCTCGGCGAGCGCCACGGTGCTCGGGGTCGCGTACCGGCACGAGCCGAAGGCGATGGTGAACGGGCCGGGCCGGCCGGGCGTGCGGATCCGGCTCGGCGGGAAGGTCGACGCCGCGTCGGGCCAGACGCGGGCGCCGTCCAGGGCGACCTCGTAGGGCGTGGTGCTGCCCGGCTCGAGGCCCTCGACGACGACCAGCGCGTAGTGGTGGCCACCGACGCAGAAGGTGCGGGCGCGGCGGCCGAGGACCTCCACCTCGCAGGCCCGGTCGGTCTCCACCCAGACGGTCGCCGAGACGGGGTCGACGTGCCGAAGCAGCGGTCCGATGAGGAGGGCCGGGGTGCTCCCGGTGGACAGCGGCATGCCGGTCAGCGTCCCACTCCGGCCTGCGCGCCGCGGCCGGTGCGGGCTGTCGATCGCCTGGGAGACTGACGGGCATGGAGTTCGTGCTGATCGCGGTCGCGATCCTCGTCGTCGCCCTGCTCGTCGGGGTCGGACTGCTCACCAGCCGCGGGAGGCGCACCACCCGGCTGGACGACGACGCCCTGGACGGCACCACGCTCACCCGCCCCCGCCCGCCACAGGCCCCGCCGGTCGGGCCCTCCGAGACGTCGGGCGCCACGGCCAGCGGCCTGGGGACCACCCCCGCGGAGGAGACCCGCCCCGAGGTGCCGGTCGAGCTGCCCCCGGCCGAGCCGGAGCCGGGGCTGCTGTTCGAGACCCCGCCGCCGTCGGCCGGCCGGCTGGTGCGGCTGCGCGCCCGGCTGGCCCGCTCGCAGTCCTCCCTCGGCCGCGGCCTGCTCACCGTCCTCGCCCGGGAGAAGCTCACCGAGGACGACTGGGAGGAGGTCGAGGAGACGCTCCTGGCCGCCGACGTCGGCATCGGGGCCACCACGCAGATCGTCGACCGGCTGCGCACCCAGTCACTGGTGCTGGCCACCGCCTCGGCAGCGGACCTGCGCGCGCTGCTGGTCCGCGAGCTGACCGCCGTCCTCGGCCCGGACCTGGACCGCACCCTCGGTGTCCAGCGGCACGAGGGCCGCCCGGGCGTGGTGCTCGTGGTCGGCGTCAACGGCGCCGGCAAGACGACGACGGTCGGCAAGATCGCCCGCGTGCTGGTCGGTGACGGGCGCAGCGTCGTCCTCGGCGCCGCCGACACCTTCCGCGCGGCCGCCGCCGACCAGCTGGAGACCTGGGGCGAGCGGGTCGGGGTGCTCACCGTGCGCGGCAAGGAGGGGGCCGACCCGGCGTCGGTGGCGTTCGAGGCGGTGCGCACCGGAGTGGAGGCCGAGGTCGACACCGTCGTCGTCGACACCGCCGGACGGCTGCACACCAAGTCCGGGCTGATGGACGAGCTCGGCAAGATCAAGCGGGTCGTCGAGAAGCAGTCGCCGGTCACCGAGGTGCTGCTGGTCCTCGACGCGACGACCGGTCAGAACGGCGTCGTCCAGGCGCGGGTCTTCACCGAGGCGGTGGAGGTCACGGGCGTCGTCCTGACCAAGCTCGACGGCACCGCGAAGGGCGGCATCGTCGTCTCGGTGCAGCGCGAGCTCGGCATCCCGGTGAAGCTCGTCGGCCTCGGCGAGGGCGCCGACGACCTGGCGCCGTTCGAGCCGGAGGCCTTCGCCGAGGCGCTGGTCGGCGGGGAGTAGGCGTGGAGGGGATCGGCGGGCGGAACGCCCACGGATCCCCTCCGGTCACGGGGTGGTGCCGGTGGTCCACTTCTGCTCGATGTGGCCGAACCGCCAGACCGCGACGGCGACGGCCCAGGTGAGCACGAAGAGGCCGACGATCGCGAAGCCCACGTACTCGAGGTCGAGCGAGGCCAGCCACACCAGCGGCTGCACGTCGAGGTCGAGCCGGTCGACGAGCAGGCCGACCAGCACGAGCAGCCCGATGACGAGCGCCACGGCGACCGACAGCACCGTGATCGTGAGGTTGTAGAAGACCTTCCGCACCGGCTTGAGGAACGCCCAGCCGTAGGCGCGGGACATGAGGACGCCGTCGGCGGTGTCGAACAGGCTCATCCCGGCCGCGAAGAGCACGGGCAGCACGAGGATCGCGTACCAGGGCAGCACGAAGGCGGCGGACCCGGCGGCCAGGACCAGCAGCCCCACCTGGGTCGCGGTGTCGAAGCCGAGCCCCATCAACAGCCCGACCGGGTACAGGTGCCACGCCTTGCTCACCCGCCGGGTGACCCGGTTCAGCAGCCGCGCGAGGAAACCGCGGTTGTGCAGGTGGTGCTCGAGCTCGGCCTCGTCGTACTCCCCGGTGCGCATCCGCCGGAACACGCGGGCGATGCCGATGGCCGACCCGAGGTTCATGAGCCCGATGAGCAGCAGGAAGGACCCGGCGACGAGGGTGCCGATGAGCCCCAGTGTCTGCCCGGTCCCGGAGTCGCCGTCCTGGACGACGCCGGCGACCGACCGGACGCCGACGACGAGCAGCAGCGCCGCGCCGAACACCACGGAGGAGTGCCCGAGGGAGAACCAGAAGCCCGTGCTCACCGACGACTTGCCCTCGTCGACGAGCTTGCGGGTGGTGTTGTCGATCGACGCGATGTGGTCGGCGTCGAAGGCGTGCCGGACGCCGAGCATGTAGGCCGTCAGGCCCACGCCGACCCCGAGGACCCCGGTACTGCCCAGCTGGTAGTTGGCCGGGGCGACGGCGAACACGAGGACGCCCCAGCCGACCACGTGCAGCAGGAGCACGAACGCGGACATGCCCCCGATCGACCGCCACTCGGAGCGGCTGAACGTGCCACCGGTCCGGCGGCCCCCGGACGGCACGGCGGTCGGGGAGAGGGCGGGGGCGTGCACGCTGCCTCCTGGAGAGAGTGGGTCGGGCCTGCGGTGGACCTTATTGCAGCCTCTTTGCAACTGCGACCGGGTGGCAGGAACCGGTGACCTGTGCGCCCGGTCACCACCAGGACCCCGCGCAACAGCGGTGAAACACGGCCGACGGACACGCGGGCCGGAGTTCACCGTCCGGAAACAGTCGGGCGTGTGCAGGCGAAACAGGTGAACGGCACCGTGAACGCCGGTCGCTCCCAGGGACGGGGCGCCGCCTCTGCCCACTCACTCCCGGGGCCCCCGCCCCGGGTTCCTCTCTGTGGCACTGCCACACCGACGACCTCTAGGAGGTTGCCGTGGACACCGGCGACACCGCCTGGGTGCTGGCCAGCTCCGCTCTGGTGCTGTTCATGACCCCCGGCCTGGCACTCTTCTACGGCGGCATGGTCCGCGCGAAGAGCGTGCTCAACATGATGATGATGAGCTTCGGAGCACTCGCGCTGATCGGCGTGCTCTGGGTTCTCTACGGCTACTCCATGGCCTTCGGCAACGACATCGGCGGGGGCCTGCTCGGCAGCCCCTTCGAGTTCTTCGGCCTCGACGGTCTGTTCGGGATCAACGACGACTTCACCGCGAAGAGCCTGGTCGCGACGGTGCCGTCCATGTCCTTCGTCGCCTTCCAGGGCGTCTTCGCGATCATCACGGTCGCCCTGATCTCCGGCGCCATCGCCGACCGCGCCCGCTTCGGCCCGTGGATGGTGTTCGCCGGCGTCTGGGCGACCATCGTCTACTTCCCGGTGGCCCACTGGGTGTTCGCCTTCGACGGCTACGAGTCCGAGACCGGTGGCTGGATCGCCAACGACCTCGGGGTCATCGACTTCGCGGGTGGTACCGCGGTGCACATCAACGCCGGTGCCGCGGGCCTCGCGCTGGCTCTGGTGCTCGGCAAGCGCCGCGGCTTCGGCCGTGACCCGATGCGGCCGCACAACCTCCCGCTCGTGATGCTCGGCGCCGGCATCCTGTGGCTGGGCTGGTTCGGCTTCAACGCCGGCTCCGCCCTCGCCGCCAACGGCCAGGCCGCCGACGTCTTCGTGACCACGCTGGTCGCCGCCTCGGCCGCCACGGGCGGCTGGCTCATCACCGAGAAGATCCGGGACGGTCACGCCACGTCCCTGGGTGCCGCGTCGGGTGTCGTCGCCGGTCTGGTCGCGATCACCCCGGCCTGTTCCGCGGTCAGCCCGATCGGGGCGATCATCCTCGGCCTGGTCGCCGGTGTCGTCTGCGCGCTGGCCGTCGGCCTGAAGTACAAGCTGGGCTACGACGACTCGCTCGACGTCGTCGGCGTCCACCTCGTCGGTGGTCTCTGGGGCACCCTGGCCGTGGGTCTCCTCGCCACGGACGCCGCCTCGGCCGGTGTCGACGGGCTCTTCTACGGCGGCGGTCTCTCGCAGCTGGGCAAGCAGGCGGTCGGTGCGCTCGCCGTGCTGGTCTACTCCTTCGTGCTGACGCTCATCATCGGCTTCGTCATCGCCAAGGTGATGCGCTTCCGCATCACCGAGGAGGAGGAGGTCGTCGGCATCGACACGACCGTCCACGCCGAGACTGGCTACGACCTCGATTCTCTCGGGGGCGGGAGCAACACCACCGTGCGTGACCAGGCCCGGGCCGAGGCCCGCAACATCGAAGGGAGCCGGGCGTGAAGCTCGTCACCGCCATCGTCAAGCCGTTCAAGCTCGATGACGTCAAGAACGCCCTCGAGCTGATCGGGATCGCCGGCCTGACCGTCAGCGAGGTCCAGGGCTTCGGCCGTCAGCGCGGCCACACCGAGGTCTACCGCGGCGCGGAGTACCAGGTGGACTTCGTCCCGAAGGTCCGTATCGAGATCGTCGTCGGCGAGATCGACGCCGCCCGCGTCGTCGACGCCATCGTCGAGTCGGCCTCCACCGGCCAGATCGGCGACGGCAAGGTCTGGGTCACCACGATCGACGAGATCGTGCGGGTCCGCACCGGCGAGCGCGGCGCGGACGCCCTGTAGCGCACGGCGCACCGACGTCGGCCGGGGTGGCGGGGAGACCCGCTGCCCCGGCCGACGCCTTTCCCCGGCGTCCACCGGACGCCCCCACCCCGCCCTCCCGGGCGACCCGCCGATCCGATGGGGGAGACGTGCTCGACACCGACTCGCTGCCCGCACTGCCGCGGGACCAGCGGGTGAAGGCCCTCGACACCTGGCTGGCCGGCCTGCTGGCCGACGCGGTCGCGGGCACCCCGCCGCCGGTCTCCCGCCGCGGCGGCGCGGCGCCCCGGACCGGCACCGACGGCCTGGCCCTGGTCGCGGTCGGCAGCCTCGGCCGGCGCGAGCCCCCGCCGCACGGCGACCTCGACCTGGTGCTCGTGCACGACGGCCGCCCCGAGATCGCCGCCCTCGCCGACGCGCTCTGGTACCCGGTCTGGGACGCGGGCCTGCGGCTGGACCACTCCGTCCGGTCCATCTCCGAGGCGGTCACGGTCGCCTCGACCGACGTCAAGGCCGGCCTCGGGCTGCTCGACGTCCGGGTGATCGCCGGGGACGCCGACCTCGGGGCCCGGCTGCGCACCGCCACCCTCGGCAGCTGGCGCCAGTCGGCGTCCCGGCTCCTGCCCCAGCTGCGCGACCTGCGCCGTGAGCGGGCCCGCAAGGTCGGGGAACTGGCCTTCCTGCTCGAGCCGGACCTGAAGGAGGCCTACGGCGGCCTGCGCGAGGGCCAGGTGCTGCGCGCGGTCGCCGCCGCCCAGCTGGCCGACGAACCCTCCGCCGAGGCGGAGGAGGCCTACTCCTTCCTGCTCGACGTCCGCGACGAGCTCCGCCGCCGCTCGGGCCGGCCCACCGACGTGCTCGTGCGCCAGGAGCAGGCACCCGTCGCGGCCGCCCTGGGCCTGGCCGACGACGACGCCCTCCTGCGCGAGGTCAGCCTGGCGGGGCGGCGGCTGGCGTTCGTCGCCGACGAGACGTGGCGGCGGGTGGAGTCGGCACTGGTCCGCCGTCCGCGCGGCCGCTACCGGCGGGTCAACCGCGAGCCGCTGGCCGAGGGCGTCGTCCGCCAGGGCGACGAGGTCGTGCTCGCCCGGGACGCCCGTCCGGCCGCCGATCCGGGGCTGGTGCTGCGCGGCGCGGCCGCCGCGGCCCGCGCCGACCTGCTGCTCTCGCCCTACACGCTCAAGGTCCTCGCGGTGCACAGCCCACCGGTCCCCGAGCCGTGGCCGGCCGAGGTCCGGTGGTCGTTCCTGCGGCTGCTGGCCAGCGGCCGCAGCGCGGTCCCGGTGATCGAGCAGCTGGACCAGGAGGGCCTCTGGGCGCGGCTGCTGCCCGAGTGGGACCGCGTCCGGTCGCTGCCGCAGCGGCACCCGTGGCACCGCTTCACCGTCGACCGCCACCTCGTCGAGGCGGCCGCCGCCGCGGCCGAGCTGACCCGCGACGTCGACCGGCCCGACCTGCTGCTGGTCGGGGCCCTGCTGCACGACATCGGCAAGGGGCTGCCGGGCGACCACAGCGTCGTCGGGGAGCCGATCGGCGCCGAGATGGCCACGCGCATGGGCTTCACGCCGGAGGACGTCGCGACGATCGCCGCGATGGTCCGCCACCACCTGCTGCTGCCCGACACCGCCACCCGGCGCGACATCGACGACCCGACCACGATCCAGCGGGTCAGCGAGACCCTCGGGGCGAGCCCGGCCCTGCTGCAGCTGCTGCACGCGCTGGCGCAGGCCGACGGCGCGGCCACCAGCGCCGCGGCCTGGTCGCCGTGGAAGGCGCACCTCGTGGCGGCCCTGGTCGCCCGGGTGCAGGGGTTCATGGGCACGAGTACCGTGCCCGAGCCCGATCCGGTGCTGAACCCGACCCAGCCGCAGGTCACGTCGGCCACCTCGGAGGCCGCCGCCGGCGACGCCGACGCGGTCACCGTCGGCATCGAGGACGTCGCCGACGGCCAGCAGATCACCGTCGGCGCCCCGGACCGGACGGGTCTGTTCAGCGTGCTGGCCGGCGTGATGGCGCTGAACCAGCTCGACGTCCGGGCGGCCAAGGTGAACGTGCTCGACGGCCGGGCGACGGCGGTGTTCGCGGTGCGCCCGCGGTTCGGCCGGGCACCGGTGGCCGCGATCCTGGCCGACGCCGTCCGTGCCGCGCTGGAGGGCACGTTGCCGCTGGCCGAGCGGCTGCGGCAGCGGGAGGCGGACTACCGGCAGGACGGCGTGCGGGCCGCGCCTCCCCGGATCTCGTGGCACGACTCGGAGGTGAGCGGGGAGCAGAACAGCATCGTCGAGGTGCGGGCTGCCGACCGCGCCGGGCTGCTGCACCGGCTCACCGCCGCGCTGGCCGCGGAGGGCCTCGACGTCACCTCCGCCCGGATCGAGACCCTGGGCGCGGACGCCGCCGACTACTTCTACGTGTGCAACTCCACGCGCGAGCCCATCGATCCCGCCCAGCGGGTCCGCATCGAGGCGGCGCTGGTCGGCGCCACGCGCGGCGCGCCGGAACCCGTGCCGAGCGGTCGGGGGGCCGGGGACACGCCGGGCTGAGCTTCCCCGGTCCTGTCGGAGGTGCGTGTTCTCCTCGCTGCAGCGTGACGGAACGGTTCCGTCTGCGGCCGAGAGGAGCCCGCGTGCCCGAGATCAGCGACTGGCTCTGCCCCGAGTGCGGAGACCTCCGGGTGTTCGTGCAGCCCCCGTGCGCCGACGGCCACACCGACGACGGCGGCGACTGCCCCGAGTGGGTCTGCGCCGACTGCGGCACCGCCCTGTTCTCCGGGCCCACCCCGATGGCCGTCCCGGTCGCCGTCCGCCGGGCCGCGTGAGCGGCGGACCTCGGTAGCCTGGGGTGCAGGAGGCGCGGTCCGCCCGCGCCCGGAACTCTCCCTGAGGACGGCTTGTGTTCGAGACCCTCTCCGACCGCCTGGACAAGGTCTTCACCGGTCTGCGCGGCAAGGGCCGGCTGACCGAGGCCGACATCGACGCCACCGCGCGCGAGATCCGCATCGCGCTGCTGGAGGCCGACGTCGCGCTGCCGGTGGTGCGCGCCTTCGTCAACGCGGTGAAGGAACGGGCCCGCGGCTCGGAGGTCTCCCAGGCCCTCAACCCGGCCCAGCAGGTCATCAAGATCGTCAACGAGGAGCTCGTCCAGGTCCTCGGCGGCGAGACCCGGCGGCTGCGGTACGCCAAGACCTCGCCGACGGTGATCATGCTGGCCGGCTTGCAGGGTGCGGGTAAGACGACGCTCGCCGGCAAGCTCGGGAAGTGGCTCAAGAGCCAGGGCCACACGCCCCTGCTCGTCGCCGCGGACCTGCAGCGGCCCAACGCGGTCAACCAGCTGTCGATCGTGGCCGGGCAGGCCGGGGTGGACGTCTACGCCCCCCAGCCGGGCAACGGGGTCGGCGACCCGATCCAGGTCGCACGGGACTCCATCGACCACGCCCGCCGCACGATGCACGACGTCGTCGTCGTCGACACCGCCGGCCGGCTGGGCATCGACGCCGAGCTGATGGCCCAGGCGGCCGGGATCCGCGACGCCGTCCAGCCCGACGAGACGCTGTTCGTCGTCGACGCGATGATCGGCCAGGACGCCGTCACCACCGCCGAGGCCTTCCGCGACGGCGTCGGCTTCTCCGGTGTCGTGCTGACCAAGCTCGACGGCGACGCCCGCGGTGGTGCCGCGCTGTCGGTGCGGTACGTGACCGGTCAGCCGATCATGTTCGCCTCGACCGGCGAGAAGCTCACCGACTTCGACGTCTTCCACCCCGAGCGGATGGCCTCGCGCATCCTCGGCATGGGCGACGTCCTCACGCTCATCGAGCAGGCCGAGCAGGCCTTCGACGCCGACCAGGCCGAGCGGATGGCCGGCAAGCTCGCCTCCCGCGAGGGCTTCACCCTCGAGGACTTCCTCGAGCAGATGCTCGCCATCCGCAAGATGGGCCCGATCGCCAACCTGCTGGGGATGCTGCCCGGCGCCGGGGCGATGAAGGAGCAGCTCAAGCAGGTCGACGACCGCGACCTGGACCGCACCGCGGCGATCATCCGCTCGATGACGCCGCAGGAGCGGGTCAACTCCAAGATCATCAACGCCTCGCGGCGGGTGCGCATCGCCAACGGCTCCGGCGTCAGCGTCACCGACGTCAACCAGCTGCTGGAGCGGTTCGCGCAGGCCCAGAAGATGATGGGCCAGATGGCCGGCAGCATGGGCCTGCCGGGCATGGGGCCGATGTCGAAGAAGGCCCGCGGCCGCCAGATGCAGGCGCAGGCGAAGAAGGGCAAGGGGAAGAAGGGCAAGGGCAAGGCGCCCGCCCGCCGGCCGATGGGCGCTCCCGGCCTGCCGCCGGGCGCCGGCTTCCCGGGCGGCGCCGGTCTCCCGGGCGGCATGCCGAGCCTGCCGCCCGGCCAGGCGATGCCGGACCTCACCAAGCTGAACTTCGACCAGTTCAAGGACGGCGGGCGCTGACCCCCGCGCTGCACCTCGCGGGGGTCGTCCTCCCGGAGGGCGAGCACCGCGACCTGTGGGTCCGCGACGGGCTGCTCACCTCCGAGCCGGTCGCCGGAGCCGAGACGGTCTCCCGGGGCGGCTTCGTGCTGCCCGGGCTGGTCGACGCGCACTGCCACGTCGGCATCGCCCGCGGCGGCGGCCACGTCGAGACCCTCGACGGGCTGCGCGAGCAGGCGCTCGCCGAGCGGGACGCCGGTGTCCTCGCGCTGCGCGACTGCGGCTCCCCGGTCGACACCCGGGCCCTGGACGACGAGCCGGACCTGCCGCGGATCATCCGTGCCGGCCGGCACCTGGCCAGCCCCCGCCGGTACCTGCCCGGTCTCGGGATCGAACTGGAGCCCGCGGACCTGGTCGCCGAGGTGCGGGTGCAGGCGCGCCGCGGTGACGGCTGGGTGAAGCTGATCGGCGACTGGATCGACCGCGAGGTCGGCGACCTGGCGCCCGAGTGGCCGGCCGAGGTCGTCGCCGCGGCCATCGCCGCCGCGCACGAGGAGGGCGCGAAGGTCACCGCGCACACGTTCGGCACCGACGCGCTGCCCGATCTGATCCGCGCCGGCATCGACTGCGTGGAGCACGGCACCGGCCTCACCGAGGAGCTCATCGGCGAGATGGCCGCCCGCGGCACCGCCGTCGTGCCCACCCTGGTCAACGTGGAGAACTTCCCCGGGTTCGCCGAGGCGGGGGAGAAGCGTTTCCCGCAGTACGCGTCGACGATGCGGCGGCTGTACGCGGACTCGGGTGCCGTGGTCAGGGCGGCGTACGAGGCCGGGGTGCCGGTGTTCGCCGGCACCGACGCCGGTGGCGGCATCGCGCACGGGCGGGTGGCCGACGAGATCCGCGCGCTGGCCGCGGCCGGGCTCCCCGCCGAGGCGGCGCTCGCGGCCGGATCGTGGGGTGCCCGCACCTGGCTGGGCCTGCCGAACGTCGTCGACGGCGCCCCGGCCGACCTGGTCGTCTACGACCGCGATCCGCGGACGGACCTCGACGTCCTCGCCCGTCCGTCGCTCACCGTCCTGCGCGGTCGGGTGTACCGCTAGCGAAACCCACCGGCGGCCCGGCGGGCCCGCCTGGGAGGATCGCCCCGTGCTCCTCCGGATGTCCTCCCTGTTCCTGCGCACCCTCCGCGACGACCCGGCCGACGCGGAGGTGCCCAGCCACCGGCTCCTCGTGCGTGCCGGGTACATCCGCCGCGCCGCCCCGGGCGGGTTCACCTGGCTGCCGCTGGGCTACCGGGTGTTCCGCAACGTCGAGCGCGTCGTCCGCGAGGAGATGGATGCGATGGGCGCGCAGGAGGTGCACTTCCCGGCGCTGCTGCCGCGCGAGCCCTACGAGGCCACCGGCCGGTGGACCGAGTACGGCCCCAACCTCTTCCGGCTGCAGGACCGCCGCGGCAACGACTTCCTCCTCGGCCCCACCCACGAGGAGATGTTCACGCTCCTGGTGAAGGACCTGTACTCGTCCTACAAGGACCTGCCGCTGTCGCTCTACCAGATCCAGACGAAGTACCGGGACGAGGCGCGGCCCCGGGCCGGGCTGTTCCGCGGCCGCGAGTTCACGATGAAGGACAGCTACTCCTTCGACGTCGACGACGCCGGTCTGGACAAGAGCTACGCCGCGCACCGCGACGCCTACATCCGGATCTTCGACCGGCTGGGCCTGGAGTACGTGATCGTCTCGGCGATGTCCGGCGCGATGGGCGGCTCCCGCAGCGAGGAGTTCCTGCACCCCACCGAGATCGGGGAGGACACCTTCGTCCGCTCGGCCGGTGGGTACGCGGCGAACGTCGAGGCCGTCACGACGGTGGTGCCCGACGCGATCCCGCTGGAGGGGCTGCCCGAAGCGCACGTCGAGGACACCCCCGACACCCCCACGATCGAGACGCTGGTCGCCGTCGCGCAGGAGAAGTTCCCCGACGCGGGGTACACCGCGGCGTCGACGCTGAAGAACGTCGTCGTCACGCTGCTGCACCCCGACGGCACGCGGGAGCCGCTCGTCATCGGCATCCCCGGGGACCGCGAGGTCGACGCCAAGCGCCTGGAGGCCCAGGTCGCGCCGGCCGAGGTCGAGCCGTTCACCGAGTTCGACAAGCACCCCGCGCTGGTCAAGGGCTACATCGGCCCGCAGGTGCTCGGTGCCGACAGCGACTCCGGCATCCGTTACCTGGTCGACCCCCGGGTCGTGCCGGGCAGCCGCTGGATCACCGGCGCCAACGAGCCCGGCAAGCACGTGTTCGACCTGGTGGCCGGCCGGGACTTCACCTGGGACGGCGTCGTCGAGGCCGCCGAGGTGCTGGCCGGTGACCCCGCGCCCGACGGCTCGGGGGCGCTGGAGCTCGCCCGCGGCGTCGAGATGGGCCACATCTTCCAGCTGGGCCGCAAGTACGCCGAGGCGCTGGACCTCAAGGTCCTCGACGAGAACGGCAAGCTCGTCACGGTCACCATGGGCTCCTACGGCATCGGCGTCTCGCGGGCCGTGGCCGCCATCGCCGAGTCGATGCACGACGAGCTCGGTCTCGTCTGGCCGCGGGAGATCGCGCCGGCCGACGTGCACGTCGTCGCCACCGGCAAGGACGCGGCGATCTTCGAGGCGGCGGAGCACCTGTCGGCGGAGCTCGTGGCGGCCGGCCTGACGGTGCTCTACGACGACCGGCCGAAGGTCAGCCCCGGCGTGAAGTTCAAGGACGCCGAGCTGCTCGGCATGCCGACGATCGTGACCGTGGGCCGGGGCCTGGCCGACGGCGTCATCGAGGTGCGCGACCGGGCGACCGGCGACCGCCAGGAGGTCCCGGTGGCCGAGGCGCGGGAGCGGGTGCTGGCGGCGGTGCGCGGCTAGCCCGCGACCAGCTCGACCTCGTAGCCGTCGTCGTCCTCGAGGTAGGCGGCGCGGTGGTCGGGGCCGCCGGCGAACGGGTGGCGGTCGGCGAACAGCAGCCGCCAGCCGTGCGCCGGCGCCTCGGCGACGAGGGCGTCCAGCTCCTGCGTCGTCCCCGCGTGGAACGCCAGGTGGTTGAGGCCGGGTGCGCGGCGCTCGTGCCGGTCGCCGGTCAGCGCGGGGGACTGCTCGACGACGACGTAGACGTCGCCCGCCCGCCACGACCGGCCGTGCTCCCACGACTGGTACGCGACCGCGCCCAGCCGGGTCAGCAACCACCCCCAGGAACGCTCGGCGCGGCCCAGGTCGGGCACCCACAGCTCCACGTGGTGGAGCAGTCCACGGCTGGTTTCCTCGCCCGTCGCCACGTCTGGCATCATGGACTGTCGAACACGGCGTCGTGCGGCCCTCTCACCGCGCCTCGGCCGTGTCCCTGGCTCCGCCCCGGCGTATCCCCACGCGCTCACCCGGCGAGCAACCGACAGACAGCGTTCGAGGAGAATCCGAGCCACCGTGGCCACCAAGATCAAGCTCATGCGCCTGGGCAAGATGCGCGCGCCGTACTACCGCATCGTCGTCGCCGACTCGCGCACCAAGCGTGACGGCCGCTCGATCGAGACGATCGGCAAGTACCACCCCAAGGAGGACCCCTCCTTCATCGAGGTCGACAGCGAGCGCGCGCAGTACTGGCTGGGTGTCGGCGCGCAGCCGACCGAGGCCGTCGCCGCCATCTTCCGGGTCACCGGTGACTGGCAGAAGTTCAAGGGCGAGGCCGCGCCGCCGCCCATGAAGGTCGCCGCCCCGAAGCCGGACAAGAAGGCCCTCTACGAGGCCGCCGTCCTGGCCGGTGGGGACGAGCCGGCCGCCGGCGCCACCACCCCGAAGAAGAAGGCCGCTCCCAAGGCCGAGGCCGCCTCCGAGGCCGCCCCTGCTGCTGCGGACGCCGCTCCGGCGGACGCCCCCGCCGAGACGCCCGCCGAGTAAGACATGGTGGAAGAGGCGCTCGAGCACCTGGTCAAGGGCATCGTCGACCACCCGGAGGACGTCCAGGTCGACCTGCTCACCAACCGTCGCGGCAAGACCCTCGAGGTCCGGGTGCACCCCGACGACCTGGGCAAGGTCATCGGCCGCGGCGGGCGCACCGCCAAGGCGCTGCGCACCGTCATGACCGGCGTCGGTGGCCGGGGCCTGCGGGTCGACGTCGTCGACACCGACGGGCGCTGAGCGCACCACCCTTGAGCACCACCCCTGACGACACCGTGGTGGTCGGCCGCATCGGCCGGCCCCACGGTGTTCGTGGTCTGGTGACCGTCGAGGTCCGGACGGACGACCCCGACCAGCGGTTCGCCCCCGGCGCCGTGCTGACCACCGAGCCCGCCGACCGCGGCCCGCTGACGGTCGTGGACAAGCGCTGGCACAGCGGCACCCTGCTGCTCCAGCTGGCCGCCCCCTCCGGCGAGGTCTACGAGCGCCGGGAGACCGTCGACGCGCTGCGCAACACGATGCTGGTCGTCCCCGTGGCCGAGCTCCCGCCGATCGAGGAGCCGGACTCCTTCTACGACCACCAGCTCGTCGGCCTCGCCGTCCGGCTGCCCGACGGCTCGGTCGTCGGCGAGGTCACCGCCGTCCGGCACGAGGCGCAGGACCTGCTGGTCGTGCGGCGCACCGGTGGCGGGGAGTCGTTGATCCCCTTCGTGTCGGCCATCGTCCCGACGGTGGACGTCGCCGGCGGCTTCCTGGTCATCGACCCGCCCGAGGGGCTGCTGGACCTGTGAGCGGACAGCCGTTCCGGGTCGACGTCGTCACCATCTTCCCCGAGTACCTGGCCCCGCTGCGGCAGTCGCTGCTCGGCAAGGCCGCCGACAAGGGGCTGGTCTCGATCGGCGTGCACGACCTGCGGCAGTGGACCGACGACCTGCACCGCACGGTCGACGACGCCCCCTACGGCGGCGGCCCGGGCATGGTCATGCGCCCCGAGCCGTGGGCGCAGGCGCTGGAGGCCGTGCGCCCGCCGGGCACGCGCCTGGTCGTCCCCACCCCGGCCGGGCGGCCGTTCACCCAGGCCGTGGCCGCCTCGTGGGCGGCCGAGCCGGGTCTGGTCTTCGCCTGCGGCCGCTACGAGGGCATCGACCAGCGGGTGGCCGACTGGGCCGCCGACGCCGGACCGGTCTCCGAGGTCTCGATCGGCGACTACGTGCTGGCCGGTGGCGAGTCCGCGGTGCTGGTCATGGTCGAGGCGGTCACCCGGTTGCTGCCCGGTGTGGTCGGGAACCGGGAGTCGGTCGAGTTCGACTCGCACGCCGACGGCCTGCTCGAGGGGCCCTCGTACACCCGGCCGGCCTCGTGGCGGGACCGCGACGTCCCGCCCGTGCTGCTCTCCGGGGACCACGCCGCCATCGCCCGCTGGCGGCGCGCGGAGTCGCTGCGCCGGACGGCCGAGCGCCGTCCCGACCTCCTCGCGGCGCTGCCCGCCGAGGCGCTGACCGACGCCGAGCGCGCGGTCCTCGACGGTGACTGACGCCGCGACCGGCCGCCCGTGGGTGCGGCCGACGGCACGGGTCGTCGTGCTGGACCCCGCCGGACGGGTGCTGCTGCTCGGGGCGCGGCTGTCCGGACCGGACGAGACGCCCGGCGACGTCCTGTTCTGGTACACCCCGGGCGGGGGAGTGGAGGACGGCGAGAGCGTCCGCGAGGCCGCCGTCCGGGAGCTCGCCGAGGAGATCGGGCTCGTCGCCGAACCGGCCGCCCTCGAGGGCCCGGTGTGGTTCCGCCGGCACCTCGGCGCGTTCGGCGGGACGGACATCGACTCGCGCGAGACGTTCTTCGTGCTCCGGGACGTCGAGCACACCGTCGACGGCTCGGGCCGCACCGAGCTGGAGGTGCTGGGGGACGAGCCGCACCGCTGGTGGACGGTCGGGGAGATCCTCGCGTCGGCGGAGGAGTTCGCTCCCGCGGACCTCGCCGACGCCCTGGTCGCGCTGCTGCGTGGCCCCCACCAGGGGCCGCCGCGCTTCGTCTCGTGAAGTCGTGGCAGAATGACTAGCTGCTGCACGACCGTCGGCCTGGCCGACGGGGCTCCCATGCCGGAGCTGCAGCTCCCGGGACGGACAGCCGGGTGCCCCGCTGTCCGAGACCGCCGAGACCATGCAGAAGAACCTGCCGCCGAAGAACCTGGCTGAGACAAGAGGATCGCCGCGATGAACACCCTGGACGTACTCGACAGCGACTCGTTGCGGAACGACATCCCCGCGTTCCGCCCGGGCGACACCGTGAAGGTGCACGTGCGCGTGGTCGAGGGCAACCGCTCCCGCATCCAGGTCTTCCAGGGCGTCGTCATCCGTCGCCAGGGCGGCGGGATCCGCGAGACCTTCACCGTCCGCAAGGTCAGCTTCGGCGTCGGCGTGGAGCGCACCTTCCCGGTGCACACCCCCGTCGTGGAGAAGATCGAGGTGCTGACCCGCGGTGACGTGCGTCGCGCCAAGCTGTACTACCTCCGCGAGCTGCGCGGCAAGGCCGCCAAGATCAAGGAGAAGCGCGAGCCCGTCGCGCGCTGACACACCGCGCCCGGCTGGACCTGCCTCGACCCGGCGGGCTCCCCACGCCCGTACGCTGCTCTCGATGAGCAGCGACCGGCACGGGGGGCCCGCCGACGTCGTCCCGGGGGACGACGAGCCGAGCAGCGGAGGCCCGGACGGCGCGGAGGCCGATCCCGCCGCTGCCGCCGAGTCCGCCGCTCCGCCGTCTCCGGCGGGTGCCCGACGCAGGTGGTGGGGTGGCCGCCGCCCCGAGCCGGGCGCGAAGCCCTCACTGCTGCGCGAGTTGCCGGTGCTGCTGCTGGTGGCCTTCGTGCTCGCGCTGCTGGTCAAGACGTTCCTCGTGCAGGCGTTCTTCATCCCGTCCGGGTCGATGGAGACCACGCTGCACGGCTGCCCGGGCTGCACCGGCGACCGCGTGCTGGTGAACAAGGTGCCGTACTGGTTCGGCGAGCCCGAGCCCGGTGACATCGTCGTCTTCGAGGGGCCCGACACCTGGTCGCCCGAGGTCGAGGTGGCCGAGCCCAGCAACTGGTTCTCGGGCGGGTTGCTGTGGCTGGGGCGGGCGATCGGCGTGGCCCCGCCCAGCGAGGACGACTACGTGAAGCGCGTGATCGCCGTCGGCGGTCAGACGGTCGAGTGCTGCGACGCCGAGGGCCGGGTCATGGTCGACGGCCGGCCGCTGGACGAGCCGTACATCTACCAGAACACCCCCATCGAGACCCGCGCATTCGGACCGGTCACCGTTCCGGAGGGCCGGTTGTGGGTGATGGGTGACCACCGTTCGGCCTCCGCCGACTCCCGCTCGCACAGCGGCGACGAGTACTTCGGCACGATCGCCGTCGACGACGTCATCGGGAAGGCCGCGCTGATCGTCTGGCCGCTGGACCGGTTCGGCACGCTGGACTCGCCCGACATCCAGGCCACCGAGGCCGCGGGTGCTCCGGTGACGGGCGCGGTCGCGGTCGCCGCGCCTCCTGTGCTGGGACTCGTCGGCGCCGTCCCGGTCGTCGCGTGGCGCCGTCGCCGTCGGCTGCGCGGCGGTCTGCGTCGCCGGCCCGGGCGCTGACCGCTCCACCCTGAGCTCACCGAGCCGAGTTCTTCGAGCCGCTGAGCCACCTCGCGCCGATCCTCTTGCGAGGACCGGTCGCGCTCCGATGTCTGCGGTCCGCCGCCCCTGGCCGGGGCCTACGAGCGCGTCTCGGCGGGCCGCACCGGGATGCGAATGGTCGTCGAATGGTGGATCGCCATGTCGACAATCAAGACAACTGTTGCAGGTGGGATTGATCGGTGTGTTTCCGGGCGATCGAACAATGGCGGAAAAAATGTCGGACAAACTGTCAAGCAGTTCTCTCACTCGTCCGATGGATGGTGTGTAAGCACCACCCCGAACGTGTGAAACGGAGTCGACAGTGTCTGCACCCATGGCGAGCACCGCCCGCGGAGTCACCCGCGTGCTCATCCTCGCCGACGCCCCGGTCCTCCGCCGCGGGCTGGTCAGCATGATCAACGAGACCGCCGGGATGCAGTCGGTCGGCACCCCGGGCGAGCTCCGCCGGGCCCTGACCCTGGTCGAGACCGCCCGCCCCGACGCCGTCGTGGTCGAGCTGGGCTCGGGCCGCGCCGCCACGCTCGCCGCCTGCCGCGACCTGCGTCGCCGCTTCCCCCGCGTCGCCATCGTCGCGCTGGCCACCTCCGAGGACCCGGCCGTGGTCAACGAGGCCGTCGCCGCGGGTGTCCGTGGGTACCTGATGATCAACACCAGCCCCACCCTGCTGGGCTGGGCCATCCTCGCTGCCCGCGCCGGCCGCACCGTGGTCGACCCGCAGATCCGCCGCGTGGAGCCCTCGGGCCTCCCGGCCGCCAAGCCCTTCGCTCCCGAGGTGCCCCTGACCCGGCGCGAGTCCGACGTGCTCGACGAGCTGCTCCAGGGCCAGTCGAACCGCCAGATCGGCCGCAACCTGTTCATCAGCGAGGACACCGTCAAGAGCCACGTCAAGGCCATCCTGCGCAAGCTGGGTGCCCGCGACCGGGCCCACGCGGTCTCCCTGGTGCTCTCGTCGCGCTCCTCCGGCGCCGGCTGCACCTGCGGCGCCCACGCCCCGGCGACCGCCGAGACCGCCGAGGTCTGAGTCCCCAGACCCCGGGTGCGGGGGTGGTCCGTGGCCACCTCCCGCCCCGGCGGCGCCGGACCGGACGGTTCGCCTCCTCAGCGATCCGGTCCAGCGCCCGCGACCCCTCGGGGTCGCACCCGTCCACGAGCCGGCCCCTCCTGCCCAGGGGGCCGGCTCGTGGCGCGTGGGGGCCCTGGTGGCCGTCAGTCCGTCGTGCCCCCGTCGTAGTGTCGGGACGCGATGGCAGTCCGTACCGCACCTCAGCGCTCCCCGGCTCCCGAGGACCGGTCCGACGCGCTCTGGGACATGGAGCGCCGCCTGCGCCGCCGCGGCTTCACCGCGGTCGCCGGCGCGGACGAGGCCGGACGCGGGGCCTGTGCCGGACCGCTGGTCGCCGCCGCGTGCGTGCTCCCCGCCGGCCGACGTGGCCGCGTGCCGGAGCTGGCGGACTCCAAGCTGCTCACCGCCGCGGCGCGGGAGCGCGTGTACGCGGAGGTCGTCGAGCGCGCCGTCGCCTGGTCGGTCGTGGTGATGCCCGTGCCCGACCTCGATGCGCGCGGCATGCACGTCACCAACATCGAGGCGCTGCGGCGGGCCGTCTGGCTGCTCGACCCCGGCGCCGACTACGTGCTCACCGACGGGTTCCCCGTGAGCGGACTGGCCCGGCCCACCCTGGCGGTGTGGAAGGGCGACCGGGTCGCCGCCTGCGTCGCCGCGGCATCGGTGCTGGCCAAGGTGACGCGGGACCGCATCATGCTCGACCTGCACGAGCGGTTCCCGCAGTACGACTTCGCCGTGCACAAGGGGTACATCACCGACGCTCACAGCGCCGCCCTCGACCGCCACGGGCCCTGTCCGGAGCACCGGCGGCGCTTCGTCAACGTCGCGCGGGCGGCCGCGGCACACGCCGGTCGAGACGCCGGGCTGACCGCCGCCGCGTCGATGGTCGATGATGGGTCCATGCGCATCTCCGGAGAGCCGCGATGAGCACCGAGGACCTGGAGAAGTACGAGACCGAGATGGAGCTGCAGCTCTATCGCGAGTACCGGGACATCGTCCGCCAGTTCACCTACGTGGTGGAGACCGAGCGGCGCTTCTACCTGGCCAACTCGGTCGACCTCCAGGTCCGCGAGGCCGGCGGCGAGGTCTTCTTCGAGCTCAAGCTCTCCGACGCCTGGGTGTGGGACATGTACCGCCCGGCCCGCTTCGTGCGGAACGTGCGGGTGCTGACGTTCAAGGACGTCAACGTCGAGGAGCTGGACAAGCCGGACCTCGAGCTGCCGGACGGCCCGCGCCTGCCCTGATCGATCGCGCATGCCGGTGAGACTGACCGGTGGGGCCGACACCCCCGCCCGGCCCGTCCACAGGTCCCACCGCCGTCCACAGAGCGCCGCGGGCGGTGGTGTCCCGCCCCGCCCCGGCTCACGGTCGTGCGGTGCGAACGACGACGGAACTGGGCCAGCGCGGTGAGCGGATCGCCGCCCGCTACCTGACCGACCGCGGTCTGCGGCTGCTCGACCGGAACTGGCGGTGCCGGGAGGGCGAACTCGACATCGTGGCCCGCGACGGCGACGCGATCGTCTTCTGCGAGGTGAAGACCCGCCGCGCGGTCGGCTTCGGTCATCCCGTCGAGGCCGTGACCCCCACCAAGCAGCGGCGGCTGCGGCTGCTGGCCTCGCGCTGGCTGGCCGCGCACGAGGAACACGCGCCGGACCTGCGCTTCGACGTCGTCGGCGTCCTCGTCCTGGGAACCGGGCCGGCGGTCGTCACCCACCTGCCGGCGGCGTTCTCGTGAGCCTGGCCCGGACGTGGTCGGTCGGTCTGGCCGGTGTGCACGGCGCCCTCGTCGAGGTCGAGGTGGACATGTCGGCCGGCATGCCCGGGGTGGTGCTCGTCGGGTTACCCGACGCGGTCGTGCGCCAGTCGGTGGACCGGGTCCGCGCCGCGGTGGCGAACGCCGGCGCCAGTTGGCCGCTGCGCCGGGTGACGATCGGGCTGTCCCCGGCGTCGATGCCCAAGCAGGGGAGTGGCTTCGACCTGGCGCTGGCCGCCGGCGTCCTCGCCGCGGCAGAGGTCGTGCCGGCGGCCGCCGTGGCCGATCTCGTGCTGCTGGGTGAGCTGGGGCTTGACGGCACCGTGCGCGCGATCCGGGGGGTCCTGCCCTCGGTGCTGGCAGCCCGCGCGGCGGGGCATCGGCAGGTGGTCGTCCCGAGGCAGAACGCCGACGAGGCGGCACTGGTCGAGGGCGTCACCGTCCTGCCGGTGGGGTCGCTGCGGGACCTGCTGGCCCATCTGACCGGCCGGTCCCGGCTGGCGCCGCACGTCCGCGGGGCGTTGCCCGACCCGCCGGCAGGGCCGGACCTCGGCGACGTGGTCGGTCAGGCGGTGGGCCGCCGCGCGGTCGAGGTCGCCGCGGCGGGCGGGCACCACCTGTTCCTCGCCGGTCCGCCGGGCGCGGGGAAGACGATGCTGGCCGAGCGGCTGCCCGGGCTGCTGCCGGCGCTGGACCAGCAGTCCGCGCTCGAGGTCACGGCGATCCACTCGGTGGCCGGCACCCTGCCGCCGGAGGCGCCCCTCATCACCCGTCCGCCCTTCGAGTCGCCCCACCACTCGGCGACCATGGCCGCGCTCGTGGGCGGCGGATCGGGACTGATCCGGCCCGGGGCGCTCTGCCGGGCCCACCGCGGCGTCCTCTTCCTGGACGAGTGCCCGGAGTTCCCCCGCGCCGTCCTGGACACCCTCCGCCAGCCGCTGGAACGGGGCTCGGTCACCATCTCGCGGGCCTCCGGTTCGGCGACCTTCCCGTGCCGCGCCCAGCTCGTGCTCGCGGCCAATCCCTGCCCGTGTGCCACGGCGGCGGGCGACGCCGCCTGCACCTGCAGCGCTCACGAGCGACGGCGCTACCAGTCGCGGCTGTCCGGGCCGCTGCTGGACCGGATCGACCTGCGGGTCGACCTGCCACCCGTCACCCGGGCCGCGTGGCTGGACGGAGGGGAGCCTCCCGAGTCCTCTGCCGCCGTGGCCGCGCGGGTCGCCGTCGCCCGGTCCGTCGCGGCGGAGCGGCTGCGCGGCAGTGGGCTGACCCTGAACGCGCAGGTGCCCGGTCGCCTGCTGCGGGAGCGGTGGGTGGTGCCCCGCTCGGCCTCGCGCCTGGCCGAACGGGCGCTCGAACGCGGCGTGCTGTCGGTCCGCGGCTTCGACCGCGTGCTCCGGGTGGCGTGGACGTTGAGCGACCTGGCCGGCCTGACCGTCCCAGGACCCGCCGAGGTCGCCGAAGCGCTCGGGATGCGACTGCAGCGGGTGGCGGCATGACCACCGGCACCGGTCCAGCCCTGGAATGGCAGCCGCCCGGGCCGGCAGGCGCGCTGGAGACGGTGCGTCGGGCCCGCGCCTGGCTCAGCCGCGCCGCGGAGCCGGGCAGCGTCGTCTTCTGGGCGTTCGTCGAGCAGGCCGGGCCCGTGGACGCCGTGCGGATCCTGCGGGCGGGCCGGGCGCCGGAGGCGGTCCAGGCGCTGGTGGGCGCCCGCGCATCTCAGGACGCCAGCCTGGCCGACCTGCGCCGTGCCGAGCGATGCGGTGCCCGGTTGGTCGTCCCGGAGGACGACGAGTGGCCGGCGGCCGCTCTGCACGCCCTCACCGTGGCCGTCGGAGGGGAGCCCGCCTCGCCGAAGGAGATGGGCGACCGGACGCAGGCGCCGGTCCCGCCGGTGGCCCTCTGGGTCCGTGGTCCCGGGAACCTGGCCGAGGTGGTGGACCGGTCGGTGGCCCTGGTCGGTGCGCGGGCGTCCACGGCCTACGGGGAGCACGTGGCCGGCGACCTGGCCCACCGTCTGGGAGAGCGGGGCTGGACGGTGGTCTCCGGCGGTGCCTACGGCATCGACGCAGCCGCCCACCGGGGCGCGCTCGCCGCCGGAGCACCGACGGTCGCGGTGCTGGCCTGCGGCGTCGACCGGGTCTATCCCACCGGCAACGGTGCCCTGCTCGAGCGGATCGCCCAGGACGGGCTGGTGGTCAGCGAGTGGCCCCCGGGCGCGGCGCCGCACCGGCACCGCTTCCTGGTCCGCAACCGGCTGATCGCGGCGCTCACCCGCGGCACCGTGGTCGTCGAGGCGGCGGCCCGGTCGGGTGCCCGGGCGACCGCGCGCCGGGCCGCCCGGCTGGGGCGGCCGGTCATGGCGGTCCCGGGACCGGTCACCTCCGCGATGTCGGTGGGCTGCCACGAGCTCGTGCGTGACCGGGAGCTCGGTGCGGTGCTCGTGTCCAGCGCCGCGCACGTCATCGAGGAGGTGGGCCGGCTGGGGGACGACCTGGCGCCCACGCCGGAGCGGGCGACCGAGCTGCGCGACGACCTCTCCGACGTGGCCCG
This sequence comes from Blastococcus sp. URHD0036, assembly GCF_000701365.1. Lineage (GTDB taxonomy): Bacteria > Actinomycetota > Actinomycetes > Mycobacteriales > Geodermatophilaceae > Trujillonella. Next base: position 382,345 of record NZ_JNIK01000016.1, read on the forward strand.
GCGGGTGCTCGACGCGTGCCCGGTACGCCGGGGTGTCACCCCCGAACGACTGGCGGCCGTGGCCGGGTGCGGAGTGGTCGAGGTCCTGCAGGTCCTCCCTGCGCTGGAGATCGCGGGCCTCGTGCAGTGGACCGGGTCCGGCTGGCGGCTGGCCCCACCGTCAGTCGGCGCGGACCGCGACGACGAAGGGCCCGACGTCCTCGGTGCGGAAGGCGGGTGACGTGAACAGGTCGGGGTCGAACACCACGTCGGCGAAGGCGGTGTTCGGAGCCGCGGGGAAGGCGTCGGAGCCCAGCCGCAGGTGCAGGCCGTCGTCCTCGCGGCGGAGCACGAGGGCGTCGGGGGCCTTCCACGGGCAGTCGTCCAGCAGCCCCAGCAGCTCCGACTGCGTACTGCTGGCGGCGAGACGGTGGATGTAGTCGGCGCGCGCCTCGTAGTCGGCCAGGGGATTGGCGTAGTGCGGGATCATGCTCTGGAATCCGCGGTAGGCATGCACCGACAGCAGCGTGTAGTCGGTGCTCAGCACGATCGCGCGGTCCTCGGCCAGACCGGTCAGGTCGTCGATCGAGGTGGCCAGCGCGTCGTTCCAGCCCTCCTCCCGGTCGGGGTCCACCTCGCCGCGCGCGTTCCGGCCGCTCGGGTACGGGGTGGCGTAGGCCCGGTCGATCCGGTCGTCCAGGTCGTGCACCCGTGCGTCCACCACCTGCGTGAGGGCCAGGGCGGCGAGCAGGACGGCGGCCACCGCCAGGCGGCGCGGCTGCCACGAGCGTCCCGAGAGGACCGACCGGGCCCGCGGCAGCAGTTCGGCGAGCGCCAGGACACCGGCGGTGGCCAGCACGAGGACGAGCAGGTTCTGGAAGCGGAACGCCAGGAGCGTCGTGCCGAAGGGCAGCGCCAGGGTGTTCGCCGCGTACCACCCGTAGGTGACGGCGGCGGTGACCAGCAGTGCGAGCAGCACGTCCGGTCGCCGACCCCATGGCGTCACCAACCGGGCGAGCAGGGCCAGCAGTCCGACCCCGAGCAGGAGGTGCCACGGGTCGGCGCCCAGGACGGCGGGCAGTTCGGCCGAGATGTCCGGGAGGAACCGCGCGGCCACGTTGTCCCGGTTCCCGGACGACAGCGACGTCACCAGGAACGGCGCCCACACGACGAGGGCGAGGAGGACCGCCGGCACTGCCGCGACGACCAGGCAGCCGACCGCCCGCCGCAGTGCGCCCCGGCGGTCCTCGCGAGCGCCGGCGACGGCCACGCCCGCGAGCACGGTCACCAGGGCCGCACCGGCCAGACCGAACAGCGAGTACGTGGCCGCCGCGGCCCCCAGGAAGAGCCCGACGCAGACGAGGGCCGCCCGGCGCGGGGCAGCAAACGTCACCTGGCGCCAGAAGACGACGGCGACAGCGGGCAGCAGCGCGGCCACCGGCCACGAGTAGGGCTCCGTCGCCGAGAGGGACACGCTGGTCACCAGGGTCACCACCGCGACCCCGATGGCGGTCCGCCAGCCGACGAGGCGGGACCACACGACCCACACCAGCGCCGGGGTCGTGCCCACGGTGGTGAGCGCCACGGGCTTGAACGCCGCCCATCCGGGTGTGCCCGTCAGGTCCGCGATCCGCCCGGCCACCCAGAACCAGGCCGCCGGGTAGAACGACGGCAGGTCGGCGTAGTTCATGTCCGCCAGCGCCGGGCTGTCGGTCATGCGGGTCAGGTACTGGGTGCGGAACTGCTGGTCGGCCCACAGCCCGCCGAAGTAGTACGACGTCCCGTGCAGCGGCCAGGCCAGGACCGACGTGGCCGTCGCCGTCAGGAGCGCCACGATCAGCCCGGCGCGCAGCCAGGACGGCATCCGCCGCGAGAGCACCACCGCCGCGAGTCCGGCGCAGGCGACCACGAGCGTCCAGGTGGTGACCGCCGCCGGCACATAGGTGTCGGCCGGCAGGTCGACGGCGGTGATCGCCCACTGGACGGCCAGGCTGACCGCCAGGGCCAGGACCGCGAGCCCGGCCACCGACCCGGCGGAGAGACCGCGACCGGGGCCCACGGGCTCCGGTCCGGTGCCTCCGGCCCCGACCGGTGGCGATCCGACGCCCCGGGTCCGCAGGTCCTGCGCCACGGTGAGTTCCTTCCGCCGCCGGTGACGGCGCCCTGGTCCTCAGAACCGCCCCGCGGTCCAGTCAACCCCGCCCGCCTGGGAGCCGCAGGGCCCCGCCGGCCACCGGGACGACGCCCGGGCGCCGGGTCAGCCCCGCGGTGCGAAGGTGATGACCTCCTGCGCGAAGGAGGCCACGACGGCCCCGTCGCGGGTGCGGACCGTGCCGCGCACCAGGCCGCGGTCGCCGCAGATCCTCGTCGGCTCGGCGGAGTAGAGCAGCCATGCGCCGGCGTCGACCGGCCCGTGGAACCACAGGGTGTGGTCCAACGTCACCCCGCGGGTCTCCGGGGGCGGGGGTGGGCCGGGCACCTGAGCCGCGGCGAACACCATGTAGTCGGACACGAACGCCACGACGGCGGCGTGCAGGCCGGGGTCGTCGCCGGACAGCGGCAGGTGGGGGCGCACCCAGTACGGGTGCAGCGGGGCGTAGATGTCGGCTCCGGCGTCGACCCGGTGCGCTCCGGCGGGGCGGAACTCGAACGGGTCCATGCCCATCAGCCGCACCTCGTCCGGGCCGATCTCCTCCGGTGCGGTGGGCATCGGCGGCAGCGGTGCCGACCAGTCCGGGCCCGCGCCGCCGGAGCGGAACGAGGCGGTCAGGAGCAGGGGTGTCTGCCCGCCCTGCTCCACGGTGACCAGGCGGGTGGCGCTGGACCGGCCGTCGCGGACCGCGCGGACCCCGAGCTGCAGGGGGCTGCCGAGCTCCCCGCCGGAGGGGAACACGGCGTGCACCGAGTGGGGGAGCAGCCCCGTGGTGACGGTCCGCGCGGCCGCCCGCACCGCCAGCCCGAGGGTGTACCCGCCGTACAGGTGGCCCTCGACGAGTGGCTCGTTCTCGAACGCGTCGTCCCCCCGGGGGTGCAGACGGAGCAGCGCGTCGAAGTCGTGTGCCATACCGGATCACTACCACCGCGGGAGGGGCGCTCTGCGGCCGCGGCGCCGCGGCGCGCCCGCTTGACCGGCCGACGCCCCCGACGGACTGTTCCTCCGTGTCCGCCTCGACAGCCCAGGTGCGTGGGGGGCTGCCGCCCGCTCTGGCCGCGGTCGTGGACGACTACGAGGAGCACCTGCGCGGCGCGCGGGAACTCTCCGACCACACCGTGCGCGCCTACGTCACCGACACCGTCTCCCTGCTCGACCACCTGGCCCGTCGCAGCGGCACCCGGGCCGACGACCTCGACCTGGCCGCCCTGCGCAGCTGGCTGGCCAAGGGGCGCACCACCGGCGACGGCCGGGCCACGACCGCCCGCCGCGCCGCGTCGGCCCGGTCGTTCACGGCCTGGCTGCGCCGGACCGGGCTGACACCCGAGGACGTCGGCCTGCGGCTGGTCAGCCCGAAGGCGCACCGCACCCTCCCCGAGGTGCTGGCGCCGGCGCAGGCGCGGGCCGTCGTGGAGTCGACCGCCGGGGCGGAGGAACCCGTCGGCCTCCGTGACGCGCTGGTGCTCGAGCTCCTCTACGCCAGCGGCATCCGCGTCAGCGAGCTGGTCGGCCTCGACGTCGACGACGTCGACCGCGGCCGGCACCTGCTGCGCGTGCTGGGGAAGGGCCGCAAGGAGCGCAGCGTCCCCTACGGGCTGCCGGCCGAGCGCGCACTGGACGCCTGGTTGACCCGGGGCCGGCCGGCGCTGGCCACCGATCGCTCCGGCCCGGCTCTGCTGCTGGGTGCGCGCGGCGGCCGGCTGGACGCCCGGGAGGCGCGGCGCACCGTCCACACCGCGGTCGCCGCGACGCCCGGCGCGCCCGACATCGGGCCGCACGGCCTGCGGCACTCGGCGGCCACGCACGTGCTCGAGGGCGGTGCCGACCTGCGCTCGGTCCAGGAGCTCCTGGGCCACGCCAGCCTCGCCACCACGCAGATCTACACCCATGTGACGGTCGAACGGCTCCGCGCCGTCCACGCGCAGGCCCATCCGCGCGCGTGAACCTCCCGGCGGCTGCCGATACCGTGAGCGCAACGCATCCACGGGGCCGTCCACTCGGCCCCACCAGCGAGCGGGGGAGTTCCACCGTGCCCGAGGCGACGATCGACGCGCTCGACGAGTCGAACGAGGACACCGATGCCGCGATCGCGGCGCTGTGGCGGGACTACGTCGCCGACCGGGACCCGGCGCTCCGGGACCGGCTGATCCTCCACTACGCGCCGCTGGTGAAGTACGTCGCCGGCCGCGTCGGTTCGGGGCTGCCCGCGCACGTGGAGCAGGCCGACCTGGCCTCCTACGGCACCTTCGGGCTGATCGACGCGATCACCCGCTACCAGCCCTCGCGCGAGGTGAAGTTCGAGAGCTATGCGATGGCCCGCATCCGCGGCGCCATCATCGACGAGCTCCGCACCACCGACTGGATCCCACGGTCGGTCCGCAGCAAGGCCCGCCAGTTCGAGCGGACCGTCGCCGACCTCGAGAGCAGGCTGCAGCGCAGCCCCACCGACGAGGAGGTGGCCGCCGAGATGGAGATGGACGTCGAGGACGTCCGCAAGTTCCTCGGCCAGCTCTCGCTGGTGAACGTGGTCGCCCTCGACGAGCTGCTCACCGACGACGACGGCGGCGCCCCGCGGCTGGTCGACACCCTCAAGGACAACACCGCACTCGACCCGCAGGCGATGGCCGAGCACGGCGAGGCCCGTCAGCTCCTGGCCCGCGCGGTCGAGCAGCTGCCCGAGCGGGAGAAGGTCGTGGTCAGCCTCTACTACTTCGAGGGGCTCACCCTCGCCGACATCGGCCGGGTCCTGGGCGTGACCGAGAGCCGGATCTGCCAGCTGCACACCAAGGCCGTCCTGCACCTGCGCACCAAGCTCGCCGACATCGCCTGACGGCCGGGGGTCCGTCCCGGTCGACCCGGCGTCAGGGCGTGTGCTCGGCGATGTACTCCTCGGGGTCCTTGTCGTAGGTGATGCCCGCACCGCTGTCATGGGCGTACCGCCAGTCCAGCCAGCGCAGCGCGAGCTCGGCCCGGAGTGCGTCGGAGGCGTTGCGGCGGAAGTCCGGCAGTGCGTCGTGCTCCTCCTCGGCGAGGTGGTCGTCGTTCTCCTCCCGGGCCCGGCGGACCGCTTCCCACCAGTCGTCGGTGCCCGCCTCGTGCCGGCGGGCCTCGGCGACGGCGTCCCGGATCTTGTTGTGGTCCCCGATCGCGTCGTCGGTCTCGTCGACGGCGTCGCCCTCGGTGGAGTCGTCGTCCCCGGAGTCGCCCACCCGCAGCAGCGACGGGTAGAACACCTCCTCCTCGCAGGCGGCGTGCACGTCGAGCATCCGTGCGAGGCCCTTCCACACCACCGCCAGCGCCCGGGGGTCGTCGTGGCAGTCGTCGAGCAGCGCGAACTGCCGGCGCACGGTGGCGTGGTCCTCGAGGACGAGGTCGGTGACGTCGAGCACGGGATCTCCAGGGGCTGGGAGAGGGGTGGACCCGGCGCCTGCCCCGGGCCGGTCCCCGCGAAACGGCCCGGAGGTGCAGCCGCCCTCAGCCCGGCGGCAGCAGACGCACCCGCGGCGGACGGAGCAGCAGCAGCGGGTCCAGGTACGTCTCGCCCCGGCGCAGCCCCCAGTGCAGGCAGGCCTCCGCCGGGCACCCCTCGTGGCCGGGGGCCAGCACGCCGATCGGAGAGCCCCGGGCCACCGCCTGACCCGCACCGACCGTGGGGTCGACCGGCTCGTACGTCGTCCGCAGGCCCCCGGGGTGGTCGATGCTGACCACCGGCCGGCCGGCGACCGGCCCGGCGAACACGACGACGCCGTCGCCGGCGGCCAGCACCGCCGCACCGGGAGCGCCCGCGAGATCCGCACCGCGGTGCCCGGGCCCGTAGGGCGACGCCGGCGCCTCGAACGGTCGGGTCACCTCGAGGCCCGGCAGTGGAGCGGTCCACAGCGGCCCCGGGGCCAGGGGTTCCGCGACCGCCGCCGCGGGCGCCACCAGGGAGGCGGCCAGGAGCAGGACGGAGAGCAGGCGGGCGCGCATGGCACCGACCCTGGGCGGGGGAGCGGCCGTGGGCTGCCCGGGATCGGCGGCTGTGGACAGGGCCGGGGCCGGTGGACAGCGGCGGGAGAGGCGCGCCCGACGGCGGGTATGCTGACCGGTGCGGCCCACCCCGGTGGGTCGACTTCGCGCGTCCTCGTACCCCGCCGCTGTCCAGCGGGGTGGTCGCCACCTCGGTCCCCGTGGGTCTCCCGCGGGGTGGTGTGGCGCTCCGGACGCCAGGGCGGCGCACCACCCGGTGCCCGCGACAACCGAGACGCGCGGCCGCCTGCGGTCGCGCGCGCCACAGAGAGACCACCATGGCAGTCATCAGCATGAAGCAGCTGCTCGACAGCGGCGTCCACTTCGGGCACCAGACCCGTCGCTGGAACCCGAAGATGAAGCGCTTCATCTTCACCGAGCGCAACGGCATCTACATCATCGACCTGCAGCAGACGCTCGGGTACATCGACAACGCGTACGAGTTCGTCAAGCAGACGGTCGCGCACGGCGGGTCGATCCTCTTCGTCGGCACCAAGCGCCAGGCGCAGGAGCCCATCGCCGAGCAGGCCGCGCGGGTCGGCATGCCCTACGTCAACCAGCGCTGGCTGGGCGGCATGCTCACCAACTTCCAGACCGTCTTCAAGCGCCTCGAGCGCCTGAAGGAGCTCGAGGACATGGAGCAGACCGGCGTGCTGGTCAGCCTCTCCAAGAAGGAGCAGCTGGTCCTCAGCCGCGAGAAGGCCAAGCTCGAGCGCTCCCTCGGCGGTATCCGCGACATGAAGAAGGTGCCCAGCGCCATCTGGATCGTGGACACCAAGAAGGAGCACATCGCCGTCGGCGAGGCCCGCAAGCTGAAGATCCCGGTCGTCGCGATCCTCGACACCAACTGCGACCCCGACGAGGTCGACTACAAGATCCCGGGCAACGACGACGCGATCCGCAGCATCTCGGTGCTGACCCGCGTGGTCGCCGACGCCGTCGCCGAGGGCCTCCTGGCCCGCGCGGCCGCGCAGGCCGACGCCGGCCGCTCCGAGGGTGCCGAGCCCGCGATCGGCGGCGGCGAGCCGCTGGCCGACTGGGAGCGCGAGCTGCTGACCGGCCAGACCGGCGAGGCGACCGCCACCGAGCTGCCCGAGACGCCGGCCGCCGCGCCGACCGTCACCGCCGAGGAGGTCGCGCCGGTCGAGGCCGTGCCGGCCACCGGCAGCACCGAGACCGGCACCCAGGGCGCCGAGAACGGCTGATCCGCTCGGCGCCGTCCCCGGGCGACCGGGGACGGCGCCGCTGCGTCCGCACCACCACCCAGACCTGAGGAAAAAGGACATGGCTGACTTCACCGCGGCCGACGTCAAGCGTCTCCGCGACGCCACCGGCGCCGGCATGATGGACTGCAAGAAGGCGCTCACCGAGGCCGACGGCGACTTCGACAAGGCCGTCGAGCTGCTGCGCATCAAGGGCGCCAAGGACGTCGGCAAGCGCCTCGAGCGCTCCACGACCAACGGCATCGTCGTCAGCAAGGACGGCGCCCTGCTCGAGATCGACTGCGAGACCGACTTCGTCGCCAAGAACGCGCAGTTCGTCGAGCTCGCCGAGCGGCTGCTCGACGTCGTCCTGGCCCAGAAGCCGGCCGACGTCGACGCGCTCCTCGCCGCCGACGTCGACGGCCAGACGGTCGCGTCGCTGATCGAGGCCGAGTCGGCCCGCATCGGCGAGAAGCTCGTCCTCTCGCGCTTCGCCGTCTTCGAGGGCACCACCGCCACCTACCTGCACAAGCGGGCCACCGACCTGCCCCCGGCGATCGGTGTCGCGGTGCAGTACAGCGGTGGCTCCGAGGAGGCCGCGCGCAGCCTGGCGATGCACATCGCCGCGGCCCGCCCGCGGTACCTCACCCGCGAGGAGGTGCCGGCCGAGGCGGTCGACACCGAGCGTCGCGTCGCCGAGCAGACGGCCAAGGAGGAGGGCAAGCCCGAGCAGGCGATCACCAAGATCGTCGAGGGTCGGGTCAACGCCTACTACAAGGACTTCGTCCTGCTCGAGCAGCCGTCGATCACCGAGCCCAAGCGCACGGTCAAGCAGATCGTCGACGAGGCGGGTCTGACCGTCGAGCGGTTCGTCCGCTTCGAGGTCGGCCAGGCCTGACGGCCCCGCTCCCCGTGACCACCGGCCCCGTCCCCTCCGTGGGGGCGGGGCCGGTGGTGCGTCCGGGCCCGGCTGTGGGCCGCGGCCGCATCAGGCAGGATCACCGCCGAACGACCGCCGACCGAGGGATGAGCAGTTGACCGACACCGTGTCCGCCCCCACCGCCTTCCAGCCCGCCGAGGGCACCGGCTACCAGCGGGTGCTGCTCAAGCTCTCGGGCGAGGCCTTCGGCGGCGGCAACGTCGGCGTGGACTCCGGCATCGTGCACAGCATCGCCCAGCAGCTGGCCGACGTCGTCCACGGCGGCACCCAGGTCGCCGTCGTCGTCGGTGGGGGCAACTTCTTCCGCGGCGCCGAGCTGGCGCAGGCCGGCATGGACCGGCGGCACGCCGACTACATGGGCATGCTCGGCACGGTCATGAACGCCCTGGCGCTGCAGGCCTTCTGCGAGCAGGTGGGCCTGGAGACCCGGGTGCAGACGGCGATCACGATGGGCCAGGTCGCCGAGCCCTACATCCCGCGCAAGGCCGTCCGGCACCTGGAGAAGGGCCGCCTGGTCATCTTCGGCGCGGGCGCCGGCATGCCGTACTTCTCCACCGACACCGTGGCCGCCCAGCGCGCGCTGGAGATCGGCTGCCAGGTGCTGCTCATGGCGAAGAACGGCGTGGACGGCGTCTACGACGACGACCCCCGGAAGAACGCCGACGCGAAGCTCTACACCGACCTGGACTACGGCACCGTCCTGGCCGACGAGCTCAAGGTCGCCGACGCGACGGCGATCAGCCTGTCGATGGAGAACCGGATGCCGATCGTGGTGTTCAACCTGCTGCAGGACGGGAACATCGCGCGGGCGGTCGCAGGTGAGAGGATCGGGACGTTGATCAGCACGCCCGCCTGAGCGATCGCGCTCGCACGAGGCGCTGACGGCACACCGGAGCACAGAGGAGAGGCGGCCCACCGAGGCGTCGCCCGCAGGAGGGACAGACCCGTGATCGACGACACCCTGCTCGATGCCGAGGAGCGGATGGACAAGGCCTTGTCGGTCGCTCGGGAGGACCTCGGGTCGGTGCGCACGGGTCGCGCCGCGCCCTCGATGTTCAACAAGATCGTGGTCGACTACTACGGCGCGCCGACCCCGGTGCCGCAGATGACGTCGATCACCGTGCCCGAGGCCCGCATGGCCGTCATCAAGCCCTACGACAACTCCCAGCTGGGCGCGATCGAGAAGGCCATCCGCGACAGCGACCTGGGCGTCAACCCGTCCAACGACGGCCAGATCATCCGCGTGGTCTTCCCGCAGCTGACCGAGGAACGGCGCCGCGACCTGGTGAAGATGGCCCGGGCGAAGGGCGAGGACGCGAAGGTCGCCATCCGCAACATCCGCCGGCGCAGCAAGGAGGAGCTCGACCGCATCGCCAAGGACGGCGAGGCAGGCGAGGACGACGTCCGCCGCGCGGAGAAGGAACTGGACGACCTCACCTCGCAGCACGTGAACGGCATCGACGAGGCGGTCAAGCACAAGGAGAGCGAGCTCCTCGAGGTCTGAGCGACCCCCGCCACCGCCGCCATGAGACGCGACCCCGACACCGGTCCGCTGCCGACGGGTGGTCGCCCCGGGCGACCACCCGTCCCCGGCGCGCCCCCGACGGCCGAGCTCGCGGTGCCGGCCCGTCCCGCCGTGCCGCGCGCCACCACGGCCGTGCCGCCCCCCGCCACGGCCGCACCACCCGCCGCGCCGACCCCGGTCGAGCCGGCGACGGTCGAGGCGCCGGTGACCGAGCAGCCGGTGCAGAAGCCCGGCCGGGCCGGTCGCAACCTGGGTGCGGCGGTCGGGGTCGGACTCAGCCTCGGCGCGGTCATCCTCGCGTCGCTGCTGGTGTACCGGCCGGCCTTCCTGGTCGTCCTCGGTGCCGCCGTCCTCGTGTCCGTCGTCGAGCTGACCCGGGCGCTGCGGGCCGGCGACGCCACGCCACCCCTGGTGCCGGTGCTCGTCGGTTCGGTCGCGATGGTGGCGCTCGCCTGGAGCCGGGGTGCGACCGGGCTGGTCGTGGCCTTCCTGCTGACCGTGCTCGCGGTGCTGCTCTGGCGGCTGGCCGAGGGCCCGGCCGGCTACCTGCGCGACGCCTCGACCGGCGTGCTGGTCGCCCTCTACGTGCCGCTGCTGGCGGGGTTCGCCGTCCTCCTGCTGGTCCCGGACGACGGCGCCACGCGGGTGATCCTCTTCATCGCCACCGTCGTGGGCAACGACGTCGGCGGCTACACCGCAGGCGTGCTCTTCGGCCGGCACCCGATGGCCCCCACGGTGAGCCCGAAGAAGTCGTGGGAGGGCATGGCCGGGTCGGTGCTGGCCTGCGTCCTCGTCGCCACCCCCATCGTCACCCTGGCGCTGGACGGGCCGTGGTGGGGCGGGGTCGCGTTCGGCGCGGCCCTGGCGGTGAGCGCGACCGTCGGCGACCTGGGGGAGTCGCTGATCAAGCGGGATCTCGGCATCAAGGACATGGGCAACCTGCTGCCCGGCCACGGCGGTCTCATGGACCGGATGGACTCGCTGCTGCCCTCGGCCGCGGTGGCCTGGCTGCTGCTGCTGTGGGTCGCGCCGGTCTAGCCGACGCCGTCCAGGACCGGGTCGACGCCCGGCTCGTAGGACACGACCGCGACCACCGCCGCGACCGGCAGCGGGCCGTACAGGTGCGGGAACCGCATCGCTGCCGGATCACCGGGCACGCCGGGCTCGAAGCGGACCGGGTCGGTCAGCCGCGCCGGGTCGACGACGAGCAGCAGCAGGTCCCGGCGCCCGGGGAACAGCCGGGCGGCCGGCAGGTGCACCTGGTCCGGCGTCGACAGGTGCACGAACCCGACGTCGGCCAGCGAGGGCGGCCGCACCTCGCCGGCCTCGACCGCGGCCTGCCAGTCAGCGGGTTCGACGAGGTGCAGGAGCGGTGTCACGCGCGGCCGACGTCGGTGCCGCGGGCGTGCAGTGCCGCCTCGATGGCGTCGCAGACGGTGCGGACGACGAACACCCGCGCCCACCGCTTGTCGTCGGCGGCGACCACGTGCCAGGGGGCGGTCGGGGTGTCGGTGCGGTCGAGCATCTCCTCGACGGCGTCGGTGTACGCGCCGCGCTTCTCCCGGTTGCGCCAGTCCTCGTCGGTGAGCTTCCAGGCCCGCAGCGGGTCGTCGCGGCGGGACTCGAAGCGCCGCAGCTGTTCCTCGGGGGAGACGTGCATCCAGAACTTGACCAGGATCATCCCCTCGGCGGTCAGCGTCGTCTCGAGGTCGACGATCTCGCCGTAGGCCCGCTGCCAGGCGGCCTCGGAGGCGAAGCCCTCCACCCGCTCGACCAGGACCCGGCCGTACCAGGTGCGGTCGAGCACGGCCATCCCGCCCCAGCCGGGCAGCACCGGCCAGAACCGCCAGAGGAAGTGGTGCCGCTTCTCGTCGAAGGAGGGTGCGGCGAACTGGGCGACCCGCGCGTGCCGGGGGTCCAGCTCCGACACCAGCCGCTTGATCGCGCCGCCCTTGCCGGAGGCGTCCCAGCCCTCGAACAGCACGCACAGCGGGGGTCCGAGCTCCCCGCCGACCTGTCCGCCCAGCTGCAGCCGCAGCCGCACCAGCCGGTCCTGGGCCTCGGCCAGCTGGGTCTTGGCGTCCTTCTTGCCCAGGCGCAGCGACAGGTCGACGTCGGCGAGGCGGCTCATGGGCCGAGCCTGGCAGGTCGGCGCGCCGGCGGCTCGGGGACGCCGGCGACCAGGCCGCACTCGTGCGCCCGGACGATGGCCTGGGCCCGGTCGCGCAGGTCCAGCTTCGCCAGCAGGTGCCGGACGTGGGTCTTCACCGTGGCCGTCGAGATGAACAGCTCCGCGGCGATCTCCCCGTTGGACCGGCCGGCCCCGACCAGCGCCAGCACGTCCCGCTCCCGGTCGCTCAGCACGGCAAGCGCGTCGTCCGGCAGCGGGGCCGGCGGCCGGGCCGTGAAGGAGGCGACCAGTGTCGCCACGACCGCCGGGGCCAGCGGCATCTCACCCGCGGCGGCCGCCCGGACCGCGGCCACGATCCGGTCGCCGCCGGCGTCCTTCAGCAGGTAGCCCGACGCGCCCGCCCGCAGCGCGCGGTAGGCGTGCTCCCCGCCCTCGAACGTGGTGAGGACGACGACGCGGGACGGGCAGCCGGCCGCGACGATCCGGCGGGTCGCCTCCACCCCGTCCACGACCGGCATCCGCAGGTCCATGAGGACGACGTCAGGCCGCCGGTCGAGGACGAGCGGTACGGCGTCGGCACCGTCGGCGGCCTCGCCGACGACCGTGACCCCGGCGAGCTCGAGGATCAGCCGGAGCCCGTCGCGGACCAGCTGCTGGTCGTCGACGAGGACGACGCTGACCGGATCCCGGCTCACCGGGGCGCCCCGGCGGCCAGCGGGAGGCGGGCGGTCACGGCGAAGCCGGCGTCCTCCGGCCCGGCGTGCAGGTCCCCGCCGAGCAGCCGCACCCGCTCCCGCATCCCGGCCAGCCCGTGTCCGCCGCCGGGTGCCGCGGGGGCGCGCCGGCTCCCGGTGTCGCGCACCTCGACGCAGAGATCCCCACCACCGGCGGTCACCCGCACGTGGACGGCCGAGCCGGGGGAGTGCCGCGCCGCGTTGGTCAGCGCCTCCTGCACCACCCGGTACGCGGCCAGCTGGACGCTCTGCGGGACCGGGACCGGGGTCGCAGCCGGTGGTGCGTCCAGCCGGACGTCGACCCCCGCTGCCCGGCTCCGGGCGGCCAGCGCCGGGAGGTCGGCCAGGCCCGGTTGCGGCCGCAGCCCGTCGCCGTCGTCCTCTCCGGGGGTGCGCAGCAGCCCGACGACCCGGCGCATCTCGGCCAGCGCGTCGGCGGCGGCGGCGCGGATGGTCGCCACGGGTGCGGCGGCCCGCTCCGGCGCCTGCGCCAGTGCCGCCGCGGCGGCATCGGCCTGGAGGGCGATCAGCGACACCTCGTGGCCGATCACGTCGTGCAGCTCCCGGGCGATGCGGGTCCGCTCCTCGGCGGCGGCCGCGCGCTCGGCCGCCGCCCGCTCGCGCACCAGTTCCTCGGTCAGCTCCGCCAGCCGCGCGGTCTGCGCCCGCTGGTGGGCGACCAGCCGCCCGGCCGCGACCGGCCCCAGCACGACCAGCGCCGCCCCGATCGCGGTGGGCGCGGGCTCGGGCCCCAGCAGGGTCACGACCACGCCGACGGCGACGGCCGGGACGGTCACCGCCGCCAGCCGCCACCCGGGGACGACGGACGTCCCGGCGGAGTAGAAGACCAGCACGGCCACGACGTAGCCGACGAGCAGGAAGCCCTCCGGTGTGGGCACGAGCCACACCGCCGTCTGCAGCAGCGCCACCGTCGCCGGGTAGCGGCGCCGCCAGGCCACCGGGACCGTCGACCCCACCGCGACCAGCACCGACACCGCCGGGCCGGCGATCGGGGCCACCAGCACCTGGGTGAGGGAGACCGCCAGCAGCGCCCCGGCCAGCACGACGTCGGCCCAGGGAGGCGGGGCCGGACGGCGGTGCGGCAGGGGCACGAGGCGCAGCGTAGGGCGGTCGGGGCGCCCTGCCATCAGCCCTGGGGCTGAGTGCCGCCGACCCCTGCGGCTGACCGCAGGAGCAGCCCGCGGGTCGATGTGGCGCCCCCCGCTCCGTTCCTAGCGTTCCGGCATCCGATCCGCCCCACCCCACAGGAGCTCCCGATGACCGCCACCCCGACCGCCCTCCGCCCCGCCGCTGCGCGCCCGTCCGCCGCCGTGCTCGCTGCCCGGGGGGTGTTCGGTGTCGTGGGCGCGGTCAAGCTGGCCGCCACGACCGCCTTCACGTTCTTCGTCCCGGCCGAGGACGGCGGCGCCCCGCAGAACGCCGGCGACTGGGTCGTCGTCGCCTGGTCCGCCGGGCTGGCGCTGGCCTTCCTGTGGCTGGCCGTGCGCTTCGACGTCCGCGACCGGCGGATCGTCCGCGGCGCCGTGGCCCTGCTCGGCGCCGAGGTGGGCTTCAGCCTGGTCAAGCTGACCGTCTACGACGAGACCGCGCCGCTGGTCTTCATGGCCGTCGACCTGGTGCTGCTCGGGCTGATCGCCCTCGCCCGCCGGGCCCGCCGCTGACGCGGCCGCCCCTCAGCCCCCGAGGTCGCCGGGAACGGCGGCCTCGGCGTGCTGCCGGATCCACGCGTGCATCGCGATGCCGGCCGCGACCCCGGCGTTGATCGACCGGGTGGAGCCGTACTGGGCGATCGAGAGCACGCCGTCGGCCAGGTCGCGGGCGGCGTCGCTCAGTCCGGTGCCCTCCTGGCCGAACAGCAGCACGCACGCCCGCGGCAGCGGCTCGGTCTCCAGCGGCCGGGCGCCGGGCAGGTTGTCGACGGCCAGCAGCGGCAGGCCCTCCCGGCGGGACCAGGCGGCGAGCGTGGCGACGTCGGGGGAGTGGTGCACGTGCATGTACCGGTCGGTGACCATCGCGCCGCGCCGGTTCCACCGCCGGTTGCCCACCACGTGCACCCCGGCGGCGAGGAAGGCGTTGGCGGTGCGCACGACGGTCCCGATGTTGAGGTCGTGCTTCCAGTTCTCGATGGCCACGTGGAAGGGGTGCCGGCGAGTGTCGAGATCGGCGACGACGGCCTCGACGGTCCAGTAGCGGTAGCGGTCGGCGACGTTGCGGCGGTCCCCGTGCGCCAGCAGCTCCGGGTCGTAGCGCGGGTCCTCCGGCCAGGGCCCCTCCCAGGGCCCGACCCCGACGCCGTCCACCGGCGGGGTGAGTTCCCTCTCGGCGTCGGTCACCAGCGGCACGCTAGTGGGACCATGGACGACGCCATGACAGCCCTGCCCCTGGTCTTCGACGCCCCCCGCCGGGGCAAGCCGCCCCGCCACCTCGCCGATCTCACCCGCGAGGAGGCGCGCGCTGCCGTGGCCGACCTCGGCCAGCCGGCGTTCCGCGCCGACCAGCTGTCCCGGCACTTCTTCCGCGGCACGACCGACCCGGCGCAGATGACCGACGTGCCGGCCGCCGCCCGCGAGTCCCTGACCTCGACCCTTCTCCCCGGGCTGCTCACCCCCGTGAGGCACCAGGCGGCCGACGGCGGGCGCACCCGCAAGACGCTGTGGCGCCTGCACGACGGCGCCCTGGTCGAGAGCGTGCTCATGCGCTACCCCGACCGGGCCACGGTCTGCATCTCCAGCCAGGCCGGGTGCGGCATGGCCTGCCCCTTCTGCGCCACCGGCCAGGGCGGGCTGACCCGCAACCTCTCCGCCGCCGAGATCATCGGCCAGGCGGTCGCGGCCGCGCGGGCCATGGCCGACGGCGACCTGCCCGGCGGCCCCGGCCGGCTGTCCAACGTCGTGTTCATGGGCATGGGGGAGCCGCTGGCCAACTACGCCCGCGTGCGGAAGACCCTCGAGGCGCTGTACACGCCCGCCCCGCACGGGCTGGGCCTCTCGCAGCGGTCGATCACGGTCTCGACGGTCGGCGTGGTCCCCGGCATCCGGAAGCTCACCGAGGAGGGCCTGTCGGTCACCCTCGCGGTCAGCCTGCACGCGCCGGACGACGAGCTGCGCAACACCCTCGTGCCGGTCAACACCCGCTGGAAGGTCGCCGAGGTCGTGGCGGCGGCCGACGCCTACGCCGAGCGGACCGGCCGCCGGTACTCGGTGGAGTACGCGCTGATCCGCGACGTCAACGACCAGCCCGAGCGGGCGGACCTGCTCGGGAAGCTGCTGGCCCGCCGCCGCGCGCACGTGAACCTGATCCCGCTCAACCCCACGCCGGGCAGCCCGTGGGACGCCAGCCCGCTGCCCGCGCAGCGCGAGTTCGTCGCCCGGCTGCGCGCCGCGGGCGTGCCGACGACGGTGCGCGACACCCGCGGCCAGGACATCGACGGCGCCTGCGGCCAGCTCGCCGCCGCCGACCTCGCCGAGGGCGTCCCCAGCGTGGCCGTCGTCCCGCCCGAGCCGGTGGAGCCGCCGGTCGAGCTGGGTGCGGAGGCCGACGAGTGACCGCTTCCCCGGCGGATACGGCCGAGAGCCACGGGCACAGCCACGCCGACGTCTCCGGCGGCTGGCTCCGCCCGGCGGTGTTCGGCGCCATGGACGGCCTGGTCACCAACACCGCGCTCGTCGCCGGCGTCGGGGGCGGTGGCGCGGCGGCGCGGACGATCGTGCTCGCCGGGGTCGCCAGCCTCGTCGCGGGCGCGCTCTCGATGGCGCTGGGCGAGTACACGTCGGTGAAGACGCAGAACGAGCAGCTCGACCTCGAGGTCGCCAAGGAGCGCCGCGAGCTGCAGCGCAACCCGCGCGGCGAGCTCGCCGAGCTGGTCAAGGAGCTGCGGGTCCGCGGCGTCGAGCCCGAGCTCGCCCGCGAGGTCGCCGTCCAGCTGTCCCGGGACCCGGAGACCGCGCTGCGGCTGCACGTGGTCGCCGAGATGGGCGTGACCGTCGACGACAGCCCCTCGCCCCGGACGGCGGCGCTGTCGTCGTTGCTGACCTTCGCCGTCGGGGCCGTCGTCCCGCTGGTCCCCTACCTGCTGGGGGTCTCGCTGCTGTGGGTCGCGCTGCTGTGCGGCGGGATCGGGCTGGCCGTGGCCGGCGCGCTGTCCTCGCGGTTCACCCCGCGGCCGTGGTGGTTCGCCGGTGGCCGGCAGCTGCTCTTCGGCGCGGTGGCGAGCCTCGCCACCTATCTGATCGGGCTGGCGATCGGCGTCACCGCGACCTAGCGGGGTCCCGGAACGCGACGGAGGCCCGTTCCCCTGATGGGGGACGGGCCTCCGGCGAGCCGTTTCGGCTCAGGTCACTTGGCGCGCCAGGCGTTCTTCCGGCGCCGCCAGTCCGCGATCAGGATGACGATCATCCCGACGGCGATGCCGACGATCCAGATGTCCTCGATGCGGCCCCGGTGGTTGCCGACGAGGAAGGCGAGCGTGACGAGGACGGCGATCCAGGCGCCGATCCGGCCGGCGCGGCCGGTCTCGCCGTGCCAGCCCCACTCCTCGGGCCGCTCGTGCTCCACGGGCTGCGCGTCGTGGCGGACCACGGCCTCCTCGCGACCGGGCTGGTTGACCCGCTCGGTGTCGGGGTGGTCGATCGTGATCCGGTCCCGGTGGGTCTGCTCGCTCACGCCCGCCATCTTGCCAGCCCCCGCGCGCCCGTACCGCACGAGGAGGCGCGCGCGTCGGGGAGGATGGGGCGCATGCGTGAGGTGACGGTGCTCGGCTCGACCGGGTCGATCGGGCGGCAGGCGATCGCCGTCGCCGAGCAGAACCCCGACCGGCTGCGCATCACCGGCCTCGCGGCCGGCGGCGGCAACGTCGCGGAGCTGGCCGACCAGGCGCTGACGCTGGGCGTGCGCACCGTCGCCGTCGCCCGTGCCACGGCCGCCCAGGACCTGCAGCTGGCGTTCTACGCGGCCGCCTCGCAGCGGGGCTGGGCGACGGGGGAGTACGCGCTGCCCGAGATCCTCGCCGGGCCGCGGGCGGCCGAGGAGCTGGCCGCGCGCCCTGCCGACGTCGTCCTCAACGGCATCACCGGGTCGATCGGTCTGGGGCCGACCCTCTCCGCGCTCGCCGCGGGCCGCACGGTCGCGCTGGCCAACAAGGAGTCACTCGTCGCCGGCGGCGACCTGGTCCTCGCCGCGGCCGCGCCCGGCCAGCTGGTCCCCGTCGACTCCGAGCACTCCGCCCTGGCCCAGTGCCTGCGCGGCGGCGACCGCGGGGAGGTCGCCCGCCTGGTGCTCACCGCCAGCGGCGGGCCGTTCCGCGGCCGTTCCGCCGCCGACCTGGCCGACGTCACGGTCGAGCAGGCCCTGGCCCACCCCACCTGGGACATGGGCCCGGTGGTCACCATCAACTCGGCCACGCTCATGAACAAGGGCCTCGAGCTGATCGAGGCGCACCTGCTCTTCGGCGTGCCCTACGACGACATCGACGTCGTCGTGCACCCGCAGTCGATCGTCCACTCGATGGTCACGTTCGCCGACGGCGCGACCATCGCCCAGGCCAGCCCGCCGGACATGCGACTGCCGATCGCGCTGGCGCTGGCCTGGCCGGACCGGCTGCCGGACGTGCAGCCGGCGCTGGACTGGTCGACCGCCTCGACGTGGGAGTTCGGGCCGCTGGACGACGAGGCGTTCCCGGCCGTCCGGCTCGCGCGGTCCGCCGGAGCGGCGGGCGGGGTGGTGCCGGCGATGTTCAACGCGGCCAACGAGGAGGCCGTCGACGCCTTCCTCGCGGGTCGGCTGCCGTTCCGGGGCATCGTGGACCTCGTCGCGCGTACCCTCGACGACGCGCCGGACCTCGGCGCGCCCACCTGCGTGGACGACGTCCTGGCCGCCGAGCGGTGGGCCCGGCAGCACGCCCGCGCCGCCATCGGCCAGCAGTTGTGACGGAGGGCCTGTCCTGACCGGGTTCCTGCTGACGGTCCTCGGGATCGTCGCCTTCGCCTTCGGCCTGCTGTTCTCCATCGGCTTCCACGAGTACGGCCACTTCCGCTGGGCCCGGAAGTACGGCATGCGGGTCCCGCAGTTCTTCGTGGGCTTCGGCCCGACGGTGTTCTCACGGACCCGCGGGGAGACCGAGTTCGGCATCAAGGCCGTGCCGATGGGCGGGTTCATCCGCATCGTCGGCATGATCCCGCCGGCCGAGGAGGGCGAGAGCAAGCGCGCCACCCGGATGCGGTCCTTCATCGCCGAGGTGCGCGGTCAGGCGCTCAACGACGTCCGCCCCGGCGACGAGGGCCGGGTCTTCTACGCCAAGCCCTGGTGGCAGCGGGTCATCGTGATGTCGGCCGGACCGCTGCACAACCTGCTGCTCGCGATCGTCTTCTTCGCGATCACGCTGACCGCCATCGGCACCAACGTCATCACCACCCAGGTGCGGACCGTGCCGGCCTGCGTCGTGCCCGCCAACGCGCAGAGCATCGACCAGGCCGCGGCCGACGACAGCGACGTCTGCGACATCCCGATCGTCAGCAGCGGCGCGAACGCCGGGAACGTCTGCGACCTCGGCGACCCCGACTGCGCGCTGCCCGTGGCCAGCCCCGCCGCCCGCGCCGGGCTGCGCCCCGGCGACGTCATCGTCGGCGTCGGCGGGCAGTCGATCGACCCGGACAACCACGACAGCTGGACGACGGTGCAGCAGGCCATCCGGAACTCGCCGGGCCGCGACCTCACCCTCACCATCGAGCGCGACGGCGACCGCCGCGAGCTGACCGTCACGCCGATCGAGAACACCGTGCTGGACGCCGACGGCGGGACCCTCACCGCCGGCTACCTCGGCATCGGCCCCCTCGGCGGGTTCGCCCGCCAGTCGATCACGGAGCTGCCCAGCTACTTCGGCACCGTCGTCGCCAACTCGATCGACCGGCTGGTGGAGATCCCCGAGCGGGTGCCGCAGCTGTTCCGCGCCGCCTTCCTCGGCGAGGAGCGCGACGAGAACGGGCCGATCGGCGTCGTCGGGGTGGGGCGGATCTCCGGCGAGGTCTTCTCGATCGCCGACTTCAGCATCGCGGAGAAGATCAGCTTCTTCCTCAGCCTGCTGGCCAGCGTCAACCTCGTGCTGTTCCTGTTCAACCTGCTGCCGATGTACCCGCTGGACGGCGGGCACGTGGCCGGCGCGCTCTACGAGAAGACACGCTCGACGGTGGCCCGCTGGCGGGGCCGGCCCGACCCCGGACCGTTCGACATCGCCCGGCTCATGCCGGCGGCCTACGTCGTGGCCGGGTTGTTCATCGCGCTGTCGGGGCTGCTGCTCGTCGCCGACATCGTCAACCCGATCACCCTGCAGTAGCGGGCTCCCGCGCACGTCACAGCCGTCTCGCGGGCGGCTGCGGCGGTGCGGGGGATACTGGGCGTCATGGCCATCCCCGTCGGTCTCGGCATGCCCGCAGCGCCCCCACCCGTCCTGGCCCCCCGCCGGAAGACGCGGCAGCTGGACGTGGGCGGTGTCGGGGTGGGCAGCGACTCGCCGGTCAGCGTGCAGTCGATGACCACCACGAAGACCGCCGACGTCAACGCGACGCTGCAGCAGATCGCCGAGCTGACCGCGGCCGGCTGCCAGATCGTCCGCGTCGCCGTCCCGGACACCGACGACGCCGAGGCGCTGCCGGAGATCGCGCGGCACTCGCAGATCCCGGTCATCGCCGACATCCACTTCCAGCCGCGCTACGTCTTCGCCGCGATCGACGCCGGCTGTGCCGCGGTGCGGGTCAACCCGGGCAACATCAAGAAGTTCGACGACCGGGTCGGGGACATCGCCAAGGCGGCGAAGGACGCCGGCACCCCCATCCGCATCGGCGTCAACGCCGGGTCGCTCGACAAGCGGCTGCTCGCGAAGTACGGCAAGGCCACGCCCGAGGCGCTCGTGGAGTCGGCGCTGTGGGAGTGCTCGCTGTTCGAGGAGCACGACTTCCGCGACATCAAGATCTCGGTCAAGCACAACGACCCGGTCGTGATGGTCCGCGCCTACGAGCTGCTGGCCGCGCAGTGCGACTACCCGCTGCACCTCGGGGTCACCGAGGCGGGCCCGGCCTTCCAGGGCACGATCAAGTCCGCCGTCGCGTTCGGCGCGCTGCTCAGCAAGGGCATCGGCGACACCATCCGCGTCTCCCTCTCGGCCCCGCCGGTCGAGGAGGTCAAGGTCGGCACCCAGATCCTGGAGTCGCTGAACCTGCGCCAGCGCGGTCTGGAGATCGTCAGCTGCCCGTCGTGCGGCCGCGCCCAGGTCGACGTCTACAAGCTCGCGAACGAGGTCTCCGCCGGGCTCGACGGCCTCGAGGTGCCGCTGCGCGTGGCCGTCATGGGGTGCGTCGTGAACGGTCCGGGTGAGGCCCGCGAGGCCGACCTCGGCGTCGCCTCGGGCAACGGCAAGGGCCAGATCTTCGTCAAGGGCGAGGTCGTCAAGACCGTGCCCGAGTCCCAGATCGTGGAGACCCTCATCGAGGAGGCCCTCCGCATCGCGGGGCAGCTGGCCGACGACGGCGTCCCCTCCGGGCCGCCCGTCGTGACCGTCGCCTGAGGGTCCGGGCGCTGCGTCCGCCGTGTCTGCCACCCGCCCCACCACGCCGGTGTCTGCCACCCGCCCCCCCACCCCGACGGCGCGCCTGCTGGACGAGGCCGACGAGGCCGCCGTCCGCCGGCTGCTGGACACCGACCCGGTCGCCGGCTGCGTGATCGCCGGCCGGGTCGAGCGGGCCGGCACCGGGGCGCCGGCCCTCGGCGCGCCGCTGTGGGGCTTCGGCAGCGGCCCCGACCTGGACGCCGTGTGCCTGGCCGGGGCCAACCTGATCCCGTTCGCGCTGCCCGGCGCCGAGCAGGCCGCCGCGAACGCCTTCGCCGAGCGGGCCCGCCGCGCCGGTCGCCGCTGCTCCACGATCGTCGGCCCCGCGGGTGCGGTCGACCCGCTGTGGGAGCTGCTGGCCCCGCACTGGGGCCCGGCCCGCGACCACCGGCCGCGCCAGCCCCTGATGGCCATCGAGGGGCCGCCGGCAGTTGCGCCGGAGCCCCGCGTGCGCCCGGTCCGGCCCGACGAGGTGGAGACCCTCTTCCCGGCCGCGGTCGCGATGTTCACCGAGGAGGTCGGGGTCAGCCCCCTGCGCGGTGACGGCGGCGCCGGCTACCGGGCCCGGATGACCGACCTGGTGCGGGCGGGGCAGTCCCTGGCCTGGATCGAGGACGGCCAGGTGCTGTTCAAGGCCGAGATCGGCGCGGTGTCCCGGGCGGTGTGCCAGGTGCAGGGCGTGTGGGTCTCGCCGGCGGTGCGCGGCCGCGGCATCGGCACCGCGGGCACCGCCGCCGTCGTGGAGTACGCCCGGTCGCTCTTCGCCCCGGTCGTGAGCCTCTACGTCAACGACTTCAACGCCCCCGCCCGCGCCTCCTACGTCCGGGTCGGCTTCCGCGAGGTCGGCCGGTACGCCAGCGTCCTCTTCTAGCCGCCTCCCCGGCCCGGGCACCGGGAGATGGCAGTCTGGCGACGTGGGGATGCGACGGGGAACGGTGCTGGCCTCTGCCCTGGGCCTGCTGGCGGTCCCGGTGCTGGCCGCCTGCTCGGGCGACTCGGACGACGACGCGGTGCGCGACGCCGCGGAGGCGTTCCTCGCCGACTGGGCCGACGGCGACACCGCGGCGGCCGCGGCGGCCACCGACGACCCGGACGCCGCCACCGCCCTGCTCGAGCAGACCGCGACCGACCTGCCCGAGGCCACGCTCGCCGCCGAGCTGGGCGACGTCGAGGTCGGCGACGGCGGCACCGCCACCGCGGCCTGGACCGCCACCTGGGACCTCGCCGCCGCCCCGGACTGGAGCTACGACGCGACCCTGCAGCTCCGGGAGGACGGCGACGACTGGCAGGTCGTGGCCGAGCCGGCCCTGGTGCACCCCGAGCTGGCCGCCGGCCAGCACCTCGAGCTCACCCGCGAGCTACCCGAGCGGGCGGCGCTGACCGACGCCACCGGCGCGCCGATCTTCACCCCGACCGAGGTCGTCCGGGTGGGCGTCGACCCCGGCACGGTGACCGACCTGCCGGCGCTGGCCGCCGCGCTGTCGGCCGCCACCGGGATCCCCGCCGAGGAGATCACCGCCGACGTGCAGGCCGGCCAGCCGGGGGTGTTCGTGCCGGTCATCGACCTGCGCCGGCCGGACTTCGAGCGGATCCGCGCCCAGGTCTTCGACCTGCCGGGGACCACGTTCCCGGTCGAGACCCGGCTGCTGGCCCCCTCCCCGCGGTTCGCCGTCGCCCTGCTGGGCCGGATCGGCGACGCCACCGCCGAGATCCTCGAGGAGACCACCGACGACGACGGGAAGCCGCTCTACGCGGCCGGCGACCGGCTCGGCACCTCCGGTCTCCAGCGGGCCTACAACGAGCAGCTCGCCGGGACTGCGGGCTTCACGGTGAGCGTGGTCAGCACCGACGAGGGCACCGGCGACGAGGGGGTCGAGATCGGGTCCGCCGACCCCGTGCCCGGCGAGCCGCTGCAGACGCCGATCGTGCCGGCGATCCAGCTGGCCGCCGAGGCCGCCGTCGCCACGCAGCCCCTCGCCACCCACCTGGTCGTCGTCCGACCGGGGACGGGTGAGGTCCTCGCCGTCGCGTCCAACGAGGCCGCGAACGCCGGCAACGCCCTGACTGGCCAGTTCCCGCCCGGCTCGAGCATGAAGACCATGACGGCGACCGCGCTCCTCGGCGCCGGGACCGTGACCCCGGAGACCCCGGTGCCCTGCCCCGGGACGACGGTGGTCGAGGGCCGCGAGTTCGAGAACCAGAACCAGTTCGACCTCGGCACCGTGCCGTTCACCACGGCCTTCGCCGAGTCCTGCAACACCACCTTCATCCAGCAGGCGCTGCAGCTGCCCGACGACGCGCTCGCCGCCGCGGCGTCGTCCTACGGCGTCGGAGCCGACTGGCAGCTGCCGGTCGGCATCTTCAGCGGCAGCGTCCCGTCCGACAGCACCGGGACGACGAAGGCCGCGAACGCGATCGGCCAGGGCCAGGTGCTGATGAGCCCCGTCCAGCTGGCGCTGGTCGCCGCGGGCGTCGCCAGCGGCACCCCCGCCGCGCCCGTCGAGGTCGTCGGCGGCGAGCCCGCGGGCGCTGCGCCGGCCGGCCCGCCGGCCGCCGTGCTGGACGCGCTGCGGCCGATGATGCGCCAGGTCGTGCTCACCGGGACCGCCGAGGCGCTGAACGACCGCGGCGAGGTCTACGGCAAGACCGGCACCGCCGAGTTCGGCGACGCCACCCCGCCGGAGTCGCACGGCTGGTTCATGGGCTACCGGGTCGGCGGTCCGCAGGGGGACATCGCCTTCGCCGTCCTCGTCGAGGCCGGGCAGTCCAGCAGCGTGGCCGTCGGCGTCACCGACGCCTTCCTCGGCGCCCTCGGCTGAGGCGGGCGCGGGCTCACACGTAGCGGAAGGCGACCGCCTCGCCGCGCTCGAAGTGGCTGCCGAAGGCCCACAGCAGCACCCGCATGACCCGCCCCGACGCCGCCAGCAGGTGCTCGCGCGACGCCGGGTCCAGCCCCTTGGCCGCCCACGGCACGAAGAAGGGCAGGTCCCGCGGCGCGATCCCGGTGGCGGCCGCGGCCTCGACCCGCTCCCAGCCCTCGGCCGACAGGTGCCGCTGCAGCAGGGGCAGCGCCTCGGTCTCCTCGTGCCGCAGGTGCGCGAGGAGGGCCTCCCGGGCGGCCCGCGTGGTCTGGGCCAGCTGCTCGGCGGTCGCGGCGAAGGGGTCCTGCGCCATCGCGGCGAAGCCCTCGCCGCAGGCCTGCAGCAGCGGATCGACCCGCTGGTGCTCGGCCGCCATCGCCTCCAGCGTCTCGCGCGCGGAGCGGTCTCCTGCCGCGTCGACGCACTCCAGCAGCTGCGGCCACAGGGTGGTGTCCTCGGTCGTGTGGTGGTGGTGCAGCACGGTGGCGAACCGCTGCCAGCGGGCGTCGAGGGCCCGCCACGCCGCGGCGTCGAACAGCGGCGTCCAGCGGGCCGCGGCCGCGAAGTCGGCGACGTCGCGGCGGAACGCGTGGTGGGCCATGTACATGCCGGAGAGGTCGTGCGGGCCCTCCGCGACGTGCGTCTGACCCGGCAGCTCCAGCTGGCCGACGGTGGGGACGGCGACGGCGGGGACGGCGGTGGCGGTGCTCATGACGGGGCTCCCTCGGTGACTGCCGCGCCCGGACGGCGTGGCGGGACCACCGTGGCCGGGCCCGCTGGACCCCGGCTTGCAGCGGACTTGACGCCCACTGGTCGGCGTCAGGCGGGAGGCAGCCCGGGGAACGGCGTCGTCGTCGGGGTCTGGCCGGCCGCGCTGCGCCAGTCCACGGCGCGGACCTCCGCCGCACCGAGCTCCCGCGCGGCCAGCCTGCGGATCTCGCCGTCGACGGCGTCGTCGAGGAGGGCCACCCAGGCCGCGCTCACCCCGGACTCGAGGGTGGCGGCGAGCGCGGCGGCGTCGACGGGGGAGAGCACCGGGAACGGCAGCGCGTAGGCGGCCTCGGCGGGCCCGGCGTCCACGCCCCGCTCGTCCAGCAGTGCGGCCAGCCGGTCGCGCACGTCGCGGTGGGCGTTCTCCGCGAGGACCGCCTGCAGGCGCGCGTCCGGCGGCAGCGCCGCACCGACCACCCCGTAGCCCCACACCGCCGCGTGCTCGGCCTCCAGCACCCCGCCGAGCGCGAGCTCCTCCGCCGCCGGGTCGCCCTGGCCGGAACCGTCGTCGTCAGCCACGGGGCCCCCTCCTCACGCCAGCACCGTCACCTGGCCGCGGAGCCCCGCGGCGACCGATCCCAGCAGGGCGGCCCGGCCGCCCACCTGGTCGGCGCAGGCGCTCTCGTGCGCGTCCGCGGCCGCGCCGATCCGGTCGCGCAGCCAGGCCTGCACGTCGTCGCCGGGCGGCGGGCCGTCGGCCTGCGCCGGCGCGGAGGAGGTCGCTCCGGGCGCGGCCGCGCGGAGCCGGTCCAGCTGTTCGGTCGCCTGCCCGGACTGGACGGCGACCCGGTCCCCCAGCGCGGGGTCGGCGGCAGCGGCCGCGGCATAGGCGGCCACGACGCCCTCCTGGACGCCGAGCTGCTCGGCCAGGCGGTCGGCCTCCTCCGGTGTCGGCGCTGCGCCGTCCCCGCCGTCGTCGCCCGTGCAGGCGGCCAGGAGGACCATCCCGGAGACGCCGGCCACGCCCGCCAGCAGCGTGCGACGGGAGAACCCGGGCGGGCGCGGTGCGGGTGCGGGGGACATCACCGCCCATCCTTCCAGCCGGGCCCCGCCGCGCGCGGACGCCGCTCCGGGGTCGGGCCCGGCCGCCGCCGGTCTCGGCCGCGCGCCGCGGGCGGTAACCTGGCCATCCGCCCGGTCGGGCCCGCGAGGGCCGCCGACCGGGCAACGGGTCCGCAGTGCACGTGCCCCGACGCCGTCAGGAGGGAGGGAGCCCGTGTCCACCAGTCGTCGGACCGATCCCGCCACCGAACGCCTGAGCGGCTGGATCCGGCCGGTCGTCGACGCAGCCGGGTACGACCTCGAGGAGCTCGTGGTCACCCCCGCCGGGCGGCGCAGCGTCGTCCGCGTCGTCGTCGACAGCGACGAGGGCGTGTCGCTCGACGGCATCGCCGAGGTCAGCCGGGCCGTGTCGGCAGCGCTGGACGACAACGACGGCGACCTGGGCCGGACGCCCTACGTGCTCGAGGTGACCAGCCCCGGCGTCGACCGGCCGCTCACCGAGCAGCGGCACTGGCGGCGCAACACCGGCCGCCTCGTGACCGTCGCCGTCGGTCCGGCCGGCGCTGCCGAGCAGGTCACCGCGCGGGTCCAGGAGGTCGGCGCCGAGGGCGTCACCCTCGCCGTCGAGGCCCCCGGCAAGCCGGGCGCCAAGAAGCGGCCGCCGACCCTCCGCCAGGTCCTGTGGGCCGAGCTCGGGACCGGCCGGGTGCAGGTCGAGTTCGGCCGCCCCGGGGCGGCCCCGGACGAGCAGCCCGACGACGACGACATCGGCTACGACGACATCGACGAGGACACCGAGGACATCGACATCGAGGACGGACAGTGAACATCGACGTGACCGCCCTCCGGGCGGTCGAGCGTGAGCGGGGCCTCCCCGCCGACACGGTCATCGAGGCCATCGAGACGGCGCTGGTGACCGCCTACCGGCACGCCGACGGCGCCGCCAAGCACATCCGGGTGCACGTCGACCGCAAGACCGGCGAGGCTGCCGTGCTGGCCCAGGAACTGGGTCCCGACGGCGAGGTCGTGCGCGAGTGGGACGACACCCCGTCGGACTTCGGGCGGATCGCGGCGAGCACCGCCAAGCAGGTGATCGTGCAGCGGCTGCGTGACGCCGAGCACGAGCAGACCTTCGGCGAGTACGCCGGCAAGGAAGGCGACATCGTCAGCGGGATCGTGCAGGCGCACGACCGCCGGAACGTGCAGGGGACCGTGCTGCTGGACATCGGCAAGGTCGAGGCCGTGCTGCCGCCTGCCGAGCAGGTGCCGGGGGAGTCCTACCCGCACGGCAGCCGGCTCAAGGCCTACGTCGTCTCCGTCGCGCGGACCTTCCGCGGTCCGCAGGTCACGATCTCCCGGACCCACCCCAACCTAGTGCGCAAGCTCTTCGCGCTCGAGGTCCCCGAGATCGCCGACGGCAGCGTGGAGATCGTCGCCGTGGCCCGGGAGGCCGGCCACCGCACCAAGATCGCCGTCCGCACCTCGGTTGCCGGGCTCAACCCCAAGGGTGCCTGCATCGGCCCGATGGGTCAGCGGGTCCGCAACGTCATGAGCGAGCTGCACGGCGAGAAGATCGACATCGTCGACTTCTCCGACGACCCGGCCGGCTTCGTCGCCTCGGCGCTCAGCCCCGCGCGGGTCACCAGCGCGCAGGTCGTCGACCCGCAGGCCAAGGCCGTCCGCGTCGTCGTCCCGGACTACCAGCTGTCGCTGGCGATCGGCAAGGAGGGGCAGAACGCCCGCCTGGCCGCCCGCCTCACCGGCTGCCGGATCGACATCCGCAGCGACGCCGAGGACGGCGAGCCGGCGCCCTCCCCGGGGGTCGGCCGGCCGCCGCTGCGTTCGGGTGCCCAGGGACCGCCGGCCGGGAACCGGCCCGGCGCCTCCGGACGGCCGCCCGCCGGCGGCCGCAGCCCCGGACGGGTGGGCCGCTGACCCGGCGCGGAACACCTGAGGCTCCCAGCGCGCTAGAGTGCAGAGTGGTCGGGACGTCGCAGCCGGTCCGCACCTGTGTGGGGTGCCGGCAGCGCGCTCCGGTCAGTGATCTGTTGCGTGTCGTCATCCGCGCCGGGGCCCTGGTCCCGGATCCCGGGCGGCGACTCCCCGGCCGGGGAGCATCGGTGCACCCCACGCCGGAGTGCCTGCACGCAGCGGAGCGACGCCGGGCCTTCCCCCGGGCGCTGCGCCTCTCCGGAGGCGCCGCTGCCGCGGTGGAGGCCGGTCCGCTCCGGGCCCACGTCCTCGGCGCCTCACCCGAGGCGCCCGGGCCGACCGGGACGGACAGCAGTTCAAGGTCGGATCGGCACCAGGCCGGTCCGCAACGTCGACAGGACGAGCGTCGGATGACTCAGCCGTGAAGTTCTCACGATGACCATGCGCCACTAACGACGAGGTCGAGCGGGCAAGCCGCCGGCCTCACAAGAGGAGACCCGTGCCAGGCAAAGCCCGCGTACACGAACTCGCCAAGGAGTTCGGTGTCGACAGCAAGACCGTGCTCGCCAAGCTCAAGGAGCAGGGCGAGTTCGTGAAGTCCGCCTCCTCGACCGTCGAGGCCCCCGTGGCCCGCCGGTTGCGGGAGGCCCTCGGCGAGAGCACCGGAGCCGGCAACGGCGCCGCCGCTCCCGCCGGTCCGCGCCCCGGCGCGCCGACTCCCGGTCCGCGCCCCGCGCCGCGGCCGACCCCGGCCGCCGAGGCACCCGCTGCGCCGGCGCCGCCGGCCAGCGTCCCGCTCCCCGGCGCGCCCGCTCCCGGTCCGCGTCCGGCTCCGCAGGCCCCCGTGGCCCCGGCGGCCCAGGCCCCCGCCGCGCCGTCGGCGCCGGCTCCGCAGGCCCCGGCCGCCTCGGCATCTGCTCCGTCGGCTCCGGCCGGTCCCCGTCCCGGCGCACCGCGTCCGGGCGGTCCGGCCGCCGGCGCCCGCCCCGCGGGCGGTGCCCCCGGCGCTCCCGGTGCCGGCCCGCGTCCCGGCCCCCGGCCGGCTCCGCGTCCCGGTAACAACCCCTTCAGCAGTGCGCCGCGGCCCGCGCCCGCCGCCGGTGCCCCGCGCCCCGGTGCCGCGGCGGCCGGCCCCGGCGGTCCGCGGCCGGGTCCCGGCACGGCCGGTCCCCGTCCGTCGGCCGGTCCGGGCGGTCCCCGTCCCGGTGCGGGCCCCGGCGGTCCGCGTCCGGCGGCCGGTCCGGGCGGTCCCCGTCCCGGTCCCGGTTCCGGTGGTCCGCGCCCGAACCCGGGCATGATGCCGCAGCGCCCGTCGCCCGGCATGATGCCGCCGCGTCCGGCCGGTCGTCCCGGTGGTGGCCCCGGTGGCCCCGGCGGTCGTTCCGGCGGTCCCGGCGGCGGCGGTGGCCGTCCCGGTGGTCCCGGCGGCGGCGGTGGCTTCCGTCCTGGTGGCGGTGGCGGTGCCCCCGGTGCCGGCGCGCCGGCCGGTGGCGGCTTCCGTGGCGGCGGCGGTGGCCGTGGCCGCGGTCGCGGTGGCTCCGGTGCGGGCACCGCGGGTGCCTTCGGCCGTCCCGGTGGTCGCGGTCCCGTCCGCGGGCGCAAGAGCAAGAAGCAGCGGCGTCAGGAGTTCGACTCCATGGCGGCGCCCAGCATGGGCGGCGTCAGCCTGCCCCGTGGCAACGGGCAGACCGTCCGTCTGCCCCGTGGCGCCTCGCTGACCGACCTGGCCGAGCGCATCAACGCCCAGCCCGCCGCTCTGGTCACCGCCCTGTTCCACCTGGGCGAGATGGTCACCGCGACGCAGTCGGTGAACGACGAGACGCTGCAGCTGCTCGGTGCCGAGATCGGCTGGGTCATCCAGGTCGTCAGCCCCGAGGACGAGGACCGCGAGCTGCTCGAGGACTTCGACCTCACCTTCGGTGACGAGGAGGGCGACGAGGGCGACTGGGACTCGCGTCCGCCGGTCGTCACCGTCATGGGTCACGTCGACCACGGAAAGACCAAGCTGCTCGACGCCATCCGCCACAGCAACGTGGTCTCGAAGGAGGCCGGTGGCATCACGCAGCACATCGGCGCCTACCAGATCGTCACCGAGCTGGAGCACAACGAGCGGCCGATCACCTTCATCGACACCCCGGGTCACGAGTCGTTCACCGCGATGCGTGCCCGCGGCGCGAAGGTCACCGACATCGTCGTCCTGGTCGTCGCGGCCGACGACGGCGTCATGCCGCAGACGGTCGAGGCGCTCAACCACGCCCAGGCCGCCGACGTGCCGATCGTGGTCGCGGTCAACAAGATCGACAAGGAGGGGGCCAACCCCGCCAAGATCCGTCAGCAGCTCACCGAGTACGGGCTCGTGGCCGAGGAGTACGGCGGCGACACGATGTTCGTCGATGTCTCGGCGACCACCCGCCAGGGTCTCGACGAGCTGCTCACGGCGATCCTGCTGACCGCCGACGCCTCGCTGGACCTGCGCGCCAACACCGAGCAGGACCCGCAGGGTGTGGTCATCGAGGGCAAGCTGGACAAGGGCCGCGGCCCCGTCGCCACGGTGCTCGTCCAGCGCGGCACGCTGCGCCAGGGCGACTCGATCGTGGCCGGCGACGCCTACGGGCGCGTCCGGTCGCTGCTCGACGAGCACGGCAACAAGCTCAAGGAGGCGCTGCCGGCGCGTCCGGTCCAGGTCGTCGGGCTCACCTCGGTGCCCCGCGCCGGCGACACGTTCCTCGTCGTCGACGAGGACCGCGTGGCGCGGCAGATCGCCGACCGCCGCCAGGCCCGCATCCGCAACGCGCAGAACGCGTCCATGCGGAAGCGGATCAGCCTGGAGGACCTCGACGCCGCGCTGAAGGAGACCCGTCAGCTCAACCTGATCATCAAGGGCGACAACTCGGGCACCGTCGAGGCGCTCGAAGAGGCCCTGATGAAGATCGAGATGGACGACGAGATCGCGCTGCGGGTCATCCACCGCGGCGTCGGCGGGATCACCAAGAGCGACATCGACCTGGCGCTGGCCGACGACGTCATCGTCCTCGGCTTCAACGTCCGGGCCGAGGGCCAGGCCACGGAGCTGGCGAACCGCGAGGGGGTGGACGTCCGGTACTACACGGTCATCTACCAGGCCATCGACGAGATCGAGGCCGCCCTCAAGGGGATGCTCAAGCCGATCTACGAGGAGGTCCAGCTCGGCACGGCGGAGGTCCGCGAGGTCTTCCGGGTGCCGAAGATCGGCAACGTCGCCGGCTCGCTGGTCCGCAGCGGCACGATCGTGCGCAACTCCAAGGCGCGGCTCGTCCGTGACGGTGCCGTGGTCGCCGACAACCTGACGGTGGAGTCCCTCCGCCGCTTCAAGGACGACGCGACCGAGGTCCGCGAGGGCTACGAGTGCGGTATCGGCCTGGGGTCGTTCAACGACATCAAGGTCGACGACGTGATCCAGACCTTCGAGATGCGTGAGAAGCCGCGCGACTAGCAGGTCCAGAGTGCGGGGCGTCGCCCGGCGGCAGGAGGGGAGCACCGGTGTTCACCGGCACGCTCACCGCTGACCTGCTGCTGGGCGACGTCCACTCGCTGAAGGAGAAGCGCGCCGTGGTCCGGCCGATCGTGGCCGAGCTGCGGCGCCGCTTCGCCGTGGCCGCTGCCGAGGTGGGCGACACCGATCTGCACCGCAGGGCGCAGGTCGGTGTCGCCACCGTCGCCGGCGACGCCGCTCAGGTCACCGACGTGCTCGACGCGTGCGAGCGGTTGCTGGCCGACCGGCCGGAGGTGACGCTGCTCTCGACCCACCGGCAGCTGGTCAGCGACACGGACTGACGAAGGCCCCCCTCGCCCCCACCCACCCGGCGCCCCGGCGCCCCGACTCCCGGAGGGTCCGATGGCCGATCCGGCCCGCGCCCGCAAGCTCGCGGTGCGCATCCGACAGATCGTCTCCGAGGCGATCGAGATGCAGATCAAGGACCCCCGCCTGGGCATGGTCACCGTGACCGACGCCAAGGTGACCGGCGACCTCCGCGAGGCCACGGTGTTCTACACCGTCTACGGCGACGAGACGCAGATCGCCGACTCGGCCCGGGCGCTGACCAGCGCCACCGGGGTCCTTCGCGCCACGGTCGGCAAGCAGACCGGGATCAAGTTCGTCCCGACCCTCGCCTTCGTCGCCGACATCGTCCCCGACACCGCGCGCGAGCTCGAGGAGGCGCTGGAGCGGGCCCGTCACGCCGACGAGCAGCTCGCCCGCGCCCGCGAGGGTGCGGAGTACGCCGGCGAGGCCGACCCCTACCGCAAGCCGGCCGAGGACGACGAGGACGACGTCGAGGAGTCCGACGACGAGCCCGCCGCCGCTGCCGACGCGGCGGTCGAGACCAGGAGCTGACGCGCATGAGCGAGAACGACCCCGACCCGGACCTCGCCGACGAGGGGCAGGGGCGCTCCGAGCTGGGCGGCAAGGAGATGCCCGGCGGCGGCGACCCCACGGCGGGCGGCAAGGCCGGCCGGATCGGGGAGGCGCCGAGCATCGCCGCTGACGAGCCCGACGACGGCGGCGCGCCCATCCCGGTGGCCGGCGGGGACGTCCGCGAGGAGACCGACGCACCGCCGGTCGCCGACCCCGGTCCGGAGTCGTGAGGACCCCTCCCGAGCCCGCATCCGGAACGGCACGGACCGCGGCCGGCGTGCTCGCCGACGCCGCCGCCGAGCACGCGACGGTGGTGCTGTCCGCGCACGTCCAGCCCGACGCCGACGCCCTGGGTTCGACCCTGGCGCTCGCCGAGGGCCTACGCCGGCGCGGGGCGCGGGTGCTCGCCACCTTCCCCGAGCCGTTCGTCCTGCCCGCGTCGCTGAGCTGGCTGCCCGGCGCCGTTGGGCTGGTGCCGTCGTCGGCGGTGCCGTCCTCGCCGGACGTCTTCGTCAGCCTCGACGCGGCCTCGCCCGGGCGACTGGGGGAGCTCGCGCCGCTGCTCGACCGGGCCGGCACCTCGGTGGTGGTCGACCACCACGCGAGCAACCCCGGCTTCGGCGACGTCCGCGTCGTCGACCCCGGCGCCCCGGCCACGGTCACGCTGGTGGCCGACCTGCTCGACGGCATCGGGGTCACCCTCGACGCGACCCTGGCGACCTGCCTGTACGCCGGGCTGTCGGCCGACACCGGGTCCTTCCGGTTCGGCAGCACCCGGCCCGACACCCACGTGCTGGCCGCCCGGCTGCTGGAGACCGGCATCGACCACGCCGACATCAGCCGCCGGCTGTTCGACACCGCTCCGTTCGGCTGGCTCGGCCTGCTGTCGACCGTCACCGGCCGGGCCCGGCTGGAGACCGCGGTCGGCGCCGGGCTGGTGTGGACCTGGTCCAGCACCGCCGAGGCCGCCGAGCACGGTCTGCCGGGCGAGCAGCTGGAGGCCCTCGTGGACGTCGTCCGGTCGACCGAGGAGGCCGACGTCGCCTGCGTGCTCAAGGGACAGGACGACGGCACCTGGTCGGTCTCGATGCGCTCGCGCGGGGCGACCGACCTCTCCCGGGTCGCGACGGCCCTGGGCGGGGGCGGCCACCGTGCCGCGGCCGGCTTCACCTCGCACGCCGACCGCGAGGGCACGATCGCGGCGATCCGCGCCGAACTCAGCACATCGCCGTCCTCTCGGACGGCAGCGCGGCCACGTGCCGTCCCCGACTGACGTGGAGCCCGATCCGGCCACCGCGTCGGGAGGCCTCCGGCCCCCGCAACGCGGCACGCCCGGTGTCCTCGCGCTCGCGCTGCCGGCGCTCGTCGTCCTGGCCGCCGAGCCGCTGTACCTGCTGGTCGACACCGCGGTGGTGGGGCACCTCGGCACGGTCGCCCTGGGCGGGCTCGCCGTCGGAGGCGCCCTGCTCGCGTGGGCCGCGGCCCTGCTGAACTTCCTGGCCTACGGCACGACCGCCCGCGCGGCCCGGCGGGCGGGGGCGGGGGACCGTGCCGGCGCGGTCGCCGAGGGGGTGCAGGCCACCTGGCTGGCCGTTGCCCTGGGGATCGGTGTCCTGCTCCTGTTCCAGCTGCTCGCCGGGCCGCTCACCCGGCTGCTGGCCGGCGGTGGGGGCGACGTCGCCGAGGCGGGGGAGGAGTGGCTGCGGATCGCCTCCCTGGGTGCTCCGCTGCTGCTGGTGTCCCTGGCCGGCAACGGGTGGCTGCGCGGGGTGCAGGACCTCCGCCGCCCGGTCCGGTTCGTGCTGGTCGGAAGCCTCGCCAGCCTGGTGCTGTGCCCGCTGCTCGTGCAGACCGCCGGGCTGGGCCTCCCCGGGTCGGCGGTCGCCAACGTCGTCGGGCAGGCGCTGACGGCCGCGCTGTTCGTCCGGGCGCTGGTCCGCGAGGGGGCCGACTGGCGGCCACGACCGCGAGCGGTCCGCGCGCAGCTGGTGCTCGGCCGCGACCTGCTGCTGCGCGCGGCGGTGCTGCAGCTGGCGTTCCTCGTGGCCGCGGGGGTCGCGGCGCGCACCGGTCAGGCGGAGCTGGGCGCCCACCAGATCGCGCTGCAGCTGTTCTTCTTCCTCGCGCTGGTGCTCGACGCCTACGCGATCGCCGCCCAGACGCTGGTCGGTCACGCGCTCGGCGCCGGCCGGCCCGCGGAGGCCCGTGCCACCGCCGTCCGCGTCGCCCGCTGGGGCCTGGGCACCGGGCTCGCCGTCGCGGTGCTCCTCCTGGCGCTGCGCCCCGTGCTGGTGCCGCTGTTCACCGGCGACCCCGCCGTCCGGGAGCAGGCCGCGCTGGTGTGGTGGTTCCTCGCCGGCTTCCAGCCCCTGGCCGGTGTCGTCTTCGCCCTGGACGGCGTGCTCATGGGCGCCGGCGACGTCGCCTACCTGCGGACGGTGACGATCGGCGCCGCCGTCGTCGGCTTCCTCCCGCTGTCGCTGCTCGCCGGTCCGCTGGACCTGGGCCTGGCCGGCGTCTGGACGGGGCTGACGCTCTTCATCGTGCTGCGGCTGGTCGCCGTCGTCGTCCGGGTGGCGGGGGACCGGTGGCTCGGGGCACCTGCGACGGTGGGCACATGAGCCCCCGTCGTCCCGACGCCGACGTCGCGCCGTCGATCCTGCTCGTGGACAAGCCCGGCGGCATGACCTCCCACGACGTCGTCGCCCGTGCCCGCCGGGCGCTCTCGGTCCGCCGCATCGGCCACGCCGGGACGCTGGACCCGATGGCCACCGGGCTGCTCGTGCTCGGGGTCGGGACGGCGACGCGCCTGCTCGGGTACCTGACCGGGCACGACAAGACCTACGAGGCCACCATCCGGCTCGGCCAGAGCACCGTCACCGACGACCGCGAGGGCGAGGTGCTGGCCACCACCCCGGCCGGGCACCTGGACGACGACGCCGTCCGCGCCGCTCTGGGCGCGCAGACCGGCCCGCTCCTGCAGGTCCCCTCCTCGGTCAGCGCGGTGAAGGTCGCCGGCCGGCGCTCCTACGACCGGGTGCGGGCGGGGGAGGACGTCGTCCTCGAGCCGCGCGCGATCACCGTGCACCGGCTCGAGGTGCACCGGATCGGCCGGCCCACCCCGGACCTGGTCGACGTCGACGTGACCGTCTCCTGCACCGCCGGCACCTACATCCGGGCGATCGCCCGCGACGCCGGTGCCGCCCTCGGCGTCGGCGGGCACCTGACCGCCCTGCGGCGCACGGCCGCCGGGCCGTTCGGCACCGCGCAGGCGGCGCCGGTCGAGGACGCGGCCGCCTCGCTGGTCGCCGGTGGCGGACGCGGCGTGCTCGGCCTGACCGAGGCCGCGACGACGCTGTTCCCGCAGCGGTCCGTGGCCGCCGAGGAGGCCACCGCCCTCGGCCACGGCCGGCGGGTGCCCGCGACGGGCGCTCCCGGCCTGGTCGCGGCCGTGGACCCGGCCGGCCGCCTGGTCGCCCTCCTGGAGGACTCCGGGAGCACCGCGCGGGTGACCGTCGGCTTCCCGCCCGGGGCGGCCGCGGACGGGTGATCGCGGTGGTTGACGGCCGCCGGGCCGGGGAAGAGGCACCGGCATGAGCGTCGTGAAGATCAACGCGATCACCGTGCCCAAGGAACGCCAGGAGCGCTTCGAGGAGCGCTTCCGCGGGCGGGCAGGGGCTGTCGAGAGCACGCCCGGTTTCGAGTGGTTCGAGCTGCTGCGCCCGCAGGAGGGCACCGACCAGTACCTCGTCTACACGCGCTGGGTGGACGAGGCCGCCTACGAGGCCTGGCAGTCCAGCCAGGACTTCGACCGCGCCCACTCCGGCGGCGGGGACACCCTCGCCCCCGCGGCGGCGAACTCCTCGCACCTGTGGTCCTACGAGGTCATCGAGTCGGCCGCCCCGAAGACCGAGCACGGCCCGGCCTGATCGCGAGGCCTGATCCGGGCGGCCGCTCCGCCGGGACTACTGTGGACGGGCGGGTCCGGGAGTCGCCGGACCCGCCCGGACGCAGGTAGGAGCCATGACCGACACCCTCGCCGACAGCCGTATCTCCCCGCGGGTCTTCACCGAGGGCGTACCGGTGGTCGCAGAGGAGATCCGGCGCCGCTCCGCCGCCGAGCGCCAGCAGCTGCTGGACGACCCTGGCTTCGGTCGCTACTTCACCGACTCGATGTTCGTCGCGCGCTACCGCGCCGGTGAGGGCTGGTACGACGCCCGCCTGACCTCCTACGCCCCGCTGCAGGTCGACCCGGCGACGGCGGCCCTGCACTACGCGCAGTCGATCTTCGAGGGGCTCAAGGCCTACGCCCAGCCCGACGGCAGCGTCGCGACCTTCCGTCCCGAGGCCAACGCCGCCCGCTTCGCCCGCGGCGCCCGTCGCCTCGCGATGCCGCCGGTGCCGGAGGAGGCCTTCCTCGCCGCCGTCGACGCGCTCGTCGACTCCGACCGCGAGTGGGTGCCCACCGGCCCGGACCAGACCCTCTACCTGCGCCCCTACCAGCTCGCCACCGAGCCCTTCCTGGGCGTGCGACCGGCGCACGAGTACCTGTTCCTCGTCATCGCCAGCCCCGCCGGCGCCTACTTCCCCCGCGGCGTGCACCCGGTGTCGGTCTACCTCTCCGAGGACTACATCCGCGCCGCGCCCGGGGGCACCGGCGACGTGAAGTGCGCCGGCAACTACGCCGCCAGCCTGCTGGCGCAGGAGCAGGCCATCGAGGCCGGCTGCGACCAGGTCGTCTGGCTCGACGCGCACGAGAAGCGCTACGTCGAGGAGATGGGCGGGATGAACCTGTTCTTCGTCCTCGGCTCCGGGGACGACGCCGAGCTGGTCACCCCCGAGCTCACCGGGACCCTGCTGCCGGGCATCACCCGCGACTCGCTGATCACGGTCGCGCGCGAGCTGGGGCACCGGGTCACCGAGCGGAAGTTCAGCGTGGACGAGTGGCGGGCCGGCGTCGCCGACGGCACCGTCACCGAGACCTTCGCCTGCGGCACCGCCGCGGTCATCACGCCCGTCGGCGAGGTGAAGGCGCGGACCGGGGACTTCACGGTCGGCGACGGCACCCCCGGCGCGCTCACCATGCGGCTCCGGGAGCACCTCCTGGACATCCAGCACGGCCGGGTGGCCGACACCCGCGGCTGGCTGCACCGGGTCGCCTGAGGTGCTGCGCTGGCGCGGGCTGGACGCCGTCCCGGGTGATCTGGGACGGACCGTCGTCACCATCGGGATGTACGACGGCGTGCACCGCGGTCACCAGAAGCTGATCGGGGCCGCCGTCGCCCGTGCCCGCGCCCTGGGGCGGCCGTGCCTGCTGCTCACCTTCGACCCGCACCCGGCCGAGGTCGTGCGCCCCGGGTC
This sequence comes from Blastococcus sp. URHD0036, assembly GCF_000701365.1. GTDB lineage: Bacteria > Actinomycetota > Actinomycetes > Mycobacteriales > Geodermatophilaceae > Trujillonella. The sequence continues at coordinate 419,953 of NZ_JNIK01000016.1, forward strand.
GCACCCGGCGATCCTCACGTCCCTGGACCGCAAGGCCGAGCTCGTCGAGGCCCTCGGGGTCGACGCGATGTGCGTGCTGCCCTTCACCCCCGACCTGATGCGCCTGTCGCCGGAGTCCTTCACGCACACCGTGCTGGCCTCCACGCTGCACGCGTCGCACGTGGTGGTGGGGGAGAACTTCACCTACGGCCACCGCGCCGCCGGCACCGTGGCGACGCTGACCGCCGAGGGCCGCCGGTTCGGGTTCACCGTGGAGGGTGTCGGGCTGGCCAGCCTGGCCGAGGAGGCCGACGAGGTGACCATCTCCTCGACCTACATCCGCGCCTGCGTGGCCGCCGGTGACATGCGCTCAGCCACGGGCGCGCTGGGCCGGCCGCACCGGGTCGACGGCGTCGTCGTCCGCGGTCACCGCCGGGGCCGGCAGATGGGCTACCCGACGGCGAACGTGGAGAGCGCGCCGTACACCGCCATCCCCGCCGACGGCGTCTACGCCGGGCACTTCGTGCTGCGCGACGTCGAGGGCGCCAGCGGGGCGCGGTTCCCCGCCGCCATCTCGGTGGGCACCAACCCCACCTTCGACGGCACCCGGCGCACCGTGGAGGCGCACCTCATCGACTGGGACGGCGACCTCTACGGCGAGCACTCCGGCGTCGAGTTCGTGTCCCGGCTGCGCGGGATGCTGCGCTTCTCCGGCATGGACGAACTGGTCGCGGCGATGGACCAGGACCTGCTCGACGCCCGCGCGCTCCTCGAGCTCTGACCCTCTCGGAGGCCTCCGGCCCCCACGCGTCGGGGCGGGCGCCGGCGCGCTGGTAGCCTGAGACGTCGGGCTCAGGCCCGACGAGTGTGTCTACCTGCCCCCGTGATGCAGACCGAGGGCGCACACCTGACTGCCGGGAGGCGACCATGGCGCTCGAGAGCGCGACCAAGAAGCAGATCATGACCGAGTACGCCACGGTCGAGAACGACACCGGCTCCCCCGAGGTCCAGGTCGCGATGCTCACGCGTCGGATCAGCGACCTCACCGAGCACCTCAAGCAGCACAAGCACGACCACCACAGCCGGCGGGGCCTGCTCCTGCTGGTGGGTCGTCGCCGCCGGCTGCTGAACTACCTGGCGAAGACCGACATCAACCGGTACCGCTCGCTCATCGAGCGGCTGGGTCTGCGCCGCTAGCACGTCGAGGGGACCGTCCCGTCCGGGACGGTCCCCTCTTCCGTGCGGCACCCGCCGCACGGAGACCCCCGGCCCCCGGCCGATCCGCCCGCCAGACGCGGTCCGGTCCTCGGTGGTGGCCTCCGGGCTCGTCGTCCCCCCGCGGGGCGCACTCCCGGGGGTTTCGATCGAAGACCGGTCGCCCAGGGCGCACCCGGCGCAGGGCGCCACAAGAGGACGTCGCCGCATGCGACGTAGGAAGAGGACACCATGTCCGCACCCACCACCACCGGCAGCATCGCCGCCGAGTTCGACCCCGAGGACGGGGTCACCACCGCCACCGCGGTGATCGACAACGGCAGCTTCGGCAGCCGCACCGTCACCTTCGAGACCGGCCGGCTCGCCCGTCAGGCCGCCGGCTCCGTCGTCGTCACCATGGGCGACACCTTCCTGCTCTCGGCCACCACGGCCGGCAAGCAGCCCAAGGAGCAGTTCGACTTCTTCCCGCTGACGGTCGACGTCGAGGAGCGGATGTACGCCGCCGGGCGCATCCCCGGCTCGTTCTTCCGCCGCGAGGGCCGCCCGTCGGAGGACGCGATCCTCACGTGCCGGCTGATCGACCGCCCGCTGCGCCCGACCTTCGCCAAGGGCCTGCGCAACGAGGTCCAGGTCGTCATCACCGTCATGGCGCTGGACCCCGACCACCTCTACGACGTGCTGGCCATCAACGGCGCGTCCGCCTCCACCCAGCTGTCGGGCCTGCCGTTCTCCGGTCCGATCGGCGGCACCCGCGTCGCGCTGATCCGCGGCCAGTGGGTCGCCTTCCCGAGCCACTCGGAGCTCGAGGAGGCCGTGTTCGACATGGTCGTGGCCGGCCGGGCCCTGCCCGACGGCGACGTCGCGATCATGATGGTCGAGGCCGAGGCCACCCAGCGGACGATCGAGCTGGTCGCCGGTGGCGCCACCGCCCCCACCGAGGAGGTCGTGGCCCAGGGCCTCGAGGCCGCCAAGCCGTTCATCAAGGCGCTGTGCGACGCGCAGGCCGCGCTGGCCGAGAAGGCGGCCAAGCCGGTCGCCGACTTCCCGCGCTTCCTGGACTACCAGGACGACGTCTACGCCGCGGTCGAGGCGCAGGTCGGCGACAAGCTCGCCCAGGCGCAGCAGATCGCCGCCAAGCACGAGCGCGAGGACGCCACCGACGCGCTCAAGGACGAGGTCAAGGCCGCGCTGGCCGGCCAGTTCGAGGGCCGCGAGAAGGAGATCTCCGGGGCCTTCCGGGCGCTGACCAAGAAGGTCGTCCGTCAGCGGATCCTGCGCGACAAGGTCCGCATCGACGGCCGTGGCCTGACCGACATCCGGCCGCTGTCGGCCGAGGTCGAGGTCATCCCGCGCGTGCACGGCTCGGCGCTGTTCGAGCGCGGCGAGACCCAGATCCTGGGTGTCACCACGCTGAACATGCTCCGCATGGAGCAGCAGCTGGACACGCTGTCGCCGGACAACCGCAAGCGCTACATGCACAACTACAACTTCCCGCCGTACTCCACCGGCGAGACCGGCCGCGTGGGCTCGCCCAAGCGCCGCGAGATCGGCCACGGCGCGCTCGCCGAGCGGGCGCTGCTGCCGGTGCTGCCCGACCGCGAGGAGTTCCCCTACGCGATCCGGCAGGTGTCGGAGGCGCTGGGCTCCAACGGCTCGACGTCCATGGGCTCGGTCTGCGCCTCGACCCTCGCGCTGCTCAACGCCGGTGTGCCCCTCAAGGCCCCGGTCGCCGGCATCGCGATGGGCCTGGTCTCCGACGAGGTCGACGGCAAGACGGAGTACGTCGCGCTGACCGACATCCTCGGCGCCGAGGACGCGTTCGGTGACATGGACTTCAAGGTCGCCGGCACCAAGGACTTCGTGACCGCGCTCCAGCTGGACACCAAGCTCGACGGCATCCCCTCCGACGTCCTCGCCGGTGCGCTGACCCAGGCCCGCGCGGCCCGGCTGCACATCCTCGACGTCATGGGCGAGGCCATCGACGGTCCCGACGAGATGAGCCCGTTCGCCCCGCGGGTGACCACGGTGCGCATCCCGGTCGACAAGATCGGTGCGGTCATCGGCCCCAAGGGCCAGATGATCAACGCGATCCAGGACGAGACCGGCGCGGACATCACCATCGAGGACGACGGCACGATCTACGTCGGTGCCTCCGACGGCCCCTCGGCCCAGGCCGCGGTGGACCGGATCAACGCCATCGCCAACCCGCAGATGCCCAAGGTCGGCGAGCGGTTCCTCGGGACGGTCGTCAAGACCACGCCGTTCGGTGCCTTCGTCTCCCTGCTCCCGGGCAAGGACGGGCTCGTCCACATCAGCAAGCTGGGTGGCGGCAAGCGGATCAACAAGGTCGAGGACGTCGTGAACGTGGGCGACAAGCTGCAGGTCGAGATCAGCGACATCGACGCCCGCGGCAAGATCAGCCTCGTCCCGGTGGCCACCGACGGTGAGGGTGCCGCCGAGGCCCCGGCCGACGCCGCTCCGGCCGAGGCTGCGCCGCAGGACGCGTGAGCACCACACACGAGGCAACCCCCGGGGCCGGGGCCGGCGCAGCTGCGTCGGTCCCGGCCCCGGCCGGTGGTGCCCCCGCGGGAGTGACGGAGGTGCTGGACGTCGACGAGGTCGGCGGCCGGGTCGAGCGCACCCGGCTGCCCAGCGGCCTGCGGGTCCTGACCGAGACGATGCCCGGCGTCCTCTCGGCGACCATCGGCATCTGGGTCGGCGTCGGCTCCCGCGACGAGACCGACGCGCTGGCCGGTTCGTCGCACTTCCTCGAGCACCTGCTGTTCAAGGGCACCCGCACGCGCAGCGCCCTGGAGATCGCGACGGCCATGGACGCCGTCGGCGGTGAGATGAACGCCTTCACCGCCAAGGAGCACACCTGCTACTACGCGAACGTGCTCGCCAGCGACCTCCCGCTCGCCGTGGAGATCCTCGGTGACCTGGTCACCGACGCCCTCAACACCGCCGACGACCTCGAGAGCGAGCGCACGGTCGTGCTCGAGGAGATCGCGATGCGCGACGACGAGCCGGCCGACGCGGTGCACGACCTGTTCTCCGAGACGCTGTTCGGCGGCACCGCCCTCGGCCGGTCGGTGCTCGGCACGGTGGTGTCGATCGAGTCGCTGAGCCGCGACGACGTCGACGGCTGGTACCGCAGCCGCTACGCCGTCCCCTCGATCGTGGTGGCCGCCGCCGGGCGGGTCACGCACGAGCAGGTGCTGGAGCTGGTGGAGCGCGCCTTCGGGGACCGGCTCGCCGGCTCGGCCGACCCGGCGCCGCTGCGGGCCGGGGAGGACGTCGCCCTCGACCGCCCCGCCCGTGCGACGGGACTCATCCGGCGCAAGACCGAGCAGACGCACCTGCTGCTCGGCAGCGTGGGCATCGGCCGGCACGACGAGCGGCGGCACGCGGCCGCGGTCCTCGAGACCGCCGTCGGCGGTGGGATGAGCTCGCGGCTGTTCCAGGAGATCCGGGAGAAGCGCGGTCTGGTCTACAGCGTCGGCTCGGCCCTCACCCACTACGCGGGCACCGGGGCGTTCTCCGTCTACGCCGGCTGCTCGCCCAAGCGGGTGCCCGAGGTGCTCCGGCTGGTCCGCGAGGAACTGGCCCGGGTCGCCGCCGACGGTCTCACCGCCGAGGAGGTCGCCCGCGGGCGCGGGCAGCTCCGCGGTGGGCTGGTGCTCGGCCTGGAGGACACCGGCTCGCGGATGACCCGGCTCGGCAAGAGCGAGCTGGCCCACGGCGAGTACGTGCCGGTCCGTGAGGTGCTCGCCCGGATCGACGCGGTGGACCCCGACCAGGTCCGCGCCGTGGGCGCCGACCTGCTGACCCGGCCCACGTGCCTCGCGGTCGTCGGGCCCTACCGCGAGTCCGACCTCGACCGGCTCTGATGGTCCCTCCCGCCCTGGCGGTCCACGGAGCGCTGTCGCGCGGCGTCCTCGCGGTGACCGTGCTCGTGTCCCTGGCCGTCCTGTTCACGCCGGGGGACGACGTCCCCTCGTCTCCGGCCGGGGTCGACAAGCTCGTCCACTTCTCGCTGTTCGCCGCGCTGGCGCTCGCCGGGCGGTGGGCCGGGCTGCAGGTGCGGACGCTCGTGGTCCTGCTCGTCGCCTACGCGGCCGGAAGCGAGGTGGTGCAGTGGCTGGCCCCGTTGGACCGCGACGGCTCCCTCGGGGACTGGGGAGCCGACGTCCTCGGGATCGCCCTGGCGCTCCTGACGTGGGAGGCCCTCGCCCGGCGACGCGTGTCCCGCTGACCGGCCGCTTGCGCCCGGCCGCGCCGACGGGAAATCTGGGCCGGTGACCAGCACCGGCCCGACCTCCGATCCGCAGTCCTCCGGCTCCCAGGCGGCGGAGTCGCCCCTCGTCTCGGTGGGGGTGCTCGGCGCCCGCGGCCGGATGGGTGCCGAGGTCGTCAAGGCGGTCAACGCCGCCGACGACATGGAGCTGGTGGCGATGGTCGACGCCGGTGACTGGTTGTTCAACGTCGCCGACGCCGGCGCGCAGGTGGTCGTGGACTTCACCCGGCCCGACGTGGTCATGGACAACATCCGCTTCTGCATCGACCAGGACATCTCCTGCGTGGTCGGGACGACGGGCTTCGACCAGGAGCGGCTGGACACGGTGCGGTCCTGGCTGGAGCCCAAGCCGGAGCTGGGTGTGGTGATCGCGCCCAACTTCGGCATCGGCGCCATCCTGCTGATGCGGTTCGCGCAGGAGGCGGCGCGCTTCTTCCCCTCCACGGAGATCGTCGAGCTCCACCACCCGAACAAGGTCGATGCACCGTCGGGGACGGCGGTGCGCACGGCCCGGCTGATCGCCGACGCCCGGCGCGCGGCGGGGATGCCGGCCGCGCCGGACGCCACCACGGAATCGCTCGCCGGTGCCCGCGGCGCCGACGTGGAAGGCGTGCCGGTGCACGCGGTCCGGCTGACCGGCCTCGTCGCCCACCAGGAGGTCCTGATGGGCGCCGAGGGGGAGACCCTGACCATCCGCCACGACTCCTACGACCGGGCGTCCTTCATGCCAGGGGTGCTGCTGGCCGTCCGCGAGGTGCGCCGCCGCCCCGGTCTCACCGTGGGGATCGAGCCCTTCCTCGGGCTGTAGACGGGCGCCGGCGACCCTCCGCACGGGGGCCGGGGGACCCCCGTGCACGACCCCCTCAGGGGCGTGTATGGTTCTCCCTGTTGCCAGTCGGGCCCGCAAGGGCCGCGGAGCGAGCGAAGGCCCCCGGGTCAGAGCCTCCGAGACCGGCGTACAGTGGGACAAGCCGCAGTTGACGAGGGCCTCTCCGGGGGTCTGGTTCTTCGCGCGTCCGTTCCTTGAGAACTCAACAGCGTGCCGAAAGTCAGTGCCAAGTAATACCCCGTGCACTGTTCGTCCCTTTGGGTTGGATGGTGCTGGGATTCCTTTGGTTGATTGATTCCGCGAGTGTCAGCTCGCGGTTCTCAGCCGTGATCAAATCATCTACGGAGAGTTTGATCCTGGCTCAGGACGAACGCTGGCGGCGTGCTTAACACATGCAAGTCGAACGGTGAACCCGCTTCGGTGGGGGATCAGTGGCGAACGGGTGAGTAACACGTGGGCAACCTGCCCTCAGCTCTGGGATAACTCCAAGAAATTGGGGCTAATACCGGAT
>NZ_JNIK01000017.1 GCF_000701365.1 Blastococcus sp. URHD0036
GCACCACTCGTCGATGTGCCAGTCGTTGTAGGCCTTCAGCATGATCAGGGCGAGGTCCTTGTCCTTCGCCTCCTGGAAGTACCGCGCGCTGAAGCCGGCGAAGGACGGGAAGCACATCGAGGCGAGGATGCCGTTGCGGTTCATGTCCTCGATGCGCGAGTGGATGTCGTAGGCGCCCGGGCGCATCTCGGCGAACGTCGCGGGGTTCAGGCCCCACTCCTCGTTCGGCCAGCCGACGACGGCGTTGAGCCCGATGGTCCCCATCGAGTTGCCCTGGAACCACCACTTCTCGTAGCCGTTCTCGTCGGTGATCGACTTCGGCGCCTGGTCCCGCCAGCGGTCGGGGACGTGGTTGGCGAACATGTCCGGCGGCTCGACGACGTGGTCGTCGATGCTGATCATGATCATGTCCTCGACGTCCATGACGTCCCCTCTCCAGCGATGTAGTCACCCGACGACTTAGACGGTAGAGCCGAGCGCGGCGACAAGTCAACAGGTGACTACAAACCGGCACGGCGCAGTAGTGTCAGCGCGCCACAGCACGACGACGGGCGGAGGTCCGGTGACCGAGGACGACCAGGCAGGCCCCCGCCGCCGCGATGCGGCCGCCACGCGGGAGTCCCTGCTGACCGCGGCGCGCTCCCTCATCGCCCGGGACGGCGTCGCCGCGGTGAGCACCCGCGACGTCGCCACGGCCGCGGGCGCCAACCAGGCGCTCGTCTACCGGTACTTCGGTTCCAAGGAGGCCCTCCTCGTCGAGGCCCTCTCGCCGACCGAGCCGGACAGCACCATCGCCGACACCCCTCTCGACGCGCTCCCGCACACCCTGCTGCGCCGCGCACTGGACCCCGACGCCCCCGCCGAGATCCGGGCCAGCAGCATGTCCACGCTCGTCGCCGGCGCCGGCACGGAGCTCGTCCGCACCATCGCCCGCGAGCGGATCCACGCCGGCTTCACCACCCAGCTGGCCGGGCGCCTCGACGGACCCGACGCCGAACTGCGGGCGGAGCTGGTGGCGGCACTGCTCGCCGGCATCGCGTCACTGCGCGACCAGATCGGCACCCGCGCGATGGCGGGCGCCGACCTCGACGTGCTGGCCGGCTACGTCGACCGCATGGTGGCGCCACTGCTGGTTGACTGACCGCATGGTCGAGCCCGTGCCAGAGCCGGAACCGCTGATCGACCCGACCCAGCCGATCCCCGACGACCCCGGCGAGCTGCTCCCCGACGCGCCGGAGCCGCTCCCACCGCCGCCGATCGAGGCCACCCCGGACGACCCGGGCGGCGATCCCGGCGGGGTCCCCGAGCCCGCCTGATCCAGGCGGCCGGGGAGCAGGTCAGCCGCGACGGACCGAGGTCACGTCCCAGGCCCCGTCGACCGGGTGCCCGGCCTCGCAGCTGAGCGCCAGGTGCACCGGCGCCCCGCAGTCGCGGTGGTCCAGCTCCAGCGGACCGTCGCCGTCGGCGAGGTACCGGTCCCCCCACTCCATGAGGGCCACGAGCGTCGGGAACAGGTCGACCCCCTTGCGGGTCAGCCGGTACTCGGCCCGCTGCCGCTCGCCCTCGGCCTGGTAGGGCACCCGCCGGAGGATCCCCTGCTCGACCAGGCCGGCCAGCCGGTCGGTCAGCACGGCCTTGGGCGCGCCGAGGATCCGCTGGAAGTCGGCGAACCGGCGCACGCCGAGGAATGCCTCGCGCAGCACCAGCAGCGTCCACTTCTCCCCGACGACGGCCAGCGTCCCGGCGACCGAGCACCGGGTCCGGTCCAGCAGCAGCTCGCTCACGTCGATCAGCATAGACACGCTGGGTTCACTTGACGAACCGACCGCGGAGGAGCAAGGTTCAGGCAACGAACCCAGGAGGCTCCGATGCACCTGCCGGTGGCGACCCGCCCGATCGAGGACGACGACCTGGCGCGCCTGTTCCGCCTGTGGCCGCGGCTGTCGCCGGAGACCCGGTACCGCCGCTTCCACGCGCCGGTGCACTCCCTCCCCCTGCTCGCCGTCCGCCGGCTGGTGCACGTCGACCACGCCCTCCGCGAGGCCGTCGTCGCGGTGATCGGGGACGAGGTCGTCGGCGTCGCCCGCTACGACCGCTCCCCCGCCGACCCGGACTCGGCCGAGTTCGCCGTCGTCGTCGAGGACGACTGGCAGGGGCTCGGCCTCGGGCGCCAGCTGCTGGGCGAGGTCCTGGAGCTCGCCGTCGTCCGCGGCGTGCGCCGGGTGACCGCGACCGTCCAGGAGGACAACGTGCGGGCTCTGGGCCTGGTCCGCCGGCTGCTGCCGGCGGCGACCGTCGAGTCCGACGCCGACGGCTGCACCGTGTGCAGCCCGGTCGGCACCGCCCCATCCCCCGTGCCGGCCACCCTGGCCGGCTGACCGAGAGGAACTCCCATGACCGGCATCCGGATGAGCCTGCGCCGCGCCCGCGTCACCCGCGCCCACCTCCGCCAGGAGCGGGCACTGCTCCGCGCCCTCGCCGACGCACCCACCGTCGAGACGGCGCACGAGATCGCCGCGATCTCCGCCCGCCGCTGACCGGGCGGCGGACGGCGGTCAGCGGCTGCGGTACAGCCGCGTCGTCAGCGGGAGGAACACCGCGGCCAGCGCCGCGGCCACCGCCAGGGAGACGACGATCGCGCCGCCGTCCGGCTCCCCCGCCATCAGCGAGCGCGACGCCGTCGCCAGGATCGAGACGGGGTTGACGTCGACGAACGCCTCCAGCGGACCGGGCAGCGTCTCCGGGTCGACGAAGACGTTGGAGAGGAACGTCAGCGGGAAGATCGCCATGAACCCGGCGTTCATCACCGCGTTCGGCGTGCGCAGCAGCAGCCCGAGCACCGAGAAGACCCACGACAGCCCGAACGAGAAGACGACGACGAGCGCCAGGGCGGCGACCGCCCCGACGGCCCCGCCGTCGGGGCGGAAGCCCAGGGCCACACCGACCACGATGATCACCGTGCCGGCGATGACGTACCGGACGCTGTCGCCGAGCAGGGAGCCGAGCAGCGGCGCCGGGCGCCAGATCGGCAGCGACCGGAAGCGGTCGACCACGCCCTTGGTGAGGTCGGTGTTCAGCGAGACGCCCGAGTAGACGGTCGTGAAGAGCACCGACATGACCAGCAGGCCCGGGAGCGTGTAGTCCAGGTAGGCGCTGGTGGAGCCAGCGATGGCGCCCCCGAAGAGGTACGTGAACATCAGCAGGAACATCACCGGCGTCACGGTGACGTCGAGCAGCTGCTCCGGCACGTGCCGGACCTTGAGCATGCCGCGCCAGCCGAAGGTCAGCGCCGCCGACAGCGGACCCGGCCGCGGTGGCCGCGGGGTGGAGGAGATCGCCCGGCGGACGGCGGCGGTGTCCGCGGTGTCCGGCGTGCCCGACGTCGTGGTCATGACAGCTCCTGCAGGGTCGGGGAGGTCTCGTCCTCGGCGGCGCGGCCGGTGAGGGCGAGGAACACCTCGTCCAGGCTCGGCTGCTCGAGGGCGAAGTGCGCCAGCGGGATGCCTGCCCGGGCCAGCTCGGCGACGCCGATCGCCGCCCGCTCGGCGTCCGCGGCGGCCGACAGAGCGGCCGGCTCGGCGTCCAGCGTCACCGGCCCGACGGCGCGCTCGAGCAGCCGGGCCGCCTCCGCGCGGTGCGCCCCGTCGACCAGCCGCACCCGCAGGGCCCCGGCGCCCACCGACGCCTTGAGGTGCCCGGGCGTGCCCTCGGCGATGACCCGGCCGCGGTCGATCACGGCGATCCCGTCGGCGAGCTGGTCGGCCTCCTCGAGGTACTGCGTGCAGAGCAGGATCGTCGTCCCCTCGGCGACGAGCGCCCGGGCGATCTCCCACACCTGGTTGCGCGAGCGCGGGTCGAGCCCGGTGGTCGGCTCGTCGAGGAACATCAGCCGCGGGGTGACCACGATGCTGGCCGCGATGTCCAGCCGCCGGCGCATGCCGCCCGAGAAGAACTTCACGAGCTTGCCGCCGGCGTCGGCGATGTCGAACGCCTCCAGCAGCTCGTCCGCCCGGCTGCGCGCGGCCGGCCGGGAGTAGCCGAGGAGCCGGCCGAGCAGGACGAGGTTCTCCCGGCCGGTCAGCTCCTCGTCGACCGAGGCCAGCTGGCCGGTGAGGCTCACGAGCTCGCGGACCGTGTCGGCCTCGGACACGATGTCGTGCCCGAGCACGCGGGCGCTGCCGGCGTCCGGCGCGATCAGCGTCGCGAGCATGCGGATGGTGGTGGTCTTGCCCGCGCCGTTGGGGCCCAGGACCCCGTACACGGCGCCGGTCGGCACGGCGAGGTCCACGCCGTCCACCGCGCGGGTGGTGCCGTAGGACTTCCGCAGTCCGCTCGCCTCGATGGCGAGTGGGGTGGACGTGGTCATCGTGGTCCTCACCTCGGCGGGTCGACGGTCTCTGCGAGGTACGACGCACTGTGCGCCGTAGACTCACCGGCGGCCAGCGACTTTCTCCCCGACCTGGCCGGTGCCGGGCCAGCGTCGACCCTGCAGTCCGCTCGAGGTCAACCGCCGCCGGGCATGGACTGCGCGACCGCGGTGTTGTGCTGTGCAACCGAATCTCCCCGCGTGCGCGCGGATGCCCTTTCCGCTGAACCGAGGACTCCCCCTGTCTGCCAGCCACCCCCAGTCCCCCACCTCCCGCCGCCGGGAGCGCTCCGCCGCCGACCGCCCCGTGTCGCCCTCCCGCGCGGCCGCGCGCGAGGAGCGGCTGGCCCAGGAGAGCTGGGTCGAGGGCGCGGCGCCGACGCTGCCCGTCCGCGAGGTCCGGCCCGAGCACGTCGTCTTCCACCTCGGGCCGACCAACTCCGGCAAGACCTACGAGTCGCTGCAGGCCCTCGCGGCCGCCGGGTCGGGCGTCTACGCCGCGCCGCTGCGCCAGCTGGCCCACGAGGCCTACGAGAAGCTGTCGGCCCTCCTCCCGCCCGGCAGCGTCGGCCTCTCCACCGGTGAGGAGGAGATCGAGCCGTTCGCACCGATCGTCTGCTGCACGGTCGAGAAGGCGCCGATGCGCGGGCGGCTGCTGGTCCTCGACGAGTCGCACTGGATCGCCGATCCCGAGCGCGGCCACCACTGGGCCCGCCTGGTCCTCACCGGCGAGTACCAGGAGATGCACCTCATCGCCGCCGCCGAGGCCTACCTGCTGCTCAAGCCGCTGGTCGCCGACGCCGAGCAAGTCACCGTCGTCAACCACAAGCGGCTGTCCCGGCTCGACGTCCTGCGCGCCCCGGTGAAGCCGGAGACGGTGCGGCCGCAGACGCTGGTCGTCGCCTTCTCCCGCAAGAACGTCTACGCCGTCGCGGCCGAGCTCGACCAGCACCGGCCGGGCAAGGTCGGCGTCCTCTACGGCGCGCTGCCGCCGATGACCCGCCGCGAGGTGATCGAGCGCTTCACCACCGGGGAGTTCGAGGTCCTGGTGACCACCGACGTCATCGGTCACGGCATCAACGTGCCGGCCACCACGGTGCTGTTCGCCGAGACCACCAAGTTCGACGGCGAGCAGGTGCGCCCGCTGCGCAGCTGGGAGGCCGCGCAGATCGCCGGCCGCGCCGGGCGCTACGGGCTGACCGGGCACGGCTCGGTCGGCGTCCTCACCGGCGTGCAGGGGCTCAGGCCGAGCGTCGCCGTGCTGGAGACCGGCGCCGCGGTCGCCCGCGGTGACGCGATGAGCGACCTGCCCAAGCGCTCCCCGCGGCTGCGCCCCGAGCTCGAGGACCTCGGCGCGTTCGAGGCCGTCGACCTGCCCGAGGCGCTGACCCGCTGGATGGCGTGGGCGCGGGCCGCCACCCGCGACGAGGCGATGACCGCCGACGACGTCACCACGCTCGTCACCCGGGTGCACGCCCTGCTGCCGCTGCTGCGCGGCCCGCTGGGTGCCGTCGGCGACCTGGCCACCGTGTGGCGGCTGGTCAACCTCGCCATCGACTACAACCCGCCGCGCCGGACCCGCTGGCTGGTGCTGGCCAAGGCCGCGCTGCAGCACGCCGCCGGCCTCGAGGTCGACCCCGAGACGATCCTCCCCGACGTCCCCCGCGGCGGGTCCGTCGAGGACTTCGAGCAGGCCGCCGCGGCCGCCCGCGACGCGCAGACCCTGCTCCGCCAGTTCGACGGCGTCGCGGGCCTCTCCAGCGACGACGCCGCGTGGGTCGAGGAGGAGTGCGCCGAGATGATCAGCGAGCTCCTCCCCGACGCCATCGCTCTGGGCCGCTCGGGGAAGTGCACCTCGTGCGGCAGCGCGATCGCCCCCTGGTTCACCACCTGCCGCCCGTGCAGCGCCCCCGCCGGGCGCGGCGGCGGCGAGCGGGACCGCCGCCCCGGCGGCAGCGGCCGGCGGGTCGCCGGTCGCGCCGCCGGACGGGCGCTGGGTGGGCGGCAGGGCGGCCCGCGGGGCCGCACCCGCCGCGGCTGATCAGCCTCCCGCCCGGTAAGCCCGCCAGCCGCCCCAGGCGGTGATGTCGGACGCCGGGTCGACGCCGCCCGGGTCGGTGAGGAAGCCCGGGACGACGCCGCCGTCGTCCAGCTCCACCGGTCCGAGTGTCAGCGGAGCCGCGACCGTGGGCAGCAGCTCGCCGAGGCCCGCCGCGGGCAGGTCCCACACCTCGACCTCGAGACCGCCGGCCGGACCGCCGGCGTCCCGGACCAGCCCGGGCCGGGGCAGCGGCCCGGGCACCCGGTACATCCGGTACCCGCCCGCCGTACGCGCCCGGGCGTGCAGCCGGCCGCCGAGCGCGACCAGCTGCGGGTTCAGCGGCTCCCCCGTCAGGTGCGCCCCGGCCACGGCGACCAGGCTGCGCACCGGCACCTCGGCGACCGGCTCCCCGCACCAGCGCGCGGCGACGTCGAGCAGCGGCCCGTCGGCGAAGGCCGGCGCGAGCAGCTGGACGCCGAAGGGCAGGCCGTCGTCCCGCATCCCGGCCGGCACCGCGACGGCGCACAGGTCGAGCAGGTTGACCATGTTCGTGTACGTCCCGAGCCGCGCGTTGGCCCCGACCGGGTCGGCCGCCACCTCCGCCAGCGTGGGATGCCCCGGGGTGACCGGCAGCAGCAGCGCGTCGGCACCCACGAAGGTGCGCATCGCCTCCTGCCGGAGCTCGGCGAGCCGCTGCTGGCCGCGGTAGACGTCGGCCCCGCCGATGCCCCGGGCACCGAGGACGATCCGGCGCACGGTCGGGTCCAGGTGCGGGCCGTCGGGCTCCAGCTGGTCGCCGAACGCGGCCAGCCGCTCGGCGAGGAACGGCCCCCCGTAGAGCAGTCGTGCCGCCTCCAGGAACGCGCCGACGTCGACCGGCACCAGCCGGGCCACGGTCGCCGCGTGCGCCAGCGCCGCCTCCCACGCCGCCGCGTGCGGCGGATCGAGGTCCAGCGGCCCGTCCGGTACGGCGACCACGCGCATGGTGGCGGCCACCCCGGGCGGCAGCACCGGCGGCGCGGGCCGGGACCACGGATCCCCCGGGTCGGGCCCGGCGAGCACCCCCAGCGCGGCGCGGGCCAGCGCCACGGTGCGGGTGAAGGTGGTGACGCAGTCCAGCGACGGCGCCGCCGGCAGCACCCCGGTGGTGGGCACCAGGCCGCGGGTCGCCTTCATCCCGACCAGGCCGTTGAACGCCGCCGGCACCCGGCCGCTGCCGGCCGTGTCGGTGCCCAGCGCCAGCGGGACGACGCCCGCCGCCACGGCCACCGCGCTGCCGGAGCTGCTGCCGCCGCTGACGTGCGCGGCGGAGAACACGCTGCTGCACGCGCCGTACGGCGAGCGGGCGCCGACCAGGCCGGTGGCGAACTGGTCCATGTTCGTCTTGCCCACCGGCAGCGCCCCGGCGTCGAGCAGCCGCCGGACCGCGACCGCCGACCGGGCCGCCGGCTCGGTCCGCGCCGGGCACGCCGCCGTGGTCGGGACGCCGGCCACGTCGATGTTGTCCTTGACGGCGAACGACAGCCCCGCCAGCGGACCGTCGGCGGCCGGTTCGAGGGCGGCCACCTCCTCGGGCGTGAGGACGTGGATGAACGCGGGCTGGTCGAGATCGGCAGCCGCCGGCAGCGGGCGGACGGCGGTCACCTGCTCCCCCAGCGGGCGCGCTCGGCGTCGAACGCGGCGCGGCGCCGGGCCCGGACGGTGCTGATCTCCTCGGTGTGCGCGGCCTCCAGGCTGCGCACCTCGGCCAGCGAGAAGGTGGCGGGGCGGACCTGCAGCCCCTCCTCCCCCGCCTCGATCGCGGCCCGCCGCTGGGCCAGCTCGTCGGCGGTCACCGGGACGAACCGCAGCCGGTCGAACTGCCGCAGCAGCCACGGCTTCTCCGCCGAGCCGCTCACGTGCCGCCAGACGGGCACCGTGCGGCCGACCAGCTGGTAGCCGCCGGGCCCCTCCATCCCGTAGACGCAGAGGTAGATGCCGCCGATGCCGACGGCGTTCTGCGGGGTCCAGGTCCGGGCCGGGTCGTACTTGGTGGTGACAAGGCGGTGCCGCGGGTCGATCGGCACCGCGACCGGGGCGCCCAGGTAGACGTCGCCCAGCCCGACCACCAGGTAGGTCGCCGCGGTGACGACGTCGAACACGTCGGCCCGGTCGCCGAGGTCGTTGACCCGGCGGATGAACTCCACGTTGTCCGGGCACCAGGGCGCGTCCGGCCGCACCGACCGGGCGTAGCGGGCCATCGCCTCGTGCGCGGCCGGGTGGTCCAGCGCCAGCGGCAGGGTCACCTCGCGCACGTCGAGCGTCACCGACTCCGGGTCGGGCACCTCGGCGGCCAGCTGCACGAGCAGCTCGGCCAGCACCGGCAGCGGCAGCGACCGCTCGTCGACCTGCACGAGCATGGAGCGCACGCCCTCGACCAGCTCCCGGACGGCGGGCAGCGCCAGCCCCCGCAGCCGCTGGGCCAGCAGGTGCACCCAGACCCGGACGTGCAGGTCCAGCTCCGCGGGGCCGGCCTCCACGAGCAGGTGGGAGTCGCCGGCCGCGCGCACGGTGATCCGCGGCCGGGGGCCGTCGGCCGCCAGCTCGGCCAGCAGCGGCCGGTGCACGGGCCCCGCGACCGGAGCGACCGGGGCGGGCCGGCGGTCGGCCAGGGCCGCCTCCAGCCGTGCCGCGACCGCCGCGGCCGGGGCGGCGAGCAGGGCGGCCCGCTCGGCGTTGGCCGCGTCGGCGTCCGCCGGCGTCACCGGCACCAGGCGCACCGTGTCACCCGGGCGCAGCTGGGCCAGCTGCCACCGGTCGGCGCGGATCACCACGCAGGGGACGACGAACCCGCCGAGGCTGGGCCCGTCCGGCCCGACGATCACCGGGGTGTCGCCGGACAGCATGATCCCGCCGACGGGATAGGCGCTGTCGTGGATGTTCGACGGGTGCAGGCCCGCTTCGCCGCCGTCCTGCCGGGCCCACCCCGGGGCGGGGCCGACCAGCCGGACGCCGGTGCGGTCGGCACGGTGGTCGACCGTCCAGGTCGCGGCGAACAACGCCGCGACGCCGTCCTCGGTGAGGTGCTCGGGCGCCCCGTGCGGGCCGGGCAGGACCCGCAGGGTCCAGTCGGTGCCCAGCTGCGGGAGCAGCGGGGCGACGTCGACCGGCGCCTCGAGGTTCTCGGTGCGGCCCAGCGGCAGCCGGTCGCCGGCGGCCAGGGCGCGGCCGTCGAGCCCGCCGAACCCGCCGAGCAGGAAGGTCGCCCGGCTGCCCAGTTCGCGGGGCACCGCGATGCCGCCGGCGACCGCGAGGTAGCCGCGCAGCCCGGGCGCTCCGCAGGGGCCGAGGTCGAGCACTCCCCCGGCCGGCACCACGGTGACCACGCCGGGGCGGACCGGCCGCCCGTCGAGGGTGGCCGAGCCGACCGCGCCGGCGAGGCAGACCAGCGTCCGTTCGCCGAAGCGCAGCCGCGGCCCGGTCATGACCGCCTCCAGCCCGGCCGCGGTCGGCGGGTTGCCCACCGCGCGGTTGGCCAGGGCGAAGGAGAGGTCGTCCCAGGCACCCGAGGGCGGCACGCCGACGTCCCACAGGCCGGTGCGCCCGGCGAGGTCCTGCACGCTGGTCTGCACGCCCGGGGCCAGCACCTCGACGGTGCCGGTCAGGACACGGGACCCGAGGGCGGTCACGCGGTCCACCCCAGCAGCCGGATCGGCGTCGGGTCCCAGCCGTTGCACGGGTTGTTCAGCTGCGGGCAGTTGCTGATCAGCACCAGCACGTCCCGCTCGGCGCGCACCTCGACGTAGCGCCCGGGTGCCGACAACCCGTCGGCGAAGCTCAAGCCGCCGTCCGGCGTGAGCGGCACGTTCATGAAGAAGTTGACGTTGTGCCCGAGCTCGCGGGCACCGATGCCGGCCGGCGCGCCGTACCGGAGGAACGTCTCCCGGCAGGCGTGCTGGTGGCGGGTGTGCATGCCGTACCGCACGACGTTGGACTCCTGCGCGCACGCCCCGCCGAGGGTGTCGTGCCGGCCGCAGGTGTCGGCGGTGATCGTGACCAGCGGGTCGCCGTCCTGGGACAGCAGCCGCGAGCCGGCGGTCAGGTACGCCGCCCGCTGCTCGCGGATCGTGTCCATGGCGCTGTAGCGGTTGGTCACGTCGTCGGCGTCGTAGAACAAGGTGTCGGCGGCCTGGTTGCCGTGCAGGTCGACGATGCGGAACGAGCCGCCGGCCGGTACCCGGCCGAGGAAGCCGTCGCCGGCCGCCACCGTCACGTCGAGGACGGCGTCCTCGGCGCGCAGCGCGCTCTCGACGGTGGGCAGGGTCAGGGTCGCGGTCATGCCAGCACCGCCTGGGCGTTGGCGAGGGCGCGGGCGCTCTCGGGGCGGAACGTGACGGACGGGTCGTCGGGGCCGTAGGGCGCCCCCGCCTCGACCTCGGCGCGGACGGCGCCGGGAGCCCACGCCGTGCTCATCGGGTGCGGCGCCGTGGAGAGCACGACCAGCAGGTCCTGCTCGGCCCGCAGCGACACCCAGTCGCCGGCCCGGGCGTGGTCGGGCACGTGCGCCAGGTCGCCGTCGGCCCCGATGGCGACCTTGGCGAAGAAGTTCACGCAGGCGTGCAGGTCGGCCGGGCCGCGGCCGTGCTTGCGCAGCTCCGACAGCAGCCCGGAGCGGGCCGAGCGGCGCCAGTCGTTGCGGTCGGTGCCGTAGGACGTCGGGCCGAACTCCGCGACGTGCCCGTCGAGGGAGTGCCCGGTGAGGCAGTCGTGCCAGTCCAGGGAGGAACCGGTCACCGACGCGAGCGCAGCGCCCCGGTCGCTCATCAGGACCATCGGCGGCCGGATCCGGGCGCTCATCTGCGCCTTCAGCGTGTCCGGCACGTTCAGCCGGTCCACCGGGTCACCCGCCGCGAACAGCAGCGTGGAGCACACCGCGCCGTCGTCCAGGGCGGTCAGCCGCAGCACCCGGCCGGCGCGCAGCAGCAGCGACCAGTGCGCCCCGCCGGGGACGTCGTGCTCGAGCAGGGCGGTCACGCGGCCACCTCCGACACCGGAGCGGGGTCCAGGTCGGCCGCCGCGCGCCGGACCTGGCGCTTCTGCACCCGGTAGGCGAGTGCCCCCACGAGGAGGGCGCCGGCGAGCATCAGCTCGGGCAGGAACCGCAGGTACCACTCCGTGCCGAACACCTCGGCGCGCGGCCAGGCCAGGTTGACCGCCATCGCGGTGCCCCAGACCACGGCCGCGACGTTGACCGCCACGCCCCAGCGCCCGAGGGAGAACAGGCCGTCACCGCGGGCCCAGCCGCCGCGCAGCCGGCGGCGCAGCAGCGGGATCGTCACCATCAGGTAGGCGATGTAGAGCAGCATGATGCAGACGCTGGTCAGGGCCAGGAAGAGCGCCCCGTTGTGCACGTTCAGCACCAGCAGCGCGACGGCGAGGACGCCGACGACCACCGCGGGCAGGATCGGCGCACCGGTGCGGCCGTTGACCTTCGCCAGGGCCCCGGAGAACGGCAGCACCCGGTCGCGGGCCATCGAGAAGATCATCCGGGTGGTGGCGGTCTGGATGGCCAGGGTGCAGACCAGCACGGCGATCGCCACGACCACCAGGAAGGCGCGGCCGAGGCCGTCACCGAGCCGGCTGAGCAGCACCGACGGGAGCCCCTGGGCGGGGTCGCCGAGCGAGCCGTCGGTGACGCTGGGGGCGGCCATCAGGGTGGCGAGCAGCATGAGCGCACCACCGATGCCCGACACGACGAGCGCGCGGATGATCGTGCGCGGGGCGGTGCGCCGCGGGTCCCGGGTCTCCTCCGAGAGCTCGCCGGCGCTGTCGAAGCCGACCATCACGTAGGCGGCCATCAGCCCGGAGACGACGAACGCCCAGAAGTAGCCCGAACCGCCGGCGATGCCGGTGTCGAGCACGATGCCCGGTCCGCGCTCGGCCTTGGAGAACAGCGCGACGCACAGCAGCACCACGCCGACGAGCTCGCAGGTGACGCCGATGCTGTTGATCACCGACATCGCGCGGATGCCGACGGCGTTGATGAGCGTGGTGATCGCGAGGACGCAGCTGCCCAGCAGGACGGCGTTCGCGGTGGGGCTCTCCAGCACCTCGAACCCGCTCCAGATGGCCGGCAGCACGATCTGCATGGCGATGGCCGCGGCCGCCACGGTGACGACCTGGCCGACGAGCATCAGCCAGCCCGCCGTCCAGCCCCACAGCGTGCCGCCGAAGCGGGTGGCCCACTGGTAGATGCAGCCGGAGATCGGGTAGCGGGCGGCCAGCTCGGAGAAGCAGAGCGCGACCATCAGCTGGCCGGCGAACACGATCGGCCAGGTCCAGAAGAAGGCGGGGCCGCCGAAGCTGAAGCCGAAGGCGAAGAGCTGGAAGACCGTGGTGAGGATGGAGACGAACGAGAAGCCGGCGGCGAAGGACCCGAAGCTGCCGATGCTGCGGTGCAGTTGTGGCCGGTAGCCGAAACCGGCCAGGTCGCTGTCGTCGGAGACGGTGGGGGGTGGATCTGCGAGCGCGGTCATGCCGGCCCCTCCCGAACGGGCCAGGGCACAGCACGGCCCGGGCCTGGTGTGGCCTCCCGGGCTTTTCTCCCGCCGTGGGACAGGGGTGGCGCCCCTGCCTGCATCTCTCGGACCAGACCCGCCGGTGACCGGCGGCGGAACCCTAGACGCGCCCCGCAGCAGGTCTGCGGGTCGACGGCGAGTCAAGCGGCGGGCGGTGTCCCCTCCGGGTCACGTCCGTGAAGTTCTCGTGACCCGCGGGACCGCTCTGTTTCCCGGGCGTGAACGTCCGCGCACCGGCGTCCCGGCGCTCCGCTGAGCACCGGCCTGTCGCCCCCGTCACAGCCTGCCTGTGGGGCACGCCACACCGTCTTGCACCCAGTGCACCCGGTGGTCCCCGTCACCGGTTCGGCGCGCAGACTCAGGGTGTTTCCACTCGTCCGACCCCGGAGTTCCGCGCAGTGAGATTGACCCGTTCCTCCATCGTCCTGGCCGTGATCGGCGTGCTGCTGATCGTCGCCGCCGCCGTCGTCCGCTTCGTCGTCGTCCCCTCGGTGACCAAGCTGCCCGAGGACCTCGACGTCACCCTCCGGTTCGAGGGCACCTACAACGGCATCAACCCGGCCGCCCTCACCGGCGGCGGGGGCGACCTCCTCCTCTCCGACGTGCCGATCGAGGCCAGCCGGCGCGTGCAGGCCGAGTCGGTCGACGGCGACACCGAGATCGTGTCCCGCACCGACACCCGCACCGTCGGCGACAGCGAGCCCGCGGTCACCGAGGTGCGGTTCAACGTCGACCGCGAGACCGCCGAGGCCCGCCCCGCGCCCGACGGCGCCGACGACGTGACCTCGGCCGAGGGCCTGGTCTTCACCCTCCCCGTCGACCCCTCCACCGAGGAGGGCACCTACGAGTACTGGGACCAGTACACGATGCAGTCCGCCCCGGTGACCTTCGAGGGCGAGGAGACGTTCGGCGGCCGCGACGTGAACCGCTACCAGTCCGTGGCCGACGGCGAGCTCGCCGACCCGGACGCGCTCGGCCTGCCGGCCGCGCTGCCGAAGTCGCTGGCCCCGCTGGCACCCGGTCTCGCCGAGTCGGTCGACCCCGCGCTGACCGCTGACCTGGACGCCGTGCTGGCGGCGCTGCCCGACGAGGTCCCGATCGAGTGGACGTCGGAGACGACCACCTTCGTCGACGCCGACCGCGAGCTCGGGGCCACCATCGCCGGCGGCAGCACGCAGGTGATCACCGGGACCATGGACTTCGGCGGCTACCCCGTCGCCGTCCGGTTCGCCACGATCGACATCTACTCCACCGACGACTCGATCGACGAGCGCGGCAGCGACGTGGGCGACGACTCGAGCCTGCTCAACCTGGTCGGGACGGTCCTGCCGATCGTGGCCGTCGTCCTGGGGCTGCTGCTCCTGGTCGTCGCCGCACTCCTGGCCGTGCGGGCGGCCCGCCGGACGGCCGGTCCCTCGGCCGGCGGCCCCGCGCACGCGGCGGCCTGACGGTCCCGGCGGTCCCGGACACTGCCCGGGACCGCCGGCCCCGGTCGCTCAGCCGGCCGGCTCGGCCGGGTCCTGACGCCGGTTCGACCGCGCCTGCAGCAGCGCCTCCCACTCCGACCGGTCGGCCCGGCCCGCCCGCGCGGCGGCGAGGAGGGCGACGCCCACGAGCACGACGAGCACGAGCAGCAGCACGCCCGCGACCGTCTCCCAGCCGAACCAGGGCGGAACGGTCAGGTCTCCGGGGGACGGGGGCGGGACGTCGGCCATGCCCCGAGGGTGCCCGAGCACGCGGCTCCCGCCGAACCTCCGGCGGCGTTCCTCACCCGGCGGAGCGACGTCACGCAGCGCGACCGCCGACGGCCGGCGCACCCGAACGGGTGCGCCGGCACAACCTCCCGGGTGCCCCCTCCTCCAGGAGCGCGACGACCCCTCCGGCCGGCCGTAGCGTCGCCGGTCCGGACGGACTGCGGAGGGAGGCCGGGATGACCATCGAGCTCGAGACCACCGAGCGGCACCGCCCGAACGTGACGGGGGACCTGCCCACCGTCCTCGACGGGATCCCCGTGTTCGGCCGCGCCGTGGCCGGCTACGACCGGTTCCAGGTCGACACCTACGTCCGCTGGGCCGAGGACGAGCTCGCCACCGCCGACCGGGAGCGGGAGCACCTCACGGCCCTGTACCTGCGCACGCGGTCGGCCCTCGACGACGCCGAGCAGCGGCTGTCGCACTCCGCGGGCGGCGACGAACTGCTCCAGCTCTCCCGGCGGATCGGGGCGATGCTCGCCGCGGCGGCCGACGAGGCCGAGGGCATCCGGGCAGAGGCCCGGGCCGAGCGCGCCGCCACCGCCGCCGAGGGACGGCGGCTGCTCGCCTCCGCCGAGCGGGTGCTCGGCGACGCCGAGGCGACCGCCGCCCGGCTGGTGGACGACGCCACCGTGGCCGCCGCCGCCGTGACCGCCGACGCCGACCGCGTCCTGGCCGACGCGGAGGCGATCCGGCAGGCCGCCCGGGACGAGGCCGAGACCGGCCGTGCGGAGCTCGCGGTGCTGCGGCAGCAGGCGGCGCGGGACGCCGACGCCGTCCGCCGGCGGGCCGGGGACGACGCGGCCGCCGCCGTGCTCCGGGCGCGCTCCGAGGTCGTCGGCATGCTCGCCACCGCCCGGGAGCTCCGCCGGCGTGCCGACGACGAGGCCGCCGCGCTGCGGGAGCGCCGCGTCCCCTGACGGACACGCCCGCCGTGTGCAGAAGCCGACAACCGGACGGGCCCGTTTCGTGGGTTCTCGGCGATGCCCTGATGGTCTCGGATCCGTAACGTCACGGACAGCAGCCAGGGCGTACCCCTCCGTCACACGCGGGGGCGGCGCCACGCCACCTCCCCGAGGAGCTCCCCGTGCCTTCCTTCTCCCGCAACCACCTGAGCCTGATCACCACCGGTCAGCCCTACGACGCCGCGCCCGAGGCCGCCTGGACCTACGCCCCGGCCTACGAGGAGTACGCCACCGAGGCCTACACCCCGCTCGCGGTCGAGGAGATGCCTGCCTCCACGTGGGTCGACTCCGACGCCGGCGAGGAGCCCTGGCGGCTGGACGCCCTGTGTGCCGAGACCGACCCGGAGGCGTTCTTCCCGGAGAAGGGCGGCTCGACGCGCGAGGCCAAGCGCGTCTGCACCGGCTGCACCGTCCGGGCCGAGTGCCTGGAGTTCGCGCTCACCAACGACGAGCGCTTCGGGATCTGGGGCGGCCTGTCCGAGCGCGAGCGCCGTCGCCTGCGCCTGCAGCGCCGCGAGCTCACCGCCTGACGCCGGCGGCTCGGCGCCCGGCCTCAGCGGTCCACGAGGTTGCGCAGCCGATCCCCCGCGAGCAGCGCCGCGACGTTGGCGGCGACCAGTTCGTCCGCGCCGACCGGCCGGCCTCCGGCCGCGTGCGGCGTGAGCACCAGACCCGGCGCGTCCCACAGGGGTGAGTCCGGGGGCAGCGGCTCGGTCTCCGTGACGTCGAGCGCCGCGCCGGCCAGCCGGCCGGCGCCTAGCGCCGCGGCCAGCGCCGCCTCGTCCACGGTGGACCCGCGCCCCACGTTGACCACGTGGGCGTGCGCCGGGAGCGCGGCCAGCCGCCCGGCGGCCAGGGCGTGCCGCGTCGACAGGGTCGCCGGCAGGATCATCACCAGCACGTCGGTGTCCCCCAGCTCGTCGTCCAGCCGGTCCTCGGCGACGACGTCGAACCCGCCCCGCCGTCCCGCGGTGCGGGCCACGCCCCGGACCGAGGCGCCCAGCGCGTGCAGGACGGGCGCCAGCGTCTGGCCGATCGCGCCGAAGCCCCAGACCAGCACCCGGGCTCCCAGCAGCGTGGTCACCGCGCCCTCGGGACGCAGCGGCTGCACGCCGCCCAGCTCGCGGGCCCACCGGTGCTCGGCCTGGGCCCGTGCGGCTGCCGGGAGCCGCCGGACGAGCGCCAGCACCAGGGCCAGGGCGTGCTCGGTCACCGTCGCGTCGTGCAAACCGGCGCCCGAGGTCACCACCACGTCCGGCGGGAAGCCCGCCGCGAGGACGGCGTCCGGGCCGGCGGCGAGCGACTGCACCCACCGCAGCCGCGGCATCCGGCCGGCGACCGCGGCGAGGTCGGGCACGGAGTTGCCCCACACCACCATCGCCTCGGCGTCGAGGTGCTCGTCGGGCACCGGCGCCGTCGCCGCGTAGGTCACCGCGGTCACGCCGTCGGGCAGCCGGGGCGCCAGCGGCACCGAGTCCGGCAGCAGCAGCTTCACCGCCCGGTTCCGCTCACCGGCCCCGCCACACCGGCGGCCGTTTCTCGGCGAACGCGGTCGAGCCCTCCCGGGCGTCCTCGCTGGTGAAGACGGCGTCGGTCAGCTCCGCCTGGCGGTCCCAGCCCTCGTCCCAGCGCCAGTCGGCGGTCCCGCGGGCGACCGCCTTGGTCGCCGCGACCGCCAGCGGCGCGTTGGCGCCCACGACCGCGGCCAGCTCCAGCGCCGCCGCCAGCGCACCGCCGGACGGCGTGACGCGGTTGACCAGGCCCATCTCCGCGGCGCGGGCCGCGGACACCGGCTGCCCGGTCAGCAGCAGCTCCATGGCCAGGGCGTGCGGGATCCGCCGGGGCAGCCCCAGCGCCGCCCCGCCGATGGCCACCAGGGAACGGGTCACCTCCGGGACACCCATGCGGGCGTCCTCGGCCGCGACGACGAGGTCGCAGGCCAGCACCAGCTCGAAGCCGCCGGCCAGGGCCCAGCCCTCGACCGCGCCGATCAGCGGCTTGCGCGGCGGCGTCTTCGTGATGCCGCACAGGCCGCGGCCCTCGATGGTGGGGCGCTCGCCGCGGAGGAAGGCCTTGAGGTCCATGCCGGCCGAGAAGGTGCCCCCGGCGCCGGTGAGCACCCCGACCCGCAGGTCGTCGGAGGCGTCGAGCTCGTCGGCGGCCGCGGCCACCGCGCGGGCCACCCGGGCGTCCAGGGCGTTCTTCACCTCGGGCCGGTTGAGCGTGATCACCAGGACGCCGTCCCGCCGCTCCACCAAGACCACGTCGTCCTGCGCCACGTCGTCGTCGCTCATGCGTGCTCCTCCCCCACCGCCGGGTCCGCCGCGGCCCATCCTGGCTCAGGACCCGCCCAGCGCGCGCAGCCGGCCGGTCAGGAAGTCGCGCTCGACCGCGTTCTCGGTGAGCAGCAGAGCCTCGGTGTAGGCCTCGCGCGCCCCCGGAGCCCGGCCCAGCCGGCGCAGGAAGTCCGCGCGGGCCGCCGGCAGGTACCCGTAGCCGGCCAGCTGGGGTTCGGCGCCGAGCGCGTCCAGCTCGGCCAGCCCGGCCGCCGGCCCGGAGGCGAAGCCGACGGCGACGGCGCGGTTGAGGGCGACCACCGGCGACGGCCACAGCTGGGCGAGCACCTCGTAGAGGGCGACGATCTCGTCCCAGTCGGTGTCCTCCCACCTCGGTGACCCCGCGTGGACGGCGGCGATGGCGGCCTGGAGCGCGTACCGGGACGGCGGCCGGGCCCGCAGCGCCTCGCGCACCAGGGCGGTGCCTTCCTCGACGGCCGCCCGGTCCCATCGCGAGCGGTCCTGCTCCTCGAGCAGCAGCAGCCGGCCGTCCGGTCCGGTCCGGGTCTCCCGCCGCGCGTCGGTCAGCAGCAGCAGCGCCAGCAGACCGGCCACGGCGGGATCGGCGGGCAGCAGCCGGCGGAGCATGCGGGCGAGCTCGACCGAGCGCTCGACGAGGTCGCGCCGCACGAGCTCCTCGCCCGCCGGGACGGTGTGGCCGGTGGTGAAGAGCAGGTGCACGACCACGAGCACGGCGTCCACCCGCTCGGGCAGCTCCGCGGCCGGCGGCACCCGGTAGGGGATGCGGGCCAGCGCGATCTTCTTCTTGGCGCGGGTGATCCGCGCGGCCATGGTCGGCTCGCTGACCAGGAACGAGCGGGCCACCTGCGCCGTCGACAGGCCGCACAGCAGGCGGAGGGTGAGCGCCACCTGGGCCGGGCGGTCCAGGGCGGGATGGCAGCAGGTGACGACCAGGCGCAGGCGGTCGTCCGGCAGCTCCGCACCGGCGGGGTCGACGACCAGGTCGTCGGGCCCGGGCGTCTCCTCGTCGGCCACGAGCAGCGGCAGGGAGCGCTGCTCGACGCCCCGGTGGCGCAGGACGTTGAGCGCCCGGCGCCTCGCCGTCGTCGTCAGCCAGGCGCCGGGGCGCGCCGGGACGCCGTGCGCCCGCCAGTCGGTGAGCGCGGCTGCGAAGGCGTCCTGCGCGCACTCCTCGGCGGCGTCGAGGTCGCGGGTGACGCGCACCGTCGCGGCGAGCACGAGGGCCCACTCGCGACGGTGCGCATCGGCGACCGCGGCCTCGACGGCGGCACCGGGGTCGGTCACGGGGAGCAGGTGCTCAGTCGAAGGACATGACCGGCCGGACCTCGACGCCGCCGAACCGCGCCGGGCACAGCTTGGCGACCGCCAGCGCGGTGTCCAGGTCGGGCGCCTCGACGAGGTAGTAGCCGCCGAGCGCCTCCTTGGTCTCGGCGAAGGGGCCGTCGGTCACCTCGCCGCCGCGCACGCTCGTCGCGGTCGTGGTGGGCTGCAGCGCCGCACCGCCCAGCAGCTTGCCGCCGTGCTGCGGAACGGCCGCGGCGAACTCGTCGTGCGCGGCCATCACCTCGCGATAGAGCTCCTCGCCGCCGGTCGCGTACGCGGTCTCGTCCTCGTGGATCAGGATCAGGTACTGGGCCATCAGGTCCTCCGGGTGTCCGGGCCCGCCGTTTCGGGCCTCCACCTCTTCGACACGCGACTCCGGCCGGGATCGACAGCTGCCGCGGATCTCTTCCGCCCGTGCGGCGGGGAACCTACCGGCGCCGGGGCCTCCGCGAGCTCAGTCGAGCAGCGGCCGGACGTTCTCCGTCCACACGTCCGCGCCGACCCGGACCACCAGCACGGAGACCACGACGAGGAACGCGACGCGGATGAAGCGGCTCCCCCGGGCCGTCGCCGTCCGGGAACCCAGGTAGCCACCCAGCACGTTGGTCGCGCCCATCAGCAGGCCCAGCCCCCAGAAGACCGCCCCCTGCGGCGCGAAGACCAGCAGCGCCCCGACGTTGGTCGCGACGTTGACGATCTTGGCCTTCGCGCTGGCGTTCAGGAAGTCGTAGCCGAGCAGCGAGACCATGGCGAACACCAGGAAGGAGCCGGTCCCCGGGCCGAGGATGCCGTCGTAGAAGCCGATGCCGGCAGCGATCGCCAGCGCCGTCCCGTGGTGGCGCCGGCCGGTGTGCCGCAGCGCCGTCACCTCGCCCAGTTGCGGCCGCAGCAGCGTGAAGACGCCGATGCCGACCAGGGCCACCACGATCACCGGCTTGAACACCGCGGCCGGCAGCAGCGACGCCACCGAGGCGCCCGCCGCGCTGCTGACCAGCGCCACCCCCGCCATGGGCAGCGCGGTGCGCAGGTCCGGGTGCACCCGGCGGGCGTAGGTGACCGCGCTGGTCGTGGTCCCGAAGACCGACGACAGCTTGTTGGTGCCCAGCGCCTGCACCGGGCTCATGCCGGGGACCAGCAGCAGCGCCGGCAGCTGGAGCAGACCGCCCCCGCCGACCACGGCGTCGATCCAGCCCGCCGCGAACGCGGCGGCCAGCAGCAGCGCCAGGGTCGTCCCGGTCAGCCCCTCCGGGAGCGCCTCCATCACCGGTCCCCCGCCGGGGCGGTGCGGGTGCGGCAGCGGCGGGTCATCGAACTCCTCGGGACGGCACGGGGCGCGTAGCGTGGCCGGTGTCGATCCTCCTCGAGCGCAGCCTCCGCCGCGGCGCCGGATCCGACGATCGACCAGCCCGCCGCACCCGGCGGAGTCAGGGCGTCCCCATGGCCCACAGCACCTTCCCCACTTCCTACGTCAGCGACGGCGCGGCCTCCCCCACCCCCGAGGTGCGGACCGACCCGCAGGACGGCGGCGCCTGCCCGGCCTGCCCGCACGCCCTCGACGACCACGACCCGATCAGCCTGCGGTTCTGCCGGGCCGCCGCAACCGCGACCGCCGCCGGCGGGGCCGCCCGGGGCTGCATCTGCCGCTCCTGATCAGCGCCCGGCGCGGAGGGCTCTCGAGGCCTCCCGCCGCGCGTACGGTTCGCCCACGGAGCCGTCCAGGTTCCCGATCAGGGAGCTCCCCATGGCCGACAAGTCCCCTCGTCACTCGATGACGAAGAAGTCCGGCAAGTCGATCAAGGAGAAGCGGGTCGACCGCAAGGCCAAGGCCGACACCACCTCGCAGATGGAGCGGTTGGCCGGCGACAAGAAGCACTGACCGCCGGCGTCCGCGCCCGCGGCTCGCAGGCGCGGACACCGCTCAGCGGTAGTTCACGTGCACGTGGTCCATGTGGTTGGCCGTGGCGCTGCCCCGGTCGGCCATGGTCGACCACGAGCCGCCGGGCGACTGCAGGATCCGCTGCCGGTAGATGAGGTAGTCCACGCCCAGCTCGTCCCAGTGCGCCACGTGGTAGGCCACGATCGCGTTCCCCAGCGACTGGTCGGACAGGACCATGTAGTCCAGCGCGTTGCCCGACGGGTGCCCGGCGGGGTCGGCGGCGCTGGGGCGGGTGCCGCCGAGGGTGATCGAGCCGGCGCCGGGCACGTTGCTGACGACGGCGTTCGCCGCGGCCTGCACCCGTCCGGACACGGGACCGGAGCTGTTGCTGATCCGGGCGACGGCCCTGGCCGTGGTGCCGGCCGCCGCGGCGGCGCCACCGGCCTGCGGGGCGGATCCGGCGCTCGGGGCCGGGGCGGCGGCCCTGGGTGCGGGCGCCTGTGCCGCGGCGGCCTGCGCCGCGGCGGCCTCGGCGGCGGCCTGCGCGGCGGCGGCCTGCGCGGCGGCAGCGGCGGCCGCCTCGGCCTCGGCGCGCTGCCGGTCGAGCGTGGCCTGGTCGGCGGCGGCCTGGGCCTGCTGGGCCGAGACCTCCGCGGCCTCGCGGCTGCCGCGGCTGGCGGCGAGCCCCGACAGCGGCTCGAGGTCCGGCTCCGCCTGCTCGGGGCCGCCCTGCGCGGAGAGCCCGAGCGCCGCGGCGACGCTCACCGACTCGGTGACGCCGTCCTCGGCCTGGGCCGGCGGCTCGACACCCACCAGGACGTTGACCAGGACGGCGCCGGCGGCGGCCACCCCGAGGTACAGACCGGGCCGGCGGCGCAGGGCCGCCGGGGAACGACGGGCGGCGGACGGCGCAGGGGTCTCGAGGGAGGCGGTCTCGGGCGCGACGGGGAACGGAGCGGTCTCCGGGGCCGGGGCCCGGTGGGCAGGACGGTGCTGGGCGTCGGTGCGGTGGTGCATGAGGTGGGGTGGCTTCTTCCGTCGGCCGCCTACCGAGTTAGCTGACGGGTTCGGGCGGGAAGCAGCCCTACCGGCTCCGGAACAGGCGTCCGGAGCGGGATTCACCCCAGTACTGCGGTGGGTCCCCGGCTCGCCCACGAGGGATCTCGTGGAGCGACTCGGCGGCGTCCGCCGGGCTCCCCGGTTGGAGAGGTGAGGACCGGCCGGACGAGGCGACGGTAGACGCGTCATCGTTTCGTGACAACGCGTTGGGCCCGTTTCGGCAGGAGGTGCCCGGCGCGGCTCGCGGCCCACGGGCGGCTGACCGTGTAGGACGCCGGCGGCCTGTTGCGTCGACGTGGGGCCGGACGTGGCGGATCCCACACCGGAGGAGGCGACAGGGGCTCCCACCAGGGCTTGCAGACGTCCCAGACGACCGCTGGGCCCCGGAGAGGGCCGGAGAACGGTGCTGGAACGGGTGACTCCGGCCCCACTGCCGTCAGCAGCGGGGGTGGGGATCGGTAAGTTGCCGACCCAGCGGGCCGCAGCGCGCACGTCGGGTGGCGCGATGGAGAGGTGTCCGCGAGGGAGAGGTGCAGTCGTGGCAGCCATTGACGCCGTGCTCGACGAAGCAGGAGTGACGAACAGTCGCGTCCGCGACTTCGTCCGCCAGTGGGCCGAGCACACCGGTGCAGCCCGGGTGGAGGTCGTCAACGCCTCCGACGACGCCCGGCTGGTCCAGGAGGCGCTGGAGGCCGGCGAGCTGCTGCCTGCCGGGGAGGGCCGCTACTACTCCCGCAGTCACCCGAAGGACACCGCGCGCTCCGAGGAGCGCACCGTCGTCGCGACGAACAACGAGGGCGACAAGGGCGTCTACAACAACTGGAAGCCGGCCTCGGAGATGCGCCCGCTGCTGACCGAGCGCATGAAGGGCGCCTCGGCCGGCAAGACGATGTACGTCGTCCCCTACGTGATGGCGCCGCCCGGGTCGCCGCTGGAGTCCTTCGCGACCGGCGTCGAGCTGACCGACACGCGCACCGTCGTGCTGCACATGAACCGCATGGCCCGCGTCGGCGTCCAGTACGTCAACGACCTCGAGGACCAGGACAGCTTCGTCCGCGGCGTGCACGTCACCGGCGACCTGGACGACCTGGGCCACGGCACCCCGGACGACCAGCGCTACTTCGTCACCCTCGCCGACGAGCGGACGATCCTGCACTACGGCTCGTCCTACGGCGGCAACGCGCTGCTCGGCAAGATCGCCCACGGCCTGCGCCAGGCGACCTACGACGGCTGGGCCTCGGGCCGGTTCCTCGCCGAGCAGTTCCTGCTCCTCGGCATCACGGACAAGCAGACCGGCCGCACGTACCACATCTGCGGTGGCATGCCGAGCGCGTCGGGCAAGACGAACCTGGCCATGATCCTGGCGCCGGACGCCCTCGGCGACCGCTACCAGGTGCACTTCTACGGCGACGACATCGCCTGGCTCTGGGTGGACGACGAGGACGGCCGCGTCTACGCGATCAACCCCGAGTACGGGGCGTTCGGTGTCGCCAAGGACACCAACGAGGCCACCAACCCCACCGCCGTCGAGGCGATCGGCCCGGGCACCGGGACGATCTTCACCAACGTCGCCTACAACGAGCAGACGCAGGACGTCTGGTGGGAGGGCAAGAGCAAGACGCCGCCGGCCGACGTCACCGGGTGGCGCGACTGGCAGGGCAAGCTCATCAGCGAGCGGTCCGAGGCGGAGCAGGGCGCCCCTTGGGCCCACCCGAACAGCCGCTTCACCACCACGCTGGCCAACATCCCGAACATCGCGCCGGACTACGAGAACCCCAAGGGCGTGCCGGTCGACGCGATCATCTTCGGCGGGCGCACCCGGGACCGCGAGCCGCTGATCCGGGCGATCACCGACCTGCCCGAGGGCGTCTACGACGGCCTCACCCTGGGCGCGGAGGCGACCTTCGCCGCCGAGGGCACCGAGGGCGTCCTGCGCTACGACCCGATGTCGATGCGCCCGTTCATGGCCTACTCCGAGGGCGCCTACGCCGCGCACTGGCTGAAGATCATCGGCGCCGCGAAGGACCAGCCGATCTTCGCCCACGTGAACTGGTTCCAGCGGGGCGAGGACGGCCACTTCCTGTGGCCGGGGTACCGGGACAACCTCCGTCCGCTGCTGTGGCTCATGCAGCTGCGCAACGGCGAGGTCACCGGCCGGCAGACCCCGGTCGGCGTCGTGCCCCTCCAGGAGGAGCTCCAGCTCGACGGCATGGAGGTGGACCAGGCCGACCTGGACAAGCTCCTCACCATCGACACCGAGCGCTGGTGCCAGGAGATGGGCCACCGCGAGGAGCACCTGAAGCTCTTCCCGGGCATGCCCGAGGAGATCTGGGAGGCCCACCGCCGCGTCGCCGCCGCGCTGGAGGCCGAGCGGGGCAAGTAGCCCGCACGCACCGAGCACACCCCGGGACCCCCGCAGCCGCCCGGCTGCGGGGGTCCCGTGCGTCTACCCGGCGTCCGCCCAGGAGCGGACGACGGCGACGTCGAGCGGGAAGTCCACGCCGAAGGACCCGAAGAGCAGCCGGCCGGCCTCCGCCGCCGACGCGTGCACCGCCGTCACCACGGCCGGCGCCAGCTCCTCGGGGGTGTGCACCAGCACCTCGTCGTGCAGGAAGAAGACCAGGTGCGGCCGGTGCTCCAGCCGGCCCTCCCCCAGCTCCCAGAGCCGGTTCCGCAGGTCGGCCAGCCAGCACAGGGCCCACTCCGCGCCCGTCCCCTGGACGACGAAGTTGCGGGTGAACCGACCCCACGCGCGGCGGTCGCGGTCCCGGTCGGCCCGCGGAGCCGACTCCTCCGGCGCCTCCCCCAGGTCGACCGGCCGCTGCGCCCACGCGCCCGTCGGCGGGGGCGAGCCGCGGCCGAGCAGGGTGGTCACCACCTCCCCGCGCTCCCCCGCCCGCGCCGCCTCCTCGACCAGCCCGATGGCCCGCGGATAGCGCCGCGCCAGCCGGGGCAGCATCCGCCCGCTCTCGCCGCGGGTGCCGCCGTACATCGCGCCGAGGATGCCGAGCTTGGCCTCGGTGCGGGTGGCCACCGCCCCGCCGGCGACCATCCCCTCGTAGAGGTCGGCGGCCCGCGCGGCCTCGGCCATCGCGGTGTCCCCGCTCATGCCGGCGAGCACGCGGGGCTCGAGCTGGGCGACGTCGGCGACCACGAGCCGCCAGCCGTCGTCGGCGACCGCCGCCGGGCGGACGACGGTGGGCACCGACAGGGCGCCGCCACCGGAGGACGCCCACCGGCCGGTGACGACGCCCCCGGGCAGGAACGTGGGCCGGAACCGGCCGTCGCGGGCCCACGTGTCCAGCCAGGCCCAGCCGTTGGCCGCCAGCAGCCGGGCCAGCCGCTTGTACTCGAGGACGGCGGGGACGGCGGGGTGCTCGATCCGCTCCAGCGTCCACGAGCGGGTGTCCTCCACCGGGAGGCCGGCGTGCTGCAGCGCGCGCAGGAGTTCCACCGGCGAGTCCGGGTTGAGCCGGGGCGCCGCGAGGCCGGTGCGGATCTCGCCGGCGAGACGCTCCAGGACGGCGGGCCGCGCACCTCCCGCCGGCCGCGGGCCCAGCAGGTCGGTGAGCAGCCGGTCGTGCACGTCGGCCCGCCACGGCAGCCCGGCGGCGGTCATCTCGGCCGCGGTGAGCGCACCGGAGGACTCGGCGGCCAGCAGCAGCGCGAGGCGTCCGCGCTGCGGGGAGGCCGCCAGGGCCGCCTGCTGGCGCGCGTCCTCCGCGGCCGCGTCGAGGGCGTCGGCGGGATCGGCGAGCGGGAAGAGCGCGGCGTCGGCGTCCCCGGCGGGGGCCAGGGCGTCCCAGCCGGGGGTGTCGGTGCCCGCGAGGAGCGCCTGGTCGACGGCGGGCGACCGGCGCAGGACCGCGTGGCTCAGCCGCAGGTCGGTGCAGCGCTGCACGCGGACCCCGGCGGCGAGCAGGCCCGGGTACCAGCGGGTGGTGTCGTCCCAGACCCAGCGGACGGCGGCGCCCTCGTGGCCCCGGACGTGGTCGGGCAGTTCCTCGAGCGGGACCCGGGCGACGACGGCGGGCACCTCCTCCCCGGCCGACCGCTCCACGGCCTCGACCAGGCCGCCGGGGATCCGGCGGAGCAGGATCCGACGCACCCCGAGAGTGTCGCCCAGTCGCGGGCCCCGGGACTCGATACGGGGAAGATCCGCGGAGAACGCTCGGGGCGCCCGCCGGGCCGGGGTAGCGTCGAGCCAACGCAAGGAGGCTCGCATGTCCGAAAATCGCGGACGCTGCACGAACACCCATCTCGGCTGCACGTGCAAGGGCAACCAGGCGATCCACGAGGAGCGCGCCCAGCAGATCGACGAGGCCCGCACCCAGTCGGCCGAGGGCGTCGAGTGCCCGGAGTGCGGCGGCCCGACCACCCCGCTGTCGATCGTGACGTGGGGCAACTGCCGGGCCTGCCGGACCGCCCAGTCCCGCCAGACGCACCCGCTGCGCTGGTGACCTCGACCCCCCGCAGGAAGCAGTTCTGCGGTGGGACATCGACCTGGAGCGAGTGATCCCCTACAGTGGGCATCGGTCGCTGTCGTACCTCTGCTTCGTTCTCGGACGTCCGCAGTCGTCTCTGTGCCTGACGTTCCTCTCGGTCCTGCCGGTCGGTGCGGCGACCCCGCCCCGGTTCTCTGCCGGGTGCGGACACCTCCAGCACGGAATGAGAACAGCATGGCTACCGGAACTGTGAAGTGGTTCAACGCGGAGAAGGGCTTCGGCTTCATCGCCCAGGACGGCGGCGGCGCCGACGTCTTCTGCCACTACTCCGCCATCAGCGGCTCTGGCTACAAGTCCCTCGACGAGGGCCAGCAGGTCGAGTTCGACGTCACGCAGGGCCAGAAGGGCCCGCAGGCGGAGAACGTCCGCGCCGTCTGATCTGACGACGCAACAGAAGGGCCACGGCGCACTGCGCCGTGGCCCTTCTGGCGTTCTCGGGAGCTGTCAGCTCCCCACTAGCGAGCGGAGTCCCCGGGTGACGCAGCGGCCCAGGTGGACGCCGAGGAGCACGAGATCGCCCCACTCCGCCGGGCGGGGCCCGGTGGCCGGCGCGGCAGCCTCGGGTTGCTGCTCCCGGCTCTCCGGAACGGCCTCCGCGGCGGGCTCGTCGACGGGCTCGGGGAACAGCAGCAGGTCCATGGCGGACCGCCGCTGTGGCGAGCGCAGCGACGCGAAGGACGGGATGGGCGGCGACGCCGGGCCGTCGTCCCCGGGGGGACCTGGCTCCCGATCGCTCACGTGGCGGCTCCCCTCGTCGGGTCCGGGGGACCTCAGCAACAGACGGCGTCGACCCTAACCCCGGCCTGATCCGGCCGGTCCGGGCCCCTAGGCTCGGGGCGTGGAGGTCTGGTTCAACCCCTCGTGCTCGAAGTGCCGCACCGCCCGGTCCCAGCTGGACGAGGCCGGCGTCGACTACCGGTTGCGCCGCTACCTGGACGAGCCGCCGACCGAGGACGAGCTGCGTACCGCGCTGGCCGCCCTGGGGCTGCAGCCGTGGGACGTCACGCGGATGGCCGAGCCACGCGCGAAGGAGCTCGGGCTGAAGGACGCCCCCCGGGACGCCGACACCTGGATCCGGGTGCTCGTGGAGAACCCGAAGCTGATCCAGCGGCCGATCGTGCTGGGGGACGACGGCCGCGCCTGGGTCGCCCGCGACGACCAGACCCTCGCCGAGGTCGTGGCCGCCGCCCGCAGCTGATGCGGAGTGCGAGAGAGCAGGTTTCCTGCCCTCCCGCACTCCATCTCAGGTGAAGCGGGGGTCGGGGGGCAGCCGCGGGTTGAGGAGGTGCGCCACGAGCGCCGTCCACCCGGTCTGGTGGGAGGCGCCGAGGCCCTCGCCGGTGTCGCCGTCGAAGAACTCGCTGAACGTCGGGTGGTCCTGCCACAGCGGTGACTCGGTCGACTCGATCCGCTTGCCGTCGGCGGGCCGCTTGCCCTCGACCGGCCGGAAGAGCCCGGTCAGGCTCGAGTCGATGAGGTCCGCGGCCTCCACCAGCGTGCGGTGGTTGCCCGAGCCGGTCGGGATCTCGATGGTGAACGAGTCGCCGTAGAAGCGGCCCAGCGTGCGCAGCTTGTCGGCCAGCAGCACGTTCACGGGGAACCAGACCGGGCCGCGCCAGTTGGAGTTGCCGCCGAACAGCTTGGTTCGCGACTCCCCCGGCTCGTACTCGATGGAGACGTCGCGCCCGCCGACCTGCGCGACCACGTGCCCGGTCGCCTTGGACAGCGAGCGGATGCCGTAGGGCGACAGGAACTCCTCGGTGTCGAACATCCGGCGCAGGATCCGCTCCAGCCGCTCGCGGTCGACCAGCGAGAGGATCATCTTGCGGCCCTCGGGCGCCGACCGACTGCGCAGCGGACCGACCAGCTCGGGCCGGCGGCGCTGCAGCCAGCGCAGCTGGTTGGCGACGTCGGGGCACTCCGACTGGATCCACGAGGGCACCTCGGTGGCGCCCAGGATCGGCAGCAGCCCGACCATCGAGCGCACCCGCAGCGGCTCGGCGGTGCCGTCGGGGGCGACGAGGACGTCGTAGAAGAAGCCGTCCTCCTCGTTCCAGAGCGACTCCTCGTGGCTGCCGAAGTTGTTCATCGCCTGGGCGATGGACAGGAAGTGCTCGAGGAACTTCGTCGCCGTCGAGTCCCAGGCCTGGTCGAAGCGGGAGAGCTCCAGGGCGATCTTGAGCATCTGCTGGCAGTAGAAGGCCATCCAGCTGGTCGCGTCGGACTGCTCCAGCCGGTACCCGGGGGGCAGCGGAGCCGAGCGGTCGAACAGCGCGATGTTGTCCATGCCGAGGAAGCCGCCCTCGAACAGGCCGGACCCCGTGGCGTCCTTGCGGTTCACCCACCACGAGAAGTTGAGCAGCAACTTGGTGAAGACCCGGATGAGGAACTGCCGGTCGCGGTAGCCGTCGATCCGGTAGACGTGCCAGGCCGCCCAGGCGTGCACCGGCGGGTTCACGTCACCGAAGGCCCACTCGTAGGCCGGCAGCTGGCCGTTGGGGTGCATGGCCCACTCCCGGCACATGAGGACCAGCTGCTCCTTGGCGAAGTCCGGGTCCACGTGCGCGAGCGGGATGCAGTGGAAGGCGGTGTCCCACGCGGCGAACCACGGGTACTCCCACTCGTCCGGCATCGAGATGACGTCGGCCAGCGCCAGGTGCCGCCAGCCGGAGTTGCGCCGGCCGCGCTTGCGCCGGGACTCCGGCGCGGGCGACTCCGGGTCGCCGTCCAGCCACTGGGAGACGTCGAACCGGTACAGCTGCTTGGTCCACAG
Source organism: Blastococcus sp. URHD0036 (assembly GCF_000701365.1). Classification (GTDB taxonomy): domain Bacteria; phylum Actinomycetota; class Actinomycetes; order Mycobacteriales; family Geodermatophilaceae; genus Trujillonella. The sequence continues at coordinate 29,535 of NZ_JNIK01000017.1, forward strand.
CAGGCCGGCATAGGCGCGGCGGGCCACGTGCCGGTCGTCGTCGGCCACACCCGGGTCGATGACGGTGCCGTAGAACTCGTCGGCCTCCGCCGCCCGCGTCGCGAGGACGGCGTCGAACTCCTCACCGAACACCGCGTCGTCCGGATCGGCCTGCCGCAGCCGCAGCCGCACGCTGACGGTCTCGCCGGGCGCGACGGAGTCCCACGAGTACCAGAACGCGGCCTTCGTGCCGGTGTCGGCGGGGTTGACCGCGGTGCGGTCGCCGTCCACGACGCGGCGGCCGATGCCGTCCTTGGGGTACTTCGTGGTGTTGCGCGCCGCGCCGAACAGGGCGACGGCGTTGGTCTCGTTCTCGCAGTGCAGGACGGTCGGCGAGCCCTCGGCGGCGAGCACGTAGCGGCCCAGGTAGCCGTGCTCGGCCTCGACCGCCTCCAGCCCGGAGACGGTGAGGGTGGGCGCCAGCAGCTGCGAGATCACGCCCTGGCGCTTGTCCCCGCCCCACGACCAGGTGTTGCGGAACCAGACCTGCGGCAGCAGGTGCAGCGGTGCGGCGTCGGGACCGTGGTTGGTCGCCGTGACGACGATGCAGACGTCCTCGGGGCCGGCCTTCGCGTAGGTCACCTGGACGTCGAAGAAGCGGTCCCCGTCGAGGACCCCGGTGTCGGCGAGCTCGTACTCGCGCTCGAGCTTCGAGCGGCGGGCGTTCTCCTCGCGGAGCTCGGCGTAGGGGTACTCCGCCTGCGGATAGCGGTACAGCCACTTCATCCAGGAGTGCGTGGGGGTGCCGTCGACGGCCCACCAGTACTCCTTGGCGTCCTCGCCGTGGTTGCCCTCCTCGTTGGTGAGGCCGAAAAGCCGCTCCTTGAGGATCGGGTCCTTGCCGTTCCACAGCGCGATCGAGAAGTTGAGGAAGCCGAACCGGTCGCAGATGCCGCCCAGCCCGTCCTCGCCCCACCGGTAGGCGCGGGCGTGCGCGTGGTCGAAGGGGAACGAGGCCCAGGCGTCGCCGTCCTCGGAGTAGTCCTCGCGCACGGTGCCCCACTGCCGGCCGGCGAGGTAGGGGCCCCACGTCCGCCAGGGCGCCGACATGCTGCCCGCCTCGGCGAGGCGGGCGTGCTCGGCGGTGCGCGGTGGTGCGTCGGCGGCGGTGTGGTCCGGTGCTGCGGCGTCCTGGGGACCGGGCACCGAGGTGCGCGGGCCGAGCGGGGCGCCGGGTGCTGCGGCGGTCACCAGGCCACAGTGCCACGGAGACGTTGCCGTCCCGTGACGCCCGAGGTGCCGCCCGTGTCACGTGGGATGCACGGGACCAGAGGGTCTGGACGTGACGGGTCCGTCCGTCCCGGACCGCGCCGAAGAGGCGGGAACCACCGGGGAACCGCCGTCCCCGCCTCCCGGCGGGAGCCCCGCCGGCCGGGCCCCGGCGCGCCCGGCCGACCGCCGGCGCCACGCCGCCGGGGCCGTGCCGTGGTGCCGGCTGAAGGCGCGGCTGAACGCCTCCTCGGAGGCGTAGCCGACGCGGTGCGCGACGGTCGCGACCCCGAGGTCGGTGGCCTCGAGGAACTCCCGGGCCAGGTGCATCCGCCAGGCGGAGAGATAGCGGATCGGCGGGAGGCCCAACACGTCGCGGAAGCGCGCGTCCAGCACCGAGGGCGAGACCACCGAGACGGCGGCCAGGTCCGCCACCGACCACTTGCGGCCCGGGTCGGCGTGGGCCGCGGCCATCGCCGGCGCGAGGACGGGGTCGTGCAGCGCGGTCAGCCAGCCGCGGTGGGCGGCCGGGGCACTGGCCAGGTGGATCTTGAGGATCTCGACCAGCAGCAGCCTCGGGACCTCGGTGGACACCTCGACGCGATCGGCCACCCGGGTGGTCTGCAGCATCGCGTAGTGGATGCTGGCCTGCACGAACTGCAACGCCGGGCCCACCGGCCGGACCACCATCACCCGCGGGAGGGCCCGCAGGCCCGGGTCGAACAGCGGGTCGTCGCTGGCCAGGTAGCCGCAGACGATGCTGGTCGTCTCGCGTCCGGCGCCACCGTGCCGGAGCAGGGGCACGTCGGGCCAGGGCATCGGGCCCAGGAGGGTGGTCGCCGCCACCACGACGGCGTCCTGGGCGCCACCCATCCGGTGGGTGTCGCCGTAGGGCAGGACGACGACGTCCCCGGCACGCGCCCAGTGCCGCTCGCCCCCGTCGACCTCGACCCAGCACCGGCCCGCCGCGATCACGTGGAAGTAGATGACGCGCTCGGCGGCGCCGGCGAACATCTGGGCCAGGAGGGTGCCGGAGAACGACTCCACCGCCCAGGGCGGCGAGTACTCGCCGCGGAGGAAGATCGCGCCCCGCAGGCGCAGGGCGCCCAGCGCGCGGTGGAGCTCGGAACCGACCGGTGCGGCGGGCACGGTCGCGGTCATGGCGGACTCCTGTCGCTGTCGTGGCAGCGGCGAGCCTCCACCTCGCCGTCCCGCGCCACCAGCGCCTTCCTGCCCGCCGCGCCCACTCGCGTGGTTCCGGACAGGTCCTGCGGGGTCGCGGTCATGGTCGGCCGCCGCGTCCGGCGGGACGCTCGACGAGCACGGGGACCACGAGGAGGACGAGGGGACACCGAGATGCCGCTCTACATGGACGTCCACGAGAAGGTGCCGGACGGGACCACCGCGCAGGACGTGGCCGGAGCCCACGCCGAGGACCTGAAGGTCCAGGGCCGCTACGGCGTGGACTACCGGAACTACTGGTTCGACGAGGCCAACGGCATGATCTTCTGCCTGGTGGAGGCCCCCAACCCCGAGGCCGCGTCGGCCGCCCACCGCGAGGCGCACGGCCTGGTCGCCGACCAGATCCACGAGGTCACCGCGGGGTGACCGCCGCCGGGCCCGGCGCCCGGCACCACCCGGGGTCAGGGGGTGGCGGCGGGCACCGGGTGCGGCGCCTGCTCGGCGTCCCGGAGGACGACGGGCAGGGCCGCCAGGCAGGCGAGCAGGACGACGTCCACGGCCACCGCCGGCCAGGCGAGGTTGGCGATCCGGGTCACCGGGAAGGCGACGGCGGCGACGGCGATGCCGAGGGCGACGCCGGAGGGCACCCGCCGGCCGCGCAGCAGCCCGATGCCGGCGAGGAGCAGCGCGAGCGGCCAGAACAGGCCGAGGGGCTTGAGCACGGCGGCCGCGCCGGACTTGTCGATCAGGTCCAGCCCGCCCAGGCCGACGGCGATCGTGTTGATGCCGTAGGCGACCACCCCGCACGCGCCGGCCAGGCCGAGCACCAGCACTGCCGCCGACAGCCAGGGCAGGTCGCGCAGGTACGTGACGAGCCGGACGACGGCGAGCGCGCCGAGCACCCCGCCGACGATCTGCAGCACGGCCGCCGCGCCGTCCTCCCAGCCGTTGACCGCGTACAGCAGCGACGACAGCAGCGTCAGTGCGGAGGAGACGGCCAGCGACGCGGTCAGGATCCGGTCGACGGGGGTCCCGGGGAGTGTGTCCATGGCCGGCGACGCTAGGGACGGCGCGCACGGCGGAGAACGCGGCGGACCCCCGACCTGACCTGCGGGGAACCGCACCCCGGACCGGTGGTCCACCCCCTCCCCCGCGGCCGCCCGCCGTGCCACCCTGCTCCCGTGCCGCGCCCGGGGGTCCTCGCCCTGCTGGTCGGCTGGGCCACCGCGGCCACCGCGGCGACGGCCGGCGGACTGGTCGCCGCCGGGGCGCTCGGCACCCTCGGCCCCTCGTGGTCGCTCTCGTTCGTGGTCGCCTGCGCGGTCGGCGCCTGGGCGTGCGTCGTGCAGCCGGACAACCGGGCGGCGGTGCGGCTGCTGGTGTCGGGGTGCGCCGCGCTGACCTGGCTCGCCGGCTCGGTGTGGCTGCTGGCTGCCGTGCAGGACGGCGCGGCCGGTGGGGGCTTCGTCGCGGCGAACCTGGGCGCGCAGGTGCTGGGCCTGGCCGCGGTGACCGCGCAGGCGGCCTCGCTCGTGCGCTACCCGGACGGCGTGCCGCACCTGGCCGCCGAGCGCCGGCTGGTCACCGTCCTCGCCGTGCTCGCCGTCGTCGTGCCGGTGGCGCTGCTGCTCGGCAGCGAGCGCGTCGTCCCGACCTGGGTGCTGGAGTGGAGCGCCAAGTCCGACGGGCTGGTGCTGCCGACGGTCGACAGCCCCGCGTACGTGCCGGCGCTGTCGTGGCTCGGCCCGGTCGCCGAGACGGTGCACGAGAGCGCCCTGGCGCTGGGCCCGCTGGCCGCCGCGATCGTGGCCGCGGTGCGGTACCGGCGGCTGGGGCCCGCCGACCGGCGGCGGATGGCCTGGCCGCTGGTGGCGCTGCTGGTCCTGCTGGTCGGGCTCGCGGTCAACGCGCTGGCCGACGCCGGCGCGCTGCCCGGGGTGGCCGCGGACTCGGTCGCCATCGCCTGCCACGTGCTGCTGCCCATCGCCCTCGGCATCGGGATCGCGGCGCCGACGGCCTTCGACGCCCTCGGCGCGGTCCGTGCCACGGTGCCGTTCGCCGTCCTCACCGCGCTCGTCCTGGGCGCGTACGTCGCCGGTGCCGGGTTGCTGGGCATAACGGTCGGTGGGTCGGACCTGCCCGTCGCCGTCGTCGTCTCGGTGCTGGCCGCGCTCGCCCTGGACCCGGTGCGCCGCAGCCTCGTGCGCCGGGCCGGCCGGCTGACCTTCGGCGAGGAGGTGACCCGCGACGAGCTGCTGCTGCGCCTGGGCGACACCCTGGAACACACCCTCGACCGGCAGGCGCTGGCCGAGTCCATCGCCGGCACCGCGATGGAGGGCCTGGGCACGCAGTGGCTGCGGCTGGAGGTCGCCGACGGGCCGGTGGTGCACGTCGGCCGGGAACCGCACGACGGCGAGCAACCGGTGCTGACGACCCGCCTGCCGCACGGGCACACCGACGTCGGCACCATCGCGGTCGGGCCCTCGATCACCGGCCGGGGCCGCGGCTACGCGCGGCTGCGGGTGGAGACCCTCGCCCGGCAGGTCGCGATGGCGCTGACCAACGCCCGGCTGGCCGGGGAGCTCGAGCAGCGCCTGGCCGAGGTGGCCGCCTCCCGCGAGCGGCTCGTGGCGGCCGAGGAGACGGCGCGGCGGCGGATCGAGCGGGACCTGCACGACGGTGCGCAGTCCGACCTCGCGGCCCTCATCGCCCGGATCGCGCTGGCCCGCAACCAGCTCGGCCGGGCCGACGTCGACCGGCTGGACGGCACCCTGCGGACGCTGCAGGGCGACGCCGCCGACGCGCTGCGCAACCTCCGGGCCCTGGCCTCGGGCATCCACGAGGCGACGCTGGCCGACCAGGGGCTGGTCGCCGCCGTGGAGAGCCGCACCGGCTCGCTGCCGATCGACGTCGAGGTTGCCTGCGGGCCCGGCGTGCGGGAGAGCCGGCTGGCCCCCTCGGTGGCCGGCGCGGCGTTCTTCACCGTGTGCGAGGCGCTGGCCAACACCCTGAAGCACGCCGACGCGCGGTGCGCCACGGTTCGCATGGAGCTCGAGGAGGACCGGTTGCGCATCGACGTCACCGACGACGGCCGGGGGTTCGACGCCGCCCGGGCGGAGGGGTCGGCCGGGCTCACCGGGCTGCGGGACCGGGTCGCGGCGGTCGGCGGATCGCTGCGGGTGTGGTCGACGCCGGGTGGCGGCACCACGCTCACCGCCGACGTCCCGCTGCTCGGATGACGCTGCGGGTGGTCCTGGCCGACGACCACTACCTGCTGCGGGAGGGCCTGCGCGCGCTCCTGGAGGACGGCGGCGTGACCGTCTGCGCCGCCGTCGGCAGCGCGCCGGAGCTGCTGGCCGCCGTGGACCGCGAGCGCCCGGACGCCGTGATCACCGACATCCGCATGCCCGAGGGCACCGAGGGCATCGAGGCCGCGCGCACGATCCGCGCCCGGTACCCGGGCACCGGGGTGGTCGTGCTCTCCCAGCACGCGGACGGCGCCTACGCCGACGCCCTGCTGGCCGGGGGCACCGACGGGATGGCGTACCTGCTCAAGGAGCGGGTCGGCGACCTGACCGAGCTGCTCCGCGCCCTCGGCGAGGTGTGCGCCGGCCGCACCGCGCTGGACAGCCGGGTCGTGGACGCCCTCGTCGCGCGGCGCCGGACCGGCCCGCGGGACGTGCTGGACACGCTCACCGACCGCGAGCGCGAGGTGCTGCACGAGATGGCCCGCGGGCTGGCCAACGGCGGCATCGCACAGGCGCTGCACCTGTCGGAGTCGGCCGTGGAGAAGCACATCGGGTCGATCTTCGCCAAGCTCGGCGGGGAGGAGCCGCACACCCACCGCCGGGTGGCGGCCGTGCTCACCTACCTGCGGGCCGCACCGCCGGGCTGAGCCCTCAGGGCGGGGTGGGGTCGAAGCGGGCCACCTCGGCCAGCGCCTCGCCGAGGTAGTCGACCGCCGCGGCGGCCCGTTCCGCGCCGGCCTCCGCCGTGGCCTCCCGCGCGTCGCCGATCACGCCGGCCGGGCCGAAGTCGTCCGACGTCCACCCGAAGCTCACCGAGCCGCCGAAGCGCACGTGCCGGTAGCCGGCCAGGTGCTCGGGCACCCAGCGGTCGGCCTGGCTCATGTCGACCAGGTCGGGCCGCAGGTGCAGCATCACCGACGTCTCCTCGAAGCCGCCGTGCACGCCCATGCCCAGCTCGCCCTCGGGGCTGGTGCCGCCCTGGTCGGCGGGCAGCCGCGGGTGCAGCGTGAAGGTCCGCAGGCCGGTCTCCACGCGGATGTCGCGGGCGACGACCTGCAGCAGCGCGGAGTTGCCGCCGTGGCCGTTGACGAACGCCAGCCGCCGCGCGGGGGTCGTCGCGACGCTGCGCGCGAGGTCCCGCAGCACCGCCGTCAGCGTCTCCGCCGACAGCCAGAACGTGCCGGCCGACCAGGCGTGCTCGTTGGACTTCGTGTACGCCAGCGGCGGCAGCAGCCAGAGGTCCAGCTCGTCGCCGAACCGCTTCACCGCGCGCTCGGCCAGCGACTGCGCGGTGATCAGGTCGGTCGCCACCGGCAGGTGCGGGCCGTGCTGCTCGATCGCCCCCGTGGGGAGCACCAGCACGCTGTCCGGGCCCAGAGCCGCGGTCAGCGCGGGGGCGGAGAGTTCGGTCAGGAGTCGGGTCGGCACCCCGCGCACGCTAGGTCGGCCGCGTTGCCACCGGATGTCGCGCGCGGACGTCGTCGTCACGTGACCGGAACACCCGGCTGCGAGGGTCGCCGGCGTGCTGATCGTGCGCGACGCCCTGGCCGTGTGGACCGCGACCGGCGAGGAGGTCCCCGGCGACGTCGTCTGCGGCGACGACGGCCTGATCGCCGCGGACGCGGGGACCGGTGAGGTGCTGGACGCCTCCGGCTGCGTCGTCACGCCGGGGCTGGTCAACGCCCACCACCACCTGCTCCAGACCGCGTTCCGGACGCTGCCGGGCACCCGCGGCGTCCCCATGGCGCAGTGGCTGCCGACCATGGCCGCCGCGTACGCGGCCGCCGGGGTGGACGAGGAGCTGGAGCACGCGGCGGCGTGGGCCGGGCTCGCGGAGGCGCTGCTCTGCGGCGTGACCACGGTCGCCGACCACCACCTGACCTGGCCCCGGGACCCGTTCCCGGCCGACGGCGGGGTGGGTCTCGCCCGGGCCGCGGCGCAGGCGGCCCGGGAGGTGGGCGCGCGGCTGGCGTTCGTGCGTGGGAGCGCCGGGGACGATCCCGGGGTCGCCGCCGCCTCCGCCGAGGCGGTCGCGGCCCTGGTCCCGCACGGCGGGGTGACCGACGACGGGATGCTGCAGGTCGCGGTCGGCCCGGCCGGGGTGCACAGCGACGGCCCGGAGACCTTCCGGCTGCTCGCCGAGGTGGCGGCCCGGCACGGGTTGCGCCGCCGCACGCAGGCCAACGAGCAGGTCGACGTCGTCCGGGCGCAGGAGCGGTACGGGCGCCGGCCGCTGGAGCTGCTCGACGAGTGGGGGTGGCTCGCGCCCGACGTGACCCTTGCGCACCTCTGCGACATCACCCCCGCCGAAGTGGCCACTCTGGCGTCGGCCGGGGTCACCGCCACGCACGCCCCGGGCTGCGACCTCCCGATGGGCTGGGGTGTCGCCCCGATGGCGGCGCTGGCCGACGCCGGGGTCCCGGTCGGCCTCGGCACCAGCGGCGGGGGCTCCAACGACGCCGGGCACCTGCTGGCCGACGCGCGGCTGGCCCTGCAGGTGGCCCCGCTGGCCGGCCGGCCGGTCGCGGCCCGCGAGGTGCTCACCTGGGCCACCCGCGGCTCGGCCGACGGGCTCGGGCGGACGGACCTCGGCCGGCTCGCGGTCGGCGCCCGCGCGGACCTCGTCTGCTGGGACGTCACCGGGGTCGCCGACGCGGGCGTGGCCGACCCGGTGGCCGGCCTGCTGTGGGCCTCCCCCGGCCGCCGTCCGCGGCACGTCGTCGTCGGGGGGCGGGTGGTGGTGCGCGACGGCGTCCTGCAGACGGTGCCCGAGGCCGACGTCGCCGCCCGGCTCCGGGACCTGCTGACCGCGCGGGAACGTCGTCGTCACCGCGCGGCAACGTGAGCCGGTCAGGGTCGGCGGCGTGACCCTGCTCCTCGTGCGCGACGCCGTCCTGCTGACCATGGACCCCGACCGTCCTGATCCGTTCCGCGGCTGGTTCACCGTCGACGGTGACGGCCGGATCTCCGCGATCGAGCCGGGCGACCCGCCGGCCGACGTGGTCGCGGACGAGGTGCTCGACGCCGGCGGGAAGCTCGTCGGCCCGGGGTTCGTGTCAGCGCACAGCCACCTGTTCACGTCGGCGTCGCGCGGGCTGGGCATGGACCAGTCGCTGTACGGGTGGATCCAGGCGATGACCCGCTACACCGACGCGGCCGACGCCGAGGACGTCTACTGGCTGACCCGGCACGGCGCGCAGGACTTCCTCCGCAACGGCATCACCAGCGCCTACGACTTCACCTCCGCCGGACTGCCGTTCACCGCCGGGGACGCCCGGTACGAGGCCGCCCTGCCCGACACCGCGTTCACCCACGCGCAACTGCGCGGCAAGGCCGACGCCGGCCTGCGGCACGTGCACAGCGTGATGCTCGGCCAGGGCGGGGTCTCCCCCGCCGACGCGCTGGCGCAGCTCGACGAGGTGGTCGACGCCGCCAGGGACGTCGACCCGTCGCTGCACCTCGGTGTGGCGCTGAGCGGCACCGTGCAGTGGGCCGACGACCCGGCCGCGGCCGACGTCGAGGTGGCCGCGATGCGCCGGCACGGGCTGCTCAACCAGCCGCACTTCCTGGAGACCGCGCAGGACGTGGAGCTGCAGCAGTCAAAGTTCGCCTGGTACGCCGACGCCGGCGCGCTCGGCCCGGACCTGGTGTTCGGCCACTTCATCCAGACCTCCGACGAGATCATCGCGGCCGCCGCGGCGGCCGGCTGCGGGATGAGCTGGCAGCCGATGAGCAACGGCCGGCTGGCGTCGGGCGTCGCCCGGATCCCGGAGATCCGGGCGGCCGGCATGCGGGTGGGCATGGGCCTGGACGACCAGTCGTGCACGGACGTCAGCGACCCGTTCTCCAACATGCGGACGGCGCTGGCGCTGGTGCGCGCCACGTACCGGGACCCGTCCGCGCTGCCGGTCCGCGACGTCCTGGACCTGCACACCCGGGGCTCCGCGGAGGTGCTGGGTGTCGACGACCGGGTGGGCACGCTGCGGGTCGGCCGGTACGCCGACTTCCTCGTCGTCGACCCGCGCGATCCCGACACCGGCCCGGTGTGGGACGCCTATGGCACGTACGTCCTGGCCTGCTCGCTGCGGAACCTGCACCAGGTGTGGGTCGGCGGGCGGCTGGCCGCCGACGGCACCCGGCTCTGCGACCCGGACGCGTCGACCGTGGTGGACCAGGTCCACGACCGCCTCGCCCGGCTGGTGGCCCAGGTCGACGGCGGCTGACCGGCCGGCGGGTCAGTCGTCGGCGGTCTCGGCGGCCCGCTGTTCGCGCAGCGCGCCGAAGACCGACCGGCGCACGCGGTCGGCGTCGCGCTCCGGGAGGTCGACGAACTCCACCGACACCGTCCACGTGCCCCCGTGGTCCTGCAGCCGCACCACCCTGCCGCGCGCGGTCACGAGGTCGTCCGCCGTGAGGCTGATCCCGAGGCCCAGCTCCGTCCCGGGCTCCGGGGGGAGACCCCAGCCGTCCAGCCGGGCGCGCAGCCCCGCCTCGCTGAGGTCCTCGGTCACGCCGGTCAGCTGCCCGCCGGCCCACGGGATGGTCACCGGCAGGACCGCCGCGGCACGCACGGCCTTGCGGCGCCGGCTGCGCGTGCTCGGACCGGTCACGGTCAGCCGCCAGAGGGGCGACCCGTTGCTCTCCACCTCGGCGATCCGCGCCGGCAGCGAGCGTTCCTCGTCGGTGCCGGCCCAGTAGACCTCCACCAGGTCCCCGGGACCGACCGTCAGCCCGGACACGAGCCCCTCGGGGCGGACCACCAGCACCTCGGAGCCGGCCGACTCCACGCTCGCCGCCACCGTCACCGCCCGGGTGATCAGCGCGACGTCGGCCGTCGCGCTCGACTCGGGCCTGTCGCCGTCCGGCTCGCTCATCGTCACTGTCCTGCCCCCCGTGGGTCCATCGGCTCTGCCGCACGTCCGCCGGCTGCGGCGCCGGCCGAGGATGCCACGCCGCGCACGGCACGGCAGCGCGGCACACAGTGGCGCAGCACATTTCCGGATCGCCGGGCTCACCAGGGCGTATCGGCCAGGATGGGACCGATCCGAACCGCTGACGAGGAGTTCCCGTGGACATGAAGCTCGAGCTGGTGCCGCTGCCGGTGGCCGACGTCGACCGCGCGAAGGCGTTCTACGAGTCGTTGGGGTTCGTGGCCGACGTGGACGTCACCCCGGCGCCCGGGGTGCGGGTGGTGCAGCTGACCCCGCCCGGCTCGGCGTGCTCCATCGGCATCGGCTCGGGGCTGCCCGTGTACGAGGCCCCTCCCGGCTCGGTGCGGGGGCTGCACCTCGTCGTCGGCGACATCGAGGCGGCCCGGGCGGACCTGGTGGGGCGCGGCATCGACGTCGGCGAGGTCCAGGACGTCGGCGGTGGCGTGAAGTACGCCGGGTTCGCCGATCCCGACGGCAACTCGCTCACCCTGCAGGAGATGCCCTGGCGCACCGGCGACGCCTTCTGAGCGCCACCCGGCGATGACGAGGCCCGGCGACAACAACCGACCTGATCCCCCGGTCGACTGGTTGCTGCTCGTGCTGGGCGCGGGTGGCACCGTGGGCGCGGTCGTCGCGTGGACCCTCGGCGAATGGCTCTGGGCGTCCATCGTCTTCGGAGGGTCGATCCTGGCGGAGTTGCTCGTGGCCGGGGCGAGGCGACGGCGGGCACGACGTGGTCAGTCCTCGTGACCACGTGCTGGCCCACGCTCCCTGACCGGTTCCGTCACGTGTTCGCGCTGGTCGTGCGCGGGTAGGTGCGACGCTCCGGCCGTCCGGAACCGGGCGGTCCCAGCGAGGAGGCAGCGTGGCCGAGAAGAGCGGCAAGGGCAGCACGACAGCGAAGAAGGCCAACGCCAAGGCGAAGAAGGAGGGGAAGAAGAACCCGCGGAAGAGCTCGGCCGCCCAGAGCGAGCTGGGGAAGAAGGGCGGCAAGAAGGGCGGGAAGAAGAAGTCCTGACGCCGGCCTCGCAACGCGGGGTGGCTAGCGGGAGTTCTGCTGACGCCTCGCGATGATCACGAGGACGCCGATCACCAGCGCGATGGGCGCCCACGGCGGCAGCGAGAACGGCCCGAGGAGCAGCGCGGCGACGAAGAGCAGCAGCTGGAACCCGAGCCAGAACCCGACCAGCAGGACGACCCAGAACAGCACCGGCTTCTCGTACTGCAGGCGCTTCAGGTAGTCCATCGGTTCTCCTCGGTCGGCCGCCCGGCGCACCGTCGGGGCACCGCGTCCCATTGAACGCCCGGCGCGCCTCGCGGCGTTCCCCGCAGCGCCGGTAGCTCGCCAGATGGGGTCAGGACGCGACCGCGCCGGCAACCCCGAGGGGCTGCCGGCGCGGCCGGAGGGTCGGGACGACGATCAGGTGTCGGCGCCGATCGACGTGTCGATGAACTGGTTGGTCGCGAAGTCCTCCGGCGTGAGGCCGTCGGCCACCGGCGTCCCCTGCTCGGCGAAGATCGGCGTCGTCTGCTCGATGAGCGTCTGCAGCCGGTCCATGTCGAAGTCGCCGTGCGTCTCGTTGTCGCCGTTGCCCGAGATGCCGAGCTCCTGCATGGTCTCCGCCGAGTACTCGGCCACGCCGGTGCTGTACTGCCAGCCGGTGTCGTACTCCTCGACCAGCTGGACGATCAGGTCGTTCACGGCCGACGCGTCGGCGAGGTAGTCGAGGTCGGCCTGCTGCATGAGCGGGACGAGCTCGGTCAGGCAACCGCTCAGCGGCTCGAGCTGGTCGGCACGCACCGACACCGACGAGGCGTAGACCTGGAAGCCGGCGTCGTGCACGAGCTGGTACTCGACCGGCTTGCCCCAGGCGTCCACCTCGTTCTCGTAGATGTAGGGCTCGGCGCTGGCGTAGCCCTGCTGGGCGTCGGCGCCGGCGGAGGCGACGAACGCCGCCGGGGTGCCGTCGTAGCTGCCGTCCAGCTGGTCCTCGCGGAGGATGCCCGCGCCGGTCAGGTAGTCCATGTAGGCCGAGCCCTCGAAGTACCGCACCGTGGCGTCGGTGTCGGCGAGGTCGGCGATCTCGTCGACGTCGGGGTAGGTCTCCGGGTCCCACATGATCATCTGCGGCGACTTCTCGAGCTGGGCGAGGACGCCGACCGTCGGCTGCTCCGCCGAGAGCTGGATCGCCTCGTCGGTGTCGACGTAGCCGAGGGTGATGGAGTCGTCGGAGTACATCTGCGCGCTGACCGCCTGGAAGCCGATCGCCGGGCCACCCGAGCGCACCTCGACCATCACGCCGGTGCTGTCGCCGTTGCTGTCCACGAGCGTGGCGCGCACCGACTTGGCCCCGGCGTCGATCTCGGTGTCGTCGCCGAGCAGCTGGTAGACGCCGCCGTGCTCGGCCTCCGGGTTCCAGTCGGTCTGGATGACGACGGTCTCGGGACAGCCGGCGGCGGCCAGGTCGGTGCTGCCGATCTCCCCGCTGGGCCCGGCGGACTCCGACGAGGAGCTGTCGTCGTCGTCGCCGCAGGCGGAGAGGACGAGGGCGAGGCTCGCGGCAGCGGCGAGGCCGATCGAGGTACGGGTCCGGCGCACGGGTCTCCTTGAGGGGTGGGGTGGGACGGCGTCCCCGGAACCGGGGCGCCGTACGAGAGGGGGTGGGAGTGGCTAGGCCGCGTCGCGGCTGGTGTCGTACCAGCGGCCGACGGCGAGCTTCCCGAGCCAGCCGAAGACGATGAACGTGACGATGCCGAGCAGCGCGGCGACGATGATCGTGGCGAACAGCTCCGGGCCCTGGAGCCGCGAGCGGAAGTTGTCGAGCAGGATGCCCAGGCCCGCCTCGCCCTGCCGGAAGAAGACGTCACCGACGATCGCGCCCACGACCGACAGCCCCGCCGAGATGCGGAAGCCGGCGAAGATCGCCGGCATCGCAGCCGGGAACTGCAGCTTCGTGAGCCGGGTGAGCCGGCCGGCGCCGTGCAGCGTGAACAGCTCGTGCTGGCTGCGGTCCACCGACTGCAGCCCGAACAGCGTGTTCGACACGATGGGGAACAGCGAGATGAGCACGCAGACGATGACGCGGGCCGGGAAGTCGTAGCCGAACCAGAAGCCGATGAGCGGCACCAGCGCCAGGATCGGGATGCACTGCAGCGCGACCGCGTAGGGGAACAGCGAGCGCTCGGCCACCTTCGTCTGGCTCATCACCACGGCCCACGAGATGCCGATCACCATCGCGATCGCCAGGCCGGTGAAGGTCACCTGGATGGTGTTCCAGAGCGCCTCGCCGATCTTCTCCATCGTCGGCCCGTCGAGGAACGCCTCGGTGATGACGTCCTGCGGCGGCGGCATGAGGAACCGGCGGCCGGGGTCGAGGAGCAGGTAGGTGACGGCGTACCAGAGCCCGATCAGGCCGGCGAAGACCGCCAGCGGCGCGGCGATGTCCATCAGCTTCCCGCCGCGGCGGCGCTTCCGGCGGACCAGCGGCGCCGTGCCCCCGGCGATCAGCTCCGGCGGGGCCGCCACGGCGGCCTCGGTCCCCTGCTCGGTCCCCGTTACGACGTCGGTCACGACGTTCCCCTCGACAGTGGGCGTGCTGGTCGGTCGGTGGGTCCGCACGGTCGTCACGAGTGCCCCTCCCGCAGTGCGTGCGAGACCTCGCCGGCCAGCGCCGCGAACTCGGGGGTGAACCGGAGCTCGGGCGTGCGGTCGGTCCCGAACGGGACGTCGAAGGAGCCCACGATGTGCCCGGGGCGGCCGCTCATCACCAGCACGCGGGTGGACATGTAGACGGCCTCGCTCACCGAGTGGGTGATGAACAGCGCACCGAACCGCTTGGCCCGGAACATGCTCAGCAGCTCGTCGTTCAGCCGCTCACGGGTGATCTCGTCGAGCGCGCCGAACGGCTCGTCGAAGAGGAACAGGTCCGGGTCGAGGGTCAGCGACCGCGCCAGCGAGGCGCGCATCCGCATGCCGCCCGACAGCTCGCGGGGCAGCTTCTTCTCGTGGCCGGTCAGCCCGACGAGGTCGATGGCGTCGCGGGAGGCCTGGTTCAGCGACTGCTTGCCCATGTGGTGCAGCTCGCCGAGCAGCTGGACGTTCTTGAGCACCGACCGCCAGGGCAGCAGCGTGGCGTCCTGGAAGACGTAGCCGATCCGCTTCGCGTCCATCTGGACCTCGCCCGACGTCGCCGGGGACAGGTCGGAGGCGATCCGCAGCAGGGTGCTCTTGCCGCAACCGGAGGGGCCGACGACGGTGACGAACTCGCCGCGGCGGATGTCGAGGTCGACGCCCTCGAGCGCGACGGTGCCGTCGGGGAACGTCTTGGCGACGTCCCGGAAGTGCAGCACCCGGGTGTCGGTGGCAGCTGCCGGCCGGGTCGTGGCAGGTGCGCTCACGGGCGGCTCCGGAGGTCGGGGACCGGGCGGACCGGTCCGGGATGCGGGACGCCCTCACCATCCGTGGCGCCTGTTTCGTCGGTGTGTTCCGGCCGTGAACGCCGCTCGTGGAACGTCACGACCTGGACACGGCGGCCGCCGGTGCGATCGGCGTCACCGACCGCTGCACCGCGGAGGTGGCCAGGACGCGCTCGCCGGAGAGCACCACCCGGGCGGTTCCGGCGCCGGCGACCGCGGCATCCAGGCTCTCCGCGGCGATCGCGACGAACTCCGCCGCGGCGCCCTCGGTGACGGCGGGGACGGGCAGGCCCATGCACCGCCGCGCGCCGGCGCTGACGGCCAGCCACGCCTCGCGGGTCGACAGGTGCCCGGCGGTGACCAGCAGCGAGGCGGCCTCGCAGGCGTCGGCGCGACCCATGGGGTTGAACGGGTCGCGCAGGTTGTCCCCGCCGCCGCCGACGGTCGCCCCGGCGTCGAGCAGCGCGCGGACGGCGGTCAGGCCGCGCGGCGGCGCCACCCCGGCGTCGCGGCCCTGCAGGAAGAGGTTGGTCTGCGGCAGCGCGACGACGCCGATGCCGGCCCGGGCCACCTCGCGCGCCGTCGACCGGGCCACCTCCAGCGGGTGGACGCCGAGGCTGACGCAGTGGCCCGCCGTGACGCCGCGGTCGAAGCCGGTGGACGTGACCCGCCGGGCCAGGTCGAGCAGCCCCTGCGCCGTCGGGTCGAGCGTCTCGTCGGTGTGCAGGTCCAGCGGCAGCCCGGCCCGCACGGCGGCGTCGAAAGACAGCGTCTGGCCGGCGTCCCGGTCGGCCCACAGGTGCGGCGCGCCGCCGACGACGTCGGTACCCAGCCGGATGGCCTCGGCCAGGAGGCGCGGTGCCGCCTCGGCCTCCGCCGCGCTGAACGGCGCCGAGATCAGCGCCACCACCTGGATGCGGACCAGCCCGGCCAGCGCGTCGCGCACCTGGATCAGCGCGCGCAGGTGCCGGGTGCCGGCGTGCACCCCGACGTCGGCGTGCGTGCGGATGGCCGTCGTCCCGTTGGCCAGGTACTCGCCTACGGCGCGGGTGGCCCGCTCGACGAGATCCTCGTGCGTGAAGTCGGCGGCGATGGCGCGGATCGCCTCGATCGCGCCGGCCAGGTCGCCGGTGCGGTTGGGCACCCGGTGACTGGTGAGCGCCTTGTCCAGGTGTGCGTGCGGCTCGGCCGGCGCCGGGAGCAGCCAGTGCCCGGTGAGGTCGAGGACCTCCTCCCCCGGTTCGGCTGCCAGCGACGGCGCCACCGCGGCCACCCGTGCTCCATCGACCCGGACGTCGACCCGGCGCCCGTCCAGGTCCGTCGCGCCGCTCAGCAGGAGGGTCACAGGTCGAGCACCAGCCGCGGCCCGGCGGCGCGGGAGACGCACACCATCATGACGGCGCTGTCGGCCTGCTCGGCCGGGGTGAGGACGGAGTCGCGGTGCTCCACCTCCCCCTCCAGGACCGGCGTCTCGCAGGTCCCGCAGGTGCCCACCCGGCACGAGGAGAGGACGACGACACCGGCGCCGGTCACCGCGTCCAACACCGACTCGCCCGGCGCGACGGTCACGGTGGTGCCCGACAACGCCAGCTCGACGTCGAACGGGTCCGGCCACACGGGGTCGCCGAACTCCTTGGCCTCGAAGCGCTCCAGGTGCAGCGCGTTCGGCGGCCAGCCGGCCATGGCGTCGGTGACGGCGTCGATCAGCCGGCCCGGGCCGCAGACGTACACCGCGGTGTCGTGCCGCGGCGGGCCGACCAGGGCGGCGACGTCCAGGCGGGCGCCCTCGTCGGCGGCGTGCACGCGGACCCGGTCGGGGGAGGCCGTCTGCAGCTCCGCGGCGAACGCCAGGGTGGCGCGGGAGCGGCCGGCGAGGTCGAGGGTCCAGTCAGCGCCGGCCGCGGCGGCGTCGGCGACCATCGCGCGCAGCGGGGTGATGCCGATCCCGCCCGCGACGAACCGGTAGCGGGTGCCCGGGGTGACCTCGAAGGCGAAGTGGTTGCGCGGCCCGCGGACCCGCAGCGTCTGCCCGACCGCGACCTCGTCGTGCAGCGCGACCGACCCGCCGCCGCCCTTGTCCTCCCGGAGGACGGCGATCCGCCAGCGCGAGCGGTCGGCGCGGTCCCCGCAGAGCGAGTACTGGCGCTCCAGGCCGGGCCGGAGGACCACGTCGATGTGCGATCCCGGCGTCCAGGCGGGCAGGTCGCGGCCGTTGTGGCCGACCAGGTCCAGGGCGACGACGCCGTCGGCCAGTTCGGTGCGGGCGTCGACGACGAGATCCCGTTCGACGTCGGAGAAGAAGCTCACGCAGAGGATGGCAACAGGCGCGCGTGCCGAACGTGTCCCACGGAGGTGACACGGACGTAACTCGGGCCGGTTGCACTGAGCCGGTGACCGTCGCGACCGCACCGCCCACCGCCCTCGCCGCCCTCGAGGCGGAGCTCGTCGACCTGCTCGGCGCCCGCAACGTGACGAGCGACCTGCGCGCCCGGGAGCGGGCGTCGGTGGACGGCGCCCGGATGAGCCCGATCATCACCGAGCTGCTCCCGCTGGGCGTGGCCGACCTGGTCGCCTGGCCGACGACCGCCGAGGACGTCGGACGGGTGGTCGCGGCGGCGGTGCGGCACGGCGTCCCGGTCACGCCGCGCGGCAAGGGCACCGGCAACTACGGGCAGGCCATCCCGATGAGCGGCGGCCTGGTGCTGGACCTCTCCCGCGCGCGGGCGGTGGTCGAGGTCGGCGACGGGTTCGTCACCGCCGAGGCCGGGACGCCGATGGTGACCCTGGAGCGGGCCGCCGCCGAGACCGGCCAGCAGCTGTGGATGTACCCCTCGACCGCGCAGTCCTCCCTCGGGGGCTTCCTCGGCGGCGGGTCCGGCGGCACCGGGACGATCGCGCACGGCTCCAACGACATGGGGTTCGTGCTGGCCCTCGACGTCGTCCACGCGACCGGCTCGCCGGAACTGGTGCACGTCGAGGGCGCCGAGGCGCAGCGGTTCGTGCACAACTACGGCACCGCCGGGATCATCGCGCGGGCCACCGTGCGGCTGGAGCCCCTGCAGGAGTGGCGCGGGCTCTTCGCCAGCTTCCCCGACTTCCCCGGCGCGCTGTCGGTCCTGCGCGAGCTCGGCCGGCTGGAGCCGCTCCCCCGCCTGGTCTCCGCCGACACCCCGGAGATCACCGCCACCCTGCCCGCGGACCCGGCGTTCCCGGCGGGCCGCGCCAGCCTGCGCATGATCGCCGACGAGCGCAGCGTCCCGGCGGCCACCGCCGTGATCGAGGCCGCCGGCGGGCGGGTGGAGGACGTCCGTGACGGCGCCCAGGTCGTGCTCACCCTCAGCATGCTCAGCTACAACCACCCCATCGAATGGCTGCAGAAGTCCCAACCGGGGGTCTGGTTCCACGTCGAGGTCTCCGGCGACGCGCTGGTCGAGCGGATCGACGAGGTGCACGCGGTCTACGAGGGCGGGCTGCTGCACATCGAGGCCGGGCACACGGTGCCGATCGGGATGCTCGCCGGGGTCTACCGCAGCCCCGAGCAGGTGCGCGACGGCATCCGGGCGCTCAACGCCCTCGGCGTGGGCGTGCACGACCCGCACCAGTGGAACGTGGACTTCGAGCTGGGCCGCACGATCGAGACCGCCCGCGTCACCGATCCGCGGGGTCTGCTCAACCCGGGCAAGCTCAACCCGGACTACGACGGCCCCACCAAGGGCGCCATCCGGTGACGGCCCCCGGCTGGGAGGTCCACGCCGACACCGCTCCCCCGGCGGACCCCCTCGAGCTGGCCCGCGCCTGGCTGCCCGCCGACGACGACCCCGAGCGGCCGCGGGTCACGCTGTCGACGGTCGGCGAGGACGGCTACCCGGACGCCCGGACGGTGCTGCTCAGCGCCTTCGACGACACCGGGTTCGCCTTCCACACCGCCCGGACCAGCCGCAAGGTCGCGGAGCTCGCCGCCCTGCCCCGGGCCAGCATCGTCGTCCTCTGGCCCGACTTCGGCCGCCAGCTGGTGGTCCGCGGCGACGTCGTCCCGGACGGGGACGACCAGGCCGCATCGGCCTGGTCGGCCCGGCCGGAGTACCTGCGCCGGCTGGCGTACCTGAACACCGAGGAGCACGCCGCGCTGCCGCAGGGCGAGCGGATCGCCCGATGGGCCGCGTTCGCAGGCCCGGTCGGCACCGCCGCGTCCTGGGTGGGCTACCGGCTGCGGCCGCGGGAGCTGACGTTCTGGGCCGCCGCGCCCGACACGGCCAGCCGCCGGCTGCAGTACCTGCGCACCGCCGGCGGCTGGTCGTGCCGCGCGCTCCCCGGCTGAGTTCCTGCCCCGCCCGCCCGTCAGCCGCCGTAGTTGGCGCGGATCCGCTCGAGGAGGAAGTCGCCGGCGGTGATCGGCGGGTAGGCGGCACTCTCGATCAGCACCTCGCGGTTGGCCTGGGCGAAGAAGGCGATGCTGTACCGAGGGCCGAGGTCGTCGCCGGGGCCGGGCGCCTTGACCCGGTGGAAGTTGGACGGCAGCACGTCATCGCTCCAGCGGGTCAGCATGTCGCCGATGTTGCAGGTGATCGCGTCGTCCGAGGGCTCGATCGGCGTCCAGGCCTGGCCGTCGGCCTCGGCGCCCGGGAGCACCTGCAGCCCGCCCTGGCCGGCCCGCTGGAAGAGCAGGGTGAGGCAGTCGAAGTCCGTGTGCGCCCCGGCCCGCCACAGGTCGGTGCGGGCCGCGGCCTCCGGGGCGACGGCGAAGTAGTGCAGCAGCCGCAGGGTGCTGCGGTAGTCCGGCTCCGCCGGGTCGTGCGCGCGGGCGAAGAAGTCGGGGTCGAAGCCCAGCCGCAGCGCGAAGCAGGAGAGCACGTCCATCGCGACCTGCCAGCAGCGCGCCTCGAAGGCCAGCATGGTGTCGCGGAAACCGGCCAGCTCCTCGTCGGTGGGCCAGCGGCCGTCCATGAACGGCCGGGTCAGCTGGAAGGACTCCTTCTCGTCGGGCGTCCCGATCGACGGGCGCACCTGCGACTTGGACTCCCAGCCGGCGTTGAGCGCCTTGTCCAGCGGACGGCGCGCCTTGACCTCGTCGGGCAGGGCGAAGAACGCGGCGGCCGCGGCGAAGGCGCCGTCGATCTCGCCCTGCGCGATGCCGTGGTCGACGATCTGGAAGAAGCCGATGTCGGTCGCCGCGGCCCACAGCTCGTCGGCGATCTCGGCGCGGCGGGCCGGGAGGTCGGCGAGGCTGATCCGGCGCACCTCGCGGGTCCCGGTCTCGGTGCCGAGACCACCCATGCGGGCCTCGCGGTCGAGCTCGGTCAGGGGGCTGCTCATGGGGTCCTCCGGGAGTGGTCGGCGATACCCCTGCATGTAACCAGCCCGTCGTTACGGCGTGATGACCGTTCCTGCACATGCAGATACCCGCGGGCATGACGCTCCTGTCGGCGGGCGCCCGGGCGTGCTACATGTATCGCCATGGCCACCCCGATCCCGTCCGAGGACGTCCCCGGCGACCTGCTGGCCGAGTCGGTGCACCGCCGGCTGCAGGAGGAGATCCTGTCCGGGGCGCTGGGGCCGGGGACCCCGCTGAGCGTGCCGGCGCTCGCCGCCCGGCTCGCGGTCTCGCGCAGCCCGGTCCGCGAGGCGGTGCTGCGGCTCATGCACGAGGGGCTCGCCGTGCACACGCCGCGGGTGGGGGCACGGGTGGCGACGCTGGACGAGGAGACGGTGTGCGCCGTCCTGGAGGTCCGCGAGGTCCTCGACGGGCTGGCGGCCCGGCGAGCGGCGACCGCCGCGACGGTCGCCGACCTCGACCTGCTCCGCGCGATGGTCGGCGAGCAGGAGCGCCTGCTGGCCGAGGCGGCCGACGAGCGCCGCGACACCCGGCTGGACGTGGAGTTCCACACGGCGGTCCGGGCGCTCGCGGGCAACGCCCCGCTGGCGGGAGCGCTGCAGCGGCTGGACACCCAGGCGCACCTGTACCGGTCCGACATCTGGTCCGACGACCGCAACCGCCGGCTGGCCGCCGCGGAGCACCGGCGCATCGTGGACGCGCTGGAGGCCGGCGACGAGCGCGGGGCCGAGGACGCGGCCCGGGCGCACGTCGCCGGCCTCCGGGTGCGGATGACCCGCCGGGAAGGGCGCTGACGCCGTCCCTCCCGGCGGGAGGTCAGCCGAGGCGCAGCGTGCGGGTGACCGCGGCGGCCATCGCCTGCTCGCCCAGCGCGTTCGGGTGCACGATCACCGGGTTGGTGCCGGTGAGCACCGGCTCGACCCAGCGCACACCGAGCGGCTGGCAGGCGTCGTGACCCTGCGACGGCCCCGTCATGTCGACGAAGGTCACGTGGGTCTGCCGGGCGGCGTCGGCGATGACCTGGTTGAGCGTCGTCTGCAGGCTGTACAGGTAGGGGACGTCGCCGACGGCGACCGGCATGACCGGGAAGCAGCCGCCGGTGGGCGGCAGGATCGACGGGTAGCCGAGGATCGCGATGCGGGCGTTGGGCGCCGCCTGCCTGACCGCGGTCAGCGCCGCCACCAGCGAGGGGCCGGTCACGGTGCGCACCGTGTCCTCGAACGACGTGCCGTACTGCTGCTGGCAGGGGTTGCCCTGGCCCAGCGTGGTGAGCCCGGCGGCGCCGCAGCGCAGGATCGAGTTGATGAAGACGCCGCTGTCGTTGCCGCCGATCGTCATGGTGACCAGGTCGGTGTCGGGGCTCAGGGCGGCCAGCTGCGGAGCCACCCCCGGATACTGCGCGGTGGCGAAGTGGGTGGTGTCGGCGCCCCCGCAGGTGACGTCGGTGAAGGAGCGGGCACCCAGCTGGGCGGCCAGCACGTGCGGGTAGTTCCGCGTCGAGCGCAGGCACTGCGGTGCGGCGGTCGGGTCGGGCGGCAGGACGCCGGACGCGGCGCTGTAGGAGTCACCCAGGGCGACGTAGTCCAGGGGCGCGGGCGGGCGGGCGCCCTGGTCGCCGGGCGTCGCCGAGGCGGGGACGGCGAGACCGAGGACGACCGCGACGGCGGCGAGGGCGGTGAGGACGAGACGGCGCACGGGCTACTCCGATGGAGCCGGGGGCATGTCCCCCACTCCAACGAGCCGACGCCCGGGAGGTGACGGCCGTCCCGGAGCGGCCGGGGTGCGGCGCAGGCGATCAGCGGGCGCCCAGGCCCGCCCAGTACTCGTTGAGGGCGCGGTTGGTCCGGACGAACCAGATGAACGGCCCCACGATGATCAGCATCCCGGGGAAGAACCAGAGCGCGGTCAGCACGGTCACCGGCGGCGTGCGGCCGCTGCGCTCGTACAGCTGGCCCACCTCGGCGCTGAGCAGGTAGGGGTTGACGATGCCGAAGAGGATCGCGATCACCAGCGCGATCGGCCCGCCCAGGCCCTCGCCGCTGTGCCGCTTCATCTCGTCGTGGGTCTGGTAGTAGTACACGAGCGACCAGATCCCGAGGGTCACGAAGAACAGCAGCATCGTCAGGCCGGTCGACCGGATCTGCCCCACCGGCCCGAGCGGCCGGGCGTAGCGGTCGCCGGCGGGTGGCACGGGCATCGGCGCGCCGTACCCGGGCGGCGGCGGCGCGTCGCCGGTCCACGGCGGGACGGGAGCCGCGGGCCCGGGGGCCGGCGGGGGGTACGGGTTCTCGGACGAGCTCATGACGCGCCTCCTGGGCGACGGCCGCCGGCGTCGATCCGCGGCGCGGCAGACGCTAGACCCGCCGGCCGCCTCCCGGGCGGGTACGCGGTGCCCCATCGGGTAGGGGCTCCCCCATGGACGCGATCTCCTTCGGCAAGGCCGGTCTCCAGGGGTGGCGGGCGAAGGTGGCCGACGCCGTCGCCGCTCCCGTCGCCCGCCGCTCCCCGCTGGACGACGACCAGGTCCGCGCCGTGGTGGGCGGCCTGTTCTTCGTGCTGTCGGTCGTCTACGTCGTCCAGACGGTGCGGCAGGTCGCCGCCCGCAGCTGACTCAGCCCCGGCCGCCGGACAGCGCGCCGTTCAGGCCGTCGTGCAGCCGCTCGACCATCGGGTCCAGCGGCGCGGGGGACGCACCCTCCGGCAGCGGGCCGGCGGGGAGCACCACCCACAGCAGCGGGTAAAGGAGGAAGCCGGCACCGGTGAGGGCGAGGGCGAGGAAGCCCACGCGCCACAGCACCACGTCGATGCCGGTCGCGTCGGCCAGCCCGCGGCACACACCGCCGAGCATCGTGCCGGTGCGGCCGCGCTGGATCGGGGGCCGGCCGGGAGCGAGGGGCTGGTCGGCCGGGGGCGGGACGGTCTGCGAGGTCTGCGTCGAGGTCATGGGAGGAGCCTGTCCCGCGGCGGGTCCCGTGCCCATCGGGGAACGCCCGGACCCGACCCTGGTTCCCGCGGTCGGGGCATCCCCTGTCCCGCGGGCCGGGGAGACTGTCCACGTGACTCCCCGACGCTGCCCCTGCGGCACCGGACTGCCGTACGCCGAGTGCTGCGGCCGGCTGCACGACGGGACGGCGTCGGCGGCGACCGCCGAGCAGCTGATGCGCTCCCGGTACAGCGCCTTCGCCGTCGGCGACCCCGCGTACCTGCTCGCCACCTGGCACCCGCGCACCCGGCCGGCCGCCCTCGACCTGGACCCGGACGTGCGCTGGACCGGCCTGGAGGTGCTCGCCACGACGGGCGGCTCGATGCTCGCGGCCGAGGGCACCGTGGAGTTCCGCGCCTCGTACCGCGGCGGCGCGCAGCACGAGGACAGCCGGTTCCTGCGCGAGGGCGGCCGCTGGTTCTACCTGGACGGCGTCTCGCTGCCCTGAGCCGGGACCGCGCCGGCCAGGATGCGGTGCGGGTCGGTGGCCGCGGCCAAGGCGTCCAGCCGGGCCCGGGTGGCGGCCCCGTGGTCGCGGGCGAGGACGTCGGGGTCCGCCGTCCGGCCGTGCACGGCCCGCCGTCCGCCGGCCGCGCCGCCCAGGGCCGCGCGGAGGTCCTCGGCACACGCCCGGGTGGCCGCGACCGCCTCGGCGTCGGGGCCGCCGATCACGCGCACGGCCAGCGCGGCGTCCCGGGACGCGACGGCGCCGGAGACCTGCGGTGCCCACCGGACCGCACCGCCGAGCAGGCGCAGTTCCACCCAGCGGGGCAGTCCCGCGCCGAGCGCGCCCAGCACCGCCGCGCAGCCGTCGGCGGGCAGGGCGTCCAGCAGCAGCGAGGACTCCCGCGCCGACGGCGAGCCGACCGCGGCCGGGCGGAGGTCGCCGAGGATCCGGGTCAGGACGGACCCGGCGTGCGGCCGTACCGCGCCGTACACCGGGGCGAGGAGGGCCTCGCCGTCCTCGGGATCGCTGGTCCAGGTGGCGGTGACCGTGACCGTCGCTCCCCCGGCGGGTGGCCGGGCCAGCACGAGCGAGGTCCCGGCGGACGGCGGCAGCGCGGTCGCCCACTCCCGCCACACCGGGAGCACCCGCGCAGCCTGGTCGCCCGGCCAGCGGAGGACGGCGGACCCGACCGGGGCGCCCGGCAGCAGGTCCAGCTCGACGGCCGTCAGCACGCCGAGGCCCGCGCCGCCGCCGCGGACGCCCCAGAAGAGCTCCGGCTCCTCGGTCGGCGTGGCCCGTCGCAGCACGCCGTCCCCGGTCACCAGCTCGACGGCGCGGACCCGGTCGGAGGCCAGTCCGTAGGTGCGGGCCAGCGGGCCGACGCCGGCACCGGTCACCGAGTCGACCACCCGGCCCGCGACCGAGGGCCCGGTCACCGCGACCAGCCCCTGGGCGGCCGCGGCGTCGAGCAGCTCGCCCCACCGGACGCCGGCGCCGACCCGCGCCCACCCGGCCGGGGAGACGGTCGTCGCGTCGAGCGCCCCGGAGTCGACGACGAGCGCCCGCGCGGAGCCGGCCGGGGCCGTCCCCTCCCGGACGGCGACGCCGTGCCGGCCGGCCAGCCGCAGCACCGCGACGACGTCCTCGGGCGTGGCGACCCGGACGACGCAGCCGTCGGCGACGGTCGCGCCCGGCGAGAGCCGCTCGCCCAGGCGGGCGGTCAGCTCGGGGGGCAGGTCGGGCGGGCCGGTCGGGTGCACGGACGCTCCACGGGTGGTGCGGGCGGGTCGGTCCGAGCCTCGGCGCACCCGCTTGGCCGGTCCTTGCCGAACGCTTGCGCGGCAGGTCACCGCGCCGTGACCTGCCGCCCCTAGGCTGCGCGCCGATGAGCACGACCTCCTTCCGGGTGCTGGGTCCCGTCGAGATCCGGCGCGACGACCGGCTGCTGCCCGGCCAGACCGCCCGGCACCGCGCCACCCTGGCCGCCCTGCTGGTGGACGCCGGCCGCACCGTCCCGGTCGACGTGCTGGCCGACCGCGTGTGGAGCGGGCAGCCGCCGGCGTCGGCCTCGAACACCCTGCAGGCCCTGATCTCCCGGTTGCGCCGCGAACTGGAGCCCGACACCGCGCCCGGCGGCTGGACGCTGCTGCTGACCCGCGACCCCGGGTACCTGCTCGCCGTCGGTTCCGACGACGTGGACGCCGTCCGCTTCGCCCGGCTGCTGCGCTCGGCCCGGGAGCTGGACGCGCGCGGCGACGTCGAGGCCGCCCGCGCCGCCGTCGGGGAGGGTCTCGCGCTGTGGCGCGGCCCGGCCTACGCCGACGTGTCCGCCGCCTTCGCCGCCGAGGAGTCGGAGCGGCTGGAGCAGCTGCGGCTGGACGCCCGCGAGCTGGCCGCCGACCTGGACCTCCGCCTGGGCCGGCACGCCGAGATCGTCGACGACCTGAACGAGCTGGTGCGGGCCAAGCCGCTGCGCGAGGGTCTGCGCGCCTCGCTGATGCTCGCCCTCTACCGCAGCGGACGGCAGGCCGAGGCGCTGGAGTCCTACGCCGAGGGCCGCGCCCTGCTGGCCGACGAGCTCGGCGTCGACCCGGGCCGCGCCCTGCAGGACCTGTACGGCCGCATCCTCCGGCAGGACGGCGAGCTCGCCGCCCCGCCGCGGGCCGCCGTCCCCGCCCCCGCGGCGGCCGTCCCGGATCCCGCGCCGGCAGCCGTGCCGATCGCCCCCCTCCCGGTGCCGCTGACCGCGTTCGTCGGCCGCGGCGAGGAGCTCGGCGCGCTGGCCTCCGCCCTCGCCGGTCAGCGGCTGCTCACGCTGGTCGGGCCCGGCGGCAGCGGCAAGACCCGGCTCGCCCTCGAGGCCGCGCGCCGGCGCCCCTCCGGATCGCCACCGGCCGCCCTGGTCGAGCTGGCCGGGATCGAGGACCCGCAGCTCGTCGCCGCCGAGGTCGCCACGGTGCTCGGGGTCAGCCTGACCGCCGGCGACCCGCTCGGAGCCGTCGCCACCGCCGTCCAGGGGCGGCCGCTGCTGCTCCTGCTGGACAACTGCGAGCACGTCGTCGAGGCGGCCGCCGCCCTCGGGGCCGCGCTCCTCTCCCGCTGCCCGGATCTCCAGGTGCTCGCCACCTCCCGGGAGCCGCTGGGCGTCCCGGGCGAGACGGTGCAGCCGTGCGGGCCGATGCCCACCGGCGCCCCCGGCAGCGACGCCGAGCAGCTCTTCCTCGACCGCGCACGGCTCGCCGCGCCGCACCTGTCCACCCCGTCGGCCCAGGAGCTGCAGCAGGTGCGCGAGCTCTGCACCGCGCTCGACGGGCTGCCGCTGGCGGTGGAGCTGGCCGCCGCCTGCCTCACCACGCTGCCGCTGGCCGAGGTGGCCGCCCGGGTCGACGACCGGTTCGCGCTGCTGTCCGGCGGATGGCGGACCGCCGCGCCGCACCAGCGCACCCTCGCCGCCACAGTGCAGTGGAGCGTCGACCTGCTCACCCCGGCCGAGCTGGCCGTGTTCCGCGCGGTGTCGGTGCTGCCCGGCACCTTCGGGCCCGACGCCGTCGCCGCGGTCGCCGGCCCGGAGGTCGACGGCGCCACGCTGCCGCTGCTGCGGGTGCTCGTCGCCAAGTCCCTGGTCGAGCTGGACCACGGGACCGGCCGCTACCGGATGCTCGAGACCCTCCGGCAGTACGCCGAGCAGACGCTGACCCGGGAGGAGGGCCGGCGCCTGCGCGACCGGCACGCGGCGTTCGTCGTGGCGCTGACCGCCGAGCTCGAGACGACGCTGCGCGGGCCGCGGTGGAACGCCAGCGCCCGGCGGCTGGACGCCGAGCAGTCCGGCCTGCGCGCCGCGATGGCGCACGCCCTGGGCGCCGGCCAGGGCGAGGTGGCCCTGAGGATCGGCGGGGCGCTGAGCTGGTGGTGGTTCCGGCGCGGGCACGTCCAGGAGGGCCGCCGCTGGCTCGGCGCCGCCCTGGACGCCGCCCCCGACGCCCCGCGCGCCGTCCGCAACGCGGCGCTGCTCGGCGACGGCCTGCTCGCCTACCTCGTCGGCGACGTCCAGTCGATCCTGGCGCGCAGCGACGAGATCGCCGGCGACGGCACCGACCCCGGGGACCGGGCGCTCCCCCTTGCCCTGGTGCTGCGCGGCTTCGTGCACACCCTGTTCGGCGGGGACGACGCGGCGATCGCGGCCGACGTCGCCCGCGGGCAGGAGCTCGCGCGGCTGACCGGCCTGGAGTGGGTGCAGGCGGAGGTCGCGATGACGCTCGGGCAGCTGGCCCGCGTCACCGGGGACACCGACGGCGCCCTCGTCCAACTGGACCGCGCCGCCCGGCTGGCCGCGGACCTCGGACACACGTGGGCGCAGGTCTCCTCGCTGTGGATCGCCTCGAAGGTGCTCGTCGACACCGGCCGGCCACAGGAGGCCCTCACCTCGATGGTGGACATCCTGGCGCTGACGACCGAGGAGGAGGACGTCACCAGCACGATGGCCGGGCTGCTCACCTCGGTGGGCGCACTGGCCGCCGCCGGTCGGCCGCGCGACGCCGCCGTCCTGCTGGGCGCCGTCCGGACCAACGCGCGCCTCGTCGGATACGACCCGGTGCAGATGGACCTGCTGGACGGGCAGCGGTACGTCGCGTCGACCGAGGAGGCCCTCCAGGCCGACCAGCTGGCCGACGCGCTGGCCGAGGGGGCACCCCTGGACCTGGCCGGCGCCGTCGCGCTCGTGGGGCGGCTCGCCGCCGGCTGAACCCGGGACTCCCGACCCGCGCGTGTCGCTCCCCCGGTGGGGAACGCTGCTCGCATGGCCGAGAGCAGGGCGTCGCGGGGCGGCGATGCCCCGCCGTCCCCGCCCCGGCGCGGCACGGACGCGACGGGGCCGCACCACCTGCGGGCCGCCCAGTGGCGGCGGGTGCTGCGCCGGACCGTCCGGCACGTGCTGTCCGACCGGCTGCAGGTGGCCAGCGCCGGCATCTCCTTCTTCGCCGTCCTGTCGATCGCGCCGGTGCTGGTGACGGCGTTGTCGCTGTACGGCGCCCTGAACACGCCCGAGCAGGCCCTGGCCCAGTTGTCCGACATGGCCTCGTCGCTGCCCGACGACCTCGAGCCGATCGTGGCCGACCAGCTGACGACGATCACCACCGCCTCGGGCGACGTCCTGACGTGGCGCGGGATCAGCGGCCTGCTGGTGGCGCTGTGGACGGCGACGACCGCCGCGACCTACCTCGTCGACGCCCTCACGCTGGCCTACCACGAGACCGAGACGCGGGGCTTCCTGCGGCGCAGCGGCATCGGCCTGGTGCTGGTCCTCGGCGGGGCGCTGCTGGTGGGTGCCGTGATCGCCGGCGGCGGCCTCGTCTCGCGCGCGTTGTCCGGGGCGCCGGGTGCGGTCCGGACCACCGCGCACCTCCTCGCCTGGCCGGCCGCCGCCGCGGTGATGGCCGCCGCGCTGGCGGTCCTCTACCGGTACGCCCCGGACCGGCACGACGCGCGCTGGCGGTGGATCACCCCCGGGGCCGGGCTGGCCACGCTGCTGTGGCTGGTCACGTCGCTGGGGCTGTTCGCCTACGTGCAGAGCCTCGGCAACTACGAGTCGACCTACGGCTCCCTGGCCGGGGTGGCGATCAGCATGTTCTGGCTGTGGCTCAGCGTCTTCCTCGTCATCGCCGGGGCGGCGGTCAACGCCGAGGCGGAGAAGGAGACCGTCCGCGACTCGACCGTCGGCCCGGAGCGGCCGATCGGGCAGCGCGGCGCGGTCGTGGCCGACAGTGCTCCGCCCTACCCCGGCGAGCGGTAGCCGCCGCTAGGCTCGCCGACCCGGAACGACTCCTCCCACCGTCCTCGGGGGCGCGGGGGGTGCCAGCTGGAGGGACCCATGACGACCCCGACCGCCCTCGACGTCGGCGACCTGCGCCGGCTCGGCCTCTTCGACGGCACGACCGACGACCAGCTGCGGGAGCTCCTGGCGGTCGGTGCCGAGGTCCGCTTCTCCCCCGGTGACGTGCTCTTCTCGGAGAACCGCCCGGCCGACGACTGGCTGGTCCTCGTCGAGGGCAGCCTCGACCTCGTCCGCCACGTCGGGCGCGAGGAGCTGCTGCTCGGCGCCATGGACGTGCCGGGGCGCTGGGCCGGCGGGTTCCGCGCCTGGGACGAGCAGGGGGTCTACGTCGCCACCGGCCGGGCGACCTCCGCCGGGCGGGTCCTCCGGGTGCCGGCCACCGCCCTGCGGGCGTGGTCGAGCGACCGGTTCCCCCTCGGGGTGCACCTCATCGAGGGGTTCGTGCGCACGGCGCGCACCTTCGAGCTCGTGGCCCGGCAGCGCGAGTCGCTGGTCGCGCTCGGCACGCTGGCCGCCGGGCTCGCCCACGAGATCAACAACCCGGCGGCGGCCGCGTCGCAGGCGGTCGACGAGCTGTCGTCGGCCTGCGACGTCCTGCTGTCGACCCTCGGCCGGCTGGCCGCCGGGTCCGTCACGGCCGCCCAGTTCACCGCA
Source organism: Blastococcus sp. URHD0036 (assembly GCF_000701365.1). Lineage (GTDB taxonomy): Bacteria > Actinomycetota > Actinomycetes > Mycobacteriales > Geodermatophilaceae > Trujillonella. The sequence continues at coordinate 59,306 of NZ_JNIK01000017.1, forward strand.
CTCGACGGCCTGCGCCGGGAGATCGAGGCGCCGGCGACCCCGCTGGGCGGCATCGCGCTGTCCGACCGCGAGGACGAAGTGGCGGACTGGCTGGCCGAGCACGGCGTCGGCCGGGAGTGGGAGCTCGCCCCGACGCTCGCCGGCGCCGGCGTCGACGTCCCGTGGTTGGACCGGGCGGCCGGCGCGCTCCCCGGCGCAGCCCTGGAGCCCGGCGTGGAGTGGGTGGCGAGCACGCTGGTGGCCGCCGGGCTGCTCACCGAGCTCAAGGAGTCCACCGGCCGGATCTCCGGTCTCGTGGGTGCGGTGCGCTCCTACTCGCAGCTGGACCGGGCGACGGTGCAGCAGACGGACGTCGCGGAGGGGCTGGAGAGCACGCTGACGATCCTCGCCTCCCGCATCCCGCCGGGGATCACGGTCGTCCGGGACCACGCCGACGACGTCCCGGCGATCGAGGCGGCGGCGGGCGAGCTCAACCAGGTCTGGACGAACCTGATCGCCAACGCCGTCGACGCCATGACCCGCGAGGACGCCGCCGACCGGGGGACGCTGCGGGTGTCGACCCGCCGGGTGCCGTCCGGCGTGCTGGTCGAGATCGGGGACACGGGCGGGGGGATGGACGCCGAGACGCAGAAGCACGCCTTCGACCCGTTCTTCACCACCAAGCCCGTCGGCGAGGGCATCGGGCTCGGCCTCGATATCTCCCACCGCATCGTCGCCCGGCACCACGGGCAGATCGAGATCGACGTCCGCCCGGAGGAGACGGTGCTCCGGGTGCGCCTGCCGTTGAGCCCCGGCCGCTGACCGCGCGCCTCCCGGGCACGGAGGTTACCGTCGAGTAGTAACCGGGGTCACACCCACCGACGGCACCGAGGACGGATCGACGCGATGCTCTACCAGGCCTACGAGCTGCAACGACGGGCCAGCACCCCGCTCCGGAGAGCCTCCGGGCTGACCGCCCGGGCGCTCGGTGCCCTGCCCGCGCCGGTGCCCGGCCGGCCGCCCCTGCGCCGCGTCCGCGCCGCCTGCGAGATCCTCGCGCACGCCGCTCCCACGCACACCCGGCCCGCGTGGGGCATCGACGAGGTCGTGGTCGGCGGCCGCCCGGTCGAGGTGCACCCGCGGGCGGCGCTGCGCACCCCGTTCGCCACCCTCCGGCACTTCGACCGGCCCGCGGTGACCGGGCAGCCCCGGGTGCTGCTGGTCGGACCGATGTCCGGGCACTTCACCACGCTGCTGCGGCCCACGGTCCGCACCCTGCTGGCCGACCACGACGTCTACGCGCTGGACTGGGAGAACGCCCGCGACGTCCCGGTCGGGCACGGGCCCTTCGGTCTCGACGAGTACGTCGACCACGTGCTCCAGGCGCTGCGGCACCTCGGCCCCGACACCCACGTGGTCGCCGTCTGCCAGCCCGCCGTCCCCGTCCTCGCGGCCGTGGCCCTGCTCGCCGCCGACGGCGACCCGGCCACCCCGCCCACGCTGACGCTGATGGCCGGCCCGGTCGACACGCGGGTCAACCCCGGGCCGGTCAACGACCTGGCGGCCCGCCGCTCGCTGGCGTCCTTCGAGCGGTGGGCGGTGCAGACGGTGCCCGCGCCCGCCCCCGGCGCCGGCCGCCGGGTCTACCCCGGCGTCACCCAGCTGTCGGCGTTCATGTCCCTCGACCCGCGGCGCCACCTCAAGGCCCACCTCGGGCTCTACCGCGCCCTCGTCGACGGCGACACGGAGGCCGCGGCCCGCACCCGGTCCTTCTACGACGAGTACGGCGCGGTCATGGACGTGCCCGCGGAGTTCTACCTGGAGACCCTCGAGCGCGTCTTCATGGACCAGCACCTGGCCACCGGCCGGTACACCCACCGCGGCCGGCCGGTCGACCCCGCGGCGATCACCCGGACGGCGCTGCTCACCGTCGAGGGCGGCAAGGACGAGATGTGCCCGCCCGGCCAGACCGCGGCGGCACACGACCTGTGCACCGGCATCCCGGCCGGCCGCAAGCGGCACCACCTCCAGCCCGGGGTCGGCCACTACGGCGTCTTCAGCGGCTCCGGGTGGACGACCGGCATCTACCCGGTGCTGCGCTCCTTCGTCGCGTCGCACGCCCGCACCGAGGTGGCCGCCGCCCGCTGACGACAGCGGGCACCTGTCGGTGCCCGCTGGGACGATGACGCGGTGCTGTTCGCCGAGGTCGTCGCCGCGTCGGGGGCCGTCGCGGCCACCCGCTCCCGCACCGCGAAGTCGGCGGCCCTCGCTGCACTGCTCCGGGTGGCCGGCCCGGGCGAGGTGGAGCCGGTCGCCGCGTGGCTCTCGGGGGAACCGCGCCAGGGCCGGCTCGGGCTCGGCTGGCGCACCCTCACCCGCGCCGCGTACGAGGCGGCCGCCGAGCCCGGGCTGACCGTCGACGCGGTCGACACCGCCCTCACCGAGCTGGCCGGGACCTCGGGCGCGGGGTCGGTCGCCCGCCGCGACGCCGTCCTGGCCGGGCTGCTGGGTGCCGCGACCGCCGACGAGCAGCGGTTCCTCATCCGGCTGCTCACCGGCGAGCTCCGCCAGGGTGCGCTGGAGGGGGTGCTGGCCGACGCCGTCGCCCTGGCCGCCGAGGTACCGGCCGCCGCCGTCCGGCGGGCCGCGATGCTGACCGGCAGCGTGCCCGCCACCGCGGCCACCGCGCTGAGCGGTGGCGTCGCCGCGCTGGAGGCGGAGACCCTGCGGGTCGGCCGGCCGGTGCGGCCGATGCTGGCCAGCCCGGGCTCGTCGCTGGACGCCGCGCTCGCCGACCTCAGCACCGACGTCACGGTCGAGCACAAGCTGGACGGCGCACGGATCCAGGTGCACCGCGACGGGGACGACGTCCGCGTCTGGACCCGCACGCTCCGCGAGGTCACCGACGGCGTGCCCGAGCTGGTCGAGCGCATCCGGGCGCTGCCGTGCCGCACCGCCGTCCTCGACGGGGAGACCCTCGCCCTGGACGACGACGGCCGCCCCCGCGCCTTCCAGGACACGATGAGCCGGTTCGGCAGCGACTCCCCGGATCCGGCCGTCGTCCTCTCGCCGTTCCTCTTCGACGTCCTGCACCTCGACGGCCGGGACCTGCTCGACGAGCCGCTGGCCGTGCGGCTCGACGCGCTGGCGGAGCTGCTGGCCGCCGAGGAGCACGCGCCGCTGCGGATGCCCGGCGTCCGCTCGCCCACCCCGGAGCAGGCGGCCGGCGTGCTGGACTCCGCGCTCGCGGCCGGGCACGAGGGCGTCGTCGTCAAGGCGCTGGACGCCCCCTACGCCGCCGGCCGGCGCGGGAAGGCGTGGCAGAAGGTCAAGCCGGTGCACACCCTCGACCTCGTGGTGATCGGCGCCGAGTGGGGGTACGGGCGGCGGACCGGGTCCCTGTCGAACATCCACCTGGCCGCGCGCGACCCCGACGGCGGGGAGCCGGTGATGGTCGGCAAGACGTTCAAGGGCATGACCGACGAGCTGCTGGCCTGGCAGACCGCGACCTTCCCGGAGTACGCCGTCGAGCGGCCCGACTGGGGCGTGCGGCTGCGGCCGGAGCTGGTGGTCGAGGTCGCCGTCGACGGGGCGCAGCGCAGCACCCGGTACCGCGGCGGCGTCGCGCTGCGCTTCGCGCGGGTGCTGCGCTACCGCCCGGACAAGACCACCGCCGAGGCCGACACGCTCGACGCCATCAGGGCACTGCTGGCCGGCGGCTGACGTCCGCGACGCGGCCGCCCCGCCCGGTCAGCGGGCGCTCGGGCTCCGGTCGCCGCCCGTGCGCCGCAACCGCGTGACCCGCCGCCGGACGACGGCCGGCCGACGTCGACGGCGGCCCGCCGACTCCCGCTCCCAGCGCGCGGTCGACCTCCGGCCCAGGGCGATCACCACCGCCGTGGCGGCCAGGAAACCGATGCTCGTGACGGCCAACCACTCCACGGCGACCACTCCCCCGGTCCGGCTGCGGGGCCCGGCCACGGTGCTCCGCCGCCGGTACCGGAACGGTCCCGGCGCGACTGTGGGAGCCGCAAGCGGGTGCGGCGCCGCTGCCCGAACCGTTACCGGACACGCCGACGCCGCGCCGTCGGGCGCTAGAGCAGCTCGGCGAGCAGCGCGGCCGCGCGAGCGGCGCCGTCGGTCTCCACCGGGCGGTAGTCGACCTCCCGGCCCAGCTCCGCCACGACCGCCGCCGCCAGCGCGTCGGGTTCGGCGGCCTGCTCGTAGGGCAGGCAGCGGCCGGCGCCGTACTGCTCCAGCCGGCGGCGGACGTGGAAGGCCTGCTCGAAGTGCCGGCGCAGCGGCACGAAGACGAACGGCTTGCGCAGTGCCGTCAGCTCCATGCACGTCGTCAGGCCACCCTGGACGACGGCGACGTCGCACGCGGCCAGGTACCGGTGCAGCTCCGGCAGGTAGCCCATCACCCGCGCGCCGTCCACCTCCGGTAGCGCGGCCGGGTCGATCCGGGGGCCGGCGACCAGCACGAAGCGGAGCGCGGGGGCCAGGCGCCGGGCCAGCGGGACGGCGTCCAGGACCCGCCGCAGGAGCGAGCCGCCCACGCCGGACCCACCGACGGTCACCAGGCACAGCCGTTCACCGGCCCGGACCCCCAGCTCCCGGCGCAGCTCCTCGGTGCCGCGCAGCCGTGCCGGGTCGAAGCCGGTGACGTACCCGGCGAAGTCATAGTTCTCCGCGGTCCAGTCGCGGATGCTCGGCAGGCCGGGTCCGAAGTCGCCGTCCACGACGTCGTCGGGGTTGCCGACGAACACCGACCGGTCGCGGACCCGCCGGAAGCGGGCCCGCTGCTCGATCATCTCGGCGTTGAGGTCCGCGGTCAGCGCCGCCTCCCGGCCGCCGCCCTCGGGCATGGGCAGCCAGCCGACGAAGTCGGTCATCCAGGCGAACGCGAACCGCTTCAGCTCCGGGTTCTCGTGCAGGAAGTGGTCGACGTCCCAGGCCTCGTCGGCGACGACCAGGTCGTAGCGCTGCTCGGCCACGACGTCGGTGAACACGGTGAAGTTCGCGACGAGGATCTCGTCCATCTGGCGGATCGCCTGGAACGCGTGCAGGTCGTGCTCCCCGGACTCTGCCTCGATGTGCCCGGACTCGTTCGCCAGCGCCGCCGACGCGGGGTGCACCGTCTCCCCGGCGTCGGCCAGTACCCGGGTGACCGGGTCCTGGGCCAGCCAGTCGATGGCGAGGTCGGGGTGCCGCAACCGCAGCTCCTGCGCGATGGCGACGTCCCGCCGGGCGTGCCCCAGCCCGATCGGCGAGGAGAGGTACAGGGCCCGCGGACCGCGCCGGGCGGCCCGCGTCCACGTCGTCCGCCGGGCCGGCGGGGGGACGACGCGGTCGACGAACTCCTCGATCAGCCGGTTGACCCGCACCGGGTCCCGCGCGGGCGGCCCGTGGCCGGACCCCTCCAGCAGCACCAGCGAGCCACCGGTCAGCGCGGCCAGCCGCTCCCCGATCTGCCAGGGGCGGACCCGGTCGTCGGTGCCGTGCAGCACCGTGACCGGGCAGCGCACCCGGGCGCAGAGCGGCTCCAGGGGCTCGGCGACCGCGCCGTCGAGACCGAGCCGGCCCGCGACGGTGTCGGCCAGGGTCTGCGGGGACACCTCGTGCCCCCATCCGACGCAGTCCTCGATCTGCTTCGTGGAGTGCGGCTCGGGGAACATCCGCCCGAAGAAGAAGTCGAGGAAGTCGGCGTAGCCGCCGTCGAGCCAGGCGTGCCGGTTGTAGGCCGCCCAGCCCTCGCGGGTGTCGTACCGGCCGTCGAACGCGTACCGCTCGCGGTCGGGCGCGGCGACCGACAGCCCGCACGAGGGCGAGATCGCCACCACGCCCTGGACCCGGTCCGGGTGCCCGGCGGCGACGTGCACCGACCAGGCGGCGCCGCAGGAGAAGCCCACCAGGACCGCGCGGTCGGTGCCCGTCGCGTCCAGGACGGCGACGGCGTCGGCGGCGTACTCGGCATCGGTGTAGGCCGCCGCCCCCTCCGGCCGCCCCGAGGCGCCGCTCCCCCGGCCGTCGAACGTGACGACCCGGAAGCGGCGGGCCAGGGGCGCGACCTGCGCCTTCCAGAACCGGGACGGGACGATGGACCAGGTGGGCAGCAGCAGCACCGTCGTCGCGTGCCCCTCCCCGACGACCTCGTAGGCCAGCGGGACACCGTCGCGCTCGACGACACCGGTGCGGTCGGCGTCGACCGCCCTGCCGGGGTGGTGGACCACCCCGGCAGTCTGCTCGTGCGGCGCCGTCCCGCGGGTGTCGTCGAGCGCCGTCACGGCCGGATCTCGAAGACGTTGTTGAACGGCGTCTGCGCGGCGGTGCGGAACCGGGTGAACCCCGCCGTGGTGGCGACGTCGCGGATCCGCGCCGGCCCGGCCTGCGTGCCCAGTGCCAGGCCGACGTCCTGCGACAGCGAGGCCGGGGTGCACAGCAGCGTCGAGAACCCGTAGTAGGCGCGGCCCACGGGGTTGAGGTTGTCCTCCACCCGGTCACCGGCCTGCGGCTCCACGACCAGCCAGGTGCCGTCGTCGGCCAGCGCCGCGCGGACCTGCCGCGCCGCCCCGACCGGGTCGCCCAGGTCGTGCAGGCAGTCGAACATGGTGATCAGGTCGTGGTCCCGGCCGGGGAAGCCGGTGGCCGGGGCGACCTCGAAGGTGACCCGGTCGCCGACGCCGGCCTCGGCCGCCCGGGCACGCGCGATCTCGATCGAGCCCGCGTGGTAGTCCGAGCCCACGAAGGTCGAGCGCGGGAAGGCCTGGGCCATGAGGACCGTGGAGGCGCCGTGGCCGCAGCCGACGTCGGCCACCCGCGCTCCTCGCTCCAGCTTCGCCGCCACGCCCTCGAGGGCCGGCAGCCACTCGCCGATCAGGTGGGCGTTGTACATCGTGCGGAAGAACCGCTCGCAGCCGTCGTGGACGTCGGCGTTGTGGGTGTGCCAGCCGCGGCCGTCGCCGCTCCGGGCCGCGGCGAGCACCTCGTGCGCGTCACGGGTCGTGCCGTGGGCGATCTGGAAGAAGCCGGGCAGGTAGGCGGGGCTGGCCGGGTCGGTGAGGGCGGCGGCCTGCTCGGCGGGCAGCGTGTAGCGGCCGGTCGCCGGGTCGTACGTCACGTACTCGCCGGCGGCCTGGGCGGCCAGCCACTCCCGCGTGTAGTGCTCGTCGGTGCCGGTGCGCTCGGCCAGCTCGGCGGGCGTCGTGGGCGTCCCGTCGGCCATCGCCCGGTAGTAGCCGAGCTGGTCGCCCATGACGACGAGCGCGGTGTTGAGCGTCGCGCCGACCTCGCCGACGGCCTTGAACACGAAGCCCATCAGCTTGTCGGGGTCGATGGCGCGGGCGGTGGGGATCTCGGTGGCGGTCATGCGACGGGCCTTCCGGTGAGGTGGTCTGGGAACGGCGACGACGCTCGTCCCCGGCACCGCGTCGTCGCATCCGGGCACCCCCCTGGGCTCTCCCTAGACTCGGCGGATGCTGGTCGGCCGCGACCGCGAGCGCGCCCTGCTGGGTGGGCTGCTGGCGGCCGCCCGCGTCGGCCAGGGCGGGGCGCTGGTGCTCGTCGGCGAGGCCGGGATCGGGAAGTCCACCCTGCTCGAGGACGCCGTCGCAGCCGCCCGCAGCGTCGAGCGACCGATGCGCGTGCTGCGCGCGGCCGGCACGGAGTCGGAGTCCGGGATCCCGTTCGGCGCGCTCCTGCAGCTGCTCCGGCCGGTGCTGGACCACCTGGACCGGATACCGGCACCGCAGGCAGACGTTCTGGCCGCGGCGCTCGCCCTGCGGCCCGGGCCGGCCGGGGACCGCTTCGCCGTGGGCGCGGCGACGCTGAGCCTGCTCAGCCGGGCGGCGGAGGACGCGCCGCTGGCCGTGGTCCTCGACGACGCGCACCTGCTGGACCAGCCGTCGGCGCAGGCGCTGGCGTTCGCGGCCCGGCGGCTCGCGGCCGATCCCGTGGCGCTCCTGGCCGCCGTCCGCCCCGACGAGCCGTGCGCCCTGACCGCCGCCGCACTGCCGCTGCTGCCGGTCGGCGGGCTCCCGCTGGAGGCGGTGGCGGCGCTGCTCGGCCCCGCCGGCTCCCGGCTGGACGGCGGGGTGGCCGAGCACCTGCACGCGGCCACCGGCGGCAACCCCCTGGCGCTGACGGAGCTGGCCGCCGGCGGGCTGGGCCTGCCGGCACTGCTGCCCGCCGCCCCGGTCCCCGTGCCCGCCTCACTGGCCCGGGTCTTCGCGCTGCGGGCCGACCGACTCCCCGCCGCGACGCGCACCGCGCTCCTGGTGGCCGCGACCGCCGGCGACGACGTGGACGCGGTCGACCGCGCGTGCCGGGCGCTGGGTACGTCGGCGGCCGCGCTCGAGGAGGCCGAGGCGGCCGGGCTGCTGACGATGTCCGCGGGGCGGCTGGCCTTCCGCCACAGCCTGGTGCGGTCCGCCGTGTACTCGGAGGCGACCCCGGGCGAGCGGCGCGCGGTGCACCGGGCGCTGGCGGACGCGCTCGACGCGGGCGACGCGGACCGGCGGGCCTGGCACCTGGCCGAGGCCGCACTCGGCCCGGACGAGCCGACGGCCGCCGCGCTGGCCGCCGCGGCGGGGCGGGCCCGCGACCGGAGCGCCTACGCCGTCGCCGCGGCCGCCGCCGAGCGGGCGGCCCGGCTCAGCCCGGACCCGGCCGACCGGGCCGAGCGGCTCGTCGCCGCCGCGGAGTCCGCGGAGCAGTCCGGAGCCGCCGGGGCTGCAGCAGCGCTGCTCGCCGAGGCCGACCGGCTGCCCCGCTCCCCCGCGCTGCGGATCCGGGTCGCCGCGCTGCGCGGCGCGGTCGCGACCCGCACCGGCGCGGTCGAGGAGGCCCGCGACGTCCTCCTGGCCGCGGGCGCGGAGGCGGAGGGGACCGATCCGGACGCGGCCGTGCTGCTGCTGGCCGACGCCGTCCTGGCCTGCTTCCTGCTGGGGGACGCGGCCGCGCTGGGCCCCACGGCGGACGCGCTGGACCGCCTGCTCGACGGCGGCGTCGGCCCGGCCGCGGCGTGGGTGGCCACCATGGCCAGCGGGGTCGCCGGGGTCCTGACCGGCCGGGGCGGCGCCGACCGGATCCGGACGGCGACCCTGGCCGCGACCGCGGACGGTGCGATCGCGCGGGACCCCCGGCTCGCGCCGCTGCTGGTGACCGGCCCGCTGTTCCTGCGCGAGCGGACGACCGGCCGGGACCTGGTGTCGGCCGTCGTCGAGGAGCTGCGCCGCCGGACCGACATCGGGCGCCTGCCGCTGCTGCTCTTCCTCGTGGCCCGCGACCGGGCCACCACCGACGCGTGGGACGAGGCCGAGGTCTCCTACAGCGAGGGCATCGCCCTGGCGCGCGAGGCGGGGCTGACGGCGGACCTGGCGATCTGCCTCGCCGGGCTGGCCTGGCTGGAGGCACGGCAGGGCCGCGACGCCGCCTGCCGGGCGCACGCGGAGGAGGCCCGGGTCCTCTGCGGGGAGCAGCACCTCGGCGTCTTCACCGCCTGGTCGCTGTGGGCCCTCGGCGAGCTCGACCTGGGCGCCGGCCGCACCGCTGCCGCGATCGACCGGCTGGAGGAGCTGGTCGCGCTGCTCGCCGAGCGGGGCGTCGACGACGTCGACCTCTCCCCCGTGCCGGAGCTGGTCGAGGCCCTGGTCGCGGCCGGCCGGCCGGATCGGGCGGCCGGGCTCGTCCCCGCGTACACGGCCCGCGCCGGGCGGAAGGGGCAGCCCTGGGCCATGGCCCGGGCCGCGCGGGCGGCGGGACTCACCTGTCCCGACGCCGAGATCGACGCCCGCTTCGCCGAGGCGCTGGCCCTGCACGTCCGGACCCCGGACGTCTTCGAGACCGCCCGCACGCGCCTCGCGCACGGCACCCGGTTGCGGCGCGCGCGGCGGCGGGCCGACGCCCGCGGGCCGCTGCGCGCCGCGCTGGCCGGCTTCGAGTCGCTGGGCGCCGGGCCGTGGGCCGACCGCGCCGCGGCCGAGCTGCGGGCCACCGGCGTGACCGCCGCCCGCCGGGCCGCCGGCCCGCTGCAGTCCCTCACCCCGCAGGAGCAGCAGATCGCCCGGCTGCTCGCCGCGGGGAGCACCACCCGGGAGGCCGCCGCGGCCCTCTTCCTCAGCCCGAAGACGATCGAGTACCACCTGCGGCACGTCTACACGAAGCTGGACGTCGGCTCCCGCGCCGAGCTCGCCGCTCGTCTCGCGCCCGAGGGGGGTGACCACGTGGTCAGCGCGCAGCGGCGGCGCCCATGATGGCCCCGATGTTCTCGGGTGCGAAGAAGTCCACCGGGGACACGGTCCCGGCGGTCACGCCCGCGAAGTCGTCCATCGCCCCCTGGTCCCGCGAGACCGCGGCCAGCAGCTGGGCCACCTCCGCCGCGGGCGGCTCCAGCGTCGCGAGCTGCGCGGTGAACTCGTAGATCGGCATCGCCCGGACGTCGCGCGCCAGCTGGTAGGCGGCCATCGCCTCGGCGAACGGCTGCACGCCCCGCAGGCTCTCGTCCACGGCGGCGGCACACAGCTCCGCGTCCCGGAAGGCGTCGCTGATGCCCTGGGCGGTGATCGGGTCCTTCGTGTACCCGGCGTCGCCGACGAGGCCCCAGCCCGGGCCGAAGGGCTTCCGGAAGGCGTTCGGCACGGCCGCGCCGAAGAACCGGTCCTCCCGGGTGGCACCGCGCACCCGCTCGGCGAACCCGGGGACCAGGTCCAGCGTGGCCAGGTAGTTCGCCTCGACGTCGGCCTTGTAGGCCGCGGCCTCGGCGACCGGCCAGCCGACGCCGACGAGGGTGAGCCCGTCGCTGGTGGGGATCGCGGCCCACCCGCGGCCCGGCCGGGACACCGTGCCGAAGTCCTCGACGGGCAGCCCGCTCCAGAAGGTATAGGCGGCCCACATGCCGGTGGGCCGGGTGAGGTACTCCTCCGCGCCGACCTCCCGGGCCACCCGCGAGTGACCGCCGTCGGCCCCGACCACGACCCGCGCCCGCTCGTGCAGCGGGCTACCTCCCGGCCCGTGCCCGCGGATGCCCACGACCGCGCCGTCGTCGTCCCGGAGGAGCTCGTCGACCGAGAACCGGTCCCGCACCTCCGCACCGGCCGCAGCGGCCGCCTCGGCCAGCACCCGGTCCAGGTGGGTGCGCCGGGGCGCGTAGGCGGTGGAGCCGCCCTCGTACGGCCGGGGGGTGCCGGCGATCGTGAACGGGCCGAAGTCGAAGGAGTAGGTGTCGATCGGCGGGCACCCGCCCGCGGTCACCGCATCCAGCAGTCCCCACCGCCGCAGCGCGGCGACCCCGGGCGCGTGGATCACCAGGGTGGACACGGTGTCGCTGCCCACGGCCGCCCGGTCCACCAGCAGCACTCGGTGCCCGGCCTGCGCCAGCAGCATCGCCGTCGGGGCGCCCGCGCACCGCGCCCCCACCACGATCACGTCGTACGGGTCGGTCCTGTCGGTGGCCATGTCGTCCTCCTCGCTCCGGTGGTGGGGACGACGGTGGCCCGCCGGGCGGGGGCCGGGATCGGTGAACTCGCCTATCTGTGCCCCGGGACCGTGCGCAGGGCGTGACCGGCGGCTTCCGCCCGGTTCCGCAGACCCAGCTTGGCGAGCACGGCGGCGACGTGGTGCTCGACGGTGCGCCGGCTGATGAACAGTCGCGCGGCGATCTCGGGGTTGGTCAGGCCGTGGCCGAGCATCTCCAACACCTCCTCCTCGCGCCTGGTCAGCCGGCCGTCGGCCCGTGCCGGCGTGGCGGGCCGGACCCCGAGCGAGCGCAGCAGGGCCGCGGCGGCCGCCGCGTCCCGCGACGCCTCCAGCAGGGAGAAGGCCGCCAGCGCCGCCCGGGCCTCGGCCAGCGCCACCGCCGGCCGGTCGGTCCGCAGGCTGCCGGCGAGCACCAGCCGGCACCGGGCCAGCTCCATCGGCATCTGCGCGCGGGAGAAGCCGGCCAGCGCCGCCCGCAGGCATGCCTGCGGGTCCCCGGTCCCCGCCGCGAGGCAGACCTGTGCCCTCGCCAGCGCCGCCGCGGCGCACAGGTGCGGGCTGCTGCCCGGTGGTGCGCACGCCGCCGCCCGCTCGGCCGCGGCAGCGGCCTCGGTCGGCCGGCCGGCGGCGAGGTGGACCTCGGCGAGCAGCGCCCACAGCAGGGTCGCCGAGGTGTGGGTGGGGTCGTCGGCCAGCGCTCGCTCGAGCACATCCGCCGCCAGCTCGGTCTCCCCCCGCGCCAGGTGCACCTCGGCGAGGGGACGCGCGGCGGCGGCGTCGACGCCCGGGTCGACCTCGGCGAGCAGTTCGGCGGCGTCGTCGATCCTGCCTTGCCGGACCCGCAGCTCGGCCAGCCGGACGAGGGCGCCGGTCCGCAGCCACGACCGTCGGCCGAGGCCCCAGAGGCGCACCGCCGCCGTCAGCGCGGCGTCGGCCTCCGGCCACCGGCCCGCCGCCGTGAGCACGCCGCCGTAGTGGGTCCGGCAGAAGGCGGAGACGGCGGGCAGCCGGCGCTGCTGGGCGATCTGCTCGCCGAGGCGTATCCACTCGTCGGCCCGGGCGACGTCGCCGGCGTACTCGCAGGCCGAGAAGAGCTGGCAGAAGACCTCCTCGACGACGAAGAAGTCGTCGACGTCGCGGCCGAGGACCGCGGCGAGCGCCTCGTCGAGCAGCGCCATGCCCGCACTCGTCCGGTCCGCGTGGACCTGCGAGGCGCCGAGGTAGGCGAGGGTCACCACCTCCAGGTCAGTGTCCTTCGTACGCCGGGCGATCGCGAGCGCCTCCCGGTAGCGGTCCTCTTTCCGGGTGCGGTCGCTCTCGAACATGCCCACGTCGAGGGCGACCCATCCGGCCTCGCGCGACCCCGGGGTGCCGGCCAGCAGGGTCTGCGCTCGGGCCAGCCAGCCGGCCGCGACCGACCGGTCCCCGAGCACCATGAAGTGCAGGCAGGACAGCGTCCGGGCCACCCGCACGGCGCCGACCGGGTCAGGGTCGCGCCGGTGCGCCGCGTACGCCCGCTCCCAGACCTCGACGGCGCGGGGGAAGTCGAGCTCGAGGTACGCGGCCCGCGCCAGGCCTTCGACGACGTCGCCGGAAGCGTCCTCGCCGTCGAACGGCTCCAGCGCCCGCCGCGCCCGCGCGGCGTCGCCGAGCCGCAGGGCGACCCGGCCCTCGGCGAGTGCGGCGGCTCCCGCGGTGGTCACCTCTGGGAGGGTCCTCGTCCGGTGCCGGGCTGCCCAGGGGCCGTCGTCCCTCCGCCGCTCCCGATGCCCGCGGCCCCGCGCGCGCCGACGCCTCCCGGGCGGCCTCGTCGTGTGCTGTGCTCGTGCCCTCCGGAGAGGAGCAGCCCATGCCCGTCCAGTTGAACCACACGATCGTCGGCGCCCGCGACAGGTGGGCCTCGGCGACCACCCTCGCCGAGCTGCTGGGGCGCCCGGCGCCCACCGCATTCGGGCCGTTCGCGGTCGTGGACCTCGACAACGGCGTCTCGCTCGACTTCCAGGACACCGAGAGCGTCCAGCCCCGCCACTACGCGTTCCTGGTGAGCGAGGAGGAGTTCGACCAGATCCTCGGCCGGATCCAGGAGCGCGGTCTGCAGTACTGGGCGGACCCCTTCCAGCACCGGCCGGGCGAGATCAACACGAACGACGGCGGCCGCGGCGTCTACTGGTGCGACCCCGACGGGCACTTCCTCGAGATCATCACCCGCCCGTACGGCGGCTGACTCCGCCGCGGGCGCGCGGACGCGACGCGGTCAGAAGGGCGGCGGGTCCTGCGCCCAGGGGCTGGGACTACCGGGCGGTCTCGGGCGCCATCGCCGGATCAGATCCAGGGTGCCCAGCCGCGGCCCGGGCCTCTCCGCCCCCTCGTCGGCGCCGGGCGGTTCGGGTGGCGCCTCGGGTTGGTCGGGTTCTGGTGGTGGTCGCATCCCGGGTGGTCGGGTGGTGCGGGTGACCCCGGACGGTGTGGTCACGGTGAGCACTCCGTCGTCGCTCATCTCGAAGCGCCAGCCGGGGGCGAAGGTCTTCAGCCGGTGGTGGCTGCGGCACAGGCAACAGAGGTTGCTGCAGTCGGTCGCCCCACCGCAGCCGTGCGGGATGACGTGGTCGGCGTCGGCCCACCCGACGCGCTGGCCGCAGTTGGGGAACCGGCAGGTGCGGTCACGCGTGTGCACGAACCGCTGCTGCGGCCGGCTCGGGCCGTAGGACTCGACCGCCGCCGGCCGGTCCAGCACCGCACACCCACAGTCCTCCTCGGGATGCGAGGGGCAGCCGCGCCGCGCCAGCTGCCGCAGCTGATCGAGCGTGCAGGTACCCAGCAGGACGCCGTCGTCGTCGGTGAGACCCAGCGTCACCGACCCGCCCCCCGGTGGCTGGACACCGAGGGCGTCCAGGCGGCGCAGCAGTTCGCGGAGGTGGCCGGCGGTGATCGCCAGCCCGCTCACCTCACCGGCCTCGGACGACGTGCCGGCGAGAGAGTTCAAGGACGCCATGACCTGCAGCTGCGCCGTCACCGGCGGCCGGGAGACGTCCCACGGCCGCAGCACCAGATCGGCGAACACCCGGGTCCGCAGCAGACCGATCGGCCGCACGTCACCATCGGACTTCTGCATCCCGGCATACCGGGTCAACGCGTCATGCACCGCCGCCGCCTCGTCCGCGGGCAACTCGACCGCGACCATCGCCATCCCCTGCCGCGTCGAGGGATAGATCCGCACATCCGCGGCCTTCTGCGTCTCCGCCCGCCGCTCATCGACCCCATCGGGATCGACCCCGGCCAGCAACGCCTCCGCCCGCTTCCGCAGCTTCCCCACCGACAACTCCACCGCCTGCGGCAACAGCTGCGCCTCCACCCGCCGCGCCACCTCCGGCGCCGCCTGCTCCAACACCTCGGCCAGGACCTTCGCCCGCGGCTCATCCAGCACCCCCGCGGCCAGCGCCGCGAACGTGCCCGGCAGCCCCTCGCGCCACGTGTGCGCCCGCACCGCCAGCTTCGCCGCCGTACCGCGACCGCAGTTCAGCACCATCGACAGCTCGGCAGGGAAGAACTCCGACACCCCCGGCAACCGCGTCTCCGCACCCCACGACGACCGCGCGCCCCGCGTGCCCGGTGGTGGATCGTCGTGCTCCGGGGACGCGTCGGCGAGGCTCAGGACCAGCTCCGCCTCGTACGCCGCGAGCATCGCCCGCTGGGACACGACCCGCTGCAACTCCGCCGCCGTCTGCACCCGGTCGAGAAGCTCCACCGGCAACCGCGGCAAGCTCACCGGCTTGCTGATCGACCAGTCGATCAGCGCTCCCTCAGCGAGGGAGGCGGTACCGGTCATCCGCGACATGGACCGAACATACGTTCGAGGTCTGACAGTTCTGCGGCCCGACGGGGAAGAACGTCAGGCGTTCGCGCCGCCGTCCACAACGGCCCGCCCCTCGAGACCGGTCACGGCGCGGCCCGGCGGGCGAACAGCCGCGCCGTCTGCTCGGCGGTCCCGACCAGCCGGCCGTCGGACCACATCGACACCCGGCCCACCCCCAGCCGCTCGTCCACCGCCACCAGCGACACCTCGAGCAGCACCCACTCCCCCAGCGGCACACCCGCCGACCGAAGCGTCGCCGCGACGGTCGCCACCCCGGCGACCTCCGGGAGCGCGCGCCGCAGCAGGTACGGCACGTGATCGCTCACCACCGCGAGCCGCACCTCGTCGGCGACCGGGCAGCGCAGGCTCGCCCACAGCAGCGCGCGGCCGCCGGCGCGCACGTCCAGCTGCTCGGCCGCCAGCCGGACGTCGAGCAGCACCGACGTCCCGGTGCCGGGCCCGGTCAGCCACGTCCGGGGCGGGCACTCCGCCGGCGGCGGGACCGACGGCGCGACGAGGCCCTCAGGAGTGGCAGCGACCGGCCCGGTGACCGCCGTGGCCACCAGCGCCGGGGAGCCGCCGGTCAGCGCCTCGATCCGCACCGACGCGAGCGATCCCGCCGGGCCCAGCACCTCGGCCCGCACGGTGAGGTCGCTCCCGGCCGGGGCGGGCCGCAGGTAGGTGAGCGAGAGGTCGCGCAGCCGGCGGCCGGTGACCTGCTGCGCCACCTCGGTGACCAGCCCGAGGCACCAGCCGCCGAACAGCGCGCCGCGCGAGTTCGACACCTCGGGGCCGATCCGGACCGTGACCGCGCCGTCCACGACGGCCGGCAGCGGGGACAACGGCCACGCTGCGGGCTCAGCCACCGAAGGCGGAGCGCAGCTCGCGCTTGAGCACCTTGCCGCTGGCGTTGCGCGGCAGGTCGTCGGCGAACTCGACCGACCTCGGCACCTTGAAGTTAGCCAGCCGCTCCTTGGCCCAGGCGATCAGCTCCTCGGCGGTGCCCTCGGCGCCGCGGCGGCGCACCACGTAGGCCTTCGGAACCTCTCCCAGCCGCTCGTCGGGGACGCCGACCACGGCCACCTCCGACACCAGCGGGTGGCGGGCCAGCACCTGCTCCACCTCGGCCGGGGAGACGTTGAACCCGCCGACGATGAACATGTCCTTGAGCCGGTCGGTGATCTTGAGGTTGCCGGCGGCGTCGAGGTGGCCGATGTCGCCGGAGTGCAACCAGCCGTCGGGGTCGATGGCGGCGGCCGTCGCGGCCGGGTCCTCCCAGTAGCCGGGGGTCACGTTGGCGCCGCGGATGAGAACCTCGCCGGACTCCCCCGGCGGCAGGTCCTGGCCGCCGGCGTCGACCACGCGCAGCTCGACACCGGGCACGGCGCGGCCGTTGGTGTTGGCGATGACGTCGTCGCCGTCGCCGTCCCGGCACATGGTCGCCGTCCCGATGCACTCGGTCATGCCGTACGCGGTGACGAGCCGCTCGAAGGGCAGGTCCACCCGCGACCGCTCGATGAGCGCGACCGGCACTACGGCCGCGCCGGTGGCCGCCCGCCGCAGCGACGACAGATCCGTCGACTCACGCTTCGGACTCTCCAGCAGCGCGTAGTAGATCGTCGGCGAGCCGTTCATGATCGACACCCGCTCGGTCTCGATCAGCCGCAGCGCCTCGTCGGCGTCGAACACCGCCATGGGGACGACGGTGAGCCCGTGCTGCAGGCTGACGATCATCCCGGCCTTGTTGCCACCGGTGTGGAAGAACGGCAGGACGACGAGGTACCGGTCGCCCTCCCGCAGGCCCCAGACCTGCGCGTACGTGGCGTAGAGGTCCAGCGCGGGGCCGTGCTGGATCAGCACGCCCTTGGGCCGGCCGGTCGTCCCCGAGGTGAAGATGATCTCGCTCGTGTCGTCGGGCTGCACCGCCTCCGCGGCGGCCCGGATGCGGTCCTCCGGAACCGTCGCGGCGCGCTCCCGCAGGTCCTCCCGGCCGAGCACCCGCCGGCCGGCGTCCCCGCGGTCGGCCGCCAGGTCGACGACGGTGAGGTCGGCGAGCACGTCGCCGGTCTCGTCCCCGTCGAGTGCCTCCAGCGCGGCGGTCGCGTAGTCGTAGCCCAGGAACCCCGACTGGACGACGACGAAGCGGGCGCGGACCCGGGCGAGGATCTCCCGCGCCTCCGACCCCCGGTAGCGGGTGTTCAGCGGCACGACGGTGGCGCCGGCCAGGTGCAGCCCGAGCGAGGCGACCATCCAGCGGTGCGTGTTGGGCGCCCACAGCCCGACCCGGTCGCCCCGCCGGACGCCCAGCGCGAGCGCGCCCCGGCCGAACTCCAGCGCCTGGTCGCGCAGCTGCGCGTAGGTCAGCCGGACGTCGCCGTCGGCCACCGCCACGGAGTCGGCGTACCGCTCCGCGCTGGCGAAGAGCATCGCCGGGATGGTCCGCTCCGTCGCCGTCAGCGCTTCCATGTCCGCCCTCTCAGCAGTGGTCATCGGCCGGTGAACTCCGGCGGGCGCTTGCCGACGAACGCGGCGAGGCCCTCCTTGAAGTCGGGGCTGCGCGAGGAGAGCTCCAGCGAGAAGCCCTCGGCCGCCAGCTGCGCGGCCAGCGTGGAGTCGGCGGCGGAGTTGATCAGGGCCTTGGTGAGCCCGAGCGCCACCGTCGGCCCGGCGGCGAGCTCGGCAGCCAGCGCCATGCCCCGGTCGACCGCCTCACCGGCCGGCACCGCCTCGTGCACGATCCCCCACTCGGCGGCGGTGCCGGCGTCCAGCCGGCGACCGAGCAGCAGCAGCTGGCGGGCCCGCAGCGGGCCGACGGCGCGCGTGGTGAGCCAGGTGGCGCCGGCGTCCGGCGTCATCCCCCGGCTGATGAACGGCTGCCAGAACGTGGCGGTCGCGTCGGCGACGACGAAGTCGCTGGCCAGCGCGAGCTGCATGCCGAGCCCCACCGCGTAGCCCGAGACCGCGCTGACCACGGGCACCTGCAGCGCACACAGCTGCGGGATCAGCCGGTGCGCCTGCGAGGGCAGCCGGCGCTGGATGGCACCCACCCGCGGCCGCTCACCGCCTCCGGAGTTCCGGCCGACGATGTCGAAGCCGCTGCAGAAGTCGCCGCCCTCGCCGCTGAGCAGCACCGCGCCGACCGACTCGTCGTTCTGCGTCGCCTCCAGCAGCTCGACGAGCCCCCGCATCGAGGTGTCGGTGAGCGCGTTGCGGCGCTTCGGGTTGCTCAGCTGCGCGTGCAGCACCCGGCCGTCGCGGGACACCACCAGGCCTTCGACGTCGGTCACGCAACGTATTAAAGATGAACGGATTACAGGAAGCCAGCGGCTCAGGTCATGTACGCGCCGCCGTTGAGGTGCAGCACCTGGCCGGTGATCCACGAGGCGCGGTCGGAGGCCAGGAAGCCGACCGCCCAGCCGACGTCCTCGGGCGTCCCGAGGCGGCCGACCGGGATCGCGGCGGCGTGCTCGGGCGGTGCCGGCTCCCCGCGCAGGTGCGACATCGTGCCCAGGGCGACCGCGTTCACCGTGACCCCGTGCGGCGCCGACTCCAGCGCGACGTGCCGGGTGAACGACTCGAGCCCCGCCTTGGCCGCGCCGTAGACCGCGAGCCCGTTGCGGCTGGCCGCCCGCGACGCGTACGAGGAGATCGAGAGCACCCGGCCCCACCCCCGCTCCCGCATGCCGGGCAGCACCGCGTGCGCCGTCTGCATCGGCGCGTAGAGGTTGAGGTCCACCCAGGCGTCCCAGTCGCCGCGGGCGGACTCCACGAACTGCGCCCCGTCGACGCCGACCGGGATGCCCGCGGCGTTGACGAGGACGTCGACCGGGCCGAGCCGCTCCGCCACCCCGGCCACCATCGCCCGGACGGCGGCGTCGTCGGTGACGTCCGCCGGCGCCGCGACCGCCTCGCCACCGGAACTGCCGATCCCCTCCGCGACCGCCTCGGCGGAGGCACCGTCGAGGTCGTTGACCGCCACCCGCGCACCGAGGCCGGCCAGGACCTCCGCGATCCCCCGCCCGACGGTCCGCCCGCCGCCGGTCACCAGCGCCACCCGCCCGGACAGGTCCAGGTTGTTCGTCGTCGCCACTCCGTGCCTCCCTTGACCGTCAATCATTAGGAGGATAGGCAGGGGTGTGCGCTCTTCCCGCGATGCCGAGCTCGACGCCCTGAGCCGGCGCTACGCCGCTGCCGCCGACGACGGGGACGCCGCGGCCTTCGCCGGGGTCTTCACCGCCGACGGCCGGCTGGCCGTGCACTACCCCGCCGACGGCGACCGGCCGTCGACCGACCTGCGGGGCGCCGAGGCGCTGGCCGCGGTGCCCGGGCGGCTCGCCGAGCGGTTCGACCGCACGTTCCACCTGCTCGGCCAGGTGGGTACCGAGCCGGACGGCGAGGAGGCGACCGGCCTCGTCTACTGCCTCGCCCACCACCTCTCGCGGGCCGACGGCACCGACACCGTCATGTTCCTGCGCTACCGGGACCGCTACCGCCGGGACGACGACGGGACCTGGCGGATCGCCGAGCGGATCGGCCGGGTCGAGTGGACCGAGACCCGCCCGGTCGACGCGCTCCCGGGCGGTGCCGCGTGACCGGCCCGCTGGACGGCCGGCGGGCGATCGTCGTCGGCGGAGGCAGCGGCCTCGGCCTGGCGAGCGCCCGGCTGCTCGCCCGCGACGGCGCGACCGTCACCCTCGCCGGCCGCACCGGGACGAAGCTCGAGGCCGCCCGCGAGGAGTTCGCCGCCGAGGGGCTGACCGTCTCCACCGCCGTCTGCGACGCCCTGGACGCCGGCTCGGTCCGGGACGCGGTCGCCGCGGCGGCCGACGACGAGGGCCGGCTGCACATCGCCGTCGTCGTCCCCGGGACGGCGCGGATGTCCTCGGTGCTCCTCTACGGCGACGATGACTTCAGCGCCGACGTCGACGGCAACGTGCGCCCGGTCTTCCTGCTGCTGAAGTACGCCGGCCAGGCGATGCTGCGCGCCGGCTCCGGGTCGTTCGTGGCCATCTCGTCGACCGCCGCCGCCTTCTCCGCGCGCTACCTGGCCGGGTACAGCGCCGGCAAGGCCGCCGTCGACCAGCTGGTGCGGGTCGCCGCCGACGAGCTGGGCCGGTACGGGATCCGGGTCAACTCGGTGCGGCCGGGGATGACGCGGACGCCGTCCACCGGACGGTCGTTCGCGAACGAGCCGCTGATGGCGGCGTTCCTGGAGGAGCAGCCGATCGCCCGGCACGGCGAGCCGGACGACGTCGCCGCCGCGGTCCGGTACTTCGCCGGCCCCGAGTCGTCGTGGACCACCGGCCAGCTGCTGGCCGTCGACGGCGGCAACACGCTGCGGTCGTTCGTCGACTACGAGGGGCTGATCCCGCTGGCCGATCCGCGCGTGGACATCCTGGGAGAGGCACCGTGACCGCCCAGCTCAGCCTGAACCTCCCCTCGTTCGCCGCCGAGCCGCCCGGCGACTGGGAGCACCTGTTCGACGTCGCCCGCGCGGCCGACGTCACCGGCGTCGACCGGGTGGTGCTGTCCGACCACGTCGTCTTCGGGGAGCACCTCGACGAGTACGGCCGCCCGGAGATCGGCGGTGCCGCGGGCGGGAAGCAGCCGACCGGGCCGGACGGGCTGTGGCTGGAGCCGCTGACCACGCTGTCGGTGGTCGCCGGGATGACGAGTCGCGTCCGGCTGGGCACGAACATCATCGTCGCGGCGCTGCGCCGGCCCGTGGTGCTGGCCAAGTCGACGTCGACGCTGGACGTGCTCTCCCGCGGCCGGCTGGACCTCGGGGTCGGGGCGGGCTGGCAGCGCGAGGAGTACGAGGCCGCCGGGCTGCCGTTCGAGGGCCGCGGGAAGCTGCTCGACTCCACCCTCGACGTCGTGCAGACCCTCTGGCGGGAGCAGCGGGCCTCGTACTCGTCGGAGTTCCTGTCGTTCGAGGGCATCCACCAGATGCCCAAGCCGGTCCAGGCCGGCGGCGTGCCGATCTGGGTCAGCGGCACCCTGCACGGCGCCGTGCTCCGCCGGATCGCCCGCTTCGGGTCCGGCTGGATCCCGTGGGGTCCGGACGCGGCCGACCCCGCCGCGATCGGCCGCATGCGGGAGGGGGTCGCCGCGCTCGGCCGCGACCCGTCCGGCCTGCAGGTGGTCGGTACGCTGCCCACCGTGACGACGCCCGACGGGCGGGTGGACGTCGCGGCCACCGTCGACGCGATCGGCCCGCTGGTCGAGGCCGGGTACACCGACCTGCGCGGCAAGGTGCCGTTCCCCACCGCCGGCCAGTCGGCGATCGAGGACGTCCTCGGCCCGCTGGTCACGGCGTTCCGGCAGGCGGTCGGCCGGTGACGTCAGCCGGTCGGGTCGTCGATCAGGGCCTGCAGGGCGCGGGCGTAGACCGCGAGGACCTCGGCCGTCGGTCGGCCGGCCAGCCCGGTGTCGGGCCGGCCGCGCAGGTCGAACAGCAGGCCGTTGACCTGCGTCGCGACGAGCCGCGCCCGCAGTTCCCGGTCGGGACCGGTCAGCCGCTCGGCCAGCGGTGCGACGACGTGCCGGTCGGCCGACGCCTCCAGGTAGCTGCGCACCTCCGGGCGGTCGATCGCCCCGATCAGCGCGGCGTAGGTGGAGATCGCAGCACCTCCGCGGACGGTGAGCAGCCGCTCGAGGATCAGCCGGCCGAGGTCCTCCAGCGGTCCCTCGGCCAGGCCGCGGAAGGCCTCGTCGACCGTCATGGTCTGCAGGAAGAGGGCCTCCTTGGAGCCGAAGTGCCGGATCACCAGGGAGGGGTCCACGCCGGCCGCCGCCGCGACCTCGCGCACCGACACGGCGTCGTAGCTCTTGGCCCCGAAGAGCCGCGCGGCGGCCGTCCGGATCGCCTCCTGGACGTGCGTGGAGGGCGGGCGTCCACGCCCGCGACGCACCACACCGGAATCGGTCACGGGGACGAGTATGCATTTCTGCCAACAGCGTTGACAGTTGTGTCCCCCGTCACGAGGATGAGCGCATGACCGCGACGATGGCCGGCACCGACCGGGTCGAGATCGACTTCTCCGTCTACAACCCGTTCACGCCGGAGTTCTCCGCCGACCCGTGGCCCACCCTCGACCGGCTGCTGCGCGAGTACCCGGTCGCCTACCACCGCGACATGGGCATGTGGTTCGTGACGCAGCACGACCTGGCCCAGGAGGTGCTGCGCAGCCCGCGGTTCAGCACCCGGATGTCGGACTGGAACAACGCCCCGGCGTCCAAGCCGGAGTCGGAGTGGACGCTGTACGAGGAGGTGCAGCAGTTCTCGATGCTCAACGTCGACCCGGGCGAGCACCAGCGGCTGCGCCGGCTCACCGCGCCGGCGTTCTCCCGCCGGGTGATGGACCAGATCGAGGCGCGCATCCGCGACAACATCTCCGAGGTCTTCGACGAGCTGCCCAGCCAGACGGAGTTCGACGCCTCCACCGGCATCGCGGACAAGATCCCGATCCGGGCCATCGCCCGCATGGTCGGCGTCCCCGCCGAGGCGGAGTCCCTGTTCGTGCACGGCCTGGGCTGGAACGCCGTCCGTGCCACCAACCCCATGTACGCCGCCGAGCGGGACACCTACATCCAGGGCACCCTCCCCGGGCTGGAGTACCTCTTCGAGAGCGTCGCCGAGCACCGCGCCGCCGCCGAGGCGGGCCGGGGCAGCGACGACTTCATCGGCACCCTGGTCGCCACCGAGGTCGACGGTCAGCGGCTGTCCGACGCGGAGATCGTGTCCGTGGTCATCGCCGTGGTGGTCGCCGGCGCCGACACCGCGGTCGACCTGCACACGCTGGCCCTGCAGGCCTTCCTGCAGCACCCCGACCAGTGGGCCCTGCTCGGTGAGCGCCCCGAGCTCATGGAGGACGCGATCCTCGAGATCCTGCGCTGGGGCGCGCACGGCAAGTTCGGCGGCATCCCGCGCTTCCCGTACGAGGACATCGAGATGGGCGGCCAGGTGTTCGAGAAGGGCTCCTTCGTGATGCCGCTGTTCGCCACCGCCTTCATCGACGAGAAGAAGTGGGCCGAGCCGCGCCGCTTCGACATCACCCGCAGCCACGCCGGCAACCTCGTGTTCGGCGCCGGGCCGCACCTGTGCATCGGCCTCAACCTGGTCAAGGTGCAGGGCAAGCTCATGCTCGAGGAGTTCCGCCGCCGCTTCGGCGACACCGCCCGCATCGACGGCGAGATCGAGTACGACGCCGGGCACTGGAACGCGCGGCGCATCACGAAGCTGCCGATCCGCACCGGCGCCTGACGGCACCGGCGACAACAGCAGAGGGAGGGCCAGATGCGGGTCGAGGTGCACCGTGACCGGTGCCTGGCGACGGCGGCGTGCGTCTACACCGCCCCGGGCGTCTTCGACGTCGGGGACGACGCGGTCGTCGTGGTGATCGGCGATCCGGAGAGCGACCCGGAGGCGGTCCGCAACGCCGTCCTCGAGTGCCCGGTGGCGGCGCTGGAGCTGATCGAGGACTGAGCGCCGCCGACCCCTCCGACGCCGTCCGGGAGCTGCTCATCCGGCTGGCCACGATCGGCGACCACGGCGATCCCGCCGACTACCGCGACGTCTACACGGACGACGTGGAGTGGCGGTGGGGCGCCGACGTGCAGCGCGGCGTCGACGCCGTCGTCGCGGCCGCCACGCAGCGGCGGGCCGAGGGCTCCAGCGGCCCGGGCAGCGGCACCCGGCACGAGGTCGCGCCGCGCGTCGTCCGGGTCGACGGCGACACGGCGACGGCGGCGTCGTCCTTCCGGTTCGTGCGGGCGGACGGCGAGGTGCTGGTGGCCGGCAGCTACGCCGACGACCTGGTGCGCACCCCCGCCGGCTGGCGGATCCGCCGGCGCGAGGTCCGGGTGCCGGCCCGCTCGGTGGCCGGACTGCTCGCCGCCGCGGCCGAGGACGCCCCCGATGTCATCGCACTCGTCGCGGGCGACCGGCGGCTCACCTACCGCGAGCTGGACACCGCGGTGCGCGACCGGGCGGCCGGGTGGTCGGCGGCCGGGCTGCGGAGGGCCGACCGGGTGGCCGTGCTGGCGGTCCCGACACTCGACCGCGCGGTGGAGATGCTCGCCGTCGTCGCGGCCGGCGGGGTGCTGGTGCCGCTCAACCCGCGGTACACCGATGCCGAGGTCCGCGGGATCCTCCAGCCGGCCCGCTGCCGCTTCCTGCTCGCGCCGCCGTCGGGAGCCGGGCACGACCTGCTCACCGACGTCGAGCACGCCGACGCCGGTCTCGCCGCGATCCAGTTCACCTCCGGCAGCACCGGCCGGCCCAAGGGCGCGATGCTCCGCGAGGAGCCGATGCTCCTCAGCGCCGCGGGCTGGGCCGCCACCGTCGGACTGCGCCGCGGCGACGTCTTCCCGGTCACCTATCCCCTGGCGCACGTCGGCGGGTTCAAGACCGCCCTGCTCTCGCCGTTCACCGCCCGCGCCACCGTCGTCCTGCTGCCCGAGGTCTCCCGGACCTCGCTGGTGGGGATGGCGCGCGAGCTCCCGATGAGCGTGCTGAGCGCGCCGCCGGCCGCACTGGGCTACCTGCTGGAGGCCGTCCGGTCCGGCGAGCTGCCCCGCCCGGCCGCGCTGCGGACCGTCGTCACCGGGTCCGCCGTGGTCTCCCCCGAGCTGGTGCGGGCGGTGGTCGACGAGCTGGGCGCGGCCGACGTCGTCGTCGCCTACGGGCTCACCGAGGCCACCGGCGTCGTCACGATGACCCGGCCCGGCGACCCGGTCGAGCTGGTCTGCGAGACGATCGGCGCCCCGGTGGAGGACGTCGCGGTGCGGGTCCGGCCCGACGGCCCGCCCGGCACGGTCGGCGACCTCGAGGTGCGCGGCCCGACCGTGATGGCCGGCTACCTGGACGACGCCGCGGCCACCGCTGCCGCCGTGGACGCCGACGGCTGGCTGCGCACCGGCGACCTCGCCCGGATCGGCGACGACGGCTACGTGCGGATCGTCGGCCGGTCCGCCGACACGGTCATCGTCGGGGGCTTCAACGTCCACCCGGCCGAGGTGGAGCGGGTGCTCGCGGCGCACCCGGCGGTACGCGAGGCCGCCGTCGTGGGCGCGCCCGACGAGCGGGTCGGCGAGGTGCCGGTCGCCTTCGTCGTCCTCCGCCCCGGGACCGCGGCGACCGGGGCGGAGCTGGGCGCCTGGTGCGCCGGCTCGCTGGCCGACTTCAAGGTGCCCCGCCGGCTGCGGCTGCTCGAGGACCTCCCCCGCACCGCCGGCGGCAAGGTCGCCCGCGAGGAACTGCGCCGGCTCGCGCCCGACGTCGGCTGACCTACCGGGCCCGCCGCACGACCCGCGGGCCGATGAGCTGCGCGGCCCGGTCGGTGAACTCCCGGACGAGCCGGCCGGTGGACTGCGCCGTCGTCCCGGAGGCCCGGTGCAGCGGATAGGTGACGCCCATCCCGACCAGCACGCCGCCCGGCAGCCCGGCCACGGCCGCGACCCCGCCGACGTCCAGGTGCGTCTCCTCGCGGACCTCGGCCCACCCGCGCTCGCGGACCAGCTCGACGTCGCGCCGGAGCAGCTCCGGATCGGTGAGCGTCCGCGGCGTCACCGCCGGCAGCGGGCCCGCCAGCAGCGCGGGCAGCGCGTCGGGGCGTGCGGCCAGGACGGCCCGGCCGATCGCGGTCGCGTGCAGGGGCGTCGAGCCGAGCTGGTCCTGCTCCACGGCGCGCACCGCGTGGCCACTCTCGGCCAGGTCGAGCAGCACGACGTCCAGCGACTCGACGAGGAAGCACCGGACCGTCTCCTGCGTCGCGTCCCGGAGCTCCAGCACGAGCGGGCGCACCACCTCGGTCAGCGTCGTCCGCTCCATCACCCGCTGGCCGACGACGGCGCAGCGCAGCGTCAGTCCCCACCGGGCGTCGGCGTCCCGGCGCACCCAGCCGGCGGCCTCCAGGGTGGCCAGCGTCCGCTGGACCGTCGACTTCGGCAGACCGAGCTGCCGGGCGAGTGCGCTGACACCCACGCCGTCGCTCAGGCTGAGCTCCTCCAGCACGGTCAGCGCGGTGACCGCGCTGCGGTTCCCCTCGTCCGCCACCGCTCAGCCCGCCGCGGGGTCAGGCAGGCCGGCGGCCCGGGCGGGCACGGTGGCGCCGGTCAGGTCGCGGACGGCGGCGATGCTCCCCGCGAGGCGGTCGGCGGTGAGCTCGGCGTCGAAGACCCCCGCGTTCCGGACCATCGCGTACCGGGCCACCCGGCCGCCACCGGCGGAGAAGATCTCGCCCGTCGCCTCGTTCTCCCGGCTGCAGAGGTAGACCACGGCCTCGGCCGCCAGCCGCGGCGGGTAGAGCCGCTTCAGGCGGTCGGCCACCTCCGGCGGGCCGCCCTTGGCCAGCCGCGAGTACGCGACCGGGCAGAGGCCGTTGACCCCGATCCCGTGCGCCGCACCGGTCAGCGCGGCGTCGGCGTCCAGGCCGATCAGGCCCGCCTTGCCCGCGGCGTAGGGCGCGTTGTGGCCCATGCCGAGCATGGCGCCGGACATGACGTTGACGATCCGGCCGTACCCCTGCGCCCGCATGTGCGGCCAGACCCGGCGCATGAGCATGTACGGCCCGATGAGGTTGGTCCGCAGCACGCCTTCGACCTGCTCGTCCTCGAAGGCGTCCAGCTCGCCGAGGATCGAGCCCCCGGCGTTGTTGACCAGGACGTCGATCCGGCCGAAGGCCTCCAGCGCGCGGTCCACGATGGCGCGCGCGGCCTCGCCGGTCCCCACCGTCGTGGCGTCGGCCACCGCCGTGCCGCCCTCGGCGACGATGCCGTCGGCCACGGAACGGGCGATGTCAGCCGACCCGGGCTCCAGCGTCGACGCCGCACCGCCGTAGTCGTTCACCACCACACTGGCGCCGCGGCGGGCGAGCAGCTGCGCGATGTCGCGCCCCATCCCACGGCCGGCGCCGGTGACGATCGCGACCTGGCCGTCGAAGCGGATGCTCACGCCGCGAACCTGCGCCGCACGGAGTCGCGCCGGCGGGCGATCTGCGCCGCCCGCTCGGCCGGGGACACCACCCCGGTCCCCGGCGAGAGGGAGTTCCGGATCCGGTCGTGCGGCACCACCGTGCACCGCGGCTCGGGCCCCCGGTCGGCGACGACCCAGCGCAGGACCATCGCCCCGGAGGGATGGCCCATCGTGTCCAGCCAGTTGGGGACGCCCGGGTCGCGGTGCGCCACCACGGCCCGGAAGACCCCGTCGTCGTCGACGGTGGCCTGGCTGTCGTTGATGCTCGTGTGGCCGACGGCGTAGTCCAGCGACTCCCGCCACGGGTTGGTGAGGGCCACGCTCCAGTAGCGGGCGGGAACGGGCTCCACCTCGATCACCAGCGCCTCGTCCGGCGCCAGGTCGAAGTGCCCGTGGCTCATGATGTTCTCCTGCGCGCCGGTGTCCTCGGTCCGGGTGCGCGCCGGCGCGAAGGCGTTGCGCCAGAGCTCCCGGTCGGTGGTCTCCCGGTCGAGGTAGTAGTCCGTGATCGTCTCGAACCAGGAGCCGACCGCGCCGACCAGCGCCGCGACCCGCTCCGGCCGCCCGGGGTGCGCCGCCGTCGGGGCGGGCCCGTCGACCGCCTCGATCGTGACGGTGGCCGCCCGCTCTCTCTCCCAGTCGGAGAAGAACTGGCGCACGAACAGCGAGTCGGTGTCGTCGGTGGTCGGCAGCCAGTTCCCCTCGCGCGGCTCCGGCCCGAGCCAGAGCTCGAAGCTGCCGTCGGGTCCGACGGACATCTGGTCGGCGCGCAGGTTGCCGACCGTCCCGTTGCGCCCCTCCGTCTGGAAGCCCAGGTACCGGACCGAACCGGTCGAGCCCCGGACGCGGTAGGTGGTGCCGCCCCGGATTCGCGCGCTGCGGTACAGGGCGTCGGGGCAGTCGTGGCCGTACTTGTAGACGTCGGTCCGCCAGGGGCTCAGCGCCGGGGAGGCGGGGTCGCACGCGGCCAGGGCCTGGTTCACCCCCACCTGCAGCATCGCCAGCAGGTGGCGGTATCCGGTGGACCGGTCGAGGTCGGTGTCCGGCAGGCCCGCGCCCCGGATCCGCTCCCCGGCCGCGCGCAGGGAGTCGCAGAAGCGGGCCCAGGCCTCCCCGTCGACGAGCTCGGCCACCGCCGCCGGGTCGGCGTCGGGGGCCTCGCTGATCGTGGCCGGCCGCCAGGTCAGGCCGGGCGCCGAGCCGCCAGGGCGGTCAGCCACGGGAGGTCCGGGTGAACGCGGGGAACCGCTCGGAGTAGAAGGCGAAGCGCCGCCGCAGGTCGTCCGCGGTCACGCCGTAGGTCTCCGGCTCGTGCCGGCGGGCCCCCTGCCGGTCGCGGGAGTTCGCGTCCCACCACGCCGTCATCCGCTCGGCGGCGACGTCCGACAGGTCCTCCCCCAGCCACGCGTACAGCGCGCGCACCTGGCCCATCGGGTCGGCCTGCATGTCGGCGAAGCCGATGTCGAAGAAGCGGTCCGCGTTGCCCGCGTCGCGGAAGGCCAGCAGCCGGCGCAGGCACTCGACCCGGACGTCGGCCAGGTGCCGGCCGAGGTAGGGCAGATCGGGCTCGGTGGTCAGCGGCGTCAGCAGCGAGGAGAACAGGGCCGCCTCCGACGGGATCATCGCCTCGACCGCCCGGTGGGTCTGGACGAAGCGGGCGTCGGGGTACACCGCGTCGAGCGCGGTCATGGCGTGCAGGTGCGGAGGGCTGCGCACGAACCAGTTCTTCGGCCCGCAGCGCCACTGCAGCATCTGCAGGACCCGGCGGTGGTAGCGGTAGGCCGGCGTCATGTCGCAGCCGAACAGCCACGCGCCGTAGGAGGGGATCCGGCCCCAGGACTCGAAGAGCTGGGAGCGGAAGTCGAAGGCGAGCAGGTAGACGCACTCGTTCGGGCCCTCGGCGTCGAGCGGGACCATCTCCCGGTAGCCGGGGAAGTCCCGCCACATCGCCTCGACGCGTTCCCGGGTGCGCGCGATGCGGGGGTCGGAGTGCTCGGTCGCCTTCTCCGGCGGCGGGCTGGGGAACCACGCCTCCCACGTGCGCAGCACCCGCCGGCCGGGGTCCTGGGCGAGGACGAACCCGAGTGCGGTCGAGCCCGTGCGGCCGAGGCCGAGCCCGACCAGCGGGGCGACGATCTGCTCGTCGGCGATCTCCGGGTGCTCGGCCCAGCTGCGCTCGAACTCCAGCCGTGCCGCGAGCTGGTCGACGATCTGCCCGGCGTGGAACGCCTCGCCCTGCGCGGTCAGCGCCGCCTCGGAGTTCAGCGAGTCGACCAGCGCGGTGAGCCCCTCCTGCCAGGTGTCGGGCCCGAGGTCGTCGAGGCCGGTGCGGCGCCGGGCCTCGGCCACCAGGGCGCCGACGTCGAGGGTCATCGGGCCGCTCCGTCGAAGACCCCGGGGTGGTAGTGCTCGATCGCCCGTCTCATGCCGTCCTGCCAGCGGTGCCGGCAGTCCCCGATGAGGCCCCGGCGCTTGGCCGGATCCCCGATCCGCGAGTCCCAGGTGACCTCGCGCTCCTCGAAGCGCACCTCCAGGCCCGCCAGGTCGGCGAAGTACTGGCAGTACTGGCGCTGGGAGACGGCGTCGTCGCCGTTCCAGTTCACGATGGTGGCCGGCACCGAGGCGATGTCGAACAGCGGCCCGCTCGCCTGCTCGGCGATGTCCCGCTCGTCGATCGGCGAGCACCAGTCGTCGTGCCCGATCGGGACCGCGATCGGCTCGCCGCGGAGCATCATGCCGAACTGCTCGACGGCGATCCCGCCCTTGCGGGAGGTGCCGTAGGCGGTGTTCATCCGCGCGATGGTGGTCGGCACGCCGAGGATCTGCGCCGCCGACTGGACCGCCGCCTCGGCCGCCAGCTTGCTCACCGTGTAGCTGGGCAGGGGGACGTAGGTGCCGCCGAGGGGGTCGGTCTCCACGTGCCAGTGGTCGGGCTCGAGGTGCGCGTAGACCGCGCTGGTGGAGACGTGGACGAACGCCTCGGCCGTGCGGCAGTGGGCCATCAGCATGGCGGCGCCCACGGCGTTGGTCTGCACGGCGACGTCGTGCCGCGGGTCGAAGTCCACCGCCGCGTGGAGGACGTGGGTGAAGTCGGTGGGCAGGCCGGGCATCTCCGGGTCGCCGAGCGTCCAGCGGACGGTGCGCAGGCCCTGCTGCTCCAGCTCCGCCCGGACCGCGGGACCGTCGTACTGCTTGGTGTCACCGCCGGCGGGACCGGTCGCCGGCGCGGCCACCGACGGATCGGAGAAGCGCGCGGCGCACCAGACCTCGTTGTCGGACGCCAGGGCCAGCGCGATCGACCGGGCGACGTTGCCCGTCGCCCCGGTGATGAGGACCTTCTTGTCCGTGAGCATCCAGCCGCCGTCCCCTCGAGCCACCGCCGTGCCGCTGTGCGGCACGACGTTCTCCATTTCGGAACGCTAGGGGTGATGCAGGCCACTCACAAGGCCATCTTCTATAAGATGAGCGGATGGACGTCGTCTACGGCACCCCGTACCACGGCACCCCGGTGCCGCCGTGGCTCTACGACGGAACGGCGATCGGCCGGCTGGCCGCGGTCGCCGAGGCCGCGGGCTTCAGCGGCTTCACGATGACCGACCACCCGGCGCCGTCCCAGGCCTGGCGGGAGAACGGCGGCCACGACACCGTCGACCCGTTCCTGGGCCTGGCGTTCGCCGCGGCGGCGACGTCCCGGATCCGGCTGATCACCTACCTCGTCGTCCTCCCCTACCGGAACCCGTTCCACCTGGCGAAGGTGACGGCGTCGCTGGACGCGTTGTCCGGCGGCCGGCTCGACCTCGGCGTCGGGGCCGGCTACCTCAAGGCGGAGTTCCACGCCCTCGGCGTCGACTGGGACGAGCGCAACGCGCTGTTCGACGAGGCGGTCACGGTGCTCCGGCAGGCGTGGACGGGCGAGCCGGTCACCCACTCCGGCCGGCACTTCTCCGCCCGCGGCACGGTCACCATGCCGCCGTCCCCGCAGCCCGGCGGGCCGCCGCTGTGGATCGGCGGCAACAGCAGGTTGAGCCTGCGCCGGGTGGTGGACCTCGGCGCCGGCTGGCTGCCGGTGCCCAACCCGACCGGGACCTCGGCGATGCTGCGCACCCGCTCGCTGGACGGCCTCGACGACTTCGCCGACTACGTGGGCCAGCTGCGCACGTACGCGGCCGAGCAGGGCCGGCCGGCGCCGGACCGGATCATGTACTCGATGCCGGGGGCCGGGACGGACGACGAGATGGGCGCGCACGTGCCGCTGGCCGCCGAGCTGGCCGAGCGAGGCGCGACCCAGCTGGTCGTCAACGCCCCGACGACGGCGACCCTCGACGGCGCCGAGGAGTGGATCGCCCGCTACGCCGAGCGGGTGCTCGCGCGGGTCTGAGCGACCAGCCCCCGGGCGGTGACCAGCGGCAGCCGGTCGGTGGTGACCAGCCCCGGCGCGGCCGCGACCACCGCGGGCACGGCGTTCACGGCCGGGTCGGCGGTGCTCGCCCCGTAGTCGGCCAGCTCGGCGCTCTCCGCCGACACCCGCAGGTGCACGTCCGGGACGCCGTCGACGTCGATCACGTAGCCGCGCTCGACCGGCCAGTCCGGCTCCATGGAGTAGCCCAGCCGCCAGAGCAGCCCGAGCTCGATGACCGGCCGCCCGGCGGCGATCCCCGACCAGCGGCCCTTCAGCCCGCAGACGGTGCCCTGCGGGAACTGCATCCAGCCGAGGTCGACGTCCTCGGTCGCGGTGGCGAACTCGACGTCGAAGCGCACGTCCTCGAGCTCGACGTCCAGGGCGCCGGCCATCATCTCCACGGCGTCGAGGAAGACGAGCATCCGCGCCTTGACCTTGTCGACCAGGCCGGGGGCGTCCGGCGGCCCGCCGAAGCCGAGGGAGACCCAGGTGTCCTTCGAGGCGTAGTTGGTGGCGTCGACGGACTCCAGCACCGAGATCCGGTCGACCCGGCGGCAGAACGCCGCGGCGGCCAGGCCGAGGGTGTTGGCCATGCCGGGGTTGGCACCGGTGCCGTGCAGCGACACCCCGCCGCGCCGGGCGGCAGCGTCGAGGCGGGCCATCTCCTCGTCGCCGTAGGACCGGCCGGTGATGAAGTTGGCCGTCGAGACGACGTTGATGCCGGCCTCCAGCAGCCGCACCATGTGGTCGGTCTCCCACTGCAGCGGCATGTAGAGGACGCAGTCCGGCCGCAGGGCGATCAGCGCATCGACGTCGTCGGTCGCGGTCACGCCGATCGGGTCGATGCCGGCGAGCACACCGACGTCCTGCCCGGACTTGTCGGCGCTCCAGGCGTAGGCGCCGACCAGCTCCATGTCGGGGTGGTCCAGCACCGCCTTGACCGCGTTGCGGCCGACGAGGCCCGTGGTCCACTGCACGATCCGGAGCGTCACGTGATGGGTGTCCGTCCTGTCCGGGCGTGGGCAGCCGGAGCGACTCCCGCGCGTAGGTAATCTTTAATACGATAGTCGGCACGACCCCGGTGGAGGAAGCGCATGCAGATCGGCCTGGACGCGGAACAGCGCGCGTTCGCGCAGTCCTCCGGCGCGCTCGCCGCGGACCTGGCCGCCGGCTGGGACCGGGGCCGCGGTCCGCACGACGTCGCGTCGCCCGAGCCGTCAGAGAAGGACTGGGCCCGCATCGTGGACGCCGGGTGGACGGCGCTGCGGCTGCGCGAGGAGAACGGCGGCCTCGGCGCCGGCACGGTCGACGTCGCCGTCCTCGTCGAGCAGCTGGGCCGGCACTCGGTGGCCGCGCCCGTCCTCGGCACGCTCGTCGCCGCGGAGCAGCTGCAGGCCCTCGGCGCGCCGGTCGCCACCCTCGAGGCGGTCGCGGCGGGCGAGCTCCGGGTGGCACCGCTGCTCGACGCCCGCCTCCTCGGCTTCGCCCCGTCCGCCGACGACGCACTCGCCTGGGACTCGGCCGGGGCCACGCTGGCCTACGCCCCCGACGGGTCGGCGCACGCGCTCGGCGAGCCGCTGCCCGCCACCGACGTCACGCGGTCCGTGCGGCGCCCGGCCGGGCGGGTGGGCGACGCCTCCCTGGAGCTGCGACCCCCCACCGACGACGACCGCGACCGGCTGCACGCGTTCACGCTCACCCTGCTCGTGGCCGACCTGCTCGGCACGATGGCGGCGGCGCTGGACGCCGCGGTCGAGCACGCGCGGTCGCGCACCCAGTTCGGCAAGCCGATCGGCTCGTTCCAGGCGGTGCAGCAGATCGCCGCCGAGGACCTGGTGTCGGTGGAGGCCACCCGCAGCGCCCTGTACTTCTCCGCGTGGGCGGTCGACGCGCTGCCCGCCACCGAGGCGCTGCGCGCGGCCCGGACCGCCAAGGCCTTCGCCTCCCGGGCGGGGGTCGCGGTGTGCCAGGACGTCGTCCAGCTCTTCGGCGGCATCGGCATGACCTGGGAGTCGCCGGTGCACGTGTGGCTGCGGCGGGCGCAGACCGACCGCACCTCCTTCGGCGACGAGCACGCCCACCAGGCCGTCCTGGCCGACCTCGACCTGACGGAGCGCTGACGTGGACTTCTCCGACTCCCCCGAGGTCGCGCGGTTCCGGGCCGGCCTGCGCGCCTGGCTGGCCGAGCACCTCGCCGAGTACGCCGACGGCGTCTCCTACGACAGCGCCGAGGGGGTCGAGGCGACCCACCGCTGGCACCGGGCGCTCGCCGCGGCGGGCTACGTCGCCGTGTCGCTGGACCCCGAGTACGGCGGGCGCGGGCTGTCGGACCTGTACGAGGCGGTCATCAACGAGGAACTCGCCGCCGCGGCCGCCCCTCCCCCGCCGCCGATCGGCCACATCGCGCACGCGGTCGCCGACTTCGCCTCCGCCGACCTCAAGGGCCGGGTGCTGCCGGGTCTGCTCGGCTGCACGGAGAGCTGGTGCCAGGGCTTCAGCGAGCCCGGCGCGGGCTCGGACCTCGCCGGCCTCTCCACCTCGGCGACCGCGACGGACGACGGCTTCGTGGTGAACGGGCAGAAGATCTGGACGAGCTGGGCCATGTGGGCCGACCGCTGCCTGCTGCTGTGCCGGACCGAGCCCGACCAGCCGCGCCACCGCGGGCTGTCGATGCTCGTCGTCGACATGGACACCCCGGGCATCACCCGCCGGGAGATCACGCTGGCCAACGGCAGCCGCGAGTTCGCCGAGGTCTTCTTCGACGACGTGCGGGTGCCCGCGGCGAACCTCGTCGGCGAGCGCGGGCAGGGCTGGAAGATCGCCCAGCACATGCTCACCTACGAGCGCGGCCCGGCCGACATGGGCTGGACGGGGAGGCTGGGGAACGTCCTCGCCGCGGCGCAGGAGGCCGTGCGCTCCGGGCACCTCCCGGCCGACGACGTGCTGCGCCGCCGACTGGCCGCCGTCGCCGTCGACGCCCAGGTGCTGTCGTGGCACGTGGCCCGCTCGCTGGTCGACCGCTCGTCGGCCGACCCCGGCTCCAGCGGCTCGGTCGACAAGCTGCTGACCACGCGGGTGGAGCAGGAGCTGTACTCGGTGGTCGACGACCTCACCGGAGCCGCGGTCGTCGTCGGCGACCAGCGGCCGTTCAACGAGTACCTGTGGTCGCGGGCGCAGTCGATCTACGGCGGCACCCAGCAGATCCAGCGGCAGATCGTCGCCCAGCGGCTGCTCGGCCTCCCCCGCGGCTGACCCGCTCCCCGCGCAGAATGGCGCTTCTGCACGGGGCAGAAGCGCCATTCTGCGCGGTCAGCGGGTGGTGAAGCCGCCGTCGGCGACGAACTCCGAGCCGGTGCAGTACGAGGACTCCGCCGAGGCGAGGAACAGCACCAGGTCGGCGATCTCGTCCGGCCGGCCCAGGCGGGCGATCGGCTGGGTGCGCACCTGCGCCGCGGACGGGGTGTCCGCCGGCGTCATCTCCGTCTCGATGAGACCGGGGTGCACCGAGTTGACCCGGATGCCGTCGGCGGCGAGTTCCTGGGCCGCCGCCTTGGTCATCCCACGCACCGCCCACTTCGCCGCGACGTAGCCCAGCACGTTCGGGAACGACACGATGCCGCCGATCGACGAGACGTTGACGATCGACCCGCCGCCGGCCCGCCGCATCGGGGGGACGACGGCGCGCATGCCGAGGAACACCCCGACCTGGTTGACGTCGACCACCCGCCGGTAGTCGTCCTCCGAGAGCTCCGCCAGCGGCCCGCCGTGCACGATCCCGGCGTTGTTCACCAGCACCGACACCGGCCCGAACCGCTCCTCGGCGAAAGCCAGGCACGCCGTCCACGCGTCGGCATCGGTGACGTCGAGCTCGACGAACGCGGCCCGCTCCCCGAGCCCGGAGGCCACCGCCCGACCCTGGTCGGTGCGGACGTCGGCCACGACGACCGCCGCCCCCTCGGCGTGCAGCCGCCGTGACGTGGCGGCGCCGATCCCTCCGGCGCCGCCCGTCACGACCGCGACGAGCCCCGCGACCCGCCCCTCAGACAGCCGCTGTCCCGTCGATGACGTCCAGCACGACCTCCGGGGTCAGCGGCTGCACGTTCGGCAACCCGCCGAAGGGCGCGAGCGCGTCCCGGACGGCGTTGATGAGCGCCGGCGGCGAGCAGATCGCCCCGCCCTCGCCCATCGGCTTGAACCCGCCGGGCGTGTTGGACGGCGTGACGACGTGCCCGATCTCGATGTCCGGGACGTCGGCCGCGGTGGGCAGCAGGTAGTCCAGGAACGTCGTCGTCAGCGGGTTGCCGTCGCCGTCGTAGACGAAGTGCTCGTAGAACACCCCGCCGATGCCCTGGACGACGCCGCCGGTGATCTGCCCCTCGACCACCATCGGGTTGATCATGTTCCCGCAGTCCTCGCTGACCACGTACCGCTTGATGTCCACCGCGCCGGTGTCCCGGTCGATCTCCACGATCGCGGCGTGGCAGGCGTTGGAGAACATCAGCGGGGGGTTCCGGATCCGGTGCTTGGCCTCCAGGCCCGGCTCCATCTCCGGCGGGAGCATCGTGTGCCCGGCGTAGGCCATGGCCGCGACCTGCTCGATGGTCACGGCCGCGCCCGGGGTGCCCTTGACCGACACCACGCCGTCGGAGACCTCCAGGTCGTCCGGGGACGCCTCGAGCGCCACCGCAGCGACGGCGAGGATCTTCTCCTTGAGCTTCTGCCCGGCGATGCGGGCGGCCCCGCCGAACGTGGTCGCCGTCCGGCTGCCCG
Organism: Blastococcus sp. URHD0036; assembly: GCF_000701365.1. Classification (GTDB taxonomy): domain Bacteria; phylum Actinomycetota; class Actinomycetes; order Mycobacteriales; family Geodermatophilaceae; genus Trujillonella. The sequence continues at coordinate 95,759 of NZ_JNIK01000017.1, forward strand.
CGGTGCCGGTTCCGTAGGGCGCCGACGTCGTGTCGCCCTGGATGATCCGGACGTCGTCGATGTCGATGCCGAGCTCCTCGGCGACGACCTGCGCCATCGTCGTCTCGACGCTCTGCCCGTGGCTGCCGCTGCCCATGAACACCAGCGCCTTGCCGGCCATGTCCATGCGGACGGTGACCTGCTCGGCCCCGGCCGCACCGAAGGCCGGGGAGCCCTCGATGTAGGAGGCGAACCCGATGCCGAGGATCCGGCCCTCCTCGCGAGCCGCGGCCTGCTCGCGGCGGAAGTCCTCGTAGCCGATGATCTCGGCCGCCTGGTCGAGGGTCTCGATCGGCGTGATCGTCTCCAGGACCAGCCCGGTGGGCGTGCTGAACGGCAGCTGCTCGGGCGTGATCATGTTCCGCCGGCGGAACTCCAGCGGGTCGATGCCCAGCTTCGCGGCGGCGATGTCGACCAGCTGCTCGCGGGCGACGGTCTCCATGAGGAACGGCCCCCGGTAGGGCGTCATCCCGCAGGTGTTGGAGAAGACCGCCTCGGCCGAGTAGAAGTACTGCCCGACGTCGTAGGGCCCGGGCAGCATCATCATCGCCAGGCCGGCGTTGCCGCCCACGCCGTAGGTCGGATAGGCGCCGACGTCCTCCACGTGGTGGCCCTTGATGCCGAGGATCTTCCCGTCGGCGTCGGTCGCCATGGTGACGGTCAGGTCCTCGGTGCGAGAGTGTCCGCCGGCCACGAGGTTCTCGTTGCGGTCCTCGATCCAGGCGACCGCGCACTGCTGGGAGTAGGCGGCCGCGGCGACGGCCAGCTCCTCCTTGTCGACGAAGCACTTGAGCCCGAACGCGCCGCCGACGTCCTCGGCGCGGGCCTGCACCTGCAGGTCGCTGAGCCCCAGCAGGCGGGCGACCATCGACCGGACCTCGTGCACGTTCTGCGTCGAGGAGACGATCTCCAGCATGTCGCGGGCCGGGTCCCAGCGGGCCTGCAGGCCCCGGGTCTCCATGGGCACGCAGATGTAGCGGTGCTGGTGGAACCGCTCCTCGAACACGTGCGCCGCCGAGGAGAGCACCTCCTCCAGCGCCGGGTTCTCCGTCGGCATCCCGGGATAGGGCAGCGTCGAGGCGACGTTCGACCCGTACTCGGGGTGCACCAGCTCCTCGTCCTTGGCCGCGCCCCACACCCCGCGGTGGTCGGAGACGACCGCCGGCTGCGCGTCGATGTCGAGGTCGATCAGCTCCAGGGCGTCCTCGGCGAGGTACCGGGAGTCGGCCAGCACCATCGCGATCGGCTCGCCGGCATAGCGGACGTCGTCGGCGGCCAGCAGCCGGCGCGGCGGCTGGGGCGAGTCCTTGCCCATGGCCGTCTGCCAGAACGACTTGGCCAGCGGGTTCAGCTCGGCGCCGGTCAGCACCGCACGGACGCCCGGGAGGGCCGCCGCCGCCGACACGTCCAGCGTGGTGATCCGGCCCCGGGCCACGGGGCTGCGGAGGAAGGCGACGTGCGCGGCGTCGGGCCACAGCACGTCCTCGAGGTAGCGGCCGTGCCCGGTGACGAGCCGGGCGTCCTCCCGGCGCTTGACCGACTGGCCGAGGAATCGGCCGACCCCGGAGTGGCTGCCCGACTGCGTGCCGGCGGCGGGGCCGGACTCGACGGCGGTCACGGGGCGCTCGGCAGCGTGGTCACGGCGTGCCCGGCGATGGTCGGCACACCCTGGGTCGGCGGGCCCTCCGTCGGCTGCTCGCCGTTCGGCGGGCTGCCGGCCGGTGCCCCGCCGGCCCGCTCGCGGACCACCTGGCGGACGGCGTTGACGATGCCGGTGTAGCCGGTGCAGCGGCACAGGTTCCCCGACAGCCCCGAGCGGATCTCCTCCTCGCTGGGCGAGGGGTTCTTCTCCAGGAACGCGTGGATCGAGACGACGAACCCCGGGGTGCAGAAGCCGCACTGCAGACCGTGGCAGTCGCGGAAGGCGGCCTGCACGTCGCTGAGCTCACCGGGCGCGGGCGCGATGCCCTCGACCGTGGTGACCTCGGCGCCGTCGGCCTGGACGCCGAACACGAGGCAGGAACGGACCGCCTCGCCGTCCAGCAGGACGGTGCAGGCGCCGCAGACGCCGTGCTCGCAGGCCAGGTGGGTGCCGGTGAGCCGCATGTCCTCGCGGAGGACGTCGGCGAGGGTCTTGCGCGGCTCGACGATCGCCGACCGCTCCTGGCCGTTGACGGTCATCGTGATGGGGTGCGGGTCGGTCACCGGTTCGCCTCCTGCAGAGCGGACTCCAGCGCGCGGGCCACGAGCCGGGAGGCCACGCGGGTGCGGTAGCGGCCCGACGCGTGGACGTCGGACGGCGGGTCGACGTCGGCGACGGCCGCCGCGCCGACCTCGGTCAGGTCGAGGCCGGACGCGTCCGCCCCGACCAGGTGCGCCTCGGCGGCGCGGGCACGCAGCGGCACCGGGCCCATGCCGAACAGCGAGATCGCCGCCCGGCTGATCTTCCCGTCGGCGACGGTGACGCCGACGACGGTGCCGGCGGTGGCGAAGTCGCCCTCGCGGCGGGCCATCTCCCGGACGGCGAACCCGCTGCCGGGCCCCCAGACCGGGAAGGAGACCGCGGCGAGGATCTCGTCGTCGGACAGCGTCGAGGTCATCGGCCCGTCGTAGAGGTCGGTCGCCGCGATCTGCCGCTGCCCGCCCGGCCCGGCCACGGTCACGGTGGCGTCGAGCGCGGTGACGACGGCGGGGTACTCGGCCGCCGGGTCGCCGTGCGCGATCGAGCCGCCGAGGGTGCCGCGGTTGCGGATCTGGAAGTGGCCGATCAGGCGGGTGGCCTCGGCGAGCACCGGGACCGACCGGGCGACCAGCGGGTCGGCCTCGACGGTGGCCTGCCGGGTCATGGCGCCGATGACGACCGCGCCGTCGTCCTCGCGGACGTAGGCCAGCTCGTCGACCCGGTTGAGGTCCACGAGGGCCTCGAACCGGGCGAGCCGCAGCGCGAGGACGGGCACGAGGCTCTGGCCGCCGGCGAGGACCTTGGCCTCGTCCCCGTAGCGGCCGAGCACGTCGACGGCCTCAGCGAGGGTCGTCGGCGCCTCGTAGGTGAACGGAGCAGGCTTCACTGACTCTCCAGTCCATCAAGTAAATGATTGACGTCATCCTGCGGCGGACGGGCAGCGGCGGCAAGACCCCGCGGCGGATCGGTGCGGATCCGCGCCCCGGCCCCCGGAGACGCAGCACGGCCCCGTGCGGACACGGGGCCGTGCGACGTGACGTGAGGGAACGGCCCCCTCCAGGGCACCGCCCCGAGCGTGCGAGGGATGGGGAGGAGGGGGTCCTTCAGGCGGTGGCCTCGACCTTGCTCGAGGCGGTCTCCGTGGTGCCGGTGCCCGGCCAGAAGTGGTCGGAGATGTCGAAGGCGACCGTGCCGTCGGGGGTCTTCATCTTGACCTCCCACGTGGCGCCGGCGAGTGCGGCCTCCTCGCGGGTCATGTTGCCCATCATGCTGACCGCACCGAGGGACTCCGCCCGCGCGACCGCCGCGTCGACGTCCTCCACGACGAAGCCGATGTGGTTGATGCCCTCGGGCTTGGCGTTCGGGAAGTCGGCGTGCACCTTGATCAGCGCGACGTTGACGACGCCGTCGCTGAGGTACACCGCACCCTGGCTGTCGTCGCCGGGCGGGCCGACCCGCGAGACGAAGTCCATCTCGAACAGCTCCGAGTAGAACTTCGCGCCCCAGTCGAGGTCGTCACACCTGATCGCCACGTGGCGCAGCTTGGCCATCGCACTCCCCTTACTCGCATCGACCGCACGGCCGGATCGCACTGAACGGCGCTCAGTCGCAGGCTATCAGTGCGAGGAGAGACGCTCAACACATCTGCAACGGGGTTTCTCGGAGGTCACCCCGCGTCGGCGAGACCGGGCACCATCCGGCGCAGGACGTCCAGCGCGGCGTCGACCACGACGTCGGCCTCGGCGCGGGTCGTGCAGGCGGCCACCGCGCGGCAGGCCCCGCCCATCGCCGCCGACGCCATCTCGACCAGCACCTGCGTGGCGGTGCCCGCCGGCAGGTCCAGCAACTGCTCGGCGTGCAGACGCAGCCACGAGCGGCTCAGCGCCCGGTCCTCGGCGGAGAAACCCGGCGGGAGGTCGCCGTTGAGCGCCATGTGCACGATGTCGCGGGCGTCCCAGCAGTGCGAGAGGTACGCCCGGGCCCCGACGAGGAACAGCGCCCGGCCGTCGTCCTGGCCCGACTCCCGCGCGCTCTCGAGCGCCTGGCGGGTGTCCTGCCACTGCCGCTGCTGGTAGTCGCTCCAGACGGCCCGGTACAGGCCCTCCTTGTTCGTGAAGTGGTAGTAGAGGAGCCCGACGCTGACGCCGGCCTCCTCGGCGATCCGCGCCACGCTGGCCTTGTGGAACCCCAGGCCCGCGAAGGTCGTGCGGGCCACCTGCAGGATCGTGCGGGCGGTGCCGTCGAGGACCGGCGGCGCCTCCGCGGGGTCTCCGGGAGCGGCGACGCCGGGCGTCTCGTCGTTCCGGACTCGTGTCACGCGGGCCGTCCTCGCTCGTTCGGGAGCGCCCAGACTAGGCGGCGCGTCCGGGCTGTCACACTCCTGAACGACGCTCAGCCGATCGAGGAGGACCCCCGCCCATGCGCATCACCGGGCTCGGGCACGCCGGCCTGCGCATCGACACCGCGGCGGCGAGCGTGCTCGTCGACCCGTGGACGACGCCGGCGTACCTGGGCGCGTGGACGCCGTTCCCGGACAACGCCCACCTCGACTGGGCGGCGCTGGCCGACGTCGACCTCCTCGTCGTCTCCTCCGTCGCCCCGGACCACCTCGACCTCGACCTGCTCGCCCGGTACGTGCGCCGCGACGTCCCCGTCCTGCTGCCCGACCTCCCGCTCCCCGAGCTCCGCGACCGGCTGGCCGGGATCGGCTTCACCCGCTTCGTGGAGACCCGCTCCGGCGAGGTCACGGAGGTCGGCGGGCTGCGGGTCGCCGTCCCGACGCTGACCCGGCCCATGGACGGCCCGTCGGGGACGGCGATGCTCTGGCTCTCCGACGGCGAGGCGACCGTGCTCGTGCAGGGCGACGCGCAGCCGCGCGACCTGGCGCTGGTGACCGCGCTCGGACCGGTCGACGTCCACCTGCTGCAGGTCGTGCCGGCCGGCTGGTCGCCGACGGCCTACGAGCTGCCCGAGGCCGCCAAGCAGGCGATCGCGGCGGACCAGCGCGCGCACGCCTTCCGCTCCGCTCGCCGCCACGTCAGCGAGGTCGGCGCGGCGCACGTCGTGCCCATCGGCGGTCCGCCCGCCGTCCGCGGCGAGGCGCCGGCGCACCCCGACCCGGCCGCCTTCCGCGACTGGATGGCCGAGCGCGGCTACGAGCACGTGCGCCTGCTGCCGCCCGGCTCGGTCGTCGACCCGCGGGAGCCGGGCATGCCGGTCCGGTCCGGCGGGGACGCCGGGACGGCGGCGCGGCCCCGCGCGGCCTGGACTCCCCCGCCGGCCCGTGACCTCGACCTGCTCGCCGAGCTGCGCGGCTGGGTGGAACCCCTGCTGGCCCGGGCCCCGGGCGTGGCCGACGGCGTGGCGGTGGCCGTCCGGCTGACCGGGACCGACCCGGTGCGCGGCGACGTCGACCTGCTGCTGGACTTCCCCGGCCGGTCGGTGCGCGCCTACGCCGGCGAGAAGGTCCGCTACGAGCTGAGAGTCGACCGGGCGGTGCTGGAGCACCTGGTCGCCGTCCGCGAGACCGACTGGGTGCACAGCCTGTTCCTGTCCGGCCGGTTCTCCGCCCGCCGAATCGGCCGGGAGAACGAGCTGGTGTTCCTCTTCCTGGGCAGCCTCGACCCCGCCCGGCTCGACCGGCTCGAGGCCTGGGTGACGCTCCGGCTGGCCGGTGGCGAGGACGTCACCGTGGACGGCTGGACCTTCCAGCGGCTCTGCCCGCACCAGCAGGCGGACCTGACCGCGGTGGGCAGCGTCGAGGACGGCGTCCTGACGTGCGGCGTGCACGGGTGGGAGTGGCGGCTGTCCGACGGGGTCTGCCTCACCGTCCGCGGGATGGACATCCGCAGCGCCCCGGCTACGACCTGACCGGCCCGCGGGGGGTCAGCCGGCAGACCACCCCGACGTCCGCGTCGTGGAACTCCACCCGGATCCCACCGGCTTCCTCCGGGTGGACGGCGAGCTCGGACGCCCGGACCGGCTCCCCCGCGGCAACCACCGCGTCCAGCCGGTCGCGCCGCCACATGAGGTTGAGCTGACGGGTCGGACCGGCCACCGGCTCGCCGACCAGGCTCCGCTCCCCCGCGAAGCGGCGGGTGTCGCCGCCCCGCTCCAGCGTCACGACCTCGCCGTCGTCGAACCGCAGCCGCAGCCCGCCCCTCCAGCAGCACGAGGTGGCGGTCGACACCCGCGAAGGCCGAGAAGGGTGCCGGGCGGTCGCTCTCGGCGATCGAGAGCCGCCACTCCCACGGGCCGGTCGCGGGCGACCGGGCGAGCTCGGTGGTCCAGCCCCGACCGTTGCGCCACCGCTCCCGGCGCCGGTCGGCGGCCGCGACCACGAGGACGTCAGACGGTGGCATCGGGGAAGGCGATGATCGACAGGAAGCGGATCGGCAGCTGCACGAGGCCGACCGGACCGTGCGCTCCCTCGCCGTCCATCTGCAGCGAGTCGCCGGCCTCCAGCCGGTACACCGCGCGGCTGTGCCCGTAGTCCATGGCGCCCTCGAGCACGTAGATGAACTCGGTGCCGGGGTGCTGGAAGAGCGGATAGGCCTCGCTCTCGTCGTTCAGCGTGACGAGGAGGCACTCCAGGCGCTTGTGCTCGCCGCGCAGCCCACCCAGGAGGTTGTACTCGTGCCCGGCCTGGGTGCCGTTGCGGACGATGGGGGTGCCCTGCCCGGCCTTGACGAAGGAGGCCGGCCGCTCGACGTCCGCCCCGCGGAACAGCGAGGTGACGGGCACGTCCAGGCCCTTGGACAGCGCGGCGAGGGTGGCCAGGCTGCACGAGGTGAGGGCGTTCTCGATCTTGGAGAGCATCGCCTTGGAGATCCCGGTGCGGCCGGCGAGGTCGGCGATCGACCAGCCGTGCCGGACCCGGAGCTCGCGCACGTTGCGGCCGATCGCCGCCTCCAGCTCGAGCTCCTCGATCGGCTCGTCCGGCGCCCGGTCGCGGGCGGTGCCCGAGGCGTTGCGGAGCAGCGAGGGGTCGGTCATCGGCGCGCCTCCCCGGCCAGGGAGCGCAGGACGGTCGCCAGCGCGCCGACCCCGGCCTCGCAGTCGTCGTCGCCGGCGTGCTCGGCCGGCGAGTGCGAGACCCCGGTCGGGTTCCGCACGAACAGCATCGCCGAGCGGATGCCGGCCGTGGAGAGGATCCCGGCGTCGTGCCCGGCGCCGGTGCCGATGACCGGCACGCCACCGAGGAGCCCGGCCAGGCCCGCGGCGAGGTCGGCGTCGAACCGGGTGTCGGCGGTGAACGACTCGGTCACCGCCGGGTGTCCCAGCGCGGCCTCGACGGCCGGGACCAGCCGCCGGACCGCCGCCTCGTCCGGGCCCCGGGCGTCCAGCCAGCCGCTGACCGCCGACGGGATGGCGTTCACGCCGTTGGGCAGCACCCGGACCTTGCCGACGGTGGCGACGCAGCCGAGCTCCTCGGCGGAGCGGCGCGCCTGCTGGATCAGTGCGGCCAGGTCGAGCATCGGGTCCCGCCGGTCGGCCAGCCGGGTCGTGCCGGCGTGGTTGGCCTCGCCGGCGAAGTCGAAGCGCCAGCGGCCGTGCGGCCAGATGGCCGAGCCCACCGCCACCGGCCACGGGGTGTCGCCGAGGTGGCGCCCCTGCTCGATGTGCAGCTCGACGAAGGTGCCGATCCGGGCGAGCGTCTCGTCGTCGCGGCCGACGGCCGCCGGATCCCGGCCGGCCGAGCGCAGTGCCTCGGCCATCGTCGTGCCCTCGGCGTCGGTCAGCCCCAGCGCGTGGTCGGCGGTCATGGCGCCGGTCAGCACGCGCGACCCCGCGCAGGCGACGCCGAAGCGCGCACCCTCCTCGTCGACGAAGTTGGCCACCCCCAGGGCCCGGCCGGGGACGAAGCCCTCGGCCTTCAGCGCCGCGACGGCGGCCAGCGAGGAGGCGACCCCGAGCGGCCCGTCGAAGGCGCCGCCGTCGGGCACCGAGTCCAGGTGCGAACCCGTCACCACGCCGGGCCGGCCCGCGGCCCGGCTCGCGTCCGGGTCCCCCCACCACGCCCACTGGTTGCCGACGCGGTCCTCGGTCACGTCCAGGCCCAGCGCCGTGGCCTGCCCGGCGAACCACTCCCGGAGGTCGGCGTCGGCCCGGGTCCACGCGAACCGGCGGTAGCCGCCGGAGTCCGCCGCCCGGCCGATCGCCGCGATCTCGGCGAGCAGGCCGACCGCGGTCGGCTGCGTGCGGGTCACCGCATCTCCCCGGCCCCGACGTACGGGTGCGCGCTGACCAGCGGCCGGCCCTCGGCGAACCGCTCCAGCCGGAAGTCCGCGGCGGGGACGTCGGGATCGGTGCTGTCGCCCTCCAGGACGAGGTCGGCCACGAGGTCGCCCACCGCGGGACTGATCTTGAAGCCGTGACCGGCGAACCCGGCGGCGAGCACCAGGCCCTCGACGCCGGCGACCGGCGCGATGACCGGGTTCCAGTCCGGCGGCACGTCGTACACGCCGGCGTAGGTGTGGGTGACCGACGGGTCGGGGAAGCCCGGGAAGCGGTGCAGCACCTTCTCCGCGTACTTCTCGACGCTGGCCGGGGCCGCGATGTTCGAGTAGTCGTCGGGGTCGACGAGCCCCTCCCGGAAGTCGGCGTGGTCGCTGTTGCCGACGAGGAACTGGCCGGCCCCCTCGACCCGGCAGTACTGCAGGCTCACCAGGTCGCTGATCACCGGCAGGTCCGGCAGCGGCTCCCCGGCGTCCACGACCAGCAGTTCGGAGCGGTAGGCCTCGACCGGGAAGTCGATCCCGAGGTCGGCCAGCAGCGTCGCCGACCACCAGCCGGAGGCGACCACGACGACGTCGGCCTCGACGACCTCCCCGCCCTCGAGCTCGACGCCGGTGACCCGCTCCCCCGTGGTGACGACGCGGGCGACCGGGGTGTTCTGCCGGATCCGCGCGCCGCCGTCGCGGGCGACCCGGCCGAAGTGCAGCGCGAGCTGGGTGGCGTCGGCGAACCCGCCGCGGGCCTCGTAGGAGGCGAGCGCGACGTCGTCGACGTTCAGCATCGGCCACATCGCCTGGAGCTCGGCGGGGTCGATGAGGTCGACCTCGATGCCCAGCGACTGGTGCATCGCCGTGTTGGCCTTGAGGGGCTCGGCGTTCTCGTCCCCCACGAGGACGGCGTAGCCCACCTGGCGGAACCCGACCTCCGCCCCGAGCTCCTCGAACACGGGGAGGCTGCGCAGCGCCATGGCGGCGATCGAGGGGACGCCGTAGTGCGCCCGCACGATGCCGCTGGACTTGCCGGTGCCCCCGCTGACGAGCGAGGAGCGCTCCAGCACGAGCACCTCACCGACGCCGCGGGCGGTGAGCGCGCGGGCGATGGACAGGCCGATCAGCCCGCCGCCGACGACGACGACCCTCACCAGGTCCCCTGACCGGGGATCCAGCCGGTGCCGGCGAGCGGGACGCGGGCCATGGCGGCGGCCTCGATGGAGAGCGCGACCAGGTCCTCGGGCTCGAGGTGGGTGACGTGCGCCTTGCCGCAGGCCCGGGCCACCGTCTGCGCCTCCATGGTCAGGACGCGGAGGAAGTTGGCGACCCGCCGCCCGCCGGCCACCGGGTCCAGGGCCTTCTGCAGCTCGGGGTCCTGGGTGGTGATGCCGGCCGGGTCCTGGCCCGCCTGGTACTGGTCGTAGAAGCCGGGTGCGGAGCCCAGCGCCTCGTACGCGGCCGCGTACTTCGGGTCGTTGTCCCCCAGCGCGATCAGCGCCGCGGTGCCGATCGCGACGGCGTCGGCCCCGAGCGCCAGGCACTTGGCGACGTCGGCCCCGTTGCGGATGCCGCCGGAGACGATCAACTGCACGCCGCCGGGCTGCTTGTGCACCCCGAGCTCCTGCAGCGCCTGCACCGCCTGCGGGATCGCCGCGATCGTCGGGATGCCGACGTGCTCGATGAAGACCTCCTGCGTGGCGGCGGTGCCGCCCTGCATCCCGTCGACCACCACGACGTCGGCGCCGGCGTGCACCGCCAGCTTCACGTCGTAGTAGGTCCGGCTGGCGCCGACCTTGACGTAGACCGGCTTCTCCCAGTCGGTGATCTCCCGGAGCTCGGCGATCTTGATGGTGAGGTCGTCGGGGCCGGTCCAGTCGGGATGGCGGGAGGCCGAGCGCTGGTCGATGCCCTGCGGCAGGTCGCGCATGCCGGCCACCCGCTCGGACACCTTCTGGCCCAGCAGCATCCCGCCGCCGCCGGGCTTGGCGCCCTGGCCGAGGACGATCTCGATGGCGTCGGCCCGGCGGAGGTCGTCGGGGTTCATGCCGTACCGGTTGGGGAGGTACTGGTAGACGAGGTGCTTGGAGTGCCCGCGCTCCTCCGGCGTCATCCCGCCGTCGCCGGTCGTGGTCGACGTGCCGGTCTCCGACGCGCCGCGGCCCAGCGCCTCCTTGGCCCGGCCCGACAGCGCCCCGAAGGACATCCCGGCGATGGTGACCGGGATGTCCAGGTGCAGCGGGAACCTGGCGTTCCGCGCACCGAGGACGACGTCCGTGCCGCACTTCTCCCGGTAGCCCTCCAGCGGGTAGCGGCTCATGCTCGCGCCGAGGAAGAGCAGGTCGTCGAAGTGCGGCAGCGCCCGCTTGGCGCCCCAGCCGCGGATGTCGTAGATCCCGGTCTCGGCGGCCCGCTGGATCGCGGCGATGGTGGTGCGGTCGAAGGTCGCGGACTCGCGCAGACCCCGCCGGGCCCGGTCCTCAGGAGTGGCGGTCATCGTCGTCGTCCTCAGTAGGTGTTGTCCGAGTGGAAGTGGTAGAGCGTCCGGGCCGACCCGTAGCGGGTGTAGTCCGCCGGGTCGTCGTCCTCGTAGCAGGCGGCCTTCAGCAGGCCGGCCAGCTCCTCGCGGTGCTCGGGGCGCATCTCCTTGGCCACGCAGTCCGCGCCGAGGCTCCGCACGCTGCCGCGCACGTAGAGGCGGGCCTCGTAGATCGAGTCGCCGAGCGCGTCACCGGCGTCCCCGCGGACGACGAGCCGGCCGCGCTGGGCCATGAAGGCGCTCATGTGGCCGATGGAGCCGCCCACCACGATGTCCAGGCCCTTGAGCGAGATGCCGCAGCGGGCCGCGGCGTCGCCGTCCACGACGAGCAGCCCACCGCGCCCGGTGGCGCCGGCCGACTGGGACGCGTTGCCGGTGACGTGCACCGTGCCGCTCATCATGTTCTCGGCGACCCCGGTGCCGGCGTTGCCCTCGATCGTCACGTCGGCCCGCTGGTTCATGCCCGCGGCGTAGTAGCCGACGTGGCCTCGGATCGTCACGGTCACCGGGGCGTCGAGGCCGACGGCGACGTTGTGCGCACCGCGCGGGTTCTCGACGACGTACTCCCCGGCGAGACCCTCGACGTGCAGCGCGGCGTTGACCTCGCGCAGCGGCGTGGTGGCCAGGTCGAAGGTGGTGCTCACGCGGCCACCTCCGCGGCCTGCGGCGACCGGGTCCAGGCGTAGACGACCTCGGGCTCGGGCTCCCAGATCCGGGCCCGCTCGACCCCCGGCAGGGAGGCCAGCGCCCGGTACTCGCTGGCCATCGCCACCCAGTCGTCGGTCTCGGCGATGACGGCGGGCTTGCAGGCGATGGCGTCGCGGACGACGGCGAAGGAGTCCCGGTTGGAGACCAGCAGCGTGTAGAAGCCGTCGAAGGTCGTGGTGAGGTCGGTGAGCGCGGTCGCGACATCCGCGCCGGCGGCCAGGGCGCGGGCCACGAAGCGGGCGCCGACCTCGGTGTCGTTCTCGGAGTCGAACTCGATGCCGGCCGCGCGCAGGTCGCGGCGGATCGTCGCGTGGTTGGCGAAGGACCCGTTGTGCACCAGGCACTGGTCGGGCCCGACCGCGTACGGGTGCGCGCCGGACGACGTCACGGCCGACTCGGTGGCCATGCGGGTGTGGCCCACCCCCTGCCACCCGGTGGCCTCGGCCAGACCCCACTGCTGCGCGAGCGCCCGCGGGGAGCCGACGCCCTTGAGGACGGCGACGTCGTTGCCGAACCCGCCGACGAGGACGTGCGGGTAGCAGGCCCGGGCGGCGGCCAGCAGGGCCTCGGGGGTTCCCGCGGCGCTGGCCAGCAGCACGTCGCCGACCGCGCGCGCCGACACCTCGGTGTGCAGCGCGGCGCCCAGGGCCGCGGCCACCTCGGCAGCCGGCGCCGCGAGGTCGACGAGGGAGATCGTGGCCAGGCCGGCCGGCGACCACCCGTCGTCGCCGTACACGGCGATGCCCGCGGAGTCGGCCCCGCGGTCCTCCATCTCGCAGAGCATCCCGGTGAGCAGCTCGCCCAGCCGGGCGTGGAGCTCGGGGTTGCGCAGGTGCAACCCGACGATCCCGCACATGTGGTGGTCCTCCCTCAGATCGCCGTCAGGTAGCGGTCGTGCTCCCAGGTGGAGACGGCCGAGTGGTAGGCGAAGAACTCGTCCTTCTTCAGCCCGGCGAAGTAGTCGGCGACGCCGGGGCCGACCGCGTCGAGGACGCCCTTGACGACGTCGTCGGCGTCGAACGCGTCGACCGCGTGCAGCAGGGTCGCGGGGAACGGCGTGCCGGGGCCGGTGCCCACGTCGCCGAGCGCGAGGCCGAGCGCGACGCCGTCCAGCCCGGCGCCGACCGCGGCCGCGATGGCCAGGTAGGGGTTGGCCGACCCGTCACCGCCGCGCAGCTCGATCCGCTGGTCGTCGGGGATGCGCACGTAGTGGGTGCGGTCGTTCCCGCCATAGGTCGGCAGGGTGGGCGCCCAGGTCGCCCCGCTGGCGCTCGAGGCCGACGACCCGGTGCGCTTGTAGGAGTTGACCGTCGGCGCGATCACCGCCTGCAGCGCGCAGGCGTGCTCGAGGAGGCCGGCGACGAAGCTGTACGCCGTCTTGGACAGGCCGAGCCCGATCGGGTCGGCGTCCTCCCCCGCCGGGAAGACGGCCGTCCCCGTGGCCGCGTCGCGCAGCGAGAGGTGCAGGTGCAGCCCCGAACCCGTCCGGTCGGCGAACGGCTTCGGCATGAAGGTCGCGATCATCCCGCGCTCGGCGGCCATCACGTTGAGCAGGTAGCGCAGGGTGACGACCCGGTCGGCCGTGGTCAGGGCGTCGGCGTACTCGAAGTTCTGCTCGAACTGCCCGTTGCCGTCCTCGTGGTCGTTGGCGTAGTTGCCCCAGCCGAGGCTGTTCATGGCGGTGCTGATGCCGGTGAGGTGGTCGTACATCCGGGTCACGCCGCGGGCGTCGTAGCAGGGCCGGTCGGCGGTGTCCTGCGCGTCGGCGGGCACGAGGGCGCCACTGCTGTCCCGGCGGAGCAGGAAGTACTCGACCTCGGCTCCGGCGAACGGCACGTAGCCGGCCGCGGCCGCCGCCGCGACGGCCGCCTTCAGGATGACCCGGGGCGCGTAGGGCCAGGGCTTCCCCTCGACGTGCGGGTCGCAGTGCACGAGCGCGAGCCCCTCCTTCACGAAGGGGATCGGGGTGAAGGAGGCGACGTCGGGGATCGCCATGAGGTCCGGGTCCCGGGGCTGCTGCCCGATCGCGCCGACGGCGTACCCGGCGAAGCCCACGCCCTCGGTCGCCAGCTGCTCGACTGCCTCGACCGGCACCAGCTTGGCGCACGGCTTGCCGGTGAGGTCGACGAACAGGGCCAGGATGAACTTCGTCCCGGCCTCCTCGGCCCGGACGGCCAACTCGCTCGGTCCAGCCATGCGGCACTCCTCGGTGATCACTGCTGGGAATCACTGTGTCACGACAGTGGACCGCAGCCGTGTTACGCACACCGCCGTGCCGCGTTTCGCGGAGGTAACCGGTGACCGTCGCGCTCCGGCTCTGTCCTGGCTATGTTTGTACTGATGGCGGGCCGCTGGTCGGCCCCGCGGGGACCTCGTCCGAGGAGACAGCGCATGACCCGATCCCTGGACCCCGAGTTGGCGCCGTTCGTGCCGCTGCTCCCCGACCTGGACGTCACCGACGCCGCCGCGGCGCGGGCGACGCTGGCGGCGATGCAGTCCGGCCGGCCGCCCTTCGCCCCGCCGCCCGGGGTGACCGTGGAGCGCCGGACCGTGCCGGGCACCGAGGTCCCCGTCGTGGTGTTCCGGCCGGACGCGGCCGGCCCGGCCCCGGCGCTGCTCTACGCGCACGGCGGCGGCTACGTGATGCACAGCGCGGAGACCGACCTCGCCTCGCCCGCGGGGCTCTGCGCGGAGGTCGGCGCGGTGGTGGCGTCGGTGGACTACCGGCTGGCGCCCGAGCACCGGTTCCCCGCGGCGTTCGACGACTGCTGGGCGGCCCTGTGCTGGCTGGCCGGGTCCGCAGCCGAGCTGGGCGTGGACCCGGCGCGGGTGGCCGTCGGCGGGGTCAGCGCGGGAGCCGGGCTGGCCGCGGCGCTCGCCCTGGCCGCGCGGGACCGCGGCGGACCGGCCGTGGCCTTCCAGCTGCTGGACATCCCGATGCTCGACGACCGGCTGGCGACGCCGTCCGTGCAGGCCTTCACCGACACCCCGCTGTGGGACCTGTCGAACGCCCGCACCGCCTGGCGGCACTACCTCGGGGACGGCTCGGCCACCCCCTACGCGGCGCCCGCCCGGTCCGACGACCTGGCCGGCCTGCCGCCGGCCTACCTCGCGGTGGCCGAGTTCGACCCGCTGCGCGACGAGGGCATCGAGTACGCCCAGCGGCTGATGGCGGCCGGGGTCCCGGTGGAGCTGCACGCCTTCCCCGGCACCTTCCACGGGTCGGCCGGGGCGTTCCCGCAGGCCGCGGTGTCCCGCCGCATGCGCGGCGAGCTGGTCGACGCGCTGCGCCGCGGGCTGGGTGTCGCGTGATGAGTACGGACGTCGACGTCGTCGTGATCGGCGCAGGCTTCGGTGGCATCTACGCGATCCACCGGCTGCGGGAGGCCGGGTTCGCGGTGCGTGCCTTCGAGGCAGGCAGCGACGTCGGCGGGGTGTGGTTCTGGAACCGCTACCCCGGCGCCCGCTGCGACGTGCCGAGCCTCAGCTACCAGTACTCCTTCTCCCCCGAGCTGGACCGCGACTGGAACTGGAGCGAGCGGTTCGCCACCCAACCGGAGATCCAGCGCTATGCCCGCTTCGTCGCCGAGCGGCTCGACGTCGTGGGTGCGATCACCTTCGACACCCGGGTGACCGCGGCGGCGTGGGACGAGGGGCTGACCGGCTGGCGGGTGACCACCTCCGCCGGCGAGACGGTGACCTGCCGCTTCCTGGTCTCGGCGGTCGGTGCCCTGTCCGCGGCGCAGACCCCGCCGTTCCCGGGCCTGGACTCGTTCGCCGGCCGGGCGCTGCACACCTCGCAGTGGCCGGACGAGGGCGTGGACCTGACCGGCAAGCGGGTCGCCGTCATCGGCACCGGATCCTCCGGCATCCAGGCCGTGCCCGAGATCGCCCGGTCGGCGGCGCACGTGACCGTCTTCCAGCGGACGGCGAACTTCAGCCTGCCCGCCCAGAACCGGCCGCTGTCGGACGACGAGCTGGCGCGGGCCAAGGCGGGGTACCCGGACCGGCGGGCGGCGACGTTCACCACCCGGGCCGGGCACGTCATCCCGACCACCGGCAAGCGGATCCTCGAGGTCTCCCCCGAGGAGCGCCGGGCCGAACTCGAGAAGGCCTGGGAGTTCGGCGGCAACGAGTTCCTCGCGACGTTCATCGACACCAGCAAGGACCTCGAGGCCAACGCGCTGCTGGCCGACTTCGTCCGCGACAAGATCCGCTCGATCGTCACGGATCCGGAGACCGCCGAGAAGCTCAGCCCGCGCGGGCACCCGATCGGCTCGAAGCGGATCTGCGTGGACACCGCCTACTACGAGACGTTCAACTCCCCGCACGTCGAGCTGGTCGACCTGCGCGACGAGACCATCGAGACGTTCACCCCGACCGGGCTGCGCACCACCGCCGGCGAGTACGCGTTTGACACCGTCGTCTTCGCCACCGGGTTCGACGCGCTCACCGGCGCGCTGACCCGGATCGACGTCCGCGGGGTCGGCGGCCGGTCACTCGCCGAGGAGTGGGCGCCGGGCGCGCAGACCTACCTCGGGCTCGCCGTCCCGGGCTTCCCGAACCTCTTCACGCTCACCGGGCCGGGCAGCCCGTCGGTGCTGGTCACGGTGGTGATCGCCATCGAGCAGCACGTCGACTGGGTGACCGACCACCTGGTGCACCTGTGCTCGGCCGGGCTGACGCGGACCGAGGCGGAGCCGGCCGCCCGCGACCAGTGGACCGAGGAGGTCCAGGCCGCGACGCAGCTGACGCTGCACCGGCACGCCCCGAGCTCCTGGTACCTCGGCACGAACGTGCCGGGCAAGCCGCGGCTGTTCCTGCCCTACGCCGGCGGGCTGGACGCCTACCGGCGGATCTGCGACGAGGTGGCCACCGACGGCTACCGCGGCTTCACCATGACCGGAGTGCGGGAAGAGGTGGCCTCGTGAGGCTGGACGGACGGCGGGTGCTGGTCACCGGGGCGGCCTCGGGCATGGGTGCGGCGATCGCGCGCCTGTTCGCCACCGAGGGCGCCCGGGTCGCGGTGCTCGACCGCGACGCCGACGGGGCGGCCCGGATCGCGGCAGAGGTCGGTGGCAGCGCGCACGCCGTCGACGTCTCCGACCCTGCGGCCGTCGGCCCGGCGGTGGCGGCCGCCGCCGCGGCGATGGGCGGCGTCGACGGCGTGGTGAACGCCGCCGGGATCCTGCTCGACCGCCCGGCCGCGGAGACGACACCGGCCGACGTCGCCCAGCTGGTCGGGGTGAACCTGGCCGGCCCGCTCTACGTCTGCCAGGCCGCGCTGCCCCATCTCCAGGCGGCCAGGCGCGCGACGATCGTGAACGTGGCCTCGATGGCGGCGCTGCGCCCCGTGGTGGGGATGGCCGTCTACTCCGCGACCAAGGCCGGGCTGCTGGCGATGAGCCACTCGCTGGCCTACGAGTGGGGGCCCGACATCCGGGTGAACACCGTCTGCCCGGGGATCATCCGCACGCCGATGACCGAGTACCTGTTCGACCCGGCGCACCCGGCCTACGAGACGATCCCCGGCCGGCACGCCCTCGGCCGGGCCGGCGAGCCCGAGGAGGTCGCGGCGGGGGTCCTGTTCCTCACCAGCGACGAGTCCTCGTTCATCTCCCGCACCGAGCTGGCGATCAACGGCGGCACCTACCGCTGACCCCACCGCGCCGCCGTCCCCATGCCGCGAGCCGGCACTGCCGTGGTGTGGACCCGACTGCCGCGCCACAGCGCGGCAGTCGGGTCCCTTCGGCGGCACCGCCGCGGGAGTCGGCGACCTATGGACGCCAGGCGGCGGCGATCTCGGCGGCGGAGGCCCCGCTGCGGGCGACCGCCATGACCCGCTGCTCGACCGCCTCGTGCGCGCGGATCGCCTCGGGCAGCCCGGCCGCCAGCTCCAGCGGGATCCGCGCCACGCCGTGCACGTCGGCGTGCAGCAGGTCGCCGTCAGCAACGCGCACCCCGCCGATCTCCACCGGCTCACCCACCGCGACGAGCTCGACGTGACCGCCCCCGACGTCGGCACCGGCGGCCCAGGTGGCGAACCCGGCAGCGGCCATCTCCGGCACGTCGCGGACCGGCCCGTTGGTGACGCCCGCGACCACGCCGGCGGCCAGGTTGATCGCCGCCCCGACGTCGCCCCAGATGCACACCGGCCCCTCCCAC
Source organism: Blastococcus sp. URHD0036 (assembly GCF_000701365.1). Lineage (GTDB taxonomy): Bacteria > Actinomycetota > Actinomycetes > Mycobacteriales > Geodermatophilaceae > Trujillonella. The sequence goes on from NZ_JNIK01000017.1 coordinate 113,616, forward strand.
TCGCCGACGTTCTGCGCGACGAGGAAGCGCGGGGCCGGCAGGCCGGCCAGCTGGGCCTCCCCCGCCGCGGTCAGCGCCGCGGTCCGCGACGGGTCGGCCGGCGGGCCGCCGCGGCGGGTGCTGACCGTGCGGGTGGCCGCGAAGCCGACCCGGACGCCGAGCTCGGGCGAGGTGCAGCGGACGGCGGAGCGGCTCATCGTCTGCAGGTCGGCCGGGTCGACGCCCAGTCGCTTGAGCCCGTTGAGCGCCGCCGGCGTGCTGAACGTGGCGAGCTCGGCCAGCAGGGTGGCATCGACCGTCACGAGAGGAGGGTTGGTTCCCGGACGAGCTCGGCCCGGACGCTGGCCTCCCAGAAGCCCTTGAAGCGGTTGCCGTCGGCCTGGGCACTGCGCTCGAGGTACCAGTCCGGCAGGCGGGTGCCGGCGGTGCTGCCGCTGGCGCGGACCATCCAGGCGGTCCTGCAGCGCTGCTCGAGCGCGACCGCGCGCTGGTGCACAGCGCGGATGGTCGAGCCGAGGACGAAGACGCCGTGCCCGGCCAGCAGCGCGAGCTCGGCCTCGCCCATCGCCGCGACGGCCTTGGCTGCGGCCTGCGAGTTGTCGACCCCGCCGTCGTACTCGTCGACGAGGACCAGGTCCCCGCCACCGAGCGACGAGCTCTGGTCGTAGACCGGCGGGACCTCGCCCATGTCGGCCCAGACGGTGCCGAACTGGGAGTGGTTGTGCAGCGCGACCTGCACGCCGGGGCGGGCGCGGTGCAGCTCCAGGTGCAGCGGGATGCCCAGCGGCACCGGCCAGTCGCCCTCGACGAGGTTGCCCTCGAGATCGATCCGGATGACGTCCTGGGGTCGGAACTCCGCCCAGGTCAGCAGCCACGGATTGCACAGCAGGGTGCCGTCGCCGAGGTTGTAGGTGATGTGCCCGGCGAGGTGGTCGTTGTAGCCCTCGCGCCACAGGGTGCGGGCCAGCACCACGATCTCCTGCGCGGGCGTGAGCTCCGGGATCAGCTTGTCGGCGGTGGGGACGAACGACATCGGTCTCTCCTCGGTCGGCGCCGTCGGGGTGGGGGTCAGTCGAGCGGGAGGACGACGTCGGGCAGCGGGTGCCGGTAGAGGGCGGCCGCGTTCTGGCTGCACATCTTCCGCATCTCGGCGGCGGGGATGCCGGCCCAGGCCTTCTCGATCACGTCCTGCGTGTGCGGCCACGTGCCGTCACCGTGCGGGTAGTCGGTCTCCAGCATGATGTGGTCGACGCCGATGACGTCGCGCAGCGCGATCGTCGAGGGGTCGTCGATGGTGCAGAACCAGAAGTTGCGGCGCAGCACGTCGGCCGGTCGCTCGGCCCAGCCGCGGCCGTAGCCGGAGCGGTCGACGATGTTGTCCAGCCGGTCGACCAGCATCGGCACCCAGCCGATGCCGCCCTCGCTCATCGCGATCTTCAGGGTCGGGTAGTCGCGCGGGAAGCCCGACCAGAGCCACTCGCAGCAGGCACCCAGCGACATCTGGCCGAACAGGGTGGCGCCGAGCTCCAGGATCGGGGCGCCGGGCGGGAACGGGTGCATGCCGGAGCTGCCGACGTGCAGCGAGATCACCGTGTCGGTCTCCACGCACGCCCGGATGATCGGGTCCCAGTGGTCGCGGTCCCAGAGCGACGGCAGCCCGATCGCGTGCGGCCGCTCGGGGAAGGTCACCGAGGTGAAGCCGCGGGCGGCGTTGCGCTCGATCTCGCGCACGGCCTCGACCGGGTCGGCGAGGTAGGTGATGCCGCCGGGGATGATCCGCTCCGGGTAGGAGAGGTACCACTCGTTGTAGAGCCAGTCGTTCCACGCCCGGACGCAGGCGAGCCCGACCTCGGTGTCCTTGGCGGTGAAGAAGACGCGGCCGCTGAAGCCGGTGATCTGCGACGGGAAGTTCAGCATCGCCCAGATGCCGCCGGTGTCCATGTCCCGCACCCGGGCGTGCACGTCGTAGCAGCCGGCCCGCATCTGGTCGAGCCGGAAGGGCTCCATCGCGACCGTCTCGGGACGGCGTCCGGCGACGGCGTTCATGCCGACCTGCTTGAAGACCTTGCCCTCGAACTCCCAGACCAGGGCGCCGGTCTCGGTCTCCACCATCTGCGGGCCGCGGTCGACCAGGCCGGCCGGCAGCCAGGTCGAGAACAGGTGCGGCGGCTCGACGACGTGGTCGTCGACCGAGATCACCGTGTAGCGCACCTGCGCCGGCTCGGGCTCGGGGAGGAAGAGCTCGGGGTCCAGGGCGATCGTCATGAGGTGGTCTCCAAGGGGTGGAACGACCCCGCTGTGAGGCAGGGCACAGGCAGACTGAGGCTAGTTCAGTGCCGGACAGCAGGTCAACGCCGGATTGGAACGACGTTTCAGCTGGGCAGGAGGGCCGCGATCTCGGGACGGCGCAGCTTGCCCACCCCGGTCCGGGGCAGCGACGGCACGTGGTGGAACGCCACCGGGACCTTGTAGGGCACCAGGTGCTGGCGGCACAGCGCGACCAGCTCGTCGTCCGCCGCCGGGGGCACGCCCGGCGCGTCGACGACGAAGGCGACCGGGACCTCGCCCAGCCGCTCGTCGGGCGCGCCGACGACCGCGGCCTCGGCCACCGCCGGCGAGAGCTCCAGGACCTCCTCGACCTGCTCGGGGAAGACCTTGTTCCCGCCGCGGTTGATGAGGATCCCGGCGCGGCCCTCGATCCAGACGAAGCCGTCGTCGTCGACCCGGCCGAGGTCGCCGGTGTCCAGGTAGCCGTCGGCGTCGATCCGGGCCGAGAGCTGCTCGCCCGTCGCGTAGCCGGCCGCCATCCGCGCGCTCTTCACCCGCAGCGAGCCCACCTCGCCGGCCGGCAGCTCGCGGCCGTCGGGCCCGACGATCCGGATGGAGATCCCGGCGTGCGGCCGCCCCGCCGCGCCGACCTTCTCGGGGTGCTCCTTGGCGTCCGCGGCGGTCCAGCCGACGACCTCGCCGACCTCGGCCTGGCCGTAGCTGTTCAGCACGAAGACGCCGAACCGCTCGCGGAACAGGCGCGCCTGGGTGGGCGACAGCGGCGCGGTGATGCTGCGGACGTAGCGCAGCGGCGCCAGGCTCTCGACGTCGGAGGCGTTGAGCATCGCGATCGCGGCCGGCGGCAGGACGACGGAGCGGACGCCGAAGCGGGTGACCAGCTCGGCGAACCGGTCCGGGCGGAACCGCTCCATGATCACCAGCGGCGCACCGGCGCGGAGGCCGAAGAGCGAGTTGTAGATGCCGGAGTTCAGCGACAGCGAGACCGGGATGAGGTTCGGCGAGGGCTGCCGGGTCGGATCGGAGCCGCCGCCCCGCAGCGGGCCGAGGACCCGGTCGAGGAGCTCCAGGTAGCCGCTGTGGGTGTGCAGGATCGCCTTCGGCGGCCCGGTCGTGCCCGACGTCCAGGTGATGAAGGCCGTGCCGTCGTCGTAGCGGCGGTGCTCGCCGTCCAGGGTCCGGATGCGCACCGAGGCGCTGTCGGCTCCGGGGTCGATGATCGCGGCGGGGAGCGTCGCGGCGAGCGCGTGCTCGATCTCGGCCGGCGGCGAGGCCGGGTTGAGCGGCACGAACACCGCGTCGGCGGCCCAGATCGCCATCATCGCCAGGACACCCTCGGGCGCGTTGTCCAGCCGGACGGCGACGGCGTCCCCGGAGACCACGCCCAGCGCCCGCAGCTCCGCCGCCCACGCCCGGCAGGTCGCCCGGGCCTCACCGGCGGTGAGCGACCGGGAGGCGGTGAGCAGCAGCGGCTGGTCGTCGGCGGCCGGATGTCCCAGCAGGAGGGTGGCGAGGGAGCCCTCGGCCAGTCCGGCGGCCGTCACCGGCGCCCGCTCGGGTCGTCCCCGCGGACCGCCAACCGTCCCCGCATGCGGCGCTCTCCTGTCGGCGGTTGGCGACCTCAACGCGTCGCCGTCATCACTATCATTACAACTATAGCGCCCGCGTCGTCCGGGCGGAACCACGACGAACGACGGCGGGGCCGGTCACGGTCCGACCGTGACCGGCCCCGCGGTCTGGAGGCTGGTGCAGCTGGCGCCCGGCCGGCGGCCGGGCCCGGCTCACTGGGGCATGGAGGCGAAGTACTCCGCGGCGGTCTGCAGGCTGTCCAGCGGGACGGTGTAGCCCTGCTCGAGGCCGATGCGGGTGATCCGCCAGCCCTCGGGGGTGCGGCGGTAGGTGTTGCTGTACCGGGACATGCTGAAGGCCGCGTTCCCGTTGTTGTAGCCGGTCAGGATGATCAGGTTCGACTCCTGGACGGCGGTGTCGCCGGTGACCGTGACGCCGTAGTCCACGCCGGTCTGGAAGACGCGGGGCAGCAGCCCCTCGGTGCCGTGGTAGGGCTTGAAGTAGGCCAGCAGCGCCTCGCGGCCGGTGGGGCCCTCGCCCGGCTGGTGCAGGCCCTGGACCTCGATCGTCGCGTCGTCGGTGAGCAGGTCGATGCCCTCGAGCGTGCGGTGGGTCGGGATGCCGTTGAAGCCACCGGTGCAGGCGCGGTGCCAGCGGCGGAACACGTCGTTGATCTCGCGGACGTCCTCCAGCTCGCGGACCCGGCCCTCGAGGGCCTCCAGTCGCGCGATGAGGTCGGTGCTGGCGGGGGCGGTCATCGGTACTCCTCCACTACTGGGCCGCGTCCGCGGCGGTGCGAGCGGACGCTAACACCCGCCCAGGACCCCATCAATACAAAGATGGAGGTCCGACCGGGTGTCATGATGGGCGTCCACGACGTCGGGGAGGGCACCGGTGGCCGAGCACCCGTCCGGTCTGGCCGAGGTCGCCCGGCGGCACCCCGACCGCCCCGCCGTGGTCCGCGCCGACGGCGGGGTGCTGCGCTTCGCGGCCCTCGCGGCGCGGGTGAACGCGATCTCCCGCCACCTGCGCGCGCTGGGTCTCCGGACGGGGGACGCCGTCGCCGCGGTCGTGCCCAACGGCCCGGAGTACCTCGAGCTCGTGCTGGCCACGTCCCAGGTCGGGATGTACTTCGTGCCGGTCAACCGGCACCTGTCCGCACCCGAGGTGGCCTTCGTCGTCGGCGACAGCGGGGCGCGGGTACTGGTCGCCGGCGCCGGATCGGCGGCCGCCCTGCCCGCCGACGTCCTGCCGACGCACCGGTTCACGGTCGGCGGCACGGCCGCGGGCTGGCGGCCCTACGCGGAGCTCGGTGCCGGGCACCCCTCCGCCGAGCCGGAGGACCGCACCGCCGGGCAGGTCATGGCCTACACGTCGGGGACCACCGGCCGGCCCAAGGGCGTGCGCCGCGCGCTCCCCGGCGTACCGCCGGAAGCCGCCCTGACCCGTGGTCAGGCGCTCATCCGGCACTACGGCGCCCGGCCGGGCGAGGGCGTGCACCTCGTGTGCTCACCGCTGTACCACTCCGCGCCCGGGAGCCACGCCGTCGGGTTCCTCCAGCTCGGGCACACGGTGGTGCTCGAGGACTCCTTCGACGCGGAGACGTTCCTCCGCGACGTCGAGGAGCACCGGGTGTCGAGCACGCACATGGTCCCGACGCACTTCCACCGGCTGCTCGCGCTCCCGGAGGAGACCCGCCGCCGGTCCGACACCTCGAGCCTGCGGATCGTCGCCCACGCCGGCGCACCCTGCCCGGTCGAGGTCAAGCGCCGCATGCTCGCCTGGTGGGGACCGGTCCTGTGGGAGTACCTGGGGTCGACCGAGGGCGTGGCCACGCTGGTGTCGCCGCAGGAGTGGGCGGCGCGGCCCGGCACGGTGGGGCGGCCGCTGCCCGGGACCGTGGTGCGGGTCGTCCGGGACGACGGCACGGAGGCCGCGCCCGGCGAGCCCGGCACGATCTACTCCGGCGTCGAGGGGACGCCGCCGTCCTTCGAGTACCACGGCGACCCGGAGAAGACGGCGCGCAGCCGCCGCGGGGACCTCGTGACGGCCGGCGACTCCGGCTACGTGGACGACGACGGCTACGTCTTCGTGCTCGACCGCCGGACCGACCTGGTCATCACCGGCGGGGTCAACGTCTACCCCGCCGAGGTGGAGCAGCACCTGCTCACGCACCCGGCAGTGCGCGACGTCGCCGTGATCGGACTGCCCGATCCGGAGTGGGGGCAGTCGGTGGTGGCCGTCGTCCAGCCCGCGCCGGGGAGCGAGGGGGACGACGGCCTGCGCGCGGAGCTCGACTCCCACTGCCGCACCGGGCTCGCGGCGTTCAAGCGGCCGCGGCGGATCGAGTTCCTGGCCGACTTCCCGCGCACGGAGTCGGGCAAGCTGCAGCGGCGACGGATCCGCGATCTGTTCGACGGCGACGCCGCTCCCCGGTGAGCCGCCGGTGGCACGGCACACGACCAGGAGGACGGCAGTGGATCGGATCTGCGAGGGCCGCGTGGCCGTCGTCACCGGAGCAGGGCGCGGCCTCGGCCGCTCGCACGCCCTCGAGCTGGCCCGGCGCGGCGCCCGCGTCGTGGTCAACGACCTGGGCGGGGAGCCCGACGGCACCGGCAGCGACCCCGCGGTGGCCGAGGCCGTCGCCGAGGAGATCCGCGCGGCCGGTGGGGAGGCCGTCGCCAGCGGGCACGACGTGTCCGACTCCGAGGCCGCCCGGGAACGGGTCCAGCTGGCGGTCGACACCTTCGGCGGCCTCGACGTCCTGGTGGCCAACGCCGGGATCCTGCGCGACCGCACCCTGGCCGGGATGACCGACGAGGACTGGGACACCGTGGTGCGGGTGCACCTGCGCGGCACCTTCGCGCCGTCGCGCGCGGCGGCCGCCTACTGGCGGGACCGCGCCAAAGCCACCGGCGCCGGCGTCGACGGCCGGCTCATCTGCACGACCTCGCCGGTCGGGCTCTACGGCAACTTCGGCCAGACCAACTACATCGCGGCGAAGGGCGGGATCGCCTCGTTCACCCTCGGCGCCGCCCAGGAGCTCGCCCGCTACGGCGTCACGGCCAACACGATCGCGCCGACGGCGGCCACCCGGCTGGTCCTGGCGCTGATGACCGACGAACCGCCCCAGGAGTTCCTCGAGAAGTTCGACCCCGGCTTCGTCTCCCCCGTCGTCGCCTGGCTGGCCAGCCCGCAGAGCTCGGCGGTGACCGGGCGGGTGTTCGACGTCCGCGGCAACCGGGTCGCGCTGGTCGAGTCGTGGCGGGTCGGCGCCGAGATCCTGCGCGACGAGCCCTGGGACGCCGCGGACCTGGGCGACGTCGTCGCGGACCTCGTCGCGAAGGCGGCCCCCAACCCCGACATCAGCGGCTACGTGCACGACTGACCCCCCGGAGGAGATCCGTCGGCGTCACGCCGACGGATCTCCTCCACGCTCGGTCAGCGCCCGGAACTCCCGGGTCTCCGCGGCGTGCGCGTCGGCGAGCGAGCCGCGCATGGTCTCCGCCACCACCCGCTTGACCGCGGCGACCGCCCGCGGGTCGTTGGCCGCGATCTGCCCGGCGACCTCCAGCGCCCGCGCCAGCGCCGTCCCGTCGGGGACCACCTCGCTGACGAAGCCGCGGTCCCGCATCTCCACGGCCGAGAAGCGGGCGCCGGTCAGCAGCACCTGCATCGCCGCGGCGTACCCGATCTGCCGGGGCAGCCGGGCGACCGAGCCGCCACCGGCGATGAAGCCGTGCGTCACCTCCGGCAGCGCGAACACCGCCGACTCCCCCGCGATCCGGACGTCGGTGGCGCCGACCAGCTCCATCCCGGCCCCCATGCAGAAGCCCTCGACGGCGGCCACCACCGGGACGGCGAGGTCGGTGTCCCGGAGGACCGCCGCGTGCACCGCCGCCCACACCTCCCGGCCACCCTCCCGGCCCGCGGCCGCCCGGAGGTCGTCGGCGAAGCTCGCGAGGTCCGCGCCGGAGGAGAAGTCGGCCCCGCCGGTGACCACGCAGACCCGCGCCCCGCTGCCGGCGACCTCGTGCCAGGCGGCGGCCAGCTCGCGGAAGCCGGCGACCGTGAGGGCGTTGCGCCGCTCCGGCCGGTGCAGGGTCACCTGGATGACGCCGGGCAGCGGCCGGCTCGTCTCGATCACCCGCAGATGAGATCACCGAAGGGATAGTGATCACTATCCATCCTCGCTAAGTTTGTCAGGACAGCGTCGTCGTGCCGCATGAGCGGCTGAGCAAGAGGAGACCTCGGTGGACGAGTTCAGCGGGAGGACCGCCGTCGTCACGGGCGGCGCCGCCGGGATCGGGCGGGCCGTCGGCCGGCGCCTGGCCCGCGAGGGCATGAAGGTGGTGCTCGCCGACCGCGACGCCGAGGCGCTCGAGGCCACCGTCGGCGAGCTCCGCGCCGAGGGCGCTGAGGTCACCGGGGTGCCGACCGACGTGTCGAAGCCCGAGGAGAACCAGCGGCTGGCCGACGCGGCGTTCGACGCCTACGGCGCCGTGCACCTGCTGCACCTGAACGCCGGCATCGGCGGCACGGTGCCGCTGCTGGACCCCGACCCGGCGGTCTGGCAGCGCGTCGTCGGCGTGAACCTGCTGGGCGTCGTCTACGGGATCAAGGCGTTCGGGGCGCGGATGGTCGAGTCCGGCGAGGAGGGCGTGATCATCGCGACCAGCTCCGGCGCCGGGGCCGAGGGCACCTCGTACCAGTCCGGCCCCTACGCCGCGACGAAGAACGCCGTCGTGTCGGTGGTCGAGAGCCTGTACGGCGAGCTCCGCGACCGGAAGGCGAACGTCCGCGCGGCGCTGCTCTTCCCGCCGCTGACCGAGAGCAGCATGGGCAACCCCCGGGTCGAGCAGTGGTTGCGCGACAACGGCGTCCCGACCACGCTCATGCAGCCCGAGGACGTCGCCGAGCTGCTGCTCGACGGGGTGAAGCGCGGGCGCTTCTACATCCGCATCAACGAGACGGAGAACGACACGTTGTTCGACGGTCGGCTCGACCAGGCGTTCTTCGAGTGGAACGAACGCGTCACCCGCGGCCGCGCCGAGGCGCAGATCGCCGACACCGCCCCGGACGGCCACCTGTGGTGACCCGCCGGTGAAGCCCGCTGCGTTCGAGCACCACGCCGCCGGCTCGGTCGAGGAGGCGGTCTCCCTCCTCGCCGAGCTCGCCGACGAGGACGTCAAGGTGCTCGCCGGCGGCCAGAGCCTGGTGCCGCTGCTGGCCCTGCGGCTGGCCAGCGTCGGGCACCTGGTCGACGTCAACGGCGTCGCCGAGCTCACCTCGATCTCCAACGGCGACGGCCTGCGCTTCGGTGCCGTCGTCCGCCACCGGCAGGTGGAGCGCTCGCCCGAGGTGGCGGCCGCCAACCCGCTGCTGGCCGCCGCGGTGCGGCGGATCGGGCACACCGCGATCCGCAACCGCGGCACGATCGGCGGCACGGTGGCGCACGCGGACCCGGCCGCGGAGATCCCCGCGGTGCTCGCCCTGCTCGACGGGTCGGTGGAGGTCCGCGGGGTCGACGGCACGCGCAGCATCGCCGCGGCGGAGCTGTTCGACGGCTACTTCACGACCACGCTGGAGCCGGAGGAGCTGCTGACGTCGGTGCACGTGCCGGCGCTGCCGGCCGGCACCGGCTGGTCGGTGCAGCAGTTCAGCCGGCGCAGCGGCGACTACGGGATCGTCACGGTCCTCGCGACGCTGGCACGGGACGGCGACGGTCGGATCTCCGCGGCCCGGGTCGCCTACGCCGGCGTCGACGCGGTGCCGCTGCGCTCGTCGGTCGCCGAGACCGCACTGGTCGGGCAGACCGCGTCGCCGGAGCTGTGGACGGCGGTCGGGCACGACGCCGCCGCCGTCCTCGAGCCGTCCAGCGACCTCAACGGCTCGGCGGAGTACCGGCGGCACCTCGCCGCCACGCTCACCGCCCGGGCCCTGCAGCAGGCATCCGAGCGAGCGGGGGGACGGGCATGAGCGAGCGGACCGTGCAGGTGACGGTGAACGGGGTGCCGCACGAGGCGAGCGTCGAGGCGCGGCGCACCCTCACCGACTTCATCCGCGAGGACCTGAGGCTCACCGGCACCCACGTGGGCTGCGAGCACGGCGTCTGCGGCGCGTGCACCGTGCTGCTGGACGGCGAGGCGGTGCGCGCCTGCCTGCTGCTGGCGGTGCAGGTCGACGGGCGGGAGATCCGCACCATCGAGGGTCTGGCCACCGGCGAGCAGCTGCACCCCCTGCAGGAGGCGCTGCGCGACTGCCACAGCTTCCAGTGCGGGTTCTGCACGCCGGGGTTCGTGATGACGGCGGTGGCGCTGCTCGAGGAGGGGGCGACGCCGAACGAGGAGGAGCTCCGCGAGGAGCTGTCGGGGAACCTGTGCCGCTGCACCGGCTACCAGTCGATCGTGGCCGGCGTGGCCGAGGCGGTCCAGCGCGTGAACGGCTCCGGCGGCACCGCCGGCAGCAGTGTCGGCAGTGATGCCCAGCGGGTCGAGGAGATCTCCCGATGAGGATGGTCGGAGCCAAGGTCCGCCGCGTGGAGGACCGCCGGATCCTGACCGGCAACGGCCACTACGTGGACGACCTGCAGCTGCCCCGGATGGTGCACGCGGCGTTCCTGCGCAGCCCGATCGCGCACGGCCGGATCACCCACCTGGACGTCGCCGACGCCCTGGCGCTGCCCGGCGTGCACGCGGTCTACACCGGCGCGGACATGCAGGAGCTGTGCAAGCCGATCCGCAGCCCGCTGGCCCAGGGCGCGGTCCCCGAGGTGTTCCCCCTGGTCACCGACACGGTCCGCTTCGTGGGCGACCTGGTCGCGATGGTCGTCGCCGACTCGCGGTACCTGGCCGAGGACGCCGTCGGGATGATCGACGTCGAGTACGACCAGCTGCCGGTGGTCATCGACTACGAGACGGCGCTGGACCCGTCGGTGCCGCCGCTGTTCGCCGATCTGGAGAGCAACGTCATCCACACGGCGACCAAGGAGGCCGGCGACGTCGACGCCGCGTTCGCCGAGGCCGACCGGGTGATCGAGGTGGAGTTCAGCCAGCACCGGATCGCGAACGTGCCGATCGAGACCCGGGGCCTGGTGGCCGACTACGACCGGGGCTCCGGCGAGCTGACCGTGCACGCCGCGACCCAGTCGCCGCAGGGCCTGCGGCTGCAGCTGGCCCAGACGCTGGACCAGCCCATGGACCGGCTCCGGGTACTGACCCAGGACGTCGGCGGCGCCTTCGGGCTCAAGGGCAACATCTTCCGCGAGGACTTCTGCGTGCCGATCGCCAGCCGGCAGCTCGGCCGGCCGGTGAAGTGGATCGAGGACCGCAACGAGCACCTCATGGCCTCCGGCCATGCCCGCGAGGAGCGGATCACCGCGCAGGTGGCGGTCACCGAGGCCGGCGACATCCTCGGGCTGAAGGCGGCCCTGGACATGGACGCCGGCGCCTACCCCGGTCTGCCGTTCTCCGCGGTGGCGTTCACCGGGGTCATCTCGCTGCTGATGCCCGGCCCGTACAAGATCAAGGGCTACCGCTGCGACAGCCGCGTCGTCGCCACCAACAAGGCGACCTACGTGGCCTACCGCGGCCCGTGGGCCATGGAGACCTGGACCCGCGAGCGGCTGATCGACATGGTCGCCACCGAGCTCGGGCTGGACCCGGCCGAGGTGCGCCGGCGCAACCTGTTCGAGGGTGCTCCCGAGGACCGGCTGATCACCGGCCCGACGCTGGCCGGCATCACCACCCGCGAGTGCCTGGACAAGGCCCTCGAGCGGATCGACTACGCCGGTTTCCGCAAGGAGCAGGAGGCGGCCCGCGCCGAGGGCCGCTACCTCGGCATCGGGATGGCCGCGTTCATCGAGAACGCGCCCGGCCCCAAGGAGATGCGCCCGGGCGGCGGCTTCACCGGCGGCGAGACGGCGAAGGTGCGGCTGGAGATGGACGGCCGGCTGACCGTCATCACCGCGCAGTCGCCGCACGGGCAGGGGCACGAGACGACGCTGGCCCAGCTCGCCGCCGACGAGATGGGCGTGCCCTTCGACTCCGTCCGGGTCGTGCACGGCGACACCCGGCTCACCCCGTTCAACATCATCGGCACCGGCGGCAGCCGCGCCGCGACGTGGGGCAGCGGCGCGACGATGGTCGCGACCAGGAAGCTGCGCGAGAAGGTGCTGGCGATCGCCGCGGGGCAGCTGGAGATCGACCCGGCCGACCTGCAGATCGTCGACGGCGTGGTGAGCCCCAAGGGCGTGCCCGGCAAGGACATCCCGCTGGCCCGGCTCGCCGGGCAGATGACGCTCATGCCGCAGACCGCCCCTCCCGGCACCGACCCGAACCTGATGGCCGAGGAGCGGTTCACCGGCGAGGAGACCACCGGCAGCGGCTGGTCCGGCGGCGTGCACGCCTGCATCGTCGAGGTCGACCTCGGCACCGGCGGGGTGCGGATCAACCGCTGGGTCGTCGTCGAGGACTGCGGCCGGATCATCAACCCGGCGATCGTCGACGGGCAGATCCGGGGCGGCGTCGCGCAGGGCATCGGCCAGGTCCTGTACGAGCGGATCCCCTACGACGCCGAGGGCACGTTCATGGCGGGCACGTTCATGGACTACCTGCTGCCCACCTCGGCGGAGATCCCGGCCATCGAGATCGTCCACATCGAGGCGCCGGACGACGACGGTGTCGGGTTCCGGGGTGTCGGCGAGGGGGGCATGATCGTCGCCCCCGCGACCCTGACCAACGCGATCTCCGACGCGCTCGCGCCGTTCGGGGCGAAGGTCACCGAGCAGTACCTGCCGCCGTCCGAGGTGCTCCGCCTCGCCGGCGTCGTCCCCGCCGGGGCCTGACCTCGGGACTGTGCACCTGTCCACCTCTCGATCGGATCGAGAGGTGGACAGGTGCACGACGGCTCACCAGACGAGGGGCCGGGCTCCCCCGCCGGTCACCCGCACGACCTGGCCGCTGACGTAGCCCGCGGCGTCCGAGGCGAGGAACGCGACCACCTGGGCGACGTCCTCCGGCGTGCACACCCGTCCGGCCGCGGCGCCCTCGGCGAACCGCGCCACCGCGGCGTCGTCGAAGACCTCCCGCACACCCTCGGTCAGCACGAACCCCGGCGCGACGACGTTGCTGCGGATCCCCCGCGTGCCGTAGTTCGCGGCCGTGTACGCCGACAGGGTCTCCAGCCCCGCCTTGGCCACGCCGTAGGCGACGTGCGAGCCGGTCGGGTTCACCGCCGCGCCGGACGAGGTGCTGACGATCGACCCGCCGCCGGACTCGAGCATCGCCGGGATGGCGTGGCGGCAGCCGTAGACCGCGGCCATCACGACGACGTCGAACGCGCCGCGCCAGGCCTCGTCCGGCGTCCCGACGGTGTCGGTGTCCAGCGGCGACTGGCCGACCGCGTTGTTGTGCAGCACGTCGAGCCGGCCGAACGTCTCCACCGCCGTGGTCACCAGGGCGGCGACGGCGGCCTCGTCGGTGACGTCGGTGCGGCGGGCGACGGCGACGTCACCGAGGTCCGCGGCGACCCGCTCGACGCCGGCGCCGTCGAGATCGGCGAGCACGAGCCGGGCCCCCTGCGCGGCCAGGACCCGGGCGGTGGCCGCGCCGATGCCGCGGGCCGCGCCGGTGACGATCGCGACCTTCCCCGCGAGGGCGCCGTCGCTCACTGCGACGTCGCTCACTGGGCGACGAACACGTCGTAGGAGTGCAGCGAGTCCTGGTACTCGACCATGCGGCGGATGCGGCCGTCGCCGTCGAACTCGAAGAGCTGGTGGTAGCGGTTGGCGTAGGTGCGGCCGGTCGCGGCGATGACGGCGGCGCTGGAGGAGACGGCGGCGACCCGGTCGCCCTCGGCGGTCGTGGAGTGCACCTCCAGGCCGAACCGCCGGTCGACCGCACCGTCCACCAGGGCCCGCAGGACCGCCAGCGTGGTGGCCCGGTCGCGCTGCCCGCCGGCGAGGGTCGGGGCGCCGGCGAGCGCGGCGGACTGCGGCGGGCCGGCGAACGGCATCTCCCACACGAAGTCCGGCGCGAGCAGCCGGTCCAGCGCGTCGAGGTCGCCGGCGGTGAGCGCGGCGGCGAAGTCGAGCACCGCCTGCCTGTTGCGGTCCACCGTGCTCGGCGGCGGGGCGAAGCGGCGCATCAGCGTGACGTTGAAGCCGAACCACTGCTCGGGGTCCAGGTGCAGCTGGTGCACCGCCATCTCCGCCTCGTCGGCGTTGCCCTGCCGACTGTCGTACTCGTAGCGGATCCGGAAGCCCCGCCCCTCCAGCCAGCTCCGCGCCTCCTCGACGTCGCGGATCTCGAAGACCAGCGGGCCCAGCTGGCCCTCGCCGAACTCCGCGAGCCGGCGGCCGACGCTGCTCGTGGTGTCGTCGGGGTGCGGGGCGATGAACTCCAGCCCGCGCTCGAAGTCGGTCGCCGAGAGCGCGCCGTGCCCGGAGATGGGGATGGGGTCGGGCAGCCGCAGCCCGAACGCCTCGTTGAACTGCTGGACGGCGTCGTGGATCCGCGCCTGGTCGATCACCAGCTCGACGCGGTTGAGGCCGACGACGTCCACGGGCAGCTCCTGGGGTTCGGGGGTGAGGGGGGTCATACGGTGGCGGGTGGCCGGGCGGTGCGGACGACGCGGCCGGGCCGCTCGCCGGTGGGCTCGCCGTGCGACCAGGTCATCCGGCCGGCGAGGAAGGTCGCGTCGTAGCCCTCGACGTCCTGCAGCAGGCGCCGTCCGCCGGCGGGCAGGTCGGCCGTCCAGCGGGGCGGGAGCAGCCGCAGCGCGTCGAGGTCGACGACGTTGAGGTCGGCCCGCATCCCGGGCGCCAGCACCCCGCGGTCGGCCAGCCCCCAGAGCGCCGCCGTCCGGCCGGTCTGCAGGTGCACCGCCTCCTCCAGGCCCAGCCGCTCGCCGCGGTCGCGATCGCGCACCCAGTGGGTGAGCTGGAAGGTCGGGGCGGTGGCGTCGCAGATGAGACCGCAGTGCGCGCCGCCGTCGGCCAGGCTGAGCACGGTCGCCGGGTGGCGCATCATCTGCAGCTGGGCGTCGAGGCTGCCGTCGGAGTAGTTGATGAACGGGAAGTAGAGCCAGCCGGTGCCCTCGGTCATGAGGTCGTAGGCAACCTCGTCCGGGGTCCGGCCGTTCGCCAGCGCCTCGACCGATCGGGAGGCCGGCGGCTCGTAGTCGGGCGGGTCGCCGAGCGGGTACATGTTCGCGAAGTCCCGCATCCGGGGCGCCCAGAACCGGCCGAGCCCCTCGCTCTCCTCGGCCAGGACCGCCGTCCGCACCTGCGGGTCGCGCATCCGCCGCCGGCGCTCGTCGACCGGGAGCTCGGCCAGTGCCCGGTAGGTGGGGCGGTGCGAGAACGGGTGGATGCGGCTCTCCAGGTCGATGAGCATCCCGACCGGCCGCGAGCCCACCCCCGCGTGCATGGCGACGCCGTCGGCGCGGGCCTCGGCGAGCAGCGAGAGCAGCCGCTCGTGGTGCCGCGGGGTCTCGTCGAACTGGGCGAGGGAGAACGACAGCGGCTGCCCGCTCTCCTCCGCCAGCCGGCGCATCCAGGCGAACTCGCGGGCCGGGTCGTCGCGCGACCAGTCGGTGACCAGCTGCAGCATGCCGCCGCCGCCGGCCGCCACCCCGTGCGCCAGCGCGAGGAGCTCGTCGATCTCCACGAAGCTGCCGGGCACCGGGCTGCCGTCCGCGGCGAGGTGCAGCTTGGTGCGGGAGGTCGACAGCCCGATCGCCCCGGCCGCGACGGACTGCGCCACGATCTGCGCCATCTCCGCGGTCTGCGCCTCGGTGGCCACCCCGCGGACCGACTCCTCCGCGCCCATGACGTAGGCGCGGACGGCGCTGTGCGGCAGCAGCGCGGCGACGTCCAGCACCCGGGGCATCGCGGCGAGGGAGTCCAGGTACTCGGGGAAGGTCTCCCACGTCCAGGGCAGGCCCTCCCACAGCGCCGTCCCGGGGACGTCCTCGACGCCCTCCATCAGCGTGATGAGCGCCTGGTGGTCGGCCGGGCGGACCGGGGCGAAGCCGACGCCGCAGTTGCCCATCACCGTCGTCGTGACCCCGCCCGGGCCGCTCGGCGCGAGCAGCGGGTCCCAGGTCGCCTGGCCGTCGTAGTGCGAGTGGACGTCGACCCAGCCGGGCAGGACGTGCCGCCCCTCGGCGTCGACCTCCCGCCGCCCGCGCCCGACGTCCGCCCCGACGGCCACGACGCGCTCTCCGTCGACGGCGACGTCGGCACGGACCGCCGGCGCACCCGTGCCGTCGACGACCGTCCCGCCTCGGATCACCAGGTCGTGCACCCGCTGACCATAGCGACTGCAATGCGACCTGCGACACAACCGTCAGCGGACGGTGCGGAAGAAGGCGCGCACCTCCTCGACGAACACCTGCGGCTGCTCGAAGGCGGCGAAGTGCCCACCGGAGGGCAGTTCGCTCCAGCGGCGGATGTCGGTGAACGCCTTCTCGGCCCAGCGCCGGGAGGGCGTGAAGATCTCGTGCGGGAAGATCGCCGCCCCCATCGGCACCGCGGTCGGCGGCCACGCCTCGCGACGGAAGCTCTCCCAGTAGAGCCGGGCCGACGACGCCGCCGTCCCGGGCACCCAGTAGAGCATCGCGTTGTCCAGCAGCCGGTCGGCGCCGAGCACCCCGACCGGGTCGCCGCCGCAGTCGGCCCAGGTGGCGAACTTCTCCAGGATCCAGCCCAGCTGCCCGGCGGGTGAGTCGGTCAGGCCGTAGCCGAGGGTCTGCGGGCGGGTGGCCTGCTGGGTGGAGTAGCCGGTGCCCTGCTCGCGGTGCTCGGCGAGGCGGTCCAGCGCCCGCTGCTCGGCGTCGGTGAGGTCGCCGTCACGGTCGGGCCGGACGGTGACCATGTTGAGGTGGATGCCGGTCAGCCGGTCGGGAAAGGCGTCGGCCAGCGCGCGGGTGACCGTGGAGCCCCAGTCGCCGCCCTGGGCGCCGAACCGGTCGTAGCCGAGCCGCGACATGAGCTCCACCCACGCGGCGGCGATCGCGTCCACGCCCCAGCCGGTCCGGGTCGGCCGGTCGCTCCAGCCGTAACCGGGCAGCGACGGCACGACGACGGAGAACGCGTCGCGGGCGTCGCCGCCGTGCGCGACCGGGTCGGTGAGCGGCTCGATCACGTCGAGGAACTCGACCACCGAGCCGGGCCAGCCGTGGGTGAGCACCAGCGGCATCGCGTCCGGGTGCGGCGAGGGCACGTGCAGGAAGTGGACGCCTAGCCCGTCGATCGTCGTCCGGTACTGGGGGAAGCGGTTGAGCAGCCGCTGCCGCGCCGGCCAGTCGTAGCTCTCGGCCCAGTAGGTGCAGAGGTCGCGCAGGTAGGCCAGCGGCACGCCCTGCGACCAGTCGGCGACCGGTTCGGCGTCCGGCCAGCGGGTGCGCCGGAGCCGGTCGCGCAGGTCGTCCAGCAGGGCGGGCGGCACCTGCACGGTGAACGGCTCGATCGTCTCGGTCACGGGACCTCCTGGGGGAGCACGCTGCCGGCCCACCGCAGCAGGCGGTCGACCAGCAGGGCACGGTTCGGGCTGACGACGTGGTGGTGGCCGGAGTCGGGGACCCGGAACAGCGTGAGGTCGCCGGTGCCGACGAACTCGGGGGCGATCTCGTCCAGCGGCGCGCCGATCTCGCGGTCGCCGTGCGCGAGGAACACCGGGACGTCGAGTGCGGCGATCTCGTCGCGGGCGTTGCCGGGCACCATCGAGGCGAGCCCGACCAGCGCGAGCAGCGGGGCACTCGCCCGGGCCAGCGCCCCCTTCACCCCGTCGTCGGCGGCGTGGCTCCGCCCGTGCCGGCGGTCGAGATCGGGCAGCGGTGTACCGAACCGCTCGCGGACGAGGTCCGGCAACGCGCGGCGCAGGCCGTCCGGGTCGTCGGCGTACCGGGCGGCGTCCGCGTCCAGCTTCTCCGGCATGCCGCGGCCGCCGTAGCCGAGCAGGGCGAGGGCGTCGCAGCCGCCGTGCCGCGACTGCTGGGTCACGAGCAGTCCGGCGCCGGCCGAGTGGCCGAGGCCGAGCACGGTCCCCGGGCGGCCGGGGACCAGCTCGCCGTCCCGCAGCCGCGCCAGCACGTAGGCGTTCACGTCGGCGACGGTGTGCGCGGTGAGCTCGTACGGGTCGTCGGGGACGCTGCTCTCCCCCACCCCGAGGTGGTCGACGGTCACCGCGACGTGGCCGCGGGCGGCGAGGGCGCGCGCCAGGCTGTGCCCCGGCACGTCGAGGTCCCAGTAGCGCCGGGACATGCCCCCACCGGGCAGCAGCCACCACAGCACCCCCGTCGGCGCGGTGCCCGGCGGCGGGGCGAAGACGTCGACCACGACGCACTCCCCGCCCGCCGGAGCCACCTCCCGGACGTCGACGACCACCCGCACCGGCTCGCTCACGCCTCCAGCACCGCCCAGCCGCCGGCCGGCAGCGTGACCCGGCCCTCGCGGAGCTCCGCTTCCCCAGCCGCTACCGCACGGGCCCCGGGTGCGGTCAGCGTCGTGGGATTCCCGGCGGTCGAGAGGGCGACGAGCAGCCGGCTCCCCTCCCCCGTGGACGCGTAGACCAGCGTCTCGTTGGCGACGTCGACCACCTCGGTGCGAGCGGCGTGCAGCCAGGCGTGCCGGCGGCGGAGGCCGAGCAGTTCCTGGTGCAGCGCGAAGGTCGGCAGCCCCAGCGGGGAGAGCTTCTGCGGTGTCGCGGGGAACGGCGGGCGGACGGCGTCGTCCCCACCGGCGCGGTCCTCCTTGACGCCGGTGAAGCCGTGGTCGTCGCCGGCGTAGACCGCCGGGGTGCCGGCGACGGTGGCGAGCACCACCAGGGCGTGCGCCAGGTGCGCGGGGTCGGTGAGCCTGCTGGCGATGCGGGTGACGTCGTGGTTGCCGAGGAACGTGTAGGGGACGAACCGCTGCACGAACTCGTCGTGCCGGCGCAGGGCGTGGGCGAGCTCGTGCAGGTTGGCGTCGTTCAGCGAGCTCCAGACGGCCTTCCACAGCTCGTACTGGGTGACCGAGTCGAGCCCGCTCTCGGCGACGAAGCGCGGGTAGTCGCCGTGGATCACCTCGCCCATCAGGTAGGCGCCCGGGTGGCGGGCCCGCACCCGCTCGGCGACCTGGGCCCAGAACGCCGTCGGCACGGCGTAGGCGGCGTCCAGGCGCCAGCCGTCCGCGCCACGGTCGAGCCAGTGGCACATGACGTCGACGACGTGGTCGACGACCGCGGGGCTGCCGTGGTCGAGCGCGACGAGGTGATGGTGGCC
Source organism: Blastococcus sp. URHD0036 (assembly GCF_000701365.1). Classification (GTDB taxonomy): domain Bacteria; phylum Actinomycetota; class Actinomycetes; order Mycobacteriales; family Geodermatophilaceae; genus Trujillonella. The sequence goes on from NZ_JNIK01000017.1 coordinate 132,738, forward strand.
CTCGAAGTCGTCGTACCCGGGCTCGACGCCGGGCCGCCACGCCTCGGGCCACCGCAACCGGAACCAGCTCGCGGTGGGCGCCGACGGGCCCTGCTCGAGCACCGCCCGGAACGCCGGGTGGCTGCGGCCGACGTGGTTGAAGACGCCGTCGAGGAGCACCCGGATGCCCCGCTCGCGCGCGGCGGCGACCAGGGCGTCGAAGTCGGCGTCGTCGCCCAGCCGCGGGTCGATGCGCAGGTGGTCGGTGGTGTCGTAGCCGTGGGTCTCGGAGTCGAAGACCGGGCCGAGAGCGAGGCCGTTCGCGCCGAGCTGCGTGACGTGGTCCAGCCAGGCGGTCAGGTGCCCGAGCCGGTGGACGACGGGGCCCTCGGGGTCGCGCTCCTTCTCCGCGCCGACGAACCCGAGCGGGTAGACGTGCCACCAGATGACGTGCTCGACCCAGTCCGGTTCGGTGCCCACACCGCCCACCCTGGCACCCGGGTGACTGGTTCCGCGCCCGGGTGATGCGGTCCCGCCTGCGACCCAGAGGGGTCCTCCCGTCAGGAGACAGGTAGACGCCCGGCTTCCTGTCTCATGTCCGCGAGATGGTGCCCTGGTGCCACACCTCGACCTCCGGCTCCCGGCGCACGCGTACTTCTTCGGGTTCGCGCAGACGGACGGCTGTTCTTACGCGGGCTCCGGTCAGAAGGGGCGCTTCTCGATCGAACTGTCCGTGCGGGACGAGGCCGTGCTGCATTCGTTCGCCGCGCTGTTCGATGTCTATTCGCGGGTGTCATATCGCGATCGGACGACCAACTTCGGGCCGCATCGTTCGGCCGTGTGGACGGTGTCAGACCTCGCTTTCCGCCGGGAGCTGGTCGATCTAGGGCTGCCGAGCGGGCGCAAGGCGACGACGGTGGCACCACCCGCATCTCCGGTCAGTCTCCCGGACTACGTACGTGGCCTCGTCGACGGCGACGGCAGTGTGGGCCTCACTCGCACGGGACGACCGTTCATCAGCTTCGTGACCGCCAGTCAGTCGCTCGCCGAGTTCTTCTGCGCCCAGGCACTGGCGGTGGCTGGGGCTCATCGGGTGCCCCGTCGGAATTCTCGCGACGGTGTCTACAACCCGATGGTGGCAGGTGATCCCGCCGCTCCGTTCGCCGCGTGGCTGTATCCGGAAGGGTGCCTCGCGTTGGACCGCAAGCGGGAGTCGGCCGCGCGCGTGGCCTCGTGGACGAGGCCGGTGGACATGCGAGCGCGACCGGTCTGCGGTTCGCGCCGATGGACGGCCGCAGAGGACGCTGACGTGTTCACCGGCTCGATCCGAGAGGCCGCCAGGCGGCTCGGTCGGAGCGAGAAGTCCGTGACCATCCGCCGTTCCCGGCTGCGGAGCGCGAGTCCCGTGCAGGAGCGTGTGGCCCGCGCCTGACGGATGGGCCTGCGCCAGGGGTCAACGCCTCTTTGTGCTCTGAGTCGCCCGAGAACTCAGAGCACAGGGACACGACGGATCCCCCTGCGGACGCTCGTGCTCTGCCCACCATCGTGGGCAGAGCACGAGCGTGCCGGGACCGACCTGGTCAGGCAGCGAAGTCCGACAGCTGGGCGAGGACGTCGCCGGTGCGGCCGTCGGCCTCGGCGAAGCGGAGGAACCGCACCCGCTCGACCAGGACCTCGTCGGCGTCGGGCCGCTCGGCCAGCAGAGCCATGACCTCGTCGAGGAACTCCTCGAGCGGCATGGCGTGCGAGGAGTCGCGCTGGCCCATGAGCTCGGTCCGCACCGCCGGCGGCACCAGCTCGGTGACCTGCACGGGCCCGCCGGCGAGCTGGACGCGCAGCGCCTGGGTGTAGGAGTGCACGGCCGCCTTGGTGGCGCTGTAGGTCGGGGTGAGCGGCATCGGCACGAAGCCGAGGCCCGACGACACGGTCATCACCGTGGCGGCCGGCCGGCGCAGCAGCGCGGGCAGGAACGCGTCGATGCTGCGGATGGTCCCCAGCAGGTTCGTGGCGACGGTGCGCTCGGCGACCTCGACGTGGGCCGGGTCGGCGAGGTCTTCGGGCAGCATGATCCCGGCGGTCGTGATCACCGTGTCCAGGTCCGGGTGGGCGGCCAGGACCGCCTCGGCCGCGGCGGCGATCGACGCGGGATCGGTGACGTCGATCTGCTGGGTGCCCAGCCCCGGGTGCTCGGCCGCGAGGGAGGCGAGCCGGTCGGTCCGCCGTCCGCCGACGACGACGGTGCTGCCGGCGGCCATCAGCCGCAGCGCGAGGCCCAGGCCGATGCCGGAGGTGCCGCCGGTGATGAAGACGGTGCTGCGTGTGGTGTCCATGCCCCGACCCTCCGCCGCCGCCCGAGCGCCGGGCAGAGAGCGGTCATCCAGGGATCGGCGGTCCCTGGATGGCGCCACGGCGGGCGGGGAGGATGGCGGCGTGGACCGAACGGGGCTGGCCGGCTTCCTGCGCGCCCGGCGGGAGCGGCTGCAGCCGGGTGACGTCGGGCTGCCCGCGGGAGCGCGCCGCCGCACCGCCGGGCTGCGCCGCGAGGAGGTGGCGGCACTGGCCACGATGTCGACCGATTACTACACGCGGCTGGAGCAGCAGCGCGGGCCGCAGCCGTCTGAGCAGATGCTCTCGGCGATCGCCCGGGCACTGCGGCTGACGCTCGACGAGCGCGACCACCTGTTCCGCCTCGCCGGGCACAACGCGCCGCTGCGGATGCGCGCCACCGATCACGTCGCACCCGCGCTGCAGCGGGTGTTCGACCGGCTGGACGACACCCCCGCGCTGGTGCTCTCGGACCTCGCCGAGACGCTGCTGCAGAACCGCCTGGCGACCGCGCTGCTCGGCGACGAGACCCGCCACACCGGCCTGGCCCGCAGCGCCTTCTACCGCTGGTTCACCGACCCGGACGCCCGCAGTCGCTACCCGGAGGCCGACCACCCGCGGCAGAGCCGGCTGCAGGCCGCGGGGCTGAGGGCGGCCCTGAGCGCCGGCGCCTCGACGGCGCGGGCCACCGAGATCGTCGACCGCCTGTTGGCGGTGAGTCCCGAGTTCGCGCAGGTGTGGGGGCGCCACGACGTCGGCAAGCGGTTCGAGGACGCGAAGACGCTCGTGCACCCGGAGCTCGGCCCGATCGACGTCGACTGCCAGGCGCTGTTCACCGAGAACCAGGGCCAGGTGCTGCTCGTGCTGACCGCCGCCCCGGGCACCGAGGCCGCCGAGAAGCTGGCGCTGCTGTCGGTGATCGGCGAGCAGCAGTTCAGCGTCTGAGGCAGCCCCTACGGTTCCCTCGTGGAGACACTGCCGCGGATCGACGAGCACGAGGTGGTCATCGCCGCGCCGCCCGCCGTCACGTGGGCCGCCGTGCTCTCGACGCTGCGCGGCACCTTCGCCGCACCCGGCGCGGCGGCCGTCGCCCGGGTGCTCGGCTGCGAACCGCGGGGGACGTCCGGCTGGGCGCGGCCCGCCGTCGGCTCCACCGTCCCGGGCTTCGCGATCGTCACGGCGGAGGAACCGCGGCTGCTCGTGGTGGCCGGCCGGCACCGGTTCTCCCGCTACGGGATCGTGGCCCGGCTGTCGCCGTCCGGCAGCGGCACGCGGGTGGTGCTGGAGAGCCGGGCGGAGTTCCCCGCGCTGGCCGGGCGGGCCTACCGGCTGGCCGTGATCGGCAGCGGTGGGCACGTCGTCGCGGTCCGGCGGCTGCTCTCCGGGATCCGCCGGGCCGCGGAGAGCTCGCCGTCCTAGTGTCCGGTCCATGGCGGAACGAGAGCTGCGGACGGTCCTGACGGGTGGCGGGTTCTTCGAGGGCCCGCGCTGGCACGACGGCACCTGGTGGGTGTCGGACTTCTACCGCCACACGGTCAGCCGGGTGACGGCCGACGGTCAGGAGACCGTCCTGTTCGAGGTGGAGAACCAGCCCTCCGGGCTCGGCTGGCTGCCCGACGGCTCGCTGGTGATCGTGTCGATGAAGGACCAGAAGCTGCTGCGGTTCGCCGACGGCGAGCTGTCCACCTACGCGGACCTGGCCGCGCACTGCGGCGGGCACCTCAACGACCTCGTGGTCGACGCCCACGGCCGGGTGTTCGTGGGCGACTTCGGCTTCGACCTGATGGGCGGCGGTGACGCGCGGCCGGCGACGCTCAAGCGGGTCGACCCCGACGGCTCGGTGCACGTCGTCGCCGACGGCCTGCGGTTCCCGAACGGCTCGGTGATCACCCCGGACGGCGGCACGCTCGTGGTCGGCGAGACGCTCGGCAACCGCTACACCGCCTTCGACCTGGCCGACGACGGGACGCTGTCCAACCGGCGGATCTGGGCGTCGCTGGGCGACGAGGTCACGGGGACGACGACCGAGGAGGTGCTCGGCCAGGTCGTCGTCGCCCCGGACGGGTGCGCGCTCGACGCCGAGGGGCACATCTGGGCAGCCGACGCGGTGGGCGGCCGGGTCGCGCGGATCGCCCCGGGCGGGTCGATCGTGGAGTCGGTGTCCGCACCGGAGGGGCTGGGCGTGTTCGCCTGCATGCTCGGCGGCGAGGACGGGACGACGCTGCTGATGTGCTGCGCGCCGGACTTCTACGAGCACAACCGGGCGCCGGTGCGCGAGGCCGTGCTCGTGGCGACCGAGGTGGGCGTCGCCCACGCCGGACGCCCCTGAGCACCTCCCGTCGCCCGCCGTTCGCGGGTCCGTTCGACGTTCGTGAGGGAGCCGTCACACCTGTGACACATCCCCTCCCCAGACTGGGTCCTAAGGCCCGGGACGAGGGTGGGCCGCCCTCCCTAGCGTCAGCGGAACCGACGAATGGAGACGGCGTGACGGCAGTCCAGCACCCATCGACCGGCACCACCCCCTCGACCCCGCTGCCGCGGCTGCAGGCCGCGCCGGAGCCCGAGCGGCGCCGGCGCGGCCCGGCGGTCGTCGCTGGATCGCTGGCCGTCGGGGAGGAGACCGTCCGGCTCGGCCGCGAGCTCGCCGCCATCACCCTCGGCGTCGAACGCGAGCTCGCGGGGACCGCCGACAAGCGGTTCGCCGACCCGGCCTGGAGCGGCCATCCCGGCTACCGCCGCCTCGGGCAGGGCTACCTGGCGTGGTCGGCGTCGCTGGACCGGCTGGTCGACCGCTACGAGGCCGGCGGTGCCGGCTGGCGGGAGGTGGAGCGCGCCCGGTTCGCGGTGCGCGCCCTGGCCGCCGCCGCGTCGCCCACCAACACGCTGGCCGGCAACCCGGCGGCGCTGAAGAAGGCCCTCGAGACCGGCGGGCGCAGCGTCGTCCGCGGGGTGGGCCAGATGCTCACCGACGTCCGGACCAACGGCGGCCTGCCGGCCCTCTGCGACCCGACGGCGTTCGGCGTCGGGCGGAACCTGGCGACCACCCGGGGCGCCGTCGTCTACCGGGACGACGTCATCGAGCTCATCCAGTACGCCCCGGCGACGCCCGACGTGCACGCGCGGCCGCTGCTCGTCGTCCCCCCGGTGATCAACCGCTACTACCTGCTCGACCTGCGGGCGGGACGCAGCTTCATCGAGCACGCCGTCGGCAAGGGGTTCCAGACCTTCGTCGTCAGCTGGCGCAACCCCAGCAAGCAGAACGCGCACTGGGACCTGGACACGTACACCGAGCGGCTGCGCCGGGCCGTGGCGGTCATGAAGGAGGTGACCGGCTCCCCCGACGTCAACATGGTCGGGTTCTGCGCCGGAGGCATCCTGCAGACCCTGCTGCTCAACCACCTGGCCGCAGTGGACGACCGCAGCGTGCACAGCGCCGCGTACGGCGTGACGCTGCTGGACTTCGGCGAGCGGGCGCCCATCGGCGCGTTCGCCGGGAAGTGGGTGACCGGCGTGGCCCGGCGGCTGTCGCGGGCGCGCGGCGTGCTCGGCGGGAAGTCGCTGGGCTCGGTGTTCAGCTTCATGAAGCCCAACGACCTGGTCTTCGACGGCCTGGTGTCGCAGTGGCTGCAGGGCGAGCCCGTGCCGGCGTTCGACGTCCTGGCGTGGAACGCGGACGCGCCGAACCTGCCGGCCCGGCTGCACGACCAGTTCCTCGGCTTCTTCCGGGACAACTCGCTCGTCCAGCCCGGCGCGCTGACCGTCCTGGGGTCACCGGTCGACCTGGGCGAGATCACCGTCCCGACGTTCGTGACCGGTGCCATCACCGACCACCTCACGCCCTGGCGGGGCTGCTACCGGACCTCGCGGCTGCTGTCGGGGCCGAGCACCTTCGTACTGAGCAACGGCGGGCACATCCAGAGCCTGGTCAACCCGCCCGGCAACCCCAAGGCGAAGCACTGGGTCGGCGGGGAGGCGGTCGCCGATCCCGAGGAGTGGCGGGCCGCCGCCGAGGAGCGGACCGGCAGCTGGTGGGAGACGTGGGCGGACTGGACGGCGGTGCGATCCGGTCCGCAGGTGCCGGCCCCGGAGACGCTGGGCAGCGACCGGCACCCGGCACTCACGCCGGCCCCCGGTCTGTACGTGCTGGACAAGACGCCGGCCTGACCCCCGAACCACAGCGACCCCCGTCCGGCGGCTGCCGGGCGGGGGTCGCTGCGTGGGCCGTGGCGCGGATCAGGGACAGCGCTCCTCGCGCTTGACCACGCCGAAGTCGATGGAGCCCTCGACGTCGCCGGTCACCTGCTGGCCGGCCGGGATGTTCTGCGTGCAGACCATCCAGTTCGAGTCGACGACCTGGTTGCGGCTGCCGAGCAAGTCGTGAGAGACGCTCAGGAACACGCCGTTGGTCTGGACCTGGTTCTGCGCCGTCTGCAGGTCGAGGCCGACGAGGTCGGGCATGACGAAGTCCACGCCCGGGTCCACGGCGGACGACGGTGCGGGAGCCGGCGCCGGGGCGGTCGCGGTGTCACTCGTGACCGGCGGGGCGGCCGCGGCGGAGGTGCTGGATCCCTCGGCGGCCGAGGCAGAGCTCACGACGGGGTCGTCGTCTTCCTTGCTGCAGGCGGAACCGGCGGCCGCGACGAGGACGAGGAGCGCCCCCGCGACGAAGCGGGTGCGGCGCGAGGCGGGCCGGGTGGCGGGGATGTGCGGCTCGTTGGCCGGGTCGAACTCGAGTGTGGTGGATGCCTGGTACATGAGCTCCCCGTGAGGTGGTGCGGTGCGCCGGGGCGTCGGAGTCAGCGCGACCCACCGCCCCCGCACGTGGTCGACCGACCCTCACACGCCGTCGGCCCGCACTCGGGGAGGTGCGGCCCCATTGAGTACCGGAACACCACCGCAGTCCCAATGGCCCCTCGGAGGGACAGCGACCCCCGTCCGGCGGCTGCCGGGCGGGGGTCGCTGCATGCGGAGCGCGGGAGGTCAGCGGACGGGGCCGCGACCCTTTCCGCCATTGCTGCGCTTCTGCTGCCACTGGGCGAACATCTGCTTCGCCTTCTCCTGGTTCTGCGGCTTGCGGGCCTCCTGCAGGACCTTCGCAGCGATGCCAGAGGCCACGAGCTTGCGGAACATGCCGGGCACAGGGCCCTCCTTCTCTCCGTGGACTGTCTGTCCGTCCCCCTCAAGATGCCCACCGGCCGGTTGGGTCAACCGCCCGCCGTGCAGCCGGGACGTCCTGCCAACGCGCGACGACTCTCCGTGGTGCCGTGCCGGAACACGAGGATTACAGCGATCGATGGGCCACCGGTCGCGCCTCGAGGCGCCGGCGAGGCGTCGTACCGGCTGGTCAACGCTTCGACAGGCCTCCGCGACACGCCGACCGCCTGGCGACGTCGTCTCGGCGAGTCTGGTGCGGCGCCCGTCAGCCGCGATCCGCGGACCCACCTACGTTCATGCCGTCCGTCGGGGCCTCACCCGTCGCCCAGAAGTCGGCGACACCCGTCGGACACCGCCGAACCGGGCAGCGACAGAGCTCGCCGCCCGGACCGGGGACCCACCGAACCAGTGGGGTGAAGCGCTGCGCCGGGACGTCGACGTCCCGGGCAGGCCGGGCGATTCCCGCGTCCGAACCCGTCAGCTAACCCGGTAGGCGGTACACGGAGAAACAAGGAGAACCCGTCGTCCATGACGACTACACGCACGTCCTCGTACCGCCTGCCCCGCTCCGCCCGTGCCGCCGCCATCGCGCTCGTCGCGGGCGCCGGCATCGCCCTCACCCCGACCGCGGCGCTGGCGAGCCCCGGCGCCCCGGTCGCCTCCGTCCCCGTCGTGCAGCAGGTCACGGCGCCGAACCACGCCGCCCAGGTCGCCGTCGACCGGGCGCTGGCCCAGGTCGGCAAGCCGTACGTGTGGGGCGGTGCGGGGCCGTCGGGCTTCGACTGCTCCGGGCTGACCCAGTACGCCTACCGGGCGGCCGGCGTGAACCTGCCGCACTCCTCGCGGATGCAGTCGAGGACCGGCTTCCCCATCGACCTGTGGCACCTGCAGCCCGGTGACCTGATGTTCTTCTACAGCCCGGTGGGCCACGTCGCGATGTACATCGGCAACGGGCTGATGGTGCACGCGTCGACCCCGGGCCAGCCCGTGAAGGTCGTGCCGGCCGGCTCGATGCGCGGCTTCGTCGGGGCGACCCGGGTCGCCTGACCCGAACTCCGGAGCCCCGGTCGCCACGCTGCGACCGGGGCTCCAGGCTCAGCTGCAGCTGATCGTGCCGGAGAGCGTGATGGTCACCTTGCGGTTCTGAGCAGCGGCACCCGGGATCAGGTCGCCGTTCGCGTCGTGGTCGGGAACGTACTCGGGGAAGTCGCTCCCGAGTCCCTCGACCGTGAGGTCACCCGGCTGCACGCCGAGGTCGGCGAGTACGTCGGCGACGGCCTGGGCGCGGTCGCGGCTGAGAACCAACTGACCGTCGATCTCCCCGACGTCCGCCGTCGTCCCGGTCACCCGGGCTGTCATCCCACCGGCGACCATCTGCTCCGCGATGGGGGCAATCACCGCCTCCGCCGCCTGCGCGTCCCGGAAGACCGCCGTGTCAGCTTCGAAGGCGACGTCGCCGCCGCCGAGCTCCACCCGGCCGGGCGTGCAGATGTACGGCAACGGCAGGGGCACCGGAGAGACGTCCGGGAGATCCTCCTCCGGCTCCCCTTCCAGCGGCGCGTCCTCGAAGTCGACGCTGGACGCGCCGGCAGCCTTGATGACGGCCTCCCAGGTCGCGAGGAGGCTGGCGCGCTGCGCGATCGAGAGGCGCTCCTGTGGCTCGGCAGTGTCGCCGATCCCCTGAAGGACGACGACCGTGCCGTCCAGCTCGGGCAGCGCCCCGGCGTTCCGGAGCTGATCCACCACCTCCTGCGGGTCTGCCTCGAGCATCCCGGGCTGAGTGAAGTCCAGGGGGGCGACCGTGGACAGACCTGAGTCGACGACGACGATGGTGTGCGGACCCGTTTCCGACCGGATGCTGCGGGCGGCGAGGTCGAGCGCGGTGAGCAGATCCGCTTGGGGGTCATCGGCCGCTGCGGCGACGAGGCCATCGGCGAGAGCCTGCCGGTTCCGCTGGCGGCTTTGTTCGCGAGCCGTCTCGTTCTCCCCCTCGGTCTTCAGCCGGCTGGAGGCGACCACCGAGGGATCCCCGTCCGCCACGACGATGGAGGCCAGCGACTGGTTCTCGACCGCCTCATCCAGCACCGCCATGGCGCGACCGTCGAGTTGTATCGGCGGCATGTTGCTGCGCCCGCCGACGGCGAACGAGACCGCACCGGTGGCCGGGGCGGCCGACGCGCTGCTGCAGCCGGCGAGCCCGCACGCGAGAGCCGCCACTGCGGCGGCCGCCAGGACGCGGCGCGGGAGAAGGGACGTGGCCAAGGGGTTGTGCTCCGTTCGGCTTGTCGAGTGGTCAGGCGTGGCGCTCGGGATCACACGGGCTCAGTCGTCGGCCCCTGGCCGCTCGGAGAGTGGCCGTTGAGCGCGTGGCCGTTGGCCGACGGACCGGGACCCGGGTGGCCGTTGGCTGACCAGAGCCCCGCGCCAGCGAGGGCGGCCTCACTCGTCTCGCCGAGCTGCTCGTCCGTGTCGCGCGGAACCGATGAGCCGCTGGGCTCCGGACGTGGCTGAGGTACGACCTGGCGACGAGGGATCTCCGGCCGCGGCGGTGTAGCGGACTCGACCGTGGTCAAGCCGTTCGTCGCCTCGGGCAGGCCCATGTGGCGGGCCATCTCGACGCGGGCGAGCTCGCGCAGTTCGGTGATGATCGCGTCCGCGGCCGCAACGGCATCGGCCGCGCCGTGGTCGATGCGGGACTCCTGGGCTTGTACAAACTCCAGCTGGCGTCCGAGCTTCCCGGCCTCGGCGGCCACCGTTTCGGCCTTTCGCACCTGCTTGTCCAGCCGCTTGCGGAGCGCGAGGTAGGCCCTGGCCTGGGGGTGGTGCTCCGAAAAGCCGGCGTAGAAGGCGAGCACGCCGGACGCGAGGAACAGCCCGGCCAGAAGCACGGCGGACAGGATCGCCTCGTGGCTGGCCTCTGCCGCCTCGACGACAGCGTCCCCGCCGAAGGCGGACTGCGGGCCGGACGTGGGGCTGGCGACCTGGGTTCGAAAGAAGGTGGCGACGCCGCCGAGCGCGACCCACGCGCCGAGCATGATGCCGATGGCGATGCGTCCGGAGCCGCCGCGCGCCTCCCGAAGGTCCTTGAGCGCGCGCCCGGCCCCATGCATGAGACCGACGGACGCCGCCGCGAAGGCGATGGTGAGCACCCACACGATCCAGTCCGCCTGGCCGGTGAAGGCGGCGAGCGTGAGCCGGAAGGTGACCAGGTCACCGCCCGCGGCGAGCAGGAGCAGCACCGTGATGAGGATCTTGTGTGGCAGGGAGGGCACAAGTCCTTCGACAGGGTCCAGGGTCGGCCGCGGACGCCTCCGCCGCTCCCGGCGATCGGCGGGCTCGTTCTCGGCGGGTCGGAAGATCCGCTTCTCGAGGATGGCCATCTCTCGTTCGGTGCGCTGACATTCAGCCGTGGCGACGACGTCGCGCCGTGACGCCGCCTCCTCGGCGGCCTCCAGGTGGGTCAGCTCGCGGTGGGCTGCGGCGACGCGCACGGTTCGCTCCGACGCGATGTCCGCATGCCACTGCCCCCTGAGGCCCTCCAGGTAGGCGTCGAGGACGTCGCCGTTTCCCGCGTCGAGCGAGCCTGCCTGCGAGAGCTGGGCGACCTGTCTGACAACGAACTCGCGGGCCGACCGAGCCTCGCGCTGCGGCGCCCACGGCATTGGCGCTGACACCGCCTCGAGTGCCGGCGACGACGGCCGTCGTCGGAATCTCAACATGCTCATGCTCGTGCTCCAGCCAGCTCGTCGAAGGGCAGCGGGTTCTCCTCCGTCGCCCAGGCGGGGATCACGCAGACCTGCGTATTCCAGCCGTCGATCAACTCGGTCCGCTGCGGGTGGCGGCGCACCAGCGCGTGGCGGTACACAGCCGCCTTCTGGTCGATCAGGTCGCGATAGCGCAGCACGCGGGAACGGGCGGCGTCCGCTCGCGCCCGGACCTGTGCGATCGCGTGGGCCTGCTCGGCTAGCAGGGCGTCGAGCTGCTCTTGGACGGCGCGCTGTGCGGCACGGGCCGACTCGTGCGCACGCATGTGCGCCACCGTGCGCCGTTCTCGGGTAGCAGTAGTTGAGAGGTGTTCCTCCCGGGGGTAGCGGAGGGTCAGCCATGCCTCGGCCGGCGGCTCGCCGCGGCGCTCCGCGTCCTGGGCGCGGGCGGACAGCTCCTGCTGGAGGGACGCGATCTCACTCTCCAGGGTCCCCAGCCGCACGACCAGGTGGTGGACGTCATCGTGGTGACCGGCCCGCTCCCGCTCGCAGACACCGGCGAACTCCGCGGCAAGGCGCTGAAGGGCGGGGGTCGTCGCGACGCTCGAGCCGACGGGCAAGCCCGCGCGTCGGTCACGGCGGGCAGCCCAGCGCAGCCGTGCAACGTCCCGCCAGGAGACGCGGAGAGTGCGGTAGGACCTGTTGGCGTATCCGGCGTGCGTCGTCGGCACAGAAGCCCCGTCCCCCATGCGGCGCGGAGCCGCTCGCTGATCCGTGACGAACGCCGATGGGCGTTCGTCGCACCGCGTCCCGGCAGTCCAGCCGCTCAGCGGAGCAGGTTAGATCGGGACGAAAGCGTCTCGGATATTAGGGATCAGCGGGAGTCGCAAGTGCGTTCGCCGGAAGCCCCTCATCCCAAGGAGGGAGCTCGCCCGACGACACCCGCCGCTGCCGTGGACTTCTGAACGCCGTGCGCGTCGAGGAGTCCGGCGCGAGCGACGAACCTCAGCCGCAAGGCGGGCAGGGCCGATCGGCGGGACACAGGGAGAAGACGGCCTCGGGGTCGCGCGGCCACGAGGCGAGGAAGAGATAGCCGAACCGGGTGTTCACGTGGGCCTCCGCGCCGCCCTCGGCCACCGCCGCGGCCAGCGCCTCGGGGGCGTGGTTGCGGAAGCGCTGGAGCTCGTCGCCGACCGCGAGGGTGACCACGCCGTCGTCCACTCCCATGACGTGCACCGGCTGCCACTCGGCCAGCGCGCCGGTGTGGCACAGCAGGATGGTGGTGCGGTGCGGGGTGTGACCCGCGGTCCGGCGGGTGCAGACCTCGGAGGTGTGCGGCCCCCGGTCGACCTGTGATGCGGCGTCGCTCGACATGGTGTCCTCCCCGGCTCGGCACTGGCTGTGCCGGTCCCTGTCCCCAGGTTCGGGCCCGGGATGCGCGTGGAGGCTCCGGTGAGCCCGGGACGGGTGACTTCCTCCCCCGGCCGGGTGGCCAGCACCCGGCGTCGGTCACGCGGCGCTACGGCGGCCTCCGGAAGACTGCCCGGCGTGTATCAGCTGCCCGAGTCCCTGAACCCCGGCAACGAGGCCGACGCCCTTGCCTTCCTCCGCCGCTACTACGGCAAGGAGTCCGGGAAGGGCCGCTACACCGGCTCCCACTTCGACGGCTGGGGCCGCGACAACGACCCCTACCGCTTCACGGCCGAAGACCTCGTGGCCGTCACGTTCCTGTCGGTGGTCGTCAAGCCGTTGGCGGCGCACGCCGTGCTGGAGGCGCGGGCCGACGACTTCTCCGCCCTTCTCCGCGACGTCGACCCCGATCAGCACCTGGTCGACGTCGACCAGGAGTTCACGGACGCGCATCCCGCATGGCGGCTCGACAGCGCACTCCGGGCCCTGAAGCTGGGGATCGGCCGGACGATCTCCAGCAAGCTGCTCGCCCGCAAGCGGCCGCACTTGGTCCCCATCTACGACTCCGTCGTCGGCCAGCTCACCGGCTGCGAGTCGGGCGCCCAGTGGGAGCCGCTGCGTCGCCTGCTCCGGAGCGACGACAGCCGGCTCTACCGCCGACTCCTGGACCTCCGGGACGCGGCCGACCTGAACGACACCGTCCCCGCCCTCCGGGTCTACGACGTTGTCTGCTGGATGGAGGGCAAGGAGACCAAGAAGCTGTCCCCCACCGCGGAGGACGAGCTGATCGGCGCTCAGCTCACCGACGACTGACCTCCTGCGGCCGGGGCGCCCTCACCGGACTCGCTGCGGGCGGGCGGACCGCCCTGGATGACGAAGTCCTTCTGCCGGATGAGGAAGAAGCAGGCGACCGCGGCGGCGTAGGCGAGCACGGCCCCGATCAGCACGATGTGGTTGAGCGCGTCGACGACCGCCGACGTGCCGACGTCGGTGATCAGGTCGTAGGCGGCGGTGCCCGCGCCGTCGCCGCCCTGCCCGACGGCCGTCTCCTGCGCCCGCTCGGCCGCGGCCTGGACCTGGCCGTTGGAGAGCGCTGCGGTGAGTCCGCCGACGGCGTCGCCGGGCACCTGACCGGCCAGGCCGTCGCGCACGGCCGAGGCCACCTGGTGGCTGAAGATCGACCCGAGGGCCGCGATGCCGGTGGCGACGCCGACCTGGCGGAACGTCGAGTTGACGCCCGACGCCATGCCGGAGCGCTCCGGGGCGACCACGCCGACGGCGGTGGAGGCCAGCGGGGTGTTGATCAGGCCGATGCCGGCGCCGGTGACGATCAGGCCCGGGATGAGGTGCGTCCAGCCGGAGTCGGTCTGGATGCCGGTCATCAGGAGCAGGCCCGTGCCGAGGACGACGAAGCCCGGCGCGATCAGCCACTTCGCCGGCACGAACGAGGTGAGCCGACCGGCGACGGCGGCGACGACGAACGCCGCGGCCGACAGGAAGAGGAAGCGGACGCCGGTCTCGACCGCGCTGTAGCCGAGCACGTTCTGCACGTAGATGACGAGGTAGGTCAGCAGCGAGAACGCCGACGCCGAGATGGCGAACGCCGCGATCAGGCCACCGGTGAAGGTGGGCTTGCGCAGCAGGCCGAGGTCGAACATCGGGTGGCGCTGCCGCAGCTGGCTGACGACGAAGACCGCCAGCAGGACGGCGGAGGCGACCAGGCAGACCACGACGCGGGTCTCGCCCCAGCTGGTCTGGCCGGCCTCGATCAGGCCGTAGACCAGGGCGGCGAGCGCGAGGCTGAAGGTGACGAAGCCGAACCAGTCGGGCCGGCCGGCGCGCGGGTCCTGCGACTCGCGGACCTTCAGCCAGGTGATCGCGACGGCCACCGCGCAGATCGGGATGTTGACGAAGAAGATCCACCGCCAGGAGAGCCCGCTGGTCAGCACGCCGCCGAGCACCGGTCCGATCGCGACGGCCACACCGGTGGTGGCCCCGAAGGCGCCGAAGGCGGTGCCGCGCTCGCGGCCGCTGAAGGCGCTGGAGAGCAGCGCCAGGGCGGTGGCGAACATCGCCGCGCCGCCGATGCCCTGGAACGCGCGGGCCAGGCAGAGGAAGAGGATGTCCTGCGCCAGGCCGCAGGCCAGCGAGCCGAGGGTGAACAGCCCCAGGCCGATCAGGAACACCTTGCGGCGGCCGAAGAGGTCGGCCAGCGAGCCTGCGGTGAGCAGCAGCGCGGCGAGCGAGAGCGCGTAGGCGTCGATGACCCACTGCAGGCCCGACAGCGATGCGTCGAGCTCCGTGGCGATGTCCGGCAGCGCGACGTTCACGATCGTCACGTCGAGCAGCAGCATGAAGACGCCGGTGCAGACCGCGGCCAGCGTCCACCACCGGGCGGGTTCCGCCGGGGGCGCGGCGCCGGGCGCGGCGGAGGCGGGCTGAGCGGTCGGTGCGTCGGTCACCAGGAGATGGTGGCCCAGACCAACGACAGATGCGGCAGCCACCCCGGACGAGTGCGCCGCGAAGACGAACGGCAGATGAACACGAAACCCGAACGGGGTAAGAACTTGTACTCCGTTCAGTTTTAGGTCTAGCTTCATGCCCGTGGCGATCAAGGACGGCTCGGCGACGGGGCAGCACTGCGCCATCTCCGCCGTCATGGGGCTGCGGGAGCGCAAGAAGCTCGCGGCCTGGCGCACCATCCGGTCGACCGCGCTCCGCCTGATCGGCGAGCGCGGGTTCGAGGCCGTGAGCGTGGAGGACATCGCCGCCGAGGCCGGTGTCTCCCGGACGACGTTCTTCAGCTACTTCGCCAGCAAGGAAGCCGTCGTCTTCGATCTCGATCCCGACGAGGTACGCCAGTGGCGAAATGCGCTGGAGAACTGTCGTACCGACTTGCCACTCTGGGACGCGTTGACCGACCTGGCGCTGACCCTGGCGCCACTCCTGGCCGAGCGGCTGCCGCTGCAGAAGCGGCTGCTCGAGCAGTCGCCAGGTCTGTGCCGGTCGGCACGCGGTGCCTGTGACGGGTTCGAGCCCGAGCTGCGCGAGTGGCTCGGCCGGCGATGTCCGGACGCCGACGACGTACGCACTGCCCTCGTCCTCAACACCGCGATGGCCGCGATCTCCACGGCGGTCGACGCATGGGATCCCGACCAGCCGGTCGAGCGGTTCCTCGAGCTCGTGAGCGACTGCCTGCGCTGGGCCGGCGCAGGACTGGCGGCCGCTCCCAGCTGACCTCCGTCCGACCTCTCTCCCCCGTCCGGCACCGACCCGCCGGGCTCGATCTCCGGGCTCACCGCGACGAAGCGCGCCCTGCCCACCCGCGCGATGTCACATCCCCGCGACTCGCGTCGTCTCACCTGCATGAAGGAGCACCTCGTCATGTCCGCAGAAGGACTCGTCGTCCCGCCCGGGGACACCGTCCCCGAGGACCCGACGCCGGCGCCCGCCGTCGACGGGCCCGACCCGAAGCGCTGGCTCGCGCTGGCGGTCATCGCCATCGCGCAGCTGATGATCATCCTCGACGCCTCGATCGTGAACGTCGCCCTGCCGGCCATCCAGACCGACCTCGGCATCACCGACGCGAACCTGCAGTGGGTCATCACGGCGTACACGCTGGCCTTCGGCGGTCTGCTGCTGTTCGGCGGCCGGATCGCCGACTTCATGGGCCGCAAGCGGTCGTTCATCTTCGCGCTCGTCGGCTTCGCGATCGCCTCGGGTCTGGGCGGCATCGCCCCGAACGAGGGGCTGCTGTTCGCCGCCCGGGCCCTGCAGGGCGCGTTCGCCGCACTGATGGCCCCCGCGGCGCTGTCGATCCTGACGCTCACGTTCACCGAGCCCAAGGAGCGGGCGCGGGCGTTCGGCGTCTTCGGCGCCATCTCCGGCGGTGGCGCGGCCATCGGCCTGATCCTGGGCGGCGTCCTCACCGAGTACGCCTCGTGGCGCTGGACGCTCGGCGTCAACGTGCCGATCGCGCTGGCCGCGGCCTTCTTCGCCATCTCCCTGGTCCGGGAGAGCCGCGCCGAGGGTGACCGCCACTTCGACATCCCGGGCGTGCTGCTCTCCGCGGTCGGCCTGGTCAGCCTGGTCTACGGCTTCACCAAGGCCGCCGAGCAGGGCGTCGGCTGGGGCGACCCGCTGACCATCACGCTGCTGGTCGTCGCCGTCGTCCTGCTGGCCGCCTTCGTCGTCTGGGAGACCCGCACGGAGCACCCGCTGCTGCCGACGCGCGTCATCCTGGACCGCGTCCGCGGTGGCTCCTACCTGCTGTTCCTGCTGGTGGGCGCCGGCCTGTTCGCGATGTTCCTGTTCCTGACGCTCTACTTCCAGCGGACCCTCGGGTACACGCCGCTCGAGGCCGGCTTCGCGTTCCTGCCCTTCAGCGGCGGGATCATCCTGGGTGCCGGCGTCGTGTCGCAGCTGCTGCCCCGGGTCGGCCCGCGGCCGCTGATGATCACCGGCCTGGCCATGGCCGTGGTCGGCATGCTCCTGCTCACCCGGATCGGCGTGGAGAGCTCCTACGTCACCCAGGTGCTGCCGTCGGAGATCCTGATCAGCCTCGGCATGGCGGCGACGTTCGTGCCGACGTCGAGCACCGCGCTGATCGGGGTGGAGCCGCGGGACGCCGGCATCGCGTCCGCCGTCCTGAACACCGCACAGCAGGTCGGCGGCTCGCTCGGGCTGGCCATCCTGACGACGATCTTCGCGTCGTCGGTGACCGGCTGGTTCGAGGACAACGCCGCGAAGCTGGCCGACCCGGCGTTCGCCGCCACGGCCGAGGCGCAGGCCAACGTGAGCGCCTACCACGTGGCGTTCGCGTCGGCGGCGGGCATCCTCGCGCTGGGGCTGCTGCTGGCGATCTTCCTGATCAAGGCGAAGAAGGAGGACCTGCCGACCGAGGCCGCGGTCGCGGCCTGACCGGTAGTTCCTGCGCGACGGCGCCGGTGGTCCTCCGGGACCGCCGGCGCCGTCTCGTTCCTACGGGTTCCGGTCGGCGGCGCGCGGGTGCACGCTCTTCTGTACAGCGGGGGACGTCGACCGAGGGGGTTGTCGATGACGACGACCGAGATGCGAGATCCGAAGCAGATCGAGGACGCGGCGATCGACTTCGTGGTGGAGCGGGAGCGCGCGGAGGGCCGGGAGGCCCGCGACACCCGCGGTGAGCCGGGCGCGGTCGCCGACCTCGTGAGCGGCGGCCGGGTCATCGAGGTGAAGGCGTGCGGGACGTCGTCCCGGGGCTACGAGCTGTGGCTGGGCTGCTGCCAGTACGTGGCCGCGCGGGACGACCCGGCGCACTTCTGGCTGTACCTGGTGGAGAACGTGGCCCAGGGGGACCCGGCGAGGTTCCAGCTGCTCCGCCTCGGTGGGCATCGGCTGCAGGAGCTGCTGGAGCGGGCGAAGGAGCAGCGCTACTGGACGGTGCCCGTGCCGGTGCGGGTCTACGACCAGCTGGCCGCCGAGCAGGGCTGAGCCCCTGCGACCCCCGTCCGCCGAGCCGGCGCGGTCGGGGTTCGTACTGACGTCGCGGGTGACGGTCAGCCCGCCGGGGTGTGGAACGTGCACCGGGGGCCCAACGCGGCGGCAAGCCGCCGGTCGAGGGTCCACAGCGGTACGTCGAGCACCTCGGCCAGGGCGACGTAGGCGGCGTCGTAGGCAGTGACCGTCGGGTGCAACGCCCAGACGCGGTCGGCCAGCGGCTCGAAGGGGAACGTCGAGACCGTCAGGGCGGCCAGGTCGCGGTGCGCCAGCGCCGCGACGTCCCGTCCCACACGTCTTGCCAGGACGGCGCGGCGGGGCACGCCTGGGCATCGACGACGACCGTCACCGCCGGTCGTCGTCGCGCAATCGCACGACCTCCTCAGCCGGGAGCTCGGTCCCGGTCGCCTGGACCCGGTGCTGCACGCGGTCCCAGATATCGGCCCGAGCGGGCCGGCGCGCGAGCTCGACGAGCCGGGCACGCACGTACTCCTGGAGCGACTGCCCCTCGCGCGCAGCCCGCGCGGCCAGCTCGTCCCGGATCTCGTCCGGGACGTCACGGATGGTCATGGAGACGCTCACGCATGCAGTAGAGCAGCCCTGCATGCGTGAGCGCCTGCCCATGACCGCTAGGCCATCCCCACCATCGAGTCGTCGATGCGCCGCGGGTCGTCGTAGGCGAGCTGCTCGTCGCGCCAGCGGGCGACCTGGCGCCGGGTGACGTCGAGCTGCGCCTCGAGCACCATGCCCGTGGCCCGCGACTCGGCCTCCAGCGTCCGGGCGGCCCGCGCCTCGGCGGCGGCAAGTCCGGACCGGGCGACCGCGTCGGCCTCCTCGTACTCCGCCTGGAGCCGCAGCCGGATCCGCTCCTCGGTCTGCTCCTCGTCGAGCTTGACCAGCCGCTCGTAGAGCGACGGCGGGGCCAGCGAGAGCATCGTCTTGAAGATGATCGGCAGGCACTCGAGCGCCGTCATGAAGGCGAAGAGCATCCAGTGCGCCGTCCCGGCCATCGGGTCCTCCTGGCCGAGGCGCTCGAGCGCGGTCAGCCGGGCGAGGATGCCGTCACTGTTGTCCACCTCCGCCTCGTGCGCGGCGACCGCAGCGTCACGCCCCTCCTGGGCATCGGCCACCTCGGCTTGGAGCGCAGCGAGGTCGACCTGCTGGTCGGCCGTCTCCTGCGTCTCCTGGGCGGTCAGGTCGGTCAGCGTCTGCGCCTTGAGCGCGACAAGCTCGGCCATCAGCGAGTTCCGCTCGGCCTCGGCCTGGTCCATCTCCTGCCGCTTCGACTGGGTGACGGGGCCCTCGCCCCGGTCACCCGTCCCGCCCGAGCCGTCGAGCTCGGCGAGGTAGGCCGCCTTGGCCGCCTCGTACCGGGCCGCGGCCTCGTCGACGCGGCGCTGCAGGTCGACGACGGCCGGGTCCTGGTCGACGTCGGCCTGGGTGACGCCGTCGGCGATGTCGGTCTGCAGGTCGACGATCTGCTGGCGCATCGCCGGGATCTCCGCGTACCGGCTGTCGGCCTCAAGCTGCTGGGTGAAGGCGTCCTCGTCCTCGGCGGCGATCTCCTGGACCTTCACGTCGATCTCGGACTCGAAGACGGCCAGCGTGAGCGGCGTCGAGACGACGGCGCCGATGAGCAGCGCCAGGACGACGCGCGGCACCGCCATCAGGAGGGTGCCGAACTTGGTCTTCAGCCGGGGCGTGGAGACGACGAGCCAGCGGTCGAGGTTGAGGATCACCAGCCCCCAGGCCAGCCCGCCGAGCAGGGCGAACGGCAGCCAGAGGTGCAGCGCCAGGTGCAGCGCATAGGTCGCCGCGACGACCGCGATGGCCGAGACCGAGACCAGGACCGCGCCCATGGCGATCTGCTTGGTGCGCTCCTTGGGCGCCTGCCGCAGGACGTCGCGGTTGGCGCCGGCGACGGTCAGGAAGAACTCGCCCAGGCGCGCCCTCATCGGGAGATCTCCCCGAGACGGCCGCGCAGGGTGGACGGCAGGCCGACGAGGCCGCCGGGCAGCACCGCTGCGCTGCGGCGCCGGCGGTCCGCGGCCTGGTAGAGCGCGTCGAGCCGCGCCGCGACAGGCGCGCCGGCCCCGACGGTGGCGGCGACGTCGACGCGCAGGGCGACGGACGGCGCCGGGGTGTCGCGCGGCGGCTGCAACGGCGGCACCGCGGTGGCGACCACCGTCGAGGTGGACGCAGGGGCCTCGACGGTCCGGTTGCGACCGATGACCTCGACGGACCGGGTGCTGCGGATGCGCACCGGCGCCTCGCCGCAGGCGGGGTAGCCGCGCAGGCCGTCGACGACGACGTCGTCCGCGTGCTCGAAGCACCAGGTGACGCTCACGGCCGAGCCCGGCTGGACGATGTGGTGACTCACCGAGAGGGCACGCAGGACGGGCGGCTGCCCGACCGGGGTCTCGGCGCCGGCGCGGACGCCGTGCCGGCAGACGACGACCGGCGCCTCCGCGGGCAGCGGGGACTCGACGGTCGAGGGTGCGCGGCGCTCGGCCTCGGCCTGCCGTCCGTCGCTGATCCAGCGATCGGTCCAGGGCAGCGCGGACTCGCGGCCGTCGTCCTTGCGCTTGGGGTGGCGCGGCACGAGCTCGTGCCAGTGCGCACGCACATAGGCCAGGAAGAACAGCACGCAGACCGACCAGACGAGGACCAGGAACATCTCGCCCAGGAAGGTCTGGACACGGTCGGCCTCTAGGCGGCCGCGCCACTCGGTGTTGCCGGACAGCGCGATGGTGGCGCCGAGCAGCAGGCACAGAGCCCAGCCGACGACGAGCGGATCACGACGCAGTGGTTCCTTGAACATGACTCCCCCGACGCGCGGCTCTCACCGCACGGTCTGTTGCAACGGAACTCGACCGGCTCGGTCGCTCCAGTCGTTAGGTAACCCTGCGTGATCGTCGAGGGGAATCACCTTCACCCATTCGGGAGCTCACCCGCGGGGCTGGCCACGGTGCGTGATCACCCGGCAGGCTGTTCGGGTGCCTCCACCCTCATGGCCTCGCCCCGCGGGCGCCGGTCCCGTCGTCGTGGTCGGGAAGCTGGTGGCCGACCAGGTGCTGGAGCTGTCGGGTCCGCTGGTGATCGGCGGGCAGCAGCGGGTGGCGCGGACGACGTCGGCGGGCGGTGCGGCGGCGAACGTGACGGCAGGGCTGGCCCGGCTCGGTGTGCCGGCGCAGCTGGCGGGGTGGGCGGGGGCGGATCCCGTGGCGGACGGGCTGCTGGCCGGCCTCTCGGCGCGTGGCATCTCACTGGCCGTGGTGCGGCGAGGACGGGCGCCGCTGACGACCGTGCTGGTGCACCCGGACGGCGAGCGCACGATGCTGACCGACCGCGGCGAGGGCGGGCTGGCGGTCTCCGACGTGCCGCCCGCCTGGGTGGCCGGTGCGGCCGTCGTCCACCTGGACGGCTACGACCTTTTGCGCTCCCCCGCGGCGCTGGCCGCCGCGGCCGGGCTGGCGCGGGAGGCCGGCGTGCCGGTGAGCGTGGATGTCGCGGCGGCGGCGCGGATCGCGCTGCTCGGGGTGGAGCGGTACGTGGAGCTGCTGACGGCGCTCGCGGCGGACGTGCTCTTCTGCAACCTGGACGAGGCGCGGGTGCTGGGTCTCCTCGACTCGGTGCCGTCGTGGGCGCCGGGGTTGGTGCTGGTGCACGCCGGGCCCTCGCCGACGCGGGTGGTCACGCGGGCGGGGTCGTGGTCGGTGCCGGTGCCGCCGGTCGCGTCGGTGCGGGACACGACCGGCTGCGGGGACGCCTTCGCCGCGGGGGTCTTGGCCGGCTGGCGGGGCGGGCTGCCCGTGCTGGCGGCCGTTGAGTCAGGTCACGCGGCGGCCGCGGTCGTCGCCGGCGTGCTCGGAGCTCAGCCGCCGTCCTGAGACGAATCGGGTGGAGCGAACCGTCGCCCGCCAACGCTCGCAGTAGTGAGGGATTCAAGGCGTTGAGCGGCGACGGGGTCTCCATCTGTGAGAGTCCAACGACGCTCACGCCACTCATCCACACCAGTCGCCACTTACGGCACGATGTGGAACCCAATCTCCTGAGCAGCCGCTCTCCGTGCGCTTACCGTTCCCGCGACCGCTCGACCGCTTCACATCATCTACGGGGAACGTCCACCATGCGCCTGAAGCCCTTGACCCGCTGCCGCTGCCGCTGCCGTTCTCGCCCTCACCGGTTGCAACCAGACCGACGGCTCCGTTTCCGACGCGACCGCCGGGAGCAACCGCCCCAGTGACTCTGTCAGCTCGGAAGAGGCAGCTGCCCCCGCGGCCGAGACTCCCACCAATCCGGTCTTCGGCCAGACGTACACCTTCGAAGACGGGCTCGCCGTCACGATCAGTGCGCCGCGGCCTTACACCCCGTCCGAGTACGCGTACGTCGACGAAGGCGTGACGACTTTCCTCGCCTTCGACGTGACCGTCGTCAACGGAACTGACGCGAACTACGAGCCCGCCATGTTCTCGACCACCATGCAGAGTGGGAACGCCGAGGAGCAGGAGGTCTTCGACTCCGAAGGCGGCCTCGAGGGTTCCCCGAGCACGCCGATCCTCCCTGGCCGCGAGACCGCCTTCACCGTCGGCTACGGCGCCTCCAACCCGGCAGACCTCGTCATGCAGGTCCGTCCCGGCTTCGAGTACGAATCGGTCATCTACACGCTCTGACCGCCACCGACTCCTGATTGGGCTCCGGCGCAACGCGCCGGGGCCCAATCCGTGTCGTCCCGCAGGGCGTACCGGTCACCCCCGGGCAATGCGACTCGCGCGGTCTCGTCGAGCATGCGCCTGGGCACGAGTCCGTCCGTTCTACGTCGGTCGTCCGCGCGCCGACGGAGCGACAGCTACCGCCGCCGTGGTGGCCCTCAGGCGGCGCAGTTCGGGCACCGGCCGCTGGGCGGCAGCTGCAGGTAGCAGGAGGTGCAGATGACGGCGGCCCGCGGTTCCCGCTTCGCTGCCCGTTCGCGTGCGGCGGCGACCTTGCGGGTCAGTGCAGGTCGCCCGCCGGCCGGCGGCAGATCGGCACCGAAGAACTCGTAGCACCGGAGCCGGGATACCGCGGCATGCTTGTCGAGGTCGGCGGGCATCTGCTCGTCGGCGAGCTCGATGACCAGCCGGTAGGCCGGGCCGATCTCCTCCCCCGTCTGCCGCACGCACAGCGCCGTCAGCGGTGGTTCGCCGCGCTGGTGGCCGTCCTGCGCGACGGGTCCGAGGATCTTCGGCATCAGGTTGGACAGCAGCATGCTGGTCTCGACCCCGGTCACCTCGAACATCCGGTCCGCCAGCTGCCGGTAGGTGACGTACGCGCCGTACCGGCCGGCCGTCTCGAGGAGCTCCTGCCGTGCTGCCGCGATCCATGCGGCCTCGGCGTCGGCGAATTCGACGGGCTCGCCGTCACTGCGTCGCCACGTGCCTCGGGGACCGTCCTTCGTCATTGCCATAGGGGGACCCTAGGCGCGAATCCTGGCGGTCCCGACCACCGCGCTCGACAGGTCGACCCACGGCCCGCCCCGCACCGGCGGACCCTGTGGGTCCGGCACGGGCGTTCGCCGTCTCAGCGGGCGCGGTACTCCTGGCGCGGGTCGGGCTTCGGCTGCGACGGCCGGAAGCCGGCATCGAAGCGCAGCGTGGGCTCGACGGTGTGGTCGTCGTCCGGACGTGCGTGCCGGCCGCCCCGGGGCAGCGCGAACTCCGCGGTCTCGTCGAGCAGGTGCCTGGCCATGACGCCGTCCTTCCGTAGTCGGTCGGGAGCGAAAGCTACGTGGAGTCGGCGCGCGGCGGGCGGCTGCTGGGCCACGCGGGAGCCGTGGGACGACCCTGTGAAGGCGGTCACTCTCCCGGGCCGTGACCGACGTGATGAGCCGGATCACACGTCGTCGCTGCGGTCCTGCTCACCGGCCGCCCCGCCGATGAAGTTACGGAAGAACCGAAGGGGAGGACACATGGACATCGACGAAGCAGCGGTGCTGCTCCTGCGGCATCTGGACGCCAGCGGCATCACGGTGACCGAGCGGACGCGCGGGTGGAACCACATGGGTGCGCTCATCTGTGACGCCGCTCTGCAGCCACGGACGCGCTACCGCACCGTCGTCGAGCCGCGGGTCCGGGCGTTGCGCGCGGCCTGGCCGGACGCGGACACGGTGTCGCGGTTTGCCGACCGCCTGCGGACCTCCGACATCGGTACGGCCCTGAATTGGCGCGGTCCACGGAAGCTGCGGGTGATCCACGAGCTCACCGCCGCGCTGCAGCACGAAGGGGTCGAGACCGTCTCCGACCTGCGTCAGCGCCTCGCGGCCGAGGACGGTCTGCTGCGCGCCAGGCTGCGCGAGGTGCGCCGGGTCGGCCCCAAGACGGTCGACTACCTCTCCATCCTGGCCGGGTCGCCTGATCACGTCGCGGTCGACGTCCACATCAACGGCTTCGTCCTCGATGCCGGGATCCCCTCGCTGACCTACAGCGAGTGCGTGGCCGTCGTGCGGAGCGCCGCCGCGATGCGCGGATGGGCAGCCGGCGACCTGGACGCGGCCATCTGGGACCACATGAGCCGGAGCCCCTCGATGGCGTGATCCGGCCGCGCCTGCGCCGCTACGACGGGACGGCCGAACACGGGGCGGCTACTGCGAGCTGCGGTCCTGCGGCGCGGGCGGGGCCGGCTTCGGCCGCTCGCGGAAGCCCGGGTCGAAGCGCTTCGTGGCCTCGGCCTGCTCGGCGTCGTCGTGCTCCGGACCGTCGTCCTCGGCCGAGTGCTTGCCGGGCCGCGGCATCTTGAACTCGGCCGTCTCGTCGTTCAGGTGCCTCGCCACGATGGGTCCTCCCCCTGCTCGTCTGGCCACAGACTACGGAGGCACGCGCCGGACCGCGGAAACGGCCGGACCTGCAGCCGGCCCGCCGCCTACTCCACCCGCACGAACTGGCGCCCGTCCCAGTGCCAGCGCACGGTGATCGGGACCGAGGGGCCGCTGGCATGAGAGTCCTCCGGCCCGTAGGCCGTCATCGCGGCCACGATGTCGCCGCCCTCGACGGTCAGCCCAGCGGGGTCGTAGAGCGGAGCGAGGATCGACTCCTCCCGGAGCATGCGCGGGCTCGGCAGCACACCGAGCCGGTCGCCGTCGGCCGTGAAGACCTGGGCCTCCTCGAGGATGCCGTTCGACGGCTGCGGCGAGCACTGCAGCAGCACCACCACGTCGCGGTCGCCGTCTCCGTCGACGTCCCCGCTCGCCGAGGTCTCGAACCCGATCTCGTAGTGGTCGTAATACGGCGGGCGACTCGGGTCGGCGGACACCCAGGCGGCTCCGTCAGTGAGCGTCGCGGGGAAACCGTCCGGGACGATGCCGTCGCAGGTGACGCTGTAGGTGGCGTTGCGCCAGTCGTGCAGTGTCGTCGCCGCGGCGGCCTCGCCACGGACGTCGGTGGCGCAGCCGGCCAGGAGACCCATCGCGACCCCGGCAGCGGCCAGCCCTCGGATGCGCCGGTGCTGGGAAGAGCCGGTCGTCACGGGCACCTCCGCCGTCCTCGGGAAGGCGGGTTGGAGGTGCGGAGCGTACGAGCGTTCGCGGGGCACCGGCACGGCCGTCGCGGCCGTGGGCAGTGGCGGGTGCGCCGTACGGGTGTCGACCACGGAGGGTGGCCGCGGCCCTGCACGGCGACATCTGCGGTCAGCCGGCGATCAGCCGGTGCACCTGCTGGATCGCGATCGACCCCTCGCCCACGGCGGAGGCCACCCGCTTGACCGACCCGTGCCGGACGTCGCCCGCCGCGAGCACGCCCGGGATGCTGGTCTCCAGCGGGAGCGGAGGCCGTCCGAAGGCCCGGACCGCGTCGTCGCTGAGGTCGGCACCGGTGAGGACGAAGCCGGCCTCGTCCCGTTCCACGGTCGGTGGCAGCCACGCGCTGTGCGGCTGGGCGCCGATCATCAGGAACAGCCCGTAGGCGCTGACGGTCTCGCGCTCGCCGGTCGCGCGGTCGCGCAGCACCAGGTGCTCCAGCCAGCCGTCGCCGTCCCCGTCGACGACCTCGGTGCCGCAGCGGACGTCGATGTTCGGCGTCTCCTCGATCTGGTGGACCAGGTAGTGCGACATCCCGGCGGTCAGGCTCGCGGCGCGCACCACGAGCGTGACCCGCTTGGCGTAGCCGGCGAGGTGGATGGCGGCTTGGCCGGCGGAGTTCGCGCCCCCGACGATGAACACCTCCTCGCCGGAGATGAGCGGCGACTCGGACATCGCGGCGCCGTAGAAGACCCCAGCTCCGCGCAGCGCCTCGAGCGACTGGACGCCGAGCAGCCGGTAGCTCGCGCCCATCGCGAGGACGACGGCGCCGGCCACCACCACTCCCCCGGTGTCCAGCGTGAGGACGATCCCGTCGCGCTCGCGGGCCAGGGTGGTGACCTCCTGCATGAAGGCGTACCGGGCGCCGAACACCCATGCCTGCTGGAACGCCCGCCGGGCAAGGTCGGCACCGCTCAGGCCGCGGGGGAAGCCGAGGTAGTTGCGGATCGACGAGCTCGTCGTGGCCTGCCCGCCGATGGCGGCGGCGTCGATGACGAGGGTGCGCAGACCCTCGGAGGCGCCGTAGACGCCACCGGACAGCCCGGCCGGCCCGCAGCCGACGATGACCAGGTCGAACCGCTCACCGGACGGGTCGATCGTCCGTCCGGAGCTTCGGGCGATGTCCCCGTCGGTGGGGTTCTCCAGGACCCGGCCGTCCGGGAGGACGAGCATCGGGAGTCTCCGATCGGGACCCGTGCCGGCGAGGATGGCCCGCCCCTCGTCGGAGCCGGCGAGGTGGAACCGGTGCGGCAGCGCGCAGCGGCCGAGGACGTCGCGCAGCTCGTACGCCCGCCCGGACCAGGTCTCCCCCACCACGTCGATCGTGTGCGGCGCGCGCCGCTTCGCCTCGGCCCACAGCAGCAGGAAGCCCGAGACGGAGTGGTGGAACTCCTCGTCCGGTGGCGGCGCGGGGCGCACCAGGTACTGGTCGATGCGGCCGCGGGCGACCGCCTCGAAGATGGCGTCACCGGTGTCCGGCTGGCCCAGGCGGCCCCAGCTGATCAGCAGCGCGCGCTGGGCGTGCGGGAACAGCGGGCGGACCGCCCCGAGGAGGTCCAGCCCCGATGACTCCTCGCCGGCCATGACCAGGGCGACGTCGTCACCGGCGTCGGCGAGGCGGGTGAGCGCGGCTAGCCCCTCGTCCACCGTGCTGAAACAGCAGACTCGGTAGTCGGCGGCGTACCGGGCGCTCAGCTCCCGCTCGACGTCGGCGAGCAGGGCCGGATCGTCGTCGATGGCGACCAGCAGCGGCGCATGCAGGGCAGACATGCCCCCTGATCGTAGGGACGGCGCGGCGTCCGCGGAACCGAATTCAAGTCCCCGACCCGCTCAGATCAGGCCAGGGCAACCGTTCTCCAGGTGCACCGGTCGGTGGCGCATCCAGAGGACGACGTCGAGGGCGCGGAGCGTCGAGATCCGGTCGGGGACGCCTGCCGCCCGGCGAGCAGCGGCGAGACGATCAGCGACTCCAGCCTCGCCCGCGAAGACGTCGAGGTGCCATCCCCAAGACTCGTCGGGCAGTCCGGTCAGGCACCGCGCGACCCGGTCGTAGGCCGGGATGAGACGCGGGCGCTTGCGCGCGAGCAGGGTGTGCGCGATGAACCAGTCCATGCCGTGCGGTTCCTCGAGCAGATCCCGTGCCAGCCGGACGGGGGAGCCCGCAGCGAAGAACAGGTCGTGCGCCGCCGGGTCTTCGATGCCGACGTCGACCGGGATGCGCCCGAGGCACCCGGCGACGTCCCCTCCGGGGTCGCCCTCGAGGAGTTGCAGCGCCACGTCGCCGGGGACGCTCATCGACAGCAGGGTCACCGCGACGAGGTCGTCGGGGGTGATCCGGTTCGCCGTCTCGGGTCGGTCACCGCCGCCGAGGAACTCGAAGCGGCTGCCGGCGAAGCGAGGCGGCGCGTCAGCCGCACGGTCCGGCTCGAAGTAGGCCGCCAGGTCCTCGACCGCACGGGGCGACTCGACGACCTCGAGCAGGCGACTCAGGGTGGCGGGAGGCACGGGGCGGACGCTCGCAGCAAGAGCTGACAGTCCCGCCGATCAATCGTCTTCCTCAGCCATCGACTCCCACCGCCGGACCTCGTCGCCGTCGACCTCGTCCACGGTCGACCAAAACTCGGCGACGTCGAATGGGTACGCGAGGCAGATGGCGCCGATGCCTGCGCCGATCTCGACCCCGTCATCGGTCTCCTCGAGCCAGATGTCGGCGTCACAGTCCCCGTCGACCAGGTCAGCGAGCTCCTCGATCGTCCTGGCCCCTGTCGCCGCGAGCAGGTTCGGCAGATCGAGGACGATCGACCGAACCAGGGGCTGCGCAGTGGCATCCATCGGACTTCGCATCTCCGCTGCCGATGGGCTCGAGCAGGGTCCCGGTTCCCGGCCTCGTCATCCCGCGAGGCGCGACGTTCGGGGTGATCATCTCGCGAGGCTGCGACATCTCAGGCCCAGAGCGGGGCCGGCGCCGAGGGGTGGATCCGCCGGGGTGGCTACGACGAGGCCGCCAGCTCGGACCGCAACCGGCTGAGCGTCCGCCGCAGTGGTGTGGCCGGCATTCCGCTCAGGTTGAGCGGCGGGTCGGTGAGCTCGAGCAGCTTCTCCTCCGCCGCGAACACGCCATCAGCAGGGAGCGGCAGCACAGCAACGCGCAGGTGCGCATGCATCCATCGGCTGAGCTCGGCCTCGTCGGCCACCGGCGTGCCGGAGTGGCGGAGCGCGGCGGTCAAGGTCAGCCGGAACGTCGAGAAGTCGCGGTTGCCCTGCAGGTGCATGCCACCGACGCGGCCCCAGAGCGTGTTCGACGAGACCTTGCCGTTCGGCCGCTGCCCGCCGGCCCGACCGGCATAGGCGAGGCCCGGCTGGACGAGGTGCCCGAGGCCCGCGGACAACCCTGTCGCGCCCGGGTCGTCAACCCACCAGCTGTACAGCCCGGGCTCTCCGTACGTCGCCCGCCCTCCGGCGAGGAAGGCCGCTGGTGCGATCGCGTTCTGCCCGTCGAGCAGGGAGGAAAGGTCAGCGTGCTCCGGCTGCTCCGGCCGCTCCGGCGTCCGGTCGGAGCCGTACCAGGCGAGGCGTTTCCCGAGGCCGAGCCCGGCTAGCGGTTCGGTCAGCGTGGCGCCTGCCGCGGCCAGCGGGGCAGCGAGCGGCTCGCAGTACGCGCGGCCGGCGTGCACCTCGACGACCGCGCGAGCGAGGTCGTGGCGCGTGGCCAGCTGCGCGACCACCCAGGCACCCCAGGCCGTCCGATAGGTCCGCGGCTGGTCGGCCAGGTAGACGTCGTAGGGCGCGACGACCTCGGTCGGGTCGAGCAGCCCGAACTTCGCGCTCAGCACGTACCAGGGCGCGCTCCCCCGACGGGCCAGCTCGCTGGCCTTGGTGAAGGCGGCGCCGGTGAACAGCTCCGCGGCCTGGCGGGCTGACGGCGCCTTCGAGCTGGAGCACCCGATGAGGACCACGTTCGCGGCGGACGACCGCGCGGGCGTGGACGGTTTCGCGGACGCTGGTCGAGCTAGAGTCACCGTCGGCGCTGAGCCGCGGTAACGGCGGTACTCCCCGCGCCCGACCCGCTCCAGCAGCGGCGTCCGACCGCGGAAGGGGTTGCTCGCGTTCGTCGCGTTCGCCGTGGCGTACTGGATGTGCGTGCCGATCGAGGACTCCTCGACGTCCGGGCGGAGCTGTCGCACCCGCGCCAGGAGGGCGGACCGGCTGAACGGCTCGGGCAGCGATTCCGACGCCTGCCTCACCAGGTCCCAGATCGAGTCGTTGCTCACCGCGCGCCGTCCGCCTGCAGTAGGCGCTGGACGACGCTCTCCCCACCGACCTGCCGGATCAGCTCGAGATCACCGCAGACCACGAGCAGGTCACGGGCCCGGGAGAGGCCGACGTAGAGCATCTCCCGGGCGCGAGCGGCGTCCCGGAAGCCGTTGACCGCCAGGACGACAGCAGGCCGCTCGAGGCCCTTGAAGCCGAGGACGTGGCCGTAGAAGAGGTCGTCGTCATCCCAATAGGTGGCCCAGTACGCGTCCGGGCCCTTGGCCTGCCTTTCGGCCTGGACCGGATGCCGCCGGTGCGTCGTCAGTAGCGCGACTGCCTGCGGTGGCCAGTCCTCCTTCTCGAGAAGTGTGCTGGCCATGTCGTCAGCGACGTCGACGGCGTCCTCGGTGGCGCACTGCACGAAGCGGACCGGCATGCCGCTGTGCCCACGGATCTTCATCTGCGAGGGCGCGAGGGTCCGGAAGGTGTTGGCGATCTGCTTGGTGTTGCGCAGGTTCTCGTTCAGGTTGATCGGCACGAGGTCGACGGTCGGCCGGCCCTGGCGGGCGAACACCCGCTGCCCCTCGTCGGCGAAGACGTACAGGCTGCCCCGCTCGGGGTCGCGCAGCGCGGCGAGCACCGCCGGCCACCACGAGGCGGCGAAGTCCTGCGCCTCGTCGATGACGATCGCGTCGAAGCGCTCGTTCTCCGGCAGCGCGGCCGCGAGCGTCTCCATCTCGCCGGGGAGGAACTCCTCCCAGTACCGGCTGTCGTCGTCGGTCCCCTCGGGGACGCCCCAGCCGATGCCGAGGTAGTGGAAGGTCCCGACGTAGGCCGGTCGCTCCCGACGGCGCAGCGTGCCGACCCGACGCTTCAGAAACTCGGCCAGGCCGCGGGAGTAGCACATGAGCGCGACGCGCTGACCGTCCGCTGCGAGCCGTCGGGCCTTCTCCACGGCCAGCCAGGTCTTACCCGAGCCGGCGCCGCCGCGGATCTCCACGCGCGGCACGAGCGCCAGCTGGTCGAGGACATCGGCCTGGTCGCGGGTGAGGAGCTCGCACGCCGCCTCGCTCTCGCCGAGGTCGGCGACGAGGGCCTGCTGCGGAATCGAGGCGCCGAGCAGGCAGTCGACCAGGTCGTCGATGTCCTGCGGCAGCGGCGGGTCGGGCTGCTCCTCCACCTTGTGCAGAGCCGCCTCGATCCGCGACGCCGCGAACGGCAGGTCGGTCTTGTCGAGCACCATCCACCTGGGCGCGTCCGGGGCGCGGAAGTCATCGGGCAGCGTCGTCGTCGGCAGGGCGACGAGGTGGACCAGCCGCGGGTTCCCGGCGGTCCAGCGAGGGTGCTTGTCCAGGTAGCCGCGGAGCAGGTACCGGCAGATGCGCGCCTGGTCGACGGGGTGGATCACCTTGTCGACGCCGCCGCCGACCTGACGCCACTCGCCGTCGGCGAGGTAGACGCTGCCGCCCTTGACCTCGATGACGGCTACGCCGACGCCAGGCCAGGCGACGATGACGTCGGCCTCGCGGTCCTGTCCGCGATCGCTGAACCGCCGGCCGCAGATGAGGACGGCGTCGTCGGGCAGGTTCTCCTGCAGCGCCTCGACGAACAACTGCTCGGACGGCGCCGCGAAGACCGGCTCCTCCGGATACCGACGCGCGGTCACACCCGCACCCCTGCCGCGCTGCCTGCCATGGTCACGACGACTCCTCCCCGTTGCCGGGCCCCAGAACACCGCGGCCCGCGTGGACCATGGCATGTGCGAGCGAGAGGGCCACAGGTTTCGGGACCGAGGCGTCCCCAGATGCCCCACCCATCCCGCGACGGAACTCGGTGTCGGGTCAGGGTCACTCGTCGAATCGCTCGCACACCGCCAGACAGGAGGCGCACATCCCCTCGCTCCGGTCGAACTCCTCGGGGGCGGCGGGTCGCCGGCACGTGGCGCACCAGCGGAACGATCGGCGTCGGCGGGAGACGATGGCCTCGGCGGCCCGAGCGACCTCAGAGGAGAACCACTGCAGGTCCTCACGGGTGAACCGGTGGCCGTCGGGTGGGACGACGTCCTGCCGCGGGCCCCAGTCGACGAGCGGCCGAGCCAGCACGAACCTGCCGGCCTCGACGCCGACCGCGAGCTGCGCCGGCTCGCCACTCACGAACCACTGCAGGCCGTCGTTCCCGCCGTGGTCCTCGCGCCGCCAGCCGGCGCCGAGGACGCGGACGACGTCCGGCCAGCCGACGCCGAGCAGGTCAGCGAGCGCCTGCTCGTCCGCGGTGGGATCGCCCTCGCGCCCCCATGAGAGTCCGCACGCACCGCATGCCCACTCCGGGTTGCCCGCCGGGTCGAGCAGGCACCCGCCCAGCGCGACCAGGCCCCGTTCCGCGAGCTCGAACAGGTCGCCGGACGGCATCCCCCACACGATCGGGACCGACTCCTCGCGCCCGCACTCCGGGCACACCCGCCCGGCCTGGATCCCCAGCGATCTACTCACGCAACTCCCCGTGTCCCGGCCGTTCCTCCGACGGCGGAGCAGGAGAGTGGCATCGAGCACCGACAAGAACCGGAACGGCGCCCAGCCGGTTCACCTGATCGGGTTGTCGCTAGGGCAGCCCGCGGTCCCACCGATCAGTCGGCGCAGTATCGCCGCCGGAACGACCTTGCCCAGTCGGTGACCCCGGGCCGGCGCTCAGCCGCGGTGGCGAACTCCCCGTGTCCGAGGAAGCGCACGTCTGTCGGCATCGCGCCACGGTCAGCCTGCAAAGCCGCGACTGCCGTGCGGGCCCCGGCATCGTCATCCCGGGCAAGCACCAGAGTGAGTGCGACGTCGAAAGGCGCGGTCGCTCCGCTCCCGCCTCGGCGGACGCTCTCGGTGAGCAGGACGTTGCGCAGGAGCTGCCGGGTGGCGTGACCGCGGAGCCGGTCGAAAGCACCCGGTGCCATGCCGAAGTCGCGACAGAACTGCTCGTACCGCCGGTCGGCCTCCGCGTTGTCCGGGTCGCGACTGAAGCTGTCGACGTACTTGGTCTCGACGGCAACGAGGAGGCTGCGGCCGTCGGCGAGGGTCGCAGAGACCACCGCGTCGAATGCCGACCGGTCCCCCGTGTGCTGGCGGCGGTCGGGCGCCCACTCGCACTCGATGCCGTCGATCGTGCGTTCACCGATCTGCACGAGAGCCAACGCCGCGATGTCGAGTCCCAGGAGGTCGCTCAGCAGCGGCACCGCGATCTCGGGGTGCGCTCGCAGGTGGCCGAAGACGCTGAAGCACAGCGGCATCGAGCTGAGCATGTTGGTACGCAGCCGGGTCTTCTCCAGCTGCCCGCCCTCACGCGGCACCTGCTCCGCGCGCACCTCCGCGTAGTCCGCAGCCTCGGGGCTGAGGAAGTTGGCACGCCAGTCGTCAGGACGGAGGTAGTTGCCGAGCACACGGTCGCCCCGGGTACCTGCGGGGAGCCTCAGAACCTCCTCGCGGTACAGCGACTGCCGACGCCGTTCGCGGCGAGTGACAGCGTCGTCGGAGGAGACGTCCAGCGGGTCGGCGGCACCGGCGTAGCGGCTGTCATCGTGAGGAGCCATGCCGTGACGGTAGGTACGTGTACGGCTCGGTCCGCGGTGCCGCGCCACATCCCGCCCCGCCCATGCGATCCCGGACGCCACGGACGGCCTTCTCGCGACGAGTGAATGACAACCCGACTCTCGAAAATCCGGAACTCTGCGGTTCGCTCCTGCCACAGAGGCAGCAACCACTCCCTCGGGCTACACGGCACCGTCGGAGCCAGCCGGTAGGAAGGGGCGGTGAACGACTCCGGGGACGACGTGCAGCTGCCGGCCGATCAGGAATCCGCGACAACCACGCCGTCGGTGTCGATCGAGGTCTCCGGCACCAGCGTCCTGAGCTACGCGTTGGCGCACAACGGGATACCGATCCTCTCCCGCCTCGCCATCACGAACAGTGGAGCTCCCGTGCCGGGCGCCACGCTCCGGTTGTCCGTCCGGGATGCGGAGGGGCCGATCGGCGCCTCCGTGATCACTCACGTCGACCTGGGCGCGTCCGCCACCACCGTGCAGTCCGATCTGCCGCTACGGCTGGACCCGTCGGCCATGCTCCAGGTGGAGGAAGAGCGACCTGGCTCGATAGACGTCGAGGTCCTGGTCGACGATCTCCTTGTCGCCCGGCAGTCGCTACCCGTCCGGGTCCTGTCGGCTCAGCAGTGGCGTGGCCTGCCCCGACTGCTGGCCATGGAGATGCTGGCCGCGCACGTGATGCCGAACCACCCATCGATCACGAACCTGGTCGCGGAGGCCGGGGACATCCTTCTGGAGCGCACCGGCAGTTCGGCGGTCCAGGGCTACCAGTCCGGGCCCGAACGGGTTGACCAGATCGCGGCCGCGCTCACCGAGGCCATGCACCGCAGAGCTGTCCGGTACAGCGAGCCGCCCGCCAGCTGGGGCATCGGACAGAAGGTCCGTACCCCGGGTGACGTCCTCGACGGTCGCCTCGGTACGTGCCTCGACACCGTCGTCGTCCTTGCCGCCGCATTCGAGCAGGCTGGGCTCCGACCGCTGCTCTGGATGGTCGAGGGGCACGCCTTCATGGGGTACTGGCGAGAGGAGCGCGCCGTCGACAGCGCGGCGACCACCGACATCGCGCCGCTGGTGAACCTCGTGGACCTCGGTCTCATCCGACTCGTCGAGACGACAGCGCTGACCGAGCGCGCCGATGCCGGCCCGCTGCCCGACCTCCATAGAGCCGCCTACGCGCCGTGGCTCACGGGCGACCTGGACAGGGTCGAGGCCGTCGTGGACGTCCATCAGGCCCGCCAGGACCAGATCCTGCCTCTGCCGGCCCGGGCACGGGACGACGACGGCGTGGTCCAGGTGGTGGAGTACCGGCCGAACGTGCACAGCGCGCCGGCCCGGCCGGTGGAGCGGGAGACCGCGCCGACCACGCGGCCAGGGCAGCCCGAGGTGCCCGCCCGTGTGCAGCAGTGGAAGAACGCGCTGCTGGACCTCAGCCTGCGCAACCGGCTGATCAACTACACCGAGCGCGCCGGGATGGCCCTGACAGTCCCGGACGACTCGCTCGCCGAGCTCGAGGACATGGTCAACGGCGGCACCGCGATCACCTTGCTGCCGTCGGACCAGATCGCCGCGGTCCAACGGGAACGAGGTCTCCGGTCGGCGCGCGAGCTGCCGCAGGACCAGCTCGCCGACATCCTGCGCGACCGCCGATCGCTGTTCGCCGATGTCACCGAGGCGGCCTACCTCACGAAGCTGCGCGCGCTCGCCTACAAGGCGAAGACCGTGGTGGAGGAGACCGGTGCGAACAACCTCTACCTGGCGCTGGGGAGCCTCGCCTGGGAGCTCGACGGTCGCGCGTTGCGCTCCCCCCTCGTCCTCGTGCCGGTGAATCTGAGCCCAGCGGCCCGCAACACCGCCTACCGGATCACTCTGGACGAAGCCGGCGCGAGCACACCGAACTACTGCCTCCTGGAGAAGCTGCGACAGGTGCACGGCCTGTCCGTCCCCGGCCTGGCCGAGCCGGCCGAGGACGGTGCGGGCATCGACCTCGACGCCGCGTTGGAGGCGATGCGCATCGCCCTCGCCGAGCGGGGCCTCCCCTTCCGAGTGGAGCCGACGGCCGACCTCGCCCTCCTCCAGTTCGCGAAGTTCCGCCTCTGGAAGGACCTGGATGAGCGCTGGGCAGACCTCGCGGAGAACTCGCTCGTCGCGCACCTGATCCACGCGCCGACCGATCCGTACCTGGACCCGGTCGGAGCCGACGCGGACGGGGCCGACCTCGACGACCTCGCGTCCCGCTGTCCCGTTCCGGGGGACGCGTCGCAGCTGCGCGCGGTCGCCGAGGCCGCAGCCGGACGGACGTTCGTGCTGGAGGGGCCGCCCGGCACGGGCAAGTCGCAGACCATCACGAACCTGCTGACCCGCGCCGTCGCCGACGGAAAGCGAGTGCTCTTCGTCGCCGAGAAGCGAGCTGCGCTGGACGTGGTCGCCCGGCGCCTGGAGGCGGTCGGCATGGGCCCGTTCGCGCTGGACCTCCATGACAAGGGGAGCAAGCCGGCAGTCGTCCGGGCGCAGATCAGGCAGGCGCTCGACCACGCCGTCGAGGTCGACACCCAGGGGTTGGCGGCCGACCGGGAGGACCTCCGGTCCGCCCGCCGCAGCCTCGGCCGCTATGCCCAGCGGCTGCACGAGGCGAACGGCGCCGGCCTTTCCCTCTACTCGGCACGGACCGCCCTCCTGAGCGTCGGTACCGAGATCCCCGCAGCGCCTGTGCCGGTCACCTTCGTTGCGAGCACGACGGTCGAGGCCACCTCCACCCTCCGTGAGCTGCTCGCCGGGCTGCCGGACGTCGCCGACCAGGCGCGACCCCGCGAGTTCCACCCGTGGGCCTTCGTCGACGTGGCCAGCATCGATCCGGGGGCTGCACAGCAGGCCGCGATCGCGGTGGACCGTGCCGTGGCCGCGCTGCCGAGAGAAGGGCGCCTGTCGATCGCACTGCGAGCGGCGCGGACACCCGGCGATCTGGCCACCTTGGCCACGCTCCTGGGTGGTCCCCCCGTCGGCCTGGACGTCCTCGACGAGACGCGGTCCTCCCGGTGGAACGAGGCGACGGGCGCCGTGGCCGGCGAGGTCGCGGCCTTCGTCGCGGCGGCGCACCCGGGACTGGATGTGGCGACCCCGGCGGCGCTGGACCTGCCCCTGGTCGACATCCATGCAGCGGCCATCGGCGCGGCGCAGTCCAGCTGGTTCGGCCGCAAGAAGCGGCTGATCGCCGTGCGTGAACAGTTGGCAGCGGTGCTGCGTCCGGGTGCGGTCGTGGAGCCGAAGGCGGTCCCCGCGCTCACGGGGGCACTCGTCCAGGTCCAGTCCGCCGTCCGGGCCTTGGGAGAACGGGCGTCGGCCATGCCGGGCCTGATCGTTCCGCCGGCGTGGAACCCGCTCACCGAGGTCGGCCGGGATGTCTTGGACCGGCAGATGGAGTGGCTGCGCCACGCCGGCGCGGCATTGGACGCGGCCGACGGATTCCCCGGCGCGCTTCGAACCCTCCTCTCCGGCGGCCCGATCTCCGATCCACGGGCCGCGGAGGCAGTGCACCGCGCCCGGGATGCCTTCGACGCCCTGCGGAGCGCGTGCGGGGCGACGGACGACCGCCTGGGCGCGTGGGCCGGGGCCGAGGGGCTCCTCGCCCGGTGGCAGATGTCGAGCGCAGAGCGGGCATCCGAACAGCCCGGTCTCCCGTCGCTGCGCCGCTGGCTCGATCTGCTCGAGTCCGTCGAGCCCTTCCGTGCCGCCGGTCTCCCCGAGCTGCGCGCGGCGTTGTTGACGGGCGTCCTGCCAACGGACGACGTCGTCCGGGCCTTCGACCGGGGCCTTGCGGAGACGTCGATGCAGGAGCGTCGCCAGGCGACGGGATTGGACGCCTTCGATCCGGTCACGCACGAGCGCGCCATCATGCGGTTCACCGGGGCCTCGCGGGCAGTGCGGGAACACCTGCGGTCCGCCGTACCGGCCGAGGTGGTGGGCAGCCGCCCGTTCGACGCGGCGACGGGCCTCGGCCAGGTCGGTGCGCTCCAGCGCGAGCTCGCCAAGCAGCGCCGTGGCCTGGGAGTGCGCGCGCTGCTAGCTACCTATGGCGAACTGATCACGGCCGTCATGCCGTGCGTGCTGGTCAGCCCGGACTCCGTTGCCCGGTTCTTCCCGGCCACGGCCGGCCTGTTCGACGTGGTGGTCTTCGACGAGGCATCGCAGATCCGGGTCGCGGACGCGATCGGGGCCCTAGGCCGGGCCAGGGCAGCCGTCGTCGTGGGTGACAGCAAGCAGATGCCGCCGACGACGTTCGCCGAGGCGGCGGCCGGCAGCGACGAAGAAGCAGCCGATGAAGGCGTGGAGGCCGTCGTCGAGGACGAGGAGAGCATCCTCAGCGAGTGCGTGCAGGCGCGCGTCCCCCGGCAATGGCTGTCGTGGCACTACCGGAGCCAGGACGAGTCGCTCATCGCGTTCAGCAACCGGCAGTACTACGAGAATCGGCTCTCGTCCTTCCCCGCCCCGGTTCACGGACAGGCCTCCGCGGGCGTGGACGGACGGGGAGTCGCCCTGGTCCGGGTCGACGGGACTTTCCACCGCTCCGGACGCGGCAAGCTGCTGCGCACCAACCCGATCGAGGCCGAGGCCGTCGTCGCCGAGGTGCGGCGACGGTTCGCAGCCTCGCCTGACGAGCTCCCGTCTCTGGGCGTCGTCACGTTCAACATGCAGCAGCGGGCCCACATCGACGGGCTGCTGCGCGACGCCGGGGACGACCGGCTGATCGAGGCGCTGGAGCGCACCGACGGCGAAGGCTTGTTCGTCAAGAACCTGGAGAACGTCCAGGGCGACGAGCGGGACGTCATCCTCTTCTCGACCGGCTTCAGCGTGAACGAGCGTGGCGTCCTGCCGCTCAACTTCGGACCGCTCAACCGTGCCGGGGGCGAGCGCCGGCTGAACGTCGCCGTGACCCGCGCTCGCCGGCAGGTCGTCGTCTTCTCCAGCTTCGACCCGGCCCAGCTCCGCGCCGAGGAGACGTCGTCCGTGGGAGTCAAGCACCTGCGGGCCTACCTCGACCTCGCGGCGCTCGGGACCAACGCGCTTCCGCAGAATGGACGCTCCTCCTCCGCCCCTGATCGGCACCGGGACGAGGTCGCGGCGGCCCTCCGCGACCGCGGCATGGCCGTGCGCACGGACGTCGGACTCTCCGACTTCAAGGTGGACCTGGCTCTCGCCCGCGCCGACGCTCCCGATCAACCCATCGTGGCCGTGCTCCTCGACGGACCGGGATGGGCTCGACGCGGCACGGTCGGCGACCGCGACGGTCTGCCCATCGACGTGCTCAAGGGCATGCTCGGCTGGCCGGCGGTGGAGCGGGTGTGGCTGCCGTCGTGGCTCGCTGACCGCGATGCCGTGCTGGACCGGCTGGTGGCTGCGGTGGAGTCGCCGCCCCCGGTCGAGCAGCCTGCGCAGACCCCGACGCCGCCCCTCCCCACCGGTACGGGCGCCGAGGACGACCGGGATGGAGCCCCGGCGGCCGAGCCCCCGGCCGCGTTCAGGGCGGCGCCGGTGACATCGCCGGCCGTGCGTGGCGTGCCGCTCGACGGAGAGGCGCCGTTCACCCCCTGGGCACCAGGAGTCCGAGGCGACCGCAGCGTCCTCGACCAGCTGTCGAATCCGCGAGCAGCCGAGGTCGTCCGCGGCGCTCTCATGGACGGCATCCGCGCCGAGGGCCCCGTCCACGTGGACCGCCTCGCCCGGCTGACGGCGGCCGCCTTCGGGCTCGGCCGTGTTGCCCAGGCTCGGAAGGACGCCATCTCCGCCCTCATCCCCTCCGGCTTCTTCGTCGGCGACTTCGTCTGGCCCTCGGGTGCAGACCCGGACAGCTACGCGGGCTTCCGGCGGCAGGCGACCGGGACCGAGCGACCCCTGGAGCACATCGCGCCGCAGGAGATCGGCAACGCCATGACGGCGCTCTGTCGCGCCGCCGCAGGCATGACGCAGGACGAGCTCTTCGCCCAGACACTGGAGGTCTTCGGCTACCGCCGGAGAACCCCGGCACAGCTCGCCGTCCTGGAGGCCGCACTCAGGTCGGCCCTCGCCACCGGTCGTCTGACCATCGGGCCGTCCGGACTCGTCATCGCGGGGCAGTCCGGGTAATCACTGGGGATGCGTAAGTGCCGTTCTCAGCGGCGACGGAAGAGCTGCGCGGGCTTGCCGACCGTCCCCCGCAGGAGCTCGCCCTTGACCGCGACGAGGTGGTCCACCATTCGTCGGCGAAAGGCGTCCGACGACGACGGCGGCTCCCCCGCCACCGCCGTGTGGAGCTCTCGCAACTGACGCATGGTGAAGGGCTCGTCGAGCAGGCCGGCCGGGTCGGGCCGCTCGGCGTAGCGCTCCCGCAGCCAGGCCACCGCGCGCCGGACGATGTCGTCGTGGTCGAAGGGCAGGCCTCGGGCTCGGTCGATTGGGCGGTCGACCACCACTTCCGGTCGCGCAGAGAGGATCGGCTCGACAACGCGCCAGGGCAACGCCACCACATGGGCGACCGACATCACCCACCCTCGCGAGTCCCGCTCCGGGTCGTCGAAGACGTGCAGTTGCTCGGGGACCACGTCGGCCGGCAAGCCGACCTTCTGATCCAGCGAACGGGCCACTGCCTCGGCGAGGCGCTGACGGTCGTGCACGAACGTGCCGGGCAGAGCCTCCGACTGGTCGAGGTGCCGGCTCTCCCGCCGGATCAGCAGGACCGTCAGCTGGCCATCCGTCGGGCGGACAGCGAGCACCGCGGTGTCCACGGCCACTGACGGACGCGGGTAGGCGGTCAGCGGCCTGCCCTGAGCGTCGTCGTCCACGGGAGTTGACATTAGCGCACAAGCCGCCTAACTTCACTTACGCAGTTAGCGCAACAACGCGCTAATCGAAGGAGGGTGGTCGCCGTGACCGGTCCGGATGTTCGGCTGCACGTCGGCTCGGGGACGACAAGGGGTCCGCTGACCGTGTTCCCCGTCTGGACGGACGCGGTGTCGTGCCGCCGGGGATACCTGACCGGCGCCGAGGCGACCGTGGACGTCGCCGAGCGGTCGGGCTCTCCCGTCGTCGAGGAGCTGGTCGTGACCAATCGGGGCAACTCCCCCGCCCTGCTCCTTTCGGGCGAATTGCTCGAGGGTGGCTGGCAGACCCGGGCGCTCGCCGGGACCACCCTCCTCGCGCCGGGCCGGCCGACGGTTCAGTCGGTCGTCTGCGTCGAGCAGGGCCGCTGGCACGGAGCCACTGCCCACCAGCGCCGGGCGCGCCGAGCTCCGGTCGGGGTGATGCGGGCGGTCGAGTCCCAGCACGAGGTCTGGGACCGGGTCCGCGGGTACGCGGCGGTGGCCGGCCACTCCCCCACCGAGTCGCTCGCCGACCGGCTCGACATCACCGCCCCAGTGACGCGCGACCTCACACGAGGGCTGCGGCCGCTCACCGGCCAGCGCGGCGTGCTCGTCGGCATCGCCGGGCGCCCCGTGTCCCTGGAGCTGTTCGACTCGGGCAGGTCCCTGGCGGCGCACTGGTCGGCGCTGCTGCACGCAGCGACCATGGACGCCCTCGGCCGGCCCGACGTCCGCACGCCCGCGGCGCTGGCACGCTCGTTCGCCGAGCGGGTCGAGGGCACCGCGCTCACGTTGGCCGGACCCGCCGGGCTCGGTGCGCGCGTTCGCGGCGGCCACCGTGTGAGCGTGGACGCCGTCCGCTGGAACGACCGCACGATCCACCTGTCCGCCGTCGCCCCGGAGGCCTGAGTGACCCCGAAGATCCACCGCTCGTCCCGCGCCGCCGGCGCACTGGTCGGCTCCGCCGTCGGCGACGCCCTCGGTGCACCGTTCGAGTTCGGTTCGCCCGGGCAGTTCACCGCCCACTTCCCGGTGCCCGCCCGCGGGTCGAAGACGGAGATGTGCGGCGGCGGATCGCTTGGGTGGGAGCCGGGCGAGTTCACCGACGACACCCAGATGGCACTCATGCTCGCGGGGTCGCTGGTGGACCGCGGCGGCCTGGAGGAGGCCGACGTCTTCGACCGGTTCCGCGACTGGGCGTCGGCGAACCCGCCGGACATCGGCAACCAGACCCGCGCCGTCCTTGGCTCGGGCCGCCCGTGGGACGTCGCCGCGACCGAGCACTTCGCCCGCTCTGGCCATGCGGCCGGGAACGGTTCGCTGATGCGGACGACGCCCGCGGCGATCAAGTTCGCGCCCGCCGGCACCGCGGCCACGATGGACGCCGCCCGGCGGATCTCGGCACTGACCCACGGCGACCCGTCGGCCGGAGAGGGCTGCGCGATCTTCCATGAGCTGCTGCGCGTGGCACTCGACGGCGGCGACCCGCTAGGGGCGATTCCGTCAGCGCTGTCGCTGGTGGCCGATGAGCACCGCGAGCGGTGGGCGACCGTGCTGGCACCGAACTGGACGCCCGAGCAGGCGACCGAGAGCAATGGCGCGGTCTGGCCGACGCTGGGGCAGGCGGTCTGGGCGCTGCGCACCGGCCGGGACTTCGCTGAGGTGCTCCGGCTGGTGATCGACCTGGGCGGGGACACGGACACGGTCGCCTGCGTGGCCGGCGGCCTGGCCGGGGCGGTGTACGGGATGGGCGGCATCCCGTCGCGGTGGGCGTCGGCGGTGCACGGCCGGGTGCCCGGGCGCGGGGGGCGGGTGTGGCGGCTGGCCGACCTGCAGCAGCTGGCCGCGGCGCTCGACTCCGGCGTGCAGCAGAGCTACGACCCGGGCGTGATCCCGCGGATCGGGCCAGCCGAGGTCCTGCCAGGCATCTGGGCGGGCAACCTCGACGGCGCCCGGTACAGCGACGAGGACTTCGCCGTCATCTCCCTGTGCCGGCTGGGCGAGCCCTTCCCGCACCCGGTGCACCGCATGGCCTACATCGCCGACAACGAGTACAACGCCGACCTCGACGTGATGCTGGCCGACGTCCTCGACGACATGAAGGCGTTGCGCGACGAGGGACACCGGATCCTCGTGCACTGCCACGGCGGCGCCTCGCGCACCGGGCTGGTGCTGCGCGGATACCTGGTACGCGAAGAAGGGATGTCGGTCGAGGCGGCGACGGCGCACGTCGCAGCCCGATGGCCGCACTTGGGTCTGTGGAACGACAGCTTCACCGCCGCGCTAGCGGGGCTTGCCGACAAGAACGATTGAGGAGACCCATGCCCGCCATCACCTGTCCTGTCTGCGACAGCTCAGACCTCGACGGCGTCGACGAGCTCGCAGACGGACGACTGGTCGTGCGCTGCATCGACTGCGACCACGAGTGGACCCGTGGAGAGAGCCGCCCGGTGCCGAAGGCGCCCGTCTCGGCGACCTACGAGAGCCTCAAGGTCGCCTTCCCCAAGGCGGGCGACGTCCGACCCGAGGCCCGTGAGCGTGCGACCCGTCTGATCGAGGGCTTCCTCGAGGCGACGCCCGACCTCGACCCGCGAGTTCCGCCCTACCGGGCGAAGTACCAGGCGATCTTCAGCGCCGACGGCTTGCCGCATGCCGATCCGGAGGACCTCAAGGCGTTCGCCAACAATTCCATCGTCGCCAACCCGGGCAACATGTCCGTCTTCAACGAGGCGTGGAACGCAATGGGCGCCGACAAAGCGGCAGCACGCCTGCGGACCACCATCGAGTACCTGCTCCGCGGCCCCGAGGGAATGCGGCTCGAGGACCGCTTCACCGATCTCGTCGAGGAGCGCAAGGGACTCGGGATGACGGGGTTCAAGGAGTCGCTGCTCACGCGGGTCCTCTGCATCGTCGAGCCGGACCGGTTCCTGCCGATCCTCAAGTACACGACTCCCTCGGGCGGCAAGAAGGAGATCGCCTCACTCGTCTACGGGCTCGAGCTTCCGCCCCGCGAGAAGGTGTCCTGGACGATCGGTCGGCTCGTCACGTGGAGCAACGATCTCCTCGTCGAGTTGCTGGGCGACACTTTCGCCGACCTCGGCCACGGCTCCGAGTTCCTCTGGTGGGCCAAGCAGCAGCCAGCGGCGGTGACGGGGTGAGCGCCATGGAGGTCGCGGAAGTCCGGCGGCGGGTAGACGAGGCGGTCGGTGGCGAGGACGACGAGGACGTCTTCGTGCAGGTCGAGCAGACCGCCGTCAGTCCGCTCCACGTGACGATCAGCAGCAAGCACCCGGCGACGTACTACACACAGTGGGTCGACCTGCGTGCCGACGGCACGGTGCACCTGCCGGCGCCTGACGACGGCTTCACTTCGCCGGGCGCGAAGGGCACGGACGCCGGGACGGCGACCTCGACCGAGGAGGCCGTGGCGCTCGTCGTCCGCGAGGCAGCGAAGGCCGTCGCCTACCTCCGCGAGATGCAGGCCCGGCACGCGGCGTCGGCCCGCCCCGCCGTCCAGCCGCCCGTGGCGGACGACGCGCTGGCCGAGGCATGCAGGCTGTGGCAGGGCGGCCGCGACGTCGGGTCGTCGCCGGTGCGGGGTGCCGGACGGGTGCTCACCGGGGTCAACCACTACTTCTTCGCGCCGTTCATCGCCGCTTACAACCAGCAGGCCCGGACGACGCCAGAGGTGCTGGACGCCGGGATCGCGCTACTGCGGTCGGTGAATGCGGCACCGTTTCGGGACGCCGACGGCTGGTCCTCCACGGTTGGGCTGGCCGCCGGCGGGTTTGCCGGCCGCGGCATCAAGTCCAAGACGGACGAGGACCCGCAGATCGAGCGGCAGCTTCGCCGCGGGCAGATCGAGATGCCGCTGTGGGGTGTCTCCCTCTCCCCCGCCGTCGCGGCGGGGTTCGGCACGCGGTTCCTGTTCGAGCTGGTCGGCGAGTTCCCCGCCGTCCCGGCCTGGGTCCACTCGGGCATCAAGGCTGAAGAGCAGGAGCTGGTCACCGGCGGCCGGTACCGCCTGCTGTCTCAGGACGAGCGAGATGGGACGACGCACGTCCGGCTGCGGTGGATGGGCGCGAGCGGCGACGAGGTTGGCTCGGACGAGCTCCTAATGACTGTGCTGGGCGCTGTGCCTGGCGTGGTGCGCAGCTCTCTGAAGCGGTCGGTCGGGCGGGAGGTGCTGGAGCTACGGCTGGGCGGTGAGGACTGGGCGACGGTCACCCGCGCCGCCGGCGGAGGCACCGTGCAGGTCACCCGCTACTGGCCGCCGGACCCGGACTGGGCACGGAGGGGCGACGATCCGTACGCCCAGGCGGCCGCGATCGATGCTGCGTCCCGGACGACGACTGTTCCGGCGGACGTGGCGGCCATCGTGGCCGCCGTGA
This sequence comes from Blastococcus sp. URHD0036, assembly GCF_000701365.1. Lineage (GTDB taxonomy): Bacteria > Actinomycetota > Actinomycetes > Mycobacteriales > Geodermatophilaceae > Trujillonella. The sequence goes on from NZ_JNIK01000017.1 coordinate 177,392, forward strand.
TGAGAGGGAAGGAAACGGCATGACGACAACGCTGGAGGACCGTGCCGAGATGGGCGCCGGGTCGCTGAGCGAGCGGTTCGACGAGGCGCTGCTGTTCGCTGCCAGCCACCACCGCGAGCAGTTGCGGAAGGGCTCGAAGGTGCCGTACATGTCACACCTGATGAGCGTCAGCGCGCTGGTGCTCGAGCATGGCGGCACCGAGGACCAGGCGATCGCCGCACTGCTGCACGACGCGGTCGAGGACGCCCCGGCCGGTCAGGGCGGCGCTGTACTCGCTGAAATCCGAACGCGCTTCGGCGACGCCGTCGCCGACATCGTTCGGGCGTGCTCGGACGGGCTCGACGCTGACGGCAACCGCAGCGGGACCTGGCGGGAGCGCAAGGATGCGTACGTCGCGGGGCTGGCGACGAAGTCCCCCGAGGCGCTGCTGGTCACCGCGGCGGACAAGACGCACAACGCGCTGTGCATCGCGGCCGACGTCCGCCGCTACGGGCCGGAGTTCTGGTCGGTCTTCAACGCGAGCCGGGACGACCTGCTCTGGTACTACGCAAGCGTGCGGGACGCGGTGTCCCAGCGGCTGCCCGAAAGCTCGGTGCGCGTTGCCCTCCGCCGGTCGGTGGACGAACTCATCGAGGCGGTGGGGCCGGCCGGTGAGGGAGACAGCTAGACGGGCCGGCAAGTGACGATGCCGATGGTTCCGACGGGCAGGATGAGGCACCTGGCTGCCCGATCGAGGCAACTCCGCCTCGATACCACCGGAGCCGGGGCGGCGGCGGGCTATGGTCCGCCGCGTGCCTTTGCCCCTGATACCAGTGGTCGTTGGCGTTGTCGCCCTAGTGAGCGCAGCCGCTGCAGCCGCTGCGGCCGCCGCAGCCGCCCGGGCGATGTGGCCGCAGTCCAAGGGCACCTCTTTCCTACTGATCGGCCCCATCGGCAGCGGAAAGTCCACCCTCGCGCGTTTCCTACAGGACGGGACAGTGCCAGAGGATTACGTCAGCACGGCGGGAACTCGAACACTGGCTCGTAGCGAGGACATCGCCCTCGACGGCCTCCGCCTGAAGATTAGCGTGATCGCGGACACGGCCGGTCACCCCGAGGCCATCCGCGCGTGGCACGAGAAGGCCAAGGAATCCGACATCCTCCTGTACCTCGTCAGTTATGCGGAGGCCAGCGACAGCAGCTACGTCAAGCGGGTCCGCCGCGACACCGGTCAGTTAAGGGACTGGCGCAGTAAGGGCGAATTGCGGGACCACAGCCGAACGGTGCTGATCGTGACGCACATGGACCGGCACGAGGACTTTGGCGACGGCGTCAGCCAAGGAAGAGCGAACCACGCCGAACGGGTTGCGCGATCAGCACCGGCCGTCGCGGCCGCGGTGAAGGAACTGGGGCCCGCCTGTCCCGTGATCGCGGGATCGTTGGCCACTACTGCAGCCTGCACTGACGTCACGTTCAGACTGTTGACGGCTATCGAGTCGAGTTTGGGATGACGGTCAGCAGCGGGGCATGGATCCAATCTCCGGACGAAGAGCCCTCCCTGATTCTCCGCGACGGAACCGTCGTCCAGACGCAGTCGGAGGAAGAGAGGCAGCACCTCGTACAAGCGATATCTCGCGTAACCAGCGGGGGCAGCCATCACGGCTGGCCTGACGCGACCACCGCTTACGTCCTGGACTCCGTCGACGGCGGGCTTGATGTCGTGGTGGAGAGTCCCCTTCCTGACGCTACGGACCATCGCGGTCGCCGAGTCATGACCGCGCTCATCCTGCAGGGCGCTGCCCTCGACGACGTCTCTGCGGGCTTCCAGGGCCTGAGACAGCAACTCGAGCGGCACGGCGTCTCCCTGAGCGCCGTTCCCGAGGACTTCGACGGGCAACTCCGAGGATTGGTGGCACAGTCCCGGCGGGGCTGCCTGGTCCCGATCTCGCCAAATCGACGGAGGGCAGCGGAGTGACAGTTCCTGCGGAAAGCGCGCGACGGCTGGCCGTGGTCCTCAGCCAGGCGGAACTCGACCGGTGCAGCTACGACGAGGAGGGCGCGGAGTTGCTGCGCACTCCCGGGGTATGGCTGCTCTCGAATGCAGCCTCGCACGACGACGTCGTGGACCCCTTGATCAGGAGACTCGACGAGGCGGGCCTCCTGATCGCGGGCAACGTGCTGCTACAGATGCCGACCGAACCGAACGAGTACGAGCCGGTCGAGGACGCGCAGCAACGAGCAGCCGAGCGCAAGCATCTGTGCTTTACCCACCTGTGCCAGCTGCTTGGTGCCACGCAGGTACGCCTTGAAGTCCTCGAAACCGAGAGCAACAAGGGCGACGCCCGAGTCGAGTTCTCCGGCGGTATCCGATCGGTTCATGTCAGCGGCGAGATGGAAAGAAAGACGGCGGATTCCACGGCCGCGGCCATGACTCTCGACGACCGATACGAGGGCGGCGAGCCCGACCCGGAAGCTGCCGCTGCGTTCCTCGCGCGAGCTCGTCTCACCGCCGACCCGCTGATGCGCTCCCTGGTCGACTCGCGTCGATCGAAAAACACCTTGAAGTCCAGGCGATACACCGTCGATCTTTCACGAGAATCGACCCGCCAACTTACGGCCGCGGCGCAGCTCAAAGTCCCCGGCTTCATCACCGTGAAGACCGAAGCCGCGATGACCACGACCAGCGACGAGAAGTACCGAGCGACCTACGAGGTGTCGTTCGCCTGACCAGCAGCTTGCTGGACGGACGACTGTCGTCAGGCTGCCACCGTCGGGCGCCCCGGCAGCTCGTGAGGGGGAACAGCTCGTGAGGGGTGACACCGTCAGATGGCGGATCCGACCTCCGCAAGGACGATTTCTGGCACGACGGGATGGGGACGCATGGCGCTGTGGATGGTGCGCACGGGACGACACGGTGAGGGCGACGAACTCGCGCTCAGTAACGGCGTGGTCGGGATCGGCTGGCCTGCGGCGGGCGACCTGTCGGACGTCACCGGGGTCGCAGCACTGCGCGCGCATCTGAGCACCAGCTATCCCGATGCGAAGCCGGCCACGGTGGCCAATTGGGTGGGGCAGATCGACGCTTTTCAAAGGCGCATGGCAGAGGGCGACCTCGTCGCCGTGCCATTGAAGAGCACTCCCGCGGTGGCATTCGGTCGGGTGAATGGCCCCTACCGGTACGTGCCGGACGCCCCCGAGTCCATGCGGCACCAGAGAACGGTCGCCTGGATCCGCGAGGACGTGCCCCGCGAGTCGATCGACCAGGACATCCTGTACTCGCTCGGCGCGTTCTTGACGGTCTGCCGCATTCAGCGCAACGACGCAGAGTCCCGTGTCCTCGCACTCCTCGACGGATCAGCCCCGCCGGTGAAGCCCGGCCTGGGAACCCCCGCCGGCCCGGCGGAACAACCCGCGAGCGATGTCGAACGCCAGCCCGACGTGGACTTCTTCGAGCTGAGCCGCGACCAGATCCGCCGCCGCATCGGCGCCCGCTTCTCGGGCCACGAGCTGTCACGCCTCATCGGAGCAGTGCTGGAGACGGAGGGGATGTACGTACACGTTTCCCCCGCCGGTCCGGACGGCGGCGTCGACATCCTCGCCGGTGAGGGCGACATGGGCTTCGACGGTGTGGGGCTCGCCGTGCAGGTCAAGTCGGGAGGCGTCGTGGTGGACGCGCCCACCCTGCGCGAGCTCCAGGGCGTGATGGCCAACTTCGGGGCCACGCGGGGCCTGATGGTCAGCTGGGGCGGCTACACGAAGAACGCCCGCGCCGAAGCTCGGCGGCTCTTCTTCCAGCTCCGCCTCTGGGACGCCGACGACGTCATCACCCGTGTTGTAGCGGTGTACGACCGGCTGCCTCAGGAGATCCAGTCCGAGCTGCCCCTGCAGCGCATCTGGACGCTCGTGCCGGACGAGGACTCCTGACGCCAAGGTCAGCAGTTCAGGTAGGCAACGGGGTTCTGAGCGCCCTGAGCGAAATAGCGTGTGACGTCGGTGCCGAGCACGCCCGCCGCGAACGCTCCGGTCGCCGAGGCGCCGGAGAAGCCCCACCGAGTCGAGCCGCCAGCACTTCCCTCCTCGAAGCCGCGATCCCCAGGCCCCTGGGCGCGCCACTCCGCCGGCGCGTAGACCGCTCGCACCACTCCTCTGGAGACACTGAGCACATACTTCGCGCCCACGGCCCGTGTCCGACTTAGCTTCCACCAGCCGTGGGTGACCTCGAACAGCTCCTCGTCGCTCATACCCGGATACCAGCCCTGGCTCGGCTTGATCATCAGGACCGGTTCGGTGATGTCCGGGGCCGGCGGCGCCTCGAACACCGAGATCGCCTCGGCCGTCGACATCCATCCGCGCGCCCCGACGTGGTGGCCTGAGACGAGATTGGTCAACTCCGCCTTCGGGGGTTGCTGCAGCAGTTGGATCGCCACGGCTTCGACCTCGTAGGCCTCGCGGCTCGTCAGCCCGAACCGGAGGATCTCCGTCCGGACCGCGTGTCCTGCTTCATGGATGGCGCGGATCCGATCGAGCTTCAGCGAAACCTGGGTGTCCGCATTCGCAACCAACGCTGCCTGTGCATGCGCGAAGACCCGGTTACCGACACCCTTGCCGACGTAGAACACCTCGCCATCCCGGGGATCCCGCAAGACGTAGACATAGAACTTCAGCTGCTCGCTCACGTACGAGGAGAACTGGTGCGGCAGGGCGAACGAGGACATGGGCTTCCTCTCGCAGGGCTCTAGCTCAGCGGCGACGAGACTGCCACCGGTGTGACGGCCGAGGTCTGCCGTGTCGGATGGTCTGACCCCTTAGGAGGAAGGCGCCAGTTCGGGCCGTTTGAGCCCCTCTCGGTTGTTACGGTCCTCAGCGGTTCAGACCACGGGGGGATGCATGACGACGTACGGCCGCGCTGCGCTGGAGGAACTCAGGGACGTCGTCCGCGAGGCCAAGAACGGCGACCCACTTGCCGCAGTCACGGTCCTCGTGCCTAACAACATCGCCGGCATCGTGGCCCGCCGCTTCCTCGCTCAGGGGCTCGGCGACGGACACTCCGGGGTGGCCGCCCTCTTCCCAACCACCGTCGTCCGCCTGGCGGAGCGGTTCGCTGCTCCGCACCTGCACCCGCGCCGGCCTGCCACTGCCGCGGTCGTCGCAGCCTCCTGGCGCGCCGCGCTCAGCAAGACTCCGGGCGTCTTCGAGGCGGTCGCCGAGCACCCGGCGACCGTGGAGGCACTCGTCCGCGCTGGCCGCGAGCTGCGGGACCTCGACGACACCGCCCTCGACGCGGTCGCAGCAGCGACGAGCCTCGGCCCCGACCTCGTCCGCCTGTACCGCGACGTCCGCGCAGCCCTCGAGACCGCCTGGTACGACGAGGCCGACCTGCTCCACGCCGCTACCCGCATCGCGGGCGAGCACCCCGAGCGGGTCCTCGAGGTCGGCACCGTCGTCCTCTATCTGCCGCAGCAGCTCACCCAGGCCGAGGCCACCTTCACGAAGGCGGTGGCCGCCGCCGGCAGCCTCGAGGTCGTCGCCGGCAACGCCGGAAGCGACAAGGCCGACGCCGCCGTCCTCCGCTCCCTGGAGCGAGTGGGCATCCCCTACCAGGCGACGGTGCAGCAACCCACCGCCACCCGCGTCCTCACCGCTTCCGACGCCGACGACGAGGTCCGCTGCGTCGTCCGCGAGGTCGTCACCGCGCTGAAGATGACGAAGGCGCACCGCGTCTCCGTCCTCTACGCCAAGCAGAACCCCTACGCGCGGCTGCTGCACGAGCACCTCGGCGCCGCCGGCATCACCGTCAACGGGCCGGGAACCCGCCCGGTGCACGAGCGCGCCGTCGCCCGCGCAGTGCTCGAGCTGTTGGATTTGGCTACCAACGAGGTCCCCCGCGGCGACCTGTTCCGCGTGCTCGCCGCCGTCCCCATGCGTACCGCCAAGGGCCAACGCATCCCCGTCTCGCGCTGGGAGCGACTCTCGCGCGCGGCCGGTGTCGTCCAGGGCGACGACTGGGACATCCGGCTGCGGCACTACGCCGACGCCCACCGCGACGAGCTGGCGGCCACCACCAGTGACGGCCGTCGCGAGAAGCTCTCGGCCGACATCGAGAACGCCGAGCAGCTGCGCGCCTTCGCCGCGAACCTGCGTGCCGAGCTGCATCGCGGCGCACGCCTCCTCAGCTGGGCGGAGCTTTCCGACTGGACGCTGGGCCTTCTGCACTCCCTAATCGGCGAGGCCGAGGAGCTCACGCGCCTGCCGGCCGAGGAGCAGTACGCGGCCAGCGCACTGGAGCAGTCCGTTCGCGCGCTGAGCACGCTCGACGCCTTGGGCGCCCCCGCCGGGCTGCGCCCACTGCGCGAGACCCTGGCCAGCCAGCTCGAGGGCGCCCTCCCCCGCGTCGGCCGATTCGGCGACGGCGTGCTGGTGGCGCCGATGTCGAGCGCCATCGGTCTCGACGCCGACGTCGTCTTCATCCTGGGGCTGGCCGAGGGCGTGTACCCGGCCCGCCTGCGCGAAGACCCGCTGCTGCCTGAGCGCGCCCGCGAGGCCACCGGTGGCCAGCTCCTCGGCTACCGCGAGCGCATCGACGCCGCCCATCGCCACCTGTTGGCTGCCTTCGCCACGGCACCGGTCGTCGTCGCGTCCTTCCCGCGAGGCGACCTGCGCACCAAGAGCCGGCACCTCCCGAGCCGCTGGCTGCTGCCGACTCTGCGCACTCTCTCGGGCAACGACGAGCTGTCGGCGACCGGATGGGAGTCGGCCGCGGCTCACCTGACCACCTCCCCCAGCTTCGCCGGCTCGCTCACCACGACCGAGCAGCCCGCCTGCGAGCAGGAGTGGCGAACCCAGGCTGCGCACGGCGGCGTTGAGCTGGACGACGCCGTCGTGACCGCCGCACAGGAGCTCACGGCGGCCCGCGACGGCGAGCAGTTCACCCGCTTCGACGGCGATCTCGCTGCCGTCGCCGAGGGGCTGCCGGACTTCGCCGCCGGCGAGCGCGCCGTCTCGCCGACCGCGTTGGAGAGGTACGCCGGTTGCCCGCACTCGTACTTCATCGAACGGGTGCTGGGCGTCCAGCCGATCGAGCAGCCCGAAGACGTCCTCACCGTCAGCCCAGCCGACATCGGCACGTTGATGCACGAGGCGTTCGACCGGCTGGTCACGGAGTTCGCGGCGGACCTGCCGGGCTTCGGCGAGCCGTGGACGGACGACCAGCGTCGCCGGCTGGGCGAGATCGCCGATGCGGTTGCCATGGAGCTCGCCGCCGATGGGCGCACCGGGCACCCGCGGCTGTGGCAGCAGCAGCTGGTCCGCATCCAGGCAGACCTGCAGGCGATGCTCGCCGCCGACGACATCTGGCGCGCCGAACAGCGAGCCCGCGTCGTGGCCAGCGAACTGGCGTTTGGCATGTCCGGCGCCGAGCCGGTCTCGATCTCACTGCCCGACGGCGGCAGCGTGCTGATGCGCGGGTCGGCGGACAAGGTGGACGAGACGGTCGACGGCCGGCTCGTCGTGACAGACATCAAGAGCGGTAAGGCGGACTCCTTCAAGGGGCTCAGCGCTGACAACCCGGTGCTGGGCGGCACGAAGCTGCAGCTGCCGGTGTACGCGCACGCGGCTCGGCAGGTCCTGGACCAACCCGACGCCGAGGTCGAAGCCGCGTACTGGTTCGTGCGGCGGGACAAGGGCCGCATCGCCGTCCCGCTGACGCCAGCGGTGGAGCAGCGCTACGCGGAGACGCTGCAGGTGCTGGTCACCGGCGTCCGCACCGGCCTCTTCCCTGCCCGGCCGCCCGAGAAGGACGACGTCATGTACGTCCAGTGCGCCTTCTGCAACCCCGACGGCATCGGCCACGGCAACGCCCGCACCCGCTGGCTGACAAAGAAGAGCGATCCACGGCTGGCCGAGCTGGTCGCCCTCATCGAGCCGCTGCCCGCCGACGGAGGCAATGCGTGACCGAGCCGAGCATGACCACTTTCCTGAACGACGACGAAGCGCGCCGGACCATCCGCGAGGACACCCATCGCACCCTCTTCGTCGAAGCAGGCGCCGGCTCGGGCAAGACCACCTGCCTGGTCGACCGGGTCACCCGGCTGGTGCTCACCGACGGCATACCACTGCGCTCGATCGCCGCCGTCACCTTTACCGAGAAGGCCGGTGCCGAGCTGCGGGACCGGTTACGCGCAGCGCTGGAGCGCGACGGCCGCGAGCCGGCGCTGGAAGCGCTCGATGACCTGGACGGCTCGGCGATCGGCACGCTGCACTCCTTCGCCCAGCGCATTCTGGGCGAGCACCCGATCGAGGCCGGCCTGCCGCCGCTGATCGAGGTCGCCGATGAGCTGAGCAGCTCAGTTGCGTTCGAGGAGCGCTGGGCCGAGCAACGCGCTCGCCTTCTGGACGACGAGGCGATCGCGCAGCCGCTGCTGCTCGCCATGTCGGCCGGCGTGAAGCTCGACGATCTGCGATCGCTGGCAAAGCTGTTTAACGCCGACTGGGACTTGGTGGCCGAGCGGGTGCTCGTCGGCGAGGAGCTGCCGGCGCCGGAGCTGCGGGACTTGGACCATCTGGTGCGAGCCGCCACAGACCTGGCACGTCGTTCCGACGACTGCACCGACGCAGCCGACAAGTTCCTGCCCTCGCTGACCGCTTTCGGCGCCTGGGGCACCCGGCTCGGTGCCGCAGTCGACGCCGCACAGCGCCTCGAGGTGCTCCGCGAGGCCACCGACCTCAAGACCGGCTACGGACAGGCGAAGAACTGGGGCGGAAAGCCGGCGCTGGACGGCATCAAGGACGGCTGCAAGCAGCTCGTTGCTGACGCCGAGGCCGTCGTCAAGGGCGTGCTGGAGACGACGCTGCGGCTGCTCAGCCGGTGGATCGCCGCGCGGGTGCTCGAGGCAGCCGAGCAGCGCCGGACCGCGGGCCGGCTGGAGTTCCATGACCTGCTGGTGCTCTCCCGCGATCTGCTCCGACACGACGCCTCCGTGCGAGCGGCCTTGCAAGCGAAGTATCCGCGACTGTTGCTCGACGAGTTCCAGGACACCGATCCGATCCAGATCGAGTTGGCGGTGCGGATCGCCGGGGGCGCGGCGGCGTCCCAGGAGCGATGGGAGGACGTCGTCGTCCCCCCAGGATCGCTGTTCGTTGTCGGCGACCCCAAGCAGTCGATCTACCGGTTCCGCCGGGCGGACATCGCCATGTACCTGCGCTCGCAGCGCGTACTCGGCGGCGAGGTCAGCCTGACGTCGAATTTCCGCACCACCGAGCCGATCGTCTCGTGGGTGAACGACGTCTTCAGTCGGCTGATCGTGGAAGAGAAGGACCGACAGCCGAGGTACCGCTCACTGGACGCCGTCCGGCGCCCGCTGGGCGACTCGCCGTCGGTCGTGGTCCTCGGCGCGGAGGCGCACCCCGGCAAGCTGACGGCGGCCGACATGCGCGAGCTCGAGGCTGCCGATGTCGCGGGGATCGTGCGCCGCGCCATCGCCGAGGGCTGGCAGGTGTGCGACGACGCGACGGGCGACTGGCGTCCGGCGCAGCTGGACGACGTCGCCATCCTGCTCCCCGCCCGCACGTCACTTCCCTTCCTCGAGGAAGCGCTCGACGCCGCCGGCATCCCCTACCGGGCCGAGGCCAGCTCGCTGGTCTACGAGGCCCAAGAGGTGCGTGACCTCCTGGCCGCCGTGCGGGCGCTCGCCGATCCGAGTGACGGGCTGGCGCTCGTCACCGCGCTGCGCTCGCCGCTTTTCGCGTGCGGGGACGACGACCTGTGGACCTGGAAGCGCGACGGCGGGGTGCTCAACCTGCTCGCGCCGGTGGCCGACGACCGCCGCGACCATCCGGTGGCTGTGGCGCTGATGTACCTGCGGGGGCTGCACAACGAGTCGCGGTGGATGTCGCCGGCGGAGGTACTGGCAGCGCTGGTCAGCGGCCGGCGGATGCTCGAGGTCGCGGCCGGTAGCGATCAGGCGCGGGACCAGTGGCGGCGGCTGCGGTTCGTCGTCGACCAGGCGCGGGCGTGGTCGGAGTCCGAGCACGGCGGGCTGCGTGCGTACCTGGCCTGGGCAGAGCGCCAGAGTCAGGAGAGCTCGCGGGTGGTCGAGGCGTCGCTGCCGGAGACCGACACGAGCGCGGTGCGGATCATGACGGTCCACGCAGCGAAGGGGCTGGAGTTCCCGATCGTCGTGATGAGCGGCCTGACCGGGGCGCCGAACAACGCGCGCGGTGTGCAGGTGCTGTGGCCGGCGTCCGGCGGCTACGAGGTCGCGCTGCGCAAGGGCGTGACGACGGGTGACTTCGACATCGCACAGCCGGTCGACGAGCAGATGGACGAGCGCGAGCGCCGCCGGCTGCTGTACGTCGCGGCGACCCGTGCCCGGGACCACCTGGTGGTGTCGCTGCACCGGTGGGCAGACAAAGCAACGAGAACAGCGTCCAAGCTGCTGGCCGACGAGGGATTGGCCGCTTTGGGTGCTGAGTCATGGTCAGTCGGAGACGCGTCGGGCGTGGTCGAGGTGGAATTGCCGGTCGCCACCCCGCGGGTGACAGGTGACTGGGACGACTGGCTCGCCGAGTTGACCGCTGTGCGGTCGGCCAGTGCGCTGGCCTCCGCGCAATCGGCGTCGGGCTTGGAGGGCACCGAACCAGCGGTCGCCCTCGGCGGCGCGGACTCCGGTGCGGCCAAGGGCGGGCTGAACGTCGAGCTGCCGGCCTGGTCGAAGGGTCGCTATGGAACGGCAATCGGCCGGGCCGTGCATGGCGTGCTGCAGCAGGTCGACCTCGCCACAGGCGCCGGCCTTGAGAGCGCGGTGGCGTCGCAGTGCGTCTCGGAGGGCGTCGAGAACCATGCCGAGGTGGTGACCGCGTTGGTGCGCTCGGCGCTGGAGTCAGACGTCGTGCGCCGCGCGGCCGCGCGGGAGCACTGGCGCGAGATGTACGTGGGCGCGGTGCAGGAGGACGGCACGGTTCTGGAGGGCTACGTCGACCTCGTCTACCGAGAGGACGACGGCTCGCTGGTGGTCGTCGACTACAAGACCGATGCCATCCCGGCTGAGGCCGTGCCGGCGCGGGTGCAGTACTACGCGCCTCAACTGCGCTCCTACGCCCACATGCTGGACGCTGCTGACAACTCCACGGCGGCTGATTCGCTCATTGCGTTCCTGACACCGTCAGGGGCTGTCCTAGCGCCCGTGTCCGCCGGCGGCCAGTGATGGGCGGACGCCGTCGTGCCGCTCGGGAGGCCGTGTCGGGCGCGAGCATCGCTGGTCTGTCCGCTTGTGCCGCTGCACATCTCGACTGCTACACGCAACAAGACAGCATGTACGCCTTTTACTCGTACGACCGGATGGGCAGTCCCGATGTCATCTCCCCCACCGACTGCCTGGCCCCCGTCTTGCTCAATGTTCGAATGAGCTACGCCCACGTCCTCCCGCTCTTCCACAGCGCGGGCCCTGGGGCGAACCTCCTGTCCTGCATGCGCCAAGTCCTCGAGACGGACTCCGAGCAACTCATCGACTTCATAGAGCTGGATCTGCACGACCCTGACGGGCCCTGGCAGGTCGTTGACCGGGCCATCTCCACCAGCGGAGCGGTGAAGCACCTGAAGGCGGTGGCAGTCACGAAGATGCTTCACCGGAAGCGACCGTCGTTCGTTCCCATCTTCGATCGCGAGATCTACCGCTTCTACTTCGGCTACTACCCGATGCGTGGCTCCTACGCAGCGGAACCACGAAGCTTGTGGCCTGTGCTACAGGCGGATCTGCGGCTTAATCGTTCATGGCTCACCGAGTTGATCAGAGGCCGAGAGACGCCCGACGGGCGCGAACTCAGCCTGCTCCGCGCGGCTGACATCGTTGTGTGGATGCACATGGTCACTGGATGCGGCCGGGCCGTGGCCACCAATGATTCTCCAGAGCTCACCACTTTGTAGATCCGCCCGCCCCGGCGAGAAAGTGGCTACGGCGCTGGCGTGTGTTGACGTTGGGGCCGACCGCGCCCCGGGAGCAAACTCCGACGGGACGTGGTGGCTCACTGATCGAGACGTTCGGCGGGAGCGCGCCGCAGTTCATCCGGCAGAGTCTTCGAATGCACGACAACTAGAGAGCGATTAGCTCGCGTCAGGCTCGTGTACAGCTGCCCGTGTCGCCCGAGGTTCTTCGGGAAGTCGCTCGGCTCGACGACGACGACAGCATCGAACTCAAGCCCCCGCGCATCGTTTGCGGCGAGCACTCGCACGGTCACCTCACCGTTCGAGTACTCATCAGCTCCAGCTGCACGGGCCCGCCAGCCGTGGCTGGCGAAGGCCCCGCGGAGCGACGACGCCTCAACACTGATGACGGCTGTGGTCCCCCCGGAATGGTCGCGGGCCAACTTGCCCCCCGCAGTCACGACCGCGGTGGGCAGGTCCGCCGAGCGAACCTTCCATGTGATCGGACGACTGCCCTCCTCTTGCACCGTCAAGCCGGTGCGCTCGGGCCTCGGTAGCAGCTGACCGGCGAATCGGTGGATTGCCGTCGTTGATCGGAAGACGCTCTGGTACTGCTCGACGTGCGAGTCCGCGGACAGATCGAGGAACTCGAGACTCTGCTGCCAGGACATGCTGCTGTGATCGGAGCGGCGCTGATTCATGTCGCCGACGAGGGTCCAGCCCGCATCCGGACGAACCAGTAGCCGGAGGATGCGCCATTCGATCGGGCGTACGTCCTGGGCCTCGTCCACGATGACGTGTCCGGGGGACTCGAAGCGGTGTTTCCCCGACGCGAGCCCGCAGTACGCAACAAGGGGCGCTAAGCGTTCGGAGCGCACAGCGACGTCCCAGGGTGGGAGTGCGCGCAAGTAGGGCACCCAGTCCGGCGGCCCGAAACCCGCCTTCGCGCTCAGCTCCTGATAGATGATGCGCGCCGCCTCGGTTCTCGTGCTGGTCCCCTCGAGGGCGCCGCGCCGGCGCACCAGCTCGGCGGCCGAATCGACCAAGGTGCAGAGCCCCCGGTCGAAGTCTTGATAGGTCTCAGGCTGACTGTCTCCTACATCTGACTTGGTGCTCAACTCAGGGATGATCTTGCGGAACACCTCTCCGAGACTGCGGACGATGACTCCGCCTTCGGGCACCAGGTCCTGCACGGCGCGCGTGGTGTGCTTCACGTAGTTGTCGGTGGGTCCGAGCAGGAGTACTTGGCCGTCGACGGGTCCGCCGTCCCGCTCCGGGTGCACGAGGTAGGCCGCGCGGTGAACCGCGACGATCGTCTTGCCAGCCCCAGGATGACCTTGAACCACCAGCGGCACGGCCGGATCCCATTTGACGAGGTCGTGCTGCCGCGGCTGCAGAGTCGCGAGCACCTGACGGAGCGCCGTGCGCCGCGGGGCGGCCAAGGTTCGGAGCAGCGCCGCCTTGTGGCGGAGCACCGTCGCGTCGGGGGTAGCGACCTGACGTGGGCGCGAGCCAACGACCGGGCCACGCCGAGCCGGCCCGTCCGCTGGTCCCGATCGATCACGCACCCGCGGGCTTGAGTCTGACGGCACCGGAGGCACTGCCGTGCGGTGGCCGCCTGAGGGACCCGGCGGAGGCAGACGACGCGTCGGCGGCGCGGGCACTGCCAGCGCCACCTTGCGATCGAAGGCCGTCGCGCCACCTCCGAGATCTCGGCGCTCATCGTCATATCCAACGATGTCGTCACCGCGGGACGTGAAGGCGCGCGTGATCTGAACATCGCCGATCAGGTCCACCCCAGGACCATGTCCGTAGAACGCGTCCGCCGCTGGTGCGGCCCAGCTGATGACCACGAAATCGCGCTCGCGTGTGTACCACTGACCGATGTAGACGTCGTCCGTCCGCAGTAGCGGATCTGCCGCCGCCAGACCCATCCGCCCGACGAACGGTTGCGGAACTGGACGTTCGAGGTCCCTCACCCCTTGCCTCCTCCGGTGGGGCTCGGGCGCGCGGGACTTGGCGATGCGGACAACTCTCTTGGCCTTGTCCGACAGGGTCTGCACGTACCGCTTGTTCCGTGCCCTCTCGTCAGCCAGAACGGAAGGATCCTGCGGGCTCACTCGGTGACCTCGAGCACGCAGACGGCGAGCGGCGACACCGTCACATCCGGCGCCCCGGTCTTGTCGAGGTCGCTCAGCGTCTGTCGGTGAGCCTCGTCGCGGCTCGCCAACTGACTGTCGAAGAGCTTCACGCCGCGACTTTTGCCGCGTTCAAGAGCCGTCCGTCGCCGTGCTCGGATCGAGGCACTCGCCCGCTTGTGCTGGTCCTCGAGGAGAACCCGGCGCGACTCGATGAGCGCAGCGATCTCGCTACGCCGGCGTTCGTTCTCAGACAGCATCCGGCCATCCATGAGTTCCTGCAGGACGTCTACACAGCCGGCCAACGACGCCGGAATCGGCTGCTGTCCTTCCTGGAGCTCACCCGTCGCCAGTCGAGAGAGGAGGACGTTCACGTAGGCGTCATCCACGAGGCGACCATCCGTCGTGACGGCCGTCCCCCAGATCTCCTGTCCGGCGCGTGGCGCCTCCCACCGGGCCACGGCCAGCTGAACGACGAAGGTTCCCGGTGCCAGCTCTTCTCTGCCTGTCACACGTACGACAGCGAAGCGGGCACGACGATGCTCGGGCACATTCGCGGCAGCGAGGACGAGCGGATGCCGCGCCGACAGCAGGTCCATGCTCTGACTCGTCCGCGCGGTCTCCTGGTCCAGCACGAGGTGCAGCTCGTCCTCATTCCGGAGCGCGCGTTCGTAACGGCCCGCTTCGTCACGACTCAACCGTTCATCGACTACCAGGCGGTGGAGCCGGTCGGCCATGTCGCGGTTCCCCCGGAAGCGCAGACCCGCTCCCCCGTCGACCACCACGGGAGGCGGCGCCTGACACAGCGAAGCCCAGTCCTCGAGTACGTGTTGGAGCTCCGAAGCTCCGACGTACCGACCGGAGGCCACCAGGTCCTGTTCCAGGCCGGCGACGTCGGTGGTCGACGCGCCGAGCAGAAACGGTGTGGCGGTGGCGAGATCTTCGAGACTGCTCCGCTGCTCCTCGATGGCGGCTAGGGCATGGTCCGTCTTTGCCGCTCTCTGCTCATCGCTGAGATCGAAGTCGAAGACGACGTCCTGGAGCGCCTTCAGGTGGTCCGTCACGATCGGTTCCAGCGCCCCGATACTGCCCTCGAAGACGCCGATCCGAGTGAGGAGCCGCTGCTTGATGCGGTCGTCCAGGGCCGCAGGGCACCAGACGTTGAGGATCGAGATCCTCTCCTCCGGCTGCCCGATCCGATCGATGCGCCCGATGCGCTGCTCCACTTCCATGGGGTTCCACGGCAAGTCGTAGTTCACGATCACCGAGCAGAACTCGAAGTCCAACCCCTCGCTGGCCACCTTGTTGGCCAGCACGAGGTCATACCGACCGGCCCGGAAGTCAGCCATGACCTGGTTCCTGCGCTCGCGATCGACGCCCCCATGGAGGACGGCCACCCGGCATTGATCCCGCAGGCGCTCATGGAGATAGGCGAGCGTCGGACGCGAGAAGGTGAAGAGCAACGCTCGACGCCCCGAGTTGACGACGTCGAGCAACTTCGGAGCGACGGCGTCGAACTTGCTGTCGACATCGGCAACCGCATCTGCCGCCTTCAAGAGGTCAGCATGGGGCCGGAGTATCGGCGGCTTCGACGTGGCCACCGGCACGGTCGAGTCCTCGTCGGCGACGACTTCGTCCTGGGCACTCCACCGCAGGACCGAGGCCCTCGCAGCCGGCAGACAAGCGGAAGCCAGGCGTAGAGGCATCTGCATCGCGAAGCCTGCTGGCTGGCCTGCGGCCGCAGCGCGGTTACGGCACCAGACGACGTACTCCTCGTAGAAGCGAGACTCCGCGGGGGTCCATGCGACTTGGGTGTCCATGGCATGTCGCACTGCCTTCTTCTCGTCCACCTCCACCCTCCTCGTGCGAGTGAAGACCGAGGAGAGGACGTTGAGCTCCGAGAGGTGGCGCCGTGCCTGGACGATGTCTCGGGCACTCAGGTCATCACGGCCAACTATGTCTCGCAGTGACGCGAATTCGCTCCGCCTGACCAGCGGGCGGCCCATCTGGAGAAGGCGCATGTCGTCCAGTGCTCGCAAGCGAGTCGCGCCATCGACACTCGCGGCAGCGAGGAGGCCGCCCACGCGGTTCAAGACGACATTCGGTTCTAACTGCAACTCCATGGACCCGGCGTCGCCGAAATCTCCCGGGGAGAGCAATTCCAGCAGGTTGTACAAGTCCTCGTTGCGCAGGTTGATGGGGGTCGCCGTGAGCAGGACCAGCGCCTCAGCCCAGTCGCTCAGCAAAGCGCCAGCGTGATGGGACGCCGTGCTGGCGTTCCTCATGTTGTGGGCCTCATCGACGATGGCGAGACTCAACGGGCCAGCCAGACTCGCCAGCTCCTCCAATGACTCCCACATGCGGAACCGTTCGAGGCTGACGATGTAAGCGAACCGTCGCGGCAGGCGATTCTCCCGAGCCCGCTGCTCGAAGTCGCTGGCCGCGGCTCCTGACAGTTCGATCAACTGGAAGCCGAACCGGTCCTCCATCTCCCGACGCCATTTCGCGATCAGCGACGCGGGGCAGACGACGAGGACCCGATCGGCCGACTTCCGCGCCTCGAGCTCCGTCCATACGAGACCGGCCTCGATGGTCTTGCCCAGCCCGACCTCGTCGGCGATGAGGATGCGGGACTTGCCTGACTCGAGCATGCGAATAACCGGCCTAAACTGATAGGCGCGGAAGATCGTCCGCGTTGCACGGAATGAGAACAGCGTGTCGGTGAAGGCGCCGGCAAGCTTCTCCCGCGTCAGCGTCGCGCTCAGCCGCCGTGCAGTGTCGGGAGGCTGCTGGATCCAGTCATGAACCGTGTCGCTCGACTGCAGCCCCGTCAGCATGTCCTCGCCGTAGGTGACCTGCCGCCCGTCCACACGGAGTTCGTAGAGCCATCTCCCGGCACTGAATCGACGAGCTCTCACGGGGTGGTCACGGCCGGTACTGACCACTACGACATCGTCGTT
This sequence comes from Blastococcus sp. URHD0036, assembly GCF_000701365.1. Lineage (GTDB taxonomy): Bacteria > Actinomycetota > Actinomycetes > Mycobacteriales > Geodermatophilaceae > Trujillonella. Next base: position 194,386 of record NZ_JNIK01000017.1, read on the forward strand.
GATTCGGAACTTCGGGGCGGGAACTGCGACGCCTAGCGGCCACATGTGGTCCAGCCACGCCTCGGCGTCGCGCAAGCCGTGGGCATCCGGGAGTGCATCCGTCTCGACACGCTCGCTCATGCCAGCTGGCGCGCCACGGGAGACGACCATGATCCGAGTCTCCGAGGGGCGCGAGAACCAGTACAAGCCTTCAGGGAGCTCGACTTCAGGCTGACCCAGGTGGCGGACCTCCTCGAAGAGGTCGCGGTGTTCTAACCGAGGCGGTCCGACGAACAGAGCGTCGACACCATCGACGACCCCGGCAAGATCAGACGCGTCGTGCGCTTCGGGGTGATACCCGTAGCTTGTCCTGACCTGCTCCGCTGTGTACCCGAACAAGCGCTCACTCCCCGATGCTGACTAACGCCAGCAGAACACGGACAGCGACCAAGGTCACTCACCTCGCTTGGTGAGTCACCAAGATGAGTCACTGTCGGCACCTCGAGAAACAAATACCCGCTGATCACTGCCGATGCTTGAGGTGCTGCACCAGCGTGGGGTGCACGCGCCTTTCACCATTTACCCCTTTGAAGGGGGCCATCGACCGGCCATCCGTGGACACGGCGCTGTCGTTCCGCCGGCCGTGACCGCGTCCACTCCCTGTTGCTACTAGGTAGCTCAACTGGGCAGGCTTCTTGTGTCGGTTGGCCTTCAGGTCGGGTCTCTCCTGCTCCGGCCAACAGCTGCCGAGAACGAGTCGGAACACAACCCGACGTTGCTGCCCCGTTACGTTTCACTCTATGGGGGACGTTCCTGCTGGCCTGTACGAAGACCTCGTCACGGAGCGGCTCCACGCCGACTTGGGTGACCTTCCCGCTGAGCTGGCTCAATACGGCGAGCTCGACCCGTCGGATGCTCATGAAGCGCTGACGCGGCACGTCGCCCAGTCCGCAGGTAGGGCGCTACGGCTCGCTGGCGGCAGCGATGGCCAGGCCGTCGGACGGCAGGTCGAGCTGGCGAACCGCATCCTCGCGGCGATCAGCGAGCTCGCCGCGGACGCAACCACCGTCGACCAGCAGATCGTCACGCCACCACGGACCCTCTTAGGGGTCTCGGCACCGACCGTCGTCCCCGGGCCGCCCACCTTCCCGGCCCGCCCAGACATCCCGCTGAGCACCAGCGCCCTGCTCGTCAACGGACCCAACGAGCCGCGAATCGGCCGGGAGGTGCAGCGTGAGTTCCCTTCGGCCGACCACGTCGATCTCCTGTGCGCCTTCATCAAGTGGCGCGGGCTGCTGCTCATCGAGGACGCCGTCCGTCGCCTCGTCGCCCGTGGCGGCCGGCTCCGCGTCATCACGACGACGTACATGGGCGCCACCGACCAGCGCGCCCTCGATCGCCTGGTGGAGCTCGGCGCCGAGGTGAAGGTCTCCTACGAGACGCGGACGACCCGACTACACGCCAAGGCCTGGCTCTTCCACCGCTCGACCGGTCTGTCGACCGCGTACGTCGGCTCGTCGAACCTCTCGCACACCGCAATGCACGACGGCCTGGAGTGGAACGTCCGCCTCTCGTCCGTCGAGCAGGCACACCTGCTGGCCACGTTCGAGGAGACCTTCGCGAGCTACTGGGCCGACCCGTCGTTCGAGACGTACCAGCCCGCTCGGGACGGTGATCGGCTCCGGCAGGCGCTGAACGCCGAGAAGGGCGGGCCATCCGACCTGCCGATCGAGATCACCGCCTTGGATGTGCGGCCCTTCGGGTACCAGCAGGAGATCCTCGACAAGCTCGATGCCGAGCGCCGGGTGCACGACCGTTGGCGGAATCTCGTCGTGATGGCTACGGGGACCGGAAAGACGGTCGTGTCCGCGCTGGACTACCGGCGGCTGCGGGCCGCGGACTCGGTCGACACCGTGCTGTTCATCGCCCACCGCGAGGAGCTCCTGGCCCAGAGCTTGTCCACGTTCCGTCACGTGCTGCGGCAGGGCGACTTCGGCGAGCTGTTCGTCGGCGGGCAGCGCCCGAGGGAGTGGACGCACGTGTTCGCCTCCGTTCAGTCCCTCAGCCACCTGTCCCTCGACGAGCTGGACCCGAGGCGCTTCGACCTCGTCGTGGTCGATGAGTTCCACCACGCCGAGGCGGCCACCTATCGCCGCCTGCTCGAGCACCTGAAGCCGAAGGTTCTGGTCGGGCTCACTGCCACCCCCGAGCGCACCGACGGTGCCGACGTCCGATCGTGGTTCGACGGACGGACAGCCGTGGAGCTGCGCCTGTGGGAGGCGCTCGAGCAAGGGCTGTTGGCCCCGTTCCAGTACTTCGGAATCCACGACGATGTCGCGCTCGATCAGCTGCGGTGGCGTCGCGGCAAGGGATACGACGTCGCCGAGCTGACAAACGTCTACACGGGCAACGACCACCGCGTCCGGCTGGTGCTGCAAGCAGTGCAGGACAAGGTCGAGGACCCGCGCCGCATGCGCGGGCTCGGGTTCTGCGTCAGCGTGCAGCACGCGATCTACATGGCTGAGAAGTTCACGGCGGCCGGAATCCCGAGCCGGGCGGTCACGGCGACCTCCTCCCGCGAGGACCGCAAGGCAGCGCTCGACGCGCTGCGGGACCGGACGGTCAACGTCCTCTTCGCTGTGGATCTCTTCAATGAGGGCTTGGACATCCCGGCCGTTGACACTGTGCTGTTTCTCCGGCCGACGGAGAGCGCCACGGTGTTCCTCCAGCAGCTGGGCCGAGGCCTCCGACTCGCGGAGGACAAGCCCTGTCTGACCGTTCTCGACTTCATCGGCGCTCAGCACAAGGAGTTTCGCTTTGATCTGCGATTCCGGGCCCTCACGGGCAGTTCTCGGCGCGGCTTGCAGCGCGATGTCGAACAAGGCTTTCCGCGGCTGCCAGCCGGCTGTCACATCCAGCTGGACCGAGTCGCCGAGCGGGTCGTCCTGGACAACATCAAGCAGTCGCTGTCCGTCTCGTGGAAGGGTCTGGTCAGCGAGGCACGTCAGACCCAGCGGCCGTCCCTTACCGAATTCCTCGACGAGACGGGCGTGGAACTCGAGGACCTGTACCGAGGCAACGGGCGCAGCTGGCTTGACCTGAAGCGTGCAGCCGGCTGGGACGAGGCCTCAGGCGGACCCGACGACGCAGCTCTCGGCGCCGCCTTCGGTCGCATGCTGCACGTGGACGACGACGAGCGTCTGCACTTCCTCCGAGCCGCCTCCACGGCCGCGGCGACGGGCGACGACGAACGAATCAGCCGATTGGCCGCGATGCTGCACTTCTCCCTCTTCGGGGCGCGCACGCCATTCAGCAGCATGGAGGCCACGCTGGCTCGGTTGCTGGAGAACCGCGCCCGAGCCGATGAGTTAAGCGAGCTGACCGGTGCCCTCCACGACCGCATCGAGCGGGTGACGCCCGCCCTGGAGATCGCCGGCCCTCGACCGTTGCACATTCACGCGCGCTATAGCCGCGACGAGGTGCTGGCCGCCTTCGGCATGCGCGACCTCAATGGAACCTGGGGCTCAGGGGTGCGCTGGGTGCCCGGCGACCAGGCCGACGTCTTCTTCGTGACGTTGCTGAAGACGGAGGCGCACTTCTCCCCCACGACGATGTACGCCGACCGAGCCATCTCGCCGTCGCTCTTCCAGTGGGAATCCCAGAGCACGACGGCCGAACGCTCGCCGACGGGCCAGCGCTATATCAACCACTGGGAGATGGGAACGACAGTCCACCTGTTCATCCGCGAGTCGAAGACCGCGGACGGAACCCTCGGCACGCCGCCCTACCTCTACGCCGGGCCGATGACATACCTCTCGCATACCGGCGAGCGCCCGATGCGCATCATGTGGCAGTTGAAGCACGCCCTGCCCGCTGACGTCTTCCACGCCGCCAAGGTGGCGTAGACGCGACGGCGCTGCTGCGACGAGTCCTGACGTCAGGGGTTGGACAGATCGGCGTCGACAGAAGGGCTCCCCTCGAGGACGAATTCGCGTACTCGCTGCGTCGCTTGACGGGGAGCCGACTTCTTAGACGCCGCCTTGCGTGGTCCGCTGTCCCACCGCGGGAGGTGACCCTCGTCGAACTCGAGACCCGTGGGACGAAGGGCTCACTCATCCCGCGGTCCTCATGCTCCACGACCCGTGCGCGTACTGGGCGAGCCCCGTCACGACCGTCGTGAACGCGCTACGGCCCATGAGCTCTCGATCTGAGTGACATTCGGCGGCGGCGCGCCGAAGACGGGGCCTAAGTTGCCCCTCCGGCCCTGGACGCCCACTGCCCTGGATCCGCAGCGCACACCCGCCCCATGCATCCCACGTGCCACGGGGCCCTCTAAGGGGTTGCGATAGCTGCCTGTAGCCGCGGGGGCACTCTATGGTTCGACGGGGAACCGATACGGGGATGGGTAGTTTTGGACGTCTTCAAGATCCACGAGCAGGTCATTGCCGACTACCGCGACTTCACGTCCGGATTCGTTCGGGTCCGCGACGAGCGGATCTCCGCTTTCGTGGATGAACAGTTCGCCGAGGGCGTCCAGTGGCCCGACCCCTGGCTGAGCCTGAATCCCTCCTTCGCGTCCGGGGGCTCCGTGCCTGAGCTCGTCGGCGAAGGGCTCCTGCACCCAGAGTGTGAGCGGATCTTCCGCCGCAAGTCCGACATGACAGATGCCGGTCGCGACCCGATCGTGCTGCATCGTCACCAGCGCGAAGCCGTCGAAGTCGCCCGGTCCGGCAAGAGCTACGTCCTGACGACGGGCACGGGGTCGGGCAAGTCGCTGGCCTACATCATCCCGATCGTTAACGCCGTCCTGCGCGACCGCGACGCCAACGGCGGACGACGCCAGCCCGGCGTCAAGGCGATCGTCGTCTACCCGATGAACGCCCTCGCCAACTCCCAGGTCGGCGAGCTGGAGAAGTTCCTGCGGTTCGGCTACCCCGAGGGCGGCGAGCCGGTCACCTTCGCTCGGTACACGGGCCAGGAGAGCCCGGACGAGCGGCGTCGCATCCTCGCGGAGCCGCCGGACATCCTGCTCACCAACTACGTGATGCTGGAGCTGGTCCTCACCCGGCCCGACGAGCGCAAGCACCTCGTCCGGGCGGCGCAGGGCCTTCGTTTCCTGGCGCTCGACGAGCTGCATACGTACCGCGGCCGTCAGGGCGCGGACGTCGCCATGCTGATCCGTCGCCTCCGCGACCAGTGCGCAGCTGATGACCTCCAGATCGTCGGAACCAGCGCCACCATGGCCAGCGCCGGGACGACGGCCGAGCGCAACGCGATCGTCGCCGACGTCGCGACGCGGCTGTTCGGCTCCGAGGTCACGCCGGAGCGGGTCATCGGCGAGACCCTCACCCGCGCCACCACCGCCACCGCCCCGACGGCAGAGCGACTCCACGCGGCCGTTGTCGCCTCGCAAGGCTCCGAGCAGACGCGCGACCACGCCGACTTCATCGACGACCCACTGGCCGGCTGGATCGAGACGACCTTCGGTCTCGACCACGAGCCAGGCACGGGTCGACTGGTCCGCCGAGCCCCCACCACCCTCCCCGAGGCTGCCAGCGCCCTGGCGGCGCTGACCGGACACGCTGAGGAGGCTTGCCGGACGGCGCTGCGGCGAGTCCTGGAAGAGGGATCGCGCGTTCGACAGCCGGTCATCGACCGGCCGGTCTTCGCCTTCCGGCTCCACCAGTTCCTCTCCAAGGGCGACACCGTCTACGTCTCCCTCGAGCCCGAGGATGCTCGCCACATCACCGGCTCGTACCAGGTCAGCGTCCCCGGCGAGCCGGAGAAAGCGCTGCTGCCGCTCGGGTTCTGCCGCGAGTGCGGCCAGGAGTACCTGGTGGTCGCCAAGGTGAAGCAGGGCAACGGCAGCGCCCTGGTCTCCCGCCGGGACGTCGACGCCAGCGGCGGCGACAGCATCACCGGCTACCTGTACGTCTCGTCCGACCTGCCCTGGCCCAACGATCCCCTCGCGAGCGGTCGGGTGCCCGAGTCGTGGTTGGTCACCGACGCGGACACAGACCGGGTCGAAATCCTCGACAGCAAGCGGAAGTACCTTCCCGAGAAGGTCTCCGTGCGGCCCGACGGCTCTCTGGACAACAGCGGTCTCGGCCTCCCCGCGTGGTTCGTGTCCACGCCGTTCGCCTTCTGCATGCGCTGCGGGGTGTCCTACGAGCAGGTCCGCGGACAGGACTTCGGCAAGCTCGCCACGCTGGATTCCGAGGGGCGATCCAGCGCGGTCACGCTGCTCAGCGCATCCATCGTCCGGCATCTTCGCTCGGTGCCCCTCGAGGACCTCGATTCGGACGCACGCAAGCTGCTGACATTCGTGGACAACCGGCAGGACGCCAGTCTCCAGGCCGGCCACTTCAACGACTTCGTTCAGGTCAGCCAACTGCGCGCAGCACTCCATGCTGCCCTGGAGAAAGCTGGGCCCGAGGGGCTGGCTCACGACACGATCGCCGGCGCGGTCACCGAGGCGCTCGGCCTGCAGACGGTGGACTTCTCCGCCAACCCGCAGGCGAAGTTCAGCGCCAAGGCCGCCGCCGAACGAGCGCTGCGTGCAGTCGTCGAGTACCAGCTGTACGTCGACCTGCAGCGGGGTTGGCGGGTCACGATGCCGAACCTCGAGCAGACCGGTCTCCTGCGGGTCGACTACCGCGACCTGAAAGAGCTGGCGGCTGACGACGAGTCCTGGGCCGGCACGTACCTGCTCAACCAGATCTCCGCGGCGCATCGCGAGGAGCTAGGCCGGATCCTCCTCGACGAGCTGCGGCGCGTCCGCGCCATCGACGTCGACTGCCTCGCGGAGGAGGGGTTCGAGCGGCTGCGGAAGGAGTCCCGCCAGCAGCTCATCGAGCCGTGGGCCATGTCGGAGGACGAGCGGTTGGTCGAGGTCGGGCACGCCGCTCCCCGCCCGTCCAAGCCCGGCGGGCCGCGCGGCCGGCTTGCACTGACCGGACGCGGCGCGTTCGGTCGCTACCTCCGGACGGACGCAGCCGGGCTCCCCGGCGTGGTCAAGACCGATGACGCGAGCAAGGTGATCGTCGACCTGCTCAACGTCCTGACCGAGGCAGGCCTGCTGGCCCGGTCAGACGGTCCGGAAGGGGCAGAGTACAGGCTGCGCGCAGCCGCACTTCGCTGGCTGGCAGGAGACGGAAAGGAGGGCGCACCCGACCCCCTCCGGCGGAAGTTCAAGGGCGAGGCGACGGCACGGGTCAACCCGTTCTTCCAGGATCTCTACAAGGACCTGGCTGCTGGCTTCGGCGGCATGCACGCCAGCGAGCACACCGCTCAGGTCCCGCAGCAGATGCGGTTGGACCGGGAGGACTCGTTCCGCAAGGGAGACCTGCCCCTCCTGTACTGCTCCCCCACCATGGAACTCGGCGTCGACATCTCCAGCCTGAACGCCGTCGCTCTGCGCAACGTGCCGCCCACCCCGGCGAACTACGCCCAGCGGTCTGGGCGGGCGGGTCGCAGCGGGCAGCCCGCGCTCGTCCTCACCTACTGCTCCACCGGCAACGCGCACGACAGCTACTGGTTCCGCCGGTCCCGCGACATGGTGGCCGGCTCGGTCGTGGCGCCGCGATTGGACCTCACCAACGAGGACCTCATCCGCTCGCACGTGCACGCCATCTGGCTGGCAGAGACCGATCAGTCGATGCACTCGTCCATCACTGATCTGCTCGAGGCGGATGGCGACACACCAACCCTGCGGTTGCTGCCGAACCTGTGGCAGGCGCTGTCCGACGCCGAAGTCACCCTGCGCGCGGAGCGCACTGCCCAGCGAGTGATGGCTGACCTGCGTCGGACCTGGCAAGCCACCGGCGGGGAGCCCCCGTGGTGGAGCGACACCTGGGTGCACGACCAGGTGAAGCACGCCGCCCGGTTGCTGGACGAGTCGTTCGACCGCTGGCGTCAGCTCTTCCTCGCCGCCCTGACCGAGTACCACGAGCAGCACAAGCTCGCGATCAACGTGAGATCGAGCCGGCGGGACCGGCAGCAGGCCGAGCGCCGTCGGGCGGATGCGCGCAACCAGCTCATCCTGCTGCGTAACGAGGACCGGGAAGTCGGCGCCACCGACTTCTATTCGTACCGCTATCTGGCCAGCGAAGGCTTCCTGCCCGGCTACTCGTTCCCCCGGCTGCCGCTGGCCGCCTACATCCCGGCACGGCGTGGGGTGAAGGTCGACGGCGACTTCATCCAGCGCCCTCGTTTCCTGGCTATTAGCGAGTTCGGGCCCGGCGCGCTCATCTACCACGAAGGGGCTCGGTACGAGGTCACTCGCATCCAGCTCCCCCGCGACCCGGGCGAGACCAACAGCAGTGGGGCGGTCACCGAGACCGCCAAGCGGTGCGAACACTGCGGCTACCACCACCCGGTCGTCGTCGGCACCGACACGTGCGAGCACTGCGGCGCCCAGCTAGGCGTCTCCCAGTACGGCCTGCTGCGTCTGCAGACCGTGTTCACCCGGCGGCGCGAGCGCATCAGCAGCGACGAGGAGGAACGCCGCCGGTCCGGGTTCGATCTGGAGGTCTCCTTCCGCTTCCCCGACCGCGGTGGACGTCCCGGCTACACCAACGCCGAGGCCGTCGTTGAAGGCCAGCCCGTGCTCGAGCTCGTGCACGCCGACGCTGCCGTGATGCGCATCGCGAGCGTCGGTCGCCGTCGCCGGAAGAACCCGAGCGATCGCGGCTTCTGGCTCGATCTGCGGGAGGGCCGATGGCTCTCGGAGACCAAGGCAGCAGACAAGACGGTCGACACCGAGAGCCTCGACGCGGCAGAGGACGTCGCTGCGAAGGAGAAAGTCACGCCCTACGTCGAGGACCGGCGCAACGTCCTGGTCATCCGGCTGTCCGAACCTGCCTCGGAGACCGTCACCGTGACCCTGCGCGCCGCCCTCGAGCGTGCCGCCGAGGCCACGTTCCAGCTGGAGGACTCGGAGTTGGACAGCGTTGAGCTCCCTGATGCTGCAGAACGCGGACGGATGCTGCTCAACGAGTCCGCCGAAGGTGGCGCCGGCGTGTTGAGCCGCCTGCTCGAAGAACCACGAAAGCTGGCGGACGTCGCACGTAAGGCGCTCGAGCTCATCCACTACGACCCCGACAGCGGAGCCGATCTCGGTCAGGCGCCGGGCGCGCGGGAGCGGTGTGAGAAGGGCTGTTATGACTGCCTGCTCTCTTACGGCAACCAGTACGACCACAGTTCCATTGACCGGCACGAGATCGTCCCGCTGCTGCGCGAGTTGCTGAGGGCCGAGGTCACAACCGGCGCTGGGGAGCGCGACCGAGCCGAGCAACAGGATTGGCTCAACGCTCTGTCGGACTCCGGCCTGGAGCGCCGGTTCGTCGATTGGCTGCAGGAGAACGGCCACCGCCTGCCGGACGACGCCCAGCAAACGGTCAGCGCCGCCAATGCCCGGCCCGACCTCGTCTACAACCTGCACGGCAACCCGGTCGCCGTGTTCGTCGATGGTCCTCACCACGACGACGCGGTGCAGCGACTGCGCGATGCGCAGGCGGCTGAGCGGCTCGAGGACCTCGGCTGGTCAGTGGTCCGCGTGCATCACAGCGAGGACTGGGCGGCACTCGTCGGCCGCCACTCATGGATCTTCGGACCTGGAAGGACTGCACGTTGAGCATCACCGAGAAAACCGCCGATTTCGCCGTCGGGGGGCTCGTTCGCGCCCGCGGACGTGAGTGGGTGGTGCTCCCCGACACGACCCCCGACTTCCTGCTCCTCCAGCCACTCGGCGGTGGGCCGGACGACGTCGTCGGCGTGTTCCCCGACGAAGGGGTGGAGCCGGCGACCTTCCCCGTCCCCGCAGCCGACGACCTGGGCGACGCCGCCTCTACCGAGCTGCTCCGCACGGCGCTGCGAGTCGGCTTCCAGTCCTCAGCCGGGCCCTTCCGATCGTTGGCCGGGATCAGCGTCAGTCCGCGGAATTACCAGTACGTGCCCTTGATGATGGCTCTGCGTCAGGACACGGTCCGGCTGGTAATTGCCGACGACGTGGGCATCGGGAAGACCATCGAGGCCGGCCTGATCGCCGCCGAGCTTCTCGCCCAGGGCACCGTCAAGCGCATGGCGGTGCTGTGCTCGCCGGCCTTGGCAGAGCAGTGGCAGCGCGAACTGCGGGAAAAGTTCGGAATCGATGCCGCCTTGGTCCTGACCAGCACGGTCAAGACCCTGGAACGCGGGCTCATGCTCAACGAGTCGCTGTTCGACCGCTATCCGCACGTCATCGTCTCGACCGACTTCATCAAGTCCGACCGGCGCCGTCACGAGTTCGTGCTCCGGTGCCCTGAGTTGGTGATCGTGGACGAGGCGCACAACTCCGTCGCGGGCAGCGCCGCCGGCCAGCAGTCCCGCCACCAGCGGTACGAGCTGCTCAAGTCGCTGGCCGCCGACGAGAGCCGCCACCTCATCCTCACCACCGCGACGCCGCACTCCGGCGACGAGACCGCGTTCGCCAACCTGGTCGGCCTCTGCCACCCGGACCTGGCCGCGGTTGACCTCGGCAGCGCGGCCGGGCGGACGATGCTGGCCCGCCACTTCGTGCAGCGTCGGCGTGCCGACATCCGCCACTACCTGGACGAGGACACACCCTTTCCCCGAGACAGGGAGACGAGGGACGTCCCTTACACGCTGAGCCCCGCATACAAGGACCTCTTCGAGGACGTTCTGGCCTACGCGCGCGAGCAGGTCCGCGACAGCGTCTCGGGTGCGCGTAGCCGCGTCCGGTGGTGGTCGGCGCTGGCGCTCCTGCGTGCCATGGCATCAAGCCCGCGCGCGGCCGTCGCCACGCTGGGCACGCGCGCATCGAACGCGGATGTCACGAACGCGGCGGAGGTCGATGCCCTCGGGCGCGCGGGCGTGCTCGACAGCGCGGACGACGAGACGCTGGAAGGGCTGGACATGACACCCGGCGCGCTCGTGCACCAGCCGGAGGAGCTCGAGGCCACGAGCGGTGAAGCGGAGCGCCGGCGTTTGTCCGCCTTCGCGCGTAGAGCCGCGGAGCTCGAGGGCACCGACCAGGATCGCAAACTGGCCCTGGTCATCGGCCAGGTCAAGCAGCTGCTCGCCGACGGCTTCGCGCCGATCGTCTTCTGCCGGTTCATCCACACCGCCGAGTACATCGGCGAGCACCTCGCCACCGCCCTGAGCGGCAAGCGCGGCGCCGACGTCAACGTCGGCGTCGTCACCGGCCTGCTGCCGCCCGCGGAGCGGGCGCGCCGAGTGCAAGAACTGGTTGACCGGCCGGGCCGACACGTCCTGGTGGCGACCGACTGCCTCTCCGAGGGCGTCAACCTGCAGGAGGCCTTCTCCGCCGTCCTCCACTACGACCTCGCCTGGAATCCGACTCGCCACGAGCAGCGCGAAGGCCGCGTCGACCGCTTCGGCCAGCGCAAGGACGTCGTTCGCGCGCTGACGCTCTACGGCGAGGACAACGGCATCGACGAGATCGTCCTCGAGGTGCTCATCCGCAAGCACCGCGCGATCGCCAAGGCCACCGGTGTCGCCGTTCCCGTGCCCGGCAACGGCGACGGTCTGATCGATGCGCTGGCCGAGGGACTGCTCCTGCGCAACCGCCACGCCGAGCAGCTGACGATCGACCTCGACTTGGATCAGCGCACCATCGACTTCGACGCCGCCTGGCAGTCCGCCGCCGAGAAGGAGAAGGCGTCCCGCACCCGGTTCGCGCAACACACGATCAAGCCGGACGAGGTCGTCACGGAGGTCACCGAGATCCGTGAGGCACTGGGCGCCCACGGGGACCTCGAGCAGTTCCTGGTCCACACCTTGCGGGCCCTTGGCTCCACGGTTACTCAGGTCGACGACGGCTTCACTGCGGTCCTCGGCACTCTGCCACTCGGGCTGCGGCACAGCCTGCCCGTCGGGGTGCATGACCCCCTGCTGTTCCGCGCCGAGCCGCCCGCTGGTCGCGGGGAGGCGGTGATCGCCCGTACCGACCCCACGGTGCAAGCCATCGGTCGTTACGTCTTGGAGAGCGCGCTCGACCGCGCGGTGCCCGAGCGCGACCGCCCGGCCCGGCGAGCCGGCGTCATGCGCAGCAATGCGGTGCAGACCCGCACGACCTTGCTGCTCGTTCGCTTCCGCTTCCAGCTCGCGCTGCCGACCCCGGACGGCGTGCATTCGCAGGTCGCCGAGGACGCCCGCGTCCTCGCTTTCGAAGGGGCGCCAGGAAACGCGGTATGGCTCACCGACGAGCGAGCCGAGGTGCTCCTCAGCGCAAACCCGTCCGGCAACGTCCCCGCCGATGCCGCGCGACTCGCCGCGGAGCGAGTGCTCGATGGGCTGCCCGAATTGACCCCGTACCTGGAGCAGGTCGCCGACGAGCACGCCGACCGGCTGCTCGGCGCCCACCGCCGGGCCCGCCTCGGAGCCGGCGCCGTGCGCCGCGGGCTGTCGGTGACCGCCCAACGCCCCGTCGACGTCCTGAGCCTGCAGGTGCTCCTGCCGGCTGTTGGGAGCAACGCGTGACTGGCTCGTTCATCTCCGTGCGCGTGGGCGGAGGTCTCCTTCCGTCTGACGTGCTGTCCGCGGTGCTGGGCGGCAACCTCGAAGGGCTGCGCTCCACCGACTATCACCTGGCCGGGGAGAACCCGCGGGAAGCCTCCGCACGGGTGTGGACGCACCTGCTGGGCGCCTATCGCCGGTTCCGTGACGACCTTGCTCGGCTGCCCGAGGGCGATCCGGCGGTCGGGTTGACCCGCGAGCGCTGGCTGACGGTGGTGCTCAGCGAGCTGGGCTACGGACGGGTGCCCGTCACCGGCTCCGGCGGGCTGACCGCAGGAGACAGGCAATACCCCGTTAGCCACCGGTGGGGCGCGACCCCCATTCACCTCCTGGGCTGGGGTGTGCCGCTGGACAAGCGCACGCCGGGTGTGCCGGGTGCGGCGCAGCGGGCCCCACACGCGATGGTGCAGGAGCTGCTCAACCGCACCGATGACTACCTGTGGGCGATCGTGTCCAACGGGCGGGTCCTCCGACTGCTGCGAGACTCGACCACCCTCACCGGGCAGGCCTACGTCGAGTTCGACCTGGAGGCGATGTTCGACGGTGAGCTGTTCGCCGAGTTCGCCCTGCTCTACCTGCTGGCCCACCAGTCCCGGGTCGAGCTGCCGGCCGACGGGGTGCTCGCCGATTGCTGGCTGGAGCGCTGGCGGACGACGGCGATCAGCCAGGGCGTGCGCGCCCTGAACCTGCTGCGCGACGGGGTGCAGGACGCCCTGGAGACGCTGGGCACTGGCTTCCTGCAGCACCCCGCCAACGCCGCACTGCGCGAAGACCTCGCCAGCGGAGCCATCCGGCTGGAGGACCTGCACGCCGCGCTCCTGCGCACCGTCTACCGGCTGCTGTTCTGGGCCGTCGCCGAAGATCGCGACGCCCTCCACGCCCCGGACGCCCCCCGCGAGGCGCGCGACCGCTACGCCCAGCATTTCTCCTCCGCCCGCCTGCGTCGGCTGGCTGTCCGCCGGCAGGGCAGCGCCCATGACGACCTGTGGCAGTCCGTCAACCTGGTACTCACGGCCCTTGGCCAGCCGGACGGCGAACCCCGTCTCGGGCTTCCGGGGCTCGGTGGCCTCTTCACCACCACCCAGGCTGACGTCCTGGCCGGCGCGAGGCTCGGCAACCAGCCGCTGCTGGCGGTCATCCGCTCCCTATCGGTGGTGCAGCCCAAGGGCCAGCCACGCCGGCTGGTCGACTTCCGCCACCTCGGCGCCGAGGAGCTCGGCTCGATCTATGAGTCCCTGCTCGAGCTGATTCCTCGCCATGACCCTGTTCGGCAGGTCTTCACCCTGGAGACCCTCGCCGGCAATGACCGCAAGACCACCGGCAGCTACTACACCCCCAGCGACCTGGTCGACCTCGTTCTCGACACCGCCCTGGACCCGGTCCTCGATGACGCGGAGAAGCAAACCGACCCGGAGCAGGCGTTACTGGCCGTGACTGTCTGCGACCCGGCCATCGGCAGCGGCCACTTCATGGTCGCCGCCGCCCGCCGTATCGCCAACCGGCTGGCCATGGTCCGAACCGGCGAGGTGGACCCCACCCCCGGTGACGCCCAGCAGGCCATGCACGACGTGGTCGCTCGCTGCATCTACGGCGTCGACCTCAACCCCATGGCCGCCGACCTCGCCAAGGTCAGCCTCTGGCTGGAAGCCATGGCACCGGGCCAGCCGCTGTCGTTCCTTGACCACCACATCAAGGTTGGCAATGCACTATTGGGCACGACTCCCAAACTTCTCGCCGACGGTATCCCCGACTCCGCCTACGTCGCCCTCAGCGACGACGACAAGAAGATCGTCACCACTTGGAAGAACCACAACAAGAAGCTCCGCGACGGACAATTGCAGCTGCTGTCCGATGCGGGCATCCCGGTCGGCAACGAGGGCCTCCGAATTGCCGCCGAAGAGATCGCCGAACGGGCTACGACCGGGCACACACTCGCCGACATCGCCTGGGCCGCCCAGCGCTACACGGCCGGTCAGTCCTCCGAAGCGGCCATCCGAGCGCGGCGCACCGCCGACGCTTGGTGCGCGGCGTTCTTAGGCCGTAAAACCACCGACGATGAACCGATCACCCATGCCACCCTGGAAGGGCTCAGCGGTGGTACCGCGCCCCCACACGTCATCAACACGATCGACGCGGTCGCCGCACAACACCGACTCTTCCATTGGCACATCGAGTTCCCCGAGATCTTCCGCGTACCCGGCGACGAACCTGCCAATACGCCCACTGGCTGGACCGGCGGATTCTCGGCCGTCCTCGGCAACCCACCATGGGAACGCCTCAAGCTCCAGGAGCAAGAGTTTTTCGCGTCGCGCGAACCCAGTATCGCGGATGCCAAGAACGCCGCCGCTCGCAAGCGGGCCATCGCCGCGCTAGCAGAGTCTCAGCCGGGCCTGCTTCGTGAGTTCAACGAGACAAAGCGAATCTCGGATGCGGAAATCCACTTCATTCGATCGAGCGAACGCTACCCTCTCTGTGGCGTCGGAGACATCAACACCTACAGCGTCTTTGCGGAGCATTTTCGAGCATCTATCGGACCGGCCGGTCGAGCTGGCATTGTCACGCCAACCGGCCTGGCCACCGACGCAACGACGTCTGCATTTTTTGCGGACACACTTCAGAGCGGTCGACTCGCGGCCTTCTATGACTTTGAGAACGAAGCCAAGATATTCGCCGGAGTGCATAACCAGTTTCGCTTTGCCATAACCTCTATCACTGGCGGCGAAGTTGCGCAAAACGTGCGTCTTGCATTCTACACGCGGCACATCGCGGACGTCCCCACTCGACGCTTCAACCTATCAAGTGACGAGATTCTTCTACTGAACCCGAATACAGGAACATTGCCCGTATTTCGGACTCGTCGTGATGCCGAGATCACTCTCTCCTGCTACCAGCGCCACGAGATCCTGTACCGCGATAAGGCGACAGAAGGAAACCCCTGGGGCATTCGGTTCAATGCAATGTTCCACATGGCGAATGATTCAGGAAGCTTCCTCTCTGGCGATGACCTGGCTACGCGAGGCGCCTCTTTCGACGGTTGGGCTTGGACGGCCGGCGCCCAGCAATGGCTACCCCTGTATGAAGCCAAGATGCTCAGTCACTGGAATCACCGATACGCGACATACGCCGACGCAACTCAGGCTCAGCTGAACAAGGGCACCCTGCCGCGGATCGAGATCGACCAACTAAACGACCCGGAGGTAGAACCTTTGGCTCGCTACTGGGTCGCCGAAAAGACAGTGAACGACGCCACCGGGCAGGATTGGAACACGGAGTGGTTCCTCGGCTGGCGATCCATCGCGCGAGCGAGCGACATGCGAACATTCGTGCCGTCCATTGCTCCGCGAACGGCACTAAGCGGCAAGTTCCCGATCGCCCTTCCGAGCTCCCCGCGGAATGCACTGCTTCTTCAGGCGACATGGTCGTCTCTGATTTTCGACTACATTGCTAGACAAAAACAAAGCGGCGCGGACATGCCCTATTTTATCGTGAAGCAGCTACCATGCCCTCGTCCGGAGGATTTTGAGCGACAACCAAATTGGTCCGATGAAGCGTTGAACACATTTCTGCTGACGCGGTCTCTCGAACTTAACTACACCTCGTTCAGAATGCAGCCCCTCGCTAGGGATCTGCTCGGACACGATCCTGGAGTTCCATTTCAATGGACCTTGGAACGCCGCGAACAGCTGCGCAGTGAGATCGATGCCGCCATGCTCCACCTTTACGGACTTGATCGCGACGATGCCGAGCACGTAGTGGACTCATTCTTCGTGGTCCGGAAATACGAGGAGCGCGACCACGGCGAGTTCCGCACCAAGCGCCTGGTACTGGAGGCCTACGACGCCATGTCCGAGGCTGCCCGGACCGGCGTGCCGTTCGTTAGTCCGCTCGACCCGCTGCCCGGCCACGGGCCACGACACAACGAGCGGACTGCCGCATGACCGGTTCATTCATCTCCGTCCGTGTGGGCGGAGGTCTGCTTCCGTCGGATGTGTTGTCGGCGGTGTTGGCCGGGAGCCTGGATGGGCTGCGCTCCACCGACTATCACCTGGCTGGGGAGAACCCGCGGGAGGCCTCGGCCCGGGTGTGGACGCACTTGCTGGGTGTGTACCGCCGGTTCCGCGATGACCTAGCTCGGCTACCCGAGGGGGATCCGGCGGTCGGGTTGACGCGCGAGCGGTGGCTGACGGTCGTGCTGAGCGAGCTGGGCTATGGCCGAGTGCCGGGGACCGGCACCGGCGGGTTGACGGCCGGAGACAAGCAGTACCCGGTCAGCCACCTGTGGGGGGCCACCCCAGTCCACCTGCTGGGCTGGGGTGTGCCGCTGGACAAGCGCACGCCGGGTGTGCCGGGAGCAGCGCAGCGGGCTCCGCACGCAATGGTGCAGGAGCTGCTCAACCGGACCGATGATTACCTGTGGGCACTCGTGTCCAACGGAAGAGTTCTCCGCCTGTTGCGGGACTCGACCACCCTGACGGGGCAGGCCTTCGTCGAGTTCGATCTGGAGGCGATGTTCGACGGCGAGCTGTTCGCCGAGTTCGCCCTGCTCTACCTGCTGGCCCACCAGTCCCGGGTCGAGGTCCCGGCCGACGGGGTGTTGTCGGACTGCTGGCTGGAGCGCTGGCGCGCCACCGCAATCAGCCAGGGCGTGCGCGCCCTGAATCTGCTGCGCGACGGGGTGCAGGACGCCCTAGAGACGCTGGGCACCGGCTTCCTGCAGCACCCGGCCAATGTTCGGCTCCGCGAGGACCTCGCCAACGGAGCCATTCGGCTTGAGGACCTGCACGCCGCGCTGCTGCGCACCGTGTACCGGCTACTGTTCTGGGCCGTCGCCGAGGACCGCGACGCCCTCCAAGGCCCGGACGTCCCCCGCGACGTACGCGACCGCTACGCGCAGCACTTCTCCTCCGGGCGGCTGCGTCGGCTGGCCGTCCGGCGGCAGGGCAGCGCCCACGACGATCTGTGGCAGGCCGTCGACCTGGTGGTGACCGCGCTCGGTCGACAGGGCGGCGAGCCCCGCCTCGGCCTGCCCGGCCTCGGCGGGCTGTTCACGACCACCCACGCCGACGTGCTGGCCGGCGCCCGACTGGGCAACCAGCCCCTGCTCGCGGTGATCCGCTCGCTGTCAGTGGTTCAGCCCAAGGGCCAGCCGCGCCGGCTGGTCGACTTCCGCCACCTCGGCGCCGAGGAACTCGGCTCGATCTATGAGTCCCTGCTCGAGCTGGTCCCACGGCACGACCCCACCCGGCAGGTCTTCACCCTCGAGACCCTCACGGGCAACGACCGCAAGACCACCGGCAGCTACTACACCCCCAGCGACCTGGTCGACCTTGTTCTCGACACGGCCCTGGACCCGGTTCTTGACGACGCGGAAAAGCAGCCCGACCGCGAGCAGGCGTTGCTCGCCGTCACCGTGTGCGACCCGGCGATCGGCAGCGGCCACTTCATGGTCGCCGCAGCACGGCGCATCGCCAACCGGCTGGCCATGGTCCGCACCGAAGAGGTCGACCCCAGCCCCGCCGACCTTCAGCAGGCCATGCACGACGTCGTCGCCCGGTGCATCTACGGCGTCGACCTCAACCCCATGGCCGCCGATCTCGCCAAAGTCAGCCTGTGGCTGGAAGCCATGACCCCCGGGCAACCGCTGTCCTTCCTCGACCACCACATCAAGGTCGGCAACGCCCTCCTCGGCACCACCCCCGCCCTGCTTCACGCCGGCATCCCCGACACCGCCTACACAGCCCTCGGCGACGACGACAAGAAGACCGTCACCGCCTGGAAGAACCACAACAAGAAGCTCCGCGACGGGCAACTACAACTGCTCCCCGAAGCGGGCATCCCGGTCGGCAATGAAGGACTACGGATCGCCGCCCAGGAGATCTCCGAGCGTGCCACGACCGGGCACACCCTCGCCGACATCGCCTGGGCCGCTCAGCGCTACACAACCGCCCAGGCATCCGACGCCGCCGTCCGAGCCCGACGCACCGCCGACGCCTGGTGCGCAGCCTTCCTCAGCCGGAAGACCGCCGAAGATCAGCCGATCACCCACGCCACCCTAGAAGCGCTGAGCGGAGGCACCGCGCCAGCGCACCTCCTCGACTCGGTGGACGCTCTGGCAGTTCAGTACCGGCTTTTCCACTGGCATCTGGAGTTTCCTGAGATCTTCCGCGTGCCCGGCGACGAGCCCGCTAACACGACTGCCGGTTGGACCGGCGGATTCTCAGCCGTCTTGGGCAACCCACCGTGGGAACGCATCAAGCTCCAAGAACAAGAGTTCTTCGCTTCCCGAGAGGTCACCATCGCCGCCGCGAAGAATGCGGCCGCCCGCAAGAAAGCCATCGCCGCTCTGGCTCAGTCGCACCCCGAGCTGCTGAACGAGTTTAGCGATGCCAAGCGGCAGGCTGAAGCCGCCAGCCACTTCCTTCGAACTTCAGGTCGCTTTCCCCTCTGCGGGGTTGGGGACGTAAACACGTACAGCGTCTTCGCTGAACATTTCCGCTCCACCATCGCACCGACCGGCCGTTCGGGAATCATTACCCCAACCGGGCTTGCGACCGACGCAAGCACCGCTGCGTTCTTCGCCGACACGCTAAAGTCGGCCCGCCTGGCCGCATTCTATGACTTTGAGAACAACGCTCCACTCTTCGAAGGAGTGCACCGGAGCTTTCGATTTGCTGCATCATCCATGACCGGCGGGGAGCCCGTCGCCGAGGTGCGGCTAGCTTTCTCGCAGAAGTATCCCGCTGACGTGCCAACGTCGACCTTCACTCTCGAGGCCGAAGAGATCCTCCTCCTGAACCCCAACTCGGGGACCCTGCCGGTTTTCAGGACTCGTCGCGACGCCGAGATTGCCCTTGCATGCCACCGTAGGCACCCCGTCCTGCTGCGCGACGCCAGCCCACATGGCAACCCCTGGAATCTTCGCTTTGGAACGCTGTTTCATATGGCCAACGACTCGGGCAAATTCATATCAGCCCAAGAGCTGGAGCAGGGGGGTGCCGTCTACGACGGGTGGGCGTGGCTCGATGGATACGATCGCTGGCTCCCGCTCTACGAAGCAAAGATGCTCAGTCACTGGAATCACCGATTTGCGACGTACGACGGCGTTGCACCAGGAAGCACGTCGCTGCCTACCCTCACTGATGACGAGCTAGATGAACCCCGACTCGAACCGCTCGCACGCTACTGGGTCGCGGCCACCGAAGTAAGAGACGCCCAACCGGCAAACTGGGATCGTGACTGGTTCCTCGGTTGGAGAAATATCACGAATGCCGGCAACGAGCGAACCTTCGTTCCATCCATCCTGCCGCGCTCCGCAGTGAATCACGCATTCCATATTGCGACGCTAGCCCACCCCGAGGCCGCACCGAACCTACAAGCGGTTTGGTCATCTTTCGTGTTCGATTACTTGAGCCGGCAAAAGCTGAGCGGGTCGAATATGACTTACATGGTTACAAAGCAGCTTGCCTGCCCGGTGCCAGCCGAATTCGACAGGTTTCCAACCTGGACAGATCGGACTCTCGGCGACTTCGTGCACCCTCGAGTTCTTGAACTAAACTACACTTCCCACCTGCTTCACCCGTACGCGGAGGATATTGCGGAAGAGGATCAGCCCGCTCCGTTCCGGTGGGTTCCAGGCCGTAGGGCACAGATTCAGGCCGAGCTCGATGCGGCACTCCTGCATGTCTACGAGCTTGAGCGTGTCGACGTGGAGCATGTCTTGGACTCATTCTTAGTCTTGCGCAAGTACGAATTGCGTGATCACGGCGAATTCCGAACCAAGCGCCTCGTTCTCGCGGCGTACGACGCCATGATGGAGGCGGCACGCACGGGGGTGCCATTCGTCAGCCCACTCGACCCGCCCCCCGGGCATGGCCCACGCCACAAGGAGCAAATGTGACAGCGGAAGCTCTTGAGCCGCCGGTGCTTTTCGAGTCTGGACAACCGGTTCAGGACTCCGGATGGGTGCTGCGCTGCCGCACGCGGCTGCGCGCCGCGCTGGAGGTCTTGGCTGAGCAGGACCAGCCGCTGAAGTACACCGAGCTTCAGGACCTAACTGCGCAACGGGTGCCGCTCAACGCCTACGACGCGTCCGTGACCAAGAGCGGGTCGGTACGTGCGTGGACCAACCTCGGGTGGAACCTGACCACCACCTACGAACACGCTGGCTGGTTGCACGCCACGTCGGATGGCGGCTTCCGTCTGACCCGTGAAGGCCGCGCGGCGCTTACGAGGTACCGGGACCCCCTGGAGCTGTTTGACGTAGCCGGCAAGGCATACGACGACTGGGATGCGGCGCGCAGCGAGGCCCTGCCCGAATTGCAGCTCTCCGCCGCCGCTGACGTCCTCCACGGGGGTTCGGGGACCGCGCACGCGCTGCGAGCCGTGGAGCCGGTGCTCGAGGCATGGCGGACCGGTGCGTCAGCCTTCCTAGCCGACGTGTCCGTCTGGAATCCGGCCACCACGACGGGACTGTTGGAGTACCTCGAGTCGGCGCCACAGCCCACGCCGGCCACCCTCCCCGGATTGGACGGGCTTGCGCCCCGGACGTTGGCTGCGGAAGCCCTCGTTCTGCTGGTCGGACCGCTCAGCGACATGATCGGCAGCACCAAGCGAAGCCGGGTCCGCAATCCGCTCATCCCCGTCGAGGATCCGCCCGGCCTGCCCATCCAGCTGTCCGCCGACCTTGAACACGGGTTCGTCCACGGCGGGAAGGCCTTGATCGCCAGTCCCGTGGCGATGCTGACTTCGTGCGTTCGCATCTTGGCCCACTGGTGGCAACAGCCCCAGGAGTCCCGTGACGCGGCGTGGTCCGATCCCTGGGCCTTCCGCGATCTCGTCAACGGCGTACCAGCCGCCGACGATCGGGTCGCCTCGCTGCTGTGTCTGCTCACGCATCCCGGATCGTTCACCACTCTGCTGCGCCGGGCCGACCGCGAAAAGGTCGTCGACGTCTTCGGCACTCGCCTTGACGCCCCTAGTGGTGACCTCGAGCATGACCTGAAGACCATCACGCTGGAGCTTCAGGCGGAGCAGGGCGGCAAGCCCGTCCGATTCGACACCGCGCCCCTGCTCCAGCAGTGGAGCCAGGACGTGGAGGGAGGCCGAGCCTGGCTCGTCCGGGGCGAACTCGACCAGCAGAACCGGGTACCGGCCTGGGTCAGCCAGGGGCGGGTGACCCTCACCGTCGGACGGTTGACCAACCTGCCGGCAACCCTCACCCAGGACGCGGTGAGCACCCTGGTCGACCAGCGGTACTCCGACTGGCAGGTGGTTAAGCGCGAGGCCAAGAAGCGCGACGTCTTGGCCTTCGTGCTGGGGATGCAGCCTGGTGACCTGGTGGCGACCGTTGACGGGGAGCAACTCCGCCTGGGACGCCTGGAGGACAGTCCTGCGGCCTTGCAAGAAATTGGCGGCTCGATGCTTCTCACGCGCCCGGTCGCGTGGAGCGCCGACTCGACCCCGTCCGTCAAGGGCCTGCCCGGATCTGTCCGCACTCGAATGCGATTCAAGGGCGAAGACGTCCTCGACCTCACCGAGATCAACGCCGCCCTTGAAGCGTTGGCCGAAGTGGATGAAGCGCTGACGGGCGAAGTCGACCTCGAGGACACGGACCTCCCAGTCGATCCCGAGGTCGTGGTACCCGAGAACCAGCCGCCTGCGCCGGCCGTACTCGAGTGCGACATCGACGCGCTGGCGAAGTCCCTGCACCACGCCGATGGCAGTTGGCTGACGGAGATGCTGATCAGCCTCAACGAGCGCAAGCAGGTCGTGCTCGAAGGCCCCCCAGGTACCGGAAAGACGTTCTTGGTCCAGCGTCTGCTGGAGGCATGCGGTGTCGTCGAGGGCCAGTCCGCACTGGTGCAGTTCCACCCCACCTACTCTTATGAGGACTTCGTCGAGGGGTTCCGCCCGGTGGCCACTACCGACGGCTCCGGAGCAGCTCTAACCGTGCAGCCTGGGCCGCTCAAGCGGATCGCCGACGAGGCCAGCAAGGCGCCGAACAAGCCATTCGTCCTGGTGATCGACGAGATCAACCGGGCGAACATCGCGAAGGTGTTCGGGGAGCTCTACTTCCTCCTCGAGTACCGCCAGCAGGAGATCGAGCTGCTGTACAGCGCCGGGGAACGCTTCAGCCTCCCGGACAACCTGTTCATCATCGGCACGATGAACACGGCGGACCGCTCCATCGCGCTGCTGGACGCCGCGATGCGGCGGCGGTTCGTCTTCCTGTCGATGGACACGTCCGAGCCGGCACTTAGCGGAGTGCTCCGACGCTGGTGCGAGGCCAAGGAGCAGCCGACGGTCGTCGCCGATCTCCTGGACCGCCTTAACAAGCGGATGGTGGAGCGGGGACTCGACCCGTCCCTGGCCTTCGGACCGTCGTACTTCATGCGACCCAACGCCGGGGACCCCGCGGCGCTCGACCGCCTCTGGCGACGAGAGCTCCTGCCGATGCTGAAGGAGCATCACTACGACGCCCAGGATCAGCTGGGGAGCTGGTATCCGTTCGCAAAGTGGATAACCGAGCTGGGCCTCGCCGCCGCGCCACAGCCTGAGGGCGCCGAGGGTTGAGCCGGGGAGCGCTGCAGCACCTGTCCGAGGGCCAGGTGCTCGCCGGAGTCGACCTCACCCGAGCCGAGGCGGTGGCACTGAGCGGCACGAAGCTCGTCACCGCAACGCCCGAGGGAGACGGGTGGAAGGTCGCGGCCGGCCAGTGGGTCGGGGCGGTTCGCTGCGGTGACCTCGAGGTGCGGGTGACGCCCAAGGTTGGCGCCGTCAAGGTCCTTCAACTCCTGGCCAGGGCTCAGGGCGTCCGGAATCTGCACGTCGACGTGGAACGGCTGGGCCTCGCTGACGAAGCTGATCTGAGCACGGTGCTCGCGGTTCTCTTTGAGCAAGAGGCGCAGACGGCGTTGGCGCAACGGCCGCAGCGGGGCTACCGGACTGAGGACCAGTCACTGCCCGTCGTTCGGGGGCGAATTCGCCTCGTCGACCAGGCGCTTCGCCGATTCGGCGTCGTGACGCCGATCGAGGTGACCGTCGATGAGTGGACGCTCGACACGGACGAGAACCGGCGCCTGCGTGCCGCGACGCGGGTCCTGCTCAGCCTGCCAGGAGTTCCCAAAGCGGCGCTCGGCGGCCTCCGCCGAGTCGACCGCATGCTGGCGGAGGTCACGCTCCTCCCTCGAGGAGCCCGCCTGCCGCCGTGGACGCCCACGAGACTCAACAGGCACCTTCACCGCCTGCTCCATCTGGCGGATCTAGCGCTCGGCGGCGGGAGTGTCGAACACCGCGCCGGGGACGTCGTTGCCCATGGCTTCGCGCTCAACATGGCTTGGGTCTTCGAGGCGCTCGTCGCGCAGATCCTCGAAGAGGAGTGCCTCCGCGTCGGATCCGGCCGCCTTATGGTGCAGCGGACCTACCAACTGGATGAAGACGACCGCATCACGATCAAGCCGGATCTGGTCGTTTCTGCCGGTTCCGACGTTCTGGCTGTCGCGGACACCAAGTACAAGCTGCTCGAGGACGACGGTGGCTTTCCGAACGCCGACGTCTACCAGCTGATCACCTACTGCCTTCGGCTCGGTCAGCGAGATGGTCACCTTATCTACGCGGGCGAGACATTGCCCCAGCCCGACGTCTACGCCATTCGCAATGCAGATGTCTCGCTGCACGTCCACGCCATCGACCTCACTCAGGACTTGACCGGCATTGAGCAGCAGGTATCGAGACTTCACCAGCTGATCTCCGAGCTTTCTACGTGCCGTGCGGCGACCGCCTAAGTCCAGCCCCGGAGGCACCACCCCACCGCGCTCGGGGTAGCGCAGAACCACATCGCTCAAGTCCCCAGGCTCGTAAGCCGATCGTGCTCATAGACGCCGGACTCGAGCAATTCCGGCCGAGTTGGCAAGGGGACTCGAATGCTCTGGTTCGTCGTCGCAATCTCGGCGCTGGTATTCGCCGGTGTCGCAGGCACCTGCTATCGACTGACTCGCAAGTCAGCAATCGGCGAAGTGATTCCAGGTCGGTTCGCCGCGCTGGCGAAAGCAGCACTCGCCCCTCCGCCCGCACTCATGGAGGAGATCTCGGGAGCCGGGTCCTCACCGACGGACCCCGGAGACAACAGCGCTCCCGGATCCCGACTCGCCACGGGCGCACCGCAGAAATTGTGGTCCATCGGGCGACGCTCGGCGCTCGGCGACGCATTGGTCCCCGGCGCGATCGCCGGCGCAGTCGGCGCCCACACCTGGCTGGCTTCTCCGCAGAGCGTCCTCGACGCTATGCACGCGCTGACACACGACCAGGTGTCCACCAGCCTGGATCTGTGGAACGGCGTGCGGGAAAACGGCTACCAGCTGTGGTCCGGGCAGTCGATCATCAAGTGGCGAGGTCACGTCGGTGAGCAGCAGGTCATGGAGCAACTCACGCCATGGCTAGGCGATCGCGCCCAGCTCGAGCCGCTCAGCAACAACCCCGGGTCCGACCTCTCGATCGACGGCCGCGACTTCAATGTCAAGCTGACGGAGAACTACGCGAATGTCGCCCCGTCCCACTTCGCCGACAATCCCGATGTCCCGATCATCATCAACTCCAACGCTGCCAACATCCCCTCAGACGCTCTACACGTCGATCTCTCCAAGCCCTTCGACGTCGCCATGCTGGACGGGCACCACGTGATCGTGGCTGACGGCCTGACTCTCTCCGGCGCAGAGGACGCCTTGATGGATGCCTTCGGTCCTGCGGCGGGAGGGATCCACGGCGCGGGAGACCTGGGTGATGCAGCGTCGTCGGCCCTGCAGGACACAGCTCTACCGGTCCTGGGTTCCGCAATCCGTGTCGTGCGAAGCGGCTTCCGGGAGGGTGCGCTCCTCAAGCACCACGGCGACACGGGACGCCTCGTCAAGAACATCACGACCGACGTCGCCGTCACCGGGGGTGGAGTTGCTGTTGGCGGCACGGTAGGCCACTCGTCGGGGGCGGGATCGACGTCCTCACCGGTGGTCTGACCATGGGCGCAGGCACTCTGCTCGGCGGCATCGTGGGGTCGGCGCTCGGCGGCCTCTTCGGATCCAAGGCGGCCCAGAACATGCGACTAGCTCCGTTGCATGAAGCTCAGGCGTCCTCCCTGGCGAAGCTGGAGGCGTATTCGAGCAAGGTGACTGAAGTCGAGGAGCACACCAATCGCACATGGCACGACGAAGTCCTTCCTGATGCCCGGCGTCGTGCGGACGCCGCGGCGTCAAGCCTGAAGAAGACGACGGAGACCGCCCTCTCCGCGGCCCGCGCCGACCTACGAGCCGCCACGACGCTCGATCGAGGGAGTCGCCGACAGCTCCTCGACGCTGCCCGGCAACGAGTACAGCAAGCCCTCGACGAGGAACGGTCGGGCTTGGCCCGTCGTCGAGCGGCCTTGTGGATGTCCGCCGCCGACGCAGCGTGGGAGACCCCCGACGTCTTCGACGTCGTCCTGGCCTCACCCGAAGGCGAACGGGTCACGCGGGAGTGGCTCGAGGACGCATCCGCCCGCCAGGAGCTCGTCCTGGCGGCCGCCGCTGAGACGACACGCTTGATCGGGGCGGCCGCAGCCTTTACGCGAGCGGAACTGGCGGCCTACCTCGCGGACACACGAGCCGAGCTCTTCACGGAGGGGAAGCGGCAGCTCGAGGATCCTCTGCAAGACCTCGAGAAGGCGAATGACGAGGTTCGGCGGGAATTGGTGACTACGGGACTCGTCGAGCCGGAGGACCTCGACGACGTGAAGCGATAGCCGCTGATTTCCTCAAGAGGGGTGGCGCTGCAGGCGTCACCTTTTCGCGACCGAGAACACGACGTCCCCGCGACCACTCACGCAGACCCCACAGCGGATGCAGGCCGAGCCCTTCTGGCTGATCAGTGGAATCCGTCTTCCGTTCTCCGGACAGGGATAACGCTTTCCGGGAAGGCTCGAGAGGTCTTCCCGACCGGCGGCAAATGTCTCAGCCAGGTACGCCCAGTGGACCCACGGATTCCGCTTTCTCGCCTCTCGCGCTACGGCCAAGTTGTCGGGATCAACAGACAGGTAAACGGTCAAGTTGGGCAGATAGGCCAGCGTCGGGAGGACGTCGAGGGCCCTCGGATCGAAGCTGCGCGTGTACACCCAGAAGTGGATGTCCGAGCTGGAGCGGATGACATCCGCCCACGCCTCGGCGTAGGCCAGTGAGAAGAAGTCGCCGTCCCAGTGGATGCGGAAATCTCGAGGGACGACGGCGCCTCTTCGCTCTGCCCGCTCGCAGTCAACTCGGAAGCCGGCGATCATGTCGGTCAGCAATACAGCCATGCCATTCCGGTCGAGCCCCGTCAGAGCTGCCATATTGCCGACCAGGACCTCGCGCAGGCCCTTGTAGAGCTTCTCGAGCTTTCCCGCGTAGCAGACACGCTCGCAGGTGGCGGTAGCTCCGGGACAGGAGAATGCCCGCCCGGCCGGAAGCCCGAAGGTGTTAGCGAGCTTCGCCGTTCGCCCGTTGGGCGAGGGCAGGTTCGTGACCTTGCGATCCGCCGAACGCCGGAGCCTGCGCTGGGACCGGTCCGGGACATCGTTGCTCGGGCCCGGACTTGTGGGCTGAGTCGGGGAGGCGGCAGAAGGCGCAGCCTCCGCAGCCAGGACCATGGCCGGCCCTGGTCACACCGTCGGAGGGCTCGGACCTTCCTCTACACCGGCCTGGACCCTCGACTGCGAAGGTCCCAACGCCCGGGACATATTCCGTTCCGTGGTAAGCCGCCGACGTGGTGCGACCGCGACGGTCGGACCTGTTGCGTCGCTGTGAGTGCCGTCCATGGCTGTCCCCTCGGCTACGTGACGCCAAGGGTCCGCACGGTGATCGATCAAGGCAAGGTTCTCAGCCGCCCGGGAGGCCCATAGCTCGAACCGAGCACGTCATATCGCGCGGTGGTGACCCTGTGGAGGCAGGTCCTCGCGACTAGCAGTTCCAGGTTTGCAGGCCGACCATGCACATCAACACCCTGTTGTATTCGGCAATCCGCTCGTCCGTCGTCATCTCCGGTTCCGTACCGACTCCGTCGGCGAAGCCGTCGGCGTAGCCCTCGTTGAGCCCGTCCGAGTAACCCTCCGCTGCCCCCGCGGCATAACCCTCGTTGTAGCCGGCACTGTGTCCGTCAGCGACACCGGACGGATAGGCGAACTCGGCTCCCGCGTTCCAGGCACTCAGGGTCGCGGCAGCGATCTGCTCGTCGAACTCTGCACGCAGTGAGGACTCGGCGGCGCTGCTTCCGGCCCGCCGTCCCTCCTCTACGCCCTCGGCACGCTGAACTTCGGCATCCTGAGCCGCCTCCTCGAGGTCCACCTCTCGCAAGATGAAACCAAGGGCCGCCAGCCCTGACGTCATCAGGCAAGCGAGGCTCAGGAGCGCCAACGAAAGCCGAACACGACGACGCCTCGCCGGAGGGCGTGCCACGGCTGGTGATACTTCTTCCGCCACCTCGCCAGGTGACGGCTGTTCCTCGACTCCCACTGCATCAACGTCCACGGTCAGACGATTAGCACCTTCCATGTCCGCCGCGGCGCAAGCGAGACCGAGCGGCCCGGAATCGGTATCAAGCAGCGCCCTCGCCCGGCCGGAATGGACCCGGTAGGTACGTTCAGCGACTTCTACGCAGAGCGCTGGAGCGAGAACTATCTCCCCTGGTGGCCGCCTTCGGCGGCGAACCCGAGGTCCAGGAGTGGGAGATCGCCGTCCTGCACCGCGAGCACGCCCTGAGGGACGGCGGTGCTGCGCGGCTCACCTGGGCGCAGCTGGACGGTGCACCGGAGCAGTTCGTCGAGGCCTTCCGCACGAGGCTGATGCCGAAGCTGGAGGAGATGCCCGGCTTCTGCAGCGTGAGCCTGCTGACGAACCGCGACATGGGCCGGGTGGTCGGCACCGTCTCCTTCGAGAGCCGCGAGGCCCTGGAGCGGACCCGCGAGCAGGCCCGGTCCCTGCGGGAGAATGTCACCGGCTCCATGGGCGCCACGGTCACGGACGTCGCCGAGATGGACGTCGCCCTCGCCCACCTGCGGGTACCCGAGACGGTCTGACCGCCGCCCGGCAGGGGCCGGCCCCGAGGCCGGCCCCTGCCACGGCCGGCCACGGGCGTGGCGCCGCGCGTCAGGTGCCGATCTCGGTGCGGACCGCATAGAGCTCGGGGAAGAACGTCAGGCCATCGCGTCGGTAGGTCGGTGCACACGACTCGGGAGAGCTCAGCCGACGGTGACCGACCCGGTCGTGTTCGGTACGAGCTCGAGCCACGTCGGCCCGGGCGACAGCACCACCGGCCCACCCCCGGGCAGGGCGAGGACGACGGGCTCCCCCACCGACGCCTTCGACCACTCAGCCTCGAGGGTGTGCCCGCCGGTGGCTACCAGCGCCACCCCGTCACCCACCATCACCGTCTCCGGCACCGCGGTGCCGGCGCTGTCCGTGAACGCCGTGTCGACGACGTCCACGCGCAGCACCACGACGTTGGTCGCCCGCAGCCGTGCGCCGTCCGTTTCAAAGGCAGACTCCGCTCCCTCAGCCCGCAGCCACGCGCCGTCTCCGGCGCTCCAGGTCCACTGCGGCTCGGCGATCGCCGACAGCGCCAGGTCGAGGGAGCCCGTCCGGGCCCCGTCCGCCACGGCGGTCGGTTCCGCCCCGAACCAGAACTGCGCCGGCGGCGGAGCTCGATGCCCGTCGTCGGCCTGGGCCAGCAGCGCGGCCGGATCGACATAGGTGTTGTGCGGCGCCACCCGGTCGCCGACCCGGGCGAAACCGGGCCCGGTCTCGGGCTGGACGACCTGCAGGCCGGCCGCGCGCGCCCCCTCGATGAAGGGCGCCTGCCCGCCGGAGAACGCCATGAGCCCGTGCAGCGGAGCAGCGATCGGTGCATCCATCGGGCGCACCGAGCGCACCGGCCCCACCGTCGGCGGCAACGTCGAGTGGTAGACGGCGACGAACCGGCTGATCCCGCCTTCCACCACCTGCTCCCACACCACGTCGGCGGCGTTCAATCCGGTCTGCGGGCGCGCGGCCGGAGAGTTCTCGACCTTCACCGCGAGCGCCGGCCGTGCCATGTCCGCCCCCGCCGCGTCCACCCCCGTCAACGGCCACGCGCCGGGCGCCGCTTCGGGGACCGACCCACCAGCGTCCGAGACGCAGCTGACCGCGACGCTGAGCAGGAAGCCGGTGGCTGCGGCCGTCGCCACGCGGAACAGTCCGCCGCCGACAGAACGGCGGGCGGGGACAGCACGGGACGGCACGAACCAACTCCTGCTCGCGGACGGAGACCGGCCACCGGAGTCGGCCGACCCGAGCACGCTAGGTCGGCGGCCTCCCGGAACAGGCCCGCCGCACCGGACGCCAGGTGTCGATCCCGCCACGACGCAGAGCCCGATCAGCCGACCGCGACCGAGCCGGTCCTGTTGGGCACGAGCTCGACCCACGTCGACCCGGCTGCCAGCACCACCGGCGCGCCGTCGGGCAGCGTGAGGACGACGGGCTCCCCCACCGACGCCTTCGACCAGGTCGCCGCCACCGTCTTCCCGCCGGTCGCGACCAGCGCCTCTCCCCCGCCGACCATCACCGTCTCCGGCACGGGGTTGTTCGCGGGGTCGGTGAACGCGGTGTTGACCACGTCCACCCGCAGCACCACCACGTTCACGGCGCGCAGCGGCGCGCCATCAGAGGCCTCCACCGCCGGCGTCGTCCCCTCCGAGCGCAGCCAGGCACCATCCACGGCGCTCCAGGTCCACGACGGCTGGGCGAACCGCGACAGCGACAGGTCGAGCAGGCCCGTTGGCGCGCCGAGAGCCAGCGCGGTCGGTGCCGGCCCCACCACGAACTGCGCCGGCGGCGGAGCCCGGTGCGCGTCGTCGGCTTGGGCCAGCAGCGCGGCCGGGTCGACGTACGTGTTGTGCGGCGCCGACCGGTCGTTCACCCGGTAGAAGCCCGCGGAGCCCATGTCGGCCGACAGCACCTGCAGGCCGGCCGCGCGGGTCGCGCTGACGAACGGCGCCTGCCCCCCGGAGAAGGCGAAGAGGCCGTGCAGCGGAGCCGCGATCGCCGGGTCCATCGGCCGCACCGAGCGCACCGGCCCGAGAACTGGCGGCACCGTGGAGTGGTAGACCGCGACGTAGCGGCTGATTCCGCCCTCGACGACCTCCTCCCACACCATGTCCGCGGCGTTCAGCCCGGTCTGCGGACGCGCGTCGATCGAGTTCTCGATCTTGATCGCGAGCGCGGGCCGGTTGATCTCCGCCCCAGCACTGTCCACACCGGTCAGCGGCCAGAGCACGGGCGGCGGAGGTGGAGGCGGGGGCGTCGTCGGCGCGGCGGGCTCCGACGTGGCGGCCGGCATCTCGGCCCCCCGAAAGCCGTTCGACCCGCAGGCCGCCGTGACGCCGATCAGGAGCCCGATTCCGGTGACCGCCGCGATCCGGCGCAGGCGTCGTCCCGAGGCACGGCGGCGGAGAGCTGTCTCGACCTGCATGGCTCACCCCTGCCGCGAGACGACGACCGTCCGCCCCGGAGAGGGCTGACTTCCGCACGCTAAGCGCTGCCGCGGCCGAGACGGGGGCGCCACGGTGGATGTCCACAGCGATATCCCCCACGCCGCAGGGGCAGCTCGGCACGGGCTCGGTCACGACCTGATGGACGCCCGACGGCAGCGGCCCGTCGCGCCCCACGCGTCTCACCCCTCGGGGTGTCACAGCTACGGAACTGTTCCGGCCGGATGGAAGGCTGCGGCGGCGCCGAACCTGGCGCAGCAACCGCCACGCATGCAGCTGCTCCGATGGAAGGCCCTCGATGTCGCACCCCGATCCGGACGCGTTCGCGTCCGCGCCGCTCGCTCCGAGCTCCGAGGGCGCGGTCGAGATCCCCGTCGAGGGCCATGGCTGGCAGCCGGTCCCGGAGTCGCCGGCGGTCCGGCGCCGGAACCGGGTGGTGCTCGCCCTCAGCGCGCTCGTCGTGGTGCTGCTGGCCGCGGGCGGCGTGCTGACCGCCCTGCTGGTGGACGCGCGCACCACAGCGTCCGACCTGGCTGCCGAGGAGGCGGCCGAGGAGCGTGCGCACGCCGACGCGCTGGCCGGCGTCGAGACGGAACGAGCCGACGTGCTGGCGGCTATCGCCGACGCCGAGGACGACGCAGCCGACGCCCAGGACCGGATCCAGGCCGCGCAGCAGGCCCAGGCCTCGGCCGAGGCGCAGGCCGCGGCGGTCGAGGAGTCGCAGGCCGCAGCCACCGCCCACGCGGAGTCGGCCTTCCTCGAGTCGATGCGCGACGTCTTCCCCGGCGCGTCCGACGCCACCCTGCTCGACCGTGGCTACGGCCTCTGCGAGCACCTCGACACGTTGTACGTCGCCACCGTCTACAACGCCTACGACCACGCCACGGAGGTCTACGGCTACGAGTACGACGAAGCGCTGCTGATGGCCACGGCCGCCGTCGTCATGTTCTGCCCCGAGTACGACTACTGAGCTCCCCGGCCCCGCGAAACGGACCTCCCATGACCTCCCCCGCTTCCGAGCTGCCCGCCCCGTCTCCCGAGCTGCCGGCTCCGCCCGCCGTCACGTGGCACATGGCGGCGGCCGTGCCGCCGCCCCCGCGGCAGCGCCGCTTCCGCCCCCTCACCGTCGTCCTGGCACTGGTCGCGGCGGTCCTGCTGATGCTCGTTTGCGTCCTCGGGGCGCTGGTGCTCGACGCGAGGAGCACGGCCGACGACCGGGCCGCCCGCGAGGCGGCCGAGGACGACGAGCAGGCCGCGGCCCTCAGCGGTGCCGAGCAGGAGCTCGCCGACGCCCGGGGCCAGCTGACCGCCGCCGAGGCCGGAGCAGCCGATGCCCTGGCCGCCGCCGAGCAGGCCGAGTCGCTCCAGCAGGTCGCCGAGCAGGCCGCGGCGCCGAGCGCCGAAGCGCAGGAGGAGTTCCTGGATCTCCTGCGCGACGACGACCCGGTCTTCTGGACGGCCACCGACGACGAACTCGTCGACCTGGGGACGCTCACCTGTCAGTACTTCGGCGAGTTCGGCAACGGCGACGAGGTCGTGGCGGAGCTCGGCAGCATCTACATCTCGTTCGGCCTCTCGTCGTCCCAGGCGGCGATGCTGACGTCCGCCTCGATCGTGGTCTTCTGCCCCCAGCACAGCCTGGAGTAGGCCCGGCCGGGCTCAGCGGTCGCTTTCCGTCCACAGGCCGGTGAGGGCCGGACCGCTCCTGTCGCAGCGTCGCCCTAGCTTCCGGCGGCATGACCCCGAAGAAGCCCGAACCTGAACGCCCTCTCGACGACGTCTTCGCGCAGTTCCGGTCGAGCCTGCTCGACAGCCTGCGTCGCGCTGTCGACGCCCGCTCCCCCGGCCCGCTGCTCGGCGTGGCCTCCATGCTGCTGAACTTCCTGAGCAGCACGGATGTCGAGCCCGCGGCGACGTCGACGGTCGTCCGTGCCCTCACGACACTGCACCGCATGGAGACCTCCGCGGGCGCACTCGCGGTGGCGATCCTCGCCGGGGATGCAGACCTGCGCCGGTGGGTGCGACGTGACCTCGCCGACCGCGGGTTCACCGTGCCGCGGTGGCTGGCCGATCTGCAGAACTGCGCTCCGGTCGACCGCGCGGTCGAGGTCGCGGGCCCGTTCCGGGACGTCGACGAACTGGTCGTGGGCATCACGACTCCCAGCGGCCACGCCTTCACCGCGATCGTCCGTGTCGACAACGAACTCGGTGCCCGCGATTCCGGCGGCGACCTGTACGAGCGTCCCCTCGACACCGTCCTGGCGGGGCTGCGCCTCCCCGATGGCGCCGACATCCACCTCCGGGACATCTCACCCGCCGACGCCCGCGCCCGCCTGGAAGCCGCGCTGTCCGGCATCGACCTCGACGCCGTCATGGGCACCGGAACCGAGTGGCAGTACCAGCGCCCACTGCTCCGCTGGATGCTCGGATTTCTGCCGGCCGGAGGGGACGCGACCGTGCCGGGGAGCATCGACGACGTCGACCTCGACGCAGTCACCGCCGACTTCCTGGCCAGCCCGTGGGGCCGTCCCTGGACTCGCGGAGGTCTCCCACTGCTCGCCGAATCGGTCCTCGGAGACGGGCTGGGCAACGGCATCGGCGATCCGCTGCTGTGGGCTCCTCACCACGTCCGGCGGCTGCTCAGCCCCGATCCCTCCTACGAGATCCTCGAGCACCTGGACGCCGACCGCACGCCTGAACTGCTACGGGACGTGATCCGCTACGGCCACGCAAAGAGGGGCCTGCGCCCGGAGCTGACGGACCGCACCCTGGCCGCGGTCGACCGGTACGCCGGCGCGTTCCTCGATTCCGTCCGCGGATGGGACGCCGATGCGGGTTGACCGTCTCCGCGCCCGGGGGTCCTGTGGACAACTCCGGACGCCGTCCGCCGAATGGGCCAGAGTGCCGGGCCATGTCGACCCGACCGCACCCCGACGTCCGCACCACCAACGACGCCGAGCTGACCGAGCGCTGGCGCGCGCTCCTGCAGCTCGACGGCCCTCCGGCCCGCCGCTCGCTGTGGCTGGCCTGGCTGCGCCGCGACGGCTCCATGGTCCCGATGCTGATGCCCATCGATGAAGTGCCGCTCGAGCCGGACCGCATGGTGCTCGGCAACCTCGCGCTCATGCACGACACCGTCGCCGAGACCGAGGACGTCGAGCCGAGCGAGCTGCACCTGGCCATGCTCTTGGAGCGCCGCGGCCCGGCCGGTCTGTCGCCCGACGACCACGCGTGGTCCTCAGCGATCGAGGCGGTCCTGCGCGACCGTGCCGGCGTGGACTGCAGCCTGCACGTCGGGAACGGGCGGACCGCCGTCGCCGTCCTCCCGCGGTTGCGGTGGCCGACGCGGTGAGTCCCTCAGGACCTGCCTCGGGCAAGAGCGGGGATGACGTGCCCGTCAGACAGTCTCGGGGCGATTGGGTTGTGGCTACAGTTGAGAGAAGAATTGTGGCCACAGGAGGTGGGATGACCAGCATCGGGATCCGCGAGCTGCGCGACAACCTCAGCAAGCACATCGCTGCGGTGGCAGGTGGCGCCACGATCACCGTCACCGATCACGGACGGCCGGTCGCCCGCATCAGCCCGATCGACGTGCCGTCCCAGTTGGACCAGCTGGTCGCCGAGGGGATCGTCACGGTGCCGCGAGGTCCCAAGCGCACCGCCCCGGACCCGATCGTCGCCGATGTCGCGCTGTCGAAGATCGTGCGCGCCGACCGAGCGTGAACCTCTACCTCGATACGTCGGCTCTGGTGCCGCTGCTGGTGAGCGAGGCGTCGTCCGCGCGCTGCCGGCAGCTGTGGAATGCCGCGGACGTCGTGCTCTGCTGCGCCATCGGACACGTCGAGGCGTCCGCAGCGCTGGCCCGGGCCGGTCGCGGCGGCCAACTCCCCGAGGCCGCCGTCCGACGAGCCGCCGCGCTCCTGGACGAGCTGTGGAGCGACATCGCGGTGATCCCGGCCGACCGGGAGCGCCTGACCGCCGCTTCGGCCGCCGCCCACCGCCACGGCCTCAGGGGGTACGACGCCGTCCACTGCGCCGCCGCTCTCGCCATCGCCGGGGACGACGTCGTGGCCGCCACCGGCGACCGGGAACTCCTGGCCGCGTGGCGGGCGGACGGTCTCGCTGTCGTCGACGCGAACGCCTGACTTCCTCCGCCAGGCCTCGGTAGCGTCTCGGGCGATGCCGAAGAGCAAGAAGCGGAAGCCTCCACGGCCGAGGCAGCGACGGACCAGCCCCGAGACGGAGCTGATGGATGGGCTGCGCGCCGGGCTCGACGCCCCGACTCCGGGGCCCTTGCTCGGCCTCGTCGGGATGCTGCTCAGCGTCGCCGCCTCCGACGATGACCCGGCGACCGCGCTCGCCTCCATCGTCCGCGCCCTCTCCGATGCCGACCGCGAGGAGGCGTCGGCAGCGCTGCTGGCTGTCGCCACGATGACGGTCGAGCCCGAGCTGCGGCGCCGGGTGCGACGGGAGCTCGCCGAGCGCGGTCACGTCCTCCCCCGCTGGCTCGCCGACCTGCACCGCGCAGAACCGGTCGACCGCGCCGTCGAGGTCAGCACGGTGTTCCGCGACACCGACGAGCTGTACGTCAGCGTGTCCGTGCCGGGCGGTCACGTCCTCACCGCGATGGTGCTCGTCCACAACGAGATCGGGGCCGTCGCCGTCGACGCGTCGGTCGTGGAGCTACCGCTCGAGGAGGTCCTCGCGCTCGTGACCGAGGACGACGACCCGGACCTCCGCGTGCGCGACGTTCGCCCGGCAGACGCTGCTGCGCGCGTCCACGGTGCCCTCGCCGCACTGGACAGCTGGCCCCACGACGGACTCGGATCGCCGACGCTGGTCGAGTCGCGCGGGCTGATCGAGTGGATGGTCTCGCTCCTGCCCGAGGGCGGCCGGGACGACGTGCTCCAGGAGCTGTCGGACGACGAGCTCGACCTGCTGGCCGAGGGCTTCCTGACCAGCCCCTTCGGCACGCCGTGGTCGGATGCGGGTCTCCGGCCGCTCGTCGACGAAGTGCTCGCGGCCGGTAGCTCCAACGGCATCGGGGATCCGCTGGTCTGGAGCACGCACAACGTCGAGGCGGTGCTCGACCCCGACGGCCGGCACTTCGGCCGCCGGACGCCCGGTGCCGAACGGGCACCCGATGTGCTCCGCGACCTCATCCGGTACGGACACACCGAGCGTGGCCTGCGGACGGCTCTCACCGATCAAGCGCTCACCGCGATCGACGCAGGTGCCGACGCGTTCCGGCGGGCCGTCGCCGCTCCGGGAGGACGCTGACCTGCCCCGGCCCTCTGGCGGCAGCCGGGGCGACGTCCGCCTCCTCCGTCAGCGGCGGCGCAGCGCGGCGTTCCCGATCCACGGCGGCACGTAGCCGGCGTCGTCCGCCCGGATGTTGGTGCCCGGGGGGACGATCTCGTCGATTGCGTCCAGGACGTCGTCCGACAGCACGAGGTCGGCGGCGGGCAACTGCGACGTCAGCTGGTCCATCGTGCGCGGGCCGATGATCGCCGAGGTCACACCGGGGTGCCGGATCGTCCAGGCGATGGCCATCTGCACCAGCGTCATGTCGTTCTTCTCGGCGAGCTCGGCCAGGGCATCGGCCGCGTCGAGCTTGCGCTGGTTCACCGGGTCGGAGAGGTCGTAGCGGCTGGCCATCGCGCCGCCGAACGCCGTCGCCCGGCTCGTCTCCGGCGCGTCCGCGCCCTTGCGCCACTTGCCCGACAGCCAGCCACCGCCCAGCGGGCTCCACACCAGCGTGCCCATGCCGTACTGCTGACAGACCGGCAGCACCTCGCGCTCGATGCCGCGGGCCAGCATCGAGTACGGCGGCTGCTCGGTGACGAACCGGCCGCTGTGTCGCCGCTCGGCCGCCCACTGCGCCTGCACGATCTGCGACGGCAGGTACGTCGACGAGCCGAAGTAGAGGATCTTGCCGGCCCGCTGGAGGTCGGTCAGCGCGTCGAGGGTCTCCTCCACATCGGTGTCCGTCGACGGGCGGTGGATCTGGTAGAGGTCGATGTGGTCGGTGCCCAGCCGGCGCAGGCTGTCCTCGACGGCCCGCACCAGCCACCGGCGGCTCCCGCCGCGCTGGTTCGGGTCGCGGCCCATCGGGCTGAACGCCTTCGTCGCGAGGACGACGTTCTCGCGCCGCGCACCGGCCAGCGCCTTGCCGACGATCTCCTCCGACTCCCCGGCCGAGTAGACGTCGGCGGTGTCGACGAAGTTGATCCCCGCGTCCAGCGCCGCGTGGATGATCCGGACCGAGTCGTCGTGGTCGGCGTTCCCCCACTCGCCGAACATCATCGCGCCGAGGCAGAGCGGGCTGACCTTGACGCCGGTACGACCGAGCGTGCGCATCTCCATGACCCCACCGTTGCCCTCGCCAACCATCCCGGCAACCCCGGACACGACCTCATCCCCTGCGGTCGATGCCGGCCGGGCGCGAGGGCGACACAGTGGTGGATCGAGGCGTTGCCGCCCGGGCGCCGCCCCACCGGAGGGGAGCGGCAGCATGCACGCACGGTCCACCACCATCCACGGCGATCCTGCCTGCATCGACGACGCCGTCGCCTACCTGCAGAACAAGATGCTGCCGGAACTCATCCAGCACGAGGGCTGCCTCGGGCTGTCGGCCCTGACCGACCGGGAGACCGGCCGCTGCATCGTGACGACGGCGTGGACCGACCAGGCGCTGATGCGCGCCACGGCCGAGGGCATCCGCCCGTGGCGGCACAGCGTCGAGCACATGCTCGGCAGCCAGCACTCCGACGTCCAGGAGTGGGAGATCGCCGTCCTGCACCGCGACCGCCCGGCCGGCGACGGCGCCGCCGCGCAGGTCACCTGGGCCCGCACCGCACCGGAGGACGTCGACGGGCTGCTCGGCGCCTACCGGACCGACCTGCTGCCGCGACTGCAGCAACTGCCCGGGTTCTGCAGCGTCAGCGTGCTGGTCGACCGGCGCGCCGGCCGCACGGTCGCCGTCACCAGCTTCCAGAGCGAGGAAGCGCGGTCCCGCGACCGCGCCCGGCAGTCGCACGCGCAGTTCGCTCAGGGGAAGGGCTCGACGATCATCGACGTCCACGACATGGAGCTGGCGCTCGCGCACCTGCGGGTGCCCGAGCTGGTCTGAGCCTCAGGCGCCGATCTCGGTGCGGACGGCGTAGAGCTCGGGGAAGAACGTGAGGTCCAGCGCCCGCTGCAGGAAGTTCAGGCCCGACGACCCACCGGTGCCGGTCTTCCCGCCGATGGTCCGGCGGACGGTCAGCAGGTGCCGGAACCGCCAGAGCTGGAAGTTGTCCTCGACGTCCACGAGGCTCTCGCAGGCCTCGTAGACCCGCCACGGGGTGTCCTCGGACTCGTAGATCCGCCGGAAGACCGGCACGAGCTCCGGCTGGAACGCCCACGGCTCGCGCTTGTCCCGCTCCAGGACGTGCGCCGGGACGGCGAAGCCGAGCCGGGCCAGCAGGGCGAGGAACTCGTCGTAGAGGGTCGGCGAGTCCAGGAGCTCGGCGAGCACCGCCTGCGCCTCTGGCTCGCTGTCGAAGACCTTGAGCATGGCGGCGTTCTTGTTGCCGAGGATGAACTCCACGGCCCGGTACTGGGCGGACTGGAAGCCCGACGCGCTGCCGAGCGAGCCGCGGAACTGGGCGTACTCCCGCGGGGTCAGCGTGGCCAGCACCGACCACTGCTCGGTCAGCGTCCGCTGGATGTTCTTGACCCGGGCCAGCGACTTCAGCGCGGCTCCCACGGCGTCCGACGCCAGGTAGGCCCGGGCGGCCCGCAACTCGTGCAGCACCAGCTTCAGCCACAGCTCGCTGGTCTGGTGCTGGACGATGAAGAGCATCTCGTCGTGGTGCTCCGGGTTGCTGGCGGGGTGCTGGGCGCCGAGCAGCCGGTCGAGATCCAGGTAGCGGCCGTAGCTCATCCGGCCGGCGAGGTCGGTGGTCACCGACTCCTCGATCGGCCGCACCTGGCGATCGGAGTGATCCCCGGCCATGACGCTCCCTCCCCTGCCTGGCGCCGCCGCCGGACGACGGCAGTCTCATCCTCCCGCGGTCAGACCAGGGATGTCCGGCGGACGACGACGGAGCCCGCCCCCTCCAGGAGGAGGGAGCGGGCTCGTGTCGGTACGGAGGTCAGCGGGCGCCGACGCTCCGCCAGTAGGCGTTGAGCGCCCCATTGGTCTTGATCATCCAGACCAGCGGGCCGACGAGGATGAGCGAACCGAAGATCACCCAGAGGCCGGTCGTGGCCGTCACGGGACGGGGGCGGCCCTGCCGGGCGTACAGGTGCCCGACCTCGTTGGGGAGGGCGAAGACCGTGACCAGACCGCCCGTGAAGATCGAGAGGACGAGGCCCAGCGCGCCGCCGAGGCCCTCGCCGGAGTGCTGCTTCATCTCCTCGAACGTGGCGTAGTAGTAGAAGAGGCCGTAGATGCCGAAGGTGATGATGCTCAGGCCGATGACGGCCCAGGTGCTGCGCACCTTGCCCACGGGCCCGAGCGGGCGGCCGGCCACGACCGGCATCTGCTGGCCGTAGGGCATGGGCGCCTGCTGGTACCCGTAGGGCGCCGGGGCGTACTGCGGCGCGGTTCCGTACGGCTGGGCAGGCGGCTGGTCCAGGGTGGACATCGAATTCCCCGTTCTCTCGCCGGACTGTCCGGCGGGTCGGCAGAACGGTAGGAGCGCAGCCACCCCGGATGCGCGACTGCACAGTTCTGGATCCGCGCGTCGCGCGCCTCCTGTCCCAGCGGCATCGGGACGACGGAACTGTCGCAGCGCTCACAGTCCCGAACGCCCCACCCGTCGCAGCCGCGAGCGCGCCGTCCCCGGAACGGGGAGGATCGCGACATGGAACTGGCCGACTTCCTGATGTTCCGCATCGAGGAGGACGAGGGCTTCGCCCGAGACGCGGTCGACGCCGATCACGACTGGCGGGTCAAGGAGAGCACCATCCGGCTCTGGCCCGAGGACCGCGAGCCCGCCGACGGCCACCTGGCCTTCCCCCGCGAGGCCCACGCCCGCCACGCGACGATGTGGTCCCCGGCCCGCGTCCTGCAGGAGTGCGCCGCCAAGCGGTTCATCGTGGAGGACTACCGGGCCGCGCTGAACGCCCACCGCACCGGCTGGGACGTCCGCTCCCCTCGGGACTACCCGCTGCGCGCCCTCGCCGTCGCGTACGCCGACCACCCCGACTACGAGGAGGGCTGGCGGCTCTGACCGGACGTCAATCGGCCGCGTGGCGAGGAGCTCCCCGGACCACCGCGGAGCCCTGCCGATAAAGCCCGTGGCGGCGGCTAGTAGCCATATCCAGATGCGGCAGCGAGGCCGATGGGGCACTCATCGCCGTAAAGATCGATCGAGAAAGATCCTGCGCCCCCGGCCGGGAGTTCGTCCTCTTCGGCGTAGGAGCGGGCGTAATCGATCAGGCTGCCGTCGAGCCCGAAACACATGACGTCGGCGCTGATGGGGCCACTCACGGCGACGCTGTTCTCGTTCGTGACGGCTCCGATGATCTGGCTGCCGTTGTTGTTGATCTCGGTGACGGTGACCGGGAGGAAGTAGTCGTCGACGGAATCCGCGTCGACGCTGAACTGAAACGTGGATCCCGGCGGGATCTCGGAGTCGAAGTACACGTACCCGTACGCGATCTCACCGGGTGCGACGACCTGTGGTTGGAATCCTTGGGACGAGCCGGACCCGACCAAGGCGCCGGCGGAGTCGCGCGCGGTCCCGGTGACCTCGATACGGCCGACTTCGTCGGAGGTGTTGTTCCGCACGACCATGTTGACAGCGCCGCCACTGTCGGTGGTCTCACCGGCTACGACGATGCCCACCACCCCCGGATCGCCAGTCGGCAGCGACACGGCACTCAGGTCACCGAACCCGATGACGTACCGGGATGCGTCTGGCGCCGCCGGCCCGGTCGAGGTCGTCGGCGCCGCCGAGGTCGGCGGAGCGGTCTTCGTGCGGGCTGCGTCAGGTTCGTCCTGCGCGGCCGTGTCGCCGCCGCCAGCCGTTCCACACCCAGCCAAGACGAGGGCTGCACCGACGAAGAGAACCCACATCTGCCGCTTCACGGGCGGACCCTACCCAGCCGTACCGGAACTCCTCGGGTTCTCGCCGGGCGCGTCGACCGCGTCACGCAGGCAGCGCCGGGGGCTCACGTCCGAGCCTCGCGCTCTGTGCGCGGACCAAATCGAGCACGGCTGCTGCACGAGCGAAAGGAGGCTCTCACCGCCGCCCTGCTCGCCGCTCTTGACCTGGAGGACCCGCCTCTCCTCGGCTGACAGCGGACCGCACTCGGCGCATAGGGGCCAGCCAGTGAACGCAGGTCAACTGAACAGGCCTCGGATGTCGTCGGCCGTCAGCGGGCCGGTCAGCGCGCCGTCGTCGCCGTCCACCACCCGGGCGAACAGGTCGCGCTTGCGCTCCTGCAGCGCCAGCACCTTCTGCTCGATCGTGTCCGCGGCGACCAGCCGGTAGACCATCACCGTCTTGTCCTGGCCGATCCGGTGCGCCCGGTCGATCGCCTGCGCCTCCGCGGCCGGGTTCCACCACGGGTCGAGCACGAACACGTAGTCGGCCTCGGTCAGGTTCAGCCCGAACCCGCCGGCCTTGAGGCTGATCAGGAAGACCGGCGCCCCGCCGTCCCGGAACGAGGAGACGGCCGCGTCGCGGTCCCGGGTCGACCCGTCCAGGTACGCGTACGGCAGCCCCTCGGCGTCCAGCCGTTCGCGGACCGTGCCCAGGAAGCCGGTGAACGAGCTGAACACCAGCGCCCGGTGCCCCTCGGCGACCACCTCCCGCAGGTGCTCCAGGAACGCGTCGGCCTTGCTCGACGGGATCCCGGCGTAGGCGTCGTCCACCAGCGAGGCGTCCAGCGCGAGCTGCCGCAGCAGCGTCAGCGACCGGAAGATCGTGAACCGGTTGCGGTCCAGGTCGTCGACCAGGCCGAGCACCTTGCGCCGCTCCCGCTGCAGGTGGGTGTCGTAGACCTTGCGGTGCTTGGGGTCGAGGACCACCTCCAGCACCTGCTCCTGCTTGGGCGGCAGCTCGGCGGCCACCTGCTCCTTGGTGCGGCGGCGCATCAGCGGCCGGATCCGCCGGCGCAGCGCGGCCAGCCGCTCGGGATCGCCGGTGCGCTCGATCGGGGTGCGGTACTGCTCGGTGAACCGCTTCGGGTGCGGGAACAGCCCCGGCGCGACGATGGAGAGCATCGACCACAGGTCCATCAGGTCGTTCTCCACCGGCGTGCCGGTGATCGCCAGCTTGAACCGAGCCGGCAGCCGGCGCGCCGCGGCATAGGTCTTGGCCTGGTGGTTCTTCACGAACTGCGCCTCGTCGAGCACCAGCCCGCTCCACGGCAGGGCCCGGTACTCCTCCTCCCCCAGCCGCAGCAGCGTGTACGAGGTGACCACCAGGTCCGCGTCGCCGACGACCGAGGCCAGGTCCGTGCCGCGCTTGCGGCCGGTCGCGGCGATCGTCCGGACGCGGAGCCCGGGCGCGAACCGCGCCGCCTCCCGCGCCCAGTTCGACACCACGCTCGTCGGCGCCACGACCAGCACCGGAGCGGTCAGCTCCCCCGCCTCCTGCGCCCGGCACAGCAGCGCCAGCGTCTGCAGCGTCTTGCCCAGCCCCATGTCGTCGGCCAGCACGCCGCCCAGCCCGAGGTCCCACAGCGTCGACAGCCACTGGTAGCCCTCGAGCTGGTACGGGCGCAGCTCCGCGTCGAGCGAGGCAGGCGCGGCCGGGGGCGCCACCGACTCCACATCGAGCAGCCGGCCGACGTCGCGTTCCCACCGCTCGCTTTGCTCGTCGACCACGCCGAGCTCGACGAGCTCCTCCCACAGCCCCGCCTGGTAGCGGGTGATCCGCAGCCCCGGCCGGTCGGCGTCCTGCAGCGCCCGCGCCTCGTCGATCAGCGCGCGCAGCCGGTCGAACTCCGGACGGCGGACGTCGAACCACGTGCCGCTGGGCAGCAGCAGGAACTCCTCGTTCTGCGCCAGCGCCGCGAAGAGCAGGGCGAAGGGGATGTCCTCGTCGTCCACTGCGACGGCCACGCCGAGGTCGAACCAGTCGCCGTCCGAGGGGTCGGTCGCCGACAGCCGCACGACCGCCGCGGCGTCGGACCGGCGGTAGTCCGGCGCCTTCCCGGTCTGCTCGACCTCGACCCCGGCGGCGGCCAACCGCGGCAGGAACTCGGCGGTGAGGACGGCGGCGTCCATCCCGGTCACCTCCGCCGTGGGGATCGGCCGCGGCGGGGCGACGTGCCACAGTCGCAGCAACCGGTCCGGCGGCTGCGGGAGCGCCCGCAGCAGCCGGTCCTCGGCGGCGGCGTCCCGCCCCGCATCCGGGACGACGCCCGTGCCCCGGGCCAGCGGCACCCGCCGCACCTCCTCCCCCGACCGGTACAGCACCGACCAGGTCAGCCGGGCCCGATGGCCGGCCGCGTGCTCGACCAGCAGGTGCAGCCGCGGCGGCAGCACCTCCGGCAGCTCCACCGAGGCGTCCGGCGAGCGCACCGGCAGCGCTCGGCGCAGCGCGGGATAGAAGCCGGTCAGGAAGCGGGCCCGGTCGTCGGCCGGCACGCGGACGTCGCCCGCGGCCAGCAGCTTCTGCACGGTCCGCGGGATCCGCTGCAGCGGGACGAGCACCAGCCCGCTGCCCGCCTCCTCCGGCAACCTGTCGGCGCCGGGCACGAGCGCTGCGCCGTGCGGTGGGTTGCCGAGCAGCAGCAGCGACCCGGCCGGGACGCGGACGCCGTCGCCCAGTTCCGCGACCGCTTGCAGCCGCAGCCCGTCGCCGTCGGACCGCACGTCGACGACGAGCTCGCCGGGGTCGGTCAGCACACGCACGGGCTCGTTGCGCCTGGTCAGCAGGGTGACGCCGTCGTCGACGGCCTGTCGCAGCGCCGGCCACAGCCCGGGACCGGCGGCCTCCAGCAGCACCGGGGGTTCGGCGCCGTAGTAGTAGCCGGACGCCTCGGGCCCCCGCGCCGCCTGGTGGACCGCGAGGAGGGCGGCCACGTGCGCGGCGTCGCGGTTGGTGTGGTGTTCGTACGGGAGATTCCGCCACGAGACGCCGGTGCGCACCCACCGGCTCCGCGCGCCCGGCACGACCGGCTGCAGCCGCACCGAGGCCGGGCGCCCCTGCTGCGGGTCGACCTGGAACTGCAGCCCCATCGCGACGACCCGGCCCGCGCGGGACGGCACGCCGTCCTGCACCAGGTCGGCCAGCG
The DNA here is from genome assembly GCF_000701365.1 of Blastococcus sp. URHD0036. Lineage (GTDB taxonomy): Bacteria > Actinomycetota > Actinomycetes > Mycobacteriales > Geodermatophilaceae > Trujillonella. The sequence continues at coordinate 238,664 of NZ_JNIK01000017.1, forward strand.
CCCGTTCCCACGCGGGCGGGCCGGCGACGGCCGGCGCAGAGGGGCCGACCAGGGCCACGATGCCGCTCTCCCGCGCGGCGACCAGCATCGCGGCGACGTGCTTGCAGTCCATCCCGATCGGACAGCTGCACGCGCCCCGCCAGCGGTGCTGGATCGCGTCGTACCGCGCCATCGGCCGGTAGAGGAGCCCACCGCTGCCGGCGACGTCGGCGCTCATCTCCCGGGTGGCGATCCGGAAGTCGATGTCCAGCACGCGCCCCTCGTCGGCATAGAGGGCGCCGCGCCGGAACGTGTCCTCACCGACCGACCGGTGGATCACCGAGTCGGCCAGCAGGTGGCGCAGCTCCTCCAGCACGGCCCGAGGCTAGGTGCGCCCGGCGACGGACGGCGCGGCCGTCCACAGATCCGCCGTCCTCGGCTCTGCGTCGGATGCGGCTGTGGACGACGAACTCGCGGATCGCGCCGAGCTGCCACGGTGCGCCACATGACGACGACTTCAGTTCCCCACGCGAACCGGCCGACCGACCAGCCGCCCCGGAGGAGACGTCCCGGAGGTCCGGTGCTCATGTTCGTCGGTGCAGTGGCCGCGCTGGGAGGCACGACGGCGCTCGCCCTCGTTGTCGGTGGAGTCGGGGACCCGTCGCCACCGATGACTCCGCGAGCCGCCGTCGAGGCCTACTTCACGACCGTCCTCAGCGGAGACGGCGATGCCCACTGGGACCTGATGTGCCGCGACGAGCAGCACGCCGTGGGACCGCGCGAGGAGTACCTCCGGTCCGTCGACAGGATCGCGGCGGCGGACACCGACGATCTCTTCCACCCACACGTCACCGGCGTGCGCCCGGCCGACCCGGCGGAGCGCGAAGGCGTCGAGGTCGACCTCGTCATGCAGTCACCTGATGGCGGCGGATGGGCGGACTCGCTGCTCGTCGTCTGGGAGGACGGTGGCTTTCGCGTGTGCGGGACCGTGTGATCCGCGCTCCGTCGTGCTCTGCCCACATATCTGGGCAGAGCACGAGCATGGGGAGGGGAACCTGCTCGGCGGCCTGCGTTCTCAGCCGTGCAGGGTGGGCCGGTAGACGAGCTCCTGGATGCTGCCGTCGAGCGTCCGGCTCTCGAGCAGTTCGAGGTCGAAGTCGGCCGCTCCGCCGAAGATCGGGTCGGTCCCGGTCCGGCCGGTGATCACCGGGAAGATCGTCAGCTGCAGCCGGTCGACCAGGCCGGCGGCCATCAGCGACCGGTTCATCGACAGGCTCCCGTGCGAGCGCAACGGCACCGCCGACTCCTCCTTCAGCCGGGCCACGACGTCGACGGCGTCCCCGCGGACCAGCGTCGCGTCCGGCCAGTCGAGGGGTTCCTGCAGGGTCGTCGACACGATCGTCGTCGGCATCGACTTCATGCGGTGGTTGATCGGGTCGTCGGCCTCGGAGATCCCGGGGCTCGAGCCGAGGAACTGCTGGAACTCCCGGAAGGTCTCCGCCCCGAGGACCAGCCGCTGCTCCGGCTGGTACTGGGCCAGCCGCCGGGCGAGGAACTCGGGCCCCTGCTTTCCCCAGTAGCCGCCCCAGTCGCCGTCCTCCCCGTACGAGCCGAAGCCGTCGAGGCTGCAGAAGACGTCCCAGGTGTAGGTCGCGGTCAATGAACTCGCCCTCCGGTGCGGTGGTCGGTGGCTGGAGTAGAGACCGGCCGCGGAGGTCGAGCTCATCGCACCGGAGCCACGGGTCAGCGCGAGACCACCGCCAGTCGGGACGCGATCTCCTCGACATCGACGGAGCCGGCAGCCACGTCGACCACGAGGCTGAACGCAGCCTCGTCGTCGAGGTCAGGAGCGGCGCCGTTCAGGTCGAGGAACACCACCGTGGCCAGCCACCCGAGGCGCTTGTTGCCGTCGACCAGTGCGTGGTTGCCGACGAGGGAGTGCAGGAGCGCACCGGCCTTGAGAGCAAGGGTTCCGTAGGCGTCGAGACCAAAGGCCTGGGACCGGGGCCGAGCGGCCGCGGAGTCCAGCAGTCCGATGTCACGGACGGGGCCCGCACGCAGGCGGCGGACCAGACCGAGCAGATCCTCGAGATCCAGGTACTCGACCGCCGTCACGCGTCGCCGAGACGTCGCAGGACATCGCCCCACCTGTCAGCGAGGCGGCCGGCGCTCTCGTCGACCCGGGACACGTGACTGCTGCGCTCGTACCGCTCCAGCACGGCTCGACGCACGACCTCCTGGCGAGAGGCGCCCTCGGCCTCCGCGAGGGCGGACAGCGCCCGCTCCATCTCGTCGTCGACGCGCAAGGTCATCGCCATGAGCGGGATGATACCAATCTGATACCAGATCGGGCTGACGGGCAGAAGTGGGGCGTGGTTCAGTCCCACCACAGCGTCCACACCGGCTCGCCAACCAGGCAGCGCGCCAGCCCCTCCACCGTGCCGCCGGAGCGGTACCCGAAGGCCTCACCTGGCCCGTCCACGCGCAACGTGTCCCGGCAGAACGCGGCCACCTCCGCAGCGACCGGCAGAGCCTCCGACACGCTCGCCGGCGGATGGGGCAGGAGCAGGTCCATCGAGCCGCCGAGCAGGCCGGTGAGGACGACGCCGAACCGGTCCTCCCAGCTACGCAGCACCGCGGCCACCTCCGCGGTGCCGCAGTAGTTGCCGGCGCCGGTCCAGCCCAGAGCCGCCACGGCGTCCGCCGGCCGGTCGCAGCGCACGAGCCCGAGGCGCCGCAGGCCCCAGTCGCCGAGCAGTCCGGAGGTCGCCGATGCCGGATCGCCGTCCCGCACGAGCGGCGGCGCCAACCCGGGGAAGTGCGCGCCGTACGGAGTCAGGTGTTCGACGTACGGGTGCTCACCGATGGGCACGAGCCAGCCCGCCCACTGGTCGGCCAGGAACACCGCCGGGTCGACGGCGTCGACGTCGGCCGGCGGGACCGGGTCCGTCTCCCGCGAGCGCTCGAACGGCGTCGCCAGCAACGGCCAGAGCCCCGTCTCGGGGAACAGGTCGACCAGCCGCCGCCACACCTCGGCGGTGTCGGGCACGCGGTCGTCGGTGAGCCACAGCGCCGGGGCGGGCGTGCCCCCGACCGGCCGCCCCGATCCCAGCGAGACGTCCCCCAGCCGCAGCGGTCCGGCCGCCGGCAGGGAAGCCGAGGTAGGTCGCACAGGGCCCAGCACCGGCACGTCGATGTGCGCACCGAACGAGGGTTCGAAGATCCACGAGGAAGAGGAACGGGTCATGCCCCGACCCTCCGGCGCCCGAGACCCGAACGAGCCGCAGCCCGGCGACGTGTGGACGACGCTCCCGGCTGGGGACGGTCCCCGCCGAACTGTCAGACCCCGTCGACCTCGACGCGGCCGTGCTTCAGCACCGTCTGCCCGCCCGACTCGGCCTCGAAGGCGAACGCCCGCCGGCCCTCGGCCGTGGTCCCCGCGTCGTACACCGACACCGTGATCTCGTCGCCGGGGAACGCGTACCGCGCGAAGCGCACCGCGATCCGCCGGATCCGGTCCGGCTCCCCGCCGGCCGCCAGCGCCACCAGCGCGCGGCTGGCGATACCGAGCGTGCACAGGCCCTGCAGGAACTTGCCGCGGTCCCCCGTCATCGGCCGGGCCGCCCGGTCGTCGACGTGGATCACCGCCCGGTCCCCGGACGCCCCGGCGTAGCGGAACGTCTGGTCCGCCGTCGTCGCCAGCACCATCGAACCGACCCGCCGCGACCGGGCCTCCTCCGGGAACGTGTGGTCGGCCATCGGGCCGCCCTGGTCCCCTCCGGTCACCTCGCCCAGGTAGATCACCGACCAGAAGTGCTCGTAGACCAGCTCGCCGGCCTCGTCCACGCTGGCGACGCGGTTGAACAGGTTGAGCCCTCCGCGGTTGGTGACGGCCGAGCTGACCTCACCGGTCGTCCGCAGCACGGTCCCCGGCCGCAGCGGACGGTGGATGTAGAGGTCGGTCTCCCCGTGCCCCGCACCGAAGCCACCGGCCAGCGCCTCGGAGTCCGGCCGCAGCACCGACGACAGGAACGCCGGCAGTCCGGGCACCACGGCATACGTAGGCGGCACCGCACGGCCGTCGGCGTACAGCGGGTTGTCGTCGTTGATCGCCAGCCCGAACGCCGCGATCTCCCCCGCGTCGCTCGAGCTCTCCACCGGCGCCGACGCCTGGCCGAACGGGATCTGCGTGGTGTCCATGCGCTCTTCCTAGCGGAGCCGCGGACCTCTGGTCCCCGGGCCCGGACGCGAGGACGCTGAGAGACCACGGCGGAGCGCCACCGCCGGGGAGGGGGAGCGACATGTACGCCCGATCCACCACCATCCGCGGCCTCACCGGGGCCATCGACGCCGGCATCGCCTACATCCGCGAAGAGGCCCTGCCCGCCGTCCGGGAGATGCCCGGATGCGTCGGCCTGTCGCTGCTCACCGACCGCGACACCGGCCGCTCCATCGCCACCTCGGCCTGGCGGGACGAGGAGACGATGCGGGCCAGCGCCGAGCTCGTGCACCTCATGCGCGAGCGCCTCGTCGCTGCCTTCGGCGCCGAACTGGAGGTCGAGGAGTGGGAGATCGCGGTCCTGCAGCGGGCGCACACCATGCACGACCACGGCGCGGCGCGGGTGACCTGGCTCCAGGTCGACGACGGGCAGATGGACCGGCTCCTCGACGCCTACCGCTCCGCGCTGATGCCGCGCCTCCAGGAGCTGCCGAACTTCTGCAGCCTGAGCCTCCTGGTCGACCGGGCCGCCGACCGCGCGGTCAGCACCGTGACCTTCCACAGCCGCGTCGCCCTCGAGGCGGTGCGCGACCGGGCGCGGGTGATGCGCGACGAGCTCACCGGGTCGGTCGGCGCACGCGTCCTGGACGTCGCCGAGACCGACGTCGTCCTCTCCCACCTGCGCGTTCCCGAGATGGTCTAGCCCCCGACACACAGCAGCCGCCCGGACCGAGGTCCGGGCGGCTGTTGTGGTGGTCAGGACCGCGACGCTGCGGCCCGGTCGGTCAGCTGATCAGTGGGTGTGACCCTCGTGGCGCTCGTGGCCGAGCGCGGTGCGGGCGCCGTGCCAGTCGTCGTCACCCTCGGGCTCCTTGGCCAGCAGGCCGGCACCGACCGACCAGACGATGCCGCCGAGCAGCGCGATCCAGACGCCGATCTCCACCTCGACGTCGACGTCGCCCGAGGCGACACCCGTGGCGTCGAACAGGTTGCTCAGCGCCAGCAGCGTCGCGGCGATGCCCGCGGCCATGGTGACCAGGGTCAGGCCACGGTGCTGGCCGCCGCGGGCGCGGGTCATCGCGTAGAAGAGCGCGATGACCAGGCCGATGCCGAGGTAGGCGGTCAGCGGGTTGGCACCGTCGGCGTCGTAGCCCGAGATGTTCTCGTCCAGGGCGTCGGACGAGAACCAGTCGAGGAAGACGGCGATGGTGAAGATGACGACGCCAGCAGTAGCGACATAGGCGCCGACGGGGTTCGCCTTGCGCTCACGGGTGAGCGGGCGGTCCGACGCGTATCCGGGGTTCTCTGCAGATGCCATGTCCAGGGAGTTCCCAGGAACGGCTGATTACAACCGGGCTGTTTCCGGAACGTCACCTGTTCGTGTCACGGGCGGCTCACGTCTCGAGTCGCGCCGAGGCCGTGCCGACGACGACGTCGCGGCCGTCCTGGTTCGTCGTCCGCACCGCGAGGTCGACCGAGTCGTCGTGCACGGCGGTCACCGTCAGCGTGGTGACCAGCGTGTCCCCGGGCCAGACCTGGCCGCGGAACTGCACGCCGTAGGACAGCAGCGCGTCCTCCCCCACCCAGTCGGTGAGCGCCCGCCCGGTCATGCCCATCGTGAGCATCCCGTGCGCGAACACCCCCGGGAAACCGGCCACCTGCGTCGCGAACACCTCGTCGGAGTGCAGCGGGTTGTAGTCCCCCGACGCACCCGCGTACATGACGATCTGCGTCCGGGTCAGGTCGTCGACGACCGTCACCTCGCGCGCGTCCCCGACCGCGACCTCCCCGCGCCGCATCACGCCTCCCCGCCGTCGGACGCCGACGGCGGGCGACCCGTCGTCACCGCGACCGACCGCGCCGTCACCACCAGCTCGCCGCCGGCGTCCCGGTACTCGGTGACGTAGGAGGTGAACTGCAGCGATCCGCCGCGCTTGCCCTCCTTGGTCCACTCCTCGCCGGGCCGGCTGGTCGCGGTCAGCACGTCGCCGACCCGCACCGGCCGGTGGTAGGTGAAGTGCTGCTCGGCGTGCAGCGTCGACGCCGACCCGCCGGCCGGGTCCCCGCCCGGGACGCCACCCCCAGAGGTCGCCGTCCCCGAGGGTGTCCGGCCCGAGCCGAACCACGGCTCCCCGGGCGTCGGCCGCAGGGGGTGCGTCGGCGCGAACTGCGCGCCGGCCGACACGAACGTCGGCGGCGCGAGCCCCTCCGGCTCGAGGGTCGCCGCTTCGCCGATCGCCCGCCGGAACATCAGCACGTGCCCGGCCTCGACCGGGAAGCCCTGCTCAGTCACGCCCGGCCTCCAGGATCGTCATGAGCTCCTCCCGCTGCTCGGCCGGTGAGCCGAACAGCAACTGCGCGCTCTTCGCCCGCCGGTAGTACAGGTGCGCGGGGTGCTCCCAGGTGAAGCCGATCCCGCCGTGCACCTGGATGTTCGCCGCTGCCGCCGCGAAGTAGGCGTCCCCGCAGAACGACGACGCCACCCGCGCGGCCACCGGCAGGTCGGGCGCGCCGGCGTCCACCGCAGCCAGCGCCGCGGCGGCCGCCACCCGCATCCGCTCCACGTCGATCAGCATGTCCGCGCACCGGTGCTTGATCGCCTGGAACGAGCCGATCGCCCGGCCGAACTGGTACCGCGTCCGCGCGTACTCGACCGCCATCTCCAGCACCCGCTGCGCGCCGCCCAGCTGCTCGGCCGCCTGTGCTGCCCGCGCGCGGTCCAGCAGCGCCGCCGCGATCCGGTCGCCGTCCCCGGCCGACCCGATGAGCGTGGCCGGCGTCGCGTGCAGCCCCACCCGCGCCTGCCGGCGGGTCAGGTCCAGCGTGCGCAGCGGCGTCCGCGACAGCCCGGCGGCATCCGCGGGGACGGCGAACAGCGACGTCCCGCCCTCGCACGAGGCGAAGACCAACAGCAGGTCCGCGGTCGCGCCGTCGATCACGCCCTCCGCGGTCCCGTCGATCAGCCAGCCCCGCGATCCGGTGACCGCCTCACACCTCGGCGTGCCGACCACGCCGCCGACGGTCACCCGCAGCTCACCCGAGGCGATGCCCGGCAGGTGGGCTGCCTGGGCCGACGCGTCCCCGGAGAGCAGCAGCGCCCCCGCCCCGAGGACGACGGTGGAGAGGAACGGCGACGGCAGCAGCACCCGCCCCATCTCCTCCAGGACGACGCCCAGCTCCGCGAACCCCGCCCCCGAGCCGCCGAACTCCTCGGGGACCACCAGCCCGGTCAGCCCCAGCTCGCCGGACAGCCGCCCCCACAGCGCGGCGTCGAACCCGGACGGCGAGTCCGCGATCCGCCGCACCTCCGGCTCGGCGGCGGTATCGGTGAGGAAGCCCCGCACCGAGGCGCGCAGGTCGTCGGCAACAGACGTCACGGTCATCCCCAGTACGGCCGGTTCAGCTCGAACTCGACGGTCGCGAAGTGCGCCGCCTCCTTCTCCAGCTCGGCGATGGTCCAGCGCTCGTCCGGCTTGGTGATCGCGTCGACCACCGCCCACGGCTGGAACAGGTGCACCCCGCCGCCCTGCACGTAGAAGACCCGGCCGGTGATCGGGCAGTCCTTCGTCGCGAGATAGCCGACGAACGGCGACACGTGGCCCGGGTCGTACGCCACGAACGACCCGTCGTCGGGCAGCGGCGGCGCCTCCATCGGCAGCTTCCCGTCGACCGGCGGCTGGATCAGCCGGGTCGCCGCTGCCGGCGCGATCGCGTTGACCCGCACGCCGTACCGGGCCAACTCGTCCGCGGCGATCATCGCGAACGTGGCGATGCCGCTCTTCGCCGGGCCGTAGTTCGTCTGCCCGACCATCCCGAACAGCCCCGACACCGAGGTCGTGCAGACCACCGACGCCTCGGTCGGCTCGCCGGCCTTCGACTTGGCGCGCCAGTGCTGCGCCGCGGCCCGCGTGGGCAGGAAGTGCCCGGTCAGGTGCGTGCGGAGGACGGCGTCCCAGTCGGCGTCGACCATGTTCACGAGCATCCGGTCGCGCAGGATGCCGGCGTTGTTGACCAGCACGTGCAGGTCGCCGAACTCGCTCAGCGCCGTCTCGACCAGCCGCGCCGCGCCCTCGGCGTCCGCGACGTCGTCGGTGTTGACCACCGCCTCGCCGCCGGCCGCGCGGATCTCCTCGACCACCCGCTGCGCCACCGCGGGGTCGCTGCCCTCGCCGTGCGGGGAGGTCCCGAGGTCGTTGACCACGACCTTGGCGCCCTCCGCGGCGAACAGCAGCGCGTGCTGCCGGCCGATCCCCCGGCCCGCGCCGGTGACGATCGCGACCCGCCCCTCCAGCGCCCCGCTCACGACGTGCCCCCGCCCACGCGCAGCTCGCGGAACGGCACGTCGCGGTCGACGGCGGGCTCTCTCGGCAGTCCCAGCACACGCTCTCCCAGGATGTTCTTCATGATCTCCGGCGTGCCGCCGGCGATGGCGTTGCCCGGTGCCCCGAGCAGGGACGTCGTCCAGCGCTCGGCGTCGGCGTCGTCGTCGGTCCACGCCGCCGTGCCCAGCACCTCGAGCCCGACCTCCGCCGCGTGCTTGGCCAGCTGCGCCCCGGCGAGCTTCGCGACCGAGCCCTGCGGCCCGGGGGTGCGGCCGGCCTTGGCGTCCTCGCGCATCCGCGACGACAGCAGCTCCAGCAGCCGCTCCTCCACGAACACCGACGCCAGCGACTGGCGCAGCACCGGGTCCGCCGTCGCGTCGCGCCGCCGGGCCAGGTCGGCCAGCGCCGCGTACTCGCCGCCACCCAGCCGCCGGCCCAGCCCGCCGCCGCCGGCCCCGATCGACACCCGCTCGTTCATCAGCGTGGTGACGGCCGCCTGCCAGCCGCGGCCGACCTCGCCGACCACGGCGTCGCCGGGGACGTGCACGTCGTCGAAGAAGACCTCGTTGAAGTTCGCGCCGCCCGTGATCTGCCGCAGCGGCCGGATCGTGACGCCCGGCGCGCGCATGTCGACGACGAACATGGTCAGCCCCAGGTGCTTGGGGACGTCGGGGTTCGTGCGGGCGAGCAGCAGCCCGTAGTCGGAGTAGTGGGCGCCCGAGGTCCACACCTTCTGCCCGTTGACCACCCAGTCGCTGCCGTCCTGCACGGCGCGGGTGCGCAGCCCGGCGACGTCGGACCCGGCGCCCGGCTCGCTGAACAGCTGGCACCACACCTCGTCGCCCCGCAGCATCCGCGCCAGGTGCCGGTCGCGCTGCTCCTGCGACCCGACCTCCTGCAGCGTCGGCGCGCACATGCCCAGCCCGATGAGCAGCGGCATCGTGGGGACGACGTAGGGCTCGGCCTCCTCGTTGAACGCCAGCTGGTGCGCCTGCGTCAGCCCCTGGCCGCCGTACTCCTCGGGCCAGGTCAGCCCGGCGAGGCCGGCGTCGAAGAGCGCGGACTGGAACCGGCGCGCGGCGTCGACGCCCTCCAGCGACTCCGCGGACCCGCCGGTCAGGTCGACGTGGGCGGCGAACCACTCGCGGACACGCACCCGGAACTCGGCGAGCGACTCGCTCGTGGTCTCCGTCACATCCGGAAGCTAGCGACGGTCCGCCGTCGTCGTCCAGCCGGGTCCTGCTGGAACCCCCGACAGCCGCTGCCACCCACCTGACACAACCGCGGCCTACTGTCCAAGACCGTGCTGCCGCTGGTCGTCATCGTCGTCTTCTGCCTCTGCGTCATCGTCGGCCAGACGATCGGCGCGCGGTACAGCGTCGCCCCGCCGGTGCTGCTCATCGTGTTCGGCGCGGCCCTCGGCCTGATCCCCGCGATCGGCGACGTGGAGCTCGAACCCGACGTCGTCCTGCTGCTGTTCCTCCCGGCGATCCTCTACTGGGAGAGCCTCAACGTCAGCATCCGCGAGATCCGCGCGAACTTCCGGGTGATCATCCTGTCCGCGGTCGTCCTGGTCATCGTGACCGCGGCGGCCGTCGCGGGGGTCGCGATGTCGCTGGGCATGGACCCGCACGCCGCCTGGGTGCTCGGCGCCGTGCTCGCCCCGACCGACGCCGCCGCCATCGCCGGCCTGGCCAAGAAGATGCCGCGCCGCACCCTCACCACGCTGCGCGCCGAGAGCCTCATCAACGACGGCACCGCGCTCGTGCTGTTCGCGGTGACCGTCTCCGTCGCGACCGGCGAGGCCGACCCGGGCCCGTGGGAGATCGGCTGGCGGTTCCTCGGCTCCTACGGCGGGGGCATCGCCGCGGGCGCGCTGGTCGGCTTCGCGGTGATCGGCGTGCGCCGCCGCCTCGACGAGCCGCTGCGCGAGGGGGCGCTGAGCGTCGTCACCCCGTTCGCCGCCTTCCTGCTCGCCGAGCTCGTGCACGCCAGCGGCGTGGTCGCCGTCGTCACCGCCGGGCTGCTGCTGACCACCGCCGGACCGCGGGTGATCCGCGCGCGCTCGCGGGTGCAGGCCTACGCCTTCTGGGACCTGGCGACCTTCCTGATCAACGGCTCGCTGTTCGTGCTCGTCGGCGTGCAGGTCCCGGGCGTGGTCGACGACCTCGAGGACGGCCGCAAGATGCACGCCCTCTGGGTCGCCCTCGTGCTGACCGCGGTCGTCGTCGGCACCCGGCTGATCTGGGTGCACGCCATGACCGGCGTCATCCGCACGCTCGACCGGCGGCCGTCCCAGCGACTGCGCCGGGCGACCTGGCGCGCCCGGACGGCGACCGGCTGGGCGGGCTTCCGCGGCGCCGTCTCGCTCGCCGCCGCACTGGCCGTCCCGGCGTCCGTGCCCGACCGCGACCTCATCGTGTTCACCACGATCGTGGTCATCCTGCTCACGATCATCGTGCAGGGCACCACGCTGCCGGCCGTCGTCCGCTGGGCCCGGCTGCCCGAGGACACCGCCCGCGGCGAGGAGATCCGCCTGGCCCGGGTCGCCGCGTCCGAGGCGGCGCTCGACGCCCTCCCCCGCGTCGCCGAGCAGCTGGACATCGACGGCGACCTGCTGCAGCGCATCCGCGCCGAGTACGAGGACCACGCCCGCGACCTGAAGGCCGAGTACTCCGACGACGGCGACGGCGGAGCCGACCTGCGGGAGCAGGACCGGCAGCTCCGCCTCGGCCTGCTCGGCTACAAGCGGCAGGCGATCATCGCGCTGCGCGACGGCCGGCAGATCGACGACATCGTGCTCCGGGAGATCCAGTCGCAGCTCGACATCGAGGAGGTCCGGCTGCTCGGCCCGGCCCCCGCGGACTAGTGCCTAGGCCGGGACGCCGGGACGGCGGGTCGCGGTGCGCACCGTCCGGGCGGCGCTGCGGGCGAGCCGGATCGGGCCGGTGTCCCAGAGGGCGCGCAGCGAGTCGTCGCCGCCCGCCGCCGGGGCCTCGGCCGGCGCGGCCGCCGGTGCGGTCGTGGTGGCCTGCTGCACCGCCGAGGCGAGTGCCGCCCGACGGCGGGCCAGGATCGCCTGCTTCTGCCGGTCGACGCGTTCCTTCTCGGCCATCACCAGGAGCTCTTCCTGGGCCTGGGCGATGTCGACGCGCGACTGCTTCTGCAGCTCCTCGACCTCGATGTCGCCCCGGTCGCGGAGCGCGGCGAGCTCGTCGTAGGCCGACGGCGGGCCGAAGTTCAGCAGCAGCTTGACCAGCACCGGGAGCATCTCGACGCAGAGGAAGAGCAGCGACAGCATCGTCTTGGCCGCCCACAGCGTGCTGTTGCGGTCGCTGAGCCGGTCCAGCGCCTCGAGCCGGAGCAGGATGCCGCCGGAGCCCTCGTTGGCGGCGTCGAACTGGGCCTGCAGCCGGTCCTGGTCGGCGGTGAGCCGCTCCAGCTGGGCGGTGTCGGTGGCCAGGGAGGTCTGCGCCAGCGCGAGGCTCCGCTGTTCGGCCTCGGTCGCGGTGTCGCGGGCGTCGTCGAGCGCGGTCCGGGCGGCGGCCACGGAGGCGGTGGCGGCGTCGGCGGCCGCGGCGGCCGACTGGTACGCCGTCCCCTGGCCGGCCTCGCCGGTGCCGCAGGTGCCGTCCAGCTCGCACTGGGCGCGGGCCTGCAACTGCTGGTGGGTGGCCATCGCCTGGTCGAGGGCGGTCTGCTTGGCGGCGACGTCGGCCTGCACGCCGACCAGCGCCGGGTCGGCGGCGCCGCCGGTGGCGACGATCTGCTCCTCGAGCGCGACCTTCTGGGTCAGGTCGGGGAGGCCGGCGAAGCGGGTGTCGGTGTCCAGGGAGGCCCGATACTCGTCGGCGGCCTCGGCCTGCATCGTGACGATCTCGGTGTCGATCTCCTTGTGGAATACCTGCAGCGTCAGCGGCGTCGCGATGACGACGCCGAGCACGAGCGCGAGGCCCAGCCGCGGGATCGCCAGCGCGATGTTGCGCCCGACGGAGGCGTCGTGGGCCATGCCGACGAGCAGCATCCGGTCCAGGTTGACGACGACGAAGCCCCAGCCCAGCCCCACGAGGAGCGCGACCGGCCACCAGACGCCGAGCGCCATCGCGACGGCGAAGGCCATGGAGACCACGGCCAGCCCGCCGGTGCTCAGCAGCACCCCGCCGAGTGCGACGAACCGCGGGCGGGAGCCGGGGGACGCCTCCAGCAACTCGGGGCGGGCTCCGCCGAGAGTCGCGAGGCCGTCCCCGATGCGCCGTCGTCTCGCCATGTCCTCTACATCGGCACCCGGAGGCGGTCACGGGAAGGTGACGGGGGCTACTCGCGGCTGGCGAGGACGCGCTCGGTCTCCCGACCGGTCCTCGGGTTGCGGACGCCCGCCCGTGAACCCGCGAGCTTCGCCGTCAGGTGCTCCTCGACGGTCACCGGCTCGTAGCGGTCGGGGTGCTCCGCGTCGACGCACTGCGGCAGCGTGGCCACGACCGCGTCGAGGTCGCCGTCGCAGAAGAAGGCCGCCGACCGGCGCCGGCGGATCGTCCCGTCGACGACCGGCGGCTGCACGCGGTGCAGCGTCGACAGCCAGCGGTCGTTGGTCCAGCGACCGGTGAGGTCGCCGAGGTTGACCAGCAGCGCACCGTCGGCCGGCTGGACGTCGTGCCACGACCCGTCGCCGCCGAGCACCTGCAGCCCGGGCACCTGGTCGGCCCACAGCACGGTGACGATCCCGTAGTCGGTATGCGCGCCCATCCCGGTCGGCTCGCCGGTCACCGTGCCGGGCGGGAGGGCGTAGTCGTTCATCCGGAGGACGTCGACCGAGTGGTCGAGGTAGGCGTCGAAGAACCCCTCGGCGAGGCCGAGCGCGTCGGCGGCGACCCGGGTGAGCGTGCGGGCGACCCGGCGCGCCTCGAGGAAGTAGGTCCACACCCGGGCCTCGAAGCCGGGGACCTCGGCCGGCCAGAGGTTCTCCGCGTAGTGGTCGGCGGGCAGGTCGTCGCGGCCGTAGGTCGACCGGGCGGCGCCGACGTTGAACGCCTCGAAGAAGTCGTTGCCGGCGGCCGCGTCCACCCCGAGGGAGAGCGACAGCGACTCCGACTTCGGCGGGCTGTAGCCGCGGTTGATCTCCGGCGGCGTCCGGTAGCCCTTCTTCGTCTCCATGTCGAGGGCGAAGAACCCGTCCATCGCCGTGGTCAGCCCGCCGATCACCGCGTCGGGCACCCCGTGCCCGGTGACCTGGACGAACCCGACCTCGCGGCAGGCGGCGTCGAACGCGGCCGCCGCCGCGGCCCGGTCTCCTTCGCCGGTGACGTAGGGACTGATGTCGACGGTCGGCACCCGGAAGCTCACGCCCGCCGACGCTAGGCCGGTGGCGTTACGCCGCCGTGTCGCCGGCGGCACAGGTGCCTCCGCGGACTGTCGTGCTCTGCCCACATATCTGGGCAGAGCACGAGCGTGCGGCGGAGTACCTGCCGGCTGCTCCGAGATTGCCCAGTGGGGCGGGGCAATGTCGGAGCGCGCGGGGGGCGGTGCGGGCCGCCGATCAGGCCGGCGGGATCCGGCGCCCGCACCTGCCCACGTGCGCGGCAGCCAGGGCATCCCCGGTCACCCCGGGACCCCCGGCCGCTCGGTGAACGCCGGGAGGACGTGCTCCGCGATCCAGTGCAGACCCTCCAGGTGCCCCTCGAGGCTGTCGGGGGCGTCGGCGAGGGAGGGCACGCTGGTGTGGGTGACCCCGAGGCCGGCGAGCCGGCCGCACTCGTCGACGATCTGCTGCGCGCTGGTGGGCTGGAACGACGCGGGCTGCACCGTGTGGTTCGGCCCGATCCGCGGCTGCATGAGCGGGTAGTTGACGTCCAGAGGCCGCCCGTCCCGGAGCTCGGCCACCTGCTCCAGCATCCCGGGCAACTGCTCGGGCTCCTCCAGCCACGGCCCCTTCCCCAGCAGCCCGCCCGCCGGCGCCCAGCCGTCACCCTCGCGCGCGGCCCGGCGCAGCGACACCAGCGACCGGCCGCCGAACCACAGCGGCGGGTGCGGGCTCTGCACCGGCTTCGGCTCGAAGACGACGTCCTCGAACCGCACCCACTCCCCCGCGAACGACGGCGACTCCGCGGTCCACAGCTCCTTCATCACCGCGACGTACTCGTCCATGACCGCGCCCCGGTGCTCGAACGGCACGCCCAGCGCGGCGAACTCCCCCGGCGCCATGCCCACGCCGAAGGTCAGCGTGACCCGCCCGCCGGACAGGACGTCGAGGGTCGACACGGCCTTCGCGAAGTCCACGGGGTGGTGGTACGGCAGCACGATCACCGCCGAGTTCACCCGGATCCGCGTCGTCGCGCCGGCCAGGAACGCCATCGCGGTGAACGCGTGCGGCCAGTGCGCGCCCATGTTCGCCGTCAGCGACGTGGGGACGACGATGTGCTCCGACACCGAGATCGAGTCGAACCCGAGCTCGTCGGCGGTGCGGGCGATCCGCTGGAAGTCCGGCGTCGTCAGCCGCGCCTGCCACGGCTCGGTGTCCCCGGCGTACCGGCTCGGCGGATAGCGGTCGAGGCCGGGGAGCCCCGTCGAGAACCTCATCGTGTGCTCTCCTTCACGGCGTGCTGACCACCAGCCTCGACGCCGCGCGCACCGTATCGGTCCGTGAGGTGGCCGAGCCGGTCGTCGTGCGGCCCACCGACGCCGTCGTCCGCGTCACCGCGACCTGCATCTGCGGGTCCGACCTGCACTCCTACCGCGGCGCCGGCGCCCCGCTGCCGATGCTCATGGGCCACGAGTTCCTCGGCGTCGTCACCGCCGTCGGTGCCGCGGTCACCACCGTCGCCCCGGGCGACCTCGTCGTCCCGCACTTCGCGGTGGTCTGCGGCACCTGTGCCAGCTGCCGGCGCGGCGTCCCCGGGTCGTGCGTACGGCTGTCCTTCTACGGGCAGCCGGACGCCGACGGCCTGCCCACGGTGGGCGGCCAGTCCGAGCTCGTCCGCGTGCCCCTGGCCGACGGCACCCTGCTGCGCGTGGGCGACCGCCCCGCCGACGTCACCGACGCCGACCTGCTGGCGCTCTCCGACGTCATGGGCACCGGCCACCACGCGGCCGTCGCCGCCGGGGTGGGCCACGGGTCGACGGTCGTGGTGGTCGGCGACGGCGCGGTGGGACTGTCCGCTGTCCTCGCCGCCCGCCGGCTCGGCGCCGAACGGGTCGTGGCCCTGTCCCGGTACCCGGACCGCGCCGCCCTCGCCCGGGAGCTCGGCGCCACCGACGTCGTCGCCGAGCGCGGCCGGGACGGCGTGGCCGCGGTCCGCGAGCTGCTGGGCCGCGACGGCGCCGACGCGGTGTGCGAGTGCGTCGGCAGCCAGGACGCCGTCGACACCGCGGTCGCCGTCACCCGGCCCGGTGGAGCCGTCGGCTTCGTCGGCGCACCGCAGGCGGTCCTGCCGTTCCGCCGCCTGTTCATGAGGAACGTGCGGGCCGGCGGCGGTGTGGCACCGGTGCGCGCCTACCTGCCGGAGCTGCTCGACGCGGTGCTGACCGGCGGCCTGCGCCCCGGCCGGGTGTTCGACCGCGAGCTGCCGCTGGCCGACGTCGCCGAGGGCTACCGGGCGATGGACGCGCGCGAGGCCGTCAAGGTGCTGCTGCGCCCCTAGCCCTTCTCCGCCTGGCGCCGCATGGACCACATCTGGGCCGGGCGCTCGAACTGGGTCGCGATCTCCCACGACACCGCCGTCGCCGTCTCCTTGCGGAAGTTGCCCACGGTCACCCGCGCCAGCTCGGGGTCGGCGGCGACGCGGGCGGCCAGCTCGCGGGCGCGGCCCTCGACGGCGTCGGCGTCCACGGCCTCCCAGGCCAGTCCGAGCTCGACGGCCTTGGCCCCGCTGATCTCCTCGCCGAACAGCACCATCGCCGCCGCGGCCTCGCGGCCGATCAGCCGGGACAGGATGACGAAGTGCCCGCCGCCGGGGTGCATGCCGCGCTTGAGGAAGCCGGCCAGCAGCCGGGCGTCGGTCGCCACCACGCGCAGGTCGGTGGCCAGCAGCATGTTCATGCCGGCGCCGACCGCCGAGCCGCGCACGGCCGCGATGGTCGGCACCGTGACCTGGCCCAGCCGGTAGAAGGAGTCGTAGATCGCCGACATGCCCTCGTAGAGGTCGGGGGCGGCCGGGTCCTCGCCCGCGGCCTTGAGCGTCGCGACGTCGCCGCCGGCGCAGAACGACTTGCCGACGGCGGTGATGACGAGTGCGCCGACCTCCGGCCGGGCGTCGACCTCCTCGAGCACCCCGGTCAGCTCGCGGGCCATCGCCGGCGTGAGCGCGTTGCGCCGGTCGGGCGCGTTCAGCGTCACCACCGCGACACCGCCGTCGATCTCGAGCAGGACCTCACCGGAGCCGGACTCAGCCACGACCACACCTCTTCGTGTCGACGAACATCTCTTCGCAGGAATCACACCACGAGGGTCACAGCACGCTCTCCACGGCGTCGGCGAGCAGCCGCTGCCCCTCCAGCGTCGGGTGCACGTCGTCGGGCAGCACCAGCCCGGCCGCGATGGAGCTGCCGCCGGCCTCCTCGGCGACCGGCCGGAACAGCTCGGTGGAGTCGGCGTACTCGGCGTCGTTGGCCTCCGCCGCGGCCGACAGCGCCTCGTTGAGCCCGTCGCTGCCGGCGATCGACACCGGGTCGCCGTAGTCGAGCGAGTAGTAGCCGACGACGACGATCTGCCCGTCGTACCCGCCCTCGTCGCGCAGCGCGGAGAGGATCCCGTCGACGTTCTCCTGCAGCCGGCCGGTCAGCGCCTCGAGCCCCGCGGCGTCGTCGCACTCGCCGCCGGCCCGGCAGAGGAACCCGTCGTTGGCGCCGATCTGCAGGGTGACCAGTTCGACGTCGTCGGTCTCCTGCAGCACCTGGATCGCCTCCTCCAGCTGCGTGCCGTCGTAGTCGACGTGCAGCGGGAACGCGTCGCGGTAGCCGGGGTCGCGCCCCTGGACGTTCGTGCAGCCGAAGCTGACCGCGGTGAGATCGACGAAGCTCGTGGTGGTCTCACCGGGGCAGGTCGCGTTGACGACGTCCAGCCCGCGGTCCTCGCCGATCAGCTCCGGATATCCGACGAAGGCGTCCTCGTCCTGGTACCCGCCCGGGTTGTCGTCGATGTAGCCGAAGGGCACCGAGTCGCCGAGCGCGAGGTAGGTCCCGCCGCCGTCGTCGTCCACCGCACTGCTGCCGGCCGCCGGGGTGTCGTCGGCCGCGTCGTCCCCGGAGTCGCCGGAGTCGCCGGAGCTGCAGGCGGCCAGGGCCAGGGCGGTCAGGGCAGCGAGCAGGGCGGAGCGGCCCCGGGGCGTGCGCATGGCCCCATCATCACGGGTCAGCCGGCCGGCGGCCGC
Organism: Blastococcus sp. URHD0036; assembly: GCF_000701365.1. Taxonomy (GTDB): domain Bacteria; phylum Actinomycetota; class Actinomycetes; order Mycobacteriales; family Geodermatophilaceae; genus Trujillonella. The sequence continues at coordinate 256,546 of NZ_JNIK01000017.1, forward strand.
CACCCCGGGTCACGGCCCGTCCGGCCCAGCAGCCGGTCGAAGGCGGGCGCCTCGGCGGGGACGTCCACGGGCGGGCCGAACAACCCCTCCACCGGCGGTCCCTCACCCGTCGCGGCGAACACGAACCCCGTGGCCACCTCGGTCGCGCCGGGGTCCGCACGGTAGGGCGCGCCGACGGCGACGGCGAGGTCCCAGCCGTGCACCAGGACCTCGTCCACCGCGACGGCGGCCATCGCCTGGGCCGGCATCGTCACCCCACCCGCCTCCGCGTCGCCCTCCCACGCCGCCGGATCGCGCCAGGCGGCCGCCAGCGCCGCCAGCCGCTGCGGGATCCGGGTCCGCCAGTCGGGGGTGAGGGCGTCGGCCGAGGCGCTCGCCGTGCCGCCCACCCGCTTCTCCGCGGCCAGCCGGAAGGCCAGCGTCAGACCGTCGAGGTGGTCGAGCAGGGCGGCGACCGGCGTGTCCGCGCAGGGTGTGGCGGCGGGGAGCTGGTCGTCACGGATCGCGGTGACCACGCGCGCCGTCTCGGTGGCCGCGGCGGCGAGGGCCTGCTGCATCGTCTCCATGGAGGGTCGACCGCCGGAGCGGCCGGAACTCAGCGGTCCGACCGGCCGGACCAGCCGACCGTGGGTACCGTCGGCGGGACGCCGACGTCGGAGGGGGAGCCGATGGACGCCGCACTCCTGCTGCCCAGCGCCGGTCCGGAGCCGATCGGCGCGGACGACGCGCTGGCCGCCGTCGTCGGGTACGCCCTGGGCCGCCGGCCGCTGCGCTTCCGGGCGCCCAACGCCCGCGAGGGGCGCTGGGTCCGGGTCCGCGCGTTCGCGTTCGAGCGCTTCGACCGCCAGCCGCCGGAGACCTCGGCCCGGATGACCGACCGCGACGTCCTGCTCGCCGAGGGCCTGCACGGACGGCTCGACCCCGACGGCTGGACGGCGGTGCGGACCGCGCTCGACGGGGCGCTGCCGGGAGCCGAGGCGGCGGTGCGTGGCGCCGCCGGCCGGGCGTTCTGGGAGCTGCCGGAGGAGCAGACCAGCGTCCTCGCCGAGCCCGGCACGGTGGGCGCGGCGCTGCGCGGCCTGGCCGGCGGACCACACGGCACCTACGTGCTCGCCGCGCTGCACCACCGCCGGCCGGACCTCTTCCCGCTGCTGGACGGCGTCACCCGACGGCAGCTGTGGCCGCACACCGCGGAGGGCGACAGCGGCGTGCACGCCGTCGTGCTCCGGGAGCTGCGGGCCAACGCGGCCGCCTTCGCCCTCCTCGAGGCCCGGGTCCGCGCCGTGCTCGGGATCCGGCTGACCCGGCTGCGCCTGCACGACGTGCTGCTCTGGCTCTCCGCCTCGCTGCGCTGGGACACCGCCGTCGCGTGGGGACGGGACTCCGAGGAGGCCGGCCCGCTCGCGGTCGCCGCCGCGGCCCGCTGACCACCTGAACGGGCGACCTGGACACGGACGGGGTCCCTCGGGAGGGGCAGGAACGGCCCGGGCCACCCCGCCGCCGGTGACGCACGGTCATGCTCCGCCGTCACACGCCCGGGTCCCGGGCCGTCAGGTGGAGGAACCATGGGCGAGAAGGGCAACTGGGCTCCCGGGCCTGCCGCGAGCGACGTCCTCGGCAAGGGGACGGGCAGCCTCCCGGCCACAGCCGACGGCAAGGGCTTCGAGACCGCGTTCGACAGCAAGGGCCTGTCGGCCCCTGCGGACGCGGCCAAGGGCGCGGCCTCTCCCGCGGACGCCGCGAAGGGGTTCTCGTCCGCCTCGGACGCCGCCAAGGGCACCGGAGGCGACGGCCGGTCCGCCGGACTGCCTCCGCTCGGCGGCGTCCTCCGCCGGCGGGACGGCGGGGACGGGCCCGGCTCCGGTCCGGAGAGCTGACGCCGGTGACCTCGCCCCGACTGCCGCGCGGCCGGGACCTCGCCCGCACGGGGGGTCCCGTCCTGTCCGACCGTCCGCCCGGCCGGGGCGTCACCCTCCCGGCCGAGCGCGACCCCGTCACGGGGAAGTGGTTGTCCGGCGACCCCGCCGGCCGGGCCGACAAGGGACGGCAGAGCGTTCCGCACCGGCCACCGGTGGCAGCGCTCGTCACGGCGGGCGCGCTGCTCGTCGCCGGCGCCGTGGCACTGGTCGTCCTCCTCGGCGGCGGGGACGACGACCCGGCGCCGGCCGCCGCGCCCACGCCCAGCTCGGCGTCCGCCGAACCCACCCCGGAGCCGACGCCGGAGCCCACACCGGCGTTCACCGGCCCGCGGACGGTGCCGATCGTGCTCACCACCACCGAGTTCGTGTCGCCGCCCGGGTTCGGGCCCGACCCCTCGCTGGGCTCGGTGGGCGAGGTCCGGCAGCGGACGTGGGAGCTCACCGGCCCCTGCGACGGCACCGGCACGTGCACCGTCGTGCACTGCCGGGCTCCGGGGAACTGCAATCCCCCGTTCGAGGCCGCGCCCACCGGCACCGGCGAGTACGCCGCCATCTCGACGACCCCCGTGGTCTGGCAGAACCCGTCCTGCTCCGGCGGGATGGCCACGGCGACGATCACGTTCCGCGTGTCCGGGCCGCCGGAGAAGCCGACGCTGACCGGCACCTGGGTCGAGAGCGCCGACCCGGTGATCATCCCGGGGCCCGCCCTCTGCGGCGTCTACCTCGGCACCTTCACGTTCACGTCGGCGTGACCGCAGCGCTGGGCGGGCTGGTCGTCCCGGACCCGCGCGCCCGGTGCGGGGTCGAACAGGAGTTCGCGGTCCGCGACGCCGCCGGCCTCGCGGTCGACGTCCGGGAGCGGATCGACGGGTGGGCGCTGGGCGCCCGGTTCGACCCCGGCGACCCCCATGCCGCCCGCGGCCGCTGGGGCGGCGTGGTCACCGCCGACGGCCCCGAGGCCGAGGTGGTGACCCCGCCGGTCGTCGTCGGCCGCGGCACCGCGGCCCAGGTGCACGCCTGGGCCGCGGCCGGGCGGGACGCCCTGGCCGGCGAGCTGCCGCCGGGCTGGACGCTGGCGGGCTACTCGACGCACGTCAGCACGTCGGTCGACGACGACCTCGTGGTGCAGGCGGCGCGCCTCGTCGTCAGGCGGCTGGCGCCGGCACTCATGCTGCTGCTGGACGGCCCCGACTCCCCCGGTCTGCTGGTCCGGCCCCGGCCGGGGCGCCTGGAGATCTGCGGCGAGTACGCCGAGGGACGGTCACTCCGGCACGCCGCCGCCGTCGCGGTCGCCGCCTCCGGACTGGCCGCCGACGCCGTCCGTTCCCGGCGCACCCGCGCCCTGCTGCCTCCCCCGCTCCGGGTCCGCACCCAGCGGGCGGTGCAGCGGTACGGCACCTACGTCGACCGGCGGGCGTTCGGTCCCGACCTCTACGCGGAGGGACGGACGGCCCGGCTGCGCTCGCGCGGCGGGACGACGACCGCGGGCGCCCACCTCGCCCGGGTCGTGGACCTCCTGGGCGACCGGCTCGCCGAGCTCCTCGACGCCGACGACCTCGCCGCCCTGCACGCCGTGACCGCCGGGGACCTGCCCCTGCCGGTCGAGCGGGACACCCCCGAGCGCGACGACGCCCCGCGTGCCACGCCCCGGCCCATGGACCTGCGTCCCCGCGCGGCGGCCCGGGTCCGGGTCGAGGTCGTGACCGCCACCTGGTGGACCTACGTGGTCCGGCTCGACACCGCGCACCGCAGCCGCTGGCTCACCCTGCCCGGCAGCTGGATCGAGTCCTTCCTCGAGGCGCTGCACGCCGGGCGGCTCGACGACGTCCTCGCCGACCTGGTGCCCGCGCCGGCCGGCACCGTCACCGGCGCGGCACCTCGATCCACCCGGTGGGCTGGCGCAGCGGCGCCTTGAGCACCTTGCCGCCGGCGTTGCGCGGCAGCGGTCCGCTGAGCACCCGCACGAACTGCGGCACCTTGAAGTCCGCCAGGCGCTCGCGCGCGAACGCCGCGAGGTCGGGCACCAGCGCCGCGGGGTCGACGCCCTCCCGGGGCAGCACGACGGCGCCGACCTTCTCCCCCATCACCGGGTCCGGCACGCCGACGACCGCCACCTCGACCACGTCGGGGTGCTCGGCGAGGGCGTTCTCCACCTCGACCGAGTACACGTTCTCCCCGCCGCGGTTGATCATGTCCTTGGCGCGGTCGACGATCCGCACGATGCCCCCGGCCGGCACCTGGTCGATCCGCGCGACGTCGCCGGTGCGCAGCCAGCCGTCGACGAACGTCTCCGCCGTGCGCGCCGGGTCGCCCCAGTAGCCGGCGACCACGTTAGGCCCGCGGACGAGCAGCGCCCCCACCCCGGTGACCGGGTCGGGCCGGTCGATCCGCACGTCGTCCACCGGCGCGGCGAAGCCGACGGCGTCGGCATGCTCGGCGGCGTACTCGTGCGGGAGGAACGTCGCCAGCGCCGTGGTCTCGCTCAGCCCGAAGCCGTTGCCCACCCGGGCACGCGGGAAGGCGTCCACCAGACGGTGGACCAGCTCCGGCGCGATCGGCGCACCGCCGTAGCTGACCGTGCGCACGGTCGAGACGTCGGTGGTCGCGGAGTCGGGGTGGCGCAGCACGAGCTCGTAGATCGTCGGCACGGTGGTGATCAGCGTGATGCCGTACTCCGGGATGGCGGCGAGGAAGTCGGCCGGCCGGAACTGCGGCATCACGACGGCGAGGCCGCCGAGCTCGACCTGGGTCATCAGCTGCGAGCAGCAGCCCGTGACGTGGAACAGCGGCACGGAGATCAGCGTGGAGTTCGCCAGCGCGGGGTCGCGGTCGAGCTCCCGGCAGCGGATGACGTTCTCGATCGTCGTCAGGAGGTTCTCGTGCGTGACCATGGCGCCCTTGGGCCGGCCGGTCGTGCCGCTCGTGTAGAAGAGCGCGGCCACGTCGGTGTGCGCGCGGTCGGCGTCCGGCGTCCCGTCCGGGTCGGCATCGGGCAGCGGCTCCCCCGGGCGGACGACGTACGCGGCGCCGCAGTCGGCCAGCACGTACTCGGCCTCGGCCTCGGCCAGCCGGGTGTTCAGGGGGACGACGACGCCGCCGGCCAGGTGCGTCCCCCAGTAGGCCAGGACCCAGTCCAGGCCGTTGCCGATCCGCAGCGCGACCCGGTCGCCGGGGCCCACGCCCGCTCCGCGCAGACCGGCCGCCACCCGGCGTCCGCGCTCGACCAGCTGCGCGTAGGTGACGCTGCCGCCGCCGAGCTCGGCGACCGCGGGGCGCTCCGGGTACCGCGCGGCGACGTCGAGGAGCAGCGCCACCACGTTGCGCCGCAGGCCCGTGTACCGCCGGATCCCGTCCGGGCCGGTCTCGATCCCGCTGGTGTCGAAGGGGTAGCTCCCCCGGTCCCGCTGCATGCCGTCCTCCTCGACCACCGTTGCTCGTCGCAACCATCTTCCGCCTGGGTGCGAGCCCACTCGCGGGCGGCTGGTGTGCCCCGAGCGTCCCTGTGCTCTGCCCACGGGTGGTGGGCAGAGCACAGGGACGCTCGGAACAGGTTGGTGGCGTCCCGGGCCGGGGCATGGAGCGGCGGTGAGCGATCGGTTCGACCTGCAGCGCTTCGTCGACGCGCAGTCCGGCACCTACGAGCAGGCGCTCGCGGAGCTGCGCGCCGGCGCGAAGCGGAGCCACTGGATGTGGTTCGTGTTCCCTCAGGTGGCCGGCCTGGGTCGCAGCTCCACGGCGCAGCGGTACGCGGTCCCCGGACTCGACGAGGCGCGCGCCTACCTGGCCCATCCGGTGCTGGGTCCGCGGCTGGTGGAGTGCGCCCGGGTGCTCGCCCGGCTGGAGGGGCGCACCGCCGAGCAGGTGTTCGGACCCGTCGACGCGGTGAAGCTGCGCTCGTCGATGACCCTCTTCGCTGCGGCGGCCCCCGACGAGCCGGTGTTCGGCGAGGTCCTCGACGCCTTCTTCGCCGGCGAGCGGGACGACGCCACGACGTCCCGCCTGTGAGCTCGAGCGGGCGCGAGTGGCCCGCGTCGGCGAGGCTGGGGCGGTGAGCGAGGACAGCAACGGATCGGGCTACGTCGAGCAGGGCCGGGACTACTCCCGGGACACCAACTACATCACCGACCGGATCACCGCCGACGGATCGGGCGGGTGGAAGGTGGAACCCGGCCGGTACCGGCTCGTCGTCGCCCGGGCCTGCCCGTGGGCAAACCGGTCGACGATCGTCCGGCGGCTGCTGGGCCTGGAGCCGGTGCTGTCGATGGGCATCTGCGGCCCGACCCACGACGAGCGCAGTTGGACGTTCGACCTGGACCCCGGTGGCCGCGACCCGGTGCTGGGCTACGAGCGGCTGCAGGAGGCCTTCCTCGCCCGGGACCCCGACTACTCGCGCGGCATCACGGTCCCGGCGATGGTCGACGTGCCGACCAAGGCCGTCGTCACCAACGACTTCGCGCAGATCACCCTCGACCTCTCCACCGAGTGGACGGCGTACCACCGCGACGGCGCTCCCGACCTCTACCCCGAGCACCTGCGGGACGAGATGGACGAGGTCATGCAGCGCGTCTACACCGAGGTCAACAACGGGGTGTACCGCTGCGGGTTCGCCGGTTCGCAGCGCGCCTACGACAAGGCCTACGGGCGGCTGTTCACCGCGCTGGACTGGTTGTCGGAGCGGCTGGCCGACCGCCGCTACCTGATGGGCGACACGATCACCGAGGCCGACGTCCGGCTGTTCACCACGCTGGCCCGGTTCGACGCGGTCTACCACGGCCACTTCAAGGCCAACCGCTCGAAGCTGAGCGAGATGCCGGTGCTGTGGGGCTACGCGCGGGACCTGTTCCAGACGCCGGGGTTCGGCGACACGACCGACTTCCCGCAGATCAAGGAGCACTACTACGTCGTCCACGCCGACATCAACCCCACCAAGATCATCCCGATGGGGCCGGACACCTCGAACTGGCTGACCCCGCACGGTCGCGAGCAGCTGGGCGGCTCGCCGTTCGGGGACGGGACGCCGCCCGGTCCGGTCGCCGCCGGCGAGGAGGTCCCGGCCGACCACGGGCCGGGGGGCATCGGCCACCGGTAGGCCCGTCGGTCAGTCCCCGCCGCCGCCTCCGCCGTCGCTCCCGCCGTCGGAGCCACCGTCCGAGCCGCTGTCGCTGCCGCCTGACCAGCTCCCGGGGTCGGAGTCGCGGCGGTCGCCGTAGCTCGCGCCGCCGTCGCCGGCCCATGCGGTGGAGCTGTAGTCGCCGCCTCGGTCGTCGTATCCCCGGCTCCGCCGCCGACCGGTCCGCCGCGGCCAGCGCGAGTACACGAGCGCGGCGGCGATGACGACGACCGCCACGAACAGGGCGACGGCCAGCAGGACCGGATCGGCGTTGTCCACGGGCGCACCCTGCCAGGTGACGGGGAGCCGGCGGAGGACGTGCCACACGAGCTGCACGTCCCCCGCCGGCGATGTCCCGGCCGGTGCGGAGAGACCGGGAGTTCCCGGACGCCGCGGCGTCCGTACAGCGGAACTCCAGCCCCCGTTGTCTCCCCGCCTCGTGCCCTCCGCCCGCCCCGTGACCGGCGGAGGGCACGACCGCTCTCGCGGTCGGCCGACTGCGTCGCTCGCGGAGGAGAACCAGGGACCCGGACCGGTCGGCCGCGGCCGACCGGGGTGCGGGGAGCGTCTGATGGCCTCCTCCGGGAGCGCGCGTTCGCGCTCCTCAGGCGGCCGCACCCGGCACCCGCGTGACGCGGGCACGGCCGGGTGCGGCCGGGAGGAGGGTCAGTCGGGCGAGGTGCCCGGACCGTCGAGCACGCCGCCGGAGGAGCCGGCGGGCGCGGAGTCGACGGGCGTGGTCCCGCTCCCCGGGGTGGGGAGGACGGGGACGGGTGTCGCGTCCGGGGACGCGAACGGCGAGGCCGCCGAGGAACCCGGGGATGACGACGCAGGTGCGGGTGCCGGCGCGGGCACCGGCGGCTGCGGGATCGCCGGGAGGGGCGACGGCGGGGCGGTGTCCGCCTGCGCCGGCGAGACGTCCGCCGCTCGACCGGCAGAGGTGGGCGTCGTGGTCAGGACGGACGCAGTCAGGACCGGCTCGACCGCAGGCGTGGGGGCGATCGCAGGGACCGGGAGCGGGGCCGGGATCGGCTGGACCGCGGAGGCGCCGGGCTCGATGTCGCTGGTCGTCGTGCTGACGGCGGGAGCCGGAGTGGTCGACAGCGGCTCGGAGGCGGGTGCGGGGCCGGGCGCCGGCGGGGTGGGCACGTCCACGACGAGCTGGACGACGGGAGCCACGATCTCGACCACCGGCTGGACGACGGGCTGGACCGCGTCCACGACCGGCACCGACACCGGAGCGACGACGTCGACCACCGGAGCCACGACCTCGACCACCGGCTGGACGACCGGAGCCACCACATCGACCACCGGGGCCACGACCTCGACCACCGGCTGGACGACCGGAGCCACCACATCGACCACCGGAGCCACGACCTCGACCACCGGCTGGACGACCGGTGCCACGATCTCGACCACCGGCTCCAGCACCGCAGGCACGACGGGAACGACCGCGTCCACGACCGGCTCGACGGCATCGACGACCGGGACGAGCACCGGCTCGACGGCATCGACCACCGGCTGGACTACGGGCTCGATCGCATCCACGACCGGAGCCAGGACCTCGACCACCGGATCCAGCACCGCAGGCACGACGGGAACGACCGGAGCCAGGACCTCGACCACAGGCTCCAGCACGGCAGGCACGACGGGAACGACCACGTCGACTACCGGCTCCAGCACTGTGGGCAGGACGGGCTCGACTGCGTCCACGACCGGCTCGACGGCATCAACGACATCGACGACCGGGACGAGCACCGGCTCGACGGTATCGACCACCGGCTGGACGACGGGCTCGATCGCATCCACGACCGGAGCCAGAACGTCGACCACCGGCTCCAGCACCGCAGGCACGACGGGAACGACCGGAGCCACGACCGCCTCGACCACCGGGGTCACCGTCGCCACGACCCTCTCGACCACCGGGGTCACCGTCGCCACCACCGGCTCCACCACCGCGGGCACCGTCGCCACGACCGGCTCCACCACCGCGGGCACCGTCGCCACGACCGGCTCCACCACCGCGGGCACCGTCGCCACGACCGGCTCCACCACAGCGGGCACCGACTCGACGACGGTCTCGACCACCGGGGTCACCGGCGCGACGACCGGCTCCACCACCGACGCGGCCACCGCCTCGACCGGTGCGGTCACGGTCGTGACGAGAGACCCCAGCGGTCCCGAAACGGGCGTCTCGTCGGCACGCGCAGCCGAGGAGAGGCCCACCATGACCACCACGAGCGCGCCGAGGAACCCGACGAGCAGCAGCAGCCGGACGACCCACGGGTCCAGCCCGCCGTCCGCGGCGTCCCGGCGGCCGGGCAGCGCGAGAGGCGGACGTGACCGTCCCGCTCGGCTGACCGACTCCGCGTTCATCGGAACCGCCATGCCCCGTTAGCGACGCACTCACGCACGACGCACGGCGTTTCCTGCGAGCAGATCCCGGCCGTGCCACCCGGCCTGCGCAGCGGCATGCTGCCTCCTGTGAGTGCTCCCGTTCCCGACGACCTCCTGGACCGGGTCGCCACCCTGGTCAAGCGCCGGCCGCGGGTGCTGCTGGGCATCGCCGGGGCGCCGGCCGCGGGCAAGTCGACGCTGGCCACCTGGCTCGTGTCCCGGCTGTGCGCACGCGGCCTCCCGGCCGTCGGCGTCCCCATGGACGGCTTCCACCTCGCCGACTCCGCCCTCGACGCCCTCGGCCGCCGCGACCGCAAGGGCGCCGTCGACACCTTCGACGGGCACGGCTACCTCGCCCTGCTGCGCCGGCTGCGGGCCGAGCAAGAGACGACGGTCTACGCGCCGGCCTTCGAGCGCGACCTCGAGCAGCCGGTCGCCGGCAGCATCGCCGTCCCGCCGGGGACGCGAATCGTCGTCTCCGAGGGCAACTACCTGCTCCTCGAGGAGCCCCCGTGGCCCGACGTGTGGGGCGCGCTGGACGAGGTCTGGTACGTCGGCCTGGACGACGCCACCCGCCGCGCCCGACTGCTCGACCGGCACGTCCGTTTCGGCAAGTCCCCCGACGCCGCGCGCGCCTGGGTCGCGGCCGTCGACGACCCGAACGCCGAGCTCATCGCGGCCACCTCCGGCCGGGCCGACCTCTGCCTCGACACCTCCGGGCTCGACCTCCGCACCGACTGACCGCACGGGGTCGGAGGTCCCTGTCCCCCGCGGGGCCGCGCGAGGACGGTGGGCGACGCGGCGGCGCCGCACGGGCGCCGCCGCGCCCCGTGAGGAGGAGCGGCATGTACGCACGGACGACGACCGTCCACGGCGACCCCACGCGCGTGGACGACGGGATCGCGCACGTACGCGACCGGGTCATGCCCGCCGTCATGGACATGGACGGCTGCGTGGGTCTGTCGATGCTGGCCGACCGGGAGTCCGGCCGCTGCATCGTCACCGCCGCCTGGACGGACGAGCAGGCCATGAGGGCCAGCGCCGACGGCGTGAAGACGATGCGGGAGCAGGCCCGCGAGATCATGGGCGGCGAGATGGAGGTGCACGAGTACGAGATCGCCGTCATGCACCGCCGCCACGAGGCCCCCGAGGGTGCCTGCACACGGGTGATCTGGAGCCGGGCGGACACCGGGCAGATCGACCGCGTCCTCGACGCCTACCGGATGACGATGGTCCCGCAGTTCGACGAGCTCCCCGGCTTCTGCAGCGTCAGCCTGATGATCGACCGGGAGACCGGCCGCGCGGCCTCCGCGGTGACCTTCGACGACCGCGCCTCCATGGAGGCCAGCCGCGAGGACGCCATGCGCATGCGGGACACCTTCGTCTCGGCGATGGAGGTCACCATCACCGACGTCGCCGAGTTCGACCTCGTGCTGGCCCACCTGCGGGTGCCCGAGATGGCCTGAGCGGCCGGGGCGGGTCCGGCACCGGACCCGCCCCGATGCTCAGCCGAGCCGGGTGAGCGTCCCCCAGAGACCGTCCGGGCCGTCGGCCAGCACGCCCGCACCGAGGAACCGCGACCACGTCGCCTCGTTGCCGGCCTCGTCCCGCCACGACCAGCAGCGCCGGGTGAGGTGGTGCAGCCGGTACTCCTGGGTGAAGCCGATCGCGCCGTGCACCTGGTGCGCGAGCCGGGCCACCACCTCGACCGCCGCACCCGCCCGCACCTTCGCGGCGGCGGCCAGCAGCGGCAGCTCCGGCGAGCCCCGCTCCAGGCCCTGGACGGCGGCGTCGACGATCGCCGTCACCGCGGTCACCTCGCCGGCCATCTCGGCCAGCTCCATCTGGATGGCCTGGAACTTCGCCAGCGGACGGCCGAACTGCTGCCGCTCACCGGCGTACTGCACGGTCCACGCCAGCACCTGCTCCAGGGCCGCGGCCAGCTGCACCGACCGGGCCAGGGCGTACCGGGCGCGCAGGTGGGCCGCCTGTTCCGGCCGCAGCAGCGCACCGGACGCCGGGACGCCGTCGAGCACCAGCGACCCCCGCGGCTCGCCGGCGAGGTTCACCGCCCGGGTCGTGGTCAGCCCCGTGGCGTCGACCAGGGCGAGCACCGAGCCCTCGATCCCGGCCGGTGCCGCGGCCAGCACCGCGACGTGCCGGGCCACCCCGGCCCACGGGACGTCGGTCGCCGTGCCGCTCAGCGTCCAGCGGCCGGGGCCGTCGCCGTCGTCGGAGGGCTCGGCGGTCACGGCGTCGGCGACCGCGAACGTCAGCGGCTCCTCGGGGGCGGGTAGGTCGAGGTCGGCCGCGACCACCGCGGGCGCCGCCACGAGCAGCTGCTCGGCGACCGGCACCGCCCCGGCTCCGGCGGCGAGTGTGCGCACGATCGCCACGGCGTCGGCGAGCTCACCGCCGGACCCGCCGGCCTCCTCGGCGATGCCCACACCGGTCAGCCCGGCCTCCGCCAGCGCCGTCCAGAGGCCGGCGTCCCACTGCTGCTCGGCGTCCAGCAGCAGCGGCTCGTGCCCGGCGAGGATGTCCCGGACGGTCTCGACCACCAGGTCCTGATCGCTCATCGCAGTCCCAGCCCTCGTGCCACGATCCCGCGCAGGATCTCGTTGGTCCCACCGCGCAACGTGTAGCCCGGTGCGTGCAGCTGCGCCTCGGCCAGCGCCCGCCCGAGTGGATCCGGGGAGTCCAGCGACGCCGGCACGTCCACCACCCGCCGCACCTCGTCGACCACGTCGGCCTCGAAGGTGGTGCCGACGTCCTTGACCAGGGCGGCGGCGATGTTGGGCAGCTCCCCGCGGTCCAGCGCCGCCGCGATCCGCAACGACAGCTGCCGCAGCGCCAGCAGCCGCGCCGACAACCGGCCCAACGCCGCCAGCTGCGCGGCATCCCCCGTCGAAGCGGCCCGGCGACCGAACTCCGCTAGTAGCGGATAGGTGGACAGGAACCGCTCCGGCCCGCTGCGCTCGAAGGCCAGCTCCGCGGTCACCTGGTGCCAGCCCGCGCCCTCCTCACCCAGCAACATGTCGCCGGGCACGACCACGTCGTCGAACACCACCTCGTTGAAGTGGTGCCCGCCGTCAAGGATCCGGATCGGGTTGATCGCGATGCCCGGCAACGACAGGTCGACCAGTAGCTGGCTCAGGCCCGCGTGCCGGTTGGCCGGATCCGCCGGCGAGGTCCGCACCAGCACGATCCCGTAGTGCGAGTGGTGCGCGTTCGACGTCCACACCTTCGCCCCGGTGACCAACCAGTCGCCGTTCGCGTCCCGCGACGCCTTCGTCCGGATCGAGGCCAGGTCCGAGCCCGAGTCCGGCTCCGACATGCCGATCACGAAGAAGCACTCACCCGCCGCGATCCTCGGCAGGATCTCCTGCCGCTGCTTCTCGGTGCCGTAGCGCAGCAGGTTCGGGCCGGACTGCCGGTCGGCGATCCAGTGCGCCGCCACCGGCGCCCCGGCCGCGAGCAGTTCCTCCGTGACGGCGTAGCGCTCCATCGCGGTCCGCTCGTGCCCGCCGTACTCCTTCGGCCAGGTCATCCCCAGCCAGCCCCGCTCCCCCAGCTTCCGGGAGAAGTCGGGGTCCACCCCCGACAGCCAGGTGTCCACGTGCGTGCTGAACGAGCCCGCGGCCAGCTCGGCGGCCAGGAACTCGCGCACCTCCGCCCGCACCTGCTCGGCCGCCTCGGACCGCGGCGCGGGCGCCAGGGTCAGTGCATCGCTGCTCATGGTCGCCGATCTCCCCACATCGGTGTGGTGCTGTCCGCTCCGGTTGTACCTGCCCGCGGCCGATGTCACCCGCGCGGGGACCGACCTCACACGCGGGCGACCGCCAGGAGGGCGACGTCATCGGCGCGGTGGTCGCCGGTCAGCTCGGCCAGCAGCCGGTCGCACAGCTCGTCCGGGCCCGCACCACTGGCCGCCCGCGCCACGTCCCGCAGCGCCGCCAGGCCCGCGTCGATGTCGGCGGTGCGGCTCTCGACCAGCCCGTCGGTGAAGAGGACCAGCGTGGCGCCCACCGGGAGGACGCCGGCCCACTCCACGGCCGGCGCCGGTGCCGGCGGGGCGCCGAGCATCCGGCTGGGCCGCACGTCCAGGTACTCGACGCGGTCGCCGGTGATCAGGAGCGGGCTGAGGTGGCCCGCCGAGGCCAGCCGCAGCTGACCGGTCGCCGGGTCGAGCCGGCCGAACAGCGCCGTCGCCATGCGCTGCAGCCCGAGCAGGCCCCAGCCGGCCTGGAAGCGGTCGATGATCGCGCTGGGCGACGGCCGCTCGGCCAGCAGCACCCGGTGGACGCTGCGCAGCTGCCCCATGACCGCCGCGGCCGTGATGTCGTGCCCGACCACGTCGCCGACGGCGAGCGCGACCGTGCCGTCGGCCGGCAGCGGCACCACGTCGTAGAAGTCACCGCCCACGTCGGCGCCCTGGCTGGCCGCCATGTACCGCACCGCCACGGCCAGCCCGGGCACCGGCGGCGGCGCCGGCGGCAGCAGGTTGGCCTGCAGCGCGTGCGAGGTCCGGGTCTCCAGCTCCAGCCGCTGCGCCTTGTCCACCACCTGGGAGACCTGCAGCGCCAGCTGCTCGGCGACCTCGACGTCGGCCGCGGTGAACGGCCCGCGCTGCCGGCTGCTGCCCAGGGTCAGGACGCCGAGGAGCCGGCCCTCGGCCATCAGCGGGACGGCGACCAGCCCGGTCAGCCGCAACTCGTGGAGCACCGCGAGGTGCCGGTCGTCCTGCGCGATGCGGGCCATCCAGGCGTCGGTGACCTCGCGCACCCACACCGTGCGCCCGCCGTCCGCGGCCTGCACGCTCGGGTGCGCACCGCCCGACGGCGGCAGGTGCACGTCCCGCAGCCGGTCGGCCAGGTGCTGGAGCGCCGGATCGGCGTGCCGCGCGGCCGGGCGGGTCCAGCCGTGCTCGGTCATGAGGTCGATCAGGCACAGGTCGGCCAGCCGGGGGACGGCGAGCAGGGCCAGCCGCTCCACCGTCTCCGCCACCCCCGCGGCCGCCGACATCAGCCTGGCTGCGTCGAGGAGGAACGCCGAGCGGGCCGCCTGCCGCGCCGTCTCCTCGTACAGCCACACCCGCTCCAGCGCCTGCCCGGCCTGCCGGCCGAGGGTCCGGAGCAGGTCGGCGTCGGCCACGGCGAGGTCCCCGCCGGTCCCGGGTTCGGTGAGGCTGATCAGCTCGCCGCCGCCCTCGCCGTCCGCGGACCGGACGAGCACCAGCAGCCCGCGCGGGCGTCCCTCGGCGGTCACGGGCACCAGGACCAGCGCGTCCACCCGTTCCGCGGCCATCACCGCGGCCAGCCCCGGCTCCTGGCGCTCGAGGTCGGGGCCGAGCGGCACGACCCGGACCCCGCCGGGCCGCACCAGCCGGGTCGCCCGCGCGCCGAGCCGCTCCAGCTCGGCCCGCAGCGGAGCCGAGATGCCCGCCTGGGCCAGCAACCGCGGTGGGGTGCGGCCCGGTCGCCGGCCGGGCGCCTCCTCCGCGGGGAACAGCCACAGCCCCCCGCCGTCCGCGGCGACCGCGGCCCGTGCGCCCTCGACCAGCACCACCGCGACGTCGTGCACCGACACCGCCGCGGCCAGCTCCGACACCGCTTGGTGCAGCGCGCGCGACCGCGTCTCCGACTCGGCCGCGGTGCGCTGCGCTGCCAGCAGGGCCCGCTCGTACCGGCGGCGGGAGGTGGCCTCGAACAGCGTCGCCCGCACCAGCACCGGGGCGCCGGCGTCGTCCCGCAGCTCGACCGCGTTGACCAGGCACGGCAGCGTCGTGCCGTCGGGCAGGGCGAGGTCGAGGGCGACCTCGCGGACCGCGCCCTGCATGCGCAGCAGCGGGGTGAAGTGGGTCTCGTGGAACACCCGCCCGCCCACCGTGAGCAGCTCCGGGAACGAGGCGCCGAGCAGCTCCTCGGCCGAGCGGCGCGACCACTGGGCGAAGGTGCGGTTCACCTTGATGATCCGCCCACCGGGCAGCATCGACAGGTAGCCGCAGGGGGCGTTCTCGTACAGGTCGGCCGGGTCGTCCTCGATGAGCCGGCCGAGCTCGGCCGGCCCGGCGCCGGGCGCGTCCTCCACGGGGCTCAGGCTCGCACCCGTCCGGCCGGCTCGCGCAGCCAGGCCCGGATCGCCTCGACGGTCTCCTCCGGCGCGCTCAGGTGCGGGCAGTGGCCGGTCGCGGCCAGCTGGACGAACGTGCTGCCCGGTACCTGCTCGTGGACGAAGCGCCCCACCGCGTCGGGGGCGATCGCGTCGTCGGAGCACTGCAGCACCAGCGTCGGCACGCTCACCGCGGGGAGGTCGGCGCGGTTGTCGGAGAGGAAGGTGACCCGCGCGAACTGGCGGGCGATGTCGGGATCGGTCCGGCAGAAGCTGTTGGTCAGCTCCTCGGTCAGCTCCGGCTGCCCGGGGCCCATGATCACCGGGGCCATCGCGGCCGACCAGCCGAGGTGGTTGGCGTCGAGGGAGTCCAGCAGCCCGGCGATGTCGGCGCGGGTGAAGCCGCCGGTGTAGTCGCCGTCGTCGACGTAGCGCGGGTTGGGCCCGACCATCACCAGCGCCCCGAACAGCTCCGGCGCGGCGCGCACCGCGAGGACGCCGATCATCGCGCTGACCGAGTGGCCCACGAGGACGACGTCGCTGAGGTCCAGCTCCCGGCAGATCTGCACCAGGTCGTCGGCGTAGCCCTGCAGCGAGCCGTAGCGCGCCGGGTCGTAGGCCGAGAGATCGGAGCCCCCGGCGCCGACGTGGTCGAACAGGACGACGCGGTGGTCGGCCTCGAAGGCCGGCGCCACGAGCCGCCACATCGTCTGGTCGCAGCCGAAGCCGTGGGCGAACAGGATCGGCCGTCCGGTGGGGACACCACTGATCCGCACCCGGTTGCGAAGCACCACCGACACGGCCGCGAACCTACGTGAGACCGCGTGGTCCGGCACCCCTCCGCCGCCCGCAGGTGCCCGGCCGGGGCGGGACGGAAAACCCTGGCGCCCGGGACCGCCGCGGCCCTAGCGTCCCCGCCATCCCGAGCCGCTCCCGGGCCCGGTCCGCTCCCGCATCGAGGTCGCCATGCCCACCGCCGCGGTCCGTCCTCCCGTCTCCCCTCCCGGGTCCGCTCCGGTGGCCCCCGCGACGCCGTGCCGGGCCACGGCGCACCAGCTCGTCGTCCACCGGCTGGTGCGCCGCGAGTTCCGCGTCCTCACCCGGCTGGCCACCTGGGCCGCCCCGGACGACCCCGCCCGCACCACGGCGCTGGCCGCGCACGCCGACCTCGTCGGCCGGGTCCTCCTCCAGCACCACGCGCTCGAGCGCGACCTCATCTGGCCCACGCTGCTGCGCGCCCTGCCGGCGGAGGACGCCGATCGGGCGCGGGGCCGGATCGCCGACTGGACCGCGCGCACCGCCCGGGTGGACCGGCTGCTGCGCGACGTCGGCACCGCCGCCCGGCAGTGGTCGGTCACGGGGACCGCCGCCGCCCGGGACTCGTTCGCGATGGCCTGCCTGGTCCTGGCCGGCACCCTCGACGGGCAGACCGCCGAGGAGGAGCGGGCGCTGCTGCCCCTCCTGGCCGTCCTGCCCGCCGAGCAGTGGTCGGCGATCACGGCCGCGGCCGGCTGCGCTCTCTCGGCGAGGGAGCAGATGTTCGTGCTCGGCCTCGCCCTGGAGGACGCCGGCCCCGGCGAGCAGGCGCGGTTGCTCGCCGCCCTGACCCCGGCCACCCGGACCGCCTGGCGGCTGAACGGCCGGCGTCGCTACCGCGCGGCGGTCATCCGGCTGCGCGGCGAGCCGCCCGCGGCCTGACGCCGCGTCGTCCCGCCCTCAGTGGCGGGACGTGCCGCAGTCGGCGCAGCGCTTGCGGTGGGCGCGGCTCTCGCCCGAGCAGTTCGGGCAGGTCCAGGTGGCCTGCTCGACGGTGCTGGTGGTCGGTCGCTCGATGGTGCTGGTGGCGCTCATGGCCTCCCCCTCTGGTGCGGTGACGGCCGCGGGTCTCGCAGCGTCCCGATCGACGGTAGGCACGCCAGATGACGCGGAGGTGACCTCCCGGTTGCGCTCCCGGACGGGCCGGGTGAGCCCGCTCACCTGCACCTTTCCGGGCTTCAGCGGTCCTTCAGCGGCCTCCGTCACGGTCCTCGCATCGGAGCCGACCGGCTCCCTCGTCCGAGGAGACCAGCCATGACCCGCACCCGCCTGACCCGCACCCTGCTCCGCAGCACCGTCCCCGCCGCGGCCGTCGTCGCCCTGGCCGTGACCGGCGCCGGCACCGCGTCGGCCGACACGACCGCCTTCATCGCCTACGACACCGACGCCAACGGCTACTACGACACCTACGGCTTCGACGGCGACTCCGACGGCTACGAGGACACCTACGGCTACGACTACGACGAGGACGGCTACCTCGAGCAGATCGGCACCGACACCGACGGCGACGGCTGGGAGGACACCTGGGCCTTCGACGAGGACCAGGACGGCTACGTCGAGGCCGTCGGCGTCGACACGACGGACAACGGCGCGCCGGACGTGTGGGGGGCCGACGACGATCTCGACGGCTACGTCGACACCCTCTACTACGACGTCGACGACGACGGCTACGCGGACTGGTCCGAGGCGGCCGGCGACTACTCCTACGCCTACGCCTACGAGGCGGTGACCTTCGCGTTCGTCGAGTCCGACGGGTGGGTCTACTGGGAGGCCACCTACGAGTACGGCGCCGGCTACGACTACTTGTCGGCCGGGGACGACGCCCCGTCCGCCGGGGACCCCACCGAGGCAGCGACGGCGGCACCGTCCCTGGAGGCCGCGGCCGTGGACTCCTCGACCGGTGCGCCGGACACCGTCCGCGAGGTCGCGGCCGACCTGTTCGGCTCCCTCTTCGCCGGATGACGGCCGGCACGAGGGCCGGTGCGCCGGCCGGGCGCCGGGGTCACGCCGAGGCGAGGCCCAGCACGCGGGCCCGCTCGGCGAGGGCCGGCACCCGGCCCGGCCCCCCGTCCGGCGCACCGAACCGCCGGCACAGGACCGGCACCACCGCGATCACCCGCTCCACCGGCAGTCCGAGGGCCTCGGCGAGCAGCTCCTCGGGCCGCCCGCCGGTGAACCCGCCGGCCGGGACGGCGAGCACCGTGGCCAGCACGTCCTGCTCCTCGGGCGAGAGGCCGGCGAGCAGCCGGACCGGCGCCTCCGCGGTCGCCAGTGCGGTCTCCGGAGCCGTCGCCGGCCGGGCCGAGACGGCGGAGCGGAACAGCAGGACCGTCTCCCCGATCCGCAGGACCGCCCCGTCGCGCAGCAGCCGCCGGCCGCCCCGGACCAGCACGCCGTCCACCAGCGAGCCGTTGCGCGAGACGTCGACGAGCACCCAGCCCAGCCGGCTCCACTCCAGGCGGGCGTGGACGCGGGAGACCTCGCGGTCCCAGACGAGCGCCACCGGGTTCTCCGGCGCGCGGCCGATCGTGACGGGGCTGCGGGCGGGGTCCAGCGGCTCGGCCCGCTGCGCGCCGGTCGCGTCCTGGTGGAGCAGGAACGGCATGCTCTCGCGCTCCAGTCCGCGCAGGTCCTCGGCGTCCAGGACGGCGCGCTCGAGGTCGCGCAGCTCGGCGCCGGGGTCGGCGCCGAGCTCCTCGGCCAGCACCCGGCGACCGGCCCGGAGGACGCCGAGCGCGTCGGCGGCCCGCCCGGCCCGGTAGAGGCCCCGGACCAGCAGCGCCCGCAGGTGCTCGTGCAGCGGGTGCTCGGCGACCAGCTCGGTCAGCTCGGCGACCAGCGACACCGACGGGCCGAGGGCGAGGTGGGCCTCCGCGCGGCTGGCCACGGCGGCGAGCCGGTCCTCCTCCAGGGCACGCAGCTCGGCGGCCAGCCCCGGCTCGTCGGCCAGGTCGGCCAGTGGGGGCCCGGCCCAGAGCTGCAGGGCGGTGTCCAGGGCCGGGACCGCCGCGTCCGGCCGTCCCTCCCGCAGCGCCGTCCGGCCCTCCTCGACCGCGCCGCGGAACCGGGCCAGGTCCAGGTCGGCACCGGCGAGGTCGACGGCGTAGCCGGGGTCGCGGCGCACCACCGCCGGCGCCCCGGCCTGGCCCAGGGCCCGGCGCAACCCGGAGACGTGCGCCTGCAGGGTGTTGCGCGCCGTCGAGGGCGCGTCGTCGCCCCACAGCACGTCGACCAGGCGGTCGGCCGAGACGGGACGGCCCCCGGCGAGCAGGAGCGTGGCGAGCACCAGCCGCTGCTTGCGCCCGCCGAGGGGCAGTGGCCAGCCACCGGCACGGACCTCGAGCGGGCCCAGGACCCGGCACTCCACGCGACCGGGGGCGAGAGGGACGGGCACGGCCGGCACGCCGGCATGCTGCCACCGGAGGGGCCCGCTGCCGATGAGTTCGCGCGCGCTGCCCGGTCCTCCTCCCGTGCTCCCCACCTTCGTCCTCGTCCCCGGTGCCGGCGGCTCGGCCTGGTACTGGCACCGGCTCGTGCCCGAGCTGCGCTCCCGGGGGGCCGAGGCGGTGGCCGTGGACCTCCCGGCCGACGACGACACCGCCGGGCTGGCCGCCTACGCCGACGCCGTCGTCGCCGCCGCCGGGGACGCCCGCGACGTCGTCCTCGTGGCGCAGTCGATGGGCGGGCTGACCGCGCCGCTGGTCTGCGACCGGCTCCGGGCGCGTCTGCTGGTCCTGCTCAACGCGATGGTGCCCCTCCCCGGCGAGACCGGCGGCGACTGGTGGGCCGCGACCGGTCAGGACGTGCCGGCGTCGGACGAGGTGTTCCTGCACGACGTCCCCGCCGAGGTGCTGGCGACCGCGCCGCCGCAGCGGGACCAGTCGGGGCGGCCGTTCGCCGACCCCTGGCCGCTGGCCGCGTGGCCCGACGTCCCGACCGTCGTCCTGGCCGGCCGCGACGACCGGTTCTTCCCGCCGGACTTCCAGCGGCGGGTCGCCGCCGACCGGCTCGGCCTCGAGGTCGAGGAGGTGCCGGGCGGGCACCTGGCCGCGCTGTCGCGTCCGGCCGAGCTCGCCGAACGGCTGGTGGCCCTCGCCGGGTGAGCCGCGGCCCCCTGCCGGTCGCGAACGCGCACAATGGTCGGTCCGTCCCGACGACCCGACCCCGAGGAGCGCGTTGACGACCACCCGGTCCGATGTCGTCCCCGACTCCGAGCTGGCCACCGAGCAGGAGTACGTCACCGATCTGTACCGGCGCCTGGACGCCGCGCGCGACCACGCCGCCCACCGGCTGCGCCAGGCGATCACCTCACCGGCGGTGTCCCCGCAGGACCTGCAGGAGCGCGACGCGACCGTGCGCTTCCAGTCCGAGCGGGTCACCGCCCTCGACGCCGCCGAGCCCGGCCTCGTCGTCGGCCGGATCGACCGCACCGAGGACGGCGCGCTCTACGTCGGCCGGATCGGGCTGGCCGCCGACGACGCCACCACCGACCCGGCGCTCGTCGACTGGCGGGCGCCCGCGGCCCGGCCGTTCTACACCGCCACCCCCATGCACCCGCTCGGCATCGTCCGGCGCCGGCACATCCGCACCCGCGGCCGCACGGTCACCCGGATCGACGACGAGCTGATCGACGCCGTGACGGCCGCCGACACCGACGGGCTGCAGATCACCGGCGAGGCCGCGCTGCTGGCCGCCCTCGGCGCCTCGCGCACCGGCCGGATGACCGACATCGTCCGCACCATCCAGGCCGAGCAGGACCGGATCATCCGCGCCGACGCCAACGGCGTGCTGGTCGTGCAGGGCGGGCCGGGCACCGGCAAGACCGCCGTCGCCCTGCACCGCGCCGCCTACCTGCTCTACACCCACCGCGAGCGCCTGGCCCGGCGCGGACTGCTGGTGGTCGGGCCGACGCCGACGTTCCTGCGCTACATCGCCGACGTGCTGCCCTCCCTCGGCGAGACCGGCGTGCTGCTGTCGGGGCTCGGGCAGCTGCGGCCGGGCATCGACGCCCGGGCCGCGGAGTCGCCGCAGGCCGCCGCCGTCAAGGGCCGGCTGGAGATGGTCGAGGTGCTGGAGCGGGCGGTCCGCGCCCGCCAGGTCGTGCCCCAGGCGCCGGTGCAGGTGGTCATCGACGGGACGCCGCTGCGGCTGCGCCCGGTCGACGTCGCGCGCACCGGCAGCGCGGCCCGCCGGGCCGCCCGGC
The DNA here is from genome assembly GCF_000701365.1 of Blastococcus sp. URHD0036. Taxonomy (GTDB): domain Bacteria; phylum Actinomycetota; class Actinomycetes; order Mycobacteriales; family Geodermatophilaceae; genus Trujillonella. The sequence goes on from NZ_JNIK01000017.1 coordinate 278,102, forward strand.
TGCACAACCTGGCCCGGGCCGAGTTCGCCCGCCGCCTGGTCGACCTGCTCGCCAAGCGCCTGGCGGAGAAGCTCGGCGAGGGCATCGACGGCGCCCGCGACCTCTTCGGCTCCGACGACCTCAGCTCGCTTCGGCGCGAGGTGGCCGGCGACCCGGGCGTGCGGGCGCTGACCCAGCAACTGTGGCCGCGGCTGACCCCGGAGGGCTTCCTGCGCGAGCTCTACGCCGACCCCGCTGCGATCGCCGCCGCCACCCCCGGGTGGAGCGAGGCCGACCGCGCGCTCCTGCACCGGCCGGCCGGGGACTGGACCCCGGCCGACGTCCCGCTGCTGGAGGAGGCCGACGAGCTGCTGGGCACCGACGACTCGGCCGAGCGCGGCCGCGCCGGCCGGGACCGCCGCCGCCGGCTCGCCGAGGCCCAGGCGACGCTGGACCTGCTGCACGGCTCCCGCTCCACCGACCTGGAGGACGGCGAGGAGGGCGAGGTGCTCAGCGCCGGCGACCTGCTCACCGCCGAGCGGCTGGCCGACCGGCAGCAGGAGCTCGACCTGCGCACCACCGCCGAGCGCGCCGCCGCCGACCGCACCTGGACCTTCGGCCACGTCGTCGTCGATGAGGCCCAGGAGCTGTCGCCGATGGCGTGGCGGCTGCTGGTCCGCCGCTGCCCCACCCGGTCGATGACCGTCGTGGGCGACGTCGCGCAGACCGGGTCGCTGGCCGGTGCCGACCGCTGGGCCGAGGTCCTCGACCCGCACGCGCAGGGGCTGTGGCGGCTGGAGGAGCTGACCGTCAACTACCGGACGCCGGCCGAGATCATGGCCGTCGCGGCGGACGTCCTGGCGGCGGGCGGCACCGGGCTGACCCCGCCGCGGTCGGTCCGCGAGGGCGGCGAGCCGCCGTGGGCCGCGCGGGTCGGGGAGTCCGACCTGGCCGGCCGGGCCGCCGCGTGCGCGGCCGAGTGGAACGGGCACGAGGGGACGCTCGCGGTGATCGTCCCGCCGAGCCGCGTCGCCGCGGTGACCGCCGGGCTGGCGGCCGCGTTGCCCGCGGTCACCTCCGGGCCGGAGGCGGACTCGGCGGCCGGCCCGGTGGTGCTCACACCGACCGAGGCGAAGGGGCTGGAGTTCGACTCGGTGCTCGTCGTCGATCCGCAGGGCGTGCTCGACGAGGGGGTGCGCGGTCGCAACGATCTCTACGTCGCGCTCACCCGCGCCACCCAGCGGCTCGGCGCCCTCACCCCCGGCGAGCTGCCCGCGGAGCTGAGCCGGCTGGCCTGACGCGGCGACGATCAGGTCCCCTGATCACGAAGCGTCCTCCCTCACGTGCTGCGGTGAGGGAGGACGCTCGATGATCAGGGGACCTGATCCTGGCGGGCGCTCAGATGCGGTCCCACACCTCGTCGCGCATCCGGAAGACGATCACGCCGGCCCAGGCCAGCCCGATCGCGGCCAGGCCCGTGCCGATCGAGGGCAGCCACGCGTCGCCGGAGAAGAACGTGAACACGACCCAGCCGACGATGCTGAGGACGACGGGGTAGACCGGGATCGCCCGTGCCCACCAGGCCGCGAACACCGCGAGGTTGGTGCCGACCGCGAGGCCGAGGATCGCCGGCGCGACGATCAGCGCGCCCTGCCCGTAGCTGCCGGCCAGGTCGAAGATGCGCAGGGCCTCGTCCTGGGGCAGGCCGTTGGCGAGGGCGACGTCGTAGAAGTCGACGACGATCACGCCGGAGAGTGCGGCGCCCATCCCCGCGAGGACCATCGCGATCGTCGACAGCTTCCGGGCACCCCGGCGGGCGACGTGCACGAGCGTGAGCGCGGCCGGCAGGAGCAGCAGGTAGCCGTAGTGCAGCACCACGGCCGCCCACAGGATGTTGCTCTGGTGGTCGACGCCGGTCTGCAGGTACGCCTCCTCCGTCTGGTTCTCGTACGGGATCATCAGCAGGCTGGCGAAGACCAGGGTCCCCGAGGTGACCAGCGACAACGCGCCGCCGATGCGGCGGAACCGGGCGCCGGGCCGCAGCCCGCCCTGGACGTCGGTCGGGATCTGCGGCGCGGGCGGCTCCTGCACGGGGAGGCCGATCTGCGGGGCGGGGGCGGCGGGCGGGGTGCTCATGGTGTCCTCCGGGTGCGGTGTGTGAGTCGTCCGGTGCTGGCGACGACGGTCCGGCGCCCCGCGTCCCGGACCCCAGGGCAGCGCGTCCCGTCTTCCCGGGCACCGGCCCCCGGGCGGGCGGCCGCCCGGTTCCGGGGGGTCTGCGTCCCTCCCCTCCGGGACGTCGGCGCGGCACCATGTCCCCCGTGCCGGGCCCGACCGTCGTCCGCACCCCCGCCGCCGGGACCCGCTCCCGGCTGCCGGGGCTCCTCGCGCTGACCGGCGTGCTGTGCACCCTGGCCGCCGTCGCCGTCGGGGCCTGGTTCGGCGGCACCCCCGTCTACGGCGCGGACGCCGTGATGGGCCTGCTCTACCCGCCGGTCGCCGCACTGGTCCTGCGCCGCCAGCCGGGCAACCGGGTGGGGTGGCTGCTGCTGACCACCGCCGTGTTCGGTCCCTACCTCCTGGCCGGGCAGTTCGCGCAGGGCCCGGCGCTGGAGCACGGCTGGTCCGGGCCGCTCGCCGGCGCCGCGATCTGGCTGACGGCCTGGGGGTTCACCCCCTACTTCGTCGTCCTGGCCCTCGTGCCGCTCTACTTCCCCACCGGCGTCCTGCCCTCGCCGCGGTGGCGGCCGTTCGCCGGGGTGCTCACCACCGTCGTGGCCGTCACGGTGCTGGCCACGATGGTGCGCGGGCACTCGGACCTCACCGACGCGCTGGACAACCCGCTGTCGGTCACCTCCACGGAGCTCCCGGAGTACGTCCTCGCGGCCGGCAGCACGGTGATCTTCGTGCTGGGCGCCCCCGCCGGGGTGCTCGCCCTGGTGCTGCGCATGCGCCGGTCGCGCGGGGTGGAGCGGACCCGGCTGCAGTGGCTGGTGCTGGGCGCCACCACCCTCGTGCTGTCGACGCTCGCGACCCTCGTCCTGGGCAGCACCCCGGTCACGGACGCCGTCTTCGCCGTCGGGTTCGCCGCGGTGCCGGTGAGCGTGGGGATCGCCGTGCTGCGGCTCGGGCTGTTCGACGTGGGTCAGGTGGTGGGCCGCGCCGTCGTCTTCACCCTGCTCTCCGCCCTGCTGCTCGTCGCCTACGCGGTCGTCGTCGCCCTGGTCGGCGAGTTCGGCGCCGGCGAGCGCCGGATCGCGGTGGCCGCCGCCGCGGTGGCCGCCCTGGGAGCCGCCGCGGGCTGGGAGCGGGCGCAGCGCGGGGTCGACCGGCTCCTGTACGGCGAGCGCCGGGACCCGCTGGCCGTCGCCAGCCGCGTGGGCAGCTCGCTGGACCTGGCCGGCGGCCCGGTCGACGCCCTGCAGGCGCTGGTGGACGAGGTCGCGCGGGCGCTGCGGCTGCCGCGGGTGGCCGTCGTCCCGGCCGATCCCCGCCTGGGGCCGGTCGTGTCGGCCGGCGCGCCACCGGAGATGGACGTCGAGGTGCTGCCGCTCACCGCCCTCGGCACCGGCGTCGGCGAGCTGCGGATCTGCCACCGCTCCCCCGGCGAGCACTGGCGCCGCACCGAGCGGGCCGCGTTCGACGACGTCGCCCGCCGGGCCGCCGTGCTGGTGTGGGCGGCGGGGCTGGTGGCCGACCTCCAGGTCAGCCGCGAGCGGATCGTGGTCAGCCGCGAGGAGGAACGCCGCCGGCTGCGCAACGACCTGCACGACGGCGTCGGACCGGAACTGGCCGGCATGGCGCTGCAGCTGGAGCGGCTGGCCGGACAGCTCGCCGGGTCCGACGACGCCGCGGCCCTCGCCGGCCGGCTGCGCGACCAGATGCGCCGGACGGTGGCGGCCGTGCGCCGCGCCGTCGACGACCTCCGGCCCCCCGCCCTGGACGAGCTGGGCCTGGTCGGGGCGCTGCGGGAGCACGTCGCCGCGTACCGGATGGCCGCGTCGGGCGGCCCCGGCGACGCGCCCGTCACGGTGGTCGCCGCCGAACTCCCCCCGCTGCGCGCCGCGGTCGAGGTGGCCGCCTACCGGATCGCGACCGAGGCCGTCGCGAACGCCGTCCGCCATGCGGGCGCGGCCGGCTGCCGGGTCTGCCTGGCCGTCGAGGGCGACGACCTGCTGGTCGAGGTCAGCGACGACGGCGCCGGGATCGACCCCGGCGCGGTGCCGGGCGTGGGGTCGACCAGCATGCGTGAGCGTGCCGCCGAGCTCGGCGGCACGCTGGAGATCGAGACCGCTCCCGGCGAAGGGACGACCGTGCGCACCCGCCTCCCGTTGGCCACCTCGTGACCCGCCCCATCCGCGTGCTCGTCGTCGACGACCACCCCGTGTACCGGGACGGTGTCGCCGACGCCCTCGGCGACGAGGCGGACCTCGAGGTCGTGGGCACCGCCGCCGACGGCGAGGCCGCCGTGGCCGAGGCCGCCCGGCTACGCCCCGACGTCGTGCTGATGGACCTGCGGATGCCGGGCATCGGCGGGGTGCCGGCGACCGCACGGATCGCCGCGGCGCAGCCGGAGACGTCGGTGGTCGTGCTGACCATGAGCGACGACGACGACTCCGTGTTCGCGGCCCTGCGCGCCGGCGCCCGCGGCTACCTGCTGAAGGAGTCCGAGGCCGGCGACATCGCCCGGGCGGTGCGCGCCGCGGCCCGGTCCGAGGCGGTGTTCGGCCCGCGGATCGCCGACCGGGTGCTGGCGTTCTTCGCCTCGTCGCGGGCGCGCGCGGCCGCCGTCCCGTTCCCGGAGCTCACCGACCGCGAGCGCGAGGTGCTCGACCTGGTCGCGCACGGGCTCCCCAACGCGGCGATCGCCGCGCGGCTGTACCTGTCGGAGAAGACGGTCCGCAACCGGGTGTCCGACGTCCTCGCGAAGCTGCACGCGGCCAGCCGGGCCGAGGCCGTGGCGCTGGCCCGCGACGCCGGCCTGGGCCCCGCGCCCGCGAGCTGAGCGGTTCAGCGGGTGCGGGCCGCCGGGGCGCGGCGCGCGGGTGTCCGGTCCGCCGGCCGGTGGGCCGCCGCGTACTCGGCGAGACCCACGGCGGCGCCGGAGAGCACGAGGCCGACGACGCCCCAGAGGACCATCGACACCCCGGCCGTCGTCGCCCGGTCGGTCTCGGCCCGCAGCAGACCGACGAAGAGGAGGAGCAGCGACACGGCTGCTCCCAGCGGAGCGATCCATCGGGTCATCGCGGCACCTCCTCGTGCGGTCGTCGCGACCACGTTCCCGCACATGTGTGCGACCGGCCACGACCGCGGAGGGCGCGCCGGTCGCGCCCTCGCGCTGCGTGACCTCCTCGACCACAGCACGTCACGACGCCACCCGCAACACCACGCCGCTCGCCGGGCGGGCCGGGATCCGCCGCAGCGAGATGGTCAGGTCCTGCTGCGGCGCCTCGGCGTCCAGCCGGGCCAGCCGCGGCGCGAGGGCCGCCAGCAGCCCGACGGTGATCTGCTCGCCCGGGCAGCGGTGGTTGGTGCGCGGATCTCCTCCGCCCTGCGGCACGAACTCGAACGCGCCGATCTCGCGGTCGAGGAAGCGCTCGGGCCGGAATGCGTAGGGGTCTCCCCACAGCTCGGGGTCGTGGTTGGTGCCCCAGAGATCGAGCAGCACCATCGAGTTCTCCGGGATCCGGACGCCGTCCCACTCGGTCGCCTGCGGTGCGCGGCCCCCGATGAACGGCGCGAACGGGTAGAACCGGCGGACCTCGTGCGCCCAGGCCTCCGCGTACGCCGGGTCGCCGCCCGCCAGCCGCGCGCGGTGCTGCGGCCAGCTGATCAGCGCGTGCCCGGAGTAGGCGAGGAACCAGGCGACGGCGGTGGTCGGCCGGATGATGTTGAGCAGCTCGACGGCGGCCGTGTGCCCGTCCAACTGCTCGCCGTCTGCGTCGCGGTGATGGGCGACGACGTCGACGGCCGAACCGGTGGGGACGCTGCGCCTCCCGGCGCGGACGTCGTCGACCAGCGCGGCGAGCCACGCCTCGCGCCGGCCGCGGGCCCGCCGGGCGCGCCAGTGCCGGGGGCCGCCGGTGGCGAAGCCGTCGACCATCGCGGTCAGGTCGGCCGCCAGGGACGGGACCTCGTCATCGGTCACCGGGATGCCGGCCCACCGGGTCACGGACCCCGCCAGCACCTGGGCCGCCTCGTCGAACAGGACGATCTCGCGGCCGGCCCAGGTGGCTGCCGCGTCGTCCCAGGCCTGCGCGGTGCGCTCGACGAGGGCGGTGGCGCCGCCGCCCTGGGGGCCGTCCTCCATGAGCAGGGCGACGAACATGGCCTTGCGCATCCGGTGCAGGTCGCCGTCGAGGGTGTGCACCGCACCCTTGCCGAAGAGCGTGCCCTGCACCGGCTCGGGGAGGGCGTGCGACCGGCGCACGTGGGCCTCGTCGTAGAGGAAGCGGCCCGCGTCGGTGCCCACGATGCCGGTCGCCGGCAGCCCGCCGAGCCGGACGCCGACGGTGCGGCGCCCCCGCGCGCGGCGGGCGTCGGGCAGCCAGCCGTATCCCTTGGCGAACAGCAGCGGGGAGTTCTCCAGGCGCATGGGTGCGGTCTGCCCAGGGCGCTTCCACCTGACACGGGTTGTTCGTCAAGGGCTCATCGGAATCTGTGGACAGGTCGCTGAGCTGGGGAAATGCCTCGGTCGCCATGCTCCGATCCGTTAGAATCGAACACACATTCGAAGCGGTCAGGAGGGGTCATGGGTGAGCTGCAGTCGGCACTGGACGCCCTGTCCGGCGTGGACCTGGACGAGCTCTCCGACGGGCCGCTGCTGGACCACGTGCGGGAGCTGGTCGTCGCGCGGAACCGGATCACCGCCGCGCTGACCCGTGCCGTCCGTCGTGCCGATGTCCGGGCCGCGTGCGAGCACGACGGCGCGAAGACGATGCAGTCCTGGCTGCGCGGGCACCTGCGGATGGCGGCCCCGGCCGCCGGGCGGCTCGTCGGCCAGGGCCGGGCGCTGGACTGCCTGCCGCTGACCGAGGGCCTGTTCACCGACGGAGAACTGGACGCCGACTCCGTCGAGGTGATCGCGGCGATCACCGAGCCCAGGAACCGGGACAAGGCCGCCGCCCAGGGCATCGACCTGGCCTCGGTCGAGGCCGCGCTGCTGCTCGTCGCCACCCACGGCAGCCACCGGGACCTGCGCATCGCCGTGGCCGACTACCTGGCCAAGCTCGACCCCGACGGGCCCGAACCCGACCCCACCGAGGAACGCGCGTTCACGATGGTCCAGCACCCCGACGGCACCTGGACCGTGCACGGCACCCTCGACCCCGTCGGCGGGCAGAAGCTCGCCACCGCCCTGGAATCCACCTCTGCCGCCAGCCGCTGCGCCGGCGACACCCGCAGCCGCGCCCAGCGCGACGGCGACGCCCTCGTCCAGCTCGCTGACAACGCGCTGGCCACCGGGCAGCTCCCGGTGCTGCGCACCGTCAAGCCGCACGTGATCGTCACCATCGGCATCGACGACCTCGTCGACCCCGCCACCTGCCCCGGCGCCGCCACCACCGGTCTCGGCGCCACCATCTCCGCCGCCCGCGCCCGCTGGGCCGCGTGCGACTCCACGATCACCCGGATCGTGCTGGACCCCGACGGACTGCCCATCGACGTCGGCCGCGACCACCGCGTCGTCCCCGCCCACATCCGCAAAGCCGTCGAACTGCGCGACAAGAAATGCGTGTTCGCCGGCTGCGAAGCACCCCGCTGGTACTGCGACGTCCACCACATCATCGAGTGGATGAACGGCGGCCGAACCTCGGTCGGGAACTCCGCGCTGCTGTGCGAACGCCACCACGGCAAGGTCCACCACGGCTACCGCATCGAACGCGACGACACCGCCCCACCCGGCCGGCGATGGCGCACCTACCGCCCCGACGGCACCGAGATCCTCATCCGGACTCCGCTCCTGACCTGAACCCGCACCGGACCTGACACACCCCGACAACGCCACACCCCGCGGCCACACCCGGCCGCGGGGCACCGGCGCGCGCCCGCCCCGTCCTCCCATCGGTCCACGGGAGGGTGCACCGCCGAGCACCGGGGTCACGGTCCGCACCATGGCGGACGACTCCTCCTGGTCGGGCGTGCGGGCCAGGGCGCTACCGGCTCTCGTGGTCGGGCTAGTGGCCGCTGTCGGCCTGCGGGTGGCCGACGACCGGATCGGCACAGCGGCTCTGATCGCCGTATCCGTCCTCACGTTCCTGACCGCCACCCTCCTTCCGGCGCGATCGAGCCAGCGAGACCGCAGCGGGTGGCCGAGGCGGGCCAGGTCCAGGCAGACGCCGTCGGGCATCACGCGGCGACGATCTCCCGGGGGTCGAAGGTGACGCGGATGCGCGCGATCCGCCCACCGGACAGGTGCATCCAGTTGGCCACGGGGGTGGGCGGCGCGACGGTGGTCCGCAGCTCGAACCAGGTGAGGACGTCGTCCCCGTCGATCCAGCGGTGCAGCACGGCGACGTCGTCCAGGATGCGGGCCATCCCCACCAGGCCCGCGACACAGGCGTCCACACCTTCGGCGGTGCCCAGGGGGCCGGCGAAGTCGGCGTCGGGTGCCAGCACCGAGCGCAGGCCCTGCTCGTCGCGGGCGACCCAGGAGCGGAAGTACGTATCGGCCAGCGTGGCCGGATCGGACGTGCTCATGCCTCCACCCTCGGCCGCCACGAGGCAGAAGTCCAAGACGCGCTCACTACCCGTTGCATAACCTGACGTTGTGGAACTCCAGCAGCTGCGCTACGTCGTCGCCGTGGCCGAGGAGGGCAGCTTCACGGGCGCCGCGGCGCGCGAGCGGGTCGCCCAGCCGGCGGTGAGCGCTGCGGTCCGCCGACTGGAGCGGGAGCTCGGTCTGCCGCTGTTCGAGCGGGGACGGCACGGCGCCCGGACGACGTCCGCGGGCGCCGCGGTGGTCACCCGCGCCCGGGAGGCCCTGGCCGCCGTCGACGGCGTGCGCACGGCAGCCGGGGAGCTGACCGGGCTGCTCACCGGTCGGGTGGTCGTCGGCATGGTCGTCGGCTGCGTCTCCGAGGTGCTGGCCGACCTGCTCGCCGCATTCGCCCGCACCCACCCCGGGGTGGAGGTGGCGCTGGAGGAGGGCACCAGCTCCGGCCTGCTCGACCGCCTGGCCGACGGCACGCTGGACCTCGCCTGGGTCGGCCGCGCCGCACCTCCGCCGCCCGGCGTCGCCACAGCGGTCCTGCACGAGGAGGAGCAGGTCGCCGTCGTCCCCGCGGACGACCCGCACCGCGGGGACGTCCTGACGCTCGACGAGCTGCGCACGAGACGGCTGATCGCACTCCCCCGCGGCACCGGCGGCCGGACGGCGCTGGACGAGGCGTGCGCCCGCTCCGGCACGGCACCGACGGTCGCCCTCGAGGCGACCGGGCTGGACATGGTGCTGCGGCTGGCCGCCCGCGGGCTCGGCACCGGCCTCGTGCCCGCGTCGATGGCGGCCGCCGCGACGGTCCCGGTCCGGGTCCTCCGGATCGAACCGCCCGTGCGCTCGCGGATCGAGCTGGCCTGGCGGGCCACCGGCCCCCCATCACCCGCCGGGCGGGCGCTGCTGGCCATCGCCCGCGAGCACGTCAGCCGCGCGTCCGAGGTCTGACGGCGGCGCTCAGCTCAGGACGCCGCAGCCCCCGCCGGAGCAGGCGCAGCCGGCGCACCCGGCGGCCTGCGGCTTCGGCGGCACCGGGCGGGACGCCGCGGCCCTCAGCCCGGCGGACCCGGTCACCAGGACGACGCCGAACACCGCCACGAGGATCGCGGCCACCGAGGTCGCGCCGTTCCGCGCCCGCTCCCAGTCGGCGCCGAACCCGGTGCCGACGAGCAGCAGCGTCACCAGCGCCGACCACACGAGCGCGATGACCCCACCACGACGGGCCACCGGCCCGCGGGACAGCAGCGCGAGCGATCCGGCGAGGAGCCCGAGCGGAGCGACGACCAGCAGCACCCAGCCGGCCAGCGCCCCGGGCACCGCGGCGACCGCCAGCGCGGCGACGCCTGCCACGGCCGTGCCGATGCCGACCGTGCGCATCCGGCGGTCCCCACCGTCCCGGCCGGCGTCGCGGACCACGACCGCTCCGCGCACCGCGCCGAACAGCCCGACCGCGCCCAGCAGCAGCCGCGCACCGCCGTCGCTCCAGAAGGCGGCGACCGCCGCGACCCCCACGAGGGCCACCCCGAGCGCCAGCCACCGGGGCCAGGCCCGCCGGGCCACCTCCGGATCCGCCTGCGCCATCGTCATCGTCGCCGTACCGCTCGCCACGGAGCCAGTGTCCCCCACCGAGCGGCCGGCAGCGGCGCCGCCACCCGCCCGGATGGTCCGGCCGCGTCCAGCGGGCGTGACGATCACCGCTGTGCCAGATTCGACGCACACGGGGGCCTGAGATGAGGGGTACCGGGATGACAGTCGGGTCACCGATGAACGCGGCCGACCGAGCGGGCTCCAGCGACACCCTGGAGAACCTCGCCCGGGTCGGCCTGATCTCCTACGGCGTCGTCCACCTGCTGATCGCGTGGCTGGCGCTGCAACTGGCATGGGGTGGGGGCGGCGGCTCGGCCGACCAGTCCGGCGCCATGGCCACCGTCGCCGACTCCCCCGTCGGCAAGCCGCTGCTGTGGCTGATCGCCGTCGGCATGATCGCGCTGGCGGTCTGGCAGCTGGCCGAGGTGCTGCGCTGGCGACAGGGGCTGTCGGCCTCCGGCGACCAGCGGAAGAAGGCGGTGCAGAAGACGGCGAAGTCGATCGGCAAGGCGGTCGTCTACATCGCCCTCGCCGTCCTCGCGATCCGCTTCGCGACCGGGTCGGGCAGCTCCAGCTCCCAGCAACAGCAGCAGACGACCGCCGGCGTCTTCGGCTGGCCGGGTGGCCGCTGGTGGGTCGCCCTGGCCGGGCTGGCGCTCGTCGGGTCCGGGGTCTACCACGTCTACAAGGGCGTCTCGAAGAAGTTCCTCAAGCAGATCGACCTCGGGTCCGCCTCGCCCGGGACCCGTCGGCTGGTGGAGCGGGTCGGCCTCGTGGGCTTTCCCGGCAAGGGGGTCGCGCTCGCCCTGGTCGGCGGGCTGCTGGTCTACGCGGCCGTCACCTTCGACCCGGAGAAGGCGAGCGGGCTCGACGGCGCCATGCACACCCTGCTCGACGCACCGTTCGGCCGGTTCCTGCTGACCCTGGTGGCGCTGGGCATCGCGGCGTTCGGTGTCTTCTGCCTGATCCGGGCGCGGTACCCCGAGCGCACCTGAGCGGCGGCCCGCAGGATCGGGGGGTGCCCGTCGCCCGTGCCCTGCTCGATCGCGTCACCGGCGCGGTCGAGCGGGCACGGGACGTCACCGACCACCCCGTCCTCGAGGCGTTCGCCCGCGCCGGACTGGTCGCCTACGGACTGCTGCACCTGCTCATCGCCTGGCTGGCGGTCCGGCTGGCCGCCGGGGTGGGCGGGGCCGACGCCGACCAGACCGGCGCGCTGCAGACGGTCGCGGACGGCCCCGGCGGGCGGGTGCTCCTGTGGGTCATCGGCCTCGGGCTGCTGTCGCTGGCGCTGTGGCAGGCCGGCGAGGTGCTGTTGTGGTGGCGCGGCCTGCTCGATCCCCGACGCCGGCGGCGGACGGCGTTCGTGTGCGCGAAGTGCCTGGCCAAGGCCACGGTCTACGCGGCGCTCGGCGTCACCGGGCTGCTGTTCGCCGCCGGCGCGGGCTACGAGGCCGACGACCGGCTGCGCGACCTCACCGACGACGCGCTCGAGATCCCCGGCGGCACCCTCGCCGTCGAGACGGTCGCCGTCGCGGTGCTGGCACTCGGGCTCTACACGCTGTCCCGCGGGGTGACCGGCGGGTTCATGCGCGACATCGACCTGCCCGCTGCGCCCGACCGGTGGGAGCCCGTGATCGAGGTGGTCGGCCGGATCGGCTACCTCGCGAAGGGCGTGGCCTTCGGCCTCGTGGGCGTCTTGCTGTGGCGGGCCGCGCACTCGGCCGACGTCTCGACCGCCACCGGCCTCGACGGCGCCATGACGGCGATCGCGGGGGTGGAGGCCGGCCCGTGGCTGCTGGGCGCGGTCGCGGCCGGGTTCGCGGCGTTCGGGCTGTACGCCCTGGCCCGCGCGCGGTATCCCGACCGCGACCCCTCGAGCTAGGCCTTCGGGCCACCCGCGACGTAGAGCACCTGACCGGACACGAAGCCGGCGCCCTCGCTGACGAAGAACGAGACGGCGTGGGCGATGTCCTCGCCCTGGCCGACGCGCGCCACCGGGATGGCCTGGGCCCGCTCGGCGGCGTAGTCGTCCCACGACCGGCCGAGGCGCTCGGCGGTGGCCCGGGTCATCTCGGTCTCGATGAGGCCCGGTGCGATCGAGTTGGCGGTGACGCCGAACTTGCCGAGCTCGATGGCGAGGGTCTTGGTGAAGCCCTGCAGGCCCGCCTTGGCCGCCGCGTAGTTCGCCTGGCCGCGGTTGCCCAGCGCCGAGGTCGACGAGAGGTTGACGATCCGGCCCCACTTCGCGTCGATCATGTGCTTCTGCGCCGCCCGGGACATGAGGAACGACCCGCGCAGGTGCACCGCCATGACGACGTCCCAGTCGGACTCGGTCATCTTGAACAGCAGGTTGTCGCGGGTCACGCCGGCGTTGTTGACCAGCACCAGCGGCGGGCCGAGCTCGGCGGCGATCCGGTCGACGGCGGACTGGACCTGCTCGGCGTCGCTGACGTCGGCCCCCACGCCCAGGGCGCGGCCGCCGGCGGCCTCGATGGCCTCGACGGTGCCCTTGGTGGCCGCCTCGTCGAGGTCGACCACGGCGACGGCGAAGCCGTCCGTGGCCAGGCGCTTCGCCGTCGCCGCGCCGATGCCCCGTGCCGCACCCGTGACGATGGCGACGCGCTGGGAGGACTCGCTCATGCTGGCTCCTTCTCTCTCAAAGACAACACTAATGGACGCGCAGCGGGCCCCGGTGCAGGGTCCCGCCGCGAGCTTGCGAGCGGTGGGGGGCAGCGGGGCCCTTCGTCAGACGCGCTCGAACAGCGCCGCAAGACCCTGGCCGCCACCGATGCACATCGTCTCCAGGCCGTAGCGGGCCTCGCGACGCGCCATCTCGCGGGTCAGCGTGGCGAGGATCCGCCCGCCCGTCGCGCCGACGGGGTGGCCGAGGGAGATGCCCGAGCCGTTGACGTTCATCCGCTCGAAGTCGCTCTCGGTGAAGCCCCACTCGCGGGTGCAGGCCAGCACCTGGCTGGCGAAGGCCTCGTTGAGCTCGATGAGGTCGACGTCGGAGAGCTTCAGGTCGGCCTGGGCGAGCGCCTTGGCCGTGGCCGGGACCGGGCCGATGCCCATCGTCCTCGGCGGGACCCCGGCCACGGCCCAGGACACCAGCCGGGCCAGCGGGCGCAGGCCCAGCTCGGCGGCCTTCTCCGGCGAGGTGACGATGCAGACCGCCGCGCCGTCGTTCTGGCCGCTGGCGTTGCCGGCGGTGACGGTGGCCTCCGCGTCCTGCTTGCCCATGATCGGCCGCAGCTTGGCGAGGGTCTCGACGCTCGCGTCGGGGCGGATGTGCTCGTCGCGGTCGACGACGGTGTCGCCCTTCCGGCCCGTCACGGTGACCGGGACGATCTCGTCGGCGAACCGGCCGGCCTCGGTGGCCGCGGCGGCCTTCTGGTGGGAGCGGACGGCGAACTCGTCCTGCTCCTCACGGGAGATCTTGTACTCGGCGCGCAGGTTCTCGGCGGTCTCGATCATCCCGCCGGGCACCGGGTGGTTCACTCCGCCGGCGGTGACCCGGCCGCGGGCCAGGCCGTCCTGCAGCAGGACGCCCGGACCGGCCTTGACGCCCCAGCGCATGGCGGTCGAGTAGAACGGCGCGTTGCTCATCGACTCCGCGCCGCCGGCCAGCACGAGCTCCGCGGCCCCGGTCTGCACCGACATGGCCGCGTAGAGGACCGCCTGCAGGCCGGAACCGCAGCGCCGGTCGATCTGCAGGCCCGAGGCGGTGACCGGCAGGCCGGCGTCGAGTGCGGCGACCCGGCCGATCGCCGGGGCCTCCATCGTCGGGTAGCAGTTGCCGAGCAGGACGTCGTCCACCGACTCCGGCGGCAGGCCGGTCCGCTCGATCAGCGCCCGGACCACCGTGCTGGCGAGGTCCTGCACGGGGACGTCGCGCAACGACCCGCCGAAGCCCCCGACGGGGGTCCGCAGGGGCTCACAGATGACGGCATCACGCACGGGAGGACCTCCTCGACTGCGGCGACGCAGTCGGTCGCCTCGGCGACCCGAGTGTCCACCGGGCGGTCCGCGGCGCGGCGCCGGGTACCCGCGGCGCCGTGCTCGGAGGGGTCAGGCGGCGCCGGTCTCGGCGCCGGGCTGGACCCGCTCGACGCCGAGGAGGTCCTCCAGGCCGGTGACCTGGATGGGACGCAGGACCGCGCGGGTGGCGACGAGTACGCGCATCGGGACGCCGATCCGGCCGGCGTGCGCGTGGGCGGTGACGAGGGCGTGCAGGCCGGCGGAGTCCAGGAAGGAGACCTCGGTGAGGTCGATGACGAGCTCGGCCGGCGCGGACGCCAGCTCGGAGTCGAGGCAGGCGGTCAGCCGGGGGGCGGTCGAGCAGTCGACCTCACCGGCGACGGCGACGCGGCCGTCGCCGGAGGAGGTGATCGAGACGAGTTCGGGAGGGGATGTGCCGATCCAGGTTGCGGTCACGAGACGCCTAACGAGGGGCGGGCCCGTACGGAGAACCGTCACCCTCGTGGGGCGCGGCGCGGCGAGGAGCTCGGCTGCGATGCAGCGGCTGACTGTTGAACCGCGGAACCCAGGCTACGGCCGGATCTGCGGGCTTTCAAGGCCGGCCGCCGCTGGTCACCCGTCCGACACCGGCCGGACACCGACCGCGACGGGACGATACTGGAGGTCGTGAACAAGCGCCTGGTGCCCGCCGTGGTGGTGTGGGCGGCCGTCACGGGAGCCGCCTTCCTCCTCCTCGACCCCGTCCTCGCCGCCGCCGTCGCGATCTTCGGGGGCGCTCTGGCGGGCCTCGTCGTCCTCGCCGCCGACTGGGACCAGCACTCCACCTACGAGGACCGGGAGATGGCCCGCACCCTGCGGCGCAAGGAGAAGTGGGTCCGCAACGCCGACGTCCGCGCCCGCGACCGCGCGCGGTGGGAGGCCCACCAGGCGCGCCAGGCCGGACGGACCGATCCCGGCGAGCAGAGCTAGCTCGAAATCCGGTGGACGCGGCGGGAGCCGCGTCCCTACCGTCTCCTCCATGCGCTCCTGAGTCCCTCCCGGCAGCTCCCGCGGGTCGAGCACCGCTCCCCGCCGTCGCGTTCCGCGCGTCCCCCGCTCCTCGCATCCCCCCGTCGCCGGCTGCCCAGGCACCGGCGCGCACCTCCCCGGGAGGTCCCCTTGTCACGCCCTCTGCACGAACTCCCACCCGCCGCCACGGCCGCCCGCGACGGCCTGCCCGCCGCCGAGACCGCCGACTTCGAGCGCCTCGTGCACGCGGTGCTGTCCGCGCCGTCGCCCGCTCTGGGCCCGGTGCTCCGCGCCCAGCTGCCCGGCAACGCCGGGGTCCGCTGGCTCGCCTCGGTGGGGCTCTCCCCCACCACGCGCGTGTCCGCGCTGACGCCGGAGCTCTGGCTCTCGCTGCACCGCTGCTGGCAGGGCACCGCCCGGGTGCCCTCCGGCGGGCCCGGCGGCCGGCGGGGTGGCGGCCGGCCGGCCACCCACGGCCACGCGCCCGGCGCGCACGCCATCCCGCGCTGGCAGTAGACCCGCTACCGAGGGACACCCTCCCGGCTCCAGGAGCCGGGAGGGTGCTCGCGTCTCAGACGCCGTCCTCCGCGGCCAGGGCGTCGGCCCGGTCGGGCTCGGCGAACGCCTCGGCCAGGGCCTGCCGCAGCGGCCACGCACCCGCGCGCCAGGCCAGCGCGCGGCCGAGCGCGGCGGGGCTCCCGTCGATGTGATCGACCCCGTCGTCGCCGGGCCACCAGGGGATCGGGCGGCCCCCGGCGGTGAGCCGGTCGTGCACCGCCACCCGCCCGGTCAGCTCCGGGACCCCCAGCCGGGCCGCGGCGAGGGCCGCACCCGGCAGGTCCGCCCAGCGCAGCACCCGCGTCGGGGGGGCGTCGACCGCGGCCGACACCTCCTCGCCGGCCAGCGGGAGGTCGAGGAGGTCGGCGACCGGGCCCGGCGCACCCCCGGCCGGCACCAGTGCGGCGGTCACGAGTGGGTACAGCCACGGCACGTCGAGGACCAGCACCGGCTCGCGGCGCGGATCGGCCACCCGATCCGGCGCGACGCGCACCCCGACCGGGGGCGGCACGTCGAGGCCGTCCAGCGCTCCCGCCAGGCGCGCGTAGACGGTGCGGAGGACGTCGGTCCGCACCGTCCGACCCGGGTCCCCGAGCCGCTCGAGCAGCTCGGCCGCGGCCTCCGGATCCGCCAGGACGTCGGCCACGGTCGCCGCCGGCGCGAGCAGCTCCAGCACGTCCGGGGGCGCCTGCGCCGGTTCGTACAGTCCCTGTAACTCCGTGCTGCCGGGGGCCCGCAGCCGGTCCGGCCGGCGCCCGCCCAGGACGGGGTGGGTGCGCAGCCACCACCGCAGGTAGCCGGGCACGACGGTGTCGCCGAGCGGCACGTCCGCCCGGGCCTCCGCCGGCAGCGCGGCCAGCATCGGCAGCGCCCGGGCCCAGTCGGTGACCAGTTCGAGGTCTCGGACGGCGACCACCGGCGGCCACAGCGGCGGCGGCCCCGGCGGCAGCCGGTCGAGGACGGCGTCCAGCCAGTCCTCGACCCCGTCGACGTCGAGGTCCTCGGGATCCTCGGCGCGGACGACGGCGAAGGAGTCGAGCACCCCCACCGCCCGCAGGACGGCGGGGTCGTGCGCCGTCGCCGTCCCGGGGTCGAGCACCCCGAGCGCGCCCGGCTGGACGACCTCGGCGAACGGGGACCCGGGGAGCAGCAGCTCACCGGCGGGCGCCCAGCCGCCGGCCGCGTCGGGCAGCGCGAGGTCCGCCAGCCACGCCAGCTCGCCGGGCGCGGGTGACGCCGCGGCCACGAGGGCGAGCACGGCGTCGGCCAGCGGACCGGGGTCGCCGTCGATCTCCTCTGCCGCGTCGACCGACGCCTCGACGGCGGCCCGCACGGCCGGGTCGGCGAGCACCTGCGCCGCGGTGGCCGGCCGCGCACCGAGCCGTTCGAGCAGCCGCCGGGCCGCGGGCGGGCCCGCCACTGCCGGATCGGCCAGCCGCAGTCGCAGGGGGGCCAGTGCCGCCACCGGCAGGCCGGGCTCGGGCAGCAGGACGCCCGCCGGCCCGGGCGCCGTCCGGCCGTCCGCCAGCGGCACCGGCAGCGCGCCGAGCTCCTCGCGCGGCGCTCCGTCGAGCGCCGCGTACAGCTGCGCCCACCACGCGGCCGGACGGTCGATGCCGGTGACGGCGTCGGCGACCTCGGCCGTGTCCACCCGCCGCACGCCGAGCGCGGCCAGCGCCGGGGCGGCCGGCCGCCGCGACCAGGCGTCCGGCAGCAGCCCGGGGACCACCTCGGCCAGGGCGGCGACCCGCTCGGGCGTCGGCTCGGCGAGCACCGCGGCCCGGTCGGCCGGCTGCCGGTCGGCGGGCGCGGCGGCCACGGGGAGCCAGTCGGTCGCGCGCAGCCGGCCGAGCACCGCGGTGCCCAGCGCGGCGTCGAGCTCACCGCCGGCCAGCCCGACCCGCGGCACGAGCGCCAGGACCGCTTCTCCCCCCACCCGCCCGTCAGCCAGGCCGCCCACCAGGTCGGCATAGGCGTCGGCGGCGGCGTCCACCAGCGCGTCCGTGACCGGGCCGGGCAGCACGTGCCGGCGGTCCGGACCGAGCGGGAAGGGCGCGAGGAGCCGCACCGGCAGCGACAGCGGCTCGTCGCTGGGCGTCGGGGCATGCACCGCCTGCGGGAGGGGCAGGGGCGCCGGCGACCCGTCGTCGTCCAGCGGCACCGCCCAGGTGACGGTGAAGGTGCGCCGATCCCGTTCCTCGACGGCGCGGTCCAGGTCCGGCGGCAGCTCGCCGGAACGCTCGGCCAGCCGCCACGTCGTCGTCCGTCCGGCGTCGGTGAGGCGGGCGGTGTCGCCGTCGCGGGCGCAGGAGAGGGTGCGCCGTCCGCCGGCGACCACCTCGATCTCCGCGAGACCGGGGAGGGCGAGCAGCAGCTCGGGGGCCAGCGCGTCGAGCGCGGTCCGCACCGGCCCCCGGGTGCCGGCGCGCAGCGGCAGCACGACCTCGGTGTCGAAGCCGGGCGGGGGCGCCCCGCCGGCCGGCCACGGCAGCCGCAGCACCGGCACGCCGCCGTCGCGCCGCGCCACCTCCTCGGCCAGGACCGGGACGGTGAGCGCCTCGGCCCGGGTCCCGGCCGCGCTGAACCGCACCCCGCCGGAGGTGGAGACGACGGCCGGCTCGTCGGAGACCGCCAGCACCGCGGCGAACCCGACCCCGAACCGGCCGACGCTGCCCGGCTGATCCCGCTTGGCCGAGGCGCGCAGGGTGGCCAGGCCCTCCACCCCCGCCGCGTCCAGCGGGGCGCCGGTGTTCGCCGCCCGCAGCACCTCGCCGTCCGGTCCGTCGGTCAGCTCCAGCCGCAGCCGGCCGGGGACGCCGGCCCGGACCGCCGCGTCGGCGGCGTTCTGGGCGAGCTCCACCAGCAGCCGGTCGCGGTAGCCGCCGCGGACCAGGTCCTCCTCGGCGTTGGCGTCCTCGCGGAACCGGGCGGGCGAGGCCGACCACGCGGTGAGCACCCGCTCCCGGAGCTCGGCGGTCGCGAAGGGGTCGGGCACGCGGGTCAGCATGCCGGGATGAGGTGGCCGACGCCCGTGCGCGGGTACGCCTGCCCCGTGACCCCGACCGCGCCCTCCCTCGCCTCCGCCCTCGACCTGTCGCAGTACCGGCTGCAGGCCCTGCCCGAGGAGGGCTCCGACGAGGACTGGGACGACGACGGCGAGCTGTACGGCCCCGACGGGCGGCGGGTCGAGACCTGGCGGGAGGACTACCCCTACGACGAGCGGCTGGCCCGCCCGGAGTACGACCGGGAGAAGCGCCGGCTGCAGATCGAGCTGCTGCGCTTCCAGTACTGGGTGAAGGAGACCGGCCAGCAGGTCGTCGTCGTCTTCGAGGGGCGCGACGCCGCGGGCAAGGGCGGCACGATCAAGCGCTTCACCGAGCACCTCAACCCGCGCGGCGCGCGGGTGGTCGCGCTGGACAAGCCCTCGGAGCGCGAGCAGACGCAGTGGTACTTCCAGCGGTACGTCAGCCACCTGCCGGCCGCCGGCGAGATCGTGCTGTTCGACCGCTCCTGGTACAACCGCGCCGGCGTCGAGCGGGTGATGGGCTACGCGTCCGAGGAGCAGTACCAGCGGTTCATGCGCCAGGCGCCGGAGTTCGAGCGGATGCTCGTCGACAGCGGCATCACGCTGGTCAAGTTCTGGTTCTCGGTCTCCCGGCGCGAGCAGCGCACCCGGTTCGTCGTCCGGCAGCTGGACCCGGTGCGGCAGTGGAAGCTCTCCCCCACCGACCTGGCCTCCCTGGACCGGTGGGACGACTACACCGCCGCCAAGGAGGCGATGTTCGCCGCCACCGACACCCCGTGGGCGCCGTGGACGGTGATCAAGAGCAACGACAAGAAGCGGGCCCGGCTGGCGGCGATGCGCTTCCTGCTGTTCCGGTCGGACTACGACGGCAAGGACGACGCCGTCGTCGGCCGGCCGGACCCGGCGATCGTGGTCGCCGCCGCCGACGTGCTGGAGGCCGACCGTCAGGCGCTGGAGGCCGAGCCGGCCGCCGGCTGATCAGCCCGGGGCGCCCGACGTCGACATGCCCAGGAGCGCGCCGGCCTCGACCTTGAGCTGCAGGCCGGTGACGTAGCGGGAGGCGTCCGAGGCCAGGAAGAGCACGGCCTCGCTGATGTCGTTGGCGTCGAGCGTGGTCACCGGCATCTTGTGCATCGAGGCGAAGCCGGGCTCGGCGTCGGCCCGGGTCGGGTTCTCCAGGTCCGGCCGGAACATCTTGTACATCATCTCGTTCTGCAGCATCGGGGTGTCGATGTTGCCGGGGTGGACGGCGTTGACCCGGATGCTCTGCGGGGCCAGCTCGGCGGCCAGGTCGTGCACGAACCGGGCGACCTCGCGCTTGGCGAACGCGTAGCCCGCGCCGCCACCACCGCCGGAACCCACGCCGCCCATCATCGCGGCCATCGAGCCGGTGCAGATGATGGAGGCGCCGGCGGAGAGGTGGTCGAAGGCCACCTCCACGGTGGTGATGACCCCGACGAGGTCGACGGTGACCGCGTCGAACCAGGCCCGCGAGCCGTGGCTCGCGCCCAGCGGACTGATCCCGGCGTTGGCGACGACGACGTCGAGCCGCCCCAGCTCGGCGACGCCCGCGTCGACCGCGGTGGCAAGCTGCGCGCGGTCCCGGACGTCGGCCACCCGGGTGACCACCCGCCGGTCGAGGGCCTCGACCTGCCGCGCGGTCTCCGCGAGGTCGGCCTCGGTCGCCATCGGGTAGTCCACGGACCCCATCTGCGCGCAGATGTCCACGGCGATGACGTCGGCGCCCTCCCGTGCCAGCCGGACGGCGTGGCTGCGGCCCTGCCCCCGCGCCGCTCCGGTGATGAACGCGACCTTGCCCTGCAGGCTGCCCGCCATGGTCCGACTCCGCTCCGCTGCGTTTACGAGACGCGACGGATTGTTAGTCGGCGGGAATGCCGGTGTCCAGGCCCGACAGCAGCACGTCGACGAGCGCGTCGGCGTCGTCGGCGGTCATCGGGGCGGTGTGGGCCAGGGCGCGGTAGAGGAGGGCACCCACGAGGGCGTCGGCCACCGCCCCCAGCTCGGCGCCGGCCCGCAGCCGGCCCTCGGCGACCCCCGCCGCGAGCCGGGCGACCAGCGCCGCGTGGAAGGGGCCGGTGAACTGCTCGTACAGGCGGGCGGAGTCGGTGTCCCGGTCGGAGGCGGCCGCGGCCAGCGCCCGGATCACCGCCGCCCCGCCGGGCTCGGCCAGCCAGGCGGCCGCCGCGCGCAGCCAGTCGCGCAGATCGGTGACGACGTCGCCGGTGTCGGCCGGCTCGCGCCCGGCTGGGACGAGGTGGCCCGACAGCGCGGCCTCGGCGACGACCGCGGACTTCGACGGCCACCGGCGGTAGACCGTCTGCTTGCCGACCCCGGCCCGCGCCGCGATGGCCTCCATCGTGAGGCGCTCGTAGCCTCCGGCGACCACCAGCTCGGCGGCCGCGCGGAGGATCGCCTCGTGCGCCCGCGGGCTGCGCGGCCGGCCACGCTGCTTCGCAGGCACGGCGGGGAGCCTAGGGGTGGGCGGGCCGGTCGGTCGCCGGCCCTACGCGCCGGTAACTTCGGCGGTAACGTGCGGCACATGTCGCTCGCCGATGAGCTGGACACCGTCACCGCGTCCACCGCAGGGACTGTCGACCGGCACGCCACCGCCCAGACCTTCGAGTCCACCGACCCGGCCACGGGCGCCGTCGTGGGGGTCTTCCCCGTCCACGACGCGGCGGCCGTCGCCGAGACCGTGGAGCGCGCCCGCCCGGCCGCCCGCGCCTGGGCCGAGCTCGGGTTCGACGGCCGGCGCACCCGGCTGGCCGCCTACCGCGGCTATCTGGCCCGGCGGATGCACGAGCTGGCCGACCTCGTGCACCGCGAGAACGGCAAGACCCACGCCGACGCGATCCTCGAGATCACCCTCGCCATCGACCACCTGGCCTGGGCGGGCAACCACGCGAAAAAGGTGCTCGGCCCGCGTCGCGTCCCGGCCGGGATGCTGGCCGCCAACCACGCCGCCTACCTGGAGTACCAGCCCCTCGGCGTGGTCGGCGTCATCGGCCCGTGGAACTACCCGGTGTTCACGCCGATGGGCTCCATCGCCTACTCGCTGGCCGCCGGCAACGCCGTCGTCTTCAAGCCCTCGGAGCACACCCCTGCCATCGGCGCGTGGCTGGCCGCGGCCTGGCGGGCCGCCGTCCCCGACGCCGCCGACGTCCTCCAGGTGGTCACCGGGTTCGGCGAGACCGGGGCGGCGCTGTGCGGTGCCGGCGTCGGCAAGCTCGCCTTCACCGGCTCCGCGCCGACCGGCCGCAAGGTCATGGCCGCCTGCGCCGAGACGCTGACCCCCGTGCTCATGGAGCTCGGCGGCAAGGACGCGATGATCGTCGACGACGACGCCGACGTGGCCGCCGCCGCCGACGCCGCCGTGTGGGGAGCGATGAGCAACGCCGGGCAGACCTGCATCGGCATCGAGCGGGTCTACGCCACCTCCGCCGTGTACGACCGCTTCGTCGCCGAGGTCACCGCCCAGGCGCGCGACCTGCGCCCCGGCTCGGACGACGACGCCGCCTACGGGCCGATGACCATGGCCTCGCAGACCGACGTCGTCCGCCGGCACCTGGCCGACGCGACGTCCACGGGTGGACGGGTGCTGGTCGGCGGGACGGTCGACGGGCGCTACGTCTCCCCCACCGTGATCGTCGACGCCCCCGAGGACTCCGCCGCCGTCCGTGAGGAGACGTTCGGGCCGACCATCACCATCACGCGGGTCCGCGACGCCGAGGAGGCGCTGGAGCTCACCAACGCCAACGCCCACGGCCTGGCCGGCTCCGTCTACTCCGGCTCGCGGGCGAAGGCGATGGACCTCGCCCGCCGGATGAGAAGCGGCATGACCTCGATCAACTCGGTGCTGACCTTCGCCTCGGTGCCGGCACTGCCCTTCGGCGGCGTCGGCGAGAGCGGCTTCGGCCGGATCCACGGCGAGGACGGGCTCAAGGAGTTCACCCGCGCCAAGGCGATCACCCGCAAGCGGTTCTCGCTGCCGGTCGACCTCATGAGCTTCGGCCGGCCGGCGCAGGCCACCGACGCGCTCGCGCGGGTCATGGGCATGGTGCACGGACGGCACCGGTGAGGAACCTGACCGCCGAGTACGACGTCGTCGTCGTCGGGGCCGGGTCGGCCGGCTGCGCGCTCGCCGGGCGGCTGACCGAGGACCCGTCGCTGCGGGTGCTGGTGCTCGAGGCGGGCGGGTCCGACGACGTCCTCGAGGTGCAGATCCCCGCCGCGCTCTACAAGGTCTGGCGCACCCGGCGGGACTGGAACTACACGACCGAGCCGCAGCCGGGTCTGGGCGGCCGACGGCTGTTCTGGCCGCGCGGGAAGCTGCTCGGCGGCTCCTCGTCGATCAACGCGATGATCTACATCCGCGGTGCTGCGGCCGACTACGACGAGTGGGCGCAGCTGACCGGCGACCCGTCGTGGTCCTACGAGTCGGTGCTCCCGCTGTTCCGCCGGATGGAGGACAACTCCCGCGGCGCCGACGCCTTCCACGGCGCCGGCGGACCGCTGCGCGTCGAGGACCCCCGCTCGCCGCACGCCTGGTCGCGAGCGGCGGTCGAGTCGGCCGTGGCCGCCGGGTACCCGCGCAACGCCGACTTCAACGGCGCCGACCAGGAGGGCGTGGGCCTCTACCAGCTCACCCAGAAGCGCGGCCGGCGCTGGTCGGCGGCCGACGCCTACCTGCACCCGGTCATCGACCGCCCCAACCTGACGGTGCTGACGGGAGCGATGACCACCCGGGTGCTGGTCTCCGGCGGCCGGGCCACCGGCGTCGAGTACCGCCGGGGCGGGCAGCTGCACAGCGTGCACGCGGCCGCCGAGGTCGTGCTCGCCGGCGGGGCGACCAACTCCCCGCAGCTGCTCATGCTCTCGGGGATCGGACCGGGTGGGCATCTGCGCGACGTCGGCGTCGACGTGGTGCACGACCTGCCCGGCGTCGGCAGCGGTCTGCAGGACCACCCGCTGGTGCCCACGATCTGGCACACCCGGCACGGCAAGTCGCTGTTCCGGGCGGAGTCGCCGTCGGGGTACGCGAAGTGGTTCGGCGCCCGCCGCGGTCCGCTCACCTCCAACCTCGCCGAGGCCGGCCTGTTCACCCGGTCCCGGCCGGACCTCGACGCCCCGGACCTGCAGTACCACTTCCTGCCGGTCAAGTTCTGGCGCCAGGCGGAGGTCGACCCCGACGTCGACGCGTTCACCGCCGCGGCCGTGCTGGTGAGGGTTCACTCGCGGGGCTCGGTGCGGCTGCGTTCGGCCGACCCCACGTGGGCGCCGGCCATCGACGCGGGTTACCTCACCGACGAGCGCGACCTCGACGCGCTGGTGTGCGGCGTCGAGAAGGCCCGCGAGATCGCCGCGACCGGGCCGCTGGCCGACGTCCTCGCCGACGAGTGGTCGCCCGGGCCCGCCGTCCGGTCGAGGGAGGCGCTGCGGCAGTCGGTCCGCGACACCCTCGAGTCGCTGTACCACCCGGTGTCCTCGTGCCGGATGGGCACCGACGACCAGTCCGTCGTCGACCCGCAGCTGCGGGTCCACGGGGTCGAGGGGCTGCGGGTGGTCGACGCCTCGGTCATGCCGACGCTGGTCCGGGGGAACACCAACGCTCCGACGATCATGATCGCCGAGCGGGCGGCCGACCTTATCGCCGACCGCACCCTCACCCCCGCCTGAGTGGAGTGCCACAGCGCAGGTTTCCTGCGCTGCGGCACTCCGCTTCAGCCGTGGGCCTGGTCGGCGGCGGCGGTCTGCGGCTCGCTCGGCAGGGTCGAGGGGACGGCGGCGGGCGGCGGGATAGCGCGGGTGATCGACACCGACATCAGCGCCGCGGCCAGGCACAGTCCGCCGGCCAGCACCCAGGCCAGATCGTAGGAGCCGGTGACGTCGCGGATGACGCCGCCGCCGAAGGCCGCGAACGCCGAGCCGATCTGGTGCGAGGCGAACACCCACCCGAACACCACCGGCGCGCGGGACCCGAAGTTCTCCCGGCACAGCGCCAGCGTGGGCGGCACGGTGGCCACCCAGTCCAGGCCGTAGAAGACGATGAACACGACCATGCTCGCGTGCAGGTCCGGCCCGAACAGCGCCGGCAGCAGGAAGAGCGAGGCACCGCGCAGGCCGTAGTAGGCCAGCAGCAGCATCCGCGGGTCGACCCGGTCGGTGAGCCAGCCCGAGAAGATCGTGCCGGCGATGTCGAAGACCCCGACCACGGCGAGCAGCCCGGCCGCCGTGGTCACCGGCATCCCGTGGTCGTGCGCCGCCGGGATGAAGTGCGGCTGAACCAGCCCGTTGGTCGACAGCCCGCAGATGAAGAAGCCGCCGGCCAGCAGCCAGAAGACCCGCGACCGGGACGCCGCCACCAGCCCCTGGACGGCGGTGCGCGCGGCGCCGGAGCGGACCGGGTCGACGTCGTCGGCGGCGGTCCCGCCGTAGGGGACGGCACCGACGTCGCGCGGGCGGTCGCGCAGCAGCCACGCCACCAGCGGGACGACGGCCAGCGCCGCGGCGGTCGTGCCCAGCGATGCCGCGCGCCAGCCCCAGGTGCCGTCGATCCAAGCGACCAGCGGCAGGAAGACCAGCTGCCCGGCCGCGCCACCGGCGGTGAGGACGCCGGACACCAGCCCGCGTCGGGCGACGAACCACCGCCCGGTCACGGTCGCGACCAGCGAGAGCGCCATCGACCCGGCGCCGAGGCCGACCAGCACGCCCCACAGCAGCACCAGCTGCCAGCTCGCGGTCATGAAGACGGTCAGCCCGCTGCCGAGCGCGACCAGCAGCAGCGCGCAGATCACCACCCGGCGGATGCCGAACTTCTCCATCAGCGCGGCCGCGAACGGCGCGGTGAGCCCGTACAGCGCCATGTTCACCGCGACCGCGGCGGAGATCGTCGAGACCGACCAGCCGAACTCGTCGCGCAGGGGGTCGATGAGCACGCCGGGCACCGCGCGGAACGCGGCCGCCCCGACCAGCGCGAGGAAGGTGACCGCGGCGACCCCCCACGCGGGGTGGATGCGGCGGGAGGCCCGGACGGGGGCGATCGGGGGCAGGGCGGTGCTGGTCACGCCGGAGAGCATGACCGCCGGGGGGCGGTCCGACGAGTGGCCCGACAGCCAACATGTGCAAACATCCGGCCATGACCCCAGGCCCGAGTCCGGCCATGACAGGAACGCCGGCGCCGGAGCGGCACGAGGTCGTCGTCCTCGCCCTGCCGAACTGCGTGGCCTTCGAGCTCGGACTGCCCCACCGGCTGCTCGGCTCCGCCGTCGACGCCGACGAGCGCCCGCTCTACCGCGTGCGGGTCGCGACCCTCGACGGCGGCCCCGTCCGCACCTCGGCCGGCTTCAGCGTGCTGCCCGAGCACGACGCCACGGCGCTGGCGACCGCGCGGACCGTCGTCATCCCCGGGGTCTACGGCGGCCCGGCCATGACCGAGGGCCGGGTGTCCGAGGAGCTCGGCTCCGCACTGCGCGACGCGGCGGCCCGCGGCGCCCGCCTGATGTCGATCTGCACCGGCGCCTTCGTGCTCGCCGCCGCCGGGCTGCTCGACGACCGGCCCGCCACCACGCACTGGATGCACGCCGACGCCTTCCGCCGGCACTACCCCGGCGTGCGGCTGGACCCCGGCGTGCTGTTCGTCGACGACGGCGACGTGCTCACCTCCGCCGGCAACGCCGCGGGCATCGACCTGCTCCTGCACCTCGTCCGGCGCGACCACGGCAGCGAGGTCGCCAACCGTGCCGCCCGGCGCAACGTCGTCGCCCCGTGGCGCGAGGGCGGGCAGTCGCAGTTCGTCGAGCGGCCCCTCCCCGAGCCCGGCGGCGCCGGCACCGCGGCCACCCGGGCCTGGGCGGGCGAGCACCTCGGCGAGCCGCTCACCCTGGCCGAGCTCGCCGCCCACGCGCGGATGAGCGTCCGGACCTTCACCCGGCGCTTCCGCGAGGAGACCGGCGTCTCGCCGCTGCGCTGGCTGGCCGCCCAGCGGCTGGCGCTGGCCCGTCAGCTGCTGGAGTCCACCGACGCCTCGGTGGACCGGGTCGCCGCCGACGCAGGGTTCGGCACGCCGGCGTCCCTGCGCCAGCACCTCAGGGCGGCGATCGGCGTCGCCCCGCACGCCTACCGGCGCACCTACCGCGGCGCGACCGCCGGCGACATGTGACCGGACACTCCCCCGTCCGGGGGACGCGCTCGCGGCCCCGTCTGGTTGAGTAGGGGTATCCGGCGCCGATCCGCCGCCCAACCGGGGCAGCAGGATGCGACGTCGGGCCGAGGCTGCGCCACCGAGGTGCGCCCGGTCGTCCGACGTCCCGCTGAAGTCGTTCGCGCCGCCCTGCTCTCCGCAGGTGAGCCGGCGCGCGCCTCCCGCCGGGGATGTCGTGCGGCCACTCGATCGTCGAGGACACCGCTTCCATGAGCTCCCCCCAGAACACCCCCGCCCCCACCGGCTCCGCCGGGGACGGCCGCCCGCGCCGTCGCCGCGGCGGCCGCGGCCGCGGCACCCGCCCGGCCGGCGACCAGCCGCAGGGCACCACGACCACCGCGACCCAGGCCCCGCGCCCGGTGGCCGCGCCCGCACCCGCTCCCGTCGCGCCCGTCGTCCCCGTGGGTGACGTCGCCACCGTGCTGCCCACCGACACCACCTTCGCCGAGCTCGGCGTGCCCGCTCCGCTGGTCGAGGTCCTGACCGCCAGCGGCATCACCGCGCCGTTCCCGATCCAGGTCGCCACGCTGCCCGACACCCTCGCCGGGCGCGACGTGCTCGGCCGCGGCCGCACCGGCTCGGGCAAGACCCTCGCCTTCAGCCTGCCGCTGGTGGCCCGGCTCGCCGCCTCCGACAGCCGCCGGGCGCCGAGGAGGCCCCGGGCGCTGATCCTCGTGCCGACCCGCGAGCTGGCCAACCAGGTCGCCGCCGTCGTGAACCCGCTGGCCACCGCGCTGGGCATGCGCACGACCGTCGTCTTCGGCGGCGTGGGCCAGAACCCGCAGGTGCAGGCGCTGTCGGCCGGAGTCGACGTGCTCATCGCCTGCCCGGGCCGGCTCGAGGACCTCATCGGCCAGGGCCACGCCGACCTCTCCGCCGTCGAGATCACCATCCTCGACGAGGCCGACCACATGGCCGACCTGGGCTTCCTGCCCGGCGTCAAGCGGCTCCTGGACCGGACGCCGAAGGTCGGCCAGCGGCTGCTGTTCTCCGCCACGCTGGACAACGGCGTCGACGTCCTGGTCAAGCGCTACCTGTCCAGCCCGACGACGCACTCGGTCGACCCCGCGGTCGCGCCGGTGTCGACGATGACCCACCACGTCTTCCGGGTCGACGCCGCCGACAAGGGCGAGGTCGTCAAGCAGCTCGCGTCCGGCGAGGGCCGCAGCGTGCTGTTCATGCGCACGAAGCACCAGGCGAAGAAGCTCGCCAAGCAGCTCACCGCCGCCGGGATCCCGGCGGTCGACCTGCACGGCAACCTCAGCCAGAACGCCCGCGAGCGCAACCTCGAGGCCTTCAGCACCGGCGAGACCCGCGTGCTCGTCGCCACGGACATCGCCGCCCGCGGCATCCACGTCGACGACGTCGCGCTGGTCGTGCACGTCGACCCGCCGGCCGAGCACAAGGCCTACCTGCACCGCTCGGGCCGCACCGCCCGCGCCGGTGCCGGCGGCATCGTCGTCACCATCGCCACCCCCGACCAGGCCGGTGAGGTGCGGATGCTGACCCGCCAGGCCGGGATCACCCCCGAGGTGGCGGCCATCAAGCCCGGCGCCCGAGAGATCACCGCGCTGACCGGGCCGGCCGCGCCCTACGTGGAGCCGGCCCCCGCGCCGGCTCCCCAGCCCCAGGGCCAGGGCGGCGGCCGTCGCCGCCGTTCCGGCGGGGGCACCGGGACCACCTCCTCGGCCACGCCGGCCGGGGGCCGGGGCGGTTCCGCCCGGACCGGCGGCTCTGCCCGGAGCGCCGGACCGGCGCGCACCCGCGCCGAGCTGGCCGCCCGCGCGGGCACGCACTCGGCCGCGGCGGTCAGCAGCCGCTCGCGCCGCGCCCGCTGATCGCCGGTCGACCCCCCGGTGCTCCACCGGGGGGTTGACCAGCGGGCCCCGGGGCACAGCACGGTCGGCCGGGCCGCACGGCCCGCCGTCCGACTGATCAGCGAGGTGCCCCCATGGGTCTGCCCATCACCCTGTCCGAGATCGGCCCGCGGATCTCCGCCGGCGCCTTCATCCTCAACAGCGGGCTCGGCAAGCGCGGCGCCGACGAGGCGACCGCCGCCGGCCTGCACGGGTTCGCGGCCGGGACCTATCCGTTCCTCAAGAAGGTCGAGCCGGCGCAGTTCGCGCAGGGCCTGGCCGCGGCCGAGATCGGCATCGGCGCGGCGCTGCTGACGCCGTTCGTGCCGACGTTCCTCGCCGGCGCACTGCTCACCGGCTTCTCCGGCGGGCTGCTCGGGCTGTACCTGAACACGCCGGGCCTGCGGAAGGAAGGCAGCCTCGCGCCGACGCAGGAGGGGCTGGCCGTCGCCAAGGACGTGTGGCTGCTCGGCATCGGCGTCGGACTGCTCACCCGCGGCGCGATCGAGCGGAAGCCGCGGATCACGGTGAAGAAGGCGCGCAAGCAGGCGGACAAGCAGGCCAAGCAGGCCGCCCGCGAGGCCCGGCGCGCCGCCCGCGCGGCCTGACGCCGCACCCCGGGTCGAACCGTCCCGGGGTCGGCCGCCGAAGACCGGGTGACACCGAGGTGCTGCCTCCCGGATGATCGGCTGGACCGGACCCCGGTCTCGGCGAGGTCACGAGCTCCTGGGAGAACCCTGGACGAGGGTTCCGGCAACTGTTTCAAGGTTGCAGGATCTCGGTGGGACGGATGCCGCCCGGCATCCCGTCCGCCGTCCACGAGGAGGAACCCCGTGACCCGTCCGACCGGCAGCACCCGCCGAGCCCGCCGCGCGGGCGTCGGCCTGATCGCCGCCGCCCTCGTCACCCTCTCCGCCTGCGGGAGCGACGACGACGGGGGCGGCGGCGACGACAGCGCGGCGACGAGCAGCAGCTCGTCCTCCGGCGCCGGCTCGTCCTCCAGCCCCAGCGAGACCGCCAGCGGCGCGCCCGGCGCCGGCGCGACCGACGCCGTGCAGACCCTCGCCGTCACCTCCGTGGACTTCGACTTCGAGCTGGACTCGACCGACCTCGCGGCCGGCGACTACACGATCGAGCTCACCAACGGCGGCAGTGCCACCCACGACCTCGTGGTCGAACGCGACGGCGAGGACGTCGCCAAGACCGAGAACGTGAGTCCTGGACAGTCCAGCGCCGTCACCGTCACGCTGGAGCCCGGCGAGTACGTCTTCTACTGCTCGATCGGCAACCACCGCGCCATGGGCATGGAGGTGACGGTGACCGTCACGTGAGCGTGCCGGTGGCCGAGCGCCGCGGCAGCGGCGCCGCCGTCGCACTCCTGCGGATAGCCGGCGCCGGGCTGCTCCTCGCGATCGCCGGCATCCACCTGTACCTCTGGCAGGACGGTTACCGCGACATCCCGGACATCGGCAACGCATTCATGGCGCAGGCCGTGCTCGGGATCGGCGGAGCGCTGCTGCTCCTGGTCTCTCCGGCGCGCTTCGTGCGGGGCGCGGCCGTCCTCGGAGCTCTCTTCTCCGCCGGATCGCTGCTGGCGCTGTTGCTGTCGAGCGTGAAGCTCTTCGGACGCGACCCCGGGATGTTCGACTTCGTGGAGTCCCCGGCAGCGAACCTGTGGGGCGAGACGGTCCTGGTCGAGGTGGCTGGACTGGTGGTCCTCACGGTGCTCGCGGTCGTCGCTCCTCGACTGCGGCGGTGAGCCAGGGGGATCCGCCGGGTCGGGTACCGGCGGATCCCCCGGCCGTCAGTTGCCGCTGGAGAACGCGGCGTCGAAGGCCGCGGCCGGCGGGTCGAAGGCCAGCCGGCGGACGAAGGCCAGCGCCTCGGGCGCGCCGACCAGGCGGTCCATGCCGGCGTCCTCCCACTCCACCGAGATCGGGCCGTCGTAGCCGATCGTGTTGAGCATCCGGAAGCAGGCCTCCCACGGAACGTCGCCGTGTCCGGTGGAGACGAAGTCCCAACCGCGCCGGGGGTCGGCCCACGGCAGGTGCGAGCCCATCCGGCCGTTGCGGCCGTTGCCCACCTGCTTCTTCGCGTCCTTGC
This sequence comes from Blastococcus sp. URHD0036, assembly GCF_000701365.1. Classification (GTDB taxonomy): domain Bacteria; phylum Actinomycetota; class Actinomycetes; order Mycobacteriales; family Geodermatophilaceae; genus Trujillonella. The sequence goes on from NZ_JNIK01000017.1 coordinate 309,130, forward strand.
AGTCGACGTGGTAGATCCGGTCGCGGAAGTCCCACATGAACCCGACCGGGTCGAGGTCCTGCCAGACGAAGTGGCTCGGGTCCCAGTTCAGCCCGAACGCCTCGCGGTGGCCGATGGCCTCCATCGTGCGGACCGTCGTCCAGTAGTCGTAGGCGATCTCCGACGGGTGCACCTCGTGGGCGAACCGCACGCCGACCTCGTCGAAGACGTCGAGGATCGGGTTCCAGCGGGCCGCGAAGTCGGCGTACCCGTCGTCGATCATCGACTCCGGCACGGGCGGGAACATCGCCACGGTCTTCCAGATCTTGGACCCGGTGAAGCCGACGACGGTCTTCACGCCGAGCCGCGCGGCGGCGCGGGCGGTGGCCTCCATCTCGCGGGCGGCCCGCTGCCGGACGCCCTCGGGGTCACCGTCGCCCCACACCCGCGGGTTGACCATGCCGCGGTGCCGCTCGTCGATCGGGTCGTCGCAGACGGCCTGGCCGTTGAGGTGGTTGGAGATGGCCCACACCGACAGGCCGTGCTTCTCCAGCAGGCCGAGCCGGTCGGCGACGTAGGCGTCGTCCTCCGCGGCACGGACGACGTCGAGGTGGTCGCCCCAGCAGGCGATCTCCAGCCCGTCGTACCCCCAGTCGGAGGCGAGCCGGCACACCTCCTCGAAGGGCAGGTCGGCCCACTGGCCGGTGAACAGGGTGACGGGGCGGGGCATCGATGCTCCTTCAGATCCGGGTGAAGACGGAGTCGTTCGCGGCGCTGCGCTCGACGGCGTCGAGCACCCGCTGCACCTGCAGCCCGTCGGCGAACGACGGCGCCGGGTCGGCGTCCTTGGCGATGGCGGTGATCAGGTCCACGACCTGGTGGGTGAAGCCGTGCTCGTAGCCCAGGCCGTGCCCGGCCGGCCACCACGCGCCGACGTAGGGGTGCTCGGGTTCGGTGACGATGATCCGCCGGAACCCGGCCGTCTCCGCGGGCTCGGTGCCGTCGTAGAACTCCAGGACGTTCATGTCCTCGAAGTCGAACGCCAGGCTGCCCTCGGACCCGTTGAGCTCGATGCGGATCCCGTTCTTGCGGCCCAGGGCGAAGCGGGTGGCCTCGAACGTGGCGACGGCGCCACCGGAGAAGCGGCCGAGGAACAGCGCCGCGTCGTCGACGGTCACCTCGCCCATCCCCTCCCCCGCGACGCCGGACAGCCCGCTGCCGGACGCCGCGAGCGGCCGCTCCCGGACGAAGGTCTCGGTCAGCGCGCTGACGCCGGTGATGACCTCGCCGGTGATGTGCTGGGTGAGGTCGACGATGTGCGCGCCGATGTCGCCGAGCGCGCCCGACCCCGCCTTGTCCTTCTCCAGCCGCCAGGACATCGGCGCCGAGGGGTCGGCGATCCAGTCCTGCAGGTAGGCCGCGCGGACGTGCCGGATCCGGCCGAGCCGGCCCTCGGCGACCAGCTGGCGGGCGAGCGCGACGGCCGGCACCCGCCGGTAGGTGAACCCGACCATCGACCGGACCCCCCGGGCGGCGGCGCGGGCGGCCGCCTCGGCCATGGCCTCGGCCTCGGCCACCGAGTTGGCCAGCGGCTTCTCGCAGAGCACGTGCTTGCCGGCCTCGAGCGCGGCGATGGCGATCTCGGCATGGGTGTCGCCGGGCGTGCAGACGTCGACCAGGCCGACGTCGGGCCGCTCGACGACCCGGCGCCAGTCGGTCTCCACCGACGCCCAGCCCAGGCGGGCCGCGGCGTCGGTGACCCGGGCGCGGTCGCGGCCGGCGAGGACGGTCAGCTGGGGGCGCAGGGGCAGGTCGAAGAAGTGGGGGGCGGTGCGCCACGCCTGCGAGTGGGCCGCGCCCATGAAGGCGTGACCGATCAGGCCCACGCCGAGGGTCGGGCGGTCGGACGAGGTCATGAGGGTGCTCCCGGGGTGGGGTGGAGTCGCTCGGTGACGGAGACCGTCACCGAGCGACTCCGACGACGCGGGTCGGTCAGGACTCGAACGCGTTGTCGATGTACTGGTCGACGTTGTCCGCGGTCACGACGGGGGCGTTGAGGACGACGGTGCGCGGCACCTCGACCTCGACCAGGTCCGACATCGCCTTGTCCTGCGCGATGAGGCGGGCCAGGCGGATGCCGTCGGCGGCCTGGGTGTGCGGGTAGATGACCGTGGCCTCCAGCACCGACTCCCCGGACTGGATCTCCCGCATGGCGTTGGCCGAGCCGGCGCCGCCGACCATGAAGAACTCGTCGCGGCCGGCGTTCTGGATCGCGGCGAGGACGCCGACACCCTGGTCGTCGTCGTGGTTCCAGATCGCGTCGATCTGCGGTGCGGCCTGCAGCAGGTTGGAGGTGACCTCCTCGCCGGACTCGACCGTGAACTCGGCCGCGACGCGGTTGCTCACCTCGAGCCCGCAGTCGCTCAGCGCGTCGGCGAAGCCCTGGCTGCGGTCCTGGGTCAGCGGGAGGGAGTCGATGCCGGCGATCTCGGCGACCACCGCGTCGGGCTGGTCACCCAGCCGCGAGCAGATGTAGGTGCCGGCGGAGACGCCCATGCCGTAGTTGTCGCCGAGGACCGTCGCGCGGGCGGCGAACGGGCTGTCGAACTCGCGGTCGATGTTGATGACCGTGATGCCGGCCTCCATCGCCTCGAGCGCGACCGGCGTCAGGGCGGCGCCGTCGAAGGGCAGCAGCACGATCGCGTCGACGCCGTCGTTGATGAATGTCTCGACCTGGCTGATCTGGGCGGCCACGTCGTTGGTGCCCTCGGCGACCACCAGCTCGACGTCGTCGTAGTTGTCGGCCTCGGCCCGTGCGGCCTCGGTGATGCCGGCCATCCAGCCGTGGTCGGCGGCGGGTGCGGAGAACCCGATGGTGACGGTCTCGCCGGTGTCGTCGTTGTCGCTCACGGCCTGGGTGCCGCCGTCGGACCCCTCGTCGTCGTCGGAGTTGCCGGTGCAGCCGGCCACCAGGGCGCCGGCGCCGACGAGCGCGATAGCGGTGGACGTCAGCCGCCGGAAACGGCGCTGCCTCGTTGCAGACATGTCTTCTCCTCGGGTGGTGGCTCCCTGGCGCGGGACGGCCAGGTGGACGGTGGGGTGCGGGAGGGTCAGCCGGCGCCGGGGCGGTCGCCGCCGGGCGCGCCGGGCACGCTGCCGCCGGTGACGGCGCCGGCCGGGGAGCCGGTGAAGGCGCCCTGTTCGGCCGGCGGGGCGCCGCCGCGGCGGAAGCTGAAGCCGCCGGTGGCCAGCCGCTGCTGCAGGAGGACGGCGGCCACGATGATCACGCCGCGGGCGACGTCCTGCGCGGAGCTGGACAGGTCGTTCAGGGTGAAGACGTTGCCGAGCGTGGTGAAGATGAGGACGCCGAGCACCGAGCCGACGATGGTGCCGCGCCCGCCGATCAGCAGGGTCCCGCCGATGACGACCGCGGCGATGGCGTCGAGCTCGTACAGCTCGCCGTGGCTGGCGCTGCCGGTCGTCGTCCGGGCCATGAGCATGACCGCGGCGATCCCGCAGGTGATGCCCGACAGGACGTAGAGCTTGACCGTGTGCCGCTGCACGCGGATGCCGGCCAGGCGGGCGGCCTCGGCGTTGCCGCCGACGGCGAACGTGCGGCGGCCGAACGTCGTCCGGTTGAGCAGGATCCAGCCGGCGACCGCGACGACGGCGAAGACGATCACGATGACCGGGATCCCGAGCACGTCGGCGGTGAAGAAGTCGAGGAAGTCCCGGTCGCGGATGATCTGCGTCTTGCGGTCGGAGATGATCTCCGCGAGACCGCGCGCGGCGGCCAGCATGGCGAGCGTGGCGATGAAGGCCACGAGCTTGCCGTAGGCGATCACCACGCCGTTGACCAGCCCGGCGCCCGCGCCCACCGCCAGCGCGGTGAAGACCATGACGATCCAGTGGACGTCCTCGGCCATCTGCTGGGTCGCCACCGTCGTGGCCCAGACCGACGAGAGGGCGACCAGGGCCCCCACCGACAGGTCGATCCCGCCGCCGATGATCACGAACGTCATGCCCACGCTGACCACGCCGATGACGGCGGCCAGCCGCAGGATCGTGAGGACGTTGTCCACGTCGGCGAACCGGTCGCCGGCGGTGATGACGCCGACGATGCACAGGATGACCAGGGCGACGACGAGCCCCAGGTTCCGGCCGACCGGTCCGGCCAGGAAACTCCCGCCGCCACGCGTCGGGCCGGCCGGCCCCCCACCGGTCTGCACGGGTGCTGCCGTCGCGGTGCTGCCCTCGCTCATGCCACGTCCCCTTCGTGCTGCGTTGCCGGGACGCCGCCGTGCGTCGTCCCCTCCATGACCAGGTCGAGCACGCGGTGCTCGTCGAGCGCGCCGGCCGGTTCCTCCGCCAGGACGCGCCCCTCGGCGACGACCAGGACCCGGTCGGCCAGGCCCAGGACCTCCGGGATCTCGCTGGAGACGACGACGACCGCGACGCCGCGGTCGGCCAGCGCGCGGATCAACGCGTAGATCTCCGAGCGCGCGCCCACGTCGACGCCACGGGTGGGCTCGTCGAGCAGCAGCACGCGGCAGTCGCGCAGCAGCCAGCGGGCGAGCACGACCTTCTGCTGGTTGCCGCCCGACAGCGTGCGGACCTCGCGGGTGACGTCGCCGGGCCGCACGTCCAGCGCGGTGACCTGCTCCTGGGCGGCGGCGCGCTCGGCGCCCCCGGACAGGAAGCCGCCACGGGCGAAGCGGCTCAGGCTGGAGATGCTGATGTTGTTGGCCACGGACTCGCCGAGCAGCAGCGCCTGGCTCTTGCGCTCCTCGGGGGCCAGGCCCACCCCGGCGGCGACCGCGGCCCCGACGTCCCCGGCCCGGAGCCGCCGGCCGGCCACCCGCACCGACCCGGCGGTGGCGCGGCGGGCGCCGTAGAGGGTCTCGAGGATCTCCGAGCGGCCCGAGCCGACCAGCCCGGCGAGGCCGACGATCTCGCCGGGCCGCACCGTGAACGAGACGTCGGAGAACGACCCCCGCAGGGAGAGGCCCTCGACCGCGAGCAGGGGCTCCTGGCCGGCCGGCAGCGGCGCGGAGCGCTCCGGGAAGACGTACTCGATCGTCCGGCCGGTCATCAGCGTGATGACCTCGCGGGTGGGGGTCTCGCGGGCGGGCAGGCCGGTGGCGACCGTGGCGCCGTCCTTGAGCACGGTGATCCGGTCGCCGATCTGGCGGATCTCCTCCAGGCGGTGGGAGATGTAGACGACCGCCACGCCGTCGGCCGTGAGGTCACGGATGACCCGGAACAGCCGCTCGACCTCCTCGTTGTCGAGGACGGCGGACGGCTCGTCCATGATGATCAGCCGCGCGTCCTGGGACAGGGCGCGGGCGATGCTGACCATCTGCTGGGCGGCGGCAGACAGCGACCCCACCTCCGTGCCGGGCCGGATCTCCGGGTGGCCGAGCCGGGTGAGCAGCGCCGTGGCCGCGCGCGAGGCGTCCGCGGCGCGGGTGAAGCCGAACCGCGACCGCTCCCGACCGAGGAAGACGTTGTCGGCCACCGTCAGCCCGGGGACGAGGTCGAGCTCCTGGTAGATCGTGGCGATGCCCAGCTTCAGGGCCGCCTGGGGGTCCCCCAGGACGACGGGGCTGCCCTGCCAGGTGATCGTCCCTGCGTCGGGCTGGTGCGCGCCGGCGAGGACCTTGATGAGGGTCGACTTGCCGGCGCCGTTCTGGCCGAGCAGGCAGTGCACCTCGCCGGGGCGGACGTCGAGGTCGACGCCGCCCAGCGCGCGGACCCCGGGGAACGTCTTGACGATGCCGTGCATCTCCAGCAGCGAGGGCTGCGCCAGGGACGGGGTCACCGGGCCTCCAGCGGGTCGGGGCGTCAGCGGACGTCGGCCCGCGGATCGCTCCCGCGGCACTTCTGCTCAACGCTGACCATTAGTGCGTGCAGGCGTGAACATATGGGCGGCGTCACATTCCGGTCAAGCGCCGCGGGGACGGTTACCGAACCGCAACGTGCCCGCGCCCCGGGCGACGGCCGGAGATCAGGGGCGGACGGCCCCGGGAGGCCAGCTCAGCGGGCCAGGGCCTGGTGCACCGAGTCGTCGTCGAGGAAGCCCTCGATGGCCATGAGAGCGGCGCCGAGGCGACCGGAGAGGTCCGGCGCGGCGCTGACCGTGATCTCCAGGGACCGGGCGGCCAAGGGCATCGACCGCCGGTAGACCGCCTCGCGGATGCCGGCCAGGAGCGGGATGCCGGCCTGGGCGACCCCGCCGGTCATGACGATCCGGTGCGGGTTGAAGAAGTTGACCAGCGCGGCCAGCACGGTGCCGATCGTGCGCCCGGCGGCCCGCACCAGCTCCAGGGCCCGGCCGTCGCCACGCGCGGCGAGCTCGACGACGTCTCGGGCGCTGGAGACCGGCAGGCCGGCCTCGAGGGCGTCGCGCAGCAGCGCACCCCCGCCGGCCAGCGCCTCCAGGCAGTTGACGTTGCCGCACCGGCAGAGCACCTCGCGCCCGTCGGGCTGGGCGACGTGGATGTGCCCGATGTCGCCGGCGCTGCCCTGGGCGCCCCGGTAGATGCTGCCCTCGACGACCACCCCGCAGCCGATGCCGGTGCCCACCTTCACGACCAGGACGTCCTGGTCGGAGCCGGCCACCCCCATCTCGCCGAGCGCCATGACGTTCACGTCGTTGTCGACGAAGACCGGGCAGTCGTAGCGGCGGAACGCGTGCGGGATCGGGTGGTCGTGCCAGCCGGGCATGATCGGCGGGTGGGACGGCCGGCCGGTCGAGAACTCCACGGGGCCGGGGACGCCCACCCCGACGGCGCGCACGTCGGTACCGGGCAGGCCCGCCTCGGCGAGCACCTGCTCGGCCAGCCGCACGACCTCGGCCAGCACCGGCCCGGGCCCCTCGGCGATGTCGATGTCGTGCCCGGCCGACGCGATCACCTGGGCGGACAGGTCGGTGACGGCGACGTCGACGCTGGTCACCCCGAGGTCGACGGCGAGCACGCAGCCCGCCCGGCTGTTGAAGCGCAGCAGCGTCGGCGGCCGGCCCCCGGTGCTCCAGCCGCGGCCGCCCTCCTCCAGGAAACCCGCGGCGATCAGCTGGTCCACGCGGGCGCTGACGGTGTTGCGCGCGGCACCGGTCAGGGCCACCAGCTCGGCCCGGCTCCGCGCCCGGCCGGTGCGCACGTGGTGCAGCAACGCGCCGGCCGAGGCGGAGGTGGAGGCCATGGCGTCATGGTGACACGCCCGACGCCTCCTCCCCGCCCGGTGCGGGGTCCGCCCCGTCGCGGGCCGCGCGGAGGAGGCGGGCGACGGCGTCCGGGTGCGTCTGCACGGTCATGTGCGCCGCTCCGGGCAGCTCCACCAGCCGGCCGCGCGGCGCCGCGGCGGCCACGGCCGCGGCGAACGGCCCGGAGCAGAGCCGGTCCCGGCTCCCCCGGACCACGGTCACCGGGACGACGACGGCCGCCAGCCGGGCCGCGATCGGATCGGGCGCCGCGCGCCGCCAGAGCGCCGCCATCGCCCGCGGCCCGGTGGTCAGCCACTGGGCGAGCACCAGCGGGGCCTGCCACCACGGCTCGGCCCACGCCGTGGCCAGCCAGCGCCCGGTCAGGCCGCGCACCGAGCGCAGCCGCGGATCGGTGGTGGGCCCCAGCAGGACGACGGCGGCCACACGGACGTCCGTCGCCGCGGCGGCCACCACCTGGCAGCTCTGCGAGTGGCCGACCAGCACCACCGGGCCGGGGCCCAGCTCGGCGAGCAACCGGGCGGCGAGTCCGGCCGGAGGCGGCACCGGACCGCGCAGCCCCATCCCGGGGAGGACGACGACGTCGGCGCCGATCCGACGGCGCACCCGGGCCGAGGAGCGGTGGTCCAGGCCGAGTCCGGGCACGAGGACCAGGCGGGGCGCGGACATCCCCCCGGTCTACCGGCGACGACGTCCGATCGCGATCCGGCCGGGCCCGCGTGAGGACCGGTCCGGCGGGTAGGAGTCCCCACTGTGTCGTGGGTCGCCCGGGTCCCGGCGGTGCGGAACCGAGTGGAAGTGGGAGGATGAAGTCATCATGACGACATCACGAGCGGTCACCCGAACGGACGACAGCGTCGAGGCGACCCACACGTCCGGGCGACCGCGGGTCGTCATCATCGGCTCCGGCTTCGGTGGCCTCTTCGCCGCCAAGGCACTCAAGCGGGCCCCCGTCGACGTCACCGTCATCGGGAAGACGAGCCACCACCTGTTCCAGCCGCTGCTCTACCAGGTGGCCACCGGGATCCTCTCCGAGGGCGAGATCGCCCCGGCCACCCGCGAGATCCTGCGCGGGCAGGAGAACGCCCGGGTGGTGCTGGGCGAGGTCATCGAGATCGACCTGGCCGCCCGCACGGTCACCTCGACCGTGCTGGGCCGGGTCACCGTGCACCCCTACGACGAGCTGATCGTGGCGGCCGGTGCGGGCCAGTCCTACTTCGGCAACGACCGGTTCGCCGAGTTCGCCCCCGGCATGAAGAGCATCGACGACGCGCTCGAGCTGCGCGGCCGGATCTTCGGCGCCTTCGAGCTGGCCGAGATCGCCACCTCCCAGGAGGACATCGACCGGCTGATGACCTTCGTCGTCGTCGGCGCCGGCCCGACCGGGGTGGAGATGGCCGGGCAGATCGCCGAGCTGGCCCGCCGCACCCTGCGCAAGGACTTCCGCAACATCGACCCGACGCAGGCCCGCATCATCCTGCTCGACGGCGCTCCGCAGGTGCTGCCCAGCTTCGGCGAGAAGCTCGGTGACCGCGCCCGCCGCCAGCTCAACGGCATGGGCGTGGAGGTGCAGCTGGGCGCCATGGTCACCGACGTCGACGCCTACGGCCTGGAGGTCAAGGACCCCGACGGCGAGATCCGCCGGATCGAGGCCGCCACCAAGATCTGGGCCGCCGGCGTGCAGGCCTCGGGTCTCGGCCGTGTCCTCGGCGAGCAGTCCGGCGCCGATGTCGACCGCGCCGGGCGCATCTCGGTACAGCCGGACCTCACGCTGCCCGGCCACCCCGAGGTGCACGTCGTCGGCGACATGATGGCGCTGGACAAGCTCCCCGGCGTCGCCCAGGTCGCCATCCAGGGCGGCCAGTACGCGGCGAAGGCGATCACGAACCGGCTCCAGGGCAAGCCCGCGCAGAAGCCCTTCCACTACTTCGACAAGGGCTCCATGGCGACCATCTCGCGGTTCTCCGCGGTCGCCGACATCGGCAGGTTCAAGTTCGAGGGCTTCATCGCCTGGATGCTGTGGCTGGTCGTGCACCTGATGTACATCGTCGGCTTCAAGAGCCGCATCACGACCGTCTTCCACTGGCTGATCAGCTTCCTGGGCCGCGGCCGCTCGCAGCGGGTGGCCACCCAGCAGCAGGTCTACGCCCGGCTGGCGCTCGAGGAACTCGGGCCGGAGTTCTCCGCCTCCAAGACCGGCGGGCAGAAGGACGAGGCTGCCGCCGCGCAGGAGGACGTCACGGAGCGCCGGTCCGCCTGACGAACCCGCGAGCAGTGTGCGGCGAGGGCCCGTTCCGACTCCGGAACGGGCCCTCGGCGCACGGTGCCCGGCGCGCCGCCGGACGGAGCCACGTCAGGCGGAGCCGGGCTCGGCCATCTTCGCGTGCGCGGCGGACTTCACCCGGTCCGGCAGCACGCTGGTGGCCGCGGCCTGCGCCTTGGTCATCAGCGAGCCGGCGACCACCTTGTCCTTGCCGGCCATGAGCGCCTCGAAGCCCTGCTTCGCGACCTGCGCCGGGTCGTCCTTGGGGCCCGTGCCGATCTTCGTGTCCAGCAGGTCGCCGCGCTCGAAGAACTCGGTGTCCGTCGGTCCGGGCATCAGCGAGGTGACGGTGACACCGGTGTCGCGCAGCTCCTGGGCCAGCGCCTCGGACAGCGACTGCAGAAACGACTTCGACGCGTTGTAGACCGCCTGGTAAGGCCCCGGCATCGTCGAGGCGATCGACGAGGTGATCAGCAGCTTCCCCTCGTCACGGGCGGCCATGTCGCGCAGGAAGAGCTTGGCCAGCCGGAAGGTGGCCGTGACGTTCAGGTCGATGATCGCCTGCTCGTCCTCGATCGGGTTCTCCACGAACGGGCCGCCCTTGCCCACACCCGCGTTGAGCGCCACCGCCGCGACGGGCCGTCCGGTCGCGGCCACCGCGGCGTGGAGGCCGGCCACGCCGTCCCGGGTGCGCAGGTCCAAGCGGACGGCGGAGACGTCGACACCCTCGGCGCGGAGCTGGTCCGCGGCGGTGTCGAGTTCGGCGTCCTCGGCGTTGACCACGAGGTCGAAGCCGTGGGTGGCGAACTGGCGGGCGAGCTCGAGACCGATGCCGCTGGAGGCACCGGTGACGACGGCGAGGGGTCGTGAGGTCATGGCGGTACCGGTACCCCGCCGGTCTGCCAGGACACCCGCGATCCCGTGTTCGCCCACGGCGGACCGGCCCCCACAGCGGCTCCGACCGGCGTTCACTCGGAGGCGTAATCGCGTAATCAGGAGGGTCGCCATGGACCGGGACACCGCCGCGCTGGACGCCTACTCGGCGACCGTGACCGCCGTCGCCGCCGAGCTCGCGCCGCACGTCGCCGCCCTGCAGGTCACCGGCCCCGACGGGCGCGGCGGTGCGGGCTCGGCGGTCGTCGTGCCCGGCGACCGGCTGCTGGTCACCAACGCGCACGTGGTCGGCCGGGCGCGCACGGGGCTGGCCGTGTTCTCCGACGGCTCGGAGAGCGCGGTCGACGTGGTGGGCGCCGACCCGCTGTCGGACCTGGCGGTGGTCCGGGCGCGCGACGGCGTGCCCGAGCCGGCCGTCCTCGGGGACGCGGCGGCGTTGCGGGTCGGCCAGCTCGTCGTCGCCGTCGGCAACCCGCTGGGGCTGGCCGGCTCGGTCACCGCGGGCGTGGTCAGTGGCCTGGGACGCTCGCTGCCCACGCGGGACGGCCGGACGGCGCGCGTGGTGGAGGACGTCATCCAGACCGACGCCGCGCTCAACCCCGGCAACTCCGGCGGCGCACTCGCCGACTCCGCCGGCCGGGTGGTCGGCATCAACACCGCCGTCGCCGGGTGGGGCCTGGGACTCGCGGTGCCGGTCAACGACACGACGCGGCGGATCCTCGCCGCGCTGGTCGCCGACGGGCGGGTGCGCCGGGCCTACCTCGGCCTGGTCAGCACCCCCGCTCCGTTGCCCGCCGAACTGGCCGCGCGCACCGGGCGGCGGCGGGGGCTGCGGGTCGTCGACGTCGTCCCCGGCTCCCCGGCGGCGCGGGCCGGCCTGCGCGCCGGCGACTTGGTGCTCGAGGCCGGCCGCTCCCCCGTGGCCGAGGCGCAGAGCCTGCAGCGGCTGCTGTTCGCCGAGGCGGTCGGCACCCCGCTACCGGTGACGGTGCACCGCAACGGCGCGATGGTCGACGTGGTCGCCGTCCCCACCGAGCTCACCGGCTGATCCCGGCGCGTCCCCCCATGGGGGTGGGGCGACCTCCCGACCTGCAGGACCGCCGTCCCCCGGTCGATGCTGTGGGGGACGAGAGGCGGGGACGTGCACGGAGACCGGACCACGGGTGTGGGGCTGCTCGCGCTGCTCTACGGCGTGAGCGGCCTGCTGTGCGCCGTCGGCGCGCTGTGGCCGATGTCCCCGCAGTCGCCGGTCGCCCTGCTGGGCGTCCTGGCCGTCGTCGGCCTCGGCACGTCGGCCGCCCTGTGGCTGCGCCGCACCGACCTCCCCGACCGTGCCGTGCACGCGTCGCTGGCCTGGGTCAGCCTGCTCGTGGGTGTCCTGGCCTGGCAGTCGGCCTCCCCCGCGGGCGTCGTGGGTCTCGGCCCGGCCATGGTCGCCGTCGGCGTGTTCACCGGCCACTTCCTGCCGGCCCGCACCGCCCGCGCCCACGTCGCCCTCCTGCTGGTGAGCGCGACGGTCGGCGCCGTCGCCGCCGCGCCGACGGACTTCGCCTCCCCCTGGGTGACCACGCTGACCACGGTGGTGATCCTCAGCGAGGCCCAGCTCCGCATCTCCGCGCAGCTGCGGCACGCCGCCGGCACCGACCCGCTGACCGGGGTGGCCAACCGCCGCCTCTGGGAGGCCGAGGCCGCGCGGAGCCTGTCGCACGCGATGCGCTCCGGGGAGCCGCTGACCGTCGCCGTCCTCGACCTGGACCACTTCAAGGCCGTCAACGACGGGGACGGGCACTCCGCCGGTGACGAACTGCTGCGCGCGCTGGCCGCCGCCTGGGGGCGTGAGCTGCGCGGGGCGGACCTGCTCGGCCGCTACGGCGGCGACGAGTTCGTGCTCTGCCTGCCGGGTACCGACGGCGACTCCACCGACGAGCTGATCGCGCGCCTGCGGGCGGCCCACCCCGGCTCCTGGTCGGTCGGCACCGCCACCGCGGGCCCCGGCGACACCCTCGCCGACCTGCTGCGTCGCGCCGACCGCGAGCTGTACCGGCACAAGCGGTCCCGCGCCGGCTGACCGGCAGCAGGGTCGCAGGGCCCTGTCCGGACCCCCGCCGCGGACGCCAGGGTGGCCGCACCGCACGGGGCCGGAGGGCTGTGCCATGGGCCGGATCGTCGTCTGCGGGGGCAGTGTCATCGGGTCGTGCACCGCGGCCATGCTGGCCCGGGACGGCCACGAGGTCACGGTGCTGGAGGCCGATCCGGACGGCGCCCCGCCGAACCCGGCCGAGGCGTGGGGTGCCTGGCAGCGCCGCGGCGTGGCGCAGTTCCACCAGCCGCACAACCTGCACGCCCGGTTCCGCGAGGTCTGCGACGCCGAGCTGCCCGGGCTCACCGACCGGCTGCTGGCGGCCGGCTGCGCATCCGTCGACCCGCTCGCCGCCCAGCCACCCACCATCGCCGACCGCGCTCCGCGCCCGGGCGACGAGCGCCTCCGCTTCGTCACCGGACGCCGGCCGGTCGCGGAGTCGGTCGTGACCCGCGCGGCGGAGGAGACCGACGGCGTCGTCGTCCGCCGGGGCGTCCGGGTGGCCGGGCTGCTCACGGGGCCGTCGGCCCTCCCCGGCGTGCCGCACGTGACCGGCGTGCGCACGACGGACGGCGAGGAGCTCGCCGCCGACCTGGTCGTCGACGCCACCGGCCGGCGGACCCGGTTCCCCGAGTGGCTCGCCGCGATCGGCGCTCCCCCGCCGCGGCTGGAGGCCGAGGACCTCGGCTTCGTCTACTACACCCGCTACCTCAGCGGTCCGCAGCAGCCGGTCCGGATGGCGCCGGCGATCGTGCCGATGGGCAGCGTCTCGGTGCTGACCCTGAACGGCGACAACGGCACCTGGTCGGTCACCGTGTTCGGCATGGCCCACGACCCCGCGCTCCGGGCGCTGCGGGATCCCGCCGCCTTCGACCGGGTGGTCCGCGCCTGCCCACCGCAGGCGCACTGGCTCGACGGCCGGCCGCTGGACGGCGTCCTGGCCATGGGCGGCACGCTGGACGCCCACCGCGACCTCGTCGTCGACGGCCGGCCCGTCGTCACGGGGCTCGCCCTCGTCGGCGACGCCTGGGCCTGCACCAACCCCTCCGCCGGCCGGGGGCTGTCCATCGGGATGATCCAGGCGCAGCTGCTCCGGGCGGTGGTCGCCGCCCACCTCGACGACCCGGGAGGGCTGGTCACCGCCCTGGCGGAGGGGACGGCGGCCGCGGCCGAGCCCTTCTACCGCGACCAGGTCGCAGCCGACCACCGCCGGGCGGCGGAGATGCGGGCCCTCGCCGACGGCACGCCGCCTCCCGCGCCCGACCCGCTCGCGACCGCGTTCGCCGCCGCGGCCGGGCGGGACCCCGTGCTGTTCCGCGGGCTGCTGGAGATGGTGCTGTGCCTGGCCCCGCCGAGCGAGGTGCTGGCCCGGCCCGGGATCCGGGAGCGGCTGGTGCGGGCCGGCGCGCCGCCCGGCGACCCGCCCCCCGGCCCCGACCGGACCCGGCTCCTGGCGCTGCTGGCCGGGTGAGTCAGGGGTGGCGCCAGTCGTCCCGGCGGAGGTGCGACCCGGCCATGGGGCCCATCTGCAGCATCCCACCGTCGACCGGCCACGAGGCACCGGTGACGTAGCCGGCCGCCGGCGAGGCGAGGAAGGCGACCACCGCGGCGACCTCGCGGGCGTCACCGGGCCGGCGCAGCGGCACCCCCGGGCGGTCGTGGCCGGGATCGGTCGGGTCCTCGTCCTCCTGGCCGGTCATCGCGGTGGCGATCTCGCCGGGGGCCACCGCGTTCACGGTGATGCCGTGCTCGGCCAGTTCCAGCGCCGCCACCTTCGTGAGCAGCCCCAGCCCGCCCTTCGCCGCGCAGTACGCCGCCGCACCGACCCTGGGAGCGGTCTCGTGGACGCTGGTGATGTTCACGATCCGGCCACCGCGGCCGGCGGCGACCATGCGCCGGGCCGCGCGCTGCAGGCACAGGAACGCGCCGTCGAGGTCGGTGGCCAGGACCTCCCGCCAGGTGCCGAGGTCCAGCTCCAGCAGCGGTGTCGCGTGCCCGGTGCCCGCGTCGTTGACCAGGACGTCGAGGCCACCCAGGGCGTCGGCGAGCTCGTCGACGACGTCGGCGGCCTCGGGCAGGCGGGTCAGGTCCAGCCGGCGGAGCTCGGCCCGCCGCCCCGTCGCCCGCACCTCCTCCACGGTGGCCCGGCCCGCCGCCTCGTCCCGGTACCAGGTGACACCGATGTCGTGGCCCTGCTCGGCGAGCGCGACCGCGACCGCCCGCCCGATGCCCGACTCCGACCCCGTGACCACCGCGACGCGGTGGCTGTGCTCCGTCATGGTCCGACGCTAGGGACTGCCGGGCCCCCCTGCAGCGCGGGAGAAGCGCTCGCCCCACGCCCGCACGCGGTCGGCCAGCTCGGGCGGCTCGAGCACGGTGAACTCGGCCTCCGTGGACCCGAGCGCGAACACCGCCCACTCGAGCGCGTCGGACTCCATCGACACCCGGCTGCCGCCCTCGCCGTCGTCGGTGACGGTGGCCCACCGGCCGATCCGCCGGCGGACCTCGGCCGCCGGCGCCCGCACCACCGCGGTCACCGGCACCCCGGGGCGCATGCCCAGGCCGGCCTGGACGAAGGCGACGACGTCGTCGGCCGGCAGCCGGCGCGGCGCGAACCGCGCTCCGGTGGCCGCCGGCGCGCTCAGCCGGTCGAGGCGGAACGTGCGCCAGTCGCCGCGGCCGGTGTCGTAGGCGACGAGGTACCAGCGTCGGCGCAGCGGCACCAGGCGGAAGGGTTCGACGAGCCGCTCGGAGCGGTCCCCGCCGGCGGCGGTGTAGTCGAAGGAGAGCCGCACCGTGTCCCGGCAGGCCTGGGCGACCGTGGTGAGGGCGGCGGGGTCGACGACGGCGTCCGCGCCGCCCCACGGGACCGCGACCGTGGCCGCGGCGAGCGCGTCGACCCGGCGCCGCAGCCGCGCGGGCAGCACCGGCACGACCTTCGCCAGCGCCCGCACCGACGACTCGGCCATGCCGGCGACGGCGGCCTGCGCCGCGGCCTGCAGCCCGAGGGTCAGCGCCACCGCCTCGTCGTCGTCGAGCACCAGCGGCGGCAGGGACGCGCCGGGGGCCAGCCGGTAGCCGCCGGCCACACCCGGGGTCGCCTCGACGGGATAGCCCAGCTCGCGCAACCGCTCGACGTCGCGGCGCAGCGTGCGCAGCGAGACGTCCAGTCGCTCGGCGAGGGCCGGTCCGGTCCAGTGCCGGCGGTCCTGCATCAGCGAGAGCAGGCGCAGCGTGCGGTTGCCGGTGTCGGCCATGTCCGGAGATCCTCCGCCATCGCGGCCAGGATCTGGCACCGATGGCCGACAGAGTTCCCCCCATCGGATCCCGACGACGAGAGGCGCACCCCATGACCGACACCGTGAGCACCCTGACCCGCGAGCGCGCCGACCTGCTGGAGACGCTGCGCGCGCACCGCTTCTTCCTCCGCTACACCGTGCAGGGGCTGACCGAGGAGCAGGCCCGGCAGCGGACGACCGCCAGCGAGCTGACCCTCGGCGGGCTGCTCAAGCACGTCGCGCACACCGAGAGCGGCTGGGCCGACTTCATCCAGCAGGGTCCCTCGGCGATGGCCGGCCCGGACGACCCGGAGCAGATGGCCCGGTGGCAGGCGGAGTGGCACATGGCCGACGGCGAGACGCTGGCCGACGTGCTGGCCCACTACGCGGAGGTGGCCGCCCGCACCGACGCCCTGGTCGCCGAGCTCCCGGACCTCGACGCCGACCACCCGCTGCCGCCCGCCCCGTGGTTCGAGCCCGGCGCCCGCCGGTCGGCGCGGCGGGTCTTCCTGCACATCGTGGCCGAGACCGCCCAGCACGCCGGGCACGCGGACATCCTGCGGGAGTCCCTCGACGGCCAGAAGACGATGGGCTGACCCACCCACCCACCCACCCACCCTCCTGACGCACAGCGGATTCCCAGCCGCGCACGCTGCGCGACGCCGCGCGCCGCACCGGGCCCTCCGTCCTTGAGCCTCCGACGGCTGCAGGAGGAGCGTTCCGCCCGTCCTGCGCAGCTGAGACACGGGGGACGACTCGAGAGCGAGACGACCATGAGGCGATGGAAGGGCGCCGCGGTAGCCGCGGCGACGGTGGCACTGGTGGCACCACCGACCGCGGCCTATGCGGGCGGCGACGCGGCCGCAGCGGACGGCGGGGTGACGACGGTCATCGGGGGGCTCGAGGGTCCGCGCCAGCTCGACAGCTTCTACCCGGGACACCTCCTCGCGGCGGAGTCGGACTCCGGCGAGATCTCGGTCCTGGACCTCGCCGACGGCGGGGTGAAGACGCTCTTCGCGGTCGGCCCCGCGGGAACGGTCAACCCCCAGGGCATCGGGTACGGCGACGGCCAGCTCTTCATCGCCCTCGGCGAGACGGGCGACCCGGACAACCCCGGACCGCCGCCGGACACGACGCGTCCGCCCACGGCCCCGCGCTGTGAGCTCTCCTCGGCGCTGCCACCCGGCCCGGGACTGCTCGTGACCACTCCGGAGGGGAAGGTCCTCGCCCGGTGCGACCTGTTCGCCGCCGAGCTGTTCTTCAACCCCGACGGCCAGGTCTACTTCGACCCGGCCACCGGTGAGCAGGCGGACTCGATCTCCAACCCGTACGCGGTGCTCGTCCAGGACAGCCGGGTGCTGGTGGCCGACGCCGGCGCGAACACCGTCTGGTCGATCGACCGTCACAACGGCGAGATCGCGCCCTTCTTCGCACTGCCGGTCATCACGGGGGGCGTGTGCGGCCAGACGCCGAACAACACCGCGCCGCCGAGCAACAGCTGTGACCCGACGCCGACCGGAGTGGTCGAGGGCCCGGACGGGACGCTGTACGTCAGCGGCCTCAGCGGCCTGGCACAGGGTGAGGGCCGGATCTACGTGCTCGACCAGCGCGGCACCGTCCTCCGGACGATCGACCAGGGCCTCAACCCGCTCACCGGGATCGCGGTCGACGGTCGCGGCACGATCTTCGCGTCCGAGATCTTCGGGACCGTCGGAGCCGAGTCCTTCTTCACCGACCCGACCCAGGCGGCCGGCCGGCTGGTGCGGATCGACGGCTACGGCAACCGGACGTACGCGCCGGTGGGAACCCCGCAGGGGCTGGAGTTCGTGGACGGCTCGCTGTACGCAGCGGCACTCAGCCTCGGACCGCCGCCGCCGGCTCCGCCGATCGGCCAGGTGGTGCGGGTCGGGCGGGACGCGTTCACGCCCGGTACCTGAGCGGTTGACCTGGGTGCCCGGCGGAGCGATGCGGCTCCGCCGGGCACTCAGCCGCCGTCCTCGAGGTCACGCAGGTGGGCCTCGGCACGGTCACGGGCGGCCGCCGCGTCGCGGGCCTGCCGCTCGGCCGTGGTCCGGTGCCGCTCGGCCCGGCGGAGCTCGGCGGCGACCTCGGTCGCCTCCTCCTCGGCACGGGCGAGCTCGGCGGTCAGCTCCTCGACGCGGGCCTGGAGCCGCTCGTGCCGCTCGTCGAGCTCGCCGGCGCGGTTCCGCTCCTCCGCGGCGCGGGCGGCGGTCTCCTCGGCCAGCGCCGCGGCGGCGTCCGCCTCCTCCCGGGCCCCGGCCAGCTCCCGCAGCCGCTTCTCCTCCGCGGCGCGGCGGGCGGCCTCCTCGCGTTCCTGCCGCTGCTCCTCGCGCGCGCGCCGGTCCCCCTCCCCTGCCGGCGTGGACCGGCGGGCCGGTGCGGGCGCCGGGTCGCGCACGACCCGCAGCTGGGGCCGCATCCCGGTGACGCCGCCCATGCCGCTGTAGGACAGCGGCGAGGTCAGCCGGCCGGCGAGCACCGCCTCCCCGGCTTGCGGATCGGCCATGGCGGCCCGCAGGGTCTCCTCCACCTGGGTGGCGACGGCGGTGCTGATCGGGTGCCCGAGCTCCCGCGCCCGCGCCGAGGCCTGCCGGGTCAGCGCCGAGATCAGCTTGCCGCGCTGGGTGTTGAGCGCACGGAGCTCGTCGCCGGCCAGGGAGTCCTGCGCCTCCCGCAGCAGGCCGCCCAGCTCGATCAGGCCCTCGATCTCCTCGCGATGGGCCCGCACCAGGACGTTGACGGCCCAGGCGGCGGTCGACGGCTTGGGCAGCGCCCCGATGGTCTTGGCCAGTGCCCGGTCGCCGGCCGCACGGGCGTCGTCGACCCGGGCGGTCCGGGCCGCGATGAACTCCTCCGGCGGCACGCCGTACAGCTCGTCGGCGACGTCGTCCAGGCCCGGGTCCGTGTCGGAGTCGGCGTCCACGGGGAGCAGCCTGCCCTGCCGGCGTGGCGATGCCCACATGCCTCCCCCTCGACGCGGGTCGACTGCGAGACGGCGTCTCGGCATGCGACACTCGGCGACCGTGTCCGGACCTGTCGTCACCTCCTCCTCCGCCCGCGACTCCGCGCCGGGGGTCGCGTCGCCGGCCTCGCCCGCCCGGGAGATGTCGACCGGCCTGCGGCAGTGGCTGGTCGTCGTCCTGGCGGTGCTGAGCGGCGCCACCGACGCGATCGGCCTGGTCGCCCTCGGCGGGGCGTTCACCAGCGTCATGACCGGCAACCTGGTCATCCTGGGCGTCTCGGCCAGCACCACCGACGGTGAGCTGGCCACCGCGTCCGGCGGCGCGATCGTGGCCTTCTGCCTCGGCGTCTACGCGGGTGCCCGGCTGGCCGGCAGCGCCCGCGCCGGGGACGCGGTGTGGCCGCGGGCGGTGACCCTCGGACTCGTCGTGGAATTGGTGCTGATGACCGCCTACGGCATCGGCTGGTGGATCAGCGGCGGCGAGCCCGGCACGGTGCTCACTCAGGTGCTGCTCTTCACGATGGCCGCGGCGCTGGGCATCCAGAGCAGCACCGTGCAGCGCTTCGGCGTCAACGGGCTCTCGACGACGTACCTGACCGGCACGTTGACCACCGTGGTCATGAAGCTGGCGGGCGGCAAGGGTCTGCGCGAGGTGCGGGGCTCCCTGCAGATCCTGCTCGGCCTCGTCGTGGGCGCGGCGGCCGGTGCCGGGCTGGTCGAGGTCGCCCCGCTGCTGGCACCGGTGCTGCAGATCGGCTGCCTCGCCGCGGTGATCGTGGTCGCGGTCGTCGTCACCCGCCGTCGGCCGAGCTGACCGTCAGGCCCGGAGCCCGTCCAGGAACTCGAGCACCCGCTCCCAGAACAGCGCCGTCGCGGCGGCGTCGTGCTCGGCGGGCAGCGACGCGTCGGTGAACAGGTGACCGGCGCCGGGATAGGTGAAGCGGGCGACCGCCGCGCCCGAGTCCTCCACCGCGGAGACGAGGGCGGCCTCCCACTCGGACCGGGCGAACGGATCGGCCTCCGTGCGGTGCAGCTGCACGGGGACCGTGCCCGGCCAGGCCTCGGCGCCGAGGAGCTCCAGCGGCAGCGCACCGGCCACGAGGACCGCACCGGAGGTCCGGCGGCGGGTCGCCACGTACTCGGCCATCCCGGTGCCGTTGGACCACCCGAGGACGGCGAAGCCCTCCGGCAGATCCGCGACCGCCGCCTCGGCCCGGGCCATCAGCGCCGGGAAGCCGACCGCCTCGACGTGCCGGCCCGCGGTCTCGTAGTCGTCGAACACCAGGCCGTCGTACTGGTCGACGACGACGGCCTCGTGACCGGCGGACCGGAGCCGCTCGGCCGCATCGGTCACCCCCTGCCGGACACCCAGGGCGGAGTGGAAGAGGACGACGGTGCTCATGGCTGCTCCTCGGTTTCCGGACGGCATCGGCGGCTGGGGCTCAGCCGCAGCTCTCGGCGTCCTCCCCGAGGACGCCGGACAGCGAGAAGTCGCCGGCGAGCGTGTAGGTGCCCGGAGCCGGCGCCCGCAGGGTGATCCACCCGTCCTCGGTCGCCGTGAGGCAGGCAGCGACGTCGGGGTCGACGGCGCTGCGCGCGACGAGGTAGCGGTTGGGGCGCACCTGCACCCGGTGCGCCTCGGTGTCGGGCACCCGGACGACGAGCTCGGCGGGCGAGGCGGAGAGCAGCGCGAGCGGCGCGGCGACGATCGGGCTCGGGTCGGTGACCCGGTACAGCGTCCAGCGCTCGTCGGACCACACCCGCGTCAGGTACGGCAGGCCGGTGCGCACCAGGTGCTGCTCGGGACGGTCCCGCGTCACCGGGTCGGCCGCGACCACGACGTAGGCGACGGCGTTGTCGGCCAGCCACGCCCGGTAGTCGCCGGCGTCCTGCCCGCCCGGCTCGAAGAACTCCTCGTTGAGGTGGTTGTCGGTCTGGTCCTCCCAGCCCCGCGCCAGCGCGACCTCCGGGCCCAGCAGGTGCGAGCCGCCGCGGGACCAGTTGTCGACCAGCTCCACCCGGTGTCCGGTGAGGTCGGGTTGCTGCAGCAGCTCGGTCCGCAGCGCCGCGTAGTCCTCCTCCCGGTACCCGTCGTCGAGCGCGGCGTGCTCGTCGCGGGCGGCCGCGTAGACCGTCCACGCCAGCGCGGGGACCAGGACGAGCAGCAGCGGCCGGCGGTCCCACCGGGACCACGCCAGGACCACCGCCGGCAGCACGAGGTAGGCGAACCGCCCCATGTTCGCGCCCACGCCCGTGGGCACCAGGAACAGCACGAGGGCCGCGCCGGCGAGCAGGGGTGCCAGCCAGCGCTGCGGCGTCCGCCAGAGGGCCGGCCCCACGGCCGCCGCCGTCCCGACGGTCAGCGCGAGCGTCGTCCACGGGAACTGGTAGGCGCCCGGGGCGCCGAACAGGGCGAACGGCACGGCCACCCCGGCGACCGCCCCGGCCAGCGCACCGCGCAGGACCGGGGAGCGGGAGCCCCCGGCGACGAGCAGCGGGGCCGCGACGAGGCCGGCGAAGGCGGGCACCAGGGGGCTGGCCAGCCCGGAGAGCGCGAGGAGCAGTGCGCCGGGGACGGGCCGCCGGGCGCGCAGCGCCAGCACGGCGCCCAGCGCGATCGCCGCGCCGACCCCGAACGCGACCCGGCCGGCGAGCAGGTTGCTCACCGCCG
The DNA here is from genome assembly GCF_000701365.1 of Blastococcus sp. URHD0036. Classification (GTDB taxonomy): domain Bacteria; phylum Actinomycetota; class Actinomycetes; order Mycobacteriales; family Geodermatophilaceae; genus Trujillonella. The sequence goes on from NZ_JNIK01000017.1 coordinate 330,500, forward strand.
CCGCCGCGACGGCCCAGCGGAACAGGGCGGGGTGCGGCAGGCCCCGGGAGAGCGGGAAGGCCAGTGCGACGACGGCCAGCGGCGCCACCAGCGCCAGGACGCGGGAGCCGACCAGCAGGGAGAGGAACGGGACCAAGGAGGAGTAGCTGCCCGGCGAGATGCCGCCGTACCAGCTGAACCAGTAGGTCAGGCCGACGCCGGAGTCGGCCGCCTGCTCGCGGGCCAGCGCCGCCTGCAGGTCGGCCAGGGGCGGGTCGAGCAGCCACACGACGGTGACCGCCGCGACGGCGACGAGCAGCGGGCCGAGGGCCGTCACCGGCCCCGGCCGCCGCTCCCCGCCGGCGGGCGGTCCGCCGAGCGCGGTCACGCCGCGGCGACCGGCGCCCGCCGGGTGCGGACCAGCCGCGCGACGAGGAGGACGACCGCACCGACGGCCGCGAGCAGGGCGAGGCCCGCGACGACGTCGAGCAGGTAGTGGTTGCCCGTGGCCATGACGGCCATGAAGGTCATGAGCGGGTACAGCACCGCCAGCACGCGCACCCAGGTGCGGCGGACCAGCAGGAAGACGACGATCCCGCACCAGGCCGCCCAGGCGCAGTGCAGCGAGGGCATCGCGGCGAACTGGTTGCTGATCGAGTTGGCGGCGGGCGAGCCGGAGGTGGGCCACCAGCCCCAGGACGACGTCTGCCGCATGACGTCGACGAAGCCCTCGCCCTGCATGAGCCGCGGCGGGGCGGTCGGGAGCAGGTAGAACCCGACGAGGGCGAAGAAGGTGGTCGCCATCCAGATGGTGCTGGCCACCCGGTAGGCGGCGCGGCGGTACCGGTAGAGCCAGATGAGGACCGCGGCGGTCAGGTACAGGTGCCAGGTGGCGTACTGCAGGGCCATGACCGCGGCGAAGAGGTCCGAGCCCTGCGCCCAGTCGTTGAGCCACCGCTCCCACGCCAGGAACGTGGCGTCCTCGAAGCGGAGGATCCAGTCGGCGTTGGCATAGGCCCGGTCGTGCACCTCGCCCACCCCGTTGCGGACGTGCGAGTAGAACTTGTAGAGGCCGTACAGCAGCACGAACTCGAACCACCACGGCAGGCCGGTCGGACGGCGCAGCAGCCTGGCGCGACGGGCCGGCGCCACACCGGGTGCGGTCTCGGGTGCGGCGGGACCCGGCGCGTCAGCGGTCGACCTCGCGCCGCTGACGGCGACTGTGTCGGTCACGCGCAGCCCTCCTCGCCTCGCCGTCCCCACTCCCCTATCGGCCGCCGGGACGCCGTCCGTGACCTTAGCGAGACCCGCCGACACCGGTGAGCGAGTTCCCGGGACCGCGGCAGGGGCGAAGCGGTCTCAGGCGGGGGCGGGCACGTCCCGCCGGGTCTGGATCTGCCGGGCGGCGAGCAGCACCACCCCGCCGACGACGACCAGCAGACCGGCGCCGGCGACCACGTCGAGCAGGAAGTGGTTCCCCGAGCCCATGACGACGAAGAAGGTGCTCAGCGGGTACAGCACGCCGACGACGCGGACCCAGGTACGGCGCACCATCACGAACAGCACCGCCCCGCACCACAGCGCCCACGCGCAGTGCAGCGACGGCATCGCCGCGAACTGGTTGCTGATCGCGTCGCTGGCCGGCGCACCGGAGGACGGCCACCAGCCCCAGCCCGCGGTCTGGCTCATCACGTCGACGAAGCCCTCGCCGCTCAGGAGCCGCGGCGGGGCGGTCGGCATCAGGTAGAAGCCCAGCAGGGCCACGGCCGTGGTCGCCATCAGCGTCGCGCTGACGACCCGGTACTGGTCTCGCCTCCGGCGGTACAGCCAGACCAGGACCGCGGGCGTGACGAGGAAGTGCAGCGTGGCGTAGTGGAGGGCGACCGCCCCGGCGAGCGTCGCGGAGCCCTGCACCCAGTCGTTGAGGCCGCGCTCCCAGGCGATGTCCCAGGCGTCCTCGAACCGCAGGACCGAGAAGGCGTTCCGGTAGGCGATCTCGCTGACGTCGCCGACGCTGTTGCGGACCAGCGAGTAGATGCCGTACAGCGCGGCGAGCAGCAGGATCTCGCACCACCAGGGGAGCCCGCCCGGACCGCGCAGCCGGGGCCGGCGGGTGCGCGCCTCGAGATCGACCGGGCGGACACGGCGCCCCGAGGCGAACGATCCGCCGACGGCCACGATGTCGGTCACGCGCCCCTCCTCGTCTGCCCGTCCAGCTGTCGTTCTCCCCATCGGCCGGTCGGGGGCCCGTCTTGACCCCCTGGACCCCGGCAGGGGCAGGACGACCGGCGACGCCCCTGGCGGTAGGACCCGCCGGATCGGTCGTCCTCATCGGTCGCCGGTGACCGATCCCGCGCCCGGCGACGCTGCGGACGGTCACGATACGCACCGACACCGACAGTCGTGAACAGGTCTTTCCCCCTCGGCGTGCCGCCCGGGGATGACGGACGGTGATCTCGCGACTGCGGGGCTCTCTCGCCTCGCCCGCATCCGTCCGTCGTCGCTGACCTGCCGTACGCCGGCTGAGCGGCGGGCTCGGAGGTCAGATCTCGATCTCGGCCTGCACCCGCGGGATCTCGGCCGGGAGCTCGCGGGCGAGGAACCCGAGCCCGCCGATCGCCGCGGCCAGCCGCTCCCCCGCCCGGCCGTGCAGGTGCGCGGCCCAGACGGCGGCCTGCTCCGGCTCGGCGCCCCGAGCCAGGAGCCCGGCGGTGACGCCGGCCCGGACGTCGCCGGAGCCGGAGACGCCGAGCCCGGCGCCACCGCTCTCGTCGCGCCACAGCCGGCCGTCGGGCGCGGCGATCCACGACACCACCCCACCGACGGCGACGGTGGCCTGCACCTTCGCGGCCAGCTCGAGCGCGGCGCCGGCGAGGTCGTCGTCGACCTCGTCCTGGTCGCGGTGCAGCGTGAGGGCCAGCTCGCTGGGGTTGGGGGTGAGGACGGCCCGCCCCTCCATGCGCCGCAGGCACTCCGCGTCGGCGGTGACGCTGGCGATGCCGAGGGCGTCGAGCACGACCGGGCACTCCAGGTGCGGCAGCAACCGGTCGGTGAGGCGCTGGGCCTCCTCGACGTCGGTCATGCCGGGGCCGACGAGGACGGCGGACGCGCCCTGCGCGAGCTCCTCCAGCCGCTCGACCCCCGACGCGGCCAGCGCGCCGCTCGGCGTCTCCTCCAGGGCGCGGACCAGCGCCTCGGGGAGGGCGACGGAGAGGATGCTCGCGACGCTGGCCGCCGTCGCCACCTGGAGCTTGCCGGCACCGGCGCGCATCGCGGCCTCCGCGGCCAGCAGCACCGCGCCGGGCACCTCGGCGCTGCCGCCGACGATCAGGATCCGGCCGCGGGACTCCTTGCCACCGGTCGGCGTGGGCAGCCGCCAGCCCCGCAGCAGCTGCGGGGTGACCAGCTCGTGGTCGTGGTCGCGGTCAGCCACGACCCACCCCGGGCTCTCCGGTCACGGGTTCCTCCTCGGTGACGGCCTCGTCGGCGCGGGTCAGGTGGGCGACCACGTTGGCCTCGACCAGGCGCAGCCTGCTGCCCTCGCCGGCCTCGTAGCGGGTCACGGAGCAGTTCGCGATCGGCTCGCGGCGGTCCAGGTCGAGCAGCTCCGGCTCGCTGAGCTCCTCCAGCACGTAGCGGAAGACCGTGACCACCGCCTGGTGCGAGGTGATCAGCAGCCGCTCGCCGGCGGCTTCGAGCTGCGCGGTCAGCAGGACGCTGCGCACCCGCAGCGCGACGTCGGCCCAGCTCTCCCCACCAGGTGGGCGGTAGTAGAACTTGCCGAGCAGGTCGCGGCGCGCCGCCTCCTCCGGGTACTCCTCGCGGATCCCGGCGCCGGTCATGCCGTCGAAGGCGCCGAAGTCCCGCTCCCGCAGGCGCTCGTCGTACCGGACCGGCAGGTCCAGCCCGGCCGTCTCGACGGCGATTCGGAGGGTCTCGGCGGCACGGGCGAACGGCGAGCTGAGCAGCGCGGTGGGGCGCTGGTCGGCGGGCAGCTCGCCGAGCCACGCGCCGAGGGCCTCGGCCTGGCCGCGACCGGTGTCGGAGAGGGGGACGTCGGGGTCGCGGACGTCCAGTTCCAGCCGGCCGGCGCCGCTCTCCCCCGCGCGGGCAGCCGACACGTTGCCCTGGCTCTCGCCGTGCCGGACCAGCCAGAGCGCGCTCGGCACAGCTGCCGTGACCATCCGGCCTCCCTCTGCCCGCAGGCGCGCGGGCGGGTGCCCGGCGCCGTGCAGCCCTAGCCGGACAGCGGGTGCGGCAAACGAGGGCCGCAGGTCAGCCGCGGTGCACGTGCTCCACGGCGACGCCGGGCGCGTGCAGCGCCGGGGCGTAGTGGTCGGCGAAGAGGGTCGCCACCAGCTCGCCCCGGCTGGCGACGCCGACCTTGGCGAAGACCGCCTTCAGGTGGTCGCGCACGGTGTGCGGCGACAGGAACAGCTGGGCGGCGATCTCGGGGTTGGACAGCCCACGCGCCACCGCCCGGGTGATCTCCTGCTCCCGCACGGTCAGGCGGTAGGCCTCGACGATGATCGGGGCGAGCTGTGCCGACTTCGCCGGCTCGATCGTGAGGGCCACGGGGCCCGGCTGGCCGTCCACCCCGCGCAGGCAGGAGGCGTGCAGGCTGAGCCAGCGGCCGGTGGCCGCGCGGACGCGGGCGGACGCCGGGCCGCGCTCCCTGCCCTGCTCGACGGCGAGGGCCTGCGCCAGGACCGCCGACACCGGCGTCATCGGCAGGGTCCGCGGCAACCAGCCCGGGCCACCCAGTTCCTGGAACAGCCGCTCGGCCGGTTCGTCCAGCGAGAGCAGCACGCCGTCGGGCCCGTAGAGCGCCGTGCCCGGTCCCAGGTCGGCCGGGACCGCCGCCGCGGTCCGCACCGCGAGCATCCGGAGCGCGTCGCCGAGCACCGGGGCGATGGCGCGGACGAGCTCGACGTCGCGCGCACCGAAGGGAGCACGCCCGCGCTCGCGCATCAGCGAGAGGACGCCCCACGTCGAGGTGCCCACGCGCAGCGCGGCGCGCATCTCGTCGCCGTAGCCCTGCGGGGCGCCGAACTCCCGGTGGCGGGCGCTGCGGCCCGGGTTCCCCCCGGTGACGTCGTAGAGGGTGCCGACGCCGGTGTCGGTGCGGGCGAGGTCGCGGAAGAGCAACGCGTCCTCGACCCGGAACTCGCGCTCCCAGTAGGTCTCGCAGTGCCCGTCCTCGACGTTCTCGATCCGGGCCGGCGCCGTGGCCAGCACCGTGGCCGGGTCGGTGGCGAACCAGAGGGCGCCGTCGAAGGGCACCAGGCGCTGCAGCCGGTCGGACATCTCCCCGAAGAGGCCCGTCGCGTCGTGCCCGCGGGCGCAGGACTCCTCGAGCCCGGCGATGCCTCGTTCGATCGTCGCTGAGTCCACGGCTGCCGCCTTCTCCGGCACCCACTCTGCCGGGATGCGCAGGAGCGAGTGTGGGCGCGCCCGGTGTCCGGCGACAACCCTCCATCTGTAGGGGATCGGGAGGTCGAGGGGTGTCGCGGCGGAGGGGCCCGGCCCGGCAGGTGCCTCCCGGTCGCGGGATGGGCCGGGGACGACGGCGGCCCGAGGGTCGTCCCCAGCGCCGCGGCGACCGCCGCCGGCAGCCCCCAGCTCCCACCGGAGGACCCGCCATGACCACCACCCTGCCCACCACCGTCGTCCCCCGCGCCACCGAGTGGCTGGTGTCGCTGGCGGCCGACCTGGACGGCTCGCTCGTCCTCCCGGGCGACCCGCGGTGGGACGCCGTCCGCGCCGCCTGGCAGGTGGCCGTCGACCAGCAGCCGGCTGCCGTCGCCCTCGTCGGATCGGCGCGCGACGTCGTCACCGTGGTCCGTGCCGCCCGGGCGGCCGGGCTGCGGGTGGCCGCCCAGTCGACCGGGCACAACGCCGGCCCCCTGGGCGACCTGTCGGACACCGTGCTGGTCCGCACCGGTCTGCTCCGCGACGTCACCGTCGACCCCGTCGCGCGCACCGCCCGTGTAGAGGCCGGCGCCGAGTGGGGCGACGTGACCGTCGCGGCGGGCCGGCACGGGCTGGCCGCCCTCGCCGGCTCCTCGCGCGACGTCGGCGTGGCCGGGTACACGCTGGGCGGCGGGCTCAGCTGGCTGGCCCGCTCGCACGGCCTGGCCGCCAACAGCGTCGTGGCGCTCGAGGTGGTGACGGCCGGCGGCCGGCTGATCCGGGTCGACGCCACGCACGACCCTGACCTGTTCTGGGCCCTGCGCGGCGGTGGCGGCAGCTTCGGCGTCGTCACGGCGCTGGAGCTCCGGCTGTTCCCGATCCGGGAGGTGCACGCCGGCATCCTGTTCTTCCCGGTGGAGCGGGCGGCAGAGGTCCTGCAGGCCTGGCGGGAGTGGCTGCCGGGCGTGCCGGAGACCGTCACGTCGGTCGGGCGCATCCTGCGCTTCCCGCCGCTGCCGGACCTGCCCCCGCACCTGTCGGGCCGGTCCTACGTCGTCGTCGAGGCCGCCTGCCAGCTCGACGCCGAGGAGGCCGACGCCCTGCTCGCGCCGCTGCGCGCCCTGGGCCCGTCGCTGGACACCTTCGGCCCCACGCCGGTGACGGAGCTGGGCCTGCTGCACATGGACCCGGACGGGCCGGTCCCGGCGCACGGCGACGGCATGCTGCTGGACGACCTGGACGAGGGCGCGATCGCCGCCTTCACCGGCGCCTCCGCGGCGGCGGGACCGGCGCTGCTGTCGCTGGAGCTCCGCCACCTCGGCGGGGCCGTCCGGCGGGTCGACCTGGCCGGCGGGGCGGTGTCGGCCATCGACGCCGGGTTCGCCCTGTTCGCGGTGGGCATCACGCCGACACCCGAGGCGTCCGCCGCCGTGCGCGGGGCGGTCCGATCGGTCCGGTCCGCCATGGCGCCCTGGTCGACGGGCGGGTGCTACCTGAACTTCGCCGAGGTGGCGCGCTCCGGCGACGAGCTCTTCGGCGCCGCGACCCACGACCGGCTCCGCGCCGTGAAGGCCGCGTACGACCCGGCCGACGTCATCCGGTCCAACCACCCGGTGCGTCCCGCCCGCGGGGAGTGACCCGGCCTGCACGTTGCGGGTGTTCCTCGTGCTCTGCGGGTCCTGCAGGACCCGCACGGCGCGGGGAACACCCGCGTCGTCCCCGGTCAGGCCGAGGCGGCAGTCGCCCCCAGCCGCTGCGGCGTCTCGTCGTCCATCGCGGCGAAGAACCCGCCGACGACGTCGAGCAGGTGGTCCAGCGACTCCGCGCGGTAGAGGACCGGCTGGAAGTGGGTGATGTCGTACTCCGCGGTGCCCATCTCCCGCAGGTCCAGCGGGCGGATGTCGGCCGAGCGGAACTGCTCGATCTCCCCGTAGGAGGAGAGCAGCCCGGCGCCGTAGCAGCGCAGCTCACCGTCCTCGACGATCACGCCGAACTCGCACGAGAACCAGAAGACCTTGGCGAGGAAGCGCAGCGCCGCGTCGTCGGTCAGCCGGCGGGCGGCCTCTCCGGTCAGCCGGTGCAGCTCGGCGAACGGCGGCGACGCGAGTGCCACCCCGTGTCCGATCACCTCGTGCACGAGGTCGGGCTCCGGGGTGTACAGCGGCTGGGACGCGTGCCGGATGTACTGCGTGGAGTGGAAGGTGCGCTCGGCCAGCGCCCCGTAGAACTGCCGGAGCGGCACCAACCCGGGCGCGGGGTCGAAGGTGAACCCGGTGCGGGCGCCCACCCGCGCGGAGACCTCGGTGAGCTGCGGGATCCGGTCGGTCGGCAGCGCGACGTCGTCCCAGGCCTGCAGGTACGCCGAGTGCGCCAGCCGCCGGTGCTTGGCGGTGAGCTCCCGGCAGACCGTGCGCCAGACGGCGTTCTCCTCGTCGGTGTACTCGACGGCCGGCACCGGCTCCCCCGGCCGCCAGTCCAGCGCCACCCGCGCGATCGCGCCCCGGCGGGCGAGGTAGGCCGGGTCGGCGACCCCCGGGTGGTTCGGGGCGAGGTGGACCGTGACCGTCCCGTCGCCGTGCTCCTCGACCGGGGAGTAGAGCTGCGCCTCCTCGAACATGGTCCTCACTCCTCCCGCATCGGATCGGGGACGACGCGGCCGGTGACCTCGCCCAGGGAGATCCGGCTGCCGTCGGTGCCGGGGGCGGTCCCGCTGATGGTGACCTCGTCGCCGTCCTCGAGGAAGGTGCGCGTCGTCCCGCCGGCGAGCGTCAGCGGCTCCGTCCCGCCCCACGAGAGCTCCATGAGCGAGCCGCGCTGGTCGCGCCGTGGCCCGCTGACCGTGCCGGATGCGACGAGGTCGCCGGTGCGCAGCGCGGCGCCGTTGACCGTGAGGTGCGCCAGTTGCTGCGCCGGCGTCCAGTACATGCCGGCGAACGGCGGGCAGCTGACGAGCGCGCCGTTCAGGCGCACTTCGAGGGAGAGGTCCAGGCCCCAGGGGTCGTCGCCGTCGTCGAGGTAGGGCAGCAGCGGGACGTCGCGCGGCGGCGCCGGGACGCGCGCCGCCTCCAGCGCGGCCAGCGGCACGACCCACGGCGACACCGACGTCAGGAAGGACTTGCCGAGGAACGGTCCGAGCGGCGCGTACTCCCAGGCCTGCAGGTCGCGCGCGGACCAGTCGTCGACCAGGCAGACGCCGAAGACGTGCTCGGGGAAGGCACCCAGCGGCACCGGCGTCCCGAGCTCGGACGGCGCGCCGACCACGAAGCCGACCTCGGCCTCGATGTCCAGCCGCCGGGTGGGGCCGGCGGACGGCGGCCCCTCGGGCTCGGCCCGCTGACCGTGTGGGCGGACGACGGGGGTGCCGGAGACGCGCACGGTGCCGGAGCGGCCGTGGTAGCCGACCGGCAGGTGCCGCCAGTTCGGCAGCAGCGGCGGGGAACCCGGGCGCAGGATCCGGCCGAGGTTCTCCGCGTGGTGCCGGGAGCTGTAGAAGTCGACGTAGTCGGCGACCTCGACCGGCAGGTGCATGGTCACGTCGCCCCGCGGGATCAGGTGCGGCTCCACCCGTGCCCGGTACACCTCGTCGGTGAGCCAGTCGGTGACCCGCGCGCGCAGCTCCCGCCACGCCGTCGGCCCCTGGGCGAGGAACGCGTTCAGCGAGCCGGTGGCGTGCACAGGGTCGCCGGTCACGGCGGCGAGGTCGAGGACGGAGTCGCCGATCGCGATCCCGGACCGGGGCGCGGTGCCGGGGGTGGAGAAGACGCCGTGCGGCAGGTTGGCCAGGCCGAAACCGGTGCCCGCCGGCAGGTCGACCCAGCTCATGAGGGCCCCCGGCCCGACCAGCTCCACGCGTACCGGCCGTCGTCGCTCGCGGTGCCGCCCTCCCCCAGGTCCAGCGGGCGGAAGGTGTCGACCATGACGGCGAGCTCGTCGAAGTACTCGGCGCCCAGCGTCGCCTCGACGGCCCCCGGCTGCGGGCCGTGCGGGTGCCCGCCGGGGTGCAGCGAGACCGATCCCCGGCCGATGCCCGAGCCCTTCCGGGCCTCATAGTCGCCGTCGACGTAGAACATGACCTCGTCGCTGTCGACGTTGGAGTGGTAGTAGGGCACCGGGACGGCCAGCGGGTGGTAGTCGACCTTGCGCGGGACGAACGCGCAGATCACGAAGCCCGCGCCCTCGAACACCTGGTGCACCGGCGGCGGCTGGTGCACCCGCCCGGTGATCGGCTCGAACTCGGCGACGTCGAACGCGTAGGGGTAGAGACAGCCGTCCCAGCCGACGACGTCGAACGGGTGCTCGGGCACCACGTGCACCGTGCCGGCCGGACCGCGGTGCTTCACGTAGACCTCGACGTCGGTCCCCTCGGCGAGCAGCGGCTCGGCCGGCGCGCGCAGGTCGCGCTCGCAGTAGGGCGCGGTCTCCAGGAACTGTCCGTACCGCGACAGGTACCGCTTCGGCGGCGCGATGTGCGAGCTCGCCTCGATCACGTAGGTGCGCAGCGGCTCCTCGCCGGTGGGGACCCACCGGTGGGTGGTGGCCCGTGGGACGACGACGAAGTCGCCCTGCCCGACCGCCAGCGCGCCGAACGTCGACTCCAGGGTCGCCGTCCCGCGCTCGACGAAGACGCACTCGTCCCCGATCGCGTTGCGGTAGTAGGGGCTGGTCAGCGAGCTGACGGCGTAGGAGATGCGGACGTCGGGGTTGCCGAGCACCAGCCGCCGGCCGGTCACCGGGTCGGTCCCCTTGTGTTCCTCGCCGGGGAAGAGGTCGTGCAGGCGCAGGTGCCGGGGCAGCAGCGGGGCGTTGGCGGTCAGCGACTGGTCGGGCAGCTCCCACGGGCGGGCGTCGACCAGCGCCGAGGGCAGCCCTCGGTGGTAGAGCAGCGAGGAGTCGGCCGAGAAGCCCTCCTCCCCCACGAGCTCCTCGGCGTACAGCCCGCCGTCGGGACGGCGGAACTGGGTGTGCCGCTTCGGTGGGACCTGTCCCACCCGCCGGTAGTGGGCCATCGCCGGTTCCTCAGAAGTTCCCGCGCCGGGCCTGCTCGCGCTCGATCGCCTCGAACAGCGCCTTGAAGTTGCCCTTGCCGAAACCGAGCGAGCCGTGCCGCTCGATGAGCTCGAGGAAGACGGTGGGCCGGTCGCCGGTCGGCTTGGTGAAGATCTGGAGCAGGTACCCGTCCTCGTCGCGGTCGACCAGGATCCCGCGCGACTGCAGCGCCTCGATCGGTACGCGGACCTCGCCGATGCGGGCCCGGAGCTCGGGGTCCTCGTAGTAGGAGTCCGGGGTGGCGAGGAACTCGATGCCCTCGGCGCGGAGCGCGTCGACCGTGCCGAGGATGTCGCCGGTGGCCAGGGCGACGTGCTGGGCGCCGGGCCCGCCGTAGTACTCCAGGTACTCGTCGATCTGCGAGCGCTTCTTGCCCGGCGCCGGCTCGTTGAGCGGGAACTTCACCCGGTGGTTGCCGTTGGCGACGACCTTGCTCATCAGCGCGGAGTACTCGGTGGCGATGTCGGCGCCGACGAACTCGGCGAGGTTCGTGAAGCCCATGACCCGGTTGTAGAAGGCGACCCACTGGTCCATCGCGCCGAGCTCGACGTTGCCGACGACGTGGTCGATGGCCTGGAACAGCCGGGCCGGTGCGCCGGGGCGCTTGACGTGGGTGGAGGTGCGGGCGACGAAGCCGGGGAGGTGCGGGCCGGAGTACCGCGACCGGTCGACCAGCGTGTGCCGGGTGTCGCCGTAGGCGGCGATGGCCGCGAGACGGACGGTGCCGTGCTCGTCGGTGACGTCGTGCGGCTGCTCGAGGACCGTGGCGCCCATCGCCGCGGCGTGCGCGATGCACTTGTCGACGTCGGGCACGGTGAGCGCGATGTCGACGATGCCGTCGCCGTGCCGCCGGTGGTGGTCGGCGATCGCGCTGGCCGGGTCGTAGGCGCCGGTGAGGACGAACCGGGCGGCGCCGGACCGCAGGACGTAGGCGACGGAGTCGCGGTTGCCGGTCTCCGGGCCCGAGTAGGCGATCAGCTCCATGCCGAACGCCGACTGGTAGTAGTGCGCGGCCTGCGTCGCGTTGCCGACCACCCACACCAGCGAGTCCCAGCCGGAGACCGGGAAGGGGTCGGTCGACGGGTCGTGGTCGACGAGCCCGACGAGCTGCCGGAGCTGCTCGGGGGTCAGCTGCGCCGCGCGCTCGTCGTCGAGGAACTGGTCGAGCGTCATGCGGGTCCCTCCGTCGGGGATGGTCTGTTGCGACGCAGGACACACCGCGGGCACGCTGTTGGGCAACTGGCGTCCCGGATGCTGTGCGGGCTGACCAGCCAGCCCATCTGGGGGCGCTCCGTGCTGGTCTTCCTGACCAGCGGCTGGAGAGGAGACGGCATGGCGCCCGGCGGTGTGCTCGACGCGCTGGACCTGGCGTTGCTGGAGGCGCTGCGGGAGCACCCGCGGGCCGGCGTGCTGGAGCTGTCGCGGCTCACCGGGGTGGCGCGCGGGACCGTGTCGGCCCGGCTGCAGCGGCTGGAGGACGCCGGGGTGGTCACCGGCTACGGGCCGGAGATCGACGTCCGCGCCGCGGGCTTCGGCGTGGAGGCGTTCGTGACCCTGGAGATCGCGCAGGGGGCGATCGAGGCGGTGCAGCGCGACCTGGAGGCGATCCCGGAGGTGCTGGAGGCGCACGCCACGACCGGGCGCGGGGACGTGCTGTGCCGGGTGGCCGCGAGCTCACACGAGGCGCTGCAGCGGACGCTGGTGGAGCTGGACCGGTCCTCGAGCGTGGTCCGGTCGACCAGTGTCATCGCACTGTCCCGGCTGGTGCCGCTCCGCGCCTTGCCGCTGCTGCACACCGAGGCGGCTCCCGACGCCGGACGCTCCGGCCACCGCCGCGACGCCGATCGCTGATCGCTGACCGCCGGCGGCGGTTGCGGTCGGCGCGAGCAGCGGCTCATCCGCTCCAGGTGGCCCGCGCGGCCGGCCCCGCTGCGCAGGATGGTGCGGCCGACACGGATCGATCCGAGACGGCCACCGGCGGCGCAGAGGAGAGACGCAGTGACCGCTCATCCCTCCCAGCGGGACACGTCGACGTCGGACGACGAGGAGCGAGCCTTCGCGTCCGCCTGGCGGCGGCAGCGCCTCGGCGTGGAGGACAGGACGGCGCGCGGCCGGGCGGCCCGCCGGATCACTCCCCGGTTCGTCCACGCAGGGTGGACCCCCGCGCTGGACCGCCCCGACCCCGTCGCGCTCCTGGAACAGCAGGCCCGCACGCGGCTGCCGGAGCTCGTCCCCATCCGCCACGGCCGGATGCTGGCGTCCCCGTTCGCCTTCTTCCGCGGGGCGGCGCTGATCATGGCCGGGGACCTCGCCAGGACGCCGCGGTCCGGCGTCACCGTGCAGTTGTGCGGAGACGCCCACCTCGCGAACTTCGGGTTGTTCGGGACGCCCGAGCGGCGGCTGCTCTTCGACCTCAACGACTTCGACGAGACGCTGCCGGGACCGTGGGAGTGGGACGTCAAGCGGCTCGCGACGAGCTTCGAGGTCCTCGGCCGCGACCGGGGGTTCTCCGCGGCCGACCGTTCCGCGATCGTGACTGCCGCTGTACGGGAGTACCGGGACCGCATGAGGACCGCGGCGGGGATGGGCGGGCTGCAGGCCTGGTACGAGCACCTGGAGGCCGGTGAGCTGCTCCGGATGGTGCGCAAGGAGGTCTCCGTCAAGCGCGTCGGCAAGCGGGTGGCCCACGAGCACGAGGAGATGGTGGCCAAGGCCCTCTCGCGCGACAGCACCCGCGTGCTCGCCAAGCGTGCCGGCACGGTCGACGGCGAACTGCGGATCGTGGCGGACCCGCCGATGATCGTCCCGATCGAGGACCTGGTGCTGGCCGGGACACCCTGGGCCGACCCGGGGCCGATGATCAAGAAGTTGTTGGCGTCCTACCGGCGGACGCTCACGCTGCACCACCACCCCCTCGAGGAGTACCGCTACCAGCACGCGGCGCGGAAGGTCGTCGGCGTCGGCAGCGTGGGGACCCGCTGCTACATCGTGCTGCTCGTCGGCCGGGACGACGGGGACCCGCTCTTCCTGCAGGTCAAGGAGGCCGGCCCCTCGGTCCTCGAGTCCCATCTGAGGCCGAGCACCTACCGGCACCACGGTCAGCGGGTGGTGGCCGGTCAGCGGCTGATGCAGGCCGCGACGGACATCTTCCTCGGCTGGCAGCGGATCAGCGGGCTGGACGGACGGACGCGAGACTTCTACGTGCGGCAGTTCCACGACTGGAAGGGCAGCGCCGACGTCGACACGATGGACGTCCGCGGGGCCACCCTCTACGCGCGGATCTGCGGAGCCACGCTCGGCCGGGCGCACGCGCGCTGGGGCGACCGCATCGCCGTCGCTGCCTACCTGGGGAAGGGGCCGGCGTTCGACGACGCGATCGCGAGGTTCGCCGTCGCCTACGCCGACCAGAACGAGCGCGACCACGCCGTGTTCAGCGCGGCTGTCGCGTCCGGGCGGGTGCCGGTGCTGGCCGGGCAGTGACGCGGTCGGCTCGCCGACGCGGGCCGGCCCGGGCACAGGCGCGGTCCGCACCCCGGAATGGGTGAGATCCCGGATCCTCTGGCCGGGCGGCGGCGCTAGCGTTCGGTCATGAGCGCATCTCCGCCGCGTGCCTCCCGCTCGCTGCTGGCGTCCCTCGTTCTGGGCGCCGCGCTGGTCGCCGCGGTGGGCGTCGTGGGCTGGCTGCTGCTGCTCCTCGTCAAGGGCACCGTCGTCGTGGTGGGCTGGGCGCTCGGCCTGGCGCTGATCGCGCTGCCCCTCCTGCTGGCCCGGCGCATCCTGGGCGGGCACACCGGCGCCGAGCGGCGACAGCGGCTGTGGACCATCGCCCAGGCAGTGGCCATCGGCGTGGCGCTGTGCGCGATCGCGTACTTCGTCGGCGACCACGGCTGGCTGCTGATCGTCGTCCCGGCCGCGGTGATCGCGGTGCTGCGCGGGGTCCGGGGCGTGCAGGCGTACCGAGAAGAGCGCGCCGTCCGCTGATCCGGCCGGACCTGCCGTCCTCGTCACGACCTCCAGCGACCGACCGCGGGAGCCTGGGTTGCCGCCTGTCGGCCATCCGCTCCCGAGCGACCGGGGCGCATCCGGTGCGCAATTGCCGACCGCCGGCAAGCTCTGCGCGCCGAGGTGACCGGCCGCGCCCCTGGGCCGGCCCCTGGTCCGCAGGGATCCTGGAGGCCAGGAGGTGGACTGTGCTGAGCAGTCATGAACGACGGGTCTGGCACGAGATCGAGCGGTCCTACAGGGGGGAGGTCGCCGAGCTCCTGCCGCCCCGCCCGCCCGCGCCGCACCGGGGAACTGCGGCCGGGCATCCCGTGGAGGATGCGCCTGCCGTACTGGTCGGCGGTGCCTCGGCTGCCATCCTGCTGATCCTCCTGGGCGCTCCGCTCCCGGGCATCGCGGTCGCCGCTGCCACGACGCTGGCCTGGCTGCTGTGGTGGAGGTGGCCGCGGCTGCGTGGGCGCGATGCCCGGGCGGGAGTCACGCCCGCCGCCGAGGACTCGGAAGCGCTCGGCCAGGACCACGCGGACCGGCGCTCACCGGCCGGCCGCGCCTGAGGCTGCCGCACCCCGATGCCACCGGCCCGGCACCGCGAGGGCGGTACCGGGCCGGTGGACGGACCTAGGTCAGCTGCAGCCGCTGGTGGAGCCGCAGCCCTCGCAGACGTAGCAGCTGCCGGCGGGGCGCATCTTCGTGCCGCAGGTCATGCACAGCGGCGCGTCGGTGGCGGTCCCGGTCACCAGCTCCAGCAGCTCGGCGGAGCTGTGCGCCTCCTTGATGCCCTTCTTGCCCTCGGCCTTGGCCCCTGTCTGGGCCTCGGCCTGGGCGGGCGTCTCGGTCGGGACCGAGTTGCGCAGCGCCTCGACGTCGACCTCGTCCTCCTCGACCACCGCGGCGGTCGAGGCGGGGGTGTCGTAGCCCGACACCTGCGCCGCGCGCTCCTCGGCGGTGAAGATGCCGAGGTTGGCCCGCTTGTCGACCGACAGGTGGTCCAGCGCCAGGCGACGGAAGATGTAGTCCATCACCGACTGGGCGATCCGGATGTCCGGGTCGTCGGTCATGCCGGCCGGCTCGAAGCGCATGTTGGTGAACTTCTGGATGTAGGTCTCCAGCGGCACACCGTGCTGCAGCGCGATCGAGATGCCGATCGAGAAGGCGTCCATGACACCGGCCAGGGTCGAGCCCTGCTTGCCGAGCTTGAGGAAGACCTCACCGAGGCTGCCATCCTCGTACATGCCGGCGGTCATGTAGCCCTCGGCACCGGCGACGCTGAACGACGTCGTCATGCTGGTGCGCTTCTTGGGCAGGCGCTTGCGCACCGGGTGGGACATGGCGGCCGGTGCCGCGGCGACCTCTGCCGCCTTGGCCTCGGCCTGCTTGCCCTCGTTCTTGCCCTTGCCGTCGGACAGCGGCTGGCCGACCTTGCAGTTGTCGCGGTAGATGGCCAGCGCCTTGAGGCCCATCTTCCAGCCCTGGAAGTAGATGTTCTCGACCTCTTCGACGGTCGCCGTCTCCGGCATGTTGACCGTCTTGCTGATCGCGCCGGAGATGAACGGCTGCACCGCGGCCATCATCCGGACGTGGCCCATCGGGGAGATGGCCCGCTCGCCCATCGCGCAGTCGAACACCTCGTAGTGCTCGGGACGCAGGCTCGGCGCGTTGACGACGTGGCCGTGCTCGGCGATGAACTCGACGATCGCCTCGACCTGCTCGTCCTGGTAGCCCAGGCTGCGGAGGGCCCGCGGCACCGTCTGGTTGACGATCTGCATGGAGCCGCCGCCGACCAGCTTCTTGAACTTGACCAGCGAGAAGTCCGGCTCGATGCCGGTCGTGTCGCAGTCCATCATGAAGCCGATGGTCCCGGTGGGGGCCAGCACGGAGGCCTGGGCGTTGCGCCAGCCGTTGTCGGCGCCGATCTCCAGGCACTCCTGCCACTGGGCGGTGGCGGCCTTGAGCACGTCGGCGTCGTCGGCGCCGACCGGGCGGATGGCGTCGTTGGCCGCCGAGTGCTTGCGCATGACCCGGGCGTGGGCGTCGGCGTTGCGGGCGTAGCCGTCGTAGGCGCCGACGATGCCGGCCAGCTCGGCCGAGCGGCGGTAGGCGGTGCCGGTCATCAGCGAGGTGATGGCGGCGGCCAGCGTCTGCCCGCCACGGGAGTCGTAGGCGTGGCCGGTCGCCATGAGCAGGGCGCCGAGGTTGGCGTAGCCGATGCCCAGCTGGCGGTAGGCGCGGGTGGTCTCACCGATCGGCGCGGTCGGGAAGTCGGCGAAGCAGATGGAGATGTCCATCGCCGTGATGACCAGCTCGACGGACTTGACGAAGTTCTTGGAGTCGAACGTGCCGTCGTCCTTCAGGAACTTCATGAGGTTCAGCGACGCCAGGTTGCACGAGCTGTTGTCCAGGCTCATGTACTCCGAGCAGGGGTTGGACGCGTTGATCCGGCCCGTCTCGGGGTTGGTGTGCCAGTCGTTGATCGTGTCGTCGTACTGGATGCCCGGGTCGGCGCACTCCCACGCGGCCTGGGTGACCTTGCGGAACAGGGTCTTGGCGTCGACGATCTCGAGGACCGAGCCGTCCATGCGGGCGCGCAGGCCGAAGTCGGTGCCCTCCTCGACCGCACGCATGAACTCGTCGGAGACCCGGACCGAGTTGTTGGCGTTCTGGTACTGGACGCTGGTGATGTCCTTGCCGCCGAGGTCCATGTCGTACCCGGCGTCACGCAGCGCGCGGATCTTGTCCTCCTCGCGCGCCTTGGTCTCGATGAACTCCTCGATGTCGGGGTGGTCGATGTCGAGGACGACCATCTTGGCCGCGCGGCGGGTGGCGCCACCGGACTTGATGGTGCCGGCGGAGGCGTCGGCGCCGCGCATGAAGGAGACCGGGCCGGAGGCGGTGCCACCGGAGGAGAGCAGCTCCTTGGAGGAGCGGATGCGGGAGAGGTTCAGGCCGGCGCCGGAGCCGCCCTTGAAGATCAGCCCCTCCTCGCGGTACCAGTTGAGGATCGAGTCCATCTCGTCGTCGACGGCGAGGATGAAGCAGGCGCTGACCTGCTGCGGCGCGCTCGTGCCGACGTTGAACCAGACGGGGCTGTTGAAGCTGAAGTACTGGTGCAGCAGCATCCAGGTCAGCTCGTTCTCGAAGATCTCCGCGTCGCCCTCGGTGGCGAAGTAGCCGTGCTCGCGCCCGGCCGCGCCGTAGGTCAGCACGACCCGGTCGATGAGCTGACGGAGGCTGGTCTCCCGCTGCGGGGTGCCGACGGCGCCACGGAAGTACTTCGTCGTGACGATGTTGGTGGCGTTGATGCTCCACTCGGCGGGGAACTCGACGCCGCGCTGCTCGAAGTTGATCGAGCCGTCCCGCCAGTTGGTCATGACGACGTCACGACGCTCCCAGGTCACCTCGTCGTACGGGTGCACACCGGCGGTGGTGAAGACCCGCTTGACCTTCAGGCCCTTCCCCCGGGTCGGTGCCTTGGCGGCACGACGCGTACGGCCCGACAGGCGGTCCTCGGTCTCGGTCACTGAGCTCTCCCTTGGTGTCTGGAGTGCGGCGGGGGAAGCGCCTTCTCCGGTACTGCTGGTTGGTTGTGTACCCGCTGGTGCTGACAGTTCTCAGGTGGTGCCCGGACGGGCGTCCGGTGTCATCCGTTCGGTCCGGCGTCGGCCGCTGCCGGGCCCCGCGACCCGCCCCGCCGGCGCGTGGCCGGCGGGTCCGGCTGCATGCCGGGCAGCGGCAGCGTCCCGGCGGTGAGGTGCCGGGAGCGCAGCTCGGAGATCTCCTTCTCGAAGTCCTCGATCGAGGTGAAGGCCCGGTAGACGCTGGCGAAGCGCAGGTAGGCCACCTCGTCGAGTTCCCGCAGCGGACGCAGGATCGCCAGCCCGACCTCGTGGGCCGGCACCTCCGCCGCCCCGGTCGCCCGGATCGCGTCCTCCACCTGCTGGGCGAGCTTCTGCAGCTGGTCCTCGTCGACCGGCCGGCCCTGGCAGGCACGGCGCACGCCGGCGACGACCTTGCTGCGGTTGAACGGCTCGCTCACCCCGCTGCGCTTGACGACGGCGAGGACCGCTTCCTCGACCGTGGTGAAGCGACGTCCGCAGGCGGGGCAGGACCGGCGACGACGCGTCGTGGCCCCCTCCTCCGCCTCCCGGGTCTCGATGACCCGGCTGTCCGGGTTGTGGCAGAAGGGGCAACGCACGGCGGTACCTCCTCCTCCGGACTGCACACCTCCCCCGCTGCCCCCGGGACGACCTCCGGCGGTCTCCGGGCGGGGTCGCTGTGGACCCTGCTGGGGACAACCGGTGCACTTCCGGGGGATGGACTGGGGACGCCCTGTGGACGGACTTACATCGGTGCAACTACTAGATGTAGGGGAACCCTAGGCAGGCCTCCACTAGATGTGCAAGAGCGACGCGGCGTGGCGTGTTCCCGTCCCTCGCGCGGATGGCCAGCAGCAGTCAGACACCCCAGCCGTCACACGGACACGCCGGGCAGAGCCGCGCGCAGCGTGCGCATCGGCCCTCGGAGGGTGTAGTGCGTGTCGCCGGACCCGACGGCGGCCGCCCCGTGGCGGGTCAGGCCGAGACGTCGCTCCACGGCCAGCCGGCGACGTCGTCCATCCGGATCGGACGCGTCGACAGGTCGGCCTCTCGCCCCCCGGAGCGGGCTCCCGGGACGGAGGCCGGCCGGCGGGTCTCGTCGGCGGCGCGGTGCCGGCCCACCACCGCCGTCGGAGCAGTCGCCGGCGCGCGGTGCCGCCCCGGGTCGGCCTCGGCGCACCGGATCACCGGGAGCTCCGCAGTGAGGTCGGCGGCGTGCCGGCGGCGGCGACCGGTTCCCGGTGAGGCAGACCCCGAGGGGCCCGACGCCAGCAGCCCGCGCAGCTCGGAGCGGCTCATCATCACGGTCTCGGCCGGCACCTCGGCCCGCCCGGCAGGCGCAGCCGGCGGGAGCGACGTCGGCTCCGGCAGGCGGACCGAGCGCAGGTCGACCCAGCGCACCTGCGGACCGCCACTCCGGACGACGCGCACCTGTGCCTCGCAGCCGCCCGACTCGTCGTGCCGCCACCCGAGGACGGCGCCGGGCCACCAGGCGCCGTCGGCGAGGACCTCGGCGTCGAGGGGCTGGGTGATGGAGGCCGCTGCTCGGCCGCGGGCGTCGACTGGCACGGGCAGAACGGTAGGTCGGACTCCCCACCCCACCCGGGGAGGACGTCGCCGGGAGGTTTGACGAAGATGCGCAGCAGGATTGTGCAGCCCGTCGCGCCGCGACGCCGGCCTCACGGGACCTCCAGCACCTGGCCCGGGACGACCGCGGAACTCTCCAGGTCGTTGAGCCGCTCGATGGCGTCGACGACCGCCCGGACGTCCTCCCCGCGCCCGGTCACCTCGGTGGCGATCGACCACACCGTGTCGCCGGGCTGGACCACGACCTCGGTGCGGCCCGCCAGTTCCAGCTCCCCGCCGCCGCCCAGGACCGCCGACAGCACCAGCACCGCCAGCGCCGCGCCCGCACCGAGGAGCGCCGCGAGGGCGCGCCAGCCGCGTCGGGTGAGCCGCAGCGACACCGGAGCCGCATCCGGCCGGCGGCTGCCGGCGGGACGGGACGTACTCGCACGCACCGGGCGCAGCTCTGGGCGCACACCCCGCCCGCCGGGGCGCGCCGGGTCGCGGCGCGGCGGCGGCCCACCGGCCACCGGACCACCGGCACGCGCCGGGCGAGCGCCCGCCCGTTCCGCCACCGGGCGACCCGGTTCGGCCACCCGCAGCCCCGTGCCACCCCCGGAGAACCCGACGACCCCGCGCTCCGTGCCCGCCACCCCAGCACCTCCTCCACGACGGCCGCCGGCGACACCGGCGACCGAACACGCATTCGAATCGAACGTCTGTGCGATGTCTACCGCACGCCGCCGACAGGATCGACCCGACACGGGCAGTTCGAACATGTGTTTGAGGAAGTGCCGCCGACGCGCTACGGTCCGACCGGGCACCGCCCGAGGTCCACCGCAGCGGCTGCGACCGGGACCAGGGGGTGGACGGACGAGTCGTGGGGACACGACCGGCGAGGAGGAGACGTGGCGGGCACGAGCGGGACGTCGGGGGGACGCGGCGGAGCACGCCGTGCGGGCGGTACGGCCACGGGCACCACAGCGGCCGGCACGTCCGGGACGACCGGGGAGGTCCGCACCTTCCCCGACCGGAGCGAGGCCGGTGACGGGCTGACCCAGCGGCAGCGGCGGGTCCTCGAGGTCATCCGCGACTCGATCGACCGCCGGGGCTACCCGCCGTCCGTCCGGGAGATCGGCGAGGCCGTGGGGCTCTCCTCCGCCTCGTCGGTCGCACACCAGCTGTCGGTGCTGCAGAAGAAGGGCTGGCTGCGCCGGGACCCGAACCGGCCGCGGGCGCTCGACGTGCGCCTGCCGGGCGAGACGGTCGTCGGCAGCGCCGGGGCGGTCCCGCCGCCCGTGGCCGAGGACTCCGCGAGCCCCGTGCCCACCTACGTCCCGCTGGTCGGCCGCATCGCCGCCGGTGGTCCGGTGCTGGCCGAGCAGGCCGTGGAGGACGTCTTCCCGCTCCCCCGCGAGCTGGTCGGCGAGGGCACCCTCTTCATGCTGAAGGTCACCGGTGACTCGATGGTCGAGGCGGCGATCTGCGACGGCGACTGGGTCGTCGTCCGCCAGCAGCCCACGGCCGAGAACGGCGAGATCGTGGCCGCCATGATCGACGGCGAGGCCACGGTAAAGACCTACAAGCGCCGGGACGGCCACGTGTGGCTGTTGCCGCACAACCCGGCGTACGAGCCGATCCCCGGCGACGACGCAACCGTCCTCGGCCGCGTGGTGACGGTGCTCCGGCGGATCTGACCGCCCGCACGGCCGGCGGGTCCGCAGGGACGCGCCGGCCGTGCGGCCTCAGACCCGGGGCGGCGATCCGCGCCGGAGGATGCGGCCCAGGATCCACACCACCACGGTCGCCACGATCGCGGCGACGAGGCCGGCGGCGACGGGCGAGACACCGTCGTCGCTGTCGGTGAGGACGTCGGTGAGCGACCCGTCCGGTGCCCCGGTGGCACCCGCCGGAGCGGGTGCGGCCGGTAGCGGCACCACGGTGACGGCGCTGGGCAGGCCCTCGCTGGCGACGACCAGGGCGGAGCCGTCGGCGGAGAAGCTGACGGCCTCCCCCTGCGGGGACTCCGGCAGCGCGATCCGCAGCGGCGTGCCCGCCAGGGCCGCCGCCACGTCGGAGCCGGCCAGTGGCCAGACATAGGCGTCGGTGTAGGTGCGCAGCGCCAGGGCGTGCCCGTCGGCGGCCACGGCTCCCCCGGTCACCAGCAGCTGCCCGGCCCGGCCCACCGGCCCACCCGGGGTCCCGGTGAGGGTGAGCTCCACGGAGGCGACCTCGACGAGGCCCACCGTCCCGTTCTCCTCCAGCGCGGCGACCGGCCGGTAGACGTCGCTGGCGCCGAAGACCTCCTTGGTCACCACGTACGGCGTGCCGTCGGGCGCCAGGAGCAGTGCCTCGGCGTCCCGCGGCCCGTCCGGGTAGGCGAGCCGGTAGACGCCGGTCGAGCCGTCCGGCCGCAGCGCGATCAGGGCGACCGTCTCGCGGATGGCGTTGTTGTCGCCCGTGTCGGCCAGCCAGACCGTGCCGTCCGGTCCGACGGCGAGGTCCTCGGGGTCGTAGGGATCGACGGCCGCCCGGTGCACGTTCGTGGTCTGGCACGCGGGGTCCAGCGCGTACACGGCGACCTCGTCGCCGCCGTCGTTGATGGCCAGCATGCTGCCGTCGGCGCCGACCACCAGTCCCGAGAGCTCGGTCAACGTGGGGTCGGTGATCTCGCACTGGACCGTCGCGGCGGGCGGTTCCTCCGCGGCGGCCACCGGAGCGGTCAGCGGCAGCGACAGCCCGGCCAGGGCCGCGACGCCCGCCGCGGCACGGGCCCGGCCGCCGACGTGCGGGACCGCCATGCGGTCACGCCAGCGGACGGCCTGCTCGGACACGCACCCAGCGTGACAGGATGAGTGCGTCCAGTGCGTGAACCACGCCCAGCAGCAGAACGCCGAGTGCCGCGCCGACGACGGCGTCACTGAACCAGTGGAAGTCCAGGGCGATCATCGCGAGGGCGCAGACGACCGGCCCGATCACGGCCAGGCCCCAGAGGACGCGCTGCGCGGTGGGCGGCATCCCGAACTGGACGGCCTGCCAGCGCGCCACCCCCCAGAGCAGCACCGCGTTGGCCACGTGCCCCGACGGGTACGAGGCGCCCTCCTCGTGGTGCAGGTACAGGCCGGCGTGCCCGGGGGCGGTCCGACCGATGCCCCACTTGACGCTGTACACGGTGACGCTGAGCAGCAGGAGGGCGACGAGCACCCGGGGCAACGGCAGCAGGGTGTGGCGGCGGACGGCCAGCCAGATGATGAGGCCGGCCAGCACGACGAGCATGGTGCCGCGGCCGCCGATCTGGGTGACCACCCACAACGGCGGGTAGGCCGCGGAGTCGCGCAGGTCCCACTCCGCCACCCAGTCCGACACCCGGACGTCGATCCGCTCGGTGACGCCGCGGCCGAGGACGTCGACGGTGACCACCACGGTGATGAGGGCGGCCAGCAGGAGCGCCCACCACGGCGGGCGCCCCACCGAGACCACCGCGGGGGAACCGGCGACCGGCTCCCCCAGGAACGACGGCCCGGCGGACCGTCGCTCCACGCCGCTGGTCACCCGGTCACGGTACCGGGGCGTGACCGCATCGTGACCTCGGCCGGGCGGGGCCGGCGCGGACCCCGTCAGGCGACCGGGGCGCCGAAGTCCTCGAGCGCCGCCGCCAGGGCGCCGTCCACCCGGGCGGACAGCCGCGTCCCGTCGGCCTCGTGGCTCTCGGTCAGCACCTCGCCGTCGCGGTGCACGCGGGCGACCAGGTCACCGCGGTCGTAGGGCACGAGGACGTCGACCTCGACGTCCGGGTGCGGCAGTCGGGCCGCCAGCACCTCCCGCAGCTGGTCGATCCCCTCGCCGGTGCGGGCCGAGACCCAGACGGCGCCGGGCAGGGCCTGGCGCAGCGTGAGCACGTCCTCCTCGCTCATCGCGTCGACCTTGTTGACGACGATGAGCTCGGGCACCGACCGGGCGTCGATGTCGGCGAGGACCACCCGCACCGCGTCGATCTGGCCGAGCGGGTCGGGATCGGCGCCGTCGACGACGTGCAGCAGCAGGTCGGCGGCGGCCACCTCCTCCAGCGTGGAGCGGAAGGCGTCGACGAGCTGGTGCGGCAGGTGCCGCACGAAGCCGACGGTGTCGGTGAGGGTGAACTCGCGGCCGTCGGGTGACTCCGCGCGCCGGACCGTCGGGTCGAGGGTGGCGAACAACGCGTTCTCCACCAGCACACCCGCGCCGGTCAGCCGGTTGAGCAGGCTCGACTTGCCGGCGTTGGTGTAGCCGGCGATCGCGACGCTGGGCACGGCGTTGCGGTCGCGGTTGGCCCGCTGGGTCTCCCGCGCCGTCGCCATGCCGGCGATCTCGCGGCGCAGCTTGCTCATGCGGGACCGGATGCGCCGCCGGTCGGTCTCGATCTTGGTCTCACCCGGACCGCGGGTACCGATGCCGCCACCACCGGCGACACGGCCACCGGCCTGCCGGGACAGGGACTCACCCCAGCCGCGCAGCCGCGGCAGCATGTACTGCATCTGCGCCAGCTCGACCTGGGCCTTGCCCTCCCGGCTGCTGGCGTGCTGGGCGAAGATGTCGAGGATCAGCGCGGTCCGGTCGACCACCTTGACCTTGAAGATCTTCTCCAGCGCGTTGAGCTGGCCGGGGGTCAGCTCGCCGTCGCAGATGACGGTGTCGGCGCCGGTCGCGGCGACGATGTCGCGGATCTCGTTGGCCTTGCCCGAGCCCACGTAGGTACCGGCATCGGGGGTGGAGCGGCGCTGGCTGACCGCCTCCAGCACCTGGGAACCCGCGGTCTCGGCCAGAGCGGCGAGCTCGGCGAGGGATCGGTCGGCGTCGGCCTGAGTGCCCTCGGTCCAGACGCCCACCAGCACGACGCGCTCCAGGCGCAGCTGGCGGTACTCGACCTCGGTGACGTCGGCGAGCTCGGTGGAGAGCCCGGCGACGCGCCGCAGACCGCCACGCGCCTCGAGGTCGTAGGACCCGGCGGTGTCGTCGGGCTCGTCCCACTGGCCGGCCGGCGCCGGGCGCGGAGTCTGCTCGACAGCGGGGGCGGGGGCGGGCGGGACGGAGCCGCTGGCGCGGTCGGCGCGCTCCTGGGCGTCGGCGAGCACGGCGCGGTTCTGTGCGGTCGTCATCGTCTCCAGCGTGGCATGCCCGTCGAGTCCGGGCACCTGAGTTGTGGCTGCTGCTCGTGTCATCGCCGGGTACAACACCGGCGGAGCCCGCATGCATCCCGGCCGGGCGGGGGTAGGGGTCCCGGCACCGGCATCCCCCGCCGGTCGACGAGGAGGCAGCCGTGAGCACCAGCAGCACCGAGGGCGTCGAGGACCCGGGCGCGGACCCGAGGGGGCTGAACCCGCCGCGGAACCCCTTCGGCGGCGCCGACCAGGACACCGGCCGCGGCGAGCCCCGCGGGACCGGCAACGTCGGGCCGGGCGACAAGCCGGAGGCCCCGACCGACGAGCCGGAGACGCGCGCGGACACGCCCGACTCCCCCTGAGCCAGGTGCACCGGCCGGTCCTCAGACGGCGGGGCTAGCCTCTCGCCGCGATGACGGACGGACGAGACACGGCGGTCGCCCTCCTGACGGCGACCGGTCTCGTCGTCGGGCACGGTGACTCGGCGGCGTGCGCTCCCGTCACCCTCGCCCTCCTGCCCGGACGGGCACTGGCGGTGGTGGGGCCCAACGGTGCGGGCAAGTCCACGGTGCTGCAGACCCTGGTCGGGCTCCTGCCGGCCCTGGACGGCGAGGCGGAGTTCGACGGGCAGCCGGTCGACGAGCGCCGAGCGCAGTACCGCCGCGACGTCGTCGCCGTCCTGGACGAGGACGCGTTCTTCCCGTCGCTCACCGGCCGCGAGCACCTGCTGCTCACCGCGCGCGGCCACGGGGTCGGCGACGCCGAGGACGTCGTCGACCGGGAGATCGCGGCCTTCGGTCTGGCCGAGCGGGCCGACGCCCTGCCCTCGGCACTGTCCTCCGGGCAGCGCCGCCGGCTCGCCCTGGCCGCCGCGTTCGTCCGGCCCGCGCGGCTGATGGTGCTCGACGAACCGGAACGGCGCCTGGACGCCGCCATGCGGACCACGCTGGCGGAGCGGCTGGCGACCCGCCGGGACGACGGCGCGGCGGTGCTCTTCGCCAGTCACGACGCCGCGGTCGTGGCCGCGGTCGCCGACGACGTGCTGCTCGTGGGCGACGAGGAGTGCCGCCTCCTCCCGCCGGACGCGGCCGCCGCGGCGATGGAGCGGTCCTGACCGCCCTGCCCGTCGGGGAGCCCGCGGCGGAGCTGACCGGCCGGGAGGTACGCCGGCTGGTGCGCCGGGCCGAGGCGGCGCTGGCGGACACGACCGTGTGGAGCCGGCTGGGCAGCGCTCTGGACGCGGCGACGACGACCGGCGTGCTGGTCGCCGTGCTCGGTGGGGTGCTGGCGTCCCTCCGGGAGGACATCGCCGCCCGCCCACCCGCGTCCGGCGGTGTGCTGAGCGGCGCTGCCACCGGCACGCTCCTCGGGCTGGTGGCCGTGGCCGCGGCGGTCCTCGTGCTCGACCGGCTGGGTCCGGTCAGCGCCACCCCGGCGGCGGCCGCGTGGTGGCTGCCCCTGCCGGCCTCCCGCCGGGCACTCCTGCGGGGCGAGCTGGTGCGGCTGACCGCCGGGTGCGCCGTCGTGGGGGCGGGACTCGGACTCGTCGGAGCGCTGCTGGGCGAGGCGACCCCGTCCTCCGTCGCGGGCGGGATCGCCGCCGGCGCGGTCGCGGGCGCGGGCCTGGCCGCGGCGACGTCGGTGCTGCAGGCGCGCGGCGGCGCGGGCCGCGCCGGCCCGGTTGCCGGCACCGTGCTGGTGGCGAGCGCGACCGTCGCGGCGGTGCTCGCGACGGCCGCCGCGCGCGGGGTCCTGGACGCCCCCGCGCACGGCCTCTCGCTGGGCGGCGGCGGGTGGGCGCCGCTGGTCCTCGTGCCGCTCGTCGCGGCGCTCGGGGTGGCGGCCGACCGGGGGCTGCCCCGGCTGCGCACCGGGGAGCTGCGGGTGCTCGGCGGCACCGCCGCGTACGCCGGCGCCTCGGTGCTCTCCCTGGACACGCGAGACCTCGGCCGGGCGTTGGCCGGGCGGCGCGAGCGGGCCCCCCGCCGGCCGTGGACCTTCGCGGCCGTCCGCAGCCCGTGGCAGGCGCTGGTCGCCGCCGACCTCGCCACGCTGGTCCGCGGCCGCTGGCAGGCCGGGCAGGTGCTGGTCGGGATCGCGCTGCCCGTCGTCGCCTGCCGCACCCAGGGGCTGAACCAGCTGCCGGTGGTCGTCTGGCTGACCTTCCTCGTCGGCTGGACGCTCGTCGCCGTCGCCGCCGGCCACCCGTCGCGCCAGGCGCAGGCCGCCCCGGCCGTCGACCGGCTCCTCCCGCTCGGCCCGGCGCAGGTGACCTGGACGCGCGCGGTCGTGCCGCTGGCCGTGGCCGCGGTCGCGTGCACGCTCACCGGCCTGCTGGTCGGCCTGGGCAGCGGTGCGCCGGGCTCGTGGACCGCCCTGGCGGCCGCCGGTGCGGCGGGGTGGGCGGCCGCGGCGGTGCGGGGCGCCTACCGGCCGGAGCTGGACTGGGCGGGGCCGGTCATGGCCACCCCGATGGGTGCGGTGCCGGTCGGTGTGGCGGCCACGCTGCTGCAGGGCCTGGACGTCGCCCTGGTCGCGAGCGTGCCGCTGCTCGTGGCGCTGCTGGTGGGCGGGGCGCCGTCCGCGTCACTCGTCGGCGTCCAGCTCCTGTGGGCGCTCGCCGTCGGCAGCGGCGGGATCGCGCTGACCGCCCGGCGGCGCTCGAAGGCCGGCTGAGCGACGGTCAGCCGGCCAGCCACTCGGGAGTGAGCTCACCGGCCGCGACGACGACCGCCGGGCCGCGCAGCACGGTGGTGTCCGGCCCGACGTCGACGGTCAGCCGGCCGCCAGGGACGTCGACCACGACCGTCCCGGCGGACGTGCCCCCGGCCACCAGCGCGGCGTAGGCGGCGGCGCAGGCACCCGTCCCGCACGAGCGGGTCTCCCCCACACCCCGCTCGTGCACCCGCAGCCGGATGTGCGCGTCGGCCCCCTCGGACGCGGCGCGCAGCACGGTGATCAGCTCGACGTTCACGCCCTCGGGGAACAGCGCGGCGTCGAACCGCGGAGGGGTGGCGAGGTCGAGCGCGTCGAGGTCGGCGTCGGTGAGGCAGGCCAGGTGCGGGTTGCCCATCGACACCGCGAGCCCGTCGAACCGCCGGCCGGCCAGCTCGGCCGAGCCGGAGCCGAACTCACGGGCCGGGCCCATGTCGACCCAGTAGACGCCGTCGGCGCCCGCGCCCACCCGGCGGGGACCGCCCCGCGTGCCGACCCAGACGCCGTCGGTGCAGGCGCTGCGGTCGAGCAGGCCCTCGGTGACCAGGACGTGCAGGAACAGCCGGATCCCGTTGCCGCACATCTCGGCCAGCGACCCGTCGGCGTTGCGGTGGTCCATGAACCACTCGCAGCGGGCGAGGTCGTCGCCGAGCACGGCGGGCGCGTCGGGCACGTGCACGCTGCGCACCACCCGCAGGACGCCGTCCCCGCCGAGGCCGGCGCGGCGCTCGCACAACCGGGCGACCATGGCGGCGTCCAGCCGGCTCTCCGGCCAGAGGACGCCGTCCGGATCGGGCAGGACGACGAAGTCGTTCTCCGTGCCGTGCCCGATCAGCACCCGGTTGCTCACGTCCCGATCGTACGGGCGGTGATCGACGCGCCGACCGCGTCGGCCAGGTCGGGGCGGGCCGCGTCGAACCAGGTGGTCGCGACGTCCCGGCGGAACCAGGACCGCTGCCGCCGGACGAAGCGCCGGGTGGTCGTGACCGTGCGCTGCCGCGCCTCCTCGGGGCTCAGGACGCCGTCGAGCTGGTCGAGCACCTGCGCGTACCCCAGCGCGCGGGAGGCGGTCGGCCCCTCGCGCAGGCCGTCGGCGGCGAGGGCCTCCACCTCGGCGACGAACCCGCTCGCCCACATCCGGTCCACCCGCGCGGCGATCCGGTCGTCGAGCTCGGCCGGCTCCCGGTCCAGGCCCACGACGACCGCCGGGTAGTGCGGCCGCGGCTCGGGTAGCGACGCGCGGAAGGGACCGCCGGTCAGCTGCACGACCTCCAGCGCCCGCACGATCCGCCGTCCGTTGCCCGGCAGGATCGCCGCGGCGGCCGCCGGGTCCACGGTGGCCAGCCGCGCGTGCAGCGCGGCGGGGCCGACGTCGGCCAGCTCGGCCTCCAGCCGCGCCCGCAGCTCCGGATCGGTGCCGGGGAAGTCCAGCTCGTCGAGGACGGCGCGCACGTACAGGCCCGAGCCACCCACCAGCAGCGGCACCACCCCGACCGCCCGCAGCCGGTCCACCTCCGCCCGGGCGCGCCGGCGGTACTCGGCGACCGACGCCGGCTGCCGCACGTGCCACAGGTCCAGCAGGTGGTGCGGCACGCCGTCCCGCTCCGTCGCGTCGGGCTTGGCGGTGCCGATGTCCATGCCGCGGTAGAGCTGCATGGAGTCGGCGTTGACCACCTCGCCGCCCAGCCGGTGCGCCAGCGCCACCGCCAGCGCGGTCTTGCCGGTCGCGGTCGGACCCACGACGGCCACGACGGGCGGCGGGGCCGCAGGGGTCACGGTGCCGTCCGGTCGGCCGACCAGGAGGCGACCAGGTAGCCCACGCCGAACGGCGCCTCGTCGAGGCGGAGCTCGGCGACGACGGGGCGACCGGCCAGCGCCCGGCCGACGGCCCGCCACACCGGGACGCCGGCGGCCAGCAGCCGCTCCCCCTCCGCGGCGTCGAGGGCGGCGAGGCCGGCAGCGTCCCCGGCGGCGAGCGCGGCCGCGACCGCGGCGTCGAACGGCTCGGCGGCGTCGTCGAGGTAGCCGGGCGCCTTGACGCTGCGGCGGGCCGACCCGTCGCCGAGGGCGAGCACCCCCACCCCTCCGGGCAGGCCGGCCAGGGCCTCGTCGAGGTCGCCGGGGCCGACGCCGAGCCGCAGCCCCGACCAGCCGGCCTCGTCCAGCAGCCAGGCGCCGACGGTCAGGGCGAGCGGCGTGCGCCGTCCGCCGGGCCGGACCCCGCCGGCGAACGGCACCTCCAGGTCGACGCCGACGCCGCGCAGGTCCCCGGCGTCGCCCGGGCCGTACCGGCCGGTGCCGCCCGGCCCGACGACGACGACGGCCTCCGGTCCCGTCGCGAGCAGCGCCTCGACGGCTTCGGCACAGGCGCGCCGCAGCGCCGTCGTCTCCGGTGTGGCCCGCCCCTCGACCGCGGGGAGGAGCAGCGGCGGGCACGGGCAGAAGGCGACCGACAGCGGCGCGGACGGGGCCGCAGGGGAGGAACCGGCCTGATCAGTCGTCACGTCAGCAGTGTCGCCGATGCGACGTGGGACACTGCGGTGCGTGTCGAGCACGGAGAGCACCGTAGACGGTTCGCAGCAGGTCCCCCCGCCCGCCGAGGCCGGTGAGCCGGCTCGTTCCGAGGCCGTCGCGCCCGAGGCCGGGACCGCGGCCGCACCCAGTCCGGAGGACGCCGGACTGGCCGATCCGACGGGCGCGGAGCAGGTCCCCGCGGAGCCGGTTCCCGCTGAGCCGGCGGCCGAGGAGCCGGTCTCCGAGGAGCCGGTGAGCGAGGAGCCGACGGCCGCCGAGCCGGTCTCCGCGGAGCCGGCGGCCGCCGAGCCGGGAACGGAGGAGCCGGTGACCCCGGGTCCCCTCCCGGAGGAGGCCGCTGCCGTCGTCGCCGCCCCGCCGGCGCCCGGTTCGGTCCCCCCGCACCCCGTCGGCGACAGCTCGGCCGCTCCGGTCACGGCCCCCGCCTCGGACCCCACCCTCTGGGGCCGGGTCGACGAGGAGGGCACCGTCTACGTCCGCACCGCCGAGGGCGAGCGCGCCGTCGGCTCCTGGCAGGCCGGGGA
Organism: Blastococcus sp. URHD0036; assembly: GCF_000701365.1. Lineage (GTDB taxonomy): Bacteria > Actinomycetota > Actinomycetes > Mycobacteriales > Geodermatophilaceae > Trujillonella. The sequence continues at coordinate 361,010 of NZ_JNIK01000017.1, forward strand.
GCCGGCCGCGGGGCTGGCGCACTTCGGACGCCGGTACGACGACCTCGCCACCGAGGTGGGACTGCTCGAGGCCCGCCTCAAGGCCCACACCGGCAACCCCGGCGAGATCAAGACCAAGGCGACCGCGCTCGCCGAGCAGATCCCCACCGCGACCGCGGTCGGCGACCTCGACGGTCTCGCCGCCCGAGCCCGCGCCATCCTGGAGACGGCGGAGGCGGCGGCCGCCGAGTACCGCGCGGAGAAGGCCGCCCAGCGGACGGTGCAGATCGCGCGCAAGGAGGCGCTGGCCGTCGAGGCGGAGCAGATCGCCGCCGAGTCCACCGCGTGGAAGGCCGCCGGCGACCGGCTCAAGGCCATCGTCGAGGAGTGGAAGACCATCCGGGGCATCGACCGGAAGACCGACGAGGCGCTGTGGCAGCGCTTCGCCGCCGCCCGCGACGCCTTCGGCCGGCGCCGGGGCGCGCACTTCGCCTCCCTCGACGCGCAGCGCGGTGAGGCCCGCGCGGCCAAGCAGGAGCTGATCGCCGAGGCGCAGAAGCTGTCGACCTCCACCGAGTGGGGGCCGACCAGCGCGGCGATGCGGTCGCTGATGGACCGCTGGAAGGCCGTTCCCCGCACCGGACGCGACGGCGACGACGACCTGTGGAAGCAGTTCCGCGCCGCCCAGGACGTCTTCTTCGCCGCCCGCACCGAGTCCGACAAGGCCCGCACCAGCGAGGAGCTGGCCAACCAGCAGGCCAAGGAGGAACTGCTGGCCGAGGCGGAGAAGCTCGACCCGGGCAAGGACCTCCGCGGTGCCCAGAACGCGCTGCGCAAGATCCAGGAGCGCTACGACGCGATCGGGCACGTGCCGCGCGGCGCGATGCGCACCCTCGAGGACCGCATGCAGGCCGTCGAGCAGAAGGTCCGCGGCGCCGCCGACGCCGGCCGCGTCCGCACCGCGCCGGAGAACCCGATGGTCACCTCGATGCGGGCCGCGGTCGCCAAGGCCGAGGACCAGCTGGCCAAGGCCGAGGCCGCCGGGGACCAGCGGCGGATCGACGAGGCGAAGGCCAACCTGGCCACCCGCCAGGAGTGGCTGGCCGAGGCGGAGAAGTCCGCCGCGCGCCGCTGAGCTGGGTCAGCATCGAGGCATAGGAGGCTCTCCCCACGTTCTGGCCGCCCTAACGTGGGGATTGCTTCCTATACCTGGCGTGGCGCCTCAGCAGCCGGTGGACACCGGGAGCGGGTCGGGGACGCCGATCCGCGGCATGCCCAGCGAGACGCCCGGGGTGGTCGGCCGGGTGCCTGCCTCGTGCGCGTCGCCGGCTCGCGTGCGCCGGTGGGACAGCAGGGCGCAGTCCGCGACGAGGAAGTGCGGCTTGGCGTCGGTGACCACGGTCTCGACGACGTCGCCCGGACGGACACCGGCCGTGGACGTGAAGTGCACCAGGCGGCCGTCGCGGGCGCGGCCGGACGACCGTCCGGTGGCGGCGTCCTTGCTGCCCTCGCCCGCGGCCACCAGCAGCTCGACGGTGCGGCCGACCTGTGCCCGGTTCTCGGCCCAGCTGATCTCGTCCTGCAGGGCGGTCAGCCGCAGGTAGCGCTCCTGGACGACCTCCTTGGGCAGCTGGCCGTCCATCGTGGCGGCGGGCGTGCCGGGGCGCTTGGAGTACTGGAAGGTGAAGGCGCTGGCGAAGCGGGCCTGCCGGACGACCTCGAGCGTCTGCTCGAAGTCGGCCTCGGTCTCGCCGGGGAAGCCGACGATGATGTCGGTGGTGATCGCCGCGTCGGGCATCGCGGCCCGCACCCGGTCGATGATCCCGAGGTAGCGGTCCTGCCGGTAGCCGCGGCGCATGCGCCGCAGGACGTCGTCCGACCCGGACTGCAGCGGCATGTGCAGCTGGTGGCACACCGCCGGCGTCCCGGCCATGGCCTCGATGACGTCGTCGGTGAACTCGCGCGGATGCGGGCTGGTGAACCGCACCCGCTCCAGGCCGTCGATCGCACCCGTCGCGCGCAGCAGGTCGGCGAAGGCGCCGCGGTCGCGGAACTCCACGCCGTAGGCGTTGACGTTCTGGCCGAGCAGCGTCACCTCGAGCACGCCCTGGTCGACCAGGGCCTGCACCTCGGCCAGGATCTCGCCGGGACGGCGGTCCTTCTCCTTGCCGCGCAGCGCCGGGACGATGCAGAACGTGCAGGTGTTGTTGCAGCCGACGCTGATCGACACCCAGCCGGCGTAGGCCGAGTCCCGCTTGGCCGGCAGCGTGGAGGGGAAGACCTCGAGCGACTCGACGATCTCGACCTGCGCCTCGGCGTTGTGCCGGGCCCGCTCGAGCAGCGCCGGCAGCGACCCGACGTTGTGGGTGCCGAACACCACGTCCACCCACGGCGCCCGCCGCACGATCTCGCCACGGTCCTTCTGGGCGAGGCAGCCGCCGACGGCGATCTGCATCCCCGGCCGGGCGTCCTTCACCGGCCGGAGGTGGCCGAGGTTGCCGTAGAGCCGGTTGTCGGCGTTCTCGCGGACGGCGCAGGTGTTGAGCACGACGACGTCGGCGTCCTCGTCCTCCGGGGCGGCGGTGTAGCCCGCCGCCTCCAGGAGGCCGGAGAGCCGCTCGGAGTCGTGCACGTTCATCTGGCAGCCGTACGTGCGCACCCGGTAGGTGCGGGTGCTCGTGGGGGCCGTGGTTGCGCTGTCCATGTCGCCGACGAGGGTACGGCGCGATCCCGGCCGGCCGAGTCGTTACCGCTTCGTAACGGCATCGGTCACCCGGGGTGATGGCGGACCCCTAGGGTCCGGAGTGTGACCGGCCCCACAGTCGAGCGTCCGCTCGTCCAGCTCACCGGCGTGCAGAAGTGGTTCGGCGACCTGCACGTGCTGCAGGACGTCGACCTGTCGATCGACGCGGGCGAGGTCGTGGTCGTCATCGGCCCCTCCGGCTCGGGCAAGTCGACGCTGTGCCGCGCCATCAACCGCCTGGAACCCATCCAGGAGGGCGAGATCCGGATCGACGGGGAGCTGCTGCCGGAGGAGGGCAAGGCGCTGGCCCGCCTGCGGGCCGACGTCGGGATGGTGTTCCAGAGCTTCAACCTCTTCGCGCACAAGACCGTGCTGCAGAACGTCACGCTCGGCCCGGTCAAGGTGCGTCGCAGGTCCAAGTCCCAGGCAGAGGAGCGGGCCCGCGAGCTGCTGGACCGGGTGGGGGTCGGCAACCAGGCCGACAAGTACCCCGCACAGCTGTCCGGCGGTCAGCAGCAGCGGGTGGCCATCGCGCGCGCCCTGGCGATGGACCCCAAGGTGATGCTCTTCGACGAGCCCACCTCGGCGCTGGACCCCGAGATGATCAACGAGGTCCTCGACGTCATGACCGCGCTGGCGCGCGACGGCATGACCATGGTCGTCGTCACCCACGAGATGGGCTTCGCCCGCCGCGCGGCCAACCGCGTCGTGTTCATGGACGGCGGCCGGATCGTCGAGGCCGCCGAACCGGAGACCTTCTTCACCCGGCCGACGTCGGACCGCGCGAAGGACTTCCTCTCCAAGATCCTCACCCACTGACCTCGCCCTGATCCGAGAGGAGCACGTCCATGAGGTTCCGCCGCACGACGACCGCCGTGACCGTCGCGATCGCCGCCCTCGCCCTCGCCGCCTGCGGTGACGACGGGGACGACGGCGGGAGCAGCGGCAGCTCCGCCGAGCCCTCCGTCGCCGAGACCCCGGACTTCGAGGCCGGCACCACGATGGCGCGGCTGGCCGACCAGGGCACGATCCGCGTCGGCACCAAGTTCGACCAGCCCGGCTTCGGCCTGGAGAACCTGGACGGCGACGTCGAGGGGTTCGACGTCGAGGTCGCGAAGATCATCGCCGGCGCCCTCGGCATCGAGGAGGGCGACATCGAGTTCGTCCAGACCCCGTCGGCCGTCCGCGAGGAGGTCCTCGAGGGCGGTGAGGTCGACATGGTGGTCGCGACGTACACCATCAACGACGCCCGCCGGGAGCGGATCTCCTTCGCCGGCCCCTACTACGAGGCCGGCCAGCAGATCATGGTGGCCTCGGACAACGACGACATCACCGGGCCGGACTCCCTCGCGGACAACCCCGACGCGAAGGTCTGCTCCGTGACCGGCTCGACGCCGTCGGAGAACATCCGCGAGTACCTCGCCAGCGACGACCAGCTGGTGCTCTTCGACGAGTACTCCCAGTGCGCCGACGCCCTGGGCAACGGGCAGGTCGACGCCGTCACCACCGACAACGTGATCCTGCTGGGCTTCGTGTCGGAGTCCGACGGGGAGTTCAAGCTGGTCGGCGAGCAGTTCACCGAGGAGCCTTACGGCATCGGCATCCCGAAGGGCGACGTCGCCTTCTGCGAGTTCATCAACCAGACGCTCGCCGACAACGAGGACGCCTACGTCGCGGCCTGGGAGAGCACGGCCGGCCAGGTCGAGGGCACCGAGACACCGTCGCTGCCCGAGCCGCAGCCCTGCTCCTGACGTCCTGACGTACCCGGGCCGGCCGCCGCGGCGGCCGGCCCGGGGCACGCCGCCTCGACCCGGCCGCCGGCCGGGAGGGAGAGCCCGTGAGCCCGGTGTTCGACAACCTCGACCTCTTCGTCGAGGGCTTCCTGACCTCCCTGGGCATCTGCCTCGTGGCGATGGTGGGGTCGCTGGTCCTGGGGGTGGCGATCGCCGCCTGCCGGGTGTCACCGGTGCCCCCGCTGCGGGCGCTCGGCGCGTTCTGGGTGACGACCTTCCGCAACACGCCCCTGTCGCTGATCCTCTTCTTCTGCGCCTTCGGCCTGCCCGAGCTCGGGGTCAACCGCAGCTTCTGGTTCTTCGGCGTCCTCGGTCTGATCCTCTACACGTCGGCGTTCGTCGCCGAGGCGGTCCGTGCCGGCATCAACTCGGTGCCGGCCGGCCAGGCGGAGGCCTCCCGCTCCCTGGGACTCACCTTCGGTCAGGGCCTGCGCACCGTGGTGCTCCCCCAGGCGCTGCGCACCGTGGTCCCGCCGCTGGGCAACGTCATCATCGCCATGTTCAAGAACTCCGCGGTCGTCGGCGCGTTCGGGGTGGGCGGCGACCTGTGGAGCACGGGGCAGACGCTGACCAGCGCCCGGGGCCTGGAGACCCTGCCGATCTTCACCGGCGTCGCGATCGGCTACCTGCTGATCACGCTGCCCGCCGGGGCACTGCTCCAGGTCCTCGAGCGCAGGGTGGCGATCGTCCGATGAGCGAGCCGGTGCTCTACGACGCCCAGGGCCCGCGAGGACGGCGGCGCACGCGGATCGGCACGGCCGTGGCGGTGGTCCTGCTCGCGGGGCTCGCCTTCCTGGTCGTGCGGCGTCTGGCCGACGCGGGCCAGTTCTCCATGGAGCTGTGGGGGCCGCTCATCGACCCCGGCAACGAGGCGTTCGACGCGGTCTGGCGACTGATCCGCGTGGGCATCCTCAACACCCTCAAGGCCGCGGCCGTGGCGATGGTCCTGTCCGTGGTCCTCGGCACGCTCATCGCCGTCGCGCGCCTGTCGCTGGGCCGCGTCGGCCGGATCCCGCTGACCGGCCTCGTCGAGGTGCTCCGCGGGCTGCCGGTGGTCGTGCTCGTCTACTTCGGCGTGCGGGTGCTCGACGACGTCGGGGTCGACCTCGGCGGTCTCCCGGGCGGCCAGGTGTTCTGGGGCCTCGTCCTCGGCCTGACCGCCTACAACATGGTCGTCTTCGCCGAGGTGATCCGGGCCGGGGTCGCCTCCCTCCCCCGAGGCCAGCGCGAGGGGGCCCTCGCCACCGGCCTCACCCCCGGCCAGACCATGCGGATCATCCTGCTGCCGCAGGCCTTCCGCGTGATGTTGCCGGCGCTGATCAGCCAGCTGGTGGTCGTCCTCAAGGACACCTCGCTGGTCACGTTCGTCGCCAACTACGACGAGCTGCTCAGCCAGGGCAGGAGCATCCAGCGGAACCTGGACAACCCGATCCAGACGTTCACCGTGATCGCCCTCATCTACATCGCCATGAACTACACGCTCGGCCGCCTGGCCCAGTGGGTGCAGGCCCGCCAGGCCCGGGCCGGCCGGGTGTCGCGGGCGACCACTGCCACAGCTGTCACGGCGGCCGCGACCGGGCCGGCCCACGTGGCCGGTGGCGGGGCATGACCGATCCCGGTGGCCGTCGCCGGAGGCCGGCGCAGGGCCAGATCGACCGCCGCACCGGATCGTCGCGGGGCGGGTGGGGTCCGCGGGACCCCTGGGACGACGGGTGGTCACTGGCCCCGGGAGAGGTGCCGAGAAGTCGGTTGTGGACACCGCACTTCGCCCCGCCGTTCCGCTGCCGGCGGTGACGCCCAGCATCGACGGCCAGCCCGACGCGGCCCAGGAGTTCGTCACCCGGCTCCGCTCGGCCGCGCCTGCGTTCGCCGTCGCCGCCGGTGCGGAGACGGCGGTCGTCCGCGAGGTCGTCCCGCCGGCCCGGCACCGCCGGTCCCGCTGCCGCCTCGTGCTGCGCTTCCCCGGCGAGGTGGAGGTGGACCTCACCTTCCTGGGCTCGGTCAGCCGCGGCCCCGCTGTCTCCTCCGACCTCGACGCACTGATCGAGAACTGGCTGGCCAGTGACCGCAGCAACGAGTCCGCGTGGCTGGTCTCCGACGACGAGTCACCCGACGGCCTGGCCATCGACGTCACCGCCTGGGCGGAGCTCCAGCGCTCCCAGGCCGTCTGAGCCGGCCTCTCCGGCCTCCTCGGCGCCCGCACACCACCACGACGGCCCCGCACCCCCGGTCAGGGGCGCGGGGCCGTCGTCGTCCGTGCGGAGGGCGGGGCTGCCTCAGGGCAGCAGCGCGTCCAGCCCCAGGTCGGGATGGCCGGCGGTGGCCTCCTCGTCGGCCCAGTCGGCGTCCAGGGCCTCCCGGACGACGATCGCGGCCAGGCCCGAGCCGTAGCCCTTGCGGGCGAGCATGCCCACGAGCCGGCGGGTGGCGGTCTCGCGGTCGACGCGGCGCAGCCCCGGTACCCGGCGGGCGACCAGGCGCCGGGCGGTGTCCCACTCGTCCTGGTCGTCGACGAGCTCGAGGGCCTGCTCGGCGTCCTCGCCGTCGACGCCCTTGGCGCGCAGCTCGGACTTGAGTGCCCGCTTGGACAGCCCCCGGCCGGCCTGGCGGGAACCCACCCAGGCGCGGGCGAAGGCGGCGTCGTCGATCAGGCCGACCTCGGCGAGGCGGTCGAGGACCGCCTCGGCCACGTCGTCGGGGATCTCCTTGCGGACCAGCAGCTCCTCGAGCTGCCGGCGGGTCTTGGCGGTGCCGGTCAGGGCGCGCAGGCAGAGATCGCGAGCCACCTCCGCCGGGTCGCGCTGGGGGCCGGCCGAGTCGTCCGGCGACTCCGGGCCGGCCGCATCCCCGTCGGGGGATGCGGCCGCCCGGCGACGCCCGCGAGGAGCACCGAAGCCACCGCCGCCCAGACGGTTCCCCACCGGCTCAGAAGTCGGGGGCGTCGAGCGCGGCCGGCGCGTCGACCCGCGGCCCGATGCCCAGCTTCTCCTTGATCTTCTTCTCGATCTCGTCGGCCAGGTCGGGGTTGTCCCGCAGGAAGGTGCGGACGTTCTCCTTGCCCTGGCCCAGCTGGTCGCCCTCGTACGTGTACCAGGCGCCGGACTTCTTCACGAAGCCCTGCTCGACGCCGATGTCGATGAGACCGCCCTCGCGGCTGAACCCGGTGCCCCAGATCAGGTCGAGCTCGGCCTGCTTGAACGGCGAGGCCACCTTGTTCTTGACGACCTTGACGCGCACCCGGCTGCCGACCGCCTCGGTGCCCTGCTTGAGGGTCTCGATGCGGCGGACGTCGAGCCGGACCGACGAGTAGAACTTCAGCGCCCGACCACCGGTGGTGACCTCGGGCGAGCCGTAGACGACGCCGACCTTCTCGCGCAGCTGGTTGATGAAGATCGCGGTCGTGCCGGAGTTGTTCAGCGCACCGGTGATCTTCCGCAGCGCCTGGCTCATCAGGCGGGCCTGCAGGCCGACGTGGCTGTCGCCCATCTCGCCCTCGATCTCGGCGCGGGGCACCAGGGCGGCCACCGAGTCGATGACGATCAGGTCCAGCGCACCGGACCGGATCAGCATGTCGGCGATCTCCAGCGCCTGCTCACCGGTGTCGGGCTGGCTGATCAGCAGCGCGTCGGTGTCGACGCCGATGGCCCGGGCGTAGTCGGGGTCGAGCGCGTGCTCGGCGTCGATGAACGCCACGATGCCGCCGGAGGCCTGGGCGTTGGCCACCGCGTGCAGGGCGACCGTCGTCTTGCCGGAGGCCTCGGGGCCGTACACCTCCACGACCCGGCCGCGGGGCAGCCCACCGACGCCGAGGGCGATGTCGAGGGCGATCGACCCGGTGGGGATGACCTTCATCGCGACCTCGGGCGAGTCGCCCAGCCGCATCACCGAGCCCTTGCCGAACTGCTTGTCGATCTGGGCCAGGGCCATGTCGAGGGCCTTGTCGCGGTCGAGCGTTGCCATGGTGTTCACCTTCGGGGGAAGTCACGTGGGTGTGTGTCGAACGGGTCGGTGCCGACGCTAGGTACGGGGTCTGACACTTCGAGCGGATCGACCGGACCTGTGGAGGAACACCCGGCCTGTGGACCCACAGTAGGGCGAACACGTGTTCGACCGCCACCCTGACACGCGGTCCGTCCCATCCGTCCCACCGATGTCCCGTGGAGGTGCCGGCGCGCCCGGACGGGTCGCGGCGCCGGCGCCGTCGGCGACGGGCTCAGCGGTCCTTGCGCGGCACGTCGTACTCCTCGCAGATGGCCAGCCAGATCCGGCGGGTCGGCACCCCGGCCTCCAGCGCGTCGAGCGCCGTCCGGCCGCCGAGGGCCGAGAAGACGTGGTCCCGGGTGAGGCTCTGGGCCCGCATCGGGCCGAACTGCTCGTCGAGCCGGGCCCAGAACTCCTGCAGACGCACGACCCGACGCTAGCGCGCCGGCGCAGCCCTCCGCCGCCGGCCACCGGCCTAGCCTGGCCACGTGCTCACCACGGGCTCCACCGCGCTCGACACCGTGCTGGAGATCGGCATCGCCGCCTGCCTGCTGCTGTCGCTGGTGCTGCTCTGGCGCAACTACCGCGGTCGCTGACCCGTCAGCCCGGCGCGGCCGCGGGCGGACGGCCGAGCAGCCACACGACGGCCAGCGGGACCAGCAGCGCCGCGCTGACCGCCGCGACCAGGCCGTAGCCACCGAGGGCCAGCAGCGGGCCCCCGACGACGCCGGCCAGCGCCGCGCCCAGCCCCATCAGCAGGTCGGTGCCGCCCTGGGCGGTGGGTCGCTGCTGCGGCCCCACCGACTCGGTGACCAGCGTCGAGCCCGCGACCAGACCGCACGACCAGCCGAGGCCCAGCAGCAGCAGGCCGGCGCCGAGCTGCCCGGCGTCCTCCGGTCCGGCCGTGCCCGCCAGTGCCGCGGCGGCCAGCAGCAGTCCCGCGCCGAGGGCCACGACGGTGCGCCGTCCCGCCCGGTCGGCCAGCCAGCCGACCGCAGGCGAGAACAGGTACATGCCGGCCACGTGCACGCTGATGACCAGGCCGATCAGCCGCAGCGTCGTCCCCTCCGGGCCGTGCGCGTGGCCCATGTGGACCGGCGTCATGACCATGACCCCGACCATCACCGCGTGGGAGACGACGACGGCGGTCAGCCCGAGGCGGCCGCCGGGATCGGCCCACACCACGGCCAGCGCCGCCCGGGTCGCCCGCCGCGGGCGGGGCTCCGCGACGTCGGCACCGCTGCGCAGCCGGCGGGCCAGCAGGAGCGGGTCCGGCCGCAGGAAGGCCAGGAGCAGGGCGGCGACGAGCAGGAACGCGGCCGCCGACAGCGCGAACCCGCCGCCCAGCGGGGGCAGGCCCAGCCGGACGCCGAGGTCCGCGCCCGGACCGGCGAGGTTGGGCCCGAGCACCGAGCCGATCGTCGTCGCCCAGACGACGAGCGAGAGGTCGCGGCCGCGGCGCTCGGGGAGGGCCAGGTCGGCCGCGGCGTAGCGGGCCTGCAGACCGCACGCGGTGGCGGCCCCGAAGGCGAACAGCCCGGCAAGCAGCAGCGGCAGCGACGACAGCGCTGCCGCCACGACGGTCAGCAGCGCGCCGGCCACGGCGACGGCGAACCCGGTCGCCAGGCCGGTGCGGCGGCCGGACCGGTCGCTGATCCGCGCCAGCGGGACCGCCAGGACCGCGGAACCGAGCACCCCGGCGGTCTGCCCGAGACCGGAGACGGAGTCGCTGCCGGCGACGTCCCGGGCCAGCAGCCCACCCAGGGTGATGCCGATCGTGACACCCAGGCCGCTGAGCGCCGTGCCGCTGCCGAGGACGGTGAGCGTGCGGCGCTGGACCCGGGCGAGGTCCGGTGGGGCCTGGGTCTCCACCGCGCTCAGAGACCGATCGAGCGGCCGATGATCTCCCGCATGATCTCGTTGGTGCCGCCGTAGATCGACTGCACCCGCGCGTCCCGCCACGCCTTCGACACCGGGTACTCGTCCATGTAGCCGTAGCCGCCGTGCAACTGCAGGCAGCGGTCGGCGACCCTGTTCTGCAGCTCCGTCGTCCAGTACTTCGCCATCGAGGCGTCGACCGCCGACAGCTCGCCGGCGTTCAGCCGCCGCACGCACTCGTCGACGAACGTCCGCGCGATCGTCGTCTCGGTGTGCAGCTCGGCGAGGACGAACCGGCTGTTCTGGAAGGTGCCGACCGGCCGGCCGAACGCCGTCCGCTCGGTGACGTACTCCAGCGTCTGTGCCAGCACGGTCTCGGCGGAGGCGACGGCGGTGACCGCGATCGACAGCCGCTCCTGGGGGAGGTTGTCCATGAGGTGGGCGAAGCCGCGGTTCTCGGCGCCCAGCAGGTTCTCGGCCGGCACCCGCACCTCGTCGAAGAACAGCTCGGCGGTGTCCTGCGCCTTCAGGCCGACCTTGGCGAGGTTGCGGCCACGCGTGAAGCCCGGCATGTCGCGCTCGACGACGAGCAGGCTGGTGCCGCGCGAGCCGGGGGCGTCGGGGTCGGTGCGGGCGACGACGATCACCAGGTCGGCGTTGATGCCGTTGGTGATGAAGGTCTTCGCGCCGCTCAGCACCCAGTCGGTCCCGTCGCGTCGCGCGCTGGTCGTGATCGCCTGCAGGTCGCTGCCGGTGCCCGGCTCGGTCATCGCGATGGCGGTGATCAGCTCGCCGCTGCAGAAGCCGGGCAGCCACCGCTGCTTCTGCTCGTCGGTGGCCAGGTCGCGCAGGTAGGGCCCGGTGACGTCGTTGTGCAGGGTGAACCCGACCCCGCTGGCACCGACCCGGGCGAGCTCGGAGTCGACGACCGCGTTGTAGCGGAAGTCGCGGACCCCGCCGCCGTACGGCTCGTCCATGTCCATGCCGAGCAGGCCCTGCGCGCCGCCGGAGGTCCACACCTCGCGCGGCACGATGCCCTCGGCCTCCCACTGGTCGTGGAAGGGGACGACGACCTTCTCCGCCCAGGCGCGCACCGTCGCCCGGAAGTCCTCGTGGTCGGGCTCGAAGAGCGTGGAGCGCATGGCCGCAGTCTGCCTCAGCGGCCGGCGGTCACGGGACGACGTCGGGGACCATGTGCTGGCTCTCCTTGGGCGGCCGGACGTAGTCGTCGTGCACCGGCGGCCGGGGCGGGAGCGCCGGCGGCGGGTTCGGGCTCAGGTCCTCGTAAGGCACCTGGCCCAGGAGGTGGGTCATCACGTTGAGCCGGGCCCGCTTCTTCACCTCCGCGTCCACCACCCACCACGGCGCCTCGGGGATGTCCGTCGCGGCGAGCATCGCGTCCTTGGCCCGGGAGAAGGCGACCCAGCGGTTGCGTGCCTCGAGGTCCATCGGGCTGAACTTCCAGCGCTTGGTCGGGTCGGTCAGGCGGGCCTGGAACCGCCGCTCCTGCTCGGTGTCGCTCACCGAGAACCAGTACTTGACCACCCGGATCCCGCTGCGGACGAGCATCCGCTCGAACTCCGGGCACGACCGCATGAACTCGACGTACTCGTCGTCGGTGCAGAACCCCATGACCCGCTCGACGCCGGCGCGGTTGTACCAGGAGCGGTCGAACAGGACCATCTCCCCGGCGGCCGGGAGGTGCGCGACGTAGCGCTGGAAGTACCACTGCCCCTTCTCGCGCTCGGTCGGCGCCGCGAGCGCGACGACGCGGGCGGCGCGGGGGTTGAGCCCCTCGGTGATGCGCTGGATCGCCCCGCCCTTCCCGGCGGCGTCACGGCCCTCGAACACCACCACGACCCGCAGCCCCCGGGCGCGGATGTACTCCTGCTGCGTCACCAGCTCGATCTGCAGGCGAGTCAGCTCCCGTTCGTAGAACTTCTTGCCGACCTTGGTGCGCGCCGGCGGCTCCGCCTCGAGCGCCCCCGCCGCGTGGTGGTCTCCTGCGCTCCGCGAATGGGCCATCCCCGGAGGGTCGACCTCCCCGCCGGGCGCGGCAAGACCCCCGCTCCCGGGGGAACGTGCCGCCTCGGCCCGGCGGAGTGTCGTACCCCGGGGTGACACTGGCGACGTGTCCGCTCTCGACCGGTTCTCCGAGGCCACCCGCGCGTGGTTCACCGGTGCCTTCGCCGAGCCCACGGCGGCCCAGGAGGGCGCCTGGACGGCGATCAGCTCCGGTGGGCACGCCCTGGTCGTCGCGCCCACCGGGTCGGGCAAGACCCTCGCCGCGTTCCTCTGGTCGCTGGACCGGCTGGCCAGCAGCCCGCCGCCGGAGGAGCCGATCCGCCGCTGCCGGGTCCTCTACGTCTCCCCCCTCAAGGCGCTGGCGGTCGACGTCGAGCGCAACCTGCGCGCCCCCCTGACGGGCATCGGCCAGGCGGCGCTGCGGCTGGGCCTCCCCCGGCCGGAGATCACCGTGGGCATCCGCTCGGGCGACACCTCCGCCGAGGAGCGCCGGGTCTTCGCCCGCCGTCCGCCCGACATCCTCATCACCACACCCGAGTCGCTGTTCCTCATGCTCACCAGCCAGGCCCGCGAGGCGCTGCGCGGGGTCGAGACGGTGATCGTCGACGAGGTGCACGCCGTCACCGACTCCAAACGGGGCGCGCACATGGCCGTCACCCTCGACCGGCTCGACGAGCTGCTGGAGCGCCCGGCGCAGCGGATCGGGCTGTCGGCCACCGTCCGGCCGATCGAGGAGGTCGCCACCTTCCTCGCCGGTGGCCGGCCGGTGGAGGTGGTCGCACCGCCGTCGGTCAAGCAGTGGGACCTCTCGGTCGTCGTCCCGGTCGAGGACATGAGCACCCTCGGCCAGCCGACCGGCGAGCTCGACGGCTCGGCCGCCGGCAACCAGCCCCGGACGTCGATCTGGCCCGCCGTCGAGGAGCGGGTGCTCGACCTCGTCGAGGCCTCGCGCAGCACGATCGTCTTCTCCAACTCCCGCCGGCTGGCCGAGCGGCTGACCAGCCGGCTCAACGAGCTGGCCTACGAGCGGCAGACCGGCGAGCCGGTGCCCGCGGGGTCGACGCCGGCCCAGCTGATGGCCCAGGCCGGCGCCGGAGGTGGCCTGCCGGAGGCCTTCACGCCCGTCGCTGCCGCGCACCACGGCTCGGTCTCCCGCGAGCAGCGCGCCGTGGTCGAGGAGGCGCTGAAGTCCGGGCAGCTGCCGGCCGTCGTCGCCACCTCCAGCCTCGAGCTGGGCATCGACATGGGCGCGGTCGACCTCGTCGTCCAGGTCGAGGCGCCCCCCACCGTGGCCGCGGGCCTGCAGCGGGTCGGCCGCGCCGGGCACCAGGTCGGCGCGGTCAGCCGCGGCGTGCTGTTCCCGAAGTACCGCGGCGACCTCGTCCAGTGCGCCCTGGTCGCCGAGCGGATGAAGGCCGGCGCGATCGAGTCGATCCGCTACCTGCGCAACCCGCTCGACGTGCTCGCCCAGCAGATCGTCGCGATCGTCTCGGAGCGGCCGCGCACGGTGGAGGACGTGGGCTCGCTGGTCCGCCGGTCCGCGCCGTTCGCCGCACTGCCGGAGTCCGCGTTGCACGCCGTGCTGGACATGCTGGCCGGCCGCTACCCCTCCGACGCGTTCGCCGAGCTCCGCCCGCGGCTGACCTGGGACCGCGTCACCGACACCCTCACCGCGCGCGGCGGTGCCCAGCGGCTGGCGGTCACCAGCGGCGGCACCATCCCCGACCGCGGCCTGTTCGGCGTCTTCATCGTCGGCGCCGAGGGCACCGGCGGTCGCCGGGTCGGCGAGCTCGACGAGGAGATGGTCTACGAGTCCCGGGTCGGCGACGTCTTCCTGCTCGGCTCGTCGTCGTGGCGGATCGAGGAGATCACCCACGACCGGGTGCTGGTCTCCCCCGCGCCCGGCCAGCCCGGGAAGATGCCGTTCTGGCACGGCGACGCCCCCGGCCGGCCGCTGGAGCTCGGCCGGGCACTGGGTGCGTTCCTCCGCGAGGTCGGGTCGGCCGGCCCCGAGGCGGGCGCGGAGCGGGCCCGCGCCGCCGGACTGGACGAGTGGGGGACGGCGAACCTGCTCGCCTACCTGGCCGAGCAGAAGGCGGCCACCGGCCACCTGCCCGACGACCGCACGCTGCTGGTGGAGCGCTTCCGCGACGAGCTCGGCGACTGGCGGCTGGTCGTGCACTCCCCCTTCGGCGCCCAGGTCAACGCCCCGTGGGCCCTGGTCCTCGCCTCACGCCTGCGCGAGCGGTACGGCGTCGACGTCGCCTCCATGCACTCCGACGACGGCATCGTGCTGCGGCTGCCCGACACCACCGGCGAGCCACCGGAGGCCGACCTCGCGGTGCTCGACCCCGACGACGTCGAGCGCGAGGTGACCGCCGAGGTCGGGGGCTCGGCGCTGTTCGCCAGCCGCTTCCGCGAGTGCGCCGCGCGGGCCCTGCTGCTCCCCCGCCGCGACCCCCGCCGGCGCACCCCGCTGTGGCAGCAGCGCCAGCGCGCGGCCCAGTTGCTGTCGGTGGCCAGCGAGTACCCCGGCTTCCCGATCACGCTGGAGGCCGCCCGCGAGGTGCTGCAGGACGTCTACGACGTGCCCGGCCTGGTCGAGCTGATGCGCGACGTGCAGGCCCGCCGCGTGAAGGTCGTCGACGTCCAGACCCAGACCGCGTCGCCGTTCGCCACGTCGCTGCTGTTCGGCTACGTCGGGCAGTTCCTCTACGAGGGCGACGCGCCGCTGGCCGAGCGCCGCGCGCAGGCACTCGCCCTCGACACGGCGCTGCTGTCGGAGCTGCTGGGGCGTTCCGAGCTGCGCGAGCTGCTCGACGCCGAGGCGCTGGCCGAGGTGGAGTCCGAGCTCCAGCGGCTGCCGGTGCCCCGGCACCCCCGCGACATGGACGGCGCGGGCGACCTGCTGCGCGTCGTCGGCGACCTCACGTACGCCGAGGCCGCCGTCCGCGGCGTCCCGGCGGAGTGGCTCGACGAGCTGGTGGCGGCCCGCCGGGCGATCGTCGTGCGGATCGCCGGCGAGGAGCGGCACGTCGCCATCGAGGACGCCGGCCGGCTCCGCGACGCGCTCGGCACGGCGCTCCCCGTCGGGGTGCCCGAGGTGTTCACCGAGCCGGTGACCGACCCGCTCGGCGACATCATCGGCCGCTACGCCCGCACCCACGGTCCGTTCCAGCCCGACGAGGTGGCCCGCCGCCTCGGGCTCGGCGTCGCCGTGGTCACCGCGACGGTGCAGCGACTGGTCGGCACCGGGCGGCTGGTCACCGGCGAGTTCCGCCCCGGCGGCACGGGCCAGGAGTGGTGCGACGCCGACGTGCTGCGCTCCATCCGCCGGCGCAGCCTGGCCAAGCTGCGCCAGGAGGTCGAGCCGGTCCCGATCGGGACGCTGGCCCGCTTCACCCCGGCCTGGCAGTCGGTGGGCAGCCGGCTGCGCGGCACGGACGGCGTCCTCGCGGTCGTCGAGCAGCTGGCCGGGGCGCTGGTACCGGCCAGTGCGCTGGAGTCCCTGGTCCTGCCGTCGCGGGTGCGCGACTACTCCCCCGCGATGCTCGACGAGCTGACCAGCGCCGGCGAGGTGCTGTGGGCCGGCGCCGGCGCGCTCCCCGGCAACGACGGCTGGGTGAGCCTCGTGCCGGCCGACGTCGCGCCCCTGCTCCTGCCCGAGCCGCTCGAGCTGCCGGCGGAGGGCGGCCACGGCGCCGCGGTCCTCGAGGGGCTGTCGGGCGGGCAGGCGATGTTCTTCCGCGGCCTCTCCGACCTCGTCGGGGCCACCGACGACACCGCGCTCGCCGACACGGTGTGGGACCTCGTGTGGTCCGGCCACCTCACCAACGACACGCTCGCGCCGCTGCGCACACGGCTCGGGGCCGGCGGCACCCACAAGCGCACGCCGGCGCCGCCGCGCGCACGGGTCTCCCGCTACGGCCGGCCTCGGCTGGGCCGGCCGGAGATGCCCACCCGCAGCGGGCCACCCACGGTCGCCGGCCGGTGGTCGCGGCTGCCCGCGCGCGAGGGCGACCCGACCCGCCGGACCACCGCCCGCGCCGAGGCCCTCCTGGAGCGGCACGGCGTGCTCACCCGCGGCGCCGTCATGGCCGAGCAGGTGCCGGGGGGCTTCTCCGCCGTCTACCCGGTGCTGCGCGCGTTCGAGGAGAACGGCCGGGCCCGCCGCGGCTACTTCGTCGAGACCCTGGGCGCCGCACAGTTCGGTACCCCGGGCTCGGTGGACCGCCTCCGGGGCTTCGCCGCCCCCGACCGTGCGCCGGCGGGCACCGTCGTCCTCGCGGCCACCGATCCGGCCAACGTCTACGGCGCGGCGCTGCCCTGGCCCGACCGCCCGGACCCGGCGGCGACCGCCACCGACGACGCCCCCGCACCGGTCGACCTGGGCGAGGGCACCGGCACGAAGCGGGCCAGCGGTCACCGGGCCGGCCGGAAGGCCGGGGCGCTGGTGGTCCTGGTCGACGGCGACCTCGTGCTCTACGTCGAGCGCGGCGGCAAGACGCTGCTGTCCTGGACCGACGACGAGGTGGTGCTCAAGGAGGCGGCCACGGCGCTGTCCGGCGCGGTCAGCGCCGGGGCGCTGGGCCGCATGATCGTGCAGAAGGCCGACGGCGCCTCGGTGCACGAGTCCTCACCCCTGTCCTCCGCGCTGCAGGCGGCCGGCTTCGCCGCGACCCCGCGCGGCCTGCGGCTGCGCGGCTGATCCGCCCGGCCCCGATCCGTCCGGTGCCACCGGAGCGGGGAAGAGACGTTCCGGCCCAGCTCCGCCCCGCCCACGAGGGCCGGAGCGGTCGCCGGCCGGCGGGCACGACGCCGCGGGGCCCTGCCCGAGCGGCTACCGTCCGGTCCGGGCCGGCCCCGGCCCGGTTCCCCCGGTGACGGCGCGCCGTCCTGGTCGAGAGGCGCTCATGTCGCAGACCCCCGTCGAGACACCGCCGGTGCTCTCGAGCCCCGAGGCCGTGGCGGACGCTCTGCGCGCCGCGGGATACCTGCCGGACGAGACGATCGCCGGAACGGTCCACCTCGCCGCGGCGCTGGAGAAGCCCGTCCTGGTCGAGGGCCCGGCCGGCACGGGGAAGACCGAGCTGGCCAAGTCGATCGCCCTGGCCACGGGCGCGCGGTTGATCCGGCTGCAGTGCTACGAGGGCCTCGACGAGGCCAAGGCGCTCTACGAGTGGGACTACCGCAAGCAGTTGCTGCGCATCCAGGCCGGAGGCACGGGCGGATCGGGCACCGAGGGGTGGGAGGACGTCGAGGGCGACATCTTCAGCGAGCACTACCTCCTGCGCCGGCCGCTGCTGGAGGCGATCCGCGCCGAGGACGACGTCGTCCTGCTCATCGACGAGGTCGACCGGCTCGACGTCGAGACCGAGGCGCTCCTGCTCGAGGTGCTGTCGGACTACCAGGTCTCCATCCCCGAGCTCGGCACCGTCACCGCCCGCCGCCGTCCGCTGGTCTTCCTGACCTCCAACAACAGCCGCGAGCTCTCCGAGGCCCTCAAGCGCCGCTGCCTGTTCCTGCACGTCGACTACCCCTCGCCCCAGCGGGAACGGGAGATCGTCCTCGCCCGGGTGCCGGGGTTCTCCGACAAGCTGGCCGGCCAGGTCGCGAACTCGGTCGCCGCCCTGCGCCAGATGGACCTCAAGAAGCGGCCGTCGGTGTCGGAGACGATCGACTGGGCGCGGACGCTGCAACTGCTCGGCGTCACGGAGGTCGACGGCGACGCGCTGCTGCGGCACCTGCACGTGCTGCTCAAGCACCAGAGCGACATCGAGACCGCGCGCACGCGGCTCACCCGGTGAGTTCGGACCTCCCGCCGGTCCTGCTCGTGCACGGTCTCGGGTCGTCGTTCGAGCACAACTGGCAGCGGACCGGCTGGGTCGACGTGCTGCGCTTCGAGGACCGCACCGCCCTCGCGTTCGACCTGCCCGGACACGGCACCTCGACCGCACCGGTCGACGGCGCCGCCGCCCGCGCGGCGCTGGAGGAGCTGCTGGACGAGGTGGGCACCGTGGACGCCGTCGGCTTCTCCGCCGGCGCCGTCCTGCTGGCCGGTGTGGCCGCCACCCGGCCGGGCGCGTTCCGCCGGCTCGCGCTGCTGGGCGTCGGCGACGGCTGGTGGCGCGGCGGGCCGTCCGCCGCCGAGCCGCTCGCCTCGGCGCTGGAGACCGGCTCCGACGTCGAGGACCCGGGCCTGCGGGTGTTCCAGCGGCTCGCCCGCTCGGCGGGCAACGACCCGGCGCGGGTCGCGGCCTACCTGCGCTCGGCGCCGACTCCGCCGTCGCCCGAGGAACTGGCCGCCGTCGACTGCCCGGCGCTCGTCGTCCTCGGCGACCGCGACCCGGTCGGGCCGGCGGACCGGCTCGCGGCCGGGCTGCCCGATGCCCGCGTCGCGGTGCTCCCGGGGGTCGACCACATGGCCACCAGCAGCAACGTCCGCTGCCAGGACCAGGTGGCCCGCTTCCTGGCCGGGGAAGCCGTCGGGACCGCGGGGCGACCGGCGTGCTGACCGCCGTGGAGGGTCTGGTCGCCGAGCTGCGCCAGGTGGGCGTGCCGGTCCCGGTGAGCGCGGTCGTGGACGCCGCCCAGGCGATGACGCGCATCGACGTCCTCGACCGGGGCGCGGTGCGGGTCGCGCTCCGGGCGGTCCTGGTGAAGGACGCCGGACACCTCACGACCTTCGACACCGTCTTCGACACGTTCTTCGCACTGCAGGGGCAACCGGGCGAGGTCGAGGAGGCCGACCGGGGACCCGTCGGAGGCGACGACGGAACCGAGACCTACGGCGACGGCCACGGCGACGGCGGCGGCCGGGGCGGTGCCCCGCGAGGCCTCCAGCACCTGGACGACGACGCCCTCCGCGACCTGCTGGTGCAGAGCCTGCGGGACGAGGACGCGACCCTGCTGCGGGCACTCGCCCGCGTGCTGGTCGACCGGCACGCCGCCGTGAACCCCGCCCGGCCGCAGGACGTCGGCTACAACCTGTACCGGGCCCTGCGCATGATCGACTCGAGCGAGATCGTGGCCCGCCTCGCAGCCGCGGCGGACCCCGGTCCCGGCGGGGAGGGCGTGCCGTCCGAGGTCGCCGTGCTGGCGGCCGAGGCACGGGTACAGGCGCTGGGCCTGGCGCTGGAGACCGAGATCCGCCGCCGCCTGGTGGTCGACCGGGGAGCCGACGACGTGGCGCGGACGCTGCGGACGCCGCTGCCGGAGAACATGGCGTTCCTCGGGGCGTCGGCGCTGCACGTGGCCGCGATGCGCTCGGTGCTGCGCCCGCTCGCCCGCTCCCTCGCCGCCCGGATGGCCGAGCAGCGACGGAAGCACCGCCGCGGCGCGCTCGACGTCCGCCGCACCGTGCGCAGGGCCATGAGCACCGGCGGCGTCCCCGTGACACCGGTGTTCCGCCGGCCGCACCCGGCCAAGCCGCAGCTCGTCGTCCTCGCCGACATCTCCGGGTCGGTGTCGACCTTCGCCACGTTCACGCTGCAGCTGATCCACGCGCTGCGGTCGGAGTTCACCTCCATCCGCAGCTTCGCCTTCGTCGACGGCATCGAGGAGGTCACCGACCTGATCGACCGGGCCGAGGACCCCACCGAGATCGCGCGGCTGCTCAACGAGGCCGGAGCCGGCGTCTGGCTCGACGGGCGCAGCGACTACGGCAACGCCCTGTCCGGTTTTGCCGAGCGGTGGGCATCCCAGCTCACCCGCCGCACGACGGTCCTGGTGCTCGGGGACGCCCGCGGCAACGGCCACGACCCGCAGGTCGACGCGCTCGCCACCGTGCGGCGGTCGGCGGGAGCGGTGCACTGGCTGAACCCCGAGCCCCGGGACTCGTGGAACACCGGCGACTCGGACATCGGCCGGTACGCCGCGCACTGCGACACCGTCGTGGAGTGCCGCACCCTCCGCGACCTGCGGGGCTTCACCGAGCGGCTGGCCGCACCGGGCGCCGTGGTCGCTCCCGGGGTGCAGCCGGCCGCGGAGGGTGTGGGACAGCGCCGGCACGACCACGGGGACGGCCACCACCATCACCACCACTGACCGCAGCGGTCGCCCCGTGCTGGCTGCGCCTACGCGACGGACGCGCCGCCGCTGACGGCCTGCCGGACCACGACCACGCGGCGGCGGACCACCGTGCCGTCCGGCAGCCGGACCTCGGCGGTGACGACCCCCTGCGGGGGGTTCCCCTCCGGCGGGTCCACCGGGTCGAGCACGCGGACCACCTCCACCCCGTCCGGCTCACCGGACCCGGCCCAGCTGCCCGTGACCGTCGGGTCGGCGGTGTCGCTGCGGGTCTGGTGGGCGGCGATGACCTGACCGGTCAGGAGCGCCGCCAGCTGCGCCACGGCCACCGGGTCGTGCGCCCCGTCGTAGAACCACCGCGTGCCGAGGACCCCGTGCTCGGAGGTGCCGACCAGGGCCCGGTCGTCCTCCAGCGGAGCGCCGCGGTAGGCAAGCGGCACCGCGTACGTCGTCCCGCCCGCCGTGTCGGTGACGAACAGGACCTCGATGCCGACCTCCCCCGCGGGGTCGTCGAGCCGGAACCCGCCGGCGCGGACCAGCGCCGGCGGACCCTCGTGGTCGCGGTACCAGGGCTGCCGGGGCAGCCAGGCCGTCAGCAGGTCGAGCTTGCCCGGGATCAGCGTGGTGTCGTGGATCGTGGCCATCGCCGACCACCCTGGCACGGCTGCCCGCTCCTCGGCAGGTCAGCGCCCCGGCTGTAGCCAGCGGCGGAACAGCCGGGTGAGCGCCGGCATGACGACGAAGCCGAGCAGCAGCACGACGACGACCGCCGACAGCAGCAGCCGGGCCGGCAGCGGCCAGCCGGACACGTGCGGGGTCACGAGCAGCTGGAAGCCCAGGGTGATGGCGAAGACGCCGAGCACCGTGAGCACCGTCGACCGCCAGCGCGGCCCCGGCTGCGCGGGGCGGGTGAAGAAGCTGTCCAGGCCAGAGACGCGCGAGACCCGCTCGCCGTCGACCATCTCCTGCATCCGCGCCAGCGCGGCGCGACGCTGCGGGGAGCGCTCCCAGGCGGCGAGGGCTGCGTCGTCGCGGAAGCGGTAGACCAGGTGGTACTCCGAGCTGCCCGGGCCCGGCTTGAGCAGCGTGCCGCCGAGGTTGCCGGGGAACGCGGCGGCGACGTCCAGCACGTCCGCGGCCCACTCCTCGAACGCCTGCCGCCGGTGCGGACGCACGACGCGGGCGGCGGTGACCGTCACCGGCTCGGGACGGGGCCCGGTGACCTCAGGACGGGCCAGCCGGGCGCGGAGCGGAGCGAGAGCCTGCACGTCCCGGTGCAGCGTCGCGACCGCCCGTGACCATCCCGGTGTCGGCGGGCTCACACCGATCCTGAGCAGCGCCGATGCGGGGCAGGGACACTGGGGACGTGCCCGAGGGAGACACCGTCTGGCTGGCGGCGAAACGGATGGACCAGGCGCTGGCCGGCGCGACGCTGCGCCGTGGCGAGCTGCGCGTGCCGCAGCTGGCCGCCACCGATCTCGCCGGCCGCACGGTCAGCGAGGTGGTCCCCCGCGGCAAGCACATGCTCATCCGGCTGGCCGACGGCTGGACCCTGCGCACCCACTACCGGATGGACGGCAGCTGGCACGTCTACCGGCCGGGCACGAAGTGGCGCGGCGGGCCGGCCTTCTCCGTCCGCGCGATCCTGGCCACCGACGAGTGGGAGTGCGTCGGCTACCGGCTGCACGACATGGCCTTCGTGCCGACCGCGCAGGAGGACCAGCTGGTCGGCCACCTCGGCCCCGACGTCCTCGGCCCGGACTGGGATCTCGACGAGGCGCTGCGCCGGCTGCGCGCCCACCCCGACGAGCAGGTGGGTGTGGCGGTCCTCGACCAGCGCAACCTGTGCGGCCCCGGCAACCTCTACAAGGTCGAGGCGCTGTTCCTGACCGGCCTGCACCCGTGGGTGCGGGTGGCCGACGTCGACGACCGGCTCGAGCCGCTCGTCACGCGGGCCCGCATGCTCATGCTGGCCAACCGCGACCACCCGGAGCAGAGCACCACCGGCGACACCCGCCGGGGCTTCGACCACTGGGTCTACGGCCGCAAGGGCAAGCCCTGTCGGCGCTGCGGCACCCCGATCCTGATGGGCGACCAGGGTCCGGAGCTGCAGGAGCGGGTGACCTACTGGTGCCCGAACTGCCAGGCGGCCCGGTCACCGGTCGACCCGCAGGCCCGCACCGGCGAGCCCGGCCGCCCCCGCCCGCGAGCCACCCCGGGCTGACGGGCGGGAACGGCGCGGCCGTCAGGCGGGGTCGGGGCGCTGCACCGGCTCGGCCACCGGCGCGGCGTCGGGCTGCTGGACGGTCTGGCCCTCCTCGAGCGCCGGCGCCGCCTGCCCGCCGGTCACCGCCGGGGTGCCGCCGCCCATGGAGGCGCGGATCTGGTCCAGCCGCGAGGCGCCGGCGACGTCGAGCGTCGCCTTCTGCACCTCGATCATCCGGCCCTCCACCGAGTTCTGCGCCAGCTCGGCCTGGCCCAGGGCGTTGGCGTACCGCGCCTCGATCTTGTCGCGGACCTCCGACAGGCTCGGGGTGTTGCCCGGCGCCGACAGCTCGTTGACCTGGCGCATCGAGGCCGCGACGTGCTCCTGCATCTTGGCCTGCTCGAGCTGGCTCATCAGCTTGGTGCGCTCGGCCAGCGTGGTCTGCAGCCGCATCCGGCTCGTCTCGACCGCGCCGCGGGCCTGCTCGGCGGCCTGCAGCGCCTCGTCGTGGCTGCGCTTCAGGTCCTCCATCGACTGCTCGGCGGCCACGAGCTGCGTGGCGAACGCCTGCGCGGCGTTCTCGTACTCGGTGGCCTTCGCCGCATCGCCCTTCGCGCGGGTCTGGTCGGCCAGCACGAGCGCCTGGCGGGCGGATGCCTGCAGCTTCTCGACCTCACCCAGCTGCCGGTTGAGCCGCATCTCCAGCTGGCGCTGGTTGCCCAGCACCGCGGCGGCCTGGTTGGCCAGCGACTGGTGCCGCTGCTGCTCGGCCTCGATGGCCTGCGCGATCTGGATCTTCGGGTCGGCCTTCTCGTCGATCTTCGCGTTGGCCGATGCCGTGAGGTACTTCCAGAGCTTCACGAACGGGTTGGGCATGAGTCCTCCGCTGTCGATCGCCGGCTGCGCCCCGCCCCGGGCCCGGAGCCCGGCGGACGTCGTCGTGGCCATCGTCCCAGGTATGCACGCCCGTCAGCCACCACGGGCCACCGGCGCGCGACGCGGATACGCTCCGGCGATGGTCGACGGAGAGCCGAACCTGACCGTGCTCGGCGAGCTGGTCGTCGACCTGCTGCCCGATCCGGACGCCGGAGCCGGCCCGCGGGGCACCGCGCCGCGCTACGTGGCGAACCCCGGCGGGAACGCGCTCAACGTCGCGGTCGCCGCCGGGCGGCTGGGCGCCCCGGTCACCCTGCTGGCCCGCCTCGGCACCGGCCCGCTGGCCGCGGCCCTGCGCCGGCACGCCGAGCAGTCCGGCGTCGACGTCAGCCGGTTCGTGGCCGCGACCGAGCCGGTGAGCCTCGCCGTCGTCGGCCTGGGAGCCGACGGCTCCGCCGACTACGGCTTCCACGTCGCGGGCGCCGCCGACTGGCAGTGGACCGACGACGAGCTGGCCGCCGCGCTCCCGGAGACGACGGCGGTGCTGCACGTCGGGTCGATCTCCAGCTGGACGCCACCCGGCTGCGAGGCGATCGCACGCCTGGTGGAACGGGTCAGCGGCCGGGTGCTGGTCAGCGTCGATCCCAACATCCGCCCGGCGCTGGCCGAGGGGCCGGTGGGGGCCTCGCTGGGCAACGACGCCGACGCCGTCCGCACCCGGCTGCAGCGCCTGATGGCGCACGCCGACGTCGTCAAGGTCAGCGCGGAGGACTTCGCCTGGCTGCACCCGCGCGCCGACCTCGACCTCGGGACGTCGGTCTGGGCGGAGCGCGGCCCGGCGCTGGTCCTCATGACCGACGGGGGCGCGCCGCTGCGGGTGGGCCGCCCTGGGCGGCCGTTGATGCGCCGGGACATCCCGCAGGTGTCCGTCGTCGACACCGTGGGCGCCGGCGACTCGCTCGCCGCCGGCCTCTTCGCCGGGCTGCTGCGCCGCGGGGTCGCCACCCGGGAGGCGCTGACGGCGCTGTCCGACGACGAGCTGGGCGAGGTCGTGGACGAGGCGGCACTGGTCGCCGCGCTCAACTGCACCCGGGCCGGCGCCGATCCGCCGACCCGGGCCGAGCTGGACGCAGCCCGGAGCCGCTAGGTGTACTGCCCAGTCAGGTTGGTGACACGGCTGGCTGGTGGTCGCCCTCTGAGTGCGGTGTGGCCGCGGTGGTGGTTATACCGGTGCAGCCAGTCCGGGTAGGCCGCTTCCCGTTCGGCGTTGCTGGCATAGGGGCGGGCGTAGGCCCATTCCTCGACCAGGGTGCGGTGGAAGCGCTCGACCTTGCCGTTGGTCTGCGGCCGGTAGGGCCGAGTCCGCTTGTGCGTGATCGCCGGTCCCAACGCGGCGGCGAAGGCTCCGGAGCGGTAGCAGCTGCCGTTGTCGGTCAGCACTCGGGCCACGGTGATGCCGCAGTTGGCGAAGTAGGCGTTGGCCCGGGTCCAGAAGGCCGCGGCGGTTTCCTTCCGTTCGTCGTCGAGCAGCTCGGAGTAGGCCAGCCGGGAGTAGTCGTCGATCGCGGTGTGCAGAAACGAGTAGCCCTGGCCGCGGTGCCGGTTGGGGCGGTGCTGGCGACCGTGAACGCGCCAGCCACCGCCGTCGGGAATGCGGCCGAGCTTCTTGACGTCGACGTGCACCAGCTCGCCGGCGGTCGCGCGCTCGTAGCGGCGCACCACCCGGCCGGTACTGCGGTCTAGCCAGGTCAACCGCGCCAGTCCGTAGCGGGAGAGCACCCGGTGCACGGTCGAGGGATGCACGCCGAGCAGGAACCCGATCCGGGCCGGGCCCCAGCGGCGGACGACCCGGACCTTGATGATCCGCCGCTCGAGGCGGGTGGGTGTGCGGCGAGGTGAACGCAGTGGCCGGCTGGAGCGGTCGACCATGCCCGCCTGGCCCAGTTGCCGGTAGCGGCGCGCCCAGCGCTCGGCAGTGGTCGCCGAGGTCTGGAATCGCTCGGCCGCCCGGCGCAGGGTCCAGCCTTGATCAACGACGCAGCGGGCCAACATGAGCCGACCGCGAGGGGTCAGGGTGGCATTAGCGTGGGACACGAAGACCTCCGAGTTGAGGAGCGGTTCCTAGACAGCTCCACACCTCACTCGGAGGTCTTCCTCATGTCACCTGCCGGCGTCACCAACGTCCATGGTCAGTACAGCTAGGCCGCCCCGGCGCGGGTGGCCCCGCTGCCGCCGCCGTCACTGGTGCCGCCACTGACGGTCTGGCCGGTGGTCTGCGCGTGCTCCACCTGCTCCAGCCGGTCCTCGTTGGCCATCTCGGTGAGCCGCGCGCCGGCCTCGGCGTCGCGGGTGAGGTTCTCGCCGGTGTGCGGGTCGAACACGTGCACCTTGCGGCTGTCGAGCCAGAACTCCGCGTCCCGGCCCTCGCGGATGCGGCTGGTGGAGTCGATCGACACGATCGCCTGGGTGCGCAGCTCCTCGGAGTCCAGCTCGCGCGACAGCTCGCGCAGCTGCTCGCGGATCGAGTCCGGCGCCTCGTAGGGGATGTAGGCGAACTGCGAGTCGCCCAGCCACTCGGTGACGTCGACGCGGGCGGTGAAGACCGACCCCATCGGCCGCTTCGCCTCGTCCACCAGCGAGGCGT
The DNA here is from genome assembly GCF_000701365.1 of Blastococcus sp. URHD0036. GTDB lineage: Bacteria > Actinomycetota > Actinomycetes > Mycobacteriales > Geodermatophilaceae > Trujillonella. The sequence goes on from NZ_JNIK01000017.1 coordinate 387,163, forward strand.
CCTCGAAGTACTCCGGCCGGATGCCGACCAGCAGCACGTCGCCCTTGCCCGCGACCTTGGCCGCCCGCTTCTCGTCCAGCTCGACCGGCCCGAACGGCGTCGACAGCCGGTTGCCGCCCTCGAGCGTCGCGGGCAGGAAGTTCATCGGCGGCGAGCCGATGAACCCGGCGACGAAGAGGTTCACCGGCTGCTCGTAGAGCTCGCGCGGCGAGGCGACCTGCTGGATCTTGCCCTTGCGCAGCACGCAGACCCGGTCGCCGAGCGTCATCGCCTCGGTCTGGTCGTGGGTGACGTACACGGTGGTGATGCCCAGGCGCCGCTGCAGGCGCGAGATCTCGGTGCGCATCTGCCCGCGGAGCTTGGCGTCGAGGTTGGACAGCGGCTCGTCGAAGAGGAACGCCTCCGCCTGGCGGACGATCGCCCGGCCCATCGCCACGCGCTGGCGCTGACCACCGGAGAGGTTGGCGGGCTTGCGCTCCAGGTGCTCCTTCAGGTCCAGCACGTCGGAGGCCTCGGTGACACGGCGGCGGACCTCGTCGTCGGGGGTCTTGGACAGCCGCAGCGGGAACGCGATGTTCTCGTACACCGTCATGTGCGGGTACAGCGCATAGTTCTGGAACACCATCGACAGGTTCCGCTCGCGCGGGGCCAGGTCGTTGACCCGCTTGCCGCCGATGACCATGTCGCCACTGGTGATGTCCTCGAGGCCGACGATCATCCGCAGCAGCGTCGACTTCCCGCAGCCGGAGGGGCCGACCAGGATCATGAACTCGCCGTCGGCGATGTCCAGGCTGACGTCGTTCACGGCCGGGAAGCCGTCGCCGTACTTCTTGACGATGTTGCGCATCTCGATGGAAGCCATCAGTTGTCGTCCCCTCGGGAGGTCGGTGCGCTGGGGGGCAGTACGTGGACAGACATGGCGCCGGTCAGCCCTTGACCGCGCCGTTGGTGAGGCCGGCGACGATCCGCCGCTGGAACAGCAGGACGAGGATGACGACCGGGATGGTGACGAGGACCGCGGCCGCGGCGATCGCACCGGTCGGGTCCTCGAACTGCGAGGCGCCGGAGAACAGGCCGAGCGCCGCCGGGACCGGCCGGGCCGCGCTCGTCGAGGTCAGCGAGATGCCGTAGACGAAGTCGTTCCAGGCGATGAAGAAGGCGATGATCGCGGTGGTGAAGACGCCGGGGGCGGCCAGCGGCACGATCACCTTGCGGAACGCCTGCCAGGTGGTGGCGCCGTCGACCTGGGCCGCCTGCTCCATCTCCCACGGGATCTCGCGGAAGAACGCCGACATCGTCCAGATGCTGATCGGCAGGGTCAGCGACAGGTACGGGATGATCAGCCCGAGCCAGGTGTCGTAGAGCCCGATCTGGCGCCACACGTTGAACAGCGGCGTGACGATCGAGATGACCGGGAAGATCGCCACCACCAGCGCGGTGGAGAGGATCAACTTCTTGCCGGGGAAGTCCAGCCGGGCGATCGCGTAGGCGGCGAACATGGCCAGCAGGCACGAGATCGCCGTGGCGATGAGGCAGATGCCGAAGCTGTTGCGCAGCGCCGGGAGGAACAGGTCGCTGGCGTCCCCGGTGAGGATCTGCTTGTAGTTGTCCCAGGTGGCGCCGTTGGGGAGGAACTGCCCGTTCGCCAGGTCCGACGGCGCCTTCAGCGACACCGAGACGATCCAGGCGATCGGGAAGAGGCAGTAGAGCAGGATCGCGACCCCCGCGACGATCCACCAGATCTTCTCTCTGCGGGACATCAGCCCTCACCCCTCGCCGACGACAGGTCCACCTTGAAGCCCTTGATGAACAGGGCCGCCAGCAACATCACGCACAGGAAGAGCAGGACCGAGACCGCCGAGCCGAGGCCGATCTCCAGCCGGCTGATCGTCTGCCGGTAGGCGAGGAACGACACCGACTCGGTGTTGTTGGCCCCCGCGGTCATGATGAAGATGCTGTCGAAGACGCGGAACGCGTCGAGCGTGCGGAAGAGCAGGGCCACCATGATGGCCGCCTTCATGTTCGGCAGCGTCACCTTCCACAGCCGCTGCCACCAGGTCGCCCCGTCGACCTTGGCGGCCTCCTGCAGCACCTCCGGCACCTGCGCCAGGCCGGCGAGGAGCAGCAGCGAGATGAACGGCGTCGTCTTCCAGATCTCGGCCAGGCAGATGACCAGCAGCGAGGTGCCCTGGCCGCCGAACCAGTCGGTGTCCCCCGACACGCCGGGCAGCCAGGCGAACCAGCTGTTCACGAACCCGGTGTTGATGTCGAAGGCGAACTGCCACGCGAATGCCGAGACCACGGTGATGACGGCGTACGGGATGAGGATCGCCGCCCGGATGAGCGGGCGGATCGACCGGAGCATCTTGGCCATGACCATCGCGAGGGCGAACCCGAGGACGAGTTCCACCACCACGGTGACGACCGTGATGAGCAGCGTCACGCCGAGCGCGGTCCACCACAGCGAGTCGGTGAGGATGACCCAGTAGTTGGTCAGCCCGTTGAACGACTTGTTGTCCGGGTCGGTGAGCCGGTAGGAGAACAGCGAGTCGTACGTGGCCTGCACGATGGGATAGGCCGTGACGGCCAGCATGACGAAGAACGCCGGGCCGGCCAGCATCCAGCCGAGCTTGCGCTCGGCCCTCGACCGGTCACTGATCGTGTTGCGGGGGGCACCGACCGGCTGGGTCTTCTCCACCGGGGGGAGCGTCGTCTGGCTCATAGCAGCTGGTCTCCTGCCAGGACGGCTTCGATGAGCTCGGTGGCCGATTGCGGTGTCGAGTCCGGATCGACCGACGCCGGCGGGTGGTACTCGCGCTGGATGCCGCCGGAGACCTCGCTGTAGTACGGGGTCTGCGGTCGCGGCGCGGCCAGCTCGAGCGAGTCCCGGATGACCGGGGCCTGGGGGAACGCCTCCAGGACGTCCGGGTCGTCGTACACCGAGGCCTTGGACGCGGGGTTCCCGTTGGACGTGAAGTAGTAGGCCTGGTTCTCCTCGCTGACGATGCACTCGGCCGCGTCGAACGCGAGATCGGTGTGCTCGCTGTAGGCCCCGATGCCGAGGTTGATGCCGCCGTAGGGCGGCGCGGCCGGGGTGTCCGCGTCGACCCGCGGGTAGATCGCGGCCGCGTAGTCGTCGACCACGGACTGGTCGAGCGTCCCGGCCTCCGCTGCGGCGAGGCCGCGCGGGTAGACGAACGGGTAGTTGACCTGGAAGCCGCCGCGGTCACCCTCGAAGCCGGTGGCCGAGGCGTCCTCGTTCTCGGTCGAGAAGGCCGCGCTCACCTGGCCCGAGTCCGCGACCGCGCGCATGACCTCGGCGGCGCGACGGCCGGCGTCGCTGTCGAGCCCCAGCTGGACGTCCTCGGGGTTGTCGGCGTTCTCCGCGATGATGTGCCCGCCGGCGGACTCGATCAGGGCGTTGAGCCAGACCGTGAGCGACTCCGCCCGGGTGCCCTGGGCGCCGATCAGCACGTCCTGGCTCTGCGCCGCCTCGATGATCTGGTCCCAGGTGACCGGCTGCGTCATGTCCAGGCCGGCCGCCTCGGCCACCGACTTCCGGTACCAGAGCAGCTGCGTGTTCGCCCAGAACGGGATCGCCACGATCTCGCCGTCCCAGGTGGAGCCCTGGATGGCGCTGTCCACGACGTCCTCGGTCACCCGCTGCTCCACGTCGTCCGGCACGTCGGCCAGGAAGCCGGCCGCCGCGAACTCCGGGATGAACGGCGGGTCGAGGCTCATGATGTCGATGGACGAGTCCTCGGCGGCCAGGCGCCGGATCAGCTGCTCGCGCTGGCCGGCGGCGTCCCGGGGCAGCACCTCCGTGCTGATCTCGTAGGCACCCTCCGCCGCATCGGTGCAGCGCGCGGCGATCTCCGCCTGCCCGCCGGAGTCGGGGTTGGTGTACCAGGTCAGTGTCGGGGGCCCGCCCGAGTCACCGCCGCAGGCGGCCAGTGACGAAGCCAGGACCAGCGCCGCCGCGCCGCCTCCGAGGCCTCTGCGTCTACCGATGGGCATGTCCACGCCTCCGTCTCGGCGAGCTCCGTCGATCGCCCCGTCCCCGTACCGTGGCCCCGGTCACAGCAGTGCGCAAGTCGGTCGTCACCGGGCCGTGACCGGCACGTTCACGGCCGGTTCACGATGACCGACGGCGTGGTGAGCTCCGCGGGCGTGCGGGGCAGCACGGTCGCGTAGTAGGAGCGGGCGGCACCGGTCGTGCCGACGTCCCGCCCGGCGTGCTCGGACAGGAACCAGCGGTGCTCCAGCACCTCGTGGAACACCTCGGCCGGCGCCAGGCGGCCGGCGAGCTCGGGCGGGATCGCCTCGACCACCGGCTGGTAGACCTCGGCCAGCCACCGGTGCGCGGCCACCGTCTCCGGCACCGGCCCGCCGGTCTTCTGCTCCAGGTAGGCGCGGAAGGCGCGGATGTCGTTGAGCAGCCGGCGCGCCTGACGTTCCTGCACCTCCAGGCCGGTCAGCCGGAAGAGCTCCCGCCGGTTGCCCCCGGGCTCGGACACCCGGGTCTCCACCCGCAGCCGGACGCCGTCCGGGGTGTCGAGCAGCTCCATCTCGCCGACGTCGAAGCCGAGGTCGTTGAGCCGCTGCAGCCGCTCGGCGACGCGGTACCGCTGCTCGTCGCGGGAGAACACCTCCTCGCGCGTCACCTCCTCCCAGAGCGCGGCGTAGCGGTGCGGGAGTCCCTCGGAGACCTCGATCGGGTCGATGCCCTCGGGCAGCAGCCCGCCGAACTGCAGGTCCAGCAGCTCGGCCCCGACCCGCTCGCGGGCCAGCTCCACGTCGTACAGCCGGCGCCCCGCCGACAGCGACGGCTGCCGGTCCGCGGTCTCGGCGTCGACCAGGTAGGCCGACAACGTGCCGGCGTCGAGCCGGAAGAGCGTGTTGGACAGCGAGCAGTCGCCCCAGAAGATGCCCGCCAGGTGCAGGCGGACGAGGAGGACCACCATCGTGTCCAGCAGCTGGTCGGCGGAGTGGTCACCGGTCGGCCGCGAGAACAGGTACCGGTAGGACATCGAGTACTCGAGGTAGCGGGTGACGAGGACGGCCTGCTGGTCGCCCGGCCGGTCCACGCAGATGCCGAGGACCGAGACCGCCGGCAACCCCTCCTCCTCGAACTCCCCCAGCAGGGCGTACTCGTGCCGGGCCAGCGGCTCGGCGATCTCCTTGAGCGCGTAGACGCGGCCCTCGGCGGCGACGAAGCGCACGACGTGGCGGGAGATGCCGCGCTGCGGGACGTCGATCGTGAGCTCGGGGTCCCACTCCTCCAGCGGCTGGTGCCAGGGCAGCGGCAGGAGAGCGGCGCCGTCCGTGGCCGGGGGTCGGAAGAGGTACCGCAACGCGAGCTCCGCAGGGCCGGGCCTGCCGTGCCGCTCCGTTGCGGCCGGCGGGAGGTCCCCAGCCTGGCACGGCGGCCGGGCCGCCGCACGGCTCAGCCCGGCGGCGGGAGGACGGCGGCCAGGCGGCGCGCCTGCCGCCGGCGGGCCGGTGGATCGGCGGGCTGGAGGACCAGGCCGAGCAACCAGCGGCCGGTGGTGCCGGCGCCGTCCGCGTCGGTCTGCAGCACCTCGGCCAGGGCAGCGCCGACCTCGGCCCACCGCTCGGGGCCGGCGCCGAGCAGCGCCACCAGGTCGGCAGGGTCGGTGACGGCCATCGTCCGCAGCACGGGGTGGTCGGCCACCTCGTCGGCGAGCAGGACCAGGGCCTCGACCGGTGGCCGGCCGGTGGCGGCCTCGGTCAGCCGCCGCAGCTCGGCCGACAGCAGGGCACGGACCACGTCGTCCTTCGTGCGGAAGTGGTTGTACAGGGTCCCCTTCGCCACGCCCGCGGCCGCGGCGACCGCCTGCATCGTCGTGGCGCGGACGCCGGTCGCCGCGAAGGCGTCCGCCGCTCCGCGCAGCAGCCCGGCCCGCGTGCGGCCCATGACCGCGCGCGGAGCGGGCACGGGGAGCGGGCCTGCCTCAGGCGGCGAGCGAGACCGCCTCGCCGCGGCGCAGGCCGGAGCGGGCGGGCTGGCCGGCGCCCACGAGCGCCAGCGCGGGCTCCGCGGCAGCGGACTCGAGGGCCGCCTCGACGTCGGGATCGGCGGCCGGACGGGCGGATGCGGCGGCCGGCGGGACGGGCCGCAGCCCGCCGTCGGCGCCGCGCATCTCCTGGCTCACCTCGGCGAGCAGGTCGGCCAGCTCCAGGTCGAGGGCGTCGCAGATCGAGGCGAGCAGCTCGGAGGAGGCCTCCTTCTGACCGCGCTCCACCTCGGAGAGGTAGCCCAGGCTCACCCGGGCGACGCCGGAGACGTCGCGCAGCGTGCGTCGCTGCCGCAGCCGGTGCCCGCGCAGGGTGTTCCCCAGCTGGGTGCGCAACAGCGTCATGGCCGTCTCCTGTCCTGCCTGTGCGGAAGCGGCGGCGCCCCGGGGGGCGCCGTGCGCTCACGGTACGCGGCGCCGGGGACAGGACTGCGCCCATCCCGGTCGCGTCCGCTCATGGCGTAACGCCGAGGTCGACCCCGCCCTTCCCGCGTCATGCGGCGGTGTCGGTCCGCTCTCCCGTGCCTCCGGCCGCGGCCCGGCGGGCGGCGGCCGCGCGCATGGCGCGGGCGCTGGTCCGCCGCAGGGTGAGGGCGCGGACCACGTAGTCCAGCCCGGTCAGCAGCGTGAGGACCAGCGCCGCGGCCATCACCCACCAGCGCGCGGTGGCCAGGACGCCGGTCAGCGGGAGGATGTACAGCCCGATCGCGAGCGACTGGACGACGGTCTTCGCCTTGCCGCCGCGGCTGGCGGCGATCACGCCGTGCCGGATGACCCAGAAGCGCAGCAGGGTCACCCCGATCTCGCGGACGAGGATCGCGACGGTCACCCACCACGGCAGCAGCTCGAGCACCGAGAGGCCGATGAGCGCGGTGCCGGTGAGGGCCTTGTCGGCGATCGGGTCGGCGAGCTTGCCGAACTCCGTCACCTGGCCGGTGCGGCGCGCGATCAGCCCGTCGTAGCGGTCGGTGATGATCGCGACCGCGAAGAAGAGGGTCGCCCAGTAGCGGCGGTTGTCGTCGAGCCCGCCGTCGCTGAGCAGCAGCACCGCGAAGACGGGGACCACGGCCAGGCGCAAGACGGTGAGCGCGTTCGGGACGTTCACCAGCCGCACCGACTGGACCGGCGTGGCAGCCGGGTCCGGAGCGACGTCGCTCACGGCGCTCAGCGTCCTGCCTCGACGAGGGCGGGCACCACCGCGTCGGCGACCAGGTCCACGCCCTCGGTGGCCACGACCACCGCCCGGACCAGCTGGCCGGCGACGGCGCCCGCGGGGACGCCGGTCACGGTCGTCGTCCCGTCGGCGTCGGGGTCCTGGTGCGCGGCGTGACCGGCCCACGTGCCGACGCCGTCGCTGGCCGAGAGGTCCTCGGTGAGCAGCACCTCCACGGCCTCGCCGACACGGTCCTCGGCGCGCTGCGCCGTCAGCTCCTCGACCAGGTCGGTGATCCGCCGGACCCGGTCGTCGATCTCGTGCTGGTCGAGCTTCCCGGGCAGTCCCATCGCCTCGGTGCCCTCCTCGTCGGAGTAGCCGAACACGCCGACCGCGTCCAGGCGGCCCTCGACGAGGAAGCGCTCGAGCTCGGCGACGTCGTCCTCGGTCTCCCCCGGGAAGCCGAGGATGACGTTCGTCCGGAAACCCGCCGTGGGGGCCAGCTCCCGTGCCCGCTCGATCAGGCGCAGGAAGTCCTCGGTGCCCCCGAAGCGGCGCATCCGGCGCAGCAGGGACGGCGAGGAGTGCTGGAAGGAGAGGTCGAAGTACGGCGCGACACCCGCGGTGCCGGCGATGACCTCCACCAGGCCCGGCCGCAGCTCGGCGGGCTGGAGGTAGGCGACCCGGATCCGGGCGATGCCCTCGATCGACGCGATCTGGGGCAGCAGCTTCTCCAGCGCCCGCAGGTCGCCGAGGTCCTTGCCGTAGGAGGTGTTGTTCTCGCTGACCAGCACCAGCTCGGTGACGCCCTGACCGGCCAGCCAGCGCGCCTCCTCGAGGACCTCGGCCGGCGTGCGCGAGACGAAGGCGCCGCGGAAGGTGGGGATGGCGCAGAAGGCGCAGCGGCGGTCGCAGCCCGAGGCGAGCTTGAGCGCGGCCGAGGGACCCGACGCCAGCCGCTTGCGCTGCAGCCAGCCGTGGCCGGGGATCGCCGGGGCGTCGTCCGCGACGACGGCCGCGGTCCGCTCCACCGGGCTGATGGGCAGCAGCGTGCGGCGGTCGCGCGGGGTGTGCGGCACCAGCGGGCGACCGGCGAGCACGTCGTCGAGCCGGTCGCCGATGGCCGAGTAGTCGTCGAAGCCCAGGACCGTGGCCTCGGGCAGCGCACCGGCGAGCTCGGAGCCGTAGCGCTCGGCCATGCAGCCCACCGCGATGACCTCGGCGCCGGAGTCGGTGGCGGCGAGGATCGCGTCGACCGAGTCCTTCTTCGCGGACTCGATGAAGCCGCAGGTGTTGACCAGGACGGCGTCGGCGCCCTCGGCGTCCTCGACGAGGGTGTAGCCGTCGGCCGCCAGCCGACCGGCCAGCTCCTCGGAGTCGACCTCGTTGCGGGCGCACCCGAGGGTCACCACCGCCACCGTGCGGGCAGGGCTGGGCGGGGGTGTCACCCGGCCATCGTAGTCGCCGCCGGGGCTCCCGTCGGGCGAACGGGAGGTGACGCTCAGCCCTCTCCCCCGCTGCCGTTACGAGGAGCTGTCGGGGACGGCCGCCGACCGGCGCCGCGCATCAGCCCTCTCCCCCGCTGCCGTTGCGCAAGAGGAACAGCGTGCCCTCGAGCTCGTCGGGCTTCACCAGCACGTCCCGGGCCTTGGAACCCTCCGACGGCCCGACGATCCCGCGGGTCTCCATCAGGTCCATGAGCCGGCCCGCCTTGGCGAAGCCGACCCGCAGCTTGCGCTGCAGCATCGACGTCGAACCGAACTGGCTGGTGACGACGAGCTCGACCGCCTGGACCAGCAGGTCCAGGTCGCCGCCGATGTCCTCGTCGATCTCCTTCTTCTCGCCGGCCGCGGCGGTGAAGACCTCCTCGCGGTACTCCGGCTCGGCCTGGCGCTTGGTGAACTCGACGACCGCCTCGATCTCGGCGTCGGAGACGTAGGCGCCCTGCACGCGGACCGGCTTGCCGGCGCCGATGGGCATGAACAGGGCGTCGCCCATGCCGATCAGCTTCTCCGCGCCCGGCTGGTCGAGGATGACCCGGCTGTCGGTGAGGCTGGAGGTCGAGAACGCCAGCCGGGAGGGCACGTTGGCCTTGATGAGGCCGGTGACGACGTCGACCGAGGGCCGCTGCGTGGCCAGCACGAGGTGGATGCCGGCCGCACGCGCCTTCTGGGTGATCCGGACGATCGACTCCTCGACGTCGCGCGGGGCGACCATCATGAGGTCGGCGAGCTCGTCGACGATCGTGAGGATGTACGGGTAGGGCTGGTAGATGCGCTCGCTGCCGGGCGGGGCGGTGATCTCGCCGCGCTCGACCTTGCGGTTGAAGTCGTCGATGTGCCGGACGCCCGTGGAGCGCATGTCCTGGTAGCGCTGCTCCATCTCCTCGACCAGCCAGGCCAGCGCGGTGGCGGCCTTCTTGGGGTCGGTGATGATCGGCGTGATCAGGTGCGGGATGCCGTCGTAGGGCGTGAGCTCGACCATCTTCGGGTCGACCAGGATCATCCGCAGCTGGTCCGGGGTCGCCCGCAGCAGCAGCGACGTCAGCAGCGAGTTGATGCAGCTGGACTTACCGGCACCGGTGGCACCGGCCACCAGCAGGTGCGGCATCTTCGCCAGGTTGGCGCAGACGAAGCCGCCCTCGATGTCCTTGCCGAGGCCGACCAGCATCGGGTGCGGGTCCTGCTTGGCCGCGGTGGAGCGCATGACGTCGCCCAGGCTGACCGTCTCGCGGTCGGTGTTGGGCACCTCGACGCCGACCGCGGACTTGCCCGGGATCGGCGCGAGGATCCGGATGTTGTCGTTGGCGACGGCGTAGGCGAGGTTCTTGGTGAGCGCGGTGATCTTCTCGACCTTGACCGCGTTGCCCAGCTCGATCTCGTAGCGGGTGACCGTCGGGCCGCGGGTGAAGCTGGTGACCGCGGCGTCGATGTTGAACTGCTCGAGCACGCCGGTGATGGCCTCGATGGCGGCGTCGTTGGCCGCCGACTTGGCCCGCGGCGGCGTGCCGGGGCGCAGCATCGACAGCGCGGGCAGCACGTAGTCGCCCTCGACGGGCTGGATGACCAGCTGCTGCGGCTCGTCGATGGGCGGCAGGTCCTCGGGCGGGGCGGTGCGGTCGACGGGCTTCGGCTTCGGCGCCGGCACCGGCGGCAGGCCGGTCGGCACCTCGACGTGGTCGGGGCCGGTGACCCGCGTCGCCTCGGCGGCCTCGGCCATCGCGGCGTGGTCGATGACCGGCCCGGTGGCGAGCATGTCCTCGGCCAGCGCGGCCTTGCGCCCGCGGCGGCCGGTCGGCGCGAGCTCCTCCTCGTCGTACTCGTCGTCGTCGTACTCGTCGTCGTCGTACTCGCGGCCGCTGACGCGGTCCATCCACCCGCGCAGGCGCTCGGGCACCTGGTGCACCGGCGTCGCGGTGATGACGAGCAGGCCGAAGACGGCCAGGAGCACCAGCAGGACGACGGCGACCACGCGGCCGACCCCGGCGGCGACCGGCGTGCCGATCGCCCAGCCGAGCAGGCCACCGGACCCGGGGTCGGTGGCGGCCATGTCCGCGTCGGCCCCGACCACGGAGGCGACGCCGACGACGGCGAACAGCGCGCACAGCCAGCCGATGACCAGCCGGCCGCGCGCCTCGGGGCTCGGGCCCCGGCGCAGCAGCCGCAGCGCGGCGAAGAACAGGACGACCGGCAGCACCATCACCAGGGCGCCGACGAGGAACCGGACGCCGTCGGCCAGGCCGGTGCCGACCGGGCCGATGCCGTCGCTCCAGGCCGCCGCCCCGAGGACGACGGCGAGCCCCAGCACGGCCAGGCCGACGCCGTCCCTGCGGTGCTCGGGAGCGAGGGGCTCGGTCTCCTCCGGTCGCGCCACGGAGCGGGCGAGGCCGCCGGCGCCGCGGGCCAGGAGCCCCCAGCCGCCGCTGACCACGCGCCAGACCGAGCCGGCCACCCCTGGGCCGGCGGGCTGCCGCGCGGGGGCGCGCCGGCCCGCCGTGGACCGGGTGGCGGGCTTGCGGCCGCCCTTGACCGGCGGCCGCTTCCGGCTCGCCGTGGACCCCGAGCGGCCACGGGTGGAACCGCGACCGGCCGCGGGGCGGGTCGTCGTTCCGCGTGCAGGCATGCGTCAGACGGTAATCCCGCGAGGGCCGCCGTCCGGGCAGGCGGACGCACGTGTTGCCGCCCTACGGTCGGGCCATGGCTGATCCCACACCGGTCCCGTACGGCAGCTGGCCCGCCCCGATCACCTCGGCGCTGGTGGTCCGCGCCGCTGCCCGCCCGGGCGAGGTAGTGGTCGACGGCGACGACGTCTGGTGGTCGGAGTCACGCCCGGGTGAGGCCGGCCGGTCGGCCCTGGTGCGCCGCTCCCCCGACGGCACGGTGACCGACGTCCTCCCCCCGCCGTGGAACGCGCGGACCCGGGTGCACGAGTACGGCGGCGGCGCGTGGACGGTGGCCGGCGGGGTGCTGTGGTTCGCCGAGTTCTCCGACCAGCGGCTGTACCGGCTGGCACCGGGCGACGCCGGCCCGGTGGCGGTCACGCCCGGGCCGGCGATCCCGTCCGGGGTGCGGTTCGCCGATCTGCGGGTGGTCCCCGGCGGGGTGCTCGCCGTCCGGGAGACCCACACGCCGTCCGGGGCGGCCGCCGACGTGGTGAACGAGATCGTCCGGGTGGCCGACGACGGCAGCACCGAGGTGCTCGTCAGCGGCCCGGACTTCGTGTCGGACCCGCGCCTGGCGCCGGACGGGGTCACGCTGTCGTGGCTGCAGTGGGACCACCCGACCATGCCGTGGGACGCCGCCCAGCTGGTCGTCCGGGCCCAGGACGGGACGCATCACGTGCTGGCGGGCGGGCCCGGGGAGTCCGTCGTCCAGCCGGTGTGGGGCGAGGACCTGGCGCTGTGGTGGTTCAGCGACCAGACCGACTCCTGGTCGCTGTACCGCAAGCGGCCGCACGAGGAGCCCGAACTCGTCGTCGACGTCGGCAGTGACATCGCCGGTCCGCAGTGGGTGTTCGGGCAGAGCCGGTTCGCGCTGCTCGCCGACGGGCGGGCCGCCTTCGCGTACGGCCGCGACGGCGCCGACCGGCTCGCCGTCCTCGAGTCCGACGGGACCGTACGGGAACTCGGCGTCCCGTTCAGCGCCTACCAGTCGATCACCGCCCAGGGCACGCGCGTCGTGTGTGCCGCCGGCGGCCCGGCCGACGAGCCCGTCGTCCTGCGGGTGGACGTCGACGGCGGGCACACCGAGGTCCTCCGTCCGGCCCGGGACCTCGGGCTGGACCCGACGTGGTTCTCCCGCCCGGAGCACGTCTCCTTCCCGACCCCGGACGGCGGCACCGGCATCGACACCGCGCACGCGCTCGTCTACCCGCCCGCCAACCCCGACGTCCGGGCGGTCGACGGGGAGCTGCCGCCGCTGCTCGTGATGGTCCACGGCGGACCCACCTCGGCCGCGTCCCCGGTGCTGAGCCTCGCCATCCAGTACTGGACCTCCCGTGGCTTCTGCGTGGCCGACGTCGACTACCGCGGCTCCACCGGCTACGGGCGGCGCTACCGCGATGCACTACAGGGCCGCTGGGGCGTCGTCGACCTGGACGACGTCATCGCCTGCGCCCGGTACCTCGCCGGGGCCGGCCGGGTCGACCCGGCCCGGATGGCGATCCGCGGCGGCTCGGCGGGCGGGTTCACCACCCTGGCGGCCCTGGCCATGCGCCCGGGCACCTTCTCGGCCGGCGCCAGCCACTTCGGTGTCGCGGACCTGGACGCGCTGGCCCGGGACACCCACAAGTTCGAGTCCCGCTACCTCGACGGGCTGGTCGCGCCGTGGCCGGAGCGGGCCGACGTCTACGAGGAGCGCTCGCCCCTGTCGCACGTGGACACCCTCGACACCCCGCTCGCGGTCTTCCAGGGCGAGGAGGACCGCATCGTGCCGCTGGAGCAGGCCGAGGCGATCGTCGCGGCGTTGCGCGAGCGGGGTGTCCCGCACGCGTACCTGCGCTTCCCCGGCGAGCAGCACGGGTTCCGGCGGGCGGAGAACATCCGTGCGGCGCTGGACGGCGAGCTGTCGTTCTACGCCCAGGTGTGGGGCTTCGACCTGCCGGCCGCCGAGGGCATCACGCCCATCGACGTCGTCCGCTGACCTGAGCGGAGTGCAGGAGTGCAGGAAACCTGCACTCCCACACTCCGCTAGACCTCGAGGACGGTGGGGATGATCATCGGGCGGCGGCGGTAGGTGTCGCTCACCCACTTGCCGACCGTCCGCCGGATCACCTGCGAGAGCCGGTGGGCGTCGACCTCGCCGTCCTCCAGCGTGCGCCGGAGGACGTCCTCGACCAGCCGCAGCACCTCGTCGAATGCCGCCGGGTTCTGCGAGAAGCCACGGGTCGACAGGTGCACCGGCCGCACGATCGTCCGGGTCGAGGGCTCCACGACGACGGTGAGGGCGACGAAGCCCTCGTCCCCGAGGATCCGCCGCTCCTGGAGGGACTCCTCGCCGACATCGCCGACGTTCAGGCCGTCGACGTAGACGTTGCCGATCGGCACCGAGCCGACGATGGAGGCCTTGCCGTCGACGAGGTCCACGACCACGCCGTCCTCGGCGAGGAGGATCCGGTCGGTGGCCATCCCGGTCTGCTCGGCCAGCGCCGCGTGGGCGCGCAGGTGCCGCCACTCGCCGTGCACGGGCATCAGGTAACGCGGCTTGGCGACGTTGAGCAGCGTGCGCAGCTCCCCGGCCGGGGCGTGCCCGGAGACGTGCACCATCGCCGTCTCCTTGTGGATCACGGTCGCGCCCAGTCGGGCCAGCCCGTTGATCACCTTGTAGACGGCGGTCTCGTTGCCCGGCACCAGGGACGACGCCAGGACGATCGTGTCGCCGGCCTCGATCGTCACCTGGTGGTGCTCCCCGCGGGCCATCCGCCCGAGGGCCGACAGCGGCTCGCCCTGCGAGCCGGTGCTGACCAGCACGACCTGCTCGCCGGGCATCTTCGTCGCCTCGTCGAGGGAGACCATCAGGCCGGGAGCCATGCGGAGCAGGCCGAGGTCGCGGGCGACGCCCATGTTGCGGACCATCGAGCGGCCCACGAAGGCCACCTTGCGGCCGTGCGCGTCGGCGGCGTCGAGCACCTGCTGGATGCGGTGCACGTGGCTGGCGAAGCTGGAGACGATCAGGCGCTGGGTCGCGCGGCGGAAGACGTCGTCCAGGACCGGACCGATCGCGCGCTCGCTCGTGACGAACCCCGGCACCTCGGCGTTCGTGGAGTCGCTGAGCAGCAGGTCGATGCCCTCGATGCCCAGCCGGGCGAAGGCGCCCAGGTCGGTGAGGACGCCGTCCAGCGGCAGCTGGTCCATCTTGAAGTCCCCGGTGTGCACCAGCAGGCCGGCCGGCGTGTGCACGGCGACGGCGAGGGCGTCGGGGATCGAGTGGTTGACCTTGATGAACTCGCAGTGGAACGGGCCGGCCAGGTGGTCGTCGCCGCCGGCCACCTCGACCAGCACCGGGTCGATGCGGTGCTCGCGCAGCTTCGCCCTGACCAGCGCCAGGGTGAACCGGGAGCCGACCAGCGGGATGTCGCCGCGCAGCCGCAGCAGGTAGGGCAGCGCGCCGATGTGGTCCTCGTGGCCGTGGGTGAGGACCACCGCGTCGATGTCGTCGAGCCGGTGCTCGATCACGCCGAAGTCCGGGAGGATCAGGTCGATGCCGGGCTGCTCGGCCTCGGGGAACAGGACCCCGCAGTCGATGACGAGCAGCCGCCCCTCGAACTCGAGGACGGCCATGTTGCGGCCGATCTCGCCCAGTCCGCCGAGGGCCATCACACGCAGCCCTCCGTCGGGCAGCGGCGGCGGCGTCTTGAGGTCCAGGTGCGGTTGGGTGGTCGGGGCACTCACAGGATGACGCCTCCGGCGGCGAGATCGGTGCGCAGCTGGTCGAGCTGCTGGGGGGTGGCGTCGACCATCGGAGGCCGGACCGGGCCGCTGGGCAGACCCAGCTCCCGCAGTGCGGCCTTGACGAGGATGACGCCCTGGGTTCGGAAGATGCCGGTGTAGACCGGCAGGAGGTGCTCGTTCACGGCCCGGGCCTTCTCGAGGTCCCCGGCCTCGACCGCGGACACGAGCTCCGCCAGCCGGGGGCCGACGAGGTGGCCGACGACGCTCACGACGCCGACGGCGCCGAGGGCCAGCAGCGGGAGGTTCAGCATGTCCTCGCCGCTGTAGTAGGCGAGGTCGGTGCGGGCGAGGGTCCAGGCGACCGCCCCGAGGTCGCCCTTGGCGTCCTTCACCGCGACGATCCGCGGGTGCTCGGCGGCGCGGGCCAGGGTGTCGACCTCGATCGGCACGCCCGAGCGGGGCGGGATGTCGTAGAGCATCACCGGGAGGTCGGTGGCGTCGGCGACGGCGGTGAAGTGGCGCAGGAGGCCTTCCTGCGGCGGCTTGCTGTAGTACGGCGTCACGACCATGAGCCCGTGCGCGCCCAGCCGCGCGGCGTCACGGGCCTTGTCGATCGAGTGCGCGGTGTCGTTCGTGCCGACCCCCGCGACGACGGCGGCGCGGTCACCCACCGCGTCGAGGACCGCCTCCAGCAGCGCCCGCTGCTCGGCGTCGGTGACGGTCGGCGACTCCCCCGTCGTCCCGGACACCACGAGGCCGTCGTGCGCGCCACGGTCGACCAGGTGGGCGGCCAGCGTCTGCGCACCGGCGAGGTCGATCGAGCCGTCGTCGGTGAACGGCGTGACCATGGCCGAGAGCACGCGGCCGAAGGGCCGCGCCGGGTCGCTGGTCATGGTGGTGAATCTACCCAGCGGGGTCCGGACCATCCGCCGCGCGGGCCGCTCAGCGCCGGTGGTCGGAGACCGCGTAGCGCAGTCCGCTGGACTCGGAGGTGGCCCACCCCTCGGCCGGCGTCCGGGAGACCACCCGCCAGCCGGTGCCGAGCACCGGGGCCCGGGTGTCGCCCTCGACCGCGAGGTCCACGTCGGTGACGACGGCGCGCTCGGCGTGCGGCAGGAACTCCGCGTAGACGGTGCCGCCGCCGATCACCCAGCAGTCCGGGTACTGGCTGAGCACCTGGCTCACCGAGTAGGCCGGCCGCGCGCCCTCGGCCCACCACAGCGGGTCGGTGGTGAGGACGACGTTGGTGCGCCCGGGCAGCGGGCGGAAGCGCTCCGGCAGCGACTCCCAGGTGCGCCGCCCCATGACGACGACCGACCCCGCCGTCAGCTCGCGGAAGTTCTTCAGGTCCTCCGGCAGGTGCCACGGCAGCGCGCCGTCCGCACCGATGACCCGGGCCTGCGCCTGAGCCCAGATCAGGGAGATCGTCACCGGAGGGCAGGTCAGACCGCGACGGCGGCGCGGATGGCGGGGTGCGGGTCGTAGCCGCGCACCGTCACGTGCTCGGGTGTGTAGTCGAACAGCGAGGCCGCCGGGGCCAGCTCCAGCGTCGGGAACGGGCGGGCCGGACGGGTCAGCTGCTCGCGGACCTGCTCGTGGTGGTTGTCGTAGACGTGGCAGTCACCGCCGACCCAGACGAAGTCGCCCGGCTCGAGGCCCACCTGCGCGGCGACCATGTGGGTGAGCAGCGCGTAGCTGGCGATGTTGAACGGGACGCCGAGGAACATGTCGGCGCTGCGCTGGTAGAGCTGGCAGGAGAGCCGGCCACCGGCGACGTGGAACTGGAACAGCGCGTGGCACGGCGCCAGCGCCATCTCGGGGATCGCGGCGACGTTCCAGGCGGACACGACCATGCGCCGCGAGTCGGGGTCCCGGCGCAGGGTCTCCAGGACGGCGGAGATCTGGTCGACGTGCTCACCCGACGGCGTGGGCCACGACCGCCACTGGACGCCGTAGACGGGGCCCAGCTCCCCCGCCGGCGACGCCCACTCGTCCCAGATTGAGACGCCGTGGTCGTGCAGGTAGCCGACGTTGCTCTCGCCGCGGAGGAACCACAGCAGCTCGACGACGATCGAGCGCAGGTGCACCTTCTTCGTCGTCAGCAGCGGGAAGCCGGCGGAGAGGTCGTAGCGCAGCCGCTCCCCGAAGAGGCTCACCGTGCCGGTGCCCGTGCGGTCGGCCTTCGGCGTCCCCGTCTCCAGGACCCGCCGCAGGAGGTCCTCGTACTGCGTGTCGACCGGCTGCCCGGCGGTGCCCACCACGGGGATGCAATCTACGGCCTGGGACCGACAGGTCGGCGGATCCCGACGTGGGCGACGGGCCACACCCCGCTCAGCGCGTGACCGCGGCCAGGTCCGGGGCGAGGTCGCCGGCCCCGGCGACCACCACGCGCTCGAGACGGAGCCAGTCGGCCATCAGCCTCAGCTCGGCGGCGAGCTCGGTGGCGACCTCCGGGCGGTCGACGCCGTCCTCCCCGTGGACGGCCTGCACCAGCAGCGCACCCGCCTGCCGGTCGGCCTTGAGGTCGGCGCGCGCCACGATCCGGTCGCCGAGGAGGAACGGCAGCACGTAGTAGCCGTGGACCCGCTTCTCGGCCGGCGTGTAGATCTCCAGGCGGTAGCGGAACCCGAAGAGCCGCTCGACCCGCGGCCGCTCCCACACCAGCGAGTCGAAGGGGCTCAGCAGTGCGCGGGCACGGACCCACCGGGGACGGCGGGCGGCCGGGTCCAGCCACGCGGGCGCGGACCAGCCGTCGACGCGCACGGGGATCAGCTCACCGGCGTCGGCCAGCTCCTCGATCGCCGTCCGCGCGGCGGCCGGCCTCAGCCGGAAGTAGTCGCGCAGGTCGCGCTCGGTGGCGACGCCGAGCGCACGGGCGGCGGTGCGGACCAGCTCCCGGAACGCCTCGGCCGGATCCGGGGTGGGCGCCTGCACGACCGCGGCCGGGAAGACGCGCTCGGTGAGGTCGTAGACCCGCTCGAAGCCGGCCGTGCGGGCCCGCGCGGTCAGGACGCCGGTGAAGAACAGCCACTCGAGGGCCACCTTGCCGGGGTGCCAGTTCCACATGGTCCCGGAGCGCTCCCGCCGGGTCTCCAGCAACTCGCCGGCCCGGGTCGGCCCCTGCTCCCGGACCCGGTCGAGCACCTCGGCGACGTAGCCGGGCCGCTCCCGCTGGAGCCGGACCATGTTCCCCCACGCGTGCTCCTCCGCCGCCGCCATCCGCCAGCGCAGGTACGGGTGCAGGCGCACCGGGAGGTAGGACGCCTCGTGCGCCCAGTACTCGAACAGCTCGTGCCGGCGGCCGGTGAAGTCGTCGAGGGCCTCGCGACGGTAGGCACCGAGGCGGCTGAAGTAGGGCAGGTAGTGGGAGCGGGACAGGACGTTCACCGAGTCGATCTGCACGACCGCCAGCCGGTCGGTCACCCGCCGCAGCTGGCGGCTGTCCACCCCACCCGTGGGACGCGCGTCGGCAAAGCCCTGGGCGGCCAGCGCGATGCGCCGGGCCAGCGGGGCCGGGAGCCGGTCGACGACGGGAACGGTCACGGCAGCCGATCCTGCCTGGCGGGTACGACGGACGCCGCTCCACCTGCGCCTACGCTGCCGGGGATGGAACCGCCCGCCTTCCCCCGGCTCACCGGCACGGCATCGGTCTCGGTGCGCCCGGCCCGCCCTGCGGACGCCGGCGACATGGCGCGCGTCCAGACCGTCACCTGGCGGACGGCGTACCGCAGCGTGCTGCCGGTGGCCGTGCTCGACGAGTGGGACGAGGCCGCCGCCGCGGAGGTCTGGCGGTCGGCCGTGGTCGACCCCCCGACGCCGGCGCACGGGGTGCTCGTCGCCCTCGACGGAGACACCGTCGTGGGCTTCGCCGCGTACGGCCCACCCGAGGTCTCCCCGGACCACCCGGCGTCCCCGGAGGGGCCGACCACCGAGCTCGCGGCGCTGCTCGTGGAACCCCGGTGGGGACGACGCGGCCACGGCAGCCGGCTGCTCGCCGCGGTGGCGGACCTCGCCGCGGAGACCGGCGCCGTCCGCCTCTCGATGTGGGTCCCGGAGGCCGACACGGTCACCGTCCAGTTCCTCGAGTCGGCCGGCTGGGCCCGCGATCGCTGGGCCCGGACCCTGGACACCGGTGGCGCACCCCTGCGCGAGGTCCAGTGGCACGCCGGCCTCGGGGAGGACGAGCCGTGACGTTCGAGGGTTTCCCGGACGAGGGTCTGGTCTTCTACGAGGGCCTGGAGGCCGACAACAGCAAGACGTACTGGACCGGGAACCGGCCCGTCTACGAGTCCTCCGTCCGGGCGCCCATGCAGGCCCTCGTGGACGAGCTCGCCGACGAGTTCGGGCCGGCCAAGCTGTTCCGCCCCTATCGCGACGT
Source organism: Blastococcus sp. URHD0036 (assembly GCF_000701365.1). Taxonomy (GTDB): domain Bacteria; phylum Actinomycetota; class Actinomycetes; order Mycobacteriales; family Geodermatophilaceae; genus Trujillonella. The sequence goes on from NZ_JNIK01000017.1 coordinate 406,620, forward strand.
CCGGTTCAGCCACGACAAGACCCCGTACAAGACCCACCAGGGGGCTGTCGTGGAACCGGCCGGCCGCTCCGCCGGCGCCTGGTACGTGCAGATCTCCGCCGACGGGCTGCGGGTGGCCGGCGGGTGCTGGCGGCTGGAGTCCGACCAGGTCGCCCGCTACCGACGTGCGGTGGTGGACGACGTGCAGGGCCCGCGCCTCGCCGGGGAGGTGGCCCGACTGGTCGGCGCCGGCTGGGAGCTCGGTGGGGATCGGCTGGCCCGTTCACCGAGGGGCATCGACATCCCCGACGACGACAGGGCGGACCTGCTGCGGCACCGGTCCCTCAACGTCGCCCGGCAGTGGGAGCCGGTGGACTGGCTGCACACGCGTGGAGCACTGGACCGGGTGCGGACGGCCTGGCGCGACGTGGTCGCGCTCAACACCTGGATGGCCGACAACGTGGGCGCGACGACCAAGGAGATGCGTCGCCGCTGAACCCCGCCGAGTGCGCGCAACATGGCGGTTCTGCTCGGTGCGGAATGGCGGTATTGCACGTGGACGCGGGAATGCAGGAAGGGCCCCAGCCTGGTGGCTGGGGCCCTTCCTGTGAATGGTTGTCCGGCGGTGTCCTACTCTCCCACCCCGTCTCCAGGGCAGTACCATCGGCG
>NZ_JNIK01000018.1 GCF_000701365.1 Blastococcus sp. URHD0036
CGGCCTCGGACAGCGCCGGAAACCACGCGCGCACCAGAGGCCGACGACCAGTACACCGACCCACCCTGGAAGTGCTGGAAACAACCGCCGTCCCGCAGCCCACACACCGTGTCGGAGACCGGATAGCCGAGCGAGCCGAACTCCCAGCCGGTCGCCGCCCAGCGGCCGTACACGGGCTCCGCGACGCCGTGGCCGCCGGTGGTGGGCGACCAGTAGAGCGGGCCGCCCTCGAAGGGTTGGAAGCAGCCACCGGCGCGCAGGCCGCAGACCGCCGCCCCGGTCGGGTAGCCGAGGTAGCCGAGCTCCGAGCCGGAGGAGAACCAGCCGTCCCGCAGCCCCCCGCTGATCGCCCACGTACCCCCGGGACCGGCCACCACCGTGCCGCGCTGGAAGTGCTGGTAGCAGCCGCCGTCCACCATCGTGCAGCTCTCGTCGCCGACGGGGTAGCCGAGCGAGCCGAACTCCCAGCCGGTCGCGGCCCACCGGTCGTAGAACTCCCACGACACCGCGTGCGTCCCGGTCGCCGGCGAGGTGTAGACGCCGCCGTGCTCGAAGCCCTGGAAGCACCCGGAGTCGCGCAGCCCGCACCGGCGGTCACCCACCGGGAAGCCGAGGTCCGTCGCGGGGTCCTCCCAGCGGGCCAGCTCCGGCGCCGCGACGGAGTGGCCCCCGGTCGTCGGCGACCAGAAGACCCGGGCGCCCTGGTAGCGGGCGAGGCAGCGGTTGTCGGCGTCGCACGCCTCGGCCTCGGTCAGCGTCCCCTGCGGGCCGGCGTCGCCGCCGGCGAGGGAGTGCACAGCCGCCGTGGGCCGGAGCGTGGTGATCCGCACCGTGGCGCCGGACGCCGACGTCGCGACCACCCGGACGGTGAAGCGGGTCCCGGCGACGGTGACGGGCGAACCAGTGGTCAGCACGACCGCCCGGTCGCCCGCCCAGCCGGCCCGCGCCGACGGCGTGCCGTCCAGCAGCAGGGAGGTGTCCCCCGACGCGGCCGCGCGACGCAACGTGACGCCCTGCTGCAGACCGCGGTTGCGGGCGGGGTCGGCCAGCCAGGCGTCCTGCCCGCTGGCCTGGCGGTACTCCAGCCACAGCTGGGTGCCGTCGGCGTCGACGAGCTCCACGGCCCGGTACAGGCCGGTCGCCGGCGTCGCCGTCGAGACCGGTGCCAGGACGACGTCGGCGCCGGCCGTCCACGGCGTGAAGACCACGGAGTCCTGGGGCCGCACGAGGCCCAGTCGCTCGGCCTGGACGACGTTCAGGGTGCCCAGCTGCTGCCAGGAGTAGCCCATGACGTCGTAGTAGTCGCTGTAGCCGACCACCTGGCAGCTGCCCGAGTCGACGGCGGCGTCGCACTGCAGGGCCGAGGAGTGCCCCAGCCCGAGGTTGTGGCCGAACTCGTGGGTGATCACCGACGCGTTCGGCAGCGCGACGTAGGCGCGGGCGCTCCCGTCCGAGGCGGTGCCGACGGTGCCCAGGCCGTCCGAGCACCCCGGCGCGCCGGCCGGCAGGTACACGAGCAGGTGGCTGTTGCTGGTGGGCGTCCAGTTGGCGCGCGCGGCGGCCTGCTGCCACAGCTGGAAGGGCTTGTCGCAGCCGACCGTGGCGGGAGCGCCCCAGTCGACGGACCCCGCGACGCCGAAGGTGACCGCGCCGCGCGTCTGCTGCTCCCAGAAGTCGGCCACGGGCCCGTTGACCAGGTCCTCGACCGAGGCGAGCGTCGTCGCGTCCCGGTTCACCCCGGCGGGCTGGAGCATGACGACGGTGACGGGGTGGTTGACCGGCCCGGCGGCCGGCGCCGTCGGCGGCTCCTCGGGCGGTGCCACCACCTCCGTGGCGAGCACCTCCTGCGCCGGCTCCAGGCCCTGGTCCGCGGCGTCGTCCGCCACGTCCGCGCCGAGAGTCACCGCGAGCGTGGCCCCGGCCTCGACGTCGCCCAGGTCCTCGGTGGGGACCCGGGTGGTCTCCCCCGCTGCGGTCTCGATCCAGCTGAGCAGCCCGTCGTGCGGGTCGTCGGTGCCGGCCGGCTGCGGGTCCGCGTAGGCCTGCACCAGCTCGCCGACGACGGTGTCCCCCGCCGCGGGCCCCGCCTCCTCCTCCGCGCCCGCCGGGGGGGCGACGAGGACGGCCAGCGCCAGGACGGCGATGGCGAGGACGGGCGACCGCAGGGGCCGGGACCGGAGCACGGGGCGCACGGGAACTCCAGAGAGAAGGGACCGTCCTCTCCTTCGGCTCCCAGGGGGCCGGAGTTGAGCAGACGGCAGGGTCAGCTGCGGGCGGCCCGTCGCCGCTGCAGGGCCCGGCCGGCGACGAGGGCCGTCCCGGTGACGACGAGGCCGGTGAGCAGCGGCAGCAGCCACAGCGTCGAGGTGGTCCGGGCCTGCGGCTGGAGGGCAGGGGCGTCGGCGGCCGGGACCGCGATGACGGAGGGCGGCGGGAAGGCGGGTGCGGGGGCGGCGACCGGCGCGGAGCCGCTGTCGGCCGCGGAGCCGGCGTCGGCCGCCGGCGGGGCTCCCGCCGCGGCGCGCTGCACCCGCGGGGCCGGGCCGGTGCCGGTCCCGGCCGGAGGGGCCGGGGCGGGGACGGCGGCCGGCTGGACCAGCACGGTCGCGCCCGCGCCGGTGACAGCCTGGACGGTGACGGTGAAGGCGCCCGCCACCGGCACAGGCGCGGCTACCGGGAGCGCGGCCTGCAGGTCGGCGTCCCAGGCGGCGGCGGAGCTGGGCGTGCCGTCGAGCAGCAGCGAGGTGTCGGCGGAGTCGCCCGCGCGGTGCAGCAGGACACCGGAGTCGAGGCGGAACCGGTTGGCGACGCCGGCCAGCCAGCCGTCCTGCCCGTCGGCTCCGCGGTACTCCAGCCAGTAGACGGCGCCGTCGGTGCCGGTCAGCCGCAGCGCGCGGGTGCCGGTGCTGCCGCCGAGCGGTGCCAGCGTGACGGTGGCCGGGGCGGCGCCGGCCGCGACGTCGGCCTGCGCGCCGGCCGGCAGCACGCCGAGCCGGGCCGCCTGGGCCGCGTTGAGCGACCCCAGCTGCTCCCAGGAGGCACCCATGACGTCGTAGTAGTCGCGGTAGCCGGCGGTCCGGCAGCTGCCGGTCTCGACGGCACCGTCGCACTGGCGGCCGGAGGAGTGACCGAGGCCGAGGTTGTGTCCCAGCTCGTGGGCGACGAGGGCCGGCATCGCGGAACGGACGTAGACCCGTCCGCCGGCGCCGGGTCCGGTGCCCACCTCGCCGAGCGCGACGGCACAGCCGGGGAGCTCGGCGGGGAGGCTGCTGACGTAGACGAGCAGGTGGCGGCCGGGCCCGGCCTGGAACCCGGCCGCGGCGGCGGCCTCGTCCCACAGCGCGGCGGGGGCGTCGCAGCCGGCTGCGGTGTGCACCCAGCCGGGCACGGCGGAGGTGACGCCGAAGCGCACCGCGCCACCGGTCTGATCGGCCCAGAAGCGCGCCACCGGGCCGTCGACGGCGGCGGTCAGCGCGGCCACGGTCGTGGTGTCCTCCACGCCGCCGGCGGGCACGACCCGGACGACGGTCACGCCGTTGCTCGGGGTGGCCGCCGCGACGGGGGCGGCGACGCGCACCTCGCCGTCCACGACCGACCGGGTGTCGTCGGGCCCGCCGGCCGTGTCGTCCGGGGCGCCGAGGGTCAGCTCGACCGTGGCGCCGACCGGCAGCCCGGCGACGTCGCCGGTCGACACCGGCACGGTCTCGCCCCGGGCGGTCTCCACCCAGGTGAGCGGCTGGTCGCCGGTCCCGGGGTCGTGCTCGCCGGCGAGCCCGTCCTCGGGCCACGCCTGGACCAGCTGGCCGACGACGGTCTGGGCGGGGGCCTGGGCCTCCTCCGCGGAGGCGGGCGCCGCCAGGGCGACGGGCGCCAGGACGGCGACCGCGGCGGCGATCAGCAGGCGCAGGCGACGCGGGCGGGGGCCGGCAGCGGGGACGGGAGGCATCCCCTGCTCCATCGGCGGCCGTCGCGCGCGTCGGCACCGGATCGGCGGAGTTGAGCCGAACTCCCGTCACATCCGCATCAGGAGTGGTCCGGCATCACGCCAGTGCGTCGGCGCCCATCAGCCGGCGGCCGGCCTCGGTGATCGAGCCCGACAGCGACGGGTAGATCGCGAAGGTCTGCGCGAGGTCGGAGACGGTCAGCCCCTTGGTGACCGCCAGCGCGATCGGCAGCACCAGCTCGGAGGCCCCGGGCGCCACGACGACGCCGCCGACCACGACACCGGTCGACTGCCGCGCGAACAGCTTCACGAAGCCGTCCTGCATGTCGGCCATCTTCGCGCGGGCGTTGGTGGCCAGCGGGAGGCGGACGACGTCGATGGGCGCGCCCTCCGGCAGCGACCCCTCCTGGACGCCGACCGTGGCGATCTCGGGGTGGGTGAAGACGTTGGCCGCCACCGTCTTGAGGCGGATCGGCTGCACGGCCTCGCCGAGCGCGTGCCACATCGCGATGCGGCCCTGCATGGCGGCGACACTGGCCAGCTGGAAGACGCCGGTGACGTCGCCCGCGGCGTAGATGCCGGGCACCGAGGTCCGCGACACCCGGTCCACCTCGACGTGCCCGCTCTCGGCGAGCCGCACGCCGCACTGCTCGAGGTTCAGCCCCGCGGTGTTCGGCACGGTGCCGACCGTCATCAGGGCGTGCGAGCCCTCCACGGTGCGCCCGTCGGTGAGCGTGACCAGCACGCCCTTCTCGGTGCGCTGCACGGTCGCGGCGCGGCCCTTCGAGGTGATCCGGCCACCCCGGGACTGGAAGACCTGTTCCAGGACCTCGGCGGCGTCGGCGTCCTCGCCCGGCAGGACGCGGTCGCGGGAGGAGACGAGGGTGACCGGCACACCGGCCTCCAGGTAGCCGGAGGCGAACTCGGCACCGGTGACGCCGGAGCCGACGACGACGAGGTGCTCGGGCATCTCCTCGAGCTCGTACACGTCGCGCCAGTCGAGGATCCGCTCGTGGTCGGGCTCGGCGCCGGCGATCACCCGCGGGTCCGCGCCGGTGGCGATGAGGACGACGTCGCACTCGAGCACCTCGGCGACCGCGCCCTCCCGGTCGAGCACCTCCACCCGGTGCTCCACCAGGCCGCGCACGTCGTCGGCCAGGCGGCCCTGCCCCGCGATGATCCGCACCCCCTCGGCGGTCAGCCGGGCGTGGATGTCGGCGGACTGGGCGACCGCCAGGCCCTTGACCCGGTGGTTGACCGCGGCGAGGTCCATGCCGGCGGTGCGCAGGTCGCTGCCCAGCACGCCCAGCGCCGCGGAGTCACGGACGCTCGTCATCGCCCCGGCGGACGCGATCAGCGCCTTGGAGGGGACGCAGTCGGTGAGCACGCTGGCCCCGCCGACGCCGTCGCGCTCGATGACGGTGACCTCCGCACCCAGGGAGGCGCCGACCAGGGCGGCCTCGTAGCCGGCCGGGCCACCGCCGATGATGACGATCCGGGTCATGGGTGCTCCTGTGCGTTGCTCGTGGACGTGCCGGCCTCATCGTCCCAGGTGCCGCCCACGGGTGTCGGCATCCTCACGGGTCAGGCCCGCCACAGCCGCCGTAGGCTCGACGCGATGGGCCTCTACGCGGCGTACGGCTCCAACATGGACCCGGCGCAGATGCTCCGCCGCTGCCCCTCCTCCCCGCACACCGGCACAGGCTGGATCCGCGGGTGGCGGCTGACCTTCGGGGCCGAGGAGTTCGGCTGGGAGGGGGCGCTGGCGACGCTGGTGCCCGCCGACGGCCTCGACCCCACCGGCGTCTTCGTGGCCCTCTACGACCTCACCGACGCCGACGAGCGGGCCCTCGACGCCTGGGAGGGCGCCGACCTGGGGCTCTACCGCAAGCTCAACCTGCGGGTGCACACGCTGGCCGGTGACGTCGTCGCCTACGTCCACGCCCTGGACGCCTTCGAGGGCGGACTGCCGTCGGCCCGGTACCTCGGGGCCCTGTCCGACGCGGCGCAGGAGGCCGGCGCCCCCGACGACTACGTGGCCGAGCTGCGGGCCCGGGAGTGCCGCTCCACCGGGGTCTGATCCTCCGGCGCCCGGTCGTTCCGGCCGCGCCGCCGCACCCACACCGCGGCGGCGCCGAGGGCGAGCAGCACCACCAGCACGGCGCCGTCGGTGAACGGCCGGCTCAGCAGCGACAGGGTCGCCTGCCCGCCGGGGAGCGCGAGGAACAACCCGGCCACCGACCAGCCGGTCACCATCCAGGCGTGCCCACGGCGACCGGTCAGGGCGAACAGGACGGTGGGCAGCGTCAGGTACCACGGCCACATCGCGGCGCCGGAGAGGACGACGGTGAGGGACACCCAGCCGGCCGTCGTCAGCAGCCCCCACCGGGGCACCCGGGTGAGCAGCCAGAGGCACACGAGCACGCCGATGCCGAGGCCGATCCCCCGCACGAGGTCCAGGGGCGGGTCGTCGTAGTCGATGAGGACCGCCAGCGCGGTGGGCGGCGACAGCGGCTCCACCGCCTTGCCCGGGACGTCGAGGTTCTCCGTCCACCGCCAGCCGTAGCCCGACACCTGCACCCCGAGGGCGAACACGGCGAGCCCGAGGGCACCGGTGCCGACCAGGACCCGGAGCCGGCGCGACCACTCCGGCAGCTGCCACGCGGCGTACACGGCGATCACCGGGACCAGCGCCAGGGCGGTGACCTTCACACTCGCGCCGGCGGCGACGAGCGTCACGGCGAGGTACGGCCGGTCGCCCAGCGCGGCCGCCATCCCGGCCATGACCAGGAGGGTCATCAGCGCGTCGTTGTGCAGCCCGGAGACGGAGTGCAGCAGCAGGAGCGGGTTGGCGACGGTGAGCCAGACGGTCCGTGCGGGGTCCAGCCCACGGTGCCGGGCCAGCCGCACGACCAGGTAGGCGAGCAGGGCCCAGACGACCACCACCAGCACCCGCATTCCGACCAGGAAGTGCAGCAGGTCCTCGGAGAAGACCTTCGAGAACAGGTTCAGCAGGACGACGAACGGCGGGCTGTAGGGCGTGGGCGACTCCGCCCAGAAGTCCTCCGCGCCACGCGTGCCCGGGATGTCGCCCGCCGCGGCCGGACCTTGCACGAACGGGTCGACGCCGTGCTGGATCGCGGAGCCGATCGCGGCGTAGGCGTAGGCGTCCGGGCTGAACAGCGGCGGTCCGGCCAGCAGCGGGAGCGCCCACAGCCCGCCGACCAGCAGGACGGCCCCGACACCGGCGCCCCGGTGCAGTGCCGCGGACAGCACGAACCAGGCAGCGGCCAGGACGGCGAGCGCGACCATCGTCAGCGTGACGGCGGTGGCCTCGCCCAGCGCCCGCTCGGACAGGCCGGAGACGGTGAAGAACCACAGGTCGACGATCCGCCCGTTGCGGCCGAGGCCGAGGCCGGCGAGCGCCAGGAAGGCGGTGGCGGCCACCCCCAGCAGCCCGGCGACGGCCAGGAGCGGCAGCGGGCGGGCCGGCTCGTGGCCGGGGACCGCGCCGGACTCGACCACCGCCGGGGTGCTCACGGTCCGGCCGTCACCGGCTCGCGGCTGCGCCGGCTCCGCGTCCACAGCGCCCAGGCGGCGACGGCGAGCAGGACGCCGAGGACGATCGCGTCGGCCAGCGGACGGCCGAACCGCCGCAGCGTGGCGTCCCCTCCCGGTAGGAGGAGGAACGTGCCGGCCACCGAGCTGACGACGACGAGCACGCGGTCGGTCCGGATGCCGGTGAGCGCCAGGAACAGCAGCGGCCACAGGAAGTACCAGGGCCAGACGACGCTGCCGGTGAGCAGGACGACCACGAAGACCCACGCGGTGACCCGGATGACGCCCCACTGAGGCACCCGGGTGAACAGCCACAGGGAGACCAGCGCGCCGACGGCCAGTGCCGCGGCGCGGACGGCGTCCAGCGGCGGGTCGTCCCGGCTGATCAGGACCGCCAGCGCGCTCGGCGGGGACAGCGGCTCGACGGCGAGCCCGGGCACCGACAGCGCCCCGGTCCACCCCCAGCCGTAGCCGGACACCGTCACCGCCGCGACGAAGACGGCCAGTCCGGTCGCGCCGACCTGCACCAGCGTGCGGAGCCGGTCGCGCAGTTCCGTGTGCCGCCAGGCCGCGTCGATCGCGACGATGACGACGACGGCGAGGGCCATGACCTTCACCCCCGCGCCGAGGGCGCACAGCGTCGCGGCGAGGTAGGGCCGCCGCAGCAGCGCCGCCCACACCCCGGCGAGCACGAAGACGAGCATCAGCGCGTCGTTGTGGCTGCCGGAGACGGCGTGCAGCAGCACCAGCGGGTTGGCGACGGTCAGCCACAGCGACCGCGTCGGGTCCAGGCCCTGCAGCCGGGCGATCCGGACCACCACCAGGGCGATGCCCACCAGCGCGAGGACTGTCAGGACCCGGAGCGCGAGCACCATCGCGCGCGGCTCCTCGCCGAACAGCCCGGCGAGCCCGTCGAGGAGCCGGACGAACGGCGGGCTGTACGGCGAGGGGTTGTCGAGCCAGATCTCCTCCCCGCCGCGGATGCCGGGGATGTCCCCCGCCGCGCCGGGGCCGTCGACGTAGGGGTCGACGCCGTGCTGGGTGCTCGCCCCGACCGCCGCGTAGTGGTAGACGTCCGGGCTGAACAGCGGGATGCCGACGGCCAGCGGCACGGACCACAGCACCGCCAGCCAGGCGACCGCGCGGCTGCCCGCCCCGAGCTGCAGGGCCCGCCCGAGCAGCAGCCACGCGCCGGCCAGCAGGGCGAGCGCGAGGCCGCAGAGGACCAGGGCCGGCCGGGGGCCGAGCTCGCTGCGGGTGACGGCCTCGACCTGGAAGAACCACAGGTCGCGGGCGGCGACGTGTCGGCCGACTCCGGTCCCGGCCAGCGCCAGGTAGGTGGTGGCCAGCGTCCCGGTGACCGCGGCGGCGACGAGGGTCCACTGCCGGCGGCGGTCGGGCGCGCCCGTGCCGACGGCGCTGCGCGTGGCCGCCGTGCTGCCCGTCACGGCGCCCCGTCGGGGCTGGCCAGGAACAGCTCGAGGAGCTCCTGCGCCGCGAGCGCCGGCGTGGCCTCCCCGGCCAGCACCGCCCGTTCCAGGTCGGGCGCCCGGCCGCGCACGCCGGGGTGGGCCCGCAGCCGGTGCTCGAGTCCGCCGCGCACCAGCTGCCAGGTCCAGCGGACCTGCTGGGTGCGGCGGCGCTCGTCGAAGGCGCCGGAGACCCGGGCGCGGTCCTGGTGCTCTACCAGCTTGGCCCAGACCTCGTCGAGGCCCTCGCCGGTCAGCCCGGCGCAGGTCATCACCGGGACGTCCCAGTCCTCGCCGTGGCCCCGGAGCATGCGGATGGCGCCGGCCAGTTCGCGGGCGGCCTTGCGGGCGTCGGCGGCACCGGGCCCGTCGGCCTTGTTGACCGCGATCACGTCGGCGATCTCGAGGATCCCGCGCTTGATCCCCTGCAGCTGGTCGCCGGTGCGCGCGAGGGTGAGGAAGAGGAAGGAGTCGACCATCTCCGCGACGGTCACCTCGGACTGGCCGACCCCGACGGTCTCGACGAGGACGACGTCGTAGCCGGCGGCCTCGACGACGACCATCGACTCGCGGGTCGCCTGGGCCACACCGCCGAGGGTGCCCGCCGTGGGCGAGGGCCGCACGAAGGCGCGCGGGTCGACCGACAGACGCTGCATCCGCGTCTTGTCCCCGAGGATCGACCCGCCCGAGCGCGCCGACGACGGGTCGACGGCGAGGACGGCGACCTTCGCGCCCCCGCCGGTGAGCGTCACCCCGAGCTGGTCGATGAAGGTGGACTTGCCCACGCCGGGCACGCCGCTGATGCCGACGCGGCGCGCGTTCCCGGCGTGTGGCAGCAGCTCGACCAGCAGCTCCTGCGCGCGGTCCCGGTGGTCGGCCCGCCGGGACTCGACGAGCGTGATGGCGCGCGCCATCGCCCGCCGGTTCCCGGCGAGGACCCCCTCGACCAGCGCCGGGACGTCGATCTGTGCCATCAGTGGCCGAGCCGCTCCGACAGTGTCCGCAGCAGACCCTGGGCCGCCTCGGCGATGACCGTGCCCGGCAGGAACACCGCGGCCGCGCCCATCTCCTTCAGCGTCGGGACGTCGTCGGGCGGGATCACGCCGCCGACCACGATGACGACGTCGTCGGCACCGAGCTCGGCCAGCGCCTCCTTGAGCGCGGGCACCAGCGTCAGGTGGCCGGCGGCCAGCGACGAGACGCCGACGACGTGCACGTCGGCCTCGACCGCCTGCCGGGCGACCTCCTCCGGCGTCTGGAACAGCGGGCCCACGTCGACGTCGAAGCCGAGGTCGGCGAACGCGGTCGCGATGACCTTCTGACCGCGGTCGTGGCCGTCCTGGCCCATCTTGGCGACCAGGATCCGGGGGCGGCGGCCCTCGGCCTCCTCGAACGCCTCCGCCATGCGGCGGGTCTCCTCCACGGGGCCTGATGCTCCTGCTTCGTCGCGGTACACACCGGAGATGGTGCGGATCTGCGCCTGGTGCCGCCCGTAGACGGCCTCCAGCGCGTCGGAGATCTCGCCCACCGTCGCCTTCGCACGGGCGGCGTCGATCGACAGCTTGAGCAGGTTGGTGTCCAGCTCGTTGCCGCGGCGGCCCTCGGCGGCGGCACGGGCGGCATCGGTCAGCCGGGACAGCGCCTCGCGGGTGGCCGGCTCGTCACGCTCGGCGCGCAGCTGCTCCAGCTTGGCGGTCTGCTCGGCCAGCACCTGGGCGTTGTCGACGCGGAGGACCTCGATCGCCTCGTCGGCGTCCACCCGGTACTTGTTCACGCCGATCACCGGCTGGCGGCCGGAGTCGATGCGGGCCTGGGTGCGGGCGGCGGCCTCCTCGATGCGCATCTTCGGGATGCCGTCGTCGATGGCCCGGGTCATGCCGCCGTGCTCGCGCACCTCCTCGATGTGCGCCCACGCCCGGCGGGCCAGGTCGTAGGTCAGCTTCTCGACGTAGGCCGAGCCGCCCCACGGGTCGGCGACCCGGGTGGTGCCCGACTCCTGCTGCAGCAGCAGCTGGGTGTTGCGGGCGATGCGGGCGGAGAAGTCGGTGGGCAGCGCCAGCGCCTCGTCCAGGGCGTTGGTGTGCAGCGACTGGGTGTGCCCCTGGGTGGCGGCCATGGCCTCCAGGCAGGTGCGGACGACGTTGTTGTAGACGTCCTGCGCGGTCAGCGACCAGCCCGAGGTCTGCGAGTGGGTGCGCAGCGACAGCGACTTGGGGTTGGTCCCGCCGGCCTGCTTCACGAGCTTCGCCCACAGCAGGCGCCCGGCCCGCATCTTGGCGACCTCCATGAAGAAGTTCATGCCGATGGCCCAGAAGAAGCTCAGCCGCGGGGCGAACGTGTCGACGTCCATCCCGGCGTCCTGGCCGGCCTTCAGGTACTCCACGCCGTCGGCCAGCGTGTACGCCAGCTCGAGATCGGCCGTCGCCCCGGCCTCCTGGATGTGGTACCCGGAGATCGAGATCGAGTTGAACCGCGGCATCTCCTGCGCGGTGAACGCGAAGATGTCGCTGATGATCTGCAGCGACGGCGTCGGCGGGTAGATGTAGGTGTTGCGGACCATGAACTCCTTGAGGATGTCGTTCTGGATGGTCCCGGCGAGCTGCGCGGGCGACACCCCCTGCTCCTCGGCGGCGACGACGTAGAGCGCCAGCACCGGCAGCACCGCGCCGTTCATGGTCATCGAGACGCTCATCTGGTCCAGCGGGATGCCGTCGAACAGCTGCCGCATGTCCAGGATCGAGTCGATCGCGACGCCGGCCATGCCGACGTCGCCCCTCACCCGCGGGTGGTCGGAGTCGTAGCCGCGGTGGGTGGCGAGGTCGAAGGCGACCGACAGGCCCTTCTGCCCCGCGGCGAGGTTGCGCCGGTAGAAGGCGTTCGACGCCTGGGCGGTGGAGAAGCCCGCGTACTGGCGGATCGTCCACGGCTGGGTCGTGTACATCGACGGGTAGGGCCCGCGCAGGAACGGCGGGACGCCCGGGTAGGTCTCCAGGAAGTCCACCCCGGCGAGGTCCGCGGGGGTGAACAGCGGCGGGACGTCGATGCCCTCGGGCGTGTGCCAGGTGGCCTCGGCGACGCTGCGCCCGGTGGCCTCCTCGTACCGCTTGGCCCAGTCGTCGGCCGAGCCGTGCGCGGCCGGGCGGCCCAGCTCCGCGGAGCCGAAGTCGGGGATGGTGCTCATGCCGTCACTCCGAGCTGCTCGTGGGCGGCGCGCAGGACCTGCAGCGCGTCGCATCCGGCGTACACGTACCCGTCGACGCCGTCCACGTCCAGCGACGGCTTCCCGGCGAGCCACACGGAGGTGGCCCCGGCGGCCCGCAGCTCGGCGGCGAGGGCGGCGGCCGACGCGGCGTAGTCCTTGTCGGTGCCGCAGATGCAGGCGACCGTCGTCCCCGCGTCCGCGAGCCCGGCGGCGCCGTCGGCGGCGGGGGTCTCCAGGCCGCCGGCCTGGAAGAGGTTCGCGGCGAACGAGGCGCGGGCGGTGTGCCGGGCCTCCGGGCCGATGGTGGCGAGGTACACCCTCGGGCGCGACGCGGCGGAGTCCGCGGCGTCGCGCAGCTCCTCGAAGTCCTGCGCCGCACGCACGCGGGGCAGCCCACCCGGGCCGGTCGGGAGCACCTCCGCCGCCGGCTTCCGCTGCGGAAGCTTCTCGGTGAGGTTCGGGAACTCGCTGACGCCGGTGATCGCATCGGAGCGCTTGGCCAGACGCTTCCGCCGCTCCTCCCACGCCGCGGCCAGGCGGTCGCGGACCAGCCCGTCGGCCAGCGCCCGGACGATGCCGCCGGCCCGCTCGATCTCGGTGAACCAGGCCCAGGCGGCCTGGGCCAGCTCCTCGGTGAGCGACTCGACGTACCAGGAGCCGCCGGCCGGGTCGAGCACGCGGGCCAGGGACCCCTCCTCGACCAGCAGGCTCTGGGTGTTGCGGGCGATCCGCCGGGAGAAGGCGTCGGGCAGGCCGAGCGCGGCGTCGAACGGCTGGACGGTGACGACGTCGGCGCCGCCCACGCCCGCGGCGAAGCAGGCGACCGTGGTCCGCAGCATGTTGACCCAGGGGTCGCGGCGGGTCGTCATCACCGACGAGGTGACGGCGTGCTGACGCTGGCCGCGGACGTCGGCGGAGGCACCGGAGAGCTCGCCCACCCGGTCCCACAGCCGGCGGGCGGCCCGCAGCGCCGCGATCGTCGTGAACTGGTCGGCGGTGGCCGAGTAGCGGAACTCCAGCTGGCCGAACGCCTCGTCGACGGTCAGCCCGGCGTCCGTCAGCGCGCGCAGGTAGGCCGCACCGGCGGCCAGCGAGCAGCCCAGCTCCTCGACGGCACCGCCGCCCGCGTCGGCGAACACGGTCCCGTCGACGACGACGGTGCGCAGGCCGGTGTGCGCCGACGCGCGCCGGGCGACGTCGGCGAGGCCGGAGAGGTCCTGCTCCTCCCCCGTCGCCGCCTGCACGCCGATCGGGTCGAGGCCCAGCGAGCCGCCGGGGGCGACGTCGTCGCGGCCCTCGATCAGGGAGAGGAAGGCTTCCGCCGCCAGCAGGCCGCCCTGCACCGTCACCGGGGCGAGGTCGAGGTAGACGTCGGCCAGCACGTCGCCGAGCGACTGCACCGGCACCGCGCCCTCGCCGAGCACCAGCCAGAGGGAGGAGACGCCGTTCTCCAGGTCGGCCGCGATCGCCTCGCGGGTGGCGGCGACGTCGGGGTCGGCGTGCCGCTGGCGGACGTCCCAGCCGGCCGGCACGTCAGTGTCCGCTCCCCCGGCCGCGGTCTCGCCCGCGGCGCCGGCGCGGGCACCGCGCACGAAGGGCGGGAGCCCGGGCACGCCCGCCGCCGACGGCAGGTCGCCGGCGTCCTCGGCGGTGTACAGCGGGGCGACGGAGACGCCGGTGGCCACGGTGCGACGGAGGGCGTCCTCGGGGTGCTCCGGCAGGTCCTCGCGGCCGGCCTTGCGCAGCACGCCGGCGAGGAGTCCGCGCCACTGCTCGCGGGTGGCCGCGGGGAACTCGCCCGCCAGCACGAGGTCCTCGGGGACCTCGTGCTCGGCCGGGACGTCGGCGTCCGCCGGGGCGGGCTGAGCGGGGGCATCCATCAGTCGGGCTCCGGTGCAACAGGGGTGGCGGAGAGGCGGTGCGCTGGGGAGTTTTCTACCGGCGTTCGCGCGGCGCCGGTCGCCCGGGGGCCGGGGACCGCCCTTCCGAGGAGGTCCCGACATCGGCGACCAGCGCGTGCAGCGCCGTCCGGGCGAGCAGCCGGACACCCACCCCGATCGCGCGCTCGTCCACGTCGAAGGTGCCGCGGTGCAGGTCCAGGGGCGGTCCGCCGCCGTGGGTGCCCAGCCGGGCCAGGGCGATCGGCAGGACGTCGGCGAACCAGCCGAAGTCCTCCCCACCCATGCTCTGCGGCGAGAGCCGGACGCCGTCGGCGCCGACGGTCTCCATCGCCGCCGCGCGCAGCAGCGAGACGGCACGGGGGTCGTTGACGACGGGCGGGACCCCCCGCACGTAGTCGACCTCGACGCCGGCCCCGGTCGGCGCGACCACCTTCTCCACCAGCGCGTGCAGCAGGTCCTCGGCCGACTGCCAGGCGTCGCGGTCCAGCACCCGGACGGTGCCGCGCAGCTGGCCGCGCTGCGGGATCGCGTTGGCCGCGACGCCGGCGTTGACCGCGCCCCACACCACGGACATCCCGGCGCGCGGGTCGACCTGGCGCGAGAGCAGCCCCGGGAGGTCGGTGATGAGCCGGCCGAGCGCGTCGACGAGGTCGACGGTCAGCTGCGGCCGCGCCGTGTGCCCGCCCGGCCCGGTGAGGACGACGTCCATGCGGTCGCAGGCCGCGGTGATCGCGCCGGTGCGCAGCCCGACGGTGCCCGCCGGGATCGACGGGTCGCAGTGCAGGGCGAACGCCCGGGACGCGCCGTCGAGGACCCCCGCCGCCACCACCTCGGTGGCACCGCCGGGAACCGTCTCCTCGGCCGGCTGGAAGACCAGGCGGACGGTCCCGGGGAGGTCGTCGAGCTCGGCCAGCGCCAGGGCCGCGCCGAGGACGACGGTCGTGTGCACGTCGTGTCCGCACGCGTGGCACATGCCCTCGCGGGTCGAGGCGTAGGGCACGTCCTTGAGGTCGGCCAGCGGCAGCGCGTCGATGTCCCCGCGGAGCACCACCGTCGGCCCGTCCCCGCCGCCGACCTCGACCACCAGGCCGGTGCCGGTCGGCAGCCGCTTGGGCGAGAGGCCCGCCCCGCGCAGCTTGTGCTCGATGAACGAGGTCGTCTCGAACTCGGCGTAGGCCAGCTCGGGATGGGCGTGCAGGTGCCGGCGCACGGAGACGAGGTGCTGCGCGTGCGCCGTCGTCCACCGGTCGACCGCGGCACCGGCCTCCTCGACGACCGACGTCACGAGCCGAGCCCGTCGCGGAACTCGACGACGAGCGCGTCGACGACGGCCCGCAGGTCTCCCCCGTGCGCCGCCGCGACCGCGCGCTGACGCTGGTAGGAGGCACCGGCGGCCAGGACCCGCTCGACGTCGGCGAGCTGCTCCGCGCAGTCGAGGCGGCGGGCGGTGGGCTCGAGCTCCTCGGCGAGGTCGAGCAGCGCCTGGCGGACCGGCCGGACGGTGCCCTTCTCGTCGGTCACGATGTCGGCGTCCAGGCCGTAGCGGGCGGCCCGCCACTTGTTCTCCCGCAGCACCCAGCTGGGCGGGGTGGGGAGGGTGTAGCCGCGGTCGAGCTGGGTGTCGAACTGCTCGACCAGGCACTGGGAGAACGCAGCCACGACGCCGATCTCGTCGAGCGTGGGCAGTCCGTCGCAGATCCGCAGCTCCACGGTGCCGAAGTCCGGGTGCGGGCGGATGTCCCACCACACCTCGCGGACGCTCTCGATGGCGTTGGTGGAGATGAGCGTCTCCATGTAGGTCTCGAACTCGTCCCAGCCGGAGAGCTGGTAGGGCAGCCCGGCGGTGGGCATCGCCTCGAACACCTTGCTGCGCGCCGACGCCAGCCCGGTGTCGGCGCCGACCCAGTACGGCGAGGACGCCGACAGCGCGAGGAAGTGCGGCACGTACTGGGTGAGCGCGTTGACGATCGGCACGGCCTTCTCCGGCGCCCGCACCCCGACGTGCACGTGGACGCCGAAGATCTGCAGCCGGCGGGCCAGCCACTGCATCTTCTCGACCAGCAGCGCGTAGCGCTCCTTCGGCGAGATCAGCTGCGTCTGCCAGTCGGTGAACGGGTGGGTGCCGGCGCACATGAGGTCCAGCCCGCGCCGGTCGGCGGCCGCCACGACCTGCGCGACGGTGCCGGCCAGGTCGGCCTGCGCCTCGGCCACGGTCGTGCAGACGCCGGTGATGACCTCGATCGTCGACTGGAGGAGCTCGTGCTTGGCCTTCTCCGGCTCCTCGGCTCCCTCGGGGGTCAGCTCCTGGAGGATCTCGACGGCGCCGGCGGTCAGCTCGCGGGTCTCGCGGTCGACCAGCTGCAGCTCCCACTCGACGCCGAGACTGGCGCGCTCGGAGGAGTTGAAGGGGATCTGCACCCGCAGATCCTATGGACGATCACGCTGTTCCACCGGCTGAGCGGGGCGCGTTCCCCCGATGGGTTGTGCATCGCGACCCCGCACGGTTCTCCCGGTCAGGAGAACCGCGCTCGGTCCGCGGTTCGCGGCACGCAGGGTCGGCCCCCGGTGGGCGGGGACCAGGAGCTCTGTCGCCCACCGGGTCAATGGCCCGGTGGAATCTGTGGACAACGCCCTGAGCTGGGAATTCATGGCGTCGAGCCGCTGCTCAGCCGATAGGATCCGTACATGTGTTCGAGTGATCCAGGCGGCGATCTGCACGCGATGTCGGACGCCGACCTGCTGGCCGAGGTCGGTGGGCTGGTGGCGGAGCGGAACCGGGTGGAGGCCCGGCTGACCCGCGCTGTGCGGGTCGCCGATGCGCGGTTGGCCTGCGAGCACGACGGGCTGAAGACGATGCAGTCGTGGCTGCGCACCCACACCGGGATGAAGAACTCGGCCGCGGCGGCGCTGGTGCAGCGCGGGCGGGTCCTGGACCTGCTGCCGGCGACGGGCGCGGCGTTCGCGGCGGGTGCGATCGGCGTCGAGCACGTCACCGAGATCGCCACGATCACCGGCCGGCGGGAGCTGGCCGCCGCCGCCGAGCAGGGCGTGGACCTGAGCGAGGTCGACGCCGCCCTGGCCACGGTCGCGGCCGGGCAGACCTTCCGGAAGCTGACCGAGGCGGTGCACCACTACCTGGCCCAGCTGGACCCCGACGGGCCCGAACCCGACCCCACGCACGAACGGTCGCTGACCATCACCACCCATCCCGACGGCACCGTCACCATCCACGTGGAACTGGACGCCGTCGCCGGGGAGAAGGTCAAGGCGGTGATCGAGCCGATGGCCGCCACCTCCCGCACGGCCGGAGACGAGCGCACCCCCGGCCAGGTCCGCGGCGACGCGTTCGTGCAGTGGGCCGACAACACCCTCGCCGCCGGCAACGTGCCCATCCAGCGCACCCGCAAGCCCGGTATCGCCGCCGTGATCGACGTCGACGCCCTGGTCGACCCGGCCACCGGCCAGACCGCCGCCCGGATGGGATTCGGCGCCACCATCTCCGCCGCCCGCGCCCGCTGGCTGGCGTGCGACTCCACCGTCGCCCGGATCGTGATGGGACCCGACGGTGTCCCGATCGACCGCGGCCGCGAGGTCCGCATCGTGCCCGCCCCGCTGCGGCACCTGCTGGACCTGCGCGACGGCGGCTGCCTGTTCGCCGGCTGCGACGCCCCACCGGAATGGTGCGAGGCCCACCACTTCCTGCACTGGGCCTTCGGCGGCGAGACCACCCTGGAGAACACCGGCCTGTTCTGCGAACGCCACCACGGCAAGCTCCACGCCGGCTTCCGGGTCGAACGCGGACCCGACGGCCGATGGCACACCTACCGCCCCGACGGCACCGAGATCCTCCCCTACCGACCGGACCTCCTCGACCGGGACGACCTCCTCGTCCCCGTCTGAGCAGCATCGCGGGCGCACCCGTCCACGACCCCACCGGAGACCCTCCGGTGGGGCAGGCGGCGTGCGCGCCGGGCGACCGTCCGCGCTGCGTTACCGTCGCGCGGGTGAGCGACGTGTCCACCGGCCCTGATCCCGCGACCCTCGCCCGGCTGGCCGCCGAGGACCTCGATGACGCGTTCGGCGGAGGGCACGACACCGCCGTCGTCATGGGCTCGGGCTGGGCCCCCGCCGCGGAGGCCTTCGGCGCCGCCGAGTCCACCGTCGCCATCGAGGACCTGCGGGGCTTCGCCGTGCCGACCGTCGCCGGGCACGGCGGGGAGGTCCGCTCGGTGCGGGTGGGCTCGCGCCGCGTGCTCCTGTTCCTGGGCCGCACGCACCTCTACGAGGGCCGCGGCGTCTCCTCGGTCGTCCACGGCGTGCGCACGGCGGCGGCCGTGGGCGTGCGCACCGTCATCCTCACCAACGCCGCCGGCGGCCTCGCGCCCGAGCACCGCGTCGGCCAGCCGGTGCTGATCAGCGACCACCTCAACCTCACCGCGCGCTCGCCGCTGGTCGGTCCGACGTTCGTCGACCTCACCGACCTGTACTCGGCGCGGCTCCGCGAGCTCGCGCGACAGATCGACCCGTCGCTGACCGAGGGCGTGTACGCGGCGCTGCCCGGTCCGCACTTCGAGACGCCCGCCGAGATCCGCATGCTGCGGACGCTCGGCGCCGACCTCGTCGGCATGTCCACGGCACTCGAGGCGATCGCGGCACGGGCGGCCGGCATGGAGGTGTTCGGCCTGTCGCTGGTCACCAACGCGGCGGCCGGCATCACCGGCGAGGCGCTGAACCACGAGGAGGTCCTCGCCGCCGGCAAGGAGGCCGCCGGGCGGATGGGCCACTTCCTGGTCGAGCTGGTGAGCCGGCTGCCGTGAGCCTGCTCGACGAGGCGCGGGCCTGGGCGGCGGCCGACCCGCACCCCGGCGACCGCACCGAGATCGAGGCGCTGGTCGCGGCCGGGGACCTGACCGAGCTCGCCCGCCGCTTCGCCGGTCCGCTCACCTTCGGCACCGCCGGGCTCCGTGGCCCCCTGCGCGCCGGTCCCGCGGGGATGAACGCCGCCGTGGTCACCCGGGCGGCCGCCGGGCTCGCGAGATACCTCGAGGGCGCCGGCCATGCCGGTGGCGGGGTCGTCATCGGCTTCGACGCGCGCCGCCGCTCCGACGAGTTCGCCCGCATCTCGGCCGCCGTGCTCTCCGGCGCCGGGTTCGCCGTCCAGGTGCTTCCGCGGCCGCTCCCGACCCCGGTGCTGGCCTTCGCGGTCCGCCACCTCGGCTGCGCCGCCGGGATCATGGTGACGGCCAGCCACAACCCGCCCGACGACAACGGCTACAAGGTCTACCTCGATGACGGCGCCCAGCTGGTGCCCCCGGCCGACAGCGAGATCGAGGCCGCGATCACCGCGGCCGGCCCCGCCCGGGAGATCCCACTCTCGGACGACTGGCTCACCCTGGACGACGACGTCGAGGGCGACTACGTCTCCGCGGTGCTGGCCGCCCTGGCACCCGACCGCGTGCCCGCCGCCGACCGCGCGGCCCTGCGGATCGCCTACACCGCGATGCACGGTGTGGGGTCCTCGACCACCCGCACCCTCTTCGCCGCCGCCGGGTTCGCCGCCCCGGCCGCCGTCCCCGAGCAGGACTCCCCGGACCCCCGCTTCCCGACCGTCGCCTTCCCCAACCCGGAGGAGCCCGGCGCGGTCGACCTGCTGCTGGCGGTCGCCGAGCGCACCGGCGCCGACGTCGCGATCGCCCAGGACCCCGACGCCGACCGGTGCTCGGTCGTCTGCGGCGGACGGCAGCTGACCGGCGACGAGGTCGGCGGCCTGCTGGCCGACTGGCTGCTGCGCCGCGGCGTGCGCGGCACCTACGCGGCCTCGCTGGTCAGCGGATCGCTGCTGTCGGCGCTGGCCACCGCGCACGGGGTGCCGTTCGCCGAGACCCCGACCGGCTTCAAGTGGATCATCCGCGCCGGTGAGGCCGATCGGCCGCTGGTCTTCGGCTACGAGGAGGCGCTGGGCTACGCGGTTGCCCCCGGCGTGGTCCGCGACAAGGACGGCATCTCCGCCGCACTCGCCGTGGCGCTGCTGGCCGCCGAGCTGAAGGCCGACGGGCGCACACTGCTCGACCGGCTCGACGAGCTGGCCGTCGAGCACGGGTTGTTCGCCACCGGCCAGCTCTCGGCCCGCGTCGAGGACCTCTCCCTGATCGGCGCCGCGATGGCCCGGCTGCGCGCCCAGCCACCCGCCACGCTGCTCGGCCGGCCGGTCACCGCGACCGACCTGGCGCACGAGGACCCGCCGGTGGACGCCGTCCGCCTGCTCGGCGACGGCGTGCGGGTGGTCGTCCGGCCCAGCGGCACCGAGCCGAAGCTCAAGGCCTACCTGGAGACCGTCGTTCCGGTGCACGACGACGCCGGGGTGATCGCCGCCCGCGGCCGCGGCGCCGACGAGCTCGACGCGCTGCGCGCCGAGATGTCCGCGGCGCTGGGGTTGTGATGGACGAGGTCCGCGCCCTGGTGTTCGACGTCTTCGGCACCGTCGTCGACTGGCGCTCCGGGGTCGCCCGCGAGATGACCCGGCTGCTGGGCGACCGGGTGGACGCCGAGCGGTTCGCCGACGACTGGCGGGGGCGCTACTCCCCCTCGATGGACGAGGTGCGCACCGGCCGCCGCCCCTACGCGACGCTCGACGTCCTGCACCGCGAGTCGGTCGACGAGGTGCTCGCCGAGCACGGCGCCGACGACGTCCCGGCCGCCGTCCGCGACGAGCTGGTGCTCGCCTGGCACCGGCTCGACGCCTGGCCCGACGTCGTCCCCGGCATGCGACGGCTCTCGCCCCGGTTCGTGCTCGCCCCGCTCTCCAACGGCGGCATCGCGCTGCAGGTCGCGCTCGCCCGCCGGTCGGGGCTGCCCTGGGACGCCGTCCTCGGCGCCGAGGTCGTCGGGCACTACAAGCCCGACGCGGAGGTGTACGACTCCGCGCCCCGGCTCCTCGGCCTGGAGCCGGGACAGGTGCTCATGGTGGCGGCGCACGTCTCCGACCTGGCCGCCGCCCGCGACCGGGGCCTGCGTACCGCGTACGTGCACCGGCCGGCCGAATTCGGCGGGCGCCGGACACCGCCGGCCTCCGACCCGGACGCCGACTTCTCCGTGGTCTCCTTCGGCGAGCTGGCCGACCGGCTCGGCGCCCCGTGACCGCACCGGAGGAGACCGGCGGCCGCCGCGGGCTGCTGGACCAGCTGGTGCGGTTCGTCGCCGTCGGCCTGCTCGGCGCGGTGGTCGACCTCTCCGTCTACACGCTGGGCCTGCACCTGGGGCTCTGGACGACGGCCGCCCGGGCGATCAGCTTCATCGCCGGCACCACCACGGCCTACGCGCTCAACCGGCGGTGGGCCTTCCAGGTCGAGGGCGGGGCGCGGCGGGCGACGGGCTTCGCCCTCCTCTACGGGACGACGTTCTTCGTCATCCTCGGCGTGAACGAGCTCGCGCTGGCGGTGCTGCCCGAGAGCAGCTGGCAGAAGACCCTCGCCTGGGCCGTCTCGCAGGGGTTCGGCACCGCCGTCAACTTCGTGATGCTGCGGCTCGTCGTCTTCAAGGAGTGAGCAGGGACGCCGGCACGTGGCTGCGCGCCGGGCTGCTGGCCCTCCTCGTCGGCGCGGGGGTGGTCGTCGTCGCGACGGTCGACCTGCCCGCCGTCGACTCCGCCCGCGCGTGGCTCGACCGCAGCGGCCCGGCGGGTCCGCTGCTGCTGACCCTGGGCGTCGGCGTCGCCCTCCTCGGGCCGGTCCCCCGCACCGCCCTCTCCGTGCTGGCCGGGCTGGTCGCCGGCTTCTGGGGCGGCCTGGCGATCTCGCTGGCCGGGGGGCTGCTGGGCGGGATCGGCGCCTTCGCGCTCGCCCGGCTGCTCGGCCGACCGGCGGTCGCCGCGCTGGCCGGCCCCCGGATCGCGGCGACCGACCGGTTCCTCGGCACCCGCGGCTTCGGCACGGTCCTGGCCCTGCGGCTCTTCCCGGCGGCGCCGTTCACCGTCGTCAGCTACGGCGCGGGCCTGTCCGCCGTCCGTCCGGGGCCCTACGTCGCGGCGACCGCCCTCGGTCTCGTGCCGAGCACCGTGCTGCAGGTGGGTGCCGGCGCGTCGGTGGAGCACCTCGACCGGTGGGCGGATCTGCTGACCGCGCCGGTGGCGACCGCCGTCGCGGTCCTCGTCCTGCTGGCGGCCGGCGGGCTGGCGCTGTGGTGGCGCCGCCGGGCCTGACCGGTCAGCTCCCGACGGTCTCCCGGCACCCCGTGGCCAGGGACCGCTCCGCGGCGGCGAGGACCGCGACGACGTCCCGGCCGAAGGAGACGTCGAGCGGGTGCGCGGCGCCGGTGAGCGCGGCCGCCTGCAGCTCGTCGACGGCGACCCGGAAGGACTCGATCCCGGCGTCCAGCTGCGGCAGGAGCACGAGCCGGCCGGCGTCGCCGTGCACGGAGAACTCCGTGCCGGCCGACATGGGCGACACGGTGTGGGAGACGGTGACGGTGCTGGCGACGCCCTCGGGGTGGTGCAGCACGAGGTGCACGGTGTCGCGCAGGCCCGCCCCCGCCTGGACCGCGACCACCGGGCCGAGCGTGGGCACCAGCAGGGAGAGCACGTGCGGGCCGATGTCCCACAGCGCGCCGTGCTCCTGCCGCCAGGCCGACGCGGCGAACGGCGACCCCGCGATCGATCCGAGCCAGCTGGCCGACCCACCCGCGAGCCGGGTGCGGGCGGCCTGGGCGAGCCAGGTCGAGGTGGCGTCCTGGAAGCGCATCGTGAAGAAGACCACCGACGCCACCCCGGCCTCGCGCACCGCGGCGGCGAGCCGGTCGGCGACGGGCAGGCTCAGCCCGGTCGGCTTCTCCAGCAGCAGGTGCTTGCCCGCGGCGGCGGCCCGCTCGGCGAGCGGGGCCTGGACGTCGGGCGGCAGGGCGATCGAGACCGCGTCGACGTCGTCGAGGACGGCGTCCAGGTCGTCGGTGCCCGGCACCTCGAACTCCGCGCCGGCCTCCCGCGCCCGGCCCCGGTCCCGGCCCCAGACGGCGACCAGCTCGGCGTCCGGGTGCCCGGCCAGCGCACGGGCGTGGACCTCCCGGGCCCAGAAACCGGTGCCCAGGACGGCGAAGCGCACGGTCAGACCGCGCCGAACTGACGGTCCCCGGCGTCGCCCAGCCCCGGCACGATGTAGGCGTTCTCGTTGAGGCCCTCGTCGATGCTGGTGGTGAACACCCGCAGCGGCAGGCCGCTCTCCTCCAGCCGGCGCAGCCCCTCGGGTGCGGCCAGCACGCAGAGGACGGTGATCTCGGTGGCGCCGCGCTCGGTGAGCAGCCCGCAGCAGTGCACGAGCGAGCCGCCGGTGGCCAGCATCGGGTCGAGGACGAACACGTGCCGGTCGACCAGGGTCTCCGGCAGCGAGGCCATGTAGGCCTCGGGCTGGAAGGTCGTCTCGTTGCGGGCCAGGCCGACGAAGCCCATCTGCGACTCGGGCAGCATCCGGTGCGCCTCGTCGGCCATGCCCAGGCCCGCGCGCAGCACCGGCACGATCAGCGGCGGCGCGGCGATCCGGTAGCCGGTGGTGTCCGTGACCGGCGTGCGGATCGGCTCCTCGGCGACGGCCAGGTCGCGGGTGGCCTCGTAGACCAGCATCTGGGTGAGGTCCTGCAGCGCCGCGCGGAAGGCCGCGTTGTCGGTGCGCTCGTCCCGCATGCGGGAGAGCCGGGCACGGGCGAGCGGGTGGTCGACGACGGTCAGCTGCACGCGCGCCACCGTAGCGACCCCTTGACCCGGCGGGGGGCCTGGTCCACGGTGCCGCCGTGACCTCCCGTCCCTGGCTGACCTCCGGCTCGGTCGAGCTCGTCGTGGCCGCCCCCGCCGACGCCGTCTACGCCGTGGTCGCCGACGTGACCCGCATCGGCGAGCGCAGCCCGGAGTGCCACTCCGCGGTCTGGCTGCCCGGTGCCGCGGCGGGCGAGGTCGGGTCCGTCTTCGTCGGCTCCAACCGGGCTCAGTGGGCGACGAGCTGGTCCCGGCGGTGCGAGGTGCTCGTCGCCGACCCGGGCCGGGCGTTCGCCTTCCGGACGATGCCCACCGCGCTCATCCCCGACTCCACCACCTGGCGGTACGACCTCGAACCGGCCGACGGCGGCACCCGGGTCACCCACAGCTACACGATCACCAAGCCCCTGCCCCGGCCGCTGAAGGCGTTCACCGGGGCGCTGCTCCCCCAGCACCGGGACATGCGCCCGCAGATGCAGGCCAACCTCGCAGTACTCCGGGCCCAGTTCGCCGTCACCCCCGCCTGAACCCGGGCGGCGCTCGCCCACCCGGGCGGGTGGGCGAGCTCCGGGCACGGGCCCTCGGCAGGGGATGATGGCCCCATGACGCACGTGCTCGATCCGGACGCCCTGACGGCGGGGACCCCGCCGCGGCGCGAACCGCCGACCCCGTACGCGGACGTGACCCGGTCCGAGTCGGCCTTCCGCGCCTTCCTGCACGGCCTCCCCGGGGTCGACCAGGTCGGCGCCTCCTCCCGCGTGACCATGCTCGGCACCCGGTCGATCAAGACCACGGCGAAGGCCTGGGCGATCGACACCGCCATCTCGATGGTCGACCTGACCACGCTCGAGGGCGCCGACACCCCGGGCAAGGTGCGCTCGCTCGCGGCCAAGGCCCGCCGTCCCGACCCGACCGACCCCGGCTGCCCGCCGGTCGCCGCGGTCTGCGTCTACGGCGACCTCGCGGGCATCGCGAAGGAGGCGCTGGCCGGCACCGGCATCAACGTCGCCGCCGTCGCCACCGCCTTCCCCAGCGGCCGCGCGAGCCTCGCCGTGAAGCTGGCCGACGTCCGGGACGCCGTCGCGAACGGCGCCGACGAGATCGACATGGTCATCGACCGCGGCGCCTTCCTCTCCGGCCGCTACCTCGACGTCTTCGACGAGATCGTGGCGGTGAAGGAGGCGTGCGGCGACGCCCACCTCAAGGTGATCCTCGAGACCGGCGAGCTGGTCACGCTCGACGCCGTCCGCCGCGCCTCCTGGCTGGCGATGCTGGCCGGCGGCGACTTCATCAAGACCTCCACCGGCAAGATCTCGCCGGCCGCCACCCTGCCCGTCTGCCTGGTCATGATGGAGGCCGTCCGCGACTTCCGCGCCGCCACCGGCCGCCAGGTCGGCGTCAAGCCCGCCGGCGGCATCCGGACGACGAAGGACGCCATCAAGCACCTCGTGCTGGTCAACGAGACCGCCGGGCCCGACTGGCTGACCCCCGACTGGTTCCGCATCGGCGCCTCCAGCCTGCTCAACGACCTGCTCCTGCAGCGGCAGAAGCTCCGCACCGGCCACTACTCCGGCCCCGACCACGTGAGCGTCGACTGATGAGCAGCGTCTTCGAGTACGCCCCCGCCCCCGAGTCGCGGTCGATCGTCGACATCGCCCCCAGCTACGGCCTGTTCATCGACGGCGAGTTCGTCGACGGCACCGGCGAGGCCATGAAGACGGTCAACCCGGCGACCGAGGAGGTGCTCAGCGAGATCGCCGTCGGCACCGACGCCGACGTCGACCGCGCCGTGAAGGCCGCCCGCCGCGCGTTCTCCCGCGTGTGGGGGCCGATGCGCCCGGCCGACCGCGGGAAGTACCTGTTCCGCATCGCCCGGCTGCTGCAGGAGCGCGCGCGGGAGTTCGCCGTCCTGGAGTCGCTGGACAACGGCAAGCCGATCCGGGAGTCCCGCGACGTCGACGTCCCCCTGGCTGCGGCGCACTTCTTCTACCACGCGGGCTGGGCCGACAAGCTCGAGCACGCGGGCCTCGGTCCGGCGCCTCGACCGCTCGGTGTGGCCGGTCAGGTCATCCCCTGGAACTTCCCGCTGCTCATGCTGGCGTGGAAGATCGCGCCGGCGCTGGCCACCGGCAACACCGTCGTCCTGAAGCCGGCCGAGACCACCCCGCTGACCGCGCTGCTGTTCGCCGAGGTGTGCCGGCAGGCCGACCTGCCGCCGGGTGTGGTGAACATCGTGACCGGCGCCGGTGACACCGGGCGTGCGGTCGTCGAGCACGACGACGTCGACAAGGTGGCGTTCACCGGGTCCACCGAGGTCGGCCGCTCGATCGCCCGCGCGGTCGCCGGCACCCGCAAGAAGCTGACCCTGGAGCTCGGCGGCAAGGCGGCGAACATCGTGTTCGACGACGCCCCGATCGACCAGGCCGTCGAGGGCATCGTGCAGGGCATCTTCTTCAACCAGGGCCACGTCTGCTGCGCGGGCTCCCGGCTGCTGGTGCAGGAGAACGTGCACGACGAGGTCGTCGCGGCGCTGCAGCGGCGGATCGGCACCCTGCGCGTCGGGGACCCGCTGGACAAGAACACCGACATCGGCGCGATCAACTCCGCCGAGCAGCTCGCCCGCATCCGCGAGCTCTCCGACATCGGCGAGGCGGAGGGCGCCACCCGCTGGCAGCCGGCCTGCGACCTGCCCGACCGCGGCTTCTGGTTCCCGCCGACCGTCTTCACCGACGTCTCCGCCGCGCACCGGATCGCCCGCGACGAGGTGTTCGGCCCGGTGCTGTCGGTGCTCACCTTCCGCACCCCGGACGAGGCGGTGGCGAAGGCGAACAACACCACGTACGGCCTGTCCGCCGGCATCTGGTCGGAGAAGGGCTCGCGGATCCTCGCCATCGCGGACAAGCTGCGCGCCGGCGTGGTGTGGGCCAACACGTTCAACCAGTTCGACCCGACGTCGCCGTTCGGCGGCTACAAGCAGTCCGGCTACGGCCGCGAGGGCGGCCGGCACGGGCTGGCCTCCTACCTGGCCTCGGAGGATGGACAGTGATCGGCAACGAGCGGCTCGCCGTCCGCAAGACCTACAAGCTGTACCTCGGCGGGGCCTTCCCCCGCTCGGAGTCGGGCCGGACGTACGAGGTGACCGACAGCAAGGGCGCCTTCCTCGCCAACGCCGCCCGGGCCTCCCGCAAGGACGCCCGGGACGCCGTCGTGGCCGCCCGCGCCGCCTTCGCTGGTTGGTCGGGCGCCACCGCCTACAACCGTGGCCAGGTGCTCTACCGGGTCGCCGAGGTGATGGAGGGCCGGCACGCGCAGTTCTGCGAGGAGGTCGCCGCCGGCGAGGGGCTGTCGACGGGCAAGGCCCGCGCCGCCGTCGACGCCGCGATCGACCGCTGGGTCTGGTACGCCGGGTGGACCGACAAGCTGGCCGCCGTCCTCGGCAGCGCCAACCCCGTCGCCGGCCCGTACTTCGACTTCTCGCTGCCCGAGCCGACCGGCGTGGTGGCGGTGCTGGCTCCCCAGCGCTCGTCGCTGCTCGGCCTGGTCAGCGTGCTCGCGCCGGTCCTCGCCAGCGGCAACACGGCCGTCGTCGTCACCTCGAAGGCGCGGCCGCTGCCGGCGGTGACCCTCGGCGAGGTGCTGGCCACCAGCGACGTGCCGGGTGGGGTCGTCAACCTCCTCACCGGCGACGCCGCCGAGCTGGGCTCCTGGCTGGCCGAGCACGACGACGTCGACGCCATCGACCTGACCGGCGCCCCGCCCGGACGGGCCATGGAGTTCGAGCGCGAGGCGGCCGGCAGCATCAAGCGCGTGCTGCGGCCACCGGCGGAGGAGCCGGACTGGGCGGGCGACCCCGGACTCACCCGGATGCGCGCGTTCCTGGAGACCAAGACGGTGTGGCACCCGAAGGGGTTCTAGAACCGGGCAGCGGGCTCCCAGGCCCACCGGGCAGGATGTGCGCGTGGCCAGGCCAAGCATCGTGCCCATCGCGCTCACCCTCGACGACCGGACGGGCTACACCCTCTGGGCTCCGCCGTGGGAGGAGGACGGCGAGGAGTGGCAGGCGTTCCTCGGCACCACCGAGGACGACGCGGCCCGCGTGCACCTCTTCCCGACCCCGGCGGCGCTGGCGTCGTTCTGCCGCACCGCGACCGACCACGACCTCGCCGACCACCCGGTGTGGCCGGTCGTCACCGGTCTGGGCGCGGCCGACCTGACCCCGGACGACGACCACCGCTACGACCTCGACGGCGTCTACGACATCGCCGCCGAGAACCCGGACCGCTGGGCCGTCGAGGAGCTCGCCGCCACGATCGACATCGTCAGCCGGCTGGCCGAGTGCCTCGACACCGCCGACGACGACGAGCTGGACGACGAACTCGGCGAGGACCTGGACGACGAGGACCTGGCGGCCGACGACGACGCCCGCGACGTCGACCCCGACGTGGAGCTCGAGACCCGTCCCTCGGCCGACGCCACCGGACGCGAGGGCGAGTTCGAGGCGCTGGCCGAGCTGGTCGCCCGTCCCGAGGTCGGCTCGCTGGGCCTCGGCGTCGAGGCGTTCGCCGGTCGTGCCGGCGAGGACGCCTGGGTGGGCATGGGCTCCGCGCTGGACGAGCTGTGGGAGGACGTCGTCGAGGAGCTGTCCGCGCACCTCGACTGGACCGGGGCGGGCACGGTCGGCCTGGACGACTACCCCTCGGCCGCCGAGTCCCTCGAGGACGACGAGCTGGACGACGAGGGCGACGAGCTCGACCCCGACCGCGACGACGACGACGGCGCCGACGAGCGGCCGGCCGCCGTCCCCGCTGCCGC
Organism: Blastococcus sp. URHD0036; assembly: GCF_000701365.1. GTDB lineage: Bacteria > Actinomycetota > Actinomycetes > Mycobacteriales > Geodermatophilaceae > Trujillonella. The sequence goes on from NZ_JNIK01000018.1 coordinate 28,622, forward strand.
CGCGCCCGTCGCGGCCGCCCCAGAGGCGAGCGCGGGCACGAGCACGATCAGCGGCGGTGCCCGGATCACCGCCCCGCCGGCGGTGGCCGCGGCCGCGGCGGAGTTCTGGGAGGGCGTGGGCATCCTGCCGGTCGAACTCGTCGTGCCCGAGGGCGCGGGGCTGACGCTGCGCTGCTACGTCGAGGACGAGGCCCGCTTCCTCGGCCGCGACGGCGAGATCTACCTGTTCGCCACCCCGGCCGAGCTGGCCCGCTTCTGCGCCGGCGACGAGGAGCACGACCTGACGGGCATCGCCTCGTGGCCCGAGGTCGCCGCCACGGACGTCCCGCCGGTTCCCGCCGACCAGGACCGCTACGACCTCACCGAGCTCGCCGAGGTCCTCGGCGAGGTGGCCGACGGCGCCGCCGGGCTGGTCCGGCACGAGGCGCTGCTGCAGCCGGTGGAGGGTGTGCGCGACGTCGCCGAGTACGCCGACCTCGCCCGGGTCGGTGAGCTGCTCGCGCCGTCGGCACCGCTGGGCCGGGCGGTGGCCCTCGCGGACCGGGAGCCGGAGGCGACGCTGCGCGCCGAGGACGCCGCCGCGCTGCGCGCCGACTGGGACGAGGTCGTCCGCGAGGTCGGCGGCGCGCTGGTCTTCCGCGACTAGCGGGACGCCCCGCTCCGGCGCTCGGCGGCCGGGGCTAGACCGCTCGCGCGGCCAGGACGACGTAGGGACGCCGGTCGCCCTCCTGCCCCCGGAACAGGCGGTCGACCTCGGCGAAGCCGCTCCCCGCGAGCCGGTCGGACAGCTCGTCGGCCGGCCAGCGGTGGGCGGTCAGCACCTTGTGGTCGAACGGCTCCACGGCGGCACCCTCGAACATGCCCAGCACGAGGGTCCCGCCGGGGGCCAGGAGCCGCCGGATCGCGGCGAGGGCGCCGTCCAGTTCGCGCGGGTCGAGGTGGATGAGGCAGAACCAGGCCAGGACCCCCGCCACCGACCCGTCGGCCCGCTCGAGGTCCATCAGCGACCCGACCTCGAAGCGCACCGCGGGGTGCGCCGCACGGGCGTGCGCGACGAACTCGGGCACCAGGTCGACCCCGCTGACGTCGGCGCCGAGGGAGTGCAGGAAGCCCGTGAGGTGCCCGGGGCCGCACCCGAGGTCGAGGACCGGCCCCGCCGTCCCGCCGAGGTGGCCGGCGATGAACTCGAGGTCCCCCGCGTGCACGGACCCGATCGACCCGAGCAGCTCGATGTACAGCTCGGCGAGGCCCGAGTAGGCGCTCCGCACGGCGTCCTCGCTCATCCCCGGCAGCCTAGGGAACGCCGAACGGCCGGCCCCGGGATCCGGGACCGGCCGTTCGCGGTGGTGCTGGAGTGCCGTTACTCGGCGACGCGGCGGCTCTGGCCGCGGTACGAGCTGGACCGGCGCTCGCCGCCGTACGGGCGGTCGCCGGAGGGACGCTCGCCGGCCGGACGCTCGGAGCGGTAGGGCCGCTCCGACCGCTCGCCGGCCGGCCGGTCGCCGTAGGGACGACGCGGGCGGTCACCGTCGCGGCGGGGACGCTCGCCGTCGCGGCGGGGACGACGGCCACCGGGGCCACCGTGTCCACCGGCGGGCCGGCGCGACTCGCGCACCGGGCGCTCGACGGGCTCCACGTGCACGCCCTTGGCGACCAGCTCGGCGATCGGGGCGTCACCGGGACGGACCCGGCTCACGACCGGGTCGACCTTGGCCGAGCGGAAGCGCCGCTTGGACTGGCCGACCTGGTCGGGCAGCAGCAGCGAGACGACCACGCCACCGGCGCCGGCGCGGGCGGTGCGGCCCGAGCGGTGCAGGTAGGTCTTGTGGTCGGCCGGCGGGTCGTAGTGGATGACCAGCGAGACGTCGTCGACGTGGATGCCACGGGCGGCGACGTCGGTGGCGACCAGCACCGGGCTGCGGGCGTCGGTGAACGCCTCCAGCGCGCGGCGGCGGGCGGCCTGCGGCAGACCACCGTGGATCGGCTCGGCCTTGATGCCCACGGCCTGCAGGTTCTCGGCCAGCCGGTCGGCACCGAGCTGGGTGCGGACGAACACGATCGTCCGGCCTGGGCGGGCTGCCAGCTCCTGGGTCACCGGGACCTTGTCGCGGAAGGCGACGCTGTAGGCGAGGTGCTCGGCCGGCGGGGCCTCGTCGCCGTCGCGCTTGACCTCGTGCCGCGCCGGGTCCTTGAGGTAGCGGCGGATCAGCGAGTCGACCTCGCCGTCCAGCGTCGCGGAGAACAGCATCCGCTGGGCGTCGGGGCGGGTCTGGTCGAGCAGCTCCTTGACCACCGGCAGGAAGCCGAGGTCGGACATGAAGTCGGCCTCGTCGACGATCGAGAGCGAGACCTCCGCGAGGGTGACCTCGCGCTGCTCGATCAGGTCCTGCAGGCGACCGGGGGTGGCGATGACGACGTCGACGCCGCGGCGCATCTGCTGGATCTGGCGGTACATCGAGGCACCGCCGTAGACGGCGGCCAGCTGGACGCCGATGGACTGACCCAGCGGGGCCAGCGCGTCGTGCACCTGCTGGGCCAGCTCGCGGGTCGGCACGAGGATCAGGCCGCGCGGGTCGCGCCGGCCCTGGGCCGGCTCGGCGCCGAGGCGGGCGAGCAGGGGCAGACCGAAGGCCAGCGTCTTGCCGGAGCCGGTGGCGGCCTTGCCGAGCACGTCACGCCCGGCGAGGGCGTCGGGCAGGGCGACGGTCTGGATGGCGAAGGGGTGGCTGATGCCCTTGCGCGCCAGCGCGCTCACCAGCTGCTGGGGCAGGCCCAGCTGGGCGAAGGACGGGCCGGTGGGGACAGCGGTCTCGGCGGCGGGCGCCTCGACGGGGGACTCGAGAGCGGCCTCGGGGCCGGTGCTCTCGGGAGCGGTGAACTCCGGGGTGTTCTGGACGTCGACAGTGTCGAACGAAGACAAGCGGGGACTCCGATACAGATCGGCGCACGTCCCGTGGTGTGGTGCTGGCTGCCGATGATCGGCGCCGTCACTGGTGATCAGCTACATCAACTGGGGCGTGTCGGCCTGCTGTGACGCTTGGATCTGCACGGATGCGCATGTGCCCGGACAGGACTGTCCGGGAGGTGGCCGACGTTCGCCGGCACACCCAGGTTAGCAGCGGGAGGCCCCGCGCTGTTCCCCCGGGCAGGGTGGCCGTGGTCACCCCGCAGGTCAGGGGGCCAGTGCGGCGAACCCGGGGCGGACGACCTCGGTGAGCAGACGGGTCCGCTCGGCGTCGTCGAGGAACGCCGCCGCCAGAGCCCGCTCGGTGACCCGCCGGACGTCGTCCCAGCCCCACCCGAACGTCGCGGCGACGTCGGCCAGCTCGCTGGTCACGCTCACGCCGCTCATCAGCCGGTTGTCGGTGTTGACGGTGACGGCGAAGCCGGCGCGGTGCAGCCGGTCGACCGGGTGGTCGGCCAGCGAGGGGTAGGCCCCGGTCTGCACGTTGGACGACGGCGCGATCTCCAGCGGCACCTGGTCGTCCAGCACCCGCCGCGCCAGTGGGCCGAGGGTCCCGTCGGCGCCGACCTCGTCGGCGATCCGCACCCCGTGCCCGAGCCGCTCGGCACGGGCGCCGTCGAGCGCGGCGCGGATGCTGTCGACGCCCGCGGCCTCCCCCGCGTGGATCGTGCGGTGCGCCCCGGCGCGGTCCAGCAGCGCGATGGCGGAGGGGTGCCGGTCGGGCGGGAAACCGATCTCCGGGCCGGCCAGGTCGAAGCCGACGACGCCGGCGTCGCGGTAGCGGACGACGAGCCCGGCCACCTCGTCCCAGCGGTCGGACTGGCGCATGGCGCACAGCAGCGCGCCGACCCGGATCGGCGTCCCGGCCGCGGCGGCCTCGGCGCTGCCGGCCGCGAAGCCGTCGAGGATCGCCTCGACGGCCTCCTCGATCGGCGTGCCCTCGGCGGTCAGCAGCTCCGGCGCCATCCGGACCTCGGCGTAGACGACGCCGTCGGCGGCCAGGTCGAGCGCGCACTCGCGGGCCACCCGGCGGACCGCCTCCGGCCGCTGCATCACCCCGACGGTGTGCGCGAAGGTCTCCAGGTAGCGGACCAGCGAGCCGGAGTCGGCGGCCTGCCGGAACCAGGTGCCGAGGGTGTCGGCGTGACCGGAGGGCAGCTCGCGGTAGCCGATCTCCTCGGCCAGCTCGAGCACCGTCTGCGGTCGCAGGCCGCCGTCGAGGTGGTCGTGCAGCAGCACCTTCGGCGCGCGCCGCAGCTGCTCGGCCGCAGGGGCCGCGATCGGTGTGCGCGGCATCAGTCGGTTCCCCTGTCCTGCCAGCGGAAGGTGCGGACGCACAGTGCCAGCCCCACGACGCACCAGAGCCCCAGCACGAGCGCGACGCGCCCCAGCTCCCAGCTGCCGGCCGGCTCCTCGGCGGCCAGCACGTCGGGCAGGAACACCGACCGCAGGCCCTGCGCCATCCACTTCAGCGGGAAGAGCGCCGCCACCGTCTGCAGCCAGGCCGGGACGTCGCTGAAGAGGAAGAAGACGCCGGAGATGAACTGCAGGAAGAGCGCCACGGGCGTGACCGTGGCCGAGGCCGACCGGCCGTTGCGGCACAGGCTCGACACGGCGACGCCGAGCAGCGTGCAGGCGGCCGACCCGAGCGTGGTCACCCAGGCGAAGGTCAGCCAGCCCGTGCCCGACGGCAGGTCGACGTCGTAGAACAGGACGCCGATGACCAGCAGGATCGCGATCAGCGCCAGGGTGACGACGAGGACCTGGACGATCTTGCCGACGAAGAAGGCGCTCCGGGGCATCGGCGTCCCGGCGAGGCTCTTCAGCGTCCCGTCCGAGCGCTCCGCGGCGATGCTGATGGCCATGTTCTGCAGGCTCGCGCCGAGGATGCCCGCGGCGATCACGCCGGCCATGAAGTACTGGGTGAACTTCACCCCGTGGCCCAGGTCGTAGTCGAGCACCGCACCGAAGACCAGCAGCAGGATCACCGGGAACATCAGCGTGAAGACGACCGACTCGCGCTGCCGGAAGAACTCCTTGAGCTCCACCCCCGCCCGGGTGCGGCAGACCTCCACCACCGAGGGCAGGGTCCGCTCCCGTGTGGCCGTCACGCCCGGTCTCCGATCATCTGCAGGTACACGTCCTCGAGGGTGGGCCGGGCGACGGTGAGGTCGGGGACCTCCCCGCCGAGGCGGCCGGCCAGCTCGCCGACCAGCGCCGTCGGCGTCTGGGTCTCCGCGCTGCGCCGGACGCCGTCCTCGGTCCAGCTGACGACGACGGGGGCGCTCCCCCGGCCGCCCAGCTCGGCGGGGACGGCGACCTCGGCCAGCCGGCCGCGGGCGATGACCCCCACGCGGTCGGCGAGCGCCTCGGCCTCGTCCAGGTAGTGGGTGGTGAGCAGCATCGTGGTGCCGAGATCCCGCAGCGACCGGATCAGCGACCAGAACTGGCGCCGCGCCTCGGGGTCGAAGCCGGTCGTCGGCTCGTCGAGGAACAGCAGCGTGGGCCGGCCGACGATCCCCAGGGCGACGTCCAGCCGGCGCCGCTGCCCCCCGGACAGCGTGCGGCCGCGGACGCCGGCCTTCTCGGTCAGCCCCACCAGCTCGAGCACCTCGTCGGGGTCGCGGGGGTCGGCGTAGTACGACGCCTGCGCACGCAGCAGCTCCCGGCAGGTGAGCTGGCTGTCGCCGGCACCGGACTGCAGCACGATGCCGAGCTCGGCCTTCCAGCGCCGGCCGCCGGTGGCGGGGTCGGTGCCCAGGACCCGCACCTCGCCGGCGTCCCGTCGGCGGAAGCCCTCGCAGATCTCGACCGTCGTCGTCTTGCCGGCGCCGTTGGGGCCGAGCAGCGCGAAGATCTCGCCGCGGCGGATGTCCAGGTCCAGCCCGTCCACGGCGGTGGAGTCCCCGTAGCGGCGCACCAGCCCGCGGATCGAGATCGCGGCGTCGGGGTCCAGCGGGACGTCGGTACGGCGCGCGGCACTCGCCGTCGGTACCGCGGTCGGACTGCTCACGAGAGGACAGTCTCCCCCTCGCCGCTGCTCACCCGGTGATGCGGTCCAGGACCAGCGGCAGCGGGCGGTCGTCGGTGTCCACGCCGACCGCCTCCTCCAGCGCCTCCAGCGCCCGCGGGATCCGGGCGGCGTCGTCGGTGTGCAGCTCGAGCAGCGGCTGGCCCGCCGTCACGTGCTCCCCCACCGTCGCGGTCCAGGTCACCCCGGCGGCGGCCGAGACCGGGTCCTCCTTGCGCGCCCGGCCGGCGCCCAGCCGCCACGCGGCGACACCGAGGGCGTAGGCGTCCAGCCGGGTGAGCGTCCCGGTGGCCGGGGCGGTCACCACGTGCCGCTCGGCGGGCCGCGGCAACGGTGCGTCCGGGTCCCCGCCCTGGGCGGCGATCATCCGCCGCCACACGTCCATGGCCCGGCCGTCGGCCAGCGCGTCGGCGGGGTCGACGTCGCCACGGCCGGCACCGGCGAGCATCTCCCCGGCCAGCGCGAGGGTCAGCTCCACGACGTCGGCCGGACCGCCGCCGGCGAGCACGTCGACGGACTCGGCGACCTCGACGGCGTTGCCCGCGGCCCGGCCCAGCGGGCGGTCCATCGCGGTCACCAGCGCCACCGTGCGGACGCCGGCCGCCTCCCCCAGCCCCACCATCGTGCGGGCCAGCTCGCGGGAGGCCTCGGGGTCCTTCATGAACGCGCCCGAGCCGGTCTTCACGTCCAGCACCAGCGCGTCGGCGCCCTCGGCGATCTTCTTGCTCATGATCGAGCTGGCGATCAGCGGGATCGACTCGACGGTGCCGGTGACGTCGCGCAGCGCGTAGAGCTTCTTGTCCGCCGGCGCGAGGTCGTTGCCCGCCGCGCAGACCACCGCGCCGACCTCCCGCAGCTGCCGGAGGTAGGCCTCCTCGTGCACGTCGGCCCGCCAGCCGGGGATGGCCTCCAGCTTGTCCAGCGTGCCGCCGGTGTGCCCGAGCCCGCGGCCGGACAGCTGCGGCACCACCACCCCGCAGGCCGCCACCAGCGGCGCGAGCGGGAGGGTGATCTTGTCGCCGACCCCGCCGGTGGAGTGCTTGTCGGCGGTCGGCCGGCCCAGCGACGAGAGGTCCTTGCGCTCGCCGGAGTCGATCATCGCCTGGGTCCAGACGGCGAGCTCCGCCGGCGACATGCCGCGGAAGAACACCGCCATCAGCAGGGCGCTGATCTGCTCGTCGGGCACCTCGCCGGCGGTGTACGCGCCGATCACCCAGCGGATCTGGTCGCCGGTCAGCTCGACGCCGTCCCGCTTCGCGCGGATGACGTCGATCGCGTCGAACGCGCTCATCGCTGTCCCCGCGCCTCGGCCGCCAGCAGGTCGTCCGGGCCGAACGCGTCGGGCAGCACCTCGCGCATCGGCACGATGCCGAGCGACACCGTCTCGATCAGCATGTCGGCGCCACCGTGCTCCCACAGCAGCTGCCGGCAGCGCCCGCAGGGCATCAGCGGCTGCCCGTCCCCGCCCACGCAGGCCACCGCGACCAGCCGGCCGCCACCGGTGCGGGCGAGGTCGCTGACCATCCCGCACTCGGCGCAGAGACCGAGCCCGTAGGAGGCGTTCTCCACGTTGCAGCCGGTGACCACGCGGCCGTCGTCCACCAGTCCGGCCACCCCGACGGGGAACCGCGAGTAGGGGGCGTAGGCGTGCGTCATGGCCTCGCGCGCGGCGGACCGCAGCGCGTCCCAGTCGACGTCCACGTCACTGCTCCCCTCGTCGCCACACGAGCCCGTCGGCCTTCGGCGGCCGCAACCGCTGGCTGGCCAGTGAGAGCACCAGCAGCGTGATCAGGTACGGGGTGAACGACACCAGCGAGCCGGGCAGCTCGTCGATGCTCAGGTAGCCGATCAGGCTGGCCACGGAGACGCCGGCGGCGATCGCGGAGAGCATCTGCCGCCCGACCCGCCACTGCCAGATCGCGGCGATGCCGAGCAGGATCGCCACGAGCAGCAGCAGCGCGGGGATGGCGTCGCCGGCCACCCGCTCCATCGCGTCGGCGTAGCCGAACAGCACCGCGCCGGCCACCATCCCGCCGGGCCGCCAGTTGCCGAAGATGACCGCCGCCAGCCCGATGTAGCCGCGGCCGTTGGTCTGGTTCTGCAGGTAGAAGTTCGCCGCGAACACCAGCGCGACGCCGCCCAGCCCGGCCAGGGCCCCGGAGGCGACCACCGCGATGTACTTCATCCGGTACACCGGCACGCCGAGGGAGTCCGCCGCCGTCGGGTTCTCCCCGCACGAGCGCAGCCGCAGCCCGAACGGCGTCTGCCACAGCAGCAGGTAGGTGCCGATCACGAGCGCCACCGTGGCCAGTGACAGCAGCCCGATGTCGGTGGTGAGGCCGCGCAGCACCCCCGCGAGGTCGGACACCACCGGCCAGTGCCGGGCCTCCAGGTCGCCGAGCCAGTTGGGACCGCTGGAGAAGCCCGGCAGGGTCAGCTCCGGCTGGCGGCTGGACAGCGTCGGCGACTGGCTCGGGCCACCGCCCGGGACGTCCTCGTAGAGCGCCTCGGAGAGGAACCGCACCACGCCCAGCGCGAGGATGTTGATCGCGACGCCGGAGATGACGTGGTCGACGCCGAAGGTCACGGTGGCCAGCGCGTGCAGCAGGCCGCCGAGCATCCCGAACAGGACGCCGCCGACGATCGCCGCGGACCAGCCCCACTGGTAACCGGCGTACCCGGCCCCCCAGGTACCCAGGATCATCATGCCCTCGAGGCCGATGTTGACCACGCCGGCCCGCTCGCTGATGAGGCCGCCGAGACCGACCAGCGCCAGGGGCACGCTGACGGCGACGGCGGTGGAGATGACCTGGCCGGAGGTCAGCGCGTGCTCGCCGCTGATCAGCCGGACGACGACCAGCAGCAGGAACATCCCGCCGGCGATGTACAGCAGCCGGCGGCGCGGGGACCGGGTCAGCGTCCGGCCCTCCTGCGGGTCGGCCGCACCCTCGGCCCGGGTCGCGGTGGTCACGGGGTCCCCCCTCCGTCGGTCGTGGCGGTGGCGGGCGCCGGGCCGCCGACCCCCGCCGGCTGGGCGGTGGCGGCGCCGGGGTCGATCACAGGTGGGGCGCCGTCGCCCTGCCGGTTGGCCTGCTCGGCGCGGCGGCGGGCGAGCCGGCGGGCCAGCTCGTTGGCGACGACGACGGCGAGCAGGATCGTGCCCTGCATGATCTGCACGACCGTGGAGGGGATGTCGGCGGCCTGCAGCGGCGCCGACGCCCGGTCGAGGAAGGCGTAGAACAGCGCCGCCACCGCGATCCCGATCGGCGAGTTACGGCCCAGCAGGGCCACCGCGATGCCGAGGAAGCCCAGCCCGCTGGTGAAGTCGGTGTTGTAGTTGTGGTTGCGGCCCAGCAGGTCCGGCAGGCCGATCAGCCCGGCCACCGCGCCGGAGATCAGCATGGTCTTGAGGACCATCCGCTTCGCGTCGACGCCGCTGGCCGAGGCCGCCGACGCGTTCAGGCCGCTGGCCCGCAGGTCGAAGCCGAAGCGGGTGCGCTGCAGCACGACCCAGGCCACGACCCCGATGACCACCGCGATCACCAGGAAGCCGTAGAGCGGACGGCGCGGCAGCTCCAGGCCCAGCCCGCCCAGCAGCCCGTCGAGCGAGGGCATCCAGGCCGACTCGGGCAGCGTCTCCGTCCGGATGATCGAGGCGCCCGGCTCGCTGCCCAGGAACGGCCCGGTGAGCAGGAAGGACGCCAGCCCCAGGGCGATCGTGTTCAGCATGATCGAGCTGATGACCTCGCTGACGCCGCGGGTCACCTTCAGCACCGCCACGATGCCGGCCCAGATCCCGCCGACGGTCATGGCGACGACCATGACCAGCACCACGTGCAGCGGGGCCGGCAGGGTGACCATCGCCCCGATGCCCGCGGCCACGACCGTGGCCAGCCGGTACTGGCCCTCCACGCCGATGTTGAACAGCCCGGCGCGGAAGGCGATGGCGACGGCGATGCCGGCGAGGAACAGCGGGACGGCGCGGTTGAGCACGGTCACCATCGAGGTGATCTGCTGGACCGGGTCGTCGCCGAAGTCGAACATCACCGACAGCGCCTCGAGCGGGTCCACGCCGAGGATCAGCATGACGCCGGCCGAGATGACGACCGCGATGACGATGGCGATGAGCGGGGCGATCAGCGCCGTCCCGATGCGCCGGACGACGGTCACGAGGCCACTCCCCCACCCGCGCGGGTCGCGCCGGCGGGCGTCGCGCCCGGGGCCGTCGTGCCCCCGCGCCCGCCCGTCATGTGGCCGCCGAGCTCCTCGGGGGTGATCCCCGTCGGGTCGAGCGTGGCGACGATGCGGCCGCGGAGCATGACCGCGAGGCTGTCCGACAGCCCGATGAGCTCGTCGAGGTCCGCCGAGATGAGCACGATCCCCAGTCCCTCCGCCCGCGCCTGGCGGAGCAGTTCCCAGATCTTGGCCTGGGCGCCGACGTCGACGCCGCGGGTCGGGTGGGCGGCGATGAGCAGCCGCGGCCGGCCGCTCATCTCGCGGCCCACGATGAGCTTCTGCTGGTTGCCGCCGGACAGCGCGACCGCCGGGGTGTCCGGCGAGGGCGCGCGGACGTCGTACTCGCGCATGATGCGGGCCGTGTCGGCGCGGGCGCCGCGGCGGTCGATGAACGGCCCGCGGACCGACGGCGCCTGGGTCTGGTGCCCGAGCACGCGGTTCTCCCACAGCGAGGCGTCCAGCAGCATGCCCTGGCGGTGCCGGTCCTCCGGGATGAAGGCCAGGCCGCTCTCCCGGCGGCGGCGGGTGCTCCAGGCGGAGACGTCGTGGGTGCCGAGCCGGACGCTGCCGGCCACGAGCGGGCGCAGGCCCATGATCGCGTCGACGAGCTCGGACTGGCCGTTGCCCTCGACGCCGGCGATGCCGACGACCTCGCCCTCGTGCACGGTGAACGACACGTCGTCGACCAGTGCGCGCCCGTCGGGGGCGTGCACGGTCACCTCGGAGACGACGAGCGCCGCGGCCTCGCGGACGGTGGACTCGCGGGTCTCGGGGGTCGGCAGCTCGCTGCCGACCATCATCTCGGCCAGCTGGCGCGCGGTCGTCGTCCGCGGGTCGGCCTCGCCGACGGTCGTGCCGCGACGGATGACCGTGATCGAGTCGGCGACCTTGCGCACCTCGTCGAGCTTGTGCGAGATGAAGATGACGGTGAGGCCCTCCCGCTTGAGCTCGGCGAGGTTGGCGAACAGCTCGTCGACCTCCTGCGGCACGAGCACCGCCGTCGGCTCGTCGAGGATGAGGATCCGGGCGCCGCGGTAGAGGACCTTGGCGATCTCCACCCGCTGCCGGTCGCCGACCCCCAGGTCCTCGACGAGGGCGTCGGGGTCGATGCCGAACGCGTAGGCGTCGCTGATCTCGCGGATCCGCCGCCGAGCCTCCGCGCGGTCCAGGCGTGGGCCGCGGCGCGGTTCCTGGCCGAGGACGACGTTCTCCAGCACGGTGAAGTTGTCGGCCAGCATGAAGTGCTGGTGCACCATCCCGATGCCGGCGGCGATGGCGTCGTTGGGGCTCCGCAGCACGATCTCGCGCCCGTCGACGAGGATCTGACCCTCGTCGGGCCGGTGCATCCCGTAGAGCGTCTTCATCAGCGTGGACTTGCCCGCGCCGTTCTCACCGACGATGGCGTGCACCTCGCCGCGCCGGACGCGCAGGTCGATGTCCCGATTGGCCACCACGCCGGGGAAGCGCTTGGTGACCTTCCGCAGCTCGACCGCCAGGGGGGCCGATTCGGTCAACTCGTATCTCCTCGAGGAGGGCGGCGGTCCGGCTCAGCCGGTCGTCGCGACGGTACACAGCACGGCGGGCCCGGGAGCGTGCGCTCCCGGGCCCGCCGGCGGTCCACCTGGTGTCCGAACGGATCGGTCAGGGAGTGGAGCTGACCTCGATGTCGCCGTCGATGATCTGCTGCCGGTAGTCGTCGATCTGCGCCTGGATGTCGTCGATGAAGCCACCGGACGTCGACAGCTCCATGCCCTCGGTCGAGAGGTCGTTGACGATGTCCGTGCCGCCCTCGACGTCACCGGACTCGAAGTCCTCGATGAACGACTGGACCGCGACGTCGACCCGCTTGAGCACCGAGGTGAGGATCACCTGCTGCAGGGCGGCGTCGCCGACCGTCTCGTACTGGTCGGAGTCGACGCCGATGGCGAGCCCGCCGGCGGCAGCAGCCGCCTCGAAGACGCCCTGACCCGATCCGCCGGCCGCGTGGTAGACGATGTCGGCGCCGTTGGCGTACATGGCGCCGGCGATGTCGGTGGCCTTCTCCGGGGCGTTGAAGCCGCTGAAGTCACCGGCCGGGGAGATGTACTGGACGTCGATGACGATGTCCGGGTTCACCGCCCGCGCGCCCTGCTCGTACCCGGCCTGGAAGGTCTGGATGAGCGGGACGTCGACGCCGCCGACGAAGCCGATGTGGTCCGTCTCGGTCTTCAGCGCCGCCGCGACACCACCGAGGAACGAGCCCTGCTCGGCCGCGAACAGCAGCCCGGTGGCGTTGTCCAGCCCGGTGCCGTCGACCGCCGAGTCGACGATCGCGAAGCTGACGTCCGGGTACTGCGGCGCGACCTCGGCGAGGGCGTCGGCGTACGCGAAGCCGACCGCGATGATCGGGTTGAAGCCGTCGTCGGCCAGCTGGGTCAGCAGGTCGGCGCGGTTGGACGCGTCGGCGTTGGGCGAGAGGTCCTGCAGCTCGGCACCCAGCGACTCGGCCGCGGCCGAGGCACCGGCGTACGCCGAGTCGTTGAACGACTTGTCGCCGCGGCCGCCGGTGTCGTAGGCCAGACCGATCTTGACGTCGCCGTCGCCGCCACCGCTGCTGCCACTGCCGCTGCTGTCGCTGTCGCTGTCGTCACTGGCACATCCGGCCAGGGCCAGGCTCCCGGCCGTCAACAGGGCCGCTGCCCGAAGGCCGGCCTTCCTCATCCGCGCTCCGCGCACGCCTGTCTCCTCCTCGTGGGGGCGCGGCCCGGTGTCGCCGGGCCGGCCCGGTGGGCTCGTCTGCCGTCGGCGACCCGACCGGCGGTTGACCGGGTCGGACCGCAGGCGGCAATGCGGGAAAGCTACTCGCGGGTACCGACCCCGCCACCAGCCCCGGAGCGGATAGAGACGCGATCGTTGCCAATCTCCGGACGGGCGGTGAACCGCATCACGTCCGCGTCACACCACCGTCACGAACCGCAGCCGAGCCGTCCCCCGGCCGGGCGACGGCTAGCGTCGGGACCGTGCGGAGGGGCGCGGTGCGGCGGCTGACCGGTGCGGCGCTCGCGGCCGTGGTCGTGCTGCTCGCCGGTGCCGGCCCGGCGCTCGCGGCCCCCGCTCGCCCGACGGTGGACCCGACCGCGCCGACACCCACGGCGCCGTACCCGGGCGGCCCACCGCAGGGCAGCGCGCCGGACGGCAGTACGGTCGGCGGCGAGGGTCTGGACACCCGCGGCCTGGTCGTCGCCGACGGGACGCCACCGCTCCCCGACGGCGTCACCGCCCCGGGCTGGCTGGTCGCCGACGCGACCTCCGGCGAGGTGCTCGCCGCCCGCGACCCGCACGGCCGCTACTACCCGGCCAGCACGCTCAAGACGCTCACCCTGCTGACCCTGATGCCGCGGCTGGACCCCGCGCAGGTGGTCGACGGGACCGTCGAGGACGAGCAGATGGAGGGCACCCGCGTCGGGCTGGTGGCCGGCGGCCGCTACCCGGTCTCGCTGCTGTTCCAGGCGCTGGTCCTGCAGTCGGGGAACGACGCGGCGAACGCCCTGGCCCGAGCGGCCGGCGGCGTCGACGCCACACTCGCGGCGATGAACGCCACCGCCGTGGAGATCGGCGCCTTCGACACGGTCGCGGGGACGCCGTCGGGCCTCGACGTGGCCGGGCAGTCGTCGTCCCCCTACGACCTGGCGCTGGTCTTCCGCCGGCTCGTCGCCGACCCGGCGACGGCGGCGGTGCTCGGAACGCCGACCGCGCAGATGCCGCCGGTCGAGGGCCGCTCCCCGGGCTACCAGATCCAGAACCAGGACCCGCTGCTCGGCAGCTACCCCGGCGTCCTGGGCGGCAAGACCGGGTTCACCGACGCGGCCCGGCACACCTTCGTCGCCGCGGCCGAGCGGGACGGCCGCCGCCTCGTGGTCAGCATCATGGGCAGCGAGAACCTGCCGGTGCGCCCGGCCGACCAGGCCCGGGCGCTGCTCGACTGGGGCTTCGCCACCGACCGGGCCACCGACGGCGTGGGCCGGCTCGTGGACTCCGGCGCCGAGGTCCTGGCCGCGGCCGACCCGACGGCCGATCCGACGACCGCGGCGCGCAGCGCCGCCCCGCCGGGAGGCGTCTCGCCCCTCACCGCCCGGCACGAGGAGGACGACGCGCCGGTCCTCGCGGGGGTCGTGCTGGCGGCCCTCGCCGGCGGGGTCGTCGTCGCCACCGTCGTGGGCCGGCGCCGGGCGGTCACCCGGCCGCGGGACCCGGCTGGGCCCCCGCGTCGCTGAAGCGGCGCAGGGTCGCCGTCCACGCGGCCGTGAAGAAGGCGAAGCGGAAGACCAGGTTGATCCACACGAGGATGCCCACGGCGCCGCCGAGGGCCGACGCCGTGACGCTGTCGTCGATCAGCGAGAGGTAGAAGGAGCCCGCCACCTTCAGGACCTCGAACCCGACCGCACCGAACAGGGCACCGAGGAGCAGGTCGCGCGGCCGGTGCGGCGTACCGGCCACGACCTTGAGCAGCCACAGGAAGACGACGACGTCGGTGACCAGGGCGAGGAGCAGCCCGAGCACCGTGATCAGGGTCCCCGCGCCCGTGACGTCGTCGAGGCCGAGCCGGCGCAGCGTTGCGGAGGTGGCGGTCGTGGCGGCGCCGGTCAGCACCAGGCTCAGCAGCCCGACGGCGCCCAGCAGCACGAGGGCGAGCAGGTCCGCCACGTTGTCCCGCCAGAACTCCGGTTCGTCGACCCGGCCGCGCCAGATCTGCTCCATGCCGATCCGCAGCTTGTCCGTGGCGCGCAGGCCGGCATAGAGGAACCCGACCAGCCCGATGACGCCGACGAGCCCTGCGGAGTGGACCGCGCCCTCGAGCTCCTCGACGATGCTGTCCCCGGTGGACCCGGGGAACGTCTCCCGGATGGCGTCGTAGAGCTCCTGCTGCAGCGGGTCGTCGTTGGCGAGGACGATCCCGATCACCGAGGCGACCAGCAGCAGGACGGGGAAGAGGCCCAGGAACGCGTAGTAGGTGACCCCGGCGGCCAGCAACTCACCCTGGTGGCGCTGGTAGCGCCCGCCCGCGCGGGCCAGGTGGTCGAACCAGCGCCAGCGCCGCCGCGCCGCGCGGACGGCGTCCGAGCCGCGCCCCCAGGCTCGGCCGGCCCATCTCGTGCCGCGGGGACCCGTCAGCGCGGTGGGCCGCAGAGGGGGTATTCGCGGGCGACGACCCAGGCTCCCGACGGCGCCTGCTCGAACTCGGTGAAGTGGTCGACGCGGAACTCCGCGGACAGCTCCCCCAGCGCGCTGTAGGCCAGCTCCAGCATGTCCGGCGAGACGTCGTGCGCCACCGTCACGTGCGGGTGGTACGGGTAGGCGAGCGACCGGTCCAGAGGGCCACCCCGCACGTCGTTGGCCAGCAGCTCGCAGGAGCCGATCCCCCGGGCGACCGCGACGAAGACGACCTCCGAGACCGGCGAGAACGTGCCGGTGCCCGACAGGTGCATGTCGAACGGGGGGTGCTGGCGGGCGACCGACGCCAGGTGCTCGGTGATCAGCGGACGGTCGGCGGCCGGCACCTCGGTGGGCGGCAGCAGCGTCACGTGCGGCGGCACCAGCCCGGCCTGCGGATCACCGCACTTGGCCCGCCAGTCGGTCAGCAACTGGGCCCAGGGCTCCGGGACGGCGACCACGATGCCGACCACCGCGGTCTCCACCCGCACCCCTCGGCTGCGCGGGACGAACGTGTCGTCGTTCATCGGCCGGGAGGTCATGCGCCGGAGCCCGGGGCGAGGAAACCGACCCGGTCGTACACCGTGGCCAGGTTCGGCGCCGCCACCTCGCGGGCCCGGGCGGCACCGGCGGCGAGCACCCGCTCCAGCTCGGCGCGGTCGTCGAGCAGCTCCTGGGTGCGCTCGCGGACCGGCGTCACGAAGTCGACGACGAGCTCGGCGAGCTCCTTCTTGAGGTCGCCGTACCCGCGACCGGCGAAGTGCTCCTCCAGCTCCGGGACGGACCGACCGGAGAGCGCGCTGTGGATGGTCAGCAGGTTCGTGACCCCGGGCTTGTTCTCGCGGTCGGCGACCACCTCGCGACCGGTGTCGGTGACGGCCGAGCGGATCTTCTTGGCCGTCACCTTGGGGTCGTCGAGCAGCAGGACGCAGCCGGCCGACGGGAGGCTCTTGCTCATCTTCTTCTCCGGCGACTGCAGGTCCATGACCCGCGCGGCACCCTCGGGGATGAGCCCCGCGGGCACCGTGAACGTGTCGCCGAAGCGGCCGTTGAAACGCATCGCGAGGTCGCGGGTCAGCTCCAGGTGCTGGCGCTGGTCGTCGCCGACGGGGACCTGGTCGGTCCCGTACAGCAGGATGTCGGCGGCCATGAGCACCGGATAGGTGAACAGCCCGACCGACGAGCCCGCCGCGCCGTCCTTCTGGCTCTTGTCCTTGAACTGGGTCATCCGGCTCGCCTCGCCGAACCGGGCGATGCCCTCGAGGACCCAGGAGAGCCGAACGTGCTCGGGCACCTGGCTCTGCACGAACAGCGTGCTGCGCTCGGGGTCGACGCCCAGCGCCAGCAGCTGCGCGGCCGAGACGAGGGTGTTACGCCGCAGCTCGGCGGGGTCCCAGTCCATCGTGATCGCGTGCAGGTCCACGACGCAGTAGAAGGCCTCGGCCGTCTCCTGCAGGGCCACCCACTGACGGAGCGCGCCGAGGTGGTTGCCGAGGTGGAACGAGCCCGCTGTCGGCTGGATGCCGGAGAAGACACGGGGAAGAGGCACGTCGGCCATCAAACCAGCCCCCGGCCGGGGCGGGGCCGCCCCTCCCGCCTGCCGCGGTGAACCCCGAGGCCGGGACGGGCGACTGCGCTCACGACCCCGGCGTGGCGGTCGCACTCCCGGCGGAGATCTCGTCCAGGGCCGCGAGCAGCGCGTCGTCCTCGTCCGGCGCGCCGACGGTGACCCGGACACCCTCACCGGCGAACGGCCGCGTGATGACGCCCCGGGACTCCAGTGCGGCGGCGAGCTCCGCCGTCGCCTCCCCCGTGGGCAGCCACACGAAGTTGGCCTGGCTGTCGGCCACGTCGAAGCCGCGCTCCCGCAGGCCCGCGGTCAGCCGGTCCCGCTCGGCGACCACGGCGGCGACCCGGCGGCGGACCTCGTCCTCGCTGGCCAGGGCCGCGACCGCGGCCGCCTGGGCGAGCATCGAGACGCTGAAGGGCACGTGCGTGCGACGGACGGCGTCGGCGACGGCCGGGTCCTCCGCCACCAGGTAGCCCACCCGGAGGCCGGCCAGCCCCCAGGCCTTGGAGAACGTCCGCAGGACCACCACGTTGGGCCGGCCGCGCATGAGCTCGATGCCGTCGGGCACCTCGGGGTCGGTGACGAACTCGCGGTAGGCCTCGTCGAGCACGACGAGGGTGTCGGCGGGCACGGCGTCGAGGAACCGCTCCAGCTCGGGCCGGCGGACGGCGGTGCCGGTCGGGTTGTTCGGGTTGCAGACGAAGACCAGCCGGGTGCTGTCGTCGACCGCGGCGGCCAGCGCCTCGAGGTCGTGGGTGTCGGCCGGGCCCCCGGGGCGGCCGGGCGTCAACGGAACCTGGATCGACCGGGCACCCGCCACCTGGGCCAGCAGCGGGTACATCTCGAAGCTCCGCCAGGCGAAGGCGATCGCGCTGCCCGGGTCGTTGAAGGACTGGGCCAGCTGCTGGCAGAGCATGACGGCGCCGCAGCCGGGGACCACCTGGGCGGGGTCCACGCCGTAGCGGGTGGCCAGCGCCTCGGTCAGCACCACCGCGCCGTTGTCCGGGTAGCGGTTGGTCTCCGCGGCGGCGGTGGCCAGCGCCTGCACCACGGCGGGCAGCGGCGGGAACGCCACCTCGTTGCTGGCGAGCTTGACCGCGCGAGCCACCCCGAGCTCGCGGGCCAGGTCGGCGGGGTTGCGCCCGGGCTTGTAGGCGGGCAGCGACTGCACCGCCGGGCGTGCGCTGACCACGTCGTCCGTCCTCCCGGGGCGCCCGTCCCGGGAGGCGGCGGGTGCGACCGCCGCGCCGTCCCTAGGGTGGGCCCATGCGCGTTCTCGTCGCCGGCGGCGCCGGCTACATCGGCAGCGTAGTCACGGCCGCCCTGGTGGAGGCCGGGCACGAGGTGACGGTCCTCGACGACCTGTCCACGGGGCACGCCGACGCCGTCAGCGACGGTGCCCGGCTGGTGCAGGCCACGCTGCAGGAGTCGGCCCCGGTGCTGGCGGAGGTCCGGCCCGAGGCGGTGCTGCACTTCGCCGCGAAGTCCCTGGTCGGTCAGTCGCAGGTGGAGCCCGAGCTGTACTGGGAGCACAACGTCGGCGGGTCGCTGGCGCTGCTGGAGGCGATGCGGGCGGCGGACTGCCGGCGGATCGTGTTCTCCTCCACCGCGGCTACCTACGGCGAGCCGGAACAGGTGCCGATCCGCGAGGACTCCCCCACCCGGCCGACCAACACCTACGGCGCCACGAAGCTCGCCGTCGACGCGATGCTGACCTCCTACGCGACCGCGTACGACTTCGCCGCGGTGAGCCTGCGCTACTTCAACGTCGCCGGCGCCGCCTACGGCCTCGGGGAGCGGCACACCACCGAGACCCACCTCATCCCGATCGCGCTGCAGGTCGCGGCCGGGCAGCGCGAGGCGATCACCGTGTACGGCGAGGACTACCCGACGCCCGACGGCACCTGCGTCCGCGACTACATCCACGTGCAGGACCTCTCCGACGCCCACCTGCTCGCGCTGACCGCGCCGCAGCCCGGCGAGCACCGCATCTACAACCTGGGCAACGGCACCGGCTTCTCGGTGCAGCAGGTGGTCGACGCCGTCCGCGAGGTCACCGGCCACCCGGTGCCGGTGCAGGTCGGGGAGCGGCGGGCCGGCGACCCGGCGCAACTGGTGGCCGCCAGCGACCGGATCCGCGCCGACCTCGGGTGGACGCCGCGGCACACCGACCTGGCCGGCATCGTCCGCGACGCCTGGGACGTCGCGCAGGCGCGGACACGCTGACGGGCTAGGCGCCGACGGTCGGGGTCGAGACGTCCGCCGGGTCGACCTCCGGCGGCGGCTCCGGGCGGGTGACCGCCAACCGCGAGATCCGCCGCCCGTCCAGCTCCAGGACGGTCAGCCGGCGGCCCTCGACCAGCACGACGTCCCCCAGCCGGGGCAGCCGGCCGAGCTCGGCGAGGACGTACCCGGCGACGGTCTCGTAGGGCCCCTCGGGCAGCTCGAGGCCGGTGTGCTCGGCGAAGTCGTCGAGGTTGAGCAGGCCGTCGACCTCCTGCGGCCCGCCGGGCACGGCCTCGGCGTCGGCCGCGACGTCGTCGTCGTACTCGTCGTAGATCTCGCCGATGACCTCCTCGATGAGGTCCTCGAGGGTCACGATGCCGTCGGTGCCGCCGTACTCGTCGACGACGATCGCCAGGTGCTGGTTCTCCCGGCGCATCTCCGACAGGGCCGTCAGCACGCCCGCGGTGCCGGGCAGCCGCTTGACCTCGCGGGCCAGGTCGCCGACCGTCGCCGCCCGGCCGGCCGGGTGGTTGGGCAGCAGCAGGTCGCGGATGTGCACGAAGCCGAGGACGTCGTCCTGGTCCCGGCCGACGACCGGGTAGCGCGACCGGCTGCTGTCGGCGACCTGGCGGGCGGCGCGACTGGCGGTCAGCGAGGCGTCGAGGAAGTCCACCTCGGTGCGCGGGGTCATGACCTCGCGGACCTCGCGGTCCCCGGCGCGGAAGACCTCGTTGATGAGCTGGCGCTCGTCGCTGCTGAGCGACTCGTGCGCGGCGACCATGTCGCGCAGTTCCTCCTGGCTGATCTGCTCGCCGCCGGCCTTGGGGTCACCGCCCAGCAGCCGGACGAGGAGGTTCGTCGACCGCGACAGCAGCCAGATCACCGGCCGGGCGCCCTTGGCGATGCCGTTGAGCGGCGCGGCGACCAGGAGCGAGAAGCCCTCGGCGCGCTGCAGCGCGAGCCGCTTGGGGGTGAGCTCGCCGACCACCAGGGAGAGGTAGCTGATCGCGATGGTGACGAGGACCAGCGCCAGCGTGCCGGCCAGCCCCTCCGACATCCCCCGGTCCTCCAGCACGTCGGCCAGCGGCTCGGACAGCGTGCTCGCACCGAAGGCGGCCGAGAAGAAGCCGGCCAGGGTGACGCCGACCTGGACGGCGGCGAGGAAGCGGTTGGGGTCGCTGAGCAGCTTCGACACCGCCCGGCCGCGACGCCCCTCGTTCTCGGCCATCGCGCGGACCTGCGACTCGCGCAGGGACACCAGCGCGATCTCCGCGCCCGAGAAGGCGCCGCCGATCAGGACGAAGACGACGACCATGACGATGTTGAGCCAGACGTCGCTCACCGGCGGCGTACTCCTGTCGATCGGGTGCTGCGCACGTGCCCATGCTGCCCGTCGCGGGGCGGGCTGCCCACCGCGCACCCCCTCGAACGGATCACACCCCGGTCACGCGCGACGGCCCCCGCACCCGAGGGGTGCGGGGGCCGTCGGCCGGAGGCGAGGAGGCTTACGCCATCGCCTTCTGCAGGTTGGTGTCGATGGCCGCCAGGAAGTCCTGGGTGGTCAGCCACGGGCTGTCCTTGCTGATCAGCAGGGCCAGGTCCTTGGTCATCTGACCGCTCTCCACGGTCTCGACGCAGACCCGCTCGAGGGTCTCCGCGAAGCGGGTGACCTCGGGGGTGCCGTCCAGCTTGCCGCGGTGGGCCAGGCCACGCGTCCAGGCGAAGATCGACGCGATCGGGTTGGTCGACGTCTCCTTGCCCTGCTGGTGCTGGCGGAAGTGCCGGGTCACCGTGCCGTGCGCGGCCTCGGCCTCGACGGTGCGGCCGTCCGGCGTCGCCAGGACCGACGTCATGAGGCCCAGCGAGCCGAAGCCCTGCGCCACGGTGTCGGACTGCACGTCGCCGTCGTAGTTCTTGCACGCCCAGACGTAGCCGCCCTCCCACTTGAGGGAGGCGGCGACCATGTCGTCGATGAGCCGGTGCTCGTAGGTGATGCCGGCGGCGTCGAACTTCTCCTTGAACTCGGCCTGGAAGACCTCCTCGAAGATGTCCTTGAACCGGCCGTCGTAGGCCTTGAGGATCGTGTTCTTCGTGGAGAGGTAGACCGGGTAGTTGCGGTCGAGGCCGTAGTTGAGCGAGGCCCTCGCGAAGTCGCGGATCGAGGCGTCGAGGTTGTACATCGACAGCGAGACACCGGCGCCGGGGGCCTGGAAGACCTCGTGCTCGATGGGCTGCGAGCCGTCGTCCGGGGTGAAGGTGACGGTGAGCTTGCCGGCCGACGGGAACGTGAAGTCGGTCGCGCGGTACTGGTCGCCGAAGGCGTGACGGCCGACGATGATCGGCTTGGTCCAGCCCGGCACCAGGCGCGGGACGTTCTGCATGATGATCGGCTCGCGGAAGATGACGCCGCCGAGGATGTTGCGGATCGTCCCGTTCGGGGACCGCCACATCTTCTTCAGGCCGAACTCCTCGACCCGGGCCTCGTCGGGCGTGATGGTGGCGCACTTGACGCCGACGCCGTGCTTCTTGATGGCGTTGGCGGAGTCGATGGTGATCTGGTCGTCGGTGGCGTCCCGCGACTCGATGCCCAGGTCGTAGTACTCGAGGTTGACGTCGAGGTACGGGAGGATCAGCTGGTCCTTGATGAACTGCCAGATGATCCGGGTCATCTCGTCGCCGTCGAGCTCCACGACGGTGCCCTCGACCTTGATCTTGCTCATGGTTCCCTCTCTACAGCTCCGACCAGGTGTGGTCAGAGGTCGGCTACGTCTGCCTGCTTGGCGCGCACGGCCTCGGCCGCCTCGCGCAACCCGGCCAGCTCGCTCTCGGTCAGGTCGCCCTCGACGACCTTCCGCACACCCCCACGCCCGACCTCGGCCTCCACGCCGAGGTAGACGCCGGAGATGCCGTACTCACCGTCGACCCAGGCGCACACGGGCATGACGGCGCCGGAGTCCTCGATGACGGCCTTGGCCATCCGGGCCGCCGCCGCCGAGGGCGCGTAGTACGCCGAGCCCGTCTTCAGGAGCGCGACGACCTCCGCCCCGCCGTTGCGGGTCCGCGTGACCAGGTGCTCGATGCGGTCGGCGGCCAGCACGTCGGCCAGCGGCTTCCCGTCGACGGTGCAGCGCGAGGGCACCGGCACCATCGTGTCGCCGTGCGACCCGAGCGTCAGGGTCCGCACCGAGGAGACCGGCACGCCCAGCTCCTCGGCCACGTTGTTCGTGAACCGCGCGGTGTCCAGCATCCCGGCCTGCCCCATGACCCGGCCCTTGGGGAAGCCGGTGGCGAGCTGGGCGAGCGCGGTCATCTCGTCGAGCGGGTTGGACACGACGATCACCACCGCGTCGGGCGAGGTGCGGGCGACGTTCTCGGCGACCTGCCGGACGATCCCGGCGTTGGTCTCGATGAGGTCCATCCGGCTCATCCCCGGCTTGCGCGGGATGCCGGCGGTGATCACGACGACGTCGGACCCCTCCGTGCCCTCGTAGGAGCCGCCCCCGACCCCGACGACCTCGGTCTCGAAGCCCTCGATCGGGCGGGACTGGTTGATGTCGAGGGCCAGGCCCTCGGGCTTGCCCTCGACGATGTCGGTGAGGACGACGGTCTCGAAGACGTCGTACTCCGCCAGACGGAGGGCGGTGGTCGAGCCGTAGAAGCCGGCACCGACGACGGTGACCTTGCCGTTCCGAGGCTGCTCTGCCATGGCGGCCAACCTAGCGGCAGAGCGCACCCCCGCGCCTCAGCGGGTTCCGGGCGCGATGACGGGGACCCCGGCGGCCTCCGCCGGGACGGCGAGCGCGATGGCCACCACCGCCACCCCCATCCCGGCCAAGAGGACGACGTCGACGGGCCGGCTGCGGACGGCGAGGAAGCCCACCCGCCGGACCGGCAGCAGCAGCCGGAGGACCGCAGCGGCGACCAGGGCGCACCCGATGACGACCAGGCCGCGGCGCCAGTGCTCCAGTGCGACCATGCCCAGCCCCACCCCGACCGCGATCAGCACCGCCAGCAGCGGCAGCTGCCGCAGCAGCCCGGCCAGGAACGGCCGGCGGGTGTAGAGCGGCGGGCGGGCCATCAGGCGGTCAGCAGCTCGATACCGGCCGCCCGCTCGGCGGCGAGCACCACGTTCTGCAGCAGCATCGCCCGCGTCATCGGACCCACCCCGCCGGGGTTGGGCGCGACGTGACCGGCGACCTCGACGACGTCCTTCGCGACGTCGCCGGCGATCTTCCCGTCGACCCGGCTGACCCCGACGTCGAGGACCGCGGCACCCGGCTTGACCAGCTCCTTGGTGACGAGACCGGGGACCCCGGCGGCGGCGACCACGATGTCGGCCGCGCGCAGGTGGGCGGCCAGGTCGCGGGTGCCGGTGTGGCAGAGGGTCACGGTGGCGTTCTCGCTGCGCCGCGTGAGCAGCAGGCCGAGCGGGCGGCCCACGGTGATGCCGCGGCCGACCACGACGACCTCCGCCCCGGCGATCGGGACGTCGTGGCGGCGGAGCAGCTCGACGATGCCGACCGGGGTGCACGGCAGCGGCCCGTCGACGCCGAGCACCAGCCGGCCCAGGTTCGTCGGGTGCAGCCCGTCGGCGTCCTTCGCGGGGTCCATCGCCTCGAGGACGGCGTACTCGTCGACCTGGCGCGGCAGCGGCAGCTGGACGATGTAGCCGGTGCACGCCGGGTCGGCGTTGAGCTCCTCGACGACGGCGAGCACGTCGGTCAGCGTGGCGGTCGCCGGCAGCTCCCGCTGGATGCTGGCGATCCCGACCTGTGCGCAGTCGGAGTGCTTGGCGTTGACGTACCAGCGGCTGCCCGGGTCGTCGCCGACGAGCAGCGTGCCGAGGCCGGGCCGGTGGCCCGCGGCGGTGAGCGCGGACACCCGCTCGGTCAGTTCGGTGCGGATGGCGGCAGCGGTCGCCTTGCCGTCGAGGGTCTGCGCGGGCACGGCCGAGAGTTTGCCTGATCGCGGTCCGGCCCATCGACCGACTGCCCGAGAGCCCCGGCGGCGGGACGGCCGCGGCCCTAGGCTGGCCCGGCAGTGGGCGTCCTCCCCGCGCCCGCGCCACCCCCGCAGGAGAGCCCATGAGCGAGCGCGACCCGTACCCCGCCACGCCGCACCCCGGGGCGGCGCCGCAGCCGCAGCCGCAGTGGGAGAGCGAGACGACGCCGGGCCTGCAGGCGGCGGGGAACGCCCCCTACTCGGGGACCGGGGCCAGCGCGGTCGGCGCCGGCTGGTCGGGCGGCGGGACCCCCGACGGCACCGAGACGTGGTCCTACCCCCGGCAGGGGGAGCAGCAGCACTGGGACCGGCTGCACGACGACCAGCAGCCCGGCGACTACCGGGGGACGACGCCGGAGTACTCGACCGCACCGGTCACCCTGCGCCGTCCCGACGTCCTGGCCGGCCTGCTCCTCGTGCTGGCCGGCATCGCCGCCGCGGCCAGCCTGCTCCTGGAGTGGGCCCCCGACAGCAAGGGCTGGGACCTCGTCCGCGACGGCTTCGAGGACTTCGACCAGGTCTCCTGGCAGCCGCCGGTGATCGTGGTCGCCGGCGGGGCGCTGCTGGTGCTCGGTCTGCTGGTGCTGCTGCCGGCCCGCGGCCACCGCACGCTCGGTGTGCTGGCACTGCTGGCGACGATGGCGGCGGCCGGCGGCGTCCTCGTGGTCCTCGACGCCAGCCGGTACAGCTGGGACTTCTTCGAGGTCGGCTTCTGGGTGGCGTGCGCGGTCCCGGTCCTGGGCCTGCTCGGCAGCCTGAAGGCGATGCTGACCAGCCCCCGGACGAGGTGAGTCAGGCCTGCAGGCCCCGGCGGCGGGCGGCCTGCGCCAGGTGGATCACGATCCCCTGGTAGCCGTGCGCCACGTAGTCGGAGATGTCGGAGCAGGCGATGCGCCCGGGCAGCGGAGCGCGGTCCTCCCGCGGGAGGACCGGCTTGCGGGACCGCGGCAGGAACGAACGCAGGCTCCGCCGGGTCGCGGCCGTGGCCTCCCGCGCGTACTCCACCCGGCTGGTCGAGACGTCGCTGCGCTGGTGGACCAGGTCCTTCCAGACGGCGAGCGCACAGCCGATCAGCAGGACGAGGAGCAAAGCGGGGAGCATGCCCTCATCATCGGTATTCCAAACCCGTGACGGAAAAGTCCGGTTCACATGGGTCACACGGATCTCAGTCGGCCACCAGCGCACCGTGGGCGCGGGCGACCTGGACCGACTGGGCGAGGTCGAGGCGGACCCCCGTCAGGTCCAGCGCGCGCCAGTTGACGGCCTCGGTGTCGGCGCCGCGCAGGTCGCTGCCGCGCAGCTTCGTCCCCTGCATCCGCGCGCGGGCCAGGTCCGCGGCCGTGAGGTCGCACTCGCGCAGGTCGGCGTCGGAGAGGTCGGCCTCGGTGAACCGCTGCCCCGACAGGTCCGAGCCGGACAGGTCGACGCCCCGCAGCGACGTCCAGCTCCAGTCGGTGTCCGTGCTGGTCAGCGGCCGCAGCGTCGCGCCCAGGAAGTACGAGCCGGTGAGCTTGCAGCCGTCCCACACCGCGTCGAACAGCCGCGCCCGGTCGAAGCGGCAGGACAGGAACGCCGTCCCCACGTGGCGTGACCCGGCCATCCGGGCACCGGTGAGCACGCAGTCGGTGAAGACGCAGCGCCGGGTGACCAGCTCGGTCAGGTCGGCATCGTCGAACCGGCAGCGGGTGAAGGTGACCTCCGCCAGCTCCGCTCCCCACCAGTCCACGCGGGCCAGGTCGGCGTCCTCGACCACCGCTCCCTGCTCCGGCGGCTCCACGTGCGGCTTCGGGCCCGGCATCAGTGGGCGAAGTGCCGGGTCCCGGTGAGGTACATGGCGACGCCGGCGGCAGCGGCGGCCGCGACGACCTCCTCGTCACGCACGGAACCGCCGGGCTGCACGATCGCGCGGACCCCGGCGTCGACCAGTACCTGGAGCCCGTCGGCGAAGGGGAAGAACGCGTCGGAGGCGGCGACGGAGCCCGCGGCCCGCTCCCCCGCCCGCGCGACGGCCAGCCGGGCTGAGTCGACCCGGTTGACCTGCCCCATCCCGACGCCCACCGTGGCCTTGTCGTGGGCCAGCAGGATCGCGTTGCTCTTCACCGCGCGGACGCTGCGCCAGGCGAACACGAGGTTGTCCAGCTCCGCGGCGTCCAGCGGCTCGCCGGTGGCCAGCCGCCACGTCGTGGGGTCGTCCCCGGCCGCGTCGAGCCGGTCGACCGACTGCAGCAGCACGCCGCCGCTGATCGGCCGGAACTCGACGGCGCCCCGCTGGGCGGCGGGCAGCCGCAGCAGGCGGATGTTCTTCTTCGCCGTCAGCACCTGCACCGCGTCCGCGGTGAACGACGGCGCGGCGACCACCTCGGTGAACACGTCGGCGATCTGCTCGGCCATGGCGAGGTCGACCTCGCGGTTGGCGGCGATGACGCCGCCGAAGGCCGACACGGGGTCGCAGGCGTGCGCCTTGCGGTGGGCCGCGGCGATGTCGGCGCCGACGGCGATGCCGCACGGGTTGGCGTGCTTGATGATCGCCACGCAGGGGTCGTTGTGGTCGTGCGCCGCGCGCCAGGCGGCGTCGGTGTCGACGTAGTTGTTGTACGACATCTGCTTGCCGTGCAGCTGCTCGGCGTGCGCCAGCCCGGCCTGCCCGCCGCGGTACAGGGCCGCCTGCTGGTGCGGGTTCTCCCCGTACCGCAGGACGTCCGCGCGTTCCCAGCTCGCCCCGGCCCAGGCCGGGAACACCGACTCGTCGTCGGGGGCCAGCACGCTGCCCATCCAGGAGGCGACGGCGATGTCGTAGGTGGCGGTGTGCCGGAAGGCGGCGGCAGCCAGTCGCTGCCGCTCGGCGAGGGTGAAGCCCCCGGCCCGGACGGCGGCGAGGACGTCGTCGTAGCGCGCCGGGTCGACGACGACCGCGACCGACGGGTGGTTCTTCGCCGACGCCCGCACCATCGCGGGGCCGCCGATGTCGATCTGCTCGACGCACTCGTCCGGTGCGGCGCCGGAGGCCACGGTCTCGGAGAACGGGTAGAGGTTGACCACGACGAGGTCGAAGGCAGCGATGCCGAGGTCCTCGAGCTGGGCCACGTGCTCGGGACGGCGGCGGTCGGCCAGGATCCCGGCGTGCACCGCGGGGTGCAGGGTCTTCACCCGGCCGTCGAGGCACTCGGGGAAGCCGGTGACCTCCTCGACCGGCGTGACCGGCACCCCGGCCTCGGCGATCCGGCGGGCGGTGGCGCCGGTGCTGACGAGCTCGACCCCGGCCTCGGCGAGACCGCGGGCCAGCTCCTCGATCCCCGTCTTGTCGTAGACACCGAGCAGGGCCCGGCGGATGGGGATGCGGTCGCTCATCGGGGGTTCTCCCTGGGGGTGGGTCGGGACGGCGGATCGGCGGCGACCCGCGCCACCGTGTCCACCAGGAGCGTCCGCTCCACGGCCTTGATCCGTTCGTGCAGGCTGTCCTCGTCGTCGCCCGGGAGGACCGGCACCTCGCGCTGGGCGATCACCGGGCCGGTGTCCACGCCGGCGTCGACCCAGTGCACGGTGCTGCCGGTGACCTCCACCCCGGCGGCCAGCGCGTCCCGGACCGCGTGCGCCCCCGGGAAGGCCGGCAGCAGCGCGGGGTGGGTGTTGAGCAGCCGCCCGCCGAACGCGTCGAGCACCGCGGGGCCGACGATCTTCATGAACCCGGCCGACACCACCAGGTCGGGCCGGTGCGCGGCGATCGCGGAGGCCAGCGCCCGGTCCCAGTCGGCCCGGTCGGGGTGGTCGCCCAGCCGGCAGACGAACGTGGGGAGGCCCCGGCGGCGCGCGTGCTCGAGGCCGGGCGCCTCCCGGTCGGCGCCCACGGCGACCACGGCGGCCGGGTAGGCGGGGTCCTCGGCCGCGTCGAGCAGCGCGGCGCACAGCGACCCGGTGCCGGAGACCAGCACGACGACCCGGGCGCGCCGGGTCGGTTCGGCGGTCGGCACGCCGGTGATCCTAGGAGGGCCACCCGGCGTCATCTGCCCCGTGGGGGGCCGGGCGTTCAGCCCCGCGCCCGCCAGCGGCTGACCGCCGCCGCCACGGCACCGGCGATCCCCGCCTGGGCCGCGACCGCGATGCCGGTCGACAGGGGTGGCGCGCCGACGTCGGCCAGCCCGCCGTCGCCCAGGACACCGCCGCCGGCCCAGGCGACCGCCGCGGCGCCCGCCCCCAGCAGCAGCCCCGCGACCAGACCGGCGAGGGCGGCGCCGACCGACCCACCGCCCCCGGTCAGCCGCCGGCCCACCGCGGTGCCCGCGGCCAGCCCGGCGAGCGCGGGGATCGCCTGGGACACCCAGGCGATGAGCGGCACCGCCTGCGTGTCGGGCAGCGCGGCCAGCAGGGGCAGTGCGGGCAGGGGGCCCAGCGAGACGCCGTGCACCGAGACGAGCGTGCCGGCCCCGACGGTGAAGCCGGGCCCCGCGGCGAGGCCCAGCACGGCGGCGGCGGCGTTCGGGAGGAGCAGGAGCGCCAGGCCCAGCGAGCCGACCGCCCCGGCGCCCGAACCCCCCAGCTCGTCCTGCAGGCGGGCGTACCCCTGGGCGTCGGCCGCGACCGCGATCGCCACGACCGCGGTGCACAGCGCGAGGGCGGTCAGCAGGCCCGTGACGGCACCGCGCACCACCGGGCCGGTGGCCGCGGGCAGCCGGTCCAGGGCGTCGTCCAGGGCGCCGCTCTCGCGCGCTGCCCCCCAGCCGGCGGCGAGGAGCGCCAGCGCCGCGGCGCCGGCGACGGCCTGGAGCAGTCCGCGTCCGGGAGCCCCCACCGCGACCCCGACGAGCAGCACGAGCAGCGCGTGGACGGCGACGACGACCGCCACGAGCTCGGCGGCCGCCCGGCCCGACTCGACCCGCCCGGCCGCCACGACCCCGCGCCCGAGGCGGCTCAGGCCCCAGGCGAGAGCGACGGTCAGCAGCAGAGGGGCCACCGCGAGCGGCCCGGAGTCCAGCTGGAGCCGGCCACCGTGGGCCAGGAGCCACAGCCGTCCGGCGAGCGTGGCGGACCCGCCGACGGGGAGGCCACCGGTCGGGTCGAGCGTCTGCACCACGACGAGTGCCAGCCCGAGTCCCACGAGTCCGAGGACGGAGAGGGCCGCCGCCGCGGCCGCGGCGAACCAGACGGGGTGTCCCGGGGCCCGCCGTCCCGGGGACGTCAGGCGGGAGAGCAGCGGGACCACGCCCCCACTGTCCCAAGAGCGGCGCCCGCGCGGGGTGTGCACGCGCCGGAGAACGCCACGAGGGCCGGCGACGGAGTGTCGCCGGCCCTCGTGCGTGCCGGTGGTGCTGGCGTCCCCTGACAGGGGACGCCGGCGGTCAGAACCCGCCGGTGGGCTGCCCCGGGTGGGGCCCCTGTCCGGACTGGCCCGGCTGCCCGGGGGCGGGCGGCGGGGGCGGCGGGAAGGACTGCTGCTGCGTCTGCCCGCCGTACTGCTGCGGCGGGACCGGCGGCTGGCCGTACTGCTGCTGCGGCGGCTGCGGCTGGCCGTACTGCTGCTGGGGCTGGCCGTACTGCTGGTGCTGCGGCTGACCGAAGCCGCCACCGGAACCGGCGCCGCCGGCCTTGCGGCCCTTCAGCTCGGGCAGCAGCCGCAGGACGGCGAGCGCGGTGATCGCCAGTGCGGTGAGCAGCGCGAGGAAGGCGATGAGGCTGAACGGCGCCTCGTCGATCGTCAGGACCTGGATCCAGACGATCAGGAAGAGCAGCAGCCCCAGACCGGCCAGGCCCACGGTGACGAAGCTGCGCGGGAAGGGCAGCTTCAGCTGGGTGAAGGCCGGCAGGATCGCCCAGATGACGGCGGCGAGGAGCAGCAGCCATCCCAGGATCGACAGCGCCGAGGAGTAGTCCAGGTCGAAGCTGCCGAACGGGGTGTCGACGGAGTTGCTGAAGCCGTTGACCGAGTCGTCGATCCCGTCCTCGTCCTCGGAGAACCCGAACCAGGGCAGGATCATGAACAGGGTCAGCAGCACCCAGCCGCCGACCATCAGCCAGTCGAAGAGGTGGACCCGCTTGAGGTCGACCCCGGACTGCGCGTGGCCACCGCCGTGGCCGGCGAACGCCGGCTGGTGGCCGTAGCCGGGCTGCTGGCCGTAGCCGGGCTGCTGCCCGTACTGCGGCGGGGCCGGCGGCTGCTGACCGTAGGCGGGCTGCTGCGGCGGCTGCTGGGGCTGCGGGGGCTGCCCGTACGGCGAGGAGCCGGCCGGCTGCTGGCCGTATCCCGGCTGCTGGCCCGGAGCCGGCTGCCCGAAGCCTCCGGGCTGCTCGGGCGGCTGACTGCTGGTCATCTGGTCGGTTCTCCTCTGTCATGACCCGGCGGGCAGGTGCCCGTCGGTGGTGCGTACAGCCTGACCGCGGGGCTCAGATCCCGCCGGTCGGCTGACCCGGGTGGGTGCCCTGCCCCGGCTGGGCCGGCGGTGCCGGCGGCGGCGAGTACGGCTGCTGCGGCTGGCCGTACTGCTGCTGCTGGCCGTACTGCTGGGGCTGGCCGTACTGCTGCGGGGCCTGCGCCTGCTGCCCGAAGCCGGGCGCCTGCTGGTTGGCCCACTGCGCGGCGTTCGCCACGCCGCCGGGCAGACCCGGACGGTTCTTGAGCTCGGGGAGCAGGCGCAGCACGGCGAAGGCCGTGATCGCGACGGCCGTGAGGAAGGTCAGCAGCGCGAAGAAGCTGAAGTCGGGCAGGTCGAAGGAGTCGATCCAGCCGATGAGCGTGAGCAGCAGACCCAGCCCGGCGAGGCCGACGGTCACCAGGCTCCGCGGGAACGGCAGCGGCAGCTCGGTCACGGCCGGGAGCAGCGCCCAGGCGGCCGCGAGCAGGAAGAGGATGAAGGCCGTGGTGATCGTGCCGAGGTCGAAGCCGTTCACCGAGATGCTCGCGCCGAAGCCGAAGTCCTCGGAGTACCAGGGGATGATCGCGAAGACGAGGAACAGCAGCGCCCCGCCCGCGACGACGTAGTCGGCCAGCTTCAGCCGCTTCACGTCGAAGGAGACCTGCGAGCCACCACCGGACGGGTGCGCGTAGGGGTTGTGCGCGGGGCCGGGGTGCGGCTGGCCGTAGGGCTGACCGGCAGGCGGCTGCTGGCCGTACTCGGGCGGCTGGGGCGGCTGACTGCTGGTCATCGATCGACTCTCCAGGGTGAGGGCACGCTACGTAAGGCGATGCTGGCCTGCTGATGTTGTCGCACGCAACCGCGCCACGCCTAGAGATCCCCCGACCGGGTCGCTTTCGTGACCGCCCTGCAACGCCCCGGTCAGTCGAACTCGGCGGCGCACGTCCCGTAGTACTCGTCGGTGGTGCGACCTCCGCAGGTCGTGCCGTAGTCCTCGTACTCGCTGCCGACGGGGGTCGAGTAGTAGAGCTCGTCGCACGCGTCCAGGTCGCCGACGCGGCAGGCCCGGGCCAGTCGGTCGAAGTACGGGTCGTACTCGGCGTCGGACTCGTCCACCGGGACCGGCGCACCGGTCACGCCGGTGTCGACGTCGACGTCCTCGCCGAACGGGCTCTCGGAGTCGTTCCCGAACGGGCTGCCCGGGTCGGGGCCGTAGGCGTATCCGGAGCCCGAGTCGGACTCGAAGAAGCCGCTCCCCGGCGCGTCGTCGTCGTCGGCGATCCCGCCGACCACGAGCGCCGCCGCCCCCACCGTGGCCAGGGCGAGGAGCGCCGCCGCGACTGCCCAGCCCGGTCCGCGACCGGTGATCTCGGCCCGGTCGGCGACCGGCCGGGCCAGCACGCCGGCGACCACCTGCTCGGCGGCCCGCCGCTCGGCCGCCCGGTACCAGGCCGCCGAGGGCGCGACCACGGCCAGGACGGCGATCGCGATCCCCACCAGGGCCGTCGCCACCGCCAGGCCGAAGCGCACGGCCTCCTCGCCGATCCCGTCGACGACCGCGGTGGCCACCGCCACGGCACCGGCGACGACGGCGAGCGCGACGCCCGCGGTGAGCAGCAGGCCCCCGCCGCGGCCTGCCAGGGCGGCGACCGCGCCACCGATCAGCGCCGCGACCAGCGGGACGGCGAGCAGCGCGGCGACGGCGTCGGTGTCGGCGGCGAGCCAGTCGGAGCCGCCCAGGACGTCCCCGGGGCCGCCGGTGACCGCCGCGACCACCGTGGCCACGACGCCCACCAGCGCCAGGACCGCGGCGACGACCAGCGTCGCCGGTGGAGCCGGCGGCGGCGCGGGCACGGGCGCCTGCGCGACGGGGCCGCCCCAGGCGGGGTCGGGCCGGCCCTGCTGACGGGGGTCGTCCGCCCAGGTCACCGGGCACCTCCTGCGGTGGTGCGGGCGCGGACGGCGTCGGCCACCGGCGCGAGGACGAGCGGGACGACGGCTGCCAGCGCCGTCCACAGGGCGATCTGGAGCAGCACGGTGCCGCCGCCGGTGTCCAGCGCCTCGGAGCCGCCCCCGACGTCGGCACCGGTCTCGCGCAGCAGGTCGGCCAGCCCGCCGACGTAGCTGCCGACCATCCAGCCCACGGCCAGCACACCGCCGACCGCCGCCGTCCCCGTCGCCGCCGCAGCGCCGCGCAGCCGGACCGCCCACCGGGAGGCGAGCAGCAGCACGCCGCCGACCACGAGCACGGTGGCGACGACGGCCATGGGGATGCCCCAGCGGACCGGCGTCGGGTAGCGGTCCCCGCTGTCGCTCCAGGCCGTCGCCTCGAACGGGGAGCCGTCGGAGAAGCCGTCGATCGCGTACATCGTGAGCGCGCACGCGATCGCGGTGAGGACACCCGCGGCGACCAGCAGGCCGCCCGAGACGAGGCGCAGGACGCCGCCCACGTCGACCGGCGACCGGGGCGGGCCGGGCACCGGCGGCGCGGCGACCCCGCCGGCCCAGGCCACCTGCCCGCCCGGCTGCGGGTACTGGACCGGCGGCGGCGACCAGGACGGCGACGGCCCGGTCACGAGGTGCCCTCGGCGCCGATGGTGGCCAGGACGGTGGCGGAGCCGCGCCGGGCGGTGAGCGCGGCGGCCAGGGCGAGCACGGCGGCCACGGCGAGGACCGCGGGTGCGGGGCCCCAACGGGTGACGACGCCCTCGCCGAGGCGGTACGTGGAGACCTCGGAGACCTCGAAGACGACGAGGAGGCCGGTCACGCCGGCGAGCAGACCCGTCGCGCCGGCAGCCAGCTGCTGGGCGGCGGCCCCCCACGGCCCGGGCCGGTCGGTCCGCGAGGCTCCGACCGCCGCCACCGCGGCAGCGGCCAGCAGCACCGCGGCCAGCACCGTCGGGCCGACCCAGGTGAAGGTGTCCAGGCCGCCGCCGTCGCCGGCCGTCTCCCCGGAGGCCACGCGGGTGACGACCTGGATCTCCTCACCGTCGAAGAAGAAGCGGGTGGTGCCCAGGCTCAGCGCCAGGGACAGCAGCGCCGACACCGCGGCGCCCACCGCCAGGCCGGCTGACACCTGCCGCACGCGCACGGGCCGCAGGACCCGCACCTGCCCTGGTCCGGCCGGACGTGCCGTCATCGCCGTACTCACCCCGTGGTCCTCCCCCGTCACCCGCGCCGGTGCGCGGCGCGACCTTCCTACCGGAACGGGACGGCGCGGAATCGGTGGCTCGCCAGAGACGACGCTGCCCCGGCCCTCCGAGGAGGAGCCGGGGCAGCGGGGAGTGCAGGGCGCGGGATCAGGCGCCGACGAGCTCCCGCATGAGGCGGGCGGCCTCGGACGGGGTCTTGCCGACCCGCACGCCGGCGGCCTCGAGGGCCTCCTGCTTGGCGGCGGCGGTACCGGCCGAGCCGGAGACGATGGCGCCGGCGTGGCCCATCGTCTTGCCCTCGGGCGCGGTGAAGCCGGCGACGTAGCCGACGACCGGCTTGGTCACGTTGGCCTTGATGAAGTCGGCGGCCCGCTCCTCGGCGTCGCCACCGATCTCACCGATCATGACGATGGCCTCGGTCTCCGGGTCGTCCTGGAAGGCCTGGAGCGCGTCGATGTGCGTGGTGCCGATGACCGGGTCGCCGCCGATGCCGATGGCGGTGGAGAAACCGATGTCCCGGAGCTCGTACATCATCTGGTAGGTCAGGGTGCCCGACTTGGAGACCAGGCCGATCTTGCCCTGCTTGGTGATGTTGGCCGGGATGATCCCGGCGTTCGAGCGGCCGGGGCTGATCAGGCCGGGGCAGTTCGGGCCGATGATCCGCGTCGAGCCGCCCTGGGCGTGCGCCCAGAAGTAGGTCGAGTCGTGCACCGGGATGCCCTCGGTGATGACGACCGCGAGCGGGATCTGGGCGTCGATGGCCTCGATGACGGCGGCCTTGGCGAACGGCGGCGGCACGAAGATGACGCTGACGTCCGCGCCGGTCTCCTTCATCGCGTCGGCGACGCCGCCGAACACCGGCACGCTGGTGCCGTCGAAGTCGACGCTGGTGCCGGCCTTGCGGGGGTTCACGCCGCCGACGATCGCGGTGCCGGAGGCGAGCATGCGCGCGGTGTGCTTGCTGCCCTCGGAGCCGGTCATGCCCTGGACGATGACCTTGCTGTTCTCGTTGAGGAAGATCGACATTCTGGTGTCCTGTCGGGAGTCGGGGCGGCGGTCAGGCGGCGAGTTCGGCGGCCCGGCGCGCGGCGCCGTCCATCGTGTCGACCACGGTCACCAGGGGGTGGTTGGCCTCGGCGAGGATCCGTCGGCCCTCGTCCACGTTGTTGCCGTCGAGCCGGACGACCAGCGGCTTGGTGGCCTCGTCGCCGAGGATGCCCAGCGCCGAGACGATGCCGTTGGCCACGGCGTCGCAGGAGGTGATCCCGCCGAAGACGTTGACGAACACGCTCTTGACCGCCGGGTCGGAGAGGATGATCTCCAGGCCGTTGGCCATGACCTCGGCCGAGGCGCCGCCACCGATGTCGAGGAAGTTGGCCGGCTTGACGCCGCCGAACTCCTCGCCGGCGTAGGCGACGACGTCCAGCGTGCTCATCACGAGCCCGGCGCCGTTGCCGATGATGCCGACCTCGCCGTCGAGCTTGACGTAGTTGAGGTCCTTCTCCTTGGCGCGCGCCTCGAGCGGGTCGGCGGCGGCGGAGTCCTCGAGCGCGGCGTGCTCGGTGTGCCGGAAGCCGGCGTTCTCGTCGAGGGTCACCTTCGCGTCCAGCGCGAGCACGGTGCCGTCGGGCGCCTTGGCCAGCGGGTTGATCTCCACCAGGGTGGCGTCCTCCTGGGTGAAGACCTCCCACAGCTGGACGGCGATCGCGATGACCTGGTCACGGACCTCGGCCGGGAAGTTCCCCGCGTCGACGATCTCGGCGGCCTTCGCGGCGTCCACGCCGACCGACGCGTCGATCGGGATCCGGGCCAGGGCCTCGGGGCGCTCGACGGCGAGCTGCTCGATCTCCATGCCGCCCTCCTTCGAGGCCATGGCCAGGAAGGTGCGGTTGGAGCGGTCCAGCAGGTAGGAGAAGTAGTACTCCTCGGCGATGTCGGACGCCTGGGCGACCATCACCTTGTGGGTGATGTGCCCCTTGATGTCCAGGCCGAGGATGTCCTGGGCGCGGGCGCGCGCCTCGTCTGCGTCGGCGGCGAGCTTGACGCCACCGGCCTTGCCGCGGCCGCCGACCTTCACCTGCGCCTTGACGACCACCTGCTGGCCGATCTCGCGGGCGATCGCCTCCGCCTGGTCCGGCGTCTCGGCGACGCCACCGGGGAGCACGGGGACGCCGTGCGAGGCCAACAGGTCACGAGCCTGGTACTCGAAGAGATCCACGAGCAGGCACCGTAACGCCCCTGTGACCCCGTCGTCTCGTCGGCGTCGGAGGGGGTGGGCGGCATCACAGGCCGACCACCCCTTCGAGGTCCCCGACGTCGAGGAGCCCGGCGTGCGCCGTCCCGGCACCACCCCGGGAACCGCCCTGCTCGGGGCGGGGATGGGCATCGCGGGCGCCGTCCGGCCGCCGCGACGGACCTCGCGCCGCGCGACCTGACCCCCACCGTCACGGGTCTGGGGACCGAGCCGCGGTCAGGCGGTGGGCGCCGGCCGCCGGTGCAGTCGCCAGGCCAGCAGGGTGAGCCCGGCGTAGGCCAGACCCATGACGAGCAGGCCCATGCCCGGCAGGGACCACTCGAGTTCCGGGGTGGCGGCGGCGCGGATGCCGGCCAGGCCGGCCGACAGGACGACGGCGGTGATGGCGAGCAGGCCACCGACGGCGGCCAGCCGCGGTCGCAGCGAGGGTGCCAGGACCGAGCACAGGAGCAGCGCGCCGGCCAGCAGGAGACCGCCGAGCAGCGCCCAGCCGGGGCGCTCGTACAGCGCCTGCGGCCCCTGCTGCTCGACCACGACCTGCTCCAGGGTGCGGGGGTTGGTGACCAGCAGCTCCGGCAGCTGCGCGGCGGGCTGCGCGAGGCACAGCACCGTGCCGGCGCCGACGAGCACCGCCAGGCCGGCCAGTCCCGGGCGCGCCGGGTCGAGGGCGCCGTCGTCCTCCATCACCGTGCGGCCCCAGGCGGCCGCGGCACAGCCGGCCGCGAGCACGAGGCAGCCCAGGGAGAGGACCTGCAGCCACCACCCGGCCCCGCGGTCGACCGAGGTGGTGAGCAGCCACCGCCCGCCCAGCACCTCGCGCCCGGCCCGCTGGACGGACTCGCTGCCGTTGTAGAGCTCGATGAGCAGCGCCCCGAGCGCCAGTGAGCCGGCCACCGCCGCGTGGGCCAGCCCGAACTTCGGCAGCCGCCCCGCGGCGAGGGTCCCGCCGACCGCGAGGGCCGTTCCCGGCACGACGAGCCCGCCGAGGAGGCCGACCGGACCGTCGGCCAGGGGGACCGCCGTCCCGGCGAGGACGAGGTAGGTGGGGAACAGCGCGGCGACGCCCAGGAGACCGGCCAGGACGAGCAGTCCCCCGGCCACCCGGGCGACGACCGGCGTCGTCCCGACGACCACCGAGTAGTGCGCCACCGGAGCCGGCGCCTTCCGCCCGCCCGCCGGACGCGAGGCGCGCGAGGCCCCTGCGGTCCGGTCCCGGCCGGACGTCGGGCGGGTGCGACCGGTCGGGGGTCGGCCCCCCGTCCGTCGGGCGGTGGCGGCTCCGGCCTCGCGGGCCGGGCGTTCGCGGGCGGACACGGGGCCCCCTTCGTCCGGTCACGAACCGGTGTCGATGCGGTCGGCCCCGGCGTCCCGAGTGTGACGTGCAACACGCAGCGGTATTACCGTCAGGTGAACGGAGCACATACGTGCTCCGAGCGACGACGGGCTGGCAGCCGGTCCCGCGCGGGACCGACGGGGAGGGAGTGCCGATGAGCCCGTCCACCGACCCGGGGTCGACTCCAGCGTCGCACACGGTCGCACCGGTCCCGGGAGCGCCACGAGGTGTCCTGCGCGCCCTCGCCCGCCCCGCCACGCTGACCGGCGGGATCACCGAACTGGCCCTCGTCGGCGCCCACGTCCTCATGTACCCGCTGGGTGCCCGCACCGAGGTCCTGCGCCCCGATGCGAGCCGGCGGCCCGCTCCGGCCCCGCCGAGTGCGCGCGCCCTCTTCGCCGCCGATCCGCTGGCCGCCCGCGTTCCCGTGCTGCTCGTCCACGGCCTGGTGGACAACCGGTCGATCTTCACGGCCATGCGTCGGGGGCTGCGCAGGCGCGGCTTCGCCTCGGTGTGCACCTGGAACTACAGCCCCATGCTGGGCGACGCCGCCCGCGGTGCCGCCGACCTCGGTCGGGAGATCGAGCGGATCTGTGCGCAGACCGGCCACGACCGGATCCACGTCGTCGGCCACAGCCTGGGTGGCCTCATCGCCCGCTACCACCTGCAGCGTCAGGACGGGGCCCGCCGGATCCAGACCCTGGTCACGCTGGGCACCCCGCACCAGGGCTCCGTGCTCGCCCACCTCCTGCCGACGCCGATGGTCAGGCAGCTGCGCCCCGGCTCCCCGCTGCTGCGGGAGCTCGCCGAGCCCGCGCCGGGCTTCGCCACCCCCGTGACCGCCATCTACAGCGACCTCGACCAGCTCGTGCTGCCGACCAGCGCCGCCCGGTGCGAGCACCCGGACCTCGGGGCCCGCAACGTCCTGGTCCGCGGCGTGGGCCACATGTCGCTGCCCTTCTCGCGGTCGGTGGTCGACGAGGTCGCCGCCACCCTCGCGGGCCTGCGCCCCGCGCCGGCGGCTCCGGCCGCCGCCGTCGCCTGACCGGTTCACTCTCCGGCCGGCCTCCCGTGGTCGCCGTCTCGACATGGCGACACGCAGGTCCGCCTCCGCAGCCCGGAGCTGACTGAGGGTTACGGTCCGATCACGGCGCCGGGACTCCACCGGCGGGCGTCTCAGGACCGGACGCCTCCGCCGCCGTCGCTCCCCCGACGGGCCCTCTCCGAGTGCCCCGGCGGGAGGAGCCCCACGGGAGGTACGACGTGTCTCGCTCAGCCGGTCCCACGCTCCTGGAGCGCTCGGCCGCCTCGGGCGAGCTCCCCGAGGCCCCCCAGGTACCCGGTCGCTTCGCCCGCCGCGGCCGCTCGACGGCAGCGCCCGCCGAGCCCGCGACCGAGGAGTCGCCGGCCACCGGGACCGCCGAGACCGGCTCTGCGGAGAGCGACACCGACGCCCCGGGGACCACCGAGGCGGTCGCACCCGCCGGGTCGCGGATCACCGCCGGACTGCGCCGCCGCCTCCGCCGTCCTCCCGGCCGCCGCGCTCCGCTCTGGCTGGCCGCCCTCGTCGTGGGCGCGCTTGCCGCCGGCGCCCCGGGCCTGCTGGGCGACGGGGAGCCCGCCCCGGAGAGCGTCAGCGCGGCCGACTACGGCCTCGGTGAGGACTCGGGGTTCTCCGGCGGCATGGAGGACGCCGGCGTCCGCCAGGGCATCAGCGCCGCCGAGGCCGAGGTCCGCCTGGGCGAGCTCGCCGCCTCCCGCGCCGCCCGGACGCCCACCACCGCCAACCCGCTCCCGGGCGCCCGCATGACGACCTGCTTCTGCATGCGCTGGGGCACCATGCACTGGGGCATCGACCTCGCCGCACCGCTCGGCACCCCGATCTACGCGGCCACCGACGGCGTCGTCCTGCGGGCCGGGCGCGCGTCCGGCTACGGCAACGCGATCTACATCCAGGACGCCGACGGCGACGTCCACATCTACGGTCACATGCGCTACTACAGCGTCGCCGCGGGCGACATCGTGCACGCCGGCGACGAGATCGCCAAGGTCGGCAGCGAGGGCCAGTCCACCGGTCCGCACCTGCACTACGAGATCCACCGTGGCGGCGAGGACGGCCGGCGGATCGACCCCGAGGACTACCTGGCCGAGCGCGGCGTCGAGGTGTGAGTGATCTGTCGGCCTCCGGCCGACACCGCGGCCACGTGCCGTCCCCCGGCCGCGTGGAGCCCTTCCCACACGCTCCTCGGGGACCCTCCGGGCCCGCCTCGTCGCGGTGCCTCGCGGGGCGGCTCGCTGACCTCCTCGGGGGACCCTCCGGGCCCCCGCTCGTCGGTCAGAGCTTGACGAGCGGGGCGTAGCGCAGGACGAGGCGCTTGGTGCCGCCGCTGCCGAAGTCCACGGTCGCCTGGGCCTTGTCGCCGACGCCGTTGACCTCGACGACGGTGCCCATGCCGAACGCGTCGTGGCTGACCCGGTCGCCCACCTCGACCGAGATGACCGCCCGGTTGCCCGCACCGCCGCGCAGCCCGCCGGTCGAGAGCCCGGTTGCCGCCACCCGCGTCTGCGCCGAGGAGTAGCCGCGGCTGTAGCCGGTGCTCGGTGCGGGCGTCGGCGCGAGGTTCGCCCAGTGCACCGTGTCGGCGGGCAGCTCGTCGAGGAAGCGGGACGGCGGGTTGTAGGCCGGCTGCCCCCAGCTGGTGCGCACGGTCGCCCGCGACAGGAACAGCCGCTCCCGCGCCCGCGTGATCCCCACGTAGGCCAGCCGGCGCTCCTCCTCCAGCTCGCGCGGGTCGCCGAGTGCCCGCAGGTGGGGGAAGACGCCGTCCTCGAGCGCGGTCAGGAAGACGACCGGGAACTCCAGGCCCTTGGCCGTGTGCAGCGTCATCAGCGTGACGACGCCGGCCTCGTCGCCGGCGACCGGGATCTGGTCGGCGTCGGCCACCAGCGACACCTGCTCGAGGAAGTCGGTGACCGTGCCCCCCGGGTGCGCCGCCTCGAACTCCGCGGCCACCGAGATGAGCTCGTTGAGGTTGTCGACCCGACCCTCGTCCTGGGGGTCGGTGCTGGCCGACAGCTCGGTCAGGTAGCCGGTGCGGTCGAGGATGCTCTCGAGGAGCGCGGCCGGACCGGAACCGGTCTCGACCAGCTGCTCGAACTCCTCCAGCAGCGCCACGAACTCCTGGATCGCCTTGAGCGACCGCGTGGCCAGCGCCGGGACCTCGGAGCTCAGTCGCAGCGCGGAGGCGAACGGGATCCGCTCCCGGTCGGCGTACTGCTCGATGCAGGCCTCGGCGCGCTCGCCGATCCCCCGCTTCGGCGTGTTGAGGACCCGGCGCAGGCTCACCACGTCGGCCGGGTTGGCGACGACCTTCAGGTAGGCCAGCGCGTCGCGGACCTCCTTGCGCTCGTAGAAGCGCACCCCGCCGACGACCTTGTAGGGCATGCCGACCCGGATGAACACCTCTTCGAACACCCGGGAGGCGTTGTTGGTCCGGTAGAAGATCGCGATGTCCTTGGGCTGCGCCTTGCCCTCGTCGACGAGCGCGTCGATCTGCTCGGCGACCCAGGCCGCCTCGTCGTGCTCGTTCTCGGCGACGTAGCCCTCGATCAGGTCGCCGTCGCCGGCGTCGGTCCACAGGTTCTTCGGCCGCCGGGAGGTGTTCTTCGCGATGACGGTGTTGGCCGCCCGCAGGATCCGCTGCGTCGAGCGGTAGTTCTGCTCCAGCAGGATCGTCGTCGCCTGCGGGTAGTCGCGCTCGAACTCGTCGATGTTGCGGATCGTGGCGCCGCGGAAGGCGTAGATCGACTGGTCGGCGTCGCCGACGACGCACAGCTCCGCCATGGGCACCGGGCCCTCGCCCGTGCCCACGAGCTCCCGCACCAGCATGTACTGCGCGTGGTTGGTGTCCTGGTACTCGTCGACCAGCACGTGCCGGAAGCGCCGGCGGTAGTGCTCGGCGACGTCCGGGAACGCCTGGAACAGGTGCACCGTGCTCATGATCAGGTCGTCGAAGTCCATGGCGTGCGCCTGGCGCAGCCGCTGCTGGTAGAGCGTGTAGGCCTCGGCCAGCACCTTCTCCGGCGCCGTCTGCGGGACGAAGCTCTCCTCGTCGACCAGCTCGTTCTTCAGGTTGGAGACCTGGTTGGCGAGGCTGCGGCCCGGATAGCGCTTCGCGTCGAGGTCGAGGTCGCGGGCCACCATCGACATCAGCCGGACCGAGTCGCCCTGGTCGTAGATCGTGAACGACGACTTCAGGCCGAGCTTCGCCGCCTCCGCGCGCAGGATGCGCACGCACATCGAGTGGAAGGTCGACACCCACATCGCGCGCGCCCGGGGACCGACGAGAGCGGCCACCCGCTCCTTCATCTCGCCCGCGGCCTTGTTGGTGAAGGTGATCGCGAGGATCTCGCCCGGCTGCACGTCCCGGGCGCCCAGCAGGTAGGCGATGCGGTGGGTCAGCACCCGGGTCTTGCCCGACCCCGCCCCGGCCACGATGAGCAGCGGACCGCCCTCGTGGACGGTCGCGTCGCGCTGCGGGCCGTTCAGCCCGGCGAGCATGCGGTCGAGCTCCCGGCCCGTCTGGCCGCGCGCGGACCGCTGGAGGGTGGCCGTGCCGGGGAGGGCCTGCTGGACGCTGCTCATAGCCACACCACTGTAGTTCGGACGGGTGACACCGCCGCGGCCGTCCGGGGCACTCCGCAGGGGCGCTCGCCGGCGCCGGCGCGCTGTGGCAGACTCCCCGCCGTGCTCGCCACGGTCAGCTTTTACTACGGCCACCGGGATCCGGTGTCCGTCACCGCTGGCTGAGCACACGCCGCAACAGACGCCCCGGGCCCGAGGAGCCCGGGGCGTTTCTCGTTCCCGGGTCCGACGGCCGACGAGCCCGACCCGCAGGAGAACGTCATGACCACCACCACCGCCACGACCGACCCGGCCGACCGCATCGGCGCTCTGCGCGAGCAGATCGACGCCTGCGACGCCCAGATCATCGACCTGGTGCAGCGCCGGCTGGCCGTGTCCGCCGAGATCGGCGCGCTGCGGGCCGCCTCCGGCGGCACCCGGCTCTCCCTCTCCCGGGAGTCGCAGGTCCTGGCGCGGTTCCGCTCCGCCCTGGGCGACGACGGCGCGACGCTCGCGCTCATGCTGCTCCGGCAGGGCCGCGGCCGGCTCTGACCCGCCCGGCGCCGGACCCCGGGGTCAGACGGCGAGGAGGCGGGAACCGCCCAGCAGGTCCGGGACGGCCTCGGCCGGCACCGGGCGGGCGAGCAGGAAGCCCTGCGCCTGCGGACAGCCCATCCGGCGCAGCGCCGACAGCTGCCCGGGCCGCTCGACGCCCCCCGCGATCACCGGCAGCGTCAGGTCGCGCGCCAGCCGGAAGACCGCCCCCAGCAGCGTCGCCTCGCGCGGGTCGCGGTCGATGCGCGCGAGGAGGGACCGGTCGATCTTGACCGACTCCAGCGACAGCGCCCCGAGGCGGGCCAGGGAGGAGTGCCCCACCCCGAAGTCGTCCAGCGAGACGCCCACCCCGAGCTGGGACAGCTCACCGATCACGACCTCGGCGGCCTCCTCGTGGGCCAGCAGCCCCGACTCGCTCACCTCCAGGACCAGCTGACCGGACGTCAGCCCGTACCACTCGACGAGCTCCCGCACGCGCGGCACGAGCCCCGGCCGGACGAGCGAGGCCGGCGCGACGTTGACGTGCACCGCGAGATCGCCCTCGCGGTCGGCCGACCAGCAGGCCAGCCGCTCGCAGGCCTGGGCCAGCAGTTGGCCGGTCAGCTCGTCGAGCAGTCCCGCACGCTGGGCCACCGGGACGAAGACGTCGGGCGCGACCGCCCCCGAGTCGCTCGTCCAGCGCGCCAGCGCCTCGAGCGCGACGACCCGCCCGCTGCCCAGGTCGACGATGGGCTGGTAGGCCAGCGTCACCTCCCCCGCGTGCACCGCGCGGCGCAGCTCGGCGGCGAGCCCCGCCGGTTCCCGCTCCTGGAGGGTCAGGCCGGGCCGGTAGCGGACGACCTGGCCCTTGCCCGCGCGCTTGGCGGCGTACATGGCGGTGTCGGACCGGCCGAGCAACGTGTCAGCAGGGAGCGGCGGGTCGTCCGG
Source organism: Blastococcus sp. URHD0036 (assembly GCF_000701365.1). Classification (GTDB taxonomy): domain Bacteria; phylum Actinomycetota; class Actinomycetes; order Mycobacteriales; family Geodermatophilaceae; genus Trujillonella. The sequence goes on from NZ_JNIK01000018.1 coordinate 72,030, forward strand.
GCCGAGCGCGCAGATGCCCACGCTCGCCCGCACCAGCACCGGGCTGCCCGCCACCTGGAAGGGCTCGCGCAGCGCCTCGAGCAGGCGGGAGGTCGCCTCCTCGGCGTCCCCGCCGTCCTCCAGCAGGACGGCGAACTCGTCCCCGCCGAGCCGGGCCACGGTGTCCCCGGCGCGCGTGGCGCGGCCGAGCCGGTCGGCCGCCCGGACGATGAGCTCGTCCCCCGCCGCGTGCCCGAGGGTGTCGTTGACGACCTTGAAGTCGTCCAGGTCGAGGAAGACGACGGCGACCGGGCGCCGGTCCCGGCGGTGCAGGGCGACGGCGTGCTGCAGCCGGTCGAGGAACAGCGCCCGGTTGGCCAGGCCGGTGAGCACGTCGTGGAACGCCTGGTGGCGCAGGACGGCCTCCCGGGCCGCCAGCTCGGCGGAGAGACGGACGTTGTCCCGGAGCGCCAGGTACTGCCGGGCGAGGACGAGGGTGATCACGACGGTGGCGAGGCAGACCTCGACGACGCCCAGTTCCCCGCCGAGCAGGACGTGCAGCACGGTGGTCACCAGCGCGACCGCGACCGGGACGTAGGGCAGCAGGTGCGCGGCGAGCGCCGCACGGTCGCGCCTCGCATCCCCGGCGCACCCGACCCGAGTGCCGGCCGGGCGCGCCATGCCCGCGAGCGCGAGCAGCAGGAAGCCGACAACCCACCCGAGGTCGGCGGAGAACCCGGCGTAGCGCATGGTCGCCTGCAGATAGGCGAAGGTGCCGTCGGAGATGCTCAGCGCCAGCAGACCGGCGCAGACCAGCAGCAGGTCCGGCTGCCGCATCCGTGCGCGGGCCGCCGTGAGCAGGCACAGCACGATGAGCGCCACGTCCAGGGCGGGGTAGGTCAGGAAGAGCAGCCAGTCCAGCTGCGGGGTCGCGGCCTGCCGGTCCACCACCGGACCGAGCACGAACTGCCAGCTGACCAGCGCCACCGCGGCGGTGCACATCACGGCGTCGGACGTGCGCCGCCAGCGGGCGCGCCCGCCACCGTCGGCCGGGTGGAGCAGCAGGCCCACCGCTGCCAGGACGGCGAACGCCACGAAGCCCACGTCGGCCACGGACGGGAAGGGGATGCCGGCACCGGTCATCTCCTGCGACGTCCACCAGGCCTGACCCGCCGCCCAGCTCGCGCACGCGGTCCCGAGGGCGGCCCAGGTGAGGCGCGACCGGCCGAGGGACCGCCGTGCCCGCCGCAGCAGCGCACCGGCCGCGGCGGCGGGTGCGACCAGCTGGGCGAGGTTGGAGACCACGCGGTCGTGGACGTCGGCCGGCAGGACGAACGCGAGACCGACGACGACCGCGAGGAGCGCACCCGCGCTGCAGACCGCCGTCGTGGGGAGGAGTGGCGGCAGGGCCGACGGCGGGGACTCCTGCGAGGCCTCCCGGCCTCCGGACGTCGTCACGCCCCGTGTCTGCGGCAGCACGGTAGGACATCTTGGTCCTCCCCTCTCCTCATGAGAAGGGCTCGGCGCTCTCAAGGTCGGACTAATTGGAGTCGATACACGGAGCGTGGGATCCCCATCCGAGGCCGCACCGGCGGCCGAGTCGCGCACCGTGCGCTGGCTGCGCGGTGGCGCCGTCGACCGCGCGCGCTACGCGGACATGCGCCGCGCGCTGAGCCGGCCCGAGCGTCTCGGTGCCGCGGTCGGGGCCGCCTGCCTGGTCTCCGCGGTCTGGTACGGCCCGGCCCTCGTCGTGGTCGTCCTGGTCGGTACCGCCACGATGGCCGTCGGCACGGTCCTGCACCGGCGCAGCCAGAACCCCGAGCACGTCACCGCGCTGACCTTCGGCGTGCTCGAGCTGGACCTCGTCGCCGCCGTGCTCCTCACCGGCGGGGCCGCCAGCCCGCTGCTCCCGCTGCTCGTCGTCCCCGTCCTCGCCCAGGCCGTCTGCTTCCGGCCGCAGGTGCTGGTGGCGGCCGTGGGCACCATCGCCGCGCTGCTGACCCCGGCCGTGCTGTTCGCGCCCGCCCTCCCGCCGGCCCCGGAGGCGCCGCCGGTGCTGCACCTGACCGTGTTCGCCTCGCTGGTCGTCTCCGTCGGCCTGGTCGGCTCGCACCTCGCCTCCGCGGACCTCCAGAGCCGCGACGAGGCGGTCGCCGACCCGATGACCGGCCTGCTCAACCGGCTGACCCTCTCCTCGCGGTTCGCCGAGGCCCAGCGCCTGGCGCAGGGGACCGGCCAGTGCATCGGCGTGGTGATGTGCGACGTCGACCACTTCAAGCAGGTCAACGACACCCACGGGCACGACCGCGGCGACCACGTCCTCGTGGAGCTGGCCGACCGCCTGCGGAGCAGCCTCCGGTCGACCGACGTCGCCTACCGGGTCGGCGGCGAGGAGTTCGTCCTGCTGCTGCCCGGCCGGGACATCGACGACGCCGCCCTGGTCGCCGAGCGCGTCCGTCAGGCGGTCGCGGCCACCCCGGTCGCCGGGCTCCCGATCACCGTCTCCGCCGGCGTCACCAGCACCCGGGGGGCCACGGCGACGCTCTCGGAGGTCCTCCGGGAGGCCGACCGTGCGCTGTACGCCGCCAAGGCGGCCGGCCGGAACCGGGTGCTCACGCCGGACGTGGCCGACGCGATGGCCGCGACCCGTCCGCAGCCGGGCGCGCCGGCCGTCCTGCCCGGCTGAGCCCCCGCCTGTCACATCCGGATCTGCTGCGTCGTCTCCATGGGCACCACCCTCCGGAGAGGACGCCCGACATGGCCCGCATCCCGCTCGACCCGCCGCGCACCGTCGTCAACCGTCTGGCCCGGTGGTGGTCGCGTCGCAGCTACGGCGCCGAGCTGGACCCGGCCGCGGCGATGGGGCACCACCCCGGCGTCCTGCTGGCCTCGGCGCTCCAGGAGGGGGCCCTGGCCCGGTGCCACCGCCTCGACCCCACGCTCGAGGCCCTTGCCGTCATGGCCTCCGCGGTGGGGATCGGCTGCTCCTGGTGCGTGGACTTCGGCTCCTGGATCAGCACCAGGGACGGCGTCGACCCGGCGAAGCTCCTCGCCGTGCCGCACTGGCGCGACAGCGACGCGTTCACCGACCTCGAACGCCGGGTGCTCGAGTACGCGGAGGCCATGACCGCCACCCCGCCGGTGGTGACCGACGAGATGGTCGCCGGCCTGCGGCGCGACCTCGACGACGCGGCCCTGGTGGAGCTCACGATGATGGTCGCCGTGGAGAACAGCCGGTCCCGGTTCAACGCCGCGCTGGGGCTCACCAGCCAGGGGTTCCGCGACCGGTGCGCGGTGCCGGCGGCATGACCGGCGTCCCTCCCGAGGTCCTGGGGTCCTTCGACGCGCACCGGCGGCTGCTGTTCACAGTCGCCTACCAGATGCTCGGGAGCGTCGCCGACGCCGAGGACACCGTGCAGGACGCCTGGCTGCGCTGGTCGGCCGCCGGTCGCGACGACGTCGAGGACCCGCGCGCCTACCTCGTGCGCATCACCACCCGCCTGGCGCTGGACCGGCTGCGCTCGGCGCAGAGCCGCCGGGAGACCTACGTCGGCCCGTGGCTGCCCGAGCCGCTGCTCACCGGCACCGCGCCGGACCCGGCCGACGAGGTCGAGCTCGGCGAGCAGGTGTCGCTGGCGCTGCTCGTCGTCCTCGAGACGCTCTCCCCGGTCGAGCGGGCCGTGTTCGTGCTCCGCGAGGTGTTCGGCCTGCCGAGCGCGGAGGTGGCGGCGGTCCTCGGGCGCACGGAGCCCGCCATCCGTCAGCTGGCGCACCGGGCCCGCGAGCACGTGGCCGCGCGCCGACCCCGGTTCGACACCGACGCCACCGCCCAGCGGGAGGTCACCGAGCGGTTCCTGGCCGCCGCGGTCGGTGGGGACGTCGAGGAGCTGCTCACCGTCCTGGCCCCGGGCGCCGTGCTGGTCACCGACGGCGGCGGGAAGGCCAAGGCGGCGCTGCGGCCCATCGTCGGCGCGGAGAAGGTGGCCCGGTTCCTGGCGGCGGTCGGCCCGGAGGGTGCCGCCATCCCGGGCATGCGCGTCGAGCTCACCGAGGTCAACGGCCAGCTCGGCGTCGTGGCGTCGACGCCGGAGGGCCCGTTCATGGCGACGACCCTGGTCGTCACCGACGGTCGCGTCGAGCAGGTGCTCGTCTTCCGCAACCCCGACAAGCTCGCCGGTCTGCGGTCCCCCGGGCGGGCCTCCTAGGCTCCGCCGGGTGACCGCTCCCCTCCCCCGCCGTCCCGCCGAGCACGTCGACCGCGTCCTGTGCGTCCTCGCCCACCCCGACGACGTCGACTTCGGCAGCGCGGGGACCGTCGCGACCTGGACGTCGGCCGGCACCGAGGTCACCTACTGCATCGTCACCGACGGCGACGCCGGCGGCTTCGACGAGACGCCGCGGCACCTGATGGGCCCGCTGCGGCAGGAGGAGCAGCGCGCGGCCGCGGCGGCGGTCGGCGTGACCGACGTCCGCTTCCTCGGCTACCCCGACGGCCGGCTGGAGCCGACGCTCGACCTGCGCCGCGACATCTCCCGCGTCATCCGGCAGGTCCGTCCGCAGCGCGTCCTCACCAGCTCCCCCGAGCGCTGGTACGAGCGGATCGGGGCCAGCCACCCCGACCACATGATCACCGGGGAGTCGACCCTGCGCGCGGTCTACCCCGACTCCCGCAACCCGTTCGCCTTCCCCGAGCTGCTCGCCGACGAGGGCCTGGAGGCGTGGACGGTGTCGGAGGTGTGGCTGGGCGCCAGCCCGCGCGCCGACCACGCGGTCGACGTGACCGACGTCGTCGAGCTGAAGTTCGCCGCGCTCAAGTCCCACGTCAGCCAGGTCGGCCACCGCGGCGACCTCGAGCAGTTCGTCACCGGCTGGATGGAGCAGGTCGGCCGCACCTTCGGCCTGCCCGCCGGCCGCCTCGCCGAGGCCTTCCACGTCGTGTTCACGGAGTGAACTGTCGTGCCCGAGTGGGGCCCGGAGGGTTCCGCGAAGGGTGCGACGGTGGGGCTCAGCGCAGGTGGGGACGGCACGTGGCCGCGGTGTCGGCCGGAGGCCGACGATCAGAGGAGCCGGTTGGTCGCCGCCCACCTCGTGAGCTCGTTGCGGTTGGACAGCTGGAGCTTGCGCAGCACGTTCGAGGCGTGGGACTCCACGGTCTTCACCGAGATGAACAGCCGCGAGCCGATCTCCCGGTAGGTGTACCCGCGGGCCAGCAGCTGCATGACCTCGCGTTCCCGCGCCGACAGCAGGTCCAGGCCCGGATCGACGGCGGGGTCCTCGGTCGGGGACGGTGCGGCGGTGGCGGAGAAGGCGTCCAGCACGAACCCGGCCAGGCGCGGGCTGAACACGACGTCGCCGTCGGCCACCCGCTGCACCGCGGCCCGCAGGTCGGGCCCGGAGATCGTCTTGGTGACGTACCCCCGGGCGCCGGCGCGGATGACGGCGATGACGTCCTCGGCGGCGTCGGACACCGACAGCGCCAGGTAGCGGACGGCGGGGAGCTCCGCGCGCAGCGTCTCCAGCACCGCCCGCCCACCGCCGCCGGGCAGGTGCACGTCGAGGAGGACGACGTCGGGCACGGTGGCGCGGATGCCGGCGATGGCCGCGTCGGCGTCGGCGGCCTCGCCGACGACCGTCACCGAGTCGCCGAGCTCCGCCCGCACGCCGGCCCGGACCATCCCGTGGTCGTCGACGACGAAGACCCGCGGCACCCCGCTCCCGACCGGTTCGCTCACGCGGACGCCTCCCTGGGCAGCAGCAGCTCCACCTCGGTCCCCTCTCCCGGCGCGGAGCGCACGGCCGTCGTCCCGCCGAACCGCGTCAGGCGGCCGGCCACCGAGTCGCGCAGACCGCGGCGGTCGGCCGGGACGGCGGCGGGGTCGAAGCCCTGCCCCCGGTCGCGGACGAATACCGACACCGACTGCGCGGTGACCTCGGTGTAGAGGTCGGCGGACGCCGCCCCCGAGTGCTTCGCGGCGTTGACCAGCGTCTCGCGGGTGGCCGCCCCCAGGGCGGCGAGGGCGTCGTCCACCGGCGCGTCACCCACGACCACCGGGTCCACGGTGAGCTCGTGGTCGGCCTCCACCTCGGCGACCATCGCCGACACCAGGCCGGCCCAGGTGCCCTCGGACGCCTTCGCCGGCTCATACAGCCAGGTGCGCAGCTCGCGCTCCTGGCTGCGGGCCAGCCGGGCGACGGCCTGCTGGTCGCCGGCGTGCCGCTGGATCAGCGCGAGCGTCTGCAGCACCGAGTCGTGCAGGTGCGCGGCGAGGGCGGCCCGCTCCTCGGACCTGATCCGTGCGGTGCGCTCGACCTCGCGCGAGGTGAGCAGCCGCCGCCAGAGCGGCGCGGTCGCCAGCGTGACGCCGACCAGGATCACGAGGGTGGCGGCGAACCCGTTGCGGGCGTTGGCCAGCTGGCCGGTGCTCGCGAGCAGCAGGACCACGCCGATGACGCCGAGCGCGACGCCGCCGGCCAGCACCCAGCGGACGCGGGGCCGGGCCAGCGTGCGGTCGGTGTCCAGCTGCCGCCAGATGGTCGCCAGACCCACGCCGACCAGCAGCAGCGGGACGGTGACGTCCCCGTTCCCCCAGCTCGCCAGGTTGGTCACGAGCGCCAGCGCGCCGATGCCGAGCAGGACCAGGCCGATCGTCTGCCGGCGGCTGGGCCGGTCCACCGTGGGGGCGGCCGGCACCTCGGCGTCGGAGATCGGCATGAACAGCCACAGCAGCCCGTAGACGACGACGCCGATCCCGGTCACGGCCAGCGCCACGAGCCCGACCCGGACGACCAGCGGGTCGGTGCGCAGGTGGGCGGCCGTGCCGGCGGCGACACCGGCGAGCATCCGGCCCGACCGCGGGCGCACGAGCGGCGGGCGCGCCAGGGGTGCGTCCGTCGTCGCCACGCCCGTCGCGGGCGTGCTGTCCACCGTCACCCGTCGATCGTCGCACCGGCCCGGCGCATCAGGCACCGGTGATCACCCCGGCGGGCGGGACCAGGGTCCGATGGGGGGCTTCCCTGATGTCCCGACGGCCCCCGGCGGGCCAGGCTCTCCGGCATGACCGCAGCTCCGCCTCCCGCACCGCCCACGGTGGACCCGCCTCCCGCCTGGCCACCGCCCCCACCGCCGTCCGGACCGCCGGCCCGTCCCCAGGCCCGCCGTAGCCGCGACGACAAGATGGTCGGCGGCGTCGCCGGCGGCCTCGCCGACTACAGCGGGATCGACCCGCTGCTGTGGCGGGTCGGCTTCGTCGCCCTCACCCTCGCCGGCGGCACCGGAATCCTCGTCTACCTGCTGCTGTGGGTGGTGATGCCGGCCGGTCCCCGCCGCGCGGACGACGGCGCCGCTGTCGCCCGGGTCGCCGACGCACCGACCCTCCCCCGCTCCCCGGTCGGCCGGCTCACGATGGCCGGCGTCCTGATCGCGGTGGGGTCGCTCGTGCTGGCGGTCCGGCTGACCGACTGGGAGCCCGGTCCCCGTGTCTTCCTCGGCACCGCGCTGCTCGTGGTGGGGCTCGGCCTCGTCGCCGCGGCCTTCACCCCCGGCCGCAGTGCGCGGGGCGGACTGATCGCGCTGGGCGTCGTCCTCTCCCTCGCCCTGGTGCTCACCTCGTCCGTGCCGTGGAACGGCGGCGGGGTCGGCGACCGCGACTACCGGCCGGCCGACGTCAGCCAGGTCCGGGACGCCTACCGGCTGGGTGCCGGGGACATGACCGTCGACCTGAGCCGCATCGACGTCGCCGACATCGACGAGCCGCTGCGCATCGAGATCGACCACGGCGTCGGCGACCTCGACATCGTCCTGCCGCGCGAGGCGGACGTGCAGCTGTCGCTGGACACCGGCGTGGGCGAGGACCAGGTCTTCGACGGCGGCTCGTCCGAGGGCGGCTACTTCCCCGGGTCCGGCTCCGGCCCCGGCGTGGACGACGACGAACCCGAGTTCGTCCTGACCGTCGACCACGGTGTCGGCGACACGGAGGTGTCCCGTGGCTGACTTCAGCGAGTTCCCGACGACGCCCACCGCCTGGCAGGAGCAGGCGCTGCGCGAGCTGACGGCACCCGACCCGGCTCCGGTCCCGGCGCTGCAGCCCCCGCCGCCGGTGCAGCGCCGGCCCGACCTGACGGCGCTCGTCCCCGGCGTGGTGTTCGTGCTGATCGCCCTGGTCGGGCTCGTCTCGGCGGACCTGCCGCTCGGGATCTTCGAGGACGGCGGCATCCTCTGGGTCGTCCTGATCGGCGGCGGCATCGCGCTGCTGGTCAGCGAGATCCGGCGGGCCCGTCGCCGCCGGTGAGCCAGCCGCGATCGAACGTGAGAGGCCCGGAACCGCAGCGGTTCCGGGCCTCTCACGTGCAGCGGAGCGTGGCCGCTACTCCCACTCGATGGTGCCAGGCGGCTTGCTCGTGACGTCGAGGACCACGCGGTTGACCTCGGCGACCTCGTTGGTGATCCGGGTCGAGATCCTCGCCAGCAGGTCGTAGGGCAGCCGGGTCCAGTCCGCGGTCATCGCGTCCTCGCTGGACACCGGCCGCAGCACGATCGGGTGCCCGTAGGTCCGCCCGTCCCCCTGCACCCCGACCGACCGGACGTCGGCCAGCAGCACCACGGGGCACTGCCAGATCTCGGTGTCCATCTGGGCCGCCGAGAGCTCCGCCCGCACGATCGCGTCGGCCCGGCGCAGCACGTCGAGCCGGTCGCGGGTGACCTCGCCGACGATGCGGATGCCCAGCCCGGGGCCGGGGAACGGCTGGCGCTGCACGAGGGTGTCGGGCAGGCCGAGCTGCCGGCCGACCTCGCGGACCTCGTCCTTGAACAGCGTCCGCAGCGGCTCGACGAGGGTGAACGTGAGGTCCTCGGGGAGGCCGCCGACGTTGTGGTGGCTCTTGATGTTCGCCGTGCCGGTGCCGCCGCCGGACTCGACGACGTCGGGGTAGAGCGTGCCCTGCACGAGGAAGTCGACGGTCTCGCCGTGCTCTTCCGCGTCCTTGACCACGTCGAGGGCGGCCTGCTCGAAGACCCGGATGAACTCCCGGCCGATGATCTTGCGCTTCTCCTCGGGATCGCTGACCCCGGCCAGGGCCCCGAGGAACCGCTCACTGGCGTCGACGACCCGCAGGTCCGCGCCCGTGACGGCCACGAAGTCGCGCTCGATCTGCTCGGTCTCGCCCTCGCGCATCAGGCCGTGGTCGACGTACACGCAGGTCAGCTTGTCGCCGATGGCCCGCTGCACCAGGGCGGCGGCCACCGCGGAGTCCACGCCGCCGGAGAGGCCGCAGATCGCCCGGCGGTCGCCGATCTGCTCGCGGATCGCCGCGACCTGCTCCTCGACGACGTTGGCCATCGTCCAGCTGGGCTCGAGGCCGGCGATGTCGAACAGGAAGTGCTCGAGCACCGTCTGCCCGTGCGAGGTGTGCCGGACCTCGGGGTGGAACTGCACCCCGGCCAGCCGGCGGTCGACGTCCTCGAACGCGGCGACCGGCGCCCCGGTGGAGGTGGCGGTCACGGTGAACCCGGGCGGGGCCTCGTGCACGGCGTCCCCGTGGCTCATCCACACCGACTGCAGCGACGGCAGCTCACCGAACAGGCGGCCGCCGGTGGTCACGGTCAGCGGGGTGCCGCCGTACTCGCGGTCCCCGGTGCGGGCCACGGTCCCGCCGAGCGAGGCGGCCATGGCCTGGAAGCCGTAGCAGATGCCGAACGCCGGCACGCCGGCCTCGAACAGCGTCGGGTCGACCTGCGGAGCGCCCTCGGCGTAGACGCTGGACGGACCGCCCGACAGCACGATCGCCGCCGGCTTGCGGGCGACGATCTCCTCGGCGGGCACCGACGACGGCACGATCTCGGAGTAGACGCCGGCCTCGCGGATCCGCCGGGCGATGAGCTGCGCGTACTGCGCGCCGAAGTCGACGACGAGGACGGTCGGGAAGTCCATCAGTCCGCGGTCTCCCCGGTCACGTGGCCGCCGACGACGAGGTCGACCCGCTGGAACTCCTTGAGGTCCCGGTAGCCGGTCTTGGCCATGGTGCGCCGCAGCGCGCCGAAGAGATTGGTGCGGCCGTCGGCGGCGTGCGCCTCACCCAGCAGGACGTCGGCCAGCGACCCGGCCGGCTCGATCGGCGCCGAGGTGCCGCCGCGGGGCAGCCGCGGGTGCGCGGCGACGGAGTCCCACCAGATGCCCCCGGCCGGCGCCTCGGCCGCCGCACGGAGCGGCTCGCCGAGCTGGACGGCGTCCGCGCCGCAGGCCAGCGCGCGGGCGATCGCGCCACTGGTCTCGATCCGGCCGTTGGCGATGACGTGCACGTACCGGCCGCCGGTCTCGTCGAGGTAGTCGCGGCGCGCGGCGGCGGCGTCGGCGATCGCGCTGGCCAGCGGCACGCGGATGCCCATGACGGCGTCCCCGGTCGAGTAGCTGTCGGCGCCGACCCCGACGATCACGCCGGCCGCGCCGGTGCGCATCAGGTGCAGCGCGGTCTGGTAGTTCGCCGCGCCACCGACGATCACGGGGACGTCGAGGTCGGCGATGAAGTCCTTGAGGTTCAGCGCCGCACCGGTCGTGGTGACGTGCTCGGCCGAGACGATGGTGCCCTGGATGACCAGCAGGTCGACGCCCGCGGCGAGCACGGCGGGCGCCAGCTGCAGGGTGTGCTGCGGGGAGATCCGCACCGCGGTGGTGACCCCGGCCGCGCTCATCTCCTTGATCCGCGCCGTGATCAGGTCGGGCTTGACCGGCTCGGCGTAGACCTCCTGCAGCACCGAGACCGGCGGGGGGCCACCGGCGGCGGCGTCCCGGATGCGGGCGTAGGCCGGCGCCGGGTCGTCGTACCGGGTCCACAGGCCCTCGGCGTTGAGCACGCCCAGGCCGCCGGCCTCGCCGACCGCGACGGCGGTGGCCGGGCTGACGACGGCGTCCGAGGCGCTCGTGACGAGCGGGATCTCGAACCGGAAGGCATCGATCTGCCAGGCGGTGGAGACGTCGTCGGTGTCGCGCGTGCGGCGGGACGGGACGATCGAGACCTCGTCGAGGTCGTACCCCCGGCGGGCGAAGCGGTTGAGGCCGATCTCGACGGTGTCGCGTGCGGACATCAGGTCACCGGGCCCGGTAGTTCGGTGCTTCCACCGTCATCTGGATGTCATGGGGGTGGCTCTCGGTCAGGCCCGCCGAGGTGATGCGGGTGAGCTGGCCGCGCTCCTGCAGGTCGGCGATCGTCGCCGCGCCGGCGTAGCCCATGGAGGCGCGCAGGCCGCCGACGAGCTGGTGGGCCACCGTCGACAGGGCACCGCGGTAGGGCACCTGCCCCTCGATGCCCTCGGGGACGAGCTTGTCGTCGGAGAGGACGTCGTCGGCGAAGTAGCGGTCGCGGCTGTAGGACTGGTTGCCGCGCTTCTGCATGGCGCCCAGCGACCCCATGCCGCGGTAGGTCTTGTACTGCTTGCCGTTCATGAAGACCAGCTCGCCCGGGGCCTCCTCGACGCCGGCGAACAGGCCACCGATCATCACCGTGTCGGCGCCGGCGACCAGTGCCTTGGCGATGTCGCCGGAGTACTGCAGCCCGCCGTCGGCGATGACCGGCACGCCGGCCGGGCGGGCCGCCAGGGAGGCCTCGTAGATGGCGGTGACCTGCGGGACGCCGACCCCGGCCACCACGCGCGTGGTGCAGATGGAACCCGGCCCGACGCCGACCTTGACCGCGTCCGCGCCGGCGTCGATCAGGGCCTGGGCGCCGGCCCGGGTGGCGATGTTGCCGCCGACGACCTGCACCCCACCGTCGCCGCCGAAGTCCTTCCGCACACGGGCGACCATGTCGAGGACGGCGCGCTGGTGGCCGTGCGCGGTGTCGACCACGACCACGTCGACACCGGCGTCGACCAGCAGGCCGGCCCGCTTGTAGGCGTCCTCGCCGACGCCCAGGGCGGCCCCGACCACGAGGCGGCCGTCGGCGTCCTTGGTGGAGTTCGGGTACTGGTCGCGCTTGACGAAGTCCTTGACCGTGATGAGCCCGCGCAGCCGGCCCGCCTCGTCGACGATCGGCAGCTTCTCGATCTTGTGCCTGGAGAGCAGGGCGAGCGCGGTGTCCGGGTCCACCCCGACGGGCGCGGTCACCAGCGGCATCGGCGTCATCACGTCGCGCACGAGCCGGTGGTGGTCGGTCTCGAACCGCATGTCGCGGTTGGTGCAGATGCCGACGAGGACGCCGTCGCCGTCGACCACCGGGGCGCCGGAGATGCGGTAGCGCGCGGAGAGGGCGTCGACCTCGGCGAGGGTGTTGTCCGGGGAGACGGTCACCGGGTTGGTCACCATGCCGGCCTCGGACCGCTTCACCAGGTCGACCTGGCCGGCCTGCTCCTCGGCGGCGAGGTTGCGGTGCAGCACGCCGACGCCGCCGACGCGGGCCATGGCGATCGCCATGCGGGCCTCGGTCACCGTGTCCATGGCGCTGGACAGCAGCGGGACGGCGAGGCGGATGCCCCGGGTCAGCCGGCTGCTGGTGTCCACCTCGGCCGGGACGACGTCGGAGGCGCCGGGGATGAGGAGGACGTCGTCGTAGGTCAGGCCGAGCGGGGCGAACTTCGCCGGCAGCTCGGGTACGAACTCATCGGGCTGCATGCCTGCCGCCACCCTCCCGGGATCGGTCTGCGCCCTGCTGGGCGAGCGGGGAACCGCCTCGATCGTAGGCGGCGACCCTCGTGGGGCGGACCGTCGGCTGCCAGGCGGCTACCGTGGACACGTGAACTTCGACGACGCGACCGGCCCCGACTTCGGGCCCGCCGACCCGTCGGGTCCGCCGCCGCTGACGATGGAGGAGCGGGCCGGCGTCCTCGACGACCTGGCCGAGCTCGAGATCTTCCGCACGCTGCTGGAGCCCAGCGGGATCAAGGGCATCGTCGTCGACTGCCCGGACTGCGACGAGGAGCACCACGTCGACTGGGCGCTCATGCAGGCCAACCTGCGGCAGCTGCTCGAGGAGGGGCAGACCGGCCGGCACGAGCCGCCGTTCGACCCCGACCCCGACGACTACGTGAGCTGGGACTACGCGAGCGGCTACGCCGACGGGGTCGCCGCGGTCGCCGACCGCGAGGAACCGGGCAACGGCCGCGGCGGCAGGCACGCCCGCGAGGACTGAGCAGGGCGCACTCCCTGGCGGGAGGTGCGGCGGAGCGGGACGCTTCGCCCATGCCCGCCGTCGAGCACCGCAGGAACGCGGCCCCGGCCGCGGGGAACCGGGTCCGTCCGGGTCCCACCGCGGCCCGTCTCGCGCTGGCGCTGGTGGCGCTGCTCGGTCTCGCCCTGGCCACCGGCTGGCTGCTGACCCGGTCGGCTGAGGGCGACGCCTTCGAACGTCGCGACGCCGCGCTCGTCCGGTGGTTCGCCGCGCACCGGACCGCGTTCCTGGACACCCTGTCCGGCCCGGCCGCCGAGCTCGGCAACACCCGGGTCGTCGTGGCCGTGGCCGTCGTCGCCGCGGCCGGGATCGGCATCGCCCGCCGCTCGTGGTGGCCCGCTGTCGTGCTGGCGGTCGCCCTGGGCGGGGAGCTCGCCGTCTTCCTCACCACCACGGCGCTGATCGACCGTCCCCGGCCGGACGTCCCGCACCTGGACGCGCACCTGCCGCCGACGTCGAGCTTCCCCTCGGGACACACGGCGGCGGCCATCTGCCTGTACGGCGCGGTGGCCGCCCTGCTGCTCGCCGGGGGACGCGAGCGCTGGCGCCGCCTCGCGGTGGTCCTCGCCGTGCTGGTCGTCCTCGTGGTGGCGGCGGCCCGGCTGTACCGCGGGGCGCACTACCCGACCGACGTCCTCGGGAGCGTGCTGTTCGCCCTCCCGTGGCTGCTCGTCACCGTGGCGGTCCTGCACCTGCCGGAGGGGTCCCGCGCGCACGGGCCCTGAGACGCCGGATGGCGGCCGTCCCGAGGGGACGACCGCCATCCGTTCGCGTACGGGCGGCTGCGCCGCCCACACGTCAGGTCATCATGCCCCGGCGGAAGCCGGTGGCGACCGCCTCGGCGCGGTCCTTGGCGCCGAGCTTGCGGAACAGCCGGCGCGCGTGGGTCTTGATGGTGTCCTCGGAGAGGTAGAGCTCGCGGCCGATCTGGGCGTTGCTCTTGCCCTGGCTCATGCCGGTCAGCACCTGCATCTCGCGCATGGAGAGGCTCACGGCCGGCACCTGGGCGACGGCGGCACGGACCGTGGTCGGCGCGGAGCCGGCCAGCGGGCTGGCGCCGCTCCAGGCCGGGGCGGGGGCACCGGAGTGCGCCCCGACGCTGGCCAGCGGCACGGAGGCGCCGTTGTGCGGCTGCGGCGTCCGCCCGTCGACCCTCAAGCCCACCCGGGACAGGCCCAGGCCCATCTCGAGGGCGGTGGCGTCCCAGCGCAGGTAGCCGCGGGCACCGACGGCGACGGCGGCACGGACGGTCTCCGCGTCGTCGGAGGACCCGAGCACGAGCACCGGCAGCCGCGGGAAGGCCCGCAGCGCCTGCGTCGCGACGGTGAGGCCGGAGTCCATGGCCCGCTGCGTCCCGATGAGCAGGACGTCGGGGTGCCGGGTGGCCAGCCGGGACATGAGCTGGGCGGCGTCGCCGACGGCCTCGACCCGGCCGACGAACGGCAGGGCCACGAGCCGCGAGGCGATGTCCTCACGGACCCGCCGGCGCTCGTCGTAGACCCACACCGTCGTCGTCCCGCTGCCGGGACCGCGCATCCTGTCGTCGATCACGCCTTGCTCCTCGCTCCCGGCACGGTGTCCGGGCGATTCCCCCGCCGACGTCGGACGGGGCTCCCCCGCCGGTTTCGGCACGACCGAGGACCACCTTGATCGGCTCGGGGACCAGGCGACAGATGCCCTCACCCAGCGGGGTGAGCCGGGAGGCGTCAAAATGCGGCGGCCTCCCGTGTTTGACGCACGTGGGCGTCGGGCACCGGCCCCTTGCAGCCGGACCGCCCCCTCCGGCTCGCATCGAGCCGAGGAGGACCACCATGGCTGACATCCGCCGACTGCCCACCCCCGTCGCCGAGGTGTGGGACTGGCAGCTGCACGGCGCCTGCCGTGGCGAGAGCACGGCCCTGTTCTTCCACCCCGACGGTGAGCGCGGGCCCGCTCGGGCCCGGCGGCAGAACGCGGCCAAGGCCGTGTGCGCCACCTGCCCCGTGGTGGCGGCGTGCCTGAAGCACGCACTCGCCGTCCGCGAGCCGTACGGCGTGTGGGGCGGGATGAGCGAGGAGGAGCGGGCCCGGCTGATCGCCGCCGAGCCCGCCGCGGTCGCCGCGGGCGTGTAGCGCCCGCAGACACGACGGCGAGGGCCGGTCCAGCAGTCGCTGGACCGGCCCTCGCCGTTTCTGTGTGCCCCGTCCCGAGGCGCAGGGCCTCGGGACGGGGCGTTCACTCAGTGCGCGTGGCCGTGGCCGCCGTGCGAGTGCCCGTGACCGCCACCTGCGTGCTCGTCCTCCTCGACCGGCGCCTCGACGACGGCCGAGTCGGTGGTGAGGATCATCGCCGCGATGGAGGCGGCGTTGCCGAGCGCGGCCTTGGTGACCTTGACCGGGTCGATGACGCCCTGGGCGGCCAGGTCGCCGTACTCGCCGGTCTGGGCGTTGAAGCCGGTGCCGACGCCGGCCTCGCGGACCTTGCTGACGACGACGCGGCCCTCGAAGCCCGCGTTCTCCGCGATGCGGTGCAGCGGGGCGTCCAGCGCCTTGCGGACCGCGCGGGCACCGGTCAGCTCGTCACCGGTGAGGTCGAGCGCGTCGACCGCGGCCGCGGCGTGCACGAGCGCGGAGCCGCCACCGGGGACGACGCCCTCCTCCACCGCGGCGCGGGTGGCGGCGATGGCGTCCTCGATCCGGTGCTTCTTCTCCTTCATCTCGACCTCGGTGGCCGCGCCGACGCGGATGACCCCGATGCCGCCGGCCAGCTTCGCGAGCCGCTCCTGCAGCTTCTCGCGGTCCCAGTCGGAGTCCGTGGCGTCGATCTCGCGGCGGATCTGCGCGACCCGGTCGGCGATGGCCTCGCTGCCGCCGCCGCCGTCGACGATCGTCGTGTCGTCCTTGGTGACGACGACGCGGCGGACGCTGCCGAGCACCTCGGTGCCGACGGAGTCCAGCTTCAGGCCGACGTCCTCGCTGACGACCTGACCGCCGGTGACGATCGCGAGGTCGGTCATGAACGCCTTGCGGCGGTCACCGAAGA
The DNA here is from genome assembly GCF_000701365.1 of Blastococcus sp. URHD0036. GTDB lineage: Bacteria > Actinomycetota > Actinomycetes > Mycobacteriales > Geodermatophilaceae > Trujillonella. The sequence goes on from NZ_JNIK01000018.1 coordinate 88,185, forward strand.
ACGGCGACTTGACCGCGACGACCTTGATCGTCTTGCGGATGGAGTTGACGACGAGGGTCGACAGGGCCTCGCCCTCGACGTCCTCGGCGACGATCAGCAGCGGACGGCCACCGCCGCTGAGCACCTTCTCCAGCAGCGGGAGCAGGTCGGCCAGGGCGCCGATCTTGCCCTGCACGAGGAGCACGGCGGCGTCCTCCAGGACGGCCTCCATCGCCTCGGTGTCGGTGACGAAGTACGGCGACAGGTAGCCCTTGTCGAACTGCAGGCCCTCGGTCACGTCGAGCTCGGTGGAGAGGGTGTTGCTCTCCTCGACGGTGATGACGCCGTCCTTGCCGACCTTCTGCATGGCCTCGCCGATCAGGGTGCCCACCTCGGCGTCCTGGGCGGAGATGGTGGCCACCTCGGCGATGGCGTCCTGCTTCTCGACCGGGATGGCCGCGGCGTCGAGGGCGGCGTGCACCGCGTCGACGGCCGCGCGCATGCCGCGTCCCAGGCCCATCGGGTTGGCGCCGGCCGCGACGTTGCGCATGCCCTCGTGCACCAGGGACTGGGCGAGCACGGTGGCGGTGGTGGTGCCGTCGCCGGCGACGTCGTTGGTCTTGGTGGCGACGTTCTTGGCCAGCTGGGCGCCGAGGTTCTCGTACGGGTCCTCGAGGTCGACCTCGCGGGCGATGGTGACGCCGTCGTTGGTGATCGTCGGGGCACCGAACTTCTTGTCGATGACGACGTTGCGGCCGCGCGGGCCGAGCGTCACCTTGACCGCGTCGGCGAGCTTGTCGACGCCGCGCTCGAGTGCCCGACGGGCGTCCTCGTTGAACTTGATGATCTTGGCCATGGGGCCGGACCTCTCGATCAGTGGGGGTTCAGGAAGGCGGACGACGACCGCCCCGGGACCCGGTGTCTCGGGTCGCCGGGGCGGTGGTCAGTGCTGGTGGTGCAGGTGCGGAGAGGTCACTTCTCCACGACGGCGAGCAGGTCGCGCGCCGACAGGACGAGGTAGTCCTCGCCGCCGTAGCGCACCTCGGTGCCGCCGTACTTCGAGTAGATGACGACGTCACCCACGTTCACGTCGAGGGGGACGCGGTTGCCGTTGTCGTCGACGCGGCCGGGGCCCACGGCGATGACCGTGCCCTCCTGCGGCTTCTCCTTGGCGGTGTCCGGGATGACCAGACCGGAGGCGGTGGTGGTCTCGGCCTCGTTGGCCTGGACCACGACGCGGTCCTCCAGCGGCTTGATGCTGACCTTGGTAGCGGTCGTCACGTCGGTGACGCCCCCTTCGGGATCGTGGAGCTGGTGGGTGTGGATGGTGGTGCGTGGTGCTGATGCTGTGGCACGGACCTGCGCACCTGCCGTCGCGGGGGTCAGGCGGCTGCCGTGTCGTCTGGCACTCTACCCACGAGAGTGCCAGCCCCTCAAGCGGGTCCCCCGACGGTGTCGCGGACCGGTGCGTCACGCTGTCGCCGTGCCCGCCGACGCGTCCGGAACCCACCCGGAGGGGATGCTCGAGCAGCTCGCCCTGCTCCGCACCGCCGACGGCACCGCGGCCCTCGAGCTGGCCGGCTCGCTGCACGCCGACGGGGTCGACGTCCTGGCCGGCCTCGACCGGCTGCGCGCCTCCGTCGGCGCCGAGCTGGCCGGGCCGGCCTGGGGCTTCGCCCGGCTGCGCGCCCGGGCCCGACCGGTGTTCGGGGCCGACGCCGACCGGCTCTTCCTGACCGACGACACCCTCGAGCAGGCCGGCCGCCCGGAGCTCGCCGCGCGCCGGGCCGCCCGGTTGCTGGCCGCCGGCGACGGGGAGGTCGACTCCGTCGCCGACCTCGGTTGCGCCGCCGGCACCGACACCATCGCGCTGGCCCGGGCGGGCGCCAGCGTGCTCGCGGTCGACGTCGACCCGCTCGCCCGCGAGCTCACTGCGGCCAACGTCGAGGCGCTGGGCCTGTCCGACCGGGTGTGGGTGGTGGCCGGCGACGCCGTCGACCTGGTCGCCGCCGTCCGCGGCGGGGAGGTGGCCAACTGCGCGGCCGCGGTGCTCGACCCCGCCCGGCGGGCCGGCGGACGACGGCAGCTGGACCCCGACCGCTGGTCACCGCCCTGGACCACCGTCACCGAGTTGCTCGACCGCGTGCCGGTGACCGCCGTCAAGGTGGCCCCGGGGCTGGACCACGACCGGGTGCCCGAGGGCGTGGAGGCCGAGTGGGTGTCGGTGAAGGGGTCGATCGTCGAGGCCCTCCTGTGGGGACGGGCGGTGTCCACTGTCTGGCGGCGGGCGACCGTCGTCCGGGACGGCGTCGCGCACGAGCTGACCGCCGACGCCGATCCCGGGTTCGCACCCTCCGGACCGGTGCGCGGATGGCTGCACGAGCCGGACCCCGCGGTGATCCGCTCGGGGCTGGTCTCGCTCGTGGCGGCCGACCTGGGCGCGACGCTGGTCGACCCGACGATCGCCTACCTGACCTCCGACGCGGCCGCGCCGGACTCCCCGTGGGTCTCGTCGTACCGGGTCGACGAGGTGCTGCCGTTCAACCTCAAGAAGCTCAAGGCGCTGCTGCGGGCCCGGGGCGTCGGCCGGGTGACGGTGAAGAAGCGGGGGTCGGCGATCGAGCCGGAGGAGATCGCCCGGCAGCTGCGCGGACCGGGGAACGCGTCCGCCGTCGTCGTCGTCACCCGGGTCGCCGGGAGGCCCACCGCCCTCGTCTGCGGAGTGTGAGAGCGCAGGTTTCCTGCGCTCTCACACTCCGACGACGTCGATCGGGAGCGAGCTGTCCGCGCCGAGGTCGGGGGCCGAGGGCGCGACGCCGGCCGCCACGAGCCGGGAGCCCAGCGCGGCCACCATCGCCCCGTTGTCGGTGCACAGCCGGGGACTGGGCACCCGCAGCACGATGCCCGCCGCCGCGCAGCGCTCCTCGGCCAGCGCCCGCAGCCGCGAGTTGGCCGCCACTCCCCCGCCGAGCACGAGGTGGTCCACGCCGTGGTCGCGGCAGGCCCGCACGGCCTTGGCGGTGAGCACGTCGGCGACCGCCTCCTGGAACGAGGCGGCGACGTCGGCGACCGGCACCGGCTCGCCGGCCTTCTGCCGCGCCTCGACCCAGCGGGCGACGGCGGTCTTCAGGCCGGAGAACGAGAAGTCGTAGGGGGCGTCGCGGGGCCCGGTGAGGCCGCGCGGGAAGGCGATGGCCGAGCCGTCGCCCTCGCGCGCCGCCCGGTCGATCGGCGGGCCGCCGGGGAAGGGCATGCCCAGCACGCGGGCCACCTTGTCGAACGCCTCGCCCGCCGCGTCGTCCACGGTGCGGCCGAGCGAGATGACCTCGCGGGAGAGGTCGGGCACGAGCAGCAGCGAGCTGTGCCCGCCGGAGACCAGCAGCGCCAGCGACGGCTCCTCGAGCGCGCCGTGCTGCAGCTCGTCGACGGCGACGTGCGCGGCGAGGTGGTTGACCCCGTACAGCGGGACGTCGAGGGCCAGCGCGTAGGCCTTGGCCGCGGCCAGCCCCACGAGCAGCGCGCCGGTGAGCCCGGGACCGGCCGTGACGGCGACGGCGTCCACGTCGGCGGCCTGCACGCCGGCCTCGGACAGCGCGCGGTGCACCGTCGGGACCATCGCCTCCAGGTGCGCGCGCGAGGCGATCTCCGGGACGACGCCGCCGAACCGCTCGTGCTCGGCCATCGACGTGGCCAGCGCGTCCGACAGCAGCGTGCGGCCGCGGACCAGCCCGACGCCGGTCTCGTCGCACGAGGTCTCGAACCCGAGGACCAGCGGCTCGGTCACAGCTTCTCCCGTCTCATCACCACGGCGTCGGTGTTGCTCGGCTGGTAGTAGCCGCGCCGCCGGCCGATCTCGGTGAAACCGCGGCGCCGGTAGAGCCCCTGCGCCACCTCGTTGTCGGCCCGCACCTCGAGCAGGACGACGGGGCTGCGCCGGTCGGCCTCGGCGAGCAGGGCGTCGAGCAGCAGCGCGCCGATCCCCTCCCCCTGCCGCTTCCCGGCGACGCCGATGGTCGCCACGTGCGCCTCGTCGGCGTACGCGATCAGCCCGGCGTAGCCGACCACCTCGTCGTCCGCCACCGCCACCAGGTAGTGCCGGGTGTCGGTGCGGGAGAGCTCGTCGCGGTACATCGACACCGTCCACGTGTCGGGCGCGAAGAGCTCCTCCTCGAGCTGCATCACCCGGGGCAGGTCGGCCAGCCGCATCGGCCGCAGGCGGACGTCGCTCATGCGGTCGTCACCGGCTTGAACGACGTCGGCGGGGTGGCGTCGGGACGGCGCAGGTACAGCGGCACCAGCGGGGCGGGCGGGGTCGGGCCGTCGAACAGAGCCGGGTCGTCGAGCTGGTCCGCGGCGGCGCGGAGCAGCCCCGCCGTCGTCACCTGGGCCTCGGTCACCGTCCGGCCGAGCCGCTCGGCGGCGAAGGGCGGGTCCCCGACGACCGGTTCGGGCAGCGTCACGTCGGCCGGCTTGTCCACCGACGGCCCGGAGATCCGGCTGCCGTCGGCGTCGTACGTCGCCCAGTAGACCTCCTTGCGGCGGGCGTCGGTGACCACCGTCCGGGCACCCGAGCCGATGGCGTCGAGGGAGCAGACACCGATCACCGGCAGCCCGCGGGCGTCGGCGATCGCGGCCGCGGTGACGATGCCGACCCGCAGTCCGGTGAACGGCCCGGGCCCCAGACCGGTCACGACCGCGCCCAGGTCGGCGAGCGCCACCCCGGCATCGGCGAGGACGTCGCGGACGGCCGGCGTCAGCAGCTCGGCGTGCCGGGTGCCCGAGGGGACGGCGCGCTCGGCGAGCACCTCGACCGCGCCGTCGGTGGAGCGGCGGGCGACCCCGGCCAGCAGGGTCGGGGTCGCGGTGTCGAGGGCCAGGACCAGCACGAGGAACCAGCCTACTGACGCGTCCCGTCAGGGCTGGTCGCCGAGCCGCTGCTCCCAGCCGGGGCCGTGCGGCACGAGGACGGCGGTGCGCACGTCGTCGTCCCGGCGGTCGAGACGCACCTCGAGGTGCTCGTCGGCGAGCTGCTCGACCAGCCCCTGCCCCCACTCGACGACGGTGACGGACGAGGCGACCGTGACATCCAGGTCGAGGTCGTCCACGTCGGCGACGCCGCCCAGCCGGTAGGCGTCCACGTGCACCAGCGGGAGCCGGCCGTCCCGGTGCACGCGGGCGATGACGAACGTCGGCGAGGTGACCGGCTCCCGCACCCCCAGCCCGGCGCCGATCCCCTGCGTGAGCGCGGTCTTGCCGGCACCCAGCGGCCCGACCAGCACGACCAGGTCGCCGGGGCGGGCGAGGCCGGCCAGGGCGACGCCGAGGGCGCGGGTGTCCGCCGGCGTCGGCAGCACGTGCTCGCGCCTCACGACGCCGCCGCCTGCGCCACGAGCCGCAGGTCGGCGGCGAGCGCGGCCCGCGGGGCACCGTTCGGGCCGAACCGGATCGCCGCCGACGGGTGGTAGGTCACGAACAGGCTCCTGCCCTCCCAGGCGACCGGTCCTCCCTCGCGCGCGCGGGCCAGCACCGTGCGGGGGCCGAGGAACCACTTCGCCGACGAGAGCCCGAGCGCGACGACCACCGGCGGGTCCAGCAGCTCGACCTGGCGGCGCAGCCACCCGCTGCAGCGGGCGACCTCGGGCGCCTTCGGGGTGCGGTTGCCCGGCGGCCGGCACTTCACGATGTTGACGACGGCGACCTCGGCGCGGTCGAGACCGGCCTCGGCCAGCAGCTGGTCGAGCAGGGCACCGCTCTTCCCGACGAACGGCCGGCCGGTCTCGTCCTCGGTCGCCCCGGGCGCCTCCCCGACGACGAGGACCCGCGGCCGGCCACCGACCGGCACGTCCCCGACGACGACGTGCTGCCGGGTGGCCGCGAGCTCGGGGCAGGCGACGCACCCGCGGGCGGACGTCGCGAGCGACTCCCAGTCGGGTGCTGCGGCGGCGGTGCGGGCCACCTCCTCGGCCGCGGCGTCGGACCGGGGCGGACGGGGGGCAGCCACGCGCCGACCCTACGACGGGCCTCCGGCCCTTCCCGGCCGGCCGGTCCGGTGGGACCGTGCCCCCAGCACCGCGCCACCCGGAGGAGACGCCGTGACCGCATCACGGGACCTGGACGTCTACGACGTCGCCTTCCTCGCCGGCGGCCCGGCCCGGGTGGTGCAGGCCGCCCTCACCACGCTGGTGACGGCCGGGCGGGTGCGGGCCAACGGAGGTCTCCTGTCGACGGTGGATCCCGTGCGGTCACACCCAGTGGAGGCGGCCGTCCTCGACGCCGTCGGCACCCGCGGCCACCGCTCGGTGGAGACCGTCGGGTGGCGGGTGCGCGACGACGACCGGCTGCTCGCGCTGGGACGCCGGCTCACCGATGCCGGTCTGCTCCCGCGCCGGCCCCTCTGGCCCCGCCGGCCGGGTGCTCCCCCGGCGCCGACGCGCGCCGGCCGCGATGTCCTGCGGCAGCTGGCCGGCGATCCCCGCCGGACGCTGCCGATGCGGGTCGCCCTGGACGGCTGGGACGACGTGCCCGACCCGGCACTCCGTCCCCTCACCGAGCGCCCGGCCGCTCCCGCCCCGACCCCCGGCCCGGACGTCGGATCGATCCGCGACCACCGGCGGGACGTCCTCTACGGCGACCCGGCGCACAACGGCGTCCAGGCCCAAGGTGCGGCGATGCTCTTCGACGGAGGTGCCGGAGGCGGCACCTGAGCTCAGGCGGTGGCGGCCGTGCGCTCCGCGCCGACCCGGCGGACGAGGGCCGACAGCGCGGCGGTGACCTCGGCGGGCTTCTCCAGCGGCACCATGTGCCCGGCACCGGGCACGACCAGGTGCTCCACCAGCTCGGCGTCCGGCCCGCCGAGCAGCTCGACGAGCTTGGCGCTGTGCTCCGGCGGGATCAGGGTGTCGCTGTCGCCGGTCAGCACCAGCGTCGGGACGGCGCGCAGTGGCTCCAGCGCCCCGGTCTCGTCCAGGCCGGCCAGTGCCGGGTAGAACTCCGCGATCACGTCGACCGGGGTGCCGGCGATCATCGAGTCGACGTAGCGGCCGAGCGCCGGGTCGACGTCGCGCGAGGCGAACGACAGCGACCAGGTGGCGGCGGAGATGACCGACGCGGCGATCTTCCGGGTCCGCTCGGCGACGCCCGGACGGCGGCGCATCGTCCACGCCGCGACCGGGATGACGGCGGCCCGGATCCGCGTCAGGAACTCGGGCAGGCCGAAGGAGAGCTCGGCGAGGTTCCCGCTGGAGGTCGACAGCAGCGCGGCGCCGACGACGCGGGTGCCGAACAGCTCGGGGTGCTGCTCGGCCAGCGCCATCACGGTCATGCCGCCCATCGAGTGCCCGGCCAGGACCACCGGCCCGCGCGGCGCCCGGGCCTCGATCACCGCGGCGAGGTCGTGGCCCAGCTGCTCCATCGTGGAGTGCTCTGCCGGGCCGCGGCCCGAGCCGCCGTGGCCGCGCTGGTCGTAGAACACCAGCCGGGCCCGGGGGCGGGAGCCGTTGGCGGTGGCCAGCTCGGCCCCCAGCGAGCGGCGCTGGTAGGTCCAGGAGTTCATCGACAGCGTGTAGCCGTGCACGAAGACGACGGTCAGCGGCGCGTCGAGCGGGCCGACCTCCTCGACGGCCAGCAGCACGCCGTCGTCGGCCTGCACGAGGGCGGTGCGGTCGGCGCGGCGGGACGACGGCCCGAGCGGGTCCTCCTCGCGCAGCTCGGCGTCGGAGGCCTCCGCGGGCAGGCCGGCCGCGGAGCCGACGCGCTCGGCGTCGACCCGGCGGGCGGCGTGCCGGTGGACCGCGACCCCGACCGCGGTGCCGGCCGCGGCCAGGCCGGCGACCGCGCCGACGACCCCGACGGTGGAGTGCGGACCGTGAGCGGTCTTCGCGGCGGGCTTCGCCGTCGTCTTCCGTGCCGCCATCAGACCGTCCCCGCCGTCCCGGTGTAGCGGCGGGCGAAGCGGCCGCCGATGCGGGCGACCAGCTCGTAGTGGATGGTGTCGGCGGCGTCGGCCCACTGCTGGGCGGTGGGCTCGCCGTCGGTCCCCGGGCCCCACAGCACGACGCGGTCACCGGCGTGGACGTCCGCGTCGCCGACGTCGAGCACGAACTGGTCCATGCACACGCGTCCGGCGATCGGCCGCTGCGCGCCGCCGGCCAGCACCGGCGCGCGGTTGCTCGCCGCACGCGGGATGCCGTCGGCGTAGCCGACCGGCACGATCGCCAGCGTCGTCTCCGTGGACGGCGAGTAGGTGTGGCCGTAGGAGACGCCGACACCGGCGGGCACCCGCTTGGTCAGCATCACGCGGGCCTCGGCGGTCATGGCCGGACGCAGCCCGTACGCGGCCGGGTCCCCGCCGAGCGGGTCCAGGCCGTAGATCGCGATGCCGGGGCGGACCAGGTCGTACCAGGTCTCGGGGAGGGCGACGGTGGCCGCGGAGTTGGCCAGGTGCCGGCGGGCGTCGCGCAGTCCGGCGTCCCGGGCGACGGTGACGGCCTCCTCGAACACCGCCTTCTGCCGGCCGATCGTGGGGTGGGTCGGCGCGTCGGCGTAGGCCAGGTGGCTCCACAGCCCGACCACCTCGACGTCGCCGTCGGCCGCGGCCTTCGCAGCCGCGGCGACGACCGCGGGCCACTCGTCGGGGGTCGCCCCACCGCGGGAGAGCCCGGTGTCGACCTTGAGGTGCAGCCGCGCCGTGCGGCCGGTGGCACGGGCGGCGGCGACGACCTCCTCGACCCCCCAGGTGGCGTTGACCGACACCTCGACGTCGGCGGTCAGCGCGGCCGCGAAGTCCTCGCCGGGGGCGTTGAGCCAGGCCAGCAGCGGTGCGGTCACCCCGGCGGCGCGCAGGGCGAGCGCCTCCTCGACCACCGCGACGCCGAGCGCGTCCGCGCCGCCGGCCAGCGCCGCGCGCGCGGAGGGGACCAGCCCGTGGCCGTAGCCGTCGGCCTTGACGACCGCCATCAGCGGCCGGCCCACGCGCTCGCGGAGGGCCGCGGTGTTGGCGGCGATGGCGTCGAGGTCGACGACCAGTTCAGCCCGGGCCGGTGCACTGCTCATCCGCTCAGTCTCCCAGGCCGGCGCCTCCGCCCCGTCGCAGGCGGGCCAGAGTCGCGGGGAGTCGCCGCACCAGGTCACCGGCGATCAGGGGCCCCGCCTCGGCGGCCAGCTGCCCGGCGCGGCCGTGCACGTGGGCGGCGACCGCGGCCGCCTCGGCCGGCGGCAGGCCGGTGGCCAGCAGCGCGCCGGCGATCCCGGAGAGGACGTCGCCGGTGCCGGCGGTGGCCAGCCACGGGGTGCCGGTGCCGTTGACGAAGGCCCGCCCGTCCGCGCCGGCGACGACGGTGGCGGCCCCCTTCAGCAGGACGACCGCGCCCAGGTCGGCAGCGAGCCGGCGGGCCGCGCCGATCCGGTCGGACCCCACCTCACCTCCGAAGCGCGCGTACTCGCGGTCGTGCGGGGTCAGCACCGTGGGTGCCGGCCGGTCGCGGACCAGCTCGGGACGACGGGCGACGACGGTCAGCGCGTCGGCGTCGACGAGCACCGGGAGGTCGGTGGCGAGCACCTCCGCGACGACGTCGGCCGCGGCGTCGTCGGTGCCCAGGCCCGGGCCCACGACCCAGGCCTGCACCCGGCCGGCGTCGGACGGGCGGCCCGCCGTGACGATCGCCTCAGGCCACGCGGCCCGCACCCCCTCGGCCGCCGTCCCGGCGTAGCGGACGAGCCCCGGTCGGGTGCGCAGCGCGGCGCCGGTGCAGAGGACGGCGGCGCCGGGGTAGGTGGCGGAGCCGGCCACGATCCCGACCACGCCGCGGGTGTACTTGTCGTCGTCGTCGGTCGGCGGGTCGAGCCGGGCGGCCACGTCGTCGTCGGTCAGCCGGACGGTTCGGGGCGCCGGTAGCGGCAGCCCGATCTCGACGAGGTGGACCTCCCCGGCGTACCCGCGCCCCTCCCCCACGACCAGGCCGGGCTTCCCCGCACCGAAGGTCACGGTGTGCTGGGCGGGGAAGGCCACCCCCTCGACCGCTCCGGTGTCGGGGTCCACGCCGCTGGGCAGGTCGACGGCGACCATCAGCCCCGGCCCGGCGGCCGCCTGCCCGACGAGCGCGGCCGCCGCGGGCCGGAGTCCGCCCCGGGCGCCGAGGCCGACGATGCCGTCGAGCACCAGGTCGGCGCGGTCCAGGCCGGTGGCACCGTCCGGCCCGACCACCCGGCCCCCTGCCCGCCGCAGCGCCGCGAGCCCGGCCCGGTGCGCCCGGTCGGGGTCGAGCAGCACGGCGGTCACCCGCACCCCGCGGCCGGCCAGGGAGGCACCGGCGAACAGCGCGTCCCCGCCGTTGTTGCCGGCGCCGACGAGCGCGGTGACCCGGGCCCCGTGCGCCCGGCCCAGCAGCCGCAGGCAGACGGTGGCCAGCCCGGTCGCGGCGCGCTGCATGAGAGCGCCCTCCGGGCCGGCGGCCAGGAGCGGCGCCTCCGCGGCCCGGATCTCCTCGGCCGTGTACAGCCCGATCACGGGGTGTCCTCGGTGCGCGGGATGCCCTCGGCCAGCACGAACGCCGAGGCGATCCCCCCGTCGTGGCTCAGCGACAGGTGCCACGACGTGATGCCGAGCTGGTGGGCCCGCCGGGCCACCGAGCCCCGGACGCTCAGCTGGGGCCGCCCGTGTTCGCCGACGGTCACCTCGGCGTCGTGCCAGTGCAGGTCCCCGGGGGCGCCGAGCGCCTTCGCCAGCGCCTCCTTGGCCGCGAACCGCGCCGCCAGTGACTCACCGGTGCGTGGAGCGCCCGACGGGGTGCGCTGCTCCGCGGCGGTGAACAGCCGATCGCGCAGTCCGGAGGTGCGCGCGAGCGAGGCGGCGAAGCGGTCGACGGGGACGACGTCGATGCCGATCCCGATGATCACGTCGCCCAGTCTGCCGTGAGCGGGCCGGCGGCGCGGCTCAGGCGGGGTCGCCCAGCTCCTCGAGGAAGGCGTCGACAGCGCTGGTGAAGTCGTCGTTGTCGTCGCCGGCCACCATGTGCCCGGCCTCGGCGACGTCGACCACGCGGGCGGTGGGGACGGCGGCCAGGAACTCCTCGATGCCCTGGTCGTCGACGACGTCGGAGCGGCCACCGCGGACGACGAGGACCGGCAGGGTCACCGTGCGCGCGAGGTCCATCAGCGGCTCGGGCTGCACGCCGGGGCGCGGCTCGTCGTCGGGGACGATCGACATCATCGCGGGGTCCCAGTGCCAGTACCAGCGGCCGTCCTCGCGCAGGCGGACGTTCTTCTTCAGCCCCTCGGGGTTCTTCCGCCGCGGCCGCTTCGTGTAGGCCGCGACCGCGTCGGCGACCTGGTCCAGGTCGTCGAAGCCGTCGAGGTGGGCCCGCATGAACTCCCCGATCCGCTTCACGCCCCCGGGCGCGGTGCGCGGCACGATGTCGACCAGCACCAGGGCCCGGGCGGCGCGCGGGTCCCGGCCGACGACGGTCAGCGAGGTGAGACCGCCCAGCGAGGCGCCCACCAGGACCACGTCCCGGCCGAGCTGCTGGACCACCTGGGCGATGTCGCCGGCGTAGCGCTCCATCCCGTAGGTGCCGTCGGGTGACCAGTCGCTGTCCCCGTGGCCGCGCAGGTCCAGCGTCGTGGTGCTCCAGCCGCGGGCGGCGAGCGCGCGGGCGGCGCCACCCCAGGAGTGCCGGGTCTGCCCACCGCCGTGCAGGAACAGCACCTCGCCGCGGCCCCCACCGGACCAGCGGTCCCCGCGCAGGACGACGTCCCCGCAGTCGTAGGAGACCGCTTCCGGCGCCTCGATCGTCGTCACCCCTCGGAGGTTGCCACGCGCAACCGACCCGCCGGAACCCGGGGGTCGGCCTCGCTGCAGGGGCCCACGCCGAGCGTGCGAGGCGTGGGGGGCAGCGAGGTCCTTCATTCGAACCGGGCCGCCTCCGGAGCGGTGATCCGGCGCAGGACCGGGAGCGTCGAGGCCAGCACGGCCAGCGCGGCGGCCAGTCCCACCGCGACCACGCCGTAGAAGGCACCACCCGGCGGGGACAGGTCGTAGCCCAGCTGGGAGTGCAGGAACAGCGCGGAGACGAGGAAGCCGATCCCGATGGCGACCGCGGCACCCAGGAGCAGCGGGACCGCGCTCTCCAGCACCACGACCCGGCGGAGGGTCGCCAGGCGGGCGCCGGTCAGGCGGAGCAGGGCGAAGGGCCGCCGGCGGTCGTTGAGCCCGGCGAGGACGCTGACCGCGAGGGTGCAGCCGGCGATCGGCAGGCTGGTCAGGACCACGACGTCGGCCAGCTGCCGGTACTGGTCGTTCAGCCGGCCGCGCTCGGCGTTCGCCTCGGCGATCGTCTGCGGCGCGAAGGCGGAGACCCCGGCCGGCAGGCCGGTCTCGAGCACGGTGCGGGCGCGCTCGATCGCCGTCGCCGTCCCGTCGGTGACGACGGCGACCGTGTGCACCGGCAGGGCGTCGATCCGGGCGGTGGTCAGGTCGGTCGCCGGCCACGCGTCGGGCACGAAGTGCGATCCCGCCAGTCCCGGCTCGATCCGCGCGGCGGCGGACCCGGCCGGACACCGGCCGAGGACGGGCACGGCGGCGAGCTCGGCGCACGCCAGCACACCGGTGGGCAGCCCGTCGTCGGCCGGGGCGAGGTGCACCGGCACCACGGCGCGCACCCCGGGGATCGCCTGCAGGTCCGCGGCGAGCGAGGCCGGCAGGGCGTCGACCGGGCTCGACGGCGGGATCGTCGTCCAGTCCGAGACGTCGGCGAGCAGCGTCTGCCGACCGGCGGGGGTGTCGCTCGGAGCGGCCTCGTAGGCGTCGATCGAGGTGATGAGACCGACGGAGACGCTGCCCACGAACAGCGCGAGGACCAGGCCGCTGATCGCCCGGAACCCCGCCCGCGGGTCGTCGGCGAGCCGTCGTCCCGCGAGGAGCGTGGCGGGCCGGCGGGCCCACCGGGTCATCGACCGGGAGCCGAGATGGGTGAGCCACGGGCCGGCCGCGACCAGGCCGGCCATGGTGACCAGGATGCCGGCGGTGTACGCGTAGATCTGCCCCGTCGTGGTCGCCGGCCGGCCGGCGACCACGAACCAGGTCAGCTCGGCGAGCGCGGCCAGCAGCGGCAGCAGCCGCCAGGCGCTGGGCGGCCTCGGCGCCGTCCGCCGGGTGACCCCCAGCGGCGAGACGACGACCCGGCGCAGCGCGAGGCGGGCCACCACGGCGCCGGCCACCGGGACGCCGAGCGCGACCAGCAGCACGTCGGCCGCGGTCAGCGAGAGGTCGTCGACGAAGAAGGGGGTGCCGGTGAACGGGATGGGGGCGAGCACCGGGCGCAGCACCGCGAAGAGCGCGAAGCCGGCGACGACGCCGATCACCGCGGCGACGGTCGACTCCACCGTCGCGACCACGGCCACCTGCCGCGGCGTCGCCCCCACGAGCCGGAGGGCGGCGAAGCGTTGCTCGCGCCGCGCCGCCGACAGCCGCGTCGCCGTCCCGATGAAGATCAGCACGGGGAACAGCAGGGCCGCCGTGACCACCGACAGCACCAGCGCGATGCCGTTGGCGTCGATGCCGATGGCGAAGCACGGGCCGTTGCAGGCGGCCGGCGTCGTGGTGCTGATCCCGGGCACCTCCTCGGCGCCCGGCTGACCGGACAGCTCGGCGGCCGAGTGGCCGACGACGACGACCAGCGTGTCCGGGGAGGGCAGCCCGGCCGGGGCGATGGTGCCGGCCAGCCGGCCCGGGTAGCGGTCGGCCAGCTGGTCGGCGGGCTCCTCGGCCAGCAGCCGCGCGAGTGCCGGGGAGGCGTAGTACTCACCGGGCCCCGGGAGCCGCGGCAGGCCGGGTGGGACGTCGGAGGCCGGCCCGGTGGCCGCGAGGTCGACCCGGCCGATCTGCTCGCCGCCGGACGTGTCGGCCGTGAGCCGCCACCACAGCGGGTCGCCGCCGGAGGTGTGCTGCACCCCCTCGGCGCCGGTCTCGAGCCAGGCATAGCGGTCGTTCTGGGCGTGGACGGCGTTGATGCCGGCGAGCGTGGTCAGCAGCAGGGCGACCCCCAGGGTCACGGCCACGGCGACGAGCGCCAGCCGGGTGACGGCTTCGCGGCCCCCGGCCAGGGTGAGCCGGAGCCCGAACCGGATCACGGCCGGCCGGCCGCGGGCGTCAGGGAGACGACCCGCCCGTCCCGGACGACGACCTCGCGGTCGGCGTAGGCCGCGACCCGCGCCTCGTGCGTGACCAGGACGACGGTGGTGCCCCGCTCGCGGGCGGTGCCGACGAGCATGTCCATGACGTGCTCACCGGTCAGCGAGTCCAGCGCACCGGTGGGCTCGTCGGCGAAGAGCACCTCCGGTTCGGCGACCATGCCGCGGGCGAGTGCCACCCGCTGCGCCTGACCGCCCGAGAGCTCGCCGGACCGGCGCTGCTCCAGACCGCCGAGGTCCAGCCGCTCGAACCAGCCCCGCGCGCGGACCAGCGCCTCGCGGCGGCGGACACCGGCCAGCAGCAGCGGCAGGGCGACGTTCTCCTCGGCTGTCAGCTCGGGCACCAGTTGGCCGAACTGGAAGACGAAGCCGAACCGGTCGCGCCGCAGGGCACTGCGCTCGGCCTCCGGCAGGTCGTCGGTCCGGCGCCCGGCGACCCGGATCTCCCCGCCGTCGGGCACGAGGATCCCCGCCAGGCAGTGCAGCAGCGTCGATTTGCCGGAGCCGCTGGGCCCCATCACCGCGAGGATCTCGCCGGCCTCCACCGCGACCGTCGCGTCCCGCAGGGCCGGGGTGCTGCCGAACGAGAAGCGGACGTCGAGCGCCTCCACCGCGGCGGTCACGACCGCACCTCGGTCCGCAGCGCGTCGAGCCGGGCCGTCGTCAGGTCGATCCAGCGGAGGTCCGCCTCGAGGTGGAAGAGCCCGTGGTCGGCGAGCAGCGCGTCGACCAGGCCGCCGCCGCGCTTGACCTCGGTGAGCTCGCGCATCCGCTGCAGGTGGGCGGCGCGCTGGGCGTCGAGGTAGGCCTCCGCGTCCCGGCCCAGCATCAGGGCGAGGGTCACCTTGGCGAACAGCACCGTCTGCAGGTGCGGTTCGGCCTCCACCGGCTCGCGCAGCCAGGCCTCGAACTCGGTGGCCCCCTGGTCGGTGATCACGTACCGCTTGCGGTCGGGGCCGGCCCCGGCCTCGGTCTCCCCGACCACCACCTTCCCGTCGCGGGCCAGCCGGCCGAGGGTGGAGTAGAGCTGCCCGAACGGCAGCGGTCGGCCGCGGCCGAAGAGGGCGTCGTAGTCGCGCTTGAGGTCGTAGCCGTGCGAGGGCTCTCGCTCCAGCAGGCCGAGGAGGGTCAGCGGCACGCTCATGGCGGCACTGTAACCCCGGTGTATACCCCGAGGGAATAGTCAGGTGCACAGAACCGGCCGGGTCGCCCCGGCCGGGACTGTGCGGGAACTACTCGACCGTGACCGACTTCGCGAGGTTGCGCGGCTGGTCGACGTCGTACCCGCGGGTGTCGGCGATCTCGCAGGCGAGCACCTGCAGCGGCACCGTGGTCACGACCGGCGCGAGCAGGGTGGGTGTGCGGGGCACCCGGATGATGTGGTCGGCGTACGGCACGACGTCGTCGTCACCCTCCTCCGCGATCACGATGGTGCGCGCGCCACGGGCGCGGACCTCCTGGATGTTGGAGACGACCTTGCCGTGCACCGACTCCCGCGCCCGGGGCGACGGGACGACGACCACGACGGGCGTTCCCTGATCGATCAGCGCGATCGGACCGTGCTTGAGCTCCCCGGCGGCGAAGCCCTCCGCGTGGATGTAGGCCAGCTCCTTGAGCTTCAGCGCCCCCTCCAGCGCCACCGGGTAGGCCACGTGCCGGCCCAGGAACAGGATCGTGTCCGCGCCGGCCAGGGAACGGCCCAGCTCCCGGACCGGCTCCATCTGCTCGAGGACCTCGGCCACCTTGCCGGGCAGCGACTGGAGATCGGCCACCATCGCCGCGACCTCGTCCTCGTACTTGATCCCGCGGACCTGGGCGAGGAAGAGGCCGACCAGGTAGCAGGCGACGATCTGGGTGAGGAAGCCCTTCGTGGAGGCGACGGCGACCTCGGGCCCGGCGTGGGTGTAGAGGACGGCGTCGGACTCGCGCGGGATCGTCGAGCCGTTGGCGTTGCAGATGGCGAGGACGCGGGCCTTCTGCTCCTTGGCGTGCCGCAGCGCCATGAGGGTGTCCATCGTCTCGCCGGACTGGCTGATCACGATGACCAGGGTGGACCGGTCCAGCACCGGGTCGCGGTAGCGGAACTCCGACGCCACCTCGACCTCGACCGGGATCCGCGTCCAGTGCTCGATGGCGTACTTGGCGATGAGGCCGGCGTGGTACGCCGTCCCGCAGGCGACGACGAAGATCTTGTCGATGTCGCGCAACTCCTGGTCGGAGAGTCGCACCTCGTCGAGCACCAGCTCCCCGTGCTCGCCCAGGCGGCCGAGCAGCGTGTCCGCGATCGCCTGCGGCTGCTCGGCGATCTCCTTGAGCATGAACCAGTCGTAGCCGCCCTTCTCCGCGGCCGCGGCGTCCCAGTCGACCGTGTAGGCCTTGGGCTCGGCGGGCGCGCCGGAGAAGTCGGTGACCGTGAGCCCGCGGGTGCGGTCGATCTCCACGACCTGGTCCTGGCCCAGCTCGCGCGCCTCGCGGGTGTGCGCGATGAAGGCGGCGACGTCGGAACCGAGGAAGTACTCCGGGGTGCCGTCGGCGGTCTCCCCCACGCCCACCACCAGCGGGCTGTTGCGGCGCGCGGCGACCACCGTGTCGGGCTCGTCCGCGTGGGTGGCGACCAGGGTGAACGCACCCTCGAGCGCGCGGCAGACGACCCGCATGGCCTCGGCGAACCGGTCGGGCCCGGCCGGCAGGTCGTCGTAGGCGGCGGCCAGCAGGTGCGCGGCCACCTCGGTGTCGGTGTCGGAGGAGAACTCCACGCCGCGCGCCTCGCACTGGGCGCGCAGGCCGGCGAAGTTCTCGATGATCCCGTTGTGGATCACGGCGACCCGGCCGTCGGCGGACAGGTGCGGGTGCGCGTTCCGGTCGGTCGGCCCACCGTGGGTGGCCCACCGGGTGTGCCCGATGCCGATCGTGGAGGGCGGCAGCGGCTCGTCGGCCAGCACCTTCTCCAGGTTGGCCAGCTTCCCGGCCTTCTTGGCCGAGGCCAGCTCACCGCTGTCGACCCGGACGGCCACGCCCGCCGAGTCGTACCCCCGGTACTCCAGCCGGCGGAGGCCCTCCAGAACGACGCCCAGCGCCTCCTGCGGACCGACGTATCCCACGATGCCGCACATTCACCCGAGGGTACCGGCGAGAGGACGCCGGACCGCCTCTTCCCACTCAGGCGAGGGGGGTCCCCGCTCACCTCCGGGACGGTCGCCGACCGCGCCGTCACACGCCCGCAACGATCACGACGCGCCGCTGACGCCACCGGGCGCCTACGGTCGGCAGATGGCAGCGGAGCTGACGCTCGGCGCAGAGGAAGAACTCCACCTCATCGACCTCGAGCGCTGGGAGCTGTCGGCGCGAGCGCCGCAGCTGCTCAGCAGGCTGCCCTCGGCGTCCTACTCGGCGGAGATCCAGCGCACCACGGTCGAGACCAACAGCGCCGTGGTCCGGTCGCTGTCGGACCTGCGCGA
Source organism: Blastococcus sp. URHD0036 (assembly GCF_000701365.1). Lineage (GTDB taxonomy): Bacteria > Actinomycetota > Actinomycetes > Mycobacteriales > Geodermatophilaceae > Trujillonella. The sequence continues at coordinate 105,806 of NZ_JNIK01000018.1, forward strand.
GGAGCTGCTGCGGCTGCGCAAGGAGCTGGTCGCCGTCGCCGGCCGGGAGGGGCTGGGCCTGGCCGCGGTCGGGACGGCGCCCCGGTCGACGTTCGCCGACTTCGAGCTGACCAGCACGGGTCGGTACGGGCGCATGCAGGAGCAGTACCGGCTCCTGGTCGACGAGCAGTTGATCTGCGGCACCCAGGTGCACGTCGGGGTGTCCGACCGCGACCTCGCCGTGGACATCGCGCAGCGGGTCGCCCGGGAGCTGCCGACGCTCCTGGCCCTGTCGGCCAGCTCGCCGTACTGGAACGGCAACGACACCGGGTACAGCAGCATCCGCACGATCATCTGGCAGCGCTGGCCCACCGCCGGGAGCACCGGCCCGCTCGCCGACGCGGCCGAGTACGACCAGCTGATCGCCGACCTCATCGAGTCCGGGGTCATCGCCGACGCCAAGATGGCCTACTTCGACGTCCGCCCCTCCTCGCACGCCCCCACGCTGGAGCTGCGCGTCTGCGACGCCTGCCCGCTGGTCGACGACGCCGTGCTCATCGCCGGGCTCTTCCGGGCGATGGTCCGGGCCGCCGAACTCGACGTCGAGGCCGGCCGGCCGTTCCGGCCGGCGCCGGCGCCGCTGCACCGGGCGGCCATGTGGCAGGCGGCCCGCGGCGGGCTGACCCGCGAGCTCCCCGACAGCACCCCGCACCCGCACCCGCGGGCCGCCGCGGACGTCGTGCGCGACCTGGTCCGCCGGCTCCGCCCCCAGCTGGAGGAGCTCGGCGACTGGGAGACCGTGACCGAGCTCGCCGAGAACACCCTCGCCCGGGGCAACTCCGCCGACCGCCAGCGGGCCGCCTTCGCCGAGTCCGGGGACCTGACCGACGTCATGCGGCTGGTCGTGGAGGAGACCCACGGCTCAGCCGCCGGGCAGGCACCGTTCGGCCCGGCCCAGCGCCGTTACCGGTCCCGGGCCGGTGACGAGGCGATCGGTGCCGGCGCCCAGCCGAGGCCGGCCTACCGCGACCTGCTCGCCGTCGTGTCGGGCCTCCCCCAGGAGGAGCTCGCCCACCGCACCGACGTCCGGGACACCTGGCTGGCCGAGCAGGACGTCACGTTCCGCGTGAAGGGCGAGGAGCGCCCCTTCCTCGTCGACCTCGTGCCCCGGCTCGTGACCCGCCACGAGTGGCAGGAGCTGGCCGCCGGCCTCGTGCAGCGCGCCCGGGCCCTCGAGCTGTTCCTGCGCGACGTGTACGGGGAGCAGCGGGTGGTCGCCGACGGCGTCGTCCCGCGGGAGGCCGTCATCGGGTCCCCCGGCTGGCGCGACGAGGCCCGGCGCCTGCCGGCCTCGGCGGTGCGGGCAGCCGTCATGGGCTTCGACGTCGTCCGCACCGAGTACGGCGGCTGGCGGGTGCTGGAGGACAACCTCCGCGATCCCAGTGGCGCCGCCTACGCGGTCGCCGCCCGCGGCCTGCTGGACGCGGTCATGCCCGACCTCCCCCGCCCGGAGGGGCTGGCACACCCCGCCGCCGTCTTCGAGCGGTTGCGCGCCACGCTGCTGCGCCACGCCGACCCCGGCTCGTCCGGCGCCCTGCTCAGCTCGGGCCCGGACAGCTCGGCGTGGTTCGAGCACCGCCGCCTGGCCGAGGGCGCCGGCTTGCTGCTCGTGACCGCCGACGACCTCGACGTCGTCGCCGGCCGGGTGGTGCACCGGACCCACGGGCGGCCGATCGGCTCGCTCTACCTGCGCCTGGACGGCGAGCTCGCCGATCTCGCCGACGCCGCCGGACGAGCCGTGGGCACCGAGGTCCTCGAGGTCGCCGCGGCCGGCCGTGTCGTGCTGGCCAACGCACCGGGGAACGGCATCGCCGACGACAAGGCGATGTACTGCCGGGTGCCCGAGCTCATCGGCTACTACCTCGACGAGCGCCCCCTGCTGGAGTCCGTGCCGACCTACCGGCCGGGCGAGGACTCCGAGCTGCGCGGCGTGCTCGAGCGCGTGGGCGAGCTCGTGACCAAGCCGGTCGACGGCTTCGGCGGCGAGGGAGTGCTCATCGGACCGGCCGCCACCGCCGGCGAGGTGGCCCGCCGGCGGGCCGAGATCGCCGCGCAGCCGGCCGGCTGGGTCGCCCAGGAGGTCGTGGCGCTCTCCTCGGCCCCGACGCTGGACTCCGGGGAGCTGCACCCGCGGCACGTCGACCTGCGGGCCTTCGTGCACGTCACCGGCACCGGCGCCGGCGACTACCGCGTGCCGGCGCTCGCGCTCACCCGCGTCGCGACCGAGGGCAGCATGGTCGTCAACAGCTCACGGGGCGGCGGGGCCAAGGACACCTGGATCGTCGCCGGTCCCGACGGGAAGGTGGATCGCTGATGTGCGGACTCGCGGGAGAACTGCGCCTGGACGGGCAGCGGGCGGACGTTCCCGCCGTCGACCGGATGACGGCCTGCCAGGCCCACCGCGGGCCCGACGGGGACGGGCTGTGGGCCCGCGGACCCGTCGCGTTCGGGCACCGGCGGCTGTCGATCATCGACCTGTCGGAGCGCGGCGCCCAGCCGATGGTGGACCCGCACCTCGGACTCACCGTCGTCTTCAACGGCATCGTCTACAACCACCGGCAGCTGCGCGCGGAGCTGGAGCGGTCCGGGCACCGCTTCTTCTCCACGTCGGACACCGAGGTCGTGCTGCGCGCCTACGCGGAGTGGGGCACCCGGTGCGTCGACCGGTTCCTCGGCATGTTCGCCTTCGCGATCGTGGAGCACGCCTCCGGCCGGCTGGTGCTCGCCCGCGACCGGCTGGGGATCAAGCCGCTGTACGTCGACGCCCGCCCCGATCGCATCCGGTTCGCCTCGACCCTGCAGGCGCTGCTGGCCGGCGGCGGGGCCGACACCTCGATCGACCGCACGGCCCTGGCGCACTACATGACCTTCCACTCCGTCGTCCCCGCGCCACGGACGATCCTCACCGGCATCCGGAAGCTCCCGCCGGCGACCGTGCGCGTCGTCGAGCCCGACGGCACCGTCCGCGACACCGTCTACTGGCGGCCGGAGTTCACCCGGGACGACGACCGGCGGAACTGGACGGCCCGTGACTGGGAGGAGGGCCTGCTCGAGAAGCTGCGGATCGCCGTCGACCGGCGGATGGTCTCCGACGTCCCCGTCGGCGTGCTGCTCTCCGGCGGCATCGACTCCAGCCTGGTCGTCGCGCTGCTTGCCGAGAAGGGCCAGACCGGCCTGGCGACGTTCAGCATCGGCTTCGACTCCGCCGGCGGCGAGTCCGGCGACGAGTTCGAGTACTCGACCCTCGTGGCCGAGCGGTTCGGCACCGACCACCACCGCATCCGCATCGACAGCGCGCGGTTGCTGCCCGGCATCGGCGCGGCCGTGGCCGCGATGAGCGAGCCGATGGTCAGCCACGACTGCGTCGCCTTCCACCTGCTCGGCGAGGACGTCTCCAAGAGCGTCAAGGTGGTGCAGTCCGGGCAGGGCGCCGACGAGGTGCTCGGCGGGTACGACTGGTACCCGCCGCTGGCCGGGGTCGCCCGCTCCGACGCCGTGGAGGCCTACTCGAGGGTGTTCTTCGACCGGCGCTGGCCGGCGATGGCCGACGTCCTCGAGCCGGAGTGGCTCCTCGAGGAGGACGCACCGACGGCGTTCATCCGGGAGCAGTTCGCCGCGCCCGGCGCCGAGACCGCGGTGGACGCCGCGCTGCGCAACGACACCACGGTCATGCTCGTCGACGACCCGGTGAAGCGGGTGGACAACATGACGATGGCGTGGGGGCTGGAGGCCCGGGTCCCGTTCCTCGACCACGAGCTGGTCGAGTTCGCCGGACGCATCCCGCCGGAGCTCAAGCTGGCCGACGGCGGCAAGGGCGTGCTCAAGCGGGCCGCCCGCGGGGTGGTCCCCGACGAGGTGATCGACCGGACCAAGGGCTACTTCCCGGTGCCGGCGATCCGCCAGCTCGACGGCCCCTACCTCGAGCGGGTGCGCGACGCGCTCACCGACCCGGCGGCCAAGCGCCGCGGCCTGTTCCGGCCCGACGCGGTGGAGCGGATGCTCCGCGACCCGAACGGCGCCCGGACGACGCTGGGCTCCAACGCGCTGTGGCAGCTGGCCCTGCTGGAGATGTGGCTGCAGGAGGTCGTGGACCCGCGCTGAGCTCAGCCGACCTCGGCGACGACCTTCGCGAGCCGGTGGGCGACGTCGTCGGCCTGGTCCTGGGTGGGCGCCTCGACCATGACCCGGACGAGCTGCTCGGTGCCCGAGGGCCGCAGCAGCACCCGCCCGGCGTCCCCGAGCTCGGACTCGGCGGCGTTCACCGCGTCGGCCACGGAGGTGCTCTCCACGACGGCGATGCGGTCGCGCACCGGCACGTTGACCAGCACCTGCGGCAGCTTCTCCACCTGTGCGGTGAGCTCCCCGAGCGACGCCCCGGTCGCCTTCATGCGGTCCATCAGCGCCAGGCCGGTGAGCAGGCCGTCGCCGGTCGTGGCGTGGTCGAGGAAGACGAGGTGGCCGCTCTGCTCGCCGCCGAGGCTCAGGCCCGTGCGGCGCAGCGCCTCGAGCACGTACCGGTCCCCGACCGCGGTCGTCTGCACCGCGATGCCGGCCCGGCGCATCGTGTGGTGGAAGCCGAGGTTGCTCATCACGGTGGCGACGACGGTGTCCTCGCGCAGCTCGCCGCGCTCCTTCAGGGCGAGCGCGCAGACGGCGAGGATCGCGTCGCCGTCCACCTGGTCCCCGGTGGCCGAGACGGCCAGGCAGCGGTCGGCGTCGCCGTCGTGGGCGATGCCGAGATCGGCGCCGGTGGCGCGCACCGCCTCGATCAGCGGGTCGAGGTGGGTGGACCCGATGCCGTCGTTGATGTTCCAGCCGTCGGGCTCGCCGCCGATCACGTGCACCGTGGCACCCGCGCGGCGGTAGACCTCCGGCGCCGCGGTCGCGGCCGCACCGTGGGCGCAGTCGACGACGACGGTCACGCCGGTCAGCGGCTGGGTCACGGTGCCGAGGAGGTGCTCGACGTACCGCGCGGCGCCGTCCGGGAGGTCACGGACGCGGCCGATCTGGGCGCCGGTAGGGCGGTGGCCGTCGGTCCGCCGCCGGGCGGTGGTGACGGTGTGCTCGATCGCCGCCTCGACGGCGTCCGGGAGCTTGTGCCCGCCACGGCTGAACAGCTTGATGCCGTTGTCGGGCATCGGGTTGTGGCTCGCGGAGATCATGACGCCGAGGTCGGCGCCGGTCCCGGCGGTCAGGAAGGCGACGGCCGGCGTGGGCAGCACACCCACGCGCAGCACCTCGGCGCCCGCGCTCGACAGCCCCGCGACGACCGCGGCCTCGAGCATCTCCCCGCTGGCACGGGGGTCGCGCCCGACGACCGCGACGGGACGCGTGGTCCCGTCGCGGTCGGCGAGCACTCCCGCGGCGGCACGTGCCACCGCCAGGGCCAGCTCCGGGGTGAGGTCGTCGTTCGCCCGACCCCGGACGCCGTCGGTCCCGAACAGGCGACCCACGGCGCGCGTCAGCGCTTGCTGTACTGAGGCGCCTTGCGGGCCTTCTTCAGGCCGTACTTCTTGCGCTCCGTGACACGGGGGTCGCGGGTGAGGAAGCCGGCCTTCTTCAGGGCCGGACGGTCCTCGGGCTCGACCTCGATGAGCGCCCGGGCGATGGCCAGACGCAGCGCGCCGGCCTGGCCGGAGGTGCCGCCACCGTGCAGCAGGCCGACGACGTCGTACTGCTCGCCCTTCTCCAGGATGGTGAAGGGCTCACGGATGAGCTGCTGGTGCACCTTGTTCGGGAAGTAGTCCTCGATGGTGCGGCCGTTGAGCTTGAACTGGCCGGTGCCGGGCAGCAGCCGCACGCGGACCACGGCCTCCTTGCGCCGGCCGACGGTCTGGATCGGACGCCCGTCGGCGTCGGTCACGGTCAGCGAGCTGGTCACTGGGCCACCTGCTTGATCTCGAAGGTCTGGGGCTGCTGGGCGGTGTGCGGGTGCTCGGGCCCGGCGTACACCTTCAGCTTCTTGAGCATCTGACGACCCAGGCTGTTGTGCGGGAGCATCCCCTTGACCGCGCGCTCGATGACGCGGTCGGGGTGCGTGCGCAGCTGGTCGCCGACGTTGATCGTCTTGAGGCCGCCCGGGTAGCCGGAGTGGCGGTAGGCGACCTTCTCGTCCCGCTTGGAGCCGGTGAGGGCCACCTTGCCGGCGTTCACGACGACGACGAAGTCACCGACGTCGAGGTGCGGGGCGAACTGCGGCTTGTGCTTGCCACGGAGCAGGATCGCAGTCTGGGTGGCGAGTCGACCGAGCACCACATCGGTGGCGTCGATGACGTGCCAGGTCCGGGCGATCTCGCCGGGCTTGGGGGTGTACGTGCGCACGGCGCTCGTGTCCTCCGTCGTCGTCGGGGTGGCTGGTGGGATCGCCTCACCGAGCACGGGAGACATGGGAGGCGCGCGCGCACCAGCCGGCGGCCGCGCACCAGCCGACGACGATACCAGCCGGCGGCGCGCCCCCTGGCAGGGCCTAGTCGGCGATCAGGTCCCGCTGGGCCGGGAGCAGCTCGTTCATCCGCGTGTAGTCGTCCGGCGCGGTCAGGCCGCCGACGTCGACGCTGGCCAGGAAGGTGCGGAACCCGACGTAGCAGCGCTGGTAGAACGCGCCGTCGCCGGCGTCGAACACGAAGCAGGGGGCCGCCGGGATGGCCGGCAGCACGAACGGGGTGCCGCCGAACGCGGTGGTCTCCAGCTCGCGGAACCCGTTGTAGACCGCGTTCGTCTGGTCCACCGTGCCGAACCGGTACACCGCGACGGCGTAGAGCGCGTCGCCCTCGTCGGACTGCTTGGCGTAGAAGCCGGTGAACCCGTTGGCGCCGAGCAGCTGCCGCTCGCGGGCCGGGTCGATGGCGACCCGCAGGTAGCCCTCGAAGTCGTAGGGACCGGAGAAGTCGTTGAAGTCCCCCGGCGGGTCGAGCGTCATCGCCTGCAGGCCGTCCGGGTCGGTGGGCAGCGCCGGGACGTCCGCCTGGGGCGTCGGGGTGAAGCCCTGCAGCAGGCCGACCTGGTCGCCGAGCACGCGGGCGATGTCGTCCCCGGCTGCCGCGGCCGGGCCCTCGTGGAAGACGTAGGCCACCATCCGGCCGACCGGCACGAACGCCTGGACGGTGGCGTCGGCGCCGTCCTGCAGGAGCAGCGCCCCACCGTCGGTCGCGACCGGCACCTCCTCGTACCCGTCGATCGCCTGCGCGGCGACCAGCTCCTCCGCCGCCTGCACGGCCGATTCCGGGTCGGAGAGCTCCATGACCAGGGTGAGGGTCGCGTAGGTGCCGTCCGCCGTCTGGTTGCACTGCCCCCAGGCGGTCACGAAGCCCCAGCGCTCGAGGACGTCGGCGGCGGTCCCCCGGGTGAAGTAGGTGCCCTCGATGCCGTCGGCCGTCGTGGCCGGCCCCGAGGGGAAGCACGGCTCCGTGCGGTCGGGGAAGCTCGTCTCGACCAGCGCCGTCACCGAGGCGATGCGGTGGGCCTCCAGGAGCAGTCCCACCCCGCGCGCCGGCGGCGGGATCACGTCGATGTCGGGCTCGGTGGTCTGCGGGGCGCTCGTGCTGGGCGACGGCTCGGGCGTCGGCTCCGGCGTCGACGCGGGGCTGGCCGTGCCGTCCAGCGTGCTCGTGCACCCGGCCAGCACCGCGACCGCGGCGGCCACGGCGAGGGCACGCGCGCGCCGGGTCACGGGGAGACCTGGCGCAGCCGTCCCGTGGCGACGTCGTAGACGGTGCCGCAGATGTCCTTGGAGATCAGGTACGGGCTCTCCTGCAGCAGCCGGATGGACTCCCGGACGTCGGCATCGACGTCGGTGAAGGTGCGCGCGGCCCACGGCGGGCGGGCGCCGGTGGCCTGCTCCACCAGGTCGGCGAACGACGCGTCGTCGGTCTTCTGGAGACCGCAGTCGGTGTGGTGGACGAGCACGATCTCCCGGGTGCCGAGCACGTGCTGGGAGATGGTGAGCGACCGGATGGTGTCCTCGGTGACCACGCCGCCGGCGTTGCGGATGACGTGGGCGTCGCCCACGGCGAGCCCCAGCAGCGGGAACAGCGGCATGCGGGAGTCCATGCAGGCGACGACCGCGACCTTGCGCGCCGGGGCCACCGGCAGCCCCCCGGAGAAGGACTGCGCCCACTCCTCGTTCGCTGCCAGCATCTGCTCGTACTCGGCCATCGACCAGCCTCCTGTGGGTTCCGCCAGGGCGGATAGAGGTTAACGGCGGCGCGTCGGCCAGGATGGCGGGGTGCGGACCGTCGAGGAACACCGGGCAGTGGTCACCGGCCTGCTGCCGCGCATGCCGGTGGAGCGGGTACCCCTGGAGCAGGCGCACGGGCGGGTGCTGGCCGAGGACCTGCCGGCGCTGGTCGCGCTGCCCGGCTTCGACAACTCGGCGATGGACGGCTACGCCGCCCGGGCCGCCGAGCTCGCCCAGCTGCCCGCCCGGCTGCCGGTCGCCGACGACATCCCGGCCGGCCGTACCGACGTCCGCCCCCTGGAGCCGGGCACGGTGCAGCGGATCATGACCGGCGCACCGCTGCCCACCGGCGCGGACGTCGTCATCCCCGTCGAGCAGACCGACGCCCGGACCGACGTCGTGGAGATCCGGTCCTGCCCGGCGGTCGGCACCCACCTGCGGCGGGCCGGGGAGGACATCGCCGCGGGCACCGTCGCGCTGGCGGCCGGCACCCCGCTCGGCGCCGCACAGCTCGGCCTGGCGGCCGCGGTCGGCCACTCCGAGCTGCCGGTCGCCCGGCGGCCGCGGGTCCTGGTCCTCTCCACCGGCAGCGAGCTCGTCGCACCCGGCGCCGAGCTGCTACCCGGCCAGATCTACGAGTCCAACTCCGCGCTGCTCGCCGCCGCGGTCGAGGACGCCGGCGGCACCGCCCGGCGGCTGCACTTCGTGCCCGACGACGTCGACCAGTTCCTCACCACGGTGCGCGCCGAGCTGGCCACCGCCGACCTGCTCGTCACCAGCGGCGGCGTGAGCGCCGGCGCCTACGAGGTGGTCAAGGACGCCTTCGCCGGGCTGGGCACGGTCGACTTCGTGAAGGTGGCCATGCAGCCGGGCGGCCCCCAGGGGGCGGGCACCGTGGACGGCGTCCCGGTGGTCACCCTGCCCGGCAACCCGGTCAGCTCGTTCGTCTCCTTCGAGGTGTTCGTGCGCCCCGCGCTGCGCCGCGCCCTGGGCCACGCCTCGCCGGACCGGCTGCGCGCCCCGGCGACGCTCACCGAGCCGCTGCGCTCCCCGCCCGGCCGCCGCCAGTTCCTGCGCGGCCGTTACGACGGCGGGCAGGTCTCCCAGGTCGGCGGTCCGGGCTCGCACCTCGTCGCCCACCTGGCCCGCGCCAACTGCCTGGTCGTCGTCCCCGAGGACGTCACCGAACTGCCCGCCGGCGCCGCCGTGGACGTCGTCCTGATCGAGGGAGCACTGCAATGAGCGACGCGAGGCTGACCCACGTCGACGAGACCGGGGCAGCCCGGATGGTGGACGTCTCCGCCAAGGCCGTGACCGCCCGCGAGGCCACCGCCGCCGGCCGGGTCCTGGTCAGCCCCGAGGTGGTGGCGCTGCTGCGCGGGGAGGGCGTGCCGAAGGGCGACGCGATCGCGGTGGCCCGGATCGCCGGCATCGCCGGGGCCAAGCGGACGCCGGACCTGATCCCGCTGTGCCACCCCATCGCGCTGCACGGCGTGACGGTCGAGCTCGAGGTGACCGACGAGGCCGTGGAGATCACCGCGACCGCGCGCACCGCCGACCGCACCGGGATCGAGATGGAGGCGCTGACCTCGGTCGCCGTCGCCGGGCTGACGGTGATCGACATGGTGAAGGCCGTGGACCCGCGGGCCTCGATCACCGACGTGCGGCTGCTGGCCAAGTCCGGCGGCAAGAGCGGGGAGTGGCGGCGGTGACCCTCCCCGAGGGGGCGCGGGCCGTCGTGGTCACCGCCTCCAACCGGGCGTCGGCCGGGGTCTACGCGGACCGCAGCGGGACGGTGCTCGCCGAGGGGCTGCGCGGGCTGGGGTTCGCGGTCGAGGGCCCGCACGTGCTGCCCGACGACCGGGCGGCGCTGGCCGGGGTGCTGCGCGAGGCCGTGGCGTCAGGGGCGGACGTCGTCCTCACCACCGGCGGCACCGGCCTCTCCCCCACCGACGTCACCCCGGAGGCGACCCGCGACGTGCTGGAGCGGGAGGCGCCGGGCATCGCCGACGCCGTCCGCCGGTACGGAGCTCCTCAGGTGCCCACCGCGGTGCTCTCCCGGGGGCTGGCCGGGACCGCGGGGCGGACGCTGATCGTGAACCTGCCGGGCTCCACCGGTGGGGTGCGCGACGGCCTCGCCGTCCTCGGTCCACTGCTCCCCCACGTCGTCAGCCAGCTCCGCGGCGGCGACCACTGAGTGGAGTGTGAGAACACAGGTTTCCTGCGCTCTCACACTCCACTCAGTCGCTCGGTCCTCGTGTAGACGTTGCAGCCGTCGCCGCGGAGGAAGCCGACCAGCGTGATGCCGACGTCGGCCGCGAGCTCCACCGCCAGCGACGACGGCGCCGACACCGCGGCCAGGACCGGGATCCCGGCCATCGCCGCCTTCTGGGTCAGCTCGAAGCTCGCCCGGCCGCTGACCATGAGCACGTGCCCGGCCAGGGGCAGCCGCCCGGCGCGGAGGGCGTCGCCCACCACCTTGTCGACGGCGTTGTGCCGGCCGACGTCCTCGCGCAGCGCCACGAGCTCGCCGTCGGCGGTGAACAGCCCGGCGGCGTGCAGCCCGCCGGTCTTGTCGAACACCTGCTGGGCGGCCCGTAGCCGGTCCGGCAGGGCCAGCAGCGTCTCCAGCGGCAGCCGCACGCCGTCGGCGGCGACGTCGTGCCGGGTCCGGGTGCGGATGGCGTCGATGCTGGCCTTGCCGCAGACCCCGCAGGAGCTGGACGTGAGGAAGTTGCGGTCCAGCGCGGTGTCGGGCGCCTCGACGCCCGGGGCCAGGTCGACGTCGACCACGTTGTAGGTGTTGCGGCCGTCGGCGTCGACGGAGTCGCAGTAGCGCAGCGCCAGCACGTCGGCGTCGGAGGCGATGACGCCCTCGGTGGCGAGGAACCCGTGCACGAGGTCGAAGTCGTCGCCGGGGGTCCGCATCGTGACCGCCAGCGGGGTCCCCGACAGCCGGATCTCCAGCGGCTCCTCGGCCGCCACGGTGTCCGGGCGGGTCGTCCGGTGCTCTCCGCGGATGCGCAGCACCGGCGTTCGGCTCGTGACTCGTCCCACGAGTCGCGACGGTACCCACGCCGGGGCAATACGGTTCGCCCGTGCCCGCCCTGACGCCCTACGCCGCCGTCGTCCTCGCCGGTGGGCGCGCGGCCCGGCTGGGAGGCCAGGCCAAGCCCCAGCTCGAGGTCGGGGGCCGCACCATGCTGGCCGCGGTGCTCGCGGCGGTGACCGACGCCGAGCCGCGGGTGGTGGTGGGCCCGCCGCAGCCGGTCCCCGACGGCGTCGTGGTCCTCCGCGAGACGCCGCCCGGCGGCGGCCCGGTCGCGGCGATGCGCGCGGGACTGGCGCGGGTCGAGGCCGACGTCGTCGCCGTCCTCGCCGGGGACCTGCCGTTCCTCACCGCCGCGATCGTCACCCAGCTGCGGGAGCGGCTCACCGACGACGGCGTCCTGGTGGTCGATGACGCCGGGCGCGACCAGTTCCTCCTCGGCGTCTGGCGGGCCGCCTCACTGCGGCGCGCCCTCGCCGGGGCGCCCGCCCACGCGCCGGTCCGGCGGGTGGTCGCCGGCCTCGCCGTCACCCGCTGGCGGCCGCCGGTCGAGCCAGGGAGCCCCGCGCCGTGGACCGACTGCGACACCCCGGCCGACCTCGCCCGGGCCCGGGCCACGGCGGCCGGTCAGGCCCCGCCGGGCTGACCGGCCGACCGCCAGGCACCCGGGGGCATGCCGTACCGCCGGCGGAACGCCGCGGCGAACCCCGTCGCCGACGAGTAGCCCACGCGCCGGGCGACCGCCGCGACCGGGACGCCCCGCTCCAGCAGCGGCAGCGCGGCGCGGACGCGCGCCCGGCTGCGCCACTCGGTGAACGGCAGGCCGGTCTCGTCGACGAAGGACCGCCGGAGGGTGCTCTCGCCGACCCGCAACCGGCGCGCCCACGACCGCAGCGGTGTGCCGTCCGCCGGGTCGGCGAGCAGCCGGGCGGCGACCGCGCGGGCCCGGGGATCGGCCGGCACGGCCAGCCCGTCGTCGGGCACGGCGGCACCGTCGAGCTCGTGCCGGACCAGGGCCAGCGCCTCGCCGGCCAGCGGCTGCACCCCCTCGGCGGCGGCGAGGAAGACCAGGAGCTCGCGCAGCAGCGGACTCACCGCGACCTGCACCGGTACCGGCGCCGCGTCCGGCCAGGCGGCGGGCCGGACGTACAGGCAGTGCAGCGCCGCCGGGAGCACGAGGACGACGTCGTGCGCCGTCCCGCCCGGCACGAGGAGCGCCCGTGACGGCGGGAGAAGCCACGACTGCCGGCCGGTGAGGACGCGGGCCGCCCCGGTCGCCGTCCACACCAGCTGGTGCTCCGCGTGGTCGTGGAGACCCCACCCGCCCGGCTCCTCCGCCGGGAAGCGGCACGTCCACGCCGGGAGCCCGTCGACGCCGGGGTGCACGTCGCGCGGCACGGCCGCCACCGTCGCGGTCACTGCACCTCCTGGGCGCTGGTCGTCCGATCCCGAGCGCTCAGCTACGTCCGGCGTCGGTAAGGGCAGCCTAACCTCACGGCGTTCACCGTCCCGGTCCGAGGAGATCACCCGTGTCCCGCCGTCCGTTTCGCACCCGCCTGCTGATCCCGCTCGCCGTCCTGTCGCTGGTCGGCGCCTGCTCCGCGGAGGACGGAGACGAGCCGTCCGCCGCAGGGGACGGCGACGGCGTCTTCCCGGTCACCGTCGAGCACGCCTTCGGCGGGACGACGGTCCCGGAACGGCCGCAGCGGGTGGTCACCGTCGGCTACACCGAGCAGGACACCGTCCTCGCCCTCGGCGTCGTCCCGGTCGGCGTCACCGAGTGGTACGGCGACCAGCCGTCCGCGGTCTGGCCCTGGGCGCAGGACGAGCTCGGGGACGCCGAGCCCACCGTGCTGTCCGCCGACGACGGGATCAACGTCGAGGCCGTCGCCGCGCTCGAGCCCGACCTGATCATCGGCACCAACGCCGGCCTCGACGAGGAGACCTACGAGGCGCTCTCCGGGATCGCGCCCACGATCGCGCACTCCGGGGAGCAGGACGCCTACTTCGAGCCCTGGGACGTGCAGGCCGAGCTCATCGGGACGGCGCTGGGCCGGCGCGAGGAGGCGCTCGCGCTCATCGACGAGGTGAAGGGGCAGTTCGCCGACGCGGCGGCAGCCCACCCGGAGTTCGCCGGCACCACTGCGGTCTTCCTGCAGAACGCCGTCTACGACGGGTCCTTCATCGCCTACCAGGATGGGCTGTCCACCGACTTCCTCACCGACCTGGGCTTCGTCGTCCCGTCGAGCATCGAGCAGTTCGCCGCCGACGGGCAGGCCTACATCCCGCTGGAGCAGGCCGGGGTGCTCAACGACGCCGAGGTCCTCGTCTGGGGCACCGAGACGCCGGAGGACCGCCCCGCGCTGGAGGAGCAGGCGGTCTACCGGACCCTGGCGGCCGTGCAGGCCGGACGGCTCGCCTTCACCGACGAGGTCCTTGCCGGGGCCATCTACTTCACCAGCCCGCTGAGCCTGCCGTACGTCCTCGACGAGCTCGTGCCCCGGCTGGAGGCCGCCGTGGCCGGCGACCCGGCGACCCTGCCCGCGGCCGGGTGACCCTCCGCCGGCGCGGGTAGGGGTCGAGACATGCGCATCGTCATCGCCGGAGCCCACGGCCAGATCGCCCGCCGCCTCGGCCGCCTGCTCACCGCCCGCGGCGACACCGTGGTCGGGATCGTGCGCAACCCGGCGCACGAGACCGATCTCCGGGAGGACGGGGTCGAGCCGGCCGTCCTGGACCTGGAGAGCGCCTCGGTCGACGACGTCGCCGCGGTCGCCCGAGGCGCCGACGCGGTGGTCTTCGCCGCCGGCGCGGGGCCGGGCAGCGGCATCCCCCGCAAGGACACCGTCGACCGCGCCGCGGCCGTGCTGCTGGCCGACGCCGCGGAGCGGGCCGGCGTGCGGACCTACCTGCTCGTCTCCTCGATGGGCGCGGACCTCGTGGCCGGCGGTGCGACCCCCGAGGGCGTCGACGAGGTCTTCACCGCCTACCTGCGGGCCAAGCTCGCCGCCGAGGAGGACCTCCTGGGCCGCACCGGACTGACGGTCACGGTGCTGCGCCCCGGCGGATTGACCGACGACCCCGGCACCGGCTCCGTCACGCTGCACCGGTCGGTGGAGCGCGGCTCCATACCGAGGGACGACGTCGCGGCACTGCTGGTCGCCCTGCTGGACGCCCCACGGGCCGGGGCGGTGCTGGAGGCGGTCTCCGGGCCCACGCCGATCGTCGAGGCGGTCAGGTCGGCCTGACCGCCCGCGTGACCTCGGCCCGGGCGGCGAGCTCGTCGTCGGGCGGGTAGTCGACCGCGAGCAGGGTCAGCCCGCCCGGCGGGACGACGGGGACCTCGCTGGAGCGCTCGGTGGCCGTGAGCAGGGCGGCCGGCCACTCCGGCGGGCGCCGGCCCTCCCCGACGGCCGTGAGGGCGCCCACGAGGCTGCGCACCATCGAGTGGCAGAACGCGTCGGCCGAGGCGAAGACGCGGATCAGGTCCCCCTCCCGCTCGACCCGCAGGTCCAGCAGGGTCCGGATGGTCGTGGCGCCCTCGCGGCGGCGGCAGAAGGCCGCGAAGTCCTGGAGGCCCACCAGCGGTGCGGCGGCCGCGGCCATGGCGTCGGCGTCCAGGCGGCGCGGCCAGCCCACGGTGTCGGCCCGGCGCAGCGGCTCGGGCCCCGCGTCGGTGTCGGTCAGCCGGTAGACGTAGTGCCGGGCCAGCGCCCCGAACCGGGCGTCGAACTGGGGCGGCACCTCGCGGACCGCGCGCACGGCGAGGTCGCGGGGCAGCACGCCGCGCAGCCGGCGGACCAGCTTCGCCCCCTGCTCCTCCCAGACCGCCCGCGGCACGTCCGCGTGGGCGACCTGGCCGGTCGCGTGCACGCCGGCGTCGGTCCGGCCGGCGACGGTCAGCGAGACCGGCCGGCGCAGCACCCGGGCCAGCCCCTCCTCGAGGTCGGCCTGCACCGTGCGGCCGTGGTCCCCGGGCTGCCGGGCCCAGCCGTGCAGCGCCGTCCCGTCGTAGGAGATGTCGAACCGGAGACGGACGAGCCCGCCACCGGGATCGGTGGCGGGCTCGTCGAGGTCGTGCGTGTCCAGGACGTCAGGCGGGGTCGGGGGCGGAGTCCCCACCGGGCGCGTGCGTGCTGGCGGAGGCGGCGTCACCGAGCTCGGCGGCCTCGATCTCGGCCGCGGCGGCCGCGGCCACCTCCGGCGAGAGGCCCGGGTCGTCGACGACGGCGAGGTTCTCGGCGGTCGGCTGCGGGGTGACGTTGCCGTCGTCCTGGCGGTCGCCGTCGGGGTTGTAGAGGTCGGTGACGACCTCCTGGGCCTCGGGGTCGACCTGGCCGGAGGTGACGGCCGGCGAGGTGTCGCCGCCAGGACCCGTGGTCACTTGGCGCCGTCCGCGTCCTCGTCGTTGCCCTCGGCGGGCTCGTCGGCGGCCTCGGCGCCGGCCTCGGTGGCCTCCGCCGTCTCGGCCGCGTCGTCGGCGACCACGTCGGCGGTCTCGTCCGCGGGGTCGACCTCGTCCGGCGCCGCGGCGTCGGCCTCGGCCGGAGCCGTGGTCTCCAGCGCGTCAGCGGTGACCTCACCGGCGGCGGCGGAGGAGCCGGCGCCGGTCGCGAAGCGGGTGCCCCGGGCGCGCTCGGCCTCGCCGACGGCCGTCTGGCCGACCGTGAGGGCCTCGACCAGCTCGATGACCGCCATGGGGGCGTTGTCGCCCTTGCGGGCGCCGACCTTGGTGATCCGGGTGTAGCCACCGGGACGGTTCTCGTAGCGAGGACCGATCTCGGCGAAGAGGTGGTGGACGACGTCCTTGTCGCGGATCGTCGTCATGACCTGCCGACGGGAGTGCAGGTCACCGCGCCGGGCGAGGGTCACCAGCTTCTCGGCCAGGGGACGCAGCCGCTTGGCCTTCGTCTCCGTGGTGGTGATCCGGCCGTGCTCGAACAGCGAGGTGGCGAGGTTCGCCAGCATCAGCCGCTCGTGCGACGGGGAACCGCCGAGACGGGGGCCCTTGGTGGGGGTGGGCATGTCGGTCCTTCCTCAGGCGGCCGGGCGGGCGTGCCGGCTGCGGCCAAGCGTTGTGGAGTGCTGTTCGTCGCCCCGCCGACGGAACGCCGGGGTGGAGCTGCGCGGTGGTGCCTCGGCTCCCAGTGTGGCGGGTACCGAGACGGCGCCGGACGGTGGGGTTGACCCGCCGTCCGGCGCCGGAGTGCTCAGAGCTGCTCGGTCTCCTGGAACACGGCGTCGCCGTACTCCCCACCGTCGGCGTACCCGGTGGTCTGGTACGCGTCGGTCTCGTAGCCCTCGTCGTAGCTCTCGATCGAGCTGGGGATGAACCCGGGCGGGCTGTCCTTGAGCGCGAGGCCCATGGCCGCCAGCTTCATCTTGACCTCGTCGATGGACTTCGCGCCGAAGTTGCGGATGTCCAGCAGGTCCGCCTCGGAGCGGGTGACGAGCTCACCGACGGTGTGCACGCCCTCGCGCTTGAGGCAGTTGTAGGACCGGACGGTGAGGTCCATGTCCTCGATCGGCATCGAGAAGTTCGCGATGTCGGCGGCCTCGGCCGGGCTCGGCCCGACCTCGATGCCCTCGGCGTCGAGGTTCAGCTCGCGCAGCAGGCCGAAGAGCTCGACCAACGTGGAGCCGGCGCTGGCGATGGCGTCCCTGGGGACGATCGACGGCTTGGTCTCGACGTCGACGACGAGGCGGTCGAAGTCGGTCCGCTGCTCGACGCGGGTGGCCTCGACGGCGTAGGTGACCTTGAGGACCGGCGAGTAGATCGAGTCGACCGGGATCCGGCCGATCTCCTGGCCGGGCTGCTTGTTCTGCGGCGCCGGCACGTAGCCGCGACCCCGCTCGACGACCAGCTCGATCTCGAGCCGGCCCTTGCCGTTGAGGGTGGCGATGTGCAGCTCGGGGTTGTGCACCTCGACGCCGGCCGGCGGCGCGATGTCGGCCGCGGTCACCTCACCGGGGCCCTGCTTGCGCAGGTACATGGTCACCGGCTCGTCCGAGTCGGAGCTGACCACGAGACCCTTGAGGTTCAGGATGATCTCGGTGACGTCCTCCTTGACGCCCGGCACGGTGGTGAACTCGTGCAGGGTGCCCTCGATCCGGATGCTGGTGACAGCAGCACCGGGGATCGACGACAGCAGGGTGCGACGCAGGGAGTTGCCGAGGGTGTAGCCGAAGCCCGGCTCGAGCGGCTCGATGACGAACCGCGAGCGCTGCTCGGAGATCGTCTCCTCGGTAAGGGTGGGGCGCTGTGCGATGAGCACGGTGGTTCTCCTTCGTGTCCTCCGGCGACCGCCATATGACGCCGTGAGGGGGTGGTGCGGGCTCCGGCGGACATCGGTCCGCCCGCCGGAGCCGGTGGTGCAGCGAGCTGCTACTTGGAGTAGAGCTCGACGATCAGCTGCTCCTGGACCGGGGTGTCGATCACCTGGCGCGCCGGGATGCTGTGCACGAGCACGCGCAGCTGGCTGCTCAGGACCTCCAGCCACGGCGGCACGGGGCGCTCGCCGGCACGGGCCTGGGCGATCTCGAACGGCAGCATGGTGCGGGACTTCTCCGCGACCTCGAGGATGTCGTTCGCGCTGACCCGGAAGGACGGGATGTCGACCTTGCGGCCGTTCACCCGGATGTGGCCGTGGCGCACCAGCTGGCGGGCCATGTCACGGGACTCGGCGAAGCCGGCCCGGTAGACCACGTTGTCGAGGCGGGACTCGAGGATCTGCAGCAGGACCTCACCGGTCTTGCCCGACTTCTTGTTGGCCTCTTCGTAGTAGCCGCGGAACTGCTTCTCCAGCACGCCGTAGATACGACGGGCCTTCTGCTTCTCGCGAAGCTGCAGCAGGTACTCGCTGTCCTTGGTGCGGCCACGGCCGTGCTCGCCCGGCGGGTAGGGCCGGATCTCGATCGGGCACTTCGGGGACTCGCACTTGCTGCCCTTGAGGAACAGCTTCATCTTCTCGCGCCGGCACAGGCGGCAGTCGGCTCCGGTGTAACGGGCCACGTCAGGTTCTCCTATTACTTCTCGTCAGGAACCGGTCAGACCCGGCGGCGCTTCTTGGGGCGGCAGCCGTTGTGCGGCTGCGGCGTCACGTCCTGGATCTGACCCACCTCGAGGCCGGTGGCCTGCAGCGAGCGGATCGCGGTCTCCCGGCCGGAGCCAGGGCCCTTCACGAAGACGTCGACCTTGCGCATGCCGTGCTCCTGCGCCTTGCGGGCGGCGTTCTCCGCCGCCATCTGCGCAGCGAACGGCGTGGACTTGCGCGAGCCCTTGAACCCGACGTGCCCGGCCGAGGCCCAGCTGATCACGTTCCCGTTGGGGTCGGTGATCGACACGATCGTGTTGTTGAAGGTGCTCTTGATGTGCGCGGCGCCGTGGGCGACGTTCTTCTTCTCCTTGCGGCGGACCTTCTTGGCACCAGCCGCGGCGCGAGCCCTGGGAGGCATGTCTCTCCGGTTCCTTCAGTTTCTGTGGCCTGGGGTTGCTGCCGAGGGGCAGCACACGCGTCGTGCCGTCACTCCCGCCCTCACGGGTCGCTGTGACCGCACGGCGACGTGCTGTGGGTCAGCGAGCCTTCTTCTTGCCCGCGATGGTCTTGCGCGGGCCCTTGCTCGAGCGCGCGTTCGTCTTGGTGCGCTGCCCGCGGACGGGGAGCCCACGACGGTGACGCAGGCCCTGGTAGCAACCGATCTCCACCTTGCGGCGGATGTCGGCAGCCACCTCGCGGCGCAGGTCACCCTCGACGCGGAAGTGCTCGTCGATGTAGTCGCGCAGCTTCAGCAGGTCCTCGTCGCCGAGGTCCTTGACGCGCAGGTCCGGGCTGACACCCGTCGCCGCGAGCGTCTCCTTGGCGTGGGTCTTGCCGATGCCGTAGATGTAGGTCAGCGCGACCTCGAGCCGCTTCTCGCGGGGGAGGTCGACGCCTGCCAGTCGTGCCATGTCTCAGGTACTCCCTCAGCCCTGGCGCTGCTTGTGCCGGGCGTTGTCGCAGATGACCATGACCCGGCCGTGCCGGCGGATCACCTTGCACTTGTCGCAGATCTTCTTCACCGACGGCTGGACCTTCACCGGTGCCGCCCCTCATTCCTCGATCGTGCGCCGGCCGCGTCCCTGCCGGTGGGCAGGCGCTGGCCTGACGGTTACTTGTAGCGGTAGACGATGCGACCGCGCGTCAGGTCGTAGGGCGAGAGCTCCACGACCACGCGGTCCTCGGGCAGGATGCGGATGTAGTGCTGTCGCATCTTGCCGCTGATGTGGGCGAGCACCCGGTGCCCGTTCTGCAGCTCCACGCGGAACATCGCGTTGGGCAGCGGCTCGACGACACGACCCTCGACCTCGATGGCCCCGTCCTTCTTCGCCATGCCCTACACGGCCTCCCTGTTCGGTGCTGCTGATGGCTGGTGCTCCGTCCCCGCGCGCCCAAGCCGGTACCCGGCAGGAGTCGTTCGGAGATCTGACACACGGTGCAGACGTTCTCGCGAGGGCGTCCCGGGTCATGCGGCCACAGCACAACAACAGGACGGCGCGAACGCCGTCGTTCACTGTACCCCGCCCCGGCCCGCTGCTCCAACGGGGTCCCCGTCACAACGGAAACCGGGACTCCCCGCTACTGGCGCGGTGTGACGCCGAACGGCGCCAGGCCCGCCAGGCCGCCGTCCTCCGCCGTGAGGACCCAGGGGCCCTCCGGGGTGACCGCGACGGTGTGCTCGAAGTGCGCGGCCCGCGACCGGTCCTTGGTGACCACGGTCCAGCCGTCCTCGAGCTCCTCGGTCGCCGGGTCCCCCACCGTGACCATGGGCTCGATGGCCAGCGCCAGACCGGGCACGAGCCGCGGGCCGCGGCCCGGACGCCCGTAGTTGAGGACGTGCGGGTCCTGGTGCATCTCGGTGCCGATGCCGTGGCCGCCGTAGTGGTCGACGATCCCGTACGGGTGCGCCTCGGCGGCGATGACCTGCTCGACCGCGTGGCTGATGTCGGTGAGCCGGTTGCCGGCCACCGCCTGGGCGAGACCGGCCCACATCGAGCGTTCGGTCACCGCCATGAGCGCGGCGTCCTCCGCGGAGGGCGGACCCACCGTCAGCGTCACGGCCGAGTCGCCGTGCCAGCCGTCCAGGATCGCCCCGCAGTCGATCGAGATGTTGTCGCCCTCGGCGAGCGCTCGCGTGCCGTTCGGGATGCCGTGCACGATCTCGTCGTTGATCGACGCGCAGATGCTGCCCGTGAACCCGTGGTACCCCAGGAACGACGGGACGGCGCCGGCGCTGCGGATCGTGTCCTCCGCGATGGCATCGAGCTCCCCGGTGGTGACGCCGGGACGCACCGCGGACCGGACCGCCGCGATCGCCGAGGCGACCACCAGGCCGGCGGCCCGCATGAGCTCGAGCTCGTGGGGGGTCTTGATCTGGATCATCCGTCCACTCCACTTCGCCAACAGGGGCACGCGGGCGAGGATCCCGGCCGACATCTGCCGTGCGCCTACTCGGAGTCCCGCGCCGGGGCACCTGCGCCGGGGGTCCGGCCGAGGGCGCGGAGGGCGCGCTCGGTGACCTCCTCGACCGTGCCGATGGCGTCGATGCGGGCCAGCAGCCCCTCGCGCTCGTAGAACCCGGACAGCGGCGAGGTCTGTTCCCGGTAGACCTGCAGCCGGTGCCGCACGGTCTCGGGCTTGTCGTCGTCGCGCTGGATCCACTCGCCGTCGACGAGCATGCGCCGACCGGAGAGCCGGCGGACCAGCTCCTCCTCGTCGACCACGAGCTCGAGCACGCAGTCGAGGTGGTTGCCGAGCTCCGCGAGGGACTCGCGCAGCTGCTCGGCCTGGGCGATGGTGCGGGGGAAACCGTCCAGCAGGAACCCGGCCTTGGCGTCGGGCTCGGCCAGCCGGTCCCTGACCATCGCGACGGTGATCTCGTCGGGGACGAGGTCACCGGCGTCCATGTACGCCTTGGCCTTCGTGCCCAGCTCGGTCCTGCCGCTCACGTTGGCGCGGAAGATGTCACCGGTCGAGATGGCCGGCGCACCGAGCTGGCCGGCGATCACCTGGGCCTGGGTCCCCTTGCCGGCGCCGGGAGGGCCGAGCAGCACGACGCGCACTACTTCAGGAACCCTTCGTAGTTGCGCTGGTTGAGTTGCGTCTCGATCTGCTTCACCGTCTCCAACCCCACTCCGACCATGATGAGCACCGCGGTCCCGCCGAACGGGAAGTTCTGGTTCTGCCCCTGCTGCGTCACGGACAGGAACAGGTTGGGCAAGACTGCCACGAGCCCCAGGTAGATCGAGCCGGGGAGGGTGATGCGGGACAGCACGTACTGCAGGTACTCCGCCGTCGGCCGGCCGGGACGGATGCCGGGGATGAAGCCGCCGTAGCGCTTCATGTCGTCGGCCCGCTCCTCCGGGTTGAACGTGATCGACACGTAGAAGTACGTGAAGAACATGATCAGCGCGAAGTACAGGACGATGTGCGTCCAGCTGCCCTGGTCGATCACGTACTTCTCGATGAACCGCCGCACCCCACCGGTGTCGTCGCCCTGCAGCTGGCTGAGCAGCTGCGGCAGGTACAGCAGCGAGGACGCGAAGATGACCGGGATGACGCCGGCCTGGTTCACCTTCAGCGGCAGGTAGGTCGAGGTCCCGCCGTACATGCGGCGACCGACCATCCGTTTGGCGTACTGCACCGGGATGCGCCGCTGGGCCTGTTCGACGTAGACGACCGACGTGATGATCACCAGCGCCAGAAGCAGGATCAGCGTGAAGACGACGCCGCCGCGGGTCTGCAGGATCGAGCCGCCCTCGGCCGGGATGCGGGCCGCGATCGAGGTGAAGATCAGCACGGACATGCCGTTGCCGATCCCCTTCTCGGTCAGCAGCTCGCCCAGCCACATGATCACGGCCGTGCCGGCGGTCAGGGCGATGACCAGGACGACCGTTGTCCAGATGGAGTCCGACGGGATGATCGACTCCGAGCAGTTCGGGAACAGCTGGCCGCTACGGGCCAGCGCGATGATCCCGGTGCTCTGCAGGATCGCGAGGGCGATCGTGAGGTAGCGGGTGTACTGGGTCAGCTTCTGCTGCCCGGCCTGCCCTTCCTTCTTCAGCTGCTCGAAGCGCGGGATGACCACGACCAGCAACTGCACGATGATGCTCGCCGTGATGTACGGCATGATCCCGAGCGCGAAGATCGACAGCCGGAGCAGCGCGCCGCCGGAGAAGAGGTTGACCAGCGAGTAGATGTCGCGCTGGTCGGAGGCCTGCGCCTGCTCGAGACAGCTGTTGATCGCCTCGATGGAGACCCCCGGCCCGGGGACCGATGCCCCCAGCCGGTAGATGGCGATCATCCCCAGGGAGAACAGGATCTTGCGCCGGAGGTCTGGCGTCCGGAACGCCGCGGCGAACGCCTGCAGCACGTGCCCTCCCCGAGTCGGTCGTGTGAGTGTAGGAGCCACCCGGTCGCGAACCGCTCACGGGCTCGCGGAGGACCCCCCTGTGCGGCCGCCGGACGGCGCCCGCGGTGGGCCGGGCAGCAGACGACCCCCGGGGCGCGGGCCTCCGTGGAGGAGGGCGCACCCCGGGGGTCGGCGGCTGGTCAGACCAGCGTCGTGCTGCCGCCGGCCGCGGCGATCTTCTCGGCGGCCGACGACGAGAACGCGGTGGCGTGCACGTCGACCGTCACGCCGCCCAGCTCGCCGGTGCCGAGGACCTTGACGGGCTGGCCGCGACGGACCGCGCCGGCCTGGACGAGCGCGTCGACGTCCACGGTGCCGCCCTGCGGGAACAGCGCCGCGATCCGGTCGAGGTTGACGACCTGGAAGACGACCTTGTTGGGGCTCTTGAACCCCGACAGCTTGGGCAGCCGCATGTGCAGCGGCGTCTGCCCGCCCTCGAAGCGCGCGGACGTGTTGCCCCGCGCGCCGGTGCCCTTGGTACCGCGGCCGGCCGTCTTGCCCTTGGAGCCCTCACCACGACCCACGCGGGTCTTCTTGGTGTGGGCGCCCTCGGCCGGGCGCAGGTGGTGGACCTTCAGAGTCATGGAGTTTCCCTGCTCAGATCTCTTCGACGGTGACCAGGTGCGGCACCGTCGCGACCATCCCACGGATCTCGGGACGGTCCTCCTGGACGACCGAGTCGTGGATCCGCTTGAGGCCCAGCGAGCGCAGCGTCTGGCGCTGGTTGGGCTTCGTGCCGATCGCCGACCGGACCTGGGTGACCTTCAGCTGAGGCATGTCAGACCCCCTGGCCCGCACGGGCGCGCAGCATCGCGGCCGGAGCGACGTCCTCGAGGGGCAGACCGCGGCGGGCCGCGATCTCCTCGGGACGCACGAGGTCCTTCAGCGCCTGCATGGTCGCGTGGACGATGTTGATCGGGTTGGAGGACCCGAGGCTCTTCGAGAGCACGTCGTGGATGCCGGCGCACTCGAGGACGGCACGCACCGGGCCACCGGCGATGACGCCGGTACCCGGGCTGGCCGGCTTGAGCAGCACGACACCGGCCGCCGCCTCACCCTGCACGGGGTGCGGGATGGTGCTGGCGATGCGCGGCACCTTGTAGAAGCTCTTCTTGGCCACCTCGACGCCCTTGGCGATCGCCGCGGGCACCTCCTTGGCCTTGCCGTAGCCGACGCCCACGGTGCCGTCACCGTCGCCCACGATCACCAGGGCGGTGAAGCTGAAGCGCCGACCACCCTTGACGACCTTGGACACGCGGTTGATGGCGACCACGCGCTCGATGTAGTTGCTCTTCTCGGCGGGAGCGCCGCCCGGCCCCCGACCGCCGTCACGACGGTCGCGGCGGTCGTTGCCGCCGCCGGCGCCACCGGCGCCACCGCCGCGTCGCTGTGGTCCTGGCATCAGACGTCCCTCTCGATCACTGTCATCGTGTTGCCGGTCTGGGTGCTGGTCATCAGAAGTCCAGCCCAGCCTCGCGCGCGCCGTCGGCGAGCGCGGCGATCCGGCCCTGGTAGCGGTTGCCACCACGGTCGAACACGACCGCGGTGATGCCGGCCGCCTTGGCGCGCTCGGCCACGAGGGCACCGACCTGCCGGGCCAGCGCCGACTTGTCGCCGTCGGCGTTGCGCAGGCCGGCGTCCAGCGTGGACGCGCTGACCAGCGTGTGGCCGACGGTGTCGTCGACGACCTGGACGTGGATGTGGCGCGAGCTGCGCTTGACCACGAGCCGCGGGCGCGCCGGCGTGCCGGAGACCCGCTTGCGCAGCCGGTTGTGGCGCCGCAGCCGCGAGACGCGGCGAGCGGTGCTCGCATCGGTGCCGACGGGGGTGTGGACCCGCTTGGTCCCGCTCTGTGAACTGGTTGCAGCCATCACTTACCCGTCTTCCCGACCTTGCGCTTGACGACCTCGCCCTGATACCGCACGCCCTTGCCCTTGTACGGGTCGGGCTTGCGGATCTTGCGGATCTTGGCGGCGACCTCGCCGACCTGCTGCTTGTCGATGCCCGTCACCCGGAGGCGGGTGGGCGACTCGACGGTGAAGGCGATCCCCTCGGGGGCCTTCACGGGCACCGGGTGGCTGAAGCCGAGCGCGAACTCGAGGTCAGACCCCCGTGCCTGGACGCGGTAACCGACGCCGACGATCTCGAGGGTCTTGCTGTACCCCTCGGTGACGCCGGTGATCATGTTGGCGATCAGGGTGCGCGACAGCCCGTGCAGGGCGCGGCTCTCCCGCTCGTCGTCCGGCCGGGCCACCCGCAGCGTGCCGTCCTCGTCGCGCGCCACCGTGATGGGGGCGGCGACGGTGTGGGACAGCGAGCCCTTGGGGCCCTTCACGTTGACGGTCTGGCCTTCGATGGCGATGTCCACGCCACCGGGCACCGGAATCGGGAGTCGTCCGATCCGTGACATCTCTGCAGCTCCTCTTACCAGACGTAGGCGAGGACTTCCCCACCCACGCCCTTCGTGTTCGCCTGACGGTCGGTGAGCAGCCCGGTGGACGTCGAGATGATCGCCACCCCCAGGCCGCCGAGCACCTTGGGCAGCGCGGTGGACTTGGCGTACACGCGCAGACCGGGCTTGGACACCCGACGGACCCCGGCGATGCTCCGCTCGCGGTTCGGTCCGTACTTGAGGTCGATGACCAGCTCCTTGCGGGTGCTGCCGTCGACCTCGACGTCGTTCACCGTCCAACCGGCGATGTAGCCCTGCTGCTGGAGGATCTCGGCGATGTGCGTCTTGATCTTCGACGACGGCATGGTCGCGGAGTCGTGGTACGCCTGGTTGGCGTTGCGGATGCGCGTGAGCATGTCCGCGATCGGGTCGGTCATCGTCATGGGTGTCGTGCCTCTCTCGCCGCGGTTCCGCACGCGGATCTCGCGTGGGCCTCTCGGCGATCGGTGGTGCTACGGGTGGTGCTCTGTCGACTCAGGTGAGTCTGGGGACCCGGTGCCACTCCCAGCGCGCTGCGGGTGGCACCGGGGTCCGTCACCAGCTGGACTTGCTCACGCCCGGCAGCTCGCCGGCGTGCGCCATCTCCCGCAGGCAGATCCGGCACAGGCCGAACTTGCGGAACACGGCGTGCGGACGGCCGCAGCGCTGGCAGCGGGTGTAGCCACGGACCGCGAACTTCGGCTTGCGGGCCGCCTTGTTGACGAGGGCCTTCTTGGCCATCTCGGTCTCCTCTAGCTCTCTCGGTGGCCCGGGCTCAGCGCGTCGTCGTCACGACGGGCTGGCCGGCGAAGGGGAAGCCGAGCAGCCGGAGCAGCTCGCGACCCTCGTCGTCGTTGGTGGCGGTGGTGACCAGCGTGATGTCCATGCCGCGCGGCCGGTCGATCCGGTCGACGTCGATCTCGCGGAACATCGACTGCTCGGTCAGACCGAAGGTGTAGTTGCCGTGGCCGTCGAACTGCTTCGAGTTCAGGCCGCGGAAGTCACGGATGCGGGGCAGGGCCAGCGACAGGAGCCGGTCCAGGAACTCCCACATGCGGTCGCCGCGGAGGGTGACCTTCGCGCCGATCGGCATGCCCTCGCGGAGCTTGAACTGCGCGATGGACTTGCGGGCACGGACGACGGCCGGCTTCTGGCCGGTGATGGCGGTGAGGTCGCGGACCGCGCCGTCCATCAGCTTGGCGTCACGGGTGGCCTCGCCGACGCCCATGTTGACCACGATCTTGGTCAGCTTGGGGATCTGCATGACGTTCTCGAAGCCGAACTCCGACTGCAGCGCCGGCACGATCTCCTCGCGGTACCGGGCCAGCATGCGGGGCAGCTCACGGGTGGGTGCGCTCATGATGCTCAGAGGTCCTTACCGGTTCGCCGCGAGACCCGGATGCTGCGGCCTTCCTCGTCCTTGCGGTAGCCGACCCGGGTCGGCTTGTCCTCGGAGTCGATCACCATCACGTTGCTCACGTGGATGGGAGCCTCCTGCGTGACGATCCCGCCCTGCTGGGCGCCGCGCTGGTTGGAGCTGATCCGGGTGTGCTTCTTGACCCGGCCCACGCCCTCGACGAGGACCTTCTGGGTCTGCGGGTACGAGGCGATGACCCGGCCCTTGGCACCCTTGTCCTTGCCGGACAGGACGACGACCTGGTCGCCCTTCTTGACCTTCATCGACGGCGCCTTCTTGGTGCCGGGGTCCTTCTTGTGGGCAGCCATGATCACAGCACCTCCGGGGCCAGCGAGATGATCCGCATGAAGCGCTTGTCGCGGAGCTCCCGGCCCACCGGGCCGAAGATGCGCGTCCCGCGCGGGTCGCCGCTGTCGCGGATGATCACGGCGGCGTTCTCGTCGAAGCGGATGTAGGAGCCGTCGGGACGACGGCGCTCCTTCACGGTGCGGACGACGACGGCCTTGACCACGTCACCCTTCTTCACACCGGCACCCGGCAGCGCGTCCTTCACGGTGGCGACGATGACGTCGCCGATGCCCGCGTAGCGTCGCCCGGACCCGCCGAGGACACGGATGCAGAGGATCTCCTTGGCACCCGTGTTGTCGGCGACCCGGAGTCGCGACTCCTGCTGGATCACTTCTACTCCCAGATCTCATTGGTGACAGCCGGGCCGGAACGGTGAACCGGCTGTCCGATACCCACGTGCGGACGCACCGGCGGCGAGGCCGCCGGTGCGTCCGAGGCACGGGTACCGGGATGTGGCGCGCACCCGCAGGGGCGCCAGTCGTCCAGAGTACTCGGTACTCCACAGCCCCGGAGGGCCGGTACTACTTGGCCTTCTCGACGACCTCGACCAGCCGCCACCGCTTGGTGGCCGACGTCGGCCGGGTCTCCATGATCTGCACGCGGTCGCCGATGCCGGCGACCCCCTGCTCGTCGTGGGCCTTCAGCTTGCTCGTACGGCGGATGACCTTGCCGTATAGGCCGTGCTTCACGCGGTCCTCGACCTCGACGACGATGGTCTTCTCCATCTTGTCGCTGACCACGAGGCCCTCACGGACCTTGCGGTAGCCACGGCCGGCCAGGCCGGGGCCGCTCGAGGACTGGGTCTCCTGGGCCTCGCTCATGCCACACCCTCGTTCGGGGCGACCGACAGGCCCAGCTCGCGCTCACGCATGATCGTGTAGATCCGCGCGATGTCGCGGCGGACGGTCTGCAGTCGCCGGTTGTTGTCCAGCTGGCCGGTGGCCACCTGGAACCGCAGGTTGAACAGTTCTTCCTTGGAGTCACGCAGCCGCGAGGCGAGCTCGTCGACAGACAGCTCGCGCAGCTCCGGAGCGGTCAGACCGGCGGCCATCACACCTCTCCTTCACGAGTGATGAAGCGGCACTTCATGGGCAGCTTGTGGATCGCGCGGCGCATGGCCTCGCGGGCGACCGGCTCGGCCACACCGGAGAGCTCGAAGAGCACCCGGCCCGGCTTGACGTTGGCCACCCACCACTCCGGCGAACCCTTGCCGGAACCCATGCGGGTCTCGGCCGGCTTCTTGGTCAGCGGACGGTCCGGGTAGATCGAGATCCACACCTTGCCGCCACGCTTGATGTGCCGCGTCATGGCGATACGGGCGGACTCGATCTGACGGTTCGTCACGTACGCCGGCTCGAGGGCCTGGATGGCGAACTCACCGAAGTTGATCGCCGTGCCGCCCTTGGCCCGGCCGGAACGGCTGGGGTGGTGCTGCTTGCGGTGCTTGACCCGCCGTGGGATGAGCATGGCTCAGCTCTCCGTGTTCTCGGTGGCCTCGGGAGCGGCGACCTCGGTGGTCGTCGCCTCCGCGGCGGCGGTGCCCTCGGGACCGGCGATCTCGGCGACCGTCGTCTCGGGCGCGACCTCGCCGGACGTCTGCGCGACGACGGCCTCGGTGGTGTCGGCGACCGGCCCGGTGGAGGACTCGACCGCCGCGCGGCCGGCCTCGGTGCCCCCGGCCGTCGTGCCGGAGGACCCGGACCGACGCTGCGGACGCTGGGCGCGCTCACGCCGCTGCTGCCGGTCGGCGAGCGCCTCGAGGGCGGCACGCTCGGCGCGGGAACCACTGACGTCGCCCTTGTAGATCCACACCTTCACGCCGATGCGGCCGAAGGTCGTGCGGGCCTCGTAGATGCCGTAGTCGATGTTCGCGCGGAGCGTGTGCAGCGGCACCCGGCCCTCGCGGTAGAACTCCGACCGGCTCATCTCGGTGCCACCCAGGCGACCGGAGCACTGCACCCGGATGCCCTTGACCTGCGGGCTGCGCTGGGCCGACTGCATGGCCTTGCGCATGGCACGACGGAAGCTCACCCGGCTGGAGAGCTGCTCGGCGACGCCCTGGGCGACCAGCTGCGCGTCGGACTCGGGGTTCTTCACCTCGAGGATGTTCAGCTGCACCTGCTTGCCGGTGAGCTTCTCCAGCTCGCCGCGGATGCGGTCGGCCTCGGCGCCGCGGCGGCCGATGACGATGCCCGGACGGGCGGTGTGGATGTCGACGCGGACCCGGTCACGGGTGCGCTCGATCTCCACCTTGGAGATGCCGGCCCGCTCCATGCCCTTGGACATGAGCTTGCGGATCGCGACGTCTTCCTTGACGTAGTCCTTGTACAGCTTGTCCGCGTACCACCGGGACTTGTAGTCGGTGGTGATCCCGAGTCGGAACCCGTGCGGGTTGACCTTCTGACCCACTAGCGGGTCCCTCCCCTCGTGTTGCCCTGCTGCTGGGTGGCGGGGCCGGACTGACCGGTGTCCCGGCGCGCCTTGCGCGACTTCTGCGCGAGCTCGGCGCTGCTGGCCACCTCGCTCACCTCGACGGTGATGTGGCTGGTCCGCTTGTTGATGCGGAACGCCCGGCCCTGCGCACGCGGACGGATCCGCTTCAGCGTCGGGCCCTCGTCGACGTACGCCGCGCTGACGACCAGCGCGGTGCGGTCGAGCTGCAGGTTGTGCTCGGCGTTGGCGACGGCGCTGGCCACCACCTTGGCGACCGGCTCACTGGCGGACTGCGGCGCGAAGCGCAGCAGGGCCAGTGCCTCGTCCGTCGGCAGGTAGCGGATGAGATCCACCACCCGGCGGGCCTTCATCGGGGTCACGCGGACGAACCGGGCCGTAGCCCGGGCGACCGGCGCCTCCTGTCCCAACTGGGAAGTCATCTGAATCTCTCTCTACCCGGTCAGCCGCGCCGCGAGCGGCGGTCGTCCTTGATGTGCCCACGGAAGGTGCGCGTGGGCGCGAACTCGCCGAGCTTGTGCCCGACCATCGCCTCGGTCACGAACACCGGGACGTGCTTGCGGCCGTCGTGCACCGCGAGGGTGTGACCCAGCATGTCCGGGATGATCGTCGAGCGGCGCGACCAGGTACGGATCACGTTCTTGGTGCCCTGCTCGTTCTGGGCGTCCACCTTCTTGAGCAGGTGGTCGTCGACGAACGGGCCCTTCTTCAGGCTGCGTGGCATGTCTGTCGGCTCCTATCCCGCTCAGCGCTTCTTGTTGGCGCGCCGGCGGCGCACGATCAGGGCGTCACTGGCCTTGCGCTTGCGCGTGCGGCCCTCCGGCTTGCCCTTCGGGTTCACCGGGTGGCGCCCACCGGAGGTCTTGCCCTCACCACCACCGTGCGGGTGGTCGACGGGGTTCATGGCGACACCGCGGACGGTCGGGCGCTTGCCCTTCCACCGCATGCGGCCGGCCTTGCCCCAGTTGATGTTCGACTGCTCGGCGTTGCCGACCTCGCCGATCGTCGCGCGGCAGCGGACGTCGACGTTGCGGATCTCGCCCGACGGCATGCGCAGCTGGGCGAACCGGCCCTCGCGGGCGACCAGCTGGACGCTGGTGCCTGCCGACCGGGCGATCTTCGCGCCGCCACCGGGGCGGAGCTCGATGGCGTGAACGACCGTGCCGACCGGGATGTTCCGGAGCGGCAGGTTGTTGCCCGGCTTGATGTCGGCCGCGGGACCGCACTCCACCGTGTCGCCCTGCTTGAGGCGGGCCGGCGCGATGATGTAGCGCTTCTCGCCGTCGGCGAAGTGCAGCAGCGCGATGCGCGACGTCCGGTTGGGGTCGTACTCGATGTGCGCGACCTTGGCCGGCACACCGTCCTTGTCGGCCCGGCGGAAGTCGATCAGGCGGTACGCGCGCTTGTGGCCGCCGCCCTGGTGGCGAGCGGTGACCTTCCCGTGCACGTTGCGCCCGCCGCGACCGTGCAGCGGCCGGACCAGCGACTTCTCGGGATGGTCGCGGGTGACCTCGGCGAAGTCGGCGACGCTGGACCCACGGCGGCCCGGCGTCGTCGGCTTGTACTTGCGGATAGCCATTGCTGACTCAGTCCTCTATCTCTGGTCCGAACGGTCCTGGCGCCTCAGGCGCCGGGACCACCGAAGATCTCGATGCGGTCGCCAGGCGCGAGCGACACGATGGCGCGCTTGGTGTCGGGGCGCTTGCCGAGCTTGTTGCCCTTGCTGCGCTTCTTCTTGCCCTGACGGTTGATCGTGTTGACGTCGAGGACCTTCACGTTGAAGACCTGGGCGACGGCGATCTTGATCTGCGTCTTGTTGGCGTCGGGGTGGACGAGGAACGTGTACTGGTTCTCGTCCAGGAGCCCGTAGCTCTTCTCCGAGATGACCGGCGCGAGCAGGACGTCCCGGGGGTCGTGGAAGGTCACGCCTTCTCCTCCTCGGTCGTGTCGGGGGTGCCGGCCTCGGCGGCCGCCGCGTCGTCGTCGGACGTCGCGGCCGCGCGCTTGCGCGGCTTGGCAGCCGGAGCCGGGTCGACCGTGGGCTCGCCCAGGTCGAGGTCCGTCGTCCCGACACCCTCGATGGAGGGGATCGCGCCGGGGATGTGCGGCGTGGTCAGGTCGGGCTTGGCGACCCGGCCCTTGCCGCTGCGCGGCCCGGCGACGAACTCGGCGAGAGCGGCCTCGGTGAAGACGATCTCGTCGGAGAGCAGGACGTCGTAGGTGTTCAGCTGGCCGGCCTCGAGCAGGTGCACCCGGGGCTCGTTGCGCAGGCTGATCCAGTTCAGGACGTCGTCGTGGTCGAGGACGACCAGCACGCGCTTGGCCTGCGTCACGGCGTCCAGCGCCTTGAGGGCCTCCTTCGTCTTCGGGGCGTCGCCCTCGACGAATGTGGTGATCACGTGGACGCGGTCCTCGCGGGCCCGGTCGGAGAGGGCACCGCGCAGGGCGGCGGCCTTCATCTTCTTGGGGGTCCGCTGGGTGTAGTCGCGCGGCTGGGGGCCGAAGACCGTGCCACCGCCGGTGAACTGCGGCGCGCGGATCGAGCCCTGACGGGCGCGGCCGGTGCCCTTCTGGCGGTAGGGCTTGACGCCACCACCGCTGACCTTGCCGCGGGTCTTCGTCGCGTGCGTGCCCTGGCGGGCGGCGGCCAGCTGGGCCACCACGACCTGGTGCATCAGCGAGACGTTGGCGCTGGCGTCGAAGAGCTCACCGGGCAGCGTCACGCTGCCGGAGCTCTCGCCCGCCGGCGTCCGGACGTCGACCTGACGGTCGGTCCGGTCCTGGGTCGACTGGGTCACTTCGTGTCACTCCCCACGGGACCGCCCTTGACGGCCGAGCGGACGAGCACGAGGCCGCCCTTCGGGCCGGGGATGGCGCCCTTGATCAGCAGCAGCCCGCGCTCGGTGTCCACCTTGTGGACGACCAGCGAGAGCGTCGTCGTCTTGACGTGGCCCATGCGGCCGGCCATGCGCAGGCCCTTGAAGACACGGCCGGGCGTCGAGGCCCCGCCGATGGAACCGGGCGACCGGTGCTTGCGCTGGGTGCCGTGCGCGGCGCCCAGGCCCTTGAACCCGTGCCGCTTCATGACACCGGCGGTGCCCTTGCCCTTGCTCGTGCCGATGACGTCGACCTTGCCGACGCCGTCGAAGACCTCGGCCGTCAGCTCCTGGCCGACGGTGTAGGTGGCAGCGTCGTTGGTACGCAGCTCGACCACGTGCCGGCGCGGCGTCACGCCGGCCTTGGCGAAGTGCCCACCCTCGGGCTTGTTCACCTTGCGCGGGTCGATCTCACCGAAGCCGAGCTGCACGGCCGAGTAGCCGTCCACCTCGGGCGTGCGCACCTGGGTCACCACGCACGGCCCCGCCTTGACGACGGTCACCGGCACCATGCGGTTGTTCTCGTCGAAGACCTGGGTCATGCCCAGCTTCTCGCCGAGGAGTCCGCGGAAGTTGCTCGCCATGACTCCCCCTTACTGGATGTTGACGTCGACCGAGGCCGGGAGGTCGATGCGCATGAGCGCGTCGACCGTCTTCGGCGTCGGGTCGAGGATGTCGATGAGCCGCTTGTGCGTGCGCATCTCGAAGTGCTCCCGCGAGTCCTTGTACTTGTGCGGGGAGCGGATGACGCAGTACACGTTCTTCTCCGTCGGCAGCGGCACGGGGCCGACGACGCGCGCACCGGTCTTCGTCACCGTGTCCACGATGCGCCGTGCCGAGGCATCGATCGCCTCGTGGTCGTAGGCCTTCAGC
This sequence comes from Blastococcus sp. URHD0036, assembly GCF_000701365.1. Lineage (GTDB taxonomy): Bacteria > Actinomycetota > Actinomycetes > Mycobacteriales > Geodermatophilaceae > Trujillonella. The sequence continues at coordinate 138,914 of NZ_JNIK01000018.1, forward strand.
CTGATGCGGATCTTCTGTCCCGCCATCGGTGTTCTCGCTCCTGCCGATCGGAAATCTGTGTGTGGTGGTCCCTGGTCGGGACCAGGCGGGTCCGTGTCCGGACCCGGGAGACGGGCGGCGGCCTGTCCGGCCGCCGCCCGTCCGCGGGTACTACTTGTTGATCTTGACGACGCGACCGGCGCCCACGGTCCGACCACCCTCACGGATGGCGAACTTGAGGCCCTCCTCCATGGCGATGGGCTGGATCAGCTCCACCGTCATCTCGGTGTTGTCGCCGGGCATGACCATCTCGGTGCCGGCGGGCAGCGTCACGACGCCCGTCACGTCCGTCGTCCGGAAGTAGAACTGGGGACGGTAGTTGTTGAAGAACGGCGTGTGCCGGCCGCCCTCGTCCTTCGAGAGGATGAAGACCGAGGCCTCGAAGTTCGTGTGCGGGGTGATGGACCCCGGCTTCACGACGACCTGGCCGCGCTCGACGTCCTCGCGCTTGATGCCACGCAGGAGCAGACCGACGTTGTCACCGGCCTGGCCCTGGTCGAGCAGCTTGCGGAACATCTCGACACCGGTGACGGTGGTCTTGGTCGAGGTCGGGCGGATGCCGACGATCTCGATCTCCTCACCGACCTTGACGATGCCACGCTCGACACGGCCGGTCACGACGGTGCCGCGGCCGGTGATGGTGAAGACGTCCTCGACGGGCATGAGGAACGGCTTGTCGATGTCGCGCTCCGGCTCCGGGATCGCGGTGTCGACGGCGTTCATCAGCTCCATGAGCTTGTCGCCCCACTCGGCGTCGCCCTCGAGCGCCTTGAGCGCCGAGACGCGCACCACGGGGACGTCGTCGCCCGGGAACTCGTACTCGGACAGCAGCTCACGGACCTCCAGCTCGACGAGCTCGAGGATCTCCTCGTCGTCGACCATGTCGGACTTGTTGAGCGCCACGACGATGTAGGGGACGCCGACCTGGCGGGCCAGGAGCACGTGCTCCTTGGTCTGCGGCATCGGGCCGTCGGTGGCGGCGACCACGAGGATCGCGCCGTCCATCTGCGCCGCACCGGTGATCATGTTCTTGATGTAGTCGGCGTGCCCGGGGCAGTCGACGTGCGCGTAGTGCCGGCTCTCCGTCTGGTACTCGACGTGCGCGATCGAGATCGTGATGCCGCGAGCCTTCTCCTCGGGCGCCTTGTCGATCTGGTCGAACGCGGACGCCTCGTTCAGGTTCGGGTACTTGTCGTGCAGGACCTTGGTGATCGCCGCGGTCAGCGTCGTCTTCCCATGGTCGATGTGCCCGATGGTGCCGATGTTGACGTGCGGCTTGGTCCGCTCGAACTTGGCCTTGGCCACTGGGTTCCTCTCCTCGTGGTGTCGCAGTCGTACGCGAGTCTGGGGTGGGGTTGCTGAGGGGTGCCGGGCGAGGGTGTCGCCCGGCGGGTCACTCGCCGGTCACCTTGGCGATGATCTCCTTGGCGACGTTCTGCGGGACCTCGGCGTAGGTCTCGAAGACCATGGAGTAGCTCGCCCGCCCCTGGGTGCGGCTGCGCAGGTCGCCCACGTAGCCGAACATCTCCGACAGCGGGACCAGCGCCTTGACGACGCGGGCGCCGGAGCGCTCGTCCATCGCCTGGATGGTGCCGCGGCGGGAGTTCAGGTCGCCGATGACGTCGCCCATGTTCTCCTCGGGCGTGACGACCTCGACGGCCATCATCGGCTCGAGCAGCGCGGGGCTGGCCTTGCGAGCAGCCTCCTTGAAGGCGATCGAGCCGGCGATCTTGAAGGCCATCTCCGAGGAGTCGACCTCGTGGTACTGGCCGTCGAGCAGCGAGGCCTTGACGCCCACCATCGGGTAGCCGGCGAGCACGCCGTACTGCATGGCGTCCTGCATGCCCTGGTCGACCGAGGGGATGTACTCCTTCGGGATGCGACCGCCGGTCACCTTGTTCTCGAACTCGTAGGTCGCCGAGTCGCCGCTCATCTCGAGCGGCTCGAGGGCGATCTGCACCTTCGCGAACTGGCCGGAGCCACCCGTCTGCTTCTTGTGCGTGTAGTCGTAGCGCTCGACGGCCTTGCGGATCGTCTCGCGGTAGGCCACCTGCGGCTTGCCGACGTTCGCCTCGACGTTGAACTCACGCCGCATGCGGTCGACCAGGATCTCCAGGTGCAGCTCGCCCATGCCGGAGATGACCGTCTGACCGGTCTCCTCGTCGAGGCGGACCTGGAACGTCGGGTCCTCCTCGGCCAGCTTCTGGATGGCCGTGCCCAGCTTCTCCTGGTCGCTCTTCGTCTTGGGCTCGATGGCGACCGAGATGACCGGCGCGGGGAAGGTCATCGACTCGAGGATCACCGGCTTCTGCGGGTCGCAGAGGGTGTCACCCGTCGTCGTCTGCTTCATGCCGTTGACGGCCACGATCTCGCCCGCGCCCACGCCCTGGCGCTCTTCGCGCTTGTTGGCGTGCATCTGGTAGATCTTGCCGACCCGCTCCTTGCGGTCCTTGGTGCTGTTCAGCACCGGGGAGCCGGCGTCGAGCTTGCCGGAGTACACGCGGATGTAGGTCAGCTTGCCCAGGTGCTGGTCGGTCTGGATCTTGAACGCCAGCGCCGCGAACGGCTCGTCCTCGTCGGCGTGCCGCAGGACCTCGGTCGTGCCGTCGAGGGCGGTGCCGACGATGGCCTCGATGTCCAGCGGGCTGGGCAGGTAGTCCACGACGGCGTCGAGCATGGGCTGCACGCCCTTGTTCTTGAACGCCGAGCCGGTGACGACCGGGTTCACCTGGCCGGCGATCGTCGCCTTGCGGATCGCGGCCTTGATCGTCTCGACCGAGACCTCCTCGCCGGCGAGGTAGGCCTCCATGATCGAGTCGTCGTTCTCCGCGACACCCTCGAGCAGCTTCTCCCGGTACTCGGCGGCCTGGTCGGCCAGCTCCGCGGGGATCTCCTCGATCTGGTAGTCCTCGCCCAGCTTCGTCTCGCCGCGCCAGGTGAGGGCCTTCATCTGCACCAGGTCGACCACGCCGATGAAGTCGGCCTCGGCGCCGATCGGGATCTGCAGCACCAACGGGTTGGCGTTGAGCCGCTCGACCATCATGTCGACGCAGCGGAAGAAGTTCGCGCCCGTGCGGTCGAGCTTGTTGACGAAGCACATGCGCGGGACGCCGTACTTCTCCGCCTGACGCCAGACCTGCTCGGTCTGCGGCTCGACACCGGCCACACCGTCGTAGACGGCGACGGCACCGTCGAGCACGCGCAGCGACCGCTCGACCTCGACGGTGAAGTCGACGTGCCCGGGGGTGTCGATGATGTTGATGTCGTGGCCGTTCCAGGAGCACTTCGTCGCGGCCGACGTGATGGTGATGCCGCGCTCCTGCTCCTGCTCCATCCAGTCCATCGTGGCCGCGCCGTCGTGGACCTCACCGATCTTGTAGTTGATACCGGTGTAGAAGAGGATGCGCTCGGTCGTCGTGGTCTTGCCGGCGTCGATGTGCGCCATGATCCCGATGTTGCGGGTCTTGGCGAGCTGGGCCGCGTTGCTGGCCATCTCTACTTCTCCTCTTCGGTTCGGTCCGCGCGCGGCGGCCGGGGATCGCCCGGCTGAACTGCGGGCAGCGTGTGCTGGTGGAGTTCCGTCACCAGCGGTAGTGCGCGAAGGCCTTGTTGGACTCGGCCATCTTGTGGGTGTCCTCGCGGCGCTTGACCGCGGCTCCCAGACCGTTGCTCGCGTCGAGCAGCTCGTTCATCAGGCGCTCGGTCATCGTCTTCTCGCGACGCGCCCGGCTGTACTGGATCAGCCAGCGCAGGCCCAGCGTGGTGCTGCGCGAGGCGCGCACCTCGACCGGGACCTGGTAGGTCGCACCACCGACGCGGCGGCTGCGGACCTCGAGGGAGGGCTTCACGTTGTCCAGCGCGCGCTTGAGCGTGACGACGGGGTCGGTGTCGCTCTTCGCCCGGGCGCCCTCGAGGGCGCCGTAGACGATCGCCTCGGCGATGGAGCGCTTGCCGTCGACGAGCACCTTGTTCACGAGCTGGGTCACCAGCTGCGACTGGTACACCGGGTCGACGACGAGCGGACGCTTCGGCGCGGGGCCCTTGCGCGGCATTAGCTCTTCTCCTTCTTGGCGCCGTACTTGCTGCGAGCCTGCTTGCGGTTGCGGACACCCTGGGTGTCCAGCGAGCCGCGGATGATCTTGTAACGCACGCCCGGGAGGTCCTTCACCCGGCCACCACGCACGAGCACCATCGAGTGCTCCTGCAGGTTGTGGCCGACGCCGGGGATGTAGGCGGTGACCTCGATGCCACTGGTGAGCCGGACACGGGCGACCTTGCGCAGCGCCGAGTTCGGCTTCTTCGGCGTCGTCGTGTACACGCGGGTGCACACGCCGCGGCGCTGGGGCGAACCCTTGAGCGCCGGCGTCGTGGTCTTGACGACCTTGTCCTCGCGGCCCTTGCGGACCAGCTGGTTGATCGTGGGCATGGGGGGCCTGGATCTCCTACCTGCGCTGGGTCGTGCTGTCGGTCGGTGCTCTGTCTTCGGTGCGGGGTGCCGGTCCTGCCCGGGGCCGAGGCCGTTCCGGGCGCGCTGCACCTCCGGTCCCCGCGGTCGGGCGTGTCGCCCTTCCCGGGACCGGTCGGCGTTGCCAACCGGATCGGTAGCCCCCCGCGACTCGGCGCCACCAACCTGCCGGCGAGCGCACCGCGAACGGGAGCAGGCCCAGGGCATCCTGGGCACGGCTGACCACGATACCCGCGCCGCGGAGGCCGGTGCAAACCGGGTCCCCATGTCGACGGGCAGGGGCCCGTGACATGCAGCACCCGGTGGGTCCAACACCGCAGCCGCCGGTTCATTCCGGCACGCGGTGAGCCGTCGGGGACTGTACCCACGCCGGCGGCAGCCCGGCCCGTCGGCGCCGAGAGGTTGTCACACCCCGGCCCTACCGTCGGTGCCAGGACGGACACCCTGGGCGACGATCCGGGGAGCGAGGGGGAACGGTGCAGATCGATGCGGCGCGGGAGCTGAAGCTCCGGCTGGGGGCGCGGGTCGAGGGCTGGGACGCCCCGGTGAGCGCCAGCGGGCTGGCGCCCGGCCGGCCGTGGTTCCGGCCCGCCCTGGGTCTGGCTCCCCTGTCCCCCGGGCAGGTGCGCCTGGCCGTCCGGGTGGCCACCCGGAGCGACGCGGTCGTGCTGCTCGACGGGGTGTCGGACGCGCTGCGAGCGGAGGTGGACGTCCGGGTCATCGGGCCGGTGCGCGCCCTCCGCTCCCCCACCGGCGCCGCCACCTCCCCGGCCGACCTGCAGCGCCGGGTCCGGCCGTTGCGCCCCGGGTGCTCCATCGCGCATCCCACGGTCACGGCGGGCACCCTGGGCGGCTTCGTGCGGGTCGGTGGTCGGCCCGCCGTCCTGTCCAACAACCACGTCCTCGCCGCCAGCGACGCCGCCGTCCCCGGGGACCCGGTGCTGCAGCCCGGGCCGGCCGACGGCGGCGCCGCGGCCGACCGGGTGGCCACGCTGAGCGCGTTCCCCCGCTTCGCGACGGGGCGCAACCTGGTCGACGCCGCCGTGGCGGTCCTGGACGACGGCGTGGCGACCGACCCGGGGGCCTATCCCGGGGGCCCACTGGGGCCCACGGTCGTCGACGGGGACGAGGTGGACCCGGACGAGCGGGTCGAGAAGCTGGGCCGCACGACGGGGCACACGCACGGGCGGATCACCGCCGTCGAAGTGGACGGCGTCGCGGTGCAGTACGACGAGGTGGTCCACACCTTCGACGGGCAACTCGAGATCGAGGGGCTGGACGGTGCCTTCAGCGCCGGAGGCGACAGCGGGTCGGTCATCTGGCGGAGCGCCGACCGGGCGCCGCTGGCACTGCTGTTCGCCGGGAGCGACATCGGCGGCGCGCAGGGCGGAGGCGTCACCTACGCCAGCCCGCTGGCCACGGTGCTCGACGTCCTGGGTGCCGACTGGGGGATCGGCGGGTGACCGATGCCCGCGGACACTGTTCGTATCGGCGGGAGTGGCGCACCATGGAGGTGTGTCCGACCGTGCCGCCGCCCGCGCGGCGAAGAGCGCCCTGAGCCAGCGGCTCGCCGCCGTGCCCGAGGTCGTGGGCATCGGGCTGGCCCGCCGCGGCGCCGGCTACGTGGTGAAGGTGGACCTGGCGGATCCGGGCGCGGCCGGCCGGGTGCCCGGTGACGTCGACGGCGTCCGTGTGGTGACCCAGGTCGTCGGGGTCGTCCGCCCGCTCTGATCCCCCCGCCGATACGGTCGTCCCGGCGCCGACGAGGGCGCCGACGACCCCGGGAGGGCACGTGCGCATCGGCATCCAGGCCAGCTACAGCGGGGGCTTCCGCGACACCGCGGCAGAGATCCGCGATCTGGAGGCCGCCGGCCTCGACGTCGCGACGGTCGCCGAGGTCTACACCTTCGACTCGGTGAGCCAGCTCGGCTACCTCGCCGCGGTCACCGAACGGGTCGAGCTGCTGGCCGGCATCCTGCCGATCTACAGCCGGACCCCCGCGCTGCTGGCCATGACCGCGGCGGGACTGGACTTCGTGTCCGACGGGCGCTTCACCCTCGGCCTCGGCGCCTCCGGCCCGCAGGTCATCGAGGGCTGGCACGGCGTCGCCTACGACGCCCCGCTGCAGCGGACCCGCGAGATCGTCGAGATCTGCCGGCAGGTGTGGCGACGGGAGAAGCTCGAGCACGCCGGCCCGAAGTACACGATCCCGCTGCCCCCCGAGCAGGGCACCGGCCTCGGCAAGCCCCTGAAGCTGATCAACACGCCCGTGCGCGAGCGGGTGCCGATCATGCTGGCCGCCCTGGGCCCGAAGAACGTCGAGCTCGCCGCCGAGATCGCCGAGGCGTGGGAGCCCATCTGGTTCATGCCGGAGCGCGCCGCCGACGTCTGGGGCGACTCCCTCGCCGCCGGCAAGGCCAAGCGCGACCCGTCGCTGGGCGAGCTCCAGGTCGTCGTCGGCGTCCCGGTCGCCATCGGGGACGACGTCGACGCGCTGCACGACCTCGTGCGCCCCCACCTGGCCCTGTACGTGGGCGGGATGGGCGCCAAGGGCAAGAACTTCTACAACGACCTGGCCGTGCGCTACGGCTTCGCTGACGCCGCGGGCACCGTGCAGGACCTCTACCTGTCGGGCAAGAAGGACGAGGCCGCCGCCGCCCTGCCGGACGAGCTCGTCCGCGCCGTGTCGCTCATCGGGCCCGAGGGCTACGTCGCCGAGCGGATCGCCGCCTTCCGCGAGGCCGGCGTGACCACCCTCGCCCTGCAGCCGCTGGACGACAGCCGGGAGAACCGGCTGAAGACGGTGGCGACGATGCGCCAGCTGTGTGACAAGTAGTCCACCGGGCCGGGGACGACCCCGACCCGGTTGCGTCACATGACGCGAGAGGGCCCCGCAGGCTGCTGCCTGCGGGGCCCTCTGCGTCTACTCGGGGATCAGCCCCGCCAGTCGTACTCCTCCAGGCGCACGGCCTCGCCGGAGCCCGAGCCGAAGACGTCCGGGCTGTAGTACTGCCCGTCGTCGTACCCGGCCATCGTGTAGACGGCGGCGCGGGCCTCCTCGGTCGGCTCGACCGTGATGTTGCGGTAGCGGCTGATGCCGGTACCGGCCGGGATGAGCTTCCCGATGATCACGTTCTCCTTGAGGCCGAGCAGGCTGTCGCTCTTCCCCTGGATGGCGGCGTCGGTGAGCACCTTGGTCGTCTCCTGGAAGGAGGCGGCCGACAGCCACGACTCGGTCGCGAGCGAGGCCTTGGTGATGCCCATGAGGACCGGACGGGCCGAGGCCGGCTCGCCGCCCTCGGCGACGACGCGGCGGTTCTCGGTCTCGAACAGCGTCCGCTCGACCAGCGCACCCGGCAGGAACTCCGTGGCGCCCGAGTCGATGATGGTCACCCGCTTCAGCATCTGGCGGATGATCACCTCGATGTGCTTGTCGTGGATCGACACGCCCTGGCTGCGGTAGACCTCCTGGACCTCACGGACGAGGTGCAGCTGCACCTCGCGCGGGCCCATGATCCGCAGCACCTCGTGCGGGTCCACCGCACCCTCGGTCAGCTGCTCGCCGACCTCGACGTGGGCACCGTCCTCGACCCGCATGCGCGAACGACGCGACATCTTGTCGATGACGACCTCGTCGGAGCCGTCGTCCGGGGTGATGGTGAGCTTCCGGAACTGCTCGCCGTCCTCGATGCGCAGGGTGCCGGCCAGCTCGGCGATCGGCGCCTTGCCCTTGGGGACACGGGCCTCGAAGAGCTCGACCACACGCGGCAGACCGTGCGTGATGTCGGCACCGGCCACACCACCGGTGTGGAAGGTGCGCATCGTCAGCTGCGTACCGGGCTCGCCGATCGACTGGGCGGCGATGATGCCGACCGCCTCGCCGACGTCCACGAGCTTGCCCGACGCCAGCGACCGGCCGTAGCAGGTGGCGCAGGTGCCCAGCAGGGACTCGCAGGTGAGGACGCAGCGGACCTTGACCTCGGCCACGCCGGCGTCGATCAGCTCGGCCAGGAGCACGTCACCCAGGTCGGAGCCGGCCTGCGCGATGACCGTCCCGTCCTCGGCCACCGCGTCGGCGGCCAGGGCACGGGCGTACACGCTGGTCTCGACGTGGGCGTCGCGGGTCAGCTGACCGTTGACGACCGTGCCGATCGGCATGATGACGCCGCGGTCGGTGCCGCAGTCCTCCTCGCGGATGATGACGTCCTGCGAGACGTCGACCAGCCGGCGGGTGAGGTAGCCGGAGTCGGCGGTCCGGAGCGCCGTGTCCGCCAGACCCTTGCGGGCGCCGTGCGTGGAGATGAAGTACTCCAGCACGGACAGACCCTCCCGGAAGTTGGCCTTGATCGGCCGCGGGATGATCTCGCCCTTCGGGTTCGCCACCAGGCCGCGCATACCGGCGATCTGGCTGATCTGCATCATGTTGCCTCGGGCGCCCGAGTTGACCATGACCCAGACCGGGTTCGTGGTGGGGAAGTTGTCCACCATCGCCTGGCTGACCTCGGCCCGCGCGCGGGTCCAGATCTCGATCAGCTCGCCACGACGCTCGGAGTCGGTGATGACGCCGCGCTCGTACTGCTTCTCGATGGCCCGCGCCTCGGCCTCGTGGCGCTCCAGGATCTCGGCCTTGGCCGGCGGGGTGACCACGTCGTCGATGGCGATCGTGATCCCCGCGCGGGTGGCCCAGTGGAACCCGGCGGACTTGAGGGCGTCCAGCGTCGCCGCGACCTGCACCTTGGGGTAGCGCTCGGCGAGGTCGTTGACGATCGCCCCGAGCTCCTTCTTCGGCACCTGGTAGTTGACGAAGCGGTAGTCCTCGGGGAGGGCCTCGTTGAACAGCACCCGGCCCAGGCTGGTGAGCACGCGCGCGGGGGCGCCCGGCGTCCAGTCCTCCGGCTGCTCCCACGCGTCGTTCACGCCGTTGTCGACGCCGTAGACCTCGTCCAGGCGGATCCAGGCCCGCTCCTGCAGAGCCAGGTCGCCCTTGTCGTAGGCCATGACGGCCTCGGCGGTCGAGGAGAACGAGCGCGCCTGACCGCCGTCGGCCTCACGCGGCGAGGCCACGAGGGTCGTCAGGTGGTACAGGCCGAGCACCATGTCCTGGGTCGGCGCGGTGATCGGACGACCGTCGGCCGGGCTCAGGATGTTGTTGCTGGACAGCATCAGGATCCGGGCCTCGGCCTGCGCCTCGGCCGACAGCGGCAGGTGCACCGCCATCTGGTCCCCGTCGAAGTCCGCGTTGAACGCGGTGCAGACGAGCGGGTGGATCTGGATGGCCTTGCCCTCGACCAGCTGCGGCTCGAAGGCCTGGATGCCCAGGCGGTGCAGGGTCGGTGCGCGGTTCAGCAGCACCGGGTGCTCGGTGATGACCTCCTCGAGCACGTCCCAGACGACCGGCCGCGCGCGCTCCACCATCCGCTTGGCGGACTTGATGTTCTGCGCGTGGTTGAGGTCGACCAGCCGCTTCATGACGAAGGGCTTGAACAGCTCCAGGGCCATCTGCTTGGGCAGACCGCACTGGTGCAGCTTCAGCTGCGGGCCGACGACGATGACCGAACGGCCGGAGTAGTCGACGCGCTTGCCGAGCAGGTTCTGGCGGAACCGGCCCTGCTTGCCCTTGAGCAGGTCGCTCAGGGACTTCAGCGGGCGGTTGCCCGGGCCGGTGACCGGCCGGCCGCGACGGCCGTTGTCGAACAGTGCGTCCACGGACTCCTGGAGCATCCGCTTCTCGTTGTTCACGATGATCTCGGGCGCGCCGAGGTCCAGCAGTCGCTTGAGCCGGTTGTTCCGGTTGATGACCCGGCGGTACAGGTCGTTCATGTCGCTGGTGGCGAAGCGGCCACCGTCGAGCTGCACCATCGGGCGCAGGTCCGGCGGGATGACCGGGACGCAGTCCAGCACCATGCCCATGGGCGAGTTGCGGGTCTGCTGGAACGCCGCGACGACCTTGAGCCGCTTGAGGGCGCGCAGCTTGCGCTGGCCCTTCCCGTTGCGGATGGTGTCGCGCAGCGAGATGGCCTCGGCGTCGAGGTCGAAGCCGGCCAGCAGCTTCTGCAGCGCCGCGGCGCCCATGCCGCCCTCGAAGTACTCACCGAAGCGGTCGCGCAGCTCGCGGTAGAGGCCCTCGTCCGAGATGAGCTGCTTGACCTCCAGCTTGCGGAAGGTGTCGAGCACCTCCTCGAGGCGGTCGATCTCCCGCTGCGAGCGGTCGCGCATCTGGCGCATCTCGCGCTCGCCGCCCTCGCGGACCTTGCGGCGGACGTCGGACTTGGCGCCCTCGGCCTCGAGCTCGGCCAGGTCGGCCTCGAGCTTCTGCTGGCGGGCCTCGATGTCGGCGTCGCGCCGGGTCTCGAGGTTGTGCTTCTCGGCGCTGATCTCCGCCTCGATCGTCGGCAGGTCGCGGTGCCGCGACTCGTCGTCGACCGTGGTGATCAGGTAGGCCGCGAAGTAGATGATCTTCTCGAGGTCCTTGGGCGCCAGGTCGAGCAGGTACCCCAGGCGCGACGGGACGCCCTTGAAGAACCAGATGTGGGTGACCGGCGCGGCGAGCTCGATGTGGCCCATCCGCTCGCGGCGGACCTTGGCCCGGGTCACCTCGACGCCGCAGCGCTCGCAGATGATGCCCTTGAAGCGGACCCGCTTGTACTTGCCGCAGTAGCACTCCCAGTCCCGGGTGGGACCGAAGATCTTCTCGCAGAAGAGCCCGTCCTTCTCGGGACGGAGCGTGCGGTAGTTGATGGTCTCGGGCTTCTTCACCTCGCCGTGGGACCACTGACGGATGTCGTCACCACTGGCCAGGCCGATACGCAGTTCGTCGAAGAAGTTGACGTCGAGCAACTGATTACCCCTTTCAGGGGCTAGTTCTTCTTCAATGTGGGAGTCGGGGGCGCCGGCCGGCCCCGGTCAGGGGCCGGCCGGCGGCCGATCAGACGTCCTCGACGGACGACGGCTCGCGGCGGGACAGGTCGATGCCCAGCTCCTCCGCGGCCCGGAAGACCTCGTCGTCGGTGTCGCGCAGCTCGATCGCCTGCCCGTCACCGGACAGCACCTCGACGTTGAGGCACAGCGACTGGAGCTCCTTGAGCAACACCTTGAACGACTCCGGGATGCCCGGCTCGGGGATGTTCTCGCCCTTGACGATGGCCTCGTAGACCTTGACGCGGCCGAGGATGTCGTCGGACTTGATGGTCAGCAGCTCCTGCAGCGCGTAGGCCGCGCCGTAGGCCTGCATCGCCCAGCACTCCATCTCGCCGAAGCGCTGGCCACCGAACTGCGCCTTACCACCCAGCGGCTGCTGCGTGATCATCGAGTACGGGCCGGTCGACCGGGCGTGGATCTTGTCGTCGACCAGGTGCAGCAGCTTCAGGATGTAGACGTAGCCGACGGCGATCGGCTCGGGGAAGGGCTCCCCGGAGCGACCGTCGAACAGCCGGGCCTTGCCCGTCTCCTTGACCATGCGGTCGCCGTCCCGGTTCGGGATCGTCGAGCCCAGGAGGCCGACGATCTCGTCCTCCTTGGCGCCGTCGAACACCGGCGTGGCCGTCCGGGTGTTCGGCTCGGCAGCGCGCGCGGCCGTCGGCAGGTTGGCGGCCCAGTCGGGGGTGCCCTCGACCTGCCAGCCCTGCTTGGCCACCCAGCCCAGGTGCATCTCCAGGACCTGGCCGACGTTCATCCGGCCGGGCACGCCCAGCGGGTTGAGCACGATGTCGACCGGGGTGCCGTCCTCGAGGAACGGCATGTCCTCCTGCGGCAGGATCTTCGAGATGACGCCCTTGTTGCCGTGGCGCCCGGCGAGCTTGTCGCCGTCGGAGATCTTGCGCATCTGGGCGACGTAGACCCGGATCAGCTCGTTGACGCCGGCAGGCAGCTCGTCGCCGTCCTCACGCGAGAACACGCGGACGCCGATGACCTTGCCGGACTCACCGTGCTTGACCTTGAGGCTGGTGTCGCGGACCTCGCGGGCCTTCTCGCCGAAGATCGCGCGCAGCAGCCGCTCCTCGGGGGTCAGCTCGGTCTCGCCCTTGGGCGTGACCTTGCCGACGAGGATGTCGCCGGGGACGACCTCGGCACCGATGCGGATGATGCCGCGCTCGTCGAGGTCGGCGAGGACCTCCTCGGAGACGTTCGGGATGTCCCGGGTGATCTCCTCGGCACCGAGCTTGGTGTCGCGGGCGTCGACCTCGAACTCCTCGATGTGGATCGAGGACAGGACGTCGTCCTGCACGAGGCGCTGCGACAGGATGATCGCGTCCTCGTAGTTGTGGCCCTCCCACGGCATGAAGGCGACGAGCAGGTTCTTGCCCAGCGCCATCTCGCCCTCGTCGGTGCACGGCCCGTCGGCGATGACCTGGCCGACCTCGACCCGCTGACCCTCGTCGACGACGGGGCTCTGGTTGATCGAGGTGCCCTGGTTCGAGCGACGGAACTTCAGCAGCCGGTAGGTCTGCCGGGTGCCGTCGTCGGCCATGACCGTCACGTAGTCGGCGGTGGAGTCCTCCACGACGCCGGCCTTCTCGGCCACGACAACGTCACCGGCGTCGACGGCGGCACGCAGCTCCATGCCGGTGCCGACGAGCGGGGCCTCGCTGCGCAGCAGCGGCACCGCCTGACGCTGCATGTTGGCGCCCATGAGCGCGCGGTTGGCGTCGTCGTGCTCGAGGAACGGGATCATCGCCGTGGCGACCGAGGTCATCTGGCGCGGCGAGACGTCCATGTAGTCGACGTTCTCGGGCGACAGGTAGTCGACCTCACCACCCTTGGTCCGGACGAGGACGCGGTCCTCGGTGAACCGGCCCGCGGCGTCCAGCGGCGAGTTGGCCTGGGCGACGACGAAGCGGTCCTCCTCGTCGGCGGTCAGGTAGTCGATCTGCTCGGTGACGGTGCCGTTCTCGTCGACCCGGCGGTACGGCGTCTCGATGAAGCCGAACGGGTTGACGCGACCGAACGAGGACAGCGAGCCGATCAGGCCGATGTTCGGGCCTTCCGGCGTCTCGATCGGGCACATGCGGCCGTAGTGGCTCGGGTGGACGTCGCGGACCTCCATGCCGGCCCGCTCGCGGGACAGACCACCCGGACCCAGCGCCGACAGGCGGCGCTTGTGGGTCAGGCCCGCGAGGGGGTTGGTCTGGTCCATGAACTGGGACAGCTGGCTGGTGCCGAAGAACTCCTTGATGGAGGCGACGACCGGCCGGATGTTGATCAGGGTCTGCGGCGTGATCGCCTCGACGTCCTGGGTCGTCATCCGCTCGCGGACCACGCGCTCCATGCGGGAGAGGCCGACCCGGATCTGGTTCTGGATCAGCTCGCCCACGGTGCGCAGCCGGCGGTTGCCGAAGTGGTCGATGTCGTCGACGCCGTGGTCGGGCTCGCCGGCGTGGAGACGCACGACGTACTCGATGGTGGCGACGATGTCGTCCTCGGTCAGCGTGCTGGTGCTCTGCGGCACCGAGACGGCCAGCTTCTTGTTGACCTTGTAGCGGCCGACCTTCGCGAGGTCGTAGCGCTTCGGGTTGAAGAAGAGGTTCTCCAGCAGCGCCTGGGCCGACTCGCGCGTCGGCGGCTCGCCCGGACGCAGCTTGCGGTAGATGTCGAGCAGGGCCTCGTCCTGGCCGGCGATGTGGTCCTTCTCGAGGGTGGCCAGCACCGTGGGCGACCACTGGAAGTGCTCGCGGATGCGGTCCTCGGTCCAGCCCAGCGCCTTGAGCAGCACGGTGACCGGCTGGCGGCGCTTGCGGTCGATGCGGACGCCGACGGTGTCGCGCTTGTCGACGTCGAACTCCAGCCACGCACCGCGGCTGGGGATGACCTTGGCGCTGAAGACGTCCTTGTCCGACGTCTTGTCCAGGGTCTTGTCGAAGTAGACGCCCGGGCTGCGGACGAGCTGCGAGACGACGACGCGCTCGGTCCCGTTGATGACGAACGTGCCCTTGCTCGTCATGATCGGGAAGTCGCCCATGAACACCGTCTGCGACTTGATCTCGCCGGTGGTGTTGTTCATGAACTCGGCGGTGACGAACAGCGGCGCCGCGTAGGTCATGTCCTTGTCCTTGCACTCCTCGAGGGACGCCTTGACGTCCTCGAAGCGCGGGTTGGAGAAGGACAGGGACATCGAGCCGCTGAAGTCCTCGATCGGCGAGATCTCCTCGAGGATCTCGGCGAGGCCGCCGACGGCGGCCGCCTGCTCCTCGGGAGAGAGGGTGGCGCGCCACTCGGGGCTGCCGACCAGCCAGTCGAACGAGGCGGTCTGCAGGGCCAGCAGGTCCGGCACCTCGAGCGGCTCGTTGATCTTGGCGAAGGAGACGCGCAGCGGCGCGCCCGGGATCTTCTGCTGGTCGGCCTCACCGGTGCGGGGGCCGGACTGCGGGGTGGTGCTCTGCGGACTGGGTGAATCGGTGGTGCCTGCGGAGATGCTGGTGGGGCGAGAGCCTGCCAAGATGCGTCCTTCCAAGGACCTCACGACGTGCGGGCGGTCGGTGGTGCTGTTTCGTCCTGGGTCGTCGTCGGTTTCGGCGGGGCTGACCCGAGGCTGATGAGGCCCTGTCCGAGCGGTGTCCGAGGGGCCTGGGCAGCAGTTCCCGGGCACCCCAGGTGACCCGTCTCGGCGGGCATGCAGTCAGGGGGCAGCGCAACAGGGAACCCTACCCCTGATCGGAGACACTGTCCACGTCGGGGGTTGTGGCGACCGACACCCGGTAAGGACCAGTGCCCACCGACCGGCGGGACCGTCGCGGGCCATGATGCCAGCCCGCGACGGTCCCCGTCCGGCAGCCACGCCGGAGCGCGTTCAGCCGGTGGTGAGGACCGTCAGCTCGCTGATCTTCCAGGCGTCGTCCTCGTGCACCAGGCGGATCTGCACCGTGCGCACGCAGGACTGCTCGCCGTCGGCGGTCACCACGCACTCGCTGCCCTCGGGAGCCGGCTGGGTGCCGGTGTTCACCGACTTCGCCACCAGCTGCCCGAAGACCACCAGCGTGGCCTCGTCCTGCTCCTCGTCGACCTGCTGCACCGCGACGTCGCGCACGTCGTAGCGGATGGTCGCCGACACCTGCTCGTAGGTGTCGATCAGCGCGCCCTGGGCCTCGGCCTCGTACTGGCTGCGCAGGTCGCCGGTGAGGACGTCGAGCTGCCCGGCGACGCTGCCGTCGGAGTCCTCGTAGTCGTAGCGGTACACGGCCTCGACGCTGTCCTCCGCCGCCGTGAAGATCTCCGGGTCCACGTAGGTGCGGTCCGGCCGCTGCCAGAGCAGCAGCCCGGCGGCGACCGCCGCCAGCAGGCAGAGCACCGACAGCACCGCGACGAGGCCCACCCGTCGGCCGCGCCGGGCGGGGACGGTCTCGGCGCGGGCCGGTCGCGCGTCCCGGGCCGCGCGTTCCGCCCGTGCCGGGACGGTCCCGGTGCCGGCCCGGCGCTCGCGGCGCGCCGACGCCCCGGTGCCGGACGGCCGGGGCCCGGGGGCGGGACGGTCCGGGGTGGCCGGCGCCGGGGCGGCGGCGTCCTCCCGGTCGCGGCGGCTGCCGGCCACGCGGGGGCGGGGGCTGGGCCGCGGAGTGGCAGCCGGGCGGGGTCGCGGGGTCGGCCGGGGCCGGTCGTCGGGCCGGTCAGTCATCGGACCCGGTCCCCCGGATCGCCGAGAGCAGCCAGCGGTCGCCCTCGCGCTGCAGGTCCACCTCGATGCGGTCGCGGCGCACCTGCGCGGGCACCCCGGCCGCCTGCCGGGTGGTCGCGATGACCATCACGACGGTCCCCTCGTCCTCGGTCGCCCGGGTCACCCCGGCGCCGACCACCTCGGAGCTGGTCACGGCCTGGGCGTCGACGATCTGCTGGCGGGCCCCCTCGAGGCCGGACACGGACTCGTCGGTGAGGTCGCCGGTGGTGACCCGACGGGCCTGCTCGATGTCGTCGTCGATGGTCAGGTAGTCGAAGGAGGTCAGGTCGACCACGTCGGAGCGCGCGGCCTGGAGCACGTCGACGTAGGTGCCCGTGCGCACCGAGGACTCCTCCCCGAACAGCCGCGGCGCCAGGAGGTAGGCGTTCCCCGCCAGGAGCAGGAGCAACAGCACGCCGAGCAGGGGCGCGAGCGGCACGCTGGTCCGCCGGCGCCGCCGCGCGGGGACGTCGGCCGGGTCCTCGGCCGCGGCGTCGGTCCCGGAGCGGTCCGTCGTGGTGGCGGTCCCCGCGGTCGTCGTCGGGGCGTCGACGTCCGTCGCGGGGTCCTCGCCGTGCTCGGCGACGGCGGTGGACCGTGCGCTCGGGTGCGGCCGGTCGGGGTCGCTCACGGGTGGGTCCTCTCGGTCGGTCGGGCGGGCGGACGGCGGAGCCGACGGGACGCCGTCACGGGACGCTCACGCCGTCGGCGAAGGGCAGGCCGCCCAGGATGGTCGACAGCACCCCGTCGAGGGTCGAGAGGATCGGCGGGAGCGAGCCCGCCTGCCCCTGGGGCCCGGGCGAGCCGACGCCGCCGGTGCGCCCGATGTTCTGCTCGCCGCGCAGGCTCGAGCCGCTCTCGTCGACGCCGTCGCCCCCGTTCGGGTCGGCGCCGTTGATGACGTCGCACCCCACCGACCCGACGTCGACGCGGAGGATGTCGTCGGGGCTGTCGTTGGCGCCGGTCGGGACGTAGCCGCTGGTGCAGGCGCGCGGGTCGTCGGAGTTGAGGACGAGACCGAAGTGCGCCCGCATCTGGTCCCCGTCGCGCCGGACGACGGTGAAGCCGCCGGAGACGACGTCGGGGTAGGTGACCAGCAGCTGCTCGACGCCGGCCAGCCGCGGGATCGTGACCCCGTTGAGGATGTCGACGTGGCTCACCAGCGAGCCCAGCCCGGGGCCGGCCCGGTCCAGCAGGCGCTGCAGGGCGTCCCCGGCCCCCGGCGCGCTGACCAGCAGGCTGCGCAGGTCGGGGTCGATGTCGACCAGGGTGTCGCTGACCCCCCGCAGGTCCGCGGCCCACGACTCGATGGCCGAGCGGCTCTCGACCTGGGTGTCGAGCACGGTGCGGCCGTCGGTGATGAGCGCCAGGGTCTGCGGCAGCGACTCCTCGGCGCGCGCCAGAAGCAGGTCGCCGTTGTCGATGAGCCGGGCCAGGTCGTCACCGGCGCCCTCGAAGGCGTCGCCGAGCTCCTGCACGACGACCCGCAGGTCCTCGGGGTCCAGGGAGTTCACGAGCTCGTCCACGTTGAGCAGCAGCTGCTCGACGGGGATCGGGATCGCCGTGCGCTCCACCGGGATGACCGCGCCGTCCTCGAGGTACGGGCCGTCGTCGCCGGCGGGCCGCAGGTCGACGTACTGCTCCCCCACCGCGCTGCGGGTGGCCACCACGGCGTCGGTGTCGGCGGGGATGTCCTCGGCGTCCGGGTCGATGGTCAGCGTGACGCGGACGCCGTCCTCGGTCAGCTGCATGTCGCTGACCCGGCCGACGGCGACGCCCCGGTAGGTGACCTCGGCGTTGACGAAGATGCCGCCGGAGTCGGCGAAGTCCGCGTCGACCTCGTAGCCGGTGCCCAGCAGCAGCCGGTCGAGGCCGACGTAGTTGAAGCCGACGTAGGAGATGCCCAGCAGCGCGACGACCGTGAACGCCAGCAGCTGCAGCTTCGTCTTCCGGGTGATCACGGCGGCCCTCCTGCCCCGTTGCCCGGCGGGCTGCCGGGCACGCCGCAGGAGCCCCCGGCGAGGTCCGCCGGGTCCAGGACCTCCAGGGCACCGGTCACCGGGTCGACGACGTAGCGGCAGAGCAGCTCGCGCAGGTCGAAGCCCAGCGTGGCCGTCATGTTCGTGTAGAGCCCGTAGCCACCGGTCCGGGCGTCGTAGCGCGGGTTCAGCGGACACGGGTCGCCGGTCAGGCAGCCCTGGACCGAGCTGGCCGGGAAGGGATAGGTCAGCAGCAGGTCCAGCGAGTTGGCGAGGTCCGGGCCGGCCGCGGCGAGCTGGCTGAGGATCGGCTGCAGCAGCCGGAGGTCCTCGACGGTGTCCTGCCCCGCCTGGTTGACCACCCGCGTCCCGACGTCGCCGAGCCGCGCCAGGCTGTCCAGCATCGACACGAGCAGCTCGCGCTGCGAGGTGACGACGTCCAGACCCGGCCCGATGCTGTCGAGCGCGGTCTCGATCGTCTCGGTGCGTCCGGCCAGGGTCTCGGCCAGCGCGTTCACGCTGTCCAGCGCCCGGTTGATCTCCGCGCGCTGCTGGTCCAGCCCGCCGATCAGGACGTCGAGGGAGTCGAGGGTGTCGCGGATGGCGTCCTCCCGGCCCTCCAGGGCGACGCCGACCTCGCGGCTGATGGTCTGCAGCTGGGCGAGCCCGCCGCCGTTGAGGACGAGGGACAGCGCACCGAGCAGCTCCTCGACCTCGACGTTGCGGTTGGTCCGGTCCAGCGCGATGAGCGAGCCGTCCGACAGCTCGCCCTCGGGGTCCTCGTTGCCCGGGGCCGCCAGCTCGACGTACTTCTCCCCGAGCAGGGAGGACTGCTGGATCATCGCGACCGCGTTGGCGGGGAGGTCGACGTCGCCGTTGACCTCCACGGTGACCAGCGCCGTCCAGTCGTCGGACAGCTCGATCTCCTCGACCCGGCCGACCGCGACGTCGGCGACCCGGACCCCGGCCTGCGGGACGAGGTCCAGGACGTCGAGGAACTGGATCTGCACGGTGTAGGGGTCCTCGCCCAGGTCGGCGCCGCCGGGCAGGGACAGCGAGTACGCCCCGCGGAAACCACAGCCGCTGAGCAGCAGGACGCCGGCGGCCAGCGCGGCGCCGCGGCGCAGCCCGGCCCTCACGAGGCGCTCCCGGTGAGCACCGGCAGGCCGAGGACGCCACCGTTCGCGGGCGGACCGGCCGGTGCGCCGGGGGTGGCCCCGGTCCCGAAGAGCTGCTGGAGCAGCTCCTCCAGGTCCGGCGTGCCGTTGCCGTTGAGGTCGTCGGGGACGCCGTCGTTGCCCGGGTCGCCGGACAGCAGCCGGAGGCAGATCTGGTCCGTCGGCGGCAGCGTGAGCAGGTCGGCGAGGCTGTTGATCGAGATCCCGGCGACGTTCAGCCGGCCCGCGGTCCCGAGCAGCTGGCAGACGACGACCTCGGGGCTGGTCGACCCGAGGGAGTTGTCCCGGGTGTCGAGCGTCCCGTAGTCGGGGTTGTAGGCGTGCGCCACGTTGCCCAGCGCCGCGGGGGCGACGTCGAGGATCTCGCCGAGCGCCTGCCGCTGCTGGACCAGGGTGAGGGTGACGTCGGCCAGGCGGTCGACGTTGGTGGTCAGCAGGTCGGTGTTGGTCTGCACGAAGGTCGCGATCTCCCCGAGGGCGTCCGAGAGCAGCTGGACGGCCGCGGCGAGGTCGGTCCGCTCCTCGTCCAGCTGCGCGGCGACCGCCGCCATGTTGTCGTTGAACTGCCCCACCTGGGCGTCGATGGTGGCCAGCGCCGAGGTGAAGGTCTGCAGGTTCTCGATCGAGCCGAAGAGGTCGTCGCGGTTCTCCGCGAGGGTCTCGACCGCCTGCGAGAACCCGGTCAGGGTCCGGTTGAGGGCCTCGCCGTTGCCGTCGAGGTTCGCCGCACCGACCTCGAGCAGGTCGTCGAGCGCGCCGTTCGCGTTGGCGCCGGTCGGGCCGAGTGCGGCGGAGAGCTCGTCGAGCGCGCCGTAGACCGCGTCCAGCTCGACGGGGGTGGCGGTCCGGTCCAGGCCCAGCTCGGCGCCGTCGGCCATCTTCTGCCCGCCGCTGTAGACGGGGGCGAACTGCACGTACCGGTCGGAGACCAGCGACGGCGCGAGGATGACGGCGTCGGCGTCGGCCGGGATGTCGTATCCCTCGTCGACCAGCATCTCCACCCGCACCCGGTCGCCCATCGGGACGACGCCGGTGATCTCCCCGACGTCGATGCCGAGGATGCGCACGTCGCTGCCCTCGTAGACGCCGACGGCCTGGGTGAAGTACGCGGTGACCCGGTACTGGTCGACCGGCCGCAGGACGGTCCAGCCGATGGCGCCGAGGAGCACGAGCGCCGCCGCGATCGCGACCCCGCGCTGGAACGTCCCGCTCACGGGGCACCATCGCAGGTGACCACGCCGCCGGGGACCTGGGTGGTCGAGCCGCAGACGACCGAGGCCACCACGCCCGGGATGAGGTTGTCCACGAAGCTGTCGAACCAGCGGCCGTTGCCGAGGGTGTTGGTGAACACCCGCACGAACGGGGCGAAGTTCTCCACGGTCTCCCCCAGGGCGGCCCGGTTGCGGGACAGGATGTCGGTCACCGTGGCCAGCTGCTGCAGGGCCGGGGTGAGGGCCTCGCGGTTCTCGGCGACGAGTCCGGTCAGCTGGTCGGAGAGCAGCTGGGTGTTGGTCAGGATCGAGTCGATCAGCTGCCGACGCGCCTGCACCTCCTCCAGCAGCGTGTTCGAGTCCACGATCAGCCGGGTGAACTCGCCGTTGCGGTCGGCGAGGACGGCGGAGACGTCGCGGGTCGCCGACAGCAGGCGCTCGAGCTCGGCGTCCCGCGAGGAGATGGTGTCCGAGAGCCGGGCGAGGCCCTCGAGCGAGGCCTGCACCTCGTCCGGGGTGTCGGCGAAGGTGTCGGCGAGCACCTCGAAGGAGGACGCCAGCTGTCCGGTGTCGATCTCGTCGACCGTCGCCGAGAGGTCGGCGAAGGCCTCGACGACGTCGTAGGGCGACGCGGTGCGCTCCAGCGGGATCCGGTCGTCGGGGTCGAGCTCCTGGCTGCCCCGGGGGACCAGCGCGAGGTACTTGGCGCCCAGCACCGTCTCGATGCGAATCGCGGCCTGGGACCGGTCGCCCACGAAGGCGTCCTCGACGCGGAAGTCGACGGTCACCGCGCCGTCCTCCAGGCGCAGGTCCTCGACCTGGCCGACCTTGACGCCGGCGATGCGGACCGGGTCGTCCGGGCGCAGGCCCGCGGCCTCGGAGAACTGCGCCGAGTACACGGTGCCGCCCCCGATGAAGGGCAGGTTCTGCGCGTTGAAGGCCAGCAGGACCAGCGCCGCGATCACGCTCAGGCTGATCGCGCCGATGACGACCGGGTTGCGGTCGCGGAACGGCTTCGGGTGGCGGGCCATCAGCAGCCCTCCGCGCCGCTGGAGAAGCCGCCGGCCGGGATGGTCGCGGGCTCCGTCTGCCCGGGCAGGACGACCGAGCCCGACGCCGCGCAGACGTAGAAGTTGAACCAGCTCCCGTTCACCGCGGTCCGGGTGATCAGATCGATCTTGGTCGGGGCGAGCTGCAGGAAGTCCTCCACGACGTCCCCTGTGTCGGCCAGGTTCCCGGCGAGGTCCCCGAGGCCCTGGATGTCGGCCGCCAGCGGCGCCCGCGCGTCCTCGAGGAAGCCGGTCGTCGTCGAGGCCAGCGTGTCGATCGTCTGGAGCGAGTCGAAGATCGCCTCGCGGTCGTCGGCGAGGCCCGTGACGAACTGCTGGAGGCTGACCACCAGCGACGACAGCTGCTCGTCGCGTGCCGCGACGGTGCCCATGACGGTCGTCAGGTTGTCGATGAGGCTGCCGATGACGGCGTCCCGGTCGGCCAGGGACGTCGACAGCGACCCGACGTGCCCGAGCAGGCTCTCCACCGTCCCCGCCTCGCCCTGGAACACCTGGATGATCTCGAAGGACAGCCGGTTGACGTCCGTCGGCGACAGCGCCTGGAACAGCGGCTGGAACCCGCCGAAGAGCGTGGTCAGGTCCAGCGCGGGCTTCGTCTGCGCCAGCGGGATGGTGTCGCCCTCGTCCAGGGTGTCGCCGCCGGACCCGTCGCCCTCGGCCAGCGCCACGTACCGCTGCCCCACCAGGTTCCGGTAGCGGATCGTCGCCTGGACGCCGGCCGGCAGCGGGACGTCGGCGTCCACCTCCAGCCCGATCTCGGCGACCGGGGTCTCGCGGCCCTCGGCGAGCCCGATCTCCGTCACCTGGCCCACCCGGACCCCGGCGATGCGCACCTCGTCGCCCTCGACGAGACCGGCCACGTCGGTGAACTGGGCCCGGTAGGTGAGCTGCTCGCCGTACCCGGCGTTGGTGATCGTGGCGATGAGCACGTAGCTGGCCAGGATGGTGACCAGCGCGAAGACCGCCAGCTTCGTCAGCGGCGCGACCAGTGACTTCACGGGACCAGCACCCGGCTCCCCCGCAGCAGCGGCGTCAGGGCCGAGGCGGCCAGGTCGGTGACGTCGTCGGGGTCGCTGCCGGTCTGGTACCCGATCAGGCTGCGCACGAAGTCCAGTTCCGCCGTCGATCCGGTCAGCTGACCGGGCACCCGGTCGCCCGCCGCCCCGCCGGGGTTGGGGTCGTTCGCGTCGAGCGGCACCTCCTGCGGGCTCCGACCGCCCAGGCAGCGCGGGTTGCCGGAGACGGGGTTGTCGACCGAGTCGACGCCGTCCTCCGGCGGCCGGGGGCAGTAGTACTCGCCCTGCTCGGTCGCGGCGATGAGGCCGTCGATGTCGTCCAGGCCCTGGCAGTCCGGGCCCGAGCTGTCGAGGTACGCGGGCTGGTCACCGGGCTGGTACGGGTTCCGCGGCGGGAGCGTGATGGTGATGTTCAGGTTGAGCGCCGGGTCGCCGTCGCCGCCGAAGGCCTCGCTGATCATCGGGTTGAACCGCGAGAGCCCGTTGAGCACGCACGGGTAGACCGGCGAGTACTCGGCGAACAACCCGAGGACGGGCCGCGAGGTCTCGGCGAGGGAGATCAGGTTCGGCTCGTTGCGCTCGAGGAACTCCGCCGCCGTGGTCGACGAGGCGTCGACCACGGTGAAGGTCCGGCGCAGCTGCTCGGTCTGGTCGACCAGCGTGTCCGCCGTGACCGACAGGTTGTCCAGCACCGCCAGCAGGTCGTCGGCGGCCGAGGAGTAGGTGTCGGCGAAGTCGGCCAGCGCGGAGATGTCGTGCTGGATGTCGGGCAGGACCGTGTTCAGCTCCCCCACGTACTCCCCGATGTCCGCCAGGTTCTCGCCGAGGGACTCCCCGCGACCGCGCACCGCGCCGGCGACCGCGGCGAGGGTGTAGCTGAGGTCCTGCGGCTCGACCGCCTGCAGCAGCGGGAGCAGGTCGTCGATCACCCGCTGGAGCTCGATGGCGTTCTCCGTCCGGTCCTGCCCGATCACGTCGCCGTCGGACAGGCGCTCGGCGCCGGGCTCGTCGGGCAGCACCAGGGAGACGTACCGCTCGCCGAACAGCGTCTTGGGGAGCAGCCGCGCGGAGACGTCGGCCGGGATCCGGTCGAGGTACTGCGGCCGGATCGCGAGCTCGATGGTCGCGCCGTCGGCGCTCGCCTCGACGTCGCGGACCTCGCCGACGATCATGCCGCGCACCTTGACGTCGGACGTCTCCTGCAGCTGGTTGCCGACGGTGTCGGTCTCCAGCGTGACGCGGGCGAAGCCGGTGAACGCCTTGTCGTAGAGCGCGACGGTCAGCCCCAGCAGGAGGGCGAGGACCACCAGGAAGGCCAGCCCCTGCAGGCGCCGGCGGACGACCGCCCCCCGTGCCACGCCGCTCACCCCGCGATCCGGACGGTCGTCGTCGAGCCCCAGATGGCCAGCGACAGGAACAGGTCGATGACCATCACGGCCACGATGGAGAACCGGACGGCACGGCCGACGGCCAGACCCACGCCCGCCGGGCCACCGGAGGCCCGGTACCCGTAGTAGCAGTGGCTGAGGATGATCACGACGGAGAAGACCAGCACCTTGACGAACGACCAGAGGACGTCCTGCGGCGGCAGGAACAGGTTGAAGTAGTGGTCGTAGGTGCCCGCCGATTGGGCATAGGCCTGGGTGGTGATCAGCCGGGTGGCGAAGTAGCTGCTGAGCAGTCCGATCACGTACAGCGGGATGACGGCGACGAAGCCGGCGACGATGCGGGTGGTGACCAGGAAGGGCAGTGACGGCACGCCCATCACCTCGAGGGCGTCGATCTCCTCGTTGATCCGCATGGCCCCGATCTGCGCCGTGAAGCCGCAGCCCACCGTCGCCGACAGCGCCAGCCCGGCGACCAGGGGGGCGATCTCGCGGGTGTTGAAGTACGCGGAGAGGAAGCCGGTGAAGGCGGAGGTGCCCAGCTGGTCCAGCGCCTGGTAGCCCTGCAGTCCCACCTCGGTGCCGGTGAAGAACGACAGGAAGCCGATGACGCCGACCGTGCCGCCGATGACGGCCAGCGCGCCGCTGCCGAAGGTCACCTCGGCCAGCAGCCGCGCGACCTCCTTCTTGTAGCGGCGCAGCGTGCGGGGCGTCCAGGCGAGCGCCCGGCCGTAGAAGCCGAGCTGGTCGCCGAGGTCGTCGAGGGTGTCCAGCGGCTTGCGCGAGACGGCGCGGACCTTGCGCAGGCCGACGCGGACCCGGTCGACCGGGCTGAGGAGGGCCATCGTCACGACCCCTTGGGCGGGACGATCTGGAAGTACAGGGCGGTCAGCACGAAGTTCACCGCGAACAGCAGCAGGAACGTGATGACCACCGACTGGTTGACGGCGTCGCCCACGCCCTTGGGCCCACCTCCGGCCCGCAGCCCCTTGTAGGAGGCCACGATGCCCGCGATCAGCCCGAAGATCAGCGCCTTGATCTCGCCGGACCAGAAGTCCTCCACCTGGGCCAGCGCGCCGAACGAGGCCAGGTAGGCGCCCGGCGTCCCGCCCTGCAGGACGACGTTGAAGAAGTAGCCACCGGCCACGCCCACGACGCTGACCAGACCGTTCAACAGGGTGGCCACGAGCATGGCGGCGAGGACCCGGGGGACGACGAGGCGCTGGATGGGGCTGATGCCCAGCACCTCCATGGCGTCGATCTCGTCCCGGATCTTGCGCGCGCCCAGGTCGGCGCAGATGGCCGATCCGCCGGCGCCGGCGATGAGCAGCGCGGTCACGATCGGGCTCGCCTCGCGCAGCACCGCCAGCACCGACGCCGACCCGGTGAACGACTGGGCGCCGAGCTGCCGGGTCAGCGAGCCGAGCTGCAGGGCGATGACCGCGCCGAACGGGATGGCCACCAGGGCGGTGGGCAGGATCGTCACGCTGGCCACGAACCAGGTCTGCTGCACGAACTCGCGGAACTGGAAGGGGCGCCGGGGCAGGGAGCGGGCGACGTCCAGCGCGAAGGCGAAGAGGTTGCCGCTGGCGCGCAGCGGGCGGACCGGGGAGAACTTCCCGTCGAGCAGTCCAGGGGCCTTCGGCTTGTCGGTCGCCGTCACGACCGGCCCCGCGACGCCGGCAGCACCGCGGTGGCACTGCCGGCCGGGACGCCGTCGGCGTCCCAGTGCCGTCCGCCGGCACCGGCGGTCGGCTGGAAGACGCCGGCGTCGGCCTGGGCCAGCAGGTCCGGCGGCAGGGAGGCGCGGATCGCCTCGGCGGTGTCGCCGTCGAACTCGTGCAGCATCCGGGCGACCCGCTCCTGACGCCGCCGCTGCGCCTTGCGCTCGGGCAGCCCCGGCGAGGGCTCCAGCTGCGGCGGGACGGCGTCCCCTCCGCTGGCGCCCTTGGGCCCGATGCCGTTGTGCGCGTCCCCACCGCGGGCCTCCAGGGCCGCCATCTCCGCCTCGACCTGGGCGACGTCCTTCTCTTCGCTCATCCCGATCGGGCCCTCGCGCCGGCCGTTGAGGAACTGCCGGACGACGGGCTCCTGGCTGGTGAGCAGCTGCTCGCGCGGCCCGAACATCGCCAGGTGCCGGCGGAAGAGGAGGCCGAGGTTGTCCGGCACCGTGCGGGCGGTGCCGATGTCGTGGGTGACGATGAGGAAGGTCGCGTCGATCTGGGCGTTGAGGTCGACGATCAGCTGGTTCAGGTAGGCGACGCGGACCGGGTCGAGACCGGAGTCCGGCTCGTCGAACAGGATGATCTCGGGGTCGAGCACGAGGGCGCGGGCGAGACCGGCGCGCTTGCGCATACCGCCGGAGATCTCGCCGGGCAGCTTCCCCTCGGCGCCCTGCAGACCGACCATGTCCATCTTCTCGAGGACGATGCGCCTGATCTCCGACTCGCTCTTCTTCGTGTGCTCGCGCAGCGGGAAGGCGATGTTGTCGAAGAGGTTCATCGAGCCGAAGAGGGCGCCGTCCTGGAACAGGACGCCGAAGAGCTTCCGCACCTCGTACAGCCGGTGCTCGCTGGTCCGGACGATGTCGGTGTCGCTGATGACGATCGAGCCGCGTTCTGGCTTGAGCAGCCCCACCAGCGACTTGAGGAAGACCGACTTGCCGGTGCCCGACGGCCCGAGCAGTACGGAGATCTCGCCGGGCGGCAGCGTGAGCGTGACGTCGCTCCAGATGTTCTGGCTGCCGAACGACTTCGTCAGCCCCTCGACCCGGACCTCGACGCCCACGTCGTCCTCCCGTTTCCCCAGCTCCGTTGCCGGTGACCGCTCGAGATCGGCGAGCGGCTCCGGAATTGTGGGTCGCCGTACGACACGTCGCACGTCAGAGCCACGCTCCGTACCTACCAGCCAGTAACGAGCGGTCCGGCGAGAGGTTACGTGGCTCACGGAGACGACGTGACGGGCGTCTCCGATCGTTCACCCGAACGCGCAGAGGCCGTCCTCCCCGAGGGGGAGGACGGCCTCTGTGGTGCGGGTGGAGCTACCCGGCGGTGATCAGCCGGGGAGGGGTCACTTGACGGTGACGGTGGCGCCGGCGCCCTCGAGAGCGGCCTTGGCCTTCTCGGCGGCGTCCTTGGCGACCTTCTCCAGGACCGGCTTCGGCGCGCCGTCGACCAGGTCCTTGGCCTCCTTGAGGCCGAGCGAGGTCAGGCCGCGCACCTCCTTGATGACCTGGATCTTCTTGTCGCCGGCAGCCTCGAGGATGACGTCGAACTCGTCCTGCTCGGCGGCCTCCTCGGCGCCACCGCCGCCGCCACCGGCGGCCGGGGCGGCCGCGACGGCGACGGGCGCAGCAGCGGTGACCTCGAAGGTCTCCTCGAACTGCTTCACGAACTCGGACAGCTCGAGGAGGGTCATCTCCTTGAACGCGTCGAGCAGGTCACTGGTGGAAAGCTTGGCCATGGTCGTCTCCTTCTGGGTCAGTCGGTGCTGGCCGCGGCATCGGCGGCGTCAGCGGTGTCGGGGGTGGTGTCAGCAGCAGCGGCAGCGCTGTCGTCGGCAGCAGGAGCGGCAGAGCCCTCGGTGGACTCCTTCTTCTCCTGCAGCGCGGCGGCCAGACGGGCGACCTGCGACAGCGGGGCCTGGAACAGCCCGGCGGCCTTGGTCAGGTTGCCCTTCATCGCGCCGGCCAGCTTGGCCAGGAGCACCTCGCGGGGCTCGACGTCGGCCAGGGCGGTGACCTCGGCGGGCGAGACCGTACGGCCCTCGACCACGCCGCCCTTGACGACGAGCAGCGGGTTGGCGCGCGCGAAGTCACGGATGGCCTTGGCGGCCTCGACGACGTCGCCCTCGATGAAGGCGATCGCGGTCGGGCCGTTCAGCAGCGGAGCCAGGTCGGAGTGACCGACCGAGTCCGCCGCCCGCTTCGTCAGGGTGTTCTTGACGACGGCGTAGCTGCTGCCCGCACCGAGGGAACGGCGCAGCTGGGTCAGCTGCGCCACGGTGAGCCCGCGGTACTCGGTGAGCACTGCCGCACTGGACTTCTGGAACCGCTCGGTGATCTCGTCGATCACCGCGGCCTTGGCCGGTGTGGGCACGGGGCCTCCTCTCGTCTGTCGGGCGACCTCGGGTCGCTGCACGACGACGATCTCCGGCCCGGAGACGACGAACGCCCCGGCGCAGGCGCACGGGGCGAGGGCGGGCACGAGGCCCACGATCGAACCGTCCTCCTGCGCGGGTCGCCCGGCATTCCGGGACCTTCGATCGCACGCGGACGTGCGACGACCAGCGGTCGTGGGGGGAACGTCGACAAGGGTACACGCGCCCGTGGGCGGTCCCCCGCCGGGTCGGTGACGCGCGAGGGCCCCGCAGCGCAGGTGCGCGGCGGGGCCCTCGTACGGCAGTCCTGCTTACGCGGTGGGCTCGTCCACCGTCAGGTTGCGGGTGCGGTTCGGGTCGACCGGGATGCCCGGGCCCATGGTGGTCGAGATGGTGACCTTCTTGACGTAGCGGCCCTTGGCGGCGGCCGGCTTCGCCCGCAGCACCTCGTCGAGCGCGGCGGCGTAGTTCTCCACCAGCTTCGTCTCGTCGAACGACGCCTTGCCGATCACCAGGTGCAGGTTGGCCTGCTTGTCGACGCGGAAGTTGATCTTCCCGCCCTTGATGTCGTTGACGGCCTTGGTGACGTCGGGGGTCACCGTGCCCGTCTTCGGGTTCGGCATCAGGCCACGGGGGCCGAGGATGCGCGCGATCCGGCCGACCTTGGCCATCTGGTCGGGGGTGGCGATCGCCGCGTCGAAGTCCAGGAAGCCGCCCTGGATGCGCTCGATCAGGTCGTCGGAGCCGACGACGTCGGCGCCCGCGGCCTCGGCCTCGGCAGCGCGGTCACCGGTCGCGAAGACGATGACGCGGGCGGTCTTGCCGGTGCCGTGCGGCAGGTTCACCGTGCCGCGGACCATCTGGTCGGCCTTGCGGGGGTCGACCCCGAGCCGCATGGCGACCTCGACGGTCGCGTCGTAGGCGGTCGGCGAGGTCTCCTTCGCCAGCCCCGCGGCCTGCAGCGGGGTGTACAGGCTGTCGCGGTCGACCTTCGTCGCCGCCTCGCGGTACTTCTTGCCGTGCTTCGCCATGGTGGTTCCTCTCCTCCGCCCGTCGGGCGGGGTCGTGTGGTTCGCGGGCCTGGCGCGGCCCTCCCACGAGTGCTGCCGCCGTCCGGTGGGACGGCGGGTCCGTCGACTACTGGACGGTGATGCCCATCGACCGGGCGGTGCCGGCGATGATCTTCTCGGCCTCGTCGAGGTCGTTGGCGTTCAGGTCGGCCATCTTGGTCTGCGCGATCTCGCGGACCTGGTCACGCGTGACCGTGGCGACCTTGGTCTTGTGCGGCTCGCCCGAGCCCTTCTCGACACCAGCGGCCTTGAGCAGCATGCGCGCCGCCGGCGGGGTCTTGGTGACGAAGGTCAACGAGCGGTCCTCGAAGACCGAGATCTCGACCGGGATCACGTTGCCGCGCTGCGACTCCGTGGCGGCGTTGTACGCCTTGCAGAACTCCATGATGTTGACGCCGTGCTGGCCGAGCGCCGGACCCACGGGCGGCGCGGGGGTCGCCGCACCGGCGTTGATCTGGAGCTTGATGACCGCGGTCAACCGCTTCCGGGGAGGCATGGCTTCCTTCTTCTTCTCGTGTGTTCGGTCCGGGATACCCGGATCAGATCTTGCTGACCTGGGTGAACGACAGCTCGACGGGCGTCTCGCGCCCGAAGATCGAGACCAGGACCTGCAGCTTCTGCTGCTCGGCGTTGATCTCGTTGATGGTGGCGGGCAGCGTCGCAAACGGGCCGTCCATGACCGTCACCGACTCGCCGACCTCGAAGTCGACGACCGCGACCGGCGCCGCGGCGGTGGTCCCGCCGGTGGCGCCCGGCTCGGCCACCTTTGCCGACTGGGGGGTGGCCGGCGGCGCGAGGAGGGTGACGACCTCGTCGATCGACAGCGGCGAGGGCCGGGAGGTGGCACCGACGAACCCGGTGACGCCGGGGGTGTTGCGCACCGCGCCCCACGACTCGTCGTTGAGGTCCATCCGGACGAGGAGGTAGCCGGGGAGCTTCTTCCGGTTGACCTGGGTCCGCTTCCCGTTCTTGATCTCGGTGACCTCCTCGGTGGGCACCTCGATCTGGAAGATGTAGTCCTCCATGTCCAGGGACTGGATCCGCGACTCGAGGTTGGTCTTCACCTTGTTCTCGTAGCCGGCGTAGGAGTGGATGACGTACCAGTCGCCGAACTGCGCCTTGAGCCGGTTGCGCAGCGCCTCGATCGGGTCGGCGTCCTCCTCCGGCTCCTCGGCGGCGGGCTCGACGAGCGGGTCGCTGGCCAGCGTGTCCGGGTCGCCGGTCTCGATCTCGGGGACGACGTCGGCCTCGGGGCCGGCGGTGTCCTGGTCGACGGTGTCGACGCTGCCCTCGGCCGCGCCGGTCTCCCCGGCACCGGTCTCGAGGTCGACGCTGCCGAACTCGTCGGCGCGGGCGTCGTCCAGGTCGATCGCGGGGACGGCGCTGTCGGTCTCGAAGGGCTCGCGGGGGTCGGTCACGGAGTTTGCTTCCTTTGCGTCGTGTGCTGCGGGCGGGGGCGGTCAGCCGAAGACGGCGAGCACGCCCTTCGCGAAGAGGAGGTCCAGGCCGGCCACCAGCGCGACGATGAAGGTCACGAAGACGATGACGACGGTCGTGTAGGTGATGAGCTCGCGGCGCCCGGGCCAGATGACCTTGCGGAGCTCGGCGACGACCTCGCGGAGGAACCGGCGGAGGCTGCGGCGACGGCGCTGCTCCGCAGCGCGCTCGCGCTCGGCGGCGGCCCGGGAGCGGGTGCCCGTGCCGGCGTCGGAGCGGCCGGCGGGCCGGGCCGGGGTCCGCTCGCGCGCGGGGCGCGGCGTGCGCCGGGCGACCGGCTCCTCGTCGTCGTCCTCGTCCTCGTCGTCCGCGGCGGTGATGCGGCCGCCGCGACGGCGGGCGGAGCGGGGGACGACCTTGTCCTCCTCGGACTCGGCCTCCTCGGCGAGTGCGTCCTCGGCGGCCTCCAGCTCACCGGCGTCGTCGACGCCCGGGGCCTCCCGGTCGAGCTGCTCGTCGGTCGCGTCGGAGGCGTCGCGGGGGTCGTCCTCGCGTCCGCTCTTCTCGTCGCTCACTGCGCCTCGCTGCTTCGTCGTGGTGGCCGCGGCCGCGGGGCGCGGCCGGCGTGCTGGTCCGGTGTCGTGCGGTCGTGCTGTGCGTGCTGGTCGCCGGCGGGATCACCGGCGGCACGGGCAGGGGTGACAGGACTTGAACCTGCAGCCTGCGGTTTTGGAGACCGCTGCTCTGCCAATTGAGCTACACCCCTAGTGCCCGGGACGGCTGCCCTGAGCTGGGCCCGGGGGGCGCCTCGCCTCGCGCGGGCACCGATTCCCCGAGGGGATCCGGGGCACGCCGGTGGCGGGGTCGAACCCCAGGACGTCGAGTGTACGGGACCGGCAGGACCTCGGGCCATCGCCCCGCCCGCCTGCCCGGTCGGCCCGGTCGGGGCCGGGGGCGGGACCGTCAGGCCAGCCGGACCACGGCGCGGGCCAGGGAGAGGACCTTCTCGCCGCCGCTGGTCACGGTGAGGTCCACCCGGAACCGCCCGTCGTCGAGGACGACGGCCACCCGGCCGCGCACGGTGACCTCGGCGCCGGTGTCGTCGTCGGGCACCACCACCGGGCGGCCGAAGCGGACCTGGTACTCGACCAGGGCGGCGGGATCGCCGGCCCACTCGCTGACCGCCCGGCCGGCCAGCCCCATGGTCAGCATCCCGTGCGCGATGACGCCGGGCAGGCCGACCGACGTGGCGACCCGGTCGCTCCAGTGGATCGGGTTGAGGTCACCCGACGCGCCGGCGTACCGGACCAGGTCGGCCCGCGTGACCGCGTAGACCTGCTCGGGCAGCTCCGTGCCGACGGCGACGTCGGCCGCGTCGACACGGGCGCTCACCCCTCCCCCCGCGCGACGAGCATGGAGGTGGCCGAGCAGACCGGCTCGCCGTCCTCCGTGGCGACGTCGACCCGCGTGGTCAGCAGGTCGCTGCCGCCCATCGAACGCACCGCCTCGATGGTGGGGGTGGCGACCAGCCGGTCGCCGGCCCGGATGGGCCGGTGGTGCACGAACCGCTGTTCGCCGTGCACCACCCGGCTGTAGTCCAGCGCCACGTCGGGGTCCTCGACCACGGAGGCGGCCACGGAGAGGGTCAGCGCGATGGCGAAGGTGGGCGGCGCGATGACGTCGGGATGACCCGCCGCACGGGCGGCCGCGACGTCGAGGTGGACCGGATCGGCGGACCCCAGGGCAGCGGCGAACTCGGCGATCTTCGCCCGGCCGACCTCGTACACGGCAGAGGGCGGGTAGCTGCGCCCGACCAGTCCTGCGTCCAGCGCCATGCTCCCCGCCCTCCCGGCAGTGCTCGGCTACGCGGTCAGCGCGTCTCGCGGTGCAGCGTGTGCTTGCGCTCGTGGGGGCAGTACTTCATCAGCTCGAGCCGGTCGGGGTCGTTGCGCCGGTTCTTACGGGTGATGTAGTTGCGGTTCTTGCACTCCTGGCAGGCCAGGGTGATCTTCGGACGGACATCGGTGGCTGCCACGGGGCGCTCCTCGCCTTGTCGGGACCGCCCTCCCGGGCGGGGTTCGCGCGACCGGCCGGGAGGCCGATCACACGGAGACGGACCCCGGGCGGGGTCCGTCATGAGTAGCGGTGACCGGACTTGAACCGGTGACACAGCGATTATGAGCCGCTTGCTCTACCAGGCTGAGCTACACCGCCGGGTGACCGTGCGGGCCGGTCGCGGGACCGGACCGGTGGTCGGTTCTTCTGTGCGAGCCCCTTTACGGAATCGAACCGTAGACCTTCTCCTTACCATGGAGACGCTCTGCCGACTGAGCTAAAGGGGCGGTGGCCGGAGCCGTCGAGAACTCTACCTGACCGGTCCCCGGCAACCGACCCGGGGGCACCGGCGCGTCAGGCCCGGACGAACAGCCGGCGGTGGGTCGCTCCGGGCGCCGCGGCACGCACCCCGGCGCGGGCCAGCAGCCAGCTCTCCAGCCGGTCGTCGGGCAGCGGCCGGCTCACCAGGAAGCCCTGCAGCTTGTCGCAGCCCATCTCGGCCAGGGCGTTGCGGGTGAGCTCGTCCTCGACGCCCTCGGCGACCACGCGCAGGCCCAGGTTGTGGGCCAGCTCGATGATCGAGCGGGCGATGAACGACTCCCCCTGACTGGTCGACATGCCGAGCACGAAGGACTTGTCGATCTTGACCTCGTCGATCGGCAGCTGCCGCAGCTGGGACAGCGACGAGTAGCCGGTGCCGAAGTCGTCCATCGACAGCCGCAGCCCGAGGGCGTGCAGGTCGGCGAGGACCGTGCTGCTGCGCACCGAGTCGTCGACCACGCTGCCCTCGGTCAGCTCGAGGGTGAGCAGCTCCCCCGGGACGCCGTGCCGGCGCAGCGCGCGGGCCACCCGGTCGACGAGGTCGGGCTCGGTGAGGCACCGGGCGGACAGGTTGACCGCCACCGACAGCGAGATGTCCTGGTCCAGCCACTTGCGGCAGCGCGCCAGCGCCAGGTCCAGGACGTGGTCGGTGAGCGGGCCGATGCGGCCGATCTGCTCGGCCAGGTGGATGAACTCGTCGGGCACGACCGCCCCGTAGCGGGGGTGCGCCCAGCGGACCAGCGTCTCCACGGAGACGATGTCGGAGGTCCGGGCGTCGATGATCGGCTGGAAGACGACGCTGATCTGGCCCTCGGCCATCGCCTGCTCCAGCTCGGTGCCCAGCTGCAGGCGGCGCAGGCTCTGCTGGTCGAGCACCGGGTGGTAGCTGGCGACGCCCGGGCCCGCGGCCGCGGCCAGCAGGGCGACGTCGGCCCGCTGCATGAGCGTGCCGGAGTCCGTGCCGTGCACCGGGGCGGCGGCGACGCCGATGGTGATCGAGACCTCGAGGTCCAGCCCGGCGACCCGCGCGCGGGTGGAGGTGGCCTCGCGCAGCCGGCGGGCCGCCCGCTCGGTCGCGGCCAGGGACAGGCCGGGCAGCAGGACGGCGAACTGCTCGCCCTCCATCCGGGCCAGCACCGCCT
This sequence comes from Blastococcus sp. URHD0036, assembly GCF_000701365.1. Classification (GTDB taxonomy): domain Bacteria; phylum Actinomycetota; class Actinomycetes; order Mycobacteriales; family Geodermatophilaceae; genus Trujillonella. The sequence goes on from NZ_JNIK01000018.1 coordinate 173,024, forward strand.
GCGGGGGTGCGTGCTCGCGCAGGAGGCCGGCGGTCACCAGGAGCAGTTCGTCGCTGGCCGCGTGGCCGAGGGTGTCGACGATCTCGGTGTGGTTGTCCAGCGACGCCAGGATCAGGCCCGCGCGCGTGCCGGCCGGGTCCGCGGCCAGGAGACCGTCGATCTCGGCGACCAGCCGCTGCCGGTTGGGCAGACCGGTGAGGCGGTCGTGGTCGGCGTCGTAGCGGATCTGGGTGAGCAGCTGCTGCTGCCGGATCGCCGCGTTGACGTGGGTGAGCATCGAGTCCAGCGCGGCGCGGTCGTCGTCGGCGAAGCTGAGCGTGTCGTTGCGGCGGTCGCAGATCTCCAGGTAGCCCGGCTCGCCCGCGGCCGTGGCGATCGGCGCGCCGAGCACCTCCTGGGCGCCGCGCCGGCGGAGGGCAGCCATCCCGGCCTCATCCGCGCGGGAGGCCGAGACCAGCACCGCGCCGGTGGACCGTGCGTCGACCGCGCGCTGGCGGACCAGGTCGTCGGGGTCGCCGGGGCCGTCGTACCAGGCCGCGCCGTCCTCGGCGTCGACGACGAGCCGCGGCTCCTGGTCCAGGTAGGGCGGCAGCCACAGGGCGACCCGTTCGGCGTTGAGCAGCTCCCGCACGGCGACGACGAGTTCGCGCGTCCCCTCGTCGTCCGGGCTCAGGCTCTCCACCCGGCGGGCGAAGTCGTACACCTGCTCGACGCTGCGCCGCTCCTGCGACACCGCGGCGAACCGGCGGAAGAGCAGGACGACCGCCGCCATCACGGGGAGGACCAGCAGGGTGGCCCACGCGGTCAACGGGACCAGCAGCATCGCCACGACGGCCACCGACACGGCGAAGGGGCTCACCACCGCGATGGGCACCAGCAGCTCCTGCCACACGTGCCGGCCGGGGTGTCCTCCGCTGAGCCCGATGGCCGCGACCACCATGGAGTTGCCGACCACGTCGGCCACCATGACGGCGGCCATGAGGCACAGCCACGAGACGGGGTCGGTCAGCGGCCGGGAGGGCAGCAGGTCGAGGACCGCGACGGCGGCCGCGACCTCCACGACGGTCACCGCGAGGTTGTAGACCGCCTTGGGCGGCGCGTAGGGCCGCCGGAGGAACGTGATGCCGACCGCGATCCCGCGGGCGAGGGCGACCCACGGGCCGCCGAGGTGGACCAGGGCGACGGCCAGGGGCAGTTCGCTGACCGACCAGCGGTGCGTCTGCCGGCGGAACTCGATGAACAGCAGGACCGACTCCGCCACCGCGAAGGCGACGGTGACCAGGAGGAACGGCAGGAGCTCGAATCCACCGGTGCCGCCGGGGAAGACGAGAGCGGCGGACAGGAGCGCGAGCGCGCAGCCCCCCGCGGCGATCGTCCACGGTCGGAGAGGGGCCCCGAGTCGCACACGCGCAGGCTCGGAAGTGGTCACCGTCACCCGACTCGTGAGGAGGAAAGGAGCGCGCCGAGGCTAACAGCGCACCGCCGTCCCGAGGAACGCGTCGAGAGTCCGCCCACCCCTAAGGGGGCAGGCGGTCGACGGACCGCCCGCCCCCTCGGGGATCGAGTGTGCTGCTGGTCAGCGCGACCAGGACGCGCCGCGCGACCAGGACGCGCCACGCGACCAGGACGCTCCACGCGACCAGGAAGCTCCACGGGACAGGGTCGAACCAGGCTGTGCGTTCATGACGCCTCCTCAGGCATGAAGAACTGATCTCTCTTCGATGCGGGCTGGCACCCAGGGCGCGGGGACAGAGCGTCAGTCGGTACGGACCGCACCCGGGACATTGCTTCCCGTCACCCGATCAGGGCAAGCACCGACGATCACGACAGGGTGACGATTCGTGATGTCGTCACGGGGTGTCACGAATCTTCCTGTGAGCGTCACCCATTCGCGTGACCACCAGGGTCCACGGACCCTGGTGGCCCGTCCACAGCGCATGTCCACGGCACGCGGGGGTCCGGGGTCGGCTGTCCACATCCGTCCCCAGGGGGATCCACAGGCAGTGGACGGCGACCTACGCTCCCCGGCGTGCGGGAGACTGTCGGGTCGACGAGCGAACGGGGCTCCTCCCTCCCGCTGGCGCTCGTCTGCTGGCTCGTCGCAGCACTGATGGCCCTCGGTGCCGTCGCCGCCTCCGATGCCTTCCTCGAGCAGCGCTCGGTGCAGGGCATCTGCGACTCGGCCGCGCTCGCCGCCGCGAACGCGGCCGACGAGGCGGTGGTCTACCGCAGCGGGATCGACGGGGGCACGCTGCCGCTGACGCGGGCCGGCGCCCAGGCCGCGGTCGCCGACTCGCTGGCGGCCGGCGACAGCGCACTGGACTCGTGGTCGGCGGACACCGACGGCGCCGAGGTCACCGTGACGTGCACGCGGGACGTCGACATCGCGTTCGGCTGGCTGTTCCTCGGCGGCCGGCCGCTGGAGCGCACGGCCGTCGCGAGCGCCCGCGCACCGATCGTCCCCTGAACGGCGAACGGCCCCCGACCTGACGGTCGGGGGCCGTGGCGTACCGGTGGCGGGTGAAGGATTCGAACCTTCGTAGGCTAAGCCGACGGATTTACAGTCCGCTCCCATTGGCCACTCGGGCAACCCGCCGTGGTGGCACCGGGACGAGAGTACAAGACGGGCCGTGCCCGTTCGCCGGGGTCCTCCCGGCGGAGCGCCGGGCCGCAGGAGGAAGGAGGGGACGTGGCCGACTCGTCCTTCGACGTCGTCAGCAAGGTCGACCGCCAAGAGGTCGACAACGCGCTCAACCAGACCGGCAAGGAGCTGTCCCAGCGGTTCGACTTCCGGGGCACCAACGCCGCCATCAGCTGGGCCGGCGAGGAGGGGGTCACCCTCACCGCCGACACCGAGGAGCGCGTCAACGCCGCCCTGGAGGTGTTCAAGGAGAAGCTGATCAAGCGGAACATCTCGCTGAAGGTGCTGGACGCCGACGAGCCGCAGTCCTCGGGCAAGTCGTACAAGATCTCGGCGCGCATCAAGCAGGGCATCGAGTCCGATGTCGCCAAGAAGATCGCCAAGCTCATCCGCGACGAGGGTCCCAAGGGCGTCCAGGCGCAGATCCAGGGCGACCAGCTGCGGGTGAGCGGCAAGAAGCGCGACGACCTGCAGGCCGTGCAGCAGCTGCTCAAGGGCGCCGACCTCGACGTCGCCCTGCAGTTCGACAACTACCGCTGAGCCGCGCCCGGCGGGCGACCTGCGACCGGGTGCCCGCCGGGTCAGGCCAGCGGAGCGCTGCCCGTGGGCACCGGCGTGACCGGGACCCAGTCGAGGTGCTTGCCGGTGCGCGCGTCCCCGGAGGAGCGCCCGCGCAGGTGCCGCCCCACCCACGGGAGGACGTGCTCGCGGTAGTACCGCGCCTCGGCCCGGAGGCGCCGGCGCGGCTCGGGGCCCGGGTCCACGGCCGCGGCGGCGACGTCGTGCCCGAGCGCGGCCAGCACGAGGGCCGCGACCCGGCGGTGCCCGGCCGGACCGAGGTGCAGCCGGTCGGGCGACCAGTAGCCGGCCCGGTGCAGCTCGGTGTCGGCGAACGCGTTCACGAAGGTCACGTCGTGGCGGGCTGCGAGCGCCTCGATCGCGTCGGTCAGCTGCGCGGCCCGGCGGCGCACGGTCCGGCCGAACGGCAGCCGGTCCGAGGGGTCGGCGCCGCTGATGAGCACCAGGTGCACCCCGGCGTCGACGACGCGGCGGACCGCTTCCTCGGTGAGCGCGACGAGCCGCCCCGCGTCGATGCCCGGCCGCATGAGGTCGTTGCCGCCGCCGTTGAAGGTGAGCAGCGTGGGGGCGGGGTCCAGCGCCAGGGCGGCGGGCACCTGCTCGGCGACGATCGGCGCCAGCAGACGACCACGCACCGCCAGGTTCGCGTAGGCGACCGGCTCCGTCGAGGCCGCGGCGAGCCCACCGGCCACCAGGTCGGCCCAGCCCCGGACGCCGCCGTCCCCGAGCTCGTCCCCGACGCCCTCGGTGAAGCTGTCCCCCACCGCCACGTACCGCACAGCGCTCCTCCCGTCGTCCCGCAGGGAGGTTAGGCGGCTACAGCTGCCCGCCGTCCCTCGCCATCTGCTCGAGCCGGGCGATGCGCTCGGCCATGGGCGGGTGGGTGGAGAACAGCGAGGCCAGCCCCTGCCCGCGGAAGGGGTTCGCGATCATCAGGTGGCTCTGGGTGACCAGCCGGTCCTCCTGCGGCAGGGGACGGGCGGCGGCGCCCTGCTCGATCTTGCGGAGGGCCGAGGCCAGGGCGAGCGGGTCCTGGGACAGCTGGGCCCCGGTCGCGTCTGCCTGGAACTCGCGGCTGCGGCTGACCGCCATCTGCACGAGGCCGGCGGCCACGGGACCGAGGACGACCAGCAACAGCGAGCCGAGGGCGTTCCCGCCGCCGCGGTCGTCGTCCGAGCGGCCGCCGAACAGCGACGCGAACATCGCCATGTGCGCCAGGTAGGTGATCACCGTGGCCATGGCCCCGGCCACGGAGCTGATCAGGATGTCGCGGTTGTAGACGTGGGACAGCTCGTGCGCGAGCACCCCGCGCAGCTCCCGGCGGTCGAGCAGCTCGAGGATGCCCTGGGTGCAGCAGACGGCGGCGTTGCGCGGGTTGCGTCCGGTGGCGAACGCGTTCGGCTGGTCGGTGGGGCTGACGAACAGCCGTGGCATGGGCTGGCGCGCCTCGGTCGCCAGGTCCCGGACGATCGCGTACAGCTGCGGCGCCTGGGTCTCGGTCACGGGGAAGGCCCGCATCGACCGCAGGGCGAGCTTGTCGGAGTTGAAGTAGGCGTAACCGTTGACGGCGAGGGCGATCAGCAGGGCGATGAAGAGCCCGCCCCGCCCGCCGATGAGCGCACCGGCGGCGAGGATGAGCCCGCCCATGAGGCCCATCAGCAGGGCCGTCTTCAGCGCGTTGTTCCAGCGGTGCACGTCCGGCTCAACGCGGGTGCCGGGGACGCCGTTCCCCGCCCCCGGCCCCCGGGGATCGTCACCCGGCGCCGGTATGCGACGTCTCCGGAACGGGTACTGCGCGGAAAGCGCCCGCACAAACGCCCATCGTCTCGCTCTCCGTGACAGGATCTCGACATGCGTGACAGCGACGGCGGGAGTGTGCGATTCCACACTCCTCTTTCTTCACACACACGTAACCTCGCCCGGTGGAGGTAGACCACTGATGACTGCGACCGACCCGGCTGTGTCCGCGGGAAGCTCGGCACCTGGCGGCCTCGTGAAGAGCGTCGTCGAACTCGACCGGGTGGTGATCCGGCTCGCCGGTGACTCCGGCGACGGCATGCAGCTGACCGGCAACCGCTTCACCAGCGAGACCGCGTCGTTCGGCAACGACCTGTCGACGCTGCCCAACTTCCCCGCCGAGATCCGGGCGCCCACGGGGACCCTGCCGGGCGTGAGCAGCTTCCAGCTGCACTTCGCCGACCACGACATCATGACGCCGGGCGACGCCCCGGACGTCCTCGTGGCGATGAACCCGGCCGCCCTGAAGGCCAACCTGGCCGACCTCCCGGGCGGTGGGCTGCTCATCCTCGACGCCGACGAGTTCACGGCGCGCAACCTCGCGAAGGTCGGCTACGCGACCAACCCGATCGAGGACGGCTCACTCGAGGGGTGGCAGACCGTCAGCGTGCCGCTGACCAGCATGACGCTGGAGGCGCTCGCCGACTCCGGGCTCGGCAAGAAGGAGGCCGAGCGGAGCAAGAACATGTTCACGCTCGGGCTGCTCTCCTGGATGTACCACCGGCCGACCGAGGGCACCGTCCGCTTCCTCGAGCGCCAGTTCCGCCGCAAGCCCGACATCGCCGCGGCCAACATCGCCGCCTTCCGGGCCGGCTACAACTACGGCGAGACCACCGAGGCGTTCGCGGTCTCCTACGAGATCAAGCCGGCGCCGATGGCACCCGGCAAGTACCGCAACATCTCCGGCAACCAGGCGCTGTCCCTCGGCCTGGTGGCCGCGGGGCAGCGCTCCGGGCTGCCGATCTTCCTCGGCGCGTACCCGATCACCCCGGCGTCGGACATCCTGCACGAGCTGTCCAAGCACAAGTCCTTCGGCATCCGGACGTTCCAGGCCGAGGACGAGATCGCCGGCATCGCCTCGGCGATCGGTGCCTCCTTCGGCGGCGCGCTCGGCATCACGACGACGTCCGGTCCCGGGATCTCGCTCAAGTCCGAGGCGCTGGCCCTGGCGATCATGACCGAGCTCCCGCTGGTCGTCATCGACGTGCAGCGCGGTGGCCCGTCCACCGGACTGCCCACCAAGACCGAGCAGTCGGACCTGCTGCAGGCGATGTTCGGGCGCAACGGGGAGGCCCCGCTGCCGGTCGTCGCCCCGCGTTCGCCCGGTGACTGCTTCGACGCGGCCATCGAGGCGACCCGGATCGCCCTGACCTACCGCACGCCGGTGATCCTGCTGTCCGACGGCTACCTGGCCAACGGGTCCGAGCCGTGGGCGGTGCCGAACAGCGCGGACCTGCCCGACCTGACCGGCGCGGTCGACTTCGCGACCGAGCCCAACGGCGAGGACGGCGAGTTCCTGCCCTACCTGCGCGACCCGGAGACGCTGGCCCGCCCGTGGGCCATCCCCGGGACGGCGGGCATGCAGCACCGCATCGGTGGTCTGGAGAAGGCCGACAAGACCGGCAACATCTCCTACGACCCCGAGAACCACGACTTCATGACCCGCACGCGGCAGGCGAAGATCGACGGCATCGCCGCCTCGATCGGGCCCACCGACGTGGACGACCCGGACGGCGACGCGACCGTGGCCGTCATCGGCTGGGGCTCCACCTACGGGCCGATCGGCGCCGGCGTCCGCCGGGTCCGCCGCTCGGGACGCAAGGTGGCGCAGATCCACCTGCGGCACCTCAACCCGTTCCCGGCCGACCTCGGCGAGGTCCTGGGCCGCTACGAGCGGGTCGTCTGCCCGGAGATGAACCTCGGCCAGCTCGCGCTGCTGCTGCGGGCCAAGTACCTGGTCGACGTCCAGAGCCACACCCAGGTGCGCGGGCTGCCCTTCCGGGCCGCCGAGCTCGCCGCGGTGATCCAGGACGTCATCGACTCCACCAGCGGCGCGGAACTGGCCGCCGACCCCACCGGAGGCGGGGAATGAGCACCACCGAGCACGTGCACGACCTGGGCATGCCCGCCGCGAACCCGATCGACGCCGCCATCGCCGCGTCGGTCGCCACGCAGGGCGACAAGCAGACCGAGCTGAAGGCCAAGGACTTCAAGACCGACCAGGAGGTGCGCTGGTGCCCCGGGTGCGGTGACTACGTCATCCTCAACGCGGTCCAGAGCTTCCTGCCGTCGCTCGGCATCGCCCGCGAGGACATGGTGATCGTGTCCGGGATCGGCTGCTCCTCGCGGTTCCCGTACTACATGAACACCTACGGGATGCACTCGATCCACGGCCGTGCCCCGGCGATCGCCACCGGCCTGGCCGTCTCCCGTCCGGACCTCTCGGTCTGGGTCGTCACCGGTGACGGCGACTCGCTGTCCATCGGCGGGAACCACCTCATCCACGCGCTGCGCCGCAACGTCAACATCACGATCCTGCTGTTCAACAACCGGATCTACGGGCTGACCAAGGGCCAGTACTCGCCGACCTCGGAGGTCGGGAAGGTCACGAAGTCCACGCCGATGGGCTCGCTGGACCACCCGTTCAACCCGGTCTCGCTGGCCATCGGCGCGGAGGCCACGTTCGTCGGCCGGGCGATGGACTCCGACCGCAAGGGCCTGACCGACGTGCTGCGCCAGGCCGCGGAGCACGAGGGCACCGCGCTGGTGGAGATCTACCAGAACTGCAACATCTTCAACGACGGCGCGTTCGACCTGCTCAAGGACCCGACCACGGGCACCCAGTGGTCGATCCCGCTGGTCCACGGCGAGCCGCTGGTGTTCGGCCCCGACGGTGCCGCGTGCGTCGTCCGCGACGACTTCGGCGGGCTGCGCATCGCCGAGACCAACCAGGTCGACGCCGCGGACATCGTCGTCCACGACGCGCACCGCCAGGACTCCTCGTACGCGTACGCGCTGTCCCGGCTGTCCAGCCAGGACCTCCGCTACACCCCGATGGGCGTCTTCCGCTCCGTGCAGAAGCCGACCTACGACCGGATGATGTCCGAGCAGCTGGACGTCGCCGCCGCGGAGGGCAGCGCCGACCTGGACTCGATCCTCGCCGGCAACGACACCTGGACCGTCTCCGCCTGAGCTGGACCTGACCGGAGGGGATCGGGGGGCGTTCCGCCCACCGATCCCCTCCGCTCATCCCGGGGTCACCCGGAGCAGCTGGTCCTCGCCGCCGCCGTTGTCGGTGGTGACGTACAGGGCGCCGTCCGACCCCAGCTGAGGGGTGCGGATCCGGCCGTACGCGTCCTCCAGCTCGGGGACCCGGAACTGCTCGACCAGACCGCCGACCGCGTCGATCCGCAGCGCCAGCAGGCCGGTGTCCTTCAGCACGCCGACGACGAGCAGCCCGTCGTAGACGCCCCACTGCTCCCCCGCGAGGAACGTCGCGCCCGAGGTGGCGATCGTGGGGTCGCCCGACGCCCAGGTGGCCGGGACGACGCCGGGCAGCGCGGGGTCGGTCATGGGCACGCTCTCGTCGTAGATGCCCCCGCCGTCCGGGTCGTAGCCGCCGTTCGCGCCCGCGGACAGCAGCGTCACCTCGTCGTCCCGGTCGGTGCCCTGCTCGACCGCGACGACCTGTCCGGTGCCCGGCCGCACCGCCAGCCCCTGCACGTTGCGGTGCCCGTACGTCCAGACCAGCGGTGACGCCCCGGGCTCCCCGGCGAACGGGTTCCCGGGCGCCGCGGCCCCGGTGAGCGGGTCCACGCGCAGCACCTTGCCGCCGAGCGAGCCGCGGTCCTGCGGGTAGGAGCCGACGGCGTTGTCACCGGTGCCGACCAGCAGCGCCCCGTCGGCGTCGAACCGGAGCCGGCAGCCGCCGTGCCGGCCGGAGGCCTCGTTGGCCGGGAGGCCGCCGACCAGCGGGTCCGCGACGCGCGTGGCCGACCGCCAGTCCGCGGCCACGGTCCACGCGACGACCGCGATCGAGGCCCCGTCGCCGTCGAGCACGCCCTGGCAGGTGTAGAGCCGCCGGTTCGCCTCGAACCCCGGGTCGAGCACGAGGCCCATGAGGCCCGTCTCCCCCTGCGCGTAGAGGTCGTCGAGGTCGGCGGCGACGTCCAGCACGTCGCCGTCCGGCCGCACGGCGGTCAGCCGGCCGGGGCGCTCGTCGACGAGCAGGGTCCCGTCCGGTGCCTGGGCGACGTCCCACGGGTGGTCCAACCCGTCGAGGACGACGGTGACCGCCAGCCCGGGCGCATCGTCCGGCGCATCGGCGGCTGGAGCGTCGTCCGCGCCGCAGGCGGTCAGGAGGCCGGTGGCGCAGAGGAGGACGGCGAGAGAGCGGGCGGCGGGCACTCCGCCAGCATCCCCGCCGTGATCAGCTGGTGCGGGTGACCACGTAGTCGCAGAGGGCCGAGAGCGCGTCCCGGACGTCGCCGGCGGGGATCTCCCCGAGGCGGGCACGGGCGCGGTCGGCGTAGTCGCGCAGGACCTGGGCCGCGCGCTCCAGGGACGCCGACGCCCGCAGCAGCGCCAGCGCCTCGGCGTGCTCCGCGTCGTCGGTCAGCGGGGCGGCGACGAGCTCCCGCAGCCGGTCCTCGGCCGGGTCGTCGCCCGCGAGGACGAAGAGCACCGGCAGCGTGGCGACGCCCTCGCGCAGGTCGGTCCCGGGCAGCTTCCCGGAGGCGTCGCCCTCGCTGACGATGTCGAGCAGGTCGTCGGAGAGCTGGAAGGCCACGCCGACCTCCTCGCCGAACGCGGTCAGCGACTCCACGAGGGCGGCGTCGACGCCGGCGAACGAGGCGCCGAAGCGCGCCGCGGTCGCGACGAGGGAGCCGGTCTTGTCGGCGAGCACCTCGAGGTAGTGGTCGACCGGGTCGTCGCCGGGGACGGGACCCACGGTCTCCCGGATCTGCCCGGTCACCAGCCGCTCGAAGGTCCGGGCCTGGACGCGGACCGCCTCCGGACCGAGGTCGGCCAGCAGGTCCGAGGCCCGGGCGAAGAGGAAGTCGCCGGTGAGGATGGCGACGCTGTTGGTCCAGCGGGTGTTCGCGCTGGGGGCGCCCCGCCGGACGGCGGCCTCGTCCATGACGTCGTCGTGGTACAGCGTCGCCAGGTGGGTGAGCTCGCAGACGACTGCGGAGCGGATCACCTCCGGTGCGTCCGCGTCGCCGAGCTGGGCGGCCAGCAGGGTCAGCAGCGGCCGGAACCGCTTGCCACCCGCGGCCATGAGGTGCGCGGCGGCCTCCCGCACGAAGGCGTGCGGGCTGTCGACGGACGCCGTCAACGCCGTCTCGACGTCCGCGAGACCGGCGGCGAGAGCCTCGCCGAGGGGACCCTCGGGCAGCCAGCTGCCGATCGTGGACGCCGGGGCGGACGCGCGCTGCCACACCGGGGTGGGGGGCGTGGCGTCGAACGCGGCGCGGGCTCCGGTCATCAGCCGACGAATCTAGCCGCCTGGCCTGCGAGGTCGAGCACCGACCCGGGCAGGACGCCCAGGACGAGGGTGGCCGCGGCGGTCACCGCGAGCACGATCGTCGTGGGCAGCCCGGGGACGCCGACCGTCGGGCCCTCGAGCGAGCCACCCGCGGCCGAGCTCCCGGCCGGCTCCGAGAAGTACATGAGGACGACGACGCGCAGGTAGAAGAACGCGGCGATCGCGCTGGTCAGCAGGGCGACGACGGCCAGCGGCCAGGCCCCGTCGTCGATGGCCGCCCGGAACACCGCGAACTTGCCGGTGAACCCGCTGGTGAGCGGGATGCCGGCGAGGGCGAGCAGGAAGAGGGTCATGACGGCCGCGAGGACCGGCGAGCGGCGGGCCAGGCCGGCCCACTGCGAGAGGTGGGTCGCCTCGCCGTCGCCGTCCCGCACCATGGTCAGGACGGCGAAGGCACCGAGCGTCGTGAGCCCGTACGCGAGCAGGTAGAAGAGCGTCGCGGACAGGCCCGGGCTGTCCCCGGTCGCGTCGAAGCCGATGACGCCGGTGAGCAGGAAGCCGGCGTGCGCGATGGAGGAGTAGGCGAGCATCCGCTTCAGGTCGGTCTGGGTCAGCCCCAGGACCGCGCCGACGACCATGGACACGATGGCGATGCCGTAGATCAACGGCCGCCAGGTCCACTCGTCGGTGCCGAACCCGACGTAGAGCAGGCGGAGGATCGCGCCGAAGGCCGCCACCTTGGTGCAGGCACCCATGAACGCGGTGACCGGCGTGGGAGCGCCCTGGTAGACGTCTGGCGTCCAGCTGTGGAAGGGCGCCACGCTGGCCTTGAACATCAGCCCGACCAGCAGCAGTGCCAGACCGAGGACGAGGAGCGTGCCGCCGCCCTCGTCGGTCACCGCCTCCTGGATGTCGGACAGCCGGACGCTGCCCACGGCGCCGTAGACCAGCGCCAGCCCGTACAGGAAGAAGCCCGAGGCGAAGGCGCCGAGCAGGAAGTACTTGAGCGCCGCCTCCTGGGACAGCAGCCGGCGACGCCGGGCCAGGCCGCTGATCAGGTACAGCGGGAGGCTGAGCACCTCGAGGGCGACGAACATGACCAGCAGGTCGTTGGCCGCGACGAACAGCATCATGCCGCCGATCGCGAAGGTCGCCAGCGGGTAGACCTCCGTCTGCACCCGCGACGAGGTGAGCAGCTCCCGGTCGCGGACGCTGCCGGCGGGGACGGCGGCCGAGGCGACGAACGACGACCGCGCCGGGTCCAGCCCGCGCTCGGCGAACAGCAGGATCGACAGCGCGCCGAGACCGGCGATCGTCGCCTGGAGGAACAGCCCGGCGCCGTCGACGGCGAGCGCGCCGGCCGCGGTCACCTCCCGGGTGCCGGCCAGGAGCAGCGTGCTCACGAAGCCGCCGACGGTGCCGACCAGGGCCACCGCGACCTGCGCGGGGTGCCGGGTGTCCCGGGGCGCGAACGCCTCGATGAGCACGCCGACGCAGGCCGCGCCGAACAGGAAGAGCAGCGGGGACAGCCCCGCCAGCGAGAGGTCCGGTGCCTCGATCATCAGTTCCCCGCCTCCGTCTCGGCACCGTTCTGGTCCACGTCGGGGGTGACCCCGCCGGGGTCGCCGCCGACGTCGGAGACCGTGTCGGCCACCGCCGGCTCGACCAGGTCGATCAGCGGCTGCGGGTAGACGCCCAGGACGATGATCAGCGCCACGAGCGGGGCCACCACGGCGATCTCCCGGCGGCTCAGGTCGGCGAACCGCCGGGCCGTGGCCGTGGTGGCGGTGGCCGTCGCGGTGGCCGTGGTCGTCCCGTGCCCACCGGCCGGGGCGGGCTCCCCGGCGGCCGGGCGGGCCGCCCCCGGCGCGGCCATGAGCCCGCGCGCCGGGCCGTGCATGGTGCGCTGGTACATCAGCAGCACGTACAGCGCGGCCAGGATGATGCCGACGGTCGCGATGATCGTGAAGACCGGCCGGGTCGGGTAGGAGCCGATCAGCACGAGGAACTCGCTGACGAAGCTGTTGGTGCCCGGCAGCGCCAGCGAGGCCAGCCCGGCGATGAGGAAGACCCCCGCGAAGGCCGGCGCCTGCGCCGCGACGCCGCCGTAGTCGGCGATCCGCCGCGAACCGCCCCGGGCGATCATCATGCCGACGACCAGGAACAGCAGCCCGGTCGCGATGCCGTGGTTGACCATGTAGAGCACCGCGCCGGTGAGGGACTCGGTGGTGAACGCGAAGATGCCCAGCGCGATGAACCCGAAGTGCGCGATCGACGTGTAGGACACCAGTCGCTTCATGTCGCTCTGCCCCATCGCCAGCAGCGCCGCGTAGAGCACCCCGGCGACGGCGAGGGCCAGCACGTAGGGCGCGAAGTCGCGGGAGGCGTCGGGGAACAGCGGCAGGCAGTAGCGGATGAAGCCGAAGGTGCCCACCTTGTCGAGGACGCCGACCAGCAGCACCGCTCCCCCGATGGGCGCCTCGGCACCGGCGTCGGGCAGCCACGTGTGCAGCGGCACCAGCGGTGCCTTGATCGCGAAGGCGATGAAGAAGCCGAGGAAGAGCAGCTTCTGCACGTCGGGGTCGATGTCGATGGCGTTGAGCACCTCGAAGGCGAAGCTGCCCTCGCCCTGCTGGGCGCTCACGACGTACAGGCCGATGACGGCGGCGAGCATGATCAGCCCGCCGACCAGGCTGTAGAGGAAGAACTTCACCGCCGCGTACTGCCGGCGCGGCCCGCCGAAGCTGCCGATCAGGAAGTACATCGGGACGAGCATCGCCTCGAAGAAGACGTAGAACAGGAACACGTCGGTCGCGGCGAAGACGCCGACCATCATCGCCTCGAGCAGCAGGATCCAGGCGAAGAAGGTGGTGGTCGAGCGGGTGCCGACCGGTGCGTCGTCCCACGAGGCCCCGACGACCACCGGCACGAGGACGCCGATGAGCAGCAGCATGACCAGGGCGATGCCGTCGACGCCGAGGGCGAAGGAGACGCCGAAGTCCTCGATCCAGGAGACCGAGCTGGTCAGCTGGAACCGGTCGCCGCCCGCGTCGAAGGCGGCCGTGGCCAGCACCGCCAGCAGCAGCACCAGCAGGCTGACGCCGAGCGAGATCTGCTTGCCCAGCAGTTCGCGGCCGCGGGGGAGCGCCGCGACGACCGCCGCCCCGACCGCGGGCACCACGATCATCAGCAGCAGGAACGGGAAGTCACTCACCGGGCAGCCTCTCGGTCCGTCGTCAACGTGGCCTTCCCGCTCATCCCGCCGTCACCGCCAGCAGCGCCCCGACGACGAGCACCGCGCCGCCGAGCATCCCCAGGGCGTAGGTGCGGACGAAGCCGGTCTGCGCGCGGCCCAGCCGGGCGGAGGACCCGCCCAGCCCCGCGGCGAGGCCGTTGACCGCGCCGTCCACGCCGCGGTTGTCCACCCACACCAGCGCCCGCGTCAGCCACTGCCCGGGGCGCATGAACAGCGACTCGTTGATCGCGTCGGCGTAGAGCGCCTTGCGGGCGGCCCGGGTGACCGGCGAGACCCGCGCGGGGGCGACGACCGGGACCTCGCGGCGGCCGACGAACAGCCAGGCGGCGAGCACCCCGAGGAGCATCACCACCGTGACGGCGATCCCCACGACGGCCGGCGCGACGACGTGCTCGGCCTCCTCCGGGACGCCGAACACCGGCTCGAGCCACTCGTCCAGCGGGAAGGCCTGCACCAGCAGGAAGCCGGCCGCGATCGACCCGACCGACAGCACGATCATCGGCACCGTCATCACCGGCGGCGACTCGTGCGGGTGCGGCGTCTCCCGGCCCGGCTCCGACGGCGCCCAGCGGGGCCGGCCGAAGAACGTCATGAACATCAGCCGGGTCATGTAGAAGGCGGTGAGACCGGCACCGAGCACCGCCACGCCGCCGAGCACCCAGCCGGAGGCGCCACCCCGGTCGAACGCGGCCTCGATGATCGCGTCCTTGGTCCAGTAGCCGGACAGGAACGGGAACCCGATGAGGGCCAGGTAGCCCAGCCCGAAGGTCACGAACGTGACCGGCAGCTTCCTGGCCAGACCGCCGAACCGGCGCATGTCCACCTGGTCGTCCATGGCGTGCATGACCGAGCCGGCGCCGAGGAACAGCCCGGCCTTGAAGAAGCCGTGGGTGAGCAGGTGCGCGATCGCCGCGGCGTAGCCGATCGGACCGAGGCCGACGGCCAGGAACATGTAGCCGATCTGGCTGACCGTCGAGTACGCCAGGACCTTCTTGATGTCGTCGAAGGCGCAGCCGGCGATCGCGCCGATCATCAGCGTGATCGCCCCGACGCAGAGCACCACGGTCCGGGCGGTCTCGGTGAGGTCGAAGATCGGCGCCGACCGCGCGATCAGGTAGACGCCGGCGGTGACCATGGTCGCGGCGTGGATGAGCGCCGAGACCGGCGTGGGGCCCTCCATGGCGTCGGGCAGCCACGCCTGGAGCGGGAACTGGCCGGACTTCCCGCAGGCGCCGAGGAGCAGCAGCAGGCCGATCGCCGTGACGGTGCCCCCGGCCAGCAGCCCGACCGATCCGAAGACGCCCTCGTAGGTGACCGTGCCCAGCTGGGTGAACATCACGAAGATGGCCAGCGCCAGGCCGACGTCCCCGACGCGGTTCATGATGAAGGCCTTCTTGGCCGCCGTGGCCGCGGCCGGGCGCTCGTGCCAGAAGGCGATGAGCAGGTACGAGGCCAGGCCGACGCCCTCCCAGCCGACGTACAGCGCCACGTAGTTGTCGCCCAGGACCAGCAGCAGCATCGCCGCGACGAACAGGTTCAGGTAGGCGAAGAACCGGCGGCGGCGCGGGTCGTGCGCCATGTAGCCGATCGAGTAGACGTGGATCAGCGCGCCCACGCCGGTGATCAGCAGGGCGAAGACCGCCGACAGCGGGTCGAACAGCAGCCCGGCCTGGACGTCGAGGTTGCCGCTGTCGATGAAGGTGAAGAGGTCGACGGCGACCTGCCGGTCGTCCAGCTGGAAGGTGCAGGCGACAGCGAGGACGAAGCTCGCCGCGATGGTGGCGGTGCCCAGCAGGTGGCCCCAGCGGTCGGTGCGCTTGCCGCCCAGCAGCAGCACCGCCGCGCCCGCGAGCGGCAGCGCGATGAGCAGCCAGGAGGCAGAGAGCAGCCCGTCAGCAGGCACGGTGTCCATGTCCGGCGTCCCCGATCAGTACTTGAGCAGGTTGGCGTCGTCGACGGACGCCGAACGGCGGGTCCGGTAGATCGACATGATGATCGCCAGGCCGACCACGACCTCGGCGGCGGCCACGACCATGACGAAGAACGCCATGATCTGGCCGTCGACGGTGCCGGTGGCGCGGGCGAAGGTGACCAGCGTCAGGTTCACCGAGTTCAGCATCAGCTCGACGCACATGAACACGACGATCGCGTTGCGCCGCACCAGCACGCCGACGGCGCCGATGGTGAACAGGATCGCGGCGAGGACCAGGTAGTGGCTCAGGGTCACCGCAGGTCACCGTCCTGTGCGCCGTCGGTGGTGCCGAGCGCGGCGTCGGGGCTGCCCAGCTGGCGGCGGCCGGTGGGACGCGGCATCTGGTCGACCTCCGCGGGATCGATTCCGGTGGCGAAGCTGGACTCGGCGAGGCTGCCGTCGGGCAGCAGCGCCGGCGTGGCCACCGAGTTGGCCCGGGCGAAGACGCCGGGACCGGGGTGGGTCTGCGGCCGGTCGGTGAGGAACCGGGCCCGCGAGAGCTCCTTCTGGGTCTGCTTGGTGCCGGGGTCGCGTTCGATGTGCGCCAGCACCATGGCGCCGACCGCCGCCGTGATCAGCAGCGCGCTGGTCACCTCGAAGGCGAGCAGGTAGCGGGTGAACAGCAGCTCGGCGATCGCCTGGATGTTGCCGTCGGGCTGGGCGTCGTCCAGGCCGGTGGCCGACAGGTCCTCGGTCGCCCGGGCGATCCCGGTGCCCGCCAGGCCGGCGAAGCCGACGCCGAGCACGATCGCCGCGACCCGCTGCCCGCGCAGGGTCTCCACGACCGAGTCGGAGGAGTCGCGGCCGACCAGCATCAGCACGAACAGGAAGAGGATCATGATCGCGCCGGTGTAGACGATGATCTGCACCGCGCCGAGGAACGGCGCCTCCTGGACGACGTAGAAGACGCCCAGCGCGAGCATCGTGTTCACCAGCCAGAGCGCCGAGTGGACGGCGTTGCGGGAGAACACCATCCCCAGCGCCCCGGCCAGCGCGATCGGGGCCAGCACCCAGAAGACGACGGCCTCGCCGGTGCCCAGCGAGACACCGGTGTCGGCCGCGGCGAGCACGCTCACTGCGCCTCCCCGCGCTGGGTCGCCGCCAGGTAGTAGTCCTTCTCGTCGTTCCCGAGGCGCATCGCGTGCGGCGGCGCCTCCATGCCCGGCAGCAGCGGGGCCATGAGCTGCTCCTTGGTGAAGATCAGGTCCTGCCGGTTGTCGTCGGCCAGCTCGAAGTCGTTGCTCATCGTCAGCGAGCGGGTGGGGCAGGCCTCGATGCACAGCCCGCAGAAGATGCAGCGCAGGTAGTTGATCTGGTAGACGCGGCCGTACCGCTCGCCCGGGGAGAAGCGGGCGTCCTCGGTGTTGTCGCCGCCCTCGACGTAGATGGCGTCTGCCGGGCAGGCCCAGGCGCACAGCTCGCACCCGACGCACTTCTCCAGCCCGTCCGGGTGCCGGTTGAGCACGTGCCGCCCGTGGTAGCGCGGCTTGGTCACCTTCGGGACCTCGGGGTACTCCTCGGTCGTCACCTTGCGGAAGATCTGCGCGAAGGTGACGCCGAAGCCCTGGCCCGGTGCGGGCAGCAGGCTGCGGCGGGTCGCCGGGGCCGGGGCGGAGCCGCGCCCGGCCCGTTCGACCTCGCCACCCCGCGCCGCCCGGGTGACGCCCTTCTCGCCGCCGCCGGTCGTGGGGCTCTGGTCAGACATCGCCGTCCTCCGTGCTGGTGGTCGAGGGGGCGTCGGAGAGGCCCGTGCGGGTGCTGCCGCGGCGGCCCGTGGAGACCACGCCGCCCTCGCTGCGCGCGACGGCGCCGACCGGCTCGCCGCGACGCAGCCGCGGCGACGGTGGGACGAGCAGGTCCATCGGCGGGACGGGGAAGCCGCCCTCGGCCCGGCTCGGGCCGGTGCGCTGCGCCGGCCGGCGGCGCGGCCCGGCGGGGGCGAGCACCTCCGGCTCGGGGTCGACCGCGTGCACGGCGCCGGCCGTGGCCTCCTCGGCCATGAGCCGGGTGTCCCGGTTGGCCGCCCGGCTGGCGACGGCCAGCCCGCCGAGCACCAGCAGCGCGATGGGCACCCCGACGAACAGGGCGACCTGGCCGGTGGAGAGGTCCGCCTCGCGGGAGACGGTGCGCATCGTGGCGACGGCGAGGATCCACACCAGGGCGGTGGGGACCAGGACCTTCCAGCCGAACCGCATGAACTGGTCGTAGCGGAGGCGGGGCAGGGTGCCGCGCAGCCAGATGAAGACGAACAGCGCGACGACGACCTTGCCGAAGAACCACAGCATCGGCCACCAGCCGGAGTTGGCGCCGTCCCAGATCGACAGCGGCCACGGCGCCCGCCAGCCGCCGAGGAACAGCGTCGCGGCCAGGGCGGAGACGGTGACCATGTTGATGTACTCGGCCAGGAAGAACAGCGCGAACTTCAGCGACGAGTACTCGGTGTGGAACCCGCCGACCAGCTCGCTCTCGGCCTCGGGCAGGTCGAACGGTGCACGGTTGGTCTCCCCGACCACGGCGATCGCGTAGATGACGAAGCTGACCGGCAGCAGCACGGCGAACCAGCTCGGCCCGGTGAACTCCCAGCCGAAGAAGGACACCTCGTTGCCCTCGGCCTGCGCGGCGACGATCTCCGACGTCGACATCGAGCCGGCGTAGAGGAAGACCGCGACGATCGACAGCCCCATCGCGATCTCGTAGCTGACCATCTGCGCGGCGCTGCGCAGGCCGCCCAGGAGCGGGTAGGTCGAGCCGGAGGCCCAGCCGGCGAGCACGATCCCGTACACGCCCATCGCCGAGCAGGCCAGGACGACGAGCACGCCGATGGGGGCGTCGGTCAGCTGCAGCGGGGTGACCTGGCCGAAGATGCTGACGCTGGGCCCCATCGGGATGACCGAGAAGGCCAGGAACGCCGGGACGGCCGCGATGACCGGGGCCAGGAAGTACACCGGCTTGTCGGCCAGCGCCGGCATGATGTCTTCCTTGAAGGCGAGCTTCAGGCCGTCGGCGAGGCTCTGCAGGTAGCCGCGGGGGCCGACTCGGTTGGGGCCGATCCGCTGCTGCATCCGCGAGACGACCTTGCGCTCGAAGACGATCGCGAACAGCGTCATCACGACCAGCACGACGAAGACGCCGACGATCTTGATGAGCACGATCCACCAGACGTCGTGCCCGAAGTCCTCCAGCGTCGGCTGGTCGGCGCTGGCGAGGACGTTCACGCGGGGCCTCCTGCGACGGCGAGACGGACGACGCCGCCCGGGGCGGTCCCGAGGGAGTCGCGGACCTCGCTGCCGGGCGAGCGCATCGGCAGCCAGACCACGCGGTCGGGCATCTCGGTGACGCGGACCGGCAGCGTGATCGCGCCGGCTGCACCGGTCACGGTCAGCCGGTCGCCGTCGGTGATGCCGAGCCGCGCGGCCGCCTCGCGGCCCAGCCGGGCCACGGGTGGACGGGCCGTCCCCGCGAGCTCGGGCTCGTCGCGCTGCAGGGTGCCGACGTCGAGGAGCTGCCGCCAGGAGGCGAGGACCGCCTCGCCCTCGCCGGGGGCGGCCTCGGTGGCGGGGGTGACGTCGAGGCCGGCGACGGGGGCGACCGTGCCCGGCAGCCCGAGCGCGCCGAGTTCGGCCTGCGCGGCCTCGACGGCCGGCAGCCGCAGGTCGACGCCCATCTCCTCGGCCAGGCCGTGCAGCACGCGGCCGTCGGTCAGCTGGCCGGTGCCGTGCAGCGTGGCGTCGAAGGACCGGACCCGACCCTCCCAGTCCAGGTAGCTGCCGGCCTTCTCCGGCGCCGCGGCGACCGGGAGGACGACGTCGGCGTGCTCGGTGACCGCGCTGGGCAGCAGCTCCAGGCTGACGACGAAGCCGGCCGCCGCCAGGGCCGCCTCGGCCAGCCGGGGGTCGGGGAGGTCGTGCGGGTCGACGCCGCCGACGAGCAGGCCGCCGAGGGCACCGTCGCGGACGGCGGTGAGGATCGCGGTGGCGTCGCGGCCGGGAGTCGCCGGCAGGGCGTCGACCGGCAGGCCCCAGGCCGCGGCGACGTCGGCCCGGTGCGCGGGCTCGGTCACGACCCGGCCGCCGGGCAGCAGGCCGGGCAGGGCACCGGCCTCGACCGCGCCGCGCTCACCGGCCCGGCGCGGCACCCAGGCCACGCGGGCGCCCGTCACGCGGGAGAGCTCGGCCAGCGCGCTGAACGCACCGGGGACCTCGGCCAGCCGCTCGCCGGCGAGCACGACCGCCCCCGGCTGCCGCAGCGCCTCGACCGCGGGGCCGCCCCAGGTGCCGGCCGCCAGCGCCGACAGCGAGCGGGCCTCGGTGCCCGGCAGGGTGCCGAGCACGGTCGCCTGCAGCTTGACGGCCGCGCGGGTGGCGAACGGAGCCAGGTCGAAGACCGGCAGCCCGCGGGTGCGCACGGCGCGGCGCAGCCGCAGGAAGACGATCGGGGACTCCTCCTCCGGCTCGAAGCCGGCCAGGAGCACCGCCGGGGCCTCGCCCAGCTCGTCGTAGCTGACGGCGCCGGCGCCGGGGAACCGGCCGGCCACGCGGGCGGCGAGGAAGGCCTCCTCCTCCGCGGAGTGCGCGCGGGCGCGGGCGTCGACGTCGTTGGTGCCCAGCGCCACGCGGGCGAACTTCGCGTAGGCGTAGGCGTCCTCGACCGTCAGCCGGCCACCGGGCAGCACGCCGACGCCGCCGGCCTCGCGTGCCGCGGCGAGGCCGGCGGCGGCCGCCGCCCAGGCCTCGGGCCAGGACGCGGGCTCGAGGACGCCGTCGCGCCGGACCAGCGGCGTCGTCAGCCGCTCGTTGGCGGTCGCGTAGCGGAAGGCCCAGCGGCCCTTGTCGCAGTTCCACTCCTCGTTGACCTGCGGGTCCTCACCGGCCAGGCGTCGCTGCACCTTGCCGCGGCGGTAGTCGGTGCGCTGGGCGCAGCCCGACGCGCAGTGCTCGCAGACACTGTCCTCGCTGCGCAGGTCGAACGGCCGCGACCGGAACCGGTACTGCGCGCTGGTCAGCGCCCCGACCGGGCAGATCTGGGTGGTGTTGCCGGAGAAGTAGGACTCGAACGGCTCGTCCTCGTAGATCGCCACCTGCTCCAGCGCGCCGCGCTCGAACAGCTCGATGAACGGGTCGCCGGCCACCTGCTGGGAGAAGCGGGTGCACCGGGCGCAGAGCACGCAGCGCTCGCGGTCGAGCAGCACCTCGCTGCTGATCGGCAGCGGCTTCGGGTAGGTCCGCTTGACGTCGACGAACCGGCTCTCGGTGCGGCCGTTGCTCATCGCCTGGTTCTGCAGGGGACACTCGCCGCCCTTGTCGCACACCGGGCAGTCCAGCGGGTGGTTGATCAGCAGCAGCTCCATCGTGCCCTGCTGCGCCTTGTCGGCCGCCGGGCTGGTGAGCTGGGTCTGCACGACCATGCCCTCGCTGACCGGCATGGTGCAGGAGGCCACCGGCTTGCGCTGGCCCTCCACCTCGACGAGGCACTGGCGGCAGGCGCCCACCGGCTCGAGCAGCGGGTGGTCGCAGAACCGCGGGATCTGCACGCCGATCATCTCGGCGGCCCGGATGATCAGCGTCCCCTTGGGCACCGCGACGTCGAAGCCGTCGATGGTGCAGTGGACGGCGTCGGGCGGGGTGTGCGGCCCGGGTGCGCCCGGCGGGACCGCCGCCGCGGGCTCGGGGCTCGACGGCGAGGTGGGCGTCAACGTCACGAGGCAGCTCCGACGGGCTCCAGGCGGAGGGAGCGACCCAGCCGGCCCTGCTCCTCGGGAGGCAGCAGCGCGACGTAGTCGTCCCGGAAGTACTTCAGCGAGCTGGCGATGCAGCTGGTGGCGCCGTCACCGAGGGCGCAGAACGAGCGGCCCAGGATGTTGTCGCAGGTGTCGGTCAGCAGGTCGAGGTCGGCGGCCGTCCCGCGGCCCTGCACGATCCGCTCCAGGATCTGGACCAGCCAGTACGTGCCCTCCCGGCAGGGGGTGCACTTGCCGCAGCTCTCGTGCGCGTAGAACTCGGTGAAGCGCAGGGTGGCCTCGACGATCGAGTCGGTCTCGTCGAACACCATCAGCGCCGTGGTGCCGAGCATCGAGCCCGCGGCGGCGACCGAGTCGAAGTCCAGCGGGACGTCGAGGTGCTCGGCGGTGAAGTACGGCGTCGAGGAGCCCCCCGGCGTCCAGAACTTGAGCTCGTGACCCGGGCGGACGCCGCCGGCCATCTCCAGCAGCTCCCGCATCGTCGTCCCCATCGGGGCCTCGTACTGGCCGGGACGGACGACGCGGCCCGACAGCGAGTAGATCTTCGGGCCGGGGGACTTCTCCGGGCCGAACGCCTTGAACCACTCGGCGCCGCCGCGGACGACGAACGGCACGCTGGCCAGCGTCTCCACGTTGTTGATGACCGTCGGGGCGCCGTAGAGACCCGCGACCGCGGGGAACGGCGGCTTGAGCCGGGGCTGGCCGCGGTAGCCCTCGAGCGAGTCCAGCAGTGCCGTCTCCTCGCCGCAGATGTAGGCGCCCGCGCCGGCGTGCACGACGAGCTCCAGGTCGTAGCCGCTGCCGAGGATGTCGGTGCCGAGATAGCCGGCCGCGTAGGCCTCCTGCACGGCGGCGACCAGCCGGCGGTGGGCGTGCACGGCCTCGCCGCGGACGTAGATGACCGCGAAGTGACACCGGATCGCGAACGCGGAGATGATCACGCCCTCCACCAGGGAGTGCGGGTCGGTCATCATCAGCGGCAGGTCCTTGCAGGTGCCCGGCTCGCCCTCGTCGGCGTTGACCACCAGGTACTTGGGCTTGGCCGCCGGGCCGGTCGGGGTCTCCCCCGGCTTGGGCTGCGGGATGAAGCTCCACTTCATGCCGGTCGGGAAGCCGGCGCCGCCGCGGCCGCGCAGGCCGGAGTCCTTGACCAGGGTCACGAGGTCGTCGGGGGCCATGCCCAGCGCGGTGCGCAGCGCGGCGTAGCCCTCCAGCGACTCGTAGGTGGACAGCCGCCAGGGCTGGTCGGCACCCCACCGGGAGGTGAGGACGGGTGTCAGGGGCATGTCAGGCCTTCCCGGGTCCTTGGCCGCTCGTGCCGGGTTCGGAACCCGCGGGGGTGTCGGTGCCGTCGTTCTGGTCGGCGAGGGAGCGCCCGGCCGGCTCCGGGGCGCCGCGCTGCGCGGACTCGACCCCGGCCGCCTCCGCGGCCGGCGCGCCGGAGGAGGACGTCGCCGACGCGCGCGGCATCTCCGGAGCGCTCTCGCCCCGCTCGTCAGCCAGGTGGACGCCGATCAGCGTGGGCCCGGCGGACCAGGGTGCGTCGATCGCGGCCGCCTCGGCGTCGGCGTCGGCCCACTGGGAGAACCCGGCGAGCTGCCGGGAGACGCCGCGGAAGTCGCTGAGCGGCGCGCCCCGCGTGGGGTGCGGCTTCTCGCCGCGGCGCAGGGCCGCGACCAGTTCCCGCGCGCTCTCGACGTCCTGCTGGTCGTAGAACTCGTAGTCCACCGTCACGACCGGCGCGTAGTCGCAGGCCGCCAGGCACTCGGCGTGCTCGAGGGTGATCGAGCCGTCGGCGGCCGTCTCGTCGTGGTGGACGCCGAGGTCGGCGCTCAGCGCGTCCATGATCCGCTGGCCGCCGAGCACGTTGCAGAGGGTGTTCGTGCAGACGCTGACGAGGTGGCGGCCGGTCGGGCGGCGCTTGTACATCGTGTAGAACGTCGCGACCGCGCCGACCTCGGCCTTGGTCAGGCCCAGTTCCTCGGCGCACAGGGCGACGCCCTCGGGCGAGACGTAGCCCTGGACCGACTGCACCAGGTGCAGCATCGGCAGCAGCGCGGAGCGGGCCTGCGGGTAGCGGGCCATGATCTCCCGCGCCTCGAGCCGGGTCTGCTCGGTCAGCGGCGGCAGGTCGGCGGGGGCCGGCTGGACCGGGCTGCTGTCCAGCCCGGTGACGGCGGTGCCCTCGGCGGAGCCGGGGAGTGCGCTCATCGGTCGACTCCTCCCATCACGGGGTCGATGGAGGCGATCGCCGCGATGACGTCGGCGATCATGCCGCCCTCGCTCATCGCGGCCGTGGCCTGCAGGTTCACGAAGCTGGGGTCGCGCACGTGGACGCGCCACGGGCGGGTGCTGCCGTCGCTGACCACGTGGTAGCCGAGCTCCCCGCGGGGCGACTCGAGCGGCACGTACACCTGGCCGGCCGGCACGCGGAAGCCCTCGGTGACCAGCTTGAAGTGGTGGATCAGGGACTCCATCGAGCCGGCCATGATGTGCTGCACGTGCTCGAGGGAGTTGCCCATGCCGTCGGCGCCCAGCGAGAGCTGCGCGGGCCAGGCGATCTTCTTGTCCTCGACCATGACCGGGCCGGGCTCCAGCCGATCCAGCGCCTGCGCGACGATCTTGAGCGACTCGCTCATCTCGGCCATGCGGACCAGGTAGCGGCCCCACGCGTCGGAGGTGTCGGCGGTCGGCACCTCGAAGTCGTAGGTCTCGTAGCCCAGGTAGGGGTCGACCTTGCGCAGGTCCCACGGGAGCCCGGCGGCACGCAGCACCGGCCCGGTGACGCCGAGCGCGACGCAGCCGGTGACGTCGAGGTAGCCGACGTCCTTGAGCCGCCGCTGCCAGATCGGCTGGCCGGTCAGCATCCGGTGGTACTCGGCCAGCCGCTTCGGCATGATCTCCAGCCACTCGCGGATGTGCTCCACCGCGCCGGGCGGGAGGTCCTGCGCGAGGCCGCCGGGGCGGATGTAGGCGTGGTTCATCCGCAGGCCGGTGATCTCCTCGAGGAGGTCCAGGCACAGCTCCCGCTCGCGGAAGCCGTTGGTCATCGCGGTGAGCGCGCCGAGCTCCATGCCGCCGGTGGCCAGGCCGACGAGGTGCGAGGCGATCCGGTTGATCTCCATGACCAGCACGCGGATGGTCGCCGCGCGCTGCGGGATCTCGATGCCGAGCAGCTTCTCGACCGCCATGCAGTAGCCGGCCTCGTTGTAGAGCGGGGCCAGGTAGTCCATGCGGGTCACGAAGGTCGTGCCCTGGGTCCAGTTGCGGTACTCGGTGTTCTTCTCGATGCCGGTGTGCAGGTAGCCGATGGTGACCCGGGCCTTGGTCACCGTCTCGCCCTCGAGGTCGAGGATCAGCCGGAGGACGCCGTGGGTCGACGGGTGCTGCGGCCCCATGTTGACGACGAGGCGTTCCTCGCCGGTGAGGTCCTGGCCGAAGGTCTGGTCCCAGTCGCCGCCGGTGACCGTGTAGACGCGGCCCTCGGTGGTCTCGCGGGAACCGGCGTACGGGTCCTGGGTCGCGGTCATCGGTAGGCCCTCCGCGTGTCCGGCGGCGGGATGGTGGCGTCGTGGTACTCCACGGGCACCCCGCCGAGCGGGTAGTCCTTGCGCTGGGGGAAGCCGTCCCAGTCGTCGGGCATGAGGATCCGGGTCAGCGCCGGATGGCCGTCGAAGACGATCCCGAACATGTCGAAGGTCTCCCGCTCCTGCCAGTCCGCGGTCGGGTAGACGCCGGTCGCCGAGGGGACGTGGGGGTCCTCCGCGGTGACCGCCACCTCCAGCCGGATCCGGCGGCGGTAGGTCATCGAGGTCAGGTGGTACGCGACGTGCAGCCGCGGCCGGCCGGGCGTCACCTCGGGGCCGCCGCTCTCGAGGTAGTCGACGCCGGAGAGGCTGCTCAGCAGCTCGAAGCGCAGCGCCTCGTCGTCCCGGAGCGCCTGCAGCAGCACCGGCAGGTGCTCGCGGACGACGAAGTAGGTGATCTCGCCGCGGTCGACGAGCACCCGCGGGACCGCCGCGGCGTAGGTCTCCTCGCCGACGGCCTCGACGAGCGCGTCGGTGACCTCGTCGAAGTACCCGCCGTAGGGCCGCTCCGTGGAGTGCAGCGCCACCGCGCCGCCGGGCTCGACCCGGACCAGGCCGCCGAACCCGGAGGTGTCCCCGCTCCCGGAGACCCCGAAGGCCCCCTTGCGGAACCCGCCGGACGGCGCCGCAGCCCCCTGGGCGGCGTCCTCGCGCTCCCGGTCGCCGGGCCCGGTCACCGCGCGCCCCGGACGTAGGGCTCGGGCAGCAGCACGGCCTTGCCTCCGCGCTGCTCGATCGCGAACTGGCCGGTGCGCCCCTCGGCCGCGGCCTGCTCGTAGGCGCGGCGGGCGTCCTTGTCGGCGCGCACGCTCGACGGCATCTCGACCAGCAGGTCCGGCGCCGTGCCGTCGGCCCGGGCCCGGGCGAGCTGCGCCGCCCGCTTCTCGCCGAGCGGCTCGTGCTGGATCTTGTAGTGCAGCTTGAGGATCGCGTCCATGAGCATCTCCGGCCGCGGCGGGCAGCCGGGCAGGTACATGTCCACCGGGACGACGTGGTCGACGCCCTGGACGATCGCGTAGTTGTTGAACATCCCGCCGGAGCTCGCGCACACGCCCATCGCGAGCACCCACCGCGGTTCGGGCATCTGGTCGTAGATCTGGCGCAGGACCGGCGCCATCTTCTGGCTCACCCGGCCGGCCACGATCATCAGGTCGGCCTGGCGCGGAGAGGCGCGGAAGACCTCCATGCCGAACCGGGCCAGGTCGTAGCGGCCGGCGCCGGTGGCCATCATCTCGATGGCGCAGCAGGCCAGGCCGAACGTCGCCGGCCAGAACGAGGACTTGCGCGTCCAGTTGACCAGCTTCTCCACCGACGTCAGCAGCACGCCGCTGGGCAGCTTCTCCTCGAGACCCATCGCTAGACCCTCAGTCCCACTCGAGCCCGCCGCGTCGCCACACGTACGCGTAGGCGAGGAACACGGTGGCGATGAAGACGACCATCTCGACCAGGCCGAAGACGCCGAGCGCGTCGTTGGCGACGGCCCACGGGTAGAGGAAGACGATCTCGATGTCGAAGACGATGAAGAGCATCGCCGTCAGGTAGTACTTGATCGGGAAGCGACCGCCGGTGAGCGGCTGGTCGACCGGCTCGATGCCGCACTCGTAGGCCTGCAGCTTCGCGTGGTTGTAGCGGCGCGGGCCGACGAACGGGGCCACCGTGACGGAGCCGAGAGCGAACGCCGCGGCCAGGGCGAACAGGCCGATGATCGGCACGTACATCGACAGCATCAGCGGCACCCTACGGTGATGACGGTCACGCCCGCCGCGTGTCGCGAACAGCTGGTGCTCATTCGGTACCGGATCGTCATGTCGACCTCACACCGCCGGGGTCAGTCGGGTCAGGAGGGCCAGGGCGCGGTCGAACCGGTCGCCGTCCCGGCCGTCGGACAGGTTGCCCATCAGCCGCAGTGCGCGGTTGACCAGGGCGGGCCGCTTGAGGCCGTGCGCCGTCGCGAAACGGACGACGTCCGGGCGGTCGAGCAGGGCCAGGAAGCCCATGCCGAGCCGGTGGTGACGGCCGTACTCCTCGCGCAACCGGGCGGGGTAGCGGCGCAGCTCGGCCTCGCGCGCCGGGCCCTCGCTCGCCCGCAGTCCCGCGACCGCCGCCGCCGCGGCCATCCGGCCGGTCTCCAGCGCGTAGCTGATGCCCTCGCCGTTGAAGGGGTTGACCACCCCGGCGGAGTCGCCGGCCAGCAGCAGGCCGCGGGTGTACGCGGGCTGGCGGTGCAGCGCCATGGGCAGCCCGGCGCCGCGCAGCGGGGTGACCGCGTGCTCCTCGCCGAGCTCCCACTCCGGCGGCAGGGTGGCCAGCCACTGCCGGAGCACCGCCCGCGGCTCCACGCCGCTGCCGCGCCGGGTGTCGAGCAGGCCGAAGCCGACGTTGGCGGTGCCGTCGCCCATGCCGAACGACCAGCCGTAGCCGGGCATGGAGTCCGCGCTCGGCCCGTCGGCGGAGAGGTCGAAGGAGATGTCGAGGTAGTCGTCGACCGACCGCGAGGTGCGCACGTACCGGCGGACGGCGACGCCGAGCGGACGGTCCTCGCGACGGACCAGGCCCAGGGACTTGGCCAGCCGGCCGGAGAGGCCCTCGGCGGAGATCACCAGCGGCGCGCGCCAGACGGCCGCCTCCCGGCCCGGGCCGACCAGCGTGCGTACCCCGACCACGCGGCCGGCGTCGTCGAGGAGCGGGTCGGTGACCTGGACGGCGGTGTGCACCCGCGCCCCGGCCGCGGCCGCGTGGTCGGCGAGGAGGCTGTCGAGGTCGCTGCGGGTCCGGATGAGGCCGTAGGAGGGCCAGGACCGCAGCTGCGGCCAGTCCACCTCGACGACCTCGCCACCGCCGAAGACCCGCAGGCCCTTGTGCCGCACCCAGCCGGTGGTGTCGACGCCGAGGTCGTCGAGGGCCTTGACGCCGCGCGGGGTCAGCCCGTCGCCGCAGACCTTCTCGCGGGGGAAGTCGGCCTTCTCGAGGACGACGACGTCGAGACCCGCGGTCGCCAGGGTGCGGGCCGCCGACGACCCCGCCGGGCCGGCGCCCACGACCACCACGTCGGCCCGCAGATCGCCGTCCTGCGGCGGCTGACTGAGCGCGCTCGGTGGCACGTCGCTCCCCCCTCGGCGGTTCCCGGTGTGCTTGTGAACATTTTCACTAAGTGACCGGATGAGAGCCTACGCCCGCGTGTGAGCCAGGGAACAAGCCCCCCGTGACGAGGCTCACGCCGGGTGCGGTGCCTAGGGGGCGAGGGCGGCGCGGACGGCGTCCTCGGACGCGGCCGGGAAGGCGGCGTAGGCCTGGCCCACCGCCCGGAAGTCCGCGGGCGCGCTGAGGCAGACCAGCACGTCCACCTGCGCGGCCAGCTCCGCGACGACGTGCGGCGAGCCGACGGGCACCGCCACGACCACCCGCGCCGGGTCCTGCGACCGCAGCGCGGCGAGGGCCGCGCGCATGGTCGAGCCGGTCGCCAGGCCGTCGTCCACGAGCACGACGGTGCGCCCGCGCACCGGGACGGGCGGCCGGTCGCCGCGGTAGGCCCCCGCCCGGCGACGGAGCTCGACCACCTCGCGCTCGCGGACCGCGGCGAAGGCTGCGTCGTCCACGCCCGCGGCGGCCAGGACCTCGGCGTTGCGCACCGTCTCGACCCGGTCCCCGACCGCCGCGATCGCGCCCATGGCCAGCTCGCGGCGCCACGGCAGCCCGAGCTTGCGGACGACGAGCACGTCCAGCGGCGCGTGCAGGGCGGCGGCCACGGGGGCGGCCACGATCACGCCACCCCGCGGCAGGCCGAGCACGACCGCCTCGCCGGCCACCCGCTCCGCCACCGCCGCGGCGAGTGCCCGTCCGGCCTCGGCCCGGTCGGCAAACCGCATGACCCAGCGTGGCACGGGCGCGGTGCGGTGGGTGACCGATCCGGGCGCCGAACGGTCCACCCGCGCACACTGCCCGTGCTCCGCGCGGGGGAGCGCTCAGCGACGGCGGGCGCGGTGCAGCGCGACGATGCCGCCGGTCAGGTTGCGGTACGCGACGTCGCCCCAGCCGGCGTGCCCGATGCGGGCGGCGAGCGCGGCCTGGTCCGGCCAGGCCCGGATCGACTCGGCGAGGTAGACGTACGCGTCGGGGTTGCTGCTGACCGCGCGGGCGATCCGCGGCAGCGCCCGCATCAGATACTCGGTGTAGACGGTGCGGAACGGCGACCAGGTGGGGCTGGAGAACTCGCAGACGACGAGGGTGCCGCCCGGCCGGGTGACGCGGGCGAACTCGCGGAGGGCGGCGTCCGGGTCGGCGACGTTGCGCAGCCCGAACGAGATCACCACGGCGTCGACGCTGGCGTCGGCCAGGGGCAGTGCCATCGCGTCGCCGGCGACCTTGGGCACGGGCCGCTCGGCGCCGGCGCGCAGCATCCCCTGCGAGAAGTCGCAGGCGATCGCGGTCACCCCGTCCGCGGCCAGTTCCACGGTCGAGACCGCGGTGCCCGCGGCGACGTCGAGCACCGTCTGGCCGGGCCGGGCGGCGACCGCCTCCCGGGTCGCCCGCCGCCAGCCGGCGTCCCGGCCGCCGGACAGCACCGTGTTGGTGACGTCGTAGCGGCGGGCGACGCGGTCGAACATCGCGGCCACCTCGGCGGGTGCCTTGTCCAGGCCGGCCCGGAGCCCCGCGGGGGATGCCACGTCGCCCGATGCCCTGTCTCGCCGGTCTGCCACGGCGACCGACGTTACAGAGCCTTCCCCGGCCGCGGAGCGCCGCGGCTGCCTACTCTGGTGAGGTGACGACAGTGGCCGTGACCTCGCCGGACGCTGCCGCGTCCGCGGTCACGACCGTCGAGCTCCCCGACTCCCCCGACCTGCTCCGGCTGCTGCCGGCCGCCGGCGGGCTGTCCTGGGTGCGCCGCGGCGAGGGCCTCGTCGGGTGGGGCGAGGCCGCGCGGCTGGAGGTCTCCGGCCCCCGCGCGCTGGCCGAGGCGGCCGCCTGGTGGGCGGAGCTGTCGGCCGGGCTCGCCGCCGACGACCCGGTCGCCGTGCCCGGTTCGGGACCGGTCGCCTTCGCGAGTGTCGCGTTCGACCCCGCGGCCGGGACGTCGGTGTTCGTCCTCCCGCAGGTGGTGGTCGGCCGCCGCGACGGTGTCGCCTGGATGACCACGATCGCCTCGCCGACCCGCCCCGACCCCGCCCCGCTCCCCTCGCGGTCCGCGCCGGCACCGGCGCCCGGGCGGCTGCGCTACGCCGACGGCGCGCTGGACCCGGCGTCGTGGTGCGCGGCCGTGGCCGCCGCCGTCCGCCGCATCGGGAACGGCGACCTGGCGAAGGTCGTGCTGGCCCGCGACCTGCTCGTGACCGCCGACGTGCCGCTGGACCCGCGCCGGCTGCTGGACCGGCTGGCCACCCGGTTCCCCGACTGCTGGACCTTCGCCGTCGACGGCCTGCTCGGCGCCACCCCGGAGCTGCTGCTGCGCCGGACCGGCCGGCAGCTGTCCTCCCGGGTCCTCGCCGGGACCGCACCGCGCGGCGCCGGGGCCGAGGACGAGCGCCTGGCCGCCGAGCTGCTCGGCTCGGCCAAGGACCTGGCCGAGCACTCCCTCGCCGTCGACTCGCTGGTGGGTGCGCTGGAGCCGTACTGCAGCGAGCTGACCGCGCCCGACGAGCCGTCCCTGCTCACGCTGGCCAACGTGCGACACCTGGCCAGCGACGTGACCGGCGTCCAGCGCCGCGGCGGTCCGCGGGGCGCGGCCGGACTGCTGGACCTCGTCGCCGCGGTGCACCCGACGGCCGCGGTCTGCGGCACCCCGCCCGACCGGGCCGCCGCGCTGATCGGCGAGCTGGAGGGGATGGACCGGGGTCGCTACGCCGGCCCGGTCGGCTGGCTGGACGGCCGCGGCGACGGCGAGTTCGGCCTGGCGCTGCGGTGCGCGCAGCTCTCCCCCGACGACCCCGCCAGTGCCCGGCTGTTCGCCGGCTGCGGCATCGTCGCCGGCTCCGACCCGGCCGCGGAGCTGGCCGAGACGCAGTCGAAGTTCGCCGCCTTCCAGGCCGCGCTCGAGGGCTGACCGGCCGGACCGTGCGGCGGCTGGCCTGGGACCACAACGCCCACCACCAGCGGCTGCTGCTGCGCGCGCTCCCGAGATCGTGCGGCCGGGTCCTCGAGGTGGGCTGCGGCGCCGGGGCGCTCGCCGTCCGGCTGGCCGCGCGGGCCGACCACGTCGACGCGGTGGACAGCTCCGCCGCGATGGTGGCCGCTGCCCGGGCCCGCGCGCCCTCGAACGTGCGGGTGCTGCACGACGACGTCCTGGCCCTCGAGCTGGCCCCCGGGAGCTACGACGCGGTCGTCAGCCTGACCGCGCTGCACCACCTCCCCCTGGAGCCGGCGTTGCGGCACCTGGCCGCGGCCCTGCGGCCGGGCGGTGTCCTGGCCGTCGTCGCCCTGCCCGCCAAGGACCTGCCGCGGGAACTCCCGGTGGAGCTCGCCGCGGCCGCGGCCGCCCGCCTCGTCGGCCTCGCCCTGGCGGCCGGCCGCGTCCTGGGGTGGCACGGACGGCGCTCCGGCGACCCGGCCTCGGCCGGCATGCCCGTGCGGGACGCCGAGCTGACCGTGCGCGAGGTGCGCCGCCGCGCAGCCGAGGTCCTCCCCGGCGTCCGGGTCCGCCGGCTGCTGTTCTGGCGGTACTCGCTCGTCTGGCACCGCCCCGGCGCGGCGGGCTAGCGGTCGCGGCCCTGCCAGGCGGCCCAGAGCGCGGCGTAGCGGCCGCCGGCGGCGACCAGCTCGGCGTGGGTCCCCTCCTCGACCACCCGCCCGGCGTCGAGGACGACGACCCGGTCGGCCCGCACCGCCTGGGTGAGCCGGTGCGCGACCACGAGCGTCGTCCGCCCGGCCGTCGCGGCGAAGGCGGCCTCCTCCAGGTCGCGCGCCCCGGAGCTGCCCGCCTCGGCGGTGGCCTCGTCGAGCACCGCCACCGGGGGGTCGGCGAGCACCAGCCGGGCCAGCGCCAGCTGCTGGGCCTGGGCGGGGGTGAGCGCGGTGCCGCCCTCGCCGACGCGGGTCGCCGTCCCCTCGGGCAGGGCCTGGACCCAGCGGGCTCCGACCCGCTCCAGCGCCGCGGCCACCTCGTCGTCGGTCGCGGCGGAGCGGGCCAGGCGGACGTCGTCGGCCAGCGTGCCGGCGAAGACGTGCACCTCCTGGCTGACCAGGGCGACGACGTCGCGCAGGCCCCGGCCCGGCAGCGCGGCGGCGGGCACCCCGTCGACGAGCACCTCGCCCCCGGCCGGCTCCAGGGCGCCGGCGAGCACGGCGGCGAGCGTGGTCTTGCCCGCTCCGCTGGCCCCCACCAGCGCCACCCGCTCCCCCGGCGCGATCCGGAGGTCGACGTCTGACAGCACCGGGTACCCGTCGCCGTAGCGGTGCCCGATCCCGCGGAGCTCGACCCCGGGACGGGTCCCGGGGGCCGGCCGCTGCGGAGGGGTTTCCGGATCGGGCAGGTCGACGACGCCGACGAGCCGGACCAGGGCGGCACCGGCCGCCTGCACCTCGTCGAACGAGAACAGCAGGGTGCCGAGCGGGCCGAAGAGGCGGTGGAACAGCAGGGCCGCCGTCGTCACCTCGCCGACCGACGCCGAGCCGGTGCGGGCGAGCACGAACCCGACGCCCAGGACGGCGGCCAGCCCGATGTACTCCGACCGGTTCATCCGCCAGCCGAAGTCGGTGTAGAGCCGGAAGACGCCGATGCCGACGTCGCGGGCCGCCGCGGACCGG
Source organism: Blastococcus sp. URHD0036 (assembly GCF_000701365.1). Classification (GTDB taxonomy): domain Bacteria; phylum Actinomycetota; class Actinomycetes; order Mycobacteriales; family Geodermatophilaceae; genus Trujillonella. The sequence continues at coordinate 205,818 of NZ_JNIK01000018.1, forward strand.
CGCTCCACCTCGGCGGCGTGCGGGCCGCTGCGGGCGTAGGCGCGGATGGTGTCGGCGCCGTCGACGGCACCCAGCAGCCCGTCGGCGCGCTCGGCGACGGCGATCCGCTCGCGGGCGTAGACCGGCGCGGAGCGCGGCAGGTACCAGCGCAGGGCGAGGACGTAGGCGGGCAGCGCCAGGAGCCCGGCCACCGCCAGGCGCCAGTCGAGCACCCCGAGGCCGAGCATGGTGAGCAGCACCGCGAGCGAGGCGCCGATGACCTCGGGCAGGCCTGTGGTGACCGACTCGCTGACGCGGGCGACGTCGTCGCCGACGCGGGAGAGCAGGTCGCCGGAGCGCACCCGGTCCAGCGTGGCGGTGCGCAGGTGCAGCACGCGGGCGACGACGGCCTCCCGCAGCCGGGCCAGCACCGTCTCGCCCAGGCGGCTGATCGCGACGGCCGACAGCCCCGTCAGGACGGCGGCCAGCACGGCGGCACCGGCCAGCGCCAGCAGGTACCCGCCGATGGACCCGCCGCCGGACACGGCGTCGACGAGGCGGCCCAGGACGGCGGGGGCGATGAGACCGGCGGCGGCCGAGGCGACGCTGACGACCAGCGCCGTGACGGCGAGGCCGGGCCGCTCGCGGGCGTACCGGCCGACGACCCGCGCCGCCCGCCGTCCGGCCGCCGTGGGCAGCAGGTCGCCCGGGCCGGCGCCCGCCGGCGGCTCGACCACGACCGCCTCGGCCGCCGTCTCCGCCGTGGCCTCCACGGTCACCGCAGCACCGCCGTCCGGTAGGCGTCGGCGGCGGAGAGCTCCGCGTGGGTCCCCTCGGCGGCGACCCGGCCGCCGTCCAGCAGCAGTACCCGCCCGCAGCGGCCGAGCAGCGCCGGGCTGCTGGTGACCAGCACCGTCGTCCGTCCCGCCCGCAGCCGCGCGATGCCGGCGGCGATGGCCTCCTCGGTGACGGCGTCGACGGCGGTGGTCGGGTCGTGCAGCACGAGCACCGGCGGGTCGGCCAGCAGCGCGCGGGCCAGGGCGATCCGCTGGCGCTGACCGCCGGAGAGGGTGCGCCCACCGTCGCCGACCGCGCGCCGTTCCCCGTCGGGGTGCCCGGTGAGGACGTCGTCGGCGCCGGCGGCCCGGACGGCGGCGAGGAAGCGGTCGTCCGGAGCGGCGCCGTCGGGGTCGACCGCCGTCCGCAGGGTGCCCTCGAACAGCACGACGGCGTGCGGCTCGACCAGCACCGCGCGCCGGGTGGCGGCCGGGTCGAGCCCGGAGACGTCGGCGCCGTCGACGAGCACCGCGCCGCCGACCTCCGCGGCCGGCAACCGGCCGGCGAGGACGGTGACGAGCGCCTCGGCGTCCCGGGGGTCGGGCGCGACCACACCCACGAACTCACCGGGGGCCGCGGTGAGCGACACCCCTGCCAGCGAGCGCGCGGTGACGTCGCGGAGCTCCAGCCGGCCCTCGCCGGCCGGGGAGCCCCCGCCCCCGCGCGAGGTCAGCAGCGGACGGCCGAGCACCTCGGCGATCCGGGCCGCCGACGCCTTCGCCTCGGCGTACTTCTGCCCGGCGAAGCCCAGGAGGCCGATCGGCTCGGCGAGGAACTGCGCGAGCCCGACCACGGTGACCAGGTCGCCGATGCTCAGCTCGCCGTCGAACGCCAGGGCGCCGGCGAAGCCCGCGACGCCGGTGAGGAACAGGCCGCTGCCGAGCGTGGTGACCCCGCGGTAGACGCCGACCGCCCGGGCCGCGTGCAGGGTCGAGGCCAGCGCGGTGCGGCTGGTCCGCCGGTAGCGCTCGGTGGCCGCGTCCTCGGCGCCGATGCCGCGCAGCGCCCGGACGCCCCGGACCAGGTCGGTGGCCATCCCGGCGGTGCGGGCGACGTCCTCCTGCTGGGTGGCGGTGCGGCGGGTGAGCAGCGGCGCGAGCAGCTGGATCGCCGCGACCAGCAGCGGGGCGCCGACCAGGACCGCCAGGCCCAGCGGCACGTGCACCAGCAGCAGCGAGACCGCCGCGACGACGACCGCGGTGGTGCCGGCGACGACCAGCGACGCCGCCTCGATCACCCGGCCCACCCGGTCCGCGTCGGAGGTCGCGGTGGACAGCAGCTCCCCGGTCGCCGGCGGGTCGGCCAGCCCGCGGGGGTCCAGCACCCGCTCGGTGAGCTCGACGCGGAGCAGGTGGGTCTCCTCCCACCACGCCGCGACGACCGCCCGCGCGCCGAACCGGTAGGCCTGGGAGAGGACGACGAACAGCAGCCCGGTGCCAAGCAGGCAGACGACGAGCGCGGGCACCTCGCCGGTGGCGACCGCGCGGTCGATGGTCAGCCCGATGGCGACGGGGACCAGCGCCTCGCACGTCTGGTGCAGCGACAGCAGGAGGACCGAGGCGGCCAGCCGCCGGGGATGCCGGCGCAGGGCTCGCCGGAGCATGGTGCGCGCCGTGGGAGGCAGGGCTCCTCCTCGGCCGCCGGACAACAGGTCAGGGCACCCTAACCTAAGTGTCGGGCCGGCCTGGTCAGCGGTCCGCGAGTGCGGTGTCGGCCGCCGATCGCAGCCGGACGGCGAGGTCGGCCTCGGCACGCTGGTCGGTCCGGACGACGACGACCCGCGGTCCGCCGCGGGCGAGCACCGCCGGTAGTTCGTCCGGCGCCGCGACGGCCGTCGCCGCCCAGCCCAGCGACTGCGCCACGGCGACCAGGTCGCGGCCGTGTGGGGTGCCGAACACCCGGTCGTAGTCGGCGGCGTAGCGCTGCTGCCCGGGCTCCAGCTGGGCGAAGATCCCGCCGCCGTCGTTGTCCGGCACGACGACGGTCAGGTCCGGCCGCCGCTCCCCCGCGCCGAGCAGCAGCCCGGTGAGGTCGTGCAGGAACGTGAGATCACCCATCAGCGCGAACGCCGGGCCGCCGTGCACGAGGGCGGCTCCGACCGCGGTGGAGACCGTGCCGTCGATCCCGGCGACGCCGCGGTTGGCCAGCACCGTCACGTCCGGGCGGGGCACCGCCAGCCGGTCCACGTCGCGGACCGGGGTCGAGGAGCCGAGCACGAGCAGCGCACCCGGGGGCAGCGCCGCCACGACGTCGCGGGCCAGGCGGGCGGCGGTCAGTCCGGGCGCGGCGTCCAGCACCGCGTCGACCGCGGCGCCCACCCGGCCCGACGCCTGCTGCCACGCCTCGGACCAGGCCGGGTCCCCCGGCTGAGCCGGTGCTCCCCCGGCCAGGTCCCGCGTGACCTGGACGCTGGACCGGCCCGCGTCGGCCCAGCGCGGCGCGGCGCTCACCGTCTCGACGCGGACGGCGGGGTCGGCCAGCAGCGCGCCGACCGGGCGGGAGAGCGTCGGCCGGCCGACGACGACCACGCGGTCGGGCCGGTGTGCGGCCAGCCAGTCCGCCGCGCCCAGGACCAGCGCGCCCGCCCGCAGGGTGCCGTGGGATCCCCAGACGCCGCCGCTGGGCTCGGCGACCACCGGCCAGCCGAAGGCATCGGCGCACTCCGACACCCGCTGCGCGGAGCCCGCCGGCCCGTCCCCGACGACGACGAGCGTGCGGCCGCCGTCCGGGACCGAGGCAGGATCCGGATCACCCGGGAGCGGTGCGACGGCCGTCCAGGGCGTCCCGTCCGGTCGGCCGGACCAGGAGCCGTCGAGCGCGCCGTCGGAGTGGTCGGGGAGCAGCGGTTCGCGGAACGCCAGGTTGAGGTGCACCGGCCCCGGGTCGCCGGACAGGGCACCCGTGGCGAGCGCCAGGGCCTTGGCCGCGAGGGACCGCCAGTAGCGGTTCTGCGGTTCCTCGCGGCCGTTCTCGGGCACGCCCACGTCGGCGGCGAACCGCACCGCGCGGCCGTAGAGCCCCGCCTGCTCGATCGTCTGGTTGGCGCCGGTGGCCCGCAGCTCCGGTGGCCGGTCGGCGGTGAGCGCCAGCAGTGGCACCCCGCTCGCGTCGGCCTCGAGCACCGCCGCGTGCAGGTGCGCCGTCGCCGTCCCGGAGGTCGTCAGCACCGGCACCGGCCGCCCGGAGGCCTTGGCCAGGCCCAGCGCCAGGAAGGCCGCCGTCCGCTCGTCGATCCGCACGTGCAGGGCGAGCCGGCCGGCCCGCTCCGCGGCGGCCAGCGCGAGCGCCACCGGGGCCGACCGCGAGCCGGGCGCGACGACCGCGTCGGTCACCCCGCCACGGATCAGCTCGTCGACCAGCACGGTCGCCAGGGCGGTGGAGGGGTTCACGCGGTGACCTCCTGCAGGCGCGCCCGCCAGCGGGCGTCGACCTCGGCCGGGGCGGGGAGCGCGGTGAGCCGGTCGGGGACGACGGTCCGCACGGGCAGGGCGCCGTCGACCGGGAGCAGCGGGTCGGTGGCGACGTCGTCGGTGAAGAGGGCGACCGTGGCCAGTCCGCAGGCGAACGGCAGCTCCGGGAGCGCGGCCGCCAGCGCCACCCCGGCGGCGATGCCGACCGAGCTCTCCAGCGCCGAGGACACCACGCACGGCAGCCCGTGCGCCTCGGCCACGCGCAGCGCGGCACGCACCCCACCCAGCGGCTGCACCTTGAGGACGACGACGTCGGCGGCCTCGCGCAGGTCGACCCGCAGCGGGTCGGCCGACCGGCGCACGCCCTCGTCGACCGCGATCCGCACGTCGAGGCGGCGGCGCAGTGCGGCCAGCTCGGCGAGGGTGGCGCACGGCTGCTCGACGTACTCCAGGCCGACGGCCGCGTCGAGCTCGCGGATGCGGGCCACGGCGGTGTCGACGTCCCAGGCGGCGTTGGCGTCGACCCGGATCGCGCCGGACGGGCCCAGCGCCGCCCGCACGGCCTCGACGCGGGCGACGTCGTCCGCGCGGGTCTGACCGGGCTCGGCGACCTTCACCTTGGCGGTCCGGCAGCCGCTCGCGGCCACGATCGCGTGCGCCCGCTCCGGGTCGACGGCCGGGACCGTGACGTTCACCGGGACCTCGGCACGGACCGGCTCCGGCCAGCCCTCGACGGCGGCCTCGCGGGCGGCGGCCCACCAGCGGCGGCTCTCGGCGACGCCGTAGTCCCAGAACGGGCTGAACTCGCCCCAGCCGGCCGGCCCGTGGACCAGCACGCCGTCGCGGACGTCGATGCCGCGGAACCGGGTGCGCATCGGCACGGAGTACACGTGCACGGCGTCGATCCCCGCCGCGTCCGCCATGGTCGTGAGGGTAGTTCGCGGCCGAAGTACGCTCGCTCGTCGTGGCCCGGCACCTGACCCTCGTGCCCGCGCCGGACGATCCCCTGGCGCTCCTGGAGCCACTGCGCGCCTGCCTGGCCGGCACCGCACCGCTGGCGGTCCTCCCCGCCGGTCCGCCGGCCGCGGTCGACGCGGCCCGTGCCGTGCTGCGGCCGGAGGAGCCGCTCGAGGAGGGCGCCGACCTGGTCGTGGTCACCTCGGGCTCCACCGGCGGAGGGCGCGCCGTCCTGCTGCCCGCGACCGCGCTGCGCGCCTCCGCGACGGCCACCGCCGAGCGGCTCGGTGGCCCCGGCGCCTGGCTGCTGGCGCTGCCGGTGTCGGCCGTCGCCGGCCTGCAGGTGCTGTGCCGCTCGGTGCTGGCCGGGACGACGCCGACGGTCCTCGGCCGCGGCGAGCCGCTCGCCACCGCCGTTGCGCGGATGCCGGCCGGACGGCGGTACGCCGCGCTCGTGCCCACCCAGCTGCGCCGGTACCTCGAGACCGAGCCCGCCGCCCTGCGCTCGTTCGACGCGGTCCTGGTCGGCGGCGCCGCCACCGACCCCGGGCTGCTGGCCCGCGCGCGGGAGGCCGGCGTCGCGGTGGTGACGACGTACGGCATGACCGAGACCGCCGGCGGCTGCGTGTACGACGGCGTCCCGCTGGACGGCGTCCGCGTCGCCGTGGACGACTCCGGGATCCGCCTCGCCGGACCCGTCCTCGCGCTGGGCTACCGCGGTGACCCGGCGGCGACCGCGGAGGCGTTCGCCGGCGGGGAGTTCCACACCCGGGACGCCGGGGAGCTCATCGACGGCGTCCTGACCGTGCACGGGCGGCTGGACGACGTCGTGGTCACCGGCGGGGTCAACGTCGCGCCCCAGGCGGTCGAGGGCGTGCTCCGGGAGCACCCGTCGGTGGCCGACGCCGTGGTCTTCGGCCGGCCCGACGACGAGTGGGGACACCGGGTGGTGGCCGCCGTCGTCCCGGCACCGGGTGCCGCGCCCGACCTGGCCGAGCTCCGGCCGTGGGTCACCGAGCGGCTGGGCGCCCCGTCCGCCCCCCGCGAGCTCCAGCTGATCGAGGAGATCGCGAGCCTGCACACCGGCAAGCCCGACCGTCGTGGTGTGGCGGCCGCGCTGAGCGGCGGAGCGGCCTGATGGCCACGCCTGCGCAGTGGGTGGCCGGCGCCCGCCCGCGGACCCTGCCCGCCGCCGTCGCCCCGGTGCTCGTGGGCACCGGCGCCGCGGCCGCCCTCGACGGGTTCCGGCTCGGCCCCGCGCTGCTGGCACTGCTCGTCGCGCTGGCCCTGCAGGTCGCGGTCAACTACGCCAACGACTACTCCGACGGCCGGCGCGGCACCGACGCCGACCGGGTCGGCCCCATGCGGCTGGTCGGCTCGGGCGCGGCCACGGCCCGGCAGGTGCTGGTCGCCGCGATGGTCTCCTTCGCCGTCGCGGCGGTCGCCGGCATCGCGCTCGCCGCCCTGTCGAGCTGGTGGCTCGTCGCGGTCGGCGCGGTCTGCATCCTCGCGGCCTGGACCTACACCGGCGGCCCGATCCCCTACGGCTACCGGGCGCTGGGCGAGGTGTTCGTCTTCGTCTTCTTCGGCCTCGTCGCCGTCGTGGGGACGACGTTCGTGCAGACCGAGACCGTCGAGGGGCTGGCGTTCGCGGGCGGGGTGGCCATCGGCCTGCCGATCGTGGCGATCCTCGTGATCAACAACCTGCGCGACATCGCCGGGGACGCCGCGGTCGGCAAGCGGACCCTGGCCGTGCTGCTGGGTGAGCGCGGCACCCGGTGGGCCTACGCGGGGCTGCTGGCCGGCACCTTCGTCGTCGTCGTCGCGATCGGCGTGGTCCGGCCGTGGGCGCTGATCGCCCTGCTGGCGGCGCCGCTGGCCGTGCCGCCGGCCCGGCTGGTGCTGTCCGGGGCTCGCGGTCCGGCGCTGATCGCCGGGCTGGCCGCGACCGGCCGGCTCACGCTGGTCACCGGCGTGCTGCTCGCCGCCGGGCTCGCACTCAGCGGCTGACCGGTACCGGCCCGTCAGTCGTCGCCGGGATCGTCCCCCGACAGCCGCGCGCGGAGGTCCTCCTTCTCGGCCCGTCGGGCGACGCTGCGGGCGGCGAGGGCCTCGGTGAGGCGGTCGCGGACCCCGCGCAGCAGCAGGTGCGAGACCGGCATCGACAGCAGCAGGCCGAACAGCAGCGCCGGGAAGCCGGGCAGCCCGGCCACCCAGATGACCGCGACGAGCGCGGCCGTGATCAGCACCCGGCCCACCGTGTAGAGCGCCAGGGGCCCCCCCACCCGCGGCGGCGTCGCCGGTCCGCCGGTCGGCGCCCCGGGCGTCCCTGCTCCGGTCCCGTCAGCCATGCCGGCCCTCCCACTTGGTCGAGAGCACCACGGTGGTCCGGGTGCGTGCGACTCCTCTGATCCGGTTCAACGCGCTGATGGCCGCCTCCAGTGCCGGGATGTCGGTCACGCGGACCTTGAGCACGTAGCCCTCGTTGCCGGCCACCCGCCAGCAGTCCTCGACCTCCGGCATCGCCGCGAGGGCGGCCTCCACGCCGGTCTCGTCCACCGAGTCGCTCTCGATGACGCCGATCAGCGCCGTGACGTCGAGCCCCACCGCCATCGGGTCGACGACGGCCTGGTAGCCGGTGATGACCCCGGCCGCCTCCAGCTTGCCGACCCGTTCGTGCACGGCGGGAGCCGAGAGGCCGACCTGTCGCGCCAGCTCGGCGTAGCTCGCCCGGCCGTTGGCCTGCAGCAGCTCGATCAGCCTGCGGTCGACCGCGTCGATGACGTCCTCCGTCCGGGATCGGCGCCGGGAGGATCCGGCACCACCCCCGAGTATCGCCACGGACGTACTGTGGGCGGTGCAGGGGGAGACGGAGAGGTGGCGCCGCGTGATTTTCCTGGTGTTCCTGGTCATGGCGATCGCCGTGGTCGTGCTCGTCATGCGAGCCGCGGAGAAGTCCGGCGGTGCCGGCGGTCCCGGCCTGGGGGCTCCCCGTCCGCAGCGTCGTCCACGGCCGCCGCGCACGCAGGCACGTCCGCTGGCGCCCGACGACGACCCCGAGTTCCTCCGGGAGCTGGAGCGGCGCACCCGCCGCGACGACGGCTCGCCGGCCTAGCGCCCAGGCGCCTCTCTAGGCGGCGCGGCCGCCGAACAGCCGGCGCCAGCCGGTGGCGCGCTCCGGCGCCGGCTCGGCCTCCCGAGCGGGCCGCTGGACCGGTTCGCCGGTGATGTCCCCGGGCCAGCCGACGGGTGATCCGGCCGGCGCCCCGTCGTCCTCGCGGCCGGGCCAGCCGACCGGGCCCTCGCGCCGCTCACCGGCCTCCCCCGAGTGTCGGGGGCCTCCGCCGTCCGGCCGCTGGGCGAGCGCGGCCGCGACGACCGGGTCCACCTCGGCGCCCACCGGCGCCGCGTGCCTACCCACAGTGATCAGCCTCGCACCTGTCCATGCCTGCATCCCAGCACGGAGCAGGGGCATCCGTCACCCGGCGGCGTCCCCCGACCGGGTCCGGCATCACCCGGAGTGAGCAACCCGGCCACTCGCGGAGCCGCGGCCGGAGGCCCTACTCGACGCCGGCGTAGCTGTGCAGGCCGGTCGACACCATGTTCACGTAGAGCAGGTTGAAGACCATGACGCCCAGGCCGACGACGTTGACCCACGCGGCGCCCTTGCCGCGCCAGCCGGCCGTCGTGCGGGCGTGCAGGTAGGCGGCGTAGACGACCCAGGCGATGAAGGCCCACGTCTCCTTCGGGTCCCAGCCCCAGAAGCGGCCCCACGCGCTCTCCGCCCAGATCGCGCCCGCGATGACGGCGAACGTCCAGATCGGGAAGCCGAAGACCGCGGTGCGGTGGGCCAGCCGGTCGATCGCGGCGGGGGCCGGCAGCCGGTCCAGCAGGCTCCCCCGCTCGGCCGTGCCCTCGGCGACGCGGGCGTCGTGGCGCAGCCGCAGCAGGTACATCACGCTGGCGATGCCGCTGACGAAGAAGATGCCGAAGCCCAGGATCGCCGTCGTGACGTGCACGGCCAGCCAGCTCGAGCGCAGTGCCGCCACGAGCGGCCCCGCCTCCGCGTAGAGGAAGAGCCCGATCGCGACCATCGCCAGGACGACGGGGGCCATCACGAACACCCCGAGGTGGCGCAGCACCGGCCGGCGCACCGCGAGGACCGCGAACGAGACCACCGCGACGAGCACCACGGCGGTGGCGAACTCGTACATGTTGCCCCAGGGCAGCCGGTCGGTGGCCAGCCCGCGGAACAGCAGCACGCCGGCGTGGGTCAGCGCCCCCAGCACCGTGAGGACCATCGCCGCGATGCCGTAGCGGCGGACGGCCGGCGGCTCGGCCGCCGGTCCCTCCGGAGCCGCCGGGGGCTCGGCCGCCGCACCCGCGCCGACCAGCTCGCGGGCCGCGGCGGGGCGCCGGCCGAAGGCCAGCTGGGCGCAGAAGGCGACCACCGCGAGGGAGTACAGGCCGACGCTGACGGAGAACAGGGCGTCCGACAGCTCGGCGAGGGTCGTGTCGACGGTCACGGGGTGGGGACCTCCGGGTCCGGGGAGACCCCGCCGGCCGGCGGGGTCGGGCGTGCGGGAGCACGGGCGGAGAGCGCGGCCCGGAGCTCGTCGGCGAGGCCGGCGAAGCGTTCCCCGCCCTCACCGCCGCCCCGCGTCAGCGAGCCGACGGTCAGGACGGTACCGCCGCCGCCCGGGGCGGCGGTGGGGCGGGCGAAGACGCGCTCGCGGCGCAGCAGGAGCATCCCCAGCAGCCCGACGAGGACGGCGATCGCGGCACCGAGCACCCAGACCTGGCCCGGGTCGTGGGACAGCTGCAGCGCGGCGAACTCGTCGTAGCCGGTGAAGGTGATGGCGGTGCCGTCTGGCAGCGTCAGGGTCTCGCCGAGGGCGAGGTTGGCCGAGCCCACCTCGTTCAGGGCGCCGCGGGCGATCTGCTCCTGGTCGATGGCGTAGACCGACTGCGGGCGGCCGGTGTCCAGGCCGAGGTAGCCCTGGTAGGCGATGAGCGCGACCTGCGGCTCGAGCGGGCGCGGGTCGATGCTGGTCAGGATCCCGCCTTGGACGACCCCGGTCGGGGCGAAGAAGCCCTGGAGCGCCAGCTGCGGCTGGTCGGCGCCGAGGTCGGGCAGCTTGACCGCGCCCTCGCTGGCCATCGTCGACGGGTTGGTGGGGAGGAACGGCGCCGAGACGTCGAGGGGAGGCTGCCCGTCCGGCGTGGTCACGGTGAACCGCGGCGCGTAGCCGTGCCCGGTCAGGTAGACCCGGTCGCCCTCGGTGCGCAGCGGGTCGTTGACGCCGATGGTCTGGGGCGTGCCCTCCTCGCCGGGGCCGCCGTAGCGGATGTCGGCGGTGAACGACGAGGCGGTCAGGTTCTCCTCGTACTCGGCCTGGAAGTCCTCGAGGTCGACGCACAGCGGGCTGAGGTCGTTGCCCTCGACCAGCGGGCCGGCGGAGTAGGTGTCGTAGTTCTGGAAGCTGTTGCAGAACCCGCCGCCCTCGACCACCAGGACGCTGCCCTCGTAGCCCCAGAGCTTCCCGCCGGCCAGCGCGAGCAGCAGCGCGACGAGGGAGAGGTGGAAGACGAGGTTGCCGGCCTCCTTGAGATAGCCCTTCTCCGCGGAGAGCTCGGGGCCGGCCGCCGTCTGGCGGCGGACGACGCGGAAGCGCCGGACCCGCAACTCCTCCTCGACCACGTCGAGGGCCGCCGCGTCGTCGAGACGCGTCTGTAGCCCGGCCGAGTCCGGCAGCCGCAGCAGGTTCCGGGGGGCCGGCGGCGGCGGCGTGCGCAGCGCGCGGAAGTGCTCGGCGGCCCGCGGCAGCACGCAGCCGACGAGCGAGATGAACAGCAGCAGGTAGACCGCGGCGAACCACGGCGAGCTGAAGACGTCGAACAGGTACAGCCGGTCGAGCACCGGCGCGAGCGTCGGGTGGTCGGCGAAGTAGCGGGCGACGTTGGTCTGCGACAGCGAGCGCTGGGGCAGCAGCGAGCCGGGGATGGCGGCCAGCGCCAGCAGGAACAGCAGGATGATCGCCGTCCGCATGGCGGTGAGCCGGCGCCACCAGCGCACCCACAGGTTCCAGGCCCGGCGGCCGGCGGACGGCCGGGCCGGCGGCGGGCTCGGCGCCGCGGCCTCGCGCGGCGGCGCGGTGACCGTCACAGGGACGACCCGATGCCGGTGGACGCGGCCCAGGAGCGCAGCCAGTCCATCATCTCGCCCCACGCGCCGGTGACCAGCAGGACGCCGACCAGCACGAGCAGCCCGCCGCCGACCTGCGTGACGGCTCGCGCGTGCCGGCGCAGGAAGGAGGTGGCCCCCAGTGCCCAGCGGGCGCCGAGCGCGACCAGCACGAAGGGCACCCCGAGGCCGACGCAGTACGCCACCGAGAGGAACGCCCCGCGGCCGGCGGTCCCCTCCGAGTACGCGAGGGTGAGGACGGCACCCAGCGTCGGGCCCAGGCACGGCGTCCAGCCCAGCCCGAAGACGACGCCCAGCAGCGGGGCCCCGACCAGGCCGGTGGCCGGCCGCAGCGCCAGTCGCTTCGTGCGCTGCAGCAGGGGCAACCAGCCGAGGAAGCCCAGCCCGACGAGGATGACGACGACGCCCATGACCCGGGTGATGACGTCCTGGTGCACCAGCAGCAGCCGCCCGAGGCTGCCCGCCGCGGTGCCGAGGGCGACGAAGACCGCGCTGAAGCCCAGCACGAACAGCAGGGCGCCGAGGACCATCTGGCGGCGGCCGGTGCGCTCGTCGACCGCGGTGGCCGTCGCGGTGCCGCCGCCCGCGCCGGCCGCCTCGGCACGCCGGTCACCGGTCCCGGCGAGGCCGGCGACGTAGGAGAGGTAGCCGGGGACGAGCGGGAGCACGCACGGCGAGGCGAAGCTGATCAGCCCGACCAGTGCCGCGACGGCCGCGGCGACGAGCAGCGGGCCGTCGGTGACCAGGCCGCTGAAGGTGTCCCCCACCTCAGCCCTCCTCGATCAGCTGGTCGACCACCGCGCGCAGGTCCTCCTGCGAGATCTGGCTGGTGTAGACGGCGGCGACGCGGTACTCGCGGTCCAGCACGATGGTGGACGGGACGGCGTTGGCCGGGTAGTCCCGGAACGCCAGCGCCACCTCCCCGCGCGGGTCGTAGACCGACGGGAACTCGATGCCCTTGGTGTCGACGAAGGCCTGGGCCAGCTGTTCGGGGTCCTTGACGTTCAGCCCGACGAACTGGACGCCGGCGTCGCGCACCTCGGCGTAGACCTCCTGGAACTCCGGCGTCTCCACCCGGCAGGGCGCGCACCACGATCCCCAGAAGTTGAGGACGGCGACGTCGCCGTCCAGCTCCGCGGAGTCGAAGTCCCCGCCGCCCAGCAGGTCCCCGGTGAACTGGGGCGCGGTGGCCCGCTCGTCCTCCGGGATGACCTCGCCGAACGGCGTGCCGGCCTCGAAGCGGAACTCCCCGCCGTTGTTGACGTCGACGGCCGAGCCCTCGCCGGTGGTGCACCCGGCGGCGAGCAGGAGGCCGCCCAGCAGGGCGGGGAGCAGGCGCCTCATGCGCCGGGGACCGCGTCGGGGTCGGTGGCACCGGCGGGCTCGGCGTAGGTGACGCCGGCGAACCGGTCGCCCTCGTAGGTCACCGAGGTGACGCTGGCCAGCGCACACTGCCGGCGACGCGGGTCGTGCACGAAGCTGCGGCCCTCCAGGTGCAGGCGCAGCGTCCAGATCGGCAGCTGGTGGCTGACGCAGACCGCCGCGGAGCCGCGGGCGGCGTCCCGGGCGGCCTCGACCGCGGCGAGCATCCGGGCGGCGATCTCCACGTAGGGCTCGCCCCACGAGGGCCGGAAGGGGTTGCGCAGCTTCCACCAGTGCCGGGGGTCGCGCAGCGCGCCGTCGCCCACGGCGACCCGCAGCCCCTCGAAGTCGCTGGCGGCCTCGATCAGCCGGTCGTCGGTGGTGATCGGCAGGCCGAGCGCCTCGGCGATGGGGGCCGCGGTCTGCTGTGCGCGCTCCAGCGGGCTGGCGACCAGGTGGGTGATCGGCGGGTCGGCGGCGACGCCGGTGAACCAGCGCGCGGCATCCCGGGCCATCTCCTCGCCCGCCTCGGACAGCCGGTACCCGGGCAGCCGGCCGTAGAGGACCTTCGAGGGGTTGAAGACCTCTCCGTGCCGGAGCAGGTGGACGACGGTCGTCTCGCTCATCAGGTGCTGACCTCGCTCGGGTCCTGGCCGGTCGCCCGCGGTGCGTCCTCCGGGGTGGCCTCCGCGGCCGCGCGCGCGGCGGCGGGGAGAGCCTCCAGCACGTGCTCGACAGCGGCGTCGTCCAGAGCGGCGCTGACGAACCACGCCTCGAACGCCGACGGCGGCAGGTACACCCCGCGGGCCAGCATGGCGTGGAAGAACGCGGTGTAGCGGAACGTCTCCTGGCTGCGGGCGTCGTCGAAGTCGCGCACCTGGCGCTCGTCGGGCACGAAGAACACCGAGAACATCGAGCCGGCCTGCTGCACCCGGTGCGGCACGCCGGCGGCGAAGAGGGCGGCGCTGGCGGCGCCCCGGAGGGTCACGGCGACCTCGTCGCAGCGGGCGTAGACCTCGTCGGTGCACAGCCGCAGTGTCGTCAACCCGGCGGCGACGGCGACCGGGTTCCCGGACAGCGTGCCCGCCTGGTAGACCGGCCCGGTCGGGGCGAGCTGGGACATCAGGTCGGCCCGGCCGCCGAACGCCGCGGCCGGCAGGCCACCGCCCATGACCTTGCCGAAGGTGAAGAGGTCGGCGTCGACCGGGTCGAGGCCGTACCAGCCCGACCGGGACACCCGGAAGCCGGTCATGACCTCGTCGAGGACCAGCAGCGCACCGTGCTCGGCGGTGATCCGGCGCAACTCGGAGTTGAAGCCCGACAGCGGCGGGACGACGCCCATGTTGCCCGGCGAGGCCTCGCTGATCACGCAGGCGATGTCGGCGCCCCGCTCGGCGAAGACGGCCTCGACCGCGGCGACGTCGTTGTAGGGCAGCACCACGGTGTCGGCGGCCGCGCCGGTGGTGACGCCGGGGGTGTCGGGCAGGCCGAGGGTGGCCACGCCGGAGCCGGCCGAGGCGAGCAGCGCGTCGACGTGGCCGTGGTAGCAGCCGGCGAACTTGACGACCAGCCGCCGGCCGGTGGCACCGCGGGCGAGGCGGACGGCCGACAGGACGGCCTCGGTGCCGGAGTTGACCAGCCGCACCCGCTCGACCGGGGGCATGCGGGCGATGATCTCGTCGGCGAGGTCCAGCTCCCCCTCGGTGGGGGCGCCGAAGGAGGTACCCCGGCGGGCGGCGGCGGTGATCGCCTCGACCACGGCCGGGTGGGCGTGGCCGAGGATGAGCGGCCCCCAGGAGGCGACGAGGTCGACGTAGCGGCGGTCGTCGGCGTCGGTGATCCAGGGGCCCTGCCCGGAGGCCATGAAGCGGGGGGTGCCGCCGACGGCACGGAAGGCGCGGACCGGGCTGTTCACCCCGCCCGGGGTCACGCGCTGCCCGCGGGCGAAGAGCTCGGCGGAGACCGGGGCCTCGTACGGGTAGCGGGAACCGTCCAGCGAGGTCACGGGCCCAGTGTCCCCTCTGTTCCTGACAGGCCGGGTGTGGGCCCCGTCCCATCGGCGCCGGCCTCCCCGGGTGCGGCGGCCAGCAGCGCCCGGGTGAGCGCGGACGGGTCGCGGGTCGGCACGAGCACGGTGCGCCCGTCGGTCAGCCGCAGCGGCAGACCCGTGCGGCCGCTGGGCAGCGACCAGCCACCGCCGAGGATCGGTGCGCCCGCGTCGACGCCGGCCTCACCCCCCGGGACCGCGCGCAGGTGGGCGGTGTCGACGTCGGCCAGGAGCACCCGCTCCCGCCCGACGGACAGCGCCGGCCGGGCGTCGTCGCCGCCGGCGTCCGGTCCGGTCACCCGGACCGTCCAGACGCGGGCGGCCGACAGCGCCCCGGCGGCGACGATGCCGAGGACGACGAGCACGGCCAGCGCCCACAGCAGCGGCGGCACGTCGGGCCCGGGCAGCACCAGGTCCATGACCAGCAGCACCGCCAGCGCCCCGGCGACCAGCCAGAACGCCCGCCAGGAGCCCCCGGGCTCGACGTACTCCTCGGTCA
Source organism: Blastococcus sp. URHD0036 (assembly GCF_000701365.1). Taxonomy (GTDB): domain Bacteria; phylum Actinomycetota; class Actinomycetes; order Mycobacteriales; family Geodermatophilaceae; genus Trujillonella. Next base: position 221,114 of record NZ_JNIK01000018.1, read on the forward strand.
TGACCTGCCCCGGCGCCCGGGTCAGCGACGCAGCAGGCGGGCGGCCTCGACCGCCCAGTAGGTGAGCACGGAGCCCGCGCCGGCCCGCCGGATCGCGGTCAGCGTCTCGAGGATGGCCCGCTCGCGGTCCACCCAGCCGTGGGCCGCCGCGGCCTCGACCATCGCGTACTCGCCGCTCACCTGGTACGCGCTGACCGGCACCCGGACCTCGTCGGCGACCCGGGCGATGATGTCCAGGTAGGCCAGCGCCGGCTTCACCATCACCGCGTCGGCACCCTCGGCCAGGTCCTGCGCGACCTCGCGCAGCGCCTCGTCGGCGTTGGGCGGGTCCATCTGGTAGGTCGACCGGTCGCCGAACTGCGGCGCTCCCTCGGCGGCCTCGCGGAACGGGCCGTAGAAGCAGGACGCGTACTTGGCGGCGTAGGCCAGGACCGGCAGCTCGGTGTACCCGCCGCCGTCCAGCGCCCGGCGGATCGCCGCGACCTGGCCGTCCATCATCCCGCTGGGGGCGATGACGTGCGCCCCGGCCTGGGCCTGGGCCAGCGCCACCGCGGCGTACCGGTCCAGCGTCGGGTCGTTGTCGACCACGCCCGCGGGGGTCACGACGCCGCAGTGCCCGTGGTCGGTGTACTCGCACAGGCAGAGGTCGGCCATGAGCACGAGCTCGTCGCCGAGGTCGGCCCGCAGCTGCTGCAGCGCGACGTTGACCACGCCGTCGGCGGCGTCGGCCTGCGTGCCCAGCGGGTCCTTGTCGGCGGGGATGCCGAAGAGGATCAGCCCGCTGATGCCGGCCTCGGCCGCCTCGTGCGCGGCCTTCCGCAGCGAGTCCTGGGTGTGCTGGACGACGCCCGGCATCGAGCCGATCGGCTGCGGCGAGTCGAGGCCCTCCTTGACGAACACCGGCAGCACGAGATCGGCCGGCGACAGCCGCGTCTGCGCGGTCAGCCGCCGCAGCGCGGGCGTCGACCGCAGTCGACGCCCGCGCGCGAAGCCCGGGTTCGCTCCACCGGCGGAGGTCACTTGGAGTCGCCTTCCTCCCGGCGCGCCTCGGCGAACGCCGCGAGCGCGTCGACCAGCGGGCCGACCGCGGCGGTCTCGGGCTGCACGTCGACGCGCAGGCCGAACTCCGCGGCGGTGGCCGACGTCTGCGGACCGATCACCGCGACGACCGTCTTGGCGTGCGGCTTGCCGGCGATGCCGACCAGGTTGCGCACGGTGCTCGACGAGGTGAAGCACACCGCGTCGAACCCGCCGCCCTTGATCGCCTCGCGGACCGCGGCCGGCGGAGGCGCCGCCCGGACGGTGCGGTAGGCGGTGACGTCGTCGATCTCCCAGCCGCGCTCCTTGAGCCCGGCGGCGAGGGTCTCGGTGGCGATGTCGGCCCGGGGCAGCAGCACCCGGTCGATCGGGTCCAGGACGTCGTCGTACTCGGGGAAGTCCGCGAGCAGGCCCTCGCTGGACTGCTCACCGGAGGGCACGAGCTCCGGCACGATGCCGAACTCCCGCACCGCCGCGGCGGTCTGCTCGCCGACGCAGGCCACCTTCACGCCGGCGAAGGCGCGGGCGTCGAGGCCCAGCTCGGCGAACTTCTCGCGCACGGCCTTCACCGCGTTCACGGAGGTGAACACGATCCAGCCGTAGCGGCCGGTGACCAGGCCCTTGATCGCCCGGTCCATCTGGGCGGGGCTGCGCGGCGGCTCGACGGCGATGGTCGGCACCTCGACCGGCACCGCTCCGTAGGCACGCAGCCGCTCGCTCATGTCGCCGGCCTGGTCCTTCGTGCGCGGCACCAGCACCCGCCAGCCGAACAGCGGCCGGCTCTCCCACCAGGAGAACTTGCCGCGCTTGTCCACGACCGCGCCGACCGTGGTCACCACGGCGCCGGTGAGCGCGTCGAGACCGGCGGTCTTCTCGGCGACCGCGGCGAGCTTCGTGAGCACGCTCTTCTGGTCTGTGGTCGACCCGGCGGCCGTGACGACGACGGGGGTGGTCCCGGGCAGGCCGCCCTCGACCAGCCGTGCGGCGGCGTCGGGGAGGTCGGCGGCGTCGCCGGTGAGCACCAGCGGCGCGCCGAGACCGTGCGCGGCGGAGCCGAGCGCGGCCAGGTCGGCGGTGCCGCGCAGCTCCGCGGTGAGCGTCGTGCCACCGAGGGCCACGCCGGCGAACGCGGGGACCGCCGAGGCCGGGGCGACCCCGGGCACGACGTCGAACGGCACCGAGGTGCGGCCGACGGCGAGCACCTCCTTCACCACCGCGTCGGAGGTGAACGGGTCGCCGGCGACCAGCCGGACGACGGTGTCGCCCTTCTTCGCCGCGGCGACGGTGGCCTTGGCGATCTCGTCGGGCTCGCCGGTCGCCGTCGTCGGCTCGAGGTCCGGCCGGCTCTCGCGGACCGCGGCGGTCACCGCCGGGGCCACTCCTGCGTCGACGACGAGGACGTCTGCCTCGCCGATCGCCGCGGTCGCCCGGGCAGTCAGCATGCCGGGGTCGCCCGGGCCTGCGCCGACGAAGACGACCGTGCCGGCCGCTCCGCCGCTCTGCTTGCGGAAGCGCGTCATCGCGTGCTCCTGTTCCACTTCACTTGAGAGCCCCTCCCGGGGCTCGTTCTGGGGTCTGGGTGGCCGGGCAGCGGTGCCCGGCGGGGGGAGGTCGTGTGGGGGCTCACCGGGAGGCGGCCATCAGCTCGGCCGCGCCGCGGTCGAGCAGGTCGGCCGCGAGCTCGCGGCCCAGCCGTTCGGCGTCCTCGGCCGGGCCGGTGACCGAGCCGCGGACGCCGTCGCTGCCGTCCAGCGCGGTCACCGACGCGCGCAGGAACAGCTCGGGGCCGTCCTCGCCCTCGGCCACCTCGGCGTAGGCGGCGACCGGCGCGCTGCAGCCGGCCTCGAGTGCGGCCAGCGTGGTCCGTTCGGCGCGTACGCAGGCCCGCGTGACGGCGTCGTCGAGCGGGGCGAGGAGCCGGCGGGTCGCCTCGTCGTCGGCCCGGCACTCCACGGCGAGCGCCCCCTGCGCCGGTGCGGGCAGCACCTGCAGCGGGTCGAGGGTCTCGGTGATCGCGTCCAGCCGGCCGAGGCGGGTGAGGCCGGCGCGGGCCAGGACGACGGCGTCGAGGTCTCCCGGCACGACCCGCGCCATGCGGGTGTCGACGTTGCCCCGGATCGGCACGACCTCGAGGCCGAGGCCGAGGGCGCGCAGCTGGGCCACCCGGCGGGGCGCACCGGTGCCGATGCGGGCGCCGGCGGGCAGCTCGCCGAGGGTCAGGCCGTCGCGGGCGACGAGCGCGTCGCGCGGGTCCTCCCGCGGCGGGACGGCGGCCAGCACCAGCCCGGGCTCGGGCGCGGTGGGCAGGTCCTTGTAGCTGTGCACCGCGACGTCGACGGTGCCCTCGTGCAGCGCCTGACGGATCGCGGTCACGAAGACCCCGGTGCCGCCGAGCTGCGCGATCGCCGCGGCGGAGCGGTCGCCCTCGGTGCTGATGTGCACCAGCTCGACCGGGACCCCGGTGGCTGCGGTGATGGCGTCGGCCACGTGCCGGGACTGCGTCGTCGCCAGCTGGCTGGCGCGGGTGCCCAGGCGCAGCGTCGTGGTGCGGGTGGCGGTCACGCCGTCCCCCCGAACTCGTCCGGGTCCACGGCGACGGCCTCGGCCAGCCGGCCCCGCTCGGCCGGGACACCGGTGTCGATGCCGAGGCCGAACAGCTCGCGCAGGGCGTCGGCGTAGTCGACCCCGCCCGGGGTGCTCGCCAGCTCCTTCACCCGGACCGTCGGCTCGTGCAGCAGCTTGTCCACGACCCGGCGGACCGTGCGGGCGATCTCCGACCGGGCCCGCGCGTCGAGGTCGGGCAGCCGGGTGGACAGCCGCAGCAGCTCGGCGTCCACCACCTCCGCGGCCTGGCTGCGCAGGGCCGACACGGTCGGCGCCACGGCGGCGGCCTGCCGCTCGGCCCGCAGCAGCGCGGTCTCGGCCTCGATCAGCGCATGGGCGGCGGCGATGTCGTCGCGGGCGACCGCACCGGCCAGCGAGGTGTCGTGCGCGGCCGTGCGCTCCCCCTGGAGGAGCGCCAGGTCGACGACGTGCACCCCGGGGAGCCCGGCGACGGCCGGGTCGACGTCCCGCGGCAGCGCGAGGTCGACGACGGCCAGCGGCCGGTCGGCCCGCCCGCGCATCGCGCCGGCGACCGCGTCGGTGCCGACGACGAGCCCGGTGGCCCCGGTGCAGGTGAGCAGCACGTCGGCCGCGGCGATGGCGGCCGGCAGGTCGTCGAGGGCGGCGGTCGAGCCGTCGACGGCGGCGGCCAGGCGGGCCGCGGACTCCGGCGTCCGGCTGGCCACGGTCACCCGGGCGCCGCGGCGGGCGAGCGTGGCGGCCGCGAGCGCGCCCATCGAGCCGGCGCCGACGACGAGCGCCCGGCGGCCCTGCAGCGACCCGATCCGCTCCTCGGCGTGGTCGAGGGAGACCGACACGAGGGATGCCCCGGCCTTGTCGATGCCGGTCTCGGAGTGGACCCGCTTGCCGACCCGCAGCGCGTGCTGGGCCACCGGGTGCAGCTCCCGGCCGACCGTGCCCTGGTCGCGGGCCAGGGCGTAGGCGTTGCGCAGCTGGCCGAGCACCTGGGTCTCGCCGACGACCATCGAGTCGAGCCCGGCGGCGACGGTGAACAGGTGGGCGACGGCCTGGTCCTCGTAGTGCACCGTGACGTAGGGCGAGAGCTCCTCGACGGTCGCGCCGGCCTGGCGGGCCAGCACCCGGCTCACCTCGGTGACGCCGCCGTGGAAGCGGTCCACCTCTGCGAAGACCTCGACCCGGTTGCACGTGGCCAGGACGATCGCCTCGCTCACGTGGTCGTTGCCCACCAGCTCGTGCAGCGCCTTGACGGTGTCGTCGGAGGTCATCGCGAACTGCTCGAGCAGCGAGACGGGTGCGGTCTGGTGGCTGATGCCGACGGCCAGCAGGCTCATGCCATCCCCCCGACGGCCGGGACGCGCGCGTCGCTGCCGGTGTCCCGGCCGGCGTCCCTGCTGGTGTCCAGGAACGCCAGCACCTGCAGTTCGACGGAGAGGTCGACCTGGCGGACGTCCACCCCGGCGGGCGCGGTCAGCGTGACCGGCGCGAAGTTGAGGATGCTGCGGACGCCGGCCGCGGTCAGCCGGTCGCAGATCTCCTGGGCGACCTCGGCGGGGGTGGCGATGACGCCGATGGTCGCCGCCGTCCCCGTGACCACGTCGTCGAGCTCGGTCAGCGCCAGCACGGGGCGGCCGCCGATCACCTGCCCGATCCGCTGCGGCGAGCTGTCGAACAGGCCGACGAACTCGAAGCCGCGGCTGCCGAACCCGGCGTAGTCGGCCAGCGCGGACCCGAGGTTGCCCAGGCCGACGAGCACGCAGGCGCGGGAGCGCTCGACGCCCAGGACGCGGGCGATCCGGTCGCGCAACCCCGCCACGTCGTAGCCGACGCCGCGCACGCCGCAGGGGCCGAGGTGGGAGAGGTCCTTGCGCAGCCCGGCCGGGTTCACGCCGGCGGCACCGGCCAGCTCACCGGAGGAGACGCTGGCCCGGCCGGAGTCGGCGAGGCCGCCGAGCACCCGGAGGTACACGGCCAGGCGGGCCACGGTGGCCTCCGGGATCCGGGGCCTCGACGGGTTCACGGGGACTGTCTCCACAGCGGGCGCGCCGTCGCACCCGGCAGCTGCCGGGACGGGACGGACGACATCGGGTACCGGACGCAGACGCCGACCGGCGCGGCCCACGTTAACCGCTTGTGAACGCAGGAACAAAGTCGCCGCCAGGCGCCCGGGCCGCTGGGCAGCGCAGATGCCGGTCCCTGTGGTGAGGACCATAGGGACGAACCCCCGAAGGAGTTCAGAGACCGAGGTCGCGGCGCAGCCGGGGGAGGTCGACGGTGAAGTAGGAGTGCTCCCGCCCGTCGAGCAGCAGCACCGGCACCCGGTCGCCGTACTCCGCCTGCAGGTCCGGGTCGGCGTCGACGTCCACGGGGACGACGGCCAGTCCGGCCGCCGCGGCCACCGGTACGAGCGCCTCGGCGGCCGCCTCGCACAGGTGGCAGCCGTCCCGGACGACCAGCTGCAGCCGGGCCGGGTCAGTCACGGCTCAGTGCCTCCGACCCCTCGGCGGGCTCCTCGCCGGCCCGGGTGAGCCCGAGCTCGCGGAGACGGGCGCGGCTCACCTTGCCGGTGAGGGAGTGCGGGAGCGTGGCCAGGAAGTGCACCGAGGTGGGCACCTTGTAGCGCGCCAGCGACGACGCCGCGTACTCCTGCAGCTCCTCCAGCGTCGCGGAGGTGCCTGGCTCCAGGACGACGACGGCGCGCACGGCCTGGCCGGTGCGGGCGTCGGGGACGCCGATCACCGCGCTCTCCCGCACCGCGGGGTGGGCGTCGAGCACCCGCTCCACCTCCGCGGGGTAGACGTTGAAGCCGCTGACGAGGATCAGGTCGCTGCGCCGGTCCACCAGGTGCAGGTCGCCGTCGTCGTCGCGATAGGCCAAGTCGCCGGTGGCCAGCCAGCCGTCGGCGTCCGGACCGTCGGCGCCGTCGGGCCAGTAGCCGGAGAAGAGGTTGGCCCCGCGCACCCAGATCTCGCCGGGGCCCTCGTCCCCGACCTCCTCCACCGGTCCGGCCGGGTCGGTGCCGTGGGTCGCGGTGTCGCGCAGCTGGACCTCCACACCGGGCAGCGGGCCACCGATGCAGGCCGGCTTCGACCGGCCCGTGGCCAGGGTGCTGGCCACCACCGGGCACGCCTCGGTCAGGCCGTAGCCCTCGTGCACGCGGATCGCGGCCCGTTCGCGCATCGCCGTCCAGACGTCCTCGGGCAGCGGTGCCGCGCCCGAGGAGGCCAGCCGCACCGCGGCGAACGCCCGCCGCAGCACGGCGTCCCCGTCGGCGTCGGCGACGGCCAGCCACGCCTGGTACATCGGCGGCGCGCCGGGGACGGCGGTGACCTGCTCGTCGGTCATCAGCGCCAGCGCCGCCCGCGGCTCGAAGGCCTCCATGAGCACGGCGCAGGCGCCGGTGGCGGCGACCAGGCCGAACCCGGCGTTGAGCCCGTAGACGTGGAACAGCGGGAGGACGAGGAGCACGCGGTCGTCGGAGCGGACCGGCGGCGGGTCCATCGCGAGGCACTGCTCCTGGTTGGCGCGCACCGCGGCGGTGGTCAGCATCGCGCCGCGCGGCCGGCCGGTGGTGCCGCTGGTGTAGGCGAGGAAGGCCAGTCCGTCGGGATCGGGCTCGACGTCCGGCGGGGGGCCGTCACCCTCCGGCGGCCCGGGGGAGACCGGCACGCCGGCGATCGGCGCCCGCTCCCCGCGGGTCACCAGCAGGACGGCGCCGGAGTCGGTGAGCACGTGCTCGAGCTCCGGGTCGGTGTAGGCGGTGTTCACCGGGACGACGACGAGCCCGGCCCGCAGGGCACCGAGCGTGGCCCGCAGCCAGGCGACGCCGTTGGGCAGCTGCACGGCCACCCGCTCCCCCGGCGTCAGCCCGCGGTCGGCGTAACCGGCGGCCGCGCGGTCGACCAGCGCGTCGAGCTCGGCCCAGGTCAGACGGGTGTCCCCGGCGACGACGGCGGGCGCGTCCGGACGGTCCTGCGCGGCGCTCCGGACCAGCGCGGCGAGCGAGGGCGGTGCTCCTGACACTGGGCATCTCCTCCGGTGGCGCGCGGATGTCCACTCTCGGGAGGGACACCCGCAGGGGGCGGCTCCCCGGGTCGCGTGGACGGGCTCTCGCGATGTTGTCACCATGTGACGAGCACCGCAGCACCCGCGCGGCCCCCGGACGGGGCGCGCCGCGGACGAGCCGGTCCCCATCCACCAGGGCAGACGAGGAGGTCGACGCCGCGCATGGCCTCCTCCCGACCCCTGGACGAGCGGTCCGCCGCCGTCCCGGAGGGGGCCGCAGGGCTGGCGCCCGTGCCCCGCCGGCCGAGCCCGCGACCCCGGCCCACGCCGCATCCCCGGGTGAGCGGGGAGGACGCCGCGCGGGCGGTCCGCCCGCCCGACGTGGCGGCCACCGTCCCGGAGGCCGAGCCCGAGGACGCGGTGCTGGCCGAGGAGGTCGCGGCGTTCGCCGACGCCCTCCCCGACGACCAGGTCGACGTCTGGGGCCTGGTCGCGCAGGCCCAGCAGGGGGACGCCGAGGCGTTCGGCCGGCTCTACGACCACTACGTGACGATGGTCTTCCGGTACCTCTACCACCGCGTCGGTGACCGGGCCCTCGCCGAGGACTTCACCAGCGAGACGTTCGTGCGGGCGCTCCGCCGGATCGACTCGCTGTCCTTCCAGGGCCGGGACGTGGGCGCCTGGCTGGTCACCATCGCGCGCAACATCGTGCGGGACCACGTGAAGAGCAGCCGGTACCGGCTGGAGGTCACGACGGCGGACATGCGCGACGCCGACCGGACGACCGAGGGCCCCGAGGACGCCGTCGTCTCCCGGCTCACCTCCGAGCAGCTCCTCGCCTGCGTCCGGCAGCTCGGCAGCGAGCAGCAGGAGTGCATCTCGCTGCGCTTCCTGCAGGGGTTGTCGGTGGCGGAGACCGCCGCCGTGATGGGCAAGAAGGACGGCGCGATCAAGGCCCTCCAGCACCGGGCGGTCCGCCGGCTGGCGAGCCTGCTCCCGGACGGTCTGCGGTGACCGCGGCCACGAGCGGGGGAATCTCGCTGGTTACCCGCCAGTACCCCGTAACGGCGCCCCGGGAGGCGTCGTTGGTCGTCCTGATGCGGGTCCCGGACGGTCGGACCCGCCGGGGTCCGGGGGGTTCGCGATGAGGACGGAGGACGGTGCCGTGCCCGCGCACTCCCGTTCCGCCGTCGCGCGCGACCGGGACGAGGCGGTCGTCACCCGGCTGCAGAGCCTCAGCACCGCGCTGGACGACGAGCCGGGCGCCGACTTCCGTGCCGCGACGCGGGCCCGGCTCGTGGCCATGGCGGCGGTCCGGTCCCCCGAGCCCGCTCGGCCCGGCCTCGCGCGGCGCCTGCTCCGGAGCCGCACCCCGGAGGCGCCGCGGTCGCGCTGGCGGACCCGGCTCACCGCCGGGCTGGCCGGCGGTGCCCTCGCCGTCAGCGCGCTGGGCGCGCTCGTCGCCCTGTCCGCCGATGCCCAGCCGGGGGACCTGCTGTACCCGCTGAAGCGGGGCACCGAGCAGACCCAGCTCGCGCTGGCCGGCGACGACCGCGGGCTCACCCTGCTGCAGTTCGCGAGCACCCGGCTCGACGAGCTGGGCGCGGCTCCCGACGACCCCGCCCTCGTGGTCCAGACCCTCGCGACGATGGACGCCCAGACCACCGAGGGTGCCGCGCTGCTGGTCGGCTCGGCACTGGGATCGGGGTCCGCGGCCCCGGTCCAGCAGCTGGCCGAGTGGAGCGAGGACCAGTCCGCCGAGCTGGCCGGGCTGCAGCCCACGCTGCCCCCCGCCACGGTCGGCGCGGCGCAGGCGTCGCTCGAGCTCCTGGACGCCGTCGACGCCCGCGTCGCCGCGGTGGAGGCCGCGCTCGGGTGCGCCACCGTCCCGCCCAGCCGGGGCAGCGACGACCTGGGACCCGTCCCGGGGGTCTGCGAGCCCGTCGTCGTGGCGCCGTCCCCGGGCGGCACCGCGGCGACCGACCCGGCGCCCCCGACCGGTCAGCAGTCGACGCCGGCGGCGCCCACGGCTCCGGCCGGGCCCGGCGGCGGGACGACAGCCCCCGCCCCAGCCCCAGCCCCCGACGCGGGCTCCGGGGTCGGCAGCGGGACCGGCTCCGTCCCGTCCACGGCTCCGTCGGTGCCGGCGCTGCCGCTGCCTCTGCCGGGCACCGGGAGCGGCGGCAGCCAGCCGCTGCCGACGCTCGCCGCGCCCACCCCGACCGCCGCACCGACCTCGGCGAGGCCCCCGCTCATCGACCTGCCGCTGCCCTGCATCCTCGGACTGCTCTGCACACGATGAGCTGAGTCACCGGAGGAGGCCCACTAGGGTCGAGGGCGAGCGTCTGCCGCATCCGGCGGCGGGTTGACGAGCCCTGGAGGTCGACCGTGCCGGTCCTGCCGTTCCGCGGCCGACGGGTTCCGGAGAACCCGGCTCCCGGCGACGAGTCCCCCGCGGTGGTGGCCGGCGCCGCGTCCGCCGCCGCGGCCGACGTCGAGCCGCCGCCGGCCGTCGTCCCGGACAACACCGCGGCCGCGTTCTTCGACGTCGACAACACGATGATGATGGGCGCGTCGCTGTTCTGGTTCGCCCGCGGCCTGGCCGCCCGCAAGTACTTCACCGCGCGCGACCTGGCGCTGTTCGCCTGGCAGCAGGCCAAGTTCCGGATGGCCGGCAACGAGAGCGCCGACGACATGCACACCATCCGCGAGAACGCCCTCGCCTTCGTCACCGGCCGGCCGGTCAGCGAGATCATCGAGGCCGGCGAGGAGATCTACGACGAGCTGATGGCCGACCGCATCTGGGCGGGCACCCGGGTGCTGGCCCAGAAGCACCTGGACGCCGGCCAGCGGGTGTGGCTGGTGACGGCGACGCCCGTCGAGCTGGCCAGCATCATCGCCCAGCGGCTCGGGCTCACCGGGGCGCTCGGCACCGTCTCCGAGGTGAAGGACGGCCGGTACACCGGGCGGCTGGTCGGCGAGATGATGCACGGTGAGGCGAAGGCGGAGGCTGTCCGGGCGCTGGCCGAGCGCGAGGGGCTGGACCTCTCCCGCTGCACCGCCTACAGCGACTCGTCCAACGACCTGCCGATGCTCACGCTCACCGGGACCGCGGTCGCGGTGAACCCGGACACGGAGCTGCGGGCGGTGGCCCGCTCACGGGGGTGGCAGATCCGCGACTTCCGGACCGGCCGCAAGGCCGCCAAGATCGGGCTCCCGGCGCTCGGCGCGGCGGCACTGTCCGGTGGAGTGGTCGGCGGCGCCCTCGCGATCCGCCGGCGCAACCAGCCCCCGCCCCCGGTCGCGCCCCCCAAGCGCCTCCGATTCTTCTGATCGTCGGCCTCCGGCCGACACCGCGGCCACGAGCCGTCCCCGACCTGCGCTGAGCGCTTCCCCGCCCCTCGTCGGGGGACCCTCCGGGCCCCCGCTCCTCGGGACACCGGTGGTCACCTCGCGTCACGCGATTCCGAGCCGTCCCCCCGTTGACGGCCGCGCCCGCGAGTCCTCCTCGGGGAACCCTCCGGGTCCCCCTCGTCGGACTCAGCCGAAGACGGAGGCGCGCTTCAGGAGGAGCTGGTACAGCGACTGCTGGATGGTCTCGCGCACCTGGTCGGTCAGGTTGAACACGAGCATCGGGTCCTCGGCGGCGGCCGGCCCGTAGGACGCGGTCTCGATGGGCTCGCCGAACGCGATGAGCCACTTCGACGGCAGCGGCACCAGGCCGAGGGGCCCCAGCAGCGGGAAGGTCGGGGTGATCGGGAGGTAGGGCAGCCCGAAGAGCCGCGCCGCCGTCTTGGCGTTGCCCAGCATCGGGTAGATCTCCTCCGCCCCGACGATGGCGCACGGGACGATCGGCACACCGGTGCGCAGAGCCGCTGTGACGAAACCGCCCCGGCCGAACCGCTGCAGGGTGTACCGGTCGCGGAAGGGCTTGCCGATCCCCTTGAAGCCCTCGGGGAAGACGCCGACGAGCTCGCCACCGGTGAGCAGCCGCTCGGCGTCCTCACTGCAAGCCAGCGTCGCGCCGAACTTGCGGGCCATGGCGCCGATGAACGGCATCTCGAAGACCAGGTCGGCGCCGAGCAGCCGGAACCGGCGCTGCGCCGGGTGGTCGTCGTGCAGGGCGACGGTCGTCATCAGGGCGTCGACCGGGATGGTGCCGGAGTGGTTCGCGACGACGAGAGCGCCGCCGGTCTGCGGCACGTTCTCGACGCCGTGGGTCTCGACCCGGAACCACCGGTTGAACAGCGGCCGCAGCATGGGCAGCAGGACGTGGTCGGTGAGGTCGGGGTCGAACCCGAACTCGTCGGTCGCGTACTCCCCCGTGAGCCGGCGCTGCAGGAACTCCAGCGTCTCGGTGAGCTGCTGGTCCCAGCTCGGTGCGGACGACGGCGGGACGTGCGGCTCGTCGTCGTCGGGCCGCAGCGGGATGACCCGCGCCTCAGGCATCGCGCACCGCCCGCAGCCCGGGCGCCGGCGGAGCCGGCCGCAACCGCTCCCCCACCGACGCAGCGGTGTGCCCGAGCCGCCCGATCAGCCGCTCGGCGCGGCCCGCAACCCCCGCCACGAGGTCGGAGGAGACCACCGGGGAGACCGTCCGCGCGTAGTCGGCCAGCGCCTCCTCGGTGCTGTACCGGGGCGTGTAGCCGAACTCGTCGCGCAGCACCGAGGTGTCGACGACGCGGCCGAAGTTGAGGAAGCGCATCTGTTCCGGGGAGTAGTCGATGAAGCCGAACCGGCGGGTGAGCCGGCCCAGCGACCCCAGGGTCGGCGAGGGCAGCGGCGCCTGGAGGCGGCCCAGCCGGCGGATCACCTGGGAGAGCAGCAGCGTCCCGTCGCCGCCGACGTTCACCGTCCCGGCGAAGTCGCCGGTGGTCGCGCGGGTGAGGACCGCCAGGGCGTCGTCCTCGTGCAGCAGCTGCACGCGGGCGTCGTAGCCCAGCGCCGTGGGGACGACGGGCATCCGCAGGAAACCGGTCAGCAGCGAGTCGATCCGCGGCCCGATGAAGTTGGTGAAGCGCAGCACGGCCACGCCCACGTCCGGGCGGCGACGGGCGAAGGAGCGGACGTAGCTCTCGATGTCGAGGCTGTCCTTCGCGAAGCCACCGGAGGGTACCCGGCGAGCGGGCATCGACTCGGTGAAGACGGCGGGATCACGCGGGGAGGCGCCGTAGACGGCGCTGGTCGACTTCAGCACCAGCCGGCGCACCGAGGGCGCCCGCTGGCACGCCGCCAGCAGCTGCATCGTGCCGATGACGTTGAGTTCCTTCATCGGCCCGCGACCCCCGGACCCGGCCGGGGTGGAGCTGATGTTCATGTGCACGACGGTGTCGACCGACGCCGTCGTGATCACCTTGCCGATCAGCGGGTTGCGGATGTCGGCGCGGACGAACTCCGTGCGACCCAGCCGGCGCAGCATCTCGGCCGACGGGGGGACGGTGTCCACCCCGATCACCCGCCCGACGGCGGGATCGGCTGCGAGCTCGGCCGCCAGCGCACCACCGAGCCACCGGCTGACACCGGTGACCAGGACGACCGCAGGCGGCACGAGCGTCAGCTCACTTCTTGTTGCGACGCTGCACGCGGGTCTTCTTCAGGAGCTTGCGGTGCTTCTTCTTCGCCATCCGCTTGCGGCGCTTCTTGATGACCGAACCCATGGTCTGTGCTCCTGAGGTCTGCTGGTACGGCGCCGCGACCGGAGGTCGAGAGCGCCGCGTGGGGTGATCAGCTCGTGCGCGACCCTGCGAGGGCGCACCCCCGAGCCGCATCGAGCCGAGAGTACCCGGCACCCCCGCGGCGACGTTGCCGCGGGAGCCGGAGACACCCCGTGCGGGCCAGGTGCCGACCAGAGCACCCGTCCCGTGGTCCCGCCCTGGGGCGGGGTCGCGATCAGGCGATGTCGGTGTAGGCGTCGCGCAGGTAGTCCTGCACGGCGCGCTCCGGCACGCGGAAGGACCGGCCGACGCGGACGGCGGAGAGCTCGCCGGCGTGGACGAGGCGGTACACGGTCATCTTGGAGACCCGCATCATGCTGGCGACCTCGGCGACGGTCAGGAAGGTGACCGACGCGCGGGGGGCGGGAGCGACCGGGCGGCCGACGGGCATGGCGGCCGGGTGCTGCGGGCCGACGGGGCGGGCCATCGTGGCGGCCGAGATCGGCCGGCCGACGGGCCGCGGGGCCGGCACACCCTGGCGGGGGGCGGCGTAGTGAGCGGCGTGACGCTGCTGGGGCATGGTCATGACTTCGTCTCCGGACTAGCACGTATCGGGCGCCGGCTTCCCCACCGACTACGGGACACGCACGTGCTGACACAGAGAGTAGGGGGGCCCGCGTGACAGATGCGACGTATGAAACGGACATGCGGACCGCTCCGTACTGGGCAGAATTGCACCTATGTAGCTCTGTCGACATGTGCCCCGGGCGCGTCGCGCGGATCGTGACCGCGACACGCCCTGCAGTGAGCCTCCGATGCCCGGCGCAGTCGCTAGCTTGAGGGGTTGGCCGCGCCCAGTTCCCGCGACCGGGCCTGTGCCGCCTCGGCCGCCGAGGCTAGCGCCGCACGGACGCCGTGGCGCTCCAGCTCCCGGATCGCCGCGGCCGTCGTCCCGCCCGGGCTGGTCACCGCCTCGCGCAGCGTCACCGGGTGCTGGTCGGAGTCGCGCAGCATCACCGCGGCGCCCACCGCCGTCTGCACGACCAGGTCGGTCGCCAGGGCGCGGGAGAGCCCGAGCAGGACACCGGCGTCCACCAGTGCCTCGACGACGTAGAAGAAGTAGGCGGGCCCGCTGCCCGAGAGCGCGGTGACGGCGTCCTGCTGCGCCTCCGGCACCCGGCGGACCGCACCGACGGCGGCCAGCAGCTCCTCGGCCTCGGCCAGGTGCTCCTCCCCGGCGTGCGCACCGGCCGAGACCACGCTCATGCCCTCGCCGACCAGGGCGGGGGTGTTCGGCATGACGCGCACGACCGGGACCCCTGCCGGCAGCGGCGCCTCGATCCGGGCGGTCGGGACGCCCGCGGCCACGGAGACCACCAGGTGGCCGTCGTCGACCGAGCCGGCCACCGCTGCCAGCACCGCGTCGACGTCCTGCGGCTTGACCGCCAGCAGCAGCACGCGCGACCGCACGGCCGCCTCGGCCAGGCCGACGACCTGTACGCCGTAGCGGGAGACGAGCTCGGCCGCGCGCTCCTCGCTGGACTCGCAGACCACGACGTCCGCGGCGCCCCGGCGGCGCACGAGGCCGGCCAGCAGCGCCTCGCCCATGCGGCCGCCGCCGACGACGGCCACCCCGGTCCGCCCCCCGATCGCTCCGCCCAACGCCTGCTCTCCCTCGCTCGTCACGCGCCGAACCGTAGCCGGGAGGGCCGCGCGGACCGGGTGTGCCGCCCGGGACCGCGGGGTAGCCGCCGCCCCATGTCCAACGAGCTGAGCGGGATGCGGGTCGCCGTCCTGGCGACCGACGGTGTGGAGCAGGTCGAGCTGGAGCGGCCGTGGCAGACCCTCGAGGAGGCCGGGGCGGAGCCCGAGCTGGTGTCGCTGCAGCGGGGGAAGATCACCGCCTACCAGCACATCGACAAGGGCGACCCGAAGCAGGTCGACACCACGGTGGCCGACGCCGACCCCGACGGGTACGCCGCGCTGGTGCTGCCCGGCGGGGTCATCAACGGCGACTTCGTCCGCGCCGACGCCGACGCCGTCGCCTTCGTGAAGGCCTTCTTCGACGCCGGGAAGCCGGTGGCCGCCATCTGCCACGCGCCCTGGGTCCTCGTCGAGGCCGACGTCGTCCGCGGACGGCGGATGACGTCGTGGCCGTCGCTGCAGACCGACCTGCGCAACGCGGGAGCGACGTGGGTCGACGAGGAGGTCGTCGTCGACGGGGTCCTGGTCACCAGCCGCAAGCCCGACGACCTCGACGCCTTCGGTGCGGCGATCCTCGAGGTGTTCGCGAAGGCCGAGGAGGACGCCGACGCCGACGCCGACGAGGAGGGCTAGGCGCCGCCGAGCAGCGCCGCGGCCGGCGCCACGGTGAGCAGCGTCCCGGCGAAGACCAGGACGACGACCAGGCGCAGGCCGAGGGCCTCGCCGCCGAACCGGTGGCGCCAGGCCCCCACCGCACCGACCAGCGCGGTGACCGCGAGCGGGGCGATCACGACGGTCGCGCGGGGCAGCTGCTCCCAGAGCACGGTGAACAACAGGTAGATGCCCACGCCGGCGGCCAGCGCGACGACCAGCTCGCCGGCGAACCGCAGCCAGGCGAGCGGGCCGCCGGCGGGCTCGTCCTCCAGCAGCGGCGGGTCGTCGTCGCGCACCACGGGGATCGGACCCGTCGACGGTCCGGCGTCGTCGGTGCCGACCGTGGCCGGCGCGCCGGGGACGCCGGGCTTGCGCGAGGGTCGCAGGCCGGGGATCGCCGCCGTGGACGGGCCGTCGGCGCCGCGGGCCCGGGGCGCCGGGGCGGACGGACGGGGCCGCCCGGCCAGGGGGTCGGCGGGGACCCGTCCGCGGGCCTTGACGGGGTCGGCGGGCTCGACCGGCGGGGTCTTGCCCGTGTCCCCGGCCCGACGGCCGAACGCCGGCGCCTCCTCCACCCGGCCCGTGTCGGCGTCACCGGCGCGGGAGCCGCGCTGGCGGACGACGGGCTGCTCACCGCTGTCGCCGCGGCGGCGCCGGCCGGTCTTGGGCGACTCGACGCCGGCCTCCCGGAGGATGTCCGCCAGCGACCGGCCCCCGGTCTCGGGGTCCCTGCGCGGAGCGGACATTCAGACGCCTCCCAAGGAGTCCAGCCGCCGGAGGATGACGCCCTCCCGCAACGCCCACGGACAGATGCGGACGAACGGTACTTCCAGAGCGCGCATCGCGGCCTGCGCCACCACGGCGCCGGCCGGAACCTGGTGCGCGCGGTCGGGCGACACGCCCTGCAACTCGGCCAGCGCCGAGCTCTCGATGCGCGAGACGAAGCCGATCAGCTGCCCCAGCCCGTCGGCGGTCAGCTGCCGCGGCACCCGGAGACCCGCGGAGTAGGGCGCCGCGCCGGTCAGCCGGGCGAGGGTCCGGAAGGTCTTGCTGGTGGCGACGACGAGGTCCGGCGGCCCGACCGCGCGGAGCTTCTTCGCCGCGGGCGCCAGCCGGTCCTCCGCGTGGTCCTGGAGCGCCCGCAGCGCCGACAGGTCGGGCCGGCCACCCGAGGCCGCCGCCGGAAGGAAGCGCCGGGTCATCCGGCCGGCCCCCAGCGGCAGCGACAGCGCGACGTCCGGGTCCTCGTCCATCCCGGCCGCCAGCTCCAGCGAGCCACCGCCGATGTCGAGCACGAGCAGCCGGCCGGCGCTCCAGCCGAACCAGCGGCGGACGGCGAGGAAGGTCAGCCGCGCCTCGTCCTCCCCGCTGGTCACCTGCAGGTCGACGCCGGTCTCGGCACGGACGCGCTCCAGGACCTCCAGGCCGTTGCCGGCCTCCCGGATCGCCGAGGTCACCAGCCCCAGCAGCTCCTCGCAGCCCAGCTCGTCGGCCTGCGCGCAGGCCTCGCGCACGGCCCGGATCAGCGCCTCCTCCCCCGCCTCGGAGAGCAGGTCGTCCTCGCCGACGTGCTCGGCCAGGCGCAGCAGCCACCGGTCGTCGTGCGTGGGGGTGGGGTGGCCGCCGCGGTGGGCGTCGACGACCAGCAGGTGGACCGTGTTCGAGCCGACGTCCAGCACCCCGAGCCGCATGCGGGTCAGTCTGCCGGGCGCTCGTCGGCGCGGCCGCGGGGGCACTCCCTACCCTGGGTCCGTGCCGTACGAGGAGGTCCCCGGGGTCCCGGCCGAGGTCGACCCCGATCACGCCCGGGAGTGGCTGGAGTTCCCCGACCCGGCCGATCCGGGGCGGGTCGTGCGGGCCGACCTGACCTGGCTGAACTCCGCCTGGACGTGCGTCTTCGGCCGGGGGTGTGCCGGGGTGGTCGAGGGCCGGCCCGACGACGGCTGCTGCAGCCACGGCGCCTTCTTCAGCGAGGAGGACGACCTGCTGCGGGTCACCGCCGCCGTGGCCGAGCTCACCGACGAGGACTGGCAGCTGGCCCCCGTGGGCCGCGGCGACTGGACCGAGGCAGATGACGCCGAGGACGCCGAGGAGGGCGCCCGCTCCCTGCGCACGCGGCTGGTCGACGGCGCCTGCGTCTTCCTGAACCGGCCGGGCTTCCCCGGTGGGGCCGGCTGCGCCCTGCACCGGATGGCGCTGCGCGAGGACCTGCACCCGCTGACCACCAAGCCCGACGTCTGCTGGCAGCTGCCGGTGCGCCGGGAGCAGGAGCTGGTGGACCGCCCCGACGGCAGCCGGGTGCTCGTGACGACGCTCGGCGAGTTCGACCGCCGCGGATGGGGGCCCGGCGGAGCCGACCTGCACTGGTGGTGCAGCGGCTCACCGGTGGCGCACGTCTCGCCCGAGCCGATGGTGCTCACCTACGCCGCGGAGCTGACCGCGCTCATCGGCGCCCCGGCCTACGCCGAGCTCCGACGGCTGGCCGAGGCGCGCCTGGACCTCGGCATGGTGGCCCCGCACCCGGCCAGCCCACCGCCGCGGCGGCACCCCCGTCCGGTGACGCTGCAGGTCCGTCGTCCGGGTGTAATCGGCTCTGCCGAGCTCGGAGAGCCCTGACCCGACGGTCTCCGCCACTACCCTCTCGACGTACCGACCGACGAGCGAACGGCGAGGCCAGTGACCGAGGACCACGCGACCGCGGGTTCTCACTCGGCTCCCGCCCCACCGGGGGCGCCGTCCGACAGCGGCCTCCGGGGGCTCCTGCGCATCCCGGTCTTCCGCCGGCTGTGGCTGGCGGTCACCGTCTCCAGCTTCGGCGACTGGCTCGGCCTGCTGGCGACCACCGCGATGGCCGCGCAGCTCACCCGCCAGGAGTCCCTGGCGGTGCAGGGCGCAGCCATCTCCGGCGTGATCCTGACCCGGCTGCTGCCCGACCTGCTGCTGGCACCCCTGGCGGGGGCGCTCGCCGACAAGCTCGACCGGCGGGTGACCGCGGTCGTCGGCGACCTGCTCGCGCTGGGCCTGTACCTCTCGATCGCCTTCACCTACGAGCTGACCTGGCTCTACGTCGCCCAGTTCCTGGTCGAGGCGGTCGGCCTGTTCACCAACCCGGCCAAGCAGGCCATGCAGGTGGCGATCGTCCCGCGCGAGAAGCTGGCGACGTCCAACCAGTTGATGCAGTTCTCCATCTACGGCGCGGTCCCGATCGCGGCGCTGGTCTTCGCGCTGCTGTCGACGCTGACCCGCGCGGTCTCCGACGGGCCCGGCGCCGAGCAGACGGCGATCGTCATCGCGCTGGTCTTCGACGCGCTGACCTACGGCGTCACGGCGGCCACCATCTTCCTGTCCCGGCACCTGCTGCCCGGACGGGCCGCCGGAGGCAGCGAGGGGACCAACGTCTTCTCGCTGATCGCCGAGGGGATCTCGTTCCTCCGGAGCCAGCCGAGCATGCGCGCGTTGTACATCGGCACCGTCGGGGCGTTCGCCGCCGGCGGCCTGATCATCGGCGTCGCCCAGCTCTACATCGCCACGCTGGACGCCGGTCCGGCCGGCTACGGCATCCTCTTCGGCACCGTCTTCACCGGTCTGGCGCTGGGCATGCTGGTGGGCCCGCGCATCCTCCCGACGGTCCCGCGGCGCACCCTCTTCGGCCGCGCCATCGGCATGTCCGGCCTGGCGCTGCTGGCGATGTCGGTGCTGCAGGACTTCGTCCTGGCCACCGCGTCGGCCTTCCTCGTGGGGCTCTTCGCGGGGATGAGCTGGATCATCGGCTACACGCTGATCGGCCTGGAGGTCGAGGACCGCCTCCGCGGCCGGGTCTTCTCCTTCGTCGTCTCCTCCGTCCGCATCGTGCTGCTGCTCGCCGTGGCGGTCGGTCCGGGGCTCGCCGGCGTCCTCGGGTCCCACGAGATCCAGATCGGCGACCTGGTCTTCAGCGTCACCGGTCCCGGTCTGACGCTGCTGGTCGGCAGCGTGATCGCGTTGCTGGTCAGCGTGTACGCCACGCGGCAGGTGGCCCCCCGCCACCGGAGCGGCGCGAAGGACCTGCTGCGCCTGCTCTGGGGCAACTCCGACATCCTGACCGCCACCCCGCAGTCGGCCGGCCTCTTCCTCGTCGTGGAGGGCGCCGACCGGGAGCTGACCCGGCGGTACACCGAGGCGCTGGCCGACGTGGTCCGCGAGCGCGGCTGCCCCGTCGTCGTCACGTCCGAGCCCAGCGACACCGACCTGGGCCGCCGGGTCCGCCGCTTCCTGTACCCGCCGCGGCCCGCCGTGACCTCCCACGAGCCGGGCTGGCCGGCACCGGCCCCCCGCCCCGCACCCGGGGACGAGGACGAGGGCCCCCGCGTGGAGGTCTACACCGCGGCGCTGCTCGCGGCGGCCGACCGGGCCCAGCACGTCGCGACCGTCATCCGCCCGGCCATGGCCGGCCAGCAGGTGGTGATCAGCTCCCACTACGTCGACGCCTCGATCGCCTTCCACGGCGCCGGGCAGGGGCTGGACGCCGAGCGCATCCTCCGGACGTCGATGTGGGCCACCCGCGGCCTCCTCCCCGACCTCACCGTCGTCGTGGACGCGCCGGTCACCGAGGCCCCCGCCGACGCCGATCCGGACGCCGTCCGCCGCGCGTTCGTCGGCCGGGCCGATGCCGCGCCGGACCGCTACGTCGTCGTCGCCGGGGAGGAGCTCGACGCCGTCGCCCGGGAGACCGGCGTCGGCCTGGTCTCCCCGCTGGTGCGGCAGCGGGTCGGGACGCTGCTGGGCCTGCGCTTCGCCACCGGGGCACCGGTGCCCCCGGCCGCTCCCCCCGACGTCCCGGTGCCCCCGGTCGAGGTGCGCGAGGGCAGCCCCGCCGGTCGCCGCTGACGGGTGGGTCAGGCGGCGGCGTCGTCCTCCGCGGCGACGACGACGGGACGCACCGACCGGAAGGTCTGCCGGTAGGCCCGCGGCGAGACGCCGCGGCGGCGCGCGAACTGGTCGCGGAAGCCCGCGGCGGTGCCGAACCCGACGAGCCGGGCGATCTCCTCGATCGGGGCGTCGCTCTCCTCGAGCAGGGTCTCCGCCGCGGCCAGCC
This sequence comes from Blastococcus sp. URHD0036, assembly GCF_000701365.1. Taxonomy (GTDB): domain Bacteria; phylum Actinomycetota; class Actinomycetes; order Mycobacteriales; family Geodermatophilaceae; genus Trujillonella. The sequence continues at coordinate 241,826 of NZ_JNIK01000018.1, forward strand.
GCTGGCCGAGCAGCCAGGCGTGGGGCGTGGTCCCGGTGGTGGCCTTGAACCGCCGGGCGAAGCTGCGCGGGCTCATGAGGGCCCGCCGGGCGAGCACCTCCACGGAGATGTCCTCGGCCAGGTGGCCGAGGGCCCACTCGAGGACGACGCCGAGCCGGTCGTCCTCGCACGCGGCGACGGGGGCGTCGATGAACTGGGCCTGGCCGCCGTCGCGGTGCGGCGGGACGACCATCTCGCGGGCCAGGGCGTTGGCCGCGGCCGGGCCCCACTCCCGGCGCACGAGGTGCAGCATCGCGTCGACGCCGGCCGCGGTGCCCGCGCCGGTGATGACCTGGCCGCAGTCGACGTAGAGGACCGCCGGGTCGACGTCCACCGCCGGGTAGCGGGCCGCCAGCTCGCCGGCGTACTTCCAGTGCGTCGTGGCCCGGCAGCCGTCGAGCAGGCCCGCCGCGGCGACGGCGAAGGCCCCGGTGCAGTGGCTGACGATGATCGCGCCCCGGGCGTGGGCGGCGCGCAGCGCGTCGAGCAGCGCGTCGGGCGGCGAGTGGTACATGCCCTCCCACGCGGTCATCAGGATCACGTCGGAGACGGCCAGCCGCTCGAACCCGTGCTCCACCTGGATCGGCAACCCGATGTCCGTCCGGATCATCCCCGGCGCGTCGCTGACCAGCGCGAAGTCGAACGGCGGCAGGCCCATGGCGGTGCGGTCGTAGCCGAACACCTCGGCGACGACCCCGATGCCGAACGTGCCGACGAGCCCGTCGGCCACGATGGCGCTGACGACGACCGGGCGCTCCGTGGTGGTCACGGGACCACTATGGCAGGAATGACGCGGTCCGTGTCACTCCGGCCACTCGTCGCGGGGGGTCCCGGCGATCAGGCTGTTCCCATGTTGCTGATCACCTGCCCCGTCGCGCAGACCGACGAACTCGTCCCCGACCGGCGCATCCGGTCGATCGTCAACCACCCGACGCACGTCGCGCTCTCCGTCGAGTGCCCCACCTGCGGCAGCGTGCACGTCTACCGCACGGGTCGCCGGTGGGAGGAGGCCCGCCGCCGGGTCGCCGAGGCCGACGCCCGCGCGGTCACCGCCGCGGCGACCGCCGCCTCGGCTCGCACTGCGCAGGAGCTCAGCCGGGCCTAGGCTCGAACACATGAGCGAATCGAACGTCAACAGCGGCCAGCCCGGCGACCCGACCGCCGAGAAGGACCCGAAGGACTGGGTGACCGGCGACGAGCCGGCCACCGGGGCGCAGAAGAGCTACCTGAACACGCTCGCCCGCGAGGCGGGCGAGGACGTGCCGGACGACATCTCCAAGGCCGACGCGTCGATCAAGATCGACGAGCTGCAGGAGGAGACCGGCCGCGGCCAGTGAACGGACGCCGGAGGCGGTCGCCTCGGGCGGCGGGCCCGAAGGGTCCTCCCCCGAGACGACGGGGCAGGGCTCAGCGCAGCTCGACCCGGCTCCTGGCCGCGGTGTCGGCCGGAGGCCGACGATGTGTCACGCCTCGAACTTGTAACCCAGGCCCCGGACGGTCAGCAGGTACTCGGGGTTGGCCGGGTCCGGCTCGATCTTCGCCCGCAGCCGCTTGACGTGGACGTCGAGGGTCTTGGTGTCGCCGACGTAGTCGGAGCCCCAGATGCGGTCGATGAGCTGGGCCCGGGTGAGCACCCGTCCCGCGTTGCGCAGCAGGAGCTCGAGCAGGTCGAACTCCTTCAGCGGCAGCGACACCGGCTGCCCGCCGACCGCGACGACGTGCCGGTCGACGTCCATGCGCACCGGACCGGCCTCCAGCGCCCCGTCGGCGGTCGCCTCGGGCTCACCGCGGCGGCGGAGGACCGCCCGGATGCGGGCCACGAGCTCGCGCGCCGAGTAGGGCTTGGTGACGTAGTCGTCGGCGCCGAGCTCCAGGCCCACGACCTTGTCGATCTCGCCGTCCTTCGCCGTCAGCATGATGATCGGCACGTTGCTGCGGCTGCGCAGCGTCCGGCAGACCTCGGTGCCGGGGATCCCGGGCAGCATCAGGTCCAGGAGCACGATGTCGGCGCCCTGCCGGTCGAACTCGTCGAGCGCCTGCGGGCCGGTCGACGCCACGACCGCGTCGAAGCCCTCCCGGCGCAGCATGTACGACAACGCGTCGGAGAAGGACTCCTCGTCCTCCACCACGAGCACCCGGGTCATGATCGTCCTTCCGTGTGTCCACCGACGTGCGAGACCGCGGACGGGGACTGGTGCGCGGCCGCGGGTTCGCTGCCGGTGTCTGTGGGGGGCTCGCCGGCCGGCGGGACGTCGGGCGCGGCGGCCAGCGGGATCCGCAGGGTGAAGGTCGACCCCAGGCCCTCCTCGCTCCACACCGTGACCGAGCCGCCGTGGTTGCTGGCGACGTGCTTGACGATCGCCAGACCGAGGCCGGTTCCGCCGGTGCTGGAGGCCCGCGACTGGTCGACGCGGTAGAAGCGCTCGAAGACGCGGGAGCGGTCCTCGCGCGGGATCCCGATCCCGCTGTCGGTGACCGCGATCTCGGCGAAGCCCGACCGCGCCCGGGCGGCCACCGCGATGCGGGTGCCCTCGGGGCTGTAGTGGACGGCGTTGGCGAGCAGGTTGGTGACCGCGGTGGCCAGCTGCGCCTCGACGCCGCGCACGACCAGCCCGCGCTCGCCGCCCACCACCAGGTCGATGTGCTTCGCGGCGGCGGCGAGCCCGGTGCGGTCGGTGGACTCGAGCAGCACGGTGTCGACGTCGACGGGGACGAGGTCCGGCAGCGGCTCGCCGCCCTGCAGTCGGGAGAGGTCGATCAGTTCGCGGACCAGGCGGGCCAGCCGGTCTGCCTCGTGCGACATGCGGGCCGCGAAGCGCTGCACGGTCTCGGGGTCGTCGGCCGCGTCCTGCACCGCTTCGGCCAGCAGCGCGAGCGCGCCGACCGGCGTCTTCAGCTCGTGCCCGACGTTGGCGACGAAGTCGCGCCGCACCTCCTCGACCCGGCGGGCCTCGGTGACGTCCTGCAGCACCAGCGCGACGGGTCCGGGCAGCGGAGCCGAGCCGCTCTCCAGCCGGACGCCGTGCACGCCGACCCGCCGCGGCCCCGAGCCGACGAGGTCACCCGGCAGGGAGACGTCGGCCCGGCGGCTCCCGCCGTCGCGGACCTCGCGGACCACGCGGAGCAGTTCCGGCACCAGCAGGCGCGTGCCGCGCACGATGCCCAGGGCCCGTGCCGCGGGGTTCGCCAGGAGGACCGCCTCGTCGACGTCGACCACGACGACCGCCGGGTCCATGAGGTCCACCAGGCGCCGGGCGAGCAGCTGCTCCAGGGTGGGGTCGGGTTCCACGCGCACCGGCTCCTCGGCCAGCCGACGACGCGTGACGACGACGGCCGCGACCAGGACAGCACCCAGGACGAGGCCGGTCACGAGGGCGACCGTCGGGCTCACGAGGCCGATGCTAGGCCGGGAGGACCCCCCGTCATCCCCCGTGCGAGTGGTGCCACGGCACCCGCGCGGATCTGTTCACGTCCCCGTGCCCCCTCGTTCACCTCGCGGGCCGGACGACGTCAGGGAGCCCGGCCTACCCTCGGCTCCGGAGCGCGGACCCCGGAGCAACCGGCGCCGCCCAGCACCACCCCGGCCCGGGGACGGGCCGACGAGGAGGGACGACCGTGCGCGAGCACTACCGCGAGGAACTCGAGGACATCAACGCCTGCCTGGTCGAGATGGCCAACTCGGCGGGCTCGGCCATGAGCACGGCCACCACCGCGCTCCTGGACGCCGACGTCGCCCTCGCCGACCGGGTGATCGCCGGCGACGAGCACATCGACGCGGTACGGGAGAGCATCGAGCAGCGGTGCTTCGCCCTGCTGGCCCGCCAGCAGCCGGTCGCCACCGACCTGCGCACGGTGACCGCCGCCATGCGGATCGTCGCCGACCTGGAGCGGATGGGCGACCTCGCCGTCCACGTGGCCAAGGTCGCGCGGATGCGGTTCCCCGACCCGGCGGTCCCCCAGGAGGTGCGGCCGCTGTTCCTCGAGGCCGGCCACATCGCCGAGAGCCTGGTCAGCAAGACCGCGACGGTGATCGCCAAGCTCGACGTCGAGGCCGCCGCCCAGCTGGAGGCCGAGGACGACCTCATGGACCAGGTGCACCGGCAGTTGTTCTCCGAGCTGCTGTCCGACACCTGGCCGCACGGCATGGAACAGGCCATCGACGTCACCCTGCTCGGCCGGTACTACGAGCGCTTCGCCGACCACGCGGTCAGCGTCGCCCGCCGCGTCGTCTACCTCGTGACCGGCGAGATGGAGATGCGAGGGGTGTGACCCTCTTGCGCTGTGTCTCTACTTCTTCCCCTGGTTCTTGACGGCCTCGATGGCGGCGGCAGCGGCCTCGGGGTCGAGGTACTCACCGCCGGGCTTCAGCGGCCGCAGGTCGTCGTCCAGGTCGTAGCGCAGCGGCACGCCGGTGGGGATGTTGAGGCCGACGACCTCGTCCTCGCCCATCCCGTCCAGGTGCTTCACCAGCGCGCGCAGGCTGTTGCCGTGCGCGGCGACCAGCACCGTCTGCCCGGCCCGGAGGTCGGGGACGATCGCGTCGTACCAGTACGGCAGCATCCGGACGACGACGTCGGCCAGGCACTCGGTGGCCGGTCGCACCTCCGGCGGCAGGAACGCGTAGCGCGGGTCGTCGTCCTGGCTGAACTCGCTGCCGGGGTCGATCGGCGGCGGCGGGGTCGAGTACGACCGCCGCCAGGTCTGGAACTGCTCCTCGCCGTACTCGGCGAGGGTGGCGGCCTTGTCCTTGCCCTGGAGGGCGCCGTAGTGCCGTTCGTTGAGCCGCCAGGACCGCGTGACCGGGATCCAGTGCCGGTCGGCGGCGGCCAGCGCCAGCTCGGCCGTGGTGATGGCCCGGCGGAGCAGCGAGGTGTGCAGCACGTCGGGCAGCAGCCCGGCCGCGGCGAGCAGCTCCCCACCGCGGGCGGCCTCGGCCCGGCCCTTCTCGGACAGCTGCACGTCGACCCACCCGGTGAAGAGGTTGGCCTTGTTCCACTCGCTCTCACCGTGGCGGAGGAGCACCAGAGTCCCGGTCACGGCGCACATCCTGCCCGACACGACTCAGGAGCCAGGGCCCGCCCCGGACCGGCGGCTGGGGTCGGCGAACTCGGCGAACGCCTCCAGGTTGCGCAGCGACTCCCCGCGCTTGACCCGCCAGTCCCACTCCCGCTTGATCGAGGTGCCGAAGCCGATCTCGAGCATCGTGTTGAAGTGGTCGTCGGCGTAGCTGAGCACCGACCCGAGCACCCGGTCGAGCTCGTCGGCGGTGACCGCGGCGTGCGGGAGCCGGCCGGTCAGGTACACGTCCCCGACCGCGTCGATCGAGAAGGCCACCCCGTACATCCGGGCGTTGTGCTGCAGCAGGTAGGTCCACAGCTGCTCGCGGTTCTCGTCGGGCTGGCGGCAGACGAACGCCTCGACGCGCAGCGCGTGCTCGCCCACGACCAGGCCGCACACCGTCTTCAGCTTCTTGGTCCCCGGGAGGTCGACCAGCCACTGCCCGGGCCCGGGGTGCTCGTGCACGAGCTCGCTGTCGCGGAGCGCGGCGCCGATGACGCCGTCGAGCTCCTCGATCGGCCGCCGGGTCACCGGGCCACCTGCGCTCCGCCGACGGCCCGCAGCGAGCCGCTGCCCCGCCGTCGCGACGCCCCGGCCATCTCGGCCGCCGCGGAGGTGTAGGCCTCGACCAGCGAGTCGGCCGTGCGGTCCCAGGAGAACGCCGCGGCGTGCCGCCGGGCGCCGGCCGAGAGCAGCTCGCGGCGGGCGAGGACCGACCGGACGGCGGCGGCGTAGTCGGCCGGGTCGCGGCCCGCGACCAGCACACCGGAGAACCCGTCGCGCACGGCGGTGGACAGGCCGCCGACCGCGGCGGCGACGACGGGCGTCCCGCAGGCCTGGGCCTCCAGTGCCACCAGCCCGAACGACTCGTTGTGGCTCGGGACCACGGCGACGTCGGCGGCCCGGTAGTGCTCGGCCAGCCGGTCGGGCGGCTGCGGCGGGAGGAACTGCACGAGGTCGGCGATGCCGAGCGAGACCGCCAGCTCCTGCAGCTGCCGCGGCGCCTCCAGGCCGGACCCGCTGGGCGCGCCCACCACCTGGATGCGCAGCCGGTCGCGCAGGGCCGGGTCGTCGGCGAGCATCCGCGCGGCGGTCTCGAGCAGCAGGTCGGGCGCCTTGAGCGGCTGGATGCGGCCGACGAACAGCAGGACGACGGCGTCGTCGGGCAGCCCGACCGCACGGCGGGCGGCGGCCCGGTCGCCGGGCCGGAAGCGGTCGAGGTCCACCCCGGGCGGGACGACGAGGGTGCGCCGCGGGTCGGCTCCGTAGTGGCCGACCAGCTGGGCGGCCTCGTCCTCGGTGTTGGCGATCAGCCGGTCGGCCTCGGCGACGACCTGCTCCTCGCCGATGACGCGGGCCCGCGGCTCGGGCCGGTCCCCCGCGGCGAGGGCGGCGTTCTTGACCTTCGCGAGGGTGTGCGCGCTGTGGATGAGCGGCACGCTCCAGCGGTCGCGCGCCAGCCAGCCGACCTGCCCGGAGAGCCAGTAGTGCGAGTGGACGACGTCGTAGTGACCCGGCTCGTGCTGGGCCTCCTCGCGCAGCACCGCGGCCGTGAACGCGCACAGCTGGCCGGGGAGCTCCTCCTTGCCCAGGCCCTCGAACGGTCCGGCCGTGACGTGGCGGACGAGCACACCCGGGCTCATCTCCACCACGGGCGGCAGGTCGCTGGACGTGGCGCGGGTGAAGACCTCGACGGCGATGCCGCGGGCGGCCAGCCGGCGGGAGACCTCGACGATGTAGACGTTCATGCCGCCGGCGTCACCGGCGCCGGGCTGGTCCAGCGGGCTGGTGTGCACCGAGAGCGTGGCCACCCGGCGCAGCGGACCGGGGGTGTGCAGACGGGAGACCACGCGGCTGCGACCTCCTGACCGGACCTGCTGGGGCACTGGACGAGGGGCCGGGAGGCACCCTGTCGACCTCCCATCCTGCAACAGCGCCAGGATGTCCACATGTCCGGTGTGTCACGTACCCCCGCCGACCTGCCCGGATCCGGGCGCACCGCCGTCGTCACCGGCGCCTCCAGCGGCATCGGCGCCGCGACCGCCGAGCGTCTGGCGGCCGAGGGCTTCGACGTCGTCCTGGGCGCCCGCCGGCTCGACCGGCTGACCGCGCTGGCCGACCGGATCGGCGGTCGGGCGCTCCCCCTCGACGTGACCGATGCCGACTCGGTGGCGGCCTTCGTCGCCGAGCTGGACCAGGTCGACGTCCTGGTGAACAACGCCGGCGGCGCGTTCGACGCGAAGCCCGTCGCCGACGCCGACCTCGACTCCTGGGCCCGGGCGTTCGACGTGAACGTGCTCGGCTCGGTGCGGCTCACGAAGGCGCTGCTGCCGCTGCTGCGGGCGTCGGGCGCGGGCGACGTCCTCTTCGTCGGCTCGACCGCGGGCATGGTCAGCTACGAGGGCGGCGCGTCCTATACGGCGGCCAAGCACGGGGTGCACACGCTGGCCGGGACGCTGCGCCTGGAGCTGGTCGCCGAGCCGATCCGGGTGATCGAGATCGCGCCCGGGATGGTGCGCACCGACGAGTTCGCGGTGAACCGCACCGGCTCGGAGGAGGCCGCCGCAGCGGTGTACCGCGGAGTGCGCGAGCCGCTGGTGGCCGAGGACGTCGCCGACTGCATCGCCTGGACGCTGACCCGCCCGCACCACGTGAACGTCGACCTGCTCGTCGTCCGCCCCCGGGCGCAGGCCGCCCAGCACAAGGTCCACCGCGAAGGCTGAGTGGAGTGCGCGGAGCGAGGTTTCCTCGCCTCTCGCACTCCACTAGGGGCGGACGGCGGTCGGTTCCTGCTCGAGCGTGACGCCGAAGCGCTCCTGCACCGTGGCGACGACGTCGGCGGCGAAGGCCAGCAGCTCCGCGGCGGTGGCGCCGGGCTCGGTGGTGAGCGCGAGGCTGTGCCGCGGCGACGTCCCCACCAGCCCGCGCCGGGTGCCCCGGCCGAATCCGGCGGACTGCACCAGCCAGGCCGCGCTGAGCTTGACCCGCCCCTCGCCGGCCGGCCAGCTCGGGCAGCCCTCGACGGCGCGGTCGGCGGGCACGACCGGGTTGGTGAAGAACGAGCCGGCGCTGCGGGTGTCGGGGTCGGCCGGGTCCCACACCATCCCCTTGCCGCGGCGCAGGCCGAGCACCGCCTCCCGGACGGCGGCCAGCGGTGCCGTCTCCCCGAGCTCCACGCCCAGGGCACGGGCCAGCTCGGCGTAGCCCACCGGCCGGGAGACCGCGGACTCCTCGAGCGCGAAGCCCACGGTGAGGACGACGAACCGGCCGGGCTCCCGCTTGAACCGGCTGTCCCGGTAGGCGAACCCGCACTCGGCGGTGGTCAGCGTCTGCTCGCGCTTCTCCGCCCGGTCCCAGACGCGCACGGTCGTGAGGGTCTGCGCGACCTCCTGGCCGTAGGCGCCGACGTTCTGCACCGGGGTTGCGCCGGTCGACCCGGGGATGCCGGCCAGCGCCTCGATGCCGGCCAGCCCCTCGCCCACCGCATACGCGACGACGTCCTCCCACGGCTCGCCGGCCTGCACCTCGAGCTCGGTCCCGCGGCGCGCGATGCCCCGCGAGCGCACGAGGACGACGTCGCCGGGCCAGCCCTCGTCCGGTGCGACCACGTTCGAGCCGCCCCCGAGCAGCAGCAGCGGGCGGCCGGCCTCGTCGGCGTCACGCACCGCGGCCACGAGCTCGGCGGCGTCGGCGACCTCGACCAGCCGCGCGGCCGGCCCCCCGACGCCGAGGGTGGTGAGCGGAGCGAGGGGGACGTCGGAGCGGACCTGCACGCACCCACGCTAGCCGCGACTACCCTCGGACCCGGTGAGCGAGACGAGCGGCGGCGACCACAAGCGCCGCGCCGTCCTCCCGGACACGCCGCGCCGGGCGAACCCGCGGCTGGCCGCCGGCCGCGCCCGCGCGCTGGGACTGCCCACCCGCGGCACCACGAACGCCAACCGGCTGCGGCGGGTCGACCGCTGGCTGGTCGCCACCCAGGTGCCCCGGCTGCGCGACGCCGCCCAGCCGCTCGTCGTCGACCTGGGCTACGGCGCCTCGGCCGTCACCACCGTGGAGCTGGCCGAGCGGCTGGCGCCGCGGGTGCCGGGCCTGCAGGTGGTCGGGCTGGAGATCGACCCCGAGCGGGTCGCGGCGGTGGCCGCCGACCGGGATCCGCCGCGGCTGGACTTCCGGCTCGGCGGCTTCGAGCTCGCCGGGCTGCAGCCGGTGCTGGTGCGGGCGTTCAACGTGCTGCGCCAGTACGACGAGCCGTCCGCGGCCCGGGCCTGGGAGACGGTGTGCGCACGGCTGGCGCCGGGCGGGCTGCTCGTGGAGGGGACCTGCGACGAGTGGGGACGGCGCTCGGCGTGGGTCGCGCTGGACGCCGACGGCCCGCTCACCCTGACCCTGGCCGCGCGGGTCGCCGACCTGGACCGCCCCTCCGACCTCGCCGAGCGGCTGCCCAAGGCGCTCATCCACCACAACGTGCCCGGCGAGCCCGTGCACGACCTGCTGCGCGCGTTCGACGCCGCCTGGGCCGCCGCGGCCGGTCTCGCGACGTTCGGCCCACGGCAGCGGTGGGCGGCCGCCGCGCAGACGCTGGCCGACCAGGGGTGGCCGCTGGTCGGCTCGACCCGCCGGTGGCGCGAGGGCGAGCTGACCGTCCGCTGGTCGGCGGTGGCGCCGCGATGAGCCGCCGGTCCGCCGAGCCACCCCCGCCGCCGGGGCGCGTGCCGGTCGCCGGGGGCGTCGCCGAGCTGCTCGGGGACGCCGACCGCGACGGCGCGTGGGTGCTCCTGGTCGACGACACCCCGCAGTCGCACGTCGACCTCGCCGATCCCACCCACCTGGAGTTCGAGTACGTCCGCCGGATGGGTCACGTGCTCGACCTGGCCGCGGACGAGGGCGCACCGCTCGACGTCCTCCACCTGGGCGGTGGGGCACTGACGCTCGCGCGCTACGTCGCGGTGACCCGTCCCGGGTCGCGCCAGCGGGTGGTCGAGCTCGACGAGCCCCTGACCGAACTGGTGCGCGCGCACCTGCCCCTGCCGCGCAACGCCCGGATCCGGGTCCGCGCGGCCGACGCCCGGGCCGGGCTCGAGGCGGCGCACACGGCGAGCGCCGACGTCGTCGTCTGCGACGTGTTCGCGGGGGCGCGCACGCCGGCGCACCTGACCACCACCGAGTTCGTCACCGAGGTGCGGCGGGTGCTGCGCCCCGGCGGTCTCTACGCGGCCAACGTCGCCGACGGTCCGCCGCTGCGGTTCGCCCGCGGGCAGGTGGCCACGCTGCGGTCGGTGTTCCCCTCCGTGTGCCTCGTCGCCGAGCCCGGCACGTTCCGCGGGCGCCGGTTCGGCAACCTCGTCGCCGTCGCCTCCGACGCGCCCCTGCCGGTGGCCGGCCTCACCCGGCGCTGCGCCGGTGACCCGATGCCGTCCCGGGTGGTGGAGGGCGCGGACCTCGACCGGTTCGTCGGCGACGCACGGCCGGTCGGTGACGCGGACGCCGTCCCCTCGCCGGAGCCACCGGCCGGCGTCTTCAGCCGCTGACCCCGCCGGCGCGGCCGCCGTACGGTCGGCTCATGACAGCTCCTACGCCCCGACTGCGGCGCGACACCAGGAACAAGCGGCTCGGCGGGGTGTGCTCCGGCATCGCGCGCCGCTACGGCCTGTCCACCGGCGGCCTGCGGCTGGCCTTCGTCCTGTCGTGCGTCCTGCCGGGACCGCAGATCCTGGTCTACCTGGTGCTGTGGCTGGTGATCCCCGCCGGGTGACGGCGGGCTACCAGCCGGTGTTGCCGCGGTGCAGGCCGCGGACGGCGGGGCGCACGTCGACCAGGTAGACGGCGGCGGCGACCACCGCCGGGAGGCCGAGGAAGCTCATCGGCCCCATGGCGAAGAGGAGCACCGCGGCCAGGGCGGTGATGCCCAGCCAGGCCGGCTTGGTCAGCTTGCCCGCGGCGACGAAGCCCGGGGCGGGGCGGGTCACGGCGTCGACCAGCGCCCAGAGGGCGAGCGCGACGGTCCCCCAGTACAGCGCCTCGAGGACGAGAGCCTGGAACCCCATGGCGGCAGGGTACCCGCGCCGGGGCCCCGGACCGGGACGTGACAGGGCCCCGGAGCGCGAAAGCAGCTCCGGGGCCCTGGTCAGGGTGCCGACCGTGGGGTCGGCGGCGGGATCAGGCCGAGGGCCCGGTCTTCTTCGTCGAGCGGGCCCGGGGGACGCGCGCCGAGGTGGTGGCGGTGGCCTTGGAGCGGGCCGGGGTGGTCCGCTTCGCGACCGGCTTGGTGGCCGGCTGCGCGCTGGCCTCGAGGTCGGCCTTGGCGGTGTCGGCGGCCTCGTCGACGGTGGTCTCGGCCTTGGCGGCGGCCTTGGTGGCCTTCGCCGCGGTCTTCTGCGCGACCGAGGTGACCTTGTCCGACGCCTCGGTGACGGCCTCGGCGCCCTCCTCGAGAACGTCCTCCAGGGTGTCCTCGACGGCGTCGACGGCGCGCTCGGCGCGGGCGACGACCTTGCGGAAGGCCGGCTGACGGCGGAGCTCGTCGACGACGGTGGCACCGCGCTCGGCCAGGGTCTCCAGCGTGGCGACGGCCTGGGTGCGGGCGGTCTCGACGAGGCCGGTCACGGTGGCGCGGACGGTCTCCGGCTCGACGACCTTCGCGAACTGGACGGCCGTGGTGCGGGCGGTCTGCACGGCGCCGCGGGCGCGGTTGGCGGCCTCCTCGGCGCGGGTGCGGGCCTCCTTGGCGGCCAGGTCGGCCTGGACCTGCGCCTCGCCGGGCAGCGCCTCGGCGCGGGTGCGGAGCTGGCCGACGACGGCGCGGGCGCGCTCGACGGCCAGGTCACCGGCGCCGATGGTCGCGAGGAGCTGGGTCTTGTAGACCTCGAACGCCTTCTCGCCGTAGGTCTTCAGGGTGTCGGTGGTGGTCATGCCGTCTCCTCCGTGGAGTCAGGGGTCGTGGTCTTCGGGGTGCTGGTCTTCTGGGTCGCGGCGTGCTCGCGGACGTAGGTCTCGTAGAGCTCGAGGAGCACGGCCCGGTGCCGCTCGGAGAGCGCCTCGTCGCCGCGGATGGCGGCGACCGTGTCCGGGTTGCCCGACCGGCGGTCGAGGATCCCGGCCTGCTCGTACAGCGTCTCGGCCGAGATCTGCAGGCCCTTGGCGATGGCCGCGAGGATCTCCGCCGACGGCTTGCGCAGACCGCGCTCCACCTGCGACAGGTACGGGTTGCTCACCCCGGCGGTGCGGGCGAGCTCGCGGAGCGACACCCGGGCCGCGCTGCGCTGCTCCCGGATGAAGTCCCCGACCTGCGAGCTGGTCGCCGAGACCTTCTCCTTCTCGGCGGCGACCGTGTCCGCGACCGAGCCGGCGAGCTGGTCCACCTTCTCGCGGACCGTGGTCACCTGCTCGCGCACGAACTCGGTCGGTGTCTGCACGGATACGACGCTAACCGCGGGTGCTAGCTCCTGCAAGCGGTGGAGCTAGCACCCGGCCGTGAGTCGCCTCACACGTCCTCAAGCCGGCAGTGCGGCGGCCCGGACCTCCCCCACGACGCCGTCGCCGCCGGTCACGGGGGTGACCACCCACGGGGCGAGGAGATCGGCGTCGACGCCCAGGCGGCGCAGCCCGGCGGCCAGCAGCACGGTCCGGCCCCGCTGACCGCCGTCGTCGAGCTTGAACGCGAGGACGCCCCGCCCGGGCAGCGCGGCCACGTGCACGCCGTCCGCGCCGTGCTTGACCAGGGCACCCGGAACGGCCGTCATCAGGTCCGTGTCCTCGTGTCCGGTGCCGGCGACGTACCAGGGGTGCGCGCGCATGGCGTCGGCCACGCGCCGTCCCGGGCTGCCCTCCGCGGCCTGCACCAGCGACAGCGTGCCGCGGGCCAGCCCCGTCAGCGAGAGCGCGTGCTGGGGCGCGCCGCAGCCGTCCACGACGACGGCGGACACCGGCTCCCCCGCGGCCTCGCCCAGCCGGGCCTCGATCGCCTGCTGCAGCGGGTGCTGCCGGTCCAGGTACCCGTCGACAGGCCAGCCGGCGGCGACACAGGCGGCCAGCATCGCCGCGTGCTTGCCCGAGCAGTTCATGGCCGGACGCTCCGGCGCGCGGCCCTCCGTCAGCCACCGGGCGCGGGTCTGCTCGTCCGACGGGAGGGCCGCGGGGCAGCCCAGGGCGTCGGGCCCCAGACCCGCCGCGGCCAGGATCCCGGCGGCGAGCTCCCGGTGCCCGTCCTCGCCGGTGTGCGACCCGGCGGCGATGGCCAGTTCCTGCGTCGACGCCGGCACCCAGCCGGCGTCCAGGTACACGGTGGCCTGCACCGGCTTGTTCGACGAGCGCGGCAGGACCGGCCGGTCGACGTCGCCGGCCGCGGCGATGACCGCCCCCTCGGCCGAGAGGACGACGAGCCCGCCCCGGTGCACCGACTCCAGGAAGCCCGAGCGCCAGACCTCGACGAGGACCGGGTTGACGGGCCAGTCCCCGTTCAGTGGCGACCCTCGTCGGCGAGCAGGGCGGCGACGTCGGCCTCGCCGTTGCGGTAGCGGCGGCCGAGCTCGCCGGCCAGCCCGTCCATCACCTGCTGCACGCCGCGGCGGCGCTCCGACAGCGACCCCTCGGCCGCGGCGAGGGCGCGCGCGGCCCCTTCGAGGTCGGCGTCGGGCAGCTCGCTGATGGCCAGGAGGTCGACCCCGGGCGTCAGCGCGTTCACCCAGGACTCGTACTCCTCCGGGGCGGCCGGCTGCACCGTCTGGTGCCGGCCGAGGCCGTGCGCCGGGCCCCGGCCCTTCTCGGCGAGGATCTCCGGCAGCAGGTCCAGCAGCGACCGGCCGTCGTGCTCGGCGCGCCGCTGGAGCTCGCGCCGGACGATGTCCAGGCGGCCCTGCAGCAGCCGCCGCGTGTAGGAGAGGTTGACCTCCTGCTGCTCGGCGTGCCGCCGCAGCCGGCGGACCTCGGCCATCGGGGCGGTGACGGCGGCCTCGAGGAAGCCGGGGTCGAGCAGCGCGTCGACGTCGGCGCCGCCGGCGGGGGGAGTCTTGGGCGTCATCGGATCTCCACGGACGTCGGGGACGGGGCGGTTCGGGGTGCGAGCAGCCCGGGGGCCGGGCCGAGCAGCAGGTCGCGGGCGGCGGCCGGCGGAACGGGCGGGCGCTGGGCGATCCGCGCCAGGCCCGCGGCGCGGGCCACCAGCTGCAGGTCCGCCCGGCCGGGGTCGCCGGGCACCGTCCCCGACCCGTCCGCGGCGCCGGCCCGCACGTGCCCGCCGGCCGAGAGCGCGGCCAGCAGCACCGGCAGAGCCGTGGCCCCGCGGCCGGCGGCGCTCCACACCGCTCCGGCGGGCAGCCGCCGGAGGCAGTCGGCGACGGCGACGAGCGTGCCGGGCAGACCACCGGGGCTCCCGAGGACGAGGGAGACGAGCACCGGCGCCGGCGGGCCGGTCCGGTCGAGCAGGTCGGCGAGGACGTCGAGGTGCTCCGGCGCGCTGACCTCGTACACCGGTGTGCCGCCGCCGGAGCCGACGGCGGCCACCAGGTCGGCGAGCAGCGGTCCGGGCGTGCCGAGGGGCACGGTGACCAGGTCGGCGCCGAGCCCCGGATCCGCCGCCTGCACCAGCAGGTCGGTCTCCTCGCGGACCGCGGCGAGGACAGCACCGGCGGCGGCGACGCCCAGCGGGGGCAGCAGGAGCACCGTGGCGCCGACGGCCTGGCAGTCCCGGGCGGTGCCGGCGAGCTCGTCCGGCCCGGCCGGAGCCGGCGCCAGGGTCACGACGGTCCCCGAGGTCACCGCTGAATGGTGGCAGACCGGACCGCGCGGACCCGCTCCCGGGCCGCGACCTGCTCGTCGTCGAGCGCGGTCGGGGCGTCGTCGGGGTCGATCGCGGCGCGGGAGCCGCCCACCGTGAGCTCGGCGTCGGCCGCCACGGACTGCTTCACCAGCGCCAGCGCGATCACACCGAGCTCGTGGTGCCGCACGACCGACCCGACCCGGCCGACCTCGCGGGTACCCACCAGCACCGGCGTCCCCGGCACGGGGAGGTCCTCGCTGACGCCGTCCAGGTGCAGGAGGACCAGCCGCCGCGGCGGGCGGCCGAGGTTGTGCACCCGCGCGACGGTCTCCTGCCCGCGGTAGCAGCCCTTCTGCAGGTGGACGGCGGTGCTCAGCCACTCCAGCTCGTTCGGGATGGTGCGGTGGTCGCTGTCGACGCCGAGCCGCGGACGGCGGGCCTCGACCCGCAGCGCCTCGAACGCGTCGATCCCGGCCAGGCCCGCGCCCGCGGCCAGCAGGGCGTCGGCGGTCGCGTCGACGGCCGGCCGGGGCACCAGGAGGTCGACCACCGGGGCGCCGTCCCCGATCGGCGGCATCCGGCGCACCCAGCCACCGTCCGCCAGCGGCTCGACGGCGTACGGGGCGGCCGGCACGGGCAGCCCGGCGGTGGCGAGCACGTCGTCCCCGCGCGGCCCGACGAGCGTCAGCAGCGCCCAGTCGGCGGTGACCAGCGCCGGCTCGACCCGCAGCATGAAGCGCATCCGGTCCAGGAAGGTCTGCAGCGCCGGGCCGGTGCCGGGCTCGACGTCGGCCCAGACGGTGCAGTCCAGCTCGGTGAGCACCAGGTGGTGCTCGACGTGCCCGTTCGGGGAGAGCAGGAGCGCCTCCGTGCCGGTGCGGTCGGCCAGCTGCTCCACGTGCTGGCTCAGCAGGCTGTGCAGCCACGTCAGCCGGTCGGCGCCGGGGATGGTGACGACGTCGCGGTCGCTGCGGTCGACGAGCCCGGCGCCCTCGGCCAGCAGCCGCTGCTCGCGCAGCGGGTCGCCGTGGTGGGCGGCGGTCGTGCCCGCCTCGGTCGCGACGGCGCCCGGTCGGCCCAGCAGGGCGGATGCGTTCACGGTGTCTCCTCGGTCGCGCGGCAGGACCGGCACGTCCCGGACAGGGCGACGTGACCGATGTCCAACCTGAAACCCAGGTCGGCGGTCAGACGTTCCGCCGCGGCGTCGAGCAGGTGCGGATCCACGGAGTCGATGCCCCCGCAGACCTGGCAGACGACGTGCAGGTGCGGGTGCTCGAACGCGTGGTAGACCGGCGCGCCCTTGCCCAGGTGGGTGTGCCACACGAGGCCGAGCCGCTCCAGCAGCTCGAGGTTGCGGTAGACGGTCGAGGTGTCCGGAGCCGCGCCGTCGGGCCCGGCCTCCTCGCGCAGCCGCGCCCCGATGGCCTCCGGCGTGGCGTGCTCCAGCGCGGCGACGGCGGCCAGCACCTGCGTGCGCTGGGTGGTCAGCCGCAGGCCGCGGGCCCGCAACCGCTCGGCGAGCGGTGCGGCGTCGGGGCCCGGTCGGTCTGCCACGCCCCCGAGCCTAGGCGGACGAGGTCGTCGAACAGGTCGGCGTAGTCGGCCACCGCGACGCCGTCCACCGACAGCCCCGGTTCCCCGGTCACCCCGTCGATCCCCCCGGCGGCCGACGCGGCCGCCAGCAGGGCCGTGTCCAGGTCGGGGGTCAGCAGCGCGAGGAGCGCGCCGGCCCGGTCCGGGACCGCCCGCGCCAGCGCGGCGACGAGGCCGTAGCAGCCCCAGTTGGACGTCCCGGCGACCACGAGCGAGCCGACCGCCGTGCGGCAGGCGATCTCGGCGCCGTGCCGGACGGCCCCGGCGACGACCTCCAGCGGCACGTTGCCCATGCCGATCTCGTTGCCGCCGTCACCGACCGCGCCGGTGGCCAGGCCCGGCAGGTCGAACGCGACGTGCAGCGGAGCGGTGGACGCCGTGATGTCGACCGCGCGCATGGTCAGGACCCGGCCGGACCGGTTGGGGCCCAGCCGCTCGACGGCGACGAGCGCGGCCGGGTCGAGCGCGGCGACGGCCGTCCGGACGTCGTCCTCCGTGGCGGTCCCCGGGAGGACCACCGCGGGCCCGCAGCCGGCCGCGGCCAGGCAGGCGTCGACCACCGGCCCGCACCAGGCGTCGGTGAGCACGACCGGCACCCCGCCCAGGAGGGCCAGCGCCCGGGCGAGGACGGCGGTGCCGACGGGTCCGTCGGTCTCCGCGGCCGGGCGCGGCGCCCAGGCGATGTGCA
This sequence comes from Blastococcus sp. URHD0036, assembly GCF_000701365.1. Taxonomy (GTDB): domain Bacteria; phylum Actinomycetota; class Actinomycetes; order Mycobacteriales; family Geodermatophilaceae; genus Trujillonella. The sequence continues at coordinate 258,961 of NZ_JNIK01000018.1, forward strand.
CGCCGGTGACCAGCCCGATCCGGCGGCCGGCCGTCGCGGCCCCGGCCAGGAGCGCAGCCAGGTCGCCGAGCTGGCCCCGGACGGCGGCACCCAGCGGGGCGACGTCCCGGGCCGCAGTGCGCAGCAGTGCCCGCTCGATCGCGTCGCGAGCGGCACCGGCGTCCAGCGGCTACTCCACGGGGGGACGCGCGTCGGCCAGGACCCCCCGCAGCACGGCCAGGTGCTGCGCCGGCACCGAGTGCGGCCCCCGCGGCGGCAGGAAGCCGGCCACGGTGGAGCCGGTGGCGGCGGCGAACGCGGCCGCCTCGTCGCCGAGCTCGCGCACCACCGGCTGGCCGGCCCACGCGCGGCTGCCGGCCAGGTAGGCCATCGCGGCGGCGCTCTCGGCCCGCTCCCCGACGCAGTCGAACGGCTTGTCCGTCGCCCACAGCACGCGGAAGCCGTCGGCGAGGGAGAGGTCGGCCAGCGGGTTGCCGCCGAACATCCGCTGCGCCTCGGCCGGCGTGAGGAACACCGCGAACATCAGGAAGGTGAACAGGCACTTGTCGCAGTGCAGGCACCAGCGCTGCGTCGCCTCGCCGCCCATGTGCCGCTGGGTGTAGGAGCGGTTGCAGCTCAGGATGTGCTCGCGCAGCGGCAGCGCGGCCACCGCGGCGACGGTGGCGAGCTCGGACAGCTGGCGGGTCAGGCTGAAGTAGGTGACCCCCACCTCGGCGGTCGCGGCGGCGAACAGCTGCTCGAACTCGTAGGACTTCGAGTACTGGTGGTTCACCGGCACCCCGCCGACCGACATCGTCTCCTCGTCGGCGGAGCGCTCGTTGGCGAACACCACCGGGTCGTAGCCGCCGAGGACGGCGACCAGCGTGGAGATCGCGGAGTTGATGGCGGTCACCGGCACGTGCCCGTTGAGCCCGCCCTCCGTGGTGCGCTGGATCATCAGCGGGTCCAGCCGGCGGCGGACGCCCAGCAGCGGGGCGCCGGCCGCGCGCGCCACGTCGCGCTGGGCGTCGGTCGGGTTGACCGCGAGCGCCGTCCCCCCGGGGAGGACGACGAGGGCGAGCGCGGAGTCCTTGCCGCCGCCGACGGGCAGCAGCGCGCCCCGCTCCCCCGCCGTCGGGACGGCCGCGCCCGCGTCGCGGACCTCGACGTCCCACTGGACGACGTGCGGCAGCGGCAGCCGGTTGACGGCGGCGAACTCGCCCAGCCCGGCGCCGTAGGCGGCCTCGGCGACGGCGAGCTGGGCCTTGCTGACCGGGCGGCGCACCACGACCCGGCCGGGTGCGGCGAGCTTGTAGTAGCTGGTGCCCATGACCAGGTGCACCAGGTCGAGGACGGCGTCGAGCTGCTCCGGCGCGGTCTCGCGCAGCAGCGCGGGGTCCAGCGTGAGCCGCTCGGTGAACTCGTCCTCGCCCAGCCGGTAGGTGAACGCGGCCTCGCCGGTGGCGACGTCGAGCGAGCGGTCGGTGATCTCGAAGGGCGGTGGGGTGGTCATCGGGCGGCTCCTGGGAGGGCGGTCGCGCCGGCGGCGAGCACGAGCTCGGTGAACCGCGCGGCCAGCTCCTCGTAGTTGCGGAAGCGGTTGTAGCTGGGGGCGCCGGGCGAGAGGAGGACGACGCCGCCGGGCACCGTGGTCGCGAGCGCCACCCGGACCGCCTCCTCCAGCGTCGCCGTCTCGGTCACGGTCACCGCCGCACCGCCGGGGGCCCGGCGGACGTCGGCGGCCAGCCGGACGCCCGTGTCGGGCACGGTGACCAGCGCGACGCTCCCGCTGCGGAGGGCCAACGCCGCGGCCAGGCCCGTGTAGTCCAGCCCCCGGTCCTGACCGCCGGCGATCAGCGTCACGGGGCGGGGCGCCAGCGCGTCGAGGGCGGCGAGCACCGAGACGGGCGTGGTGCTCAGCGTGTCGTCGACGACGGTCACCTCGCCCAGGCGCGCGATCGGCGACAGCCGGTGCGGCAGCGCCCGGAAGGCGCCCACCGCGCCGAGCACCTGCCCGGTGGACGCGGCGAGGTCCAGGCCGAGCAGCGCGCACGCGGCGAGCGCGACCCGCGCGTTGCCGAGGTTGTGCTCGCCCAGCAGGTGCTCCGGGCGCAGCGCCGCGGCGAGCTCACCTGCCACGACGTCGTCGGGGTCGACGAGCTGCGCGGGGTCGAGGAAGCGCTCGGCGAGGGCACGCGCCTGCGGGGCGACGACGACCGAGCCGGGCGGGCAGGCCGCGAAGACGCGCAGCTTGTCGCGGTAGTAGGTGGCCACGTCGCCGTGCCAGTCCAGGTGCTCCGGCGCGAGCGAGGTGAGCGCGCCCAGGCCGGCGAAGTCCGGCACCGCGGCGGCCTGGTAGCTGGAGATCTCGACGACGAGCGTGCGGCCCTCCGCGGCGCCGTCCAGGAGGACGTCGAGCAGCGGCGTGCCGATGTTGCCGGCGTGCACGGCCGGGCGGCCGGCGGCCTCCAGCGCCGCCGCGGCCAGGGCGCTGGTGGTGCTCTTGCCCTTCGTGCCGGTGACGCACAGCGTGGGCACGCTCCGGCGGGTGAACTCGGCGAGCGCGACACCGGTGCCGGTGGTCACGCAGGTCCGCTCGGCCAGCTCCCGGGCCTCGGGCCGGTAGGGGCTGATCCCCGGCGACCGGAAGACGACGTCGCAGCTGCCCAGGTCGGCGACGTCGGCGGAGGCGGTGACCCGGTCGGGGACCTCCACCGTCCGGCTGTCGACGACGTGCACGCCCGCGGCGCCGGCGGTCAGCGCCGCACGGACCGCGGCGTGCCCCTCGCGGCCGTGACCCCAGACGCCGACCCGGACGCCGGCCAGCTCCTCCAGCCGCACCGACCGCTCCCGCGGGGGTGCTGCGGGGGCTGGTTCCACGCGGCCACTCTACGGACCGCTGCCCGTCGCGACGGCCGCCGAGCGGGGCCCGCCGGTAGGGTCGTGGTCGGTGTGCCGGGAAGTCTGGTCGGCGTCCTGCTCCTGAGGGGGCAGGGGCGACCCGACCCCGCGATCCCCCCTGGAGCCGCCCGTGCCGAGCACCGCGTCCACCGTCCCCCCCGTCCTCAGCCGCGGGTCGTGGGCCGAGGCGAGCCGGATCACCGACATCCTGCGCAAGGAGACCGTCGGCGGTGTGCTGCTCCTCATCGGTGCGGCCGTCGCGCTGGTCTGGGCGAACTCCCCCTGGTCGGCGGCCTACGAGACGCTGCTCGACACCCGCGTGGGGCCGGAGTCGCTGCACCTGGACCTGACCCTGGCCACCTGGGCCGCCGACGGGCTCCTGGCGATCTTCTTCTTCGTCGCCGGGCTGGAGCTCAAGCGCGAGTTCGTCGCCGGCGACCTGCGCGACCCCCGCCGGGCGGCGCTCCCCGTGGCGGCGGCCGTCGGCGGGATGGCCGTCCCGGCGCTGTTCTTCGTGCTGGTGAACCTCGGCGGCGCCGACGGCGTCCTGCGCGGGTGGGCCATCCCCTCGGCGACCGACATCGCCTTCGCCCTCGCCGTGCTCGCGGTGATCAGCACCCACCTGCCCAGCGCCCTGCGGACCTTCCTGCTGACGCTGGCCGTGGTCGACGACCTGCTCGCGATCGTCGTGATCGCGATCTTCTACACGTCCGATCTCGCCGTGACCCCGCTGCTGCTGGCCCTGGTGCCCCTGGCCCTGTTCGGCGTCCTGGTGCAGCGGCGGGTCCGCCGGTGGTGGCTGCTCCTCCCGCTGGCCGCCCTCACCTGGGTGCTGGTCCACGAGTCCGGCATCCACGCCACGGTGGCCGGGGTCCTGCTGGCGTTCACCGTGCCGGTGGTGCGCAGCGACGCCGCGGGCGGCCCCGACGCCGGGCCCGGCCTGGCGGAGCACTTCGAGCACCGGATCCGGCCGATCTCGGCCGGCATCGCCGTCCCGGTGTTCGCGTTCTTCTCCGCCGGCGTCGCGGTGGGCGGGCTCTCCGGACTCGGCGCCTCCCTGCGCGACAGCGTCGCGATCGGGATCGTGCTCGGTCTCGTCGCCGGCAAGACGATCGGCATCACCCTCGCCACGTGGGCCGTCTCCCGCTTCACCCGCGCCGAGCTGGACGAGAGCCTGGGGTGGCCCGACGTCGTCGGGCTGGCGCTGCTGGGCGGCATCGGCTTCACCGTCTCGCTGCTGATCACCGAGCTGGCCTACGGCGCGGGGTCGGAGCGCTACGACCACGCCAAGGTCGGCATCCTCGCCGGCACCCTCGCGGCGGCACTCCTCGCGGCCGTCCTGCTCCGGCTGCGCAACCGGCGCTACCGCCGGATCCACGAGGAGGAGCAGGTCGACACGGACCAGGACTCGATCCCGGACGTCTACCAGCGGCCGTCCGCCGAGGGCTGAAAAAGCTCGTTGCCGACCCCCCGATCGCGTCGTACCGTCGAGGTACACGAGAGAGGAGGTGGTCCGTAACTTGCACGCTTACAGGACACGTGAGGTGGCTGTCCGCTAGCCGCCGTCCAGATGGGCCGCCCGTTCGGAGGGGACTCCGAACGACGGCACGATCGCCCGTCCGTCGTACGGCGGCGAGCGAGAACCGGACAGTCACCCGACCCCCGGGCTGCCGACGTTTGTCCAGTCGGCCCGTGTGCAGCTCCCCCGCCCCGCGGGGCAGGGCGCAGCGGAGCAGCCCGGGGGTTGTCCGTTCTCCGGGCCCGGCGGCGGTAGGTTCCCGACCGTGATGCTGGCCGGCCGGCCCGTCGAGACCGACCTCTCCCCCGCCGCGTGGCTGGCCGACGCCCTGCGTCCGGCCCGCCGCGGCACGGTGGCGTCCCTGGTCCCCGCCGGCTTCCCGGCCCACGCCCGGGTGCTGCACCCCGCCGTCCGCTACGCCGGCGACGACGACGTCGACGTCCGCTGGGACGAGGTGGCCGCCTACAACGGCACCACCGCCCACCGGCTCATGCAGTGGCCGGGCGTCACCGGCTCCTGGGACTACGTCGGTGACGAGGACCAGCCCGACGTCTGGAACGACACCCCCGCGCCGGGTCACCTCCCGACGCACGTGGCGGTCGAGCTGGCGACGGCCCTGGCCGGCGCGACGTCGACCCCGGACCGCTGCTGGTTCGGGGCCTGCGACGAGACCGCCGCGGGGCCGCGCCTGGTGCTGCCCTCGTGCGAGCTGCTGCTGGTGACCGGGCCGATCACCCTCGCCGCGGCGAACATGGCCGCCGAGCCGCAGGAGCAGAGCCCGGCGCTGTGGTGGCCGGAGGACCGCGCCTGGTGCGTGGCCACAGACCCGGAGCTGATGAGCACCTACGTCGCGGGCCCGGCCGCACTGGTCGACGCGCTGCTGACCTCCCGGCTCGAGGTGCACCCCGCCGCGCCGGGCGACCCGATCGGCTACGCCGCGGACACGCTCAACCGGGTCGCTCCCCGCTCCTGACGCAGCCGATCAGGAGCCGGTGAGCACGACCCGGTTGCCGTCGGGGTCGGCCAGCGCGAGGACCCGCCCGCTGCCGCCGGGCTGCGGCTCCTCCGCCGCGAGACCCGCGGTGCGCAGCCGGGCGAGCACCGCATCCAGGTCGCCGGCCCCGAGGAGCACCGTGGACCGCCCCGCGCGGTCCGGCTCCGACCAGACCTGCAGCCCCGAGGACCCCGGCAGGCGCCACTCGAGCAGCCCGGGCATCGGCCGCGCGTCCGGAGCGCGATCCCACAGCTGGGTGTACCAGCGCTCGGCGGCCTGCAGGTCCGAGACGGTGGCCTGGGCGAGGACGGAGTCGAAGGTCATGCAGGTAGGACCCCCGCCGGGACGCGGACTCATCGCGAGAGGCTAGAGGCGGGCCAGCTCGGACTCGAGGTCGTCGAGGCCGAGGGAGCCCTGCGACAGGGCGGCCATGTGCCACGACCGGAGGTCGAAGTCCGCGCCACGGGCCCGCCGCGCCGCCTCGCGGCCGGCCAGCCAGGCCCGCTCGCCCAGCTTGTAGCTGATCGCCTGCCCGGGGACGCCGAGGTAGCGCACCAGCTCGCTGTCGAGGAACGCGGTCGTGCTGCCCGAGTGCTCGCCGAGGAACGCGCGGGCGAGCTCCGGCGTCCACGGCCGGCCGCGGTGCTCGGCGAGGACGCCGTCGGCGTCGGCGGGGACCGGCAGCCCCAGGTGCATGCCCAGGTCGACGACGACCCGCATCGCCCGCAGCTGCTGGCCGTCGAGGTAGCCCAGTCGCGCCCAGGGCTCCGCGAAGTACCCGAGCTCGTCCATCAGCCGCTCGGCGTACAGCGCCCAGCCCTCGATGTCGGCACCGACCATCCCCACCGACGTCTGGAAGGTGGACAGGTCCGCCGAGCGGTGCACCCACTGGGCCAGCTGGAGGTGGTGGCCGGGAACGCCCTCGTGGTACCAGATCGAGATCAGGTCCCAGAGCGGGAAGCGCTCGCGGCCGAGGACCGGCAGCCAGGTGCGCCCCGGCCGGGAGAAGTCCTGCGACGGCTGCGTGTAGAAGGCGCCGGCCGCGCTGCCGGGCGGCGACACGACCGCCTCGACCCGGCGGATCGGGCCGGCGATGTCGAAGGAGACGCCGTCGAGGGCCTCGATCGCGCGGTCCATGACGCCCTGCAGGTACTCGCGGGTGGCCTCCACGCCGTCGACCGCCGGCCCGTGCTCGACCACCCAGCGCATGGCCTCCCTGGGCGACGAGCCACCGAGCACGTCGTCAGCCGCCCGCCGCTGCTCGGCGAGCAGCCGGCGGTGCTCCTCCCAGCCGAACGCGTAGGCCTCGTCCATCCGTCCGTCGGCACCCAGCTCGGCGCCGGTCCACCGGCGGGCGGCGAGCGCGTAGCGCTCCCGGCCGACGGCGTCGGGCGTCCCCCCGGCCCGCGGGAGGTACTCGTCGCGCAGGAAGTCGCGGACCTCGGCGACGGCGGCGTCCGCGGCCGACGCGGCCGCGTCGAGGTCGCGGCGCAGCGGGGCCGGCCCCGCGGCGGCGAAGGTGCCGAACCACGGCCCGGCCAGCCAGGCGTCGAGCTGACCGACGACCGTGGCCACCTGCCGCGGCGCCACCAGCGACCCGCGTGCCGCACCCTCGCGCAGGGTGGCGACGAAGCCGTGGTACGCCGCCGGGACGCGGGTCATCCGGCGGGCCAGGAGGGACCAGTCCTCCTCGGTGGCGGCCGGCATCAGCATGAAGACCTGGCGGATCGCGTGCACCGGGCTGAACAGGTGGGACAGCTCGCGCAGCCCCTCCCCGGCCTCGTGCCAGGCCAGTTCGGCGCCGAGCCGCTCGCGCAGCAGGCGGGCACACCGGCGGGCACCCGGGTCCGCTGCCGGTGCCCCGGCCAGCGCGGCCAGGGACCGGCGGTCCAGCTCCGCGCGCGCCGCCAGGCCGTCCGGGCTGGTGTCGGGCAGCCGGTCGGAGGGCTCGCCCAGCGACGTCGCGACCAGCGGGTCCAGCTCGCACAGCGCCGCGACGTGCGCGTCGGCCACCTGCCGCGGGGTGGGCGCCGGGGCGCTCACCTCAGCCGTTCGAGCCGCGCCGACATGGTGGGCCGCGGCGGTGCACCACCGATCGCCCGGTCGACGGCGTACATGAGCGCACCCTCCACGACCCCGTACAGGCGCACCGAGCGGGTCACGTCCGGACCGTCGGGCGTGTGCGCGAGGACGTCGGAGGTGAGCTCCCAGCTGGTCGTCGTCCGCGCCGCCCCGACGTAGAGCTCGACGAGCCCGGCGGGGTCGACGACCAGCAGCTCCACGTCGTCGTCCCCGCGGGGCCGCCAGAACCCGGCCTCGCGGGCGGCGGGTCCGGCCGGCTTGCCGTCGCCGTCGATGAGCCACGTGCGCGACTCGTAGGCGAGGAAGTCGCGGCCGTCGTGGGCGAAGCGCGCCCACTGGCCGAACCGCTGGTCGCCGGCCGCGCCGGCCAGCACGCCCTCGCCGTGCCACTCCCCGAGGAGGGGCAGCAGCCCGAGCAGCCCGTGCGCGACCTCGGGACCGGAGCGGACGTCGACGGTGTCCTCGACCGGCAGCTGGGTCGGCTCGGCGCTCATCGGCGCACCTCCCTCGGGCGGCGGGCGAGGCGGACGGCACCGTAGCCGGTGCCGAGAGCAGCCAGCGACGTCAGGACGACGAGCACCCAGGCGGAGACCATGGGCTCCACCGTAGGACCTCGGGGCAGGGCGACCCCCGCGCACTGCACCGGCCACGGACACGACAGCGCCCCTCCCCGCCGGAGCGGGGAGGGGCGCTGTGGAACTCCTACTCAGTCGATGACGACCGTGGTCTCGTTCAGACCGGTGTCGGCGTCGATGACGCGCTCGCCCTTGCCCACCTGGGCCAGCGAGCGGAGCTTCCACTGGCCCGGCGCGGCGAAGAACCGGAACTCACCCTCGGGGCTGGTCACGACCTCGGCGGTGAACTCGTCGGTCGAGTCCAGCAGCCGGACGTAGGCACCCGCGACCGGAGCGCCGTCGTGCCACACCTGGCCCTGGATGACCGTCTGGTTACCGACGTCGATCGTGGTGTTGCCCTGCTTCGGTGCTGCGCACATCTGGGATCAGCTCACTTCTCGATCGGGACGCCGACGAGCGAGCCGTACTCGACCCAGCTGCCGTCGTAGTTCTTGACGTTCTTCTTGCCGAGCAGCTCCTGCAGGACGAACCAGGTGTGGCTCGACCGCTCGCCGATGCGGCAGTAGGCGATGGTCTCCTTGCTGTCGTCGAAGCCCTGCTCGGCGTAGAGCGCCGCCAGCTGCTCGTCGGACTTGAAGGTGCCGTCCTCGTTGGCCGCCTTGCTCCACGGGATGTTGATCGCCGAGGGCACGTGGCCGGGCCGCTGCGACTGCTCCTGCGGCAGGTGCGCGGGCGCCAGGATCTTGCCGGAGAACTCGTCGGGCGAGCGGACGTCGACGAGGTTCTTGGTGCCGATGGCGGCGACGACCTCGTCGCGGAACGCGCGGATCGACAGGTCGGGCTCGCCGGCGCGGTACTGGGTGGCCGGGCGCTCCACCGTGTCCTTCGACAGCGGGCGGCCGTCGAGCTCCCACTTCTTGCGGCCGCCGTCCATCAGCTTGACGCTCTGGTGGCCGTAGATCTTGAAGTACCAGTAGGCGTAGGCGGCGAACCAGTTGTTGTTGCCGCCGTAGAGCACCACGGTGTCGTCGTTGCTGATGCCCTTGCTGGACAGCAGGGCCTCGAACGCGGACTTGTCGATGTAGTCGCGGCGCAGCGGGTCCTGGAGGTCCTTCTTCCAGTCCAGCTTGACGGCGCCCTCGATGTGGCCGCCGTCGTAGGCGCTGGCGTCCTCGTCGACCTCGACGAAGACGATGCCGGCGGCGCCCAGGTTCTCCTGGGCCCAGTCGGCGGTGACGAGCACGTCGTTGCGGCTCATGGGGGGTGTTCCTCCCTGTAGGGGTGTGCGAGGCGGTCAGGCGGTGCGGGCGGGCAGCACCCGCCGGAGGAGCAGGTGGAGCTCGCAGCCCAGGCAGAAGCCGGTGGCCGCGTTGAGCAGGGCCGCCACGAGCGCGAACCCGGTGGCGACGGCGCCGAGGACGGGGGCGCCGAGCAGGTACCCGGCGGCTCCGGTCACGGCGAAGAGCAGCCCGACGAGCTGGGCGAAGCGCAGCGGCGCCTCGGGCTCCCGCTCGCGGACGGGGCCCAGCCGCGGCGCGACGAGGACCCGGAACAGGAGCGCGTAGGGGGCCCGCCGGATCCCGGCGAACGCCCCGACGGCGAAGACGACCGCCTGCGCGCCGACCACCCAGCCCGAGCCGAGCAGCAGGGCCAGCACCAGGACGGCGCTGGTCACCCAGGCGGCGAAGCGGGGCCCGCGCACGTCGACGACGGGGTCGTCGACGGGAGCAGCGCCGGGCGCACCGACGGGCACGGACGATCGGGACATGGGTGGACGATCTCTCTCAGACGGCGGTCAGGGCGCGTCTGGGCAGGCAGGGCCGGCCCTCAGGGAGTCGGACACAGGCAGCTGCCGACGCGGCACAGATCGACTGTGCGACGAGAGGTCAGCATGAGGCCCACGAGGCGAGGGTAACCGATCACTCGCGCACCCCCGTGTGGGCCTCGACCAGGGCCGTCAGCTCCTCCGGGCGGGGCGCCCCGCTGCTGCGGCCGAGGAGCCGGCCGGCGCGGTCCAGGTAGAAGAGCGTGGGTGTCCGGCGGACGTCGAGCGCGCGGACCTCGTCGAGGTGGCTCTCGGCGTCCACGTGCACGTAGGCCAGCCCCGGCCGGGCGCGCTGCAACTGCTGCAGGCGGGCGCGCGTGGCGCGGCAGGGCGCGCAGAACGCCGTGGAGAACTGGACGACGGTCAGGTCGGCCTCCTCCGGGCGCACCCCCAGACCGGTCAGCGCGACCAGCTCCTCCGCCGGGGTCCCGGTCACCGCGTCCCGCCCCTCTCCGCCTGCCGGGCGCAACGCGCCGCTGCGGACCCGCAGCCACCACGCGACCGCGGCCGTGACCGGCAGCGCCACGAGCAGCACGAGCAGCCCCGTCGAGTCCACAGCGGCAGCAGCAGCGGAACGGCGCGGGGCATTCCCGACGATCAGCCGCCGCTGAGCACCGTGTCCACCGCGCCGCCGGTGACGAGCACGCCGTCCTCCCCCGGGCTGATCCCGGTGAGCTCGAGACCGAAGGGCAGTGCCAGCCCGTACCGCAGGTCCAGCGCGTCGCTGGCCGCGCGGACGACGGCGCCGGGCAGGTCCACCCCGGCCACCTCCGCGTCGTCGACGGCGATGACCAGGTCCTGCCCGTCGAGGGTCACCGTGCCCACCGCGGTGAGCGGGACGTCCTGGCCGAGGACCCGGACCGTCTTGGTCAGCCGCAGCCCGTCCCCCTCCGGCACCAGCGTCGTGTCGGTGCCCAGCTCTCGCGAGAGCAGCTCGTAGGAGAGCGTGACCGTCCCGTCGATGCGGTCGACCGGGATCTGCTCGACCGAGCCGCCGACGAGGTCCGACAGCGGCACGTGCAGCCCGGACAGCCGGACGTCGGCCGTGGTGCCCTCGGGCTGGCCGAGGTCCGCCGCGCTGAGCCGGATCCGGACGTCCTCGTAGTCGCCGGCCACGACCTGGGTGAGGAAGGGCCAGCCGTCGATGTCGACGTCCGGCGTTGCGGCGAGGTCGCCGCGCTGCTCGATGGCCTCGGCGACGCGGTCCTCGGCGACCCCGACCGCGATCCGGTCGGCGACCACCGCCAGGACGAGCAGCACGACGAGCGTGACGAGGAGCGCCTTCACCCAGGAACTCAGAACACCGTCTGGACGGCGAGCGCGAACGCGACCGGCGCGCACGCCGCCATGGGCAGCACCGCCTGGAGCACCGGCATCGCCACGGCCGGGCGCGACAGCGCCCCGGACCGAGCCGGAGGAGCGCCTGCCGCTACGTAGGCGCCGGACAGGCCGATCAGCGCGGCGACGCCGGCCAGGACCAGGCCGCCGGTGACCGACGAGAGGGTGTCGCCCAGCCCGCCCGGCGTGTGCCGCACCAGCGCGACCCCCACGCCGACGAGCAGCGCCACCACGATCCCGAGGACGCCGGCGTCGACGCCGGCGGCCACCTGCGGGCGGGGCAGCACGGAGTCCACCAACCGGCCGGCGACCAGCGCCGCGCCGACCACCAGGGCGGCGGTCGCCGCAGGGCGCTCGCCGCCCGCCGTGTCGGGCAGCCGGAGCAGCACCGCCAGCCCGCAGACGGCGCACACGAGGAGCAGGCCGCCGGCCAGCGAGCCGACGACGTCGCGGCGCGGCGCCCGCCGCAGCATCTGGTGCAGCACCCCGGCCACGAAGGCCACCCCCGGCACCGCCAGCAGGTCCCCGAGGTCGGCGTCGGCCGGGAGCAGCAGCAGGAGGTCGGCGGCGGCCGTGGCGGCCAGGCCGAGCGCGGTCACGCCGGCACCGCCCCGGACACCGGTCGCCGGAGCCCAGGCCGCGACGAGCGCCGCCTGGAGCACGAGGACCGCGGCGAGGGTCCCCTCCTCGCCCCACTGCGCCGGCAGCAGCACCAGCAGAGCCGTGCCCACGGCGGCGACCAGTGCCGCGGGCAGGTGGTGCACCCGCGCCGGCACGTCGACGTCGGACACGGCGCTCACGACCCGATCGTCGCAGACACCGCCCGCCCCGTCGGCCCGCCGAGCGGAGGCACACGGCTCCCGGCGTGTCCCGGGTCGGGGCACGTCGCGCCGCCAGACGTGACGACCTCCACTGGACGGACCGGCGATCCCGGCACCCGGTCGGTTATCCTGCGAGCTCACGCGACAGCGCCGTCGCGGGCCCACGGACGGCCCTCCCGTCCCCCGGCTCCGTCAGGAGACGACATGCGACTCGTGCTCATGACCGCGGCGCGCCAGGCCACGACCGAGGTGCTGCCCGCTCTCGGGCTGCTCGGTCACCAGGTGCGCGTGGTGGCCCCGGAGCTCTCCAGCCTGCTCGACGGCGACTCCGGGGACGTCGTCCTCGTCGACGCGCGGCACGACCTCATCCAGGCCCGCACGCTCTGCGGCCTGCTCTCCTCCACGGGCGTGGCCTCCGCCCTGGTCGCCGTCCTCTCCGAGGGCGGGCTCGTCGCGCTGTCGGCCGACTGGGGTGTCGACGACGTCCTGCTCGACACCGCCGGCCCGGCGGAGGTCGACGCCCGGCTCAAGTGGGCCACCGCCCGGCGCCTCGCCGCGGCCACGCCGGCCGACGGCCACGAGGGCGGCGTGACGCAGGCCGGCGAGCTCGTCATCGACGAGCACAGCTACTCCGCGAAGCTGCGCGGGCGCCCGCTGGACCTGACGTACAAGGAGTTCGAGCTCCTCAAGTACCTCGCCCAGCACCCGGGCCGGGTCTTCTCCCGGGCGCAGCTGCTCCAGGAGATCTGGGGCTACGACTACTTCGGCGGCACGCGCACCGTCGACGTCCACGTGCGCCGACTGCGGGCCAAGCTCGGCACCGAGCACGAGGCGCTGATCGGCACGGTCCGCAACGTGGGCTACAAGCTCGACCAGCAGGTCGCCGACGCCACGGCGGCGGCGGCGAAGGCCGAGGCCACCGAGCCCGCGGCCGACCGGACCACCGCTCCGCTGGGCTGAGCCCGCACTGACCCTCGACCCCTCCGTCCGGGACGTCGCCCGGCTGGACGCCGCCGCGGTACCGGCCGTGCTGGCGCTGCTGCGCGCCGCCACGGCCGCCGACGGCGTCCGTCCGCTGTCGGAGGAGGCCGAGCTGCGGCTGCAGCACGGCGGCCCCGCGGGCGGCCGCGACGTGCTCGTCGAGACCGACGGCGTCCTCGCCGGGTACGCCCGCTTCGAGGGCGGGACCGGGGACGGCGACGCCGAGGGCGAGCTGGTCGTGCACCCCGACGCCCGACGGCGCAGGATCGGCACCGCCCTGCTCCGCCGGCTGGAGCAGCTGGCCGGCGCGCGGCCGCTGCGGGTCTGGGCGCACGGGGACCTGCCCGGCTCGGCCGAGCTCGCCGCCGGCGGCGGGTACGACCGCGCACGGGTGCTGCTGCAGATGCGCCGCCCGCTCGAGGGGGTGGACCCCGATCCGCGGCCGGCCCTCCCCGACGGGGTGCAGGTGCTGCCCTTCCGCCCGGGCCGCGACGAGGACGCCTGGCTGCGGGTCAACGCCCGCGCCTTCGCCACCCACCCCGAGCAGGGCAGCTGGACCGCGGCGGACCTCGCCCTGCGCGAGGCCGAGGGCTGGTTCGACCCGGCCGGGTTCTTCCTCGCCTGGCGCGGGGAGCCGGATGCCGGCGGCGAACTGCTCGGCTTCCACTGGACCAAGGTGCACCCGCCGGGGGACGCCGGCGACGAGGCGATCGGCGAGGTCTACGTCCTGGGCATCGACCCCACCGCGCAGGGCAGCGGCCTCGGCCGTGCCCTGACCGACGTGGGCCTGGCGCACCTGCGTGGGCGGGGTCTGCGCGACGTGCTGCTCTACGTCGAGGGCGACAACGTCCCCGCGGTCGGCCTGTACGAGAAGCGCGGCTTCGTCCGCCACGCCGTCGACGTCTCCTGGCGGCGCGCGAGCTGAGCCCGGTGGGCCGGTCCAACCCCCCACCATCCGCGTTACCGAACCGTGATGCGACGCGAAACGCGGGTCGTTCACCCGCTCGACGTGAGCTGCTTCTCACCCGGTCGGGAAGCGCTTCGACGGCGTTCACCTCGCGTTCACCGAGGAACCCGGAGGCGGCCACCTCGGCTGCCTAGCGTCGCTCCACGTTGGATTCGCGCTGCCCGGCAACGACGTCCGGGCACCCTCCGAAAGGCACTGACTTGAAGCTGCGCAGCAGCACGCGCACCCTCGCGCTCTCCACCGCTCTGGCCGCGACCCTCGCCCTGGCCGCCTGTGGCGCCAGCAACGAGGACGACAGCTCCAGCTCCGGCAGCGACAGCAGCGGCAGCAGTGACGCCCCCGCGGACCTCAGCGGCGACCTCGCCGGTGCCGGCTCGAGCGCCCAGCAGGCCGCCATGGAGGCGTGGCAGGCCGGCTTCCAGGGTGAGTACCCGGACGTCAACTTCAGCTACGACCCGGCCGGCTCCGGCGCGGGCCGCGAGCAGTTCATCGCCGGCACCACCGCCTTCGCCGGCTCCGACGCCGCACTGAAGGACGACGAGCTGACCGCGGCCACCGAGCGCTGCGGCGGCGGCGAGGTCTTCGAGCTGCCGAACTACATCTCGCCGATCGCCGTGATCTTCAACCTCGACGGCGTCGACGAGCTCAACCTGACGCCCGCGACCATCGCCGGCATCTTCACCGGCGCCATCACGACGTGGGACGACCCGGCCATCGCCGAGGACAACCCCGACGCCACGCTGCCGAGCACGGCGATCACGCCCGTGCACCGCGGTGACGACTCGGGCACCACGCAGAACTTCACCGACTACCTGAACCAGACCGCCGGCGACGTGTGGACCTCCGAGCCCGACGGCGAGTGGCCGCTCCCCGGCGGCGAGGCCGCCAACGGCACGTCCGGCGTCGTGGAGGTCGTGACCAGCACCGCCGGTGCCGTCACCTACGCCGACGCCAGCCGCGCCGGTGACCTGGGCGTCGCCAGCATCGGGGTGGGCGAGGAGTTCGTCGCCCCCAGCGCCGAGGCCGCCGCGGCCGTCGTCGAGAACTCGCCGGCCGTCGAGGGCCGGGGTGAGTTCGACTTCGCCATCGAGGTGAACCGCACCACCGAGGACGCGTCCGAGTACCCGCTGGTGCTCGTCAGCTACCACATCGGCTGCGTCACCTACGACGACCAGGAGACCGCTGACAACGTCAAGGCCTTCATGGAGTACGTGATCAGCGAGGACGGCCAGGCGGCCGCCGCCGAGAACGCCGGCAACGCGCCGATCTCGGACACCATCCGCGACGAGGGCCAGTCCGCCGTCGACGCCATCTCCGCGGGCTGATCCCAGCTCACCGCGGCGGCCCGGGGCGCCACACAGCCCCGGGCCGCCGCACCGCCCGCATCCCCACCGAGTCCACGGAGCAACGGTGACCGCCACGAAGGCCCCGACCGAACCCCCGTCGCAGCAACGCGTCGTCCGGCGGCCGGGGGACCGCATCTTCTCCGGCGCCGCCAGGACCTCCGGCATCTTCATCCTGCTCGTCCTGGCCGGCGTGGCCGCCTTCCTGATCAGCGAGGCGATCCCGGCCCTCACCGCGTCGTCGGAGGACATCCCCGGCGGCGAGGGCCTGGCCGCCTACATCGGCCCGCTCATCGTCGGCACCCTGCTCGGGGCGCTGATCGCCCTGGTGGTCGCCACGCCGCTGGCCGTCGGCATCGCCCTCTACGTCACCTACTACGCCCCGCGGCGGATCGCGTCGGCCCTGGGCTACGTGATCGACCTGCTGGCCGCCATCCCCAGCGTGGTCTACGGGTTCTGGGGCCTGGCGGTCCTCGCGCCGAAGCTGGTGCCCTTCCACGAGTGGGCGGCCGACCACCTCTCCTGGATCCCCCTCTTCGCCGGTCCGGCATCGACCAGCGGCCGCACGATGCTCACGGTCGGCCTCGTGCTGGCCGTCATGATCCTGCCGATCATCTCCGCCATCTCCCGCGAGGTGTTCAGCCAGGCGCCGGCGCTGCACCGCGAGGCCGCGCTCGCGCTCGGGGCGACCCGCTGGGAGATGATCAAGATGGCGGTCCTGCCCTACGGCAAGTCCGGCGTGATCGCCGGCGCCATGCTGGGCCTGGGCCGCGCGCTCGGCGAGACGATGGCCGTCGCGATCATCCTCTCCGGCGGCGGAGCCGCGACGGTCAACCTGATCAGCAACTCCAACCCGTCGACGATCGCGTCGAACATCGCGCTGAAGTTCCCCGAGGCCACCGGGCTCGGGGTCAACACCCTCATCGCCAGCGGCCTGGTGCTGTTCCTGATCACCCTCGCGGTCAACATGATCGCCCGCTGGATCGTCAACCGGCGCGCCGACTTCTCCGGAGCCAACTGATGAGCACCGACATCCGCTCCGCGCCCGAGACCTCCAGCCCCGCCCAGGGACCCGTCCGCGTCGAGCGGCGACTCTCCCGCCTCGCCCTGTGGGGGCTGTACCTGGCCGGCATCGCCCTCGGTGCCGCCCTCTCGGCGGCCACGGGGTTCAGCATCACCTCGACGGCGGTCTACGGCGTCGTCCTGGGCACGCTCGCCGTGTACGTCGCCACCCGCGTCGTCCAGGGCCGCCGGAAGGCCACCGACCGGCTCGTCACCTGCCTGGTCACCAGCGCCTTCGCGGTCGCGATGATCCCGCTGGCCTCGCTGGTCTACACGGTCCTCTCCAAGGGGCTGGCCCGCTTCGACGGCGACTTCTTCAGCATGTCGATGTTCCGGGTCGTCGGCGAGGGGGGCGGCGCCTACCACGCGATCGTCGGCACGCTGATCATCACGCTGGTGGCCACGGTCATCTCCGTGCCCATCGGCCTGTTCACGGCGATCTACTTGGTGGAGTACGGCTCCGGCCGGCTCAAGAAGGCGATCACGTTCTTCGTCGACGTGATGACCGGGATCCCCTCGATCGTCGCCGGCCTGTTCGCCTACGCGCTCTTCACGCTGCTCTTCGGCAACGACTTCCGCGCCGGGATCATGGGCGCCGTCGCGCTCTCGGTGCTGATGATCCCGGTCGTCGTCCGCTCCTGCGAGGAGGTCCTCAAGCTCGTCCCCAACGAGCTCCGCGAGGCCAGCTACGCCCTCGGCATCCCGAAGTGGCGGACCGTGGTCAAGGTCGTGCTGCCGACCGCGGTCGCCGGACTCGGGACCGGCATCACCTTGTCCGTGGCGCGCGTCATCGGTGAGACTGCTCCCCTGCTGATCACGGTCGGTCTCATCACCGGCACCAACCTGAACCCGTTCGACGGACGCATGGCGACGTTGCCGGTGTTCGCGTACTACCAGCTCACCCAGCCGGGCACGGCCACGCAGGCATTCCTCGATCGGGCGTGGACGGCGGCGCTCGTCCTGATCATCTTCGTGATGGCGCTGAACATCGTCGCCCGCCTGATCAGCCGTCTCTTCGCCCCCAAGACCGGTCGCTGACCGCACCGAGCAGGAGGACATCCACGTGGCCAAGCGCATCGAGGTCTCCGACCTCAACATCTACTACGGCGACTTCCTGGCCGTGGAGGGCGTCAACGTCTCCATCGAGCCGCGCAGCATCACGGCGCTCATCGGCCCGTCGGGATGTGGCAAGTCCACGTTCCTGCGCTCGCTCAACCGGATGCACGAGGTGCTCCCCGGCGCGCGGGTCGAGGGCAAGGTCGTCATGGACGGCCAGGACCTCTACGGAGCCGACGTCGACCCGGTCGACGTCCGCCGGCAGATCGGGATGGTCTTCCAGCGGCCCAACCCGTTCCCGACCATGTCGATCTACGACAACGTCATCGCCGGCAACCGCCTGAACAACAAGCGGATGAAGAAGGCCGACACCGACGAGCTGGTCGAGAAGTCGCTGCGCGGCGCCAACCTCTGGAACGAGGTCAAGGACCGCCTCGACCGGCCGGGCTCGGGTCTCTCCGGCGGGCAGCAGCAGCGGCTCTGCATCGCCCGGGCGATCGCCGTGGAGCCCGACGTCCTGCTCATGGACGAGCCGTGCTCGGCGCTCGACCCGATCTCCACGCTGGCCATCGAGGACCTGATGGCCGAGCTCAAGGAGCGGTTCACGATCGTCATCGTCACGCACAACATGCAGCAGGCGGCACGCGTCAGCGAGCAGACCGGGTTCTTCAACCTCAACGGCGTCGGCCAGCCCGGCCGGCTGATCGAGTTCAACCCGACCGAGAAGATCTTCAGCAACCCCGACCAGAAGGCGACCGAGGACTACATCTCCGGCCGCTTCGGCTGATCCGAGCTGCGCCCTGATGACGGCCCGTCCCCTCCGGGGGGCGGGCCGTCGGCGTGTGGGGGTCAGCCGCAGCTGACGGTGGCCGACGCCGGCGCAGCCTGGGCGGCGAGGGTGTCGGCCGAGGGAGCCGCCGTGGCCTCGGGAGCCGGTGCCGGGGCCGGCGGCGGGACCGGCACGACCGAGGTGTAGTTGGGCCCGACCACCAGCTGCACGCCGTCGCCGAGGGCGTCGTCGGCCTGCAGCACGGCGCCGGGCACCGCGGAGGCCAGCGTCTGGGCCTGCGCCAGGGCGCCGGGGCCGTGCCGGACGACGGTGGCGTCCACCCCGCCCTGCTGGTTGCCGACGCTCGCCACGACGAAGCCCTCGGCGCGCAGCGCGTCGGCGACCGTGCCGGCCAGTCCCGCCGTCGCCGTCCCGTTGAGGACGTCGAGCGTGACCGCCGACGGCAGCGGGGCCGCGGGCGGCGGCTCGGCCGGGGCCGCGGCGGGCGCCGCCTCCACCGGGGCCGGTGCCGGTGCGGTCTCCTGCGGCAGCGCCTCGGCGGGCAGCCGGCCGTCCTCGATGACGGTCTCGAAGAGCGTGCGGGTGGCCGCGCGGTCGAGCAGCACGTAGGGCTCGTCGCGGCCGACCGGCACGTAGCCCACCTCGGTCACCGGCAGCGCGGTCCGCTGGACGGCGTCCCCGGAGAGGTCGCCGAGGGTGCCGGCGAGGGTGCGCAGGTCACCGAGGTTGGTGGACTCGTCGACGGTGAGGGCGTCGGCCGCGGTCGTCAGGAACGAGGTGAGCCGGGCCGGGTTGCCCAGCACGCCGAAGGACATCGCCTCCCGCAGCGTCGACGTCAGCAGGACCTGCGCACGCTCGGCGACCGCGGTGCCGGCCACGTCGGCCGTGGCGTCGCCGGGAGCCAGCCAGCCGGCGGCCCGCTCGCCGTCGAGCTCCGAGGCGCCGGCCGGCAGGGGGGCGGCGGCCGCGGCCCAGGCGTCGGTGACGGTCGGGAGGCAGACCGGGATGCCGTTCAGGCTGTCCACCATGTCGGGCAGGCGGGCGAGGTCGACCCCGAGGTAGTGGTCCACCCGCAGACCGGAGAGCTGCTGCACCGCCCGCACCATGCAGGCCGGGCCGCCGTCGAGCAGTGACTCGCCCAGGGCCTCCGTCGCCGGCTCCCGGATGTCGCCGTCGGACGTTCGGCAGGACGGGGTGTCGACCAGTGCGGTGGGCGGCAGGCTGACGAGCACCGCGGACTCCTCGTCCGGGGCGACCCGCGCCAGCAGGGGCGCGACCCTCCCGGGCCCCTCGGCACCCGGGAGGCCGGTGCCGACCACGAGATAGGTGGCGGCCCCCTCCTGGAGTTGCGGGGCCACCAGCTCGGGACCGTCGACGGCCAGTGCCTCGACGCGCTCGATGCTGTTGTCGACGTAGACGTAGAGGCCCAGGTGGTAGGCGACCACGAGCGCCATCAGCGCCGCGACCCCCTGCGCCAGGCGCACCATCCGCCGCCGGCCCGGGCTGCGCGCGGCCCGGCGGGCGGCGCGGGTCTCCTTGCGGGGCGGCCGTGGTGCCGCCGTCGCGCCGGACCGGCCCGGCGCCTCGAGACCGGGGATGGGGGGCAGGGGCCTGCCCCGGCGGTCGAGCCGCTCCCCGCCGGCGGGGGGGCGGCCGGGCAGCGGCGGGACCGGCTGGCTGTGCCGCACGCCCGGCAGCGGCGGCACCGGTCCGCTGCGCTGGACCCCCGGCCCGCCACCGGGCAGCGGGGGCACGGGCTGGCTGTACCGGACGCCGGCGGGCGGGGCGGACGGCAGCGGTCGGGCCGGTGCCCCGGTGCCGACGGAGGAGCCGACGACGGTCGGCCGCTGCGGCGGGGTGGCGGGCACAGAGGGGGTGGCCGGTACGGACGGGGCGGCCGGCACCGCCGGCAGACCCCGGCCGGGCGGCGGGACCGCGGGGCGGGGACCGCGATGCGCCGGCAGGGACTCGCCCGGCAGCAGAGGGATCGGGACCTCGCCGGTGCGGCGGGCGGCGCGGCGGCCGCTGGGACCGGCGCCCTGTCGGGCGATGAACTGCTCGAGGGTCAGGGGCTCACCGTCACGACCGGACGCGCCGTCGCCGGCGCCGCCCCCCGCTCGCGAGTCCCCCACCGCGTCGACATCCCATCGTCGTGGTCCGTGCTGTTCCCCTACCCGCGCGCACACGAGCACCCCGCACACGCTTCGTGGGCGGCCCCTCACGATACGTCCCCACGACCATCCCGACGGGTGACGCGCGGAGATCGTCCGGCGTCGAATGGGTCACGGACGTAGCGTCGCCGGTGTGCGACTCCCCTCCATCCCCGGTCCGTCCGACGTCCTCGCCGCGGTGGACGGCCTCCGCGAGGGGCTGTCGGAGGCCGTCGCCCTCGTCCCGCGCGTGGTGGGTGCCGTCGCCAGCATCGAGGGGCTGCTCGACCGGGTGGGCGCGGTGGTGACCACCGCCGAGGGCCTGCTCGCCCGGGTCGACCGCACCGTCGGGGACCTCGAGCAGACGCGTCGTCGCGCCGACGAGACCATCACCCGGGCCGGCGACACGCTGGCGGAGGCCGACCACGCGATCAGCGCCGTCGGCGACACCCAGAAGAAGGCCGACGAGGCGATCAGCGCCGTCGGGGACACCCAGAAGAAGGCCGACGAGGCCATCTCCGCCGTCGGCGACACCCAGCGGAAGGCCGACGAGGCGATCAGCGCCGTGGGGGAGACCCAGCGGAAGGCCGACGAGGCGATCAGCGCCGTCGGCGAGACCCAGAAGAAGGCCGACCAGGCCATCTCCGCGGTCGGCGACACCATCGGTCAGGCGGAGGGGGCGGTGACGCGGGCGGAGGACCTCGTCTCCCGCGTCGACCCGCTCCTGGCCGGCTTCGAGGGCCCGTTGAAGCAGCTCGTGCCGATCGTGCAGCGACTGGCGGAGACGATGGAGCCGGACGAGGTCGAGGCGCTGGTCTCGATGATCGACCGGTTGCCCGTCCTGCTCGGCCACCTGGACGACGACGTGCTGCCGATCCTCAAGACCCTCGACGGGGTCGGACCCGACGTGCACGACCTGCTGGACACCATGCAGGACCTGCGTCAGGTGGTGAAGGGCTTCCCGGGGTCGCGGCTCTTCCGTCGCCGCGGGGCCGAGGAGATCGCCGAGGAGGAGCAGGAGGAGGAGCAGGCCGGCTCCTGAACCGGCCCGCTCCTCCGGGGGCTCACGTCTCGGTCGGGTAGCCCAGCGCCCGGACGACGTCGCCGATGCGCTCGAACGTCTCCCCCTCGGGGAGTCTGCGCAGCTCGTCGACCACCGCGTCGGTGGCGCGGTGGTCCAGCGCGGCCTCCACCAGCGTCGGGCCGTCCGCGGGGAAGTCGGCGCGGTCCAGCCAGCGGGCCAGCTCGGCGCGCGCCACGACGGCGTCCTCGGTCATGCCGACCGGCACCCCGCCCACCAGCGTGCCGGCGGGGTCGCTGGTCAGGTCGGGCTCGCCCTCGGCCACCGGCTCGGCCTCGCGCCACTCGTGGGAGCGGGTGGCGTGCTCGGCCTTGAGCATCCCCTGGATCTCGTGCTCGAGCTCCTCGTCGAGGCGCGGGTTGTGCTTGGTGCTGCGTGATGACACGCCGGCGAACTGGTCGTCGGTCTCACTCACGGTTGCCTCCTGTGTGCTGGTCGTGCGGTGGATCCGGGCGTCACTTCTTCTTCAGCGCCGACGGCTTGTGCACCGCGGTGCCGCCGCTCTTCTCGCTCTTCACCTCGTACTGCGGCTCGTCCGAGCTGGCCTTGACCTTCCGGCCCGCGGCCTCCGTGTCCTTCGTGATCTTCTTCTGGACGGTGCCCTCGGCCTCGCCGCCGTGGCTCTTCCACGTGACGTGGTCGCCCTTGCTGAGGTTGTCCGCCATGTCGTCCTCCCCGGTTCGGGCGCCGTCGCGTCCGTCCTCCGCTGCCTGCCCCCGCAGACGCGGGGACACACATCACCCGGACGGACCGCAGGTTCACTCCTGCGGGCGCTGCCTCCTGCGGCTCGCTCACGTAGCGTGGCCATCGACACGGAGTGCATCCCGGTCGGAGCTGGTCAGAGCAGGGTCGACCACTACCGACCGTCACCTCGTCGTCCTCGATCGCCGGCCCGGTCGACTCCATTCCCCCGGGGTCGGCCGGGTCGGCCCGTTCCGGGCACCGCACGGGCGCGCCGGGGCGCCGGCTGCCTACGCTCTGCCGTGTGACAGCTCCCGGCGACCTGCGGAACGTCGACGTCCTGACCGTCGTCTCGGTGGCGTCGGTGACACCCACGGTCCGCCGCGTGACGCTCACCGGGTCGCCGGAGGCCGTCGCCGCCGCGGGGCCGACGGTGAACGTGCTGGTGCCGAGGGCGGACGACGCCGCCCCCCGCTGGCCGCAGGTGGCGCGCGACGGCCGGGTGGTCTGGCCGGCCGGCTCGCACGGCGTCGCCCTGCGCAGCTACACCGCGCGGCGGCAGGACCCCGAGCGCGGCGAGGTGGAGATCGACTTCGTCCTCCACGGGGACGGTCCGGCGGCGTCCTGGGCGGCCGCCGCCGGCCCCGGCGCCCTCCTCGGGGTCGCCGGGAGCGGCGACCTCGCCCTCCGGCCGGCGTCCTGGCTGCTCCTGGTCGGCGACGAGACCTCGCTCCCCGCGATCAGCCGCATCCTCGCCGAGGCGGAGCCGACCACCACCGGGCTCGCGCTCGTCGAGGTGGCCGGGCCGGAGGAGGAGCAGCCGCTCGTGACGCCGCCGGGCGTGACCGTCCGCTGGCTGCACCGCGGGGGGACGCCGCCCGGGGAGACCACGCTGCTCGTCGACGCGGTCGCGGCACTGGAGCCCCCGACCGGGGAGGACGTCTTCGCCTGGGTGGGCGCGGAGTCCGCCGCCGTCCGGGCGATCCGTACCGATCTGCGCTCGCGGTGGGGCCTCGGCCGCGCCGGGCACCACGCGATCGGCTACTGGCGCCGCGGCCGCGCGATGGCGCCCGCCGGCTGACAGCCGCGGGAGCATCGCAGCGAGGAACGAGCGAGGAGCGGACCGCGGCGCGGAAGCCGGCCGGGGTACGGAGCGGGATGAGCGGCGTCCAGGGAGTTCACAGGTAGCGTCCAGTGCCACGCCAGCCGTCGACCGGAACCTGGGGCCATGACGACGGCATCGGTGCGTTCTGCGGGAGGGTCAGTGCAGGGGACCCGGGACACGGGCGGTTCGACCGGGCGGGCGCCCGAGGCGCGGCTGCTCGTGGTGGACGACGAGCCCAACATCCGTGAGCTGCTGTCGGCGAGCCTGCGCTACGCCGGCTTCGAGGTGGCGACGGCGGCGGACGGCCAGCAGGCCCTGGCCATGGCGGCGTCGTTCCGGCCCGACCTGCTGGTGCTCGACGTGATGATGCCGGGCCTCGACGGCTTCGGCGTGGTCCGCCGGCTGCGGGAGACCGGCCGGCACACGCCGGTGCTCTTCCTGACCGCCCGCGACGCCCCCGAGGACAAGGTCTCCGGCCTCACCCTCGGCGGCGACGACTACGTGACCAAGCCGTTCAGCCTGGACGAGGTGCTGGCCCGCATCCGGGCGGTGCTGCGCCGGACGAGCGTGGCCGCCCAGCGCGCCGCGGAGGCGCCCCGGCTCACGTTCGCCGACATCGAGTTGGACGAGGAGTCCCACGAGGTCCTCAAGGCCGGCACCCTGATCAGCCTGTCGCCCACCGAGTTCAAGCTGCTGCGCTACCTCATGGCCAACGCCGGGCGGGTGCTGTCGAAGGCGCAGATCCTCGACCACGTGTGGAACTACGACTTCAACGGCGAGGCCAACGTCGTCGAGTCCTACATCTCCTACCTGCGGCGCAAGGTGGACACGACCGAGCCGCGGCTGCTGCACACCATCCGCGGGGTCGGCTACACCCTGCGGCTGCCGCGGGGCGCATGACGCCACCCGCTCCCGTACTGCGGGGCCCGCGGGTCCCGCTCAGGGTCACCCTCGTCGCCCTGCTCGTCGCGCTCGTGGCGCTCGCCCTCCTCGCCACGGGCTTCGCGGCGACGTCGCTGCTCAAGGGCTACCTCCTCGACCAGCAGGACGACGAGCTGCAGGCCACCGTCGAGCGGAACCTGCGACCCGAGGTGGTGCGCGCCTGCCTGAACCCGGGTTACGCCCGCCCCAGCACCACCCTCTACATCGCCTGCCTGACGCCGGACGACGACGTGCCGGTCCTGCTCAGCGCGCCCCGCGGGCCGGACGGCGACGACATGCTCCCGCTCGACGCCGGCGAGGTGGCGGAGCTGCGCGGCCACACCCGGCCGACGAACGTCTGGGTGGACGGCGAGCTGTGGCGGATGGCCTCGGGAGAGCTGCCCGGCGGCTTCACCCTCGTGGTCGGCTCCGACCTGGAGGGCGACCAGAAGGCGATCGCCCGGCTGGTCCGCATCGAGGTGCTCGTCGGGCTCGTCGTCCTGGCCGGGCTGGGGATCGCCGGCTACATGCTCGTGCGCAACAGCCTGCGACCGCTGGCCGAGGTCGAGCGGACGGCCCGGGCCATCGCCGGCGGTGACCTGTCCCGCCGGGTGCCCGCCGGTGACGAGCGCACCGAGGTGGGCCGGCTCTCGGCCGCGCTCAACGGGATGCTCGGCCGGATCGAGACCGCCTTCTCCGCCCAGCGCGCCTCCGAGGAGCAGGCCCGGGCCTCCGAGGGCCGGATGCGCCGGTTCATCGCCGACGCCAGCCACGAGCTGCGCACCCCGCTGACGTCGATCCGCGGCTTCGCCGAGCTGTACCGGCAGGGCGCGGTGCGCGACCCCGACGACGTCGCCCGCCTGATGCAGCGCATCGAGGCCGAGGGCGGCCGGATGGGCCTGCTCGTCGAGGACCTCCTGCAGCTGGCCCGGCTGGACCAGCAGCGGCCGCTGACGGTCACGCCGGTCGACCTCGCCGAGGTGGCCGGGGACGCCGTCCACGACGCCCGCGCGCTCCAGCCGGACCGGCCCCTGGAGCTGGCGGTCGACCCCGCGATGACCGAGCTGCCGGTGGTGCTCGGCGACGAGGCGCGACTCCGGCAGGTCGTCGGCAACCTCGTCACCAACGCGCTGGTGCACACGCCCGGCGACGCCCGGGTGACGGTGACCCTGGCCGAGGAGCCGGCGCCGGCCGGCGCCGAGGAGGACGGCGGCACGGTGGTCGTGCGGGTCGCCGACGAGGGGCCGGGGATGACGCCGGAGGACGCCGCCCGCGTGTTCGAGCGCTTCTACCGGGCCGATCCCAGCCGCCAGCGCGCGGCGGGGGGCACCGGGCTCGGGCTGGCGATCGTCTCGTCGCTGGTCGCCGCGCACGGCGGCACGGTGGTGCTGGACACGGCTCCGGGCCGGGGCGCGGTGTTCACCGTGCGGCTGCCCCGCAGCGGTCCGCCGGAGCGCCCCGGGGTGCCCGGCTGAGGGAGCGGCACCGCTGGCTACCGTCGGCTCCGTGGCTCCACACAGCAACGACGCGCCCGCCGACGGATCGCCCTACGACGCCGACCTGATGGCGGCCGTGACCGAGCTGGGCGACGCCCTGCGCGGGCTGGTCGACGCGTCGGTCCGGACCGCCGTCCCCGTCGAGGACCTCCGGGCGGCCGCGGCCGGGGCCCGCGAGCTGACCACGCAGCTGGCGGCCGCCCGCCGGCCGGCCGGCCGGCTGTCGCCGCTGGACGACATCCGCGCCTTCCGGCAGGTCTACAACATGGTCAGCGGCGTGGGCAGCGCCCTGGCGCCGCCGGTCGTCGTCCGTGTGGTGGAGGACGGTGTGCTGGCCGAGACCACCTTCGGCCTGGCCTACGAGGGTCCGCCGGGGTTCCTGCACGGCGGCATGACCGGCCTGGTGATGGACCAGGTGCTCGGTGCGGCGGCGATCCACGCGGGGCTGTGGGGGATGACCGCCCGGCTCGAGATCGACTACCGCGGGCCGGTGCCGCTGGACACCCCGGTCGTCCTCGTCGGCCGGGTCACCGAGTCCGCCGGGCGCAAGACGATCGTCACCGGGACGATCGCCCTGGCCACCGACCCGGACACCCCGCTGATCGAGGCCCGCGGCGTCTTCGTGACCCCTCGCGCCGAGCAGATGCAGAGCTACTTCTCCGGGGTCTCCGACGCCTCCGGACGCCCCTCCCCGCCGGGCCGGCCGACGGATGCGACCGCGCCCCTGCCGGCGGACGGCGCCCGGTGAGGGACGTCGACGTCGCCGTCGAGGCCGCCCGGGCCGCCGCCGACGTCCTCCTGGACCTGCGGGCCGGCGAGCTGACCGGCCGGGCGCTGGGCGACGCCGGTGACGCCCGGGCCCAGCAGGCGATCGCCGCCGTGCTCGCCGCGCACCGCGCGGACGACGCGGTCCTCAGCGAGGAGGCCGCCGACGACCCCCGCCGGCTCACCGCCGACCGGGTCTGGATCGTCGACCCGCTCGACGGCACCCGCGAGTACGGCGAACCCGGCCGGGGCGACTGGGCGGTGCACGTGGCGCTGTGGGAGGCCGGCGCGCTCGCCACGGCCGCCGTCGCCCTGCCCGGGGTGGGCGAGCTGCTGGTCACCGACCCGCCGCCGGCGGTCCCGGACCCGGGCGCCCGCCGGCCCCGCATCGCGGTCAGCCGCAGCCGCCCGCCGGAGGTCGCCACCGCGGCCGCCGAGGCGGTCGGGGGCGAGCTCGTCGCACTCGGTTCGGCCGGCTACAAGGTGACCGCCGTGGTCCGCGGCGAGGTGGACGCCTACGTCCACGCCGGCGGCCAGTACCAGTGGGACTCCGCGGCCCCGGTGGCGATCGCGCTGTCCGCCGGGCTGCACGCCAGCCGGCTGGACGGTTCGCCGCTGCGCTACAACGAGCCCGATCCGTGGCTGCCGGACCTGCTGGTGTGCCGCCCCGAGCTGGCTCCGGCCCTCCTGGCCGCCGTCCGCTGAACCCCATGGCGGACACTGGACCCGTGACGAGCCCTGACTACCGGCTGACCCAGCTGGAGACGCTGGAGGCCGAGTCCATCCACGTCATCCGCGAGGTCGCCGCCGAGCTCGAGCGGCCGGTGCTGCTGTTCTCCGGCGGCAAGGACTCGATCGTGATGCTCGAGCTGGCGCGCAAGGCGTTCGCCCCGGCGCGGATCCCCTTCCCGGTCATGCACGTCGACACCGGGCTGAACTTCCCCGAGGTGCTGGAGTTCCGCGACAAGCGGGTCGCCGAGCTCGGCGTCGAGCTCGTGGTCGCCTCCGTGCCCGACGCCATCGCCGCCGGCACGGTGAAGGAGGAGCCCAACGGCTCCCGCAACCGCATCCAGACGCCGGTGCTGCTGGACGCCGTCGAGGAGCACGGCTTCACCGCACTGTTCGGCGGCGCCCGGCGGGACGAGGACAAGGCCCGCGCCAAGGAGCGGCTGTTCTCCTTCCGCGACGAGTTCGGCCAGTGGGACCCGAAGAACCAGCGCCCCGAGTTGTGGGACCTCTACAACGGCCGGATCCACCTGGGCGAGTCGATCCGCGTCTTCCCGCTGTCGAACTGGACCGAGCTCGACATCTGGCAGTACATCGCCCGCGAGCGCATCGCCATCCCCCCGCTGTACCTCGCGCAGGAGCGGGAGGTCGTCGAGCGGCAGGGGATGCTCTACGCGGTCAACCAGTTCATCCGCCCCCGCGACGGCGAGCCGGTGTTCCGCGAGACGGTGCGCTACCGCACCGTCGGAGACGCGAACCTGACCGCCGCCGTCCGCTCGCAGGCCGTCACGGTGGAGGAGGTCATCGCCGAGATCGCGGTGACCCGGATGACCGAGCGCGGCGCCACCCGCGGCGACGACAAGGTCAGCGACGCCGCCATGGAGGACCGGAAGAAGGAGGGCTACTTCTGATGGGAGCTCCTGGAGAAGGCGTCGTCGACGTGCACTCCCCCGTGGCCGAGAAGGTCGTCGAGCTGGCGACCGCGCGCAAGGACATCCTGCGGATCGCCACGGCCGGCTCGGTGGACGACGGCAAGAGCACCCTCATCGGCCGGCTGCTGTACGACAGCAAGGCCGTCTTCGAGGACCAGTACGAGGCGGTCGCCCGCGCCAGCAAGGGCGACTTCGTCGACCTCGCGCTGCTGACCGACGGCCTGCGCGCCGAGCGCGAGCAGGGCATCACCATCGACGTCGCCTACCGGTACTTCAGCACCCCCCGGCGGACGTTCATCCTCGCCGACACCCCCGGGCACGTGCAGTACACCCGCAACATGGTCACCGGCGCCTCGACCGCAGATCTCGCGATCGTGCTCGTCGACGCCCGGAAGGGCCTGCTGGAGCAGAGCCGCCGGCACGCCTTCCTCGCCTCGCTGCTGCGGGTGCCGCACCTGGTCGTCGCGGTGAACAAGATGGACCTGGTCGACTGGTCGGAGGAGGTCTTCGAGCGGATCAGCGACGAGTTCGGCGCGTTCGCCGCGAAGCTGAACGTCCCGGACCTGACCGTCGTCCCCATCTCGGCGCTGCACGGCGACAACGTCGTCAGCCACTCGCCGAACACGCCCTGGTACGAGGGCCCCACGCTGCTGCACCACCTCGAGCACGTGCACGTGGCCAGCGACCGCAACCTCACCGACGCGCGCTTCCCCGTGCAGTACGTCATCCGGCCGCAGTCGGACGCCTTCCACGACTACCGCGGTTACGCCGGCACGGTCGGCAGCGGGGTGCTGCGCACCGGCGACGAGGTGCAGGTCCTGCCCAGCGGGCTGACGACGACGATCGCCGGCATCGACGGCCCGCGCGGCCCGGTCGACGAGGCGTTCGCGCCGATGTCGGTGACCGTGCGGCTGGCCGACGACCTCGACGTCTCCCGTGGGGACCTCATCTGCCGCCCGGACAACGCGCCGCAGGTCACCCAGGACCTCGACGCCCTGGTGTGCTGGATGGCCGACGAGCCGCTGCGCCCGCGGCAGCGGCTGGCGGTCAAGCACACGACCCGGAGCGTGCGGGCGGTGGTGAAGGACGTGACCTACCGGCTGGACGTCAACACCCTGCACCGGGAGCCGGAGGCCGGTGAGCTGGGCCTCAACGACATCGGCCGGGTCAGGCTGCGCACCACCCAGCCGCTGTTCGTCGACGACTACCTGCGCAACCGGGTGACCGGCCGCTTCATCCTCGTCGACGAGGCCACGAACGCCACCGTCGGCGCCGGGATGCTGACCCCCGCCGGGTGATGGCGCGGTCCCGCGCCGGGACCTGGCTGCTCGTCGCCGCCATCGTCGCGGTGGCGCTCAACCAGCGGCCCGCGGTCGTGGCGGTCGCCCCGCTGCTGGCCGACCTGCGTGCCGACACCGGCCTCTCCTCGGCCATGGCCGGCCTGCTGACCACGGTGCCGGTGCTGTGCTTCGGTGCCTTCGCGCCGGTCGCGCCGCGGCTGGCGCAGCGGGTCGGGCTGGAGACGGCCGTGGCCGCCTCGCTGGTCCTGCTGGCCGGCGGGATCGCGCTGCGGCTGCTCTCCCCCGTCGCGCTGCTGTACGCCGGCAGCCTGCTCGCCGGCGCGGCGATCGCGCTGGCCAACGTGCTGCTCCCGGCCTACGTGAAGCGGGAGTTCGTCCGGCCCGGGGCGGTCATGGGCGCCTACTCGGCCGCGCTGAACATCGGCGCGGCCGCCGGGGCCGCCCTGACCCTCCCGGTCGCGAACGCGCTGGACGTCGACTGGCGCACGGCCCTGGGTCTGTGGTTCTTCCTCGCCCTGGGTGCGCTGGCGCTGTGGTTGCCGGTCGCCGGCACCGGGCGCGACCGGCGCAGCGCCGACCGCCTCCCGGGCGGCTCCTGGGCGCTGCTGCGGCAGCCCCTGGCCCGCCGGGTCTGCCTGTTCCTGGCCATGAACAGCGTGCAGTTCTACTCGGTCGCCGCCTGGCTGCCGACCCTGCTGGCCGACGCGGGGGTCCCGCGGTCCGAGGGAGGTCTGCTGCTCGGCCTGTCCAACGTCGTGGGCGCGGCCGGCGCGCTGCTGGTCCCGGCGCAGGCCGGCCGGATGCGCGGTCAGCGGCCGCTGGTCGCCTTCGTCGTCGCGGCGTACGCGATCGGCCTGACCGGGCTGCTGGTCTCCCCCGCCGCGGGCACCGCCGTGTGGGTGTGCGCCTGGGGCGTGGCCCAGGGGTCCGGCTTCGCGCTCGCGCTGACCCTCATCGTGCTGCGCAGCCCGACCCCGCTGGTCGCCGCCCGGCTCGGCGGGGTGGCGCAGTGCGTGGGGTACCTGGTGGCGGCGAGCGGCCCGCTCCTGCTCGGTGCGCTGCACGACCTCTCGTCCGGCTGGTCGTGGCCGCTGGCGCTGCTCATCGCCGCCGTCGTCCCGATGGCGTGGGCCGGCTGGGGCGCCGGCCGGGACGTCGTCCTGGCCGCGCCTGTGGAGGCGGAGGCGGACGAGCCGGCGCCGGCCGGTCGGTGATGTGCGCTCAGGGCGGGTTCTCCGACGAGAAGGCGCCCCGACCGCACATCACCGCGGTCGGTTCCTACTCGGTCGGTGCGGGCGGCTCGAGGTCCTTGCCGGCCCAGTCCTTGCCCGCCTGGTCCGCGTGCTCCGAGGCGCTGTCGGTCTGACCGGCGACGCTCTCGATCATCTCCTCGTCGGACACGCCCTCACCTGCGGCGTGGGTCCCTGGCTCGGTCATCGCACATCTCCTTCGACTGCGGACGGGTCCTCCCGCCCCTCCCCGGCTCCCGCGACCACCAAACCCCGAGCGTCCGGTGTCACAGCCCGGCCACGGCTCCGGACCCCGGCGACCAGCATCAGCACGCAGAGGCCGATGAGCACCGGCTCGACGACGAACGCGGCGGACAGCCCGACCCGGTCGGCCAGGAACCCGAGGACGAACGGCGCGACCACGACCAGCAGCCCGCCGACGAGCTGCGAGCGGGCGTTGGCGCGGTCCTCGCGGCCGGCCGCGGCGCCGAGCGCCAGCGAGAGCGCGAGCGGGTAGAGGTTGGCGATGCCCACGCCGGCGAGCAGCAGGCCGACCAGGGCCCCGGCCGGGGAGGAGAGGAGCCAGAACAGCAGGAAGCCGCCGGCGGTCAGGGCCAGTGACCCGTACAGGAGCGGCAGCGTCCGCCCGGGGCGCCGGGTGGCGACCGCCCCGCCCACCCGGCCGACCAGCAGCCCCAGGTAGTGGACGCTCATCGCCGTCGCCGCCACGGGGGCCGACAGGCCGACCGCCTGCAACTGCTCGGCGCCGAAGTAGACGAGGCAGAACTCCACCGCCATGCTCGCCGCGACCAGTCCGGTGAACAGACGGGCGGCCACCGGCAACCGCGGGTCGGCCCCTGCCCCGTCCGGCGTGTACGTGTCGGCCGGCGCCGGGAGCGGCCGCCCCCGGGAGCGCAGGTACAGGACCGCGAGCCCGAGGACGGGCAGGAGATAGGCCACCCGCCAGCCGAGCGGCCCGGCCGCGAGCGCGCCCAGGGCCAGCGGGGCGAGCACGGCACAGGCGGCGGCCCCGATGTTCGCCTCGGCCAGTGCCTGCTCCCGCCGCGGGCCGTGCCGGTCGGAGAACACCGCCTGGACGACGGCGAGCAGCAGCGTGCCGCCGGCACCGAGGACGGCGGCGCCGGCCAGGGTCAGGGCGGTCCGGTCCCCGGTCACGAGGACGACGGCGCCCACGCCGGCCACCGCGGCCGAGGACCACAGCAGCGCGGCGCGGGAGAACCGGCGCGCGGCTCCCGGGAACAGCAGGCCGACGACGACGGTGCCGGCCGACCAGACCGCGGTGTGCACGCTCAGCACGGTGTAGGAGAAGCCGCGTTCCGCTCGGAGCAGCGACAACACGGGGCCGAAGGCGTAGAGCCAGAACGTGAAGCAGACCAGCACCGAGTAGGCGAGCACGGTGGGCGCGTCGCGCTGGAACTCGCCGCGGACTTGCTCTGTGTATCGATACACACCGACACTGTACGAGTGCACCCCACCGACGGCGACCCGGGTCCGCGGCCGACGATGCGTCAGGTGGCACGCGCCGCGGGGGTGTCGCCGATGACGGTCTCCTACGTCTACTCGCAGCCGGGCCGGGTGTCGGCCGGAACCGCCGAGCGGGTCCGGGCAGCGGCGCGCGCGCTCTCGTATCCCGGGCCCGACCCGACCGGCCGCGCGCTCCGCCGGGGCCGGGTGGGGAGCCTGGGCGTCGTCCTGGGCGAGCGGCTGAGCTACGCCTTCGACGACCCCCAGGCCGCCCGGTTCCTGAGCGGGGTGGCGGACGTCTGCGCGGCGGAGGGGGTCGGGCTGACGCTGCTGCCGATCACCGGCGGTCCGAGCGACGTCCAGCGCGTGGCCGAGGCCGTGGTCGACGGCCTGGTCGTCTGGACCACGAGCGACGACGACCCGGTCCTGGACGCGATCGCCGACCGGGGACTGCCGGCCGTGGTCCACGCGGGTCCGCAGCACCGTGGCCTGCCGGTGCTCGGGATCGACGACCGGGCCGCCGCCGCGGCCGTGGGGCGCATCGCCTTCGCGGGGGCGCGGCGACCGGTCGTGCTCGGCTTCCCGCTCGACCGGGACCGCGAGCGGGCCCTGCGGACCGGGCCGGAGGTCGGGGAGATCCGGTTCCCGGTGACCCGGAACCGCTGGGACGGCTTCCGCGACGCCTGGACCGGCGACGGCGGTCCTCCGGCCGGGCTGCGACTGGCCGTGTGCCCGGTCAACGACGTCGGCGAGGGAGCGGCGTTCGCTGCCGAGCTGCTGGCCGGCGACGACCCGCCGGACGCGATCGCCGCGATGAGCGACGAGCTCGCCCTGGGCGCTCTCCGCGCCGCGGCGGGGGCCGGGGTGGACGTGCCGGCCGACCTGGCCGTGACGGGGTGGGACGACGGCGACGCGGCGGCCGCCGTCGGGCTCACCACCGTGTCGCAGTCGCTGCGGGAGCAGGGCGCTCTGTGCGCGCGGATCGCCCTGGGCGGACCGGCCCCGGGCACCCCACCCGCGTGGCAGGTCGTCGTCCGCTCGACCACCCGCTGACCCGGAGGAGATCCGTGGGCGTGACGCCCACGGATCTCCTCCGCGTCAGGCGGAGACGCGGTCGATGGCCTTGTAGATCCGCTGCTCCGACACCGCGCGCGCGGTGCCCAGCTGCTGGGCGAACAGCGCCACCCGGAGCTCCTCGAGCATCCAGCGCACCGCGGTGACCGGGTCGTCCGGCGCACCGCTCGGGGGCCGCTGCCGGCGCAGCTGGTCGTACTCGGCGGTCACGGCCTCGACCTGGTGCATCCCCAGCGCGTCGCGGGCAGCGTTGGCCGGCAGCTTCTCCAGCCGGAGCGCCATGCCCTTGAGGTAGCGGACGACGTCGGACAGCCGGCGCCGGCCGGTCGCGACGACGAAGCCCTTGTGCAGCAGCCCCGCCATCTGCCGGCGCAGATCGGCGATCGCGGCGTCGGGGACCCGGCGTCCCGGCGCGGCCCCCAGGGCCACCGCCACCTCGCGGGCCTCGGTGAGCAGCGCCTCGACGCGGGTGACGACGTCGCGGGTCAGCGGCAGCAGCTGGGCGCGGGCGGTCTCCACCAGCGCGGCGAAGGCGGCTGCCTCGCGCGGCGGCCCCCCGGCGGCCGCGATCAGCTCGTCGGCGGCGGCGTCCACGCAGTCGGCCACGAGGTCGGGGATCTCGCCGTCCGGGTTGAACTGCAGCGCCAGCCGCGACCGCGGGCCCAGCCCCTTGACCACCTGCCGCGCCGGGGAGCCGGCGGCCAGCACCAGCAACCGCCGGACGCCGCGCCAGTGCAGCCGGGTCGCCTCGGCCTCGGTCGCCACGACCCGGACGCCGGCGGTCTCGCCCTCGTCCACCACCGCGGGGAAGGCCTGCACCACGTGCCCGCCCCGGCGTACGTCGACGGTGCGCGGCAGGTCGCCGATCGTCCAGGCGGTGAGCCCGGTGCGCTCCAGGTCCGCAGCGGCGCTGGCCAGGCTGGCGCGGGCCTGCGGAGCCACCTCGGCGCGCAGCGCGGCCAGGTCCTTGCCGCTGGCCAGGGTGCGCTGCCGGTCGTCGACCACCCGGAAGGTCGCCCGCAGGTGGTCGGGCACCTGCGCGGGCACCCAGGAGTCCGGCGGGACGACGACCGCCGCCGACCGGCGCAGCTCCCGCTCCAGCGCCGGCAGCAGGGGCTCGCCCGGGTCGATCCGCGGCAGGACCTCGCGCACCCGGTCGGGGATCGGCACCAGGGCGCGGCGCAGCTGCTTGGGCAGCGTGCGCAACAGCGCGGTCACCAGTTCCTCGCGCTGCCCGGGGACCGTGAACGCCAGCGAGCTGCCCGCCGTCCGCTCGGCGACGGTGTCGAGCACCGCCAGCGGGACGTCGACCGTGACGCCGTCCTCCGGCGCCCCGGGTGCGAACGCGTACGACAGGGGGAGGGTCAGGCCCTGCGTCAGCGGGACGGCGTCGGGGAAGTCCTCCTCGCGCACCGACCCGGCCGCCGCGGCGTTCGTCAGCATCTCCGGGGTCAGCGTGAGCAGGTCCGGCGTGCGCCGCCGGGCCTCCTTCCACCAGCGGTCGAAGTGCCGGGTGGAGACGACGTCGGCCGGGACGCGGGCGTCGTAGAGCTCGAACAGCGTCTCGTCGTCGACCCGGATGTCGCGGCGGCGGGCCCGCTCCTCGAGCTCGGCGACCCGCTCCAGCGCGCGCTGGTTCTCGGCCCAGAACCGGTGGTGGGTCGTCCACTCGCCCTGCACCAGTGCGTGCCGGATGAACAGCTCGCGCGAGACCTCGGGATCGATCGAGCCGTACTGCACCCGCCGGCCGACCACGAGCGGGAGGCCGTACAGGGTGACCCGCTCGGTCGCGACGACGGAACCGCGCTTCGCGTCCCACCGGGGCTCGGAGTACTCCCGCTTCACCAGGTGGTCGGCGAGCTTCTCGACCGTCTCCGGGTCGATCCGCGCCACCATGCGGGCGAACAGCCGGCTGGTCTCCACCAGCTCGGCGGCGACCACCCACCGGGGCGGCTTCTTCGCCAGGGGGGTGCCGGGGGCGATCACGAAGCGGGCGTTGCGGGGGCCGAGGTACTCGCGGCCGCCGCGCCGCCGGTCGCCGTCCTTCGCCTTGCCCTCCTCGATCTGCATGCCGATCTGGCTGAGCAGGCCGGCCAGCAGCGACGCGGTGATGCCGCGCTCGTCGGGCTCCACCGCGGGGTGGGTGAGCGTCATGCCGAGGCGGCGGGCGGTGCCGCGCAGCTGGCCGTAGAGGTCCTGCCACTCGCGGATGCGCAGGTAGTGCAGGAACTCCTTCTTCACGGTGCGCCGGAACGCGCTGCCGCTCAGGGCGTCCTGCTGCTCCTCCAGGTACCGCCACAGGTTGAGCAGCGCGAGGAAGTCGGAGTTCTCGTCGGCGAACCGGGCGTGCAGTTGGTCGGCGGCCTGCTGGTGCTCGGCGGGTCGCTCCCGCGGGTCCTGGATGGTCAGGCCGGCGGCGATCACCAGCACCTCGTCGAGCACGCCGTGCCGGTCGGCCTCCACGACCATGCGGGCGATCCGCGGGTCCAGCGGGAGTGCGGCCAGCGCCCGGCCGGTGGGGGTGAGCTTCCCGTGCTCGTCCAGGGCGCCGAGCTCCTCGAGGAGGGCGAGGCCGTCGGCGACGGCGCGGCGGTCGGGCGGGTCGATGAACGGGAACTCCGCGACGTCGCCGAGGTCGAGCGAGGCCATCTGCAGGAGGACGGCGGCCAGGCTGGTCCGGAGGATCTCCGGGTCGGTGTACTCCGGCCGCGCGTCGAAGTCGGCTTGCGCGTAGAGCCGGATCGCGATGCCGTCGGAGGTGCGCCCGCACCGGCCCGACCGCTGCCGCGCCGAGGCCTGGCTGATCGCCTCGATCGGCAGCCGCTGCACCTTGGTCCGCGCGCTGTACCGGGAGATGCGCGCCGTCCCGGGGTCGACGACGTAGCGGATGCCGGGCACGGTCAGCGACGTCTCGGCGACGTTGGTGGCGAGCACGACCCGCCGGCCGGTGTGCCGCTCGAAGACCCGGTGCTGCTCGGCCGCGGACAGCCGCGCGTAGAGCGGCAGCACCTCGATGCCGGGGAAGCGGTCCTCCAGCGCGTCGGCGGTGTCGCGGATCTCGCGCTCACCGGCGAGGAAGACCAGGACGTCGCCCGGGCCCTCCCCCACCAGTTCCTGGACGGCGTCCCCGATCGCGGTGACCTGGTCGCGGTCCTCGTCGGCCTCCGGATCGTCGGGGTCCACGACCGGCCGGTAGCGGATCTCCACCGGGTACGTCCGGCCGCTCACCTCGACGACCGGCACCTCCGCGCCGTCGCCACGGCTCTGCCCCTTCTCACCGAGGCCTGTGAAGTGCTTCGCGATCCGCTCGACGTCGATCGTCGCGGAGGTGATGACGACCTTGAGGTCGGGGCGGCGGGGCAGGATCCGGGCCAGGTAGCCGAGCAGGAAGTCGATGTTGAGGCTGCGCTCGTGCGCCTCGTCGATGATCAGCGTGTCGTACTGGCGCAGCAGCCGGTCGTGCGCGATCTCGGCGAGCAGCACGCCGTCGGTCATGACCTTGACCAGGGTGGAGTCCGAGACCTGGTCGGTGAACCGGACCTTCCAGCCGACGACGTCGCCCAGCGGCCGGTCCAGCTCCTCGGCGATCCGCTCGGCCACCGTGCGGGCCGCGATCCGCCGGGGCTGGGTGTGCCCGATCCGCCCGCGCACGCCGCGGCCGAGCTCGAGCGCGATCTTCGGCAGCTGCGTGGTCTTGCCCGAGCCGGTCTCGCCGGCGACGACGACGACCTGGGAGTCGCGGAGCGCCGCGGCGATGTCCTCGCGGCGGGCGGACACCGGGAGCTCGGCCGGGTAGGTGATCGGGGGGACGGCGGCGCGACGGCGGGCGATCCGCTCCTCGGCGACCGCGACGTCGGCGGTGATCCGCTCGCGCTGGCGGGCCCGGGCCTCGGGGTCGCGGGTGCGCCGCGTGCCGTCGAGCCGGCGGCCGAGACGGTGCTCGTCCTCGAGGGTCAGCGCGGCCAGCCGGGAGCGGAGGTCGCCCGGGACCGGGGCGTCGCCGGACATGGGGATCTCCTCTCGAGCGCGGGTGGAGCGCCGGGCGGGCGCGGGGCGGACCGGCCCGGGCAGGAATGACGTCCCTGCCGGCGGGTACCTCGTCCCAGGATCCCACCCCGCGGGCACCGGCCGATCGTGGTGCCTGACATCACAGTCCGTGTAGGGCACAACTGTGTGCGTGCACTTCGCAACAGGTTGTACCGTGCATCTGTTCCCGGCGTGAGCGCCGCACCTCCAGGCTCCATCGGAGATCCCATGACCACACCCACCGCTCCGGCGACCCGGGCCGATCGTCAGGCCGATCTGCACGCCCTGGGGGAGCACCTGCCGCGACTCATGCGCGTGGTCCACGCCCACAAGGCGAGCACGGCCGCCGACGCCCGCGACCGCGCCGCGCACGTGCTGCTCTTCCCGCTCGTCCGGCTGGGTCCGCTCCGTCAGGGCGCGCTCGCCGACCTGGTCCACGCCGACCCCTCCACGGTCAGCCGGCACGTCGCGACCCTGGTCGAGGGCGGGCTGGTCCGGCGCGTGCCGGACGAGCGCGACGGGCGGGCGAGCCGGCTCGTCGTGACCGAGGCCGGCCACGCCGCACTGGCGGCCCTGCGGGCCGAACGCGAGGCGATCCTCGCCCACGTCACGGCCGACTGGGACGACGCCGAGCTGGCCACCCTCACCGACCTCTTCGGGCGCCTCGTCGACGGCCTCGCCGGCGCCCTGCCCTCCGACGCCCCTGTCGATCCCTTCCCCACCTCGAGAGAAGCCCGATGACCCAGACCACCCGGGGCACCGCCGCCGCCCGGCGCAGCGACGCCCGCGCCGCGGCCGCCGCTCCCGACGCCTCCGGCGGCTTCACCCACCGGCAGATCCTCACGATCCTCGGCGGCCTGATGGTCGGCATGTTCCTGGCCGCCCTCGACCAGACCGTCGTCTCCACCGCCATCCGCACGATCGCCGACGACCTCGACGGCTACGACCTGCAGGCCTGGGCGACGACGGCGTTCCTGATCACCTCGACGATCTCCACGCCGCTGTACGGGAAGCTGTCCGACATCTACGGCCGGCGGCCGTTCTACCTCTTCGCCATCGCCGTCTTCGTGGTCGGCTCGCTGCTCTGCTCGTTCGCCGACACCATGTACCAGCTCGCGGCGTTCCGGGCGATCCAGGGCATCGGTGCCGGCGGCCTGCTGTCGCTGGCCCTGGCGATCATCGGCGACATCGTCCCGCCGCGGGAGCGCTCCAAGTACCAGGGCTTCTTCATGGCCGTCTTCGGCACCTCGAGCGTCCTCGGCCCGGTCATCGGCGGCTTCCTCGCCGGTCAGGCGACGCTGGCGGGCATCGACGGCTGGCGCTGGATCTTCCTGATCAACGTGCCGCTGGGCATCGTGGCGTTCCTCGTCGTCAGCCGCGTGCTGCACCTGCCGCACAGCCGGCGCGAGCACCGCATCGACTGGCCGGGCGCCCTGGCCCTCGTCGTCTTCCTCGTGCCCCTGCTGATCGTCGCCGAGCAGGGCCGCACCTGGGGCTGGAGCTCCGGCTCGGCGCTGCTCTGCTACGTCGTCGGCGCGGTCGGCTTCGTGCTGTTCCTGATCGCGGAGCGCGCCTTCGGCGACGACGCGATGCTGCCGCTGCGGCTGTTCCGCAACAGGACCTTCGCCATCGGCGGCATCGGCAGCGTCGTGATGGGCGCCGGCATGTTCGGCGGCATCCTGCTGCTGCCCCAGTACCTGCAGATCGTGCACGGCTCCAGCCCGACGGTCGCCGGCCTGCAGATGATCCCGATGGTCGCCGGCATCATGACCGGGGCCGTGAGCTCCGGCATCCTGATCGGCAAGACCGGCAAGTACAAGGTCTTCCCGCTGGTCGGCATCGTCTTCATGGTCGTCGCGCTGGTGTCGATGTCGTTCATCGTCGGCGCCGACACCTCGATCTGGTCCATCTGGCCGCTCATGGTCCTGTTGGGCCTGGGCCTGGGCTTCAACTTCCAGCCGGTCATCCTCGCGGTGCAGAACGCCGTCGCCCCGAGCGAGATGGGCGTCGCCACGTCGTCGGTCACGTTCTTCCGGCAGATGGGCGGCACCCTGGGCGTCGCGGTCTTCCTGTCGCTGCTGTTCACCCGGCTGCCGGTCGAGATCGGCAACGCCTTCCGCAGCGCGGGCCTCGGCACCCCGCCCTTCGACACCGACCAGGTGCTGAGCAACACCTCGTCGGTCGGCGGGGCCCCGCCCGAGGCGATCCACGCGTTCCGGGTCGGGTTCTCCGAGTCCATCGACCTGGTGTTCCTCATCGCCGCCGGCGTGGTCGCCGT
Organism: Blastococcus sp. URHD0036; assembly: GCF_000701365.1. Classification (GTDB taxonomy): domain Bacteria; phylum Actinomycetota; class Actinomycetes; order Mycobacteriales; family Geodermatophilaceae; genus Trujillonella. The sequence continues at coordinate 298,444 of NZ_JNIK01000018.1, forward strand.
CGGGTTCCTCGTGCTCCTGTTCCTGCCCCAGCTGGAGCTGAGCAACAAGTCCGGCATCCAGGCCCGGCAGGCCGCCGAGGAGGGCACGGAGACCGGCGACCCGGCCGAGGGCGACGACGCCGTGCGCGCCGCCGGTGCGGCCGCCCCGACGTCGGTCAGCCCGGTCCAGGGCCCGGCCGCCGGCGACGGCACCCAGGGCGACGGCGTGCGCGAGGTCGGCCCTCGCCGCTAGCGCCCCGACGAGATCTGCACACTCGACGCCATCAGCCGCTGATGGCGACGGGTGTGCAGATCTCGTCGCTCGGGGGACCGGCATACCGTGAGGGGCAACGCCCGCCGTCGCGCGCCCCTGGAGGTCTCCCGTGCCCGCGTCCTCGCTGATCCTGAACCGCCGGGACCTCGAGTTCCTGCTCCACGAGTGGCTCGAGGTGGAGAGCCTGGTCAAGCGGGAGCGTTACGCCGAGCACTCCCGGGAGACGTTCGACGCGGTGCTCGAGCTGGCCGAGCAGATCGCGACCGAGCACTTCGCCCCGCACAACCGGACGGCCGACGAGAACGAGCCGCGGTTCGTCGACGGCCGGGTCGAGATGATCCCCGAGGTCAAGCGGGCGCTGGAGGTCTTCGCCGACGCGGGGCTCCTGGCCAGTGAGTTCGACGAGCGCTTCGGCGGCATGCAGCTGCCGCACACCGTCGGGCAGGCGGTGTTCGCCTGGTTCAAGGCCGCGAACGTCGGCACCTCGGCCTATCCGTTCCTCACGATGGCCAACGCCCGGCTGCTCATCGCGCACGGCAGCGAGCAGCAGGTCGAGACCTACGTGCGGCCGATGGTCGAGGGCCGCTGGTTCGGCACGATGGCGCTGTCGGAGCCGCAGGCGGGCTCGTCGCTGGCCGACATCACCACCCGCGCCGAGCGCCAGGACGACGGCACCTACCGGCTGACCGGCAACAAGATGTGGATCTCCGGCGGCGACCACGAGCTGACCGAGAACATCGTCCACCTGGTGCTGGCCAAGGTCCCCGGCGGTCCGCCCGGCGTGAAGGGCATCTCGCTGTTCGTCGTCCCCAAGTTCCTGGTCGGCGACGACGGCGCCCTCGGCGAGCGCAACGACGTCGTCCTCGCCGGGCTCAACCACAAGATGGGCTACCGGGGGACGACGAACACGCTGCTCAACTTCGGGGAGGGCGTGCACACGCCGGGCGGGCGGGCCGGCGCGGTCGGCCACCTGGTCGGCGAGGAGCACCGCGGCCTCACCTACATGTTCCACATGATGAACGAGGCCCGGATCGGCGTCGGGATGGGCGCGACCGTCCTCGGCTACACCGGCTTCCTGCACGCCCTGGAGTACGCGCGGACCCGCACCCAGGGGCGCCCCCCGACGGCGAAGGACCCGAGCACGCCTCCGGTGCGGATCGTCGAGCACACCGACGTGCGCCGGATGCTGCTGGCCGCGAAGTCCTACGCCGAGGGCGGCATGGCACTGGGGCTGTACTGCGCGCGGCTGGTCGACGAGGAGCAGACCGCGGAGTCGGCGGAGGACCGCGCCCGGGCGCACCTGCTGCTGGAGATGCTCACCCCGATCGCCAAGGCGTGGCCCTCGCAGTGGGGGCCGGTCACCGACGACCTGGCCATCCAGGTGCACGGTGGCTACGGCTACACCCGTGACTACCCGGTGGAGCAGTTCTACCGGGACAACCGGCTGAACCCCATCCACGAGGGCACCAACGGGATCCAGGGCCTGGACCTGCTCGGACGCAAGGTCCTCATGCAGGACGGCGCCGGGCTGCGACTGCTGGCCGAGACCATCTCCGCCTCGACCGCGCGCGCCGACGGCACCGACTGGGCGGCCTTCGCGGCGGACCTGGACGCCGCCGTGGCCCGGCTCGGCGCGGTGACCGCGACGCTCTGGGGCGCCGGCGACCCGGCCGTCACCCTGGCCAACGCCACCGCCTACCTGGAGGCGGCCGGCCACGTCGTCGTCGCGTGGCTGTGGTTGGAGCAGGCGCTGGCCACGCGGGACGGGGCCGGGGACTTCTACGAGGGCAAGCGGGCCGCCGCCCGGTACTTCCACCGGCACGAGCTCCCGAAGGTGCACACGCACCTCGCGTTGCTGGAGTCCCTCGACCGCACGGTCCTCGACACCGACGAGGCCTGGCTCTAGACGCACCCGCGCCCCGCAGCTCCGGGAGGAGCGGCGGGGCGCGCTGGGTGTGATGCCGGCCGGGGGCCGGCGAGGGTCAGGCGGTGACGGCGATCGGCACCGGGTCGGTGGCGGGCGCGGGCTGGACGGCCCGCGGGGCGCTCGCGGCGCTCTTCTCCCGCTCGTACCGGGCCGTGCTGGAGGCCCCCATCACGATCACCAGTCCGGTCAGGAACAGGAACCCGAGCAGGGTCACTGCCGGCCAGAACATCATCGAGGACTTCCCCCCTGTCGTTCGCGTCCACCGGCCCGTCAGGTGCGCGGGCGGTTCGTTCTCGGGACCTGTGTCCCCCGTCGATCTCCGTCTCAATCGTCGATCTGTGATCGTTACCTGACTGGGGGTGATGCGGTTCACACGCTCGGTCCGGCGCGGATCCGGCTCCCGCTGCCGTGATGTCATCGTGCCGTGACGCCGGCAGCCCGTTCGCGGAGCACCGCTCCGGCGGGTCCCGGCCGCCCGGCGCGCCCCGGCCCGCTGGTGCTCACCCTGGCACTCGCAGTCACCACCCTCTCGCTGCTGCAGAGCCTCGTGGTGCCGCTGCTGGGCTCGATCGCCGAGGAGCTCCAGGTCTCCGCCGCGGCCGCGGGGTGGGTCCTCACCGCGAACCTGCTGGCCGCCGCGGTGTCGACGCCGGTGCTGGGCCGGCTGGGCGACACCCGCGGGGAGCGCCCCGTCTTCCTCGGCATCCTGGTCGTCGTCACGCTGGGTACCGTCCTGACCCTCGTCGCGACCTCGCTGCCCCTGCTGCTGCTCGGCCGGGTGCTGCAGGGCACCTCCTACGGGCTGTTCCCGCTGTCGATCAGCGTGCTGCGCCGCGAGCTCCCCGCCGAGCGGCTCAGCGTCGCGATGTCCCTGGTCAGCAGCACGCTCGGCGTGGGCGGCGTCGTCGGGCTGGTGGCCACCGGCCTGGTCACCCAGGGTGACGGGAGCTACCGCGACGCCTTCTGGATCGGGCTGGCCGTCTGCCTGGCCAGCCTGGCCCTCGCGACGGCCGTACTCCCCCGCCGGCCGGCCACCGCGTCCGGTGGCGTCGACTGGTGGGGCGCCGGGCTGCTCGGCGCGGGCCTCGTGCTCCTCCTGCTCCCGGTGTCCCAGGGCAATGCGTGGGGGTGGACCTCGCCGCCCACGATCGGCTGCGCGGTCGGCGCCGTCGTCGTGCTCGCCGGCTGGGTGCTGCTGCAGCGCCGTCTCCGCGAGCCTCTGGTCCGCCCGTCGATGCTCACCGACCCACGCACCCTCGCCCCCAACATCGCGGGCCTCATGACCGGGCTCGGCCTGTTCATCTCGTTCATCGCCGTCCTGCAGTACGTGCAGACGCCGGCGGAGGTGGCCGGCTACGGCTTCGGCGCCTCGGTGCTCGAGGCCGCCGTCGTGTACCTGCTGCCCGGCGGCGTGGTCGGCATCGTGCTGGCCCCGGTCGCCGGCCGGGTGGTGACCCGGGTGGGCGCCCTCCCCACGCTGCTCGCGGGCGGGCTGGCCGGGCTGGCCGGGTTCCTGCTGCTGGCGCTGCTGCGCAGCGCCCCCGCCGGGGTCGTCGCGGGTGGACTCCTGGCGCAGGTGTGGGTGACCGTCGCCTACGCGGCGCTGCCGACGCTGGTCGTCCACGCGGTGCGGCCCAGCGAGACCGGCGTCGCCAACGCGGTCAACTCGATCACGCGGTCGGTGGGGCAGGCCGCGGGGAGCGCCCTGGCCGTGGCGCTGCTGACCGCAGGCACGGACCCGGCCACCGGGCTGCCCCGGGCGTCGGCGTTCACCCTCGTGTGCCTGATCGGTGCGGCGGCCGCCGCGGTCGTCGCGCTGGTGGCCCTCGTGGCCGCGGTCGGGGGTCCCCGCCGGCCGGCCGGCGAGGACCCGCTGGCCGACGTCGAACGGGCGACCGCGGGCGCCGGTGAGTGGTCGCCGGTCAGCGGCCTCCCGTCGAACGGACACACCGGGAGGACGAATGGAACGGGACCGTCCGGGGCACCGGAGGAGGAGAACGCTGTAAACCGCCCCTGACCGGAGGACCCCGATGGCCCGTTCCACCGGCTCCCGCAGCACCACCGCTGCGAAGGACACCCGCTTCTCCGGCAACGTCGCCGGCGACCCCGCCCCGAACGACGACAACGTCAACTCCACCGGGTTCGACAAGGCCCCGCAGGGAGCGGACACGACGCCCTCCACGATGGGCACGCTCAAGCGGACGCTCAAGGAGTTCAGCGAGGACGAGCTCACCGACCGGGCCGCCGCGCTCACCTACTACGGCGTCCTGGCGCTGTTCCCGGCCCTGATCGCGCTGCTGTCGATCATCGGGCTGCTGACCGATCCCACGCAGCTGTCGGACGCGCTGACGAAGGTCGTCCCGGCCGACGCCGCCGACACGCTGAACCCGGTCATCGAGCAGATCGCCGGCAACACCAGCACCGCCGGCTTCGGACTGATCGTCGGTCTCGCCGCCGCCATCTGGTCGGCGTCGGGCTACGTCGGCGCGTTCACCCGCGCCGCGAACGTGGTCTACGAGACGCCCGAGGGCCGCAAGATCTGGAAGCTCAAGCCGCTCCAGCTGCTGGTCACCCTGGTCGGCGTCCTGTTCGCCGCGCTGATCGTCGCCATGCTCGTGCTGAGCGGCCCGGTCGTCGAGGCCGTGGGCAGCGCGATCGGCCTCGGGGACACCGCGATGACCGTGTGGAACGTCGTCAAGTGGCCGCTGATGCTCGTCGTCCTCGCGCTGATGATCGCCGTCCTCTACTACACGACCCCCAACGCCAAGCTCCGCGGCTTCAAGTGGGTCAGCCCGGGCGCCGGCGTCGCCATCCTCGTCGCCGTCGTGGCCTCGGCCGCCTTCGCGTTCTACGTCGGCAACTTCGGCAGCTACAACAAGACCTACGGCGCCCTCGCCGGGGTCGTGGTCTTCCTGATCTGGTTCTGGCTGATCAACCTGTCGCTGCTGTTCGGCATCGAGCTGGACGCCGAGATCGAGCGGACCACGGAGCTGAAGGAGGGCGTGCCGGAGGCCCACAAGGAGATCCAGCTGGACGCGCGCGCCGAGCCCAAGCCGCGCCAGACGAACTAGCCCGTTCACGACAGAGGCCCTCTCCCCGATCGGGGAGAGGGCCTCTGTCGTGTGTCAGCGGTGCGTCGGCGGCCGGTCGCCGTGCCGGGCCGGCGGGGTGCGCTCCGCCAGCGCCGCCACTCCGGCGAGCCCCCGGCTGACCGCCTCCCCCACGGGCGCCAGCCGCGCCGGGCACGAACGGACGCCGGAGTCGACGAGGTCACGGGTGCGGTCGAGGACCGACAGCGGGAGCGCCGACACCACGTTCCCCGGCGGACGGCGGGCGACGGTGGGGTGCGGACGGGTCGGGGCGATCCGCCGGACCAGCTCCCACTGCCGCCCGAGCCGGCGCAGCTCGTGCGGGTCGAGCCGCTCCTGCAGTCGCGGCAGCAGGACGTCCTCCTCGTCGCGGACGTCCTCGCGCAGGACCTCGACCAGCCGCGCCAGCCGGACCGGCCGCCGCGGGTTGTCGAGCCCGCCCTCCTCCAGCGCCGTGACCAGCTCGTTGACCTCCTGGTGCTCCTCCTCCACCCGCAGCGTGAGCTCCTCGCCGTCGGGCAGGACGCGGCGCAGCACCGGCCACAGGACCGCCTCCTCGGCGAAGGCGTGGCTGAACACGAGCCGGTCGATGCGCTGCAGCACCTCCTCCTGGGAGCGGCCGGTGCTGCCGTGGAGCTCGTGCAGCAACCGGTCGAGGCGGACGTGGTCGCGGCGCTGCCGGGTCAGGACGCTGCCCGGACCGCCGAGCTCGGACTCGGACTGGTCGGCGAGGGAACGGGGCACGGGGAAGACCTCTCACGACGGGACGGAACCGTCCGGTCCTTCCCCCGACGGCCGTGCCGCATGCCACGCCGTCGGCCCGGTTGGCGCCTTCCGGCGAACGGGTAGGCCCGTGCCCCGCGGACGACGCCGTCCGCGCCCCGAGGAGGCACCATGACCCCGCCACCGGTGACGTCGGACTTCTACGAGCTCGAGGCGCTCCTCGACGACCAGGACCGGGAGACGCTGCACCGGGTGCGCGCCTTCATGGACGAGCAGGTCACCCCGGTCATCAACGACTACTGGACCCGCGGCGAGTTCCCGCACGAGCTGGTCCCGGGGCTCGCCGAGCTCGGCGTCGCCGGCGCCCAGTACTCCGGCCACGGCTCCCCCGGCCGCTCCTCGCTGTTCGACGGCATGGTCGCCATGGAGTTCTCCCGCGGCGACCCGTCGATCGCCACCTTCATGGGCGTCCACGGCGGCCTGGCCATGGGGACCATGCACCTGTGCGCCTCCGAGGAGCAGAAGGAGCGCTGGCTGCCGGCGATGGCGCGGATGGAGCTGCTGGGCGCCTTCGGCCTCACCGAGCCCGAGCACGGCTCCGACGTCGCCCGCGGGCTGCAGACCACGGCCCGTCGCGAGGGCGACGAGTGGGTGCTGAACGGCGAGAAGAAGTGGATCGGCAACGGCAGCTTCGCCGACCTGGTGATCATCTGGGCCCGCGACGAGGAGACCGACCGGGTCCTCGGGTTCGTCGTCGAGAAGGGGACGCCGGGCTACTCCGCCGTCGACCTCAAGGACAAGATCGCCCTCCGCGTCGTCCAGAACGCGCACATCACCCTGGACGACGTCCGCGTCCCCGAGGCCAACCGGCTGCAGGAGGCCAACTCCTTCCGCGACACCGCGCAGGTGCTGCGGGCCACGCGGGTGAGCGTCGCCTGGTCGGCCGTGGGCTGCTCCCGCGGCGCCTACGAGCACGCGCTGCGCTACGCCGAGGGCCGGCAGCAGTTCGGCCAGCCGATCACCGGCTTCCAGCTGGTGCAGGACCTGGTGTTCCGGATGCTGGGCAACATCACCGCCTCGGCGACGCTCTGCGCCCGTGCGTCCCAGCTGCAGGACTGCGGCCGGCTGAAGGACGAGCACGCCTCGATGGCCAAGGCCTACAGCACGATGCGGATGCGGGAGACCGTCGGCTGGGCCCGCGAGCTCATGGGCGGCAACGGCATCCTGCTGGAGAACCACGTGGGCCGGTACGTCGCCGACGCCGAGGCCATCTACTCCTACGAGGGCACCCGCGAGGTGAACAGCCTCATCGTCGGCCGCGCGGTCACCGGCGAGAGCGCGCTGACCTAGGGGTCAGCGGGCCTCCCACCACCGGTCGGCGGCCTCGGCCGGAGTGGCCCCGTCGAGGGCCACCTGCTGGTTCAGCTCGACGAGGTCGGCGGTCGTCAGGGCCGCGCTGACCTCGTCGGCGGCCGTCCGGAGGGCGTCCCCGGCCTCGGCCAGGACGTCGGACCGCACGATGGGCACCACGTTCTCGTGCGGCTGCAGGCCGCGGTCGTCCTCGAGGAGCAGCAGCGCGGAGTCGGTGAGGTGCGGGTCGGTCGTCTCCAGCAGGCCGACGTCGATGTCGCCGGCGAACAGCGACTCCACCGTCGCCGTCCGCGACGGCATGCTGATGACGGTGCCGAACTCCAGCCCGTAGACCCGGCGCAGGCCCACGAGGCAGAGAGGACGGGCGGAGCACTCGGGTGGGCCGCCGAAGGTGAGACCCGGCGCGGGCTGCTCGAGGTCGGACAGCCGGGTGATGCCCCGCTCGGCGGCGGTCGTGGCCAGGACAACGAAGCCGTTCTGGTCCTCGGCCGCCGAGGCGGCCAGCGCGGTGAGGCCGCGTGGGGCGAGGGTGCGGTCGAGCAGCGCGTGCACACGCTCCGGGTCGCGCTCGGGGGATCCCGCGTCGGGGCTGACGAACGCGGTCACGGTGCCCAGGTAGTCGACGACGACGTCGACGACGCCCTGCTCCAACGCCGGCAGCAGCACCTCGCGGGTGCCGACGCCGTGCTGCACCACGACGTCCAGTCCCGCACGGCGCAGCCCCTCGGCGTAGAGCTCGGCGAGGATCTGGTTCTCGGTGAAGTCGTAGGAGGCCACCCGGACCGTCCCCGCCGGCACCGGATCGGCGTCGCCGGCGGAGCCGTCGCAGGCGCACAGCACCGCGGCGAGCAGGACCACGGCGACGAGGACGCGGCGGCGCATCGCGGACTCCTCCCGGGAGCCGGTGCCCGGGGGAGCCCCCTCGGGGCCCCGCCACGCTAGCCCCCGGCGGGCCCCGAGGGACCTGTTCCGGGACCAAGGGACCTGTTCCGGGACCTAGGGACGTGTCCGGGTGCGGTCATCAGCGGGAGCATCGGCCGACATGGCGGCAGTCACGCACGCCTCGACCCCGGTGGGACAGGTCTCCCGACCCGACCCCCCGTCGATCCGCCGCGTCCGGCGGCGCCGCCGGCCCTCCGGGGAGGCGCCGCCGCTCCCCCGCCACCTGGCCGCCTCCGGCAAGTGGTGGCTGGCCCTGACCGCCGCCGTCGGGGTCGTCGCACTCGTCGTCGTGGTCACCGACAGCCTCGGCCTCGTGGACCGGGTCGACACCCGCGTCCTCCAGGCGATCGCCGAGCTGCGCAGCGACACGCTGACCTCCGTCGCGAAGGCCGCCGGCGTGCTCGCGACCGCCCGGGCCATCCACGTGCTCTGGCTGGCGAACCTCCTCGTGCTGGTGGTGACGCGGCGCTGGCGGCACCTGTTCGTCTGGGTGCTGACCGGCCTGCTGGTCGTCAACCTGACGGCGACGGCGGCGGCGAGCCTGCAGCGGCCGCGGCCCTACGAGATCGAGATCCTCGGGTCCTGGTCGGGCTTCTCGATGCCGTCGTTGCCCGTCACCGTGCTGGCCTGCTTCCTGGTCAGCAGCCTGTACTCGCTGGTCCCGGCCGGCCGGTACCGGGAGATCGGCAAGTGGGTGGTCGTCGGCCTGCTGCTGGGAACCGCCGCCTCGCGGCTGTACCTGGCCCAGGACCACCCGACCGACGTCGTGGCCGGGGTGGTCATCGGGGTGGCGGCGCCGCTGGCCGCCTTCCGGCTGCTGACGCCCAGCGAGGTGTACCCCGTGCGCTACCGCCGGGGCCGGCCCGCGCACCTGGACGTCACCGGCGACCGCGGGGCGGCCATCGTCCGCGCCCTGCAGGACCAGCTGGGCATCGTGGCAACGGATGTGCGGTCGTTCGCCCTGGAGGGCTCCGGGGGTTCCACCCCGGTGCGGATCACGGTCAAGGCCGAACCCGACGCCGCGGAGCAGGAGAGCTTCGTCTTCGGCAAGCTCTACGCCGCCACGCACGTCCGCTCCGACCGCTGGTACAAGCTCGGCCGCACGCTGCTGTACGGCCGGCTGGAGGACGAGAAGCCGTACCACAGCGTGCGCCGGCTGGTGCAGTACGAGGACTACGTGCTCCGGCTGTTCTCCGACGCGGGGCTCCCCGTCCCGCACCCCCTGGGGATCGTGGAGATCACCCCCGAGCGCGAGTACCTGCTGGTCGCCGAGTTCATCGCGGACGCGCAGGAGATCGGCGACGCCGAGATCGACGAGGCGGTGATCGACCAGGGGCTGTGCGTGGTGCGCCGGATGTGGGAGATCGGCATGGCCCACCGCGACATCAAGCCGGCCAACATCCTGGTCCGCGACGGCACGCTGTTCCTCATCGACTCGGCCTTCGCCGAGGTCCGCCCCAGCCCGTGGCGGCAGGCGGTCGATCTGGCCAACATGATGCTGGTCCTCGCCCTGCGCACCGACGCCGCGCGGGTGTACGCCCGCGCCCGGCTCCAGTTCTCCGACGAGGAGATCGCCGAGGCCTTCGCCGCGACCCGCGGGCTGACCATGCCCTCCCAGCTGCGCCGGCTCATGCGGTCCCAGGGCCGGGACCTGCACGCCGAGTTCCTGGCACTGCTCCCCTACCGGCTGCCCCCCGTGCCCATCCAGCGGTGGACCTGGCGCCGGGTCGGGCTGTCCCTGGTCGCCCTCGCCGGGCTGGCGGTGGCCGTGGCCGTCGGCATCGACCTGGTCGGCTCGCCGCTGTGAGCCGCGCCCGGGCCACGGGCGCCTCCGCCGTCGTCCTGCCGGTGGTGGCGCTCCTGCTCAGCGCCTGCTCGGACGAGGGTCCGAGCGTCAGCCTGGAGGTCCCGGCCTGTTCCGGTGGGGACGACGGGAACGCGGCGTACGGCGTCGTGCTCATGGCGCAGTCGGTGCCCACCGCGTCGTGGGTGCCGTGCGTGCAGGGCGTGCCGCTGGGCTGGGACTTCGCCGGCCTGGACGCCCGCAGCGGCTCGGCCCGCTTCTGGCTCGACTCCGACCGGGACGGCCACCACGCCATCGAGGTACGGCTGGACGAGACCTGCGACACCGGCGGCGCCACCGCGGTCCCCACCGACCGGGAGGGCCTGAGCCGGATGGAGCGGGTGACCCAGGTGACCCCCGACTACCACGGCCGGCGCTTCTACCTGTTCGAGGGCGGCTGCATGACCGTCGTCCTCACCCTCTCCGGCGAGTACCGCGGGGAGCCCCTGGCACTGGCCACGCAGGGCATCGGCGTGCTGGCCCGCGAGGACCTCGCCGGCCAGGTCCGGGCGGACACCGGCGGCCGGCTCGAGCTCGACCCGCCGGACGACGACGAGGGAGGCACCCCGTGACGACCGTCGACCCCCTGACCACGCCGGCCCCACCCGGCCGGCCGCCGCGACCGAAGCCGCTCTGGCAGCGGGTGCTCGGGCCGCTGATCTCCGTGGCCCTGCTCGCCGCCGTCTTCTTCTGGTTCCTGCCGCAGTTCACCAGCCTGTCCGAGGTCTGGTCCTCCATCACCGACATGTCGTGGCTGGAGCTCGGTCTCCTGGCGGTGGCCACGGTGTGGAACCTCGTCACCTACCAGCTGGTCATGCTCACGACGATGCCGGGGATGCGGCTGCGCGAGGCCACGGTCTCGACCATGACGACCACCGCCGTCTCCAACACCGTCGTCGGCGGCGCGGCCCTCTCACTGGGACTGACCTACGCGATGAACTCGTCGTGGGGCTTCTCCCGCTCCCGGACGTCGGTCTCGCTGCTCGTGTCGGGGCTGTGGAACAACTTCGCCAAGCTCGCGCTGCCGGTGCTCGCCGTCGCCCTGCTCGCCCTCACCTCGGCGACGCCCACCCCGGGCCGGCTCGTCGCGGGGCTGGTGGGGGTCGCCGCCCTCGTCGCCGCGGTGGTCCTGCTCGGCCTGCTGCTGCGGAGCCGGGAGAGCGCGGCGCGGATCGGCATCGGCGCGGGCCGGGTGGCCTCCGCCGTCCGCCGTCCGTTCGGCCGTCCCCCGGTGCAGGGCTGGGACCTGGCCACCATGAAGTTCCGCGACCGCACCGTGCTGCTGCTCCGGGCCCGCTGGTACTGGATCACCCTCGCCACCGTGGTCAGCCACCTGTCGCTGTTCGCCGTCCTGCTGGTGGCGCTGCGCGCGGTGGGCGTGGACGCGCAGGAGGTCAGCACGGTCCAGGCCCTGGCGGTCTTCGCCTTCGCCCGCCTGCTCACCGCCGTGCCGTTCACGCCCGGCGGCCTGGGCGTCATCGAGCTGGCGCTGATCACCGGGCTGTCGGCGGCCGGCGGGGACCGCGCCGAGGTCGCCGCGGCCGTGCTCATCTTCCGCGGGCTGACCTACGTCCTGCCGATCCTCCTGGGCGTCGTGGCGTACCTGTTCTGGCGGCACGACAAGTCGTGGCGGCGCGCGCCGAACAGCGCGCCGCGCACGGAACTGGTCCCGGAGACCTCGTGAGCACCCGTGCGGCCACCCGCCCGCACGGGGTGGTCCGGACACCCGGCGACGCCGCCCTGCTCGTGGTCGGCGCGGCGGTGCTGGTGCTCGCGGCGCTGCCGGTGCACCGGTTCCGGGTGGACCCGGCGGAGGCCTCGGTGTTCCACGCGGTCAACGGCGTCGACGTCGTCCCCTTCGTCCTGGTCTGGCCCGTGATGCAGCTGGGGAACCTGCTCGTGGTCCCGGCGAGCGCGCTGGTCGCCGCGGCGTTCCGCCGATGGCGGCTGGCCGCGGCCCTGCTGCTGGCCGGCGCCGGCACCTACTACGCGGCGAAGGTGGTCAAGGGCGTCGTGGTCCGGGGCCGGCCGGACGGGCTGCTCGACGACGTCGTCATCCGCGGCACCGCCGCCCTGGGCCGCGGCTTCGTCTCCGGTCACGCCGCGGTGGTCACCGCCCTGCTGGCGACCGCCTGGCCGTGGCTGGGCCGCCGGACGCGGATCGCGTGCCTGGTCCTGGTGGTCGCGGTGTGCCTGGCACGGGTGTACGTGGCCGCGCACCTGCCGCTGGACGTCGTCGGGGGCGCGGGGCTCGGGCTCATGGTCGCCGGCGCGGTCCGGCTGGTCGTGGGGCGACCGGCCTGATGCTCGTCGACGCGCGCCGGGGCCTGTGCGTGAGCGGGGTGCTGCTCGCCGGCGCGGTCGGCATCGGCGTGCTCGTGGCCCTCCCGGCGACCCGCCCGGCCGTGCAGGCGGTCGACGACGCGGTGTGGCACGGGGCGGTCGCGGTCGAGAACGGGCCGGCCACCGCGGTGGCGGTGGCGCTCTCCTGGCTGGGCGGGGCGTGGGTGACCTGGCCGCTGCGGGTGCTGGGGCTGGCCCTGCTCGCCTGGCGCCGGCACTGGCTCCGGCTGGCCGCCTTCGCGCTGGCGATCGGGACCAGCGAGGCGCTGATCGGCCCGGTGAAGGCGGCCTACGACCGCGCGCGGCCGCCGGACTCCCTCATCGCCACGTCGGGCGCCTCGTTCCCCTCCGGGCACGCCGTCGCCGCCGCGGTCACCGCCGTCGGGCTGGTGCTGGTCCTCGCCCCGCCCGGGCCGATGCGCTGGCGGTGGGAGGTGCGCGCGGCCCTCTTCGCCGCCGTCATGGCGATGTCGCGCGTCTACCTGCGCGCGCACTGGCTCTCCGACGTCCTCGCCGGCGCCCTGCTCGGCGCCGGGCTCGTCCTCGGCTGGCCCGCCCTGCTGACGGCCGTGCGCGAGCGGCAGACGGTCAGTCGAACAGGTCGGGCTGGTCCCGGCTGATCCGCTCCCAGATGGGCTGGAACTGGAACCAGCCGGCGAACTCGTAGCCGACCTGACCGCGGGTGACCGTGGCCTCCTCGTGCCCGATCCGCCGCGGCGGGATGCCCAGTCCGGCGGCCGCGGAGTACGCCATCAGCTGCGCCTGGGCGGTGCGCTCCAGGGTGAGGAACCACCAGGCGGCACTGTCGACCGAGGTGCCGACGGTCAGCATCCCGTGGTTGCGCAGGATCACGGCCTTGTGCGACCCGAGGGCGGCGCCGATGCGCCGGCCCTCCTCGGGGTCGAGGACGACGCCGGAGTAGCTGTCGAAGACGCCGATGTCGTCGTAGAAGGCGCAGGCGTCCTGGGTCAGCGGCTCGATCGTCATCTCGAGGCTGGAGAGGGTCTTGCCGTACGGACCGTGCGCGTGCGCGGCGGCCAGGACGTCGGGGCGAGCGGCGTGCACCGCGCAGTGGATCGCCACGGCCGCTCCGTTGACCGCACGGTCGCCCTCGACGACCTCGCCGGTGTGGTCGACGCGGACCAGGTCGCTGCTGCGGATCATGCTGAAGTGCATCCCGAACGGGTTGACCCAGAAGGTGTCCGGGGCCCCGGGGTCGCGCACGGTGACGTGGCCGGCGACGCCCTCGTCGAGCCCGGCCTTGCTGAACATCCGGAAGGCCGCGGCGAGCTTCGCCTTGCGGTGCGCCCGCTCCTCCTCGACCGAGGCGAACACCGGCGGCCGGGCGCTCCGGAGCTTCCGCCCGCCCGCGTCGTGGTCTGCCGCCGCCGCGGGGAGCTCGGTCGCTTCGGGCCGGTCGGTGACGGTCATGGCGGCTCCTCCGCTCCGGGCGGCGGACGCCGCGCTCGGGACGATTGTGCGCCCTCCGGGAGGCTCCGGACAGGCGGGCTCCGGTCACCCGGCCGGGGGGCGCCACCTGTGGTTGAGTGGCTCAGGTCACAGCTGCCACCGAAGCACCTCGAGGAGGCCGGCAATGACCACCGCCCGCAGCACGAGCACCCCGTCCGGTGAGCCGAGCACCGCGCCCACCGCCACGCGCACCCGCGTCGAGACCGGGCCGTCGGAGACCTCCGAGGCGGCCGCCGAGGCCATGACCGGCCTGGACATGATCCTGGTCGACGGCGCACGGGGCCCGCTCCGCCGGCTGGTCCCGCCGGTGCGGACCACGGTCCGGTTCGGTGCCCGCCTGGCCCGCCGCCCCGACGCCCTCGCCCGCCGGGCCGGCACGCTCGCCCAGGACCTCGCCCGGATCGCCGTCGGCCGCAGCGACATCTCCGCCTCGCCCAAGGACAAGCGGTTCGCCGACCCGGCCTGGACGGGCAACCCGCTGCTGCACCGGGCGATGCAGGCCCACATCGCCGCGGCCCGCGCCGCCGTCGGCCTGGTCGACGACGCCGAGCTCGACTGGCAGGACGACGAGCGGGTCCGCTTCTCGCTGACCAACCTCGTCGACGCCCTGGCGCCGAGCAACGTGCCACCGCTGAACCCGCTGATGTGGAAGGCGGTCGTCGACACCGGCGGCCGCAACGTGCTCGGGGGCACCCGGCGCCTGCTCTCCGACCTCACCTCGCCGCCGCGGGTCCCCTCGATGGTCGAGGCGGACGCCTTCACCGTCGGGGAGGACCTCGCCGTCACCCCCGGCGCCGTCGTCCTGCGCACCCCGGTGTTCGAGCTCATCCAGTACCGGCCGACCACCGAGCGGGTGCGCGCCGTCCCGCTGGTCATGGTGCCGCCGACGATCAACAAGTTCTACGTCACCGACCTGGCGCCGGGGCGGAGCATCGTCGAGCACTACGTGGGCGCCGGCCAGCAGGTCTTCATGATCTCGTGGCGCAACCCGACCGCGGAGCACGCGGACTGGGGCATCGACGACTACGGGCAGGCCGTGCTCGACGCGATGGCGGCGGCGCGCGAGATCACCGGCAGCGACCGGGTGGCGCTCCAGGCCTTCTGCTCCGGCGGCATCATCACGTCGATGGTGCTCGCCCACCTCGCCGCCACGACGGGTCTGGACGAGGTGGCGGCGGCGAGCTTCGCCGTCACCGTCCTCGACTGGGACCGCGCCGGCACCGTCGGAGCGCTCATGGACCCGCAGGCCGTGCAGGACGCGGTCGAGAAGTCGCGGGAGAAGGGCTACCTCGACGGCGCCATGCTCGCCGAGGTGTTCGCGTGGCTGCGGCCCAACGACCTGATCTGGAACTACTGGGTCAACAACTACCTGCAGGGCAAGCCGCCGCCGGCCTTCGACATCCTCTACTGGAACGCCGACACCACCCGGATGACGGCGGGCCTGCACCGCGACTTCATCGACATCGCCGTGCAGAACTCGCTGACCGAGAAGGGCGCGGCGACGATGCTCGGCACGCCCGTGGACCTGAAGGCCGTCGACGTCGACACCTACGTCACAGCGGGTATCGCCGACCACCTGTGCCCGTGGCAGTCCTGCTACCGGACGACGCAGCTGATGGGCGGTCGGAGCCGGTTCGTGCTGTCGACCAGCGGGCACATCGCCTCGCTGGTCAACCCGCCCGGGAACCCGAAGGCCACCTTCTCGGTGGCGCCGGAGACGCCGGCCGATCCCGAGCAGTGGCTCGCCGCCTCCGAGAAGGTCAAGGGCTCCTGGTGGCCGGACTTCGCCGCCTGGCTGGGCGAGCGTGCCGGCGACGAGGTGCCCGCCCCCGCGGACCTGGGGTTGGCCCGCCACCCGGCGCTGGAGGACGCTCCGGGAAGCTACGTGCATGAGTCGTGACCCCCTGCGCGCCCACCCGCGGGAGACCGTCCAGCCGATGACCGCGGCCGGACGCACGCTCCGGGTGTCGGTCCGCACCGGGACCGACCCCGACGTGCCACCGCTGCTGCTGATGAACGGCATCGGCGCGAGCCTCGAGGTGCTGCAACCCCTCGTCGACGCCCTCGACGACCGGCGGACGGTGATCCGCTTCGACGTCCCCGGGATCGGCGGGTCCCCGCGCCCCGTGGTGCCCTACGTCCTCGGCACGCTGACCCCGGTCGTCGCCGGGGTGCTCTCCCGACTGGGCTTCGACCAGCCGGTCGACGTCCTCGGCCTGTCCTGGGGAGGCGGGCTGGCGCAGCACTTCGCCGTCCAGCACCGGCGGCGCTGCCGCCGGTTGGTGCTCGCCGCGACCGGTACCGGCACGCTGATGGTGCCGGGCTCCCCGCGGGTGCTCAGCCGGATGCTCACCCCCCGGCGGCACCGCGACCCCGAGTACGCGCGGGAGATCGCCGGGCAGATCTACGGCGGCACCATGCGCTCGGACCCCGAGCGCGCCGCCCGGGTGCTGCACGCGGCCACCCGCATCGGGCCGCGGCGCGGCTACTACTACCAGCTCGCGTCGAGCACCGGCTGGAGCAGCCTGCCGTTCCTGCGGCTCATCCGGCAGCCCACGCTGGTCCTCGCGGGGGACGACGACCCGATCGTGCCGGTGGCCAACGCCCGGATCATGGGCCGGCTGCTGCCCGACGCCCAGGTGCACGTCTACCGGGGCGGCCACCTGGCCGTGCTGACCGAGGCGGACGAACTCGTCCCGGTCATCGAGGACTTCCTCGACCGCGACTGAGAGAGGACCCCGTCCTCCTCACACCACGCGCCGCGCGGCGCGAGCCTGGGGACGGGGCCGAACTACAGGCCGCAGGTCCCGCCGAGGAAGCCCTGCCGGAAGGCGTCCACGAGCTCGAAGCCGGAGGAGTCCGAGGCCGGCAGCACGTTGTCGCCCTCGCCGTAACGGAGGAGCGCGACGGCGGCCTCGTCCACGTCACCGGGCGAGATCGAGGCGCCGCCGCCCGCGACGTCCCCGCGGAACAGCTCGCGGGCCATCCAGCCGGTGGTGCAGACCACGGCGTCCACGGCTCCCACGCCGTCGGCCGGGAGCCCGAGCTGTGCCCGGACGGCCGTGGCGTAGGGCAGCCCGAGCAGCGCCACGACGGCGTAGTCGCCGACCTCGTCGTGGGCCGGCTGCAGGAGTCCCGGTGCGTCGAAGCGGACCGAGCCGTCGGCGCAGTACTCGACGTCGACCTCCGGACCGCCGCCCGTGCAGGCCGACCCCGACGGCTCGCCCTCGACCACCTCGGGGAGCTGCACCACGCGCCCGAGCGCCGGGGTGTCGGCGAAGCCCTTGCCGAGCGCCTGGTCCCAGAACGCCGACAGCAGGCTCGCGGCGGAGCGGACGGCCCGCCCGTACGGCAGGTCGCCCTGCGTCCCCTCCTCCTCGCGGTCGAAGGGCTCCAGCGTGTAGACGCGCTCGTCGTCGAACGCGGCGCACGCCTGCGGGCCGTCGGCGTACCCCTCCTGGAACGCCGAGAGCTGGTCGAACAGGGAGCCGTGGGCGCTGGGGTCGTCCGGGTCGCTGCCGGCCGGGTCCCCGAAGTAGAGGTAGCTCAGCAGGTACCCGTCGAGCTCGGCCGGGCGGACGGCGAAGTGCCGGGAGTTGCCCTCGACCACCCAG
Source organism: Blastococcus sp. URHD0036 (assembly GCF_000701365.1). Lineage (GTDB taxonomy): Bacteria > Actinomycetota > Actinomycetes > Mycobacteriales > Geodermatophilaceae > Trujillonella. The sequence continues at coordinate 316,019 of NZ_JNIK01000018.1, forward strand.
CGGGTCCAGCCGCCGGCGAAGCACTCGGCCTGGGTCTCGGCGACGATGGAGGAGTCGTAGACCTCGGCGTGCTCCTGGACGGCGTGCCCCATCTCGTGCGCCATGACCTCGGCGATCATGAACGGCCCGTAGTCCTCGGCCAGGTCGGCCAGCCAGGCGCGGTCGTAGACGATCCGGTCGTCGGAGCCGCAGTAGAACGCGTTCTCGGCCAGCTCGTCGACGTCGTCGTCGAAGCAGGGGCTGGAAGGCAGGTCGTCGCCGTCGGTCTCGTCCGGGTCGATCGACCAGAAGCCGCCCTCCAGCTCGCCGAACTCGCCGCCGTACACCTCCGGGAAGGTCTGCTCCCAGTAGTCGAGGACGTCGGCCGCGGCGTTGCGCGCGATGCGGTCGGTCTCGTTGCCCTCCTCGGCGAGCTCGACGACCAGGTCGGCGTCCGTGGCGTCCATGCGGAGGCCGCCGGCGGGGGTGGCCACGCCGGCGACCGAGGTGGTGCAGGCCGTCAGCGCGGCGACGGCCGCGAGCGCGGCCAGGCTGGTCGGACGGACGCGCACGGGGACCACCTGTCGATCTGGCGGACGCGCGGGCGGGTCCGGGGGCTCTGGGCCGAAGGTGCACGGTCGCGCGCGGCGTCGTCAACCGGACACGGCGGTCAGACGGTCAGGACCACACCGAGGAGGGCACCGGCCTCCTCGGCCGGGAGCGGCCGGTGCAGCAGGTAGCCCTGCACGTGGTCGCACTCCTCGGCCCGCAGCCGCTCCAGCTGCTCGTGCTCCTCGACGCCCTCGGCCACGACGGTCAGACCGAAGGTGTGCGCGGCCCGGATCATCAGCGAGACCAGCTCCCGGTGCCCGGGGTCGGTGGAGCCGATGAAGCTGCGGTCGATCTTCAGCGTGTCCACCGGCATGTGCCGCAGCTGCCCGATCGAGGTGTAGCCGGTGCCGAAGTCGTCGATGGCGATGCCGACGCCGATGTCGCGGAGCGCAGCGAGGTGGTCGTAGGCCACGCGGTCGCTGATCAGCACCGTCTCGGTCACCTCGAGCACGAGGAGCCGGGCGGGCAGACCCGAGGCGCTCAGCGCCTCGACGACGTCGGCCACGACGCGGGGCTCGGCCAGGTGCCGGCCGGAGATGTTGACCGCGATGGTCGGCCCGGGCTCGGCGGGCGTCAGGCCCGCGGCCGTGCGCCACTCGGCCAGCTGCCGCGTGGCCTCCCGCAGCACCCAGCGGTCGATGTCGCAGATCAGCGTCGATGCCTCGGCGACGGGGATGAACTGGTCCGGCGGCACCGGGCCGATGTTGGGGCGGTACCAGCGGACCAGCGCCTCGAAGCCGCTGACCACCCCGCGGGAGACGTCGTGCACCGGCTGGTAGTGCAGCTGCATCTCGCCGGCCGCGAGCCCGGCGGCGATGGCGGCCTCCGTGTCGGCGCGCGCGGTCAGCTGGCGGCGCAGGTCGTCGTCGAACACCTCGGCGCGACCGCGGCCGTGCGCCTTGGCCCGGTAGGCGGCGGTGTCGGCCTCGGCGAAGAACGCGTCGGCGTCGGTGCTCCCGTCACGGCTGACGGCGACGCCGATGCTGGCGCCGATGCGGACGCCGATGCCGTTGACGTCCACCGGCGCGGCGACGGCCTCGACGAGCCGCTCGGCGAGGTGCACGAGCTCGTGCTCGTCCTCGATCTGCTCGACCAGGACGACGAACTCGTCCCCGCCCAGACGCGCGACGGTGTCACCGGCCCGGACGACGGACTGCATGCGCCGCGCCGTCACCCGGAGCACCTCGTCGCCGCAGGCGTGGCCGTGCCGGTCGTTGACGGTCTTGAAGCCGTCGAGGTCGACGAACAGCAGGCCGGTGGTGCTGCCGTTCCGCTGTGCCCGGTGCAGCGCCCCGGAGACGGCGGCGACCGCCTGGGCGCGGTTGGGCAGCTCGGTCAGCGGGTCGTGGGTCGCCTGGTGGGCGAGCGCGACCTGCAGCTCCTCCCGGTGCCGCACGGAGGTGACCAGCTGCCGGACGGAGGCGTGCACCGCCTCGCCGAGCGCACCCGGCAGGGGCTGGTCGAGGAGGTCGTCGTCCAGGTCGCCGCGGGCCACGGCCGCGGCCTGTGCCTGGACCTGGCGCAGGCTCGCCACGACCGAGCCGAGCGCGGCCGAGACCGTGCGCACCTCGCGGGGACCGGCGACGGCGACGTGCACGAGCCGGCCCTCGCTGACCCGCCCGGCCTGCTCGGCCAGGCCACCGAGGGCCCGTCCCATCCGCAGCCCGAGCGCGGTGGCGGCGGCGCCGCCGACCAGGAGGATGCCCAGGCCCAGCTGGAGCGCGTTCTCCCGCGCCTCCTGGGCCCGTGCGGCGTCGGCGGCGGCGAGGTCCCGCGCGCTGGCCACGGCGTCGGCGACGAGCCGGTTCAGCGTGGCGTCGCGCTCGGCTCCCTCGGCGAGCGCCGCGCCCAGCTCTGCGAACCCCAGGCGCCCCAGCGTGCCGTCGGCCTGGGCACTGAGCAGGTCGTTGAGGTGGGTGATCGCGGGAGTGGTCCGGGCCCGTTCCCAGGCCGCGAGGAGCGCCGGCTGCGAGACGTCGGTCATCCGCCGCTGGGCGTCCTGGTAGGCCAGCCACGCCGACTCACCGCTGATCTGGGCGCCGGCGGACAGCCCCCCTGCGTCGAGCTGGGACGTGAGGAAGAGCGGGAAGACCCGCGCCGAGGCCTGCCCGAGCGCGGCGACGATCTCCACGTCGCGGGTGGCCCGCAGCGTCGCCGCCGGCACCTCCTCGGAGCTGGCGGCCGCGGCGGCCTGGTTCTGCGCCTGCGCCAGCACGTTCGACACGTCGACGTAGGCGAAGTAGCTGCTGTCGAGATCGGGGTCCCCGCCGTCCACCCGGGCCCGGAGGTCGGTCAGGGCCTGCCGTGCGCGGGCGACCAGCGGCGAGTCCGCGACGGAGCCGGGGAGGGCCTCGAACGCCGCGTCGGTGGTCCGCCGCGCCTCCCCGACACCGGCGGCCGTCTGCTCGGCGATGTCGGCGAGCGCCGCCAGGGGCAGGCCCAGCATCACGGCCAGGCCGGGGTCGTTCACGACCGCCAGCGACAGGGCGGGCACGATCTCGTGCTCCACCCCGTTGCGGGCGGCGTCGAGCTGGGCGAGGGCCTGCACCGCGAGCTCGGCGCGCTGCGCGCTGTCGACCTCGCCCTGCTGGTGGCGCACCACGGCGGTGGTGAGCATGCCCACCCCGGACTGCGGGACCAGGACCAGCGCCAGGACGTACACCCACAGGGGGACGCCGCGCCGGGTCCGCCGGGCCGTGAGTGCCATGGGTGCGTCATCGGCCGGGGCGGCGGGGCCCCTGAGGCCGCCTCACCCCTCGGGAGGGGGAGCGCCCGTCCGGCCCCTACGGGTTCGGGGCCCGGAGCGCGGCCAGGACCGGCGCGTACATCGTCGTCTTGACCGTGGCGAGGTTCGGACCGGCGAGCTCGGCGTGCTCCGCCGCGAGGCCGATCGCGGTCGCGCGGACGGCGTCGGCCTCCACCGCGGAGTCGACGATCCCCGCGGCCAGCGCCTCGGTGCCGCCGTAGCGGCGCGAGGTGACCATCGCCTCGTGCGCGACCTGCTGCGGCAGCCGGGCCTGGATCAGCGCCGCCATCCCCGGCATGAACGGCAGTCCGAGGGCCGCCTCGGGCAGGGACCAGTAGCCGCGGTCGGCCCGCATGACCCGGCTGTCGTGCGCCAGGGCGAGCATGGCGCCGCCGCCGAACGCGTGCCCGGGGAGTGCGGCCACGGTGAACAGCGGCGCGGCGAGGAGCCGGGCGAAGACCTCCTCGATGCGCGCCGTGTACCCCGGCCCCTCCGCGGGCGTGGCGAGCAGCCAGTCCAGGTCCAGCCCGTTGGAGAAGAACCGGCCGCCGGCGGTGGTGACCAGCGCCCGGGGGCCCTCGGCCGCGGTGACCTCGTCGAGGGCGGCCTCGACCTCGGACAGCCAGTCGAGCGTGAAGCGGTTCTCGCCGTCCCCGAGGTCGAGGACGAACACGGCGGCGTCGCGGGTGAGGACGGGCATCCCGCGACGCTAGCGCCGCCTCAGTCGGTGCCGGCCTCCATGGCCGCACGGTCGAGCAGCTCCTCGTCCGCCGGCACCTGGCCACGGGAGGCGATCGCCTCCGCGCCGCCGGCGGTCAGCGCACCGATCAGCCCGGTGGAGGCCGCCTGCGCCGCGCCGACCAGCGCCGGCTGCGCGGACCCCACCATGCCGAGTCCGGCGTACTGCTCGAGCTTGGCGCGGGAGTCGGCGATGTCGAGGTTGCGCATCGTCAGCTGGCCGATCCGGTCGGTGGGCCCGAAGGCGGAGTCCACCGTGCGCTCCATGGAGAGCTTGTCGGGGTGGTAGCTGAAGGCCGGGCCCGAGGTGTCGAGGATCGAGTAGTCCTCACCCCGCCGCAGCCGCAGCGTCACCTCGCCGGTGACGGCCATGCCGACCCACCGCTGCAGCGACTCCCTGAGCATCAGCGCCTGCGGGTCCAGCCACCGGCCCTCGTACAGCAGCCGGCCCAGCCGGCGGCCCTCCGACTGGTAGGTGGCGAGGGTGTCCTCGTTGTGGATCGCGTTGACCAGCCGCTCGTAGGCGATGTGCAGCAGCGCCATCCCCGGCGCCTCGTAGATGCCGCGGCTCTTGGCCTCGATGATGCGGTTCTCGATCTGGTCGGACATGCCGAGGCCGTGCCGGCCGCCGACGGCGTTGGCCTCGAGCACCAGGTCGACGGGCGAGTCGAACTCCGTGCCGTTGATCGTCACCGGCCGCCCCTGGGCGAAGCCGATGGTGACGTCCTCGGGGGCGATCTCCACCGCGGGGTCCCAGTGCCGGACGCCCATGATCGGCTCGACGATCTCCAGGCCGGTGTCGAGGTGCTCCAGCCGCTTGGCCTCGTGGGTGGCGCCCCAGATGTTCGCGTCGGTGGAGTACGCCTTCTCGGTGCTGTCGCGGTACGGCAGGCCGTGGGCGACCAGCCACTCGGACATCTCGGTGCGGCCGCCGAGCTCGGTGACGAACGCGGCGTCCAGCCACGGCTTGTAGACGCGCAGCGACGGGTTGGCGAGCAGCCCGTACCGGTAGAAGCGCTCGATGTCGTTGCCCTTGAAGGTCGAGCCGTCGCCCCAGATCTGGACGTCGTCCTCGAGCATCGCGCGGACCAGCAGGGTGCCGGTGACCGCCCGCCCCAGCGGCGTGGTGTTGAAGTAGGCCCGGCCCCCGGACCGGATGTGGAAGGCCCCGCAGGTCAGCGCCGCCAGGCCCTCCTCGACCAGCGCCGCCTTCGCGTCGACCAGCCGGGCGATCTCCGCGCCGTAGGCGGTGGCCCGCCCGGGCACGGAGGCGATGTCGGGCTCGTCGTACTGGCCGATGTCGGCCGTGTAGGTGCAGGGCACCGCGCCCTTGTCGCGCATCCACGCGACCGCCACGGACGTGTCGAGCCCTCCGGAGAAGGCGATGCCCACACGCTCGCCGACCGGCAGGGAACTCAGCACCTTGGACATGGGGCAGATTATGCACGCTCATGCATGACCATGCACAGGCGGCCCCGAGAACTCAGGCGGCGCGGCGGACGACGTGCCCGCAGCCACCCCCGAACGCCTCGACGGCGAAGCCGCGGACGGCGAGCACGTCGGCGACCGCGCGGCTCATCACCTGCTGGACGGCGTCGTCGGCCGCCGCGCCGTGCACCTGGTCCACGCTCATCCGCTCGTGCTGCCGCCAGGTGACGACGATGCCGTCGAGGTCGGGCTCGCAGCGCAGGACCGCCCCGCCGAGGGCGCCGTCGTCCCCGGTCGCGTCGTGCAGCGGCAGCCCGGCCTCGGCCAGCGCGGCGGTGACCTCCACGACCAGGGTGGTCAGCGGGTCCTCGTCCTCGATGGTGTCCTCCCACTCGGCCGGCAGGCGGCCCAGCTGCTCGCCGAGATGGGCGAGCCACGCCCACTCCTGCGGCGACGGGCGGCGCTTGACCCGGCCGTCGGGGCGGCGCACCCCGTAGACGGTCTCGACCGTGCCGGCGGCGTGGTCCGCGGTGGCCCAGCCCGCCTCCGCGCGGGTCGGGAAGGGACCGGCGACGACCGGCCCGCGGCCGTCGTCCTCGACCTCGGTCAGCCACCACCCGACGGCCGTAGCGCCACCGACTGCGATCCCACTCACGGGAAGACGACTCACGCTGTGCACCACCACTTCTTGACTCCGACCGGCGCCGGGGAAGTGCGCCGGTTCCCGGGCCGCTCCCCTCGCGGAGAACTGGCCCGGTGTGCGAAAAGTAGGGGCCGGCCCGGTGCCGACCGCCCGTCTGACCGGGGACCTCCCCGGCGCGTCGCGACCGCGGTGCGCGGCGGCCACGGGGAGTCGCCACCCCGTCCCGGAGCGCTGCGGCCCCGGGTGGGGACCTCGGCCGCCGTCCCTCACCGGGGACCGGGCGTGACCATCCAGCAGTCGCTGGTCCCGAACGGCTCGACCTCGAAGCCCAGGGTGCGCAGCAGGTCGGCGACGGCGGCGTTCATCGTCCGCTGCACGACCGCCTCGACGGCCTCGCCGCGCACCTGCTGCACGCTCATCCGGTCGTGCTGGTGCCAGGTGACGAGGACGCCGGCGAGCGCCGGGCCGGGGCTCAGGCACACGCCGCCTGCCGCCCCTCCCCCGTTGCAGTCGTGCAGCGGCAGGCCGGCCTCGACGAGCGCGGCGGCGACCTCGACCACGAGCGTGGTGAGCTCGTCGTCGTCGCTCACCAGCTCGTCCCACTCCTCGGACAGCCGGTCCAGCTGGTCGCCCAGGTCCGCCAGCCAGGCACGCTCGGCCGGGAGCTGGCGGCGCACCACGGTGCCGTCGGTGCGCTGCGAGCCGTAGACGACCCGGGTGGAGTCGGCCAGGCCGTGGGCCATGAGAGCCCAGTCGGCCTCGAACCGGTCGTCGAAGGGGCCGGCGACGGCGGCGCTGCCCGACTGCTCGGACTCCTCGTCCACCAGCCACCAGGCCGGGGCACTGCCGGGCTCGCCGATCCGCTTGCCGGCCGGGTGGGTGGCGATGCTGACGGCCGTGGCCAGCTCGGCGGAGAACTCCTGCCCCGCCCCGAGGTCGGTCGGGGAGGAGCCCCCCAGCGCGACCACGTCGGTCACGGACTCGGCGAGGAGGTCGGCCGGCGCGGCGGCCACGGCAGCGGGCTGGCGGGCGGCCTGGACGGCGTTGCGCTCGAACTCGTACCGGTTGGTGGAGCTGGTGCCCAGCGCGACGACGACCGCCGCCAGGACGAAGAAGCCCAGGAGCGTCACCGTGGGCCAGAGCAGAACGACGTCCTCAGTGGGCACGCGAGGCTCCCTGCGGGTCGATCCGGACGGCGGAACCGGTACCGGGAAGCGGTCGTGCTGCCGAGAAGAGATCCAGCAGCCCCGTCCTCTCGCCGCGCGCGACGAGGGACGGTGGTCGGCAGGCCGGTGCATGGGGCGCGTTCACGCAGGTGCTCCTCGAACTGTCCGTCGCGGCCGGGGAAGTGCCGCTGACAGGAAGAAAAGTAGGGTCCGCGCCCCCGTCGCGAGGCCCGCGGGACGCGCCGCCGGCGGCGCCGTCACCCAACCGTTGTGGAGCCTCCCGCCGAGGCCGGTGACCTGCCCCACCGGGCGGCCTCTTGTCGACAAACCGCGTGGTCCCGAGCGTGTGGAGCGGTCATCGTGGCCTCGATCACGCCGGCGGAGCCCGGGACCGCGGCATGTCGCGGCTCAGCCGATGCGCGCGCCCACCGCTCCCGGAGCCGGCTCGGGGAAGGAGCGGTCACCGAACAGCACCCGGCGGGCGACGGCCCGGCCGGGCGGCGTACGCAGCAGCGCGAACCCCGCCGCGGCCGCCGCCGGCGTCCGGACCTGGGCGAGACCGTGCCGCAGCAGCAGCCGCCCCCGGAACCGGGCCCGCAGAGCCGCGCCGTCGTAGGCGGTGAGGGCGGCCGGTCCGGTCCGGAGCGCCCGGTCGAGGACGTCGGCGGCGTGCTCGGAGAGCCGCAGGCACGGGTCGAGCCCCCCGGCCGTCAGCGGGGAGACCGCGCCGGCCGCATCGCCCACGAGCAGGCCGTCGGCGCCGCCGATCCGCCGGAGCAGCCCGCCGACGGGGATCGGGCCTCCGCGCCGCTCGACGTCCGCCGGCCGCTTCACGCCGGCGAGTCCGGGGGCCGTCGCGGCGAAGCGGTCCAGCGCGGCACGCAGACCCGCCGGGAACCGGTCGGGGTAGCCGGCGACGCCGACGTGGGCGTGCCGGCCGTCGTCGACCACCCAGGCCAGGTAGCCGGGGGCCAGCGAGGGGTCGATCACGCAGGAGAACGTCGGAGGGCGGTCGCCGGCGGGCACCGGGAACACCTCCTCGGCGCCGACGAGCAGATGCCGGTTGCGGTCCAGGCCGAGGTCGCGGGCCACCGCGGAGCGCGCGCCGTCGGCGCCGACGACGAAGCGGGCACGGACCTCCGTCGGCCCGCCCGGACCCGTGAGCAGGCAGAGTCCGTCCCGCCGCCCCGTGTAGCGGGTGGCCAGCGCGATCCGGACCCCCGCGTCGGTCGCCTCCCCCGCCGCGGCCAGGTAGAGCCCGCCCATGTCGCCGACCCGGAACTCGTCGCGGTCGCTGTCCAGCGTCACCGGCCGCCGCCGGTCCGGCGGGTACAGCACCACCCGCCGGATCGGCGGCCCCAGGCAGTCGGCGGGGAGCGGGAAGTCGTCGAGGGTCTTGCGGACGAAGATCCCCGTGGTGCGGACGGCGCCGGTGAGGGTCGGGCGCCGCTCGGCGAGGAGCACGTCGTGCCCGCGGCGGGCGAGCAGCGTGGCGGCGTGCAGCCCGGCGAGGCCGGCGCCGACGACCAGGACGTCGACCTCCCGCGGCCGGGTCATCCCCGCGGCGCGGCGACGGCGGCGTCGTCCAGATCGGGGACCCACTCGAGCAGATCGCCGGGCTGGCACTCGAGCACCCGGCACATGGCCTCGAGCGTGCTGAAGCGGACGGCCTTCGCGCGGCCGTTCTTCAGCACCGCCACGTTCGCCGGGGTGAGCCCGACGCGCTCGGCGAACTCCCCGACGCTCATCTTGCGGCGGGCGAGCTCGACGTCGATGCGGACGACGATGGCCATCAGATGACCGCTTCCATGTCGGTCCGCAGTGCCATGGCCTGCCGCAGCAGTGCCCGCAGGACCACCAGGAGCAGGCCGACGACGGCGCCGATGAGCAGCAGGACGAGCAGCATCGCCGGCAGCGCGGGGTCGTCGCTGACCTCGTCGATGATGAAGTAGTACGAGCAGACGAAGGTGCCGGCCAGCATCAGCCAGCCCGTGGCGACGGCGCCGACGATCGCGTTCACCCACGGCAGGGCGGCGGCGCTGAAGATCCGGTCGTCGGTGACCAGGGTCAGCAGCTTCCAGGTGCAGACGACGACGACCTGGACGCAGACGAGCCCGAGGACCGCGATCGTCAGCATCGCCGCCCGCATGACCCTCCGCTCCAGGGTCGGGTCGGCCAGGTCGGGCACCATCTGCGGCAGCGCCCAGATCTGCGCGGCGAGCAGCGCTCCGAACACCACGACGAGCAGGATCCGGAGCGGCAGGACCACTCGATTCATCCGCGACATGACATCGACCTTCGTGTGCTTGCTATCGATTGTCAATCGATACACGCCGCATGTCGGGAGATCGAGCGACGCCGTCCCACCGGTCCCGCCCGCCGGCCGCCCGGAAGTGGGTCGTGTTCCGTCGGCCGGAGACGGCAGGATCCCCCGGTGACCGGCCCGCCTCGTCACCGACGAGTCGTACGGTGTACGGAATCGCGCCCTTCCCGCGATCCCGCCGGGGACACGGTCTGCATCCAGGAGGTCTCGTGAGCACGACCGCGATCAGCGACACCGAGGTGACGGGCGAGCACCCCGCCGACAGCCACGACCTGATCCGCGTGCTCGGCGCGCGGCAGAACAACCTCAAGGACATCAGCGTCGACATCCCAAAGCGCCGGCTCACGGTGTTCACCGGCGTCTCGGGGTCGGGCAAGAGCTCGCTGGTGTTCGGCACCATCGCCGCCGAGTCCCAGCGGATGATCAACGAGACCTACAGCGCCTTCCTGCAGGGCTTCATGCCGACTCTGGGCCGCCCCGACGTCGACGTCCTCGAGGGCCTGACGACGGCGATCATCGTCGACCAGGAGCGGATGGGCGCCAACCCGCGGTCCACCGTCGGCACCGCGACCGACGCCAACGCGATGCTGCGGATCCTGTTCAGCCGGCTCGGCACCCCGCACATCGGCCCGCCGACGGCGTTCTCGTTCAACGTGCCGACGCGGAAGGCCAGCGGGGTGATGAGCACCGAGAAGGCCGGCGGCCGGGTGGAGAAGAACGTCGTCCGCGAGGCCGTCTACCTGGGCGGCATGTGCCCGCGCTGCGAGGGCATGGGCTCGGTCTCCGACTTCGACCTCACGGCGCTCTACGACGAGTCGAAGTCGCTGGCCGAAGGCGCGCTCATGGTCCCCGGCTACAGCATGGAGGGCTGGTACGGCCGGATCTTCAGCGGCTTCGGCTTCGACATGGACAAGCCCATCGCGAAGTACACGAAGAAGGAACTGGCCGACCTGCTCTACAAGGAGCCGACGAAGATCAAGGTCGAGGGCATCAATCTCACCTACGAGGGCGTCATCCCGAAGATCCAGAAGTCGATGCTCTCCAAGGACGTCGAGGCGATGCAGCCGCACATCCGCGCCTTCGTGGAGCGGGTGATCACCTTCCAGCGGTGCCCCGAGTGCGAGGGCACCCGGCTGACCCCGGAGGCCCGGTCCTCGCGGATCGACGGCAAGAACATCGCCGACGTCTGCGCGATGCAGATCAGCGACGTCGCGGAGTGGGTCCGGGGCCTGGACGAGCCGTCGGTGCGGCCGCTGCTCGCGGGGCTGCAGCAGCTGCTCGACTCCTTCAGCGGGATCGGCCTGGGCTACCTCTCCCTGGACCGGTCCGCGGGCACGCTGTCCGGCGGCGAGGCGCAGCGGACGAAGATGATCCGCCACCTCGGGTCGTCGCTCACCGACGTCACCTACGTCTTCGACGAGCCGACCATCGGGCTGCACCCGCACGACATCCAGCGGATGAACGAGCTGCTGCTGCGGCTGCGCGACAAGGGCAACACGGTGCTCGTGGTCGAGCACAAGCCGGAGACGATCGTCATCGCCGACCACGTCGTCGACCTCGGTCCGGGCGCCGGCAGCGGCGGCGGCGAGGTGGTGTTCGAGGGCACCGTCGAGGAGCTGTGGCGCAGCGACACCCGCACCGGCCGGCACCTGGGCGACCGGGTGTCGCTCAAGCCCGACGTGCGGACGCCGACCGGAGCACTGGAGATCCGCGACGCCCGGCAGAACAACCTGCAGGGCGTCGACGTCGACGTCCCCACCGGCGTGCTGACCGTCGTCACCGGGGTGGCGGGGTCGGGCAAGAGCTCGCTGATCCACGGCAACCTCGCCGGGCGGGACGGCGTCGTGGTCGTCGACCAGGGCGCGATCAAGGGGTCCCGACGCTCCAACCCGGCCACCTACACCGGCCTGCTCGACCCGATCCGCAAGGCGTTCGCCAAGGCCAACGGCGTGAAGCCGGCCCTCTTCAGCGCCAACTCCGAGGGGGCCTGCCCCACCTGCAACGGCGCCGGCGTCATCTACACCGAGCTGGGGGTCATGGCGACGGTCGAGTCGCCCTGCGAGGAGTGCGAGGGCCGGCGCTTCCAGGCCGCGGTGCTGGAGTACACCTTCGGCGGCCGCAACATCGCCGAGGTGCTCGCGATGTCGGTGACCGAGGCCGAGGAGTTCTTCGCCGCCGGCGAGGCCAAGACGCCGGCGGCGCACACGATCCTCGACCGGCTGGCCGACGTCGGGCTGGGCTACCTCACCCTCGGCCAGCCGCTGACGACCCTCTCCGGCGGCGAGCGGCAGCGGTTGAAGCTGGCCACGCGCATGGCGGAGAAGGGCGGCGTCTACGTGCTGGACGAGCCGACCACCGGCCTGCACCTGGCCGACGTGGAGAACCTGCTCGGGCTGCTCGACCGGCTCGTGGACTCGGGCAAGACGGTCGTCGTCATCGAGCACCACCAGGCGGTCATGGCCCACGCCGACTGGATCGTCGACCTCGGGCCCGGCGCCGGCCACGACGGCGGGCGGGTCGTGTTCGAGGGGACGCCGGCCGCCCTGGTCGCCGACCGCTCCACGCTGACCGGGCAGCACCTCGCGGAGTACGTCGGCGCCTGACCGTCAGCCCGGTCCGCCGCCGGGGACGCCGCGGACCGCGCTGCATGACGCGGCCCCGCGGCGTCCCGGCCGGTCCCGGTCGGGCAGGCCGTCCCGCCACACGCGGCGCGTGGCGCCGGCGAGCCCGGGCTCCGGCACACCGGGGACCCGTCATCCCCGAGGGCGGGGGGCGTCTTCTCCGATGAGCGGTCGTACCCGACATCGAGGAGTGCCCACAGTGACCACCGACGGACGACGCCAGGGGTCCCCCGGGCCGGGCTGGGGGACGGCGCAGATGTCCGTGGACGAGCGCCGGGAGCTCCTGGAGCAGCTGCAGGTCGTCGAGATCCACCTCCAGACGGCGACCATGCTGGAGACCAGGGCGGAGGCCTGCGGCAACCCCGTGCTCGCCGGTGTCCTGCGCGACCGCGCCCGGCAGCACCGCTGTTCCGCCGAGCGGCTGCGGTCGGATCTCGCACGTCGGGGGCTGCTCCCCTGCCGGCCGGCGCGACGTCCCTAGGGCACCGTCAGCCGGGTCCGCCGGGGTGGGCGGCGTCGTAGGCGCGGACGAGCTTCTTCGGGACGACCATCCGCCAGGCGTCGACGACGAGCTCGCGGGCCTCGGTCTGGTCCAGGGCAGCGAGGTCGGCGTGCACCCAGTTGAAGCGCAGGTCCGACTCGCCGGGCAGCTGGAACTTCTCCGGCTGGCCCTGCACGAGCGCCGTCCGCTCCTCCTTCGGGAACGCGAAGCCCATGACGCGTTCGTCCAGCGAGAAGGCCACGTAGACGATCTGCCCGACGCGGAACTTCAGCCGGCCCCGCACGTACACCGGGTACGAGCGCTCCAACTCGCTGCCCAGCGGCCGGACGTCGTCGACAACCGCCATTCTCAGAACCCTGCCGCACCGAGTGGCGAGATGTAGGCGACGACGTCCGCTGGACCTACGGAGCCCTGCGACTCTGTCTCTCCCGTCCCTGCGCCCCTACGTTCCGTGACCTGGTCAACAGCAGGGGGAGATCCACGTGTTGACGTCAGCACCAGCACGCAGGCGCAGCCTCGCCACCGTCCTGTCCGCCGCCGCCTTCGCTGTCGCGCTACTGCTCGGCACGCCACAGGCGGTCGCCGACATCTACCGCTCGCCCGCCGGGACCTACGAGGTCAAAGGCGCCATCCTCGCCGAGTACCGGGCCCTCGGCGGACCTGATGGGTTCCTCGGCTTCCCGCTGACCAACGAACTGACGACCCCGATCCGCACCGAGGGCCGCTTCAGCGTCTTCCAGCACGGCTCGATCTACTGGACCCCGGCCACCGGGGCGCACGAGGTGCACGGGGCCATCGGGGCCGAATGGGGGCACCTGGGCTGGGAGAACGGCGTCTTGGGCTTCCCGGTGACCGATGAGCTCTCCACACCCGACGGGCGCGGACGCTTCAACTACTTCGAGCGCGGCGGCATCTACTGGACCCCGTCGACGGGTGCCCATGAAGTCCATGGCGCCATCCTCGAGCAGTGGGCTGCACAGGGCTGGGAGCGCGGCGCCGGCTACCCCCTCACCGACGAGCTGAGCACCCCCACGAAGCCGGGCCGTTTCAACCACTTCGAGCACGCCTCGATCTACTGGTCCCCGACCACGGGGGCCTACACCGTCTACTCCAACTTCCGTGCCCTCTGGGCAAGCATGGGTTGGGAGAACTCGTGCCTCGGCTTCCCGATCAGCAACGCGAATCGCGGATTTCAATCGTTCCAGGGTGGGTCCATCGCCATCCAAGGTTCCGGCGAGCTCTACGCGTCATGCCGTTGAACGGCTCCGCCCGTGCCCTGGTCCCGTTGGCCGAAGACGCGGTCCGACACTGGGAGAGGGACTCTGAGGCGCTGCTGGCAACCACGGTGGCACCGGCCGATGAGGTGCGTCAGCGCCGGGGCAGCGTGTGCCGAGGTCAGCGCGGTGGGCCCCGTGGGGATCGAACCCACAACCCGCGGATTAAAAGTCCGCTGCTCTGCCAGTTGAGCTAGAGGCCCGGTGGGTGCGGTGACGCGGCCCGGCCGACAGGCTACCGCCGCTGCCCGCGCGGGCCAGAACGTGACGCAGAGCGCACTCGGACGGCGCCCGTCACCCGGTCAGGGGATCGCCAGCCCCCCGCCGGTTACCTAGCGTCATGTCCGTTCCGCCGATGAGCCGCGCACGCGCCGGCCGGTGGAGCGCCGAGCCCCGGCCCGGCCGCCTCGTTCCCCCCGAGGCGGCCGGGCCGGTCTCGTTCCGGGCGCTGCGCCTCACGACGGCGTGCAGACGCGGACGGTGAGCAGGCGGAGCAGTTCCCGCTGGGCGTCGTCCAGCGGCAGGTCCACGGGCACCTCGGCGCCGCCGTCCACGGAGACGGACAGCGGCATCAGGTAGGGCTGCTTGACGTCGGCCAGCGCGTGCGGGTCGCACCGGGCCGTCGTGAAGGTGAGCTCCACCGACGCCTCGTCAGCACCGGCCGCCAGCTCCAGCGGCAGCGGCGCGTCGGCGAAGTACAGGACGTTGCCCTCCACCCGTGTCACCGTCACCGGACGGTCGTCGCTCCCGGCGCGGGTCAGCAGCAGCCGGCCGGTCACGGAGTCCGGCTCTTCGACCAGGTCGACCACCTGCACCGTGACCACCTCCGCCACCCCGACCGCCGCGCACAGCCGCCCGTGCACGAGAGCCAGCGCCGCGGCGTCCATCGGCACCCGGAGCTCCTGCACCGACCCGTCCGGGCGGACGACGGTCAGCCGCGCCGCCGCCGGCTCGGCCGCGGTGTCGCAGACCGGCTCGCCGTACGGCGTGGGCAGGTCGATCAGCCGCCCGGGCACGAACGACGCCGTCACCGGGACGGCGGGCAGCGGCACGAAGCCCGGCGAGTCGATCGCCACCGAGGTCACCGAGAACGGCTCCTCGCCGGTGTCGCCCACCTCGACCTGCACCTGCCGGCCGGCGGCCCGGTCGGTCCGGTTCTCCACGACCTCCGCGGAGATCCCGTCGACCGGCGGCACCGGCGGCCCGGTCCGGAGCGCGGCGGACGACGACGCCGACGACGTGCTGGAGGCCGGCGCCCCATCGGAGGACGACGGCGCGGGATCGGCACCGCACGCGGCGCACGCCAGCAGGAGCACCAGCGCCGCGGTCCGCCTCACACCGCCGGAGCCTAGGAGCCGGAGACCCTCACCGCTGGTGGCTGGGCAACCGGGCCATCACCCGGCCAGCCTCCATCCGCACCTCGAGCTTCTCCTGCGCGTTCGCCGCCGGTCCGCGCCGCGGCTGGCCGTTGTCCAGGTCGAACGCGGAGTCGTGCCACGGGCAGACGAGGCAGGCGTGCCCGCGGACCTCCTCGACGGTGCCCTCGTGCAGCGGACCGGACAGGTGCGAGCAGGCCCCGATGAAGACGTCGACGCGGGCTCCCCGGCGGACGGCGGCCAGCGGCACGTCGGCTCCGTTGCCCGGGCCGGTGCGCAGCGTCGGCCGGCCCTCCGGGAAGTCGTCCAGCGGACCGAGGTCGATCCAGTCCGAGGTGAGCGCGCGGGCCGCCGTCGCCGCGTGCGAGGGCCCCGCGGACTGGGCGTAGGACATGTGCCCGCCGATGGCCGCCGAGCTGCCCGCCACACCGAGGCCCGCGTAGGACAGGACCCGGCCCAGCGTGCCGCGGCCCTTGGCGCGGGCGGCCAGCGACCCGACGTAGAGCCCGAGCGCCGCCGTGTTCAGGACCGCGTGCACCGCGCCCAGCCGGCGGACACCCGTGGCCTGCTCCGACCAGTCGGCCGCCCCGGTGGCCGCGGCGGGCAGCGCCGCCGCCACGCCGGTGCCGATGAGCACCGTCGCGGCCGGCCGCAGAGCCGGGATCGCGTCGAGGATGCCGGCCGACACCCAGCTGCCCACGGGCACCTGCACCAGCACCGGGTGGAGGGAGTGCCCCAGCCAGGTGCCGTGGAGGACGTCCTTCAGCCCGCTGGGCAGCGACTGCACGGCCTTGCGCGCAGGCTCGATCGCGCCGTCGAGGGTGTCGGCGTCGGCCCAGCGATCGAGGAAACCCATGAGACCCATGCCCGCCCCCTACCCCACCTGCGCCGGGGCAAGCCGCCGACCTCCGACCGGCGCCGGGGCGGAGAAGCCGCTTTCCGTCGGTGCTCCGTGGTGTCATGCAGACGGATCAGCACCCCAGCCCACCTCGTGCGGGTGAAGGCGCTGCTCGCAGCCGGAATACCGCTGGCGCCCAGGAAGCTCCCAGGAGGAGGCTGGAGAACTGTCCGTGTGCACACCCAGGAGCTGACGATGAGCAACCCGACCCTCTGCCGCCCTCGGGGCGCGCGGGTCGAGGCTGCCCTCGCCCGGGTGCGGGGCGACGACGCCGTCGGCCAGTTCATCCGCTTCGTGCTGGTCGGCGGCTCGACCAGTGCTCTCTACGCGCTCATCTTCGTCCTGCTGCACGACATCGGCGAGCAGCCCGCCAACTGGATCGGCTCGATCCTCACGTCGATCCTCGCCAACGAGATGCACCGGCGGCTGACCTTCCGCGCCGACGGGCGCGTGGGCTTCCTGACCGCCCAGGTCGAGGGCGGTTCGCTGTCCATCGCGGGCCTCGTCTCCACCAGCCTGGCGCTGGCCTGGCTCAGCGCGGCCAGCGACACCGACGACCCCACGGTGCAGTTCGGCCTCGTCGTCCTGGTCACGGCCACCATCGGCACCCTCCGCTTCGTCGCCCTGCGCTGGCTGTTCCGCTCGCGCCCCGCCGACCACACCCCCTGAGCGGCATCGCCCCGCGCACAGGAGCGCTCCTTAGCCTGGAGGGATGAGCGACCCGGCCGACGCCCCCGACGCCGGAGATCCGACCAGCGCGGCCGCCGACGCCGCTGAGGAGTCGGAGTCCCCGGCCCACGACGGCCGGGCCCGGCTCGGCCGCGTCGTCCGCCGGACCGGCCGGTGGGGACTGTGCGTGCTGGTCGCGCTGACCGGTGCCGTCATCGGCGTGCTGCTCCTCGGCCGGACGAGCGCCCCGCTGGGGCCGTTCGACGCTCGGTTCAGCGTCAGCCCGACCGGCGGTGGGGTCGCGCTCGACATCCCGCCGCTGGGCGCGCTCGACGTCGACGCCTACGACGGGCCGTTCGGTCTCGACGTGCAGTTGCAGCGGGCCGACGAGGCGCGCATCCAGGCGCTCGTCGACGACCCCCGCCGGTTCGACAGCCTGGTCGACCGGATCACCGACGACCTCGGCGACGCCGTCACCCACCTGGTCGTGCGAGCCGCCCTGGGTGCCGTCGGGGGTGCGGTCCTGCTCACGTTCGCCGTCTACCGGCTGCGGTGGCGGGAGCCCGTCGTCGCCGCGGGCACGGTCGTCGTCATCCTCGCCGGAACCGCCGGGCTCGGCGCCGCCACCTGGCGGCCCGACGCGCTGGCCCAGCCGACGTACACGGGCTTGCTGGCGAACGCCCCGAGCCTGATCGGCGACGCGCAGGACATCGTCGCCCGCTTCGACGCCTACCGGGCCTCGCTCGAGGACCTGGTCGGCAACGTGAGCACCCTGTACGCGACCCTCTCCGCGCTGCCCGCGCCGGGCGGGAGCAGCGAGACCGTGGCCGTCCTGCACGTGTCCGACCTGCACCTCAACCCGGCGGGCTTCGACCTGGTGGACCAGGTCGTCGACCAGTTCGGCGTCGACGCGGTGCTGGACACCGGCGACATCACCGACTGGGGCAGCGAACCGGAGAACCGGGCGATCGCCTCGATCGGAGGGCTCGGCGTCCCCTACGTCTACATCCGCGGCAACCACGACTCGGCGACGACAGCCGCGCTGGTGGCCTCGCAGCCGAACGCGACCGTGCTCGACGACACCGCCACCACCGTCGCCGGTCTGACCGTGGTCGGCGCCCCCGACCCCCGGTTCACGCCGGACCAGGAGGCGACCGGCGACACCGAGTCCCTGGAGCAGACCGGGGAGGAGCTCGCCGAGGTCGCCGAGCAGCAGCCGGAACGCCCCGACATCGCGATGGTGCACGACCCGAAGCAGGCGCCGCCGCTCGACGGCGTCGTCCCGCTGGTGCTCGCCGGGCACACCCACGAACGCGACGTCTCCACCCTCGACGAGGGCACCCGGCTGATGGTGCAGGGCTCGACCGGCGGTGCCGGGCTGCGCGGCCTGCAGGGCGACTACCCCGAGCCGCTGACCTGCACGGTCCTCTACTTCGACCGCTCGACCGGCCGGCTCACCGGGTACGACGACATCACCCTCGGCGGCCTGGGTGAGACCGAGGTGACGATCGTCCGCACGCTGGTCGGACCGGAGGACACCGACGAGACCGACTCCGGCACGGACGAGGGCACCGGCGGGGGCACCGGAGGGGGCACGTCCACCGCGCCGACGTCCCCGGGCGGATGACCCGGCCGCCCTAGGCTCGCGGGATGACGACGTCCCGGAACGCCCTCGCCGGCGCCGTGCTCGCCGGCGGCCTGGGCCTGCTGTCCCTGGCCGGCTGCTCGTTCAGCAGCGACAACTTCTCCTGCGACACGAACTCCTGCACCGTGACCCTCAGCGGCGACGGCGCCGAGGTGGACCTGCCGATCGGCCCGACGATCAGCCTCGGCAGCGTCGAGAACGGCCGTGCCTCGATCAGCGTCGGCGGCGCCAGCGTCTCCTGCGCCGAGGGCGAGAGCGTCTCGGCCGGCGGGCTGGAACTGGAGTGCACGAAGGTGTCCGACGACGAGGTGGAGCTCAGCGCCACCCTGAACTGACGCCGGCGGTCAGCCCGGGTGGGCGACCTCGACCACGATCCGCGTCGGCTCCTCGAGCAGGTACACCCGGAACGGCGACTCGCCCGCCGTCCCGACGAAGGCCTGGGTGGTGCCCTCGAACGTCGGGCCGAGGACGACCTCCGTGACCCCCGTGCCCGGGCCGGGGACCGGCCCGGCGGGGCGGAACTCCTCGACGCCGGTGTCGAAGGGGTAGCCAACCCCGCTCACCGTCACCTGCAGGACGGCGGCACCGGCCACCTCCACCGGGTTCCCGCTGCCCTCCTGGGTCGGCTCGTCGACGTAGCGGACGTCCCAGCCCGGCGTGCCCTCGCCGTCGACCTCGAACACCACCCGGTCGTAGCCGTCGTGCTCACCGGTGCGGACATCGGTGACCGTGACCAGGGAGTCGGCGGACGCCGCCTGCTCGTCGGGCCGGACGTCGGAGGGGAACGGCGGCGCGTCCGCGTCGTCCTCCTCTGGTGCCTCGGTCTCGTCCGCGCCGCTGCTCGCGGCCGCCGACGACGACGGCGAGGACGCAGAGCCGGTCACCGCAGAGCCGGTGGCCGCCACAGACCCGCCGTCGTCGTCGGTCCCGCACCCGGCCAGCAGCAGGGTGGCGGCCACGAGGACCGGGACGGAACGGGCACGACGGCGGCTGGTCACCGGCCCAGCCTGGCAGCCGGCGCCGTGTCGCGACCGGACGACCCGCCGACGCCCCCCGTCCGGAGCCCCGGGAGGGCCATGTACAGTTCTCAGCGCCCCCGGCGAACACCGAGCCCTCATCGTCTAGTGGTCCAGGACGCCGCCCTTTCAAGGCGGTAGCACGGGTTCGAACCCCGTTGGGGGCACGCAGCACCAAGCAAGGCCCTGTAGCGCAGTTGGTTAGCGCGCCGCCCTGTCACGGCGGAGGTCGCGGGTTCGAGTCCCGTCAGGGTCGCTTTCCGGTGGAGACACCGGATCGGGGCAGGTAGCTCAGTCGGTACGAGCGCTCGCCTGAAAAGCGAGAGGTCGGCGGTTCGACCCCGCCCCTGCCCACACTCTTCCCGCGGTCCCGGCCGTCGGTCCCGGCGCCGTCACGGCGCGACGCGGTCGCCCGCCAGCTGGGCGTACACCTGCGCGTGGACGTCCTGCACCGCCGTCCGCTGCTGCTCCCGCCACACCCGGTCGGCCGGACGCGGCGCCGGACGTGTCAGCGCCGCGGCCACCGCTCCGTTGAGCGACACCGGGTCGAACCCGTGCACCTCGTCGTTGCCGTAGGTCACCACGTCGGACCACTGGTCGGCGAACCAGCCACAGCTGGGCGCGATCACGCGGGTGCCGACGTCCCGGCAGATCTCCAGCTCGGTGGAGTGCGTGCCGCAGGATTCGGGCAGCACCGCCGCGTGCAGCTCCTGCAGCTGGGCCGGCCAGCGCGCCTCGTCGAGGACGTCGAGCTCCAGCGCCTCGCTCTCGGCGAGGTCCCCCAGGTGCGGCAGCCGGTAGCCGGGCTCGACGAACACCCGCAACCGCCCGCCACCGTTCAGCGCCCCGTGCAGCGCGGCGCGCACGACCACGGCGGGATCGGGCACGCAGGGCGACTCGCGCAGGGCGAGACCGACCAGTCCCCGCTCGCCTCCGATCT
Organism: Blastococcus sp. URHD0036; assembly: GCF_000701365.1. Taxonomy (GTDB): domain Bacteria; phylum Actinomycetota; class Actinomycetes; order Mycobacteriales; family Geodermatophilaceae; genus Trujillonella. The sequence goes on from NZ_JNIK01000018.1 coordinate 336,595, forward strand.
CCGGATCGGGTGCCGCCACCGAGGGGTGCGCGACGACGATCGGCGTCCGCCCGAACCGGTCGGCGATCTCGTCGGCCGCACCGGGGGTCAGCGTGAACACCACCTCGGCGGTGGCGAGTAGCGCGCGCAGGTGCGCCTCGTGCCGGCTCTGCACGAGCTGGGCGGGGTCGCGCAGCTGGTGCACCGTCGTCACCAGCGGCACGCCGGTGCGGCGGATCGCCTCGGTGAAGCAGACGATCTCGTCCTCGGGCAGGTGCCCGTAGCCGCGGTGCACGTGGACGACGTCCACCTCGTCGGCGTGGGCGGTGAGGTAGGCCGGGTCCAGCCAGGGGCTGGGGCCCTGCTCGCGGCCCACGCGGACGACGCCGGCGGGGAGCACGGCATCGACGTAGGGGTCACGGTGCGGGACCGAGGCCACCCGGATCGCGGGCGACGCTGCCCGCGCGGGATCGTCGGGGTCCACTCGGACGGCACTCCTCCTGGCGTCGAGCACGCGACGACAGGGCGCTGCTCTCGGTGGGACGTAGGTCCCTGTCCGGCTACCCAGCATCCCCCTCGGCAACCGCCGCCGGCGAACCGGGTGGTTCCGGATCACCCGAAGGAGCGGCTCAGAGCGCGGCCCGCTGACCCGCGAGGTGGGCGTGCACCTGGGTCACCACCAGCGCCCCCTCCCCGACCGCGGAGGCGCAGCGCTTGACCGACCCGGCCCGGACGTCACCCGCGGCGAAGACCCCCGGCACGCTCGTCTCCAGCAACGCCGGCGGGCGGTCGAGGGGCCACTCCCCGGCGTCCAGGGCCGGGCCGGTGAGCACGAACCCCCAGCGGTCGCGGGCCACGGTGCCCTCCAGCCAGGCGGTGTGCGGCTCGCTGCCGATGAGCAGGAACAGGACCCCGGCCTCCTCCGTCTCCTCGCCGGTGTCGAGGTCGCGCAGCACGAAGGTCTCGAGGAAGCCGGAGCCGGTCCCGCCCACCACCTGCGCCCGCCCGCGGACGGCGACGTTGGGCAGCGCCTCGATCTCCTTGACCAGGTAGTCCGACATCGTCTCGGCGAGGCTCTCGCGACGGACCAGCACGGTGACCCGCTCGGCGTACCGCGACAGGTGCACCGCGGCCTGACCGGCCGAGTTCCCGCCGCCCACGACGAAGACCGAGCGACCGCGCATCGCCGGCGCCTCGCTCACCGCCGCGCCGTAGAACACGCCGCGGCCGACGAGCGCCTCCAGCTCCGGGACGCCCAGCCGCCGCCAGGTGGCTCCGGTCGCCAGGACGACGGTCCGGGCGGACACGGCGGTGCCGTCGGAGAGCTCCACCCGGTGCAGGCCGTCCTCGGACCGCAGCCCCTGGGCTCCCCGCATGAAGTGGAACGTGCTGCCGAACGACCAGGCCTGCTGGTAGGCGCTGAAGGCCAGCCGGCTGCCGCTGACGCCCATCGGGAACCCGGCGTAGTTCCGGATCAGGGAGCTGGTGCCGGCCTGACCGCCGATGGCCTGTGGCTCCACGACCAGGGTCGACAGCCCCTCCGACGCCGCGTAGACGCTCGCGCCCAGCCCGGCGGGCCCCGCGCCCACGACCACCACGTCGTAGACCGCAGCCGGGTCCAGCGGCGTGAGCAGCCCGAAGGCGTCGGCGATCTCGAGGTCCGAGGGGTCCTCCAGCACCGTGCGGTCGGGCGTGAACCGCAGGACGACGACGGGCAGCTTCGGCTCGCTCAGTCCGAGCCCCTCGAGGAGCGCCTGCCCCTCGGCCGACCCGGCGTCGTAGAACCCGAGCGGGATGCGGTTGCGCGTGAAGGTGTCGCGCAAGCCCTGGGCGCGCTCGGACCAGTGCTCGCCGATCACCCGCACCGCCTCGAAGCCGCCGCCCCGCCGGCTGGACCACTCCTCCAGGAACTCGGTCACCGACCGGTGGAACTCCGCGTCGCCGCTCTCCTCCGGGGCGGTCAGCCACCGGTCGATCTGGCCGAGGGTGAGCGCCTCGAAGATGGGCCGGGCGGTGTCCCAGGCACCCCAGCGCACCAGCGCGACGGCGACGGTGGCCGGGCGCCCGGCGCGCAGGTCGCGCAGGTCGGCCAGGCCATCGGGATCGGCGTCCCCCAGGCCGCCGAAGACGACCGCCACGGGCGGGTCGCCGCGGGTGGCCAGTTCCGGCGCGACCGAGGCCGCCTCGACGCAGGCGACGACCGTGAAGTCGCGCCCGTACCGGCGGTCGAGCTCGGCGCACATCCGCCCCCGGACGTCGTCGTCGCGGGTGACCACCACGAGCGCCGCGGCGGCGGTCACCGGCCGACCTCGTCCCGCGGCGCCAGCCACCAGCCGGCCGCACCGGTGAGGAGGACCGCGACGGTCATGGCCGCGAATCCCCAGGCCGACGGCTCCCCCCACGCGACCGTGCCGGCGAACCGTGCCACCGCGGCGGCGACGGCGACGCCGAACACGGTGTAGGCGATGGTCGCGGTCCGCAGCCGGCGCAGGTCACCGGCGGTCGCCGCAAGCGCCGTCGCCAGACCGAAGGCGATCAGCCACGCCGCGACCACGCGTGCGGTGAGCGGGGTGAGCGGCCAGGGCCACAGCGCCGTCGCCGAGGCCGGGGCGACGTAGAGCGCCGTCCCGACGGCGGTGAGCACCACGGCCTCGACCGCCAGCGCTCCGCTCAGGAGGCGCGGGATCGGCGCGCGACGCGGCGGGTCCGATCCCGGCGCACGCTCCTGCTGCCACAGTGCGGCCAGCATGCCGACCGGGAGGACGACGTAGACGGTCAGCCAGAACCACCCGGCCGCCACCGCGACGGTCCCGGCGTCGTCCGGGTCCAGGTGGAACTTCTCCAGGTGCAGCAGCGAGGCCGCGAGGGTCAGCAGCACGAACACGAACACCGTCAGCACCGGCACGCGGACGTGCGCCCAGTGCCGCTCGCGCAGGGAGAGCACCACCAGGACGAAGCCGGCCGCGTACCCCGCCCCGAGGAAGGCCGCCGTCAACGGTGGCTGGATGGTCCAGGCGAACGTCCGGTCGGTCTGCTCCGCGAGGACGAAGAGCGCGACCACCGCGAGCGCGGTCAGCACGGTGAACACACCGAGCAGCAGGCGCATCGCGGGCAGGACCGGCCGGGTGCCCGGCGGCGCCTCGGTGGGAGGGGCGGAGAGCATGCGCACGGGGGACCTCTCGGAGAGGTGGAGCCCCCGTGCTGCGGTCGGTCGGACCTGGCGATCGAACCACCGGCCCCGGCCCGTGTCACCGCCTTTCGGCCCCCGGCCCGAGCCGCTACCGACCCGCGGGCTCCCCGCGCGCCGCCGCCCTGCCCTCGCGCGCCGCCGCGTAGGCCGGGGCACGGAACAGGGCCATGGGCCCGTCGGCGACCAGCTGCGGCGGCGGGTGGCGGACGGCGTCGAAGCGGACGTCCGGGTCGGGACCGTCCAGCGCCTCGCCCAGCGTGAGGACGGCGAACGGACGCCACGGGCCCGTTCCCCCGGCGACGGCGAGGGGGAACACCGGAGACCGCTCGCGGAGGTGGGCGACGAGCGGTGCCGGGTCCGACGGCACCCGCCCGAGCTCGTCGAACCAGGGAACCGTGCTCCTACCCCGACCCGGCGCGCCTCGCCTCCTGCCACCAGGTTCGCCATGCCGGACCGTCCGTGGATCGACACCCGCTGGCAGGACCTGCGCAATCCAGCCCGGAGGTACGTACGGATCTGCCACCGCCGATCCGGTGACACGACCCAGTCCCCCGCATACCTTCACCACATGTTCACGACGCTCTTGGTCATCGGCGGGGTCCTGGTGGGGCTGCTCGTGCTCCTCGCGCTGATCGTCGCCCTGAGCGCCCGTCCCGCGACCCGCAGCGGCACGACGCCGGCGCCCCAGTGGGTCGCGCAGAGCGGCCGCCGGCACCCCGACGCCTGGTCGCCGCTGACCGAGACCAGCACCAGCGAGATCAGCGCCATCCGCTGATCCCCCGGACCCGGCGTCCCGGCGGCTGCGACGACGCGCCGCCGGGACGATCCGGACGCGTCAGACGGCTCCGCCCATGAGCTCGGCAGCCCGCTCGCCGATCATGACCGCGGTCGCCGCCGTGCCCCGGGACGGCACCCGCGGCAGCACCGAGGTGTCGGCCACCCGGAGCCCCGCGACCCCGCGGACGCGCAGGCACCCGTCGACCACCGCGCCGGGGTCGTCGTCGGGCCCCATCCGCGCGCTGCCCGACAGGTGCACCGCCGTGCCCAGGTGGCGGCCGATCCAGCCGTCCAGCGCGGGATCCTTGGCCAGCACCGCCACCGAGAGCTCGTCCCCGGCGGGGAGCCCGTCGTCCGCGGCGACCAGCGCGGCCAGCGGCGCCGTCCGCAGCAGCTCCGCGGCCAGGCGGACGCCCGCCCGCATCCCGGCCCGGTCGGCGGCCGAGGCGAGGTAGCCGTAGGTCACCCGCGGACTGCCGGCCGGATCGGCCGACTCGAGCGTCAACCGGCCCCGACTGTCCGGCTGGAGCAGCGAGATCCCGATCTCGAGCACGCCGTCGTCGACCGGGGCCGTGCGCCAGGGCGGCATCAGGACGCTGAACGGGCGGAACCAGGGCAGCACCTCCACGCCGCCGGGCGCGCCGTCCGGGCTGGCGTGCAGCACCTGGTCCAGGGCCAGTCCGGGTGGCGCCGGGACGCGCCGGACCGGCCGCCACGGCACGGTCACCATCGGGTGGTCGCTCAGCCCCTGCCCCACGCCGGGGACGTCGGCGACGAGGGGCAGGCCCAGACGCCGGAGCGGGTCCGCCGGTCCGATGCCGGAGCGCAGCAGCAGCTCGGGTGAGCCGACCGCCCCGGCGGAGAGGACCACCTCGGCGGCGCGCACGTCGCCGGCGTCGGTCGCGACGCCGATCGCCCGGCCGCCCTCGACCAGCACGCGGGAGACCCGCACCCCGCCGCGCACGGTCAGGCCCTGCTGCCCGCGCAGGTAGGCCACCGCGGCGCTGATCCGCCGGCCGTCCACCGCGTTGGCGGGCAACGGGCCGCAGCCGGGCGGGCCGCCGCCGTTCTTGTCCGGCTCCTCCGGCACTCCCAGGGCCGCGGCCGCGGCGGCGAACGCCGCGGCCGGCTCGTAGCCGGGAGCGGGCCGGGTCACCGGCACCGGCCCCTCGTCGCCGTGCAGCGGGGAGCCGCCGAACTCCCGGTCGGCCTCGAGCCGCCGGAAGGCCGGCAGGACGGCGTCCCAGGACCACTCGGGCACCCCCCAGCCGTCGCAGTCGGCCGGGGTGGCGCGGATGAAGTAGCTGCCGTTGACGGCGCTGGAGCCGCCGACGCCCCGGCCGCGCACCACCGACCGGGAGACCGTGGCGGTGAGCTCGGCCGGCACCTCGACCGCGGCCGGCGAGCCCGGCACCGCGGCCCGCATCGTCGTCGCGTCGGCCGACTCCGGCACGGGGTCGGCCGGGCCGGCCTCGAGCAGCAGCACCGTCCGCCCGGCCTCGGCCAGGCGCGCCGCGAGGGCGCACCCGGAGGTGCCCGCACCGACCACCACGACGTCGGTCTCGGCGGGCAGCGGGTCAGGCACCGGGGAGGCCGAGGACGGCGGGCAGGTCGAGCCGGCGGACCTTGCCGGTCGAGGTGCGTGGCAGCTCGCCGATCGGGTGCAGGCTCTTCGGCCGCTTCGCCGGGGCCAGCCGCTCCCGCGCCCAGGCGGCGAGCTCGGCCGGGTCGGCCTCGCCCACGTAGGCCGCCACCACCCGCTGCCCCCAGTCCTCGTCCGGGACGCCGACGACGGCGCTCTCGACCACCCCGGGGTGCGTGTCGAGCACCGCCTCGACCTCGGCGGGGTAGACGTTGACCCCGCCGGAGATGACGAGGTCCTCCCGGCGGCCGTCGAGCCACACCACGCCGTCGTCGTCCACCCGGCCCAGGTCGCCCACGGTGACCCGGTCCCCGCGCCACGCCGCGGCCGTCTTCTCCGGTGCCCGCCAGTACTCGAAGCGCGCCCACGGCGGCACGGTGCACCACAGCTGGCCGCGCTCGTCGGTCTCCAGCGCCCGGCCCGGGCGGGCCCGGCCCACGCTGCCGGGCCGGGCCAGCCAGTCCGCCGGCGAGCAGACGGTGAACTGCGCCTCGGTCGACCCGTAGAACTCCCAGACGCTGCCCTCCGGCGCCGCGTCGAGCACCGCCCGCTTGAGCGGCTCGGGGCACGGCGCCCCGGCGTGCACCAGCCGCCGGAACGAGGAGAGGTCCACCCCGTGGACGAGCAGCCGCTGCAGGTGGGTGGGCACGCAGAACGCAGTGGTCGGCCGCAGCGCGGCGATGGCCTCCGCCGCCCGGGCGACGTCGAACGGGCCGGGCAGCAGCACCTCGCCGCCGGCCAGCAGCGTGTGGATCGAGAAGCGCAGCGGCGCGGAGTGGTGCAGCGGCGAGAGCACCAGGTGGCGGTCCGCGGGGGCGAACCCCCACAGGTCGATCTCCTCGGCGGCGAGCGCGCGGGCGTCGTCCTCGTCGAGGACGCCCGACCAGACGCCCTTGCGCCGTCCGGTCGTGCCGGACGTGTAGTGCATCGGGCGGGCGAGGGGGACGTCGGCGAGGTCGGCCTGCGCGGTGCCGGTGAGCAGCCGCGCCGGGTCGTCGCCGACGTCGAGGGCCGGCTCGGCGTCGGCCGCGAGCGCGGCCCGCTCGGCGGTGGGCAGCGCCGGGTCCAGCACGACCGGGACGACGCCGGTGCGCAGCGCCCCGAGGACGACGGCCAGCAGCGCCGGGGAGGCGCCGGCGGAGACCAGGAGCCGGTCGCCGCGGCGGACGCCGGCCGCCTGCAGCGCGGCCGCGGCCCGCCGCTGGTCGCGCTCGCTGTCGGCCGCGCGCACCACCGGCACCGCCGTCATGCGGGGCGGACCTCGTCGCCGGCCACGGTCAGGCGGCCCTCCTGCGCGAGCTTGTCGAGCATCGAGCGGGTCGACGCGGCGGCGGCCGGCCACACCTCCCGGGGGTAGGCGGCGTAGATCGTCGCCACGAGGTCGTCCACGCTGCCCGCGCCGCCGGCCACCGCGGCCAGGACCTGCTGCTCGCGGAAGGCGCGGTGCGCCAGGTAGTAGTCGAGGACGGCGAGCGGGTCCTCGGTGAGCTCGGGCCCGTGTCCGCAGTAGAGGGCGCTGGGGCCGAGGTCGTGCACCCGCCGCAGCGACTCGAGGTAGGCCATGACGTCGCCCTCGGGGTGGGAGATCACCGAGGTGCCGCGGCCGAGCACGTGGTCGCCGACGAGGACGGCGCCCGAGTCGATCCGAAAGGCCAGGTGGTCGGCGCAGTGGCCGGGGGTGGCGACGACGTCCAGCACCGTCCCGGCCAGGCGGAGCCGCTCACCGGCCGCCAGCACCCGCCCGCCGGCGCCGGCGACGGCGGGGTCGGCGGCGGCGACCTGCGCTCCGAAGCGCTCGCCCCACGGGAGGGCGGCCTCGGCGTGGTCGCCGTGGTGGTGGGTGACCAGGACGGCGACGCAGCGGGCGTCCCGGGCGGCGAGCGCCTCCTCGACGGCGGCGAGGTGCGCCGCGTCGTCCGGCCCCGGGTCGACCAGGACCGCCTGCCCGCTGCCCGGCGCGCCGACGACGTAGGTGTTGGTGCCGTCCAGCGTCATCCCCGAGGGGTTGGGCGCCAGCACCCGGGTGACCAGCGGCTCCAGCTCCGCCGTCCGCGCCATGTCGCCCGGGGCAGGGAGGGCCCAGGTGAGCCGTGGGTCGAGAGGTGCGTCCACGGACCGCACGCTAGCGGGGGTGCCGGAGCACCGCGTTGCGGCCCGCTACCGTTCTGCCTCATGCGCGCTCTCCGACGCCTGGCCCCCGCGACGGCCGCCACGGCCGCCGCCCTCCTCCTCCTCGCCGGCTGTGGCGGTGACGACGACAACGACAGCAACGCCTCGTCCTCGTCGTCGTCCTCCAGCTCCAGCAGCAGCTCCTCCGCGTCCAGCGAGAGCTCCGGCAGCGACGACGTGGAGGCCTTCTGCACGGACGCCGAGGAGTTCGTCACCGCCCTGAACAACGTCAACCCCTCCAGCCCGGAGGAGATCCCCACGGCGCTGGACGAGGCGACCACGGCCTTCGACGCCGCCACGCCGCCGGCCGAGATCGCCGACGACTGGGAGTTCCTCGGGGACGCCCTGCGCACCTTCGCCGACGCGACGGCGAACGCGGACCTGTCGACCCCCGAGGGCGCCCAGGCGCTGCAGCAGGCGGCCACCGACTTCGGCACGGCGTTCTCCGGCAGCGAGGGCACCAACGTCGACTCCTACGTCAGCGAGAACTGCGCCGGCGCCTGACCGGCCCCCCGCACACGGCGGCCCGCCACCCCCTCGGGGTGGCGGGCCGCCGTCGTGTCGGGCGGAGGAGCGTCAGCAGCCCCTGACGTTGATCCCCCGGGCGCGCATCAGCGGAGCGGGGTTGACCGCGCCGCTGTACATGGCGCCGTTCGGGTGGATCTCGAAGTGCAGGTGCGGGCCGGTCGACTGACCCTCGTTGCCGACCGCGGCGATGTTCTCGCCGGCGGCGACTCGCTCACCGGTCCGGACGAAGTAGCGGCTGACGTGGCCGTAGACGGTCACCGCGCCGTCGTCGCCCCTGATGTAGACGGCCTGCCCGAACCCGGTCGCGGGGCCGACCCGCTCCACCACACCGCTGGTGTAGCTGTAGATCGGCGTGCCGATCGGGGCGGCGATGTCCATGCCGTTGTGCGAGGTGCCCCAGCGGGCGCCGAAGCAGCTGGAGATCCGGCCGGAAGTGGGCATCACGTAGGGGCCGCTGCCGCCGGCGGAGGCCGTGCCGCCACTGCCCGACTGCGCCCGGGCGGCCGCGGCGGCCGCGGCGGCGTCCCGTGCCGCGCGCTCGGCCGCAGCGGCGGCCGCGGCCTCCTCGGCGGCCTTCTGCTGCTGCCACTGCTGGTAGGCGTCGCGCGCTCCCTGCAGCTGGAGCAGCTGGATGTTGGCGGCCTCGAGCTGCTGGTCGTACTGCGCCTTCTGCGCCGAGACCTCGCTGTAGGCGGCCCGCTGACTGGCGGCCTGGGCGTCGGCGGCGTCCTTGGCCGCCGCGGCCTGGTCCGCTGCCGCGGTCGCGGCGTCCCTGGCCTGCCGGGCGGCGGACTCGGCGTTGGCCTGCTGCACGCGGGCCAGCTCCATGGTGTCCAGGACGTCGACCTGGGTGTCGCCCACGTACTCCAGCAGCGCCGCCCGCTGGATCAGCTCCGCGGGGCCCTCGGCGTCGAGCAGGGCCTGCGTGGTGGTGAGCTGGCTGCCGTTCATGTAGCTGGTGCGGGCGAACTCGCCGACCCGGCTCTGGGCGGCCGCGACGGCGTCGGCGGCGGCCTGCAGCTGGGCAGCGGCCTGGTCGGCGGCGGCCTGGGCGGCCTGAGCGGCCTCCTCGGCGACGAGGAAGGCGGTCCCGGCGGCCTCGGCCTGCACGGTCAGCCGCTCGAGCTCGGACTCGGCGCCGGCGACGAGAGCGGCGATGCGGCCCACCTCTGCCGCGGCGGCGTCCTGCTGCGCCCGGGCCGAGGCGATCTGGTCGTTCGTGGGGTTCGGCGGCGGCGCGGGCACCGCCAGCGCAGGGCCGGCCATGCCCATCAGCAGGGCTCCGGCGAGCGCCCCGGCGACCGCGAGCCGCAGGCCGCGCGGACGACGGGGGCCGGTGCCGGCGCGGCCCACGGTCGTCCGGCGCCCGGAGGCGGTGGCCTGCGACATGCTTCGCTCCCTGGGGAAGAGGGCGAGTGCTCATCGAGCACTCCGTTCACTTCTGTCCCATTGGTTCTCGTCACCCGTCCGGGGGACCTTGAGGTCGCCGGCGCAGATTTCTCCGTCGCATCGGGCCTCCGGGGCCGCCCACCTAGGCTCGGGACGTGGACGTCTTCGGCTCCGGTCATGAACAGGTGGTCTTCTGCTCCGACCCGGAGTCGGGGTTGCGGGCGGTCATCGCGATCTACTCGACAGCGCTCGGGCCGGCCCTCGGCGGCACCCGCTTCCACCCGTACGCCACCGAGGCAGAGGCGGTCGCCGACGCCCTGGCCCTCTCCGAGGCGATGGCCTACAAGAACAGCCTCGCCGGCCTGGACCTCGGCGGCGGCAAGGGCGTGATCATCGGCGATCCCCGCACGGACAAGACCGAGGCGCTGCTCCGTGCCTACGGGCGGTTCGTGGAGGCCCTCGGCGGCCGCTACCTGACGGCGTGCGACGTCGGCACGAACAACGCCGACCTCGACGTCGTCGCCCGCGAGACGCGGTTCGCCCACGGCCGGTCCCTGGCCATGGGCGGCTGCGGCGACTCCTCGGTCCTCACCGCCTACGGCGTCTTCCAGGGCATGCGGGCCGCTGCCGAGCACCGCTGGGGCACGCCGACGCTCGCCGGACGCCGGGTGGCCGTGGCCGGCGTCGGCAAGGTCGGGAGCTGGCTGGTCGACCGGCTGGTCACCGACGGCGCGTCCGTCGTCGTCACCGACGTCGACGAGGCCGCCGTCGAGCGCGTGCGGTCCCGGCACCCCGGCGTCGAGGCCGTGCCCGACACCCGGGCCCTGGTGCGCACTCCCGCCGATGTGTACGCGCCGTGCGCCCTCGGCGGCGCGCTCGACGACGAGACGGTCGCCGCGCTGCAGGCCGAGATCGTCTGCGGCGGCGCGAACAACCAGCTCGCGCACGCGGGGACCGCCGAGGCGCTGCGGCAGCGCGGCGTCCTCTACGCGCCGGACTACCTCGTCAACGCCGGCGGCGTGATCCAGGTCGAGGACGAGCGGCACGGGTTCTCGTTCGCGCGGGCCGAGGCCCGGGCGGCGGGCATCTTCGACGTCACGCTGCGCGTCCTGGCGGCCGCCGAGGCCGACGGCGTCTCCCCCGCCGTGGCCGCCGACCGGCTCGCCGAGGAGCGCATCCGTTCGGTGGGCCGGCTGGCCACGATCCGGCTGCCCCGCTGAGCCGGGCTCACCCCGGGCGACGCGCGCCGGGCCGGAAGGTGACCGGCAGGCTGGTGGGGGCGTAGACGTTGCAGGCGTCCGCGAAGCGCGGCACCTGGTCGACGGTGATCCGGAAGTCCGGCAGCCGGTCGAGGACGACGTCCACCATCACCTGGAACATCGTGCGGGCGAGGTTGGAGCCCAGGCAGCGGTGGGTGCCGACGCCGAAGGCCATGTGCCGGTTCGGCCACCGCTCGAGGTCCACGACCTGGGGATCGGGGAACTCGGCCGGATCGCGGTTGGCCGCCGCCCACAGGACCAGCGCCCGCTCGCCGCTGCGCATCTGCTGCCCGTGGAACTCGACGTCGCGCGACAGGGTCCGCACCTGGCCCTGCGTGGGTGTGCCGATGCGGAGGAACTCCTCGGTCGCGGTCCGCAGCAGGTCCCGCCGCTCGACGAGCGTGCGGCGCAGCTCGTCGTCTCGGCCGAGGTGCACGAGGGCGTTGCCGGTGAGCCCGCTGGTGGTGTCCATGCCGCCCAGGAGGATCAGGAAGACGTAGCGGACCTGCTCGGAGAAGCCGATCGGCTCGCCGTCGACCTGGCAGCCGATGATCGAGGTCAGCAGGTCGTCGGGGCCGCGGGGGTCCGCGGTGCGCGCCTGGATCTCCGCGGTGACGTGGGCGAAGACGGCGCCCTGGGCCTCCCGGCCCTCGTCGGCGGTCCCGTGGATGATCGCGTGGATCCACTGCACCCACTCCGCCCAGCGCGACTCGTCCATCCCGAGCAGCCGCAGCGTCACCCGGGCGGGCAGCGGAGTGGCCAGCTGCTGGACCAGGTCGCCCTCGCCCGTCTCGATGAACGCGTCGACGAACTCGTCGGCCATCGCGCGGATCGCCGGCTCCAGGGCGGCCACCGACCGCGGTGACAGCGGGCCGAGGGCCGCCTTGCGGTACTGCTGCGTGTACGGGGGGTCCGTCTCGATCGGGATCGGCCCGGTGCCGGGCGGGAGCGCCGACTCCTCGCCGTCGCGGGGCAGGCCCACCCCGCTGGAGCACGTGAAGAGCGCGTCGTCCCTCGTCGCCTCGTAGACCGGCCGGTAGCCGGTCAGCATCCAGAAGCCCCCGTTGGTGGTGGACCAGACGACCGGGTGCTCCTCGACCAGCTCGTCGTAGATCTCGTGGACGTCCGCGCAGAAGGACGGGAGGTGCGGATCGAGGTGGACGGCGGGCCGCGGCGGCTCCCCCTCGCGCAGTGAGAGCGGCGTGACCGGGCAGATCCGGGTCGTGTCGGGCGACGTCATCGGGACGGGGCTCTCCTCCTACGGTGGCACCGGTGGATGCGCTCCGAGCGGGGCGGCAGGCGCTCGGTCAGTCCTACCCGCCGGCACCCCGCGGCGTGAAGTGGGTCACTGCGATCGGCCGTCCGGGCCCGGCCCGGCGGAGGCGCCGGTCACAGCAGGCCCCCGGACGGGCGACCGACGGGGGAGGACGTGTGCCCGCCGCCGAAGCGTGTCGTAAGCTCGGTCGAGACACAGTCACTCAGTCGGGGTCGCCACGCGGGCCGCTCAGCCCGGAGCTGGGCTCCCGCACTCCGTAGCGAGGGGGTCGAGCCGATGGGGCGCGGCCGAGCGAAGGCCAAGCAGACACGCGTGGCCCGTGAGCTCAAGTACAGCTCACCGAACACAGACCTCTCTGCTCTGCAGAAGGAACTGACGGGCTCACCGTCGTCTCCGTACACCGCTCCCACCCGGGCGGCGAAGGACGACGACGATGACGACGAGTACGCCGACCGCTGGGCGGACGGTGATGCGGACGACGACTGGGCTGCCAGTCGTTGACCGCCACCTGAGCGCAGCCGTCCGTTCCTGACGACGACACCGCCGCCCTCCCGGGGCGGTGGTGCCGTCATGCTGTCCTGAAGGTCGGAATGGCGGTTCTGCCCCGTGCAGAACCGCCATTCCGCACGGGGCTGGCGCCGCTACTGGTAGGTGCCCACCAGGCGCGCACCGGCTGGCCGGCCGCTGGCGTCCTCGACCGTGCCGGCCACCCAGGCCGGGACACCGCGCGCGGTCAGCTGGGCGACGGCCCGGTCGGCGGCCTCGGCGGCGACCACGGCCACCATGCCGACGCCACAGTTGAACGCCCGCTCGGACTCCTCGCGCGGCACGCCGTGCTCCTCGAGCAGGTGCACCGCGGCCGGCAGGGCCCACGTGCCCCGGTCGAGCACCGCCTCGGCGCCGTCGGGCACGACCCGGACCGTGTTGCCGGCCAGCCCACCGCCGGTGATGTGCGCGAAGGCGTGCACGCCGTCGACGCCGAGCTGCTCCACCAGCGCCAGGCAGTCCAGCGCGTAGATGCGCGTGGGCTCCAGCAGCACGTCGCCCAGGGGACGGTCCAGGCCGGCCGGGGTGCCGGTCAGGTCCAGCCCGGCGGCCGAGACGACGCGGCGCACCAGCGAGTAGCCGTTGGAGTGGAACCCGGACGACGCCATCGCGACGACGACGTCACCGGCACGGACCCGCTCCGGGCCCAGCACCGAGTCCGCCTCGACCACGCCGACCGCGGTGGCCGCGAGGTCGTAGTCGTCGGGGGCCATCAGGTCGCCGTGCTCGGCGGTCTCACCGCCCACCAGTGCCGCGCCGGACCGGGTGCAGCCCTCGGCGATGCCGGTGACGATCGCGGCGATCCGCTCGGGCACCACCCGGCCGCAGGCGACGTAGTCCTGCAGGAACAGCGGCTCGGCGCCGCAGGCCACCAGGTCGTCGACGACCATGGCCACCAGGTCGATGCCGACCGTGTCGTGCCGGTCCAGCTGCCGGGCCAGGGCGATCTTCGTGCCGACGCCGTCGGTGGACGACGCCAGCAGCGGCCGCCGGTACTTGGCGACGTCGAGCGCGAAGAGGCCCGCGAAGCCACCCAGGCCACCCACGACCTCGGGCCGGTTGGTGCGCTCGACCGCGGTGCGCATCAGCGTGACGGCGCGCTCGCCGGCGTCGATGTCGACGCCGCTGGCGGCGTAGGTGAACTGCTGGTCGGTCACGGCCGGCTGAGGGCGTCGTCCGCGCCGCCGGGCACGGTGGCGCTGCCGGCCTGCTGGCCGGTCCACCCCGTCACCGCGCGCTGGGCGTCGGGACGCGGCATCGGCGTCCGGCCGACCCCTTCCAGCACGTGCTTGCCCAGCACGTCCACCTCGCCGAGGTCGATGGGGTACTGCCCGGTGAAGCAGGCGGTGCACAGCCGGTTGGCCGGCTGCTCGGTGGCGGCGATCAGCCCCTGCTCGGAGACGTAGCCGAGGGAGTCGGCGTTGATCGAGGCGCGCACGCCGTCGAGTTCCAGCCCGTTGGCGATGAGCTCGGCGCGGCTGGCGAAGTCGATCCCGTAGAAGCACGGCCACTTCACCGGCGGGGAGGCGATCCGGACGTGCACCTCGAGCGCACCGGCCTCGCGGAGCATCCGGATCAGCGCGCGCTGGGTGTTGCCGCGGACGATCGAGTCGTCGACGACCACCAGCCGCTTGCCGCGGATGACGTCGCGCAGCGGGTTGAGCTTCAGCCGGATGCCGAGCTGCCGGATGGTCTGGCTGGGCTGGATGAACGTGCGGCCCACGTAGGAGTTCTTGACCAGGCCCAGCCCGTAGGGGATCCCGCTGGCCTCGGCGTAGCCGACCGCGGCCGGGGTGCCGGACTCCGGCACCGGGATGACCAGGTCGGCCTCGACCGGGTGCTCCTTGGCCAGCCGGCGGCCGATCTCGACGCGCGCGGCGTGGACGCCACGGCCGGAGATCGTCGTGTCGGGGCGGGCCAGGTAGACGTACTCGAAGACGCAGCCCTTGGGCTCGGCCGGCGCGAAGTGCTGGCTGCGCAGGCCGTCGGCGTCGATGGCGATGAGCTCCCCGGGCTCGACCTCGCGGACGACGGAGGCGCCGACGATGTCGAGGGCGGCGGTCTCGCTGGCGACCACCCAGCCGCGCTCGAGCCGGCCGAGCACCAGCGGCCGCACGCCCTGCGGGTCACGGGCGGCGTAGAGGGTGTCCTCGTCCATGAAGGTCAGGCTGAACGCGCCGCGCAGCTGGGGGAGCACCTCCATCGCCGCGGCCTCGACCGACATGTCCGGCCGGGCGGCGATGAGCGAGGTGATGAGGTCGGAGTCGGTGCTGGCGGTGAACGCCCCCCGCACGCCGGCATCGGCGGCCTTGCTGGCCAGCTCGGCGGTGTTGACGAGGTTGCCGTTGTGGCACAGGGCCAGGCCGGTGCCGGCGTCGGTGGTCCGGAACGTGGGCTGCGCGTTCTCCCAGGTCGACGAGCCGGTGGTCGAGTACCGGGTGTGGCCGACGGAGAGGTATCCGCGCAGGCTCCCCAGCGTCGCCTCGTCGAACACCTGGCTGACCAGCCCGAGGTCCTTGTAGACCACGACCGAGGCGCCGTCGGAGACCGCGATCCCCGCCGCCTCCTGCCCACGGTGCTGGAGGGCGTACAGCCCGAAGTAGGCGAGCTTGGCGACCTCCTCCCCCGGCGCCCAGACACCGAAGACGCCGCAGGCGTCCTGGGGTCCGGGGGACTGGGGGTCGAGGTCGTGCGTCAGCCGTCCATCTCCGCGAGGCACTCGTGCGAGAGTACCGGTGCCTCGTCCGGTACGGGTGTCCGTCCCAGGGATAACCGCCACACCCCCGGCGCGTCGGGGGCGCCGCGCGCGGCTCAGCCGCAGCTCACGACGCCGTCGCCACCGGTGCCGTCGTCGAGCCGTTTCACGTACGCGTCGGCAGGCCCGGCACCGCACGAGGCCAGCGCCGCCTCCGCGGTCGGGAACGGCCCGAGGTAGACGGTGTGGATGAGGGTGCCGGCGTCCGACCGGTCGCGCAGCGAGCCGCAACTGCCCTCGGTGGTGAACCAATGCGCGCCGGGCGTGGCGTCGAGCAGGCGGGACACCGCGTCCTGGTAGCCGATCGGCGTGGTCACGCTGCCGACGATGAGCACGAACGAGCCGTCGCACGCCGGGACGACCGGCGCCGGCAGGTCCGACGGGATCGTGCCGGGCGCGGTGCTGTCGCCGTCGGTCGGGGACGGCTCCGGCGAGCGCGGCGGGCCGGACGTCCCGGCGCCGGCGCCGGGCGCCGCCGGGTCCCCCAGCGCGGCGTAGCCGGCGACCAGCCCCCCGCCGACGACGAGGAAGCCGGCCAGCATCCACGCCAGCCAGCGTCCCGGCCGGCTGCCGGAGGGCTGCCGGCGCTCCTCGCGGACCTCCGCTGCCGGCCGGACCGGCGGCGGCCGGACCGGCGGTGGGAGGACGGGCGGCGGCTGGACAGGCGGGGGGACCGGCTCGGGGGCCCGGTGGCGCCCGGAGCCCGCGCCGGGCGCTCCCCCCGTGTTCCCGTCCACCGCTCCCCCGTACCCCGCCCCGCTCAGGAGACCGTGCGCAGCTCCGCGGCGATGGTCGTGTCGTCGCCGTGCCCGGTGCGGACCACGGTGTCGCCGTGCAGCGTGAGCAGCTTCGACCGGATGGAGGCGACGATCGTCGGGTGGTCGCTGAACGACCGCCCGGTCGCGCCCGGCCCGCCGCAGAACAGCGTGTCGCCGGTGAAGACGGTGTTCAGGTCGGCGGAGTGCAGGCAGGTGCTGCCCGGCGAGTGACCGGGGGTGTGCAGGGCCAGCAGGGTGCTACCGGCGATCCGGAACGTCGTCCCCTCGATGAGGTCGCGGTCGGGGTCGGCGGCCGGCTGCGAGGCGCCGTAGACCATGTCCCAGAGCATCCGGTCGGGCGCGGGGAACCAGATCGGGGCATCGACGGCCTCGCGCAGCGCCACGGCGGCGGTGATGTGGTCGTTGTGCCCGTGGGTGAGCACGATCCCGGCGACCTTCCGACCGCCGATCGCCTCGACGATCGGCTCGGGCCGGTGCGGGGCGTCGATGACCAGCACCTCGTCGTCGTCGCCGACGAGCCAGACGTTGTTGTCGACGTCGAAGTCCTGCCCGTCGAGGCTGAAGACGCCGCTGATCACGGTCTTGTCGATGCGGGCGGCCATCAGAAGGTGACCACCGAGCGCAGGACCTCGCCCTTGTGCATCTTCTCGAACGCCGACTCGACGGCGTCCATGCCGATGGTCTCGCTGACGAAGTCGTCCAGCGGGAAGCGGCCCTGCAGGTAGAGGTCGACCAGCATCGGGAAGTCGCGGGACGGCAGGCAGTCGCCGTACCAGGAGGACTTGAGCGCCCCGCCCCGGCCGAACAGCTCGATCAGCGGCAGGGTCAGCTGCATGTCCGGCGTCGGGACGCCGACCAGGACCACCCGGCCGGCCAGGTCGCGGGCGTAGAAGGCCTGCTCGAAGACCTTCGGGTGCCCGACGGCGTCGATGGCGACGTCGACGCCGAAGCCGCTCGTCGCGGCCTTGATCGCCTCGACCGCGTCGGTCTGGCTCGAGTTCACCGTGTGGGTGGCGCCGAACTGCCGCGCCCACTCCAGCTTCCGGTCGTCGATGTCGACGGCCACGATCGTCGTCGCCCCGGCGAGCTTCGCGCCGGCGATCGCGGCGTCCCCGACGCCACCGCAGCCGAACACCGCGACCGACTCGCCGCGGCGGACCCCGCCGGTGTTGATCGCCGCGCCGACGCCGGCCATCACGCCGCAGCCCAGCAGCCCGGCCGCGGTGGCCGGGGCCTGCCGGTCGACCTTGGTGCACTGCCCGGAGTGGACCAGCGTCTTCTCCACGAAGGCGCCGATGCCCAGCGCCGGGGAGAGCTCGGTGCCGTCGGTCAGCGTCATCTTCTGCGCGGCGTTGTGGGTGTCGAAGCAGTACTGCGGCTCGCCCTTGAGGCAGGCACGGCACTGCCCGCAGACCGCGCGCCAGTTGAGAATCACGAAGTCGCCGACCGCCACGTTGGTGACGCCCTCGCCGACCGCGGCCACCGTGCCCGCGGCCTCGTGGCCGAGCAGGAACGGGAACTCGTCGTTGATCCCGCCCTCGCGGTAGTGCAGGTCGGTGTGGCAGACCCCGCACGCCTGGATGTCGACGACGGCCTCGCCGGGACCCGGATCGGGGACGACGATCGTCGCGATCTCGACCGGGGCACCCTTGCTGCGGGCGATGACGCCCTTCACCTCGTAGGACATGGGGCGAGCCTAGGCGGGCCCCGGGCGTGTCGCTCCGGGCCGGTCAGCTCTCCGCGGCGGGCGCCGAGTACCGGCTGAGGATCCGCGGGTCGGCGAGCGCGGCCGCGACGCAGGAGCCGATCCGGCCCTCCCGGTCGTACATCCACGCCGTCCCCACCCCGACGCCGTCGGCGCCGACGTGACCGGTCGATTCGACGCCGATCCACTCCCCGACCGGGTCCCGGGCCAGGTACATGGTCAGGTCGGCGTTGATGAACTCCAGGCCGTCGCGCCCGGAGTTGGCGACCGGGTTGGCGAAGTCGGCCATCAGGGCCGCGCGGAGCAGCGGCGTGAGCGGCTCCCCGGCGACGAACTCGACCCGCTCGCGCATCCAGACCCGGCCGCGGGCGCCGTTCCAGCCGTCCACCGGCCGGATCTCGAACGACATGCGCCCGCCGGTGGCGCCCTCGATCGACTCCGGTGCCGGGACGTCCCACGGCTCCGGGGCCCACGGTTCGCCGCGTGGGTGCTCGGAGCGGCGCAGCAGCAGGGCCGAGCCCCGGGCCACCTCGAGATCGCCGTCGACCACGCTCACATCGACCGCGCGCAGCCGCCGCCCGTCCCGGACGCGGCGGGCGAGCACCTGCAGGGGGCGCATCGGCACCGGCCGGACCATGTCGACGGTCAGCCGGGTGAGCTGGAGGTCGTCGTCCGGGGAGTCGTGCTGCGCGCCCCAGGCCACGAGCCCGCCGATGTGGTGCCCGTTGACCATCTCGTCCGACCACGGGCTGGCCGCGGACGCCGACGGCACCAGCCGGTCCCCGTCACGCGTGAACGACGGCTCCATGGATCTCTCCTCGATCGTCGGTCAGCGCAGGGGGCGCAGCGGGAGGTGCTCGGACAGGTCGGCGCGGTTGCCGCTGGCGAGGACCCGCCCGGCGGCCACGGCCTCGGCCCAGGTCAGCTCGCCGGTGGCCAGCCGCAGCCACGTCGCCGCATCGGTCTCGATCACGTTGGGCGGGGTGCCGCGGGTGTGCCGCGGACCGGGCACCAGCTGGACGGCGACGTGCGGCGGCACCCGCAGCTCTACCGACCGGCCGGGCACCTGCTGGGCCAGCCAGCGGGTGGAGGTCTTCACCGCCGCACCCAGCACCGCCCGCGGGGGCTGCTCGGCGTCGCCGGCCAGCCAGGGGCGGACGGCGTCGACGGCTGCGCGCAGCTCCTCGGCGGGGATCGGGGCCGTGCCGGCCATCAGCTCGTGGGGACGGTCCCCGCGGGGACGGCGCCGGCCGCCTGACCGGTGACCGCCTCCGGGTGCCCGAACAGCGCCGGCAGGGTCGCCGTCCACACCGCGCGGAGCTCGGTCAGCGAGAGCTCCGGCAGGCCGTCGACGGCGAGGACGTCGCCACCCGTCGTCCCGAGCTCGGTGACCGGCACCCCGGCCGCGGCGGCGGCGGCCCGGACGGCGTCCGCCTCGCGCGTGGTGACCACGGCACGGGCGACAGACTCGCTGAACAGGGCCACGAACGGGTCGCCGTCCACGCTCAGCCGCGCGCCGACGCCGTACCGCAGCGCCGACTCGGCGAGCGCCTGCGCCAGGCCGCCGTCGGCCAGGTCGTGCGCCGAGGTGACCCGGCCCTCGCGGGCGAGGGCGGCGAGCAGCTCGCCCAGGGCGCGCTCGGCGGTCAGGTCGAGGGCGGGCGGACGGCCGCCGAGGTGGCCGTGCACGACCGACGCCCAGGCCGAGCCGCCCAGCTCCTCGCGCGTGGCACCGAGCAGCAGCACGGTCTCGCCGGCGGCCCGCCAGCCGGCGGGCACACGACGGCGGACGTCGTCGTGCACGCCCAGCACGCCGATCACCGGGGTCGGGTTGATGGCGACGTCACCGGTCTGGTTGTAGAGGCTGACGTTGCCGCCGGTGACCGGCAGGCCCAGCTCGCGGCAGCCGTCGGCCAGGCCGCGGACGGCCTCGGCGAACTGCCACATGACCTCGGGGTTCTCCGGGGAGCCGAAGTTCAGGCAGTTCGTGACGGCGAGCGGGACGGCGCCGGAGACGGCGACGTTGCGGTAGGCCTCGGCCAGGTTGAGCTGCGCGCCGACGTAGGGGTCCAGCCGGGCGAACCGGGCGTTGCCGTCGAGGGAGAGCGCGATGCCGCGGTGGGTCTCCTCGTCGATGCGGACGACGCCGGCGTCCTCGGGCTGGGCCAGCACGGTGTTGCCGCGCACGTAGCGGTCGTACTGCTCGGTGACCCACGTCTTGTCGGCGCCGTCGGGGCTGGCGACCACCGCGAGCCAGTGCGCCTGCAGCTCGTCCGGCGTCCCCGGGCGGGGCAGCCGGGCGGCGTCGTCGGCCTGCAGCGCGTCGAGGTCGGCCGGGCGGGCCATCGGCCGCTCGTAGACGGGGCCCTCGTGGGCGACGGTGCGCGGCGGGACGTCGACGATCCGCTCGCCGTGCCAGTCGACGGTGAGCCGGTCGCCGTCGGTGACCTCACCGATGACGGCGGCCAGCACGTCCCACTTGCGGCACACGGCGAGGAACGCCTCGACCTTCGCCGGCTCGACGATCGCGCACATGCGCTCCTGCGACTCGCTCATCAGGATCTCGGCCGGGGTGAGCGTGCTGTCGCGCAGCGGCACCCGGTCGAGGTCGACGTGCATGCCGCCGGTGCCGGCGCTGGCCAGCTCGGAGGTGGCACAGGAGAGGCCCGCGCCGCCGAGGTCCTGGATGCCGGTCACCAGGTCGGCGGCGAAGATCTCCAGGCACGCCTCGATGAGCAGCTTCTCCGTGAAGGGGTCGCCGACCTGGACGCTCGGCCGCTTGGCCGGCCCGTGCTCGTCGAAGGTCTCGCTGGCCAGCACGCTGACGCCGCCGATGCCGTCACCGCCGGTGCGCGCGCCGAACAGGATCACCTTGTTCCCGGCGCCCTCGGCCTTGGCCAGGTGCACGTCCTCGTGCCGCATGACGCCCACGCACAGCGCGTTGACCAGCGGGTTGCCGACGTAGCAGTCGTCGAACAGCAGCTCGCCGCCGATGTTGGGCAGGCCGAGGCAGTTGCCGTAGCCGCCGACGCCGGCGACGACGCCCGGCAGCACCCGTGCGGTGTCGGGAGCGTCGGCCCGGCCGAAGCGCAGCGAGTCCATGACGGCGACCGGGCGGGCGCCCATCGTCAGGATGTCGCGGACGATGCCGCCGACCCCGGTGGCCGCGCCCTGGTAGGGCTCGACGTAGCTCGGGTGGTTGTGCGACTCGACCTTGAAGGTGACCGCGTAGCCGTCGCCCACGTCGACCACACCGGCGTTCTCGCCGATGCCGACCAGCAGCGCCTCGCTCTTCGGCAGGTCACCGAAGCGGCGCAGGTGGACCTTCGAGCTCTTGTAGGAGCAGTGCTCGCTCCACATCACGGAGTACATGGCCAGCTCGGCGGTGGTCGGCCGGCGGCCCAGGATGCTCTTGATGCGGGCGTACTCGTCGGGCTTGAGGCCCAGCTCGGCCCAGGGCTGCTCGTCGTCCGGCGACTTCCCGGCGACCTCGACGGTGTCGACACTCATGCGTTGACGACCGCCTTCAGTGCGCTGGTGAAGAAGCCGAGGCCGTCGGTGCTCGGGCCGGTGAGGTCCTCGACGGCGTGCTCCGGGTGCGGCATGAGGCCGACGACCCGCCCGTTCTCGCTGGTCACCCCGGCGATGTCGTGGAGGCTGCCGTTGGGGTTGCCGCCGACGTAGCGGACGGCGACCCGGCCCTCGCCCTCCAGCCGCTCGAGCTCGGCAGGGGCCGCGACGTAGCGCCCCTCGCCGTTCTTCACCGGGACGACGATCGTCTGGCCGGTCTCGTAGGACGACGTCCAGGCGGTGTCGGCGCGCTCGATGCGCAGCTGCTGGTCGCGGTTGCGGAAGTGCAGGTGGGCGTTGCGGTGCAGCGCGCCCGGGAGCAGGCCGGCCTCGCAGAGGACCTGGAAGCCGTTGCAGATGCCGAGCACCGGCAGCCCGCCCTCCGCCGCCGTGACGACGTCCTGCATCAGCGGCGAGCGGGCGGCGATGGCGCCGGCGCGGAGGTAGTCGCCGTAGGAGAAGCCGCCGGGGAGGACGACGGCGTCGACGTCCTTCAGGTCGTGGTCGCCGTGCCACAGCGCGACGGACTCGCCGCCGGCCAGGCGCACCGCGCGCGCGGCGTCGACGTCGTCCAGGGAGCCCGGGAAGGTGATGACACCGATGCGCACTGTGCTTCTCTCAGTCGGTCGGGAGGTGCAGCTCGACGTCCTCGATGACCGGGTTGGCGAGCAACGTCTGGGCGATCTGCTCGAGCTCCGCCCGGTCAGGGGTGCCGTCGACCTCGAGGACGAAGTGCTTGCCCTGGCGGACGCTGGTCACCCCGCCGTGGCCCAGCCGGCCGAGTGCGCCGAGGACGGCCTGCCCCTGGGGGTCGGAGATCTCGGGCTTGAGGACCACATCGACGACCACACGGGACACGAGATCACCCTACCGATCGCGCGATCGGCGTGTAGCGGCGCGGTCCGGGCGTCGAGTTGATCTAGGTTGGCCGCCTCATCGAGTCCGAGCCTGAGGAGTTCAGCATGCAGCTCTCCACGCCCCGCGAAGCGGCGGTCCCGCCGACCCCCGATCCCGATCTACCCGGAATCCGCGAACTGGTCGACGTCCTGGCCGACG
The DNA here is from genome assembly GCF_000701365.1 of Blastococcus sp. URHD0036. Taxonomy (GTDB): domain Bacteria; phylum Actinomycetota; class Actinomycetes; order Mycobacteriales; family Geodermatophilaceae; genus Trujillonella. The sequence goes on from NZ_JNIK01000018.1 coordinate 359,215, forward strand.
GGCTCGGTGAGTCGGCGACGGCCTCGGTCACCGCCGTCGAGCCCGGTGCGATCCGCACGACCGTGGGTCAGACGGCCTCGGGTCGCCGGATCCGCCTCGACCCCGGCACACGAGCGCGGGTCACGTGGCGCAACGGCCAGGAGGTCTTCGGGGTCTCCGCCGAACTGGTGGCCGTGCACCCCGGCGACGACCCCGAGTGGGAGCTCCGGCTGCTCGGCGCGGTGCAGCAGACGCAGCGGCGGGACGCCGTCCGCACCCCGCTGCAGCTGCCGGTCACGGTGAACGCGGGTCGCGAGGACCGGACGGGCGTCACGCTCGACCTCAGCGAGGGAGGCGCGCGCCTGCTCCTGAAGGACCCGCCCGTCGACGCCGGCGGGGTCGTCCCCCACAGCTCCGGCACCCGGCTGCGGTTGACGATCGACCTCGACGGGACGGACCTCGCGGACGAGGTCCGGCTGATCCGGCGGTACCTGCGCGAGGACGGCTACTGGGAGGTCTCGGTGCACTTCACCGGGCTGACCGAGCAGCAGGAGGACGCGGTCCGGCGCCGCGTCTTCACCGAACTCCGCGTGCTCCGCAGCCGCGGGGTCATCTAGCGACCCGCCGGCACCGACGACGGCCACCCGCGCGGGGACGGGTGGCCGTGCTCGCCCGGTCCAGCATCCGGCCCGAGGACGACGTCTCTTCGTTCCGATACGCGCCGGGGCTGCCGAGAAGGCCGGTGTGCGCACTCTCGCCGTCGCCACGGCCGCCGCCGCCCTCGTGACGCTGCTCGCGGCTCCCGCCTCGGCCGACCCGGTCAACCAGCCGCCCGTCGCCGTCGACGACACGGTCGCCCTGCGAAGCACGGCCATGTCCCAGTGGGTGTGGCCTCTGAGCAACGACAGCGACCCCGACGGTGACCCGCTGACCTACACCGCCGTCACGTCGGGGACGAAGGGGACGGTCTCCGTCGACACCGCCTTCCCCACGACCTTGAGATACCAGCCCCTCCCCGGCACCACGGCGGGGACGGACTCGTTCACGTACACGGTGTCGGACGGACAAGGGCACACCGCGACGGCCACCGTGACCGTCACCCTCTGGGACGACCCCGGCGTGCCGGGCAACCTGACCATCAGCAGCGCCGGACCGGATGCCGTGACGCTGTCCTGGACGCCTGCTGCCGGGGCGACCCGCTACCGCGTCCACCGGGCGGGCGGCGCCGTCATCGAGACGACCGGCACCACCGTGACCGACACGGGGTTCGCCGACGTCAACTCCTACACCTGGAACGTCGGCGCCGTGAACGGCGGCGGGTTCGAGGGCTCGTGGAGCAACGGCGTCTACCGCTCGTACCCGCTCAACAGGCCCTCGTCCCTGACGGTCGAGCCCACCGACGACCCCACGACCCTGTCGCTGCAGTGGACCGGTAGCGGTCCCGGTCCCTGGAACGTCTACCGCGACGGCACGCTGCTCGTCAGCACCTCCTTCCTCAGCTTCGAGGACACCGGCCTGATGACGGGGAGGACGTACAGCTACCAGGTGCAGACGGCGTCCAGCTCAACGAGCACGGTGCTCTACCCGGCGAGCGCGCTGTCCGCCCCCACGCCGGGGACCCCCGTGGAACTCACCGACATCGGCCGGCTCTGGTACTGGTGGGGAGGTAACACGAGTGATCTCGGGCCGGTGACCGTCGTTGAACGCGCCGTCCCCGGTGGCCGTCAGCAGGACCACCTCCACGGCCTGATCGTGCAGCAGGACGGCGAGGACCCGATCACCGTCATGAACGACTTCGCCACGGCCTACGCGTGGGTGGGTGGCGTCTCTGGCGACCTCGGTTTCCCCCTCGAATACATGGGCGGGTGCGGGGTGCTGCAGGACGCCAGCTGCCGTCACCAGTACTTCGAGGGCGGCAGCATCTGGAGTTCGGACTACACCCCGACCCGACCAGTCAGGCTCCTCATCGAGGAAGGCTGGGACGCGGCAGGCGGGGACGGGTCGGTCCTGGGCCTCCCCGTCGGGTTCCAGGTGAACCTGTCCTCCGGGGTCTGGCAGCGCTTCGAGGGCGGCGGCGTCTACTGGAGCCCGGCCTCCGGGTCCCACGGCGTGATAGCCGAGAACGACGACGCGTACACCGCGTGGGGCGGTCCGACGGGGCCCCTCGGCTATCCCGTCATCGACGAGGTCTGCGGTCTGCGCGCCGACGGCTGCTTCTCCCACTTCCAGGGCGGGTCCATCTACTCCACTCCGGGCACCGGCGCCCACGTCATGACCACCGCGATCCGCGACGCCTGGGCCCGTCAGGGCTGGGAGAACGGCCGCCTCGGCTACCCCGTCACCGACGAGGTCTGCGGCCTGCGCGACGGCGGCTGCTTCGTCCACTTCCAG
>NZ_KL370778.1:0-263455 GCF_000701365.1 Blastococcus sp. URHD0036
CCGGCTGGGAGAACAGCCGCCTGGGCTACCCCGTCACCGACGAGGTCTGCGGCCTGCGCGACGGCGGCTGCTTCGTCCACTTCCAGGGCGGGTCCGTCTACTCCGGCGCGGGCTACGGACCACATGCGATCAACGGCGCCATCCGCGACGCGTGGGCACGCGCCGGCTGGGAGAACGGCCTCGGCTACCCCACCACAGACGAGGTCTGCGGCCTGCGCGAGGGCGGCTGCTTCCAGCACTTCGAACGGGGCTCGGTCTACTCGTCGCCCGGCACGGGAGCGCGCGCCGTCCTCAGCGACATCCGTGACCCGTGGGCCCGCGCCGGCTGGGAGAACGGCTTCGGCTACCCCACCACCGACCGGGTCTGCGGACTCCGCGAGGGCGGTTGCTTCCAGCACTTCCAGCGTGGGTCGGTCTACGTCAGCCCGGTCTACGGCGCCCACGCAGTGAGCGGCGTCATCCGTGACACCTGGGCTCGAGCGGGCTGGGAGAACGGCCTGGGTTACCCCACCAACGACGAATTCGTCCGGGGCGGCGCGCGCGTGCAGACCTTCCAGCGGGGTCGCGTGACGGTCGACCTGGCCACCGGGCGGGTCCAGGTCCTCTGATCCAGGCGGTGATGTGCGCTCGGGGCGTGTTCCGGCGACGGAACCCGCCCTGCGCGCACATCACCGCGGACGCTCAGGCGAAGGGGCGGCCGGTCAGCTGCTCGTACGCGGTGACGTAGCGCTCGCGGGTCGCGGCGACGACGTCGTCCGGGAGCTCCGGCGGCGGCGAGACGCGGTCCCAGCCCGACGTCGTCAGCCAGTCGCGGACGTACTGCTTGTCGAACGACGGCTGCGCCGCACCCGGCGACCAGGTGATCGCCGGCCAGAACCGCGAGGAGTCCGGCGTCAGCACCTCGTCCCCCAGGGTCAGCTGCCCCTCGGTCGAGGTCCCGAACTCGAACTTGGTGTCCGCCAGCACGATCCCGGCCTCGAGCGCGATCTCCGCTCCGCGCCGGTAGAGCGCCAGCGTGAGCTCGCGCAGCTCCGCGGCCCGCGGCGGACCGACCAGCGTCTCCACCGTCGCGAAGTCGATCGCCTCGTCGTGCTCGCCGACCTCGGCCTTCGTGGACGGCGTGAACACCGGCTCCGGCAGCCGCGAGCCCTCGACCAGCCCCGCCGGCAGCGCGACGTCGCGGATCGCGCCGGTGCGCTGGTACTCGACCGTGCCGGAGCCGGAGAGGTAGCCGCGGGCCACGCACTCGACCGGCAGCATGTCCAGCCGCCGCACGAGCATGGCGCGGCCCGCGACCTCGGCGGGCACGTCGGAGGCGCTGACCAGGTGGTGCGTCGCGCCGAACTCCGTCAGCACCGGCGTCAGCTGCGCGAACCACCACACGCTCAGCGCCGTGAGCACCCGCCCCTTGTCCGGGATCGGCGTCGGCAGCACGTGGTCGTAGGCCGAGATCCGGTCCGAGGCCACGAGCAGCAGCCGGTCGGAGCCGGCGTCGTAGACCTCGCGCACCTTGCCCCGGGCGACGAGCGGCAGGTCCGGCATCAGGTGAGAGCCGCGACGCGCTCGAACAGCGGGTCCAGCGACTCGACGTAGCGCTCCGGCCGGCAGATCTCGTCCAGCCGTGCCTCGTCGAGGGTCACCCCGGCGGCAGCCGCACGGGACCGCAGCGTCTCGCGGAACGGCGTCCCGGTGTTCCAGGTCTCCATCGCCGCACCCTGCACGAGCGCGTAGGAGTCCTCCCGCGACAGGCCGCTCTCCACGACCTCCAGCAGCACCGACGACGTGTAGATCAGCCCGCCGGTCAGGTCGAGGTTGTCGCGCATCCGCTGCACGTCGACGACCAGGTTCTCCACCAGGCCGGTGGTCAGGTGCAGCAGGTAGTCGGTGGTGATCGCCGCGTCCGGCAGGAAGACCCGCTCGGTCGAGGAGTGGGAGATGTCCCGCTCGTGCCACAGCGGGATGCCCTCCATGACCGGGACGACGGCGGCGCGCACCACCCGCGCGAGCCCGGCGATCCGCTCCGAGCGGATGGGGTTCTTCTTGTGCGGCATGGCGCTGGAGCCCTTCTGGCCCGAGCCGAAGGCCTCCGACAGCTCCCGCACCTCGGTGCGCTGGCCGTGCCGCACCTCGAGGGCGACCGTCTCGCAGACGGTCGCGATGATCGCCAGCGCCGCGATCCACTCGCTGATCGAGTCCCGCAGCACGACCTGGGTGGAGGCATCGGCCGCCTTCAGGTCCAGCGCCTGCGCGACCGTCACCTCGACCGACGGGTCGATCAGCGAGTAGGTGCCCACCGCCCCGGAGATGGCGACGACGCCGACCCGCTCCCGGGCGGCCCGCAGCCGGTCGCGGGAGCGCGCGGCGGCGAACGCGATGTCGGCGACACGGTGGCCCCAGACGTCCGGCTCGGCGTGCACGCCGTGGGTGCGGCCGACCTTGATCGTGGCGCGGTGGGCCAGCGCGTGGTCACGGAGGACGGCGACGAAGCGGTCCATGCGGGCCAGCAGCAGGTCGGTCGCCTCGGTGAGCTGCACCGCGAGCGCGGTGTCGAGCAGGTCCGACGACGTCATCCCGTGGTGCACGTAGGCCGCCGCCGAGCGGGGCTCGGTGTTGTCGGCCCACGCCGAGAGGAAGGCGATGACGTCGTGCTGCGTCGTCTCCTCGATCTCGGCGACGCGTGCCGCGGTGGGCGGCGGCGCGTTGCGCACGGGCTCGACGACGTCGGCGGGCACCCGGCCGGCGGCCGCGTGCGCCTCCAGGACCAGGGTCTCCACGCGGCACCAGAGCTCGTACTTGTGCTCGTCGCTCCAGACCCGGCCCATCTCGGGCAGCGTGTAGCGGTCGATCATGCGGGTACCCGCCGCATCCGGTCAGCTCGGAGATCCACGGGGGCATCCTCCCGCAGCGCTAGCGTGATCATCGACGCCCCCCACTCGCCGGCCGGAGATACGCGATGCTGAAACGCGCGAGCCACCTCGCCGGCCGTGCCCGTGAGCGCATCCGCGCCGCCGGTGAAGCCGATCCGCACGGCTGGCACCGCCACCACGCCGACCACCCCGATGCCGCGCCCGAGGCCGGCCTCGATGACGCCGCCGACGAGGCCGACGAGGCCGACGACGACGTCCAGGGCGCCCCGGGTCCCCCGCTCGGCAGCCCCGAGCCCGGTGCTCCCGACCTGGACGGGCCGATCGGGCCCGGCGGCGTCAGCGGCCCGCCCGGCGACCGACCGCCGCGGGACCGGCGTCGCCCGCGCCGTCCGGTGGGCGACGACAGCGTGCCCAGCGGCCTGCGCACCGCCGCGGCCTGGTCGTGGCGGCTCATCGTCGTGCTGGTCGGTGCCTACGTGCTCCTCTACGCCGCGGCGTACGTGGCGGTCGTCGTCGTGCCGGTCATCGTGGCGCTCCTGCTCGCCGCGCTGCTGCAGCCGGGCGCCGCCGCGCTCGTCCGCCGCGGCTGGCCGCACGCCCTCGCGGCGTTCGCGATGCTGCTGGTCGGGCTGGGTGTCGTGGCCGGGATCATCACGCTGGTCGTCAACCGGTTCATCGACGGCTTCGCCGACCTCTCCGAGCAGGTCACCGCCGGTCTCGAGCAGGTGCGCGACTACGTCGTCGACACCTTCCCGGTCACCGAGCGGCAGCTCGACGACGCCATCGAGCAGGCGCAGGGGTTCTTCACCGGCAACTCCGACGAGCTGGCCTCGGGCGCGATCGACACCGCGGCAACGGTCGGCGAGGTGTTCACCGGCATCGTGCTCGCGCTGTTCACGCTCTTCTTCTTCCTCAAGGACGGCCGCTCCATCTGGCTGTGGCTGGTCGGCCTGTTCCCCTCCGACGCCCGTGCCTACGTGGACGAGGCCGCCCGCCGCGCCTGGCGGACGCTGATCTCCTACACCCGGGCCACCGTCATCGTGGCGCTGGTCGACGCGATCGGCATCGGCGTCGGCCTGGCGATCCTGGGGGTGCCGCTGGTCATCCCGCTGTCGGCGCTGGTGTTCCTCGGCGCCTTCATCCCGATCATCGGGTCGTTCCTGGCCGGCTCGGTCGCGGTGCTGGTCGCGCTGGTGTCCGTGGGCCCGGTCAAGGCGCTGATCGCCCTGGCCGTCGTCATCCTCGTCATGCAGGTGGAGGGGCACATCCTCCAGCCGCTGCTGTTGGGCCGGGCGGTCCACGTGCACCCGCTGGCGGTCGTGCTCGCCATCGCCTCCGGCCTGCTGATCGCCGGGATCTTCGGGGCGCTCATCGCCGTCCCGATCGTCGCCTGCGCGAACGTCGCCGGCACCTACCTGGCCCGCCGCAACGACGGCCCGCGGCCGCCCGAACCCCGGCCCGACCGCGGGAAGCCGGCCGTGGGGATCAGAGGGTGATGCGACCCTCGACGGCGGCCAGCGCGATGTCGGTCCGCCAGTGCGCCCCGGCCAGCCGCACCCCGGCCACCCGCTCGTAGGCGGTCTGCCGGGCGGCGGCGAGGTCCGCCCCGGTCGCCGTCACCGCCAGGACCCGGCCGCCGGCCGACCGCACGGTCCCGTCCGCGTCGGCGGCGGTCCCGGCGTGCAGCACACCCTCGCCGTCGGCCCCGGTGACCGGGTCACCCGTGCGCGGCCGCTCGGGATAGCCCGCGGCGGCCACGACGACGGTCACGGCCGCTCCGGAGCGCCAGCGGAGCGGCGGGTGGTCGGCCAGCGCCCCGGTGGCCGCCGCGTGCAGCAGCCCGCCGAGGGGCGTCTCCAGCAGCGGCAGCACGACCTGGGTCTCCGGGTCGCCGAAGCGGGCGTTGAACTCCACCACCCGGATGCCGCGCGAGGTGAGCGCGAGGCCGGCGTACAGCAGCCCGGAGAAGGACTCGCCACGTCGGGCCATCTCGTCGACGGTCGGCTGGAGCACCGTGGCCAGCACCTCGTCGACCAGTCCGGACGGCGCCCAGGGCAGCGGGGCGTAGGCGCCCATCCCGCCGGTGTTGGGGCCGGCGTCGCCGTCGTCGCGGCGCTTGTGGTCCTGGGCGGGCACCAGCGGCAGCACCGTCGTCCCGTCGGTGACGGCGAACAGGGAGACCTCCGGGCCGTCGAGGTACTCCTCGACGAGCACCGCACCGCCGGCCTCGAGCACCCGGTGCCCGTGCGCGACGGCCTCCTCGCGGGACGTGGTGACGACGACGCCCTTGCCCGCGGCCAGCCCGTCGTCCTTCACCACGTAGGGCGCGCCCGGGACCAGCGCCGCTGCCTCGTCCAGCGCCGTCTCCAGCTCCGCGGGCCCGCCGACCGGCCAGGCGCGGGCCGTCGGCACGCCGGCCGCGGTCATCACGTGCTTGGCGAAGGACTTGCTGCCCTCGATCTGCGCGGCCTGCGCCGACGGCCCGAAGCAGGCGATGCCCGCCTCTCGGACGGCGTCCGCCGCCCCCGCGACCAGCGGCACCTCGGGCCCGATCACCACGAGGTCCGCACCCCAGCTCGTGGCCAGTGCGGCGACGGCCACCGGGTCGGCTCCGTCGAGCGGCACCGCCTCGGCGATCGACCGCGTGCCGGCGTTGCCCGGCGCGCAGGCCAGGGCGGTCACCGCAGGGTCGGACTGCAGAGCCACGCACAGGGCGTGCTCCCGGGCACCGGAGCCGATCACGAGCACGCGCACGGACGGCGACCCTACCGACGGCATCGATCCGGTCACGTCCCTGGCCGACCCAGCCGGCGGGGGACCACCATCGCGGCCATGCCCACCTCGACGCACCGGGCCCCGGCCATCTGGTCCGGCGTCGCCCTCCTGCTGGCCCTGGTCGCCGTGGTCCTGACCGTGTCGACCCCGGCCGACGCCGGCGCGAACATCGGCGCCGGGATGGTGGTGCTCCTCGCGATGTCCGCCTCGTTCGTCACCGCCGTGCTGCTGGTGGGCACCGGGCAGCGCGGCGCGCGCCTGGCGGCGGCGGGGGCCGCGCTCGCGTGGGTGGCCTACTTCGCACTGGCGGTGGACGACACCGGCCCGCGCTGGCCGGCCGCCGCGCTGATCGCCGTCGCGGTCCTCGTCCCGGCCGGCTGGTGCCTGCGCGTCCTCACCGGGCGCGACCCGCGCTGAGCGTCAGCGCTTCTGGCTGGGCTGCGCGCGCAGCGACTTGTGCAGGGCCCGCACGCGGGAGTGCTCGGCGGCCCGGGCGCGGGCGTCGGTGCGCAGCGCCTGGCGGTGCACCTCCGCCTGGAGCTTCCGCCAGCCCCGGAGCCGGCCCTCGTCGAGGAGGCCCTCGGCGACGGCCGCCGACACCGCGCAGCCGGGCTCCGCGCCGTGCGAGCAGTCGCGGAACCGGCAGGAGGAGGCGAACTCGGCGACGTCGGCGTACGCGGTGTCGATCCCCTCGTCGCCGGGGAGGCCGAGCTCGCGCATGCCGGGGGTGTCGATCAGCAGGCCGCCGCCGGGCAGCCGGTGCAGCTCGCGGGCGGTCGTGGTGTGCCGCCCCCGGCGGTCGGCCTCGCGCACCTCGCCGGTCGCGGCCACCTCCCCGCCGAGCAGCGCGTTCACCAGGCTGGACTTGCCGACCCCGGAAGGCCCGACGAGCGCCCCGGTGCGGCCGGCACCGAGCCGTTCCGCCAGCGCCCCGACCCCGGCTCCGGTCACCGCGCTGACCGCGAGCACCTCGGCCCCGGGCACGGCACCGGCCAGCTCGGCCAGCGCCGCCGGCACGTCGTCGCAGAGGTCGGCCTTGGTCAGGACGACGACCGGCGTGGCCCCGCTCCCCCACGCCACCGCGAGGTAGCGCTCGATCCGGCGGAGACGGGCCGGACCGTCCAGGGCGTCGACCACGAACACCACGTCGAGGTTCGCCGCGACGACCTGGAGGGCGGACGTCCGCCCGGCCGCGGTCCGCGTGAACGCCGTCCGCCGGGGCAGCAGGGCGACGGCCACGTCGCTCCGCAGCGCGACCCAGTCGCCCACGGCGGGACCCGTGCCTTCGCGCAGCAGGGGGGCCGGGTGCACGCGGCGCTCCCCACCGGGGGCGACCACGGTCAGCAGCCCCCGGTCCACCTTCGCGACGCGGGCCGGCACCGTCCCCGGCGGGACGTCGGCCGCCCGGGCGCCGTCCCAACCGAGGTCCACGAGATCCGTCACGGCGGCGATCGTGGGCCCCGGGCACCTCGGGTGTCCCCTCCTTTTCCGTGAGGCCGGGGTCAAGTTCCCGCGTTCGACGGCCGACACAGGGGTATGGATCGGTCGTCGAAACGCGACTTCCGTCACAGCCGTCCCGCTCGTGAGGCCGTGACCTGCGCGTCTGTCGAATCGTGCGGGAAACGCCGTGCGGCGTTCGCCGCGACGTCACTTCGGTGGGGTGTGCTGGAGACATGCACGCGACCGTGTCGCAGGCAATCAGTCCTGTGACCCGCAGCCCCCGTCCCGTGATCGTCGGCCACCGTGGTGCCCCGGGCTATCGCCCCGAGCACACCGCGGCCAGCTACGAGCTCGCGATCGACCTCGGCGCCGACATGATCGAGCCCGACGTCGTGGTCACCCGTGACGGCGCCCTCGTCGTCCGGCACGAGAACGAGCTGTCCCGGACCACCGACATCTCCGTGCGACCCGAGTTCGCCGACCGCCGCACCACCCGCAGGGTGGGCGACAAGGAGCGCACCGGCTGGTTCGCCGAGGACCTCACCCTCGCCGAGATCCGGACGCTGCGGGCGATGGAGCGCATGCCGGACATGCGCCCGCTCAACACCGCCTACGACCGGCAGTTCGGCATCATGACCCTGGCCGAGGTCGTGGAGCTGGCCCGGCGCCGCTCCACGCCCGCGCGGCCCATCCGGGTCCTGGCCGAGCTGAAGAAGCCCAGCTGGTCGGCCGAGAACGGGCTGCCGATGGCCGAGCTGGTCGCCGCGGAGCTGCGCCGCCTCGACGCCGTCTCCGCCGACGGGACCGTGATCGTGCAGTCCTTCGACGCCCCCGGGCTGCGGGACCTGCGCGCCCTGCTCGGCGACGACGGCCCGACGATGTTCCAGCTCGTCGACGACGTCCCCGAGGACGACGCGCTCACCACGAACGCCGGCCTGCGCGGGATCTCGACCTACGCCCAGGGCATCGCGCCCAGCCGGCACCGGATCCTGCCGCGCGACGCCGAGGGGTACCTGACCGAGGTGACCGACCTCGTCGCCCGGGCGCACCGGGCCGGGCTGTCGGTCGTGCCGTGGACGCTGCGCGCCGAGAACCTGTTCCTCCCGCGGCACCTGCAGCGCGGCGACGACCCGTCGGCCCTCGGCGACGCCGCCGGCGAGGCCAGGCTGCTGCTGGGCCTGGGCGTGGACGGTCTGATCACCGACCACCCCGAGATCGCCGTCGCCGTCCGCGCCGAGCTCAGCTCCGTCCCCGCCCGCGTCTAGTGGCGTGCGGGAGGCGAGCTTTCCTCGCCTCCCGCACTCCACTCAGCCGAGGAGGTCGTGGACGACGACGTTCTCGTCGCGGCCGGGACCCACGCCGATCACGCTGATCCGCGCACCGGAGAGCTCCTCCAGCCGCCGCACGTAGGTCTGCGCGTTCGCCGGCAGCTCGTCGAACGTCCGGCAGTGCCGGATGTCCTCGAACCAGCCCGGCATCTCCTCGTAGACCGGCGTCGCGTGGTGGAAGTCGGTCTGCGTCATCGGCATCTCGTCGTGCCGCACGCCGTCGATGTCGTACGCGACGCAGATCGGCACCGTCTCCAGGCCGGAGAGGACGTCGAGCTTGGTCAGGAAGTAGTCGGTGATGCCGTTGACCCGGCTGGCGTAGCGGGCGATGACGGCGTCGAACCAGCCGCAGCGGCGGTCCCGGCCGGTGGTCACGCCGACCTCGCCGCCCTGCTTGCGCAGGTACTCGCCGTTCGCGTCGTGCAGCTCGGTCGGGAAGGGCCCCGAGCCCACGCGGGTCGTGTACGCCTTGAGGATGCCCACCACCCGCTCGATGCGGGTGGGGCCGATCCCACTGCCCACGGCCGCGCCACCGGCGGTCGGGTTGGACGACGTCACGAACGGATACGTGCCGTGGTCGACGTCGAGCAGCGTGCCCTGCGACCCCTCCAGCAGCACCCACTCGCCGGCGTCGAGGACGTTGCCGAGCAGGAGCCGGGTGTCGGCGATCCGGTGCTTCAGGATCTCCGCGTAGCCGGAGTACTCCTCGACGACCTCGTCCACGTCGATGGCCTTGCGGTTGTAGACCTTGACCAGGATCTGGTTCTTCTCCTGGAGGGTCCCCTCGAGCTTCTGCCGCAGGATCGACAGGTCGAGCAGATCGGCCACGCGGATGCCGGTGCGGGCGACCTTGTCGCCGTAGGCGGGGCCGATGCCGCGGCCGGTGGTGCCGATCTTCCGCTTGCCCAGGAAGCGCTCGGTGACTTTGTCGAGGGCCCGGTGGTGCGGCATGATCAAGTGCGCGTCGGCCGAGATCACCAGCCGCGAGGTGTCGACCCCGCGCTCCTCCAGCCCGGTGAGCTCCCGGATGAGGACCTCCGGGTCGACCACGACGCCGTTGCCGATCACCGGGGTGCAGCCGGGCGTCAGGATCCCGGAGGGGATCAGGTGCAGCGCGTAGCGCTCACCGTCGGGGGTGATCACGGTGTGGCCGGCGTTGTTGCCGCCCTGGTAGCGGACCACGTAGGGGACGCGGCCACCGAGCAGGTCGGTCGCCTTGCCCTTGCCCTCGTCGCCCCACTGGGCACCGATCAGCACGACAGCCGGCATCGCTCGTCAGATCCCCTCGATCATCGGCACCGGCGGAACCGGCTCAGCAGGTGGCAGGGTAATCGCATGCCTGCGCACGACGTGGACCTGCGCGGCCTCGCGCCCGACGAGGCCCCCTCCCGCGACGCCGTCGCCGGCGTGACCGACGTGCCGTCGGTGCTCGTCCGCGGCCCCGTCCCGGCGCTGGCGGGCGTGCTCGCCGCCCTCAACGCCGCCTCCCGGACGGCGGACGTCGTCGTCTCCTGGGAGCCGGCCGACGACAAGCTCTCCCGCGGGCTGGCGCGCGACCTCGGCATCGGGACCGGCGCCGAGCGGGAGATGACGCTGTACCGCGACGACCACGGCGGGGTCCTGCTGCACTCCGGCCGGGTGGAGCCGGCCGACGACGGTCGGCGGAGCCTGCTCTCCCGGCGGCTGGGCGCGCAGGCCCACCACGACAACGCCAAGGTCGCCGACGGCATGATCAGCCGGGTCACCGCCCGCCCGGACTGGCAGGCGGTGGACACGCTGCGCGTGACGGTCGTCGTGCAGCCGCTGCGCCCCCCGCGGCTCTCCCGCGGCCGCGCGCTGCAGATCGCCTGCGACCCCGCGCGCGTGGTCCGCGACGGCGTCCCCTACGCCCGGCCGGTCAGCCGCTGGACCTGGTACGCCGACGACCGGGTGCGCTGGCGCCTGGCGCCCTAGGCGGGCGCCGGCTGCGCGCCGCGGACGAGCCGGCCCGGCAGCTCCCCGGTCGGCTCGCCGTCGCGACGGGTCACCGCTCCGCCGGCGACGGTGACGACGTAGCCGTCGGCCTGCTGCCGCAGGCGTCGTCCGCCGGCCGGCAGGTCGTGCACGACGCTCGGCCGGTGCAGGTGCAGCCGCTCGAGGTCGATCACGTTCAGGTCCGCCCGGTAGCCGGGTGCGAGGCGTCCGCGGTCGGCCAGGCCGACGGCGCGGGCGGGCACGTCGGAGAGCTCGGCGACCGCCCGCGACAGGTCCATCCGCCGCTCGCCGCGGGGCTGCTGCACCCAGTCCTGGAGCAGCGAGGTCGGGTAGCTGGAGTCGCAGACGAGCCCGTAGTGCGCACCGCCGTCCCCCAGGCCGAGGACGGTGGCCGGGTGCTCGGCCATCGTCCGCGCGTCGTCGAGGGTGCCCCGGGCGTAGTTGCCGCTCGGGCAGAACAGCACGGTGCGGCCCTCGTCGGCCAGCAGGAGGTCGTAGACGTACTCCAGCGGGCGGACCCCCAGCCGGGCGGCCCGGCGGCCGATCGTCTGCTCCGGATCGGGCTCGTAGTCCGGCGGGTCGCCCATGACGTGGGCCTCCACGTAGCGCCCGGCCATGTGCAGCAGGAAGGGGTTGGGGTCCGCCGGCTCCTCGGCGAGCAGCCGCGCCCGCACCTCCGGCTGCCGCATCGCCGCGACCTTCTCCGCCAGCGGCAGGTCCAGCAGGGGCCGGAAACCCGGGCTGAGCGCGAACGGGTGGATCGACAGGTCGAGGCCGAACAGGAAGCCGATCGGACGCGGGAAGACCTGTCCGCGGATCGGCAGGCCGTCGGCCGCCGCCTCCTCGAGCAGGTCCAGGTAGGTGCGCCACTTGTCCGGCTCGCCGTTGATCTGGAAGAGGGAGAACGACAGCGGGCGGCCCGACGCCGCGGCCAGCCGCCGCATGAGCGCGACCTCGACCTCGGCCGGGGACTCGACCGACGGCATCAGCTGGAACACACCGGTGCCGGCGTCGCGCAGCCCCGCGGCCAGGGCCAGGAGCTCCCGCTCCTCGGAGCCGATGCTCGGCGCCTGCTCCCCGGCCCGGGTGCGGTGGTGGATGCTCCGCGACGTCGTCACGCCCAGCGCCCCGGCGCGCACCGCCTCCGCGACGAGCCCGCGCATGGCGGCCAGGTCGCCGTCGGTCGGCACCTCCCGTGCGGCCCCCCGCTCGCCCATCACGTAGACCCGGACGGCGGAGTGCGGCACCTGCGCGGCCAGGTCGACGTCGAGCCGGCGCGACGCCAGGACGTCGAGGAACTCGGGGAAGGTCTCCCAGGTCCAGGGGAGCCCCGCCGTCATCACCACCTCGGGGATGTCCTCGACGCCCTCCATCAGCTCGACGAGCAGGTCGTGCTGGTCCGGCCGGCACGGGGCGAAGCCGACGCCGCAGTTGCCGGTGACGACGGTCGTGACGCCGTGCTGCGAGGAGGGGGTCATCCGCTCCTCCCACGTGGCCTGGCCGTCGTAGTGGGTGTGGATGTCGACGAAGCCCGGCGTGACCACCGCGCCGTCGGCGTCGATCTCCTCCGTGCCGCGGCCGGGGACCCGGCCCACCGCGACGATGCGGCCGGCGGCCACGGCCACGTCTCCACGGACGGCGGGCGCTCCGGTCCCGTCGACGATCCGCCCACCCCGCACGACCAGGTCATACTCGGCCATCGCGTCGCCTCCGCGTCCGGGCGCAGCCGGCGGCCGGTCGCCGTCTGCAGGTGCATAGATGACAAGGATGGGCCGATGCCTGTCAAGGCCGGGCCCCGGCGCCGCCCATGATCAGCCGGGTGTGGACACTGGTGGCACCCCGCTCCCGAGGAGGCCCCGCTGCCGTCGTCCCCGTACCGGTTCCCGTGACCGCCGGCCGGCTACCGGGGTCCAGGGCCGCCACCGCCGTTCCCCGCGGTCCCGGTCGTCGCCTGCTCGACCGCACCGTCGCGCGGCCGAGCACCGCCGCGTGGGTCGGGCTGCTCGCCGTGACGGTGTTCTTCGGGGTCCAGGCGCCGGACCTGCTGACCCCGGCCGGCGTGGCCGGAGTGCTCGACACCGCCGCGCTGCTGGGCATCGGCGCGCTGGCCGTCGGCCTGCTGCTGATCGCCGGTCACATCGACCTCTCGACGGGCATGGTCGCCGTCGCGAGCGCGCTGGCCACGGGGCTGCTGGTGACCGAGGCCGGATGGGGCATCTGGCCGGCTCTGGCGGCCTCCCTCGCCGGCTCGCTCCTGGTCGGGCTGCTCAACGGGTGGCTGGTGGTCCGCACCGGACTGCCCAGCTTCCTGGTCACCCTGGCGGCCTTCCTCGTCCTGGAGGGCGCCGCGTTCGCGCTGACCCGGGCGATCGCCGGCACCACCGTCATCCAGGGCCTGGACCAGGCGCCGGGCTGGTCCTCGGCCCGGACCGTCTTCGACTCCAGCGTGGAGTGGGACGACGCGTTCTTCCGCATCTCGGTGCTGTGGTGGCTCGGGCTCGTCGCGCTCGCCTCGTGGGCGCTCTGGCGGACCGCGCTGGGGAACGCGATCTTCGCCGTCGGCGGCGCCCGGCGGGCCGCCCGGGAGCTCGGCGTCCCGGTGCGCCGCACCACCCTGACCCTGTTCTGCGGCACGGCCGCGGCCGGCTGGCTCGTCGGCACGCTCGGCCTGGTCCGCATCACAACCGCCTCGGGCGACGCCTCGCTGATGCCGTCGATCGAGTTCCTCGTCGCCGCGGTCATCGGCGGCTGCCTGCTCACCGGGGGCTACGGCTCGGCGGTCGGGACCGCCGTGGGGGCGCTCATCTACGGCGTCGCTCGGTTCGGGATCACGCTCGCCGGCTGGGACCCGCTGTGGTTCCAGGCCTTCCTCGGGATGCTGCTGCTCGTGGCCCTCCTCGCCAACGGCATCGTGCGGACCCGGCTGCGCGCGGTGCCGCGCTCGTGACCGGCCCGGAGGGCACACCGGCCGCGGCGGTGCTCGAGCTGCGCCGGGTGACCGTGCGCTACGGGACCGTCGCGGCACTGTCCCGGGTGACCGCGGCGTTCGTCCCGGGCACCATCAGCTGCGTCCTCGGCGAGAACGGCTCGGGCAAGTCCACCCTGGTGGAGGTGCTCTCGGGGCTGACCCGCCCGCAGGAGGGCGAGCTGCTGCTCGACGGCCGCCCCGCGCGGTGGCGGTCGCCGCGCGACGCCCGGGCGAACGGCGTCGCGACCGTCTGGAACGACCTCTCCGTCGCGCCGCTGCTGTCGGTGTGGCGGAACTTCTGCCTCGGCGCCGAACCCACCGCCGGCATCGGGCCGCTGCGCCGCCTCGACCGCGCCGCGGCCCGCGAGATCACCGTGCGGGAGCTGGCCACGGTGGGCCTCACCGGGGTCGACCCCGACCAGCCGGCGAGCACGCTGCGCCCGGGCGAGCGGCAGAGCCTGGCCATCGCCCGCGCCCTCCACTTCGGGTCGCGCGCCCTCGTCGTCGACGAGCCGATCGCGCCGCGCAGCGTCGCCGGTGCCACCCAGGCCGGCCAGGCGCTGCTCGCGGCCCGGGCCCGCGGGCTGGCGGTCGTGCTGGTGACCGCCAACCCGCGCTATGCCCACCTGGTCGGGGACCGCTTCCTGCTGCTGGCCGGTGGCCAGGTGGCCGGCGACCTCACCCGCGAGGACGTCGACGCCGACAGCCTGACCCGCCTCATGGCCGGCGACGACGAGCTGTCGGCGCTGAGCGAGACGGTCCGCCGCACGCACCCCGAGAGGTGATCAGCCGGCCCCGGCGACCCGAGGGGTCAGGGGGCCAGCGAGGGGTCGCAGTCCCGCAGAAGCTGGGTGCAGCGCTCCTGCTCGTCGGTCTCGCCGATGGCCTCGGCCGCCCGCGCGAGGACGGTGACGCAGCGCAGGAAGCCGCGGTTGGGCTCGTGCGCCCACGGCACCGGGCCGAAGCCCTTCCAGCCGTTGCGGCGCAGCGCGTCGAGCCCGCGGTGGTAGCCGGTGCGGGCGTAGGCGTAGGCCTCGATCGTGTCGCGGAGCTGCCGCTCCTGCCGGTCGATCGACTCCTCGGCGAGGGCGGCCCAGGCGGCGCTGAACGTGGGGTGGTGCGCCGCCACCTCGGCCGCCGGGACGCCGTCGGCGAGCTCGCGCTCGGCCTCGGGCGACGGCGGGAGCAGCGTCGCCGGCGGCTCGCCCAGCAGGTTCCCGTGCGAGTGCGTCATGCGCTGACCGACTGTCCGGCCGAGAGCAGGTCCTCGCACGCCGTCACGACGCGGGCGGCCATGTTGGTCTCGGCGGCCTTGAGGTAGCTCCGCGGGTCGTAGACCTTCTTGTTGCCGACCTCGCCGTCGATCTTCAGCACGCCGTCGTAGTTGCTCAGCATGTGCCCGGCGATCGGGCGGGTGAAGGCGTACTGGGTGTCGGTGTCGACGTTCATCTTCACGACGCCGTAGGACAGCGCCTCGCGGATCTCCGACTGCAGCGAGCCCGAGCCGCCGTGGAAGACGAAGTTGAACGGCTTGCTGCCCTCGGGCAGGCCCAGCTCGGCCGTGACGACCTCCTGGCCCTGCTTGAGGATCTCCGGCCGCAGCTTCACGTTGCCGGGCTTGTAGACGCCGTGCACGTTGCCGAAGGTCGCGGCCAGCAGGTAGACGCCCTTCTCGCCGAGTCCGAGCGACTTCGCGGTGGCGATGTAGTCACCGGGGGCGGTGTAGAGCTTGTCGTTGATGTCGTGGCTGACGCCGTCCTCCTCGCCGCCGACGACGCCGATCTCGATCTCCAGCACGATCTTCGCCGACGCGCACTTCTCGATGAGCTCCTCGGCGATCTGCAGGTTCTCGTCGAGGTCGACGGCCGAGCCGTCCCACATGTGCGACTGGAACAGCGGCGCCTGACCGGCGTCCACGCGGTCCTGGGACAGCGCGATCAGCGGCCGGACGTAGCTGTCCAGCTTGTCCTTCGGGCAGTGGTCGGTGTGCAACGCGACGTTGACCGGGTAGCGCTCGGCGACGACGTGGGCGAACTCGGCGAGCGCGACCGCCCCGGTCACCATGTCCTTGACCTTGGTGCCCGAGCCGAACTCGGCACCGCCGGTGGAGAACTGGATGATCCCGTCGCTCCCGGCGTCGGCGAACCCGCGCAGCGCCGCGTTGATCGTCTCGGAGGAGGTGCAGTTGATCGCCGGGTAGGCGAAGCCGCCCTCCTTGGCCCGGCTGATCATGTCGGCGTAGACCTCGGGGGTCGCGATGGGCATGCGGGGGGACTCCTCCACTCGGCGGACGGGCTCCGGCCAGTATCGCGCCCCCCGCAGCAGGGGTGACAGTGCGGAGGGCTCCGGTCCCCCGGCAGGCTGACGCGCCCCGGCTCAGCCCTGCTCGATCCGGCTGGAGACCCGGGCCGCCACGAGCACCGGGTCGTAGGTGGGCGAGAACGGCGGCGCGTACGACAGGTCGGACCCCGCCAGCTCCTCCGCGGTGAGCCCGGCCCAGATCGCGGTGGCGAACACGTCGATCCGCTTGCCGCTGCCCGGGCCGCCGACGATCTGCGCACCGAGCAGCAGCCCGGACCCCCGCTCGCTGATCAGCTTGACGGTGATCTCCTCGGCGCCCGGGTAGTAGCCCGCCCGCGTCGTCCCCTCGACGACCTCGGCGCGGGCGTCGTACCCGGCCCGCTCGGCCGCGACCGAGCTCAGTCCGGTCAGCCCGATCTCGGTCTCCCCCACCTTCGTCACCGCGGTGCCGAGCACCCCGGCGAACCGCGCCGGCCGTCCGCCGATCACCGAGCCCGCGACCCGCCCCTGCTTGTTGGCGTGGGTGCCCAGCGCGATGTGCACCGCCTCGCCGGTGATCCGGGAGTACGTCTGCGAGCAGTCGCCGGCGGCGAACACCTCCGGGTGCCCGGTGCAGCGCTGCGACCGGTCGACCTCGACCGCCCCGGTGGGGCCCAGCTGCAGGCCCGACTCCCGCGCGAGGGTCACCTCCGGGCCCATGCCCAGCCCGAGGACGACGAGGTCGGTCTCGTAGGAGCCGTCGTCGGTGCGCACGGCGCGGACGACGCCGTCGGCATCGGTCTCGACCTCCCGGACCGGCTCCCCCGGGTGGACGTCGATGCCCATGGCACCCATGGCCGAGCACACCCGCTCCCCCATGTCGGGGTCGAGCTGCGCCATGGGCAGGGGGTCGGCGAGGACGACGGTCACCGCCAGCCCGCGCGCGTGCAGCACCTCGGCCATCTCCAGGCCGATGTAGCCACCGCCCAGGACGACGGCCCGCTCGGCGCCGGCCGCGATCCCGGCACGGATGTCGGCGCCGTCGCCCAGCCGGTGCACCCCGTGCACGCCGACGGCGTCCAGCCCCGGGATCGGCGGACGGGTCGGCCGGCCGCCGGTGGCCACCACCAGCCGGTCGTAGCCGAGCACGTCGCCGGCCGACGTGCTGACCGTGCCGGCCACCAGGTCGATCGCCTCGGCGCGGGTGTGCATCCGGACGTCGATGTCCTGCGCGGCGAACTCGTGCGGCGTCCGGGCGATCAGCCGGTCCCGGTCGGTCACGACGTCGCCGACCCAGTAGGGGATGCCGCACGCGGAGTACGACACGTCCGGCCCCTGCTCCAGCACGGTGATGTCGAGGTCGTCGGGGCGCAGCCGCCGGGCCTGGGCCGCCGCGGACATCCCCGCGGCGTCACCCCCGATGACGAGCAGGCGGTCTCGGCTCATGCGGCTCAGGGTGTCAGGCGGCGCAGCACCTTGCCGGGGTTGAGCAGGCCGGACGGGTCCAGCGCGTCCTTGATCGACCGGTGCACCTCCAGCGACACCGGGCCGATCTCGCGCTCCAGCCAGTCGACCTTGAGCGAGCCGACGCCGTGCTCGCCGGTGATCGTGCCGCCCAGCGAGAGCCCCAGCTCGAGGATGTCGTCGAAGGCGGCGAAGGCCCGCTCGCGCTGGGCGGCGTCGGCCGGGTCGAACACGATCGTCGGGTGCATGTTGCCGTCGCCGGCGTGCCCGACGACGCCGATCGTGAGTTCGCGGCGGGCGGCGATCGCGTCGCAGCCGTCGAGGAACGTGGCGATCGCGGAGCGGGGCACGGCCACGTCGTCGATGAGCGTGCTGCCCAGCTGTTCCAGCGCGGGGAGCGCCATCCGCCGGGCGGCCAGCAGCAGATCACCCTCGGCCGGGTCGTCGGTGGTGTGCACGAGGTCGGCGCCGGCCTCGCGGCACAGCGCCGCCAGGGCCTCGATCTCGGCGAGCGCGGCGGCTCCACCGGTGTCGGACTGCGCGACCAGCAGCGCGTGCGCGCCGCGGTCGAGGTCGGCGTGCAGCAGGTCGTCCACAGCGCAGATGCAGGTGTTGTCCATGACCTCCAGCAGGCTCGGCACCAGCCCCGTGGTCACCACCCGCTCGACGACCTGGCCGGTCTGCGCGGTGGTGCCGAAGGTGGCCACGAGGGTGACCGGCCGCTGCGGGGCGGGCCGCAGCGCGAGGGTGGCCTCGGTGATGACGCCGAGCGTGCCCTCCGAGCCCACGAAGAGCCGCGCGAGGTCGTAGCCGGCCACGCCCTTGACCGTGCGCCGGCCGGTCCGCAGCACCCGCCCGTCGGCGAGCACGACCTCCAGGCCGAGGACGTAGTCGGTGGTGACGCCGTACTTGACGCAGCACAGCCCGCCGGAGTTCGTGCTGAGGTTCCCGCCGATCGTGCACCAGTCGTAGCTCGACGGGTCGGGCGGATAGAAGAGCCCGTGCGCGGCGACGGCGTCCCGCAGCTGCTTGTTGACGACCCCCGGCTGGACGACGGCGAGCCGGTCGGCCGGGGACACCTCGAGGACGGCGTCCATCCGGGTCATGACCAGCGTGATGGCGCCGTCGACGGCGTTGCTGGCCCCGGCGAGTCCCGAGCCGGCACCGCGCGGCACGACCGGGACGCCGTGCCGGTGCGCCACCCGCATGACCGCGACGACGTCGGCCGTCGAACGAGGGAGGACCACCGCGGCGGGGGTGCCGGCCGCGGCGAGCATCGCCTGGTCACGGGCGTAGGCAGCGGTGACGTCCGGGTCCGTGAGGACACTGCCGGACCCGAGCGCGTCGGTCAGCTCGGCGGCCCACGCCGTCGCGAGAGTGGTCACCGTCACACCGTACGGCGGCTACTCCAGGCCGAGGTCGGCGAGCGTGTAGGCGGCGCGGTACTCCAGGCCGGCCTCCTCGACGGCGGCGCGGCCGCCGCGGTCGACGATCACGGCGACGGCGACCGGCTCGGCGCCGGCCTCGCGGAGCGCCTCGACGGCGGTGAGCGGGCTGCCGCCGGTGGTCGAGACGTCCTCCACGACGAGCACGGCGCGGCCCTCGACGTCCGGACCCTCGATCCGCCGCTGCAGGCCGTGCGCCTTGCCGGCCTTGCGCACCACGCAGGCGTCGAGGAAGCCCTCGCCCTGGGCGGCGGCGTGCAGCATCGCCGTGGCCACCGGATCCGCGCCCAGCGTGAGCCCGCCGACGACGTCGTAGCGCAGGTCGCCGGTCAGCTGCCGCATCACGCGGCCGACCAGCGGGGCGCCCTCGTGGTGCAGCGTCAGGCGGCGCATGTCGATGTACCAGTCGGCCTCGCGCCCGGAGGAGAGCGTCACCTTCCCGTGGACGACGGCGAGCTCGACGATGAGCTCGAGCAGGCGGTCGCGGTCGGGCAGGGATGCGGGTGCCGTCATGGCATCGGACCCTACTGAGGACGACGATGCGGCCATGCGCTCTCCCCGGATCCGCCTGGCCGCAGCCGCCGGCCCCCTCGCCGCCGCGGTGCTGGGAGGGCTCGCGACCGATCCCGGCAGCTCCTGGTTCCGGTCCTTGGACAAGCCGGCCTGGTACCCGCCTCCACAGACCTTCGGCATCGTCTGGACCGGCCTCTACGCCGGCACCGCCTGGGCCGCGGGCGAGGTGCTGGTCCGGTCGCCCGACCGCCGTCCCTTCGCCCGCGCGTACGCACTCAACATGGTGCTCAACGCCGGCTGGACGCCGGTGTTCTTCCGGGCCCACCGGCCCTGGGCGGCCGCCGCC
The DNA here is from genome assembly GCF_000701365.1 of Blastococcus sp. URHD0036. Taxonomy (GTDB): domain Bacteria; phylum Actinomycetota; class Actinomycetes; order Mycobacteriales; family Geodermatophilaceae; genus Trujillonella. The sequence continues at coordinate 19,401 of NZ_KL370778.1, forward strand.
GAGGCGGCCGTGCTGACCGTGTCCACCGCCGACCTGGTCCGCCGCGCCCGTCGGGTGAGCCGCCCGGCGGCCGCCGTCCTCGCGCCGTACGCGGCCTGGACGGCGTTCGCCACCGCCCTGTCGACGGCCATCGCCCGCCGCAACCGGGGCTGAGACGCACGTCGGCCCGGCCCCCCGAGGGGAGCCGGGCCGTCGCACGGAGGTCGATCAGCCGGCGGCGGGCGCCAGGACCTGGTCGATGATGTAGACGGTCGCGTTCGCCGTCTGCACGTTGCCGCAGATGACCGACGCCTGGGTGCCGGTGATCGTGCCGTCGATGGTGAAGTCCTCGCCCGAGCCGGCGATGGTCACCTGGTCGCCGTTCACCGTGGTGTGCGTCCCGGCCAGCTCCTGCGGGGTCAGGCGACCCGGGATGACGTGGTGGGTCAGGATCGCGGTCAGCTGGGCGTTGTCGGCGAGGACGGCGTTGAGCGCGTCGGCCGGGATGGCCTCGAACGCCGGGTTGGCCGGGGCCAGCACCGTGATGTCGTCGGTGGTGTTCAGCGTGTCGCCCAGGTTCGCGGCGGTGACCGCCTGCACCAGCGTCGACAGGGCCGGGTTGTTGCTGGCCGCGGTCGCGACCGGGTCGTCGGTCATGCCGGCGAAGCTGCCCTCGCCGTCGGCCGGGACCGCGGTGCACCCGGCACCGAAGGGCTCCTCGGACATCGAGTCGGCCGAGGGGGAGCTGCTCTCCATGCTGCTGTCGGAGCTGCTGCTCGACGAGCTGCTGTCCGAGGCGGTGTCGTCGCTGTCGTCGGAGCCGCAGGCGGCCATGCTCAGGGTGAGGGCCGACGCGGCCGCCAGCATCACGCCGCGGGTCAGGGTGCTCTTCACGAGGTGCTCCATCTCTTCCGGTGCGGCGCCGGGGTCACGGGCGCCGCGGGTCAGGTGGTGCTCCCCGGCCCGTTGGCTGGGCCGGGAGGTACGTCGCCGGCCAGGTGGCCGGGGACGGGTTCGGGGTCCGGGTGGACGACGCCTCAGGAGGCGGTCACCCGGATGGAGTGCAGTCCGGTGGCGCCGGACGGGAACGGTGTCGCGCGGTCGGCGGTCTGCACGTCGCCGTCGGCCGCCGTGGCGCGGACGGTGAGCTGGTAGCTGCCGGGGCTGAAGTCGTGGGGCAGCACCCACTGCCGCCAGAGGTCGGCGTCGACCTCGGGGGCGAGCTCGGCCTGGACCCAGTCGCCGTCGTCGACCTGGACCTCCACACGGGCGATGCCGCGGGTCTGGGCCCACGCCACGCCGGCGATCGGCCGCCGGCCGGCGGGGAAGCGGCGCAGCGCGGCCGGGGTGTCGATCCGGGAGGCCACCTTGATCGGCCCCTCCTGGGCCCACTCGCGCTCGACCCAGTAGGCGTCGAAGGCGTCGAAGGTCGTCGCCTCGATCCCCACGAGCCACTTGCAGGCGGAGACGTAGCCGTAGAGCCCGGGGATGATCATCCGGACCGGGAAGCCGTGCTCGATGGGCAGCGGCTCGCCGTTCATGCCGATGGCGAGCATCGCGTCCTCCACCTGGAGGGCCGAGCGGGTGGGGGCGCCGATCGTCATGCCGTCGCTGGACCGGCAGACCAGCTGCGTGGAGTCGCCGGAGACGCCGTTCTCGCGCAGGAACGCACCCAGCGGGACGCCGATCCAGCGTGCGGTGCCGGCGAGCCGGCCCCCGACCTCGTTGGAGACGCAGGTGAGCGTGATGTCCCGCTCGATCAGGTCGTCCCGGTCGTAGAGGTCCTGGAGCGAGAAGGTGGCCCGCTGGTCGAAGGACCCGGTCAGCTTCAGCTGGTAGTCCGACGGCCGGATCTGCGGCACGCTGATCGCGGTGTCGACCCGGTAGAAGTCGGAGTTGCGGGTCATGAGGGGCGTGACGCCGTCGACCGTCTCGGCCAGGTCCGCGCCGGCCGGGAGCCGGGGGGCCGGCGAGGCGGGCGTGGGCAGCGTCAGGTCGGCGCGCGCCTCGCTGACGTCGAAGCGGCGCTGCAGCAGGTATCCCCCGCCACCGGTGACGGCCGCGACACCCACGGCCGCGCCGCCGGCGAGGAAGAACCCGCGCCGGTCCAGGCCCTTGCGGTCGCCCGAGTTGCCCAGCGCCTCACGGAGCCGGTTCACGGCGCCCTCGGCGCCGCTGCCGACGGCGTGGCGGGCGCCGGCCTCGGTGGCGTCCGCCGGCGGCGTCGAGAGGGGCAGGACCGGGATCCCGGTCAGCGGGCGCAGCAGGAACAGCAGGGCCACGATCCCGGCGGCCGCGCCGACGACCGACGGCAGCCAGGCCAGGTCCTCCGCGGCCGGGCGGGACGCGGCGGCGAGACCGCCGAGCACACCGAACAACGCCACGCCGAGGACGCCGACCACCCGCCACCGCAGCGAGAGGAGGCCGATCACCAGGGCGTAGACGGCGACGACGGCGAAGACGCCGGCGACGAGCGCGATCTTGTCGTTCTCGCCGAAGGTGCGGATGGCGTAGGACTTCAGCGACTCGGGCACCTTGGTGATGACCGTGTCGCCGACCGCGATGACCGGCGCCGTCGAGGGGCCGGTGGCGGCCGAGACGAGCTGGGCGACACCCAGCGCGACAGCGGCGGCCAGCAGGCCGGCGAGGGCCGCGAACAGACGGCGCAGCCAGCGGCCGTCCCGGCCGCGGGGCCCGGAGTCGGCGGCGGGCGCTGGAGCCTGCTCGGTGGTGGTCACGCCAGGTCTTCGCCCCGGGAGGCCGTTCTGGTTCATCACGTTTCGGTCACGGCGCCTGGACCCGCCCGGCGCCCGGACTCAGCGGGTGACCGAGCGCCGCCAGCGCTCGTGCCGGTACCACTCCGAGGACACCTTCTGGGCCAGCGCGACGACCCCTGCGATGAGCAGCAGGAGCCGGAACACCGACAGCGTGTTCACGAAGCCGTCGTAGGAGACCCCGCCGCCACCGGCCAGACCGGCCAGCCCGCCCACGATGCCGAACCCACCGACGACGAAGAGCACGATGCGCGCCCAGTTCCGCCCGTTCCAGGCGAACCAGATGAAGAGGAAGTAGAGGGCGACGGACAGCAGGCCCGCGACGATGCCCACGACGGCGAAGGCCTCGGCGACCTCTCGTGCGACCCGGGCGTCGTCCCCGGAGACGTTCGCGTCGGCGATCGCCCGGTCGACGACCTCGTCGTAGTCGCCGATGGTCGCGATGCTGGCGATCAGCCCCAGGATCGCGCCGGCCAGGAAGGCGCCGACACCGATCCGCACGGCCTGGGGCCGCTCCATGGGCGCGGGCGGCGGGGCACCCCAGCCGGGGGCCGCCCAGGGGGCCGGCGGGTAGCCGTACGGGGGCTGCTGTCCGTAGGGGGGTTGCTGTCCGTACGGAGGCTGCTGCCACCCCTGCTGCTCGGGACCGTCCTGCCCTGCCGCCATGTCCACTCCCGCGCCGCGCCGATGTCGCGCCCTGATCATGGACGATCCCGGCCGGGACGACGACGCAGCGCCGTCCCGGCCGGGTCCCGCTCAGGCGCGGCGGACGACCAGCCCCTCGACGGACAGGTCCGCCGGGGCGTCGACGAGGACCTCGTCGCCGTCGCGGATCTCGCCGGCCAGCAGCGCCCGGGCGAGCTGGTCGCCGATCGCCGACTGCACCAGCCGGCGCAGCGGGCGGGCGCCGTAGACCGGGTCGAACCCGTTGAGCGCCAGCCACTCGCGGGCGGCGTCGGTGACGGTGAGCGTCAGCCGGCGGCCGGCCAGCCGCCGGGCCAGGACGCCGACCTGGATGTCGACGATCCCGGTCAGCTCCTCGCTGCCCAGTGCGCGGAACACGACGACGTCGTCCAGCCGGTTGAGGAACTCGGGCTTGAAGTGCCCGCGCACGACCTGCATGACCGCCTCGCGGCGCCGGTCCTCGGCCACCGACTGGTCGGCGATCAGCTGCGAGCCGAGGTTCGACGTCAGGATCAGGATCGTGTTCCGGAAGTCGACGGTGCGGCCCTGGCCGTCGGTGAGCCGGCCGTCGTCGAGCACCTGGAGCAGGACGTCGAAGACGTCGGGGTGGGCCTTTTCCACCTCGTCCAGCAGGACGACGGTGTAGGGCCGGCGCCGCACGGCCTCGGTGAGCTGACCACCGGCCTCGTAGCCGACGTAGCCGGGCGGGGCGCCGAACAGCCGGGCCACCGAGTGCTTCTCGGAGTACTCGCTCATGTCGACGCGGACCATCGCCCGCTCGTCGTCGAACAGGAACTCCGCCAGCGCCTTGGCCAGCTCGGTCTTGCCGACGCCGGTCGGGCCGAGGAACAGGAACGAGCCGGTGGGCCGGTCGGGGTCGGCCACGCCGGAGCGCGCGCGGCGCACGGCGTCGGAGACCGCCCGGACCGCGTCGGGCTGGCCGACGACCCGCGTGGCGAGCTCGTCCTCCATCCGCAGCAGCTTCTGGGTCTCGCCCTCGAGCAGCCGCCCGGCCGGGATGCCGGTCCAGGCCTGCACGACCTCGGCGATGTCGTCGGGGCCGACCTCCTCCTTGAGCATCGAGTCGCCGGTCTCGACCGACGCCTCGGCCTCGGTGAGCGCCTTCTGCAGCTGGGGGACGCGCCCGTAGCGGAGCTCGGCGACGTGGGCGAGGTCGCCGTCGCGCTCGGCCCGCTCGGCCTCGCTGCGGACCCGCTCCAGCTCCTCCTTGATCTGCTGGATGCGGACGATCGCGCTCTTGTCCTGCTGCCAGCGCGCGGTCAGCTCGTCGAGCTCCTGCCGCCGGTTGGCCAGGTCCTCGCGCAGCGCCTCGAGGCGGGCGACCGAGGAAGGGTCGTCCTCCTTGGCCAGCGCCATCTCCTCGATCTCCATCCGGCGGACGGCGCGCTCGACCTCGTCGACCTCGACCGGCCGGCTGTCGATCTCCATCCGGAGCCGGCTGGCGGCCTCGTCGACCAGGTCGATGGCCTTGTCCGGCAGGAAGCGGGCCGTGACGTACCGGTCCGACAGGGTGGCGGCGGCGACGATGGCGGTGTCGGTGATGCGCACGCCGTGGTGCACCTCGTAGCGCTCCTTGAGCCCGCGGAGGATGCCGATGGTGTCCTCGACGGAGGGCTCGCCGACCAGCACCTGCTGGAAGCGGCGCTCCAGCGCCGGGTCCTTCTCGATGTGCTCGCGGTACTCGTCGAGGGTCGTGGCGCCGACCATCCGCAGCTCACCGCGGGCGAGCATCGGCTTGATCATGTTGCCCGCGTCCATCGCGGACTCGCCGGTCGCGCCGGCGCCGACGATGGTGTGCAGCTCGTCGATGAAGGTGATCACCTGGCCCTCGGCCTCGGTGATCTCCTGCAGCACGGCCTTGAGCCGCTCCTCGAACTCGCCGCGGTACTTGGCGCCGGCCACCATCGCGGCCAGGTCGAGCGCCATGAGCCGCTTGCCCTTGAGGCTCTCCGGCACGTCGCCGGCGACGATCCGCTGGGCCAGGCCCTCGACGATCGCGGTCTTGCCGACGCCGGGCTCGCCGATGAGCACCGGGTTGTTCTTGGTCCGGCGGCTGAGCACCTGGACCACGCGGCGGATCTCGGTGTCGCGGCCGATGACCGGGTCGATCTTCCCCTCGCGGGCGCGCTCGGTGAGGTCGACGGCGAACTTCTCCAGCGCCTGGAAGGTGCTCTCCGGGTCGGCGGTGGTGACCTTGCGGTTGCCGCGCACCGTCCGGAAGGCGGCCAGCAGGGCCTCGCGCGTCGCGCCGGCACCGGTCAGCACGGCCGCGGCCTCGCCGTCGGAACCGGCGAGCCCGACCAGGAGGTGCTCGGTCGAGATGAACTCGTCGCCCAGCGCGCTCGCCTGCTCCCCCGCCGCGTTCAGCACGCGCAGGAACTCGCGCGACGGCGCGGGGGCGGGCACGGTCGCGCCGCTGACGCTGGGCAGCCGGCGGACGGCGGCCTCGGCCTTGGCCCGCACGTCGGCGGCGTCGGCGCCGGTGGCCTGGAGCAGGGGTCCGGCGATGCCGTCGGACTGCTCGAGGAGGGCGACCAGCAGGTGGAGGGGCTCCAGCGCGGCCTGGCCACGGTCGACGGCCAGCCGCTGGGCGGCCGTCACGGCCTCCTGCGAACGGGTGGTGAGCTTGCTCTGCGCCATCGGGAGCGGGGGTTCCTCTCACTGTCCGGGGCCGGGTCTCCGGCCGGGTCGATCGGTCCAACGTGCGCAATGTTGAGTCTGTTCCACTCAACCTCGCTGCGTCCACCGGCCGCGCCCTCGAGGTGTGAGCTGTGACCCACGTCTCGGTGACCACCTGCATCCGGTCAGTGACCGGAGAAGGAAGTACGCCATTCGGCCGTAGACTGCCTTCATGACACAGCTGCCGGCTCCGAGCGTTCTCCTCGCCGACCAGCTGTGCTTCGCGCTGTACGCCGCGTCCCGCGCCCTGACCGCGCGCTACCGGCCGCAGCTCGACGAGATCGGGCTGACGTATCCGCAGTACCTGGTCATGATGCTGCTCTGGGAAGAGGACAACCAGACCGTCGGGCAGCTCGGCACCCGGCTGAACCTCGACAGCGGCACCCTGTCGCCGCTGCTCAAGCGGCTCACGGCGGCCGGGCTCGTGACCCGGCACCGCCGGGTGGAGGACGAGCGCTCGGTCTCGATCGCGCTCACCGAGGAGGGCCGGTCGCTGCGGGAGCGCGGCCTCGCCATCTCCGCGGACATGATCTGCGCCCTCCAGCTCGAGGCGAACGACTTCGACGCCCTGAAGTCGCAGCTGGAGACCCTCATCGACCGCGTCGGGACGCCGGGCCGCGCCACCTCCTGAGGCCCCGGTTGTGCGCCATCCGCGGGGGTAGGGGCGACACGAGCGCTGTCCAGCCGTGGGCGGCCCCACCGATGGAGGAGATCCATGCCCTCTCGTAGCGCGCGCACCGCCTGGAACGGGACCCTGCAGGAGGGGGCCGGGCAGGTCGAGCTGTCGAGCTCGCACGCCGGCACCTTCGACGTCAGCTTCCCGAAGCGGACCGCCGACGAGGCCGGCGGCACCACCAGCCCCGAGGAGCTCATCGCCGCGGCGCACTCGTCCTGCTTCGCCATGGCCCTGTCCAGCGAGATCGGCAAGGCCGGGGGCACACCCCAGGCCCTGGAGATCGGCGCCGAGGTGACGCTCGGCCAGAAGGACGGCGCCCCGACCATCACGACGATCCACCTCACCGTCCGCGGCGAGGTCGAGGGGCTGGACGCGGCCGGCTTCGAGAAGGCCGCACAGGCAGCCAAGGCCGGCTGCCCCGTGAGCAAGGCCCTCGCCGGCGTCGGGGAGATCACCCTGGACGCCTCGCTCGACAGCTAGCGGCCGCAGACGCGCGAGTGGCCCAGGACCCGTCGGGGTCCTGGGCCACTCGCGCGTCCGGCGCTCAGCGGGCGAGCGCGGGCTCCAGCTCGTCGGCCGGCTCGGCCTCGGACTGCATGCGCTCCTCGCCGCTCTCCGTCTTCAGCGCCACCTCGCGGATGAACAGGATCGCGACGACGGCGACCACGGCCACGATCGCCGAGACCAGGAAGATCCGGCCGGTGGCGTCGCCGTAGGAGACGGTGATGAGGTCCCGGATGGCCGGGGGCGCATCGGCGAGGTCCGCCAGGCCGACGCTGCCCGAGCCCCCGGTCGGCGCGCCCTCCGGCAGGCCGGCGGTGATCAGCGTGCCGACCCGGGCGCTCAGCACCGCGCCGAGGACCGAGACGCCGATCGTGCCGCCGAGGCTGCGGAAGAACGCCACCGCCGAGCTCGCGGAGCCCAGGTCCTGCGCGGCGACGGTGTTCTGCACCGCCAGGACGAGGTTCTGCATCGTCATGCCGATGCCCGTACCGAGGATGAAGAGGAACACGCCGAGCAGCGGCATCGGGGTGGTGTGGTCGATGGTGGACAGCAGCCCGAACCCGACGACGACGGCCAGCGAGCCGGCCACCAGGAAGCGCTTCCACCGCCCGGTGCGGGTGATCAGCTGACCGGACACGGTCGAGGAGACCAGCAGGCCGGCGACCATCGGGACGGTCAGCAGGCCGGCGGCCGTGGGCGAGTAGCCGCGGGAGATCTGCAGGTACTGACCGAGGAAGACCGTCGCCCCGAACATCGCGACACCGATCGCGACGCTGGCGATGATCGCCAGGGTCGTCGTCCGGTCGCGGAAGAGCCGCAGCGGGACGATCGGCTCCTTGGCGCGGGTCTCGGTCACCAGGAAGGCGACCACCGCCAGCACGCCGCCGGTCAGGAACAGGGCGGTCTCGGTCGAGGCCCAGGCGAAGCTGTCGCCGGCGAGGGTGACCCAGATGAGCAGGGCGGAGACACCGGCGGTCAGGAAGGTCGCGCCCAGGTAGTCGATGTGCACCTGGCGCCTGGTCACCGGGAGGTGCAGCGTGCGCTGGAGCAGGACCAGGGCGACGGCCGCGAAGGGCACGCCGACGTAGAAGCACCAGCGCCAGCCCAGCCAGCTGGTGTCGACGAGCAGGCCACCGAGCAGCGGACCGCCGATGGTCGCCACGGCCATGACGCTGCCGAGCAGACCGGAGTACCGGCCGCGCTCCCGCGGGCTGATCATCGCGGCCATCGCGATCTGGACCAGCGCCTGCAGGCCGCCGAGGCCCAGGCCCTGGAGCACGCGCCAGGCGATGAGCGTCTCGACCGACTGCGACAGACCGGCCAGCATCGAGCCGGCGATGAAGATGACGATGGACAGCTGGATCAGCAGCTTCTTGCTGAACAGGTCGGAGAGCTTGCCCCAGATCGGCGTCGAGGCCGTCGAGGCGAGGAGGGTGGCGGTGACCACCCAGGTGTACTGGCCCTGCGTGCCGTGCAGGTCGGTGATGATCGTGGGCAGGGCGTTGGAGACGACGGTCGAGGACAGGAACGCCACGAACATCGCGAGCATCATCCCCGAGAGGGCCTCGAGGATCTGGCGGTGACTCATCCGGCCCTGCTGTTCCACAGGTGCGGATGCGTCGATGGTGCTGGTCACGGCTCTCCCGGTGGGGATCGGTGCGGAGGTGTGCAGAAGGGGTGCGCGCTCGGGGGCGGTGGTCACGAGGCCACCCGGGTCACGGCGGGGTGCCCGGCGGAGCGGGCGGAGAGCTCGAGGTCGTCGATGAGGCGCTCGACGAGCTCGGACAGCCGGACGGCGTCGTCCTCGTCCCAGCCGGCCAGCGCCGAGGCCGCCCAGTCGTCGCGCAGCGCGCGGGTGGTGACCAGGGCCGCGGCGCCGGCGTCGGTCAGCCGCAGCAGCGTGGCCCGGCCGTCCCTCGGGTCCGGACGGCGCTCGACGTAGCCGGCCCGCTCGAGGGCGGCCACCTGGCGGCTGGCGACGGAGACGTCGATGCCGACGGCGGCCGCGAGCGCGCTGCACCGCTGCTCACCGCTGCGCTCCAGCGGGACCAGCATGGCCCAGCCGTAAGAGGGCAGGTCCCCGTACAGGGAGTCGGCGGCGCGCACCGACAGGTGGCGGCCGGCGCGGATCAGCTGCGAGAGCCCGGCGGTGAGCCGGATCCGGGTGTCAGGCGTGGTGGGCATGGCTTCCTCGAACGTCAGGTACTTGCTGACAGCAACCATATATCTGTTGGTTGCTGTCTGCAACGACCGACGCGCGTGATGTGCGCCATGCACCCCGGAGAGGGAGATCAGGGAGCGGCGGTCCCCCGGACCTGCGCCTCACCGAGCCGGTTGAACCGGCCCAGCAGGTCACCGAGTCGGGCGACGTCCTCGACCGGCCAGTGCGACAGGTCCTCCTCCCAGCGCTCGCGCCGGGCCTCGCGGATCCGGGTGAGCCGCGCCGCGCCCTCGGGCGACGGGGTGAGCACCTGCGCCCGGCCGTCGGTGGGATCGGCCTCGCGGCTGACGAGCCCCAGCTCGACCAGCGAGGACACCTGGCGGCTCACCGTGCTCTTGTCCAGCCCGAGCCGGACCACGAGGTCGGTCGCCCGCAGCGGCCCGGCGTCGGCGAGCAGCGCGAGGAGCCCGTAGGCGGCACCGTCGAGCTCCGGGTGCAGCTCCCGGGCCAACCGCGTGGACATCGCCCGCGACCGGCGCAGCAGCAGCCCGATCTCCCGCTCGACGGCGACGTAGGCCTCGTGCGTGTCGATCGGGCGGCCGGCGGTCACCGCGACTCCCGCGGGCGCCACACGACCAGGGCCGAGGTGGACGGCCGCAGCGGCACGAGCGCGCCGCCGTAACCAGGGTCGCCGCCGTACCCGGCGCGGGCCGCGGACTCCGCGGCCACCCGACGGCTCTCCGACACCTCGAGCTCGTCGATGAGCTCGCGGACGCGGTGCTGCAGCGCCTCGACCTGCGACTCCAGCTCGATGATCCGCTTGATCCCGGCGAGGTTGACGCCGTCCTCCTGCGAGAGGCGCTGCACCTCCCGCAGGAGCGCGACGTCACGCGGGCTGTAGCGGCGGCCGCCACCCGCGGTCCGGCCGGGCCGGACGAGGCCGAGCCGGTCGTACTGGCGCAAGGTCTGCGCGTGCATCCCCGCCAGCTCGGCGGCGACGGAGATGACGAAGACCGGCGCGTCCTCGGCGACCGGGCGCGGATCGCGGTCGCCCCGGGTCGGCACACTCACCGGGCACCTCCACCGGAGACGGCGGCGGTGATCCGGGGCCGCGGGTCGCCCAGTTCCGCCTCGAGGGTCTTGATCGCCTGCTCGGCCACGGCCGACACCCGCTTCGGGACGGCGACCTCGACGGTGACCAGCAGGTCACCGGTGCGACCCTTCCCGGGCACGCCGCGGCCCCGCACGCGGAGGGTCTGCCCGCTGGCGGTGCCGGCCGGCACCCGCAGCGAGACGTTCCCGTCGAGCGTGGGCACGGTCAGCGTCGTGCCGAGCGTGGCCTCGCCGAAGGTGATCGGCACCGAGAGGGTCAGGTCGCTGCCGTTGCGCCCGAACAGCTCGTGCTCGGCGACGTGCACGACGACGAACAGGTCGCCCGCCGGGCCACCGCGCCGTCCCGGGGCGCCCTTGCCGGCCAGCCGGATGCGCTGGCCGTCCTTGACGCCTGCCGGGATGCGCACCGTGATGGTGCGCGTCTGGGTGGTCACGCCGCTGCCGGTGCAGGTGGGGCACGGGTCGTCGACGACCTGACCGCTGCCGCGGCAGTTGCGGCACGGCTCGGAGAAGGCGAACGCGCCCTGGCTGCGGCTGGTCACCCCGGCGCCCTGGCACACCGGGCAGGTGTGCGGCGAGGTGCCGGGCTTGGCGCCGCTGCCGGCGCAGGTGGGGCAGGTGCCCGGGCTCTGCATGCGCAGCGGCACGGTCACCCCGAGGACGGCCTCCTCGAAGGAGAGGGTCGCCTCGGTCTCGACGTCCTGGCCGCGGGCCGGCCCGGAGGCCGCCTGGCTGCGGGCCCGGGCGCTGCCGGGAGCCGCGCCGCCGCCGAAGAGGCCGCCGAGCAGGTCGCCCAGGCCGCCTCCGCCGCCCGCGCGGGTCCCGGCGCCTGCGCCGCCCGCGGCGCCGAACAGGTCACCGAGGTCGAACGGCTGACCGGTGCCGGCGTTGTTCGGGAAGCCGCCGGGGAAGCCGGCCCGCGCGCCCGCCCCGCCGGCGCCGAACAACCGCCGCGCCTCGTCGTACTCGGCGCGCCGCTTCGGGTCCGACAGCACGTCGTAGGCCTCGGACACGTCCTTGAAGCGCGCCTCGGCGTCGGCGTTGCCCGGGTTCTTGTCCGGGTGCAGGTCGCGGGCCAGCTGGCGGTAGGCCTTCTTGATCGCGGCCGCGTCGGCGTCCTGGGCGACGCCCAGCGCTGCGTAGTAGTCCTTCTCGATGAAGTCCCGGGTGCTCATCGGGCGCCTCCTCTCCTGCTCAGTCGGACGCCGCGGAGCCGTCGACCGGCTCCTCCGCGGGCACGGCCGGGGCGGGGGCCGGGCTCTCGGGCTCGGTGACCGCGACCATCGCCGTGCGCAGCACGCGGTCCCCGCGGCGGAAGCCCTGGCGCAGGATCGTGGTCGCCGTGGGCACCCCGACCTCCGCGGAGGTGTCGTGCATGACGGCCTCGTGCAGCGCCGGGTCGAACTCGTCGCCGGTGCTGCCGAACGCCTCGACACCGAGGCCGTCGAGGACCCCGAGCACCCGGTCGGCGACGACCTTGAACGCGCCGGTCAGGTCCCCGTGGTCCCGGGCCCGCTCGATGTCGTCGACGATCGGGAACAGCCCGGCGGCGAACCGCTCGGCTGCCTGGTCGGCGACCAGCGAGCGGTCGCGGTCGACCCGTCGCCGGTAGTTCGCGTACTCCGCGGTGACCCGCTGGAGGTCCTCGGTCCGCTCGGCCAGCTGGCCGGCGAGGTCGCCGTCCGCCGAGCTGACGGGGGCGGGCTCCGGCGCTGCCTGGGCGGGCGCCGTCGTCTCGTTCTCGCTCATCTGCTCCCCTGCTGCAGGACTGGTGGACGGGCCCGGCGGGGAGCCGGCCGGCTGTGCGCCGGCCGGCTCCCGCACCGTGCCGCTGGTGGGGTCGATCCGCCGCTTGTCACGGATTACGACCCGCGGCTGCTCGTCCCCCGTTGTCATCGGCGGGTGTCGTCCTCGTCGACGATCTCGGCGTCGACGACGTCGTCGTCACCCGCCGGGGCGCTCTCGGCACCGCCGGCCTCCGGACCGGCCGCACCGGCGGCACCCGCCGCGCCGGCCTCGGCCTGCTGCGCGTAGAGCGCGCCGCCGACCTCCTGCGAGATGCGGGCGACGTTCTCCTGCGCACCCTTGATCGCGGCGATGTCGGAGCCACCCAGGGCGGAGCGCAGGTCGGTCAGCGCCTCCCCCAGCTGCTCCTTCTTGTCCTCCGGGATCTTGTCGCCGTTCTCGGCCAGGAACTTCTCGGTCTGGTACTGCAGCGACTCGGCCAGGTTGCGGGTCTCGGCCTCCTCGCGGCGGCGCTTGTCGTCCTCGGCGTGTGCCTCGGCGTCGCGCATCATCCGCTCGATGTCGTCCTTGGGCAGGGCCGAGCCGCCGGTGATGGTCATCGACTGCTCCTTGCCCGTGCCGAGGTCCTTGGCGTGGACGTGCACGATGCCGTTGGCGTCGATGTCGAAGGCGACCTCGATCTGCGGGACGCCCCGGGGCGCCGGCGGCAGACCGGTCAGCTCGAACATGCCGAGCTTCTTGTTGTACATCGCCATCTCGCGCTCGCCCTGGAACACCTGGATCTGCACGGACGGCTGGTTGTCGTCGGCCGTCGTGAAGATCTCCGAGCGCTTGGTCGGGATCGTGGTGTTGCGCTCGATGAGCTTGGTCATGATCCCGCCCTTCGTCTCGATGCCGAGCGACAGCGGCGTGACGTCGAGCAGCAGGACGTCCTTGACCTCGCCCTTGAGGACACCGGCCTGCAGGGCGGCGCCGATGGCGACGACCTCGTCCGGGTTGACGCCCTTGTTGGGCTCCTTGCCGCCGGTCAACTCCTTGACGAGCTCGGAGACGGCCGGCATGCGGGTCGAGCCACCCACCAGGACGACGTGGTCGATCTGGCCGACGGAGATGCCGGCGTCGCGCACGGCCTGGTTGAACGGCGCGCGGCACCGGTCGAGCAGGTCCTGGGTGAGCCGCTGGAACTCCGCCCGGGTGATCGTGACGTCCAGGTGCAGCGGGCCGTCGGCGCCGGCGGTGATGTAGGGCAGGTTCACGTTCGTCGACTGCGCGCCGGACAGCTCGATCTTCGCCTTCTCGGCGGCCTCGCGGAGCCGCTGCATGGCGAGCTTGTCCTTGGACAGGTCGATGCCGCTCTGGGCGTTGAACGTCTGCACCAGGTGCTTGACGACGCGCTCGTCCCAGTCGTCGCCGCCGAGGACGTTGTCACCGGCGGTGGCCTTGACCTCGATGACGCCCTCGCCGATCTCCAGCAGGGAGACGTCGAAGGTGCCACCACCGAGGTCGAAGACGAGGATCGTCTGCTCGGTCTCGCCCTTGTCCAGGCCGTAGGCCAGCGCGGCCGCCGTCGGCTCGTTGACGATGCGCAGGACGTTGAGGCCCGCGATCTCGCCGGCCTCCTTGGTGGCCTGGCGCTGCGCGTCCTCGAAGTAGGCGGGGACGGTGATGACGGCGTCGGCGACGGGCTCGCCCAGGTAGGTCTCGGCGTCGCGCTTCAGCTTCTGCAGGATGCGGGCGCTGATCTCCTGGGGGGTGTACTTCTTGCCGTCGATCTCGTCGGTGTGCCAGTTGGTGCCCATGTGCCGCTTGACGCTGCGGATGGTGCGGTCGACGTTGGTGACCGCCTGGTTCTTGGCCGACTGGCCGACGAGGACCTCGCCGTTCTTGGCGAAGGCGACGACCGAGGGAGTGGTACGGGAGCCCTCGGAGTTGGCGATGACCGTCGGCTCGCCGCCCTCCAGGACGGTGACGACGGAGTTCGTGGTGCCGAGGTCGATTCCGACCGCTCGAGCCATGGAGTGGCCTCTCTTCCGTGTTCTGGGGCGTGTGCTGTGCTGGGTCCGGGAGCCGAGGGACGCCGTCCGCCATCTTGCGTCGGGTCCGCTCAACTTTCCTGCCCACCCTAACGGCACGTCCCCCCGCCGTGTTCCCGACCCCGCCGCGAGGGCCCCTCGGCCCGGTTCGACCCCTGCCACACCGCGGCAGTGCCGCGGTGCGGAGGCGCCCGCCGCGCTGTGGCGCGGCAGTGACCACGACATGGCGGCACCCGCTTCGTCCACCGGCCACGACTCCGTCCACAGCCCGAGTCCCGGCCACCTCACGAGAGGTCGTCCGCCCCGACGATCAGGCCATGCACCCCCTCCTCCGGGCCGCAGCCGACCGCCGGCTCGGCGTCTTCACCGCGGCCGACGCCCGCCGGGCCGGTTACGACCACTCCGAGATCCGGCGCCTGTGCGGCTCGGGCGCCTGGCGACGGCTGCGGCGCGGGGTGTACGTCGCCGTCGAGGACCTGGAGCGCGCGGAGGCGACCGGCCGGAGGCGGGGACTCGACGCGCTGGCGGTCTTGGTCGCCCTCGGCCGCCCGGCCGCCGCGCTCAGCCACCTGACCGCCTGCCACCTCTGGGACCTGCCGGTCCCGCGCGCCGCGGACCCCGTCGTCCGGCTCACGGACCCGAGCCACTCGAGAACCGGCCGCGGGTTCCGGGTCACCTGCGGACCGCTGGACGACGGCGAGGTGCGCACCGACGGGCCGTTCCGCCTCACGGCCCCGGCGCGCACGCTCGTGGACTGCGCCCGAGAGGTGTGCCTCGAGGACGCCGTCGTCGCGATGGACGCCGCGCTGCTGAGGAAGCGGCTGACCACGGCGGAACTGGTTGCGGCCGCGACCCGGGCCGCACGGTGGCCGGGTGGGACGCGGGCGGCCCGAGCGGTGTCACTCACCGACGGCCGGGCGGAGTCCCCACTGGAGACCCGCGTGCGCCTGCGCGTCGTCGGTGCCGGGCTCCCGGCATTCGACCTCCAGCGGGAGGTGTGGGCGGACGGTCGCATGATCGCCGTGGCCGACCTGTGGTTCGACGAGTCCGCCGTCGCCGTCCACGTCGACGGGCGGGTGAAGTACACCGACCCCTGGGGCGACCCGGGGCGGGTGCTGTGGGACGAGAAGCGGCGGGAGGACACCGTGCGCCGGTACGACGTCGGCGTCGTCCGCGTGACCTCGGCCGACCTGACACCGACAGGGTGGCCGCCCCTGGAGGCCCGACTGCGAGAGCTGACGAGCCGGCCCGGCCCGGCCCACCGCCGGTTCACCACGGTGCGCCGCCCCGAGGGGCGCCTGCGCACCGGCTGAGCACCGCGGCAGTGCCGCCGGACAGCGCCGACCGCCGCGCTGCAGCACGGCGGTCGGCACGACACCGCGGCACCCGCTCCCTGGGGTCATCGGGGGCGGCGGGGGACGTCACGGGCGGGCGGCGGTTCCGGTTACCGGCGAGTAGCCTGAGGCCGCGCCGCTATCGTGCGCAGGCGAGCGGGCAGCGGTGCCCGTGGCGGTCCGCCGTCGGCCTCCGCGGCCGGCGCGCGACGGCGATGGCTCCCGCTCTCGCCCGCGGACCGGAGATCGTCCGACGCCGACGGGCGTCCGGGAGGGAAGCACATCCATGACGGGTCCGCTGCAGGTCGTCCTCGGCACGATCAGCGTCCTGTTCCTGATCGTCGCGTCCGTGCTCGCCTACCGGGCGGTCCGCGCGATGATCCGCATCATCAAGACGGGCCAGCCCGACAGCAGCCGCAACGGCTCGGTCGGTACGCGGCTGAAGACCCTCGCGGTCGAGTCGCTCGGCCACACCCGGATGCTCAAGTGGTCGGCCATCGGCGCCGCCCACTGGTTCGTCTTCCTGGGCTTCTACGGCTTGTTCCTGACCCTCGTCGAGGCCTTCGGTGAGGTCTGGAACCCCGAGTGGCACCTGCCGATCATCGGCGAGTGGGCGCTGTGGAACCTGTTCGCCGACATCATCGGCACGGGCACGATCCTCGGGATCCTGTACCTGATCTACCGGCGCCAGAAGGACCACCCGCGCCGACAGGGCCGCAAGAGCCGGTTCGCCGGGTCCAACGAGGGCCGTGGCTACTTCGTCGAGGCCGTCGTCCTCACCGTCGGCATCTGCATCCTGCTGATCCGCTCGCTCAAGATCTCCTCCGACCTGACCGACGCCCCCGGCTGGTCGCACCCGGTCTCCGGGCTGATCGCCAACGTGCTGCCCGACAGCCCGACCGCGATCACGGTCGTCGCCTTCGTCAAGATCGTCGTCTCGCTGACCTGGCTCGTGGTCATCAGCCGGATCCTGAACATGGGTGTCGCCTGGCACCGGTTCAGCGCGTTCTTCAACATCTACTGGAAGCGCAACGACGACGGCAGCGTCGCCCTCGGCCCGCTGCAGCCGATGACCTCGAACGGCAAGCCGATCGACTTCGAGGACCCCGGCGAGGACGACGTCTTCGGTCGCGGCAAGATCGAGGACTTCACCTGGAAGGGCATGCTCGACTTCACCACCTGCACGGAGTGCGGTCGGTGCCAGAGCCAGTGCCCGGCGTGGAACACCGGCAAGCCCTTGTCGCCGAAGATGGTGATCATGGACCTGCGGGACCACCTCTACGCGAAGGCCCCGTACCTGCTGGGCGCGCAGACCGCGAGCGAGACCGCCCCGGACTACGACGTCCTCAAGCCCAGCGACGAGCAGGTCTGGGCCTCCGGCTACGCCCGGATCGAGGGCACCAACGACGCGCAGGCGCACCGCCCGCTGGTCGGCACCCTCGAGGAGGGCGGGGTCATCGACCCCGACGTCCTGTGGAGCTGCACGAACTGCGGCGCCTGCGTCGAGCAGTGCCCGGTGGACATCGAGCACATCGACCACATCGACGACATGCGCCGCTACCAGGTGCTCATCGAGTCCAGCTTCCCGTCCGAGGCCGGCGTGATGATGCGCAACCTGGAGAACCGCGGGAACCCGTGGGGCGTCAGCCCGAGCACCCGCGGCGAGTGGATCCGGGAGATGGACTTCGAGATCGAGGTCGCCGACGGCCCGCTCGACGAGGACGTCGAGTACCTGTTCTGGGTCGGCTGCGCCGGCGCCATCGACGACCGCGCCAAGAAGACGACGAAGGCCGTCGCGGAGCTGCTGCACACCGCGGGCGTCCGGTTCGCCGTCCTCGGCGAGGGCGAGACCTGCTCCGGTGACCCCGCCCGCCGCATGGGCAACGAGTTCCTGTTCCAGATGCTGGCGCAGGAGAACGTCGCCACCCTCGACGGCGTCTTCGAGGGGCGGGTGCCGGGCATGCGCAAGGTCGTCACGACCTGCCCGCACTGCTTCAACTCCCTCGGCCGGGAGTACCCGCAGGTCGAGGGCCACTACGAGGTCGTGCACCACACCCAGCTGCTCAACCAGCTGCTCGAGGAGGGCCGGCTGACCCCGGTCACCCCGGTGGACCGCAAGATCACCTACCACGACCCGTGCTTCCTGGGCCGGCACAACAAGGTCTACACGCCGCCCCGCGAGATCCTCGACTCCGTCCAGGGCGTCTCCACGCAGGAGATGCACCGCTGCAAGGACCGCGGCTTCTGCTGCGGCGCCGGCGGCGCGCGCATGTGGATGGAGGAGAAGATCGGCAAGCGGATCAACGCCGAGCGGACCGAGGAGGCCCTCGGCCTCGACCCGGACGTCATCTCCACCGCCTGCCCGTTCTGCATCACGATGCTGAGCGATGCGCTGAACACCAAGAAGCAGAACGGCGAGGCCGCCGAGCACGTCGAGGTCCTGGACGTCAGCCAGATCCTGCTCCGCTCGATGGCGCCGGTCGGCGCCCCGGGCACGGAGGCGGGCGCGGAGGTCGGCACCAAGGACGACGACGTGGCCGGCACCGGCTCCGCGGCGACGGAGCACGACCCCGCCTAGCCACCGCCGCACCGACGACGACGGCGCGTGTCCCCCCGAGGGGGCACGCGCCGTCGCGCGTTCGCGGCTAGAACTGCACGGTGCTCCTCCAGCTGCGGGTGACCGTCCCCCCGGACCGCACCGATGCCGTCCGCGACCTGTTCACCGGGTGCGCGGGAACGGCCCACCTCGCCGTCCTGCCCGGCGCGGGGGTGGCCCCGCCGGGCGACCTCGTCCTCGCCGACGTGGCCCGTGAGTCCGCCGACGGACTGGTCCGGGCGCTGCAGGACCTGCACGTCGACCGCGACGGGGGCATCGCGATGGAGGCCGTGGACGCCGCGGTGTCCACGGCGGCGCGGCAGGCGGAGGAGGCGGCACCGGGGGACGGTGCGGACGCCGTCGTCTGGGAGCAGGTCGTGCGCGCGACCGCCGCGGACTCCGTGCTGTCGGTCTCCTACCTGGCCTTCCTCACCATCGCCACGCTGATCGCCGCGGCGGCGATCGTCAACGACTCGGCGGTCCTCGTCATCGGCGCGATGGTGCTCGGCCCGGAGTTCGGCCCGCTGGCCGCGCTCGCGGTGGCCGCGGTGCACCACCGGCCGGCGCTGGCGCGCACCGCCGCCCGCACGATCGTGGTGGGCTTCGTCGTCGCCATCGCGCTCACCGCCCTGGTCTGTCTCGCCGGACGCGGCCTGGGCTGGTTCGGTCCGGAGCTGCTGGGCGCCGACCGCCCGCAGACCGGCTTCATCACGCGACCCGACCGCTGGTCGTTCGTCGTCGCCGTCCTGGCCGGGGTCGCCGGCGTGCTGTCGCTGACGTCGGCGAAGAGCGGCGCGCTGGTCGGCGTCTTCATCTCCGTCACCACCGTCCCCGCCGCGGCCGACATGGCCCTGTCACTGGCGCTCGGCGGGAGCACCGAGTTCGGCCGCGCCGCACTCCAGCTGGGGATCAACCTGGTGGGCATCCTCGCCGCGGCCACCGCGACCCTGGCGGTCCAGCGGGCCGTCTGGCACCGCATGCCGCGGGTGGTGCCGCGGGTGTCGGCGGTGTCGCCCCACCGGAGGAACACTCCTTAGCCGGGGAAAGGACCCGGTCGCGGGGCGGCTCCGCCGACGGAGGACCATCGACCGGTGACCCGCAGCGCCGACCGCACCGTCCCGACCGAGCCGGGGGCCGAACGGCGGGGACTGGTCCTGGTCGGCGTCGCCATCGTGATGACCGGTCTCAACCTGCGGACGGCGGTCGGCAGCGTCGGCCCGGTCCTCGAGGAGATCGAGGCCTCGCTGGGGCTCTCCAGCGCGGCGGCCGGGCTCCTCACGACCATGCCGGTGCTCTGCTTCGCCGTCCTCGGCTTCGCCGGCCCCCCGCTCTCGGCCCGGTTCCGCGACTCGCACGTGCTGGCCGGTGGCCTGCTGGTGATGGCGGCCGGGCTGGTGCTGCGCTCGTCGGTGAGCTCGGTCGCCCTCTTCTTCCTCGGCACCGTGCTGGCGATGACCGGGGGAGCGCTCGGCAACGTGCTGCTGCCCAGTCTCGTGAAGCGGTACTTCCCGACCCGGACCGGCCTCATGATCGGCGCCTACGGCGTGACCCTCGGGCTGGGCGCCGCCGTCGCAGCCGTCGTGCCGCAGCAGGTCGTGGCGGCGGTCGGGGACGACGGCTGGCGGTGGGGGCTGGGCCTGTGGGCCTTCCTCGCGGTCGCGACGGCGCTGCCCTGGCTCGCGGTGCCGGCCCGGCGGGGGGCCTCGCGCGGCGCGCACCTCGCGGTGCCGATGCGGACCTTGTTGCGCAGCCGCCTGGCGTGGGCGCTGGCCCTGTTCTTCGGCGTGCAGGCGATGCAGGCCTACGTGGTGATCGGCTGGTCCGCCCAGTACCTGCGCGACGCCGGGCTGTCGGCGTCGGCGGCCGGCTGGCTCCTCGGGTTCAACACGCTGCTGACCATCCCGATCAACGGCGTGGTGCCCGTGCTCGCCGTCCGCCAGCGGCTGCAGCGGCCGGTGCTCGCCGCGTCGCTGCTGGCCTACGTCATCGCCTGGACGGGCCTCTGGGTCGCCCCGACGGCCGCGCCGGTGCTGTGGATGGCGATCCTGGCCATCGGCCTCGGCAGCTTCCCCCTGGCGCTCACGCTGTTCGGGCTGCGCGCCCGGTCGCCGGAGTCGACGGCGGCGCTGTCCACCTTCGCCCAGGGCGTGGGCTACGCCATCGCCGGGCTGGGGCCGCTGCTGGTGGGCCTGCTGCGCGGCGCCACCGGCGACTACACCGGCATGTTCGTCGTCGTCCTCGTCGGCGTCGTCGTCCTCGGCGCGGCCGGCTGGATCGGCACCAGCCCGCGCACGATCGAGGACGAGATCGACGTCCCGGCGTCCACCGGCCCGCGGACGACCGAGGTCCTGGAGGTGGCCGGCGAGGCGCCGGTCGTGGTCAGGGAGCCGGGCGGCGCGTCTCCGCGCGGGTGAAGTTCCGGTAGGAGCGGGACGGCGTCGGGCCGCGCTGGTCCTGGTAGCGGGAGCCGTACACCGCCGAGCCGTAGGGGTGCTCCGAGGCGCTGGTCAGCCGGAAGAGGCAGAGCTGGCCGATCTTCATCCCGGGCCAGAGCGTGATCGGCAGGTTCGCCACGTTCGACAGCTCGAGGGTGATGTGGCCGGAGAAGCCCGGGTCCACGAAGCCGGCGGTCGAGTGCGTCAGCAGACCCAGCCGGCCGAGGGAGCTCTTGCCCTCCAGCCGCGCCGCCAGGTCGTCGGGGATCGAGACGACCTCCAGCGTGGAGCCGAGCACGAACTCCCCCGGGTGCAGCACGAAGGGCTCGTCGCCCTCCGGCTCGACCAGCGTCGTCAGGTCGTCCTGCTGCTGCGCGGGGTCGATGTGGGTGTAGCGGGCGTTGTTGAACACCCGGAAGAACCGGTCGAGGCGGACGTCGATGCTCGACGGTTGCACCAGGCCCGGGTCGTGGGGCTCGATGCCCAGACGCCCCTCGGCGATCGCGGCGGTGATGTCGCGGTCGGACAGCAGCATGGCCGGAGTCTAGGGACACGCCGCGCTCACTCCTCCGGGCTGACCGGGGAACCCACGTTCTGGCCGCAGCGCTGCAGTGCGTCGCCGTCGCCCCGTCGGGTGGACCTGCCCGTCCACCGGACGACGTCCAGGCGCCGCATGTACGGTTCGGGGGCCCGGGGGCGGCCCACCTCCGAGCCCATCGCCGGCGGACACGTGACCCCCTCCGCGCCGTCGGCCAGCTGATCGGCGGAACGCGGGAGGTCGTGCGTGCGAGCGGATGAACCGGCTGCCCCCTCCGGGGCCGACCTGTTCTCCGGCGGCGGTGAGAACGGCCGCCTGATGGCCGCGCTGGACTGGTCGCGCACGCCGATCGGGCCGGTGGCCACGTGGCCGGCCAGCCTCCGCTTCGCCGTCCGGACGGTGCTGGCCTCGCGCTTCCCGATGATCCTCACCTGGGGCGCGGAGTACACCCAGATCTACAACGACGCCTACGCCCAGCTGATCGGCGCCAAGCACCCCAGCGCCATCGGCGACGACCTGCGGGTCACCCTCGCCGAGGGCTGGTCGGCACTGCAGGGCCCGGTCGAGCACGCCATCGCCACCCGCGAGCCCAGCTGGATCCCCCAGCTCCTGCTGCCGCTGGAACGGGCCGGGTACCGCGAGGAGGCCTACTTCACCGTCTCGCACGCCCCCGCCTTCGGGGACGACGGCGAGGTCGCCGGCATGCACGCCGTGTGCACGGAGGTCACCCGGCAGGTGCTCGCCGAGCG
Organism: Blastococcus sp. URHD0036; assembly: GCF_000701365.1. Lineage (GTDB taxonomy): Bacteria > Actinomycetota > Actinomycetes > Mycobacteriales > Geodermatophilaceae > Trujillonella. Next base: position 41,423 of record NZ_KL370778.1, read on the forward strand.
CCGCCAGGAACTGCTGCGCCGGGTGGCCGCCTCCGACGGACGGCTGGACGACGACGCGGCAGTGATCGGGGGCCTGTGCGCCGCGATCGGCGCGGCCCCGGGCGACGTCCCCTTCGCCGCCGTGTGGCTGAGCCCGGGCGAGGGCGGCGACCTGGCCCTCGTGGGTGCCTGCGGCTGCGACGACGAGCGCCTGCCGGCCCGTGTGGCGGCGGTGGCGGACCTCGCCGACCTCCCCCTCGACGGCCTCGGGACCCAGGCGGGGCCGCTGGGCGATCCGGTCACCGAGTCCGTCGTCCTGCCGCTGACCAGCGGCACGGGCAGCGACCTGCTCGGCGCCCTCGTCGTCGGCGTCAACCCGAACCGTGCCCTGGACGCCGAGTACCGGTCGTTCCTCGACCTGCTGGCCGGACAGGTCTCCTCCGCGGTCGTGAACGCCCGCGCCTACGCGGCCGAGCGGTCGCGCGCGGAGTCGCTGGCCGAGCTGGACCGGGCCAGGACGGCGTTCTTCTCCGACGTCAGCCACGAGCTGCGGACGCCGCTCACGCTGCTGCTCGGCCCGCTCGCCGACGTCCTCGCCGACAGCGGCGACCTGCTCCCCGACGACGTCCGCGACCGGCTGGCCCTCGCCCAGCGCAACGGCAACCGGCTGCGCCGGCTCGTCGACGACCTGCTCGAGTTCGCGAGCATCGAGGCCGGGCGCTCCGAGGCCGTCCGGGTCGCCACGGACGTCGCCGCCCTGACCGCGGAGCTGGCCGGTGTGCTGCGGGCCGCAGCCGAGCGGGCCGGCCTCCAGCTGACCGTGGACTGCCCGCCGCTGCCGCGCACCGCGCACGTGGACCCGCGGATGTGGGAGAAGATCGTCCTCAACCTGGTCAGCAACGCGGTGAAGTACACGTTCGTCGGCAGCATCGACGTCGTGCTCGAGGGCGCGGACGACGGGCTCACCCTCCGCGTCTCCGACACCGGCGTCGGCATCCCCGCCGGCGACCTGCCCTACGTGTTCGAGCGGTTCCACCGCGGCTCGGACAGCCGCGCGCGCAGCCGGGAGGGCACCGGCCTCGGCCTCGCGCTCGTCGCCGAGCTCGTGGCATTGCACGGCGGCACGGCGACCGTGGCCAGCGAGCCCGGGGTGGGCAGCACGTTCACGGTGCGCCTCCCGTACGGCCGGCCCGATGCCGAGGGCACCGGGGCGTCGGGCGCCTCGGACGCGGCGAGGGCCTCGGCACTCACCCCGTGGGACGACGACCCCGCGTGGTCCGCGGGCGCGGTGGCCGGGCCCGGCGAGAGCCGCGCCACGGTGCTCGTGGTCGACGACAACGCCGACATGCGGGCCTACCTGAGCCGGCTGCTCGCCCCCCACCACGACGTCCGGACGGCGGAGAACGGGGAGGAGGCGCTGCAGGAGATCGGGCGCAGCCGGCCCGACCTCGTCCTGACCGACGTGATGATGCCGGTCGTCGACGGCTTCGCGCTGCTGAGCGCGCTGCGGTCGAACGCGGCCACGCGCACCCTCCCGATCGTCATGCTGACCGCACGCGCCGGTCAGGAGGCGGCGGTGGAGGGGCTGGAGGCCGGCGCCGACGACTACCTGCCCAAGCCCTTCGAGTCCGCCGAGCTGATCGCCCGGGTGCGTGCCGTCCTCGACCGCACCGCCGGCACGCGGACCGAGCCGGCCGTGGCGGCCCCGTCCGTCGACACGGCACCTGTCCGGACGGGCCCGCCGCGACCACGGGAGCCCATGACGTCCTGGCCGGCGGTGCCCGAGGCCCCGCCGGTGCCGTCGGCCGACCGTGCCGAGCGGTGGCGGTTCCCCTCGACGTCGTCGTCGATCCCGGCGCTGCGGCGCCGGCTGCGGGTCCTGTTCGCCGACGCGGGACTCGACGAGGACCTCGCCTACGACCTGCTGGTGGCCACCTGCGAGGCCGCCACCAACGCGATCGAGCACGCCCAGGACCCGGCCGAGCCGGTGATCGAGGTGGCCGTGGAGATCGGCCCCGACGACGTGGTGATCGCGGTGCGCGACTCCGGCCACTGGCGGGAGCGGGTGCCGAGCATGGACCGCGGCCGCGGCTCGATGCTGATGAGCGCCTTCGCGGAGGTGACCGCCACCCCGAGCCCGGAGGGCACCACGGTCGTCATCCGGGCCCGCCGCCGCTGAGCAGGCGGGTGTCCTCACCGGAGGAGGCGCCGTGTATCCTCACCGGGACTGCTCGTCCGGCTGCCAGCCGGCGGTCCGCGGCTAGAAAACCGCAGGTCAGAGCAGTACGCGGGTGTAGTTCAATGGTAGAACATCAGCTTCCCAAGCTGACAGTGCGAGTTCGATTCTCGTCACCCGCTCTCCGCGCCCGGACCTGATCCGGTCAGGCGCTCCCCTCCCGCACGGCGGTCACCGACCACAGCGGGTCGCCGGGACCGGGCGGCGTCCGCAGCGCGACCACCGGCTCGCCGAAGCCCCCGGCCCGCCGCGCCAGTTCGGCCACCAGGTCACCGTGGCGCCCCTCCGGCGTGACGAGCCAGCCGCGTACCGCCTTCGTCGGGAAGCACCGGTTGGAGAACGTCAGCGCCAGGACCCCGCCGGGGCGCAGCACGCGGGCGGCGTCGGCGAGGACCTCGATCGGCCGGGTCAGGTAGTCGACGGAGACGCAGCAGACGACGGCGTCCACGCTCCCGTCGGGCAGCGGCACCGAGGGGTCGGCGTTGAGGTCGTGCACGATCCGCTCCGTCGCGGCCGGGTTGGCGGCCAGCTCGGCGGCGTTCATGCCGAGGACCACGAGCTCGGCCGGCGGGGTGCGGAAGTGCGAGACCCACGACGACATCAGGTCCAGCACCCGCATCGGGCGGACGGCGTCCCCGTCGATGCCCAGCTCCGCGTACAGCGCGCCCACCGCCGCGATCGCCCGGTCGTCGATGTGGGTGACCAGGCGCTCCGGCCGGTAGAACACCGCGTCCGGGCTCTCGTCGGCCCGGGAGAAGAAGCCGTCGGGGAAGCCGGCGTAGAGGTCCACCGCCCGAGTCTCGCCCGCCCGCCCGTGCCGGGCACGGCAGACTGCGCGGGTGCCCCCGCCCGCCCGGAACGCCGCCGGACAGGAGCGGCTCGTCGCCGACCTGCGCGCCGCGGGCTGCGTGTTCGCCGAGGACGAGGCCGCCGTCCTGCTCGCCAGCACCGACGACCCCGCCGAGCTGGCCGCGCTCCTCGCCCGCCGGGTGGCCGGCGAACCCCTGGAGCAGGTGGTGGGCTGGGCGCAGTTCGGCGCGGTGCGCGTCCCCGTGGAGCCCGGGGTCTTCGTCCCCCGGCAGCGCAGCCGGCTGCTCGTCGACCTCGCCCTGGCCACCGTGCCGGCGCCGCGGACCGTCGTCGACCTCTGCTGCGGCAGCGGTGCCCTCGGCGCTGCCGTGGCCGCCGCGCTGGCCGGCCCGCTGGAGCTGCACGCCGCCGACCTCGACGCCGCCGCCGTCCGGTGCGCCACGCGCACCCTGGAGCCGTTCGGTGGCCGGGTCCACCGCGGCGATCTCTACGACGCCCTGCCCGGAGAGCTGCGCGGGCGGGTCGACCTGCTGCTGGTCAACGCGCCGTACGTGCCGACCGTCGCCATCGGGCTGATGCCACCGGAGGCGCGGCTGCACGAACCGCGGACGGCCCTCGACGGGGGCACCGACGGACTGGACCTGCACCGCCGCGTCGCCGCGGGGGCTCCCGGCTGGCTGGCTCCCGGGGGGGCCCTGGTCCTGGAGACCAGCGAGGACCAGGCCGAGCGCACGGCCGCGGCGGTGCGGGCGGCCGGCCTGGACCCCCGTGTGCACCGCTGCGCGGACCTCGACGCGACAGCCGTGGTCGGCGTGCGACCGCCCGGGCCACGGACCCTCGCCTAGCCGTTTTCGTACCGGAACCGAACCGGGTTCAGGAACCCGCAGGTCAGCGGGCCCTAGGTCCCTGTACCGCGCGTCACAGTTCCGCAACGATGGGGTCATGACAGACGTGGAGCCCCTCCGACTGGCCCACCTGCGGCTCCGACGGCGACCGTCGGCGCTGCTCGTGGACGTCGACGGCTCTCCCGCTGCCTACCGCTCCCTCGTCTGGGCGCTCACCGAGGCCGCCCGGCGGGAGGCGACGGTCGTCGCCGCCTGCGTCATCGGCGGAGCGGGGGAGGCGGCAGCCGTCGTGGCCGCGGCGCGCGCCCGCGTCGAGGCACAACTGCTGCGGGCCATCGGCGAGACCGGTGTGCACGGTCGCGCCAGCACCGCGGTGCTCGAGCGCCCGGTGTTCGAGGCGCTCTCGGGGACCGCCCGCGGCGGCGACCTCGTCCTGGTCACGGGCACCGGCAAGACGCTGCTCCGCCATGCGGTGCCGCGCGCCCCCACCCGCCGTCTCGCCCGCGGCGCCTGAGCGACGGGATCTGCGAACCGGCCGTGACGTCGTCCTCCTCCGAACGAGCCGTGCCCCCGCTCGATCGGGAGGGCACAGCCGGTGCCACGCGGCTCGCCGCCGCCCTGCGGGCAGCCGCGTCCGTGCGGAGCGCCGCCGACGGGAGCCGGCTGGAGTCGACGCTGACCGAGGTCGTCCGGGTCGCCGTGGAACACGCCTGCGCGACCTACGGCGCCCTGGGCGTCCTCACGCCGGACGGCCGGCAGCTGGACCGCTTCGTCGTCGTCGGGATGGACGAGGCGGACATGGCCCGCATCGGCCGGCTGCCCGACGGCCTGGGCGTCCTCGCCCTCATGGTCGAGGACCCGGTGCCGCTGCGGCTCGAGGACCTCAGCGCCCACCCGGCGGCGGTGGGGCTGCCGCCAGGGCATCCCCCCATGCGGTCCTTCCTCGGCGTGCCGATCTCGGCCGGCGAGACGGTGTTCGGGCACCTCTACCTCACCGAGAAGCGGGGCGGCGGCGGGTTCACCGCGGCCGACGAGGAGGTGGTCGAGGCCCTGGCCGCGGCCGCCGGGCTGGCCGTCGAGAACGCCCGGCTCGCCGAGGCCGCCGAGCGGCGCCGGGAGTGGGCCCAGGCCGCGGCCTCGGTGGTGACCTCCCTGCTGTCGGGCACCGACCCCGACCGGGTGCTGCACGAGGTGGTCGACCGGGTGACCGACCTCGCCGACGCCGACCTCTGCGGCGTGCTGGCACCGCAGGAGGACGACGGGGGGACGTTCACCGTCCTCGCGGCGGCCGGCGAGTTCGGTGCCGACGCCGAGGGGGTGCGGATGCCGCTGTCCGACACGCGCCTGTTCGAGGCACACGCCGCCGGGGTGCCGGTGGTCCTCGACGACATCACCGCCACCGCGGAGAGCCGCTCCTACGCGCCCGTGGTCCGCGAGCTCATGCGGGCGGGCTTCGGGCCGGGCCTGGTGGTGCCGCTGCCCGGCCGGCCGGCACCGGCGACCATCGTGGCCGTGCGGCACGTGGGCCGGCCGGCCTTCGACGCCGAGACCCTCGAGCTCGCCACGACCTTCACCGCGCAGGTCGCGGTCGCCCTCGAGCTGGCACGGAGCCAGGCGCGGGAGCGCGACCTGCGGGTGAGCGCCGACCGCGACCGGATCGCCCGCGACCTGCACGACCACGTGGTCCAGCGGATCTACGCCAGCGGGCTGGCGCTGGACCGGATCAGCCGTTCGCTGGAGGAGCGGGAGCCCCAGGCCGCGGCCCGCATCGCCGAGCGGGTGGACGAGCTCGACCAGACGATCGCCCGGATCCGGACGGCGATCTTCGAGCTGCACGAGGACTCCACCGGCACCCCCGACGCCGTCCGGGCCCGGCTGGGCGAGGTGGTGCGGTCGGTGACCGAGGGCCACGAGCTGCGGACCGATCTGCGGGTGCGCGACGGCTCCGACGACCTGCCCCCCGCACTGGTGCACGACGTCGTGGCGGTGGTGCGGGAGCTCGTGACGAACGTGGTGCGGCACGCGGGGGCCAGCCGGGTCACCGTCGAGCTCCAGGCCGACGGCGAGGTGGCGGTGGTCGTCACCGACGACGGGCGGGGCATGCCGCCGGTCACGGCCCGCAGCGGGCTGGCCAACCTCGCCGACCGGGCCGAGCGGCGCGGCGGCCAGATGGTCGTGCTCGCCGGCCCGCCGGGCACCGAGGTGCGCTGGATGGTCCCGCGCCCACAGCCCGGGGACGGCGGATCCGGCTGATCAGCCGCGGTCGCGCAGCTCGGTGGCGAGGATCGCGGCCTGTGTCCGGCGCTCGAGGTTGAGCTTGGCGAGCAGGTGGCTGGTGTAGTTCTTCACCGTCTTCTCGGCCAGCCCCATGCGGGCGCCGATCTGCCGGTTGGTCAGGCCCTCGCCGATGAGCAGCAGCACGGTGCGCTCCTGCTCGGTCAGGCTCGCCAGCCGCCGCTGCCGCTCCGGGTCCCGCGGCCGCGGGGCGATGCGCTCGGCCGGCGCCGGCCCGAAGTGGGTGCCGCCCCCGGCGACGGTCAGGACGGCGGAGACGAGCGCCGCCCCGCGGACCTGCTTGAGCAGGTAGCCCGCGGCCCCGGCGGCGACCGCCGCGGCCACGGCGTCGTCGTCGGCGTAGCTGGTCAGGATCAGGCAGCGGAGCCCGGGCACGCGCTCACGCAGTCGCCGGCAGACCTCGGCGCCGTCCCCGTCGGGCAGGCGCATGTCGACGACCGTCACGTCCGGCCGGACGGCGGGCACCCGCGCGTAGGCCTCCGCGGCGGAGCCGGCCTCGCCGACGACCACGATGGTGGGGTCGTCCTCGAGCACCTCGGCGACGCCGCGGCGGACGACCTCGTGGTCGTCCACGAGGAACACGCGCACGCTTCCCGCCACGGCCACCGCCCTGCTGTGAGGTGTGTCACATCCCGACACCGTTCACGGAGAGTAGTACCAGCAGGTGGCGCCCACGACCCAGCGGCGCGCTGCCTCAGGCGGGGAGCAGCAGGGCCGCGTAGAGCGTCAGCCCCGGACCGAACGCCATGGCCACCACCGGGCCGTCGACGTCGGCGAGTTCGTCGAGCACCAGCAGGACGGTCGCCGAGGAGCAGTTCCCGTGCTCGGCGAGGACCCGGCGGGAGGCCGAGATCTGCTCCTCGGTCAGCCCCAGCTCGTCGCGGACGACGTCGAGGATGCGCGGGCCGCCGGGGTGCACCGCCCAGCCGGCGACGTCCTCCACCCGGAGTCCCGCCGCCGACAGGAGCTCGTCGACGACCCCGCCGACGTGCCGGGAGAGCACGTCGGGCACCCGGGGGGACAGGCCCATCCGGAAGCCGAGGTCGGTGACGTCCCAGGTCATGTGGTCGGAGGTGGAGTTGTCGGTCCGGGCCACGACGCCCGCCAGCCGCCGCCCCCGCCCGGCACCCGGCTGCACCACCACGGCCGCCGCGGCGTCGGAGAACAGCGCGTGCGCCACCACCTGCTCGAGGTCCCGCTGCGCCGGCTGCACGTGCAGGCTGGTCAGCTCGCAGCAGAGCAGGACGGCCGGCCGGGCCCGCGCGGTGACGTAGTCGCCGACCGCAGCGAGCCCCGGGATGGCGGCGTAGCAGCCCATGTGCCCGACCAGCAGCCGCTGCAGGTTCGCGGGCATCCCCAGGTCGCTGGCCAGCCGGATGTCCAGCCCGGGGGTGGCGTACCCGGTGCAGGTGACGACGGCGAACATCCCGACGTCGCCGGGAGCCAGCCCCGCGCTGTCCAGGGCGCCGGCCACCGCCTGCTTGCCCAGCGGCAGCGCCTCCTGGACGTAGCGCGCCATGCGGGCGCCCGTGCCCCACCCGCTGAGGTCCTCGTGCACGGGGTTGGCCACTGCATGCCGGGTGCGCACCCCGGCACCGGTGAAGATCCGCTTCGCCGCGCGGACGCCCTCGTAGTGCCGGGCGAAGAAGCCGTCCCAGGCCGCCTCCTGGTCCAGGGACGCCGGCAACGCCGACCCGGAGCCCGTGACGACCGCGCTCACCACCGCGGGTCCCCGGCGTCCGTGCTGCTCAGCGAGGCGCTCATGGCTCGACGGTAAGCGGGGTCGGGGATCCGTGCCGCCTCACCGGGTCGTGGGCACCCGACTCCGCCGCGCGGGGCGTGGCGCGCTTCACGCCGTAGCCGGCGAAGAGCACGCTGGTGAGCGGCAGCCGGCGCATCCGCACGGTCGACCGCCGACCGCGCCGCCACGCCACCAGGTCGCGCACCGAGGGCCGCAGGCCCACCAGCCGCAGATCCAGCCCCAGCCGGTCGGCGGCCGCGAGCAGCCTGCGGCGGTCGACGAAGAGCGCGGGGTCGTGGATGCCGGGCGGCGGGCCGCCGGGGAGGCGCTCGAACAGGTCGACGGCGATCCACCCGGCGAGACGGGTGTCGGCGATCGCGTCGATCACCAGCGTGCCGCCGGGCCGGAGGAGGCGTGCGCACTCGGCGAGGACCGCGACGTCGTCCTCGACGTGCTCCAGCACCTCACCCGCGACGACGACGTCGGTGCAGGCGTCGGCGAGGGGCACCTCGAGCACCGAGGCGCGCACCGGGAGCACGCCGTGCTCGCGCGCCGTGCGCAGCCCCGCCAGGTTGAGGTCCACCCCGACGTGCCGGTACCCGAGCCGCGCCGCGTACGGGGCCATCAGTCCCCCGCCGCAGGCGAGGTCCACCAGGAGGCTGCCGGGTCGCGCCGCCGGCGGGATGTGCCCGGCGCGGGCGGCGGCCAGCCAGTGGAGCATCGCGAACCCCCCGGCCGGCTGCCACCACTGGTCGGCGAGCTCGTCGTACTGGGCCGGGTCGTTGCGCCGGGGGTCCGTCCGTCTCATGCGGCTCCCTGATCAGCTCTTCTTCAGCGGGTCGTGACCCCAGTTCATCAGCGAGTACCGCCACGTGGACGACTCGACGTCCTCCTTCTTCGGCTCCTGGGCCAGGTGGCGCTGCACGTAGCCGTGGACCTTGCGCATGTGCGCGTGGTCGTCGTCGGTCAGGTCGTCCTTCTTCGTCCTCAGCAGCTCGACGATCCGGCGGCCGGACTCGTGCCCGGTGGACTCGCCGGACCCGCTCTTCTGCCCGACCGCCTTCGACTCGTCGGTCTCCAGCCACTCCTCGAGCTCCTTGGGCGTCATGTTCACCGCCTCGCCGAACTCCCGGCGGATGGTGTCGGAATCGTCGTCGGCCATGCGTCCTCCTCGGTCGGGTTCGGTCGCCCCCTACCCGGTGGTGCCCCGCCGGGAACGGCCGGCGCCGGCCGCCCGCGTCGCGGGTCCGGTTTCCGCACCGGGCCTGCGGATACAGGCCCTGCGTCGACGCCGAGGTCGGCACGAGGGAGGACCCCACCATGAGCGAGCCCGGCAGCGGACGCACCCCGCACCCCGAGCAGCCCGCCGAGAGCGGCGGACAGGAACCCGGTCAGGACGGCACCGGCCGCACGCCCCATCCCGAGCAGCCCGCGGAGGGCGCGGACGAGGCGGGGGACGAGGGCGCCGACACCCCGTCCTGACCCCTTCACCGGCTCCTCCGGCGTCCCGCATCGATCTCGCGATGCGGGACGTCGTCTCTCTTGACGCTCCACGCAGGCGTGCCCTAGCGTCGTCGGCACCGTTCGCGCGCAGATCCATCCGGGGAGGCAGACCGTGACCGCAGCCGGTACGCCCGCCCCGTCGCTGCGCCCGAGCATCCGCCCCGGCACCGCCGCCGGGGCCGTTCAAGTCCCCTTCTGAGCCGCCGAACGCGAGCCCGCCGACGTCCCGACGTCCGCGGGCTCGTGGCGCATCGCCGTGTCCCCGCCGCCCGCCCCTCCCGGAGGAAACCCCATGACCAGCACCGTCTCCCTCTCGCCGGTGGAGGGACCCGCCGCCTGGCGGGGCGACGTCCTGTCGCAGAGCACCGAGTGGATCCACCAGCTGTCCGACGCCGAGCGCACCGAGCTCGAGGAGGTGGGCCGACGGTTCGTCGCCGACGACCCCGACCTGCGGACGGTCACGGCGGCCGACTACCCGCTGACCGCCAACGGCGAGCACCTGCGCGAGGTCTCCGAGCAGCTCGACAGCGGCCGCGGCTTCATCCTGGTCCGCGGGCTGCGGACCGAGGAGTACGGCGACACCCTCGCCGCGGCGATCTTCTTCGTGATCGGCCTGCACCTGGGCGTGCCGATGAAGCAGAACGAGGTCGGCGACCTGCTCGACCACGTCATCGCGACGTCGAACCTGACGATGGCCGACGGTGCCCTGCCCTCGCGGGTGCGCGACCGGCTGCCGTTCCACTCCGACAGCTCCGACGTCGTGGCGCTGATGTGCCTGCGCGGCGCGAAGGCCGGCGGCTCCAGCAGCCTGGTCAGCGGCGCGACCATCTACAACGAGATCCTGCGGCGCCGTCCCGACCTCGCGCCGCTGCTCTTCGAGACCTGGTACTGGGACTGGAAGGCGCAGGACAAGGACGCGCCGGCCGACTACTACACCTCGCCGATCTGCAGCTGGGTCGACGGCGTCTTCTCCAGCTACGCCGGCGCGCAGATGATCGAGCTGGCCCAGCGCTACCCCGACGTGCCGCGGCTGACCGAGGCGCAGAAGGAGCTGCTCGCCCTCTACGACGAGGTGTCGCAGGAGGAGGGCCTGCCGATCGACATGGACTTCCAGCCCGGGGACGTGCAGTGGCTGCTGAACTACGCCGCCCTGCACTCGCGGACCTCCTACGAGGACTTCCCCGAGGTGGAGCGCCGGCGGCACCTGCTCCGGCTGTGGCTGCGCCGCGACGTCGGCCGGCCGCTGGTCGAGGGCTTCGGCAAGAACTCCGTCGTCCAGGGCCGCGACAGCGACCGCAGCGACAAGGAGGACGTGGGGCGGATCTCGCACATCGCCAGCGCCGCCGTCCCGGACATGACCTGGGGCCTGTGAGACTCGGCCCGACCTGACGCCGGACGGCGGCGGGTGCCCCCCGGGGCCCCGCCGCCGTCGGCTGTCCGCCCCCCTCTCGGCCCTGGAGGTCCCGCGTTGTCCGTCACCGTCGTCGGCAGCCTCAACGAGGACGTGCTCATCCCCGTCGAGCGGCTGCCCGGCCGCGGCGAGACCGTGATCGGCGGCTCGCCGTCGACCGCGGCCGGCGGCAAGGGCGCCAACCAGGCCGCCGCCGCCGGCCGGCTGGGCCCGGGCGTGCACATGGTCGGCCGGGTCGGCGACGACCCCGCCGGCGCGCGGATGCAGGCCGCGCTCGCCGAGTGCCGGGTCAACGTGAGCCGGGTGCACCGCACGGCCGGGGTGCCCACCGGCACGGCCACCATCCCGGTCGAGTCCGGCAGCGGCGAGAACCTCATCGTGGTGGTGCCGGGCGCGAACGCCGCGCTGACCGCCGAGGACGTCGACGTCGCCCCGGTGCAGCGGGCCGATGTCCTGCTGCTGCAGCTCGAGGTGCCCATGGCGACGGTCACCGCCGCCGCGCGCCTGGCCGGCGGCACCGTCGTCCTCAACCCCGCACCTCCCGCACCGTTGCCCGCGGACCTGCTCGAGCGGGTCGACGTCCTCGTGCCGAACGAGCACGAGCTCGCCGCGCTGGCCGGCGTGCCCGACACCGAGCGCTCACCGGCGGAGGTGGCAGCGCTGGCCCGCTCCCTGGCCGGCCCGCGGACGTCGGTGGTCGTGACCCTCGGCGCCCGCGGCGCGGTCGTCGTCCCGGCCGGGGACGCCCCCGCGCTGCTGCAGGCGCCGCCCCCGGTCACCCCGGTGGACACCACCGGCGCCGGGGACTGCTTCTGCGGCGCGCTCTGCCAGGCCCTCGCGCGGGGCCAGCAGCTGCCCGAGGCGGTGCGCTACGCGGCGACCGCGGCGGCGCTGTCGACGACCGGTCCTGGTGCCCGCGGCGCGCTGCCGGCCAACCGCGACGTCCAGGCGGCTCTCACGGGCACCCCCGCGGCCGAACCCCTCACCTGACGCGGCATAGGAAGCAATCCCCATGTCTCGGTAGCCAGGACGTGGGGATTGCTTCCTATGCCTCGGGGGTCGCGAGGGTGACGGCGACGTGGGCGTAGAGCTCGGCGAACGACCGCAGCTCGGCCAGCGACAACCGGTCGCGCCGGGGGTCGGCCGGGTCCGGGGACGCCGCGGGGCCGGTGCGGGCGGTGTCGATCCCGGCTGCCCGGAACACCACGCCGTCGGTCGAGCCGGTCCAGTCCGGGACGGCGACCGGCGGGGCGGGCCGGTGGCGGGCCCAGGCGGCCTCGGCGGCGCGGACGACGGGGGCACCGGCGGCGGTGACGCCCGCCGGGTGCAGCGGCTCGGCGGTCACCTCGACCGTGCAGCCCGCCAGCGGGGTCCTGGCGAGCTCGGCGCGCACGGCCGCGGCCAGGTCCTGCCCGAGCGCCGCCAGGTCGTCCCCGGGCACCGTGACGGCGTACACGCGCAGGTCCAGGGCCGCCGGCAGCAGGTCCGGCTTGTCCGGGCGCCCCCCGGAGAGGGCGCCGAGACCGAGCTCGCCGCCGAGGGAGTCCGCCCGGCCGCGGCGGGCGTCGCGGAACCCGACCCGCCAACGGCCCACGGCCTCCAGCACCGTGCCGGCGTGCACCAGCACCCCGCCGACCGGGTCCGCCGACGCCGGCGCCAGCGCGGCGCCCATCCGGCCGGTGACGGTCAGCCGCAGATAGCCGGCCCCGGGCTCGGCGCGCAGCACCGTCGCCGGGCCGGCCTTCGCCACGAGGACGGCGTCCGGGCGCGGGTGGGCGGCGAGGTGGGCCAGAGCCCCGGCGCTGGAGGAGGGGTGCACGGAGCTGGGGAGCGGCGACGGGAGCGCGCTGCGGTGCGTGCCCGATCCCGCCAGCAGCAGCTGCAGCGTGCGGTGCGGCCGGCCGGCGAGGCGCCCGGCGGCCAGCGCCAGGCCGGTGAGCGCCGCGGCGGCCGGGCCGCGGGCCACCCCGAGGCCCGGTCCGCTGACCTCGTCGCCGTCGACCCGCAGCGGACCCGGGTCGTCCGCGCGGCCGGTGACCGGCGCGTCCTCGCCCGGCAGACCGGACAGCGAGGTGTCCAGGTGGGAGGCGAGCAGCAGTGCGGGGGCGCCGTCCCCGGGCAGCGTGACGACGACGTTCGCGCCGGCCGCGCCGACGGGTGTGACGGACCAGTCCAGCCCGGGAATGGCGGTCCGCCCCCAGGCCACCAGCGCCTCGGCGGCGGCCCGCTCGGCGCCGTGCGGAGCCGGGGTCGCCGCGAGCACGCCGAGGGCGGCGAGGACCAGGTCCCCACCGCCCTCGGCGTCGTGCTCGGCGCTGGTCAGAAACGGCCCCAGTCGTCGCTGGCCGGCCGCCAGACGTCGATGTTGCGCGGGTCGGCGACCATCTTCCGGGCGCGGTGGGTCTCGTGCTCCTCGGGCGTGAACACCCGGTGGGCGTCGCACAGCTCGTAGCGCGGGCCGTACTTCGGGTCGTGCATGTAGAACGCGATCGACGTCGACGCCGAGTGGTTGACCATGTCGGAGACGATCGGCCGGTCCTTGTAGAGGGCCCGGGCGCGCATCCGCATGACGTGGTCGAGGCTCTTCATCGCGAAGCAGAGGTGTCCGACGAAGGAGCCCTCGCCGCGACTGCGGGAGATGGCCAGGCTGTGGTGGTAGCGGTCCTCGGCGCGGAAGAACGAGGTCGAGCCGACCACGTGGTCGCTGGGCATGAACCCGAGGACGCCCTGGTAGAAGGCGACCATCTCGTCGAACTTCTCGGTGATCAGGAACGGGTGGACCAGGTCGACCGGCCGCAGCTCCACGTGCGGGGCCTCGGCGTACTCGTGGAACTCGGTGAACAGCTCCACGACCATGCCGTCGGGGTCGCGGACGGCGAAGCCCTCGTCGCACAGCGTCCGCTGGCGCTCCTCGAGCTCGAACACCTCCAGTCCGGCGTCGGCGACCCGCTTCTGGATCTGACCGAGCACCTCGGCGTTCTCCACGCTGTAGCCGACCGCGACCGTGTGCCCGATCTCGCGGTGGGGGGCGCTGATGAGCTCGATGCAGTGGTGCTCGATGTCGGTGCGCAGGTAGGCGCGGTCCTCGGTGCGCTGCTCCAGCTGCAGCCCGACGTGGTAGACGAGGAACTCGATCGTCTCCTCGATGTCGGGCACCTCGATGCGGGCGTACTCCATGCCGAAGGGGCCGTGCGGGCGGGTGGACTGCGGCATCGGATCTCCTGCGCTGGGCGTGTACTCGTAGCTGACGATGGCCCGCTCGGCGATGACCGGGCGCCAGACCTCGGCGACGAAGCGCTCGTGCCGGTCGCTGGACAGGTAGGCGGCGAGCTCGGCCTCGGTGTCGAACTCGACGGAGAAGGCGTGCGTGAAGCGGTCGTCGCGGGTGCTGCGGTTCTCCCCCGCCGACCAGCGCCGCATCGCGGGGAAATGCGCGGGGAACGTGTCCAGCTGCGCCAGGACGTCGTCCACCCGGGCGGGTGTGACGTCGTCGGCGAACCGGAAGACGACGGTGTGGCGGATCATCGGGCCGTCCTCACAGGATGAAGGAGAGCCGGGCGCCGGCCTCCAGCCGCTCGAGGGCCAGCACGGAGCGTCGCAGGCGGAAGCGCAGCCCGTCCTCGGTCACCAGCAGCCGGTGGGCGTAGCGGCCGGGGAAGCTGTTCGTGTGCCCGTCCCGGGCGCGGTGCACGAGGAAGTTCGCCGCCACGGTGAGCTCGTCGCCGTCCCGCCCGGTCAGCCGCACGTTGGTGATCATCCGGTGGGTGAGGGACGCGGGGTTCTCCGCGTGCGCCTTGCGGCTGCGCAGCCGCTTCACCCGGGCGCGCAGCAGGTCCCAGTCGTCGCAGACGAAGTAGCCGCCCTGGCTGGCGGGGGTGTCGCCGGCGTCGGTGGTCGGGATCTCGAACCGGCCGCCCTCGACGAACAGGCCGAGCCACTCGTCGTAGCGCTGCCGGTCGAGCAGGTCGGCCTCGGCGAAGAGGAAGTCCTCCACCTCGGCGCGGGTCACGGTGCGGGTCGATCCGCGCAGCGCCTCGTCGACCGCGGTCATCGGGCCGCCACCTCGGTCCCCGTCTCGAGCCCGGCGAGGATCTCGTCCAGCCCGTGCGGGCGCTTGCTGGGCAGCGGGGTGGGCTCGGGCTGCGCCGCCGGGGGCGTGCCCACGTCGGTGGGCCCACCGGCGCCCACGGCGGTCACCCAGTGCCGCCAGAAGCCGCGCATCGCGCCCTCGTCGGTGGAGCGGCCGCGCCGGCCGGTGCCGTCGTCGGCCATGCCGCGGGACATGTCGCTGTAGTCCAGCTCCGCGCGGGCGTCGCCGGCGGTGGCCTCGATGCCGCGCTGCACGGCCTCGTAGGCCTCGATGTCGTCGGGGGTGGCCAGGCCGCCGGGCCCGACGAAGCTCACCATCGTGCGCATCCGCAGGTCGCGGACGCCCGCGTCCTCGCCCCGCGGGGCCAGCTGCCAGGCGCGGACGTCGGTGTGCCCGGGGGCGACCGGCTCGAGCTGGCGGATGGACAGGCCCTCGAGGTCGAACAGCAGCAGGTTGGGGAAGACGAACAGGATGTGGCTCTCGTCGGCCACCAGGTGCGCGCGCTCGGAGCCCAGGCGCAGCTCCATCTCGCGCCGGTGCTCGGCGGTGCGGACCCGCTCCTCCTCGCCGAAGCGCGGCTCCCACAGCATGCTGATCCGCCCGCCGTGGCCGGTCAGGATGAGCAGCGAGTGGCCGTTGCCGAGGTTGTAGGCGTACTGGTCGTCGTCGTCGACGGCGAAGCCGCTCTCCCGCAGGTACCCGACGAACGTGTTGTGGGTCGGGGAGAAGTGGTAGCCGTCCATCGCGTTCTCGACGGCGAGCTTCCAGTTGCCGCGGACGCCGTACAGCTGGGTGCCCGGGAGCACCTCCATGCCGGCGACGTGCTGCTCGCCGATCATGCGCATGTAGTCCGCGGCCGGGCCGAGGTGGTCCACCAGCGGCGGGACGTCGTCGCTGAAGGAGACGAAGACGAAGCCCTCGAACACCTCGAGCTTCGCGACCTCGCGCAGCCGCATGCTGGCCTTGTACTGCTCGTCGGCGTAGGCCGACGGGTCCGGGATGGCGGCCACCTCGCCCGTGTTGTGGAACGCCCACGCGTGGTAGAAGCAGTTGAAGTGCTTGCTGGTGCCCTGGGTCTCCCGGCAGAGCACGGTCCCGCGGTGCGGGCAGCTGTTCAGGAAGGCGTGCAGCTCCCCGGCGGAGTCACGGGTGAAGATCAGCGGCCGGCCGCCGAGGGTGCGCACCTTGAAGTCGTTCGGGCCGAGCTCGGTCTCGTGGCCGAGGTAGAGCCAGGTCTTCTCCCAGATGCGGGCGCGCTCGGCCTCGAACAGCTCGGCGTCCCGGTAGGCGCGGCGGTGCACGCGGAAGGCGCGGCGCTCCCAGTCCTGGACGACCAGTGGCGCGGTGGCGGCGTCGGAGTCGGGATGGGCACTGGGCGACGTCACAGGGGCTCCCGTCTGCCCTCGCCGAGGCGGGGCGGCACGACTATGCGGTAACTCTGCCGAAACACATGCGAGACGCTGTCTCGCATCGCGGTATTGAGCATGTGCCGCTGGCCCCTGGGTGTCAACCGGTGAACCGGCCGCGGTGCCGGTGAGGCCCCGCACGGCGGGCGGCGTTGACCGTTCGCCGTCTCGGCCGTCAGGATGCTGTCTCACGTCGGGAGACGGCCGCCGTCCCCGCCCCCGTCCCACGTCCCGAGGAGCTCGCCCGTGTCCGAGCCTGCCAGCCGCCCGGCACGCGACGGCGACGCCGCCGCGCCGACCATCCAGACGGTTCAGCGGGCCGCACTCATCCTCGACGCCTTCACCCCGGCGCGGCCCTACCTCAGCCTCAACGAGATCACCCAGCGGCTCGGCGCCAGCAAGGCCACCGCGCACCGCTACACCAAGGCGCTGCGTGCGGCGAAGCTGCTGCGCTACGACGAGCGCTCGGCCCTGTTCTCGCTCGGTCCGCAAGTGCTCACCCTCGGCGCGGCCGCCCGCGCCGGGCTGCCGATCGTGAGCGCCGCGGAGCCCTTCATGGAGCGGCTGCTGCACCAGGTCGACGAGACGGTGGTCCTGTCGGTCTGGGACGGCGAGTCGCCGATCGTCGTCCGCTCGGTCGACAACACCGACCGCGTCATCCGGATCAGCGTCCGGGTCGGCTCGCGGCTGGACCCGGTGCAGTCGGCCCAGGGCCGCGTCTTCTGCGCCTGGCTGCGCGCCGAGGAGGTGGCCGGCCTGCCGCGGGCGCTCAAGCGCGACCCGGAGCTGCGCACAGAGATCGAGGCCATCCGCGCGGCGGGCGTCTCGGTCAACGTGCCCGCGGTCAACGGCGTACGCACCCTGGCGGCCCCGGTCTTCCAGGGCGCCGCGCTCGTGGGCGCGGTCGCCATCGTCGGGACGACGGTGTCGATCGACTCCGACGTGCACAGCCCGATGGCGGCCGCGCTGGTGCAGACCGCCAAGGAGATCTCGGCCCACCTGGGCACCGAGGACCCCGGCCCCCAGGCCTGACCCGCCGGCGGTCAGTGGCCCGGCGTCAGGGCGCGGCGGTCAGCCAGCGCAGCGCGGAGGCGAAGTCCGCCCGCGGGGGCACGAAGAAGTCGATGTTCACGCACGGTCCCTCGAGCGGCTCCACGAAGTGCTCCGCCCCCGCGGGGACCAGCAGGAACGAGCCCGCCCGCATGCGGTGCGGCGTCCCGGCGACGTGGTAGTTGCACACGCCCTCGGCAATGGTGACCAGCTGGTCGAAGTCGGCGTGGCTGTGCGGGTTGAGCGTCATCCCGACGTCCAGGCTGTGCCAGGCGATCATGATCTCGTCGGTGCTGTAGACCTTGCGCCGTACGCCGAGACGGACCGTCTCGGCGGGGATGTCGTCCCAGTTCACCACCCGCCCGTAGAGGGCGGCGTTGCGCGAGGGGACGGCGGGCTCGGTGCTCATCGGGTCTCCCGGGACGGCGGGGCGGCGGCACGCAGCGCGGCGCCGAGGAACTGCAGGTCCGAGCCGACGACGAGGTAGCCGGCCGGACCGAGACCGAGGCCCTCGGCGGCGTCCGGGCGCGGAGCCCAGCCGCCGAACGCCACCCCGGTGGCCAGCGCCGCGGCGGCCACGGCGTCGACCTCGGCGCGGATGCCGGTCGCGTCGGCGGGGTCGAGGCCCAGCGCGACGGTGAGGTCGGTCGTCCCCACGAAGGCGACGTCCAGGCCGGCGACGACCTGCTCCAGCGGGTCGGTCGTCCGGCACTCGATCTGGCCCACGAGCAGCGGCGGGTCGGCCCGCTCGGCGGCCAGGTAGTCCGCCAGTCCGACCGAGCCGTACCCGGCGCCGGTGTGGGCCAGGCCGACCGAACGGCGGCCGGCCGGCCCGTAGGCGACGGCGGCCTGCAGCTCCTCGCGCTGGGCCACCGAGGTCAGCATCGACAGCTGGACGCCGACGGCACCGGCCTCGAGGACCCGGTTGACCAGCGGCGGGTCGACCCGCGCCAGCCGGACCAGCGCCGGCAGACCGAGCGCGTCGGCGTACCGGAGCAGGTCGAACGCCTCGGACTCGCCGAGCGTGGAGTGCTCGAGGTCGACGACGACGAGGTCGAACCCGGCCGAGGCGGCCAGCTCGAGGACGTCGGGGCAGGGCAGCTTCACAAAGAGCCCGGTGAGCCGCTCCCCGGAGGCCAGCGCAGCGCGCAGCCCCGCTCGCGACCGGTGCACGTCGCTCATCGCCGTCCTCCTGATGCTCCTCAGGCCCCCAGCCCGCGCCACGGCACCAGCTCCACCGGCGCACCCGCGTGCAGCACGGTCACGGGCTCGTAGCGCGGGGCCACGATCGAGTTGCCGGCGGCGTCCGGGAGCAGCTGGTCGCTGACCTCCTCGACCACCGTCACGTGGGCCGGGTTGCCGACCGTCAGGGCACCGTATCCCTCGTCGGCGATGCCGAGCAGTCGCGCCGGGTCGATGGTGGCGCGCTTGATGATCTCCGGCAGGGGGGCCCCGAGGGCGACCAGCTTGGAGAGGCTGGTGAGCAGGTCGAAGACCGGGCCGCGCCAGTTGCGGCCGCTGGTGTCCGAGGAGGCGATGTCGGGGAGGAAGCCCGCGGCGATCGCCGGGCGGGCCACGTCGTAGCTCAGGTTGCTCTTGCCGTGGGCGGAGTCGAAGAGCACCCCGCGGGCGCGGGCCTCGGCGACGGCCGGCTGGACCGCCCCCTCCTGGAGGATGTTGAACTCCTTGCCCGTGTAGCAGTGCGCGACGATGTCGCCGGGCCGCAGGTAGGGCAGCACCTCGGCCAGCGGCTCGGGGGTCTCGCCGATGTGCACCATCAGGGGCAGGCCGGCCTGCTCGCCGATCGCCAGCGACTTCTCCAGCAGCGGCCGCCACTGGTCGGCCGGGACGACGTCGGTCGAGAGCCGGATCTTGAAGCCGCGGACGATGTCGGGGTTCTCCGCCGCCACCTGCAGCGCGTCCTCGGGCACGAGGGTGTCGGGGTTGAGCAGCTCGCCGAAGCGGAAGTCGATGAGGCCGAGCACCGAGACGTTGAGGAAGCTCAGGATCCGCATGCCGCTGGGCTCGACGACGAACTTCTTGAACGCGTCGAACGTCGAGGCGCCCGCGGTCCCCGCGTCGGCGGCGGCGACGACGCCGCGGCGCAGGTGCGCCTCGACGGGGTTGGCGCCGACCTTCGAGACGCGCTCGAAGATGTGCGTGTGGCCCTCCACCAGGCCCGGGAGCACCAGCCGGCCGGTGCAGTCGATGCGCTCGGTCGCCGCGCCGTCGATCGTCGGGGCGACGGCGCTGATCCGGCCGTCGGTGACCGCGACGTCGTAGCGCCCGTCGAGGCCGTTGGCCGGGTCGAGGACCCGCCCGCCGGTCAGGACCAGGTCGTGGACGGCGCTGACTGCGTCCGTGCGGGTGTCGGCGGGTGCGGACATGCGATGGGCTCCGGGTGCTCGGGGACGGCGGGTGGGGGGGCGCGTCAGTGCGCCGGGACGACGTCCGCCCGCGGGACCGGGGCGACCGGTGCGGCGGCGGACGAGATGGTGGTGGTCAGCGGCGCGACGCCGTCGACCTCGACGGTGACGACGTCACCGGGCGCGAGGTAGACCCCGCGGTCCTGGCCGGTGCCGGCCGGGGTGCCGCTGAGGAACACGTCGCCGGGCTGGAGCGCGGCGTACCAGGAGATCCGCGCGAGCAGCTCGGGGATCGACCAGATCATGTCGGCGCTGGTGTCGTCCTGGTGCACGACGCCGTTGACCCGGCCGCGGACGCCGATCGCGGCGCCGTCGTCGAGGCCGCGGGCGTCGAGCACCGAGGCGCCGAGCGGGGTGCAGCCGGGGAAGCTCTTGGCCAGGGCCGGGGTGCCGGTGGCCTTCATGACGTCGCGCGCGGTGAGGTCGTTGCCCGCGGTGACACCCGCGACCGCGGCCCAGGCCTCGCGCTCGGAGGCGCGGTACAGGCGCCGCCCGATGACGACGGCGATCTCGGCCTCGGCGTCCAGCTGGTCGGTGATGCCCGAGGGGTGCGGGAGCAGCCCGTTCGGCCCGGCCACGGAGGAGGCGGCGGAGACGTACAGGATCGGCTCGGCCGGGACCTCACGGCCGGTGATCCGCGCCTTGGACCGGTAGTTCAGCCCGACGCCCCACACCGTGCCGGGGGCCGGCAGCGGCGGCAGCGCGGCGGCCAGCGCCTCGGCCGCGGGCAGCCGCCGGAGGACCCGCGCGGTGGCCGCCGCGGCGAGCGATCCGGTGTCGGCCACGAGCGCCCCCACGTCGCGGTGGGGCAGGTCCAGGACGGCGACCTCGTCGCCCTCGCGGCGCGCCAGGCCCTCCGGCGTAGCGAGCAGGTCCATGTCGGCGATCCTTCGATGCGAGACGGCGTCTTGTCAAGCAATACGAGACGACGTCCCGTCCCGCGAGACGCCCGGGAACTCAGTGGGCGAACGTCGTGGGGCGGGAGGGGTCGATCGGCGCGTCGGTGATCCGTCCGATCTGCTCCGCCGACAGCTCCAGCCCGGCCGCGCCGGCGCTGTCGGTGATCGACGCCGGACGGGTCGAGCCGGGGATGGCGACGACGGCCGGCGAGTGGGCCAGCAGCCAGGCCAGCGCGACCCGCTGGGGCGAGACGCCGAGCTCGGCGGCCACCTCGCGGGTCGCCTGCGCCCGGGCCCCGCTCTCCGCGACCCCGGCCAGGGGTGTGTACGGCAGGAACGCCAGGCCGAGCTCCTCGGTCCGGCGCAGCATCGGCTCGCCCCAGCGGTCCTCGACGGAGAACGGGTTCTGCACGCCGACCAGCCGGTCCCCGAGCACCTCGGCGGCGATGTCCAGCTTGGCGACGTCGACATTGCTCACCCCGACGGTCCGCACCACGCCGTCGTCCACCAGGTCGCGCAGGGCGCCCACGGATTCCGCGTACGGCACGGAGGGGTCGGGCCAGTGCAGCTGGTAGAGCCCGATCGCCTCGACGCCGAGGGCCTGCGCGCTCGCACGGGCGGCGGCGTGCAGGTGTTCGGGGGTGGCGCGGAAGTCCCAGGGCCGGACGAGCCCGCCCTTGGTGGCCACGAGGACGGTGTCGGCATCGCCGGACCAGCTCCGCAGCGCCGCGGCGACCAGCCGCTCGTTGTGGCCGATCTCGGTCTCGTCGGCGCAGTAGACGTCCGCGGTGTCGACCAGCGTCACGCCGGCGTCGAGCGCCGCGTGCACGGTCGCCGCCGCGTGCTCCGCGTCGGGCCGATCCGGCCGGCTGGACAGATGCATCGCACCCAGACCTACCGCGCCGACCTGCCGGGAACCGAGCTGTCGCTGCCGCATGCGGCTCACACTACGAGACGCCGTCCCGTCATGTGAACCACCTTGGCGTGTTCGTCGGTGTCCTCGTGAGGTGTTGTCCGGCAGGCCGGCGGCCCCGTCCACCACGCGGGTGGGCGGGGTCGCCGGACGGGCGGGGTCAGCCCCAGAGGTCCTGGATGGTCGCGAAGACCTTCTGGTTGTGGCTGAACTCCAGGACGTTGCCGTCGGGGTCCAGGACGGCGCAGATGTAGCCGATGTGCTCGGCCATCTGGGTCGGCTCCCACTGCAGCCGGCCCAGCTCCTTCGCCTTCGCCGCGACGTCGTCCACGTCGGACTTGTTGGGCAGCTCGATGCCGATGTGCGCCCACGGCGAGAACGTCGGGTCGGGCTTGCCGTCGACGATGCCGAAGCGGGCACCGACCTCGGGGATGAACTCCCCGAGCACGAGCACGAACGGCGTCTCGACCTGCCCGGGGTTGGACAGCCACGCGCTGCGGCCGCTCTCGTCGGCGTTCCGCTGCACGAGCACCAGCGGGGTCACCGACGTGTAGAACTCGATCGACCGGTCGATGTCGGTGACGGGGATGGCCACGTGGGTCCAGCGGGCCTCGGTCAGTTGGGGCATGACGGTTCCTTCCTGGTGGGTGTTCGTCGGTTCAGAACGTGGGCCACTTGGCCCGGTCGGGGAGCCCGGAGCGGGCGACGACGCCCTCGCCCGCGGCCTGGGCGCGGCGCAGCAGGTCGTCCTCGTCGATCGTGGTGCAGCGGTAGTCCTCGACCACGCGCCGTCCGCCGACGAGGACGGTGTGCACGCCGCGGCCGTCGGCGGACCAGACCAGCTGGTTGGCGACGTTGTGCAGCGGCCGCCACTCCGGGCGGTTCGTGTCGTGCAGCACCAGGTCGGCCTGCTTGCCCACCTCGATGGAGCCGAGCTCGTCCTCGGCCTGCAGCGCCTTCGCCCCGTTGCGGGTGGCCATGGCGAACGCGTCCTCGGCCGGGAACATCGTCGCGTCGCGCCGGGCGTCCTTGAACAGACCGGCCACGAGGTAGGTGGCCCGCATGAGGTCGTGGTAGTTCGACGCGTTGTTGCCGTCGGTGCCGATCGCCACGTTGACGCCCGCGGCGACCATCTCGGGGAACTTCCCGATCTGGGTGACGCCGTAGGAGACCTTGAGCGCCGTCGTCGGGCAGTGCGCGATCGAGGTGCCGGTCCGGGCCAGCGCGGCGATCTCGCTGTCGTCGACGTGGACGGCGTGGGTGAGCAGGACGTTGCGGTCGAGGACGCCGATCTCGTCGAGGTGGATCATCGGCCGCTGCCCGAAGGTGGCCAGGAAGCCCTCGGGGTCCATCGCGGCCGGGGACATGTGCGCGCTCATCCCGGTGCCGCGCTCGTCCGACATCCTCTTGGCGGTCTGCCACAGCTCGTCGCTGCAGGTCGTGTGCCCGATGACGATCGGCCAGGCCTGCACGCGCCCGTCGGCGGCCGAGCCGTAGGTGTCCATCGCGTAGGTCATCGCGCCGATCGCCTCGGCGGTGGTCATCCGCAGCGCCTCGTAGTCGCCCACCAGGTCCCACGCCCAGGGGCCCACCCGCGCCCGGATGCCGATCTCCGACAGCCCGTCGACGACGGGGTCGATGAAGCGGACCGTCCCGGCCTCCAGGAACGCCGTCGTCCCTGACTTGAGCATCTCCAGCGCGGCGAGCTGCGCGGAGATGTGCTCGTCCTCCTCGGTGTAGTGCGTGTGGATCGGGGTGAGCCACTCGAAGACGTTCTCGAGGAACGGGGTGTCGTCGGGCACGAAGCCGCGGGTCAGCGGCTCGCCGGTGATGTGCACGTGCGTGTTGATCAGGCCCGGGGTGACGACGAACCGCTCACCGCCGACGACCTCCCGCGCGTTCCAGCCGGCCGACAGCTCGGCCGCCGGGCCGACGTCGACGATCCGGCCGCCGCGGATCGCGATGGCACCGTCACGGAAGACCCGGCGGTCGTCGTCCATCGTGACGACGTGCGAGCCGAGCACGAGGGTGTCGCAGGGCTGGCCCGTCGGTGCGGTGCTGTTCTCGGACAAGGGTCACTCCTCGTTCTCGGGGGCGGGGGCCTCGGGGCGGATCAGGAAGACGGTCTGGCGGGGCACCGGTTGCAGGACGTCGGCCAGGGCGGCTCCGCCGTCGGCGGCCCAGGACCGCAGGTCGGCGACGGTGACGCCGACGCCGTCGGTGGCGGCGGTCATGGTCAGCGAGAGCAGGAGCTCGTGGCGGGCCCCGGCGAGGACGGCGGCCCGGTCGGGATCGGGCGCGGCGACCGGGTCGGGCCGCGGGTAGTCGGCCACGACGACGACCCCGCCGGGCGCCAGCAGCTCCAGCGCCCGCAGCAGCAGCGCCCGGGCGCGGGCCGGCGGCTCCGCCCGCAGCACGTGCGCGAGGACGACGACGTCGGCGGACCCCGCGGCCAGCTCCACCTCGAGGTAGTCGCCCTCGAGCAGCGTGACGCCGGCGACGCCCTCCAGCGTCTCCCGCGCGACCGGCAGGACGCCGGGCAGGTCCACGCCCACCGCGGTGGCGCCGGGCCGGTCGGCGAGCAGCGCGGCCAGCCAGGCGCCCGATCCGCAGCCGAGGTCCACGACGGTCGGCGACGACGGCCACAGGTCCCGCTCGGCCAGCGCGGCGGCCACGCCGGAGGCCACCGCCCGCTGGGTCGGCGCCGTGGCCCGCACGAGCTCCGGGTACATCGCGTCGAGCTCGTCCCGGGTGCCGGCCGCCACGGCGCCGCTGCGGACGGTCTCGGCCAGCTGCTGCCAGCCCGACCAGGGGCCGGGCGAGAGGCGGCCCAGCGCCGCCATCGAGGCCGGCGAGCCCGACACGAGGAACCGCTCGGCCACCGGGGTCAGCGCCACGGCCCGCCCGTCGCCGGTGAGCAGCCCCAGGGAGACCAGCACGTCGGCGAGCAGCGCCACCGCGTCGACGTCCTCGGCCGAGAGCCTCGCGGCCAGGTCGTCGGGCGGCAGCCCGCCCTCGGCCAACGCATCGAAGAGGCCCAGCTCCAGCGCGGCGGACAGGGCGCCGAACGCAGCCAGCCCGTTGACGACGTCCCAGACCGGGCCGGGCCCGACCGGCGCGGTCACGGCCGCAGCACGATCTTGCCGGTGGCCCGCCGCGACTCCATGTGCCGCTGCGCGTCGGCGGCGTCGGTCAGGGCGAACTCGCTGTCCACCGGGGTGCTGAAGCCCGAGCTCCAGTACCGCTCGAGCATCGGCCCGAACTCCCGGCGGTCGTAGGGGTCGGAGCCGAGGAAGCGCAGGCCGAAGTGGTAGGCGTAGACGAGGTCGAAGGACGTCCGGTCGCCGGTGGTGTTGCCGAGGAAGACCATCCGGCCGCGCGGCGCCATGCTGTAGACCGAGGCGTCCCAGACGGCCGGGCCGACGTGGTCGACGACGAGGTCCACCCCGCGGCCGTCGGTGAAGCCGCGCGCGGCCCCGACCAGGTCGGTGCTCGACGTGTCGATCACGAGGTCGGCGCCCAGGCCCTCGGCGTAGGCCACCTTGGCCGGGCTGCTGACCGTGGTCACCACCCGCGCACCCGCGGCCTTGGCCAGCTGGATCGCGGCGGTGCTGACGCCGCTGGCGCCGGCGTGCACGAGCACCGTCTCCCCGGCGGCGACCGCGGCCACCTCGACGAGGGCGTGCCAGGCGGTCATCCAGACCGTCGGCACGGTGGCGGCCTCGACCAGGCTCACCCCGTCCGGCACGAGGTGCACGTTCGCGGCCGGGACGACGACGTAGTCGGCGTAGCCGCCGGCCACGTTGCCGCCGACGACGCGCGCGGTGCCGCACAGCCCGTCGGCCCCGCTGCGGCAGGCCGGGCAGTCGTCGCAGGGGATCGCCGGGTTGACCACCACCCGGGTCCCCGAGCGGGCCGCCGGGAAGGCGACGACGTCGACCCCGGGGCCGAGGCCGACGACGGTGCCGGCGACGTCCATGCCGGCCACGTGCGGCAGCGCGTACCCGGGGATGAGGGCGGGCCCGCGGCGCTGGAGGACGTCGAGGTGGTTCAGCCCGCAGGCGGCGACGGCGACGAGCACCTCGCCGGGGCCGGGCTGCGGCACGTCGGAGTCGACGATCTCGAGGACGTCGGCGTCGCCGTGCGTTCGGTAGAGGACGTTCTTCACTGGAGGACTCCCGGGGGTGGACCGATGGGGTCCGGCCGGGCGCACGTCGCACGCCCGATCGGCATGCAACGGCGGGATCCAGCGGGCGTCGTCGCCGCGCTCCCCCACCCCGGTCTGTTGCCAACTCGGGGTGGGTCGTGGGGGGGTCGGTCAGGGGGCCGCAGCGTCCACGGCCGCGATCTGCGCGGCGACCACCTCCCCGTCCCAGTAGTCGGCGCGGGCGGCGACCAGGCCGTCCCGGACATGGAAGCGGAAGACGCCGCGGACGTCGAGGGGCACCGCCGGGGCACCGTCGCGCTGCATGAGGGCGGTCATCCGGTACGCCAGCGCCGCACGGTCGCCGTCGACCAGCAGCTCCTCGACGTCGTACCGCAGGCCGGAGAAGCCCGTGAGGAAGCCGGGCAGGCGCTCCCGGTAGGCGGCCCGCCCGGTGAGGCTGCTCCCCCGCGCGCTGGTGTGCTCGTTGACGAAGTCCTCCGTCACGCAGCCGGCGACGCCGTCGGCGTCCCCGGCGTTCAGCGCGGCGAGGTAGCCGAGGACGGCGTCGCGGGTCTCACTCAGCGGTGCCCCACTTGGCGCGCACGAGCTCGTACACCTTCTGGTTGTGCGAGATCTCGATGACGTTGCCGTCGGGGTCGTTGAGCGCGCAGATGTAGCCGACGACGCCGGGCATGTCCCGCGGCTCCCAGTGCAGGTTCCCGGCCTCGCGGGCCTTGTCGGCGATCGCGTCGACGTCCTCCCGGTTCGGGACCTCGATGCCGATGTGCGCGAACGGCTTGAGCAGGCCCAGCTGCTGGCCCTTCGAGGAGTTGAAGGAGACGAGGACCAGCACGAACGGCGAGTCGGCCTGCTTGTCGTTGGACAGCCACGCACTCTCGCCGGCCTCGTCGGCGAACCGCTCGACGACGACCAGCGGGGTCAGCGACGTGTAGAACTCGATCGAGGCGTCCAGGTCGCCGCAGGGCAGGGCGACGTGCGTCCAGCGGGCCTCGGGGAGCGCGGGTCCGGTCATCAGGGGTACTCCTTCTCGGGATCGGCGACGGTGCCGGTCGGGCTCACACGAGCCCTCTCTCGAACGGTTTGGCCAGCGCCCGGGGCTCCCGCTGCGACTTGGCCATGAGCACCATGACCGTCAGCGCGAGGAGGTAGGGCGCCGCGACGAGCAGTTGGGCGTTGAGCTCCACGCCCAGCGACGGCAGCGCCAGCCGCAGCGCGTCGGCGGCGCCGAACAGGAAGCAGGCGAGCATGGTGCCCTTGAGCCGCCAGGCACCGAAGATCACCGCCGCGATGACGATGAACCCGCGGCCGGCGGTCATGTTGTTGTTGAAGGAGCCGACCAGGCCGACCGACAGGTAGGCCCCGCCCAGCCCGGACAGCAGGCCGCACCACATGAGCGCCTGCCGGCGGCGCAGGTTCACCTTGATCCCGCTGACGTCGGCGGCCTGCGGGTTCTCCCCGACGGCGCGCAGCTCCAGCCCCCACCGGGTGCGGTTGACGAGGTACCAGGTCAGCGGGACGACGCCCACCAGCAGGTAGAACGGCCAGCGCTGGTCGAACACGACGCCGAGCATCGGGATGTCGGCGAGTCCGGGTATCCGCAGCACGGCGACCTGCGTGCGGGAGAACTCCATGATCTGCGTGAGGAAGCTCGTCACGCCGAGGACCAGGGTGTTGATCACCAGGCCGACCACGAAGGTGTTGATCTGGATCCGGTGCGACAGGTTGGCGTGCACCAGGGCGACGACCAGGCCGATCAGCGCGCCGGCGAACAGGCCGACGCTCGGGCTGCCGGTCGCGCTGCCGACCGCGATCGCGCCGAAGGCGCCCGAGAGCATCATCCCCTCGACTGAGATGTTCAGCGTCCCCGCGCGCTCGGCGAGGTACTCACCGCAGGCGGCGAAGGCCAGCGGAGCGGTCAGGCGCAGGGCGCTGGAGAGCACCGTGCCACCGTCGTCGAGCCACATCAGACCGGCACCTCTTCCTTGGCGGGCGCGGCGGCCGACGGCCGGGCGGGGGTCTCGGCGACGGCGGAGCGGTTGCGGAGACGGCGGCCCCACAGCGCGGACAGCACGGGCGGGACGACGAAGGCCAGCACCAGCAGCGCCTGGATGACGTCGACCAGGTAGTCGGGCACCCCGGTGGCGGCCAGGTAGCTGGAGCCGGCGCGCAGGCCGCCGAACAGCACGGCCACCGGGACCGCCAGCCCCGGGCGACTGCGGGCGACGAGGGCCACGAGCAGACCGTCCCACCCGTAGTTGTTGGAGATCGCCGGCTGGAGCCGGAACACCGTGCCCAGCAGGATGACGCCGCCGGCGAGCCCGGCGAAGGCCCCCGACAGGACGAGGGCCGAGCCGCCCAGGCGGGAGGCGCGGATGCCGGCGTGCCGGGCGGCCATGGGGTTGAGGCCCAGCATGCTGAGCCGGAAGCCCCAGCGGCTGCGGCCCAGGAGCACCGCCAGCACGACGGCGGCCAGGAGGGCGAGGATCACGCCCACGCCGATGGTCAGGTCGGGGTACTGGCCGAAGCTGGCCAGCCGCAGGAACTCCGGCACCGAGTCCGACTGCGGCCGGGCCGGCCCGTTGCCGATGCCGGTCTCCTGCAGCAGCGAGGGGCTCAGGACGGCGAACTGCACCACCTGGATGGCGATGAAGGTGAGCAGCAGCGTCGACACGACGACGTTGACGCCGCGGGTGTAGTACATCGCCGCGCTGATGCCCGACCAGGCGCCGCCGCCGGCCGCGGCCGCGACGAGCGCGACGCTGATGACCAGCCAGCCGGGCCCCTGCAGGCGCAGGGCGACGAAGCAGCCGACCATCGCGCCGATGAGCAGCTGGCCCTCCTGGCCGATGTTGAAGACCCCGGCCCGGTTGGCGATGCACGCACCGAGGGCCACCAGCAGCAGGGGCGCGGCGTTGACGAGCGTCTGCGACCAGCCCGCGGCGTCGGCGATGCTGCCGGTGTACAGGGCGTCCACGACCTCGGACGGCGAGCCGTCGGAGATCGTCACGAGCAACCCGGCCAGCAGCACCGCGACGGCGACGCAGCCCACGGTGATGGCCGCGGTCCGCCACGCGTCGGCACCGGGCCGGCGCAGCCCCATGCCGCCGACGACGTAGGCGGCCAGCGGCCGCCGCGCGGGGGCGGGCGTCGGGGAGGGGGCGCTCACGCCGCCTCACCTCCGACGAGCATGCCCAGGCGCTGCGGGGAGGCGTCCGCGACGTCGAGGACCCCGGTGATCCGGCCCGACGAGATGACCGCGATGCGGCTGGCCAGCGCCATGACCTCCTCCAGTTCGGTCGAGATGAGCAGGACGGCGACGCCGGCGGCGGCCGCCTCGCGCAGCCGCGCGTACATGTCCTCGATGGCGCCCACGTCCAGGCCGTGGGTGGGCTGGGCGGCCACGAGGACGGTCGGGTTCGCCGACAGCTCCCGGGCCAGGACGACGCGCTGCTGGTTGCCGCCCGAGAGGGTGCGCAGCGGGGCGTCGACCGACGGCGTCCGGATGGCGAACCGCTCCACGAGCTCCTCGGCCTGGGCGCGGATCTGCGCCCGGCGCATGAGGAACCGCCCGCTGAAGCGGCGGAGGTCGGTCATGACCAGGTTGTCGGCCACGCTCAGGTCGAGGACGACCCCGGAGCGGTGCCGGTCCTCGGGGATCACGCCGACGCCGGCCTCGTGCAGGGCGCCGGGGCGGTCGAGGGACACCGCCCGGCCGTCCACGCGGACCTCGCCGGTGTCGGGGGCCATCAGGCCGGAGAGCAGGTCCCCGAGGGTGGCCTGGCCGTTCCCCTCGACCCCGTAGAGGGCGACGATCTCGCCGGTCGCCACCTCGAGGTCGAGGGAGTCCAGCAGGATCCGGCCGTCCGGTCCGGCGACGCACAGCCCGTGCAGGGCGAGGGCGGCGGTCCCCGGTACGTCGGCGGGGGCTTCCGGAGCCGGCGGCTCGGCGGGGACGGCGTCCAGACCGCCCTGCAGCACCGGGGTGAGGTGCTTGGCCGGGTCGTCGGTGACCACGAGGCCGAGGGCGGCGCCCTCGGCCCGCAGGGACACGTCGCGGCCGACCATCTGGCGGGCCAGCTCGGGTGCCGAGGTGTCCGCGGTCCGGCAGTGGAAGGCCAGCCGGCCGCGCCGCAGGACCGACACGACGTCGGTGGCGGCCGTGATCTCGGCCAGCTTGTGGCTGATGAGGATGACCCCGCGCCCCTCGGCGGCGACCGAGGTGCGCAGCACCTCGAACAGCGCCGCCGACTCGGCGATGGTGAGCACCGAGGTGGGCTCGTCGAGGACGAGCACCTTCGGGTCGCGGCGCAGGGCCTTGATGAGCTCGACCCGCTGGCGCTCGCCGGCGGAGAGCCGCTCCACGGTGGCCGTGGGCTCGATGGTCAGTCCGTAGCGCGCCCCGACCGCCTCGACGTCGGCGCAGATCGCGTCGCGGTCGATGCGGCCGGGCTCGCCGAGGGCGACGTTCTCCCAGACGGTGAGCGGCTCGATGAGGCTGAAGTGCTGGTGCACCATGCCCAGGCCGTGCTCGGCGGCCTGCTGCGGGGTGCGCACGTCCACCGCGACGCCGTCCCGGTGGACGTCCCCGGCGTCGGCCTGGACGAGGCCCATGAGGACCTTCATGAGGGTGGACTTGCCGGCGCCGTTCTCGCCGAGCAGGCCGTGCACCTCACCGCGCTGGACGGTGAGGTCCACGGCGTCGCAGGCCACGACCGGCCCGTACCGCTTGCTGATGCCCCGCAGTTCCAGCGCGGGGACGGGCCCGTCGGTACGGGCACGGTCGTGGCTCATGCGTCAGCTCCCCAGGCGCTCGACCTCGGCGTCGGGGTCGATGGTGCCGTCCCCGACCGAGGCGATGAAGTCCGCCAGCTGCTGCTCCTGCTCGGGCGTCGCGCCACTGGCGTCGCAGAACTGGACGGTCGGCAGCGGGTCGACACCCATCTTCCACAGGCGGGTCGTGCCGCCCTCGAGCTCGCCGTTGGCGAAGTCCTCCAGCGCCGCGGCGAAGTACTCACCCGGGTCGAAGATCACCGAGATGGCGTAGGTGTCGTCGCTGCAGCGGTCCGTGCCGGGCGTCAGGACGGGGATGTCCGCGTCGAAGCCCAGCTGGGCCGCCGCGTCGGTGGCGCCACCCAGGTACGGGTAGAGCCCGCCGATGCCCTGGCCGATCTGCGCCTGGGTGGCCTCCACGGCCAGGCCCGAGTCGTCGAAGTCGCCGGTGTAGGTGGTGACGACCTCGGCGTCGGGCACCAGCTGCCGGACGCCGGCCTGGAAGGCCTGCGCGGCGATGATGCTGAAGTCCAGCTCGGGGCCGGTGACGAAGCCCGCCGTCGTCGCGCCGCTGTCCTGCATCAGCAGGCCGAGGGCGTAGCCGGCGGCCAGCAGGGACTCCGACGCCGAGTCCTGGGAGAGGACGACGTTGTCGGCGAGCTCGTAGCCCTCCGTCTGCGACGGCAGGTACCAGATCGTGTCCGCGCAGACGTCCTCCTCGGCCGCCGGCAGGGCGTCGGCGAGCTCGGAGGCGGCCAGCGCGACCATGTCGACGCCCTGGCGGCACATGTTGCGGGCCTGCTCCAGCGCGTCGGCCGGGTTGATCGACCCGACCTGGATCAGCTCCCAGCCGTCCTGCTCGTCGACGAACTCCTGCGCCTTGACGACGAAGGACTCGTAGTAGCCGTTGTCGTTGAGGTCGCCGGGGCTGAGGACGCCGATCTTGACGTCGCCGTCGCCGTTGACGTCCGGCTGCTCGCCCGAGGCGTTGCTGCCGCCGCCGGAGGAGCCGCCGTCGGACCCGCCGTCGGAGTCGTCGGCGTTGTTGCCGCAGGCGCTCAGCGCGACGACCGCGACAGCGGCCAGCGCGGCGGTGCGCCGCAGCGGTCTGGTGGTGGACATTGCTGCCTCCTGTGGTTCAGGGGGTGGGGGGACGGGGGCGGGGTGCTGTGGAGCCGGTGGTGCGGTGTGCTGCGCGACCGGCTCAGCCGGCGCTGTCGACCAGGTCCGCGTACGCGACGCGCT
The DNA here is from genome assembly GCF_000701365.1 of Blastococcus sp. URHD0036. Classification (GTDB taxonomy): domain Bacteria; phylum Actinomycetota; class Actinomycetes; order Mycobacteriales; family Geodermatophilaceae; genus Trujillonella. The sequence goes on from NZ_KL370778.1 coordinate 73,210, forward strand.
CCTGCTCGAAGACGGCGTCGCCCGTGGCGGCGACGAAGTAGGGGAAGCCCATGCGGCCGACGGCGGCGACCCGGGTGGGGTCGATCCGGGTCTCGCTGCCCTCGGCGAGCAGCTCCTCCGACACCCGGATGTTCACGACCTCGGCCAGGACGATGTGCACCCCGGAGAAGCAGGAGGTGGGGTCGCCGCGGTCGATCGACTCCAGCACGCGGCACTCCATGTGCGCCGGGCTCTCGGCCACCGACGGCGCGGCGACGACCTCCGACGGCCGGGTGGTCCAGCCGACCAGCTCGGCCTCGTCCACGCCGGCCGGGTACTCGCGGGCCACGGTCTCGATGTGGTCGGCCATCGCCGTCGTCGTCAGGTTGATGACGAACTCGCCGGTCGCCTCGAGGTTCACCCAGGTGTCCTTGGGCTCGGGCGTGGCCTCGCGGACCGTGCCGATGGTGACGGCGACGGTCGGCGGCAGGCCGCAGACCGGCATGAAGTAGCTGAAGGGCGCCACGTTCACGCCGGCCGGGCCGGTCGTGGAGATCATGGCGATCGGCCGGGGCACCACGAGCTGGGAGAGCAGCCCCTGGAGCTGGGCCGGCGAGCGGCCGCCGAGGTCGATGGTCTTCACGTGCGCGGACCTCCGGGGACGAGGGCCGACCGGACCGGCCAGCTGGTGGGGGCGTCGATGCCGGCGCGGCGCAGCAGCGCGGCCCGGCGGCCTGCCGCCTCCTCGCGGAGGGCGGGCAGGTCGACGGTGGTGACGGAGCCGTCGCGGACGACGGGGCGGCCGTCGACGAGGACGTCGCGGACGGTGCCGCTGGGAGCACCCCAGACGAGCTGCAGGGCGAGGTCACCGCGCGGCGTCCAGGCCGGTGCGGTGCCGTCGAAGACGACGAGGTCGGCGCGCTTGCCCACCTCGATCGAGCCGACGACGTCGCCGAGGCCCAGCGCCTCCGCGCCGGTCCGCGTGGCGACGGCGAAGGCGTCCGCGGCGGTCAGCGGCGGCGCGCCCGCCCGGGTGTCGCGGGAGACCCCCGCCAGCAGCCAGGCCGCGCGCAGCACGTCCGGGGTGTCCCCGGCGTTGTGCGAGTCGCAGCCCAGGGCCAGCCGTCCGCCCGCGCGGAGGAACTCGGCGTGCCGGGACGCCGTGACGTAACCCTGACCCAGGCGCAGGTAGGCCCCGGGGCAGACGGCGATCGCGGTGCCGGTGTCCAGCAGGGTGGCCAGCTCGTCGTCGTCCAGGTGGACGCCGTGCCCGAGCACCAGCCGCGGGCCGAGGACACCCAGGTCGGCGAGGTGGGTGACCGGCCGCTTGCCGCTGCGGGCGGCGTAGGCGAGGCCGTCGGCGTCGCTGGGCGACAGGTGCCAGGTGACCTGCGTGCCGGCCCGCTCGGCGAGGTCGGCCGCGGCGGCGAAGAGCTCGTCGCTGGCGAGGTCGTGGCCGACGAGGGTCACCCAGGCGCCGACGACGCCGCCGGGCGGGAGGTCGGCCAGCAGCTGCTCCTGGCGGCCGACGACCTCGGCCACCGGAGCCGACCAGGGGAGACCGGGGGTGTCCCAGCCCCACATGCCGACGCGGGCGCGGATGCCGGCGGCGGACAGGCCGCGGGCGACCGACAGCGGGTGGGCCACGGTGCCGGGCTCGGCGATCGTGGTGACGCCGTTGGTCAGGGCCTCGACGGCGGTGAGGGTGGCCGAAAGCTCGTCGTCGCCGGGCTCGTGGCCGGCGTGGATCGGCACCGCCCAGTCGAAGATCGCCTGCTGCGCGTCGATGTCGTCCGGGATCGTGCTGCGGATCAGCGGGTCGCCGGTGGTGTGCTGGTGCGCGTCGACCAGGCCGGGGGTGACCACGCAGCCGGCCGCGTCGATCTCCTCGGCGCCCGGGTACGCGGCCCGCAGCTCCGCCGCCGTCCCCAGCGCGGCGATCGCGCCGTCGACCACGGCGACGGTGGTCCGCTCCAGCACCGCCCGGTCCGGGCCCATGGTGACCACGTCGCCGTCCACGACGAGCAGCGCGGCGCTCACGGGATCACCAGCACGCGGCCGACGGTGCTGCGGTCGCAGAGCACGTCCTGCGCGGCGCCGGTCTCCTCGAGCGGGTAGCTGCCGGCGACCAGCGCCGTCCCGCCGTCGGCGAACAGCTGCAGGGCCGCGGCCATGTCGCTGGGCACGTAGCCACCGGCACCGAGCAGCTCCAGGCCGCGGTGGAAGGCGTCGGAGAGGGAGAAGGTGACCGAGTCGCCGGTGGTGTTGCCGAGGAACACCAGCCGGCCGCCGATCCGCAGGGCGGCCAGGGACGTGGCCCAGGTGGCCGGGCCCAGGTACTCGAGGACGACGTCGACACCGCGGCCGCCGGTGACCTCGGCGACGAGGGCGCCCACCGCGTCGGGCCCGGAGGCGATGTGCTCGACGCCGATCTTCCCCAGCGCGGCCGCCTTCTCCGGGCTGCCGACCGTCGCGATCACGTGCGCGCCGACGCGCTGGGCGATCTGCACCGCGGCCAGGCCGACGTTGCCGGCCGCGGCGTGCACCAGCAGGGTCTCCCCCGCCCGCAGCCGGCCGACGGTGACGACGGCGTGGAAGGCGGTGGCCCAGGGGGTCGGCAGGCAGGCGGCGTCGACCAGGTCCACCGTGTCGGCCAGCACGTGCGCGGCCGAGGCCGGCGCGACGACGTACTCGGCGAGGCCGCCGTCGACGGTGGCGCCGATGATCCGGAGGTTGGGGCAGTGGCCGCCGCGGCCCTCGTGACAGAGCGGGCAGGCGCCGCAGGGGACACTGGGGTCGAGGACGACGCGGGCGCCGACCGGCACCGGGGACTCCTCGCCGGCCGCCTCCACGACGCCGGCGACGTCCATCCCGGCCACGTGCGGCAGCGCGAGCCCGGGCAGCCGGACGTCGCCCCGGCGCTGCAGGACGTCGAGCTGGTTGAGCCCGCAGGCAGCGACTCTGACCAGCACGTCGGCCGGGCCGGGCACGGGGACCGGGACGTCGGTGAGAGACAGCACCTCGGGGCCACCGAAACCGGTCTGGACCATCGCTCGCACCGCCGCTCCACCTCCTTCCCCGAAGACCTCGCCCGTCTCGCATCGTGAATCGGCGAATCACCATGTGGACCGGTGCGGTCACTGTGGTCGGCCCGGCGCGGCCCTGTCAACGGTCGGGTCGAGCCCGTTACGCAATCAACGTGGACGTAACACAGCTGGCCCCCTGAGTGACACGCGTCACCGGTGCGGAGTGGTGACGGTCACGTCGCAGGTCACGGCCGGTGCACTCACGCGTCGAACGTGAGCACCGCCTTGCCGACCCGCCCGGCCCGGACGTCGTCCAGCGCGCGGTTGACCTCGGCGAACGGGTAGTGCGTCAGCAGCCCGTCGACCGGGAAGCGCCCGGCGCGGTGCAGCTCGACCAGCCGCGGCAGGAACTCCTGCGGCACGCTCGCCCCGGCGGTGATGCCGACGACGGAGCGGCCCGTGCCGAGGATGGAGCGCCACTCGAACGACATCTCCGCGCTCGCGCCCACGCCGATCACCCCGCAGACGCCCAGCGGGGCCAGCGACTCCACGGCCGCGCGGAGCACGTCCGCCCGGCCGGTGGTGTCGAGGCTGTACTGCAGGCCGCCCGGGACCTCGGCCCGCACCCGCTCCGCCAGGTCCGGCTCGCCCGCGGCGACCGTGTGCGTCGCACCGAGCTCGCGCGCCTGCTCCAGCTTCGCGGGGTTCACGTCGACCGCGACGATGGTCGTGCAGCCGGCCTCGACCGCCCCCAGGATCGCCGCCGCGCCGACCGCGCCGGCACCGAAGACGCCGATCGAGCTGCCGGGCGCGGGCCGGAGCACGTTGAGCACGCCCCCCGCGCCGGTCTGGAAGCCGCAGCCGAACGGGCCGACGACGGTGAGGTCGGTGCCCTCGGGGACCTTGACGACGCTGCCGCGGCGGGCGACCACGTGGGTGGCGAAGGAGGACTGACCGAGGAAGTGGCCGTGCACCGGCGCGCCGTCCTCGCTCAGGGCCGTGCTGCCGTCGGGGCGGGTGCCGATGAAGTTGTAGGCCCAGAAGTTCTCGCAGTAGGCCATCGCGTCGGCCCGGCAGGGGCCGCACTCGCCGCAGAACGCGAAGGTCATCGCGACCGGGTCGCCGACGGCGAGGTCGGTCACGCCCTCGCCGACCTGCTCGACGATCCCGGCGCCCTCGTGCCCGAGCACCACGGGCGGGGTCATCATGGAGCGGAACTCCAGGTCGGTGCCGCAGATGCCGGTGCTCACCAGCCGCACCACCACCTCGTCGGCGCGGGGCGGGGCCAGCTCCAGTTCGACGAGCTCCAGGGGTCCTGCGGGGTCGCGCAGGACGGCGGCGGTCACGGCAGTGGGTCGACCGGTCATGCGTGTCACGTTACGAGAGACCGTCTTGACTGACGAGATGCTCGCGCCGACGATCTGGTCATGACGACGGCCGTGCGCGACGGGCTCAACTTCATCGACGGGGCCTGGACCCCGGCCGCGGGCGGTGGCCGGCTGGAGCTGGTCGACCCCGCGACGGGTCAGCCGTTCGCCACGGTGGCCGAGGGCAGCGGGGCCGACGTCGACGCCGCGGTCGCCGCGGCCCGGCGCGCGGCCCCCGGCTGGGCGGCCACCAACCCCAGCGACCGGGGTGCGCTGATCACCCGCTGGTCGCAGCTGGTCTTCGAGAACGCCGAGCGGCTGGCGGCGCTGGAGGCCCAGGACGTCGGCAAGCCGCTGTCGGGCGGCCGGATGAACGCCTTCATCGCCGGCGGGATCATCGGCTACTTCGGCGGTGCCGCCGACAAGCTCACCGGCGTCACGCTGCCCACCCGGACGCCGGACTTCCACGGCTACACGCTGATGGAGCCGCTCGGCGTGTGCGCGGTCATCACGCCGTGGAACGTGCCCGCCGTCCTGACCGCGGCCAACGCCGCTCCCGCGCTCGCCGCGGGCAACGCCGTCGTCCTCAAGCCGTCAGAGGTCGCCCCGCTCGTGGTGCTGGCGCTCGTCGAGCTGGCGGCCGAGGCCGGGATCCCGGCCGGCGTCCTCAACGTGGTCACCGGCGGTCCCTCGGCCGGCGCCGCGCTGTCCGGGCACGCCGACGTCGACCACCTCAGCTTCGTCGGCTCCACCGCGACCGGCCGGGCGATCATGCGCGCGGCGGCGGAGAACCTGATCCCCGTCAAGCTCGAGCTCGGCGGCAAGTCGCCCAACCTGCTCTTCGCCGACGCCGACCTCGACGCCGCCATCCCCGCCATCGTCGGCTCGATCACCGAGAACGCCGGGCAGAACTGCTACGCCGGCTCCCGGCTGGTGGTGGACGAGTCGATCGCCGACGAGGTCCGCGAGCGGGTCGTCGAGGCGATGCGCGCGGTGCGGGTCGGCGCCTGGGACGAGGACCTGGACATGGGCCCGCTGGTCAACGCCACGCAGCGGGACCGGGTTCTCGGCTTCCTCACCGAGCTGCCGGCCACCGGCGCGCGGGTGCTCACCGGCGGCGGCGTGCCCGGCGACCGGGACGCCGGCTGGTACGTCGAGCCGACCGTGGTCGACGGCGTAACCCCCGACTCCCGGATCGTCCGCGAGGAGGTCTTCGGGCCGGTCCTGGCGCTGCAGACCTTCCGCGGCGACGGCGAGGCTCTTGAGCTGGCCAACCGCACCGACTTCGGGCTGCTGTCCTGCATCTGGACCTCAGACGTCTCCCGGGCGCTGCGGATGGCCGCCGGGGTGCGCAGCGGCCAGGTCGCGGTCAACCAGTTCCACGACGCCGGCGTCATCGGCTTCCCGTTCAACATGCAGAAGGACAGCGGCTTCTCCCGCGGCGGTGGCTACGCCGCCATGCGGGAGTACACGCAGGAGAAGGCGGTCGCGATCCGCCTGCTCCCGCCGCGCGGCTAGGCTCCCGACTCCCGGTGGCGCGGCCGGGCAACACCGCGCGTCCCACCTCGAGCCCCTCCGGAGCGCGAGTTGTCACTGCCCACGTTCGACCACCACTCCGCCGAGGCCAACGCCGACCCGGTCGCCTACTACCGGCGCTTCCGCGAGCAGCAGCCGGTCGGCTGGACCGAGACCCACGAGGGCTTCTTCTTCACGACCCGGCACGCCGACGTCGTCCGCATCGCGCGGGACGACGCCACCTTCTCCTCGGAGCGGGCGCCGGCCGGCGACCGCGGGATCTCCTTCGTCATCCCGTTCGGCCCCGGCCTGGAGCAGTACCCGATCGAGCTCGACCCGCCGCGGGCCACGCCGTACCGGGAGCTGATCAACCCGCTGCTGACGTTCGACGCGGTCGAGAAGCTGAAGCCGATGATCGCCCGGCACACCACCGCGGCGATCGACGCGTTCATCGAGTCCGGGTCGGTGGACTTCGTCCGCGACCTCACCAACCCGGTGCCGGCCGCGGTCACGCTGGACTGGCTGGGCTTCCCGACCGACGACTGGAAGAAGCTCGCCGGGCCGGTGCACGACATCTTCGCCAGCGTCCCCGGCACCGAGCGGGCGATGCGCGGCGTCGAGGGGCTCATGTACCTCGAGTCCCGGATCAGGGAGCTCATCGCCGCGCGCCGGGGCGAGCCCCGCGACGACGCCGTCTCCGCGCTCGTGCACGCCGAGCACCCCGAGGGGCGGCCGTTCACCGAGCAGGAGCTCGTGTCGGTGATGTACCTGCTGGTCGCCGGCGGGGTCGACACCACCACCTCGCTCACCGGCTCGACGCTGGTGTGGCTGTCCGAGCACCCGGCCGAGCGGCAGCGGCTGATCGACGACCCCGACCTGCTCGACGTCGCCGTGGAGGAGTTCCTGCGGGTCTTCGCGCCCTCGCAGTCGATGGCCCGCACGCTGCTGGCCGACACCGAGGTCGGCGGCGTCCCGATGCAGGCCGGCCGGCGGGTGCTCATCCCCTGGGTGGCGGCCAACCACGACCCGGAGGTCTTCCCCGACCCCGAGAGCGTCGTCCTCGACCGCAACCCGCAGCGGCACCTCTCCTTCGGGATCGGCACCCACCGCTGCGCCGGCGCACACCTGGCCCGGGCGATGTTCGGCGAGATGATGCGCCAGGTCCTGACCCGGCTGCCCGACTACCGCGTGCTGTCGGAGTCGCTGGTCCCCTATCCCACCCGCGGCAACCAGACCGGCTGGGACGCCATCCCGGCGCTGTTCACCTCCGGTCCGCGCTTGGGCTCCGCCGCGGTCGCCCCCGCGATCGTCACGCGGGAGCTGGAGGTGACCGAGGTCCGGCCGGTCGCCACCGACGTCGTCGCGGTGACCTTCGCCGATCCCTCGGGGGCGGTACTGCCGGCCTGGGCGCCGGGCGCCCACCTCGAGGTGCGGCTGCCCTCAGGGCGGCTGCGCCAGTACTCGCTGTGCGGCTCGCCCGACGCCGACAGCTGGACCGTCGCCGTCCTGCGCGAGCCGGCCGGCCGCGGGGGGTCGGTGGAGCTGCACGACCTGGCCCGCACCGGCGCCCGGCTGACCGTGCGCGGCCCGCGGAACCACTTCCCGCTCGTCGACGCCCCCGACCACCTGCTGATCGCCGGCGGGATCGGCATCACGCCGATCCTGGCGATGGCCCGGTCGCTGGTCGCCCGCGGTGCCTCGGTACGGGTGCTCTACGGCGGGCGGACGGCGGCCTCGATGGCCTTCGCCGAGGACCTCGTGGCCCTGCTCGGCGACCGCGTGCAGCTCCTCCCGCAGGACGTGCACGGCATCCCCGACCTCGCCGGCGCCGTGGCCGCCATCGGCCCGGACACCGCCGTCTACTGCTGCGGGCCCGCGCCGATGATCGCCGCCGTGGAGGCCGCCTGCGCCGCCGCGGGGGTCTCCGACCGGCTGCACGTCGAGCGGTTCACCGCGCCGGAGGAGGAGGTCGTGATCGACACCTCGCACGACGTCCCCTTCGAGCTGCACCTGGCCCGGACCGGGACGACGGTGACGGTGCCGGCCGACCGGCGGATCGTGGAGGTGCTCCGCGACGTCGTCCCCACGCTGGCCAGCGACTGCGAGAAGGGCTACTGCGGCGCCTGCGAGACGCGGGTGCTGGCCGGGGAGCCGGAGCACCGGGACTCGGTGCTCACCGACGAGGAGCGCGCCGCGGGCCGCTCGATGATGGTCTGCGTCGGCCGCGCCCGGACGCCGTCCCTCACCCTCGACCTCTGACATCTGGCCCTCGTACAGGCATAGGAAGCGATACCCACGTCCTGGCGCTCAGGACGTGGGTATCGCTTCCTATGCCTCGGGGGCCGAGGGCGGGTCAGAGGAAGATGTCGCGCCGGATGCCGCAGTGCGCGCCGAGGGTGCCGTCGACGACCTGGGTGACGCCCATGTCCATCGCCACCGAGCACAGCGAGTAGGCGTCGTCGGCCGAGAGGCCCACCCGCCACCGCAGCAGCGTGATCATCTCCTCGACCGCCATCCGCGCCGCCTCGTCGAGGTCGGCACCGAAGCCGTGCGTGTACCAGTGCGTGTCGGTCTCGAGCATCGGCGCGCGCAGCTGCAGGTCGTCCACCGCGGCCAGACGCACCACGGCGTTGGCCGAGGCCTCGATCGCCGTCCCGCAGACCTCGCCGTCGCCCTGCGCGAAGTGCGGGTCGCCCCAGTAGACGCCGGCTCCCTCGCGGAACACCGGGTAGAAGACGGTGGCCCCGGGTCCGAACCGCCAGTTGTCCACGTTCCCGCCGAAGACGCCGGGCGGGATGCTGGACAGGACGTCGGCGCCGCCGGGCAGCACGCCCATGAGGCCGAAGTGCGGCCGCACCGGCACCCGGACCGGCCGGCTGAACGGCTCCTCGACCCGCGCCGAGGCCGACGTCTTCCAGCCCGGGACGTCGTAGAGGGCGCGCGAGGTGAAGTCGTAGCCGAACACCGGCCGGGCGATGGTCGGGAAGTCGGTGGCCGGCGTGCCGTCGGAGTGGTCGAGCTCGTAGACGGTGACCCGCTCCTTGCCGTACGTGTCGTACAGCAGCCCCCAGTTGGCCGCGCAGTTGGAGCCGTAGGGCACCCGCGGCGCCATCGTGTCGATGCGGACGGCGACGGCTCCACCCGGCCTCGCCCCGGCCACGGCCACCGGCCCGGTGAGCACGTGCACCCCCGGTCCGCGGTCGCCCTCCGGGATCGCCGCCCAGATCGCCTCGAGACCGGCGTCCATCATCAGCTCGGGGGCGTCACCGGCGTGGTGGCTCACCGCCTCGAGGGCGACGGCCCCGCCGGAGGGCACCTCCAGCACCGGCTCCGCGGCCGGGTCGATCGCACCCCACCGCACGGTCCCGGGCGTCGCCGGGAGGTCGTGCCGCGTCGGTGCCGGGTCGGCGAAGGTGCGCTCGGCCTGCGGCGAGAGCGCCAGGAGCGAGGTGGCGGTGGTCATGCGTCGATCGCACCGCGCGCGCATTACCCCGCGGTTTCCGCGTCGTGACATGTCGTATCGCATGACGGGACGGCGTACGCACGCAGCGGGACGGCGACATCGGTTCCGCGCAGCCGCAGACGATGCGCCATACTGAGGTGGAACTGAGAACCATTCCCATGTCTGGAGTCCCGTGCACCGCCTCCGCGCCACCACCGCCGCCGCCTCCGTCGCGGTCCTCGCCGCCCTGGCCGGCTGCACGGACGACGCCGGCCCGGTCACGGAGACCGGCGACCCGGCGAACTGCCCCGGCGAGGTGGTCGACGTGGTGGTGTCGGTGGCCCAGTGGGGGTCGATCGTCGACCAGCTCGGTGGCGACTGCACGAACGTCACCACGGTGCTCGGGTCCGGCGGCGGCGATCCGCACGACCACGAGGCGAGCACCGGCGACATCGCCGCGTTCGAGGACGCCGACCTCGTCGTCTACAACGGCGCCGACTACGACCCCTGGGCCGCCGACGCCGCCGACGGGGTCTCCCCGCGGCCGGTCGTGCTGGACGTGTCCGAGGTGGCGGGCGTCAGGAGCGGTGAGGACCCGCACCTCTGGTACGAGCCCGAGCTGGTCCCCCGGTTCGCCGACGCGGTGACCGAGGAGCTGACCGCGCTCTCGCCCGACGCCGCTCCGTACCTGCAGCAGCAGCGCCAGCTGTTCACCACCGAGCTGCAGCCCTACGTGGAGGCGCTGGCCCGCCTGCGCGAGCTGTCGCCCGGGCGCACCTACGGCGCCACCGAGCCGGTCTTCGACCGCACCGCCCGGGCCGTCGGGCTCGCCGACGCCACGCCCGCCGGCTACCGCGACGCCGTCGGCAACGAGGGCGAGCCCGCGCCCGGCGACCTCGCCGAGTTCGTGAACGCGCTGGCCGACGGCAGCATCGACGTGCTGGTCTACAACTCCCAGACCGCCGGCAGCCTGCCCGAGCAGCTGCGCACCGCCGCCGAGGACGCCGGCGTGCCCGTCGTGGAGGTCACGGAATCGGCGCCGGACGACGAGGGTTCCTTCGTCGAGTGGCAGGTCGACCAGCTGGAAGCACTCTCCGACGCCCTCGCGGAGAACCCGTGAGCGCGGTCGCCGGGGTGGCTGCGCCCCCGCCCGCCCTGGTGCTCGACGGCGTGAGCGTCGCCCGCGGCGGACGGACCGTCTGGTCACAGGGCACGCTCGCCGTGCCCGCCGGCGCGGTCGTGGGCGTGATCGGCCCCAACGGCGCCGGGAAGACGACGCTGTTCCAGGTGGCACTGGGCCTCCTGCCCGTCGCCGCCGGCCGGGTCGAGGTGCTGGGCGCCACACCGCGCCGCGGGGACCGCCGGATCGGGTACGTGCCGCAGAACTACACCGCGGCCCTCGGGGACGCGATCCGCTGCCGCGACCTGGTCACCCTCGGGCTCACCGGGCACCGCTTCGGCCTGCGCCGCACCACGGCCGCCGACCGCGCCCGGGTCGACGAGGCCCTGCGCCGCGTGGGCGCGCTCGAGCACGCCGACCGCCGCATGTCGGAGCTGTCCGGCGGCCAGCAGCAGCGGGTGGCGATCGCCCAGGCGATCGTCGACGACGCCGAGCTGCTCCTGCTCGACGAGCCCCTGGCCAACCTCGACCTGCGCAACCAGCAGGAGATCGTCACCCTCCTCGGCGAGCTGCGCCGCGAACGGAGCGTGACGATCATGATCGTCGCGCACGACCTGAACCCGCTGCTGCCGGTGCTGACCGACGCCGTCTACCTGCTCGACGGCCACCCGCACCACGACCCGATCGGCGACGTCGTGCAGGAGGACCTGCTCACCCACCTGTACGGCACCACGGTGCGCGTCGTGCGCACCGCGCAGGGCGATCTGTTCACCCGCGCCACCGGGCCGGACCAGGCATGAGCACCCTCGCCGCCTCGGTGCAGTTCCAGTCCGACTGGTGGGAGGTCCTCCAGACCGACTTCATGCGCAACGCGCTGGTCGGCGGCTCCCTCGTGGCGCTGGCCGCCGGGCTGCTCGGCTACTTCGTCGTCGTCCGCAGCAACGCGTTCGCCGCGCACGCCCTGGCCCACATCGGCTTCCCGGGCGCGACCGGCGCGATCCTCGTCGGGGCCCCGGTCACGCTGGGCCTCGCGGTGTTCTGCGTGGGCGGCGGCCTGCTCATCGGCCTGCTCGGCCGCCGGGTGGCCGACCGCGAGGTCGCCACCGGCACGGTGCTGGCCTTCGCCACCGGCCTGGGCGTCCTGTTCGCGTCGCTGGCCAGCGCCAACGCCAGCACGACGACGTCGGTGCTGTTCGGCAACCTGCTCGCGGTGTCGGACGAGGAGCTGGTCGTCTTCGCCCTGTTCACCGCGGCGGTCGCGCTCGTGCTCGCCGTGATCGGCCGTCCGCTGGTCTTCGCCTCCGTCGACCCGGCCGTGGCCGAGGCGCGGGGCGTGCCGGTACGCGCCCTGGGGGTCGCCTTCGTCGTCCTGCTGGCGCTGACCATCACCATGGCCGTGCAGGTGGTGGGCACGCTCCTGCTGTTCGGCCTGGTCGTCACCCCGGCGGCCACCGCCCTGCGGCTGACCGCCCGGCCGGGGCGCGTCGCCGCGATCGCCGTGGTCATCGCGCTGCTCTCGGTCTGGGTGGGCCTCGTGCTCGCCGCCATGGTCGACCTGCCGCCGAGCTTCTTCGTCGTCTCGGTGTCCGTGCTGGTCTGGGTGGTCGTCCTCGTCGCCGGCCGCACCCGTCGCGGGGCGCCGGCGGAGGCCGCGAGCGGGTGCGTCCACGCCGCCGAGGGCGTGCCGACGACGGGTCGCGCGCCCGTACTGTGAGCAGGATCTCGGCCGTTCGGCTCGATGTCGCCCGCGTGGGTCTGTTTCCGACCCGTGTCGGGAGGGGACCCTGTGTCGCATGGAGGACACGCAGGGCGACGCCCGGATGACGAGCGAGAACACCGTCGAGCAGCTGGTCGACGAGGCCCGGGAGCAGCAGTCGTCGGCGGGCCCCGTCTCGCGGATGCTGGCCAACCCCCGCCGGGTACGCCGGGCCTGACGCCGCGGGCGGCTCGGGCACCCCAGTCGTCCCACGCATCTCCCGCGCCCCGGCTCACCCGGGCGCCTCTCGTCACCCAGTGCAACCATCCTGGGTCGAGGACCGGCGTGCCGCGAACTGCTCCGTCACGGGCCGGTGCACGATCCAGCACGTGACCGCAGCCGCCCTCTCCCTCGCCCCTGACGACGTCCACGGCACCGACGGGGTCCCCGTCCGCCGCAGCCGCGCGGAGCGGCAGGCCATCGTGCTCGACACCGCCGAGCGGCTGTTCGCCTCGCGCAGCTCGCGCAGCGTCGGCATGGACGAACTGGTCCGCGAGACCGGGCTGGGGAAGATGACCGTCTACCGGCTCTTCAAGAGCAAGGACGAGCTCGTCGGCGCGTACCTGGCCCGCAAGGCGGCGACCGTGCTCGCCTCGATCGACGCCGACCTGATGCGTCTCGAGGGTGACCCCCGCGCCGCGCTGCTGGCCGTCGTCGACATCGTCGAGCGCGACGTCACCCGCGTCGGCTTCCGCGGCTGCCCGTTCACCAACGTCAGCAGCGAGTACGACGACCCCACGCACCCGGCCCGCAGCGCCGCGGCCGACTACAAGTTCGAGCTGCACGCCCGCCTCGAGCGCCTCGCCGACCAGCTCCTCCCCGGGGCCGGCGACGACCTCGCCGCCCAGGTGCACCTGGTCATCGACGGCATGTACCTCTCCGGTGGCCTGCTGGGCCCCGACGGGCCGGCGTCGCACGGCCGCCAGCTGGCCGAGCGCCTCGTCGACGCCGCCGTCCGCGAGGCCCGGGCGACCGTCTGACCCGGCCTGCGGGCCCGGCGAGCGGGTGCGCCGGCCAGCCCGCAGGATGCAGGGGTGAGTGACGATCGCACCCGCCCCGACCTCGACGACACGACCGTGGAGGGTCTGGGCAAGCTCTCCGAGGCCCTGGAGACCATCGAGCAGGCCCGCGGCCAGCTGTACGGGTTCCACCAGCACTCCGGCAAGGCCGACCTGCTGCTGCAGGACGCCGTGGAGCTGTTCCGGAAGGCCGGGCACACGAAGCTGGCCGACGACCTGGACCGCGACCTCGTCGGCCGCAACGTCATCGCCGACCGGTGGACCTTCCAGATCGTCGAGGACTACGACGCGAACTACTGGTCGGCGTTCCGGTCCTTCGACGAGCGCGCCCGCACCGAGCTCTCCGACGGCGACCGGCACGTGTACGAGGCGCGGATGAAGCAGCGCGAGCGCACCGAGGGCCACCCCCGCCACGAGGCCGGCCCCGCACTCAGCGAGTAGGGCCCGTTTCCCGCCGGCCGGGGCCGGGCACCGGCTGGCCATGACCATGCCTGACGCCGACAACGCCGGTTCGGACCGGGAGGCGGAGCCGCTGGGTGCCGAGAAGGCGCCCGGCGAGGACCGGGAGTCCCTCGGCGCCACGGAGGGACCCGCCGACGGCATCGCCGGCCCGGCGTATCCGCCGGCCGCGACGGAGCCCGACGCGCACTGACGCCACCGCCGGTCCGTTTGGCCGACGGTCCCCGGTGGGCATCGGGACGTCGTGACGACTCCCGCCTCACCCGCCGACCCCTACCCGGGGACCACTCCCGGGGTCTCCCGCGCTCCCGGCACCCCCGGGCTCGGCCCGTCCGGCGGCACGACCGGCACGGCGGCGCCCACCGGCCCCACCGGCGGTCCGGTGCACGAGCGGCACACCGGCAAGACGATCGGGCGCACCCTCGCGCTCGCCCTGCTGCTGTTCGTGACCGTCGTCCTGGTGCTGTTCGTCGTCTTCAACACCCAGAGCGTCGACATCAGCCTGGTCTTCGCCGACGTGAACGCCCCGCTCATCCTGGCGCTGCTGATCGCCGCGGTCCTCGGTGCGCTGGTGTCCGGGCTCGCCGCCGCCGTCCTCCGGACCCGCCGCCGCAACCGCTAGCCGCGCGAGCGAGGTCTCCTCCCGACGCTCGTGCTCTGCCCACACCCACGGGGCAGAGCACGAGCGTCGGCGCGTGTGCCCCCGCGCCTCCTCCCATGGGGGCACGTCCCCCACTCCGAGCGTGTCGGAATGCCCCACGCTTGCCGTTGTTACCGACGAGTAATAGCGTTTGTTACTGGCGGGTAGGAACCCGCCGGACGGCATGGAGCACGGGAGCCACACGCGCATGAGCCACTACACCGCGAACCTGCGGGACCTCGAGTTCAACCTCTTCGAGTTCCTCGACACCAAGGACCGGTTCGGCACCGGGCCCTTCGCCCAGATGGACGCCGAGACCGCGCGCGGCGTGCTCGCCGAGATCCGCCGGCTGGCCGAGGGCCCGATCGCGGAGTCCTTCACCGAGGCAGACCGCAACCCGCCGGTGTTCGACCCGGCGACGCACTCCGTCACGCTGCCCGAGGGCTTCAAGAAGTCGGTGGCCGCGCTCAACGAGGGTGAGTGGTTCCGGCTCGACCTGCCGGAGGAGCTCGGCGGCTTCGGCGCTCCCGTGGCCCTGCGCTGGGCCGCCTTCGAGATGATCCTCGGCGCCAACCCCGCCGTCTTCATGTACGGCTCGGGCCCGACCTTCGGCACCGTCCTGCACGACCTCGGCACGCCGGAGCAGCGGAAGCTCGCGCAGCTGATGATCGACCGCCAGTGGGGCGCCACCATGGTCCTCACCGAGCCCGACGCCGGCTCCGACGTCGGCGCCGGCCGGACCAAGGCCGTGCAGCAGGCCGACGGCTCCTGGCACATCGAGGGCGTGAAGCGCTTCATCACCTCGGCCGAGCACGACCTGAGCGACAACATCATCCACCTGGTCCTGGCCCGACCCGAGGGCGCGAAGCCGGGCACGAAGGGCCTGTCGCTGTTCGTCGTCCCCAAGTTCCACGTCGACGTCGAGACCGGCGAGCTCGGCGAGCGCAACGGCGTCTACGTCACCAACGTCGAGAAGAAGATGGGCCTCAAGGTCTCCACGACCTGCGAGGTCACCTTCGGCGACGGCCCCGTCCCGGCGAAGGGCTGGCTCGTCGGCGACGTCCACGACGGCATCGCCCAGATGTTCAAGATCATCGAGTACGCCCGCATGTTCGTCGGCACCAAGGCGATCGCCACCCTGTCGGCCGGCTACCAGGTCGCCCTGGACTACGCGAAGAGCCGCGTGCAGGGCGCCGACCTCGCCGCCACCGCGAAGGACGCCCCCAGGGTGACGATCACGCACCACCCCGACGTCCGCCGCTCGCTGATGCTGCAGAAGTCCTACGCCGAGGGCATGCGCGCCCTCTACCTGTACGCGGCGAGCTTCCGTGACCAGGTGATGGAGGCCGAGGCCGCCGGCCAGGTCGACAGCGAGGAGGCGAAGCTCGCCGAGCGGATCAACGACCTGCTGCTGCCGATCGTGAAGGGCTTCGGCTCGGAGCGGGCGACCCAGCTGCTGACGGCCGAGTCGCTGCAGACCCTGGGCGGCTCCGGCTTCCTGCAGGACTACCCGATCGAGCAGTACATCCGGGACTCCAAGATCGACACCCTCTACGAGGGGACGACGGCGATCCAGGGCCAGGACTTCTTCTTCCGCAAGATCGTCAAGGACGGCGGCGTCGCGCTGACCTGGCTGGCCACCCAGATCCAGGCCACGATCGACGCCGAGGTCGGCAACGGCCGCCTCAAGGAGGAGCGCGCTCACCTGGCCACCGCCCTCGGCGAGGTCCAGGCGATGCTGACCGCGATGTTCGGCCACCTGACCGCGGCCCAGGAGGACATGGCCAACGTCTACAAGATCGGCCAGAACACCTCCCGCCTGCTGCTGGCCGTCGGTGACCTGATCACCGCCTGGCTGCTGATCCGCCAGTCCGAGGTGGCCCTCGCCGCGCTCGGCGCCGAGGTGAGCGAGCGCGACCGGCACTTCTACGAGGGCAAACTGGCCGCGACCCGCTTCTTCACCACGCAGGTGCTGCCGCGCTTCGCCGGTGAGCGGGCGATCGTGGAGGCCACCGACAACGCGCTCATGGAGGTCGACGAGGCCGCGTTCTGACCCCCTCCCCGCCGAAGTGGCCTTCGGCGGGGACCCGACGGGCCGTCTCCCCCCTCCCGGGAGGCGGCCCGTCGCCGTGTGTGGCGGCCCTCGAGCCGGGCATCCACCTCCCCATGACCGACCCGCAGGGCAGCGACCGCATCCAGCAGAACATCCCGACCTCCTCGGGCACCGGGGACAACAGCGACAGCGGCTCCTCCTTCGAGGACGTGCCGCTCACCCGCGAGGACGCCCTCGAGCGCGACGCCGAGCACGGCGACGACCTCCCGGCCCGCGCGGTGTCGGACGTCGCCCTCTCCGAGCGTGCCGATCCGCCCGGCGGGGCATGAGCCAGCGATCGCGACCAGAGGAGAAGGCCAGATGAGCGAGACCCCGGGCACGGGCTACGGCGAGTCGCCGGACACCGCCGACAGCAACGAGAACCTGATCGACGGGCGGACCGGCGACAACGCGAGCGACCGCGGTGAGCAGGACACGACGCTGACCACGGACGACGACGCGCAGCGGGACGAGTCCGTCGTCCGCGGGGGGAACGACGCCTCCTGAGCCCACCTACGCTGGACTGCGTGCGCGACCTCGATCCGGCCGACTGGCGGCAGCGGGCAGCGGCGCACACCGAGCGCGCCGACGCGCTGACCGCCGCACGCCGGCAGCGGCGCGCTCGCGGGGAGACGCACGCGGTCGAGGACTTCCTCTACACCTACTACGACACTCGCCCGGCGCTGCTGCGCCGCTGGCACCCGGGCGCGGGGGTGCGCCTGCTGCCGGACGGCGGGACGCCCGCCCCGCAGAGCGGGGCCCGCTGGTACGCGACCGACGCGGACGGCGTCGTGGCGCTGGATCCGGCCGCCTTCCTGGCCGACCGCGGCGACACCGTGCGGTTCGTCGCCCGGTTGCTGGCCGCCACCGCCGGCCGGGCCGCCTTCACCGGCTGCTTCGGCCTGCACGAGTGGGCGATGGTCTACCGCGCCGACGAGCACCGGCACCCCCTCCCGCTGCGGCTGGGCCGGGCCGGCACCGACGCCGTCGTCGAGGCCCATCCCATCCGCTGCACCCACTACGACGCCTTCCGCTTCTTCACCCCGGAGGCGGTCAGCCGCAACGCGGTGCAGCCCACCCGGGAGACGCAGGCGGAGTTCGAGCAGCCCGGCTGCCTGCACGCCGGCATGGACCTGCACAAGTGGTCGCTAAAGCTCGGGCCCGCCGTCCCCGGGGAGCTGGCGCTGGACTGCTTCGCCCTCGCCGCCGACGTCCGGCTGCTCGACATGCAGGCCTCGCCCTACGACCTCCGCGCCTACGGCGAGCCCGCCGTCGCCGTGGAGACGCCGGAGGGCAGAGCGGAGTACGCCCGCCGCCAGCGGGCGCTGGCCGAGCGGGCCGCGGTCCTGCGGCAGCGACTCCTGGACGTCTGCGCGACGCTGCTCGGCGGTCTCCCGCCCGTGTCCGGGCCGTCAGCGGGCCGTCGTACCGTCAGGGCGTGACCTCCCGCCCCGACGACGCCGTCCGCACCGACCGCTGGGTGAGCCTCGACGGCACCACCAACACGCGCGACCTCGGCGGGCTGCCCACCGTCGACGGCGGGCGCACCCGGTCCGGCCGGATCCTGCGCAGCGACAACCTGCAGACCCTGAGCCCGGCCGACGTCCGCCGGCTGGTGGGCGAGATCGGCCTCCGCGAGGTCATCGACCTGCGCAGCATCGCCGAGGTGCTCATGGAGGGCCGCGGTCCGCTGCGGGCGGTCCCGGAGGTCACCCACCGGCACTTCAGCCTGCTGCCGGAGCGCGGGCACCACACCGACGTCTTCGCCGTCGAGGAGGAGGAGGAGACCCCCGAGCTGCCCGGCGGCTGGGTGGAGTCGCTGCTGCCGCGGCAGGTGTCCGAGGAGCACGACGCGGAGCCGCCGGCGGTGAAGTCCTACCTCGGCTACCTGGAGCACCGCCCGGAGAACGTGGTGGGCGCGCTGCGGGCGCTCGCCACCGCCGACGGCGCCTCGGTCGTGCACTGCGCCGCCGGCAAGGACCGCACCGGGGTCATCGTCGCCTTCGCCCTCGCCGTGGCCGGGGTGCCGGACGAGGAGATCGTCGCCGACTACGCGCTGACCGCGGACATCATCGACGCGCTGGTTGCCAAGCTCGCGCTGTCGGCGACCTACGGCCAGGACATGGACCGCAGCGACGTGGCCCGGCACACGCCCCGGGCGGCGACGATGGAGCGGGTGCTGGCGGTGCTCGGCGAGCGCCACGGCGGCCCGGTCGGCTGGCTGACGGCGAACGGCTTCGGCCCGGACGAGCAGGCCGCGCTGCGGGCCCGCCTCCGCGACTGAGGGGCTAGCCGCGCCGGTCGGCGAGGGCGGCGCCGAGGAGGACGTCGGCCACCCCCCACTCACCGGAGTGCACGGCGACGCCGACGGTGGTGCCGACCTGCACGGGGCGGCGGGCCAGCCGGAACGGCTCGGTGAAGCAGGCGCGGACGCGGCCCAGGACCGCCTCGACGTCCCCGGGACTCCCCAGGCCGGGCAGCACGACGGCGAACTCGTCGGCGCCCAGCCGGGCGATGGTGTCGGCCGGCCGGACGGCGCCGCGCAGCCGGGCGGCCACCTGCTTGAGCAGCTCGTCGCCGGCGGTGGCCCCGTGCTCGGCGTTCAGGGCGGCGAAGCCGTCGAGGTCGCAGCAGAGGACGCCGACGTGCTGGTCGGGCCGGACGGTGGTCAGCGCGGTCTCCAGCCGCTGCCGCAACAGCTCGCGGTTGGGCAGGCCGGTCAGCGGATCGTGCGTGGACTGGTGGCGCAGCGCCTCGGCCAGGCGGGCGCGGTCCAGCGCGACGGCGACCTGGTCGGATGCAGCCCGCAGCCGGTCCAGGTGCTCGGTCTCGAGCCCGGCGGGGGTCGCCCCGGCGGGCCAGCTGGCGGTGGCCACGCCGAGGAAGGTGCCGCCGGCGACCAGCGGGACCGCGAGCGCGTCGGTGATGCCGCCGGCGCCCAGCAGGTCGCGCACGGCCGGGCTGCACGTCTCCCAGCGCAGGACCCGCGGGGTGCGGTCGGTGAGCATGCCCACCAGTTCCGGGGTCTCCTCGGCGTAGAGCTCGTCGGGGATCGTGTCGGTGGGCCCGCTGCCCGCGGCGACGCGCAACCGCCCGGCGCCCGTCTCCCACAGCAGCAGGATCACGCGGTCGCAGCCGATGACGGCCGGCAGAGCGGCGGCCGCCTCGGCGCAGACGGCGGCGGCGTCGGGTGCGGCGGCCAGCGCCGCGCCGAGCGAGGACAGTGCGGTGGCCCGGGCGGCCTCGCGGCGCGCCTCGTCGCCCGCGGCGCCGCGCTCGAGGACGGCGGCGGCCAGGCCGGCGTAGGCGGTCAGGACCCGGGACGTGCGCGGGGGCAGGTCGGGGATCGTGCCGTCGACGGCGTCCGCGAGCGGCAGTGCGGCCAGGCGCCCGTGCCACCGTCGTCCGGACACGACGTCGACGACCAGCGCACCGGGGCCGGGCGCGTTCCCGCCGATGAGCACGGCGGCCAGCCCGGGCACGTTCGCGGAGGCGATGCCCACGGCCCGGGACAGCACGCCGTCGCCGCCGGCGGGGGTCACCGCGAGGAGCAGGCCGGTCCCGGGCAACGCGTCGGCGGCGCGGGCGAGCAGGTCCTCCAGCGCCTCGGCGGTCGCAGCCCCGGACGCGAGTCCCGCGGCAGCCGCCTCGAGCGCGGCCAGCCGAACGGCCGACCCGTCGGGGTCGAGCGCCGGGCCGTCGGCCGGCAGGACGGCACGGGATCGACGCCGCAGGCGTCCACCGCGGTCAGGAGTCCTCACCAGTCCCGGATCGGCACGACGCGGCCCGTGGTTGAGCCGGACCGCCCCCTCGGAGGGAGGCGGTTGACCGCCGGCCCCGGCAGGAGTATCACTGGCACATACCCCTGGGGGGTACCTGGCCGAGGAGGAGGAGACCATGGAGCACCAGCACGCACACGACTCCGTCAGCTGGCCGACGGCGGCACAGGCGACGCTCCACTGCCTCACCGGCTGCGCGATCGGCGAGGTGCTGGGGATGGCGATCGGCACGGCGCTGGGCTGGTCGAACGCCGCGACCCTCGTGCTGGCCGTCGCCCTGGCGTTCGTCTTCGGCTACGCGCTGACGATGCGGGGGGTGATCCGCGCCGGCCTGCCGTTCCGGTCCGCCCTGCGCGTGGCGCTCGCGGCCGACACCTTCTCCATCGTGGTGATGGAGCTCGTCGACAACGCCGTCGTGCTCGCCGTCCCGGGGGCCATGGACGCCGGCCTCGACAGCGGCCTGTTCTGGGGCTCGCTGGCCGTCGCGCTGGCCGTGGCCTTCGTCGTCGCCCTACCGGTCAACCGCTGGCTGATGGCCCGCGGCCGGGGTCACGCGGTCGTGCACTCCCTGCACTAGGCGCGCGGGAGCGGGTCCGGCGGGATCCCGCCGGACCCGGGGTGTCAGCGACCGTTCGCGATGGTGAGCAGCTCGTCGCGGAGCGCCGGGCTGGAGGCACGGAACAGCGCCCGCTCCAGGGCCCGGCGGGTGCGGGAGGCCTGTCGACGCGAACGCCAGGTGGACACGGTGCTCATGGTGCTCTCCGGATGCCGTAGGAGGTGGACACCAGTAGTAAAGCAGGCAGCTGCTGATTTATGCCTACGGATCGCAGGCGTGTTGCTCGTATCGCCTACGGATCTCACCCCGTGGGGTGAAGAACTTCCTGGAACGACGACGGCGCCCGCCCCCGGCAGGGGAACGGGCGCCGTCGGCGACGAGGTGGCTAGCTCACGGCTGGTCGGGCCGGGAGACGTCGCCGCGCCAGGCGCCGGTCTCCGAGCCGCGGCTCTCGATGAACTCCTTGAACTTCTTGGCGTCGGCCTTCACCTGACGGTCGTCGAAGCCGAGCGCCGCGCCGGCCTTCTCGACGAGACCCTCGGGCTCCCAGTCGATCTGGATCATGACGCGGGTCTTCGTGTCGTCGAGGCGGTGGAAGGTCACCACGCCGGCGTGCTTGGCCTCGCCGCCGGTGCTGGCCCAGGCCACGCGCTCCTCGGGGTGCTGCTCGGTGATCTCGGTGTCGAACTCACGCTTCACACCGTCGATGTTGGTGACCCAGTGGGTGTGGGTGTCGTCGGTCTGGGTGATCCGCTCGACGCCACCCATGAACTGCGGGAACGACTCGAACTGCGTCCACTGGTCGTAGGCGACCCGGATCGGGACGTCGACGTCGACGGACTCCTGCACGCTGGCCACGGGAGGGCCTCCTCTGTCTGGGGATGTCGGTCGTGCACCACCTACCCGCTCCGGTGGCGTCGACACACCCGCATCCCCAGGTCAGCGCAGCGCGGCGACCACGCTTCCCCGGACCGGGGGGCCGTCGAGCAGCAGCATCTGGGCCAGGTGGTAGGCGTCCGGCTGGCCGGTCCAGACCGTCGTGCCGACCGTCCCGTCGGGGGCCAGCTCGTGGTGCCAGCTGCCCGTGGCCGGGTCGGCGAAGCGCTCCTCGCCGAGCGCCTGCCACGTGCGGGCGAGCTCGGCGTACCGGGCCTCCCCGGTGACGGCGTGCAGGACCGCGGCCGCGGCGACCGCCTCGCACAGCACCCAGTGCATGCGGGCGACGACGACGGGGCGGTCGTCCCAGTCGAGCGTGTACGGGAAGCCGGGCTCCCCGTCCGCCGCCCAGCCTCGCTCCGCCGCCGCGTCGAAGAGGGCGACCGCGTCCGCCAGCAGCCAGTCGGGGGCGTCGTCCGCCAGGGCCGCGCGCAGGTGCAGGCACAGGCGCGCCCACTCGAACTGGTGCCCGACCGTGACGCCGTACGGGCGGAACGGGTCACCCGGCCGGTCCCGGTTGTGCTCGGGCAGCGGCTCCCAGTCGGCGGTGAAGTGCTCGGGCAGCCGCCAGTCCCGCTCCCGGGTCCAGCCGTGCACGATCCGCTCGGTGCTGCGCAGCGCCCGGTGCCGTAGCCGGGCCGCCTGTACCGGGTCCTCCGCGGCCAGGACGTCGGCGGCCGCCAGCACCGCCTCGACGCCGTGCATGTTGGCGTTGGCGCCGCGGTAGCCGCTGCACGCCGACCAGTCCCGGGTCCACTCCTCCACGGCGAGGCCCTCCGCGTCGCCCCAGAAGCGGCCGTCCCACACCGCCAGGGCCTGGCCGAGCAGCTGGCGGCCGCCGTCGATCCCGGCTGCGGTGGCGGTCGCCCCGGCCAGGACGACGAAGGCGTGCACGTAGGCGGCCTTGGTGTCGTCGTCCTCCGCCGCGCGCCAGCCGCCGTGCTCCGCGTCGTGCAGTGGCCCGCCGGCCAGCGCCGACACCCCGTGCCGGGCCAGGGCGGTCGCTCCCGGCCGGCCGAGGAGGGCGGCGAGCCCGAAGACGTGGGTCATCCGCGCGACGACGTAGGTCTCCTGCGGCCGGTCCTCGCGCGACCCGTCGGCCGTCAGGTGGCCGAAGCCGCCCTCGGGCACCCGGGAGCGCGCGGCGAAGGCCAGCAGCCCGTCGAGGTCCGTCACCGGGTCAGAGCGCCAGCGCCGCCGCCGGGTCGTGCAGCACGGCACCGATCTCGGCGAGGAACCGGCTGCCCAGCTCACCGTCGACCACGCGGTGGTCGAACGACAGCGCCAGCGTGGTGACCTGCCGCGGCCGGACCCTCCCCTTGTGCACCCAGGGCATCGGTCGCACCGTCCCGAACGCGAGGATCGCCGACTCGCCGGGGTTGAGGATCGGCGTGCCGGTGTCGACGCCGAAGACGCCGACGTTCGTGATGGTGATGGTCCCGCCGCCCATGTCGGCGGGCGAGGTGCGCCCGGCCCGCGCGGTCTCGGTCAGCTCGGCCAGCGCCCGCGCCAGGTCGGGCAGGGAGAGCCGCTCGGCGCCCTTCACGTTGGGCACCAGCAGGCCGCGCGGCGTGGCCGCGGCGATGCCGAGGTTCACATGCCCCGGGACGACGATCTCGCGGGTCGCCTCCTCCCAGCGGCTGTTGACCATCGGGTACCGCCCGACCGCGAGCAGCAGCGCCTTCGCCACGAGGAGCAGCGGGCTGACCTTGACCCCGGCGAACTCTGGCCGCGCGGCGAGGCGGTCGCGCAGCTTCATCGACCGGGTCACGTCGACGGTGAGGAACTCCGTGACGTGCGGCGCGGTGAAGGCGCTGGCCACCATCGCCGCGGCGGTGTGCTTGCGGACCCCGGTGACCGGGATCCGCTGCTCCCCCTCGCCAGCAGCCGGCGCCTCGGCCGGTGCGGTGGCGGCCGGCGCGGCCGCGGCCGCCTCGACGTCGGCCCGCGTGATGACGCCACCGGGACCGCTACCGGTCAGGAGGTCCAGATCCACCCCGCGGGTGCGGGCCAGCTTGCGCACCGGCGGCTTGGCCAGCGGGCGCGGCCGGCCGGTCCCGTGCCGGACGGCACGCGAGGGCGGCGCCTGCACCGCGGCGGCCTCGGCGGCGTGCGCCTCCGCGGCCCGCCCCATCTCCAGGCCCCCGTGGCGGACCGGCTTGGTGTCCAGGTCGGGCACCGTGGCCAGCAGCGGCGCCCGCTCGGTCGGCGCGCTCACGGGGGCCTCGGCGGCACCCGTCCGGCGCGGCCGGCGACGCGCCTCGGTGGTCCGCGGCCCGTAGCCGACCAGGTTGGCGGTGCGTTCGGGCGCCGCCGGGGCAGCGTCGCCGCCGGTGTCGATGGTGATGATCGGCGTCCCGACGTCGACGGTGCTGCCGGCCTCGTGCAGCAGCTCGGCGACCCGCCCCGCGAACGGGGAGGGCAGCTCGACGGCGGCCTTGGCGGTCTCCACCTCGCACAGCGGCTGGTTGACCGTCACCTCGTCGCCCACGGCGACCAGCCACTGCAGGATCTCGCCGTCGGTGAGTCCCTCGCCGACGTCCGGCAGGTTGAAGGCGCGTCGCATCAGAACCCCATCGCGCGGTCGACGGCGTCGAGCACCCGGTCCAGGTCGGGGAGGTACTCCTCCTCGATGCGGGCCGGCGGGTAGGGGACGTCCCAGCCCCCGACCCGCAGCACCGGCGCCTCCAGCGAGTGGAAGCACGTCTCGGTCACCCGCGCGGCGATCTCCGCGCCGAGTCCGAGCGACACCGGGGCCTCGTGCACGACGACGCAGCGTCCGGTCCGCCGGACCGACTCGACCACCGGGTCGAGGTCGAGCGGCGCGAGGGTGCGCAGGTCGATCACCTCGAGCGACCGGCCCTCCTCCGCGGCGGCCTCGGCGGCCTGCAGCGCCGTCTTCACCATCGGGCCGTAAGCGAGGACGGTGACGTCGTCGCCGCCCCGGACGACCCGGGAGCCGAACAGCGGCTCGGGCGTCGCGTCGAGATCGACCTCGGCCTTCTCCCAGTAGCGGCGCTTGGGCTCGAGGAACACGACCGGGTCGGGCGAGGCGATCGCCTGCTGGATCCCCCAGTAGGCGTCGACCGGGTTGCTCACCGCGACCACCTTGAGCCCCGGGGTGTGCGCGAAGTACGCCTCCGGGCTCTCGCTGTGGTGCTCGACGGCGCCGATGCCACCACCGAACGGGATGCGGATCACGACCGGCATGTGCTGCCGGCCCTGCGTCCGCGCCGAGATCTTCGCGACCTGGGTGATGATCTGGTTGACCGCCGGGAAGACGAACCCGTCGAACTGGATCTCGCAGACCGCCCGGTAGCCGCGCATGGCCAGGCCGACCGCGGTCCCCACGATCCCGGCCTCGGCGAGCGGGGTGTCGACGACGCGGGCCTCGCCGAAGTCCTTCTGCAGGCCGTCGGTGATCCGGAAGACGCCGCCGAGGCGGCCGATGTCCTCCCCCAGGAGCACGACCTTCGCGTCGTCCTCCATCGCCCGGCGCAGGCCGAGGTTGAGCGCCTTGCCCATCGTGAGCGTCTCGGTGGCCATCAGTGCCCCGCTCCCTCGAACGACTGCTGGTAGGCCTCGAACTCCGCGCGCTGGGCGGCCAGTGGTGCGGTCTGCTCGGCGTAGACGGCATCGAACATGCTCACCGCCGGTGGCGGCTCCATCGACGTCGTCCCGCTGCGGATGCGCGCCGCCAGCTCGTCCCCCTCCGCGTCGACCTCGGCGAAGAAGGCCGCATCGGCGAGGCCCTCGTGGGCGAGGTGCACCTTCAGCCGGGCGATCGGGTCGCGCAGCTTCCACTCCTCCAGCTCGTCGGCCAGCCGGTAGCGGGTGGGGTCGTCGGAGGTGGTGTGCGCGCCCATCCGGTAGGTGAAGGCCTCGATGAAGGTCGGCCCCTGCCCCTCACGGGCAGCGGCCAGCGCCGCCCGGGTCACGGCGAGGACCGCCAGGACGTCGTTGCCGTCGACCCGGACGCCGGGGAAGCCGAAACCCGACGCACGCTGGAACAGCGGCACCCGCGACTGCCGCTCGATCGGTGCGCTGATCGCGTACTGGTTGTTCTGGCAGAAGAAGACGACCGGTGCCTGGAACGACGACGCCCAGATCATCGCCTCGTTGACCTCGCCCTGGCTGGTCGCGCCGTCGCCGAGGAAGGCGAGGACGGCGGACTCGGCGCCGTCGCGCTGCACGCCCATCGCGTAGCCGGTCGCGTGCAGCGTCTGCGCGCCGATGACGATCGTGTAGAGGTTGAACCCGGTGGCCGCGGCGTCCCAGCCGCCGTTGTCCACGCCGCGGAAGAGGCTCATCACGTGCAGGGGGTCCACCCCGCGCACCCAGGCGACGCCGTGCTCGCGGTAGGTCGGGAAGGCCATGTCGTCGGGCCGCAGCGCGTGGCCGGCGCCGACTTGGGCGGCCTCCTGGCCGAGCAACGAGGCCCACAGGCCCAGCTCGCCCTGCCGCTGGAGCGCGGTGGCCTCGACGTCCCACCGGCGGACCAGGACGAGGTCGCGGTACAGGCCGCGCAGCTCGTCGGCCCCGAGGTCGATCGAGTAGGTGGGGTCCTCGACGCGCTGGCCCTCGGGGGTCAGCAGCTGGACGAGGTCCGGCTGGGGAGGCAGGTGCGGAGCGCCGGATCCCGGCACCGGGTCGGCCACCTCGGGGGGCACCGTGGACATGGGGTAACTCCTCGTCGTCTCCCGCTGCCCCGGGGTCGCCGGGGAGCTGCGGTCGGTGGACGTGCGATGGCGCCGGGGTGTGGCGCCACTCACACCATCGTGACACGACGCGCCCCTCGGCGGAGCAGATCACCCACTCGGACGGGTGCGCAACGATGCTTGGACGTCCTAAGCAGATCGCGCACTCGTTGGACGTGCACGCATGCCAGACTGCGCATCGTGCCGGCCCTCGACGCCACCGACGCCCGCCTGCTGCAGGCGCTCGCGGAGGACCCGCGTGCCTCGGCGATGGCGCTCTCCCAGCGGCTGGGCCTGGCCCGCAACACCGTGCAGGCCCGGCTCGCGCGGCTGGAGGCGGGCGGGGCGCTGAGCCCGTTCACCACCCGCGTCCGGCCCGAGGCCCTGGGCCGCCCCCTGGAGGCCTACATGACGGTGCAGGTCGCCCAGCGCGCCCTGACCGACGTCGGGATCGCGCTGGCCGGCGTCCCGGAGGTCGTGGAGGTCACCGCGCTGTCCGGCGCGGCCGACCTGCTCGTCCGCGTGGTGGCGGTCGACGCCGACGACCTCTGGCGGCTCACCGAGCAGGTCCTCGCCCTGCCCGGCGTGGAGCGGACCGACACCGCGCTGGCGCTGCGCCGGTTGGTCGAGCACCGGCTGGACCCGCTGCTGCAGCGCCTCGCCGGAGAGGCCCTCCCCGGCGTGTCGGCGGAGTAGCGTCCCTCCGGTCTGGCTCCGTCCGAAACAGCCCGGAGGTGCCGCGTGCCGAACCGTGCGCAGGACGACGCCGACTCCGCTGCCGCCCCCGTCCCGCTGGCCACCGCCCTGGGGGACCTCGCCCGGCAGCTCGAGCAGGAGGACGACCCCGACGCCGTCCTCGACGACATCGTCCGGGCGGCGACAGCGATGATCCCCGGCGCCTCCGAGGCCTCGATCAGCACGACGAGCGGGGGGAAGGTGGACTCCCGCGCCGCATCCGGCGAGCTCCCCCGCCTCGTCGACGCCCTCCAGCAGGAGACTCGCCAGGGGCCGTGTCTCGACGCGCTGGGCGAGCACCGCACCGTGCACGTGCCCGACATGGCCACGGAACGTCGCTGGCCCCACTTCGCGACCCGGGCCGCGGCACTGGGCGCCGGCTCCATGCTGTGCTTCCAGCTCTACGTCGAGGACGACAACATCGGCGCGCTGAACCTCTACGCCGGCCGCGCGCACGCGTTCGACGAGGCGTCCGAGCACATCGGGCTGCTGTTCGCCGCGCACGCGGCCATCGCCTACGCCGGCGCGCGCAAGCGGGAGGACCTCGAGCGGGCGCTGGACGCCCGGGACCTCATCGGTCAGGCGAAGGGCATCCTGATGGAGCGCTACGGGCTGACCGGCCAGCGCGCGTTCCAGCTGCTGGTCCGGCTGAGCAACGAGAGCAACCGCAGGCTCCGCGACCTGGCCCTGGACGTCGTCCGCAGCTCCTCGGCCGCCGAGCCGGCAGGCCCGGTGACCGCCGGGAGGAGTCGCGACGTCGTGGTGCCCCGCAGGCGCTAGTCTGGGGATCCAACCCGCCTCCGGGCGAACTTCCGTGCGGTCATGACGCGGCTCGCGGTGGCGACCGGCTCCTCGACGAGCCGGGCCGTCGTGGACGCCGCGGCCCTTCCAGGGTGCGGCACGTAGACAGGTTGTCCCGTGCCTCCCGAGCAGTCCCCGCCCGTCGACCCGCGCGAGGCCTTCGAGGAGCTCGCCCGGCTCTCGCTCCGGGACGAGTCGGTGGACTCGGTGCTCCAGCGGGTGACCCAGCTCGCCCAGCGGTCCATCCACGGGGCGGCCGAGGTGTCGGTGACGCTCGTCAGCGACCACACCGCGACCACCGCGGCGTTCAGCGGCCGGGTGGCCGCCGAGCTCGACGAGACGCAGTACGACGCCGGCCGGGGGCCGTGCATGGAGGCGGCCATCGGCGGCGAGGTCGTCGAGGTCCCGGACTTCGACGTGGAGACCCGCTGGCCGGAGCTGACCACCGCGGCGCTGAAGCGGGGCCTGCACGGTTCCCTGTCGACGCCGATCCCGGTCCAGGTGCAGCTGCAGGGCGCGGTGAACATCTACTCGGCCGAGCCGCACGCGTTCGACGACGACGACCGCGAGATGGCCAAGACCTTCGCCTCCTACGCCGCCGTGGCCATCGCCAACATGCACCTGTACGAGAACACCCGTGCCCTCGCGGAGAACCTGCAGAAGGCGATGGAGTACCGAGCCGTGATCGAGCAGGCCAAGGGCATCCTCATGAGCCAGCGCAGGATCTCGGCGGCCGAGGCGTTCGAGCTGCTCTCGGCGGCTTCGCAGCGTTCCAACCGCAAGCTGCGCGACATCGCCGCGGCGATCGTGGCCGGCATCGAGGACGGGCACTGACTCGTCCGGCCGGTTCGGCGCCGTACTGGCACCCTGATCGCACGGCCCACGCGGTTGCCGGCAACCACGCGGACCCAGACTCGGCGGTCGAGAACACGGCCGCCGAGTCGTCTGTCGTGACCCGCCGGCTCAGCGCGGACGGCGGATCCGGACCGGCCCCCGGGCGGTCGCGACGTCGACCACCTCACCCCGCTGCGTCACCTGCACCTCGCCGGCCCCGGCCAGCCGGCCCGCGGCGGCGCGGGCGGCGGGCATGAGCTCGCGCCAACCGTCCGGGTCGACGGCCCGCGCCGCGTCCGACGGGCAGATCGAGGCATCGGCCGCGCGGGCGTCCAGGAGCGCGACGATCTGCCGCTCGAGGGCCCGGTCGACGTCGTCCGCGCCGCTCACCGCCAGCCGTCCTCGTCGACGCCGCCGGGCACCGGCGCCTCGGGGTCGTAGGGCGTGCGGGTGAAGACGAACGTGCCCAGGTCGAGGTGGTCCGGCGCGATCCGCAGGGTCTCGCCGGCGTGGTACCCGTCGAGCCCCAGCCAGGTGCCGTCCGCGCGGGCGGCGAACCGGCTCGCCCGTCCCGTCCGGCCCGGAAGCGGGTCCAGCCGGAGCAGCCCTCCGGCCACGGCGCGCAGGACGTAGGGCGCCGGCCCCCAGTACCAGACACCGAGCGCGTCCAGGTCCACCGGCGACGGCGCGGGGCGCCACTCGTCGACCACCCGCGGCTCGGCAGCCCGGAGGTCGTCGAGCAGGCCCGGCCACAGCTGTTCCATGCCGCTGGTGGTGTTGGCCAGGGTCACCGCACCGGTGCCCTCCTCGCGGTCGACGAAGACCCCGGCGAGGAAGCCGGGCATCGAGCCGCCGTGGCCGGTGACCACCCGGCCGTCGAGCCGCAGCACCTGCAGGCCCAGGCCGTAGGCCGACCAGCCGGGCGCGGAGGAGTCGACGCCGGCCGGCACCGCCATCTCCTCGAGGGTCGCCGGCCGCAGGACGTCGCCGGTGTCCCCGAGCAGGAAGACGGCGAAGCGCGCCAGGTCGGCCAGCGGCGCCCACAGCTGGCCCGCGGCCGCCATCACCCCGGCGTCGTGCTCGGGCTCCGGGAGCACGACGTCGGCCCAGGGGTGCACCGCGGTGCCCTCGGCGGCGGGCTGGACCGGGCGGGGCGTCGTCCGCGTCATGCCGAGCGGGAGGAGCACCTCGTCGCGCACCACCTCCGCCCACGCCCGCCCCCGGTGCCGGGCGACGAGCTCACCGAGCAGGCCGAAGCCGAGGTTCGAGTAGTGGAACCGGCGGGCGGCGCCGAGCACCGCGTGCTCCTCGCGCAGCCGGAGGTCCTCCAGCGACCCGCCCGGCACCCGCTCCCACCAGCCCCCGGGGCTCTCGGCGGCCGCGCCGGCCAGGTGCGACAGCAACTGCCCGACCGTGCGGTCGCCCAGCGGCGTGCCGGGGACGTGGCGCTCGAGCGGGTCGTCCAGCCCGAGCCGCCCCTCGTCCCGCAGCCGCATCACGGCGACCGCGGTGACCGTCTTGCTGATCGAGCCCAGCCGGTACTGGACGTCGAGCACGGGCCCCGGCACCTGCCCGCGACCGGCCGACCACACGAGGCCGCCGTCGCGGACCACACCGGCGACCAGCCCGGGGACGCGACCGTCGCGCTGGGCGCGGGCCGTCCGCGCCAGCAGGGTGCGGGCGGTCGAGGGGAGCACGGGTCCGGGCATGACGGCGACCGTAGGACAGCGCCGCCGGGGAAGCGGGGTCAGGCCGCCCTGACCGCCTCCAGCCGGCCGGTGCGGCGGGCCCAGACCTCGAAGACGACGGTGGCGAACGGCGGCACCGAGGCGGCGAGCGCCAGCAGCGCCGTCCCGGGGGACCAGCGCAGCCGGCGCGCGGTCAGCAGGGTGACCACGACGTAGAGGACGAACACCGCCCCGTGGATCGGGCCGAACACCTTCACGCCGAGCTCGGTCGTCTCGGGCACGTACTTGACGTACATCCCGGTCAGCAGCCCCACCCAGGTGATCGCCTCGGCGACGGCGACGGCGCGGAACAGCTGGACGGCGGTGCGCGGGTTCATGGTGTCCTCTCGACGGTGGTCCTCCGAGGGAACGGCCGGCGCCGTCGCAGGGTCCCCGGATCGGGGTGTGAGCTGCGTGGCATCGTCGGCGGCGTGCGAGGGCTGGCCCGGCGGGAGTTCTGCCTCGTGCTGCTGCGCCGCATGGCCGACGTCCGCCCCGACCTGGTGGCCGAGGCCCTGCCGAAGCTGTCGGCGACCCGGGCCCAGGCGAACGCGGCGCACACCCGGTGGCAGGCGCTGCACCACAGCCCCCGCGCCCCGCGCGGCCTGGCGCTGCGGACGGCGGTGCTGGGACCGCCGGACACCTGCGTGGCCCGCCCGCACGGCGACCTGGTGCTGGAGCTGCGGCAGTGGCCGCTCCCGCTCTGGCCGCAGCTGCGCTGGCGGGTGGTCACCGCCCCCGGCGGCGAGGTGCTGGACGAGCAGCTCGTGCGGGGCCCGGGGTCCGGCGTGCCGAGGGCCTCGGCCGACCGGCTGCTCACCTGGCAGCACGTGGTGGACGACGTCGCGGCCGTGCCCGGCACCAGCCACGCCGACCCGGGGACGGCGGCGCACTGGGAGGTCGAACTGCCCGACGGCCGCCGGGCCCGCTTCGTGTGGGGCCTGCTGCAGGAGGTCCGGGATCAGCCGGCGATGCGCCGTGCTCCGGCGTAGCCACCCATCGAGTCGATCGACCCGACCTTGACGACGTCGCCCGAGGTGGGCGCGTGCACCATCTGGCCGTTGCCGATGTAGATGCCGACGTGGCTCACCGGGCTGTAGAAGAACACCAGGTCACCGGGCTGGAGGTTCGCCCGGGAGACCGCCTGGCCCATCTGGGACTGCAGCCGGCTGGAGTGCGGGAGGCTGATCCCGGCGGCCCGGAAGGCGTACTGCGTCAGGCCCGAGCAGTCGAAGGAGCCCGGTCCGCCCGCGGCCCAGACGTAGGGCTTGCCACGCTGCGCCATGGCGGTGGCGATCGCGGTCTGCGCCGCTCCGGTGCCGCCGACGACGGGAGCCGACGGCGTCTCCTCCTCGTCGGCCACGGGCTCGGGGCGCTCGGCCCGGCTGGCGGTGGTCTCGGCGTGCGCCGCGGCCGAGGCGGCGAGTGCGGCCTGCTTCTCCGCGGCGGTGAGCCGGTCGAAGTCGGCCCGGTAGGTGGCGATCTCGGCCTCGAGCGCGGCCTGCTGGGCGGCGACGGCGTCGTAGGTCTGCTGTGCCTGGGCGGCGGCCAGGTCGGCAGCGGTCCGGGCGGTGGCCGCGGTCTCGCTCGCGCCGACGGCGGCGGTCAGGATGCCGTTCTGGTGGTCGGCGACCAGCTCGTAGGCGCTCACCAGGCCGATGAACTCGTCGGCCGAGTCGCTGGTCAGCAGCGCCTGCAGCGATCCGCCGCTCTGGCCGGTCCACGCGCTGCGGGCGACGCCGCGCACCTGCTGCTGGGCGGCCGCGACCTGGGCCTGCGCCGCGTCGGCAGCGGCGGTCGCCGCGGCGGCCTGGGCCTGCAGCGCCGCGAGCTCCTCGCGGGCCTCGTTGAACTGCTCGGTGACCGTCTCCAGCTCGTGCCCACGGGCGGCCATGAGCTCGGCGGCCTCGGCCGCGGTGGCCGGCCCCTCGGCGGCGGCCGGTCCGGGGACCAGGCCGACCCCCAGGGCCACGGCGACGGAGGAGACCAGGAGCACCGCCCGGCGGAGTCGGTGCGGACGCGCGGGGAAGGCGCGGGCGTGGGACGCCATGGTCAGGCGGATCTCTCTTTCTCCAACGGCCGCCTACCGGGTTAGCTGACGGGTTCGGGCGGGAGTTCGCCCGGTGCTCGCGGCGGACCGCGGGCACTGCACCCCGGGACTTCGGTGGGTCCCCGGTCCGGCGTCCCCCGAAGGGTCGGCCGGTTCGACGGCGTCCGTGGGGTGTCACCCAGGCCGGTGACGCTGTGCCCCATCGGACACACAGACCGTAAGGGCCGTTATGGGGGCGTGACAATCACCAGCGTGTAATTCGTTCGCTCACCGTGAGCAACCGACCCCGTGGCGCGACTGTCCGTGACCGGGGGGCTCGGTTCTGACCAGCGCGGACGTCCCGGGCCCGCCGACGACGCCCGGGTGCATCCGCTCGTGACGCTCGCCACGCGCTGCACGCCCCGCACGTGTTTGCCGGTGCGGTCCACCGCGCACCCATGACCCATGCGGATTCCCCGGCGGGCAGTGGCCCGCCCGCTCGTCGAGCAGGAGTTCGACGGCTGAGCGGCACCGCTGCACCACCCCCGCGCGGCACCGCCTGGTCGCGCGCGCGGCTCGGCACCGAGGTCCGCTACCTCGCGGCGTCGATCCGGGGCAGACTCCGCGGCCGCGACCTCGCCCTGATCGCGGCGGGGCTGACCTTCTACGCCGCCATCGCCGTCGTCCCGCTGCTGCTGGTGGCGATCCGGCTCACCGGAGCACTCGTCGGAGCCGACGAGGTCTCCCGGCTGACCGGCCGGCTCGCCGGGCTCCTGCCGGAACAGCTGGGCGCCCCGGGCGTGGTCCGCGACCTCGTCGACGCCGGCCTCGGCATGGACCTGTTCGGTCTGCTGCTCGCCCTGCTCCCGCTCTCGCTCTACGGCGAGGGGCTGCGCCGGGCGCTGCTGCGCTTCAGCGGATCCCGCGACACCCTCACCGGCTGGCGCGGCCGGTTGCTGGCCCTGCCCCTCGTCGTCGTCACCCCGCTGCTGCTCTACCCGCTGCTGCTGGCCGCCGCCGGGATGGCCGACCTCACCGACCGCGCCGGCGCCGGACCGGCCGTGGGCCGCTTCGCGCTCGGCTACTACTCGGTGCTCTTCGTCCTCACCGTGCCGCTGGTGTGGGGCTACCGGGTCGTCGCGGCCGACCGGCTGCGCTGGCCGGCACTGGTGTGCGGGTCCCTGTTCACCGCGGCCTGCCTGTCCGGCTTCCTCCAGGGCTTCGTCCTGTTCCTGTCCCTGCCGCTGGACCTCGGCGCACCGTTCGGCGGCCTGACCGCGGTGGGCGCGGCCGTCGCCCTGGGCCTCTGGCTGTTCCTGCTGCACCTGGTCCTGCTGGGCGGCTGGCTGGCGACCCAGGCGCTCGACGACCGCCTCGCAGCAAGGCGAGACGGCTGGATCGGCGTGTGACGGCGGCCCGTGCGGGGGACGGGCAGGGAATGACAGACACGATGCTGGCCGGCCGGCTGAACGTGCGCACCAAGGAGTTCGCCGTCCGTGAGGTCCCCCGCCCCTCCCCCGGCCCGGGTGAGGTGCTGATCCGCGTCCGCGCGGCCGGGATCTGCCTGTCCGACGTCCACCTGATCTCCGGCGAGCTCAACCCGCTGTTCCTCGCGGGCGACGAGGTGACCCTCGGGCACGAGGTCGCCGGCGAGGTCGCCGAACTCGGCGACGGCGTCACGGGGACGGACGTCGGCCGGCGGGTGACCCTGCAGGCCGGGGAGGAGATCGGCGGCTGGATCCACACCCGCGGCGTCGACTACGACGGCGGCTGGGCCGAGTACGCGATCGCCACCGTGCCCACGCTCGTGCCGATCCCCGACGACATGCCCTTCGAGCAGGCCTGCATCGTCCCCGACGCCGTCTCCACGCCGTGGGCGTCGATCGTGCGCACCGCCGGGGTCCGCGCCGGCCAGCCGGTGGGCGTGTGGGGCATCGGCGGCCTCGGCGCGCACGCGGTGCAGCTGCTGCGGCTGGCCGGGGCCGCGCCGATCGTCGCCGTCGACCCGGTGGAGGGCGCCCGCGAGCGAGCGCTGGCCTTCGGCGCCGACCTCGCCCTGGACCCCGCCGACGACGTCGCGGCGCGGATCCGCGAGCTCACCGGCGGCGCGGGCCTGGCGTACGCGTTCGACTTCGCCGGGGTCGCCGCCGTCCGCGAGCAGGCCGTGCGCTGTCTCGAGCGGGACGGCGGGCTGGTGCTCGTCGGCCTCACCGACCAGCCGCTGACCATCCGCAACGGCACGCAGTTCAGCTACTTCGGGCAGCGGCTCCTCGGCCACTACGGCTCCGACCCCGAGCACGTCGAGCAGCTCGTGCGCCTCGTCCGGCACGGCCGGCTGGACCTCTCCCGGTCGATCTCCGGCACCCTGCCGCTGGCCGACGCGGCACAGGGGGTGGCGCAGCTCGAGCGCAAGGAGGGCAACCCCATCCGCCTCGTGTTGCAGCCCTGAGCCGTGCGGAATGGCGGTTCTGCACCGTGCAGAACCGCACTAGTGCCCGGGAGGGGCCTCGCCGGGTTCGGTGATGTGGACGTCGACCGCGCGGAACAGGGCGGGCGTCTGCAGGAGCACCGCCTTGGTGGGCTCGCCGACCTCCACCGGGGCGAGCCGGGGCAGGTCGGCCAGACGGCGCAGCCGGGGGTCGGTCAGCACGTCGTCGACCAGCCCGCGGTCGCCACCGGGCGCCAGCGCGTCGAGGCCGGCCGCGTGCGGTAGCAGCACCCGCGCGGCCGTGTCGGCGGCCGAGGCCACCACGGCGGCGGTCTGGTTGTCCCGGCGGCGGGCGAACCGCTGCTGCGACCAGCCACCGGCCGCCGTCCGGCCCTGCACCAGCCGGCTGTCCACCTTGGACACGACGAGCGCCGTCCCGTCGAACACCCCGACCGCCCACCGGCCGCGGCGGACCAGCACGACCGCCACCCGGCGCGGCCGGCCGGCCTCGGCGGTGAACGAGGCCAGCAGCGGCGGCCCGGGCGTCCAGCCGAACGGCGCGCGCAGGACGACCGCGGTCCCGTCGGCGCAGGTCACCGCCAGCCCGTCGCCGTCGGGGTGCACGTCGGTGAACGGGCCGTGCCGCTCGGCGACGCCGTCGAGCCACCGGCCCAGCCGCTCCGGGGCCACCCCGAGCCGGCGCCCGCCCCCGGCGGCGGGCCGCGACCGGCTCACGGCCGGGCGCCCAGCCGCCGGGTGCCGGCCGGCAATCCGAGCAGCTCGGCGACGGCGCCGGGCAGCCCGACCGCGACGACGTCCTGCGCGGCGAGCAGCTCGGGGACGACGGTCGCGCCGGCGAGGACCGCCGCGGGGTACTCCACGCCGGTCACCTCCTGCCCGGTCGCCGCCCGGAACGCCGCGACCGTCGGGTAGGCCACGGGAGCGGCGCCGCCCTCGGGCCAGGTGACGACCGCGACCGGGGTGTCCGGGCCGGGCAGCAGGTAGGCGTTGCCGGAGACGGTCAGCCCGATCTCACCGGCCGTCCGCCGCAGCGCGCCGTCCTGCGCACAGATCAGGCAGCCGGTGGTCTCGCCGCCGCCGATGACGTTGTCGGCGACCGTCACCGGACCGAGCACCCAGGTCACCGTCGGGTCGGGCAGCTCCTGGCGGGGGTCGTGGCCGGGGACGTCGAGGTCGGTGGCCACCCGCTCGTCCTGCACCACCCACAGCGGCCGTTCGCCGTTGCCGACGACCGTGTTCGC
This sequence comes from Blastococcus sp. URHD0036, assembly GCF_000701365.1. Lineage (GTDB taxonomy): Bacteria > Actinomycetota > Actinomycetes > Mycobacteriales > Geodermatophilaceae > Trujillonella. The sequence continues at coordinate 109,409 of NZ_KL370778.1, forward strand.
CCACACCTCCACCCCCGACGCGTCGTTGATCTTGATCCCGGTGCGGCCGTTTTCCACGACCAGGTTGTCGGCGAGCACCGCCTGGCTGGAGATCTCGTAGGCGATGCCGTTCGAGGTGTTGCGCAGGACGTCGTTGCCGGTGACCGTCGCACCGAACACCGACTCGTCGAACCACAGCCCCGTGCCGAGGTTGTCGGCGAACACGCTGTCGCGCACGGTCAGCCCGCGGGCCCGGGTCAGCTTCGCCCCGCCGGAGACGGGTGCGGCGTTGAACCGCTCGGTGTTGTTGCCGACCGCCCGCAGCCGCTCGACGACCAGCCCGTCGGCATAGGAGGACTCCATGCCGATCAGCCCGTTGCGCTCCAGGGTCACGGCGCGGACGACGACGTCCTCCCCCTGGTCGCGCCCGCCGACGAACAGGCCCTGGGTGGCGTTGTCCTGCACGACGACGTCCTCGACGGTCACGTCCGGGGCGATCACGCGCACCGTGCCCTTCTGCGGCACCGACGTCGCGTACCCCCGGAACCCGATGCCGCGCACGGTGCTGCCCGCCCCGAGCACGGTCAGGGCGACGTCGAGGTCGCTGGCCCGCACCGCGCGGCCGGCCGGGTCGGTGCCCAGCCACAGCCGGTCGCGGGCGTCGTCGACGGCGAAGGTCCCCGGCACGACCTCGGCGCGGGTGGCGACCTGCTGCTGGGCCACGCCGTCGACGAACAGCATGTCCGGGTGCGCGGCCAGGGGGTGGGCGGGGTCGACGAAGCGGAACCCCGGCTCGGTGTTGTCGGGCGCGCCGCGGGTGTAGGTGGGGCTGCTGTCGAACTCTGCCGTCCAGCCGTCGAACCGCCACACCGGCCCGTCGGCGACCCAGCCGGTCACCTCGCGGGTGCCGTCGAACCAGACCTCGTCCCCCGGCGCCGGCTGCAGGGTGAGCGCGCGGCCCTCGGGCAGGTCGATCCGCTCGTGGTAGCTCCCCGCGTGCAGCACGACCGTACCGCCGTCCGGGGCGGCCTCGACCGCCCGCGCGGCGGTGCGGAGGGGAGCCGCGCGGGTGCCGGCCGCGGCGTCGTCGCCGGACGGCGAGACGTGCACCGCGGCGGGCGGCACCGGGTCGGTCCGGCTGCCCGGCGGAGCCGCGCCCGCCGCGAGGGCGGGCCGGAGGTCGGGCACGTCCGGCGGTGGCGCGGCGGGGACGGACGGCGGGGCGGCGGGGCCCGGGTCTGATGCCGCCTCCCCCGACCCGCCACGGCCGGCCAGGAGCCCGACGAGGAGGGCCGCGACGGCCAGCACCGCCAGGACGACGAGGAGCCGGCCCCGCCGGGACGGCGACGCGGCGCGCGGGGCGGGCATGGCGGCCGGGGCTCAGTCGCCGCTGATGACCGGCAGGCCGGCCGCCTTCCACGCCTGGAAGCCGCCGATCACGTCGGTGGCGCGGTGCAGGCCGAGGGCCCGCAGGGAGTCGGCGGCGAGGCTGGAGGAGTAGCCCTCGTCGCAGAAGACGACGACCTCGACGTCGTAGCCGGTCGCCTCGGGCACCTTCGCGTCGCTGGCGGGGTCGAACCGCCACTCGAGGTGGTTGCGCTCGATCACGAGGGCGCCGGGGATGGCGCCGTCGCGGTCGCGGAACGACGCGGGGCGGGTGTCGACCAGCACCGCGCCGTGCTCCGCGCGCTCGGCGGCCTCCTGCGGCTCCACCCGGCGCAGGCGGCTGCGCGCCTCGGCGAGCAGTTCGTCGATCGTGCGGGCACCGGCCGGCTTCTCCGCGGCGCTCATGCCATCACCGCCTCGGCGTCGGCGTTCTCGGCCGGCACCACCAGCAGGTGCTGGAACGCGGCCACGACCAGGGCCGCGAGCCCCGCCGGGACGATCGCGACGAGGAACGCGGCGTTGGCGCCGAACTCGTCGACCACCAGGCCGGCGAGCGAGGCGCCCACGGCGACCCCCAGCCCCAGCGCCGTCCCGATCCAGGTGAACGCCTCGGTGGTCGCCGACTTCGGCACGAGCAGCTCGGCCAGCGTGAAGGAGCTGATCAGCGACGGCGACAGCGAGATCCCGGCCACGACCACGAACGGCAGCATGACCCACACGTCACCGATCAGCAGCAGCGGGACGATCAGCACGGTCAGAGCGACCAGCACGACGGCGAGCCGGCGGTTGAGCGGGGTGCGCCAGCACACGGTCCCCCAGCCGATGCCGCTGGTCATCGAGCCGACGGCCAGCCCGGCGATCAGCACGCCGGACAGCGACATCGCGTCGACCTCGTCGGCGAACGCCACGAGGGCGATCTCCAGCGTGCCGAGGATCGCGCCCACCGCGGCCCCGACGACGAACAGCACCCGGATCCCCGGCGTGCGGATCGCCGCCGGACCGTTGCGGCTCGCGTGCCCGTGCGGCGGGGGCTCGGTGCGGCGCTGGGCGGCGAACAGCACACTGCCGACGACGGCCAGGACGAACGCGGTCACGACACCCGACGTGGCGTGCCCGGTCGTGGAGAGGAACGTGACGAGGACCGGGCCGACGATGAAGACGAACTCGTCGACGACGGACTCCATCGCCAGCGCCGCCGGCAACCGGCTGGTGCCGCGCAGCAGGTGCGTCCAGCGCACCCGGATCATCGAGGAGACCGGCGGGATGCAGGCGCCCCCGAGACCGGCGAAGAGGAAGACGGTCCACGTGGGCCAGTCGTCCTTCACCGCGGCGAGGAAGCCGACGCCCGACGCGGCGAAGACCAGCGTGACGGGCAGCAGCGTGCGGCGCTGGCCGACCGTGTCGGCCAGCCGGCCGAGCAGCGGGCCGGCCACCGCGGTGGTCACGGCACCGGCGGCGGCCACCGCTCCGCCGAAGCCGTAGGAACCGGTCTCGGAGGCCACCAGCAGCACCGAGCCGAGGCCCACCATCGACAGGGGGAGGCGGCCGATGAACGCAGCCAGCACCATCGGCACCGCGTGCGGGGTCCGCAGGACGTGCAGGTAGGGAGACACCAGCGCAGGAGCCCGTCGTCTTCGGGGGCAGAGGACCGCAGCCACGCTAACCCACCTGCGCCAGGGAGGCGGGCCGACGCCGGACCTGCCGGACGGAACGGAGCCGGAAGTCGCTCAGTCCCCGGGCGCGGCGTACTGCGGGCCGACGACGGCCACGAAGGCGTCCCACTCCGGCGGCAGATCCGCTCCGGTGAGGACCGCGTCGAGCCGGTCCAGGTACCAGTGCCAGCCGGTGGCGATGTCGGCGACTCCGGTGTCGTCGGGCAGCACCTGGGTGAAGACGAGCGTCGTCGTCCCGCCGTCCTCGGTGAGCTCCACCTCGATCCGCCAGGCCATCTCGTCGAGGTACTGCAGGACCAGCCGGTGCGGCGGCGCGCACTCCACGATGCGCACCTGCCCGACCGGCGAACCCTCCTCGGCGGTCATGGTGAACGGACCCTCCGCGCCCGGGTGCCGCTCACCGTCGTAGTGGCCGATCCAGCGCGCCGAGCGGTCCGGCTCGGTCAGCGCCGCCCACACGGCGGCCGCGGGGTCCGGCCAGGAGCGGCGGAAGACCAGCCGCCGCCGGCCGTCGGCGTCGGTGCTGATCTCGCCGCGGCGTTCGGTTGCCGTCATCGGGGTCCCTCCTCGGGGGCCGCCCGCCGTCCGCGGGCGATCTCGGTGTCCAGTGCGTCCAGCCGCTGCGCCCACAGGTCGCGGTAGGGCTCCAGCCAGGCGTCGAGCTCGCGCAGCGGCGCCGGGTCGAGCGCGTAGAGGTGCCGGCGGCCCTCGACCCGCGCCTGCACGAGGCCCACCTCGCGCAGCACGCGCAGGTGCCGGCTGACGGCCGGCCGGCTGACCGGGAACCGCCGGGCCAGCTCCCCCGCCGAGACCTCGCCCCCCGCCAGCAGGGCGACGATCTCCCGCCGGATCGGGTCGGCGAGTGCCGTCAGCGCCTCCACGGGAGAATGCGTAACACACGAGTTACGCATCTGGCCAGGGTTGCGGTCGCGCGAGCTCGGGAACGGTCCGGGCATGACCGTCACCGATCCCGACGTGCCCGACCCGCTCAACGACCCGCGGACGCTGCAGGCCGACCCCGGCGCGAACGGCCAAGGCGACGACCTCGCCTCGGCCGCCGACGACCCGGCATCGACCGGCGAGGACGAACTGACGACCGGCCGCACCCCGGCCGACGACGCCGGCGGCGCGGACGTCACCGGCGGCCTCGTCGAGGGCGAGAGTGACGAGGACGTCGTCGGCGGCCCGCTGACCGGCGGTGGGACGACAGCCGGCGGCGTCTCCTAGCCCGCGACGGATCGGTCCGTCGCGGCTCCCGTGACGATCTAGACCGCGCAGCTGCCGTCCTCGCAGCCCTCGGCTGCGGGGACGGTCTGCAGGGGCTGCGCGTCGGCCCACGCCTTCTCCAGCACCTGCAGGAGCAGCTCGGCCGGCTGGGCGCCGGACGCGCCGTAGCGCCGGTCCACCACGAAGAAGGGCACGCCGGTCGCCCCGAGGGCCCGGGCCGTGGCGATGTCCTCCTCCACGGCCGGCCGGAACCGGTGGTCGGCCAGCGCCGCGCGGACCTCGTCCTCGTCCAGGCCCACCTCGGCCCCGAGCGCGGCGAGCGAGTCGACGTCGAAGACCGAGCGGCCCTCCTCGAAGTGGGCGTGCAGCAGCCGCTCCTTCGCCGTGTCCTGCACCCCGCGCTCGGCGGCCAGGTGCAGCAGCTCGTGGGCCAGCAGCGTGTTGCCGCTGACGCCGTTGGCGAGGTCGTAGCGCAGGCCCTCGCCGGCAGCGGTCTCCTCGACGTGCCGCATGGTGCCGCGCATCTCCTCGACGCTGCGCCCGTACTTCGCCGCCAGGGCCGGCAGCGTCGCGTGGGTCTCCCCCTCGGGCACCGACGGGTCGAGCTGGAAGGACCGCCACACGACCTCGACGTCGTCCCGGTGGCCGAACCGCTCGAGCGCGGTCTCCAGCCTCCGCTTGCCGATGTAGCACCACGGACAGACGACGTCGCTCCACACCTCTACGCGCACGCCGCGGCCAACGACGGCTCCGCCGCCGTCATTCCGGCCGGTGCACCTGCGCCCGCGCCCGCCCGTCGCCGGGGGTCGGGTCCAGGAAGACGTACCGGACGCCCTCGTGCCGGCCCACCAGCCGCTGCTCGGCCTCGTCGGAGGCCCGCTCGATGTCGGCGACCGTCACCTCGTCGGAGAAGTCCACCTTGGCCATGACGGCGATCTGCCCGGGGCCGAGGACGGTGGTCAGCAGCACCGGGACGGCGACGACCTGGGGCAGGGCCTCGATCTCCGACCGCAGCTCCTCGCGCAGCCGCTCGGGCACCGACTGGCCGATGAGCAGCGACACGTTGGCGCGGGCCAGCACGGTCGCGACGAGCAGCAGCAGGAACCCGATGAGGATCGCCGCGACGCCGTCCCACACCGGGTCGCCGGTGATCTGCTCCATCCCCAGCCCGAGCGCGGCGAGCACCAGGCCGACGAGCGCGGCGGAGTCCTCGAAGGTGACCGCCTTGACCGTGGTGTCGCTGGTCTCGGCCAGGTAGCGGCGGGGCGTCGTCCCCCACTTGCGGGCGGCGCTGCGGACCTGCCGGACCGCCTTCAGCCAGGACGCGCCCTCGAGCACGAAGGAGATGCCGAGGACGATGTAGGCGATCTTCGGGTCGCCCTGCTCCTCGCCCTCCAGGATCGTCTCGGCGCCCTGGTAGAAGGAGAACCCGGCGCCGAGGGTGAAGGTGGCCAGGCAGGCGAGCAGTGCCCAGAAGTAGGTCTCCCGCCCGTAGCCGATCGGGTGCTTCTCGTCGGGGGCCTTGTCGCCACGCTTCAGCGCGACGAACAGCAGCACCTCGGTGATGGTGTCGGCGAGCGAGTGCGCGGCCTCCGACAGCATCGCCGAGGAGTGGCTGATCAGGCCGCCGATCAGCTTGGCGATCGCGATGCCGAGGTTGGCCAGCCCGGCGACGACGACCGTGGCGGTCGACTCACCGCCGGACTCCGCGCCGCCCTTCCCGCTCGCCTCGGGCTGCTCCGCTCCGGAGCTCCCCGCCTCGGAGCGCTGCGCCTCGGCGATCAAGGTGTGCTCGGGGGCGGGCGACGGGTCGGTCATGGCCGCGGGGGTGCCCCTCCGGGCGGCCGGTCATGCACCACGCCGAGGCCTGAGCCGCCCGGTGCGGGCACCGGGCGGCTCGGCGACGGTGCAGCGGCTAGCGGACGCCGACGAGGTCCACCACGAAGACGAGCGTCGCGCCCGGCTTGATGACGCCGCCGGCCCCGCGGTCGCCGTAGGCCTTGTGCGCCGGGATGGTCAGCCGGCGGCGGCCGCCGACGCGCATCCCCTGCATGCCCTCGTCCCAGCCCTGGATGACCATGCCGACGCCGAGGCGGAACTCCAGCGGGTCGCCGCGGTCCCAGGAGGCGTCGAAGGTCTCGCCGGCGTCGTGGGTCACGCCCACGTAGTGGGCGCTGATCAGGTCGCCCGCCTTGGCCTCGGGACCGTCGCCGACGACGATGTCCTCGATCACCAGGTCCGCCGGGGCGGGACCGGTGGGTGGGTCGACGTCCGGTCTGGTCAGCTCGGCCACGGTTCTCCCTCCTGCACCGGGGAGGTCCCGGCGCCGCGGTCCATCCAAGCAGCGCCGGCCGGGGCCGGCTCCCCGACGGCCGCCTCCTCCCCGTCCGGGCCGACGTCGAGCGGGTGCGCCAGCTCGTCGGCCGGCAGCCGGGCGGCGACGACGGCGACGACGGCCATGACCGGCGGCGCCAGGCCGGCGACCAGGAAGGTCGCCGTCGTCCCGATGGCCTCGCTGACCGTGCCGGCCAGGGCCATCGACAGCGGCATGAGGCTCAGCGAGGTGAAGAAGTCGAGGCTGGAGACCCGGCCGAGCAGGGCCGGGGGCACCCGCCGCTGCAGCAGGGTGCCCCAGATGACCGCGGCCGCCTGGAACGTCGCACCCATGACGCCGGCAGCCGCGATCATCAGCCACAGCGCGGGAGAGGCGCCGAACACGACCAGGGGAACGCAGCCGAGCCCCCACAGCAGGTTCATCAGCGTCAGGTAGCGCCGCGGCAGCCGCAGCGAGGCGACGACCAGCGAGCCGACCGCGCCGCCGATGCCGAAGGCCGCCAGCACCCAGGCGTGCTGCGCCGGCCCACCGCCGCCGTCGGCGACGACGTAGGGCACCAGCACCTCGAACGGGCCGATGAAGACCAGCACCATCGCCGCGGCGAACAGCAGCGTCGCCAGCAGCCACGGCGTCCGGACCATGTAGACGAATCCCTCGCGGACGTCGGCGAGCAGCCCCGTCCCCTCGGCCAGTTCGCGGCGCACCGGGGTGGGCGGCAGCGCCCGCACGAGGACGGCGGCCAGCAGCGAGACCACGGCGGTGGCGGCCAGGGCGGTGCCGGGGGAGGTCGCGGCGACGACGAAGCCGGCGGCCGCCGGCCCCCCCGCCTGGGCCAGGAGCGGCCGGACGACGCCCTCCAAGCCGTTGGCCGCGAGAAGCTGGTCGGCCGGCAGCAGCCCGGGCACCAGCGCCGAGTAGGCCGGGTAGTACAGCCCCACCCCCATGCCGGACAGCAGCGAGGCCAGAGCCAGCTGCCACGAGCTCAGCACCCCGGCCAGCGACAGCACCGCGACCGTGCCGACGGCGGAGACCTGCAGCAACTCGCAGGCGAACAGGATCCGCCGTTGCGGCACCCGGTCGGCCAGGGCGCCGCCGAGCAGCGTGCTGACCAGCATGCCGGCGGCACTGGCGCCGGCGACCAGGCCGAGGACGGCGGGCCCGGCACCCAGCTCGACGACCTGCCACACCAGGGCGATCGCCCACATCCCCTGGCCGAACAGCGACAGGGCCAGCGACCCGGCGAGCAGCCGGTAGCTCCGGGCGCGCAGCGGTGCCAGCGCCCGCGGCAGGGTGGCCATGGCCGCCGTCCTCCTCGTCCGCGTGCTCGTCGGGCGCCCATCGTCTCCCGGGGCGGAAGGCCGGTCGCGCGGTTTTCCGGCCGCGGGTGCGCCGCGCGGCCGCTCGTGCTGGGCTGGGCGGGTGCTCCCCGAAGAGGCCCCGTGGTGGACGCGGGCCGTCGTCTACCAGGTCTACCCGCGGTCGTTCATGGACTCCGACGGCGACGGCATCGGCGACCTCGGCGGCGTCCTCCAGCGGCTGGACCACCTGACCGCGCTCGGCGTCGACGTCCTCTGGCTGTCGCCGGTGTACCCCTCGCCGCAGGCCGACAACGGCTACGACATCAGCGACTACCAGGGCATCGACCCCCTGTTCGGCGACCTCGCGACCTTCGACCGGCTGGTCACCGAGCTGCACGCCCGCGGCATCACGCTGCTCATGGACCTGGTGGTCAACCACACCAGCGACCAGCACCCGTGGTTCCTCGAGTCGCGGTCGTCGCCGACGAACCCCAAGCGGGACTGGTACTGGTGGCGGCCGCCGCGGCCGGGCATGGCCGCCGGCGCGCCGGGCGCCGAGCCGACCAACTGGCAGTCGTTCTTCTCCGGCCCGACGTGGGAGCTCGACGAGGCGAGCGGCGAGTACTACCTCCACCTGTTCGACCGCCGCCAGCCCGACCTCAACTGGGAGAACCCCCAGGTCAGGCAGGCGGTGTACGCGATGATGCGGTGGTGGCTCGACCGCGGGGTCGACGGTTTCCGCATGGACGTCATCAACATGCTCAGCAAGGACGTCGCCCCGGACGGCTCGCTGCCCGACGGGCCGCCGCTGCCGGGCTCGGCGTGGGGCGACGGGTCGGCGTCCTACCTCTGCGGCCCCCGCATCCACGAGTTCCTGCAGGAGATGCACCGCGAGGTGTTCGCCGGGCGCGACGGCGCCTTCCTCACCGTCGGCGAGATGCCCGGCGTCACCGTGGAGCAGGCCCGGCTGTTCACCGACCCGGCCCGCGCCGAGGTGGACATGGTGTTCCAGTTCGAGCACGTCGGGCTCGACCACGGGACGTCGAAGTGGGACGTGCACCCGCTGCGGATGCGCGACCTCAAGGCCTCGTTCGGCCGCTGGCAGGCCGGTCTGGCGGAGGTGGGCTGGAACTCCCTCTACTGGGACAACCACGACCAGCCGCGCGCCGTCTCCCGCTTCGGCGACGACTCACCGCGGTACCGCCGGGACTCCGCGACCTGCCTGGCCACCCTGCTGCACCTGCACCGGGGGACGCCGTACGTCTACCAGGGCGAGGAGCTCGGGATGGCGAACGCGCCGCTCCCCACGCTCGCCGACTTCCGGGACGTCGAGTCGCTCAACCACTCCGTGCACGCGGTCTCCGCCGGGGCGGACGCGGCCGAGGTGCTGGCTGCGCTGCGCGTGGCCAGCCGGGACAACGCCCGCACCCCGGTGCAGTGGGACGCCTCGCCGAACGCCGGCTTCACCACCGGGACGCCGTGGATCGGGGTCAACCCCGACCACACGGAGTGGAACGCCGCGGCCCAGTACACGGATCCGGCCTCGGTGTTCGCCCACCACGTGCGGCTGATCGAGCTGCGGCACACCTCGCCCGTGGTGGCGGTCGGGGACTTCACGATGCTGCTCCCCGACCACGACGAGGTGTACGCCTTCACCCGATCGCTGGACGGCGAGTCGCTGGTCGTCGTCTGCAACCTGTCGGCGACACCGCACGACCTGGCCGGCCTGCTGCCCGAGGCGCCCGGCGCCGAGCTCGTGCTGGGCAACCTGGCCGACGCCGGCCCGGAGCTCCGCGCCTGGGAGGCCCGGGTCCTGCGGCTGCCCTGACCGACGAGATCGGGGTCAGCGGACCCCGGCGGCGTCCTCGACGACGGTGTGCAGCTCGGTGATCGCGTGCACCGGGCAGTCGAGCAGGGCGCGGCGCACGCCGTCCTCCTGCTCGGGCGGCACGTTGCCGGAGTGGGTGAGCGACACGTACCCCCACTCGTCGAGGTCGAAGGTCTCCGGCGCCCACTTGGCGCACGCGCCGAAGCCGTCGCACTTGGTCCGGTCGAGCTTGATCTTCACGTCGGTCTCCTCGTCGGACGTCAGGCGGCCGGCACGGCGACGGCGAACGGCGCCCGGGCCAGAGGCCGGCCCTCGACCGGGGCGCAGGTGGCGCAGGTGCCGTCCAGGTGGGTGCTGACGGCCTCGGGGAACTCGCGCAGCACGGCGGCCGCGACGTTCGTGGCCCCGTCGAGCGTGCCGCAGGCCCCGCGTCCGCGGAGCTTGACCGACCAGTTCGTCAGCCGCTCGACGTCGTCGGCCTCGGCGCGGTGGTCGCGCAGCGCCTCCAGCACCGCGCTCATCGCCGCGGTGCCGTTGAAGCAGGAGCCGCACTGGCCGGCGTTCTCGCGGGCGAAGTACGCCATGACCGCGGCCGACACCTCGACGGCGCAGGTGCCGGACGACAGCACGGCGACCGCCCCGCAGCCCAGGCCGCTGTGCAGCGCCTTGATCGCGTCGTACTCCAGCGAGGCGTCGAGGACGTGCCGGCCCAGGACGCCGGCGAAGTAGCCGCCCATCAGGACGCCGTCGACCTGCGCCGGGTCCTCGCCCAGCCAGGTGAGCACCTCGGTCAGCGTCACGCCGAACGGCACCTCGTACAGCCCCGTCGAGGCGCAGCCGCTCAGCGTCAGCAGGAAGGTGCCCGTCGAGGCCACGGTGCCGAGCTCGCGGTAGCCGGTGGCGCCGAGGCGCTGCACCAGCGGGAGGTTGGCCAGGGTCTCCACGTTGTTGATCAGCGTGGGCCGGCCCTTCACGCCCTCCTCGAAGGGCCGCGGCGGCTTGTCGGTCGGCAGGGCGGGGCCGCCGTCGATCGCCTGCACGGCCGCGGTCTCCTCGCCGGCCACGTAGGTCGGCTCCACGACGGTGACGCCCACCTCGGCGTCCCATACGCCGGCGCCGCGCAGCTCCTGGACCGCGGCCGTGACACTGGCCGCCGCCTCGGGGTCGGAGACGTACACGTGCACCTCGTCCGCGGCGACCATGAGCGCGGCGAGCCGCAGCCCGTCGAGCACCAGGTGCGGGCGGGTGCGCAGCAGCCAGCGGTCCTTGACCGAGGCGGGCTCGCCCTCCTCGCCGTTGGCCACGGCCACCGGCACACCGCGGCCGTCGCGGACCGTCCGGATCTTGCGGGCGATCGGGAACGCGGCGCCGCCGCGGCCGCGCACACCCGCCTCGTCCACCTCGTCGAGCAGCCGCTCCAGGTCCTCGACGGCCGCGTAGCCGCCGGTGGCCCGGTAGGCGGCGAGGTCCTCCCGGCCGCCCGCGCGCAGCAGCCGCCCCTCGACCCCGGGATAGGCGGCCACCGTGGCGGTGGCCGGCGCGTCTGTCGCCAGGCTCATGGTGCGGGGACCTCCGGGGTCATCCGGGCACGCCGGAACGGTTCGGTACGGACGAGGACCGTCGGCCGGCGGGCGCGGGATCGCGCCCGCCGGCCGGTGCGGCCGTGCGGATCAGGCCGCGGGAGTTCAGGCCGTGACGATGACGTCGGAGCCCTGCACCCGCACCGGGTAGGTGCGGATGCTCCACTCCGGCTTCACCGCGGTGGTGCCGGTCGCGAGCTCGAACCCCCACTGGTGCCAGGGGCAGTAGATGAACTCGCCGGCCCGGGACTCCGCCGCCCCGCCGGGCACCTCCGGGTCGACGACGGTCACGCCGTGCGTCCGGCCGGAGCACAGCGGGCCGCCCTCGTGCGGGCAGTAGTTGGCGATCGCGTAGAAGCGGCCGTCGACGTTGTAGACGCCCACCCCCCAGCGCCCGATCGGGACGACCTTGTGCTCGCCCGGCGGGATCTCCTCGACCGTCGCCACCACGTGTTCCCGCCCCCGCGCGAGCGGGGTCCGTACGGTCGTGCGCTCCCGCACGCCCCGTTCCTCCACTACTGGGCCCGCTTCTGCCCGGGCAGCGCCGGGACGGTCTCGGGCAGGTTCTTGAAGACCTGCAGCGCGTTCTGGTACATGATCTTGTCCTGCATGTGCAGGGGCAGGTGCTTGCGCACCCACTGCGGGTCGTCGAAGGTCCAGTGCGGGTAGTCCGACGAGAACAGCAGGACCTTGTCGGCCTCCATCCACTCCAGCGAGCGGGTGAACTCGAGCTTGTCCTCGGGCATGTCCAGCGGCTGCGTCGTGCACCAGATGTGGTCCTTGACGTACTCCGACGGCTTCCGCTTCAGGCCGTTCTCCGGGCCGCGCTTGGCGTGGATGGCGTCCATCCGCCACATCAGCGGCAGCAGCCAGTTGAAGGCGTGCTCGATGAAGACGATCTGCAGGTCCGGGAAGCGGTCGAAGACGCCGTCGAAGATCAGGCTCATGACCTGGTTCGCGGCCAGCATCGAGTAGCTGACCATCAGGTCGTGGTTGTAGGTCATGAAGCCGACCGGCGACATCGGCAGCTCGTTGTGCTGCCCGCGGCCCAGGTGGCAGGCCACCGGCAGGCCGTTGCGGGTCGCGGCCTCCCAGACCGGGTCGTACCGCGGGTCGCCCCACGCGGGCCGCAGCTCGGCGCCGATCAGCACCTGGCTCATCATCGGGTGGCCGGCCCAGTGCTCGATCTCGCGGGCGGCGGCCTCGGGGGCCTCCATCGCGGCGACGATCGACCCGCGGTAGCGCCCGTGCCAGTTGTGCTCGCTGTCGAGCCAGCACGCGTCCTGCCACAGGTTGGTGGCCTGGGTGACCGCGTGGTGCTCCTCGTCCGTCTGACCGCCGCCGTTGAGCGGGCCGAGGATCAGCAGGTCGCAGCCGGCCTCCATGATCACCTGACGGAACATCAGGTCGGGGTCGGACCCGGCGAAGTTGCCGTCGCTCGGGAACGAGTCGGTGCGCATCGCGAACGAGTGCGCGAAGTCCGGCGCGTCGTAGTAGACCGGGCTGCCCGCGCCGGTGGCGCGGTTCTCGAACAGGCTGCGGAACTTCGCCGGCAGGAACGGGGTGAGCTCACCCCGCTTCGGGGTGGGGTGGATGTCGCTGTCGACGACCCGCACCTCCGTCATCTCCTGCGAGGCTTCCTTCGGACGCTGCATCTCGATGGTCATGCCGGGTTCCTCTCGTCGCTGCCGGACGGGTCGGGGGGAGCGAGCGCCTCAGGCGGACGCGGGGACGGGGATCGGAGCGGGTGCGGACAGGGGTAGCTCGATGCCGTAGAGCCGGGCGGCGGTCCGCCACAGCACCTTCTCCCGCTGCTCGGGCGTCCATGCCCGCGGGAGGTCGTCGGGGGAGTGCATCTGCCAGTCCGGGTAGCTGGACCCGAACATCGAGTGATCCTCCTTGCCGGTCATGCGCAGCCAGTCGTCGGCGAAGTCGGCGTCGGCGCCGGGACCGTCGAGCGAGCTGTGCACGAAGTAGACGTGGTCGGCCAGGTAGGCGCTGGGGATCTTCGGCGCCCAGGGGGTCTGCTCCAGGTGCGGCCGCCCGAAGGAGTCCATCCGCCAGATGAACGGCGTCAGCATGTCCGCCGCGCCGTCGGCCCAGACGATCTTCAGCTCCGGGAACTCCTCGAAGACACCCTCGGCGATCATGTTGAGCAGGTGCCAGACGAACGTCATCGGCTGGTAGGCGGTCAGGTGCGAGAAGGTCCGGGTGATGCCGGACGGCGTGGGCGGGTGGGTGACGCCGACGCCCATCTCGATGTGGACGGCGACCGGCAGCCCGGCCTCGACCGCGGCCCGCCACAGCGGCCGGAAGTGCGGCCGCCCGTAGGGCGACTGGGTCTGCATGGGCAGGCCGATCTGCACCACGCGCGGGTGGTCGGAGTACCGCTTGATCTCGCGGACCGCGCCGTCGATGTCGTTCGGGTTCACGCGGATGGTCCCGCGGAAGCGGTCGGCGTAGGTGCCGGAGTCCAGCCAGCGCTCGACGAGCATCTGGTTGTAGGCGGCGAAGATCGCCGTCGAGAGGTGCCAGTCCGGCAGGATGCCGGCGTTCGACATCGGGTGCAGGACGGCGATGTCGACGCCGCGCTCCTCGAACAACTGGCGGCCGACGAGCTCCGGGTCCGAGCCCGGGTGGCCCGGCATCCTGGTCACGGGCTGGCCGAAGGCCTGCTGCTCGATCACCGAGTCGGCCTGCGTGCCGGGGGCGTAGCGCACGCCGTCCGGCGGGGCGAACCAGGCCACGTCGACGTCGGGGTACCCGCGGCTCTTGAACGGCTCCTTCAGGTGGTCGCGCAGGTCGCGGTCGGACGCGAAGAACGCGTGCACGCTCGCGTCGATGACGGGCCGGCCCTCGGAATCCAACGCATTTCCTCCCAGACGGCCCGGCCGCGAAACGGCGGACCAAACGATTGCTCCGCCCAGTCTACGACCGCATGACCGCCGTCACAAGGGCGGGGGCGCGAGGCCCGCGGCGGGGGCGCCGGGGTCCGGGGGCGGGGGCGCCGGGGTCCGGGGGCGGGCCGCGCCGCCCCCGGACCGCGGACGTCAGGCGCCCGGCCGGCCGTTCCAGGCGACCGTGGTGGCCGTGCCGGCCTCCTTGCCGTCGAGGAAGTCCACGAGGATCGGGGACGCGAGCACCCAGGAGTCGAAGATGTTCCCGGTGCCGGCCTCGCGGGCCGCGCCGCCGGCCTCCCAGGCGTCCTCCGGCCACGGCGGCTCGATCAGGCGGGAGCCCTTGATCATCGAGTGCACCCGGAACGACGTCGTCGGCGGGTGGTCGATGTCGTTGACGCCCGGCCGGATGACCAGCGTGGGCACCGTGATCTCGCCGAACTGGTAGTCGGCGACCCCGGGGATGGCCTCGTTCGGCTTGGGGATGAACGCATCGAGCCAACGGGTCATCACCCGCTCGAACTCCTCGGCCCCGAGCGCGCGCAGCCGGTCGGCGTTGCGCGGGTTCGCCGCGATCAGGTCGGTCCAGCCGCCGGCGGCCCCGCCGAGCTGGAGGATCCCCTCGATGCCCTTGGCCCGCACCGTGCGGATCTCGTTGAGGATGTAGACGCCGGCCAGCGACATCGTGCTGAAGTTGCCGCCCACGATGTTCCACAGCGCCAGGTGCGTGACCTTCTCCGGGTACATCAGCGCGAAGACGATCGAGTCCCGCGCACCCCCGGACCCACCGAACTTGGCGACCTTCTCGATGCCCAGCTTCTCGAGCAGGACACCGAGGGTCTCCGCGCGCATGTGCGACTCGGACTGCCCGTAGAGCTGGATGTCGGAGTTCCCGCAGTTGGGGCGGTCCCACAGCAGCACCCGCTTGCCGCCCGCGGCGATCCCCTCCGCCATCTCGCGGACACCGGGGAACTCCTTGCTGAACCGTCCGCCGGGCGTCAGGACGACGACCTGGCCGTCCTCCGGTCCGATGAACTCGTGTACGACGATGCCGCCGTTGACCTCTGTCTCAGCCATGTGCACCTCTCCTCATCGTTGAGCGATCTGGGTGAACTCCGGTGATGCGGTACTCCGCCGCATCTCGGGAGCCGCGACGGCGGCCATACTCAGGGGCATGGCCGGCGTGCAGGAGACCGCGGGGCGCGCGGTGTCCCGCGACAGCGCCCGGGCGCAGGTGGTGCGCGCCACGGCGGCTCGCCTGTTCGAGGCGTCGGGCTACGCGGGCACGACCATGAACGACATCGCCGACGCCGTCGGCCTCCTGCCGGGCAGCCTCTACCACCACTTCGCGTCCAAGGAGCAGATCGCCGCCGAGCTGCTGACGGCGTACAGCACCGCGCTCGGCGAGGTGGCCGACGCCGCCGTGGCGGACCCGCCGGCCCCGGGTGCGGCCGCCGAGGAGCGGGTGCGGCAGCTGAGCGCCGACGTGATGGCGCTGAGCTTCGAGCACGCCGCCGCCGTCCGGCTGCGGGCCTTCGATCCCCCCACCGTCGCCACCGCCCGGCTGCGCGAGGCCATGCGACTGCCCACCGAGGCGCTCGAGATCGCCTGGCGCGACGCCGTCGACGGGCTGCGCCCGGCCCGCGAGGGCGGTGCCGACCCGGCGCTGCTCCGCTTCGCGCTCCAGCAGGCGACGCTGGACGGGCCCGGCAGCTACCCGTCGGGCCAGGACCCGCGGGAGGTGGCCGCCCGGCTCTGCGACGTCCTGCTCCAGGGCGTCACGACCGGGTGCCCGCACGACGGCGAGCTCGACGGGTCGGCGGCGTCCCGCGCCGCGGTCGAGGCCCTGGCCGGCTGGCCCGAGCAGGAGCCGCCGGCCGGCCCGCGCGACCGCGACACCATCGTGTCCGCGGCCCGCGCCGAGTTCGCCCGCCGCGGGTACGACGCGACGACCGTCCGCGACATCGCCGCCGCCGCCGGGGTGCGGATGGGGACGCTGTACCGGCGGGTGGAGTCCAAGGAGGCGCTGCTGCGCGAGATCCTGGGCAGCTACTCGGGCCACCTGGGCGAGGCCTTCGGCGCCGTGCTCGCGGCCGGCTCCCCCGAGGTCGAGACGCTCGACGGGCTCGCGCGGGTCTTCGTGCACGCCAGCCGGCGGTTCGAGGCCGAGACGTGCATCGTCCGCTACGGCTGGAGCGGCCGGGAGGCCACGACCAGCCCGTTCCACGACTACTACCTGGCGACGCAGGGCCGGCTCACCGCGCTCGAGGAGCTGATCGACCGGGGTGCGGCGAACGGCCGGCTGCGCACGGTGCCCGACATGGCTCTGCACATCCGCTCCGTCCTGTGGCTGCCGTTCCACCAGCACGCGCGGACCGGGACGGCCCGCGCGCACGCCTTCCTGCGTGCCGCACTGCTACGGGGCGCCCTCCGCGGCTGACCCCGGGCGCGCCGCGGTGTCGACGACGATCCGCACCTCGCAGTTCAGGGCCGCCTCGAGCGCCGTGTGCAGCCGCCCCTCCGGCACCCGCATCGCCTGCTCCGGGTCGAGCACGACGCGCACCACCTCGTCGTCGTCCTCGGTGAACCGCTCGACGTCGACCGCCTGCAGGCCGAACCCGGCGAGCACGCCCCGGGCGTCGTCGTCGGTGCCGCGGCTGATGAAGGTGACGACCCCGGGCGCGGCCGGGAGCCCGAAGGCGCGCGAGCACAGGCCGACGTACTCCTCGCGGTCGGCGAGCTGCGCCTCGTCGAGGATCAACTCCACCTCGCGCCGACGCTCCGGCAGGGAGGCGGGCGGACTCGCGACCACCTCGACCGCCGCCTCGCGGAGCTGGACGAGACCTGCCTCGTACGCGTCCGGCCCGAGAACGCCGTCCGCGTCGATGACCACCCGCATGACGGCCGTACGCACGAGCGGAAGCTACCCGACCCGCCGGTCCCGCGGAACGAATGATTGCTCCGCCGTGGCACGCTCTGGTCCGGCCGTACCGGCGACCGGAGGAGAGCGATGGTGACGACCCGAACGACGAGCCGGCAGCGGACGCGCCGCCTGTCGCTGCTCGGGCCGGCGTTCATCGCGGCGGTCGCCTACGTCGATCCCGGCAACGTGGCCACCAACGTCACCGCCGGCGCGCGCTACGGCTACACGCTCGTCTGGGTCGTGGTGCTGGCCAACGTGATGGCGGTGCTCGTCCAGTACCTCTCGGCCAAGCTCGGCCTGGTCACCGGGAAGTCGCTGCCCACGCAGCTGGGCGACCGGCTGCCGCGGTCCGCCCGTCTCGCGTACTGGCTGCAGGCCGAGGCGGTGGCGATCGCGACCGACATGGCGGAGGTGGTCGGCGGCGCGCTCGCGCTGGCGATCCTGTTCGACGTCCCGCTGGTGCTCGGCGCGATCCTGACCGCCGCGGTGTCCCTGCTGGTCCTGCGGGTGGGCGACGCCCGGGGGCAGCGGGCCCTGGAGCGCGTGATCATGGCCTTCCTGCTGCTGATCGCCGTCGGGTTCATGGCCGGACTCTTCGTGGACCCACCGGACGGCGGCGAGCTCGTGGCCGGCCTCGTGCCGACGTTCGACGGCGCGGACAGCGTGCTGCTGGCCTCGGGGATCATCGGCGCCACAGTCATGCCGCACGTGATCTACCTGCACTCCAGCCTGACGACCACCCGGCTGGGCACCCGCGGCGAGGGGCTCGGCGTCGCGCGGCTGATCCGGGCCACCCGGGGCGACGTCGTCTCCGCCCTGGTCCTGGCCGGCGTGCTGAACCTGTCGCTGCTGGTGGTCGCCGCCTCGAGCCTCCAGGGTTTCCCGGGCACGGACACACTGGAGGGCGTCCACGAGCTGATGACCTCGGAGCTGGGCGGCGGCGTCGCGCTGCTGTTCGCGGTGGCGCTGCTGGGCTCGGGCCTGGCCTCGACGTCGGTCGGCAGCGCCGCGGGGGCGGAGGTCATGAAGGGGCTGCTGCGCAAGCAGATCCCGCTGCTGCTGCGGCGGGTGATCACCGTGATCCCGGCGATCGTCGTGCTCGCGCTGGGCGCGGACCCGAGCGAGACGCTCATCGTCTCCCAGGTGGTGCTGTCCCTCGGCATCCCGTTCGCCCTGGTGCCGCTGGTGCTGTTCACCGCGCGGCGGGACGTCATGGGCGAGCACGTCAACCGGCGCGGGACGACGGCCGCGGCGGCGCTGGTCGCGGGCGCCGTCATCACGCTGAACCTGACGCTGCTCTACCTGACGTTCACGTAGCGGAGTGCGGGAACGCAGGTCTCCTGCGCTCCCGCACTCCGATCAGGACAGGGGGGAGCGGGGCAGCATGCGGTCGCTGATGATCCGCTTCTGGATCTCGCTGGTGCCCTCGAAGATCGTGGTCAGCCGGGCGTCGCGCCAGTGCCGCTCCACCTGGCGCTCGGTGGTGTAGCCGTTGCCCCCGTGCAGCTGCATGGCCTGGTTGGTCACGCGGACGGCCATCTCGGTCGCCTCGAGCTTCACCATCGCCGCCTCCCGCTCGCAGGGGACGCCGAGGTCGAGCAGGTGCGCGACCTGGCGGTAGAACGCGCGGCTCTGCTCGATCTGCGCGGCCATCTCGGCGACGGCGAACCGCAGCGCCTGGAAGTCGGCGATCGGGTGTCCGAACTGCTCCCGCTCCTGGAGGTAGACGACCGAGTCCTCCAGCGCGGCGCGGGCCAGTCCGACGGCACGGGCGGCGGTGTGCACCCGCGCGGTGTTGAGGAACTCCTTGGCCTTGAGCATCCCGGCGCGGGCGGCCTCCTCCCCCTCGCCGTCGGCGGCGTTGGCGTCGTCCACCACGTTGCCGGCCGGGATCCGGACGCCGTCGAAGGTGAGGTCCCAGGTCAGGAAGCCGTGGTAGCCGACCTTGTCGATGGGGTGGCCGGACAGCCCCTCGGGGAACTCGCCGCGCTTCTTCTCCAGCAGCAGGTTCGTCAGCCCGCGGGAGCGGGGCTCCCCCTCCTCGGGGTCGCCGGTGCGCACCAGCACCTGGATGAAGTCGGCGGCCTTGGCGTTGCCGCACCAGCGCTTGTGGCCGGTGACGACCCACTCGTCGCCCTCGAGGACGGCGCGGGTGGAGACGCCGGCGAGGTCGGACCCGGCGTCGGGCTCGGACAGCGCGATGGCGCCGATCCACTCACCGCGGGCGCTGCGTGCCAGCAGGTCGGCGCGGCGGTCGGCGTCGGCGACGGTCGTGCCCAGGCCCTGGGAGCGGGCCAGGATGCTCGCGGTGCTCATCCAGGCGCGGGCGAGCTCCTCGGAGACCATGCAGTACTCGAAGACGCCCAGGCCCAGCCCGCCGTGCTCGGCCGGGACGGTGATGCCGAAGTACCCGAGCTCGGCCAGCCGCTGCAGCAGCGACGCCGGGATCTCGCCCTTCTGCGGGTCGAGCTCGTTGGCGACCGGCAGCACCTCGTCCGTCGCGAACCGGCGGGCCTGCAGCTGGAGCTCCTCCCGCTCGGGCGTGTGCCACGGGGGCAGGAGGTCCGGGGGGCGGGCCTCCTGCAGCTCGGTCTCGGTGGCGCTGTCGCTCGACGTCATCGTCGCTCGCTCCCTGCTCGGCCGGCGGTGGTCGACATCCGTGGGTGCACTGTGGCGGTCTGACCTGCCCACCGCAGCGCGCGGTCACCCACGTTCGTGATCGACGCCACGGACCGGGGGACGTCGTGGAGGAGATCCGTGGGCGCGACGCCGACGGATTCCTCCACCTCAGCGGGCGCCGCGCTCCCGGGCCAGCTCGACGTAGTGGTCCACCAGGGCCGGGTCGTCGACGGCGCCCGCGTTGACCGCCTTCTGCGGGTCGACGCCCTGGAAGAGCCGCTTCAGCGGGACCTCCAGCCGCTTGCCGGTCTTGGTGTGCGGCACCCCGGGCACGGCGATCACCTCGTCGGGCACGTGCCGCGGGCTCGCCTCGGTGCGGATGGCCTTCCGAATGCGGGCCACCAGGTCGTCGGTCAGCTCCGCCCCGGGACGCAGCTGCACGAACAGCGGCATCCAGTAGCCGCCGTCGCGCTGCTCGACGCCCAGCACCACGCAGTCGGCGACCTCCGGGATCGGCTCGACGGCGGCGTAGATGTCCGCCGTCCCCATGCGGACGCCGCCCCGGTTCAGCGTGGAGTCCGAGCGGCCGGTGATGAGGCAGGTGCCGCGCTCGGTGACCTCCAGCCAGTCGCCGTGCCGCCACACGCCGGGCCAGGGCTCGAAGTACGCCTCGCGGTAGCGGGTGCCGTCGGGGTCGGCCCAGAAGTAGAGCGGCATCGAGGGCATCGGCTCGGTCACCACGAGCTCGCCGAGTTCGCCGATCACCGGCCGGCCCTGCTCGTCCCACGCCGCGGCGGCGACCGCCAGCATCGGGCGCTGCAGCTCCCCGGCGGTCACCGGGAGCAGCAGCGAGCTGCCCACGAAGCCGGTGGCGATGTCGGTGCCGCCCGACAGCGAGCCGAGGAAGACGTCGCGGGAGACGGCGTCGTAGACCCAGCGGAAGGCGCTGGCCGGCAGCGGGGACCCGGTCGAGCCGATGGACCGCACGCCGGAGAGGTCGAACGTCTCCCCCGGCCGGACGCCGGCCTTCTCGCAGGCGGTCAGGTAGCCGGCACTGGTGCCCAGGTAGGTCACCCCGGTGCGGGCGGCGAGGGCGAACTGCGCGTCGACCCCCGGATACGCCGGGGCGCCGTCGTGCACGACCACCGTGGCGCCGACCAGCAGCGCCGACGTCGCGATGTTCCACATGATCCAGGCGGTGGAGGCGTACCAGTAGAAGCGGTCGCCCGGCCCGACGTCGCCGTGCAGGGCCAGCTGCTTCCACTGCTCCAGGACGACGCCGCCGTGCCCGTGCACGATGCCCTTGGGCAGCCCCGTCGTCCCCGAGGAGTAGACGATCCACAGCGGGGCGTCGAACGGCAGCGGCTCGAAGACCGGCTCCTGCTCGTCGGCGACGGCGTCGGCCCAGGACAGCGCCCCCTCGGGCAGCTCGTCCGGGAAGAGGCGGGGGACGGCGATCGTCGTCTGCACGGTCGGCAGCGCGGCGCGCAGCTCGGCGACGACGTCGCGGCGGTCGTGCTCGCGGCCGTTGAACCGGTAGCCGTCGACGGCGACGAGCACGGTGGGCTCGATCTGGGCGAACCGGTCGAGGACGCTGCGGGTGCCGAAGTCCGGTGCGCAGGAGGACCAGACCGCACCGATGGACGCCGCCCCCAGGAAGGCCACCACCGCCTCGGGCACGTTCGGCAGGTAGCCCGCGACCCGGTCGCCGCGGCGCACGCCCAGCCGGCGCAGCGTCGCGGCGAAGGCGCCCACCTGCCGGCGCAGGTCAGCCCACGTGAGCTCGACCGGCTCGGCGTCGCCGGCCAGCGTCTCCTCGGTGACGGCGATCAGTGCGGGGTGCTCGTCGGTGGCGTGCCGGAGCGCCTGCTCGGCGTAGTTCACCGTCGTCCCGGGGAACCACTCCGCGCCGGGCATCTCCCGGCGGGTGAGCACGCGCTCGTCGGGAACGCCGGGCAGCACGCCGCTCCAGTCGGCGATCTCGGCCCAGAACTCGTCGAGG
The DNA here is from genome assembly GCF_000701365.1 of Blastococcus sp. URHD0036. GTDB lineage: Bacteria > Actinomycetota > Actinomycetes > Mycobacteriales > Geodermatophilaceae > Trujillonella. Next base: position 131,156 of record NZ_KL370778.1, read on the forward strand.
TGCTCCACCGACCAGCGCCAGACACGGTCGTAGTCGACCGGGTCGCCCAGGTCCACGCCGCGCCGCTCCTGCACGCGCGCGGCGAACGCCGCCAGGCGCGTGGCGCCGATGGACTCGGGGGTGGGTCGCCAGAGGACGTCGGGGGCACCGTCGGAGGCTGCGTCGCTCACGAACCGCACCTTGCCATCCCGTCCCGCCCGTTTCACGTGACACATCGAGCCCGCTCGACGTGACCGGGTGTGACCGGTCCGTCCCGGAGTCCATCCGATCGGGGGACGCGTTCCACCGCGCGCTTCGGGCGCCTGGAGGTCACGCTGTGCATCCGAACGATCACAGCGAGGAGCTGGCATGGACGGACGACGAGGCGGTGCCCCCGGGCTCCGTCGCGCCCTCGTCCGGACCCTCGCCGTCGCCGGGTTCGGCACCGGGCTGTGGCTGGCCGGGCAGATGTCCGGCACCGCCTCGGCCGACGAGGTGCCCCCTCCCGGCCTGCTGTCCGGCACCGTCTCCGCCGTCGCGGACGTGACCGGCACGGTGGTCGACACGGTGACCGACACGGTGGTCGAGACCCTCCCGCCGGTCCGCGAGCTGCTGCCGCCCGTCGTCCGCCCCGTGGTCGACCAGGTCGTCGTCCCGGTCGTGGACGCCGTGGCGCAGCCCGTGCTGGCCGTCCTCGACCGCACGCCGGCCGCTCCGGTCGTCGACGCGGTCGTCCGGCCCGTGCTGGGCGCGGTGGCCGCGCCGGTCGACCTCCTCCCGTCGCCGGCCCTGCCGGTGCTCTCCGACGTCGCCGCACCGGCGACCGGGCCTGAGACGACCGGTCCGGCTTCCTCCGACGCGGCCGTGGCACCCGCCGCCGCGCCGGTCGCCGCGGCCTCGACCGGGGTCCGGGTCCCGACTCCGCAGGCCGTCGTCGCGGCTGCCGGAGCCGGGATCCCCGCCGCGCCGGCGCCCCTCCCGCTGCCGGCGCTCCCCGTGCTGCCTCCGGCCGGCTCCACGCCGTCGTCGGCCACCGGCGGCGCGGGCACCGACCTGCCCCCGGCCGCCCACCTGTCCGCGGGCACGCCTGCCGACGCCGACCTCCCGTCCGGCGCAGCCGCCGACGGGTCCGCGCCGTCCCTCGACACCCCCGAGGACCCCGGCACCTCTCCCGACTGAGTGCGGCGCCGCCGGCCACGTGCCGGCGCAGCGCCCGACCCCGCCGTCCCGTCCGGGACCGGGGGCACTCCCTCAGTCAGGAGAACTCTCGTGAACACCTTGATCCGTCGCGGCCTGCAGGCCGCTGTGCTCACCGGGGGCCTGTGGGCCCTCGGGACGGGGGTCGCGTCCGCGGACGACGGCCTCGACGTGACCGTGCCGGTCACCGTGACCGACAACGCGCTCGCCGTCCTCGGTGAGGTCCCCGCACCGGGGATCGACCTGCCCGCGCTGCGCGCCGACATCGGCCTGGACCTGGGCGGCGTCTCCCTGTCGGTGCCGGTCACCGTGGGTGGCAACGGCGTCGGCCTGCTCGGGACGACGGCGACGCAGGCGCCGGCCTCCGCGCCGGCAGCGGAAGCCGCGGACGTGAGCGTCCCGGTGACCGTCGCCGGGAACGCCGTCGGCGTCCTCGGGGACGCCACCGCTTCCGGCACCGCCCCCGCGCCGGCCGGCAGCGACGGCGGCCTGCTCGGCGTCTCGGTGCCCGTCACCGTGTGCGGGAACGGGATCGGGGTGCTCGGCGACGCCGCCGGTGCCTGCACCCCCGGCGCTCCGGCGGCCGGGGGTTCCGGCGGCCCGTCGCTGATCGACGTCGACGCCCCCGTGCTCGTGTGCGGGAACGGCATCGGCGTCCTCGGCGACGCGGCGGGCGCCTGCTCGACCGCGCCGGGCACGGGTGGTCCGGGCACGGGTGACCCGGGCACGGGTGGTCCGGGCGTCGACGTCGACGTCCCGGTGACCGTCTGCGGCACCGGCATCGGGCTGCTCGGCAGCGGTTCCGGGACCTGCGGCACCGTCCCCGGCACGCCTGGCACGCCCGGCACCCCGGGGACGCCGACCGGGCCGGAGGGCCCCGGCACCCCCGGGCAGCCGGTGCAGCCCGTGCAGCACGCGCGGTCCGACTCGGCGGGCGGCACGGCAACCTCCGCGTCGTCGCGCGCGGCCGCGCAGGGTGACGGTCCGGCCGAGCTGGCCTACACCGGGGCCGAGACGGGCTCCTGGCTGCTCCTCGCGATCCTGTCCCTGCTGGCCGGGCTCGGCACGGTGGTCGGCGCGCGTCGCCGGGACCGGGTCGCGCGGGACTGACCGCGCACGGATCGGCGGCCGGGCTCCTCTGCGGGGCCCGGCCGCCGGTCCGGCGCGTCCGGCACATCCGGCGGCTCGGCACTAGGTTCGCACCCGTGGCGGACGCGGACCTGCGGTTCTGGTTCGACCCCGTGTGCCCGTTCGCGTGGCTGACCAGCGAGTGGGTCCGGCTCGTCGCCGAGCGCCGGGAGTACGCCGTCGAGTGGCGGTTCATCTCGCTGCGCCTGCTGAACGCGCACGTCGACTACGCCGCGCAGTTCCCGCCCGACTACGAGGCCGGCCACACCGACGGGCTGCGGCTGCTGCGCATGGCCGCGCGGGTCCGCGACGAGCACGGGCCGGCGGCGGTGGACCGGCTGTACCTCGCGCTGGGACGGCGCATCCACGACGCTCCGGCGACGGCGGCGGGTGCCCGCGGCACGGCGGAGTTCGTCGCCCCGGTGCTCGCTGCACTCGACCTGCCGGCCGACCTGGCCGCAGCCCTGGACGACGAGGCCTGGGACGCCGTGGTGCAGGCCGAGACCGACGAGGCGCTGGCGCTCACCGGCCGGGACGTCGGGACGCCGATCCTGCACTTCCGGCCGCCGGAGGGGACGGCGTTCTTCGGGCCGGTGATCAGCCGCCTGCCGGAGCCCGAGGAGGCGTTGGCGCTGTGGGACCACGTCGTGGCACTGGCGGGGTTCCCGGGGTTCGCCGAGCTCAAGCGGAGCCTGCGCGAGCGTCCGCAGCTTGCGTCGTTCGGCGTCGGCACGGGCGAGGCCGGGCAGGAGGAGGACTGGCACGGTGGCAGCCGCCGGAAGCACCGATGAGCAGCGGAGGTGAGCCGGACGTGAGCGAGCCCGGGGAGCTCAACGTGCTGGGCGGTCCGCTGGAGTCGTGCGGCACGCAGCCGATGACCGGCTTCTACCGTGACGGGTGCTGCAGCAGCGGGCCGGACGACCTCGGCCGGCACACCGTCTGCGCCGTCGTCTCGGCCGAGTTCCTCGCGCTGCAGCGGGATCTGGGCAACGACCTGAGCACGCCGCGGCCGGAGTACGACTTCCCCGGTCTGGTGCCGGGCGACCGCTGGTGCGTGGTCGCCGTCCGGTGGCTCCAGGCGTACCAGGCGGGTGCGGCCTCGGGCGTCGTCCTGGCCGCGACGAACGCCCGCGCGCTGGAGGTCGTCCCCCTCGAGGCGCTGCGGCAGCACGCCGTCGACGTGCCCGACGACATCAGCGGACTGAGCTAGCTGCCGTCAGGCCGGCCGGCGACCGAACAGGAAGTAGGTCAACGGCACCGCGCCGAGCGAACCCGTCAGCGCGATGGCGGTGGCCCAGAGCCACTTCGGGCCACGCACGCGGCCGGCGGGACGGCGTCTCAGGTCGCGCAGCGCGGCGGCCTTGGCCACGGAGTCGACGACCACTCCGGCGACGACCAGCCCCCGCTGAGCTCCGGTCAGCTCGCTCCACTGCTTCAGCCCGGCCACGGCCACCCCTCTGCTCCGGCGCACTCCGTCATCGTGACCCTGGACCCGGTCGGGCCGGGGGCTCCGGCGGCGGCCCGATCCTCACCAGTGCCCGTGCGAGCCGACGTTCCTGCTCAGCGGCAGCACCACACGACGAGTTCTCATGAGCACCGCGTGATCATGCCCGGACCGGCGCCCGTGGAGCGCGGACGCTCCCATGTTGGCGCGACGTGATCCGAGGCGCGCGCCGGTGGCCGCCCGCGCACAGGCGCGGGCGGCTGGGACGGGACGACGGGACCTCAGACGGGGACGAGGAGTTCGTCCCGGGCGAGGAGGATCTCGGTGCCGTCGGGGCGGTAGGTGTGCCATCGGCCGTCGGGTCCGCGTTCGACCCGGAAGCCGGCGTGGAGCTTGCCGTGGTGGCGTTCGCAGAACAGGCCGGTGTTCTCCAAGGTGGTCTCCCCGCCGAAGGCCCAGTGCAGGAAGTGGTGGGCCTCGCACCACTCCGGTGGGGCGTCGCAGCCGGCGAACAGGCAGCCGCCGTCGCGCAGGTCCAGCAGGTGCCGCAGCGGGGCGGGCACGATCCGGACCTCCCGGCCGCGGTCGATCGGCACACCGTCGGGTCCCATCACGATCCGGGCCACACTCGAGTCACACGCCAGCCAGCGGGCGCGGGCGGCGGAGATGGTGGCGCCGAATCCCATCCGGGCGGCGGTCTGGCCGGTGGCCGGGTCGACCAGGGCGTCGACGTCGATCACGGCGGCGATACCGGGCTTACGGGTGCGCTGGATCGGCACCGCCCCGGCGGCGAGGGTGTTGTCGGCCCACTGCACGAACGCGTCGCCGCGGATCTGGCCGGGGGTGCGCTCGTCTCCGGCCGTGCGGGAGGTGGCGGCCATCGGCTCGATCACCGCCTTGACCTTCTCCCCGGCGACGGCGTCCAGTTCCACGTGGATGGTGACGGTGCCGTCGGGATGGGTGGTGATGGTCAGCGACCGTTCCTGCGTGGGGTCGGGTTCGGGCCCGTCGGGGTCCAGCTGGGCCAGGTAGTGGTGCACCGCCTCGGTCAGCTTCCGGAAGGTCTGCCCGGCCGCGACCGTGGCCAGCGCCGCGTCGACCTCGGCCAGGTCCACGCCCTGATCGGCGGCGGCGGCCAGCTCCCGCCGGCCGGTGATCGTGGCGATCGCGGTGACGTGCTCGACGCCGATCGCACCCGCCGCGAACGCCGCGGCAGTCGCGGGCAGCAGGTCCAGGACCCGCCCGCGGCACACCAGCGCCGCCGCGGCCGAGTTCTTCATCCCGGTGTGGGTGCGCAGCCACGACTGCATGGTCTTCAGCCCGTCGTGCTCGCAGGCCAACCGCGCATCGGCGACTCGCACCGCACGGGTCAGCCGGGCCTCCACCCGGTTCCGCTCCGCCACCAACCCACCGACCTCGGCCAGCAGGTCGGCGTCCGACATCGCGTGCAGATCGCCGCCTGAACCACTCGAACACATGTACGGATTCTAGCGCCCACAGACGTCCACAGCAGTACGAATCCCCAGGTCAACGCCCTGTCCACAGATCGACGCGACCTCTTGACAGCCATGGCGACTCAAGCAGCGAACAGAGCAGCCACCGCCGCTGCACAACCGTCCGGCACCTCGACGACCTTCGTCCGGCTCGTCGCGCCAGTCACCAGCGCGACCTCACGGCGGCGCACCCCGAGCGCCGAGGCGACCGCCGCCAGCGCCACCTCGGTGGCGCGGCCGTCCACCGCCGGCGCCGCGACGCGGACGACGAGGGCACCGTCGTGCGCGCCGCCGACCGCCGTCCGCCCGGCGCCGGGTCGCACCCGGAGAGCGATCCGCACCGGCGTCAGGGCTGGTACGGCTCGCGGCCCTCGGGCAGGTTCGACAGGTCCGGGGCGATCACGGTCTCCTCGCGGGAGTCCGGCAGCCGCAGGCCGGTCCCGTCCTGAGCGCGCTCGAGCAGCAGGTCGCCCGGCCGGTTCCGCAGCGTCTCGCCGCGGAAGTAGGCCGGGGCGATGACGTTGTAGATCGCCATCAGCACCACGCCCAGCAGGAGCGTGCCGATGCCGATGACGAAGACCCCGCCCACCCCGAACAGCACGGTGAACCCGTAGTCGGGGTCGGCGTACTCGATGCAGGCGACGACGAACACCGCCAGCAGCATCACGCCGCCCAGCAGCGGGATCACGAAGCGCATGACGACGTCGCGGGCCGTGTGGAGGTCGCGCCGGAACTCCCAGGCGCAGGCGAAACCGGTCATGCCGTAGTAGAAGGCGATGAGCAGGCCCACGGCGAGGATCGAGTCCTGAAGCACGTTGTCGCTCACGATCGTGAGGCTGACGTAGAAGGCGATCGAGACCGCCCCCATCCAGATCGTCGACACCGACGGGCTGAGGTACCGCGGGTGGATCCGGGCGAAGGCCACCGGGATCGCCCGGTAGGCGCCCATCGACAGCGTCGCCCGCGCGGTGGGCAGGATCGTCGTCTGCGTCGACGCCGACGCCGAGGTCAGCACCGAGATGATCAGCAGCGCCTCGAAGACGCGCCCGCCGAGGTCGTCGCCGAAGACCACCGGCCCGATCGCGTTGAACACGTCCTCGGCGTTGTCCTCGTTGCCCAGCCCGATCCCCGTCGTCCCCACGCCGGCGAAGGCCACCGTCGCGACCGACACGACGGCGTAGGTGGCCAGCAGCAGGACCGTCGAGATGATCGCCGCGCGGCCTGGGGTGCGGCCGGGATCGGTCGTCTCCTCGTTGATGGCGACCGCGGTGTCCCAGCCCCAGTAGATGAAGATCGCCAGCAGCATGGCCTCGGTGACCGACGACCACTCCAGGCCCGACGGCCACAGCCAGGACAGCGACGGCCGGAGCGAACCGTCCGGTGCGTCGCCCGAGTAGACCTTCACCAGGGCGTACACCGCGAACGCGACGAGGACGACGACCTCGACGCTGAGCAGCACGTACTGCAGCCGCTTGGACACCTCGAGCCCGATGTAGCAGATCCAGGTCATGCCGGCGATCCACAGCACGCCGGCGACCGTCGTCCAGACCGTGGACTCGGCGAGGGAGTCCAGGCCGACCAGCTGGTAGCCGTACGAGCCGGCGATTTGCGCCAGGTTCGCCATGACGATGACGTCGGCGGCGATCAGCCCCCACCCGCCGAGCCAGCCGGTCCGCGGCCCGAACGCGCGGGCCGCCCAGGTGAACGTCGTGCCGCAGTCGGGTTCGCGCTTGTTGAGCTCGGCGTAGGCGACCGCGATGAAGTACATCGGGACGAAGGCCAGCAGCATGATCGACGGCGCCTTCACCCCCACGGCGATGACGACGAAGCCGAGCGTGGCCGCGAGGCTGTACGCCGGCGCGGTCGACGCCGTCCCGATGACGATCGACGACAGCAGGCCGACCGTGCCGGGCTTGAGCCCCTTGTCGAGGGCGGTGCCCTCGGGGAGGCGCCCGGGGGCGTCCGCGACGGCCGACCGGCCGCCTCCGCGAGCGGGGTTCGACACGCAGACCGCCTCTCCGCCGCGGACCCGTGGGGGCGGCCACGCAGCGCGCGCGATCGTATCCGGCAGACCGCGGGGTGCCATCGGCGATCGGGTGTCAGTAAGGTGAGCCTCACCTGACATCGTCCGCCGTCCGCCCGGGAGCCGCCGTGAGCGCCGTGACCGACGCCCCGGCTCCTGCGGCCGCGGCCGTCGCCGACCAGCGGCGCGGGCTGCTGCGCGGCACCGGCGGCAGCGCGGCCACCCTCCTGGTGCTGCTCCTCCTGCTGGTCGTCGCGATGGCGCTGAGCGTCGCCGTCGGGTCGCGGCCGATCGGGCTCGGCACGGTCTGGGACGCGCTGACGTCGAACGGCCCGGACACCGAGGAGTCGGTCATCGTCCGCGAGCTGCGGGTGCCCCGGACGCTGCTCGGCCTGCTGTGCGGGCTCGCCCTCGGCGCGGCGGGCGCGCTGACCCAGGGGCACACCCGCAACCCGCTCGGCGACCCCGGCCTGCTCGGTGTCACCGCCGGCGCCTCGTTCGCCGTCGTCCTGTCCATCTGGCTGCTCGACGTGGGCACCCCCTCCGGCTACGTCTGGTTCGCCTTCGCCGGCGCCCTCGCCGGCAGCGTCGTGGTCTTCGCGCTCGGCTCGGCCGGGCGCGGCGGGGGCACCCCGGTGACGCTCGCCCTCGCCGGCGCCGCGGTCACGGCACTCCTGTACGCCCTCGTCCAGGCGATCCTCGTCAGCGACCAGGAGACCCTCGACGGGTTCCGCTTCTGGGTGGTCGGCTCGCTGGCCGGGCGGGACGCCGACGTCGCCGTCCAGGTCGCCCCCTTCATCGCCATCGGCCTCGTGCTCGCCCTGGTCAACGCGCCCGCGCTGGACCTGCTGGGCCTCGGCGAGGACGTCGCCCGCGGCCTGGGCCAGCGGGTGTGGCTGGCCCGGCTCACCGGCCTCGCGGGGGTGACGCTGCTCTGCGGCGCGGCCACCGCCGCCTGCGGGCCGATCTCGTTCGTCGGCCTCGTGGTGCCGCACGTCGTGCGGGCGTTCACCGGACCGCGGCACCGCTGGCTGATCCCGGGCTCGGCGCTGCTCGGCGCGGTGCTGCTGCTGGGCGCCGACGTCCTCGGCCGCGTCCTCGCCCGGCCCGGCGAGGTGCAGGTCGGCATCGTCCTGGCGTTCATCGGCGCCCCGTTCTTCATCGCCCTGATCCGCCGCCGCCGGCTGGCCGGCCCATGACCGCCACGCAGGAGCGTCCGCCCGCCGTCCCCCCCCGCCGCGGGACGACGGTCGTGCGGGTCGGCCCGGTGTCGGGGCGGATCCGCTGGCGGCAGCTCGTCGTGCCCCTGGCCGCCGCGGCGGCGCTGGTCCTCGTCGGCGCGGTCAGCCTCGGCCGCGGCGACTACCCGATCGCGATCGGCGAGGTGCTGCGCACCCTCGTGGGCCTGGGCGACGGCAGCTCGGAGTTCATCGTCCTCGAGCTCCGCGCGCCGCGGATCGTCGTCGGGGCCCTGGTCGGCCTCGCCCTCGGCCTCTCCGGCGCCCTGTTCCAGACCTTCGCCCGCAACCCCCTCGCCTCCCCCGACATCCTCGGCATCACCCAGGGCGCCTCGGTCGGCGCGGTCGCCGCGATCGTGCTCAGCGGCTCGACGACGACCGGCGAGCTGCTCGGCGGTCTCGGCATCCCGCTGTCGGCGCTGCTGGGCGCGCTCGTGGCCGGGCTGCTGCTCTTCGCGCTGACGTGGAAGGCCGGTATCGACGGGTTCCGGCTGGTCCTCGTCGGCATCGCACTGTGGTCGCTGGGCAGCGCCACGGTGGAGTACCTGCTCACCCGCGCGGAGATCTACGACGCCTCCGCCGCCTACGTGTGGATCACCGGGTCCCTCAACGCCCGCACCTGGGACCACGCCGTCCCGCTGGCGCTGTGCCTGGCGGTCGCGCTGCCGCTGGCCCTGGCCTCGTCGCGGGCCCTCGGGGTGCTGCAGTTCAGCGACGAGACCGCCCGCGGGCTCGGCCTGCGGCTGCCCCTCGCGCAGGCCGCCGTGGTGCTCATCGCCGTCGTGCTGGTCGCGGTGGCGGTGGCCGCGGCCGGACCGGTCGCCTTCGTCGCGCTCATCGTCCCGCAGATCGCCGTCCGCCTCACCGGCGGTTCCCGGCCGCCGCTGCTGGCCTCCGGGCTGCTCGGCGCACTCCTGGTCGTCACCGCCGACCTGCTCACCCGCACCGTGCTGCCGGCGGCCCTGCCGGTCGGCATCCTCACCGCCGTCGTCGGTGCGCCGTACCTGATCTGGCTCCTCGTCCGTGGAAGGCGGCAGTTCACATGAAGGCGACCCAGCTGTGACCGCCCCGCTCGCCCCGCTGGTCGACACCCTCCACCCGGACGGACCGGTCCGCCTCGCCGCGGAGGCCGTACGGCTGGCCTACGACGAGCGGGTGGTCGTCCACGACGTCGACCTCGCCCTCACCGAGGGCTCGTTCACCGCGATCGTCGGCCCCAACGGCTGCGGCAAGTCCACCCTGCTCAAGGCGCTGGGCCGGCTGCTGCGGCCGACGTCGGGCCAGGTGCTGCTCGACGGCCGGGCGATCGCGAAGACCTCCACCCGCGACGTCGCCCGGGTGCTGGGGCTCCTGCCGCAGACGCCGATCGCCCCCGACGGGCTCACCGTGGCCGATCTCGTCGCGCGCGGCCGGCACCCGCACCAGAGCTGGCTGCGGCAGTGGTCCCGGGACGACGAGCAGGCCGTGGCCGCGGCGCTGACCTGGACCGACATGACCGAGCTCGCCGACCGGCCGGTGGAGGATCTGTCGGGCGGGCAGCGGCAGCGCGCGTGGATCTCCATGGCCCTGGCCCAGGGCACCGACCTGCTGCTGCTGGACGAGCCGACGACCTACCTGGACCTGGCCCACCAGATCGACGTCCTGGAGCTGGTCGCCCGCCTGCACGCCGAGCGCGGCCGGACGATCGTCGTCGTCCTGCACGACCTCAACCTGGCCGCCCGCTACGCGCAGCGGCTGGTCGCGATGCGCGACGGCGTCCTCGTCGCCTCGGGGACGCCGGCCGAGGTGCTCACCGAGGAGCTCATGGCCGACGTGTTCGAGCTCGAGGCGCGGGTCGTGCCCGATCCGGTCGCCGGCACCCCGATGGTCGTCCCGGTACGCCGCCTGCGGTGAGCGGTCAGGCGGCGACGCCGACCCGCCAGTAGCCCATGAACGCCACCTCGTTGCGCGGGACGCCGAGGTCGGTGACCAGGTGCCGACGGAGCTGCTTGACCACGCCGGCCTCACCGGCGAGCCAGGCGTAGCACCCGGCGGTCGCGTCGACGTCCGGCACCTCCCAGAGCAGGTCGATGTCGTCCGGGCCGGCGTCCTCCACGACCTCGCCCGTCCGCCCCGGCGAGGCGATGCCCAGCTCGCACAGCGCCGCGTGCACCGCGGGGACCAGCAGCTCGCCGCGCGCGCGACCGCTGCGCGGCAGCCAGTGGACGGTCACCCCGGCCGGGACGTCGAGGGCCTGCTCGTCACCGGTCTCGGGCACCTCCAGCAGCGCGACGACGCGGCGGCCCGGCGCCAGCCCCTCGAGGATCGCGCCGACCGCGGGCACCGCGGTCTCGTCGGCGGCCAGCAGCAGCGTGTGCGCGGTCGCCGGGGGCGCCCACTCGACGCCCCACATCCGCCCGGACCCGGGCCGGTCGGGGCCGAGGACGACCAGCCGGTCGCCGGGGACGGCCGCCGCGGCCCACGTGGCCGCCGGGCCGGCGTGCCCGCCGTCCACCCCGTGCAGGACGACGTCGACGTCGATCTCGGCGCGGTCCGGACGGGCCGCCCGGACGGTGTAGGTGCGCAGGAAGGGCCGGACCTCGTCGGGCAGGGCGCAGTAGGCGGCGTACCACTCGTCGCCCGGGACCAGGAGCTCCATGACGTCGGACCCCGGCTGCCGCGGCAGGACGAACTTGATCCGCTGGTCGTCGCCGGCCACGCCGAATCCGGCCAGCTCCGGGGCGCCCAGCGTCAGGCGCACCGTGCTCGGGCCCAGGCGCCGGCTCCCGGTGACGACCGTGTCGAAGAAGCGCCAGCCCGGCGCCTCGGCCTGGGCGACCTCGGTCGCTGCCTCGGTGGTCGTCACGGGCGGCCCTCTCCCTCGGCGCCGACCCGGGCGGACGGCGGATCAGGTGAGGCTAACCTTCCTCCGCCGTCCGCGGAACCCCGTCACTGGACGGCGGCGGGGTCCATCCACATGACCTCCCAGACGTGCCCGTCCGGGTCGGCGAAGCTGACGCCGTACATGAAGCCGTGGTCCTGGGCGGGCTTCCACGGCTTGCCGCCCGAGGCCAGCGCCCGGGTGAGGAGCTCGTCGGCCTCCTCGCGGCTGCCCGCCGAGATGCAGGTGAGCTGCGTGGTCGCCGCGGCCGGGTCGCCGATCGGGCCGGTCACGAAGTCGGCGAACCGGTCATGGGTCAGGAGCATCACCACGATGTTCTCGTCGACGACGACCGAGGTGGTCCGCTCGTCGGAGAACTGGTCGTTGAACGCGAAGCCGAGGCCCGCGTAGAAGGCCCGCGAGGCGGCGAGGTCGGCGACCGGCAGGTTGAGGAAGACCATGCGCATGACGTGCTCCTTGTCGTGGGGGGCCCGGGTGGCCCGTCAGCGTTACAGACGCACGGTGCGGCCGGAACTGATCGGCGCATCCACCCCCGGTCGGATGCGGCCGGCCGGGGCAGCGGGGACCCTCGACGCGTGACCGAACCGCGCCCGCCGTGGTCTCCGCGCCGGCGGCGGACGCTGATCGGCCTCGGGCTGGCCGCGGTCCTCTTCGGGCTCGCCGGGTTCGGCCTGCCCGACCAGTACGGCGTCACCTCGCTGTTCCTCGCCGCCCTGGCCGCGTTCCTGCTCGTCGTCGCCACGATCGTGTTCGTCGCCGTCCCCGGGCCCGGCACGGTCGACGTCCTGCTCCGCTCGCTCACGCTCTCCAGCGCCGTCCTGGTGGTCGCCGTCCTCCTCGTGCTGTCCACCGCCGGGGAGCCGCTGCGCTGGGTCTGGGTGCTCGCCGCGGTCGCCGCGGTGGCCTGGGTGGCGACGGCCTTCTGGCTGACCCGTCGCGACGGCCCGGCCGGCTGACCGGCGACACTGCCGGGGTGGAGCTGCCCCCCGCCCTCTACCTGCCCGACGGCGCCGGCTTCCTCGCCACCGCCCTCACGATCGGGCCGTGGGACCCCGGCCTGCAGCACGCCGGCCCGCCGGCCGCACTGCTCGCCCGCGAGGTCGAGCGGACCAGCCAGGTACCCGGCGGCCAGACCGTCCGGCTGGCCTACGACATCCTCGGGCCGGTCCCCGTCGGACCCGTCCGCGTGACCGGCCGCGTCCTGCGCCCCGGCCGCCGGGTGGAGCTGGTGGAGGCGACCCTCGAGGCCGACGGTGCACCCCGCATGCGGGTCACGGCCTGGCGGCTGCGCACGCGGGAGACGTCCCCGGTCGACGTCCTCGCACCGGACGCGCCCCACCCGGCCGGCCCCGACGCCGGCCAGGCGGAGACGGCGGGCTTCTTCTCCACCGACGTCGCCTACCACCGCGCGCTGGAGTGGCGCTTCACGGCCGGCTCGTTCAACTCCCCCGGCCCCGCGGCGGCCTGGACCCGGCCGCTGGTGCCGCTGGTCGAGGGCGAGGCGATCACGCCGCTGCAGCACCTGCTGGTGATGACCGACGCGGCCAGCGGCATCTCCGCCGAGCTGGACTGGACGCGGGCCACCTTCGCCAACGTCGACCTCACCGTGTCGCTGTACCGGCAGCCCGCCGGGGAGTGGCTGGCCATGGACGCCGTCACCTCGCTCGGCCCGGCCGGCGCGGCGCAGTGCTTCGCCGACCTCTACGACGGCACCGGCCGGATCGGCCGCTCCGCGGCGTCGCTGTTCGTCGAACCCCGCTGAGCAGCCCTCCCCGCCGGAGTGGCCACTTCGGCGGGAGGTGCGAGGCTGGACCCCGTGCAACCGCTGGACGACCTGCTGGAATGGCTCTCGGGCCGCGGCCTGGAGATCGTGCTGATCATCCTGGCCTCGGTGCTGCTCGCTCGCTTCGTGGCCTGGACCGGCAGGAAGATCACCGACGACATCGACCGCCGCTCCACCGGCGGGGACGCGCTCGTCCGCTCCGAGGCCGCCAAGCACCGCCACTCGCTGACCCAGGTCATCACCTGGACGCTGATCGTCCTGATCTACACCGTGGCGGCGTTCTTCGTGCTGGACCGGCTCGGCGTCCCGGTGACCGGCCTGGTCGCCCCGGCCACCGTGCTCGGCGTGGGCCTGGGCTTCGGCGCCCAGCGGATCGTCGGCGACGTCCTGGCCGGGTTCTTCATCATCACCGAGCGGCAGTACGGCTTCGGGGACGTCGTCTCCATCCAGGTCGTGGGCGGCGGCGACCCGGCCCGCGGGACCGTCGAGGACGTGACGCTGCGGGTCACCCGCCTGCGGTCGGCCGACGGCGAGGTCATCACCCTGCCGAACGGGCAGATCGTGAAGGTCGTCAACCTCTCCCGGGACTGGGCCCGCGCGGTGGTCGACGTCCCCGTGCCGTCGACCGTCGACGTCGGCAAGGTCAACGACCTGCTGCGCGGCGTCGGGCGCGAGGCGTTCGCCGACCCGGCGCTGCGGCCGCTGCTGCTGGACGAGCCCTCGGTGATGGGCGTGGAGAGCCTCGGCCTGGAGGAGGTCAACGTCCGGATGGTGGCCCGCACGCTGCCCGGCAAGCAGTTCGAGGTCGGCCGCGACCTGCGGGCGCGCGTGGTGCTCGCCTTCCGCCGCCAGGGCGTCACGGTGCCCGTCACCACCGGGGACGCCGCCGTCGCCGCCGCGCCCGCCCCCGGCGGCGACGAGTGACCGGCCCCGGCGACCAGCGCCGCGACGAGCCGGCCCGCACGATGCCGACCGCTCCGGCGCCGACGGTGTCCACGGCGCCCGCGGAGGGCCCCCGTCGCTGGTGGGCGGCGATCCCCCGGAAGCTCGGCCGGGCCCGCACGTCGACCGTCGTCCTCGCCGTCCTCTTCGTCGCGATCGGGATCCTCTACCTGTACGTCCGCCCGGAGACCGCCGATCCGGCACCGGCCGGCGATCCTGTCGACGTGGCGGTGGTGCCGGCCCCGGACAGCACGCCGCCCGCCGAGCCGGCGCCGACGACGACGGCGCCCAGCACCTCGGCCCGGCCGACGACGTCGGCGCCGGCCACCAGCGAGGCTCCCGAGGAGAGCGGCGAGCCGGAGCCGACGGACGACACGGAGACCTCGGCGCCGGAGTCCTCGGCGCCGGAGTCCTCGTCCTCCCCCAGCCGGACGGCGACGACCAGCCGCGCCTCCACCAGCAGTTCCGCGCCGGAGACCTGACCGACCGCCGCGACCCCTGTGACGGGTGGGGCGACGGGCGGACTATCTTCTGCGGTGGCTCACGAGAGGCAGCGACAAGCACCTGGCTGGCTGCCCGGCAACCTCCACTCCGTCCGAGGTGCTCCAGGGGAAGAGCCGGTCGGACGGCGCCCGCCGCCCGGCAAGACGGGGTTCCGGTGCGCCGCCGGGTCTCCCGAGCGAGAGGAGACCGGCGCATGACCGATCCGCAGAGCTGGAGCTTCGAGACCCGGCAGATCCACGCCGGCACGAGCCCCGACCCGACCACCGGCGCCCGCGCGCTGCCCATCTACGCCACGACCAGCTACCAGTTCCGCGACGCCCAGCACGCCGCCGACCTGTTCGCGCTGGCCGAGATGGGCAACATCTACACCCGGATCATGAACCCGACGCAGGACGCGCTGGAGCAGCGCGTCGCGTCGCTGGAGGGCGGCGTCGCCGCGCTCGCGGTGGCCAGCGGCCAGGCCGCGGAGACCCTCGCGATCCTCAACATCGCCGAGGCCGGCAGCCACGTCGTCGCGTCCGCCTCGCTGTACGGCGGCACGTACAACCTGCTGCACCACTCGCTGCCCAAGCTCGGCGTCACGGTGTCCTTCGTCGAGGACCCGGACGACCCGGAGAACTGGCAGTCGCTGGTCCAGGAGAACACCAAGGCCTTCTACGCCGAGACGATCGGCAACCCGAAGGGCGACATCCTCGACATCAGCGCGGTGTCGGAGGTCGCGCACCGCAACGGCGTCCCACTGATCGTGGACAACACCATCGCCACGCCGTACCTGATCCGGCCGATCGAGTTCGGCGCCGACATCGTCGTCCACTCGGCGACCAAGTACCTGGGCGGGCACGGCACCGCCATCGCCGGCCTGATCGTCGACTCGGGCAACTTCGACTGGACCGGCGGCAAGTTCCCCGGCTTCACCACGCCCGACCCGACGTACCACGGCGTGGTCTACGCCTCCCTCGGTGCGCCGGCGTTCGCGCTCAAGGCCCGGGTGCAGCTGCTCCGCGACCTCGGCCCGGCGATCAGCCCGTTCAACGCGTTCCTCGTGGTGCAGGGCATCGAGACGCTGTCGCTGCGCATGGAGCGGCACGTGGAGAACGCGCTCAAGGTGGCGCAGTTCCTCGAGGGCCACGACGCCGTCGACCGGGTCAACTACCCCGGCCTGGCGTCGTCGCCGTGGCACACGGCCCAGCAGAAGTACGCACCCAAGGGCGCCGGCGCGGTGCTGACCTTCGAGCTGCACGGCGGCGTCGAGGCCGGCAAGCGCTTCGTCGACGCGCTGGAGCTGCACAGCCACGTGGCCAACATCGGCGACGTGCGCAGCCTGGTCATCCACCCCGCGTCGACGACGCACTCCCAGCTCACGCCGGAGGAGCAGCTCACCACCGGCGTCACCCCGGGCCTGGTCCGCCTCGCGGTCGGCCTGGAGGGCATCGAGGACATCCTCGCCGACCTGGAGGCCGGCTTCCGCGCCGCCAAGGACGCCTGAGGTGTCCGGGGTCCGGGACGCCGGACCGGCGTCCCGGGCCCCCGGCGGCTGGCGGGACGGCGACCCGGTCGGCAACCGCCTGTTCCTCGACCTCGAGGGGCCGGTCGCGCTGGAGCGCGGCGGGGTGCTGCCCGGCGTCCGCGTCGCCTACGAGACCTGGGGGACGCTCGCCTCGGACGGCGGCAACGCGGTCCTCGTCGAGCACGCCCTGACCGGCGACAGCCACCTGGCCGGGCCGGCCGGGCCCGGGCACCCCACGGCCGGCTGGTGGGAGGGGCTCGTCGGTCCCGGCGCCCCGCTGGACACCGACCGGCTGTTCGTCGTCTGCGCCAACGTGCTCGGCGGCTGCCAGGGCAGCACGGGCCCGTCGTCGACCGCACCGGACGGCGCCCCGTGGGGGTCCCGCTTCCCCGCTGTCACGGTCGCCGACCAGGTGGCGGTGGAGGCGGCGGTGGCCGACGCGCTCGGCGTCCACCGGTGGGCCGCGGTGCTCGGCGGCTCCATGGGCGGGATGCGGGCCCTGGAGTGGGCGGTGGCGCACCCCGAGCGGGTCGGCGCGCTGTTCTTCCTGGCCTCCGGCGCCGCGGTCACCGCCGACCAGCTCGGCACCCAGACCACCCAGCAGACCGCGATCCGCGCGGACCCGGCCTGGGCCGGCGGGGACCACCTCCCGGGTCCCGGGCCGGTCGCCGGGCTCGGCGTCGCCCGGCGGATCGCGCACCTGACCTACCGCAGCGCGCTGGAGCTCGAGGAGCGGTTCGGCGCGGCCGTGCAGGACGACGGCCGGTTCGCCGTCGCCTCCTACCTCGACCACCACGCCGACAAGCTGGCCGGGCGGTTCGACCCGGGCAGCTACGTGGTGCTCACCGAGTCGATGAACACCTGGGACGTCGGCCGTGGCCGCGGCGGCGTCGAGGCGGCGCTGGCCCGCGTGACCGCCCGGGCCGTCGTCGCCGGGGTCGACAGCGACCGGCTGTACCCCCTGGCGCTGCAGCAGCAGGTGGCCGACGCCCTCGGCGTCCCGCTCCGGGTGATCGCCTCCCCGTACGGCCACGACGGTTTCCTCATCGAGATCGACGCGGTCGGCGCCCTGGTCCGCGAGCTGCTGGGCACCTGACCCCCCGGTCGCCCCCTCGACGAGATCTGCAACCTCGTCGCCATCAGCGCCCGATGGCGACGACCGTGCAGATCTCGCGGAGGAAACGGGGGCGCAACACGGCGGGCGGAGAGTCGGGGCCCGATCCCGCCGTCCCCGAGGAGAGCGTCCCGTGCCCGAGCCGACCGTCCCGCTGATCGACCTGACCGACTGGTACGGCGGGGACCCCGCGGCCCGGCGCGACGTCGCCGAGCAGGTCGACCGGGCGCTGTCCGGCATCGGTTTCCTCCTCGTCACCGGCCACCGGCTGCGGCCGCCGCTGCTGGACGGCGTCCGCGAGCAGGCCCGCCGGTTCTTCGCCCTGCAGCCGGCGGCGAAGGCGCCCTACGCCTGCCGGGTCGGCGGCCGCGGCTGGATCCCGCCGGGCGCGGAGTCCAACGGCGCCTCCGAGGGGCTCGACACCCCGCCGGACCTCAAGGAGTCGTGGACGTTCGGCCCCGACGGCGCCCCCGGGCGGCTCGTCGGGACGGCGGAGGAGGCCTGGTACGGCGCCAACACCTGGCCGGCGGAGGTGCCCGGCCTGCGGGCCGCCGGTCAGGCGTTCGGCGCGGCGGCCGGCGCCCTGGCCGACGACCTCCTCGAGGTCTTCTCCTCGGCGCTCGGCCTGCCGGAGGAGTTCTTCACCTCCCGCTGCGCCGCCCCGCCCTGGTCGGTCAACCTCAACTGGTACCCGCCGCACAGCGCCGTCGGCACCGTCTCCGACGACCAGTTCCGGATCGGCCCGCACTCGGACTTCGGCACGCTGACGATCCTGGACCGGGAGCCCGGCACCGGCGGCCTGCAGGTGTGCACGGCCGAGGGCGACTGGGTGGACGCGCCGTTCGTCCCGGGCGCGCTCACGATCAACACCGGCGACCTGCTGGCCCGCTGGACCGGCGACCGGTGGCGCTCCACGATGCACCGGGTGCTCCCGCCACCGGCCGACGTCCCGACCGAGGAACTGCTCTCCCTCGTCTTCTTCCACGAGGCCGACCCGGACGTCGTCGTGGAGACGCTGCCCACGGCGGCCGCCGGCCCGACGTCGTACGAGCCGGTCACCGCCGGCGGGTTCCTGCGCTCCCGCCTCGAGTCGATCACCGTCGCGTAGCGGCCGGGCGGGCGGCAGACGGGCCGGCGTGCGGCACCATGGCCCCGTGGCCGACGGGCGCGGGGCGGGCGACGACCGGCTCGGCCGGCGGATCCGGGACCGGCGGCGCCACCAGGGCCTGACCCTGGTCGCCCTGGCGGAGCGGGCGGGCCTCTCCCAGCCGTTCCTCAGCCAGCTCGAGCGCGGCCTGGCCCAGCCGAGCATGGCCTCCCTGCACCGCCTGGCCCGGTCCCTCGGCACGACGACGCCGGCCCTCATGGCGGAGGCGGGTGCCGCTCCCGGGGCGGACACCGGCACCGACGAGAGGCGGGTGAGCCTCGTCCGGGCCGGGTCGGGGACCACCGTGCACCACGCCGGCGGGTCCACCCGGTCGCTGGCGGAGGGCCGCACCGGGCTGCTCCCGCTGGAGTTCACGGTCACCAACCCCGAGTTCGAGGACCCCTACCTGCACGAGGGCGCCGAGCTCCTGTACGTGCTGCGCGGCCGGATCGAGGTCGACCTGGACGCCGACGGCCGGCACGAGCTGGGGGTCGGGGACTGCCTGTACTACGGCGGCGGGGTGCCGCACCGCTTCCGGCTGCTGGGCGCGGACCCCGCCTCGGTGCTCGTCGTCCAGGCCGGGCGCCCGCAGGGAACCGAGATCTGACCCGACGGAAACGCCGGGGAAACGACGCCCCGCGACATTGACCTCGTCAATATCGCCTCGTCACGGGGAGTCCCCATGCGTCCGCACCGTTCCCGCGCCGCCCGCGCGGCCGCCCTCGCCGGCGTCCTCACCCTCGCTGCCTGCGGGGGGTCGGACGACGACGGCGGCAACCAGGCGGTGGGCGGCGACGGCGCCCTCTCCGACTGCCCGGCCACCGTCGTCCTCCAGACCAACTGGTTCCCCGAGCCCGAGCACGCGGCCGCCTACCAGCTGATCGACCACGACCGGGCCGAGCCCGACGCCGACTCCGGCATCTACTCCGGGCCGGCCGTGGCCGACGACAACGTCACCATCGAAATCCGCGCGGGCGGGCCGTTCATCGGCTTCCAGACCAACAGCGCGCTGCTCTACCAGGACCCGGACGTGATGCTCGGGATGGTCGACACCGACGAGTCGGTGCGCCTGTCGGCCGAGCTGCCGACGAAGGCCGTCGTCACGCCGCTGCAGATCACGCCGCAGATCCTGCTGTGGGACCCGGAGAAGTACGACTTCAGCTCGTTCGAGCAGATCGCCGACAGCGACGCGACCGTCCTGTACTTCGAGGGCCAGACCTACATGGACTACCTCGTGCAGCAGGGCTGGGTGCGCGAGGACCAGCTCGACGGCTCCTTCGACGGCGCCCTGACCCGGCTGGTCGTCGGGGAGGACGTCGTCATGCAGGGCTACGTGACCCAGGAGCCGTGGCGCCTGGTCAACGACACCCCGGAGTTCGCCCGCGAGATCGACTACCTGTCGCTGGACGACGCCGGGTACCGCATCTACCCCTCGGCCTGGGCCGGGATCCCGGAGACGGTGGAGGAGAACTCCGACTGCCTCGCCCAGCTGGTCCCGCTGCTGCAGCAGGGGCAGGTCGACTACATGGCCGACCCGGAGCCGGTGAACACCGCGATCTCGGACTACCTCACCGAGATCGACCAGTTCTTCCAGATCACGCCCGAGCGGGCCGACGCCATCACCGACTCGCTGAACGACGACGGCATCGTCGCCAACGGCCCCGACGGCGTCCTGGGCTCCTTCGACCCCGACCGGATGGAGGAGATGACCGAGCTCCTCACCGGGGTGTTCGCCGACCTCGACACCGAGCTGGCCGAGGACCTGACGGCCGAGGACCTCTACACCAACGAGTTCATCGACGAGTCCATCGGCTACGACCCGTCGGCGTTCGTCAGCCCGAGCGCCGGGTGAGCGGGACGCCGGCGTGAAGATCGAGCGGATCGAGTCGTTCCCCCTCCTGCTCACCACCGCGCAGCAGACCATGACCTTCTTCGTCGTCCGGGTGACGACGGACGACGGGCTGGTCGGCCACGGCGAGGCGTGCGACAGCTTCGGGGTCTCGCACCCGACCGTGCTCGCGGCGATCGTGGACGACGCCTTCGCCCCGCTGCTGCGGGGCGCGGAGCTGACGGCGGTCGAGCCGCTGCTGGACGGGGTGCACCGGACGACGCGGCGGGCGCTCGGCGACCGGGGGGTCGCCGGGCAGGCCCGCAGCGCCCTGGCCATCGCCCTGACCGACCTGGTGGCGCAGGCAGCGGGACGGTCGGTGAGCGACCTGGCCGGCCGGGTGCGCGACAGCATCCGGGTCTACGTCGGCAGCAGCCCCTTCCTCGAGTCGGGGCCGGCGGCGGAGCACCTGGACCGGCTGGCACCGCTGCTCGAGCGGGGCATCGACATGGTGAAGATGCGCGTCGGGCTCGACTGGCGGCGCGCGACCGACGTCCTCGCCGACCTGCGCGGGCTGCTCGGCGACGACGTCGAGATCGCCGTCGACGGCAGCGAGTTCTTCACGCTGCCGCAGGCCGTGGCCATCGCGGAGCGGCTGCACGACGTCGGCGTCACCTGGTTCGAGGAGCCGCTGCCGCACGACCAGCACGAGGCCATCGCCCGGCTGGCGGACCGGGTCGCGGTGCCGCTGGCCTACGGGGAGCACTTCTCCTCCCCGGACGCCGCCCTGTCGGCCCTGGTCGCGGGCGAGATGACCGTCGTCCAGCCGGACGCCTCGATCGCCGGGGGGATCGAGGCGGCCCGGTCGATCGCCCGCACGGCCGGCGAGCGGGGTGCCCGGGTCGCCTGCCACCACCACGCCGGCCTGGTGTCGGCCGCGGCGAACCTGCACGTGGCGGCGTCGTCCCCGGCGGTCGACGTCTTCGAGTTCCCCTTCCACCTGGACC
The DNA here is from genome assembly GCF_000701365.1 of Blastococcus sp. URHD0036. Taxonomy (GTDB): domain Bacteria; phylum Actinomycetota; class Actinomycetes; order Mycobacteriales; family Geodermatophilaceae; genus Trujillonella. The sequence continues at coordinate 152,371 of NZ_KL370778.1, forward strand.
CGCTGCTGGCGCCCGGCTTCGGCATCGACGCCGTGGTCGACGGGGCGCTGCCGGTGCCGACCGGTCCCGGCCTGGGAGTGACGCTCGAGCCCGGGTGGCTCGCCGCGCACCGGCTGGGGCGGTGAGCGCGCCGATGCGGGTGCTGGTCACCGGGGCGCGGGGCAAGGTCGGGTCCGCGGCGGTGCGCGCGCTGGTCGGCCGCGGGCACGCCGTCACGGGCACCGACCTGGGCCCGCCGGACTACGACCCGCCGCCGGGCGCCGTCCCCTACGTGCGGGCCGATCTCACCGACGCCGGGCAGGCGTACGCGGTGGTGCGGGACGTCGACGCGGTGGTGCACGCCGCGGCGATCCCGCGCCCGTACCTGGACCCCGATCCGGTCGTGTTCACGACCAACGTGGCGATGAGCGCCCACGTGGTCGACGCCTGCGCGCGCAACGGCGTCCGCCGGCTGGTGAACGTCTCCTCCGACAGCGTCTGCGGGATCACGTGGGCCCGGCAGCCCGCGCCGCCGGCGTACCTGCCCATCGACGAGGACTCCCCCGACCGCCCGGAGGACCCGTACGCGCTCTCCAAGCAGGTCTCCGAGCTGCTCTGCGACGCGCTGGTCCGGCGCAGCGCCTGCACCGCCGTCTCCCTGCGGCCCACGTGGGTGCAGACACCGGAGACCTACGAGCGGAACCTGGGGCCGTTCCTGCGCGACCCGGACCTCGCCAGCCCGATGTTCTGGTCCTACGTCGACGTGGCCGACCTGGCCGACCTCGTGGCGCTGGCGGTCGCCGCCGACACCCCAGGGCACGAGGTGGTCTACGCCGCGGCCGCCGACAACGGTGCCGGCCGGGACCTGCGGGAGGCCGCGCTCGCCGTCCACCCGGGGCTCGACGTGCGCCCGCTGCCGCGCCCGGACGCCTCGGCGATCAGCAGCGCGAAGGCCGAGCGCCTGTTCGGCTGGCGACCGGGGCGCAGCTGGCGCGACGTCCTGGGCGGCTGACGCCGGTCTCGCCGAGACTGGCGGCGTGACCGACGACCTCCCCGACTGGGACGCGCTGCGGGCCGCCTGCGACCGTGCCCTGACCGGCCACGGCCCGGTGCGCGCCGCCGACCTGCTGGCCACGATCCCGCCGGACACCGCGGTCGACCGCTACGGCACCGGCGGGGTGGTCGGCGAGCTCGAGGCCGAGGTCGCCCACCTGCTCGGGATGCCCGCGGCGGTGTACCTGCCCAGCGGCACGATGGCGCAGCAGGCCGTCCTGCGGGTGCACGCCGACCGGCGGGGGCGGCGGACCGTCGTCGCCCATCCGCAGTGCCACCTGTTCCTGCACGAGGGCGGCGCGCTGGAACGGGTGCAGGGCCTCGTCGGCCGGCCGGTCGGCGACCGGGACCGACTGCTCACCCGGGCGGAGCTGGACGCCGTCGCCGAGGTCCCGGCGGCGCTCGTCGTGGAGCTCCCGCAGCGGGAGATCGGCGGCCCGCTCGTGGGCTGGGACGACCTGGCCGCGCAGGTCGCCTGGGCGCGCGAACACGGCGCGGCCGCGCACCTCGACGGCGCCCGGCTGTGGGAGGCGTCCGCCGGCTACGGGCGCGCCCCGGCGGAGGTCGCCGGGCTGTTCGACACCGTCTACGTCAGCTTCTACAAGGGCATCGGCGCGCTCCCCGGCTGCTGCCTGGCCGGGCCGGCGGACGTCGTCGCCGAGGTGCGGGAGTGGCGCGGCCGGATGGGCGGCACCCTCTTCGGGATGTGGCCGGGCGCGGCGTCGGCGCTGACCTGCCTGCGTCGTCGGCTGCCCCTGATGCCCGCCTACCTCGAGCGCGCGCGGGAGGTCGCGGCCGTGGTGCGCGACCTGCCCGGCGTCCGCGTCGTCGTCGACCCGCCGCAGTCGGCGATGCTGCACCTGCTGCTGGAGACGACCCCCGACGCCTTCACCGCGGCGGCCGTCCGGCTGGCCGGTGGCGGACTGTGGACGTGGCAGCAGCCGCAGACCACCGCCGACCCCGCGGTGCTGCGGGTGGAGCTGCCGGTCGGCGACGCCACCCTGGCGCTGTCCCTCGACGAGATCCGGGAGGCCCTCGCCGCGCTGTCCAGCCCCTGAGGGGACTTTCGCGCGCGAAAGTCCCCTCAGTCGGCGGCGTCGCCGGGGGTGAGGCCGGCAGGCGGCAGCTTCCCGCGGACGACGGGGCGGACCCGGCGGGCCGAGGGCAGCCGCTCGCTGTAGGAGAGCGCGTTGCCGCGGATGTGCAAGAGGTCGTCGTCGGTCGCCTGGCGGACCACCTTCGCCGGCACCCCGGCGATGACGGAGCCAGGCGGGAATTGCTTGCCCTGGGTGACGACGGCGCCGGCGGCCACGATCGACCCCGAGCCGATGTGCGCGCCGTTCATCACGATGCTGCCCATCCCGACCAGGACGTCGTCGTCGACCCGCGCGCCGTGCAGCACCACCCGGTGCCCGACCGTCACACCGGTGCCCACGACCAGGGGGAAGCCCGGGTCGCTGTGCAGGGTGCTGCCGTCCTGCACGTTGGAGCCGGCGCCGATCTCGATGACCTCGGCGTCGGCGCGCAGCACGGCGCCGTACCAGACGCTGCTCTGTGGTCCGAGCGTCACCGCCCCGACGACGACCGCGGTGGGCGCGACGAACGCCTCCGGGTCGATCCGCGGTGCGCCGAACTCGAGTTCCCCGATGTAGTTCTCCGCCATCGGCCCACCCCAGCACAGGGCTGCCGCTGTCGCACCCCTCGGGCAGACTTCCGCCCACGCCGACGTCCCCTGGAGGACCCCGATGCCTGCCCTGCCCACCTCGATCGTCGGCAGCCTGCCGCAGCCCGAGTGGCTGGTCGACCACGAGAAGCTGGCCGGTCAGTTCCCCCCGCGGGTGCGGGCCCGGGAGATCTGGCGGGTGGCCTCCGACCTGCTCGCCGGCGCGCAGGACGACGCCACGTTGCTGGCCATCCGCTCGCAGGAGGACGCCGGGCTCGACATCGTCACCGACGGCGAGATCCGCCGGGAGTCCTACTCCAACCACTTCGCCACGGCGCTCGACGGCGTCGACGTCGACACCCCGGGCAGCGTGCTCAACCGCTCCGGGAAGCCCATCCCGGTGCCGCGGGTGGTCGGGCCGGTCAGCCGGCCGCGCCCCATCCAGGCCGACGACGTCCGCTTCCTGCGGGCGCACACCGACCGCACCGTGAAGATCACCGTGCCGGGGCCGTTCACGATGGCCCAGCAGTCCCAGGACGACCACTACGGCGACGACCGCGCCCTGGCCCTGGCCTACGCGGACGTCGTCCGCGCGGAGATCGCCGATCTGTTCGCCGCCGGTGCCGACATCGTGCAGATCGACGAGCCGTGGCTGCAGGCGCGGCCGGAGGTCGCCCGCCGGTACGGCGCGGAGGCGGTCACGCGGGCCGTGGAGGGCGCGCCCGGCCCGGTCCACCTGCACCTGTGCTTCGGCTACGCGGCGATGGTCTCCGAGCGGCCGGAGGGCTACTCGTTCCTGCCGGAGCTGGCCGACACCCCGGTGCACACGGTCGCCGTGGAAACCGCGCAGTCGCACCTGGATCCGGCCCAGCTGCGGCCGCTGCGCGGCAAGGGCATCGCGCTCGGCGTCCTGGACCTCTCCACGCCCGAGGTCGAGACGGCGCAGGTCGTGGCCGACCGGATCCGCCGCGCGCTGGACGACGTGGACGTCGACCGGCTGGTGCTCACCAGCGACTGCGGGCTGAAGTACCTGCCGCGGGAGTCGGCGGCCGGGAAGATGCGCTCGCTCGCCGAGGCGGCGGCGATCCTGCGCGAGGAGTTGTCGTGACCCTCCCGACCGACCTGCCGGTCCTCGCCTTCGCCGACCAGCCAGCCCTCGAGGCGTGGCTGGACGCGGAGGGGGCGACCGCACCGGGCGTCTACGTGCGCCTGGCGAAGAAGGGCTCGGGCATCGCGTCGGTGACCTACGCGGAGCTGGTCGAGAGCTGCCTGTGCTTCGGCTGGATCGACGGCCGCTCCAACCGGCTGGACGAGGCGACCTACCTGCAGCGCATCACCCCGCGGCGGTCCCGCAGCGTCTGGTCGCAGAAGAACGTGGCCACCGTCGGGCGGCTGCTGGAGGCGGGGCGGATGCGCCCGGCGGGGGTGGCCGCGGTCGAGGCCGCCCAGGCCGACGGCCGGTGGGAGCGCGCCTATCCGGGCAGCGCCGACATGACGGTGCCCGACGACCTCGCGTCCGCGCTGGAGGCGGCCGGCACCCGGCCGGCGTTCGACGGCCTCGGCGGCACCGAGCGCTACGCCGTGCTGTGGCGGGTGCACAACGCGGCGACGCCGGAGACCCGCGCCCGGCGGATCACCGCCGCGGTCGAGTCGCTGATGTCGGGCTCCTGACCGGACTCAGCACACCGCCCGAGGTCAGAGGATGCGGCGGGCGCCGGCGTAGCCGCGCATGTCCACGCTGGTGACCGCGACCGGGGTCCCGTAGGTGCGGGCGTGCACCATCTGCCCGTTGCCGATGTAGATGCCCACGTGGCTGACCGGTGAGTAGAAGTAGACGATGTCGCCCGGCTGGAGCTCCGCCCGGGACACCGCGACCCCCATGGACGACTGGGCGCGGCTGGAGTGCGGCAGCGAGACCCCGACGGCGGCGTAGGCGAACGAGGTCAGGCCCGAGCAGTCGAAGCCGTCCGGACCGGAGGCGCCCCACACGTAGGGGTCGCCCACCTGCGCGAGGGCGGCCTCGATGACGGCACCGGCGCTCGCCGACGGGGCGCGGGCGACGACCTGGGCCACGTTCGGCGGGTCGATGACCGGGCCGGCGAGCGCCACGGTGACCACGGCCCGCTCCTCGGCGGTGAGCCGGTCGAAGTCGGCCTCGTACTCGTCGACCCGTGCCTGCACGGCGGCCTGCTGCTCGTGCAGCGTGGCCAGCGCTGCCTCGGCCTGACCCGCGGCCGCCTCGGCCTGCTGTCGAGCCTCCTCCGCCTGACGCCGGGCAGCGGAGACGGCACCGATCACCGAGTCGGTGTGGGAGGCGATCATGTCCAGCGTCGTCATCTGCTGGACGAAGTCCTCGGCCGACTCGCTGGTGAGGAACGCGGCCATCCCGGACGAGGGAGCGCCGGTGTAGCCGGTCTGCGCGATGGCGACCAGTTGCGGCTCGTACCGGGCGACCTCGGCGTGCGCCGCGTCGGCGGCTGCGCGGGCGTCGGCCGCGGCCTGCTGCAGCCCGGCGACGGTCACCTCCGCCTGGTGCACCTGCTCGTCGAGCTGGGTCAGTTCCTGGCCGGCCTGGGCCACGAGGTCGGCCGCCTCCGCCGCGGTCGTCGGTGCGGCGGCGGCGCCGGTCGGGCCCAGCACCACGGCGACGGCTGCGGCGGCCGAGAGCACGGCACCGGCCCACCGGCGGCTCGTCGTCCGATTGCGGTGCATCGTCAGCTCCTCGAGTGCTCCGCGCCCACCGGGGAAGGCGGTGGGAAGTCGCGCGTCGATACGCACGGTAAGGACGACGTGTCGACAGGTGAGGAGGGCACGCTGACTCCGGGCCGGGCGCCTGACCCCGTGAGTCACATCCGCCACGGGGGTGGCCGGACACCGCAGGAGCCCCGTACCGGGCCCTGCCGAGGCGTCAGCGCCAGAGGTCGCCGCGACGGTCGGGGGCCGGCGGGACCAGGCGGTCGGCGACCGCTCCGGTGACGAACGAGTAGATGGCCTTCCCGGCCAGGTCGACGACCTGGTCCTGTCGCGACCAGGTCCACGGCGGGGAGCCGACCCCGGTGGCGTTCTCCAGCGTCTGGTCCGTGGCGAGGCGGACCGAGGTGTGCCAGGCCGAGGCGCGCCAGCCGCGCAGCCCGGCGGCCGACCACACGCCGCGCAGCGCCCCGACGAGTGCGCCGGTGCCCCAGTGCATGAGGTGGTTGCGCACCGGCGGGCGGGCCCGCTCGGGCAGCCGCCGGCCGGTGGTCAGCGCGGTGAGCGTCCGTCCGGGCACGTAGCTGTCCGGACGGTGCGTGACCTGCTGCTCCAGCTCCTCGGCCAGCGTCATGGCCGCGGTGCCGGCCAGGCCGGCCAGAGCACCGCGGAGGGCAGCACGTCCCAGCATGGGGACGCCCTACCCGGGAACGGCGTCCCTATCCGGCGAGGGGCTCCTGCGCCTCCAGCGAGAAGACCTGGTCGAAGTCGCGGATCACGGCGGCGAGCTCGTCGGCGGTCCACGCCTCGCAGCAGTCGCAGCCGCCCTCGCGGTAGCTGACCAGGCCGAGCCGGCCGGCTGCCTGGTCCTCGTCGATGGCGAGGTGCCCGGCGGACGGGTGCCGGTGGCAGGTGCACGCCGTGGCGCACAGCCCCAGACCCCAGCCGGAGACGACGACGGTGCGGCCGTCGTCCCACACCTGACCGATCTGGAAGACCGACGGCTTCTGCGTCCTGCTCATCGGGAAGACTCCCCTCGACAGCCCCGAGGGGCCCGCGTGCCTGTCCGGAGAAAATATCTCCGTCGGGTGTTTAGACGGCAGATCCGAGCGGTAACTGAAGCGGTTTCCGCGATGGTCGGCGCAGCGGTCCCACCCGTCCCATCCGGACCACATCCGGTCCGCCGGCGCGCGGGGCTTGACCTCGAGCGCGCTGCAGGTCCGAGGCTGGCGCCATGCAGACCACTCCGACCCTCCCCGCACCCGCCGACGAGGCCGAGATCCGCGCCCTGGTCCAGGACCTCGCCCGGGCGGTGGGCGACCACGACGTCGCCCGCACCGTCGGCCACCTGACCGAGGACGTCGTCCTCGTCCCGACCTCCGGACAGGTGGTCCGCGGGCTGGACGCGGCCACCCGGGCGCACCAGGAGGCCTTCGCCGGCCCGCTGGCGAACGCCCGCCCGCACTTCCGGCTCGACCACCTCACCGCGCTCGGCCCCGACGCGGCCACCGCCGTCGCCCTCGGCTGGTGGAGCAGCGACCAGGCCGAGGGAGGGGAGCCCCCGACGATGGTCGCCCTCCACGTCTTCGCCCGGCGGGACGGGCGGTGGCAGGTCGTCCGGCGGCAGATGACCGCGGTGGCCTGACCCCGGCTCAGCTGGCCGGAGACACCGAGCTCATGTGGAAGTCCGGCACCCGGACGGCGGGCATCGCGGCCCGGGTGAACCAGTCGTTCCACTCGCGTGGCAGCGTCCGCTCGGTGCGGCCGGCCTGGGCGATCCGGCCGAGCAGGTCGACGGGCGACTCGTTGAAGCGGAAGTTGTTGACCGCCCCGGTGACCTCGCCGCCCTCCACGAGGAAGACGCCGTCCCGGGTCAGACCGGTGAGCAGCAGGTTCTGCGGGTCGACCTCGCGGATGTACCAGAGCGTGGTCAGCAGCAGCCCGCGCTCGGTCGACTCGACCATCTCCTCCAGGCTCGCCGTCCCGTTCGGGTCCTCGAGGATCAGGTTGTCGACCGCGGCGGTGGCCGGCGCGGTGGTCTTCAGCGCCCAGGCCCGCGGACGGACGAGGTTGGTCAGGACGCCGTCCCGGATCCAGTCGACCGCGGGCACGGCCATGCCGTTGTCGAACACCGAGGCCGCCCCCGAGGAGCCGCCCACCACCTGGAAGGGCGCCGACTCCAGCCCCGGGGCGTTCGGGTCGCTGCGCAGCGTGAGCGGCAGCGCGGCCAGCCGCTCGCCGATCCGGCTGCCACCGCCGGCCTTGGCGAAGACGTTGCGGCCCTCGTCGGCGTCGCGCGCCTCCATCGTCCAGTAGGCGTAGATCATCAGGTCGCTGACGGCCGACGGCGGCAGCAGCGTCTCGTAGCGGCCGGCCGGCAGCTCCACCTTCCGCTGCGACCAGGCGAGCTTGCGCTCGACCTCGGCGGCGAGGGCGGCGACCGAGACGTCGAGGAAGTCGCGGGTGCCGACGCCCGCCCACACCGAGCGGCTGAAGTCGCTGCTCTTGCCGTTGAGCTCGACCCGGCCGGTGGGCTGGTCGTGCCGGAGCCGCAGGCCGGTCGACGTGCCGAGGTAGGTCGTGGACATCGAGTGCTCGGCGTAGCCGAAGAGCAGGTCCCCGCGGTCGCGTGCCGAGCCGAAGGCGGCGCCCAGGGCAGGGGCGAACTCCTCGAAGACGTTGATCGAGGTCTCGGCCGGGTCGGCCTCCCAGTCCCCGGCTCCGGGCGGGGGGTCGGAGACCAGCGGGACGGCGTCCTCGGCCGGCCCGGCGTCGCGGGCGGCCTGCTCGCTGGCGGCGACCAGCTCGGCGATGTCCGGGCTGCCCGAGCGGGCGACCGTGCCGGCGGCCATCCCGGCACCACCGTCGACGAAGGAGATGACGACGACCTGGCGCGAGCGCATCGCACCGTTCGTCGTCAGGCTGTTGCCGGCCCAGCGGAGGTTGGCCTCGGAGCTGTCGACGACGTAGGTGACCTGCCCGTCGGCGGTCGAGGCGGCCAGCGCCTGCTCGACGAGCTCCTGCGCCCGGTACTGGCTCACGCGACCTCCTCGCTGGCGCTCGTCGGCCGTGTTCGCCGGGCTGCTGTGCCTCCGGATGAGCTCGCGAGCTCGCTCATCTCCCGCCCTCCTGGACCGTGTTCAGGATGTTCACGCCCTCGAACAGCGCCGACGGGCAGCCGTGCGACACCGGCGCCACCTGCCCGGGTTGGGCCTTGCCGCAGTTGAGCGCGCCGCCGAGCACGTAGGTCTGCTCTCCGCCGAGGGCCCGCATCGAGCCCCAGAACTCGGTGGTCGTCGCCTGGTAGGCGACGTCGCGCAGCTGACCGGCCAGCTGCCCGCCCTCGATCTTGTAGAACCGCTGGCCGGTGAACTGGAAGTTGTAGCGCTGCATGTCGATCGACCAGCTCTTGTCACCGACGACGTAGACGCCGCGGTCGACCCCGGCGATGAGCTCCTCGGTGGAGGGCCCGCCGGCGGCGGGCTGCAGCGAGACGTTGGCCATCCGTTGCACCGGCACGTGCTGAGAGGAGTCGGCGAAGGCGCAGCCGTTGGAGCGCTCCATCCCACGCAGCCGGGCCATGTTCCGGTCCACCTGGTAGCCGACCAGGACGCCGTCCCGGACGATGTCCCACTGCTGGGCCTCGACGCCCTCGTCGTCCCAGCCGACGCTGGCCAGGCCGTGGACGGCGGTGCGGTCACCGGTGACGTGCATGAGGTCGGAGCCGTACTGGAGGGTGCCCAGCTTGTCGACGGTCGCGAACGAGGTCCCGGCGTAGGCGGCCTCGTAGCCCAGCGCGCGGTCCAGTTCGGTGGCGTGGCCCACCGACTCGTGGATGGTGAGCCAGAGGTTCGAGGGGTCGACGACCAGGTCGTACCGGCCGGCCTCGACGCCGGGCGCCTTGGTCTTCTCGCGCAGCAGCTCGGGGATCTCGGCGAGCTCGCGGTCCCAGTCCCAGCTGTCGCCGGTCAGGTACTCCCAGCCGCGGCCGGCCGGCGGGGCGAGGGTGCGCATGCTCTCGAACGCGCCGGTGGTCCGGTCGACGGTGAGGGCCGTGAACTGCGGGTGGATGCGGACCCGCTGCTGGCGAGTGCGGGTGCCGGCGGTGTCGGCGTAGTACTTCTGCTCCTTCACCGCGGTGCAGCCCGACTGCACGTGCTCGACGCCGTCGGCGGCCATCAGCCGCTCCGACAGCTCGGTGAGCAGCGCCGTCTTCTCCGCGTCGGGCACGGTGAACGGGTCGGTCTCGTGGTCGGAGACCCAGACCGCGTCGGCGTACACCGGCTCCGGCGCGAGCTCGACGCGGTCGGTGCTGAGCGGCGCGGAGACCCGGGCGACGGCGACCGCCTCCTCCGCCAGCCGCACCGCCTCGGCCGCGGTGAGGACGACGCCCGCGGCGAAGCCCCACGTGCCCTCGTGCACCACGCGGACGGCCAGCCCGAGGTCCTCGCCGTCGGCCAGGCTCTCCAGCCGGGCGTCGCGCAGGCTGATCGACTGGGTGCGGATCCGCTCCACCCGGATGTCGGCGTGCTCGCAGCCGAGGTCGACCGCGCGGGTCAGCGCCGCCTCGGTGAGCGCGGAGAGCGGGAGGGCGAGGAAGGACGCGTCGACGTCGCGGGGTCCGGCCACGCCCCCTGTCTACCAGCCGGGCCTACCCCAGTTCGCTGTCGATCCAGCACCAGCGCCAGGCCTCCCCCGGCTCCGCGCTGACGACCACCGGGTGCCCCTCCTGCCCGAAGTGCGCCCGTGAGTGCCGCCGCGGGGAGGAGTCGCAGCAGCCGACGTGCCCGCAGGTCAGGCAGGTGCGCAGGTGCACCCACGTCGTCCCCTCGACCAGGCAGTCCACGCAGGCCGCCTCAGGGTGCGACACCCCTGGGGGCGCCGCGCGCAGGTGGTCGCAGCGGGCCTCGGCGGGGCGCGGGGCCAGCGCCCGGTCGCGCTCCAGGGCCTCGAGCTCCTCGTTCCGGTCGAGCAGGGACTCCTCGACGTCGATGGCGGCCAGCGCCGCGGAGAGCACGTCGACCGGTGCGCGGCCCTCGTCGCGGGCCCGCACGATCACCGCCCGCTCGGCGGCCAGCATCTCGGTGCGCAGCCGGCAGTAGGTGGCCGACGGGGTGTCCTGGTCGGCCAGCGGCCGGCCCAGTCGCTCCCAGGCCGCGTGCGACCGCGCCTCCGACCGGTCCCGCAGCCGCTCGACGACACCTTCCGGCTCGTCGCCGGTGACCAGCTCCTCGAGCCGCAGCAGGCCGGCGGCGCTGGCGGCGTCCCCCAGCTCGGCGGCCTGCAGCGCGTCCTCGGCCGCGTCCGGCGGGGGCAGTCCGACCCGGCGCACGAGCCAGGGCAACGTCGAGCCCTGGACCAGCAGCGTGCCGACGACGACGGTGAACGCCGCCAGCAGCAGGACGTCGCGGTGCGGGAGGTCCTCGGGCAGCAGCTGCGCGGCGGCCAGCGTGACCACGCCGCGCATGCCGGCCCAGGAGACGAGCACCGCGACCGGGGTGTCCCACGCCTGGCGGCGCATCCACGGGGTGCCCGCCCGCAGGACCCCGGCCGTCGCGAAGACGAAGACGGTGCGGGCGACGATCGTGGCGACCAGCACCCCGGCGCAGATGCCGGCGATCCGCCAGCCGCTGAGATCGCTGTCCTTCAGGCCGGAGAGCAGGCCCGGCAGCTGCAGGCCGATGACCAGGAACACCGCGTTCTCCAGCACGAACGCGACGGTCCGCCAGGTGATCGCCTCGGTGACCCGGGCCGACGCCGTCTGCACCCGCGGCGAGAGCTGCGCCAGGGTCAGCCCGGTGACGACCGTGGCCAGCACCCCGGAGGCGTGCACCTCCTCGGCGGGCAGGAACGCGAGGTAGGGGGCCACGAAGGAGAGCAGGGTGTCCAGCACCGGGTCGCGCAGCCGGGCCCGGACGACGGCGAGCACCGCCGCCACCGCCCCACCGATCAGCACGGCGCCCACGACCGCCCAGACGAACTCGCCGGCGACCTCGGGGGCCGACGGCGAGGAGGTCAGGGCCGAGACGGCCACCGTCAGCGCGATCAGCGCCGCGGCGTCGTTGACCAGGCTCTCCTGCTCCAGCAGGGTCGCGACCCGCCGGGGCAGCCCCAGCCGCCGGCCGATCGCCGAGGCGGCGACGGCGTCCGGCGGCGCCACGACCGCGCCCAGCGCCAGCGCGGCGGCCAGCGCGACGCCCGGCAGGAGCAGCCAGGTCACCCAGCCGACGACGAGGGTGGTGAAGAAGACCAGCACCACCGACATCGCGACGATGCTCGCCTTGTTGTGCTTGAAGTCGAACAGCGAGGTGCGCTGCGTCGTCGCGTAGAGCAGCGGCGGGAGCAGCACGAACAGCACCAGGTCGGGGTCCAGCGACACCTCGGGCACGCCCGGGAGGAACGACGCGGCCGCGCCGGCCACGACCAGCACGAGCGGCGTCGGCCAGCCGTAGCGGTCGCACAGCCCGGCGAGGACGCCGACGGCGATCACCAGGGCCACCAGCTCCGCGATCACGTCCACGGGCGTCAGCCTCCCTCAGGACCGGCGCTCCGGGTGGGGGAGGTCCTGTGGGCTCCCCCACCCGGCGGCACGGTCAGGCGTCGAGCAGGGTCCACATGACGGTGATGAGGCCGTCCTCGACCAGCGCGACGTCGGTCCCGGTGGCGACCGGCGGCGCCCCGGACGGCCCGAGGGCCCAGCTCGCGATGCCGAGGCCGACGCTCTCCTGCACCGGCCGGCGCAGGGCGAAGGGCAGTCCGCCGGTCCCCGCGAGGAGCTCGGCGATCTTGGCGGCGAAGGCGTCGCGGCCGGTGACCGTCCCCTCGGGGTCGTGGAACACGATGCCCGGGGCGTACGTGGCCGCGATGAGCTCGGCCCGCCGCTCGGCGTCGGCCTCGTTGAAGACCTGCAGGACACTGCGGGTCAGGACCTCGCTGACGGTGGCCATCAGTCGGTGCCCAGCACGCCGCGGAGGAACGAGATGCCCTGCGTGATGACGGTGGGCTCCAGGACGGGCTCGGTCATGGTGGTTCCTCTCGACTTCGGTCGACGGCGGACGGCGCGGCGGGAACACTGCACGCGGCCGACGACCAGGAAGTTACGTGACATGTCATCCAAGGCGGAGTCCCAGCGGGTTCTTCCCGACCCTCCGTTGACCGGGGAGCAGCAGGAGACGTGGCTGGCGTACATGCGCGTCAACCTCCGGCTCAACTACGAGATGAACCGGCAACTGCAGGCCGACAGCGGGCTGAGCCTGGCCGACTACGACGTCCTCAACGCGCTGGCCGACTCGCCCGGGAACCGCCTGCGGCTGACGGTCCTGGCGGCGCGGATCGGCTGGGAGCGCAGCCGGGTCTCCCACCACCTGCAGCGGATGGGCGACCGGGGCCTGGTCGAGCGCTGCCCGTCCGAGCAGGACCGGCGGGCCACCGACGCGGTGCTCACCGCGTCCGGGAGGGCGGCGCTGGACGCGGCCACCCCCGGGCACGCGGCGCTCGTCGCCCGGATGTTCTTCGCCGGCCTGGACCCGGCGCTGGTCCCCGCGCTGCGGGCCGCGCTCGAGCAGGTGCACGAGCAGGTGCTGGCCGAGGGGACGCTTCCCCGCCCGGTGCCCCAGCACCGGCTGCCGGGCCTGTATCCCGACGCCTGAGCGCCGGTGTCGCCCGCCACGGCGGCGGGTAGCCCGACACGCATGGCCGCCGCTCCGCCGTCCCCCGCCGCCGACGTCACGCTCACCTTCGGCGGCAACGCCACGACGCTGCTGCGGATCGGCGGGTTCACACTCCTGACCGACCCGAACTTCCTCCGCCGTGGCCAGCGGGCCTACCTCGGCAAGGGGCTGTGGACCACGCGGCTGACCGAGCCGGCGATCGAGCCCACGCAGTTGCCCGCGCTGGACGCGATCGTGCTGTCGCACCTGCACGCCGACCACTGGGACCGGATCGCCACCCGCACCCTCGACAAGGGGACGCCGGTCGTCACCACGCAGGAGGCGGCGAAGGCGCTCTCCCGCCGGGGCTTCGGGCAGACGCTGGACCTCACGCCCTGGCAACGGCACGAGTTCACCCGCGGCGACGAGACGCTGCGGATCACCTCGGTGCCCGGGGAGCACGGTCCGGGGCTGCTGGCGAAGGTGCTGCCGCCGGTGATGGGCAGCGTGCTGGAGCTGGTCCGCGGCGGCGAGGTCAGCTGGCGCGCCTACATCAGCGGCGACACCCTCTTCCGCCCCTACCTGGCCGAGGTGCTGCAGCGCTGCGGTCCGCTCGACGTGCTGATCCCGCACCTCGGCGGCACGAAGGCGCTCGGCTTCACGGTGACGATGGACGGCCGCCAGGGCGCCGACCTGGTCGAGCTGCTCAAGCCGCCGGTGACCGTGCCGGTGCACTTCGACGACTACTCGCGGTTCGCCTCTCCGCTGGGTGACTTCGTCCGCGAGGTGGCTCTGCGGCGGGTGCCTGGCGAGCTGCGCCCCGTGCACCGCGGCGAGACCATCTCCCTCCGCCCCTAGCGGAGTGCGAGAGTGGAGGAAACCTGCGCTCTCGCACTCCGCCTCAGGCGCCGGCGAGGCGGGCGGCGCGCTGGGCGACGTCGACCCGCAGGGCGTCGGCGTCCACGGTCGTGCAGATGCCGTCCGCGACGACCTGCCGGCCGCTCACCCACACGTCCCGGACCAGCCGCGAGGCGCCGGACCAGATCAGGTGGGTGACCAGGTCGGCGGGATCGCCCACCGGCTCGAAGCCCAGGTCCCGGGTGTCGACGTGCACGAGGTCGGCCCGCCGTCCGACGGCGACCTGCCCGAGGTCCGGCCGGCCGATGGCCTCCGCCGACGCCCCCGTCGCCAGCCACAGCGCCTCGGCGGCGGTCAGCGCGGTCGCCGACGACTCCCGCAGCCGGGCCAGCTGCGCGGCCAGGCGGGCGTCGGCGAGCAGGTCCAGCCCGTCGTTGGACGCCGGCCCGTCGGTGCCCAGCCCCACCCGGATCCCGCGGTCGAGCATGTCGCGCAGCCGGGCGACGCCGCTGGCCAGCTTCGCGTTGCTGGCCGGGCAGTGGCTGACGGCGACGTCGTACTCCTGCCACAGCTCGAGGTCGCCGTCGTCCAGGTGCACGCAGTGCGCGGCCAGCACCCGGCCGCCGAGCACGTCGTGCGAGGCGAGCAGGGCGGGCACCGAGAGGCCGTGCGCGGCCAGCAGGTCGGCACCCTCGGTGGCGGTCTCGGCGACGTGCAGGTGGAGGAGCATCCCGTGGTCGCGGGCCAACCCCGCGGCCTCCCGGAGCAGGGGCAGCGGCACCGTGTAGGCGGCATGCGGGCCGAGGCCGTACTCGACGGTCCCGTCGTCCGGGGCGCCGTCGGCGAGGGCGACCGCCGCGGCCAGCTGCTCCTCCAGGGGCGGCATGCCCGGCAGCGGCACCATCGGGGCCGCGATCACCGCGCGGGCGCCGGTCCGCCCCACCGCCGCGGCGATCCGCTCGGCCTCGAAGTACATCTCCACGCTGGTGGTCACCCCGGCGCGCAGCATCTCCGCCGACGCCGCGGTCATGGCCACCTCGACGTCGTCCGGGGTCAGCCGGGCCTCGCGCGGCCACATCACCTCGTGCAGCCACCGCTCCAGCGGCAGCCCCTCGCCCTGGCCGCGGAACAGCACCATCGGCGCGTGCGAGTGGGCGTTGACCATCCCCGGCATCAGCACCCCCGGGACGGCGACCTGCTCCGCGTCGTCCGCCGGCGGAGCATCGGCGGCCGGACCCACCCAGGTGACCAGCCCGTCGGAGACGTCGACGACCGCGTCGGTTACCACCGTGCCGGACCGGTCCCCCACGACGACCGCCCGGGCGGTGAAGCGCTGACGCATGGCGGCACGCTAGCCCCACCCGCCGTGCCGGGTCGGCCGACACCCGTGATGCCGCCGTTACCGTGGAGGCATGTCCTTCCTCGCCGCCGCCGCCTCCGACGAGGGTGGGATCACCGCCTGGCTGCTCGATCTGATCGACACCCTCGGGCCGATCGGCGTGGGATTCAGCATCCTTCTCGAGACCGTGATCCCGCCGATCCCCAGCGAGGCGGTCCTGGGCGCGGCCGGGGTGCTCATCGACACCCCGCTGGACTTCTTCCTGGTCGTCCTCTGCGCGACGATCGGCTCCGTCCTCGGCGCGATCTTCTTCTACTACGTCGGCCGGGCCCTCGGTCCGCGCCGGTCGCACGCCTTCCTCGACCGGTTGCCGCTGGTGGAGACCGAGGACGTCGACAAGACCTTCGAGTGGTTCGAGAAGCACGGCCGCGCCGCGGTGTTCTTCGGCCGGATGGTGCCGATCGTGCGCAGCTTCATCTCCGTGCCGGCCGGCGTCGTGCGCATGCCGGTCGGCCAGTTCCTGCTCTACACCGCCGGCGGCAGCCTGATCTGGAACACCCTGCTGGTGACGCTCGGCTGGCTGGCCCGCGACTTCGTCGAGGCGAACCTGCACTACCTGGACTACGTCGTGGTCGCGGTCGTCGTCCTGGCGGTGGCGTGGTTCGTCTACAAGAAGGCCACCGGCCAGCTGCGCCGTCCGCGCGACGCCGGCAAGGAGCTGCCGGTCGACCAGCGCGACCAGGCATGACGGCCCGCCGTCCCGCGGTCGTCGCCCTCGACGTCAACGAGACCCTGCTCGACCTCGCCCCGGTGCGCGCCGGGCTGGTCGAGCACGGGCACCCGCCCGACCTGCTGGCCACGGTCTTCGCCCGCACCCTGCTCACCGGCTTCGCCGCGGCCACCGCCGGCACCTGGTGCCGCTTCCGGGACGCCTTCGACGCAGCCCTGGCCCAGGCCACCGACCTGTCCGAGCGGGACCGCGGCCGGCTCGCCGACACCTTCCTCGAGCTCGGCCCGCACCCGGACGTCGAGCCCGCCCTGCGCCGCCTGGTCGAGGCCGGGGTCCGGGTGGTGACGCTGACGCACGGCTCCCCCGGAGTCGCCGAGGCGGGGCTGGAGCGGGGCGGCATCGCCCCGCTGGTCGAGCGGTCCCTGACCAGCGAGGTCATCCGCGCCTGGAAGCCCGCCCGCGAGGTCTACCTCTGGGCCGCCGGCGTGTGCGACGTCGAGCCGCAGCGGATGGCGCTGGTCGCCGCCCACGGCTGGGACGTGCACGGCGCCGTCCGGGCCGGGCTGACCGGGGTCTGGTTCCCCCGGTCCGAGCGCACCTACCCGGCGGTCTACGACCCGGCGGCGATCGTGGCCGCAGACCTCGGTGGAGCCGTCGACGCGCTGCTGGCACTGCCCCCCGCATGACGGAGATACCCACGCCCCTGGGCCCCGCGCGGGTCCGGACCGACGACCCGGCGGGCACCCCGCACGGCACGCTGCTGCTCGGGCACGGCGCCGGCGGAGGCGTGGAGTCGGCGGACCTGACGGCCGTGGCCCGCGACGTCGTCGCCGCCGGCTGGCGGGTCCTGCGCGTCGAGCAGCCGTGGCGGGTGGCCGGCAAGCGGATCGCCCCGGCCCCACCGCGCCTCGACGAGGGGTGGACGGCAGTGCTCGGCGCGCTGCGCGAGGAGGACCGGATCGCCGGTCCGGTGGTCTTCGGCGGCCGCAGCGCCGGCGCCCGGGTCGCCTGCCGGACGGCGGCGGCGCTGGGGGCCGACGGCGTCCTGGCACTGGCCTTCCCGCTGCACCCGCCCGGCCGGCCGGAGAAGAGCCGCGCCGCGGAGCTGACCGCGGTGGAGGTGCCGCTGGTCGTGGTGCAGGGCGAGACCGACGCCTTCGGCGCACCGGCCGACGTCGCCGCCGTGCTGCAGGGCCGGGGCACGGCGTCGGTCTACGCGGTGCCCGGCGACCACTCGCTCAAGAAGAACCCCGACGTCGTCGCCGCGGCCGCGCTGGCCTGGCTGGACGAGGTCCACCCGCGCGGCTGACCGCGCGAGATCTGCACACTCGTCAGCATCGGCTCGCGATGGCGACGAGTGTGCAGATCTCGCCGACGGTCAGCGGTTGCGGCGGCGGCGACGCCGGCGGACGACGAGGCCGACCACCAGGAGCACCGCCGCCGCGCCGGCCAGCGGCTTGGCGTAGCGGGCGAGCGCGGCCCCGCCGGCGACCTCGAGCAGGTCGATCGGCTCGGGCTCGGCGACCGGCGGGCGCATGGTCGCCGGGGAGCTCTTCGCCGGCCCACCCGTCGCCGGCCGGGGCGGCGGCGCGGTCGTGCCGGACGGCGGGGCGCTCGGCCGGGCGGCAGCCGCCGGAGCGGTGTCCGTCGCGGCCGGCGCGATGTCGGTGGCCGCCGGCGCGGTGTCCGTCGCGGCAGGTGCCGCCTTCTTCGCCGGCGCCTTCTTGGCGGGGGCCTTGGCGGCGCCCGCGGCGTCCGTCGCCGCCGCGGCGGTCTTCTTGGCCGCGGCTCCGGCCTTGCGGGCGGTCTCGGCGGCGGCGTTGTCCCCCGGCGTCTGCTCGACGGACGCGGCGACCTCCTCGACGGCCCCGGTCACCGTCGCCGCCGCGGTGGCGGCGGCGCTGCGGTCGGCGTCGCCCTGGGCGTCGCCCTCGCCGAGCTGGGCGGCGAGCTTGTCGGCGAACTGCCCGAGCAGCTTGTTGCCGACGTCGGTCATCACGCCGCGGCCGAACTGCGCCGGGCGGCCGGTGATGTTCAGGTCGGTGAGGACGTCGACGCGGGTGATCGAGCCCTCCTCGGCCAGCCGAGCGGTGACGACGGCGGCGGCGGTGCCGTTGCCGCGCTGGTCCTTGCCGCGGGCGTCGATGACCGCCTTGTGGGCCGCCTCGTCCTTCTCCACGAACGAGGCCTTGCCCTGGTAGGTCAGGTTGATCGGCCCGAGCTTCACCTTCACCCGGCCGGTGAAGTCGTCACCGGTGACCGAGTCCAGTGCGGCCCCCGGCATGCAGGGGGCGATCCGCTCGATGTCCAGCAGCACCCGCCAGGCCTCGTCGATGGGGACCGGGACGGTGAACGAGTTCTCCAGCTGCACGGGGGCGACCTCCTGACGGTGGACGGCTCGGCCGGCCCGCCGGGAGGGGCGGACCGGCCGAGCCGGTGGAACGCGGTTTCCGGTTGTGTCGGACGCTACAGCCCGGCGGCCGCCGACACCGCCCTGCGGGTCAGCACCTGTACGAGGTGCGCGCGGTAGTCGGCCTGACCGTTGAGGTCGCTGCTGGGGCTGGTGCCCTCGCCGGCCGACCGTGCCGCCGCGGCGATGGCCTCCGGGGTGGCGTCCGCCCCGGCCAGCGCCGCCTCGGTCGCCCGCGCCCGCAGCGGGGTCGGGCCCATGTTGGTCAGCCCGATCCGCGCCTCGGCGATGTGCCCGTTCTCGCGCCGCACCGCGGCCGCGACGGCGACGATCGACCAGGCCTGCGCCACGCGGTTGAACTTCTCGTAGCGCACCCCCCACGTGCCGCTGAGCTTCGGCACGCGGATCTCGACGAGGAGCTCGCCGTCCTCCAGCGCCGTCGTCAGGTAGTCGACGAAGAAGTCGGCGGCACCGACCGTCCGCCGTCCGTTCGGCCCGGCGATGACGAACTCGGCGTCCAGGGCGAGCGCGACCGCCGGCAGGTCACCGGCCGGGTCGGCGTGCGCCAGCGCGCCGCCGAAGGTTCCCCGCCGGCGCACCTGGCGGTCGGCCACCGTCTCGGTCGCCTCGGCGATGAGCGGCGCGTGCTGGGCGATCAGCGGGTCGGTGATGACGTCGTGGTGGGTGGTCATCGCGCCGATGACGAGCGTGTCGCCCTCCTCCCGGACGCCGCGCAGCTCGGTCACCCGGGTCAGGTCGACGACCGTCTCCGGAGCGGCCAGCCGCAGCCGCATGACCGGGATGAGCGACTGCCCGCCAGCGAGGATCTTGACGTCCTCGCCGCCGTCGGCGATCGCCTGCAGCGCCTCGTCGACCGTCGTCGGCCGGGCGTATGCGAACGGAGCGGGGATCACCGGTCACCTCCGAGCGAGGACTGAGGGGTGGAGACACCGGCGGTGGACTCCGTCTGCGCCCCGCCGTAGGCGTTGGTGCCGGCGGCGGCGCGCGCTCCGCCGTCCCCGCCCTCGTGGATGGCCCGCCAGACCCGTTCGGGGGTCAGCGGCATGAGGATGTCGGAGACGCCGAGGTGCCGGACGGCGTCCAGCGCGGCGTTCACGACCGCGGGCGTGCTGGCGATGCAGCCGGCCTCGCCCACCCCCTTGGCGCCGATCGGGTTGCCGGGGGCGACGTGCACGGTGTTGGCCGTGTCGAAGTGCGGCAGGTCCGCGGCCGAGGGCACCAGGTAGTCGACGAAGGAGCCGGTCGTCAGGTTGCCGTCGGCGTCGTAGACCGCCTCCTCGTACAGGGCCTGCGCGATGCCCTGGGCCAGGCCGCCGTGGATCTGCCCCTCGACGATCAGCGGGTTGACGACCGTCCCGACGTCGTCCACGCAGGCGTACTTGCGGATCTTCACCATCCCGGTGTCGGTGTCGACCTCCATCGCGCAGAGGTGCGTGCCGTGCGGGAACGAGAAGTTGACCGGGTCGAAGGTCGCCTCCGCGTCGATGGAGGGCTCGACGTCCTCCGGGTAGTTGTGCGCGGCGAACACCGCGAGCGCGATCTCCTGGATGCCGACGGCCGCACCCGGGGTGCCGCGGACGGAGAACTTCCCGTCGGCGAACTCGAGGTCGTCCTCGCTGGCCTCGAGCAGGTGCGCGGCGACCTTGCGGGCCTTGGCGACCACCTTCTCCGCGGCCTTCACCACCGCGGTGCCGCCGACGACCAGCGACCGGGAGCCGTAGGTGTCCATGCCGCGCGGGGAGACGGCGGTGTCACCGTGCAGCACCTCGACGTCCTCGAACGGGACGCCGAGCTGGTCGGCGACCAGCTGGCTCCAGGCCGTCTCGTGGCCCTGGCCGTGCGGCGTCGAGCCGGTGACGACCTCGACCTTGCCGGTGGGCAGCATCCGGATGGACGCCGACTCCCAGCCGCCCGCGCCGTAGCTGAGCGAGCCGAGCACCCGCGAGGGGGCCAGCCCGCACATCTCGGTGAAGGTCGAGAAGCCGATGCCCAGCTGCACCGGGTCGTTGGACTCGCGGCGCCGCTTCTGCTCGGCGCGCAGCTCGTCGTAGCCGAGCAGGTCGAGGGCCTTCTGGGTGGCCTGCTCGTAGTCGCCGCTGTCGTACTCCAGGCCCGCCACCGTGGTGAAGGGGAACTCCTCGGCACCGATCCAGTTCTTCCGGCGGAGCTCCAGCGGGTCCATGTCCAGCTCGACGGCGAGCTCGTCCATGATCCGCTCGATCGCGAACGTCGCCTCGGGCCGGCCGGCGCCGCGGTAGGCGTCGGTGGGCACCTTGTTGGTGAAGACGCCGTCGCACTCGAACCGGTACGCCGGGAACTTGTAGATCCCCGGGAACATGAACGCACCCAGCGCCGGGACGCCCGGCGTGATCAGCCGCAGGTAGGCGCCCATGTCGGCGAGCAGGCGGACCCGCAGGCCCTTGACGTTGCCCTGCCGGTCGCTGGCGATGTCGATGAACTGCACCTGGCCACGGCCGTGGTGGGCGGCCATCAGGGACTCGCTGCGCGTCTCGGTCCACTTGACCGGCTTGCCCAGCCGCCGGGCGACCAGCAGCGCCAGCACCTCTTCGGGGTTGACCTGCAGCTTCCCGCCGAATCCCCCGCCGACGTCGGGCGCGATGATCCGCAGCTTGTGCTCGGGCACGCCGGTGACCATCGCCAGCATCACCCGCAGCACGTGCGGGATCTGGGTGGCCGACCACATCGTGAAGTTGTCGCCCTGCGGCTGCACGACCACCGACCGCGGCTCCATGAACGCCGGGATCAGCCGCTGCTGCACCAGCCGCCGGCTGACGACGACCTCGGCATCGGCGAAGGCCTGCTCGGTGTCCACGCCCGTGCCGGCCTCGCCGGCGTCGAAGACGAAGTGGTAGCTGGTGTTGGACTCGAGCTCGTCGTGGACCAGGTCCGCGCCGTCCTGTACCGCCGTCTCCATGTCGAGCACCGGCGGGAGGAGCTCGTAGTCGATGTCGACGAGCTCGACGGCGTCGGTGGCCGCGGCCTTCGTCCGGCCGACGACGATCGCGACGGCCTCGCCCACGTGGTTGACCTGGTCGACGGCGATCGAGGGGTGACCGGGGTTGACCATGTCGGCCGTGACCGGCCAGGCGCAGGGGATGGAGCCCTGCTCCGCGGCGAGGTCGCGGCCGGTGAGGACGGCGACGACGTTCGGCGCCTGCTGGGCCGCGCTCACGTCGACCCCGGTGATCCGCGCGTGCGCGACGGGGCTGCGCACCACCGCGAGGTGGAGCATGCCGTTGAGGACCATGTTGTCGGTCCACGTGGTCCGGCCGGTGATCAGCCGGGCGTCCTCCTTGCGGCGGCGCGGCTGGCCGACCTCCTTGGCCGGGGCGAGCGTCGCGGCGTCCTCGGTGACGGTCATGCCTGACCCGCCGATCCGGAGAGCTCGCCGGCGGCCTGCTGCACCGCGCGGACGATGTTCTGGTAGCCGGTGCACCGGCAGAGGTTGCCCTCGATGCCCTCGCGGATCTCGGTCTCGCTGGGGCTCGGGTTCTCCTGCAGCAGGTCGATCGAGGCCATGATCATCCCCGGGGTGCAGAACCCGCACTGCAGGCCGTGCATCTCGTGGAAGGCCTTCTGCACGGGGTGGAGCGCGTCGGCGCTGCCCACGCCCTCGATGGTGGTGACCTCGCTGCCGTCGGCCTGGACGGCGAAGACGGTGCACGACTTCACCGCGTTGCCGTCGAGGTGGACGGTGCAGGCGCCGCAGTTGCTGGTATCGCAGCCGACGACGGTGCCGACCTTCCCCAGCTGCTCGCGCAGGTAGTGGACCAGGAGGGTCCGCGGCTCGACGTCGTCGCTGTACGACGCTCCGTCGACCCGCACGTTGATGGACGTCACGTAGGACCTCGCTTCGTCGCAGGACTGGACGTCGCGACCGGCGGACCGGGCGCTGCGCGAGTGTGTCCCTGCGGGAGTGACCTGGGCCACGTGGAGCGGGGCCGGCCGTGACCGGCGGAGGCATCTGAGGGGCGTACGCCCAGGTCAGCGCACGGCGGACGACGTTGCAGCGAGGTTGCACTCCCGGCGCTCGCGGCGCTCCAGCAGGCCCGAGGCGGTCAGGGCGACCAGCCCCAGCACGGCCAGCCCGGCCCCGGCCACCGCCGGCGCGCGGTAGCCGGCGCCGGCGGCGATCACCACGCCGCCCAGCCAGGCGCCGAGCGCGTTGGCGGCGTTCAGCGCCGAGTGGTTCAGCGCCGCCCCGAGCATCTTCGCGTCGGCCGCGACCGCCATCAGGCGCAGCTGCAGGCAGACGACGAGCACGGAGGCCGCGATCGACACCAGGAACACGACGGCGAAGAGCGTGGCAGCGCCGGCCGACGCGGCGGGGACCAGCGCGAGCAGCACCCCCATCGCCACCGAGGCGCTGACCAGCGACGGGAACAGCGCGCGGTCGGCGAGCCGCCCACCGAGCACCGTCCCGGCGACCATGCCGACGCCGAAGGTGAGCAGCACCCACGGCACCGCGCCGCGCGCCAGGCCGGTCACGTCCGTGGTCAGCGGGGCGATGTAGCTGTAGAGGGCGAACATGCCGCCGAAGCCGGTGACACCGACGGCGAGGGTGAGCAGCACCTGCGGCCGGCGCAGCGCGCCCAGCTCCGTGCCGATCGACGCACCCGGCGCCGGCGGGATCCGCGGCACCACGGCGACGACCGCCGCGAGCGTGAACGCCGCGAGGACGACGACGGCCCAGTACGCCGAGCGCCAGCCGAACTCCTGGCCGAGCCACGTGGCGGCCGGGACGCCGGCGACGTTGGCGACGGACAGGCCGAGCATCACCGAGCTGACCGCCCGTCCGCGCTGCTCGGGCAGCACGAGCGAGGCCGCCACCAGCGAGGCGACCCCGAAGTAGGCGCCGTGGGGGACGCCGCTGACGAACCGGGCGAGCAGCAGCATGCCGTTGCTCGCCGCCAGCGCGCTGAGGGCGTTCCCGGCGAGGAAGGCGACCATGAGGCCCAGGAGCAGGCCGCGCCGCGGGAGGCGGGCGCCGAGCGCAGCGATCACCGGAGCACCCACGACGACGCCGAGCGCGTACGCGGAGACGAGGTGGCCGGCGCTGGGGATGTCGACCCCGATGCCCTCGGCGATCTCCGGCAGCAGCCCCATCGTCACGAACTCGGCCGTGCCGATCGCGAACCCACCGACGGCCAGGGCCACGATCGCGGCCACCACCCGCCGCCGGGACGGCAAGGACGGGGTCGCCGGGGACGCCGGTTCCGCGAGGTCGAGGTCGAGGTCGGGGGCTGCGCTCACGTGAACGGGGCAAGGCGGCGGATGCGGCGGGCATTCCCGGCCGCGGTGGAGGTCACCCCGGCCGGCGGACCTGCCGCAGCCGGCCGAGGTGCGCGGCGACGGCCGCGCGGCGGGCCGAGCCCGCCGGCAGCACCTCGAGGCAGGCCTGCCACACCGCGGTGTCGGCCTGCGCCTCCGGCAGCCGGCTGTAGCGCAGCAGCAGCTCCGGCCGGCGGGCGGTGAGGACGGCGGCGCGGAGCCGGGAGGCCAGCCGCTCGCGCGCCGCGGCCACGCCGGGTGCCGAGGAGCGGGGCAGGACCGCTCCCGGATAGCGCTCGAGCGCCTCGGCCACGGCCCCGAGGTCCAGCAGCCGGCGGACCCGGTCGAGGTCGGTGACGAGCGGCCCGACCAGGCGGTAGGGACGTGAGCCGACCACGTTCGCGCCCACCAGCCGGCGCAGCCGGGAGAGCTCGGCGCGCACGGTGACGGCGGGGGCGTCGGCGCCGTGGCACTCCGCGGCCAGCTGCTCGGCGGTGCGCCCCTCGCCGGCGGCCGCGGCCTCGGCCAGCAGGAGCAGCAGCTCGGAATGCCGCAGCGACAGCGGCACCGGGCCGGCCGGCAGCACCAGGCGGGCCCGGTCCCGGCCGAGCACCTCGAGCCGGGGGGCCGGCCGCGGAGCCGCCGGCGGGGGCGGGCCGGTCCGCGCGTCGAGCGCGACCCGGTGCAGCCACCGCAGCTCGGCCTCGACCGCGGCCACCGTCGCCCTGACCAGCGTGAGCATCTGCGGGCTGGCCACGTGGTCCCCGCCGGTGACGTCGATGGCCCCGAGGAGCTCTCCGGTGACCGGCGAGTGGACGGGTGCGGCCGAGCAGCTCCACGGCTGGACGGGCCGGCGGTAGTGCTCGCTGCCGTAGATCTGGACGGCGTGGTCGAGGGCCAGTGCCGTCCCGGGGGCGTTGGTGCCCGCGACGTCCTCGGCCCAGCGGGCGCCCTCGACGAAGTTCATCCCCGCCGCTCGGCTGCGCAGCCGGGAGTCGCCCTCCACCCACAGCATCCGCCCGGCCGCGTCGGTGACGGCGACGATCATCCGGTCGTCCTCGGCGTCCTCGACCAGCAGGCGGCGGATCACCGGGAGCACCGGCGCCAGCGGATGCGCGGCGCGGAGGGCCTCGAGGTCGTCGTCGACCACGTCGACCGGCGGGGCCGCGCCGTCGGGGTCGATGCCGTTGTGCAGGCTGCGCCGCCAGGACTCCCAGACCACGCTGCGGACCTGCTGCGGCGGTCGCGGGCCGGCGGTGGCCAGCGCCTGGTGCGCGGCGCGCAGCCGCCGGGTCAGGGCGGGGTCGGGCCGCCCGTCGGGCAGCGCGAGCCACGGGGAGACGGTCATGCTCTGAAACCCGTGATGTGGCTCATGTCACGCTCATCGTCCCTGGTGGAGCGGCCGCGCACCAGGGTCCTCGGCACCCTCACAGCGGAGGCGGGCTCGCCGGCAGCAGCGCCCGGGCGCTGCGGGCCCGCAGCGCACCGGCCCAGAGGCCCGCGCCGTAGGCGAGGTCCTCGGCCCGGCGGGCCGCGACGAAGGTGGCCGCCCCCACCTCCGCCCGGTGCGGCCACCAGCCGGCCAGCCCGTCGGCGAGGGCGACCCCGGCCAGGAGGACGCGTGCGCGGCGGGAGAACACCGCGGCGGCGACCGCCAGCGGCCAGTGGTGGCGGGTGGCGGCGCGGGCGAACGTCCGGCCGGCCGTCGCCGTCCCCCGGAGCACGAGCCCCGCGGCCAGGGCGACCGGCGGGCGCGCGCCCGGCGGGGCCAGCCGGCGGGCGAGGCGCACCGTGGCGCCCGCCAGGACGCCGGCCGCACCCAGCCGGCCGAGCGCCGACCCGGACACGGCCAGACCCACGGCGGCCGCCGTCCAGGGCAGGACGACGACCGGCGCCACCGCCGCGCCGTGCCGCTGCGCCAGGAGGGCGGCCCCGGTGCCGTAGAAGGCCCGCCGGCCCAGCCACGAGCCCAGGGTCGCCGGGTGCTCGTGCGCCACCTCGGCAGCCGGCTCGTACCGGATCCGCCAGCCGGCCGCCAGCAGCCGCCAGACCAGGTCGACGTCCTCGGCGACCCGCATCGACTCGTCGAACCCCGGACCGAGCGCCGCCCGCCGGGTCAGCAGCGCGGCGCTGGGGACGTAGGAGACCGCGGTCAGCGGGCGGACCGCCGCCGCGGCGGGGCCCATGTCCAGGGCACTGACCGCCGCCTCGTACGCGGCCAGCGGCCCGGTCGTGGACCGCAGGGAGGTGATGCGGGGGGCGGCGACGGCGAGGCGCGGGTCGCCGAGGTGGCCGCGCAGCGCCGGCAGCCAGCCGGGGCGCGGCACGCAGTCGGAGTCCAGGAACGCCACGAGCGGGGTGTCCGCGGCGCGCAGGCCGGTGTTGCGGGCCGCGGCCGGGCCCCGCGAGACGTCGTGGCGCAGCACGTCCGCACCCGCCGCGGCGGCGACCGCGGCCAGGGCGGCGGGGTCGGAAGAGCCGTCGTCCACGACGAGGACCGGCAGCGCCACGGTGTCGGGATCGGCGCGGAGGGCGGCCAGGAGGCGGGCGACCCCGGCGGTGCGGTCCCGCACCGGGACGACGACGGTGACCGTCGTCCCGGGGTCGGGCAGCGCGCCCAGGTCGGGATGACCGATCCCGGTGTCGAGCAGCCGGCCCGCGAGCGCCGCCGTTCCCGCGTCGGTGACCGTCAGCCGGTCCTCGCGCAGCAGCTCGAGCGCCCGCGGGCGCAGGCGCAGCAGCCGCCGGGGGGAACCACCGAGCAGCGCCGTCCCGCCGTCCCGGCGGCGCACGCCCGGGTCGAGCCGGACGGTCCAGCCGTCCGGCAGCCGAGCATCCGGCGCCGCGGGGAGGCTCAGCCCAGGCCTCCGAGCACCGCGGCGGTGGTCGCCACCTGCACCAGCGGCGCGTAGCCGCCGACGAGCCGCAGCGTGTCCTCGTGCGCCCGGTCGCTCGCCCCGGCACACGCGTCGGAGACGACCCGCACCGCGATGCCGGCGTCGGCGGCCGGGAGCACTGTCGACAGCACGCAGCAGTCGGTGGCCACGCCGGCCAGGGTCAGCGGGCCCTCTCCGACGATGCCGGCCAGCTCGGGCCCCCACTTGCCGAAGGTGGTCGTGTCGACCACGGGCGCCGGGCCCGGGTCCTCGACCAGCCGGTACAGCGGCGCCTCCGGTGGCTGCAGGGCGAAGTCGTACTGCTCGTAGTAGTCGACCCAGGCGCCCTCGGGCTTCTCCGGGGCGACGAACCGGGTGAAGACGACGCGGTCGCCGAACGCCGCCACGAGCCGGCGGACGTTCGGCCGGATCTCGTCGAAGCGAGGCGTCGTCCACGGCGAGTCGGGATCGCGGAACACCTGCTGCAGGTCGACGACGACCAGCCACCCCTCGGGACGCACGTCGCCAGGCTAGCGACGGCCGTGACCGGGCCGTGACCCTCATGGGGTTAGGTGAGCCTTGCCTATCCGCCGATCGAGGAGTTCCGCATGCCGTCCCGAGTCCCCACCCGCACGGCCGCCCTGGTGGCCGCCGCCCTGCTGCTCGCCGGATGCGGGGACGACGGCGACGACGACGCCCAGTCCGGCGGCGGCGACGGCGGGTCGTCGTCCTCCGGCGCCTTCCCCGTGACGATCGAGACGGCGTTCGGGGACGTCACGATCGACGAGGAGCCGATCACCGTCGTGGCGCTGGGCTGGTCGGACGCGGAGACGGCGCTGGCCCTCGGTGTCCAGCCGGTCGGGGCCAGCGACTGGCTCGCCGTCGGCGGGGACGGGCTCGGCGAGTGGGTCGAGGAGTCCTACGACGAGGCGCCCGAGATCATCGAGACGCTGGAGCCCGACCTCGAGGCCATCGCCGCGCTCGAGCCCGACCTGATCCTGGACACCCGCTCGTCGGCCACCCAGGAGCGTTACGACTCCCTGAGCCAGATCGCGCCCACCGTCGGTCAGCCCGAGGGCGTGGGCCCGTACCAGACCTCGTGGCAGCAGCAGCTCGAGCTCGTCGGCCAGGCCCTCGGGAGGACGGCCGAGGCAGATGAGCTCGCCGCCGACCTCGAGCAGCGGATCGCCGATGCCGCCGCCGAGCACCCCGAGTTCGAGGGCGTCGAGGTCGCCGTCGGCGCCTACACGTCGGAGGGCTTCGGCGCCTACGTGCGCGGCGACGGCCGGGTCGACCTCATGGAGCAGCTGGGCTTCGTGAACAAGGAGGCCATCCAGGACGAGGCCGGCGAGAACTTCTTCATCCCGGTCGGCGACGAGCAGGTGTCGCTGCTGGACGCCGCGCTGACCGTCGTCTTCCCGATCTACGTCGAGGTCAGCGAGATCACCGGCAACCCGCTCTGGGAGACGCTGACGTCGGTCCAGCAGGGCCACGCGGTCGTCCTCGAGGACAAGGCCGTCGCCGACGCCTTCTCGGCCGCCTCGGTCAGCGGCATCGCGTACGCCCTCGACAACGCCGTCCCGCTGTTCGCCGAGGCGCTGGCCGGCTGAGCCGTCCCGACCGGGCGGCTCAGTTCCCGAGCCGCCCGGTCGCCGGATCCACCTGCCACCCGGCCACGGCGGCCACCAGCCGGTCGGCCAGGCCGGCCAGCAGCTCGGCCCCCTCGGCGGCGCCGGCGCCGGCCGGATCCCCCAGGACGCCGTTCTCGCTGACCGCGCGCACCCCCTCGGCGCGCAGCCGGGGCAGCAGCTCGCCGATCGGGGTGCGATCGCCGGCCACCGCCCGCTGTCCCAGCACCCACTCGGGTTCCACGTGCAACATCAGCGACGTCTCGGTGCGGCCGGCGTGGGCGTCGCCACCGGGCACCCCGCACGGCCACCAGGCGACGTCACGGCCCTCGGTGCGGAGCAGCGCCCCCGCCGTCCGGAGGGCGTCCAGGTTGCCGCCGTTGCCGTTCACCAGCAGCACCCGGCCGGCCCAGCGGCACGCCGACCGGCCGTACTCGACCAGCAGGCCGGTCAGCGCCTCGGTGCCCAGCGAGATGGTGCCGGGGAAATCCTCGTGCTCACCGCTCGCGCCGTAGGCCAGGGCCGGGGCCAGCAACGCCGAGTCGATCCGGTCGACCGCCGCGTCGGCGACGGCCGCGGCGACCGCGGTGTCGGTGATCAGCGGGAGGTGCGGGCCGTGCTGCTCCACCGCGCCCAGCGGCACCAGCAGCAGTGCCGACTCGGGCAGGTCCGGCCAGGTCGCGGCAGCGAGGGAGCGCACCCGGGAACCCTAGTGAGCGATGACCAGGACCTCGTCGTCGTCGGACGGGTCGGGCAGCTCCCACGGCCGCACGACCACGACCAGGACCACCAGGGCCAGCGTCAGGGCCAGGACGACGACCGTGCCCATGGCCAGCGCGTCGTTCCCGAGCACCCCGACCAGCGGGGCGACCGCGGCGCCGACCACGAACTGCACGGCACCGAGCATCGCCGCGGCGGTGCCGGCCGTGTCCCCGTGCCGGGCCAGCGCCAGGGCCGGTGCGTTGGGGAGACCGAGGCCGGTGGCGAACAGGACCGCCCACATGGGCACCGCCACCGCCCAGATGCTGCCGGTGTCGACCAGTGCGAGGCCGGCCAGGAGCGCGCCGGCGACCACACCGCCGATGGTCGCCCCGAGCAGCACGCGGGAGGGCGGCCACCGCTTCAGCAGGACGGGGTTGAGCTGGGTGGCGGCGATCAACCAGATCGCACCGGCCCCGAAGAAGAGCCCGAACTCCTGCTCGTCGAGGCCGAACTCGTCCTGGTAGACGAACGCGGCGCCCGAGACGTAGCTGAAGAGCCCGGCGATCACCAGGCCACCGACGAGCACCAGGCCGACGAACACCCGGTCCCGGAAGAGCCCCCGGTAGCTGGCCAGCGTGCTGCGCACCCCGACGGCGAGGCGGCGCTCCGGGGGGAGCGTCTCGCGCACGACGAACCACCCGACGACCAGCAGCAGCAGGCCGTAGGCGGCGAGGATGACGAAGACCCCGCGCCAGGACGTGTAGCGCAGCACCTGGCCGCCCAGCGCCGGCGCGAGCACCGGGAACGCGCCGATCACCAACATGAGCCGCGAGATCATCGTGGCCGCCGCGCGCCCGCTGAACAGGTCGCTGATGACGGCGAGGGCGACGACCATGCCGGCCGCCGTCCCGATGCCCTGCATCAACCGCAGCACGCCGAGGACGGCGACGTTGGGCGCCACCAGGACCAGCAGCGAGGCGATGACGTGCAGGGCGGTGCCGGCCAGCAGCGGCGTGCGGCGGCCGAGGGCGTCGGACAGCGGGCCCAGGACGAGCTGCCCCAGCCCCATCCCGACCAGGGTGCCGGTCAGCGTGAGCTGGACGCCCGCCGACGTCGTCAGCAGGTCGTCGGCCACGGTCGGCAGTGCCGGCAGGTAGAGGTCGATCGTCAGCGGCCCGAGCGCGACGAAGGCGCCGAGCGTCAGGGCGGTCCGTGCCATGCCCGGAGGCGCGGGGCTGGCGGCGGCCGCCTCGGCCGCGGTCGGCCGGTCGTGCGTCGTGGTCACGCGAGCGCTCCTGTGTCCGGGTGTGTCCCCCGGGTGCTGCGCTCCCGGCTCGTCGGGCCCAAGGGGCTGCGTCGCCCCGGCATTCCCGGTCCCGGCGCGTCGCTGCGCCGTCTCTCGTATGCCTTTCGGTTTCCCCTGTCCTTTGTAGCCCGTCGGCAGCCCACGTGTCACGGGACCGGCGCGAGGGCACCCGGTGGACAGGAACAGAGGAGAGGACGGGACATGAGCACCGAGGACGCACACAAGGTCGCCGAGCTGATCAAGGGGGAGCGCTTCGGCTTCCTCACGACGACGACGCCGACGGGGACCCTGACCAGCCGCCCGATGACGCTGCAGGAGGTCGAGTTCGACGGTGACCTGTGGTTCTTCGCCGAGCGCGGCGCCGACTGGCTCGACCACATCCGGGCCTCGCCGCAGGTCAACGTCGGGATCGGCTCCGGTGGCACCTGGGTGTCGCTGACCGGGCAGGCGGCGGTCGTGGACGACGTCGCGAAGAAGAAGGAACTGTGGAACGGCGGGGCCGAGGCGTGGCTCCCGCAGGGCCCGGAGGACCCGTCCGTCGTCCTGGTCCGGGTGGACGGCGACTCGGCGGAGTACTGGGACAGCCCCGGCGGCCGGCTGGCCACCGCCTTCAGCTTCGTGAAGGCCAAGGCCACCGGCCAGCGGATCGACGCGGGCGAGAACGAGGTCGTCGACCTCTGACGCGGCCCGCCGAGGTCGCCACTGTGCACTCGTCCACCGCATCCGCGACGGATGCGGTGGACGACTGCACACTCCCGGGTGGGCGCGCTCCCAGCGGGCTCGCAGCGGAACCGGAGGAGGCCCTCAGCCGGCAGGACGAGGCTCGGTGCACCCCACCAGGAGGTGCACCGTGTTCCTCGTCGTCGTCCTGATCGCCCTGCTGCTGACCATGACCCTGGCCGACCTCACCCCGGACCTGCTGCCGGAGCACGGCCGGGGCGTGGTGCGGCTGCCCTGACCCTTACTGCATGCCCGCCAGGGGCGACTCGTCGCACAGCTTGGCCGGGATGGAGGGGAACCCCAGCAGCGTCGGCTGGCCACGCACCGGGCCGGAGTGCGAGTGGTCGATGTGCGACTTCGGCGCGGTCCGGTCGGCGTCGCGGGCGGCCAGCGCCGTCTCGCCGTAGCCCTGCACGCACTCGGGGTCGGGACCGTCCAGCGGCAGGCCGGTGAAGAACTTCGCCGCCATGCAGCCACCGCGGCAGGCGTCGAAGTGCGCGCACTTGGTGCAGGCGCCGCCGGTCTGCGGCGAGCGCAGCTCCTGGAACAGGTCCGAGGTCTGCCAGACCCGCTGGAAGCCGCCCTCGTCACGGACGTTGCCGGCCAGGAAGTTCTCGTGGATGGCGAACGGGCAGGCGTAGACGTCGCCCACCGGGTCGATCAGGCAGACCACGCGCCCCGCGCCGCACAGGTTCAGCCCGGGGAGCGCCTCGCCGTACGCGGAGAGGTGGAAGAAGGAGTCGCCGGTGAGCACGTTGTCGCCGTTGGCGAGCAGCCAGTTGTAGAGCTCGCGCTGCTGGGCCTGGGTGGGGTGCAGCTCGTCCCACACGTCGGCCCCGCGGCCCGAGGGCCGGAACCGGGTGATCCGCAGCTGCGCGCCGAAGGAGTCGGTCAGCGCCTTGAACTGGTCGAGCTGACCGACGTTCTCGCGGGTGACGACGACCGAGACCTTGAAGTCCTTCATCCCGGCCTCGGCCAGGTTCTCCAGCGCCCGGGTGGCGGTCGCGAAGGAGCCGGTGCCGCGGACCCGGTCGTTGACCTCGGCGGTCGCGCCGTCGAGGGAGAGCTGCACGTCGACGTAGTCGGTCGCCGCCAGCTGCGCGGCCCGCTTCTTGTCGAGCTTGATGCCGTTGGTGGAGAACTTGACGCCGACCTGGTGGTCGATCGCGTAGTCGAGCAGGTGCCAGAAGTCCGGCCGCACGGTGGGCTCGCCGCCGCCGACGTTGACGTAGAAGACCTGCATCCGCTGCAGCTCGTCGATGACCCGCTCGGCCTCGGCGGTCGACAGCTCGCGGGGGTCCCGCCGGCCGGAGGACGACAGGCAGTGCACGCACGCCAGGTTGCAGGCGTAGGTGAGCTCCCAGGTCAGGCAGATCGGGGCGTCCAGGCCGTACTCGAACTGGTCGATCAGCCGGCCACCGACGGGACGGTCGGGGCGGACGGTGGGGCGGGACGGCAGGACGGCGGTCATGCGGGCAGCTCCCTGAGTTCGATCATCTGCGAGCGCGAGAGGTCGGCCAGCGCCTTGACGTAGGCGGGCCGTTGCGCCTCGGGCACCGCGCAGGCCTCGAGCGTGGCGTGCACGCTCGGGTGCTGCTCCAGTGACTCCACGACGCTGACCAGCAGCTTCGACTTCAGGAACGACAGCTTGCGGTTCCCGAAGTGGTACACGAGCGCCCCGAACGGCTCCGGGCGCATCGCCACCGACCGGGCCCGCTGCCAGGGGAGCTCCGGGTCGAACGCGGCCCCCGGGGCGTCCTGGTCCACGGCAGCGGGCTCGGCGGTGGTCACCGGCTGGCTCAGTAGACGCCGCACATGCCGTCGATGGAGACCTCCTCGACGAGGGTCTCCTCGACCAGCGCCTCCTCGGCCACGGCCGGGGTCTCGTTCTCGGTGCTGACGGTGACCTGCTCGGGCATGACGCCTCCTCGGAGATGGGTGACCTGGGTCGCGCCGAACGCTAGTGACACCCGGTGCCACAGGCAACACCGGGTGAACCGGCGGCGCGGCGGTTCCCGCGGCGGACCCGTCGGTACAGGATGGACGGGTGACCACCGCCCAGGCCGATCTGCGCGCCGACACCCGCGCGCGCCTGGAGCAGGTGGCCCTGGACCTGTTCACCGCCGAGGGCTTCGAGCGCGTCACCGCCGACGAGATCGCCGAGGCCGCCGGGATCAGCCGGCGCACGTTCTTCCGCTACTTCCCCACCAAGGCCGATGCCGTGTGGGGCGACTTCGCCGGCCACGTGGCCCGCCTCGAGGCGCGGCTGGCGGCGACCTCCCCCGCCCAGCCGGTGCTCGCCTCGATCTGTGCGGCCTACCTCGAGGTCAACGACTACCCGCCCGCGCAGCTGCCGCTCCTGCAGCAGCGGATGCGGCTGATCCTGGGCGAGCCGGCCCTGCAGGCCCACTCGCAGCTGCGGTACGCCGACGTCGACCGCGCCGTGGCCGCGCACGTCGCCCGGCGCACCGGCGTCGCCCCCGCCGCGCTGGTCCCGCGACTGGTCGCCACCAGCACCCGCGCCGCCGCGACCACGGCCTTCGAGGTGTGGCTGAACGGCGGCGGCCCGCTGGCCGACGGCCTGCGCCGCGCCTTCGACGAGCTCGCCGCCGGCTTCCCCGCGCTGCTCGCCGCCCCCGGCCACTAGCCCCCGGGCAGAATGGCGTTTCTGCACGGTGCGCAATGGCGCTATTGCCCGGTCAGGAGCTCCGTCAGGCCGGTCAGGAGCCGGTCGACGTCCTCGTCGTCGGTGTAGGGCGCCAGGCCGATCCGCAGGCCGCCGGCGTCCCCCAGCCCGAGGCGGCGGGACGGCTCGATCGCGTAGAAGGAGCCGGCCGGCGCGTTGACGTCGCGCTCGGCCAGGCCGCGCGAGAGCTCGGCCGCCGGGCGCCCCTCGGCGGTGATCAGCAGCGTCGGCGTGCGGTGCCGCGCCCGCGACCAGAGCGTGACGCCGGGCAGCGCGGTCAGGGCGTCCTCGGCGCGCACCCGCAGCCGGTCCTCGTGCTCCTCGACGGCGGTGAGCCCGCGCACCAGCCGGTCCCGCCGGTCGCCGGCACCACCCCCGAGCCCGGCCAGGTAGTCGACGGCCGCCGTCGTCCCGGCGAGCAGTTCGTAGGGCAGCGTGCCCAGCTCGAACCGCTCGGGGACGGCGTCGGTCGAGGGCAGCAGCTTGTCCGGGTGCAGCGTCTCCAGCAGCTCCGGCGCCGCGATCAGGCAGCCCAGGTGCGGGCCGAGGAACTTGTACGGCGAGCAGGCGAAGAAGTCCGCGCCGAGGGCGGCGACGTCGACCGGGGCGTGCGCGGTGAGGTGCACGCCGTCCACGAACGCCAGCGCGCCGGCCTCGTGCGCGAGGGCGGTGATCGCCGGGACGTCGGGCCGCGTGCCGATGAGGTTCGAGGCGCCGGTCACCGCCACCAGCCGTGTGCGCGAGCCGAGCACCGCCGCGACGGCGGACGGTTCCAGCTCCCCGGTTGCGGGGTCGAGGTCCGCCCACCGGACGGTCGCGCCCCGCGCCTGCGCGGCCTGTACCCACGGCCGCACGTTCGCGTCGTGGTCCAGGCGGGTCACGACCACCTCGTCGCCCGGGCCCCAGCCGGCGGCCAGCGTGCGCGAGAGGTCGTAGGTCAGCTGGGTCATGCTGCGACCGAAGACGACGCCCCGCGGATCCCCGGCGACGAGGTCCGCGACGGCGGCGCGCGCGGAGAGGACGACGTCGTCGGCGTTGCGCTCGGCGGCGGTGAGCCGGCCGCGGTTGGCGATGGGGCTGGTCAGCGTGGCGGCGACGGCCTCGGCGACCGGCGTCGGCACCTGCGAGCCGCCCGGGCCGTCGAAGTGGGCGGCGCCGGCCCGGAGTGCGGGGAAGGCGGACCGGACGGCGGCGACGTCGTAGCTCACCCGGTCAGCATGCGGGGTGCCGGGCGGCTGCGAGGATCCGGCCATGGAGAGCCTGACCCACAGCGATGCGGTCGTCGTGCCCGTCTCCGCCGAGGAGCTGTACGACCTGGTGTCGGACGTGACCCGGACCGGCGAGTGGAGCCCGGTCTGCCGGGCGTGCTGGTGGGACGAGGGCTGGCAGGGCGAGGACGGCGGCCCGCGGGTCGGCGCGTGGTTCACCGGCCGCAACGAGGTCCCGGGCCGCACGTGGGAGACGCGCAGCGAGGTGGTGGTGGCCGACCGCGGCCGTGCGTTCGCCTGGCTGGTCGGCGGATCGCTGGTGCGCTGGTCCTTCACGCTCGAGCCCGTCGACGCGGGCACCCGGCTGACCGAGTCGTGGGAGTTCCTGCCGGCCGGGCAGCGGGTGTTCGTCGAGCGCTACGGCGCCGACGCGCAGGCGCAGGTCGAGGACCGGACGCGAGCGGCCCGCGAGGGCATCCCGGCGACCCTGGCCGCCATCGCGCGCGTCGCCACCCGCCCGGACGACCCGGCGGCCTGACGCGGGGCCCGGACGGCGTCGCCCGGGCCCCTCCCGGTCAGGTCCCGGCGATGTTGCCCAGGCCGCCGCCCCCGGCGAACTGGCTGGCGAGCTGCATCGGGTCGACACCGAGCTCGCCGAGCACGCCGGCGTGCTCGTGGATGTCCACCTGGTCGGGGAGCTCGCGGTCGGCGCGGTCGGCCGCGGCGTCGTCGCCACGGGTACGGAGGAGGTCCACGATCTGGGACTTGTCGGTCTGCATACCGGAAGCCCTACCCGTAACTGCGGCGGGCACGCTCAAACCGCCGAGCGGATGATCCGGTCCGGCCGGACGGCGACCGTGTGCGCGCTCCCGAGCCACTCCGAGAGCACGCCGTCGACGTCGTCCAGGACGATCCGGCGGCCGTCCGCGAACGCCACCAGCCCGCTCGCCGAGCGGGAGAGCGTCGCGCTCCCCGAGCCGAGCACCTCGTCGACCGGGCACCGCCGGCCGTCGACCCCCACCTGCGCGCGGGGCAGCAGCGTGCCGGCCAGGCGCCGGCCGGCCCGGCCGGAGCGCTCCACCAGCGGTCCACGGCGCAGCGGCGGCGTGCGACTGTCCGTGGCGAACGCCGCCACGGCGGGGACCCGGTCCACCCCGGCGAGCACCGCCCGGCGCACCGCGGCCGCGCTCCGCCCGCCACCGGTCATCAGCGCCCCGACCAGCACCGCGAGCCGGACCAGCGCCCGGGCATGCGGCGCGCGCTCCGCCTGGTGGGTGTCGAGCAGCGACTCGCGGGCCTCGCCGGACAGGACGGCGGCCAGCTTCCACGCCACCTGGTGGACGTCGCGCAGGCCGAGCCCCAGTCCCTGCCCGATGAACGGCGGGGTCAGGTGCGCGGCGTCCCCGGCCAGCAGCACCCGCCCGGCGCGCCACCGGTCGGCGACCTGCGGGCGGTAGGTGTACTCGGCGATCCGCACGACCTCCGCGCGGCCCGCCCCGAAGGGCGCGAGGAGCTCACCCAGAGCCAGGTCCGCCGCGGTCTCCCCGGGCGCGAGCCGGGCCTCGAACCGGTACCGGTCCCCCGCCACCGGCATGAAGGTCGCCGCGCGCCGGGGATCGCAGACCTGGTGCACGCCCGGCCAGACCGGCAGCGGCTCCGCGGCCCGCAGGTCGGCGACCAGCCAGCGGTCGGCGCGGCCCAGGTCCCGCATCCGGGCGCCGATCAGCCGGCGGACCGTGCTGTTCGCGCCGTCGCAGCCCAGCACCGCCCGCGCCGGGACGGACCGGTCCCCCACCCGGACGCTCACGACGCCGTTGTCCTCGCTCAGGCCGGTCACCTCGGCCCCGTGCTCGATCCGGACCAGCGGCTCGGCGCCGACCGCGGCGCGCAGCAGGGCCTCGAGGTCGGGCTGGTGGAACATCGACGCCTGCGGCCAGCCGTGCAGCCCGGCACCGGGGTCGCGGCCGAACTCGGCGAGCACGCGGGCATGTCCGTCGAGCAGGCGCAGCCCGAGGGCCGGCCGGCTGATCTGCAGGAAGTCCCCGACGACGCCGGCGTCGGCCAGCGCGCGCAGCGCCTCGTCGTCCAGGTGCACCGCGCGGGGCTCGCCGTACGGCGACGCGTGCCGCTCCAGGACGAGCACCGGCAGGCCCCGCCGGGCGAGCAGCAGCGCCGCCGTCAGCCCCACCGGCCCGGCGCCGACCACGACCACCGGGACGCCGGACACCGCCCCAGTCTGACCGTCGACGCTGCACGACGTTGCAACCGGCGGGCCTGGGCTTGCGCCGTGCCCGCCGCCGGGTCAGCGTGACCGGCAGCACACGCCCGCGACAGCGGGCCGAGGGAGGGACGGACCGTGAAGACCAAGGGTGCACTGCTGTGGGGCGTCGGCGAGGAGTGGTCGATCGAGGAGATCGAGCTGGGCGACCCGAAGGAGGGTGAGGTCCAGGTCCAGCTCGCCGCCTCGGGCCTGTGCCACAGCGACGAGCACCTGGTCACCGGCGGCACGCCGGTCGCCTTCTACCCGGTCATCGGCGGGCACGAGGGCGCGGGCGTCGTCACCAAGGTCGGCCCGGGCGTGCAGGGGCTGAAGGAGGGCGACCACGTCGTCACCGCCTTCATCCCAGCCTGCGGGCAGTGCCCGCCGTGCTCGAAGGGGATGCAGAACCTCTGCGACCTGGGCGCGAACCTGCTGGCCGGCACGTCGATCTCCGACGGCAGCTACCGGATCCAGGCCAAGGGCAAGGACGTCCTCCCGATGTGCCTGCTCGGCACGTTCTCGCCCTACATCACCGTGCACCAGGCGTCGGTGGTGCGGATCGAGCCCGACATCCCCCTCGAGGTCGCCGCGCTCGTCGGCTGCGGCGTCACCACCGGGTGGGGCTCGGCGACGAAGGTGGCCGACGTGCGGCCCGGCGAGAACGTCGTCGTCATGGGCGTCGGCGGGGTCGGCATGAACGCCGTCCAGGGCGCGGCGGCGGCCGGCGCCAAGCGGGTCATCGCCATCGACCCGGTGGCCAAGAAGCGCGAGTGGGCCATGGAGATGGGCGCCACCCACACGTTCGCCAGCATCGAGGAGGCCACCGGCCCGATCAACGACCTGACCTGGGGCCGGATGGCGGAGAAGACGATCATCACCGTCGGCGACATCCAGGGCGAGGACGTCGCCGCGGCCCTGAGCGTCACCGGCAAGGGCGGCCGCGCGGTCGTCACCGGCATGGGCAACGCCGCCAACGTCGACGTGAAGCTCAGCCTGTTCGAGCTGACCCTGCTGCAGAAGGACCTGCAGGGCGCGATCTTCGGCGGCCTCGCGCCGCGGGCGGCCATCCCCGAGCTGCTCTCGCTCTACCAGGAGGGCCAGCTCAACCTCGACGACCTGGTGACCACGAAGTACTCCCTGGAGGACGTCAACCAGGGCTACCAGGACATGCGCGACGGCAAGAACATCCGCGGGATGATCGTCTACACCGACGCCGACCGCTGACCTGCGGGGAGTGGATTCGTGGGCGTGACGCCCACGAATCCACTCCGGGTCAGCCGCGCAGCTCGGGGAAGTCGCTGTCCTTGAACTCGGTGGCGCTGCCCGCGGGGGCCAGCTGCTCCTCGCGCTCGCGCAGCTCGACCCGGCGGATCTTCCCGGAGATCGTCTTCGGCAGCTCCGCGAACTCCAGCCGGCGCACCCGCAAGAAGGGCGCGAGCCGCTCCCGCGCGTGCCGGAACACCGACAGGGCGGTCTCCGCGGTCGGCTCCCAGCCCGGCGCCAGCGTGACGTACGCCTTCGGGACGGCGGCGCGGAGGGGATCCGGCACCGGGACGACGGCCGCCTCCACCACGGCGGGGTGCTCTATCAGCACGCTCTCCAGCTCGAACGGGCTGATCTTGTAGTCGCTGGCCTTGAAGACGTCGTCCGTGCGCCCCACGTAGGTGATGTAGCCCTCGGCGTCCCGGGTCGCGACGTCCCCGGTGTGGTACCAGCCGCCGGCCATCGCCTCCGCCGCCCGCTCGGGGTCGCTCTGGTAGCCGGTCATCAGGCTCAGCGGCCGTTGCGAGAGGTCGAGGCAGATCTCGCCGTCGTCCCCGGGCTCCCCGGTGACCGGGTCGACCAGCACCACGGGCACCCCGGGCAGCGGCCGGCCCATCGACCCGGGCTTGACCACCGCACCCGGGACGTTGCCGACCGACGCCGTCGTCTCGGTCTGGCCGTAGCCGTCCCGCAGCGTCAGCCCCCAGGCCCGCTGCACCTGCTCGATGACCTCGGGGTTGAGCGGCTCACCGGCGGCGAGGACCTCGCGCAACGACCCCGGGCCCGCGGAGAGGTCGGCCTGGATGAGCATCCGCCAGACGGTGGGCGGCGCGCAGAAGGTCGTGATGTGCGCGCGGCGCAGGCGGTCGAGCAGGGCCGGGGCGTCGAAGCGCGCGTAGTTGTAGAGGTAGACGGTGGCCTCGGCCGCCCACGGCGCGAAGAAGCAGCTCCAGGCGTGCTTGGCCCAGCCCGGCGAGCTGATGTTGAGGTGCACGTCGCCCGGGCGCAGGCCCTGCCAGTACATCGTCGACAGGTGCCCGACCGGGTAGCTGACCTGCGTGTGCTCGACCAGCTTCGGCCGGCTGGTGGTGCCGCTGGTGAAGTACAGGAGCAGCGGGTCGGTCGACACCGTGCCCGGGTGGCCGGGCGCCTCCTCCGGCGCGGAGTGCGTCTGCGCGTACGGCGCCCAGCCGGGCACCTCGCCGCCCACCACGACCCGGCCATAGTCGCCCGGGACCTGTTCGAACTTGGCGGCGTCGACGGCGTTGGCGACGACGTGCCGGGCCCCGCCGCGGCCGATCCGGTCGGCGAGGTCCGCGGGCCCGAGCGCGGTGGTGGTCGGCATGATCACCGCACCGAGCTTCATCACCGCGAGCATCGACTCCCACAGCTCGACCTGGTTGCCGAGCATGAGGACGACGCGGTCGCCCTTCCGCACCCCCTGCTCGCGCAGCCAGCCGGCGACCTGGTCCGAGCGGCGGGCGAGGGTGTCGAACGACCAGGACCCCTCGGTGCCGTCCTCCTCGACGATCACCAGGCCGGGCCGGTCGACGCCCCGGGCGATCGCGTCGAACCAGTCGACGGCCCAGGAGAATGGCCCCGTGAGCTCCGGCCAGCGGAACTCCGCGACGGCCCGCTCGTGGTCGCCGCTCAGGGCCAGCAGCTGGTCGCGGGCGGCTCGGTACGCGGCGGTCGCCGGGCTCTCGGTCATCGGTGGGGATCCCCTCTCGTCCACCTCGCATCCTCAGCGCGGGCCCGGGGCCCCGCCACCCCCGGACGTGCCTGCCGAGCTGCGCCTCCGCGCGGCGCACGAACGCCTGTCGACCGGTGCCCCGGCAGGTGTACAACCGCCGCGTCACCGGTCCCGGCCCACCCACGGGGGACGAGGGAGACAGATCGTGAAGCAGACCTACCGCGTCATCTCCGGGCTCATCGCCCTGGGCGTCCTCGTCCAGGCGGGAGCGATCGCCGCCGGCTGGTTCACCGCCCTCCACGACGTCGACAACGGCCTGGTCATCGACGACAACTACGACGGCAACGCGTTCCACGGCGTCCACGGCTTCGTGGGGTTCAACGTCATGCCGCTGCTGGGGCTGGTCCTGCTCGTCGTGTCCTTCTTCGCCGCCCGGACCGTCCCGGGCGCGCGGAAGTGGGCCGGCATCGTGTTCGGCCTGATCATCCTGCAGGTGGCCCTGGCGCTGTTCGCCTTCAGCGTGCCGGCCCTCGGCGCGCTGCACGGCATCAACGCCCTGGCCGTCCTCGGGACCGCGATCCGCGCGAGCATGCTGGCCCGCGACGCCGGCCCGGCCGGACCGCACGGTGCCGACCAGGTCGACGTCCCCGCGCAGCGAACCGGGTCCGCGGCCCCGCAGTCGCGCATTGTCTGACCTCCTCCGGCGGCGGTGGCGCGTACTGGTGCCCGCCACCGTCGGAGTGCTCCTGCTCGCCGGTGGCGGCTGGTACTGGTCGACGAGCCTGGTGCCCTCGACGTACTCCGTGATGGACATGGGCTACGCCGACTTCGGCGGCGGCCCCGAGCACGAGCACCACGGGTCGACGGGCACCAGCGTCGCGGACCTGACCGGGCCGGCGACCGGCGACCCGGACGTCGACGTGCGCCTGGAGGCACGCCAGCAGGCCTTCGACCTGGCCAGCGGCGAACGCGTCGAGGGCTACACGTTGAACGGCAGCTCCCCCGGTCCGGAGATCGAGGCCACGGTGGGCGACCTGGTGCAGGTGACGCTGGTCGACGTCGACGTGTCCGACGGCATCACCCTGCACTGGCACGGCGTCGACGTCCCGAACGCCGAGGACGGCGTCGCGGGCGTCACCCAGGACGCGGTGGAGCCGGGCGAGGAGCACGTCTACCGGTTCGTCGCCGAGGACGCCGGCACCTACTGGTACCACTCCCACCAGGTCTCCCACGAGCAGGTGGAGGGCGGCCTCTTCGGCACCCTCGTCGTCCGCCCGCCGGCCGCCGCCGGCGACGCGGACGAGCCGGCGGACGTCGTCGCGGCCGTGCACACCTACAGCGGACGACGGACGATCGGAGGCCGCACGGGCCTGACCCCGGTCCTCGCCGAGGACGGCGCCCCGGTGCGGGTGCGGCTGGTCAACACCGACAACGGCCCCCTGCGGGCGTGGGTGAGCGGCGGGCCCTACCGGGTCGTCGCGGTCGACGGCCGGGACGTGCACGAGCCGACCGACGTGTCCGGCGAGGGGGTGCTGGTCACCGCGGGCGGCCGGGTGGACCTGCTGGTGACCGCCCCCGCCCGGGTGGACGCCGGCGCGGGGACGGCGGTCGTCGTCGGTCCCGAGGGGGTGGAGGTGCCGGCCGATCCCGAGCCGCAGGAGCGCGTCGACCTGCTGAGCTACGGCGGCCCCGCAGCGCTGCCCTTCGACCCCGACCAGGCCGACCGGCGCTTCGAGTACCGGATCGGGCGGCGGATCGGCCTCGTCGACGGCGAGCCCGGCTTCTGGTGGACCATCAACGGGCACCTGTTCCCCGACGTGCCGATGTTCCACGTCACCGAGGGCGACGTCGTCCGGATGACCATCAGCAACGACAGCGGCGGCGTGCACCCCATGCACCTGCACGGGCACCACGCCGTCGTCCTCTCCCGGAACGGCGTCGCCGCCACGGGCAGCCCCTGGTGGGTCGACTCGCTCAACGTGGCCGACGGCGACAGCTACGAGATCGCCTTCCTCGCCGACAACCCCGGGCTCTGGATGGACCACTGCCACAACCTCGACCACGCCGCGGACGGCCTGGTCGCCCACCTGGCCTACGCCGGGATCACCGAGCCGTACCGGGTCGGCGGATCGCACGACAACGCCCCGGAGTGACCCCGCCCATCTGCACTAATGTGGTCCGCGTCACCTCGATGGGAGCCGCCGTGTCCCCCTCCCCGGCCGCACGCCCCGACGACGGCGACGTGCTCCGCGCCGCTGTGCGCGAGGTGCACGCGCAGTCGGGGATGAGCGTCGTCTTCGCAGGGCCGGTGCTCGCCTCTCCCGCAGGGACGGCGATCCGGATCGGCGAGCTGCTGGGTGCCCGGACGACGCACCTGCGCGACCTCGACGTCCGGGTCGGCGCGGGCCTCGGCGGGCGGGTGCTCGCCGAGGGCCGGCCCGCCGGGGTGGAGGACTACTCGGGGTCGCTGGACATCACGCACGAGTACGACGGGCCGGTCCTGGCCGAGGGGCTGTGCACCGTGGCCGCCGTCCCGGTGGTGGTGGCCGGCCGGCCGCGGGCGGTCGTCTACGCCGCCTCGCGGGAGCGGGGATCGGTCGGCGACCGGGTGCGCGACGCCCTCGCCCGGTCCGCCCGGCGGATGGCCTCGGAGCTGGCGATCCGCGACGAGGTCGACCGGCGGGTGGCACGGCTGACCGCCACCCCGGCCGACGACCAGCCGGCCCGCTGGGAGGAGGTCCGGGCCGTGCACGCCGAACTCCGGCTGGCCGCCCAGGACGCCGCCGACGAGGTCCTCCGGTCGCGGCTGCTCGACGCCTGCACCCGCCTCGCCGCGTTGGGCGCCGCACCGGACGCCCGGCCGGCGACGGTGCACCTCTCGGCCCGCGAGCTCGACGTGCTGGCCCAGGTCGCGCTCGGGTGCAGCAACCGTGATGCGGCGGAGCGGCTGTCGCTCCGGCCGGAGACGGTGAAGAGCTACCTCAGCGCGGCGATGACCAAGCTCGACGCGCACACCCGCCTGGAGGCCGTCGTCCACGCGCGGCGGCTGGGGTTGCTCCCCTAGCCGAGCAGGCGGGTGAGGGCGGGGCCGAGGTCGCGGATCGAGCGGACCATCTCCGCCGTCCCGCCGCCGCGGGCGGCGAGCGCGCGGGCGGCCTCCTCGGCCTCCGGCGTCGGCAGCGGGCACAGCACGTGCAGCCGGTCGATGCCGGCCAGCGCCGTCTCCGGCGGATCGCCGGTGGTGTGCAGGCAGTCCGACAGCAGGACGGCGATCCGCTCGTCGGCGACCGCGGGCAGCAGCTGGCGGCGGACCGCCCGGAGCGCCGCCGCGAGGTCGGTCATCCCGTGCCCGCGGAGGGTGACCAGGTGCTGCACGAGGTCCTCCGGCGCCCGCCGCTGCCCGTGCCGCTGCACCACGTCGACCTCCGCGCCGAAGGTCAGGACGCTGGTCTGCAGCCGTTCGTCGGCGGTCAGCACGACCCCGGCGGCGGCGATCGCGGCGATCGCGACCCCCAGGCCGGTCATGGAGCCGGACGTGTCGACGGCCAGGCACACCGCGCGGCGCGCCCCGGTCCAGGTGCGGGTGACCAGGTCCTCCGGCGCCAGGGCCCGGCCGGGGTCCCAGCGGTCCAGCGTGCGGTCCAGGTCCAGGTCGCCGTCCCCCCGGCGGTCGGCGACCAGCCGCCGGGTCCCGCGGGTACGGGTGCGGCCGACCCGGCCCACCTGCACGAACACCCGCGCGGCCACCCGCTGGGCCGCCGCGCGCAGCTCCCGGTCGGTGGCCAGCGCGAGGTCGGTGAGGAGCGCCGCCGCGGCGTCGGCGTCGGTGGCCATCAGGGCGGAGAAGGCCTCCTCGTCGAA
This sequence comes from Blastococcus sp. URHD0036, assembly GCF_000701365.1. Lineage (GTDB taxonomy): Bacteria > Actinomycetota > Actinomycetes > Mycobacteriales > Geodermatophilaceae > Trujillonella. Next base: position 196,259 of record NZ_KL370778.1, read on the forward strand.
CTCCCCGACCTCGGGGCTGACCTCGTCGAACGACTCGTGCCGGGCGGCCATCTCGCGCCGTCCGGTCTGCCGCCGCGCGCCACCGCTGCGGCGGTCGCGGCGCAGCGACGACGCGGACTCCGGGCCCGCCTGCTGACCGGCAGGCGGGCCCTCAGCTTTTCCCGGGTCTCCCCCGTCCGCGGGCGGCGGCTCCTCGGCGGCCGGGGGCGGGCCGTCCGCCGGCCAGATCTCGTCGAGCAGGTCGTCGATCACCGCCTCCGCGGTGCGCTCGACGCCGTCGGCGACCCGGATCCGGCCCGAGAGCGCGGCGTACGCGGCGTCCCGGGTGGTCTCCCGGGCCCCGTCGTCGGCCAGGCCGGTCAGACCGCGCATCTCCAGCAGACCTCCGAGCAGCAGGACCAGGTCGATCGCGCCGCGCACCGAGGAGCCCATCCGGACGTCGCGGTGCTCGCGGGTGGCCCGGACCAGGCGCACGGCCAGCGCGGTGAGGTCCGCCGGGGCGGCGGTGACCGCGGAGGTGATCGACCGCTCGCCCGCGGCGTCCTGGTAGCCGAGGACGACACGGCACATCCGGTCGGCGATGGCCTGGCCGACGCGGGCGGTCCCGATGGCGTCGAAGGGGTTCATCGCCGCGATCAGCCGGAACCCCGCGGCCGCGCGCACGTGACCCAGCCGCGGCACGGTGATCTCGCCCTCGGTGAGCACCGTGATGAGGACGTTGAGCGTCTCCTCGGGGATGCGGTTGAGCTCCTCGAGGTAGAGCAGGCCCGAGCCGCGCATCGCCGTGAGCAGCGGCCCGTCGGTGAAGCTCTCGGGCACGTAGCCGGCGGCGAGGACGGCGGCCGGGTCGTACTGACCGATCAGCCGGGCCGGGGTGAGCTCGGCGTTGCCCTCGACGAAGACGACCTCCTGGCCGACGTCGGCCGCGATCGCCCGCAGCAGCGTGGACTTGCCCGTGCCCGGCGGCCCCTCGAGGACGACGTGCCGGTTGGTGCGCAGCGCGACGGTCAGCACCTCGCGCTCCCGGCGCAGGCCGATGACCGGGTACGGCGCGGTCTCCGCGGTCACGGTCCCCCTCTCCTGCTCGGCGAGATCTGCACAGAGGTCTTCAGCACAGGGCCCCCATCAGAGCGCGATACCGACGACTGTGCAGATCTCGCCGGCGGATCAGGCGGGTGCGCCCTCGAGCGGCGCAGTGTCGTACGTGATGACGCCGCGGATGTTCTTGCCTGCGACCAGGTCCTCGTAGCCCTGGTTCACCTGGTCCAGCGTGTACGTCGTGGTGATCAGCTCGTCGAGCTTGAGGTCGCCGGACTGGTAGAGCTCGACCATCTTCGGGATGTCGTGGAACGGGTCGCCGGAGCCGAACAGGCTGCCCTTCACGGTCTTCTCGAACAGCGTGAGCATGGCGCTGTTGAGCTCGATGTTGGTCTTGGTCGGGTCGGCCAGCCCGGTGATGACGGCGACGCCGCCCTTGCGGATCGTGTTCACGGCGTCGGCGACCACCTTCGCGTCGACCACACCGACCGTGATGATCGCCTTGTCCGCGCCGACGCCCCGGGTGAGCTCCTGGATGAGCTCGTGGGCCTCCTCGGCGGTCTCGCAGCTGTGCGTGGCGCCCAGCTGCTCGGCGGCCTCCCGTTTGTTGGGCAGCGGGTCGACGGCGACGACGTTGCGGGCCCCGGCCAGCGCCGCGCCCTGCACGCTGTTGATGCCGATGCCGCCGATGCCGTAGATGACGATCGTGTCGCCGGCCTCGGTCGCCGCGGCGTGCACGGCCGAGCCCCAGCCGGTCGGGACGCCGCAGCCGATGAGCACGACCTTGTCCAGGGGCAGGTCGGGGTCGACCTTCACCGCGGAGTTCTCGCTGATGACGGCGCGCTCGCTGAACGTGCCGAGCATGCACATGCCGCCGTAGTCGGTGCCCTGCTCGTCGTGGAAGCGGTAGGTGCCGTCGGCCAGCATCCCGTCGAGGATGGTGGCGCCCATGTCGCACAGGTTCGACTTCCCGGTCGAGCACCAGCGGCAGTGCCCGCAGACCGGCAGGAACGAGCAGATGACGTGGTCGCCGGGCTGCAGCCGGGTCACCCCGGGGCCCACCTTCTCGATGATCCCGGCGCCCTCGTGCCCGCCCACGATGGGGAACCGCGGCACGATGTCCCCGTGCCGCAGGTGCTCGTCGGAGTGGCACAGACCCGCCGCGACGTACCGGATCAGCACCTCGCCGGCCTTGGGTTCGTCGAGCTCGAGCTCGACGATCTCGAACGGCTGCCCGACGTCACGGAGTACGGCTGCCCTGGTCTTCATCGACCCTCCACTCCCCGGCCCCGACGCGGGAGCCAGACGTGCTACACGAATGGGTTCCGGCACCGGGTGGCGTGGTGCATCACGGGCCGGACGCCATCGTGGGCGCGGGAGTGTGATCCCGGCCACCCCCGGACGGGGGTGTGGCCGGTCGTGGCGGGTCAGCCGCCGAGGTCCTCCAGGTCCAGGAAGTCGGCCGGCGGGTCGATCGGCGCGACGGTGCCGAACTCGCTCAGCCGCACGACCCCGGCCTCGGCTCCCGTCTTCGAGAACTGCAACGGGTACGGCGGCCCGACCGCGGCGACGAGCATGACGGCACCCTCGGAGTCGCGGAGCTCGTGGACCGGCTGTCCGTCGAGCTCCGAGTCGCCGACCTCCTCCTCGATGGTCGCGCCGGGCGACCGCATCTCCTCGACCATCCCGGCGATCGAGAAGTCGGCGAACTCCTGCTCGCCGCCCGGCACCAGGACCCAGGTGCCGGCGAGGCCCGCCGCCATGACCGGGGGCACCCCCTGCGACGTCCACATCTCCTCCGGCGCCTGCATGTAGAAGGCGCCGCCGACCACGAGCAGCTGCACGGTGAAGCCCTGCACGGTCATGCTCCCGGCGACGTCGTCGCCGCTGAGCCGCAGGTCCATCTCGGCCTGCTCGCCGTCCATGGTCATCGAGCCCGCGATGCGCACGGACCCGGCCTGCTCCAGGGCGTCGATGGCCGCCTCGTTGAGCTCCGGTCCGGTCGGCGCGTCGGAGGCGGCATCCGCGGGCGCGCTGGGACCGGGGCCGGCCCCGAGGGTGCCGGCGGGGCTCGCCGAGCCGTCGATCGTGCTGCCGCACGCGGTGAGCAGCACCGTCGAGAGACCGGCGAGGGCGAGGGCGCGCAGGCGCATGGGGAGTCCGTTCGTCGCGGGGCCGGCCCGATCGGGACCGGCGCGACCTACATCGGCAGCCCGGTCCGGCTTCCGTACCGGACGGTGCCGGAACCGGCGGGCGGCGGCGGGCGCACGGCCGCGCCCGCGCGGGCCGGGTCCAGGGCGACAGGCGAGCGGAGGACGGCGGGGCCGACCCGCAGCACGCCGTCGGACAGCGCCGCGCAGCGCACGCCGCCGCGGCCGCGCATCCCGCGGTGCGCTCCGGGCGCCAGGACGACGTCCATCCAGGCACACGGGTTGGCCGGCCGGCCGCCGCGGAGCCGCACCTCGCCCTCGCCGCAGTCCAGCGCGAACTCCACGCCGCGCAGCGCCTCGACCTCGGCGCCGCGCAGGACGACGGTGCGCCGGGCCAGCAGCGGGTCGAAGGGCGGCACCCCGAGCTCCGCGGCCAGCGACTCGAGCGACTCGACGGCCAGCACGGTGAGCGCGGCATCGCGGTGCGCCGGCTTGCCGGCGTAGCGGTCGCCGACCACGCCGTGGCCGGCCCGCACCTCGGCCCGGCCCACCCTGTCGCCGTCCTGTGACGGAACGGTCCCGCCGGGTCGGCCGTCGTAGCGGTGCACCGGCGAGACGACCAGCCCGACGATCTCGACGTCGTAGGCGAAGGCGACCTCGCTCAGCGCTCGGCCGTCTCGTGGATCGGTCCGTCGAGGCCGGTCAGCCGCTCCCCCGACCCGCCCCAGCGGCCGGCGATGATCTCCGCCGCGATGGACACGGCGGTCTCCTCGGGCGTCCGCGCGCCGAGGTCCAGCCCGATCGGCGAGGAGAGGCGGGCGATCTCGTCGTCGGTCATGCCGGCTTCGGACAACCGCGCCAGTCGTTCGGTGTGCGTCCGCCGCGACCCCATCGCACCCACGTAGGCCACCGGCAGCCGGAGCGCGACCTCCAGCAGCGGCACGTCGAACTTGGGGTCGTGAGTGAGCACGCAGAGCACGGTGCGCTCGTCGATCCGCCCGCCGTCGACCTCGGCCTGCAGGTAGCGGTGCGGCCACTCGACGACCACCTCGTGCGCGTCGGGGAAGCGCTTCGGCGTCGCGAACACCGGCCGGGCGTCGCAGACGGTCACCCGGTAGCCGAGGAAGGCGCCGACCCGGGCGACCGCCGCGGCGAAGTCGATCGCGCCGAACACCACCATGCGCGCCGCCGGGGCGAAGGAGTTCACGAAGAGGGTGAGGTCGTCGCCGCGGCGCTCGCCGTCGTGCCCGACGTGCAGCAGCGCGGTGCGGCCGGCGGCGAGCATGCCGCGCGCGTCGGCGGCCACGGCGTCGTCCAGACGCTGCGAGCCGAGCGTGCCCGACACCCGGTCGGGCCAGACCACCAGCCGCTTGCCGAGCCGGTCGTCAGTGCCCTTCACGCAGGTGACGACGGCGACCGGCTCGTGCCGGCCCACCGACTCGGCGATCTCCCCGAGCTCGGGGAACGACTCGCGGGAGATCTGCTCGACGAAGACGTCGAGGATCCCGCCGCAGGTCAGGCCGACGGCGAACGCGTCGTCGTCGCTGACGCCGTAGCGCTCCAGCGTGGGGACGCCGGTGTCGACGACGTCCCGCGCCTCCTCGTAGACCGCGCCCTCGACGCAGCCGCCGGACACGCTGCCGACGGCGGTGCCGTCGGGCCCGACCAGCATCGAGGCGCCGGCCGGACGGGGAGCCGAGCGCCAGGTGGCGACGACGGTCCCCATGCCGACGGTCTCGCCCGCCTGCCACCAGCCCACCAGGTCGTCGAGCACGTCACGCACGGTTGCTCCCTTCAGTGGAGTGCCGGAGCGCAGAAAACCTGCACCGTGGCACTCCGCACAACGCCTCACACACGCGAGATCACTCCCGTGAGCTCCTCGAACGCGGCGAGGCTGTGCCCGGCCACGAACGCGTCCAGCGACGGCAGGGCCGCCTGCATCCCGCCGGTGAGCGGCTCGTAGCCGGCCCGGCCCTTGTGCGGGTTGACCCACACCACGGCGTGGGCGAGCCGGCGCAGCCGCGCCATCTGCTCGGCGAGCAGGTCGGTGTCCCCGCGCTCCCAGCCGTCGCTGCACACGACGACGACGGCGCCGCGGGCGGTGCCGCGCTGCCCCCACCGGTCCAGGAACGCCTTGAGCACCTCGCCCAGGCGGGTGCCGCCGGACCAGTCCGGGATCGCGCTGCCGCTGGCGGCCAGGGCCTTGTCCGGGTCACGCAGCCGCAGCTCCCGGGTGACCCGCGTCAGCCGGGTGCCGATGGTGAAGACCTCGGTCGCCGCCGGCCGGGCCCGCACCGCCACGTGCGCGAACCGCAGCAGCGAGTCGGCGTAAGGGCTCATCGAGCCGGAGACGTCGATCAGGAGGACGACGCGGCGCGGGCGCGGCCGGGCCCTCCGGTGCATCAGGCGGCTCACCTCGCCGCCGTCGCGCAGCGCCCGGCGGATCGTGCGGGCGGCGTGCACCGAGCCGTGGGCGCTCGGCCGGCGGCGGCGGGAGGCGCGCATCGGCGCGGCCGGCCGGAGCAGCGCGAACAGCCGGCGCAGCTCGTCCCGCTCGGCCACGGTGAGCTCGGCGACGTCACGGTGGCGCAGCACCTCGTCGGCGCTGGCCTGCCCGGCGACGTCGGAGGGCTCGTCGTCCTCCCCCTCGCCGGTGCCGCTCTCCAGCGGGGCCGACAGCGCCATGACCTGCCGCTGGTCCGCCGGCGCGGACCGCATCCGTGGCGACTCGCCGCCGAAGTAGGCGGCGAAGGCGGCGTCGTAGCGGTCGAGGTCGTCGGGGCTCCCGCACAGCGTGAGCCGCCCCGCCCAGTACACGGCGGTGGCGTCGAGGACGTCGAGCGCGCCCACCGCGACCAGCATCGCCTCCACCCGGTCCGGCGAGGCGGCGACACCGGCGACGCGCAGCGTGCGCGCGAAGCCGAGCACCGTGGCGACGACGTCCCGCTCAGCCACCGAAGAGCGCTCCGCGGGCGAGGGAGTGCACCCGGTCGGTGTCCTCGCGGTACTTGAGGACGGCGCCGAGCGTGCGGGCGGCGGTGTCGGGGTCGAGCTCCCGGGCACCGAGGGCGTGCAGCGCGGCGGCCCAGTCCATCGCCTCGGCCACGCCCGGCGGCTTGACCAGGTCGAGGGTGCGCAGCTTCGCGGTCGCCGTCGCGACCTCCCGGGCCAGCCGCTCGGTCACCTCGGGCAGGCGGGTGCGCAGGATGGCGACCTCGCGCTCGAAGTCCGGGTGCTCGAGCCAGTGGTAGAGGCAGCGGCGCTTGAGCGCGTCGTGCACCTCGCGGGTCCGGTTCGAGGTGAGCACGACCAGCGGCGGCACCTCGGCGCGGATGGTGCCCAGCTCCGGGATGGAGATCGTGAAGTCCGACAGCACCTCGAGCAGGAACGCCTCGAACTCGTCGTCGGCACGGTCGACCTCGTCGACCAGCAGCACGCTCGGGGAGTCCTCGAGCGCCTGCAGCAGCGGGCGGGCCAGCAGGAACCGCCGGTCGTAGAGCGAGGCCTCGAGCTGGTCGGTGTCGGTGGTCGCGTGCGCGGCCTCGGCGGCGCGCAGGTGCAGCAGCTGCCGGCCGAAGTCCCAGTCGTAGAGCGCCTGACTGGCCTCCAGGCCCTCGTAGCACTGCAGGCGGTAGATCGGCCGGGCGGTGACCTCGGCGAGCGCGCGGGCGAGCGCGGTCTTGCCGACGCCGGCCTCGCCCTCGAGGAACAGCGGCCGGCGCATGACCAACGCCAGGTACGCGGCGGTGGCCAGCCCCTCGTCGGGGAGGTACCCGGTGTCGCGCAGGGCGTCGGCCAGGGCGTCCGGGCTGGAGAAGTCGGCCGGGGTGGGCGGGGAGAGGCCTTCCGCCGGCAGGGTGGTCTCGCTCACGTCGCCGAGCATCCCACCTCGCGGGTCGGCCGGTCCGGAGCGCATGAGGGCACGATGGCGGGCATGCCCGACCTCTCCTCCGGGGACGACCTGCGCGCCTTCGTCGACGCCGCCCCGAGCCCCTTCCACGCCGTCGCCGAGATGGCCCGCCGGCTCACCGCGGCCGGCTTCTCCGAGCTCGCCGAGGACGACGCCTGGACCCTGGCGCCGGGCGACCAGCGCTTCGTCGTCCGCCAGGGCAGCCTGATCGCCTTCCGGATGGGCCGCGCCCCGCTGGGCGAGGCCGGGCTGCGGATGGTCGGCGCGCACACCGACTCACCGACGTTCCGCGTGCGGCCCCGCTCCGACGTCCGGCAGGCCGGCTACCGGCTGGTCGGCGTCGAGCCCTACGGCGGCGGCCTGTGGCACACGTGGCTGGACCGCGAGCTCACCGTGGCCGGCCGGGTGGTGCTCCGCGGCGGGGGGTCGGCGCTGGTCCGCCTCCCCGGCGCACCGCTGCGGCTGCCCTCGCTCGCGATCCACCTGGACCGGAGCGTGCGCGACGGGCTGACCCTCGATCCGCAGCGCGAACTGGTGCCCGTGTGGTCGCAGGACATCGCCGACGTCGCGGGCCTCACGGCGGCCGTCGCGCAGGCCGCGGGCGTTCCCGCCGACGACGTCCTGGGCGCCGACCTCGTCCTGGCCGACACCCAGCCGGCGGGCACCGCGGGAGCGGACGGCACCTGGATCGCCGCCCCGCGGCTGGACAACCTCGCGAGCTGCCATGCCGGCGTCACCGCGCTGATCGCCGCGCCGGCCGGCCCGCGGACCCAGCTGCTCGTCGCCAACGACCACGAGGAGGTCGGTAGCGGCTCCATGTCGGGAGCGCGCGGCAGCTTCCTCGAGGACGTCGTCGCCCGGCTGGTCGCCATCGCGGACCCCGGGGACGTCCAGGCGCTCCCGCGGGCGATGGCGCGGTCGCGGCTGGTGTCGGCCGACATGGCCCACGCCGTCCACCCGACCCGGTCCGAGCGGCACGAACCGGCGCACCAGCCGCAGCTCGGCGGCGGCCCGGTGCTGAAGGTGAACGCCAACCAGGCCTACGCCACCGACGGGGCCGGCGCCGCCTGGTTCACCGAGCGGTGCGCCGAGGCCTCGGTCCCGGTCCAGTACTTCGTGTCCCGGGCCGACCTGCCGTGCGGGAGCACGATCGGCCCGCTCACCGCCACCCGGCTGGGGCTGGCGACCGTCGACATCGGCGGGCCCATGCTGGCCATGCACTCCTGCCGGGAGCTGGCCTCGGCCCTGGACGTCCCGCTCGTCGTGGGTGCGCTGACCAGCTGCTTCGCCGACTGAGCGAGCCCGCACACGCCGCGGCGGCCGGGCCCCCCACGGCAGGTGGCCGGCCGGGACCTGTCCGCCGCCGGCCACCGCCGTGTGAGGGCCCGGCCGCCGCCGGGCGTGAGACGCAGGTCAGCCGAGGCGGCCGTCGCGGTCGCGGTCGAGGTCGGTGCCCCGGTCGCGGTCGCGCGTGGTGCCCTCGGCGCCCTCCATCTCGATCTGCTCCTTGCGGACGGTGTCGGTGACCGTCTCCTGGTCCGTCACGGTCTGCTTGTCCAGGCGGACCCGCTCGACCGGCACGGCTTCCTTGGCGACGACGGGACGCTCGGCGTGCAGCGTGACCTCGTGCTCCTCCTCGGAGATGGCCGGACCGTCCATGGCGTTGCCGATGTTGGCGTCGGTGATCGGCTCGCGCTCGACCCGCACCTCCTCGCGGGAGACCGGCACCGTCTCGGTCACGTTCTCGGAGACGACGTACTTGCGGAGGCGGGCGCGGCCGATCTCCTCGCTGCGGGTACCCACCGACAGCTGCTCCTCGGACCGCGTCATCGCGTCATCGGTCGTCGGGCCGGAGGTGTCGTGGCCGACGGTGCCGTGGGCGTTCGCCGTGTCGCGCCCGGCCGTGCCGGTGGTCGCCATGCCCGTCGTCGACTCGGTGCCGGTCATCGTGCCGGTGGTCGTGGTGTCCCGGGTGGTCATGCCACGGGTGGTGTCCGTGCCGGCGAACTGCTGGCCGGACTGACCCGAGGTGCCCAGGCCGTAGTAGCGGTAGAGCTCCTGCTCCTCCTGGGGGGAGAGGTGCCCGTCGGTGTCGATCTTGGGGGCGTCCTTCACCCGGTCCTTGCTCACGGGGACGCGGACGCCGTCGTTGGTGAGGTCGGCGTCGCGGATCGGGACGAAGGACTCCTTGGTGCCGAACAGGCCGGTGCGGACGGTGACCCACTCCGGCTGACCGGTCTCGTCGTCGAGGTAGACCTCGGACGCCGATCCGATCTTGCTACCGGTCTCGTCGTAGACGTCCTGGCCGATCACTCGGCTGATGCTCTCGGTACCGATCATCGTCGTTGCAGCTCCCATCTGAGCGCGGGGTGTCACGGTCACGTAGATGGGTGACCTCAGAGCTCCGAGCGAAACGAGACCGGCCGCTGCGACACGCCCGAGACCGGTCTCCTCCAGCGATGGCGGCCCTTGCGTGGCGCGCCATCCGACGGCCCGCCACGCACGAACGCGCAGCGCAGGGCGGGGGCGGCGGCCGTCCGTCGGCCGGGGTGATCCGGATTGCGAGGTCGGTTAGTTCCGGTGACTCAGCGTGAGAGCGGGCGTACTCGGGCGTGTCGGCCGTCACAGTTCGGCGCGTCTGCCCGCCGCCGCCCTTCCGGCTGCACACACTCGGGACGTGCCACCTCGCTCGCCTTACGACAACCTGGTCCACCCGCGGACGGTCAAGAAGGCCCTCCCCGAGGTGGAGGCCGCCCGCGACGTCGTCGTCGAGGACCCCAGCTCGGGGTTCGTCGGGGCCGTCGTCCGCTGCGAGAAGGACGTCGTCCACCTCGAGGACCGCTTCGGGAAGGTGCGCGCCTACCCGCTCGGCCCGGGCTTCTGGGTCGACGGCCGGCCCGTCGTCCTCGTGCGCCCGAAGGTGAACGCGCCGTCGGGGCCGCAGCGCAGTGCCTCGGGGTCCACCTACGTCGTCGGCGCGCGGGCCCGCGTGGCCCGTGAGGGCCGGATCTACGTCGAGGGCAAGCACGACGCCGAGCTCGTCGAGAAGGTGTGGGGCCACGACCTGCGCATCGAGGGCGTCGTGGTCGAGCCGCTGCACGGCGTCGACGACCTGCCCGGCATCGTGCGCGAGTTCCGTCCCTCGCAGGGCCGGCGGCTCGGCGTGCTGGTCGACCACCTGGTGAAGGGCTCCAAGGAGTCCCGGATCGCCGGACAGGTCACCGGCGAGCACGCGCTCGTCGTCGGGCACCCGTTCATCGACATCTGGCAGGCCGTCAAGCCGTCGGTGGTCGGGATCAAGGCCTGGCCGAACGTGCCCAAGGGCGAGGACTGGAAGACCGGCGTCTGCCGGCGGCTGGGCTGGGAGGACGACACCGGCTACGTCTGGGCGCAGCGCATCCTCGCGCGCGTGAAGGTGTGGACCGACCTCGAGCCGCAGCTCATCGGCCGGGTCGAGGAGCTCATCGACTTCGTCACCACCGACTGAGCCGGACGGGACCCGCCGGGCTCGGAACCCGTCCACCGGCGCCGGTTCCCTGCCACGCTGCGCGCATGACCTCACGGGGACGGGTGCGGACGGCACTGCTCGTCGCCGCACTGGCCGTCGGCCTGACCGGCTGCGCGGATGCGGGGGACGACGCTGCGGCACCGGCGGCGGGCATCGGCCCGGAGCGTCCCCCAGCAGGCGGTGATGACCTCGTTGTCGACAGCTCCCCGCTCGTCGCCCCGCTCGTCCTCGACCCGGTGCCGGACGGGTTGCTGCTCACCCATGTCGAGTACAACCGGCCGGGCAGCGGGCTGCAGTACAACGAGGCGGCGGGCGACTACGTGCCGGTGCGCGCCACGCTCTACGGCGATCCGGGGCTGGCAGACACCCTCGATGGGCCGGTCCTGCTGGTCGGCACGAGCTCCGGCTCCGCGAGCATCGCCGGCCCCGGGCGCGACGCCCCCGGGGAGCGGCAGGTCGACCTGGACGGGCGGAGCGGACGGGTGGTGACCGACGGCGATCGCACCTGGGTCCTGATCGAGGGGAACGACTACGTCGAGTTCGTCGTCGGCCGGGGGATCGGCGAGGACGAGCTCGTCGCGGCGGCGCGTGCAGCCGACTTCGCCTCGGCCACCGCGGCCCTCGACCCGGACACCGTCCCGGCCGGGCTCGAGCCCCTGATCGCCGGCGGCCCGCAGGACGGGCCCGGCTTCGGGTCCACCCCGGGCGAGTACCTGGAGCTCCGACGGGGTTCGACCGTGCTGCTGCTGTCCGCGGTGCGCGCCGATGCCCGCCTCGCGGCGCTCTGGGGCTTCTGGACCGATGACGCGACGGGCAGCGTGATCCGTGGCCGGCCGGGCTCTGCCGGCACCCTGCAGGGAACCGGCCAGGGGTGGCCGGACGCCGGAGCCCGGATCTGGGCCGAGGACGGCATGGTCGTCACGGTCGTCGACCTGGACGGGGGCGGGGACGAGCTGCTCGACCAGGTGGTGGCGAACCTGCGGGCGGGCACCGAGGCAGAACTGGAGGCCCTCCAGCGGCAGATCGCCGACCGCCCGCCGACCCGTGAGGAGGCGCCGACGTTCAGTCCGGACAGCGGCTTCGTGAGCGGCGTCGAGGGCGCCGCCCGGTGGTCGTTCGAGCTGTACCCCAATCCGAACCCCGCCATCGGCGACTGGAGCACCGCGTACTTCGACCTCACCTCCGGCGGCGGAGGCGGGGGGACGATCTTCCCCGTACCGCCGGTGGGCGAGATCGCCGTCTCCGTGGGCGGATCGATCGTGGGCGGCGCGGCCCCACCCGGGACCGCCCGCGTCACCGTCACCACACCGGACGGGAGCACCCGCGAGGCGGTGCTCTCCGACGTCGGCCCGCGTCCCGGCGAACGGGTGTGGGGCACCTTCCTCCCCATCGCCCCTGAAGCGACGACGTCGTCGACCCCGCCGTACGTCTTCTGGTCGATCACCGTGACCGCCTACGACGCGGCCGGCGCCGTCCTGGACAGCACGACGGTCTAGCGGAGTGCGACAGCGCAGGTTTCCTGCGCTGTCGCACTCCACTCAGCCTCAGCGGGGGACGTAGTCGAACGTGTCCGGGTCGGGGCCGGTGCGCTCGTTCCGGTTCAGGGCGGTGATGTCGCCCATCGCGTCCTGGTCGAGCGCGAAGTCGAAGAGCGCGAAGTTGTCCTCCATGCGGCTGCGCGTCACCGACTTGGGGAAGACGACGTCGCCGCGCTGCACGTGCCAGCGGAGCACGACCTGCGCAGGCGTCTTCCCGTACCGCTCGGCCACCCGCACGACCGCCGGGTCGTCGAGGACCTTGCCCTGCGCGATCGGCGACCAGGCCTCGGTGACGATCTCGTGGTCGGCGTCGAAGGCCCGCAGCTCGTCCTGCGTCAGGTAGGGGTGGATCTCGATCTGGTTGGCGGCCGGCCGGATCTCGGTCTCGGCGAACAGCCGGCGCAGGTGGTGGGGGTTGAAGTTGGAGACGCCGATCGCCCGGCAGCGGCCGCTGCGGTAGATCTCCTCCATCGCCTTCCACGTCTCCACGTAGTCGACGTCGATGGTCGGCAGCGGCCAGTGCACGAGGAACAGGTCGAGGGTCTCGAAGCCGAGGGCGGCCATCGTGCCGTCGAAGGCGCGCAGGGCGTCGTCGCGGCGGTGGAAGCCGTTGTTGAGCTTGCTGGTCACGAACACCTCGTCGCGCGGGATGCCCGAGCGCCGGACGGCCTCCCCGACCTCCTTCTCGTTGCCGTACATCTCGGCGGTGTCGATGTGCCGGTAGCCGATCTCCAGCGCCGTCGTGACCGCTTCGACGGTCTCGTCGGCCGGGATCTGGTAGACGCCGAAGCCCAGCTGGGGGATCTCGACACCGTTGTTCAGGGCGATGGTGGGCACGGTTGCCACAGGGGGTCCTCTCGATTCGCGGTGGAGCGCGCGACACCCGGTCGCGCACGTCCTTCCGTACGACCCGCTACCCGGCGGCCTCGCGCTCAACCGGCTCGGCCGGTGAGGGGTCGGGCACCCCGGCAGCCCTGAGCCACGGCGAGCCGACGATCGCCAGGACGCCGCCCAGCGCGGCCGCCAGCGCCGGGACGGCGAACGCGTCCTCCGCGCCCCAGGCGTCCACGGCGGCTCCGGCGAGGGCAGCCCCGAGCGTCACCCCGCCGATGATCCCGGCCGTGGTCCAGGTCAGCGCCTCGGTCAGGCTGCCGCGCGGCACCCGTGACTCGACCAGCGAGACCCCAGACACCAGCGTGGGCGCGATGGCCATGCCGCCGAGGAACGCCGCGGGCATCAGGAACGACAGCGAGCCCACGAGGAACAGCAGCTGCGCGGCGACGCCGAACAGCACCGAGCAGACGACGAACCGGGCGGCGAGCGTGCCGGGCAGCCGGAGGATGCCGTAGACGAGGCCGGCGATGAGACTCCCGGCGGCGAACAGCGCCAGGATCAGCCCGGCCGACGTCGGCGAGCCCTCGTCCTCGGCGAACGCGACGACGACGACGTCGATCGCGCCGAACGTGATGCCGACGCCCAGGGAGGAGATGGCGACCACGACCACGGGCGCGACGAGGATCCCCGACCGGCGGCTCGGGCCGCCCTCCTGCACCGGCTCGACCGGCGGCTGGCTGGCCCGCATGCCGCCGAGCGCCCAGCCACCGGCCACCCCGGAGAGCAACCCGGTGAGGAAACCGGCCGGCGAGGCGACCAGCGAGGCCAGCACCGTGACCAGCGGCGGGCCGACGACGAAGACGACCTCGTCGACGACGGACTCGAAGGCGAACGCGGTCTGCCGTTGCTCGGCTTCGGGCAGCGCGTTCGCCCACCGCGCCCGGACCAGGGAGCCGATGTTCGGTGACGCCGCGCCGGTGGCGGCGGCGAGCGCGAACCACGTCCACTGGGGCGCCCCGGCGACCACCGCGGTGAGGAACGCCAGCCCGGTGACGGTCAGGGCCACCATCGCGACGCGCAGCACGGTGCCCTGACCGCGCCGGTCGACGACCCGGGCCCACAGCGGCGAGGCGAGGGCGAAGGCGGCGGCGAGGGTGCCGGAGACCGCACCGGCGAGGCCGTAGCTGCCGGTCTCCCCCTCGACGAGGAGGACGGTGCCCAGCCCCAGGGTCGAGGCGGGGATGCGGCCGAGCCAGCCGGCGAAGGCGAACGCACGGCTGCCCGGGACGGTGAACAACCGGGCATAGGGGCTGAAGACGGTGCGCGACGACACGGGAACTCTCGCAAATCCTGGCCACAGGCGAGTGCGGAGGGAGTCCGCCGGGCTCTCGGGTGACCTGGCGACGGTAGCAACGCCGTCGCCGCCTTTCCGCACTACATTCGGCTCATGACCACGTCGAGCCCGCTCCCGGATCCGGTGCTCCGCCGCGCCGATCCGGCGCCGGGCACCGGCGGGCTGGTCGACCGCTACGGCCGGACCGCCACCGACCTCCGGGTCTCGCTGACCGACCGCTGCAACCTGCGCTGCACGTACTGCATGCCGCCCGAGGGGCTGGACTGGCTGCCCAAGGTCGAGGTGCTGACCGACGACGAGATCGTCCGGCTGGTGCGCATCGGGGTGGAGCAGCTCGGCATCCGCGAGGTCCGGTTCACCGGCGGCGAGCCCCTGCTGCGCCCGGGCCTGCCGGGCATCGTCGCCGCCGCCACCGCCCTGGAGCCGCGCCCCGAGGTCAGCCTCACCACGAACGCGATCGGCCTGGCCCGGGTCGCCCCCGCGCTGGCCGAGGCCGGGCTGGACCGGATCAACGTCAGCCTCGACACGCTGGACCCGGTCCGGTTCAAGCAGCTCACCATGCGCGACCGGCTCGACGACGTCCTCGCCGGGCTGGCTGCCGCGCAGGCCGCCGGGCTGACGCCGGTCAAGGTCAACGCCGTCCTGCTGCACGGGATCAACGACGTCGACGCCGTCCCGCTGTTGGACTACTGCCTGGAGCACGGCTACCAGCTGCGGTTCATCGAGCAGATGCCGCTGGACGCCCACCACGCCTGGACCCGCGGCCGGATGGTCACCGCCGAGGACATCCTCGAGCGTCTGTCCGTCGCGCACACGCTCACGCCGGACACCGAGGCACGCGGCTCGGCCCCCGCGGAGCGCTGGCTGGTCGACGGCGGACCGTCCACGGTCGGGATCATCGCCTCGGTGACCCGGTCGTTCTGCGGCACCTGCGACCGGACCCGGCTGACCGCCGACGGCCAGATCCGCAACTGCCTCTTCGCCCGCGAGGAGTCCGATCTGCGGGCGGCACTGCGGTCGGGTGCCACCGACGACGAGATCGCCGACCGGTGGCGGATCGCCACCCTGAGCAAGCTGCCCGGGCACGGCATCGACGACCCGAGCTTCCTGCAGCCGACCCGGCCCATGTCGGCGATCGGCGGCTGAGTCCCGTGAGCCCGGATGTCACCGTCCGCTACTTCGCCGGGGCCCGCGCCGCGGCCGGCGTGGAGACCGAGGACCGGACGGCGGCCACGCTCGCCGACCTGGTCCGCCAGATCGCCGACGCGCACGGCCCCCGGCTGGAGAAGGTGCTCACCGCCTGCTCGTTCCTGGTCGACGGCCAGCAGGCACGCGACCCCGGCCTGGCGCTGGCCCCGGGCACCGTCGTCGACGTGCTGCCACCCTTCGCGGGAGGATGAGTTCATGAGCGTCTTCGACAAGGCAAAGGCCAAGGCCGAGCAGCTGCTCGGGCGCGCCGAGGAGCTGTACGGGCAGACGCACGGCGACGCCGCCGCCACCCTCGACGGCGAGGCACGGCGCCTCGAGGGCGAGGTCGAGGAGGAGGACGCCGAGCGCGAGGAGGCGGCCGAGGAGGCCCGCCGGCACGGGGACGACGGCCTCGCCGGTTCGCGGTGACCCCGGCTTCCCAGTGACGGCCGGACACGTTCCGGCACGCGTCCGGCGATGAATGGGAACGAAGCCGGCGGGTAACGTGAACGGGTATGTCCCAGCCCGGGATCGACACCAGAGCGCTCGACGACATGACGCCGTGGTCCACCTGGCCGGCTGCCTCCGCCGGTGCGCTGCGGTACCTGCAGGCCCACTCCTCGTGGGACGTCTGGATGGTCACCCGCGTCGTCGGTGAGCACCAGATCGTCCTCAGCGCGGAGCCCGGGGACGCGATGCGCCCGGGGGCGAGCCTGCCGTGGGCGGAGAGCTTCTGCCGCTACATGGTCAGCGGCGAGGCCCCTCGCGTGGCGACCGTGACCGCCGCCGTGCCCGAGTACGCCAGCCGCACGCTGCCGAACGGCATGACGGTCTCGGCCTACCTGGGCGTGCCCCTGATCGCGGCGGACGGCGGGCTGTTCGGCACGCTCTGCGCCGTCGGCGGCCGCGCCAGACCGCGCAGCGCCGCCCGCGACCTGCCGGCCGCCGAGCTCATCGCCCGCATGCTCAGCTCGCTCCTGGCCGCGGGCATGGATCCCGGCCCCCTGCCCGAGCCGCTGTCCCTCACCGACGCCGTCGGCCCGTACTGACCGCTGCAGGCCCGGCGCACGGGTCCAGCGCTACGGGCAGGCGACCCACTCCTCCTCGCCGTCGGTGAAGACCTGCCGCTTCCAGATCGGCAGCCGCTTCTTCACCTCGTCGACGAGCTCCGCGCAGGCGGTGAACGCCGCGCCCCGGTGCGCCGCGCTGACCGCGCAGGCCAGGGCCACGTCCCCGATCCCCAGCAGGCCGATGCGGTGCGACACGGCGACCGCCTGCACACCGGGCCGGGCGGCGAACTCCTCGGCGAGCTCCCGGATCACGTCGGCGGCCGTGGGGTGGCCGACGTACTCGAGCTCGGTGACCGACCGCCCGCCGTCGTGGTCGCGGACGACGCCGGAGAACGACACCACGGCGCCGGCGGCCTTGTCGGCCACCGCGTCCTCGTGCTCGGCCACCGAGAGGGGCTCGTCGACCACCCGCGCGATCACGGCTCCGACGCTACCCCGCCCGGCGGGACGTCGAGGTCGACCGGATCGGCGAGACCGGTGCAGTCGACCTCGACCACCTCGCGTCCGGCCAGGTACCGCCGGGCACCCTCGTCGCCGGTCGCCGTCTCGGCCACCCCGGCCCAGTGGTCGCGGCCGAGCAGCACCGGGTGCCCGCGGACGCCGTCGTAGGTGGCGACCGCGAGAGCGCCCGGGGCGGCGTGCTCGGCCACCCGCTCCAGGGCCGCCGGCGTCATGCCCGGCATGTCGACCAGCGTGACCAGCACGGCGTCCACCCGCCCCGGCCAGCCGCGCAGACCGTCGAGGCCGGTGCGCAGCGAGGAGGCCATGCCGGTCTCCCAGTCGCGGTTTGCCAGCACCGTCGCGCCCGCCAGGTCCGCCGTGCGCCAGACGTCCACCGCCCGCGCTCCGAGGACGACGAGCACGGGATCGCAGACCACCCGCGCCGTCCGCACCGCGCGCTCGACGAGCAGGCTGCCCTCGTACTCGACCAGCGCCTTGGGCATGCCGTACCGGCGGCCGCCACCGGCGGCGAGGACGAGCGCAGCGGTGGTCACGCCCCCACCCTCTCAGCGTTCGTAGACCGCGACCTCGGAGGCCTTCACGCTCGCCCACAGCTCCGCGCCCGGGGCGAGCCCGAGTTCGGCGAACGCGGCGGCGGTGACGTCGGCCAGCAGCGGCACCTCGCCGTCGAGCTCGCAGCGCACCGTCGCCCCGTGCGGGGTCGCGCCGACCAGCCGCACAGGCCAGACGTTGCGCGGGCTGCCGTGCGGCGGGTCCGGCCACAGCGCCACCGACTCCGGGCGGACGGCGACGAACACCGATCCCGACGCCGGCTCGGCCACGGCCACCCGGCCACCGCCGTCCAGCCGGACCGTCGCCCCCTCCCCGGCGCCGGCGAGCAGGGACAGCCCGACCAGACGGGCGACGTAGTCCGTCCGCGGCCGGCGGGCCACCTCCCCCGGCGGCCCGGCCTGCACGACCCGGCCCTCCTCGACGACGAGCACCCGGTCGGCCAGCGCCATCGCGTCGACGGGGTCGTGGGTGACCAGCACCGTGCTGCCGGGGAAGTCCCCGAGATGCCGGCGCAGCTCCGCGCGCACGGTGAGCCGGGTGCGGGCGTCCAGGGCCGACAGCGGTTCGTCGAGGAGCAGCAGCGCGGGCTCCCCCGCGAGCGCGCGGGCGAGGGCCACGCGCTGCGCCTGCCCGCCGGAGAGCTCACCCGGCCGGCGGGAGCCGAACTCCGCCAGCTCCACCCGGGCCAGCCACTCCCGCGCCGCCGCCCGTGACTCCCGGCGGCCGGCTCCCCGGGTGCGCAGCCCGAAGGCGACGTTGTCGGTGACCGTGAGGTGCGGGAAGAGCAGGTGGTCCTGGAAGACCATGCCCAGCCGGCGGCGGTGCGCCGGCAGGTGCACGCCCGCGGCGACGTCGTCCCACGGCTCTCCGTCGACCTCGACACGGCCGCCGTCGGGCGGCAGCAGCCCGGCGAGCACCCGCAGCAGCGAGGACTTGCCGGCGCCGTTGGGCCCGAGGACGGCGAGCACCTCGCCGTCCTCCACGTGCACGTCCAGTTCCACGTGCAACACCCCGCGCTGCACGCGGACGGCGGCGTCGAGGCTCACGGCGCGGCTCCGGCGCGGCCCAGCCACCGGCCGCGGAGGGCGAGCAACGTGGCCAGCGAGACGGCCAGCAGGACGACGGAGAGCACGATCGCCGACTCCGGGTCGCGCTGGAGCGCCAGGTAGACGGCCAGCGGCATGGTCTGCGTCGTCCCCGGGAAGTTGCCGGCGAAGGTGATCGTGGCGCCGAACTCCCCCAGCGCGCGGGCCCAGCAGAGCACCGCACCGGCCGCGATGCCCGGGGCGACCAGCGGCAGCGTGACCCGGCGGAACGTCGTCCACCGGTCGGCGCCGAGGGTGGCCGCGGCCTCCTCGTAGCGGGCGTCGGCGGCGCGCAGCGCGCCCTCGACGCTGATCACCAGGAACGGCATCGCGACGAACGTCTCGGCGATGACCACGGCGGTCGTGGTGAACGGGATGGTCAGCCCGAACGTCTCGTCGAGCCAGCGCCCGAGGATGCCCTGCCGGCCCAGGACCAGGAACAGCGCGACGCCGCCGACGACGGGCGGCAGCACCAGGGGCACCGTGACCAGCGCGCGCAGGACACCGCGGCCTCGGATCCGGGAGCGCGCCAGCACCCAGGCCAGCGGCACCCCGAGCACGAGGGAGACCGCGGTCGCCAGGGAGGCCGAGAGCAGTGAGAGCCGCAGCGCCTGGCCCACGCCGGGCAGGGTCAGCTGCGTGGCCAGATCGCTCCACGGCGTTCGGATCAGCAGGGCGACCAGGGGGAGGACCAGGAAGGTGACCGCGGCGACGGCGGGGACGAGCAGGGGGAGCGGGATCCCGGGATCACGGCGCCGCGGCTGACCCCTCACGCGGTGCGGAACCCGGCGTCGGCGAGCGCCGCCTGCCCCTCGTCGGACAGGACGAGGTCGACGAAGGCCTGCGCCGCCGCTGCGTTGGGAGCGTCCGTGAGCACGCACACCGGGTAGGTGTTGACGGCGTCGTCGGCCTCGGGGAACTCGATGCCCTCCACCGAGTCCCCGGCCGCGGTCACGTCGGTGGCATAGACCAGGGCGGCGTCGACCTCCCCGAGCTCGACCTTGGTCAGGGCGGCGCGCACGTCCTCTTCCTGGGTGTCCGGCACGGCGGTGATCCCGGCGGCCGCGAAGACGTCCTCGGCGGCGGCACCGCACGGTACCTCCGGGGCGCACACCGCCAGGGTCAGCTCCTCCCGGCCGAAGTCGGCCAGCCCGGTGACGTCGGCGGGATTGCCCTCGGGCACGGCGATCTCCAGGACGTTCGACGCGAAGACCTCGGGATCGCCGTCGGCCAGGCCTGCGTCGGTGACGACCGTCATCTGGCTCGTGTTGGCCGACGCGAAGACATCGGCCGGGGCGCCCTGGGTGATCTGGGTGGCCAAGGCGGAGCTGCCGGCGAAGTTGAACTGCACGTCCAGGCCGGGGTTGTCGGCCTCCAGCTGGTCGCCGAGGTCGGTGAAGACGTCGGTGAGCGAGGCGGCCGCGAAGACGGTCAGGGTGCCGCTGAGACCACCGTCCTCCGTGGCCGACCCCGAGGACGACGTGGCCGTGTCGCCCCCGTCGTCCGACCCGCAGCCGGCGAGCAGCGCTACCGCGATCGCGGCGGTCAGGTACCGGGTCGGCTTCCGCATGTGCGGGACCTTAGCCGGATGGCACCTCCGCTCGCACGGAAGCGATCAGGGGACGTCGACGCTGACCTGCGTCGCCTTGACGGTGGCCACCGCGCGCACGCCCACCTCGAGGCCCAGCTCGTCGGCCGCCTCGCGCGACATCAGCGACACCAGGCGGAAGGGGCCGGCCTGGATCTCCACCTGGGCCATGACGGTGTCGCGGACGACGCGGGTGACGATCCCGGCCAGCCGGTTGCGCGCCGACGACGACCGCGTGGCGCCGGGCTCGGGCGCCTCGTGCAGCCCGGCGGCGACGGCGGCCAGGGCCTCGCCGTCGACGACCGCCGGCCCACCGCCCTCGCGGCGGGCGGCCAGGCGGCCGGTGTCGATCCACCGGCGCACCGTGTCATCGCTGACCCCGAGCAGCTGGGCAGCCTCGGCGATGCGGTAGGTGGCCACGGCCGGAAGGTAGCCGTCGCACTCGACGTCGTGTCACCGGTCCGCCGACCTGTGGACCAGCCGCCGTCGTCCACAGGGCTCGCGTCGCACCGTCGGCGCCGTGGCGCACCCTGCCGTCATGTCGCAGAACCCGACGGTCGACGACCGCCTGCTGGACGCCGTCGCCGATGCCTGGGAGCGGGGGTGGCGGCCCGCCGACCTCGTGCACGCCGTCGGGCGCACCGCACCGGGTCTGGCCGGCCTCGCTGCGGCGGTGGCCGCGGCCAGTGTCGAGACGCTGGCTTCTCGGCGGGAGATCCCGGCGGAGTGGTGGACACAGGTCCGCGAGGTGCGTCGTCGGGCGCGGGCCGCGAGACGGCCGGGCGACGTGCCCGACCTGCTGGTCCAGCTGCGACTGCTGCCACCTCTCCCGCAGCTGGGCGAGGCACCGTCCCGGTGGCGCCCGCGTTCCACAGGGGACGTCGGCGCCGGTGGCGGCCCCGGGTCCACGGAAGGGGCCAGGCCGAACGCCGGCGGCACCAGGGATGCGGCCAGCGAGGCCGGGGCGCGCGCGCTTCGGCGAATCCGGGCCCTGCTGGCCAAGGCGGAGTCGACCGACTTCCCCGACGAGGCGGAGGCGTTGACGGGCAAGGCCCAGGAGCTCATGGCCCAGCACGCCATCGACGCCGTCCTCCTCGAGCAAGACGGCGGTGCGGCGGCGACGACAGAGGTGGCCGAGCGGCGCCTGCACCTCGAGCCGCCGTACCTCGACGCCAAGATGCACCTGGTCAGCGCGGTAGCCGGGGCGAACGGGGTCCGGTCCGCCTGGTTCGGCTCCTTGGGCATCGCGGTCCTGGTCGGCACATCGGCGGACCTGGACGCGGTCGAGCTGCTGGTCACATCACTGCTGGTGCAGGCCGGCCGGGCGGTGCAGTCGGCCGGGAGGGCCGACGCGGGCCACACCCGGTCTCGCGGCTTCCGCCGCGCCTTCCTTCTCGCCTACGCCGTCCGGGTCGGCGAGCGGCTCGATGCGGCACGCCGCAGTGCGACGGCCGAGGCCTCGCAGGCGGCGACCGCGCGGGGCACCGACCTCGCACCGGTGCTGCGGAATCGCGACGCCGCGGTCACCCGAGCCTTCGAGGACCTCTTCCCGCGCCTGAGGACACGACGGACCACGTCCGTCGACCGTTCCGGGTGGCTCGCGGGCCGCGCTGCCGCCGAGTCCGCCGACCTGAAGCGCAAGCGCCCCCTGTCGTCCTGAGGCGCCACCGGGCGCCGGCTCGGTCGGCGAGCGCGGGCAGAGGATGTCCGTCGCCCCCGGCCGCGCAGCCGACCCGCCCGCCGCAGGGGTCAGAAGGGCGCTGCTTCGTCGTCAGGCCGCGGGCGGCGGCCGAGGACGAGGGCGCGGCTGCGGGCCCGGCGCTCGTCGGGAGTGAGGTGGCGCCAGTCGACCCGGTCGTCGATCGCTCGGGCGGCGCCCCTCTCGGTCGTCCTGCGGCCGGTCGCCCCGGTGTCGGCCGCGCTGCCGTCGTCGGTGCCGAAGCGGGGCGGGACGGTGGTGATGGTGGTGCCGCCGGGCAGCGTCCAGACCAGTCCGCCGTCAGACGTCCCGTCCAGGCGCCATCCGGGTGCCTGGTGGGATAGCCGGTGATGGTGTTCGCACAGTCCTTCGAGGTTGGTGTGCGCCGTCGGGCCGTGGGGATGGGGGACGCGGTGGTCGAGGTCGCATGTACGGATACGGGCGCGGCAGCCGGGGAACCGGCAACGCCGGTCCCGGAGCCGGACGAACCGGTCCAGCGGTACGGAGGGCCGGTAGCCGTCGGTCTCGGGTGGCGGGCCGAGTCCGTGGCCGTCTCGGGCGGCCCGGCGTAGTTCGATGCTGTCGGTGAGGGCGAGCAGGCAGCCGGTCAGCTCGTCGACGACGGCGATCCGGGGCCGTTCGGCCAGTGCGGTGTCAGCGATCCGGCGCGTGTCCACCAGAGCAGCGAGCGCAGCCTGCGGTCGATCCTCGGCGCCAGGGGCCGTCTCGCCGGTCCGGTCCGGGTCGGAGCCCTCGGTCGGCGGGGGCCCCGGTCGATCCGCGGGTCCACCGGCGGGGGGCGCGACGTCCGCCGGATCCGCCGCTGCGGCACCAGCCGAGACACCGTCGGCACCGGCGGCCGGGGCCGCCCCGGGGCGTGGCATGAGCCCGAAGGCGTAGACGAGCTCACGGACGAGTGCCGCAGGCACGGTGTCCCCGTCGATCTCGCCGGGCTCCTCGGCGTCCGGCCCGGTGCGGGTGAGAGCCCCGGCGGTGGCGATCACGGTCAGCAACACCTGCACCGGTGACCGCCCCTCGGCATCCGGGCGCAGCAGCAGATCAGCGGCACAGTCGACCATCCGCTGATCCCGGGTCCGCGGATCCGGCCGACCCTCCTCATCGGTCATGCAGGCATCCGCGTAGCCGACCAGTGCCTCGTAGCAGGCCCGGCCGACCGGCCCGGGCGTCACCAGGGTCAGCACCGCCATCCCGTCCTGCCCAGGCGCCAACGTCACCTTCCGGTCCCGCACCGCCTGCACCAGCCGCCGCACCGCCGAAGCCGCGTCGATCTTCGCGACTGCCCGCTTCGTGCACTCCCGCAACTGGGAGACCGTCTGCCGCGGCGCCCGCGGCAGCACCCGCGCCTCCACCAGCGCCTTCTTCTCGTCAGCGACCGGACGCAACAGATCCACCAACGCCCGGGCGTGCAACCAGGAGATGTCCCCGGCCTCCAACGACGCCAGGGTGGCCGGCAACTGCTCCACCAGCTCGACACAGTCGGCCAGCAACCCCGACGCCGTCCGACCGGGGATCCGCAACCTGGCCGCGACCTCCGCCACCGCCCACTCGCTCACCGTCGTCAGGGCCTCAGGCCGCGCAGCCCGTGACGCGGCCGATGCCGCACCGCGCTCACCGGGCTGCCGGTCCCACGCCGAGGGCCGGCACCGGGCGAACGACGCCAGTGCCCGCGCCCGCGCACCGGCCAGCTGTGCCAGCCCGCGCTCGAGATCCACGGCCGCGTCCAGCAGACCGGCCCCCTCGTCGAGCAGCCGTGCCCGCTCATCGAGCGGGCCCGACAGGGGTGCTCCGTCGGCTCCCCGCGCGGCATCGTCGACCGGGGGTTGGGTGGCGGGCTCGCCGCTCGTGCTGTCCGCCAGAGCCCCCAGCGAGCCGCGGCCGTGTACCGCCTCGATCACCCAGTGACCGCTAGCGCGGCGCACGACGATGCGGCTCCGCTGATGCGCCAGCCGGGTGCGCAATGCGAGTTCGACGACAGAGCACGGCCCCTCGCCCCCCGTCGCGCCATCCTCGTACATACGTTCGAGGATATCGCTCGCGCAGGCCTGTGATCAGCGGAATCGTGACTGTGGACGAACCGGGCACCTGTGGACGGCCAGTGCCCTGTCACCACGCCCGACGGCCAGAGTGGCGGACGTGAGCAGCACGGCAGCCCTCCAGACCGGCCGGGAACGGGCGGGACCCATCGACGCGGCGACCGCACCGGCGCGCCGTTTGTCGATCTCGACGTCCGGGCAGCGGCATCCGGTGCCACACAACTCAATGGGGGGATCCGCCTCCGTCCGCACCCGCCGGCTCCGCGAGGTCGCCCACGACGTCCTCGGCTTCGACGAGTTCCGCCCCGGCCAGGAGGAGGCCATGCGGGCCGTGCTCGCCGGGCGGGACACCCTCGGCGTGCTGCCGTCCGGCGCCGGGAAGACGGCGGTCTACCAGATCGCCGGCGAGCTCCTGGACGGCCCGGTGCTCGTCGTCTCACCGCTCATCGCCCTGCAGCGCGACCAGGTGGAACGGCTGACCGAGCTCGACGGACTCACCGGCCGGCCGGCGCAGCTCAACTCGACGCTCGGGGCCGCGGAGCAGCGAGCCGCGCTCGAGGGCCTGGCGGACGGAACGGTCCGCTACCTGTTCCTCGCACCCGAGCAGCTGGCGAAGCCGGAGGTCGTCGAGGCCGTCGCGGCGGCGCGCCCGGCGCTGTTCGTCGTCGACGAGGCGCACTGCGTCTCCGCCTGGGGCCACGACTTCCGGCCCGACTACCTGCGGCTGGGCACGGTCGTGGAGCAGCTCGGCCACCCCACGGTCCTGGCACTGACCGCCACCGCGGCGCCGCCGGTGCGGGCCGAGATCGTCGAGCGGCTCGAGATGCGGGACCCGGCGGTCGTGGTCGCCGGGTTCGACCGCCCGGAGATCCGGCTGGAGGTCGAGCAGCACGCCGACGCGCACGGCAAGCACCAGGCGGTGCTCGACCGGGTGCTGGCCGAGGTCGGTGAGGGACGCGTGCCGGGCATCGTCTACAGCGCCACCCGGAAGGGCACCGAGGAGCTGGCCGGCGACCTCACCGAGCGCGGCCTGCGCGCCCGGGCCTACCACGCGGGCCTGAACAAGGGCGAGCGCGAGGACACCCAGCGGGCCTTCATGGCCGACGAGCTCGACGTCGTGGTGGCCACCACCGCGTTCGGCATGGGCATCGACAAGCCCGACACCCGCTTCGTCGTCCACGCCGAGCCCGCCGACTCCCTCGACAGCTACTACCAGGAGATCGGCCGCGCCGGCCGCGACGGGGAGCCCGCGCTCGCCGTCCTCGTCTACCGCCAGGAGGACCTGGGGCTGCGCCGGTTCTTCGCCGCCGGCGCGCCCGCCGAGGAGGAGCTCCAGCAGGTCGCCGGCCTGGTCGCCGCCGCCCCGGCGGCCGGCCTGGACGACGGCGTGGAGATCAAGCAGCTGCGCGAGGAGACCGGCCGGGGCGCCACCCCGCTGGCGCGGGACCTGAACCTCCTCGAGCAGGTGTCGGCCGTCGTCCTGGACGAGGAGGGCGCCGCGCACCCCGCCGACGGCGGCCCCACCCCGTCCGAGGCCGCGGCCGCCGCCCGTGAGCTGGCCGAGCACCACGAGCGGGTCGACCAGAGCCGGGTGGAGATGATGCGCGGCTACGCCGAGACCACCGACTGCCGCCGCCAGTTCCTGCTCGGCTACTTCGGCGAGCAGCTCGAGGAGCCGTGCGGCAACTGCGACAACTGCTCGGCGGGGCTGGCCTCGGAGCGGACCACGGCCACCGAGGGGGACGACCCGTTCCCCCCGCAGTCACCCGTGGAGCACGCCGAGTGGGGCCCCGGCATCGTCATGCGGGTGGAGGACGACCGCGTCGTCGTCCTGTTCGAGGACGTCGGCTACAAGACGCTGGCGCTGGCCGCGGTCCTCGAGAACGACCTGCTGCGGCCGCGCAGCCCCGCCTGACCCGCGACGAACGTCCCGCTCTCGACCTGCGGGAACCCGGCGCCCATCGCATGATCGCGACGGGAGGAGCGCCTCAGCACCGGGCCCGGCCCCCGATCAAGGAGTTCTGCGTGAAGGTCCTCGGCATCAACGCGATCTACCACGACCCGGCTGCGGCGCTGGTGGTCGACGGCCGGATCGTGGCCGCGGCGGAGGAGGAGCGGTTCAGCCGGCGCAAGCACGGCAAGCGCCCCCTGCCGTGGAGCGCGTGGGAGCTGCCCGAGCTGTCGGCCGCCTGGTGCCTGGCCGAGGCCGGCCTGCGCCCGGAGGACCTGGACGCCGTGGCGTACTCGTTCGACCCGGCCCTCATGGGCACCCCGGAGGAGTCCGGGCTCGACGACCCCGGCGACGTGATGCGGAAGATGTACGCCGAGAAGGCGCCGGAGTTCCTCGCGCACGCGCTGCCCGGCCTCGACCCGGCGAAGGTCCGCTTCGTGAAGCACCACGTCGCGCACGCGGCCTCGGCCGGCCTCGGCGCCCCGACGGCGGACAACTCCGTGCTCGTCCTCGACGGCCGCGGGGAAGCGCACAGCCACCTGGCCGGGCGCTACACCGACGGGCAGCTGGAGATCCTCGCCGGGCAGGCGCTCCCCCACTCCATCGGTCTCCTCTACGAGGACCTCACCGACCACCTGGGTTTCCTGCGCAGCAGCGACGAGTTCAAGGTCATGGCGATGGCCTCCTACGGCAAGCCGCGCTTCCTCGGCGAGCTGTCGGAGCTGATCGTGGCCACCGACGACGGCGGCTTCCGGACGCCGAGGATCGACTTCTCCGAGTACGCGCCGCGGCTGGGCAAGGGCGACGACTGGACCGCCGACCACGCCGACCTGGCCGCCAGCGTCCAGCAGCGCGTCGAGGAGGTCCTGCTGGACCTGGCCCGCTGGCTGCACGACCGCACCGGCGACCGCACCCTCACCCTCGCCGGCGGGGTCGCACTCAACTGCGTGGCCAACACCCGCATCTTCGCCGAGACGCCCTTCGAGCAGGTGTGGGTGCAGCCCGCCGCCGGCGACTCCGGCACCGCGCTGGGCGGCGCCCTGCACGTCGCCCGCGGCCTGGGCGAGACGACCGAGCCGATGCCCGGCGCCGACCTCGGCCGCGGCTGGTCCGACGACGAGATCCAGAGGTGGCTCGACACCGCGGCCATCGAGTACGAGCGCCCGCGCGACGTCGCCGACGCCGTGGCCGAGGTGCTCGCGAGCAACGGCATCGTCGCCTGGTTCCAGGGCCGCAGCGAGTTCGGCCCGCGGGCGCTGGGGCACCGCTCGCTGCTCGCGCACCCGGGCTACGAGGCCAACCTGGAGCGGATGAACGACGTGAAGGGCCGGGAGCAGTTCCGCCCCGTCGCCCCGATGGTGCTGGCCGAGCGGGCGAGCGAGATCTTCAGCCGTGGGCCGATCCCCTCCCGCTACATGCTCTTCGTGCACGACGTGGCGCAGGAGTGGAAGGACCGCATCCCGACCGTCACCCACGTCGACGGGACGGCGCGGATCCAGACCGTCGACCGCGCCGAGGAGCCGCTCGTCGCACGCATGCTCGAGTGCTTCGAGCGGCGCACCGGACTGCCGGTCGTGGTCAACACCAGCCTGAACACCGCGGGCCGCCCGATGGTCGACGACCCGCGCGACGCGCTGGAGTGCTTCGGCTCGGCGCCGGTCGACCTGCTGGCCATCGGCCCGTTCGTCGTCCGGCGGCGCCGCTCGACGCTCCCCGGCTGAACCGCACAGCCGGCACGCGACGAATCCCGGGGGCACGGGCCCCGGCGATGACGGTTCGGCAACGGGTGTCGTCCGAACGGGCGACTGCTGTTACCGGAACGGCATCGGCGGGTACCTGATCCACCGAGTTGCCGTCAAGGACTGACGAGCGACGATCCCTCCTGGAGGACCCCATGGCTTCACCGCGGAACACCGGCGCCGCGCGCCCCGGCATGACCTGGCCGCAGCAGCTCGCCCTCGCCTTCGGCGTCATCTACCTGCTGGTCGGCATCGTCGGCTTCTTCATCACCGGCTTCGGCGACTTCTTCGGCAACGAGAACGCCCAGCCGCCGGCGCACATGGACGACAAGCTCTTGTTCTTCATGATCAACCCGATGCACAACGTCGTGCACATCCTGATCGGCGCCGTCGGCATCGCCCTGTCCCGCACGCTGGCCGGCGCCCGCACCTACGGCTGGCTGCTCGCGGTCGGCTACGGCGCGGCCTTCGTCTACGGCCTCATCGCCGTCGGCAACGACTGGGACTTCCTCAACCTGAACGCCGCCGACAACGTGCTGCACATCGCCACCGCGCTCGTCGGCCTGGTCATCGCGCTCGGCCCGGTGCGGACCGCGGTCGACCACCGCGACACCCGCGACACCCGCGTCTGACGCGGAGCCCCCTCTGGGGGCAGCGCACGGAGCCGGGTCCCTCCTCGAGGGGCCCGGCTCCGTCGCGTCCGGGCGCCGGCCGGGGGCGCACCCGGTCCGGTGCCACCCCCGGTGTGCCGGTGGTCACCCCTCCCTCTACCGTCCGCTCATGGACTTCGCTCTCTCCGCCAAGGCCGAGGACGTCTGTGCGCGCGCGTGGGACTTCATGCGCGAGCACGTGTTCCCCGCCGAGCCCGTCTACGAAGCCTGGCGCGCCGAGCGCGGCCACGACAACCACGAGCACCCGCCCGTCCTGGAGGAGCTCAAGGCCGAGGCGCGCAAGCGCGGCCTGTGGAACCTCTTCCACCACGAGCTCGGCGGGCTGAGCAACCTCGAGTACGCCTCCGTCGCCGAGATCACCGGCTGGTCGCCGACCATCGCCCCCGAGGCGATGAACGTGGGCGCGCCCGACACGGGCAACATGGAGACGCTCATGCTGTTCGGCACGCCCGAGCAGAAGTCGCAGTGGCTCGAGCCGCTGCTGGAGGGCGAGATCCGGTCGGGCTTCGCGATGACCGAGCCCGACGTCGCCTCCTCCGACGCCCGCAACATCCAGACGTCGATCGTGCGCGACGGCGACGAGTACGTGATCAACGGCCGCAAGTGGTGGACCAGCGGTGCCGCCGACGAGCGCTGCCAGATCTTCATCGTCATGGGCAAGACCGACCCCGAGGGCGCGCCGCACCGGCAGCAGTCCATGGTCCTGGTCCCCCGCGACACCCCGGGGTTGGAGATCATCCGGCACCTGCCGGTCTTCGGATACCAGGACCAGCACGGCCACTCGGAGCTGCGCTTCACCGACGTCCGCGTGCCGGTGACCAACATCCTGTCCGGCGAGGGCGACGGCTTCATGATCGCCCAGGCCCGGCTGGGCCCCGGCCGCATCCACCACTGCATGCGCGCCATCGGCATGGCCGAGCGCGCCCTGGCCCTCATGGTCGAGCGGACGAAGAACCGCGTCGCCTTCGGCCGGCCGCTGGCCGAGCAGGGCACCGTCCGCGAGGCGATCGCGCTGTCGCGCATCGAGATCGACCAGGCGCGGCTCTACGTGCTCAAGACCGCCGACCTCATCGACAAGTACGGGGCCAAGGGCGCCAAGACCGAGATCTCCGCGATCAAGGTGGCCGCGCCCCGCGTCGCCCTCGACGTCATCGACCGGGCCATCCAGGTGCACGGGGGCGCCGGCGTCAGCAACGACACCGTGCTCGCCCGCTTCTACGCCAGCGCCCGGACGCTGCGGATCGTCGACGGCCCCGACGCCGTGCACATCCGCGGTGTCGCCAAGGAGGAGCTCGCCCGCGAGCGCCCCTACCTCGGCTGAGCCCCGCCGCAGCACGCGAGAGGCCCAGGACCCGATCGGGTCCTGGGCCTCTCGCGTCCCGCCGTCCGGCTCAGGGGCTGAGCGTCGTCCCGAACGCCCCGCCGGCCAGGTGCGCCATGAGCTGGGTGCGGTCCAGGCCCGCCGCCTCGAGGGCCGCGGCGTCCCGGTCGGTGTCGATCTCGTCGGGCAGCTCCGCGGCCACCTTGTCGGCCATCTCGTGGTCGCCCTCGGTGCGCAACGTCTGCACGAGGGCCTTCTTGGTCAGCTTCACGGGGTTCCTCCGTCCTCGGCGGGTGCTCCGCGTCGAGTGTGGCCCCCGTCACAACGGGCTCGCCACCCTCTTGTCAGGCAAGCAGCCACTTGCCTATCGTGGCGGGGGTGGGCGACGCGCACGGGAACGTGTTCCGGGCCCTCGCCGACCCGACCAGGCGCGCCATCCTCGACGAGCTCCAGGACCGGAGCGGCCAGACCCTGTTCGAGCTGTGCGCCCGCCTGGTGACCAGGCACGGCGTCGGCTCGTCACGGCAGGCCGTCTCCCAGCACCTGGAGGTCCTCGAGGCAGCGGGCCTGGTGCACAGCCGGCGGGAGGGCCGCTACAAGTTCCACGACCTCGACACCACACCGCTGCGCACCATCACCGACCGGTGGCCACCGCCACCGGCCACTCCCGAGGAGGAACCCCCGTGCGGATCGGCCTGACCAGCATCTTCGTCGACGACCAGGAGAAGGCACTGCGCTTCTACACCGACGTGCTCGGCTTCCTGCCCAAGAACGACGTCCCGCTCGGCGAGCACCGGTGGCTGACCGTGGTCTCCCCGGAGGCCCCCGACGGCGTGGAGATCGTGCTCGAGCCGGCCGGGCACCCCGCCGTCGGCCCGTTCCGCGAGGCCCTGGTCGCCGACGGGATCCCCTTCAACGCCTTCACGGTGGACGACGTGCACGCCGAGGCCGACCGGCTCCGGGCCCTGGGCGTCCGGTTCACGCAGGAGCCGCTGACGATGGGGCCGGTGACCACCGCCGTCCTCGACGACACCTGCGGCAACCTCATCCAGCTCATGCAGGTGAGCGCCGGCTAGGAGCGGTCAGCCGTTCTTGCTCGGCGGCTCACCCGCCGCGCGGGCGGCTGCGGCCTGCTCGGGGTCGTATGCACAGGCCCCGGCGATGTCGTTGACCGGCTGCGCCGACGGCACCTCGCCGGCGGGTGGCGGCGGCTCGGAGGACTCGGGCGCCGCCGACGTCGACGGGGCCGCCGGCGCGTCCGGACCGAGCAGCGCGCTGTAGGCGATCAGCCGCATCTGGTCGTAGTCGGGATAGGCGGGGCTGATCACCGAGTCGTCGAAGACGACGCTGGTCACGTCCCCGTTCTTCACCCGGTCGCCCAGCTCGACGAAGTCGTGGAGGGCCGAGCGCGGGATGTCGGTGCTCACGATGTCGCGGGTGGCCGACGCCAGCTCCTGGTAGCTCTGCAGCAGGGTGAGCGGGTCGGCCTCGTCGATGATGGCGTCGATCGTGCAGCGCTGCCGGGCCATCCGGTCGTAGTCGGTGAGCCCGTAGCGGCCGCGGGCGAACTGGAGGGCGAGCCAGCCGTCCATGTGCTGATGGGGGCCCGGGACGATGTAGTCGTCCGGGAGCTCCTGGCCGGTGATCCCGTTGATGGGCACGTAGTAGTTGACGTTCAGCGTGATGCCGCCGAGGGCGTCGACGAGGCGGGCGAACCCGTCGAGGTTGACCAGCACGTAGTAGTCGATGGTCAGCCCGAGTGCCTCGCCGACGCCCAGCTTCAGGAAGTCCGCGCCGGGGTCGTCGGTCGGCCCGAGGATGTCCGGGTGGGCCGCGGGGCCGTTGCGGTAGACCGCGTTGAGCAGGCCCTCGCTCTCGGTCTCGCCCTCGAAGCCGTCGGGATAGACCTCGGCCAGCGGGCTGTCCTCGGGGAAGGGCAGGTTCTCCAGGTTCCGGGGCAGGCTGAACAGCACCGTGTCGCCGGTGTCGGTGTCGATGCTGGCCACGATGACGGTGTCGGTGCGGACGCCGTCGCGGCCGGCGCCGCCGTCGCCACCGAGGAGCAGGACGTTGACCCGCTCCTGGTCCCCGAACGGGTCCGGCTCGTCGACGACGGTCGCCGACTGCCGGTCGTCGGCGAACAGGTCGTCGATCAGCCCGGTCTGGGCGACGGCCACCTCACCCACCTTGAACGCGGGGTAGGCGATCCCGGCGACCAGCGCGGCGACCAGCAGCGCGCCGACCGCGTGCCGGACCCCCGAGGCCGGCCGCGACAGGAGCGCCCGGTAGCCGAGCACGACCACCAGCGCCCAGAGCACCGCGACGGTGATGACGGCGGCGAGCAGCCAGCGCAGTTGCACGGTGTCGAGCGCGATGTCGATGGCCGTCGACCGGCCGGCCGTGACCAGCCAGACCGCGCCGCCGACCAGCAGGAGGAAGACGGCCAGGACCGCCAGCCCGGTGCGCCGCCGGCCGGCCGCGAGGAAGCCGGTGCCGGGGACGACGGTGTTGGCGACGGTCCAGGCCAGGGTGGCGGCGAACCCGCGCGGCCGCGCGGGACGCCGATCCGCGGCGGGAGTCGTCGAGGCCGAGCCGGACCGCGACTCCCCGGTGCCGGGAACGGGCGGGAGCCCGCCCCGGGAGAGCCCGATCCGCCGGGTCGCGTCGTCGGCATCCGTCACGGACGCACTCCTCCGCGGCAGGGGCTCATCCCGCCATCGTCCCATCCGCTCGCCACCCGAGCGCGGTCGTGGAGGCCGTGCACCGAATACCATCCGAACGGCGTACGGCCAGCTCCGACCGGGTGTGACGGGCGCCTCACGGGGAACCACAGCTCGTACCGAGACGACCGGAGTGCACCGTGACCACCTCTGCGCAGACCGCCCTCCTGACCGAACTCGAGCCGGTGGTCGCCGACAACCTCGACCGGCACGTGTCGATGGCCAAGGAGTGGCATCCGCACGACTACGTCCCGTGGTCGGAGGGCCGCGACTTCGCCTTCCTCGGCGGTGCCGACTGGGCGCCCGAGCAGTCCCGGCTCGACGAGACGGCGCGGGCGGCGATGATCACCAACCTGCTGACCGAGGACAACCTGCCCAGCTACCACCGGGAGATCGCCACCCGGTTCGGCCGGGACGGCGCCTGGGGGCAGTGGGTGGGCCGCTGGACGGCGGAGGAGAACCGGCACGGCATCGCGCTGCGCGACTACCTGCTCGTCACCCGCGGCGTCGACCCCGTCGCGCTGGAGCGGGCCCGGATGGACTACATGGCCAGCGGCTACGACTCCGGGGACAAGAGCCCGCTGGAGGCGCTGGCGTACGTCTCGTTCCAGGAACTGGCGACCCGTGTCTCGCACCGCAACACCGGCCGCGCCACCGGTGACCCGATCGCCGACAAGCTGCTCGCGCGCATCGCCACCGACGAGAACCTGCACATGGTCTTCTACCGGAACCTCATGGCGGCGGCCTTCGACATCGACCCCGACCTCGCCATGCAGGCGGTGACCACGGAGGTCGTCGGCTTCGAGATGCCGGGAGCGACCATGACGGGGTTCCGGCGCATGTCCATGCTCATCGCCAAGGCCGGCATCTACGACCTGCGGCTGCACCACGACGAGGTGGTCAGCCCGGTGCTGCGCGCCTGGCGGGTGTTCGAGCGCACCGACCTCGGCCCGGCGGGCGAGAAGGCCCGCGAGGAGCTGGCCGAGTTCCTGACCGGCCTCGATGCGGCGGCCACCCGCTTCGTGGAGAGCCGGGAGCGGGCGCGCGCACGGGTGGCGGCCCGCGAGGCCTGACCGGCGGCGCGGTGCCCGACGGGACCACTCCGTAAGCTCGGTGGACGTGCGTCTGGCCACGTGGAACGTCAACTCCATCCGCTCTCGCGTCGACCGGGTGGTCGCCTGGTTGGAGCGCTCGGACGTCGACGTCCTGGCCCTCCAGGAGACGAAGTGCCGGGACGACCAGTTCCCCGAGGCCCGGTTCCGTGAGCTGGGTTACGACGTCGCGCACGTCGGCCACTCGCAGTGGAACGGTGTCGCGCTGCTGTCGCGGGTGGGGATCTCCGACGTCCAGGTGGGCTTCCCCGGCATGCCGTCGTGGTCGGCCAAGGAGGGGGTGGACCCGGCCCCCGAGGCCCGCGCGCTCGGCGCCACCTGCGGCGGCGTGCGGGTGTGGAGCCTCTACGTGCCCAACGGCCGGCAGCTCGGCGACCCGCACCTGGACTACAAGCTGGCCTGGCTCGAGGCGCTGCGGATCTCGGCCGGCGGCTGGCTGACCGACGACTCCGAGGCGCAGGTCGCCCTGGTCGGCGACTGGAACATCGCCCCGCAGGACGACGACGTGTGGGACATGTCGGTCTTCTCGCACTCCACGCACGTCTCCCCGCCCGAGCGGGAGGCCTTCCGCGGCGTGGTCGAGGCGGGGTTCAGCGACGTCGTCCGCCCGTACACGCCCGGTCCCGGGGTCTACACGTACTGGGACTACACGCAGTTGCGCTTCCCGCGCCGCGAGGGCATGCGGATCGACTTCGTGCTGGGCTCCCCCGCGCTGGCCCGGCGGGTGTCCGGCGCCCGGATCGACCGCGAGGAGCGCAAGGGCAAGGGCGCCAGCGACCACGCCCCCGTCGTCGTCGACCTGGCGGACTGACCCACCGGTCCCGGTCCGCGGGGCGCGCACGACGGCGGGGACGGCGCGGCGGTGCAGACTCGACCGGGCCGGGTCCGGGCCTCCGGACGCGGCCTCGCCATCCACGGGAGGCACGCTCGTGTCAGGTCCGACGACGGCGCCCGGGGCCACCGCACCCGCGCCCGACCCCGCACCGCCGGCGCACGGGCACGGCCGCGCGCGCAACGCGCTGCTCCTCGCCGCCCTCGGGGTCGTGTTCGGCGACATCGGGACCAGCCCGCTGTACGCCCTCCAGACGGTGTTCTCCATCGACGGCGGCGCCGTGCGGCCGACCGAGGGTGACGTCTACGGCGTGATCTCCATGATGTTCTGGTCGGTCACGCTGATCGTGTCGATCAAGTACATCGGCGTCCTCATGCGGGCCGACAACAACGGCGAGGGCGGCGTCATGGCGCTCACCGCGCTGGCCCGCCGGCTGTACTCCCGGAGCTCCCGGTCCGCGACCTTCGTCGTCCTCGGCATCCTGGGGGTGGCGCTCTTCTACGGCGACTCCCTGATCACCCCGGCGATCAGCGTGCTGTCCGCGGTGGAGGGCGTGCGGGTCGTCGCGCCGGGTCTCGGGCACCTGGTCGTGCCGGTGGCCGCCGTCATCCTCGCCGTCCTGTTCGCCGCGCAGCGCTTCGGGACCGGCCGGGTCGGCGCGCTGTTCGGGCCGGTCATGCTGCTCTGGTTCGCCGCCCTGGCCGCGGCGGGGGTGAGCGGGATCGTGGCGGAGCCGGGTGTGCTCCGCGGCCTGTCCCCGACCTACGCCGTCCTCTTCGTGGTGGACCACCCGGGCATCGCGTTCGTCGCGATGGGCGCGGTGGTGCTCGTCATCACCGGC
This sequence comes from Blastococcus sp. URHD0036, assembly GCF_000701365.1. Lineage (GTDB taxonomy): Bacteria > Actinomycetota > Actinomycetes > Mycobacteriales > Geodermatophilaceae > Trujillonella. The sequence continues at coordinate 231,476 of NZ_KL370778.1, forward strand.
GCGGAGGCCCTCTACGCCGACATGGGGCACTTCGGCCGGCCGCCGATCGCCCGCGCCTGGTTCTTCGTCGTCTTCCCGGCGCTCACCCTGGACTACCTGGGTCAGGCCTCGCTCATCCTCCGTCACCCCGAGTCGGCCGCCAGCCCCTTCTACCTGCTGTTCCCCGGGTGGGCACAGGCGCCCATGGTGCTGCTCGCCACCGCCGCGACGGTGATCGCCAGCCAGGCCGTCATCACCGGCGCCTTCTCGCTGTCGAGGCAGGCCGTGCAGCTCGGGCTGCTGCCGCCGGTCACGGTGCGCCAAACGTCGGAGCACGAGGGCGGCCAGATCTACCTGCCCGGCGTCAACGCGGCCCTCTTCGTCGGGGTGATGGTGGTGATGCTGTCGTTCCGCTCCGCGGAGCGGTTGGCCACCGCGTACGGCGTCTCGGTCACCGGGGCGCTCGTCATCGACACGCTGCTGCTGCTGGCCGTGGCCCGGGTGCTGTGGAAGTGGCCGCCGTGGAAGCTCGCTCTCGCCGCGGTCGCGTTCGGTGGCGTGGAGGCCACCTTCCTGGCGGCCAACCTGTCGAAGGTCGCCCACGGTGGGTGGCTCCCGCTGCTCATCGCGCTGCTGGTGTTCACCCTCATGACCACCTGGCGGCGCGGCCGGGAGATCGTCGCGGCGAACCGGAGGCGGCAGGAGGGGTCGCTCGGGGAGTTCGTCGAGGAGCTGTACGCGCGCGACATCCCCCGGGTGGCGGGCACCGCCGTGTTCCCGCACCCGGGCAAGGACACCACCCCCCTGGCGTTGCGGGCCAACGTCGAGCACAACCAGGTGCTGCACCGCGCCGTCGTCATCGTCACCGCCGGATCGGAGACCGTGCCGCACGTGCCCGTCGCCGAGCGCTTCACCCTCGATCACCTGGGCCACGAGGACGACGGCATCCAGCACCTGTTCATCCGCTTCGGCTTCTCCGACGAGCCGGACCTCCCCCTCGCACTGCGCCAGGCCGAGGAGGCGGGGGTGCTCGAGCCCGGCACCCTGGACGTCGCCGGTGCGTCGTACTTCCTCTCCCGGGGGCCGATCCGGCGCACCCGGGCCCATGGCATGGCGCAGTGGCGCAAGGCGCTCTTCGTCGCGCTGTCCCGCAACGCCGCCGACCCCACCGCCTACTTCGGGCTGCCGGTCGACCGCACCGTCACGATGGGCAGCCCGGTCGACGTGTGAGGTCGGCCGGCGGTCGTGGCAAGCCCGCCGGGGTCGCGGCCACGGCCGTCACTTGCCGGCGACGATCGAGTGCAGGAGCTTCTGCACCTGCTGCTGGACCTGGGCGTCCTCGACGTCGAACATCGCCCCGCTGATCCCGGCCGTCTGCAGCGGCCGGTTCGGGTACTGCTTGTAGGTCGGCAGCAGGCTGAGGGCCTTGGCGCCCATCTGCGGGGCCTGCCAGGTCTTCTCCGCCCAGCCGTTCATGAACCGGTCGTACCGCTCCCCCGGGTCGTTCCAGAGGTCGAACAGCTCCGGCGCGACGTTCGTGTACTCGGCGGCACCCTTCCAGCCCTCGCGGATGTTCCAGATCGCCTTCCACTTCCCGTGGCGCACCGCGCCGGGGATGAGCTCGGTCTCGGTCATGTAGAACCAGGTGTCCCGCGTCGAGGGCCCCGTCCCCTCCAGCAGCGCGGTCTGGTCACAGCTGTCGAAGATCGTCGGCACGCCGTCGCGGGCCTCGGTGGGGAGGTCGACCCCGGCCAGCGCCGCGAAGGTGGCCATGAAGTCGAGCGAGCCCACGATGTCGGCGGTGCGCCGGCCGGGCTCGATGACGCCCGGCCACCACGCGATCGCGGGGACCCGGCTGCCCCCCTCGTAGTCGGTGCCCTTGGTGCCCCGGAACGGGGTGTACCCGCAGTCGGGGTAGACGTCCTGCCACGCACCGTTGTCGGTCGTCCAGACGATGAGCGTGTCCTGCTCGATGCCGAGTCTCCGGACCTCGTCGACGACCGTGCCCACGTGGTGGTCGAGCTCGACCAGCGAGTCCAGGTACTTGCTCTTCCCCGCCGAGCTCCCGACGAAGTCCGGGTGCGGCAGGTTCGGCTGGTGCATCTTCGCGGTGTTCAGGTAGAGGAAGAACGGGGCGTCGGCCGTCGCGTGCTCGGCGATGTAGGCGGTGGCGTGCTCGACGGACTTCTCGTCGATGAACGGGATCTTCGCGGCGTCGAGCTTCTCGGTCTCCTTCCAGTGCTCGCCCGCCCGGCCCTCGACGGCACCGATCACGTCGCCCCACATCTTCATGACCTCGGGGTCGTCGAAGGGGAAGTCGGGGTTGAACGTCGGATCGGTGTAGGTGTACGCGTTCAGGTGGTAGAGCGTCGTGTTGTGCATCTCGTCGAACCCGTGCTCCGTCGGCATGGAGTAGTCCTCCTCGCCGAGGTGCCACTTGCCGATCTGGCAGGTGTCGTAACCGGCCTGCTTGAGCACGCTGGCGACGGTCCACTCCCCGGCGGGGAGCCCACCGCCCTGCCCGGGGAAGGCCACCGCCGTCATGCCACTGCGGATCGGCAGCCGACCGGTCATGGCCGCGGCCCGGCCGGGCGTGCAGCTGGGCTGCCCGTAGAAGGACAGGAACTGCAGGCCCTCGGCCGCGAGCCGGTCCAGGTTCGGCGTCGCCGCTCCCCGGTTCTCCCCGCCGCCGTAGCAGCCCAGGTCGCCCCAGCCGACGTCGTCGGACATGAAGACGATGATGTTCGGCCGGCGGGCGTCCGTGCGTGCCATGTGCGCTCCTCGGGATCGGGCCGCCTCGTTCGCGCCCGGACGGCGCCGGGAGGCCCCCGAGCGGCATGACGTCCGAGCAGGCGTACCGCGCTGCTGCCTGAGCAGAGGAGACCGTGCGGGACGCCGACCCGGCATCCGCCGGAGCGGATGAGACCGCTCCGTGGTGGTCGACCTCACCCGGGGCGCGGGCGGGGACCGGACCCGCTGGGGTGTCGTCCCGGGTGATGACCTCTCCGGTGCTCGCCCCGTCCCGCGTCTGGACGCCGTCCCGCGTCCTCGTCACCCGCTCCGCCGCCGAGCGGCCGCACGGGCAGCGCGTGCTCGCCCGGCTGGAGGCCGCCGGCGTGACCGCCGTCGAGCTGTTGCGCGGCGACCGGCTGCCCAACCTGCGCGGCGACGGCGACCGCGCCGCGTTCATGGCCGCCAAGGACACGCTCGCCCTCGTCGTGCCGCCGCCGTCCAAGCGCCGGCTGCAGCCGATCGCCCCGTCGGCGGACTTCCGGCTGGACCTCGCCGTGACCTGACCCACCCGCCCTGCCCCGCGCACTGCCAGTACTGCTATCTCGCCGGCTCGCTGACCGGCCCGCCGATCACCCGGGTGTGGGCCGACCTCGACGAGGCGCTGTCCGGCCTGGACGGCTACGTGGGCGCCGGCACCGTCACGTCGGGCACCGCGGCGCGCGGCGACGAGGGGACGACGTTCGAGGCGTCCTGCTACACCGATCCGCTCGCCCTCGAGCACCTGACCGGCGGCCTCGCCGCGGCGATCACGCACTTCGACACGCACGACTGGTCCGGCCCGGTGCAGCTGCGGGCGACCACGAAGTTCGACGACGTCGCCGGGCTGCTGGACCTCCCGCACGGCGGCCGCACCCGGCTGCGTTTCTCGGTCAACGCCACGTCGGTCGACCGCCGCTTCGAGGGCTCCACGGCGAAGGTCCCCGCCCGGCTGGCGGCTCTGGGCGCGGTCGCCGCGGCCGGCCACCCGGTCGGGCTGACCATCGCGCCGATCATGCCGGTCGAGGGCTGGCGCGAGGAGTACGGCGCCCTGCTCGACGACGTCGCCGCAGTGCTGCCCCCAGGCGCCGACCTCACCGTCGAGTGCATCACCCACCGCTTCACGCCCGGCTCGAAGGAGACCCTCCTCGACTGGTACCCGCGGACGAGGCTCGAGATGGACGAGAGCCGGCGCACGACCAAGCGAGGGAAGTTCGGCGCGGTGAAGCACGTCTACCCGAAGGAGACGATGGCCGAGCTGCGGAGCTGGTTCGAGCGCGAGCTGCCGGCCCGCCTCCCCTCCGCCCGCCTCCTGTACTGGACGTGAGCGACAACTGAGGCATTGGAGGCTTTCCCCACGTATCGACGCCGAGGACGTGGGGAGAGCTTCCTATGCCTCGACGTAACCTGGCTCCTCGTGCTCGTCCTGCTCCCCCCGTCCGAGACCAAGCACCCCGGTGGGGACGGCCCCCCGCTCGACCTCGGCGCGCTGGCGACGCCGGAGCTGACCCCCGTGCGCGAGCGGCTGGTCGAGGCGCTCGTGGAGCTGGCCGCGGACCCGGAGCTCACCGCGAAGGTGCTCGGTCTCTCGGGCAAGCAGGCCGCCGCCGAGGTCGAGCGCAACGCCGCACTCCTGACCGCACCCACGCTGCCGGCGCTGGACCGCTACACCGGCGTCCTCTACGACGCGCTCGACGTGCGCTCGCTGACCCGCGCCCAGCGGGCCCGCGCCGATCGCCGGCTGGCCGTGGGGTCGGCGCTGTTCGGGCTGGTCCGCGGCACCGACGCCATCCCGGCCTACCGGCTCTCGGCCGGCACCGTCCTGCCGGGGCTGCCGACGTTGCGGGCGCTGTGGAAGCCCGTCCTCTCCCCCGCGCTCGCCGCCGCCGGAGAGCTCGTCGTCGACCTGCGCAGCGGCTCCTACCAGGCGCTCGCGCCGGTGCCGGGGGCGGTCACGGTCGAGGTGCTGAGCGAGCGGCCCGACGGCTCCCGGTCGGTGGTCAGCCACTTCAACAAGGCGCACAAGGGCCGGGTCGCCCGGCTGCTGGCCACCACCACGGCCGAGCCGGCCGACGTGGTGCGGCTGCGGGCGCTGCTGCGGCGCGCGGGCCTGACCGTCGAGCACAGCGGCGGGACGGCGCTCACCCTCGTCGTCCCGGCCGACGAGGTGACGCGGCGCGACCGCATACCCGCCGACTGATCACCCAGCGTGCTGTCGCGCGGCTTTCCGGTCGAGCCTGTTGCCCGCAACGGACCTCCCGTGTCATAACTGTGCCGAAAATGAGCCGCAAGCCGGTCGGCTCCCGTGCCCATGGGGCAGAGGAGAGCTGTGTCCGACGCAGCGCGGCCCGCGCCTGCCGCCGACGAGCCGGCGACCGCCCGCGCCGCCACCCTGCTGCGCTCGGATCCCGAGCGGGTGGCGGCGGCGCTGCGCCTCCGTCCGACCGAGGCGGGCAACCCGGCGCTCGACCGGATCACCGAGCTCGCCGCCCGTCTGCTGGGTGCCCGCTCGGCGCAGGTGTCGCTCATCGACGACGTCCTGCTCGTGGCGGGCGCCGCGGGTGACGCCGCCCCGACGGTCGGGGACGAGATCCCCGTCGAGGAGTCGTTCTGCGGCCTGGCTGCCGCCGCGCGGGCGCCCCTGGTCATCCCCGACGCCGCCGCCGACGACCGCGTCCGCGACCTGACCTGGGTGACCGGCGGGCAGATCGGCGCCTACCTCGGCGCGCCGGTCGCCGCACCCGACGGCAGCACCGTGGGCACGCTCTGCGTCTTCGACCCGCAGCCGCACGCGTGGACCGACGCCGACGCGGGCCTGCTCGCCCAGCTGGCCGCCTCCGTCGCCACGGAGCTGGAGCTCGCCGCCCTGGTCGTGGAGTACGACCGGGTCCGGGTCAGCTGGCGCCTGGCCGTCGACGCCGGCGGGGTGGGTGCCTTCGACTGGGACCTGCGCACCGGTGAGCTCGTCTGGGACGAGCGGCTCATGGCGATGTTCGGCTACGCGCCGGCGGAGTTCGACTCCACCATGGGCGCGTTCCACGCACGGGTGCACCCCGGCGACCTGCCCCGGGTGTCGGAGGCGCTGCAGGCCTCGATCGAGTCCCGGCGCGAGTTCGAGGCCGAGTACCGGGTGGTGCTGCCCGGCGGGGACACCCGCTGGGTGCAGGCGCGCGGGCGGACCGTGACCGATGCCGACGGCACCCCCGTGCGGTTCGTCGGTGCCGCGTACGACACCACCGACCTGCGGTCGGAGGACGTGCGCGTGTCCCGGGTGCTGGAGGCCATGCCGGCCGGCTTCTACTCCCTCGACCGGGACTGGCGGTTCACCTACGTCAACGCCGAGGCCGAGCGGCTGCTCTGGCACTCCCGCGACGAGCTCCTGGGGGAGCTGTTCTGGGACGCCTTCCCGGCCGCGGTGAACAGCGTCTTCGAGGAGCAGTACCGCGCCGCCGTCCGCACCGGGCGGCCCACCGCCTTCGACGCCTACTACCCGCCCCCGCTGGACGGCTGGTTCGAGCTGCGCGCCTGGCCCAGCCCCGAGGGCCTGTCGGTGTACTTCGTCGAGGTGACCGAGCGCCGGCAGGTGCAGGCCCGGGCCGAGCGCTCGGCGCAGCGGCTGGCGCTCCTCGCCCAGGTCAGCGCCGAGCTCGCCGGCTCTCTGGACGCCCAGGCCGCCACCGCGCACCTCCCGCGGCTCGTCGCCCCCGCGCTGTCCGACTGGTGCATCGTCTCCCTGGTCGACGACGAGGGACGGCCCCGCGACGTGGGCCACTGGCACGCCGACCCCGCACTGCGGCCGCTGGTCGCCCGCTACGCGGCGGCGCGCCTGGACGCCATGCCCGCGACCGCCCCGGTGGGCCGTGCGCTGGTCTCCGGCGAGCCGGTGCACGCGCCGCTCCGCGAGGTCCTGGGCCTGCTCCCTCCCGGCGAGGCCCGCGACACCCTGACGGTGCTGGACCCCGAGAGCGGGGTCGCCCTGCCGCTGCGGGCGCGCGGGCGCACCCTCGGCGTCCTCACGCTGTTCTTCCGGCGCGGCTGGACCCCGCGCCAGGAGGACCTGGCCACGGCGCAGGACGTCGCCGACCGCGCCGGGCTGGCGCTGGACAACGCCCGCCTCTACCGCCAGCAGCAGCAGCTGGCCGAGGGGCTGCAGCGCAGCCTGCTCACCGAGCCGCCCGAGCCCGACCACGCCGAGGTCGCCGTCCGGTACCTGCCGGCCGCCGAGGCGGCGCGCGTGGGCGGGGACTGGTACGACGCCTTCCTGCAACCCTGCGGCGCGACGGTGCTCGTGATCGGCGACGTCGTCGGGCACGACACCGCGGCCGCCGCCGCCATGGGGCAGTTGCGCGGGCTGCTGCGGGGCATCGCCACCTACAGCGACGCCGCGCCGGCCGAGGTGCTGCGCGGGCTGGACGCCTCCATGGCGGTGCTCGGCACCGACGTCCTGGCGACCGCCGCCGTCGCCCGCCTGGAGCAGAGCGACGACGAACGGGCCCGGGGCGTCACCCGGCTGCGCTGGGCCAACGCCGGGCACCTCCCCCCGCTGGTCCTGCAGCCCGACGGCAGCGTCGCCGAGCTCGCCTCCTGGCAGGGCGACCTGCTGCTCGGGGTGGACGCCGACGCCGTCCGCAAGGAGTCCGTGGTCACCCTCGACCGCGGCGCGACGGTGCTGCTCTACACCGACGGGCTGGTGGAGCGCCGGGACTCCGACCTCGACGCCGGCGTCCTCCGGCTGCGGCAGACCCTGACCGAGCTCGCCTCCCTGCCACTGGAACAGCTCCTCGACGAGGTGCTGGAGCGGCTGGTCGACGGCCGCCCGGAGGACGACGTCGCGGTGGTCGCCGTCCGGCTGCACCCGCAGAGCCGGCCCCGTCCGCCCGAGGCCGGCCCCAACCGCGTGCCCGGCGTCGTCCCCGACGACCCCGCGACCCCCTGAGGGTCGCTCAGGCGGCGAGCGACCCGCGGCTGCGCAGGTGCGGCGCGTGGCCGGCGGCCTCGCGCTCCGCGGCCTGCTTGAGCTCGGCGGCGACGTCGGCGAAGGAGTCCAGGGCCGGGTTGACGCCGACGAGGGTGAACTCCCGCTCGACGACGCGCAGGTCCAGCTGCCAGACGTCCTCGAGGATCCGGCGCATCCAGGAGGTGGCGTGGTCCCAGCCCTCGCGCGGGGTGCCCGCGGAGTAGTTGCCGCCGCGGACCGTCACGAGGACGGCGGGCCTGCCGGCCAGGGGCGGCGGCGCGCCCGGGCCCATGCGCGGGTCGGTGATCACGAGGTCGACCCAGGTCTTGAAGTGCTGGGAGACGCCGAAGTTGTACAGCGGCACGGCGAACAGCAGCGCCTCGGCGTCGACCAGCTCGTCGGTCAGGGTGGCCGCGAGCGCCACGGCCTCGGCCTGCTCGGCGGTGCGCTCCGCGGCCGGCGTGGCGGACCCCGCGACGGCCGCGGCCCAGGCGGTGGCCGGCACGGGCTCGGTGCCGAGGTGGCGGCGGACCACCGGGGCCGCCGGGTCGCCCTCGCGCCACCCGGCCTCGACGATGTCGGCGATCTCGCGGCTGGCAGAGCCCTCGACGCGGATGCTCGCGTCCAGACGGAACAGGGACATGGGGTGCTCGCTCTCTGGGAGTTACTAGGAGATGACTAGTGCTTCGAGAAAGCTAGCACTTCGGGAAACGAAGTGATCCCTGACCCGGCCGCCTAGGATGGGCGGGTGTCCGAGGAGGTCCTGCACACCCCGCAGGCGTGCGACGACGCGCTGAGCCGCGCCTTCGGCTTCCTCGGCAAGCGCTGGAACGGGCTGATCATCGGCGTGCTGACCCGGGGGCCGGCCACCTTCAGCGGCGTGCGCCGCGCGGTCGGGGGCATCAGCGACTCCGTGCTGTCCGACCGGCTGACCGAGCTGGCGGCAGCCGGGCTGGTGCACCGGGCCGTCGATCCCGGCCCGCCGGTCGCGGTGACCTACGAGCTCACCGAGGCCGGTGCCGCGCTGCTGCCCGTGCTCGACCAGCTCACCGACTGGGCGCGGGAGAACCTGCCCGTGCAGCGCTGCGCCGAGCAGGCCCCCGGCTGCTGAGTGCCGCCGACCGGCACCGTCCGGTGTGGCAGCCTCGTCCGGTGACCGTCGACGAGGAGCTGTGCCTGCGGCCGGCCACCGAACTGGCCGCGCTGCTCCACTCCCGTGAGGTGTCGGCCCGGGAACTGCTCGAGGCCTCCCTGGCACGGATCGACCGGCTGAACCCGGGGCTCACCGCCCTGGTCACGCTCGATCCCGAGGGGGCCCGGGCCTCCGCCGACGTCGCCGACGCCGCCCTGGCCGCGGGCGACCCCGTCGGGCCGCTGCACGGCCTGCCCGTGGCACACAAGGACACCCACGTCACCGGCGGGATGCGCACGACCTGGGGCTGGCCGGTGTACGCCGACCACGTGCCGGCGCGCGACGAGCTGGTGGTCGAGCGGCTGCGCCGGGCCGGCGCGATCCGGGTCGGCAAGACCAACGTCCCCGAGTTCGCCGCCGGCTCGCACACCTTCAACACGCTGTTCGGGGCGACCCACAACCCGTACCGGCACGGGCTGTCGGCCGGCGGTTCCAGCGGTGGGGCCGCGGCCGCACTGGCCGCGGGCCTGGTCCCGCTCGCCGAGGGCAGCGACATGGGCGGCTCGCTGCGCAACCCGGCCGCGTTCTGCGGCGTCGTCGGCCTGCGGCCCACGCCCGGCCGGGTGCCGACCTGGCCGGCACCGATGGCCTGGTCCCAGCTGTCCGTGCAGGGGCCGATGGGCCGCACCGTCGCCGACGTCGCGCTCACCCTGTCCGCCATCGCCGGCCCCGACCCCCGGGTGCCGATCTCGCTGGACGCCGACACGGGCGACCCGTCCCTGCCCGAGGAGCTGCCGGGGCTGCGCGTGGCGTGGGCGCCGGACCTGGGCGGCCGGATCGCCGTCGACCGGGCGGTCCGGGAGGCGCTGGCCCCGGTCGTCGGGGTGTTCGAGGGCCTCGGCGCCACGGTGGAGGAGGCCTGCCCGGACCTCGGGGGCGCGGACGACGTCTTCGGCACGCTGCGCGCCTGGCTGTTCGACGCCTCCTTCGGCGACCTCGTCCGCCGCTCCCCCGAGCTGGTCAAGGAGGCCATCCGGTGGAACGCCGGGCAGGGGGCCCGCCTCACCGGCGCCGACCTCGCCCGCGCGGAGCAGCAGCACACCCGACTGTTCGAGCGGATCGTGGAGTTCTTCGACCGGTACGACGTCCTCCTGGCGCCGACCACCCAGGTGCTGCCCTTCCCGGTCGGGCAGGAGTATCCGACCGAGATCGACGGGGTGGAGCAGGCCAACTACCTCGAGTGGATGCGGTCGTGCACGCTGCTCTCCCCCACCGGCTGCCCGGCCCTGTCGGTGCCCGCCGGCCTGACCCCCGACGGCCTGCCGGTCGGGCTGCAGGTCGTCGGGCCGCCCCGGGCCGACCGGCGGGTGCTGGCGATCGGGCACGCCTTCGAGAAGGCGCGCGGACCGCTGCCCGCACCCGTCCTCTGACGCCGTCTGCGGCTCTCTAGCTTCGGAGCTAGAGAATCGCAGACGAGGGCATCGACCAGCGTCAGCCCCGCACGCGGGGGCCGAACCGGACGTCGACGCCGGGGGAGTACAGGACGCTGTCCGGCGGGCCGGCCACGGGCAGTCCGGCGGCCGCGGCGAGGTCGTCGTCCCAGCCGAGCAGCTCAGCCTGGTGCAGCGGCCAGGCCGGGTGCTCGTTGGGCCAGTAGCGGGTGCGGCCGAACGCGTTCTGGTGCAGGCCCCAGCGGCCGGTGAGGAAGGCCGCGAGGCGATCGGGCTCCGCCAGCCGGCCCCCGACGCGGAACTCGACCCGGCTGGCGGCTCCGCGCGGTGCGGGCCAGCGGCGGCGGGAGGTGTAGGTCAGCCGGTCGCCGTCGCGGTCCAGCCGCATCCGGGCCCAGGTGTAGGGCAGTCGCGCGATCCCGCGGGCGACGAGCACCGTCGGCAACCGCTCGGCCTCCAGCGACCGGAAGACCACGCCCCGGCGGCCGAGGCCGTCGACCGAGTACAGCCGGATGTTGGTCTCCAGGAACGAGCCCACCCACGGCAGCCCCGGGCTGCCGGCGATCCCGATGCGGCGCATCCGGAACGGGACGAGCCCGACGTAGGTGACCCCGTCGAGCACGTCCGGGCGGGTGCCCGGTGGCAGCAGCGGTGCGACCCGCGCCGGGTCGACCGCCCAGTGCAGGAAGGCCACGTCGCGCCACCCCTGGGTGAAGAGGGTGCGGCCGGCGGCGCGCGGCGCCGTGGCGGTGACCGGCTCGGGCTCGGCCGGGAGGAGAGGGGGCACTCCCCCAGCGTCCCCCTGCCCACCGTGCGGAATGGCGGTTCTGCACCGTGCGGAATGGCGGTTCTGCACGGAAGAGGGTCAGCGGCCGCGCAGGCCGCGGAGGGTCCGGACGGCGACCAGCAGCTCGGCCAGCTCCTGGCGGTCCCCCGACGAGAGGTCGGCGAGCTGGGCGGCGGCCCGGCGCTGGGTGGCGTCCCAGCCGTCGATCCAGCGGGCCACCAGCTCGGCGGCATCCGCGCCGGCGACCGCGCCCTCGACCACCTGCGCGGTGAGCGCGGCCTCCTCGGCGGCGAGGTCGTCCCGGAGCGTCGCGCGGGCCAGCGACGGCCAGCGCCGGTCCCGGGGCAGCGCGGTGACCAGCTCCCGCAGCGCCACGAGGCCGAGCCGCTCGGCCAGGCACTGCTGCACCCGGCCGGCCAGCTCGACGGAGGCGCCGGTCCGCTCGGCGACGACGGCGAGGTCCAGGGCGGCCGGCATCAGCGACGCGGCGGCGACCTCGGCCGCCTGCGCGGCGGGGACGCCGGCCGTCCGCAGCCGCCCGGTCCGCTCGGCGTAGGCGGCGGCCTCGGCGCCCAGCAGCCAGCCGGGCAGCCCCGCGCGCACCGCGGCGACGGGCGCGGTGAAGCGGGCGACCACCTCGCTGATGGGAACGGGCCGGTCGCCGGCCAGCTCGGGCCGCCGGAGCAGCCAGCGGGTCGCCCGCTCGGCCAGCCGGGTCGCCTCGGTGCGCAGCTCGATCTGGACGGCGGCGGGGACCCGGTTGTCCAGCGGACGGGCGGCGTCCCAGAGCCGGTCCACCTCGAACACGGTCCGGGCGACCGCGTGCGCCCGCACGACGCCGGCGAGCCCGACCCCGGTCTCCTCGGCCAGCCGGAACAGGCCGGTGACGCCCGCGATGTTGACCGACCGGTTCGTGAGGGCGGTGGCCACGATCTCCCGGCGCAGCGGATGGCCCGACACCGCGTCGGGGAAGCGCTCGCGCAGCGCGGTGGGGAAGTACCCGGTGAGCAGCGGGGCCAGCGCCGGGTCGTCGGGCAGCTCCGAGGCCAGGACGGCGTCCCCGGCCTCGAGCTTGGCGTAGGCGAGCAGCACCGACAGCTCGGGACCGGTGAGGGCCTGGCCGTCGCGGCGGCGCTCGGCGAGGGCGCGGTCGTCGGGCAGCGCCTCGACCTCGCGGACCAGCCGCCCGCTGCGCTCCAGCGAGCGGATGAACCGCTGACCGGCGTCCAGCAGGCTGCGGGCGGCGGCGACGTCACCGGCCAGCGCGGCGTTCTGCGCGTGGTTGTCGGTGAGGACGGCGACGGCGACCTCGTCGGTCATCCCCTGGAGCAGCGCGGCCCGGCGCTCGGGGTCCAGGCCGACGCCGTTGAGCGCGATCTTGATGTTGACCTCGTGGTCGGAGGTGTCCACGCCCGCGGAGTTGTCGATCGCGTCGGTGTTCACCCGCCCGCCGGCGAGGGCGTACTCGACGCGGCCGCGCTGGGTCAGCCCGAGGTTGCCGCCCTCGCCCACCACCCGCACCCGCAGCTCGCCGCCGTCGACCCGGACGGCGTCGTTGGCCTTGTCGCCGACGTCGAGGTGGCTCTCCGTCGCGGCCTTCACGTAGGTGCCGATGCCGCCGTTGAACAGCAGGTCGACCGGTGCGAGCAGGACGGCGCGGACCAGCTCGACGGGGGAGAGGCTCTCGGTGCCGGGGTCCAGCCCGAGCGCGGCGCGCATCGGCTCGCTCACCGGGATCACCTTCGCCGTCCGCGGCCACACGCCGCCGCCGGCGCTTATCAGCGTGGGGTCGTAGTCGGCCCACGAGGAGCGCGGCAGGTCGAACAGCCGGCGGCGCTCGGCGAACGAGGTCGCGGCGTCGGGCGTCGGGTCGACGAAGACGTGCCGGTGGTCGAAGGCGGCGACCAGCCGGATGTGCTCGGACAGCAGCATCCCGTTGCCGAACACGTCGCCGGACATGTCGCCCACGCCGACGACGGTGAACCCCTGGCTCTGCACGTCGACGCCGAGCTCCCGGAAGTGCCGGGTCACCGACTCCCAGGCCCCGCGGGCGGTGATGCCCATGGCCTTGTGGTCGTAGCCGACCGACCCGCCGGAGGCGAAGGCGTCACCCAGCCAGAAGCCGCGCTCCAGCGCGACCGAGTTGGCCAGGTCGGAGAAGGTCGCCGTCCCCTTGTCCGCGGCGACGACGAGGTAGCTGTCGTCGCCGTCGTGGCGGACCACGCGGTCGGGCGGCACGACCTCGCCGTCCTTCAGGTTGTCGGTGATCGACAGCAGCGCGCCGATGAACAGCCGGTAGCAGGCCTGCCCCTCGGCCAGCTGCGCCTCGCGCGAGGGGTCGGCCGGGGGCCGGCGGACGACGAACCCGCCCTTCGCCCCGGTCGGCACGATGACCGTGTTCTTCACCATCTGCGCCTTGACCAGGCCGAGGACCTCCGTGCGCAGGTCCTCGTGGCGGTCGGACCAGCGCAGCCCGCCCCGGGCGACCGCGCCGAAGCGCAGGTGCACGCCCATGACCCGGGGGGAGCTCACCCAGACCTCGCGTTCCGGCCGGGGCTGGGGGACGTCGGGCACCTCGGCCGGGTGCAGCTTGATCGCCAGCGGCGTGCCGGGGGAGGAGACGGCGTAGTAGGTGGTGCGCTGCGTCGCGAGGACGGCGGCGAGCAGCGAGGTCAGCAGCCGGTCGGCGTCCAGCGACTCGACCTCGCCGATCGCCTTCCGCAACGACCCGGCGAGGGCCTCCTGCCGCTCGGCCCGGCCGGCCGCGCGCCCGGGGGAGAACCGGGTCTCGAAGAGGGCCACCAGGCGGGCGACGACGTCGGGGTGGGCTGCCAGCGTGGCTTCCACGTAGGACTGGCCGAACGGCAGACCGGCCTGCCGCAGCCACTGCACGTAGGCCCGCACCACCGCGACCTGCCGCCAGTTGAGGCCCGCCAGGAGCACCAGCGCCCCGAGCCCGTCGTCCTCCGCCTCGTCCCGCCAGACGGCGAGGACGGCGTCGGTGAACCGCTCGGGCAGCGAGCCGGCGAAGGGCAGCTCACCGCCGGGCGCGGCCAGGCCGAAGTCGTAGATCCAGGCCGGGGGAGCGCCGATCCGGTCGATCTCGTAGGGCCGCTCGTCGACGACGTCCACGCCCATGTGCTGCAGCACCGGAAGGACGTCGGACAGCAGCAGCCGCTCGCCCACCCGGTAGACCGACAGCCGGGCCTCCCCGCCCTCCCGCGGCCGGCGCAGCAGCAGGCCCAGCTCGCCGGGGCCCAGGGTGTCCAGGCGGGCGAGGTCGTCGACGGCCGTGGCGGCGGAGAAGTCCTCCTGGTAGCCGGCCGGGAAGGCGTCGGCGACGCGGGCCAGGTACCGCTCGGCGTCGGCGCCGTGCCGGGCCTGCAGGGTGTCGGTGAGGTCGTCGGTCCAGCTGCGGGCGGCGGCGGCGAGCTCTGCCTGCAGCGCCGCGACGTCGGCGTCGGGCAGCACCGGCCGGCGGCCGCGGGCCACCGGCGGGCGGACGACGAAGTGCAGCCGCGCCAGCACCGACTCGGTGACGCGCGCGGTGTACTCGATGCTGCTGCCGCCCAGCCGCTCGAGCAGCAGCTGCTGCATCCGGGTGCGGACCTCGGTGGTGTACCGGTCGCGCGGGAGGTAGACCAGCGCCGACCAGAACCGGTTCTGCGGATCGCGGCGGAGGAACAGGCGGGTCTGCCGGCGCTCCTGCAGCTGCAGCACCCCGAGTGCGACCGGCAGCAGCTCGTCGGCGTCGACCTGGAGCAGCTCGTCGCGGGGGTGGGCCTCCAGCAGGTCCACCAGCTCCTTGCCGGTGTGGCTGTCCTCCGGGACACCGGTGCGGGCGACCACCTGGGCCACCCGGCGGCGCACCACCGGGACGTCGCGCACGCTGCTCGCGTACGCCGCGGTCGACCAGAGCCCGGCCAGCCGGTGCTGGCGGGGCGTGCCGTCGTCGTCGGGCAGGGTGACGGCGACGAGGTCGAGCCAGGCGCGCCGGTGCACGGTGGCCCGGACGTCGGCCTTCGTGACGGTCAGCAGCGCACCGTCGGCCGCGCGGAACTCCGGGGGCGCGGAGCCCGCGGCGGGGTCGCTGCGCAGCATGCCCAGGCCGGTGCCGGGGACGGCGTGGGCGGTGCGGGCACGGCCGGTGGGCGGCTCGACGTCGCGCGCGCCGAGGAACACGAAGTGCCCCTCGGCCAGCCAGCGCAGCAGGGCGGCGGTCTCGGCGGGGTCGTGCGCCGGGTCGGTGTCCTCGTCGTCGCCCACGGCGGGGAGCCGGTCGAGCCGGTCGGCCAGCGCGAGCGCGCGCCGGCGCATCCGGTCGGCGTCCTCGTCGACGGCGCGGACGTCGGCGAGCACCGTGCGGAGCCCGTCGACGAGGTCCTCGCGCGCCTCGTCGTCCAGCGGGCCGTCGAGGACGACGGCCATCCAGGACTCCGCCACGGCGTCGGGGCCGCACTCAGCGGGGTCGGCGCTGTCGCAGAAGGCGCCGATCCGCCCGGCGACGTCGCGGCGGACGACCAGCACGGGGTGGACGACGTGCTCGAGCCGGAAGCCCTGGCGGACCACCTCGGCGGTGACGGAGTCCACGAGGTAGGGCATGTCGTCGGTGACGACGAGGACGATCGAGCGGCTGATCGTCGACCCGCCGGGGCCGGTGCCGTGGCGGCGGGTGATCTCGACCGTGGCCGAGCCGCGCGGGCGGACGGCGGCGATCCGCAGGTGCTCGAGCGCGAGGGCGGCGAGCTCGGCCGGGTGCTGCCGGACGACCTCGGCCGCCGGCTCGCTCCAGTAATAGCGGCGGAACAGGCCGGGGAGGTCCGCGGCGGTGCAGCCCGCCGGCAGGGACGGATCGGACGGGGACTGCTCGGCGGCGGCCTGCAGCAGCTTGCGCTTCTCGTCGCGGGCGGCCTCGAAGGCGGCCAACTCGGTGGGCGCGGAGCCGTCGGGGGAGGGCTGCTCGGGGGAGGGACCGGCCTCGGCGACGCTGCCGGTGCTGCGTGCCATGCGCCGACGCTAGCCCCGCCGCCGCCCCCCGGCCCGACGGGACGCGCTCAGTCCCGGTCGAAGACCAGGTCGAAGACCCAGCTCACGAGCGCCAGGATGAAACCGCCGACGAGCGCCGCCCAGAAGTCCTCGACGGTCAGCCGCGTCGTCAGCAGGGCGGTCAACCCCAGCATCGCGGCGTTGAGCACGAAGTAGAACAAGCCGAGGGTGAGCAGCAGGAACGGCAGCGACAGCAGGGTCAGGATCGGCTTCGCCACCGCGTTCACGACCGCGAAGATCAGACCCACCCACAGGAACGTGCCGGTGATGCCCAGCGTCGCGTCCTCGTTGCCGACGACGTCGATGCCGGGGACGTTCTCGGCGACGAAGTAGAAGGCCGCCGCGAGGGCGACCACTTTGAGCGCGAACCTGATCACGGCGGGCACGCTAGCGGGGCCGGTGTCCGCGATCGGGGACCTAGTGCCGTCTAGAGAGTTCTAGGGTCGCGGCTAGAGGACCTCAGACGACGCTCGAGTCCCGCTGGTCCCGGGCGACACGCAGTAGCTCGTTCTACGGATGTCTACGGCGGCCGCTAGAGACCGCCATACGGTGCTCGACGTGGATCCCGTCCGGAACCCCTATGCCCCCGGCGCCGGCCAGCGCCCGCCCGAGCTCGCCGGGCGGGACGACGAGCTGTCCGCGTTCGACGTCGTGCTGGAACGCATCGCCCGCGGCCGGCCGGAGCGGTCCCTCGTGCTCACCGGGCTCCGCGGCGTCGGCAAGACCGTCCTGCTCAACCAGCTGCGCTCCGCGGCGATCGGCCGCGGCTGGGGGACCGGGAAGATCGAGGCCCGTCCCGACCAGTCGCTGCGCCGTCCGGTCTCCTCGGCCCTGCACATGGCGCTGCGCGAGCTCCGCCACCCGGACCAGGAGTCGATGGACGCCGTCCTCGCCACCGTGAAGGCGTTCGCCCAGCGCGCGGTCAGCAGCGACGCCAAGGTGCGCGACCGCTGGCAGCCGGGGATCGACGTCCCGGCGGCGACCGGGCGGGCCGACTCCGGGGACATGGAGATCGACCTGGTCGAGCTGCTGAGCGACGCCGCGGGGCTCGCCGCCGACGTCGGGAAGGGTATCGCCCTGTTCATCGACGAGATGCAGGACGTCCAGGCACCCGACGTCTCGGCCATCTGCGCGGCCTGCCACGAGCTGAGCCAGCAGGGGGCGCCGCTGATCGTGGTCGGCGCGGGCCTGCCGCACCTCCCCGCGGTCCTGAGCGCCTCCAAGAGCTACTCGGAGCGGCTGTTCCGCTACCTGCGCATCGACCGGCTGGACCGCGCGGCCGCCGACCGGGCCCTGCTGGCGCCGGCCGAGCGCGAGGAGGTCACCTTCGAGCCCGCCGCGCTCGACGCCCTCTACGCCGCCGCCGACGGCTACCCCTACTTCGTGCAGGCCTACGGCAAGGTCACCTGGGACGTCGCCGGCGCCTCGCCGATCAGCGCCGCCGACGTCGCCGTGGCCGCGCCGGTCGCCGAGGCCGAGCTCGCCGTCGGCTTCTTCGGCTCGCGCTACGACCGGGCCACCCCCGCCGAGCGGGAGTACATGCACGCGATGGCCGAGCTGGGCGGTCCGCAGGGCAACGCCGTCGCGACGTCCGAGGTCGCCGTCTCCCTGGGCCGCAAGCCCGCGTCGCTCTCCCCGGCGCGCGACTCGCTGATCAAGAAGGGCTTGGTCTACTCCGCCGAACGCGGGCAGATCGCCTTCACCGTCCCGCACTTCGGCCGCTACCTGCTCAGCCACCCCGACTGAGGGTTGGCCGCCGAGGGGCCCGGGCAGGGAGCCCCGCGTGCCGGTGTGGATCGAGGCGGGCCTGTGGGGCCTGCTGGGCGGGGCCGCCCTCGTCCTCGGGGCCCTCGTCGCCTGGTTCGTGCGCGTGCCCCAGCCGGTCATCGCCTCCGTCATGGCCTTCGGCTCCGGCGTCCTCATCTCCGCGGTGGCCTTCGACCTCGTCGCGGAGGCGGCGGACATCGGGGGCCTCGTGCCCACCGCGATCGGGTTCCTCGGCGGTGCGCTGGCCTACGTGGGCGCCAACGCCGTCCTCGCCCGGCGCGGCGCCCGCCACCGCAAGCGGTCCGGCGGGCAGCCCTCGGAGGACGAGCAGGCCGGCAGCGGCGCCGCGATCGCGGTGGGCGCGCTGCTGGACGGGGTGCCGGAGAGCGTCGTCCTCGGGCTGGGCCTGATCGGCGGTGGGGGAGTGAGCCTCTCGGTCCTCGCGGCGGTGTTCATCTCCAACGTGCCCGAGGGGCTGTCCAGCGCGGCCGGGATGAAGCGCAGCGGCCGCTCGGCCCGCTACGTGTTCGGCATCTGGGGCGGCATCGCGGTGGTCAGCGCGCTGGCCGCGCTCTTCGGCTACCTGGTGCTGGGGGACGCCGCCCCGGAGATCATCGCCGTCATCACCGCCGTCGCGGCGGGCGCGATCCTCACCATGGTCGCCGACACGATGATCCCGGAGGCCTTCGAGGAGACCCGCACGTGGACGGGCCTCATCACCACCGTCGGCTTCCTCGTCGCCTTCGCGATCGAGCAGGCCGGCTGATCCGGGTCAGCGGGCTCCCGCGCGGGTCCGCAGGGCCAGGACGGCGACGTCGTCCTCGGCGCCGTCGACCAGCATCTCGGTCAGCAGCCGGTCGCAGAACTCCTCGAGCGGGCGGTCGCCGAACCGGACCAGCAGCTCGCGGACCTGGTCGCGGCCGTCGTCCAGCGGGATCCCGCGGCGCTCGAACAGGCCGTCGGTGAACAGCAGCACCGTGGCGTCGTCGGGCAGGTCCGTGGCGCCGTCGGCCCGCGGCCCCCGCCAGCCGATGCCCAGCGGCGGCCCGATCGGCGCGGTGAGGTCGGTGACCCGGCCGTCGGCCCGGCGCAGCATCGGCTCGGGGTGGCCGGCCGACGACCAGCGCAGGGTGCGGCCGCCGGCTCCGTCGTGCTCGACCCGGCAGACCAGCGCGGTCGCCATGGTGGGCACCGCCAGCCCCACCAGGGCGTGGTCCACCCGGCGCAGCACTCCGGCCGGCTCCTCGAGCCGGTCGAAGGCGATGCCGCGGACCAGGGTCTTCACCTGGCCCATGGCCGCCGCGGCCTCGATGTCGTGCCCCATGACGTCGCCGATGACCAGGACCATGTCGCCGTCGGGCTGCAGGATGCTGTCGTACCAGTCACCGCCGATGGAGACCCCGCGGGTCGCCGCGCGGTAGCGGACCGCGGTCTCCAGGTGCGGCTGCTGCACCGGCGGGGAGAGCAGGGAGAGCTGGAGCCGCTCGGCGACCTGCTGGTTGGCCGCCGCCAGCCGGGCGTTGTCCAGCGCCAGTGCCGCGCGCCGGGAGGCGATCTCGGCGGTGCGCAGCTCGACGTCGGTGTGCGGCCCCCGCTCCGGACCGTTGACCAGCGTGATGGCACCGAACTGCTCGCCGCGGGCCAGCAGCGGGAAGGTGGCCACGGCAGCGGGCTGCAGCGGCTCCAGTGCCTCCCGCGCAGCCTCGTTGGCGACCATCTGCTCGATGTGCGCGCTGGTGAGCTGCGGGATGACCACCGGCCGGCCGCTGCGCAGCGCCGTCGGCACGGGCGCGGCCGGTCGGTTGCTGCCCACCCGTGCGTCCGCGTAGCGGTGCATCGCCTCGACCATGGCCGGATCGCGGTGCGCCCGGCCGACGTCCCGCCGGGTGCCGTCCGGGTCGACGACGCTCACCAGGCACCAGTCGGCCAGCAGGGGGACGACGAGGCGGGCGAAGCGGGCCACGGCCTCGTCGTTGTCCAGCGTCGACGTCATCGCCTGGCTGATGTCGCCGAGCAGCATGAGGTGCCGGCCGGCGAGCTCGGCGGCGCCGGCCGCGTCGGCGGCGCGCAGGGCGGCGTCCTCACGGGCGGCGACCGCGGCGGTCCGCTCCTCCTCGGCGCGCCGGCGGGCGGTGACGTCGTCGTAGGTGACCACCAGGCCCGCGTCGGTGAGGAAGGCGTCGGCCTGGAACCACGTCGCCAACGGCTCGAACCACGCCTCCGTGCGGCCGGACTCCCCGGTCCTGCGCACCGACGTGTAGAGCTTCTGGAACGGGCTGCCGACGGCCTCGGGGAACTCGTCCCAGATGCCCATGCCGAGGAGGTCGCCGACCGTGCGGCCGAGCACCTTGGCCCCCGCCGGGTTGATGTAGCTGAAGCGCCAGTTGTCGTCGAGGACGAACATCGGGCGGTCCATGCCCTCCACGGCCTGCTCCAGCAGGCCACCCGGAGGCGGCTGCGGCCGGTCGGTGATCACGACGATCACTCTGCCTCATCCGGACCGCCACGCCCGACTCCCGGGAGCGGACACCACCCCGACGGGCCCCACACGGTTGAGGCACCGCACCCCTGGGCACCTTGAGGACATCCGAGAAAACGGACACAAGTGACGGGGGAAGGACATGAGTCGACTGGCGTGGCCCCTGCGGCCGCTGCCGGACGGCCGGGGCGAGATGTGGCGATGGGACCTGCGGTCCCTCGCGGAGCTGCCGGCAGTGCGAGCCGCGCTGCGCGCCCGGTTGGACGAGGTCGGCTTCCCCCGCGACCCCGACGACCCGGTCGCCGACCAGATGATCCTCGCCTTCGACGAGCTCGCGTCCAATGCCCTGCGCCACGGCGACAGGCCGGTGGTCGGGACCGTCATCGCCGGCAGCGGCGGCTGGATCCTCGACATCAGCGACCGCGCGCGGGACACCATGCCCTCACCCGCGGTGGGCCGTGACCCGAGCCGGGGCGGCATGGGCCTGCACCTGGTGGCGCGGCTGTCGGTCGCCCACGGCTGGTACGTCGACGGTCTGAGCAAGCACGTGTGGGCCTGCCTGCCCACCACGGTCGAGTACCAGGAGCCGGTCCACTCCTGAGGGGCACGGCCCCGGCGCGAGTGGGGCCCGGAGGGTCCCGCGAGGGGACGGCAGGTGGGGCTCGACGCAGCCGGGGAACGGCTCGTGGCCGCGGTGCCGGGCCGAGTGGGGCCCGGAGGGTCCCGCGAGGGGACGGCAGGTGGGGCTCGACGCAGCCGGGGAACGGCTCGTGGCCGCGGTGCCGGGCCGAGTGGGGCCCGGAGGGTCCCGCGAGGGGACGGCAGATGGGGCTCGACGCAGCCGGGGAACGGCTCGTGGCCGTGTTGCCGGGCCGAGTGGGGCCCGGAGGGTCCCGCGAGGGGACGGCAGGTGGGGCTCGACGCAGCCGGGGAACGGCTCGTGGCCGCGGTGTCGTCCGGAGGACGACGGATCGCACAGCAGGATGCGCCCGGGGCGGCGGAGCGCGGGTGGCCCGGCGCCGCCCCGGGGCAGCTCGTCGGCACGGCGGGGGTCACCCGCGAGTGCGCGATGGGTGGTGCGGAGAGGTCAGGGGATGACCAGGGACAGGTTGCCCTTGCCGTAGCCGGGGACCTCGACCTGCAGGTCGAGCCGGTTGAAGGCGGCGAGCATGCCGGCGATGTCACCGTCGATGTCGTCGCCGGGGGCGAAGAGCTTGTGCAGCTTGGAGTGCGGCGCACCCGGCACGTTGAACAGCGCCGAGACGACGTTCACGACCTCGTAGAGCGCCTCGGTCAGCATCGACGACAGCTCGCCGTCCTCCTCGACCGCGTCCTGGACGCCGCCGGGGGGGAGCATCGCCAGCGCGCCGGCGGTCCAGGCCGACAGGGCCAGGTCCATGACGCACAGCGCGTTGACGTTGAGCTGCGGATCGACGTACACGGCGACCGACACGGGGGAGCGCTCGGTCGGGGTGACCGGTGCGCCGGGGGCCACGGCCACCGGCTTGCCGACCAGGCCCGAGAGCATGTCCTTGGCGTCCTTGCTGGTGGGCAGGACCCGGGTGTCGGCGCTCATGCGATCACCCCGTCCAGGTGCTCGGTGAAGGTGTCGGCGGTGAAGGGCTTGGCGATGAGGAACAGCGCGCCGGCGTTGGCCGCCTTGTCCCGCATCTCCGCCGAGCCCTCGGAGGTGACGAAGCCGAAGGGGACGGTCGAACCGGAGTTGCGCAGCGCCTCGAGGCACTCGATGCCGGTCATGTTGGGCATGTTCCAGTCCGACAGGACCAGGTCCGGCTTCTCCGACGAGACCTTGGCCAGCGCGTCGGCGCCGTCCTCGGCCTCGACGATGTCGTGGTCGTCGTAACCGGCCTGGCGCAGGGTCCGGATGACGATCTGCCGCATCACACGGCTGTCGTCGGCGATCAGGATCTTCACGGGGTGACTCCGTTCTCGTGCGTGGGTGATCAGGGGGTGGTGCTGTGCGGGGGCAGGGCCGGGAGCGCGCCCTGGACCGAGATGACGATCGGCTCGCCGCGCCAGAGCACGTCGATCCGGCAGACGTCGGCGGGGTTGCGGATCTCCGGTGCGGTGCCCACCGACGGCAGGCTGAGGGCCGAGTGGCCCGGGAGCACGGCCTTGACGCTGCCGCCGACGACGTTGGCGATCTCGCCGAAGGCGTCGACGACGTCCTCCTCCTCGAGCACCTCGGGGGCGCTCTCGCGGAGCAGGGCCCGGGACAGGTCCTCGGCGGTCCGCCGGCTGGTGGTGAGGACGACGCTGCCGGTCCACGGGCCGACGACGTCGACCCAGCTGGACACGACGTCCGCGGGCAGCTCACCCGGGATCGGGACCAGCACCTCGTCCTCACCGACGAGGGAGATCCAGGCCTCCTCGGTGATCGACAGGACCGTCGGCCCGTCGATCAGCTCGTCGATGACCGGGCGGGCGCCGATGTCGGTCGTCGTCACAGGGCAACCTCCTGGGGGAGAAGGCCGAGCAGCGCCAGCTTGTCGCGGATGGCATCGGCCGTGAACGGCTTGATCACGTACTCGTGCGCGCCGGCGGCCAGCGCTCGCACGATCTGGGTGTGCTCGCTCTCCGAGGTGACCATCATCATGGTCATCGAGCGCCAGGCCGGGTTGGCCCGCACGGCCGAGACGAACTGCAGTCCGTCCATGACCGGCATGTTCCAGTCGATGGTGGCCAGGTCGGGGACCCAGCCCTCGTTCAGGACGTCGAGGGCCTCCCCACCGTGGCCGGCGTCCCGGACCTCGTAGCCGAAGCCGGTCAGGATGCTGCTGACGATCCGGCGCATGGCGCGCGAGTCGTCGATCACCAGAGCACGCATGGTGTGTCAGGCCCCCTTCAGCGGGCGGTAGGCAGAGCTGCGGCCGAGGACGACCCGCTCCCAGTCGTTGTCGACGCCGAGAGTGGTCTCGGCGGCACCGAGGAACAGCCAGCCGTCCGGCTTCATGAGGGCGCGGACCCGGCGGAGGATCGCCTGCTTGGTGGGCAGGTCGAAGTAGATGAGGACGTTGCGCAGGTAGACCACGTCGAACGGGCCCATCCGCGGCAGCGGGGCGGCGAGGTTGCACTCGCTGGCGGTCACCATGCGGCGGAGCGTGGAGTTGACCTCCCACTCGCTCCCGGCGCGGGAGAAGTGGCGGACCAGCATCGCCGCCGGGAGGCCGCGGTTGACCTCCAGCTGGCTGAACCGGCCGGCGCGGGTCCGCTCGACCATCTCGCGGGAGAGGTCGGTGGCCGTGATCGACACCCGGCCCGCCGCGTTGGGCATCGCGTCCTCGAGGAGCATCGCGATCGTGTACGGCTCCTGCCCCGAGGAGCAGGCCGCCGACCAGATCTGCAGCCGCTCGTTGGGGCCACGCGCGCTCAGCAGCGAGGGCAGGACGGTCGTGGTCAGCGTGGTGAACGGGTCGCCGTCGCGGAACCAGGACGTCTCGTTGGTGGTGAGCGCCTCGACGATGCGCCGGGTGTCCTCCGGGTTCGGCCGGGTGCGGACGTTGTCGACCAGCTGGCCGACGTCGGCGAGCCCCTTCTGACGGGCGATCGGCAGGAGCCGGGCCTCGACCAGGTACTCCTTGCCCGGCGCCAGCACGATCGCGCTCTCCCGGTGCACCACCTGGCGCACCCAGTCGAAGCTCGTGGCGGTCAGGGTCATCGGACTCCTCCAGTGGCCAGCGCGGAGAACCGGCTGGGTGCGGTGCTGATGCTGGGACCGGTCAGCCGCCGCACGATGGTCTCGGCGATGCGGTCCAGCGGGAGGATTTCGTCGGCGAGGCCCGCCGAGGCGATGGCGCCCGGCATGCCCCAGACCACCGAGGTGGCCTGGTCCTGGACGACGACGGTGCCGCCGGCCTCGCGGATGCGGGCGGCGCCGAGCTTGCCGTCGGAGCCCATCCCGGTCAGGACGACCGCGAGGACGGCGCCCTTGTGCGCGTCCACGGCGGAACGGAACAGCGGGTCGACGGCCGGCCGGCAGAAGTTCTCCGGCGGGCCCTGGGTCAGCATCGTGGCGTTGCCGCGGGCGCTCGTCCGGATCGTGAGGTGGTGGTCGCCGGGGGCGAGGTGGACGGTGCCCGGCGACAGCTGCGTGCCGTCGACGGCCTCGACCACGCGCAGGGCGGACAACCGGTCCAGTCGCTGGGCGAACTGCCGGGTGAAGACCGGCGGCATGTGCTGGACCAGGAGCACCGGCACCGGCAGCGAGGCCGGCAGCGCGGGCAGGACCTTGGCGAGGGCCTCGGGGCCGCCGGTGGAGGAGCCGATGACCAGGATCGCCGGCTTCTCGACGGGGGTGGTCCGCGGCGCGGCCGGGCGGACCGGGGCGAGGGACGCGCTGGCGCGCACGGGGCCCGCGGAGACGAGGCGGCCGGTGAGCGCCTTGATCTTGGGGATCAGCTGCTCGCGGACGCTCTCCATCGACTGCGCCACGCTGCCCACGTTGGCGGGCTTGGTGACGTAGTCGTTCGCGCCGGCCGAGAGGGCGTCGAGGGTGGCCGACGCGCCGCGCTCGGTGAGCGTGCTGAACATGATGATCGGGACCCGGCTGCGCAGGGCCCGGATGGCCTTGACCGCCTCGATGCCGTTCATCTCCGGCATCTCGATGTCCATGGTGACCAGGTCCGGCTTGAGCTGCTCGACCTTGCCGACCGCGAGCTTGCCGTTGACGGCGGTGCCGACGACCTCGATGCCGGGGTCCTGGGAGAGCACGTCGGTCACGATCTTGCGGACGACTATCGAATCGTCGACCACCAGCACCCGGATCGGGTTCATCCGTCCTCCTGCTCCTGTCGGACAGCCGACGGGGGCTGCTAGTCGTGTATCGGCACCGGTTGTGGCCGGTTGAAGTTCGGCCGGGCGCAACCGGTTCCGCGCCTCGCGGCGGACCCGGGTGCCTCAGGCGTCACAGGAGTTGTCGGCCGCCACAAACGTCACCTGAAGTGCTGCGGCGGACTCGTTACGCAATCCGCGATGACTGCTCGCGGGAATGGCCGTTTCGCCATTTGTCGACCCGGCGGGACGGTCAGTGCGGCGGCTCCGGTCGCCGCTGACCAGGCCATTCCGCTCCTGCTACGGGGACTGTGCGCCCAGAGACCGTTCGGTCACCGGAACGGGCACCCAGCGCACACCGCTCGTGTCAGGACGCTCAGTCGGCGAGGAGCTCCGGCGACGGCGCGAACGGCGTGATGCAGAACGGGTGGCCGGCCGGGTCGAGCAGCACCCGCCACCGCGGGTCCGGCTGCGGGTCGGCCAACCGGGCGCCGAGGGCCAGGGCCCGCTCGGTGGGCCCGTCCAGCGCGTCGCCGGCGGTGAGGTCCAGGTGGACGACGGAGGCGCCGGGCCAGACCGGCGGGCGGTAGGCCTCGACCCGCTGAGGGATCAGCAGCAGCCCGGGCACCCGCACGCCGACGCTGTTCTCGCGCCGCCACAGCACCCGCCCACCGAGCAGCCGCAGGTAGAAGTCGGCCAGCTCGTCCGGGTCGGCGCAGTCCAGCGACACCCCGACGACCCGCACGTCGGCGGGCTCGACCTCGTCCACGGCCGGCACGCCAGCTCGCCGGAGCCGTCGGGGAACCGGGTCAGGCGGTGGTGACGCGCTCCCAGGGAGCGAGCAGGACCGACAGCGCGCTGGTGTCGAGCATGTCGCCCATCGTCAGGCCCTGGACCACCCCGGCGACGGCGTTCCAGACGCCCTGCGCGCCGTCACGACCGTCGAAGCCGCCGTCGGCGAACGCCTGCACCGCGAGCAGCTGCGCGCCGGCGAGCACCCGCAGGCGGCCGGACACGTGCGCGGCCCACGAGGCCTCGTGCATCGCCTTGGCCCACGGACGGCGCTCCAGCCGGCTCTCGTCGACGGCCTGGCGCCAGCGGGCCCGCGCGGCGTCGTCCTGGTCGCCGATCGCGGTCAGGAACGCGCGGACCTCGACCTCGGCGGGCCCCAGGTCCGGCTCGACGGGCGGGATCAGCCCGGTCGCCATCGCCAGCGCCAGCGGACCGGTCAGCTGCCGGCGGACCAGCGGGGGCAGCACGTCGGCGGCGAAGGAGCCGATGACGGCGTCGCCGAGCACGTCGGCGGCCGCTGCGAGCACGTCCTCGTCGAGGTGCGCGGCAGCGGGGTGCTCGGGCCCGAGGACGTCGTCCCGGAGGACCCGCTCCACGGCGGCGGCGTCCCCGATCAGCCCGCGCTCGAGCTGCTCGACCAGGACGGCGGCGCGGTCGGAGGTGCCGGCCGAGCGCAGGCTCGGCACGGCGGCGGCCATCTCCCGCGCCCGGCGGGCCCGGACCGCGAGGACGGCCCGCTCCTCCCGGTCACGGCCGGCCGACGGGTGGACGGCGGCGATGCCCTCGAGGGTGGCGGCGTCCGCGGTGAGTCCCGTCAGCAGGACGTCGGCGACCTGGCGCCCCAGCGGGAGGCGGACCAGGTCGAAGCCGAGAGTGGCGGCACTGACCAGCGAGTACGGCACGACAGCGCCTCCGGGAGCCGGGACAAGGGCAGGACCCATGCTGACCGGCATCGTCCCCGGGCGCCATGCGGCCCTCACTCGTCCGTTGGAGACCGTCGCCCTCGTCGTCGCGTGTCCCGGGTGGATCTGTTAGGGCGCGATCGCGCAGAGTGACGAGATCGGGGCCCGGAAACGACCCGGCCCCCTGCTCCACCCAGGATCGGGTCGAGCAGGGGGCCGGGTCGGGTCGCGCAGGGCCTCAGGGGCTGACGGCCTTGTGCACGTCGAGGGCCAACAGGAGCTGACCGTCGAGCTTGAACGCGCCCCGGATCAGGTCCCGGGCGTTGCCGTCGAGGGTGTCCGGCGGCGCCTCGAAGTCCGCCGGGTCGACGTCGACGACGTCGGCGATCGCGTCCACGAGCAGGCTGACGGCCTCGCCGTGCAGGCGCACGACGATGACGACGGCGTCGGTGTCCTCCGGCCGCGGCGGGCGCCCCAGGCGCTCGCGCAGCTCGATCGCCGTCACGACCTGACCCCGCAGGTTGATCAGGCCGGCGACGGCGGCGGGGGCCAGCGGCACCCGGGTCAGGCTCTGGCTGCGCAGGACCTCCTGCACGTGCGCCACCTCGACGCCGTACAGGTCGCCGTCGAGCCAGAAGGTGGCCAGCTGACCACCGATGACCGGCGCGGCGACGGCGTCGGTGGGGCGGGTGTCGGTCGGGGCACTCACGTCAGACCTCCATCAGGGACGAGGAGACGCCCTCGGGCGTCGAGAAGCCGGAACCGGTGCTGTAGAACGCCGGGTCGGCGGCGAGGATGGCCGCGCGGACGTCGAGCAGCTCGGTCACCTTGTCGCCGAGGACGGCGGAGCCGAGCAGGCCCATGTCCTCGATGTCGCTGCGGATGGCGTCCTCGCCGTCGACGATGTCGAGGATCTCCTCGACCACGATGGCCACGCTGCGGCCGTGGTCGCTGTAGACGATGACCTCGAGGACCTCGCGGTCGGTCTCGCCGTAGGCACCCAGGTGCCGGTCGAGCCGGACGATCGGGAGGATCGCGCCGCGGTACTGCACGACCTCGCGGTTGCCGACCCGCTCGACGTTCTCGGTGCGGACCTGCTCGAGCCGGGTGACGGTGTCGAGCGGGATCGCGACCCGCCGGCCCCCGCCGATGGCGGCCAGCAGCATCCGCTCGCGCTTGGACTCGCTGTCGGCCGCGGCCACGGCGGCGGCCACGCGGGCCTCCTGCCGCTCGGCGCTCTCGGTGCGCAGGGCCCGCCGGGCCAGCGCCTGGACGTCGAGGATGAGCGCGACCGTCCCGTCGCCGAGGACCGTGGCGCCGGAGTAGAGGCCGATCGACTTCAGCTGGCCGCCGACGGCCTTGACGACGATCTCCTCGGTGTTGATGACGCGGTCGACGACGAGGCCGAAGCGCCGGCCCTCGGAGCGCAGCACCGCGATGACCACGTGGCCGTCGTGCCGCTCGGAGGTGATGCCGAGGACGTCGGTGAGCCGGACGAGGGGGAGGAGCTCCCCGCGCAGCCGGTAGACCTGAGCGCCGCCGACCTCCTCGACCGCGTTGACGGCCTTCTCGGCGTCCAGCGAGACGAGCTCCTGGAGGCTGATCTGCGGGATGGCGTAGCGGTCGGTGGCGCACTCGACGGTGAGCGCGGGCACGATCGCCAGGGTCAGCGGGATGCGCAGCCGGCAGACGGTGCCGGTGCCGGCCACCGACTCGACCTCGATGGTGCCGCCGATGGCCTCGATGTTGGTCTTGACGACGTCCATGCCGACGCCGCGGCCGGACACGTTGGTGACGGCGGCAGCGGTCGAGAAGCCCGGCAGGAAGATCATCTGCAGGACGTCGGCGGCGGTCATCCGGGCCAGCTGGGCCTCGGTCACCAGGCCACGCTCGACGGCCTTGGCGCCGATCCGCGCCGGGTCGATGCCGGCGCCGTCGTCGGCGACCTCGACGACGACCTGGCCGCTCTCGTGCTTGGCGCGCAGGGTGAGCACGCCCTCGGCCGGCTTCCCGGACGCCTTGCGCTTGTCCGGCGACTCGATGCCGTGGTCGACGGAGTTGCGGACCAGGTGGGTCAGCGGGTCCTTGACGGCCTCGAGCAGGGTCTTGTCGAGCTCGGTGTCCTTGCCCTCCATCTCCAGGCGGACGCTCTTGCCGCACTGGATGCCGAGGTCGCGGACGACGCGCGGCAGCTTGGACCAGATGTGGTCGATCGGCTGCATGCGCGTCTTCATGACGCCCTCCTGCAGCTCGCTGGCGATGAGGTTGAGCCGCTGGGAGGCGCGGACCAGGTCGGTGTCGTTGGACCGGCCGACGTACTGGACGATCTGGTTGCGGGTCAGCACGAGCTCCCCGACGAGCAGCATGAGCTCGTCGAGCAGGTCGACGTCCACGCGGATGGTGCTGTCGGCGACGGCGCGCCGCGCCTGGCCGCCTTCGGCGGCGGGGGCGTGCTCCGGCTCGGCGGCCTCGGCGACGGGCGCGTCGACGACGGGGACCTCCACGGCAGGGACCTCCAGGACAGGGGCCGCGGCGACCGCCGCGGCGATGGGCTCGGCGACGGGCTCGGTGGGGGCCGGGGCGGCGGCGGGCTTCGCGGCCGGGGCCTTGCGGGTCCGCTTGGCGGCGGGCGCGGCGGGCGCCGGGGAAGCGGCCACGGCGGCCGGCTCCGCGGCGGGCGCGGCGGCAGCAGGCGCCTCGGCGGCAGGCGCCTCGGCCGGGCGGTCCTCCATCGCGGCGCCGATGGCCGCGACGACGTCGGAGACGTCGACGGTGCCCTCGCCGCCGGTGGCCTCGATCGAGGTCAGCAGGGAGCGGACGGTGTCGACCATGCGCAGCAGGACGCTGGTCCGCGCGGGGGTCAGGTCGAGGGCGCCGTCCCGCAGCCGGGAGAGCATGTTCTCCCCGATGTGCGTGACCTCCTCCAGGCGGTTGAACGCCAGGAAGCCGCTGGTGCCCTTGATCGTGTGGATCGTCCGGAAGATGCTCGAGAGCCGCTCCCGCGAGTTGGGCTCCTGCTCGAGGGCGACCAGGTCGGTGTCCAGCTGGTCCAGGTTCTCGTGGCTCTCGACGAGGAACTCCTCGACGATGTCGTCCAGACCGTCCACCGGTGCCTTCTCTCTGCTCTGCGTCGGGCCCGTGGAGGGCCCGTGGGTTCTGTCGGCACGCGGCCGCGCTACTCAAGGCGAGTGCGGGCTCCCGGCGCGGAAACGTAGGGATCCGCCGCGGTCCTCATCGGCACCCCGGCGGCGTGTCGGAACCGGTCCAGCCACAAATGTCGGTGACCGCCGCACCGGCGTCGACACGGCGACCGGCGGCCGCCCCCGCGGGGCCGGACGACGGCGGCGGGTCGGGCCTGGGAGATTGACCGGTGTGACCCTGCCGCGTGCCGCGCTGACCGAGCGGATGCAGCCCTTCGCCACCACGGTGTTCGCCGAGATGTCGGCGCTGGCCGTGCGGACCGGCGCGATCAACCTCGGCCAGGGCTTCCCCGACACCGACGGTCCGGCCTCGCTGCTGGAGGACGCCGTCGGCGCCATCCGCGGCGGGGCGAACCAGTACCCGCCCGGGCCCGGGGTGCTCGAGCTGCGCGAGGCCGTGGCCGCCCACCAGGCGCGCTTCCGCGGCATGACCGTGGACCCCGCCGACGTGCTGGTGACCGTGGGCGCCACGGAGGCGATCGCCGCCGCGGTGCTCGCGCTGACCACCCCCGGGGACGAGGTGGTCACCTTCGAGCCGTACTACGACAGCTACGCGGCCACGGTGGCGCTCGCCGGAGCGACCCGGCGCACCGTCGTCCTGCGCTCACCGGACTTCGCCGTCGACGAGGCGGCGCTGCGGGCGGCGTTCACCGACCGCACGCGCGTCGTGCTGCTCAACACCCCGCACAACCCGACCGGCAAGGTGTTCACCCGCGCCGAGCTCGAGCTCGTGGCGCGGCTGGCGGTGGAGCACGACGCGGTGGTGGTCGCCGACGAGGTCTACGAGCACATGACCTACGGCGTCCCGCACGTGCCGATCGCGACGCTGCCGGGTATGGCCGAGCGGACGCTGACGATCTCCTCGGCCGGCAAGACGTTCTCGGTGACCGGCTGGAAGGTCGGCTGGGTGCACGGCCCGACCGAGCTCGTGGCCGCCGTCCGGGCGGTGAAGCAGTTCCTCACGTTCGTCGGCAGCGGGCCGTTCCAGCCCGCCGTCGCCAGGGCGCTGGCGCTGCCGGACGAGTACTTCGACGGCCTGCGCGCCGACCTCGCCCGCAAGCGGGACCTCCTCGTGGCGGGTCTGGAGGCCGCCGGCTTCGCGACCAACCGGCCCGACGGCACCTACTTCGTCACCGCCGACGCCGCACCGCTGGGCTACACCGACGCGATGGCGCTGTGCTGGGACCTGCCGGAGCTGGCCGGGGTGGTCGGGGTGCCTGTGCGGGTGTTCCACGACGACCAGGACGCCGCGCCGTCGCTGGTCCGCTTCGCCTTCTGCAAGCAGGACGCCGTCCTCACCGAGGCCGCCGAGCGGCTGGCCGCGCTCGGCGCCCGCCTCGCGCACTGACAACCGCGGGCAACAGTGCAGTTCTGCACGGTGCAGAACTGCACTATTGCCCGTCGTCGGTAGCTGGAACTGCCCGTCGTCAGTAGGTGAAGCGGCCGACCGTGGTGCGCAGGTCGGCGGCCATCCGGGACAGCTCATCGACCGCGGTGCGGGTCTGCGTCAGCGCCTGGGTGGTGGAGTCGGCCGCGGAGGAGACGCCGGTGATGTTGTCGGCGATCTGACCCGAGCCCTGCGCCGCCTCCTGCACCGAGCGGGCCATCTCGTTCGTCGTGGCGGTCTGCTCCTCGACCGCGCTGGCGATGGTCGTCTGCCGGTCGGAGATCTGGGCGACGATCGAGGAGATCTCCGCGATCGCGGCCACCGCCGCCGTGGTGTCGCCCTGGATCGACTGGACCCGGCGGGCGATGTCCTCGGTCGCCTTCGCCGTCTCCTGCGCCAACTCCTTCACCTCGTTGGCCACGACCGCGAAGCCCTTGCCCGCCTCACCGGCGCGGGCGGCCTCGATGGTCGCGTTCAGCGCGAGCAGGTTGGTCTGCTCCGCGATCGAGGTGATGACCTTGACGACGTTGCCGATCTCGGC
>NZ_KL370778.1:263560-348268 GCF_000701365.1 Blastococcus sp. URHD0036
GCGCCCGCGGCGACGGTCTGCACGCTCCGGCTGACCTCCTCCGCTGCGCCGGCCACGACACCCGACTGCGCCGAGGTCTCGTTGGCCGAGGCCGAGATCTGCGCCGACGACGCCGACAGCTCCTCCGACGACGCCGCCACCGCGTCTGCAGCACCCACGACCGAGGACATCACGCTGCGCAGGTTCTGCTGGGCGGCGTCGAGCGCCGCGGCCATGCGGCCGACCTCGTCGTCCCCGTCGACGGAGGCCGACACGGTCAGGTCACCGGCCGCGAGGGCCTCGGCCGAGCGCTGCACGGTCTGCAGGTTCCGGACCATGCGACGGACGACGACGACGGTCAGGCCGACCGCGAGGACGACGGCGGTCAGGGACGTGACCAGCAGCAGGGTGACGGCGCTGTTCGCCTCGTCCTCGCTGGCGGTGTTGCGGGCGACGGCCTGGGCGGACTGGGCGAGGCCCTCCTCCTCCAGCCCGTCGGCGATGTCGGTCAGCAGCGGGCTGGAGACGTCCCGGTAGACCTGCGCGTACAGCGCCAGGTCACCCGTGTCAGCAGCCGGGAAGAGCTGGGTGGTGGTCGTGCTCAGGAACTGCTGCCGGGCGGTCTCGTACTTGTCGATGGCCGCCTGGTCGACGACGAAGGGCTCGTACTCCGCGAGGGCCGCGTCGACGTCGGCCTGCTTCTCGCCCATCTCGCCGAGCAGCTCGACCCGGCGCGCGGGGTCGGAGACCGCGTACTCCAGGACACGGGCACGGTGGGCTGCGGTGGCGCGCTGCACGGCCGACAGGGCGTTGAGCGGCTGCAGGTTCTCGCTGTAGATGCGCTCCTGCCCGTCGCGCATCTCACCGATGCGCGAGACCGCGAGGAGGTTCGTGGCGATGACGACGACGGCGAGCAGGCCGACGACCAGGCCGATCTTCATCCCGATGGGGCGGTCGGCGAACCAGCCACCCCGTCGGCGGGGGCCGGACGAGGTCAGACGGACGGACATGCTCACTCCTGTGCGCGCGAAGAAATGGCGGACTGCGGCCCGCATGTGGTGCGTTCCTGCCGGGTACGGGATGACCTTCCGACATTTCGGACGGCTCAGTACGGCAATGGCGGGCGTGTCGCCGACAAAGGTCGATGACCATTCCTGAGGTGTCGACATGACACCATTTCTGGAGCGGTGAGCAGCCCCGGGAACGGCGAGAGCGCGGAACCGGTGACCCGGTCCCGCGCTCTCTTCCCTCGCGCCCCCCGGCGCGTCCTGCGTCAGTAGCTGAAGCGGCTCACCGTCGTCCGCAGGTCGGCGGCCATGCGGGACAGCTCGTCGACCGCGGTGCGGGTCTGGGTCAGCGCCTGCGTGGTGGACTCGGCTGCGGTCGAGACCCCGGTGATGTTCTGCGCGATCTCCCCCGTGCCGCCGGCCGCCTCCTGCACCGAGCGGGCCATCTCGTTCGTCGTGGCGGTCTGCTCCTCCACAGCCGAGGCGATGGTCGTCTGCCGGTCGGCGATCTGGGCGACGATCGAGGAGATCTCCCCGATCGCGGCGACGGCAGCGGTGGTGTCGCCCTGGATGGCCTCCACGCGGCGCGCGATGTCCTCCGTGGCCTTGGCGGTCTCCTGCGCCAGCTCCTTGACCTCGTTGGCGACCACCGCGAAGCCCTTGCCGGCCTCGCCGGCGCGGGCGGCCTCGATCGTCGCGTTGAGCGCGAGCAGGTTGGTCTGCTCCGCGATGGAGGTGATGACCTTGACGACGTTGCCGATCTCGGCCGAGGACTCGCCCAGCTTCGCCACGGTGGCGGTGGTGGTCTCCGCCGCCGACACCGCACGCGACGCCACATCCGACGCCTCGGCCGCGTTCGACGCGATCTCCCGGATCGAGGCACCCATCTGCTCCGCACCCGCGGCCACGGTCTGCACGCTCCGGCTGACCTCCTCGGCCGCCGAGCTGACCACGCCGGACTGCGCGCTGGTCTCCTCCGCCGACGCGGAGATCTGCGCCGACGAGGCGCTCAGCTCCTCCGACGACGCCGCCACCGCGTCCGCGGCACCGACCACGGTCGCCATCACACCGCGCAGCTCCACCACCGCGGCGTCCAGCGCCTGGCCCATCTGGCCCAGCTCGTCCTTGCTGGCCAGGCCACTCGCGCCGGTCAGGTCACCCTGCGACAGCTGCGTCGCGAGCTCCTTGACCTGGCGGGCCGAGCGGGCGATCCCGCGCGCGACGGCCCAGCCGACCGCCAGCGCCACGGCGATGCCGCCGATCAGGAGCGCGAGCGCCGTCGTCCGCTGGGTCTCGTACTGGTCCTGCGCGTCGGCCGCCGCCTGCTCGGCCGCCGCGCGCTCACCGTCCCCCAGCTCACCCAGCGCGTCCTCGACCTGCTGGGCGAGGGGCGCGGACTGCGTGGTCATCGCCGTGTAGAAGCCCACCTGGTCGTTGGCGAGGCCGAGCGGTGCGACCTGCGTCTCCGCGACCTGGATGTACTGGTCGAAGGTGTCGCTGATCTGGGCGAGCGTCTCCTGCTGGGCGGCGGTCTGCCCGACGGCCAGGTAGGTGTCCAGCTGGTCGTGGAAGGTCACCGCCAGGTCGTCCATGCCGGCCAGCTGCTGCTGGGCCACGGCCGGGTCCGGCGTCACGAAGACGTCGCGCAGCTGCTTGCGGGTCTGCCCGATGGTGACCGCCATCGCGTCGAGCGCGGAGACGCCCTGCACGTTCTCGTCGTACATCTGCTGGGTCGCGTCGGCCGAGGACCCGAGGGCGAGGATGCCGGTCACGCCCACCGTGGTGGCGACGACGCCCGCGGCGCCCACGGCGGTGAGGATCTTCGTGCTGACGCCGCGGTCGGCCCACCACCTGGCGGAGGGCCGGCTCGCGCCGGACGCGGCGGGGGAGGTCGGGGTGCTCATGGTGCTGCTCCTGGAACTGGACGGGATCGAGGTGTCGGCGTCGCGTCGTCCCAGGGGTCCGGCGCGCGGCGTGAGGCGAAGATAGGGCCGAATCGGACGTTTACGGGCCGTTAACAGGGCGTGTCGGGAGCTCCCGGGAAATGACCCCGGTGACCGTTTTCCCGGTGTCGACATGACCATTTCTGTGCGACGGCGACTCGACAGCCGAATGGCACGGGAATGCAGCAGGGGCGCACGGCGGTCGCCGCGCGCCCCTGGTGCGGGACGGCCCCCTCAGGCCGGCACTCAGTAGCTGAAGCGGCCCACCGTCGTCCGCAGGTCCGCGGCCATGCGGGACAGCTCGTCCACCGCGGTGCGGGTCTGGGTCAGCGCCTGCGTGGTGGAGTCCGCCGCCGACGAGACGCCGGTGATGTTCTGCGCGATCTCCCCGGTGCCGCCGGCTGCTTCCTGCACCGACCGGGCCATCTCGCTGGTCGTGGCGGTCTGCTCCTCGACCGCGCTGGCGATCGTGGTCTGCCGGTCGGAGATCTGGGCGACGATCGAGCTGATCTCGCCGATCGCGGCCACGGCGGCGTCGGTGTCGCCCTGGATCGCGTGCACCCGACGCGCGATGTCCTCGGTCGCCTTGGCGGTCTCCTGCGCCAGCTCCTTCACCTCGTTGGCGACCACCGCGAAGCCCTTGCCCGCCTCACCGGCACGAGCCGCCTCGATGGTCGCGTTCAGCGCCAGCAGGTTCGTCTGCTCCGCGATGCTCGTGATCACCTTCACCACGTTGCCGATCTCCGCCGAGGACTCGCCCAGCTTCGCCACCGTCGCGGTCGTGGTCTCCGCCGCGGTCACCGCCCGCGAGGCGACCTCGCTGGCCTCGGCGGCATTCGACGCGATCTCCCGGATCGAGGCACCCATCTGCTCCGCACCCGCAGCCACGGTCTGCACGCTCCGGCTGACCTCCTCGGCCGCCGAGCTGACCACCCCGGACTGCGCCGAGGTCTCCTCCGCCGACGCGGAGATCTGCGCCGAGGACGCCGACAGCTCCTCCGACGACGCCGCCACCGCGTCCGCGGCACCGACCACGGTCGCCATCACGGTGCGCAGCTCCACCACCGCGGCATCGAGCGCCTGCCCCATCCGGCCGAGTTCGTCGCTCGTGTCCAGGCCGCTCCGGATGGTCAGGTCGCCCCGCGACAGCGCCGCCGTCACGTCGCCGACCCCCGCCGCCTGGCGCGCGATGCCCCGGGCGATCCAGAAGCCGAGGCCGCCGGCGAGGACGATGCCCACCGCCATCAGCACGAGGGCGAGAATGCGCTGCGACTCGTAGTCCGACCGGATGGAGGCGGCCGCCTGCTCGGCCTCCGCCGACTCGGCATCCCGCAGTTCCCGGATGCCCGCCTGGACGGCCTTGCCCAGCGACGAGCCCTGGTCCGCGTTCTGCGCCATCCAGTTCGTGAAGTCCTGCGCCTGGGCCAGCGGCACGAGCACGTCCTGCTGGAAGCTGACGTACGCGTCTGCGTCGGTGAGGATCTGGTCGAGCGCCGCGGCCTTGCCGGCGTCGCCCATCGTCGTGGCGCGGTAGGTCTCCGCGGAATCCTGGAAGTCCGTGGCCAGGGTGGCGACCGCGGCCATGTTCGCGGCCGGCTCGGCGCCCAGGATCGTGTCCCGGATGTTCACCCGCATGTCGGTGACCAGTGCGTACATGTCCCCGATGGCGGCGACGCCCCGGAGGTTGCTCTCGTACAGGTTCTCCGCGGCGTCGGCCGAGGCGCTCAGCGCCTGCAGGCCCATGAAGCCGACCGCGCCGGTGACGACGGCGGAGAGCCCGACCGTGGCGAGCACCTTCGTCTTGACGCTGCGGTCGCCCCACAGGCGGGTCGCCCGCGGCACGGGGGTCGTCGTCGGGTCGGTCATCGCGTTCTCCCGGAATCTCAGAAATGGGGAAGGAAGTCGCGCCGGAGGGCCGCGCTCTGTTCCCAGGATGACTGATCCGAAACATCTCTGGTCATATATCTGCAAGCGTGTCGGAATCGAATCGGATGAAACGGGTCGACCATTCTGATCGCCATGTCGACATGTGCGCAGAATGGACACGACGACCGATCACCGGAGAAAGCGAAGGAGCGCCCGGTCGGATGACCGGGCGCTCCTCCGTGCCCCTGCACGGTGCGATCAGTGGCCCCCTCGCGCGGGCCGGACGGGGTGGCGGGTCAGTAGCTGAACCGGCCCACGGCCGCGCGGAGGCCCGACGCCATCTGGGACAGCTCGTCGACCGCGGTGCGGGTCTGCGCGAGCGCCTGGGTGGTGGAGTCGGCCGCCGTCGAGACGCCGGTGATGTTGTCGGCGATCTGGCCCGAGCCCTGCGCGGCCTCCTGGACCGAGCGCGACATCTCGTTGGTGGTCGCGGTCTGCTCCTCCACCGCCGAGGCGATGGTGGTCTGCCGGTCGGAGATCTGGGCGACGATCTGCGAGATCTCGCCGATCGCGGCGACGGCAGCGGTGGTGTCGCCCTGGATGGCCTGCACCCGGCGGGCGATGTCCTCGGTCGCCTTGGCGGTCTCCTGCGCGAGCTCCTTGACCTCGTTGGCGACCACCGCGAAGCCCTTGCCGGCCTCGCCGGCGCGGGCGGCCTCGATGGTCGCGTTCAGCGCGAGCAGGTTGGTCTGCTCCGCGATCGAGGTGATGACCTTGACGACGTTGCCGATCTCGGCCGACGACTCGCCGAGCTTGGCGACCGTCGCGGTCGTGGTCTCGGCGGCGGTCACGGCGCGAGCGGCGACCTCGGAGGCCTCGGCGGCGTTGGTGGCGATCTCGCGGATGGAGGCACCCATCTGCTCGGCGCCCGCGGCGACGGTCTGCACGTTGCGGCTGACCTCCTCGGCGGCGCTGGCGACGACGCCGGACTGGGCCGAGGTCTCGTTGGCCGAGGCCGAGATCTGCGACGACGAGGCCGAGAGCTCCTCGGACGAGGCGGCCACGGCGTCGGCGGAGGCGACGACGGAGGCCATGACGGTGCGCAGCTCGACCTGGGCGGCGTCCAGCGCGGCGGCGGTGCGGCCGAGCTCGTCCTTCTGGACGATCCCGGTGCTGCGGGTCAGGTCACCGGCGGCGATGCCCTCGGCGACGTGCTGCACGGCCTGCAGGGTGCGGCGGATGCCGCGGGCGACCGTCCAGCCCAGGCCGAAGGCCAGGAGGGCGCCGACGACGACGACGGCGATGAGGGCGGTGCGTGCGGAGCTCGCGGTGTCGGCGACGGAGTCGGCGAGCGCGGCGGCCTCGGTGGTCTCCGACTTCAGGAGGGCGTCGATGCCCTCACCGATCTGGGGGAGCAGCTGCTGCGACTGGGCGTACAGGGCGCCGGCCGAGGCGGGGTCGACGGCGGCGGCCGCGGTCACCTGGGCGTTGAGGTCGGCCCACGCCGTGTAGGTCTCCTGCAGGCTGGCGGCGAGCTCGCGCTGCTCGGCGTTGGGAGCAGTGACGCCGTACCGCTCGGCGGCATCGGCGACGGCGACACCGGCGGCGGCGGAGGCCTCGGAGTACTTCGCGGCGTCGGCCGAGCCACTCGTCTGCTGGATGTAGGACATCGCCTGGTTCAGCTGGAGCTCGAGGAACTGGGCCCGCATCTCCTCGACCTCGAGGAGGCCGCGGGTGCTCTGCTCGTAGCTCTTCGCCGCGCTGTCCGCGGCGTCGTTCAGGGAGACGACGCCGACCGCACCGACGGTGACGCCGGTGAGGACGGCCACGGAGACCGACGCGAGGATCTTGCGCGAGACCGACATGTCCGCGAGGACACGTCGACCACCACCGTTCTTTGCCACGACAACACTTCCGATCGCACTGGGGGTGAGGGGCCGACCCGTTTCCTGCCCGGGCCGAGAAGTGCCGGAGGGAGCCGGCGACAGGTCAGAAGTTAGGGGCAGGACCGCCGTACCGAATGGCATTCGAGGCGTGTCGCAGCTTCCTGTTCACAACGGTTTCACAACGGAGTCGACACTTCTCGGAACCGTTTTTGATGACCATTCTCTGCGATGTCGACATGACGTCAGGGGAATGGCGGTGACTGTTTCGCGCCGGCCGGGGGAGTGCTCCAGACGACGGGAGCGCGGGACCGGTGTTCCCGGTCCCGCGCTCCGGCGGTGCTCGTCGTCAGGCGGTGCGCCTGCCTCAGTAGGTGAAGCGGTCCACCGTCCCTCGCAGGTCGACGGCCATCCGGGACAGCTCGTCCACGGCGACCCGCGTCTGGGACAGCGCCTGGGTGGTCGTCTCCGCGGCCGTGGACACGCTGCCGATGTTCTCGGCGATCTGCCCCGAGCCGCCGGCGGCCTCTGCCACGGAGCGCGACATCTCACTGGTCGTGGCGGTCTGCTCCTCGACTGCGCTGGCGATCGTGGTCTGCCGGTCGGAGATCTGGGCGACGATCGAGCTGATCTCCTCGATCGCGGCCACCGCCGCCGTCGTGTCGCCCTGGATCGCCTGCACCCGGCGCGCGATGTCCTCGGTCGCCTTCGCCGTCTCCTGCGCCAGCTCCTTCACCTCGTTCGCGACGACCGCGAAGCCCTTGCCCGCCTCACCGGCGCGAGCGGCCTCGATCGTGGCGTTCAGCGCCAGCAGGTTCGTCTGCTCCGCGATGCTCGTGATCACCTTCACCACGTTGCCGATCTCGATCGACGACTCGCCCAGCTTGTTCACCGTGGCCGTCGTCGTCTCGGCCGCACTGACGGCGCGCATCGCGACCTCGGAGGCCTCCGCGGCGTTCTGCGAGATCTCCCGGATCGAGGCACCCATCTGCTCGGCCCCCGCGGCCACCGTCGCGACGCTGCGCGACACCTCCTCGGCCGCCGTCGAGACCACGTTGGACTGCACCGAGGTCTCCTCGGCCGAGGCCGAGATCTGCGCCGAGGACGCCGACAGCTCCTCCGACGACGCGGCGACCGCGGTGGCCGAGGCCGCGACACCGGCCATCACCTCGCGCAGGTTGGCCTGGGCCACGTCGAGCGCGCCGGCCATCTGGCCGATCTCGTCCCGGGAGGTGACGCCGGCGGACACGGTCAGGTCACCGGTGGCCAGCGCGTCGAGGGCGGCCTTGACCCGCTGCACCGGGCGGGTGATCGACCGGATGATCAGCCAGCTGAGCGCGAGGACGACGACGACCGCGCCGAGGGCGACCGTGATGCTGAGGGTCTCCGCCCGTGCGATGGCGTCCGTCAAGGTCACCTCCGCGGCGCTGCGGGCGGCGGACAGCTCGTCCTTGGCGGCACCCACGGCACTGTCGGTGAGGTCGTTGGCCGTCTGGATGTCCTCCCACCGCACCCGGCTGCCGACCTGGTCGGCCACGGCGCCGTTCACGAACGCCTCGATGGCGGCGGTGTAGTCGCCGAAGCCGGCCTGCAGGGCGGCCACGGACTCGGCGGCCGAGCCCTCGAGCTCGATGGCGGCGAGCTCGGCGAGGATGCCCTCGGGGGTGGCGATGTCGTCGGCCAGCTCGGGCAGCTGCTCGGCGGGGACGTCGCGGACGAGCGCCTTGAAGCCGTCGACCTTGAGCTCGCTGGCCCGGGTGTCGAGCTGGAGGACGAGGGTCTCGGCGTCGGCGAGGTCCTGCAGCCGGGCGGTGGCGTCGCGGACGGTGCCGTTCCCGGCGATCACGACGGAGAGCAACCCGGCGAAGGCCAGGACGACGACCCCGACGAGCACGCCGAACTTCACCGCCAGGGGGCGGTCGGCGAACCAGCCGGCCGAGCGCGTGGCCGGCGGGGCGAGTGCGGTGGTGGTCACGGGAACTCCATGGAGACAGGGACGACGAGGTGTGCGGCGCCAGCGTGGGGTCGCTCCAGCAACCGCCGACGTTCCCGCGCCCGTCAGTGACGAAATCGTGGTGTTTACGCCGGGTCGCGGTTCCCGGCGGTGTCGACCTGTCGATCCGCCGGTCCGGGTCCCCGCACGCGGCCCGCGG
Source organism: Blastococcus sp. URHD0036 (assembly GCF_000701365.1). Lineage (GTDB taxonomy): Bacteria > Actinomycetota > Actinomycetes > Mycobacteriales > Geodermatophilaceae > Trujillonella. Next base: position 272,392 of record NZ_KL370778.1, read on the forward strand.
GGCCAGCGCCACCATCGACGCAGGTCATCCCCCGGATCGCCCGGGCGGTCGACTCAGCCGGAGGCGGCGGCCAGTGCCTCGTCGAGCGCCACCAGGAGTGCGACCGTCTCGGCCGGGTCCGCGACCCGTGCCGTCGCCCGCGTCTCGCCGGGTCCCACCTTCACCCCGAGGTCGTCCGGGCCCAGGACACCGAAGGCGTCCTCGTCGGTCACGTCGTCCCCCAGGTAGACGACCGCCTCGGCGCCGAGCTCCCGGCGCAGCCGCTGGACGGCGCTGCCCTTGTCGGCGTCGGTGACGGCGACCTCGAGGACGTCCTTGCCCGGCTTCAGGGTGAGCGCCGGGTCCACCAGCTCGCGGGCGCGCTCCAGCAGCGCGGCGGCCGCGGCCCGGTCGGTCACCTGACGCACGTGCACCGCCACGCTGGCCGGCTTGACCTCCAGGCGGGCACCCGGCGTCCCCGCGACGACGGGTGCGAGCAGCTCGGCGAGGGTGTCGCGCCGGCCGGCCAGCTCACCGCTCAGCGGCCCGTCGAACTCGGCCCCGTGACTGCCGACGAACCGGTACGGGCCGCTCAGCCCGCTGGTCTGCTGCAGGTCGGCGACGCCGCGGCCGCTGACCAGCGCGACGGTGACGCCGTCTCGGGCGGCGAGCCGGGCGAGCACCTCGGCCGCGCCGGGCTGGGGGACGGCGGCGGAGGGGTCGTCGTGCAGAGGAGCCAGGACGCCGTCGTAGTCACTGGCGACGAGGAGCGGCCTGCGGGCGGCCAGCCGGGGGAGCGCGGCGCCGGGTTCCGTCACGCGTGCTCCTTGAGGGCGTCAGCGCGGCGCGCGCGCACGACGGTGGGCGAGGTCGGCATGTCAGGCGTGTTCCTTGAGGGCCTCGAAGAAGGATCCAGCCCAGTGCTCGAGGTCGTTCCGGAACAGGTAGCGGCGCATGGCGCGCATGCGCTTGGCGCCCTCCCCGGGCTCCACCCGCAGCGCCCGGACGATCTGGTTCTTGACGCCGGTGATGTCGTGCGGGTTGACCAGGAACGCCTGCTTGAGCTCCGCGGCGGCACCGGCGAACTCCGACAGCACCAGCGCCCCGCCCAGGTCCCCACGAGCGGCGACGTACTCCTTGGCCACGAGGTTCATGCCGTCGCGGTAGGGCGTCACGAGCATCACGTCGGCGGCGCGGTAGAGCGCCGCGAGCTCCTCGCGGGGCACCGACTGGTTGATGTAGTGCACCGCCGGCCCGCCGAGCGTGCCGAAGATGCCGTTGATGTGGCCGACCTGCTGCTCGATGGTCTCGCGCATGTGCACGTAGTGCTCGACCCGCTCGCGGCTGGGCGTGGCGACCTGCACGAAGACGGTCGACGGGGCCTCGACGACGCCGTCCTCCAGCAGCTCCTGGAAGGCGGCGAACCGGATGCCGATGCCCTTGGTGTAGTCGAGCCGGTCCACCCCGAGGATGATCTTGTCGGGGTCGCCGAGCTCCTTCCGGAGCTCCGTCGCCCGGCTGAGCACCTCGGGCGACCGGGCCAGCTCGTCGAACGACTCGACGTCGATCGAGATCGGGAAGGCCCGCGCCGCGACGGTCCGCCCGTCGTACTCGATCTCCCCGCGTCTGGTGGGCAGGTCGTGCAGGCGACGGGCGAGCTGGACGAAGTTGCTGGCCGCGCTGGGCAGCTGGAAGCCGACGAGGTCGGCGCCGAGCAGCCCCTCCACGATCGCCGAGCGCCACGGGAGCTGGGTGAAGAGCTCGTAGGGCGGGAACGGGATGTGCAGGAAGAACCCGATGGTGAGGTCCGGCCGGCGCTGGCGGAGCATCGCCGGCACCAGTTGCAGCTGGTAGTCGTGCACCCAGACGATCGCGCCCTCGCCGGCCACCTCGGCCGCCCGGTCGGCGAACCGCTTGTTGACCTGCACGTAGGAGTCCCACCAGGTCCGGTGGTACTCGGGCTTCTCGACCACGTCGTGGTACAGCGGCCACAGCGAGGCGTTCGACATGCCCTCGTAGTAGCGGTCGATCTCGTCTTCGCTGAGCTCCACCGGGATCAGCGACATGCCGCCGGACTCGAACGGCTCCGGGGCCGGCCCCGCCGAGCCGGACCAGCCCACCCACGCGCCGCCGCGGCCGGCCACGAAGGGCTCGAGGGCGGTCACGAGACCCCCGGGGCTGCGCTGCCAGCGGGTGCTGCCGTCGGGGTCGGTCACCTGGTCCACCGGGAGCCGGTTGGCCACGACGACCACCGGGCTCTCCGCCCGCGTCTGGTTCTCCGGGTTGTCGGCCATACCGCCCGCGACCCTACCGACCCGGGCCCGGTCAGAAATCGGCGGCCAGCACGTAGCCGGCCGCGGCCGCCCCCAGTCCGAGCACCAGCGTGGCGGCCAGGTAGGCCAGGGCCCGCCCCACGGCGCGCGCCTCGACCAGCCGGACGACGTCGGCGCCGAAGGCCGAGAACGTCGTCAGGGTGCCGCAGAACCCGGTGCCCACGAGCGCGACCAGCCACCCGGGCGCGGAGTTCGCGCCGAGCAGAAGGCCGAGGACCAGGGCGCCGGCCACGTTGACCACGAGGGTGCCGAGCACGCTGCCCCGACCCCGCCGGCGCGTGGCGACGCGTTCGGCGACCAGCCGCAGCGGGGCGCCGGCCGCCGCACCGAGCACGATCAGCAGCGCGGTCACGCGACCTCCTCCTCGACGGAGACGATGGCCTCGGTGGTCGTGCTGCCCCGCCCCAGCGACACGCCGGCGGCCGCGGCGAGGATCCCCCCGGCCACGGAGGCGACCGCGTATCCCACGGCCAGGCCCGCCGCTCCGTCGTCCACCAGCCGTACGACGTCCACGGCGAAGGTGGAGTAGGTCGTGTATCCGCCGAGCACCCCGGTGCCCAGAAGCGGCCGCAGCCACGGATGCGCGGGGAACCGGGCGAAGACGGCACCGAGGAGCACACCGAGCAGCAGGCAGCCGGTGAGGTTGACCAGCAGCGTCGCCGTCGGCCAGCTCCCGGGGGAGGTGGGCAGGGCGGCGGCGACCCCCCACCGGGCGAGCGCGCCGAGCGCCCCGCCCACGGCGGCCAGCAGGTATGGCACGCGCCCTCCCAGGCATAGGAAGCAACACCCACGTCCCGGCCGTGAGGACGTGGGGAGAGCTTCCTATGCCTGGCCGGTGCCGGGCGTCAGGCGGGTGGCCTCAGCGGCGGCGGGTCTCGGGGAAGAGCAGGTCGACGAAGCGCTCGGCGGTGGGCTGGGGCTCGTGGTTGGCCAGTCCGGGGCGCTCGTTGGCCTCGATGAACACGTACTCGGGGCCGTCGACGGCGGGCACGAGGAAGTCGATGCCGGTGACCGGGATGCCCAGGGCGTCGGCGGCGCGCACCGCGGCCTCGGCGATCGTCGGGTGCAGCCGGTCGGTGACGTCCTCGATGGTGCCGCCGGTGTGCAGGTTCGCCGTGCGCCGGACCTGCACCCGCTCACCGTGCGGCGGGACGTCGTCCATGGCGTAGCCGGCCTCGGCGACGACCTCGGCCGTGGTGTCGTCCAGCGGGATGCTGGACTCGCCGCCGGTCGCCCGCTCGCGCCGCCGGCTGGTGCTGCGCACGAGGTCGGCCACCGGGTGCCGGCCGTCGCCGATGACCTCGGCGGGACGCCGGACGGCGGCCGCGACGACCGTCCCGTCGATGACGACGACGCGCAGGTCCTCGCCGGAGACCAGCTCCTCGACCAGCACGTCCGGGCAGAACTGCAGCGCCAGCCGCACGGCCCGGGTCAGCTGCTCCTCGTCGGCGACCCCGACGGTGATGCCGCGGCCCTGCTCGCCCCGCGCCGGCTTCACCACGACCGCACCGACGTCGGTCATCAGGGCACGCGCCTCGGCCAGGTCGTCCTCCCGGGCCAGCGCGCCCTGGGCGACCCGGACGCCGGCCCGCCGCATGATCCGGCGGGTGACCCGCTTGTCGTCGCACCGGCTCATGGCCACGGCGCTGGTGAACTCCGACAGCGACTCGCGGGTGAGCACCGTCCGGCCGCCGAGGGTCAGCCGCATCTCGCCCCACTCGGCGTCGGTGACCTCGACGCGGATGCCGCGGCGCAGCGCCTCCTCGGCGATGATCGTCGCGTAGGGGTTGAGGTTCTCCAGGCCCGGCGGGCGGGAGGCGAACAGTGGGGTGTTGATCGGGTTCTTCCGCTTGACGCAGACCGCCGGGACCCGGGTGAAGCCGAGCTTCCGGTAGAGCGTGATCGCGGGTGTGTTGTCGTGCATCACCGACAGGTCCAGGTAGGCCCGGCCGCGGCCCACGTACCGCTCGGCCAGCACCCGCACCAGAGCCTCGCCGGTCCCGGGCGGGGCGTCCTGCTTGTCGGCGACCAGGCACCACAGGCTGGTGCCGCCCTCCGGGTCGCCGAAGGCGAGCGCGTGGTCGACGCCGGTGACGGTGCCGACGATCCGGCGGGTGCGGGTGTCCTCGGCGACGAGGTAGCTGAAGGTCCGGGTGCGGTGGTTGGCCCACATGACCGCCGGGTCGGCGCCCACCATGCCGTTGCGGGCGTAGAGGTCGTTGATGACCGCCATCTCGGCCTCGGAGGTCACCGTCCGGACGAACACCCCGCGGATGACGTCGGGCCGCGACCGGTAGCGGTGCAGGTCCAGCCGGTAGGTCAGGGACGGGTCGATGAACAGCTCGTCGGGCGCCATGCCGACGAGCACCTGCGGGTCACGCGGATACACGCAGATGTCCCGGCGCCCGGTGATCTCGTCACGCAGGGCGTGCACGACCCCGTCGAGCTCGCGGAACGTCTGGCCGAAGACCAGCCGGCCCCAGCCCAGGTCGAGGACGACGTCATGCGCCATGCCCTCGAGCTCGTGCGCCGACGGCTCGTGCCAGGAGCGGCTGGTCAGGGCAGGGGTGGACGGGACGGTACGACGCCGCGATCCGGCGACCCGGGCGGACACGGCGGCCCGCCTCAGACCCCGTGGTCCTGCAGCCACAGCTCCAGCAGCCCCAGCTGCCAGAGCTTGTTGCCGCGCAACGGCGTGAGCTCGCCGTTCGGGTCGGCCAGCAGGCCGGAGACGTACTCGGGGCGGAACAGCGCGCGCTCACGGGCGGCGTCGCTGGAGAGCGCGTCGCGGACCAGGTCGAGCACCTTGCCCTCGAGGTGGGTGATCGCCGGTACCGGGAAGTAGCCCTTCGGCCGGTCGATGACCTCCGCCGGGATGATCCGCCGGCCGATGGCCTTGAGCACACCCTTGCCGCCGTCGGCCAGCTTCAGCTCCGGCGGGCAGGCCGCCGCCAGCTCGACGAGGTCGTGGTCGAGGAACGGGACGCGGGCCTCCAGGCCCCACGCCATGCTCATGTTGTCCACCCGCTTGACCGGGTCGTCGACGAGCATCACCTCGCTGTCCAGGCGCAGCGCGGCGTCGACCGCCGTCTCGGCGCCCGGCGCCTCCATGTGCGCGGCGACGAACGCCCGGCTGACGTCCTCGTCGAGCCCGTAGCGGTCGGAGACGACCCGGAGCAGGTCGGCGTGCGTGCGGTCGAAGAAGGCAGTGGCGTAGCGGTCCACCGCCTCGCCGCGGGGGACGCCGGCCAGCGGCGGGTACCAGTGGTAGCCGGCGAACACCTCGTCGGCGCCCTGGCCGGACTGCACGACGCGGATGGACTCGCTGACCCGCTCCGACAGCAGGTCGAAGGCGACGACGTCGTGGCTGACCATCGGCTCGGCCATGGCGCCGATCGCGTGGCCGAGGGCGCCGGCGAGCTCGTCGGAGCCGACCCGGATGCGGTGGTGGTTCGTCGAGAAGCGCTCGGCGATGACGTCGGAGTAGGCGAACTCGTCGCCCTCCCGGCCGCCGACCGACTCGAACCCGATGCTGTACGTCGCGAGGTCCTGCTGACCCTCCTGGGCGAGCAGGCCCACGATCAGGCTGGAGTCCAGGCCGCCGGAGAGCAGCACGCCGACCGGGATGTCGGCGACGAGCCGGCGGCGGACGGCGACCCGCAGCGCCTCCTCGATCGCGTCCTCCCAGTCGCGGGGCGACCAGTTCGCGTGCTCGGCGCGCCGCTCGTAGACCGGCTGCCAGTAGCGGTGCTCCCGGCTGGTCCCGTCGGCATCGATGACGCGCACGGTCGCCGGGGGGAGCTTGCGGACGCCGTTGAGCAGGGTCCGCGGCGCCGGGACGACGGCGTGCCACGTCAGGTAGTGGTGGAGGGCCACCGGGTCGATGGAGGTGTCGACGTCGCCCGCCTCCAGCAGCGCGGGGAGCGTCGAGGCGAAGCGCAGCCGGCCCGGCGTCTCGGCCAGGTACAGCGGCTTGATGCCCAGCCGGTCGCGGGCGAGCACCACCCGGCCGGTGTCCCGCTCGTGGATCGCGAACACGAACATGCCGTGCAGGTGGTCGACGACGTCGGCGCCCCAGTGGTGGTAGCCCTTGAGGATCACCTCGGTGTCGGAGGTGGAGAAGAAGCGGTAGCCGTGGCCCTCGAGCTCGGCGCGCAGCTGCTGGTAGTCGTAGATGCAGCCGTTGAATACCGCGGTCAGGCCGAGCTCGTTGTCGACCATCGGCTGGCCGCCGGCCGCCGACAGGTCGATGACCGACAGCCGGCGGTGCCCGAAGGCCACCCGGCCGGCGCTCCACATGCCCTGGCCGTCGGGACCGCGGGGCACCAGCTGGTCCACCATCCGGCCGACCGCGGTGGTGTCGGCGAGGGTGCCGTCGAATCTGATCTCGCCGGAGAGCCCGCACATGGCAGTCGATTCAACCCGCGGGGGAGAGGTCCCGCGACGCGAGCCCAGCGCGTCGTGAGCGGCGTCACGGGTTCCACGTGGAACGACCCGGACCCACCGGAACGGCTCCCTCGGTGGGTCCGGGTCGGCTCAGCGGAGGGCGGCCACCGCGGCCACGACGTCGACCAGGCCGGCCCCCTTGTCGTAGGACGTCGTCCGCCCGCCCACGGTCGTGTACGCCGCGCCGTCGGCGAACCGGTGCGCCGTGCCGGTCAGCGCCGCCTCGATCTCGGCCGGGGTCGCGGTCGGATCGGCCTGGAAGAGCTGGGCGACGATGCCGGCGACGTGCGGTGCGGCCATCGACGTCCCGCTGATGGTGTTGAAGGTGCCGACGTCCAGCAGCCCGGGGCCGTTGCGCGGGTCGAGCCCGGTGGCGCAGATCGGCAGGTACAGCCGGCAGGACGACGTGATCGTGTCGCCGGGCGCGGAGAGGTCGGGCCAGGTCGAGGGGTCGGCCGCCGCGCCGCGCGAGGAGAACTCGCTGACCACGCCGTCCCGGGTTCCGGTCTCCTGGTCCGAGTACGAGGCCACCGAGATGATCCCGCCGGTCGGGTCCTGGCCGGGCGGGTTGGTGAGCGAAGCCGAGCCGTCGCCGCCGTCGTTGCCCGCCGCCCACACGGTGACCACGCCGTCGGCGGCCAGCGCCCGCTGCAGCTTGACCGTCGCCGAGTCCGGGTCGAACGCGCCGCCGCCGGTCGGGCCGTAGGAGTTGTTGGTGACCCGGATCGGCGGGCAGACATCGGCGGGGACGCCGGCACCGCACGGGTGCTCGTGGTTCTCCAGCACCCAGTTGAGCGCGGAGTCCGCACCGACGATGAGCAGGGCCGCGCCGGTGGAGATGGACACGAGGCCGGCCCCCGGGGCGGCGCCCTGCAGCCGGGTGCCGTCCGACAGGGTCGTCGGCCGGCCGGCCACGATCCCGTTGACGTGCGTGCCGTGCCCGCCCAGCGACAGCGTGTCGGTGTCGACCACGGTCGGCACCGGGACGACGCAGTCGGGGCTCGTCGACGTCTCGAGCAGGCAGACGCTCTTCAGGCTCGCCACCACGGCGCTGCCGCCGTCGGCGTCACGGAGGAAAGGGTGGGTCGGGTCGACACCGGAGTCGATGACGGCCACGGAGACGCCCCGGCCGTCCAGCGGCTGCCCGTCGGCGCCGGTGAGGGTCGCGGCCGCCTCGGCGCCGCGGGTGGCGGTGTTCGAGGTCTCGTCGAGGAAGGCTACGGGGGCGTTGCCCTCGAGGTAGGTGATGCCGGGCTCGGCGCGGGCGGCCTCGACCTGCGCGGCGGTACCGCGGGCGACCACGACGCCGATCCGCTCGAACTCGGTGACCGGCCGCATGCCGGTCCCGGCGACGGCCGCCCGGGCGGCCGCGGCGTCGGTGCCGTGGACCAGGACCGTGGCCGGCGCCGCGGTGGCCAGGCCCTCGAGCTGGTCGGCCAGGAACTCCTGGACGGGCGCGAGTGCGCCGGCGGGCGCGGCCTGGGCGGGGGAGGCGGTGACGAGGACGCCGGCGACCAGCGCGGCCAGGCTCCCCACCCCTCCGAGACGGCGGGCGGACCGGGTCATGGGCTCTCCTCGACGGTGGGGCGAGCGGAACGGGTGCGCCCTGTCCGAACGAGCGGGCGTGCCGGGGGTCACGCCCGGCGTCCGCCCCGCCGTCCTCCCTCACCGCAGCGCGTCCTCCCTCACGGCCGACCGCGGGGAGGACGCGCCACGATCAGGTCACCTGATCCCGGACCACCGTCCGGACCGGGTTGCGCTGCGGTGCCCGGGGGCAGGATCGGGGCATGCAGAAGCGCGAACTGGGAGCCCTCCGTGTGCCGGCCATGGGGCTGGGCTGCATGGGGATGAGCGAGTTCTACGGGACGGCGGACCAAGCGGAGGCCGAGCGGACCATCACCCGCGCCCTCGACCTGGGCGTGACGTTCCTCGACACCGCCGACATGTACGGGCCCTTCACCAACGAGCGGCTGGTCGGGCGGGCGATCGCCGGCCGCCGCGACGAGGTCGTGCTGGCCACGAAGTTCGGCAACGAGCGCGGGGAGGACGGCTCGCGGATCGGCATCAACGGCCGGCCGGAGTACGTACACCGGGCCTGCGACGCCTCGCTGCAGCGGCTGGGCGTCGACGTCATCGACCTCTACTACCAGCACCGGGTCGACACCACGGTCCCCGTCGAGGAGACCTGGGGCGCCCTGCGCGAGCTCGTGGACGCCGGGAAGGTGCGGTTCACCGGGATCTCGGAGGCCGCCCCGGAGACCATCCGGCGCGCGCACGCGGTGCAGCCGGTCACGGCGGTGCAGACCGAGTACTCGCTGTGGACCCGCGACCCGGAGGAGGACGGCGTGCTGTCGACCTGCGCCGAGCTGGGCATCGGGTTCGTGGCCTACTCGCCGATCGGCCGGGGCTTCCTCTCCGGCCAGATCCGTAGCGTCGACGACCTGGCGCCGGACGACTTCCGCCGGCACAACCCGCGCTTCCAGGGGGAGAACTTCGCCCGCAACCTCGAGCTGGTCGACCGGGTGCGGGAGATCGCCGAGGAGAAGGGCGTCACCGCCTCCCAGCTGGCTCTGGCCTGGGTGATCGGGCAGAGCGGCCGGGACGGGAACCCGACGGTCGTGCCCATCCCCGGCACGAAGCGGGTCTCCTACCTGGAGGAGAACGCAGCGGCGGCCGACGTCGAGCTGACCGACGACGACCTGCGCCGGCTGGACGAGGCCGCGCCGCGCGGGGCGACCATGGGGGACCGCTACCCGGACATGTCCAGCATCCACCGCTGAGGAGCCCCTGCGGCGGGGCCGTTCCCGGTGAGCGGGAGGATGGCGCCGTGTGCAGGGAGGCGGGCCGGTGACGACCGCGCTGGTCGTCGCCGTCACCGTCGTCGCCGCGGCGCTGGCGCTGGCCGGCATCGCCTCGACCGTGGCACGCCGCCGGATCGGCCTGCTGCACCTGGTGCTCGCCGGCCTCCTGGAGGCGCTGCTCCTCGTGCAGGCGGTCCTCGCAGCGGTGCGGCTGGCCGGGGGGTGGGAACTGCCGGAGACGGCGACCTTCCTCGGCTACCTGGCCGGCGCGCTGCTGCTCCCGGTCGCCGGGGTCCTCTTCTCGCGCACGGAGACCACCCGCTGGGCGGGCACCGTGCTCGCCGTCCCCGCCGCCACGGTCTCGGTCATGATCTGGCGGCTGCTGCAGCTCTGGGAGGCCGGGAGTGGCTGAGCCGACGGAGGTCCCCGCCGCCGACGCCCCGCGCCCGGCCGAGGGTCTCGGGCGGGTGCTCGTCGCCGTGTACGCGGTCTTCGCGCTGGCCGCCGGGGCCCGCGCCGCGGTGCAGCTGGCCACCCGCTTCTCCGAGGCACCGATGGCCTACCTGCTCTCGGCCCTCGCGGCGGTCGTCTACGTGCTCGCCACCATCGGCCTGGCCCGCGGCGGGCGGAGCGGACGGCGGACGGCGTTCGTCGCCTGCACGGTCGAGCTGACCGGCGTGCTCGTGGTCGGGGTGCTCTCGCTGGCCGACCCGGACGCCTTCCCCGACGAGACGGTGTGGTCGGGCTTCGGGCAGGGCTACGGCTACGTGCCGCTGGTGCTGCCCGTGCTCGGCCTGCTGTACCTGCGCGCCCAGGGGCGGGCCGGACGGGCGGAGGGTCAGAAGTCCCCGCCGCCGAAGTCCCCGCCGAAGTCGCCTCCCCCGAAGTCCCCGCCGCCGTCGTAGCCGCCACCGAAGTCGCCGCCGCCCCCGTAGTCCCCGCCGTCGGCCGCGTAGTCGCCCCCGTCGCTGCCGGCGCCGTCCTGGTAGCCCTCGGCGTAGGCCTCCTCGTCCCCACCGCCGAACAGGCCGCCGTCCCCGAGGCCGGTGTCGAACAGGGCGTCGGCGACCGCGCTGCCGACCACGAGACCGCCGATGGTCCCGAGCATGCTGGCGCCGAAGCCCCCCATGCCGAACCCGCCGCCGCCGAAGCCACCGCCGTAGCCGCCGCCGTAGCCCTGGCCCCCGTATCCCTGGCCGCCGTAGCCCGGCCCGTAGCCGCCGCCGTACCCGCCGGGTCCCGGACCGAAGACCCGTTCCAGGGTGCCCGGCTGGCGCACCTCGGCCCGCGTGGCCGCCCGCGCGAGGGACCGCGCGTCGTCCGACCGGGGCCGCTCCCCCTTGGGCACCGCCGCCGCCAGCTGGACCAGCACCTGCTGGCGCTGCTCTGCGGTGAGCTGGGCGAAGGCCTCGGCGTGCGCCTCCTCGATCTGGTCCGGCGGCGCCGTGCGGAGCAGGTATCGATACCGCTCGAGCGCCTGCTGGTCGCTCAGCCGGCCGCCCGCCGCCGGGCCGCCCCCGCCGTACCCGCTGTCGTAGCCGCGGTCGTAGCGGTCCGTGTAGCGGTCGTCGTACCGCTGACGCCGTCCCCGTCCGAAGAGCCGGTCGAGAAGTCCCATGCCCCGTTCGTTCCCGCTACCGGGCCGCCCACACGTCGTCCCCCGAACGTGCTGCTCAACCCGGGCGTGATGGAGAGCCGCCCGCTCCCCCTCGTAGACTCGACCGGTGCCGCGCGCCGACGACGACCTCGCCATGTCGCGGGTCGTGGCCCAGTCAGGCGCCGGGTCGCAGGCCGGTCTGGTGGCCAGCGCCAGCGCGGTGATGTCCGGCCGGGGGGGCGGGGGGCGCCCCACCGCGTCCCTGCCGGGGGTCCTGGCCGAGGCCCCGGTGGCGGTCCTCCTCATCGACCGTTCGGCGGGCGAGGTGACGTTCGCCAACACGGCCGCCGTGGAGCTGGCCGGCAACGTCCACCTCCCGGTGCCGGTCGACGCCTGGGGCGCCGCGGCCGGCCTGACCGACCTGGGCGGGGCCCCGCTGGCCTCCACCACCGGTCCGCTGTCCCTCGTCGCCCAGGGGCAGCCGGTGACCGGGGAGGCGGTGCGGCTGGCGCCCGGTCGCAGCACCGAGGCGGAGCGGGCGCGGGCCGACGACGGCAGCCAGGACCGGCTGCTCTGGGTGACCGGCTTCCCGCTGTCGCACGGGGACGACGAGGGCGCGCCGCTGTCGCTCGTGGTCTTCCTCGACGTCGCCACCCCGACCGAGGCCGACGACCCGGAGACCGCGCTGCAGTCCCTCCGCGACCGCGCGGTGATCGCCACCGACATCACCTTCACGATCAGCGACCCGCGCCGGCCCGACGACCCGCTGATCTGGGTCAACCCGTCGTTCACCCGGATCACCGGCTACTCCTACGACGAGGCCGTGGGGCGCAACTGCCGCTTCCTCCAGGGACCGGCCACCGACCCCGCCGCCGTCGACGAGATCCGCGCGGCGCTGGCCGAGCGGCGCACCCTCACCACGACCCTGCTCAACTACCGCAAGGACGGCACGGCCTTCTGGAACCAGCTGTCGATCAGCCCCGTGTTCGACGGGGAGGGCGAGCTGGTGAGCTTCGTCGGGGTGCAGACCGACGTGACCGAGCGGGTGCGGGTCGAGCACGAGCGCGAGCGCGCCTTCGCCGCCGAGCAGACGGCCCGGCACGAGGCCGAGCTGGCCCGGGCCACCGCGGAACAGGCCCGGTCCGACGCGGAGGGCGCGCGGCTCCAGGTCGAGCAGGCCACCGAGCGGCTGGCGCTGATGGCCGAGGCGACCAGCACGCTGATCGCCACGCTGGACATGTCCGACCTGCTCGACCGGCTGGCCGGCCTCTGCGTCCCGCTGCTGGCCGACTGGGTGTTCCTGACCCTGGTCGACGAGCACGGCGAGGTGGTCGAGACCGCGTACCGGCACCGCGACGGCCGCGAGGAACAGCTGCGCTCCTTCAGCACCGTTCACGCCCTGCACCTGCCGCCGGGGTCGCCGAGCCTGCAGAGCATGCGCAGCAGCCGGCCCACCCTCATCGACCGCGACCGCGACCGGATCGAGGCCGCCTTCGCCGTCGACGCGGCACGGGAGGCGTTCGACTCGCTCGGCGGGCACTCCGTCCTGACCGTGCCGATGGTCGCCCGCCGCCGGACCCGCGGCGCGATGGCGCTGGTGCTGTCGTCGCAGGAGCGCACCTTCACGCAGAAGGACGTCGACCTGGCCGAGGACCTCTCCCGCCGGGCCGCCCTCGCCATGGACAACGTGCGGCTCTACCAGCAGGAGCACGCCGTGGCCGACACCCTCCAGCGGTCGCTGCTCCCCGAGCTGCCGGAGATCCCCGGCACCACCGCGGCGGCGCACTACGTCAGCGCCTCGACCGCGGCCGACGTCGGCGGGGACTTCTACGACCTGCTGCAGCTGCCCGACGGCTCGGTCGGCCTGGTCATCGGGGACGTGGTCGGCCACGACATCGCCGCCGCGGCGGCCATGGGCCACCTGCGCGGGCTCATCCGCGCCTGCGTCTGGGACGCGCCCGACCCCGACCCGGGTGTCGTGCTCGGCCGGGTCGACCGGCTGGTGCAGGGGCTGCGGATCGCCTCGATGGCGACGATGGCCTACGCCCGCGCGACGCCGCCCACGGAGCCGGGGGAGCCCTGGCGGGTGCACCTGGCCGACGCCGGGCACCCGCCGCTGCTGCTCCGCGAGCCCGGCGGAGCGGTGCGGGTGCTGGACCAGGTCAGCGGCCTGCTGGTCGGCGTCGACGCGGGTGCCCAACGGCCCGCCGTCGTCCTCGACGTCCCGGCGGGGTCGACGCTCCTGGCCTACACCGACGGCCTGATCGAGCGGCCCGGCCTGGACCTCGACCTGGGGATCGCCGAGCTGGTGGAGCGGATCGCCGCCACGCCCGCCGACGCGTCCCCGCGGGCGCTGTGCGACGCCGCGGTCGCCGGGACCCTCGACGGCCGCGACGACGTCGCCGTCATCGCCGTCCGGCTGGGCTGACCCGCTCAGTCCGCCGGGCGCGGACCGCCGTCGAGCAGGCCGTACCCGCCGCGGTGGTAGAGCAGGGGACGCCGTCCCGGATCCGCGCCGAGGTCGAGCACCCGGCCGGCCACCAGCGTGTGGTCGCCGCCGTCGTACTCGGCCCACAGCGCGCAGTCGATCCACGCCACGACGCCGTCGAGCACCGGCTGTCCCTGCCGGCTGAGGTGCCACTGCACCCCTGCGAACCGGTCCGCCGCGGGGCCGGCGAAGGCCGCGGAGATCCCGTCCTGGTCCTCGGCCAGCACGTTCACGCAGAACCGGCCCAGGTCGCGCAGCCGCGGCCAGGTCCGGGAGCTCCGGGCGGGGGCGAGCACCACCAGCGGCGGGTCCAGCGACAGCGAGCTGAAGGACTGGCAGGTGAAGCCGAGCGGCCCGTCGGCGGTCGCCGCGGTGACCACCGTGACGCCGGAGGCGAAGGTGCCCATCACCTCGCGCATCACGCGGGGGTCGACGACCTCGACCGGTCCGTCGGGGGAGGGCGGGGCGGAACTCACGCCTCCGAGTCCATCACGCCCCGGCCGGGGTCTGCTCCGTGAGCCTGGGCACGGACCGCCCGCCGGCCCGGTACAGCGAGCTCGGCAGCTCGTGCCCGACGGCGCGCTCGGTCACCCGCGCGGCGGCGAGGACGGCGTCCAGGTCGATGCCGGTGTGCACCCCGGACTCCTCCAGCATGTAGACGAGTTCCTCGGTGGCGATGTTGCCGCTCGCGCCGGGAGCGAAGGGGCAGCCGCCCAGCCCGCCCACCGACGAGTCCAGCTGTGTCACCCCCGCCTGGATCGCGGCCAGCGCGTTCGCCTGCCCGGTGCCGCGGGTGTCGTGGAAGTGGACGCCGACCGGGGTCCCCGGACAGACCCGGCGGACGGCGTCGAGCACGCGGACCACCCGCATCGGCGTGGTGGTCCCGATGGTGTCGCCGAGGACGATCCGGTCGGCGCCGGCGGTCACCGAGGCCCGGGCGACGTCGACCGTCCGGACGATCGGGGTGCGGCCGTCGAAGGGGCAGTCCCAGGCCGTGGCGATGACGACCTCGAGGGTGCCGCCGGCCCGGTGCGCCAGGCCGGCGATCTCGCCGACGGCGCCGACCGCCTCGGCGGTGGTCCGCCCCGCGTTTGCCCGGCTGTGCCCGTCCGTGGCGGACACGACGTACTCCAGGTCGGGGACGCCGGCGTCGACCGCCCGCACCGCCCCGCGGGCGTTCGCCACCAGCGCGGAGAAGGCGACCCCGGTCCAGCGCCCGAGCTCGGCGGCCACCTGGTCGGCGTCGGCCAGCGCGGGCACCGCACGGGGCGAGACGAAGGAGGTGGCCTCGATCCGCCGTACGCCGGTGCCGACCAGCGCCTCGAGCATCGCGAGCTTGTCGGCGAGGGGGAGGGGGGCCTCCAGCTGCAGCCCGTCCCGCATCCCCACCTCGCGGATGTCGACCGCCGGGGGGAGCACCAGGTCGAAGGGGTCCCGGTCGGGGTGCACGTGCCGCTCCTCTGCTCGCCGTCCGCGACGCCGTCCGGCGCCCGTCCTGCCGGACCCATCCTCGCGCAGCCAAGTGCGAGATCACGTTCCACGTGGAACTGGTCCGGGCACTACCGGGGGTGCGATACGACTTGGACTGTCACGGGGGGCGTCCAGGATGACCCCCGGAGGTGGGACGTGGGCGAGCGGAACGGCACCGCGGCCATGACCGAGGAACGTGCGCCGGTCGGCCATGACGCGTTCCTCCACGCACCCGTGGGCATGGCGATCAGCCGCGTCGACGGCGTGCTGATCGAGGTCAACCCGGCGCTGGAGCGGCTGCTCGGCCGGCCGGCCCGGGAGCTCTCGGGGTCCTCCCTGTACGAGCTGACCGACGCCGACGAGCTGCCCGGGATCCGCGACGCGTGCACCGCCGTGCACGCCGTCCCGGGCCGGGTGTCCCGCGTGGAGGGCCATCTGCTGCACGGCGACGGGACCCGGGTCCCCGTGCAGGTGACCGTCACCCGGGTGCCCGAGCAGCCGGGTCTGCCCACGCACCTGGTCCTCGTGATCGAGGACATCACCGACCGGAAGGCCCTCGAGGCCCAGCTCGTCCACCGCTCGCTGCACGACGCGCTCACGGGGCTGCCGAACCGGACCCTCTTCGCCGACCGGCTGCGCCACGCGCTGGAGCGCGGGCACCGGGAGGGGACGCCCACCTGCGTGCTCGTGGTCGACCTCGACGGCTTCAAGGGCATCAACGACCGCTACGGCCACCCGATGGGCGACGCCGTGCTGGTCACCTTCGCCGAGCGGCTGACGTCGGTGCTGCGGGCCAGCGACACCGCCGCCCGGCTCGGTGGCGACGAGTTCAGCATCGTCTGCGAGAACACCGAGCCGGCCGACGCCGAGGTGCTCGCCGGCCGGCTGCGCACGGTGGTGCTGGAGCCGCTGGACATCGACGGGACCCCGATCGCCCTCGGCATGAGCGTCGGCATCGGCACGGCCGAACCCGGTGCCGATCCCGACACCGCGTGCGAGGCGGTCGTGCGCGCGGCCGACGACGCGATGTACGCCGACAAGAAGCGGGCGCGCTGAGCGGTCCGGCTCAGGCCGGCGGGCCGCTCCGGGTCCAGCCCAGCGTCGCGGGCAGCCGCGCGAACACAGCCGTGATCACCGGGAGAACCCCGGCGAACAGGGCGACGACGGCGACGCCCACGATGTCGTCGTCGTCGTCATAGGTGGCCGCACCCACGACGGCGGCGAGCAGCAGGACCCCGACCGCGGCCAGGGACGAGGCGAACAGCGGCGTCGGTGACCGGCGGGCCATCACCTGCGCCGCGCCGTAGATCATCCCGGCGGCGCACGGCAGGCCGAGCGCGAGCACCCAGGTCGCGGCGTCGCCGCCGGTGGAGAGCGAGCCGACGAGGAACAGCAGCGACCCGGCGACCGTCAGCCCGCCGGTGACGTAGCCCAGCACCCCGGCGGCGGTCGTGACGCCGGGCCGGCCGGGGCCCTGCGGCCACGGCGCCGGCGCGCCCCACGGCGTGGTGCCCCAGCCGGGGACCTGCCCGTACCCGGACACCTGCCCGTTCGCCGGGGGCTGGCCGTAGCCCGGCGACTGTGGGTACCCCGGCTGCGCGCCGTACCCGTACGGCTGGCCGGAGCCCGGCTGCGCGCCGTAGCCGGGCTGCTGCCCGTACTGCTGGCCGGGGCCGGGCTGGTGGGGGACGCCGTGCTCGCTCATGGGGACAGCGTCTCAGCCGCAGAGCCGCCGGACGCCGCACCCGCGGCCGCGACTCACCACGACGGAGGACCCTGGAGGGCTCAACCGCCGAGGGCGGCGGTGACGACCTCCCGGGCCTCCTGCTGCACCTGCGCCAGGTGGTCGGGGCCGCGGAAGGACTCCGCGTAGACCTTGTAGACGTCCTCGGTGCCCGACGGCCGCGCGGCGAACCAGGCGTTCTCCGTGGTCACCTTGAGCCCGCCGATCGGGGCGTCGTTGCCGGGCGCGCGGGTCAGCTTGGCGGTGATCGGCTCGCCGGCCAGCTCGGTCGCGGTGACGGCCTCGGGCGACAACCTGCCCAGCGCCGCCTTCTGCTCGCGGCTCGCCGGGGCGTCCACCCGGGCGTACGCCGACTCGCCGTACCGGGCGGTGAGCTCGCCGTGCAGCTGCGAGGGGGACCGACCCGTCACGGCCTGGATCTCACTGGCCAGCAGCGCGAGCAGGATGCCGTCCTTGTCCGTCGTCCACACCCCGCCGTCCCGGCGCAGGAACGACGCACCCGCCGACTCCTCGCCGCCGAACCCGACCGAGCCGTCGAGCAGCCCGGGCACGAACCACTTGAAGCCGACCGGGACCTCGACCAGCCGGCGACCGAGGCCGGCGACCACGCGGTCGATCAGCGACGACGACACCAGCGTCTTGCCGACGGCGACGTCGGCACCCCAACCCTCGCCGTGGGCGAAGAGGTAGGAGATCGCCACGGCGAGGAAGTGGTTGGGGTTCATCAACCCGCCGTCGGGGGTGACGATGCCGTGCCGGTCGGCGTCGGCGTCGTTGCCCGTGGCGATCGCGAAGTCGGCGCGCTTGCCGATGAGCGAGGCCATGGCCGAGGGCGACGAGCAGTCCATCCGGATCTTGCCGTCCCAGTCCAGCGTCATGAACCGCCACGTGGGGTCGACCAGCGGGTTCACCACCGTGAGGTCGAGCCGGTGCCGCTCGGCGATCGCCCCCCAGTAGTCGACGCTGGCGCCACCCAGCGGGTCCGCGCCGATCCGGACCCCGGCGTCGCGGACGGCGTCCAGGTCCACCACCGACGGCAGGTCGTCGACGTAGTCGCCGAGGAAGTCGTGCGGCCGGGCGGCGGCCCGGGCGCGGGAGAACGGGATCCGCCGGACGCCGTCCAGACCGGCGCGCAGCAGCGCGTTGGCCCGGTCGGCGATGGCCTTCGTGGCATCGGTGTCGGCCGGGCCGCCGTGCGGGGGGTTGTACTTGAACCCGCCGTCGCGGGGCGGGTTGTGCGAGGGCGTGACGACGATGCCGTCGGCGAGCCCGCTGGTCCGGCCCCGGTTGGCGCGCAGGATCGCGTGGCTGACCGCCGGCGTCGGCGTGTACCGGTCGGCGGCGTCCACGAGCACGGTCACGTCGTTGGCGGCGAGCACCTCCAGCGCGCTGGCCCACGCCGGCTCGGACAGGGCGTGGGTGTCCCGGCCGAGGAACAGCGGCCCGTCGATCCCCTGGCCCGCGCGGTACTCGCAGATGGCCTGGGTGGTGGCGAGGATGTGCGCCTCGTTGAAGGCGACGTCGAACGCCGAGCCGCGGTGGCCCGACGTCCCGAATGCCACCTGCTGCGCCGGCTCGGCGGGGTCCGGCACGAGGGTGTAGTAGGCGGTGACCAGCGCCGCGACGTCGACCAGGTCGCTGGGCTGGGCGGGCTGACCGGCACGGACGTCGCTCATGGGCCGATCCTCGCCTCTCGCCGGGTCCCGCGGCGACCCGGCCGCGATGCCGGTACTCGCGTCGTCACCCGGGAGGGGGAGTTCCGAGGCTCCGCAGTTCAGTGGCACCGCTCTCCGCGCCGTAGAGACGGTGTGACCACCCATGGGGCTCCCGCCAGGCACGACGACGTCCTGGACAGCTTGCTGCGGCTCCCGCACGCGGCCTTCGCCGCGCTGGCCTCCGACGGCGTCCTCGTGCCGATGCCCGACTCCGTCGGGGTGTCCGCCGAGCGGGTGCTGTCCGTGCCCCGCGACCGGTCGACCGCCATCGACGTCGTCGTCCCGGCCGATGCGATGGCCGTGGTCGACGCCTGGGAGCGGGCCCTGGCCACCGGGCTGTCCTTCACGAACGTGCACACCCGCCTGGCTCCCGAGCAGCCGGTGATGCTGACCTTCCTCGACGCCCGCCCCGCGCACGGCGTCCTGCTGGCCACCTTCGAGGTCGTCGGCGCGGACCCCGACGAGGCGACCGCCGCCGCTGCGCAGGGCGAGTGGGTGGCGGTGTCCCGGACGCCGCGGACCGCCGTCGTCCGCAAGAACGCCTTCGCCGTCGTCACCGACATCGACGAGCGCACCACCCGCATGCTCGGGTGGGGCCCCGAGCAGATGGTCGGCCGGCGGTCGTCGGAGTTCATCCACCCCGACGACCAGGAGCGGGCCGTCGCGAACTGGCTCGAGCTCCTCTCCACGCAGGAGTCCCAGCGGGTGCGGCTGCGTCACCGGCGGGCCGACGGCAGCTGGGCGTGGCTGGAGCTGGAGAACCAGTACCAGGCGGCCGACGACCCGGCCGACGCCGTCGTCGTCACGGCCATGAACGACATCTCCGACGAGATGGCGGCGCACGAGGCACTGCGGCAGCAGGAACGGCTGCTCCGGCGGGTGGCCGAGTCCCTGCCGCTGGGCATCGTGCAGCTGGCCGCCGACCGCTCCGTCGTGTTCGCCAACCCGCGCTTCGACGCCCTGGTCGGCGGTCCGGACGTCGACCGGCTGGCCGGGCTGGACGCGGCGCTGGACCCCGGCGACCGCCCGGCGGTCGCCGCCGCGCTCACCGCCGCCCTGGACGAGGGCCGCGACGGCGAGCTCGAGGTGACCGTGCGCCTGCGCGGCGGCGAGACGCGGACCTGCGCGATCGGCGTCATCTCCCTCGGGGAGAGCGAGGGCGCCCCGGGCGCGCTGCTGTCGGTGTCGGACGTCTCGGCCCACGCCCGGCTGCGCGAGGAGCTCACGGTCCGTGCGACCACCGACCCGCTGACCGGGGTGGCCAACCGCGAGGCGGTGTCGAGCGCCCTCGACGAGGCACTGCGCCACACCGGCGACGCCCTCACCGCGGTGGTGTTCGTCGACCTGGACGGGTTCAAGCCCATCAACGACACCTACGGCCACGACGTCGGCGACGAGCTGCTGCGGCTCACCGCCACCCGGCTGTGCGCGGCGGTCCGGCCGGACGACGTGGTCGGCCGGATCGGTGGCGACGAGTTCCTGGTCGTGAGCCGCGGCCACACCGAGCCCGGGACGGCGCTGGCCCTCGGCCGGCGGATCCAGGCCGCGCTCGGCGAGCCGGCGGTGCTGGCCTCCGGCCCGGTGGCCCTGCAGGCGAGCCTCGGCGTGGCCTGCGGCGGCGCGGGGACCCAGCCCATCTCCCTCATGCGGGAGGCCGACCAGGCCATGTACCGCTCCAAGCAGGAGGGCGCGGGCGCGCCCGTCCTCGCCGGGACCCCCCGGGCATAGGAGGCATTCCGCACGTCCCACGCCCGCGGACGTGCGTATCGCTTCCTATGCCTCGGTCGTCGGCGGCGTTCCGCGCTCGCGGACCAGGCGGGCGGGCGCACACCGTGACCACGCGTCCTCGAGCAGCTCGGTCACCAGCCCGGGTGTCGCCGCGGCCAGGTCGACCCGCACGCCGGACAGCCGCTTCCCCCACCAGAGGAGGGCGCACGGACCGCCCTCCGCGGCGCGCGCCTCCGACTCATCGAGCATCACGTTGAGCTGGGCGTCGGTCCACTGCGTGGCCAGGATGCGGGTGCCCAGCCGGAAGGCCCGCTTGCCGTGGTGGTCCCCCTCGGTGACCTCGGGCAGGGCGAGCGCGACCGCGCGCACGTCGTCCGGGGTCACGAGGGCGCCGCGCCGGGGTAGCTGCCGACGCTCCAGCTGTTGCCCTCCGGGTCGCGCACGGAGAACTCCTGCCCGCCGTACTCGGGGGAGGCCAGCGGGCGCAGCACGTCCGCGCCGGCGGCCTGGACGCGCGCCCAGACGGCCTCGACGTCGTCGGTGACGAGGTAGGCGCCGCTGGCACCGGGCTGCACGTCCCACCCGCCGTCGTCCCGGGCGGAGCCGAGCATCACGCCGCCGCCGGGCGGCCAGGCGAGCTCGGCGTGGACGACGAGGCCGTCGTCCCCGGGGACGACGAGGGTCTCGGTGAAACCGAGGACGTCGACCAGCCAGCGGATCAGGGCGGGGGCGTCGGCGGCGCGGAAGGCGGGCCAGACGGTGGGCGGGGGAGTCGTCATGCCACCGATCCTGCGGGGTCGGCGCGCCAGCGGTCTTGGACGAATCCGAACTCCGCCTCCAGCCAGCGCAGCGGTGCGAGGCCGGCGAAGGCCCGCCAGTCGCGGGTCAGGTGCGACTGGTCGGCGAAGCCCGCCGCCGCGGCGAGGCCGGCAAGGTCCGGCGCGGCACCGCTGGCGACCCGCTGCGACAGCGCCCGGCGGGCCCGGTCGAAACGGACGACGCGCGCGGCCTCCTTGGGGCCCAGGCCCGTCTCCGCGCGGAAGCGGGCGGTGAGGTGCCGCTCGGACCAGCCGAGCCCGCGCGCCAGCTCGGCCACCCGCAACCGCCCGCCCGAGGCCAGGGTGAGCCGCCAGGCCTCGGCGACCTCGGCGGCCGGCGCAGGTCCGGGGCGCGCGGCCCGGGTCAGCACGTCCTCGAGCGCCGCGAAGCGGTCCGGCCAGGTGGCCGCGGCGCGCACCCGGTCGACGAGCTCCCGCGCGACCGGGCCGAGGACGTCGTCCAGCGGGCAGTCCAGCGACGCCAGCTCGCCGGCGGGGACGCCGAGCAGCCGGCGGGCGCCCAGCGGGGTGAGGCCGAGCTGGAGGCCGGCCTGCCGGCCCGGGTGGGCGATCAACGCGGGGGAGGTGTGCAGGCCGCCGACCATCGCCTCGTAGCGGCCGGGCAGCTGCGCCGGATCGGCGTGCGCGGCGATCTCCAGCGGGTCGTCCAGGGTGACGATGAAGGTCAGGGTGGGGGAGGGCAGCCCACGGTGGACGCCGGGCTCCAGGCCGCTCTGGCGGTATCCGACGGCGTCGGCGACCAGCCCGCGCAGCGGCCCCGTCGGCCGGTGCACGACGAACTCGCTGGTCACCGGCTCAGGATGGCACCGGCGGCCGGGACCGTCGACCGGCTCGATCCCCCCACGGGGGCGGGTGGGGGCCGAGCGCCCCTCAAGGACGGCGACGGTGGATCCGATCTCTCCGGCATGGCCCTCCTCCGCCGGCTCGCGCCCGGCTCGCTGCTGACACGGTTCGCCGTCATCAGCGCCGTGCTGACGGTCGGGCTCGGTCTGGTGCTCTTCCACGTGCACAGCGACGCGATCGCCGAGCGGGCCCGGC
Organism: Blastococcus sp. URHD0036; assembly: GCF_000701365.1. Lineage (GTDB taxonomy): Bacteria > Actinomycetota > Actinomycetes > Mycobacteriales > Geodermatophilaceae > Trujillonella. Next base: position 294,570 of record NZ_KL370778.1, read on the forward strand.
AGCAGGCCGAGCGGGCCGTCGTGGTGACGGTGCGCCTGGGCCTGCAGCCGCAGATCACCGCGGACGACCTGGAGAACGGGCTGGACCCCGAGCGGCTGGCGCACGTCACGGCCGCGGTGCGGACCTCCGCCGGCGACACCGTCCGCGACGAGCTCACCGCCCTCGACCCGGTCGAGATCAAGATCTACAACCGCGAGGGCGTGATCGTCTACGCCGACGAGACCGAGCTGATCGGCCGCCGGTCGACCTCCGACGACCTGGCCGAGGCCCTCGCCGGCGAGGTGGAGTCGGAGTTCACCTCGGACACCGCGGACGCCACCGGCAGCGGGGGCGGCGACCGGCGGATGCTCGAGGTCTACGTGCCCGTGCAGTTCGACGGCTCGCCGACCCCGGACGGCGTCATGGAGGTCTACCTCCCCTACGCGCCGGTCGCGACCGCGATCAGCGAGGACCTGCGCACGCTGAGCGTCACGCTGGCGATCAGCCTCGCCGTCTTCTACGCCGCCCTCTTCCGCCTGGTCGCCGGCGCCAGCAAGCGGCTGCGCCGGCAGACCGCGGCCCTGCACGCCTCGGCCGAGCGGGACCGGCACCAGGCCACGCACGACGCACTCACCGGACTGCCCAACCGCGTGCTGCTGCGCGACCGGCTGGACCAGGCCCTGGCCGCCGCCGGGCGCTCGCGGTCCGAGGTCGCCGTCCTGCTGGTCGACCTGGACCGCTTCAAGGAGGTCAACGACACCCTCGGGCACTCGTGGGGCGACCGGCTCCTGCTGGAGATCGGTCCCCGGGTGCAGTCGGTGCTGCGCGCCGGCGACACCGTCGCCCGCCTGGGCGGCGACGAGTTCGCCGTCCTGCTGCCCGTCGTCGACGGGATCGCCGAGGCCGAGGCGGTCGCCGGCCGCATCCGGGACGCGCTGCACCGGCGGTTCGACGTCGACGGCGTCGGCCTGGACATCGAGGCCAGCATCGGGATCGCGGTGTCGCCGGAGCACGGGACGACCAGCGAGGACCTCCAGCGCAACGCCGACATCGCCATGCACGTGGCCAAGGAGTTCAAGGCCGGGGCGGTCGTGTTCCAGCCCGCCGAGCACGTCGTCCCCTCGTCGCAGCTGACGGTGCTGGGCGACCTGCGCCGGGCGCTCGGCCGGGACGACGAGCTGGCCGTGCACTACCAGCCCCTGGTCTCCCTGACCGACGGGTGCCTGGTGGGCGCCGAGGCGCTGGTCCGCTGGCAGCACCCGGAGCGCGGGATGGTCCCGCCGGCCGACTTCATCCCGGTCGCCGAGGGCACCGGCCTGATCCTCGCGCTCACCGAGCGCGTCCTCGACATCTCCCTGGCGCAGGTCGCCCGCTGGGCCGGCTCCGGGCACCGGCTGCCCGTGGCGGTCAACCTCTCCACCCGGTGCCTGCTCGACGCCTCCCTGCCCGACCTCGTGGCGCGACTGCTCGCCGAGCACGGGGTGCCTGCCGCCCTGCTGCGCCTGGAGGTCACCGAGAGCGCGGTCATGGCCGACGCCGAGCGCTGCCTCGCCGTCCTGCAGCGGCTGCGCGGCCTGGGCGTGCACCTGTCCATCGACGACTTCGGCACCGGCTACAGCTCGATGGCGCAGCTGCGCCGGCTGCCGGTCGACGAGCTGAAGATCGACCAGTCCTTCGTGCTCGGCATGACCGTCAGCGAGCAGGACGCCGTCCTGGTCCGGACGGCGGTCGACCTCGCGCACAACCTCGGTCTCACCGTCGTGGCCGAGGGAGTGGAGCGGGAGGAGCACGTCACCGCGCTGCGCGAGCTGGGCTGCGACGTCGCCCAGGGGTACTTCTTCGCCCGACCCATGCCGGCCGGTGACCTCACCGCGCTCCTCGCCGCCCGGCACCTGACCGGTGACCGCCTGTACGCCTGACCGTCGCCGGTCAGCCCTCCACGGACTCCAGGAACCGGCGCAGCGTCTCCAGGAACACCTCGGGCTGCTCGGAGTGCACCCAGTGCCCGGCGCCCTTGATCTTCACCAGCCGGGTGTGCGGGAAGAGCTCGTCCATCCGCGCCCGGTCCTGCGGGAGCACGTAGTGGCTGTTCGCGCCGGCCACCCAGAGCACCGGCCCGTCGAACGTCGCGCCCGGCGGCGGGTCGGGGAACCCGCGCAGCGCCTCGAGGTCGCGGCCGAGCAGCTCGAGGTTGAGCCGCCAGCGCCAGCCGCCGTCCGCGCCGACGCCGTCGCGGACCAGCGACTGCAGCAGGAACGAGCGCACCATCCGGCTGGGCACGGCCTCGCGCAGCGCCGCGTCGGCGTCGTCGCGCGTCTTCAGCTCGTCGAGGTCGACCGCCTGCATCGCGGCGATGAACGCGGCGAACGGCGAGGCCTCCTCGTCGGGGTCGTCGGTGCGCCCCCCGGACACCGGGTACTCGACCGGGGCCATGTCGACGACGACGAGCGCGCGCAGCAGCTCCGGCCGGCGCAGCGCCAGCTGCATGCCCACCTTGCCGCCCATGGAGTGCCCGACCAGCGTCGCCGGCTCGCCGAACGACTCCAGCTCCGCGGCCACGAGCCCGGCCATGTCGAGGTAGTCGACCCGCTCGGTCCACGGCGAGTGCCCGTGGTTGGGCAGGTCCAGCAGCGTGACCCGGTGCCGGCCGGACAGCCCCTTGGCGATCGTCGTCCAGTTCTTCCCCTGACCGAACAGGCCGTGCACGAACACCACCCGCGGACCGGCCTCGCCCACCGTGCGGGCGTGCAGCCGTTCCTCGGGGTCCGTGGTCACCCGGCGATTCCACCAGAGTCGCCGCGCGCGGCGGGACGCGGCGCGGTTCCCCGGGACCGTCGGTGCCGCCGCCTACCGTCGTCGGCCGGACCACAGGGGGAGCAGCACCATGCCCGGACGGCGCCGCCGGACCAGCACCACCCGCGCGAGCGGGACGACGACCCGCACCGCCACCACGCGGCGCGCGCCCGCCCGCCGGGCCGCGAAGCCCGCTCCGGACCTGCCCACCGCGGGCCCCGGCGAGCGGATCTGGGTGCTCGCCGTCCCCTTCCGCGCCCCCGCTCCCGGCGCGAGCTGGCACGCGGGCCTGCAGGCGACCGTGTACGTGGGCCGGTCGCTCCCGCCGGAGCTCGCCCCCTACGACCCGGGGCCGTACACGCTGGAGCGCTTCCTCGAGGACGAGCTCAACGACGAGCCCCGGCCGCTGCCGCCTGCGAAGTCGCTCGAGCCGCGCGAGGAGCAGTGCACCGGCGCCGACGCCGTCATCGCGTCGGCCGCCGCCGGGCACCGGGTGTTCCTGCTCGGCGACGACCCCGGCGTCGGCAAGACCGGGACGGCGATCATGGCCGCCCGCGAGGTGTGCGAGATGCGCGGCGGCGACCGGGTGCTCGTCGTCGCCGACCGGCCCGCCGCGATCACGATCCCGCACTGGACCCGGTCGATCGCCGGCTTCGGCGACGGCGGCCTGCGCTGGTGCGTCACGACGTGGGACCGGCTGGCCAAGGTGGCGGCGCTGCTGAAGACCGCGCCGCAGTTCGACGTCGTCATCGGCGACGAGGCGCACATGGTCCGGCACACCACCACGCAGCGCTGGAAGCACTGGAAGTCGGTGTCCGGCGCGGCCCGGGTCAAGGACGCGCCCTTCGTCATCGCGGCCACCGCCACCCCGGCGCACTCCCCGCTGGAGCTGCCCTACCTCGCGCCGCAGTTCGCCGCCCGGGCCGGGGAGCCGCTGCGGTCCTGGGCCGACCTCCCGGCGAAGCTGACCGAGCACGGGTTCCACGTGGAACGCGGCCGCTACGGCTGGGCATGGACCGAGGACGCCGGCGAGCGCCGCGCCGACCTCGCGCGGCTGCAGGATTGGCTGACCGGCGGGGAGCCTCCGGCGGCGCTGCACCGGTCGGCGCCGTGGGGGCCGGTCTCGGTGAGCGGCACCGCCGTGGCGCTGAGCCCCGCCGAGCGGGCGAGCTACGAGGCGGAGTGGGGGGAGTTCCGCGCCGAGATGCAGCTGGCCCGCAAGGGGCGACAGACCGCCCGCGGCCGGGCCGCCCTGCTGCGGTTCCGGCAGAAGGCCGGGCTGATCCGCGTCCCGGCGACCGTCGACTGGGTGAAGGCGCAGGTCGAGGCGGAGCGGCAGGTGGCGGTGTCGGTGGAGTTCGTCGAGACCGCGGCCGACCCGATCCGCGAGGCGCTGCTGGACGCCGGGATCGCCGTCGCCGGCATCTACGGCCGTGACCGGTTCGACCCCGAGGCGGAGCGGCTGCGGTTCCAGACCGGCGCGGCGCCGGTCTGCGTCTTCACCGTGACGGCGTCGATCAGCCTGCACGCCGGCGAGCTGCTGCCCGGGGGCGCGACGGCGAGCGACCTGCCGCGGGTGGGCCTGTTCCACCAGCCGCGCTTCTCCGGCATCCAGGCCCGCCAGGTCACCGGCCGCACCCACCGCGACGGGCAGACCTCGCCGTGGCGGGTGGCGTTCGCCGAGGACACCGTGGAGGAGCAGGTGGCCCGCGTGATGGTGGAGCGGCTGGCGGTCAGCGGCTCCACCGCCGGCGCCGACACCGCGTCGCTGCAGGAGATCGCGGAGCTGCTCGACGCCGACTGGCTGCCCGGCACGGCCCTCACCGAGGCCTGAGCGCCGTCCCGCCGCGGCAGTGCCGCGCCGTCGTCGCCGGTGCCGCCCCACAGCGCGGCACCGGCGACCACAGGCCGGCAGTGGGCGTCAGTGCGGGGCGGCGCCGTTCCCGTCGGCCGGAGAGCCGTCGACGGGGATGTGGGTGACACCGTCCGCGATGTCCTGCTTGGTGAAGCGGCGCAGCAGCGCGCCGACGTCCAGGCCGGTGAGGTCACCGGACAGCTGCAGCCCCTGGGCGACGTTGCTCGCCACCGACCGGCCCAGCGACCCCGCGCCGTCGGTGGAGATGACCGTCATCTTGTCCACGCTCGACAGCGGCGCCGCCGCGGCGGCGACCACCTCGGGCAGCACCTTGACCAGCATCTCCAGGATCGCGGCCTCGCCGTACTTGGCGAACGCGTCCGAGCGCGCGTCCAGTGCCTCGGCCTCGGCCTGACCGCGGGCCAGGATCGCCGCGGCCTCCGCCGCGCCCTCCCGCTCCACGGCGTCGGCGATCGCCTGACGGCGCAGCTTCTCGGCCTCACCGCGCTTGGCGCCCTCGACCGCCTCGGCCTCGGCCAGCGCGGAGCGGCGGGCCCGCTCGCCCTCACCGGAGAGCTTCGCCTGCTCGGCGGCCGCCTGGGCGGCGGCGATGGTGGCCTGCCGCTGCGCCTCCGCGGTGAGGATCGCGGAGTTCTTGCGGCCCTCGGCCTCCTGCTCCACGCGGTACCGCTCGGCGTCGGCGGGCCGGCGGACCTTGGTGTCCAGCTGCCGCTCGGTCAGCGACGCCGTCCGGACGGCGACCTTCTCCTGCTCGGCGAGGATCGCCTGGTCCTGCGCGGCCTGGGCCAGCGGTCCGGCGGCTGCGGCCCGGGCCTTGGCGGCGTCGGTCTCGGCGGCGATCTCGGCCTGCTTGAGCGCCAGCTGGCGCTGGGAGATCGCGATCGCCTCGTCGGCCAGCAGCTGCTCCTGCTGCGCGGCCTGGCGGGCCCGCGCCTCGGCGATGCTGGCCTCCTTGAGCACCCGCGCGGCCTCGGGACGACCCAGGTCGGCGAGGTAGGTGCCCTCCGCCTGGATGTCCTGCAACTGGAAGGTGTCGAGCACCAGGCCCTGGCCGGTCAGGGAGGACTCCGCCTCCTCGGCGACGGCGGAGGCGAACGCCGCCCGGTCGCGGATGATCTCCTCGATCGTCAGCCGGCCCACGATCGAGCGCAGCGCACCGGCCAGCACCTCCGAGGTGAAGGTGTCGATGCCCTGCTGCTGGTTGAGGAAGCGCTGCGCGGCCGCGCGGATCGAGTGCTCGGTGCCGCCGACCTTGACGATGGCCACACCCTCCAGGTCGCACTTGACGCCCTGCTTGGACACCGCCCCGCGGATGCCCACCGGGATGCGCCGGCTGGAGAGGTCCATCGTGTGCAGCTTCTGGACGACGGGGAGCACGAACACGCTCGCGCCCATGACCACCTTCTGGCCGGAGCTGTCCCGCGACACCCCGCCCTCCGCGTCGGTGACCTGCCGGCCCTGACGGCCGGTGACCAGGAACGCCTGGTTCGGCCCGGCGACCTTGATCCGGCTGAGCACGAACAGCACGAGCAGGACCGCGAGGACGACGATGCCGCCGACGGCGATGAGCAGGGTCACGGGAGCTCTCCGACTTCTGGGAGGGGGTCTGGGGCGGTCGACACGACGTGGACGGCGGTCTCGCTGAGCGCCTCGACCACGTAGACGGGGGTGCCGGCCGGCAGCGGGACGTCGCTGCGGGCCGCGTACTTCAGGCGCTGGCCGGCCAGGCTCAGCCGCACCTCGCCGTAGCCGGTCGCGGGCACCGCGGAGACGACGACGCCCTGCGTGCCGGCCAGGTGGTGGCGGGTCAGCGTCTCGGTCGTCGGCATGTCGCGCAGCGCGCGGGAGAGCCGGACCGCGCCCCAGGCCAGGGGGACGGCGAGCGCCAGCCCGACCAGGAGCGCGATGAGCACGGTCGCCGTCCCGCCGAGGGACTCCGGCAGCAGAGCGGTCGCCGCGGCACCGCCGAAGCCGACGCCGCCGAGCAGCGCGGCCACCGCCTCGAGCGAGAACGGGCCGCCGTCGGCGTCGAAGGCCAGGTGGCCGATCTCGCCGACCAGCAGGGAGACCAGCAGCAGGACCACGCCGATGGTGCCGACGACGAGGAAGGCGGTCGCTGCGGCGTCCACGGTCCCCCTCGCTGCTGGTGGTCTCCCGTCCGCAGACTCCCAGCCCGGCAGGCGGCGATCAACCGGTTCTGGGACGCATCCGTGCCGGTTCACCCAGGCGTGTCGGCAGAGCGCGGGAGAATGGCCGGGTGCGACGAGAGGCCAGCGTGCTCCACCTGGACCTCGACGCCTTCTTCGCCGCCGTCGAGCAGCGGGACAAGCCCTCGCTGCGCGGCCGCCCCGTCGTCGTCGGCGGGGTGGGCGGCCGCGGCGTCGTCGCGACCGCCTCCTACGAGGCGCGGGCGTTCGGCGCCCGGTCGGCGATGTCCACCGCGGAGGCCCGGCGCCGCTGCCCCGCGGGGACGGCGTTCCTGGGCGGCCGGTTCGCGGCCTACCGGGCCACGTCGGAGGTCGTGATGGGGCTGCTGCGCGAGCTGTCCCCGCTGGTGGAGCCGGTGTCGATCGACGAGGCGTACGTGGACCTCGCGGCCGGCCCGGCCGCCGACCTGTCGGTCGAGGGTGTGACGGAACTGGCCCGGGACCTCAAGGAGCGGATCGCGGCGGCGACCGGCGGGGTGACCGGGTCGGTGGGCATCGGCAGCTCGAAGCTGATGGCCAAGCTCGGGTCGGAGATGGACAAGCCCGACGGCCTGGTCGTCGTGCCGCCGGGCACGGAACTCGAGCTGCTCCACCCGCTGCCCGTGACGTCCCTCGGCGGGGTCGGGCCGGCGACCGCCGAGCGGCTGCACGCGGTCGGGATCCGGACCGTCGGCGATCTCGCCGCCCGCTCACTGCCCGACCTCGTCGCGCTGGCCGGCCGGGCGCACGGCACGGGGCTCTACCAGCTGGCCCGCGCCGAGGACGACCGCGCCGTCGTCGCCGACCGGGAGACCAAGTCGGTCTCGGCCGAGGAGACCTTCGAGCGGGACCTGACCGACCGGACCCTGCTGGGCCGCGAGATCGACGCGATGGCCGCCCGCGTCGGGGGGCGGCTGCGGGCGGCCGCCTACTCCGGTCGCACGGTGACCCTCAAGCTCCGCCGCTACGACTTCACGACGCTGACCCGCTCGCAGACGCTGCCGCAGCCCACCGACGACTCCCGGCTGATCGCCGGCATCGCGCAGCGGCTGCTCGACGAGGCAGGCACCGCCGGTGGCCTGCGGCTGCTCGGCGTCGGCGTCTCCGGGCTCTCCCTCTACGCGCAGGGCGACCTGTTCGCCGAGGAGCCCACCGACGCGGCTCCTCCGGCGGAGGGTGCCGCGCCGGCCGTCGCCGAGCCCGAGCCGGAGCTGCCCGCGGAGCGCCGGTGGTGGCCGGGGCAGGACGTGCGGCACGACGAGCTCGGTCCGGGCTGGGTGTGGGGTCGCGGCATCGGGCGGGTCACCGTGCGGTTCGAGGGGCCCCTGACCCCGCCCGGGCCGGTGCGCACCTTCCCCGCCGACGACCCTGAGCTGCACCCCGCCGACCCGCCGGACTGGCGGTGACCCGCACCGACCCGGTGAGGGGGCTCAGCGGTTGTCGCGGGCGGCCTGGCGGCGCGACCCCTGGGCCCGGCTGGAGGCGTCCCGTTTCACCCCGCCCGTCGTCTTCTCGTGGGCCGGCACCCTCGACTGCCCGCCCGGGAGGGCGGCCTCACGGCCGTCGGCGCCCGGGCCGGCGGGGGTCGCGCGGGCGGCGGCCAGCCGCTCCTCCCTGAGCTCCGCGGCCGCGCGACGGGCCAAGACGTCGACCCGTGTGCTCACCCGGGCCAGGGCGTCCTCGAAGACCTCGGCCTTGTCGGCGTTGCGCCGGTTCTTCGGACGCGCGAAGCCCCGGCCGCCGAGGTCCTCCACCCGGGCGCTGGCCTGGCGCCGGTAGAGCTTCACGTACTTGGTCCGGGCCCGCCGGATCCGCGTGTGCAGCTCGAGCGTCTCGTCCTCGTCCAGCTCGGCCATGCGCTCAGGCTCGGTCTCGCGGAGCAGGTCCAGCTCGTCGTCGCGCAGCGTGCTCAGTACAGCGGTCATCCCGGCCTCCGGACGAGGGGTTCCGATCGGGCGACGCTAGCCCCGAGGGCGTCCGCGGGGACTCGCCTGATGAGGGTGAGCGGCGTCCGGGAGACGATGGGGGTGTGACGGAGCCGAGCGCCTGGGTGCGCATCACCGAGGACGACCCCGGCCACTCGGCCCGGTACGTGCAGCGCTTCCGCACGCTCGCCGAGCAGGGCAACGACATCGTCGGCGAGGCGCGGCTGGTCGACGCGATGCTGCCGCGCGGCTCCCGCGTGCTCGACGCCGGCTGCGGGCCCGGCCGGATCGGCGGCCACCTGGCCCGCGCCGGTCACCACGTCGTCGGGGTGGACGTCGACCCGGTGCTGATCGCCGCCGCCGAGGAGGACCACCCCGGTCCGCGCTGGCTGGTGGGCGACCTCGCCGAGCTGGACCTCCCCGACCGGTTCGACGCGATCGTCTGCGCCGGCAACGTCGTCACGTTCCTGGCCCCGAGCACCCGCGGGGAGGTGCTGCGCCGGTTCCGTGCCCACCTCGCGCCCGGCGGCCGGGCCGTCGTCGGCTTCGGTGCCGGCCGCGAGTACGCCTTCGACGACTTCCTGGCCGACGCCGCCGCGGCCGGTCTGACGCCGTCACTGCTGCTCTCCACCTGGCACCTGCACCCGTTCACCACGGAGTCGGACTTCCTGGTCGCCGTCCTCACCGCCTGACCTTCCCCTCCCAGGCAGAATGGCGGTTCTGCACCGCGCGGAATGGCGGTTCTGCACGGTTCAGGCCGGGAGCGCCAGGGCCAGGGTCAGCTCCAGCACGGTGCGCGGGTCCTCGAGCCGGGTCCCGAACAGGTCCCGGAGCTGTCCCATCCGGTAGCGCACGGTCTGCGGGTGCACGAAGAGCTCGGCGGCCACCTGGTCGCGCCGGCCCTGGTGCAGCAGCCACGAGCGCAGCGTCTCGGTGAGCTTCTCCCGCGCCGTGTCCCCGACCCCGTCCAGCGGCGCCAGGACACGCCTCCGGAGGTCGGCCAGCGCGGTGGAGTCCGCGCGCAGCACCAGCTCGGCCAGCCGCTCCTCGGTGTCCAGCGGTGCGCTGCCCTCGGCGCGCAGGCCGAGCAGGACGGCCCGCTGGACGCGCGCGTGGGAGGTCTGCACCTCCGCCCACGGCCGCGGCGGGCCGACCACCGCCTCCCGTCCCTCCAGCGCCGTCAGCAGCGCGGCGCGTGCGCGGCCCTCGGCATCGGGGACGAGCAGCACCACCCGCTCCGGTCCGGTGGCGCCCTCGGCCGGGTCCTCGGAGCTGACGAGGGTCCGCACGTCGAGCGCCGAGAGCGCGGCCCGGGTGTGCGCCTCCGGCAGCAGCACGGCGGTCAGGGTGCGCGGCGGCAGCCACTCCGCCTGCTCGGCTGCTGCGGTCAGGTCGCGCAGCGGACGGCCGGCGAGGAGCACGGCCCCGAGGCGTTCCAGGTTCCGGCGGCGGGCGCGACCGGTGGAGGCGAGCTCGTCGGCGTGGCCGGCGACGCTGGAGGCCGACAGCTGGTCGATGTAGGCGAACACGAGCTCGGCGAAGCGGGCCAGGCCCGCCGGGGACATCCCGGCGGCCACGGCGGCTCCGCTCATCTGCCGCCAGGAGACCCGGGCCCCGACCCGGTAGGCGGCCAGCAGCGCATCCATCGACCGGCCGCTGCGGGCCTCGCCGCGGCCCAGCGCGTAGGCGCCGTCCAGAGCAGGCCCCACCGGCCGGCTGGGGTCGGCACCACCGGTGGCCAGGCTGAGGAACCCGCCCAGGGCCAGCTGGACGGCCCGGTCGATGGTGCGGCCCATGTCGCCGCTGAAGGCGTCGGCGTAGCTGGGGACCTCCACGACGATGGTGCGGATCGTCGACTCGGCGACGGCCGGCAGCTGTTCGGTGAGCGCCGCCACGACGTCGGGCGGGAACGGGTACTCGTCCTCGGGCACGCAACCCCCTGCTCGGCGTCGGTTGTCTCCTGCGAACAAAGGATGCCAGCCGATTCACGTCGAGGGCACAGGTAGTTGTGCCGCAAACGGGGAAACCTCGAGACATGACCGTTACGCAGCCGAGTCCTTCCTCGACCCGGCCCCGACTGGCGGGGCTGCGCGACCGCGTCTTCCGGCTCGCCGAGCTGGCGACCACCCCGCTCCTGCCGTCGGACTACCTCGACCTGGTCGACCCGCTGCGCTCCGGCGCGGCGCTGCGCGGCCGCATCGAGGCGGTCCACCGGGAGACCCGCGACGCCGCGACCGTCGTGATCCGGCCGGGCCGCGACTGGCGCCCGCACGTCCCCGGCCAGTACGTCCGCATCGGCATCGACGTCGACGGCGTCCGCCAGTGGCGCGCCTACTCGATCACCTCGGTGCTCGGCCGGGCCGACGGCTGCTTCACCGTCACGGTGAAGGCCATCCCGGACGGGAAGGTCAGCAACCACCTGGTGCACCGCACCGAGCCGGGCACGATCGTCCAGCTCGACCAGGCCACCGGCGAGTTCGTGCTGCCGCAGCAGACGCCCGACAAGGCGCTGTTCGTCACCGCGGGCTCCGGCATCACGCCCGTGATGGGGATCCTGCGCAACCTGGCCGACGACGTGGCGACCGACGTCGTCCTGATCCACTCCGCGCCCACCGCGGACGACGTCATCTTCGGCGCCGAGCTGCGCGAGCTGGCCGCCGCCGGGCGCATCCGGCTCGTCGAGCAGCACACCGACACCGACGGGATGCTCGACGCGGCCTCCATCGCCGCTCTGGTCCCCGACCTGGCCGAGCGCTCCACGTGGGCCTGCGGGCCGCTGCCGATGCTCGAGGCGCTGGAGCAGTACTGGGACGACGCCGGCGTGGCCGACCAGCTGTACACCGAGCGTTTCCGCCCGGCGATCGTGGCCGGCGACGGCGAGGGCGGCACCGTCACCTTCACCGCCACCGGGACGACGCTCGAGGCCGACGGCTCCACGCCGATCCTCGACGCCGCCGAGGACGCCGGCGTCCTGATGCCGAGCGGCTGCCGGATGGGCATCTGCTTCGGCTGCGTCCTGCCGCTGCGCGAGGGCGCCGTGCGCGACCTGCGCACCGGCGAGGTCACCACCGCCGCGCCCGGTGACGGCGTCCTCGTCCAGACCTGCGTCAGCGCCGCTGCCGGCGCCTGCGCCATCGACCACTGATCGCACCCCGACCCTGAGCTGAGGAGCGACCCCATGACCGTCATCCAGAAGAAGTCCGACAACCCGATCGCGCACCTCACCGCCGAGGACATCGAGCTGCTGGGCAAGCAGCTCGACGCCATCCGGCAGAGCGTTCTCGACACCCGCGGCGCGGACGACGCCCGCTACATCCGCACCGTCATCGACGTGCACCGCAAGCTGGAGCTGGGCAGCCGCGCCGTCCTGCTGGCCTCGGGTTTCCCGCCGGCCTGGATCCTCGGCACGATCGGCCTCTCGGTGGCCAAGATCCTCGAGAACATGGAGATCGGGCACAACATCCTGCACGGCCAGTGGGACTGGATGCGGGACCCGAAGATCCACTCCACGACGTGGGAGTGGGACATGGCCAGCCCCGCCGAGCAGTGGAAGCACTCGCACAACCAGCTCCACCACACGTACACGAACGTGATCGGCAAGGACAACGACCTCGGCTACGGGATCATGCGCGTCGACGAGGACCAGAAGTGGGTGCCGGCCTACCTGGCCCAGCCGCTGTGGAGCTTCATCAACGCCTGCTTCTTCGAGTACGGCATCGCGGCCTACGACCTGGAGCTCGGCAAGGTCATCGCCAAGGGCGAGACCAAGGACCCGGAGTTCCGTCGCCGCGCCAAGGCGGTGCTGGGCAAGATCGGCCGCCAGGTGCGCAAGGACTACGTGATCCACCCGCTGCTGTCCGGCCCGAACTTCGTGCCCACCCTCGCGGCGAACTTCGTCGCCAACGTCGTCCGCAACCTGTGGTCGAACTCGGTCATCCTGTGCGGGCACTTCCCCGAGGGCGTCGAGACGTTCGAGAAGCGCTCGATCGACGGCGAGACCAAGGGCGAGTGGTACGTGCGGCAGATGCTCGGCTCCGCGAACATCTCCGGCTCCAAGGCCATGCACCTCATGACCGGGAACCTGTCGCACCAGATCGAGCACCACCTGTTCCCGGACCTGCCGAGCAACCGGTACGCCGAGATCGCGCCGCAGGTGAAGGCGCTGTTCGACGAGTACGGCCTGAACTACCACGCGGCGCCGCTGCCGAAGCAGGTCTACTCGGCCTGGCACAAGATCTTCCGGCTCTCGCTGCCCAACGGCTGGCTGGACAACACGACGCCGAAGAACCTGCCGTCGCAGCTGGGAAAGCTGTGGAGGATGTCGACCGGCCCCAAGGCGCGCCGCCGCCTGCTGCTGCAGGCCGAGGCCGCGTAGGCCCGCACCGTCGTACGCCCGTGGCCCGGAACGCTCGTCGTTCCGGGCCACGGGCGTTCAGATGAGCTGGAGCTGCCGCGCGGACCGGCGGACGGTGACCCGCTGACCCCAGGAGAGGGTCAGCCGGTCGGCCTCGAGCCCGTCGCCGAAGACCACCAGGCCGTCGGACTCCACCGACAGCTCCAGAGCCCCCTCAGCGGCGAGCAGACCCTCGGTGCACGTCGTCCCCGTGGCCGGTGACGGCCAGGCCTCCCGCACGAACCAGGCCAGTGCCGGGTCGGTCGGCGCCGGCAGCGGCAGCGCGCTGTGCCGCTCCAGCCAGGCCGACCGGCACCAGCCCGTCGCACCGGTGCCGGTGGAGACCAGCACGCCGGACGACGCCTGGCGCTCCGGCTCCCCGCCCGGTGCCGTCAGGCGGTAGCGGGCCGTCTGGTGGCTCGGCGAGCCGAGGTACACCTCGTTGAGCGCCCGCAGCACCTGCCCGTCGTCGCTGACCGCCTCCACCATCGTCAGCGGCGTCGGCCGCGGCCGACGCCGCAGCAGGGCCGCGACGTCGTCGGGCCGGTGCCGGACCAGGACGCCCGGGTTGCGGCCGGGCTCGGGATCGACCCCGATCACCGGCTGACCGTCCAGGTACTTGGCGACGTTGGCGACCAGTCCGTCCTGCCCCACGACCAGGACGACGTCGTCCGGGGCGAACAGGAAGCGGGACAGGTCGGCCCGCTCCACGCTGCCCCTCCGCCAGTCCACCGGGATGGCCGCGGTGGCCGTGGCCAGTGCCCGGGCCTGGACGGCGTCGCGTTCGGTGACCTCGGCGATGTCGCGGCCCCGCGTGTGCAGGAAGAACGCCGCCTGGGCCGCCGTGCCGTGCCGGGCGACGAGCTCCCGCAGCTCGGTGCTGCGGGAGACCACCACCACCCGGGGCGCCAGGCTCACCGGGCACCGCCGAGCTTGGCCAGTACCGGGGCCAGCAGGTCGGGGGTGAGCACGAGGCTCTCGATCTGCGGCAGGTTCTTCGCCAGGTCGGCTGCGGCCAGGGCGAGGAGCACGTCCGGGGCCACATCGGCGTGCGCGGCCAGGTAGGCCGCCGTGGCGTCGGCACGCGCGGCGCCGGCCAGCCGCTCGGCGTCCGCCCGGACCTGGGCCTCCCGCTGTTCCCGGTGGGCCCGGGCCTCGCTGGCCACCTCCGCGGCGGCCGCCGCCTGCTCGGCCTCCCGGCGGGCGTTGACGCCTCGTTGCCCGACCAGCTCCTCCTCGCGGCGGGCCAGCTCGATCTGGTTCGCCAGTTCGTTCTCGCTGATCGCCCGCTCGCGCTCCACGGCCAGGGCACGGCGCTCGTAGGTGGCCCGGTCGGCCTCCTGCTGGACCCGCTCGCGGGTGGGGGTCTGCAGCGCCCGCTCGACGTCGGCCTCGGGCCGGACGGCGACCACGCGCACCCCGATGACCGCGATGCCGGTCTCCGCCAGCCGGACGTCAGCGACCAGCCCCCGCTCCACGGCCTGCCGGACGGGAGCCACCCCGCCGGTGAGCGCGGTGGCGAGGTCCACGGTGGTCAGCAGGTCGAGCGCGTGCTGCTGGGCCGACTCGGTGAGCAGGCCGGCGACCTGCTCCAGGGGGGTGCCCCGCCAGCGGCCGGTGCCCGGGTCGATCGAGAAGTCCACCCGGGCGGCGGCGAGGCCGGGGTCGACGACGCGGAAGGTCAGCGTCATCTGCACGGTGGCGTCCTGGAAGTCCGCCGTCCGGGCGTGGAACAGCAGCGGCAGTTCGCGGTCGTCGACCGGGATCTCCGAGAGGACCGCCGAGAGGGGCCGGAACCAGAAGCTCGCTCCGGTCGCCGCCTGCACGACGCGGCCGTTGCGGACGCTGAGCACGTGCGCCGTCGCGCTGCTGCGCAGGTGGCGGACGAAGGGGTAGCGGGTGATGTCGGCCATCGGGGCCTCCCTCGGAGTTGTTGTCGTCGGACTGACGATAAGCGGCTGCCACGCTTGTCGTCAAGCTGACGATTTCTCGATAGGCTCGTGTCGTGGCTGTCTACGACCCCGGCGCCTTCCCCCCGGTGGCGGTGACGGTGGACCTCGTCGTCCTCACCGTCCGGGAGGGCCGGCTGTGCGTGCTCGTCGTCCGCCGGGGCGAGGAGCCGTTCGCCGGGCAGGAGGCACTCCCCGGGGGGTTCGTGCACCCGGACGAGGACCTGCTGGCCGCTGCCCAGCGCGAGCTGGCCGAGGAGACCGGGCTGACGCCGGGGGCCGCGCACCTGGAGCAGCTGGCCTCGTACGGAGCGCCGAACCGCGATCCGCGGATGCGGGTGATCACGGTCGCCCACCTGGCGCTGGTCGCGGACCTGCCCGAGCCGCGGGCCGGCAGCGACGCGACCGCGGCGCGGTGGGCGCCCGTGGACGAGGTGTCGCCCGGCCTCGCGTTCGACCACGACCGGGTGCTCGCCGACGGGGTGATCCGGGCGCGGGCGAAGCTCGAGTACACCGCGCTGGCGTCGTCGTTCTGCGGGCCGGCGTTCACGGTCGCCGAGCTGCGAAGGGTCTACGAGGCGGTGTGGGGCCGGCCGCTGGACCCGCGGAACTTCCACCGGAAGGTCACCGGTGCCGCCGGCTTCCTGGAGCCGACGGGGGAGCTGACGACCCGGGACGGCGGCCGGCCGGCCCAGCTCTACCGCCAGGGCACCGCCGCGGCCCTGTACCCGCCGCTGCTGCGCTCCGAGAACTGACCACCGGCCCGGCCAGCGACTCCCCCGTGCTCCACGTGGAACGTCCCCCGGAGCGGCCTCACCAGGTGAAGCGACCCACGGTGGTGCGCAGGTCCGCCGCCATCCGGGACAGCTCGTCGACCGCGGTGCGCGTCTGGGTCAGCGCCTGCGTGGTCGACTCCGCGGCCGTGGAGACGCCCGTGATGGTGTCCGCGATCTGACCCGACCCGTGCGCGGCCTCGGCGACCGAGCGGGCCATCTCGTTGGTCGTGGCGGTCTGCTCCTCCACCGCGCTGGCGATGGTGGTCTGGCGGTCGGAGATCTGGGCCACGATCTGCGAGATCTCGCCGATCGCGGCGACGGCGGCGTCGGTGTCGCCCTGGATGGCCTCCACGCGCCGCGCGATGTCCTCGGTCGCCCTGGCGGTCTCCTGCGCCAGCTCCTTGACCTCGTTGGCCACGACGGCGAAGCCCTTGCCCGCCTCACCGGCCCGGGCGGCCTCGATCGTCGCGTTCAGCGCCAGCAGGTTCGTCTGCTCGGCGATGCTCGTGATCACCTTCACCACGTTGCCGATCTCGGTCGAGGACTCGCCCAGCTTCGCCACCGTCGCGGTGGTGGTCTCCGCGGCGGTCACGGCGCGCATCGCGACCTCGGAGGCCTCCGCCGCGTTCGACGCGATCTCCCGGATCGACGCACCCATCTGCTCGGCACCGGCAGCCACGGTCTGCACGCTCCGCGAGACCTCCTCCGCAGCGCCGGCCACGACACCGGACTGGGCCGAGGTCTCCTCCGACGAGGCCGAGATCTGCGCCGACGAGGCGCTCAGCTCCTCCGACGACGCCGCCACGGCACCGGCCGAGGCGACGACCGAGCCGATGACCGTCTGCAGGCCGGCCAGCGCCTCGTCGAGGGACGCCGCCGCCTGCCCGATCTCGTCCCGCTGGGCGATGCCCGTGCGGGTGGTGAGGTCGCCGTCGGTCAGCGCACGGATGGTGTCCCGCATCCGGCGGATGGGCGACACGGTGGCGGCGAGGAAGCCGGCGATCAGGTACGCGGCGACGAGCACCCCGGCCCCCGCCACCACGAGCGCCTGCACCTCGTCCGACCGGAGGCCGTCGATGCGGGTGTCGAGCAGCGCGTCGAGGTCGGGGAGCAGGTCGTTCCACAGCGCACCCACGGAGGCCGTCGCGGCGACGGCGCCGTCGGCCGCTCCGCCGTCCAGGCTGATCGCGCCACCGGTCAAGGCGGTGGTGAGGGTCTGGACGACGGTCGCCACCTCGCCGAGCGTCTGCTCGACGTCCGCCTGCCGGCCCAGCAACTCGGCGTCGGCGGTCACGCCGAAGGACTTGGCCAGCCCGTCGCGGATCGCGGTCAGCCCGGTGTCCACGGACCCGAGGTCCCGGGCCGCCTGCAGGCGCGCGGCCTCGATCCGCACCGGGTCACCGCTCGCGGCCGCGAGCAGCAGCCCGTCGAGCGCCGAGGTCAGGTCCGCGATGAGCTGCGGCAGCCGCACCGTGACGGAGTCCATCACGTAGTAGGAGTCCAGGTCGGGGTCGAGGGTCAGGTTCGAGCCGTCGGCTGCCGCGCTGATGAGCGCCCGCACGGACACCCCGGCCGTCGCCCACGCGAGCTCGACGTCCCGGACCGGCCCGGTCGCCGTCTGGGCGGCGGCGATGTCCTGCTGGGCCGCGTCCCACGCCTCCGCGGTGCCGAGTTCGGCGCCGAACTCCTCCTGGGCAGCGGCGACGTCGGCCAGGGCGGAGCTGAGGTCGCCGGAGGCCGGGTCGCCGGTGACCGCGGCGACGCGTGCCGCGACGACGTCCTGGAGCAGCACGGCCATGGGCTCCACCACCGCGACGCCGTGGCGCTCCAGGTCGCTGAAGGCGATCTGCTTCTCCTGGCCCTGCACGTACAGGGCCATCGCCCAGGTCAGGGGGAGGCCCATCGCGAGGACCAGGGCCGTGATCTTCCACGGGTACGCCAGGCGGCTCATGGCCGCCCGGGACGGGTGGAGAAGGACATCGAGCATGGCCGGGCTCCTCGCGGACGGGCCGACGGCGAAGCCTGCCGGCGCCGCGCAGCATGCCGCCCGGGACGGGGCCCCGGCGCGCAGGCGGCGCCGTTCTCCGCGAGACCGTGACGCGACCGGCGGGTCGCCGTTCCGAAGGAGCGGACATGTCGACGCCACATCCCGCCGAGCTGACGGCCGCGTTGTCCTGCCCGGCCCGGCCGTCAGTGGGTCGGACCGGTCAGTTGGCCATGTCCACGAAGCGGCTGTAGTGGCCCTGGAAGGCGACCGTGACGTTGGCGGTGGGGCCGTTGCGGTGCTTCACCAGCATGATGTCGGCCTCTCCAGCGCGGGGAGATTCCTTCTCGTACATGTCCTCGCGGTGGATCATCATCACCATGTCGGCGTCCTGCTCGATCGAATTATGAAGAGCAAAACCATTGGCGACGAAGTTGTGGCCGCCCAGCACCGTCGCGTCGTAGACCTCTTCTACGCCATCCCATTCGATGCCGACGATGCGATCCCATTCCAGGTCATTAACAGCTTGGATCTCGAGGTCGGCGTCGTCGAGGACCGCAGCCACCCGGCCCAGGCGTTCGCGGCTGGGGGCGTGCTTCCACAGCTTGCTCTCGCGGAACGTCACGCCCATTGCCGCGGCAAACGCTCGGTGACTCATCCCGCGCTCCTCCAAGACGTCCCGGACCCGGTCCCAGACCTGCACGGGAATGGTGTCGCCCTTCGGATGCGCAGTGATCTCGCGGACAATCGCCAGCAGACGCTCGGCCGACTCGCCCCGGGCTCCGTGCACGCCGATCTCGCCGAGAAAACGCCGCTGGTCGTCACAGCCGCCGATGTCCAGCGTCCAGCCGTCCCGATAGCCGGCCTTCGTCGTCCGCCGGACCCGGCAGGAGATGCCGAAGCGCAGCAGCAGGCGAGCTACGTCGTCGATCAACTGCCGGCTCGTGGAGGCGTAGTACACGCGCCCGCCGCGACCGTTCTTGTTCACCGTGACGGAACCATCGGTCGCCCACAGGTGCCTGAGGAACATCGCGATCTGCTTCTTGGGCAGCGAGAACACCGGCTGCGGCACGAACTTCTCGTGGCTGCGGAGCCCGAAGAGCCCGAGCTCGTCGAGCCAGGCGGCGATGGGGTTCCGCTTACCGCGGGCCAGCCGGAACGGCGCCGGCAGTCGCAGTGTGGTGCACCGAGCTGCCGCGTACTCGTCGCGGATCGCGGTGACGCCGAAGTGGAGCGCCGCCGTGGTGACCGCGCGCAGGTTCGCCTCGTCGATGGAGGCGTACCGCAGCGGCTGCCGCTTGACGAAGCTGCCGTCGCCGATGAGGTGCGCCAGCATGACGACCTTCTCGTCCTCCCAGACCGTCATGCGGTCGGGCGCGGGAACGTGCCGCGGAACGGCGATGCGCTCCCCAGGTGCCAGTTCGCCGATGGGCCGGAACCCCTCGTAGGTGAGGAACGGGTGGTTGGCGGTGGCCCGCACCGTCTTGCCCGAGGCCGTCCGCACCTGCAGCACCGGCTTCTGCCCCGTGGAGAAGACGTGCGTCAGGTGCCGCCGGACGTACCGGAGGTTGTCGTCCAGCGACCAGACCGGGACGTCACGCGCACCGGACGCGAACAGCTCGCCCATCGTGGTCTCGGCGCCGGTGTCGGCACGCAGGATCCGCGTCTCCGCCGGTAGACACCCGGACTCGCGGAGGTCCGAGAGCATCGGCTTCTTGTCCTGACGCTGCTCGGATCCACGGTTCAGCTGCGACATCGCGATGACCGGACACTCGATCTCCTTGGCCAGGAGCTTCAGCGCACGGGAGAACTCCGAGACCTCCTGCTGGCGGCTCTCGACGCGCTTTCCCGACGTCATGAGCTGCAGGTAGTCGATGACCACGAGCTTGAGGTCGTTCCGCTGCTTGAGCCGCCGGGCCTTCGCCCGGATCTCCATCATGGTCATGTTCGGCGAGTCGTCGATGTAGAGCGGCGCGTCGGCCACCTCGCCCATCCGGCGGGCCAGCTTCGACCAGTCCTCGTCGGACAGCGTGCCGGCACGCATGTGGTGCAGCGGCACCTTCGCCTCGGCCGACAGCAGACGCATGGTGATCTCGTGCTTGCTCATTTCCAAAGAGAAAATGACCGTTGCCTGATGATTCTTAATTGCGGCCGATCGCGCAATGTCTAGACCCAGCGTCGATTTCCCAACTCCAGGACGGGCCGCAATGACGATCATCTGTCCGGATTGCAATCCATTGGTCAGTTCATCGAGATCGCGGATTCCGGTCGGGACGCCGCGGCTGACCCCGCCGCGGCTGGCGATGGCGTCGAGCTCGTCCATCGTCGGCTGGAGGATGTCCTCGAGGCGCGAGTAGTCCTCGCTCATCCGCTTCTCGGTGACGTCGTAGATCTCCTGCTGCGCGCGGTCGACGATGTCGTCGACGTCGCCCTTGCCACCGGCCGCGCCGTAGCCGAGCTGGACCACGCGGGTGCCGGCCTCGACCAGCCGCCGCAGCACCGCCTGCTCGGCCACGATCGCGGCGTAGTAGCCGGCGTTGGCGGCCGTGGGCGTCGAGGCGATCAGCGTGTGCAGGTAGACCGCGCCGCCCATCTTCGACAGCTGGTCGGTGCGGTTGAGCTCCGCGGCGACGGTGATCGCGTCGGCCGGCTCACCACGGCCGTAGAGGTCGAGGATGCAGTCGAAGACGATCTGGTGCGCCGGCCGGTAGAAGTCGTTGCCGTGCAACTGCTCGACGACGTCGGCGATCGCGTCCTTGCTCAGCAGCATCCCGCCGAGCACCGACTGCTCCGCCTGGACGTCCTGCGGCGGCTGCCGGTCGTACTCCGGCGCCGTCGGCTGCGGCCGGCTGAAGTCGTCGGCCAACGCCACGTCGGTCCTCCATCCACTCTCCGGCGCACCCGTCGCAGGCCCTGGCCAGGAGCCAGGGCCCGGTGGGGGAGCACCAGGACGTCGTCCACCTGATCTCGAACGTGCGTTCGAGGGATTCCTACCGCGGGGCACCGACAGTTCGGGCTCGGCGGACAGGCGGGGACGACGTTAGGAACGGCGGACCGGTCCGTCCAACACCGATGGGGACCTCGCTCTGCACAACTTGTGGACAAGTCGGTGGACACAGGCGTGGTGACATGTGGAGACACCGGGGGACGGCGCGACAGCTGTCCCGCTGCCGAGCACCTGACCTGCACCGGAGCAATCGGACGGGTGTGGACCGAAGAATTCCTGGAGAAGTCGACGTGTCGTCTCCCGGCGTGTCGCCCGTCCGCCGCACGTGTCCCACCGGTCCCAGCGCCCGTCGTCGTCCACAGGAACCGGCTGGGACCGCCACCGTTCGGGACCACGAGCGCTGTGCGCCCAGAACCCGCCCGGACCCGCGAACGGGCCGTCAGCGCACGGTGCCCGGGCCCGGCCACCCGGGAGGGCCCAGCCGGCCCCCGACGGCGGCAGCGGGCCCCTGAGACGCCGCGAGGGGCGCCGGACCGGAGTCCGACGCCCCTCGTGGGCAGTGCAGGTGTGTCAGGAGGCGACGACGTCGATCGTCACCTGGCTGGCGACCTCGGGGTGGATCCGCACCGTGACCTGGTGCTGACCGGTCGTCTTGATGCTGCTGGGCAGCTCGATCCGGCGGCGGTCCAGCTCGGGACCACCGGCGGCGGTCACGGCAGCAGCCACGTCGGCGGTGGTGACCCGGCCGAACAGGCGGCCACCGTCACCGGCGCGGGCCGGCACGCGGATGGTCAGCCCGGTGAGGCGACCGGCCACGGCCTGCGCCTCCTCGAGGCTGCGCACGTCGCGGGTGGCACGGGCCCGGCGGAGGGACTCCACCTGCTTCTCGGCACCGCGCGTGGCCACGATGGCCAGCCCGCGGGGCAGGAGGTAGTTGCGGCCGTAGCCGCCCTTGACCTCGACGGTGTCGCCGGAGGACCCGAGACCGGAGACCTCCTGCGTCAGGATCAGCTTCAGGGTGCTCATGGTCAGCGCGCCGTGGAGGTGTAGGGCAGCAGCGCCATCTCACGGCTGTTCTTCACGGCCGTGGCGACGTCACGCTGGTGCTGGCTGCAGTTGCCGCTGACGCGGCGGGCACGGATCTTGCCGCGGTCGGAGATGAACTTCCGCAGCAGGGTCGTGTCCTTGTAGTCGACGTAGGTCGCCTTGTCCTTGCAGAACTGGCAGACCTTCTTCTTGGGCTTGCGCACAGGGGGCTTGGGCACTGGGGTTCTCCAGGTACGTCAGGAAAGAGGGGATCAGAAGGGGGGCTCGTCCGAGGGGCCGGCCGGCGTCGACCACGGGTCGCTGGACCCGCCGCCACCGCCACCGGAACCGCCGCCACCGAAGCCGCCACCGCCGCCGCCACCACCGAAGCCGCCGCCACCCTCACCGCGGGAGGCCTTGGTGACCTTCGCGGTGGCGTAGCGCAGCGAGGGGCCGATCTCGTCGACCTCCATCTCGATGACGGTGCGCTTCTCGCCCTCCTTGGTGTCGAACGAGCGCTGCTTGAGCCGCCCGCTGACGATGACCCGCGAACCGCGGGTGAGGGACTCGGCGACGTTCTCGGCCACCTGACGCCACACGTTGCACCGGAGGAACAGCGCCTCGCCGTCCTTCCACTCCTGCGACTGACGGTCGAAGGTGCGGGGGGTCGAGGCCACGGTGAAGTTGGCGACCGCGGCACCGGACGGCGTGAACCGCAGCTCCGGGTCCGACGTCAGGTTGCCGATGACGGTGATGACGGTCTCGCCGGCCATGGTCAGTGGACCTCGGGCCGCATCAGCTTGGTGCGCAGGACCGACTCGTTGAGGTTCAGCTGGCGGTCCAGCTCCGCGACGGCGGCCGGCTCGGCGTTGATGTCGATGACGGCGTAGATGCCCTCGAGCTGCTTCTTGATCTCGTAGGCCAGGCGACGCCGGCCCCAGATGTCGACCTTGCCGACCGTGCCACCGGACTTGGTGACGACGGTCAGGAACCGGTCGAGGGAGGGCGCGATCGTGCGCTCCTCGAGCTCGGGGTCGAGGATGACCATCAGTTCGTAATTGCGCATGGAGTAACCCCACCTCCTCTGGTCTCGGCGGCTGCAGTGGATCTGCAGCAGGAGGGTCGTACATGCGTTGCGCGCCCCGACCTCCGCACAGCGGCGGCGGGAACGCGCTCCCACAGGCTACCAGCGCGCGCGGGGTGCTCCGCCCCGTCGTCCACAGCCCCGACGCGCGACGGCCGCCGGCCCCCGGGAGGGACGGCGGCCGTCGACGGCGGAGCGGTCAGCGCGAGTGGCGCCCGCCGGTCCGGCCGGCCGTGCGCGTGCGGACCAGCGCCGCGGTTGACGCCGCGAGCGCGACGACCGCGAGCAGTGCCACGACGGGCAGCCGGTCGGCCTGCCCCGGCTGGTCGGTGGTGGCGCTCTCCTCGTCCAGGGCCGGGGCGTCGAGGCCCGAGAGCTGACCGAACACCGGCACCGTCGCGCCGGAGTAGCCGCCGCTGCCCGAGCCGTCCGCCGGGGCGCTCCCGGCGGCTAGGGCGGAACCGCCGGAGGGCGACGTGAAGCGCGCCAGGTCCAGCGGAGCCGACCCCGCGGGGGACATGTCCGCGGCGCCCAGCCCGGTGTCGTAGGCGTAGGGCAGCCCGTCCACGCCGGACGGCGCCGGCGGCGCCGGCACCGGCGCCGGGGCGGGCGCGACCGGGGGCTGGCTCTGCGGGAGCTCCGGCAGGACGGCGCCGGGCAGGAGCGTGGGCACGTCGACCACCGGGATCCGGGGCAGGTTGATCGACGGCAGGTTCGGCAGCGGGATGAGCGTGTTCACGATGAACGGCGTCGGGACGCCGATCGCCACCGTGGTCTGCGCGCCGTTGTAGGTGACCACCTGGTTCTGCGGCAGCTGCGCGAGCGCCCGGCTGGTGACCGTGTTCAGCACCGATCCGACGATCGACCCGTCGGGCACGCTCACGCGGTAGGTGTAGGTGATCCAGCAGGGCCCGATGCACGGGTCCGGGAAGCGCTCCTCCCAGGCCTGGCCGCGCTGCAGCGGGTGGTCGCCGGTGGGCAGCCGCAGGGTCACGTCGGTGTGCACGGTGACCGTGACCAGCGTCGGCAGCAGCCCGCCGCCGCCGACCTGGAGGGTCTTGTCCTCGATGAGGTTGGTGAAGCGGACGGTGTCGCCCGGGTCGATGCTCACCAGCGGAGGCGTCAGGTCGCGGATGTCCACCGGGACGGTCTCGGCGGCGGTCGCGCTCGGCGCCGCCAGCACGGCACCGAGGACCGCCAGCCACAGCAGGAGTGCACCGGCGACACCCCGCCGGGCGCTGCGTCGGATCCGTCCGCTCGCCATGTCCACCTCTCGTCGCTACCGGCGGGTAACCGCCGTCACGCTGCAGAACGATGATGTGTGTCCGCGGTTACGGACAAACCTGTCGGCGGGCCGAACTACTGTCCGGTCGTGGCTGCTCACCCGATCGGCGTACACGTCGGCCCCGGACTGACCGAGGACAACGAGCTGCTGGACGGCGGCCCGCTGGTCCGCGCCGCGGAGATGGACGCCGACGGCGTGCAGGTCTTCCTCGGCGATCCGCAGGGCTGGAAGGCACCGAAGCCGCGACCGGATGCCGACGCCCTGCGCGCGGGCGACGTGACCGTCGTCGTCCACGCGCCCTACGTGCTCAACGTGGCCACGACGAACAACCGGATCCGCATCCCCAGCCGCAAGCTGCTCGGCCAGCACGCCCAGGCCGCGGCAGCTGTCGGTGCGGTGGGCCTCGTGGTCCACGGTGGCCACGTCCTGGCCGCGGACGACCCGGCGGCCGGCGTGGACAACTGGCGCAAGACCTTCGCGCGGCAGGCCGAGGCCGGCGGGTTCCCCGTGCCGCTGTTGGTCGAGAACACCGCCGGCGGCGGCAACGCCATGGCCCGTGACCTCGACGCCCTCGCCCGGCTGTGGGAGGCCGTCGGCGAGTTCGGCGCGGGCTTCGTCCTCGACACCTGCCACGCCTGGGCGGCCGGCTGGGACCTGGCGACGGCGGTCGACGACGTCCGCGCCATCACCGGCCGCATCGACCTCGTGCACCTGAACAACAGCCGCGACCCGGCCGGTTCCAGCCGCGACCGGCACGCCCCCCTGGTGGGCGGCGAGATCCCGACCGAGCTGCTGCTCGACGTCGCCCGGGCCGCGGACGCCCCGATCGTCCTGGAGACCCCCGGCGACGCCGCCGCCCACGCCCAGGAGATCGCCCTCCTCAGGTCGGCGACGTCGGGCTGACGAGTGGGCCCCGGAGGGGTCCGCGAGGAGGGCCGGGTGGGGCTCAGCGGCCGTCGGGTACGGCACGGGGCCGCGCTGCGGCCCGGTAGGGCCGCGACGTGGAGAGCGTGAGGACGTCGGGGGCGTGGTCGAGGACGCCGCCCGCCGGGTCGTCGATGCCGGGCCAGCTGGTGCGGACGACGTCGGAGTCCGGCCGCCAGACCTCATGCACCACCAGGGCGACCAGCACGAGCACCGCCGCGTCGCGGCCGAGGACGGCGAGCCAGAACCACTCCTCGTCGATGCCGCGGTTGTCGGTGCCGAGATACCAGAGCATGGTGCCCACCCACACCAGCGCCTCGCTGGCCTGCCAGAGCAGCAGCGACCGCCACCGGGGGCGGGCGAGCACGGCCAGCGGGAGCAGCCACAGCGAGAACTGCGGGCTCCAGACCTTGTTGACGATCAGGAAGCCGGCGAGCAGCAGGAAGGCGACCTGCGCCACCCGCGGTCGTACGGGCGCCGCCAGCGTCAGCCAGGCGACGCCCAGGCCGTAGAGGAGCAGCACCGCGGCGATGACGGCGTTGAGCACCGAGGGGGTCTGCCCCTCCGCCAGCGGGCCGTCGAAGGCCCGGCCGTCGGTGAGCGTGAGGACCAGGTTCCACAGCGTCTCGGGGTTGGCCGGCCGGCTCCGGCTGAACGTGAAGAACGTCGCCCAGTCGTCGAACGCGAGCACCGCGATCGGCAGGTTCACCACGAGCCACGCGACCACGGCCGCTGCCGCCGTCCGCGCCCAGACCCGCCAGAGGCCGGCGCGCAGGCACAGCAGGAGCAGCGCCCCCAGCACGAGCAGCGGGTAGAACTTCGCGGCCACGGCCAGTCCGAGCAGCACTCCGGCCAGCACCGGCCGCTGCCGCGCCCACGCCCACATGCCCAGGCCGGTGAACGCGACCGCGAGCAGGTCCCAGTTGGTGAAGGCGTGCACCAGCAGCAGCGGCGACAGCGCGAACAGCGCCGTGTCCCAGGGCCGCCGGCCGGACAGGGCCAGCACCGTGCGCGTCGCGACCAGGGCGAGCAGCGCCAGCAGGAGACAGGTGACGACGTAGTAGACCTGCACCTCCGGCACGGTGGGCAGCAGGCCCGACGGCCCGGAGATGCCGCTGTAGGCGCGGGCGAGGGCGGCGGCCAGGGCCATGAACCCACCGGTCAGCACCGGGTACTCGACGGCGGAGTCCAGGTAGGGGACGGCGCCCTCGTCGAGCCGGTGCACGCCGAACAGCGGGATCGCGTCGTTGTAGCAGAAGTGCGTGTACTGGACGTGCCCGCTCCAGTCCCCGGACGAGCAGGGGACCTGCTTCACCCAGGCCACGGCGAGCACCACCGACGTGAAGAAGAGGCAGACCCGCAGCGGGGTCCAGAACACCGCCCGGCCGGTGACCGCGTGCCGGCCCCACGGCCCTCCGACGGCCTCGCTGGCCTGGCGGACCACCGGGTCGGTCCACGTCGGCACCACGCGGTCGGGCTCCCCGAACGGCACGGACCCCCCGGCAGCGGAGCTGTCCGAGGGGTCCGTGGTGTGCTGCGGAGCGGTCACGCCGTCAGTCTGCCGCGTGGTCAGCCGCCGCCGGCCGCCGCCGGTTGGCCGCCGGCGGCACCACCGCCCGGTCCACCACCGCCACCGCCCCCACCGGCGCCGCCGCCTCCCGGTAGGACAGGTCCGGGCAGCGTCGTGCCGGCCGGCGGGGTCACCGGCGGGGTCGTGGTCGGCGGGGTCGTGGCGGGCGGGGTGCTCGTCACCGGCACCTCGGACGTCGGCGCCGGCGCCGGCGCCTCGGACGTGACCGGGGGCGCCGACGTGGTGGCCGGCGCCTCGCTGGTCGGCGGGGTCGACTGCGTGGCCGGCGGGCCGTTGCGGTCGGCGTCGATCAGCGGTTCCTCGGGCAGCGGCTCCTCCGGCGTACCGGCGAGCACGGCGTCCATGTACTGCTGCCAGATCGCCCCGGGCAGCCCGGAGCCGTAGACGATCGCGCCCGAGGCGTTCCGGATGGGATCCCGGACCTCGGTGCCCATCCACACCGCGGTCGACAGCGACGGCGTGTACCCGACCATCCAGGCGTCGGAGTTGTCCTCGGCGTTCAGCCCCTGGGTGCCGGTCTTGCTGGCGACCGGCCGGTCGTCGTCGAGCGGGCGGCGCGAGTAGTCGGCCACGCCCTCGAGCGCGTAGGTGGTGTCGCTGGCGACGTCGGCCGGGATGACCTGCTCGCCGGCGTCCCCGCCGTACTCGAGCAGCACCGCCCCGGTGCTGTCGGTGACCCGGGAGACGAAGTACGGCGTCCGCTCCACGCCGCCCGCGGCCAGGGTGGCGAAACCGTGCGCCTGGTCGATCGGGCGCATCTCGTACTCGCCGATACCGATGGAGGCGCCGGTGCCGCCGTCGGCGTTGGCCAGCGTCTTCGCGCCGTCGTCCCAGGCCTCCGGCATGCCGGCGGCCGCCAGCGCCGTCGTCCGCACGTTGTCCGGGCCGACCTCGAGGGCCAGCCCGTAGTACGTCGTGTTCAGCGACCGGGTCATCGCCTCGACGAGCGTGCAGTTGCCGCAGGAGGCGCCGCCGGAGTTGCGCACCGGGGCGTCGCGGTCGGAGAAGGTCTGCGGCGAGGAGCCGTCGCGCCGGGACTCGACACCGATGCCCTGCTGCAGGGCGGTGGCGAGCACGTAGGGCTTCATCGACGAACCGGGCTGCCGCAACGCCTGCGCGTAGTCGAACTCGTTGCCGTTGGGGCCGCCGTAGTAGGCCCGCACGGCGCCCGTGCGCGGGTCGATCGACACCAGCGCCTCGCGCAGGTTCTCCGGCTGGACGGGGTCGGTCATGACGTCGTTGACCGCGGCCAGAGCGGCGTCCTGCGCGGGCTTGTCGATCGTCGTGGTGATCCGCAGGCCGCCGGCCTGGATCTGCTGGTCGGTGTAGCCCTTGGCCCGCAGCTCGTCGAGCGCCTGGCGGACGATCAGGCCCTCCGGGCCGGCCGGGATGCCGAGGTTGGACCCGGCGCGCGGCAGGACCGGCGGGTACACGGCGGCGGCGCGCTGGTCGGCGGTGAGCCAGTCCTCCTCCTGCATCGCGTCGAGCACCCGCTCCCACCGGCTCGTCGCGCCCTCGGGGTTGACCTCCGGGTCGTTGCCGCTGGGGTTGCGGATGAGGACGGCGAGCACGGCGCCCTGCTCGGCGGTCAGGTTCGCGGCCGGGACGCCGAAGAACGTGTTCGCCGCGGCCTCGATGCCGTACGCGCCGCGGCCGAAGTAGATGGTGTTGAGGTAGTTCTCGAAGATCTCGTCCTTCGAGTACTCGTTGTCCAGCTTGATGGCCAGGAAGAGCTCCTGGAACTTGCGGCTGAACGTCTGCTCCGAGGTCAGGAACGCGTTCTTGACGTACTGCTGGGTGATCGTCGACCCGCCCTGCGTCGACCCGCCGCTGACGTTGTTCCACGCGGCGCGGACGATGCCGGTCAGGGAGATGCCCGGGTCGGAGTAGAAGTCCCGGTTCTCCGCGGCGAGGATCGCGTTGCGCGCCGGCTCCGACACCTGGTCGAGCGTCACGTTGGTGCGGTTCTCGTCGCCCAGGCGACCCATCTCGGTGGTGCCGTCGGAGTAGTACACGACCGTCGTCTGCGCGTTCTGCACGCTGTTCGGGTCGGGCACCTCCGTCGTCGCGTAGACGACGCCCACGAAGACGGCGAGCAGCACGAACATGCCGGCGACGACGCCGGCGAGGATCTTCAGCCGGCGACGACGACGCTGCTTCTTCGTGCGGGCCGGCTTGCCCTTGCGTCCGCCGTTCCCCCCGCGCCCGCCGGCACCGCCGCCCCGACCGCCGGAACCCGGCGGGCGGCCACCGCCGCCCGATCCCGGCGGGCGGTTGCCGCCCGACCCCGACCCGCCGGCGCGCGCTGCGGTCGTCCGGGCCCGGCCGGCGCCGCCGGAGCGGGCGGGCGGGGGACGGCGGACCGGGCCGGCGCCCGAGCCGACCGGCGACGTCTCGTCGTGGGAGGGCACGAGCGAGCCCCTTCCTGACAGGTGAGTGGGACGGGACGGTTACGTCCCGGTGTCCAGGGTGGCGTGTGCAGCTGTGAGTTCGGTGGAGACCCGCCCGTCCTGCGACGAGCGTCACCCCCGGTCGCGCCGGGACCGACGACGCGAGCGGCGGGGAGATTCTGCCCGCAGGACTACTCCGCCGCCGTCCGGCGGCGGGTCCGTCGCGGCTGCCGGCCCGGTTCGGGTTCGTTACCCAGGACGTACGAGCAGTCCAGGTGGTTCCAGCCGCAGGCGCGGCACACCTCGACCTCGTAGACGGAGAACTCCTCCTGCATGGCGTCCATCCGCGCCAGTTCGGCGTGCGTCTTCGCCTGCCCCGACACGTGCCCGAGGGCGTCGCCGTAGACGTAGCTCACCGTCGTCAGCCGCGAACTCCGGCACACCGGGCACGGGTCCTCGGTCCGGTCACCGTGGTACCGGGCCGCACGGGTCAGGTACGGGGTGGCGTCGCACACCTCGTACAGGCTCGTCCGCCCGGCGTGCACGCCGGCCAGGACGGCTCGCCGCTGCAGCGAGTAGTCCACGACAGATCGTCGTCCGGGCACCGCGCCAGGGTACGCACCGAGCGGCCCCCGGGGGCGGCTCCGCGGGTGGCTCCAGGAGAGCGCTCCGGGGCCGGTCCGCCACTCCCGGGTGACCCGGAGGTCGCCTGTCGTCCACCTGTCGATGTATCGTCGCGATACATCGACCGGCAGAGGGGCTGGGGGGGCGGAGTGCTCGAGTTCGCCATCCTGGGCTTGCTGCAACAGTCGCCGATGCACGGGTACGAGCTGCGCAAGCAGCTCGCCTCGGTGCTCGGCGGCCTGCGCAGCATCTCCTACGGCTCGCTGTATCCCGCGTTGAAGCGACTCCACGCGGCCGGGCTCGTCGCCATCGCCGAACCCGGTCCGGGAGAGCTGCTGCCGGCGGACGCACCGCCGCTCACCGGCCGCCGCGGGAAGGTGGTCTACACGATCACCGCGGAGGGCAAGGAGCGTTTCCAGGAACTGGTCAGCCAGGCCGGCCCGGAGGCGTACGACGACGGAGGCCACTTCGGCGTCCACCTCGCCTTCTTCCGGCACACCGCCGCGGACGTGCGGCTGCGGATCCTCGAGGGCCGCAGGCGCACCGTCGAGCGGCAGCGCGAGGGTCTGCGGACCTCACTGGCGCGGACGCGCGAGCGGGTCGACCGCTACACGCTCGAGCTGCAGCGTCACGGGCTCGAGTCGGTGGACCGGGAGGTCCGCTGGCTGTCGGAGCTGATCGACAGGGAGCTCACCGACAGCGCCCCCACAGACAGAGAACGCCGGGACGCCGCCGCCGGAGACGACGGCACGCGCTGACCGGCACTCGGGGGTGGCCCCGCCACCCCCACCACACGACGGACCTGAGGGTCCACGGAGAGAGGAAGCCCATGGGAGCCGTCAAGGTCGCCATCGTCGGCGTCGGCAACTGCGCCGCGTCGCTCGTGCAGGGTGTGCACTACTACCGGGACGCCGACGAGACCGTGTCGGTCCCCGGGCTGATGCACGTCCGTTTCGGCGAGTACCACGTCTCGGACGTGGAGTTCGTCGCCGCGTTCGACGTGGACGCCAAGAAGGTCGGGCGTGACCTCTCCGAGGCGATCGTCGCCAGCGAGAACAACACCATCAAGATCACCGACGTGCCGCCGCTGGGCGTCCCGGTGCAGCGCGGCACCACCCTCGACGGTCTCGGCAAGTACTACCGGGAGACGATCGAGGAGTCCGACGAGCAGCCGGTCGACGTGGTCGCCGCGCTCCGCGAGTCCGGTGCCGACGTCCTGGTCTGCTACCTCCCCGTGGGGTCGCAGCAGGCGGCGGAGTTCTACGCGCAGGCCGCGATCGACGCCGGTGTGGCGTTCGTCAACGCGCTCCCGGTGTTCATCGCCGGCACCAAGGAGTGGGCCGACAAGTTCACCGCCGCGGGCGTCCCGATCGTCGGTGACGACATCAAGAGCCAGGTCGGCGCGACCATCACCCACCGGGTGCTGGCCAAGCTGTTCGAGGACCGCGGTGTCCAGCTCGACCGCACCATGCAGCTGAACGTCGGCGGCAACATGGACTTCAAGAACATGCTCGAGCGCGAGCGCCTGGAGTCCAAGAAGATCTCGAAGACCCAGGCCGTCACCAGCCAGGTCGACCGGGACATGGGCAAGGACAACGTCCACATCGGCCCGTCGGACCACGTGCCGTGGCTCTCGGACCGCAAGTGGGCCTACGTCCGCCTCGAGGGCCGCGCGTTCGGCGACGTCCCGCTGAGCCTCGAGTACAAGCTCGAGGTCTGGGACTCCCCGAACTCGGCCGGCATCATCATCGACGCCGTCCGTGCCGCGAAGATCGCCAAGGACCGCGGCATCGGCGGCCCGATCCTGTCGGCGTCCTCGTACTTCATGAAGTCGCCGCCGGTGCAGTACGACGACAGCCAGGCGCGTGACGCCGTCGAGGCGTTCATCCGCGGCGACATCGAGCGCTGAGGAAGGACCCTGCTTCAGGGGCCCACCGCGCGCACGCTCGCGGCGGGCCCCTGAAGCAGGGCCGTCCCAGCACGTGACCAGGGCCCGTCCTCCGTTTCGGGGGGACGGGCCCTGTCGCGTCTGCGCGTGGCGCCCCTCGGCCGGGACCGTGCTGCCTACGCTGACCGCATGCCGCCGCGCCGCCGTCCCCCGCTGGCCGCGGGCGTGCTGCTGGCCGTGTTCCCCGTGCTCGCCGGCTGTTCGGACGACGGGGCGCAGCGGAGCCCCGGGGACGCGGTCACCGCCGAGGAGGCCGAGGTCCTCGCCGGCCTGCTGGCCCGCAACGGCGACGAGGGTGGCGCGGACTTCGTCGTGACCGCGCCGTTCGGCGACGACGCGCTGCTCACGCTGACCGGCGAGGTGGACTACGCCGACGCCGTCGGGCGGGCCCAGGCGGTGATCACCCGTGGCGACGGGTCACCCGACGTCCGCACGGTCTTCTTCACCGCCGACGAGCTGTGGTTCGGCGACGTGCCGGGGCTGGGCGAGGCGCTGACCGCCGCCGGTCTGCCGCCGGCCGGCTACGTCCGGCGCCCGGTCGCCGCCGTCGAGGGCGGCGCGAGCCCGCCGCTGACCGACGTCCTCGTCGCGCTGGTGCTGAACCTCTCCGCGGAGGACGAGGACGACCCGGGCGCCTTCCGCACGGGGGACTACACGTGGGAGGGGCAGCGGTCCATCGACGGCAACCTGAGCACCGCCTTCGAGTCCCCGGCCGGCTGGACGGTGGCCGTGGACAGCTCCACGGACCTGCTGCTCCAGTACGTCACGGAGCTCCCGGGCCAGGAGTCGCCGGTGACCGTGTCGCTGACCGCCCACGGGCCGCGGGAGATCGCGCCGCCGATGGCGGAGGAGACGGTGGACGGCGCGGCGCACTCGGAGCTGCTGGCTGCCGTCGGCCTCTAGGGCCGGGTCCGGACCCGTTCCGGGCCCGGACGTGCGGGAAGGGGCGGCCTCTTCCCCAGACCGCCCCTTCCCGGGCTCATTCCTACCAGAAACTGCCCGCGAGCGCTGCCCTCAGTTGGCGGACGGATCGGCCGGCGCGGTCGACAGGACGGCCAGCCGTCCGGTCTGGCGGCCCATCACGCGCCGCCACAGCTCTGGACCTGCCAGCTCGCTCAGCACGTCGGTGGAGGCGCCCGGCACGCAGGCCCAGGCGCCCTCGGCGACCTCGCCGGCCAGCTGACCGGGCGACCAGCCGGCGTACCCGGCGAACACCCGGAGGCCGCTCACCTGGCCCTCGAGGACCGCGGGGTCCACGTCCAGGTCGACCAGGCAGACCTCCCCGGCGACCCGGCGCAGCCCCGACTCCTCGTCGAGCCGGCCGGGCGGGCTGGTGGCCAGGCAGAGCGCGGTGTCGGTCTCGCAGGGGCCGCCCACGTGGAACACGCCCGGGTCGACGGCGAGGTCGCACCAGCCGGGCAGCACGTCGCGGATCTCCACCTGGCTCGGCCGGCCGAGGACCACTCCGAGCGTGCCGGTCTCGTTGTGGTCCAGCACGTAGACCACGGTCCCAGCGAAGGTCGGGTCGGTCAGCGAGGGCAGCGCGACCAGCAGCGACCCGGGACGGACGTCCTCGATCGAGCCGGTCGAGAGCGCGGGCACGGCGTCGGGGCGGCGTCGCCAGGTGGCGGGCCGCGCCGGCGGTCCGAACTCGGGATCGGGCGTCGTGCTCATCTGCTCCAGTGTGCCCCACGGGAGACGACGGCGACCGGTCGAGGCGCGCGACCGTGGACGGGCGGCCCGGCGGTCACGGGCAGACAACGGGCCCGACCTAGGGTGATCGCGTGCAGCAGGCGCCGAGCCGGGTCCGGCTGCTCTTCGGCCGCCCCGACTTCCGCCGGCTGCTGGCGACCCGCCTCCTCTCCCAGTCCGGCGACGGCGTGCTCCAGGCGGCGCTTGCCGGCACGGTGCTGTTCAACCCGCAGCGGGCCACCGATCCGGTCGACGTCGCGGCGAGCTTCGCCGTCCTCCTGCTGCCGTACTCGCTGGTGGGGCCGTTCGCCGGCGTGCTGCTCGACCGGTGGAGCCGGCGTCAGGTGCTCGTCGTCGCCAACGTCGTCCGCAGCGCGCTGG
Source organism: Blastococcus sp. URHD0036 (assembly GCF_000701365.1). Classification (GTDB taxonomy): domain Bacteria; phylum Actinomycetota; class Actinomycetes; order Mycobacteriales; family Geodermatophilaceae; genus Trujillonella. The sequence continues at coordinate 328,323 of NZ_KL370778.1, forward strand.
TGCTCGTCGTCGCCGCCCTGATCGCCGCCGGGGTGGCGGGCGTGCCGCTGTACGGCGCGGGGCTGCTCGTCTTCGGGGTCAACCGCTTCCTCCTGGCCGCACTCTCCGCCGGGCTGCCGCACACGATCGAGCAGGACTGGCTGGTGTCGGCCAACGCCTTCTCCACGACGGCCGGTACGGGAGCGGCGGTCGTCGGCGGCGGCGCGGCCGTGGGCATCGCCACGCTGGCCGGAGCGGGGGATACGGCCTACGCCGTCGTGGCGGCGGCCGCGGCGCTGCCCTACCTGGCGGCCTCCCTGGCGGCGGCCGGCTTCTCCCGGACGCACCTGGGCCCGGACGCCGCCGTCGCCACGGCACGGCTGACCGCTGGTGACGTGGCGCGCGGGATGGTCGCCGGCGCCCGGCACGTGGCGGCGATCGCGCCCGCGGCCACGGCGCTCGCGGCCATCTCCGTCCACCGGATCTGCTTCGGCTTCCTCACGCTCATGACGCTGCTGCTCTACCGCAACACCTTCGAGCCCTGGGGGGCGCTGCTGCCCACGGGGCTGGCCGGGGTGAGCCAGTGGGTGTTCGCCGGTGCCGCGGGGGCGCTGCTGGCAGCGGGCGTGACCCCGCGGGTGGTCCGGCGCATCGGCAAGCCGCGGTGGACGACCCTGCTGCTGGCCCTCGGCGCCGTCCAGGTCGGGCTGTGGGTGCCACCCCTGCCGCCCACCGCGGTCGCCGCCGGCTTCGTGCTCGGCTTCGTGGGTCAGGGCGTGAAGATCTGCACGGACACGACGCTGCAGGAGACCGTCTCCGACGACCACCGGGGTCGGGTCTTCTCCTTCTACGACACCCTGTTCAACGTCACGTTCGTCGCCGCGGTCGTGGCGGGCGCGTTCCTGCTGCCGCCGTCGGGGATCTCCTACGCCGTCCTGGCCGGCGTCGCCGCCACCTACCTCCTCGCCGCTGTGGCCCATGCGGAGTGCGAGAGGCGAGGTTTCCTACGCTCTCGCACTCCGGTCAGCTGAGGGTCGCCGCGATCTCCCGTCCGCACTCGACGGGAGAGCTGCGCAAGCGGCGGACGAGGTAGCGCAGGAGCAGGAGCCCCGCGGCCTGGAGCGCGTTCTGCCGGACGAGGTCGCGCGCCCAGTCCTCCGCCGAGAGGTGGAACGCCGCCCCGTCGGCCTCGACCACCACTCCCTGCGCGCGCCAGAGGGCATCCACGAAGTACGCGCCGGCCGGGGTCTGACGACTGCACCCCACTCGGGCTCCGGGAGCCCGGCGGCGACCACGACGCGGCGGAGGTCTGCCTCCCCCACCGAGCGCATCCCCCGCCGTGCGTCACCGAGAGCCTGCTGCAGCCAGACGGTCAGCCGCCGCCCCAGGCGAGCAGCCTCGGCCTCCAGCGCCGGGACCGAGCAGAGGTTCCTCTGCAGGACGTCGGCGACGGCGTGGTCGACATCGCCCCGGCGCGTGGCGGTGATCGCGGCGTCGACGACCGCGCGCGCCGGCGCCGTCACCCGGACGCCCTGCAGGACGCGCACCTCCTCGACGGGACGGCGGCTCTGGTGGACGACGACGAAGCCTCGGGAGCGCACGTGGTGTCCGTGGCGAGCGGTGACCTCCACGAGCCCGCCCTCCTCCGGCGTCCGGTAGTCGCCTCGGACCCCACCGGCACGGCGGGAGGCGGGCAGTTCCTCCGCGCGGCACCCCGAGGCGACCAGAGCGCTCCGGTGGGAGAGCACGGACCCCGCACCGGCGTAGTGCAGCGCCGCACACCACCGCTCGCGCCGTGTCAACGGCCCGGAGTGGCTGACGAAGACGCCGGGCAGGGGCTCCTGCCAGGCTCCGGCGGCTACAGCGGTGCGGAGCCGGTGGGCACTGAGCCCGGCCGCCGTGAGCGCGGAGCGCGGCGCGACCTGGGCGCCGTCGAGGTCGATGGGTGGCAGGCGCACCGGGGGAGGGTGACGTCGATCGCCCTCCGCGCGCCGACGTCGTCCACAGGTGGAGTGCGAGAGGCGAGGTTTCCTGCGCTCTCGCACTCCGTTCAGGAGGAGCGGGTGGCCCACCAGCGGCGGAGTTCGGCCTCGGCCTCGTCGGGGTCCAGCGGCCCGCGCTCCAGCCGCAGCTCCTTGAGGTGCCGCCAGGCCTCGCCGACCTCGCGGCCCGGCCCGATCCCGAGGATCTCCATGATCGCGTTGCCGTCGAGGTCCGGCCGCACCCGTGCGAGGTCCTCGGCCGCCGACAGCTCCGTGATCCGCTGCTCCAGCGAGTCGTAGGTCGCCGCCAGCGTCGCCGCCCGCCGCTTGTTGCGGGTCGTGCAGTCCGAGCGCACGAGCACGTGCAGCCGGGGGAGCAGGTCGCCGGCGTCGGTGACGTAGCGGCGCACCGCGGAGTCGGTCCACTCACCGCGGCCGTATCCGTGGAACCGCAGGTGCAGGAAGGTCAGCCGGGCGACGGCCTCCACGACGTCCTTCGGGTAGCGCAGCGCGGTCAGCCGCTTGCGCACCAGCTTGGCGCCGACCACCTCGTGGTGGTGGAAGGAGACCCGGCCCCGCTCCTCGTGGCGGCGGGTGGCCGGCTTGCCGATGTCGTGCAGCAGCGCGGCCAGCCGCAGCACGAGGTCCGGGGACTCCAGGCCACTGCCCTCGCTCGCCGCCCGCTCGCGCTCGCCCTCGATCGCCTGGTCGAGCACGGTCAGCGAGTGCGTGTAGACGTCCTTGTGCTGGTGGTGCTCGTCGATCTCCATCCGCAGCGCCCCGAGCTCGGGGAGGACGACGTCGGCCAGCCCGGTCTCGACGAACAGCTGCAGCGCGGCCCGCGGGGAGTCCTGCAGCAGCGTCTTCGACAGCTCCGCCTGCACCCGCTCCGGCGTGATCCGGGCCAGCTCCGCGGACATGTCGGTCATCGCCGTCACGACCTCGTCGTCGGGCGTGAGGCCCAGCTGCGCGACGAAGCGCACCGCCCGCAACATCCGCAGCGGGTCGTCGGCGAAGGAGTCGACCGCGGTCCCCGGCGTCCGCAGCCGCCGGGCCAGCAGGTCACCGAGGCCGCCGAAGGGGTCGGTCACGGTCCGGTCGGCCGCGAGGGAGACGGCCATCGCGTTCACCGTGAAGTCGCGGCGGGCCAGGTCGTCGACCAGCGAGGAACCCCAGGCCACCTCGGGGTTGCGGGACTCACGGTCGTAGCGGTCCGCCCGGAAGGTGGTGATCTCCAGCCGGACGCCCCGCACCTCCGCCCCGACCGTGCCGAAGGCGATGCCCTGGTTCCACGTGGAACCCGCCCAGCCGCGCAGGAGCTCGAGGGTCTGCTCGGGATGGGCGTCGGTGGTGACGTCGAGGTCCCCGGGGACGCGCGGCCCGCCGGACCCGGCGGCCAGCAGCGCGTCGCGCACCGACCCACCGACCAGGTGGGCCTGGAAGCCGGCCGCGGCGAAGCGCTCGCCCAGCTCGCCGAGCACGGGGGAGACGTCGACGAGCTCCCGCACGGTCTGCTGGACGGCGGCAGGCACCGGCTCGGCGACAGGGGGAGCCGGCGGACGACTCGGGAGCTGCTCGGACACGACGAGCCAGAGTAGTGCCGCCGTGCGCGCTACCCTCCTGGCATGGCTGGGACGGGCGGGCGCGGGCGCCCCGGCCGCCGGTTGCGCCGGGTCGACGAGACCTCCGCCGGGGGCCTGGTGGTCGCCGACGACGGCGTGACGGGTCCCCGGGCAGCCCTCATCGGCCGCACCGACCGGCGCGGTCGCCTGCTCTGGTCGCTGCCCAAGGGCCACATCGAGGCCGGCGAGACCCCCGAGGACACCGCCGTGCGCGAGGTCGCGGAGGAGACCGGGATCATCGGCGAGGTCCTCGCGCCGCTCGGGATCATCGACTTCTGGTTCGTCGCGGACGGGCGGCGGGTGCACAAGACCGTCCACCACTTCCTCCTCCGTGCCGTCGGCGGCGCCCTGTCCGACGCCGACGTCGAGGTGACCGAGGTGGCGTGGGTGCCCCTCGAGGAGCTGAGCGACCGGCTGGCCTACGCCGACGAGCGGGCCCTCGTCGAGCGCGCCCCGGCGCTGCTCGCCGACAGCGCGTGAGCCGCGACCCCTCGACTGCGCACGGGCACGGCACCGCACGCCGGGGGAACCGCCCCGGCCGCCGCTCGGCGCTGCTTCGGCTGCTCGTCCTGGCACTGCTGGCCCTGCCGCTGCTGGCCGGGCCCGTCATCGCCGCCGGGCCCGCCGCCGCGGCCCCGGCGGCGCCCGGGGGACCGGGGGACGACGGCGGGACCGACGCCGAGCGACCGGTCCGCATCGACCTCGCGCGGATCGACCCCGCCACCGTCGCCCCCGGCGGCACGATCACGCTGACCCTGACGCTGACCAACACCGGCGAGGAGGACCTGTCGGGGCTCAGCGTGCGCCTCCAGCGCGGGGACGTGGTGCGCACGCGCGCCGAGCTGCTGGAGGCCGACTCCGATCCGGACCCGGCGACCGCGGCCACGACGGCGTTCCAGACGATCCCCGACCCCCTGCCCGCCGGTGAGCAGCTCTCGGTCACCTACACGACCACCACCGTCGACCTGCAGCTCGGCGAGGACGGCGTCTACCCCGTCCTGGTCAACCTCAACGGCGCCGGGGCCGACGGCGAGCAACGCCGGGTGGGCGAGCTGTCCACCTCCGTCGTCCAGACCTCGCTGCCCCCGGGCGGGGCCACGGGCGTCGCCTGGCTGTGGCCGCTGGTGGAACCGACCCACCGCGACGCCGACGGGCGGTTCGTCGACGACGACCTGGCCGACGAGGTCGCCTCCGGTGGCCGCCTGGACCGGGCGCTGGCCGCCGTGGAGCAGATCCCGGAGGTCGTCCCCTTCGGCGGCTCCCCGCAGCCGTCGGTCGGTGTGGTCCTGGCCGTCGACCCCGCCCTCGTCGAGGCCCTCGCCCTCATGGCCGAGGGTCCCTACGACGTGGGCAGCGACACGGGGACCGGCACCGAGGCAGCGAAGGCCTTCCTCGAACGCCTCAAGGCCGTCGCCGCCGCGAACACCGTGGTGGCGCTGCCCTACGGCGACACCGACGTGGACGCGCTGACGACCGCGGGGCTGTCCGCGGTCGCCGCTCGCGCCCTGCCCGGCACCGGGACCGCCGCCGCGGCGCCGGCCTCCCCCGAGGCGGACGGGACACCCGTCGCGCAGACCGGCGCCGGCACCCGGATCCTGCGCGATGTGCTCGGTGTCGAGCCGCGGACCGACGTGGCGTGGGCCGCCGGCGGCACGCTGCACGGCCAGACCCTCGGCGTGCTGCGGGACGGCGAGATCGCGCACGTCGTCGTCAGCTCCGCGGCGCTGGCCGACGGGGCCGAGGCGGTCGGGCTGGGCTCGGGCGGCGCCGCTGCCCGGACCCCGCTCGCCGACGGCGCGGGCGGCCTGGTCGCCGACGCGGAGCTCAGCGCGCTCGCCGGGAGCGCCGGGTCGGTGTCCGGCGGCCCCCGCGCGGCCGCTCAGCGGTACGTGGCCGAGCTGACGCTGCTCGCCCGCCAGCCCGGCGGCGATCCGCTGTCGCCGCGCACCGTGCTGATCGCCCCGCCCCGGCAGCTCGACGCCGAACCCGAGGACCTGACGGCGATGATCGCCGCCACCGCGCAGCTGCCCGGGGTGCACCCGGCCGGCCTCGACGAGCTGCTCGCGGGCCCGGTGGCCGACGCCGGCGGCCTGATCCCGCCCGCGGAGCCGGCCGGGCTCGACCCCGCCGTCCTGATCGACGTCCAGGCCGCGACGGACGTGCGCGACGACCTCGCCGGCGCCGTCATCGGGGACGCGGCCGCGGCCCTGGCACCGGCTGACGCGGCCGCAGCGCGAGCGACCACGGTGGGGTGGCGCGACGACCCGGAGCGCGCCCGGGAGGCCGCGAGCGACCTGCGCCGGACGCTGGACGGTCTCCTGGACCAGGTCACCCTGCTCTCCCCGGCCGACGGCACCTACAGCCTCGCCTCCAGCGACGCACCGCTGGTCCTGACCGTGCGCAACGACCTGCCCTTCGCCGTGCAGGTCCGGCTGCAGGTCCGCACCCGCAGCGGCGTGGGGCTCTCCGTGGAGGACATCGGACTCCAGACGCTGGCCCCGGGCCAGCGCACCACGCTCCAGGTGCCCACCGAGGTCCGCCAGTCCGGCCGGTTCGCCGTCACCGCCCGGCTGACCACCCCGAACGGGGCGCCGCTCGGCGAGACGGTCGAGCTGCAGGTCACCAGCACCGCCTACGGCGTGATCTCCCTCGCGATCACGATCGGCGCCGCCGCGCTGCTCGGCCTGCTGTTCCTCCGGCGGCTGGTGCACTTCCTGCGCCGCCGGCGGGCGCGGGCGGGGCGGAACGGCGACGAGGACGACGAGCTGACCGCGGCCCCCGAGGGCGCGGCGGTCCCGCTGCCGCCCACGCGGAGTCCGGTGTGAGCGGCGACGGCCCGGTCGGGGAGCAGGACCGCCCCCTGCCCCCCGTCCCGCCGCCCCTGGCGCGGCGACGCCCCCCGGCCGAGAGCCGGGGACCCCGGACCGGCGCGCCGCTGCCCCCGCCCCCGTATCCGGTGGTCCCCGACGGCGGGAGCGACGGGAACGGCGTGGCGCGGCAGGGCGACCCGGCCTCGCACGGACCGCCGTCGCCGCCGTTGCGGCCCGTGCCCCCGGCGGCCGTGCGGCGGGACCGGCCGGTGGTGCGGGACCGCCCGCTGCCGCCGGTGCCCCCGCCGCGCCCGCGGTTCGTGCCCAGTCCGGAGTACACCCAGCTCATCCCGGTCCTGCCCGCGGTGCCGCAGCGCACCGACGAGACGGACGAGGAGGCCTCGGCCCGCGAGGGCGCTCCCGGCGCCAGCAAGGGCATCCTGCGCGCTGCGGGCACGATGGCCGTGGCCACGCTCGTCTCCCGGGTCACGGGCCTGCTCCGCACGATGGTGCTGGCCGCCGCGCTCGGCGTCGGGCTGGTCAACGACGCCTACAACACCGCCAACACCCTGCCCAACATCGTGTACGAGCTCCTGCTCGGCGGCGTGCTCACGTCGGTGATCGTGCCGCTGTTCGTGCACGCCCAGGAGCGCGACCGCGACGGCGGGGTCGGTTACGTCCAGCGGCTGTCGACGATCGCCATCGCCGGTCTGGTGGTCGTCACGGGCGTCGCGGTGCTCATCGCACCGCTGCTGACCCGGCTCTACGGCATCTCGGGGGACCCCGAGCAGGTCGAGCTCGCCAACTGGCTGGCGCGGCTGCTGCTGCTGGAGATCGTCTTCTACGGCATCGGCGCCCTGGCCCAGGCCGTGCTCAACAGCCGCAACGTCTTCGGTCCACCGGCCTGGGCGCCGGTGCTCAACAACGTCATCGTCATCGCCACCGGCGTGGTGTTCATGGTGGCCTCCTCCGGCGAGCTCACCCCCGGCACGATCAGCCCCGGACTCGTCTGGCTGCTCGGCATCGGCACCACGCTCGGCATCGCGTCCCAGGCCCTGGTGCTGCTCCCGCTGCTGCCCCGGGTCGGCGTGCCGCTGCGTCCCCGATGGGGGCTGCGGGACACCGGGCTGCGCGAGGCAGGCTCGCTGGGTCTGTGGGTGATCGCGTACTCCGCGGTCAGCGCGGTCGGTGTCGCCATCGCCACGCGCATCGCCAACGCCGCGGGCCGCGAGGGCGGCCTGGGCTCGAGCGCCTACGCCATCGCCAGCCTGCTGTTCCAGATGCCCTACGGGATCATCGGCGTCGCGCTGCTGACCGCACTGGTGCCCAGGATGAGCCGGGCCGCGGCACGGTCGGACACGGACGGCGTGATCCGGGACCTCGCCCTGGGGACGCGCCTGTCCGCGCTGGGGCTGCTCCCGATCAGCGCGGCGCTCACGGTGCTCGGACCGGCGCTGGCGACCGTGGCCTTCGCCCGGGGCCAGACGACGGTCTCCGAGGCCCACGCCATCGGCGAGGCGCTGGCCATCGGTGCCTTCGGCCTGCTGCCCATGGCCGTGACGCTGCTGCAGTTGCGCGTCTTCTACGCCATGAAGGACGCCCGCACCCCGACGCTCATCCAGGTCGGGATGGTCGCCGTCCGCGTGCCGCTGCTCCTGCTGGTGCCGCTGGTCGTCGAACCGGAGCACGTCGTCGCCGGGATCATGCTCGTCACGAGCATCACCTACGTCGCCGGCTGGGTCCTCGGGCACGTCGCGCTGACCCGCCGGCTGGGGTCCCTGGACACCCGCGCGACCCTCCTCCCCGTACTCCGCGTGACCGTGGCGTCGCTCGCGGCTGCTCTGGTCGGGTGGGGGGTCACGATCGTGTCTCGGACTGTGCTCGGAGACTCCCTGGCGGGTTCGCTCGGCACCCTCCTCATCGGTACCGTGGTCATCGGAGTCGCAGCCATCGGCGGCATGCTGCTCGCCCGGGTACCCGAGGTGACCGGACCGCTCACCGCGGTCCTGGACCGCCGGAGGCGCGGGTGACCGGCGGCCCGATGTCGCGACCCCTCAGCGGAGCAGGCGCGCCGCAGGCGACGAGTGGGACGGGGAGGCCGCGGCGATGACGTCCACCGTCACCGGTCTGCCGGACCGCTACCGGCCGCTGGACGAGATCGGCCCGGAGGAGACCACCTCCACCGGCGTGATCCGCTGCTGGCGGGCGAAGGACCGCGTGCTCAATCGCGACGTCGCCATCCGCGTGCACACCCCCGGAGGCCCCGCGGCCCGCGCCTGGATCGCGCGCGCCCTGACCTCCGGCGGCCTGGCCACCCCCGCGCTCGCCATGGTCTACGACGCCGCCGAGGGCACCGGAGCCGTCGACGTGCCCGGCGGGGCCGCCTACGTGGTCAACGAGTGGATCGAGGGCCGCACCCTCACCGAGCGGCTCGCCGACGGCCCGATGCCCGAGCGCGAGGTCCGCACCGTGCTGCGCCGGCTGGCCGAGGGCGTCGCCGAGGCGCACCGGGTCGGGCTCGCCGTGGGGGGCATCGGCCCCGACACCGTGGTCCTGCGACCCAACGGGCTGGTCGGGCTGCGGGCCGTCCCGGCGGCGTCCGGGACGATGCAGGGCGACATCGCGGCGCTCGGCGCGCTGCTCGAGTTCTGCCTCACCGGCCGCCAGGCCGGGCGCCCCGGCCCCGACGGCCGCCCGCCGCGCCCCGTGGTGATCCCCCAGCCGGACCTCGCCGCGCTGATCCGGCGGGCGCGCTCCGCCGACCCCGCCGGCGGCCTGTCCAGCGCCGCCGCCATGGCCGCGCTGCTGGCGCAGCCGCCCCGGCCCAGCTCGTCCGGCCACATCGTCCGCGATCCCGACGAGAGCGACAGCGGCTGGCTGCGCCGGCTCCGGGAGCGGCACGAGGCCGACGACTACGACGCCGAGGACTACAGCGCCGAGTACGACGACGAGGACGACGACCGGTACGACCCGGAGGACGACCCCCAGCGGACCGGCCTGACCGTCCTCCCGCCGGGACCGCCGCACCACGGCTCCAGTCGCCTCCCCCTGGACGACGCCTTCGGGGCGGACGAGGACCTCCTCCCCGACGATCGCGGCCGGTCCGACGAGGACGACGAGCGGCCCGCGCGCCGCAGACTGGTCGTCGTCGCCCTGGCGTTGGTCGCGCTGGCCGTCGTCGTGGCCGGGGCGTGGTGGTTCGGCACCTACGTGCTGTCGGTGGCCGACTCCGACGACGGCGCCGGCGCCGGCCCCTCGGGCCCGTCGTCGTCCTCCGCGCCGCAGGAGACGACCGGCGGCGAGACCCCCGCGCCGGAGGACACCCCGGCCGCCATCACCCGCGCCACGCTCTACAACCCGCAGGACAGCGACCCGGAGAACGAGGGCGACGTCCCGCTGGCCTTCGACGGAGACCCCGGCACCGCGTGGTCGACCGTGGACTACCAGGGCTCGGCCGACTTCGCCGGGCTCAAGGACGGCGTGGGCATCGTCTTCGACCTGGGCGGCGACCAGGCCCTCGCCGCGGTGACGATCACGACGAACACGCCCGGCGTGACGATGGAGGCCCGCATCGGCGGAGCCCCCGACGCCGACCTCGCCCAGTGGCAGGTCGCCGCTTCCGGCACGATCGACGGCACCACGGACCTCGCCTTCGACGAGCCGGTCACCACCCGCTACCTGCTGGTCTGGGTGACCTCGCTGGCACCGGGCCCCGACGGGTTCTCCGCCGACATCGCCGAGGTCTCCGTCCGCTCGGCCGGCTGACCGGGCGGCGAGGCCGCCGGTGTCCCCCGCCGGAGGAGCAGACCGGGGAATGCGCCCCCTACGATCCGGGTTGTGCCGCCCGTGACGAACGACCACCAGCCTGCCCCCGGCCCCGCCGTGACGACCGAGGTGCAGAACCCGGTCATCCCACCCGCGGAGCACGACGGCGTGCGCGACCTGATCATCATCGGGTCGGGTCCCGCGGGCTACACCGCGGCGATCTACGCCGCCCGCGCCAACCTGCACCCGCTCGTCTTCGAGGGCTCCCAGTTCGGCGGCGCCCTGATGACGACCACCGAGGTGGAGAACTTCCCCGGCTTCGCCGAGGGCATCCAGGGCCCGCAGCTGATGGACGACATGCGCACCCAGGCCGAGCGCTTCGGCGCCGAGCTGGTCGCCCGCGACGTCACCCGCGTCGACCTCACCGCCACCCCGAAGATCGTGGAGATCGGCGACGAGGTGCACCGCGCCCACGCGGTCATCGTGGCCACCGGCTCGAAGTACCGGTACCTGGGGCTGGACAACGAGGCCCGGCTGCTCGGCCGCGGCGTCTCGGCCTGTGCCACCTGTGACGGCTTCTTCTTCCGCGACCAGGACATCATCGTGGTCGGCGGCGGCGACTCCGCGATGGAGGAGGCGACCTTCCTCACCCGCTTCGCCAAGAGCGTGACCGTCGTCCACCGGCGGCAGGAGCTGCGCGCCTCGAAGATCATGATCAAGCGCGCCCAGGACAACGAGAAGATCCGCTGGGCGCTGGGCAAGCAGGTCGCCGACGTCCTCGGCGAGGACACCGTCTCCGGCGTCCGCCTGGCCGACGTCGAGAGCGGCACCACCGAGGAGCTCCCGGTCGCCGGGGTGTTCGTCGCCATCGGGCACGACCCGCGCAGCGAGCTCTTCGCCGGCCAGCTCAAGCTGGACGACGAGGGATACGTGCAGGTCGAGCACCCGACGACCCGCACCAACATCGACGGCGTCTTCGCCTGCGGCGACGTGGTCGACCACATCTACCGGCAGGCCATCACCTCGGCCGGCACGGGCGCGGCGGCGGCCATCGACGCCGAGCGCTGGCTGGCCGAGACCTTCGACGAGCGCTGATCACCCCCGGGCATAGATCCGCCGGGCCCCCGGTTGACCTGACCGGAGCCCGACTCCACAGACCACAGAGGAGAACGACCATGGCAGCCAACACCGTGACGGTGACCGACGCGAGCTTCGCCGACGACGTGCTGGGCAGCGACAAGCCCGTCCTCGTCGACTTCTGGGCGGAGTGGTGCGGGCCGTGCAAGATGGTCGCCCCGGTGCTCGAGGAGATCGCCGCCGAGCACGGCGACAAGCTCACGATCGCCAAGCTGAACATCGACGAGAACCCGCAGATCGCCCGCGACTACCAGGTCATGTCGATCCCGACCATGACGGTCTTCCAGGGCGGCAAGCCGGTCAAGAGCATCATCGGCGCCAAGCCCAAGGGCGCCATCCTGTCGGACCTGTCCGACTACCTGTGACCTCCCGCCCCGAGGGGCGGAGCGCAGCGTGACCACGGGGCCCACCCGGCCACCCGGCCGGGTGGGCCCCGTCGCGTCCGGGGACCGGTCCGGGCCCCCCGACGGGCCCCTCCCGACGACGAGGACGACAATCGGGACCACGATGGCGAACGACGACGGCATGTACCCCCTGCGGCCCGGGGACCGCGGTGCGGCGGTCGCCGACGTCCGCGCCGCGCTGCGCAGCCTGGAGCTCCTGGTACCAGCTCCCGCGGACGGCGGCGAGACCGAGAGCGAGACCCGCTACGACGAGGCCACCGAGCTCGCCGTCCGGCACTTCCAGCAGGTCCGCGGTCTGACCGTCGACGGGCACGTGGGCGAGGAGACCTACCGGGCCCTCTCCGAGGCCCGCTGGTCCCTGGGCGACCGGTTGCTGCACCACGACCCCGAGCGCCCCATGCGCGGCGACGACGTCACGAACCTGCAGGAACGGCTGCTGGAGCTCGGCTACGACGCCGGCCGCGCCGACGGCATCCTCGGACCCGAGACCGAGACCGGCCTGCGCGCCTTCCAGCGCGACTACGGGCTCTCCGCCGACGGCCAGTGCGGTCCGGCCACGCTCCGTGCGCTGCGCCAGCTGGGCCGCAAGGTCACCGGTGGCCGGCCGCAGCTGCTGCGGCAGAGCGCCCTCATGGTGGAGAGCGGCCCGCACCTGATCGGCCGGGTGATCGTCCTCGACCCCGGCCACGGCGGGCCCGAGACCGGCGTCACCGCGGGGGAGACGACCGAGGCCGACCTCGCGTTCGACCTCGCCTCCCGCATCGAGGGCAGCCTCGCCGCCGCCGGGGCGACGGCCTACCTGACCCGCGGACGGGAGCAGAACCCCAGCCCCGCCGAGCGGACCGCGTTCGCCAACGACGCCCGCGCCGACCTGTTCCTCTCCCTGCACATGGACGCGCACGACTCCGAGCACGCGCGCGGCGTGGCCAGCTACTACTACGGCACCGGCTCGGGGGCCTCCTCCACGGTCGGCGAGCAGTTCGCGCACCTGGTCCGCCGCGAGGTCGTGGCCCGCACCGGGCTGATCGACCTCGGCGGCTACCCGAAGACGTGGGACCTGCTGCGGATGACCCGGATGCCGGCCGTGCGGCTGGACTGCGGCTACCTCTCCCACGAGGTCGACCGGCGGCTGCTGCTCGACGCCCGCCTGCGGGGCACGGTCGCCTCCGCCGTCCTCGCCGCCGTCCAGCGGCTGTTCCTGCCCGCCGAGGCCGACCCGCCGACCGGCACCTTCGTGCTGGATCGATCGTCATCCTCCGGATGACACCGCGGCCAGGAGCCATTCCCCGCCTGAGCTGAGCCGCCGCCCGCTGTGACCGGTGGGACGGGTCCGTCACGCCCTCCGGCGTGTGCGGCAAAGCCGATGGCCGGGCTCCTTACACTCGACGGGTGGCCACTCTCCCGCCCGGTGTGCCCCCGGGCCCCGGCGCGAACGCGCACCCGCACACGGTCGTCCCCCGCCACCCGCGGCTGGACCCCCTCGCCGACCGCTACGCCGCACGCACCCACGGCATGAAGACGTCGGAGATCCGCGCACTGTTCTCCGTCGTCAGCCGGCCCGAGGTCGTCTCGCTGGCCGGCGGCATGCCCGCGGTCACGGCACTCCCGCTCGACGCCGTGGGCTCCATGATCGGCGAGCTGGTCAGCGGCATGGGCGCGCAGACCCTGCAGTACGGCTCCGGGCAGGGCGATCCCCGGCTGCGGGAGCGCATCTGCGACGTGATGGCGCTCGAGGGCATCACCGACGCCTCGCCCAGCGAGGTCGTCGTGACGGTCGGCTCCCAGCAGGGCCTGGACCTGGTCACCCGCGTCTTCTGCGACCCGGGTGACGTCGTCCTCGCCGAGGGCCCCTCGTACGTCGGCGCGCTGGGGGTCTTCCAGGCGTCCGAGGCCCGCGTGCGGCACGTCCCGATGGACGACGACGGCCTGATCCCCGAGGCCCTGGAGCAGGCGCTGCTCGAGTGTCGGGCCAACGGCGACCGGGTGAAGTTCCTCTACACGGTGCCGAACTACCACAACCCCGCCGGCGTGACCCTCTCCGAGCCGCGCCGCGAGCAGATCATGGCGATCGCCGACCGCTACGACCTGCTGATCGTCGAGGACAACCCGTACGGCCTGCTGGGCTTCGACCGGGAACCGATGCGGGCACTGCGGGCACGCAACGCGCAGCGGGTGGTCTACCTCGGCTCCTTCTCCAAGACCTTCTCGCCGGGTCTGCGGGTCGGCTGGGTCCTGGCGCCGCTCGCCGTCCGCGAGAAGCTGGTGCTCGCGACCGAGGCGCAGGTGCTCTGCCCGCCGTCGCTGACCCAGTACGCCGTCGCCCGGTACCTGGACACCCAGCCGTGGCGCGAGCAGATCAAGATCTTCACCGAGCTGTACCGCGAGCGCCGGGACGCCTGCCTGGAGTCCCTCGAGGCGATGATGCCCGCGGGCACGACGTGGACCCACCCCGACGGGGGCTTCTACGTCTGGCTGAAGTTGCCGCACGGCCTGGACAGCAAGCTCATGCAGCCACGCGCGGTCAACGCGCACGTCGCCTACGTGCCCGGCATCGGCTTCTACGCCGACGGCGGGGGCCGCGAGTACATGCGGCTGTCCTACTGCTACCCCGAGCCGGACCAGATCCGCGAGGGCGTGAGACGGCTGGCCCGCGTCATCGAGGCCGAGCTGGACCTGCACTCCACGTTCGACTCCGTCGACACCGGCACCTTCCGTGCGGTCCCGCGCAGCCTGCCCAACCACGAGGCGGAGAACATCGTCGGGCCCGCCAACGGCAACAGCTACGAGGACGGCCGAGCATGACCGAGTCCGCTGCAGCTCCCACCGCGACGTCCGAGCGCGTCGACCCGCTGCGCGTCGTCGTCCTCGCCGGTGGGCTGACGTTCGAGCGCGAGGTCAGCCTCTCCTCCGGCACCCAAGTGGCCGAGGAGCTCCGCCGCGCCGGGGTCGACGCCGAGGTCCGCGACGCCGACGCCGAGCTGCTGCCCGGCCTGGCCGCCGCCCCCGCCGACGCCCTGTTCATCGCGCTGCACGGCGCGACGGGCGAGGACGGCTCCCTGCGCGCGGTCCTGGACCTGGCCGGCGTCCCCTACGTCGGCTCGCCGGCCGCGGCCTGCCGGCTCGCCTGGGACAAGCCCGCCGCCAAGTCCGTGGTGCGCACCGCCGGCGGGACGACGCCGGACTGGGTGGCCCTGCCGCACAGCACCTTCCGCGAGCTGGGCGCCGGCGCCGTCCTCGACCTGATCGTCGCCCGCCTGGGCCTGCCGCTGATGGTGAAGCCCGCCTCGGGCGGATCGGCACTGGGCGTCCAGAAGGTCGGCCGCGTCGAGGACCTCCCGGCGGCCATGGTCAGCTGCTTCGCCTACGGCGACACCGTCATGGTGGAGCGGTTCGTCGAGGGCACCGAACTGGCGATCTCCGTCGTCGACCTGGGGGACGGGCCGCAGGCGCTCCCCGCGGTCGAGCTGGCGCCGGAGTCGGGCGTGTTCGACTACACCGCCCGGTACACGCCGGGCCTCACCGAGTACCACACGCCGGCTCGGATCCCGGACGACGTCGCGCAGCGGGCCGCCGAGCTGGCCGTGACGGTGCACCGGGAACTCGGCCTGGCCGACCTGTCCCGCACCGACGCCATCGTCGACGCCGACGGCGCCGTGCACTTCCTCGAGGTCAACGTCTCCCCGGGGCTGACCGAGACCTCCATGTTCCCCATGGCGGTGGAGGCCGCCGGTCACGACCTCGGCGAGCTCCTGGCCGCTCTCCTCGACCGCCGGGCCCGCTCGCACAGGTGAGGCACGGACCGCCGGGGATTGCGCTGTGACGCAATCCCCGGCGGTCAGAGGTCAGGACTCGGGACGGCGTCCGGTGATGTCGGGGGCCATCTGGCCGATGATGCGCTGCAGGTCGTCGACCGAACCGAACTCGACGACGATGCGGCCCTTGGCGCGGCCGATCTGGATCTTGACCTTCGTCTCGAACGCGTCGGACAGCCGGCCGGCGAGGTCCTCGACGCCCGGAGCGACCATGCGCCGGGTCCGTCGGGCCGCGACCGGCTGCTCCGCGGCGGCCATGGCCACCGCCTCCTCGGTCGCCCGGACCGACATGCCCTCGGCGACGATCCGGGTAGCGAGCGCCTCCTGGGCCTCCGCGTCCGGCAGGCCCAGCAGGGCCCGGGCGTGACCGGCGGAGATGACGCCGGCGGCGACGCGGGTCTGCACCTTCACCGGCAGCTTGAGCAGCCGGATGGTGTTGGTGACCTGCGACCGGCTGCGCCCGATCCGCTGGGCCAGCTCCTCGTGCGTGGCGCCGAACTCCTCGAGCAGCTGCTGGTAGGCCGCGGCCTCCTCCAGCGGGTTCAGCTGCACCCGGTGGATGTTCTCCAGCAGGGCGTCACGCAGCAGCGCGTCGTCCTCGGTGTCCCGGACGATCGCCGGGACGCTCTCCAGTCCGGCGGCCCGGGCGGCGCGGAGCCGCCGCTCGCCCATGATGAGCTCGTAGCCGCCCTCGGGACGTTCGCGGACGACGATCGGCTGCAACAGGCCGAACTCGCGCACCGAGTGGCTGAGCTCCTCCAGCGCCTCGTCGTCGAAGACCTGGCGGGGCTGCTTGGGGTTGGGGACGACGTCGTCGACGGCCACCTCGCGCAGCTGGGCGCCGGGCACGCCGACGGTCTCCTCGACCTGGCGGGCGACGGTCTCCGCCACCGAGTCCGCGGCCTGCGCGGCCTGGGGGAGGAGGTGCACGGCCGGCGCCTCGGCCGGTGCGGTGCGGTACCCGTCGTCGGCGTCCGGCTGGGGCGCGTGCTCCTCCGGCGGGGCGCTCGTGGGGATGAGCGCTGCGAGGCCCCGGCCCAGACCGCCACGCTTGTTCATCGGGAGGACTCCTCGGAGGACGAGGCCGGCACCGTGCCGACGTCAAGGGTGGCCGCATCGGTGCCGGGGAAGGCACGGGGCGGCAGCGGCGGGGGATAGCTCTGGCGCACCCCGTTGGGGCGCGCGTCGGACAGCGGCGTGAGGGCCACGCCCCGCTCGGCCAGCTCCCGGGCCGCATCGACGTAGCTGGTGGAACCGCGCGAACCCGGGTCGTAGGTGACGACCGACTGCCCGTAGCCCGGCGCCTCGCTGACACGCACGTTGCGGGGGATGACGGTGGGGAGGACGAGGTCCTTGAAGTGGTTGCGGACCTCGTCGGCGACCTGATCGGCGAGCTTCGTCCGGGAGTCGTACATGGTCAGCAGGATCGAGCGGACCGAGATGCCCGGGTTGAGATGGGCCCGCACGAGCTCGATGTTGTTGAGCAGCTGCCCCAGGCCCTCGAGCGCGTAGTACTCGCACTGGATCGGGATGAGCACCTCGTCGCCGGCGACCAGCGCGTTGAGCGTCAGCAGCCCCAGCGACGGCGGGCAGTCGATCAGGACGTAGTCCGGCCGCTCCTCCTCGGGGAGCGACTGCAGATACCCCTCGATCGCCCGGCGCAGCCGGTACTCACGGGCGACGACGGAGACCAGCTCGATCTCCGCGCCCGCCAGGTCGATCGTCGCCGGGACGCAGCGCAGCTTCGGGCTCGCCGACGTCGGGTGGACGACCTCCGCCAGCTCCCGGTCCCCGACGAGGGCGTCGTAGATGGACGGCGTCCCGACGCTGTGCTCGACCCCGAGGGCGGTACTCGCGTTCCCCTGCGGGTCGAGGTCGATGACGAGCGTCCGCAGGCCGTACAGCGCGAGGGCCACGCCGAGGTTCACCGTGGACGTGGTCTTGCCGACCCCGCCCTTCTGGTTCGCGATGGTGATGACCCGGATCCGGCCGGGCCGGGGGAACGGGTCCTGGTTGGCCGCGTGCAGGACCCGGGTCGCGCGCAGGGCCTCCATCGCGATGGGGCTGTCGAACTCCTCGCCTGCCGCGGAGAACTGGGCCATGGCTGCCTTGTCGGCGGCGAGACTGCTCCGCAGCCGCTGGCCCGGGTCACTCATCACGGGTCCTTCCTGCGTGCCGTTCCACGTGGAACACGCGCGTCCTCACGCTGCGCGTTCCACGTGGAACGGAGTGTCTGGGGGACGGCCTCACCGTCGTCCACGCGTCATCACCACCACGGTAGTGGCAGCGTCACCCCACTCCGCACCGACGGCCCGCGGGTGGATGTCCCGCATCCCGGCAGCCTCGAGTTCCGGGAGCATCCCGGGCAGGTCCTCCAGCGCCCGCGCGCCCACGAGGGCGACGAGGGTGGCGCCGGGCCGGAGCAGACCACGGCACCACGCCACGAGGCGGGGGAGCGGGGCGACCGCGCGGGCGGTCACCACGTCGACCGGGCCGACGGCGGCGATTACCGACCGCTCCTCCGCCCGGCCGCGGACGACCCGCCAGGGGGCGCCGAGCTCGGCGACGGCCTCGGCGAGGAAGTCCACCCGGCGGGCCATGGGCTCGACGAGGGTGAGCGTGACGTCGGGCCGCGCGAGCCCCAGCGGGATGCCGGGGAGTCCCGCCCCGCTGCCGACGTCGACCACGCGGGCGTCCGCCGGCACGGCCTCGGCCACGGCGGCGCTGTTCAGCACGTGCCGTTCCCAGAGGCGGGGCACCTCCCGGGGGCCGATGAGCCCACGCGTCACCCCGTCGCCGGCCAGCCGGGCCACGTAGGCCTCAGCACGGGCGAGGGCGCTCCCGAAGACCTCCGCAGCCAGCCCCGGCGCCGGTGGAGGAGTGGCGCCGGGGGCGGACGGGACGCCCGGGGCGTCCTCGTCGGGCTGCTGCGGGCTCTCCGTCACCGGTCGGGCAGGACCACGACCCGGCGGTTGGGCTCCTCGCCCTCCGACTCACTGTGCACACCGGCCACACCGGCCACGACGTCGTGCACGACCTTGCGCTCGAAGGGGTTCATCGGAGCCATGCGCTCGGGCTGGCCGCTCTGCGCCACCCGGCCCGCGGTCTGCCCGGCGAGGGCGGTCAGGTCCGCGCGGCGCTTGGCCCGGTACCCGCCGACGTCGAGCATCAGCCGGCTGCGCACGCCGGTGGACTGGGCCACGGCCAGCCGCGTCAGCTCCTGCAGTGCCTCGAGGACGGCGCCGTCGCCGCCGATCAGGTCGTTCAGCTGGCCACCGACGATGGCGACCGAGGCGCGGTCGCCCTCGACGTCCAGGTCGATGTCCCCGTCGACGTCGAGGATGTCGAGCAGCCGCTCGAGGTAGTCACCGGCGACGTCGCCCTCGCGGACGAGCAGGTCGTCACCGGTCGCGGCACCAGCGGAGTCGGCCTCCCCGGTGCCGGTCTCCTCGGTGTCGGCGGGCTCGACCAGGGCGTCGGCGTCGGCCGGGCCCGCGTCGGGCAGCTCGGTCTCGGTCCCGGGTGCGGCGGTGTCCGTCGCCGGGGGGGTGGGGGCGCTCATGAGGGGTTCCTCCCTGTGGGTGCAGGCGGCCGGGGCATCCCCGGTGGTATCGGTGCGGCGCCCGTCGTGGGGCGCCGGCTGCTCAGCGGCGCTTGCGCCTGTTGCGGTTGCCCGGTGCGGAACTGCCCGCGCCACCGGGCCGCTTGCCCGCACCGGTGCTCCCGGCGGCGGGCGGTGCCGCGCCGTTCCCCGACGAACCGCTGGTGCCGTTCACGGCGGCCGCGCCGGCGGAGGCCTCGCTCACGCCGGCGTCGGTGCCGGCGGCATCCGCGCCCGTGGAGTCGGTTCCCGGGACGGCGGCCGCGGCCACGGCCGGTCGGCCACCCTTGCCGCGGACGGGCTTGGCGCCCGGCTTCGGCGCCAGCGCCTTCGGGTCGACGGCCGGCTTCTCGGCAGCCTTCTTCGCCAGCGCGGCGGGGGAGTTCGGCGGGGGCATCTTGCGCAGGATGTAGAACTGCTGCATCAGGGTCCACAGGTTGTTGGTGAACCAGTACAGGAGCACGCCGATCGGGAAGAAGAACCCGGTCACGAAGAGGCTGACCGGCATGCCGTAGAGCATCAGCTTCTGGATCATCGCGGCCTGGCCCTCGACCGGCCCCGACCGCTTCATGATCTGACGCTGCGTCGTGAACGTCGTGATGCACATGATGATCATCAACGTCAGCGCGACCACGTGGATGCTGGTCAACGTCACGCCGGGGATCGCGAGGATCGCCTCGCGCTTGTCCCCCTTCATCGTGAACGACGCGGAGATCGGTGCCCCGAACAGCTTCGCCGTCGCCGCCTGCTGCGTCAGCTCATAGGACCAGCTGTACAGCCCCTCAGCGCCCGGCTGCAGCCGGCGCAGCACGTGGAACAGCGCGATGAAGATCG
>NZ_JNIK01000021.1 GCF_000701365.1 Blastococcus sp. URHD0036
GCGCCCGGCTGCAGCCGGCGCAGCACGTGGAACAGCGCGATGAAGATCGGGATCTGCGGCAGGATCGGCAGACAGCCGGCCAGCGGGTTGACCCCGCGCTCCTTCTGCAGCTTCATCATGGCCTCGGAGAAGCCCTGCCGGTCCGACCCGTACTGCTTGCGCAGCTTCTGGATCTCCGGCTGGAGCTCCTGCATCGCCCGCTGGCTCTTCACCTGCTTGATGAACAACCGGAACAGCAGGATCCGGATCGTGACCACCAGCATCACGATCGACAACGCCCAGGTGATGCCCGAGGCGGGATCCAGGAACGTGGAGAACAGTGCGTGCCACTGCTTCATCACCCACGCGATCGCGGTGTACAGCCAATCGAGCATGAACGAACCTGCCTATCCGTCGAGAGGGCATGACTGACGGACGGCTGAACCCAGGGGCGCGCTACGCGCTCGGCGATCGGGGGGTCAGCCGCGGCAGGGCTGCGGTGCGCGCGGGAGCGGTCTCCCGGGCGCCGACGGATGACTCACCCGCTGGAAGACACCCTGTCGGTGCTGTTCCTCGCCGGAGACGCGAACGCCGGCGCGCAGCGAGGGCGCCTCACGTCGGACGGCACCCAGGGCGCGCGCCACGACGCTCGCGATGACGACCCCGAGAACTGCGATGCCCGAGACCGTGGAGGACTCGACCGGTGCCGCGCTGACCAAGAAGGGCAGCGTCATCAGCGCGACGAGGATCCCCGACCACTCACTCATGGCTGGGCGCGCGGGCACGTCGACAGTGTCTCGGGCTCCCCCCGGTTCCACAACCGCCTGCACCCGCCCGTATGGCGCGACGATTCGGACCTGAGCGGCTCCCTGAGCGACCGGCTCGAGGACACGACCGTCCCCCGAGGAGCCGCCGTCAACTGGCGACTATCCGCTGCACGAAGTCGGCCTTGCGAGCCGTGTACTCGCTCCAGTCGTCGGTCGATCGGGCGATCTCCCGCTTCAGCGCCACGTACGCCTCGAGCAGTGCCCGGTCCGCTCGCAGCGCGTCGCGGAACCTCGTCCGGCGACGCCACTCCGCCCCAGCGAGGTCCACGACGTGCACCACCGTCACGCGCTGCTGATCGACCATCCGTGCCAGCCAGGAGTGGCGTTCGCCCTCTGCCGTACGGCGTATCCCGTCCAGCTGGTAGCCCGCCTGCCTGAGGCGGGTTATCGCGGAGTCGTGCTGCTCGGGCTCGACGCCCACGAGGACGTCGACGACGTCCTTGCTCTCGATCGCCAACGCCGTCGAACCGATGTGTTCGATCTCCGGCACGTGCCCGAGACTCGCGCGGAGCACGGCCATCTCGTGGTCGAACCGGCGCGACCAGCCGGCGTCGTCTGGAGGGACCAACCGCACAGGGCACGGTAGAACGGACGCGCCGAGCACATCGCTCGAGCAGCCGACGGGGTGCGCGGAAGCCGCACTTTCCGCCTGGACATGCGGCCTCAGCGCACACGCTCGAGAACCGCCGAGTGCGTGGTGGCCGAACCTAGAAGCGGCGCTCGCCGGGATCGGTCTGCAGGGTCTGGCCCGACTCCGCGGGGCTCCCGGCCGGCAAGGCCTGGTCGCGACCCGCTTCCGGGGTGCGGCCGAGGTCCTCTCCGGCGGCCAGGAGAGTGGCCACCACGTAGACCAGGACGGCGACGAACGGGGCCACGGCCAGGGCCGGCATCGACGCCAGCTCCAGCCGCGTGGTGACCGTCGCGCCGACGTCGGTGAGGTCCTCGGCGGTCGGGCCGGGTCCCAGCAGCTCCCCCAGCTGCCAGGCCAGCACCCCGGCCAGGCCCGTGCCGACCGCGAGGGCGGCCAGCAGGGTGACCCCGCGCCGGCGGCGCAGCAGCCAGCCGCCGATCCCGGCCAGCAGGCCGAGCCCACCCAGGATCAGCACGAAGACGCCGTCGTCGGCGGCGAACAGCTCCGAGGACGTGTCGCCCAGCGCCTGCACCGCGCCGTCGGCGAGGACGCGGTAGTCCTCGCGCGGAGCCAGCAGCCACCACAGGAGGCCGGCGGGGATCCCGGCGAGCACGAGGACGGCGGTCAGCCGCAGCGCCGGCGCGAGGTCGGCACGCAGCTCGGCCACCCCGCCCCAGCGGCCGGCGACGGCAGCCGCCCGTCGCTCGACGTGCCGTCCGACGGTGGCCGGAACCCCCGCTTCCGGGGCAGCCGGCAGCGGACCGGCGGTGTCACTCACCCCTCCAGTGAACCCTCCCGAGCTGGACGTCATCGGCAGGGGCTCAGAGCAGCGCGACGCTGGTCGGCCCGAGCAGTGCCTTGATGTCACCCATCAGCGCGGTGCTCGGCCGCACCCGCAGCCCCTGGTCCAGCCGCAGCACCGTCTCGCGGGCGCCGTTGACCAGCTTGAGCTGCACCTCGGTGGTCCCCGGGTGGCTGCCGAGGACCTCGCGGAGCCGCTCGACCACCGGCGGGGTGCATCGGGCGGCCGGCATGGAGACGAGCACCGGCCCGCGCGGCCCCTCGGTGAGCTCGGGGACGGTCACCTCGGACCCGAAGAGCGACGGCTGGTCGTCGCGCCGGCTGATCCGGCCCTTGACCACGACGATCTGGTCGCGGACGACCTTCTCCGACACCTCGGCCCAGGTCTTGGGGAAGAACAGCACCTCGATGCCGGACTCGAGGTCCTCCAGCGTGGCGATGGCCCACGGTGCGCCCTGCTTGTTGGTGCGCGGGGAGACCGCAGTGAGGATGCCGGCGATCGTCACGTTCGCGCCGTCCTCGACGCCGCCGGCGTTGATCTCGGCGATCGGGGTGTCGGCGTGCGAGGTGAGCACGTGCTCGACCCCGTGCAGCGGGTGGTCGGAGACGTAGAGGCCGAGCATGTCGCGCTCGAACATCAGCCGCTCGTTCTTCGACCAGTCCGCCGTCGGGATGGTGATGTCCAGGGCCCCGGCGAACGGGTCGTCGGCCGGGTCGTCGCCGCCGAAGCTGCCGAAGAGGTCGAACTGGCCCTCGGCCTCCTTGCGCTTGAGGCCCATCGCGGAGTCGACGGCCTGCGCGTGCACGGCGACGATCCCCTGCCGGGAGTGCCCCATGGAGTCGAACGCGCCGGCCTTGGCCAGGGACTCGATGACCTTCTTGTTGCAGGCCACCGTGTCGATCTTCTTCATGAAGTCGGCGAAGTCCTTGAAGGCGCCCTTCTCCTCACGGGCCCGGACGATCGAGTCGACGACGTTGTGGCCGACGTTGCGCACCGAGGCGAGCCCGAACCGGATGTCGGTGCCGACGGCGGTGAAGTCCCAGGACGACTCGTTCACGTCCGGCGGCAGCACCTTGATGCCCATCCGCCGGCACTCGGCCAGGTAGACGGGACGGCGGTCCTTGTCGTCCTGGACGCTGGTGAGCAGACCGGCCATGTACTCGGCCGGGTAGTTGGCCTTGAGGTACGCCGTCCAGTAGGAGACCAGGCCGTAGGCGGCCGAGTGCGCCTTGTTGAACGCGTAGTCGGCGAACGGGACGAGGATGTCCCACAGCGTCTTGACCGCCGCGGCCGAGAAGCCGTTCTCCTTCATGCCGGCCTCGAAGCCGACGTACTCGGCGTCCAGGACCGACTTCTTCTTCTTGCCCATCGCGCGGCGCAGCAGGTCGGCCTTGCCGAGGGAGTACCCGGCGACCTTCTGCGCGATCGCCATGACCTGCTCCTGGTAGACGATCAGGCCGTAGGTCTGGCCGAGGATCTCCTCCAGCGGCTCGGCGAGCTCCGGGTGGATCGGCGTGATCTCCTGCTGGCCGTTCTTGCGCAGCGCGTAGTTCGTGTGCGAGTTCGCGCCCATCGGACCGGGCCGGTAGAGCGCGCCGACGGCGGAGATGTCCTCGAAGTTGTCCGGCCGCATGAGGCGCAGCAGCGAGCGCATCGGCCCGCCGTCGAACTGGAAGACCCCGAGCGTCTCGCCCCGGGACAGCAGCGCGTAGGTCGCCGGGTCGGTGAGGTCCTTGCTGATCTCGTCGAGGTCGATCGCGTCCTTGCCGTTGGCCACGATGTTGCGCAGCGCGTCGTCGATCACCGTGAGGTTGCGCAGCCCCAGGAAGTCCATCTTGAGCAGCCCGAGCGTCTCGCACGTCGGGTAGTCGAACTGCGTGATGATCGCGCCGTCGGCCTCGCGGCGCATGATCGGGATGCTGTCGATCAGCGGGTAGCGGCCGATGATGACGCCGGCCGCGTGCACGCCCCACTGGCGCTTCAGGCCCTCGAGCTTGCGCGCCTGGTCGACGACCTCGGCGGCACCGGGGTCGGACTCGTAGCGGGCGCGGAACTCCGCGGCCTCCTTGTAGCGGTCGTGCTTGGGGTCGAAGACGCCCGACAGCGGGATGCCCTTGCCCATCACGTCCGGCGGCATGAGCTTGGTCAGCTCGTCGCCCACCGAGAAGGGCCGGTCGAGCACGCGGGCGGCGTCCTTGATGGCGGCCTTGGCCTTGATCGTGCCGTAGGTGACGATCTGGCTGACCCGCTCCTCGCCGTACTTCTGCGAGACGTACTGGATGACCTCGCCGCGGCGGCGGTCGTCGAAGTCGATGTCGACGTCGGGCATGGAGACGCGCTCGGGGTTGAGGAAGCGCTCGAAGATCAGCCCGTGGGCCAGCGGGTCGAGGTCGGTGATGCCCATGGCGTAGGCGGCCAGCGAGCCGGCGGCCGAGCCACGGCCCGGACCGACGCGGATGCCGTTGTCCTTGGCCCAGTTGATGAAGTCGGCGACCACGAGGAAGTACCCCGGGAAGCCCATCTGGCAGATGATCCCGGTCTCGTAGTCGGCCTGCTTGCGCACGTGGTCGGGGATGCCGCCGGGGTAGCGCTTGTGCAGCCCGCGCTCGACCTCCTTGATGAACCAGGAGGTCTCGTCCTCGCCCTCCGGCAGCGGGAAGCGGGGCATGAGGTCCGCGCCCTCGGTGAACTGGACCTCGCACTGCTCGGCGATCAGGAGGGTGTTGTCGCAGGCCTCGGGCATCTCGGCGAACAGCGACCGCATCTCCGCGGGGCTCTTGAGGTAGTACCCGTCCCCGTTGAACCGGAAGCGGTTGGTCTCGTTCAGCCGCGACCCGGTCTGGATGCACAGGAGCGCGTCGTGGGCCTGCGCGTCCTCCTTGTGCGTGTAGTGCAGGTCGTTGGTGCCCAGCAGCGGGATGCCGAGGTCCTTGGCGATGGCCAGCAGCGCCGGCTTGGTCTTCTTCTCGATGGACAGCCCGTGGTCCATCACCTCGGCGTAGAAGTTCTCCTTGCCGAAGATGTCCTGGAAGTCCGCTGCGGCCTGGCGGGCCTTGTCCTCCTTGCCGGCACGCAGCCACATGTTGACCTCGCCCGAGGGGCAGCCGGTCGTGGCGATCAGGCCCTTGCCGTAGCGCTCCAGCAGGTCACGGTCGAAGCGCGGCTTGCGGTACTGGCCCTCCAGGCTGGCCAGCGAGGAGATGCGGAAGAGGTTGTGCATGCCCTCGGTGGTGCGGGCCAGCAGCGTCATGTGGGTGTACGCGGCCTTGCCGCGGTTGTTCCCGCCGTCGCCCTCCTCGTCGATCAGCTTGTCGCCGAAGTCGAACGGCGCCCGGTCGAAGCGGGAGCCGGGCGTGTAGTAGCCCTCCATGCCGATGATCGGCTTCACACCGGCCGCGTTGGCCTGCTTGTAGAAGTCGTAGGCGCCGAACACGTTGCCGTGGTCGGTCATCGCCAGCGCCGGCATCCCGTGCTCGGCGGCGGCCTTGGTCACCTCCGGGAGCTTCGCCGCGCCGTCCAGCATCGAGTACTCGGTGTGGACGTGCAGGTGGACGAAGGAGTCGGGGGTGCTGCTCACGGACGGTCGTGCTCCTCAGTGGTCGTGCCTGCCCGCCGTCGGGATCCGGCGGACGACCGGCGGGGAAGACCGGTGCTGCGGGTGCCCTGTGTGTCGCCGAGGGCGGGGTCGGACGGTGCCCCGATCCTCGCACCGAAGAGGTCTACTCCGGGGGACCGACAGGAAGGTGTCTCGACACAGTCGGACCGATCCCTCACAGCACCCGGCGCATGGTGACGTGCCGGATCCCCGCCTCCTCGAACTCCTCACCCACCGCCGTGTAGCCGGCCCGCTCCCAGAAGCCACGCGCCCCCACCTGCGCGTGGATCTCCACCTCCGGCAGGCCCCGCCGGGCCGCTTCGGCGTGCAGCACCGCGAGCACCGCGGCACCGTGGCCGCCGCCGCGGGCGCCGGCGTCGACCGCCATCCGGCCGATCACGCCTCTGCCGTCCCGCTCGAACAGCCGGCCGGTGGCGACGACCCGGCCGGAGTCGTCCCGGCCGACCGCGTGCACCGCCACGGCGTCGGTGGCGTCCTGCTCCATCTCCGGCGGCACGCCCTGCTCCTGCACGAAGACGCGGGTGCGCAGCGCCACCACCTCCGGCATGTCCGCCGGCTGCGCGACCGCCGCGCTCACCGCACGCCCGCCGAGGGCAGCGCCCGGCTGGGGACGGCGAGGAAGCGGAGGTCGATCAGCGCGTGGAGCAGGACGGGCAGCAGCAGCGAGCCGGTGTCGAGGTACAGCGCCGCCATGACCGCGCCGAGGACGGCGGTCGTCAGCACACCGCCCACCCCCTGGTAGGCGTGGGCCAGCCCGAACGCGACCGCGGCCACGGCCACCAGCGCGAGGTCGGGCAGGTCCCCGGCGATCGCCGTGACCACCGCCAGGAAGAAGCCGCGGTAGAGCCACTCCTCGCAGATGCCGGCGGTGAGCCCGACCACGGTGAACAGCCGCCGCTCCGACCGCGTCCGCGGCAGCAGCGCCAGGGTGGCGTGCACGGGCAGCTCCGCGTGCCGACCGGCCGCCGCGTCCGCCGCCGGCGCGGGGAGCTCGTGGAGCACGCCGCCGCGCAGCGCGCGGGTGGAGGCGACGACGAAGACGACGACCAGCAGCGCCAGCCCGCCGGCGACGGGGCCGGGCCAGCCGTCGGGCCAGGCCAGCCCCACCGCGGCGGCGTCGACGTCCGGCGCCGACCACCAGATGACCAGCGCCAGCAGCGCCAGCCCCCACTCCAGGATCAGCAGCCGGAGGTAGAAGGAGCGCCGCGCCCCGGCGTCGGTGCGCAGCCGCCCCTCGAAGCGGCGGTGCAGCACCGCGCCGACCACCGGTTCCCCGGCGACGAGGTAGACGGCGACGGCGACGGCCGACAGCGCCGCCGGACCGTAGTCGGCGAGCGACGTCGGCAGCCCGTCCATCCCTGACCCCGGTCCTACCCCTGGGCCTCGGCCCGGAGGATCGCCAGGGCGCCGGCCAGGTCGGCGGGGTAGTCGCTGGTGAACTCCACCCACCGGCCGTCCGCCGGGTGCGCGAAGCCGAGCCGGACGGCGTGCAGCCACTGCCGCGACACCCCGAGCCGGGCGGACAGGGTCGGGTCGGCGCCGTAGAGCGGATCGCCCACGCACGGGTGGCGCATCGCGGCGAAGTGCACCCGGATCTGGTGGGTGCGGCCGGTCTCGAGGTGGACGTCGACCAGGCTCGCGGCCCGGAAGGCCTCGATCACCTCGTAGTGGGTCACCGACGGCCGGCCGCCGCTGACGACGGCGAACTTCCAGTCGTGCTTCGGATGCCGGTCGATGGGCGCGTCGATGGTGCCCTTCGTCGGGTCGGGGTGGCCCTGCACGAGGGCGTGGTAGCCCTTGTCGACCGTCCGCTCCTTGAACGCCGCCTTGAGCGCGGTGTAGGCCCGCTCGCTCTTCGCCACGACCATCAGCCCGGTCGTGGCGGCGTCCAGCCGGTGGACGACGCCCTGGCGCTCGGCGGCACCGGAGGTGGAGACGCGGTAGCCCGCGGCCGCGAGCCCGCCGATCACGGTCGGCCCGTCCCAGCCCGGGGAGGGGTGGGCGGCGACCCCGACCGGCTTGTCGACGACGACGAGGTCGTCGTCGTCGTACACGACCGCCATGCCGGGGACCGGCTGCGGCGCGGCGGGCTCACCGGGCGGCGGCGGGAGCTCGACCTCCAGCCAGCTGCCGCCGGACAGCCGGTCGCCCTTGTCGCGCACCCGCCCGTCGACGACCACCGCGCCGGCGTCGGCGAGGTCCGCGGCGGCGGTCCGGGTCAGCCCGAACAGCCGGCTGAGCGCCTGGTCGACCCGCTGGCCCTCCAGCCCGTCCGGCACCGGCAGCGCGCGGTGCAGGCCGGAGGTCACGAGTCCATTGTGACCGGTGGGAGCGACAGCCGGACCCCGCTCGACGGACGCGGCTCAGCCACGGTCGCCGTCCGCATCGCCCGCGCCCGCCCGCGACCCGTCGAACTCGATCCCCCGCAGCGCCAGCACCGCACCCAGGATCCCGCCGCAGGTGATCGCCGAGTCGGCGAGGTTGAAGATCGGGAAGAACTCGCCACCCGGCGCGAACACCGAGATGAAGTCGACGACGCCACCGCGCAGGAACCCGGGATCGCGGAACACCCGGTCCAGCAGGTTGCCCACGGCGCCGCCGAGCACCAGGCCGAGCGCGATCGCCCAGCCCAGGGAGAACAACCGGCGGGACGCGCGCACGATGACGACCGCGACGGCCACGGCGATCAGCGTGAACACCACGGTGAAGCCCTCGGCGAAGGAGAACGCGGCGCCGGTGTTGCGTGCGTGGGTGAGGTGCAGCGCCCCGCCCAGCAGCCGGACGTCCTCCCCGCGGTCGAGGGTGGCGACCACGATCAGCTTGCTGGCGATGTCGAGCAGCAGGACGCCGGCGGCGATCGCCAGCAGCAGCCGGGTCCGGGGCCGGCGCTCCGGCGCGGTGCTCGCCGGGGTGGCTCCCGGCTCGTCGCCACGGGCGTCCTCGGACTCAGCGGACAGCACGCGCTCCAGGGATCTCGGGGGCCGGAGGTGGCCGGCCGGCGGCCCGACCTTACCGTTGAGCGGGTTCCCGCCCGGCCCGCCGCGGCCGGTCCCGGCGTACCACCGGCGTCCGCGTGATCCATGTCATGACGGGTACGACGCATCTCACACCGATGAGGGAGCGTGCCCGGGCCTGCGAGGGCCGATGGTCGGTGTTGGACCTTCTACCCGGCCAGAGAGGCAACGCGTGTCCACCGAGCTCGCCCCCGTCACCGATCCCGACGTAGTCCTCGTCGGCGGCGGAATCATGAGCGCGACCCTCGCGTCGCTGCTCGGCATCGTCGCTCCCGACTGGAGCGTCGCGGTCTTCGAGTCCGGCCCCTCGGTGGCCGAGGAGAGCTCCGGCCCGTGGAACAACGCCGGGACCGGCCACGCCGCGCTCTGCGAGCTCAACTACACGCCCGCCGGGCCCGACGGCCGGGTCGACGCGACCAAGGCCGCGACCATCAACGAGCAGTTCCAGCTGTCGCGCCAGTTCTGGTCGCACCTGGTCCGCCGCGGCATGACCGGCTCGCCCAAGGACTTCATCACCCCGGTCCCGCACATCAGCTTCGTGACGGGCGAGAAGGGTCGCGCGTACATGCGCAACCGGTACACCTCGCTCGTCGCGCACCCGCTGTTCGAGGGCATGGAGTACACCGACGACCCGTCGACGTTCGCCGAGTGGGTCCCGCTGATGATGGCCGGCCGCGACCCGGCCGAGGTGATCGCCGCGACGCGCGCCGTCGCCGGCACCGACGTCAACTTCGGCGCGCTCACCCGGCTGCAGCTGGAGGACGCGGAGAACCGCGGGGTGCACGTCCACGTCGGCCAGCGGGTCGACGACCTCGAGCGCATGGACGACGGCCGCTGGAAGGTGACCGTCGAGGACGCCGTCACCGGCGAGCACCGCACGGTGCGGGCCCGCTTCGTCTTCGTGGGCGCCGGCGGCGGCGCGCTGCCCCTGCTGCAGAAGGCCGGGATCCCGGAGATCGGCGGCTTCGGCGGCTTCCCGGTCAGCGGCCAGTTCCTGCGCACCCGCTCCCCCGAGCTCGTCTCCCGCCACCAGGCCAAGGTGTACGGCCAGGCCGCCGTCGGCGCACCGCCGATGTCCGTGCCGCACCTGGACCTGCGCCTGGTCGACGGCGAGTACTCGCTGCTGTTCGGCCCCTACGCGGGCTTCTCCCCCAAGTTCCTTAAGGCCGGGTCGATGTTCGACCTGCCGCTGTCGGTGAAGCCCAACAACCTGGGCTCGATGCTGGGCGTGGCCCGCACCGAGCTGGCGCTGACGCGCTACCTGATCGGCGAGCTGCTGCAGTCCCGCGCCGCCCGCCACCGCACGCTGCAGGGCTTCGTGCCGCTGGCCGAGCAGGGCGACTGGGACATGATCACCGCCGGTCAGCGGGTGCAGGTCATCAAGAAGGACCCGAACAGCGGCAAGGGCATCCTGCAGTTCGGCACCGAGCTCATCACCGGCGCCGACGGCAGCATCGCCGGTCTGCTCGGCGCCTCCCCCGGCGCGTCGACCGCGGTGTCGGCGATGCTCACGCTGATGGAGCGTTGCTTCCCCCAGCAGATCGACGGCTGGCGGCCGGCGCTGCAGGAGGCCATCCCCTCCTACGGCCGCAGCCTCGCCACCGACCTGACGCTGCTGCGCGAGGTCCGCGACGAGACGACGAAGACCCTGGAACTGGTGGGCTGACACCGAGCGACTCCGCTCAGTCGGCCTCGGTGGGGCTGCCGGTCTCGCCGCGCCAGGTCGCCAGGCGGCCGGCGCGGCTGACCGCCCGCAGCCGGCGCTCGGCCTCGGCCCGCGACCGCCGCGCCGACACCAGCAGCGCCTGGTCCCCCCGCATCAGCCGGGTGGTCGCGTCGGGCACGAACGACCGGCCCGCGCGCACGATGAGGACGACGGCGGCGTCCTCGGGCAACCGCAGCTCCGGCAGGTAGACGCCGTGCAATCGCGACCCCGCCGGCACGGTCAGCTGCATGAGCTCGGCGTCCAGCTCCTCCAGGGGCGCGGACTCCACCTGGACCTCGCGCGGGGTGATCGGCGCGGCGATGCCCAGCCGGCGGGCCACCCACGGCAGCGAGCGGCCCTGGATCAGCGTGAAGACGACGACCAGCACGAAGACGGTGTCGAAGACCTGCGTCGCCTCGGGGACGCCGGCCGCGACCGGGAACGTGGCGAGCACGATCGGCACCGCACCGCGCAGGCCCGCCCACGAGATGAAGGCCATCTGCGAGAACGGCATCCGGAACGGCGCCAGGCTGGCCACCACCGACAGCGGCCGCGCCACCAGCAGCAGCGCCCCGCCGACGACGAGCGCCGGCCCGAGCGCGTCGAGCAGCCGCTCCGGTGAGGCGAGCAGTCCCAGCAGCACGAACAGCCCGATCTGGGCCAGCGACGCCATGCCCTCGGCGAAGCCGATGCTCGCCGACCGGTGCGGCAGCGGCGCGTTGCCGAGCACCAGCGCGCACAGGTAGACGGCTACGAACCCGGAGGTGTGCAGCAGGTCGGCCGAGGCGAACGCCAGCACGCACAGCGCCAGGGTCGCCAACGGGTAGAAGCCCGACAGCGGCAGCGCCGAGCGGCGCAGGAGCCACGCGCCCGCCGCCCCGAGCGCGACGCCGATCACCGCTCCCCCGGCGAGCTCGCCCACCACCTCGAGCAGCGTCACCCACCAGGCGGCCGGCTCACCGCCGGTGAGCCGCTCGGCGAGGACGACGACGAGGAGGATGACCGGCGCGTCGTTGAGCCCGCTCTCCACCTCCAGGGCGGCGACCATCCGGCGGGGCAGCGGGAGCCGGCGGAGGGTGGCGAACACGGCCGCGGCGTCGGTGGAGCTGACGACGGCGCCGAGCAGCAGGGCGGAGGCCCAGGAGAGGTCGAGCAGGGCGACCCCGATCGCCCCGGTGACGGCCACGCTCACCGCGACGCCGACCGTGGACAGCGCGATCCCCGGCCCCACCGCGCGGCGCACGTCGGCCCACCGGGTGGTCAGGCCGCCCTCGGCGAGGATGACCACGAGCGCGGCGACCCCCAGCGTCTGGGTCAGCTCGACGTCCTCGAACTGGACCCCCGCGCCGCTCTCCCCCAGGGCCACCCCGAGCGCCAGGTACAGCAGCAGGCTGGGCAACCCCAGCCGGTCGGCCAGCCGCAGCGCCACCGCGGCGACGAGGACCACGAGGGCACCGACAGCGAGCGCGACGGTGACCGTCGTGTTCACCGCCCGGCCCCCGTCACGGGGGCAGTCTCCCGTACGCGCGTGTCGGTCCTGTTCCACCAGTGCGGGAGCCGCTCGACGCCTCGGGGACAATGGGAGCGTGAGCTCTCCCGGCCCCTTCCGCGCGCTGCCCCCGCAGGTCGACCTGCCCGCCCTGGAGCACGACGTCCTGCGCCGCTGGGAGGAGGCGGAGGTGTTCGCCCGGAGCGTGGCGGAGTCGCAGGGCCGGCCGCAGTGGAACGTGTACGAGGGTCCGCCCACGGCGAACGGCCGGCCGGGCACCCACCACATCGAGGCCCGCGCGTTCAAGGACGTCTTCCCCCGCTTCAAGACGATGCAGGGCTGGCACGTGCCCCGCCGCGCCGGGTGGGACTGCCACGGCCTGCCCGTCGAGATCGCCGTCGAGCAGGAGCTGGGCTTCGCCGGGAAGCCCGACATCGAGCGGTTCGGCATCGCGGAGTTCAACGCGAAGTGCCGGGAGTCCGTGCTGCGGCACGTCGACTCGTTCTCCGAGCTCACCCGCCGGATGGGCTACTGGGTCGACATGTCCACCGCCTACTGGACGATGGACCCGCAGTACGTCGAGAGCGTCTGGTGGTCGCTCAAGCAGGTGTTCGAGAAGGGCCTGCTGGTCGAGGACCACCGGGTGGCGCCCTACTGCCCGCGCTGCGGCACCGGGCTGTCCGACCACGAGGTGGCCCAGGGCTACGAGTCGATCACCGACCCCTCGGTGTACGTCAGCCTCCCCGTCACCAGCGGCGAGTGGGCCGGCCGGGCCGACCTGCTGATCTGGACGACGACGCCGTGGACGCTGCCGTCCAACACCGCCGTCGCGGTCAACCCCGACGTGACCTACCTCGTCGTCCGCACCACGCACGACGGCCGGGAGCGCACCGTCGTCGTCGCCGAACCGCTGGTGGACGCCGTCCTCGGTGCCGACACCCCGCGCGAGGTCCTGGCCACCACGACGGGCCGCGACTGGGAGCGCGTGCACTACCAGCGGCCGTTCGAGCTCGTCGACTTCCCCGAGGGCGACGCGCACTACGTCGTCCTCGCCGACTACGTGACCACCGACGACGGCACCGGCCTGGTCCACCAGTCCCCCGCGTTCGGCGCCGACGACCTCACCGTCTGCCGCGGCTACGGGCTGCCGGTCGTCAACCCGATCGACTCCAGCGGGCACTTCCTCGCCGAGGTCCCCCTGGTGGGCGGGCACTTCTTCAAGGCCGCCGACGACCGGCTCGTGGTCGACATGACCGAGCGTGGGGTGCTGTGGCGCGAGCAGCGCTACGAGCACAGCTACCCGCACTGCTGGCGCTGCCACACGCCGCTCATGTACTACGCCCAGCCGTCCTGGTACATCCGGACCAGCACCGTCAAGGACCAGCTGCTGGCGGAGAACGAGAAGACCCGCTGGTACCCCGAGACCATCCAGTGGGGCCGGTACGGCGACTGGCTGCACAACAACGTCGACTGGGCGCTGTCCCGCGACCGCTACTGGGGCACCCCGCTGCCGATCTGGCGCAACGACGCCGACCCGACGCGCGTGGTCGCCGTCGGCTCGCTCGCCGAGCTGTCGGAGCTGACCGGGCGCGACCTGTCCGACCTGGACCCGCACCGGCCGTTCATCGACGAGATCACCTTCACGCTGGACGGCGAGGAGGGCACCTTCCGCCGGGTGCCGCAGGTCATCGACGCCTGGTACGACTCCGGCTCGATGCCGTTCGCCCAGTGGGGGGCGCCGTACCGCAACCAGGAACAGTTCGAGGCCGCCTACCCGGCGCAGTTCATCTGCGAGGCGATCGACCAGACCCGCGGCTGGTTCTACTCGCTGATGGCGGTCGGCACGCTGGTGTTCGGGCAGAACTCCTACGAGAACGTCCTGTGCCTGGGCCACATCCTCGCCGAGGACGGCCGCAAGATGAGCAAGCACCTGGGCAACATCCTCGAGCCCATCCCCCTGATGGACCGGCACGGCGCCGACGCCGTCCGCTGGTTCATGCTGGCCGGCGGGTCGCCGTGGTCGGCCCGGCGCGTGGGGCACGAGACGCTGTCCGAGGTGGTCCGCAAGGTCCTGCTGACCTACTGGAACACCGCGAGCTTCTTCACCCTCTACGCCGAGACCAACGGCTGGGACCCGGCCACGACGCCGGCACCGCCGCGCGCCGAACGGCCGCTGCTGGACCGCTGGGCACTGGCCACGCTCGCCGAGGTCACCGAGGGCGTCACCGCCGCGCTCGAGGACTTCGACACCCAGGGTGCCGGCCGGCAGCTGGCGCAGTTCGTCGACGACCTCTCCAACTGGTACGTCCGCCGCTCCCGCCGCCGCTTCTGGGACGGCGACCCGGCGGCGCTGGGCACGCTGCACGAGGTGCTCGACGGGCTGACCCGCCTCATGGCGCCGTTCACGCCGTTCGTCACCGACGAGGTGTGGTCACGGGCGGTGGTCGCCGGTCGCGCGGGCGCCGTCGACTCCGTGCACCTGGCCACCTGGCCGACCGTCGACGCCGAGGCCCGGGACCCCCAGCTGGTCGAGCAGATCGCCCTGGTCCGCCGGCTGGTGGAGCTCGGCCGCTCGGCGCGGACGTCGTCGAAGGTCCGCACCCGCCAGCCGCTGGCCCGTGCGCTGGTCGCCGCCCCCGGCTGGTCCTCGTTGCCCACGGACCTGAAGGCCGAGCTCGCCGACGAGCTGAACGTGCAGGCGACCACCGAGCTGGCGGCCGAGGGCGGGCTCGTCGACGTCAGCGTGAAGGTGGACTTCCGGGCCGTCGGCCGGCGGCTGGGCAAGCAGGTCCAGGCCGTGGCCCAGGCCGTCGCCGCGGCCGACGCCGTCGGGCTCGTCGCGGCCTACCGCGCCGGGACGGCGTCGGTCGAGGTCGACGGCGCACCGGTGCCGCTGGAGGACGGCGACCTGGTCGTCACCGAGACCCCGCGCGAGGGGTGGACGGTCGCCAGCGGCGGCGGCCTCACCGTGGCGCTGGACCTCACGCTCACCCCGGAGCTGGAGCGCGCCGGGCTGGTCCGCGAGGCGGTGCGGCTGGTGCAGGAGGCCCGCAAGGCCACCGGCCTCGCGGTCAGCGACCGGATCGAGCTGCGCTGGACCGGCGAGGGCGCCATCGCCCAGGCGCTGACCGAGCAGGCGGACCCGGTGGCGGCCGAGGTGCTGGCCGTCGCCGTGCACGCGCAGACGGCGGGCGAGGGGCCGGGCATCGACGGCCCCGGCGGGTCGCGCTTCTGGGTGGCCCGCGCCGAGGGGTGACGGAGCCGATCCCGGGGCCCGGGCCGCGCGGAGCTACTTCTGCGCGGCCCTGCGGGCGCGGGCGATCTCGGCGAGGTGGCCGTCGGGGCAGCACACCGCGCACGGCGTGAAGCCGTCGCTGCGCGCCTCGGCGACCGGGAGCGGGATGGTCGCCCGCCCGCGCAGCCAGCGGCAGTCCGCCAGGTGGTAGCGCGGGTGCTCGTCGACGACGAGGACCTGGTCGCGCATGTCGACGACCATGAGCAGGTCGGTGAACTCGACCTCCTCCTCCGCGGGGTCACCCCCGTCGGAGTCCGGGCCCGCGTGCTGGCGGGAGGACCGGGCGGCGGAGCGTCCGGCCGCGACCGGCTCACCGGCGGTGGGGGTCTCCCCGGTCGCGGCGCCGGCCCGGTCGGAGTGCCGCCCGGTGGGCGCCTCCGGCTCCTGGGCGGGTGCCGCGTCGCGCTCGGAGAGCACCGGGGGGACGGTGATCGGCGGAGTGGTGGTCGGCCCCCGCGTCACCGGAGGGGTGGGCGGCGGCGCCGAGCGGGCCGCGAGCCGTTCCCGTGCGGCCCGGTCCTCGGCCTCCCGGCGCTCCTCGTCCGACGCCTCCGGGGCACGCGGGGCCACCCGCACGAGGACGAGGAGCGCGGCGGCCAGCGCACAGCAGGCGACGCACCCCCAGTAGAAGCTCGTCGTCCCGGTGGCGAGGCCACCCACGAACAGACCCAGTCCCGCGAGGACCAGCAGTCCGGCCGCCAAGATCACCGTTCGACTGTAGCGGCGGACGTCCACGCGGCGCGCCTCGAGGCTGCCCCGGCCGTGGACGCACGAGGGCCCCCGGACCGATGCGGTCCGGGGGCCCTCGTCGGGCGGTGCGGGCGTCAGGCCGACGCGTGCTGGTTCTGCCGGCCGGCCGGGGCGGGCTCGGCGGAGCCGCGGCCGTCCAGGTCGCGCAGGTGCGACTCGAGGTAGGACCGCAGGCGGGTGCGGTACTCGCGCTCGTAGGTACGCAGCTCCTCGATCTTGCGCTCGAGGCTGCTGCGCTTCTGCTCGAGGCCGCTGACGGCCTCGGAGTGCCGCCGCTCGGCGTCCTGCTCCAGGGCGGCGGCCTTGGCGCGCGACTCGCGCTCCAGGGTCTCCGCGCGGGTGCGGGCGTCGCCGAGCATCGTGTCGGCGCGCATCTTGGCCTCGCTGACCATCTGGTCGCTCTTGGCCCGGGCGTCGGACAGCAGCCGCTCGCTGTTGGTCTTGGCACCGGCCAGCATCTCGTCGGCCTGGGCCTTGGCCTCGTTGACGTACCGGTCGGCCGTCTCCGTGGCCAGGGCCAGCATCCGGGAGGCGCGGGCGCTGTCGTCCTCGCGCGGCGCGGCCGGCGGCGGCGCCTGCACGGGGGCGGGGGCCGGGGCGGGCGCGGGCTGCTCGACGACGGTCGCGGGCGCGCGGCCGGTGGTGGCGCGCAGCTCGTTGTTCTCCTCGATCAGCCGGGCGAGCTCGGCCTCGACCACGTCGAGGAAGGCGTCGACCTCGTCCTCGTCATAGCCGCGCTTGCCGATCGGCGGCTTCTTGAAGACGACGTTGTGGACGTCGGCAGGCGTGAGTGGCAACTAGCTCACCTCGGGTCGGACGGCGGGAACAGGGACGTTCTCGGACGGGCGGCGGCAGCCACCAGCCGACACGCGGCGACGCCGCGACGGGGACAGGGAGGCGCTCACGCGCGGAACGCCAGCCCGTCCACGATCCCCTTCAGGATGAACACGGCTATCAGGAGCACCATAAACCCGAGGTCCAGCCGGATGGCCCCCAGGTTGAGTGGCGGGATCACCTTGCGGACGGCCTTCAGCGGTGGGTCCGTGGTCGAGTAGACGACCTCCAGACCCGCCGCGACCAGCCCGGACGGGCGCCAGCTGCGGGCCAGCACCATCACCCAGTCGACGACGAACCGCGCGAACAGCAGGATGAGGAAGACGAGCAGCACTGCTGACAGGATCTCCCAGAAAACGGCCACGGTCCTCGTTCGTCCAAGGGCACAGGCGTGCCGCGGTGACCACCGGCCACGTGCGGCCGATGGCGCCTAGGACTGGTTGAAGAAGCCGCCCTCGCGGATCTTCGCCTTGTCCTCGGCGGTCACGTCGACGTCCCGCGGACTGAGCAGGAACACCTTCGCCGTGACGCGCTCGATACTACCGCGCAGCCCGAACGACAGACCCGCAGCGAAGTCGACCAGGCGCTTGGCGTCGGCGTCGTCCATCTCGGTCAGGTTCATGATCACGGGCCTGCCTTCGCGGAAGCTCTCGCCGATCTGGCGGGCCTCGTTGTAGGTGCGCGGGTGCAGCGTCGTGATGCGGTAGGGCTGCGGAGCCGGAGCCGGCTCGGGCACCGCGACGGCCACCGGCTCGCGCACCTGGGCGACCGCGGCACTCCCGGCCGACCCCAGCGAGGACCCGCCGGAGGAGCCGGTCGAGGACATCGGCGACGAGGCGGCCAGCCGGCCGGCCGCGGTCGAGCCGGCGGCGGGCGCGACACCGAGGCTCCGGGCGGAGCCGCCGCGACGCAGCACCACGGGCTCGGGCGCCGGCGGCGGCTCGGGCGCGGCCAGCTCCTCCTCGTAGTACTCGTAGTGGTCGCGACCCTCGAGGTGCCCGTCGTCGTAGCCGTCCTCGGGGAGGTATCGGCCGTAGCGGCGGTCGTCGTAGCGGTCGTCGGACTGGCGGGCGTCGTACCGGCCGTAGGCGCGGGCGTCGTCGTCCTCGACGAGCCCCAGGTAGATGCCCATCTTCCGCATGGCTCCGGCCATCGGACCTCCCCCTCTACTCGGACCCCCGGGGTCCGTGTGACTGGTGTGACTCGCGTGGCTGGTGAGCCGCATCTGACGGGGAGGGTAGAAGCCGCCGGCCGAAGATCGCGGTTCCGACACGCACGACGGTGCTGCCGGCCGCGACCGCCGCCTCGAGGTCGCCGCTCATCCCGGCCGAGATCCCGACGGCCTCCGGGTGGTCGGCGCGCACCCGCGCGGAGAGCTCGGCCAGCCGCCCGAACGCCGCCGCCGGCTCCTCGCCCCGGGGCGCCACCGCCATGAGCCCGGCCAGCCGCAGCCCGGCTTGTCCGGCGACGGCGTCGGCCAGCGCGGGGACGTCGCCCGGCGCGGCTCCACCGCGGGCGGCGAGCTCCCCCTCCGGGCCGCCGAGGTCCACCTGGACGTAGACCTCCACCGGACGACCGGCCTCCTCCCCCACCCGGCCCAGGACCGCCACCAGTGCCTCCCGGTCCAGGGAGTGCACGACGGCCCCGAGACGGGCGACGGCGGCGGCCTTGTTGCGCTGCAGCTGGCCGACGAAGTGCCAGCGGACGGCCACACCCTCCAGCTCCCGCGCCTTCGCGACGAGCTCCTGGACGCGGTTCTCGCCGAAGTCGCGCTGCCCGAGCGCGGCGAGGGAGGCCACGTCGTCGGCCGGCCAGGTCTTGCTGACCGCCAGCAGCGCGACCGAGGCCGGGTCGCGGCCGGCCGCCCGGGCGGCGGCGTCGACCCGGGCCCGCACGGTGCGCAGGTGCTCGGCGAGCTCGCTCATGCCGGGATCATCCCCGGCCGCGCGAGCGGGCCCTCACCCGAGCCAGACCACCCCGGCCTGTCGGCCGGTGACCCCGTCGCGTCGGTGGGAGAACAGCTGCCGGTCCTCGACGGTGCAGCGCGGGTCGTGCACCACCTCCGGGATGCCGGCCCGGCGGAGGATCTCCTCCACCCCGGCGCGCAGGTCCAGCCCCGGGGTGCCCTTCCGCGTCGGGACGGCCGCTGCGGGCGCCACCCGAGCCACCTCGGCCTGCATCTGCTCGGGCACCTCGTAGCACGCGCCGCACACCGCGGGGCCCAGCAGCGCCGACACGTGCCGCGCGCGGGCCCCCAGGCTCGCCATCGCCGACAGCGCGGCGGGGACGACGCCCTGGCGCAACCCCTCGCGGCCGGCGTGCACCGCGGCGACCACCCCGGCCTCGGGGTCCACCAGCAGGATCGGCACGCAGTCGGCGACCAGCACGCACAGCACGAGCCCGGGGGTCGCCGTCACCACGGCGTCGGTGGCCGGCAGCGGGCCCTCCACCGGCCCGTCGACGACGGCCACGCCGCGGCCGTGCACCTGGTCCATCCAGACCAGCCGGTCGCCGGGCACGCCGATCTCCCGGGCGAGCCGCTCCCGGTTGGCGGCGACCGCGGCCGGGTCGTCGCCGACGTGCCCGCCGAGGTTGAACGTGTCGTAGGGAGACGAGGACCGGCCGCCCCGTCGGTCGGTGACGACCCGGCGGGGTCGCACCGCCGAGGGGGCGGCCGGTACGGAACTCATGGGCCCGACGCTACCGGGCTCCTCCTCACTGGCGGAGGAACTCCGGGATGTCCAGCTCCTCCTCGAAGTCCTCGCTCGACAGCGGTCGCCGGCCGGCCGTGCTCGCCGACACCGGACCCGGGATGGGCGGCAGGGGCGGAACGGTGATCCCGCCGCCCTGCGTGCCCGGACGGGCCGCCACGGGTGCCGGAGCCGGAGCGGGCGCCGGAGCCGGCGCGGGGGCCTGCGGCAGCAGCCGCTCCCCCGTCGCCGCCGGGGCCGTCGCCGGGCGGACCGGCTGCGGCACGGCGGCCGGCCGCTGGGCCGTGGCCGGCGGAGCCGCCGGCGCCGCCGGCGTCACCGCCCCGAAGCTCGGGTCCTTGCGGGCGCTGGGGCGGCCGCTGTCGAACCCGGCCGCGATGACCGTGACCCGGACCTCGTCACCGAGGGCGTCGTCGATGACGGCGCCGAAGATGATGTTGGCGTCGGCGTGCGCGGCGTCGGAGACCAGCGAGGCGGCCTCGTTGATCTCGAACAGGCCCAGGTCCGAGCCGCCGGAGATCGACAGCAGGACGCCGTGGGCGCCCTCCATCGAGGCCTCCAGCAGCGGGCTGGCGATCGCTTGCTCCGCGGCCAGCAGCGCACGGTTGTCCCCGCGGGCGCTGCCGATGCCCATCAGCGCCGAGCCCGCCCCGGACATGACCGACTTGACGTCGGCGAAGTCCAGGTTGATCAGCCCGGGCGTGGTGATCAGGTCCGTGATGCCCTGGACACCGGACAGCAGCACCTGATCGGCGGTGCGGAACGCGTCCATGACGCTGACGTTGCGGTCACCGAGCTGCAGCAGCCGGTCGTTCGGGATCACGATGAGCGTGTCGCACTCGTTGCGCAGCTCCTCGATCCCCGACTCGGCCTGCACGGCCCGCCGCTTCCCCTCGAAGGAGAACGGGCGCGTGACGACGCCGATGGTGAGCGCGCCGAGCTTGCGGGCGATCGACGCCACGACGGGCGCCCCGCCGGTGCCGGTGCCACCACCCTCGCCGGCGGTGACGAAGACCATGTCGGCGCCCTTGAGCACTTCCTCGATCTCTTCGCGGTGGTCCTCGGCGGCCTGCCGTCCGACGTCGGGCTGCGCGCCCGCGCCGAGGCCGCGGGTGAGTTCGCGGCCGACGTCGAGCTTCACGTCGGCGTCGCTCATCAGCAACGCCTGGGCGTCGGTGTTGATGGCGATGAACTCGACCCCCTTGAGGCCGACCTCGATCATCCGATTGACCGCGTTCACCCCGCCGCCGCCGATGCCGACGACCTTGATGACCGCGAGGTAGTTGTGCGGAGGTGTCATGTTGGGGCTCCCGACCTCGACCCTCATCCTCAAGTAAAGCCTTATAGTTATGTCAACTGGGTCGACGCGGACGAAGCTAGGTGGGGCCAGAGGGGCCTACAAGCACCCTCACCGATGCGGCGTGTCGCACGGGCCAGACCTCACCGGGATCAGGCGGCGCAATCGTCACAACAACACCACTGATGGTGACGACCCGCTGCCCATCCGTCTCATGTGCGGGTGCAGCCCACCGGTCCCGCCGTCGGTGGCATCACCGCAGAACCTTTTTCGTGTCGGGCGTGTCGCGGGGCCGCGCGTGTCGGTGCGCAGGCCGTGCCGACGCCCGGGTCAGCGCAGGACGACGGCGGACGGCGCGCTGACGTCGATGGTCGCGGCCGGTTCCAGCGCCCCGGAGGCGATCTGGCCCAGCAGGGCGACCAGGACGTCGGCCTTCTCGCCGGACTCCTCCGCCGTGCCCCACAGCACGGTGGTGCCGTCGGTCAGCGTCAGCGTCACGTCGTTGGCCGACCGCGCGGTGACCGAGGCGAGCTGACCGCGCACGTCCCGGGGCAGCTCCACCAGTGCGGCGAGACCGGCGCGGGTCGCCTCGTCGTCGGGGCCGGGATCGGCGACCTCGAGCGGCA
This sequence comes from Blastococcus sp. URHD0036, assembly GCF_000701365.1. GTDB lineage: Bacteria > Actinomycetota > Actinomycetes > Mycobacteriales > Geodermatophilaceae > Trujillonella. Next base: position 21,577 of record NZ_JNIK01000021.1, read on the forward strand.
CCGCCCCGGCCGGCGGCGCACCGGTGACGGTGTCGAACAGCACACCGTCGGCGTCCACCAGCGACCGCGTCCCCGCCCGCTCGACCACGGCGACGGCCACCCGCTCCTGCACGGTGACCACCACCGTCTGCGGCCAGCCGCGGGTCACCTGCACCGAGGCGACCTGGGGCAGCTGCGCGACGCGGGCGGCGGCGGCGTCGACGTCGACCCGCAGCAACGGCGTCCCGTCGGCGATCCCCGCCGCGGCCCGGACCTGGTCGGCGGTCAGCGACCCGGCGCCGTCCACCCGCACGGCGTCGACCGCCAGCAGCGGACTCCCCCACACGACCCACACCGCGGCGACCACCGCGGTCAGCGCCAGGCCGATGCGGACGGCGAGCCGGCGGCGGGGGTCCAGCGGGCGACGCCGGCGCGGCGACCGGTCCGGACGGCGGGCCTCGGGAGGCGCGCCCCGCGACCGGTCGCGGGTGGTGGCGGCCCGGCTCACCGGCCCGGGGCCGCGTCGCCGGGCGGCACGGCCTGGGCGCGCGGCGACGGAGGCGCCCCGGTGTCGCGGGCGGTCAGCGCCGCGATCACCTCGGGACCCACCATGGACACGTTGCCGGCCCCCATCGTGATCACCAGGTCGCCGGGCCGGGCACGGTCGGCCAGCGCCGGGGCCGTCGCCGACCACGAGGGCTCGAAGTGCACCCGCCCGGCCGGCAGCGGCACGGCGTCGGCCACCAGCGCGCCGGTGATCCCGGGCACCGGGTCCTCGCGGGCGCCGTAGACGTCCATCACCACGACCTCGTCTGCCAGCCCCAGGGCCTCCCCGAAGCCGGCGGCGAACTCCCGTGTCCGGCTGTACAGGTGTGGCTGGAACGCCACGACGACCCGCCCCGCCCCCGCCACGGCCCGGGCGGCCAGCAGCTGGGCACGCACCTCGGTCGGGTGGTGGGCGTAGTCGTCGTACACGCGGACGCCGCCCACGACGCCCTTGAGCTCGAACCGGCGGTGCACGCCGCCGAAACGGCCCAGCCCGGCGATCAGCCCGTCGGCCGGCAGCCCGAGCTCGAGGCCGGCCAGGAGCGCGGCGGCGCTGTTGCGGGCCATGTGCTCACCGGGCACGAGGATCGAGATCCGGCCGAGGGTCTCCCCGTCGAGCACCGCCGTCCAGGTCGTGGTCTCCGCGCCGACCTCGATGTCGACCATCCGCAGGTCGGCGTCGGGGTGGGTGCCGTAGGTGCGCACCCGGGCCGGCGTCGGCACCGACCGCAGGCGGGCCGCACCCGGGTCGTCGGCGCACAGGACGAGGAAGCCGTCGGGAGCCAGCGTGCCGAGGAACCTGTCGAAGGCCTCCTCGACGGCGGCGAGGTCCCCGTAGTTGTCGAGGTGGTCGGCCTCCACGTTGGTGACGATCGCGCCGTGCGGGGCCAGCAGCAGGAACGACCGGTCGCTCTCGTCGGCCTCGGCGACGAAGACGTCGCCCTGGCCTGCGTGGGCGTTGCTGCCGGACTCGTTCAGGTCGCCCCCGATGGCGAACGAGGGGTCCGCGCCGCAGGCCTGCACCGCGACGGTGAGCATCGACGTGGTCGAGGTCTTGCCGTGGGTACCGGCCACGGCCACGCTCCGCCGGCCGGCCATGACGGCGGCCAGCGCCACCGCCCGCGGGATCACCCGCAGCCCGCGCTCGCGGGCGGCGGCCAGCTCGGGGTTGTCGTCGCGGATCGCGGTCGAGACGACGACGGTGTCGGCGTCGCCGAGGTTCTCCGGCGCGTGGCCGAGGACGACCCGCGCGCCCAGCGCCCGCAGGGCCAGCAGCGTCGGGGTGTCGCGCCGGTCGGTGCCCGACACCCGCACACCGCGGGCCAGCATGATCCGGGCGATGCCGCTCATGCCGGCTCCCCCGATGCCCACGAAGTGGACGGCGCCCAGGTCGGCCAGCGCGGGGATCGGGTCCTTCCAGGCAGCCACCGCTGCGGCACTCACGGTCTCGCCACCTCCAGCACGATGTCGGCCAGCCGCTCGTCGGCGTCCGGGACGCCGGTGGCCGCGGCGTGCGCGGAGTACCCGGCCAGGGCCGACGGATCGGTCAGGAGCGGCACCAGGTGCTCGGTGATCCAGGCCGGGGACAGGTCGGCGTCCTCCACCAGCATGCCTCCCCCGGCCTCGACGACGGGCAGCGCGTTGCGGCGCTGCTCCCCGTTGCCGATGGGCAGCGGCACGAACGCCGCGGGCAGGCCGACCGCGGAGAGCTCCGCGACGGTCACGGCCCCGGCCCGGCACAGTGCCAGGTCCGCGGCGGCGTAGGCGAGGTCCATCCGCTCCAGGTAGTCCACGACCACGTACGGCGCCTCCCCGGCCGGGCGGGCGGGCACGGTGACGTCGGTGTTCTTCGGGCCCCGGGCGTGCAGCACCTGGACCCCCGCGGCGGTCAGCGCGTCGGCCGCACCGGTGGCCGCCCGGTTGAGCGAGGCCGCGCCCTGGGACCCCCCGAAGACCAGCAGCGTGGGCCGGTCGGCGTCCAGGCCGAAGGCGGCCCGCGCCTCCGCCCGACGTGCCGGGCGGTCCAGGGAGCTGATCGCCGTCCGCAGCGGCATGCCCACGTGCTCGCCGCGGTGCAGCGGCGTCCCGGGCATGGTGACCGCGACGCGGGCGGCGAGCCGCGCGCCGATCCGGTTGGCCAGCCCCGGCAGCGCGTTCTGCTCGTGCACCACGATCGGCACCCGCCCCCGGGCGGCGAGGTAGGCGGGCAGCGCCACGTAGCCACCGAACCCGACGACGACGTCCGCGGACAGTTCCCCGAGCAGGTCGCGGGTCTCCCGGACGGCGCGGCGGACCCGGCCGGGCACCCGCAGCAGGTCCGGCGTCGGCTTGCGCGGCAGCGGCACCGGCGGGATCAGCCGCAGGTCGTAGCCGCGGGCCGGCACCAGCCGGGTCTCCATGCCGCGGGCGGTGCCCAGGCAGGTCACCCGCACGCCGCCGGGGACGGCGCCGGCGCGGCGCAGCAGTGCGTCGGCCAGCGAGAGCATCGGCTCGATGTGGCCGCCGGTGCCGCCACCGGCGAGCACCACGCTGAGGGGCCGCCCGGTCGCACCGCTCACCGGGGACGCCTCGGGACGTCCGGTGCCGCGGCGCGGGCCCGGGCCGGCGGCTGGCGGCGCGCCTCCCCGGCCCGCGGGCGCTCGGGCACGGACCGCCGGTCGCGCGGCGCCGCGGCGCGGGGAGCCGCGGAGCCCCGGGCGGACGGCGCGGGCGGGACGCGCACGACGGTGCGGGCGCCCGCCGCCTGCCGGCGGGACGGCGGCTCGGCCGGCCGCCGCCGGCTGCGCGGGCGGACCGGCTCGACGGCGACGGTGGGGATCGGCAGGAGCAGCCGGCCCAGGCGGCCGGTCTCCCGCTGCTGCAGGTACTCGACGGCCGCGGGCTCGGACCGGGCGAAGCGGATCAGCAGGCCCACGATGAAGAGGGTGAGGACCAGCGAGGTGCCGCCGGCCGAGATCAGCGGCAGCGTCACGCCGGTCACCGGCCCCAGTCCCACCACGTACCCCATGTTCATCGCTGCCTGGCCGACCAGCCACACGGTGATGGCCACGCTCGACATCTGCACGAACCGGTCGGCCGAGCGGCGGGCGATCCGGAAGCCGGCCCAGGCCAGCACGCCGTAGAGCGAGACGACGACGAGGCAGCCCAGGAAGCCCAGCTCCTCGCCGATGATGGCGAAGATGTAGTCCGACTCCGCCTCGGGGAGCAGGTTCCACTTCATGGCGCTGTTGCCCAGGCCCACGCCCCAGAAGCCGCCGGTCGCCAGGGCGTAGAAGCCCCGGATCGCCTGGAACCCGGCGTTGGTCGGGTCGGCCTCGGGGTTCAGGAACGACGTCAGCCGCTCGAACCGGTAGGACGCCGACGTGACCAGGACGGCGGCGCCCACGGCGCCGGCGAGCAGGAGACCGGCCCACACCCGCCACGGGGCGCCGGCGGCCAGCAGCAGCCCGCACAGCACCAGGCCGAGGGTGACGCTCGCGCCGAAGTCCGGCTCCAGCATGAACAGCGCGCAGATCAGCACGAACACCGGGACGAGCGGCACGAGCAGGCTCTTCACGGTGAGGTAGCGGGCCCGCAGCGCCAGCATGTGCGCACCCCACAGGGCGAAGACGAGCTTGGCCACCTCGGAGGGCTGGAAGTTGGTGAAGCCGAGGTCGAACCAGGCGCGCGACCCGTTCAGCTCGGTGCCGATCCCGGGGACGGCGACCAGCAGCAGCAGCCCGAGGACGGCGAGCAGCGCGATCGGCGCCCAGCGCCGGAGGACCGCGGTCGGCAGCCGGACCGCCACCAGCAGGGCGACCACGCCGATGGCGGCGAAGACGAGCTGGTCGACGCCCGGTCGCCAGGCGGGCTGGTCGGCGAGTGCGGCCTCGATGGCCGAGGCGGAGAAGACCATCACCAGGCCGATGGCCAGCAGCATGCCGGCCGCCCCGATCACCAGGTGGCTGCTGGTCATCGGGCCGTCGATCCACCGGGGCAGCGCGAGCGCGCGCCGGCGGCGACCGTCGGTGGGGTCCATCCCGCCATCGTCGCCGGTACGGGCCGTCGCGCCCGGGAGCCGCCGGGCGTGTCGCGTGGGAGTCGAGTGGTGTGCGTGACTGGCGGGGGCCCCGGAGGCCGGCCTCACAGGCCGGTGAACGACAGCCAGTCGGCGTAGAAGAGCCCCAGCCCGAAGGCCACCGCCATCGCCGTGACCAGCCAGAACCGGACGATCACGGTGTTCTCCGTCCAGCCGGCCAGCTCGAAGTGGTGGTGCAACGGGGCCATCCGGAACACCCGCCTGCGGGTGGCGCGGAAGAAGGCCACCTGGATCACCACCGAGAGCGTCACCGCGACGAACAGGCCGCCCAGGACGACGAGCAGCAGCTCGGTCCGGGTGACGATCGCCAGCCCCGACATCAACCCGCCGAGGGCGAGCGAACCCGTGTCGCCCATGAAGATCTTGGCCGGGCTGGTGTTCCACCAGAGGAAGCCCAGGCAGGCGCCCATGGCGGCCGTCGCGACCAGCGTGACGTCCAGCGGGTCGCGCACCTCGTAGCAGCCCTCGACGGCTGCGGTCGCGCAGTCGTGGGTGAACTGCCAGAACGAGATGACGACGTAGGAGCCGAACACCATCGCCGAGGCGCCGGCGGCCAGCCCGTCGAGACCGTCGGTCAGGTTCACCGCGTTGGAGAAGCCGGCGATGAACAGGTACGCCAGGACGACGAAGAGCACCGGACCGAGTGCGAGAGGGGCGATGTCGCGGACGTAGGAGACCCAGGTCGAGGCGGGGGTGACCCCGTCGGACGAGAAGTTGATCGCCAGCACCGCGAAGGTCACGCCGACGACGAGCTGGCCGACCAGCTTCGCCGTCTTGTTCAGGCCCAGGCTGCGGCGGTAGCGGATCTTGAGGTAGTCGTCGAGGAAGCCGACGGTGCCCAGGCCCGCCATCAGGAAGAGCAGCAGCAGGCCGGTGGCGGTGACCCCACGGCCCTCCTGTCCGGCCAGGAACAGGTGCGCGACCAGGTAGCCGCCGACGGTCGCCCCGACGATGACGGTGCCGCCCATCGTGGGCGTGCCCTTCTTCGACAGGTGGCTCTCGGGGCCGTCGTCGCGGATCTCCTGGCCGAAGCCGAGCCGGCGGAACCGGTGCACGGCCACCGGAGTGGCCAGGATCGAGAAGATGAGCCCGAAGGCCCCGGCGATGAGGACGGACTTCACGCGGTCGTCCCGTCGTCGAGCAGGTCGGCGGCGAGCAGCTCCAGCCCGTAGGCACGGCTGGCCTTGACCAGCACGACGTCGCCGGGCACGAGCACCTCCGTCAGCAGCGCTCGGGCGGCAGCCCGGTCCGGCACGTGCACCGACCCCTCTCCGTCCGGGGCACCCGCGGCGCGGGCCCCGGTCGCTATCCCTACCGCATCGGGGCCCACGGCCACGACGATCTCGACGCCGGCGGCGATCGCGTCGCGGCCCAGCCGCTCGTGCTCCTCGGCCGCCGTGGGCCCCAGCTCACCCATCGCACCGAGGACGGCGACGCGGCGGGTGCCGCTCATCCCGGTCACCGCGGCCAGGGCGGCGCGCATGGACTCGGGGTTGGCGTTGTAGGCGTCGTTGACCACGGTCACGCCGTCGGCCCGGCGGGTGACCTCCATCCGCCAGCGGCTGCGCACCTGCGCGGCCGACAGCGCGGTGGCCACCGCGGCGGGCGCCATGCCGGCGGCGAGGGCGGCGCCGGCGGCGGACAGGGCGTTCGCGACCTGGTGCCCGCCGACCACCTGCAGCCTCACCGGGTGCTGCTCGCCGGCGGCGACGAGGGTGAACGCGGCACGCCCCTCGCCGTCGAGCGCGACGTCGACCGCCCGCACGTCGGCGCGGTCGCCGAGGCCGGTGGTGAGCACCTGCGCGCGGGTGCGGGAGGCCATGCCGATCACCCGCGGGTCGTCGGCGTTCAGGACGGCGGTGCCGTCGGCCGGCAGCGCCTCCACGAGCTCGCCCTTGGCCTGGGCGGTGCCCTCCGGGGAGCCGAACTCGCCGAGGTGGGCCGAGCCGACGTTGAGGACGACGCCGATGCGGGGCCGGGCCACGGCGCAGAGTCGGGCGATGTGCCCGATGCCGCGGGCGCCCATCTCCAGGACCAGGTAGCGGGTGGCGGCGTCGGCGGAGAGCACGGTCAGCGGCAGGCCGATGTCGTTGTTGAAGGAGCCGGGCGGGCTCACCGTGGGGCCGTCGGCGGCGAGCACCTGGCCGAGCAGGTCCTTGGTGGAGGTCTTGCCCGAGGACCCGGTGATGCCCAGCGTGACCAGGCCGTCGCCGGTCAGCCGGCCGTGGACGGCGGTGGCGAGCCGGCCCAGGGCGGCGACCGGGTCGTCGACGACGACGACGGGCAGCGCGTCGTCGGCGCGGGTGGCCAGGGCCCCGGCGGCGCCGGCGGCGGCCGCGGCGGGGAGGAAGTCGGCCCCGTCGACCCGCTCGCCCGGCAGCGCCACGAACAGGTCACCGGCGCCGACCGTGCGGGAGTCGATCGTGACAGCGCCGGTCACCGGCGCGCCGGCGTCCCCGCCGGTGAGCCGGCCGCCCACGGCGTCGGCCACCTCGGCCAGCGTCAGGGCGATCACGGGGCACCGACCCGGGTGAGCGCCTCGCGGAGCACCTCGCGGTCGTCGAACGGCGTCACCACTCCGGCGGTCTCCTGCCCGGTCTCGTGCCCCTTGCCGGCGACCAGCACGGTGTCACCGGGCCGCGCCCGGGACACGGCCTCGGCGATCGCGGCCCGCCGGTCGCCGATCTCCACGACGGCGGAGCGACGGTCGGCGGGCACACCGGCGAGCATGGCGGCGCGGACGGCGGCCGGCTCCTCGGAGCGCGGGTTGTCGTCGGTGACCACGAGCAGGTCGCTGCCGGTCGCGGCGGCGGCACCCATCGCCGGCCGCTTGCCCGGGTCGCGGTCGCCGCCGCAGCCGAGCACGGTGATCAGCCGCCCGGGAGTGGCGCCGCGCAGGGCCGCCAGCGCGGTGGCGACGGCGTCGGGGGTGTGCGCGTAGTCGACGACGGCGACGAACGGCTGGCCGGCGTCCACCGGCTCCATGCGGCCGGGGACGACCGTGCCGGCGATCCCCTCCAGGGCGGCGTCCACGGGCACGCCGACGGCGTCCAGCAGCGCGACGGCCAGCACCGCGTTGGCGACGTTGAACCGGCCGGGCAGCCGCAGCGCGGCCGGCCAGGACCGGCCGCCGGGGCCGTGCAGGGTGAACGTGGAGCCCCCGCCCGGAGCAGGCGCCAGGTCCGACGCCGTCCAGTCCGCGGGGCGCTCGCCGGCGCTCGCGACGGTCACCGCGCGGCGGCCGCCGAGCATGCCGGTGAGCCGCCGGCCATGGGCGTCGTCGACGTCGACCACCTCGACCGCGGCGCGGCCGTCGAACAGCAGCGCCTTGGCCTGGAAGTAGTCCTCGAGGTCGCGGTGGAAGTCCAGGTGGTCCTGGCTGAGGTTGGTGAAGCCGGCGGCGGCGAACGCCACACCGCCGACCCGGCCCAGCACCAGCGCGTGGCTGGAGACCTCCATGACCACCGACTCGACGCCGGACTCCGCCATCCCGGCCAGGAGCGCGTGCAGCACCGGCGCCTCGGGGGTGGTCCGGGCGCTCGGGATCGCCGTCGGCTCCGCGCCGGGCAGCCGGGTGCGCATCTGCACCGTGCCGATGAGCCCCGTGCCCCGGCCGGCGGCGACGAGGCCGGCCTCGACCAGGTACGCCGTCGTCGTCTTGCCGTTCGTCCCGGTGATGCCGATGACCTGCAGCCGGCGGGCCGGTTCCCCGTACACGCGGGCGGCGACGGCGCCGAGCGCCGCGCGGGGGTCGTCGGTCACGCAGACCGGCAGGCCGGTGGCGCAGGCGTCGTCCCGCCCGGTGGGGTCGGTGAGCAGCGCGCGGGCCCCGCGGGCAGCGGCGTCGGCGGCGAACCGGACGCCGTGGGTGCGGGCGCCGGGGAGGGCCGCGTAGAGGTCACCGGGGCGCACGTCGTCCGACGCGAGGGTGACGCCGGTGACCGCCGTGGCGGGGTCGCCCTGCACGGGCGCACCGATCAGGTCGGCGAGATCGGCGAGGGGCAGGGGCGCGGTCCCCGCGGGCCGGGGGGCCGCCCCGGGCGCGGTCGGGGTCACGGGGCTCCAATCTACCGGCGTACCGACCGGCGGCTGTGCAGCGCACGCGGGCAGAGCACGGCCCCCTCGCAGGGGCCCGCCGCGAGCCTGCGAGGGGTGGGGGGCGAGGGGGTCCTTCTAGTCGCCGGCGGTGAGGACGAACTCGGGCCGGGCGGTGCCGGAGGGGACGACGCCCCCGGCGGTGAGGGCGTAGCGCATGACGTCGGCGAAGACCGGCGCGGCGACCTGACCGCCCTCGGCGGAGCTGGTCGGCCGCTCGAGGTCGACGGCGACGACGTACTGCGGGTCGTCGGCCGGGGCGAAGCCTACGAACGTCGTCACGTACCCGCCGCCGTCGTAGCAGCCGCACTCGGGGTTGGCCCGCTGGGCGGTCCCGGTCTTGCCGGCCACGCGGAACCCGTCGACCTGGCCGAGCGGGGCGGTGCCGCCGGGGCCGACCACCGCCTCGAGCATGTAGGCGAGGTCGTCGGCGGTGTCCTCGCTGACCACCCGCGTGGGCTCCGGCTGCTCGACCGGGGTGACGGTGCCGTCGGCGGCGGTGACCGAGGAGACCAGGCGGGGCTCGACGCGGACGCCGCCGTTGGCGATGGCCTGGTACACCGAGGCCATCTGCAGGGTGGTGACCGAGACGCCCTGCCCGATCGGCACGTTCGCCGCGCGGCTGGCCGTCCAGTCCTCCGCCGGCTCGAGGATGCCGGCGCTCTCCCCCGGCAGCTCGACGCCGGTGGCGGCGCCGACGCCGAAGGCCCGCAGGTACTCCTCGAGCTTCTCGTCGCCCAGCCGGCGGGCCAGCATGATCGTGCCGACGTTGCTGGACTTGGCGAGGATGCCGGTCACGGTCCAGTCGACGGGGGCGTGGTCGTGGGCGTCGGTGACGACGGCGTCGCCGGCCTGGATGTGCCCGGGAACGGAGATCACCTCGTCGGGGGTGGTGAGCCCCTCCTCGATCGCGCCGGCCATGGTGACGGCCTTCATCACCGAGCCGGGCTCGAAGACCTGGGAGACCACCGGGTTGCCCAGCAGATCGGGGTCGGTGCTGCGGGCCGCGCCCGGGTCGTAGCCCGGACAGCTGCCCATCGCGACCACCTCGCCGGTGTGCACGTCGAGGACGACCGCCGAGGCGCGGGTGGTGGCGCCGTCGCTGCACGCCGCGGCCAGCCGCTGCTCCATCACGTACTGCACGTCCTCGTCGAGCGTCAGCTGCACCGAGCTGCCGTCGACGGCCGGGGTGGACTCGTCGATGCCCGACGGGATGGGGTTGCCGCCGCTGCCGACCTCGACGCGGCGCTCGCCGTCGGTGCCGGACAGCTGCGCGTCGAAGCGCTGCTCGATGCCGGCCAGCCCCTCGCCGTCGCGGCCGATGAACCCGACGACCTGGCCGCCCACGAAGCCGGCCGGGTAGAGCCGCATCGGCTCGTCCTCGAAGCGGATCCCGTCGAGCTCGAGGTCCTCGATCGCCGAGACCGTCTCCGGGGTCACCTGGTGGGCGAGCTCCACGTACCGGCCGTCGCGCTCCAGCAGCTCGGTGAGCTCCGACGCGGGGACGTCGAGCAGCGTGGTGAGGGCCAGCGCCGTCCGCTGGGGGTCGGCGACCAGCGAGGGGTCGGCGACGACGAGCGAGGCGTCGACGGTGTAGGCGAGCAGGTTGCCGTCGCGGTCGAGGACCTGGCCCCGCAGCGCCGCGATGTCCACGGTGCGCAGCCGCGCCTGGGACGCGGCCTCGGCGTACTGCGCGCCGTCCACGCCCTGCAGCAGGACGAGCTTCCCGGTCACCAGCAGCAGGGCGGCGGCGATGAGTGCCATGCCGACCCGCAGGCCGCGGGGACGGAGGACCGGCAGCGTCTCGCGCCGGCGGCGGCCCGGGTCGCGGCGGGGCACGAAGGCGCCCGTCGAGCGGGGCGGGACGTCCGATCCGGAGCGGACGGTGCGGCCCGGCGCCGGGCGGCGGCCGGGCGGCGGGCGGTGCGGAGTGGACACGGTCAGCCGCCGGGAGCCGGTGCGGGGGCGGGAGCCGGTGCGGGGGCGGGGGGCTCAGGGGCGGGCGGCGCCTCGGCGGGCACGGGCGCGCCGCGCAGCACGACCGCGCCGTCGGCGCCCAGCACGAGGTAGCCGGCGGTCCCGGCGGGGACGAGACCCGCCGCGGCGGCGGCAGCGGCCATGGCGGTCGGGGTGCCCGCGTCCACGACCTGCTGCTCGAGCTGCTCCAACCGCTGGGTGCGCTCGGTGTTGGCGGTGCGCGCCTCCGTGGCCTTGAGCGAGTTGACCGCGATCGCGGTGTTGAGGAACAGCAGCGCCAGGGTGGTGCCCAGCAGGAGGCCCACGACGAGCAGCACGAAGGGCGCCCGACGGGCGCTGGACCCGGCGGCGGCCAGCCGGCGACGACGGCTCGCGGGAGCGGCCACGGGCGCCGGGACCTCGCGGGGCACGGCCGCCGGGCGGGCGCGGACGGGGCCGGTGCGGACCGGCGCCGAGTGGGCGCGCCCCCGGACGGGAGCCGCCCCCGCGGCCGGTCGGGACGGTGCAGCGGTCCGGGGCGTGGCCGTCGTGGACGTCGCCTTCGGAGGCGCGGCCGTCGTGGCCGCCTTGGGCGTGGCGGTCCGCGGGGTGGCGGTCCGCGCGCTGGTGGCGCGGGCCGTGCCGATCCGGGAGCGGGGGGTGCCGGACCGCGGGCCGTCGTCCTCGGGACGGGCGGCGCGGGCGGCGGCGCTCATGCCGCCCGCCGGATGCGCTGGGCGGCGCGGACCCGCGCCGAGGCGGCCCGCGGATTGGCCGCGAGCTCGGCGTCGGAGGGGCCCTCTCCCCCGCGGGTGACCAGCTGCAGGACCGGGGCGAGCTCCGGCACCGGCAGCGGGAACTCCGGCGGGGTGCGGTCGGCGGCGCCGGCGGCGAGGACCTGCTTGACGATGCGGTCCTCGAGCGAGTGGAAGGTGATGACGACGACGCGGCCGCCCACGGCCAGGGCGTCGAGCGCCGCCGGCAGGGCCCGCTCGAGCACGCCGAGCTCGTCGTTGACCTCGATGCGCAGCGCCTGGAAGGTCCGCTTGGCGGGGTGGCCGCCGGTGCGCCGGGTCGCCGCGGGGATCGAGGCGCGCACCAGCTCGGCGAGCCGGCCGGTGCGGGTGAACGGCTCGGTGCGGCGCTCGCGCTCGATGGCGGCGGCGATCCGGCCGGCGAAACGCTCCTCGCCGTAGACGCGCAGCACGCGCGCGAGCTCGCCGGCGCTGTAGGTGTTCACCACGTCGGCGGCGGTGCGTCCGGTGCTCGGGTCCATGCGCATGTCGAGGGGGGCGTCGGCGGAGTAGCTGAAGCCGCGGTCGGGCCGGTCCAGCTGCAGAGACGAGACGCCGAGGTCGAACAGGACGCCCTGCACCTCGTCGATGCCCAGGTCCTCGAGCACCTGCGGCAGCTCGTCGAAGACGGCGGGCACGAGGGTGGCGCGGTCGGCGTGACCGGCGGCGGCGATCCGGCGGCCGGCCTCCGCGCGGGCGTCGGGGTCGCGGTCGAGGCCGACCAGGCGCAGGCCGGGGTGGGCGTCGAGCATCGCGAGGGAGTGACCGGCCAGGCCGAGGGTCGCGTCGACGAGGACGGCGCCGGGCGCGGCGCAGGCGGGGGCGAGGAGCTCGGTCACCCGCTCCAGCAGGACCGGGACGTGCACCGGGTCAGGGCGCGCGGAGCCCTGCGCGGGCTCGTCGCTGCTCATCGTCGGCTGCTCCTCGAACGGGTCGGATGCGGGCTCGTCCATGGTGGCGCGGAGCGGGGCGTCGGCGGTGTCAGCGGCCGGGCGGGTCGCCGGGAATTCCGGGAGGCCGGGGAGTGCGGGGGCGGGTCCCGGGCGCCCCGCGGAGCGTTCGCCTGGCGCCGGGGAAGTGCGTCAGGAGGAGTGCTCCGCGGGGGCGCCGGAGTCCGCGACCCGGCCGGGTGGCCGGGGAGCGACGTGCCGACCGGGGTCGGCGGATCCGCGCGGGGTGGACCGAGTTGCGGGGAAGGCGACTCGGGCCGGAGCCGGTCGAGCCGCGGGGAAGGCGGCTCGGTCGGACGGGGCGCGGAGGAGGTCGCGGGGCGGGGCGGCTCAGGACAGGGTGGGCATCCCCTCGCTCTCCATCGCGGCGTACGCGGCTTCCTGCTCGGCCACGTAGGTGTCCCACATGGCGGAGTCCCAGATCTCGAACCGGGTGTCGACGCCCACGACGACGACGTCACGGTCCAGACCGGCGTACTCGCGCAGGCTCGCCGGGATGGTGATGCGGCCGGTCTTGTCCGGCTCGACCTCGACCATGGAGCCGAAGCTCATGCGGGCGCGCATGCGCGCCGCGGCGGTGTCGGAGGGGGCCATCGCGGCGGCGGTGGCGCTCTGCTCGGCGACCCGGGCCATGGTGAGGCCGTAGATGCAGCGCTCCTGGCCCTTCTTGATCACCATGCCGTCGCCGACCTGCTCGCGGAAGCGCACCGGGAGGGCGAGCCGGCCCTTCTCGTCGAGGCGCAACGGGTAGCTGCCGACGAACACCGGATCACCTCCCCCATGGGTCCTCCCTGCCATCCGCGGGGACCCCGGGATGGGCCCTGCCTCCCCACCGGGCCACACAGTAACCCACTACGCCCCACTGGACACCACTCGACACCATGTCGTGATTCCGCTCCCCCACCGCGCGCACCGGCCGCCCCCGTGCAGGTCAGACGGACGCCGCAGCAGCGCCCCTCGGCGGCTCGCGGGGGTCTCCGAGCACCTCCCGAGGGGGCCGCGACCGCCCTGCGACGCCCGGCGAGGAGGCCCGGTGGACCCCGGGTGGGGACCGGTGGGGCGGCCGGGAGGTCCGGGGAGGGAGAGCCGTGGGGCGCGGTGGGGCCGGAGGTGGGGCGGAGTGGGGACGCCCGGTGGGGCGGGGTGGGGACGCCGGGAGGGACAGGGGCCCAGGCCCCGTGTGCGGAAGGCCCCCCGGCGTGGCGCGCGGCACGTACCGTGGTGCCGGTGACCGACGTGTACCGGCCCGTGCCGACGGCCGACGTCGCTGCGACCGGCGCACGCATCCTGGCCAACGTGGACGGCGTCGTCCGCGGCAAGCCCGAGGTCGTCCGGATGGCACTGGTCGTGCTGCTGTCCGAGGGACACCTGCTGGTGGAGGACGTGCCCGGCGTCGGGAAGACGACCCTGGCCAAGGCGCTGGCCGGGTCCATCGACGCGAGCGTGCGCCGCATCCAGTTCACCCCGGACCTGCTGCCCAGCGACGTCACCGGCGTGGCCGTCTACGACCAGGAGTCCCGGGAGTTCGAGTTCAAGCCCGGGGCGGTGTTCGCCAACGTCGTCGTGGCCGACGAGATCAACCGGGCCTCGCCCAAGACGCAGTCGGCACTGCTGGAGTGCATGGAGGAGCGTCAGGTCACCGTTGACGGCGTGAGCTACGAGCTCGCCCGGCCGTTCATGGTGGTCGCGACGCAGAACCCGATCGAGATGGAGGGCACCTATCCCCTCCCCGAGGCCCAGCGGGACCGCTTCACCGCGCGCGTGTCGATGGGCTATCCCGACCGCGAGTCGGAGCTGGCGATGCTCGACGACCAGACCGGTGTCGACCCGCTGAGCACGCTGCGCCCGGTCGCCGACGCGGCGACGATCCGCGACCTCGTCGCCGCGGTCGGCGGGCTCCACGTGTCCGACGCCGTCCGGCGCTACGTCGTGGCGCTGGTGGAGGGCACCCGCCGCTCGCCGGACCTGCGGCTGGGCGCGTCGCCGCGGGCCGGGGTGCAGCTGCTGCGCACCGCCCGGGCCGCCGCGGCACTGGCCGGCCGCGACCACGTGCTCCCGGACGACGTCCAGGAGCTGGCCGTCCCGGTGCTGGCCCACCGGCTGCTGCTGTCGGCCGACGCCGCCGGTGCCCGTCGTACCGGCGAGCAGGTGGTGACCGGACTGCTGCGCACCACCCCGGTGCCCCGCGGGCGCTGAGACCGGTGCCGGGACCCGTCGGCCGGGCGCTGTCGTCCCTCACCGTGCGCGGCCGCTGCCTGATCGCGGTGGGGCTGGCGCTGCTCGCGCTCGGCGCCCTGCTCGGTGAGCTGTCCCTGGTCCAGGTGGCCGTCTTCGTGCTCGCGCTGCCGCTGCTGTCGACGCTGAGCGTCGCCCGCCGGCGGTTCCGGCTCTCCACCCGCCGCACCGTGACCCCGGGCCGGGTGCCGCGCGGCGCGGTGTCCGACGTCCTGCTCGAGGTCACCAACGCCGATCGGCGGGCCGGGGGCCTGTGGCTGCTCACCGAGCCCGTGCCGCCCGAGCTCGGCCGGTCCCCGAGCTTCGTCCTGGAGCGGCTCCCTGCCGGCGCCACGGCCTCCCTCCCCTACCGCGTCGCCGGCTCCCGGCGGGGCCGGTACCCCCTGGGACCCCTGCGGCTGCGGCTGGTCGACCCCTTCGGCCTCGTGCTGCGCTCGGTCTCCGGCACGGACGCCGGCTCGCTGCTCGTGGTGCCCCGGGTGCGCCCCCTCTCCGCGGGCGGGCTGACCGGCGGCGCCGGCCGCACCGGCATCGGCGCCCGCCGCTCGATCGCCGTCCACGGCGAGGACGACGTCAGCACCCGCGCCTACCGGTCCGGCGACGACCTGCGGAAGGTGCACTGGCGGGCGACCGCGCGGACCGGCGAGCTGATGGTGCGCCTCGAGGAGCGTCCCTGGCGCTCGTCGGCCACCCTCGTGCTCGACACCCGGATCCGCGCCCACCTGCTCGCCCCGACCGGGTCGGCCCCGGCCGGCGACGACCCGGTGGACAGCCTCGAGTGGCTGGTCGAGGCGGCCGCGAGCATCGGCAGCGCGCTGGCCACCGGCGGAGCGGCGCTGCGGGTCGTCACCGACGCCGGCGAGCTGACCCCCGCCGATCCGCGCCGCGGGCTGGACGCAGAAGGGCTGCTCGACCGGCTCGCCGTCCTGCAGCCCTCGCGGCGCCCGGATCTCGCGGTCGCGGCCGAGCACCTGACCCGGGCCGGCGCGGACGGCCCGGTGGTGGCGTTGCTGGGCGCCGTCGGCACCGACGACGCCGCCCGCCTGGCACACGCCCGGTCGGGGCCGGGCGCGGACCTGGCCGTGCTGGTCGACGTCGGCGGCTACGGCGCGACCGGGGGGCGCAGCCGCCGTTCCTCGACCGAGGCCGCGCGCACGCTGCTGACCCGCCAGCAGGACGAGGTCACCACACTCCTCCGGGACGCCGGCTGGCAGGTGGCCGTCGCCCGCGCCGGGCAGCCCGTGGAGGACGTGTGGGCCGCCCTCACCGGCGCCCGGGGCGTGCTCGGGGTGGGCGCGTGAGCGGGGTCGTGGGCGAACGAGCGGCCCTGGCCGCGGTCGCGCGGGAGGACGCCGGGGCGACGCTGGCCGCCGCCGTGGCCACCGCGCTGGGGTCGGCGGCGCTGGCCCCGGTCTTCAGCGCGGCCGACTGGGTGCCGGGCGTGCTGGCGGCGGTCGCGGCGGTCGCGCTCAGCGGCCTGGCGCTCCGGCTGGCCGGCCCGGCGCTGTGGGCCGGGGTCTCCCGGAACGCCCCCGCGCCGGGATGGGCGGCACTCGCCGTCCCGCTCGTCGCCGTCGGGCAGCTGCTCGCGCTGGGGTGCGCGCTGACCGCCGTGTTCGCCTCGGACCAGGCGGTCCTGGGCGTCATCCCGACCCCGGGGAGCGTGGCCGACCTGGGCGGCGTCCTCGTCGACGGCAGCGCCCAGCTGCGCGAGCAGTTCACCCCCGCCGCACCGCTTCCCGGGCTGTGCGCCCTCACCGCGCTCATGGTCGGGGTCGTCGCGGTCGTGGTGGACCTCGTGGCGGTCGCCGGCCGGCAGCCGGCGCTGGCCGCCCCGGCGCTGCTCGCCCTGTTCTGCGTTCCGCTGGTCACGGTGACCGGCGGCGTGGGACTGGCCGCCGTCGCCCTCCCGACCGCCGGCCTCGCGCTGCTGCTGTGGTCCGACCAGCACCTCCGGCTGACCCGCGGCCCCCGTCGTCCCGGCGGGCCGCGGGCGGCGACCGGCGCCCTCACCGCCGTCCGCACCGCCCTGCTGGCTCTGACGGCGGCCCTGGTGCTCGGGTCGATGGTGCCGATCCTCGGGGAGGGCGAGCTGGCCGACCGGTGGGGCTCGGGCTCGGGTGGCCGCAGTTCCACCGGCACGTCGCTGGACCCGGCGGCCGCGCTGCAGGGCGAGCTGACCCGGGAGGACCCGATCGACCTCCTCCGGGTGCAGGCCTCCGTGCCGGACCCGGGATACCTCCGTGCGGTCGCCCTCGACGCCTACGACCCCGAGCGCGGCTGGGTCCTCGACGGCGACCTCGGCGACGCGCCGTCGCTGGAGGAGATCGGCGCGCTCGCCCCGCTCCCCCGGGGACTGCCGCGGCGGGTGGTCGACGCGACCGTGACGGTGCTCGAGCACGACGACCGGTTCCTCCCGGTCCTCTCCTCCCCCGTCGCCGTGCAGATCGCCGACGCCGGCGACTGGTCGTTCGACCCCGCCTCCGCGACCGTGTCCGGCATCGACGGGACGAGCACCTCCGAGGGGCTCACCTACGGCACCAGCGGTGAGGACCCCCGCCCGCTCCCGGAGCAGCTGGCCGGGGCGCCGGCGGTGTCCCCGGCGCGGCCGGAGGCGGCACTGGCCGACCCGCCGCAGCTGGACCCCTCGGTCACCGACCTCGTCAGCGAGGTGACGGGCGGGGCGGACACCACCGCGGAGGTCGTGCAGGCGATCTACGGCTTCATGACCGACCCGGCCAACGGCTGGGTGTACAGCCTCGCCACCGACCCCGGCACCACCGGCGACGACCTCGCCGACTTCCTGCAGAACCGGCGGGGCTACTGCGAGCAGTACGCCGGCGCGATGGCGGTGATGGTCCGCGAGGCCGGGGTGCCGGCCCGCGTGGTGCTGGGCTACACGCCCGGGCTGGTGCAGCCCGACGGCAGCCGGCTGGTCACCAGCAACGACGCGCACGCCTGGGTCGAGGTCTACTTCGAGGGCCTCGGCTGGGTGCCCTACGACCCCACCCCGATCGACAGCGACCGCGCCGTGACGCTGCCCTGGGCGCCCCGCCCGCCGGACCAGGAGGTGGACCCGCGGACCGACATCCCCGCGGCACCGCTGCCCGCGCCCGCACCGATCGCGCCGGAGGTCGACGCCGGCGCCGAGGACTCCGCCCGGGCCGCGGGCGCGGACGACTCGCTGGACTGGACCGGCACGGTGCTCCCGGCGACGGCCGCCGCGCTGCTCGGGGCGGCACTGCTGGCCGCGCCGGCCACGGCGCGGGGAGCGCAGCGGCGCCGTCGGCTGGCGACGGGCAGCGCGGCCGCCGCCTGGGACGAGCTCGCCGCCACGGCACTGGACCTCGGCCTGCCGTGGAACTCGTGGCAGACGCCTCGTCAGATCGGTGTCCGGCTGGGCCAGTGCCTGCCGACGCCGCCGCCCGCCGTCCGGGGCGCCGGCCCCTCCGACCCCGCCGCTGAGGCGCGTGCGGCGATCGCGTACCTGGCCCGTGCGGAGGAGGCCGCCAGCTTCGCCGCACCGGGTGCCGGGCCGGCCCCGGACGAGCTCGCCCAGGCGGTGCACCGCGCCCGCCGGGGGCTGCTGGCCGCGGCGGAGCGCGGGACGCGGCTGCGGGCGCTGCTCTGGCCGGCGTCCCTGCCGGCCACCGTGCTGGCCGACGCCGGGCGCGGTCGGGGACTGCTGCGGCGGCTGCGCCCGTCGTCCTGACGGCCGGCCGGGCTCCCGGCGGTCTCCCGGGAACGACGGCAGCCGCCGTCCCTCAGGGGGGACGGCGGCTGCCGGGAGTGCGGGGCTGGTGGTCGCTACTGGTCGTAGCGGCGGCGGAAGCGCTCCTCGAGCCGGCTCTTCAGCGGCTGCCGACGGGCCTTCCCCGCGCGGCCGCGGCCGGCGGGGCCGCTCGCGCCCGGTGCGGCGCCGGACGCCTGCTCGGGCGCACCGGTGGCCGATCGGTAGTTGAGGACGGCGAGCGCCGCGCCGGCGAACATCACGAGGAAGCCGACGACCCCGAGCGGGATCCACTTCGCGACGCCGCCGATGAGCAGGCCCAGGCCGATCAGCACCAGCAGGGCGCCGAGTTGCAGCTTTCGCCGGGCCTTGAGCCGGCGGTCGCCGGTCCGTACGGAGGAGGCGAACTTGGGATCGTCGTCGACGAGGGCGCGCTCGATCTGCTCCAGCAGTCGCTGCTCGTGCTCTGAGAGCGGCACCGGGACCTCCATGTGGGCGGAGCCATGGCCGTCGGAGGCTCCCGCCGACGGTGACACCGAGGATACGAGCCGTTCGCGGGGCGCGAAAGGCGAGTCTGCCTCGACCCGCCGAGTAGACACCCGAGATCACTCCCGGGGGGTGACTCCGGAGCTCCTCCGGGGCCTCCGCGCGGGGTCGCGGCGGCCTCGGGGTGGGTTTCGGGGCGGTTCGTGGCTGGTTCGTGGCCTCAGGGGATCCGACGAGCGGGAGGGGCCTGGGGTTCCCGGCGGCCGGGCACGCTCCGGTCCCGGTCCGGCGACCCGGTCCGGTCCCCCGCACGGTGCAGCAGCGTCGCGGGGCGCACCGCCCCGGCACCGAACCGGCGGGCGGCCCGGTCGGCGGCGAGCTCGGCGTCCCGGCGGCCGTGCTCGCGGGCTCCGAGCTCGAGCTGCTGGGGCGCGGAGCCGGCGTCGACCAGGCGCTCGGCGCGCACCCCGACCAGCCGGATCCGGGCCCGGTCCAGCCCCAGCGCGTCGAACAGCGCCCGGGCGGTGTCGTAGAGCTCCTGCCCGACGTCGGTCGGCACGTCGAGGGTGCGACTGCGGGTGATCGTGGCGAAGTCGGCGAAGCGGACCTTGATGCTCACCGTGCGCGCCAGCCAGCCGCCGGACCGGAGCCGGCCGGCGGTGCGCTCGGCCAGCCGCAGCAGCTCCCGGTGGATGACGACGGGGTCGTCGACGTCGGTGCCGAAGGTCTCCTCGTGACCGGCCGACTTCTCCGGCTCGCCGGGGACGACCCGGCGGGGGTCGCGACCCCACGCCAGCTCGTGCAGGTGGCTGCCGGCGGCCGCGCCGACCGCCCGCTGCAGCGTCCGGGCGGGCACGTGCGCCAGGTCGCCCACGGTGCGCAGGCCCAGCCGCAGGAGCACCTCCTCGGTCTTGGCCCCGACCCCCCACAGCGCGCCCACCGGCAGCGGGTGGAGGAAGTCCATGACCTCCGCGGGACGGACCACCCGCAGCCCGTCGGGCTTGGCGGAGGTGGAGGCGAGCTTGGCGACGAACTTGGTGCCCGCCACGCCCACCGAGCACGTGATGCCCTGCTCGTCGAAGACCCGCGCCCGGATGTACTCCCCGATCGCGACGGCGTCGCCGAGCCGGCGCCCGGCGCCGGAGACGTCGAGGAAGGCCTCGTCCAGCGACAGCGGCTCGACCAGTGGCGTGATCGACCGGAAGAGGGCCATGACCGAGCGCGAGACCTCCCCGTAGAGCGCGAGGTCCCCCGGCAGCACCGTGGCGGTCGGGCACAGCCGCAGCGCGCGGGCGGTCGGCATCGCGGCGTGCACCCCGTAGCGGCGCGCCTCGTAGGTGGCGGAGGTGACCACGCCGCGGTTGCCCTGCCCGCCGACGATCACCGGCGTGCCCGCCAGCTCCGGGTGCCGGCGCACCTCCACGCTGGCGAAGAAGGCGTCCATGTCCACGTGCAGCACGGTGCATCCCGCTGCGCGCTCCCCCGTACGCCCGACCGCCCGGACCACCCCGCACCTCCACTCTCTCGAACTGGTGTTCGACCCGATGGGAGGACAGTACGGCCCGTCCGGTCCGTCCGGCACGTCGGCGGCGTGTCGTGACCGACCCGTTGCCCCGCCCTCTCCCGGGCCGGATCTCCGCTGGTCAGCGCCTGTGTGTGAGGGCACGATGATCGAGGTAAGGCAGGTTCGGCGGGCCACCGTTCGGTGGCCCACGACGGATGGGAGCAGCATGGCGCTCGACGACGAGGACATGACCAGCACCGAGGGCCCGGCCGACGGCGGCGCCGTCGGCGGCGGTTCCGACGGCGGTGCTGACGGCGGTGCGGACGGCGGTGCCGACGGCGGCGCGGACGGCGGCGCGGACAGCGGTGCCGGTGACGGTGGCGCCGACGGCGGTGCCGACAGCGGCGCGAAGCACGGCCCGGCCGACGGTGGTGCCGGTGGCGGCGACGGCGGTGCCGACGGTGGGGCCGACGGCGGCGCGGACGGTTCCGCCTGACCTCCGACCTCACCGGACGGGGCCGGCCGGTCGTCGACCGGCCGGCCCTGCGCCGGTGCACCTCCCTCGACCCGCGGACCTTCGCCGCGGAGCACTGGGCCCGCCGGCCCCTGCTGACCCGTGCCGCCGACACCGGCGCGGACTTCTCCGACCTGCTCGACCTCGCCGCGATCGACGAGTTGCTGTCCCGGCGCGGCCTGCGGACGCCGTTCCTGCGCATCGCCAAGGACGGCGCCGTCGTCGACGCGAAGCGCTTCACCACCTCCGGCGGCGCGGGCGCCGAGGTCGCCGACCAGGTCTCCTCCGACGCGGTGCTGCGGCTGTTCGCGGAGGGCAGCACCGTCGTCCTCCAGGGGCTGCACCGGCTCTGGCCGCCGCTGATCGAGTTCGCCGACCAGCTCGCCGCCGACCTGGGGCACCCCACGCAGGTCAACGCCTACGTGACCCCGCCGTCGTCGCGCGGGTTCGCCGCCCACTACGACGTGCACGACGTGTTCGTGCTGCAGATCGCCGGCGAGAAGCACTGGCGCATCCACCCCCCGGTGCACCCCGACCCGCTGCGCTCCCAGCCCTGGGAGCAGCACCGCGACGAGGTCGCCGCCGCGGCCGAGGGCGAGCCGGTGATCGACGCGGTGCTGCGCCCCGGCGACGTCCTCTACCTGCCGCGCGGCTACCTGCACGCCGCCACCGCGCTCGGCGAGATCAGCGCCCACCTGACCGTCGGCGTGCACTCGGTCACCCGGTGGTCCGCGGCCGAGGCCGCGCTGGACCTCGTCCGCGAGCTCGCCGCCGACGACGTGGAGCTCCGCCGGTCGCTGCCCCTGGGCGTGGACCTGGCCGACCCGGACGCGACCACCGACGACGTGGCCGCCGTCCTCTCCGGGCTGCGGGACTGGCTGGACCGGGTGGACCCGGCCGAGGTCGCCGACCGGCTGCGCGGGCACGCCTGGGCGCAGGTCCGCCCCGAGCCGGTCTCCCCGCTGACCCAGGCCACGGCGGTCGCCGCCCTGTCGGCCGACACCGTGCTCACCCTGCGCACCCGGCTGCGCTGCCAGCTCCGCGAGCCCGACGGCGGCCGGGTCGTGCTCGTCGCGGGCCGCCGCCGGCACGACTTCCCCGCGGACACCGGGCCGGCACTGGCCGCTCTGCTCACGACCGGTGAGCTGAAGGTCGCCGACCTCCCGGGCCTCGACCGGGACGACCAGCTGACGCTGGCGCGCCGCCTGCTGACCGAGTCGATCGCGGTCGTCGCCGACGCGGTGCTGCCTCCCGCGTGAGGCGCGGTGCACGATGGGCCCCGTGACGGCGCTCGCGGGACAGGACGGGGACACGCCCGCCCCCCGCTCCCCCCGCCCGGCCGGGAAGCTCGACGAGACCCGGTGCTCGGTGCGGGCGGCGAACCGGGGCGACTCCCCCACCGCCACCGCCGCCCCGGCTCAGCGCTGGGTGCTGGTGGAGCAGCCCGGCCCGTGGGGGCGGGACGCGCTCCTGCAGTCGCGGATCGACCCGCTGGTGGCGGCCCGGCTGGCGCAGCGGGCGCGGTCGGAGGGCGTGCGGGTGCTGCTCATCCGGCGTCCGGACGCACGCGCGGGCGAGACCGGGCACCGCTGGGCCTACGTCGACGGCCGCCCGGGCCGGCAGGGCGCCTGGTGGTCGGTGCGCGGGTCCGACGCCGAGATCGCCGATGCGCCGTGGGACGGCAGCGTCGGCGAGCGCCGCGACGAGCTCAGCTACCTGGTCTGCAGCCACGGCGGGCACGACGCCTGCTGCGCCCTGCGCGGCCGGCCGGTGGCGCGCGGACTGCTCGAGGCCGGTGCGGACGTCTGGGAGTGCAGCCACCTGGGCGGCGACCGGTTCGCCGCCAACGTCGTCGTCCTGCCGCTGGGCGTCTACTACGGGCGGGTGCCCGGGGACGGCGCGGAACTGCTCGCCGCGCACGCGAAGGACCAGGTGGCGCTGCCCTGGCTGCGCGGGCGCGCCGGGCTGCCGCCGGCGGTGCAGGCCGCGCAGCACCACGCGCGGACCGAGCTCGGGCTGCTCGGCGTCGACGACCTGCCCGCCCGGCGGGCGACCCGGGTGACCCCCGCCGGCCAGCCCGTCGAGCGCTGGGAGGTCGCGCTCGCGGGGGCCGACGGCGACGTCCTCGTGACGGTCGAGTGCCGGCCGACCGAGCAAGCGTTCCGGCTGACCTGCTCGGCCACCCACGAGGCGCACGCCCGCGTGTGGGAGGTGGTCTCGACCGCCGTCTCCTCGGGCGGCCGGACGACGACCTCGACGGAGCGCCGCCGGCTCTAGCGCTGCTTGCCCTCGCGGAACAGCGCGAGCGCCTTGTCGATCCGCCGCTGCCGCGTCTCGGCCGTCTTCGCGCCGGTGACCTGGTCGCAGTGGTAGCGCTGCAGGCTGTTGGACAGGCCCGCGAAGAAGGCGCCGGCCGGAGGGTCAGCGGCGAGTGCCGCCGCGAGGTCGTCCGGGACGTCGACCTCGCGCGGGGTGTCGGCGACGGTCAGCGTGACGGTGACCGGGTCGCCGCCGGCCAGGCCGGTGGCCTTCCGGACGGCGGCGCTGACGCTCACCATCGCGGTGCCGCCCATGACGCCGACGGTGGTGCGGTACCCGTGGCCGTCCAGGTCGACCAGCACGGGCGGCCGCTTGCCGGCACCGAGCTCGGCGATCAGCTCGGCGGGCACTTCGATGCCGGTGTTGTTGCCGACCGCGGTGACGGTGGTCTGGAAGGTGACGCTCTTCGGCGCGGTCATGGGGTTCTCCTCGTCGTCACTGCAGAGCCCGGCCGCGGGCGAGCAACAGCGGGATGGCGAGCTCCACCCCGGTGAGGGAGCCGTGGTAGGCGGCGAGCCGGCTGGGACCGGGCTCCTGACGGGTGGCGGTGAGCGCCCAGCTGCCGCGGGCGAGAGCGACGACGTCGCCGATCCGGGCGGCCAGGGCGTCCTCGACCGGACCGAACACCCCGGAGGCGACGGCCTCCTCCCGCGAGACGACCCACGCCCGGTCACCGAGGACGGCGCGCCAGCGCTGCACCAGGTCCTCGGCGGCACCGGGGACGGCGTGCACGTAGCGGGCGCGCGGCTCGCCGGCGAGCAGCCGGACGCCCTCGAGCAGCTCCGGCTCGTCGTCGACGTCGAACCGGGTGTACTCGGGGACGTCGAGCATCCCGTGGTCGGCGGTGACCAGCAGGGCCGCGTCGTCGGGCAGGCCGGCGAGGACCTGCTCGACCAGGCGGTCGACCAGCGCCAGCTGGGCCCGCCAGGCCGGCGAGTCGACGCCGCGGACGTGCCCGGTGAGGTCCAGCTCGGGCGTGTAGCCGTAGGCGAGGGCGCGCGGGCCGGCCGCGAGCGCCTGCACCAGGCCGGCGGCGAGGTCGCCCGCGCCGACGGTGCCGCTGTAGGCCGCGCCCCGGTAGGCGGCGTCGGACAGGCCCGAGCCGCGGTAGGCGTAGGGCGCCACGGCCGTGACGGCGATGCCGGCGTCGGCGGCCTGCTCGAAGACCGTGCGCTGCGACTGCCACGCGCGCGGGTCGGGGTCGTCGGCCCACTGCGTGTGGTTGAGCGCGCGGTCCTCACCGGGAACCGCCGTCACGAAGCCGAGGATCCCGTGGCTGCCCGGCGGCAGGCCGGTGCCGAGCGTGGTGAGGCTGACCGGGGTGGTGCTCGGGCAGGGGGCGGTGAGGTCGCCGGCGGGGGTGTCGAGCGCGGCGAGCGTGGGCGCGATGCCCGCGTGCTGCCGCAGGAGGTCAGCGCCCAGCCCGTCGACCAGGAGGACGGCGACGCGGCGGGCACCGGCCAGGGCGCCCGTGAGGCCCAGGGGGTCGGGGGGCAGGTCCCCGCGGCGCACCGTCGCGCCGAGGGCGGTGGCTACGCCGGGCAGGACGTCGGCCAGCGTCGAGCGCCCGTAGGCGGGGGCGGCCAGGTCTGCGGGGAGGGCCGTGCTCACGGGCGGGTGGCTCACGGGCGGGTGGCGAGGACGTGCAGGCCGGCGGCGGCGTCCCGGTAGGGCGAGACCTCCGCCAGCCGGAGCTCCAGCCGGCGCACGGCGTCGGAGTCGGCACCGGAGGCGGCCCCGAGCAGGTCGGCGACGACGGAGACGCCGCGCCACTCCCCCGGCTCCAGTCCGGCGTCGCGGACGAGCGCCAGCAGGTCCCCGGGTGCGAAGCGGCGGGCGGCCGGACGGCTGCGGCCCGGCGCCGGGTCGCGGTCGTCGACCAGGGCGAGCGCCTCCACCGGGTGGCCGGCGAGCGCCCGCGCGAGGACGGCGCCGGCGCGGTTGGCGGTGGCGACGCTGACCGTGCCGCCGGAGCGGACGGCGCGGGCGACCTCGCCAAGGGTGACGGCGGGGTCGTCGACGACCTCGAGCACCGCGTGGCACAGCGCGAGGTCGTAGTCGCCCGCGGCGCCGCCGAGGGGCAGCTCGTGCAACCGGTCGCCGTCGCCCTGGACGGCGTGGACGTTGTCGCCCACCCCGGCGGTGTCGGCGCGGCGGCGCAGGGTGGCGAGGGCGTCGGCGCTCGGGTCGACGACGGTCACCTGGTGGCCGAGCCGGGCCAGCGGGACCGCGAGGGTGCCGCTGCCGCCGCCGACGTCGAGGACCCGGAGCGACGTGCCGCCGGCGACGAGCGGGTCGAGGGCGGCCCAGACGGCGGCGGTACGGGCGGGCAGCTGCTCCCCGGCGGGTGTGGCGGAGGCGGAGGGCGGCACCCGTCCGAGCCTAGTGCCGCCGTCCCCGACCGGCCGGAGACCTCAGGCCGGCACCGCGTCGGCGGCGCGCTCCAGGTCGGCGATGACGATCTTGCGCATCGTGAACATCGCCTGGACGGCGCGCTGGCGGCGGTCCGGGTCGGGGTCGGCCTGGAGCTCCATCAGCCGGGTGGGCACGACCTGCCAGGAGACGCCGAAGCGGTCCTTCAGCCAGCCGCACTGGCTCTCCTCGCCGCCGTCGGTCAGCCGGTCCCAGTAGTGGTCGACCTCGGCCTGGTCGGCGCACATGATCTGGAAGGAGATGGCCTCGCTGAAGGCCCAGTCCTGCTTCCCGCCGTTGAGGCCCATGTACTCGGTGTCGCCCAGACGCCAGCTCACGGTGAGCGGCTCGCCCTCCCGCTCCGGGTCCTCCTCGCCGTAGGTGAGGTCGTCGAGGATCTCGGAGTCGGGCCAGACGGAGGTGTAGAAGCGCGCCGCCTCCACGGCCTCGGTGTCGAACCACAGGCAGATCACGGTCTTCGGCATGGTGTCGTCCTTCTCTTCTGCGTGTCCCGGGCAGAGGTAGGACGTCCCGGGGGTGGCGGACTCATCGCGGTCCGGCGAGCCACCGCTCCCAGTGCGGGGAGACGAGGTCGGCCAGCACCGCGTAGCCGGCCGACCCGGGGTGGGCGCCGTCGCCGGTGGCGACCTCCCGCCGCCAGGTCGGGTCGGCGGCGAGCGCCCGCGCGACCGGGACGTAAGGCACGCCGGAGTCGGCGCAGACGCTGCCGAAGCGGTCGTCGAGGGCGGCGATCCGCTGGTTCTGGGCGTCGTCGGCCACGGACGGCGGGCCGACCACGAGGACCGGCCAGCCGGCGGAGGCCGCGCCGGTGAGCATCTCGCCCAGGGCGGCGACCGACCGCGCCGGCGCCAACCGCGGGGCGCCGTCCTCCTCCGTCGTGTCGTTGACGCCGAGGGAGAGCACCACCCGCGACTCCCAGTCCCCGCCGGTCAGGCGGGGCGCGCACTCGGCCGCCCACCGGGCGGCGATCTCGGCGCTGGTCTGCCGGCGGACGCCGAGGACGTAGCGGGTGAGCGGCCGGCCGTCGCGCTCGCTGCGGGCGGCCAGCCGGCCGGTCCAGCCGAGGTGCTCGGGGTCGCCGACGCCGGCCACGAAGGAGTCGCCGACGAAGCAGACGCGCAGGTCCCGGGTCACGGCTCCATCCTGACGGTCCGGGGATGCGTGCGTTTCGCATACATTGGGCTCATGGACGTCGAGGAGGACGGAGTCGTGCGCCGGTGGCACGCCGCGGTGAACGCGGGGAACACCGCGGCGGCGATGCGCACGGTGACCGATCCGGTGGTGGTCAGCGGGCCGCGCGGTGCGGGACGAGTTCCGGCCGAGGAGTTCGTCGCCTGGATCGAGCGGTCGCGGATCTCGATGGACGCGCGGCGCTGGCACCCGGTGGGCGCGCGGGTGACCGTGGTCGAGCAGCACGCCACCTGGCCCGAGGACCCGGAGGGGGCCGAGATCGCCACCTGCTTCGTCACCGCGGGCGAGCGGGTGTGCGCGGCGCTGCGGTACCCGTCCGCCCAGGAGGCGCTGCAGGTGGCGTCGGCGCTCGCGGAGGTCCTGGCGCTCGAGTCCGGCCTGCGGCCGTGACCGGGCCGGAGCCGCCCGGTCCGGGGCAGACGCTGTTCCGGTTCGTCCGCCACTGGTCGCGCCGCTGGACGGCGACCGGGGAGGCGGCCGGATCGGTGCGGGGCCGGGACGTGATGGCCGTCGAGGCGGTCTCGACCCGGGCGCCGGCAGCCGCGTCGGTGCGCGACGTCGCCGAACACCTGGGACTGGACCACTCCGGAGCCAGCCGCCTGGTCGCCGAGGCGGTCGGCCGAGGGCTGCTCGCGGACACGGCGGCCCGCGGGGACCGGCGGCAGCGACGGGTCGTGGTGACCGCCGCGGGCGAGCACCTGGTCGAGGCCGCCCACCGGTGGCAGGAGGAGGTGTTCGGCCGGCTCACCCAGGACTGGCACCCCGAGGAGGTCCGGCACTTCCACCGGCTCATGGCCCGGCTGATCGACGGCGGGTCCTGAGCTCCGCCGTCGGTCAGTGGCCACTGCTGCCGGGGCTGGAGTGCCACAGCTTCCGGGGCGCGGACGCCGCAGCCCGTCGCGCGGCGGTCCCGGCGTCCTCCCCGGCGGGCTTGATGTCGGCGTAGGGCGACATCCGGAAACCGGTGGGGTGGACGAGCACCGGCTTGACCACCACCGGCCGCGAGCCGTGCGAGGCGGCGGCCCCGGCGATGGCCTGCTCGGTGTAGGCGCCCGGTGCGGCCATCTGCTCGGCGACCGCGGCCAGGCCGCCGGTCTCCCAGGACTCGTACAGGGCCGGCAGCTCCCACGCCCCGGTGGCCCGGATCGACACCCCGCGCGGGCCGGTGCGCCGCAGCACCCCGCGGATCACCAGCAGCCACGAGTGGAAGACCGTCGCGGCGTAGGGCCCCTGCACGTCCTCGAAGAAGGTGGAGTCGGTGCAGCCGGTTCCGTCGTCGAGGGTCACGAAGACCACCCGGCGCCCGGAGCGGATGGGCGGGGTCTGGGTGGCCACCTTCACGCCGGCGACGAGCACCTCCGACCCGCTCCGGCAGCCCAGCAGCTCCCCGGCCGGCACCGCCCCGATGGCCGACAGGAAGCGGCGGTAGAAGTCGACGACGTGCCGGCTGGCGTCCAGGCCGAGCACCTCGAGCTCGGCGCGGACCAGTTCGGCGTCGGTGAACTCGGGCAGCCCGCTGCCGGCCGCCCAGCCGAGCGCGGTCTCCTCCGGCTCCCCGGTCCCGCTCGCGTCGGCCTCCGCCTCGTCGGGCAGGTCGACACCGAGCAGGTCGAGGCTCAGCTGGCCGACCGCACCGGCCCGGGCGCCGCTGCGGCTCCACCGGTCCAGCTCGCTGATCTGCAGCAGCAGGTCGCGGCGGGTGACCGCGGTACGGCTGCGGGTGGGCCGGCCGGCCTCGCGGTCGCGCACGCCGAAGCCGTAGAGGGAGTCGAACCCGCCGGCCAGCACCAGCCGCTCGACGACCGGCCGGGACACCGACGCGCGCTGCCAGAAGTCGTTGAGCGAGCGGTAGGGCTGGCCGGCGACGACCCGGGACACCTCGTCGCCGGAGATGCCCTTGACGTCGGCGAGGGAGAGCCGGATGCCGTGCCGGGAGGGGTCGGGCACCGCCGGTGGCATCCACTCCGGCCGCCGCCACCCGCGCGGGGCCTCCTCGTCGTCCTCCGGCCGGCCGGGCTCCACCCGCTCCACGCGGTAGGTGGCGCCGGAGGCGTTGACGTCCAGCCCGAGCACGCGGACGCCGAAGTTGCGGGCGTCGTCGAGGATCAGCCGCTTCGGGTACATGCCGGGGTCGTGGGTGAGCACCCCGGCGAGGAAGGCCGCGGTGTGGTGGGTCTTCAGCCACGCCGACTGGTAGGTGGGCAGGGCGAAGGCCGCGGCGTGGGCCTTGCAGAAGCCGAACGAGCCGAAGGCGACCAGGACCTGCCACACCTGCTCGACCACCTCGACCGGGTAGCGCCGCAGCGCCACCGGCATGAACCAGGTGCGCACCTCCTCGTGCAGGTCGCGGTCGCCCAGTGCGCGGCGGGCCTCGTCGGCCTGGGCGAGGTCGCAGCCGGTCATCTGCGACACGATCTGCAGCACCTGCTCGTGGAAGACCACCACCCCCGCGGTCTGCTCGAGGTAGGGCGCGAGGTCGGGGTGCGGGTACACCGGCTCCCGCCAGCCGTTCCGGGCCATGAGGAACGGGGTCACCATGTCGCTCTTCACCGGTCCGGGACGGAACAGCGAGATGTCGATGACGATGTCCTCGAACGACTCCGGCCCGAACTTGCCGACCAGCTCGCGCTGGCCGGGCGACTCGATCTGGAACATGCCGAGGGTGCGGGTGCTGCGGATCAGCTCGAACGTGGTCGGGTCGTCGCGCGGGATCGCGTCGATGTCGACGGTCTCCCCGTCGACTCGCGCCACCTCGTCGAGGGCGTGCGCGATCGCCGACTGCATGCGGATGCCGAGCAGGTCGAGCTTGAGCAGCCCCAGCTCCTCGACGTCGTCCTTGTCGAACTGGCTCATCGGGTAGCCGAGGTAGCTGTTCTCGACCGGGGTGCGGTCGAGCAGCGTGGCGTCGGACAGCAGCACGCCGCAGGGGTGCAGCGCGATGTGCCGGGGCAGCCCGTCGAGCCGGGCGACGAGGTCGAACAGCAGGTCGAGGTCGCCGGAGCCGCCGCCGCGCTTGGAGCCCATCCGGCTGGCGCGCAGCTCCGGGAGGTCCTTGAGCGCGGCGTGCACCTGGTTGGCCCGGATGTGCGGGAAGGCCTTGGCCACCGCGTCGACCTCGGCCGGGGGCAGCCCCAGGGCGGCGCCGACGTCGCGGATGGCGTGGCGCACCCGGTAGGTGTCCATCATCGAGATGCAGCTGACCCGGTGGGCGCCGAAGCGGTCGATCACCGCGTCGTAGACCTCCATGCGGCGGGCGGACTCCACGTCGATGTCGACGTCGGGCAGCTGGTGGCGCAGCGGGGAGAGGAAGCGCTCCATCAGCAGGCCGTAGCGCAGCGGGTCGACGTCGGAGATGCCCAGCAGGTAGGTGACCAGGCTGCCCGCACCGGATCCGCGCGCCGCCGCCCGGACCCTCAAGCTCTTGATGAGGTCGACGACGTCGGCGACGGTGAGGAAGTAGGAGGGGTAGCCGAGCTGCTCGATGACGGCGAGCTCCTCGTCCAGCCGCCGCTCGACCTGCTGCGACAGGGGCATCCCGCGCCGGCCCAGCCCCGCCTCGCAGCGGGCGCGCAGCACCTGCGCCGGGCCCATCCCGGCCTCGGCGGGCGTGGTGACGACGTCGAGCTCGGGGTAGCGCACGGTGCCGATGCCGAGGTCCTCCCGGACGTCGACCACGCACTGCTCGGCCAGCCGGGCGGTGCGCTCGAGGAGGCGGAGCGCGGCGGCGCGGTCGGGGCCGACGAGGTCCTCGGCGACGTCGGCCATCTCCTTGCCCGACTTCAGGTAGCCCTCGGCGGTGCGCCGGTCGACGTGCCGCTGGTCGAGGGCGACCAGGCGCCGGGAGGCGTCGAGCACGTCGGCAGTGGGCGCGTCCATGGCGTCGACGTACCGGACGGCGTTGCTGAGCACCACCGGCATGCCGGTCTCGTTGGCGAACCGCAGCATCGCCTGCGCCCGGGAGCGGTCGCCGCGACCGCGGTGGTGCACGACCTCCAGGGCCAACTGCCCGGGCCCGAACACCGCACGCCAGGCCGACAGGCGGGCGGCGGCGACGTCGGCCCGGCCGGCGGTCAGTGCCCGGCCCACCGGGGAGTCCGGCCCGAGCAGCGCGACCAGCCCGAGCGGGTGCTCGGCGGCCATCGCCAGCGAGCTGACCGGCTCGCCGCGGGTGCCGCGCAGGTGGGTGGCGCTGGTGAGCCGGCACAGCGACCGCCAGCCGGCGCCGTCGCGGGCCAGGAAGGTGACCCGGGGCAGGCGTGGGTCCACGCTGGCCCCGCCGCGGGCCGGTGACCGGCGGGGACTGCGCCAACTCTCACCCTCTCCCTGATCGTCCGGGTCGGGCGGGAGCGGCCGGCGCGCGCGGTGCCGGGCTCCCGCCACCCCCGACGGTCCGGTGCCGAGGGCGTGCGCGAGCGCCGGGGGGACGCTGCTGTCGACCGAGGCGGTGACGGCGAGGTCCACGCCGAACAGCGGGCGGATGTCGGCCGCCCGGCAGGCCAGCGCGAACTTGACCGCGCCGTAGAGGCCGTCGCGGTCGGTCAGCGCCAGCGCCTGCATGCCGTGCTCGGCGGCGCGGGTGACCAGGTCAGCGGGGTGGTTGGCCCCGTAGCGCATGGAGTAGCCCGAGGCGACGTGCAGGTGGACGAAGGGGTCGCTCACCGCCGGGGACGGGTGCCGCTGCCGGAGACACCGCCGCGGTGGGCGGTGCCGCCGACCACCCGGGGCCGGGGAGCCGGCTCCGGGAGCTGCGTCAGACCGGTCTCGAGCACGCCGAGGAAGGCCTCGACGTCGCGGACCAGGTCGTCGGCCTCGCGCTCGGTGACCGCGTGGGACAACCCGGCCTCGGCCGCGGCCCGCTTGGCGGCACCGGCGGCGAAGAAGGTGGCCCACTCCCCCATCTCGGGAGCGACCTCGCCGAGCAGCACCCAGGCGCTGCGCGGCCGCCGGCGGCCGCTCTCGGGCCGGGTGCGGGCGGCCAGCATCGCCGCGGCGCCCCGCAGCGCCGCGAGGTGCGCGGTGGCGTACCGCTCCCGCGGATCGGTCGCGGCGGCGGCCTCGATCAGCCCGCGCCGGGCCTGGTCGAGCAACCCGGCGGCGGCCGCCGGCACCGGCGGGGGCAGCGGCAGCTGACCGTCGGACCGGTCGTAGGCCAGACGCTCGTAGGACGGGCGGTCGTAGGGCATGGCTCGCAGCGCGCCCATCAGTCGTGCACCCGCACGAGGGACCAGCGGTTCTCCGTGGCATCCCAGGACAGGTCGTAGACACCGGCGAAGCTCATCCGCGACCGGCCGGCCCGCACCGCCTCCAACCGCCACACCTCCCGCGTGGAGACCAGGTCACCCGAGGCGCCGCCGGCGGTCGCGCGCTGCCACCAGGCCGGGGTCTCCACCCACGAGTCGAGCAGCTCCCCCACGACGTAGCGGGACTCGCCGCGCCAGAACTGGACCGGGCCGAGCGGGCCGCGCTCGACCTGGACCTCCTCGCCGACCCGACCGCCGACCTCGCTCAGCACCCGGCTCATGTCAGCCTCCCCACCGCTCGCACCCGGCGCGTCGACCCGCACCACGACCGCCGAGGGGGAAGACCCGGTGGACGCGGGGAGCGACGCTGTTCGAACGCGTGTTCGAACACGACGAGTAGACCCGACCCCCGCGACGCCGTCAAGCCGGACGCGCCCATCTGGGGACACCGCCCCGGACGCCACCTCCGGGACCGCACGGCAGCCATCCCGGTCACCGGCGGCCCGGGTCGGGTGGGGCGGTCTCGTCGAGCCAGGGTGGGTCGGGTTCGGGGTCGTGGGCCCAGCCGGGTGGTCGGGTGGTGCGGGTGACCCCTGCGGGGGTGCGGACGACGAGCCGGCCGTCGGGCAGCAGGGTGAAGGCCCAGCCGCGGGCGAAGGTCTTGATGCGGTGGTGGCGGCGGCACAGGCAGCACAGGTTCTCGCAGGCGGTGGGCCCGCCGTCGGCGTACGCCGTGACGTGGTCGAGGTCGCAGCGGCCGGGTGGTCGACGGCAGCCGGGCATGCGGCAGTGCCGGTCGCGGGTGGTCACAAGTCGGTGCTGGGCGGCGGTGTGGCGGTAGGCCGGCGTAGCTGGTGGCAGCCGCAGCCCCGGCCCGTCCGCGGTGTCGCGCTCGGGGCGGGTGCGGCCTCGGCGGCGGATGCGGCGGCCGGTCCCGGCTGCCCGCTTCAGTTCGGCGCGGGTGGCCACGGCGACGGTCTGGCCGGTGGTGGGGTCGTCGAGGGCGATGAGGATCGAGCCGCCGGTCGGCGGTGCGGTCAGGTCGAGCATGTCGAGGTCGGCCAGGACCTCGCGGCACTGGGCGGCCGTGACCACCTGCCCGTCCAGCTCAGCCGGCGGGGCGTCTGCCGCCGCGTCGGAACGCAGTGACGGGATCGCGGCGTGCACGGTCAGGACGGCGGTGACCGGCGGCCGAGAGGTGTCCCACGGGCGCAGGATCAGGTCGAAGGCCGTCGTCGACCGCAGCACGCCGATCGGACGGGCATCGCCGTCGGCGCGCCGCCAGCGGGCGTGCTGACCCAGCGCGTCGCGGGCGGCGTGCACCAGCGGAAGCGGGCCGTCGATGACCAGCTGGCCCATCCCCTCCGTCGTGCGCTCGACGTGGATGTCGGCCCTGCTCTCCGCCTCCCGGCGGCGACGGTCCTTCGCCTCGGCGTCGGCCCGGTAGAGGTGGTAGCGGGCCCGGTCGGCCAGCCGGGACGGCTCGCACTCCTCCGCAGCCGGGAGCACCTTCGCCTGCACGTACGCGGCCACCTCGTCCGACGCATCGCCGAGCAGGTCGAGCAGGATCCGTGCCTTGCGGATGGTGATCCGCCCGCACCACAGCTCCGACCAGGTCGCGGCCAGCTTGCCGGTCAACACGAGCGCCTCGACGGCCAACTTCGAGGCCTCGCCGTCCGAGCAGCCGCGGATGACGGCCAGCTCGGTCACGAAGTCCTCGGACACATCGGCCAGCGCAGCCGGCCGCACCGCCTGCGCATCCTGACCCGCCCCGCCGCGCGGCCCGGAGTCCGCATCCCGCGACACCCGCCGTCGCCGGGCGAGCTCGGCGATGACCGCCGCCTGCTTCGCGTGCTCGCGAGCCATGTGGGCGTCGGTGGACCAGATGTCGGCGACCAGCTCCAGGTCCGCCGACCGCGCCGACACCACCTCCGACGGCGACACCGCGACCGGCACGCCGACCAGCCGCGGCACCGACCCGATCGACATACCCGCACGCTAGGCCGGGGGTACGACAGTTCCCGCAGCTCAGGAGGCCGATTGGCGTCCCGTCGTCCCCCACTCGTCGGTGCCGGCTGACAACATGCGCGACGTGGACGAGACGACCGCCTGGACCACCATCGCCGCCGAGCGCACGGCCCTCGCCGACCTGCTGGAGACGCTGACGCCCGAGCAGTGGGCCACGCCGAGCCTCTGCGAGGGCTGGACGGTCCGACACGTGGCCGCGCACCTGATGGTCGGCCCCACCGGCTCGACACCCGGCTTCATCCGCGCGCTGGTCCGCGGCCGGGGTTCGTTCGCGCGCGCGAACACCCTCCTGGCCGACGATCGCGCGCAGCTCCCCACGCAGACGCTCGTCGACGACCTCCGCACCCGCGCCGGGAGCCGGTTCACCCCGCCCGGCATGGACTGGCACGCCCCGCTCACCGACCTGTTGGTCCACCGGCTGGACATCACCGTCCCGCTCGGCCTCGACCACGGCCGTCCGCTGCAGCCGTGGGCCGACGCCCTGGACCTCCTCACCAGCAAGCGCGCCTCTCCCGCCTTCATCCCGAAGGGCCTGCCCCACCTGACCTACGCCGCTCCGGAGATCGACTGGTCCCGCGGGAGCGGGGTCCGAGTCGAGGGGCCGGCCGAGGCCATCGCGCTCGCCGTCACCCGCCGCCCCGTCCGCCTCGAGCAGCTGACCGGTCCCGGTAGCGCGGCACTCAAGACCTGGGCCCGCGGCTGACGGTCCTCACCAGGCGGTGGTCGGCTGGAGCACCGCCTCGGTGAGCGCCTCGGTGCGGAAGCGGGTGAACTGCTGGTACTCCGGGTCGGCCACCATCCGGCTGAACGCCTCGCGGCTGGGATAGCGCACGAGCAGCACCGCGTCCCACGCCTGCCCCTCCTCGGCGACCAGCGGGGTGGCGCCGTCGCCGGCATAGACGACCTCGGCGCCGTATCGCGGGAGGAACGTCTCGCGGATCGCCGTCGCGTACGTCGCGTAGGACTCCCGGCCGCCTTCGGTGAACCGGAGCAGGTTGAGCATGACGACGGGTTCGCCCGGTTCCTCCTGGAGGAACCGCTTGAGGTCGGCGCCGCGCGGGTCGATGGCCATGGCCGGACGCTAGCCGGGGCAGCCCCGGAGCGGGTCGCCCACCCGACCGCACCCCGGGAACGGGTGGGAGGATCGCCGGCATGCCTGCCGCCGACTCCCCCCGGGTCGCCGAGGTCGTCCGCCGGCTCCGCGCGGCCGGTGCGACCGGCGAGGTGCGCGAGCTCGCCGAGAACGCCCGGACGGCCGCGCTGGCGGCGGCCCAGCTGGGCGTCCCCGTCGGGGCGATCGCGAACAGCCTGGTCTTCGACGTCGGCGGGAACCCGCTGCTCGTGCTGACCAGCGGCGCGCACCGCGTCGACACCCGGCAGGTCGCCGAGCTGCTCGGCGTCCCCGAGGTGCGGGTCGCGCGGGCCGACTTCGTCCGCGAGCACACCGGCCAGGCGATCGGCGGCGTCGCCCCGGTCGGCCACCCCGAGCCGATCGGCACGCTGGTCGACGTCGAACTGGCCCGCCACGAGACGGTGTGGGCCGCCGCCGGCCATCCGCACACCGTCTTCCCGACCACCTACGACGAGCTCCTCCGGCTCACCGACGGCACTCCGGCCGAGGTCGGTCCCGGACCGGCGGAGACGCTCTCCCCCGAGGCGGTACAGGCATGACCGGCACCAAGCCCGCCACGCGGGTCACCCAGCTGCCCACGGACTGGATCCGTGACCACATGCACGAGGCCCTCGCGATCTACGGCGCGGCCATGGGCTACTCGTCCTCGGTCGTCGCCGGCCGCTACGGCTACGCCATCCAGCACACCGAGCGGCCGGGCTTCCGCGCCGTCGGGGCGTTCGTCGCCGATCCCGACGGCGAGCGGATGGCCGGGTTCGGCTACGGGTACGAGGTCGCCCCCGGCCAGTGGTGGCACGACCAGGTCCGCGCCGCGCTGGACCGGCGGACGGCGAAGCGGTGGCTCCCGGGCGCCTTCGAGGTGTGCGAGCTGCACGTCCACCCCGACGCCCAGAGCGGCGGACTCGGCCGCCGGCTGCTGCACGCGCTGGTCGCCGACCTGCCCAACCCGGTGGCGCTGCTCTCGACCCCCGACGCCGACACCAAGGCCTTCCGGCTGTACCACGCCGACGGGTTCGTCGACCTCGCCCGCGGCCACCACTTCCCCGGCGACGCGCGGCCCTTCGCGATCCTCGGCGCGCACCTCCCGCTGCATCCACGGCCCCCCGCGGTACCGAACGACGAGGCGTGACCCCCGCCGATCCGCCGTCCCGCACCAGCGACCTCGACGCGATCGTCGTCGGCTCCGGCCACAACGGGCTGGTCGCTGCCTGCTACCTGGCCGCGGCCGGGCTGACCGTCGAGGTCGTCGAGCGCGACGAGGTCCTGGGCGGCGCGGTCTCCACCGTCGAGCGCTGGCCGGGCGTCCGCGTGGACCGCGGGTCGAGCGCGCACGTGATCGTGCGGCACAGTGGCATCGTCGAGGAGCTCGACCTCGCCGCCCACGGGCTGGACTACGTCGACTGCGACCCCTGGGGGTTCGCCCCGGCGCCGGTGCCCGGGGACGACGGTCCGGACGGGCGCCCCCTGGTCTTCTCGGTCGACCTCGACGCCACGTGCGCCTCCATCGCGGCCGCCTGCGGAGCGGCCGACGCCGCCGCCTACCGCCGGTTCGTCGCCGAGTGGGGCCCGCGCAGCCGCGCGGTCGTCGCCTCGTTCGGCGGCCCGCCCAGCCCCGGCCGGCTGGTGCGGGCGTTCTGGCCGCTGGGCGCCCCGCGCGACGGGCGGCCACGCACGTCCGGCGGCGACCTCGCGGTCGACTTCCTCTCCTCCGGCGACGCGCTGCTGGACCGCTGGTTCGCCAGCGAGCGGCTCAAGGCCGCCCTCGCCTGGTTCGGCGCGCAGTCGGGGCCGCCGATGAGCGAGCCCGGGACCGCGGCGATGGTCGGCTGGGTGGCGCTGCTGCACGACGTCCCCCCGGGACATCCCGTGGGTGGCTCCGGTGGACTGACCGCGGCCCTGCGCCGGCGGCTGGAGGCCGACGGCGGCCGGGTGGTCCTCGAGGACGCCGCGCAGCGGCTGCTGGTCGAGGACGGTCGCGTCGCCGGCGTGCGGACGGCGTCCGGGCGGGAGCTGCGCGCGCCGGTCGTGGTCGCCGCCTGCCACGTGCTGGCCACCCGCGACCTGGCCGGAGCTGCCGCTCCCCCCGCCCTCGCCGACGCCGCTCCGCCGCTGGGCAACGGGTTCGGCCTGGTGCTGCGCGCGCTGACCGACGCGCCGCCGTCCTACCCCGGCGTCCCGGACGAGCTCGCGCAGGGCGGGCTGCAGCTGCTGTGCACCGACCGCGCGCAGCTGGCCGCCGCCCACGGCGACTTCGCCGCCGGCCGCCTCCCGCGCGAACCGGTGCCGCTCGCGATGTGCTTCTCCGCGACCGACGACACCCTCGCCCCGCCCGGGCAGCACGTGGTGACCGTCTGGGGTCAGTGGTACCCGTACGACCTGGCCTCGGGCGAGGACTGGGACGCCCTCGCCCAGCCCGCGGCCCGGCAACTGCTGGCCGCCGTCGACGCGTACGCGCCGGGGTTCGCCGACTCGGTGCGGAGGCTGCACGTGCAGACGCCGGTGCTGCTGGAGCGCGAGCTGTCGCTGCCGCGTGGCAACGTCATGCACGTGGAGATGGGCCTGGCGAGCATGTTCTCGCTGCGACCCACGCCCGCGCTGTCGGGTCAGCGGGTGCCCGGCCTGCCCGGCCTCTACCTCGCCGGGGCCTCCACGCACCCCGGCGGCGGCGTCTCGGGCAACTCCGGGCGGACGGCGGCGCGGCTGGTGCTGGACGACCGCCGCCGCGTCCCGCGCGCCCGGCGGGCCCTGGCCGCCCGCCTCCGCCGATGACCGCGGTCCTCGGGGCGCGCACCGCGGGGCTGCGCGCGCTGGTGCCCTGGGCGCTGACCGCCCTGCTGGTGCTGACGGCCATCGCCTACCCGCTGACCGACGGCGACGCGCGCAACGCCGTGAGCTGGGCGATCGTGCTGCTGGGCGCCACGCTCTCGGTCACCCACGCCGCGCTGAGCCGTGGACTGCGCACCGGCGCCGGGGTGCTCGCGCTGGTCGCCGGTACCGCGATCGTGTTCGAGTCGCTCGGCCTGGCCACCGGCTTCCCCTACGGCGAGTACACCTACAGCGGCGACCTCGGACCGACCCTGCTCGGCGTGCCGTTCCTCGTCCCGCTGGCCTGGCTGATGATGGCCTGGCCCGCCTGGTTGCTGGGGGCGCTGCTGACCCGCGGCATGCGGACGGGCCGGCGCCCGGCGCGGGTGGGCGCCGCCGCGTTCGTCTTCGCCGCGTGGGACGTCGTCCTGGACCCGCAGATGGTGCAGGCCGGCTACTGGACGTGGGCGCACCCCTCCCCCGGCCTGCCCGGCATCGACACCGTGCCGCTGACCAACCTGGCCGGCTGGCTGCTCGCCGGGCTGGTGCTCATGGGCCTGCTCGACGTGCTCGTCGCCCGCACCGCCAGCAGGCCTCGGATCGGGGACGGCGCCCCGCTGGCCGCGCTCGCCTGGATGACCCTCGGCGGCGCGCTGGCCCACGCCGGGTGGCTGGACCTCCCCGGTTCCGCCGCGTGGGGGGCGCTCCTGGCGGTCCCCGTGCTGGTCGCGCTCGTGCTCCAGGCGCGCCGGTGAGCGGCCGCCTGGTCCGCGGGCTGTCGGCCGCGGCGGTGGTGATGGCCGCGCACGCGGCGGTGAACGTCCGGCTGCTGCGGCGGCCGCCCGAGCGGCACCCGCCGGTCATGCGGCCGGTGACGGTGGTGCTGCCGGTGCGCGACGAGGAGCGGCACGTCGGCGAGTGCCTCACCGCCGTCCTCGCGCAGCGCGGCGTGCCGGACCTGACGGTGGTCGTGGTGGACGACGGCTCCACCGACGGCACCGCCGACGCCGTCCGCGCCGTCGGCGACCCCCGGGTCCGGCTGGTGACGGCACCGCCGCCGCCGGCGGGGTGGCTGGGGAAGCCGCATGCCTGCGCGATCGGCGTCGCGGAGGTGCCGGCGGACCCCGACGGGGTGCTGGTGTTCCTCGACGCCGACGTCCGGCTGTTCCCCGACGCGGTGGCCCGCGCGGTCGCCGTCCTCGACGCGCACGCGCTCGACCTGGTCTCCCCGTGGCCGCGGCCGCTGGCCGGCACCCTGGCCGAGCGGCTGGTGCAGCCCCTGTCGCCCTGGCTGTGGGCGACGACGCTGCCGCTGCGACTGGCCGAGCGCTCCCCCCGTCCCTCGCTGACCGCGGCCAACGGCCAGTTCCTGGTGCTGACCGTGCCCGCGTACCTGGCGGCCGGCGGCCACGCCGCGGTGCGCGGCGAGGTCCTCGAGGACGTCGCGCTCGCCCGGGCGGTCAAGCGGGCCGGCGGGCGGGCGGTCCCCGTGGCCGGCGCGGAGCTCGCCGCCTGCCGGATGTACGACGGGTGGCCGGCGCTCTCGGCGGGCTACGCCAAGTCGCTCTGGGCCGCGGTCGGCGGCTCCCCGGCGGCGAGCGTCGGCGCCGCGGCGGTGCTCACCGCCATCGGCGTCGTCCCCGCCGTGGCCGCGCTGCGCGGGTCCCGGGCCGGCCTGGTCGGCTACGCGGCCGGGGTGGCCGGGCGGGCGGTGAGCGCGGCCGCGACCGGCAGCCGGGTGTGGCCCGACGCCCTGGCGCAGCCGGTCTCGCTCCTGGCCTTCGACGTGCTGCTGGCCCGCTCGGTCGCCGGGCACCGCCGCGGCACGCTCACCTGGCGCGGCCGCCCCGTCTGATCAGGGCTGCTCCTCCAGGTAGACCAGCCCGTTCCCATCCGGGTCGAGGAACGAGAACATCGGCGGCATCCCGTCCAGGCGCAGCACCTCGCCGTTGTGCAGCACCACCCCGGCCTCCCGGATGCGGGCGTGCGCGGCGTCGGCGTCCGGGGTGCCCAGCCGGACGGCGATCGGGATCTCGCTGTCCGGGGGGAGCAGCAGGATCGCGACCGACGAGCCGGGCGGCGTGACCTCCACCAGCCGGGTCCCGGGCCAGATCTCCGCGTCGAGCGTGAGCTCGCACCCCAGCACGCCGGTGTAGAAGGCGATGGCCTCGTCCTGGTCCCGCACCGGCACGGTCACGCTGATCACCCTGGTCGTCGTCATGCAGCAGGGACGGCGGGCGCGGCCGGAACTCATCGGACCCGGCGCGCTGCGGCCGGCCCGGTGGCAGAGGATGACCGGGTGACGGAGCAGCGCGAGCGGACCACCTTCGACCCGACGGCCATGGAGACGCGGGCCTTCTACCGGGTCCTGAACTCGGTGGTGGTGCCGCGGCCCATCGCGTGGGTGTGCAGCCGCTCCGCCGAGGGGGTGCACAACCTGGCGCCGCACTCCTTCTACACGGTCGCGTGCGTCGACCCGCCGGTCGTGCAGTTCACCTCGGTCGGCCGCAAGGACTCGCTGAACAACGTCGAGGCCACCGGGGACTTCACGATCAACCTGACGCCCGAGCCGCTGTTCGAGCAGGTCAACGCGACCGGCACCGACTTCCCGCCGGACCACAGCGAGGCCGAGCACACCGGGGTGCGCCTGGAGCCCAGCGAGACGGTGACGGCGCTCCGGGTGGCCGAGTCGCCGGTGTCGATCGAGTGCACGCTGCACTCGACCCTGCGGCTGGGCGACAGCACGGTGGTCTTCGGGCGGGTGCAGGCCATCAGCGCCTGGAGCAGCGCCGTGCGCGACGGCCGCCCGCGGATCGAGGAGCTGCGGCCGCTGGCCCGGCTCGGCGGCAACGAGTGGTCGACGATCGGCGAGGTGCTGGAGATCTCGCGGATCCCCTTCCGCGCCTGGGCCGAGGACCCCTCCATCGGCGAGAAGGTCCGCGACCGCTGAGCGCGGGTGCTCCGACGTCCTCCCTCGCCGTGCGGTGTCCTCCCGCGCCGCAGACCGTGAGGCAGGACGCGCGGGGATCAGGTCACCTGATCCCGGCGCGGCCCCGTCAGGCCGGGAGGTGCTCGGCGATCTCCGCGGCGGCGCCGGGACCGAAGGCCTCGGCGAAGCGGGCGAGGAACGGCTCCCGGTGCAGCTCGTACTCCTGGGTGCCGATCACCTCGACCGCCTCGGTCGCCACGGCCGAGCCCAGCTGGGTGGCCCGCTCGAGCGACAGCCCCCACGCGCGTCCGGCGATGAAGCCGGCGCGCAGGGCGTCACCGCCGCCGGTGGGCTCGACCGGCTTGGTCTCCGGCACCGCCTTGACCTCGATCGGCTCCGCGCCGGCCGTGCGGACGAGGACGCCGTCCGCGGCCCGGGTGGTGACCCACTGGCCCACGCGGGCGAGCACCTCGGCGTCGGTCCAGCCGGTCTTCTGCAGCAGCAGGTGGGACTCGTACTCGTTGGTGAACAGCAGCTCCGCGCCCTCGACGAGCTGCCGGATCATGGCGCCGTCGGCCCACGCCAGCTGCTGGCTGGGGTCGGCGGCGAAGGCGTAGCCGCGCTGCCGGCACTCCTCGGTGTGCCGGACCATCGCGGTCGGGTCGTTCGGCCCGATCACGACGAGGTCCAGCGACCCCACCCGGTCGGCCACCGGCGCGAGCTCGATCTCGCAGGCCTCGGCCATCGCGCCCGAGTAGAACGACGCGATCTGGTTGTTGACCTGGTCGGTGGTGCACACGAAGCGGGCGGTGTGCTTGAACTCCGACCAGTGCACGCTCGCGGTGTCGACGCCGTGGCGCTGGAGCCAGGCCTCGTAGTCGGCGAAGTCGCTGCCGACCGCGCCCA
This sequence comes from Blastococcus sp. URHD0036, assembly GCF_000701365.1. Lineage (GTDB taxonomy): Bacteria > Actinomycetota > Actinomycetes > Mycobacteriales > Geodermatophilaceae > Trujillonella. The sequence goes on from NZ_JNIK01000021.1 coordinate 63,427, forward strand.
CGAGGACCGGGCCGACGCCGAGCAGGCCCAGCCCGTACGCCATGTTGGCGCCGGCGCCACCCCGGTGCTGGACGAGGTCGTCGACGAGGAAGGAGAGCGAGACGTTCTCCATCTGGCCCTCGACGAACTGCTCGGTGAACTTCCCGGGGAAGGTCATGAGGTGGTCGGTGGCGATGGAGCCGGTGACGGCGACGGGCACGAGCGCTCCTCGACTGGGAGACCAGCGCCGGCGGCGCGGGATCGGGCCCGCCAAGAGTAGGAGAACTCAGTCCGGAAGTGCCCGCCGGATGCCGCGGCTGAGTTGAGCGACCGCCACGACGCCGAGCAGCGCCCCCACCGCGGTCCCCGCGGTGACCACGACCGCCGGCACGTCCGGGCCGACTCCGGCCACGACGCCGGCGCCGCCGAGGGTCATCCCGGCCATGGCCACGCGGGTGGGCCGCTCCCAGACCGAGATGTCCCCGGTCTCGTCGACCCCGGCCTGACCGGCGCGGGCCCGCAGGTAGTCGGGCAGCCAGCACAGCGCCCCGAAGACGACGGCGAGCCAGCCCGGCGCACCGGCGGCCCAGAGCGCCGCGGCGTACGCGGCCTCGGTGAGCCGGTCGACGGCGGAGTCGAGCACGAAGCCGCGGCGGGAGGCCCGGCCGGTGGCGAGGGCCAGCGCCCCGTCGAGGGAGTCGAGCAGGCCGGAGAGGCCCACCAGGGCCCCGGCCGCGACCAGCCAGTACCCGCCGGCCAGCGCCGGGCCGACGGCGGAGACCGCCACGAGCAACCCGGACGCCGTCGCGGCCACCGGCGGGAGGCCGGCGACCGGTCGGGCCAGCGCGTAGGCAGCGGACAGCCACCCGCGGACCAGCCGGCTCCCCGCCGGATCGGTGCCGCCGTGCCAGCGGGACCACTCGGCGAGGTACTCGTCGCGGCTCAGCACGCCCGGTCCGTCAGCCGGCCGGGGACGGCGAGGCCATGACCGAGCCCGCCACCACCCAGTCCGTGGAGACCAGGCGGGAGGCGATCAGCCACCGCTCGCCGACCGGGACGAGGGTGTCGCGGTACCGGCCCGCGTGGTCCAGCCCGATCTCGGTGACCACGGTGAAGTAGGACTCGGCCGTCGCCTCCTCCGGCGAGAGCGCCCGGAACCGGGTGTTGGTCAGCACGTGCCGGACCAGCTTCGGCCCGACCGGGCCCCCGGACGACGACCCCGCGGCCTCCCGCCCGGCGACGCCGCCGATGAAGTCCCGGATGGCCGCCCGCCCGCGGTGGGCCGCCCCGCCCCGCACCTGCAGCACCCCGTCGGGGGTGAACGCCGCCGACAGCTCCTCGGCGCGGCCGGCGTCGCCGGACCAGTTGTAGTGCGCCAGCGTGTCCCGGATCCGCTCCCGCGCGACCAGCTCCCACAGCTCCACCGGGTGTTCGTATCACCCGATCGGCCCCCGGCCCCGCATGACCGGGCGCCGGCTGTGGGTAGGGGTCCTCCATGGCCCCGCCGAACAGTGATGCCGCCGTCGTCGACGTGCTCCGCCGCGTCGACCGGCTGACCGCACCCCTGGTCCGCCGGATGGGGCGGCCGCCGCACCTGTCGCAGGCCGATCGCGACCAGTGGTGGGCCGACCGCGTCCCCGTGCTGGCGGCGGGGCTCTCGGCGGCGCCCCGCTTCCTCGGCCGGCTGGCCGACCTGCTCCCGCTGCAGAACACCGTCGGCTCGGCGGTGCAGTCCGTCGTCGTGCTGGGCGTGGCCGGCGAGCACGGCGTCGTGGACCCGGCCGAGCGCGTCTCGCTCCTGGCCAGGGTGCTGCTCGACCGCGACCTGCCGCCCGACCGCGTGCGGCCGCTGCTCGAGCGCAGCCGCGGCACCTACACCGAGGCGACCATCGGGGGGCCCGAGGAGCGCGCCGGGTTCCGGGGCCGGGCCCGCACGCTCTGGCGGGTCTCCCGGCTGCTGGGCCGGATCGACGACGCCCTCGACGCCCGCCCGAAGGGCCGGCTCGGCGCCCGCGCGCTGTCGAACATCCCCGTCGTCGGCGTGCTCGGCGGGTACGCCGCCGAGCGCGAGGGGCTCCGCCGCGCCGCGGCCCGGGCAGCGGCCCTGGCCGACGGCCGTGCCGCCGTCAGCTGACGGGCGAGGAGACGGCTTCGGGGACGAGGTTCGCGTAGACCTCTCGCGTCGCCGTCGACCTGTTCATGGTGATGAAGTGGATGCCGGGCACGCCCTCGTCCAGCAGGGTCGTGCACATCGCCGTCGCCACCTCGACGCCGTAGGCCCGGACGGCCGCCTTGTCCTCGGGCCGGTCGCCGTCGAGCTCGGCGAAGCGCGCCGCGAGCTCTGTCGGGAAGGCCTGGCCCGACAGCTGCACGATCCGGGTGATCTGCCGGGCGTTGGTCACCGGCATGACGCCGGCGATGATCGGCACCTCGCAGCCGGCGGCGGCCACCCGGTCGCGCATCCGCAGGTAGTCCTCGGTGCGGAAGAACATCTGGGTGATCGCGAAGTCGGCGCCCGCCCGGCACTTGGCGACGAACATCTCGACGTCGCTGTCGAAGTCCGGGGACCGCGGGTGCCGCTCCGGGAACGCGGCGACGCCGACGGAGAAGTCACCCATCGACCGGATCAGCTCGACCAGCTCCGCGGCGTAGGACAGCCCCTCCGGGTGGGCGATCCAGTCCGCCTGCGGGTCGGCGCCGGGCGGGTCGCCGCGCAGCGCCAGGAGGTTGCGCACCCCGGCCGCGGCGAGCCGGCTCACCACGTGCCGCAGCTCGCCGATGCTGTGGTCGACGGCGGTCAGGTGCGCGAGCGGGGTCATGGTCGTCTCGGTCGCGATCCGCTCGGTGACCGAGACGGTGCCCTCGCGGGTGCTCCCCCCGGCGCCGTAGGTGACCGACACGAAGGAGGGCCGCAGCCGCTCGAGCTCGCGCAGCGCGGTCCACAGCTGCTGCTCGCCCTCGGTCGTCTTGGGCGGGAAGAACTCGAAGGACCACGTGGGCGACCCCTCGGCCAGCAGCTCGCGGACGGTCCGGGTCATGGCTCGGGAGGATACGGCCGCCGCCGCGTCCCCGGTTCGCAGGACCGCTGCATCCAACCGCCGCCCCCGGCCGGAAGAGCTCTGAGCACCGGAACGAGGAGGCCACCGGCATGACCCCGCACCAGCTCCCCCGCCCCGCAGCTCGGCAGCGCACAACCCCCTGGGGCGATACTGACGCCGTGATCCCCGGTCCGGAGCGTCGCCGGCACGCGCTCCCGACACCGGTGCCGCTGAGCAGCGCTGCGCTGGAGAGCGCCGACCTGCCGCGGATCCGCAGCGCGGTCGCCGCCGCGCTGTCGGGGTTCCTCGAGGAGCAGCGCGCCGTCCTCACCGGCATGGACGCCTCCCTCGCGCCCGTGGTCGACGAGGTCACCGCCGTCGCCGACGGCGGCAAGCGGCTGCGCCCGGCGTTCGCCTACTGGGGCTGGCGCGGCGCGGTCGAGACCGTGTCCGGTCCGGCGGAGGACGACGCCGCGGTGCTGCGCGCCGTGGCCGCGCTCGAGTTCGTGCACGCCAGCGCGCTGGTGCACGACGACGTCATGGACGGCGCGCTGACCCGCCGCGGCCGCCCCGCCACCCACGTCGGGTTCGCCGCCCGGCACACCGACCACGACCTCACCGGCGACGGCACCACCTTCGGGGTGGGTGCGGCGATCCTCGTCGGCGACCTCGCGCTGGTGTGGTCCGACGAGCTGCTCCGCCGCTCGGGGATCTCCGCCGCCGCGCTGGCCCGCGCCCGTTCGGTCTGGGACACCATGCGCACCGAGGTCACCGCCGGCCAGTACCTCGACCTGCTGCGCGCCGCCGGCGGGCTGCCCGGCGCGGACGGCGCGCTCACCGTCGCCCGCTACAAGAGCGCCGGCTACACCGTGCAGCGCCCGCTCCAGCTGGGTGCCGCGCTCGCCGGCGCCGGCCCGCGCGCCGCGGAGGTCTACACCGCGATCGGCCTGCCGCTGGGCGAGGCGTTCCAGCTGCGCGACGACGTCCTGGGCGTGTTCGGCGACCCCGCGGTCACCGGCAAGTCCGCCGACGACGACCTGCGCGAGGGCAAGCGGACCCTGCTGGTCGCCCTCGCCGAGGAGGCCGCCGACGACGCCGGCCGCCGGCTGCTCGCCGAGTGCCTGGGCAACCCCGACTGCGACACCGCGGCCCTCGACGCCCTGCGTGCCCTGATGGAGAGCACCGGCGCCCGGGACCGGGTCGAGCAGCGGATCGCCGAGCAGACCGCGCGCGCCCGGGCCGCCATCGCCGACGCCCCCATCGCGGAGGAGGCCCGCGCCGCGCTCGACGCGCTCGCGGTCGCCGCGACCTCCCGCACCGCCTGAGGGCCGACGAACACCGTGCGAGTCGTCCCCGGGCGCACCGACCGCGTCGTCGTCGTCGGCGCGGGTCTGGCCGGGCTCTCGGCCGCGCTGCGGCTGCGGGGGGCCGGCCGCGAGGTCACCGTCGTCGAGCGCGGTCCCGGTCCCGGCGGCCGGGCGGGCGTGGTCACCGAGCGCGGCTACACGCTGGACACCGGCCCGTCGGTGTTCACCGCCCCCGAACTCGTCGCCGACGCCCTGGCCGCGGTCGGCGAGAAGCTCGACGACCGGCTCGAGCTGCTGCCGCTCCCGACGTCCTACCGGGCGCAGTACGCCGACGGCACCCACCTGGACGTGCACGCCGATCCCGACGCGTTCGCCGCCGAGGTCGAGGCGCTGTGCGGGCCGGCCGAGGCCGCCGCGCTGCGCCGCTACCTCGCCGACCTCGCCGAGCTGTACCGGCTGCAGCTGCGCACCTTCATCGACCGCAACCTCGACTCCCCGCTGGACCTGCTCGGCCCCGAACTCCTCCAGCTCGCCCGCCGCGGCGGGTTCGGCCGGCTCTCCACCCACGTCGAGAAGTACTTCGCCGACGACCGGCTGCGCCGGCTGTTCAGCTTCCAGGCGCTCTACGCCGGGGTCTCCCCGTACCGCGCGATCGCCGCCTACGCCGTCATCGCCCAGCTCGACATCGGCGCCGGCGTCTGGCACCCGGTCGGCGGGATCGGCGCGGTCCCGCGGGCCATGGCCGGCGCGGCCGCCGACGCCGGGGTGCAGTTCCGCTACGGGACGTCGGTCGACCGGCTCGACCTCACCGGGCGGCGGGTCACCGGGCTCGTGCTGGACGACGGCGAGCGGCTGCCCGCCGACGCCGTCGTCGTGACCGCCGACGCCCCGCACGAGCTCGTCCCCGGGCTGCGCGGCCCCCGCCGGCCGGTGTACTCCCCCAGCTGCGTCGCCCTGCACCTCGGCGTCGGCACCCCGCTGCCCGGCGCGGCGCACCACACGATCAGCTTCGGGCAGTCCTGGCGGCAGGTCTTCGACGAGCTCACCCGCGACGGCCGGCCGATGAGCGACCCCAGCCTGCTGATCAGCGCGCCGTCGGTCACCGACCGGTCACTGGCACCCGACTCCGCGGACGGACGACAGAGTCAGGTGCTCAGCGTCGTCGCCCCGACGCCGAACCTGGACCGGCGCAGCGGTGGCAACCCGGACCTGGACTGGACGGCGCTGGCGCCCCGCTACCGCGAGGAGCTGCTGGCCACCCTGGAGGCCCGCGGCTACACCGGTGTCTCGGACTCCATCGAGGTCGAGCACATGGACACCCCGCTGACCTGGGCCGAGCAGGGCATGGCCGCGGGCACCCCGTTCGCCCTCGCGCACACCTTCGGCCAGACCGGCCCCTTCCGTCCGCCGACCCTCCCCCGGCGCGGGCCGGAGAACGTGGTCCTCGCCGGCTCGTCGGTGCAGCCCGGCGTCGGCGTCCCGATGGTCGTCATCAGCGGGCGGCTCGCCGCCGAGCGCATCACAGGACGGATCTCCGCATGACCCTCGTCGAGCCGCCGCCCACCCGGGAGCAGCAGCAGGCCCAGCTCGCCGCCGCCTACCGGCACTGCGCGGCCATCGCCGCGGAGCACGGGAAGAGCTACTTCCTGGCCACCCGGCTGCTCACGCCCGACCGGCGGCCCGCGGTGCACGCGCTCTACGCCGCCGCCCGCGTCGCCGACGACCTCGTCGACCACCCCGGCGCCGACCCGGAGCGCGACCTCGGCGACTGGTCGCGCGCGGTGCTGGCCGAGCTGGAGACCGGGTGGTCGGCCGATCCGGTGCGGCTCGCCCTGGTGCACACCTACCGCCGCTACGGCATCGCCGTCGAGCACCTCGTCGACTTCCTCGCCGCGATGACCAGCGACCTCACCGTCACCGGGTATGCCGACATGGACGCCCTCGACCGCTACATGTGGGGCTCGGCGTCGATCATCGGGCTGCAGGTCCTGCCCGTGCTCGGCACCGCACCCGGCGTCCGCCGCGAGGAGGCCGCGCCGCACGCCGTCGCGCTGGGCGAGGCGTTCCAGCTGACCAACTTCCTCCGCGACGTCGGCGAGGACGTCGACCGCGGCCGGGTCTACCTGCCCGCCGACCTGATGGCCGCGCACGGGGTGACCCGCGAGCAGCTGGCGGAGAAGCGGCACGACGCCGCCTTCGCCGCGCTGATGCGGGAGATGATCGCCATCGTCCGCCGCCGCTACGACGACGCCGCCCCGGGCACCCCGTTGCTGGCCCCGGAGTCCCGCGACTGCGTGCGCGCCGCCACCGACCTGTACGGCGGGATCCTCACCGAGATCGAGAAGGCCGACTACCGGGTGCTCGACCGCCGGGTGTCGGTGTCCAAGCCCCGCCGCCTGGCGGTGTTCGCCCGCCGGTTGACCGCCGCCCAGCTGGCGAGGGTCAGGGTCACCATCGCGAAGCCGAACAGCAGGTCCTCCACCGGCGCGTAGGCGATCCGCGGCCCCCAGATGGCGTCGGAGTCGTAGACGACGACGTCCAGGCCGGTGAGGACGCCGTTCATCAGCAGCTGGAACGTGATGACGATGGCGTAGGCCGCCCAGAACACCCGCCGGGTGACCATCCGGGTGCGGTAGACGGCCAGGTCGACGACGAGGACGCCGACGACCGCGATCACCGCGAGGGCCGAGTAGCTCACGGGCGATCGGCCTCCTCAGCGGGATAGCCGGCGTCCCAGCCGGTCACCTTCCGCACCGCTTCCAGCGCCAGCACCGCGCACAGCGGGACGACGAGGAAGAACAGGACCTCCTCGACCGGGATCCCGCCGGGCAGCCGGACGTCGAGGGTGCGCTCGGCGGAGTAGTCCCAGTGGTCCTGCGCGATCGCGTAGAGCACCCAGACCACGAAGACGACGAACTCCGGCAGCATCGCCAGCAGCAGCCGCCGCCAGCGGGCGTAGACCCGCACCCGCAGCACCAGCTCGAGCGGCGCCGTGACCACCAGGCACCCGACGAGCAGCGCCAGGTACGTCAGGTGGCCCATCAGGCGACCGTCAGAACGCCATGGCCTGGGCGCGGCGGGTGACCTCGGTGTGCCGGTCGTCGCGCAGCGCCTGCACCGGCGTCCCCGGCAGCGTGTCGTCCTCCCGGAAGAGCCAGTCGAAGGCCTCGTCGTCGCGGAAGCCGCCGTCCTTGAGCACGGTGATCAGGCCGGGCAGGTGCTTGAGCACCTGTCCGTCCTGCAGGAAGTCGGCCGGGATGCGGCTGTTGCCGCTGCCGGGCACCGCCATGAGCTTGTACTCGCGCAGCAGCTGGCGGACCCGGTTGGGCGAGACCCCGAGGGCCTGGGCGACCTCCGCGGGGGTGAGCGTCTCCATAGGGTGCGAGCCTATGGCGCCCGCGGAGCACCCACCCACCCCGGACCCGGCCCACCCCTCCGTGGGGGCCGGGGCACCGGGTCACTCCCGCCGCGGCGAGGTGCTGCCCGACGATCCGGGCAGCCGGCCCGAGCTGCTGGACCTCGCCGCCCTGGAGGAGCAGGCCCGCGGGCTGCTCCCGCCCGACGTCACCGCCTTCTACGCCGGCGGGGCCGAGGGCGAGGTGACCCTCGGCGAGGCGACCCCCGCCTGGCGTGCGTGGCGGCTGCGACCGCGTGTGCTGACCGGCGTCGGCGCCGTCCGGCTCGGCACGTCCTTGCTGGGCAGCGAGGTCGCGATCCCGATCGGCGTCGCGCCGTGGGCCTACCAGGCCCTCGCCCACCCGGACGGCGAGCTGGCCACGGCCCGGGGTGCGGCCGCCGCCGGCGCCCTGATGACCGTGTCGACCTCGGCCACCGCCGCCCTCGCCGACGTCGCCGCGGCCGAGCCCACCGGGCCGCGCTGGTTCCAGCTGTACCGGCTGCACTCCCCCGCGTACACCGACGAGCTGGCCCGCCGCGCCGGGGCGGCCGGCTACCGGGCGCTGGTGCTCACCGTGGACCTGTCGGTGCTGGGCCGCCGCCTGCGCGAGACCGCGCACCGGTTCGCGCTGCCCGACGACCTGCCGCTGCCCAACCGCCCCGACGGCACGGTGCCGACGGCGGACAGCCCGGTCTGGACGCTCGACGACGTCGGCCGGTTCGGCCGGCTCTCCGGGCTCCCCGTCGTCGTCAAGGGCGTCCTCCGGGGCGACGACGCCGCTCGGTGCGTCGACGCCGGTGCCGCTGCGGTGTGGGTGTCCACCCACGGCGGGCGGCAGGCCGATCCCGTCGTCGCGTCGGCGGTGGCGCTGCCCGAGGTGGTCGCGGCCGTCGGCGGCCGGGCGGAGGTCTACGCCGACGGCGGGATCCGGTCCGGCTCCGACGTCCTCACCGCGCTGGCGCTGGGTGCCCGAGCGGTGTTCGTCGGCCGCCCGGCGATCTGGGGCCTGGCGACCGGCGGGGCCGACGGCGTCCGCGCCGTGCTGGACGGCCTGGCCGCCCAGCTGGCCACCACCATGCTGCTCTGCGGGCTGGGCGACGCCGCGGCCGTCCCACGGGACACGGTGACCCAGGCCCCCGGTAGCATCGCCGGCGGGCCGTGACTGGCGCATCGAGGTGGAGCCGACCACCGGGGAGCGGCCCTGCAACCCCGCCGGGCGCCTGGGCACACACTCCGACGACGCCGCGCAGGAGCCCGCCATGACCCACGCCACCCCCTTCGACGCCACCGCGGCCAGCACCGCCTACAAGGCCGCGCTGGAGGTCATCTCCGCCGTCGAGCCGCGGGTCGCCGCCGCGATCTCCAGCGAGCTGGCCGACCAGCGGGCGTCGCTGAAGCTCATCGCCAGCGAGAACTACGCCAGCCCCGCGGTGCTGCTCACCATGGGCAACTGGTTCAGCGACAAGTACGCCGAGGGCACCGTCGGGCACCGCTTCTACGCCGGCTGCCAGAACGTCGACACCGTCGAGGCGCTCGCCGCCGAGCACGCCCGCGAGCTGTTCGGCGCCCCCTACGCCTACGTGCAGCCGCACTCCGGCATCGACGCCAACCTCGTCGCCTTCTGGGCCGTGCTGGCCACCCGCGTGGAGTCCCCCGCCCTGGAGCGGGCCGGCGCCAAGCACGTCAACGACCTCAGCGACGACGACTGGACGACGCTGCGCCGGGCACTCGGCGACCAGCGGATGCTCGGCATGAGCCTGGACGCCGGCGGGCACCTCACCCACGGCTTCCGCCCGAACATCAGCGGCAAGATGTTCGCCCAGTCCTCCTACGGCACCGACCCCTCGACCGGGCTGCTGGACTACGACGCCGTCCGCGCCCGGGCCAAGGAGTTCAAGCCGCTCATCCTCATGGCCGGTTACTCCGCCTACCCGCGCCGCGTGGACTTCGCGAAGATGCGCGAGATCGCCGACGAGGTGGGCGCCACCCTCGTCGTCGACATGGCCCACTTCGCCGGGCTCGTCGCCGGCAAGCTGTTCACCGGCGACTTCGACCCGGTGCCGCACGCCCACGTCGTCACCAGCACCAGCCACAAGTCGCTGCGCGGCCCACGCGGCGGGTTCGTGCTCGCCCAGCCGGAGTACGCCGACGCCGTCGACCGCGGCTGCCCGATGGTGCTGGGCGGGCCCCTCCCCCACGTGATGGCCGCCAAGGCCGTCGCCTTCGCCGAGGCCCGCCGGCCCGACTTCGCGCAGTACGCGCAGGCCGTCGCCGACAACGCGAAGTCGCTCGCCGAGGGGCTGTCCCGCCGCGGCGCTGACCTGGTCACCGGCGGCACCGACAACCACCTGGTGCTCATCGACGTCACGTCCTTCGGCCTCACCGGCCGCCAGGCGGAGTCCGCGCTGCTCGACGCCGGCATCGTGACCAACCGCAACGCCGTCCCCGCCGACGTGAACGGCGCCTGGTACACCTCCGGCGTCCGCATCGGCACCCCGGCGCTGACCAGCCGCGGCTTCGGCGCGGCGGAGTTCGACCGGGTCGCCGAGCTGATCACCGACGTGCTGGGCGCGACGACGCCGACGGCGACCCGCGACGGCAGCCCGTCGAAGGCCAAGTACGCCATGGACGAGGGGCTGGCCGACAAGACCCGCGCCGCGGCCGCCGAACTGCTGGCCGCCCACCCGCTGTACCCGGGTCTGGACCTCAGCTGAGCTGACCGCGTAACCCGTGGGACTGCTGCTCCGGCCGGGAACGGGCGCCCGCGTGTGACGGCCTCGGCGGGCCGCCCGGCTCCTACACTCGGCCCGTGGACACCACTGTGACCGACCCCGTGGTGGGGCTGGTCCTCGAGGGGCGCTACCGCCTCGAGGAGCGGCTCGCGCGGGGCGGCATGTCCACCGTCTACGCCGCGACGGACCTGCGCCTGGACCGCACGGTCGCGGTCAAGGTCATGGCCGAGCACCTCATGCACGACCCGTCGTTCGTCGAGCGCTTCACCCGCGAGGCGCGGGCCGCGGCGATGCTCAGTCACCCGAACGTCGTCAGCGTCAGCGACCAGGGCAGCGACCAGGGGCTGGTCTTCCTGGTCATGGAGCTGGTCCGCGGCCGCACCCTGCGCGACCTGCTGCAGGCCCGGGGCCGGCTGACCGTCGCCGAGGCCCTCGCCGTCCTGGAGCCCATGCTGTCCGGGCTGGCCGCCGCCCACCGGGCCGGCATCGTGCACCGCGACATCAAGCCCGAGAACGTGCTGATCGGCCTCGACGGCGTGGTCAAGGTGGCCGACTTCGGCCTGGCCCGCGCCGTCGCCGGCACCGGTCAGACCAGCCACACCGGCGGCGTGCTGATCGGCACGGTCGCCTACCTCTCCCCCGAGCAGCTCGAGCGCGGCAAGGCCGACGCCCGCAGCGACGTGTACGCCGCCGGCATCGTGCTGTTCGAGATGCTCACCGGGCACCCGCCCTTCGGGGGCGACACCCCGCTGGCCGTCGCCTACCAGCACGTCCACCACGACGTCCCCGTGCCGTCGGAGGAGATACCCGGGCTGGCCTGGCAGGTCGACGAGCTGGTCGCCCGCACCACCCGCCGCGACCCCGTCGTCCGGCCGCTGGACGCCGGGGCCTTCCTCGCCGACCTCGAGGACGTCCGCAACGACGTCGGCATCCCGCGCGTCCCCGTGCCCACCGGCCGCAGCTCCGCCGGACCCGACACCATCCGGCCGACCAACCGGCCGCGCACCACCGCTCCGCAGCGGCACCCCAGCGCCCCCGGTGACGGCACCGAGGTGCTCGGCGCCAGCAGCCGGCGCAGCGGGTCCCGGACCAGCATGCTGCCCGGCATGGGCGTGGGCCCCACGACCGACGTCGCCGGCGCCCGCCCGGCACCGCCGCGCCCCCGCCCGGGCGTGCCCGACCACATCCGCCGCCGCCGGGCCCGCGTCGCCGTCGCGATCGTCGTGCTGCTGGTCGTCACCGTCGGCGCGGTCGGCTGGTGGTTCGGCTCCGGCCGCTGGACGACGGTGCCGAGCCTCGTCGGCCTCGACCGCGAGGCCGCCGTCGGCCAGCTGCAGGAGGCCGGCCTGGAGCTGGGCGCGGTGGAGGAGGTCTTCGACGAGACCGCCCCCGTCGGCCAGGTGATGTCCGCCGACCCCGACGGCGGCGACGCGATCCGCGGCACCGACGTCGACCTCGTCGTCTCCAAGGGCCCGGAGCGCTTCACCGTCGACCCGGCGCTCGTCGGCCGCCCGATCGAGGAGGTCCGGGCGGCGCTGGACGAGCTGACGGCGATCACCTACGTCGAGACCCTGGACTACGACAACGAGATCCCGGAGAACGACGTCACCGGCTTCGAGCCGGCGGCCGGGACCCCGCTCCCCCGCGATGCGCAGATCACCGTCTACGTCTCCCGCGGGCACGAGCCCGTCGCCGTCCCCGCGGTGGTCGGGGTCGCCGCGGACGACGCCCAGGCCACCCTGGAGCAGCTCGGCTTCACCGTCACGCGGGAGACCGGCCGTTCCCCCGACGTCGACGAGGGCGAGGTCATGGCCGTCACCCCGGGCACCGGCGAGGTGGTCCCGTGGCAGAGCACGGTGACCATCACCGTCTCCGAGGGCCTGCCCCGGGTCGAGGTCCCCGACGTCCGGGGCAAGGACGCCGACACCGCCACCGCCGAGCTCGAGGCCCTGGGCCTCCGGGTCGACCTCAACACCTTCATCGCGGGCTCCACCGTCCGCCTCCAGAACCCCAGCGGCGGGACCGTCGACTGGGGGACGACGATCCGGCTCGTCGTCACCTTCTGAGGGAGCACGTGCACACACCCCGAGTGGCGCCGCCCGTCGGCGCCCACATCCAGATCAAGGGCGGCCTGGCCAAGGGCGGGCTGCCGTACACCGACGCCACCGGCGCCCGCGCGGTGCAGGTCTTCGTCGGCAACCCGCGCGGCTGGAAGCTGACGGCCGGGACGCCGGCGCAGGACCTGGCGTTCACGGCCGGCTGCACCGAGCGCGGGATCCCGTCGTTCATCCACACGCCGTTCCTGGTCAACGTCGGCTCCCCGACCGAGGCCACCGTCGAGGCGTCGATCGCGAGCATCGCGCACAACCTCGCCCGCGGCGCCGAGCTCGGCTGCGCGGGCGTCGTGGTGCACGCGGGCTCGGCCGTCGGCGAGGACCGCTACGAGGCGGCGCTGCGGCAGCTGCACGAGCGGCTGCTGCCGGTGCTCGACGCGGCACCCGCGGACGGTCCCCGGCTGCTGATCGAGCCGACCGCCGGCGGCGGCAAGTCCCTCGCGGCGACCGTCGAGGACCTCGGCCCGTACCTGGCCGCGCTGGACATGCACCCGCTGGTCGGCGTCTGCTTCGACACCTGCCACGCGTGGGCCGCCGGGCACGACCTCGCGACGCCGGGCGGGATGACCGCGACCCTCGACGCGCTGGAGGCCGCCGTCGGACCGGGCCGGCTGGGGCTGGTGCACGCCAACGACTCCCTCGACGGCTGCGGGTCCAAGCGGGACCGGCACACGACCATCGGCGAGGGCTCGATCGGGGTCGCGCCGTTCGCCGAGCTGCTGGCCCACCCCTCGACGTCCGGCGTCCCGGTCGTCGTCGAGACGCCCAGCGAGGCCGACGGAACGCCGTGGGGCGGCCACGCCCGCGACATCGCGCTGCTGTGCTCGCTGCGCGACGAGGGGCTCGCCGAGGACGGCGCGGCTGCCTGACCAGCGGCTCTGCGATTCACCCGCGGTGACTCTTGGCACACAGGCAAGGCTCGGCTAACTTAGGGGCGCCTTCCCGTCGCCACCCTGGAGCGCGCCCGTGTACGTCTGCATCTGCTACGCCGTCACCGAGACCGAGCTGACGGGCGTCCTCGCGGCGGGCGCGCGCAGCGAGGAAGAGGTCGGCGACGCGTGCGGCGCGGGCACCGGATGCGGCAGCTGCCTGGACCGGATCTGCGACCGGCTCCGCGCGGTCGACCCGCTGCACGGCCTCCAGGTCGCGACCTCCGCGGCCTGACGGAGTGGCAAAACCGCAGGTGAGCCTGCCCTCTCTTAGTCTTACCTGACGAGGTGACACCCCCACGGCTCCGGCTAGCCTCGTCCCAGCCGGACCCCAGGGAGGACCCCATGCAAGGCGACGCACGCGTCATCCAGATGCTGAACGAGCAGCTGACGAGTGAGCTGACGGCCATCAACCAGTACTTCCTGCACGCGAAGATGCAGGAGAACTGGGGCTACAACAAGCTCGCCGCGTACACCCGCAAGGAGTCCATCGAGGAGATGGTCCACGCGGAGCGCATCACCGAGCGCATCCTCTTCCTCGAGGGCCTGCCGAACTACCAGAAGCTGCTGGCCCTGCGCATCGGCCAGACCGTGCGCGAGCAGTTCGAGGCCGACATGGCCATCGAGCTGGAGGTCGTCGAGCGGCTCCGCCCGGCCGCGGCCTACTGCGACGAGGTCGGTGACCGGGTCACCAAGAACCTCTTCGAGGAGATCCTCACCAACGAGGAAGAGCACATCGACTACCTCGAGACCCAGCTCCACCTCATGGACACGATCGGCGAGCAGCTCTACCTGGCCGGCCAGATCGACCACCCCACGACCGGCGCCAACTGACTCCCGTCGACGGGCCCGCACTCCCCCGGGGTGTGGGTCCGTCGTCGTTTCCGCGAGGAGGAGTGCCCGTGACCGACGTCCGGCTGGGCCCGCTCGGCGCCGCCGCCGCCGGTGAGCTGCTCACCCTCCAGCGCGCGGCCTACGTGACCGAGGGGCAGCTCTACGACGACGTCCGGCTGCCGGCGCTCGTGCAGTCCCTCGACGAGCTGACCGCCGAGCTCGCCACGGCCCGCTGCACGGGCGCCTGGCTGGGCACCCGCCTCGTCGGCGCCGTCCGGACGCGGGAGGACGACGGTGTCCTGCACGTCGGGCGGCTGGTGGTCGCGCCGGACCTGCAGGGGCGCGGCATCGGCAGCAGGCTGTTGCGTGCCGCGGAGGAAGACACCGACGCGGGGACGGCGGCGCTGTTCACCGGGCACCTGAGCACGGCCAACATCCGGCTCTACGAGCGCAGCGGCTACCGCGAGCAGCGCCGGCAGGTCGTGCACCCCGGGCTCTCGCTCGTGCACCTCACCAAGCCCCTGCGCTGAAGCCGGCGTCCGGGGCGACCGGACCGTTGGCCCTGCACCGGCCACTCTCCGGAGGATCCTGGCCGGTGGAGGGACAACGCCTCCGAGCGAGGCGGCTCACCGGCCGACCAGGCCGCCGACGACCTTCGCGGCGCGCTCGATCCCGGCACGGTCGACGTCCAGGTGGGTGACCAGCCGGATCCGGCGGGCGCTCACCTGGCCGACCAGCACGCCCTCGGCCTTCGCGGCCTCGGCGACCATCGGCGCGGCCACGTCGTCCACCACGACCATGTTCGTCTCGACGGTCGCCGGGTCCACGCCCAGCAGCTCGGCGAGGAGGCGCGCGTGCTCGTGGTCCTCACCCAGCCGCGGGAGGTGGTGCTCGAGCGCGTACGTGCAGGCGGCGGCGAGCACCCCGACCTGGCGCATGCCGCCGCCCAGCCGCTTGCGCCACAGCCGCGCCGTCGCGATCCGCTCGGCCGAGGAGACCAGCACGGACCCGACCGGCGTCCCGAGGCCCTTGGAGAAGCAGACGGAGGCGGTGTCGGCCAGTCGCCCGTAGGTGGCGAGATCCACGCCGGAGGCGACGGAGGCGTTCCAGATGCGGGCCCCGTCGAGGTGCACGGCGACGCCGGCGCCGCGGGACCACTCCCACAGCGCCTGCAGCTCACCGAGCGGCTGCACCCGGCCGAAGCCGCGGTTGTGGGTGTTCTCCACGGCGATCGCGGCGGTGGCCGTCAGGTGCCAGTCGTCGCGCGGCCGGACCTGGGCGATCAGCGCCCGGGCGTCGAGCAGCCCGCGGTCGGAGACGACGGTGCGGGTGGAGATGCCGAAGACGGCGGCCGCGGCACCCATCTCGTAGGTGACCACGTGCGCGTCGGCGTCGCAGAGCACCTCCTGGCCGGGCTCGCAGACCAGGCGCATGCCGATCTGGTTGCCCATCGTCCCGGAGGGCACGAACAGCGCCGCCTCGTGGCCGAACAGTGCCGCCACGCGCTCCTCGAGCGCGGTGACCGTGGGGTCCTCGCCGTAGACGTCGTCGCCGACCTCGGCGTCGGCCATCGCCCGGCGCATGCCGGGCGTCGGCCGGGTGACGGTGTCCGAACGGAGGTCGACGAGGTCAGCCACGCAGCATCTCGGCGACGAGGAACGCGAGCTCCAGGGACTGCCCGGTGTTCAGCCGCGGGTCGCAGGCGGTCTCGTACCGGCTGTTGAGGTCCTCGTCGCTGATCTCCATCGCGCCGCCGAGACACTCGGTGACGTCCTCGCCGGTGAGTTCGACGTGGATGCCGCCGGGCCAGGTGCCCAGCGCCCGGTGCACCGAGAAGAAGCCGAGGACCTCGTCGACCACGCGGTCGAAGTGCCGCGTCTTGTAGCCGGTCGAGGACTCGTGGGTGTTGCCGTGCATCGGGTCGCACTGCCAGACGACGGTGTGCCCGCTGGCGGTGACCTTCTCCACGATCGCCGGGAGGACGTCGCGGATCTTCCCGTTGCCCATCCGGCTGATCAGCGTCAGCCGGCCGGGGATGCCGTCGGGGTCGAGCCGCTCGACCAGCTCGACGGCCTGCTCGGGCGTCGTCGTCGGGCCGATCTTGACGCCGATCGGGTTGGCGATCCGGGAGAAGAACTCGACGTGCGCGCCGTCCATCTGGCGGGTGCGCTCGCCGATCCAGACGAAGTGCGCCGAGGCCGCGTAGGCCCGGCCGTCGTGCACGCGGGTCAGCGCGCGCTCGTAGTCGAGGATCAGGCCCTCGTGGCTGTTGAACAGCTCCACCCCGCGCAACGCGTCGGAGTCGATGCCGCAGGCCTTCATGAACGCCAGCGCCCGGTCGATCTCGCGGGCGATGACCTCGTAGCGCACGCCGGCCGGCGAGGTGGAGACGAAGTCCTTGTTCCAGTCGTGGACGGCGTGCAGGTCGGCCAGCCCGCCTCGGGCGTAGGCGCGGATCATGTTCATCGCGGCCGCGGAGTTGGCGTAGGCGCGGACCAGCCGGTTCGGGTCGGGGATCCGCTCCTCGAGCACCGGGTTCAGCGAGTTCACCATGTCGCCGCGGTAGGAGGGCAGACCCAGCGCGTCGAGGTTGGAGCTCCGCGGCTTGGCGTACTGACCGGCCACCCGGCCCACCTTGACCACCGGGACGCTGGCGCCGTAGGTGAGGACGACGGCCATCTGCAGCAGCGTCCGCGTGGTGCTCTGCAGGTGCGGCTCGGTGTTCAGGTCGAAGGTCTCGGCGCAGTCGCCGCCCTGGAGCAGGAACGCCCGCCCCTGGGCCACCTCCGCCAGCTGCGCCCGGAGCGCGTCGACCTCGCTGGGCGCCACGATCGGCGGCACGGTCGACAGCGTGCCGAGGACGGTGTCCAGCGCCGCGCGGTCGGGCCACTCGGGCTGCTGGGCGGCGGGCAGCTCCCGCCACCGGTCCAGGTCGGGGACCAGCTCAGCAGATTCGGTCAGGCTCACCCGCCCAGAGTACGGCGCCCGCTGCGCCGTCCCGGACGACGGCGCTCAGCCGAAGAACACCTCGGCCTCGGCGTACCTCTCCAGGGGGACCAGCTTCAGCCGCGCGGTGGCCTCGGCGAGCGGCACCCGGACGACGTCGGTCCCCCGCAGCGCGACCATGACCCCGCTCGCGCCGTCGTGCACGGCGTCGACGGCGGCGAGGCCGAACCGGGTGGCCAGCACGCGGTCGAACTGCGAGGGGGTGCCGCCGCGCTGCACGTGGCCGAGCACGACCGCGCGCGCCTCGCGGCCGGTGCGCTCCTCCACCAGCTGCGCCAGCGCCGCGCCGATCCCGCCCAGCCGGACGTGGCCGAAGGCGTCGGCCTGGCCGGTGGAGGTCACCAGGTCGCCGTCAGCCGGCCGGGCTCCCTCGGAGACGACGACGATCGGCGAGTAGCCGGACTCGAACCGGTGCAGGCAGTGGGCCACCACGGCGTCGACGTCGAACGGCCGCTCGGGGATGAGCACGATGTTCGCGCCGCCGGCCATCCCGGCGTGCAGGGCGATCCAGCCGGCGTGCCGCCCCATCACCTCCACGACGAGCGTGCGGTGGTGGCTGTCGCCGGTGGTGTGCAGCCGGTCGATGGCCTCCATCGCCACCCCGACGGCGGTGTCGAAGCCGAACGTGTAGTCGGTGCCCTCGAGGTCGTTGTCGATGGTCTTGGGGACGCCGACCACCTGGACGCCGTGCTCGCCGAGCCGGGCCGCGACGCCGAGGGTGTCCTCGCCACCGATCGGCACCAGCGCCTCGATGCCCAGCCGCTCCAGCGTGGCCAGCACCCGCTCGGGCCCGCCGTCGAGGGCGAAGGGGTTGGTCCGCGACGTCCCGAGGACGGTGCCGCCGCGGGGCAGCAGCCCGCGGACCGCGGCCACGTCGAGCGCGACCACGTCGCCGTCCAGCACCCCGCGCCAGCCGTCGCGGAAGCCGACCACCTCGTCGCCGTGCTGCTCGACGCCCTTGCGGACCACCGCGCGGATGACCGCGTTGAGCCCGGGGCAGTCGCCGCCACCGGTCAGGATGCCGATCCGCATGGGCTGCCTCCGGGAAGGATCCGCGCCGGTCAGGGGTTGGTCGGCGTCATGATGCTCCCGTGAACGGCACCGTCGCGGTCACCGGCGCGACCGGAGGGCTCGGCCGGCGCGTCGCCGAGCGGCTCTCGGCCGCCGGCGCCGACCTCCGCCTGGTCGTGCGCGACGCCGGCCGGTCCCGCTTCCTGCCCGGCTCGGAGGTCGCGGAGAACCCCGGCGGCTACGCCGACGGCGACGGGTTCGCCGCCGCCCTCGACGGGGTGCACACCCTCTACCTCGTGTCCGCTGCCGAGGCCGAGGACCGCGTGCAGCAGCACCGCACCGCGGTCGCCGCCGCGGCGCGGGCCGGGGTGCAGCGTGTCGTCTACACGTCGTTCCTCGGCGCCGCGCTGGACTCGGTGTTCACCCTGGGCCGCCACCACGCCGCGACCGAGGAGGCGCTCGCCGCCTCCGGCATGCGGTGGACGGCGCTGCGGCACTCGCTCTACGCCGACTTCGTGCCCGCGCTGGCGGTCCCGGGCGACGGCGGAGCGGTCATCGCCGGCCCGGCGGGCGACGGGCGGGCCAGCTTCGTCTCCCGGGACGACTGCGCCGACGTCGCGGCCGCCGTCCTGCTCGACGACTCGGGCGCCTGGGACGGCCGCAGCCCGGGCGTCACCGGGCCCGCGGCGGTGTCGCTGGCCGAGGCCGCCGCGGTCCTCACCGAGGTGAGCGGCGTCCCGGTCACCTACCGGGAGGAGACGCTCGAGGAGGCGTGGGCGAGCCGGCGCCCCTCCGGGCACCCGGACTGGGAGATCGAGGGCTGGATCACCAGCTACACCTCCATCGGCTCCGGCGAGATGAGCGCCGTCACCGACGCCGTCCCCACGCTGACCGGGCACCCGGCGCGCACGCTCGCCGAGCAGCTGCGCACCCATCCGGAGGACTGGGCGCACCTGCGTCAGGCCTGAGCGGCCTCGATGACCTCCCAGCGGGCCAGGTTGTAGCGGGCGTCGACCAGCGCGTCGTGCGTGCCGGTGGGCTTGGGCGGCAGCGGCGGCTGGCCGGCGTCGTCCCAGCGCTGCCGCAGCTCCCGGGTGAACCGCGGGATCGCCCGGGGCAGCGCCGGCATGGCGCCCCACAGCTGGGCCAGCGCGACGTGGTCGTAGGCGGCGAACCAGGCCCAGAGCTCGATCTCCTCGCCGGGCCCGGTCAGGAAGGCGAGCAGGTCGTCGCGGATCTGCCGCCGGCTGCGCCAGGCCTTGTCCGCGGGCGGCGGCAGCTGGTCGAGGACGTTGCGCCGGACCCACGGGATCGCCTTGCGGTCGTCGAACTCGGTGCTCACGGCGTAGAACTCGCGGCCGGTCTCGTCCACCACCCCGATGGAGACCAGGTCGATCGTCGTCCCGTCCTCGATGAACTCGGTGTCGTAGAAGAAGCGCCGCACGCGCGCCACCGTACGGGCGGTTAGGTTGCGGCTCATGCCGGTGCTGGCGATCGACGCAGGGACGACCGGGGTGACCGCGCTGGTCGTGGGCGAGGACGGCGGCGTCCTCTCCCGCGGCTACCGCGAGTTCGCGCAGCTGTTCCCTCGCCCCGGGTGGGTGGAGCACGAGCCCGAGGACATCTGGACGGCGACCCTGGCGGCCTGCCGGGAGGCCCTCGCCGGCGCCCCCGAGCAGCCCACGTGCATCGGCATCACCGACCAGCGCGAGACCGCCGTCGTCTGGGACCGGCGCACCGGCCGGGCCCCTCGGCCGGCGATCGTCTGGCAGGACCGGCGCACCACCGGCATCTGCGACCGGCTGCGCGACGCCGGGCACGAACCCCGGGTGGCCGAGCTGACCGGCCTGCGGCTGGACCCCTACTTCACCGGCACCAAGTTCTGCTGGCTGGCCGCCGAGGAGCCCCGCGTGTGGGAGGGCGTGCGCGACGGCGCGCTGGCGCTGGGCACCGTCGACTCCTACCTGATCGCCCGGCTGACCGGCGGCGCCGTGCACGTCACCGACGCCAGCAACGCCAGCCGCACGCTGCTGTTCGACCTGGTCGCCGGTACCTGGTCCGACGAGCTGTGCGAGCTGTTCGACGTCCCCCGGTCGGCGCTGCCCGAGGTGGTGCCCAGCTCCGGCGTCGTCGGCACCACCGACCCGGACGCGTTCCTCGGGCTGGAGCTGCCGATCGCCGGGATCGCCGGCGACCAGCAGGCCGCGCTGTTCGGTCAGGCCTGCTACTCCCCCGGCCAGAGCAAGTGCACCTACGGCACCGGCTCGTTCGTGCTCACCAACACTGGGACGACGCCCGTGCGCTCGGACGCCGGGCTGCTCACCACCGTCGCCTGGGACGTCGGCGACGGCCTGGTCTACGCGCTCGAGGGGTCGATCTTCGTCACCGGCGCCGCCGTGCAGTGGCTGCGCGACGGGCTCGGCCTCATCGACTCCGCCGCCGAGATCGAGGGCCTGGCCCGCACCGTGCCCGACTCCGGTGACCTCGTCTTCGTCCCGGCGCTCACCGGGATGGGCGCGCCGCACTGGGACCCGCACGCCCGTGGCGCGATCGTCGGCATCACCCGCGGCACCACCCGCGCCCACCTCGCCCGGGCGACGCTGGAGGCGATCGCGTTCGAGGTCCGCGACGTCGTCGACGTCATGGTGTCCGAGGCCGGGCTCGAGGTGCCGGAGCTCTCGGCCGACGGCGGCGCCAGCGCCAACGACCTCCTGCTGCAGCTGCAGGCCGACCAGCTCGCCGTCCCGGTGCGCCGTCCGCGGGTGACCGAGACGACGGCGCTGGGCGCGGCCTTCCTCGCCGGTCTCGGCACCGGCGTGTGGAGCAGCCAGGACGAGCTGGCGGCGACGTGGGCCCTGGACCGGCGGTTCGAGCCCGAGCCCGGCCGCCGCGACGACGGCCGGCACGACCGCTGGCGCGAGGCTCTCGGCCGCGCCGGGCACTGGACCTCCTGAGGAACGCGCCGGTTCCGGAGCGCCCTCGACCGCGGTCGGCGCCACTGCTACGTTCCCCGCTGAACGCGGCTCAGTGCAGAGCCGTTCGACGCACCGGGAGTGCGCACGTGAGACGTCTCGTCATCGCCCTGGCCTGCCTGGCCGTCGTCACGACGGCCTGCTCCGAGTCCGACGACGGCGACGCCGCGGACGAGGCACCCGAGAGCTCCGCGCCGGCCGAGCGCACCCCCACCGTCTCCGAGGCCACGATCTCCGACCCGCTGCCCGACGGGTTCACCCTCGCCTCGAACCCCACCATCGACTACGCCGCGCAGGGCTACGAGCAGGTCGAGTACCTGCTCTCGGGGACGGCGACCGCCTACAGCCCCACCGGCGAGCTGACGCCCGAGGGCGACTGGACCGTCGAGCCGTCGTCGGAGGCGCCGTACACGACCCGCGTCGTCGTCACCCGGCCCGTGGACGCCGACGACTTCAACGGCACCGCCGTCGTCGAGTGGCTCAACGTCTCCGGCGGCGTGGACGCCTCGCCGGACCTCACCCTGGCCCACGTCGAGCTGCTGCGCCGCGGCTACGTGCACGTGGCCGTGTCGGCCCAGCAGACCGGCATGGAGGCGACGAAGAACGCCGACCCGGCCCGGTACGCGGAGCTGTCGCACCCGGGCGACAGCTACTCCTACGACATGTACTCCCAGGCCGGTCAGGCGGTCCGCTTCGACGCCGAGACGCTCCTCGGTGGCCTCGAGCCCGAGCGGGTGCTGGCGATCGGCGAGTCGCAGTCGTCCTTCCGGCTGCTCACCTACATCAACGCCGTCGACCCGCTCGTGCACGTCTTCGACGGGTACCTGGTGCACAGCCGTTTCGGCGCCGGCGCGGCCCTGTCCCAGGCGCCGCTGCCGCAGGTCGACGCCCCGACGCCCACCAAGGTGCGGGAGGACGTCGAGGTGCCCGTGCTGGTGTTCCAGACCGAGACCGACGCCGCCGCCCTGCAGGCGCGCCAGCCCGACACCGACGTGTACCGGCTGTGGGAGGTCGCCGGGACGGCGCACTTCGACATGTACGGCCTGGCGACCGGGGCCTCCGACGCCGGCGACGTCGCCGGAGCCACCGCGTGGTTCGACGCCATGCGGGCGCCCAGCACGAACCCGGTCTCGATCCTCACCTGCTCGCTGCCCGTGAACGCCGGCCCGCAGACCTACGTGCTGCGGGCGGCGATCGCGGCCCTGGACGAGTGGGTCCGGACCGGCACCCCGCCGCCCAGCGCGCCGCGCCTCGAGGCGACGAACACCGACCCGACCAGCCCCGAGTACGCCGTCGACGCCCAGGGCATCGCGAAGGGCGGCATCCGCACGCCCGCCGTCGACGCCCCGGTCGCCCGCATCACCGGCCTGGGCCAGCCGGCCGGGGAGCCCGACCAGCTGCAGCGCTTCTGCCGCCTGTTCGGCGTGACCGTGCCCTTCAGCGCCGAGGAGCTGACCGCGCTCTACACCGACCACGACGGCTTCGTCGAGGCGTGGAACGCGTCGCTGGACCAGGCGGTCGAGGACGGCTACGTGCTGCCCGAGGACGCCGAGATGCTCCGCGAGGTGGCCGAGCAGGCGGCGATCCCGAGCTGACTCAGGCGGGCCGGCGCCGGCCGCCCACCGAGGAGCTGCCGAACTCGCGGCCCTGCAGCGCCTCGATGTCGCGCTCCAGCTGCGGCACCGCGGTGGCCGAGATGCGGGCCATGAGCTTCTCGGACACCGCTCCGGTGACCACCTGCCGCAGGGCGGCGATCGTGCCGACCGAGCGCGGCACGAAGACCCGGCGCCCGCGGGTCTCCAGGTTGTCGACCAGCGCCTCGGCGCAGTCCTCGACGGAGGTGAAGGCGCCCAGCGGGCCGGGCAGCCGCCTGCGCGTCTCGGCGAACGTGGGCAGCGCCGCCTCGGTGTCGCGGACCATGTCGGTGTCGATCCAGGTGGGGTGGGCGCTGGCGACGGTGACGCCGCGGTGGGCGACCTCCAGGCGCAACACGTCGCCGAAGCGCTCGACGCCGGCCTTGGACGCGCAGTAGGCGCTCATCCCCGGCAGCACGGTGAACGCGGCGGCGGAGCTGATGAGCAGCACGTGCCCCTTGCGCTTCTCGATCTCCGGCAGCGCCGCGTGCGCGGTCAGCATCGTGCCGATCAGGTTGACCTCGATCGTCCGGGACAGGGCGTGCGCGGAGCTGGTCATGACCGTCGTGAGCGGCGCGATGCCGGCGTTGGCGACGACGACGTCCAGCCCGCCGAAGGTGTCGACCACCCGCTGCACCGCGATCTGGAGCGCGTCGGCGTCGGTCACGTCGCACTCGACCCAGAGGTGCTCGGGCCCGAGCTCGTCGGCCACCTGCGCGAGCAGCTCCGGCTCCAGGCCGGCCAGGGCGACGCGGGCGCCCCGTGCGGCGGCCTTGCGGGCCAGCGCCGCCCCGATGCCGCGGGCCGCCCCCGTGATCAGGACGGTCTTGCCCGCCAGCGGCGTGCGGGTGCGGGACAGAAGCGCCATCAGGGGACTCCAGGGCTGTCGACGGGTCGGTGCGCTCGTGTTGAGCACTGCTCAACAGCCGTTGTAGCTTCTTGACCGTTGCTCAGCAAGCCGAGGCCACGAGGGAGCCCCCACACGGTGACCAGCACGCTCGACACCCAGCCCGAGGCCGCTGCGGCGGCTCCCCGCACGGTGCGGGTGGCCATCATCGGCACGGGCTTCGCCGGCCTCGGCATGGCCATCGCCCTGCGCCGCCGCGGCGAGGACGACCTCGTCCTCCTGGAACGGGCCGACGATGTCGGTGGCACGTGGCGGGACAACGCCTACCCCGGCGCGGCCTGCGACGTGCAGTCCAACCTCTACTCGTTCTCCTTCGCCCCGAACCCCGACTGGCCGCGCTCCTACTCCGAGCAGCCGGAGATCCAGGCGTACCTGCAGGCCACCGCCGACCGGTACGGCATCCGGGAGAAGTGCGTGTTCGGCGCGGAGGTGACGGCCGCCCGGTGGGACGACGCCGCCCGGCACTGGGTGGTCAGCACCGGCGCCGGCGAGTTCCGCGCCTCCGTGCTGATCTCGGCCGCCGGTGCGCTGGCCGACCCCACCTACCCCGACATCCCGGGGCTGGACTCGTTCGCCGGCACCGTCATGCACTCGGCCCGCTGGGACGCCGGCCACGACCTCACCGGCGAGCGCGTCGCCGTCATCGGCACCGGGGCCTCGGCCATCCAGATCGTCCCGGCGATCCAGCCGCGGGTCGACAGCATCGCCGTCTACCAGCGGACGCCGCCGTGGATCGTGCCGCGCACCGACCACCCGGTGAAGCCGTGGATGCAGCGCCTCTACCGCTGGCTGCCCGGCTTCCAGAAGCTGGTGCGCGCCGTCCTCTACGTCTTCCGCGAGTTCCTCGTCGTCGGCCTGGCCAAGCGCCGCCGGTTCCTGCGGCCCGTCGGCAGGCTCGCGAAGACGCACCTGACCCGGCAGGTCCGCGACCCGCGGCTGCGAGCGGCGCTGACGCCGGACTACACGATCGGCTGCAAGCGGATCCTGATCAGCAACGACTACTACCCGGCGGTGTCGGCACCCAACGCCGAGCTCGTGACCTCGGGCATCGCCGAGATCCGGCCGCACTCGATCGTCACCCGCGACGGGCTGGAGCGGCCCACCGACACCCTCGTGCTGGCCACCGGCTTCTCCGTGACCGACCTGCCGATCGCCCGGCGCATCACCGGCCGCGAGGGCCGCACGCTGGCCGACGTCTGGTCCGACGGCATGGTGAGCAACCGCAGCACGACCGTGGCCGGCTTCCCGAACCTGTTCCTGCTGGTCGGCCCCAACGTCGGCGTGGGGCACACGTCGATGGTCTACATGATCGAGTCGCAGGTGGCCTATGTCGACGACGCCCTGCAGACCATGGCCGCCGAGGGCCTGGCCGTGCTCGAGACGACCCCCGAGGCGCAGCGGGCCTACCGCGACCTGATCGCGGCGAAGTCGAGGAACACCGTCTGGCTGGCCGGTGGCTGCGCCTCCTGGTACCTGGACTCCCACGGGCACAACACCACGCTGTGGCCGGACTTCACCTTCCGCTTCCGGCGGATGACCCGGCGGCTGGACCGGGAGAACTACGTCGGCACCCCGGAGGCGGCGGCGTGACCTCCGCGCAGACGCGCGAGCGGCGCACGGCCGCCGTCCGCACCGACGACGGCGCGGTGCTGCACGTCACGATCGACGGCTCCGACGACGCCCCGGTCACCCTCGTGCTCGCCCACGGCTGGACGCTGTCGCAGGCTTCGTGGGACGACCCGGTCGGGCGCCTGGTCCCCCGCATCGCCGCCGGGGAACTGCGCCTGGTCCGCTACGACCAGCGCGGTCACGGCCGCTCGACCTGGGCGCCCGCCGACGACGACCCGGCCGCGGTCACCATCGACCGCCTCGGCCTGGACCTGGGCTGCGTGCTCGACCGGCTCGCACCCTCCGGGCCGGTCGTCGTCGCCGGCCACTCGATGGGCGGCATGACGATCATGTGCCTCGCCGCCGCGCGGCCCGAGCTGTTCGGCGACCGGGTGCGCGGCGCCCTGCTCGTGTCGACGTCGGCCGGTGAGCTCGGACCGCCGCCGGGCACCGCGAAGGAGCGGATGGCCCGCCGGTTCGCCCCGGGACTGGTCGCCGCCGCCGTGGGCGGGGCGCGCGTGATCGAGGGGTTGCGGCGGCTCACCCCGCCGGAGAGCCGGCAGCACCGGAGGATCGTCCGCGGCCTGCTGTACGGCGCCGACGCGACCGACGAGATGGTCCGCGAGGGCGCGGAGATCATGCACGCCACGACCGTGCGCGCCTTCGCCGTCTTCTACCCGGCGCTCGGCGACCACGACAAGCGGACCGAGCTGGCCGCCCTGGCCCGCGTCCCGGTCGAGATCCTCGTGGGCACCAGCGACGGGCTGACGCCGGTGCGGCACAGCCGGGCGCTCGCCGAGGCGCTGCCGGACGCCGTGCTGCACGTCGAGCCGCGCACCGGGCACATGCTGCTGCAGGAGCGTCCGCAGCTGGTCGTCGACGCGCTCGGCCGGCTGCTCGCCCGCGCCGCCGACCGGGTCACCGCCTGAGCGGGGACGACGTGGTCGCCCCTCCCCCGCCCCGGGTCCGCCGATCGGCCGGGGACCGGCGCGCCCAGCTGGTGGCGATCGGACTGGAGCTGCTGCCGGCGACCCCGGTGCAGGAGCTGACCATCGACGAGGTGGCGCGACGGGCCGGCATCAGCCGGAGCCTGCTGTTCCACTACTTCGCCAGCAAGCGGGACTACTACACGGCGGTCACCCGGGCGGCGGCCGACGTGCTGCTCGAGCACCTCTCCCCGCGCCCCGGCGTGCCCGCCGACGAGCAGGCCGCCGGCATGCTCGAGCGCTACGTCGGCTGGGTGGAGACCTACCGGGACGCGCACCTGTCGTTCGTCCGCGGCGCCGCGGCCGGCGACCCGTGGGTGGCCGAGGTCTACGAGGAGACCCGCGAGCAGCTGGTCGACCTGACGCTCGGCGCGCTCGGGCTGCCCGACGACCCCCGCCGGCGTCAGCTGGTCCGGGCCTGGTTCGCCTTCACCGAGGACCTCGTCGACCAGTGGGTGCGGGAACCCACGTTGGACCGCGCGGAGCTGGTCGCGCTGCTCCGGACGTTCCTCGACCGACTGCTCGTCTAGCTGGCGAGGGTCTCCGGGGCGCGGGTCGCGGCCTCCGACGGCGGCGGCTGCAGGCCGCTGACGGCCTCCGAGGCGCTGATGCCGGTGCTGTCCATCGACTTCTTCACCGAGGCGCCGTAGACGTCGACGTACTCCTGGCCCGACAGCGTCATGACCTCGTACATGATCTCGTCGGTCACCGAGCGCTCGACGAACCGGTCACCGGCCAGCCCCTCGTAGCGGCTGAAGTCCAGCGGCCGGCCGAACGTCACGACCACCTTCGGCAGGTGCCGGCCGATGACCGGGATGTTCCGCTTCCGGTAGACCATGGCCACCGGCACCACGGGCACCCCGGTCTCCAGGGCCATCCGCGCGACGCCGATCTTGCCGCGGTACAGCCGCCCGTCGGGCGAGCGCGTGCCCTCGGGGTAGATGCCCAGCAGCTTGCCGTCCCGGAGGATCGAGGTGCCGGTGCGGATGGCGTCCTCCGCGGCGGACGCGCTCGACCGGTCGATCGGCACCTGGCCGGCGCCGGAGAAGAAGGCCCGCTGCAGGAAGCCCTTCACGCCGGTCCCGGTGAAGTACTCCGCCTTGGCGAGGAAGGTCACCCGCCGGCGCAGCTGCAGCGGCATGAAGACCCAGTCGGCCGCGGAGAGGTGGTTGCTGGCGAGGATGGCCGCGCCGGTGCGGGGCACGTTCTCCACACCGTCGGCCTGCGGCCGGCAGGCGAGCGTCACCCACGGACCGATGCCCACGAACTTGAGGAACCAGTAGAACAACACGCCTCCCTCGACGAACTGTCAGACTAGGGAGCCGCGCCGCGGTTGGACAATCCGCCCGTCCCCGTACCGCACCCGCCGCCGGAGCCGAGGGTGCCGCCCGCCGAGGAGATCCGTGTCACCCACCGCACCGACCGGGGGACCGTCGACCGTCGTCCCCGGCGCCGAGCCCTTCGCCCTCGCGGGCGGACCGGCCGGTGCCGGCACCGGCGTCCTGCTGGTCCACGGCTTCACCGGGTCCCCGTTCAGCATGCGGCCGTGGGGCGAGCACCTGGCGGCCGAGGGCTTCGCCGTCCGCGCCCCGCTGCTGCCCGGGCACGGCACCCGCTGGCAGGACTGCAACCTCAGCACCGAGCAGGACTGGGTCGACGCCGTCACCGGTGCCTTCGACGAGCTGCGCGCCGAGTGCGACCGCGTGGTGGTGGCGGGGCTGTCCATGGGCGGGACGCTGGCGATCCGGCTGGCCGAGCTGCGCCCCGACGACGTCGCCGCGCTGGTGCTGGTCAACCCCTCGCTGCTCACCGAGCGGCTCGACGCCAAGCTCCTCCCCCTGCTGGCCCGGCTCACGCCGAGCTGGAAGGCGATCGCCAACGACATCAAGAAGCCCGGGGTCGACGAGCGGGCCTACGCCAAGCTCCCCACCCGCGCGGTGCTCGGGCTGCGCCGGCTGTGGACGGCGACCCGGGCCGACCTCGCCCGGGTGACCGCACCGCTGCTGGTCTTCCGCAGCGTCACCGACCACGTGGTCGAGCCCGCCTCCGTCCGGGTGCTCCTCGCCGGGGTCACCAGCACCGACACCACCGAGGTCCTGCTGGAGGACAGCTACCACGTGGCGACCCTCGACAACGACGCACCGGAGATCTTCGGGCAGTCGGTGGCGTGGCTGCGCGAGCGCTTCCCCGCGCCGGGGGCCGGCTCGTGAGCGAGCCGCGGCGCGGCCGGGGGCGGCAGGACAACGGCCTCGACGCGGCGCTGTGGTCGCCGCTGCGCGACGTCGACCCGCGGGTGGGCGAGCACCTGCTCGAGGTGCTGCGCGAGGCGGGCATCCCGGCCTACCTGGAGCCGGCCACCGACGTCGGCCCCTACACCCGCACGGTCTTCCTCCCGAGCCCGCCGATCGACCGGCTGTTCGTCGACCGCACCCGGGTCACCGAGGGCAGGGAGCTGGTCGCGCAGCACGGCGACGAGGACGCGCCGGCCCCCGAGCGCCCGGCTCCCCGGCGGGAGGTGGACGAGGAGGCCGAGTGGGCGCGGATCGTCTCGGCCTTCGAGGCGGAGAACGGCCGGCTCGTGGTGGACCGCGCACCGGCCGACCTGCCCCCGCCGACCCCGCACGAGGTGCCGGTGCTCGACCGGCCCGACGAGCACTTCGAGCCCCCGCCGCCCCCGCCGGTCGGGCTGCCCTCGCCGCACGTGCTCTACGCCGTCCTGCTCATCGCGGTCGGCGCCCTGCTCGTGGTCGCACCCGGAGTGCTCGGCCTGACCCTCGACGTCGGCCTCGTGCTGGGCGTGGCCGCCGTGGTCGGCGGCGTCTTCCTGCTGGTCTCCCGCATGCGCGAGCGGTCGGTGGAGGACGGCGACGACGGGGCGGTCGTCTAGCCGCTCTCGGCGCGGACGAGGTCGGCGGCACCGACCAGCCCCGCCTGCGGTCCCAGGACGGCGGCCACCACCTGCGGCCCCGGCCGGAAGCCCCGCCCCGGCAGTGCCCGCTGCAGCCGTTCGCGCGCCGGACCCAGCACCGCCTCGCCGAGTGCGCTGACCCCTCCGCCGATGACGACGACGTCGGGGTCCAGCACGGCCGACAGGTCGGCGATGCCCTGCCCCAGCCAGTGCCCGACCTCCGCGACGAGCTCGCGGGCCAGCGCGTCGCCGGCCTCCGCCGCCTGCGCCACGACCTCACCGGTCAGGTCGGCCGCGCGGCCCGACACCCGCTCGAGCAGCGCCGCGGCCGCCGCGGGGCTGCTGTGCGCGATCTCCCGGGCGGTCTGGGCCAGCGCGGTGCCACTGGCGTACTGCTCCCAGCACCCGCGGTTGCCGCAGGCGCACAACCGGCCGTCGGGGACCACGCGCATGTGCCCCCACTCCCCCGCCACCCCGTGCGCGCCGCGCTGCAGCCGGCCACCGAGCACGATGCCGCCCCCGATGCCGGTGCCCAGCGTGACCATGAGCGCCAGCTCCGCGCCCCGGGCGGCACCGAAGCGGTACTCGGCCCAGGCGGCGGCGTCCGCGTCGTTGCCCACCCAGAGGGGCAGCCGCAGCCGGCGCATGAGGTCCCGCCGCAGCGAGGTGTTGCGCCAGGCCAGGTGCGGACTGAACAGGATCGTGTCGCCGCTGCGGTCGAACCAGCCGGCCGCGCCGACCCCCACGCCGACCGGGAGCTCGTCAGCGGCAGCCGTCAGCTCGGCGACCACGGCCACGATGGCGCCCTCGGTCTCCGCCGGTGACGCCCCGGGCGTGCTGCGGCGTGCCGTCGAGAGCACCGTGCCGTCGGCGGTGACCAGCCCGCCGGCGACCTTGGTGCCGCCGATGTCGACGCCGACGGCGGTCCCCTCCACCTAGGCGATCTCGATGTGCTGCACCGCCGGGGCGCCGGGGCCGTCGGCGGTCCCCTCCTCCGGAGCGGCCTGCGGCGCGGTCCGCGGCGGCTCGGCGGCGAGCGTGCGCAGAGCGGCGGCCGCGGCGGTCAGCGCGTCCGCGATCGCCGCGGTCACCTCCGGCCGCTCGCCCCGCAGGACGCCCGCCGCCTGGCACAGCGGGCACCAGCGGCAGTCGCTGCCGTGCGCGGCACTCGCCTCGGGACCGGCGTCGCTCCCCTGCGGCGGCGGGCCGGCGGCGAGCGCCTGCCCCAGCCCGGTCACCAGCCGTCGCGCCTGGTCGAGCCAGTCGTTGCCCGGAGTCATGCGGTGCTCCCCTCGGCGGCCAGCAGGTCGGCCGGCCACTGACGCGGATCGGGTGCGAAGTCGACGACCAGCCGCGCCCCGGCGGTACCGGCGCCGGCCAGGGATCCGCCGGTGACCACGCAGCGGCGCAGCAGCGCGTCCAGCCGCAGCGACCGCCGGGCTCCGCCCACCGTGAGCACGAGGTCGTCGTCCCACCGGGTCAGCCCCAGCGCGTCGCGGCGGGCGAACGGCAGCGGGACGGTCAGCTGCCAGCCGCCGGCCACACGCACCGGCGCGGGCGCCCCGGGGGCAGCCGCGGGCGGCGGGGCGTCGTCGGCGACCAGGGCGGCCAGCGCGTCGGCGTCCGCCGGGGACGTCGCCCTCTCGGGCACGTGCGCCACGGGGGCCAGGTCGGCGAGCGCGTCGAGGGCACGGGCCTGCTCGGCCGTGCGCGCGGACCACCACTCGCCGGCGCCGCCGTCGGGCAGCACGCGGGCGTGCACGGCGACCGGCCGCTGGCCGTGCAGCGCGAACACGGGGAGCGCCTCGCGCAGGACGGCGACCGCCGACTCCCGGGCCTCGGTCACCAGCCGCACCTCGGTGGCCGCGGGGTCGGAGAGGTCGACCCGGGAGAGCAGCCGCTCCACCACCGGCACGGCGGCCAGGACGGTGTCGACCGGCCCGGACCGGACGGCCCCGGTGCGCACCGCCGCGGTGCGGACCGCGCCGAGCATCCGCAGCCGGGTCGGGAGCGCCTGTCCGAGCCACCAGTGCAGCGCGCCGGGGAGCGCGAGCAGGGCCAGCGCCGAGTCCAGCGGGCCGGCGTCCACCACGACGACGTCGGCCTCCGCGCGGGCGAGCTCGGCCATCAGCGCGATCTCGGCCGCACCCGGCGGCGCGACGACGGAGCTGGCCGGCGGCAGCGAGAGGTCGGGCACCGCGCCCGCGAGGGCCGGCCCCACCGAACCCCAGAGCTGCTCGAACCCCTGCTGCGGATCCGGGACGACCACCTGCAGGCCCTCGACCGGCCCGAACGGCGCCGGGCGGCGCGACACCAGCACCGTGCCGCTCCCGGCCCGGGCGGCACGGACGGCCAGGGCCGCCGCCACGGTCGAGGTCCCGGCCCCGCCGGGGCCGGTCACGAGCACGGTGGTCACGGGGATCAGCCCTCGACGCGCTTCTTGAGCTCCTTGAGCGCGGTGTCGAGGATGACCTTCTCGGCCTTGCGCTTGATCATCCCGAGCATGGGGATGGAGAGGTCGATGGTGATCGCGTAGGTGACGTCGGTGCGGCCGCCGGACTCGACGAGCGTGTACGAGCCTTCCTGGCGCTTCTGCATCTGCCCCTTGACCAGCGTCCAGGAGACGCGGCGGTCGTCCTCCCACGTGTAGTCGAGGACGTAGTCGTCCTTGACCGCACCGGCGTCGAGGACGAAGTGCACCCGCTTGGCCCGGCCGTCCGGGCCGGTCTCGACCACCTCGACCCGCTTGGCGGCCGCCACCCACGTGGGGTACGCGTCGAAGTCGGCGATGACCGCCATCACATCGGCTGCGGGCGCCTCGACGACGATCGACTGGGTGGACTGGTCGGCCATGCGGAGCAGGCTAGCCGTTCCCCCGTCCGCCGCCCCGGTGAGACGCCCGCCTCAGCTACTCACCAGTAGCCGGCTGCGGCTAGATTTGCAGGCCACACGTCCCCACCGGGACGGGCCGGGCGACGGTGCCCGGGTCCGGTGCGGGGAGAGAGGACCAGGCGTGCGCGAGTTCAGCGTCCCGGCGACGACCGAGGTGGGGCCGGACGAGGCCCTGACCGACATGCTGACCGAGAACGTCACCGAGCACGGCGACGAGGTGGGTCTGCGGATCCAGCGCGGCGGCCGCTGGGAGGACGTGACCTGGCGGGAGTTCGGTGAGCAGGTCCGCGGTGTCGCCAAGGGGCTGATCGCCGCCGGTGTGCAGCCCGGCGACCGCGTCGCCCTGCAGGCCAAGACCCGCTACGAGTGGACCGTCGTCGACTTCGCGATCTGGACGGCCGGCGGCGTCGTCGTCCCGGTGTACGAGACGTCCAGCCCCGACCAGGTCGCGTGGATCCTCTCCGACTCGGGCGCGACGGCCATGATCGTGGAGAAGGGCGAGCACGCCTCGGCGGTGGACGCCGTCCGCGACCAGGCGCCGGACCTCGGCCCGGTCTACGTGATCGAGGACGACGCCCTCGGCACCCTCACCGCCGCCGGCGCCGAGGTGCCCGACAGCGAACTCGACGCCCGCCGCGCCACGCTGAACGCCGACAGCCTGGCGACGCTGATCTACACCAGCGGCACCACCGGCCGGCCGAAGGGCTGCGAGCTCACGCACCGCAACTTCCTGTTCGAGATCGGCAACGGCATGAGCCTGCTCGACCGGTTCATGAACGTGCAGGGCTCGCTGCTGCTGTTCATCCCGCTCGCGCACGTGCTGGCCCGCGTCCTGCAGGTCGGCGCCGTCAAGACCCGCACCGTCATCGGCCACACCCCCGACGTGAAGAACCTCGTCGAGGACCTCGGGGAGTTCAAGCCGACGTTCGTGCTGGCCGTCCCGCGGGTGTTCGAGAAGGTCTTCAACCAGGCGAAGGCCAAGGCCGAGGGTGACGGCAAGGGCAAGATCTTCGACAAGGCCGCCCAGGTGGCCATCGACTGGTCGCGGGCCCAGGACACCGGCGGCCCCGGCATCGCACTGCGGGCGCAGCACACCGTCTTCGACAAGCTCGTCTACGGCAAGCTGCGCGCCGCGCTCGGCGGCCGCTGCCTGGGCGCGATCTCCGGCGGCGCTCCGCTCGGCGACCGGCTGGGCCACTTCTTCCGCGGCATCGGCGTGCCGGTGTTCGAGGGCTACGGCCTCACCGAGACGACGGCGGCCGCGGCGGTCAACCACGACGACGCGCTGCGCATCGGCACCGTGGGCCGGCCGCTGCCCGGCGTCGGCTTCGCGATCGCCGAGGACGGCGAGATCCTCATCCGCGGCGGCGTGGTCATGCGCGGCTACTGGAAGAACGACCAGGCCACGGCGGAGGCCATCGACGCCGACGGCTGGTTCCACACCGGCGACATCGGTGAGATCGACGCCGACGGCTTCGTCAAGATCACCGGTCGCAAGAAGGAGATCCTGGTGACCGCGGGCGGCAAGAACGTCGCCCCCGCCGTCCTCGAGGACCGGCTGCGCGCGCACCGGCTGATCAGCCAGTGCATCGTCGTCGGCGACCAGCGGCCCTTCATCGGCGCGTTGATCACCCTCGACGAGGAGGCCCTCCCGCAGTGGCTGGAGTCCAAGGGGAAGCCGGCCGACACCAAGATCGCCGACCTGGTCGACGACGCCGACGTGAAGGCGGAGGTCGACGCCGCGGTGGCCGACGCCAACAAGGCGGTCTCGCAGGCCGAGGCGATCAAGAAGTACAAGGTGCTGGCCACCGACTTCACCGAGGACAACGGGATGCTCACGCCGAGCCTCAAGCTCAAGCGCAACGTGGTGATCAAGGAGTTCGGCGACGAGGTCGAGTCCCTCTACACCCGTTAAGGACCCCCTCGCCCCCCACCGCTCGCAGACTCGCGGCGGGCCCCTGCGAGGGGGCCGCCGCGAGTCACTGGAGCAGACCGGCGAAGGTGTCGGCGATGTGCGTCCACGACCAGCGCTGCTCGACCCACGCCCGTCCCGCCGCTCCCATGGCCCGGGCCCGCGCGGGGTCGTCCAGCAGCCCGGACACGGTGTCGGCCACGACCTCGGGCGAGCGGGGATCGGTCACCACGCACCCGGTGATGCCGTCCCGCACCGCCTCGGGAGCGCCGCCGGAGGTGCCGGCCACCACGGGGAGGCCGCAGGCCGCGGCCTCGAGGTAGACCATCCCCAGTCCCTCGACGTCGAGACCGCCGCGCCTCGTGCGGCACGGCATGGCGAACACGTCCCCGGCGGCGAAGTGCTCCGGCAGCTGCCCGGGGGCGACCGGCCCGGTGAGGACGACGGAGTCCCCCAGCCCCCTCCCGCTCACCTCGCGCCGCAGGGCCGACTCCTGCGGCCCGCCGCCCACCAGCAGCAGGCGCGCGCGGGGATGCCGGGCCAGCACCCGGGACCAGCCGGCGACGAGGACGTCCTGCCCCTTGCGCGGGACCAGCCGCGACACGCAGACCACGACCGGGCCGTCGCCCAGGCCGTGCCGGCGGCGCACCTCCGTCCCGTCGACCGCCGGGGAGAAGACGTCGACGTCCACGCCCGGCGAGAGCTGGGCCAGCCGGCCGCGGCCGGCCAGCGCCGGTTCCAGCCGGCTGCGGGTGTAGTCGCTGATGTAGGTGAGGACGTCGAGGTCCCCGGCGATGCGCCGCATGAGCTGGCGGCCGCCGGGCACCGCCACCCAGCCCGTCTCGTGCCCGTGGGTGATGCCGATCTGGCGCTCCACCCCCGCCGCACGCAGCGCCGGCGCGAGCAGCCCCAGCGGTGCGGCCGCGCCGTAGACCGCGCTGTCGCAGCCGTACCGGCGGGCCAGTTCGACGGCGGCGCGGCGGGTGGCCGGCGTCGGCAGGAGCATGCCCGTGGGACGGCGGACCACCGGGTAGGGCAGCGCGGCGTCGTAGGCCTCCCAGCCCGGCGAGCGGGACGCCAGCACGACCAGCGACTCCGGCGGGCGACGGGCCAGGAGCGCGGCCACGAACGTCTGGATGCCGCCCTGCCGGGGTGGGAAGTCGTTGGTGACGACCAGGGTCCGGCTCATCTCCGGCCCTCCGCCCGGAGCCAGTCCTCGGCGAACGCCAGGCGCTGCGCCGTGGTCGGGTGCGAGCCGAAGAACCAGTGCCAGGCCGCCGGCGGATCGGGATCGGAGATGTTGGTGGCGGCCAGCCGCTCCTGCATGGCGGTGAACGCCGCGGCGTCGCCGGTGAGGTCGAGCGCGTGCAGGTCGGCGCGGGCCTCCACCTGCCGCGACACCAGGTTCTGCACCGGCGTCGCGACCAGCGTGCCGACGGCGATCAGGAACAGCAGGAGGGGCACGACCCGGGGGTCACCCGGGGAGTCGACGCCGGCCCGGCGCAGCAGCGGCGTCCAGCTGAGCAGCCAGCCCAGCAGCGCGACGGCACCCGCCGCGCCCAGGGCGCCCATCAGCGTCCCGGTGAGGACGTCGTCGTCGGACACGTGCCCCAGTTCGTGGGCGACGATCGACTCGATCTCGTCGTCGGGCAGCCGGTCGAGCAGCGTGTCGTAGAGGACGATCCGCCGGGTGCTCCCGAACCCGGAGACGTAGGCGTTCAGCGCCGTCGTCCGCCGGGAGGCGTCGGAGACCAGGACGTCGTCCACCGGGGTGCCGTTCTCCTCCGCCAGCTCCAGGAGGTCGGTGCGCAGCTGGCCGGCGGGCAGCGGCTGGAAGCTGTTGAACGCCGGCTCGATGACCACCGGGTAGAGGAACGAGCCGACGACGACGAGGGCGGCGGCTGCACCGGCCGCCCACGCCCACCACCACCGGGGCACCCGGCGGATGAGCCAGACGAGCAGCAGCAGGCCCGCACCGGTCAGCGCGGCGTCGATGGCCAGGGAGACGCCGACGTCGCGCAGCCACAGCGGCCAGCTCCGGGTCGACAGCTGGTAGCGGTGCCGCACGATCTCGCCGTAGACGGCGATCGGCAGCGTGACCAGCCGGCCGATCGCGAGGATGGCGAGCGTGCCGAGCAGGACCTGCCAGACCCAGCCGCCGCCCAGCGGACGGGCCACGGCCCGCACCAGGCGCGCGCCCAGCGGGGTGAGGCCCAGGACGGCGGAGACCGCGAGGCTCAGCACCAGCGCGGCCAGCGACGCCGGGCGCAGCGCTCCGGCGAAGGACTCCGCCCGCCGCACCACCTCGGCCGGCAGGCCGGCGGTGGGATCGGGACGGGTGGTACCGCCCGGCAGGTCGGGCAGCAGCGTCCACGGCGTCCGGAGCACCACCACGAGGACGAAGGCCGCACCGAGGACGACCGCGGCCACGAGCGCGGCCCGGCGGGCGGACACGCCCCGAGCTTAGAAGCACCGGGCCGGTGACCCCTGGAGGGATCACCGGCCCGGAGCGCGTGCGGGTGCGGGTGCGGGTGCGGGCTACACGATCCGGCGCATGGCGGTGATGCCGCCCATCGAGTCGATGCTGACGACCTTCACCGGCTGGCTCTCGGTGGAGGCGTGCACCATCTGGCCGTTGCCGATGTACATCGCGACGTGGCTGACCGGGCTGTAGAAGAACAGCAGGTCACCCGGCTGGAGCTCGCCCCGGGAGACGGCCCGACCCATCTGGGACTGCATGCGGCTGGAGTGCGGGAGGCTGACCCCGGCCGCGGCGTAGGCGTACTGCGTGAGGCCGGAGCAGTCGAAGGCGTCCGGTCCGCCGGCGCCGAACACGTACCGGTCGCCGACCTGGGCCAGCGCGGTGTCGACGGCGGCCTGGGCGGAGCCGCTGGCGGCCGCCGGACGGGCCACCGCGGCCGGTGCGACGGGACTGCCGGTGTGCACGACCTCGGCCTGCCGCACCTGCTGCTGCTGGGCGGCGGTCAGCGCGGCGAACTGCTGCCGGTAGTCGGCGATGTCGGCCTGGAGCTGGGCCTCCTGGGCGCTGAGGTCGTCCAGGGTCTGCTGGGCGGCGGCCGCGGCGGCGTCCGCGTCCGCCTGCGCCTGCTCGGCCTGCTCGGCGGCGTCGGACACCTCGTCCAGCACGCCGGTCGTGTGGCCGGCGATCTGGTCCAGCATCGACATGCTGCTGACGAAGTCCTCGGCCGAGTCGCTGGTCATGAGCAGGTCCAGCGTGGCGAAGTCGTCGCCGGTCCCGGTGTAGGCGCTGCGGGCCACCTGACGGATCTGGCCGTCGAGCGCGTCGAGCTGGGCCCGGCTCTGCTCGACCTGCTGGTGCGCGGCGAGGGCGGCCCACTGCTGCTGGGCCAGCACCTCGCGGGCCTCGTTCACCTGCTCGCTGAGCCCCTCCAGCCGCTGGCTGGCGTCGGCGGCGAGCTGGGCGGCCTGCTGGGGCGTGGTCGCGGTGGCCGGATCGGCGGCCGCGGTGCCGGGCAGCGTGGTGATCGCCAGCGCTGCGGCGGTCCCGATCAACACCCCGCGGGCGACCCGGCGGGAGGAGGGACGGGCGGACCCGGCCGGTCGGCCGGGATGGAGCTGTACTCGTGCATGCCCCAGGGCAGGGCGAGGCGTCGCCACGGTCGGCGGCTCTCCGTTCTTCCTCAATCACCGCCTACCGAGTTAGCTGACGGGTTCGGGCTGGGAAGACGTGCCCTATCTCTGCGCGGCCGTGAGGACGCACACGAGAACTCACCCCAGTGCTGCGGTGGGTCCCCGGCTCACCTCGGCGTTCACGCCGCCCGTGAGGGCGATGCGGACACCAGCGGTGACTCGGCGGTGTCCGGCCGAGGCCACCCCGTCGGGGGCGGCGACCACCCGGTCGGACGGGCCCACGCTACGGAGGACATGCACATGTGACAAACGGGGGCAGCGTGAGTTGTGGGAATCAACACGATTCGCAGGCTCGCCACTCCGGTGGGTCACCGACACGGCCGGTGGGTGCCCCGTCAGCCGATCCGCCGGTGCCCGCCGCTCCCCTCACCGGTGCCCGGGCGGTGCCGCAGCGGGGGCACCAGGCCCCCCTCGGCAAGCGCGCGGACGGCCCGGCGCTCGACCTCGTCGAGCTCCACGACGACGCCGCTCGCGGCACCCTCGTACGGCTGGTCCTCGGCGGCCGGGTGGGGCGCCCGGCGGGTCATCGGCACCACGGCCGGATCGGTGTCCTGCCATCCAGGCGGGACCCCCAGCAGCACCGTGACCACGCAGTCGGCGCAGCCGGCCCCGCGGGCGGTGCAGGTGTCGCAGTCGATCAGCATGGCCGCTCTCCTCCCGGTCCTCTCGTCGGTGAGAGCGACGCTAGGTCCGCCCACCGACAGTTCCGGTCAGGTCCCGGCGAACTCCCAGTGCCAGGGCTCCTCGCGGCCGTTGCCGGGATCGGCCCACGTGGGGTGCAGCCAGCCGAACCGGCCGGCGTTGGCGACCATCCACCGGTACTGCGGCGTGCCGTACCCGTCGATCCCCCCGCACAGGTCGACCGCCAGCCCCCAGCCGTGGTTGCTGGTGCCGGGCACCGCCGCGAGGGCCGGCTTCTCCCCGTAGAGCCGGACCTGGCCGGCGTAGGTGCGGTAGGAGTCGGTGATGCAGATGGGCGACCCGAACGCGGCGGTGTAGGCGGCGTCCATGGCCCGGTAGGAGGCCGCGGCGTCGCAGCGCAGCGAGTGCGCCCCGGAGCCGAGCTCGCACAGCGCGCTCGGCGGGATGAGGCCGTTCGGGTAACCGCCCCAGGACCGCGCCCCGTCGAAGCTGGGCGGGTAGACGGTGTTGCCGCACTCCACCCGCAGCGCTCCCGGGGTCACGCCGGGCGCGGCCTCCGGCGGGCGCTGCCCGAGCGTGGGCCGGCCGATCATGAGGACCTGGTCCATCGGCAGCGAGCGGACGACGACCGCCCCAGCACGCGCGTCCGCGGCCAGCATCGAGCGCGTGTCGAGCGCCAGGCCCACGTGACCGAGTCCCGCCTCGGGTGTCCCCAGGAAGACCAGGTCCCCCGGGAGCACGTCCTCCTTCGCGATCGGCCGGGTGACGGCGAACAGCCCGGCCTGGTCGCCCGGGAGCTCCACGCCGGCGGCGCGGTAGGCCGACTGCACCAGCGATCCGCAGTCGTAGGACTCCGGCCCCGCCGTCCCCGGCGCGTAGGGCAGACCCAGCCGGTCCATGACCGTGGTGACCGCCGTGACCGCCTCCCGGGGCAGCACCAGCAGCGACGTCGGCTGACGGGGCAGCTGGGCGGCACCGGGCTGGGCGCTGCCGGTGACCGAGCCGACCGGCGCCAGCCCGGCCGGGAGGCCCGCGATCGGGTCCAGCAGCTCCGCGGCCGGCGGCGAGGTGACCCCGGCCGCCACGAGTTCGTCGAGGTAGGCGCGCCAGTTGGCGGCGGTCTGCTCGTCGACCTCGACCTGCTGCCGCTGCAACTGCGCCAGTTGGCGGTCGACGTCGCCGAGCGCGGCGTCCAGCTCCCCGGTCACCGCGGTGGCGGCGTCCTCCAGGGCCTGCACCTCCGCCGCCACCTGGTCGGCGCGCGCCTGCGCCTGCGCCAGGGACGCCGCGGCGCGGTCCCGCTCGGCCACGGCCGCCCGGCGCTGCCGTTCGGCCGCGCCCACGACCTCGGCGGCGTGCGCGTCGACCGCCTCGAGGTAGCCCATGGCGGCGACGACCTCCCCCGGCTCGCCGCCGGAGAGCAGCAGCGTCAGGGGGGTCAGCGCCCCGCCGTCGCGGTAGACGGCGGAGGCGTAGTCGGCCACGGCCTCCTGGTACCCGGCCAGCTGAGTCTCGAGGTCGGCGACCACGGACTCCGCCGCGGCGGCGTCGTCCCGGGCGTCGGCGAGCGCCTGCTCGGCCGCGACGACCTCGCCCTGGTGGGCCAGGAGGTCGGCCTGGACCTCCGCCGCCCGCCGCTGCAGCTCGTCGAGGGCGTCGCTGTCCAGCACGCCGGTGGTGCCGCCGGGCTGGTCGCTCGGGGCGGCCGCGGCCGGCCCGGCCAGCGCCAGCACGGTGGCGGAGGCGACCGCCGCCAGGAGGACCGACGGACGACGTGCGCGCCACCGGGTGCGCGGGAGCATCGATCACCTCTTGCCGGGGCGGGGACCGCCCTGGTCCCCGACGTGCATGGTGACCCCCGTCATGGCGACGCGCCACCGCGACCAGCGCATTCGCCCGGCCGGGGGAACCCCGCACCGTCCTCCGGGCCACCGGACGGCCGTCGCGGGGCCGGCCGGGCACCCGGCGTGGGTCCCGGAGACTGTCGGTGGCCCGACCTACCGTCCGCCGCGTGCCACCGTCCACCGCTCCCGCCCCCGGGTGGGTCCCCGGGGCCTCCGCCGCCGGGGCCGGGCCGGCGCCCCGGTTCGACCCGGGCCCGCGGTACGTCCAGGGCACCATCGAGGAACTGGGCACCCCCCTCGCCGGGGTCACGTTCGTGGTGGTCGACCTGGAGACCACCGGCGGGTCCCCGCGCGACAGCGCGATCACCGAGATCGGCGCCGTCAAGGTGCGCGGCGGCGAGGTGCTCGGGGAGTTCCAGACGCTGGTCGACCCCGGCCGGGAGATCCCGCCCTACATCAGCGTCCTGACCGGCATCACGACGACGATGGTCACCGCGGCGCCGCGGATCGGCAGCGTGCTCCCCGCCTTCCTGGAGTTCGCCCGGGGCGCGGTCCTGGTGGCCCACAACGCCCCGTTCGACCTGGGTTTCCTCAAGGCGGCGTGCGCCGAGAACGGGATCGCCTGGCCCGCCGCGGCCTCGGTCGACACCGCCGTCCTCGCCCGCCGGCTGCTCAGCCGCGACGAGGTGCCCAACTGCAAGCTGGCGACCCTCGCGCCCTACTTCTCCGCCACCACCGATCCCTGCCACCGCGCGCTGGCCGACGCCCGCGCCACCGTCGACGTCCTCCACGGGCTGTTCGAGCGGCTCGGCCCGCTGGGCATCACCTCGCTGGAGGAACTCACCGGCCTCACCCGGCGGATCGACCCGGAGCGGCGCCGCAAGCGGCACCTGGTGGACGACGTGCCCGGCGGGCCGGGCGTCTACGTCTTCCGCGGGCCGAAGGACGAACCGCTCTACGTGGGGACGTCGAACGACCTGCGCAGCCGCGTGCGCAGCTACTTCACCTCCAGCGAGCAGCGCAGCCGGATCACCGAGATGGTGGCGCTGTCCCAGCGCGTCGAGGCCATCCCGTGCGCCCACGACCTGGAGGCGGCGGTCCGCGAGCTCCGGCTGATCGCCGAGCAGAAGCCCCGGTACAACCGCCGGTCCCGGTTCCCCGAGCGCGCGCTGTGGATCCGGCTGACCGACGAGGCCTTCCCGCGGCTGTCGATCGTCCGGCGGGTCCGGCCGGGGGCCGGGGTGTTCCTCGGCCCCTTCCCCGACCGGCGGGCCGCCGACGCCGCGGCCGCGGCCATCCACGAGTCCCTGCCACTGCGCCAGTGCACGCCGCGCCTGTCGGTCCGGGTCCTCGGCACCGCGTGCGCCCTCTTCGGCATGGGGCGCTGCGGTGCGCCGTGCACGGGCGCCCAGACCCCCGAGGAGTACGGCGAGATCGCCGCCGTGCTGCGCGCCGCGGTCGCCGCCGATCCGGAGGCGCTCGTGGCGCCGCTGCTCGCCCGGGTGGACCGGCTCGCCGCCGACGAGCGGTTCGAGGACGCCGCGGTGCTCCGCGACCGGATCGCCGTCCTCGTGCGCGCCGTGCGCCGCCGCCAGCGGCTGGAGTCGCTCGCCGCCGTCCCGCAGCTGGTCATCGCCCGGCCCGACGGCTCCGGCGGCTGGCACCTGTCCGTCATCCGCCGGGGGCGGCTCGTCGCGGCCGGCGGGGCGCCGCGCGGCACGTCCGTGCGGCAGACGCTCGCCGGCCTGTTGTCCACCGCGGAGACGCCGTTGGCCCCCGACGGCGAGCTGGCCGCCACGGTCGACGAGACGGAGCTGGTGCTGCGCTGGATGGAGAAGCCCGGCACCCGTCTGGTCGAGGTCGACGGCACTCTCGCCTGCCCCGTCCCGGGCACCGGCTCCTACAGCGCCTTCCTGGACCAGGTCGACGCCGGCCGCCGCGAGCGCGAGCCGTTCGCCGACGGCCGGGCGCTGGGCACGCGGGCCCGGCCGGACCGGGTCTCCCCGGCGCCG
Source organism: Blastococcus sp. URHD0036 (assembly GCF_000701365.1). GTDB lineage: Bacteria > Actinomycetota > Actinomycetes > Mycobacteriales > Geodermatophilaceae > Trujillonella. Next base: position 105,763 of record NZ_JNIK01000021.1, read on the forward strand.
CGCGGCGCGGGCGGCCGGGTGCCGCCCCGGCTAGCATCCCCGGCGTGATCACCGCCATCGTCATGATCGACGCGGCCACCGACGCCATCCCCGAGGTAGCCCAGGCCGTGGCCGACCTGGAGGGCGTGAGCGAGGTCTACTCGGTCGCCGGCGACACCGACCTGATCGCGATCGTCCGGGTCCGCGAGTTCGAGCAGATCGCCGAGGTGATCGCCGGCCGGATCAACAAGGTCCCCGGCGTGCTCGAGACCGACACCCACATCGCCTTCCGGTCCTACTCCCGGCACGACCTCGAGGCCGCGTTCGCCATCGGCCTCGAGTAGCGCCCCGTCAGCGGGCCGGCGCGACCTCGCGGCTGACGGCCACCCACCGGTCCAGCAGCGCGGCGGCAGCCCCGTCGTCGACGGCCGCGGCCGCCCGCGTCATCGCGGCCGCCAGCGCACCGTGCAGGTCGTCGCCGATGCCGTCGAAGGCGGCGAGGGCGGCCGCCGCGTTGAGCAGCACCGCGTCGCGCACGGGCCCCCGCTCCCCGCCCACCACGCGCCGGAAGACGTCGGCGTTGAACGCCGGGTCGCCGCCCCGGAGCGCGTCGACCGAGGCCGGGGCGATGCCCAGGGCCGCCGGGTCCACCCGGTCCGGCCGGACGTCCCCGTCGCCCACCACCCACACCGCCGACGTCGTCGCGGTGGTCAGCTCGTCGAGGCCGTCGTCGCCGCGGAACACCAGCGCGCGGGTGCCGCGGCCGGCGAGCACGGCGGCCAGCACCGGGGCCATCCGCAGGTCGGCGCAGCCGATGGCGGCGGCCACCGGGCGGGCGGGGTTGGCCAGGGGCCCGAGGAAGTTGAAGACGGTGCCGATGCCCATCTCCCGCCGCGGCGCCCCCGTGAACCGGAACCCGGGGTGGAACACGGGCGCGAAGAAGAAGCCGATCCCGGCCTCCGCCACGCACCGGGCGACGGCGGGCGCGGGCAGGTCGATGACGACGCCGAGGGCCTCCAGCACGTCCGCCGACCCGGAGGACGACGACGCGGCCCGGTTGCCGTGCTTGGCCACGGGCACGCCTGCCGCGGCGGCGACCACCGACGCCATCGAGGAGATGTTGACGGTGTGCGCGCCGTCGCCGCCCGTGCCGACGACGTCCACGCAGTCCACGGCCAACTCGACGGGGGTGGCGCGGGCGAGCATCGTGGCCGACAGGCCGGCGACCTCGGCCGGCGACTCGCCCTTGGCCCGCAGTGCCACGGCGAAGGCGGCGATCTGCGCGGGGGTGGCCTCGCCGGCCATGATCTCGCGCATCGCCCAGGCGGCGTCGTCCGCGGTCAGGTCCTCCCGGCCGAGGAGCCGGGTGAGCAGGCCCGACCAGGTGGGGGTGCCCACGACGCTCAGCGGCGGACGGCCGGCACGCCCACCCGGGACCGCAGCACGTCGGCGACGACGCGGGGGGCGGTCAGCGGGTCGAGCGGCATCGGCAGCGTGGCGTCGGCCTGCGACCAGTGGGCCAGCCACCGGTCGGGCTGCCTCGCGATGAGGACGCACAGCGCCGGGCGGTCGGCGAGCTCGACCGTGATCTGGCGGGCGAGCGCCAGGCCACCGGTGGGCTGCGCCTCGCCGTCGAGGACGCAGAGGTCGATGCCGCCGGCGTCCACGGTGTCGATGACGTCCTCCCCCGTCGCGCACTCGATCCAGGTGATCGGGCCGACGTCGGCAGCGGGCCGGCGACCCACCACCGTGCGCACCAGCTCCCGCACCTCGGGCCGGGAGCTGTAGACCAGGACGGTGGCCGCGACGGCCGGGCTGGCTGAGGGCGAACTCACGTCGGGGAGCCTAGTGCCCGCGATCTCCCGGCACGGGGAGCGCGCGGGAGGATCTCGACCCGGTCACGGAGCACGCCACGCCCGATGACCCACGGTCGTCCCTGTCGGCGGGCGGTGCCATGATGGCGGCGTGACAACGGCTCCCGTCGCGAGCGGCACCTTCGACACGTCCAGGGTGCACTCCCTGACCCGACCGAACATGGTCAGCGTCGGCACGATCGTCTGGCTCTCCAGCGAGCTGATGTTCTTCGCCGGCCTGTTCGCCATGTACTTCACCGCGCGTGCCCGGGCGGTGGACGGCTGGCCTCCGGAGCCGACCGAGCTGAACCTGCCGTACGCGCTCACCTTCACCGTGATCCTGGTCGCGTCCTCGATCACCTGCCAGCTCGGCGTCTTCGCCGCGGAGCAGGGGAACGTCTACGGCCTGCGGCGGTGGTTCACGATCACCTTCGTGATGGGCCTGATCTTCGTGCTGGGCCAGGCGAACGAGTACCGCACCCTCGTCGAGGAGGGCACGAAGATCAACACGAGCACCTACGGGTCGGTCTTCTTCCTCACGACCGGGTTCCACGGCCTGCACGTGATCGGGGGCCTCGTCGCCTTCGTCTACCTGCTCATCCGGTCCACGATGGGCCGTTTCACGCCGGCACAGGCGACCTCGGCGATCGTGGTCTCCTACTACTGGCACTTCGTCGACGTCGTGTGGATCGGGCTCTTCGCCACGATCTACCTGATCCGCTAGGGAACCGGTGTCCACCACGAACCCGCAGTCCGACGCCCGGCCCGACGACGAGCCGCGCCGCGCACGCCTCCGCCGGTCCCGTCCGGCCGAGGGCACCCCGGCCGCCGCCGCGCGCTCGCGCCGGCTGTCCAAGACCCGCCGCCGGGTCGCCAACGTCGCCGGCCTGATGGCCGCCCTCGTGCTCACCGGCGGGCTCTACTCGACGATCGCCCCGGCCCAGGCCGAGGAGCCCGAGGCCGCCGGTGACCCCAACTACGAGGCCGGCCGGGAGATCTACGAGAACAGCTGCATCACCTGCCACGGCGACAACCTCGAGGGCGTCGAGGGCCGCGGCCCGTCCCTCATCGGCGTCGGTGGTGCCGCCGTCTACTTCCAGGTGCACACCGGTCGCATGCCGCTGGTCCGCCAGGGCGAGCAGGGTCCGGACAAGCCCGTCGTCTTCAGCGACGAGGAGATCGACCAGCTGGTGACCTACGTGCAAGCCAACGGAGGCGGCCCCGCCGTCCCCACCGGCGACCTGCGCGACGGTGACCTGGCGCTGGGCGGCGAGCTGTTCCGGCTCAACTGCTCCTCGTGCCATAACTTCGTCGGCGAGGGCGGCGCGCTCTCCTCGGGCAAGTACGCGCCCTCCCTCGAGGACGCCACCGACACCGAGATCTACACCGCGATGCTGACCGGGCCGGAGAACATGCCGGTCTTCGGGGACAACCAGCTCACCCCCGAGGAGAAGCGCTCGATCATCAACTACGTCCAGACCGTCAAGGAGATGCCGGACCCGGGTGGCGCGGGGATCGGCCGCACCGGCCCCGTCGCCGAGGGTCTGGTCATCTGGCTGGTCGGGATGAGCGCCCTGTTGTTCGGGATCTTCTGGATGGGGACCAAGGCGTGACCACGCACGACACCCGCCCCGGCTCGGCCGGCGGCGCGGACACCGCCGGACCGCTGCACGGTGGGCCGGACGACGACTACACCCCGGAACAGCTCGCGGCGATGCCCCGCGAGGAGCTGGACCGCCTGGGCGCCTCCTACGACGGCGTGCAGATCCTGCACGTCGACCCTGGCCCGGAGCCGGGCTCTGCCCTCGAGCGGCGCTCCGTCCGGCAGGTCGGCACCGTCTTCGCCCTCGCCGGTCTCGCCGCCTTCGGCTTCGTCGTCATCTACATCGGCTCCGGCTGGTTCCTCCCCGAGTGGGAGTGGACGATCGACAGCGGCACCTGGAGCTCGTGGTTCACCCCGATGCTCGGGGTCCTGATGGGTCTCGCGCTGATCCTCGTGGGCCTCGGACTCGTGCTCTACACCCGCAAGCTGCTGCCGCACGAGACCGCGGTGCAGGACAAGCACGACGGGTCCCACTTCGACCGGGTGACCACCGGGGCGACCCTGGTCGGCGGCCTGCACAACAGCGGCCTGGCCCGGCGCAAGCTCATCACCCGGTCGCTGGCCTTCATGGGCGGCGGCCTGGGCCTGATGCTGCTGATGCCGCTGGGCGGTCTGATCAAGAACCCGAACACCGGGAACCCGCTCGGCACCACGTCCTGGGCCCCCGGGGTGCGCCTGGTCCGCAACGACGGCACGCCGATCCGCCCGGGCGACGCCGTCCCCGGCTCGCTCGAGACGGTGTTTCCGGAGGTGCCCGGCGGCAACCGCGAGGCCGACGCCGCCACGATGCTGATCCGGCTGCGTCCGGAGCAGGTCGCCGTCGAGGAGCCCCGCGAGGGCCAGGACGGCTTCGGCTACGGCGACTACGTCGCGTTCTCCAAGATCTGCACGCACGCCGGCTGCCCGGTGTCGCTGTACGAGCAGGAGACCAGCCGCATCCTGTGCCCCTGCCACCAGTCGCAGTTCCTCGTCACGCAGGGCGCCAAGCCGGTCTTCGGGCCGGCCACCCGCGCGCTGCCCCAGCTACCGCTGGATGTCGACGAGGACGGCTACTTCGTGGCGCGCAGCGACTACCTTGAAGCCGTGGGTCCCACCTACTGGAACCGGGAGCGCATCTGATGGCTCGTACCGCCACGGCGCCCGGCGCCCCGACCAGCCGGCTCGGCAAGACCGCGCACGAGATCGACGACCGGCTGATCGTCGCCGGCCCGCTGCGCCGGACGCTGAACAAGGTCTTCCCCGACCACTGGTCGTTCCTGCTCGGCGAGATCGCGCTCTACTCGTTCATCGTCCTGCTGCTGTCGGGTACCTACCTGACGTTCTTCTTCGACCCGTCGATGCGCGAGGTCACCTACGAGGGCGCCTACGCGCCGCTGCGTGGCGTGGAGATGTCGGCGGCGTACGACTCGGCGCTCGACCTCTCCTTCGACGTCCGCGGTGGCCTCTTCATGCGGCAGGTCCACCACTGGGCCGCCCTGCTGTTCATGGCGTCGATCATCGTGCACCTGCTGCGCATCTTCTTCACCGGCGCGTTCCGCCGGCCGCGGGAGACCAACTGGCTCATCGGCGTCGGGCTGCTGGTCCTGGCCATGCTCGAGGGCGCGACCGGCTACACCCTCCCCGACGACCTGCTGTCGGGCACCGGCCTCCGGATCATCAGCGCGATCATCCTGGCCATCCCCGTGATCGGGACGTGGGCGCACTGGGCGGTCTTCGGTGGCGACTTCCCGGGTGAGCTGATCATCGGGCGGTTCTACATCGTCCACGTGCTGCTGATCCCGGCGATCCTGCTCGCGCTCATCGCCGTGCACATGCTGCTCCTGGTGAAGCAGAAGCACACCCAGTTCCCGGGGCCCGGCCGGACCGAGCACAACGTCGTCGGCAACCGGCTCTTCCCCACCTTCGCGGGCAAGGCCGGTGGTCTGTTCTTCATCGTGTTCGGCGTCATCGCCGCGCTCGGTGGGCTGGTGCAGATCAACCCGATCTGGCTGTGGGGTCCGTACAACCCGGCGCAGGTGTCCGCTGCCTCGCAGCCGGACTGGTACGTCATGTTCCTCGACGGGTCGACCCGGCTCTTCCCGGCCTGGGACATCAACCTGCCGGGCAACTACCAGATCCCGGCGCTGTTCTGGCCGACCCTCGTGCTGCCGGGCATCCTCTTCACGCTGCTGGCGCTCTACCCGATGATCGAACGGAAGCTGACCGGCGACACCGCGGCGCACCACCTGCTGCAGCGTCCCCGCGACGTGCCCGTCCGCACCTCGCTGGGCACCATGTCCGTGGCGTTCTACTTCTGGCTGATCATGTCCGGCGGCAACGACGTCATCGCCGACAAGTTCGACGTCAGCCTGAACGCGATGACGTGGGTCGGCCGGCTCGGGCTGATCGTGGTGCCGCCGCTGGTGTACGTCTTCACGTACCGCATCTGCCTCGGCCTGCAGAAGCACGACCGCGAGGTCCTCGAGCACGGCATCGAGACGGGCGTCATCCGGCGCCTGCCGCACGGTGAGTTCATCGAGGTCCACCAGCCGCTCGGCCCGGTGGACGAGCACGGCCACGGCCAGCTGGCCTACGGCGGCGCCTCCGTCCCGAAGAAGATGAACCAGATCGGTGGCGCCCGGCGCGCCATCCGGGGCTTCTTCCGGCCGATCGAGTCGCCGGCGGCCGTCGAGCTCGAGCAGCGGCAGGAGGAGCACGGCCTGGCCAGCGCGGAGTCCCGCGAGCTGACCAGCTCCGGTCGTCCCTCCGAGGGTGGCCGCCCCTCCGAGGGCGGCAAGCCGCAGGAGCCTCGCGACTGATCGACCCGTACGTCGAGAGGGCCCGGTGGACATCGTCCACCGGGCCCTCTCGCGTTCCGGGGCCATCGACCCGGCCCAGGTGGCGCCGAGGTGCCCTCATGGCCGTGGCCGACCCCAGGACGTGAGGTGGTGGCAGGAGGCGGTGGTCGTCGTCGGGACGGTCCCCTCCCCCGCTGCCGGGTCGTCCCTGGCGAGCGCCTGGACCGGAGGGGATCCGTGGGCGTGACACCGACCGATTCCCTCCGGGACCTCAGTCGGCCGGAGCGTCGTCCTCCAGCCGGCCATCCCCAGCACAGGAACGGCCGGCCGAGGGACAGCGCTCAGCCGTCGGTTGCGTCACAGACTCCTCGGCATGTCCCCGGCCCGAGCGGGTGCGCTGACGCGGCAGGAACGGTCCGGGAGCGCGGCGTGGGCGCACCCGCTCGGCGACGCCCACCTCCGGGCCCCACGGACAAACCCGGAGACGACGAAGGGCCCCTCCCGCCGGAGCGGGGAGGGGCCCTTCGTGGACGTACGGAGCGGATCAGCCGTGGGCGTTCTGGCCGACGTAGTACTCGAACAGGAGGCCGCCGACGGCGAGGATGATCGCCACGGCCCCCGTGATGATGAGCCACGGGTAGAAGAACGCCAGCCCCAGGGCCGTGGTCCCCACGGCGCAGGCGATGGTGAAGGGCCAGTAGCTGGCGGGGCTGAAGAAGCCCAGCTCGCCGGCACCGTCGGCCATGTCGGCGTCCTTGCGGTCCTCGGGCCGCGCGTCGATGCGCCGGGAGATGAACCAGAAGAACCCACCGACGAGGATCGTCAGACCCGCCGAGAGCGCCAGGGCCGTGGTGCCGATCGGCTCCTTCGCCCACACGCCGTAGACCACCGCGAAGGCGGCCAGGACGACGGAGATGACGCCAAAGACTGCTGCTTCGACCTTCACGAGCGTCCTCCCGGCTGCGTCGTGGTGGGGAACGTGTTCGGGGAGCCGGCGTCAGCCATCGGACCGCTGCGTGTCCTCGGCGAAGTCCCACGGCCGGGTGGCCACCGCTGCGCCACCGCGCTCCGGGTCCACCTCCTCCAGCGCGTCGAAGGTGCTGGCGCCGCCCTCGCGGAGCTGGAGGTAGCGGTCGTAGTCCTCACCGCTGAGCACGCGGACCTCGAAGTTCATGTACGCGTGGTAGGTCCCGCAGAGCTCGGCGCAGCGACCGACGTAGGCGCCTTCCTGGCCCTCCTCGATGGTGACCTGGAAGACGTTGTCCCGGCCGTTCTCGTTACCGGGGATCACGTCGAGCTTGAAGAGGAACTCCGGCACCCAGAAGGAGTGGATGACGTCGGCCGAACGGAGGAAGAACTGGATCGAACGGTCGGTCGGCAGGACGAGGATCGGGATCTCCTCGCTGTTGCCGACGGTGCTGACCTGGTCGGCCTCGTCCTCGGCCGTGTCGGCGTAGAGGAACTCCCAGTTCCACTTGAACGCCTGGACGGTGATGTTCACGTCCGGGTCGTCACTGCGGTCCTGGACCTCGTTCTGCACCTTCACCGTGAAGAAGAACAGCCCGGCGATGATCAGGAACGGGATGATCGTGTAGACGATCTCCAGCGGCAGGTTGTAGGCCGTCTGCCGGGGCAGCTCGTCGCCGCGCTTGCGGTGCCGCACGATCGACCAGCCCATGAGGGCCCAGACGAGGACGCCGACGATCAGGGCGGCGATGACCGACCAGATCCACAGGTCCTTGATGTCCTGCGACTGGTCCGTGATGCCCGCGGGCCAGCCCCAGCGCCAGAACTCGTTGTCGGGGGTGCACCCCGAGAGGGTCGGGACCCCCAGGAGACCGAGCGCGGCGACCCGCGCGAGCCTGTTGCCTCGAGCCACTGCTCGCTGCCTCCTCGTCCGCCGCCCGGAAGCCCGGACGGTCATCCCCGGCGGCGCCTCCCACCGGTCCGGGCGGGTGGTCGCGCACCGACCACAGTCTGCGGCGAGACTAGCCGACCCCGCTCGGCGGGTGAGCACCGGAGAGGTCCGACCCGCGGGGCCGTCGCCGGGTCGTGACCCGACGCCGGGGAACGCCCCGGGAGCGCCGACGACGCAGGCCCGCCGCGGTCGTGACGGCCCTCACGACCGGCACCGGACGCGACCGGCCGGCGGTTAGAGTCGGGGGGTGTTCTCCCGGCTGCTGACCCCCAAGTGGGTGGCGTTGCACCTGCTGGTGGCGGCGCTCTTCGTGGCCACGTTCTTCCTCGGGCACTGGCAGCTGTCCAAGGCCGAGGACGGCGGCGGCGCGGTGAACTGGAGCTACGCCCTGCAGTGGCCGCTCTACGGGTTCATGGGCCTGTGGTTCTACGTGCGCATGGTGCGCGAGGAGCTGCACCGCGACCCCGACGAGGACGAGCCGGGCAACGCGCTGGTCCTGTACCAGCGGCCGCGGATCGACACGACCGGCGACCCGGAGCTCGCGGCCTACAACGCCTACCTCGCCGAGCTCAACGAGAAGGCGCTCGGACAGGAGACCCCCCGTGGCCGTTGACACCCCCACCCTGACGCCGCAGGTCGCCGGGGCGCTCCTCCGGTACCGGGTGATGGCCTACGTCGTCGGCGTCATGCTGCTGGTGCTCGTGGCCGTGGCCATGCCGCTGAAGTACGCCGCCGACGTCCCCGAGGTCTCCGCGGTGGTCTCCCCCGTGCACGGCTTCCTCTACATCGTCTACCTGGTCACGGCCTTCGACCTGGCGCGGAAGTCCCGCTGGACGGCGAAGGGCACGGTGCTGGTGCTGCTGGCCGGCGTCGTCCCGTTCCTCTCCTTCTGGGCGGAGCGACGGGTCAGCACCCGTGTCCGCGCCGGCCAGCCGCTCTGACCGTCCCGCCCCGACCGACCTCCCCGGGAGACCCCTGCGCATGTGCGGCCTGCTGGCGTACCTGTCCACCGACGCCGACCGGGTCGGCGAGCCGCTCGTCGACGGCGTCCGCGAGGCGCTGCACTGCCTGCACCACCGCGGCCCCGACGACACCGCGGTCTGGTCCGACGCCAACGTCGTCCTCGGCTTCAACCGGCTGTCGATCATCGACCTCGAGGGCAGCCCGCAGCCGCTCCCCTATGCCCGGGACCGCTACCGGATCCTGTTCAACGGGGAGATCTACAACTACCTGGAGCTGCGCGAGGAGCTGCAGGCCGCCGGCGCGGAGCTCGCCACCCACGGCGACACCGAGACGATCGTCGCCGGCTACCACCTGTGGGGCCAGGACGTCGTCCGGCGGCTGCGCGGGATGTTCGCCTTCGTCATCTGGGACACCGAGACGCGGACGGCGTTCGGCGCCCGGGACCCCTTCGGCATCAAGCCGCTCTTCACCGCGCGCCTGGCCGACGGCGGGCTGGTCTTCAGCTCCGAGAAGAAGGCCGTGCTGGAACTGCTCGGCGGCAGCGCGGCCGCCGGCGGCGTCGACCCGGCCTCGCTGCAGCACTACCTGACGCTCCAGTACGTGCCCGAGCCCGCGACCCTGCACCGCGGGATCCGCCGGATCGAGAGCGGCACCAGCTTCACCGTCGTCGACGGCGAACTGCACACCAGCCGCTACTTCCACCCGGCGTGGGCACCGCAGCCCGTCCCCGCCGGCCGCGAGCAGGAGCTCTACGAGCGGATCGCCGACGCGCTGGACGAGTCGGTCGCCAAGCACATGCGCGCCGACGTGACCGTCGGCTCGTTCCTCTCCAGCGGCATCGACTCCACCGCGATCGCGGCGCTCGCGCACCGCTACAACCCCGACCTGATGACGTTCACGGTCGGCTTCCAGCGGCAGGAGCAGTCGGAGATCGAGATCGCGGCCGAGTCGGCGGGCATCCTCGGCGTCCGCCACGTCCCGGTCGAGATCACCGCCGAGGAGTTCGCCGACGCGATCCCGACCGTCGTCTGGTACCTCGACGACCCGGTCGCCGACCCCGCCCTCGTGCCGCTGTACTTCGTGGCCCGCGAGGCCCGCAAGCACGTGAAGGTGGTGCTCTCCGGCGAGGGCGCCGACGAGCTGTTCGGCGGCTACACGATCTACCGCGAGCCGATCAGCCTGGCGTGGGCGAAGAACCTCCCCGCACCCGGCCGCCGGGCGATGGCGCGGCTGGCCGACCTGCTGCCCGAGGGCGTCCGCGGGCAGGACCTGCTGCGCCGGGCGTCGATGCCGCTGGAGCAGCGCTACTACGGCAACGCCCGCAACATGCGCGACGACGAGCTGGCCGCCCTGCACCCCGGCTACGACCCGGACCTGTCGCACGTGGCCGTCACCGAGGACCTGTACCGGCAGACGCGCGCGGCCGGCTACGACGAGGTGACGGCGATGCAGTACGTCGACCTGTTCACCTGGCTGCGGGGCGACATCCTGGTCAAGGCCGACAAGATGACCATGGCGCACTCGCTGGAGTTGCGGGTGCCGTTCCTGGACACCGAGGTGTTCGAGGTCGCCCGCCGGATCCCGCTCGAGCAGCGGGTGCCCCGCCGCGGGGACGCGACGAAGTACGCGCTCCGTCAGGCGATGGCCCAGATCGTGCCGCCGCGGATCATGAACCGGCGCAAGCTCGGCTTCCCGGTGCCGACGGCGGACTTCCTGGCCGGGCCGCTGCACGACTGGGCGCGGGGCATCGTGACCGAGAGCCAGACCGACGAGTGGCTCGACCGCGACCACGTCCTCGGCCTGCTCAACCGGCTGCGGGAGGCCGAGGTGCCGAGCAAGCGGACCGCCCGCCAGGTGTGGGAGGTGCTGGTCTTCATGGTCTGGCACGGGATCTTCGTCGAGGAGCGGATCCGCCCGGAGATCCCCGAGACGGTCTACCCGGTCAGCCTGTAGGGACGACGAAGGCCCGGCCCCCGCACGGGGGACCGGGCCTTCGTCGGACTACGTCAGCTGAACGAGTCGCCGCACGCGCACGAACCCGTGGCGTTGGGGTTGTCGATCGTGAAGCCCTGCTTCTCGATGGTGTCGACGAAGTCGATGACCGCGCCGCCCAGGTACGGGCCGCTCATCCGGTCGACGATGACCTCGACGCCGTCGAAGTCGAAGGTCTGGTCGCCGTCCATGAACCGCTCGTCGAAGAAGAGCTGGTAGCGCAGACCCGAGCAACCGCCGGGCTGCACCGCGATCCGCAGCCGCAGGTCGTCGCGGCCCTCCTGGTCGAGCAGCGCCTTGACCTTGCCGGCTGCCGTCTCGCTCAGGACGACACCGGTCGCCGTGGTGTCCTGCACCGTCATGTGTGTTCCTCCCACGTCCGAGTGGTGCCTGCTGCGGCAGGTCCCGCAACACGCCAACACCGCCGCAGCGGGTCCTCTTCCCACTGTACGGCTCCGTGTCGCGGCAGGAGGGGAACGTGCGGGACCCCACGTAGACTCGATGGTGTGAAGCTCCGTCTGCCCGGCCGCCGCGACCAGGCCGCGACCACCTCGGACACGTCCGCCGACCTGACCGCCGAGCTGGTCCGCGCCGCCGGCAAGGGCCGGCCGACGCCCAAGCGCAGCGAGGCGCAGGTCCGCCGTGCCGGGCCGCCCCCGCCGCCGCCGACCACCCGCAAGGAGGCCTACAAGCGGATGCGGGAGCAGCAGGCCGCGCGGCGCGGCAGCACCCGCGAGCGCATGGCGATGGGCGACGACTCCTACCTGCCGGCGCGCGACCGCGGTCCCGTGCGCAAGCTCGTGCGCGACGTGACCGACGCCCGCCGCAACCTCGCGTCGTTCTTCCTGCCCTTCGCCGGGCTGCTGCTGGTCAGCTACGTCGTCCCACAGTTCCAGGGCATCGTGATGCTGATGTGGATGGCCTACTTCCTGGTGCTCATCGGCGACTCGGCGATGCTCGGCCGCCGGATCACGAAGACGGTGAAGGCCCGCTTCCCCGACGGTCAGCACAAGACCAAGGGCCTGATCTGGTACGGCATCAGCCGGTCGACGATGATCCGCCGCTGGCGCTTCCCGAAGCCCGAGGTCGCGGTCGGCGCCGACGTCTGAGCAGGCCGGGCCCGGCGTCGCGGGCTAGCGTCGGAGGACGTGGAACACCGACGCCTGGGCCGCTCCGGCCTGACCATCAGCGAGATCGCCTACGGCAACTGGCTCACCCACGGCGGCCAGGTCGAGGAGGACGCCGCCCACGCCTGCGTGGCGGCCGCGCTCGACGCCGGGATCACGACGTTCGACACCGCGGACGTCTACGCCGGCACCCGCGCCGAGTCCGTGCTGGGCCGGGCGCTCGCCGGTCAGCGGCGCGAGGGGCTGGAGATCTTCACCAAGGTCTACTGGCCGACCGGCCCGGGTCGCAACGACCGCGGGCTGTCCCGCAAGCACATCACCGAGAGCTGCCACGCCTCGCTGCGGCGGCTGCAGACCGACTACCTGGACATGTACCAGGCCCACCGGTACGACACCTCGGTCCCGCTCGAGGAGACGATGACCGCCTTCGCCGACCTGGTGCGGCAGGGCAAGGTCCTCTACATCGGCGTCTCGGAGTGGCGCGCCGACGAGATCGCCTCGGGGGCGGCGATGGCCCGCGAGCTGGGCATCCAGCTGATCAGCAACCAGCCGCAGTACTCGATGCTCTGGCGGGTCATCGAGCAGGAGGTCGTCCCCACCTCCGAGCGGGAGGGCATCGCGCAGATCGTCTGGTCGCCGCTGGCCCAGGGGGTGCTGACCGGCAAGTACCTCCCCGGCGAGCAGCCCCCCGAGGGCAGCCGCGGCGCCGACGCCGAGGTCGGGGGCTCGATGCGCGGCTTCCTGCGCGACGACGTCCTCACCCGCGTGCAGGGCCTGCGCGCCGTCGCCGACGACGTCGGCCTGTCGATGGCGCAGCTCGCCGTCGCCTGGGTGCTGCAGAACCGGAACGTCGCCGCCGCGATCATCGGCGCCAGCCGACCCGAGCAGGTGCAGCAGAACGTGGCCGCGGCCGGGGTGCGCCTGGAGGACGACGTCCTGGCCCGCATCGACGAGGTGCTGGGCGACGTGGTCGAGCGGGACCCCGCCAAGACCATGCGCGGCTGACTCAGCTCGGCGCGAGGCCCATCGGGCCGTAGACGAGGGTCTCCCCGTCGAACAGGGTGACGGCGGAGACCCCGCGGGCCAGCAGGTCGCGCCAGTGCTCGCCGAGCCAGGACTCGGCGTCGGCCTGGTTCTCCGACGGCGGCACCGTCACGTCGACCGCGACCGGGTCCACCGTCTCCCCCGCCGGGCCCTCGAGGCGCCAGGTCCAGCTCACGACAGGGTCCGGCTCGACAGCGTCCAGCTCATGACCGCGAGGCTAGCCACACCCGGGCGGCGGTGCCGGCGCCCGGGTGTGTCCGGTCCGTGATCACCGGCGGGTTACGGCGGCGACCGCCGGGGGCATGCAGGAGCGACCGCTCCCGAGAACCGGAGGACCCATGACCGACCCCTCCACCGCCGGCGCCTCGCGCGCCACCCCGCCGCCGCCGGCACCGGCCGACGCCTCGACCGGTGAGCTGATCAGCCGGCTCACCGAGCAGATCAGCACGCTCGTCCGCGACGAGGCGAAGCTCGCCCAGGCCGAGGTGACCCAGAAGGCGAAGCGGCTGGGGCTCGGTGCGGGGCTGTTCGGCGGCGCCGGGCTGTTCGCCTTCTTCGGCCTCGCGGTGCTCATCAGCGCGGCCGTCCTGGGGCTCGCCGAGGCCGTCCCGGGCTGGCTGGCCGCGGTGATCGTCGCCGTCGTCCTGTTCGCCGTCGCCGGCGTCCTGGCGCTGATCGGCAAGAAGGACGTCCAGCAGGGCAGCCCGCCCGTCCCCTCCCAGGCGATCGCCAGCACCAAGGCCGACATCGCCACCGTCAAGAAGGCGGCCTCGCGATGACCGACCCGACCGCGAACGGGTCACCGGACCCCGACGCCATCAAGGCCGAGATCGAGGAGACCCGCGCCCAGCTGGGCCGGACGGTCGACGAGCTCAGCGCCCGCCTCGACGTCCCCGCGCGGGCGAAGGAGGGCGCGGCGCGCGCCAAGGACACCGCGGTGGAGACGTACCGGGAGAGCCCGCCGGCGGTCATCGGCGCCGGCGCCGCCGTCGTCGGTCTCCTCGGGCTGCTCGTGTGGCGTCGGCGCACCCGCCCGCAGCGCCGGGCCCGGCGCGAGGTGCGGCGCGAGGCCAGGCAGGCGGAGAAGGCGCTGGCCGCCCGCCGGGCCGCGACTGAGAAGGTTGCCCGCAAGGCCGCGAAGAAGGCCGCCAGGACGAAGCGGAAGGCCAGGAGGGCAGCTCGATGAGCAAGCGCAGCAAGGCCGCGGACACACCGGGCAAGGAGAAGAAGAACAAGAGCAAGGGCAGCGCCCTGCTCTACCGCCCCATCGGGCTGCTCGGCGGCGTCGCGGCCGGCATGATCTCCGGCGCGGTGTTCAAGCAGGTCTGGAAGCTCGCGGCCAACGAGGACGACGCCCCCGGTGCGCTGCAGAGCGAGTACCGGATGCGCGAGGTCGTGATCGCCGCGGCCCTCCAGGGCGCCATCTTCGCCGCGACCAAGGCCGCCATCGACCGGGCCGGGGCCCGCGGGTACAGCAAGCTCACCGGTAGCTGGCCCGGGGACTGATGACCGGCACCAGGCCGCGCGAGAGCGCCGTCGACCGGATCCGCGAGCGGGTCGAGGAGAAGGCCGCCCGCCGGGCCGCGGCCCGGGAGACGGCCGACCGGGTCGCCGCCGGCGCCGCGGCCCAGGACCCGGGACTCCCGCCGCCGGGGTCCCCGGGACCCGACGCCCTGCCCGGCCTGCACGCCGACAGGCCCACGCAGATCCCGTGGCGCGGCTGGAAGCAGATCGTCAAGCGGGCGTGGGCGGAGAACAACGCCGACAACATGCCGATCATCGCCGGCGGCGTCGCGTTCTTCGCCTTCCTGGCGGTCTTCCCGGCGCTGATCGCGACCATCTCGCTCTACGGACTGGTGGCCTCGCCGGAGACGGTGGCCCGGCAGGTCGAGGACCTCGCCGACCAGCTGCCGGCCAGCGCGGCGGACCTCATCGGCGAGCAGCTCACCGAGATCACCTCCAACAGCGGCGGCGCGCTGTCGGTCGGGCTGGCGATCTCGGTGCTCGCGGCGCTGTGGTCGGCGGCCGGGGGCACCGGCAACGCCATCACGGCGATCAACATCGCCTACGACGAGGTCGAGACCCGCAGCTTCGTCAAGCGCAAGGGCCTCGCGCTCGGCCTGACGTTCGGCGCGATCGTCTTCGTGCTCGTCGCCTTCGCCCTGGTGGCCGTCGTGCCGGCGGTGCTCGACGCCCTGCCGCTCGGGATCGTCGGGACGGTGCTCGCCCAGGTGGTGCGCTGGGTGTTGCTGCTCGGTGTCTTCGCCGGGTCCCTCGCCGTGCTCTACCGGGTCGCCCCCGACCGGGACGCACCCCGGCTGAGCTGGGTCAGCCTCGGCTCGATCGTGGTGACCGTCGTCTGGGCGCTGGTCAGCCTCGGCTTCAGCTTCTACGTCGGGAACTTCGGGTCCTACGACAAGACCTACGGAGCCATCGCCGGCGTCATCGTGCTGATGCTGTGGCTGTACCTCACCTGCTACCTGGTGCTACTCGGTGCGGAGATCAACGCCGAGGCCGAGCACCAGACCGCGGAGGACACCACCGAGGGTGCGCCGGTCCCCATGGGGCAGCGCGACGCCGCCGTCGCCGACACGCTGCCCGATCCGCCGGAGCCGACGAAGGAGTCGCACCCGAAGCGTTAGCGGACGTGGGACTCCACGAACGGCGGGCGCACCACCGTGACCGGCTGCGGCTTCCCGCGGACGTCGACGGCGACCTCCGCGCCGTCCTCGACGCCCGCGGCGGTGTCCAGCAGGGCGAGCGCGATCCCGGTGCGCAGCGTCGGCGAGAACGTGCCGCTGGTGACCTCGCCGACCCGGTTGCCGTCGGCGTCCAGCACCGCCATGCCCGGCCGCGGGATGCCTCGCCCGGTCGCGCGCAGGCCCCACAGCACCCGGGCCGGGCCCGTCTCCCGCTCGGCCAGCAGCGCCTCCCGACCCCAGAACGCCGGCTTCTTCCAGCCGACCGCCCAGCCGCTGCGCGCCTGGTTGGGGGTGATGTCGCGGGAGAGCTCGTGCCCGTGCAGCGGGTAGCCCATCTCGGTGCGCAGCGTGTCGCGGGCGCCGAGCCCGCACAGCCGCAGCCCCTCGTCGGCGCCGGTGGCGACAAGCGCGTCCCACAGGACGGCGGCCCGGTCGGCGGCGACGAGCAGCTCGTAGCCGTGCTCCCCGGTGTAGCCGGTGCGGCAGACGGTCACCTCGGTGTCCCCGCCCCCGACCCCGGTGACGAACGACATGTAGCCCAGTTCCCCGGGCAGCCCCAGCAGCGACAGCACCTGCGGCGAGCGGGGCCCCTGGACGGCGAGGACGGCGACCTCCGCGTGCCGGTCGGTGACCGTCACCCCGGCCGGCGCGGCGTCGGTCAGCCGGGCGACGACCTCCGCGGCGTTGGCGGCGTTGGGCACCAGCAGGACGTCGTCGTCGGCGTGCAGGTAGACGATGAGGTCGTCGACCACGCCGCCGGCCTGCGGCTCGCCGTCGGGCACGCAGCAGAGCGTGTACTGCGCCTGCCCCGGACCGATCCGCCCGAGGTCGTTGGTCAGACAGGAGTCGACGAACGCCGCTGCCCCCGGCCCCCGCACGGTGGCCGTGCCCAGGTGGGAGACGTCGAAGAGGCCGACGCCCTCCCGCACGGCCGCGTGCTCGGCGAGGACACCGCCCCCCGCGTACTCGATGGGCATCGACCAGCCACCGAAGTCGGCCAGCTTGGCGCCGGCCGCGACGTGCCGGTCGTGCAGGGGCGAGGTGCGCGGATCCACGCGGGAACGCTAGCGCGGCCCCGCTGCAGGGGCCCGGGGCGAGCCTGCGAGGCCCGGGGGGCAGCGGGGTCCTTTGTCTAAGCTCTCCCCCGTGCCGCCGACGATCTCCGCCACCGACCGCCCGATCGAGAAGGTCCCCGGCGACGCCGTCGTCGTCGGTGTGGGCCGCGGCCCCGCCGGGCTGCTCGCCACCCCCGGCGCCGAGGCGGTGGACCGGCTGCTCGGCGGCCGGCTGCTCCCGGCGCTCGCCGACCTCGGTGCCCGCGGCGGCGAGGAGGAGGTCACCCGGGTGGCCACCCTCGGCCAGGCGCCCTTCCCGGTCGTGGCAGCGGTGGGTCTCGGCGCCCCCGACGCCGACGGGCGCTACGCCGCCGAGGCCGTGCGCCGCGCCGCGGGTGCGGCCAGCCGCGCGCTGACCGGCCGGGGATCGGTCATCAGCCTGCTGGCCGCCGTCGGCGGGGCCCCGGACGCCGAGCGGCTGCACGCCGTGGGCGAGGGCGCGCTGCTGGGCGCCTACGAGTTCACGACCTACCGCTCCGACCTGCCCGCCGACCGGCCCACCCCGCCGCGGGAGTACACGGTCGTCGTCCCGGACGCCGGCGACGCGAAGGCCCCGCTCGCCCGGGTGCGCGCGGTCGCCGCGGCGATCGAGCTGGCCCGCGACCTGGTGAACACCCCGCCGAACGACCTGCACCCCGCCGAGCTCGCCGCTCGCGGCGCCGCGGCGGGCAAGAAGGCCGGACTGTCCGTGGAGATCCTCGACGAGGACGCCCTGGCCTCGGGCGGGTACGGCGGCGTCCTCGCCGTCGGCGCCGGCTCCAGCCGCGGCCCGCGCCTGCTGCGCCTGACCTACCGGGGCAAGCGGGCCCGCAAGAAGGTCGCGCTCGTCGGCAAGGGCATCACCTTCGACAGCGGCGGCCTGTCGATCAAGCCCGCCGCGAACATGCACCACATGACCAGCGACATGGCCGGCGCCGCGGCAGTCATCGCCACCGTGTGCCTGGTCGCCGAGCTGGGCCTGCCGGTCGAGCTCACCGCGACGGTGCCGATGGCGGAGAACCTGCCCAGCGGCACCGCCTACCGCCCGGGCGACGTCCTCACCTTCCGCAACGGCAAGAAGGTGGAGATCACCAACACCGACGCCGAGGGGCGGCTGATCCTGGCCGACGCCATCGTGCGCGCCGCCGAGGACTCCCCCGACCTGCTGGTCGAGACCTCCACCCTGACCGGCGCCCAGCTCGTCGCCCTCGGCAGCCGCACCGCCGGCGTCATGGGCACCGACGCGCTCCGGGACGCCGTGGTGGCCGCCAGCCTGCGCAGCGGTGAGCCGATGTGGGCCATGCCGATGCCGAAGGAGCTGCGCAAGGGCATCGACTCACCGCTGGCCGACATGGTCAACGCCAACGCCGACCGGATGGGCGGCATGCTCGTCGCGGCGCACTTCCTGGCCGAGTTCGTGCCGGCGGGGCTGCCCTGGGCGCACATCGACATCGCCGGGCCGAGCTACAACACCGGCGGTCCGTGGGGCTACACGCCCAAGGGCGGCACCGGCGTCCCCGTGCGCACCCTCCTGGCCACGATCGAGGACGCGATCGCCGAGGCATAGGAAGCTATCCCCACGTCTCCGGGTCGGCGACGTGGGGAGAGGTTCCTATACCGCGTCACTCGAGGCGGTTGGCCTTCTGCCGCGCCGACCAGTCGCGCATCCGCTGGGGGTAGCCGGTGACCTGGGCGTCGTACACCGGGATGGCCAGGTCACGGGAGAGCTTGCGGGCCACATCCGGACCGGAGATGCGGCGGCGGGTCCACTCACCGTCCGCGGCGACGAGCAGGATCGTCGTCTCGGTGACGGCGGTGCGCGGCTCGACGTAGCCCTCGACGCCGCGGCGGCTGGCCACGAACTGCTCGAGGTGGCCGAGGTCCTCCCGGACCGAGGCGCGGTCCAGCGTGCCCCGGCGGTCCCCGCCCCCGCCCCGGCGCCTCCCCCGCAGTCGGCCGAACAGCCCCATCGCGCCGCCTCCGTCCCTCGGTGCCCCGCCCTGCTGAGCAGGTGTGTCGAAGCACGCCCGAGGACACCAACGGGGTGTCCGGCCGCACCGTTCCCGGGGTGGCAGGATGGACCTGACCATCCCCCGTCCGAGCGACACGGGGGCCGCAGGAACTCGAGGAGCCACTCGTGAGCGCACCCACCACCCCCGCCGACCTGGTCATCCTCGGCGGTGGCTCGGGTGGATACGCGGCCGCGTTCCGCGCGTCCGAGCTCGGGCTGGATGTCGTCCTCATCGAGAAGGACAAGGTCGGCGGCACCTGCCTGCACCGCGGCTGCATCCCGACCAAGGCGCTCCTGCACGCCGGCGAGGTCGCCGACCTGGCCCGCGACGGCGAGCAGTTCGGCGTGAAGACCTCCCTGGCCGGCATCGACATGGACGGCGTCAACGCCTATAAGGACGGCGTCATCTCCAAGCTCTACAAGGGGCTGCAGGGCCTGGTGAAGGCCCGCAAGATCACCTACGTCGAGGGCGAGGGGCGGCTCACCTCCCCCACCACGGTCGAGGTGGGCGGCCAGACCTACGAGGGCAAGCACGTCCTGCTGGCCACCGGGTCCTACGCCCGGTCGCTCCCGGGGCTGGAGATCGACGGCACGAAGGTCATCACCAGCGACCACGCGCTGAACCTCGACCGGGTACCCGCCTCGGCGATCATCCTCGGCGGCGGTGTCATCGGCTGCGAGTTCGCCAGCGCCTGGAAGTCCTTCGGCGTCGACGTCACCATCGTCGAGGCGCTCCCCCACCTGGTGCCGCTGGAGGACGAGTCCTCCTCCAAGCTGCTGGAGCGCGCCTTCCGCCGCCGCAAGATCGCCTTCGAGCTGGGCAGCCGCTTCTCCGGCGTCCAGAGCACGGAGAACGGCGTCAAGGTCTCGCTGGAGAACGGCAAGGAGATCGAGGCCGAGCTGCTGCTCGTCGCCGTCGGCCGCGGGCCGGTCAGCCAGGGCCTCGGCTAC
Source organism: Blastococcus sp. URHD0036 (assembly GCF_000701365.1). Classification (GTDB taxonomy): domain Bacteria; phylum Actinomycetota; class Actinomycetes; order Mycobacteriales; family Geodermatophilaceae; genus Trujillonella. The sequence goes on from NZ_JNIK01000021.1 coordinate 125,777, forward strand.
GAGGAGGCCGGCGTCGCCATGGAGCGCGGCTACGTACTCGTCGACGAGTACTGCCGGACCAACGTGCCGACCATCTCCGCCGTCGGTGACCTGATCCCGACCCTGCAGCTGGCCCACGTCGGCTTCGGCGAGGGCATCCTCGTCGCCGAGCGGGTCGCCGGGCTGAACCCCGCCCCGATCGACTACGCGGGCGTCCCCCGGATCACCTACTCCGACCCCGAGGTCGCCTCCGTCGGCCTCACCGAGGCGCAGGCCAAGGAGCGCTACGGCGACGTCACCACGCTGACCTACGACCTCGCCGGCAACGGCCGCAGCCAGATCCTGAAGACGGCGGGCGCGGTCAAGCTGATCCAGGCGCCCGACGGCCCGGTCGTCGGCATCCACATGGTCGGCAGCCGCGTCGGCGAGCTCATCGCCGAGGCGCAGCTCATCTACAACTGGGAGGCCGAGGCTGACGACGTCGCCAGCCTCATCCACCCGCACCCGACCCAGAGCGAGGCCCTCGGCGAGGCGCACCTGGCGCTGGCCGGCAAGCCGCTGCACGTGCACGGCTGACCCACCACCACCCCACCAGCGCCACCACAGAAGGAGCCCCGCACCGATGCCGACGTCCGTCACCATGCCCGCCCTGGGCGAGAGCGTCACCGAGGGCACGGTCACCCGATGGCTGAAGCAGGAGGGTGACCAGGTAGAGGTCGACGAGCCCCTCCTCGAGGTCTCGACCGACAAGGTCGACACCGAGATCCCCTCGCCCGCGGCCGGCGTGCTGTCGAAGATCCTGGTCGCCGAGGACGAGACCGTGGACGTCGGCGCCGAGCTCGCGGTGATCGGTGGCGACGGCGACGGCGGGAGCGACTCCGCGAGCGCGCCGCCCGCCTCGGCCGAGGACGCCGACACCACCCCGCAGACGCCCGACCAGCAGGTCCAGGACACCGACCCCGCCTCCGACGCCGACGCCGGCCAGCCCGCTCCGGCCGCGGAGGCACCCGCACCCTCCGGCGACGGCGGTCAGGCCGGTGGGGGTCAGGGCGGCGGCGAGGGCACCCCGGTGACCATGCCGGCGCTCGGCGAGAGCGTCACCGAGGGCACCGTGACCCGCTGGCTCAAGGCCGTCGGTGACGAGGTCAGCGCCGACGAGCCGCTGCTCGAGGTCTCCACCGACAAGGTCGACACCGAGATCCCCTCTCCCGTCTCCGGCACGCTGCTGTCCATCGCGGTCCAGGAGGACGAGACCGTCGAGGTCGGCGCCGAGCTGGCCGTGATCGGAAGCGCCTCCGGTGGCGCGGCCCCCGCCGCGCAGCCGCAGCAGGCCGCTCCGCAGCAGGCCGCGCCGGAGCCGAAGGAGGAGACCCCGACGGCCAAGCCGGCGTCGGAGACCCCCGGTGGCGACTACGGGTCCAGCGGCTCGCTGCCCTCGACGTCGCCCACGGACGCCCCGGCCCCCGCGCAGGCGGTGGCCCCGCAGGCGCCGGCCGCCCCGGCTCCGGCCGCATCCGCGCCGGCCCCCTCGGCCCCGGCCGCCGCGAGCGACGACGGCGGGCAGTACGTCACCCCCCTGGTCCGCCGGCTGGCTGCCGACCAGGGCGTGGACCTCTCGTCGGTGACGGGCACCGGCGTGGGTGGCCGGATCCGCAAGCAGGACGTGCTCGCCGCCGCCCAGCAGTCGGCACCGGCCGCCGCTCCGAGCGCCCCCGCCGCGTCCTCGGCTCCGGCAGCCCGGTCGGCGACCCCGTCCCCGGCCGCCCAGCCCGACACCTCGCTGCGCGGCCGCACGGAGAAGATGCCGCGGCTGCGCAAGGTCATCGCGCAGCGGATGGTCGAGTCGCTGGCGATCAGCGCCCAGCTGACCACCGTGGTCGAGGCCGACGTCACGAAGATCGCCACCCTGCGGAACCGGGCGAAGCGCGACTTCGAGGCCCGCGAGGGCGTGAAGCTGTCGTTCCTGCCGTTCTTCGCGAAGGCCGCGGTGGAGGCGCTGAAGTCCTACCCGTCGGTCAACTCGTCGGTGGACATGGAGGCCGGCACGGTCACCTACCACGACGCCGAGAACCTGGGCATCGCCGTCGACACCGACCGCGGGCTGCTCGTCCCGGTCATCCACGGCGCCGGCGACCTCAGCATCGGCGGGCTGGCGCGCAAGATCGCCGACCTCGCGGACCGGACCCGGAACAACAAGGTCAGCCCGGACGAGCTCGGCGGCGGCACCTTCACGCTCACCAACACCGGCAGCCGGGGCGCGCTCTTCGACACCCCGATCATCAACCAGCCGCAGGTCGCCATCCTCGGCACCGGCTCGGTGGTGAAGCGCCCGGTCGTCGTCTCCGACCCCGAGCTCGGCGAGGTCATCGCGATCCGCTCGATGGTCTACCTCGCGCTGACCTACGACCACCGCATCGTCGACGGTGCCGACGCCGCCCGCTTCCTCACCGCGGTGCGGGAGCGGCTGGAGGCCGGCCAGTTCGAGGGCGAGCTCGGCCTCGCCTGAGTAAGGACCCCCCTGCCCCCCACCACTCGCGAGCTCGCGGCGGGCCCCTGCACGGGGGCCGCCGCGACCTCCGTCCCTGAGGAGGGTCCATGAGAGTCGCCGTCACCGGTTCGTCCGGTCTGATCGGTTCCCGCCTCGTCCCCGCACTGACCGAGGACGGCCACGAGGTCCTGCGCCTGGTCCGCCGGACGCCGCGGACCGCCGAGGAGCACCGCTGGGACCCCCAGCACCGCCGGATCGACCCGTCGCTGCTCGCCGACGTCGACGCAGTGGTCAACCTCGCCGGCACCGGGGTCGGTGACAAGCGGTGGACCGAGAAGCGCAAGCAGGAGATCCTGCGCAGCCGGGTGGACGCCACGACCACGGTGAGCGCGGCACTGGCCGAGGCGGCGGCGAGCGACCCCGGGCGGGAGCGCGTCCTGCTCTCGGCCTCGGCGGTGGGCTGGTACGGCGACACCGGTGACCGGGTGGTCCGCGAGAACGCGCCGGCCGGGAAGGACTTCCTGGCGCACGTCTGCGAGCAGTGGGAGACCGCCACCGCACCGGCCGAGCAGGCCGGCGTGCGGGTGGTGCGGCTGCGCACCGGGCTGGTGCTGGGGCGCGGTGGCCTGCTAAAGCGGCTGGCCCCGCTCTTCCGGCTCGGGGTCGGTGGCCGGCTCGGCTCGGGCGAGCAGTACTGGCCGTGGATCAGCCTGACCGACGAGGTCGACGCCATCCGCTTCCTGCTCACCGCGCCGGTCTCCGGTCCGGTGAACCTCACGGGCCCGGCTCCGGTCACCAACGCGGAGTTCACCCGGGCCCTGGCGCAGGTCCTGCACCGTCCGGCGGCACTCCCCGTGCCCGGGGTGGCGCTGCGGGCGGTGGTGGGCGAGTTCGGCCCCGTCGGGATCCTGGGCGGCCAGCGTGCCGTTCCCGCGGCGCTCGAGGCGGCCGGGTTCACCTGGACCCACCCCGACGTGACGTCGGCGCTGCGCTCGGCGCTCGGCAAGGACTGAGCGCCCGCCTGTCGCCGCTCAGCCCGGGCGGCCGGCGGCGGCGATCCGCCAGCCGTCGGTTCCGCGGACCAGCTCGACCCTGACGGGTGCGACGGCCCGGGCCGGGACCTGCTGCACCGACCGATCCGGCTCCGCGGCCGACACGACCGCATACCCCTCCCAGCCGTCACGCGCCTCGATGCGCACCCGGTCGCCGTCCGCCACGACCGTGACCGGCCCCTCCACCCGCGGCGCGAAGCCGGCCAGCCGCTGCCCGGCCGCGGCCAGGCGGGCCACGGCGGCCTCGTCCGCCGCCCGCAGCGGGCTGCCGGGCGGGTAGACCGCGGCGAGCTCCGCAGGATGGGCCCGGGTGAACGCCTCGGCCCGCCGCGCGTACAGCTCCGTCAGGACGGCCAGCCAGTCGGTCTCCGCCGCAGGCGTGGGCGCGGGCGCGCCCGGCCCAGGAGGCGGCGCGGTGGTCGCCGCGGCCGGTCGCGCGGAGGCACCGGGATCGGCTGCCGAGCCGGCCCAGACGCCCCCGATCGCGGCGGCTGCACCCAGCAGCAGGGCAGCTCCCAGCAGCACCGCCACCGTCCGCGGCGCCCGCCCGGCGGGGATCCGGAGCTGCGGCCTCCGGCGGCGCTGCTGGGCCGCCGGGGCGGGACCTCTCCGGCGTGCGACCTGGTGCGTGAGCTCGGTGCGCGGCCCGCGTCCGGTGGCGCCCAGCTCGGCGTCGGGCACCCCCGCGCCCGGCAGCCGCACCGGCTCGGGACGGCAGGCGTGCCGTAGGTCCAGGGCGAACTCCGCCGCGGTGGGCCGGTCGGCGGGGTCGGCGGCCAGCCCCCGGGCGATGACCTCGCGCAGGGCGGGCGGTGCCTCCGGAGCGAGCAGGTCCAGGTCGGGCAGCTCCCCGGTCGCCGCGACGGCGAGGGTGTCGGCCGGAGTGGCCGCGTTCCAGGGTGCGACGCCGGTCAGGGCGTGGAAGGCGGCCGCGGCGACCCCGAAGACGTCCGACGCCGGCCCGGTCGCACCGCCGCGCGCCACGGTGGGATCGACGTAGGCCGGGGTGACCTCGCCGGACGACTGCTCACCCAGCACGCGGGCGACGCCGAGGTCGGTGAGCACCGGCCGGCCCTCGGCGGTGAAGACGACGTTGCCCGGGGAGAGGTCGCCGTGCACGATCCCGGCCCCGTGCGCGGCGGCCAGCGCGGCCGCGACCGGTGAGACGGCGGTGACCACCTCGCCCGGGCGCAGCCTCCCCCGCCGGGCGAGCAGCGCCGCGAGGCTGCCACCGGCCAGCAGCTCCAGCACGAGCGCGACCCGCGCCCGCCCCCCGCGCCGTGGCTGGTGCACCACCTCGATGAGCCGGACCAGGTGCGGGTGGTCGAGTTCTCCGAGGAGTGCCGCCTCCCGGGCCTGCCGTTCGGGGTCGCCGGTCACGAGGACCTTGACCGCCACCGGCTCGCCGCCACCGCGGGGCACCGCCCGCCACACCTCTCCCGAGCCGCCCCGGCCCAGGAGCTGCTCGAGGCGGTAGCCGGGGACGACGGGGGCCATGGGGACCGGGTTCTCGTCGGACACGGGCGGCACCGTAGGCGGGATCGGCGACCGCCCGCTGCCGCCGTCCACAGGGGGGCGGACGCTACAGCCGCTGTACCGGCGGCCCGCCGGGTGGCAGCCGCGGCGGCCCCTTAGGTTCGTGGCGTGGTCCTCCCCGCGCGCGCCGAGGTCGTCGTCATCGGTGCCGGCCTCGCCGGGCTCTCGGCAGCGGGTCGCCTGGCCCGGGCGGGGATCGACGTGCACGTGGTGGAGGCGGGCCGGCACGCCGGAGGGCGGCTGGCCACCGAGCGCATCGACGGCTTCGTCGTCGACCGCGGCTTCCAGGTGCTGAACACCGGATATCCGCGGGTGGCGGCCGACCTCGACGTCCCCGCGCTGGAGATGGGCTGGTTCTGGCCCGGCGCGGTGCTGCGCCACGAGGGCCGCACCTCCCGGGTCGTCGATCCCCGCCGGCACCCGGCCACCGCGCTGGAGACGCTGCGCGCGCCGATCGGGTCGATCGCCCGGAAGACGGCGATCGCGGCGTACTCCGCCCGGGTCGGGTACGGCCCCGTCGGCGGCGGTGGACCCGAGACGACGGCGGAGCAGCGGCTGCACTCGGCCGGTGTCGGCGAGGAGGCGCTGGAGCGGTTCTTCCGTCCCTTCCTCGCCGGTGTGCTGCTGGAGTCGGAGCTGGCGACGTCCAGCCGCTACCTGGACCTGCTCTGGCGGAGCTTCGCCCGCGGCCGCATCGGCCTGCCCCGGGCCGGGATGCAGGCGGTGGGCGAGCAGCTGGCCGCTCAGCTCGATCCGGCAACACTCCACCTCGACGTGAGGGTGAGCTCCGTCGCCCCGGGCGTGGTCACCTGCGCCGGGAGTCCGGTGCGGGCGGACGCCGTCGTCGTCGCCACCGACCCCGACACCGCAGCCGCCCTGCTCCCCGGCGTCGAGGCAACCGCGCCCCGGCAGGTCACCACCCACCTGCACGTGCTGCCGTCGTCCCCATGGGAGGACCCGCTCATCGTGCTGGGGACGCCGGAGGGGCGGCTGGTGAACAGCGTCGTCCTCACCGACGCGCAGCCGGCCTACTCCCCCGACGGCCGTGCGCTGATGGCCAGCTCGACGCTGGAGGTCACCACCGAGGCCGACGTCCGGGAGGAGATCGCCCGCCTGCACGACGTGCCGACCACCGACCTGCAACACCTCACGTCCGTCACGGTGCCGAACGCCCAGCCGGCCGCGCTCCCCCCGCTGCAGCTGCGCCGGCCGGTCGACCTCGGCGACGGCGTCTTCGTCTGCGGCGACCACCGCGACACCCCGTCCATCCAGGGCGCCATGGCCAGCGGCGCGCGGACCGCGCGGGCCGTGCTGCGCACCCTCAGGCCCCGGGAGACCTGACCGTGCCCGCCTCCGCGCCGACGATCCTCGCCACGAGCATCGGCTTCGACTCCCGGGGCCGCGGCCCGTACGACTGGTCGCCCGGGCCGGTGTTCGACCTCGCCGTCCAGCTCGCCGGCGCACCCGCCGAGCCGCGACTGTGCTTCCTCGGGACCGCCACCGGGGACGACCCGGCGCGCATCGCCGGCGTCTACGGCGCCTTCGCCGGCAGCGCCGTCCGGGTCAGCCACCTGAGCCTCTTCCCCATGCCGACCGTGCCCGACGTGCGGGCGCACCTGCTGGCCCAGGACGTCGTCTGGGTGGGCGGCGGGAGCGTCGCCAACCTGCTCGCGGTCTGGCGGGTGCACGGCCTGGACGAGGTCTTCCGCGACGTGTGGGGGGCCGGCGTCGTGCTGGGCGGGGTGTCGGCCGGGTCGCTGTGCTGGCACGTCGGCGGGAACACCGACTCCTTCGGCCCCGACCTGCGGCCGGTGACGAACGGGCTGGCGCTCATCCCGACGTCCAACAGCGTCCACTACGACTCCGAGGCCCAGCGCCGTCCGCTGTACCAGCGGCTGGTCGCCGACGGCACCCTGCCGCCCGGGCACGCCACCGACGACGGCGTGGGCCTGGTCTACCGCGGCACCGAGCTGGTGGAGGCCGTCGCCGACCGGCCGGGGGCGGGCGCCTACCGCGTCGAGCGGGGTGCCGACGGCACGGCGGTGGAGACCCGGATCCCACCCCGCCGCCTACGCTGAGACCGTGAGCGAACTGCAGGTGGTCCGGGCCGGCCTCGTCGACTACACCGACGCCTGGGCGCGGCAGCGGGAGATCCACGCCGAGCGCGTCGCCGGCGCCGTCCCCGACACGATGCTGCTGCTGGAGCACCCGCCGGTCTACACCGCCGGGCGCCGCACGGAGCCGCACGAGCGACCGTTCGACGGCACCCCGGTCATCGACGTCGACCGCGGCGGGAAGATCACCTGGCACGGCCCGGGCCAGCTGGTCGGCTACCCGATCGTCGCGCTGCCCGACCCGGTGGACGTCGTCGCCCACGTCCGCCGTCTCGAGGACGCGCTGATCGAGGTGTGCGCCGGGTTCGGTCTGCCCACCCAGCGGGTCGAGGGGCGCAGCGGCGTCTGGGTGACGGCCGACGACCGCGGTCCGGACCGCAAGGTGGCGGCCATCGGCGTCCGGGTGGCCCGCGGCGTGACCATGCACGGCTTCGCGCTCAACTGCGACCCCGACATGTCCGCCTTCGGCAACATGATCCCGTGCGGCATCCCGGACGCCGGGGCGACGTCGCTGACGGCCGAGCTCGGCCGCGACGTGACCGTGGCCGACGCGATCGACCCGGTCGAGACGGCGATGCGCCGGGTGCTGACGCTCCAGCCCGCCTGAGCGGAGTCGCTCGAGCGCGGGATCCGTCACCCAGCGACTCCGCCGGCGCGGTACCCCCACATCGACAGCTGCCCGGCGGGGACGAAGCCCAGCGCGTGGTTGACGGCGACCATCGGCTCGTTGCCCTCGAGGTTGTAGGTGGTGATCCGCTCGATCTGCGGGAACGACCGGCCCAGGTCCCGCAGCACGGCCGCCTTGAGCAGGGCGCCCAGGCGGTGACCCCGGTGCTCGCGCAGCACCAGCGTGCCGGCCTGGTGCGCCCGTCGGGACCCGGTCAGCGGTACCTGCAGGTCGGTGTAGGCCACGAGCCGGCCGTCGATCGTGGCGCCGGCGGAGAGCACGGTCCGGCCGCGCGCCACGTGGGCGGCCTCCTGCTCGCGCACCCGCGCCGCGTCCCACCGCTCGGCGCCCATCGGGATGTCGCCGTGCGGCGCGTCGGTGCTCATCCGCTCCTCGAGCAGCGCCCGGTCCTCGACCAGGTGCTCGGGGACGGCGTCCCGCCAGGTCACGACCTCGTAGTCCCGCGCCGCCGTCCGCGCCTCCGCCTCGACGGCGGCCAGCCGGACCTCGTCCGGCGGCAGCACGAGGTCGCGGCGGGTCTCCAGCAGGTCGCACGTCCACCCGTGCCGCAGCGCGAACAGCCGTCCGGGTGCGTCGGACGACGGCTCGTCGACCTCGGTCATGAACTCGGTCCGCCCGGCGGCCGCGGCCAGCCCGAGCGCCTCGTGGAGCAACGCGGTGCCCACGCCCCGACGCCGGTGCCCGGGATGGACGGCGAGGTCGACGATCGCGACGGTGGTGTTGTCCAGGAGCGGGAACAGCAGCCGGAGGGCGCCGACCACCTCGCCGTCCACCACAGCCGCCCGGTGCGTCCCGTCCCGCGAGCCACCGGGCGTGACGAGCCGGCGGCCGAGGGCGACGTGGTCGGTCGGCGTGCGGGGCGGGTCCGCCGGTCGGTCGGCGCGCTCGGACGCCGCCCAGACCTCGCACCAGGCGGGGAACAGCGCGTCCTCGGGGCCCAGCTCGACCAGCCGGAGGGATGTCGTCGTCACCCCTCGGGTCTACCGCCCCTGGCAACCGGTTTGCGGAGTGCGAGAGCGCAGGATCCCTGCGCTCTCGCACTCCGCATCAGCCGAGGACGAAGTTGACCAGGCGGCCCGGGACGGCGACCACGCGGCGGACCGTCTTCCCCGCGAGCTGACCGGCGATCTTCTCGTCGGCCCGGGCCGCGGCCTCGAGCGCGGCGGCGTCGGCGTCGGCCGGCACGGTCACCTGGGCCCGCACCTTGCCGTTGACCTGGACGGCGACCTGGACGGTGTCCTCGACGAGCCAGCGCTCGTCCGCGACCGGGAACGGCGCCCACGCGACCGACCCCTCGTGCCCCAGCCGCGCCCACAGCTCCTCGGCGATGTGCGGGGCCAGCGGGGCCACGAGCAGCACCAGGGGCTCGGCCACCGACCGCGGCACCGGCCGGTCGGCACCGAAGGTCTGGGTCAGCGTGTTGGTCAGCTCGGTGATCCGGGCGATGGCGATGTTGAACCGCAGCGTGTCCATGCCGTCGCGGACGCCGGCGATCGCCTGGTGCAGCGCGCGCAGGACGGCCTCGTCGGGCTCGACGTCGTCGGTGGCGCGGACCGCCCCGGTCTCCTCGTCGACCACCACGCGCCAGATCCGCTGCAGCAGCCGCTGCGAGCCGACGACGGCCTTGGTCTCCCACGGCCGGGACTGCTCCAGCGGCCCGGTCGACATCTCGTAGACCCGGAAGGTGTCCGCGCCGTACGCGCCGATCATCTCGTCCGGCGTGACCATGTTCTTCAGGCTCTTGCCGATCTTCCCGTACTCGCGGGTGACCGGGTTGCCCTCGAAGAGGAACTGCCCGTCCTTCTCCACCACCTCGGCCGCGGGCACGTAGAAGCCGCGCTCGTCGGTGTAGGCGTAGGCGGAGATGTAGCCCTGGTTGACCAGCCGGCGGAACGGCTCCTCGCTGGAGACGTAGCCCAGGTCGAACAGCACCTTGTGCCAGAAGCGCGCGTACAGCAGGTGCAGCACCGCGTGCTCGACGCCGCCGACGTACAGGTCCACGCCGCCGACGTCGCCGGGCTCGCGCGGGCCCATCCAGTAGCGCTCCAGCTCCGGGTCGACCATCCGCGTGTCGTCGCTGGGGTCCAGGTAGCGCAGGTAGTACCAGCAGGAGCCGGCCCAGTTGGGCATCGTGTTGGTCTCGCGGCGGTAGGGCTTCGGCCCCTCGCCCAGGTCGAGGGTGACCGTCGTCCACTCCGTGGCCCGCGACAGCGGCGGCTCGGGCGCGGAGTCGGCGTCGTCGTCGGCGAACGTCTTCGGCGAGTAGTCGTCGACCTCGGGCAGCAGCACCGGCAGCATCGACTCCGGCACGGCCTGGGGCCGGCCGTCCTCGTCGTAGACGATCGGGAACGGCTCGCCCCAGTAGCGCTGCCGGCTGAACAGCCAGTCCCGCAGCTTGTATGTGGTCGTGGCCTCGCCGGCGCCCTGCGCGACCAGCCACTCGGTGATCCGCGCGATCGCGCCGGCCTTGTCCAGCCCGTCCAGGGAGATCTCGTCGTTCGACGAGTTGATCATCCGGCCGGCGCCGGTCCACGCCCCGCCGTCCCAGTCGGCCGGCGGCTGGACCGTGCGCACGTGCGGCAGCCCGAAGGCCTCGGCGAAGTCCCAGTCGCGGGCGTCCTCGGCCGGCACCGCCATGATCGCGCCAGTGCCGTAGCCGGTCAGCACGTAGTCGGCGATGAACACCGGCAGCTCGCGGCCGTTCACCGGGTTGGTCGCGGTGACCCCCAGCCAGACGCCGGTCTTCTCGCGGGTCTCGTTCTGCCGGTCCAGGTCCGAGCGCCGGGAGGCCTGGCGCTGGTACTCGCGGACGGCCTCGGCGGGGGTGGCGGCTCCCCCGGTCCAGCGCGGGTCGGTGCCGTCGGGCCACGCCCCGGCGGTCAGCGTCTCGACCAGCGGGTGCTCGGGCGCCAGGACGACGTACGTCGCACCGAACAGGGTGTCGGGCCGGGTGGTGAAGACCTCGATGGTCTCGGAGCCGCAGCTGAAGCCGATCCGGGCGCCGGTCGAGCGGCCGATCCAGTTGCGCTGCATCTGCTTCAGCGAGTCCGACCAGTCCAGCCGGTCCAGGTCGCTGATCAGCCGCTCGGCGTAGGCGGTGATCCGCATCATCCACTGGGTCAGCGGACGCCGGAACACGGGGAAGTTGCCGCGCTCGGAGCGCCCGTCGGCGGTCACCTCCTCGTTGGACAGGACGGTGCCCAGCCCCGGGCACCAGTTGACCGGCGCCTGGTGCAGGTAGGCCAGCCGGTGCGCGTCGACCACCCGCTTGCGCTCGTCGTCGGAGAGCTCCGCCCAGGGACGGCCGGAGGGGTTGGTCCCGGGAGCGGGCTCACGGGTGCCCGCGTCCAGCTCGGTGACCAGCTCCTCGATGCGGCGCGCCTTGTCCGCGTCCTCGTCGAACCAGGAGCCGAAGATCTGCAGGAAGATCCACTGCGTCCACTTGTAGTAGCCCGGGTCGATCGTGGCGAAGCTGCGGCGGTCGTCGTGGTCGACGCCCAGCCGGCGCAGCTGCGCGCGGATCGCGGCGATGTTGGCCTCGGTGGTGATCCGGGGGTGCTGCCCGGTCTGGACGGCGTACTGCTCGGCGGGCAGACCGAAGGCGTCGTAGCCCATCGGGTGCAGCACGTTGTCGCCGTCCATCCGGCGGAACCGGCTGGTGACGTCGGTGCCCAGGTAGCCCAGCGGGTGCCCGACGTGCAGGCCCGCACCCGAGGGGTACGGGAACATGTCCATCGCGAAGAACTTGGGCCGGTCGGCCACCCGCTCGAAGCCCTCGGCCAGCCGGCCGACCGGGTTCGGGGTGTGGAACGTGCCCTCGGCCTCCCAGCGGTCCTGCCAGGCCAGCTCGATCCGCTGGGCCAGGGCCGGGGTGTAGCGGTGGCGAGGGATGTCCCCGCCCACCCCGTCGCCGGTCGGCTCGGTGCTGGCAGCGCCGGTCTGGCTGCTCGCCGTCTGGCTCATCGTCGGTGCTCCGGTCTCGGGTGCTGGGGCGCGATCGGGCGCGCACATGGAAAGACCCCTCGCACAGGAGGGGTCGCCGCGCTGTCCTCGCAGGTGGGGGTCAGCGCGGCCCGGTGAGGAGGAAGCGCCCGGTCACGCCGCTCACTCTACCGCCGGCGCCGCGTACACCTCCGCGAGTTCCCGGCCCAGCCCGGCCAGCCGGTCCCGGGCCTCCGGCGGGTCGAGCACCTCCACCTGCCGCCCGAACCCGGCGACCTCGGCCGCGACGAACTCCACCGCCGGTCCGGCGAGTTCCACCTCCACCCGGCCGTCGGCGCCGGCGTCGCCGACCGTGAGGCGGGTGCCGAACCGGACCCGCAGCCGACCCAGCACTCCCGGCTCGGCGCGCGCCCGCACCCGGACACCACCGCGACGGCCGGCCACCGCCGCGGCGCTGGCCGCCCAGGCCGCCGCCAGGTCGAAGTCCGCCGGCCGCTCGACCGCCTCGCCGGTGCCCTCGACGGTGCGCACCCGGTCCACGCGGAAGGTCCGCACCCCGGCCGCGGTCCCCGCGACGAGGTACCAGACGCCGCTCTTGCTGACCAGACCGAGCGGGTCGACCTCCCGGGAGCTGGGGTCGCTGCCCCGCCCGGCGTAGTCGAGGCGGACCCGCTCGCCCTCGACCACGGCCCGCTCCAGCGCCGACAGGTGCTCCGGCGCCGGCGGGGCCTCGCGGTCCCAGCCGGCGGCGTCGACGACGACGGCCGTCGCGGCGGTGCGGGCCGGTTCGCGCAACGGCGCCGGCAGCGCCTGGGCCAGCTTGCGCAACGCGCCCTGGACGGCGGGCAGGGCGGCTCCGGCGGGTCCCGCGGCGAGGAACAGTGCGCGGGCCTCCCCCGCCGTGAGGCCGGAGAGGTCGGTGCGCGCCCCGCCGACCAGCGCCCAGCCGCCGCCGCGGCCGGCCACGGAGTACACGGGCACCCCCGACAGCGCCAGCGCCTCGAGGTCCCGCCGCGCGGTCCGCACCGACACCTCGAGCTCCCGGGCCACCTGCGCCGCCGTGACCCGGCCGCGGGCCTGCAGCAGCAGGAGGGTGGCGATGAGCCGGTCCGCGCGCACGGGGTCAGGATGCCGTGCAAAGTGGCCAGGAGGTGACCACTTCGCCCGTCAGGGTGGCGCCATGACCGCTTCCGCACAGACCCTCACCGACCCCCGTCCCGCCTTCGCCGCCGCCTCCGCGACCGCTCTGGCCACGGTCGCCGGCGTCCGGCCCGGCCTGCTCGACCGGCCGACGCCGTGCACGGAGTACGACCTCCGGGCGTTGCTCGGCCACCTCGTGTCCGTGTTCCGGCGGGTGGCCGCCGTGGGCCGCGGCGAGCCGCCCGCCTCCGTGCCGCAGGTGACGACGGACGTCCCCGACGACGGGTGGGCGGCCGCTGCCCGCGCGGCCGCCGACGAGGCGCTCGCCGTCTGGGCCGACGACGCCCTGCTCGACCGCGAGCTCGTGCTGCCCTACGGCCGGCACCGCGGCGCCGTCGCGATGGCGACCTACACCGGGGAGGTCACCACCCACACCTGGGACGTCGCCGTGACCTCCGGCCAGACCCCGGCGTGGGACCCCGACGTGCTGGCGGTCGCACTCGCCGCGACGCACCGCATGCTGCCCGCCGACGGCCGCGGGGAGCGCATCCCCTTCGGGGCGGTCGTGCCGGTGCCCGCCGACGCACCGCTGGTCGAGCAGGTCGTGGCCTGGCAGGGCCGCGACCCCCGCTGGACCCCCTGAGCGGAGTCGCCGGGTGACGTCCGGCGTTCCCCGGCGACTCCGTTCAGGCGAGCTGCGGGGCGACCTCGGCCGCGATCAGGTCCAGGTGGTCGAGGTCGGCGAGGTCGAGCACCTGCAGGTACACGCGGGTCGCCCCGGCCTCGGCGTAGCGGCCGAGGGTGTCGACCGCCTCGGCGGGGGTGCCGGCGACGCCGTTCTCGCGCAGCTCGTCCACCTCGCGGCCGATCGCGGCGGCCCGGCGGGCGAGCTCGGCCTCGTCGCGGCCGACGCAGACCACGAGCGCCGAGCTGTAGGTCATCGACGCCGCGTCCCGGCCCGCCTCCTCGCACGCGGCGCGGACCCCGCCGAACAGGCGGGCGTTGTCGGCGGCGGACATGAACGGCACGTTGAACTCCTGCGCGTACCGCGCCGCCAGCCGCGGGGTGCGGCGCGCACCGCTGCCGCCGACCAGCACCGGGATGCCCCCGGCCTGGACGGGCTTGGGCAGCGCCGGCGACCCGGTGATCCGGTAGTGCTCGCCGGCGAAGTCGAACGTCTCCCCCGGTGGCGTCGACCACAGCCCGGTGATGACGGCCAGCTGCTCCTCGTAGCGGTCGAAGCGCTCGCCCAGGTCCGGGAAGGGGATGCCGTAGGCGTCGTGCTCGGCGTCGAACCAGCCCGAGCCGATGCCCAGCTCCACCCGCCCGCCGCTCATCTGGTCCACCTGCGCGACGGAGATGGCCAGGGGCCCGGGCAGCCGGAAGGTGGCCGCCGTCATGAGCGTGCCGAGCCGGATCCGGCTGGTGTCGCGGGCCAGGCCGGCCAGCGTCACCCAGGCGTCGGTCGGCCCGGGCAGGCCGTCGCCGCCCATCGCCAGGTAGTGGTCGGAGCGGAAGAAGGCGTCGAAACCCGTCTCCTCCGTCCGCCGCGCGACGGCGAGGAGGTCGTCGTAGGTGGCGCCCTGCTGGGGTTCGGTGAAGATCCGGAGCTGCACGTCGCGAACGCTATCGCCGCAGAGACCGTCGTGCTCCGGGATGTGCTGGCCGCACGGACCGGGCAGGATGGCCGGCGAGACGATCTACGTGGAGGTACATCCCGTGTTCCGCAAGAAGACCAGAGGTCAGGTCATCGCAGCCGAGCTCCAGGAGGGCCTCAGCCACATCCAGACGGCCATGACCGAGGCCGGTCGCGCGGCCGCGGACGAACTGGGCCCGCGCATCGTGGCCGCCCGCGAGGCCGCCGGCCCCAAGGTGGCCGCCGCCCAGTCGGCCGTCGCCCCGAAGGTCGCCGCGGCCGTCGCCGTCGCCGCTCCGGCCGTCGCCTCGGCCCGCGACGCCGTCGGCCCGCGCTTCGAGGCCGCGCAGAAGACCCTCGCGCCCCGCATCGAGGCCGCGCAGAAGACCCTCGCGCCCCGGGTGGAGGCCGCCCGCGAGGCGGCCGACGCCCGGCTCGCCGCCGCGGTCGAGGCGCTGAACCCGCGGATCGATGCCGCCCGGGCCGGCGCCGGCCCGGCGCTCTCCACCGCGGTCGCCGCCACCACCGCGGCTGCCTCCAAGGCCGCGGCCGACCTCGCCCCGCGCGTCGAGGCGGCGCAGAAGGCCGCACAGAAGGCGATCACCCACGACGTCCTTCCCAAGGTGGCCGCCGCCCGCGAGGCGGTCGGGCCGGCGCTGGAGAGCGCCCGCGGCACCCTGGCCGCCGGCGTCGAGAACGCGCTCAGCGAGATCGAGGCCCGCCGCGACGAGCTGGCCGTCGCCGCCGGCAAGACGACCAAGAAGGCCCGCAAGAAGGCGCGGAAGGCCAGCGCGAAGCAGAAGGCCAAGGCGGCGAAGGTGGCCGGCAAGGCGTCGAAGAAGGCGGGACGGGGTACGAGGGACAAGTCGCGCCGGTGGCCCTGGCTCGCGGTGTTCGCCGCCGTCGGCGCCGTGGCCTTCGCGGTGCTCCGCCGCCGCAACGACGCCGACGCCTGGACCCCCGCCCCCACCGGTGACGGGCCCGTGCCCAGCTACCGAGAGGACCCCGTGCCCAGCTCCCCCAGCAACGACAACGCCGGCAAGACCGTCTCCAGCGCGACCTGGGAGTCCGGCGACTCCGCGCCCGCCGAGTCCGACATGGGCATCCGCGACGCGCAGATGGTCGACTCCGACGGCCCCACCGACCCGGTGGACCCGAAGAACAACCCGGAGCCGTTCACCAGCGGCGGCAGCGACGACCCGGGCCCGACCGCCGGACCCTCGGGCGCCGGCCAGGCCTGATCGACCGGTCCGGCGGGACACCGCCGAGACACTGCCCACACCGCCCCCGCTGCCCTCCCGGCAGCGGGGGCGGTGACGTCCTGCGGGCGTACCGTGCAGGTCATGAGCGAGACGGTGGCCCCCACGTCCTCCGCATCCGCCCTCGAGCCCGCCGGCCGCAAGCTGCTGCGCCTCGAGGTCCGCAACAGCCAGGTGCCGATCGAGCGCAAGCCGGAGTGGATCAAGACCCGGCTGAAGACGGGCCCGGAGTACACCGAGCTGAAGTCGCTCGTCCGCCGCGAGGGCCTGCACACGGTGTGCGAGGAGGCCGGCTGCCCCAACATCTACGAGTGCTGGGAGGACCGCGAGGCCACCTTCCTCATCGGCGGTGACCAGTGCACCCGGCGCTGCGACTTCTGCCAGATCGACACCGGCAAGCCCGCCGAGCTCGACACCGACGAGCCCCGCCGGGTCGCCGAGAGCGTCGCGGCGATGCAGCTGCGCTACGCCACGGTCACCGGAGTGGCCCGGGACGACCTCCCCGACGGCGGCGCCTGGCTGTACGCCGAGACGGTGCGCCAGATCCACGCCGCCGTCCCCGGGTGCGGCGTCGAGCTGCTGATCCCGGACTTCACCGCGGACCCCGCGCAGCTGGCGGAGGTGTTCTCCTCCCGTCCCGAGGTGCTCGCGCACAACGTCGAGACCGTGCCGCGGATCTTCAAGCGCATCCGCCCGGGCTTCCGGTTCGAGCGCTCGCTGGCCGTGATCACCGCCGCCCGCGAGGCCGGGCTGGTCACCAAGTCCAACCTGATCCTGGGCATGGGCGAGGAGCCGCACGAGGTCGTGGAGACGATGCAGGCGCTGCACGACGCCGGCTGCGACCTGCTCACGATCACGCAGTACCTGCGCCCGACGCCGCGGCACCACCCCGTCGTCCGCTGGGTGAAGCCGGACGAGTTCGTGGGCTTCCAGGCCGAGGCCGAGCGGATCGGGTTCCCGGGCGTGCTGGCCGGCCCCTTGGTGCGCAGCTCCTACCGCGCGGGGCGGCTGTACCAGCAGGCCGTCGAGGCCCGGGGGCTCGCTCCTCAGGGGTGACCCCGGCGTCGTCGTCCGGGAACGGCGGCGCGCGGCCCTATCCTGGGGGCATGGCACGCAGCAAGCCCACCGACTCCCCCGCCCCCGCCGGCAAGGCCGGCCGGGCACCCGGCTCCGGCGGCCGGAGCCGGGGCGCCACCGCCGCGGGCGCGACGGCGTCCGGTGCCGCCGGCAAGCCGGCGAAGAGGGCCAAGGCGCCGAAGCTGGGCAAGGACGGCCAGCCCAAGGTCGGCCGGATCGCGAAGCTCCGCAAGAACGTCGGCATGATGAAGCAGGCGTACTCGCTGACGTACAAGAACGACCGCAAGCTCCCCTGGCTGATGCTCATCGCCTTCGTGGTCGTGTTCGGCGTCGTCGAGCTCATCGGCATCCTGCTGAGCGCGCCGCTCTTCACGCTGTTCTTCGCGCTCGTCGCCGGGTTGCTCGCCGCCCTCATCGTGTTCGGCCGGCGCGCCCAGGGTTCGGCCTACCGGCAGGTCGAGGGCCAGCCCGGCGCGGCCGCGTGGGTGCTCGAGGGCATGCGCGGCGACTGGCGGGTCAGCTCCGGCGTCGCGGGGACGACGCAACTGGACGCCGTCCACCGGGTCCTCGGCCGCCCCGGCGTCATCCTGGTCGCCGAGGGCGTGCCGTCGCGGGTCCGCCCGCTGCTGGCGCAGGAGAAGAAGAAGCTCGCCCGCATCGTCGGCGACACCCCGATCTACGACATCACCGTCGGCGACGACGAGGGCCAGGTCCCGCTGAAGAAGCTGAACACCCACGTCGCGAAGCTGCCCCGCAACCTCAGCCCGGCCGAGGTCAACGCGCTCGCTCGGCGGATGAGCGCGCTGGGCGGGCCGAAGATGCCGGTGCCCGGCGGCCCGCTGCCCGGTGGCAAGCAGATGTCGGTCAGCCAGCGCCAGGTCCGCCGCCGGTAGACCCGCGGACGGCGTCCTCCCCCACCGCAGCGCGTCCTCCCTCAGCGCACACCGCGAGGGAGGACGCGCCGGGATCAGGTCACCTGATCCCGGCGCCGGTCACCTCTCGCGGACGACGGCGGTGTCGGTCAGCCGGTCGTGCAGCCCACGGCCGTCGGCGTCCACCACGAGCGCGGGCACGAGCAGGCACAGCAGCGCGGTCCGGACGACGGCCCGCCACCAGGCCAGCCGCTCGCCCGGGCGGGGGTGTGCCAGGCGCAGGCCGAGCAGGCGCATGCCCGGGGTCTGCCCGAACAGCACGAGGGAGACGACCGTGACGACGGCGAAGGTCAGGAGGGTCCACCACCCCCGGCCGGGACCGAAGATGGCGACCGCGACCAGCCCTGAGCCGACGGCGTCCACCAGGTAGGCCTGGACGCGGGTGCCGAAGCCGGCCAGCGCCCCCGGGCCCTCCGCGGGCAACCCCAGCGCGGCACCGCGACGGCGCTCCTGAGAGGGTGGCGGGGCATCGCTGACCATGCATCCAGCGTAGGACCCCGCACGGCGCAGACCTCGCGGTCGAGGGAACGGGCCCGGCGACACGCCGGGGCCGGTGTTACCGCTCCGAAACACGAGAGACACCCCGGGGCAACTCCTCGCTCGTAGGTTCGCGACCGGCTGTTCGCCCACTCCCGGAGGATCGATGTTCACCAGTCCCGACGAGGTCGCCGCCTACATCCGCGACAACGACGTCGAGTTCGTCGACGTGCGCTTCTGCGACCTGCCCGGCGTCATGCAGCACTTCACCATCCCGGCGTCGACGTTCGGCGAGGACACGTTCTCCGAGGGCCTGGGCTTCGACGGCTCCTCGATCCGTGGCTTCCAGGCCATCAACGAGTCGGACATGCTGCTGCTGCCCGACGCCAACAGCGCGTTCGTGGACCCGTTCCGCAAGCACAAGACGCTGAACGTCAACTTCTTCATCCACGACCCGATCACGCGCGAGGCCTACAGCCGCGACCCGCGGAACGTGGCGAAGAAGGCTGAGGCCTACCTGGCCGCCAGCGGCATCGCCGACACCGCCTACTTCGGCCCTGAGGCCGAGTTCTACGTCTTCGACTCGGTGCGCTTCGACACGAGCATCAACGAGGCGTACTACCACCTGGACTCGGTCGAGGGCTCCTGGAACACCGGCTCGCCGACCGGCGAGAACGGTGCCGGCCCGAACCTCGGCTACAAGGCCCGGATGAAGGGCGGCTACTTCCCGGTCGAGCCCTACGACCAGCAGAGCGACCTGCGCGCCGACATGATGGTGAACCTGGCGCGCGCCGGCCTGCAGCTCGAGCGGGGCCACCACGAGGTGGGCACCGGCGGCCAGGCGGAGATCAACTACAAGTTCGACACGCTGCTGCGGTCGGCCGACAGCCTCATGCTGTTCAAGTACATCATCAAGAACACCGCCTGGGCCCACGGCAAGACGGCGACCTTCATGCCGAAGCCGCTCTTCGGTGACAACGGCTCGGGCATGCACTGCCACCAGAGCCTCTGGAAGGACGGCGAGCCGCTCTTCCACGCCGAGACCGGCTACGCGGGCCTGTCCGACACCGCCCGGCACTACATCGGTGGCCTACTCGCCCACGCCCCGTCGCTGCTGGCGTTCACCAACCCGACGGTGAACAGCTACCACCGCCTGGTGCCCGGCTACGAGGCCCCGATCAACCTCGTCTACTCCGCGCGCAACCGCTCGGCCTGCTGCCGCATCCCGATCTCCGGCGACAACCCGAAGGCCAAGCGCATCGAGTTCCGCGTGCCCGACCCGTCGGCCAACCCGTACCTCGCCTTCTCGGCGATGCTGATGGCCGGCCTCGACGGCGTGAAGAACAAGATCGAGCCGCCGGCCCCGGTCGACAAGGACCTCTACGAGCTGCCGCCCGAGGAGGCCCTGGGCATCGACAAGGTGCCCGCGTCGCTGGACGCCGTCCTCGACCGGCTCGAGGTCGACCACGACTACCTGATCGACGGCGGTGTCTTCACCCCCGACCTGATCGAGACGTGGATCGACTACAAGCGGGCCAACGAGATCGACCCGATCCGTCTCCGCCCGCACCCGCACGAGTTCGCGATGTACTACGACATCTGAGCCCCACAAGCCGCTGACCAGCGCTTTCAGCGCTGGTCAGCGGCCGTAGTCCGCAACGAGTCCGCACGAGCAGCCAAGACCGCACCTACGGCAGCGCGTGCGGACTCGTTGCTGTCCGGCCACAGATGGCCATACGTGTCGAGCGTCGTCTTCGCGCTGCCGTGCCGGAGCCGGTGCTGGACAACCTTGACGTCCAGACCAGAGGCGATCAGCAGGGACGCCAGGTAGTGCCGGAGATCATGAAAGCGGAAATCCTCCGGCAGGCCGTCGACCTTTCGCCGCGCCGCCCTGATGGCCCGCTCGACGGCCCAGGTGGACGTCTGCCGGCCGAGCCCGTCCGTGACGACGTAGTCGCCACCCCACCGCGCCACGGCAGCTGACAGCTCGAGCGCGAGTTGCTGCGGAATGGGCAACGGCGTGCGCGACGTCTCGGTCTTGAGCTCCTCCCCCGGTCCCTGCTGGACCGGGCGGACCACACCGCGCATGAAGTCGACGTCGGCAACCCGCAGCCCAACGGCCTCCGCCGTTCGCAGTCCCACGAATGCGCCGAGGAGGACAGCCGGCCTCAGATGCGCCGGGACCGCGTCGTGCAGTGCCCAGACCTGGGCTGTAGTGGCGACGAGGGGACGCGGCTTGCCGGCGCCGGGAGACGTCCGCCTCGAGCACGGGCTACGGACGAGGATGCCGTCATGCACGGCATCGCTCATGACCTGTGACAGCCGGTTGTGCAGCGCGTAGACGTACGAAGGCGCCAGGCCCGCATTTTTCAATTTCGCTGTCCACGAGCGGACGTCGGACGGGCGCACCGCGGCGAGCCGACGTCCGCCGAAGTGTGCCTTGATCTGCGCCAAGTGCACTTCAGCCTGGCGCACTGTCCGTGGACGCCGGGTGCCGTAGCCAATCAGCCAGGTGTCACACCAGTCGCTGACCGTGACCTTGGCCGTCTTCGGGTCCGCCCACGTCCCGTTAACAAGTGCGGCAGTCTGCTCGTCGAGCCACCTCTGAGCATCGGCCTTCCTCTTGAAGTGCCGAGCGTGCTCCTTGCCCGTCGCGTCACGAAAGCGTGGCCGATAGGTGCCATCAGGTCTGCGGGCGATGCTTGCCATGTCGGGTCATCCCTGTTCGCGGTTCGACTTGCCGCGTCGATACCAGAACGACCAGGGCCGCAGTGGGTCCGGCGAGAATCTGGGGATACCGCTGGCCTGTGGACAAGCGGGGGCGTGCGGCAGTCGCTCGGAGGTCCTCCGGTAGTTCTCCAGTGAGCTCGGCGGGGACCAGATACAGCGAACGTGTCCCTGAAGGCGGCTTCAGGGACAGCACTATCCGGTCGGCGGCCTGCGGGACCGATCGGTGTCGACTCACCACGTCGCGGGCCATGATCAAGGCCGTGACGGTCGCGATAGGGACTGCGGTCCTCGTGCTGGTGAGCATCCCACTGCTCGTCTGGTAGGTGGGCGGCCGTCGAGCTGCGACCAGCCGACAGACCCCTATGTCCCTCTCGACACGGTGCGCCGGCACGCGCCACAGCCAGACGAGCTCGGCTGGCGATGAGGAGGGCAGGAGCCCGTTCAAGCCGGGCCGGGGGGAGCTGGCCTCGGGGCGCTGCATCGTGGTCCGCCGCCTGGTCGGGTGAAGTCACGCTCTGCTACCCCCTGAGCGGTCCTGCAGACAGCAAGGCTGTGCTTGAAACTCCACCACGTGAGTTCCCCGCACGACGGATCGTTGCCTGCCGCCGCCGATCTCATGTCGGTGCTGGACGGGCTGCCGGTGATGCTCACCGTCACGGAGGGCGCCGAGCTGCGGCTGGTTGCCATGAGCGCCATCGTGCAGACCCTGGCCGGCCGACCGGACTGGTTCGGGGAACCGCTGGGCGAGGTGTATCCCGAACTCGTGGTGCAGGGGATGGTCGACGGAATCCTCCAGGTGTACCGGACCGGCCAGCCGTTCAGCGCCCCCGAGTGGCGGGTCGAGCTGTTCGACGGCCCGGACGGCAAGGTCACCGAGGCCTTCGTCAGCTGGACGGCGGTGCCCTGGACCCGGCCGGACGGTTCGATCCGCGGGGTCATCAACATCGCCGTCGACGTCACCGATCAAGTGGTGGCCCGCCGCCGGGCCGAGGAGCGGGCGGCCGAGGCCGGGCAGCTGTATCGGCAAGCCCTGGACGTCGTCGGTCAACTGCAGCAGGCGCTGCTTCCGGCCACGGTCCCGGTGTTGCCGCGGGTCGATGTCGCGGCCCGCTACCTGGTGGCAGGCGAAGCGCAGTCCGCCGGCGGCGACTGGTTCGACGTCCGACCGCTGCCCGGCGGTCGGGTCGGCCTGGTCGTCGGGGACGTTGTGGGGCACGGCGTGGCGGCGGCGGCGGCGATGGGCCAGCTGCGCGCCGTCCTCATGCACGCCCTCACCCGCACCGGGGACTCGGCCGCAGCCGTGACCGAGTTGGAGGCGTTCGCCGAGTCGGTGCCCGGGGCGCGGTCGGCGACCGTGGTGGTCGCCGTCCTGGATCCCGTGGCGGGACTGCTCGAGTACGTCACCCGTGGACATCCCGCCCCCCTCCTGGTGAGCAAGGGCGAGGGGCGGCAGCTGCTGGGCAGCGGCGGCGGCCCGCTGGGGAGTAGGACCGGCGGACCGGTCCAGCGGACCACTCTTGCCGAGGGGGACGTCGTCGTGCTGTTCAGCGATGGCCTGGTCGAACGGGCCGACCGGCCCTACTCCGAGGGACTGGACGAACTCACCAGGCTCGCCCAACTGGCCACCGCCGGCCAGCTCTGGCCAACTGGCATCTCCCCCTCGGCGGTCGACCGGATCTGCGCCGACGCCGTCGAGCTGCTCACCCGCCGCGGCTTCGACGACGACGTCACCGTCCTGGCCGTGTCGCTGCAACCAGAGGTGCCGAAGCTACGGACCAGCATCGTGGCCACCGCCGACGACCTGCCCGGAATGCGCCGAGCGGTTCGGGACTGGCTCGCCGCGCTACGGGTCGCCCCGGACGACGAGCTCGCGCTCGAGCTGGCCGTCGGGGAAGCGGTCGACAACGCCGTCGAGCACGGGTTCGGTCACCTACCTACCGGCACGGTCATCGTTTCCCTGCGACTGGACAGTGACGGGCGCGTGAGGGTGCGGATCGACGATGACGGCATCTGGCGGCCGGCCGCTTCCGGCAGCCACCGCGGGACAGGCCTGGGCCTGATCGACTCCCTGGGGGACGACCTGGTCGTGGACGGCCAGCCGACCGGTACGACGGTCACCTTCTCTCGTCGCCTGTCTCGGCCGCTCCTCACTGGCAAGGCAGCCACCACCCCCCGCACTGCACCGATCTCGCCGACGCAGCAGTACGCGAGCGCGGTGTCCGGCCAGCCGCCGGTGCTCCGGGTATGGGGCCCGGTCGACGCAGTCGCCGCGGCACGGTTCCGCCAGGAGCTGAGTACGCACTTCCGTGGCGGCGCCGTTCCGCTGACCGTCGACCTCACTGGCGTCACTCATCTCACCAGCGTGGGTGTGGCCGCCCTTGCCGACCTGCTGCGCACTGGTGAGCAGGCCGAGCGGTCAGTCGTGCTGATCGCCTCCACCGGCAGCCCGGCGGCTTTCGTCCTCGACCTCGTGGGGCTGCCCCGACAACCCACTCGACCCCCTTCGGACGGCGCCGGCTCCCCACCAGGAGCTTGACTGCGCCATCGCCCGGCTTGGCTCCGTCGCTCCGGCCGGGGGCTCACCTCCGTCGTCGAGGCGGCCCACGTCGACCGGCTCCGGAGGAGGGATCAGCGCGGCGAGAGGTCCTGACCGCGGTGACTCGACCACCACTGACGCCCGGCACAGCAGCGGTTCAAGCGATACAACGAACCTCGGACGGGCAGGACAGGAGGGACGAGCTCGGAACAGGCTCTGGCGACGGCAACCGCGGTCCGGTCCTGGTACGCCACCGCGCAGGGCCGTTGCCGGCTGATGCCGTTCCCTCTCTTCGCTCTGAGCGAGGCGACGTTCTTTGTCCGCCTCCTGGGGCCGATGCGCCAATCGTAGGATCGTGCGGCTGCACCGTGTGGGGCGGGAGCACGGAGTTCGGTCCAGCAGTGGACATGTCGGGTTCGGCAATCGCGGGCCGCCGGTCCTCACCGACCGTCGGCTCCTCCTTGGGCTCACCGCCGGTGGTCCCGGACGTCGCGAGCGATCACCCAATGATGCTGGCCACCCGGGATGGCCAGAAGCGCGCCGGAGCGATCCGGCCGGCGGCGGACGCCGTCACGACTTCGTTGCGCCCGGCCGGGTTCATCCCATAGCACACCGACGGTGTCCGCGGCTGACGGCAGAGGCAATGAGCCGCTCACGGGCAGGGTGTCCCTTAGTGGGCCGCTCAGGGCAACCTCACTGCTACGAGCCCAATTCGTTGCCGGGATGTAGGACGGCGGCCTCCGCAGCGACTTCGGGATGGAAGCGGGTCAGCACGCACGCCGCATGCGCGAAGAACTGTTGCTCCTGCTGCTCATCCTCTGGACTTCGCCAGTTCGTGACCACGATCAGCGCGCAGGGGTCGGGGTCAGCAGTCTCAACGGAGTCACCACAGAAGGCACACATCACCGGGTGGGGCACCGAAGGAGTGTCTCTGAGTGGGCCGCTCGAGGACGGCAGTCAGCCGGCCCAGCCAGCGAGGAAGCCGGCGACCTGGTGGGAGGCGTGGCGTTCGAGGGCTTCGCCGGTGATGTCGTAGCTGCCCAGGGTGGTCTCGGGTCGAGCGTGACGGAGCAATCGTTGGACGTCGCGCAGCGGGATGCCCTGGTTAAGCCCGACGGTGCCCACCGTGCGACGCAGCGCGTGGGGACCGATTGGCCGGGAGATGCCGGCCGCCCGCGCGGTGGCGGCGACGTAGCGGTGCACCGACCGCCGGTCCATCCGCGCTCCGGTGAGGGTGCGTAGGAGCGGTCCGGTGCTGCGGCCGTCGATGGCGGCCTGAACGGCGCCGAGCGCGGGGATGGGTACGGGGACGCGGGCGGGCTTGTCGCCTTTGCCTATGACGATGAGGGTGGCGTAGCCGCGGACGGTGCCGAAGGACTCGACCGTCAGGGTGGCCATTTCAGTGGCTCGCAGGCCCATCATGCCGCCGAGCACGGCGATGGCGTGGTGGGTTGGGCCGAGTGTGCGGGCGGTGGTGAGGAAGGCGGCGTACTCGAGGACCGTGAGGACCTCGCGGTGCTGCAATTCGCGCTGGATCTTCGGCCGGGTGATGCGGGCGCAGGGGTTGGCCTCGACCAGCTCCTCCTCGTAGGCCAGGCGGTAGATGCTGGCCACGGCGTCGTAATGCGCGGCGACCGAGGCCCGGGACAACCCGGAATCGGCGACGCTGCGCAGCCAAAGCTCGACGTCGGCTCGGCGCGCGGCCAGCGGATCGATCCCACGGTCGGCGCACCACTGACGCCAGCGAGGGAGGTAGGTGGCGTAGGTCCGCTGGGTCGACGGCTTGTAGCGGGACAGCCACCAGGAGGCGAGCTCCTCCCAGGGCACACGGTTTGAGGACTGCATGGTCGCGGAGGTCATGCACGACCAGACCTGGATCAGCGGTGGTCGTCTCGCCGTGGAGCTGGCACGGCGGTCAAGACGACGCGAACGAGCGATCAACCGCCGCCCACGGGAGTGAAGCTGGCTGGCTGCGTGGACGTGCGACAGAGCGGCCCACTTAGACATCCCACGGTCGCAAGTCGTCAAGCGGCGGCGATGGCTGCGCCGGTATTGGTGTGCCAGGCAGTTGCCTCGTCGTAGCGGGCGTGGTGGCGCAGGCAGCCGTGCAGGATGCTGACGAGCCGGTTGGCCAGGGCCCGCAAGGCCTGGTGGTGGGAGGCGCCGCGGTCGCGCTGGCGGTCGTAGTAGGCCCGCGCTCCGGGTGAGACGCCGAGTGCGGTGAACGCCTGGCGGTAGAGGGCGTCGGCGAGCCGGCGGTTGCGCGTGTAGCGCGCCAGAACCAGCCGCTTGGTGCCCGAGGCGCGGGTGATCGAAGCCATCCCGGAGTAGTTCTTGCGGGCCTTGGGATCGGCGTAGCGGTGCGGGTCGTCTCCGAACTCGGCGAGCACCCGAGCGCCGAGGATCGGCCCGAGCCCGGGCTGGCTCAGGTAGATCTCAGCGTCCGGGTGCTGGCCAAAACCCGCCTCCACCTCGCCCTGCAGCACAGCGGTCTGGATGACCAGCGCGGTGATCACGGTGACCAGCGAGCGCACCGCGGCGGCGTAGGCGCCGACCACGCCGGGATGGGCTTCCAGTTGCGGAGCGCGCAGCGCGGTCTGGATGCGCTCGGCGGTGGGCTCGAGGTTGCGCTGCCGCCCGGCCCGCCGCAGCGAGGCCGCGATCTTGCTCTGCGAGAGACGGCGACCGGCCTCCGGTGCGGGGGCGATCGCCAGGATGGCCAGCGCGTCCCGACCAGCCAGTTCGTCGCCGAAGGCCGCCAGCGCGCCGGGATAAAACTCGCGCAGCATCGATCGCAGCGCATTAGTCTGCCGCTGCCTCGACCAGATCAGCGACTGGTGGGCGCGGGTGAGCACCTTGACGTGCTCGGCCAGCGCGGAATCGCCGGCCACCGGCCGGTGATGGGCCCGGTCCAGGCGGACGAGCTCGGCCAACACGTGCGCGTCGCCGGGGTCGCTCTTGGCGCCGGAGGTGCCGTGCCGTTCCCGATAGCGAGCGACCTGCAGCGGATTGATCGCATAGACCGTGTAGCCGGCGGCGACCAACGCACCGACCCCGGTCGGTCTCGACGCCGACGATGACCTGGTCAGCGTCGGCGTCCTCGGCGAGGTGATCGGCGATCAGGGCGTGCATCGCCGCCAGCCCCTCGACTCCTTCGGGCAGCCGCCGGCGGGCCAGCCGCCTGCCGTCCTCGTCGACGAGCTCGATGTCGTGATGGGCCTCGGCCCAGTCGTTCCGGATGAACAGCACCGTCAGCGGCCTCCTCCGGTCCGGGGCATCACCAGTCCGAACACTGGAGGAGAAGGCTGCGGCTACCTAATGGATCAGTGCTCGTGTGGCACGCCATCCCACCGGCCATCCGCTTCTCCTCGCGCAACGGCGGCGGGGGCACGGTCTAAGCGTGGGCCTCAAAGATCGGACCCAGGACACGCAGTGCTCACCCGCCGGCGGCTCGGACACCCGGATCCTGCTGGAGATCACCGGATGCAGCCCCATTAGGGACAGGTCGAACCCGGTGGGCTCATGTGGTTACGACGATCGGCGAGCGGTTCACAGGACTGAGCGCAACCGCCAGTTAGTAGACGGCGGCGTCCGCTCTGCGCTGGAATCCTCGCGTGCGACGCAGCGATCGGCTCAGGTGCGCAAAGCCGCCCGGTGCCCGGGCGGTCCGAGGACTGACCGCAGTGACGGCGCTGGTGCTGGGCCTCGGGGGGTGTGCCGGACCGTCCACCGAGGACGCCGCGCCTGTCACCAGCGGGCCGCTCACCGACGGGTTCGACATCGAGCCGAGCTCGAGCCTGCTCGGGGCGGTGTTCCCGATGCCCTACCCGTATGGCGGTGAGGGCCACCAGGCGATTCTCCGTGTCGATGGAGACGTCGAGCGTGTCTTAGAGGGCTACGTCCAGCAGGCGGAGGGCCTCGGCTATCTGTTCGATGTGGAGTACAACCGTCCGGAGGGGCAGCGGTGCAGCCGCCAGTACAGCTCGCTTCCGGCCGACTACCCGGAAGGCTGCAGCGCCTACGGCGCCATCCCCGATGATCTGGGACAAGACCGCGTGAGACTGGGTCTGCAGGGCCTAGTTGAACCGGACGGCCAGGGCTACATCACCCTCAGCATCGGTCTGTACTCCAACGACGCGCCGGACTTCTCACCAGTCCCGGACGGCCCGGTGGCGCATGTTTCCGACGATGAGCTCGCTCCCGAGCTCAATCCGTCGACGGACGATCCGCCCGTCCACCTCGTGGAGGGCAGCACTTCGATGATCGATCCGCTCCCGTCCACCTGTGCGACCGGCGGCTACGTTGCGGTGCTCCAGGTGACTGGCGAGCTCACCCGGGTCCTGCGTGGATACGAGGACCAGTTCAGCAACGCCGGCTTCACCGGCAGTTATGAATTGATCGAGCTCGGCGACGGGCTGATCGTCGCGACCGAGGCGGCTGGTGGGGGCACCATGACCGCGGTCGGTGTGCCGGGTGACCCCTCGTACGTGCTGGTCGAGCGCTGCAACGACTGAAGTTCGACGCCGGGACCAGCGGGCCGGTCCGGGTGTCCGGATCAAGAGGCGTGCACTGTGACGAGGCCGCTTGGTCCGGGACACACCGATTGGCTCGCCCACTGTCGACCCGGTCCCTAAGTGCCGCCGACGGTGGCGTCCCTGAGCGGCCCACTCAAGGACACTCCTTCGGTGCCCCACCCGGTGATGTGTGCCTTCTGTGGTGACTCCGTTAAGACTGCTGATCCTGACCCCTGCGCGCTGATCGTGGTCACGAACTGGCGAAGTCCAGAGGATGGGCAGCAGGAGCAACAGTTCTTCGCGCATGCGGCGTGCGTGCTGACCCGCCTCCATCCGGAGGTCGCTGCGGAGGCCGCCGTCCTACATCCCGGCAACGAACTGAGCTCGTAGCAGTGAGGGTCGCCCTGAGCGGCCCATTTGGGGACAGGTGGTCCGCGCCAGTCGGCGCAGTCCTTCGACTGGGGTTGTTTAAGCGTTGAGTCGCGTCAGAGCCGGTCGCTGCCCGAGTCTCCGCCCAGTGCTCGGGCGAAGATCACCCCGACGGCGAGCGGAGCGACTCCGAGCCTGACGGTAATCAAGAAGACGCCAGCCACCCCGGCGAGCGACAGCCCATCGGAGGCCAGCAAGGCCCATGACATCGCGAACAGCGGCACGGTCACCACTCCGGTGTTGAGCGCAGCAGACGTGCGCGCTCGGCCGTCGTGACCACCGAAGATCAGGCCCGCAACGACAGCGGGGACGAAGGTGAACAGCCAGTGGAAGATGGGGATAATCGCGCCGAAGGCAATGGTGGACAGCGCAGCGGAGTAAAGCGCATTCCAGATCAATGCCGCGGCGGCCAACACCGTTAGCACCAGCCACAACCAGAACGCGACGCCTCGCAGCCGCAGGCTGGACGAACGCCAGGTGAGGATGACAGCTGTCGCCATGCAAGCGACCGTCATCGCCAACACGAACACCCATAAAGCTGCAGGAACGTCTTCAATTAACCAGCCGCCAGCTGATCCCGCCCAAACTGGCGACGGCCACTGCAGCAGGCCCAGGATCGTCGCTGCTGAACCCAGTGCCGTGATCGCAGCCACCGGCACACGCAGAAGTCCCGGAGCCCCCGGTGGCATCGGCGGCGGAGGCGGGGCGGCCGGGAACACGCTGAGGACTCTGTCGCACGCGAGCGGCGAAGCGCGACTGCGTCCCCCATTTGGGGACGCCTGAGGACCGAAGGGTCGTCAAGGCAAGCGAGACTTGCTCCTGACTCTGAGCGGCCCACTATGAGACACCTCGCGAACCTGCCGAGGGGCTGTCCCGGCAGACTCCGTCCATGCCGGCGTGGGAGATCGCCTTGTCGTACACGAAGGTCCTCGTCTGGCCTCTTCTGCTGATGCTGTTCCTCTTCGCCTATCGCAGGGAGATCCGTACGCGCCTCGGTGAAGGGGACATAGAAGTGCCCACTCCCCTGGGCGCCGTGAGGCTCAGCCAGCGCCAGCGGGAGTTGGCCACGATCGCTCTGAGTCCGGAGAAGCCGGAAGGCGAACGGCGGGAGGCCCTTACCGCGCTCCTGAACGAGGCGGCCGAGGTCGGGCGCCGGCGCGGAGTAGCTGGAGACGAGACGGTCGTACTCCGCCTGGACTGGATCGGCGAACTGCCGCAGTTCAAGAAGGCGCCCGACGCGGCGAACTACAGGTCGTCGATGGAAGGGCACGAGCGCGCTATAGGCAAAGCAGAGGTGCAGGCGCGGGACGCTCGTAACGCGGGGAACGAGCAGCTGGCGGAGGCGTTCGAGAGGGAAGCTGCTCGTCTGCGCGAGTCCGCTGAAGAACTCTAGGGCCCGTCGCGCAAGTTTCAGCTGCAGCTGCCCATCCGGACGTGCGGTACCGCGCCATGCAGATCGCAGCCGCCACGAATTGAGGGAGCACCAGCGCACCACCGCGGCGATTGCTGTCGTGCGTCGGAGACGGGCGCAGGCTGCAGGAGGGGGCACGAGCAGCAAGCCAGACCCCACCAGCCGCTGCTGAATTCCCTCGTGTAGTTGTTTCCACCAAGCGAGACGACGCGGCTCGCGGTCACCAAGGCGAGGACGGCGACCGCGGATGAGAGCACGAAGACCTCACCACAGCGACGAGATCGCGGACCCTCGGTCGCGGCCCAAGACCTCTCACGTGGGAATCATCGGCTCTGAGCTCCTGCCCCTAAAGCTGCTGTCGAGCTGGATGACTCGCGCGCACTGTCGGCCGGCCGGCCACTATGGGGCACCTCTTATCGGTCGGCGGTCCAGATGGCTAGTTCCCCGCCGGGTGTGCAGACGACCTTCTCGCCCTGCCGACCGTCGTAGGACCACGCCTCGTAGTCCGGGTCGCTCGCGCACCAGACGGTCGCGTCACCCAGCGTGAAGGACAGTCGCCCGCTCGGGCCGATTTCCACTGCAGTCACTTCGGTGCTCAGTAGCGGCAGAAGCAGCGTGACCCCGTCGAGGGAGTACGGCCGGACGAGAGCAGCGTCGCCGATAGAGACGCCGATCGTGGACCACAGGGAGACCGTCGAGTGGGTGAAGCGGAGCTGGGCGTCGCCGACGCCCAAGCAGAGTTGGTCGAGGGACTGTCCGAGCAACTCCTGAGCGAGTGCGGTGGCGTGCGCGACATCGTCCGTACGCATCGTCGGACGGTAGCGCTGCCTGTCGTGGGTGTCCTTGAGCGGCCCACTTGGGGACAGCCCTGTGGGAACTAGCCTCTCGCTGTGGCGAGAGGCAAGGTCAAGATCGAACTGCCGTCGGACGTGGCCCTCGTTCTCTTCGAATGGGTGGAACGTCAGGCTGACCAAGATTGGGTGCAACTGCCGGATGCGCACTCTGGCGAGCTTGGGGCGCTCGGCGTTCTCGCCGGAGCGCTAGAGAGCAAGCTGGTGGAGCCCTTCGCGGCGGACTACGGCCAGTTGGTCGAGGCCGCCCGGCATCGATTGGCCGACCAATACGGGATCGGACCGAACGGCGGGGAGTAGGTGTCGGCGGCATGTGTCCCTTAGGCCGCCTTCAGGGACACCCCCGCGACCTCGCGCTGGCCACGCGACCGAGGCCTTGACGAGCTGTCCCCCGCAAAGCCGCGACCGGGGAGAGCCACGACTGGAGATCTTCAAGATCACGACGCCACACACCTCTTGCACCGTCGGGTCTCGCATCTCGTTGTGACGAGAAACTGGAGGCTCGGCAGGACCCTCAGCGGCATGGGCAGCAAAGGGACGGCGGACTACCGACGGCGGCGCAAGGAGGCTGAGCGCCGACGCCGCCAGAAGGCGGAGCTGACGCAGAGTGAACCCAAGCAATCGGACGCGGCCATCAGCAGGGGGCTCTCTCTCGGACGACGCGACGCGGCGACCGACTGCGCCTGGTGCGACGGACCGATCACCCCGCGCAGACGCGGGCCGATCCCGAAGTGGTGCTCGGCCACTTGCCGGCACCGCGCCTGGGAGCAGACCCGGGCCGCCGCCTCCGGCCGGTCCGCCGTGCAGGTGGTCGAGCGGCGCGTTGAGGTCCTCGTTCCCGCTACACCGGCACGCCGGGACTGGCCGGCCCTGCTCGCCGAGCTCGCCCGCCAGATCGACGACGGCCGCATCTACGACCGCGACCTGATCGACCTGTCCAACGCCCTCGGCACCGTCCTCAAGGCGTACCGCCGCCGCCCCCATGTGGTAAGTGGCTCCATCAACTCCCAGCGCCAGGCAAGAGCCCGGCAAGAAGCCCGCCAGGGGCGGGTCGGCTGAGCGCCGACCGCGCCGGCGAACTGCAGCTCAACTGGAGAAGCGCTCGCACGCTGGAGATCGGCTGGATTGGTTGACCGGCGTTGGCCGCCGTCATCGACAACTCCGGGCCCCGACGCAGCCCGATGCAACCGCCTCAGGAGGACCCAGATGCCGCACGCCGACGAGCCCCGCTTCGGGAACGACCTCATGACTCTCGCGGAGACCGCGGCCTACCTGCGCACCCCGGTCGCCACCGTGCGCTACTGGCGGCACCTCGGCATCGGACCGGCCGGCTTCCGGCTCGGTCGGCGCGTCATCTACCGGCGAGCTGAAGTGGACCGCTGGCTCTGCCAACGGCAAGCCACCGACGGCCAATGAGAGGGCGACTCCCCCGGCCCTGGACCTACCGTGCGGACGACCTGCTCCGAGCAGCCCCCGCCTGGGCCTGACAGGCATGCCGGCGCCCATCAGCTTGAGGACCGCTGGTCCGGCGGTCGGCAGAAGCCGCGCCCCCAGTCCCGGGCGGGGTGGCAGGTCGAAGCAAGGCACCGCGGCCCCTGCCAGTCCGCAAAAAGTCCGCAACTCGTCCGCGGATCGCCAACCATGCCAATTCAAGGTCAACAGCAAAAGGCCAGCTCAAGACCCATATCCGTGCTCGACCACGACGACTCAACGGCAGGGCAAGAGTTCGCGATGTACTACGACATCTGATCGCCGTCGTCCGAGCCTCCCGCTCGGCAGCGCAGCCCCCGCCGGGTCCACCCGGCGGGGGCTGCGTCGTCTCCCGACGACGACCGGTGCGCGCTCCCTCCGGAACGAGAACGGGCGCGTGGCGTGGCCATAAAGACGATGACAGTCCGGAACCGTCTCGCTAGCGTCCTGGCCGCACTGTTCCGCGCCGGTGCCGGGGTCGGCGCTCACCGGAGGGCGCTCCCATGGGCCGGTCGTTCGCATCGCGCGTCAGCAGTCCCCGCCTCAAGTGGGTGATCCTGGTCTTCTGGATCGTCATGGCCGCGGTGGCCATGCCACTGGCCGCCGGGCTCACCGACGAGCAGGAGAACGACATCGCGGCGTGGCTGCCCGGTGAGGCCGAGTCGACCCAGGCGCTGCACGCGCAGACCGAGCTCGGTACGGACCCCGACCTGATCCCGGCGGTCATCGTCTACGAGCGCAGCGGCGGGATCACCGCCGAGGACGAGGCGGCCGTCGACGAGGACCTGCAGTCGTTCCAGGAGCTCGAGGCCCTCGACGGCGAGATCACCGGCCCCATCCCCTCGGAGGACGGGGAGGCGCTCCAGGTCATCGTCCCGCTCAACGTCGGGCCGGACGGCTGGGAGGCGATCGGGGCGGTCGTCGACGACATGCGGGCCGTGACCTCCGACGGCCCCGACGGGCTCGACGCCTACATCACCGGTCCGGCCGGCAGCGCGGCCGACTCCTCCGAGGCGTTCGAGGGCATCGACGGCGCGCTGCTGTTCGCCGCACTGGGCGTCGTCATCCTGATCCTGCTCGTCACCTACCGCAGCCCGATCCTGTGGATCCTGCCGATCTTCTCCGCGGTCATCGCGCTGTTCGTCTCGCAGGCCGTCATCTACCTGCTCGCCAAGTACGCCGACCTCACGGTCAACGGGCAGAGCGCGAGCATCCTCACCGTCCTGGTGATCGGCGCGGGCACCGACTACGCCCTGCTGCTCGTCGCGCGGTACCGGGAGGAACTCCGGCTGCACGCCGACCGGCACGAGGCCATGACCGAGGCCGTGCACCGCGCCGGACCGGCCGTCCTGGCCAGTGGCGGCACCGTCATCCTCGGCATGCTGTGCCTGCTCGCCTCGGAGATGAACTCCACCGCCGGCCTCGGTCCGGTCGCCGCGATCGGCGTCGGCGTGACGCTGATCGTCCTCATGACCCTGCTCCCGGCGCTGCTGGTGATCTGCGGGCGCTGGGTGTTCTGGCCGGTGCGGCCGACCGTGGGCAGCGCCGAGCCGAGCGCCACCGGCCTGTGGTCCCGGGTGGGCGGCTGGATCAAGCCCCGCCCCCGGGCTACCTGGATCGTCACCTGCCTCCTGCTGCTCGCCGCCTGCCTCGGCGTGCTCCGGCTGCACCCCGACGGGCTCTCGCAGGCCGACAGCTTCCGCGGCTCCCCCGAGTCGATCGAGGGCGACGCGGTGGCGGCGGCGCACTTCCCCGCCGTCGCGGGCAACCCGGTCTACGTCATCACGACGGCGGACACGGCCGACGACGTCGCCGACGTCGTGGCGGACGAGGCCGGCATCGCCGACGTCGGGGAGCCGACCGTCCAGGGCGACACCGCCCTCATCCAGGCGACCCTCTCCGACCCGTGGGACAGCGAGGCCGCCGCCGCGACCGTGCAGGACCTCCGCGTCTCCCTCGACGACGTCGGCGACGGCGAGGCCCTGGTCGGCGGCAACACCGCGATCAACCTCGACGTCGAGAACGCCTCCCAGCGCGACAACTGGGTGGTCATCCCGTTGATCATGCTCGTCGTCCTGGTGGTGCTCGGGCTGCTGCTCCGGGCCCTGGTCGCCCCGGTGATCCTGATCGCCACGGTGGTGCTGTCCTACGGCGCCGCACTCGGCATCAGCACGCTGATCTTCGACTGGGCGCTGGACGTGCAGACGACGGACGCCTCGTTCCCGCTGTTCGTCTTCGTGTTCCTCGTCGCCCTGGGGATCGACTACAACATCTTCCTGATGACCCGCGTCCGCGAGGAGGCGGTCGACCACGGCACCCGGCGGGCGGCCCTCATAGCGCTCTCGGCCACCGGTGGCGTGATCACCTCGGCCGGCCTGGTGCTGGCCGCGACGTTCGTCGTGCTCGGGACGCTGCCCCTGACGTTCCTGACGCAGCTGGGCATCGCGGTGGCGCTGGGCGTGCTGCTGGACACGATCATCGTCCGGTCGGTCCTGGTGACCGCGCTCAACCTCGACGTCGGCCGGTGGATGTGGTGGCCGAGCAAGCTCGCGCAGCGCCTCGACGAGCCGGAGCCGCCGGCGGGCGAGGCGGTGCCGGCGGCGTCCGTGGCCGGCGTCGCGCGGTGAGGGTCAGGCGGCGTCGGACTCCGGCGTGCCGCCCTCCCACGCCGCGAGGACGTCGTCCATCTGCAGGCTCACGAGCCAGCCGAAGGTGACCTCCTCGACGGACTGGCCGGTCACCTGTGCCATGGCGAGCAGTTGGGCGGCGAGCACGCCCCGGGCCGCGCGGTAGAGCTCGATCGCCGAGACGGCCGCGCCGACGTCGGCGAGCCAGAGCCGGCCGTCGGGCAGGACCCGGACCTCGGCGGCCTCGCCGCACCCCAGCTCGGCCCCGGCGCCGGCCACCAGCTGGGCCCCGGCGCGCCGCTCGGCCGGCCGGCGGCGGTCGGCGCTCACCGGGCGCGCCCGGCGACAGGACGGGGGTGGGACGGCGACATGGCGGCCTCCTCCGGGAGTCCCGGAGCGGTCCCGGGACGGGGTGTCACCCTCGGAGTCGGCAGCCCGCGGTGCCCGTGCGACCACGGCGGGTGCCTGTTGGGGCAGCAGGGCGCGTCCGGGACGGATGAGGCGTCCGGTCAGCGCGCGGCGAGCACGTCCGACTCGTGGCCGGCCACCATGCGCGCGGCGACCTCGCGGAGCTTCTCGTTGTTGCGCTGGCTGGCGCCCTTGAGCAGGTCGAAGGCCTCGTCCGCGGTGCACCGGCGCTGGGCCATGAGCAGGCCGACCGCCTGCCCGATCACCTGGCGGGTCTCCATCCCCTGGGTGAGGTCACCGACCGCCTTGGCCCGTTCGGCCATCTGCCAGGCCACCAGCATCGCCCCGCTGGCCTGCCCGGCCCAGTCGCGCCCGGCCTCGCCGTCGGCGTCGGTGAAGGCGTGCGGCCGGCTGGCGTAGAGGTTGAGCGCACCGCGCCCGCGCTCCCCCAGCGACAGCGGGAACGACAGCGACGAGTGCACGCCGGCCTCGAGCGCGCGCTCCGGGTAGAGGCCCCAGCGCGACTCCTCGGCCATGTCGGCCACGGCGACGACCTCGCCGGTGCGCAGCGCCTGCAGGCACGGCCCGTCGTCGAGCTCGTACTGCCGCTCGTCGCCGCGTGCCGCGAGGTCCCCGCTGTAGGTCACGGTGACCCCCCGGCCGGCCTCCTCCACCGTCAGCCCGCAGGCCTCGGCGCCCGGCGTCCGGTCCACCGCCCACCGCACCAGCCCGTCCAGGAAACCGGTGACGTCCTCGAACCGGTCGAGCAGCCGGACGACGTCCGAACCGCTGTCCACTCCGGCACCGGAGCCAGCCCCTGCCACGCCTCTCACCCCTCGATTGTGCACGACCTTTCGGAGGGATTATGCCGGAGCCGAGCGCGTCCCGCCGCTCCGGCGCCGGATCGCCGGTCAGCAGCAGCGGCCGACGGTCAGAGGATGTAGAGCATCTCCTGGTAGGTGGGCAGCGGCCAGAGGTCGTCGGCGACGACCCCCTCCAGCGCGTCGGCGGCGCTGCGGACGGCGGCCATCGCCGGGAGGAGCGCATCGCGGGCGTGCTCGGCCTCCGCCAGCGCCGTCGACCCGGCCTCCTCGGCGAGCGCGGCGCGCAGAGCCGACAGGGCGGTCCGGAGCGCGGCGAGCGGCTCCCCGATCTCGGCGAGGACCGCCTGGTCGGGGTCGATCCCCAGCGCCGCGAGGGCGCCGAGGTTGGTGGCGACGTCGGTCTGGTGGCGGACGGCGGCCGGGAGCACGGACGTCGTCCCGATCTCCAGCGTCGAGCGGGCCTCGACCCCGATGCTCAGCGCGTAGTGCTCCAGGCCGATCTCGTAGCGGCTGTGCATCTCGCGGTGGGTGAACACCCCGTAGGTCTCGAACAGCTCCATGGCGGGCTCGGAGATGAGCTCGGGGAGGGCGTCGAGCGTCGTCCGGAGGTTCGGCAGGCCGCGGGCGGCGGCCTCGACCTGCCAGTCCTCGGAGTACCCGTCGCCGTTGAAGACGACGGCGCCGTGGTCGGTGATCAGCTCCTCGAGGAGCTTCTGCACGGCCAGGTTGAACTCGGTGCCGGCGGCCGTGGCGGCCTCCAGCCGGGTCGCGACGTGGTCCAGCGCCTCGGCCATGATCGTGTTGAGGACGACCATCGGACCGGCGACGGTCTGCATCGAGCCGGGCGCGCGGAACTCGAACCGGTTGCCGGTGAAGGCGAACGGGCTGGTCCGGTTACGGTCGCCGGGGTCTGTGGGGAGCACCGGCAGCGTGTCGACGCCGATGATCAGCGTGCCCTTCTCCTTGGACGACGTCGCGCCGCCCTTGGCGACCTGGTCGAAGACGTCGGCCAGCTGGTCGCCCAGGAAGATCGAGATGATCGCCGGCGGGGCCTCGTTGGCGCCGAGCCGGTGGTCGTTGCTCGCCGACGCCACCGACGCCCGGAGCAGGCCGCCGAACTTGTGCACCGCCCGGATGACGGCTGCGCAGAAGACCAGGAACTGGGCGTTCTCGTGCGGGGTGTCGCCGGGCAGCAGCAGGTTGCCCTCGGTGGCGTTGCCGATCGAGAAGTTCACGTGCTTGCCGGAGCCGTTGATGCCCTCGAACGGCTTCTCGTGGAAGAGGCACTCCATGCCGTGCTTCCGGGCGATCCGCTTGAACGTCGTCATCAGCAGCTGCTGGTGGTCGGCGGCCACGTTCCCGCGCTCGAACATCGGCGCGATCTCGAACTGGCCCGGCGCGACCTCGTTGTGCCGGGTCTTGGCGGGGATGCCCAGCATGAACAGCTCGCGCTCGGTGTCCATCATGAAGCCGAGGACCCGCTCGGGGATGGCGCCGAAGTAGTGGTCGTCGAACTCCTGGCCCTTGGGCGGCTTGGTCCCGAACAGGGTGCGGCCGGCGTTGAGCAGGTCCGGCCGGGCGAGGAAGAAGTGCCGGTCGACGAGGAAGTACTCCTGCTCGGGACCGCAGTAGGAGACGACGGCGGCCGGGTCGGCGTGGCCGAACAGCCGCAGCACCCGCTCGGCGTGCCGGGCCATCGCCTGCTGGGAGCGCAGCAGCGGCGTCTTGTGGTCCAGCGCGTCGCCGTTCATCGACACGAAGACCGTGGGGATGCACAGCGTGTTGCCGTTCGGGCTCTCCAGCACGTACGCCGGGCTGGTCACGTCCCAGCCGGTGTAGCCACGAGCCTCGAACGTGTTCCGCAGCCCGCCGCTGGGAAAGCTCGACGCGTCCGGCTCCCCCTGCGTCAGGGTCTTGCCGGCGAACTCCGCGAGAGCGGAACCGTCCCCGGCCGGCTCCAGGAAGCTGTCGTGCTTCTCCGCGGTCAGCCCGGTCAGCGGGTAGAAGACGTGGGCGTAGTGGGTGGCGCCCTTCTCCATCGCCCAGTCCTTCATGGCGGCGGCGACGGCGTCGGCCACCAGGGGGTCCAGCGCGGCGGACTCCTCGATGGTGGCCATCACCGACCGGAACACGGACTTGGGCAGCCGCTTCTGCATGACCGCCTTGCTGAAGACGTTCGCGCCGAAGACCTCACCGGGGGTCTCCCCCGCGCTGAAGCTCACGGCCGGGGGCACGTACGCCTCGACGTCCTGGATGGCCTGCACACGGACGGCGTTCCCACTCACGGTGGCTCCTCGGGTCGGCGGTTGCTCGCGGGCCCGACCGAACCCGCACCGCGACGCTAGGAACGGCGCGCACCGGACGTGTTTCGCCGCGATGAACACTGGGCCCGTCGCCGCCCCCCGGCCACGACGGGGCGCTCGCCTGCGGTCATGCGGCTGCCCTCCCCAGGTCCGCGCGCTGACACCTCCGGCAGCGGTCGTGATGCCTCCCGGCTGTTCCTCGTGGTGCTGCTCCTGTGCGCGGCGGCCCGCGTGCCGAGCATGGATGCATGACCAGAACCAGCAGGACGGCCGCCGCCGCACTCCTCGCCGCCGCGTCCCTGACCCTCGCCGCACCCGCCTCCGCCTCCGCGGGGCGCCACCTCGATCCCGCCCAGCACTCGTGTTCCGCCTCCCTGGCGCGCGCCCACGGGTGGCCCGGCACCATGCCGCTGCACGGCGGCACGTACGTCCTGGTGTCCGACGCCTTCGTCACCCACCTGGGGGCGCTGCCCTCGTGCCGGGGCGGTCCGCCGGCCCTGAGCTGACCCGTCCCGCCCGCTCCCCCACGTCCGTCCCGGGCGGCGCCGACCGCCCGCCCGGGCGACATCACAGTCCTCGACGCTTCGGCACCCGGCCGCCGGGGCATCATCGGCACCATGCAGTCTCCCGAGCCCAGGGGCCCCCTCAGCAGCGCGCTGCGCGCCGATCTGCGCGCCGGGGAGCTGTCACCGGACACCGTCGCCCTCGCCGCACGGACCGCGGCCGGGAGCACGGACCCGCTGCGCGACGACGACCTGCAGATCACCCTCGCGACCTGCTACGAGCTGCACTACCGCGGGTTCGACGACGTCGACGAGCGCTGGGAGTGGGACCCGGCACTACTGACGCTGCGCTCCCACCTGGAGCAGGCGCACCTGACGGCGCTGCGCGAGCTGGTCGGGCCGCTCCGGCCCTCCGACGAGTCGGTCGACCGGCAGCTCGCCGCCCTGATCGCGGCCGACGACGGTCCGTCCCTGTCGCTGTACCTGGGCCGCTCCGGCTCCCTCGAGCAGTGGCGGGAGTACCTGGTCCTGCGGTCGGTCTACCACCTCAAGGAGGGCGACCCGCACACCTTCGCCCTCCCCCGGCTCAGCGGGCGCACGAAGGCCGCCATGGTGGAGATCCAGGCCGACGAGTACGGCGGCGGCACACCGGCGCGGATGCACAGCGAGCTGTTCGCCGGGCTCCTGCGCGACCTCGACCTCGACGACACCTACGGCGCCCTCTGGGACGCCGCCCCGGCTCCGGCCTTCACCTCGGTGAACACGATGTCGCTGTTCGGCCTGCACCGGCGCTGGCGGGGTGCCGCGCTCGGACACCTCACGGCGGTCGAGATGACGTCGTCGGAGCCGAGCCGCCGCTACTCGCTCGGGCTGCGCCGGCTGGGCTTCGACCGGTCCACCACCGTCTTCTACGACGAGCACGTCGAGGCCGACGCCGTGCACGAGCAGATCGCCGCCGTCGACATGTGCGGCTCCCTCGTCGCCGGCGAGCCGCACCTCGCGGCCGACGTGCTGTTCGGTGCGGCCTGCTCCCTCGCCCTCGACGGGCTGACGGCGCACCACCTGCTGGACGCGTGGGAGGCGGGTCGATCGGCCCTCCGGGAGGCCGGTCGCGCGCTGGCCGCCTGAGCGACCGGGGACGTCCGAATCCCTTCCGGAACCGCGACGGTCCGGGTGGATTCCGGTCGTCGGCTGCCGAAAGGACAGTCGCAGGTTCCCGACCCCCGAAGGACTCCCATGTGGCGACGCTCTGACCCCGCCTCCCCCGCCGCTCCCGGGCCGACCGCGATGCCCCGCGACGTCGAGGCGCTCGAGCACGTGATCGCCGTCCTCGACCGGGGGGTCACCAGCGAGGCCGACGCCCACGTCAAGGTCACCGGCGCCCTGGTCGAGGCGCTCGCCCTCGAGTACGGCGCCGTCTGGCTGCCCGCCGGCGGCGGGTTCCGGCTGGCCGCGGAGCTGGGCGAGCTCGCTCCTGCCATGGCGGCCCAGTGGGACCGCGACAACATCATGACCAACCGGGACGGTCTCGGCGGCAAGGCCATGCGCGAGAAGCGCCCGGTGCTCATGGACGGGCAGACCGACACCAGCTCGTGCCTGCGGTGGGCCGCCGCGGTCCGGTCCGGCGTCCACCGCGGCTGCGTCCTGCCGGTCGTCGAGGACGGCGTCGTGGTGACCCTGCTCGAGTTCTACACCCGCGGCGAGCTGCCCTTCTTCAACGGCCGGGAGGAGAAGTGGCAGGCGATCGGCCGGATCGCCGCCCACGCCCGCCGCGCGGCCCTCGACTCCCGCCTCCTGCGCGAGACCCTCGACGACCGCGAGGCCGTGACCACCGTCGTGGCCCAGGTCGGGCAGGCCACGGACGAGCAGTCGGCGATGCGCACCGCGCTGGAGACCGTCCGCACCGCCTTCGGGTGGGCCTACGGCTCCTACTGGGCGCTGGACGAGGAGGCGAACGTCCTCCGGTTCGCCGTCGAGTCCGGATCGGCCGGCGAGGAGTTCCGGAAGGTCACGCTGTCGGCCAGCTTCGCCGAGGGCGTCGGCCTCAGCGGGCGCGCCTGGCGCAAGCGGGATCTCGTGTTCGTCAGCGACCTCGCGGAGGTCACCGACTGCGTGCGCCGGCCGGCCGCGATGCGGGCCGGGGTCAAGTCCGGTGTCTGCTTCCCGATCATGAGCGAGGGGCGCGTCGTCGGGACGATGGACTTCTTCGTCACCGAGACCATCGAGCTCACCGAGTCCCGCGCTTCCGCACTGCGCAACGTGCAGCAGCTGGTCTCCCAGCGGATGGACATCCTGCGCCGTGCCGAGGCCGACGCGGTCAACTCCCGCGCGCTGCTGGAGACCGTCTCCCTGCTCCGCGAGGCCGCCGACGAGGCCGGCCGGGTGGCCGAGACCGCGGTGAGCCAGGCCTCCTCGATGACCGCCGAGGTGGAGGCGCTGGGCACCGCCTCGGCCGCCGTCGGCGACGTCATCCAGATCATCTCCGGCATCGCCGACCAGACCAACCTCCTGGCGCTCAACGCCACCATCGAGGCCGCCCGCGCCGGAGAGCTGGGCCGCGGGTTCGCCGTCGTCGCCAGCGAGGTGAAGGACCTCGCGCGGGAGACCGCCGCGGCGACGAAGAAGGTGTCGGAGCAGATCGCCGGCATCCAGGTCAGCAGCGAGCAGGTCTCCGCGGGCATCCACGCGACCGGCGAGGTCATCCGCCAACTCGACGCCGTCCAGAACCGGATGGGCGAGGTGCTCGAGCAGCAGGTGCAGATGGCGAAGGCGTTCGAGGGCCGGTCCTAGCCGCCGGGGCTAATCCAGCTCGGACACCGGTCGGGGCCGGTCGGGGGCGCTCGGCGCGGTGAAGCCGGACCGCTTGTGGGTGCCGTCGCAGAAGGGCTTGATGCCGGACTTCCCGCAGCGGCAGAGGGCGACCGTGCCGCGGCC
This sequence comes from Blastococcus sp. URHD0036, assembly GCF_000701365.1. Lineage (GTDB taxonomy): Bacteria > Actinomycetota > Actinomycetes > Mycobacteriales > Geodermatophilaceae > Trujillonella. The sequence continues at coordinate 167,637 of NZ_JNIK01000021.1, forward strand.
CGGGTCGATCTCGGCACCGTCGGCGTCCACCAGCCGGAAGTCGCCCCGGACGATCAGCGGACCGTCCCGGTAGGGCGTGATGGTGGCGCCCCGCTGCTCGGCCGGCGGGGCGTCGTCCTCGGGTTCCAGGAGGGTCACCCCTGGAGCCTGCCCCGGCGGCCGCCTGCGCACACCCGCGGTCCCCCGGTCCGGCGACTACGGCTCCCGTGCGGTCCGCGCGCCGGGCGCGCCGTCGGCGGGCCGGAGCTCCGGAGGCAGCTCGGCTCCGGTGCGGTCCTCCCGCGCCACGCCCTCCGGCGTGGTCGGCTCGGGCTCGTCCAGGGCGGAGGTGGCCAGGACGCGGGACACCGCGACCGCGAGCGCGCCACCGATGAGGGGCGCCACGATGAACAGCCACACGTGGGAGAGCGACTCGCCCCCGTCGAACAGCGCCGGGCCCAGGGAACGGGCCGGGTTCACCGAGGTGCCGTCGAGCTGGATGCCGATCAGGTGGACAGCGGTCAGCGCCAGTCCGATGGCGAGCCCGGCGAACCCCGGGGCGGCCGCCTTGCCGGTGACCAGCAGGATGACGAGGACGAAGAGGAACGTCAGCAGGACCTCGAGCACGAACGCCCCGCCCAGGCTGATCCCGTCGCCCCAGTTGTTGCTGCCCAGGGCGCCGGTCTGGTCGGTGACGTCGCCGAAGTCACTGGTCAGCAGCTTCAGCACCGCCGCGCCGGCGATGCCCCCGGCGAACTGGACGATCCAGTAGCCGACGGCGTCGCGGGCGGCGATCCCGCCGGACAGCAGGACCCCCAGGGTCACCGCGGGGTTGATGTGGCAGCCCGAGATGGGACCGAAGGCGTAGGCGAGCGCGAGCAGGGTCAGCCCGAAGGCGAAGGCGACGCCGGTGGGGCCGAGCGCGTCCAGGCCGGCCACCGCGGAGCCCACCGCGAGGAACACCAGCAGGGCGGTGCCGAGGAACTCGGCGATCAGGGAGCGGACGAGGACTGGCGACACGCGGCACCTCCGGTCGGCGGCAGCCCCTGGCCGGCTGGTCGCCGGTCACCCCCCATCGGGCCGGCCCCAGCCTGGCCTGGCCCCGGCCGACACGCCAGACCTCAGCCGACGGCGGACTGCCCGTAGAAGACCTGCTCCACGACGGAGCGCGCGTGCCGGGTGGTGCGGCCGTACTCGTCCAGGAACTGGCCCGGGTCGACGTCGGGACCGGCGCCGCTGGCCCGCGCCACCCCGGCCAGCTCCACCCCCGGCCGGGGCAGCTGGTCGCTGGGCCGACCGCGCACCAGGAACACGGCGTTGCGGGCCCGGGTCGCCAGGTCCCAGGCCGACCGCAGCGCCTCTCCCTGCTCGGCGTCGAGGTGATGGGCCTCGACCAGCGCCGTGAGCGCGTCGACCGTGGAGGCGACCTGCAGCCGCGGGTCACCGGCGGCGTGCTGGAGCTGCAGCAGCTGGACGGTCCACTCGACGTCGGCCAGCCCGCCGCGGCCGAGCTTGGTGTGGGTGGCCGGATCGGCGCCACGGGGCAGCCGCTCGCGCTCCACCCGCGCCTTGATGCGGCGGATCTCGGCGACCTGCTCGGCCGACAGCCCCTCGGCGGGATAGCGCAGCGGCTGCACCATCTCCACGAAAGCGGCGCCGAGGGCCCCGTCGCCGGCGACCGGGACCGCCCGCAGCAGCGCCTGCACCTCCCACACGGAGACCCACCGCTCGTAGTACTCGCGGAAGGCCTCGAGGCTGCGCACGAGCGCGCCCTGCCGGCCCTCGGGGCGCAGGTCGGCGTCGACCTCGAACGCCGGGTCGGGCGCGGGCTCCCCGAGCAGCCGGCGCAGCGTGTGTGCCACGGCGTTGGCCGCCTGGACGGCCTTGGCCTCGTCGGCGCCCTCCCGGGCGCGGTGCACGAAGAGCACGTCGGCGTCGGAGCCGTAGCCCATCTCCGCGCCGCCGAGCCTGCCCATGCCGATGACGGCGAGCTCCATCGGCACCTCCTCGACGCCGATGCCGGCCTGCGCGGCGTACGCCCGGACGGCGACGTCGAGACCGACCTCGAGCGTGGCGACGGCGATGTCGGTCAGCGCCCGCCCGACCCGGACGACGTCGAGCCGGCCCAGCAGGTCCGCCGAGGACACCCGCAGCAGCTCCTGGCGGCGCAGACCCCGCAGGACGCGGATGCCCGCCTCCGGGTCGGGGGCCCGGCCGGCCGCCTGCCGCCACGCCCGGGTGAGGACGGCGGCCGAGCGCGGCTCGAGCTCCTCGTCGTCGGCCAGCAGCCGCAGCGCCTCCGGGGCACGGGTGAGCAGCTGGGCGACGTACTGGCTCGACCCGAGCAGCTGCGCCAGCCGCTCGGCGACCTGGCCCTCGTCACGCAGCAGGCGCAGGAACCACTGGTTGCCGCCGAGGGCCTCGCTGACCTGCCGGTAGGCCAGCAGGCCGGCGTCGGGGTTCGGGCAGGAGGCCAGCGTCTGCAGCACGACCGGCAGCAGGTACTTCTGCATCGACGCCGACCGGGACACCCCGCCGGTCAGCGCGCCCATGTGCCGCAGCGCGCCCTCGGGATCGGCGAAGCCGAGGGCCCGGAGCCAGTCCCCGGCGGCTTTGGACCCCAGCTGCGCGGCCTCGGCCGGGACCTTCGCGACGGCAGAGAGCAGCGGCCGGTAGAAGAGCTTCTCGTGCAGCCGGCGCACCTCGCGGGTGTGCAGCGCCATCTCCGCGTCGAGCACGGCGACGGCGTCGCCCCGCTGGTCGGGCTTGTAGCCCAGCGACCGGGCCAGCCAGCGGAGCTGCTGCTCGTCGGTGGGCAGCAGGTGCGTGCGGCGCAGACGGAGCAGCTGCAGCCGGTGCTCGACGGTGCGCAGGAACCGGTAGGAGGCGATGAGCGTGGCGGCGTCCTCGCGTCCCACGTAGCCGCCGGACGAGAGCGCCATCAGGGCCGGCAGCGTCCCCCCGACCCGCAGGGTGGGATCGACCCGGCCGTGCACCATCTGCAGCAGCTGCACGGCGAACTCGACGTCCCGCAGGCCGCCGCGGCCGAGCTTGAGCTCCCGGTCGGCCTGGCCGGCCGGGATGTTCGCCTCGACCCGCCGCCGCATGGCCTGGACCTCGGCCACGAACCCCGGCCGGTCCCCGGCCTCCCACACCCGCGGGAACAGCTCGTCGACGTAGGCCCGGCCCAGGTCCGGGTCGCCGGCGACCGCCCGCATCTTCAGCAGCGCCTGGAACTCCCAGGTGTGCGCCCACTGCCGGTAGTAGCTCGCGTGCCCGTTAAGCGTTCGCACCAGGGCGCCGGCCTTGCCCTCGGGGCGCAGGGCGGCGTCGACCTCCCACGCCGCCTCGTGGCAGATCCGCATGAGGGCCGCGGCCACGCGCGTGGCGCTGCTGAGTGCGGGCGCCTCGGGGTCGCTGGGGTCGACCGGCTCGGCGACAAAGACCACGTCGACGTCGCTGACGTAGTTCAGTTCCCGGCCGCCGGTCTTGCCGAGGGCGATGACCGCGAGCCGGCAGGGTGCGGCCGACGCCGGCTGCTCGGCGACGGCGATGGCCAGCCCCGCGCTGAGGACGGCGGCGGCGATGTCGGACAGCTCCGCCGCGGCCTCCTCGGCGACCAGCCCGTCGCCCAGGTCGCGGCCGGCCAGGGAGAGGATGGCGCGCCGGTAGGCGAGCCGGAGGGCGGCCACCCGCTGCGGGCTCGCGTCGGGGGCGCCCCTGCCGAGCCGCACGCCCCACGGCGGGTCGTCGGGATCGGCGCCGACCGCGGCGAGCATCTGCCGCTGCAGCCCCTGCGGCGAGGGACGGGTCGCGCCCTCCCCCTCGTCGTCCAGCTCCATCCAGTCGCCGGGGTGGGCCGCGAGGTGGTCGGCCAGCCCGGAGCTGGCGCCGAGGACGGCGAGCAGCCGGGAGCGCAGCTGTGCCGAGCCGCGCAGCCGGGCCAGCAGGGAGGCCGCCCCCTCGCCGGTGGGGTCGGCACGGTCCAGCGACTCGACGAGGCGGCGCAGGGAGAACGCCGCGAGGTCCGGGTCGCCGGCGCGGGCGAGCGCCGAGACGACCGACGCGGCCTCGGGGTCGGCCGGCTCGTTGTGCTCGAGGTCCCAGAGCCCGATGGCCGGGTCGGAGAGGAGCTCGGCGGCCTTCTCGCCGTCCTGGAAGCCGAACCGCGCCAGCCGGACGACCGCCCGCCGCGGGATCTCGCGGGAGGCCGTCACGGGTGTGCCGTGGCGCCGCGCACCAGCTCGGCGAAGCGCTCGGCGAAGGGCGCCCAGACGGCCTCGAGGTCGTCGGCGGCCGCGGCGGTGCGTGCCTCGTGCTGCGCCGCGTCGTAGCGGGACGAGGCCAGGCCCACCGCGTCGCTGTCGGCCCACGCCCGCACCATCTCCGGCGTCGGCTCGACGTGGAACTGCAGCCCGTAGCAGTGCCGCCCGAGCCGGAAGGCCTGGTGGCCGTACACCGGGCCGGCGGCCAGCAGGGTCGCGCCGGGCGGCAGGTCGCAGATCTCGTCGTGGTGCCACTGGACGACGTCCGGGGACAGCGGCAGCGGCCGGAACAGCGGATCGGTGTCGGCGGCGTCCCGCCGGGCGACGAGCGTGACGCCGACCTCGGGGCCCTCGACCCCGACGCGCACCCGCCCACCACCGGCGATCGCGAGCATCTGGGCGCCGAGGCAGACGCCGAGCACGGGGCGGTCGGCCGCGACCGCCTGGGCCAGCAGGTGCCGGATCCCGACCAGCTCCGGAGAGGTCGCCTCGTCGTCCAGCGACGACTGCGGACCGCCCATCACCAGCAGCCCGTCGTGCCCGGTCAGGTCGGCAGGCAGCTCGTCGCCCTCGCGCACCGACCGCACGTCGAGCTCCAGGCCGGCCGCGCTCAGCCACTCCCCCAGCCGCGCCGCCGGATCGGTCGGGTGCGGGACGGCGACGAGCAGCCGGGCGGATCGGTCGGACACGCGTCGAGGTTAGCCGCGGCACCCCGGAGGGGTGACCGGCCGCCGCCGACGACATGACCCCGGGCTCCGCCGCGGCCTACGCTCGCCCGACCGTGCCGGACCAGTCGGGAGGAGGCGCCGCCCGATGACGGTGACCGCCCCCGAGCGCATCGCACTCCCGGAACCGCCGCCCGCCGGTGCCCGCCCGTCGTCGACCGCCCGCTGGGTCCGCGCCGCCGCGGTGCTGCTCGTCGTCGCCCAGCTCGTGGTGCGCTGGCGGCTGGTCGCGGGCCGGGACTTCTACGGCGACGACTTCGTGCTGCTGCACATGGCCCGCGACAACGGCCTGCTGTCCTGGGACTACCTCGCCTACGACTACAGCGGGCACTTCATGCCGGGCGGTCTGCTGCTGGCCGGGCTGGTCGAGCGGTTCGCCCCCCTGCAGTGGGGCGGGGCAGCGCTCACGCTCGTCGGGATGCAGGCGCTGGCGTCCTTCGCGCTGCTGCGGTTGCTGCGGGTGCTGGTCGGCGACCGGCCGCTGCTGCTCGTGCCGCTCGCCCTCGGGCTGTTCACCCCGGTGACCCTGGGGTCGCTGGGCTGGTGGGCCGCGGCGCTGAACTCGCTGCCGCTGCAGATCGGCCTCGCCTGCTACCTGACCGAGGCCGTCCTGGCGGCCCGGACGGGGCGGCGGCGGCACGCGGTCGCCGGCACCGCGGTGCTCGCCCTGACCTTCTGCTTCTACATCAAGGCCGTGCTGGTGCCCCCTGTCGGCGCGGCACTGGCCGTGCTCGTGCTGCTGCGCGACGGCGAGCGCCGGCCGATCTCCCTGGCCTGGCGCCGGGCCTGTCCGCTGTGGTGCGGAACGGTGCTCGTGACGGCCGTCTGGGCGGCGGTCTACTCCGCCACCCGCAGCGCTCCCCCGGCGACCGGCAGCAGCACGGAGAACTACGTGCAGACGGTCTGGACGGGCATGCGGGTGCTCGCCTCGGGCGTCGTCGCCGGTCCGCACGCCTGGGTCGGCACGAACGGCGCACCGAAGGCGGACCTGCACCCCTGGGCCGTGGCGCTGGGCGGCGCGCTGCTCCTGCTCGCGTTCCTCTGGACGACGGTCACCCGCCGGGGCGCCCTCGCTGTCTGGGCGCTCGTCGTGCTCGAGACGGTGGCGGGCCTGCTGCTGGCCGCCGCAGGCCGCGGCTCGATCGACGCCGGCGGCGTGCTCCCACTGGCCTGCCGGTACTTCCCGGCGGAGGCGGTGCTGCTGCCGGTCGCCGCCGCCCTCCTCTGGACGCTGCCGCCGCGACGTCCGCGCCGCCACCCGGGCGCGGAACACCGGCCGCGCGGTTGGGCGGTCCCGGCAGCGGTCGCGGTCGCCGCGCTCGTCGCCGTCGTCGCCACGCAGTCGACGGTCCGCTACGCCCGGGTCTGGGCGGCCGACCCCTCGGAGGACTACCTGGGCGCCGCCCGGGAGTCGCTGGCCGCCGCCGGGCCGGCGCCGGTCCTCGACCAGCCGGTGCCCGGCACGATCATCTGGAGCCTGCTCTACCCGGCGAACCTGGTCTCCTACGTCCTGGCGTCCTACGAGGACCGGCCACCGATCGCCGACTGGACCGACGACCTGCAGCTGCTCGACGACGACGGTCACCTGCTCCCCGCCGCGGTGCAGCCGGTCGCCGCCGTCGTCCCCGGACCGATCGCCGGTTGCGGCTGGGGGGCCGGGACCGCCGGCGTCGTGGACGTCGCGCTCGACGCTCCGCTGTCCGAGCAGGTGTGGGTCGTCCGGCTGGACTACATCGCCGCAGCGGACGGCACCGTCGACGTCGCGCTGCCCGGCGGCGACCCCGTCCGCGCGCCGGTCAGCGCGGGCCTCCACTCGGTCTTCCTCCGCCTGACCGGGAGCGGGCCGGCACTGCAGGTGAGCGCCGACCCCGGGCTGTGCGTGGCCGGCGGAGTCGCCGGCGACATGGTCGCGCGGTGACCCGCCGGCGGCGTCAGAGACCGGGCAGGTAGCGCTTCAGCTCGAACGGCGTGACGTTCTGCCGGTAGGAGTTGAACTCCTCCCACTTGTTGCGCAGGAAGAACTGGAAGACGTGCTCGCCGAGGGTCTCGGCGACCAGCTCGCTGCTCTGCATCGCCGTCAGCGCCTCCCCGAGGGACACCGGGAGGTCCTCGTACCCGGCAGCGCGCCGCTCGGTGTCGGTCAGCGACCAGACGTCGTCCTCGGCCTCGGGCGGCAGCTCGTAGCCCTTCTCGATGCCGCGCAGCCCGGCGGCCAGCAGGACGGCGAAGGTCAGGTAGGGGTTGGACGCCGAGTCCGGGGAGCGGACCTCGACCCGCGCCGACTGGCCCTTGTTGGGCTTGTAGCTCGGCAGCCGGACCAGCGCCGACCGGTTGGCCCGGCCCCAGGTGGCCGCGGTGGGGGCCTCCGTGCCGGCCAGCAGCCGCCGGTAGGAGTTCACCGTCTGGTTGGTGACGGCGGTGACCTCGCGGGCGTGGGTGAGCAGGCCGGCGATGAACTGCTTGCCGGTCGTCGACAGCTTCATCGGGTCGGCCGGGTCGTGGAAGGCGTTGCGGTCGCCCTCGAACAGCGACAGGTGGGTGTGCATCGCCGAGCCGGCCAGCTCGGTGAACGGCTTGGGCATGAACGTGGCGTGCACGCCCTGGGCCAGCGCAACCTCACGGACGACGTGCCGCAGCGTCATGATGTTGTCGGCCATCGACAGGGCGTCGGCGTAGCGCAGGTCGATCTCCTGCTGCCCCGGCGCGACCTCGTGGTGGCTGAACTCGACCGAGATGCCCATGGCCTCCAGCGCGAAGACGGCCTCGCGCCGGAAGTCGTGCGCAACGTTGTGCGTCGACAGATCGAAGTAGCCACCGGTGTCGGCCGGCTGGGGCGAGCTGCCGTCGGTCGGCAGGTCCTTGAGCAGGAAGAACTCGACCTCCGGGTGCGTGTAGAAGGTGAACCCCATGTCGGCGGCCTTGCCCAGCGCCCGGCGCAGCACGTGCCGGGGGTCGGCCCACGACGGCGAGCCGTCCGGGAGCGTGATGTCGCAGAACATCCGGGCGGTGTCGCTCGGCTGGCCGTTGCGGGCCGGCATCACCTGGAAGGTGCCCGGGTCGGGCTTGGCGAGCATGTCCGACTCGTAGACCCGCGCGAAGCCCTCGATGGCCGAGCCGTCGAAGCCGATGCCCTCGGCGAACGCGGCCTCGATCTCCGCGGGGGCGACGGCCACCGCCTTGAGGTAGCCCGAGACGTCGGTGAACCACAGCCGCACGAAGCGGATGTCTCGTTCCTCCAGGGTGCGCAGGACGAACTCCTGCTGTCGGTCCATGCTCGCCATGATCCAGTCCGCTCGTTGCTGCGATGTGAACTGCCGGGGGTGCAGCCGCCCCCCAGCCTGCCTCCTCCGGCCCCGGAGCACACGTGCTGGGGCGGTCGTGTCGCCCGCGGGTCAGCTGCGGCGGTGCAGCAGGAGGACGACGTCGTCGTCCGTGCCGCCCGGGACCAGCGTCTGCAGCAGGTGGTCGGCGAGCTCCTCCTCGGGCAGGTCGCGCGCCGCGGACAGCACGGCCGCCGCCCGGTCCAGGCCCGCGTCGACCGGCCGCCGACGACCCTCGACCAGGCCGTCGGTGCACAGCAGCAGCACCGAACCGGGACCGAGCAGGTCCTCGTCCTCCGGGCGGGCGGCGGTGTCGTCGACCGCCAGCGGCAGGGACCGGGTGCCGTAGAGGAAGCGGGTCCGACCGTCCGGCTCGGCGACCACGGCCGGGAGGTGCCCGGCGCGGCTGTACCGGATCCGGCCGCTGGCCCGGTCGAGGACGGCGCAGAAGACGGTCGCCATCGGCGCACCCGGCACCAGCGCGGCCACGGCGTCCAGCGCGGCGACGACCGTGCCCGGCGAGCCACTCTGGAGCAGCACCGCCCGGGCCGCGCTGCGCAGCTGACCCATGACGGCGGCAGCGCCCAGGCCGCGGCCGACCACGTCGCCGACGACGATGCCGACCGCGCCGTCGGCGAGCTCCACGACGTCGTGCCAGTCGCCGCCGACCTCCAGCCCCGCAGATGCCGGCACGTACCGGACGGCGAAGCCCGGCGGCAGGACGGCGGGCCCGAGCATCGCCCGCTGGAGCGTCGTCGCGACCTCGGCGCTGTGGCGGGCGACGGCGCGCTCGGCCTGCAGGCGCTGGTCGACCAGCCGCAGCTCCGCCTGGTGGGCGAGGGTGTCGCCGAGGACGGCGCCCATCTGGCCGGCGAGGAGCTCGAAGAACGCCAGGTAGTCGGCGTCGAGCTCCAGGTGCGGACTGACCCCGAGCACCAGGACCCCGACGGGGGTCTGCCGCCCCGCCGTCGTCAGCGGCAGCGCGACCGCGGTGTCGACGCGGCCGCCGCTGACCGCCGCCTGCGACAGCCCCGGCAGCCGCTCGTCGAGCCCGCGCAGCACCGCCACCTCTCCGCCGAGTGCGGCGAGCAGGCCTCCCCGGCGGTCGCGGTCGCCGTCCCGGTCGGGGTCGACGAGCACGGGCACGGCCGCCTCGCCGGTGCCGGTCGTCGCGTGCAGCCGGAGCCGGGAGTGCTCGGCCGACGGCCCGCCCTCCAGGCCGTCGACCAGGTACAGCGCGGCGCACGGGACGTCGGAGCGGGCGACGCCCAGCACGTCGACCAGCGCGGAGGCGGCGGCCTCGAGCACCGGGCGGCGCACGGCCACCACCCCGCCGAGCCGGTTGGCGAGGTCCAGCCGGCGCAGCGCGAGCACCTGGCGGGTCGTCTCGATCGCGGTGTCGAGCACCCCGACGATCCCGCCGGTGGGGTCGAGCAGCGGGCTGTAGGAGAAGGTGAAGTAGGTCTCCTCGGCGAAGCCCTTGCGGCCCATCACCAGGTGCAGGTCCTGCGCATAGGTGGGCGTCCGCTCGTCGCGGACGGTGTCGAGCATCGGGCCGATGTCGGCCCAGACGTCGGCCCAGACCTCGTCCATCCGGGCGCCCATGGCACCCGGGTGCCGGTCACCCAGCATCTCGGCGTACCCGTCGTTGTAGACCATGACCAGCTCGGGCCCGGCCATGACCAGCATCGGGAACCGCGAGGTCAGGCAGGTGCTGACGGCCGAGAGCAACGCCGGCGGCCAGCTCTCGAGCGGACCCAGCGCGGTGCCGGCCCAGTCGGTGCCGACGAAGAGCTCCTGACAGGGCGTGGCGGCCTCGGTCGGCAGGAGGCCGGCCAGGATCCCGCGCACGGCCACGCGATGATCGTCCCACGTCGTCTCGACCACCCCACCTGGCCCGTCCCGGGGCCGCGGAGTTGGATGGGCGCGTGGGAGAGCAACTGCAGCTCAGAGTGGCCCTGGCCCAGGTGGACACCCGCGTCGGGGACATCGCCGGCAATGCCGAGCTCGTCATGGACTGGACGGCGCGGGCGGCCCGGGCGCAGGCGCACGTCGTCGTCTTCCCCGAGATGACGCTGACCGGCTACCCGGCCGAGGACCTCGTGCTCCGCGAGTCCTTCGCCCGTGCCAGCGAGCGGACGCTGGTCGAGCTGGCCGCGACGCTGGCCGACCGCGGCCTGGGCGGCACGGCCGTGGTGGTCGGCTACCTGGCACACACCGAGGGCCGCGGTCCCGCCGCCGTGGACGAGCCGCCGACGGCCGACCAGGACCGCCCCGCCGACGCCAACCCCCGTCACGGCGCGCCCCGCAACGCCGCCGCGCTGCTGTACGGCGGCGAGGTCGTCGTCCGCTACCACAAGCGGCACCTGCCCAACTACGGCGTCTTCGACGAGGCGCGCTACTTCGTGCCCGGGACCGAGCTGCCGGTGGTGCGACTGCACGGAGTGGACGTCGCGCTGACGATCTGCGAAGACCTGTGGGTCGAGGGCGGCCCCTGCGGGGTCGCCGGTGAGGCCGGGGTGGACGTCGTCCTCTCCCCCAACGCCTCGCCCTACGAGCGGGCCAAGGACGACGCCCGGCTGCCCCTGGTCCAGCGCCGCGCGGCCGAGGCGCGGGCGTCGATCGTCTACTGCAACCAGGTCGGCGGCCAGGACGAGCTGGTCTTCGACGGCGATTCGATGGCCGTCGCCCCCGATGGCACGCTGCTCGCCCGCGCACCGCAGTTCGTCGAGCACCTGATGACCGTCGACCTCGCGATCGACCCCTCCTCGGTGCCGGAGCGGCGCGACGGGCGGATCGGGCCGATGACGGTCACCCGGCACGTCGTCTCCACCGAGCCGGTGCCGGCCTTCGAGGCCCGGCCGGGCACCGTGGCCGACCCGCTGAGCGACTGCGAGGAGGTCTGGCGGGCGCTGGTCCTCGGGCTGCGCGACTTCATCGAGAAGAACGGCTTCCCCTCGGTGGTCCTGGGGCTGTCCGGTGGCATCGACTCCGCGCTCGTGGCCGCGATCGCCGTCGACGCCCTCGGCGCCGACCGCGTGCACGGCGTCGGGCTGCCGTCGAAGTGGTCCAGCGAGCACTCCCTCGCCGACGCCGAGGACCTCGCCCGGCGGACCGGCGTGCACTACTCGGTGGTCCCGATCGCGCCGATGGTCGACGCCTACGAGTCCTCGGTCGACCTCTCCGGCGTCGCCGCGGAGAACCTCCAGGCCCGGGTGCGCGGCACCCTGCTCATGGCGCTGTCGAACCAGCACGGGCACCTGCTGCTGACCACGGGCAACAAGAGCGAGGTCGCCGTCGGCTACTCGACGCTGTACGGCGACTCGGCGGGCGGGTTCGCGCCGATCAAGGACGTGCCGAAGACGCTGGTCTGGGAGCTGGCCCGCTGGCGGAACGCGTACGCCCGCGACCGCGGGGAGACCGAGCCGATCCCGGTCAACTCGATCGAGAAGCCGCCGTCGGCCGAGCTCGCCCCCGGACAGCAGGACTCCGACTCGCTGCCCTCGTACGAGGAGCTGGACGCGGTGGTGGCCGACTACGTCGACCGCGACCTCGGCATGGCCGAGCTGCTCGAGCGCGGCCACGACCCCGAGGTGGTGGCCCGGGTGCTCCGGTTGGTCGACACGGCGGAGTTCAAGCGCCGGCAGTCCGCGCCGGGTACCAAGATCAGCCTCAAGGCGTTCGGCCGGGACCGTCGGCTGCCCGTCACCAACCGCTGGCGGGAGACCCTGCCGACCGTCGTCGAAGGAGCGTCGTGAGCGAATCACCGCTGTACGGGGGGACGTCGACCGCGCGGGTGCGGATCCACCACCTCCAGCAGGCCAAGGAGCGCGGCGAGAGGTGGTCGATGCTCACCGCGTACGACACCTACAGCGCGGCGATCTTCGAGGAGGCCGGCATCCCGGTGATGCTGGTCGGCGACTCGGCCGGCAACGTCGTCATGGGGCTGACCAGCACGGTCCCGGTCACCGTCGAGGACATCCTCTTCATGACACGTGCCGTCACCCGCTCCACGAAGCGGGCGCTGATCGTGGCGGACATGCCCTTCGGCTCCTACGAGTCCGGCCCCCAGCAGGCCTTCGAGACCGCGGTGCGGCTCATGAAGGAGGGCGGCGCGCAGGCGGTCAAGCTCGAGGGCGGGGTGCGGGTCGCGCCGCAGATCCGGCTGCTGCACGAGTCAGGCATCCCGGTGATGGCGCACATCGGGTTCACGCCGCAGAGCGAGCACGCGCTCGGCGGCTTCCGGGTGCAGGGCCGCGGCGCCGGCGCCGAGCAGCTGCTGGCCGACGCGCGGGCGGTGCAGGAGGCGGGCGCGTTCGCCGTGGTCATGGAGATGGTGCCGGCCGAGGTCGCCGGGCAGGTGACCAAGGAGCTGTCGATCCCCACGATCGGCATCGGCGCCGGCCCGGAGTGCGACGCCCAGGTGCTGGTCTGGCCGGACATGGCCGGTCTCAACGGCGGGCGGGTGCCGAAGTTCGTGAAGAAGTACGCCGACGTGCGCGCGGAGCTGCTGCGGGCCGCGCAGGAGTTCGCCGACGAGGTGCGCGGCGGCGTCTTCCCGGGCCCCGAGCACTCCTTCGAGTAGCCGGTCCGTCCCCCGGCGTCCCCCTCCGTCGGCCATTGCGGGTGTTCCTCGGGCGTCGGCGGTCCTGCAGGACCCGCGACGGACGAGGAACACCCGCAATGCGCGGCGCGGGGGGGGGGGGGGTCAGACGTCGGTGATGCGGACGCCGGCGTGCACCTTGTACCGGCGGTTCACCGACACGAGGTTGATCGTCAGCGCCTCGACCTGGCGGGCGTTGCGCAGCCGGCCGGCGTAGACCCCGCGCATGCCCGGCAGCCGCCCGGCCAGCGCCTGCACCAGATCCGTGGAGGGCCGGTCGTCGCCGACCACCATCACGTCGCCGTCCAGGGTCGGCTTGGAGAGGTCCTCCAGGAGGACGGCGGACAGGTGGTGGAAGGCCCCGACCACGTGCGAGTCCGGCAGCAGCGCCGCCGCCTGCTGGGCGACCGACCCCTCCGGCACGTCGTGGACGTAGGCGCCGAGCTCGTCGAAGCCCATCGGCACCACGCAGTTGACGACGACCTTGCCGGCCAGCGGCTCGGCCAGGTCGCGGATGGTGTCGGCGTGCCCGGCGAACGGCACCGCCACGATCACCAGGTCCGCAGCACCGGCGACGTCGGCGTTCCCGCCGCCGGTCACCGACGCCTCGATGCCACCGGCGGCCGACGCCCGCTCCGCCACCGACGTGGCCACTTCGGCGGCCCGGTCGCCGTCGCGCGAACCCAGCAGGACCCGCTGACCCGCGGCGGCCAGGCGGACCGCCAGCCCGCGGCCCTGTGGTCCGGTGCCGCCGAGCACCCCGACGACCAGTTCCTCCACGGCACGACCGTCCGACACGGTGCCTCCTCGCGGCGCGGACCGTCCGGCGCCTCGAGGCCGATCATGCCCGGGGTGGTGGACCCGGGTTCAGTCGCCCTCCCAGGCGCGGTCCTCCTGCGTCAGCTTCTGCTCGCGGTCGGCGACCGACTGCAGCGCGTGCTCGGCCTCCTCGCGGGTGACGTACGGGCCGAGGCGGTGGCGCTCGGCGCAGCCGTCACGGGTCTCGACGGCGTGGTGCTTGATGCAGTAGAACCACGGGCCCTCGGCCACGGTCACCTCCAGGTTCCGGCCCCCACCGGGGGCACTCGGTGCAACGGACGGTAGGACCTCAACGCTTCCCGCGCCGGTCCTCGACCGGACCGGGGCGGTGGCCGGTGTAGTCCCAGAGGCTGACCAGCCCGATGCCGAGCCGCACCTGCAGGTCCGCGGTCAGCTCCACCGACTCGTCGGGCTCCGTCGCCTCCTCGGAGTCCGGACCGAAGGCGGCCGCCATCGCCGCGCGGTGGGCGGCCGTGTCGCGGAGCACGTACCGGACGCCGTCCGCCGCCGGCAGGACGACGACGGTGACCTCCTCGTTCAGCAGGTATGCGTCGCCGTCCGTCAGCGCGTCAGACATCGACCATCACCTGGTCGTGCCGGGCGTAGAACGCCGTCATCTCCTCCGGCGACGGGGTCCGGCCGCTGCGCCGCAGCTCGGCCATCTCGGCGAAGAACTCCTCCCGGGCGATGCCGGGGGTGAACAGGATCAGGAAGGTCGCCGGCTCGTCGGAGTCGTTGCGGAACCCGTGCACGCCGCGCTCGTGCGCCAGCGCGAAGTCGCCGGGCCGGCACGGCTGCCAGCGGTCGCCCGCGTAGAGCGTCAGCTCTCCGGAGACGACGTAGAACGACTCGGAGAACGTCTGGTGGAAGTGCGGGGCGGCACCGCCGGTGCGCGGGGCGAGGCGGTACTCGACGAGGCCGAAGCGGCCCGCCGTCACGGCGCCGGGGGCGACCATGCGCAGCGCCGCGGAGCCGGCCTCCACCAGCGGGTGCTCGGCGAGGGTGCGGACGTCGACCAGACCGGGGCCGGCGCCGGGATCGAGGAGAGTCACGGCCCCACCCTGCCCCCGATCGGGTCGCCCGCCCACCCCTCGGTGCGACGACCCGCGCCCCGCGGCCCCCGGAGACCGCGCCCCGTGAGGCATCCTTCGCTGCGTGACGGGGTGGGGACGCAGCGACGCGACGACGGCCCCGGCCGGCCGAGGTGGCTCGAGCAACCCGATCGCGGCGCTGACCGTCGCCGTCCTGATGGTGGCCGGGGCCCTGATGGGCTCGGTCAACCTGCTCCTCGACGGCATCATCCGGCCCGACGCCCGCTGGGTCTACGGCGGCACGATGCTGCTGCTGGTCGTGCTCGCGGTGCCGGTGGGCCTGCGCCGGCGGATCGACCGGTGGTCGATCTTCGGGCTGGTGCTGCTCGGCGACCTCATCTACCTGGTGGTCGCGCTGACCATCGCCGACCCGCTGCGCTACGCGTCCCCGCTGATGATGCTGTTCTCGGCGTTCGTCGCAGCGTGGTTCCTCGACGGGTGGATGTTCGCCGCGCAACTGCTGGTGACGCCGGTCGTGCTCGCCTTCGCCCTGGCCGGCAGCTACGAGAACATGCCGGGGCTCGCCGTCCAGGTGTGCGTCGACGCCGGCGTGCTGGACCTGGTCGCCGTCGGCGTGTTCCTGCTCCGCCGGCGCAACGAGCGGCTCCTGGCGTCCACCCAGCAGCTGTCGCTGCACGACCCGCTCACCGGCCTGGGCAACCGCCGCCACCTCGAGGAGCAGGCGGCCCGGGTGTGGCGCCAGGCCCGCCGCGAGGGCGTCCGGGTGACCGCGATGGTGCTCGACCTGGACCACTTCAAGCAGCTCAACGACACGCACGGGCACGCCGCGGGCGACGCCGTCCTCCGCGCCGTGTCGCGGGCGCTGGGGACCACCGTGCGCCCGCAGGACGTCCTGGCCCGGCTCGGCGGCGAGGAGCTGGCGGTGCTCGGCATGGTCGGGGACGCCGGAGAGGCGCACCGGCTGGCCGAGCGCCTGCGCGCCGCGGTCGGTGACGCCCGGACCGACGCGGGGCACCGGGTGACGGCCTCCATCGGGATCGCCGTGGTGCGGCCGGCCGACGGCGAGGACCCCGCGGACAGCCTCTGGCGCCTGCTCGACAGCGCCGACGCCGCGATGTACCAGGCGAAGCAGGCCGGCCGCGACCGCGTGGTGGCGATGCTGACCCCCCGGCCCCGCCCACCCCTGGAGATCGAGTCCACCGACGGGTCCACCGTCGAGGCCGGCGCCGAGCCCGAGACCCGGGCCGGGTAGGTCCCCGCCCGATCTGTGGCGGGAGCGGTTCTCTGCTTCCCTGTGCGGTGTGGTCCGTGCCCTGCAGCCCGTCGGCAGCGCAGACGTCCGCACGGTCCCCCTGCCGCTGCGCGAGCAGGCCGACGTCCGCGACCGCTGGCTGACCCAGCGGCTGCTCGACGTGCTGCCCGACCTGATGGACGAGACCGGCATCGACCTCTGGCTGGTCTCCGGCCGCGAGAACGCCGAGGACCCGGTGCTGGGCACGTTGCTGCCGGCGACCTGGCTCTCCGCCCGGCGGCGCACGATCCTCGTGCTGCACCGCAGCGACGACGGCGTCACCCCGGTCGCGGTCACCCGCTACCCCGTGGGTCAGTTCCTGCCCGCCTGGTCACCGGAGGAGGTGCCGGGCGCCTCCGCCGACCAGTCCCAGTGGGCCGCCGTGCGCCGCTTCGTCGAGCAGGCGGCCCCCCGCGCCATCGGCATCGACGTCTCTGCCGCCTGCGCCGCCGCGGACGGGCTCTCGCACTCCGAGCACGCAACGCTCGTCGAGGCCCTCGGCCCGTGGGCCGACCGGCTGGTGTCGGCCGAGACGCTCGCCGTCCGCTGGCTGGAGACCAGGCTGCCGGAGGAGGTGGGCGCCCTGCGGGCACTCGACGCCCGCCTCCAGGCCGTCGTCGCCGAGGCGTACTCCCCCGCCGTCCTCCGCGTCGGGCGGACCACCGCGGCCGACCTCGCCTGGTGGCTGCGGCAGCGGCTCACCGACCTCGGCCTGGCCCCCTGGTTCCACCCGGTGGTCGACCTGCAGCGGGCCGGGATCCCGCCGCTCGCCGAGCGCGGCACGCTGCTGCCCGCGGTGCCCTACGACCAGCCGGTGCTCCCCGGCGACCTGGTGCACTGCGACGTCGGCGCGGCCACCCTCGGCCTGGCCGGTGACCTGCAGCGCTCGGCCTACGTCCTCCGACCCGGAGAGACCGCGCCGCCCGACGGGCTGACCGCGGCGTTCGCCCTGGGCACCCGCCTGCAGGACCTGACCACCGCCCGCATGCGGCCGGGCCGCACCGGCGACGAGGTGCTGGCGGAGACGCGCGCGGCGGCGGCCGCCGAGGACATCGACGGCGAGGTGTACTCGCACCCGATCGGCGTCCACGGGCACGGGGCGGGACCGGCGATCGGGTTGTGGGACGAGCAGGACGGCGTCCCCGGCCCGGGCGCCTCCCCCCTGCACCGCGACACCGCGTTCGCCCTGGAGCTGTGCGTGCGGGTGCCCGTCCCCGAGTGGGGCGGGCAGTGCGTCCGCATGGGGCTGGAGGAGGGCGTCGTCCTCACCGGCGACGGGGTGGAGTACCTCGGCGACCGGCAGGAGGAGCTGCTGCTCCTCCCCGCCGGCTGAGCCCGCCGGGCTACTTCTTCTTCTTGCGCGCCGCCGCGGTCTCCTTGGTGTTCGCCTTCTGGATGGCGTCGACCAGCTGCTTCTTCTTCATCGTCGTGCGGCCGGAGATGTCGAGCTTCTTGGCCAGCTTCAGCAGGTGCTCCTTGGTGGCGTTCGCGTCGACACCGCCCTTGGTCTTCCTCCCCGTGGCGCGGCCCCCGGCGGCCTGGGCGTCCGAGGGGCCCTTCTTCCCGCCCTCCTTGGGCTCCCAGTGGTCGCCGACCTTCTCATGGGTGTGCTTCACCGCCGACCAGGCCGTCTGGTTGGCCCGTCGACCCTCGCCGTAGGACTCGACCGCCGAGTCGTGCGCCTTGGCGAAGGTCCGCTGCGCCTTCTTGTCCGACCGCTTCAGGGTGCTCGGGAGCTCGCTCTGCTTCGCGGTCCCGCTCTTCGTCGTCTTCGGCATGGGCGCTCCCTACCCCGCCCCACCGGCCGGGATCACATGTCACCCAGGAAGGGGACCAGCGCGGCGACCAGGTCGTCCGGGGCCTCCTCGGCGACGTGGTGGCCGCTGTCGATCGCGGCGCCACCGCGCAGGTCGGCCGTCCAGCCGGCCCAGATGGCGCGCGGGTCGCCGTGCAGGTCCTCGAGGTCGTCGCGCCCGGACCACAGGACCAGCGTCGGGCAACCCACCCGGCGGCCGGCGGCGCGGTCGGCCTCCTCGTGCTCCCGGTCGACGCCGAGGCCGGCGCGGTAGTCCTCGAGCATGGCCCGCACGGTGTCCGGGTCCCGGACGGCGGCGAGGAAGTCGGCGTGGTTCTCCGCGCCCATGGTCTCGACCCGGCCGGGCCGGTGCGCGCCGTACCAGGCGTCGGGGTCGGCGCCGATCGCCTGCTCGGGCTTGTCGGGCTGGGCGAAGAAGAACCAGTGCCACCAGGCCGTCGCGAAGCGCGCGTCCGCGCGGTCGAGGTGCTCGACGACCGGGATGCAGTCGACGACGGCGAGGTGGCTGACCGCGGCGGGATGGTCCAGCGCCAGGCGCAGGGCGACGTAGCTGCCGCGGTCGTGGCCGACGACGGCGAACCGGTCGTGGCCGAGCCCGGCCATCAGGGCGACGACGTCGGCGGCCATGGCCCGCTTCGACGCCTGCGCGTGGTCGGCCCGCGGCGGGGGCGCGGTCGACCGTCCGTAGCCGCGCAGGTCGGGACAGACGACCGTGTGGCCGGCCGCGACGAGCTGCGGCGCGACCCGGTGCCAGGTGGTGTGCGTGCGCGGGTGACCGTGCAGCAGGACGACCGGCGGGCCGGCGCCACCGATCCGCACCCGGAGAATGACGTCGTCGGCCACGGCGACCCGCCGCTCGTCGAAGCCCGCGAAGAAGCTCACGCCTGGAAGCCGCTCCAGTACTCCCGCTCGGCCTCGGACAGCGGCCGGCTGCTGTCGGTGGCGAAGTCGAACAGCACCAGGACGGCGTCGGCGCGGATGGCCACCTCGCCGTCCTGCACGAGCTCCTGGCGGACGGTGAGCGACTTCGTGCCGAGCCGGAGCACCCGGCTCCGCACGCACAACCGCTCTCCGAGCCGGTAGCGCAGCTGGCGCAGGTAGTCGACCTCGAGCCGGGCCAGGATGATGTCCGGCTCGGAGCCCTCCGCCGTCCCGGGGCTGCCGGCCGCCATGGCCAGCCGCGCGTCCTCCAGCGGGCCGAGCGCGCGGGCGTGGTTGACGTGCCCGTAGGCGTCGGCGTCGCCCCAGCGGAGCTGGACCTCGTGCTCGTGCGTCGCGTTCAGGGCAGGTCCGCGGTGTCCGAGGACTGGCGGTGGCCGCCCTGCGCGTCGTCCGGGTCGGGGTTCACCGTGCGCTCCTCGGACTCGGCCAGGATCACCTCGGCCGCGGCCTCGGCCATGCCCGGGTCGCCGTCGGCCGCACCAGCCGCCTTCTCCTCCGGGAGGAGCTCCGACCTGGTCCGGATGTTGTCCTCGGTGACGTTCGCCAGCGCCTCGGGGCTGGGCTCCTTCTGCGTGACCACGTCTCTCCTCAGAAGCGCTTCTGCTCGGTGCCGAGGCCCAGTGCCTCGGCGACCTCCTGCACGTTGGTGAACTGCTGCCCGGCGGGCAGCCGCCGGAGGTCGGCGAGCACCCGGTCGGCGGCGTCGCCATCCTGCGCCTTGGCCACGAGGGCGTCGCGGTCGGCCGGCCAGACCTCCTTGCCCAGCGCCTCGGCGATCGCCGCACGGTGCTCGATGCTGCCCGGGTCGGTGCCGGGCGGGGTCGCGGCCTGGTGGGGGTCGGTCACGGGGTGCTCCTGTCGGTCGGGCCGGTCACTGCGGGGACGGGGTGGACTCGTCGGTGTAGCGGAGGACCGCCGCGACCGGGATGTCGCCCGGCATCGCCGTCCGGGGGACGACGACGACGGCCGCGTCGCTCGCGACCGCGGCGGCGAGCAGGGCCCGGTCGGCGGGAACGGCGGTACCGCGGGTCCCGAGCGCGTCCATGTCGGACTGCTGCACGCCCAGGACGGTCGGTGCGTCGCCGACGAGGAGCTGCTCGTCGTCGGGCCGGTCGGCCAGGACCAGCGTCTCCACCTGGCCCTTGCGCAGCGCCTCGACGACCGAGGCGGTCCCGGTGACGGCGAGGCCGTGGGCGCCGGCGGAGGAGATCTTCTCGACGGTCTCGGCCTCCTCGTGCGCCTCGTGCTCGGCGACCAGCTCGGCGGCGCGGCGCTCCACCGGCTCGCGGTCGGCGCCGGCGGCGCGGCCACCCTCGTCCATGGAGACGATCAGGTCGCTCCAGAGGTCGCTCGCCCGGTCGCCGAGGATCTGCCGGGCGCGCACGTCGCCGGCCAGCAGCACGAAGCGGGGCGAGAGCCGCCGCACCATGGAGCTGATGGTCTGCGCGACCTCCTCGGCGTTGTGGACCCACTTGTTCTCGGCGTTGTGCTGGTAGCGGTGGTGCGCCCAGCCGCCACCGGGGAACTTGCGGATCTGGAAGCTGTCGCCCTCCACCTCCTTCTCCTCCTCGACCTGCCCGGGCGTGCCGAGGAAGGAGATGTCGGCCCCCACGCGGTCGACGACCGCCACGACGTGCGGCACCCGGCCGGGGACCTGGCGCAGGACCGGCAGCAGGTGCGGCGACGGGGCGTACTCGGCGATCTCCTCGCGCGGCGCGTCGGTCAGCGCCTGGTCGAGGACGACGGTGCCGTCGGCGGCGACCACCAGCGCCCGGCCCCGCAGGGTCGCGATCTCGCCGCCCTCGTTGGCCTGCAGCAGCCGGCCGCGGACCGCCTCGACCACCGCCTGCGGTGCGCCCTGCTCGGTGAGCCGCTCCGCGACGGCGCGGACCCGCAGATCGAGCTCGGTGTCGGCCTTCTCGGTCGTGTGGGTCACGTCGGCGCTGACGGTGGCGTAGGGCCCGCTCGCTGCGAACACCGGCTGCAGGAAGGACACGTCCATGAGAGTGGAGAACTCCTCGGTCGATCAGGCCGCCGTCTCCTCAGCGGCTCTGGCCGCCTACCCACCGACCTGGGCCTCACACCCGGTGTCGTCCCCCCGGAGCCGGGGTAGGCGCCTGCCATGCCTCAGCACGACGAACTGCCGATCCCCGACTACGACCACCTGCAGACGGGAGCCCTCGTCTCCCGCATCCGCACGCTGGACGCCACCGGCCTGCAGACGCTGCTGACCTACGAGAAGGCGCACGCCAACCGCATCCAGGTGGTGCAGGCGATGCAGCACCGGCTGACCTCGGTGAAGGCCGGCGACCAGCCCTCCGGCGGCGATCCGGCGGCTCCGGCGGCCGACGACCCGGTGGCCGTCAGCGCCGGCTCGAAGGTCTCCGAGGCCACGAGCGGACCGCCGGTGAACCCGCCGTCCCAGGGGGACCCGACGAACCCGGCCCAGCCGCGGTAGACGCGCTGATCGCTCGTCAGCCGCCGAACACCTCCATCGCGACCGGCCCCAGCAGCACGATGAACAGCGTCGGCAGGATGCACAGGATGAGCGGGAAGATCACCTTCACCGGGATCTGCATCGCCTTCTCCTCCGCCCGCTGACGGCGCTTGAGGCGCATCTCGTGGGCCTGGGTGCGCAACACGTCCGCGATCGAGACGCCGAAGGCATCGGCCTGGACGACGGCCCGCACGAACCGGCGCAGGTCGTCGACGCCGGTCCGCTCACCCAGCGCCAGGTAGGCGTCCCGCCGGGGCTGCCCGACGCCGATGTCCTGCAAGGTGCGCACGAGCTCCTCGGCCAGCGGGCCCCGGCCGTTCCGGGCGGCCCGGGAGAGAGCGGACTCGAAGCCGAGCCCGGCCTCCACGGCGATGGTCATCTGGTCGAGGGTGTCGGCGAGCTCCAGGCTGATGGCCTGCCGCCGCTCTTGGGCACGGCTGATCAGCATCAGTTCGGGAACGAACCAGGTGACCACCGTGGCCAGGCTCATGACCACGACGAACAGGGGCTGGGGCTTCGCGGAGAGCACGAGCAGGCCGAGCACGGCAACCGCGGCGGCCAGCAGTGGTTTGGCGGCCAGCACCCGGCCGACCGGCCAGGCCGGCGGACGCCCGGCGCGGGACAGCAGCCGGTCGATCCGCGCGGCGGTGCCGCCGGGGGCGAGCGCCCGGGCCAGGCGCGCCCCGAACGACCGTGACGGACGCTGTCCGCTGCGGTCTGCGGCGCCAGCGTCGATGCCGCGCACGAGGTTGGCCCGGGCCATCGCCGTGGCGGCGCGCGGCCGGGCCACCACGGCCCAGCCGGCCAAGGGCAGGGCCACGCCGACGGCGAGGGTGGCCATCAGCACGAGCGGCGGGAGGTCTGGCGTCAGCACGGGTCCCCCTGGGGAGCAGCGTCGTCCATCAGAACCGGATGCTCACGGTCTTCTTCAGCCACAGGGCGCCGACCACGAGCAGCAGGACGACGCCCGCGAGCATCCCGTAGCCGAGGGCCGAGGAGGTGAAGGCGCCGAGGTAGCCGGGGTTGGTCATGAAGAGGAAGCCGGTGACACCGAAGGGAAGGGCCATCAGCACGTAGGCCGAGAGCTTGCCCTCGGCGGCCAGCGCCTTGACCTGCCGGCGCAGCGCGTTGCGCTCGCGGATGGTGTTGCCCACGACGTCCAGGACCTCAGCCAGGTTCCCGCCCACCTCACGGTGGATGGCGATCGCCTGGGTGACCCAGCGGAAGTCGTCGCTGTCCATCCGCTCGGCGACCTCCTCGAGTGCCGCGGTGAGGTCGCGGCCGACCCGGGTCTCGTTGACGATCCGGGAGAACTCCTCGGCGGACGGCGCGGCGGCCTCCTGCGAGACGGAGTCCAGCGAGCGCAGCAGGCTGTGCCCGGCGCGCAGGCTGCTGGCCATCAGCTGCAGCGAGTCGTCCAGCTGGTCGGCGAAGGCCGACCGCCGCCGGCCGGCGCGCACGGACACCAGCATCCGGACCACGAGAGGGGGCGCGGCCGCGAGCACCGCGGCGACGATCGGCCCTCCGATCACCCACCCGGCCGTGCCGAGGACGACGGCCGCCAGGCCGGTCAGCAACACCAGGTCGGGCAACGACATCCGCAGCCCGGCACGCTCCAAGGCCGCGCTGCCCGAGGCCATCCGGCCGCGCCGCGCCAGGGCGCGCTCGATCGCGGCCCCGGTCACCACCCCCACTCCGGCGAGGGCCGAGGACGCCGGCGCCGAGGCAGGGTCCAGACGCGCCATCGGCACCCGCGGCGGTCCCGCCGGGACCACGGCGAAGACGACCAGCAGCAGCGCGCCCGCCACGGCGAGGAGGCCGAGCGCCAGCAGGGCACCGCTCACCCTGCCCACCCCCGGGAACGGGTCGGCTCGGGCATCCCGAAGACCCGTGGCGAGACGGTGATCCCGAGGTCGGCGAAGCGTTCGACGAACCGCGGGCGCACGCCGGTGGGCACCGGCTTGCCGAGGAACCGGCCCCCCGCGTCGACGCCGGCCGCGTAGTCGAAGAGGAAGGCGTCCTGCAGGGTCACCGTCTCCCCTTCCATGCCCTGTACCTCGGTCACGTGGGTGACCCGGCGGGTGCCGTCGCGCAGCCGGGTGAGCTGGACGACGAGGTCGACGGCGGAGGCGATCTGCTCGCGGATGGCCCGCAGGGGCAGGTCCATGCCGGCCATCAGCACGAGGGTCTCCAGGCGGGCGATGGCATCGCGCGGGGAGTTGGCGTGCACCGTGGACAGGGAGCCGTCGTGGCCGGTGTTCATCGCCTGGAGCATGTCCAGGCTCTCCCCGCCACGGCACTCGCCGACCACGATCCGGTCCGGCCGCATGCGCAGCGAGTTCCGCACGAGGTCGCGGATGGTCACCGCTCCCCTGCCCTCGATGTTGGGCGGCCGCGACTCGAGCCGGACGACGTGGTCCTGCTGCAGCTGGAGCTCGACGGCGTCCTCGATCGTGACGATCCGCTCGCCCTCCGGGATGAACGACGAGAGCACGTTGAGCAGCGTCGTCTTCCCGGTGCCGGTGCCACCGGACACGATGACGTTCAGCCGGGCCTCGACGCAGCCCTGCAACAGCTCGGCCATCTCCGGCGACAGCGTGCCGAAACCGATCAGGTCCTCGACACCGAACGGGTCCTTGGCGAACTTGCGGATCGTGAGCGTCGACCCGCTGAAGGCCAGCGGCGGGATGATCGCGTTGACGCGGGACCCGTCGGCCAGGCGGGCGTCCACCAGCGGCGAGGACTCGTCGATCCGCCGTCCGACCCGGGACACGATCCGGTCGATGACCCGCCGCAGGTGCTCCTCGGAAGTGAACCGGGCGGCTGAGCGGACCAGCTTCCCGGACTGCTCGACGTAGACCGTGTCCGGCCCGTTCACCATGACCTCGCTGACGGTGTCGTCGTCGAGCAGACGCTGCAGCGGACCGAGACCGAGGACGTCGTCGGCCAGTTCGGCGGTGAGCCGGGCCCGCTCCTCGGCCGACAGCGGGACCTTCTCCTCCTCGACCACCTCGTCGAGCTCGCCGAGCACGAGGGTGCGCAGTTGGTCCTCGCCGAGGCTGGGGTCGTTGAGCCGGGCACCCATGCGCTCGAACAGCGCCTTGGCGACCCGGTCCTTCAGGCGGGCGAGCGCGTCGTTCGGCGGTGCGATCGGCACCGGCGGCAGCACGCGCGGGGCCGGCCGGGGCACCGGGGTCGCCGGCACCGCGGCACCCGGAGGCGCCGCCGCGGGGACGGCGGAGGTCTGCCGGCCGGAGATGTTCGCCAGGCGGGAGGTGAGGTCCATCAGCGCCTCCGGAGGACGGCGGGGGCGGTCACGACGCCGCGGCCCGGTGCTTGGCCCGGTACCGGCCCGGGCGGACGATGGGGGTGGCCGAGAAGCGGGCGACGAGCCGGCGCAGCTCCTTGGTCATCGGGTCACGCCCGCCGCTCTGCAGCAGCGGCACGCCCGTGTTCGTCGACACGGGCACGGCGGCCGACCGCGGCAGCACCACGTCGACTCCGGTGCCGATCGCCGTCTCGACGTCTCGCACGGAGAGGCCGGTCTTCGGGTCGGCGAAGTTCATGACCACGTGGCGGCCGGCCGGGATCATGCACAGCTCACGGAGGACGTCGAGCTCCTTGCGCAGGCCGCGGACACCGGGCACGTCCATCGAGCTCAGCATCACGACGTCGGTGGCCCGGTCGAGAGCGGCCAGCGTCTGCTCGGACAACCCCGGCGCGGTGTCCACGACCACGTAGCGGAACTCCCGGGCGAGCGCGGCCAGGAGCCGGCTCACGTCGTCGCCGGTGATGCGGTCCCCCGCGGCCGGTGACTCGCTGCCGCACACGGCGAACAGACCCGAGGTGTGCTGGGTGAGGAAGGTCTTGAGGACCATCGTGTCCTGGCTGGCCGCGCCCTGGACGACGTCGGGCAGCCCGTATTCGGGGACCAGGCCCAGGGCGTACGCCACGTCGCCGAACTGCACGTCGAGGTCGACCAGGACCGTCGACTGCGGCGCCGTCTCGGTGAGCCCGACGGCCAGGTTGGTCGCCACCGTGGTCTTCCCGACACCGCCCTTGGGCGAGGCGACGGTGAGGACCCGGCCGGTGTAGCGGGCCGCGTCCTCGACCGGCCGCAGCACCCGCCGCCGGGACAGGGCCGCCCCGCCCGCGTGGTCGATGGCCGCGCGCAGCGCGGACACGTCGGCCGACGGGGTCACCAGGTCACGGATGCCGGCGCGCATCGCCGCCTGCCAGAGCTGGGGCCCGGGGTCGGCGATGAGCACGACGCTGATGCCCGGGCACTGGACGTCCAGCCGCGAGGCCAGGGTGAGCACCTCGTCGGACGCGGCGTCCGGGCCGATCACGAGGACCTCCGGCAGCTCGCCGTCGACCAGCTGCTCGAACAGTCGCGCCGGGTCGCCCGGCAGCCGGCCCGGCGGCAGGACGTACATGTCGCCGTCGGCCGCGGCGTGGATCCGCGCGCTCAGCTCCGCGTCCGCCGCGGCCAGTACCACCCTGGTCATCGCGGCGTCGCCTCGCCGTAGACGTTACCCTGGGTGAGCACCTGAGTGCCGCTGGTGTCGGCGCCCTCCGGCTCGAGAGAGAGCCACAGCGTGCCGTGCTCCTGGCCGAAGACGATCTGCTCGGCGTCACGGGAGACGACCGCCAGGGTCACCATCAGCGATGCCGACGGGGGCTCCGCCGCGGCGCCGTCGTCCTGCGTGGCCTCCGCGCCGTCGCCGGCCCCGGCCGCTGTGGTCGCGCCCTGCACGCGGGTGACCAGGACCTGGTGCTGCACGGCGTGGGTGTTGGCCGTGCCGTCCTGGAAGACGATGGACAGGTAGACGCCGACCGTGTCCCCGGCGGCGAGCCGGCCGCCCACCACGCGCTGCGGCTCGAGCAGGACGCTGATCTCCTGCATGCCGTCGGGCACCGGCACGGTGCCCGCCTCGGCCTGCCGCGCCGCCGGGTCGCCGAAGCGCGCCGCGAGCAACTGCTCACCCGGCTCCAGGTCGACGTCGGCGACCAGGCCCTCGAGCTGGTCGAGGTCGGTCACCCGGCCGTCGACCGCCGTCTTGGCCGGCACGAGCTCGGTGCGGACGAACTCGGCGAGGTCATCGGCGGGCGTGCCGGCCGGGATCTCCTCGTCGACGACGAGGACCTCGACGGACTGCACCCCCTCGAGGGCGCGCGCGTCGGCGCCGCGCACGTATGCCATCAGCACCACCGCTCCGACGGCGGCGAGCAGAAGGGCGGCGAGGGCGGCCAGAAGTCGTCTCACGGGGGCACCTATCGGATCAGCCGGAGGAGTTCCGCACCCAGGTCGGGCGCGGTCGGGGACGTGGTGAAGTCGTCGGAGAGCTCGACCCAGCGGGTGAAGTAGCCGGAGATGCAGCGCTCGTTCCCGGTGCACGGCCGCGGCGTCGTGCCGAACTGGCCGCCCAGGAAGTAGCCGGTGATCTTGAAGGCCGCGTAGGCGTAGACGTGGTACCAGGCGTTGCTGCCGGTACCCCCGGACTCGTCGAAGATCGGCAGCAGCACCGTGGTCCCGACGAGCGCGGCGAAGTCCGCCGGCTGGCAGTCCGACGACGGCGTGTTGCCGGTCGATGAGGCGGATCGGCCGCCGACTGCGCCGGTCGCCCGGCAGTGTCCCGGGTCGGTCACCAGATAGCCGAAGCCGCCCGGGACGATGTTGCGCGAGGGTCCCGTGCAGCCCACGGTCCCCGACGTCTTGGTCAGCCGGATGGTGCGCACCGTCGTCCCCGAGGGCACGCCGTGGAACCCACCGCCGGCCTGCTGCGCGAACTCGCACACGGAGAACGCGAGCGGCAGCCGCGCCGTCCCGGCGGAGGGGGCGCCCCACGTGACCGTGGCGCTGGCTGTCACCTGCGTGGAGTCGATGCCGAGGATCGGCGCGAACCAGTGCTCGGTGGGGTGGCGGCCGGTGACGGTGACGGTGGAGGGGTTGCTGGTGAGGACCGGCGGCGCGGTGGTGGCCTCGCCTGCGTTGGCGGCGACGAGGGCGTCCGCGGTGGCCTGCATGTTCCCGCAGGCGCCCCGGGCGCAGTCCTGGGCGACGGCGAGCGCGGCTGCGTCGGCGGCCACCTGCAGGCGGGCCCGCTCGGCGTACACGGCGCCGACGTCGACGGCGATGGCGGCGAAGCCCAGCATGGGCACGAGCAGCAGCGAGATGAGCACCGCCGCGGCCCCCCGCTCGTCGCCGGCCCGGAGCCACCGCGCGGTCAGCCGCCGCATCGCATGACTCCTGTGCCGTGGAGGTCGACCGAGGTGCCGAACCAGCCGGTCATGAGGGGCAGGTCGTAGGTGATCGTCATGCGCACGGTCGTCGTCCCAGGGGTCGTGGGGCAGGAACTGGGCGTGATGGTGATCTGGGCGTTCGTGAGGGCCGGGTCCAGCGAGGAGGCCACCGATCGGGCGGCGGCTCGGGCGGCGGCCGGGTCGTTCTGCAGGGCCATGACGCGCACGCCCTCACGGGCGGCGGCCGAGAGGGTCCCCGACACCTGGAACCCCCGCCCGAACTCGACGATGCCGAGGACGAGCAGCAGGAGGATCGGCAGGATCAAGGCGAACTCGACGGCGCTCGCGCCGCGCTCGTCCCGGATTCGTCGCATGGTCCTGCCTCCTCTCGCGGGTCACGTGGGTCGGGATGGGTGGTGCCGGTGTGCGTCGGCGCGGCGGCCCCGGGGGATGGGGCCGCCGCGCCGACGGAGGATCCGGTCGGGATCAGGGCAGGGCGTCGACGACGCTCTGGAACAGGCCGGCGAGCTGGCCGCCGAGCAGCGCGACGACGGTGATGATCGCGACGGCGATGAGGCCGACCATCAGGCCGTACTCGACGGCAGTGGCGCCGTCCTCCTCCTTGCGGAGGCGGTCCTGGGCGAGGGTGTAGAGGCTGACGATCGCGGCGTAGGCGTTGAACACGGGTGCTCCCTGGGGGATGAGCCGACCGGGACGGGCCGGGGGTGGCCCGCCGTCGCGGCTGTGGGGAGCGCTTCGGGTCCCGCCGGGGAGCTCTTGAGGGATCTCCACCCGGACGACGTACGCAGTCACCCGCCCGCATGCACGGCCGGAGCCGTCGTCACGGACCGCGCACGCCCGACCGTGGGGAGCCGGAACGAGAAGGGCCGCTCAGACCGCCGGGGTGACCACCGCGACGGCCAGCGCCGACCCCAAGAGCATGGCCGGACCGAAGGGCAGGGCGCTGCGCAGGGTGACGCGGCCGGCGGCGAGCAGCACCACCGCGAGGAGGGCCTGCACCACGAAGGACGCCAGGACGCCGAACAGCACCGCGGGCCAGCCGAGCCAGCCGAGCGCGAGACCGAGGAGGGCGGCCAGCTTCACGTCGCCCATGCCCAGTTGCCCGGGGGCCAGCAGCGCCATGACCAGGAAGACGGCGAACAGGACGACGGCCCCGAGGAGCGCCCGGCCGAGCTGCGCCCAGTCGCCGTCGACCGCCGCGGCGGCGGTCAGCAGGAGCGCCACGACCGCGATCGAGGGCAGGACGACCCGGTCGGGCAGCAGCCGGTGCTGGACGTCGATCACCGCGAGCAGCACCGCGGCGACGGCGAGGACGACGAAGGCGGGGAGCTCGGGGGACGGTCCCGGGCGCAGCGCGGTGAGTGCGCACAGCACCGCCGTCCCGGCCTCGACCCAGGGCGGGCGGACGGCGAGCCGGCCGCGGCCCAGCAGATCCCGGACACCGGCGCCGGACGGCCAGGGGAACCGGCCGGCGAGGCGGTTGACGAACACACCGGTGAGCAGTCCGACCAGGCCGGCGACCACCACCGCGAGCGCGGTCACCGTCGGCGGGCGACGTCTGCGGCGGGCACGGGAGGCACCCTTGCACAGCCGCACCGGGGATCCGCGCCGCCCCGCGGGAGCGTCCGAGCGGGGAGGCGCCCCGTGGTCGCCTCCCCGTCGGGCGCTACGCGGCGCGGGTCTCGCGGAGCGAGGCGAAGACCACGATGTTGTCCAGGTAGCTGCGCGCCGAGCTGTCGAAGTCGCCGCCGCACGTGATCAGCCGCAGCTGCGGGTCGGGGGTGTTGCCGTAGACCTCGATGGTCGGGAACTCGTCCTTGGGGTGGCGCTCCACCCGGTCGACGGCGAACACGGCCACGGTCGCGTCCGCGCGGGTCACCTCGATCTCGTCCCCGGGCGTCAGCGCACCGAGGTCGAAGAAGACGCCGGGGCCGAACTCGGCGGAGTCCACGTGCCCGAGGATCACCGCGGGGCCGACGGCGCCGGGTTCCGGTCCGGGCTCGTACCAGCCCGCCCGGTCGTCGGCGGCCAGCGGCGGCACCTCGACCGTGCCGTCGTCGTTGAGGCCGAGGTCCATGAGGTCACTGCGGACGCCGATGGCCGGCACCGACACCGACACCGGGGCGGCCACCGGCACCGACGGGGACGCCGGCGCGGGCGTCTGCGGCGACGCCTCCAGGGACGGTGTCCCGGTACCCGGCGTCGTGGGAGCCGTCGTCCCGGCCGCGGCGTCGGGCTGGGGCGGGGAGTGCTGTCCGGTCAGGGCCACCACGAGCGCGAGGACACCGGCGACCGCCAGCGCGAGGGCGGCGAGCAGCCAGGTGGTGCGGGAGCCGGGGATGCGTCGCTCGGTCATGGGGGTCCTCCGGAGTCGGGAGCGGGCCGGCCGGGCCGTGCCGCGCGGGAGGAGGCTCCGCGCGGCACGGCGGTCGGTCAGGCCTGGTCGGCGGCCTGGCGGCGGCGGTAGGCGACGGCGCCGGCGGCAGCCGCACCGACGAGGGCGGCAGCGCCCACACCGATCGCGGTCTGCTGCTCGATGCCGGCAGTGCTGCCGCCACCGGTCTCGGCGCCACCGGCGGGCGTGGTGCCCATCTGCGCGGCGTCGAAGGCCCCACAGGCGGCCGGTGCGGTGGCCTCCATGGGCAGCGACGGGTCGAGGTCGCTCTTGATGTCACCGTCGTAGGTGCCGCTGCCGTCCTTGTCGACGCCGTGCAGCACGAGGACCGCGGTCCCCTGCTCGAAGGCGGCGGCCACGTCGGGCGTGAGCTCGATCGTGCGCGTGTAGGACTCGTTCGCGTCGGTCGGGAAGCGGTCGATGGCCAGGCCGCTGTCCGGGCTGGTGTCGCCGCTCGTGGTCAGCGACGTGCCGATGGCGCCGTACCGCGCAGCCGCCTCGGTCACGGCCACGAAGCCGTCACCGTTGGCGTCGTCGGCCTGGGTCGGGCAGGTGCCGGCCGCGCCGAAGTGGAAGTGCTGGGCGTGCGGTGCGCCGGCCAGCAGGCCGGAGGCGTCGATCGTCACCGTGGCGGTGTTCCCGTCGAGGGTCACCATGCCGGTGCCGGTGACGCCGGAACCGTTCACCGCGCCCAGGTTCGCCTGGAAGCTGTGGGCGCCCTCGTGGGCGGAGGCACCGGTCATGGTGAGCAGCGGGAACGCCGCCGCGGCCAGGGCGACGGTGGGCAGTGCGAAGGCCTTGCGCATGGGACTTCTCCTCGGGTTGGGAGGTGTACGCCGGCGCCTCGGAGGCGCCGGCCGCGGTTCAGGCCCGGGGAAGGGGCCGGACGGCGACTCGTGCCCGGGACCGGGCCCTGCTGCCGTCTCTGCACGGTCTTCGGCGGCCGATCCGGGATCGGTTCACTCGCGATCGGCGGAGGCACCGGCGAACCGGCGAGGGGGCGGCGGCCGAACGCCGTGCATGTCCTCCCGGATCGCCCTGCCGTTCCCATCCCTGCGACGCTCGGTGCTGCTGACGGCGCTGGCCGCCGTGGCGTCGATCGCGCTCCTGGGGCTCGGGGTGCCGGCGGCCTCCGCGCACGACGCGCTGACCGGTGCGGCACCCGCCGACGGCGCCGCGGTGGCCACGCCCCCGGACCGCGTCGAGCTGCAGTTCAGCGGCGTCGTGCAGGAGCTCGGCGCGCAGGTCGTCGTCCGCGGGCCGGACGGGACGACGGTGAGCCAGGGCGACCCGGAGGTCGTCGACACGACGCTGGAGCAGCCGCTCGGGTCCCGGCTGCCGGCCGGCACGTACACCGTCGAGTGGCGGGTGACGTCGGCCGACGGTCACCCGATCTCGGGCACCACCTCGTTCACCGCCACCACCGGCACCGGAGCCGGCCCGGCGGCGGACGGTGCGAGCGCGGCGTCCTCGACCCGGCCGGCGGCGGCGTCGTCGTCGTCCGGCCCGGGCATCGCCATCGCCGCCGGGATCGCCCTCGTCCTCGCGGTCACGGTCGGGGCCCGATCGCTGCGCAGGCGCGCGTGACCGCGCTCCTCCCGGGACCCGCCCCGGCGGTCGAGGCACCGGAAGGCCCACCCGCCGTCCGGAGCTCCTCGAGCCTCGTCGTCGCCGGCGCGGTGGCCCTCGGTGCGGTGCTGGTGCTGGCGCTGCTGGTCGGCGGCGGCGCGCCGGGCGGGGAGGCGTCCGGGCTCGCCGACGCGGGGCCCCTGGTGGGCTGGGGCCTGCCGGTGGTCACGCTCGCCGCCCGGATGACCGCCCTGGCCACCATCGGGACGCTGCTCTTCGCCGCCGTCCTGCTCCCCGGCGCGGTGCTCCCCGGCGCCTCCCGCAGCGCCGTCCGGGCGGCCTCCCGCTGGGCGCTCGCCTGGGCCGCCACCACCGTGGTGCAGGCTCTGCTCACCGTGAGCGAGCTGGTCGGCGTGCCGCCGACCGCCCTCACCGCCGAGTCCGTGCGGACCTTCCTCACCCACCTCCCGGCCGGGGACGCCGCCGTCGGCACGCTCGCCGCGGCGACGGCCGTCGCGGTCGCCGCCGGGCGGTGCGCCGGCTCCGGCGGAGCGCGGCTGCTGCTCCTGATCGCCGGCGCGGGCGTGGTGCTGCCGGCGGTGCTGACCGGGCACTCCGCCGCCGCCGAGGACCACCTGCTGACGACGACGACGCTGGCCGTGCACGTCGTCGCGGCCAGCGTGTGGGTAGGCGGTCTCCTCGCCGTCCTGGTGCACGGACGGGGCCGCGACGACCTCTCCCGCGCCGCCGGCCGGTTCAGCGTGGTGGCGCTGGGGTGCGCGGCAGCGGTCGGCGTCTCCGGCCTGCTGGCCGCCTGGCTGGTGCTCTCCGACGGCCCGGGGATCGGAGCCGGACTCGGCTCGGGGTACGGCCTGCTGCTGATCGGCAAGACCGTCGCCCTGGGCGCGCTCCTGGCCTTCGGTCGGCAGCACCGCCGCCGGACGCTGCCGGACCTCGGCGAGGGGCGGCCGGGCGCATTCCGCCGGTTCGCCGCCGTCGAGGTCGGCGTGATGCTCGCGACGGTCGCCCTCGCCGTCGCACTCGCGGCCTCTCCCCCGCCCGCCGCCGCGGCGAGCACCCCGGGCCCGGTGAGCGCGCCGGCGTCCGCGGGTGCGACGGCGGCCCCTCCGCCCGGGCACGACCACGGCGACCTCGTCGTGCCGGTGCTGGTCGACCCGAGCGGGTTCACCGTCACCGAGACCGTGGCGCCCGGCTCGGTGGTCACGGTGCACAACCCGACCGATCTCGACGTCACGGTCACGGCCGACGACGGCTCCTTCGACAGGGTGGTGCCCGCCGGCAGCCTGACCTCGTTCCCGGCGCCCGAGACCCCGGGCAGCTACCCCTTCACCAGCCGGCACGACCCCGCGTTCACCGGGGTGCTGGTCGTCGGCTGACCCGGATCAGCCGACCGGCACCCCGGCGAGGCCGGCGACCAGACCGACCAGCGCGCAGACGCCGAGGGTGCGCAGCACCGACCAGCGGAGCCGGAACAGCAGCAGGGCGGCCAGGGCGGTGATGCCCACCGCCAGCCAGCGCACCGAGCCGAGGTCGGGCACCTCCAGGCCGACCGGGCCCCAGCCGACGCTCGAGCTCTCGGCGAAGAGCGTGTGCACCGCGAAGAAGAGGCCCAGGTTCGCGATGACCCCCACGACGGCCGCGGTGATGCCGGCCAGCGCCGCCGACAGCGACCGGTTGCCGCGGAGCCGCTCCATGTACGGGGCGCCGAGCAGCACGAACAGGAAGCTCGGCACGAAGGTCACCCAGGTCACCAGGAACGAGGCCAGGACGGCGGCCACCCACGGGTCCAGCGTGCCCGGGTCCCGGTAGGCGCCGAGGAACGCGACGAACTGCACCACCATGATCAGCGGCCCCGGGGTCGTCTCGGCGAGGGCCAGGCCGCGGACCATCTCCCCCGGCGCGAGCCAGCCGTACACGGAGACGGCCTGCTGGGCGACGTAGGCCAGCACGGCGTAGGCCCCGCCGAAGGTGACGACGGCGGTCCCGGAGAAGAACAGCCCCTGCTCGGCGAGCACCCCGCCGCTGCCGAACACCAGGGCGACCGCCGCGACGGGGAGGGCCCACAGGACCAGCCCGACGGCCAGCACCCGCAGCGTCCGGCGGCCGGACGGCACCTCGGTGTGCAGGACGTCGTCGGAGACCACCGGTGCGGGCCCCGCGTCCGCCGCGTCCCCCGCGTTCTCCGGCAGCGCGCCCGGTCGCACCCGCCCGAGCAGCCACCCGGCCAGCCCGGCGAGCGCCACCACGGCCGGGAACGGGACGCCGAGGAGCGCCAGCGCGAGGAACGACGCGACGGCGATGGCGACGAGCACCGGCGCGTGCAGCGCCCTCCTGGCCACCCGGACGACCGCCTGGGCGACGATCGCGACCACGGCCGGAGCGAGCCCCGCGAAGAGCGCGAGGACCGCCGTCGTCGTCCCGAAGGCGACGTACACGGCCGACAGGGCGAGCAGCGCCACGACGCCCGGCAGCACGAACAGCCCACCCGCGACCAGGCCGCCGCGGGTGCCGTGCAGGAGCCAGCCGACGTAGGTGGCCAGCTGCTGGGCCTCCGGTCCGGGCAGGAGCATGCAGTAGTTCATGGCGTGCAGGAACCGGCGCTGCCCGATCCACCGCCGCTCGTCGACGAGCGTGCGCTGCATGACGGCGATCTGGCCCGCCGGGCCGCCGAAGGTCTGCAGCGAGATCAGGAACCAGGCCCGCACGGCCGTGCGGAACGGGACCACCGGGGTGGGCAGGACGTCGTCGGTCATCGGCCCCCCTCCCGGTCGGCAGCCGGCAGCGTAGGTACCCCAGGTGAACGGCCGGTGCGCGTGCGGCGCCGGACCGGGGAGCGGAGCTCGGAACCCGGTCCGGTGCCCGGCCGGGGAGTCCCCCTCCACCCGGTCGGGCGCGGCGCTGCGTCGCCGGAGGCGACGTCTCCGACGATGGTGCTCCTCCGTCGGGCCGCGCGCATCCCGGCCGCATCAGGTCGGGCCAGGGGCTCCCGGGGCAGGGCGCCGGTCTCCGGCCGACACTGGGTCCCGACGGACCAGGCGAGAGGGGGCAGTGGACGTGACGGAGGACGGCGCGGCGGGCAGCGGCCGGGACGACCTGCCGCGCTCCCCCACGGGGCGGGTGCCGCAGTGGGTGGTCGCCGAGGCCGCGCAGCCTCCGCCCTCCGCCGCCCCGGGGCCGGTCCCCCCGGTCGCTCGGCACCGCCCGCGCCGGCAGCGGCGGCGGCCGCTCCGCGCGCTCGTGCTCGCCCTGCTGGCCCTCGCGGTGTGGGCCGTGGCCACCGGGCGCCTGGACTCGCTGACCGAGGCCCCCTCGCTGTCGGCACCCCCGGCCGCCGCGCCGACCACCCCCGCCGACCACCCGACCCCGAGCCGGGAGGCGGCCGGGGAGCCGCTGGGCACACCCGCCGCCGTGTCGGGGTCCAGCGACTCGTACCGGTTCGCCCAGACCGCCCCCGGCCAGTCGTTCATCGCCTACGACCCGTGCCGTCCGGTCCACTACGTCGTCCGCCCCGACGGCGCGCTCCCGGACGGGGACGCGCTGCTCGCCGAGGCCATCGCCCGGGTCTCGGACGCGACGGGCCTGGTCTTCGTGGCCGACGGCCCCACCGCCGAGGCGCCCACGCCGGAGCGCGCGCTGTACCAACCCGACGTCTACGGGAACCGCTGGGCGCCGGTGCTGGTGGTCTGGGCGACCGAGCAGGAGAGCCCCGGCCTGGCCGGCGACATCCTCGGCCAGGCGGGCAGCGCGGTGGTCGGTCTCGGCGACGGACCGCGGGTGCTCGTCACCGGGCAGATGGAGCTGGACGGCCCCCAGCTCACCGAGCTCCTGGAGCGGCCGGACGGCCGGGAGATCGTCCGCGGGGTCATCCAGCACGAGCTGGCCCACGTGGTCGGCCTGGACCACGTCGACGACCCGTCGCAGCTGATGTACCCGGAGACGTCCCCCGGGGTGACCGACTTCGGCACCGGCGACCTCACCGGCCTGGCCGTCCTCGGCCGCGGCCCCTGCGTGCCCGGCCTCTGACCCCGCCGCGGCCTCAGGCCGGCACGGCCCCCGAGAACACCGCGGGGAAGCGGTACCCGTCGACGTCCACGGAGAGGGCGACCGCGCCGAGGCGGTCGGCCGGGATCACGAACGAGTAGACGGCGGTGGCCGTGGCCCCCGGGGCCAGGGTCCCGGCGAAGTCGATCGTCTCCCGGTCGTAGAGGGGGGCGGCCTGGGTCGCCGGGTCGCCGTAGGCCGCCTGGACCACCACGGCGTCCAGGACCACGGGCGCTCCCGAGGCGTTGACCAGCTCCAGCTCGAAGACCGTCTGCGGCTGGCCCGCCAGAGCGCCCGGTCCGCTGCCGGAGCTGACCTGCTGGCGGGCGGCGACCACCCGGACCGAGGCGCCGTCGGACCACGAGGCGGGGGCGGCGAAGTCCGCCGGTGCCGCCTCGATGGTGCGGGCGGCCGCGGCCACGCCCTCGCGGGCGACCACCGGCGGGGCCGGCAGCTGGGTGGCCGCGGGCGGCGGCTCGGTCGGGGTCGGGTCCTCGTCCGCGGCCGGCTCGTCCTCGTCCGGGGTCGGTGCCGCCGGGTCCGACGACGTCGTCGGGCTCGAGGAGTCCGCGGCCGCGGCGTCGTCGTCCCCCGAGCCGCGGAGGACGAGCGTGACCACGAGCGCGGCGACGAGGACCAGCACCAGGGTGGGGAGCACCCGGCGCAGCAGCAGGTCGCGGCGGCTGCGCGGGGCGGGGGCGGGAGGAGTCACGCGACCGGCCGAGCAGTGAAGGCGGTCAGCCGCACCGGCACCGCGGCGGTCGCGCTGCTGGACAGGTAGGCGGTGACGCCCACGGCGCCGGGGCCCTGCAGCGCGGCGGTGGTGTCCGTGCGGCTGACCGTCCAGGTCGCGGGCTCGGTGGTGCCGGTCCACGCCCGCGCCTCCAGCGTCGTGGTGCCCGAGCCCGAGACCCGCAGGCGCAGGGTGAGCGCCGTGCCGGGGGTGTAGGTGCCGGGCAGGGTCGCCTCCGCCCCGATCAGGGCCTCGGTGCCGCCGCTGATCCGGACGACGCCCAGCCGCACGCTGCCGTCGGCCAGGAAGCGCGCACGCAGGTCGTACTCCGAGCCCGCGCCGGTCCGGCGGCCGATCAGGTAGAGGCTGAGCCCGGACCCGGACGGCGCCGCGCCCAGCGACACCGTGGCGGTGACGTCGGCGCTGCCCTGCGAGACCGCGCCCAGGTAGGAGCCGGTGTTGTTCGCCGGCCCCACCGTCAGGGTCGCCGTCCCCGGGGCGACCGACTGGCGGGTGGCCCCGGCCGAGACGGTCCATGCCCCGCCGACGTCGGCGGTCCCGAGGCCACCGGTGGCCGTCCGGCCGAAGGCGTCGGCGGCGAACGCGGTGCCCGCCGGGGGCGGCGGCGGCGAGACGGTCACGGTGCGGGTGGTGGTCGCGGTGGCGCCGTCGTCGTCGGTGACGGTCAGCGTGACCGTGTAGGTGCCGGCCGCCGCGTAGGTGTGGGCGGCGGTGGCGCCGCTGCCCGCCGCGGTGGCATCGCCCCAGTTCCAGGAGTGGCCGGCCACCGTGCCGTCGGAGTCGCTGGACGCCGAGCCGTCGACGGTCACCGTCAGCTGCGCGGCGGTCGCGGTGAACGACGCCGTCGGCGCGGCGTTGGCCGGCGCGGCCGCCACCTGCACCGTGCGGGTGGTGGTCGCGGTGGCGCCGTCGTCGTCGGTGACGGTCAGCGTGACCGTGTAGGTGCCGGCCGCCGCGTAGGTGTGGGTGGCGGTGGCGCCGCTGCCCGCCGCGGTGCCGTCGCCCCAGTTCCAGGAGTGGCCGGCCACCGTGCCGTCGGAGTCGCTGGACGCCGAGCCGTCGACGGTCACCGCCAGCTGCGCGGCGGTCGCGGTGAACGAGGCCGTCGGGGAGGCGTTGACCGCCCCGCCCGTCGCCAGGCCGTAGTGCTGCGCCACCTGGGCCGGGGTGAGGGCGAACGGGTAGACGGCCACCTCGTCGATCGAGCCGGCGAGGTTCCCGCTGGCCGGGGCGTTCTGCCAGCCGGTCAGGGTGCCGCGGCCGAGCATCCAGTAGCCGGTGCCCAGGCGGGTGTTGGCGGTGGTCAGCGCGGAGTTCGTGGCCACCGAGGCGCCGTCGACGTAGAGCCGGGCGCCGCCGGTGCCGATCGTCGCGACGACGTGGTGCCAGGTGCCGTCGGTGACGGCCGCCGGGCTGCGGACGGCGGTGTAGGTCGTGGTCGGGGTCGCGCCGCCGCTCTGCCGGGTGACGCCGAAGGAGATCCGGCCGCCGCTGTCGACGTAGAGGCCGCGGTCGCTGACGGTGTTGGCGCCGGAGGCC
The DNA here is from genome assembly GCF_000701365.1 of Blastococcus sp. URHD0036. Taxonomy (GTDB): domain Bacteria; phylum Actinomycetota; class Actinomycetes; order Mycobacteriales; family Geodermatophilaceae; genus Trujillonella. The sequence goes on from NZ_JNIK01000021.1 coordinate 205,529, forward strand.
GAGTCGCCGAACTGCGCGACGACCCCGCCGGCGGTCGAGGTGGTGCGGACCCACGCCTCGACGGTGAGGTCGTTCGCCGGCGGCGCGGTCACGGTCGTCGAGGTGGCCGCGATGCCCGTCGTCGTCCCGTTGGCGGTGACCGCCGGGTCACCGGCGACGGCACCGGCGGCGCCGCGGCTGATGCCGGCGCCCTCGGTGAGGGTCGTGGTGCCGACGGCGCTGTAGGCGGTGCTGCCCGTGGTCTCCCCGAGCCGCCAGTACGCCGTCGGTCCGTCGGCCCGCACCTGGTTGGCGTAGGCGCTGGTCGCCGTCGCGACGGTCACCGCGTTGCCCTGCGGGCTGGAGACCACGTTGCCGAAGGCGTCGCTGACGGTGACCCGGTAGGACGCCGAGGTGCCGGGCGCGAGCCCCGCGTCGGTGAACGTGAGCAGCGGCATGCGCCACCACTGCGAGGCGGCGGTGACCGTGTGCACCGGGGACGTCTCGCTGTTGCGGTAGACGCGGTAGGTCAGGTCCTCGTTGTCCATGTCCCAGGACGACGGCCAGCTGACGGTGACCTCGCCGGCGGTGGTGGACGACGCGGTGGGCCGCATCTGCGCGGCGGTCAGCTCCGGGCCACGGTCGTTGGGGGCCACGGTGCTGCTGGCCATGCGGACCAGCGACTGCTGGCCGACGCCGTTGACGGTGGTGAACTCCCCGCCCATGACCAGGTAGTCGCCGCGGCCGGTCAGCGACCACGCGGCCTGCGACTGGCCGGTGTAGGTGCCGGCGTTGAGGGTCGGGAAGAAGTTCAGCACCGTGGGCCGGGGACGACCGGTCCAGCTGGTGTAGCGCGGTGTCTTGGTGGTCGGCAGCAGCGTGCCGGTCGGCTCGATGGTGTTGGCGATGACCCGCTTCCACACCGTGGGCGACTGGTCCGGGTAGCTGCCCGACGTCTCGCAGTCGTGGGCGTGGCCGGCGGTGTAGACGACGGTGCCGGTCGAGTAGACGTCGTACGGGTCGCCGTGGCAGTCGTTCATCCACACCAGGGCGAGGGTGTTCGGGTCGAGCGCGACGGTCCCCTCGAGGTTGCCCACCTGGAAGCCGTAGACCACGACGAAGAGGTAGCGGCCGTCGGACCGGGCGTTCCAGATGCCGCCGGCGTCGCCGAAGTTGGTGACGCCGAGGGTCCACGGGCGGAGGTCGCCGCCGGCCAGGTCGACGTTGCCCAGCGCGATCGAGGACTGGCCGTTCAGGGTGGAGAACTGCCCGGCGATGTTGATCCGGGTGCCGTCGGGGCTGAGCACGATCCCGCGGACGGTGTTGTCGGCCGACGGCGCCCAGGCGGTCAGCGCGCCGGTGCTCGCGGAGAACGCCGCCAGGCGGGTGCGGGTCTGCCCACCGGCGGTCGTGAAGTCGCCGCCGGCGTAGACGGTGGTCGCGGTCGCGGCGAGGGCGAGGATCGGCCGGTTGGACGTCGGCGCGAAGCCGGTCACCAGGGCGCCGGTGGCGGTGCTGAACGCCGCGACGTGGCCGCGGGCGACGCCGTCGACGGTGGTGAAGTCGCCGCCGACGTAGACCCGGGAGCCGTCGGGCGAGGCGACGATCGTGCGGCCCTGGCCGTTGAGAGTGTGGTTGAACGACGTGTTCAGCACGCCGGTGGTCAGGTCGAAGGCCAGCAGGTTGCCGCGCGGGGTCTGCGAGGTGCCCGCCGCGGCCCCCGCCGGCCGGGCCTGGGTGAAGCTGCCGGTCGCGTAGACCGTGTTCCCGACGGTCACCATCGCCCAGACGACGCCGTTGACCTGCACGGTGGGCAGCCGGTCGGCGGCCACGGTGGTCGGGAGGCCGGGCGCCGGGGCGGTGTCGGCGCTCGCGACGGTCGGCAGGACGAGCCCGCCGAGCAGGAGCCCGAACGACAGCAGGACGCCGAGGGCCGCGGTCGCGCCCCGCCGGGGCAGGCGGGGGGCGCGGACGGGGACTGCGGTCATTCGCGGAACTCCGGACGTCGGGCGACAGGGCGGGCGGTGCGCACGCTCCGTCACCAGTGGGCCTCCGTCGAGGGGGGTCGACGCAGGCCACACGCGTGGAGCGGCCGCTGAACCATCGACGCAGAGTGATGGCGTGTCAACGACGCCGGCACGGTTCGGGGCGTTTTCACCCGCGGGTGCTCGTCAGGAGCCACCCGTCCCCCAGCTGTCCCACCCGCGTTCCCCTGATCGGGGGACGGGGCGGTCAGGGGGCGACGGACGAGTCGGCCTGTACGCCGGGTTCTGTCCCCGGGCGCCTCGCGGCCTCCCGGTGTGCGGTCATCCATCTAGGCCTGCCGTTGCCGGCAGGCTCGAGCGGTCCACCCGCAGGCTCGGGCGGGCAGCCCTCGAACGCCTGCGCAGGACTGCGGCCGGTCGCCCAGCCGCCGTCCCTCTCGACCTTGCTCCGGGTGGGGTTTACCGAGCCACACCGGTCACCCGGTGTGCGGTGGTCTCTTACACCGCCGTTTCACCCTTACCAGCCGCTCCTCCGAGGAGGGACCGCTGGCGGTCTGTTCTCTGTGGCACTGTCCCGCGGGTCACCCCGGGTCGCCGTTAACGACCACCCTGCCCTGTGGAGCCCGGACGTTCCTCGGCGACGGGGTCTCCCCCGCCGACGCGACCGCCCAGCCGACTCGTCCGTCGTACCGGGGAGTCTAGTGATCGCCGCGGACGGCGATCAGGCAGGTCGCGCACCCGCCCGCCCCGGTGCCGCGGTACGGGCGTGGGTGCCGCGCTGCAGCCAGGCACCGGCCCACACACGGCGGCGGTCGGCGACCGCACCGCCGCAGCCGAGGCCGGACCCGGCGCGTCAGCCGGCGAAGAGGGCGAACCCCGCGTACCGGCGGCCGTCCTCACCGAGGGGCGCCGACCGCTCCACGACGCTGCGCGCCTGCGCCTCCACCGGCTCGTCGGACAGCGCGGCCAGGTAGCGGCGGTGCTCGCTGAGCGAGGCGACCGCCGGTTCGATGCCGTCGGTGACGTCGACGGCGTGGGTGACCCCGGTCGGCGTCGTGACGGCGATCCAGCGCACCCCGCGCCACGGCTCGGGATCGGCGAGCTCGGCGAAGATCCACTCGTTCGCCGCGTCGCCGACCGCGTCGACGGCGCACCGGCCCAGCGCCCGGTGGTCGGCGCTGTTCCAGTAGGCGGGGGCCACACCCGGCGGCGTCCACGTCTCGCCCCAGTGCATGGTCACCACCAGCTCGGGACGGTGCCGGCGGATCGCCGCGGCCAGCGAGCGGCGCAGCTCCAGGCCCTCGGTCAGCCGGCCGTCGGGATGGCCCAGGAAGTCGACGACCGCGACACCCACGGCGGCGGCGGCGCGGCGCTGCTCCTCCTCGCGGGCCGGCCCGGCCACCTCCGGCGGGCACCCGGCGATGCCGGCCTCGCCGCTGGTCGCCAGGACGTAACGGACCTCGCGCCCGGCCGCCGTCCAGACCGCGACGGCGGCCGCGCAGCCGTACTCGATGTCGTCGGGATGGGCCACGACGACGAGGGCCCGCTGCCAGTCGTCGGGAAGCGGCTCGGGAGAGGTCATGCCCCGGCATCCTGCCCGGTCAGCGGCCGCGCGCCACCCTCAGCGCGATGCCGATCATCGGCACCTGCAGCGGCAGCCGCAGCGCTGCGACGGTCAGCGGCAGGGGCGCACGCGGGACCACACGGAACGTGTGCAAGTGCGCGGGGACGAACGCCGCGAGCAGCCCGGCGGCCGCCCAGCCCCCGGCCCGGCGGGTGGCCGGCACCGCCATCAGCGCCGCCGTACCGATCTCGGCGACCCCGCTGGCGAGCACCCACCGCCGGGCCTCGCCCAGCTCCGGCGGCACCAGCCACTCGTACGTCTTCGGACGGACGAGGTGGATCACCCCGGACCCGCCCAGCGCGGCCGCCAGCACCTTCGCCCTGCCAGGGAGTCCCATGCCGCCACCGTAGGGGCACGGCCGGCGACCGGCCGGTCCGTCACCGTGGTTCCGGAACCCGTCGTATCACCCGCAGGGGGGACGCGGCAGTGTGCAACGGTCCACACCGGGCACCGTCGCGCCGATCACCAGGCCATGCGCCTGCGTCCGCACGACCGGCTGCTGCCCGGGGCACCCCGATGGGCACTGGCCCTCACCGGGCTGCCCGCGGCTGCCCAGGTCGTGCTGGCCCTGCTGGGCTCCATGCCGGCGGTCGGGACGGCCGCCCGGCTGCTGCTGGCCGTCACGCCCTTCCTCGGCCTCGCCATCGTGCTCGGCTGGCGGGCGCGGCACGTGCCCCACGACCGCGAGGTGTGGGTGCGGCTCTCCCGCGGCTGCCTGGTCCTCCTCGCCACGATCGTCGGCGCCGGGGCGCTCACCGTCGTCCCCGGCCTCGCGTCGTCCGCCGCGAACGGGTTCGCGATCGGCGTGCTGCTCGCCTTCCCGTACCTCTACAGCGGCCTGGTCCGGTGGAACCGCTACCGGACCAACCTCGCCGACCCCGGCGACGTGCTCAACGGCACCGCGGGGGTGCTGGCCGCGATCAGCGTCGGCGCCGTGGTGCTGGAGCGCGGGACCGGGGACTGGACCGAGCTGCGCCGGGTGACGGTCGAGGTGGCCGTCGGGCTCGTGCTCGCCGGCACCGCGATCTCCGCCGCGTTCCTGGGCGGCATGCGCCACGACCCCCGCCCCTGGCTGGTGAGCGTCCCCTTCACCGTGATCACCGCCTCGGGCATCTGCACCCTCGCCACCGGCTCGGTGCCCGCCTGGCAGTCCCCCGCCTCGGCCGTCGGCGTCCTCTGCCTCGCGTGGGCGGTGGCGCTGCGCCCCGCGCCCTCGGCACCCCAGCCGACCGACCCGATCAGCTCGACGGTGGGCGCCTTCGTCGTCATCCTCGCCTCCGCCGCCGTGCTCGTCCTCGCCTCGCTGCGCGGCGGGACCCCCACGGCCGCGTGGTGCGCCGCGCTGGCCATCGCCGCCAGCGGACTGCGACTGCTGGTCAACGTGCGCGAGCTCGCGGTGCTGGCGGTCACCCGTCGCGAGGCCCTGACCGACGAGCTGACCGGCCTGGCGAACCGCCGCGCCGTCCTCCGCCGGACCACCGAACTGCTCGACGGCGGCGTCCCCACCGCCTTCGCGCTGCTGGACCTCGACCGGTTCAAGGAGGTCAACGACGGGCTCGGCCACGGCGCCGGCGACGACCTGCTGCGGCTGGTCGGCGAGCGGCTGCAGTCCGTGGTGCGCGACAGCGACCTGCTCGGCCGGCTCGGTGGCGACGAGTTCGCCGTCGTCGCCGTCGTCGACCCGGGCGTGACGCCGGAGGTCGCCGCCACCGCCCTGTGCCGCCGGCTGCAGGCCCAGTTCACCGAGCCGTTCTCGCTGCACGGGATGTCGGTGCACGTCGGCGCCAGCATCGGCGCGACGACGTGGCGCGCCGACGCGGCCCAGCCCGGCGGACCCACCGGCATGCTGCGGGAGGCCGACGCCGCCATGTACGGCGCCAAGCGCTCCGGCCGCGGCTCCACCCTCTACGACGCCTCCCTGCACGCCGAGGGAGGGACGACGCTCGTGCTGGTCGAGGAGCTGCGCACCGGGCTCACCCGCGGCGAGCTCGTGCTGCACCACCAGCCGCAGGTCGACGTCCGCACCGGGCGCACCGTGGGCGTCGAGGCGCTCGTCCGCTGGGCGCACCCCACCCGCGGTCTCCTCGGACCGGCCGAGTTCCTGCCGGTCGCCGAGGCACACGGCCTCATGGGCGCCCTCACCGACCAGGTGCTGGCCGGCGCGATCGCCCAGCTCGCGCAGTGGCAGCGCCGGGGCCTGGAGCTGCGCATGTCGGTGAACCTCTCGGCCAGCAACCTGCTGGACTCCCGGCTGCCGCGGCGGGTCGCCGACCTGTTGACCGAGCACGCGGTGCCGGCCGGGTCCCTGACGCTGGAGGTGACCGAGACGGTGCTGCTGGCCGACTCCGAGCGCACCGCCTCCGTGATGGCCGCGCTGCGGGCACTCGACGTGGACATCAGCATCGACGACTTCGGCACCGGCTACTGCTCGCTGGCCTACCTGCGGCAGCTGCCGCTGAGCGAGCTCAAGCTCGACCGCTCGTTCACCGCCGACCTGGTCTCCGACGCGCGCACCGAGGCGATCGTGGCCAGCACCGTGGAGCTCGCGCACCGGCTGGGCCTGCGCGTCGTCGCCGAGGGCGTCGAGGACGAGTGCACGCTCGCCCGCCTCTCCGCCCTCGGCTGCGACGAGAGCCAGGGCTTCCTGCACTCGCCACCGCTGGCCGCTGCGGAGCTCGAGGCGTGGCTGGCCCGGTCCCCGGCGCCCGCGACCCTGGTCGGCCTCGCGTGACCGCGGGCCCCGCCACCCGGCTGCTGCCCGGTCGCCCGCGCGTCCTGGTCGCCGTCGTCGCGGCCGCCACGGTGCTGCAGGTGCTCCTCGCGGCGACCGACCTGTCTCCGGCACTCGAGCGGCACTCCGAGCTGCTCGCCCTGCCCGCCTACGCCGGCCTGGTCGCCGTCCTCCGGTGGCGGGTCGCGACCGTGCACGCCGAGCGCGACGTCTGGCAGCGGCTGTCCCTCGGTGCGCTCGCCCTGGCCGTCCTCACCCTGGTGGGGGCGCTGCTGGAGACCGTTCCCGCCACGCACGACGCCGGCCCGGTCCTCGCCGCGTGGGCGCCGCTGGCGGCCTACGTGTTCCTCTACGGCGGCGTCGTGCGGTGGAACCGCTACGGCACCGAGGTCGCCGACCCCGACAACCTGCTGACCGGCGTGGCCGCCATGCTCTCCTGGGTCGCGCTCACCCAGTCCGCCGTGGACGGTTTCGGGGGGCCCGAGTCGCTGACCGGCTCCCAGGTCCAGCCGCTGGTCGTGCACATCGCCTTCGCCCAGCTGCTCTTCATCACCACGCTGATGCAGCGGGTGCTGGGCGACCTGCGCCGAGACGTGCGGCCCGTGCTGATCGCGGTCGGCTTCCTCGGCATCGAGCTGGCGGCCTGCCTCGTGCTGGCCGAGGTCGCCGCTCCCGCCTGGGGCCCGGTCGCCGGCACGTTCCTCTGCCTCGTCATGGCGGTCGCGGCCACGATCGCGCCGAAGCCGGCCAGGTCCCAGCCCAGCGACGCGGCGACGTCGATGGCCGGCGCCTTCACCGTGATCGTCATCGGCACCGGCGCGCTCATCGCCTCCGCCGTCGGCACCGCGTCGGCCGTCGCGCTCGTCGCCGGCGGGTCGGCCGTCATCGCTGGCGGCGTCCGCCTGCTGATGGGTGTCCGCGACCTCGCCCAGCTCACCGCCACGCGGGCCGAGGCGCTCACCGACCACCTGACCGGTCTGCCCAACCGCCGCGCGGTGCTGCGCCGCATGGCGGAGGACGGCGGCCGGGGTCCGGTCACGGTCTTCGCCCTCCTCGACCTGGACCGGTTCAAGGAGGTCAACGACGGGCTCGGGCACGCCGCCGGGGACGACCTGCTGTGCCAGGTCACCGCACGGCTGACCCCGGTCCTGCGCACCGGGGACCTCCTCGGCCGCCTGGGTGGCGACGAGTTCGCCGTCGTGGCGACCGTGGAGGACGGCGCCTCGCCCGAGGAGACCGCCGAGCACCTGTGCCGGCGGCTGCGCGAGTGCTTCGTCGAGCCGTTCCTGCTCGAGGACCTCGCCGTCCACGTGGGCGTGAGCATCGGCGTCACGACCGGCTCCCCGACCGGCGACGACGAGGGCACCGCCCAGCTGCTGCGCGAGGCCGACGCCGCGATGTACGACGCGAAGCGCGGCGGCGGCGGCCACGCGCTCTACGACCGCACCCGGCACTCCGGCGACGGCACCGCACTCACCCTCGTCGAGGAGCTGCGCGCCGGCATCGGGGAGGGCCAGCTGGTCCTGCACCACCAGCCGCAGGTCGACGTCGGCACCGGTCGGGTCGTGGGCGTCGAGGCGCTGGTGCGCTGGGCGCACCCCCGCCTGGGACTGCTCGCCCCGGATCGCTTCCTCGACCTGGCCGAGGCGCACGGCCTCATGGGCCCGCTGACCGACGAGGTGCTCGACCAGGCCGTCCGGCAGCTGGCCGCCTGGCGGCTGGACGACCCCGGCCTCCGGTTGTCGGTCGACCTCTCCGCCAGCACGCTGCTCGACGCCGGACTGCCCGAGCGGCTCGCCGCGCTGCTGGACGCCGTCGGCGTGCCTGCGGCGGCGCTGACCCTCGAGGTGACCGAGGGCGTGCTGCTGCGCGACCCCGAGCGCACCCGCGCCGTCGTCGGGGCGCTCCGCGCGCTGGGGGTGGAGATCAGCATCGACGACTTCGGCACCGGCTACTGCTCGCTGGCCTACCTGCGCGAGCTGTCGGTCAGCGAGCTGAAGCTGGACCCCTCCTTCACCGCGGGGCTGCTCGACGACGCCCCCACGGAGGCCATCGTCGCGAGCATCATCGACCTGGCGCACCGGCTGGGGCTGCGGGTGGTCGCCGAGGGCGTGGCGGACGAGGTCACCCTCGGCCGGCTGGCCGAGCTCGGCTGCGACCTGACCCAGGGCCACCTGCACGGCCGGCCGGCTCCCGCACCGGAGCTGGAGATCGGTGCGGGTGCGCTCCGGGGCTGACCGCTCCCCTCCCGCGGCCTGCCGGCGGCGACCGTAGGGTCGGTCCTCGTGCCCGGCGTGGACCCGATCGGCCTCGCCGCCTCGGGCGCGGTGCTGGCGGCCACCCTCGCCGCCGCCCTCACCTCCCGCCCCCGCGTCCCTGCGGCGGCCGTGGCGGCGGCCGGCGCCGTCCTCGTCGTCGCGATCGGCCTCGTCGGCCCGGAGGACGCCGGGGACGCCGTCCGCGACGTCGCGCCGACGATCGGGTTCCTCGTCCTCGTGCTCGTGCTGGCCGCGCTCGCCGACGCCGAGGGCCTGTTCACCTGGGCCGCGGCCGCCACGGCCGCCCGCGCGGGCCGATCGCCCACGGCGCTGCTCGCCCGGGTGGGGCTGCTGGCCGCCGGGGTGACGGCCGTGCTCAGCCTGGACGCCACCGTGGTCCTCCTGGTCCCGGTCGTGGTCGGCACGGCCGCCCGGATGGGGATCCCTGCGCGGCCGCACGCCGTGCTGACCGGTCACCTGGCCAACAGCGCCTCGCTGCTGCTGCCGGTGTCGAACCTGACGAACCTGCTGGCCTTCGCGGCCACCGGCCTGACCTTCCTGCACTTCGCGGGGCTGATGCTCGGCCCGTGGCTGGTCGCCGTCGCGGTCGAGTACCTCGTGCTGAGGTGGCTGTTCCGTGCCGAGCTGTCCGGGACGGCGGACACCGCACCCGGCCCCGTCCCGCCGATCCCCCGAGCGGCGCTCGCGGTCGTGGCCCTGACCGTGGCGGGCTTCGGCGTCGCCTCCCTGACCGGCGTGCCCCCGGCCTGGCCCGCGGCCCTGGGTGCCGCCGCCCTGGCCCTGCGCCGGCTGCGGGCACGGACGAGCCGGCCGGCCGACCTGGTGCGCGCGGCCGACCTGCCGTTCGCCGTGTTCGTGGCCGGCCTGGCCGTCGTGGTCCTGGCCGTCCGCCGCAGCGGGCTGGAGTCGATCGTCGCCGGCGTCGTGCCCGACGGCAGCAGCCTGCTCGCCCTGCTCGCGGTCGCCGGCATCGCCGCCGTGCTCGCCAACGTGCTCAACAACCTGCCCGCGACGCTGGCGATGCTGCCGGTCGTCGCCGCGTCCGGACCCGGCGCGGTGCTGGCCGTGCTGATCGGGGTGAACATCGGCCCCAACCTGACCTACGCCGGGTCGCTGGCCAACCTGCTCTGGCGGCGGGTGCTGTCCGGGCGCGCGCCGTCCGGGAGCCGGTTCACGTTGATCGGGCTGGCGACCGTGCCGCTGACCCTGCTGACGGCGACGGTCGCGCTGTGGCTGGCGCTCCGGGTCTGACCGGCCGTCACTCCCCGCCGCGGCCGGGCTCGCCGATGGCGATCATCGCCTCGACGGCCTTGCGTGCCCGGGCGGCCGTCTCCGGGTCGACGTCGATCACGCCCGAGCCGGTGCGCAGGGTGTGCAGCAGCTTCGCCGGGGTGATCATCTTCATGTAGCGGCAGGCGGCCCGGGCGTTCATCGGGATGAACTCGGTGCCGCTGTTCAGCGACCGCAGCTGGTGCAGGATGCCGACCTCGGTGGCCACCAGGACCTGCCCCGCCGTGGTGTTCTTCGCCGCCTCCGCCATCCCACCGGTGGAGAGCACCCGGGTGCGCTCGGCCGGCAGGTCGCCGTGGCTGACCAGGTCCAGCACCGAGGTGGTGCAGCCGCACTCGGGGTGCACCAGGATCTCGGCGTCCGGGTGCGCGGCGACCTGGGCGCGGACGTCGGACGGGCTGATCCCGGCGTGCACGTGGCACTCCCCCGCCCAGATGCGGATGTTCTCCCGGCCGGTGACGCGCTTGACGTGCGCGCCCAGGAACTGGTCGGGCAGGAAGAGGATCTCGCGGTCGGCGGGGATGGAGCGGATGACGTCGGCGGCGTTGGACGAGGTGCAGCAGATGTCGGTCTCGGCCTTCACCGCCGCGGTGGTGTTGACGTAGCTGACGACGACGGCGCCCGGGTGCTCGGCCTTCCACTCGCGCAGCTGCTCGGCGGTGATGCTGTCGGCCAGCGAGCAGCCGGCGGCCAGGTCGGGCAGCAGCACGGTCTTGTCCGGCGAGAGGATCTTCGCGGTCTCGGCCATGAAGTGGACGCCGCAGAAGACGATCTCGCGGGCGTCGGTCTCCGCGGCGACCCGGGAGAGGTAGAGGGAGTCCCCGGTGTGGTGGGCGACGTCCTGGATCTCCGGCACCTGGTAGTTGTGCGCCAGGACCACGGCGCCGCGCTCGTCGGCGAGACGCCGGACCTCCGCGGCCCAGCTCTCGTACTCGGCGGGCGAGAGGGTGCGCTCGTCGCCGACGACGGCGGGGGTGGCGGGCGCGATCGTCGAGGTCACTCGGGTCTCCCAGGGGTCGGGCGGGGGGCTCGATGATCCCCCGGGCCCGGGCGGGCCGGACGCACTGGGTGCAACACCGCCGTCCGGCGCCCCCTTCCCTCAGCGCAGGACGTCGTGGACCAGGAACGTCACCCGGCTGCCGGCCACGATCCGCGGGTCCGACAGCTGGATCTCCGGCGGCCCGCCCGCGCCGAAGTACGGCTTGCCCGAGCCGAGGACCACCGGCACCAGCGCGAGCACGACCCGGTCGACCAGCCCCGCGCGGAGGGCCTGGCCGCCGACGTCGCCGGCCGAGACGGTGACGTCGCGCTCCCCCGCCAGCTGCCGGGCCCGCTCGACGGCGGTGCGGACGTCGGGCGCGAAGGTGAAGGGTGCGGTGTCGGCGTGCGGCCAGTCCGTCACCGGCCGGTGGGTGACGACGACGACGTGCTCGCCGTTCGGCGGGACACCCTCCCAGCCGTTCGTGATGTCGAACAGGTGGCGGCCGCAGACCATGGCTCCGACCGGCTCGGCGAACCCGCGCAGGAACTCCGCGGTGGGGGGTGTGACCCGGAAGGGCCGGTCGCGGTCGCTGAAGGTCACCTCGACGTCGCCGTTGCCGTACCAGTCGAACAGCGGCCCGGGCATGTCGTCGTCCCGGCCCACGAACCCGTCCAGCGAGACCGCAGCGAACAGGACCACGGCGCCCATCGCGCACCTCCTCCGAGCCGGCTCCCTGGTGGAGCCGTCGAGAGGGAAGACGGCCGGGGCGCGCTCACCTCATCGGTCGAGGACTACGCCAGGTGCGACGCGTCGTTCACCAGGCGGACCGAGTGCCGGCCGTCGGTGGACCAGGCGACGGTCGACAGCGACGCCGCCGAGAGGAAGACCCGGTGCACCACGGCGTCGTCCACGTCGAGGCCGGCGGCCAGCATGAGCTTGATCGGCGTGACGTGGCTGACGACGAGCACGACGCGACCGCGGTGCTCCTTCAGCAGCCGGGCCCGGGCCCGCGCCACCCGGCGGCTGACGTCGGCGATGGACTCGCCGCCGGGCGCGGGCACGTCGATCTCGGTGAACAGCCGGCGCGTGGCCAGCGGGTGCTTCTCGCGTGCCTCCTCGGCGCTGAGGCCCTCGAGGTCGCCGAAGTCCATCTCGACCAGGTCGTCGTCGAACGCCACCGGCAGGCCGAGGCGGGCGGCCACGATCTCGGCGGTCTCCCGCGTCCGGCGCAGCGGCGAGGCGACGACGACGTCGACGCCCAGGGCCGCGGCCCGCTCGGCCGCCGCCTCGGCCTCCGCCCGGCCGACCGCGGAGAGCGGGAGGTCGTTGCGGCCGCTGAACCGGCGCTCGGGCGTGTGCTCGGTCTGCCCGTGCCGCAGCAGGTGGGTCACGGTGGTGACGGCCGGTGCCCGCTCGACGGGCGCCGGCTGGACGTCGTCCTCGGTGGTGCTGCGCTCGGCCCCGGCGTCGCGGTGGATCGGCTTGCCGTCCATGGCGCTGTTGGCCAGGGCGTCGGCCGCGGAGTTCTGCGCGCGCGGGACCCAGGTGTAGCGGACCCGGCCGAGCTGGCGGGCCAGCTGCTGGGCCTGGATCGCGAGCTTCTTCATGTCGGGGTGCTTGACCTGCCAGCGGCCCGACATCTGCTCGACGACGAGCTTGGAGTCCATCCGCACCTCGACCTCGGCGGACGACGCGGCGCCCCCGGTGAGGTCCAGCACCGCCTGCAGCCCGGCGACCAGGCCGCCGTACTCGGCGACGTTGTTGGTGGCCCGCCCGACACTGGCCGCCCGCTCGGCGAGCAGCTGCCCGGTGGCGGCGTCGCGGACCAGCGCGCCGTAACCGGCCGGGCCGGGGTTGCCCCGCGAACCCCCGTCCGCCTCGACGACGAAGCGGGCCGTCACAGCCCGGACTCGGCGGTGCGGACGAGGATGCGCCCGCAGTTCTCGCACCGCACGACCTCGTGCGGGTCGGCGTTGCGGACCGCGGCCAGCTCGCGCCCGTTCAGCTCGATCCGGCAGCCCTGGCAGGCGCGGGCCTGCAGCAGGGCCGCGCCGGTCGTGCCGGTCTGGGTGCGGATGCGGTCGTACAGCGTCAGCAGCGCCGCGGGGATGCCACCGGCGGCCGAGAGACGGGCCGCCTCGTGCTTCGTCGTCCCGTCGGCGATGTCGGCCAGGGCGTCGTCGCGCAGCTGCTCGGCGCGGGTGAGGGCCTCCTGCGCGGCGGCGTGCGCCTCCCGGGCCTGCGCGAGCGTCGACTCCGCCGTCTCGACCTGCTCCATGAGCTCGAGCTCCTGGTCCTCCAGGTCGCCCTGCCGCCGCTTCAGCGACGCGAGCTCGTGCTGCAGATCGGTCATCTGCTTGGCCGAGACGCTGCCGCCGTCCAGCAGCTTCTGGTCCTTGTCGGCGCGGGTCCGGACCGTCTGGACGTCGGTCTCCAGCCGGGAGACCTCGCGCTGCAGGTCGCGCACCTCGGTCTCGGCGCGGACGACGGCGCCGGCGGTCTCCCGCTCGGCCTCCGCCGCGGTCTCGACGGCGACCGCCTCGGGCAGGGTGCGCCGGCGGTGCGCGAGCTGCGTGAGCGCGACGTCCTCGGCGGCGAGCGCCAGCAGCTTCTGCTGGTCGAAGTGGTCGGCCTTCACCGGCTCAACCTACCGGGGCGCCGACCCCCGGCTGCGCCACGTGCGCCGTCCACGGATCGGTCCGCCGCCGGGAGACCGTCACCTCCACCCGGCCGCCGAGGTCGGCGGCCAGCACGCGCGCGGCGACCGGCAGCCAGGGCGCCTCCGTGGCCCAGTGCGCGACATCGACCAGCGCCGGGCCCGGCTCCTCGCCGGCCTCGGACACCGGGTGGTGCTTCAGGTCGCTGGTGAGCAGGACGTCGGCGCCGGCGGCGGCCGCCGCGGCGAGCAGCGAACCGCCGCTCCCCCCGCACACCGCCACGGTGGTGATCAGCCGGTCGGGGTCCCCTGCCACCCGCACGCCGCCCTCCGTCGCGGGCAGCGCCGCGGCGGCCAGTGCGGCGAACTCCCGCAGCGGCACCGGCTCCGCCAGCCGGCCGATCCGGCCCAGCCCGGCGCGGGGATCGCTCCCGGCCGGCTGCAGCGGCACGGCGTCGAGCAGCCCGAGCGCGTCGGCCAGGGCGTCGTTGACCCCGCAGCCGGGCGCGCGGTCGGCGTTGGTGTGCGCCACGAACAGCCCGGCGCGGGCGCGGACCAGCCGGTGCACGAGCCGGCCCTTCGGGTCGTCGGCCGGCACGCCGTGCACGCCGCTCAGGAAGAGCGGGTGGTGGGTGACGAGCAGCCCTGCTCCGGCGGCGACCGCCTCGTCGACGACGGCGGCCACCGGGTCGACGGCGAACACCACGCGGTCCACCGGGTCCTCGCGGTCGCCGCAGACCAGCCCGACCGCGTCCCAGTCCTCGGCCAGCGCGGGGTCGTAACGGGCTTCGAGCGCGGCGACGACCTCGCCCAGCGTCACGGTCACGCCGGGACCGTAGTCGAGCCGACGTCCCGGACGACTGCCGCGGTGTGGGGGCCGCGGCCGGGCTGCAGCGCGCCACCGGCCACCACAGCGCGGCACCCGCCAGCGGCACCCGCGAGCGTCGACTGCACGGTTGGCGCGTCGCGGACGCGGGGAAGGGGACGGCGTGGCGGAGCGGGCACTGCGGGCACCGGCGTGGCTGGAGGAGCTGCTCCGCACCACTCCCCCGGCGGTGCCGTGGCCCGACGTCGTCCGCTTCGCCGTCACCGTGCCCATGCCGCTGGCCGTCGCCGTCGCGGTGGCCGGTGGGGTGACACCCGGCCCGGAGCTGGGCGCCGGCGTCTTCGGGACCACCGGCGCCCTGGCCGCGACGCTCGCCCCGATGGGCGGCCCGCTGCGCGACCGGCTGCGGCGGACGGCCGCGGCGACCGGGTTCGGCGCCGTCGGGCTGCTCGTGGGGCAGTACGCCGCGGGCGGCGGGTGGCTGCCGGTGGTGGTGATCGCGCTGATCTCGGCGGGTGCGGCGCTGATCAGCGCGGTGAACGCGGCCCTCTCGCTGGGTGCGCTCCAGCTGCTGGTCTACACCGCGCTGGCGTCCGGCCTGGTCACGCCGCTGTCCTCGGCCGCCGAGGTGGGCTTCTTCTTCGCGGGTGCGGCGTGGGCGACACTGACCACGCTCGTGCAGGCCGCGACCGAGCGGGGCGATCCCGACCGCACCGCGGTCGCCGCGGTCTTCACCCGCACCGGCGAGCTCCTGGCCGCGGCTGGGACCGACGACACCGACGAGGCGCGCCGCCGGCTCACCACCGCGCTCAACGACGCCTACGACCGGGTCATCCGCAGCCGCAGCCACACCGCCGGCCGCAGCCGGGAGCTGTCGGAGCTGGCCGGGGTCCTCAACGCCGCCGCACCGCTGGTGGAGGGCACGGTCGCCGCGGTCCGCGGCGGCATGCCGGCCGACCCGGCCGACGTGACCGCCGTGCACGCGCTGGCGGCCGCCGTCACCGGCGACGGCGAGCTGCCCGAAGACCGGCCGGCACCGCTGGAGGAGGGGCCGCCGACCCGGCGGGCGGTGCGGCACGGCCTGCGGCTGGCGTGGAACGTCGTGGGCGATCCCGAGGAGCGGGCCGGCGCCGCGGTGCCCCTCCCCCGGCTCGACTGGCGCACCCGGCTGCGCGACGTCGCCGACCGCACCGTCGCCAGCCCCGACAGCCGCTCCTTCGCCGTCCGACTGGCCCTGTGCATGACCATCGGCGAGATCGCCCGGCAGCTGCTCCCGCTGGAACGCCCCTACTGGGTGCTGCTCACCGTCGCCATCGTGCTCAAGCCCGACTTCGGCTCGGTCTTCACCCGCGCCGTGCAGCGCGGCATCGGGACGCTGCTCGGGGTCCTCATCGGCTCGCTGCTGCTGGCCGTGCTGCCCCGCGACGCCTGGGTGCTCGTCGCGATGGCGGTGGCCGCCGGCCTGCTGCCCTGGGCGCGGGCGGCGAACTTCGGCCTGTTCTCGGTGTTCCAGACGCCGGTGATCATCCTGCTGCTCGACCTGGCGATGTCCGGCGGCCCGGGCCTGGTCGCCGCCCGGATGGTGGACACGCTCGTCGGCTGCGCGATCGTGCTCGTCTTCGGCTACGCGCTCTGGCCGCAGACCTGGCGGGCGCCGCTGGACGAGGCGCTGCGCGACGCCGCCCTGGCGCTCGACGCGTTCGTCGATGCCGCGTTCACCGGCAGCCCGGCCGAGACCCGCCGCGCCCGCCGGCGCAGCTACCGGGCGCTCACCGAGCTGCAGACGCAGCTGCAGCGCCGGCTGGCCGAGCCGCCGCCGATCAGCACCCGCGCGGCGGCCTGGTGGCCGGTCATCGTCCAGCTCGAGCGGACGTCGGACGCCGTGACCGAGGCCGTCATCGCCATCCGCACCGGCGAGCCGGTGCCCGACCTCGAGCACGTCGCCTCGCTGCGGCGGGCGATCCGGCGGCTGGAGGACGACGTCCGCGTGCACCGCGCCCCCGACGACGCCGAGATCCACGCCGAGGGCGTCCTCGCGCCGGTGGCCCGGGAGGTCGACGCCGCGCGCCGGCTGGTCCGCGACGCCGCGCCCGGCCGTCCGGGCTGACCGGCCCGCCCGGTTGCCGGGGCCTCCGCGCGGGCACGCAGAGCCCGTGCCCCTCCCGCCCGGCGTCGACGCGCCTGTCCCCGGCCCGCCCGGCCCGCCCCCGCCCGGGTCACGCACCGTCCGCACCGACGACGGGGTCGACCTGCACGTGGAGTTCGACGGGAGGGACGACGCGGAGATCACCGTCGTCTTCTCGCACGGGTTCACCGCCCGGCTGGCGGAGTTCGACGTCCACCGGACCGGCCGCGACCTCGGTCAGGTGCTCGACGCCGTCGTCCCCCAGGGCCCCGTCGTGCTGGCCGGGCACTCGATGGGCGGGATGAGCATCATGGCGCTGGCCCGGCAGCGGCCCGAGCTGTTCGGGCCGCGGGTGGTGGGTGCCTTCCTGCTCGCCACCTCGTCGGGCGGGCTGGTGAGCCGCGGGCCGCTGGGTCTGTGGGTCACCGCGGTCCGGCGGCTGCACCTGCTCGGCCTGTGGCTGCGCGGGCTCCAGCTGGTCGCGCCGCTGCTGGAGCGGTTCCGCCGCCGCGGGACGACGGCCGGCCGCTGGTTCACCCGCCGCTACCTGTTCGGCCGGTCCGACGCCGACCCGGCCGACGTCCGGGTGGTGCAGGACCTGCTCGAGGAGACACCCCTCACCGTCACACTCGCGTTCTGGGCGACCTTCCTCGACCACGACGAGACCGCCGCGCTGCCGGTCCTCGGCCGGGTGCCGACCACCGTCGTCGCGGCCACCGACGACCGGCTGACCCCCGTCGGGCACGGCCGGCGGCTCGCCGAGCTGCTCGGGGACGACGCCGAGCTGGTGGTGGTGCCCGGTGCCGGGCACAGCGTGAACCTCACCCGCACCGACGTCGTCGACGCAGCACTGTCGGAGCTGCTGGACCGGGTCGAGGAGCGGCGGCGCCGCTCGGCCGCGGCCGGGTGACGCGCCACACCCCCCTCGTCCCGCAACCGCCTCCGGCACCGCTCGTTGCCCGATTGCGGCGGCTGCAGAACAGCGGTTGGCTTCGCCGCACACCCGATGACGTGTGACGGGCCCCACTCGGGCCGGCGAGGAGCTGAACGTGGACCGCATGAGCCCGACGGATGCCGGCTTCTACTTCGCGGAGAGCGAGAACACCCCGCTGCACGTGGGCTCGGTCGCCGTGTTCGAGGGCCCGGCGCCGACCTACGGCGAGGTCATCCGGCTGCTGCTGAGCAAGATGCCGCTGGTGCCCCGGTACCGGCAGCGGGTGCGCCCGGTGCCGTTCGCGCTGGGCCGCCCGCTGTGGGTGGACGACCCGCACTTCCAGATCCTGTACCACGTCCGGCACACGGCGGTCCCGGGCCCGGGCAGCGAGGAGCAGCTGCGCAACCTGGCCGGGCGGGTGCTGGGCCAGCGCCTGGACCTGGCCAAGCCGCTGTGGGAGCTCTGGCTGGTCGAGGGCCTGGAGAACGGCCGCTGGGCGATCATCTCCAAGGTCCACCACTGCATGATCGACGGCGTCGCCGGCACCGACCTGATGCAGCTGATGTTCGACATCACGCCGGACGCCAAGCACCCGGAGCCGCAGGACTGGACGCCGCAGCGGACGCCGTCGAGCGTCGAGCTCATCGCGGGCGCGGTCCACGACGCGGTCACCCAGCCGCTGCGGCAGATCACCGCGGGCGAGGCCGGGGGCGGCGGGGTCACCGGCGTGGCCAAGACCGTCGTGGGCGCCGGCCGGTCGCTCGTGGGCGCGCTCCCGACCGTGGCCAAGCAGCTCACCACGCCGATCGCCCGGTCGCTGTCGGGCCCGATCGGCCCGCACCGGCGATGGGCGTGGACGGAGGCGGAGTTCGACGAGCTCAAGCCCATCCGGACGGCGCTGGGCGGCACGGTGAACGACGTCGTCCTCGCCGCCATCACCAACGGGTTCCGGGAGCTCCTCCGGCGCCGCGGTTCCCTGCAGGACGGCATGGTCGTGCGCTCCATGGTGCCGATCTCCATGCGCCAGGAGAGCGAGCGCGGCAAGCTCGACAACCGCATCTCCGCGGTCTTCGTCGATCTCCCGGTGGCCGAGCCCGACCCGGTCGCCCGGCTCGAGTCGGTGCGCCGGCAGATGGACGAGTACAAGCAGATGATGCAGCTGGTCGACGCCCGGTCGATCATCGCGATGGGCGACTTCGTGGCGCCCACCCTGCTGTCGCTGGGGGTGAAGGCCGCGCTCGGCGCCAGCCAGTTCTACTCGCAGGCGGTCACCACCAACGTGCCCGGACCGCGGATCCCGCTCTACGTGCTGGGCCGGCGGATGGACTCCGCCCACGCCTACGTGCCCATCGCCGGCGGGACGCGCGTCTCCATCGGCATCTTCAGCTACCTCAACACCATGACGTTCGGGATCAACGCCGACTTCGACGGCTTCCCCGACATCGACGTCCTCTCCGCCGGCATCCGGAGCGGGATCGACGAGCTGAAGGTGGCCGCGGGGACGGCGGGGCCGGAGGAGCCCGCCCGCCCGGCGGCAGCGAAGCCGAAGCCGAGGAAGGCCGCGGCGCGCTGAGCACGGTGTGACCGGTCGCCGGTCGGGTAGCGGGAGCAGATGCCCGAGACCGACCTGACCGTGGCCGTCACCGGCCCGACCGGCACGTTCGGCGCGGGGCTGGTCCCGCTGCTGCAGGACGACGACCGGGTCGGGCGGATCGTGGGCATCGCCCGCCGTCCGTTCGACCCGGCCGAGCGCGGCTGGACGAAGATGGAGTACCGCCGCGGCGACGTCCGCGACCCCGACGCGCTCGCCGAGGCCTTCGCCGGCGCCGACGTCGTCGTCCACCTGGCGTTCCTGATCACCGGCAACGCCTCCCGGCAGACCACCCGGGCGATCAACGTGGACGGGACGCTGAACGTGTTCCGGGCCGCGGCCGCCGCGGGGGCCCGCCGGTTCGTCTACGCCTCGTCGGTCGCCGCGTACGGGTTCGCCCCAGACATGCCGGACCTGATCGACGAGGAGTGGCCCGTCCGCCCGGCGGCGCGGCTGTTCTACGCCCAGGAGAAGGCGGAGCTGGAGGACCTGCTGACGACGCAAGCCGTCGGCGCGCCGGACATGGCCCTCTACCTGCTCCGGCCGCCGGTGGTCGTCGGGCCGAACGTCGTCGGCGGCAAGGACGTGCTGCCCGGTCCGCTGGCCCCGCTCGGCCGGGCGCTGTTCAGCCGGCCCCGGCGCCTCCCGGTGCCCGTGCCGATGGCCGTCCCGGCGCTGCGGCTGCAGCTGATCCACGAGGAGGACGTCGGCCGCGCGCTGCAGCTGTGCGTGGTCGCCGCCGGTCCGCCCGGCGCGTACAACATCGCCGGTGACGGCGTGCTGACCGCGGTCGACGTCGCCCGCGAGTTCGGCGCCGTCCCGCTCGGGGTGCCGGCCGGCCCGGCGCAGTTCGCCGCCCGCGCCGTCACCCGGCTGCCGTTCCTGCCACCTGCCGCCGAGTGGGTCGAGGCGGCGAGCCGGCCGGTGATCATGAGCACCGCCCGCGCCCGCGAGCAGCTGGGCTGGCAGCCGCGGTTCAGCGGCATCGAGGCGCTCCGGGACACCCTGCGCCCGCGCTGAGGCCGCAGACGCTCAGGCCGACGGGACGAGGACCTGCCGGAGCAGCGGGGCCAGCCGCGCCGAGTACGTGGTGGTCACGTGCTTGTCGTCGGCGTACATGGTGAGGCCCTCCGCGAAGGCGGGGCAGCGCCCGTCGTCGGCGCAGAACCAGGATCGGGTCTGCACGTACTGCACCGCGGTCGTCGGCCGCCCGAGCGCCGTCACCGCGGCGGACTCCAGCCCGACCCGGTGGAGGTAGGCCTCCGACACCGTCGTGGTGCAGTCCGACGGGTGGTTGAACCGCGTGGCGCACTCCCCCAGGCGCCGGGCGCCCGGCGGGTCGGCGAGCACGACCACCCGCCCCGCCGAGGCGGCCAGCCGGTCGACGGTCTGCGAGACCCCGGCGGTCCACTCCTGCTCCGCGGCCGCCCCCTCCGCGCCCGACGCCAGCCGCTGGATGCTGTTCCCGACCTGGGAGGTGACCACCAGCGCCGGCCGCATCCGGGCGATCTCCGACATGGCCCACTCGTGGTGGTCGTCGCAGGCGTCGGTGAACCCGGCCGGGCTGTCGACGTGGACGACCGACACCTGCACGGCCGGGCAGGCGTGGAACGTCAGGAGGACGACGGTCCAGTCCGGCAGCGCCGCGCGGATCCCGGGCAGCCACGTGAGCGCGATGGAGTCCCCGAGCAGCACCACGGTCTTGTCGGGCCCGCCCGCCCCGTAGGTGCAGGACGCGACGTTGTTCTCGGAGACGTCGAGGCAGCCCTCGTCGATCCACTCGCGCGGCAGCGCGTCGACGCCCAGCGCGTCCAGGCCCGGGGTCAGCTCGGGCCACTCCGGGGTCTCCAGCGCCGCGTCGATGCTCGCGGTGAGCACGTCCTGGGGGTCGTCCGAGCCCGCCGCGACGGTGCTGCCGGCCGGTGAGGTCGACGCGGGCTCGGTCGTCCACGGCCACCGCCAGGCGTTCCCGGCACCGACGGTGAACACCGCACCGGCGACGAGCGCCGCGGCCGCCGCGAGGGCCACCCAGCGCACCCTGCCGCGGGTCGGGGCCGGCCGGTGCCGTCCCCGCCGCGCCGCGGCACCGCCGGGGCGCAGCCAGTTGGACCGGCGGATCGGCTGCTCGACCAGGTGGTAGGACGCGGCGGCGGCCAGCGCCGTGATCCCGAGCGTCGCCGCGTAGTAGGTCGCGTCGACCTCCGGGAACACGGCCAGCCCGAGGACGATCACCGGGAAGTGCCAGAGGTACAGCGAGTACGACGTCGCGCCCAGGTACCGGGACACCGGGTTGGTCAGGAGGCCCAGGCCGCGCGCCCGGCCGCCGGTGCCCGAGGCGATCAGCAGCGCCGCGCCCAGCACCGGCAGCGCGGCCCACGGCGCCGGGAAGCCCGACTCCTCGGACACGACGAAGGGGCTGACGAGGACGGCGGCCAGACCGAGCAGCGCCACTGCGGTCCGCATCCGGACGGACAGGCCGCGCAGCCGGCCCGCGGCCACCGCGACGAGCGCGCCCACGCCCAGCTCCCACGCCCGGGTGGCGGTCGAGAAGTAGGCCCACGAGGGGTTCTCCGCGGTGTCCCACAGCGCGTAGCCGAAGCTCCCGGCGGTGATCGCCACGAGCACCGCGCCCACCGCCCGCGTGCGCGTGCCGGCCGACCACCCGCGGCGCCGGCCGCTCCAGAGCAGCAGCACCAGGACCAGCGGCCAGACGACGTAGAACTGCTCCTCGACGGCGAGCGACCAGTAGTGCTGGACCGGCGACGTCGGGCCCTCGGCGTGCAGGTAGTCGGTACCGAGGACGGCGAAGCGCCAGTTCGCGGAGAAGCCGAGCGCCCAGCCGACGTCGCCGAGGATCTCCTGCACGCGGCCGGCGAAGTAGAGCGTGGACGAGGCCACCGCCGTCACCGCGAGGACCAGCAGCGAGGCCGGGAGGATCCGCCGCACCCGGCGCCGGTAGAAGTCGGCGAACGAGATGCGGCCCGTCCGCTCGTGCTCGCGCAGCAGCAGGCCGGTGATGAGGAACCCGGAGATGACGAAGAAGACGTCGACGCCGATGAAGCCGCCGGACGGCCAGCCGAACAGGTGGTCGGCGATCACCAGCAGGACGGCGAGCGCCCGCAGACCCTCGATGTCCCCGCGGAAGTGGGCACCGCCGTCAGCGGGCAGGAGGTCCCCGCCCGCCGTTCCGGACGGCCGCGCCTCACTCTGCGTACCCGCTGACACTCGCCCCCCGTGGCGCTCGTCGGCCGCCTCGTGCGGCACGGCCCGCCAGCGTAGCCGCTGGTGGTGACGCCTCCCACACTCCGATGGGGTCAGGTGGTGACCGTGCGTCGCGAGGGGGAACTCAGCCGCGTGGGACGGGCTCCGCGTCCCCGGCGGTCAGCAGGCCGGTCTCGCGCAGCCAGTCCAGCAGGTGCCGGGCGGTCTCCTCCGGCACCTGCAGCTGCGGCACGTGCCCGACGCCGGCCAGCTCGACGTAGCGCCAGCCGGGATGGCGGGCGGCGATGTCCCGGGCGGCGGCCACGGGCACCAACCGGTCACGGTCGCCGTGCACGAGCAGCACCGGCCCCGAGATCGAGGCCATGGCCTCCCGGTAGCGCCGCGGGTCGGCGAGCACCCACAGCAGCGATCGCGCCGCGGCGAGGAACGCCTTGTCCATCCCGGCGATGTCGCGGCGCTCCTCCAGCAGGGTCACCGACCGGTCGATCACCTCCGCCGGCACCGCGTCGGGGTCGACGCCGCACAGCTGCAGCAGCTCGCGCACCCGGGCCAGGGGCGTCTTGCGCACCCGGTTGAGCCAGAGGACCCGCTCGGCGAGGAACGGCACGGCGTAGAGGGCGAACTGGAGGGCGACGGTCGGGTCCAGGGCCCGGCGCGGACCGGGCACCGCCGGGTCGAGCAGCACCGTCCCGCTCACCCGCTGCGGGGACCGCGCCGACGCGAACAGCGAGATCATCCCGCCCATCGAGTTGCCGACCAGCACGGCCGGCCCGTCGACGACCTCGCGCAGGAACCGGTCGAGCACCAGCACGTTCGCCGGCACGCTGGCCCGCCGCGTGCCGGGCTCGCTCCGCCCGAACCCGGGGAGGTCGAGGGCGAGCACCCGGGCGTGCGGGGTGAGCAGCGGGGCCAGCAGGTCCCAGTTGAGGTGGGAGCCGCCCAGCCCGTGCACCAGCACGACCGTCGGTCCGGTCCGCGCGCCACCGAAGTCGACGTAGTGCACGGGGCCGTCGAGGTCGACGGTCAGGGATCGTCCGGGGACCTGCGTCTCGTCCACGCACCCACCGTGACACGCCGCCGTCGGCACTGCCCGCCCAGGTGGGTGGGAGCGGTGGGACGGCTGGGACTCCGCCTGTGTCGCAGGCCACAGCGACTGCCGAGAACACGGGTGGGTCACGGGGGGTGTGCCCAGCGGGCCCGCGTGGGTAGTCGGAATGCGACCAACGACGGTCGACGAGGAGGAACTCCGTGGTACGACAGTCCGGCGGCGGCCCCGCACTCCCGCTCTACCTGAGCGAGCCCGGCCGCGCGGTGGCCGACTTCGGCCTCTACTTGGCCGCCCGGCCCCTCCTGCAGGCGCTGCCCCACGGCGACGGTCACCCCGTCCTCGTCCTGCCCGGCCTCCTGGCCGACGACAGTTCCACCCGCACGCTGCGGGCGACCCTGCGCCGGCTGGACTACCGGGTGCACGGCTGGCGGCTGGGTCGCAACATCGGCCCGACGCCGACCTGCGTCGACGGCCTGGGCCGGCGGCTGGACGACCTCGCCGACCGCTACGGCCGCCCGGTCAGCCTGATCGGCTGGTCGCTGGGCGGGATCTTCGCCCGGGAGCTCAGCCGGGCGACGCCCGACTCGGTCCGCCAGGTGATCACCCTCGGCAGCCCGTTCCGGCTCACCTGCGAGTCGCAGACCCGCGCCGCGAAGGTGTTCGCCCGCTTCTCCCACCTGCACGTGGACTCCGTGTCGTTCCCGCTGGAGAGCGAGTGCACGCCGCTGCCGGTGCCGGCCACCTCGATCTACTCCCACGCCGACGGGATCGTGCACTGGCAGACCTGCCTGGAGACTCCCGGTCCGCGGGCGGAGAACATCGCCGTGCACGCCAGCCACCTCGGCCTGGGACATCACCCCGCGGCCATCTACGCCGTCGCCGACCGGCTCGCCCAGCCGGAGGGCACGTGGTCGCCGTTCTCCGCCCCGCCGGTCCTGCGCCCGGTCTTCCCCCGGCCCGACGTGCCCGCGCCGACCGACCCCCTGGCCGTCACCGCCGCCTGACCTACTTGAGGTAGATCTCCTGCACGATCGAGGCGACGTGCCGGCCCTCGCTGTCGTAGGCGGAGCCGAGCGCGACGCCCCGGCCGTGCGCCGTGGACAGCGGCTGCGAGGTCAGCACGAACCACTCGTCGGCGCGCAGCGGCCGGTGGAACCACATCGTGTGGTTGACGCTCGTCGTCGCGACCGTGCCCGGCCCGCCCTCGCCGTCCGGTCCGCCGGCGTGCAGCCCGGCGGCCGTGATCGCGACCGTGGGCACCGCCATGTCGGAGACCAGCGTCAGGACCGCCGCGTGCCAGACCGGGTCGGCCGGCAGCGGATCGCCCGCCCGGTACCAGGCCTGGACGTCGGTGGACGTCGTGCCGTTGGCACTGCCGGTGGCGTCGACGAACTCGATCCCGAAGCCGCCGTCGCGGTGGACCCGAAGGTCGCCGCTGCCGACCGCGTCGGCCGGGAAGCGGAGCTCTACCGGCCGGTGGAACTCCTGCCCCGCCTCGCGGGTCCGCTGGAACGAGGCCTCCAGCGTCACGACGGTGCGTTCGCCCTGCCGGCCGACGACGCGGCGGCTGGTCAGGGCGCGGCCGTCCTTCACCCGGTCGACGGCGAACTCGATCGGCTCGCCGGCCCGGCCGCGCTGCGGGAACTCGCCGTGCAGGTGGTGCACCGCGTAGTCCTCGGGGACCGTCGCGTCGGCCGACAGCAGCGCCTGGACCAGCAGCGCCCCGCCGAAGAGGGTCTCGCGAGCCAGCGGGGAGGCGCCGGAGACGGCGAACCGGTCCCCGCCGAGCGGCTCGACCCCCAGGGCACCGACCACCGCGGACACCGCCTGATCCACCGCACACCTCGCACGTCGACGTCGGAACTGCTCCGGCGCCGACACCGGGCGGTGTGGGCGGGACCGGGGGTGGGCGCGGCCGGGATCGAACCGGCGACCGCTCGCTTGTAAGGCGAGAGCTCTCCCGCTGAGCTACGCGCCCCGGACACCCAGGCTAGAGGTCACACCCGGGTGGCCTCACCTCACAGCGCGGCGACCGCGTCCTTCCAGCCGGTCTGCGCCCGCGCGTCGCCGGGCTGGTTCACCTCGGCGAAGCGGACGACGCCCTCGGCGTCGACGAGGAAGGTGCCGCGCACGGCCATGCCGGCCTTCTCGTTGAACACCCCGTAGGCCTGCGCCGTGGTGCCGTGCGGCCAGAAGTCCGACAGCAGCGGGAAGGGCAGGCCCTGCTGGTCCTTGAAGGCCTTGAGGCTGAACACCGGGTCGGTGCTGATGGCCACGACCTGGACCCCGGCGTCGGTGTAGGTGGCGAGCTCGTCGCGGAGCTGGCACAGCTCACCGGTGCAGATGCCGGAGAAGGCGAACGGGTAGAAGACGACCAGCACGGGCTTCCCGCGCAGCTCGGCGAGGGAGACGACCTGCTTGTCCTGGTCGGGGAGGCTGAACTCGGGCGCGCGGTCACCGACGGAGAGGCTCATGCCCCCGATCGTGCCGCACGCCCGGGACGTGCTGGAACGGCCCCCTCGCAGGGGCCCGCCGCGAGCTCGCGAGCGGTGGGGGGCGAGGGGGTCCTTCGACTATCGGCGGGAACGGGCCGCCTTCGGGGTGACCAGGCGGATGCCCGACCACTCCTTTGCGGCGGAGATGCTGCTGGTCTGCTG
The DNA here is from genome assembly GCF_000701365.1 of Blastococcus sp. URHD0036. Classification (GTDB taxonomy): domain Bacteria; phylum Actinomycetota; class Actinomycetes; order Mycobacteriales; family Geodermatophilaceae; genus Trujillonella. Next base: position 231,458 of record NZ_JNIK01000021.1, read on the forward strand.
CAGGCCCGCGGTCGGCGCCACCTCGGTGACGTCGCCGGGCTCCACGTGCCCCGGCCGGCCGGACTTGGGCACCAGCAGCCAGACGACGCCCTCGTCGGCCAGCGAGGTGAGGGCGTCGGTGAGGGCGTCGAACAGGTCGCCGTCGTCCTCGCGCCACCACAGCAGGACGACGTCGGCCACCTCGTCGGTGTCCTCGTCGACCATCTCGCCCGAGACCTCGACGATGGAGTCGCGCAGGTCCTCGTCGGCGTCCTCGTCCCAGCCGAGCTCCTGCACGACCATGCCCGGCTTGATGCCCAGCCGGGCCGCCATGCCGGCGCTGCCCGAGTCGACGCTCATCCCTGCTGTTCCTCCATGGGTGTGGTGACGACCCTCCGGCCGCCGGTGAGGTGACGCCCGGGCGTGGGCCGGGACGACGAGGCGTGGGGGCCGGGGGCCCGCCGCGCGGCGGCCGGGCGCGACAGGACGGACACGACCGGCGGGAAGGTCACCCGCTGCCTGGTCATGTCACCCCCCTGTCGTCCTCCGGTGCGTCGTGGCTCCGGTGTTCGGGCCACGTGGGCGGAAGCGTAGGGCATGCCAGGTCAAGCGCAAGGTCAGGTGCGGGCGCTCCCCGGCGGGTGCGGCCCGGCGACGCCGGCGCGACACGGCGGCGTCCCGTCAGGTGGGCCGGTGCGTGACGGCGATGCCCGCGCAGCGGGAGGATGGGGACATGAGCGCACCGCAGCAGACGGGCGGCGACCCCGCCCGCGATGCAGGCCCCACCCCCGGAAGCGCCCGCGCGGTCATCACCGACGGGCTCCCCAGCCAGCTGGTCGACACCGACCCGGACGAGACGCAGGAGTGGCTGGAGTCCCTCGACGCCGTCGTCGACCACGCCGGGCGCAACCGGGCCCGCTACCTGATGCTCCGGATGCTGGAGCGCAGCCGGGAGCAGCAGGTGGGCGTGCCCGCCCTGCGCAGCACCGACTACATCAACACGATCCCGCCCGAGCGGGAGCCCTGGTTCCCCGGCGACGAGCACGTGGAGCGGCGCATCCGCGCCTACATCCGCTGGAACGCCGCGATCATGGTCCACCGGGCGCAGCGGCCCGGGATCGGCGTCGGCGGCCACATCTCCTCGTACGCCTCCTCCGCCTCGCTCTACGAGGTCGGCTTCAACCACTTCTTCCGCGGCAAGGACCACCCCGGCGGCGGCGACCAGATCTGGTTCCAGGGCCACGCCTCCCCCGGCATCTACGCCCGCGCCTTCCTCGAGGGCCGGCTGTCCGAGCAGCAGCTGGACGGCTTCCGCCAGGAGGTCAGCCACCCCGGCGGCGGGCTGTCGTCCTACCCGCACCCGCGGCTGATGCCCGAGTTCTGGGAGTTCCCCAGCGTCTCGATGGGCCTGGGCCCGATGAACGCCGTCTACCAGGCGCGGTTCAACCGCTACCTGCACGCGCGCGGCGTCAAGGACACCTCCGACCAGCACGTGTGGGCGTTCCTCGGCGACGGCGAGATGGACGAGCCGGAGTCGCTGGGCGTGATCGGTCTGGCCGCCCGCGAGGAGCTCGACAACCTCACCTTCGTCGTCAACTGCAACCTGCAGCGCCTCGACGGCCCGGTCCGCGGCAACGGCAAGGTCATCCAGGAGCTGGAGTCGTTCTTCCGCGGCGCCGGCTGGAACGTCATCAAGGTGATCTGGGGCCGCGAGTGGGACGCCCTGCTGGCCGCCGACCGCGACGGCGCCCTGGTCAACCTGATGAACACCACGCCGGACGGTGACTACCAGACCTACAAGGCCGAGGACGGCGCCTTCGTCCGCGAGCACTTCTTCGGCCGGGACCCGCGCACCCGCAAGCTCGTGGAGAACATGAGCGACAAGGAGGTCTGGGACCTCTCCCGCGGCGGGCACGACTACCGGAAGATGTACGCGGCCTACAAGGCGGCCATGGAGCACAAGGGCCAGCCGACGGTCATCCTCGCCAAGACCATCAAGGGCTGGACCCTGGGCAGCCACTTCGAGGGCCGCAACTCCACCCACCAGATGAAGAAGCTGACCGCCGAGGACCTGGCCGGCTTCCGCGACCGCCTCTACCTGCCGATCCCGGACGAGGCGCTGGACAAGACCCTGCCGCCCTACTACCGCCCCGACCCGGACTCCGACGAGATGCAGTACATGCTCGAGCGGCGCCGGGCCCTGGGTGGCGCGGTCCCGCGGCGCCGGTCGGAGTTCAAGACCCTCAAGGCCCCCGAGGACAAGGCGCTCGACGTCCTGCGCCGCGGCTCCGGCAAGCAGGAGGTGGCGACGACGATGGCGTTCGTCCGCCTGCTCAAGGAGCTGCTCAAGGACGACGAGCTGGGCCCGCGGTTCGTGCCGATCATCCCGGACGAGGCCCGCACCTTCGGGCTGGACTCCCTCTTCTCGTCGCACAAGATCTACAACCCGGCCGGCCAGCGGTACACCTCGGTCGACCGGGAGCTGATGCTGGCGTACAAGGAGTCCGAGCAGGGCGTGATCCTGCACGAGGGCATCAACGAGGCCGGGTCGACCGCCTCGTTCACCGCCGTCGGCACCTCGTACGCCACGCACGGCGAGCCGATGATCCCGATCTACATCTTCTACTCGATGTTCGGGTTCCAGCGGACCGGTGACGGGTTCTGGGCGGCCGCCGACCAGATGACCCGCGGGTTCGTGCTCGGCGCGACCGCCGGCCGCACGACGCTCAACGGCGAGGGCCTGCAGCACGAGGACGGCCACTCCATCCTGCTGGCGCACACCAACCCGGCGGTCGTGAGCTACGACCCGGCGTTCTCCTACGAGGTCGCCCACATCACCCGGGACGCGCTCGTGCGGATGTACGGCACCGACCCGGGCGCACCGCTGGGCGGGCACCGCTCGCCGGACGTCATGTACTACCTGACGGTCTACAACGAGCCGTTCGTCCAGCCGGCCGAGCCGGAGGGCCTCGACGTCCAGGGGCTGCTGGCGGGCATGTACCGCTACGCCGAGGGGTCGGGGAACGGCCCGCGGGCGCAGCTGCTGGCCTCCGGCGTCGCGATGCCGTGGGCGCTGCGGGCCCAGGAGCTGCTGGCGCAGGACTGGGGGGTCTCGGCCGACGTGTGGTCGGTGACCTCGTGGACCGAGCTGCGCCGGCAGGCCGACGAGTGCGAGGAGTGGAACCTCCTGCACCCCGGCGAGGAGGTGCGCGTCCCCTACGTCACCTCCCGGCTGCAGGACGCCCCCGGCCCGGTCGTGGCGGTCTCGGACTGGATGAAGTCGGTCCCCGACCTCATCGCGCCCTACGTCCCCGGCGGGATGTCCACCCTCGGCACCGACGGGTTCGGTCTCTCCGACACCCGGCCGGCGCTGCGGCGGCACTTCCACGTGGACGCCGAGTCGGTCGTCGTCCGCACGCTGGCGTCGCTGGCCCGGCGCGGCGAGGTGGACGGCGACGTCGTCCGCCAGGCGGTGGAGAAGTACCAGGTCCGCGACGTGCAGGCCGCCCCCGCCGAGGAGCGCAGCGACCCCTCCCCCGCCACCTGAGTGGAGTGCGGGAGCGCAGGTTTCCTGCGCTCCCGCACTCCATCACGGGGCCAGTGCGCGCAGGGCCATCGCGGCGTGCAGGGCGGCGCCGGCCGACAGCGGGGCCTCGTCGAAGACGGCGAGGTTCGAGTGGTTCGGCGGCGCCTCGTCGGGGTCGACCCCGGCCGGGCGGGCACCGATCCACGCCATCGCGCCGGGCACCCGCTCGAGCACGTAGGAGAAGTCCTCCGCGCCCATGAGCGGCTCGGCCATCGGCGGCACCGCGTCGGCCCCGAGCAGCTCCACCGCGGTCGCCGTCACGCGTGCGGCGACGTCGGCGGCGTTGACGGTCACCGGGTAGCCCGGCTCGTGCACGAACTCCGCCGGGATGTCGTGCGCGGCTGCCACCAGCTCGGCCACCCGCCGCACCGACTCGACGACGTCGGCCCTACGCCCGGCCGACAGCGTGCGGATCGTCCCCTCCATGAAGGCACTGTCGGGGATGACGTTGGTGGTCGACCCAGCGCTGATGTGCGCGACGGTGACGACGGCGGGATCGGTCACCGGCACCCGGCGGGTGACCATCGACTGCAGCGCGAGCACGATCTCCGCGGCCACCGGGACGGGGTCCCGGGTGCGCGACGGCTCGGAGGCGTGCCCACCGCGGCCGTGCAGGGTGAGCCGCCACTGGTCGGCGGCGGCCATGACCGGGCCGGGCCGCACGTGCACCGTCCCGGCGGTCAGCGCCGACGAGGAGTGCAGCGCGAACGCCCCGGACACCGGCGCCTGCGGGACGACGTCCAGGAGCCCCTCCTCGAGCATGTACCGCGCGCCGTGGAAGCCCTCCTCGCCCGGTTGCACCATGAACACGACCTGCCCGGCGAACTCGTCGCGCCGCTCGGCGAGCAGCCGGGCCGCGCCGACGAGCATCGCCACGTGGGTGTCGTGCCCGCAGGCGTGCATGACCCCGGGCACCTCGGAGGCGAACGGCAGCCCGGTGTCCTCCTGGACGGGCAGGGCGTCCATGTCGCCGCGCAGCAGGAAGGTCGGCCCGGGCCGTGCACCGCGCAGGACGCCGACCACGGAGGTGGTGCTGCGGCCGACGGTCAGCTCGACCGGCAGCTCGCCGAGCGCCTCCAGCACCGTGGCCTGCGTGCGCGGCAGGTGCAGCCCGATCTCGGGGAGGCGGTGCAGCCGACGGCGCAGGTCGATCGTGCGGTCGGCGTCGGCCTCGGCGGCGGCCAGGAGCTCGGCGGGAGTCGACATGCGGTCACTCTGCCCAGGAGGGGCGGCCGGCATCCAGCCGCCAGACGACGCAGGCGCCGCCGTCCGTGCCGTCGACGGTGGCCGGCTCCTGCCCCACCCCGATCCGCAGACCGCCGGGCCCGGGCCCGGTGCCGATCCACAGCTGCGCGTCCGGCCGGCCGAGCTCCACCCAGCCCGCGGCCGCGGCGACGACCTCGTGCGCCGGCGGGTCGCCCGGGGCGGCCGTGCGCAGGTAGCACTGCAGCACCCGCGCCCCGCCGTCCCCGGCGACCTCGTCGTGCGCCAGGCCGTCCCCGGCCCGCAGGACGGCGACGTCCCCGGCGACCAGCTCCGCCCCGTCGCCCCACCGGTGCCGCAGGGAGCCGGCGAGGACGACGGCCACGACGTCGACCGCGCGGTGCTCGTGGACGCCGTAGCCGGTGCCGGGGCCCAGCCGGTCGTCGGCGATCCGCAGCAGCGGCCCGAGCGACCCGTCGGTGTTCTCCAGCAGCACCCGGGAGTCCAGCGCGGTCACGACCGCCGTCCCAGGGCCGCCGGACCGCCCGGCAGCCCGCCCAGCAGCAGCGCGACGCCGAGCGACCAGCCGATCCCGAGCGCCCATCCGCCCACGACGTCGGAGAGGAAGTGCACGCCCAGCCACATCCGGGTCAGCCCGACGAGGACGACCAGGCACGCCCCGGCGACCAGCGCCGTCCGGCGGGCGACCGGTCCCAGCCGCGGCCACGCCAGCACCAGGGCCACGGTCACCAGCGTGGCGATACCCGACGAGTGGCCGCTGGGGTAGCTCAGCCCGCCGTACTCCAGCCCACCCGCCTCGAACGCCGGCCGGGCCCGGCCGATGAGCTCCTTCAGCCCCTGGTTCAGCGGCCCGATCAGGAGGATCGCCGTCAGCACCCAGGCCAGCGGCCGCCACCGCCGCTGCATCACCAGCCAGATCACGACCGGCGCGAACACCGCGACTCGGAACCACATCACGCCCGGTGTGGTGAGCACGTGCAGCAGCCGGTCGAGGCCGGCGGACCGGTCGTCCCCGGCGTACAGCGCCCGGCTGACGGCGGCGTCGAGCCGGACCTGCGGGTCGAGGTCCACCAGCACACCGACCCCCAGCGCGAGGACCACCGCGGCGCAGGCGCCGACGACCGCGAGCACCCGGGAGCGGGTCCGCTGCGGGACGCCGGCAGGGAGCGTGTGCACCGCCCCACTCTCCCCGACACCCCGCACCGTGACACGCTGACCGACGTGGACGACCGCGCCGCAGCGCCCCGCCCCTCGGCCGGCACGCTGCGCCGGCTGGAGCGCGCGTCGGGCGCCATCGCCACCAAGGCCGTGTCGCGGATGGACGAGCAGCTCCCCTGGTTCCGCACCATGCCGGCCGACCAGCGCTCGTGGGTGATGCTCGTGGCCCAGGCCGGCATCGCGTCGCTGGTCGACTGGTGCCGCACGCCGGAGCGCGCCCCGCGGCTGACCGGCGAGGTGTTCGGCGCCGCCCCCCGGGAACTCGTGCGGGCGGTGCCGCTGAAGCAGACGGTGGACCTCGTCAAGGTCGTCGTCGAGGTGCTCGACGACCACGTGCAGGAGGTCGCCGAGCCCGGCGACGTCGACGCGCTGCGCACGGCGGTGCTCCTGTTCAGCCGCGAGGTCGCCTTCGCCACCGCGCACGTCTACGCCACGTTCGCCGAGGACCGCGGCGCCTGGGACGCCCGGCTGGAGGCCCTCGTGGTCGACGCCCTCGTCCGCGGCGAGCGGTCGGAGGAGCTGCCCGGCCGGGCCGCCGCCCTCGGCTGGACGACGACGACGCCGGTGACCGTGCTGGTCGGCGGCGCACCCTCCGACCGGGACGCGCACGCCTCGGCGCGGCGGGCCGGGCGGTCGATGCGGGCCGAGGTGCTGGTCGGGGTGCACGCCGAGCAGCTGGTCGTCGTCCTCGGTGGCGTCGAGGACCTCACCGCGGTGGCCGCCCGGGTGGCCGAGGAGTTCGGGCCGGGGCCGGTGGTCGTCGGCCCGGTCGTGGAGGGGCTGGGCCGGGCGCCGGAGTCCGCCGCGGCGGCACTGGCCGGGCTGCGCGCGGCCCCGGCCTGGCCGGGGGCTCCCCGGCCGGTCGCCGCCGACGCGCTGCTGCCCGAGCGGGCCCTCGACGGCGACCCGCTCGCCCGGATGGCGCTCGAGGAGCGGATCGCCCTCCCGCTGCAGGCCGCGGGCGGGGAGGTCCTGGAGACCGTCGGGGCGGTGCTCGCCAGCGGCGGCAACCTGGAGGCCAGCGCCCGGGCGCTGTTCGTGCACCCGAACACCGTCCGGTACCGGCTCAAGCGGGCCGCCGACCTCACCGGCTTCTGGGCGACCGACCCGCGCGGCGGCTGGACGCTCCAGGTGGCGCTGGCGCTCTCCCGGCTCGGTGGTGAGCGCTCGCTCTGGATGTGAGGCCGCAGTGTGGTCCCCACCACTGTCGAGCGCCACCCGGGGCCTGTCGGGAGCTGGAGTTGGAGGGTTCCTACAGAGAACAGCGGTGTGCTTTCGTGCCCCTCCGCACCGGCACCGAGGTCCCGCGGCTGGCACGGTGGACGACGTGCTCGCCGTACTCGCCCCCGGACAGGGTGCCCAGAAGCCCGGGATGCTGACCGAGTGGCTGGAGCTCCCCGGCGCCGAGTCCTTCTTCCGGTGGGCCGGCGCCATCGCCGACGCCGACCTCCTCACCCTCGGCACGACCGGGGACGCCGAGGCGATCAAGGACACCGCGGTCACCCAGCCGCTGGTCGTGGCGATGAGCCTGTTCATCGCCCGCGAGCTGGGCGGGCTGCCGGGCCCGGTGCAGCACACGCCGCAGGCCGGCCGGGACGTCGTCATCGCCGGGCACAGCGTCGGCGAGCTGACCGCGGCCGCGCTCGCCGGGGTGCTGAGCGTCGAGGCGGCGATCGCGCTCACCGCCGTCCGCGGTCGGGCGATGGCCGCCGCGTGCGCGCTGACCCCGACCGGCATGTCCGCCGTCCTCGGCGGCGACCCCGACGAGCTGGCCGCGGCGCTGGAGCGGCACGGCCTGGTCGCGGCCAACATCAACGGCGGCGGGCAGACGGTCGTCGCCGGTCCGCTGGACGCGCTGGCCGCACTCAAGGACGACCCGCCGGGCAAGGCACGGGTGATGCCGCTGTCGGTCGCCGGCGCCTTCCACACCGACTTCATGGCCCCGGCCCGAGAGCAGCTGGAGGGCCTGGTCGGCGGCCTGCGCCCCGCGGAGCCCAGCCGGCTGCTGCTGAGCAACGCCGACGGCGCGGCGGTGTCCACGGGGGCCGCGGCGCTCGCCCGGCTGGTCAGCCAGATCACCAGCCCGGTGCGCTTCGACGCGTGCCTGGCGACCATGCGCGACCTCGGGGTGACCGCCGCGATCGAGCTGCCGCCCGCCGGCGCCCTGTCGGGCCTCGCGAAGCGGGAGTGGAAGGGCACCGGCATCGAGGTGCTGGCGGTCAGCGGCCCCGGCGACCTCGACCGCGCGCGCCAGCTGATCGAGGCCGAGCGCGGCCGCGCCGAGGCCCAGTACTCACCCGACTGGCGGGTCGTCGTCGCCCCCGCCCGCGGCACCGTCGCGCCGGCCGAGCTCGCCGAGGGCACGCACGTGCCGGCCGGCGCACCGCTGGGGTGCATCCGCAGCCGCCGCGAGGAGGTGGGGGTGTCCGCGGCCTACGCCGGTGTCCTCGCCGAGTGGCTGGTGCAGGACGGCGACCTCGTCGACGCCGGTGACCCGATCGCCCGTCTCTACCCGGAGGTCTCCGTATGACTCCCATCCAGCTGAAGACGGGTGCGCCGGGCGCGCGCATCCTCGGGTTCGGGTCCTACCGGCCGCGCCGGCGGGTCACCAACGCCGAGCTGTCGGAGGTGATGGAGACCAACGACGAGTGGATCCAGAGCCGCGTCGGCATCGCCGAGCGCCGCTGGGCGTCGGAGGACGAGACGCTGGTCGAGATGGCGGTGGCCGCCGGCGGCAAGGCCCTGGCGGCGAGCGGCCTCGCGCCCGACGAGGTCGACCTGGTCGTGCTCGCCACCGCGAGCCTGCAGTACCCCATCCCCGGCATCGGCCCGCAGGTCGCCCACCGGTTGGGCATCCCCCGGCCGGGCGCCTTCGACCTCAACGCGGGCTGCGCCGGGTTCTGCTACTCGCTGGAGATGGCGAGCAACGCCGTGCGCTCCGGCTCCGCGCGCAACGTGCTGGTCGTCGGCGCCGAGCGCCTGACCGACGTCACCGACCAGTCCGACCGGGCGACCGCGGTGATCTTCGCCGACGGCGCCGGCGCGGTCGTGGTCGGCGCTGCCGACGAGCCGGGCATCGGACCGGTCGTCTGGGGCAGCGACGGCGACCAGCACTCCGCGATCGAGATGGTCGCCGGCAACGACGGCAAGATGATCATGGCCGGTCAGACGGTCTACCGGTGGGCGACGACGAAGCTCACCGCGACGCTCGAGCAGGCCATGGCGGCCGCCGGCGTCGGCCCCGACGACATCGACGTCTTCGCCCCCCACCAGGCGAACCTGCGGATCATCGAGTCGATGCACAAGAAGGTCGGCTTCCCCGAGCGCACCGTCGTCGCCCGCGACATCGTCACCACCGGCAACACGTCGGCCGCCTCGATCCCGCTGGCGTTGTCGGCGCTGCTGGAGTCCGGCGAGGCCAAGAGCGGTGACCTGGCGCTGGTGCTCGGCTACGGCGCGGGGCTCACCTTCGCCGGCCAGGTGCTGCGGCTCCCCTGAACGACGCCCCACAGACCCGGCTCCGGGAACCGACCCGGAGCCGCCGCACGAACGAGAGAGAGGACCTCAGCGTGAGCGAGGACATCCAGGCTGGTCTTGCCGAGATCCTGGAGGAGGTCGCCGGGGTCGCCCCCGCCGACGCCACCCCCGAGAAGTCGTTCACCGAGGACCTCGACGTCGACTCGCTGTCGATGGTCGAGATCGCCACGGAGGTCGAGAACAAGTTCGGCGTCGCGATCCCGGACGACGAGCTCGCCAACATCAAGACCGTCGGCGACGCCATCACCTACATCACCGCCAACCGCGGCTGAGCCGGTTCCCCGGCCGCCCGGTCCCGCACGCCTCCAGGAAGGACCCGTCATGAGCACGAACGACGACGTCGTCGTCACCGGCCTCGGCGCCACCACGCCGCTCGGTGGCGACGTGCCCAGCACCTGGGAGGCACTGCTGGCCGGGCGGTCGGGGGTCCGCCGCATCACCGACGACTGGATCACCGAGTTCCCGGCCCAGCTCGTCGCCACGCTGGCCGAGGACCCGGCCGAGAAGATCGACCGGGTCCGCGCCCGCCGGCTCGACCGCAGCCAGCAGGTCGCGGTCGTCGCCGCCGAGGAGGCCTGGCGCACCTCCGGGGCGGCCGACTCCGGCGTCGACCCCGAGCGGATCGCCGTCGTGTTCGGCACCGGCATCGGCGGTGCGCTGACGCTGCTCGGCCAGGACGACGTCCTGGAGCAGAAGGGCCCCAAGCGGGTCTCCCCCTTCACCATCCCGATGCTCATGCCCAACGGCCCGGCCGCGGCCGTCGGTCTCGCGATCGGCGCCAAGGCCGGCGTGCACGCCCCGGTGAGCGCCTGCGCCTCGGGCGCCGAGGCCATCCGCTGGGGTCTGGACCTCATCCGGTTCAACCGGGCCGACATCGTGCTGGTCGGCGGCGCCGAGGCCTGCGTGCACCCGCTGCCCATGGCCGGGTTCGCCGCCATGCGGGCCATGTCGACCCGCAACGACGAGCCCGAGCGCGCGTCGCGGCCGTTCGACAAGGGCCGGGACGGTTTCGTGCTCGCCGAGGGCGCTGCGGCTCTGGTGCTCGAGCGTGGCGACGCCGCCCGCGCCCGGGGCGCCACGATCCACGCCCGGCTGGCCGGCGCCGGTGCCACCGCCGACGGCTACGACCTCGTCGCCCCCCACCCGGAGGGCGAGGGTGCCGGGCGGGCCATCACCGCGGCCCTCCGTGACGCGGGCATCTCCGCCACCGACGTCGGCCACGTGAACGCCCACGCCACCTCCACGCCGGTCGGCGACACCGCCGAGGCCGCGGCCATCCGCAGCTCCATCGGCGAGCACGTGCTGGTGACCGCCACCAAGAGCCTGACCGGCCACCTGCTGGGTGCCGCCGGCGCCCTGGAGTCGGTGTTCACGATCCTCGCCCTGCGCGACCAGATCGTGCCCGCCACCGCCAACCTCGACGACCCGGACGACGACGCGGCCGTCCAGGCCCTCGACATCGTCCGCCGCGAACCGCGGAAGGCGCAGCTCACCGCCGCGGTCAACGACTCCTTCGGCTTCGGCGGCCACAACATCGCCCTGGTCTTCACCACTGCCTGACGTCCCTGGGGGACCCGTGACGACGCTCTCCGCCGCACCGACCCTGCCCGCCCCCGACCCGCGCGACCCGGAGGACCGGCTGGCGCGGTTCTTCGACCCGGGGTCCCTCCGACCGCTGGCCGCCCGCGACACCTCCGGGGTGATGGCGGCCCGCGGCACCGTGGAGGGCTCCCCCGCCATCGCGTTCTGCACCGACGCCACCGTCATGGGCGGCGCGATGGGCCTGGACGGCTGCCGGCACGTGGTGGACGCGATCGACACGGCCCTCCGGGAGCGGGTGCCCGTGGTCGGGATCTGGCACTCCGGCGGCGCGCGGCTGGCCGAGGGCGTCACCGCGCTGCACGCCGTCGGCGAGGTCTTCGCCGCGATGGTCCGCGCGTCGGGGCGGATCCCGCAGATCTCGGTGGTGCTCGGCCCCGCGGCCGGCGGCGCCGCGTACGGGCCGGCGCTGACCGACATCGTGATCATGGGGCCGGCCGGCCGGGTGTTCGTCACCGGTCCGGACGTCGTCCGCTCGGTCACCGGTGAGGACGTCGACCAGGAGAAGCTGGGCGGCCCCGACACCCACGGCCGGCGCAGCGGCGTCGTGCACGTGGTCACCGACACCGAGCCGGCGGCCCTGGCCACCGCGCGCCGGGCGGTCGACCTGTTCGCCGCGCAGGGCACCTTCGCCGGGGTGGAGGGCGAGACCGACGAGGACCTCGGCGCCCTCCTGCCCGAGCAGCGTCAGCGGGCCTACGACGTGAAGCCGCTGATCGGGGCGGTGCTCGACGAGCCCGGCCTGGAGCTGCACCCGCGGTGGGCACCGAACGTGGTCACCGTCCTCGGCCGGCTCGCCGGGCGGACCGTCGGCGTCATCGCCAACAACCCGCTGCGCCTCGGCGGCTGCCTGGACTCCGCCTCGGCGGAGAAGGCGGCCCGGTTCGTGCGGATGTGCGACGCCTTCGGGGTGCCGCTGGTGGTGCTGGTCGACGTGCCCGGCTACCTGCCCGGCGTCGGCCAGGAGTGGGACGGCGTGGTGCGCCGCGGCGCGAAGCTGCTGCACGCCTTCGCCGAGGCGGTGGTGCCGCGGGTGACGCTGGTGACCCGGAAGTCCTACGGCGGCGCCTACATCGCGATGAACTCCCGCTCGCTGGGCGCCACCGCCGTCTTCGCCTGGCCCGGGGCGGAGGTCGCCGTCATGGGTGCCAAGGCCGCGGTCGGGATCCTGCACCGCAAGAAGCTGGCGGCCGTCCCGCCGGCCGAGCGCGACGCCCTGCACGCCGAGCTGGCCGCCGAGCACGAGCGGATCGCCGGCGGCGTGGACCGGGCCATCGAGATCGGCGTGGTGGACGAGGTCGTGGAGCCCGCGCAGACCCGGCGGCGGCTGATCGGCGCGCTCGCCGATGCCCGGCCCGGCCGTGGGGCGCACGGCAACATCCCGCTGTAACCCCGGACGCCCGCGCCACGATCAGGTCACCTGATCATCGCGCGTCCTCCCTCACGGCAGACGGTGAGGGAGGACGCGCTGTGGTGAGGGAGGAGGTCGGGGCGCGGCGAACGGCCCCGGACGAACGAAGATCGCCCGGGCGCCGCTTCCCCGACGGCGCCCGGACGATCTGTTCTGAGCCTACGACTGCGGGCCGGGACCCTCAGCCCGTCGTGACCGGATCGGGACCCGGCCGGCGACCGGTCACACGACCTGGTGCAGCCAGGTGATGGGGCTGCCGTCGCCGGCGTGGCGGTACACCTCGAGGTCGGCGTCCCAGGCCGCCCCCAGGAGCTGGTCGACGCCGTGCCGGAAGGCCTCGGACGAGGTGGCGGTCGCCGCGAGGTGCCGCAGCTGCTGCTCGGTGACGATGAGGTCCCCGTTGGCGCTGGTGGGCGCGCGGAAGACACCGTGCCCGGGAACGTAGGACATCCGCTCGCCGTCGTTGCCGTGGCTGGCCTCTTCAGTCACCTCGAAGCGCAGCATCGGCCACGCGCGCAGCGCGGCGACCAGCTTGGCCCCCGTGCCCGGAGAACCGGACCAGGCGACCTCGGCACGGTAGGAACCGTGCGCCGCGGGCTGGTCGGCCCACGACAAGGAGACCGGCGCGCCGACGACGCGCTCGAGCGCCCATTCGACGTGCTGGCAGAGCGCCTTCGGGCACGCGTGCACGAAGACGACACCCTGGGTAGACCGTCGCTGCACGAGGCACCTCCATCGACTCGATCTGTCTCGTCTTCCCCAACGGACTGATCAATTCGGTGACGCGCTGTGTTCGCGAGCGGAGACTCAGGGCTCTGGCAACCAGTGTGCCCGATGGTCCCGGGGTCGCGCCAGTGGGGGCGGGGCGGATGAGTCACATGTGACTGTTCGTGACCGGTGCGCGCACTCGTCGCAGGTCAGAGGCCTTAGCACGGGTCGGCGGTGTCGTCCACCGGTCTGGCGCTGCGGGTACGACGACCACCGTGCCATCGGTACGGCGTGTTCCCGGAACGACACGCCGTGTGGCACACTCCGGAAGCGATGTCACGCTGAGTGATCGGCACCCGTGGTGAACGGAGCCCACAGCTCAGGAGCGGTCAGCTCGCCGCCCACCGCGTTCCCGCCGGTGGCCTTCACGCGGTACATGGCCTGGTCGGCCCGCAGCAGCACCTCGTGGTCGTCGTCCCCCGCGCGGACCACGGTGAGCCCGACGCTGGCCGTCACCCCCACGCCCCGGCCCACCCGGGCGATGCCCTCGCGGATGCGCTCGGCCAGCGCCCCGGCGTCGTCGGCCTCCGGAACTGCGCAGAGGACGGCGAACTCGTCGCCGCCGAGGCGGGCGACGGTGTCGGTCTCCCGGACGGCCGAGGCGAGGGCGGAGGTGACCGCGCGCAGGACGGCGTCACCGGCCGCGTGGCCGTCCCGGTCGTTGACGGCCTTGAAGCCGTCGAGGTCGATCAGGCAGACCACGGTCGGGTCCGCCGTCCCGCGGATGGCGGTGTGCAGGCGCTCGAGGAAGGCACGCCGGTTCAGGCAGCCGGTCAGCGGGTCGGTGGCCGCGAGGGTCTCGTGCGTGCGCAGGAGCAGGACCTGGCGGTCCCAGGACTCCCAGAGGTTGGCCGAGGCCAGGGCGCACAGCGTCGTGAACGCAGCCATGACGACGGCCACGAACATGCCCGAGGTCCGCGGCTCGGGCAGGACGTCGACAGCGAGGTAGGAGGTGACCATGAAGCCGCCCATCACCACCACGCCGGCGGGCTGGAACGCCGCGGACATGAAGCCGAGGGTCAGGAAGAGCAGGCAGATCAGGGCGCTGTCCGCGCCGCCGTCGATGCGGGTGCCGATGACGACGAGGACCGTGGTCCCGGCACTCCAGCCGTAGAACATCACCGGCCCGCGGGCGTCGCGCATCATCGCCGGGAGCGGCAGGAGCAACAGCAGCGGCGCACCGAGAATTGCCAGGCCGCAGACGGCGAACAGCACCGGGTGCAGGCGGGCCGCCGTCGGCGTCAGGAACGTGTAGCCCAGGGCCGCCAAGCCGCCGAACTCGGTGAGCAGCACCCCGAGGCGCACGTGGTGGACCCAGTAGGCGACGCGGTCCTCGTCCTCGGCCAGCGGCCGGTAGAGGGCGCGCCGCAGAGCGGCGGCCAGCCGCTGCCGCGCGTCCGGGTCCGCAGCGCGGCGTCGTCGCCCACTGGGTGGAGTCACACCATCGAGGTCGGCCCGGGCGGTCGCCACCTTGACGCCCGTCTGCCCCCTTCGAGCGAGAGAGCCACGCCACGCCTTGCCGCCGTTGCGGCCGGGTACCGCTCCCCCATGGCGCGACGCGGGAAAACCCCGACCACGCACGGGATGGCCGACGCCGGCCGCGCGGAGGTCGGCGGCATGGTGCTGGGCGCCTGGGACGCCTTCATCGCCTCGGCCGGGACCGTCGACCTCGACCGGCCCACCCGGCTCCCGGGCTGGCGGGCGCACGAGGTGTGCGTGCACCTGGGCTGCTGGGACGACCACACCGCGCTGGCCGACCTGATCGCCTCGGCGCGGGCCGGCGGCACGGGCACGCCACCGGACGTCGACGGCACCAACGCCCGGGTGACCGCGGCCCACCGCGACGCCTCGCGCGAGGAGGTGCTCGCCGCCCTCCGCCGCAACCGGGCGGCGACCGCCGCCTACCTCGCCGAGGATCCGACCGAGCTCGACACCGCGCCGACGGTGGCCACGGTCGGCACCCTCCCGCTGCTGTCGGTCGTCCTCGGGCAGGCCTACGAGCTCGCGGTCCACGGTCTGGACCTGGTACCTCTCGGCGCTCCCCCGGTGCCCGCCGAGGTGCTCCAGTCCGGGCTGGCCGCACTCGCGGACGTGACCGGCGCGCTGGCGTCGTCCTGCGGGATCACCGGCGGCGTCACGCTGACCACCCCGGACGGCGGCTGGGCGTTCGCCGCGGACGACGACGGCTGGACCGTGCGCCGGGTCGGCCCCGGCGATCCGCCCGGCACCGCCGTCGAGGCCGATGCCGCCCTGCTGCTGGAGGCGGCGTCGGGCCGGGTCAACCCCGTCGCGGCAGTCGCCCGCCGGCGGCTGAAGGTGCACGACATCGGCGGGCTGCTCCAGCTCGCGCCGATCGTCTCCGCCGCCCCCGGGATCCCCGGCGGCCCGATCCTGTCGCTGGCCGCCCGCACCCTCGGCGGGGCGGGCGGCCTGCTGGGCCGGCTGCGCGGACGGGGCTAGCAGGCGCCGCCGAGCGAGATACCGACCGCCGACAGCCACGGCACCGGGTCCACGCGGCTCGCGTAGAGCCCGCCCTGGTGCACCTCGAAGTGCAGGTGCGGGCCGGTCGACTGGCCACGGTTACCGACCTCGGCGATCTGCTGGCCGGCGGAGACGACGTCGCCCGCGGCGACGAAGTACTGGTTCACGTGCCCGTAGACCGTGATCGACCCGTCGGGGTGCTGGAGGTAGACGGCCAGCCCGAACCCGCTGGCCGGCCCGGCCTGCAGGACGACGCCACCGACCGGGGCGAACACCGGGGTGCCGATGGGGGCGGCGATGTCGACGCCGTAGTGCGTGGTGCCCCAGCGGCCGCCGTAGCAGGAGCTGACCCGGCCGTTCGCCGGCGCGACCGCGCCTCCGCTGACCGACAGGCTGCTCGCGCCCGCGGCGGCGGCGGCCTGTGCGGCGTAGGCGGCCTCGGCGTCGGCCGCACCCTGCAGCCGGAGCAGCTCGACCTGGGCGTCGCGCAGGCGGGCGTCCAGCTCTGCCTTGCGGGCGCTCGCGGCGTCGAACTCCGCCTGGGCGGAGGCGAGGTGCTGGTCGGCGGCGGACAGGGCCGCGTCCGCGGCCTGCCGCGCCTGGTCGAGCTGGGTCACGGCGGCACGGGCGGCGGCGTCGGCCTCCGCGACCTGGACCTGGACGGCCTCGTGCTGCTGGAGGACGCCGGCACGCTGGTCGCCCAGGAAGTCCAGGGTGGCGGCCCGCTGGAGCAGCTCCTCGGGACTGCCGGCGGCCAGCAGGACCGCGGCCGAGCCGTAGGCGTCGCCGCCGCCCATGAAGACCTCCCGGCCGACGTCGGCCACCTCGCCCTCGGCGACCGCGACCGCGTACTGGGCGAGGGCGAGGTTGGCGGCCGTCTCGCCGGCGGCGGCCTGGGCCCGGGCGAGCTCGGTCTGCGCGACCAGGGCGGCGTCGGCGGCGGCCTCGGCCTCCACGGTCATCCGCTGCAACTGCTCCTCGGCGGCCCGCACCTCGGTGGAGATGGCCTCGACCTCGGCGGCGACCGCGTCCTGGGCGGCGCGGGCGCCGGCGAGGTCGTCGGCGGGTGCAGCGGCCGCGGGTCCGGCCGGCCAGGCGATGACGACAGTGGCCGCGGCCACGGCGAGCAGGGCGGCGCCGAGACGGCGGTACAGGAAGGGGCGGTGCGGGCGGTGCAGGGTCGCCAAAGCGGCGGCTCTCCGTTCATCGGTCCGCCGGTCGGGAGGACGTCGTCCTCTCCACGTGCCGCAGCCCCCGCGTGCACGCTCGACCCCGGGACGGCAGGTCCCGGCCGTCCCGGCAGGCAGCCGGGGACGGTTCGACGGGGCCCACCGAGGTCCTCGAGGTGCGAGGAGCGAGACCCGGCCGAGCCTCCGACGACGGTACGCGAGTGACGGTTGAGAGGTCACGGAAAGGTAACGAGAGACACGCCTCGGACCATGGTCGGCCCGCGCCCCTCGTCGTCGCCGTCCGGCCGGTGCGTGGCAGGCTGTCGGCGCGACCGGCCCGGGTCGCAGGGGGCGGTAGCTCAGCCGGTCAGAGCATGGGACTCATAATCCCTGGGTCGTGGGTTCGAGCCCCACCCGCCCCACCGTCGCAGCTCCGTCGAGCACCGACCGGAGTCGGAACCGCTGACGTCGACCGGTCAGCTGTCCGAGCGCAGCAGCAGAGCTCCGCTGGGCGTCAAGCCGCCACTGCTCACCGCGGCGACCCTGGCGTCCGCGACCTGCCGTTCACCGCCTTCCCCCCGCAGCTGCACGACCGCCTCGTGGATCAGCCCCATGCCGTGGGTCCGGCCGTGCGACAGCTGCCCGCCGTGGGTGTTCAGCGGCAGGATGCCGTCGCGGGCGATGTTCTTGCCGCCGTCGAGGAAGTCCTTCGCCTCGCCGATGCCGCAGAACCCGAGGCCCTCCAACCAGGACAGGCAGTTGAACGTGAAGCCGTCGTAGAGCAGCGCCACGTCGACGTCGTCCGGGCGCAGATCGGTCCGCGTCCACAGGTGCGCGGCCGGCCCGAAGACCTGCGGCTCGTGGGTCGAGGTGCTCTGGTCCCACTCCGGCCGTTCGATCATCTGGGTGCCCGCGGCCTCGACGCGCACGGGCGGCTTGGCCAGGTCCCCGGCCGTGTCCGCGGCGGACACCACGATGGCGATCGCTGCGTCGACGGGGACGTCGTTGTCGTAGAGACCGAAGGGCGTCGTCGTCAGCCGGGCCCCGAGGTAGTCGTCCATCGTGAGCGGGTCCCGGTACACCGCGGTCGGGTTGAGCGCCGCGTTGGCCCTCTGGTTGAGCGCGATCCAGCCGAGGGTCTCCCGCGTCGCGCCGTACCGGTGCATGTACCGCTGCGCCGTCTGGGCGAGCAGGTGGGCCGCCGACGTCGCACCGAAGGGGATCTGCCAGCCCAGGTCGCCACCGATCCGGCCACCGCCGGGCTGGAGGTACCCCTGCCGCACGAGCGTCTCGTTGCTGGACAGCCAGACGGTGCGGAAGCAGAGCACGTGGCGGACGAGCCCGGACGAGACCGCCTGGATCGCGGCGATGACCGAGCCGCCCGGGCCGAAGGTCTCCATGCCGCCGTTGAACCAGGTCGGCCGGATGCGCAGCGCCGACTCCACGGCGGTGACGCCACCCTCGCCGATGCCGTGCTCGAGTCCGCCCCCGGGATAGGTGGACAGGCCGTCGATGTCGTCCATCGTGAGGCCGGCGTCGGCCACCGCCTCCCGGCACGCGTCGACGGTCAGCGAGAGGGGGTCGACCATGAGCCGGCGGCCGAGGTGGGACATGCCGATCCCGGAGAGGACGGCATCGTCCTCGTACTTGCGGGTGGTGGGCATCGGCCGGACGAGAGAGGCGATCCGCTCGACGGGGAGCTCGTCCTCGGGCAGCGGGACGGGCTCGGGCTGCTCGACCGTCGGCCGGAAGAGCGGCAGCCAGACGTCCTCGACCTGCTGGAAGACCACCTCCACCCGCATGCCCAGGTGTAGCTCGTCGGCGTCGGCCTCGACGATCCGCGTCGTGAGCCGGACGCGGGGGTCCTCCTCGAGCGCGACCGTGGCGACGACGTACGGGTTGGGGACTCCCGGGAACGGATAGTGGTGGCTGACGGTCCAGCCCACGAGCGTCGCCCTGCCGGACACCTCGCGGACGGCCAGATCCGTACCCCGACACGACGGGCACACGGGCTTCGGTGGGTGGATCAGCCCCGAGCATGCGCTGCACTCCTGGACGCGCAACCGGCCCGACTCGCCGGACCGCCAGAAGAACTCGGTCCACGGTGTGACGAACGGCAGCGGTTGGCGGGGTGCGGTCACGGCGGCCTCCGAGGGCTCGGCGAGGGACGGCGCACGGCCGGACGGCCGCGAGACACAAGTGGAAGCCTATCCCCCCACTTCTATTGTGAGTGACTCGACTCTCAGTTACGGTCCCGCCTGCGTCGATCCGTCGTCCGATCGCACCGGCCCCCCGCCCGTGGGCGCCGGGCGCGGCCGGGTCGTGCGCGCGCCGGCATCTCGCCCGGTTCGGTTCCCCACTACAGATGGAGTCCAGGACATGCGCAGGACAAGAGGCACTGCAGCCATGGGGGCGGCGTGCGCCGTGGCACTCCTGCTCACCGCGTGCGGGAGCGACGACGAGGCGTCAGGGAACGGCGGAGATGCCGGGGACGGTGGCAACGGCGGGTCCATCGACGTCGGGATCCTCACCTCCCTGAGCGGACCCGGCGCGGCCGCCGCCGCCGGCTCCATCCGCGGAGCGCAGGCACGACTCGACGCCTACGAGGGAGCCGGGGACGGCTGCGCCCCGGACCTCGACTTCTCCCTCGTCGAGGCCGACGACACGTCCAGCGCACAGGGGGCGCTGGCCGGGGCCCAGAAGCTGGTCCAGCAGGACGACGTCGACGCCCTGATCAACGTGAGCGCCTTCTTCTACGGCGCCGCCCCCTTCCTCACCACTCAGGCGAGCACCGTCCCGGTCATCGGTGGCGCATGGGACGGCGCCCAGGAGTGGAAGGACACCGACGACAACCTGTTCGCGTCGAGCGCGGTCCCCGCGGCGGACGTCGCCTATGCGACGCCAGGCGAGTTCCTGGAGTCGCAGGACGCGAGCACCGTCGCCTTCATCGGCTACACGACTCCCAGTTCCCAGGCCGGCGTGGCGAACGCGATCGAGGCGACCGAGGCAGTGGGGCTGGAGACCGGCTACACGAACACCAGCGTCCAGATCGGCAGCACCGACGTGGGTCCGCTGGTCCTGGGCATCCTCGACTCCGGCGCCGACGCCGTGTACACGACCATCAACTTCGACACGTCCCTGGCACTCGTCGCCGGGCTGAAGCAATCGGGCTGGGACGGCACCTTCGTCTCGCCGACCGGCTACGGCGCGGACCTGCTCGCGTCCGAGCCCGCCGTCCAGATCGGCCAGGGCGTCGTCTTCCAGTCGCTGTTCACCCCTGTCGAGCAGGGCACCGAGGCGACCGAGATGCTGAAGACGGCACTGCAGGCTTCGGGCAACGAGTCGGGCGTCCCGGGCTTCTACGAGAGCCAGGGCTGGTTCGCCGCGGATCTGCTCCTGTACGGGTTCGAGCAGGCCGGTTGCGACGCCGGGCGGGAACAGGTGATCGCCACGCTGCAGGACACCGACGACTGGGACGCCGGCGGCCTGTACCCGGCTCCGGTTCCCCAGACCACGACCGAGTACGACGAGCAGTGCACCTTCTTCGTACGGCTGGAGGGCGACGGCTTCGTGCCCATCGAGGGTGCCGACCCGGTCTGTGGCGGGACGCTGAGCTGATCGTTCGCCCTCGACGGTCCGGTCGGTCCACCGTGGACCGACCGGACCGTTCACCCCGCCGAGCGACAGGTGACGCCGCACCGGCGGCTAGGATCGGCCGGCTGCAGACCGAGAGGCAGGTCACCGAAGTGGACTCAACGGACCTGGACGGTCTGATCGTCGCCCCGGGCATCGACTCGCCCGGCAAGCGGGCGCCGCGGCGGGATGCCATCGAGAACCGGCACCGGCTCATCCAGGCGGCCTCGGAGGTCTTCGGCGAGCACGGCACCGACGTCACCCTGGAACTGGTCGCCTCCCACGCCGGCCTGGGCATGGCGACCCTCTACCGCCGATTCCCGACCAAGAACGACCTCGTCGCAGAGCTGACCCACCAGCTCCTCAACTACCTCGTCGACGTCGCGGCCGAGGAGGCCACCACCGACGACGGCCTCGGGCTCGAACGCTGGCTCACCGAGTACGCCGACCTGCAGTCGCGCAAGCGCGGCATGCTGGGCCACCTGTGGGCCACCGATCCCAGCACCGCCCCCCTCCGGGACAAGTTCACCGAGCTGCTGGGCAGCCTCCTGCGCCAGGCCCAGGACGCCGGCCACATCCGCTCCGACGCCACCCTCGACGACGTCCTGCTGCTCATCTACGCCCTGCGCGGCATCGCGGCGTCCACCGCCTACGACGACACCGACGCCTGGCGTCGCCACCTGGCCGTCACCCTCGCCGGTCTCCGCACCACCGACATCCCCCTCGACGCACCTCCCTGGTCCCCGCACAAAGCGGAGTCCTGAACCCTCACAACGCTTGTGAGAGTCAGGACTCTCGGATAACGTAACCTCATCCGCCGGATGCCGCCCCCCGCGGCAACGGAGCCGCTGTCCGGCGGAGACGAGGAGGACCGTGACCGTGCCCATCGATCCGCTGGACCTGGCCGGCAAGACCGCGATCGTCACTGGTGGCGGGACCGGGATCGGCGCGGAGACCGCGCGGATCTTCGTCCGCAACGGCATCGACGGAGTCGTCCTCGCGGCACGGACCGAGGCGGACCTCCAGAAGGTGAAGGTGGAACTCGAGGACCTGGGACGGGACGTCGGCAACCCGGGTGTCCAGGTCCTGGCCGTGCGGACGGACGTGAAGAGCGAAGAGTCGGTCGCCGCCATGGTCGCGGCCACCGTGGCCGAGTTCGGGCGCATCGACATCCTCGTGAACAACGCCGGCGGCACGCGCATGGGCCCGCTCGAGCAGACGCCCACCAAGGCCTGGGACTCCGTCTTCGACCTCAACGCCAAGGGCCCGTTCCTGTGCACCCGTGAGGCGGGGAAGCACATGATCGCCGCGGGTCGCGGCACCATCGTCAACCTCTCCTCAGGCGCCGGGGTGACCGGCGTCCGCTACGGGGCGGGGTACAGCGCGGCCAAGGCGGCACTGCAGATGTTCACCCGCGTCACCGCAGCCGAGTGGGGTCGGCACGGGATCCGTGCCAACTGCATCGCCGTCGGCGGGATCGCCTCCGAGCGCGCATCCGCCGCCTGGGAGGTCGCCGGCCTCGACCAGGAGGCGCTGGGCAAGCACACCGCGCTCGGCCGGATCGGCGTCCCCTCCGACATCGGCCACGCGATCCTCTTCCTGGCCAGCGACATGTCGTCCTACGTGAGCGGCCAGACCTTCTCGGTCGACGGCGGCCCCCTCCTCGGTGGCCCCTCCGACGACTGACCAGCACCCCGCACCGGCAGTCCCAGCATCCCGATCGGAGGACCCATGAACGTCGAAGACATGATCATGATCAGCATCGACGACCACGTCGTCGAGCCGCCCGACATGTTCGCCAACCACACGCCCGACAAGTGGAAGGACCAGGCACCGAAGTCGATCGTCGACGAGAACGGCTACGCCAAGTGGTGGTTCCAGGGCAACTCGCTCGGGAGCATCGGGCTCAACGCCGTCGTCGGCTGGCCGAACGAGGAGTGGGGCCTGAACCCCGCGACGTTCGCCGAGATGCGCCCGGGCGCCTATGACATCCACGAGCGGATCAAGGACATGGACCGCAACGGGATCCTGTCCTCGATGTGCTTCCCGTCCTTCGCCGGCTTCAGCGCCCGGTACTTCCAGGAGGCCAAGGACAAGGACCTGGCCCTCGTCTTCCTGAAGGCCTACAACGACTGGCACATCGACGAGTGGTGCACGGCCTACCCGGGCCGCATGATCCCCTGCGCCATCCTGCCGGTCTGGGACCCGGTCGAGCTGGTGAACGAGGTCAAGCGGGTCGCCGCCAAGGGCGTCAAGGCCGTGACCATGCCGGAGCTGCCGCACATCCAAGGCCTGCCGAGCTACCACGACCTGGAGTACTGGGGCCCGTTCTTCCAGACGATCTCCGAGCTCGAGATCGTGATGTGCCTGCACATCGGCCAGGGCTTCGGCGCCATCAACGGCGCACCCGACGCCCCGATCGACAACTTCATCATCCTGGCGACCCAGGTCTCCACCTTCGCCGCGCAGGACCTGCTCTGGGGCGGGGCGATGACCACGTACCCCGACCTGAAGATCGCGTGGTC
This sequence comes from Blastococcus sp. URHD0036, assembly GCF_000701365.1. Lineage (GTDB taxonomy): Bacteria > Actinomycetota > Actinomycetes > Mycobacteriales > Geodermatophilaceae > Trujillonella. The sequence goes on from NZ_JNIK01000021.1 coordinate 254,588, forward strand.
GGAGGCCGGCATCGGCTGGATCCCGTTCTACTTGGACCGCTGCGACCGGCACTACACCAACCAGCGCTGGCTCGGGCACGACTTCGGCGGCAAGCTCCCCAGCGACATCTTCAAGGAGCACTCGCTGGCCTGCTACGTCACCGACCCGACCGCGCTCAAGGTCCGCCACGACATCGGGCTGGACATCATCGCGTGGGAGTGCGACTACCCCCACTCCGACGCCATCTGGCCCAACGCGCCCGAGTTCGTCAACGCCGAGATGAAGGGGTCCGGCGTGCCGGACGACGAGATGCACCAGATCCTCTGGCAGAACACCACCCGGTTCTTCGGCCTGGACCCGTTCAAGCACATCGCCAAGGAGGACGCCACGGTCGGCGCGCTCCGGGCCCGCAGCCCCGAGGTCGACACCACGATCCGGTCCAAGCACGAGTGGCGGAAGCTCTACGACCTCCGCCAGCGGGCCGGGACCGCCTGACCCGGGTCCCACCCCCGGAGGATGCGAGAACAGCCATGACCTCGAGCACCGAACTGCCCGGGCACCGGTCACCGGCCGACATCGTCGCCGATCGCCCGCCGGTCGATACCGCCGAGGCGTTCGGCGTCCTGGCCGACCCGACCCGCTGGCGACTCGTCCGATCACTCCCTGACCACGGGGAGATCTCCTACGCGACGCTGCGACGAGTCCTCGACGTCACCAAGCCCACGTTGACCTACCACACCAGGATCCTGGCCCGGGCGGGGCTCATCGACGTGCACCGGCGGGGTCGCCGGGTCTCCTGCAGCCTCCGCCAGCAGGTGGTGCTGAGTCTCGTGGGACGGCTGGCCGATCTCACCTCCGCTCCGGGAACCGCCGCCGCGGCGCCGGCCGACCCTCCGCGCCGGCTGCGCCCGGTGGCGGACCGGGACGATCCCCGACCCTCCTGAAGGCACTGGCTCGCAAGGTCCAGACGGCTCCGCCCCGAGTCGATCACGTCGACCGGGGCGGAGCCGTCTCGAGGGTGCGACGTAGCGCCACCGCACTGGGGAAACCCGTCAGGGCCGGTGCCGAGAGCGTCTGCCCCGGCACCGGCCCTGCAGGATCAACCGGCGCTGCGAGCCGCGTCTCTACGGACGGTCACCGGCTCGGCGAGCCGCTGCTCCACCACGACGTGCTGCAGCCGCTCGATCGTCTCGGCCAAGCCGGGGCCGAGACGGCGACCGGGCGTGAAGGTCGCCGGGAGGTGCCGCATGCCGTTGATCACCTGGGTGGTCTCGTAGTAGACCGCCCCCTCCGGGTCGCAGACGTAGTCCGGCATGCGGTCCAGGACTGCCTTGAGCATCGTCTTGAACCCCGCCCGCGCCAGGTTGGACCCGATGCAGCGGTGGATGCCCAGGCCGAAGCTGGAATGGCGGTTGTTGCGCCGGTCCAGCTTCACCGTGTGCGGGTCGTCGAAGACAGTGGCGTCGCGGTTGGCCATGGCCCACGACAGCCACAACCGGTCGCCCTCGCGGAGCTGGACGCCGTTGATCTCGACGTCCTCGGCGACCGTGCGGCCGTCTCCCTGGGAGGGGCTGACGTAGCGGAGGAACTCCTCGGTGGCCGAGTCGCGCAGCTCGTCCCACTCCCGGATCAGCCGCTCGCGCTGGTCCGGGTTCGCCGACAACCACTCCAGCGAGTGCGCGGTCAGGGCGGTCGTGGTGTCGAAACCGCCGCCGATCAGCAGCATGGCGACCCCGATGAGCTCCATGTCGTCCTGCTGGTGGTCGCCCAGGTCGGCGGTGATGATGGCGTCGAGCAGCCCGGGGCGCGGCTGGGCCTTGATCTCGTGGATGCTCTGCAGCATCCGCATGCCCGCCTCGCCGTTCATCTGCCGCACCCGCGGGTAGTCGGGCGAGTGCACCGGCGTGTAGACGGTGGCGTGCGCGGGCTCGTTGTAGTGGACCCAGTCCACCAGGGGCAGCCCGAGCATGGCCATGGTGAGCACAGCGGGGACGATGTTGGCCAGGTCCTCGACGAAGTCGATCCGCCCGCTCTCGATCTTCTCGTCGATGGCCGCCCGGGTGAGCTCGTCGAGCACCGGCTGCCAGCGCGCCACCGCGGCCGGCGACAGGTAGGGGTTGAGCGCGTTCCGGTAGAACCGCTGGATCGGTGGGTCCATCTCGAGGAACCCACCGATCACGCCGCCCCGCTCCTCTGGGTTCGGCGCCGGGATCTCGATGCCGGTGTAGCCCCGCCGCTGCCGGTGGACGTCGGCGTCGTTCGACAGGGTCTGGGCGCCTCGTCGGGTGACCTCGAAGACGTCCTTGTTGCCGTTGACGAACCAGTACCCGCCGTGGGTGTCGTTCCAGGCCAGCGGGGCTTCGGCGTGCAGCCGGTCGACCCACTGCACGAAGTCGGTCCGGTAGCCGGGGCCGTGCCGGTCGAGCTGGATGCGGGGCTGCTTGCGGGCCTCGTCCTCGGCGGTGACGACCGTCTCGTCGATACTCATGCTGCTCTCCTCGTCGGTGTCGTCACTCGGTGACGGTGATCGCCTGCTCGGGGCACGAGCGGGCCGCCTCACGGGCGGCCTCCTCGCGACCGGGCGGGACGTTCTTGGACAGCGCCTGCGCGTGCCCGTCCTCGTCGCTGAGGACGAACAGGTCCGGCGCCGACATCGCGCACAGCGTGTGCCCCTGGCAGACGGTCGGGTCCACCCACACCTGCGTCGAGGTGGCGATCGACTCAGACATGGAAGTCCTGGAACTTCAGGTAGGAGCCACCGTCGATCCGCAGCTGCAGCCCCGTCACGTACCGCGACTCGTCCGACGCCAGGTAGACGACGGCGTTGGAGATGTCGACCGGCTCGACGAACGGGATGGGCATCGCCTGCTGCGCCGGGAACGCCGGCAGCGCGTCCTCACGGGTGGGGTTCTCCAGGTCCGGCCGGAACGACCGGTACATCGAGTCGCTGTTCAGCATGTCGGTGTTGCAGTTCGTCGGGTGCACCACGTTGGCCCGGATCATGCGAGGGGCGACGTTGCGCGCGATCTCGTGCATGAACTCGGCCACCTGCAGCTTGGCGTACTGGTACCCGGCGCCACCCGGGTTCTCCCCCGCCTGCCCGGTCGAGATCCCGGTCATGAAGGCCGCCGCCGAACCGGTGGCGATGATCGAGGCACCGTCGGGCAGGTGCGGCAGCGCCGCGTGGACGGCGTTGACGATGCCGAGGAAGTTGGTGTCGACCACGTCGGTCCACGCCTGCAGCTTCGGCTCGCCGAACGCCGGCATGATGCCGGCGTTGGCGACGACGACGTCCACCTTCCCGAGCTGGGCGATCCCCTGCTCGAGCGCGGCGGCCAGCTGCGTACGGTCGCGGACGTCGGCCTGCACGGCCACGATCCGACGATCGTGGCGCTCCACGAGCCGCGCTGTCTCCTTCAGGTCCTCCGGAGTCGACAGCGGATACAGGTTGGTGGCGATGTCCTCGCAGATGTCGACCGCGATGATGTCGGCGCCTTCCTCTGCCAGCCGAACCGCGTGGCTGCGGCCCTGGCCGCGCGCCGCTCCGGTGACGAAGGCGACCTTGCCCTCACAACGTCCCACGGGTGCCTCTTCTCTGTCGGCGCCCGCGGTCAGCCGGTGACCGCGGTGCGCTGGGGTTCCTCGGGGATGTCCTCGAGGACTTCTGTCTCGCCGGCATGGGCAGGGAGCGCCGCTAGGCGGTTGGAGCCGACCCGGCGGCGGCGACTCTGGTGGTCACCGGTCCCATGACCCCGTCCCCTGCCAGGGCGATGGGAGTCCGGTCCTCGTGCACCGTGGCCCAGTGGGCGTGGTTGAGCTCGTGCAGCGTGAAGCAGGCGTTGAGGGCGTTCGAGAAGCCCATCTGGTCGACCGTCTGGTTCACCGACTCCTTGACCAGCAGGGCACTCATCGTCGGGAGCCGGGCGATCTGGCGGGCGAGGTCCAACGTCCGGTCCGCCAACTGGTCGGGCGCGAAGACCTTGCTGACCATGCCCAGGCGGTGGGCCTCAGCCGCGTCGATCGAGTCGCCGGTCAGCATGAGCTCCTTGGCCTTGCGCGGACCGAACTCCCACGGGTGCGCGAAGTACTCGACCCCGCACATACCGAGCCGGGTGCCGACGACGTCGGAGAACTGTGTGCCGTCGGCCGCGGTGATGAGGTCGCAGGCCCAGGCCAGCATGAGCCCCGCAGAGATCACGTTCCCCTGGACCTGGGCGATGGTGATCTTCCGCAGGTCACGCCAGCGCTTGGTGTTCTGGAAGTAGTAGTGCCACTCCTGCAGGAAGAGGCGCTCCGCGCCGTTCCTGGTCCCGCCGTCCACGCGGATGCTGGGGTGCTGCTCGGGCCCCGGCGTCCATTCCGCGAGCGTCTGACGGGAACCCATGTCGTGCCCGGCCGAGAACACCGGGCCGTGGCCGCCGAGGATGACGACCCGGACCTGGTCGTCCTCCTCCGCGGCACGAAAGGCGGCGTCGAGCTCGACGAGCAGTCCGCGGTTCTGCGCATTCCGGGCGTCCGGCCGGTCGAGCATGATCCGGACGATCTGGCCGTCGTCCAACGACTCCACGGTGAGGAACCGGTACTCCGGCATGTCGGCTCACATCTCTCGTCAGGTGGGGTCGGCCGGACCGAGCACTGTCGTGACGGCGGAGCACGAGCGATCCGCAGGGCCTCCGTCGGCCGGCCGGTCGTCCCGTCGATGGCGACGGGAATAGGGTCGATTATGTGAGTGACATGGCTCTCACACAAGCCCAAGTGATAGTTCGGCGTATCTCTTAGGTTGAGGGCGCGCCTTTGCGTCAGCTCTGAACGTGGACGAGGACCCCGCCGTCCCGCGCCGACCGACGGATCGCATCGAGCACGCCCGTGACGGCGACCCCATCGGCGAAGGTCGCCGGCTTGACCGCCTGGTATCGGACCTCGCGACCGGCGACCAGGTCGTCGAACACGGACATCTGCACGGCGGCCGGCCCGAGTTCGAGGTGGGTGAACCGGTGTCGGGGGTCGTCGCTCGTGCCGACTGCAACCGGCACCGGAGGACCAGCCGGGTCGAGCACGCGACTCCCGTCCGCGGTGGACAGCAGCACGTCGCCGTCGATGATCTCCGCACTGCCGACGGGGCCCGATATCCGCACGAGCTGGACCGGAGGGCCCCAGACGGCAGCACTCTGCTGCAGCGCGACCTCGCAGCCCGAGCGCATCCGGAGACGGGCGGACACGGAGTCCTCGGCGTGGGTCGAGGGGTCTCGCTCGGAGACCATCGGGAGCACGGCGCTGACCGACTCGACCTCCCCCAGCCAGCAGCGGACGGCGTCGACGAGATGGGAGACCGCGGCACCCAGCCAGCCGCCGCCCCGGCTCGGGTCGAACCACCAGTCCGGGGCTCGCATGTCCACCGGAGCGGCCAGCGGCATGTGGCCGACGAGCGTCGCCATCCTCGGCACGCCGAGCAGCCCGGTCCGGACGACGTGCTGCATCGTCACGCGCTCGGGCGCGAAGCGGAACTCGTGACCGACCAGGGCCACAACCCCGGCCGCACGGGCCGCCGCCTCGAGACGTCGCGCCTCCTCCACATCGAGCGCGAACGGCTTCTCCACCAGCACCGGACGGCCGGCGGCGATCGCCTCTTCCGCCAGGGCCGCATGTGTCGCCGGGGGCGTGGCGATCACGACCACGTCGGACCGGGGCAGGCATAGCGCCTCCTCCAGCGAAGAACACGCGGCACCGATCCCCAGCCGATCGGCGCGGCGGCGGGTGCGCTCCGGGTCCCGGCCGACCAGCGCCACGACCTCGAGCCCGGCGAGCCGCGCCGCCGGGACGTGGATCCGCGCACCGAAGCCGGTCCCCACGACGACGACGCCGGGTCTGATGTTCCCCATGTCGGATCCTCTCGGGCAGCCTCCGGTCGACGACGTCGACCCGGATGCGCGGGACCGTAGCTGGGAGTCTTGACCTCCACAACGCTTGTGAGAGTCATGACTCTCGGATAGTGTCGGATGTGTCGGCGGCCACAGACCGCCCGGGGCTCCGATCCGGAGCCCCTCCCCCAGCGAAGCGCCCGGCTCGAGCCCGGGTGCGCCCGAGGAGATCCCCATGAGTCGACCCATGGAGGGCGTGCGGATCGTCGAGCTCGCCCAGTTCACGTTCGTGCCGGCGTCCGGCGCCGTGCTCGCCGACTGGGGCGCCGACGTCATCAAGATCGAGCACGCCCAGACCGGCGACGCCCAGCGCGGCCTGGTCAGCATCCTGGGCCTGGACCAGGGCGTGGCTTCCAAGACGTTCTTCCCGATCATGGAGGGCCCCAACAGGGGCAAGCGCTCCATCGGGTTGGACCTGGAGACCGAGGGCGGCCGGAAGGTCTTCGAGGAGCTGATCCGCGGCGCCGACGTCTTCGTCACCAACTTCCGCGAGCCGACCCGCAAGAAGCTCGGCGTCGACGTGGACGACGTCCGCGCGATCAACCCCAAGGTCATCTACATGCGCGGGACCGGCATGGGTCCCAAGGGCGACGAGGGGCCCAACGGCGGCTACGACCAGACCGCCTTCTGGGCCCGCTCCGGGCACGCCGACGCGGTCACCCCCGACCAGATCGACGCGCTGCTGCCCATGCCCACCGGCGCCTATGGCGACAACATCGGCGGCATGACCATCGCCGGCGGCATCGCCGCCGCGCTCTACAAGCGCGCCGCCACCGGCGAGCCGTCGGTCATCGACGTGTCCCTGCTCGGCGTGGGTCTGTGGACTGCCTCGTTCGGCATCAACGCCTCGCTGCTGGCCGGCGGCCCGCTGCCCAAGATCCCGCCGATCCGCAACGGCTCGCCCCGCAATCCGCTCTCCGGCGGCGCCTACCGCACCGCCGACGGCCGCTACATCCAGCTCGGCATGCTGCAGCCGGGCCGCTACTGGCCCGAGATCTGCCAGCGGCTGGGCCGCCCGGAGCTCATCACCGACGAGCGGTTCGACACCGGTCAGAAGGTCATCGACAACGCCGTCGTCGCCGCCGGGTACGTGGCGGAGATGATCGGCGCGCTGACCCTGGAGGAGTTCCGCACCCGGATGAAGGGTGCGCAGGGCCAGTGGGCGCTCGTGCAGAACTACCACGAGGCCGGGCTGGACCCGCAGGCCCGCGCCAACGGCTACGTCGGCTCCGTCACCGACGTCGACGGCATCGAGCGCGAGCTCGTCCTTGCGCCGGTGCAGTTCGACGAGACCCCACCCGAGATCCGGCGGGCCCCGCAGCACGCCGAGCACACCGACGAGATCCTCCGCGAGCTCGGCATCGACGACGACCGGCTCATCGCCCTGAAGATCGAGGGCGCGGTCACGTGACCGCGGTCCCGCGCAGCCCGGGACTCGCGCCAGGTCGGGAGGATGCCACCGGAGGCACGGTGCGCCGCCGGCCATCCACCCCCCGGGCCTGGCGAACCGCTCGGCGGGCCCTCGGCGGGCTCCGCTTCCGGTGGTCGGCCGTCGACCGCCCCATCTCGGTCGACGGATACCGGGAGCGGGCTCGTCGTGCCCTGCCGGACATGGTGTGGTCCTACGTCGACCACGGTGCGGAGGACGAGGCGACCCTGCGGGGTAACCGCGAGGCCTTCGCGCGCTACCGGCTCGAGTCCCGGGTGCTGCGCGGGCAGCCGCCCGAGTCCCTGGAGACGACGGTGGCCGGCCGCACGGTCAGCCTCCCGGTCCTCTTGGCGCCGACCGGGCTCACCGGACTCGCTCACTGGTCCGGCGAACTGGGGGCGGCCCGGGGAGCGGAGGGTGCCGGGACGCTCTCGGTGCTCAGCACCTCGAGCACCTGGACGATCGAGGAGGTCGCGGCCGGCACGGAGCAGGACCACGTCTTCCAGCTGTATCCCTTCGCCGACGCCGGCGGCGTGCGCGGGGGGTCGGCCGAGCTCCTGTCGAGGGCGGCGCGCGCCGGCTTCGGCGCCTGCTTCGTGACCGTCGACGTCCCCGTGCTCGGAAACCGCGAGACCGAACGGTTGCGCGGCATGGGCGCGCCGCCGACCATCACGCCTGGTCGCGCGCTCGACGCCGCTCGGCACGGCCGGTGGACCTACCGGTACCTGCGCCACCAGCGGGTGTCGTTGCGCAACCTCGTGCCGGAAGGCGGGAGCGTGGCCGCGGTGGAGTCGGTCGCCCGCATGGCCGGCCTCATGAACCCCCGGCTCGGCTGGGACGACGTGGCCTGGATGCGTGACCACTGGGACGGCCCCTTCTACGTCAAGGGGATCCTGCACCCCGACGACGCCGACCTGGCGATCCGCCTGGGGGCGGATGGTGTCGTGGTCTCCAACCACGGTGGCCGGCAGCTCGACCAGGCCCGCGCGTCCCTGGACGCTCTGCCCGCCGTGGCCGCGGCCGTGGGTTCCCGCGGTGAGGTCCTTCTGGACGGCGGCGTCCGCCGAGGCGCCGACGTGGTCAAAGCCCTGTGCCTGGGCGCGACGGCGGTGTGCATCGGGCGCCCGTTCCTCTACGGGCTGGCCGTCGACGGGGAGGACGGCGTCCGGTCGGTCCTCGAAATCTTCCGCGAGGAGATCTACCGGACGCTCACCCTGATGGGCGTGTCCACGCTGGCCCAGCTCGGACCGCAGTGGCTCGCGCCCGCCGACGGCGCCGTCTCACCGTTCCCCCTCCTCGCCGCCGACGCGGCCGACCCCCTGCCCCGGCGGTGATCCCCGTGCCCGTCGAGCTCGCCCTCACCCCCGACAACCGCTGGTCGGCCGGTGTCCCCGAGGTGGCCGCCGCCGCAGCGGCCGCCGGCTTCACGGCCGTCGGTCTGAGCGCCGACCAGGTGGAAACGGCCGGCCCGGAGGTGCTCTCCGAGGCAGGGATCCGGTGCCACGACGTGCTGGCCCTGATGGTCTCCCGGAACGAGGAGCGGACCCTCGACAGCGCGCGACGGCTGGCGGAGGCGGCCGCGGTGGTCGGCGCCCGGTGGGTGCTCACCGTGCCGATGACACCGCCCTCCCCCGCCGCCGGCGCACTCCTGGCACGCTGCGCCGACGTCCTCGCCGAGGCCGGTGCCCGGCCGGCGATCGAGTTCAGCCCGCTGGGCGTCGTCACCTCGATCGCCGCAGCCCGGGAGCTCGCCGCAGCGGCCGGCCCGGATCGGGCCGGGGTCATGATCGACACCTGGCACTTCTCCCGGGGCGACAGCACCTGGGAGCAACTGGAGACGATCCCGCTCGAGGAGATCGCCTACCTGCAGTTCAACGACGCCCCCGCGCCGGTGAGCGAGGACGGCTTCGACGAGACGATGAACCGCCGGCTCTGGCCCGGCGAGGGCACCTTCGAACTCGAGCGCTTCGCCACCACCCTGCTCGACCGCGGCTGGACCGGCACCGTCAGCGTCGAGGTGCTCAACGCCGAACTGGCCCGGCTGCCCGTCGCCCAGTTCGCTTCGGCCGCATACGCCAGCACCGCCCGCTACTGGCGCTGACAGACGTCTCGAGAGGACTCCCCGACATGGACTTCGGCGTACACCTGGGCACGGTCAACCCCCGGCTGTGGGTGCAGGTCGCGGAGGAGGCCGACCGGCTGGGTTACGAGTCGGTGTGGGTGCCCGAGCACCTCGTCATCCCCGTCGGCGCGCAGGGCAGCCCGCACCACGGCGCGGAGCACCCGCCGATCCCGGCGACCGTGCCGGTGTTCGACGCGATGGGTGTGCTCTGCCACCTCGCCGCGAAGACAGAGCGGATCCGGCTGGGCACCCAGGTCTACAACATCGGTCTGCGCCACCCGTTCGTCACCGCGCGGGCGGCGGCCACCGTCGACGTCCTCTCCGGCGGCCGGCTGGCGTTCGGCATCGGCGCGAGCTGGCTGCGGGAGGAGTGGGAGGCCGTCGGGCTGGACTTCGACCGCCGCGGCCCGCTCGTCGACGAGGCCATCGACGTGTGCCGGCGGCTCTGGAGCGAGGACGTCGTCGAGCACACCGGCGAGTTCTTCTCCTTCGCCCCGGTCGCCTTCGAGCCCAAGCCGGTCCAGCGGCCCGGCCCGGCGCTGCACATCGGCGGCGACGGCGCGGCGGCCCTGCGGCGGGCGGCGACGGTCGGCACCGGCTGGATGCCGATGAACCACACGCTCGCCGACCTGCCGGCGTCCCTGGCGACGCTCGCCGAGCTGGCCGACCGCGCCGGTCGGGAGACGCCGGTCGAGGTCACATTGAGCGGCGATCCGGCCGACTCCGCTGACGTCGAGCCGTACGCCGCCGCCGGCGTGACCCGGCTGATCGTGCGGCCATGGCAGCGGTCCAGCGAGGCGCTGGAGGGACTCCGCCGGTTCGCCGACGACGTCATGGCCCCCCACGCCGGCGCCTGAGCGCCGGTGGAGGACGCACCGGCCGCCGACCGCAGGCGACTCGTCACGGCCGCTCTGCTGATCGGCCTGTTCACCACGACGTTCCCCGCGACCATCCTCACGATCGCGGTCCGGCCGATCGCCGAGGACCTGGACTCGCTGCCCTCGACGATCGTCTGGGTGACGACCGCGCCCCTGCTCGCGGCCGCGGTCGCCACGCCACTGCTCGGCCGGCTCGGGGACCTCTTCGGCCACCGCCGCCTGTACGTCACGGGGGTCGCGGTCGCGCTCCTCTTCGCCGTCGGCAGCGCGCTGGCGTGGGACGCGGCGAGCCTGATCGCCACCCGGACGATCGCCCAGGTCGGCGCGGCAGCCACCCTGCCGGCGGCCGTCGCCCTGGTCTTCCGCCTGAGTCCGCCCGGCGACCGGGTCCGCGGCACGGGGTGGATCGGCGCCACGGCCTCGACCGCGACCGTCACCGGCGTCGTCGTCGGCGGGCCGCTGGTCGATCTCGTCGGCTGGCGCTCCATCTTCTGGGCCCAGGCCGGGCTGTGCCTGGTGGCCCTGGTCGTCGCCCTGGTCGTGGTCCCCGCTGACCGGCGGGGTCGGGGGCGCGCGACCCTCGACGTGTCCGGGGCGGTCGTCCTGGCCATCGCGACCTCCGCCCTGACGTTCGGCGTCAACCGGCTGACCGTCTGGGGCTGGTCGCCCGTACCGGTCGTCTGCCTGGCGGTCGCCCCTCTCGCGACCTGGGCCCTCGTGATCGTGGAGCGGCGCGCGACCTCACCCCTGCTCCCGATCCGGGTGCTCTCCTCCGCCGACGTCCGGGTCATCACCGGAGCCAGCGCGCTGCTGGGCGCCGGATACATGGGCAACTTCGTCGTCGCGCCCCTCTTCATGCAGGGCGTCCTCGGCCTGACCGCCGCTGCCACCTCCGCGCTCAGCGTCCCGCGGGCCCTCGGCAACACGCTCGGGTCCATCAGCGCCGCCCGGCTCAGCGACCGGTTCGGCGAGCGCAGGATGGTGCTGGGCGCCGTGTTCGCCTTGACCGCGGTGCTGGCATCGATGGCGGTCGGTGCGTGGGCGCAGTCGGTCGTCGTCATCGCCCTCGCTCTCGCGCTCAGTGGTGTCGCCTTCGGGCAGCTCAACACCGGGCTCCTCGCCGTGCAGGGCGCGGCCGTGGACGAGGGGGACGTCGGCCTGGCGACCTCGCTGCAGCAGACCGCGTTCCAGATCGGCGCGGTCATCGGCATCGGCTCGTTCACCGCCCTGGCCGGTGACGCGACGACCGAGGGCCCCTACGCACTGGTCTTCCTGCTGACGGCGGGCTGCGCGCTGCTCGCCGCCCTGGTCCTCGTCCGCATACGCGCGACCCGGGCAACGGCCACCTCGACCGTGGAGCTCGCCACCCCTGGTGCCGCGGCCTCCGCGTGACGTGGTGCTGGGGTCGCACCACGTGCGCGGACCCCGGGAGCAGCCGAACGAGCAGCCGAACGCTGTTCTATCCAGGCGCCACGCGCGATCGCGGGCTGAGGACCTCGTCGATCAGGCCCGCCACGGCCTGCATCCCCGCGGCGTTGGGGTGGTACGCGACGACTCCTCGACCGAAGCGGAACCCGTGGCTCCACGGGTCGGTCGACCACGCGTGGTGGTCGCGGCTCGCGGTCGACGCGGTCACGAGCAGGCACCCTGCTCGCGCCGCGGCCGACGCCGTCTCGTCGGCGAGCCGCTGTGCCGTACGGCGCCCCCAGTCCGTGATCTCGTCCGGCAGTGGCGGGGCGGACACGCCCTCCGGCGGCAGCAGCGTCGGGTAGTCGACGACCACGACGAGTGCCTCCGGTGCCCGGCTGCGCACATCGGCCAGCAACCGGTCGAAGGTCGCGGGCAACTGGTCGAAGCGCGTGTCCGTGGCGGCCACGTACCCCTCCACGAGCCGCCGCAGCCGGGGAACGGCGCGCACCGTGCGGCGCAGGCTCGACAGGCCGAGGACGGGGATGTAGCCGACGTCGTTGCCGCCGCAGGTCAGGGTGACGAGCTTGGCGTCCGGGGTGAGCGCCGCGACCTGGGCCGGCTGCCGGCGGGTGCCGTCGACCAGCTGCGCGGCGGTGACCCCGGAGTGGCTGACGTCCGTGAGCCGCAGACCCAGCCGGTCGGCCACCAGGGAGGCGTAGTTCGCCGCGGAGCGTCGAGCGCTCCGCGGAGCGTCCGTACTGCGCGGCGGGATGCCCGGTCCGGCGGCGAAGGAACTGCCCATGGCGACATAGCGGTCACCTCTGGAGAGCACGGCCGGCACCTCAGAGCTCGACGGTGATCAGCGACTCGACGTACCGACGGAGCGCGGCCGGCATGTCGACGGCGTCCCGGTTCAGCAACCACTGCACCTGCAGCCCGTCCGTCGCCGCGACGAGCATGCGGGCCGCCTGCTCGGGATCGACGTCCGGCCGGAGTTCTCCCCGGGCGGCGGCCACCCGCAGCGCACCCGACAGCAGCTCCACGACCCGGTCGTAGCGCTCGATGAAGTAGTCGCGGAGGGGGTGGTCGGGGGACGTGCCCTCCGCGGAGAGGGTCACGTGCAGGTCGACCAGCTCGGGGGTGCTCTGGTTGCGCCCCACCTCGTCCAGCCACGCACGGACGACGTCGAGCCCCTTCGGCTGCCGCGCCCCCAGACGCTCCAGCGCGTCCGCGTCACGCCAGGCGAGCACGGCCTGCAGGAGGTCGATCTTGGTCGGGAAGTGGTGCATGACGCCGGCGTGCGTGAGCCCGGCGCGCTCGGCGACGTCGCGGACGGACCCGTCGCGGAAGCCCGACGCCGAGAAGACGGCGACCGCGGCCGCGACGATCTCCTGTCGCCGCGCGGCGGTCTTCGCGTACTCACCACGGGGCTTCCGGGTCGCCTGGGACACGACCGAAAGCTAACCGACGAGGCGTCCAAATCAAACCCTTCCATCTGGAAGGTTTTGGCTCTACCTTGTGGTCCACGCCACCCCGACGGGGGGTGCGACGTCTGGAGGATCACCGTGCTCGGTAGGAAGTCAGCGCGCCTCGCGGCCGCCGGCGTGGCGATGGCCCTGGCGCTGTCGGCGTGCGGCGGAAGCGACGGCGACAGCGGGAACGCCGGCGGGAGTGGCTCCGGGGGGACGCTGACCCTCGGCTCGATCGTGGCGCCCCCCTCGCTCGCGGCAGCCGAGTCCAGCTGGGCGAACGGCTCCCCGTACGTCCAGGCGGTCTACGACTCGCTGCTGCGGCAGGCACCGGACGGATCCGTCGAGCCGTGGCTGGCCACCGAGTGGTCCTACGACGACGCGCGCACCGTGCTCACGATGACGCTGCGGGACGACGTGACGTTCACCGACGGCACGCCCTTCACCGCCGACGTGGCCGCACAGAACGTCCTGCGGTTCCGCGACGGCACCTCGGCGCAGGCGAGCAAGCTCGCCAACGTCGCCGACGCGACGGCGGTCGACGACACCACGCTCCAGATCACCCTGACGGCCCCCGACCCCGGCCTGCTGACCTACCTCGCCCAGGCGGGCGGCGCGCAGGCCAGCCCGGCGAGCTTCGACGCCGCCGAGGCGGCGACCGCCCCGGTCGGCTCGGGGCCCTATGTCCTCGACGCCGACCGCACGGTCATCGGCTCGACCTACGTCTTCACGAAGAACCCCGAGTACTGGGCGCCGGATGAGCAGCACTACGACGAGCTCGTCATCAACGTCTTCACGACGGCCCAGACACAGGTGAACGCCATCCAGGGCGGCCAGGTGGACGCCACGAACCTGATCGACAACCAGTCCGGCCCGCAGATCGAGGGTGCCGGCTACACGATCCAGACCGTCGAGCTCAACTGGGCCGGGCTGATCCTCTTCGACCGGGCGGGCCAGCTGAACCCGGCCCTGGGCGACGTCCGCGTCCGCCAGGCGATCGCGCACGCCATCGACCGCGACGCGCTGCTGGAGGGGGCCGCCGGCGGCCTCGGCACCGTGACCGGACAGGTCTTCCGCGAGGGGAGCGACGCCTACGACCCCGAGCTCGACGACCGGTACGACTACGACCCGGACGCGGCGCGGGACCTGCTCGCCGAAGCCGGCTACCCCGACGGCTTCACCCTGGAGATGCCGTTCTTCGACATCGGCCTGGACCCGGCGTTCGACCTGACGGCGCAGTACCTCTCCGACGTCGGCATCACGGTGGAGTACACGACCATCGCGCTCGCCGACGCGTTCACGCAGGTGCTCGGTGGGTCCTTCCCGGCGACGCTCTTCTACCTGTCCGAGGACTCCACCACCTGGCAGACCGCCCAGGTCTCGATCGCCCAGGGCTCCACGTTCAACGTCTTCCACCAGCCCGACGAGACCGTCGCCGGACTCCTCTCGACGATCCAGACCGGCAGCGAGGACGAGGCGGCCGCAGCGGCCACGGAACTCAACGAGTACGTGGTCGAGCAGGCGTGGTTCGTCCCGTACTACCGGGCCCAGCTCGGGTTCGCGTCCGGCCCCGACACCGACGTCGTGCTGCAGAGCGACAACGCCTATCCGCTGCTGCAGAACATCACCCCCGCGGCCTGACCCGGGTCGGTCCACCCGGTGGGCCGCCGGCCCGCGCCGGCGGTCCACCGCCCCCTCCCCTCGGCTCGAGGAGCCCCCGTGTTGTGGTTCGTCCTCCGCCGGCTGGCCGCCGGCGTCGTCCTGATCGTCGCCATCGCCGTCCTGGCGTTCTTCCTCCTGTACGCCACCGGAGGGGACGTCGGCCGCCGCATCCTGGGCCCCACGGCGAGCGCGGACACCGTGGCGCAGAAGAACACCCAGCTCGGGCTCGACAAGCCGGCGCTGAGCCAGTTCGCCGACTGGGCCTCGGGCGCCGTCCGCGGGGACTTCGGCCGGTCGTGGTTCACCGGCCAGTCCGTCTCCGACGCGGTGACCGGACGCCTGGCCGTGACCCTGTCGCTGGTCATCGGCGCCACCGTGCTGACCGCGGTCGTCGCCGTCGTGCTGGGGGTGCTCGCCGCCCGCCGCGGTGGCTGGGTCGACACCGCCGTGCAGTTCCTCTCGGTCCTCGGGTTCGCCGTCCCCGGCTTCCTGGTCGCGATCCTGCTGGTGCTGGTGTTCGCCATCAACCTGGACCTGGTCGACCCCACCGGGTACACGCGGTTCGCCGACTCCCCCAGCGGCTGGCTCTCCTCGATCCTGCTGCCGGTCATCGCACTGTCGATCGCCAGCATCGTCGGCGTCGCCCAGCAGGTCCGCGGCTCGATGCTGGACACCCTGCGACTGGACTACGTCCGCACCCTGCGCAGCCGCGGCCTGTCCGAACGCCGGGTCGTCTACGGCCACGTGCTGCGCAACGCCGCAGGCCCGGCGCTGTCGATCCTCGGCGTGCAGTTCGTGGGCCTGCTCGGTGGCGCGGTCCTCGTCGAGCAGATCTTCGCCATCCCCGGCATCGGCCAGACCGCGGTCTCGGCGACCGTCGGCGGCGACGTCCCGCTCGTGCTTGGAGTCGTGATCGCCACCGCCGTCCTGGTGGTCCTCCTCAACCTCGCCGTCGACCTGCTCCAGGGATGGCTGAACCCGAAGGTGCGCCGCGCATGACCACGACCGCCGCCCCCACCGACCTCCCCGCGGTGCGGACGCTCGAACGGACCGCCCGCGTCTCGCTGGTGCGCCGTGTGCTGCGCAGCCCGGTTGGCGCCGTCTCGCTCGTGTTCCTGCTCCTCGTCGTGCTCGCCGCGGTGTTCGCACCCCTGCTCGCCCCGCAGGACCCGGACTTCGCCTCGGCGCGGGACGTCCTCGCTCCTCCCGGCGGGGACCACCTGCTCGGTACCGACGGGTCAGGCAGGGACATCCTGTCCCGGCTGCTGTACGCCTCGCGGCTGAGCCTGTCGGGAGCCGCGACCGCCGTGGGCGTCGCCGCGGCGATCGGCATCACCGCAGGTCTGCTCGCCGGGTACTACGGCCGGTGGTCCGAGTCGGTGGCCTCGTCGGTCTCGAGCGTCTTCATGGCCCTGCCCGCGATCGTCGTCCTGCTCGCCGCCCGCACGGTGCTCGGCCCGAGTCCCTACACCACGATGATCGTCCTCGGCGTTCTGGTGTCCCCTGCGTTCTACCGGGTGGTCTCGGCGGCCGTCGCCGGGGTCCGGCAGGAGCTCTACGTCGACGCCGCGCGGGTCTCCGGGCTCTCCGACGGGCGGATCATCGCCCGGCACATCCTCACCGTCGTCCGCGCCCCGGCGATCATCCTGGCGGCCGGCATGGCCGGGATCGCGATCACTCTCCAGGCCGGGTTGGACTTCCTCGGCCTCGGCGATCCTCAGCGGCCGAGCTGGGGGGGCATGCTCAGCGACGCCTTCGCCGCCATCTACCGCGAGCCGCTGACGCTGCTGTGGCCGAGCCTGGCGATCGGGCTGACCTGCATCGCCCTCGTCCTGCTGGGCAGCGCCGTCCGCGACGCACTCGAGCGCAGCGGCCGGCCGCGGCGACGCCGTCGGCGCGACGCCGCACCGCCCGCCGCGTCCCTCGCGGAGTCAGTCGTCGTCCACGACGAGCCGACCGGCGCCCGCGCCGAGGAGCTGTTGCATGTCCGCGACCTGGCCGTCGGCTACGACCAGCCCGACGGATCAACCACCGAGGTGGTGCACGGCGTCGAGCTGAGCGTGCACCGCGGGGAGATCCACGGCCTCATCGGCGAGTCCGGATCAGGCAAGACCCAGACCGCCTTCGCCGTGATGCGGCTGCTCGCGGCCGGCGGTCGCATCGTCCGCGGCAGCATCGAGTTCGAAGGCGCCGACCTGGCCACCCTGTCGGAGAAGGAGATGACCCGGCTGCGCGGACGGCGGATCGCCTACGTCCCGCAGGAGCCGATGAGCAACCTGGACCCGGTGTTCACCGTCGGCCACCAGCTCACCGAACCCATGCGCGTCGCTCTCGGCCTCAGCCGCACGGCAGCGCGCACCCGGGCGCTGGACCTGCTCGCCCGCGTCGGCATCCCCGACCCGCAGCGCACCTTCGCGGCCTATCCGCACCAGATCTCCGGCGGCATGGCCCAGCGCGTCCTGATCGCCGGCGCCGTCTCCTGCGGGCCGGACCTGCTGATCGCCGACGAGCCCACCACCGCTCTCGACGTCACCGTCCAGGCCGAGGTCCTCGACCTGCTCCGCGACCTCCAGCGCGAGTCGTCCATGGGCGTGCTGCTGGTCACCCACAACTTCGGCGTCGTCGCCGACCTCTGCGACCGGGTGTCGGTCATGCGCGCCGGCCGGATCGTCGAGACCGGCCCCACCCGCGCCGTCTTCGCCACGCCGCGGCACGAGTACACGCGATCCCTGTTCGACGCCGTGCTCGAGGACACCGCACCCCGCGGGCCGCTCGTCCCCACCACCCAGGGAGCACAGGCATGACCGACCGGCTGCTCGGCGTCGAGGACCTCGTAGTGGAGTACCCCGCCCGCGGGTTCGGCAAGAAGCCCTTCCGCGCCCTGTCCGGCCTCTCCCTCGACATCCGCCTCGGCGAGACCGTCGGACTGGTCGGCGAGTCGGGCTCCGGCAAGACGACCCTCGGCCGCGCCGTTCTCGGCCTCGCCCCGGTGACCGGCGGGAGCATCCGTTACGCCGGCCGCGACATCTCGCGGCTCGGCCGCAAGGAACGCCGCGCCCTGGCCAGCGACATCCAGGTCGTCTTCCAGGACCCCTACACGTCGCTCAACCCGGCTCTGACGATCGAGCAGATCCTCACCGAGCCGCTCACCGTGCGGAAGGTGGCCCGCCCGGAGGCCGCCCGCCGGGTCCGCGACCTGCTCGACCAGGTCCACCTGCCCGCAGACGCCGGCAGCCGGCTCCCCCGCGAGTTCAGCGGCGGCCAACGGCAGCGCATCGCCATCGCCCGCGCGCTCGCACTGGAGCCCCGGCTGATCGTCTGCGACGAGCCCGTCTCCGCCCTCGACCTCTCCACCCAGGCCCGCGTGCTCGACCTCTTCCGCGAGGTGCAGGACAGCACCGGCGTCGCCTACCTCTTCATCAGCCACGACCTCGCCGTCGTGCGCCACCTCTCCCACCGCGTGGCCGTGATGTACCGCGGCGAGATCGTCGAGTCCGGCGACGGCGACCAGGTCACCAGCCGGCCCCAGCACCCCTACACCCAGCGCCTCTTCCTGGCCGCACCGCTGCCCGATCCCGACCTGCAGGAGCAGCGCCGCGCCGAGCGCCGCCGCCTCGCCCGGGCCGCCGCAGCTCCCTCCGTCTCCTGACCTCCCCCGTCTCCGAGAGGACGCCATGACCTCGCACGCCACCGGCGCACCCGCGCCGGCGCTCGATCCCGCCGACCTGCCGCTGGAGCTCAAGGCGGCGCTGCTCTGCGGCCGCGACTTCTGGTCCACCCACCCCGTCGAGGAGGCAGGGGTGCCGTCGATCGTGCTGACCGACGGCCCCCACGGCGTCCGCCGGCAGCGCGACGGCTTCGACCACCTCGGGATCGCCGCCAGCGCGCCGGCGACCTGCTTCCCGCCCGCGGTCGCCGTCGGCAGCAGCTGGGACCCCACCGTCGCGCAGCGGATCGGCGAGGCGGTCGGCCGGGAGGCCCGGGCGCTCGGCGTGCACGTGGTCCTCGGACCCGGGGTGAACATCAAGCGCTCCCCCCTGTGCGGCCGGAACTTCGAGTACTACTCCGAGGACCCACTGCTGTCCGGCGTGCTCGGTGCCGCGCACGTGCGCGGCCAGCAGGCGCAGGGGGTGGGCGCCTCGGTCAAGCACTTCGCGGCCAACAACCAGGAGACCGACCGGATGCGGATCAGCGCCGACGTCGACGAGCGCACCCTCCGCGAGATCTACCTGCCCGCCTTCGAGCGAGTCGTCACCGAGGCGGCCCCCGCCACCGTGATGTGCGCCTACAACCAGGTCAACGGCGTCTTCGCCGCCGAGAACCACTGGTTGCTCACCGAGGTGCTGCGCGAGCAATGGGGCTTCGACGGTCTGGTCGTGTCCGACTGGGGCGCGGTCCAGGACCCCGTCGCGTCGGTCCGCGCCGGACTCGACCTCCAGATGCCCGGCAGCGCCAAGGGACGTGGTGCTGCAGCGATCGTCTCCGCCGTCCGTGCCGGAGAGCTGGACGAGGGCCTCGTCGACGCAGCGGTCGCACGCGTCGTCCGGCTGGCCCGGACCGCCGGCGAGCCCACCGACGGGTTCGACGCCGCCGCGCACCATGCCCTCGCCCGCGAGCTGGCCGCTGAATGCGCCGTGCTGCTCAAGAACGACGCCGCCGTACTGCCGTTGGATCCCGGGGCCTCCGTCGCCGTCATCGGCGAGTTCGCACGGACACCCCGCTTCCAGGGCGGCGGCAGCTCGCGCGTCGCCCCGACCTCCGTCGACTCCGCGCTCGACGGCATCCAGGCGCTGACCGCGGGACAGGTCGTGTTCGCGCCCGGCTTCGTCCTCGAGGGCCAAGAGGACCCCGGCGACCTGCTCGACGAGGCCGTGACCGCGGCCCGGTCCGCGGACGTCGCCGTCGTCTTCGCCGGCCTGCGCGACGACCAGGAGTCCGAGGGCGTCGACCGGCCGACGCTCGACCTCCCGGCGGACCAGGTGACGCTGATCAGGGCCGTCGCCGCGGCCGCCCGGCAGACCGTGGTCGTGCTCTCGCACGGTGGTGTCGTGTCCCTCGAGGGCTGGTGCGACGACGTCGACGCCGTCCTCGACGGCTTCCTCCTCGGCCAGGCCGGCGGCGCGGCGCTGGCCGACCTCCTGTTCGGCGTCGTCGACCCCTCGGGACGGCTCGCCGAGAGCATCCCCGTCCGGCTGTCCGACACCGCCGCCCACCTGAACTTCCCCGGCGAGCAGGGACACGTCCGCTACGGCGAGGGCGTGATGGTCGGCTACCGCTGGTACGGGACGGCGCAGCGCCCCGTCCGCTACCCGTTCGGGCACGGTCTGGGCTACACCACCTTCGCCACGGGCGCGCTGACCGTCGAGGCCACCGGGGACGACACCGCGCGAGCGATCGTGACCGTCACCAACACCGGCCGGCGCACGGGCAAGCACGTCGTCCAGGTCTACGTCGCCACCGGGGCCGGCCCGGTCCGCCGTCCGGTCCGCGAGCTGCGGGCCTTCGCCAAGGTCGAGGTCGATCCCGGCGAGTCGCGCACGGTCTCCTTCGACCTGGACCGCCGCGCCTTCGCGTACTGGGACGTCGAGCGCGACGGCTGGGTGGTCGCCCCCGGTAGCTACCGCGTGCAGGTGGCGCAGGACGCCGCCACCGTCCTCGCCGAGGAGGCGCTCACGCTCGCCGGCGACGACCTGACGCAGGAGCTGACGCTCGACTCCACGGTCGAGGAGTGGTTCACCCACCCCGTCGTCGGTCCGACACTTCTGGACGACCTCACCGGCGGGGGTTCGGACGGTCCTCCCGTCGAGTTGCCCGCGGCGCTCCTCCCGATGATCTTCTCCATGCCGTTCCGCAAGGTCGTCGACCTGCTGCCGGTCGAGGTCCCCGAGGCGACCCTGAGCCACCTCATGGCGCGCAGCAGGGAGCTCGGCTGATGGCCCGGTCGACCGCGGGACCGAGCCTGGCGATGCGGGTCGTCGGAGCACTGCTCGGAGCGCGGGCACGTCGGCAGGAGGGCCGGCCCGTCGACCTGGAGCGCGAGCGGCGGCTGAACGACCGGATCACCGCGCGGCTGCGGGTCCCCGCCGGGGTCACCCTGACCGAGGAGGTCCTCGGCGGCGTCCCGGTGGTCCGGCTGTCGTCCGGCGGGGGCGCCCGCGGCACGGTGCTGTACCTCCACGGGGGCGCCTACGTCCTCGGCTCGGCCCGGCAGGCCCTCGCCTCGGTCGGCGTCTGCACGGACGGCGGCCCGGACATCGTCAGCGTCGAGTACCGACTCGCGCCCGAGCACCCGTACCCCGCGGCCGTGGACGACGCGATCGCCGTCTACCGGGCACTCCTGGACTCCCCCGGCGCCGGCCGGCTGGTCGTCGCAGGCGAGTCCGCGGGCGGTGGGCTGCTCCTCCTGCTGCTCCAGCGCGCTCACGACGAGGGGTTGGCGATGCCCGCCGTCGCGGTCCCCGCCTACCCGTGGGCCGACCTGTCGACGAGCGGCCCGAGCGCGACCGCGAACATGGGCAGGGACCTGCTGACCCGCTCCCAGCTCCTGGAGGAGGCAGCGTGGTTCGCCGGGGACCGCGACCTGCGCGACGCCGCCGTCTCACCGCTCTCCGGGTCCTTCCGCGGCTTCCCGCGCACCTACCTGCCGGTCGGCACCCGTGACCTGTTGCTCGACGACGCCCGCCGGGTCGCTGCCGCCATGGCCGCGGACGGGGTCGACGTCGAGCTGGAGGAGTGGCCGGGCGCCGTCCACGCGTTCACCGCCCTGCCCCTGCCGGAGGGCCGCCGGTACCGGCAGCGGCTCCGGGAACTCGTCCACGCCGCACTGCCACCCGTCGAAGAGGAGACGCTGTGACCGCCACGCCGCTGGAGAAGCCATTGCCCCCGGGACGCGGACGACGCCGCTTCGCCGCCCTCGGCTACGCCCTGCGCGGGATCAAGGCGCTGCCGACCCCGCTGCGCGAACGCCTCCTCGCCAGCGCCAGCGGCGGCGTCAGCGGCAACCTCCCGCCGTTCCCCGACGTCCTGCGCCTGGTCCAGGCCGCCGGGGGCATCCCCGACGGGACACGCTGGCAGCAGGAGCTGGCCGCGGATCGGCCCGACCTACGGGCGGTGCGCACCCGCGACCTCAGCGAGGACACCGGCGGCCGGCTGCGCGCACGGCTCTATCTGCCGCCGGCCGACGCGCCGGCACCCACGGCGGCGCTCGTGTGGGTGCACGGCGGCGCGTTCGTGATCGGCAGCCTCGAGCAGAAGGAGGCGCACTGGCCAGCAGTCGAGCTGGCCGCCGCCGGCATCCCCGTGGTCTCGGTCGACTACCGCATGTGCATCGGCGGGGTCCACTACCCCGAGCCGCAGGACGACGTCCTGACCGCCTGGCGCTGGGCCGTCGAGCACGCCGACGAGCTGGGCGTGGACCCGGCGCAGCTGCACCTCGGTGGCGGGAGCGCCGGCGGCTGCCTCGTCGCGGGTGCGACCCTGCGGTTGCGCGACGAGGGCGGACCGCTGCCCGCTTCGCTCTTCCTGGCCTACCCGGTGCTGCAGGGCGAACTACCGGCGGCTTCTCCTGAGCTCGCCGCCGAGCTCGCTTCGGTCAAGCTCCCGGCGGACGGCTGGATGCGGGACATGTTCGCCAACTGGGCGGGGACAGCTCCGTGGGACGACCCGTACGTCTCCCCCGGTCTCGCCGATCCAGCCGGGATGCCGCCCACCTACGTCCTCACCTGCGGGCGGGACTCGCTCCGCCGCGCCAGCGAGCCCTACGTCGACCGCCTGCGCGAGGCCGGCGTACCCGTCTGGCAGGACGTCTTCGCGGAGTCCGAGCACGCCCCCCTCGACCGGCCAGGGACACCGGACGGCGAACGGGCCGTCCAGCGGTTGCGCACCTGGCTGACCGGTGGCGTCTCTGCGATGGACGACTGACACCAGTTGTCCGGACCGACGGGCCCTGGCCGTCACTGGCAACCGTTCGAGCCAACCAGCCAGAGAGGACCTGCGATGAAGGCCGCCCGGCTACTCGCACACGGCGACTTCGCCGTCACGGAGATCCCCCAACCCACACCCGGCCCCGGCCAGGTGTTGCTCAGAGTCGCAGCCGCCGGCATGTGCCACTCCGACCTGCACCTGGTCGAGGGAGGCGGCCTCGCGTCTGCACTCCCGCTCCCGCTCACCCTGGGCCACGAGACGTCCGCGCGACGGTCAACGTTCAATGCGCAGGTCAGAGCCAGAGCGCGTCGCAAGACGCTGGTCACGACAGGGGCCCGGACGGGCCATAGTCCCTGGGTCGCGGGTTCAAGCCCCACCCGCCCCACCTCGCACGCTGCACTGGCACTCCTGGAACCGTCCCGAGTCTGAGGACGCCGTCCCGGGCCGACGGGCCGCGGGCGCCGTTTCACGGGTGGGTCGACGAGCCCGACGGTGGTGGGCGGCGTCCTGCCGGACGGCGCGCGGCCGGTCCGGCAGGACGGACGCTCAGACCAGCGCCTTGCTCTTCAGCGCCTCGTACTCCGGCTGCGAGATCGCGCCGGCGTCGTAGAGGGCCCGCGCCTGGGCGATCTGGTCGGTCGGGCTGGACGCGCCGGTCTGGCCGGCGACCTGGCGGATGTAGTCGTCCTGCTGCTTCTGCTGGGCCGCCGCGCGCTCGAGTCCCCGCGCCGCCATCCCCTTGCCGCGGGCGATCACGTAGACGAGGACGGTGAGGAAGGGCAAGAAGATCAGTGCGAACACCCACACGGCTTTGGCGAAGCCGCCGACGTCCGGGTCCCGGAAGAGGTCCCCGATGACGTGGAAGAGCAGCATGATGTATGCGATGAACACGTAACTGATGAAGATGAACCACACGACGTCCCAGAACGACATCTCGGCACCTCTCGACGAACCGGACGGATTGGTTCGCAGCGTGGGCGCCGGAATGAGCGTCCACCTCATCCAGCTCGGATGAGCTCACCGCCGGGTCTCCACCCGCTCGTCGCGATCTCGTGCCCACGACCTGGCCACACCTCGGCCGCGAAACGACCGGCGAGGACCATCCGGGGTCGACCGCGGTCGACGTCGAGTGTGCTGGTGCGGCAACCGACCCGGCCGAAGGTGCAGGTCGGGCCGGAGTCAGGAAAGAGCTCGTGATCCCTGGGCTCCGCGGACGCCGTTCAGGTCTGCTGGACGCGACGGCGGCCGAGCGGCAGCACCAGCACGTCCGCGAGCCCCGTCCCGGGGCGCGGCGACGGTGCGGCGTCCACCATCGGGGCCGCCCCGGTCGTCCCGTCCACCAGCCCCTCCACGAGGCAGGAGAGCTGGTCGACCGTGTCCCGCCGGAGGGCGTAGAACACCTGCCGGCCACGCCGGCGGACGTCGATGAGACCCGCCTCGGCGAGGATCCGCGTCTGGCGGCTGAGCACGCCCTTGCCCAGCGGCAGCACCCGCTCGAGGACACTGCGGGCCAGCTCCGGCTCCTGGGAGATCCGTACGAGGATCTGCCAGCGCACCGGGTCCCCCATCGCCCGGAGGACGTGTGTCGAGGCGATCACCGGCGTGCCGCGGGGGCGTGGATCCGGCTCACGTGGCGTCCTCGGGAAGTCACACGCGGAACCGTACATGGATGTACGGATCCCGCCCAGGGGCCTTGGGCCCGACCCCCGCCTCAGCCCGGCGCGGTCGCGAACAACGCCCGGTGGACCATCCGGCGCGCCCTCCGGGACGCCTCCTCCGAGCCGAGGGAGAACCCGGCCGCTGCCATGGGGAAGGCGAGCATGACGTCCTCGACATCGACCTCCGGGCGGAGGACGCCGGCCCGTCGGCCGACCTCCAGCAGGGGCTCGAGGGCGGCCCGGAAGCGCCCGCCGAGGGCCAGGGCGAGGGCGCGGTCGCTGCCGGGGATCATCACGCGGGCGAGCCCCTGGTTGCCGCTCAGCTGGATGTCGAGGACGAAGTCCACGAGGGCGACCAGCCCGTCCGGCCGGCCGGCGAGCTCGGCCGCACGGTGCACGATCCGGTCCATGTTGTCTGTGTAGATCTCCGCCGCGAGCTGCTCGCGGGTCTCGAAGTTCCGGTAGAGCGTGGTGCGGCTGACTCCCGCGGCACGGGCGATCTCCTCGAGCGGGACGTCGGGTCCGGAGTCGGCGAAGGCGCGCCGTGCCGCCGCGATGAGGCGCTCACGATTCCGCGCGGCGTCCTGCCGGAGAGGCCGCTCGGACTCCGTCGACATGATCGCGGACAGTACCGACCGATCGGGCGCCTCCGGGCTCACGAGGCCTCTTGGCGGCGCACCATCTCGGTGACCCAGATCGGCACGTAGGGCGAGGTGCAGCCCGGGGACGTCGGGTAGTCCTCGAGCACCCGCAGGCGCTCCCCGATCGCCAGCACCCGGGCGCGGTGCTCCGCGTGCTGGATGCCGATCGTGCCGAGACACTCGTTCATCGCCCACTGCAGCTGGTCCGGGGCGTCTCTCATCCGGGCCTCGATGACGTCGAGCAGTCCGTCGAGGTCGAGGCCCTCGGGTCGCTTCCCCACCCGCTCGGTGGTCAGCGCCCAGCCGGCACTGGCCACGACCGGGTCCGGGTCGGCGAACCAGGACTTCCGCAGTTCCTCGGCGTGCGGGCTCTTCTTCACCACGTAGTTCACGAGCCAGTCCTGGACCTTCGGCACCCTGGCCTCGCGCAGCATCGCGTCGAGCTGGTCCCGGTCGAACGCCTTGGGCCGGCAGATCAGCAGAGCCAGCAGCCGGGCCGCGGTGTCGCCGGTCGCCCAGAGTCCGACCGCGAGGTCCTGCTGGGTCCGCAGCCGCTTGGCGACGGCCCGCAGGTCACCGAGCTTCACCCCGTGGTCGTCGCCGTGCCGCTCGTTCACCTCGCGGACCCGCGGGTCCTCGAGCCCGGCCAGCTCCGCCGTCACCTCGGCCACCGTCGTGCCCGCCATGTGCACCCCTCCCGTCGTCCGCGTCGGCAGCGTAGGGGCGGGGGGTGTCGGTACCGGCGGCGATGATGCGGGCATGAGCGCCTTCTTCCTCCCCCGCGCCGCCGACGACGAGCAGGCGGAGCGGCTCTACGAGGCGCTGGCCGAGTTCGCCGGGTGCGAGCCGGCCCCGCGCGGGCAGCGGGTGCGGTCGATCGCCTTCCAGCAGGACGGCGCCCGGTGGACGGCGGCGGTCGGCGAGCAGCTCTCCGGGGTGCGGACGACGCAGCTGCTCCGCCGGGGCGAGCTGATCGAACGCACCGAGACCCTGACCTCGCCCACCCGTGTGCTGGCCGTCTACCCCGGCACGCCGTTCGTCGTGGTCACCGACGCCCAGCCGATCACCGGCGCCTCCTCGGAGTGGGCCAACCCGTTCACCGCGAGCCCCGACGAGGTCGTCCTCTTCACCGCCGGTTGATCGCCACGACCGGCGGACGGCGCGGTCCGACCTGACGATGGGGCGTGCCCATCGACGTCACGACCGTCCACCCCGCAGATCCCGCCACCGTGCACGCCGTCCTCACCGACGAGGCGTTCCTGAGGGAGACGACCGCCGCGCTCGGCGCGCAACTGCAGGCGGTGTCCAGCGACGGGACGACGACCCGGGTGGAGATGCTCGCCCCCACGGCCGGGATCCCCGCGGTCTTCGCGCGGTTCGTCGCCCGGGAGGTGGCCGTGACCGACGTCCGCCGGTGGCATCCCGACGGGGACGGGTGGCGCTGCGACGTCGAGGTCCGCACGGAGGTCTTCGGCCGCACCGTCGAGGTGCTCGGCGAGCGGCGGCTGGCCGGCGACGGCCACGGTGGCACCCGCTCGACGCTCACCGCCGAGGCACGCGTGGACGCACCGCTGGTCGGCCGTCAGGCCGAGGGCGCGGTGCGCCAGCTGATCGAGGTGGTCCTGCGCCGCGAGGCCGACCAGCTCGACACCCGGCTGGCCGGGGGCTGACCGAGCGCCGGGACAGCGACGGGCCCGGCCGGCGACGTGCGCCGACCGGGTCCGGAGCAGGAGGACTAGTCGACGTACTCGGTGCAGTACACCGTGCCCTCGGCGTCGGAGTCCCCGGTCTCGCCGTACCAGAGCTGGAACTCGGTCCCGGGGACACCGGTGCAGGTGCTGTCGTCGGAGTAGAACTCCGACGACGTCAGCTTCTCGTCGTGCTCGCCGATGATGCGCAGCACCGCCGACGAGTCGTCGCACTCGACGATCTCCGGGTCACCGGAGTCGCTGTCCAGGCAGTCGCCCACCTCGGGCGTGTTGTTGCCGAAGAAGGCGAACAGCGCGAGCGCCGCGGCCACCAGCACCACACCGCCGATCACCGGGATGAGCCACTTCGGCGGACCGGACTTCTTCTGCGGGAACGGCTGCCCGGCGCCGAACTGCGGCGGGTAGGGCGCGCCGCCCTGGGGCGGGTAGGGGGCACCGCCCTGCGGCGGGTACGGCGCGCCGCCCTGGGGCGGGTACGGCGCCCCGCCCGGCTGCGGTTGGTACGGCGCCCCGCCCGGCTGCGGCTGGTACTGGCCCGGGGTCGCGCCACCCGGCGGCGGAGGCGGCGGCGAGTAGCCACCCGGCGGGCCGGCCGGCGGCTGGCCCCACCCGGGGCCTCCGGCACCCGGCTGCTGGTCGGGGCCGTTCGAGCCCGGCGGCGTGGTCATGCGGTACCTCCTGGTCGGTGTGCGGCGCGCCGCTGCGTGCGGCGGCGCGTCCGGAGCCCGGCCGCGGAGGGCCGGGCACGTCCGGAGCAGCATCCCAGCAACCCGGGGCGACGTCGGCGAGGGCGTCCGCGCGCGCGTCGCGACGGCGCGCCGCACCGGCGGGACGGGCGTAGCGTCCCTGATCATGTCGGCCGACGCAGAGCGCGCGGGCCGCCTGCTCGGTGGCCGCTACGACCTGACCAGCGTGATCGCCCGCGGTGGCATGGGCGTCGTCTGGGAGGCGACCGACCGCGTGCTGGATCGGCCGGTCGCGGTCAAGGAGGTCACCTACCCCGTCCACGTGACCGAGCACGAGCGCGAGGTGCTGCGTGAGCGCACCCTCCGCGAGGGCCGCAACGCCGCCAGCCTCGACCACCCGCACGTGACGACGGTCTTCGACGTGGTCGAGGAGGACGGCCGGCCCTGGCTGGTCATGGAGCACATCCCCTCGCGCAGCCTGCAGCAGCTGGTCGAGGAGACCGGCCCGCTGCCGTGGCAGGCGGTCGCGCGGATCGGCCTCGACGTCCTCGACGGGCTGGTCGCCGCCCACCGGGCCGGGATCGTGCACCGCGACGTCAAGCCCGGCAACGTCCTCGTCGACACCGCGGGGCGGGGGTACCTCACCGACTTCGGCATCGCGACGGCCACCGGCGACTCCTCGCTGACCACCACCGGGACGATGATCGGCTCGCCGTCCTACATGTCGCCCGAGCGCGCCCACGGGGAACAGCCGGGACCGCCGTCGGACCTGTGGTCGCTCGGCGCGACGCTCTACACCGCGCTGGAGGGCCGTCCCGCGTTCGCCAAGGACGAGCCCATGGCGACGCTGATGGCCGTGGTGTCCGAGCACCCGCCGCCCATGCTGCACGCGGGCCCGCTGGAGCCCCTGGTCCGGGGACTCCTCACGAAGGACCCGGCGCTGCGGACGACGCCCGGCCAGGCGCGGACCGAGCTCCAGTCGGCGCTCTCGGGCGCCCCGGCGGCGCAGGCCTGGCCTCCGCCGCAGAGCTCGGCCCCGCCGCCCACCCGGTCGGCCGACGCCGCGGCCGCCGCGGGTGGCGACCAGGTGGAGCGGATCAGCGCCGAGGACCTCAAGGCGCTGGCACTGGGCTCGGCCGCGCTCATCGGGTCGGTGGCCCGCGACGCCGCCGACCAGGCCCGGCACCTCGCCGACAAGCGCCGCGCCCGGCGCGCGGACCGCGCGGACCGCGCCGCGCCACCGCCACCCCGGCGGCCCGCCGCCACCCCGGCCCGGCCGGCCCGACGGCGGTTCCGGTTCCGGCGGCGCTGGGTGGTGGTCCCGGTCGTCGTCCTGCTCCTGGCGCTCTCGATCGTGGTGATCGGCGTCGTCGCGCTGCTCGGGTCGGCGTTCGGCTGGTTCTGACCGGCCGGTGCCCGCGCGCTCCGAGGACGGCTGCGGCAGGCTCGCTCACGTGACCACACCCGAGCCCGAGACGCCACAGCCGCGCGACATCGCCCTCGAACAGCCCACCCCCGACCAGCTGGAGTCACTCGAGGCGGCCAGCGAGCCCGACGACGCCGAGGGGCAGGCCCGTGCAGAGCCGTGACGTCCTGCGCTACGCCTTCTCCCAGGTGGAGGAGACCCTGCGCGGCAGCCTCGACGGGCTGACCGCCGAGCAGCTGGACACCCGGGTCGGCCCCGACGCCAACCCGATCGGCTGGCTCGCCTGGCACCTGCTCCGCGTGCAGGACGACCACGTGGCCGACGTCGCCGGCAGCGACCAGGTCTGGACGGCGCAGGGGTTCGCGCGGCGCTTCGACCTCCCGGTCGAGGCCTCCGCGATCGGCTACGGCATGTCCAGCGAGGAGGTCGCCGCCGTCCGCATCGAGGACCCGGCGCTCCTCGTCGAGTACTCGACCGCCGTCCACGCCCGGACGGCGGAGTTCCTGGCCGGCCTCGGCGACGGCGACCTCGACCGTGTCGTCGACACCCGCTGGGATCCGCCGGTCACCCTCGGCGTCCGGCTGGTCAGCGTCCTCGGCGACGACCTGCAGCACCTCGGTCAGATCGGCTACGTCCGCGGCCTGCTCGGCTCCTGACCTGCGGGCCGGGCGGTTCGGCCCTAGCGTCCACGGCGTGGCCAGCCCTGACTTCTACGCCCTGGACGAGCTGCTCGAGCCGGCGGAGATCGAGATCCGCGACCGGGTGCGGGCCTTCGGCGAGCGCGAGGTCACCCCGATCGTCAACGACTACTGGGAGCGCGCCGAGTTCCCCCGCGTCCTGGTGCCGAAGCTGGCCGGGCTGGGCATCGCGGGCGGGACCATCGAGGGCTACGGCTGCCCGGGGATGAGCGCGGTCTCGGCCGGCCTGGTCGCCGCGGAGCTGGCCCGCGCCGACGGCAGCGTCGGGACCTTCAACGGCGTGCACAGCTTCCTGGCCATGCAGTCGATCGCGATGCTGGGCTCGGAGGAGCAGCGCCAGCGGTGGCTGCCGGCCATGGCCCGGATGGAGCTGATCGGTGCCTTCGGGCTGACCGAGCCCCGGCACGGCTCCGACGCCGTCGGCCTGGAGACCTCCGCCCGCCGCGACGGCGACGTGTTCGTGCTCGACGGGCAGAAGAAGTGGATCGGCAACGGGTCGATCGCCGACCTCGTGCTGATCTGGGCGCGCGACGAGGACGGGAACGTCGGCGGGTACGTCGTCGAGCAGGGCACGCCGGGCTTCGAGGCGACCGTCATGACCGGGAAGACGGCGCTCCGGGCGGTCTGGCAGGCCGAGATCACGCTGACCGGCGTCCGGGTGCCGGCGGAGAACAGGCTCGCGGAGTGCTCGTCCTTCAAGGACGTCTCGAAGGTCCTGGACCGCACCCGCTACACGGTCGCCTGGCGGGCGCTGGGCCTGGCCACCGCGTCCTACGAGCTCGCCCTGGCGCACGCCCTGCAGCGGGAGCAGTTCGGCCAGCCGATCGCCGGCTACCAGCTCGTGCAGGACAAGCTGGCCCGGATGCTCGCCGAGATCACCTCGATGCAGCTGATGTGCTGGCGGCTGTCGAGGTTGGCCGACGCCGACCGGATGACCCCGGCGATGGCCTCGCTGGCCAAGATGAACCACGCGGCCAAGGCGCGGGCGATCGTGGCCGACGCCCGCGACATCCTCGGCGGCGACGGGATCCTGCTGGAGCACCACATCGCCCGGCACCACGCGGACATGGAGGCCGTCTTCACCTTCGAGGGCACCGACTCCGTGCAGGCCCTCATCGTCGGCCGGGAGATCACCGGCCTGTCGGCCATCAGCGGCCGGCGCGACGACCGGCGCTGACCCGACTCAGACCGCGCGGAGCAACCGCCCCGGCGCCGAGGGCATCGCCGGCGCGGGAGCGGCCGAGCTGAGCCGGACGCACTCGGGGCAGGCCGTGCGGCCGACGCCCATCCGCTCCCACCGCTGCGAACCCCAGATCTGCACGATCGCCCCGCAGAGGGCCAGGTCGACGACGCCGTCGAGATCCCGGGCGGGCCGGTCGACCGTCACGGCGTGCCAGGGCGTCTGGTCCGACGTCCCGTGCCAGGTCCATCGATCCGGACGTGAGAACCCGACGGCGTAGGACTGCACGCCCGCAATGTGCCCCGGCTCACGTCCCGGCAAACACGTCGCACCAACCGAATTGTGGGCGACCGTTGTGGGCGTGCGCGGTGAGGGCTCGGCGCCCCGCCGGACCCCGAACCGGCGTTACCGTCAGGGGACGACGACGGAGGGAGCGGTCCGGTGGAGCCGGTGAGCCTGCTGATCGGGGCCGCCCTGCTGGCGGTGGGGTACGGCGCGGGCCTGCTCACCCGCCGCCGGCCGGTGCCCCCGCCGCCCCCGCCGGCGCCACTGTGCGGCTGCGGCCACACCCTCAGCCAGCACGACACCGAGACCAACACCTGCTACGCCGAGCTGCGCCGCGACGCCTACGACCGGCGCGGCCGCTGGTCCGGGCACACCTGGGTGCCCTGCAGCTGCCGCCAGTACGTCGGACCGCGCCCCATCGACGAGGTGTTCCTCCCCCGCCTGCTGCCCCCGGCCGAGTGACCGCGTCCGCCCCGTGAGCGCCGCCGAGTCCGTCGGGATGCGGGAGGACCGACGCCCGCACGACGACGTGGCAGCGCTCATCCCCATGCTGCGGCGGATCATCGAGGCGCGGGTCGACGACGCCGCCACGGCCGACGACCTCGTCCAGGAGACCCTCGTCCGCGTCCTGGCCGCGGCAGCCCGTGTGGAGCCGGGGATGCTCGAGCCCTACGCGATCGTCACGGCCCGCAACGTCGTCGCGTCCATGTGGCGTGATCAGGACCGGCACCGGCGCAACCAGCACCGCGTCGTGGACCTGGACCTGCCCGACCCGCCCGATCAGGACCTCCTCGCGAACGAGGAGCGCACCGCCGTCGCCGAGGCCCTGTCCCGGCTCACCGACCGCGAGCGCGCCACCCTGCTCGCGCACGAGGTCTCCGGGCAGGACACCCGCTCGCTGGCCGCGGAGCAGGGGTCGACCGCCGGGGCCGTGGCGGCGCAGCTCAACCGCACGCGCGCGCGGCTCCGGGTCGAGTACCTGCTCGTCCAGGCGAACGTCGAACCGCCGACCGAGCGCTGCCGCCCGGTGCTGCTCGCGCTGTCCGGCGGGGACCGCCGCCGGCAGCGGGAGGTCGACGCCGGCCGGCACCTGCTGGAGTGCGACGTCTGCGCCCGGCTGAGCCAGCCGCTCATGGAGCGTGCGCAGCCCCGGGACGACGAGGTGCGCATCCCCATCTCCACCGACGCCGACATCGTGGCCGCCCGCCAGGCCGCCCGGGAGCTGGCGGCACGACTCGGCTTCGCCCGCACCGAGCTCACCCTCATCGCGACCGCCGTCTCCGAGGTGACCCGCAACATCGTGCGGTTCGCCGGGACCGGGGAGGTGGTCGTGGAGCTCGTGGACCGGCCCCGCCGCGGGGTGCAGGTCACCGCCCGGGACACCGGACCGGGGATCCCCGACGTCGAGCGGGCCCTGACCGACGGCTACAGCACCTACAGCGGCCTGGGGCTGGGCCTGCCCGGCGCCCGGCGGTTGATGGACGAGTTCGCGGTCGTGTCCGAGATGGGGCGCGGGACCACGGTGACGATGACGAAATGGTGTGGTGAGCGATGACCGAGCGCACGGACGAGCTCCAGCCCGCGGGCTCCGCCCCGTCGGCCAGCACCGCCGAGGACCAGCTCCTCCCCCAGCTCGTCGCGCACCTGCGCGAGCACCGCACGAGGCTCCGCCAGGAGTGGGCGGGCCGCATCCAGGACTCCGGGTTGCTGCACGCGATGACGCCGCAGGAGATGGTCGCCGAGACGACGTCGGTCTACGACAACTACGTCGAGGTGCTGGAGACGGGCAGCGTGGAGGCGCTGCAGCGCTACGCGCGCGACCTCTCCGAGCGGATCATCCCCCGCGGCGTCGAGACGCACGAGGTCGTCGGCATCGTGCTGCTGCTCCGCGACGTCCTGGCCCGCTCCCTGTTCGAGAAGTACCAGCGCGACTTCGGCCTGCTCAACCGGGTGCTCGACGCCTACGAGCCCGCGGCCAACCGGATCGCCAACACGGTCGCGGTGTCGTTCGTCGACGAGCGGGAGCGCGTCATCCGGCAGCAGCAGGACTCGATCCGCGAGCTGTCCACACCGGTCCTGCCGGTCCGCGAGCGGCTGCTGATCCTGCCGATGATCGGCGTCCTCGACAGCGAGCGGGCGCGCCAGCTCACCGAGCAGCTGCTCACCGGGATCCGGACGCACCGCGCCAAGGTCGTCGTCATCGACATCACCGGCGTCCCCGCCGTCGACGAGTCCGTGGCCAACCACCTCGTGCGCACCGTCGACGCGTCGCGGTTGATGGGCGCGAGCGTGATCATCACCGGGCTGTCGCCCGACATCGCACAGACGCTGGTCACGATCGGCGTCGACCTGAGCAAGATGGACACCATCGGCGACCTGCAGGGTGGCCTCGAGGAAGCCGAGCGTCTGCTCGGCTACTCGGTCAGCCGGGTGGACGGGGCAGGGGCGATGTGACCGGACCCAAGCTCGTCTCGATCCTGCGACAGGGCTCCTGGCTGATCGCGTCGATCCACACCGCGCTCGACGACACGCAGATGGTGCTGTTCCAGCAGGACCTCATCGAGCAGATCGGGCGCTACCGGTCGCGCGGGGTGGTGATCGACGTGGCGGCGCTGGACGTCCTGGACTCCTTCGGCGCCCGCACGCTCCGCACGATGGCGGAGATGGCGCGACTGCGCGGGGCGGAGACAGTGATCGTCGGCATCCAGCCCGACGTCGCGTTCGCCATGGTCTCCCTCGGCATGGACACCGGCAGCGTGCCCACGGCCCTGGATCTCGAGGAGGGCCTCGCGTATCTGGCGCGGCCGGGCGGCCGCGGACCGGGGCACCGCGGATCGGCAGCCGGATGAACAACCTGGAGGCCCTCACCCGCGACTACCGGGTGGCCTTCCTGGGCTACCTGCCGCGCCGCGGCGAGGCCGCTCTCAGCCGGGGATACGAACTGGGCCGAGCCGCCGTGACCTCCGGGGTGAGCATCCTCGAGCTCGCCCGGGTGCATCACGAGGTGCTGCTCGAGGCCCTGCACGAGACCCCTCCGGAGGAACTGTCCGACGTGGCGACCGCCGCGTCGGAGTTCTTCCTGGAGGTGCTCGCCACGTTCGACATGGCGCAGCGAGCGTTCCTGGACGCCAGGGGGACGACGGCTCCGCCCGTGCCGGACCCCCGACCGGAGAGCGGGGTCACGGCTCTCCGGCCGGGGGCCGGTCACGGGCGCGGGCAGCCCGGTCGGCTGCGCGGCCCGGGTTAGGACGCCGACGGTGCTCCCGGCCAGGTGGGCCGGGAGCACCGTGGGGTCACACGTCGCAGGTCAGCCGAGGATGCCCAGGAGCCGGTTGAGCAGCCCGGCCAGCCCGCCCGCGGGCGAGACCGGGCCGTCGAGCAGGCCGGCGACGGCGCACAGCAGGTTGCCCAGCAGGTTGCCCGCACCCGGCACCGCGGTGATGTTCAGGACCACCTGGTTCAGGTCGATCACCAGCCCGAGCAGGTCCAGGTGCAGCGGACCGAGCACCAGGTTGAGGACGTCGCAGCTGGCGGTGGCCGCGGTCGCCGCGAGGTCGACCGGCAGGGCGACCGCCTGGGTGGTGCCGTCGGCCAGCGCCAGGGTCCCCACCGCCGTCAGCACGCCGCCCGGGGAGGTGAAGCGGTCGATCGTCAGGGTCAAGGGGGCCGCTACGCCGTTCACCGTTCCGGTGATCGTCTGGGTCGCCGAACCCGCCGCCGGCGGCGCGCTCGGCGGCGCGGCCGCGGCGGAGCCCGC
The DNA here is from genome assembly GCF_000701365.1 of Blastococcus sp. URHD0036. Lineage (GTDB taxonomy): Bacteria > Actinomycetota > Actinomycetes > Mycobacteriales > Geodermatophilaceae > Trujillonella. The sequence goes on from NZ_JNIK01000021.1 coordinate 289,419, forward strand.
AGCGGCGATGCCCAGCACGCCCACGATCGCCAGGCTCACGAGGAGCGCGACGAACCTGCTGCCGGTCCTCCTCGCCGATCGCGCGGACGGCTGCCCGGCCTCGTAGGTAAGGGCCTCGTTCGTCTCGACCTCTGTGGTGTTCATGTGCACGTCCTCACGTCGTCGGGGCCGTCCAGGCACCCCTGGTGGCCAGCGAGCCTCTTCGCCGGGCTCTCCATGAAGACGCCGGGGCGACGACGCGATGACGCGCGCCGGATCCGGCCGGGCCCGGGTCCGGCGGGGGCCCGCGCTGTGACCTGCACCGCAGCCGGCCGGCCGGCGTCGTTCCCGTCGCATCGCGGGAAGACCGGCCGGGACCCCGCGTCATGCACCGCGTCCGGGGACGTCCGCGCGGGTAGTCCCACCGACGTCGTCCCCTCGGACTGGAGAACCCCGTGGCCGTTCGTCCTGCTCAGAGCTCCGCGACGCGCCGCCGGGTGCTGCTGGCCGCGACCGAGCCGATCCGCGCGCTGGTCAGTGCCGGCACCCTCGCCGCGACGTTTCCGCTGCTCGGTCTCGCGCCCCGCGGTGACCGGCACCCGGTCCTGGTGCTGCCCGGCCTCCTGGCCACCGACATGTCCACCACGGCGCTGCGCGGCTGGCTCCGTGCGCTCGGCCACCCGGTGGTCGGCTGGGAGCTCGGCCGCAACCGCGGCCCCACCCGCGAGGTGGTGGACGCGCTCCCCGGCCTGGTCCAGCGGCTGGCCGACCGGCACGGCACCCCGGTGAGCATCGTCGGGCAGAGCCTCGGCGGCATCTACGCCCGGCGGCTCGCCGCACGCACCCCGGACCGGGTGCGCCAGGTGATCTCGCTGGGCTCCCCGTTCGCCTCCGTCGTCCGGGAGTCCGACGGCTCGCCCGGGGCCCGCGTGTACCGGCGACTCGGCCCGCGGCACACCTCGCGACGGCTCTCGACGGCCGACCCTGCCCGTCCGCTGCGCGTGCCCAGCACGTCGGTCTACTCCCGGTGGGACGGCGTCGTCGACTGGCGGGCCTGCCTGCAGCGGACCGGCCCGCGGAGCGAGAACGTCGGCGTGCACGCCAGCCACCTCGGGATGGGTCACGACCCGGCGGTGCTGTGGGTGGTCGCCGACCGGCTGGCCCAGCCGGCCGGCGACTGGCAGCCGTTCCGACCGCCGCCCGGTCTCGCCCGGCTCTTTCCCGGAGAGCCCGACTAGGACCGGCGGCGGGCCCGCAGGACGACGTCGGCCATGTGCAGGTGCTCGCCCTCGTGCGAGCGCCCCATGCGGGGACGCGCCTCGGCGGCCAGCACCTCGAACTCCCCGGCCGGCAGCGCCGCGACGAGCTGCTCGCCGGTGGCGAAGAGGTCCGGGTCCTGCCCGTGCCGCACGGTGTGCAGGTCGCTCGGGTCGTGCTGGGCCACCAGCAGGGTCCCGCCCGGCGCGACCCCGGAGGCCAGTCGGGCGATCACCCCGTCCCGGATGCCGCCCGGCACGTGCAGGAAGGCCGACGTCACCAGGTCGAAGGCATGCGGAGGCGGCGTCCAGGTGACGACGTCGGCGTACTCCCACGTCGCCCGCTCCGCCAGCCCGCGCTCCGCCGCCGCCGCGGCAGCCCGGGCCAACGCCGTGCGGGAGACGTCCGCGCCGGTGACCTGCCAGCCCTGCTCGGCCAGCCAGATCGCGTCGCCGCCGGTGCCGCAGCCGACGTCGAGCGCACTGCCCGGCGTCAGGTCGGCGGTCTCGGCCACGAGGACGTCGTTGGGGCGGCCGCTCCAGTGCGCCTCCCCCGAGGCGTAGCGGTCCTCCCACCACTGCTCGTCGTAGACGGTCACGCCGCACCCACCGCGGTCCGGGCGGCGACGGCCGCGCGGGTCTCCTCCAGCACGAGGTCCATGTTGATCTGCCCGGCCGCGGCGAGGCCCTGCGCCGCGGCGACGACCACCTGGGCGCGCACGTCGCCGGCGTTCCCGGCCACCCACACACCCGGCACGGAGGTCGCGCCGTCGGCGCTGGCCGGCAGCACGCTGCCGAACACCGTGCCGTTCATCGCGAACTCGACCGGCTCGAGCCCCAGGTCGGCGAGCAGCTCCCCGGGCGCCCGCACCTGGCTCCCGGCGACCAGCGCCCGCCGCGGGACGACGGCGCCGCCCGCCAGCCGGACGCCGGTCAGCCGGCCGTCCGCCGTCTCCAGGCCGACGACCTCGCCGCGGACGACCTCGATGCCGCGGGCCGCCAGCTGCTCCTCCTGCTCCGCCGTCGGCTCGGGGCCGGTGTGCACGAAGAGGGTCACGTCGGCCGTCCACTGCCGCCACAGCAGCGCGGCGTGGGTGCCCATGGGGTTGGTCGACAGGATGCCCACGGGCTGGTCCTGCACCTCCCAGCCGTGGCAGTACGGGCAGTGCAGGACGTCGGTGCCCCACAGCTGCGCCAGGCCCGGGACGTCGGGCAGCTCGTCCCGCGCGCCGGTGGCCACGAGCAGCCGGCGGGCGGAGACCGTCGTCCCGTCGGCCAGGGAGAGCGCGAAGCCGCCGTCCTCTCGCCGGGCCCCCGTCACCCACCCGTCGCGGACCTCAGCGCCGTAGCCGCGGACCTCGGCGCGGGCGAGGGCCATCAGCTCCCCCGGCGGCGTGCCGTCCCGGGTCAGGAAGTTGTGCACCCCCGCCGCGGGTGCGTTGCGCGGTGTCCCGCCGTCCACCACCAGCACACTGCGCCGTGCGCGGGCCAGGGCCAGCGCGCCGGACAGGCCCGCCGCTCCCCCACCGATGACCAGGACGTCCACTCGTTCGCTCATGCCGCCGAGGGTGCGCTCGACGTCGCCGTCTTGACAAACATCGTTGCTGGAACGGCAAACTGGTCGCATGACCGACGACGACGTCCTGGCGGCCGTGGGCCCCCGGCTGCGGGAGCTGCGGACCAAGCGCGACGTCACGCTCACCCAGCTGTCGGAGACCACGGGCATCTCGGTGAGCACGCTCTCCCGGCTGGAGTCCGGTCAGCGCCGGCCCACCCTGGAGCTGCTGCTCCCCCTGGCCCGCGCGCACTCCGTGCCGATCGACGAGCTGATCGGCGCGCCGTCGACCCCCGATCCGCGGGTCGTCGCCCGGCCCTTCGAGAAGGGCGGCCACACCTTCTGGCCGCTGACCCGCCGGCCGGGCGGCGTGCAGGCCTACAAGCAGGTCATCCCGCCGCGCACGCCGTCCGGCGAGCCGGAGCAGAAGACCCACGAGGGCCACGAGTGGATGTACGTGCTCTCCGGCCGGGTCCGCCTGCTGCTCGGCGAGCACGACCTCGAGCTGCGCGCCGGCGAGGTGGCCGAGTTCGACACCCGGACCCCGCACTGGGTCGGCAACCCCGGCGACGTCCCGGCCGAGATCCTCAACCTCTACGGGCCACAGGGCGAGCGGATGCACGTGCGGGCCCGCCCGGCCGCGGGTACGGGACGCGGATGAGCGGGAAGTCGGCGGAGGACTACGCGGCGGACTACACGGACCCGGAGCTGAGGGAGCGGCTGAAGGAGGAGATCAAGGCCGGCGACCGTGGCGGCCGGCCGGGACAGTGGAGCGCCCGCAAGAGCCAGTTGCTGACGTCCGAGTACGAGGCCGCCGGTGGCGGCTACCGGCACGAGGGCGAGCGCACGGAGTCGCAGCGGCACCTCCAGCAGTGGACGGCGCAGGAGTGGCACACCGCCGACGGCGGCACGGACGCCCGCGACGGCGACACCACCCACCGCTACCTGCCCGACGCCGCCTGGCAGCTGCTGAGCGAGCGGGAGCGGGCCGCCACGGAGCGGGCCAAGCAGCACGCCGACGGCCAGCACGTCCCGAACCCCGACGCCGCCCGCGAGGCGCGGGCCGCCGCGGAGCTGCTCGACCTGAACGCGCCCGAGGCCCGCGACCGGGTCGCGGCCATGGACGCCGGCACCCTGGACCGGGCGGAGCGCGCCGAGCGCGAGCTCGGACGAGGCCGGAAGACCGTGCTCGAGGCGATCGAGCGCCGCCGCGCCGGCCTCGGCTGAGCGGTCAGGTGCCCGGCGCCGTCCGGACCGCCGTGGTCACGACAGCGCCGGGTACAGCGCCGGGACCCCGCCGGCGAGGCCCGCCTGCACCTGCCGACTCACCTCGTCGGCCACGATCTCGGGGCTGCCCACGGCCAGGGCGTCGACGGCGACGCGGGCGACCTCGGCCGGATCGGACTTCGGCGCCGCGACGCCGGCGGTCATGTCGGTGTCCATGTAGCCGACGTGCAGCGCCGAGACCCGCACGCCGCGGGGCGCCAGGGACGCGCGGAGGCTGTTGGTCATCGACCAGGCCGCCGACTTGGCCGCGCAGTAGGCGCCGGTGCCGGGGAAGCTGATCCAGGAGAGCACCGAGAGCACGTTGAGCACCGATCCCCCGGCGGCCTCCAGCTGCGGCAGGAACGCGCGGGTCACGGCCAGCGCCCCGAGGTAGTGGACGCCGAGCTCGGCCTCGATGTCGGCCCAGTCGCCGGTGAGCAGATCGGTGCCGGTGTCGATGCCCGCGTTGTTCACCAGCAGGTCCACCCCGCGGGTGGCCGCGGCGGCGGCCGCCACCGAGACGGGGTCGGTGACGTCCAGGGCGATCGGGATCGCGCCGGGCAGGTCGATCGACCGCGGGTCGCGGGCGGCGGCGTACACGGTCGCGCCGCGGGCGAGCAGCTCGGCGGCCAGCGCGCGGCCGAAGCCGCGGTTGGCGCCGGTGACGAGGGCGGTGCAGGTGGCGGGGTCCACGACGGCTCCATCAGTTTGATTCTCGAACTCGTGGCCGGGACGCTACACGAGTCGGTACGAGAACCGAACCGATGCGGCTGACGTAGGTTCCGGACGGAGGTGCACCGCATGAGCACGACCCTCGACCGGGACGCCGCAGCCGCCCGCGTCTCGGCCTTCCCCCGCATCGGGGTGGAGCGGCCCGACCTCAAGCACGCCGCCGTCGCGGTCTGCGTGGTGGAGGACGACGGCGTCCCCGCCCTGCTCATCACCCGCCGCGCGGCCCGCATGCGCAACCACGCCGGCCAGTGGGCGCTGCCCGGCGGCCGGCTGGACCCCGGCGAGACCCCGGTCGAGGGGGCGCTGCGGGAGCTCGAGGAGGAGGTCGGGCTGACGCTGCCGCCGTCGTCGGTGCTCGGGCTGCTCGACGACTACGTGACCCGGTCGGGCTACGTGATGACCCCGGTCGTCTGCTGGGCCGGCGCGGTCGGGAGCCTGGTCCCGCAGGAGACCGAGGTCGCCCGCATCCACCGGATCCCGGTGGCCGACCTCGACGTCGAGCCGCGGCTGATCCGGATCCCGGAGTCCGACCAGCCGGTCATCCAGCTGCCGCTGCTGGGTGGGTTCGTGCACGCGCCGACCGCCGCGGTGGTCTACCAGTTCTGCCAGGTCGCCTGCCGGGGCCTGGACACCCGGGTGGCCCACCTCGAGGCGCCGGTCTTCGCCTGGCGCTGACGTCCCGGGCGCGCACGGCATAGGAAGCGATACCCACGTCTCGGAGCCCAGGACGTGGGTATCGCTTCCTATGCCTCGGTGGCGGAGAGGACTAGAGCAGTTCGAAGATCGTGGCGTTGGCCTGGCCGCCGCCCTCGCACATCGTCTGCAGCCCGTAGCGGATGCCGTTGTCGCGCATGTGGTGCAGCAGCGTCGTGGCGATGCGGGCACCGGAGCCGCCCAGGGGGTGACCCAGCGCGATCGCGCCACCGTTGGGGTTCAGCGCCTTGGCGTCACCCCCGATGTCGGCCAGCCACGCCAGCGGCACCGGCGCGAAGGCCTCGTTCACCTCGAACGCGCCGATCTCGTCCAGCGACAGGCCGGACCGCTGCAGCGCCTTCTCCGTCGCCGGGATGGGCGCGGTCAGCATCATGATGGGGTCCGACCCGGCGAGGACGGCGGTGTGCACGCGGGCGATCGGGGTCAGCCCGAGCTCCTGCGCCTTCTCCGCGGTCGTCATGAGCAGCGCCGCCGACCCGTCGGAGATCTGCGAGGAGTTGCCGGCGGTGATCACGCCACCCTCGGGCTTGAACACCGTCTTCAGGCCGGCGAGCACCTCGGTCGTCGTCCCGGGGCGGATGCCCTCGTCCTCGCTGACCACGGTGCCGTCGGGCAGGGTCACGGGGGCGATCTGGGCGGCGAACCGGCCGTCGGCACGCGCCGCGGCCGCCTTCTCGTGGGAGGCCACGGAGAACTCGTCGCACTGCTCGCGGGTGAAGCCCCACCTCTCCGCGATCATCTCCGCGCCCACACCCTGGTTCGGGAACGCGCCGTAGCGCGCCATGAACGCCTCGCCGAAGGGGTTCTGGTCCATGAGCGAGGTGCCCATCGGCACCCGGCTCATCGACTCCACGCCACCGGCGACCACGACGTCGTACTGGCCGGCGACCAGCCCGGCCGCGGCGAAGTGGATCGACTGCTGCGAGGAGCCGCACTGCCGGTCGATCGTCACGCCGGTCACCGTCTCCGGCCAGCCCGCGGCGAGCGCGGCGGTGCGCGCGATGTCGAACGTCTGCTCACCGACCTGGCCGACGCAGCCCCAGATCACGTCCTCGACGACCGCGGGGTCCACGCCGGCGCGCTCGACCAGCGAGCGCAGCACATGCGCCGACAGGTCCGCCGGGTGCACTCCCGACAACCCGCCCTTGCGCCTGCCGACCGGCGTACGGACGGCCTCCACGATCACTGCGTCACGCATGGTGCTCTCCTCTTCGAGATGTCGTACGCGTCACTGTACGGTCGGCCGCGACCCTGCCCGGCGGCCCTGCGGAGGCACCGATGAGCCTCACCCTCGACCCGCCGCATGGACTGCACGACCCCGCTCCCGGCACGCCGCCGCGGGCACCGGGATCGGTCCGACGGACGGCGACCACCGAGATGGTGCGTCCGGAGGGCCCCGCCGGTCCGCTGCACCTGGCAGGCGCGGCGCGTGACCTCGTCACCGCGCCCGACGGGACGGCGCGCGTGCTGCGCCGGGCCACGACCAGCAGCGTCGTCGTGGCCGGCCGGGTGAGCGCGCTCCGGAGCGACCCGGAGGTGCCCGCGACGGCCGACCTCCTCGACGTCCGCGCCGCGTCCGGTTACCGCACCGCCCTCGACGCCGCCCTGCCCGGCGAGCGCGCTGCGCGCTCCCCGCTGTTCCTGCTGCTGGACGACGTCCCGGTGACCTCGCTCATCTCCGGCTACGCGATGCTCATGGAGGGCACCTCCCCCGCCGGCGGCGGAGACGCCCGGGCATCGGCGGCGCTGGGCGCCTCGTCGAACATCTGCTCGGGCTGGCGGGAAGAGGGCACGATGATGGTCCACATCCGCAGCACCGGGGCGATCCCGCCGATGCGCGGAGCCGTGGCCCCCGACCTGCGGGCCGACGACCCCGAGGGCTGGCACGCGTTCGGCCCGCTGGCTCCCGGCCACATGCGCCGGCACCGCCGCCTGGACGTCGTCGTGGACCCCGACGACCCGGGCGTCGTGGTCGTCGACGGCATGTTCCGCGACTCGTACACGGTGCTGTCGGGCACCGAGACGGTGCTGCACGAGTACGACCTGTCCGCCCGCGTCGACCGCCGCAGCGGCACGCTGGTCTCGGTCGAGGCCCGGCCGCGCGTGCTGCCGTGGCAGGAGTGCCCGGCGGCCGCGGCCAGCGCCACCCGGCTGGCCGGCACCCCGGTCGGTGACCTCCGCGCCCGGGTGCGGGCCGAGTTCGGCGGGACGAGCACCTGCACGCACCTCAACGACGCCCTCCGCGGTCTGGAGGACGTCGCCGCGCTGGCCGGGGACCTGCCCGCCGGCTGACCCCCTGGGGCCGGACGGATCAGGCGGCCGGGGTGAACCCGCGCGCGAGCCGGGCCAGCCGGTCGGCGGGCAGCTGGTGGAGCAGCTCCAGCCGCTGGCAGGCCGCCCGGCCGGGCACCGCGATGCCCCGCTCCCACGAGCGCACCCGGCGTCCGGTCGTCCCCAGCCGCCGGCCGAGCTCCGCCGCGGACAGCCCGGACGTCGCCCGGAGCGCCTCCAGCACGGCCGGCAGGTCGTCCGGCGCCCAGGCGCGGCGCGTCAGGATGGCCGGCACCGGGACGGCGCCGGCCCGCAGCACCTCGGCCAGCGGACGCCGGTAGCAGCGGGCCAGCGACCGCGCCGCGGCCAGCCCCGGCCGGCGGCGGCCGTGCTCGTAGCGGCGCAGCGTGCGGACGCTGATGCCGACGTGGTGCGCCGCCTCCTGCTGGCTCATGCCGGCCGCCGCCCGCAGCCGGGCCAGCGCCGGGATGCTGTCGGCGCGGGCGACCGGGGTCGCCCCCCGCTCCAGCAGCTCGGCCGAGGTCAGGCCGAGCGCCTCGGCGACCCGCTCCACCCGGTCCTCGGGCACACGGGTGCGGCCGTTCTCCCAGCGATGGGCGGTCGTCGAGCCGATGCCGACGACGACCGCGAACTCCCGCTGGGTCCACCCGGCGGCCCGGCGGAGTGCACCGAGCCCGGGCAGGGCCGCGCCGTCCCAGCGACCGGCCGGGGTGTCCTCGAGCAGCCCGTCCAACTGGTCGGGCGCCACCCGGAGCACCCGCGCGAGGGCCGGCCGGTGTTCGGGGCTCGGCCGGCGGCAGCCGTTCTCCCAGCGGGAGACGCTGGCCGGCGTCACGCCGACCCGGTTGGCCACCTGCGTCATGGTCAGCCCGGCCGCCAGGCGGGCCCGGCACAGCGGCGAGGCGTGCCGCCCGCCGGAGGTGCGCTCGGTGCGCACCCGGTCCTCCCCGGCCACGGCGCGGGCCGTGAGGTCGTCCCAGCCGAACAGCCGGGCGAGGGCCGCCAGCTGCAGCGGCTGCGGCCGCCGGCCGAGCTCCCAGTTCCGGACCGTCGTGCGGGCGACCCCCAGCCGGCGCGCGAGGTCTCCGTGGGTCAGGCCGTGCACGGCCCGCCAGTCCCGGACGTGCGCGGCCAGGGTCGGCGCGTCGGCCGAGGGGACGACGGGCGGAGACGGGACCCAGGGGGCGGCGGTCACGGTGTCCCGGCCCCCACGCCGGGCTCGGGGCGATCGGCGGAGCGGCTCATCGCGGACCTCGCTTCCGGGAGGGGGACGACGTCCCCGGCGGACGGCAGGAGCCGTCTGCACATGCTTACCGTAGACGTTTCGACAACTATCATACGGGTGCCCCGGAGGGAAGATCTGCCGCTCAGGCGGGGGTCCCGGGCCAGGCGTCGCGGGCCGCGGGGGATCCGAGCCGGACTAGTCTGGTCAGCGCTCCTCGGAAGGAGGCCCGGCGTGTCGTCCACCCCTGCTCCGCAGACCCCGCGCAAGCGTCGCGCGCGCGGGTCGATCAGTGCTGCGGAGATCCTCGCGGGCGCCTACGACCTCGCGTCCGAGGAATCGCTCGAGGCGCTGAGCATGCCGCGCCTCGCGCAACGGCTCGACGTCGGCGTGACCAGCATCTACTGGTACTTCCGGAGCAAGGACGAGCTCCTGGACACCCTCGCCGAGCGCGCCATGGCGGAGTTCGACCGGCGCATCGACATCCCCGAGGACCTGCCGTGGGACGAGTACCTGCGCCGGTACTTCCGGTCGCAGCGGCGGATGTTCCGCGAGCACGAGCTGCTCTGCGACCTGATCGTCCTGCGCAGCTCGGGCACCCCGGAGGCCAACCGGCTCTCGGCCGAGCGGATCGACCGGGTGCTGCAGCTGCTGGTCACGGCCGGGTTCCCGCCCGACGTGGCGATGAACGCCTACGCCGCCCTCTCGGTCTTCACGCGGGGCTCGGCGGCCCTGGCCCGGATCGCCGACGACGGCGCAGCCGAGCCCGAGCTCCCCGCCGGTCCGTTCGAGGAGACCCCCCGGCTGCGGGTGCTCGGCCAGCTGGACCGACCGCAGCTACTGGCGATGACCGGCGACGAGGAGTTCGAGTTCGGCCTCGAGAACACCCTGCGCGGGCTGCGGGCCCACCTGCAGGAGCTGCAGGCCGGCCAGCCCCGCCCCCGGGTCGCCGCCCGCTGATCCCGCGGCGCCCCGCCCGGGGCGCCCCTGGCGGGCGCCTGGTAGGTGTGTCGGGTGACCGACATCCTCGACGTGCTGACCGTGGAGCGGCTCGACGCCGACCTCTACCGCGGGCATCCGGTGCCCACCCGCATGGCCCGGACCTTCGGCGGCCAGGTGGCCGGCCAGTCGATGATGGCCGCCGTGGCCACCGTGGACCCGGCCCAGCAGGTGCACTCGCTGCACGGCTACTTCATCCGCCCCGGGCGGCCGGCCGAGCCGATCCTGCTGCTGGTCGACCGGGTGCGCACGGGGCGCGGCTTCAGCACCCGCCGGGTCAGCGCCGTCCAGGACGGCGAGACGATCTTCACGATGTCGGCGTCCTTCCACGCCGGCGACGACGGTCCCGAGCACCAGGAGCTCGCGCCTCCCGTGCCGCGGCCGGAGGAGGTCCCGCAGGGCGATCCGCTGGACGGGCACTTCGCTGCGGAGTGGCCGAACTGGGACGCCGTGTGGGTGCCCGAGCCGGAGGGCGAGCGGATCGAGGGGCGGCCCCGGCAGCTGCTCTGGGTGCGCTACCGGCACCGGCTGCCCGACGACCCCGCGGTCCACGTCGGCGCCCTGACCTACCTCAGCGACATGCACCTGCTCGGGACGTCGATGCAGCTGCACGGCCGGGCGATGGACCTGCAGTTCGCATCGCTGGACCACGCGCTGTGGTTCCACCGCCCGTTCCGCGCCGACGAGTGGCTGCTGTACGACCAGATCTCGCCGTCGGCCGCGCACGGCCGCAGTTACAACCGCGGGCAGATCACCGACCTGAGGGGCCGGCTGGTCGCCAGCGTCGTCCAGGAGGGGCTCATGCGCACCCCACGGACGGGACAGCCCCCGGCGCCTCCCGCCTGAGCGGGGGCACCGGGGGCTGCCGCGGAGCCGTGCGTCGGGGTCAGACCTCGATGAGCACCGCGCCGGACATGCCGCCGCCGGCGCACATGGTGGCGATGCCGTAGCCGCCACCGAGGCGGCGCAGGTCGTTCACCAGCGTGGTCAGCATCCGGGCGCCCGACGCGGAGATCGGGTGGCCGAGGCTGCAGCCGCTGCCGTGGATGTTGACCTTCTCCTCGTCGATGCCGAGCAGCTTGCAGGCCGCGACCGGCACCGAGGCGAAGGCCTCGTTGATCTCCCAGATCGCGATGTCGGAGACCGACAGCCCCGCGCGCTCGAGCACCTTCGGGATGCCGTCGAGCGGCGCCATGCCGGTCCGGCGCGGGTTGGTGCCCGTCGCCGCCCAGGCCTTCACCGTGCCGAGGACCGGGAGACCCTCGCTGCGGGCCAGCTCGTCGCTGGCGATCGTGAGCGCGGCGGCGGCGTCGTTGACGCCGCTGGCGTTGCCGGCGGTGATCGAGAAGCCCTCGATCTCCGGGTGCAGCACCTTCAGCGCGGCCAGCTTCTCCATCGTCGTGCCGCGGCGCGGGTGCTCGTCGACGGAGAAGTCGACGTAGCTGCCGTCCTTCTGCAGGGCCTTGATCGGCACGATCTCCTCGACGAGGAGGCCCGCGTCGATGGCCGCGACGGCACGCTGGTGAGAGCGCAGCGCCCAGGCGTCCATGTCCTCACGGGTGAGGCCGGCCTCCTGCGCGGTGTTCCAGCCGACCGTGATCGACATGTCCTTGCTGGGGGCGTCCGGCGCGTCCTTGTGGATCGGCGGGAACCAGTCCACGACGTCCTCCGTGCCGGGCGCACGGCGGGAGAAGCGCGGCGACAGCGACGACGCCTGGACACCGCCGGCCACGATCGCGCGGTCCATGCCGGAGCGGATGGAGCCGGCCGCGATGGCGACGGAGGTCAGGCTGCCGGCGCAGTGCCGGTTGATCGCCAGGCCGGGCACGTGGTCCAGGCCCGCCTCGATGGCGACGTAGCGGGCCACCGCGCCACCGCCGTACAGCGACTCGGCCAGGATGACGTCGTCGACCAACTGGGGGTCGATGCCGGCGCGCTCCAGGTTGGCGGTGAGGACGACCTGCGCCATCTCCTCCGCCGTGGTGTCGGCGAGGGTGCCCTTGCGGGCCGTCCCGATCGCGGTTCGGGCGGCACTGACGATGACGGCCTCGGGCATGGGGAACCTCGATGTGCTCAGGGAACAGGTCGGTTGGGGACCGGAGACGTCCCGGAGCCCATCTCGCAATGTAGAACGGCTTACGGTACGCAACAAGGAGGGAGCTCCGACGGCCTCTCCCGGCGCTCGAGCACCACCCCCCGTCACCGTCGACCCGAGGGAGCCGAGATGCAGGCCAGCGACCCCGTCGGGCTGCCCGCCGGAGCTCCGACGCTGCGGGCCGCCGACCTCGCCGCGATGCCCCCGCCTCCCCTGCTGCTCGACGGCACGGGCCGGCCGGTCGACCCCCTGCTGGTGGTGGACGCGCGGGAGTTCGCCGCGCTGCCGCCGGCAGATCGCCGCCGGGCGATCACGGCACTGCGCGGCAGCCGGCGCTGCACCGTGGCGGTCGCACCCGGTCCGGAGCGGGTGCCCGGCGAGCTGGCCCAGGCCGTCGACCTCGGGCTCACCGCCACACCCGAGGCGGCCGACGCCCGCACGGTCGCCGTCCCCGACCTCGAGGCGGCGCTCGCCTCGCTCACCGAGCGGTTCACGGCCACCCCGCTGGCGGCCCTGAGCTACGTCTGGCTGCTCCGGCAGAGCGCCGGGCTGCCGGTGCCGGCCGCGCTGACCGCGGAGTCGGCCGCGTACTCCACGCTGCTGGCCGGGCCGGAGTTCGCCGCCTGGCTCGCCGCGCGCGGCCCGGCGCGGGAGCCCGACGACCGCACGCACCGGGTGGTGTCGCACCGGGTGGGCGACGTCCTGCACCTGCGGCTGGACCGGCCGGCCCGCCGCAACGCCGTCGACGCCGCCATGCGCGACGCCCTGCTGGCCGCGCTCGCGCCGGCGGAGTGGGACCCGAACCTGCTGGTGGAGATCACCGGCGCGGGGCCGGCGTTCTCCGCCGGCGGGGACCTCGACGAGTTCGGCTCGGCGCCGGACCCCGCGCGGGCCCACGTGGTCCGGCTGGGTGCCAGCGTCGCCGAGTCGGTGCACCGGGTGCGCGACCGCGTGACGGTGCGCGTGCACGGCACCTGCCTGGGCGCGGGGTTCGAGCTGCCGTGCTTCGCCGGCCGGGTGCTGGCCGCGCCCGACACCCTCCTGGGGCTGCCGGAGCTCGCGATGGGGCTGATCCCCGGCGCCGGCGGGACGGTGAGCATCGTGCGCCGCGCCGGCCGGTGGCGGGCGGCGTGGCTGGGGCTGACCGGCACGCGGGTGGACGCCGCCACGGCGCGCGCCTGGGGCCTGGTCGACGAGGTGCTCGACCCCGCGCCGGTGCCCGCCGGCTCCTGAGGGACGACGACGGCGGGACCCCGGAGACCCGGGATCCCGCCGCCACGTTCCTGCGCGTCGGACCTCAGCGCGGGGAGGCCTTCTCCCTCTGCCGGGCCCGGCCGGACGGCGTGCCGGCGGAGGCCCCGCCCGGGGTCTCCTCGCCGAGGTGCCGCTCGAACCCGTCGGGGATCACCAGGTCGTCGCGGGAGAGCTCGGTGATCGAGGGGTGACCCAGGCCGATCAGCGCCGACCCCAGGCCGTCGCGGAGCAGGTCCAGCACGTTCTCCACGCCGGCCTGCCCGTTGGCCGCGAGACCCCACAGGTAGGCGCGGCCGATCATGACCGCCCGCGCGCCCAGGGCGAGGGCCTTGGCGACGTCGGAGCCGCGCCGGATGCCGCCGTCGAGCAGCACCTCGATCTGGTCACCGACGGCGTCGGCGACGGCCGGCAGGGCCCGGATCGAGGCCGGGGTCCCGTCGAGGTTGTTGCCGCCGTGGTTGGACACCGAGATGGCCGTGGCACCGGCGTCGATGGCGCGCTTGGCGTCGTCGACCCGCATGACGCCCTTGAGCATGAACGGCGCCTCGGGCCACAGGCTGCGCAGCCAGGCGACGTCGTCCCAGGTCGGCATGGGCGACTGCATCCACTGGCCGTAGGCCTCGAAGAACGTCGGCGCCTTGTCCCCGGGGTGGGCGACCATGTTCGGGACGGTGAGGTCCGGGATGGCGCCGGTCTTGGCGAAGTCCCACAGCCAGGCGGGCTTGAGCGCGACCTGCGGGGCGTAGCGGCGCATCGCCTCGAAGTTGATCCGCTCGGGGATGAACGGGCTGCCCCAGTCGCGGCCGTAGGAGAACGACCAGTCGAGGGTGGCGATCAGGCCCGCCGCGCCGGCCCGCTTGGCCCGCTCGACCTTGGCCTCCATGACGTCGCGGTCACCGACCCAGTAGAGCTGGAAGAAGGTCTTAGGGTTGGCCTCGATGACCTCCTCCATCGGCTTGCTGGCCATGGAGGACAGCCCCATGGCCGTGCCCCGTGCCGCGGCCGCGCGGGCCACGGCGACCTCGCCGTCGGGGTTCACCGCCTGCACACCGGTCGGGCTGATGATCACCGGCAGCGAGATCTCCTGCCCCATCACCGTGGTGGCCATCTGCTTGCTGTTGGCCAGCCCGGCGGTGTGCGGGGCGAAGCCGAGCTCGTCGAACGCCGTCAGGTTGTCCGCGGAGGTCAGGCCCTTCTCCGACCCGGCGACCAGCGCGCCGTAGACGCCCTTGGGCAGCCGGCGCTTCGCCCGCCGCTGGGCTTCCGCCACCGTCTCGAACCACTTGCCCACTGCGCACCCCTCGTCGGTCGGTCCGACCTCTCCCGGTCGGATGGCACTGAGTGTCACGGTAGAGACGTGGACCCGCCGCGTCCAGAGCAGGAGGTGACGCGCGCCTCCTCCGAGGGGCCGTCGCCGTCCCTCCCGCGCGCGATCACTAGCGTCCGCACCACGCCAGCCACCGAGCCGCACCGGGAGGAACGCCGTGTCCGACCCCGTGCGCGACTGGGCCGGGAGCGGGGTCGTGGCCCTCACCGGCTCCCCCGACGGCCCACCGCTCCTCCCGCCCGGACGGGCGGCGACGGTGGCCCGGGAGCTCACCGACCGCATCGCGGCGACCACGGCCGGCACCGCGCACCCGGTGGTCCTCGACGGCGCGCGGCTGCTGTCCGAGCGGGCGGCGCTGACCGGGGCCCGGCGGGCCGGGCAGGTGTCCGCGGGCGGCAGCTGCCGGCTGCTGCCCACCCTCGACGGATGGGCCGCCGTCTCCTGCGCCCGCCCCGGCGACCCGCTCCTGCTCGGGGCCCTCGTCGGGCAGCCCCTTCCCGCCGACCCCTGGCCCGCGGTCGCCGCGTGGGTGCGGGAGCGGCCGGGCGCCGAGCTGGCCGAGCGCGCCGAACTGCTCGGCGTGGCGGCCACCCCGGTGCGCACGGCGCCTGCGGCCCCCGCCCCGCTCCCCAGGCATCCGCCGCGGCCGGTCGAGGGCCTGCTCGTCGTCGACTTCAGCGCGCTGTGGGCCGGCCCGCTGGCCGCCTCGCTGCTCGGGCTCGCCGGTGCCCGGGTGGTGAAGGTCGAGGTGCCCGACCGGCTCGACGGCGCCCGACGCGGGAGCGCGGAGTTCTACCGGCTGCTGCACGCCGGTCACCGCGCGGTGCTGCTCGATCCCGCGACGGCGCGCGGGCGCGCGGCGATGGCGGCTCTCGTCGCCGTCGCCGACGTCGTGATCGAGGGGTCCCGGCCGCGCGCCCTGGCCGGCTTCGGCCTGGACGCCGACGCCGCCGTGGCCGCGGGCACCACCTGGGTGTCGCTGACCGCGGCCGGGCGGGCCTCCGGCCGGATCGGGTTCGGCGACGACGTCGCGGCCGGCGCCGGACTGGTGGCCCGCGCAGCCGACGGGTCTCCGGTGTTCGTCGGGGACGCGATCGCCGACCCGCTGACCGGCCTCACCGCCGCCGCACTGGCGATGACCGCCCCGGCGGACGGCTCCGGGGTCCTGTGGGACGTCGCGATGGCCGACGTCGTGGCCGCGACCCTGGCGGACCTCCCGGCCGGCCCCTCCGCCGCGGCCCGCCGGGACGGCGACGCCTGGGTGCTCGACACCGCCCACGGCGTCGTCCCGGTCGAGCCCCCGCAGTTGCGCACGGTCGAGGGGCAGGCGCCCGAGCCGGGAGCCGACACCGCGGCGGTCCTCGCCGAGCTGGGCATCGCGTGAGCGGGTTGCTGGTCCGCGCCGCGACGCTGCTGGACGGGCGGCGGGTCGACGTCCGGGTCCGCGGCGACCGGGTCGTCGAGGTGGGCCCGCACCTGGACCGCGACGGCGAGGAGGTGCTCGACGGCCGCGGCGGCACCCTGCTGCCCGGCCTCGTCGACCACCACCTGCACCTGCACGCCCTCGCCGCGGCCGAGCTCTCCGTGAGATGCGGCCCGCCCGCCGTGACCACCGCGGCGGAGCTCCGCCGGGCGCTGACCGCGGCACCCACGGGCGGCGACGGCTGGGTCCGGGGCACCGGCTACGCCGAGTCGGTCGCCGGGGACCTGGACGCCGCCGCGCTGGACCGGCTGCATGCCGCCCGGCCCGTCCGGGTGCAGCACCGCAGCGGCGCGCTCTGGACGGTCAACTCCGCCGGCACCGCGCTCCTCGACCTCGCCGGCGCGCCCCACCCCGGGGTCGAGCGGGACGCCGACGGCCGGCCGACCGGCCGGCTGTGGCGGGCCGACGACTGGCTGCGCAGCCGGCTCGGCGGCAGCGGCCTCCCCGACCTGGCCGGGATCGGGCGGCGGCTGACCCGGCTCGGCATCACCGCCGTCACCGACGCGACACCCGACCTGACACCGGCCGCCGTCCGCGCGCTCGCCGCCGCGCGCGCGGCCGGCGACCTCCCGCAGGCCGTGCACCTGCTCGGGGCGCCGCTGGGCACCGTCCTCCCGGCGGAGCTGACCGCCGGTCCGCTGAAGATCGTGCTCGCCGACTCCGGGCTCCCCGACCTCGAGGCACTCGTCGAGCGGATCCGCGGCGCACACGCCGCCGGCCGGCCGGTGGCGGTGCACGTGGTGACCCGCGAGGCGCTCGCGCTGCTCCTGGCCGCCCTCGACCTCGCCGGCGGGCTGGTCGGCGACCGGATCGAGCACGGCGCGCTCGTGCCCGCCGGGATCGTCGCCGACCTCGCCCGCCGGGGCCTGCGGGTGGTCACCCAGCCCGGCTTCCTCGCCGACCGCGGGGACGACTACCTGCGCGACGTGCCGGCCGCCGACCACGAGGACCTCTACCGCGCCGCCAGCCTGGTCGTCGGCGGGGTGCCCCTCGCCCTCTCCAGCGACGCCCCCTACGGCCCCCTGGACCCGTGGCGGGTCGTCGCCGCGGCGGTCGACCGGCGCACCCGCAGCGGGGCGGTGGTGGCGCCGGCCGAGCGGCTCGACGCCGACACCGCGCTCGCGGCCTACCTCGCGCCGACCGGCGACCCCGGCGGGCTCCCGCGGGAGGTCGTCCCCGGCGCCGCGGCCGACCTGGTCCTGCTCGACGGCGCTCCCCGCGACGTCCTGGCCGACCCCGCCGCCGGACGGGTGCGGGCCGTGACCGTCGGCGGCCGCCTCGCGCACGCGCGCTGAACCGCGCTCAGTGGCCCCTGTCTGGGTCGACAGTTCCACATGTATGTTCCGAAGACCTGCAGTCGCCGACGACGGCGACCTCGAGAGGAGCGCGCCCGTGAGTGAGCTGGGACTGGTCCGGCCGGACATGGCGGCGATCGTCGGGCAGCCGTACGGGGTCACCCACTCCTATCCGGTCTCCGCGTCCGACATCCGCCGGTGGGCCATCGCCGTGTACTACCCGGAGGCCCCGCCGGCGCACTACCTCGACCCGGATGCCGAGGCCGCCGGCCGGCTCGTCGCCCCGCTGGACATCAGCGTCTTCGCCTGGGCCGCGGCGCGCACCGAGCCCGACGAGCGGGCGTTCGAGGTCGATGCGAAGTACACCGCGGTCGGCGCGATGGAGCAGAAGCTCGGGGTGCAGCCGCCCGACCTCTTCCGCGCCCTGAACGGCGGCATGTTCGTCGACTACACCGGCGTCCGCATCCGGCCGGGCGACGTCATCCGCTCCGAGACGGTCATCGCTCAGTACCAGGAGAAGGAGAGCCGGCTGGGGCGGATGCTGGTGACGGACTTCGCGACCACCTGGACGAACCAGGCCGGGGAGCGGATCAAGACCTCGACCATGTCCCTGATCCGCTACTGACCCGACGATCGCCCGAGGAGCACCGATGACCGACGTCACCACGCGGGAGTTCGAGGTGGGCGCCACCGTCCCGCCGTTCGTCCGCCAGGCCGGGCTGCACGCCTGGAACCGCTACGCCGCGGTGAACTACGAGTTCGTCGACATCCACATGGACGACGAGGCCGGCAAGGCCGCCGGGATGCCCGGTGCCTTCGGCATGGGCAACCTGATCTGGGCGTGGATGCACTGCGCCGTCGAGCAGTGGGTCGGCGAGCGCGGCGTGCTCGAGCACCTCGAGTGCCGCTTCAAGCAGCCGGCGCTCAAGGGCGACACCATCACGATCACCGGCACCGTCACCGGGCGCACCACCGCCGACGACGGCAGCACCGTGCTCGAGCTGGAGTTGTGGTCGGAGAACCAGACCGGCACGAAGACCGCGCCCGGCACCGCCCGGGTCCGCCTCGTCGCCTAGCCGCCCGGCACGTCGAACGGCCCCGGGGCGCGCGAGCGCCCCGGGGCCGTTCTGCGTCGTGCCCGCGTCAGCGGATGAGCGTGCCCAGGTCGACGGGCAGCTGGACGCCGGTGATGTGGCGCGCGTCGTCGGAGGCCAGGAACGCGACCGCGGCCGCGATGTCCTCCGGCTGGGAGATGAAGTCCGGCAGGGTGCCCATGAAGATCGGGCCGAGGGTGGCCGCGTTCTCCTGGATCAGCTGGCCCATGCGCGCCGGCTGCATGCCCGTCTCGACGCCGTGCGGGTGCACGGTGTTGACCCGGATGTTGTGCTGGCCGAGCTCGTTGGCCATGGACTTCGCCAGGCCGACGACGCCGTGCTTGCTGGCGGCGTAGTGGGCGAGGAACGGCAGCCCCCGGAGCCCCGCGACCGAGCTGGTGATGATGATCGAGCCGCCGGTGCCCTGCTCGATCAGCGTCGGAACGGTGGCCTTCATCGTGTAGAAGGTGCCGGTCAGGTTGACGTCGATCGTCTCCTGCCACTGCTCGACCGGGATCTCCCACGACCAGTTGGCCGGGCAGATGCCGGCGTTGGCCACGACGACGTCGAGGCGGCCGAACTCGGCGACGCCGTCCTTGACCAGCTGCTCCAGCCCCGGCAGGTCGCGGATGTCGCCCTTGCGGGCGAGGATCCGTCGGTCCTGCGCCTCGACCAGGCGGACGGTCTCGGCGAGGTCCTCCTCGGTCGGCCCGGCGTAGTCCGTCGTCTGCGCGGTGACGCAGTTGTCGACGGCGATGATGTCGGCGCCCTCGGACGCCAGCCGGACGGCGTGCGCCCGGCCCTGGCCGCGGGCGGCACCCGTGATGAGCGCGACCTTGCCGGCGAGCCTGTTGGCGGTCATGCGGATTCTCCTGTCGTCGAAGCGCTCCGGCCGGGCTGTCCGGCCGGAGCAGGTGGAGCTGGTGCGGGGCGCTCAGCCGTCGGACGCGACGGCGGCGTCGGACTGGGCGAGCACGCTCTCCTGCGAGGCGCCCTCGGCGATCATGGCGCGGTACCGCACCAGCTTCGCCGGCGCACCGAACCCGACGACACCGACCAGCACGCCGCCGGCGAAGTAGCCGACCACCGTGCCCTTCACCGGGCCGCCGTCCATCCCCGTGCCGTGCAGCTGGGCGACCTCCTCGGCGAGGTCGGTGCGCCCGAAGGTCTGGATCTTCATCCCGAACTGGTCGGACCACACGTAGGGCACTGCCGGCGGCGGCGGCTCCTCGCCGAGGATGTCGCAGGCGACCACGGCCGACTGGTCCACGGTGGTGGTCCAGTGCTCGTTGCGGTGGAACCGGTTGCGGGAGGCGTCCCACCAGGCGGCGATGTCGCCGAGCGCCCACACGCCGCTCGTCCCGACCACGCGGCCGTTGGCGTCGCAGGCGACGCCGTCGCCGATCTCGAGGCCGGCCGCGTCGAGCCAGCTCACGTCGGGCAGCGAGCCGATGCCGACCAGCACGAGGTCGGCACCCACGGTGGAACCGTCGGAGAGCTCGACCGTGCGCTCGTCGACGAACCGCGCGATGCGGGTGTCGCAGCGCAGGTCGATGCCGGCCTCGGTGAACAGCCGGCCCGCCAGGGCGCCGACCTCCCGGCCCAGCGCACGCTCGACCGGCACCGGCAGGGCCTCGAGCACGGTCACCTGGACGCCCTTGCCGTGGGCGGCCCAGGCGACCTCGGCACCGATGAAGCCGGCGCCCACCACGAGCAGCGACGTCAGCGAGTCGAACGCGCCGCGCAGGGCGATGGCGTCGTCGATGGTGCGCAGCGTGACCACGCCGGCCGGCTGGCCGGGCAGGGTGCGGGCCGTGACCCCGGTGGCGAGCACGACGACGTCGCCGGTCAGCGAGGTGCCGTCCTCGAGCTCCACGCTGGTGCCGGCGAGGCCGACCGCGCGCTTGCCGAAGACCGTGTCGACGTCGAGCGCGGCGAGCGCCTCGGCGTCCTTGAACGTGGCCTTCGCCGGCTCCCACGTGCCGGTGAGGATCTGCTTGGACAGCGGCGGCCGGTCGTAGGGCAGGTGCACCTCGGCACCGACCAGGGTGATCCGGCCGGCGTGCCCGCGGGCGCGCAGCGCCTCGACCGTGCGCAGGCCCCCCAGCCCGGCGCCCACGACGACCACGTGCTCCGGGGTCTGGGTCATGGCGTCCGCGCTCAGGCCGTGACCGGCTTCGGAGCCGGCTTGCTCCAGAAGGTGGCGAGCTGGGCGGCGGCCCCGCCGATGCCCAGTCCGGCGACGAACAGAGCCGCTCGGGGGCCGGAGAACCGGTCGGTGCCCAGCGCGCGGTCGACGCTCCAGCCGCCCGGGCCGAGCGCGGCCAGCGCGATGGAGGCCACGGAGAGGTTGGCGACGTACTCCCAGCCCTCGGCGTTGATGAAGAAGCCGTTCGGGATGTGCACCGAGCGGGCGGCCACGGTCAGGGTGCCGACGACCGCGGAGGCCGCGAGCGGGGTCGCCGCGCCGGCGATGAGCGCCGCGCCGGAACCGATCTCGACCACCGCGCTGGTGCGCGCCTGCAGCATCGGCTGCTTGAAGCCGATGGAGCCGAACCAGCCGGCGGTGCCCTTGAGCGAGCGGCCGTGCTTCACGCCGTGGGCGATCATCGTGCCGCCCACCGCGGTGCGCAGGAGGAACCGCGCCACTCCCACGCCCGTGCTGCCTGTCCGAGCCTTGCGGGCCACCGGACTCTCCCTTCACGCGGCCGGGCGCCCGTGGGCGGCCCGGTCGTCGGATCGATGGTGTGCTGCGGCGATGGGCTGCGGCGGAGGTGCCGCCGCCCTGCGGGCGCCGCGCCCGGCCGGCCCCGGCGGGACCCCCGGTGGTGCCGGGGGTCCCGCCGCGGAGCTCAGTCGGAGGCGGGCAGCGGCTGGGCGGTCTTCTGCGCCAGCGGCGTGCCGTTGACGGCGACCGCGTAGTCCCCCGGCTTGACGCACAGGAGCTCGAGCCCGAGGGCCTCGTCCGAGTAGCGCTTGCCCATGAGGACGCCGTTGCCGGCCTCGCCCTCGGCGGTCGCGCCCGCGGCGGGGGTCTCCCCCGGCCCGGTCATCGGCGCGCCACCACAGGTGACGGTCACGTCGTCCTCCGGTGCCCGCACCACGACCAGCGACGTCGCGTCGACCGCGCTGCTCAGCGTCTGTCCGACCTTCAGCTTCATCCACCCACTCCTCGTTGTGTGTACGACTGGCCCCGGCGGCGGACTCGTGGGTCTGCACCGCCGGGCGACGTCCCTGACGTCGGTCAGTGTGTCCCTCCCGGGACGGTCTAGACGACGAGCCCCACGAGCTTGACGTCGAGGTACTCGTCGATGCCCTCGGCCCCACCCTCGCGGCCCAGGCCACTGGCCCCGACCCCGCCGAAGGGCGCGGCCGCGGCCGTCGGGTTGATGTCGTTGACCCCGACGATGCCGAAGCGCAGCGCCTCCGACACCCGCACCGCGCGGCCGAGGTCCCGGGTGTAGACGTAGGAGGCCAGGCCGTACTCGGTGTCGTTGGCCCGCTGCACGACCTCGTCCTCGTCGTCGAACGGGATGAGCGCGGCCACCGGCCCGAAGGTCTCCTCGCGGTAGATGACCATCGACTCGTCGACGTCGGCGACCACCGTGGGCGCGAAGAACTGGCCGCCGGCGAGGTCGCCCTCGGCCAGGCGACCGCCGCCGGAGAGCAACCGGGCGCCCTTCGCGACGGCGTCGTCGACCTGGCGCTCCACCTTGTCGACGGCGGCCTCGTCGACCAGCGGCCCGATCCCGACGCCCTCGGCGGTGCCGGGGCCGACCTTGAGCTTGGCCACCCGGTCGACGAGCGCGGCGGCGAAGGTGTCGAAGATGCCCCGCTGCACGTAGATCCGGTTGGGGCTGATGCACGCCTGACCGGTGTTCAGGAACTTCACCAGCGCCGCACCCTTGGCCGCGTGCACCGGGTCCGCGTCGTCGAACACCAGCATCGGGGCGTGGCCGCCGAGCTCCATGGACACCCGCTTCATGGTGGCCGCCGCCCGGGCCGCCAGCGCCTTGCCCACCTCGGTGGAGCCGGTGAAGGTCAGCTTGCGGACCGCCGGCGAGTCCAGGAGACGGTCCCCCACGGCCGCCGGCCGGTTCGTGGTGACCAGGTTGGCCACGCCCGCGGGCAACCCCGCCTCGGCCAGGATGTCGAAGACCGCGACGGCGCACAGCGGCGTCTGCTCGGCGGGCTTGAGCACGATCGTGCAGCCGGCGGCGACGGCCGGGGCCACCTTGCGGGTGATCATCGAGATCGGGTAGTTCCACGGCGTGATGCCCGCGACCACGCCGACCGGCTGGTGCATCACCATCAGCCGCTGCTCGGGGCGCGAGGACGGGATCGTGCTGCCGTAGACCCGCTTGGCCTCCTCGGCGAACCAGCTGAGGAAGTCCGCGGCGTAGCGCACCTCGTTGCGGGCGGCCTTGAGCGGCTTGCCCTGCTCGGCGGTCATGAGCGCGGCGAGCTCCTCGGCGCGCTCGGTCATCAGGCGGTGGGCGGTCCAGAGCACCTCGGCCCGCTGGTAGGCGGTGGTCCGGCTCCACGGGCCGAAGGCGGCCTCGGCGGCAGCGATGGCCCGGTCGGCCTCGGCGGCGCCCGCGTCGGCGGCCCGGCCGATGACCCGGCCGTTGCTCGGGTCGGTGACGTCGAACGTGCGGCCGTCATCGGCCGGGAGCCACTTCCCGTCGATGAAGAGCGTGTCCCCGTCGTGCGTCATGCCACCCATCCATGTTTTCAAAGGCATCACATCGTCCGGCAGCATACGACGGCCCCTCCCCAGGGTCGAGGGGTCTGACCCGACCCGGGGCGGGCCGGCCGCCGGTCCCGTCAGGACGGGACCGGCGACCGGGCGGCTCAGCTGTCGGTGCGCAGCAGCAGGACGCCGCTGGGGGTCAGCCCGCCACTGCTGACGACGGCGACCCGGGCATCGGCGACCTGACGCTCCCCCGCCTCGCGGCGCAGCTGGCTGACCGCCTCGTACACCAGGCCCATGCCGTGCGTGCGGCCGTGCGACAGCTGCCCGCCGTTGGTGTTCAGCGGCAGGACGCCGTCCCGGGCGATGTTCTTGCCGCCGTCGAGGAAGTCCTTCGCCTCGCCGACGCCGCAGAAGCCCAGGCCCTCGAGCCACGACAGGCAGTTGAAGCTGAACCCGTCGTAGAGCAGGGCGAGGTCGACGTCGTCCTGGCGCAGGTCGGTCCGCGTCCACATGTGCTGGGCGGGGCCGAACACCTGCGGCTCGTGCGTGGAGGTGCTCTGGTCCCACTCCATGCGCTCGATGAGCTGCGTGCCGACGGCCTCGACGCGCACCGGGGGCTTGGCGAGGTCGCCGACGGCGTCGGCCGCGGACACGATCACCGCGATCGAGCCGTCGATCGGGACGTCGTTGTCGTAGAGGCCGAACGGCGTCGTGACCATGCGCGCGCCCAGGTAGTCGTCCATCGTCATCGGGTCGCGGTAGACCGCGGTCGGGTTGAGCGCCGCGTTCGCCCGCTGGTTGAGCGCGATCCAGCCGAGGGTCTCCCGGGTGGCGCCGTACTTGTGCATGTAGCGGTTCGCGGTCTGCCCGAGCAGGTGCGCGGCCGACAGGGCGCCGAAGGGCATGCCCCAGCCCATGTCGCCGCCGATCCTGCCGCGGCCGGGCTTGAGGTAGCCCTGCTTCATCAGCGTCTCCTGGCTGGACTGCCAGAGCGTGCGGAAGCACAGCACGTGCCGGGCCAGACCGGCGGAGACCGCGAGCATCGCCGCGATGACCGATCCCCCGGGGCCGAACGTCTCGCCGCCGCCGTTGTACCAGTTGGGCCGGATCCGCAGCGCCGCCTCCAGGGCCGTAACGCCGCCCTCGCTGAAGCCGCTCTCCATCCCACCGCCCGGGTAGGTGGACAGGCCGTCGATGTCGGCCATCGTGAGGCCGGCGTCGGCGACCGCCGCCTGGCAGGCGTCGATGGTCAGCGAGAGCGGGTCCACCATCTGCCGGCGCGCGATCTTCGACGCGCCGATGCCGGAGAGCACGGCGTCGTCCTCGAACTTGCGCGAGCCCAGCATCGGCCGCACGAAGGTGCGGATCCGCTCGACCGGCTCCTCGTCCTCGGGCAGCGCCGCCGGCTCGGCCGGCTGCTCGGCGGTGGGCCGGAACAGCGGCAGCCAGACGTCCTCCACCTGCTCGAAGACGACCTCCATCCGCATGCCCAGCCGCAGGTCGTCGAGGTCCACGTCCACGAGACGGGTGGTCAGCTTGACCCGCGGGTCCTCGTCGAGCGCCACCTGCGCGATGGCGAACGGGTTGGTCACCCCCGGGAAGGGGAAGTGGTGGTTGACCGTGAACCCGAAGAGGATCCCGCGGCCCGACACCTCACGGACCCGGAGGTCCCGGTCACCGCAGGAGGGGCAGATCGGCTTGGGCGGGTGGATCAGGCCGGAGCAGGAGGAGCACTCCTGGATCCGCAGCCGACCGTCGGCACCGGACTTCCAGTAGAACTCGTTCCACGGCAGGACCAACGGCAGGGGCTGGCTCACGTGTCCTCATTCCTCGGTTCGGGCGCCGCGTCAGCGGGGCGCCGGGTACGGCGGAGCCGCGGGGGTCAGTCCTCGGCGGGGCGCGGCGGAAGGGCGGTGACCTCGGCCGGGTCGGGAACCGTGCCCTTGGGCAGGTTCGCCGTCCCGCCCGGGGAGCCGACGCCGGCGAAGAACGCGGCGTTCAGGGCCGTGTAGCCGGCCCACTCCTCGGGGAGGTCGTCCTCGTAGTAGATGGCCTCGACGGGGCAGACCTGGACGCAGGCGCCGCAGTCGACGCACTCCTCGGGCTGGATGAACGCCATCCGGCCGCCCTCGTAGATGCAGTCGACGGGACAGGCGTCGACGCAGGAACGGTCGAGGACGTCGACGCAGGGCTCGGCGATCACGTAGGTCATGGGAGTGCTCCAGCTCGGTTCGTGTGGATCGGGTCTGGTGGTGCGGGAGTCTGGCGGATGGTGCTCAGGCGAGCCGGGCGCGGTCCCGGCGGACGGTGATCGGCTCGGCCAGCTGCTGCTCGTCGACGACGCGCTGCAGGGTGGCGATCGTCTCGGCGAGGCCGGGGCCCCGGCGCTCGCCCGGGGTGA
The DNA here is from genome assembly GCF_000701365.1 of Blastococcus sp. URHD0036. Lineage (GTDB taxonomy): Bacteria > Actinomycetota > Actinomycetes > Mycobacteriales > Geodermatophilaceae > Trujillonella. The sequence continues at coordinate 315,079 of NZ_JNIK01000021.1, forward strand.
AGGTGGCCGGCAGGTGCTGCATGCCGTTGATCACCTGGGTGGTCTCGTAGTGCACGGCGCCCGCCGGGTCGCACACGAAGTCGGGCATCCGCTCGAGCACGGCGGCCAGCATCGTCTTGAAGGCGGCGCGGGCCACGTTCGAGCCGATGCACCGGTGCACCCCCAGCCCGAAGCTGGCGTGCCGGTTGCCGGTGCGGTCGAGCCGGACGGTGTGCGGGTCCTCGAAGACCGTGTCGTCCCGGTTGGCCATCGCCCAGGAGAGCCAGAGCCGGTCGCCCTCCTGCAGGTGGACGCCGTGGATCTCCACGTCCTGGGAGACGGTGCGGCCGTCGCCCTGCGCGGGCGTGTAGAAGCGCAGGAACTCCTCGGTGGCGCTGTCGCGGAGGGTGTCCCACTCGGTGATCAGCCGCTCGCGCTGCCCGGGGTTCTCCGACAGCCACTCCAGGGCGTGCGCGGTGAGCGCGGTGGTGGTGTCGAAGCCGCCGCCGATGAGCAGCATGGCGACACCGACGATCTCCATGTCGTCCTGCTCGTGGTCGCCGAGATCGGCGGTGATCACGGCGTTCAGCAGGCCCGGCTTCGGGTCGGCCTTGAGCTCCTGGATGCTCTGGAACATCCGCATGCCCATGGTGATCCCGAGCTCGCGCACGCGCGGGTAGTCCGGCGAGTGGATCGGGGTGTAGACCCCGGCGTGGGCGGGCTCGCAGTAGACGACCCAGTCCTCCAGCGGCAGCCCGAGCAGCGCCATGGTGAAGACGGCAGGGACGATGTTGGCCAGGTCGTCGACGAAGTCGATCCGGCCGGTCTCGATCACCTCGTCGATCGCCGCGCGGGTGATCTCGTCCAGCACCGGCTGCCACCGCGCCACCGCCGCCGGCGACAGGTAGGCGTTGAGCGCGTTGCGGTAGTACCGCTGCACCGGCGGGTCCATCTCCAGGAAGCCGCCGATCATCCCGCCGCGGGCCTCCTTGGGCCCCGCCGGGATGCCGATGCCGTCATAGCCGCGCCGCCGGTTGAAGATGTCGGCGTCGTTGGAGAGCGCATCGGCCCGGCGGGCGACGTCGAAGAGCTCCTCGTTGCCGTTGACGAACCAGTAGCCGCCGTGGGTGTCGTTCCACGCGATCGGCGCCTCGGCGTGCAGCCGCTCGACCCACGGCTCGAACTCTGTGCGGTACTCGGGCGCGTGCCGGTCGAGCTCGACGCGCAGTCGCGCGCGGTCGGCGTCGGCGCTCTGGTCGATGCTCATGCGTGTCTCCAGGCGGGGTCGAGGGTGGCGGTACCGGGCGGGCCGATCGGGACGGACGGTTCGCGGACGACGTGGCGGCCGGGTCCGGACGAGGCACTCGCCCGGACCCGGCCGTACGTCGACCCGGCTCAGCCGAGCGTCGCGCGCTCCTTGCGGACGGTGACGGGCTCGGCGAGACGCTGCTCGTCGACCACCCGCTGGATCTTCGCGATCGTCTCCTCCAGCCCCGGGCCGAGGCGCTTGCCCGGGGTGAAGGTGGCGGGCAGGTACCGCATGCCGTTGATGACCTGCGTCGTCTCGTAGTGCACGGTCCCGGCGGGATCGCAGACGAAGTCGGGCATGCGGTCCAGGACCGCCTTGACCATCGTCTTGAACCCGGCCCGGGCCACGTTGGAGCCGATGCAGCGGTGGATGCCCAGACCGAAGCTGGCGTGCCGGTTGCCCGTGCGGTCCAGCTTGATCTCGTGCGGGTCCGGGAACACCTGCTCGTCCCGGTTGGCCATGGCCCAGGACAGCCAGAGCCGGTCGCCCTCCTTGAACTGGACGCCGTCGATCTCGACGTCCGCGGAGACGGTGCGGCCGTCGCCCTGCGCCGGGGTGTAGAAGCGCAGGAACTCCTCAGTCGCGCTGTCGCGCAGGGTGTCCCACTCCCGGACGAGCCGCTCGCGCTGGTCGGGGTGCTCCCCCAGCCACTCCAGCGAGTGTGCGGTCAGCGCCGTCGTGGTGTCGAAGCCGCCACCGATGAGCAGCATGATCACCCCGACGGCCTCCATGTCGTCCTGCTGGTGGTCACCGAGGTCGGCGTTCAGGACGGCGGAGAGCAGCCCCGGCTTCGGGTCGGTCTTCGCCTCCTGGATGCGGCCGAACAGCGACATCCCCATCTGCATTGCCAGCTCCATCACCCGCGGGTGGTCCGGGGAGTGGATCGGCGTGTAGACGCTGGCGTGGGAGGGCTCGTTGTAGATCACCCAGTCCTCGAGCGGCAGGCCGAGCAGGGCCATGGTGAGCACCGCCGGGACGATGTTCGCCAGGTCCTCGACGAAGTCGATCCGGCCGCTCTCGATCTTCTCGTCGATCGCGGCGCGGGTGATCTCGTCGAGCACCGGCTGCCACCGGGCCACGGCCGCCGGGGACAGGTAGGCGTTCAGCGCGTTGCGGTAGTACCGCTGCACCGGCGGGTCCATCTCCAGGAACCCGCCGATCACGCCGCCCCGCGTCTCCTTGGAGCTCGCCGGGATGTTGATCCCGTCGTAGCCGCGCCGCTCGTTGCGGATGTCGGCGTCGTTGGACAGCACGTCCGAGCGACGCGCGACGTCGAACAGCTCCTGGTTGCCGTTGACGAACCAGTAGCCGCCGTGGGTGTCGTTCCACGCGATGCGCGGCCCGGCGTGCAGCCGCTTCGCCCAGTCGACGAACTCGGTCCGGTACTCCGGGCCGTGCCGGTCGAGGACGATGCGTCGCCCCTCCGTGCGCGCGGCGTCGTCCGCGCGCACGGCCGTCGTCTCGTCGGTGCTCATCCCCGCGCCGTCACTCGGTGATGACGATGGCCTGCTCCGGGCAGGAGCGGGCCGCCTCGCGGGCGAGCTCCTCCTGCCCGGCGGGGACGTCCTCGTTGATCGCCCAGGCGTGGCCGTCCTCGTCGCTCAGCGCGAAGAGGTTGGGGGCGGTCATGGCGCACAGCGTGTGGCCCTGGCAGATCTCGCCGTCGACACGGACCTTCATTCGAGTACTCCTCAGCGGTTCGGACGTGCAGGAAGGATGGGGGGATCAGACGTGGAAGTCGTGGAACTTCAGGTAGGAGCCGGCGTCCACGCGGAGCTGGAGACCGGTCACGTAGCGGGACTCGTCCGAGGCGAGGAAGAGCACCGCGTTGCTGATGTCGATCGGCTCGACGTAGGGGATCGGGAGGAGCTGCTGGGCCGGGAAGGCCAGCAGCGCGTCCTCGCGGGTCGGGTTCTCCAGGTCCGGCCGGAACGCCCGGTACATCGGGGCGCTGTTCAGCATGTTCGTGTTGCAGTTGGTCGGGTGCACCACGTTGGCCCGGATCATCCGGGGGGCGACGTTGCGCGCGATCTCGTGCATGAACTCCGACAGCTGCAGCTTGGCGTAGC